>CBDDLB010000001.1:0-23406 GCA_965230435.1 Bacteroidales bacterium
AGTTTCTCTCTATCAACACAAACTAAAACACATGAAATCTGTCCAAAACAAAGTATTAATCCTACTTGGCACAATTGCAGGTATTGTTTTTTTGCCGCTTATAAGTTCCTATATCAGGTACAACCGAACTTTTCCTGAAGAGTTTTTTTATTTCCCACCTCTTCAATTGCATACAGAAAAAGCGCCTTTTAACATTGCGGTATTTATTATCATCTCATTGTTCTGCCTTTTCATTTCACTACTCTATATTTTTCCACAATGGTTTGGATTTAAAAAAGTAGCAGCACCTCCGAAGAAGAAAAAAGACCCGAGTATTAAATATCCGCTATGGTTCTGGATCGGAGTCCTACTGCATGTATCTTCACTGATTATTATGTGGGGTAAATTCAAAGAGCCGGCAGAACTTGTAAACTGGGTACTTGTACCTTTGTTCTGGAGCGCTATTTTTATTTTGGATGGTTTTGTGTATATCCGAAACGATGGAAAATCACTCATTAAAACCCGCCCAAGAACAATGATCGCCATTGCAGTAGTTTCTATATTCGGTTGGGTGGCTTACGAATACCTGAACTTCTTCGTAGATGAAAATTGGTACTACCCTAAAGGAGACCTCATCGAACAGGAACAATTCATTGTGTACTCATTATTAGGCTCATCGGCATTACTTACCATTACCTTTGAGTGGTACACGCTATTGAATACATTTCCAAAACTGAAAGTAAAATATACTCAAGGCCCGGTTGTAAAAGCTGGCAAAACGTTCTGGACAATTGTTCTGATTGCAAGTATGGTTTCACTGTTTGTTATAAGTTATTTCCCGAACCAGCTTTTTTTCCTGATATGGTTGGCTCCGATGTTAGCCTTATTATCTGCTCTTGAAGTAACAGGTATATGGAGTCCTTTCCGCCCGATTTATGAATCCGGCAATTGGGGGCCTGTAGCACTGATCTGCTTATCTTATTTCATACAGGGTTTCTTCTACGAAGGCTGGAATTATTTCAGTGCATGGGAACATGGAGCAAATACAGAAACCTATAACGCTGCCTACTGGGTTTATAGCATACCATATGTGGATGTACTTCACATTTTCGAAATGCCTGCATTGGGCTTTTTCGGCTATATGCCATTTGGGTTATATTCTTGGTTGGCTTGGCTTGTTTTTGCATGGTTATTGGACATCGATCCTGCAAACCAGGATATGAATACATTATAAAAAAGAAACATAAATCTTAGATTGAGCCTTGCTGGTTATTTACTTTTTTTAATCAACTTTAGCAGCCCATAGGTTTGTTGTTCAATACAAAACCTACCAACATATTTCAAGAGCTTACTTAATGGTTTTGTGGTGCTATCATTCAATACCACAAAGCCATTAAGCATGTTCTGGCTATAGAAATTGAGCCTACTAATTTGCTTTTTATGGAATATATTGCTCAATACCAAGTACAGGAATTAATCTACGAAAGTCAGCGCAATCAGATTTATAGAGCAATGGACCACGATGGGGATTCTGTAGTTCTGAAAATATTGCGGGAAGAAAACCTGACGACTTCGAGAAAGGCTACCTTTGAAAAAGAATTCAGGTTGTTGTCCAGGTTTGATTCAGATTTAATTATCAGAGCAAAGGAGATTATCGTCCACCAGAAAGCTCCTGTTATCGTTTTTCACGACAATAGAGCTATTTCCCTTAAAAGCTTCTTAGAAAGAAACAAAACGGAACCAAAGCCAATTAACCTAAAAAAGAAGATTGAAATTGCTATTGAAATAGCCAAAGCATTAGGAGAAGTACATAATGCAGATATCATCCATAAAGATATTAATCCGCACAACATTCTTATCAATCCTAACGATTTCAGTGTATGCATAAGTGATTTCGGACTTGCATCAGAACTTTCTTTCGAAAGGCACGACACTGCTAGTGAATCATACTTAGAAGGTACCCTAAGCTACATATCCCCAGAACAAACCGGAAGGATGAACCGCGATGTTGATTATCGTTCTGACTATTACTCACTAGGTACCACCCTATACGAACTGTTCTGCAATAAACTTCCTTACGAACACAATTCACTACGAGAAATTATCCACAGCCATATTGCCATAAAAGCAAAGTCCATTCATGAAATAAATTCTGAAATTCCACAGGCTCTTGCAGGTATAATAAGCAAATTAATGGCGAAAAATCCAGAAGACCGCTACCAAGGAGCTTTTGGAATCATCTATGATCTGAATTTCTGTTTAGAACAACTAAACAACCAAGCTGTTTTAGAGACCTTTTCTATTGCCCAACAAGATATTTCCGAGAAATTCAGAATACCTCAGAATTTATATGGCAGAGATGACGAAATTGAAAAAGTAACCCAGATATTTGAAGAACTTGGAATACGGAAAAGTTCTTACATAACCATTACAGGAAAAGCAGGAGTAGGTAAGTCTTCGCTTGCCGCAGAAATACTAAAACAGCTGTCTTTTGAAACTACTCTTGTTCTAACAGGAAGGTTTGAACAATTCAAACAGAACACTCCTTACTCTGCAATAATAGATGCATATAGTGACCTAATAAATAAACTGATAACAGAAAGTGAAAGCGAACTAAGTACTTGGCGCTACAAGATAAGGGAGGCTGTATCCGAAAATGGTAAATTGATAACGGATCTGATACCAAATCTTGAAAAAATTATTGGAGAGCAACGCCCTCCTACCGAATTGCCTGCAAAAGAGGCACAAACCCGGTTTATCGTTACCCTGCAAAAATTCATGGTTTCATTTGCAGGAATCGATACACCTTTGGTGCTGTTCCTAGACGACCTTCACTGGGCGGATTACTCCTCCCTAGAGATCATAAGAAATATTTTGCTGAACGACGAAACCGGAGTTCTAATTATAGGAGCCTACCGCCAAGAGGAACTTACAGCAGAAAGCACACTTGTTGCCATACATAGAGAAATTGAAGCTAAGGAAAACGAAATTGTAGAACTTGAGCTTCAGTCGCTATCAATAAGTGATATTGAACATCTGATTATCGATACAATAAACCTAACAGAAATACAAGTAAAAGAGTTAGCCCAGATCTGTCTCGAAAAAACATATGGCAACCCATTTTTTATCAATGATTTCCTTTATTCCCAATATAAAAAACGAGGAATTTGGATAGATACAAAAGCTGGCAAATGGCTTTTTGACGCGGAACAACTTGCAAAAACACCAGTTTCGGACAATGTTGCCTTCCTGATGGGAGAAAAAATTAAAAGCCTACCCATCCAAACACAGAATATATTAAAAACAGCCTCTTGTATTGGTTCGTCTTTCGACCTAGACCTCATCAGTGAACTTGAAAATTTCCCTCAACAATACATAATTGATGCTTTAGAAACAGCTCTACATGAATCTTTTATTTTTCTAAAGTTTGAAAATATAGAAAACGAAAACTCCGTAAAAACAGAAAAGCTGACCTACAACTTCCTTCACGACCGAGTAAAAACAGCTGCATATTCGCTATTGAGTGAGGAGGAAAAAAACAATATTCATCTACAGATTGGTAGAATTCTTTATAAGAAACACAAAGACAACAAGTTAAGCGACCATGCCTTTGAGGTTACCCTGCATTTGAACAAATGTCTGGACAAAGTAAACGAAGAGGAGAAAATTCCTTTGCTGAAATTGAACCTAGAAGCAGCACAAAAAGCGAAATCGTCTGGAGCATTTTCAACTTATCAGCAGTATGTATACAACGCACTTCACCTTACGGAAGAGGAACTCTGGAATACAAACTACCTGCTTGCCTTAAGCATGTACAATCAAGCAGCCGAAGCGGCTTATCTTCTTAATTTTCAAGCAGACCTTGATGTTATTTCTGTAGCCATAAAACAGAATACGAAAGATATTCTGGACCAAAGCGAACTGATTGAAATACGTACCTTAAACTATTTCGTACAGAACAAACTTAAAGAAGCTATTGAAGAGGCACTGGGTTATCTAAAGAAAATAGGCATCCACATTTCTCCCAAAGCCAATGAAGGACATATGCTCCTTGGGCTAATGAAAACAATATACTCTGTAAAAAGAACCAACCACGATAAGCTTCTATCTCTGCAACTAGTCAAAGACAGAAAGGCCAGTGTGGCCATGAAAATATTAGCGGTCACCCTACACCCAGCTTACAACAGTAGTCAGGTGCTATTTGGTCTGATAAACTTCAAAGTACTGCAACTTACAATTAAACATGGATTGGGAGATTCCTCTCCGCTAAGCATAATGATGTACGGTATGCTTAGAAACTTAATTTTTGGAAAAATCGATGAAAGCTATGACTTTGGTCAGTTGGGACTGAAATTACTTCCAAAACTTAATTCGAAAAGGTTCTGGGCCGAAACATCTGTATTCTACAATCTTGCGGTACGCATATGGAAGGAACCTGTACAAGGCTCAATTGTTGGATTATTGGATGACTACAAGTTAGCAATAGAAACTGGCGATCTGGAATTTGCGGTCTCTTCTTTAGCCACTTCTGTATCATACCAGTTTTTTTGTGGCTACGAACTGAACGCAATATGGGATTCAATAGAAAAATATAACAAAACCCTATCGAACCTCCCGCCTCAGTCTGGTATGCTGATCATAAATACAGTCTTACAAACTATACACAGCTTCAAAGAAGCTACTGAACATCCAGAAATTCTAAAAGGTGAAAAATTCGATGAACATGTCTTTCTTGAACAACAGAAACAAGAAAACAACATATCGCAAATGCTCAATGTCCTCTTGATGAAGACAATAATTGCAGTGCACATGTCCAAATTTCATCTTGCCCACGAATATATAAAAGAAGGACGCAAATATCTCCAAGGGCTTGCCGGTTTGCTTCATTTTGCATTGTTCCATACTTACGAGTCAATCAGTCTGATCCGTAATTATAGTAAAATGAGCGCAACAGAACTACAAAAAGCTAAATTTAGAGTAAGGCTCAACCAGCGAAAGGTCAGTAAATGGATGAAGCATTCTCCTGAGAACTTTGCATCCAAATATTACCTCGTTGAAGCGGAACGCTCGTTCTACGACAATAAAATGAACGAGGCTATCAGCTATTATCACCAAGCAATTCAAGAGGCCAAAGACAGTGATTTTGTAAACGAAGAAGCACTTGCAGCCTCTCTTGCAGGGCAAAATTTTGCAAGCAAAGACCTGCCTGATTTTGCTAGTTTATACTTCGGTAAGGCTTATCGCAACTATTCTCTGTGGGGAGCTACTACAGTCATTGAAATGTTGGTGGAAAAATATCCCGACCTGAACCCACATACAGAATCAACAACCGTAACCATCTCAAGAACATTCCACGGATCTGAACATTCTAGCGATACCGCCCTATCTATCGACCTAGAAACCCTGATGGACTCTGCTAAAACCATTTCTGGAGAGATTGTCCTAAGCGAACTTGTTCAAAAATCCTTACGGATCATCTTGGAACATTCAGGAGCAAATAAAGGCTGCCTTGTTCTTCAGGATCAATTAAACGGAAGTTACCATGTTGTAGCAGAAGGCAGTATAGAAGGTGGTGAAATAGATGTTTCCATGACCAACGAAAAACTCACCAATGAACATCTTCCTATATCTGTTGCACGTTACGTTGCCCGCACAAGACAAAGTGTAGTTTTACAAAATGCTTCCCAGAACGAGCAATTCTTAAAAGATTTATACATACAAAAATACAATACAAAATCTGTTATCTGCATTCCTATTATTCAATCGTCGGAATTAAAAGGAGCACTATATGTTGAAAACAGTTTAATTGAAAATGCATTCACTCCACAAAGGATCAATGTACTTACCTTGCTGTGTACCCAACTGGCTATTTCAATAGAAAATGCTCAGCATTATAACATAATGGAACAGAAAGTAGATCAGCGGACCAAAGAACTGAATGAGAAAAAAGACGTTATCGAGAAGCATAACAAGGAAATCATGTCGAGTATATCGTATGCCAAACGTATTCAAGACGCCATGATGCTTCCCGACGAACAGGTTCGTGAGATCTTTAAAGATAGTTTTATCCTCTTTAAGCCCCGCGATGTAGTAAGTGGTGATTTTTATTGGGTGGCCAAACAAGGAAATAAAAAAATTATAGCAGCTGTTGACTGTACCGGACATGGCGTACCAGGTGCTTTTATGAGCATACTTGGCATTTCTTTCCTTAACAGTTTGGTACAGACCCATAACTTCTCAGAGCCAGCTGAAGTTCTTGACTCACTAAGGTCTATGATAAAAACAGCACTACGTCAGACATCAACTACAAAATCGATATCCCGCGATGGTATGGATATGTCGTTATGCGTGATTGAAACCGACAAAAAGATATTGCGTTATGCTGGTGCATACAATCCAATGTGGCTAATCCGAAAAGCTACGGAGAAAGAGGGTGATAGTGAAATAAGAATCTTCAAAGCAGATAAAATGCCGATTGGCAGTATGCCCAGAGGTGAAACAAACTTCACTCAGCAGGATTTCAGATACGAATCAGGCGATAAAATATACCTTTTCTCGGATGGATATGGCGACCAAATGAATCCTAGTGGAACGAATAAATACAAAGCAGGGAACCTACGAAAATTCATACTACGGATCAGTCATTTAGACATGTACAAACAAAAGCTGATGCTCAACAATGAGTTCAACCGCTGGAAAGGTAGCATGCGACAGATCGACGATGTGCTTGTAATTGGTATCCTGTTAGATTAAGGCAGCTTACAACTGAAAACCAAGAACCAACATATCATCGATCTGCCGCCCATTTCCTTTCCAACGTTTGTGTTCCTCTATCAAAATTCGATGCTGTTCTTCCATATTCTTATCCTGAAAACTTAAAATAGTCTTCTTGAGCGGAAGGGCATTATATTTCATTGTTTCCACTTCATTGAACTGATCTGCATAACCATCGGTTAGCATATAAATACGATCTCCCTTTTGCAATTGAATGCGCCTCTTTGTAAACGCCCTTTCCAGAAAATCTTCATATTTACCAATTGGCATTCTATCCCCCTTGAATTCAAGCAGGCTATAATCGTTTTCTGTCAAAAAACGGTCTGGCTCCAAATCTATTTCAACACCAGAGCGAACAAGATAAATGGGATTGTAAGCACCAGAAAACTCAAGCATCAGTGTATTCAAGTCGAGTTTTATCAATACCATGTCCATCCCTTCGCGCAAGGCTATATTATCCGACTCTTTGCTCAGTTCTGATATAATTTTTTCTCGCAAGCGATTCAGCACCACATCGGTATCAATTTCTTCCTGAGCATTCAATATTTCTGCAAGATTACTAATCCCCAATACACTCATAAAAGCACCCGGCACACCATGTCCTGTACAATCTGCCACGGTTAAATAAAGCACTCCGTTTTTCTCTGTGTACCAGTAAAAATCCCCACTCACAATATCGCGCGGAACAAAGTAGAGAAACGAATCGTCGAAATAGGAAGAAAGAAAATTCGAATCGGGCAGCAAACCCGTTTGAATCCGTTTAGCATAAACTATCGACGAAGTCAGCTTTTTATTCTGACTATCAATCAAATCGTGTTGCCTCGTTACAAAATCCCGCTGCTTTACCACCTCTACAGAATATTCCTCTACTTTCTTTTTCTCTTTTTCCAGTTCTTTAGTCCGTAAAGTCACCCTTTCCTGTAAGTACTTCTGAATATAACGTAAGCGCCTAGTTCTCCACTTGATAGATATATAAATAATCAGAATAAGTCCAAGTATAAATGCAACATAAAAAGAGATCGTTTTATAAAACGGTGGTGAAACAACTATTTTCAACTTCAGCTCTTGATTGCCCCACTTGCCTTCCGAATTTGCCCCTCTGATTTTCAATGTATATTCCCCATCGGGTAGGGCCTGAAAAGTTATGGTATTCTGATTGTCCAGCACTACCCAATTGGGATCCAACCCTTCCAACATGTAGGAATATCTGTTCTTGTCTGGGCTCCTGAAGTCCAACACAGCAAAGCTAAAGGAAATAACATAATCGTTATAAGACAACTGAAGTTCTCCATTGTTGATAACCTTGGATAAATCCTCCTCTCGGTTGAAGCGTTTGAACTGTGTGAAAACAATCGGAGGATCGAATGATTGAGTTTTTATTTTTTTTGGAGCAACATGAACAATCCCACTTTTGGTTGACAACCAAAAAGTTCCATCATCACTTAGCATCCGTCCTTTAGAAAACTGATCGTCCAACAAACCATTCTGTTGAGTTAGTATCTCAACTGTACCTTCCTTGGAATCAATGCGGTTCAAGCCATTTTCCGTTGTAGCCCAAATAGTGTTTCTTTCCCCCAGAAAAACCTGATTCACTGCATTATCGGAAAGCCCATTGCTTTCTGTTATTTTCTTGAAATTTCCACTCTCTGGATTCAAAATACTAATTCCTCCTCCATTAGTAGCAAGCCAAATATTTCCCTTTCTGTCTTCTATCAGATCCTCTACATTATCGCCCGATATACTATTCGCATTGTTTTCATTATAACGATAAACTATAAATTTCTTTTTCTTCCGGTTGAAATAGTTCAGTCCCCCAGCGGTAGCAATCCATACACGCCCTTTGGAATCCTTGTAGAACTTATTGATAAAATCATTTGAAAGCGCCCCTCTTGCTCCAGAGGCACGGTATATCTCGTATTTCTTTGTCTTAATGTTATAAATACTGAAACCTCCGTTCCATGTTCCTGTCCACAACTCGTCATTATCGAACCAAAGAGCTGATATGTTTCCATGCATCAACCATGGAGCCTTATTCGTTCCATTGTAAAACTCTTCTGTCCTATTCTTATGAGGATCATAACGCAATAGCCCCTGACCTGTTCCCAACCAGATATGTCCCTCGCTATCGCGACACATTACCCATACCCGTTGGCTTTTTAACATATCCCTGATAAACGGGGTATGCTCTTCCACTAAAGTCTGCTTGCTCAGATCAAGCTCATGCACACCTCCATCTACAGTTCCGAGCCAAAGTCTATCTTCAAACTGAAGCAAACTACGCACCTCATAACTTCTCTCCGAAGAATGTAACATACTGAAGGGGAAATTCATAAAGCCATTGTTTTCCGATGTTGTAGTAAAAACCCCATCATCGGTAGCTGCCCATAGAAGTCCCGAAGAGTCGATATAAACATCCGGTACCCAATCGGACGGAAGTCCAAAATCGACGGAAGGCTGATATTTGTATTGCACGTAAGTATCTGAGGCTGGGAAATAGCGGATAAGTCCTTCCCGACGTGTGCCCAGCCATAAAGCTCCTTTCCCATCTTGATATATGGACTGTACGAAAGGCTTTCTGAGCAATTCCGGTTCTGGCCGGCTAAACTTCCATGTATTGATATTTAAACGGTTCAATCCGCCCCGCTGAGTTCCCAAAAAGAGAGTTGAGTCATTGTATACCACAATGTCCTTCACCCGATTATTAGATAAACTATTTTCTCCTCCACCGGGTAGAAATTGCTTTACTTGTTTCGTAGTCTTATCGAAAACAATAAGCCCCTGCCCCCAAGTACCCATGAAAATATAATGACGATGCTCTATGAAAATGTTCACACTTCTTCCTGCAACAATTTCTTTCAATCTATCATAACCTTCAAATTCTGCCAATTTGAAGGTCTTTGGGTCTATCCTATCAAAACCATTTCCGCTACCTACCCATAGTTTTCCTTCGCTATCGACCATCAGTCCCCAAATCGTACTCGACTGAATAGCTTCTGGCACAGAATCTCTCGACATCAAGTTGAAAAACGTCTTCTTAACAGGATCAAACTTCGACAAACCTCCATTGTGTGTACCTATCCACAGATAACCACTGCTGTCTTGTGCCATCTGCGATATCCAGTTATCGGGAAGTGAATTCGGAGAGTGTACTTCTTTTTTGAACGTAGTAAAAGAATAACCATCGAAACGGTTCAGCCCGTTCATTGTACCAATCCACATGAACCCTTTTCGGTCCTGAAATATTTTGAAAACCGTATTATGAGAAAGGCCATCAGCCTTATCTATTTTCTTGAATGGATGATCCTGATACTGAGCAAGACAATTATCTGGGATCAGAAACATGAAACCTAAGCACACAGTGCTATTTATTAAGAAAAGCATTCTACTCAATATCAAAGTAGTGAAAGCCTTAAAAGTGCCGTTTATTTTATGACACCCACTTAATAAATGTATGCACAGGATAATATTTAGTTTCAATAACTTTATCATAACAATCCTGAGAAATTGGAAAACAAGTTCATTAAACTTGCGCAAGATAAGCATCTTTATTGAGAGAAATTCTAGAGGCAAGCTCTAAAAGTACAAATCTCAGCTTAAAAAAAGCTTTGGAGGATTCATTTCCAAAAATAAATATTAAGTTCTGAAAATATTATACTTTTCAATCTTTAAAAATTTAGCACATCTCAGTTTCCTTCTTCGTGAAAAGAGATAATATGTTCCTTTTTTTTGCTTTTCAAACTAGTCAGGTACAAACCCAAAATGTAGAAAACAATTTGAGTTTGTACAATCAAAACAATATTGCCAAAAATTAAACTTCTGCAACACTATGATTAATGAAATCATTAAAAGCTTTAGCATGTCGGAACATATCAGCTAATTGATCTAATAAATTCTCGCGCATAAGATCGTCCTCGGAAAGGCTTTTTACATATGTATAGCTCTTAAAACGCAGCAGATCCAAAGCAGGATGATCTTTAGCAAATCCTCTTGGAGCTGTTTTGAGTTTATCGCCATCAATGTCCCCAAATACAGATTTGAAGTCTTCATTGTTCAGAATTCCCCTAAACTCTTCCTCATGATCTGCTATATCCTGACGTACCTGCTTAAGCACCTTTGAGTCCGGACAATACAATCCTCCTGCAAGCATAGAAGCTCCCGGTTCAATATGCAGATAGTAACCCGCCTTAATCGATTTTCGTCCACCTTGAGCAATGTATGCTCCGATGTTGTTTTTGTACGGCTCCTTGTTCTTCGAAAAACGTACATCCCTATAAATACGGAACATACAGTCTTTAGCTTCAAGTCCCTTTACACTTGGGTCGTATTCCGATATTTTTCTAATGAGGGCATCAACAAAGTGATTAAAGTCTTCTTTCACCTTGTCATAACGTGGCTTGTTCTCCTGAAACCACTCGCGATTATTATTTTCCTGCAAATCCATCAGGAAATGCATTATTTCTGGGTTCAACATAAAGATTGGCTATTTAATAAAGATTATGGACTTAAACACTAAGTGCTATTTACACATTGGTATTTATTTTATAGATATTCATGATGCGATGCGCTTAGTCAATACTGTTCACTCAACACCATAAAGTATCTGTTAATTATAACATCTAGACAAAAGGCTTAAGGTCCCAGACCTATTTGTTTTAGACTTAATCTCTGCAAGCAACCAGCTATCCACCTCCTTACTTTTGTATCATAAATTTCCACAACACAAAATATAGGCTCCTGGTAAAACAAAAAGAATTTCACCAAACAAACGGAAACGTTCTTTAGTCGCAAAAAAAGACGGCAAATTCAAGATAACAATCAGGCAAATGCTCATCAACCAATAGACTGAAGCAGAGAACAATGAAAAATTGTTTCCTGCAAGAAAAAAGTAAGCAATTATAAGGATTTGAGTAGCCAACCCTATATAATTTATAACGGTCTTACCTCTTTTTTTTCCAAGGAAGCGTATAAAAGAAGGATGATCTTCCTTTGTATCGAGCTCAAAATCATAATAGGCCGCTATCATACCCTCTAATGCAACTAAAATAGCAAAAATAGCTAGCAGCAAGAATTCTTCTTTATTTAAAGCAAAACGTTTTACAATAATGGCTGGCCCCCAGGTTCCTGCGGTATAAATCAATGCTATCAGAAGCTCTTTCGGAATCTGTTTTCCTTTCCTTCTTCCCCAAAAAACTATGGCCAAATAAAACAATACGAGTCCTGCTAGAACAAAACCTCCGATCAGAACATTCAAAGGAAGAAAATAAAACACCAGATAAAGTAAAGCAACAAGCACAACCGCTAAACTGAAAAGCAAGAGCCGCGAAGACTTTCTATGTAATAAATGTCTGGAAGAAAGCGGCACCCCCACCGTTCCTAATGCATCAAGAAGGTGATCTGCCGTATAAAATATCCAGACAGAAATTGGCAAAGCAAACCAGATAGCCAATGGAAGCTCAACCCCTAAAACTGCAACCGAAAAAAGCATAGAACTCAAAGATCCAGCAACAATATCGAGGCTCGTTGCGTTTATCCACTGCCACATCTGGATTAATTTCATTCTAAAAAGTATACTTAATGCTATTTTTAAATTTAGAGAACAATTCCGGAATACCTTCTCCTGGATACGAATCGTATGTAAAATTAAACGAAGCCCTGAATTTTAAGTTCTTAATAAGAGGTATATCCAGTCCTGTATCATGAGAAATACGATAGCGCGACCAATCTTCAAATGCTGGTTGATAGTACGTAATCGTGTTGAAATTCAATGTACCATTGAACTTAAGGTTCATCACCAAATAAGCATCTAACTTAAAATAATCAAACCTTCTCTGCTCTTCATCATTAAACTCTTCGTGTTCATACATCACCAAAGGTGCAAAATACATGTAGAAATTGTCCGTATCTATCAAACGGAAACGGAAACCACCACCAGAAATAATCCGAACATCAAGTTTCTTGATTTTGTTATTCTGATGCTGACCGAACAGCTCCAAAGTTACCGCACCCGAATCGCGAAATGTATAATTATAACGCAAATGCTGATAACCATGATTGGCAAGATCAGCATCATCTACCTGAATAATATCAATATCATTGAAAAGCATAACTGTATGAGCTTTATTCGAATATTGTAATGCCACATTATTCTCGAAAGCAACAATCCGCCGTACATTTTCGGTCCAACTTCCGCCTAAAGTGACACTTCCGCTAATTCCACTTTTTCCCAGCACACGCTTCTTTTCAATATTTATTAACTGAGCCTGTGCAGAAAGCCCTATCATTAATAGGGCAAGAGCGATAATTTTTCTCATTTGTCTGTTAGTTTTAGAGTAAAAACAGGTTAAACAACAGTTTTCTTTTTTCTGTTTCCCATCTAGATGAAGAAACTGTATTTTTGTTCCCATTGTTCGACGCAAAGTTAAAACACAAAATCCTATGCCAACAATATCACAACGCGGGATTGAAATGCCAGAATCCCCAATTAGGAAATTAGTACCTTATGCAGAAGCTGCTAAGCGCAAAGGTCACAAAGTATATCACCTGAATATTGGTCAGCCAGACATTAAAACTCCAGAAGTTGCGATGGAGGCCGTTAAAAACATGACCGAGAAAGTAATCGAATACAGTCACTCGGCAGGAAACGAAAGCTACCGTAGAAAGCTGGCTGCATTTTATCAAGGAATCGGCATCGATGTTACACACGAAGATATGCTGATTACAACTGGAGGTTCTGAGGCCATTACATTTGCATTCATGTCTTGCCTGAACCCTGGTGAGGAAGTAATTATCCCAGAACCGTTTTACACAAACTACAATGGTTTTGCTGTACAAGCAGGAGTAAAAGTAGTGCCTGTAACATCCAAAATCGAAGATGGTTTTGCACTTCCTCCTATTTCTGAGTTCGAGAAGCTAATTACAGAGAAAACAAAAGGAATTGTAATCTGTAACCCAAACAACCCAACAGGTTATCTTTACTCGAAAGAAGAGCTAGAGCAACTGCGCGATATCGTTAAAAAACACGATCTATACCTTTTCTCAGACGAGGTATACCGCGAATTTTGCTACGATGGCAACGACCACCTTTCTGTAATGAACCTAGAAGGTATTGAGCAAAATGTGATCTTGATGGATTCCGTATCGAAACGCTACAGCGCATGTGGTGTGCGTATCGGGGCTATGATCTGCAAAAACAAAGACGTTATCTCAACTGCTCTTAAATTCGGACAGGCTCGCCTAAGTCCTCCATCTTTCGGACAAGTCGCAGGAGAAGCAGCTCTTGATACACCGCAAGAATATTTCACCGAAGTATACGACGAATATATCGACCGCCGCGACTTCGTGATCGAGGCTCTAAACAAAATCGAAGGTGTTTATGCTCCAATGCCTAAAGGTGCTTTCTACACCATCATCAAACTTCCTGTAGACGACGCTGACAAGTTCTGCCAGTGGATACTTTCTGATTTCGATCACGAAGGACAGACTGTGATGCTTGCTCCTGCTTCTGGTTTTTATGCAACTGAAGGTTTGGGCAAAAACGAAGCACGTATTGCTTATGTTCTTAAAATTGAGGATTTGAAAAACGCAGTTATCACCCTTGAAAAAGCTCTTGAAGCTTATCCAGGGCGAACTGTTTAATTGCATAAAAGATAGGGAGACATGTCTATAACTAGGCATGTCCTCTTTTTTTATTTTTTTCGGATCACCATCCTATTTTCTTCTTCCATTTTCTTGATAAATGCATCGCGGCCTTCCTCTCCAACCATCGTTAAACTGGCAACTCTATCGGAACGGAAAATAAACTCAAAGATCTTAGAAACTGGATTGCTGAACTTCTTGCAGTCCTTCAGATTAGTATATTCATCGCACTGAGAGCAGTTTTCTATACCTTTTTCCATTCCACACTGTCGGATTTTGCACCACGAAGCTTTTTCGTTCTTGGCACATCCTGGACATTTTCCTTTTTGAAACTTCTTGCAGTTGTTGCAATATAAACCACAATAAGAAATTTGTTTTGCTGCTGCTGTTGTTTCCATTATTTGGGTGTTTAAGGGGAAAGAGGCGGAAAGAATCCACCTCAGAAATCTATACTTCAATAAGCTAAAACTCAATTTTTACTTTAATTAAGCTGAACCTGAACTTCGGTCACATGATTCTGTGGATTCTTAAAATCAACCACATGATAAATCTCGCGGCAAACTGTTCCCGGCGTATTTCCCGATTTAGAAATTTCACCCATCACAGCTTCATAAGTCTTTCCTAGATTCTCCCAAGGACCTTCATGCGTTACAACTGCCGATTTAAATTCTGGAAGGGTTTTAACGTTCGCCGACAAAGCATCAATTGAAGCTGCAACAGGTACACCTATCGTAAGTTTAAAGCGGGTATCAGGTTTTCCATCTGCGCCATCATATTGCCAAACAAGTGGTCCTGCAACTGCTCCGCCTGCCTGCTCAACTTCTTTTATCATCTGTTCTGGCGTATCGCCCACGAACTGACCTAAGTCTGCAAGAGTGGTTTCAAATTCCTTAAAATAGACAAGCTGGCTGTTGATTGTTTTGATTTCCATAACTCTGTTTTTAATTGGTTCGGTGCAAAGCTATAGTGGGCTAGTGTCAACCCTATGTCAGTAGGATTTCGGCATGATGATTTTTTTGAAAAAAAATTATACTTCCCCAAAAGAAAAACAATCAATCGTTTACATTCAACTTGGACATATCAACGCAACCATGAACCTCAGGTATCAAGTCATATCCTGTAACCAATAGCTCTAAGTTTCAGTCTTATTATATTATTGTCCTGCTCTACTTACTAATCTTAATATTTTCACTATGAAAACCAGAATCCTAACCTGCTTACTTACACTATTATCTATTTTTTCCTACTCCCAAACATTCAAGGTCTGCTGTACAGTTGTTGACGCAGAGCACAGAAATCCTATACCAGGTGTTAATGTAATAGTAAAAAACACAACAATGGGAACCATAACTGACTTGGATGGCAAATGTTGTATTGAGATTAATAGGAATAACTCCACAATACTGCTCTTTCGATTTGTGGGCTGTGAAGACCAAGAAATCGACGTTGCCAATGGCCCAAGAGAAATAACAGTAGTTCTGAAGCAAGCAAGTTCTATGCTATCTGAAGTTGTGATAGGAAAAACAAAAAGGAGAAGTCGTTGGAAAAGAAGACGAGAGGAAAGAAGAAGGCAAAAAAAATTAAATAGCCTTCCTCCAATTGTTCATGGAATGAAACCCAAAAGCAACCTAGGGATGAAGCCTAAAAAACACCTTCCGCCACCTCCACCTCCAAGTGAACGCAAGGACAACTCGGAATCATACGCCCAAATACAAGAAAACAGCTTCAAATCTATCCAAAACGCACCATTATCAACATTCTCTATCGACGTAGACAATGCAGCCTACGCCAACGTTCGTCGCTTTTTGAACAACGGCCAGAAACCGCCTAAAGACGCTGTCCGCATCGAAGAGATGATCAACTATTTCGATTACGAATACCCACAACCCAAAGGCGACGATCCATTTTCGATAAACACCGAAGTTTCTGACTGTCCTTGGCAAGAAGGACACAAGTTGCTGCATATCGGTCTTCAAGGGAAGAAAATCCCTACAGAAAACTTACCCAACAGCAATCTGGTTTTCCTAATTGATGTATCTGGCTCAATGAGTGCACAAAACAAACTGCCTCTTCTGAAATCAGCATTTAAAATGCTCACGAACAACCTACGCGAAAAAGACAAAGTATCTATCGTGGTTTATGCAGGCGCAGCAGGAACAGTCCTAGAGCCAACAAATGGTAATCAGAAGAAAAAAATTATGGCAGCTTTCGACAAACTCCAAGCTGGAGGATCTACAGCGGGAGGTGCAGGAATAAAACTAGCATATAAACTTGCTCAGGACAATTTCATCGAAGGAGGCAACAACCGCGTAATCCTTGCTACCGACGGCGACTTCAACGTAGGTCAGTCAAGCGATAGCGACATGGAAAACCTTATCACCGATAAGCGCAAAAGCGGAGTGTTCCTTACCTGCCTAGGTTTCGGTATGGGAAACTACAAAGACTCAAAACTTGAAACACTTGCCAACAAAGGCAACGGCAACTATGCCTACATCGACAACATTCAAGAAGCACATCGCGTACTCGTAAAAGAATTCGGAGGCACACTGTTCACCATTGCCAAAGACGTAAAAATCCAGATCGAATTCAATCCAGCCAACGTACAGGCTTACCGTCTGATTGGCTACGAAAACCGCCTGCTCAACGACGAAGATTTCAACGACGACACCAAAGATGCTGGCGAGCTAGGCTCTGGCCACACCGTCACGGCACTTTACGAAATCATCCCAACTGGTGTTGAAAGCAAATTCTTAAAAGATATCGACAAACTGAAATACTCCAAAAGAGAGAAAGTAGAAGGTCACTCAAAAGAAATAGCAACCGTGAAATTCCGCTTCAAAAAACCAGATGAAAATAAGAGCCGTAAGATAGAACAAGCTGTACTCGACAAAAAAGTAAGTCTGAAAAACACATCTCAGAACTTCCGTTTCTCAGCTGCCGTAGCTCTGTTCGGCATGTTACTACGCGATTCCGAATACGCTAAAAATGTCGATTATGACAAAGTTGTCGAGCTAGCCAAAGATGCAAAAAGTATAGATGAAGAAGGTTATCGCGCCGAATTCATCCGCCTTGTAAAAACTGTCAATTAAATCATAATATCAGCTTGGAGCAATTCAGGTTGCTCCAAGCTTTCCAATCACTTCAAATACTTCTTGGCCAACTCATCCACCCGTCCACGCAACAAATCAACAAGCTCAGGCGGACTAACAACATCCACCGTCCCACCAAGCGTAATCAGCCAACTAGCAAGATACTCCAGCGAGTTCACAACAAAAGTCATCTCTACCACATCACCAACCCGCTCCTCGTGCATAAAACCATAATAAAAGCGTGTCTGTGCAACAAAACCCTGCATTTTCTTCCCCAACCGCACTTTGGCCTCAACCAACTGAGCCGATTCCATCATCCGCAGCAAAAACTCCTCTGCATTCTGAACACCACGGCTTTCAAAAGTTTCATCCGTTTTCTTTAACGTACGGATGCGGTCCAACCTAAAATCACGGTAATCATTCCGTTCACGGCACCAAGCAATCAAATGCCAGTTCATACTGTAATGGATCAAATTCACAGGCTCAACATCGCGCACCGAAACCGTCTCCCGATAAGCCGCATAATACTCAATCTCCAGCAACTTGTTCTCAGCAATAGCATCCAAAATCTGAGGCGTAAAATTATTCGGAAACTCATCCCTACGCGAAGTATACCGCAACACATCAATCCTCGATTCAATACTCTCCAAATAATCCTTATCCGTATTCTGCAACACCGATCGTATCTTGTACATTGCCGACGAAAACCGTTCGCTCACCGATCTGTCCGAATACTTCCCCAACACCTTTTCAGCCAAAATAAAAGCACCGGCCTCTTCCCGCGTAAACATCACCGGAGGCAAATGATAATTCCCCGTAAGAAAATATCCCACCCCGGCCTCCGCACCAATCGGTACACCAGCCTCTTCCAGCGCACGGATATCACGGTAAACCGTTCTCAGACTAATCTCAAAACGGTCAGCAATCTCCTGCGCACGAACAATCTTTTTACTCTGTAAATGAATCAGAATAGCCGATAAACGGTCAATGCGGTTCACAAACGTATACTTTTCGGAAAGAAGCAAGCACCCCAAATAAGGCACTTGCACATATAGAAAATAAAACTAAAATCCTTAGAGAACGAAAAACCAATAATTAATCATTTGGAACCTGCTATATACCAATTCTCAGGCGCAAGCTGATTCATAACTAATAATTTATAATTCCCTTATACAAGTTTAGCTTGATAATTCGTCACCAAAATATCAAGAAAACCCACAAGCGGCTTCTGAGCCATCATCTTCAACATCGGGTTCAGATCAGCATCCAAAACCATCTGCAATTCAGTCTGCGCTCCCTTAGCCACAGTCCTCACCTCAAACCTGAAATCAAACAGAGCATTCCCATTCTTAACAGCACGGATACCCTCATTCTCATTCCGCTCCGCAACTTTCATCGGCAAAGACCCCATTTTATTAATACCAATCTCCAAAGTATCCACCGTAGCATCAACACGGTCAACAGAACTTGGCATCAGCTCCTTATAATTCTGAAAATCACTAAAGAAAGCATAAACTTCCTCCACAGATTTATCAATCAATATCTTTTTACTCTCCAGTTTTGTCATCTTACTCAAAGGCTTAAAATTCCTTTAAATCAATAAAAAACAAATCAACCAACACATCACGCGCCAGCCAATTCATAATTCATAACTAATAATTCATAATTTGGGATCACTTCCCCCATTTATCAGGAGCACCACGCCATTCCTTCAAACTAGCAAGCTCAGCCTCACCAACATAATTTTCCTCAACAGCCAAATCAACAAGCACATTATAATCGCTCAATGTCTCAAGTTCCACCTTAGCAGCCTCAAAATTATCATCAGCCACACCAAAACCATAAGTAAAAATCGCCATCATGCCCATCACATCCATATCAGCCTCACGCAAAGCCTCCACAGCCTTCAAGCTACTACCACCAGTCGACACAAGATCCTCAATCACAACAACCTTCTGTCCAGCCTTGTAAGCACCCTCAATCTGGTTGCCCATACCATGACCTTTCGCCGACGAACGGATATAAATCATCGGCAGTCCCAACTCATCAGCCACCAATGCACCCTGCGCAATTGCACCCGTAGCAACACCAGCAATCACTTCCACATCAGGATATTTCTCTTTCACTCGCTCAGCAAAAGCCTTCTTAATCAGATCCCGCGCCTCAGGAAACGACAAAGTCTTACGGTTATCACAATAAATCGGCGATTTCCAGCCCGATGCCCATGTAAAAGGCTCATTCGGCTGCAATTTCACTGCCTCAATCTCCAATAACGCTTTCGCTACCTGCTTACTAATTTCACTTGCCATATCTCTATTTTGCTACTTTCAACAACAATAATTTTCGTGCGGCAAGATAACAATTCTCCCCCTCATGCCCGAAATCCCTTTTCTCATTTTTTTTAGGAGCACAACCGCACCACTTCCACCAACATCCCTCCCGCCATCCGCTAAAAGTCCTCAGCTGGCAGGCCGTTCAGCATCAGCGCAGCAGTCTATTCCGCTCACGCTCCATAGCTGCTGCACCGTGCTTCACACGCCCGCCAGCTTCCGGGCTACCGCTCCTGTCGGGGCTAAAATTAGAACTTTATCCCATTCCAAAACACCCCCAACTATCAGCCCTCCACACTCCAAATCTTTTATAGAAACACTTAACTTTGCATATTATCCAAATCCCGTAGGGATGACAAATTGGTAGCCTGTGGTGGAAACCACAGGAGAAACACAACCTCTTTTCATCCTCACAAATTCTGAGGACACCAGCAATTTTCAAACAGAATTTCCCAACCAAGAAATCAAACACAAACCTCTCAAATAGTTACAGTTTTTTTTACTTTTGCGCTTCACAACAATGTCAGAACACATTCTGGCAAGAATAGCAAAGAAAAAAGATTGTAAAAACGATGGAAATTCCGAGCAAGTACAACTCCGCCGAGTCGGAGCAGAAATGGTACCAATACTGGTTGGATAACAAGATGTTTGAGTCAAAGCCCGATGATCGCGATCCATACACGGTCGTCATCCCTCCTCCAAACGTCACAGGGGTGCTACACATGGGGCACATGCTGAACAACACTATCCAAGATGTACTTGTGCGCCGTGCCCGCATGCAGGGCAAAAATGCTTGCTGGGTTCCAGGAACAGACCATGCCTCAATTGCCACAGAAGCAAAAGTGGTAAAAAAGCTAGCCGACGAAGGCATCGACAAAAACACACTCTCACGCGAAGAATTCCTAGAGCACGCATGGGAATGGAAAGAAAAACACGGTGGTATCATCCTTAAACAATTGCGCAAACTAGGTGCTTCTTGCGACTGGGATCGTACCAAATTTACAATGGACGAAGATCTTTCTGCCAGTGTAATCAAAGTTTTCGTAGACCTTTTCAACAAAGACCTTATTTACCGTGGCACACGCATGGTAAACTGGGATCCTCAGGCAAAAACAGCAGTTTCCGACGAAGAGGTAATCTACAAAGAAGAGCAATCAAAGCTTTACTACCTTAAATACAAAATCGAAGGAGAAGACGACTTCGTTACCATAGCAACTACACGTCCAGAAACAATTCTTGGCGATACAGCAGTCTGCGTTAATCCCAACGACGAACGCTTTCAACACCTAAAAGGCAAAAAAGTTCTCGTACCGTTGGTAGAACGTTCTGTACCAATTATCGAAGACGAATACGTAGATATGGAATTCGGTACAGGTTGCCTTAAAATCACACCTGCTCACGATACTAACGACAATGAAATTGGTAAACGTCACAACTTACCAACTATTGATATCTTCAACGAAGACGGCACACTTTCAGAAGCAGCCCAGCTCTTCATTGGAAAAGACAGATTCGAAGTTCGTAAACTAATTGTTCCCGAACTAGAAAAAGCAGGCAACCTAGCTAAAGTCGAAGACTACGTAAACAAAGTAGGCTACTCTGAAAGAACCGATGTTGTTATTGAGCCACGCCTTTCGGTACAGTGGTTCTTGGCCATGAAAAAACTTGCCGAGCCAGCCCTTGAAAACGTAATGAACGACAACGTTAAGTTCCACCCTCCAAAATTCAAAAACGTATATCGTCACTGGATGGAGAACGTTCGCGACTGGAACATCTCACGTCAATTGTGGTGGGGACACAGAATCCCAGCATACTATTACGATGCCGATAATTTCGTAGTTGCAGAAACAGCAGAAGCAGCCCTAGAAATGGCTCGCCAAAAATCAGGCAAAGCAGATCTACAACTTAGCGACCTACGTCAAGACGAAGATGTACTTGATACTTGGTTCTCATCTTGGTTATGGCCAATCTCAGTTTTCGATGGCATCAACAACCCAGACAACGAAGACATCAACTACTATTACCCAACCGACGATCTTGTTACTGCACCAGAAATCATTTTCTTCTGGGTTGCGCGTATGATCATTGCTGGCTACGAATGGAAAGGAGATCTACCATTCAAAAACGTTTATTTCACAGGCATCGTTCGCGACAAACTACGTCGCAAAATGTCAAAATCGTTAGGTAACTCACCAGATCCATTGGATTTGATAAAAGAAAGCGGTGCAGATAGCGTTCGTGTAGGTATGCTACTAAGCTCGCCTGCTGGCAACGACCTTCTTTTCGACGAATCACTAATCGAACAAGGGCGAAACTTTGGAAACAAAATATGGAACGCCTTCCGCCTTATTAAAATGTGGGAGCCAGAAGAAAAAGCTCAGCCTGCTTCTGCAAAAGCAGCAATCGAATGGTTCGAAGCAAAACTAAACGAAACCGTTGCTAGCATCGACAAGTCTTTCGCAGATTTCCGCATTTCAGAAGCGTTAATGAGCGTATACCGCCTTTTCTGGGACGACTTCGCAAGCTGGTATCTAGAAGCAGTAAAACCTCCATTTGGCGAAAAAATGGACACAGCTACTCATGCTGCTTCATTAGAACTATTCGATAAGATGTTACGCCTATTGCATCCATTCATGCCGTTCATGACAGAAGAAATCTGGCAAATAATGAACGAACGCAAAGATGGCGAAAGCATCATGCTCATTCAGCAACCAGCCTCTAGTACATTCGATTCTGCTTTAATAGACAACTTTGAAGTTGCTAAACAAGTAATCTCTGAAGTCCGCAGAATTAGAGCTGAAAAAAACATCGCGTTCAAAGAAGAACTGAAACTTCAAATAAAAGCCAACAGTTACAATAATGCATACGATGAACTATTAATCAAACTTCTGAACTTATCATCAATCGAGCATGTTGAAGAAAAAGTAGCAGGAGCAGCATCTTTCATCGTAAAAACAGCAGAATACTTCGTTCCTCTTGGCAATCTAATCGACACAGAAGCTGAGCTTGAAAAATTACGCAAAGACTTAGAGTACCAAGAAGGATTCCTAAAAAGCGTAATGAAAAAACTAGGTAACGAACGCTTCGTAAACAACGCACCAGAAGCAGTCGTAGCCAAAGAAAACATGAAAAAAGAAGAAGCCGAAGGCAAAATCAAAGCCTTAAAAGAACAGATAGCTACACTTGCATAGTACTAGCATTCTCTAAGAAAAAGGCCTTATAAGTAAATAAACTTATAAGGCCTTTTTATATCGAATAAGAACAAGAATACATTCCTCTGCAACCAAATTCCCGACACCAAGCAAAAGCCTTATCACCTCTACAACAAAAATTGAGGAGATGACTATTAGAACCATCATACAGTCATCCGCTCAATAAATGACATGTGCTATTATTTTGCTCAGCAGAACATCTCTTGTATACCCTTCAAAATCGAAAAACTCAGTGAAACCCTATGATACGAATTTGAGTTTGAGTTTACCGAAATAGTTTTGCGGAGCAAAACAAACTCTGTGCACTCTTCTCTGTCTGAAAACTCCACAAAACTCTGTGAAGTACACTGTGTAACTCTGTGGTTATTCTTGTGGTAATCTCATCAC
>CBDDLB010000002.1:0-2485000 GCA_965230435.1 Bacteroidales bacterium
GTCACCGAGATCTCCCAACTCAAAGAGACGGTAGCCTACCTTACCCAAAAGCTTTTCGCGCCAAAGACCGAACGTTTCACCGACGAACAGACAGGACAGTTGAGCCTGTTTGACCGCCCCCCCCAACCACAGGCCGAAGAACAAAGCCCAACGGAAACCATAAGCTACACCCGCAAGAAGAAGAAACAAAAAGGGCATGCGCGCGAAGCTATACCGGAACACATTCCCCGTCGTACAGAAACCTTAAAACCTGATGGTATACCCCAAGGCGCGAAACTTATGGGCGTGGAAGTTACCGAGGTTTTGGAATACGAACCGGGACAGATGTACGTACGCCGTATCGAGCGCGAGAAATATGTACTGCCGAAACAGGAAGGCATCCTGATAGCGCCCCTGCCATCACTGCCCCTTCCCCAGAGTAACGCGGGTGCGGGCCTGCTTGCGTTTCTACTGGTGTCAAAATACGTTGACCACCTCCCTTTCGACAACTTGAGCCGCTCTATGACCGCCTCAAGAAACAGGTACTGGCTTCGGATTATATCATGGGCGACGAAACAACGGTAAAGGTACTGGGAACGGGAAAAAAAGGGAAAGCACACCGGGGCTACTTTTGGGTCTATTACCCCCCACCCGATAAGTTGCCCCTGTTCGATTTTCACCCAGGGCGCGACATGGACGCCCCAAACAGGGTACTGGAAAATTTTCAGGGACACTTACAGACCGATGGTTACTCCGCTTACGAACATTTCGAAAAGGTGGAGGGCATCAGCCTGCTCGCATGTATGGCACATGCGCGCAGGAAGTTTTTTGACGCCCGTGACAACGACAGGCAAAGAGCCGAATATATGCTGGGCAAATTCAGGGAGCTCTATGAACTGGAACGTATTGCTAGAGAAAACCAAGTAGGATATCAAGCTCGCCACGCAATGCGCCAGCGAATGGCCGTGCCGATATTGGAGGAAATAGAGAAGTGGCTCAATGAAAACTGCCCCAGGGTACTGCCCAGAAGTAGAATCGGGACAGCTATACAATACACCCTCAAACTGTGGGGCAGGCTCAAAGCGTACGTGCAGGATGGGAAATTTGAAATCGACAACAACCTTGTCGAAAACTCAATTAGGCCTGTGGCTCTCGGACGAAAAAACTACCTCTTTGCTGGTTCCCGCCAAGCTGCTCAAAATGCGGCAATGTTCTATACTTTTTTCGCTGCATGCAAGGTGAACCAAGTAGAGCCGTTACGGTGGCTAACCTATGTGCTCAACAATATCCTGGATACAAAAGCATCAGAGCTCGATAAACTACTGCCGAATAATTTCAGACCCTAGACGCGACAAAATCATTGAACTGGTAATGATGTAGCGCCCCGTATGCTTACTTATAACAGAGGACTTATTAAAGGAAAAGTTAAAAAAGATTTCAAAGGAGCAATTGACGATTTTAATAAAGCATTGATGATAGACCCGAATAATGTTCGGATTTTGATAAATATAGCACTTGCTTATGGTTTCAATGGAGACTTAAAAGACGCACGTAAGTCTTTGAAAAAAGCCGTTAAAATTGATCCTACAAATGAGAAAGCACGGGGTATGCTTTCTCAACTTGAGCAAGAAATGGGAGTGCAATAAATTTTGTTGTTGTGTAGAATCACTGATTTGCAGACAAAAAGTTTAATAACAAGCTTTCTGATACTGTTGTGCGGACAGATAACGGAAACGTTTTTTCAGACTTTTGCC
Source organism: Bacteroidales bacterium (assembly GCA_965230435.1). GTDB lineage: Bacteria > Bacteroidota > Bacteroidia > Bacteroidales > JBDKHP01 > JBDKHP01. Next base: position 1,734 of record CBDDLB010000002.1, read on the forward strand.
CCCGAATAAAAATTGAAACCCAAATCACAGCGAGCTGATTTGCTGGCGAACAACTCGTTGGATAAATCAAAAAACAGAGTAGCGGCGCACTGATTTTCTGGCGAACGACTCGCTGGATAAAATTAAAAAACAGAGTAGAGGTGTTTATTTAAGTACAATCCACTATGTCAATAAATTTCACAGGAGGTCTATTTGTCATACGTTCAATGAGCTTATGAAATATAGAGCCCTTGAAAATAGATCTGTTGATCCTAAAAGAATATTCAGCTAAATATTTATCGGTGTGTTTTGGTGCGATCCAGGAAAAATTCGTCCTGATCCAGCTTTTGATCTGATGTATCACATTGTGCAGCTGCATGAAATTCTTCCCTTTCCTACTGGGTATCTGCTCAATATTATAATCTTTAGCGACCGGTCTGTAGCCCCTCCACTCATCAGTGACCACCTGGGCCTGCCTGCTGATATGTTTTTCAAAAATCCCCCGCAGAGATTTGGAAGAAAAATCTTCGATCTTCTGTGAATACACCCTTTTAATCTGCTGTTTGTCATCAAGTTCCACGGCACAGACCACTTTTTTCTTTTTTGTATCATAACTGCGCCCCTGTTTGCCGTTCTCTTTGCCACCGAAAACAAACTCGTCCACATGAACTGTCCCTTCAACCGGCTGATCTCCTTGACTCTCCATTGCCAGCCTGACTTTATGGCTGAATGCCCAGGCTGTTTTCCTTGAGATGCCGTAACGTTCCGAAAGCTGGGAGGAGGACATCCCTTTGGTCGTGGCACTGAGCTCAAAACAGATCAGGAAAGCTTTGCGGATGCCGAATTTCAACTTGTGGAAAAGAGTGCCTGCCGTTGTACTTTCCCTGTGTTTACAAAGGGTACAGGTACGTTCATGTTTTTTTCCGCTACTGTAGTGTGTATGACCGCACTTTTTACATTTATAACCGTTAGTCCACTTGATTTCAGACAGATAAAGATAGCAGCTATTGTCGTCTGGAAAACGTTCTATGAACTTTATGAGATCTTCTCCGTGAAATTCTTGCATAATTGTTTTTATTTCATGCAAATATAATTGTTTCTAAGTAAACACCTCTAAAACAGAGTTTCGGAGAACCTGTTTTCTGGCAAATAAATTTGGTACGGCTTGCCTTCGGGTAGTTTTTTGCTCGGGGTGCGGCTGCTCGTTGTGGCTTGATTAATCGTTGATTAATCAACCACACAACAGCAGTTTGGTCGTCAGTCTGGCAGGTAGCTTGTTCCGTTTTGTGGGCTTCGCCCACTCACTCAACAAGCCACCTGCCAACCCGCCGCCAAGCCGTGTTCGTTATGGGGTAATAAAATCAATAAACAAAATGAGAATTAATTTGATACTTACAATACTATTGCTTTTTACTTGTGAATTAGTATTTGCAGATGATTATCCAATTTTAAACGGAAGATTGATTGGTACACTTCCTGAAAACAGCACTTCCTTATCAAATGACTATGACAATTTGATGGGAACAAAACAATCAATAAAATTAAATATTTCAGATATTACGATAAATATTGAAGCAAGTGAGTTAATTTGCTATGCTTCAGAAAATATGGATAGTCTCTTAAACAAATATATGATTTCATGGTCAAAAGACGAGATTAAATATTCATTTGAAACAATGAAAGTTAATGATTTAATTGTCTATAAGATAACACCATCAGAATTTATTGTAAACAAAGGAACAATTTTCTTAAATAGGTTTTATATAGTAAACACAGATAAAACAATCCAACAATTAGAAGTATTAAGCGATGAAAATTTTGAAAAATATAAAGATACATGTCTGATTGTTGTCGATGGATTTATAAATACATTAAAATCAGGAACTCGAAAATTAGAAATATTTCAAAGAACTGATACCTTAGAAACCAGATTTGGAAAGTTTCAATTAGAATTGCCAGATAATTATTTGATTACATATAAAAAAGGAATTGACTTTGACGTTACAAAAATATATAAGGTCGATTATTTTGACAGACCTTCTTCTTCAATTCTTTTTTATTTAGGGCACCACCCAAATACTAAATTAACACCTAAAGTAAAACAATACGGTAAATTATTTACTAAGAAAAGTTATTTCTTAGGAATAAAATCAAAAGTAAAAATCTTTATTAGCTCTGATGGTAAAAGGATTATTCAGGAACGACTTACACAAATAGATGAAAACGACAAATATTTAAAAGGACATGTATTGATTGATTCAGGTGATATTGAAAGTTTGAATGAGTTAGTCGCAATTACAAAATCAATAAAAAAAATAGAATAACAACCCATAACAGCAGTTAGGTCGTCAGTCTGGCAGGTAGCTTGTTCCGTTTCGTGGGCTTCGCCCACTTCACTGCACAAGCCACCTGCCAGCCCGCCGCCAAGCCGTGTAGGTTGCCAGCAATTTAAAAACGATATGTGCTAACATGAAAACTGGATTAAAAATATTATTGACAATACTACCAAATTTTGTCTTCGGACAGATTGATTTAATACCTCCAATTGATACCTCTTTGATTTTCATGCCAAATATTGTTTCGACAACAAATTTAGAGCATAGCAGCCCTTCGATAAGTAATGACAATAATTTGATTTGTTGGTCCATTTGGGAAAGACCAAAACCTGAGAATCCCAAACAGAAAATTAAGATTCTGAATCATGTCTCTGATTCTGTGCCAATGACAATTGAATTTTCAGGAAAATATTCAGATGGAGGACCAATTTGGATTAACCAAAATAAAATACTTTTTTACTCTAAAAGACCGACTGACAAAAGTAAACCTGATAAATTGACCAATGATTTATGGATATGTGAGAAAGTTGACAATAATTGGAGCGAGCCATATTGTTTAGATTTTTCAGCGCATACAAAATTTGCAGTTTCGCCTACAATGACAAATTCTGGTACAATATATTTTGTTGGGTTTGCGGATAGCGTAGAAAATAATATGGGGATTTATTATTCTAAACATGGAGATTCTGGATACGAAACCCCAAAACTTCTACCATCTTTGATTAATTCAAATTATTTCGACTGGACTCCCTTTATTGCAGATGATGAATCATTTTTGATATTTTCATCAAACAGACCTGGGAGTAAAGATAAGTATGGTGATTTATTTATCAGTTTCAGGGATGAAAAAGATAATTGGACGGAACCGATTAGCTTAGGTGATAAAATAAATACTGATAAACAAGAAAGATTTCCAAGCGTATCAAAAGATTTAGGAATTCTCTTTTTTACTAGAGCAACAGATTCAAATTACGATGACATATTTTGGATTGATTCAAAAATAATTGATGAAATAAGAAAAAGATAATTAAAAACTGCTGGCAACATAGCAACAGAAGGACGGAAGAACCTCCCAAATAGTTTTAAACAAAATTATCTATTCATGCAAATTACGTTGCGAACGTAAAAGAGATTACGAATATTAGGCGGAAAATGTTAAATTTGGACAAAAAATAGATAACTAAAAATCAATGGCTATTCTTTACGCTAGCCGGAATATTATTAAAGGAGAAAGTATGAAAACAAAACTGAAATATACAATAGCAGTGTTTGTAATATTGTTTGCACAAAGCTGTTCAAATGATAAGGTTGAAGAAAATAGGACAAAAGGTAATCAACAAAATAAAATTTTGTCATATTCAGAGTTTGCATATAGTGCAGAAAAAGAAAGCTCAGGCTCCATTATAAAAGGACAACCTGAAAAATATTATAAAGCAATTAATATGTATTATGGCGAGCAAAAAAAATATAATAAAAAGGGAGATGTAATAGAATCAAGTAATTTAAATTCAGACGGTAGCATACACAGGAAGTGGATTTATATATATGACGAGAAAGGAAATGAAATTGAACAGAGAAGGTACGGTTCACATGGTAGCTTAGAAGTTAAGTGGACTTGTACATATGATGAAAAGGGTAATTTAATTGAAGATGATAAGAGCACATCAAACGGTCGTTTATACGAACAGAACAATTATAAATATAAATACGACAATAATGAAAATTTAATTGAAAAGAACAATTACAATTCAGACGGCAAATTACAAAAGAAGTGGACTTTTGAATATGACGGGAAGGGAAATTTAGTTGAAGAGAGCAGGCACACATACTATTCAAGCGGCGACTTTATGGGCAAGACTACCGATATATATGATGATAATAGAAATATAATTGAAAGTAGTGATTACAGTTCAGATGGTAGCTTAACCTCTAAGTGGACTTATAAATATGATGATAAGGGAAATAGAATTGAAACTAGTCTTCTAAATTCAGACGGCAGCATATTCAGTAGGTGGACTTGTACGCATGATGAAAAGGGAAATTTAATTGAATTAAGAGATTATAATTCAGATGGCAGCTTAGACAAAAAGGAGACGTATAAATATGATTTTGATAACCAAGGCAATTGGATTAAGAAAATAGAATTTGAGAATGAAGTTCCTAAGTATGTTTTGGAAAGAGAATATGAATACTTTGATTAGTACGTTGCCTAACATTTTGTATAAGTAATAGCAGGTAAAGTACTAAATATCAAGACTTCTAACCCACTCAAACGTTATAGCGGTTTGACAGGAAATTATCACGCAATCTGCCACTACTCATACAATTTACCGTTAAGGCCAACCGACAGTTATTCCAACCGGTTTTCGGCTGGCCGCTTCGCGGACTGATTTTCGTCAAACAACAGATCGGCGGATCGTTGATAATTATAAAAACACAGTTTCGGCCTGACCGCTTCGCGGATCAACATTGATGGTCAATAATCTCGGCGAACTGATCTGATAATTAAAAAAACAAAGTTGTGATCTGACCGCTTCGCGGTCTCGCAACTCAATCAATAATTTCGGCAGGGCTTCGCGTTCGGCTTTTGTCCGGCTCTTGTCGTTGTCCGCAATTACCGAGTCGTGTGTGATAAACACAGTGTTCTTTCTGGTTCTGTCGTGCGGACGGATCACGGAAGTGCTTTTTCAGCCTTCATCGTCGAATAAATTTCGCTGAATAAGATTAAAAACAGAGCTTCGGAAAAACTGTTCTCTGGCAAATAAAATAAATTCGGGTCAGTTTTTTCGTTCTTTAGTGTGTTGTTTGCTTCTGTGACAAGAAGCAAATTATAGACATTAATGAATAGACTTATTACATAAACATACTTTATTATGACTATTGATTTTCACAAACAAAAAGGATTCTATTTCAATTTATTAGCTTCAATTTTAATCATATCAATTTCATTAATAACAGACCTAAGAAAAGATCTCTTCGTTCATGAGTCTGGTAATTTCAAGATTTATGGAGGATTAGGCACTTTGTTGGCTGTTGGGCTTTTGTTCAGATGGAAGTTCATAAGACATATAACTGTGATTTCAACCCTAATAATTTTAGTTCTTATTTCATTTTTGACATTTTCAGTAGAAGCAAAATTTCTTATGTCTTACATATCACTATTGGTTGTATTGATTCTATTAATGACCTTGCTAATTTCAAAGCCACTTAAGGAGTACATGAACTCAAAACAGAATTGATGATTGCAAATTACTTGATTCTCCAAATACAAATAAGGCATACCAAATGGAGATATAAGTCATCTGCAATACATACACTGATTCTCTGGTGAATAAGATTAACAGTCTTCTTTCTGATTCTGTTGTGCGAACGGATGCGAAACTGCTTTTTCAGGCTTCACCGCCGATTAACCGAGTCGCGGCGAATTGGTTTTCTGGCGAACAAAATTGCTTAATAAAAACTGATTCGCGGATACACTGATCCTCTGGCGAATAAGATTGGCAACCTGCTTTCTGGTTCTGTCGTGCGGATGGGATACGAAACTGCTTTTTCGGGCTTCACCGCCGATTCATAAACAAAGATTCGGAGAACCAGTTCTCTGGCAAAAAAATAAATTTGATGCAGCTTGGCTTTGGGTCACTTTTTCGTGCTGGGTGCGGCTGCTCGTTGTGGCTTGATTAATCAAGCGCACAACAGCAGTCTGGTCGTAAGTCTGGCAGGTAGCTTGTTCCGTTTTGTGGGCTTCGCCCACTCACTCCACAAGCCATCTGCCAGCCCGCCGCCAAGCCGTATACGTTATGCCTTATTAACGAAAAAAAAACAGCGATTGCAAACAGACTTGATTAGAGATTGAAGCAAAGAAATGATTAAAATGAAAATTAATATTCAGATTACACTGTTGTTTTCCATTATTGCTTTTGGATTAGAAAGTTGTATTTCTCTGAACTCTCACCAGACAGGTCGAACTGTTGGAGAAGATAATTATTCTGTTCTCGCAAATTTCAATTTTGGATATATTGATTCTGAACAATATTTTACCATTGAGGATTCTGGTGCATTTTATATTGCAGAGATTGAAACAAATTATGGAATAAAAGAGAACCTTGATTTAGGTTTAAAAATAAATTCATCTTTTCATTTTACAGGAGTAGGTAAGTTGCAATTTATTGGAGATAAAGAGTCCTTATTTGCTTCAAGTTTAGGTTTTGATGTTGGAGCTGGTCCATTGGGATTAATGATTGGTGTTATGAGTTATAGTAGTAGCATTTCATTATACAACTCAATTCATCCAACAGATTATCTTGCAATAACATTATCACCGAGATATAATTATCTTGGATTTACAAACTTTACAAAAGAGTACGGATTTACTATACGAAATAATATTTATGGATATTCTGCTGGATTAATTGTTGGAAAGAAACATCAATTTTCATTTGAATTATCCCAATATGTGAATAATACTGATTTTTCATTTGATACAAAACCAATAATTAGTTTAGGATATATCTGGAACATAAAATAACAAGGCATAATCGAGTAGCCCGCCCTACTAGAAAATTCCAGCAGGGAGAGGCTCTCACACCACCGTACGTACGGATCTCGTATACGGCGGTTCCTTAATACATGGGAAGTGTCGGATCTTTACTGAACAATGGCGAAACCTGATAATAGATATCCAGCATGGACTTATAACCACGCTGCCTTAAACGTGCTAGCGTTACCGTAGTGCGCAGAATTGGGCTACAGGCCACAGCCAACCATTCTGGTTCTGCTCCATGCATAGGCCTGACTGGCATCCACACCTAAACTGATAAGGTTTTTACGCTTGCGTTCGGGTTTCTTCCAGTCGTGCCGGATACAGTAGCGTAGACGTTTGCGCAGCCAGCTGTCCACCCGTTTGAGTTTCTGCTGCATACTGGCGTAGCGGAAATAGTTCACCCACCCGCGCTGCACCCACAGGATACGCTGTATGCGCTCGGTGAAACTCATCGGCGAGGTTTTGCGGGTGATCTCCCTGAGCTTTTCCTTGAGGGATCCCCAGCGTTTTTCGGTCACGACCAACTGAAACCTGCCCTTCTCGCCCCTTCTGTACGTTGGCGCGAAGCCATAACCCAATATCTGGAACGTACTCGGGCGGCGTAGGCCACTTTTTCTGTGGTTGATGGGCAGTTTCAGCTTGTTGTGCAGGAAACCTTCCACAAGCTTTTGCGCTTGGCGTGCCTCCTTCTTTGACTTACAGTAGATACTGAAATCGTCGGCATAGCGTACAAAGCGCAGCCCCAGCCGATGCATCTCCATATCCAGCTCATGCAGCATGATGTTGGACAGCAGCGGACTTATCGAATATCACCTTCGGTACTGCGACAATGGGTACTATGGTCTCGGCTGACTTCTCGCAACTTTAGAAAACCGAATCTAATGCGGGACCTCCCCTGGTAAGAACTTCTTCCTTCCTCTGGTGCCTGCGCCATCTACTACGGTTCGTTGCATTCCTTCGGGCATTACTGTGATGTGGCAGCTTACCCACTCGCCGCAGCCTCGTATGGCATTCCTGTTCGTCAGTAACGGAGTTTGCAGTCCTACTTCCTTCACTGCTTGCCTCACGACACACCAGCTTGTAGCTTGCTAGCGCTTCGCGGCCTTAATCCACGCGCGCAAGGGACTTTCACCCTCTGGAAAAATTTGCTTTGAATGCCTGTTCTGTACTGTAGGTTTTGTACCTTCGGTACTGGTTTGGTATTCGCAGCGGTACTGCTCATGCAGGGCACACGCAATGTATAAAAACAATAGCCGAGACAGTAGTAAATTCAATGGCTGTAGCCCGCTTCAACCTTCTTGTAACTTGATAATAAAGTGTCACACAATCGGCTACTATTCTTATGCTCACCGTTGTGTGTCATTAGGCCGAACAGACTACTTTAAAGGAGTAAATAAGAAAATGAAGAGAAAAGTAATTGAAGAAAAAACGGTATTAACTGACAATCAGAAAGATTTGTTAACAAAAATAGATTTTGTTGATACTTTCTCTACAACTAATCATATAAACAATATTGAAGAAATCACAAATCTTGTTTTTAACACAACTCCAAAGTGGGTTAATTCATTATTCGTTCTACGAAATAAAATTGCAGGCTTGTTTGGTTTGAAAACAGAAATGCCTAGCGACTATAATGAGAACTACAAAGTTGGAGGATATGTTAAATTCTTTAAGATATTCTCAATATCAGATACTGAAGTAATTTTGGGAGTAGATGACTCACATTTGAACTTTCGTGCGTTGATTAATAATGATAGGTCTGGTTCATACAACATTAAAGTAACTACTTTGGTAGAATACAATAATCTTAAAGGGAAAATATATATGAGTATAATAAAACCTTTTCATAGAAAAATTGTCAAAAGGATGGTTAAAAATGCTTATAAAGAAAAATAACGAACACATAACACTGTATATAAAGTCATAGCCGTCTATTGGCAGGCTACGCTTCATATACTAAACGTTAGCTGCAACTTTTAGAAGACATGATTAAATACTATGACAATGAGCAATATAAATCCATTATTTGAAAGCCAACGAGAGAAGTCTGGACCAAAGACATTTGATAAATACTCATATCAATATCATTGGGCTTTGTACAGGGTATTGACAAGTCATACTTCAATGAGAGAATATGCAGTTTTTGTTGAACTACATGAGGATGTTGTTATAGCTGATTCTTTACAAGCGGATAAAGCTACTTTTGAGTTTAACCAAGTAAAAACGAATAAGTTCAAATTTAACACATATCAATTAGTAATAAAAAAGAAGAATGGAAGTTCGGTTTTGGGTAACTTATTAAACAGTTGCATAGATAAAAGCTACTCAGATAAAATCCAAGAGATTAACCTTGTAGCTCTAAATGATTTTAATTTAGAGCTTAAATATAAAGATATTGAACTTGAAAAAATATCAATCAACGACTTAGAAGTTAATCAACTTGAATCTCTTGAAACAGAAATCAAAAGTGAGTTAGGTGCTTCTTCACTTCCTGCCAATCTAAACTTTATAGTTCCATCACTTTCTGAAAAAAATTATCAGAATGATGTAATAAGCGAAATCTCAAAATTGATAACGTCAATACATCCTGGTTCAAGATACAATTCAGTTGATATTTATAAGTTATTAATAGATGAAATATACCGAAAAGGTAAAATTACGTATGATTACCCAGAATGGGATAAATTAATTAAAAACAAGTCTCTTACCTCAGAGACAGTTGCTACAGTGATGAATCAGTTTACAAACATAAAAGGTGAGGATAAGATTTATTCCGAATTCCACCAAATATGTAGTGAATTAGGACTTAATTCTATCAAAAGTAAGCTCTTACAAAGGTCGTTTGATAGATATAGAAGTACAAGAATCAGTAATCAAAGCACCAGTCAGTTAGATACAACTAAACATATTGTTAATTTGATTGAGCAACAAATAAATAATGGGACTGAAGAACTTGGATTATTATTGAGCGAGGTGACAAGTATGCTAAAATCAAAAATTAGGCAAAAGTTTAATTCAGATACAGAAATAAATGCCGCAATAATTTGTGAGTATATAATGCTAAACTAATGGAAAAAGAGAACTATAAAATCTTAATTAGAAACCTTAGAACTGGAAAAAATGCAAAGCTTAAAATTCACTCGTCTGCTCGTACTGTCAAATTCTCAAAAGTCAGCAAATCAATTCGAATTCAGCAGGACAAAGAATCTGATAATAGCAGATGATAATAGCGTTGGGAAATCAACTCTTGTGAAGTTGCTGTTTTGGGGTGTTGGTTGTGAACCGAGCTTTGACAGTACGTGGAAAGCATTAGACTGTCAAACTTTGGTTGAGTTTACAGTGGGGGAAGTAATTTATATCATTAAAAGACATAAGAACTTTATTAGTCTAAAAATTAACAATGAACCGTTTCAGGAATTTGATAAAATCACTGGTGATTATTCCGTTAAAATAGCAGATGTTTTAGGTTTTAAAGCACGATTAAAAAGTTATTCAAATAAACTTGAAGTACCGCCACCTGCATACTATTTTCTACCTTTCTACATCGACCAGAAAAGAAGTTGGGGTACAGCTTGGGACAATTTTGAGAATTTAGGTCAGTATTCTTCTTGGAAAAATACCATTATAAAATATCATGTTGGCTTATTAAGTTCTAAATATTTTGAACTTGAGAAGAATAAGTTCGATAAGAAAGAAGAACAAAAAGAGTTTGAAAATCAAATTGATAAAATAGAAACAGCCATTGAGGTTGTGGACAATTACCTTCCACAGACAACAGTTGCAAGTTTAAATTCCTCTGAATTACTCGAAATGACAACTGAAATAAAGCATGATTTGAGTGTACTTCAAGAGCAACAAGAAAGGTTGTTGTCTGAATTATCCTATTGTCAAGGTGAGAAAGTATATCTGGAACAACAAAAATTACTAACTGAAAATATAATCCAAGAGTTGGATTCTGATTATCAATTTTCAATAGAAAACATAGATGCCGATGAAGTGGAGTGTCCACTTTGTGGAGTGATTCATGAAAACACAATTATTAATAGAACTTCAATATTAACCGATAAAGCGCAAGCTGAGAATCAATTAGAAACATTAAATAGTGCGTTATCAAAGATTCAAAATCGACTTGAAAAATCTAATAAAGAATTAGTACTTGCAAGAAATGGCATTAATGACATTAATAATAAATACTCTATACATTCAGAAACAGTTCATGCAGATAACACCTCTGAAATTATAGAGTCTATTGCTGGTAACAATATTAAACATAAGGCGAATGTAGATAAAGATGCTAAGATTGTTTCTGTAGATAAAATCAAGACTGACATTAAGGATATAACAAAGGAACAAGGTAAATTGCTGACTAAAGAAAGCAAAGACAATATCAACAAGGATTTCGTACTGATTCTTAAACAATACATTGAAACCTTAGAGGCAGATGCGGTAAATTTGTCAGAAATTAGTTCACCACTGGATTATAATAAAATAGTAAAAGAGGGAGGAGCTGCTGAAAGTGCAAGAGCAATGTTAGCTTATTACTTAACTATTTTCAAAATGGTTGGTTTACATGGTAGTGAACTAATAAGTCCTTTGGTCATTGATACACCAAATCAACAGGAACAATCGCATACGAATTACGAAAACATTGTCAATCTTATTACAACTAAAATTGATAATGATTATCAACTTATTCTATGTGCAATGGAAAATGAACATTTGAATAAGTTTTCAAAAGGAGCAAAAGTAATTCGACTTGATAAGAACAAGCTTTTATCTGATTCTCAATATGAAAAACTGAAAATTGAACTGAATAAAAAATAAGCAGCTAACAGCAGTTTGGTCGTCAGTCTGGCAGGTAGCTTGTTCCGTTTCGTGGGCTTCGCCCACTTCACTACACAAGCCACCTGCCAGCCCGCCGCCAAGCCGTGTTCGTTAGCAGTCATGCAAATGAAACACTACAAATTATGAAAATATCAACTGACAGATTATTACTTACAGAAATAACATGGGATGATTTAGAGAATATACACCATCTTCATTCAATATTTGAAGTTGACGAATTTAATATAGTTGGACTTCCAGAAAACATTGACGAAACTAGGCAGAACATAAAACCTTACGTTGAAGCAAGCGAAAAAAATCCACAATCAAAATATACTTGGAGTATTAAACTGATAGATACAAATGAATTTATTGGACTTGCTGGGATTAGTTTATCAAATGATAAATTTAAAATTGGTGAAATATTTTATAAACTGTTACCTGATTTTTGGGGAAAAGGATATGCAACAGAGGTTTCAAAAAAAATAATAGCAACTGGATTTGAGAACTTCAAACTTCATCGGATTACAGCTGGATTTGCAATTGAGAATATAAAATCAAAAAGAGTGTTAGAAAAAAGTGGAATGATTGAAGAAGGAATATTTCGCAAGATTTTACCTATAAGAGGAGAATGGGTGGACAGTTATATATATTCAATTATTGAAGATGAATATGAAAAAACTAAAAACACGAACCGCTAACAATGTATAAAAATAACAGCCGAAACAGTAGTAAATTCAAGGGTTATAGCCCGCTTAAACTTTCGTGTAACTTGATGGTCGATAATCTCGACGGACCGATTTGATAATCATAAAAAAACACGGCTTCGGACTGACCGCTTCGCGATCTCGCAGTTCAATCAATAATTTCGGCAGGGCTTCGCGTTCGGCTTTTGTCCGGCTCTTGTCCGTCTGATTGATCTTTGATCAATCAGTCTTTAACAGTGGTCTTGAAGCAACTTCGCTGCGCTCCGTACGCTCAAAGGCCATGTAGTTGTACACCATATCAAAAACGAACAAATGGATATTGAAATAAAACCTTTGACTAGAGATTTAAAAGAGGATTACTTGTTTCTCTTTGATAATATGATTCACAAAGAAAACCCTGATTGGTCAAAATGTTATTGTAATGACTATCATTTCTTGGGAGACGTAGAAACATGTACACGTGATATCAGCCGTTCTTTGATTATTAATCGTATCAATGAGAACGAGCTACAAGGTTATCTGGTTTTTGAAAATGATAATCCGATTGGGTGGTGTAATGCGAATGACAGATTAAATTATCAAAGATTGTTGAGAGATTATGATTTGATTGATAATCCTGATGATAAAGTTTGTTCTGTCGTTTGTTTTTTAATACACCCCAATTATAGAAGGCAAGGCTTATCCCAAAAGATTCTTGAAAAAGTTATTGCTGATTATTCAAATACGGAATATGATTATATTGAATCATATCCAAGAAAAGGTAAATCAGATGCTAGTAATTTCAAAGGTCCAATCGAATTATATAAAAGGAACGATTTCAAGATACATAAGGAGTATGATGAATACTTTGTAATGAGAAGAGAATTAAAATAAATACAGTGCACAACGCAGTTTACAAGTAATAGCGGTTTAAGTGACAAAACATAAAACAAAGGTCGGTGCCAAACCGAAAGGTATGTGAGTAGAAATCTGCTGCTACTCATACACGAGACCGTTACCCATAATCGAATTGAATATCAAGTAGATAATTATGAAACATGATGAAGCAGAAATAAGGAATGAGATAACAAAAAATCTTAATATTTTTCAATTAGAACTTGAGCTAATAAATATTGAACACTATGTAGCTCCAGGGCTTACAACGAAAAGCTTTATTGATATCTTAGCTAAAGATGACTGTGGTAATTATGTAATAATTGAAGTAAAACGTTCAAATCAATCATCACGCCAAGCCATACATGAAATACTAAAATATACAGAAGCTATTCGAAAAGAATTTAATTTGAACTATAGTGAAATTAAATCTATTATAGTTTCTACAGAATGGAAAGAATTATACATTCCATTTTCTTCATTTGTTAAAGATTCTAATTTTACTACTTTAGGATATCAAATCGAAATAAATAATGATTTTAAAATAGTCTCAACAACACAAATAACTCCTTGTTCACTAAGTGGTGGGCGACTTTTATCTCCAGAGCAAAGGTGTGATTTTTATCTTAATGAAGAAAACTTAGAACGAGGAATAGAAAACCACAAAAAAACATTTGCAACAAAAGAGTTAAATGATTTCATACTTGTAATACTACAAGATAATAATGAAAACCGAGTTAAAGATTGGGCTAATCAATTCTTCCCTAATTTAGATCCTGATTCCATTTCAAAAATACAAGAATATCCATTTATGATTTACTCTGGTTTTCAGAGGTTAACAGAGCAAGAATACATTAACAAACTTGGCGAGAATTACAATAGTGAATTTATCGAATATTTAAATGAATATAGCAATAAGGATAAACGGTTATCCATATTCGAGCAGGAAATCGTATCAAACACAGAACCTTTTTTCTATTTTGATGAATTTGAAATTGGATACCCAGCAAAGTTTGCAAATAAAATACTTATAGAGGAGAAATGGGAAATAATAAAGGTTATACGTTCTGGTAGATTTAGTAAAAATAAATTATTGACAGATGAAGTTATAATTGATGAATTGTGTGGATATAAAGGTTCAGATTTAGGGCTCTACGAAAATGAATGTAAATTACCTAATTTGGCTAAAATTGAAGAGATTACAGATAGTGCAAGCGCAGTGTTATTTGACAATTCTATTTGGCGAAATGATTTAAAATTTATATTGAGGGAAAGAATCAACATAAACAAAAGCGGCGATTTTACTATATCTATATTTAACCCTGAAAATATTCTTTTAACAATAATACATTTAGCGATAAATGATTATAATAGCGCATGGTTGCCTAAATATATAATAAAGATTGAAACTTTAGAGTTGACTGAATTCTATTTAGGCACATTACATTGGAATGGCAAACAAACCAACTTTAGAGACCTTCTAACTAATTTTTTTCAAGGAGACATATCACTTTTAACTGACTATTTATTTTGGAACTTGAACTACAATGAAAGTACAAACGCAAAGATACTTTCTCAACTCGGCCTTACGTATGAAACATATTACGTTCAATCAACAGATATTGAAGAGAATAGTTTTTTACTTCAGCGATATGAGTTCAAACAAACAAGATATGTACGAAATGGATTAATGGATTTTATTGCATCGTCACCAGAATTTGTTTCATCACTTGTAGAGTTATATAATGGAATTCACATTAGTGACTCTAATGCTCTTTATGATTTTTTGAATTTAAAAAAATGAATGGGTAACATTGTTCTTAACTCAATGGCTGCATGTGGGGTAGCCACAGAAGTAAGCACATTTTCATTAGCAATTAATTTAATACAAAAAATAAAATCTATGAAAGTCATTAAACGTTATGGACAATTGGTCATTATATTAAGCCTCGCTTTAATTATTTTTTTTCTAAGCACAGGAAAAAAAATTGATGAAGGAGCATTAATAGGTTCAATATATGTTGATGAAAAACTCAAAGAAAGTAATTTCCAGATGAAGAATTATAATTCTGTTTTGCACCTTGAGTTAATTTCTAATTTGACTAATGATAGTATAAAGTCAAACATAAATAGAATCAACATATTAACAGACACAATGTATAATCAAATTGTTAAGCTGAAGGAACTATCGGTTAAAATGTCTGGAGGAATGCGAATAGAAGGCAATATCTATACTTTGAATAATCCTGGGAGAAATTCAGGGCATTCAAACATTCTTACTGGAGACAAAGACAAGGATAATGGTGAAGGTAGCAAGTTGAAAAGAAATATTAATCAATTAAGAACCCTATTAACACATTCATTAACGGATAAAGATTTGAAAGAAATTGAAGTAATAAAAGCCTTGCTAAATACATCGGATAGACAAGAAAATGGATCTGATTACATGTTTTCTTGGGAAGAACAGTATTTTAAGCTGCTTACTACAGTTGGAATACTTAATCTGTTATCAGTTTTAGAGTACAACATACTGTTATCAGAACAAATATTTTTGCAAAATCAAATCTTGAAACAAAAAAATTCACACATATCAGATAAACAGTTATAAAAATAGCGACTTGAAAATTCAAGAACAGTACTTCAAATTAAATCATTTAAGGCCAACCGTTTTTCAGCTGACCGCTTTGCGGACTGATTTTCGGACAACAACAGATCGGCGGATCGCTGATAATTATAAAGACACAGTTTCAGACTGACCGCTTCGCGGGTTAACCTTGATGATCAATAATCTCGGCGGACTAATTTGATAATCAAAAAATAGAGTTTCGTCTGACCGTTTCGCGGATTACTTTGATAATCAATGATTTCAGTAAACTGATTTGATACTCAAAAAACAAAGCTATGAACCGACCGCTTCGCGATTTTACAACTTAATCAATAATTTCGGCAGGGCTTCGCGTTCAGCTTTTGTTCGTCTCTTGTTGGTCTGATTGATCAAAGATCAATCAGTCCTTAACAGTGGTCTTGAAGCAACTCCGCTACGCTGCGTATGCTCAAGGCCGTGTACGTTGGCAGTAAGCAAATAAACATTAAAATACATAGTTATGAAATTGAAACATCTTTTATTATTAATTCTTATTATTTCAATAAAAGGAAATTTATTTTGTCAAGTGTTATTAGAGAAAACTTTCACATCGGAAGTTAGTGGTGGAAACGGATGGGAAAGGTTTAACATGGGATACCTTCCTGATTATGGTTACGTAATTTTTGACTTTGAATTTTATCAATATGTTGACGTAAAAACAAATAAAATAAAGATTTACGACCGTAATTATAACTTGATTAAGGAAATTGATTGTATTTCTCTGGGAGAGTCATATTTATTGAGCGAAGACAATTTTGATAAACGGTTTAATATTGGTATTTCCCAATATATTTTCAATTCAGACCCTAAAATTGAGTTTATAATGGAGCATAATGACAAATACATGGTATATAATGAAGATTTAGATTTTATTCAAGAATTACCATATGGTTATTATGGTGACGGTGCAGGATTATCTTTGGTACAAACGGATGACGAATCGCCAATATATAAATTAAAAGCAGTAACCTCTAATGAATGTTTTTTCTATAAGATAGCAAGAAATCCATTTGTCACACCAAATTCCACCCAAAATATTGCCGTAAAATCAAACTCCACAATTTTAATGACTATTTCCCAAAATCCAAGCAGTGGACTATTCAAACTAAAATTAGCGAAAAATACCTCAGGTAAGCTATTTGTTTTTGATATCAATGGTAAGTTAATTAGAAATGCATATGTTGACTATAGTCAAAATAATGAACCTTCAATTGATATAAGAAATGAACCAGACGGTATTTATTTATGTAGCATAATAACAGATAAAAATGTTGTGCAATCTGTCAAAGTTGTAAAAGGAGAATAAATATCAACTGCCAACATTTAGCACAATGCATAGGGCAGATATATTGTACATGAAACAATTGCGCTTTCTTCAATCCCACCGAAGCGCAGCTTCAACAGTTAGTCATGTTGTAGTCGTCAAACCTACGCTTCGGCTACTTAGTTGCTTGACAGGAAGGTGCCCTACGCACTATGCTATTTACCGTTGGCGTTCATAACAAAAGGCATTGCGGTAAAGTCGATAAGTTAGCAATTAATTGGATTAGCTATGCAAGGAAATGATAAAGATAAAATACTACACTTTCTTATTAGAAATGAATCAATCGGTGATTTTGAATCTTGGTTATATAATGCCTCTGAATTAGAGATTAGATTGGGAAGTGAATTATACAACGAACTGATCGGAATTAACTTCAAAGACAAGTTCGCGTTAAATAAATTAAGAAAACTAATTTTTGAAGATTATATAACTAAAGACGATTTTGAGGCATGGAACTATTATAGAATTTTAAAAGACTCAGGGTGGCATCAAGGACGAACTATAGAGTTAAACAAATCAATGCTTAAGAAAACTTCGATAAATAAATTCGCTGCAAATATTATTAGAGAGTTTGGTGGATTAGAAATTTATTCTACAGGTAAAAGTGGACATTACTCTACCCGACTGTTTTTAAATTATCGCATATTCTCGTGACAGCTAGTTCAATAGCCATTTTAACAGGTTCAGTTATTTTACGTTTGAAGAACTCCCTCATTAAGTTCAACCCTCTTCTGAACACGCTATACTGAGGATAACCGTGCTTTTTTCTTTTTACAGGGTTCTTTTTCCCGTCCTGAATACCTGTTGCCCAGCACAAAGTATAGGTTATCGAAACTACGGCAAAAAGCTTTCGGTATTTTTTCAGGTCCTGCAGGCAGGAGTCTTCCATATTAAAACCTCTTGCCTTCAAGGCCTGAAAGAATACTTCTATCGGCCATCGGCGTTTATAGGACCCCGTCAGTTCACCGCAAGGTACTGTCCCGATCAAAAACAACAGTTCGCCGTCCTTACCATAAGTCAGGGACAGGTTAACAATTACGTTATCAACAATCACATTTTCGGCATAAAAAGTTTTCCTGTCCCCCAGTAGTTCCTCTGCACTGGCAACCGTTCCCTCTGCCAGTGTTATCTTATGGTTTTTCGGCACTCTTACTCAGAAGTTTATCCCTTTCTTTCTTAACCATGAAAGCCATTTGTTGCCAACGAATTCACGGTCCATCACCAGCATGCTGATCCTATCGGGGCCGACAATCCCAATGATGGACTTCAACAGCCCTATTCGGTCGTCCGCATTACTGTTGCCGCTATTATTGTCAAGCATTTCAAAATAAATGGGCACTGCCATTTTTCCGATACTCACAACCGCGCACAGGATATTTACCTGTGTCCTGCCGAAGTCCCATTCCGTCCTGTCTATACTGATCAGTAGGCGGTCATGGTGCACAAAGCCCATCAGAAAGACACCTAACATTAGATAATCAAAATTGACCTTCTCGAAAAAATCCTGTATCCGCCTTTCTATCGATTCTACCTTGGCACCGCTTTCTATTTTGTCCGCTATCTGTGAAAAAACTACTGAACGGCTCTTGATAATCCCTGCTATCAGTTCACATATAAACTCCTGCCTCTTTTTGTGCTTTACTATCCCTAGGTTACGAATTAATTCATATATATTTGTTTGTGGACATTGCTCCATGCTGAAAAGTTGTTTTTTTGGTGTAGGAACCACAAAATTCAACTTTTCTTTTTACCTCACGAAATCAGAATTCATAAACAGTCGGGTAGAGTAAGTGGACATAATCCTCATATTCTAGTTGATTTCAATATTGACCCAATTAGTACGAACATGAGTAAGTATGGGCTTGATAAAGAAATGTCATACTTTGCTTCAGCTCATGACCACAACATGTACCTTTATGTGGATGAGAATGATAAATACTATATGGATAATATTGCAGGAGATAAGCTTTATACCTATACAGGGCTTAATTTTGAACAAATGCTGAAAGAGCTTTTGAGAATTACAGATAAAGATAAATTTCACAGTATTGATTAAATTATACAAATGAGAGTGAAAATATGCAAGGATGGGCTATTTGAGTCAATCTTGATTCTGATAAATGAGATAAAATACTAAGTATTGAATAAATAACGAAATACCAACAATGTATCATAGCAAATAAGGCGACAGTGAGTTGTTGAGCAGCAGTTCTTTGAGGAACACCGCCGAAGCAAAAGCTTCGGCTACAATAAAAATATTTCAGCGGTGCCAAAGCAAAAGCTCCATCTCCCTGCAAACTTGATATGCTTGTTCTTCGAAACACCTTACTTACCATATAATCAACGTTAGGCTTCATTAAACGCAAGAACCTGAATAAAAAATACATGAGAAAAAACAATAATTTACTTTTAGTTATGGCACTCATTATGTTCGTAGGGTGCAACTCTATAGATTCTAAAAAGGGAAAGCCAAGTAACAATAATAAAAAGGTTTCAAAATTAACGCAAACAATTAATGAAGGCACTATACTATCCAATAAAGATCATATTAAAGAGTTAGCACCTAAAACAGATAAGCGTATCTTAAATTTGCTTAAGAAAGCTAAAATATTAGACGTTCCATTAATCTTCTCTTTTGAAAAACAGTTTGATATTAGCTCGATTGAGAAAATAATACCATTATCAGATGATGTACTAGACTTATTACATATTGACAGAATTAAAAGATTTAATGAAGATAACTATAGTAAGATTGTTTGGAAATGCTCCCAAATTGAACTTTCAGAGAGATATAGAACTCTTGTCTTTGCAATTTATGATGAATCTATAGGACAACATGTACTTATTAACTACACTAACAATTTTGAACTAATTGACTTTGAATTTATAACATATGAAGACTATATAGAGGGATATTCTTCAACAAAATCGCTGATTAAAAAAGGAGAAATAATTAGATATTATTCTGGTTATGAGCAGCCAAATGACACTACAATTTTTAAAATAAATGAAAATGGTCATATTAATGTTGTAGAAAAAGAACTTAGGCGTGTTAAAAAAAATAATTAGCCAAAGACACACAAGGCGGCTAAACCGGAGCGTACTTTTCGTACATAAGGATTTGGCCGTTGCAGAGGAACGAATGGACAGTTATTTTTTTTGATATGCCTTAAGCCTTCAAATTCTAGTGTTGAGGAACACTAATGAAGTTCTACATAAGTCACTTAAGAATTTTGAGGTATTAACTAATTATCCTAGAAACAAAATAAAGTCTATACATATAAATATTTAATACGTAAGCATACGGCCGTGAGCATATTGCCCTTTTCTATAATGTGATCTAGTTTTGTTCGTAACAAAATAGCAAAAACAATGAAACAAAACACAAAGCGATCACAACGCCGTCAAGAAATGCTTTCTAAAGTTGAAGAGTGTCTAAATAGCGGAGAAAACAAAGGCAAATGGTGCTCTGAACACAATATTTCTCCAGCAGTTTACTATTATTGGCAGCAGGAATATTACCGAACTAAGAAAAATAGCACCGGTGATTTTGTTGAACTTTTACCTGATGGAGATAACTGCAATTTAGATGAAGGCATACAGGTTACCTATCCCAATGGAGTTAGTTTATTAGTGCCGGGCGACCTTTCTTTAGAGTATTTACGAACATTAATCCACCTGTATTAATATGTTCAGTTTGAATTCTTCCGACCGCTTCCTGTTGTACACCAAGGCTACAGACATGCGTAAGGGGTTCGATTCACTTTGTGGGATTGTACGCAACGGGCTTG
This sequence comes from Bacteroidales bacterium, assembly GCA_965230435.1. Lineage (GTDB taxonomy): Bacteria > Bacteroidota > Bacteroidia > Bacteroidales > JBDKHP01 > JBDKHP01. The sequence continues at coordinate 22,752 of CBDDLB010000002.1, forward strand.
GCGAGGATCCCCTTTCCGGTCAGGTTTACATTTTCATCAACCGCAGGCGAAATTCGATGAAATTATTGCACTGGGAAAATGGAGGCCTGGTGCTTTATTATAAACGTCTGGAAAAGGGTACATTTGAATTTCCTGCGGCAGAAAAAGGGGCAGATAGCGTAACCCTGTCATGGCCTAAGCTGGTGTTGCTGGTGGAAGGTTTTAGTGTGCTACAGCCTAAAAACCGTCCCCGTTTTGAGAGGAGATAAAAACGCTAAAACCCTTGTGTTTACTGGTCTTTTTGTTGTTAGTCATGTCTGTTTTTTTATCTTTATGGTATGAAAGAACAGGGAGGGCAGCAAACACAGGTGACCATATCAAAGGAGCATTATGACTCCATGATGGGTGAGATCTCCCAGCTCAAAGAGACAGTGGCCTACCTTACCAAAAAGCTCTTTGCCCCAAAATCTGAACGCTTTACTGACCGGCAGACCGGGCAATTGAGTTTGTTTGATCAACAGCAGCAAATACAGGTTAAAGAGCAAACTCCGACGGAGACTGTAAGCTATACCCGCAAAAAAAGAAACAAAAGGGACACGCACGGGAGCCTATACCCGGGCATATTCCCCGCCGTACAGAAACCATAAGGCCAAACAGCATACCCCAGGGAGCAAAGCTGATGGGGGTAGAAGTTACAGAAGTGTTGGAATACGAACCTGGCCGGATGTACGTACGCCGCATTGAACGCGAAAAATATGTACTGCCTGGGCAGGAAGCCATCCTGATAGCGGACCTGCCTTCGCTGCCCATTCCACAAAGCAATGCCGGGGCGACTCTTTTAGCATTCTTACTGGTATCTAAATATATTGATCACCTGCCTTTCGACAGACAGATAAAGATATTTAAGCGTCAAAAGATAGAACTGGCCAACTCTACTATTTCAGGCTGGTTTATGAAAGTGGCTGCGTTATTGGAACCACTCTACGGCCTACTCAAGGCCAAGGTGCTAGCTTCGGACTACCTCATGGGTGATGAAACAACGGTAAAAGTACTGGGGACCGGAAAAAAAGGGAAAGCCCATCAAGGTTACTTTTGGGTCTATTATTCACCACCGGATAAGCTGCCCCTGTTCGACTTTCTCCCTGGACGGGATATGGATGCGCCGAACAAAATATTAGCAGATTTTCAAGGACATTTACAAACTGACGGCTACCCTGCTTACGATCATTTCAAAAAGGTAGGGGGCGTCAGCCTGCTTGCATGTATGGCACATGCGCGTAGGAAGTTTTCTGATGCCCGCGACAACGATAAGCAACGGGCTGAATATATGTTGAAAAAATTCCGGGAGCTTTATGAACTGGAACTCCACGCCAGAGAAAACCAGGTTGGACCGCAGGCCCGTTTTGCAATGCGCCAATGGATGGCCGTACCTATACTTGAGCAAATGGAGACGTGGCTTAAAGAAAACTTAACCCAGGTACTTCCTAAAAGTAGAATAGGTATTGCTATACAGTACACGCTCAACTTATGGGAAAGGCTTAAAGCTTATGTCCAAGATGGTAAGTTTGAAATAGACAACAATCTCGTCGAAAACTCAATCCGGCCAGTAGCACTTGGCCGTAAAAATTACCTCTTTGCCGGTTCTCAACAAGCGGCTCAAAATGCAGCAATGTTTTATTCCTTTTTCGCAGCTTGTAAAGTCAATGAAGTAGAACCTCTGGAGTGGTTAACTTATGTATTGAATAATATCATGGACACCAAGGCTACTGAGCTAGATAATCTACTGCCTAATAACTACCGCCCTTCGGTATAATTGATTTTTTACGCGATGTACCGCCCCGTATGCTTACTTTAATACTGCATTGAGTGGAGCTCAGGCTTTCACGTTCGTCGGTACCTGATTTTGCTATCCTACTTCCTCCATTGAACACCTCGACTAGCTCGTAACTTACTGGCAATTCACGATTTCAATCCACATGTTTAAGAAATTATCACCCTCTGGAAAAACTTGCTTTGAATACTTCGCCTGCACTCTGGTTTTCGTACCTTCGGTACCGATTAAGCATTCGCAGTCACACACAGAGACTACGTATTCTTCCAGAAACTACGTGTAGCTATCATGATTTCATTTCAAAAACTAAATTCAAAATATAGACATGAACAAAATCGCAGTTACAACAGCAAGCGGGAATTTAGGTTCAGCAATTGTTAGACGGCTTAAAATTGAGGTCGGCAGCTCGAACATAATAGGTATCGCTCGCACACCTTCAAAGGCAGGAGGATTAGGTGTAGAAATAAGAAAAGGGGACTATAACAGTTATGACGAATTTTCATTGGCCCTAGAAGGAGTAACTACCCTTTTGTTGGTTTCTGGAATGGATCATCCAGAGAAAAGGATACAACAACACAGGAATGTTATTGAAGCTGCAAAAGCAAACGGAGTAAAAAAGATTGTTTATACAAGCATCATGGGAGCAGAAACAGGCAACGCATTCAGCCCTGTTGTTGCAAGTAATCGGCAAACAGAGAAAGATATTCAGAATTCGGGACTGGAATGGGCAATAGGAAGAAATAGCTTGTACATTGAACCGGATTTAGAATACGTAGAAAATTACATTAAGGACAGTGGAATAATCAATTGTGCCAACACCGGCAAGTGTGGCTATACCTCTAGAGACGAATTGGCTTATGCATATTATAAATTATTGACAGAAGACAGGCTAAATCGTAAAGCATACAATCTCCTTGGGGTGCCAATTACACAACAAGAGTTAGTAGAAGCAATCAATGAAAAGTTTAAAACTGATCTTGTATTCAAAAATATTCCTGAGCAAGAATACATAAAGAATAGAAAAGCTGACCTTGGGGATTTTTTGGGGACAATTATTGGAGGCATTTACGAGGGCATTAAAACAGGAGAATTTGATCGAGAATCTCATTTTGCTGAAGTTGCAGGAAGGGCACATAAATCCATTCTTGAAATGATAGATTTGTATTTGGAAGGAATATCTGGTTAAAAGTAGTTTACATGAAGACCTGATTATAACAGATTTAATGGCTCGTCATCTAAATTACCAAAACAATACACTCCATTCTCGAACTATTCAGGCACTCTACTCTTGGTACAAAAGATTATTATAAAACGGAATAATAAGACCAGCTACAGGTAGTTAAGTGTGCAAATTACTAACTATGCCTATCTTAAGAAGACATCAAATTCGTTATAAACAGAAGGCAACAACTTGCACAATAGAAACTAAAAATTAAGATTGTAATAATCTGAAATGAAGATAGTTTCCCATTTATCATGCAGTATGAAGCTTTGCAGATAAGCTTCCGTTACGCTAGGAGTTATAGTGTTTTGAAGTAAGAAGCTCAGAACTACCTTGAAGATTCCCCCTCTAAGTATTACTTTTGTCTATCAAACCAAACAATAAACGATTGTCCAAATACCTTGATATACTAAAAGAGCACTGGGGATATCCTGCATTTCGTCCTCTTCAGGAGGATATTATCCGTTCCGTAGACCATCAGAAGAAAGACACATTGGGTCTACTACCTACTGGTGGAGGGAAATCCATTATCTTTCAGGTTCCTGCATTGGCTACAGATGGCCTTTGCCTTGTAGTTACGCCACTTATTGCATTGATGAAGGATCAGGTTGAGAACCTCAAGAAGCAAAAGATAAAAGCAGCAGCAATATATTCCGGCATGACCAAGCGTGAGATCGAAACCACACTAGACAACTGCATTTACGGAGGTTTCAAATTTCTCTACCTTTCTCCTGAGCGCTTAGGTACAAAACGTTTTTTGGAACGATTGCCACATTTAAACGTAAAGCTTCTGGCAATTGACGAAGCTCATTGTATTTCTCAGTGGGGTTACGATTTTCGCCCTTCGTATTTGAAAATAGCCGATATTCGCGAACATTTGCCCGATATTCCTGTAATCGCGCTCACCGCAACCGCAACACCACAAGTTGCCAAAGATATTCAGGCACAACTTAAATTCCCACAAGAAAACTTATTTGTCAAGAGTTTTGGCAGAAAGAATCTTGTATATATAGTAAGGCAAGTAGAAAACAAAAACGAGCACCTTCTGAAAGTAGCAAAGAGTTTTAACGGCTCTGGAGTAGTGTACGTAAGGGTAAGAAAACGCACTAAAGAAATTGCAGAGTTCTTGCAAAAAAATGGCATCACTGCAGATTTCTATCATGCGGGCCTTTCTAATGAATGGAAAGATTACAAACAACAGCTCTGGAAAGACAATCATACAAAGGTGATGGTGGCAACAAATGCATTTGGAATGGGCATCGATAAGCCCGATGTACGATTTGTAGTGCACATGGACACACCTGATTCCTTAGAAGCCTACTACCAAGAAGCAGGACGTGGAGGCCGCGACGAGGAGCAGGCATTTGCTGTTCTACTTTATAATAAGGAAGACCGTAAAAAGTTAGAAAGGCAATTGCGGGATTCCTTTCCTTCGAGAGATGACATCAGGCATGTGTACAATGCATTAGGTAACTTTTTTCAATTGGCAATTGGTGCAGGGCAATACATGTCGTTCGATTTTTCTGTTGCCGATTTTGCATCGCAGTATAAACTACAGATCCCCAAAATCCTGAATTCCCTCAAATTTCTTCAATGGGCAGACTATCTTGAATTTTCGGAGGATGTAAATGCTCCTTCGCGGCTTATGTTCAAACTTCACCGAGACGATCTATATAAGCTCCAGGTAAAAAACGGACAGATAGATTCCTTCGTAAAGCTTGTCCTAAGAACCTATACAGGCATTTTCTCCGAATACGTAAGTATCAGTGAAGACTTTCTTGCGCAGAAACTAGGGGCTAAAAGGGAATTGATAATTGAATTTCTGAAAAAATTACGTGAGTCGAAAATTGTTGACTATGTGCCTCAAAAAAGATTTCCTGTAATTACCTTCACACAGGAACGGAAAAACGCCAGTTTGCTCCATATCTCCAAGGAACATTACGAAGTTCGGCGAGAAAGAATGACACAGCGTATAGAAGCAGTGCTTAATTATGCAGAAAACGGTCAGAAATGCCGAAGTCAGCTTCTATTGGAATATTTTGGAGAAAAAGACTCGCCTCTATGTGGACAGTGCGATTTTTGCCGTAAAAAACACGAAAGCTCGCTTTCTCACTCTGAGTTTGAAAACCTGAGAAAAATGCTAATTGTGATTTTACAGGACGAAAATTTAGATTTGAAGCAAATTTCTCATAAATTGCATAAGAGAGAGGACAAAATAATAACCGCGCTAAGATACCTCGTTGAGAAGAAAGAAATATTACGCGATGGTGATGGGCGCTTTACAAGTAAAAGGGACTAAGCAAAGTATGTCCCTAGTAGAATGCCCTCTTCAGTCTCGCTGCCAAAATTTCCGTAAATGGAAAATTGTATCTTACTTTAGCGTTCGAGAGTTAACAAAACCAACAGCACTGCAACTCATAGTGCTTCAGGCCAATGAATCTATAGCTGACAGGTAGAACCATGTAAAGTAGGTTTTCATGGCGCCGCGTCACTGATATGTAGTACAAAGTGAGTTCAGAAAATAATTCTATGCAAAGAAAACGTAACTTTGATAGAGATGTAACAATGTTCAGTACAGGAAAGCAAAAACAATGCAAATTAATAGCTATCAACAACATAACTAATAACTGGTATTGTTTTGTTTAAATTTGAAGATAAGTGTTTGATTTTGAACAAATCCTTCTGTTAGGGGTTCACTTTTGCATAGTAGAGGTACTTCATTTGAAATGATCGAGTATGATAAGATTTTTACAAATTAATAAAGGGTTTTGCCCAATTTTTGAGAAAAATAAAGTTAAATGCCTATTTAAACAGACAACTCATACTACGCTCCTATGAACGAACGGATTCTGAAAGCTCTGATGACCCTCTTTGCCATTATTGCTGAAGTGGACGAAGACGGGAAAGCACCCAAGGTGAGAGCCGTAGTAGAAGCATATCTGTTGCAGCATCTCAACAAAGAATTAACGGCACAGTACTTACAGCTGTTCGACAACGAACTCGAACGCTTGCACAAGCGACGCCAAAAAAGAGGTGTCGAACGTGCACAGAAACAGCTTGCGGTTAATTCGGTACGCGTACTTATCATTGCTCAGCAACTGAACGAAGAGCTTATCCAAAAAGAAAAAATCATTGTAATTCTTCGCCTGTTCGATTTCTTTATCGACGAAGACGAGATCAATGGCGATTCATTAGCTTTCCTTGATACCCTTGGCGAAGTCTTCAATATCCCGGTAGAAGAATATGTTCAGGTAAAGGCTTTGTGTTTGAGTAATATTGATGAAATTAGGGATTCTTCCGATTTACTTACCATTTCTCATTTTTTCCAGCCCGACCACAGAAAATTCATACACGCCCACAATTTAGATGGAGAGATTTATGTACTTAATTTACAAAGTGTAAACACCTACATTTTTCAATACACAGGAACAGATGCTCTTTATTTGAACGGACAACCGATCAACAACAACCATGTTAATCTGCTTGAGAGTGGGTCAGCTATTAAGAGCTCAAAATTCAGTCCTGTTTATTTCTCCGACATTAGTAATAAGTTCATCGCAGCCCGCCATAAGCACAAAGTTGTGTTGCGTGCAGAGGAAATCGAATTCCGTTTCAAGGCAAGCGAAAACGGAGTACAACGCTTTTCCTTCAGCGAAGAGTCGGGGAATATGATAGGAATAATGGGGGGCAGCGGAGTAGGAAAATCTACCTTACTGAATGTGCTGAACGGCAACCTTCCCATGAATTCAGGTAAGATCACAATCAATGGCTACGACATAAGAAAAGACCGTGAAAAGATAGAAGGTGTGATTGGGTTTGTCCCTCAAGACGATCTACTTATTGAAGAATTGACCGTGTTCGAGAACTTGTTCTTCAACGCCAAACTTTGCTTTGCAGATTTTACTAGAGACGAATTGGTTCGGTTGGTGGCAAAAATTCTTGTAGATCTTGACCTGAACACCATTAAGCACCTCAAAGTGGGTAATCCATTGAACAAGTTTATCAGTGGAGGACAACGAAAAAGACTGAACATAGCCCTAGAGCTTATGCGCGAACCATCGATACTGATAGTTGATGAGCCCACAAGTGGCCTCTCGTCGATGGATTCCGAGATTGTGATGAGCCTTCTGAAAGAGCAAGCAATTAAAGGTAAGCTGGTGATTGTGAATATCCATCAGCCTTCGTCCGATATTTTCAAAATGTTCGACCGGCTACTTGTGATGGACAAAGGCGGGCATCCTGTGTATTATGGCAATCCTGTACAGGCTGTTGTATACTTTAAAAAAGCAAACCACATTGCAAATGCAGAAGAAAGCCAATGTGCAGCCTGTGGAAACGTAAACCCCGAGCAGATTCTGGAAATTGTGGAATCGAAGATGGTAAATGAGCACGGTCGCCTTACTCGTAATAGAAAGCGCTCTCCTCAGGATTGGTACTATATGTACCGTCTTACAGCCCGAAAATTACCAGAAGATGAATTTATAGGAGAGCTTCCAGAGAATAATTTCAAAAGACCAAGTTTGCTTAAGCAGTTCATTGTGTTCCTTAGCAGGAATGTGCTGGCAAAACTTACGAACCGACAGTATTTATTGATTAATTTTTTCGAAGCTCCTTTACTGGCCATTATTCTCGGTTATTTCACAAAATACATCGCGGGCACAGATCTAGACCCAAGCCTCTACGTTTTCAGTAAAAATGAGAACCTACCGGCCTATCTCTTCATGTCCGTAATTGTGGCCTTGTTTCTTGGAATGACGGTCAGCGCGGAGGAAATTATCCGCGACAGGCGGATACTCAAACGGGAATCTTTCCTTAATCTGAGTAAATTCGCATACCTGAACAGTAAAGTTGTGATCATGTTTTTGATCTCAGCAGTTCAGATGTTCACTTTTGTCCTTATTGGCAATTTCATTTTGGGAATAGATGGCCTGATGTTCGAATATTGGTTCCTACTGTTTTCAACAGCAGCATTTGCCAACCTAGTAGGGCTAAATATATCTTCTTCCCTAAACTCAGTCGTAAATATCTATATCCTTATCCCATTTATCCTTGTTCCCCAGCTTTTGTTGAGTGGTGTAATTGTTAGTTTCGACAAACTTCACCAAAGTGTTAATTCATCGCGTTATGTTCCTGTAGTTGGGGATTTAATGGTTTCCCGCTGGGCATACGAGGCCTTAGCTGTTAAGCAGTTTAAACACAATAATTTTGAGAAACATTTCTTCTGGACAGATCTTTATAAGAGCTCTACGGATTTTCAGTATATCTTTCTGATTCCAGAATTGGAAATGAAACTAAAGAAGTCGTTGACTGCAAAAACTGATGAGGAAAAGGCATATCAGTTAAAAGTAGTTCGTGAAGAACTTTTGAAGTTTCCTAAAAAAACAGCTGGCGTTCCTTTATTCAAGGGGATCGATATGCTGGAAATTGATAAGGTAAATAGTAAGGTTGTTGCTTCAGGAGGAGAATACCTTGAAAAGTTGAAGCGTCTGTATAGAAAAATAAGTAGGGAACTTGATTATGAACGGGATTCTGTATTGACCCACTTGATAAAAAAAGAGGGATCGAAAGATGGTATTGTCCAACTGAAAACCAACAATTTCAACGAGAGGCTTTCATCAACTGTACGCAATGAAAACTCTATTGCCAAAATAAAGGAAGAAGATGGCCGTTTGATTCAGTTAAAAGACCCAATTTTTATGATTCCTGAACATAACTTTGGGCGGGCACACTTTTATGCTCCTATTAAAAAAGTTTTAGGGGTTAATATTGCTACGTATTGGTTCAACAGTTTAGTGATCTGGTTCTCGACTCTGATCCTTTATTATATGTTGCTCACAAGTGGTTTCGGAAAGTTGATGCGCTATACGCAGAAATACAAGTTTTTTAAATCAACAAAAAATTTGACAAAGTAACGTTGAGGTACAGGTTTCAGCTTTTTTGATTTACAATAAGGCAATTACGACTGAAATGTTTAACTGATTTATCAAATTCACTGTAAGTGCTTTATTTTCAATAATTAGTATTTTAAATATCATAATTAGATTTATTCTTGTGCTAAGCAATTGGTTTCATGCAGAAAATAAATCTAAAACAAAAAGGTTCAAGACCTTACATATTTTTTATTCAATGAATTCTACAAAAAAACGAAATTTCAACAACCTGTCACTGGGTTTTGGCACAAGTATATTGTTACCCGCTGTTGCAGTCTATGTGTTTTATCTGACGAGACATTCCAACATAAGTTTTTGGGAATTTATAAGTGCGACAGCTTTCATTCAAATGTCAAGCGCACTATTATCAGTTGCTGCGGTTCCAAATTTGGCTGCTTTTTTTATTTTTCTACAAACTTATCGGTATAAATCTTCCCGTGGAGTTATTTTAGGAACACTTCTGCTTGCAGTTCTTGGCTTTATCCTGAAATTCACTGTAGGTTAATCTCGATTCAGGAATATTTGCGAATAAAACAAGGTTCATTGTACTATTATGAACTTCATAAAACTAAAGCTATTGTGTACATATGCATGCCATAGCTTGTAAGAATACGCGATTTGCAAATATAATTCACACCCTAAATTAACTCTATAGACTGTCATAATTAATCCAGATTTATTCTGGTACCAAGTAGCAGATTGCCTATAAGAGTAAGTCTAAAACAAATTGGCACTAGGCCTTTAAATCGGCTCAAAATAAAACGGCCAAATAAATTTAAACGCACAATCATGTTTAAATTTATTTGAAAAATTATATCTGACAATTGAATAATAAATTAAACTAGATGAAAAGTCTATCGACATTAGCGGCCGTTTTCTGTGGCCTTGTACTGATGAGCTGTGGCACTCAGCCCAAAAAGGAAAACAAAGAAAAAGTTGAAAATGTTCAGGAAAAGCCTGAGAACATGGTAAAGTTAGAACAATACGCTAAAGTAAAACTGACAGCAGACCTTAAACACCTATCCGACAATCAGAAGGAAATGCTGAAAATTTTGTTTCAGGTTGCCGATATCATGGACCAAATGTTCAAATACGAGGTTCTTGAAAATCCAGATAAAGCATACAACGATATTGCAGAGCCTTTTGCGCAAGAATTGTTCAAAATCAATTATGGGCCATGGAACCGTTTAGATGGTAACAAGTCTTTTATAAAAGGAATTGGAGAGAAACCTAAAGGTGCGAATTTCTACCCTGCCGACATAACAGAGAAAGAATTTAACGAGTGGGATAACAACGAGAAATCGAGCCTATATACATTTATCAGAAGAGAAGGTGGAGCATTAAAAGCTATTCCTTATCACGTTATGTTTGCCCAGGAAGTAAAAAAGGCTGCAGATCTATTGCACAAAGCTGCTGAATTGGCAGAAGACGAAGGTTTCAAGAAATACCTGGCACTTAGAGCCGACGCTTTATTGAACGATGAGTACTTTAAGAGTGACATGGCTTGGATGGAAATGAAATCGAACATGATCGATTTTGTTGTGGGGCCAATTGAAACATACGAAGATCAATTGTTTGGTGCAAAAGCTGCTCACGAAGCATTCATTTTAATAAAAGATATGGATTGGAGCGAAAAATTAGCAAAGTATGCTAAATTTCTGCCAGAACTACAGAAAGGTCTTCCTGTTGATGAAAAGTATAAGCAGGAAGTTCCGGGTAGCGATTCGGATCTAAATGCCTACGATGTTATCTACTACAAAGGCGATTGTAATGCCGGCAGCAAAACTATAGCGATCAACCTTCCGAACGACGAAAAAGTACAGGAAGCAAAAGGAAGCCGGAGATTGCAGCTTAAAAATGCAATGAAAGCAAAATTCGATATTATCCTGACGCCAATTGCACAAAAGCTTATCGCGGAAGAACAACGCTCTATGGTAACTTTCGATGCATTTTTTGCTAATACAATGTTTCACGAAGTTGCGCATGGTTTAGGTATTAGAAATACCATCAACGGAAAAGGAACTGTTCGTCAGGCATTGAAAAAAAGAGCATCTGCTCTTGAGGAAGGAAAAGCGGATATGCTTGGGCTGTACATGGTTTTGGAGCTTATTAAAAAAGGAGAATACGAAGGTAATGCAAAAGAAAGCATGGTGACTTTTATGGCTGGAATTTTCCGTTCAATCCGTTTCGGATCGTCTAGCGCACATGGTAAAGCGAATTTGGTACGGTTCAATTATTTCAAGGAGAAAGGAGCATTTACACGTCAGGAAAATGGAACTTACCTTGTAAATTTCGAAAAAATGGTTGTGGCTATGAATTCTCTATCGGAGCTGATTCTTACGATTCAAGGAGATGGCGACGAAGCGCGCCTAATTCAGTTGATGAAAGAAAAAGCTGTGATTGGTGAGCAATTGGCAAAAGATTTAGAAAGCTTGAACGCCGCATCAATTCCTGTTGATGTTGTTTGGGAGCAAGGGCCTTCTTTTATTGGACTTCAATAGATTAAATAAGAATACATCACAAAGGGGCAAGGAAAAAACCTTGTCCCTTCTTGTCTACTAAGAAATAACAGAAAACTACGCATTTCTACTCTCCTCCATAAAAAAGAAAAATGAAATTACAGAATTTTGGCTTACTCTTCCCTAGCAAGAAAATCATTGAGACTGTGCAAAACCTTCTGCTTCCCTAGTTTATTTGCATCCGTTATAATTGTCCATCTGGAAAATAATTAACTGTTAGGTTTTCTAGACTACTCTCTTTAAGTCATTCTTACATTTATTATTTAAGGTCCCAAACCTAATTTTTAAATTTACTTTGCACAAGTGACCGGCTACTTAGCATCCGAATAAATCTAGCTTAATTATGACTGGCTACTTTTAAGAATTAAACTTCGCTTTATGTTTTCAGTAGATATTGATGTTTAAAAAAGTATTTTCTTATTTGTTAATTTAGAGTAAAAGACATTTTTTCAAAAAAAAAGTTTAATTTTATAAAGAAAATCGAATAGACTGCTTTGGTATTGATGATCGGTATTAACTTGTCTTTTCCTTTCATTTCAAGGTGAAAATACTGATGATGAGTTCGCTTCTTGTCCCATGATTTATCATGCATTCTATACTTTTTTATATAAAGGCACACCTCTATTGATTTCTGGACTCTGTTCTTGAACAAGCAAGTCATAATAGTTAATGAACATTCATAGAGGACATCCATATTCAGATGGAGTTTTTGAAATTTAATGGGTTCATAACCTTACCTAGTCCTTTTTTTTCATAATATTTATCAACCTAAAATGAACCTATAACCTTAGTTAATCAAAAACAATGTGTTATGAAAGCAAAGGTATTCATTGCCAAGCTTCTGTTTGCACTCTTAGTAATGAAGGTATCATCAGCTCAGGAGATTTCGCTAGATAGTCTTTTACAGATGCCTTTCGAAGAAGTGTTGAAGATTAAAGTTGAAGCCTCTTCAGGAATGAATGAAGCTTTACTTGATGCTGCCGCCTCAATGATTGTCATTTCCGAAACAGAAATCCAACAACGGGGATATACCAATTTGGCAGAGATTTTTTATGATCTACCGGGTTTCGATATCTCTAAATCAAATTCAGAGAGTTACATTACGCTTTATCAACGTGGTTATCGTACTTCGAAAACCCAACGGACGTTATTTCTTATAAACGGGAAGGTAGACAACCATTTATGGATGCACGAAGCTCAAATTTCGCGACAATATCCAATTGGCATGATAAAACAGATAGAAGTGCTGTACGGGCCTACTTCTGCTGTCCATGGAGCAAATGCTTTTTTGGGGGTGATAAATATTGTAACAAAAGATGGTTCCGACCTGAACGATGGGGAAATGACAATGAGTTCAAGTGTTCAGATCGGAAGCTGGAATACAAAGGGCGTAGATTTATTCCTATCTGGGAAATCCAACGAACTGCGTTATTCACTTGCGGGGCGCCTTTTTAAAAGCGATGAACCTGATCTGTCCAAGCAATGGGGCATGTGCTCAGAAGAACGCTTGTCCGACAGAAACGTTTGGGGGCCAATTCTCGACAGAAGAAGTAGGAATATTCAGTTTGGTAAATACACAGATCCATCGGAAAATTATGGCTTTGTCGGAGATTTTTACTTTCAGGGCTTGAATGTTGGTTTTCTTCACTGGAAAACCAAAGAAGGCTATGGCTCACATTACCCAGGGGATATCGCTCAAGTAAACGGGGGGTGGGAGAACAATTCAACGCAAATCTATGCCGAGTTTGAGAAAGAAATTCAGAAGGGTTTAACTAGCAAAAGCCTTTTGTTGTATCGAAAAAATTTCGTTGGAGGTGATTTTGCAGAAGCTATTGTTGATTGGAACGATCCTACTTATTCTTATGTCAGTCACACAAACTGGTCCAGTCTAAATAATAGTGTTCTTTTCAGGCAGGAGATACAGTACAACGTAGGTGAAAAGCTGAACCTATCGGGAGGTATTAAATTCGAAAGAAAAGAACTTACCAAGGCATATGATATTCCTGGGTATTGGGGAGCCTATGCTTCTACTATTTATCTGCCCACAGATACAGGGCTATATACCTTCGGCTTGGGGATTGCTCACAGTACCGATGAGGTTTATTATCCGGCTCCACATCCTGCTCATAAAATGCCGCACGATAACATGGCGCTGACAGAAGATGTTGGGGGGTTCATACAAATGATATATAATCTAGATCGATTCAGATTCAATCTAGGTGTTCGTTACGATGAAAACTCTATCTATGGCAGTTCAATCAATCCCCGTCTCTCTGTTATCTTCAAACCAAATGATAAAGGGGCTTTGAAGCTGACTTATGGAGAAGCATTTCAAGAGCCTGCACCTCTTAATTTATGGGGCGGTTGGTCTGGACGGCGTTCCAATCCCGACCTGAAACCAGAAAAAGCCAGAAATATAGAACTTATATGGATGTATAATATGGATTTCTTGCTGCACGACATTTCTACTTACTATGCACACTACGAAAATGTGATAAAGGAAGAAGCCGAAAATGCAGGTACCCGATATGTATATGGTTTTGAATACAGATTGAAGTATCAGTTTCCTAACCCGATACCTAACTCTCCAAGAATATGTTGCTATGCAAATTATTCATATACAGTTTCCAAGAGTAGCATTTATTTCAATCACTCACCTGGAGAGAATTTGGCTCCAAGATGGGAGAAAGGAGAAACCGATTTGGGCGATATTGCACCGCATAAAGTTCAGCTTGGCGTTAACCTTCCTGTTACAAAGTATTTCAACCTTAACCTAAGAGGGTTGTATGTGAGCGAGCGTGAGCTGTACTCTAGAAACGTTATGCGACCTCAGGGGAAAATTGACGATTACTCTTTGTTGAATGGAACTGTTAGTTTCAAATATAATAATTGGCTATTGTCTTTAAAGGTTGAGAATATTTTTGATCACGAATATCTACATCCCGGAATTGAACAGGCTGATGCTGGCAACGACACATCAAAACGTGCTCCAGCCTTTCATAATTCAATGCTTCCGCAAGCCAAGAGAAATTTCTTGGTTAACCTGACTTTTAAGCTTTAAAGGGAATTTTCTATCAATCAAGCGACCATATTAGTAAAGTCTCGGCTATTTATTTTTAGGGTAAACGCATCAAAAATAAAGTACATCTGACGTTTAAGCTGAAAATTGACGTTTCCAAAACTTCAATATGTTCATTTTCAGACATTATGCTAATTTATTTTAGACTTACTCGCTACAAACAACCATTCGCTTAATACTAGAATAAATCTGGATTTATTATAAGAGATTTATTCAGGTAATCGCACTTTTATACACACAGATTTAAACCACAGCTTTTCTTCTCACAACCTATTCTGAAACAACATCATAAGAACTTCATCTTTTACAGTTGTATTAAATGTAATGCATGAAGTTTTACACAGGCCACAATCCCAACCTCAATTGGCAAATAAAAGGACATTCATTATTGCTAGATATTAAATATTATTAATCATATTTACGATCTCATAAAATATGAAAAGGAATAATATAACCACAAAGTATTGCTCCTTGCTATTTCCTATGATTTCCATTCAATTATTATACTAAAAGTCTTATTTACAACATGAAAAAACTAATATTATTGACAGTGATCTTCTGTTTGGGTAAAAGTTTATATGCCCAACAAGTTCTTGGGAAATTTACTGTTCATGATCAAGATGAATGGCCACAAGTCATTTGGTACCGTGACATACCTAATAACTGGGATGAAGGTTTAATAAAGCATTCTAGTTCTAGAGGAGTATTCGGTCGAGCTGGATTTGGCATTCACCTTCATAAAAGTCGTGATTGGAGTTTCTTCTCTTCACACTGGACTCCACTATTCAGCATAGAAGGAGGCACAGGAAATGCCTACCTCAAAGGAAAATTGGGAATAGGACATGCAAAGCCAAGTGGTTTGGTAGATATTAAAGGGGGAAATGGTTCTTGGAAAAATCCAGCTCTTAACCTGCAAAGTAACTCAGAGAATATAGCATGGGCACTTATTAGATTAAAGGGAGGATTGTTCGATACAGCTGGTGATTACATGATCGGGAGAGGCAAAAAAGATTTTAATCAAGGGAGAGCACTTACAATACATGTTCCTAGCAGATCTGACTATTATGGAGGGAATGGCAGTTATCCGCAAATTGCTTTTGTGTCTTCCGGTGCCATTACGCTGGGGCATATTCAGGCAGAAACTGGCAATTGGTATATGAAAGGAAATGTAGGGATAGGAGTTACAAATCCAAAATCTAAACTTGTTGTCGATGGCAAAATCAGGAGCGAGGCAATAGTTGTGGATATTGTCAATGGTCCCGATTATGTATTTGACAATGATTATGAGCTTAGGACACTGAAAGAAACCAAACAATACATTTCGGAAAACAAACACCTGCCCGAAATCCCATCGGCAAAAGAAATGGAGGCAAATGGGATAGAGCTAGGAGATATGAACATGCGGCTTTTGAAGAAAATTGAAGAGCTGACACTGTATCAGATCGGACTGCTGGAAAAGCTCGAAAAGCAGAATTCCGAAATTCATACCTTGAAGAAAAAGGTTGAACAATTGGAAAAAAATTAAATACGTTCATGTTTTTTTAGTCCTCTACTCAACTATTTGGAGTTTTGTTTGGCTTACGTCAGCTCCCTGACAACCCGAACTTAAAACTTTAAAAATCAAAATTATCAATCCAATTAAAAATTACTGACAGGTAGAGTAGGCTTTTAGTCTACTGTATCAAATTGAGTAAGCGATACAATCAATTCAGAAACAATCTAAATCTTATTTTTGATATGAAAAGAATAGCATTTGCAGTTTTAACCTTTGTGATAATTCAATCCTCACATGCCCAATGGTCCAATCCTTTGAGAATTTCTGGAGGATCGAAAAACTGGAATGTATCTGTTCAAGGGCATTCTTTGGGAACAATCCACATGAAGCCCAACAATAGTAGTAACCATTTTGGTAATGCCATTACTTTTGGGGCATCAGACACTGGTAATGGCGAAACAGGTCAGGCAGGTATCTACGTGCGGAGCGATGGTGCTTATGGAACAAAAATGTATTTTTCAACCACAAATTCCTATGCAACAGGAGCAAAGACTGCCATGATGATTGACAACATTGGTAGGGTTGGAATAGGAACAAGCACTCCTAGTACCAGCTGGGGAGAAAAGCTTTATGTTTTCTCTGTCAATTCCAATACCGGAATTAAAGTTGGGCGGGGAGATGGCGCTTCAGGCTCATTTCTGGCATACAAAAACGACGTTCTTATTGGATCTGGCTCTAACCATATGTTGGGGCTTATGGTTAAGGGAGATACTAGATTTTCCCTGTACCCAAACGGCAAAGCTAAATTAAATGGAGGTTCTGCCAATTGGAATGAAAGCACTCAAGGTACTACTATGGGCAGCCTTCACCTCGATCCGCAAAACGCTTCAGATCATTTCGGTAGTTCAATTACATTTGGAGCATCCGATCATCATGCAGGAGAGACTAGTCAGGCAGGGATTTATGTACGCAGCGATGGTGCCTATGGTACAAAAATGTATTTTTCAACCACCAACTCTTATGCTAAAGGTGCAAAGACAGCCATGATGATTGACAATGTAGGTAGAGTTGGAATAGGAACAAACTCAACAGGTTCGCATAAACTAGCAGTAGAAGGCACAATCGGAGCACGAAAAGTTATGGTGGAACCAACTGGCTGGTCAGATTTTGTTTTTGAAAAGAACTACGAACTCACACCTCTTTGCGAAGTAGAGAAATACATAGCTAAGAACAAACACCTTCCTGAAATTCCAGCAGAATCGGAAGTGTTAGAGAACGGGTTGGATCTTGGAGAGATGGATGCTAAACTTTTGCAAAAGATTGAGGAACTAACTTTATATCTAATTCAGGAACACAAGAATAATCAAAAACTACAGAAAGAGGTTGAAAAACTCAAGAAAGAACTTCGTAAACTGAAAAACGAATAGCGGTCGTAATCTGCTCACTCGGTCGAAATAACAGACCGAGTGAGTTTACACTCCTAATTCTACGAGTGTTTTTTTAACAAAATGGTTATTGTAGTCGTTTTTTTTGCTCTTCTTATTTTACTTTCCAATACTTCCTACTTGTTCTTAATTTGAACGAATTACCTTTCCTTCTTCAATTTCTTGCCCGATTTTGTTTTGCGAGATCAGTGTTAAATTAGTAACACACTCAATTTTAATCCTTTTCACTTGCATGAGTGTTTAATCGATAATTAACATCTGAAAATTGAATTCTACTTATAATATCGACAAAGAAAATTTGGATTTTGCTTAAATTAGCAAATGTTTTTAGAGGAAATCAAGAGATATTTTGAATTGATGAACAGATCGCATGCATCTTCGTTTATGAATAGGTGTAGAATGAAACTTGACTTCTTCATATAAACTATCGGAGCTGGGAAAAAGAAGAATTCCCTTTCAATGAAATTTCAGCAAATGACTCAGATAAAGGATTATACAAAAAAAATAACAGATTTTTTTTCAAAGCACATTTGGGATCCGGATTTTCAGGGAGGAAAACGCTATCGGATATTGGGCCTACGAACAGTACGCGTGCTTTATCTGTCTGTGAAGTCCTATATGGACGATCAGTTGGCAGTGAGGGCTTCCGCTCTTACCTATTTTACAATGTTATCCATTGTTCCTGTGCTTGCTCTGGGTTTTGGTATTGCAAAAGGATTTGGCTTAGAAGCCATTCTTGAGGATCTGATAAAGAACAACCTGTCGGGACAAGAAGAAGTAGCTGACTATATTTTGGAGTTTACAAAGTCAATGGTGAACACTGCCAAGGGCGGTCTCGTAGCCGGTATTGGTTTGGGGGTGTTATTGTGGTCTGTTTTCAGACTGTTAATGAATATAGAGAATGCCTTCAATGTGATTTGGGATGTGAAAGCTCCACGTACCTACCTCCGCAAGTTTACCGACTATTTCTCATTGATGCTTTTTGCTCCTATCATGATTATCCTGTCCAGTAGTGCGACAGTGTTTGTTACGACTCAGTTAAGTTCCCTATCGGATCAGTCGAATATGATGGATTTTGTTTCTCCAGCATTTGTAATGATCGTACAGACTATTCCCTATGCAATCATGTGGACTCTGTTTTCGCTTCTCTTCATGGTTATGCCCAATATAAAAGTGAATCCAGGCCCCGCTATTGTTGCTGGGATAGTTACAGGAACCATGTTTCAGTGGTTTCAAGGGGTGTACATCTTTGCGCAGTCCTTTATGTCGGGTTACAATGCCATTTATGGTAGTTTCGCTGCTCTACCATTGTTCCTCATCTGGTTACAGACCAGCTGGCTTATTGTTCTTTTTGGAGGTGAACTTTCTTACGCTATTCAGCACGAGCACCTAAAAGGAACTGCGGCCAGAAATGAGAATGTAAGTATGCGTAGTAAGAAAAAGTTTGCTCTTAGGTTAATGCACGTAATCATTGATAGATTTTCCATTGGCGATGGCGCTCTCACAGCTAAAGAACTGGCAGGAAAAATAAGTGCTCCATTGTCACTTGTAGAGCAGCTTCTCGAAGTACTTACTGAAAAAAGACTGCTTGTAAAGGTTTTAGCAAAGAAAGGGCAGACGGCCTTTTCCCCTGCCAAAACGATTAACAATATTCAAGTTAACCAGATAATCGACGCCATTGAGACATTTGGTGCAACACCAGTTGGTTTGGTCAAAGATGAGAGTTTAAAGTCTCATTTCGATGACTTTGATGCCATTCTAGAAAAAGATTTTGCAAAGAGCAGTGCTTTGTTGATGAAAAATGTTTCTGGCAGTTCCAAGGATTAACTTAAGATACTCAACAGCAAACAGCCGGCATAACGAAGTTGGTTTATTTGGCTATCAAGTTGTTGGTTTATTGAACAGAGTAAATCAGATTCGCCCACTTAGAAACGCCAAAGTAATGAAAATACTCCTCCATTATTTTGGCGTTCTTATTAAAAGAAGCGGTTATTCTTCCAATTTTTCTATTCTGGCCTTCAGAGAAAGCAACTCCTTCGTCAAGGACATCAAAGCTTTGTTTTCCGCTTTCAATGCTTTGATTTCTTTAGCTTGCTGTTCCAGCACTTTCATTTTCTTTTCCTGATCTATAATGTACAGCGTCAACTCTTCAATCTTCTGAAGCAACTTTGCATCCATAGCCCCCAAATCAATTCCCTTCCCTGTCGCTTCATCGGAACTTGGAATGTCCTTCAGGTGACCTTTTTCTTTGATATGTCTTTCAACTTCACTCAAAGTTGGCAGGTCATATCCTTCTTCAAAAACAAAGTCCGACCAACCGCTAACCTCAACGATAATTTTCCTAGCTCCTATCGACCCTTCTACAGCTAATTTGTGACTACCTGTTTTAGTTGTTCCTATAGCTACGTTTCCACCATTATCATTGATGTAGACGTTCGAATTTTCTTTACCGCCTCTTATGAAAGTATGTTCATCAGTGCTATGGTTGAAATGAGTAGCTCTATTTGTACCTCTAAAAATAGCCGTGCCGCCATTTGCATTTCCCCTTGCTACGTCCAAAGTCGCACTAGGATTAGCATGACGGATACTCACATTCCCACCATTGTCGTTAAGAAACACATTAGAGCCCACCTTTCCGCCTCTTATATAGATATGTTCTGCTCCGCTGTGATTAAAATAAGTAGCCCTGTCCGTACCTCTGAAAATTGCTGTACCACCATTGGCATCGCCCCTTGAAACATCCAGTGTCGCACTTGGGCTCGAATTACGGATACCCACATTCCCTCCGTTGTCGTTAAGGAATACATTAGAGTCCACCTTTCCGCCTCTTATATAGATATGTTCTGCTCCGCTGTGATTAAAATAAGTAGCCCTGTCCGTACCTCTGAAAATTGCTGTACCACCATTGGCATCGCCCCTTGAAACATCCAGTGTCGCACTTGGGCTCGAATTACGGATACCCACATTCCCTCCGTTGTCGTTGAGGAATACATTGGAGCCCACCTTTCCGCCTCTTATATAGATATGTTCTGCTCCACTGTGATTAAAATAAGTAGCCCTGTCCGTACCTCTGAAAATTGCTGTACCTCCATTGGCATCACCCCTTGAAACATCCAGTGTCGCAATTGGGCTGGAATTACGGATACCCACATTCCCTCCGTTGTCGTTAAGAAACACATTAGAACCTACCTTCCCCCCTCTTATATAGATATGTTCTGCTTCACTGTGATTAAAATAAGTAGCCCTGTCCGTACCTCTGAAAATTGCTGTACCTCCATTGGCATCACCCCTTGAAACATCCAGTGTTGCACTTGGGCTCGAATTACGGATACCTACATTGCCACCGTTGTCGTTTAAGAGGACATTTGAATTTACCTTGCCGCCTCGGATATATGTATGCTCATCATTATGGTAGTTGAAATGAGTGTATCTTTCCGTACCTCTAAATACTGCAGTTCCCCAGCTGGCAGTTCCCCGTGCTACATCTAGAGTCGCACCCGGGTTTGTATGACGGATACTTACATTGCCGCCGTTGTCGTTCAGAAATATGTTAGAATTCGGCTTTCCTCCCCTGATATACGTATTTTCATCTTCATGATAGTTAAAATGCGAGGTTCTGTTTGTACCTCGGAATACTGCAGTACCCCAACTTGCAGTACCCCTCTTTACATCTAAAGTAGCATTAGGGCTTGTTGTTCCAATACCAACATTTCCGGCAGGAGGGAAAGTGTTTTGAGCTTTTATGGTTCCATAAATAATAGTCAAAAAGACTATAATAATCATGTTTTTCATAACCGATTTTTTATAGGAAAGTCGCTTTCGAAACTGAAACATACAGATCAAAAACGACTCTCTCTTCATTATTAAAGTTTAGTTAATTGATTCAAGTTCTTCTACTCTGCTTCTCAAAGCTTTCATTTCTTTATTCTGCTCAATTAGATAAAGAGTAAGCTCTTCAATTTTCTGAAGCAAAACAGCGTTGCTCTCTCCAAGGCTAAGTCCTTTTTCTTTTACTTCACTTTCAGAAGGAACGTCTGGCAAGTGTCTGTTTTCGCTGATGAAGCTCTCTACTTCTTCTAACGATTTCAGGTTGTAATCTTCCTCGAAAACAAAATCTGCCCATCCGCCAATTTTAATCTCTACTTCGTCTGCCGTTAACTTGCCTCTGATACCTAAGTTGCCAGTGTTGGCATCTAAAAACATTGAGTAATAGTCTTTCTTTGTTGCCGAACGACCAGTACCCCAATAAAAATTTCCATTCGAATGCAGACCGAACATCAGCTCATCTTTCTTTCCTGGATGAAAGACAATTGCAGCATGGCCTCCATTTTTGAATCAAGAAAATTCAATAACTAATCAATAGGAATCAAACTGATCACATAATCAACTGGCAATAATCCCATATACATTACAAATGATAGCTACATAGAAATCTTAAAAAAAATCGATATCGAAAGAGGTATTCAGAATTATACCTGTGAGGCTCAGTAATTCAAACTCCCAAAAGCGACGCAATATATAACAATTAAAGCTATAATACATTAAAATCAGAACAATAATTGACTTTTTAAAATCCATTAAATTTAAATTAAAACTATTTTAAATTATAAATAACTCAATAGATCAATCTAGAAAAGAGGAAAACCAAAACAGATTGATGAAAATAGTTGATTGTAGCTGCAACAATTAGTATAATTCCAATTCTTATGCTAGTCATTTTGTACACCTTATTTTTCTTTATCAATCAAAATTACAAGGAGCAATACTTAACTGATTTTCATATTTTAGATTTTCTATTAGATTAGTCTTCAGAAGATATGAGAAAGGAAGATAGCTTTTTGCCTAACATAAAGAGTCGTAAATAAGAATTCATAGCACTGAATAGACATCGAAAAAAATAAACAACGAAATATAAAATACTTAACCTGATACTATTAAAGTCTTATGATATAAAAAATGAGACGGCAACTGTACTTTTCCTATATAAATAAAGTACTTTTAAGATCAGAATTACGACTATTAACTCCCTATGAAACAACCAATAAATCACATAAGAAGAAATGGAAAATATACTTACCGACGAAAAGAATATCAGCGAATATAATGATACACTTAGATTTCGTGGTGTTTGTTTTGACGGGAATAATCGTCTATGGGGACATATAAAGGACTCTCATAAAAAAATAACATTTTCATTATGTTTTTTTCCTGATAACTTCAGGTTAGAAGGTGACTATGAGGCTGAATTCTTACATTGTTATGCAACTAGGCTGGACTTACATGTCAAAAAAGTTAAATTTATTGGACTAAACAATTCCCAGAATATTTTAGAACATTTAAGTTCGTCTAGATTTAAGCATATATATCAAAAGTTCACTAATACTAATATTTTCTGCGAAATACACCTCAACGATTCAACTACTAAAGCTATCGAGGAAATCTATTTCTTACATTCAAAATGTTCTTGTTATGCAATGTTATTTAATGAATCCCCAACTTACTTCAACTCCGTCGAAACTGAATTCTGTACTTTATCCTTTGATAGTTGTATTTTTTCTGAATTCAAAATTTTAAGCTCCAAAACAATCAAACGGTTAACTCTGGCATTTATCAGCTTTAACTCTTCTCAAACTAGCCATGGGCTTATCGATAACTGTGAGATTGAACAACTTACTATCAAACCATTCGGAAAAATTCAAGAACAACCTTTACACCTTTCTAACTCTACTTTTCAAGAAGTGATTTTCAATAACTTCCTTAGTGCTCAAGCTTATGTCAGATTCATTGATTCACAAAAAATCAGTAATGTAACGTGTAAAAACACTACTCTGACCAACATAGAATTTGTTCGAGGAAGCTGGAATGATTCAACAGTGTTTACTCTTGAAAATTCAAGTCTTGGAGGAGTAAAGTTTGACTTAATTGGTTTACCGAAATTTCAAATACTAGATAACTCAATTGATAAAAGGTTAGAAATATTCAGATCTATCAGGTCTATTGCTCAAGCTTCAGACGATCGCATTAAGAGTTTGCATTATTACGGAGAAGAGATGCGAGCCTACTTCTTGACAATGACAACCAAACAATTAGTTCGGGCAGAGGAAACGAACGAACAATCTGACTCGAAAGAAGAAAAACAGTCTCCCACAAATATTCTTAGTCGTGTCTTCTCTAAGAGTATTATTGACAGCTATTTATTTAAAGAAACCCAGCTCATTTTCAGCACAATTCCATTGAAGTTCTATAAAAGTAAATGGTCTGAGCGGCTAACAGTTTGGACACAACTAACCTTCTCAAACTTTGGCAATAGCTGGAAACGGCCTCTTCTTCATTTGCTTTTTTGGAGTACGTTATATTCGTTAATTATGCTTGCTAAAGATCCTCAAAGAGAAATCGTTTGGATATGGAATACAACATGGGAAGATTGGAGTAGAACTGTTACATTCTGGACAGAAGTCATAAATCCTGCTCATAAAGGAGAAATCGTTTTTGATCCGGATTGGATAGATCCAATAAAAAAAGCTGGAGTATTAAACATCACAGAAGCACAAAAAGGTTTGAAAGTTCGTGTTGCAGGTTTTGCAGATATGATTTTTCGAATATTCACTGCATTTATGATTTTCTACACGCTAAAAGGACTAAGAAAATACACCTACAAATAAATCAACTGAAAAATCAAACGATTACCTTTATTCTGTTAAATCACGGACTCTTCGAAAGAATCACTCAAATTCCACAAAAAACAAAAACCCGAAAAACAAACAGTTCTTCGGGTTTCCATTCAAGTTAAAAAGGCAAACTATTTTGCAAGCCCCCACTTCTTATTAGGCTCTTTAGAAGTCTTAATTTCAAAAACTCCACCAGCCATAATATCTTTGTGGTCAATATATCCCTTAGAATAATCCTTTCCGTTCAGAGTAGCGCTCTCAACGTAGAAGCTCTCGTCGCTAAAACCTTTAGTCTTAATCACGAACTCCTTATTCTCAGGAAGCTTAATCGTAATTTTATCAAAAATAGGCGTTGAAAGCTGGAAAACAGGATCACCAACCAGCACAGGATAAATTCCCATTGCACTCAGCACATACCAGCCCGACATGGTTCCCTCATCATCATCCATTTCAGGAATATAACCCTCAGGCGAATTCTTATAAATTCTTCCCTTGTAAGGCTTCTTCCACTTCTTATGCGTACCATAACGCTGAACCATATTTTTCGTTAGAATCTTATTCACCCACTTCTGGGTCAAATACGGTTTATCGCTAAAGTTGAACATATATGGCACATGAATATCTGGCTGATTTCCGTGATTATACAAATCATTATCAAAGAAATACTCAAGGTTTTCTGTGTATTTTGCCTTCCCACCAAACAATTCAATTAGCCCTGGCACATCGAACTGAACGTGCCAGCGATATTGCCATACAGTTCCCTCGTACAAGCCTTTAGCATGCATAATGTCTGCTTCCTTATCCAATTTAAGGAAATACTTTTTCCATGTTTTTTTGTACAAATGCGACTGATCCAAAAAGAGAGACTGATCGGCTTTCTTACCCAAAATCCCAGCAAATTCGGACAAAGCCCAATAGTCATAAGACTTTTCTAACTTTGTATCTGGACTTTTTTCAGAAATATTGTCGATTTCAACAATCAACTTTTGATAAACAGGCTCAATATCGAATTTATTCACCCCTCTTCTATAAAAATCGAGCAAAGCGACAACAGTATGCTCTGTCCTAACGGTAGGAGTTGGTTCATAAAAACCACTCCAATAAGGTTTTCCGTATTTAAACAGATCAACCAACGAATTACAGATATCGCTAGAAACCTCGGGCTGAATAATGGAATAAAGGCTAAATTTATTTCTGAAGTTATCCCACATCGACCAAGTATCGTAATGTACATAACCTTTGGATTTGTACAATTTTCCATCTGTTGCACGAAATTTACCCGAACGATTTTCCGACTTTACTGGATTCAAGAACAAATGATACAAATGGGTATAAAAAATCGTTTTATATTCCTCTTTTCCTTCAACAATGATTTTCGAAAGTATATTGCTCCACTCCTCTTTAGCCTTAGCTGCTACAGCTTCGAATTTGAGCTTTCGCGTCTTGGACTTCCACTCTTTTCGAGCATCTTCAGCACTAATTGATGAAGCGGTTACCATCAGCGTTACCTGCTCATTCTCGCTTGTCTTGAACGGAAAATGAAAAACACCATCTTTTTCTTTCCCACCTGCTATCGGTTTACTGCTCCAGATATGATAATAGACCGTGTAACGACCGAACATACAGACATTCTTGGCCGAAACTTCTACTGTAAATTCGTTTTCGTTCAACACCGATTTGCTAGCCGAAATCGTACCTGCAAACGAACTTGAAAAGTCTGCAGATATAAAAGCATTTTCCGATGCAGGAAAAGTATAACGGTGAAAACCTGTCTGATTTGTTGAAGTCAGTTCAGCCTGTATACCGTTTTCAAAAGTCATAGCGTAATATCCAGGAACGGCCTTTTCACTATCTTTTTTAAAAGGAACAGCTTTAGACGAAGCTTCTCCAATTCCTGGCAAAATGCGAAGATTCCCCCCCGCTCCACGGCAACCTACTCCGCCAATACGATTATGACTAAAGCCTTTTACTTTTGTCGCTTTGTAATTATAGCCGCTGTGGTTTCCCGGGTCTGTATCTGGCCCCAGTTTCACCATACCGTATGGAACTGTTGCAGCAGGGTCTAACTGGCCATAGTCACCAGACGTACAGATGAAAAGATCTACATAATCGATTGGCTTCTGAGAAATCCCTAAGCCAGCAATAAACCAGACAAATAGAAATGTCAAACTTGTTCTTATAATCATTCCTCTTATTATTAGTGTATGTTCAAAATTCAGCAAATTGTAGATAGATGAGTTGATGCTGTTATACCAAACGATACGCCCACTTTCGTCACAATGCAGATAGTCAACGCAGATCAATTCTAAAAATAATACAATAAACTTTATCCAGACTGCGAAACCAGTCGCATAATGATGAAGGAGATGTAGGTAGGGATGTTATTCCCGAATCACACAATCAACAACAATGAATGCCGCAACAATGATAAACTCAAGGTTTCATCATTACACCATTCTAGCCAGATTTCCAATTACTTACTCCGTAGTTCGGATTAAGAGTTACAAGCCTGAAACCGCTATGCGGCTATTATTGATAGTGTTAAAAGTCAAGATCAAAAAAAACAGTCATATAGAGTTTAAGGGGACTTGAAACCAAACAAATAGACATCCAGAACTAGTTAACCAGTTCTCAGATATAATTCAATTTGGAATTTCCCTATAACCAACATTTTTTGAGATGCGCAAGATTAGAAAATTGCAAACGATTTTACAACCCATTCTGTATTTTACTCCCCAAAAAGTTGTTTTACTAGAATCATTATCAATTTTTTGGTTTTATCCTAAAACTAAAAAAACAGAGTACCAATCTCTTATCTGTTCATTCATTTCGGGATATAGTACTTCCCCTTTTTGTCAGTATAGACTTTGGGTAAAGAAGCATTCTTCTCAAAAAACTGATACACAGGCATCAGTTCAGCCCATAACATATGAGCGTTTTTTTGTTCAGGGAACTCTTTTTTCAAAAGATCTAGATTTTCAGGGTTTAAAGCTTGCGGCAATAGGAACACGCCTACTTTCCTGTTTCTGTTTGCTTCAACAGACAAAACAAATAGTTCCTTGATCAGATCGTCGGTAATTGGAATACACCCTATCGTTACGCAACTCCCGTGAATGAAAATATCACCTCCCAATGAGCCTCGTTTCCCCCTTATCTTATCCGATCTATTAGGATAGTTTACCTTCATCGACAGATAAAAGTTACTCCATGGATTGAAATAACTTATTTTATAAAGTCCCTCAGGAATCTGTCCGTCTCCCATTTGCCTTTTGGGACCAAGTTCTCCAGAAAAAGAACAGAATGGATATTTCCTGAAAAGTTGATATTTTTTACTCCCCTTGTTCCGTACCCAAGCTTGTAAATCACGTTCTTTTTTCAGACCTACCAACAACAGTTCCACATTGGATAGGTTCACCCCTATTTTCTTAAGATCTGCCTTCAACCCTTTCTCTTTTTCCTGATAAGCCACTTTTACACGCGGATACGTCTTAATGTTCTTTTTTTGTGCAAATGTAATTTGCACACCAAAGAGAAAGGCAAACAAAAATACAACAAACAATCTCATGATTCTATAACTATTAATTATCTCTTATCAATCTCACGACTCAACCTCATATATTATAAATGCACAGGACTATCCACAATAAACAAAATACTAATATCCAGCATATTATATTTTTATTCGTTCGATATAATTTTCCAGCAATTGTTTCAGAACTATAAAATACTTATTATCTAAGCTGCATATTGAACATAGATCGGGACCACCTCGTATCTACAACAATATTTTCTAGAAAAATTCATTTTCAGAAGAAAGTTTTTTTTTAAAAAAAACTATTCAAAAACAGTATGTTTGTACCCAATGCAATGTTAAAGTATGATTCAGCCAGAAGAACTATTAGAACAACACGGGTTGTCAAAAACCAATATACGTATCAAAGTCCTTGATATAATGCTCAAAAATCAAAGTGCGATATCTGAATCTGAGCTTAAAAAACAGATCGGTAAAAATTGTGACCGCACCACAATTTACCGAACACTGAAAACTTTCGAAAAAAAATCGATACTCTTCAGACTGACAGCAGACGACGGCGTAGTGCGCTATTTCGTTGATCTAAAAAAATGCCACAACACACACGACCATCTACATTTTCATTGTGTGGAATGCAACCAGTTGGTGTGTCTTCAAGATGCGCCAATTACTCCCTATCAATTGCCCGAGGGGTACACAGCTCTTAAAAACAGCTTCATCATAGCAGGCCGTTGCCCTTATTGCAGAGAACAGAAATAAAGACTGAACAGCCTCTTCTTTTCGCCCAGAACAATTCCCCTGTACCCAACACACAGATAAGCTCAACTTTTTGTTTACGATAGATTGGTAGCATTCGTTGTATTTCTTGTCGAATAAAACATGCTAAACATACCTGCCTATTTTCATCACAGTCCAGTAAAAGAGCAGCTTATCTTGACACTTTCACTTTCCGTTTTCTTATCCCTACAATAATAGTTTTAGATTCCTTGTTCTACCTTGAAAAGTGATTCTAAAGCACTAGCATCACCATCGCCCAATAATACTAAATGATCGTTCAGCTCAATTTCAAAATCTCCATCAGGATTTTTGTGTAATTTGCGCTCTTTCGCTTTATAAATACCCAACAAAACCGAATTATAATCCTGCTTCAAAGCAAGAAACACATCCCAATAGGTTTTTCCAAGAAATGGGCTGGCCTCGGTCATCAGATATTCCTGCAAATCGATATTGTCATATAAACTCTGACTTGTCATCAGATCTTCTGTCAGCATTGCAGCATTAGGCTCGAAAATGTAACTTGCAATAAGCTTAGATGCTATTTCTTCCTGAGAAATAGCAAACAACACCCCAGCCGACATAAAGGTCTCTTTCAAACCTGGGTTGTGCAAACTAACAACGATATTCAGCCCCTTAAACCTAGATTGTAGGTTAAGTATATGAACAAGAGCTTCAGAATCGTCCGGAAAGCTAACAAACACACTATTCGCCTCTTCAATATTTATCTCCTTAAGTCCTTCGTAATTGTCATATTCACACAAATAAAAAAAGAGCTTCTTATTTTTGTACTTCTCTCTCAATGCTTCGATATCGTCTTTTTTATTGGAAACAAATGCTACTTGCTTACCTACACTTAAAATTTCGTCGACAACAGTACACGAGAAGCGGTTGCTACCAAAAATAATAGTATGACCTTTCATGTCTTTCCCATTGATTCCAAACTTCTTAGCCTCCATATAATCGTGAATTTTTATATTAATCTGACTAATAATGAAACTTAATACACCAAAACTACCCAGTACAAACGTTAAACTTAGTATCTTACCTGCCCAAGTAACGGGGTAAAAATCCCCATAACCAACTGTAGTCAGTGTAACAATAGAATACCATATGGCATTTGGGAAACTATCGATGTTACTCCCTGGCTGGTTATGTTCAATGAGGTAAAGAAGGTAGAGTAAGGCAAAATAAAGTATTGCTGCTAGAGTGAAAAGAAAAGTTCTTCGCTTCATTTACAAATCTTTTAATGGTCAGCATTGCTAAATCAGATAGGCAATGTAACGATACAAACTTACGTTATACGTTTCGGCAAAGGCAATTGCATCTACGAAAAACCATGCTCAAAAACATATGCATGTTAACAAAACAAATGCCTGAGCTAAGTATCAAAATCTAAATTGTTATCGTATCATATCAGAACGTACGACTACAAAATAGCCCAGTTGCCTAACTAAAATTAAAGTATTTTATTCAAACTAGGGCAAAACGATTGTGAAAATGCAACATATTCATAACAATATCACAACAAACAGAAACAATAACCGTTATGGATATCGTAAAAGCAAATGAGGGAAAAGTTATTTCCTCCACCTTTTATTAATTTTGTAAAAAAAACTTAAAACAATAATAAGATTAATAACCTAGCGTTATTAGTACAGAACTTAAAAAAACACCACGCGAATGAAAAACAATTCTACTCCTGTAACTGCTAAAATAATTAGTGATAAACAGAACTTCAACGTTCAAGATGTTGAAAATTTCGATAAAAAAGAGTTTACAGATGTTCTTACTGAACTAGACAAATTGAAATTATCACCCCGCAAAAGCACCCTCGATAAAGTATTAGAATTTGCACGAAAAAATTAATCGATATAAAACTAAAAACGGAGTTCTTCACCTGAACTCCGTTTTTGTTTTATCATCTAGCGAAAAAAGAAAACAGGAATAGAAATATTGCCTCTTTTGTTAAAACAATTTAAACGCCTACCGCCAGCCTGAAAAAATAACCTTTATAGTAGGTTAATTCTACTTCACAAAGCAGAATCCAAGGAATTCCAACAGTCCATTCTTACTCCTAGTAAATTACAACCAGATATTTCGGCTCTGCAAAACACAGATAAACAGACGAAAGAGAAACATTCAGAAATTTAACTTGGTTTGCCAGAACATAAAAATTCGTAATGGAGGATTAAATGCCCAATAATAATTCTGCTGCTGTTTGCCCTCCGAACAACATTCTTTCTGGGTTCTCAATCATTTCTTTCACTTTTACCAAAAAGCCTACGGAATCTTTTCCGTCAATTATCCTATGGTCGTAAGAAAGGGCAACGTACATCATCGGACGTATTTCTACTGCACCATTCACGGCAACAGGACGCTCTACAATATTGTGCATCCCCAGGATTCCTGATTGAGGAGGATTTATAATGGGTGTTGAAAGAAGCGAACCAAACGTACCTCCGTTAGTAATTGTGAAAGTTCCGCCAGTTAGTTCCTCTACAGATATTTTACGGTTGCGCGCTTTCTCTGCCAGTTCTTTGATTTTCGCTTCAATTTCTGCCAAAGTCATCTTATCTGCATCTCGCACTATTGGCACCATAAGACCTTTGGGGGTCTGCACTGCAATGCCTATATCAGCATAATTGAACGATACAATCTCGTCTCCGTCCATCTGCGAATTTACATTCGGATGCAACTTGAGCGCTTCTGTAACTGCCTTCGTGAAAAAAGACATAAAACCGACCTTAAAGCCATATTTGTCAACAAAGTGCTTCTGATATTTTTTCCTGAGCGACATTACATTCGACATGTCAATCTCGTTGAATGTCGTAAGCATAGCGGTTTCGTTCTTTACTGCAACCAGACGCTGACTGAGTCTCTTTCGTAAAGAACTCATTTTTTCGCGGCTGTCCTTCCTCTCTTCGGCTTCTTTTTTCAAAGGTACTGGTCGACTTTGAGGTACAGATTTCACCAACTCTACTTCTTTGGAAGAAATCCGCTTTAGTCCATTGATAACATCTTCTAAAGAAAGCCCTTCTTCTTCCATCATCTTTTGAGCCACTGGAGAAACTTTTACATTCTGAAGCTCAGCAGAAACTTCTTGCTTTTCTGTCTCTTTAGTTTCAACAACTGCCTTCTCCTTTACTTCCTCCTTAGAAGTTTCAACATTTGCCTCATCGGACTTAACTGCTCCAGCCTTTTCCGTATCAATTGTGCATACCACAGTACCTACAGCAACAGTCTCACCTGCCTGAATACTTATTGCTACTACACCAGAAGCTTCGGCCGTTAGAGGTAAAGTGGCCTTATCTGATTCTACTTCTGCAATTTCCTGATCGACGTTTACAAATTCGCCATCTTCTACCATCCAACTAGCAATCTCAACCTCGGTTATCGATTCGCCTGGACTGGGGACTTTTATTTCGACAATCATACCTTTTTTCCTTGATGAATTAAATAAGTAAAGTGTAAAAAATAATTTCGACTAAGGCGAGCAGGGTCATCAATACCAGAACACACTAGAGTACCTTAGGATTTTGACGACCGCAGCGCAACGAAAACCGAATTTATTTTTCAGCTTTACTAAGGGGATTATGAATTACAAATTGGTTTACTTCTGCAAAGAAGTATGTTTTCCAATTAAAGATAGTCTATTGTTCATTATATAATACCCAAATTTTCAGATTTCAAGGTCGTTGACCTATTTATTTTAGACTTACTTTCTTCAAGCAACCAACCACTCTGGCTAGAAATAAATCTAATTCAATTTTATCTGAGTACTTATATTTCATTATTCAGTTCATAAATCAAAAGTTTGTCCCTATCTCAAGAGCCAAGTTATTATTCTAAAGTGATTCTTTTCATATTAGTCCGTCAGATTCAAAATAACTATTGATGAATTACCGATGCTAAACGAAAATCTATAGAATCAAAAGGAATTGGACCTTAAACCCTAAAAAGAAAGCCACAGATATTGTTTAAAAATAGTTAAACTGCTTCAGAATATCGCCACGAGAACTACCCTCGACACATTCAAGCGAACAATAGCTAAGGTTTCTCTCACAATCACATTTTCTGAACACCTTCCCTAAAATTTCATTCTGCTCTATGTTGTGAATTTCAGAAAGTCCAACCGCAGGGCTACCGCTCATCAAACGCGTCACTGGCACAAGTGTAATATGCTCAAAGGCGTCCCTGATATAATTCCAAGCCCCCATATTCATTGGCTCTTCCTGTACCCAAAGGGATAACATATTATTCTGATACTTCGCATTTATGGCCAACACATGCTCAAACGGGAACGGAAACAACTGCTCCAACCTAACAAGCGCTACATCTCGTGCATTATGTTTTTCTTTTTGTGCAAGAAGGTCGAAATAAATTTTACCTGTACAATATACAACCCTTCTCACATTTTCCGGATCAATATCTGGGTCGTCAATAACCTCCTTAAACCCTTCTGTTGTGAAATCTGCAAGTTCCGACATGCATTTCGGATGGCGCAAAAGGCTCTTTGGAGTAAAAACAACCAGTGGTGCTCTGAAATCGCGCTTTACCTGACGACGCAATAGATGGAACATGTTAGCTGGCGAAGTTGGTACAACAATCTGCATGTTGTCGTTGGCAGCCAAAGCCAAGAAACGCTCCATACGTGCACTTGAATGCTCTGGCCCCTGACCTTCGTATCCGTGCGGCAACAAGAGGGTAAGCCCATTCATTACGCCCCATTTCTCTTCTGCCGAGCTGATAAACTGATCAATTATTACCTGCGCAACATTATGAAAATCGCCGAACTGAGCCTCCCAAATTGTCAGACCATCGGGACAAGCCATCGCATAACCATACTCAAACCCTAAGACTCCATATTCCGAAAGCAAAGAGTTGTAAACAGAGAATTGAGCCTGATCCTTCGAAACATGCTGAAGCGGATAATATCTTTCATCAGAATCCTGCATCACAAATGCTGCGTGCCTATGAGAAAAAGTCCCCCGCTCACTATCCTGACCACTGAGTCTTACCGGCACACCTTCTTCTACAAGACTAGCATAAGCCAGAAGTTCGCCCATCGCCCAATCCAATTTTCCATCTTCCACCATTCTCCTTCGGTCAGCAACTAACTTCTTTAATTTTTTAAAGAAAGGTTTATCATCTGGTAGAAACGTAATTTTATCGGAAAGTTCCTTCAACTTCTCCAACGGTATGC
Source organism: Bacteroidales bacterium (assembly GCA_965230435.1). Lineage (GTDB taxonomy): Bacteria > Bacteroidota > Bacteroidia > Bacteroidales > JBDKHP01 > JBDKHP01. Next base: position 56,432 of record CBDDLB010000002.1, read on the forward strand.
TTGTATTAGGAGAAGAACGAAAATCGTCATGTTCAGAATAACGGTACTTCTTCCATGTCTGCACAAGGAATTGCTTTATCACCACCTGATCATCTTTCTTGGAATCCTCTAAATCCTGATCGAGTTTTTTGTTGAAGCCTAGCTGAAGCTGCTTTGCCTTTTCTTCTGACAGCACACCCTGTACACTTAGCTTTTCTGCATAAATATCCCTAACATTCGAATGTTTAGCTATTATTTCATACAGGGTAGGCTGAGTAAACCTTGGCTCATCCCCTTCGTTATGACCGTATTTACGATAAGAAAGTAAATCGATAAAAATATCCGAATGAAACCGCTGTCGGTACTCCATTGCCAAACGGATGGTGTAAACAACAGCTTCCGGATCATCTCCATTTACATGAAATACAGGAGAACGGGTCACTTTTGCAACATCTGTACTGTAAGTACTAGAACGGGCTTCAAGGTAATTCGTCGTGAAACCAACCTGATTGTTAATTACAATATGTACCGTACCGCCAGTTCTGTATCCTGGCAATTGAGCCATCTGCACAATTTCGTAGGCTATCCCCTGCCCTGCTATTGCTGCGTCACCATGAATAACAATTGGCGCCAACTTTCGCTCATCGCCTTCATAAACAGAATCTATCTTAGCACGACTAACTCCCTGTACCAACGCACTTACAGTTTCTAAATGGGAAGGATTGGGCAACAAATTGAGCCGTACGTTATGCCCCTTGTCCGTTACAATATCATTTCCATACCCTAAGTGATACTTTACATCGCCTAAGGCTATCTTCTCCTCGTACCTCTTACCAATAAATTCATCAAAGACATTTTTCGCAGGCTTCTGCATAATGTTGGCAAGAACATTTAAACGCCCTCGGTGTGGCATCCCAAGAATAAATTCCTGAATTCCCAACTCTGCCCCGTATTCAATAATAGCATCCAAAGCTGGTATTATCGATTCTGCCCCCTCTAGAGAAAAACGCTTCTGCCCAACGAACTTCTTATGAATGAACTGCTCGAAACCAACAGCCTCTTTCAAGTGTTCATGAATATGTTTCTTCTCCTCGGCCGAAAAATCTGGTGTATTACGTACTTTCTCCATCTTCGATTGAAGCCACTTCACCAACTCAGGCTTTCGAATATACTGATATTCAACACCAATAGACTGACAATAAGTTTGCTGAAGCATTTCTACAATATCTTTCAATTTAGCCGCACCTAAACCAACTTCACTGCCAGCCTGAAACACAGTCTCAAGATCACTTGGTTCAAAACCAAAATTCTCATAGTCCAATGTAGGAAAATACTTCCGGCGGGTGCGTACTGGATTTGTCTTGGTAAACAAGTGACCACGCCTACGGTACGCATTGATCATATCTATCACCTGAAATTCTTTTACAAAAACAGCTTCATCCTTTGCATAAGGCGTCACCAACTGCTCCCCATAATTAGCTCTGGCAAATGAGAAACCATCAAAAAAGCGCTGCCAGCTTTCATCGACAGAAGTTCTATCTTTTTTATATTCTTGGTACAATTGTTCAACAGCATCTATACCCCCATTGCCCAAGTAAGAAAAATCATCCATACTGTATCGTTGTGAATTATCCTAGGTTTTATATTTCGGTATTACAGTATCTTTGCAAAACCATGGCCTTCTCAAACATCAAACAAGTTGATGTTTGTAATCTCGTCGTTGTCGTTAAAAACAACACCTACAGAACTGATACTTTATTGAAAAGTAGTACTGTACTGGCAAATCAATAATCCAATGCACATATCTCTATAAATCATAATTCCCAAGCAAAAAAACTACGATTTGGCTTTTAAGTACATTCTGTAGTAAAAATGATAAATCCGAATTAAGTATCCAAAATTATTAAAACATTAAATTCTATGCCTATACTTTTTAAAAGAAGTTCAAAAAATAATTTTGGTTAAGGCGCGAAAGGCGTTCAATACTGGAGTGAACTATAGCACATGAGGATTTAGACTACCACATCGCAATGAAAACCGAAGTTATTTTTTCACTTTCACTAAGTAACAAACAGGGCGTACTCCCCATAAAAAGCATATCTAAAATATGACTTTCCTGAAAAACAAAAGCTATTCTTCTACATTTAAATCCTGCCACAACAAAATACAGACAACAGTTTTAGGTGTGACGACACTGACTCATTAACTGTAACTAGGCGTCTAGAATAGACTAATGCAAGCCACTGGTTACTTATTGAAATGTTAATCTACAGTAAACAGGCCAACAACCTTAACTCCTCTTATGAAAGAATATGCCATGGGAATTCCTGCAAACGTTCCCAAAAACTGTTTTAAAAGAAATTGGAGTTTTGTAAAGACAGTCAATAAAAAAAAGTTCATTTTTTTATTGACCCAGCGAAAACGTTTTAATTGCACCTTACACGCTATATCACTTAGAAACTAAGGGATACAGGGCATATCTGTGTTTTTTAACTAAAACTTAATTATCTACTTTTGACTTTAACAAACCCTAAAACAAAACTAATGGATTCCATTGCCAATTTCCCTAAAAGGTCAGAATCCATCAAAAGGATATTTACTAAAAACATGGAGCTATGAGTACAAATCTCGCTGTTAAAGAGCAGGACTCAACTACGAAACAACCTGAGCCTTCTTCTAAAAAAAATAAAAAAATGAAGCAGCCCCGCTTAAATTTTTGGCAAATCTGGAATGTGAGCTTTGGTTTTCTTGGCGTTCAGTTCGGATTTGCACTTCAGAATGCCAATGTAAGCCGCATCCTTTCAGATCTCGGTGCCGATCTTCACTCCTTATCGCTTTTTTGGCTTGCTGCACCAATCATGGGACTTATTGTTCAGCCAATCGTAGGTGGGGCATCAGACAGAACATGGAACAAGCTAGGTAGAAGAAACCCATTTATATTAGGCGGAGCTGCCGCTGCTGCCATTGGAATGTTCTTAATGCCCAACGCACCTTTCTTTATCAAAGTTATGGCACCAATGTTTTTCGGAGGCCTGATGCTTGCACTAATGGACGGCTCTTTTAATGTAACCATGCAGCCCTTCCGCGCTCTGGTTGCCGACATGGTTCCTTCGGAGCAACGAAACATAGGTTATTCTATTCAATCCTTGCTTATCAACACTGGGGCAGTAATCGGCTCCATACTTCCTTTTATTCTAACAAATGTAGTTGGCTTGGAAAACGTAGCCGAGGCTGGTAAGGTGGCCCCATCCGTTACATGGGCTTTTTATATTGGGGCATCTGTACTTCTTGGCAGTGTCTTGTGGACAGTTTTCACAACCAAGGAATACCCGCCAGAAGAATACAATGCCTACAAAGGATTAGATACCACAGAAAATGAAGTTCACAAAAAACAAAAGAAAGGTCTAGGTCAACGGCTATCCGACTTCTTTAGCCTATTCAAGAACATGCCTTCTACAATGAAGCAATTGGCTATTGTACAATTCTTTTCTTGGTTTGCCCTCTATATCATGTGGGTATATACTCAGCCAGCTGTAGCTCAATACATCTGGGGGCTGGAAGCTAAATGGTTCGACCCAGATTATATGCACAGTCTGAAGAAAGTACCAGAACACATATCAACAGCCAAAGGTGCGGCCGGCGACTGGGTAGGGATTATCTTTGCGGCCTATTCTCTCTTTGCTGCCTTATTCTCTATTGTACTTACAAAGATCGCAAACACAATCGGTAGAAAATGGACCTATTCAATTGCGCTTTTCCTTGGCGGCATCAGCTATATCAGCTTTTTTCTTTTCCAAAACCCAGAAATTACGCACGTTAACCTACTCATTACAGAAGTAGATGTCCCTCAGGGTGCTATTGGCTTGCTCTTTCCTATGGTCGGCATAGGCATTGCTTGGGCGGCAATTCTTGCCATGCCTTATGCTATACTTTCAGGATCGCTGCCAGCTGATAAAATGGGTGTATATATGGGCGTATTTAACTTTACCATAGCCGGGCCACAAATTGTAAGTGGAATTTTCGGAGGACTGATTCTTACAAAACTTTTCGATAGCCAGGCCATTTATATTATTGTTCTTGCTGGTGTATCTATGCTTTTGGGTAGTCTTTCTGTATATTTTGTAAAAGACGTTAGCGAAAAAACAGAACAAGCATAGGATTCATCTAATTTACAATCAATTACACATAAAACGAACTCAAAACACACATAATCATCTATATTTTCACAGATAACAATGATTAGATTTATTTGCGATTCATTGTCGAAACTTATGTGTTCAGAGCAAGTATAGACGAGAAAATCTTTGATCTTCTAAAAGTCTTTCTATACTTTTACATCAAATTAACAGGCAGTCATCGTTGTGACTGCCTTTCATTTTCAACATCAATACTGTCTGGGTATGGCCATTAAAGCTTGTATTTTTGACCTTGATGGAGTACTTGTTTACGTCCATAAGTTTCATTACATCGCATGGAAAAAAATTGCAGACGAACTTCACGTAGAATTCAACACCGAACTCCACAAACAATTTAAAGGGCAGCACAGGGAAGCATGTCTCGATAAACTGATAGAATGGACAGGTAAGGAATTCAATGACGATGAGAAGAAGCATCTATTAGAAAAGAAAAGCCGTCTTTTTAGTAACGGGCTTAGCACATTGGGGCCAGATAAAGTGTTTCCTGGTGTTCTCAGTTTCCTAAAACAACTAAAAAGGGAAGGAATCAAGATTGGCCTAAGTAGCGTTGGGTATCATGCGAAAAAAGTGCTCAGGCTAATTGGTCTAACGCACTATTTCGACCATATTGTTGATGGACAATCTCACTCATTTTCGAACATTGACAAACAGATTTTCATAGAAAACGCTGAACATTTTGAAATTACCCCAGAAGAGTGTCTCGTGTTCGAAGACAGTCCCGAAGGCACACGCACAGCTAAAGAAGCGGGCATGAAAGTAGTTGGGATTGGAGACCCTTCAGAGTTAACAGATACCGACCGTACTGTTTTATCTTTTGAGGGCCTCGATATCAAGTTTCTTGAACAATTTTAACCTAAGTTGGTAGGTGATCATATTTAAATTAACTTTTTCTGAATGCTAAAACACCTCAGAATGAGTATTCAAAATTAAATATGGTCACATTCTATATATAAATAACAGAACAGTTGTCAATTAAAGCGTCCGTTTCAAACTTCCATAAAATTAGGAGGAAAGAAGCTATCTAATTCAGGGAATAAGATAGCTAACCAATTTTCTAAATCATTATCGACCTCCATTCGTCCAATTCAATGAGAAATTAGGGCACGCATACCAAAACAAACACCTAAAAATAACGATATTATAATTTCATAAACACATCTCCTTCTTAGACGAAAATTATACGGTACTAAAAATCAAGTTTATTTTCTTATGCGTCTGCCCTAATGAGAACGAAGTCCTACTCTGGCAACAAAGCTCTGTATTCAATCGTTTTATTGGGGACATCATACACTTCCATCACAGGCAATCCATTTTCAAAACCTTTTTGCTTTAATATCTCACTCATCTTTGGATATACCTTCATTATTCCAACCAAAATTGAACCACCACCCTTAAACGGGAATTTGGCAACAATGGCTCTTCGCCCTTTAAATTCCTTAACAGAAAAAGCGCTCCCAACACTATCCTTCTTCTGTTGAACTATAGATGGCAACAGGCAGCCGATCTCACTCCTAAGGTTCTCCTCTTCCACAATTTTCGGATTATCGTAATAGATACCGAAACCTCTTTTAGTTTCAATACCAAAATCGTTCAGTAATTCGTTGTAAACCTTGTCCATAACAACTTTCGACTTCTTATAGTCTCCTTGCATGGCTTCATAAACAAGAACTTCGTCAGGTAGTACTTGCTCATCAAATGATATTTCGGAAAAATACCCATAATACCCTAAATATGTGGCTATAGAAACCACAGCAACCAATATGGCTATGCCAATAAACTTAATGAGTTTCATATTAATTCACTGTTTAGTTATATTTTACAAGTGAAAATACTCAAATTCAACAGAAAGTTGGCAACATAGGAAACAAAATTCGCGTATAATCGTTTACTTATAGCTTAAATAAACTTTTTAAAGCAAACACAACAATCTATGTAGCAAATAGTTGAACCCAAACATACGCATCTTAGCTTAGAACAAATTATTTATTACATCAAAAATCACTAGAAAGCATTTTTTTCGGCTTCATCGCAACTTCATATTTAAAAAAACTCTTATCTTTAAGGCAATACTTGAACTTTACAAATACTGAAGAAGATGATACTCTATGAAAACCCTAATTTGAAAGTTGAGCAGATTGACGGTCAAAAAATTATGATCCAACACTGGGATGGATACGCATCGTCAGAAAACTTCCGTAAAGGGATTGACAAATCCGTGGAACTGGTATTTGACAAAAAAATCCGTGGGATTATATCGGATGCACGCACACAGGCCGTTGTCAGGCCAGACGACGCCAAATATGCTGCTGGAGCAATGCCTAAACTGATCACTGCAGGGATAAAAGCGATGGCATTTGTTGTTCCTGAAAGTGTCTTTACTCAAATGTCTCTTGATAAATTCAAAACGACATCTCTCGAAAAAACAAGAACAAGGTATTTCGACCGTTTTACAGAAGCAGAACAGTGGGTTAAAGAAGTGCTTTCGCAAAACTAGACCAAACTAACTTTTTTGTATTGCTGAAATAAGAACCATACCCACATGGTATGGTTCACTTTATTTTCGACTTGTAAGCCTAATTATTTTAGAAGATGTATAAATTTCCCGTTCCCAATGTATATCAGGCATTGGACATTGTTATGAAATACTACCCAAATAAATTCACTGAACAAGCCCGGGTAGAAGTTGAAACTCTCTTAGACCACTGTCTGATAAGTCTTGAGGAAAATTCGGAAAAATTCCTTACCACCCTGTTTTTGAAAGCTTTAAAAAAACACATAGGCCCAGGTAGTATCGATGAACATATTTATTTGAAAAAATACTCGCTTCCACAAATTACATTGTTCGACATCATTATCAAACAATTTCCTTTTGTAAAAAACAGCCACGAAATTACAAACAACCTCCTCTATCAGAAGATGAGAGAAACCGAATCCGCAGTACTGATGGATATTGGCATAGGACGTGGTATACAAACGCTGTCGTTGATAGAAATGTTCAAACCAAGCGACAAACTCAGAACGCTAAAAGTAGTTGGCATTGAACCTTTCACCGAAGCTATAGAACTGACCGAAAAAATCCTGACCGAGAAAGCAAAACAATTGCATTTCGAATTAGAATTTATAGGAATAAACGCCCTGATTGAAGCATATAACTTTACAAAAATAAAGGAACTGGTGAAACCAGATGAACCTATTTTTATAAACACATCACTAACACTCCACCATATAAAAGAAAAGGAAGAACGGAAACGTGTACTTTCAGAACTAAGAACCCTCAACCCCAAAGCACTCCTGCTCACAGAACCCAACGTGAACCATTATGACAATAATTTTCACAAGCGTTTTCAGAACTCGTATCAACATTTTTTCCATGTTTTCAGTGTAATAGACAAACTTGATGTTGATGCAAATGCAAAAAGCAGCCTTAAACTCTTTTTTGGAAGGGAAATAGAAGATATCATCGGAAAAAAAGATAAAGACAGGTACGAACGGCACGACCTTGCAACCAATTGGGTTGACATGCTTACAGAAGCCAACTATACTATGGAAACTAATTACACACCTGAATTTACACCAACAAAATGTGGTGTGATAATCGAACACGTGCCAGAAAAATATCTTGGGTTCCGCCATGAAGAAGAAACCGTACTAGCTGTTATATACGCAAAAACATGAACACAATGAACGTTGACTTTGGTAACGACTTTTTAAAAAAGGCTGCGGCCAGAGTGCCGCAAACAGACGATATTGAAATTCAATTGAGCAGGAACGAATTGCCATACGACCTACCTGAGGAAATAAAATCTGAACTCTATGGCGACCTGAACCAACGAAACTGGAACAGGTATCCATCCAGTTCAAATACAGAGCTTGAAGAAAAGGTTGCTGAATATGCCAAAGTCTCCAGAGAAAAAGTCGTCTTAGGTGCAGGGTCTGCACATCTGCTGACCTCTCTGATGAATTATTTCGCAATTAATAAATATCAGCTGATTTTAGCAGAACCTTCTTTTTCACTATTCGAATACCACTGTAAAAGCTACGGTATAGAATACCAAACATGGCCTCTGGACAGTGAATATGAATACACTGCAAAAACGCTCCCTGCAACAGGAAAGAAATCTGCAGTCATACTAGCATCTCCCAACAACCCTACCGGCACTGTAATTTCTAAAACTTTGCTTGAGACTTTACTGAAGCAGCACTCTGAAACAATTTTCATAGTGGACGAAGTATACTTCGAATTCCACAAAGAATCTGCCGTTGATCTTATTGATAATCACGACAATCTTATCGTTGTGCGCTCTCTATCGAAAGCTATGGGAATTGCAGGATTAAGAATTGGTTACTTGATCACCAATGAACAGCTTGCTAAATTGATCAGAAAGCTAATTATCCCCTTTGCGCTCAACTACTTTTCTGTTGCATTTACACTAACTACACTGCCTCAAGATAAGTTCAGAAAGTTACTTGAGCAGCAATTATCAACTATTGCTTCAGAAAAGAAAAAGCTCTGTTCTCTTTTGAAAAGCAAAGAAGAATTGTTTGGTTTTAAACTGTTTGAAGGAAAGGCCAACTTTGTTCTTCTGAAATTCGAGAGACAGGATGTCCGTCAACAATTTTTAGAGAGCTTTCGGATAAGAAAAATTGGCGTATTAGACCTGAGTATGTTTCCCAAAATGGAAAATTCTGTTAGGATATCGATTGGCTCTCCAGAAGAAAATAAACTTGCAATTAATTGCATCGAAACCTTTAAGTGCCAAGCCGTATAGGTGAGATTTGAAATAAGTTTCAATCAATTTTTTTAACAGAAAAGGCTAACTCGTTGAATTAGCCTTTTCTTTATAATGCCTCTAAGTACTATTTAATCCTCTTCATCGCCACTACGATCGATAAGCTCGAGCTTATCGCGCAGTTGTTCAGCATATTCACGTGCCTTTGCAATTTTCTGCTCAACATCGCGTACCAATGCATCTGCATTTTTTGAGTTGGAGAAGAAGCCAATATTATTCTCCCACGTAACAATATCCTTCTCTACTTTCTGAAGCTTACGAATAACCTTATCCCGCTCAAAACGTAGCTTGTTCTTAGCTTTTGGAGATTGTTTAATATCTTCTAGGCGGCTCTTGAACTTCATTTCCTGACGCACGTTCTCATCAACACGCAATTTAGAGAAATGTTGATTTATCTCTTCGCGAAACGCCTTCTGTACACGATCTTTCTCTGCATAAGGAACGTGCCCTATCTCTGTCCATTCGTTTTGAAACCCTTTCAAGCTATCCAGATCCGCTTCATTATCACCAGAGAATTCGAAAGTACGAATTCTTTCGATCAGTTCTTCTTTCTTCTTCAGGTTCTCACCTTGCTCATTGTCTATAGAAGAAAAATGTTGCTTTTTACGATCGAAAAATGCATTACAAGCAGAACGGAAGCGTTCCCAAATAGCATCTGAATGCTTACGGGGCACAGGACCTATGTCTTTCCACTTCTTCTGAATGCCAACGTATATCTCGGTCGTCTTCTTCCAGTCAGTACTATCTTTAAGCGCTTCTGCTTGTTCTACAAGTTCCATTTTTGCAGACAAGTTCGCCTTCTGCTCGTCTTTCGCCGCATTATAGAAATCTCTCTTGGCAGCAAAAAACTCATCGCAAGAAGTGCGGAAGCGGTTATAAATATCGTTATTGTATTTCTTGGGAGTAAAACCAATTAGTTTCCAAATTTTCTGAATCTCAATAACCTCATTAGCTTTATCTTCCCACTCCTTGAAAGATTTAAAATCCTGGCCATTAATCTCCTCAACCTTTTCACAAAGAACAGTCTTCGCCTTTAGGTTATTCTCTTGTTCTTCTTTAAGCTTTTCGTAATATTCCTGATGCGCTTTATTAATCTGGGTAGTGGCCAACTTGAAGCGCTCCCAGATTTCATCTTTCTTGTCACGAGGAACAGGGCCAATCTCACGCCACTGAGCGTGCAAATCTTGAAGCTCTTTGAAAGAGTTAACTATCGAAGGTTCCAGTAGGAGCTCTTCTGCCCGTTCACAAAGCTTAATTTTTGATTCTAGATTACGTCTAAGATCAAGATCTCTTAGCTCCTTGTTAATCTTTATATAGTCGTAGAACTTCTCAACTGTATAGTGGTACTTTTCCCAAAGGGGCTTTACTTCAGTCTGAGGCACCTGACCAACATTCTTCCAACGTTCCTGCAAAGCATGAAACTCCTGAAAAGTTGTATTGATCGCCTCTTGACTATTGATGAGTTCTTCAACGGCCTTAATCACAGCAAGCTTTTCTTCAACATTGCGCTGTTTTTCAGCTTCGATTTCCTCAAAATATTTAGCTTTTTTGTCCTTATAGCTTGAGTAGATTTCCTTGAATTCCTCTTCGATTTTAGATACCGGAGCCTCAAAGTCTTCCATCTTCCCACCATCATCAAGGAATTTCTTGCGCACCTGTTCAATTTCCGTGTTCAGCTGCTTATAGAACGCCGCGCGGATAGCTTCAGCGTCGTCCTTAATTTCTTGAATCTGCTGTTCGGCCAATAATTTCTTAAAAGCCACGACAAGCTCCTCCTTACCCAACGTAGAATAATCAATCTGTTCATTCTTTTCTGAGGTCTCCTTCTCATCAGCTTCAGCACTGACCGGCTCCAAGACCTCTTTGGCAGTAGCCTCATTTTCAGATTCAGTCTCGGTAGTCTCCGGTACAACAGTTTCTTTTTCTGCTGCTTGCGCCGTTTCAGTTTCTGTAAGTACATCTTCTGAAAGTTCGGCCTTTTCTTCTGGCTTCTTTTCTTCCTTCTGTTGTTCTACAGCTTCTGTTGTCGGAACTTTTTCATCTACCAACTCTTCTTGCTTTTCTTGTGGCAAGTCGTTAGCACCTTTTTCAGTCATAGCGATTCTTTTAAAGGCATTTCAGGCTTAGCTGAATGTGTTCTTATCGAACTGTGCGTTTTGATTTTACAATATCTACATCTGGTTGCCCTTGTAAATAAGCACCCATGCGAATGTAAAGATTAAGCAATAAAACTCAAAACAATAACAGGAGCAAATTTAATCTGCACAAACAACTAACTTGACAGAGTTATATGAATCGTAGTGTTATTTGACTATTGTTAAATTTTAAAATACTAGAAATCAATGCATTAACAATTAAGTAATTATCCTTCATAGTTTAAGACCAAAATATCTTTTTCTAAACAAAAATAATATTTAGCTTTGCCCATTACGTTTGTTTAGAATAAATCTAAATAAAATCAATTAACTATTAGGATGGAAAGAAAACTTACCATACAAGATAAACCAGAACCAAAAATAAAGTACCCCATTCATTCACTTATAAAAAGACGGTGGAGCCCCCGGGCATTTTCGTCAAAAGAAATTCAGGAAGACATCGCTCTTTCGCTCTTCGAAGCTGCACGTTGGGCGCCTTCTTCATATAACGAACAGCCCTGGCGCTTTATCTATGCGATGAGAGAAGATTGGGCTACATTTAACAACCTAGCTTCATGCCTGCTGCCTGGGAATATTGAGTGGGCAAAGCAAGCCCCAATGCTTGTACTAGCAATTGTAAAAAAAACGTATTCACACAATGGGAGAAACTATCCACACGCCTGGCACGACCTCGGACTTGCACTTGGGAACTTCACTATAGAGGCTACATCACGCGACTTATACATAAGACAAATGGGAGGCTTCCTTGCTGAAAAAGCCAAAGAAAAATTCAATATACCAAACGATTTTGATGCTGCTACTATGCTTGCTGTTGGTTATTTAGGCAATCCAGATCAACTACCAGAGGGGTTCAACGAAATTGAACTAAAACCACAGCAAAGAAAGCCTTTAGATGAAATCGTTTTCCGAGGAACTTTCAGTCTATAAAACAAAGCGATCTTTTTAGAAACAACAGCATATAGGGAACAGGTATACGGCTGCACAGGTTCAGTAAATTGAATATATGATCTTAAAATCATTATCTGTTAATTTTTGTTTGAAAAAAAAGCCGTAAGTTTCCACAACAACTTTCGACAAAGTTGTTGAACTAAATTAAAACTAATCACAATGAAAAATCTGTTCTTATTTGTCGTAGCTGCATCATTCGTAATGATTTCATGCACTAACCCTCCGAAAGGAGACAAAGCTGAAGTATCGAAAGCCAAAGTGGTAGAAAAAGAAGAACTAACCACTACTAACGACACTTACACACTGAAACTAGAATCCAGCTCTATTGCGTGGATAGGTACGAAGCCTGCGGGTCAGCACAACGGTAGTGTTAGCTTTAAATCCGGCGAATTTAAATTTAGTGCTGGTAAACTTACAGGAGGAAAATTTGTGACCGACATGCCTACTATCGAAGTGCTCGACCTAAAAAAAGGAGAAGAAATGCACACAAAGTTAGTCAACCACCTAAGAAGTGCTGATTTCTTCGACATAGACAGCTTCCCTACAGGGGCTTTTGAAATCACATCAGCAGAAGAAATTGCCAACCCGGTTGAAAAAGAAGGTCTTAAGCTAACTCATAAAATAACTGGCAACCTTACGCTGAAAAACATCACCAAAAGTATCACTTTTGATGCTCAGGTAGATGTGAAAGATAACATGGTAACAGCAAAAACAGGAAATATTGTTGTTGATCGCACGGAGTGGGGAATAAAATATAAGTCGAAAAAATTCTCTAGTGAACTGAAAGACAAGTTCATCAACGATGAGTTTAGCTTCTCGATCACATTGGAAGCAACAAAAAACAAGCCTAATGGGGCTATTTAACTTGCTGTTGTTTTAGGATTAGTAAGTTCGGCCCAGGTGCAGAAATGTACCTGGGCTTTTTATTTCATGGCTGTAAGTTTGTATAGTGTTTTTAAATAATGAGTACTTGGTCTAAATTGAAGTAGATTAAGTCCTGATGTAAGTTCAGAAAGTTAGCCTAAATAGCACGGCACTATCTATCAAAAAAAAATCACACTGATATTTAATACAATGCAAAACCTAAAGGTGTCATTTAAGACTACCACTTCTAAGTGTGCATCTATTCAAAACTAAGTAACATTCTACGCTCAAAGAAATTAACTCGAATATGATTACCTAGTGAAAGTAAAAAACAACTTCGGTCGTTGCGAGGCGGTCGCCCAAATCCTCACGTACCATAACTTCCCAATAAATTTCAAGCATTTTAGTGCGCATAGTTGTGCCTGCTAAAACACATCATTAGTATCATAGACAAACCTACACTGTACGTTCACTATCTACTTATGTCCATCCACTCATTATCTAATGCCATTCACTTGTTTTATTAGTATTCGCTAAGAAGCTGTCGTACATTTGAAGTGTTCAAAGGAGATAACGTCTCCTTTATCACTAAACAACTATGACACTACCCTCCTTTTTTTATTGGTACAGGACGTAACAGTCTTTCTCCCAAACTGGCTGTTGCGAAAAAGTTGATTACCCATTTTAACCCCACTAGCGAGTGGGGTTTTTTATTTCACTTAAATCGCCACTGCATTTTCGCCAGCATAAATTCATGTTAAGTAACTGAGCTATTGCAGCTCTAAAGTTTGTGTTTTAAAAATTTTATAAATAACGGGATGTTCCCTAGCTTCGATTTCGTCAAAAAAAGATAACCGATGAAAAACCCACAGCTCTTAGATTTATACAGCGATTATTTAATATCGTCATTCACGCTTACCACGGCGGTAGGTCTATCTGAGCTGCTGGACAACGGATATAGCCACGATCAGATCAGCCGTTTCCTAGCCCAGAAGAAATTACTTCCTCAAGACTTTTGGAAACAGATCAAAAAGTTGGTCCGAGCCATAGAATCCGATCAGGGTGTGATCGCCATTGATGACAGTATCGAGGAAAAACCACATACCACAGAAAACGATATTGTCTGTTGGCATTGGGACCATTCAAAGAACAGGAACATCAAAGGGATCAACCTATTGAACTTTTTGTATGTAGCTCAGAACGATTCCGGAGAGGATGTGAACCTCCCGATCGCATATGAAATCATAGAAAAAACGGACTCCTATTATGACCAAAAATCAGACAAGGTAAAGCGGCGTAGCAGTGTGAGTAAAAATGAACTGGTACGCGAACGCTTAACCATTTTGACTTTTCACAACAAAGTGAAATATGGATACCTAAGCTGGGATACCTGGTTTTCTTCCAAGGAGAACTTTGAGTTCGTGCACAAAAAACTAAAGAAGTTTTTTGTTGCGGCATTGAAAGAAAACAGGACTGTTGCCCTAAGCTATCAGGACAAACGTGAGGGTAAGTTCAAAAAAGTATCGGAACAGGGTTTTCAGGCAAACCGCTCGTATGAAGTTTGGATTAAGGGACTGGACTTTCCAGTAAAACTTATCAAACAGGTCTTTACAAACATAGACGGGAGCAGCGGGGAAGCTTACCTTGTAACCAATGACCTGAAACTTACCCATCATCAAACCTGTACTATCTACAAAAAACGGTGGAACGTAGAGGTTTTCCATAAATCACTCAAGCAGAACGCAGCATTGGAAAAGTCTCCGACAAAAAATGAGACCACACAGTCCAATCATGTGTTTGCTTCGATGATCGCATTCTGCAAACTCGAAGTTTTAAAGTTTGCACATGCCACAAATCACTTCGGGCTCAAATCAAGGCTATATATCCGTGCTGTCAAAGCAGCTTTCAATGAACTCCAGTCTTTAAAAACTGAACTGGAACAGCAATTAGAACTCAAGCAGGAAACCTTTGCTTTAACGTAATTTATTTCTTTCGCAACTTTTAGGACTGCGAAAGGTCAGTTAAGTAAAAACTGTACCAACTGAAATTCAATTACAAGTACTTCTAAACCAAGATTTCAAATACAAGCTAAAAGAAGAGACTTTAGTCAAGTTATCACATAACTGAAGTATAAACTGTTTTCTTCTTTACAGAACAGATTGTCAAGAAATCACATGCTATCACCCAACCAAACCACTCATCAAAGAAGACATACCATTCACTCATGTTTACCTGCTGTTCATACAATTAATTATTGTACTCAGTAAAACACAACTACTTTTGAATTGTTCGAAAGAAAAAACGGACATTGAAAATAACGTTGAGACTTCGCTTTTTACTATTGGTACAGGACGTAACGGCATCTATCCCCAAGCAGTCGTTACAACAAAAGAGTTGATTACCCATTAAATCCCCACACTAGTGTGGGGATTTTTTAATTAGATACAGTAATGAATTGCCCCCTGCTCTATAATACCACGGCTAACATGTATGTAACAGTGAATCATTAAATGTACAAATCATTCACTAATAACCTTTCTCCTTATCTATCCTAGGTCGCCACAACATTACAAATATCTGAGTACACTCCTAAACCCTCAAGTAGAAAACCAGCCTGAAAATTTTCATGCTAGATTTAAACACAAGTCATTCATCTGGGAAAAAGTCTCGCTCACTCATCCTTTTCAGCATTTCACGTATCTAATTAGTCTTACCCGGCCGAGCAACTTACTTTTGAAGTGTTCGAAATAGAACGAACAACAATCACCCAACGAAATATATACTTCCCTTTAAATCTGGTACAATGCAGCTGCCTTTATCCCCAACTGGTTGTTGCGAATGTTAATTACCCATTAAATCCCCGCTTGATGCGGGGATTTTTCATTTCACAATACCTATCAAGTCATTCACACATATCTAGTTTCGCTTCACGAAAATCTTTTCCTCTTCATCTTTTTTATGAATACATTCACTGTCATGAATACCAATAAAACACAAGTGTCATGCAGATAAATCAACCATATAGACAAACCGACTGGCCAATATCAATGATTAGTCAAAATAAAGAGATTTTTCAAAAGCTAGATATCAGGATTAATCTCGACTGGAAAAGAACAAATAATGGAATTTATGTCAAAGTAAGAGAACTGAGTAAGACAAGTGATTTTGGAAAAGCATACCTTCTAAATAATCAGACAGTTACATTTTCAGGAGCAGTAAACGAAATTACACAAATCAGTATACAGGTGCGATTTAGTAGTTTGACTGATGAACTTTTGTACCAGGTAAAAGCCATTTACCGACCAACAATAGGAAATTGGAGATGTATTTCTACAGAAGAAAAGCGGATAAGTTTGTGAGGCTATCTGCAATACGATCAGAATTTTCCAAAGGCTATTGTACCAGAACAAAGCCTTTGGAAATCTGACTATTTAATAAAATCGAATCGGTGCCAAAAATCTTCCCTGTAATTTCTACTCACAGGAATCTCTGACTTGTCCACAGTAATCATATTTCCGGATACTCCATCTATATGATTCACATTTACAACATACGAACGGTGCACTCGCATGAACATCTCTTCTGGTAACTTCTCCTCTATTTTCCGAAGAACTGTAGAATAAATAAAATCGCCCGTTGTAGTGTGGATAATCGTATAGTTTCCATCTGCTTCTACATACATTATATTCTCCAAAGCAATTTTGAAATACTTATGTTGCTTTTTTAGAAATAATACGCCCTGAACTGGACTATGTACAGCTTCCTCCTTATCTAGCGCCTCTTCTTTGGTCTTGCTATCAGCAATCTCAGCAGTTTTTCCAGCGGAATAATTTGATATTGCCAATTCTATGGCTATCCTAAGCTCTTGCTCGTTGAAGGGCTTTAGCATATAAGCAGAAGGTCGCACCTTCTTCGCCCGCTCCACAAACTCCTGATCGACCAAACTGGTGAGAAAAACGAAAGGGATTTTATAGTGTCTACTAACGATGCTTGCCAGATCAATACCATCTGTCTGACCTTTTATATTGATATCAAATATCGCAAAGTCCACAGTGTTTTCTTTCAGAAAAGCTATAGTTTCTTCCGCAGAAACACACACGCCGCTTACTTCGTAGCCCATTTCTTCTAGGCGAAATTGTAGATCTGTCGATATGATGAAGTCGTCTTCGACTATCAATATGTTAAGATTGTGATTCATTCGTCTGTTTGTTCATTGGAAAGACAAGATGGCGTACGCCACCGTTGTCGTTATAATAAGATATTTTACCGTCCAATTGACGTGATAAAGACTCGATCATACGCATACCAAATGATGCTTTAGGTTTCTCAGCAAAATCTTCTTTGAAACCAAGACCATTATCTTTAACCAATAGTTCCAGATTGCCTCCCTCCTGCTCCTTCGCAGAAACAAGTAAAACAGGTTCGGAAGTTCCGTCGTAGGCGTACTTTATAACATTAGTTATCAGTTCATTGACTACTAGAGCCAAAGGAGTTGTCTGATCAATGTCCAAAATTACAGGATCAATATCTAATTCGAGCCTGATATTCTTCCCAAAGCTATAAATTAACTTCTTTAAAAGGTCTGATAAATACTCATTCAAATCGATTTTTGTATAATATCTTTCCCCGTATAGCTTTTGATGGATAAGCGACATTGCTTCGATCCTGGCCTTACCCTCACGAACTGCTTCTGATGCAGTTTCATCAGCTATTTTAGAAGATTGAAGGTTCAAAAGACTTGATACAATTTGGAGGTTGTTTTTAACTCGGTGGTTCAATTCCCGTAAAAGGAGTGCTTTTTCTTTATCACGTTTCTCAATCTGGATGTTCTTTTCAGTCAAAACCAGATTTGTTTTTCTTTTCTGTACGTAAGCTCTAACACTTACAATCAGCATTCCCAAGAATAAAGATGCTGCAACAATTATGGAGTTGCGGACAATTGTTGCTTGTTCAATCTTCGCATCAAGAAGTTTTATTCGGTTTTCTTTTTCTTTGGTTTCATAACGGGTTTTTATTTCTTCTATCTGTTCCGATTTCTTTTCATTAAAGGATTTCTCGTTTAGCTTCGCATACTGTGTGTAATATTCAAGCGCCTGTTCATGTTCTGCATTAGCCTTGTGAACCTTATATAAATTGAAAAGGGTTTTCTTTTGAATCCTTTCAGATTCAATCTTTTTAGCTAACTCTAAGCTCTTAAGGTAAAATTTCTTGGCCTTTTGTGTTTGATAAGTCTTAAAATAAAATAAAGCAAGGTTATTGTAAGCGGCAGCAACTCCAAACTTATTATCAATTTCGGAGTGTATTTCCAAGCTTTTCATATAGTACTCTTCTGCTCTTTTGAAATCCTTTTTGAACCTATAAGTAGAAGCAATATTATTGTATGCACTTGCCAGACCTTTTCTTTTGTTTGCAGAAGAACAAACTCTCGCTCCTTGCTTAAAGTACTCCAATGCGTTGTTAAATTCTTTCTTCTGCCCAAAATAAATCCCCATATTAATGTAGACCTCAGAAGATACAGTTGTATCTTCGATCTCTTTTGTTAGGCTTAATGCCCGATCGAATAACGATTTAGCATTAGTATAATCTTTCTCAAAAAGATGAATCACACCTGCCTTATTATAAGATAAATACTCATAGTCTTTATTACCCAACTTATTATTTAACTCTATGCTTCTATGATATAAATTAAGAGCACTATCCTTAATACCTCTTTGGTCGTAATAATATGCAAGCAGATATGCATACTTCCCTATCCAAGAGCCGCTATCAGAACCGATAGTTATTACTAGCTTAGATAAAAGAGCTGAAGCCTCAGGAAATTTTCTAGAAGAGGAATTCATTTCAAACTGAAATAATAAGCTTAAGATTTTTCCCCTTTTATACTTTAGACTATCTGATGTTGTATAGATTTTATGAGCCACCCTAGAAGCACATTCCGGAGATGTTTCACGATATGAAGGCAACACCTTCAATATTTGATTAACATATACAGTATCAACCTTTTTTGAATTAAGATTGGAAAGAGCATCAACACACTTGTTCTGAGCTGATAAATCAGATAAAAAAGCGCCAAACAAGAATATTGAGCAGAACAAAGACAACTTCGAAAAACTCATGATTACCCAAAATTTTCCCGAAGTTATTAAATCTAGAAGCCTAAACAAATCTTTATCCTGAGTTCATTTACTAAACCTCAACATGAGTCTCACAAATCAGTAGAGAATCATATTATACAAAACAGACAGGCCTAGAAGAGCCTTGTTAGCGTTTCACATACTCTTCTAAAACCTGATTTAATAATGATGTAAAATAAAATAGCGCCTAACTATACTCTGTTAGATCACTACCTTAAAATACACTTAAGAACCAGGTTCCCAAATTACACCGCCACCATTATCATCGTCATCACCACTTTCAGATATACTGGCCATAACCATTTTCTCGGGAGTAGCATCAACAAAAATAGGAGCGGGATCATTCTTGACTTCATCCTTTTTTACAAGGATTCGATATCCAATGACATTTTCGTCGATTAATTTCTTATCAGGAGTAAAGATTTTCTTCAAATTCTCAATAGTTAGATAATGAACATCAGTACCTGGCAAAGTGATATCCGAACCTTTCTTTTCGTTGACTACAGGCAAAGCATATGTAACAACTTTTTTGTCGTTTTTTAATACATCTAGTTTTGCTTCATAAGGCTCTCCTAAAGATTCCCCAGGGTTTAACTTCACAGCAACAGATAATGTATTTGCGTCTACATCTACATTTACTAACGGCATGTACGCCTTAACACTTTTAGATATCGTCATAATTCAATGTAATTGGTTAGTACTTATCCACAAATGGAATTGATGTGTTATTTTTTAAAGTATTCAAGTTTTAAAGAGCAAGAAAACATTAATCAGTCATCAAAAAACTGATCTCAGTCATGTGTACTAAAATTAGATTGCTTGTGATAGAAAAAAGATAGAATCATGGTTGTTTTGGGGTTTCATTGTGTACGCTAGATAGAGCAATTTCAATGCCAAATATGATATTATTTTCATACCGTTTCTAAAGTTTATCACAGCTGATCTTTTTCGTATGAAAATTTGTAAAACGAGACCTTTATTTAGATAAAAAGATATTCTATTCCTTTGTGTCTCATCTTACAATTTAGAGAATGTAAAATACAAAATGAAGATGAAGGAATAGAATTATAACCAGGTCATTTATGTTTTTTTAGGAAAATGAAAGGTTATGAAAACTTATAATTGATGCCCGTAGTGTTGATGATTTGAAAACCAACATAGGAAATAAATCATATTCAGATTTGTTCTCTGGCAGCTCGATTTGAGTATCGAATATTTACGCAAATTTTGCGTAACTTGCGCCCGATTCTGAGCAAAATGAATTTGCGTTCCTAAACTTTTTGTGTGACCAAAGCGTCGTAAACTGAGGAAAACGCGAATAAACTTTAGGTGCTTTTGTAACGGCGTTGCATCAATACCAGATTGGAATCTATTTAAAAACAGCAGGATAGCTGAAAAAACAACAACAATGAAGAAAATAGTAAACGTTGGTAACATCGCTTGCGGAGCAGATGATCTTTTTTTGATTTCTGGTCCATGCGTTATTGAAGACGAGTCGACTATGTTGAAAACTGCCGAAACCTTAAAAAAGGTTGAGGAAGAGTTAAATATACCGATTATTTACAAGTCTTCTTTCATGAAAGACAACAGAAGCTCTGTAGATTTTTATATGGGCCCTGGTATTGATGAAGGACTTGCAATTCTGAAGAGAGTAAAAGACGAATTTGGATTCTCCGTGCTTACTGACGTTCATTATCCAGATCAAATTGCTGCAACTGCTGAAGTGTGTGATATTATTCAAATTCCTGCTTACCTTGTTATGCAAACAACCTTAGTTACTGAGGCTGCAAAAACAGGCAAAGTAGTTAACCTGAAGCACGGCCAATTCCTTGCTCCTGAGAATATGATAAAGCCTGTTCAAAAGATTGAAGCACAGGGCAACGAGCAGATCATTGTTACAGAAAGAGGTTATACGTTTGGTTACAACGATCTTATTGTTGATCCACGCAGCTTCCACCACTTAAATGAAACGGGTTATCCGGTTGTGTTCGACATTACACACTCGATCCGTAAATATGGAATTCCTAGCAAAGACCCTAAAGGGGGAGCTCGCCATTATTTGCCAACTATCTCAAGAGCTGGTGTTGCTGCTGGTGTTGATGGTGTTTTCATTGAAACTCACCCAGAGCCAGAAAAAGCTCTTTGCGATGCAGCAAGTCAGCTTTGTGTTGATGATATTGCTGAATTCCTGAAACCGCTTATCGAAATTCATAATATTGAAGTTAAATACCGAAACAACTAGAACCAATGGAATTATATTTAGATTCGGCTAATTTAAAAGAGATCAACGAAGCTTTCGACTTAGGCTTCATTTATGGTCTTACTACTACTCCTACGTTTATGCACCGCGAAGGTGTAACTGATCTTGACAAAACAATCGTTGACCTTTCGAAGAAAGTTCCTGTTTTGCAGATTGAGGCGTTGGGACACACTGCAGAGGAAATTGTTGAGGAAGCTGAACGTTTATTGGCGCTAGGTCTTGACAAAGAGAAGACAGTTTTTAAAATTCCAATTTCATTGGTTGGAGCTAAAGCATGTAGAATGCTTGTTGACAGGGGAATGAAAGTGAACCTTCACTTGATTTACACTGTTCAGCAGTCGTACCTTGCAATGAGCGCTGGTGCTACTTACATCTGCCCACTTGTTGGTCGTTTGCAAGATCAGGGGCACGATGCGTTGGCTGTAATTGAGCAAACTGTAAATGCAGTTAACCATTACAAATACCCATCGAAAGTAATGTTCTCTTCTGTACGTAACGTAGAGCACGTTCGCAATGCATTGAACCTTGGTGTTCATGCTTGTACTATTCCTTGGAAAGTGATGCAGCAGCTTCCTGCTAACCACTTTACTGCTATCGGAACAGATCAGTTCTGGGAAGATACCCGCATGGTTACTAACCGTGTTGGAGATGTTATCAGCAAGGAAAAAGCTACGATTGCAAACGATAAAACTATCCTTGATGCTCTTGTGGAAATGACACGCAACAAGTTTGGTGCTGTTACTATTGTAGATGGCAGCTACAGTATTCAAAGCGTTTTCACTGATGGAGATCTTCGTCGTCTTATTGAAAGCGAAGGAGAAGGAGCACTGCAAAAGCCACTTTCAAGCTTGCCAACACACCAGCCTATTACTATTGAAGCTGGCGCAATGCTTGCGGATTCACAGAAGATTTTTCACGACAAAAAAGTTGATACAATTGTAGTTACAGAAAATGGGACTCCGGTTGGAATGCTGGATATCCAGGATCTTGTTTAATTACAAGTAAAAGAACCTTTAACCCTAACCGTCAGGAGCTTTTCTTCTGGCGGTTTTGTTTTTACAGGGAGAAATCATTCAAAACCAAATTACTTCTTTGCAAAAAACATGAAGACAATAGAGGAACAATATACTGCAATCGGCGCAAAATTTATTACCCCGATCGAAGAGATCAGTGAAAAACTAAAAAAAATAAAAGCCTTTGTGTACGATTGGGACGGTGTTTTCAATAATGGAGAAAAAGGCGGACAGATTGGAAGTACATACAAAGAAGCTGATTCGATGGGCACTAACCTTCTACGATTTGCCTTTTGGCTTACCCACAATGAAAACCTACCACAATATGGAATAATTACTGGCGCCAATAACCCCACAGCTAAACAGTTGGCAGATAGGGAACATTTCCCGTTTGCTTATATTGGCACAAAAGACAAAGGGAAAGCGCTGGAACACCTCTGCAAAACTCAAAATTTGAAACCTGAAGAGATTGCTTTTTTTTTCGATGACATTCTGGATTTATCAGTAGCCTCACAGGTTGGCCTTCGCTTTTTGGTGCGCCGCGATGCCAGCCCTGCATTTATGAATTATGTTACGGAGCATAGCTGGTGCGATTACGTAACCGCAGGCTCAGGTAATGAATTCGCTGTCCGAGAAACTGCCGAGCTTTTAATCTCGCTGTATGGTGTATACAATGAAGTAGTTGACTATAGAATGCAATTTCAGGGAAAATACGAACGCTATCTGTCGGCGAGGAATAGTTTTCAAACCTCGGAAATAACTGAGGCTGATTTATAAGCATGCGGTTCTTTTTATTAGGAAAAGTATAGTACTAGTATTCAGTATAATGATAAACCATAAATGCCGTTCTTATTGACGCTCCTACTTAACTAGCTCTACTTACTTATTACTTTAACTTAAATGCTTTACGAACGTATATGTTTTATAATACAAGACAAAAAAGTCTTATTTATAAAACAATATTTAATTTCGCATAGAGTTTTATGAAATTTATAGTTTCAAAATTTATCAACCTTCAAACAAGGTCATAAAAGTTGGTGGTGTTTTACGTTTAATGCTGTCTGGTCTGAAAGATATTTTATTTCTAAAATTTTGAAAAACGTAGACGTTCAGATACATACTAAAAAGTTAGTGTATTATAATTCTAACACAACCAAGAAACTTGCCCCATTCAGTTATAAGAGATGAAAGATATACAGGAGATACTATCGCAACAAACATTTAGCAAGAAAGACATTATAAGTTTACTCGCCGCAGAAGGAGAAGATAGAAAAGCGTTGTTTGCAAAATCTGAACAGGTAAAAGCAAACGTTGTAGGTAAGAAGGTTTATTACAGAGGCCTGATCGAATTTTCAAATATCTGTTCGAAAGACTGTTTTTACTGTGGAATCCGAAAGAGCAACCCCAATCCAGACCGATATTTCATTGATGAAAAACAGATTCTTGATGCTGCAAAGTTCGCTTATGATAATCGATACGCATCCATAGTATTACAGGCAGGAGAACGGAGCGACAAAAAATTCGTCAATACCATCGAGGATATTCTGAAGAAGATAAAAGACATCAGTAAAGGAGAGCTAGGAATAACAATCTCTCTTGGTGAACAAACAGAAGAAACCTATGCAAGATGGAAAGCTGCTGGAGCACACCGATATCTACTACGTATTGAAAGTGCTACGGAAGATTTATATTATAAAATTCACCCGAAAGATGCTAAGCATGATTACCAAAATCGATTGGATGCCCTTAAGCTTCTTAGAAAAACAGGTTATCAAGTTGGTACAGGCGTGATGATTGGCCTTCCGTTCCAGAACCTAGAACATCTTGCTGAAGATCTTCTTTTCTTTAAGGAATGGGATTTTGACATGATCGGGATGGGGCCATATGTTGAACACAGCGAAACTCCTCTTTTTGACCACAAAGATTTACTTGTTCCACAGAAGGATCGTTTTGACCTCACCTTGAAGATGATCGCCGTACTGCGGTTAATAATGCCCGATATTAATATTGCTGCAGCAACAGCCCTGCAAGCTATTGATCCAATAGGGCGTGAAAAGGCAATAAAAATAGGCGCAAATATAATTATGCCAAACATAACACCTACTGTAAACAGGAACCAATACCGTTTGTATGAAAACAAACCTTGTACAGATGAAGGTGCTGAAGACTGTTCGAACTGCCTAGAAGCACGTATTCATATGGCAGGAAGTGAGATTGGATATGGAGAATGGGGCGACTCCAAGCATTATGCAAAACGCCAGTAATTAATATTTGCTCTTAGTAAAGCTGAAAAAATGACTTCTGTTTTCGTAGCACTGTGGTCGTCCAAATCCTCACGCACTCTAGTACGCTCCGTTGTTGAACGTCTTGTGTGACTTACCGAAATTATTTTTTACACTTTACTTAGAAACGAAAAAAGCCAGAATCTATTTAGGTTCTGGCTTTTCTTTTAATGCTCGAATTTAATCGCAAACTTCTTTTTCTTGCAAATAAGAGTTGATATGGCGATCCTTTTTAGAATCGTAAATATCGTTGAAAGTTACCAAAATACCAGTATCTTCAACGGCACCGAATCCATCGTTGATTACAGTACCAAAAGTTTGCATTGTTGGAGATAGGTTCATGTATGCATTGATCAATGGTGGAATGTTCGACTTCAGAAGACGAACTTCTTTCGACAGAGCCTTATAACCAGCCTGATAATCATCTTTATCAAACAATGCTAAAATTTCTGGATCTGAACTATTTACTGAAAATGGCTTATGAGGTAATGCCCATTTATTCTTGTTTGGGAAATATACCTCAATAAAATGATACATCAAGTCACGCATGTGCTGTGGGGTATCACGGTACATGGTAACTTTACCCAAGAAATATTTCATTTTTGGATAATCGACCATCAATGCACCAAGGCCGTCCCACAAGTTATCCAAAGCAAACAAGCTTCGGCGTGATGTTTTTGTTGCCTGAAAATCTGGTACTACAAAAGAACGACCTAATTCGATAGCATGATCTAAATGATTATTCTTAAAATCTTCAGAAAACTTAAAAAGCTTTGTTGTTGCAATAACCAAATCACCGTTTTCATCTTTTGGTGCAGTGTCGCAAGTGTAAAAACGATACCCTCCCAATATCTGTTTCAACTCAGGATCCCAAACAATCAGCTGTTTGTATGGGTTTTCACATGTATCATAATAGTCAAGATCGAGCTCTTTACCAGTCCCCCCGCCAGCATTACGGAAGGTTAACTCTCTTAGACGACCAATTTCCTCCATCAAATACGGAGCCTGATGGCAATCGAAAATATAAATCTCGTTATTGTTCTTGTTTGTTCTTCTGACAAATGTCTCTTCGTTGAGTTCTGCCTCCAAGCACTTAAGTGGCGCTCTTTCTGGAATCGGTTTCATTTTACTATCTTTTTCCTTTGTCCCTGCATTTGGGAAAACACGATACTCATTTGATTAGAGCTTATAAATAAATCTTCCGTTATCGTACAAAAAAATTAGCTCGCTCGTTTCGGGCAACAAAGGTAATAATTTGAATGAATTATGCAGGCTGTTTTTAACGAGCTATAACATTTGAATTTACAGCACTTTACGTGTTTTGCTCTCAAAAGTTAGAAAATCGTATCCCTACACAACAATATTGTAATAACTTTCGCGACTGTCTTTTCAGCACAAAAACAACCATATTAAAACCAAGCTAACACACTGATAAACAAAAGAATTACCAACCAATAATCTTGCAAGCTTAAACTGAACAGCAGTATGTAAACATATGCCCTAGTTTTCGCACTGCTGTTCAGTTTAAGTTTTATCAAGAAAGTCTTTTAAGAGTTAAAAACATACAAAATAAAACAACCATGAATTATAAGTAGGTGTGCTAAAAAAAAGACGACACGTTTAAGATTGTCACTGCATTGATAAACAACAGGATGTCAATCCTAATAGATAGCACCAGTGCTTAGCATAGTAAATACACACAAGCATAATTAAAGTTCATCGGGAATTACACCAACAAGTAACCGTAAATTTGAAATGACTATCGTATTGAATACCTAAATTCAGAAAACACAGGTCGCCTGTCGGTTAGACATGATCTCTGATATGCGCTAGGAAATGTCCACTTAGGAGCTCATTCGTAAGAACCGGGAAGCTGGTTTCAGCAACGCTCCAAAGTGAGCAGCCTTTTACTAGCATAGCTAAACGTATAACTAAATATGCGGCTTGCTATGTTTAGGTAGTGAATACGAAAGTCATAAAATTTAAACATATGAAAACAATATACTTTATGCGTCATGCAAAATCCGACTGGAGTTTTGACGTACCAGACATAGAACGCCC
Organism: Bacteroidales bacterium; assembly: GCA_965230435.1. Lineage (GTDB taxonomy): Bacteria > Bacteroidota > Bacteroidia > Bacteroidales > JBDKHP01 > JBDKHP01. The sequence goes on from CBDDLB010000002.1 coordinate 83,115, forward strand.
CCTGAACAGCCGTGGCATGAACAATGCCCCGCAAATGGGTGAAGAGCTAAAAAGGCGGGACGAAATTCCTCAGCTAATAATAAGTTCGCCAGCTGTCCGAGCATTTACAACAGCAAATCTTTTTGGTGAAAATGTTGGATATAATGCAGAAATCATTAAAAACGACGACTTTTACTTTGGAAGCTTGTGGGACGTTGTTGACTGCGTAATGAAATTATCTGATCGTCTTGAAAGTGTAATGGTGGTAGGCCACAATCCTACATGGGAAAATTTGGTTTCAAATTTCATCACAAACTTCAATCCTCCTAAATTTCCAACAGGAGCTATTGCGAAAGTAACGTTTGATGTCCAGAGCTGGAAAGATATTTCCGCAAAAAGTGCAGAGCTTGAATGGTATATAACACCTAAGAGCTTATCTTGAGCCGCTCATTTACCTGTACTGCACATGAGGTAAAGCACTTTAAAAAGGGAACTTCTAGAACTTAACGCTTTAGAAGCTCCTTTTCTTTGAATTAGCTTACAAAGTCAGTTGTACGCCCAAAGTGAAATTACGTCCCGGTTCATAAAACATACTCTGCTCTGGCATATTTTTATATGCCCTGCTCAAATGATCGTAATACTCTTTATTTAGAATATTGTTTACGCCTCCGCGTATCGCGATCTGGGCAAATGGACGATATTCGAAATTAAGATCGAACACCTCATATGCTGGTGTTTCCTGTTCGGAAAAAGATACTGCTACACGATCCTGTTCAGCTGCAAAGCGTCCCTTTAGCAAAGCTGTAATTTTTTCATTTTTAAACTCTAGGGATAAATTTGCTGCCAATGGAGGAACTTCGGGCAAAGGTTCGTCCCAAGTTCTATTCTGAGCATGTGTATACGCAATATTTCCATTGATGCTGATAAATTTAGTGATACTGAAACTTGATCCAAACTCGACTCCTATCTGAAAAGCCTCATCTATGTTCTGAAACCGCTTAACAAACTTGGGGCTCATGCACGGCATATACTTCCGTGGCAAATCCTGATCGACAACAGCTGTTATATAGTTTTGTAGATGAGAATAGAAAACATTTACATATACCCTATGCCTCTCCCCTTTTCTTTCCAAAGACATATCTGCTTGATAATTAATTTCAGATTCTAAGTCCGGCGTTCCAACGTATTCGTGCGCATCCATACCAACGGTTAGGTGATTAACATATCTCTCTAAAAGACTTGGTGCACGGGTTCCGCGCCCAACAGACAACTGTAGGTTGTAATTCGATGAAAATGAATAACTAGCAGTTGCATTAACACTATAGTTCAGCTCATCTTCAGGCTTTAGTTCATCACCGTGTAACTCAGAAAAACTGACTGCTGGATTCTTTATATCCGAATGTATATAATCCATACGGGCTCCCGCAACAAATAGAAGCTTATCGGAAACTCTCATTCGACTTTCTACGAAAAAGCCAACATTATCGTTTATTGAGTTTTGCCACACTGCATCGGTAAACTTTTTTGGAGGATCCATTTTCATATTATTGCAGGGGTTTATTTTCACTGTGCGATAACGTTCGCCGTCCTTGTTTATTAATTTGAAGTCACCACCAAAATATACAGTTGTTCTGTCTGTTGGAAGTAAAGTAAATTCGAAACGGCCACCCAGAACCTCGGAAGTAACTCCTGTCGAAGCTTCTACTTTTTTTGATATTGGCCGCCATTGGTTCGTCATCCAATGATCTGCAAAAGCGTAATATGCTTTGGCTTTAAAAGCGTATAATAGTTTTCCAATGTCCTGAATGTAGTAATCCACCGAGGCAGCATAGCTCTTGTCATCTTTAGCATCCATTGGCAAACCAGCATGCAACACCTTATCGGCAAATGTTTGACGCCAACTTAGCTGTAGCCGTTGATTTGTAGTTGGGGAGAAACCCAGTTTTGTAACATAATCATAGACTTTGTATTCCGACGAAATTTCCTGTCCACCACCACTCTCATAATTTCCAAAATCTTTTATTCCCCCATTTACATACAGATCGTACTTCTTGTCTGCTACAAGAACAGCTCCACGAGCATATTTACTATTACCGTTAAATTCATAACCAGAGGCAACTGATCCTTTTAACTGGAATTTATCGACCTTCTCTGGTCTTTCTGTAATAATATTTAGAATTCCTCCTAAAGTCTGACCAAAGCGGACACTGTAAGGCCCTTTTATGATCTCAATTTTTTGAATTTCTTCAGAACTAACTCTGCTTGTTAAAGGATCCATCCGGTTTGAACAAGCAGATGCCATTTGCATTCCTCCATCGAACTGCGTATTGAGCTGTTCGTAGCGAAACGATCGTAAAACTGGTTCCATAGCATAGCCACCGCGTTTTATGATACCAATACCAGCTTCCCTACCTAGCAGGTCTTCAATGTTTCGTGGTTTTCCGATTACCACCTTATCTGTCATAATACATCCGTTTACATCCTTATCCTGATCTGCCACAACAAGAATATCTTCCAGAAGAATTTCTTTCTTTTCTTGGGATAAGGCATTTATGGTAATAATTATAAATAATATGAGTGTGTATGATTGTTTCATTGGTTTATTTTCTTTTAAGGTCGCAGACCTATTATATATTGATTTACTTTATCCATCCAATCAGCAACTTAGCGTTAAAATAAATCCACTTAATTCATGGTTGACTACTTAAAAGGAATAAGAAAGACAGTAACGCTTTCTTCTCTGTGAACTAATTGGGTAGATGTATTTAACTACTAAAACCTTCTAATTATAAGGCAATAGAATAACTGCCCTATATCTCTCCTAAAGAGTAAAGGTCAAATAATCAAAAACTTATAGCCAACATTGAAATAGTTTGGGAGGATGAAAAAAGGAGTTGATGAAAGTGAAATTATAGATTGAAAGTTTTTCTTGAGGTCGAAAGCAAAACCAATCCAAAAAGAAAAAAGACTTACTTAGTTCCAGTATCTCTGTTTCAAAATTTTTCTTGCCTGATTTCCTCGGTTTATCGTTTTCGTGTGCTGGTTCATCTATTGGTGCTACATCTAAAAGTGCTATTTGTTTCTTTAGGTGGCATTTTCCATCGCACTTTGTTTCTGGCTGAAATCGATTTACACACAGCTCTTTTACAATGGTTTCTTTTCTTAACTGATATTCTAGATAAGGTACAAATACCCTCAGCAAAAACATCAGGTACAGAAAGATAAGTCCTATGGAAGAGTAGCGGCGGAACACAGGTTTTTGTGATTTATTCTATTTTTTAAAAATAGAATAAAAGAGCGGTTTTTCCGAATTAAAAACAGACATATATGGCGTATCCTAACAATTCTTTCAAAACAGACTTGTTGCTCAATTCGTAACAGACCAACTGTAATCTTATCTAAAAGATAAAACGGCCACACACAAAGAAAAGGTCTGGTAAATTAATTGAATTTTCATTCAGCTACCAGACCTTCCAAGCAGTTTTTAAAACATATAGAATACTACAGCTTAGGGATCTTAACTGTAGAAATCATCAATACTGCGTGCAAGAGAAACAGTCCGCCCCATATTTCTATAGGAATTCTGAAATAGGAGAACAAGAAAAATAGTGCTACAACACCAATACTTACTGGTACAGGAACGCCCTCAAAGAATTTTCCTTCGTCGGTAGTACCCGTTACATTGAAACGCGAAAGGCGCATAATCCCTGCCAATATAAAAAACGCTTCAATAGCTAAAAACCAAGGCTGTTGCAAACCAACAGAATAAGCAAACACTGCCGGTGCCACAATAAAAGATACTAAATCGCAAAGGGAATCGATCTGTTTCCCGAATTCAGACGATAGGTTCATGTTACGGGCGACTTTGCCATCGAATAAATCGCAAACTGCACCAATGGCAATCATTACTGCTGCATAAACGAATTTTCCATTGATACTGAAATAGATCGACATTGTTCCAGAAAGACCATTTCCTAAAGAAATAATATCTGGCAGACGTACGAAATTGAAAATTGAATTTGGATGTCTCATCTTGTTTTTTTATCAAAGATACAATTCGCGGTATAATTGAGTTGCAAAATGTATATATTTATAATGTGTCTCCTAAACTGATTTTGCTAACGTACCTGCAAAATTCACATTATCAATCTCATTTTCTCACTTTTACAAACATTACCGATGAATACTGTACCTACTATATATCTCAATCGGGTTATTCTCCGCAGGCTATCCGACTTGGATACTGATGACCTTTTCGAGGCCTTCTCTAATAATGAGGCAATGAAATACCGTCACCAACGAGCAATGCAATCGAAACAAGAAGCTAATGACCTGATAAAAAAATCGGAACTCTTATTCGAAAAACAAACAGGAATAAGATGGGGCATTGAAGATATTGAAAGAGGCAAACTGATCGGTACATTTTTCTGGAACTGCCCAAATGGCAAGAAGGAAAGCGAACTTGGCTACTCGCTACACCGTGGTTGGTGGGACAAAGGAATCATGAAAGAAATATTCGAATATATGCTGCACGATTTTTTATGGAAACATGGTGCAGAAACGCTATTTGCAAAAGTGCATAAGGGCAATACTGTATCAATCCAAGTGCTTGAAGAGCTCGGATTTGAACTAATTTCTAAAAATATTAGCTTCTGGAGCTATCGTAAAAACAAACCAAACTAAGGCATCTTCTATATTCTACAGAAGAAAACAAGATAAGGCCGCGAACCTATTTTTTTTAGCTTAACTTTAAATAAGTAGACAGAATTAATTTCGATTAATAAAGAAATAATTGACTGTTTTTCAACTGAATGATTATTCAATTATTCTTTCATTCAGTCATTCCATTATTGTCCAACTACTTAGGCGTACTAATATAAATGACACTTTCAGGTCTGACATGGCACTGAATACCAGCACGGCGCTTTTCCTAATAAATAGCACCGCATGCTCAACTAGCCACTTAGGCTGGAAATAGATCTAACTTATTGATCGGAAATCGTACAATATTTTCAGTGGGATTCCTATCTCCTACTCCAACACTTCCAAGCAAAAGATAAAAATCTGAATAAGGGCACAAAAGGATATGAATAAAATATCCTATAATTTATAAGTGCATCTTTTCTCTATTCTTGAGGCTATAAAATCTTCAAAACTAAACTTTTCAATGACCGAAAGTAAGTATTATTTTTCGTTCGTTTACCCTAGAATCTGCCAAGGCAGGGATCGAAATCAAGCACGTTGCCAGGGTAAAAGCATCAAAAACATTACATCCACAATACCTCCCATGAATTAATTATCTTTTTGTCATAAAAATATTACCAAGACATAATACAGGCATAAATCATCAAAAATCACCATTCAAAAATACTATATTACCATAATTGCAGTTATATCATAGAATTCAAATCCCCATTATGCCGAATCTTAGAATTAAATTAGTGGTTGGCGAAACAGAAAGATGGATCAACCACATCTATTACGAATATTTCCGACCTGTTCTGACCGACCGCGACAGGGAAATCGACGGCCAAACGCTGGCAAGCAGCACAACCTTCGGGGAGCCGAAAAAAGAGGAAAGCTGGGAGGAAAGGTTCGAGGCCGGCTTCCGGGAGCTCGACCTGAAAGACACACAGCCCAGCGTGTTCAACTACGACACCTGCGTACGGCCGAAAGAGGAACAGGGCGCAACGCTCTACACGGTGATCGTGGGCGGGCTGTTCGACATAGAGATGGATTCCAGCGAAAACGACGAATTCTTTCTCGAATGGATCGCCAAGGGCAGGATGGAGCACGGCTACTTTCAGATTTTCCGCCCCCACGAGGACCAGATCATATGGCTGGAGTTCTGGGACGGCTTCTGCGTCTCCTATCAGGAACATATGTCGAAAGGGAACAGGCCGCCTGTCATGAAACTGAGGATCTCCCCCGCCATCACGCGCAACAGGAAGACCGTTGTGCAGCAGGAGAACTGGAAGATATCGGATATTGATATGAAGTGGAAACTTGCGACTGTTCCGCCAGTTGAGGATGAAGGTGAACTTACCAATTATCACATAGAGAACCTAAAGGGTGAGCGCATTAAAAAGTATAAAGTAGGCGATACAATAGTTCTGGTTATCGAAACCCAAAATAAAATTGGCGATACACTTGAGATTAATTTGAACGATAAAGAAGCCGATTTTGAACACATGGGCACCCGACTTCAGGATGATCTACTGGAACATACAGTACAGAATGACATTGACCGTATTGAGCTGAAAGTAATCGAGGAACTGGAAGAGGAAACGAGCTAAGAAGATCAACCTTACCAACCGTTCGACCTGTAGCAATGCAACGAACAATCAATTATTTAATTACAAAGAAAAACGATGGCAACTAAAATAACAGTTACAGACCCTAACAAAGGAAAATCCATAACAAGGGAAATAGAACGCATGCAGTTCAAACTTCACTTCATGCGATACATGTATGCAGATGGCACCTCGGAAAACTACACAACATTTCCTTCCCTCGAAGAACCTACAGTATATGATTCTACATATGTCCCAATGACTGACGGATACGATCTCAGGGCTTCCACTTTAAGAAAAGGGTACGTATACGTACATTTCGAAAAAAGGAAAACAGAGAGAAACGCACCAAAAAATACACCAGAACAAAAAGAAGACAATAACACTTTGTTCAAGGAGTTTAAAGTAACACCTGAGGGCCTGATAAATGTCAGTGCTGATATTACACAAGATGTACGCACACCAGATGATAGCGAAAATCAATACAACACTATTCGATTTATGATAATGATATTGTCTGGATTGCCTATTCTGAGTTTCAATGGAGTGCAGAATATGTAAGAATGATACGCACTGACAAAGATCTGCGCGAAAAGAGAATAGACATTATGTCAATTTAAATTAGTACTGAAAAGGCTTGACAGTCAGCCTTAAGTTATGTATTCCGGCACAGATCAGGAATACTTTATCTATCACATTACCTTTGCGCAGCCTGCATTCATTACGCACAATTTTCATTCTTTTAACACTTCCGATTGCATGCTCGACCCGCACCCTGACAGATGAGATCTCCCTGTTCTCTGCTTTCTGCTCCGGTGTAAGTTCTTTCACTCTGGGCTTTTTTGTGGGCTGGACGATTTTTACACCTTCGGGTGCATATCCCTGATAACCTGTATCCTGCCATAGTTCAAACCCTTCCGGGAGTGTGTATTGCAGGTCGGCTATTTTTTGTCATGTACAGTGCCCTGGACGGTCGCGCCCACAAAAAGGATAAGGCACAGCATATTGGTGATCACGGCATTTTTTACCGTATGCTTTTTTTTCTTGCCGCTGTAATAATCCTGTTGCTGCTGATAATCGGCAGGGCGCGGGATTTCCCGTTCTGTGCCGTCATGGATGACTTTTTTTTCGGTAAGGAATTCTTCCGGGAGCTCTTCAAGCCTGCGCAGAAGGCCTTCTTTTGTGCGTTCGGGCATTGAACCGCAGTCCCCAAGGCCAAGTTCGAAAACGCGCAGAAGGGCATGTAAGAACCGGTTACACTGTTGCTGGGTCATTGAGAACATATCGGCATGCTGTTCCTGTATCGGATTGAGTTTCATATAGGAAAGCACGAACACCAGGCGCTCTTCGAAAGTAGGAAGGGGGCTGTTTTTGTAGATGGTATACAGCCGCTGACGGTTGACCGGTTTCCCGTCAAGATCAAAACGGTTGAAGTAGTATCGGTGACACTCTTCAAAATAGGGAAGGAACTGTTCAAATACTTCATGATCCAGTCCGGTCATTGCCAAAAATCGTGACGGGTTTTTAGCCCACTGCTCATATTTCATGATCCTAAATTCTTCAGGTGTTAGTAGCCCAAAGGTACACGCGCGTTACCATAATACAATAATTCGATATATTGACTAATGCAAAAGTTCGACACAACCGAATGGATCGATACACGGGGCGCCTGCGATGCCTTTCCTGTAAACAAGATAGACGCTTATTTCCCCGAAGATGATGAAGGAAAAACAGTTGAGAGACCCGATGCTCAGAAATGGGAGGAAATATTCAGCAGAGCAGAACAAGAGGACACCCCCGAAGAAATGGCAAATGTATTCTTCTGCCTACACGACCCATTAGCCTGTGCTGACGAGCTTAATGCAGCGCTTATATATTCATGGCAGAAAATGGAAGCCCTGATTATTACCATGCAAACGGGCGTGGACCGAAAGGAAGTATTGGAGCAGATCGTACTCGGCAAAAAAAAACCAGAAAACCTTGCTGATTCTCAAAAACTGCAGGAAGCAGAAATGATGCACAAATCGTTATTACTGCTTTATCAGACAGGTTATTGCTCTGCTGATAATGTTAAGAAATACGGCAGTAATCTGGACAAAGACAGAATAGAACAATTATTGGGAAAAGCTGAGCGAAAAGCTCTTAGGGAGGACATCTTAACACACAAAAACAATTTGGTGAATTTTCTAAACGATGAATATTACACCGCTTCTATTGATGAATATACGCTTCAAACCAATGATGTAAAACTTAGTGGAAAAGCTAGAAAGGCCATTCACCTAGGACTATTGCAATTCAGGGTAAATGCCAAAGACCATGTGTATAATCTTGCCGAAGAGAATAAACAGATTGCCAAACAGCAAGATGCAGGTCTCGCCCTCGTAGAAAAAGAACTGAAAGACCAACAGGGTATACTGTTCGAAAAAATCGACATTGAACTGAAAACAGGTTTTGATGTCATGAACCGAATCCTTCTTACATGGAATACCATAAAAGACGGCTTTTGTGAACTTGCCCAGAAGCACCCTAAATTTTTAACGTCTAAAGTCAATATGCTCAACGGCATACGCATTTTTAGAAACGGGGAACTGGTAGTAGATGAAGTGTTCCACTCTACTCCCATCCAAAAAATCGTTACTGGACGAAAACCTTTCATGAAAGAGGGTTTACAGATGGTGAATATTTCCGAAAAAATGCTTGAAAAACGGTCTTTGATTACGGCAGCTAGCAGTATAGAGGAGATTGAACAGATTATTATTACCGAACAGTTTGATATAGCTTTCCACCGTGGAGGAAAACTTTACGATTTGGCTGATAAATTGTCTGGATCTAAGGTCTGGGGGCGCTTTATTACAGGTATAGCAGTCTTAAATTTTGCAAGAGGCTTGTATGAACTTTTTCAAAAAGAAGAAAGTTACTTTCAGCAAGGTAAAAAAGTTTTGAATGCATTTGCTGGAGGTGCTGCTGTGCTTGAAACGGGAAGTACACTGAACATTTTATCTAGAAAAATAAGTAAAGAAATAACTGAAGAAATAGCAGACGAATTATTGAAAGGGCTTCCTAAGCGAGCCTGTGTTGCCGGTATTTTTGCAGGTGCAGTGGTGGATGGTATAGACAGCGGGATGAATTTTTATAAAGGCGATAACGATGCCGCAGCGTTTCAGGCACTGGCCGCCATGGCAGGTACACTTGGAGGTGTAGGTCTTTTGATGGAATGGAATCCTGTAGGATGGGTTGCTTCGTTGGCAGCAGGGGTGCTTTTTGCTACAGTAGCTATTTTTCTTGAAGATGAGCCGCTGGAAGAACTTAGCAAAAATTGTCAGTTCAGGCAGGACAAAAAGTGGATATTTTGGGACAGCGATACCCTTGATTTCGATGGTGCGTTAGAAGAGGTCATAAAGCACCACTTAAAAGAAGGGGGCAATATGGTTAGCGGCGGTTTTGATGGATATAAAAAGTACAGCGGACTTTATGAAAAAATAACAGATATTCTTTTTGGGGGCACTGTACTTATTGAGGCAAAACCGCATATAGTAAGCTCTAGGACAGTAGGCCCCACTACTATTAGGGAATATTTTAAAAAAGAACTGTATGTGAATATCCAGTTCAACATGGCCAAAATGGCCGTGGTAGAACCGGACCTGAAAATATACTTATACCCAAACGGCTTCAGGGAGGGCGAGAGGCCGATCTTATTACATGGAGATGAAGGCAATGTAAGGATAATTACACAGGAAAACCCACAGTCGGACTTTTTCGTTGCCTTGTTCGACATCCCAGAAGAACACCAGCACATACCCGACAAAGGACAGTACCGAACACAGGCCGAAGTGCTGGTAATGTGCCGTTGCAAAGATTACGCACATACATTCCCTATCGACCGCAATGATATGCCGCGCTATGTTGCCGTACGCGAAAAACTCTACAAAGAATCGACAGAAGTACAACAGCCCAACACCCCGTTCAACAGCAGGCTGAATGCCAAAATGGAAATGGAACACAGGCAGCAGTTGTTCAGAACCATAGTCGGCGGCAAAAGGCTGAAACGAGATTTCTTACATAACCTATTATCACCATCGGAATGGACAAAGTAAAAGAAATGCTAGATGTACATAAGTACTACGACCCAGGCAGGTCGGTAGAACCAAAAGTAAAACGGGACTGGAAAAAAAAATATGTGGATTTTTGCATTGCGGAAATGCCAGGTCCGGGGATAGTGAAAAACGATAACCTCAAACCAGGGGTAACTTATGCCTTTGATTATATTGACGATGATTATTTGATGTTCGATAGATCCCCCAATAAAAGACTCTATTTATACTGGGGGGGAGGTTTTCTAGCCAGTTTTGTATTTTTCATTTGGTATGTTTTCTTTCCAATTAAAGGTGATGAACCGATCTTGCTTCTTCTTATACCAACTATAATGTTTTTACTCCCTGCAATATGGCAGTTTATATTGGCTTTTGCACAAACTAAAGAACAGAAGGTGATTTTCGACCGTCAGCGCGGTCTGGTGCAGGTTCCCGGTTCGTTCTGGCAACGTCCGCAACTGATCCGTTTTAACGAGCTGCATGCGGTAATGTCGATGATGAGCCGTTTTGGGGGAGGGGGCATGTTTGTTGTTCTCCGTAAAAACCGCACGTTTGCGGATAAATATCTGGACAACAGCATCCTTATGCCTTTTTTTTCAGGAAGGGCCCTACAGTTGTGGAGTTTCTGGGTATGGTACATGGACAAAAACCGCCCGCTTCCGTTCGGTGAAGCACTCGACCCCTACCGCCAGCGGGATTATGAACGGCGCAAGGCCGAGGGGTTTCCTGAGCCATTGTACCCTTCGCTCATTAAAACCCCGGAGCATTTTACCGATGAGTACCGTTACATGAACGCACTGAACAAACAGGTGAAAGGCCGCTACGGCATGTCGCTGAACGATGATGCAAAATTAGAGGCAGAAAAACGTGGGGAAACCTTTTGGGAAGAAGACCCTGATGACTATTATAATTCCGAGCCGAACTAAATGTACCGTAGAAAACTTCGGCCTAATCCTGAAAATTGTTGGGTTGAAGTTTTTTCTAATGTAAGTGGCCTGTAACGAAAATTTGATCAAGAACTTACGGAAATACATAGCACACACCTCCAACATAAGAGAAATAAATACTTCTATAGCTTCTTGTCCAAAATCACTTACCTGATAAAAACTAAAGGACGGACAGAAGCTACCCATTATTCGTTGTCGACTTGAGCAACACTTGCAACAAAGATCAATCATTCTAACTCTGACATATGGATTGGAGGCGCCCTCTGCCACCAAGGACTGCTTTCGATCCGTACCGTAAACAGGATTTTGAACGCAGAAAGGCAGAGGGATTTCCTCCATTATTTATGTCACAGTCCCGAATCCTGAGTATAATCAAGATCAAAAAAAAATCGCAAAAACACTGAAAGATGAAGGCCAACCCGCCCAGAAAGAAGATCTACATAGCAAAAAACGTCTCGAAAAGAATTGAAAGAAATAAAGGAATCATGAAATCACCGATGCCTGTTTCGGTTTATTTAAAGGCTTGTTATCAAAACAATAAAACAACAAGTCTCCAATACATTACCAACCTGCTGTATAAATTTCGGCATCAACTGAACACTTATGAACCCGACAATAAGCTTTTCCTGCATTTATGCATATTGTATCTGCCTGTACTCCACGAACCCAATCGTCAATAATCTGAGTAAGGACATAAGCTCCTGGATGCAACAGGGTATTTGATCTTACTATGGGATATCCCTTCGCTTTTGCCAGCTCATCCTGAAAATGATAATATGTAGCACATGCGTTTATTACAACATCTGTTTTATCGTTGGTTTCATTAACCCACTCTTTTACATGAATATCATCCATCATTCCATTGTGTCCATTAAAAATGATTAAGTCCGAATTTCCTGCACAACCAACTGTTTTAGAAGTGTCAAGCATTACCATCTCGTTTCTACAGTTGGCAATGCTTGCCAAAAAATCGTTCACGGCTTCTTCCATTCGGTCTCCACGATAGGCATCAGCTATTATATAAACTTTAGCATCTGCATAATCCCGCTCAAAAACTATCCTTTCCAAAACATTACTATCAATATCAAAAGCATTATAAACTTTCACCCAATCTGAGCTTCGAACAAAATCATACTTTACAGATCCTTTAACAGCCCAATATAAATTAGTCCGTAAATTCAAACCGTTCCCTAAAGTCTGAGTAGTAGGAACTATATTCTGATTTTTATTATCACACAAAGGCACATAAATATGTATTGATAAAGGGATATGATTATCTTTCTTACGTTTCAATTGTTTGACAATAGATACTCGATCGAAAGTTGCATCTTGGTATATACCATCCGTTTTTGTTGCGGAATCAGTGATAGCGTCACAGGAAACTGAGTCTTCCAACTGAGAGGTATTCTGATATTTGTTGCTATTTAAGTAATTACAGGAAAAATTTGGTATTAGAAGTGTAATAAAAAACAAAATCGCTAATTCAACTCTCATATGTTTCACCTCCTTTATTTGCAGTCAAAAATGTATTGATACAGAAATCATTACACAGCAAATGGCCTCTAAACTAATGTCTGATATTTTTCATTTTCTCAAAAAACATCCTCTTAAGTTCCTTCATATACTCAGCTTCAAAATCACATTGGCATTTCTTATCTAAATAATCGAATACTACTCCGTTATAGTCCTCTTCAGCTCTCTTTAAATATTGAGAAGGTAACCGTAGATAATCATATAAATACTCGAAACCGAACTTTTTCTCTAAGTATTCAAAGTCCGAATTGTCAAAACCTGAATCGTCAGCAAAAAGATGAAGGTAGTAAACCTTTCCATTCTTGATGTCTTCCTTTGCTTTTGCTGCATTATAAGGAATTTTGCTAAAAAAAATCGAGTCATATTTTGCATGATGCAAAGAATCAGAAATACAAAAATTCAGATTCTGCTCCTTACCTTCATTGTTTAAAGAAACTATATAATTCTGCCTAAGGTATTTGCTGACCTTTACTTTAAATTCAAGCGTATCTGTTTTTATATTTGTCAATTCAAACCCACCTGTTGAATCTGTTTTCAAATCATAGAGTAAAGAATCAAAATGATAGACCTTGACATTGGCTATCAATTTATCGATATACACTTCTCCAGATTTGATCTCAGATACACTTAGAACAACAGACCTAGAACTGTCTTGCATTCTTTTTGAAAGATAGATTCCACCACTGCTGAGTTTGCAAATTGAGACTTTTCCGTAAACGTCAACCACACCTTGTCCCATGACAAAAGTTGAAGCTAACAACCATATTGCAATCAATACTTCTTTCATATCGGAATGTTGTTCCGTACAAAAACACTTTGTTATTGAAAGGCCTGCTACTCCATCCTCTAAATAAGTAGGTGGCCAATATAAACGACATTTGGGGATTTGTCACGATGCTGAAATCAGCACAATGCTTTTACTAATAAATAACACCATGTGCTTAGCAGGCCTTTCAATATTCTGTTTATTCTCATTTAAACTTTTCTTTCTGTAGAAGCAACTGATCAACAAGTTCCTTCACCTGATCTGGGCCAAGTCTTTTTGAAACGATTTTCTTGTTCTTATCAAGCAGATAAAGCAAAGGAGTGCTATACACATTATAGCGTTCTCGAAAACCAGATTCGTTCTTAGGATCCATTACATTGATCCACTGGTTGTATTTATTTTCTAGAATATATTTTTCGGCATCGTCCTTACGGTCATCGGTACAAACCGCAAATACTTCCAAAGCTGTAGGGTCGGCAACCTCATCGTAGAGCTTTTTAACAAGAGGGGTGGTCTCTTTACAATGGCCGCACATAATGCTCCAGAAGTAAACAATCGTAAACTTCGAATCTATATCGTAAAGCGAAACAAACTCATCTGCAAAATTCTTCATTTGTAGATCGATAGCCGTTTCCCCAATAAAATTCGAACGTAGAACTTTTGCCCTTTCCTTTATTTCCAACACATGTTCGTCTTTGAACCAAGGCGTTTTTCCTTTCGACACATAATTCTCTACCAAATGAACAAACACCTCGTTCATACCGGTACGCTGAAAGGTGTTGAAAAAATTCAATATATAATTGAAAGTGTATTCAAAAACTTTATCATTTGCTTCGGCCTTTGCCAACAGGCGGTCACATTCATGAATCAGATCGGCAGGAGGACGTTTTTTGTTCAAGTTGAATGCGAGGACACGCATAATGGTTTCGCGCAAAACAGGAGTACGCAAAAAGAAATGCTTACTAAAATCGATATTCTCGAAGAAATAGTCCCCTTCCCTACCTTGATAGGGCTTAGGGCCATTCAGTGCTTTAAGCAGTGGAGCAATAATCAGATCTGGATTATCTTCCACCACTTTTTTCCATCTACCACTGATCTGTTCATCCAACTCAGCAACTTCTTTCTCTGCTTTGGCAAGTGCTTCGCTTTCTGGCTGGGTTTTCTTAAGGGAATCCCTTAATGCCACAGCCTCTGTCATCTTAGGATTGAGGTTGATCATGAAATTCTGGTAATCGAAAAATACCTGATTTACCTTTGAACCTTTTGCCATTAATTTTGGAGATGTAACATCTGCCCTGATTTCGAACTTCTGATTATCGTCTACCAAAAAATCGAAATGATGTTTTTTATCGGGAATAATAAGCATAAAAAGCCCAGGGAACAGTTCTTCTTTACCAGAAAAACTAACACGTCCCTTGCTGTCCGTTTTCCCTTTAGCCTGCACATACTGCTTGTCGGCAAAATAATAACCCAGCTCTACATTGGAATTTTCGGCTCCCTTAACAACAAAACTTATCTCATAACCTTGAGACCAAGCCGACAAACTAACTGATATAAAGAGAAATAAAAAATATTGCTTCATATTGTATGTTTTATTTTTTTGAAAAAGATACCATCTGCATAAGTTGCACACTTACACCGTGTAAACATATGATTATCATTTATACAATGCCTCCAAAACCATCGGTACTTGTGAGGCATCAATATCTTTAAGTATTATTTTCTTCTCACTATCTAGAATATAAATCGTTGGGGTCATGAAAACATTGTACTTTTCAAGCATTCCACTCTTTCCTCCAGGATCATAAACATTTGTCCAGTTCAATTTATGTTCGACAATGTAATTGTGCCATTCCTGCTCATTCTTTTCTGTATAAATGGCTACAAGCTCAAGCCCTTTTTTCCTATACTTCTCATAAGACGCATAAACCTCTGGCATGGCGGCTTTGCAGTGATCACAATCTGGTGTCCAGAAAAACAACATACAAAACCTCGCTTCCACATCATAAAGTCTGAACTCATCGCCTTTGTTGTCCTGCAAGAGAAGATTTTCACCCTTCACTCCTATCATACTATTTCTCAGCAAATCCGCGCGTTTTATTAGAGTAGCCTGCATTTTTTCGGAAAGCCAATTGGGTCTATTTTCCTTCAGGAAACTGTCCACAACGGCCACGAACACCTTATCTGTTCCTAAACGCCTTGAGTAATGCTGTATCTGGAAAAGATAACGCATCAGATACTCTTGAAAAGGTGTATAGTCTTCTAATCTCCTTATCCAATGACAAGCGTAATGCACCATTGAATCTGGTGATGGATGCACTGTTTCGGAGAAATAATCGTCTATTTTATTATGAAAAACAGAACTCCGCAAAATTCTCGGATCGGTAAAATCAATATTATCGAAATAATGATGAAGATAAAATTTGTGCTGACCTGAACGTTCTCCTCTCCGAAGCGAATCTGGAAGAGCAACCATTTCCCTGCCTTTCACCAATTGTAGAAACAATGTTCCCTTGGCCTCTTGGAATATCTGCCCCTGAAACTGCCTTGCACTGAGACGCGCTTCTGTAAGTTCTTCCTCAATTTCTTCCCGATCTTCAACTTCGGCCAATTCAAGAGCGTACTGCAAACTGTCCAGCTCATGAAGAAACCGGCTTATACCAGCAAAGTATCTGTGAAAAAGCTGGTTTTCTTTCGAGCCAGAAAACTTTGTTTCTTTCAACTGCCTCGAACTACCATTCAGTTCAAAAACCTGATCTTCATTCAAAAGCAATTCCAATGTTTGCCCAGAGCTATCGCCCAATAGATATGTCCCCTGCGGCAGAAACTTTTCTTGTTCAATTACCCCCTTCCCTTTTTTGTCCAACAAAACCGAATCTATCAGATACTGATTATTGCCAAATACTTCGGCAAAATAGAGCCACGAGTCGGGCATTTTTGGAAACTGCAACTTCAAGTGTACCTGTCCATAAGATAGCGACTGAAGGCATAGAAAAAAAAGAAGTATAGATATATATCTCATAATTTATTACGATGTATTTTTTCAACAACAATATGCCGAAATTAAGAATGTCATTGGAAATTTTCTATATTTTGTCCTATCTTGCATTAAAATTAAAGAACAAAAACTATTGACTATGGCAACGACATCGTCCACAACTACTTCTAATCTTGTAGACAAGAAATGGAAAACATTTACCTTCATTACGTCGGGTATAGCAGTGGTCGCATTGGCCTTTATGGGATATTTCATTTTTGCAAACCAACAAAAAGGAAAGCTCATTGAAACCAAAGATGAAACCTTAAAGGAACTAAAAGCAACCGCCAAGCGTCTTGCCAATGAGAATACCTTGTTGATGTCAAGTAAAGAAGAGTTGGAAAGTTCGCTTTCTGTTGCGAATGAAAACCTTACTGCAAAACAAATCGTTATTACGCGTTTGAACCAAGAAAACAGAACGCTTTACACGATTAAGACCCAGATAGGTGAAATGGAAAAAGCGACGAAAGATATAAATGCTTCTAATACAAAAATTCAGTCTATTCAGAGCAAAATGCGCAAAACAATTGCTGCGCGTGAGAAGCAGAATAAAGATTTTGAAGCCCAACTTAAATAAGTTCGGGTAAACCTAAAACAGCGTATGCATATAAATTCTATGCGGCTGATTTTAACACAAGAAACTATAAAGAAGGCTTTGAAAATGTACCAAAGCCTTTTTTTAAATGAATTTTCAGAATTGAGATGATTTTTTATTTAGCTCTACATCAATAGTTTATGCAAAACAAATTCAATTAAAGTTTTCTGTGCATTCTGGCGTTTCCTGAATTTCACCACACAAACTGTATGAAGCCTTATTTCTGGGTTTTCTCTGTGTATTCCCCAATATCCTCTAACAATTTACCATAGCTTTCATCTGCCCATTTCAGGTTTTCAATGTCTGGACATTCATTTTCGAGATAATTAGACATCAGCTTCATGCTCACAATCAGTTTCAACATAAGGTGCTGATCGTACAACATTTCCTTCTTCTTATCCAAGCCATACTTGATTAATTCGTGCCGTTGTGTTTTCTTTCCATAATGCTTTTGCATTTTAGCAAACATCTCCTGCAAATTATTTCTTAGAGTTGAGTCTCCGATTTTTTGCAGATAATCATTAGTGTTCAACCAATATGAGTTGGAATTGTTCTGATATTTAGAAAACGCCTGTAAACTATCAGCACTAATTTCAGATATAGTACCTATTCGTTTTTCTATTAGCTCAAGCTGTTTGTCATTATCAAGCGCCTCCTCATAGAGTGCGGCAACAAGATCGCGTTTGTAGCCCCGTTTAACATCGGAATAAATGCTAGAAGCAATTCCTTTACGGCTAGGCTCTGTAAGAATCTCTGGCGATTCACCGATAACAGTCTCTTCCTGTTGGTCCTTCGCTTCCTGCGTACATGAGGTAAAAAGAGAAATCAAAATTATTATGGTTTTTAAATAGAAATGCATATGAAAAGCATTAAAAAAATTAAAGTCTCAGACCCTATTTATATTATTATCTTCCAATTGAAAACCTAAAACAGACCCCGTTTCCAAGCTTGGACTCAACAGTTATTTTTCCACTAAGCCCCTCCACAAGTGACTTAACAGTAGCAAGTCCGATCCCAAAACCATGCTCGCCCCGCTTATCAATATTCTTTGTGGTTTCGAAAAGCTTAAAAATACGTTCCTGATCGGCCTCTTCAATTCCAGGTCCATTGTCACATATGCTAAATTTGAGCGAATCTTCTGTCTCAATCACTTCAATATCTATCTTTGTTTCAGGTTTATCGTTGTACTTTATACTGTTCGTGACAATATTGATGAGGATTCTTTCAAGAGCAATTTTATTAGAAAACCAAATCAAACCCTCAGGAACAGACATTGATATTTTCACTTCTTCATCCCGTTTCAAAAGTAGAACAATACCTTCTATCAGATCTTTAATTTTCAGGTCTTCACGGTTCTTCGACAGGAGAGACGAATCCTTACTATATCGTAAAATTCCATCAATCAACCCTGTTAGCTTCTTACCCGCCCTGCTAATGGTATCGATAAATTCATTGGCTTCCTCATCAAGCTTATCTTTATAATCATATTGAAGCAGTTCCGAATACATAACAATGCTACTGAGCGGCGATTTAATATCGTGGGCGGCTGTATGGGCAAATTCCCTTAAGCCCATGTTCTGCGCTTCCAGTTCAAAGATATGAGTCTGTAGAGAGATTGCCGTTTTTCTTAATTCAAAGAGCTTCATCACCTGATTAGACAAAGCATTTAGTGCAGCAATCTGCTCCTCACTAATTTTCCTTGGTTTATTGTCAATAACACATAATGTTCCCAAGGCATATCCATCCGGATCTACCAATGGGATACCAGCGTAGAAAACTACATGAGGATCTTCTGTTACAAGTGGATTATCGTGAAAGCGCTCATCCTCTCTGGAATCTGGAATTACAAAAGCATCGTTGGGCGAATTTATGGCATGAGCACAAAAAGCAACATCCTTTGGGGTTTCAGTGGCATCTAATCCATGATGCGATTTAAACCACTGCCTTCTGTCATCAACCAAACTGATGAGAGAAATTGGCGTTCCGCATATTATGGATGCCAAGCGGGTAATATCATTATACTCATCTTCGGGCATTGTATCCAGAATAGAATACTCTTTCAATGCCTCTAGGCGTTTATCTTCGTTATCAGGAAGTTCAGGTTTAATCATTCTGTTGGGGTTTGATTAGATAATTTGGCACTTCAAGATAAGGGGGTGCAAGCCTTACTGAGAACAAACAACTAACAATGAGAAACTTAACTCATCAGTAATTATATATGCGAATTGCTGGTTTCTGATGTGCTTGCATTATGTAATATCCGAATTTAATGTCAAAGTACAACATCAAAACCCAATATACTTCCAATAAAAACAATAAATGTATGAATATCTTTAGTTAAAGCGCGACTAACTCTTTGCATTCTGCTTCGTTTGGAACGGAACCTGGCAACTTAAAAGAACCTGCCTTCGTTCATACTATTCATTTGAATTTTAACTCCACTTACGGACTTCTGGGGATAAGAAAATAAAAAGAGCTCCCAGAATCTTTTTCGCTCTCTACCCACATTGTTCCCCCATGGCGTACAATAAATTCTTTGCAAACAAGCAACCCCAAGCCTGTTCCACTCTCATTTGCAGTTCCCCGGGTGCTGGTGCTATTATTAACATCGAAAAGTTTTTCGATCTGCTCTTCCGTCATCCCCACCCCATTGTCCACTACACTTACTACAACATCCGAAGCATAATCCTGTATACGAACAGTGATAAGCCCATTTTCATGGGTGAATTTCAATGCATTGGATATAAGGTTTCTAAGAACAGTTTCAATCATATTCGAATCAATTTCTATCATGCATTCTTCTATGCAGTCGAATTTAATTGTAATATCCTTATGCTCAGCTATTGGAGTAAGTCCTTCAATAACAACACATCCCAATTTACACAGGTCTGTTTCTACAGGAGTATACATAATTGCTCCTGCTTGCGCCCTAGACCATGTGAGAAGATCTTCTAGGAGTTTATACGACCGCTGAGCTGCCACAATAATTTGCTTAACATAGCGCTCTACCTTGCTGTCGTCTTTTCTTGTCTCTGCATTGTTCAGAAGCTGGCCGAACCCAAGTATTGCGTTAAACGGATTCTTAAGATCATGAGCTATAATGGAAAGAAACTTATCTTTTGACTGGTTTAGTTCCCTTAACTCTATTTCTGCTGATATTCTAGATTCAATCTCGTCCTGCAAACGCCTGCTCAACTGCTCCAAACGATGGGTACGTTCTATTTCTTTACTCAGCCAACCAATCCTAAGGTTCAGTGAAAAAGTTAGAATTAAAGAATATAAAAATACTCCCACAAGAGTGATATGGTATATTACAAATGAATATTTCAATGTTCTACTCAACACTAAATAGTAAAACACAACACATAGAAAAAAGGTGAAGTGTGCAACAAAAAACACAATAGAAGCAGTTTTAGATTTTCGAAACTGTGCAATTCCTACAAAAATTAAAACCACAGCCCCTATCGGGTATATGTTTGCGGACAGAAAATTGAGTAACCTCAGTGGCGCCCACAGCAATACGGTACTCACTAAAAACATACTGAATATTATAACAACAAAAGCCATAAGAACAGAAGCGATTTTGTCCTCCCGCTCTATGTTTAGGTATTTTATCGAAAATAGCATTACGAGAAGAAACGAAACCTGAAAAGCAATAAGCCGAGCCTTAATCAATGATGTAGTGGAAATATAGATATTGAAATCTGACAGAAAACCATAAAACAAAAAGAAATAAAATGAAGCCCCAACCAATCCCAGTCCTAGAAAGAGGTATGCCCTTTCGTGTATAGCCCAAAAAACAAAAAGGTTACTCAAAGCCAAAAAGAGAATACCACCAATTATTAATAGAATAAAATGTTGATGATTCTTTTCGGCCATATAATAGTCCGAAAGAGCAGAAATGCGTCCCGGAATGTAAACTGAAGACTGACTTTGCACCCTCAAATAAATACGGTACCGCCCGTTTCTTATTAGGTTTAGTCTAAATTTTGGAACATAAGTTTTGAACTGACTTCTGCTAAAATTATCGCTACCAGCATATAATTTTTTAATAAATCTTCCTTCGTATGTCAGATAAAGTTCAACATCTGAAAGTGTTCCATGCGAAATCGACAACACGAACTCGTCGTGTGAAGATTCATTGCGAAGATCGAAAAAAGCCCATACGGGATAATCCGTATATCCAAAGAAAGAATCTTTGCACCCGCCCTCCTCAGTAGCATCGCAATTTTGTCCCATTACCTCTTCTACCGTAAGCAGTGCTGTGCTATCTACTAGATAAGAAAAATAGTGGGAAAGGTCATATTGAGTTTTCGATTCCAAAACCAGTTCGGATCGTTGTGCTGTTATTCTTAACTGAATGAAGCATAACAAAATAGTCAATATCAAACAGCATCTTATCAAATCAACAAGTTTAAGGTGGTGAACTTATGATTCCGTTGAAAAGGTGTTTTTCCGCTTTTCAGATTCATAGCTTTTTTCCGGAACTGGAATTTATGCTCATTAAACCAATTAATAGAGTGAAAGAATAATTCTGTTAAGTAAGACTGAAAGAAGAACTTCGCTTTTGTTGCACTACAGTCGTCCAAACCCTCACATACTCTAATACGCTCCGGTATTGAACCTCTTGTGTGCTTTAGCCTAAATTATTTTTTGCGCTTTAATGAAGGCATGTAATTGTCTGAAACCGGAATAAACTATTGCAACGTGTGAACTTTCAACATTCGTAACACAGCGAAGACTAGGATTGCCTTCTTGCTTCTTCCAAAATACATTTCAAATTACACACCAGTTTGTCTGAAATAACCGAACCTTATTTTGTACGAAAAAAAACACCACAAGTTAGAAGCCGATCTAGTCTTAGATCATTTCAGGAGTATGCCTACCCCAAAGTTTTAGTAAGGCAGTAAGGTCGAAAACCTATTCAATTTCAAAACGTTCAGCAAAACGAATAAACATCAACAGAGAATATTCTTTAAAAACATTCTTGTCCGCATTAGCAATGAGATGAAAAAATAAATTAGACCAAAAGGCAATTCGGATTATAACCCAAGCTTACTTTTCGCACGTAAGGGCTAAAATTCGAGATGCAACAATAAACCTAGCTTATTTTTACTTCTTCTTTTAAACGTTATGAATCGCAGAAATAAAGTTATGAAAAAAAAACAGAATACATGCGAAATACATGTTCTAATGGACACGCTTGCCTGTTCTTAAATAGAGTAAACGCATCGAAATGAAAGGCTTCGTCTTTTTTTTAGAAACCGTTGGTTTTCAGGAGCAAATGTTTTTGATGCGCCTGCCCTATATTGCTTATAAATCCCATGATCGATTAACCTCCAAAATCCATATCTGTACCGCCTCCATTATCGCGCATCTCTGGTTTCATTCGGAAATTATTCAGTTTGTAGCTGAACGAGATGATGAAAAATGGTGATTGATACCTACTTTCATAATCTAAACGAAAATTCTCGCCTTCGGAAAAACCTTCCCTTATTCGCGTACCAAAAATATCCCTTACTCTAAATGCAACAGAAACTCTGCGTTTCAACATTTCCTGCCTCATTGCAAAATCGATAGAATAACTTGGCTTGCGTTCACCATTTGCAGTCACGGAACCACTTCTATAACTGCCGTTCAGTTGCATTCTACTGTTGTTTGAAAAACGGAAAGTTGTATTCAGACGGAAATTATAATTCTTACTACTTCTGATTATACTTTTCCCATTACTTTTATCCTCTAGTTCATAATAATACCAATCAGCAATCGGAGTTAAGGTAAACCATTTTGTAACTGACAAATTTCCAGACAACTCACAGCCAATACTTTTATCATTGTTAAGATTAATGATCGTATAATTCAATATTCCATCCTCATCCACAGTTCGTATACGCGTCATCTCATTGTCTGTCTGCCGATAATAAGTCTCCAGAGAAATAGTAGACATCTTTCCTATTCGCAACAGATAATTCAGCTCAAACGCTCCTGCAAATTCAGGTTCCAGTCCGGGATTACCCCGAAAACGGCTAAAAGCATCGGAACGCATTATAAACGGATTCAGGACATAGTCCCGTGGGCGGTTAACACGGCGGCTATAACTAAATTGTAACTGATGCCGCTTGCCTAGTTTTCTGGACAGGTATGCACTTGGAAAGAGATTGATACTTTTGTAATCGTAATCACTATCTTCCGTCAGCTCCTTCAAAATACGGTCGGTTAATTCAGCTCGAAGTCCAGCTTTTAAGTCGAAACCCCAAAATCTGTTGGAATAAGTGGCATATGCAGCATGAATATATCTTGTATAATCTACTTCGCTAACTTCAACATCTCCGCCCCAGCGTTGTGTGGCAGGCAAAAAATACCTTGTGCTATAATTCATCTGCGCATTTTCCCATCGTCCCTGATAACCAGCTTCTATTTTACGCTCTTCCCCCAACAGCCATTCGTAATCGAACTTAAAGCGCGTTGTATTCCTGTCTTCCGCTGTTATGCGCTTCATTTGGTCGTTATTACCAAATATCGTCTCGAAATCCTGATTTGTCCCCTGTGTTTTGGAATGGTTGAGCCTATCCCCATCGCGCCTATTCCATATCACCGTCAAGTTGAGCTTATGGTCGCCATAATGTAATGCCTCGGTAAGAGTGGCCTGCCAACCTAATCCCCCTGCCTTAAAATCATCACCGGAAACATAGTACTCTTCATCATTAACAGACGGCTCCACCCATCGATGATAGTTGATCGTATTCAGTCGTTCGAAATTAAAATCCCTGGCAGCTACCTGCAAGCTCACTGTATTATGATTGTTCACGCTATAATCTGCACCAACACGGGCAGACCAACCTCCAAACCCTCTGCTTCCATCACCTTTTTCTGAAAGATATACTGTAGAATCCTCATAAAAAGTCTGCCTGAAATTGCTTTCCTCTCTATCGAAGCCTCTATGCGAATAGGAACCGCCCACTACAACATTCCATCTGCCCTGGCGCAGATTCACCATACCATCTACAGAATAAATAGGCCCGGTACCAAAACTGCCATTCAAAATGCCACTTACTCCCTGAAGCTTTTTCTTTTTTAAAATTACATTAATAATTCCGGCTGTTCCGTCGGGTTCATATTTCGCAGACGGGTTTGTTATGATCTCTATCGATTCAATTGCACTCGCAGGCAGCTGCTCTAAGGCATCACTTCCACTTAGGACACTTGGCTTACCATCAATAAGTACTGTAAACGAAGAGCTTCCTCTCAATGTAATATTCCCTTCAACATCTACATTAATAGAAGGGGTGTTCTCCAAAACATCAACGGCAGTTCCTCCAGATGCATTTAATTGCTGACCAACATTCACAACCTTTCTGTCAATTTTATACTCAACATAAGACCTGTCTGCAACAACATCTATCTCTCCTAACTGCTGTGTGGCCTGCTCTAAAGTAAGCTTCCCTAAATCAAGTGTTTGCTTTTTGGGCGCAACAGCAATTGCTCCAACGGTTGTTTTTTTGTAGCCAATGAAATCAGCAATCAAATAATAGCGTCCATATTTCAATTTGTCGAGCTTGAATTCTCCTTGTGAATTCGTTATCGTTCCTGTTACCAAAGACGAATCGCGCTTTTTGTACAACACCACATTAGCAAATTCTACAGGCTTACTTCTATTGTCAACAATCTTACCTATCAAAACTCCCTCTCCGGGCACGTTCCCTCTATTTCCTCTTGTTCGCGCACCTTGCCTTTGTCCATAAACAGAAATACTGAAAACAAGTACAACAACAAGAACAAGAAACCTTCTTCCAAAGAATAGTATACTCATAAATTATAGTTTTATTGGTGTGTGAAATTCTCAAAAAAGAAAAACAATATTATTGGACACCCTTTTACGAAAAAACTTGCAGATCTACCAAACATTTTTTTCAATTGAGAGTTGATAAGTTCATTGAATCATCATTAGTGTTTCACTAATGAATATTGTAAATAGTCTGTCATAATTAATCTAGATTTATTCTGGTGCTAAATAACTGATTGCCTGCAAGGAGTAAATATAAAATAGACAAACCTTAGACTTTAGGCAGTCAATATGTAGGGGGCATATTTCATTCAACAGACCTATTTAGTCTAAATCTACAACAAGATCTATATTGACAGCAAAACTCAAGACAATTAAACTCAAAATTAAGCAGATGATCCTATTCTTATTGATTTACTCAATTACAACTTACTACTTAAATAGTTAAAACTTACATCAATTCACATCACATCCACACTGAATGTAAATACACTATAAGCATTTCAATTTCGTTTATCTCAAAATACTTATCTATGGAGAAGAAAAAGCGATACTCGGCATAAAAAAAAATTAAGTATTCAAAATATTTTACTTTCTTGCGCCGCTTTTAGAACAAAAAACAGAAAGGCATTGTTAATCAAATCTCTTTAAAATGCAACAAATTGGATTCTTCTTTTTTCGTGGAATAGTTTTCCTTGTCGGCCTCACCCCCTTTTGGGTGCTTTATAGAATATCCGACATTCTATTTCTCATTATCTATTATATCATTGGCTATCGGAAAAAAATTGTTTTCGACAATATAAAGATTGCTTTTCCCGAAAAAAGCGAGGAAGAAATCCACTATATCAGTAAGAAATTCTTTCATCAAATGACCGACCTCATAGTTGAAGCTCTAAAAGGCCCTGCACTGAGCAGCAAACAGCTCAAAAAACGTTACAAAATTATCAATCCCGGAGTAATGAATTCTTTCTTTGAAAAAGGGAGGAGCATCATGGGAGTTACCGGACATTATGCCAACTGGGAATGGAGCGGACTGGCCATGCCATTGCAACAAAAGCACATACCTGTAGGCATGTACAAGCCGCTTTCCAACAAAAGCATCGATAAATTTCTTAGGAATACTAGAACCAAGAGAGGATCTGAAGCCCGTTCTATCTACAAAACCAAAGCTGCATTCGAAGAAAATTATGGGCGGCCAGCACTATTTGGAATGGTAGCCGACCAAAGCCCCACTAACGTTAAGCGGGCGTATTGTATGGAATTTTTTGGCAGAAAAACTCCTTTTCTTCATGGGCCGGAACTTTATTCAAAACTCTACGACTTGCCTGTAATTTACCTTTACAATAAACGGGTAAAAAGAGGCTACTACGAAGTGTCGTGCCACCTACTGGAAACTGAGCCTCAAAAAACTGAAGATGGAGAGATCACCAAAAAATACAAAGACTTTCTAGAGTATGTAATAAGAACAGATCCTAGCCAATGGTTGTGGTCGCACAAGCGTTGGAAGCGTGAATGCTACAAAAAACCAGAGACTAAGCCTTCCTGAGCTTTGGCATTGGGATAAAGTAGATTGTCAATAATTAAATAACTTTGTAAAGAGGGCAAAACCACATTTATATTTAAACCTCAATTAATTAACCATCTACTTGTTAAAGGTTTTCAGTTGCCAACCATTTTATATTTTCTTTAAGTCAGGTTACGTTTGGATTGATGAGCTGGAACATAAGCTCATCAACCCAACCGTCCCTCGTTTTTATCCATTGCTTCTTAACTCCGCATTGAACAAAACCTGCCTGCTCAAAAAGTTTTATACTCGGCTCATTATCAACCAAAATATTGCAGTACAATTGATGGAGATGTAGGTGTTCAAAACAATATTCTATCATTAGCCGAAGAGCTTCTGTAGCAAACCCCTTATTCCGGTATTCTTTTCTGTTAACAAGAATCCCCACTCCAGCGCGCATATGAAAGGGGTCAAAATCGAACAAATCAACAGTCCCAACTGTTTCCAAAATCAGACCATTAGTATCGCCACGCAAATCGATCATAAGGCGAAGCTGTTTGGCTTCGTATATATCTAGGTGAGCATTCTCCAGATATTGTTTTAAGATGAATCTTGAAAAGGGACTTAAAGTATTACTAACAGTCCACACACTTGGGTTATTTTCCCACTTGTACATGAGCTCCAAATCTTCTGGCTCTAACGCTCTAAGTTTTATAGTATCGCTGATTAACATTGTTCAGTTCTGATTTCCGAAAAGTTAAGATCAAAATGCCGAATTGTCAAGAATTTCAAACATAAAAAATGCAAAATAGTGACATGAAAGTTCATTCTTCAAACTCCCCTTTCGTAACCCTTTACATTTCTGCACGCAAAAATAGCATCCAAATCAACCAAAGCACAAAAACCAAGAAATCCCTTTTCAAAAAACGTTTTGTTCTGCATAAAATCTACTCTTTGAGGAAGTGGTTCTGGGAACTAAATAGAGCCTCCCCCCTACTTGTCTGTTTCGTCAAGTGCCTTCTTAACAAAATGGAAGGTGCGTTCAATATCATGATCCAATCCCATTGAAAACCTGACCAAACCAGGCGACAACCCCATGCATTTCTGCTCGTCTGCGGGTACTTCGGACGAGGTACTGCTGCCAGATGCACTGAACAAAGTACGGAAGTATCCCAAACTAACAGCAAGATAACCTACACCAAGTGCCTGCATATGTTCCATAAAGATGTTCGCTCTTTCATGAGTGCCAAGGTCTATCGCAATCATTCCTCCGAAACCAAAATCGGGATGCATGCTTTCTTTCATCAATTCATGCTGCGGGTGTTCTTTTAGTCCTGGATAAATTGCCTGAATTCCCAATTCCTTGAAACGTTCGGCCATGTAAGCAGCATTCTGACTATGTTTCTGCATCCGTATGTGCAACGTATGTAGGTTTTTCAGAATTCCGGACGAACGTAACGGATCCAACACAGGCCCTAACAACATGGCGGTTCCTTTATTTACATCGATCAGGCTAGCAATAAACTCTTTTGTTGAAAGAATGGCGCCGCCAACCAAATCATTCTTTCCGTTAATAAACTTTGTCATACTATACACAACAATGTCCGCGCCCATTTTTATTGGAGCGAATATTAATGGTGTAAAAGTATTGTCTACCACCAATTTGATGTTGTGTTTCTTTGTAATCTTAGATATTCCTTTAATATCCGAAATGGCCAAA
Source organism: Bacteroidales bacterium (assembly GCA_965230435.1). Taxonomy (GTDB): domain Bacteria; phylum Bacteroidota; class Bacteroidia; order Bacteroidales; family JBDKHP01; genus JBDKHP01. The sequence continues at coordinate 111,363 of CBDDLB010000002.1, forward strand.
AGTGGATTGGTCATCGTTTCTGTATACACCATTTTTGTGTTCGGCCGAATCGCTGCTTCAATAGCTGTATTATCTGTTGGATCTACAAAAGTGACTTCGATACCGAATTTCTTCATGTAGTTCTGCAAAAAAGCAAACGTTCCACCATACACCGTGCGGCTGGATACGATATGATCGCCCGAATTACAGATTTCCAATATTACAGTCGTGATAGCTCCCATTCCAGAACCTGTAACCCAACCTGCCTCGGCTCCATCCATGGCTGCCAAAGCATCCGAAAGATATTTGTTGGATGGGTTCCAATGACGCGAATACAAGAAACAGCCTGCCGTTTCTCCGTGGAAAGTGTCCTCCATAGTTTGCGCACCTAAAAAGGTGTAAGTTGCAGAATCGGTGATAGATGGGTTGACACCACCAAACTCTCCAAACTGGTTTATGTCCCAGATTTCTTTTGTTGGATCGAAGTTCATGGATGATTTTTTTGATGCTGAAACTCAAAAGTGAATCAGCAATAATTTCTATATAAAAACAAAAATAAGGATTTATTTTCTAAGATGATATAACCAAACAAATTATTCAAGCATTATTAAAAACAAAAAGAAGAATTATAAACTAGCTCATTCACTGAAGAGAAGCACAACAAACAGATGTTATATTTTAGATTTACTTATTAATATTCAACACAATAACACCAAACATATTCCTTGCAGCACGAAAACACTTAGAAACAAATTGACAGCAAACATTACCCCTCACTCATAATTATATATTGATAATTAACATTAATCATATATTAAATTCGAAAAGAAATCCCATATTCGGACTGTGAAAGAAAAATGGCTTCAACAAGTAAGTTGAAGCTAATCTTTGGTTCAAGGCCTTAAGGGACAAGCAACCATTCTCAATTTAACTACATACTGATTTTCAAACACAAAACACATATAAACCCTCCATTAGCATAGAGATTACGACTTGTACGCATCCCATATTAATCTTAAACACAAAAGTTTTTTTGTAGCCAAAAGACCTCTTTGAGAGAAATAATTCCACACAGGGAATTCAATTCAAATCCTTAGGATTTAAAGGATCTCAATAATTTGTCTATTGCAAGACGAAACAAATGTGTTAAACAAAATCGGCACATTAACTTAATAACTAGGTGTGTTAATCACAAACAACTTTTGGGAGTTTATTTCTATACCGAATACTGGAACTATGCTTTTTTTCAATAAATAGTACCACGTGCTTAATAAACTGAAAACAATACTGATCACAAACCTTACAGTGCCATAACCTAGTAAGGCAGAAAAACAAGTTAATCCAAGGCACATTTTAAATTTCAACCTGGAGCGTACTTCTCGTACGTGAGGATTAAAACTCGGACTGTAACGCTGGATGAGCGTTATTTTTCATCTTCACTTATTATTCATATTTAACTTTTTAACCAATACATTATGAAGAAAGTTCTACTTTTAACATCACTTTCACTGCTTATTTCCTTAATTTCATGCGAAATAAACAAAGAGAAAGATGCACCTAAAATTGATGGTCAGATTCAATTTTCACTTGATTTAGAGAACCATATCGGCAAAAAAGCTGACCTGATTGATGTAAGTGAAATTAAATTTACAATTGCAACTGTAGATGGTAAGCCAACGAAATACACAGATGCAATTGCAAAAGTTCAATGGACAGGTGAAAAATTCATTTGTGATCTACTCCCTCTATCTGAAGGAGAATACAAATTGACTTATTTCGTTTTGTTCAACGAAGCATCAAGACCGATATATGCTTCGCCCACAAAGAACTCCAATCAAGGTCAAAATGTAGAAAACCCACTTCCTATTCCATTCCCTGTACTGCCCAACGAGCGCACTGCAATTTCAGTGGAGGTCTTAAGTACAGAAAACCTTACTCCTGAAGATTTTGGCTATCCACATACTAGTTTTTCATTCAAGGAAATTAAAACCTTGAGTTTTAAAATTGGAGCTGCAAAAGAAGACTCAAGTGAATTCTTGAGTGCAAAAATTACAATTACAAATCAGGATTATTCATTCTCTCAAATGCTACGCCCTATTGAGAACAATGGAATTGCAGTCAGAACGGGTTTTTCTGACACTTATACAATCACAGTAAAAAAAGCAGGTTTCGAAGCCTACGTAAAAGATTACCAGACAGATGATTTAAAGAGCCTTACCGAACCATTACTAATTCCTTTAAAAAGAGCAACATTACCTACTGATAGCTTAGTTGCCTTTTATCCATTCAATGGAAATGCAAAAGATGCATCTGTAGAAGGCAATCATGGGGACATAGTAGGAAAAATCACCTCAGTTCCTGATAGATATGGAGATCCAAACTCCGCATTCCGCTTCAGTGGAGAACATTCCTATATCGACTGCAAAGATCCTGAAAGCCTAAGAATGGAGAAGCATTATTCGATTTCTCTTTGGTTTTACCACGACGGTTCCAACCAAGTGGCGCCTTTTGTACAAAAAAGAAAAAACGGCTCTCCATACGATATGTATTCTGTTGGCTATGGAAGTAACCCATACACCCCAAAAGCATCTGACGATATCATATTTTTGAATATTCAGGACAACAATCAGAGTGAACGCAAAGCCATTACATATACCGACCCAATACCTGTAGGTTGGAATCATTTAGTAATAGTCAACAATTCGGAAGGAAAAGCCCGCCTTTACATCAACAGCGAAAAAGTGGCCTCATCTGTTGCCGGCTCTGGCCCCACAAAAGTAGAAGGATGGAACTTGTTCATTGGAGGTTCGCCGTACACAGGCCAATTCTTGAATGGCTCTCTTGATGACATTCGAATTTATTCAAAGAAACTATCTAAAGAAGAAATCAGCCAATTATTCTTGGAATAAAAATCATTCGAGTTGGTGCCATACAAATGTAAAGCATTTAAAATATGGTAGTTTTCATTTGGATCAATCTACAACCCTATCGCAGAAATAATAATTCCTGAAGTGTTGTTTTATATACAGCATCAATCCATATTCTTAAAAAAAGGAACCATCTCTCCTGATGAGTTCCTTTTTACAAATTCACTGGAAACCAATTCACTCCAAAGATTTAAACCTTTGGAGTGTCTTTAGATTACACAATGAACCACTTGAGTCCAATAGACACAATGTAATTGACAAGTTTTCAGGCATAAAAATCTCTTGTAACATTGTATACATTATAATACGCCAAAACACCAGCAATCCGCATTAATACACAATTTTTAATCAATAAAAGAGTTTTATGTGTGGGCAAAGAATCAAAATCAAGCTATCTCTTAACAGGCAAGGGAAAGCTGCCGAACAATTTATTCTTTGTTATTAAATTTAAAATAAATAACTTAAGCATCTTTCATGTTATACAGTAATGATATATTTTAGCATTTTATTTTTTAATGTAAATAAACACAGTTCGCAACGATTGAAGTACCAGAACCATTTCAACCAATTTCCCCAAACCTACTGAGTATGATTTCTACTGCTCTATTCCCAAAGTTTCGCGTGAGCGAACTAATGCAGTTTCTGAGCGATGTTTCAGATATCTGTGTCGCGAACAGACCTGAAGGTTTAAAAATAGAAAGCGAGCACGATTCTCTTGTGCAACAGACGCATCATCTAGAAATAGCCCTCAAAAAGAACCGCGACAAAACGACGAACAAGAGAATCATTGAACTCGACGAAAGGCGCTACAAAGCCTTTGCTAGCTTAACGCTTCTGTCAAGAGGCTATTCTCTTCATTTCGACCCTACAAAACGGTCGGCAGGAGAGAAATTGCGGGAACTAATGAACAAACATTCGAATACATCCATTCGATCCAATTATCAGGCTGAAACAAAAAAAATCAGCAAATTCATCAACGAGCTAGAGACAAACATGGAGCTGTTGGAAGCCATTCTAGTACTAGACATGGCCGAGCTTGTTGACGAACTAAAAGAAGTAAATAAGCTGTTTCATCAACAATACCTCAATCATTTATTGAATGTTGTGAACAGCCCTACTGAAAATTTGACAAAATTGCGGAAGAATGCAATAAGTAGTTACCACGAGCTTACTAGGCAGGTTAGTTTATTCGCCGAAACTTCTGGTGGATTGCACTTTCTTAACTTTGCAAAACAGCTCAACGAACTGATCAGCAAATACAATGCGATTGTATCTTTAGGAAGCGCTTCTATTCAGTTAGAAGACAAAGCCTCCGTTTCTCATTTGTAAAATATTCTAGAAGCCGCCGATATGGGTAATCATCGACGGCTTTTTCCAACAATACTATTGATCGATACTTACAAATACTCCTTTTTGCTGATACTCCAAACAAGGAAACATCAATAAGTTTGCTATGGCAACACCACAAAATGCCCTCGAGTGATTTGGTTGTTTGTATTGTTAAGTTTCAATTGATAAACCCCCGGCAATAAACCCGAATTTTCGATGATTTTATTGCCAGACTGTTCATAGAGTGAAACTTCAGTCTTTTGTCCTTTTCCACAACTTGAAAAAATATCTACAGAAATTATATCTGCACCTGTAGTGGCATTATCGAAAACAATACTTTTTTCCGACAACAATTTTGGATACAGAAAAAGCTCTCCTAACTGTAGCTTTCTTAATCCTTCTAAAATGGCATACGCTCCATCACAATTCACAAGCCCATAACCTGCAAATTGCGTTGGTTCGAAATAGTCTTGACTGCCAATCCTAACTGCATTTAAAATATCAGTATTTCGTACACCTGGGAAAGCCTGTCGTAAGCAGGCCACGCTTCCAGCAACTATTGGTGCGGCATAAGATGTTCCATTAGACTCATCGAAACCTCCTTTGGGTGCTTGTAGGGCTACACTTACCCCCATTGCTGTAACATCAGGTTTTACTCGGCCATCTGCTGTATTTCCAATAGAACTGAAACTTGCAATTTCACCAGTAAAAGTAGTAGCACCTACAGCAAGAATATCGCGGGCATCTGCTGGCGGTGTGATCTTCTCCCAATCATCATCACCCGAATTACCTGCGCTAATAATAATCAACATACCCTTACTTGCAGCAATTTCCGCAGCCCTACTCGAAATTGCTGTTCGTCCATCTAGGTCGTTGTGCGTATAGTCCATCGAATCGTCGTCGAAATCGTGATAACCAAGCGAGCTACTAACTACATCAACACCAACACTATCGGCTCTTTCAACTGCCGCCACCCAATTCAATTCCTCCAATTTGGATTCCGAATCACTATCTTCTGTACGATATAAACTAAAACTGGCATGTGGGGCACAACCTACATATTCAAAATCAATTTCGCCTGCAATGGAGGAAAGGACACGCATCCCGTGATATCCTAAGTCATAAACTTCGGTATCATTATCTACAAAATCGAATTTGTCGATAATCCGGTTCTCTTGTCTTACTTTCTCAAAAGCTTCAAGATCGTCCACCTGATAAAATCCCCCATCCATTATGGCTATATGAACTCCTTTACCTGTGAAACCTCTGCGATGAAGCTCTGGTACTTTAACTAGTTCATTCTGGACACGAGTTTTTCCGTATATTTCAGTGTTAGTATACTTCGAAAAGTCATCATTTCTTAGAAAACTACTTCTGATATCATTTTTCTTGGCTTTTGTTTTTATTGGAACAATGTCCTTAACGAAAGCAAGCCCTCTAACAGCATCAATATGTTTCGCCCTACAGATAATCCCCACGGCATTCAACCATTTGCTCTTGTGGTGAACCTTCAACCCGAATTGAGAGAGGGCTGCTATGTAGTGAGGGGTTACGGGAAGATCATTGTCCGATATTGGAATGTTGAACTTAGAACGGCGTTGAATCGCTTTCTCAGAAAGAAATTTTTCAGGTTGATCAACCGAAAACGGACTGTTATTTTTATCTTTCAAATATACCAAATATGTATTCTGGGCAAAAAATGCTTGGGAGATAAATAAAAATGCAATGATTAAGATAGTTCGTGTTTTCATGGTAAAAAGTTTTATCTCCTTTCTGCAATCTGAACGATTAAGTGTTAGTAAATTAGAAATAAGGTGATAGACCTATTTATAAATATACTTTGTTCACCAATCAGCGGCACAACTGCAGAATAAATCTACTTATGTTATGACTGACTAAGTTCTGTGAATCTATTTAACTGCAAACTCAATCTGAATATGAACTACTTAGATTCAGAAGAAGTCAACTTAGATACGATTACTTACTCAGAAATTGTTTACTAGGGATGAGTAGGCTCAACTGTTCAACAAACAGCTACACGGAATTATGAAATTGTCGCTTATTTTACTACACCAACCTACAATTTCTATGTTATCCAATTGGTTGCACTATTTTCAGATACTTTAGGAGAATCAGAAATAGAAATATTCAAAGTTACGCAAATGTAAGGCTAACTTTGCTACGTGAGATAGAAAAAAATATGCTTTCGTTGTAGTGTCGATGTTCAGAATCCATAATATTAGAAAAACAAAACACTCTTAGAAACACCTTTCAAAAAAATGATAGTCTCTAAGAGTGTTTATAATTTCTATGAAATATGCCTATTTAGGCATCTAATTCTATAATTCCACCTCCAACAAGATCATCGCCCTCGAAGAATACAGCCGACTGTCCTGGTGCTATTGCTGAAACATCTTCATAAAATTCAACTCGAATACGTTCGCCCTGTTGACTAATACGGCTCAATGTAGGCTTACTATGGGCACGTATTTTTGTGCGCACCTCAAGCTCGCCCTCTATTGCTGCGTATTTCGAAAGGTTAAAATCCTTCACCCACATTTCGCGCTTCATCAGGTCTTCCGATTTTCCCAAAACAACGGTATTGGTTTCAGGCCTGATCTCCGTCACGTAAGCAGGATAGCCCAAAGCAATGTTCAATCCCTTGCGCTGGCCGATCGTATAGAAAGGATAACCTTCGTGCTTACCAACTACTTTTCCGTCCGTTGTTACAAAATCACCACCTTTGAGGCGTTCAGCAAGATCTGTAACCCTACGCTTCAAAAAGCCACGGTAGTCATTGTCGGGAACAAAACATATTTCATAGCTTTCTGATTTCTTGGCGAGATTTTCGAATCCACGCTCCGTGGCCATTTTTTTAATTTCGCTTTTTTCATACTGCCCCAGTGGGAACAGCGTTCTGCTCAGACTCTCCTGCGATATTCCCCAAAGAACATACGCCTGATCTTTAATATCATCGACTCCTTTGGTTACGTAATATCTGCCATCCTGCTCTTTCACCTGTGCATAATGGCCTGTTGCTATGTATTCGCACCCCAATTGATCTGCACGTCTCAACAATGCATCCCACTTAATGTGAGTATTGCACAGAATACACGGATTTGGAGTGCGGCCAGCAATGTACTCGTCTACAAAGTTGGAAATAATGAAGCTTTCAAACTCATCGCGCACATCTACAATGTAGTGTGGGAATCCCATTTCTACGGCCATTCCACGTGCATCATTAATCGAATCGAGACTACAACAGCCTGTTTCTTTGGATGAACCGCCCGATGAAGCATAGTCCCATGTCTTCATAGTAATACCAACCAGCTCATAACCTTGCTCATGCAGCATCATTGCTGCAATAGAGCTATCTATACCGCCACTCATGGCGATTAATACTTTCCCTTTGCTCATTCTTGTTTCAATCATTAGTCATCAGCAAAGTTCTTGTGCATAAGAACTACTAACAACAGTTTAGTTTCCCGACTTACGGATATATTCCATCGGGTTGTTCATAAAGTTTTTTGGGTCGGCTATTTTCCCTTTGTTCTTTTCCTGTTCGATCAGTTTTTTATGCTCGCGGTCTTCGCTGTCCGAATCCTGTTTCCCCATCTCGTACATTATCGTATTATGCAACTTGCCGCGAGGATCGAAAAATTCCCATTTTCCATGTCTCTGATCCTGTTTGTAACGACCTTTTATTTCGAAACGTCCATTAGGATAGAAAAAGTTTGTTGCTCCTTCCCTTAAGCCATCTGTAAAATTCGCTTCAGCACGGGTTTTCCCTGTTTCGTACAACTGACGCCATAAACCGTTCTTTACTCCATCTTTGTACGTGTAAAACTCAGCCACTTTGCCAGAATCGAAAAAAGACTCAACACGCCCGTTCAGCTTTCCGTTTTTATAATGCTCAAGTAAGCGCAAGCTATCGTTTGCCGAATAGTAGCGCCAAACACTATCCTTTTGCTTGCCCCGGTAAAAACCTTCAGAAACAAGTTTTCCTTTTCGATCATAAAATTTTGCAGAAGCAAAGGCCTTTTCATTGTATTCCAGATGAGCTTTCAGCTCTCCATTTGGATGAAAACGCTTGTAAGTTCCAATCGGGCTATCGTCTTTGAAACGAACTTCGTAAGCAAGATTACCGTTCTTGTATTTCTTTTTCCAAATCCCCTGCTTTCTTCCTTTGGCATCTTTCTGGTTTACTTTGCTGCCCATCAGAGCATTGTCTTGTGCCACAACAGTATTCATAAAGAATAGGCACATAACCATAATTAGGAATTGTTTCATCACCGATTTTTATTTATTACCAAGATTTTAAATTCTTTAAGTAGGCATCCACATTTAATTTAACTTTTGCTGAAGGTAGAAAGTTCCTGTTCAGGTAAAGTCTTTTAAATTTAATAAAGTCATGCCCTTACTCTTATTGATAAAAGAAAAATCCCAGCATTTATTGCTTAAGGTCAAATTCAGCCCGAAAAATCACTATTCACGGGTAAACAAACTATCATCAAACAATCGGCATGCGTGCCATCGGAGCCACATCCAACCCTACAAATTCTTTTCGTTTATACTTGAAATACCCAGCAATTGCAATCATAGCTGCATTATCTGTTGTGAACTTCCGTGGCGGAATATGTACTTTCCACCCATTTTCGTCTACGGTAGCCTGAAGACCATTTCGAAGTCCTGAATTTGCGGCAACACCTCCACCAATAGCAATCTCACGGACACCTGTTTTTTCTACAGCTTTCTTTACTTTTTCAAGTAAAATATCAATAATGGTATACTGAAGCGAAGCACACAAATCAGCTTTGCGTTCCTCAACAAAATTCGGATTTTTCTTTAATTCGTCCCGAACTGTGTAAAGAAAAGATGTTTTCAGACCGCTGAAACTGAATTCCAAATCCCCTACCTTAGGACGATTGAACTTAAAGGCATCCTTATCGCCTTCTTGCGCCAAACGATCTACAACAGGCCCTCCCGGATAAGGAAGCCCGATTACTTTAGCGCATTTATCGAATGCTTCCCCTGCTGCATCATCTATCGTTTCTCCAAGTATTTCCATATCAAAATGATCCTTAATGAGGATCAATTGGGTATGACCTCCTGATACCAAAAGTGTAATAAACGGGAAGTTAGGCTCACTGCCCTGTTCAATAACGGTTTGGTTTCCTTGAAGATCTTCAAGCGGCATTTCGTGAATGAAATGTGCAAGTACGTGTCCCTGCAAATGGTTTACTTCTATCAACGGAATATCGTTTGCCAGAGCAAAACCTTTTGCAAAAGAAGTACCTACAAGCAAAGAACCCAATAGCCCTGGCCCTCTAGTGAAAGCAATAGCATCGATATCTTTTGGAGCAAGGTTTGCCGACTTCAGCGCCTTATCTACTACTGGAATAATATTCTGTTGGTGGGCACGCGAAGCCAATTCAGGAACAACTCCACCGTATTCTTTGTGAACCGCCTGACTGGCTATTACGTTAGATAAAATATATTTATCGCGGATAATAGCCGCTGATGTATCGTCGCAAGATGATTCAATGCCCAAAATAGTAATGCTCATAGCTTCTAAAATATGTATTGTGCTTCTGGTTGCCTAGAAAGCTTTTCCTAAAAAATATACTAATATTGCAAAAATGATTATTATCTTTTAAAATTGCCCCTTCGAGGAAGATTGCTTCTTTTAGAACCTGCAAAATTAAATAAACTGAAAAAGATTACAAAGACATATAAGGTACTGCTTTACTCTTTTTTATTCAGCTTGTCATTATTGGTAGCTTTGTATTATGCTTTCCGGTCAGAAAGGGTTCAAGAATATCTGATAGCGCAGTTGAGTACTGTTCTAACGGATGTGCTTGGAACTCCTGTTACAGTTGGGGGCTTGGATATTGAACTTCTGAACGGAATTGTTCTGGAAGAGTTATATGTTGAAGATGCTGACAGGGACACACTTGCCTCAATCAACGAACTCGCTGCTGGCATCCGATATTTCGATATAAATAAGAATCAGCTGAACTTAACAGATGTAGAACTTCGGGATGTGACATTTAAACTTAAAATCGATTCCGATGGCCAAATGAACCTAATGAGGATCATAAACCGTTTTTCGTCTTCCCAACGTGACACTACACCTTCGACAAAGCCTCCTTTTCAAGTTAAATGTAATGCCTTTTCTCTTCAGAACAGCAAGCTGGTTTACAAAAAACATAGTCCAGATACTGTAAAAGGAAAGATTAATTTTAACAACCTGGAAGTTTCTGCCCTCAATTTATCTCTCGATAGCCTTAAGGTTGTTGGCGATTCTGTCACTTGCAATCTCTCTCATCTTTCTTTCCATGAAAAGTCCGGTTTTCAGGTCGATAAAATTTCGGCAAAAACAAACATTTCTTCCAAAGGCATTTTTCTGAACAACTTTCGATTAAAAACTCCGCGTTCACACGTCCGATTCAAGAAACTTTATATGGCAACTGATTCGTGGGGCAGTTACAGCGATTTTATTAGAGATGTAACACTTACAGTGGACATTAGAAAAGGATCTAACCTGCACCTGAAGGATATTAATTATGTAGCAGGGCCAATACCAATAAGCAAATCTGTCAATTTATCTGGCCAGATTATTGGTCCGATAAGTAGCTTCTCACTACTCGATTTCTCACTTGGTGTTGGAAAAGAAACCGAGATCAGACTCTCTGGCAACTCATTCGGTTTACCCGATCTACCTAATACTTTTTGGAATATCTCTATTGATAGCTTCAGCGGTAACATTGCTGATATTGGGAACTTTATAGAAAGTGTCAGCGGGAATCTGCCTTCGACTGCTAAGCGTCTGGGGAAGTTCAATTTCGACGGCAAAATTGCAGGTATGACCTACGATATCGTAGCCGACATAAATTTGAATTCTTGGTACGGAGGTGTTGAAACTGACGTTAAGATCAATCAACGCGACACCACTACCTATGAAATTACCGGCTTCACAAAAGTTAACCGTCTTAATCTTGGCTACTTATTGGCAGACACAACACTTGGGGTTGTTTCGCTAAAAGATACAATTCAGTTCGTAATAAACACCAACGGGGCTTTCTCACTGAAAAACTCTGGCTTTGTTGATAGCTTACAATTCAATAAATACACTTACAAAAACATTGGACTTGTTGGTGAATTTGGGAACAAAAAGTTCAAAGGGAACTTAGATATCGATGATCCCAATCTCGATTTCAATTTGGATGGAGAAATAGACCTAAGCCAAGAAATACCTGTATTTTCTTTCGAAGCTGCCAGTAAAAATATCGATCTGGTTGCCTTAAATTTCGACCCGGGCAGTAAATTATCGCGCCTGAACTTCGATATGCAGACGGCCTTTAGTGGCGATCACCTGGATAATATATCTGGTGAAATACGTTTCGACACACTTACCTACCTGAACGACAATGGCTATGCCCCATTCAATGTACTCAGCCTATATGTTGGCCAGACTGGAGATGCTAAAAGGATGGTGCTTACAAGCGACTACTTCGGAGCCTATATCAACGGGCACTTCAATTTCAATACAATCGGCAATGCTGTAATGGGGGCTGTTCATCATTTTTTCCCTGTCCTCCTGCAAGCTGACGCGAAACAGCTCTCCGATGCTCTCACCAGCGATAATGTATTGATAGACAAAAAATCGAATCAACTGGATACCCTCCAAAATTTCACGTTCGATTTCGAACTAGGGGACATCAACCGTATAGTTCAGCTTTTTGCACCCGATGTTCACATAGCAAATTATACGGTATGCAACGGCTCGTTCAATTCTGCCGAACAGTTGCTCCGGTTTACTTTTGAGTCCGACAGTATTGGTGTTGGCACACAATATATCGACAATCCCCGCATATCGCTCGATATGCACAAAGAATACCTAATTTCTAATACCACCGCCAAAAGCATCAGTATAAGTGAAGATATGGCCATCCGCAACCTGAAAGCTTATGTACAAGCTCAGGAAAACGATAACCGCACGGCTATAGTAATCGACTGGGACAACCGGCAAGACACATTAAACTTCGCGGGTAACGTAAACATGGATTTTGAGGTTGTTCAATCTTATGAATCGGGCAATCTGAACTATATACTGCGGGTAAATGATTCTCAACTTACTGTAGATAAGGATTATTGGCACTTTGGCAATGCTCAGATGATGGTTGACACAACCAGTATTTTCTTCGACCAACTCTCCTTCAAATCCAACGATCAATCCGTCAGTATAAATGGATTGATTACAGAAAACAAGGATGATCAGCTTAATCTTGACATCCTCAATTTCGATCTAAAAGCCCTTAACCCCCTTCTTGTCGCCTCATCGACAGAACTGGGTGGTAAAATGAGCGGTAGCGTTGAGCTGTCGAACCTGCTTGATAAACCTATGGTGCTGGCACAAGACTCCATTGAAGACTTTATTCTGAACGGGGACAATATCGGTAATATGTACTTTACGACCGAGTGGGTGGGCGACGAAAAAAAACTTAATGTAGACCTGAGCCTCTTGTCGAAAATAATGCAGAAAAATACTTTTCAGGTAAAAGGGGCTATTTATCCCGAGAAAAGTCTGATGGACTTCAATCTGGAACTTTATAAATTCAAATTGCATCCTTTGGAGGGATTTCTTGAGGGAACCTTGTCTGGACTTAGGGGAAGTGTTTCCGGTAAAATGAAAATTAATGGAACGTTTGACAAACCTATTATAGACGGAAAATTCGGCCTTCGGCGAGTAAGTGCCACTATAGACTACCTGCAGACACGGTACGCTGTTCAGGAAAATGAAATTTTTGTAGACAATCATCGGGTTCAATTCGACAATGCAATCATAAAAGACCCTCGTGGGCAAACTGCACTGCTGGATCTTCACATTAAACACAGCCTTTTCGATAGCATCTCGATAGACATGCTCTTCAAAGCCAGAAATTTTCAGGTACTGAAAACAACAGAATTCGATAATGAAATGTTCTACGGTCAGGCCTACGTATCTGGTGATGTAAAAATAGAAGGCCCCCTAGACGATATGGACGTAATGGTACATATGAAACCTGAGCGCAACACCAAGCTTTATGTCCCGCTTAGTTCCACAGGAAGTGTTAGCGATTACAACTTCATTGAGTTCGACAAAGGTTTTGACAACGAAAATGATAGCTTAAAAAACAAGAAAGAATATGAGGTCGATCTGTCGGGCATGCGCTTAAACCTCAACTTGGACATCACGGAAGATGCAGAGATGGAAATCATTATGGATAAAAAAGTTGGCGACATCATCAGGGTGGCGGGAGAAGGCGGATTGACTATCGACATTGATACAAAAGGAGATTTTTTCATGTTCGGTGAATACAAAATTATGCGGGGCGACTATCTTTTTACTCTCAAAAACTTAATAAACAAAAAATTCGAAGTAAAACAAGGTAGCTCAATCCGCTGGAGCGGAGATCCCCTGAATGCTGAACTGAACCTCAATACCCTTTACCGACTAAAGAAAATTCCTGTCAAAGACTTATACAGTACAGATGACGACGACGACGATTCCCAAGTAGCAAACCAAAGTGAAGAGGTTACTAAAAAAGTTAGCGTCGATTGTGAACTGGCTCTTTCCGGCAGTTTAGAAAAACCTCAAATAGCCTTCAATCTTGACATTAACGATGACGAAGTCCATCAAGATATAAACAAGCTTTCCGAAGAGGAACGTAATAAACAATTCCTTTCGCTACTTGTAATGAACCGCTTCATGCCCTTGTTTAGCGGAGGAACCAGTAGCGGAAATGCTATTGGATCGAATGCTACAGAGTTACTTTCTAACCAACTAAGTGTATGGCTCTCGCAAATGAGCGACGATTTCGATATGGACGTGAAATATCGAATGGGTGACGGCGATACTCAAAGTGAAATTGAGGTGGGAGTCTCTACCGAACTACTGGACAACCGCTTGAGTATACAAGTGAGTGGCAATATGAATATGGGACAAAGTCAGGAGACTACAACAGATGGAGACGATCAGGGAAGTAGCCTTGAAGGTGACTACGAAATGAGTTATAAACTTACACGCAATGGAAAAGCCCGTGCTAAATATTTTGGCCGAGCGAACAAGGTAATCTCAGCAAGGAGGATCCCCTTTATGCAAGGTGTCGGTTTTATGTACCGAGAAGATTTCGATACTTTCAAAGAGCTGTTCAAAAGATATGGAAAGGCTATTCTTGGTAGAAAAGATGAAGAAGAGGAATATGAATAACCCACCCAATTGCATTTTTATACTTCTATTTATGCTTTCTATTGATTATGGCGCATTGCTTGCCGTGCAATTGTCGCCGATTACTCAAAATCAGTTTGATAATGCAAAACGAATTATCGCAGTCAGAGAAAAAAGAATGGGAAAAAGTACAACGTGAAATTGTGCGCTATGTTGAAATTACACTTCTAAAAATCGAATGGTATTACGGCGATAACCGTGCTCCTTTTGAATATCCACCTCAATTCGCTATTGAAAAAGAACAATATGTCTGTAGCTTGAAGGAGGACGATCCAGCTGGTGAAGCTATCCATTTCTGTGCTGACTCTCCAATTTCCTTGTCTCAAAAAGTTTTGATTTATCTTGAGTCTCGTTTTGGACCTATATGTGGGCACTTCTCAAATACACTGGAATAGCCTAAAATCCAAAACCATACACTTAGCAGTTAACATTATCTAGTGTAGATTATGAACCCCAATCAATTTATATACGTACTTTTAGTGATCTATTTCATGAATTTAAACTAGAACTATGAGGTATTTATTTCTAACATTTTTCTTTCTACATCAATTCTATACAATTTCAGTTGCTCAAAAAAGCGGTGTTTCTCAACAAGATTATGATGCTTTGGTAGCTTTCTATAATGCAACTGATGGGGTTAACTGGATGGGAATTGATAATAATTGGTTCACAACTGATGATGTGGCTACTTGGTCTGGCATTACTGTAGAAAATGGAAGGGTGACAAAAATTCAACTGAAAGAGCTACGCATAAAAGGAACACTCCCCCCAGAAATCGGGAACCTTTCTGAATTAATAGAATTAAGTATCATAGGACAAGCAGTAAATATATATCGTTCAGATATTCAAAGAACCGATATGGATTTCTTCATGCATACGCAAAAATTACATGGAGAAATACCAAAAGAAATAGGAAAACTTAAAAAGCTTAAATTTTTGACCTTAAGCTACGGCTACCTTCAAGGCAGTATTCCTGATGAAATTTCTGAATTGGCAAATTTAGAAATTATCAACCTTAGTTATAATTATTTATCCGGAAACATACCCGCCAAACTATTTGAACTCGACAAATTAAACACAATAAACTTGTCTAATAATAAGCTCTCAGGAAAAATTCCTTCCACAATAAAAAGTTTGACTAATTTAAAAGAATTGAACATTGGAAATAACTATTTCGAATACTTGCCCAACCTGAAAGAGAACAAAAAACTTGAAAATCTGAACATCGGCAACAACTCTTTTAACTTTGAAGGTCTGAAGGGAATTTCCCCAGATTTATTAGTGAATTTTGAATATAAATCCCAGAAAAAAATCGAAATAAAGCGAGAGGTTAACGGGAACTACCACACTCTAATTCCCCAAACTGAATCAGCAAATAATAAATATGCCTGGTATATTGAAAATCAAAATACACCTATAAGTCACGACAAAATTTTAAAAGCCGAGTCTTATCAAAGTAAGACGTATTATTGTATTGTTACGAATGAAGCTTATCCTAAACTTTCGATCAGATCTGAAAATATCACTGTTATGAAAATGAAACAAGGTGTTATTGAAGATGATTTTAATTACCTTAGAAAAATATATGAATATTCCGACGGAAAAAACTGGAAAAACAATACAAATTGGCTAAGTAACAAAGACGTTTCGACCTGGTATGGTATTACAGTAGAAAACGGACATGTGAAATCCTTACTTCTACCTAACAATAACCTCAAAAATACCGGTCAATTGTCTCTTTCAATATCTTTCCTCAAGAACTTAACCGTAATCGATTTATCATATAATATCTTAACACAAAAGAGCCTTTCAACCTTAATAGGTCCTAAAGTGAGGGAAGTAAAAATTAAAGGATTAAACTTGACAGACTTTAGTGGTTTGAAATGGTTCTCAATAGCTGATAGGACACTCGATATCAGAGAAAATAATATTCCATTTCAAGAGATGGAATACTATTACAATCCTTATTTCATAAAGTATTTTCCTCAGAACAAATTCGGAGATGGGGCTAACTCTTACGTATTTGAAGGTGAAAGTTTGGAACTTACAGCAAATGTATCCGGTCGAAGTAACTCATATCAATGGTATAAAATGACATCCCTATTCCTGACGCAAAAGAGTCTAAGTACACAATCGAAAATTTCAGCATGCAAGATAATGGACACTACCATTGTAAAATAAAAAATGTACGTGTTTCATCACTAAACCCAGACATTTATGTAGAAACAACTCCTAAGAAGGTTTCTTTATTGGTTTCTGCGGACAACACATCACAGAAGAATAACCTACAACTCCAAGTATATCCAAACCCAACAAAAGAAACTGCCTACATCAGCAGTAAAGCCTTTATAGGTAATAAATCTAAACTTAATCTTCTACTAACTGATAGTAATGGAAGAGCCACCTCTGTTTCTTATCAAACTATAAATGAAGAAACTATAAAACTAAAACTTCCTGAAGCTAATGGGACTTACTACCTTAAAATAGAAAAGCAAGGAAAAATTATAGGAACAGGAACTATAATAGTTTCAGAATAACTCTATAACAAACAGCACATTACGAAAAGATGTACTGTTTGTTATAGTCATATAATTTAAAAATACCGGGGTGGTGTTCTAAATCCGTTGTTTATGCCGATTTAGAATAAACCCCTTTTTTGAAATAAAACTTTTCAATATACATTCCAATCACATTATCATGAATCTGTTCATTTTTTGAAAAGCATATCGTTTTACGGCTCAAACGCTTTATGTGTGTCCTGAAATTCAGGTTTTTCCGTTCTATTTTCCAAGTACAGTCCTTCCCGACAATATGGGTGTATTCCCCGGGGAACTGCCTGCTGTAAGCACCCCGGTCATCCGTGTGGCATATTCTGATAGGAATCCCTTTTAACCTGTACAGTAAGCTTTTAAGGACTTCATCCTTGCGCCTCCCGTTTTCCCAGGCCAGTATTATACCGCTTTTCCTCTCTATAACGTACCATGTCCAGCGTGGGCTGTGCTTGCTGCCCACAAAAGACCGGAACCCGTCCCATTCTGTGGACAGATGGAATTCAACGTCAAGTTTCTCAAGCTGTTGTGATTCAGCCCTGTCCAAAAAGAAAGGGTTCAGGTGCATGACCTCTTTTTATTTCAGATGTTCACATACTGTTGAAGGGCTGATGCACAGCACACATGCCGTATCGCGTATCCCACTGCTGTTAAGCATCAGGTTATCAATATTATCTTTCACATCGGGCATGTAGGCCTTATAGCAGTAATTACGCTAAAAACTCCTTCCGCAGCCTTTACACAGCCACCGCAGTGTTCCGTTTTTACTTTTTCCATTTTTTCGTATGTCGCAGCAATCACAATAACGACAGCAAACTTTGATGTGATGTTCCATAAGTTGCACAAAGATGAAAAAACAACGGATTTAGAACACTACCCTTTCTTTCTTGTAATCGTTTAATCTGACAGTTCTTACAAAGCATTACATTTATTTAATATATATATGTGAAGGCTGCGCTCATCTCCCACTACAAACCTAACACACAAACAGATAACACTTCATCAATGATATATCTCTCAAAATCACCTTCACTATTTATGCATAAGTCTATTTTGTCTACCAGAAGATATTTGTAGTTTCGTAATGCGTTTAAGAAAAGGCAGCAATTAGGATGAGATAGCGTACTAAAATAGGCATGATTACAGAGGAACGTCCATAGCTCAGCGTACAGGAGTTTATGATCTGAATTCCGTTTTCTTAAGAAGAGCTATGCTGGATTAACAGTTCGTTTGTTTCTATACAAGGACTTGCATCGGAAACCATGACCACCGTTTGTTTTACATCAGAGTCCCGTTCCTAATTATTTAAAAAAAACCACTTTTATTGACCAAGGATATAATATTCTTGGAATCATGTTCACTCTATTAAATTTTTAGCCAAAGCTCAATTTATGAGCCAATAGTTGCAGTACTTTGCTTTGGCGAAAAAAGAACGAAAGTCCAGTCAATAATCAATTTTGTTTAAAGACAAAACAACTGTGATGCCGATTCCAAACCGCAGTATAATATAATTTTCGAATTCTGAACAAAAATATATGTCAACAGAAGCAATTCGACTTTCGGAACTGGCCAATAGAGTAAAAGCAGTTCTGAGTGCCAGTTTTACAGAGCCATTGTGGGTAGTAGCGGAGATTCAGGAAATGCAGGTAAACCGCGCTGGTCATTGCTATTTGGAACTGGTAGAAAAAGCTGAAAACTCGGACAAACTAACTGCCAAAATCCGAGCTACGATATGGTCTTATACGTTTCGTATTCTACGCCCTTACTTTGAATCTACAACTGGGTACCGCTTAGATAGTGGAATAAAGGCAATGCTTAAAGTGAGCATAGTTTACCACGAACTGTACGGTTTTAGTCTGAACGTAACGGATATAGATCCAAACTATACACTGGGCGATATTGCCCGCCGAAGACAGGAAGTGATACGCCAACTGGAAGAGGATGGCGTAATTGGTCTGAACCATGAACTGGAACTACCTGAAATAGTGCAACGGGTTGCCGTAATTTCCTCCCCTTCAGCGGCTGGGTACGGCGATTTTCATGACCAACTGCACCACAACGAACACGGCTTTGTTTTTTATACAGCCCTATTTTCGGCCACTATGCAGGGAGATGGTACGGAAGCTTCCGTTATAGCAGCACTGGAAAGGATTTATGAACATGAGGATCATTTTGATGCCGTTGTTATAATACGCGGAGGTGGTTCAAGGTCGGATCTAGCTGCATTCGACACCTACGATCTTGCTTATAATATTGCTCAATTTCCGTTACCAATACTCTCTGGCATAGGACACGACAGAGACGAATCTGTTGTTGACCTCGTTGCCCACCGCTCCTTAAAGACGCCAACTGCAGTTGCCGAATTCTTAATCGACTGCGTTCACAGTGTTGCCTCAGAAGTAGAACTTAGAGAACAAGAACTCCGCACTTTGGCACAAGAATTTGTTGACCTGCAAAAAGAACGTGTTGAGCGCGCAATGACAAACCTTGTACCATTGGTGCACTTACAACTGAACAAAGCCAAGCATCAGATTGAAACACAAAAAAACAGTTTAAAACATGCAACAGAAAGCATTCTGAAACAACACAAAACACAAACAGAACGCACTGCACAACGCCTTCAGCTTTGCACCAACACCAGATTGGCCAAAGAAAAAGGTAGAATAAGCCAACTTGTCTACCAACTAAAAAACGGAAGCTCATCCTTTATACAAAAGGAACGTAACCGTGTAGATATTATGGCCAACAGTATAAAACACTTAGACCCACAAAGACTCTTGGACAGAGGCTTCTCAATAACTTTTTTTGAAGAGAAGCCACTTTGTAGTATCAAAACAGCCAAAAAAGGCAAAATTATTGTAACCCGACTTGGTGATGGAGAGATTCAAAGTGAGATCCTCTAAAGAAAAGTCTTAGGAATTCTATGCGCTGTAGAAGGAAAGGAAGCAATACCTGACTAGGGAAAAGGTATTGAAAAAAGAAAACATAGAACCTAAGCTCTCTAAAGAAAAAAACACAATTATATCACCAACAAAAGAACCTATAATCCTATGAAAAGGCTCATTATTATTCTTTGTTTAGCAATACTTGGCCACATAACCACAGCACAAAACGTTAGCGACCTCGAAAGTCAATTATCGAACGCTACCGAAACCAATGAACGGGTTGCCATACTTACAAAGATTATCAGAGCTAACACTAAAAAAGGAAACTTGAGCAAGGCCATAAACGCTGGGCGCAAGGTTGAAAAGGAAATCAAGCAAAATAAAACCTCTAATGCTACCCGTGCCAATGCCTACTGGGCCATTGCTGCCGCTTATCATAAAGACACAAACTACGGTAAAGCTACCAACTACTACAACAAAGCGCAGCTTTATATGGTGCTGACCGATTCTCAACGCGCCACTATGCAGATTTTCCACGACATGGCCAAGGCTGAGAGTGCAATGGACAAAAACGCTGAAGCTGCCGAACATTTCCGAAGCAGCCTGAAAATATCGGAACACCTGAAAGATTATCAGATGAGCACGCAAAATTACATGGCACTATCGGAAATCTACGGTAAGATGAGAAAATACCGCGACGCTTTTGAATATTTCAAAAAAGTGGCAGAAATTCAAGCAAAAACGGCAAAACAGGAGGAACTGCAACGGATGGAGCTAATTCAATACAAAGCAGACCTCATCCGCATCGAAAAAGAAAAAAAGGATCTGGCATTGCGCAACAAAGAACTGGAGCTGAACAAAGCCAAGAAAACACAAAGCCGACTCAAACAGGAGGTAAATGTAAAAAACGAGGCCATTCAAGAACTTAATCACACGTCAAAACTCCAAAGCGACTCCATAAAACAAAAAGAAAAAGAGGTAGAGGAAAAACAGAAACTAGTTGAGCTTGAGCGAAAGACCGTAAAAATGCAACAACGCTTTATCTATATGATTTCTGGCGGCGCTGCTATCATCCTAATCTTCCTCATCATATCAATACGTCTGTTTTTACTTACAAAAAAGAAGAACCACCAGCTAAAAGCCCAGAACATTCAAATCATTAAGCAAAAGAACGACATACAGAAAAAGAAAGACGAAATTCAACAAAAAAACGATGCCCTACAGCTCGCTTATGAAGAAATTGAACAACTGAACCAGAATCTGCTGCAAAAGATCGACATGATCAACAAGAGCTTCAACTATGCGAAAAGGATCCAACGTGCTTTACTCCCATCAAAAGAAGAGGCTCAGGAACTGCTAAAACGCCACTTTATATTATGGAGACCACGAGACGTTGTTTCCGGTGATTTCTACTGGTTTGCCAAAATAAAAAACCGTACAATTGTTGTTGCTGCCGATTGTACTGGACATGGCGTTCCCGGAGCATTCATGAGCGCGCTCGGTGTTGCTTTCTTAAACGATGTTGTACGCGAACAGCAAATAGTAGATCCCGAACAAATACTCGAAGCTCTACGGACTGAAGTAATAAAAGCACTAGGGCAGACTAAAACCAGCAAAGCAAAAGATGGAATGGACATGGCCTGCCTGAGCATCAGCCACACCGACCGCAAAGTCTATTATAGTGGGGCACACAATCCGCTCTACCTAGTCCGTGGCGGAGAACTCATCACTTACAAAGCCGACAGAATGCCTGTTGCAATACATGCCAAAATGAGGCCTTTCAAAGCTCATGAAATTGAGACCCGCCCAGGTGACACATTCTATATTTTCAGCGATGGGTTCACGGATCAGTTTGGTGGAGAATACAAATTAAAATTTGGTACCGGCCAGTTCAAGAAAATGATCCTTGACATGCGCCACAAATCCATGCTAGACCAAAATGATATTGCTGAGAAAACACTCGACCAGTGGAAGATCGATACTGATCAGTTGGATGACATTCTTTTGATGGGCATTAAGCTATAAATAATAATTCAACTGAGGTTTAGCAGAGATCGCAGCATTATGAAGACTTAGTAACTAGACTCCTCAATCTACTTATATTAAAGTGATTTTGGTTTTCGGTTTTTCTGCACATCTGAAATAACCGCTGCGGTGAAAGGGTTGTAGCCCATGGCCTAAACCATATGAAAACATTTCGGAAAATAAACAGAATCACATAGCGATGGCATTTATAATAGTATCATCGCTACGCGTTCAGGACAGTTGAGGCTTTTCTTTACAGGGATTCACATCCCTGCCTACAAACCTGTCGCTGCTACACAGTTTGTGCAAGGTTCTGAAAAACCGAAAACCACTTTCACAATAGTATAATAACTGATAATCCATATTCAATCAAATCACGATAGTTAAGTAGGTATGCTAATAACAAACGACACTTTTAGGTTTGTCACAACACGGAATATTAGCACGATGCCTTCTCTAATAAACACCACCACTTGCTTAATTCTGTTTCTCAGAACCTAAACCCATTTTTCTATTGCCAGCTCATACTATTTAAATACAGATGCAGTATTCGACATTTTATATTCTCATATTCATTGCATCTATATGAACTTGATTCTTGAAATGGATTTCTAAAAAATACGCTTTGTTCGATTAGATTACTGAAAAGATAAGCACACGGAAGTACATGGTATTTTTCTCAGTGTTACGTTAAGTTTTCGGGCTTAAAAAGAACATAGGGGTTGTTTTGCAAACACTAATGCGACTGAATCAAACATAAATTCTCTACACACAGCTTAAAAATCCAACAGATACATTCATAAACTAATTCTATAAACAGAGAATGTAGAATAACCATTTTTCCAATCCGCTTCCCTGTCTGCATATTCTAAATTACTATCTCACCAAAGCTCTCCAATATTACAATAAGAACTTACTCCATAAGAATACAATCTTGGAAGTTAACAAAAAAGACAACACCAAAAACTGTTTTTTACAAAAAAAATTTTCCTAAAAAAAACACACATCAGATTGAATAAGTGTTTTGTTTTTCATAAATTGCCTTCATAATACACTTATTGACAAGAAAAGACACTTTATTCACAACCCAAAATAGTGGGCAGTGTTTTTTATGCTCAAAAAGTTCATATGCTGCAAAAAGTTGTGGTGTTTGCTTGTTTTTTAATAGCTCAATGCATTTAAGAATTGTTCGTTCCAAAAGACTGGACATGCATCAGGTCTTAAAATAGCGATTTAGCATCTGTTAGTTTGAAATTGAATTCATTAAAGTGACAAGTATATTTTTAATACAGAAACCACTTTGAGACATGATTCTTAACAGCAAAAAAAGAAAGTAAATGGAACTACCCAGAGTGAAAATAAACGTGGGTAACGGCAACCTTGGCCGTACACCAAGCACAAACGATGGTGTTGTTGGCATGATCCTCTCGGGCATAGCCACAGCAGGCATTGAACTACAAAAGCCAAAAGTTATATATGGGCTCAAGGAAGCAGAAGATTTAGGACTCGCAGACAGCCCAGAAGCCTACTCTGTTGTAAAGGAGTTCTACAACATCGCAGGCGATGGCGCAGAACTTTGGCTTATGCTTGTGGCCAAAACTGTTCCACTAGCTGAAATGACTGATAAATCAGGACCATATGCTCCAGCCCTAATTGCCGCAGCAGACCGACGTATAAGAATGCTGGTAATTGACCGTGTACCAGATGATGCATATACACCAGACCAAAGCGATGGTATAGATAAGGACGTCTATTTTGCAATGACAAATGCACAGAGCCTTGCAAACGAAGAAACTGAAAAAATCAACCCCATACGTATTGTAATTGGCGGCAGGGCATTTAGCGGTGATATCGGAAAACTTAAAGACCTAAAGAAAGAATCCAACAACAGAGTTCAGATTCTTATGGGCGCATCATCGGACAATGGACGCCCAGCAGTTGGGCTTCTTGCAGGAACATATGCACGGGTACCTGTACAACGCAATCCTGGGCGAGTAAAAAACGGTTCCCTTCCAATTAATGCAGCATACTTTACAGACGGCAGCTCACTATCCGAAAACCAGAACAAAGTAGCAGCCCTACACGACAAAGGTTACGTAGCAATCCGCAATTTCATTGGCAAAGCTGGCTTCTACTTCACCGACGACCCAACAGCCACGGCCAACACCGACGACTATTCGAGCTTTGCGCTGGGAAGAGTAATCGACAAAGCTTACCTGCTCTGCTACCAAACTTATGTAGACGAATTGAACGACGAAATCGCTGTTGAAGAAGATGGCACAATCAGTCCCGGACGCCTAAAAGAGCTTCAGGCAAAAATTGAAAATGCCATTAACGGGGCAATGACCAGCAACGAAGAAATCAGCTCTGTTGAAGTAGAGATAGATCCAAAACAGAACGTACTATCTACCGACAGAATTGAAATCAACTTGGCGATTACCCCTGTTGGTTACATGAAGCAAATTGTTGTAAACCTAGGGTTTCAAAATCCATTTAACTCATAAGCGATATGTCAACATTCAATAGTTCAGAATACAGTTGGTCGGACATTAAAGTGACCATGTTGGGCCGTACCGTAGGAGGTCTACGCGGTGTGAAATATAAAAAGACACAAGAGAAAGAAGTAATATACGGTGCAGGAAGCGAACCCCGGGCAATCCAACGGGGAAACAGAACTTATGAAGGAGAGATTACCCTGCTCCAATCTGAACTGGAAGCATTAAACGGTGCTGCTGGAAAAGGGAAAGATGTTACCGACTTAAGAAATTTAAATATTGTGATTGTTTATTCTCCCGAGCAGGGAGCACCTTTAGTAACAGATATTATTAAAAACGTTGAGTTCACAGAGTTTGAAAAAGGTATGGCGCAAAACGACAAATTTGCAGAAATCGCCTTGCCGTTCATTGCTCTGGGAATCGATTTTGGTTAAACACTATTATGGAGACACTAAACGGACAGGCAACACCTGAACAGATTCAAGAGTGGAAGCAGAAACACACCGATGTGTTTGCTTTGAAAACCTCTAATTCTATTGCTTATGTAAAGCGCCCCGGCAGACACGAACTTAGTCATGCCACTGCCATTGGCGCAAACGATCCTATGAAGTTTAATGAAACTATTTTGGCCGATTGCTGGTTGGGTGGAGACGAAACCGTTAAGACTGATGACCAAAAATTTCTCGCTGTTTCCGCAAAACTGGACTCGATTATTGAGATAGCGGAGGCCGAAGTGGAAAAGTTATAGCAGGCGCACGAGAAGCTGCCCGTTCGAGCAGCCTGCTCTACGCAGAAACCTTGCTGCAAAAACATGGTATCCTCGCACCTTCACCGAACGACGTGGAGGATGCCGTGTTTTTTGCCAAGTTCTTTATTCTTGAAGATATCCGTCGGCAAGAGGCAGAGCGTATGAAGCTTTGAACCCTAATAGAAAATAATTCAATAGTTGACTAGAAATCAGAAATTCAAACCCCAATGAGTAGCTTAATTGATTATAGTACTGAAATAAGTCGTAGCATCAATCAAGTCAGTGTGCTGCAAAATACTCATACAAAGCTAGGAAATATTATCTCAAAAACTCGGAGTAAAGGAGTTGCTGCATTTTCTAGTATGACAAACTCAATGCGTTTATTGGGAAATGAAAGCGAAGAAACGACAACTAGTATTGATGGGCTCGAAAAAGAATTAAAAGCACTACGTTCTAAGCGGAATAGCTTAGTCGATGTAAAAGAAATAAAACAGGCTAACACACAAATAGCCGAACTAAGAGAAAGAATAAACGGCTTAAAAAACCCAGGCCCAAGCATTTCTGAACGTTTAGGCATTACAAACCTTCCCCTTCAAGGTTTTACACTGTTGAAAGATGGCTTAACTGAGGTTATAAAAGAAGGTTCAAAGTTTGAGAAAAGCATGTCAACGCTGAAAGGCTTGACTCAAGGTGGCGCAGGCGATTTTGAAAAGATGAAAGCTGCCGCCATGAATATGGGATCGACTAGTGTTTTTTCCGCAGACCAAGCAGCCCAAGGAATGCAACATCTGGCCAAAGCTGGTTTTAAGTCCAACGAAATTGTAGAAGCTATGCCAGATCTATCGAATCTGGCATCTGCTAGCAATGTCGACCTTAGTACTGCAGCCAATATGGCCACGGATATCCTTTCCAGTTACGGTATGAAAGCAAATCAGCTTGGTTCTGTTAATGACAAACTAACTCAAACATTCATATCAACCAAAACCAATATAGAAACGTTAAGCGCAGGCTTTAAAGCCCTCGGCCCAGTTGCCCAAGGTACAGGGCAAGACTTTGGGGAGATGTCAGCCATGCTTGGGTTACTTGGAGGAGGAGAAGCTGCAGGAAAACAAGTTGCAACAGCAATACAAAGCCTACAGAAACCAAGTGACGATGCGAAATTAGCCCTTCATGAACTTGGCATAAAAACAACTGGTTCAGGAGGCAAGCTTTTGAGCATGGGAAAAATATTGAAACAACTTGAAGCTAAAGGGGCAGATTCTACACAAATGATGAAAATTTTTGGCACTGAAGCTGGTCCTGCTTTGGACAGTATACTTGGCCAAGGAACAAAAGCCCTAGACGATCTTACTAATAAAGTTAACGGCACAAAAGGAGCAACAAAAGAATTGGCAGACACAAACACAAACAACCTTGCCAGTGATTTTCAAAAACTTCAAAATGCCGTCACCAATTTATCACTAAAAGTCTACGAACTTCTACAGCCAGCTCTACGGGCTATAGTTTCCATTGGCTCTTCCCTTATTCAGAAGTTCAGTACAATATACGACTGGGTTACAAGAAATAAAGAACTATTTGAAGCATTTGCAATAGGATTAGGTGTTGCAGGAATCGCAGTTGCTTTGATGAATGCAAAACTGATCGCATTAACGATAGGTACTAAACTAGTAACCGTAGCAACATCAATATTCAATGCCGTTTTAGCCATAAACCCGATTTTTCTAACCGTTGCCGCAATAGCAGCTCTTGTTGCAGGAATTGTTCTTGCATATAAAAAATTTGAAAAATTCCGAGGTATAGTTCATGGGGTCTGGGAAGTAATTAAAGCCTTAACACTTGGTGTTTGGAGTTTTATAAAAGCTGTGATAAAATTTGCGAAAGGGGATAAGTTGGGCGCAGCGGCAGATATGGCAAAGTCCATGAGTAGCTTTTCTAACATTGGGCAAAGTTGGGATAAGGGCTACGAAAAAGGTGTTAATAGTGGAAAAGAGAAGACGAAAGACACAAAAAAAACAAGCCCCATTGGTGAGTCATTAGGAGTTCCTCCTGCCTTGACAAAAATGATAAAACCTCAAGGAACTATGAAAGATGTTCAGGTTCCCCTAGCGCTAAAAAAATCTGATACAACTCCTCCTAAATCAACAATGAAAAATGTTCAGATTCCCTTTGCACTAAAAGCGCCTGATGTAACTCCCCCAAAAAACAACATTTCTCCCAAAGTAGTAAACAGTGTTGAAGGACTTAGTATAGAAATTAAACGACTAACAGCCTTAAGAGATAAAACTACAAACGAAAAACAAATAAAGGCCTACAACAAACAAATCAAACAACGGGAAAAACAATTGAACCTCCTCAAAGGTACAGACAGTGACAAAAAAATTAAACAAACCACAACAGGAATTAATGGTGGCGGCTCAAAACAAACCAACATAAACATTCAACTAGACAAACTTATAGAAGACTTGAACATAGTACACTCAAGCTTCGATGAATGTGCAGACGATATGGAACGCAAAGTAAAAGAAGCTCTGCTAAGAGTATTAAACAGTGCAAATCAAATAGCAACACAATAATGCAGTTCGACTTAAACACACTATATCAGAATGTTTTTGGTTATGTGGGACTACCTTACCCAATAGGAAAGCTGGACACCCATCCTTTCATCCGAATAGGAGGCTTAAAAGATGGAGAATTAAACACGAAAGATCTACTTGGCCGTCCAGTGCCGATGCCAGTAAAACTAAATGACACACTGACACTCCCTAATGCGGTAATAAGTATTTCAGGAAAAAAAAACATAACAGAAACCCCACTATTAGGAACATCAAGAAGGGGGACTGTAAAAGAAATGATTACAACGGAAGACTATTCGATACAAGTTCGCGGTATTATCGTTAGCGAAAACGATGATTTCCCAGAAAACGTAATCAAAGAAATACGTAAAATCTTTGAACTACGGAAGACTATCACCATCGAATGCCCCATTTGCCAAACTTTCGATATCAATAAAATTGTAATAACAGATTTCAATTTACCCGAAATACGTGGGATACACGCTCAAGCATACGAAATCAATGCTATAAGTGACGATGATTTCACAGTAGAACTATTAAACGAGTAAGACCATAAAAGTATAAACCATATGTTCATCTTAAACAACCTCATAAAAATAGGAAAGTACACTTTTAAAAGGGTAAAAGATGTTGAGATAGAACGTGGTATTCATCAACTTGGAGCAACTGCAAAAATCACATTACCAACCCAAGCGGTTAATAAAGGCAAAGTAATCGACCTTGCAAAAGAATTAAAGCAAGGTGATGAAGTTGAAATAACACTGGAGTATGAAAAGGTATACACTGGAATAGAATTCAAAGGTTTTGTGAAGCGCATCAAAGAAGGCATGCCAATAGTTGTTGAATGCGAGGACATGATTTACAAACTCAGAAGCAAGAATTTTCAGAAAAGCTGGAAAGCAACAACACTTAAAGATGTTCTGAATCACATAATAGCTGGTACAGGAATAAAAATAAAAGGCACTCCTCCCGACGTGAACTTAAAAACTTTCTATCTAAAAAACGTAAACGGAGCCGAAGCCTTAAAAAAGATAAAAGAGCAATATGGGCTCTCTGTGTATTTCGAAACCGATAGTCAATTATATGTCGGACTTGCCTACACCAATAAAACAGGAACAGTAAAATACGATCTGCTAAAGAACATTGTAAAAAGTGACTTAAAATACAGAGAAGCAAAAGACATAAAATTAAAAGTAAAAGCCATTCACATAAAAAAAGACAATTCAAAAATTGAAGAAACAGCTGGTGATACAGACGGAGAGCAACGCACGCTATATTTCTACGAGTTAGACGACCCCAAAAAACTCAAAGAAAGAGCAGAGGAAGAAATCAAAAAATATAAATACAGCGGCTATGAAGGAAGCCTCACCAGCTTCTTGGTTCCCCAAGCCGTTCCTGCAATGACAGCCCAAATTACCGACACACAATTTGGTCGTAAAGGAAGCTATTTTGTAGAAAAAGTAAAAACCAGATTCGGAACTTCCGGTGCCAGACGGGAGGTTCATTTAGGAATAAAGCTTTCAACTAAAGACGAGGAAAATAAATAAACAATGGATATAGATGCACAATTAGTTGAAGCACTCAAACAGTTCAAGCAAATACAAAGCGAAGCTGTTCCCGCTAAAGTAACATGCGTAGAGGGGCTTATGGCTGATGTAATGACAGTTGAAGGGCAAGAAATTTACGATGTCCGACTTTGTGCATCGGACACTTCCGCCAGCTATGTAAAACCAACACAAGGCAGTTGGGTGATTATAGCTCCATTGATGGGCAAAGAAGATAGTTATTATATAGCTGCTTTTACAGAAATCGAAGAGTTAGTAACCGTTGCCAAAACTGGTTTAACCTTAAAAACAGAAGAGGAAAGTCTTCTTACAATTTTAACAGATATTCTAGTCGCTATAGAAAACATGAACATGCAAACCCCATCCGGGCCAAGTTCATTACCTAACAACTTAACTACTTTTTCGGATATCAGAGAGCGTTTAAGTAAACTTTTTATTGAATAAAGCCATGCCAATAGACAAAGCAAGCTATCAAAAATCCCTTATAGATGCATTTAAAGCCGCAAGGGATATTACAGACCACGAACAACAAGATAAAGCAATAGAAGATCTATGTAAAAAGCTAGCAGAAGCTGCCGTTACGTTGTTGCAAAGTCAAACAATTATAGTAAATGGAGTCACGACAACTGGCTCTCCTTCAGCCCAAGCTCAAACAGTTCCTGTAGAAGCAACAATATCCTAAAGATATCGAAATAAAAAGGCCAGATAATGAAAGACATCCAACTAGAAAACGGCGACCTAAAAATCAAAAACGGCGACCTTGTGATAGACAACAGCGAAGAGCAGGAAATAGAAGCCATTCTTTCCCTAAATGAAGGCAACCTGAAAAACGCCCCGTTGATAGGAGTTGGACTTGTAGATTTCATAAACGGCGAAAACCTAGCAGGTCTAACTTCACGAATCAGGACGCAACTAAAAGCCGATGGTAAAGAAGTAGATTCGATTCAGATACAAGACGGAAAGCTCGATATAAAACTGAAGCAATGGACATAGAAAAGGCTAAATTTATCATTGAAAGCGAAAAGCAGAAACAAACGTCTCTATCTAGTATATTGAGCACTAGTAAAGCAGGTGTTTGGGTACAAATAAAATATGTATACGCTGTTGTTGCTGAGTGGATTTTTTCTCAATGGGAAGGTTTTCGAAAAGAACTTGAAACATTAGTAAATACGCAACGATGGGCAACAACAGCGTGGTACATAGAGAAAGCTAAGGAATTTCAACGGGGCGACATGTTAGAACTGCTTCCAAACGGACAATTTGGATACAAAACAATTGACGAAGATAAAAGAGTAATCAAACAAGCGGCTATCGACATTGTGGGCAGGGAATTTCGCTTTAAAGTAGCAACAGAAAAAGATGGAGAACTTGAACGGGTGGAAGATGAAGACATGACAATGTTTACGAATTACATCAATCAAATAAAACGCCCTGGCACCCCCATCCGGTTCATAAATTATAACGCAGACCTCTTAGCGATTTCCCTGAAAATATACTTCGACGGAGAACTGATAGAAGCCGATGTGCATAAAGAAATTGTAGGTGTTATTAAAGACTATTTGAAAAACCTTGTTTTCAATGGTTTGTTTTCAGTAACCAAACTAATAGATCAGGTACAGACTGTAGCTGGTGTAACAGAATGCATCTGGAAAGAAGGTAAATGCTGGATCAGTACTATATCAGATACAGAATCCATAATAGACCGTCATCGTGCTGCAAGTGGCTATTTCAAGATAGGGAAAGAAAACAATAAAGAACTACTAAACCTAGAAATGATCCGTGAAATCTAAAGAAGACTACGACAAAACTTTTAAGGTTTTCATTGAAGTGATGTTACCTCCTATTTGGCGCAAGGAACGCTGGGTAGGTCTACTGCTCGCAATTTCGAAACCGCTAGCCGAGCTATACAAAGAAAGTGTTGGCGTTTTCGAAGGTCTAAAACGACGTGCGGCCTGCGATGGAAGTATCATTGCTCTAGAGCACTTAATAAAAGAAGAGTTCAAAAAAGAAGTAAAAATAATTGAAGGCAATACTGGTAAGAGGGTATTTTTGAAACAACCATACGAACCATTAGATGGAGCATACCTTCACAAAGAAAGAGGAACCAGAAAACTATTTCTAACACCAAGAGGTGGCTACGAAACCGACTACGATTATATTGTTAAACTACAAGAAACAGTAGGAGAAGAAACCATACAGCGTATTACTGCCGTTATCGGGATCTATAATTCTGCTGGTTTCACATATAAAGTAGAAAATGGATAGAATAAAAACAGACATAGACGGCGGGCTCCCTTTCGACTTGCCCGATCTTGAATTCCTACAGGACTCTATACAATTGCCATTAAAAGCTTTAGCAAAAAGTATTGCTCAAGGAAAAGATTGTATTTTAACTGGATGTGAATTTAATTCTGGGGAAATTACAGAAGGCTATATTTTTCTCGATGGGGAATTATTGAAATGCACAGGCATGAAAAACCCTCAAATACATCCTAACTCTACAATACACTGGATAAAAGAAACTACAGAAACAAATAGTGTCATGCCTGAATTAGGCACTAAAGAAATTGACTCTTGGGTATTGGAACGTGCTGTCCCAAGCCTTACCTATTTAACTGGTAGTGTTATTCTTAAACGCATAAAAATTTTGCATAAGGCTGACCAGTATGAACACCCTCCAAAGCATCCTATCTCGATGATAACTGAGACAGATGATGAGAAGGTTATGACTAATACAGAACGAATAGCGCTTAAGAATTTGGGGAATGCACATACGAATGCGAACAGCCATTCTCCATCTCTGATCAGTCAAGATTCAAATAACAGATTCGTCTCCGATGCTGAAAAAAGCGATTGGAACAACATAAAAAATGCTCATTCAACAGATGACAGCCATTCCCCGTCACTGATCGATCAAGATGAAAATAACAGATTTTTCACTGATGCAGAACGAGCAAAGCTAGCTGGTATTGCTGATAATGCGACCAATTTCAGTTATACTCACCCACAACATACTCTGGATGATATCGACAATTCTAAAACTCATGTAAAAATGACCGTCGAAGAGCAAGCAAAGCTCACTTCTCTAAACATACCTAGTGGACTTATTGTAATGTGGAACGGAACTACACCACCTGATGGTTGGGTATTATGCGATGGGCAGAATAACACACCCGATTTACGAGGTCGCTTCATTCTTGGCACTGATTTTTCAACTTACTCCATTGGAACAACAGGCGGAGCATCACATGTTCAACTCAATGAAAATGACTTACCAAAACATTCTCATCAATATTCAGTCGCATTCTGTGATGAAGTAAAAGAAGCTAGAGGGGGCGGTGGTTTTGGTCACCGATATGACTACATAAATGGTGATAAATATGGTATCCGGGATGTAACTTGGTATAATCGAGATGGAGCACATTCGGGGAAAAAGACTGGAACTACATTTGAAGAGGGAGGCGGTGATCCTAATTTTTACATCCATGCAGCTTTAGAAAGCCCCCGAACCACGTTTATTGGTGGAGGCCGCTCTCACGAAAACCGCCCTCCATATTATACACTTGCATACATTATGAAGTTGTAATGAATTACAAAACCATCATAACCCAAGCAGGCCAAACAGTAGCCGACCTAGCCCTCCAAGCCTACGGCAATGTCTCAATAGAGGCCATGAACGCCCTTGTTGAAGACAACCCTGCTGTATTCCCAAATGGCATTGCCACACTTGTGCCTGCTGGCGTTCCTGTAAAAGTAAGGGAAGATGCTCCATTTGCCAACAAGCAAATACAAGGATATTTCAGCGGTCAGGAACTAAACAGCACCTACGAAACTGGCAAAGCAGATTTCGAAATACCAGACGAAGGCGAAATAAACAACCCACCAAACCTAATACAGATTGTTGTGGGTAGGCGCAACCAATGGCGAATAGAGCTACACATAGCTTGGAAGGAGAAAAGCCAAACTTTTGGAGGTTCCATAGTAGTACTTGCAAACGGCGAAACCGCCGAGGCCGCCATCATGACAGATGTTATGGATGGCGTTGATTTCGAACCACGCATTGCTACCGAAATCGGTGCCCGCTACGATGAGGACAATATTATTCTTATGCTGAATACCGAGGATGTTAGTGCTTTGAAATATCGGATTGTTTCCGCTGTTTAGGTTAACACTTTACCCCTATATCCCCCTGAAGGGGGACTTAAATACTATGTGTTTCTGAAAACTATTTTCACGAACTCGTTTTCAGAAAGACTTGTAAAAAACATTCAGTAACCAAGTCCACCTTTAGGGGGAAATAGGGGGCAAAACAAAATTAGGACAGACATACCAAAAATATTACATCATGAAAACCAAAGGTTTTCCAATAAAAGGCGAAGCCTTTTGACTCCCCGCCTTAAAAAAGGAGGGGTTGGGGGTGGTTGTATAACTAAAAAACATAACAACCTTATTATTAGTACTTTATCTCATATAAAAATAAACCACCCCTAACCCCTCCTTAATAAGGCGGGGAACTGAAAGACTTCGTCTTTCGGGAAAACCTTTGGTTTTCATTCTTATGCATCTGCCCTAAAACAAAATAACCCCACGGCAATACAAAAGCCGTAAACAAAACAAATAAAATGAGATTTAGGACTCAAGGACGTGATCTGGATACCATCATAAAAGACTATGTTGCCGAGCAGGACAAGGTATACAACATAGATGAGTTCCATGCTGCTTCGCTAAGGTATCCACCAGACGTCACCCGAATAAAACTAAAAGGCAAAGACAAAACACCAGAACAAGGCATACGCACCCTAACTGTAGAAGCCATAGAAGGAGACCCTACAGTACAGCGCCAAATAGATATCTGGCATCCCGATTCAAATCACTACGTGACCTACAACGTGAAGTTGCGCACTGTAATGACCTTTTCTGTTGTACGGCGGGGAGGACATTCCTATATCGACTGTACTAATTATGGGTATGTAAAGTATTGAAGTTATTCTAAAAAGGTGAAGTATGCAATTAGATAGCATTGTAAAAATAGAATCTCTTGTTCTACACAAGGAGCACGAACCAGCCAAAGAATTACCTCATAGAACAAAAATTTGGCTAGATATTGAATTTGTGCTTTCAAAAACTGTTCGATTTTATGGTTCATGGGTAGATGTAGAAAGTCAAAATACATTCAAGGTTGTATCTGAAAGCATTAACGAATTCAGAGATTCTTTTCGTTGGACAACAAACCAAGTTTACGTCTCAAGCTCACAGACATATATCGAGATTGGCGCGAATTACTTTGACAAATCCGTACAACAACCTATAAGTAAAAAGATTCCTATACTTCTTGACGGTAAAAGTGAAACCATTTCGCTTCTAGTTGACAATTCTGAACCAGATACTCCTATACCTGATAAAACTAAACCCAACACAATGATACAAAAGAACTTCTTCCAAAGTGCAATCGGCTCAATCTTAAGATTTGGAAAAAACAACGGAATTATCCAATGGCTAGATGGCAAATTCTCTGCAAAACTACCAGACGGCACAACTCATGCGAACATCGCAGTTGCCGATGCGGTTGCCGACGAAGATGCCGTTACCCTTAAGCAGTTGAATACCAGAATTGCGGAACTAGCAAAAAAAGGAGGCATGATTGTAGCCGACCTAGCCAGTTCTTCTAACCCTTGGAACGAAAACGAAATACGTATCACAAATGCCCTTGAGTTTCAGCGCAACACCAACCAAGGAGCCGAAACTTTCTCCCCTACCGATGGAACAATTTTTTCTGTAGCTAAAGACCTCACCATCGATGCAGGAAAAATAATTGGAAAAGACGCCGAAACGGCACTTAAAGCAGACCATGTTTACATATACGACCAACCTACGGGAAAAGCATATGATAACGGTGCTATTGCCAGCACAGACTGGGTTTCTAACGGTCTGTTGTTAAGGCCATCGGATCCATCCGTAAAAGAAATTCAGCTTGAAAACAACGATCAAGGATTGAACATCCTTAGAATTGCTAACTCAAACGATAGTGAAAACTACGCAGGTAGTGTAGTAGAACTAAAAGGTTCTGGCGATGCCTACACCAATAATATGTTCATGGGGAAATACGGCAAAGGATATTATACCCCTGAATATCGCGATAATGGCGTAGTTGCCACGGACAAAAGGCTAGTTTTCGTTTCTGCCAATAATACAAACGCAGGATTGGATTTTTGTGTAGGTGGCGACTATATGAAACCAAACAAAGTTGCAGTTGTAACACCAGACAAAGGACTCGTTTATGATAAAGACTACACAGATGTCTTTGAACCTAACAGTGCAGTATCAAAAAAATACGTAGATAGACTGATTTCTCACACAGCATACAAATTACCTATTCTGATAGATAGTGCAGGGAAAGCATCCGAAATCGATCCAATTCCTGCAAACGCCATTGTTGTTGGCTCAGAAGTGATCGTTAGCGAAGCATTCGATGGTACTATAAACGGATTGAAAATTCAATTTGCAGATACCGACTTAATCGACTTCTCTTTAATCGAGCTTAACGAAGTTAGCAAAATGCCTATTCCTGCATATGCAAAAGAAGCTGAAGAAAGAACACCTACTGTTGTTGGCTCAGTAGATGGTGGCTCTACTGGGCATGCTGTTGTTCTTATTGAATATGTAATAGCATAAAGTAAGATAATAATGAAGGTGGCTAATTTGCCACCTTCAATTCTCTCAATTAAAAGCCTTCACTACTAAAATACTTGCGGACATGATTATCCCCTCCACCATTCTTATTATCTTTTAAGTAAAGCATCAACTCCTGTTGGCCTGAAACAGAGATAGGACTAGTATAAGTTAAGAAATACATACTATTCGCCTCTCTTTCGATCTTTTCCTGTATCTCATCGAACACATTTGCCAATTTTGCTATATCAGTAGCAAGAGCGTAATTTTTCTCTGAACCAGCCAAATATAACAAAGACTCTCTATCAAGACTCGAACTTTCCAAAGCTGCTACAAAAAGAGCCTTGTCGTTGATCAGTTTCTTTACATCCTCCTTTGTCAATCCTCCTGCATTATGTTTTCCATCTGTGAAAACAATCATATTACCAAACTCAATTCCATCAACTTCAAATTTATCTTTCCATGTTGCTGCACCTTCAGTTATGGCTTCATGTAAATTTGTAGAAGACTCTAACCCAGTATGAGGTATCTGTGCTACTTTTTCTTTTAATGATGTCTTATCCGAACTAAAATCGTGAATCGTTTCAACATCACGACTAAATGTAACAATAGCAAGCTCCTGATCTGTTTTAATTTTATCAATCAAAGAATTTACACCTTTTATCATTTCGTCAATCTGCCCTTCCATACTCTTACTAATATCTAACAAAAGTACAGTCTTTACTTTTACAGGTATCGTCTGTCGATCAATCTGCTTTACAGCTTCAACATCACTAAATTTATCCTCGCAGTTTTCCATTATCACAAAATCATCAATATCCAAGGTTGAAACACCTACCCCCTCTTCATCTGTTACACGAGTTAGTAACCTTACCTGATGCTTATCTGGTATAACATCGATCTCACCTAATGCTTCTATTCTATAGAAGTTCTCACCACCTACATCAGGTTTACAAAGTCCGTCATCATCATCGTCATCCTTGCAGCTATCAAATGAAATCATTGCCACAAACAGAAATGCAAACAATAAGTAATTCTTCATGATTTTGATTTTTTTGAGAAACAGTACCGATCTGCCTTAATCTCTTTTCTGCAAAGCTCGATTACAAAGCAGTGGCAGTTGTTTCTATTGGTTAGGAATCTTTAGAGCTGACCTTCAATTTAATCGTATGCAGGCCATATCTACTCTCATAATAGCATGAACGTATCACACCAACAATTAGCTAAAATCCTTGAGAGAAAAATAAGCGCCCTTAGCCTCAAAGGTAAGCAAAAGCAGCTCTCAATAGTCTCTTCAATGTGCAAATATCAGAACGCTGTAAGGTTTCGGATATTGCCAACGACTCAATTTGTGAATAAGACAAGCTTATTTTGTTTTTGTTACAAAAAAGGTCGCAATACTCTCTATCCAACTAAGAATAAAAAGTAAAATGATTTCATGAAATCATTCAACCAGACAACACCATAACCAATAAAATAATCTCATGAAATCATTCAACGATA
Organism: Bacteroidales bacterium; assembly: GCA_965230435.1. Taxonomy (GTDB): domain Bacteria; phylum Bacteroidota; class Bacteroidia; order Bacteroidales; family JBDKHP01; genus JBDKHP01. Next base: position 148,880 of record CBDDLB010000002.1, read on the forward strand.
CAATATCATTCAACCAGAAAACAAAACAACAATGAGACAAACATATTTTATAATCTTTTTATTTTCGTTTATCTTCACCAATTGCGCGAGCAATGCTCAGCAAAATATAAACAAGAAAACTACAATGAAGTTTAGGCAATTAACTAAAGAAGAACAGTATGTGATTCTAGAAAAAGGGACAGAGCGCCCCTTTTCAGGCAAATATAACGACTTTTACAACGATGGCACCTACCATTGCAAACAGTGTGGAGCTGCCCTGTACAAATCGACCAGCAAATTCGATGGCCACTGCGGCTGGCCAGCTTTCGACGACGAAATAGAAGGCGCAGTAAAACGCATCCCGGACAAAGACGGACGGCGCACCGAGATAGTGTGTGCCAATTGCGATGGACACTTAGGTCACGTGTTCCTGGGAGAAGGTTTTACACCCAAAAACACTCGGCATTGTGTAAATTCTATTTCGTTGGACTTTGAACCGAAAGGCAAAAGCGAAAAGAAAGTAGCAAAAGCCTACTTTGCAGCTGGTTGCTTCTGGGGCGTAGAATACTATTTTCAACGGGCAAAAGGTGTGCTAGAAACCGAAGTTGGCTACACAGGCGGAAGAACTGAAAATCCTACTTATCAGGAAGTGTGCTCTAAAACCACGGGACATTACGAAGCAATAGAGGTGACTTACGATGCCGACGAAACTGATTTCGAAACCTTAACCAAGCTATTTTTCGAAACTCACGACCCAACGCAAACTGATGGTCAAGGCCCAGATCTTGGAGAGCAGTATCTATCCGTTGCATTTTATACTACAGAGGAAGAAAAAGCCGCTATCGAAAAACTGATCTTGGTACTGGAAAACAAAGGTCTAAAGGTTGCAACTGTTATAAAACCCGCTACCACTTTCTACAGAGCCGAGGAATATCACCAACGCTATTACGACAAAACGGGGAAAACGCCTTACTGTCATGCTTATAAGAAGCGCTTCTAATTGACTTGGTCAATGGTTATCAATCATCAGTAGATTTCTGTTGGGTAGATATAGTTCTACCCGACAGAAAAAGATGAAATGACACCATCAAAATTTTGAAAAGTCTTTTCAACTACAACATTCCTTTCTGCAAGACAAATTATACTACCTGCTCCCGATGCCTGAAATACATCTTCACTCCTTCCTTTATAGATTCAAAAGGAAAAAAATCGGGAGAAAACTCGCTTATAGGGATCAGACGGTAGTCTGAAATATCGTCGTCTATACAAATTTCTTCTATGCAGTCTACATGTGCCACAAAGAAAGCGTCCAGAGTGTGATAGGTGACTCTGTTGTAAAGATATCGGTTATGTGAAGAACCAATATAACGGATTGGTCCCAGTTCTAGGTTCAGCTCTTCTTTTATTTCCCTGCGAATGGCATCTTCCATTGTTTCACGTCTACTGACAAAGCCTCCGGGCAAATCAAGTTTTCCTTTCTCTGGGTCGTGTTTCCGTACAGTTGCTATGATCTGATCTTTGTACTCAATTATTGCAGCACAAGCAGCAGCAACATTGAAATAGTACTCAAAACCGCAATCGAAGCAGTCGTACCGGTGCCCCGTCCTTCTAAAGGATTCAGAACCACAAATAGGGCAATATTTAATTGTTACTCTATTCATAAATTGGTCAGGTTTCAGATGGGATTACTTCAGTTATCAAAACTACACTTAGTTAATACAATTTCCAAGACGAATAACATTTAATTTCGATTTGAAGGCAAAAATAAAGCCCTTAAATTTGCCATTACCTAAAAGGCTTATCAACTTAAACCCAAGTTTATGGCACGTATTATTCTTCTATTTATCTCTTTTGCAATAAGCTGTGTGCAAGCTCAGAAAGAAGAAAGCATACAGAGCAATCCTGTACAGGCCGATCAAATTGTGAAAATTCCTGAGGTAGCACCTTCAGAAAAAAAGCAAAAACAAATTGATGAGAAAAATTATTTCCACATCTGTCACAGCTTCCTGATTAAGCAAAGATACTCCAGTAGGCCTCAAAAACAATGGAGCCACGGGTACCGCCCCTTAGCAAAAAACAATGACACACTTGTTAGTGCTCCGCCCAGTCATTTCGACAAAGGAATGAAGAACAACAAAATCATTGATCAGAAACTAATGATACAGGATGCCAAAATTGCTGTTTATAAAGGTAAGAAAGCTGATTTTAAATTCATACTGTTCCGCTACCCAGATTCATTGATTCTTGAAACTGACAAAGAAAAATTCCGTCAGTACTCCCGATATATCATTCACGCCCACAGTCGAATAAAGCATCCCAATTATTATTTTTCGCACCAGAAATATATTTTTTATTTTCAGACAAGGGCCTCTATGTTTTCGGGAGAAGTGTTGCACATTATGCAAAAATTGGAACAGGAACTATATGCAATAGAGGCTGAATGACACGATCTAAAATCAGATGCGCGTTCTTTTCGTAATCAAATAGTTTCATTGGTTCATATTTTTATATTTATGATAGAAGGCTGTGTTCGGGTTGATTGTTGCTTGCTTTTTTTGTAATTTACATAAAAAAAGCAGATGGACAAATTAGACGAAATCAGAGCTCTTTTTGCAGACCTATCACCTTCCGATAAAAATAGTTTACTTGATGAACTTTATTTATGTACAGAAGAACTTGAACTGACAGGCAATACAGTTTCCCATTGCCCTCACTGTGCCTGTGAAAAAATGAGCAAATACGGATTCAGTAAAGGAGTTCAACGCTATAAATGCAGTGGTTGCGGCCGCACTTTTACAGAAACTACCGGTACTGTATTACATGGACATAGAGACAAGGAGAAATTTTTAAAATTTGCCTGCCATATGCTAGAGGAAGATTATACCCCTCTTCGCAAAATGGCGGGTAAGTTTCAGATACACCTTGAGACAGCATTCGAATGGCGTCACAAGGTATTGGTATCCATACCTGAGCTGGATGAACGGTTTGAAAAGGAAACGGAGCTGGATGATTTATGGTTCAGGTACAGTCAAAAAGGAAGAAAAGGACTTGAGTTTTCCAAGGTGAGAGGGGGAAGTAAAAAAAAAGGGGATAATGAATACAGTGTCAAGCTGGTTGCTGCAAGTGATGGGGACAAGTCCCAGTTCAAAGTAACCAGGATCGGTCGCATAAGTGCTGCGGATTTACAACGGACAGTAGGGGATAAATTTAGCAAAACAGCCTCTTTAGTTTCGGACAAACACCCCAGCATCGCTTCATTTGCAAAAAATAACAGGCTTGAACATACAACTTTCAAAGCCAGTGAACATACAGATGAAAATGGGAAAGGTGTTCAACTGATAAATAACATCGCAGAAAGAATAGACACATTCATTAACAAAAGGTGCAAAGGAGTAGCGACTAAGTATATCCAGTCATACGCCAATTGGTTCAAATATAAAGAAGATGCTAAAAAGAACCGGCTTGAGGATTTCTTATCCAGTGCACTCAAAAACAAGAATGGCTGGAAAGTGTTTGCTAATATTGAGAAAATCTACAAAAAGTTCATCAACAACCATTCTCAGCGAACATATAGGTGCCCAACTGTAGATAGATATAAGGCGAACAACTGGGAGCAAGAGCAGGCAATGCAATATGCTTTTTTTTGATCAAAGTCAATTTTTATTACCAACATTAAAGCCGAACACAGCCTGATAGAAAAAAGAGACGAACCAAAGTGTCACATGGGATTTTTTAGTTCCCCAGTCAAATTAAAAATGAAGCATGAAAACAACCACGACAGAAAAAATTGCCTGAAAACTACAGAAATAAAAAAGTAAGGAGGAAGCAATAGCCTAGTAAAAATAGCCGTGACTGTAGCGGAAAGCCCACAGTCCCTTGTGCGTGTGATGCACAGTATTGCGGGGCTGAGGAACGAAGACACCGCAATGCTGATGCAGAACCGCGCACGGAGCGAGGACTTGTAGCGGAAGGCGCGAACACAGTATTAGATAGAGATGAGAGTTGTGCTCCTAATAAAAAATAGGAGCAACAAAACAATCAGCATACTCTTGCCTTATTTTTGCGGTATGAAAAAGCAAGCATTTGGTCAGTTCTGGCAAGTGTTCCGAATTTTCTTATATTTGATTATCTCAAAACGAAAAATAGAAAACAGGCGTTATACATTATAAATCCCTAAAACGAATAAAAGTGGGTGAACATCTCTCTGCTCTAATACTTAAGGATGCTTTTATTTCTTACGGTAGAAAAGAATCCTCGGATTTTGCAAAACGCCTCCAGAAACGTTTCAAGCGGGAGAGTATGTATGCATGGTTCGATGCTACCGACATACCTGCTGCTGTCGATTGGCAACAGCGGATATATAAAGGAATAGACGAAGCCCACAACTTCATCTTCATCATCAGTCCGCATGCCGTAAAGTCTCAATACTGTTCCAAAGAAATTGAATATGCTGTTAAACGGAATAAGCGTATAATTCCCCTGCTGCATGTTCCGCCTGAAGAGAATGAAATTTCCCAGACGCACTCTATAATAGGGGAAATCAATTGGATCCCGTTTATTGAAGGGACAAACGACTTTGAAGAATCGTTCGGAAAGCTTTTGCAGGTAATAAAAAAGGAAGATGAATACGTAAAGCAACATACGGATATTCTGCTCAAGGCCAAGACATGGGAGCAAAATGGCTACCTGAACAGCATGCTGCTGCACAGTCAGGAGAGAGAAAAAGCTGAGAAATGGCTCAAGAGAAAGTTCAAGCCCGAGGAAGGCGTATGTAATGCCTGTGATCTGCATGCGGAATATATCTGCGAATCGACCAAGCACGCCAACAACTTCATGACCGATGTATTCTTTAATTCAACACAGAATAATGCGGTTTCCGATTTTTTGCACCGTTCGCTACTGAAAGAAGGCATTACAACGTGGAAAATGAACACCAACCTCAGCGGTGTTAATATAACAGAAGCTGTTAGAAGAGGCGTACAGAGGGCATCGAGTATCCTGTATTTCATTTCCCCGAGCGAGTTAAGGAACGAGATCAAACAGATAGAACTATTGCGTGCACTGGATTTCAGAAAGCGCATCATTCCTATTATAATCGCCCCTACACAAGAAACGCTAATCCCCTCGGAAATTCGTGGCCTACCCAGGTTTAAATTATCGAATCTTTCGCCCGAGCTTCACGAAGAGGAACTGACCAAACTGATCCGCTCGTTACGCGAAGAAGAAGAGTACTTCCGCTTGCACCGTAATTTTCTAGTGCAATCGATAAAATGGAAGGAGCAGGACGAAAACAAAAGTACGTTATTGCAAGGTGGACGATTGCAAGGTGCCAACGACTGGCTGATGCAAGCAAAGCGAAGGGATAATCATTTGCCTACGGCTCTACATGATGAGTTCATTAATGCGAGCCTGAAAAGAGGGGTGGAAATTGAAAGCGAGATATTCATCTGCTACTCAAGGGTGGATTCGGACTTTGTGCGGAAACTGAACGATGAACTTCAGATAATGGGGCGTACTACCTGGCTCGACACAGAAAGCATTGCTCCTGGGCATGATTTTGAAACGGAAATCAAAAATGGAATTGAAAACTCGGACAACGTACTGTTTGTAATATCGCCGGAATCAATCGTTTCTGAGAATTGCATATGGGAGCTGGAATATGCAAAATCGTTCAACAAACGCTTTATAAATGTACTGTTCCGCGATCCTAAAAATGAACCCCTGCCCGAACCCGTTGGAAGGATTCAGTGGGTAGACTTCAGAAAACAATACCGCGATTTTCATAAGCCGCTTAGCGAACTTATCCGCTCGGTTGACAACCAAAGGGATCACGTGCGCGAACAGACCATTTGGCTTAAAGCAGCTCAAAAATGGGCAAAGCACGGCAAAACCTACGACAGGCTTTTGAAGGGTGCCGATTTTGTCGATGCAGAAGCTTGGCTTATGGCCACCCGCAAAAACAGGGAGATGCAACAGCCAACAGCACTTACCAAGGAATTTATTGTTGCAAGTAAGGCCTCTATTGAAAGAACTAAAAGAAGAAAAGCACGCAACCAGAAGTTACTGATCAGTTCGCTGGTATTTGTGACAATGTTTCTGCTTATATCCGTTATACTTGGCTTACAGCTTAGAGAACAAGCTCAAACACTAACTGCGCAGAACAAAACAATAAAACAACAAAAAGAAGATCTGTTCAACAAAACTAAGCAGTTGCAACAAACCATTAAAGAGGTACAACAAGCAGAAACCAAACTTAGACAACAACGAGCTGAAATCCGACGATTGCAGGCAGAACGGGATTCGGCTGCCGCCCAAGCTAACTCGGCACAAGAGCGGGAAGAGGTTATGACCAACTACGATGTTGACATTCTAGAAAAGAAGGATGACATTGAACGCGATAAGGTAAAAGCAAAACAAAAAGCAAAACAGGCTCAGGCTAAACTGGAAGAAATACAAAAAGTTCAGGTGCAGAGCCAAACTAAAGTACAGGAGGTTGTAGCCGATAATGTGGTCGATTTAACACCCAATGTCCCTTTTTTCGATGATAGAGCTAAAGATTATCTAAACGGCAAATGGGGATTTATTGATAAAAGCGGAATTGTAGTTATTCCACACCAATACGATCAGGTCTCGGATTTTTCCAATGGAGTTGCCCATGTCTACAAGAATGGGAAACAGGTGTTTGTTGATATAAACGGAAAAAAGAAAACAGAATGGTTCGATGATATCGAATCTTTTTCCGATGGAATAGCAGAAGTGAAAAAAGGAAAGAAAAAAAGTTTTATCAATACCCGTGGTGAATTAATCTCCAAGTGGTTCGAAGAGGTGTACGATTTTCATTATGGCCGCGCAAAAGTGATGCTAAATGGTAAATGGGGATACATAAAGCCAAATGGCCGATTTGCGATTAGTCCTATGTACGACAAAGCTTTCCAGTTCCGTAAAGGAAAAAAAGACAAGGAGCCTACTGCAATTGTGGTAAGGAACAACGCTAAATTTAAAATAGACAAAGATGGGAAACGTGTAAGAGGGTACAAGACAAGATCCTTAATACCCCGTTAGTACACATAGAAACTTATGCCAAATGTAAGATTGAAAATATATTTTTGCTCCCTCTAATGTTTATTTCATAAATGAAGACAGCGCATTCTATTCAACAAATTCTATGGGACTGGAACGGCACACTACTCAACGACGTCTGGCTAAGTATAGAATCCATAAACAAAGTTTTAGAAAGAAGAGACATGAAAACTTTAGACAGATCGGAATACAGATCTGTCTTTGGTTTCCCAGTAATAGATTATTACAAACAAATAGGCTTCGACTTTCAAAAAGAAAGTTTTGAAATTGTAGGTACAGAATTCATAAAAGAATACGACTCCCACCAACTCACTGTAGAACTACAACAAAATGCAGAAGATTGTTTAGTGGCATTTTCACAAATGGGAATAAAACAGAGTATCCTTTCTGCCCGAAAAGCTGAACAACTGATAAACGAAGTTAGGCACCACAAAATACACACGTATTTTGAGTACATCTATGGCTTAGAAGATCATTATGCAAAAAGCAAACTCGATATAGGAAGAGATCTTATCGTAAAGTCATCTGTTCCAAAAGAAAACACTATACTTGTTGGCGACACCCTGCATGACTACGAAGTTGCAATGAAATTAGGGATACATTGTATATTATTCAGTGGAGGGCATCAGAAAAAAGCAACTCTTTTACAATCGGGTGTGCCTGTTGTGGATAGTTTTACAGAAATACAAACATTTATCAGGAAGAAATATGGAGAAAGATGAAAACCAGTCGGTCATGAGCACTATCGATTGTCCGCATTGCAAAAAAAAGATGGAAGTGCAAATTGTACAGATAGTTAGGTCAGACAAAATAACATGCCCATCTTGCAAAAAGGAAATCGATCTGGCATTGTTCAATACCGAGCAGGAGAAAAACGAAAAGAAAAACTTAAAGGAACTGGATAAACTCAGGAAACTCTTACCACCTGAGTAGACTTGTTGATTCTTCTGCATAAAAAAGCGAATAATTAAATCTTATGAGCAGTCCGCCCCAATTAATTTAGACTTATTTGCTAAGTATCTGTTTACTTGCAACAAGTAAATCTAAAATAAATAGGTTCGAGACCTTAAATTCAATTATTCGCTTTCTACATTCAGACGTCTTACGCCCTACTCTTCGATTTCACTCTCACTTACCGATATTTGACGCCTAAAAGTCTCTTCTAAGGAAATAAACGTTTCCGTTCTGGCAATTCCATCTATAGACTGTAGCTTCTCCGCAATTATTGTTTTTAAGTGCTCATTGTCCTTTGTGTAAACTTTAATGAATATCGAATAATTGCCGGTTGTGTATTGGCATTCCACAATTTCGGATATTTTTTGAAGCTCCTTCACTACCGATTTGAACATATTCGCCCGTTCCAAAAAGATGCCCATGTAGGCACAGGTGCTATAACCTACCTTCTTTGGGTCCACAGTAAATTCGGAACCGGTAATAACCCCCAATTTTGTTAATCGTTGTACTCGTTGGTGGATTGCCGCACCCGAAACCCCGCACTCTCTCGCTACTTCCAGAAAAGGAATTCTGGCGTTTTGAGTAATCAGAGACAGTATCTTCCTGTCCAAACTATCAATCTGCAAGTTACTTCCCATGATTCAATACTGATGATTTATGATTTATCGCTCAAACCAAGCCTATAGTTTTAATCTGTAAGCAAATGTAATTATTTTGCCTCTAAACTCAAAAAAATTTTGGTAGTTACTTTCAATCTATTACATTTGCAATATCAAAATTTAAGAATTGACACGACGACTAATCAAAAAACTACGAAGTAAAACTTTTTAAAATTTTCTTGCCATGTGTGGAATATTAGCAGTTATTGGACAAAAGGATGTGGGGCAAGTACAAACCCTTTCTAAAAGAATGACCCATCGCGGCCCCGACGAAAGCGATGCAATTGTAAACGAAAGTGGTTACATCCTATGTCACGAACGTTTATCCATCATTGACTTAAACACAGGAAAACAACCAATTCAGGGAACAAAAAACGCCTACGTTGTACACAATGGCGAGATATACAACCACCAGCAACTTAGAGATACAGAACTTAAAGACTGTATGTTCAGAACAACGTCGGATAGCGAAGTTATAGTACATCTTTGGGAAAAATACGGTACGGATTTCTGCAACAAGCTAGACGGTGTTTTTGCATTCGTTGTTGTTCAGGGCGACAAATTCATGGCTGCGCGTGACCCAATCGGTGTTAAACCTCTCTACTGGGGGAAAGATGCAGACGGCGCTATGTATTTCTCTTCTGAGATGAAAGCGCTGGCTGACGAATGTGTGGAGTTTGATCAATTTCCTCCAGGATCGTTCTATACTCCGGAAACTGGTTTCCAACGCTATTTCGAACCTACATGGTTTGAGCCAGAAACAGCTGTACAGCCTAGAGACCTTAAATTATTACGCGACGCCCTGGTTAATGCAACAGAGAAAAGGCTAATGAGCGATGTGCCGCTTGGTGTACTTCTTTCGGGAGGATTGGACTCTAGTCTTATTTCATCAATCGCAAAACGCCTAACAGAAAATTCTGGAACAGAATTGCATTCATTCTCAGTAGGCCTTGATCCGAACGCACCAGATATTAAAGCAGCCCGCGAAGTTGCTAAATTTATTGGCACTACGCACCACGAGATTTATTATACTGTAGAAGAAGGTATCGAGCTTATCAAAACCATCATCTGGCATTTGGAAATGTACGATGTTACTACTATCCGTGCCAGTATCCCGATGTACTTCCTCTCAAAAGCTATTGCTGAGCGTGGAATAAAAGTGGTGCTTTCTGGCGAAGGTGCAGATGAAATCTTCGGGGGATACTTGTATTTCCACAATGCACCATCGGCAGAGGAATTTCAAAAAGAAACTGTTCGCCGTGTTCGCCGTCTGGCAACAGCAGACTGCTTGAGAGCAGACAAATCGACCATGGCAAACGGCCTAGAGGCACGTGTTCCTTTCTTGGATAAAGATTTCCTAGATGTAGCAATGTCTATTATGCCAGAGCACAAGCGCCCTAACCGTAATGCAGGCGTTATCGAGAAAGAGATTCTTCGTGCTGCCTTCGACGACAAAGAGAACCCTTATTTGCCAGACAGTGTTCTTTGGAGACAAAAAGAACAATTTGGCGATGGCGTAGGTTATAGTTGGATCGATGGCCTTATCGCGCATTGTGCAACTCAGGTTTCCGATGAAGATTTAGCAAACGCAACAGAGCGTTTCCCTTATAACACCCCTGATACTAAAGAGGCTTACTTCTACCGTTCTGTTTTCGAGGAAATTTTCCCTCAGCAACAAGCAGCAAAATCGGTATTGAAGTGGATTCCTAAATGGCAGACAAACACAGATCCATCGGGACGTGCTGCTGACAACCATTCTGAATTCAAATCAGATATTGGTGATCAGGGACGATTGAAAAAAGAAAAGAAAATTGCTTAATGACCTTGTGTCGGAAAGCACTTAAAGACCGTTCGTAGTTGTTTGATTTGTAGTTTTGATGATTAGGTGGTTGTCAGTGTGGTTGGGGAGTAATCCCTGACCCGCTGATTAAGCCTAATTTAATTGCCACATTGGCCTACTCACAAAAACAAACGGATGGATATATTAAACAGGAGCTTCGTTCCATTTTAGAAATACTTCTCAGCGCTGTAAACCTTCGAAAGTTTACAGCGTTTTTTCTTTTTTAGAATCAGCCCCCAACAGGTAATGCGATTTATTCAGTTCCCCTTCTTTTAAAAATTACTCTGTTACACATTAATTAGGAAATTAATATGGTTTTCAGCTGTGATTTTCACCCCTAAATGCTCTAAAGGGGGATTTATCTAGTAAATTCAAAATAGTATAACTCTCCTTTTTGTTTTCTTGGCTCATCACTTCAAACTTAGTAATCGGACTGTTCCTTTATTTTCCCAGATCATTAAACCTATGCCATTACTCAGCTCATATAGGGCAGACGTACTAAATTAAGAAGTATTGATTTTCAGCACATAATACATTTACCCTGTAGTACATATAACTTTTGCTGGAAATAATAAGTACTCAATCAAAATTAAAGCAGTTTATTTCCCTCAAGGAGCCGGCCACTTAGGTTAGAAATAGATCTAACTTAATTTTATCTAGATACTTAAGAGCGACTCTTCTATAACTTTTGCACATTTCAGAACTAAATTGTCCTTTACCCTAAAGCGTAAGGATATCAACCCTTTTTTAGTATCCATCCGTATATAGATGTGTATGGCTGTATCAAAACACATAAGAAAAAGTAAGCATTAGGAAGAAAAAGCAATCGAACAGCAACAATAGCCATAAAACAACGTGTTCGTTTTTATGTCAAAATTTGTCCCACTTTTTTAGAAAAAATAAGGTTATAAGGCTGGATGATAATATTATTTTCGTTTCTTATAAGATTCTGTTTCCGCTGATCAAGATAACCTTATTCAATCAAATCTGGGTACTTATTTAAACTAGGCCAAACCATGAATTTACTAGAGTGTCGCTCCAATCGCGACGACAAGAATAAGTTAAGCGTTTTACAAATGTCGTATCTTATTTCAGGAAGTGCCCACTTCTTGAATATCTTCATCTTCTTTGCATTGGGTTTTGTAGAATTGGCGCTCATCAATGCATTTTTCAGCATCCCTTGTTATCTCACCGCTTTTTTATTAAACAGAAACGGCATTCACAAACCTAGCTTTATCATTGCAATCCTGGAATTATACCTGCATCAGATTTTTGCAACATATTACCTAGGCTGGGAATCTTCCTTCTATATATTCCTATTGCTCATTGGTGGTTACATCTTCTTTTTTGGACATTGGGACACAAAAACAATGATCATGACTGCTCTTATCCTGTTCATTACATTCTCGTTACTTTACATGTCCCTGTTTCATGGGGTTTATACCCTAACACCTCTTCTTAAACAAGTATTTACGTTAATCAATGGGGGCACTGGTATTATTGGCCTATCTGCGTTGATGAGCTATCATTCAAGTATGATGCAAAAAGCCGAAAAGCAACTAATAAAAGCAAATGCAGAACTATACCTCAATAACCAAGATTTACGCGACCTAAATGCAACAAAAGATAAATTCTTCTCAATTATAGCTCATGATTTAAGAAGCCCTTTTACATCTATATTGGGCTTTTCTGAGCTCATGCTTAGGAAACTGGACAAGAAGGAATATCAAAAGATCGATGAATATACGAAACTGATCAACATGTCCACTAAGCAGTGTTTCAGCCTTTTGGACAACTTACTTCAGTGGTCGCGCTTGCAAAGCAACAAAATAAAATACGAACCCGAAGAGATAAAGCTAAGGCAGTTAGTTCAGAATGTATTAAATCTGCTTGAGGCAAACTATGAAGAGAAACACATACAGCTTTCTGTAGAAATAGATCCTGACATTACAGTTAATGCAGACACTTATATGCTGGAGACAACGATAAGAAACCTACTGTCGAATGCCATTAAATATACGCATGAAAAAGGGAAAATTAAGCTTGCGGCTATACAAGAGGAGGCGGATATGAAAATTGAAGTAAAAGACAGTGGGGTCGGAATAAGTGAAGAAAATATCGGTAAGCTTTTCGAAATAGAAAACAGCCAAAGTACCCCAGGAACCAATAACGAAAGAGGAACCGGTCTTGGCCTTCTGCTTTGCAAAGAATTTATTGAAAAACACAGAGGAAAAATTTGGGTCGAAAGCAAAATCGATCACGGCTCTTCTTTCTTTTTCACAATACCTGCTTCTGGAAACTGAAATTTCGGATGGAACAAACATAAATTTCAATTTACCCAATACAGCAGATAAAAAGAAAACACCTACAGCTTTGAAACAAAAAGTTAAGCACGAAGTGTAATTGATTAGGAAAAGCATCGTGCTAATATTCAATATGGTGACAAAGCTAAAAGAGTCGCTAATATTAACACACCTACTTATTTACCAATAACAATACTGATTCTATTGACTTTTATTTGTACGTAGCTTATTCTGAATACGGCCCCAATAAGCAACTTCTATTAAATGACATCGTAAAAATATTAAATACTAAGGAGCTATAAAGTTAACAATTGGCTATTTCAATTTGATTATATATTGATTTTTAGACCTAAGTCAATTTATAGTTTCGAATCTATAATTCCTGATGTTCAATAATGTCGGTCTTTGTATACCACACATCAGTACAGTCCTCATGTAATATACATCAACAATACTGACAACGCTGACTTAGGCATAAGTTTGAACATTAAGTTCGTTACAGCCCATACTTTTGCAACACTGACGTAATCCTATGATTATTTCTCGTATTGCCCCCAATGGTAAAACAGATAATAACTGACCTTTAAACCTAAAAATCAGCCCCAAATGAAAACTTTTTTCTTTGTGTTCATATTCACCGTTCAGGCTACTATTACGCTTTCACAAAAATTCCATTCCCCAGAGGGGAGGTTTAAAATTGCGTTTGAAGCTGAACCTGTAGTAACAACTCAAGACATACCTACTGAGATCGGAGCCATACAAATGACAATGTTCATGCACGAAAAAAGTCTCGAAGAAGCATTTATGGCTGCCTACAGCGACTATCCTGCTGAGCTCGTGAACCAGCTCGACCCTTATGACTTATTGGAAAGCGCAAAAGACGGAGCCGTCTCCAATCTTGGCGTTACAATTTCCGAAGAAAAAAAAATAACCATACAAGGTTATCCTGCATGGGATTTCAAAGGAAATGGCCTCAACAACTTACGCCTGGTTTCCCGCATCATAATGGTTGGGAATAGACTGTACCAAGCCATGTATCTTAAACAAGGAACAGGAATAGATGCTGGTAAACGTTTTGTGCGTTCTTTGGAAATCGAAAAACGTTCCCCCAATCAACAGATTCAACAAGTACAGTTCAACACACCTGCACGGATTGAACTGATCAACCCTAAACAAGAACGTGGCTTTACAATTGTAGCAGAAAAAGACAGGGAAATAAAAGCTCTTGTAACCGATCCGGAAGGTGTGCAATCCGTTTTCATTAACAGCACGGAAGCATACAGTCAAGGCAATGGATATTATAGCATCAATAATGAAAATATCAGTCAGCTTTCCAGCATAACGATAGTGGCCATCGACCAAACAGGAAACGAATCGAAACGTAAATTCAACTTGAAACACAGCTCAAAAAAAATCAATAGTTCCAAAACACCTGAGAAGCGGCTGGCTCTTTTAATCGGAAATTCCGACTATAAATTTGGAGGAAAACTATTAAACCCCGTAAACGATATCCGTTCAATGGATAAAGCCCTGCGCAGGTTGGGTTTTGAAGTGCTAATTTATGAAAACTGCGGTCAACGTGATATGAAAAAAGCTATGGACACTTTTGGGCAAAAACTGAACGGATTTGAAGTTGGCCTATTCTTCTACGCCGGGCATGGTATACAAGTAGATGGACGAAACTATCTGGTCCCGATAGATGCCCAACTCAAAAACAAAACAGATGTAGACTACGACTGCGTGCCAACAGGTCGCTTAATGGGAAAAATGGAGGAATCGAAAAACAAAACCAACATAATTATCCTTGATGCCTGTCGCGACAACCCGTTCGAACGCAGTTGGTCACGAACAACAAAAGGCTCAGGTCTAGCTTTTATGAATGCGCCATCAGGAACATTGATAGCTTACGCCACATCTCCCGGCAAAACAGCCTCTGATGGTTCTGGAAGTGGAAATGGGCTGTATACCTCTGCCCTACTGAAACACATCCACACACCAAACATAACTGCATTACAACTATTCCAGCGCGTACGCAAAGAAGTGATGAACAAATCGAATAATGAACAAACTCCATGGGAATCTACTTCCCTAAGTGGAGATTTTTATTTTAAAAAATAATATTGTGAACTTATTTATACTAAAGTGATTTTGGTTTTCGGTTTTTCTGCACACCTGAAATAACCGCATAGTGGTGAAAGGGTTATAGCCCAGACGTAAACCATGGAAAAACATTTTTTCTTACACTAAACTACTTACATTTCAAAACACCCCATACCTTAGAGATAACCCATAGAGCTATTAACGATAACCAGTATTACCCTTTTTCTGCGTTATTATAGCCGTAATCAATAGCATTATCTACTTTTTACCTAATAGGTGATATTTTTTTTGGGTATAAAAAAATATATGCCGATTTTGTGGCTTTAAAATAAAAGTACAAAAGACCTTAAAATAAGCTTTCATATAAGCCACTAAAAAGTAATAACAGAACAAGAAAACTACCTTTAAACAACAATCGATTTCAGTTGATTACAGAAAAACCTGAAACCCTGTTGATCAATGGAAAATATTCATAGGCAAAGGATTTTTAAATAATAAAAGTACAAACACTGTGGATATCATGCTTTTTAAACGGTAAGTAGGTGGCCATATTAAAGCTAACTTTTTCTGAAAGTGAATAATTTTCAAAGTCGTGAACCAATTAAATTTTAAAGACTTCATGTGAATATGAGTATTTCATACTCAACTAAAACTAAATAGACAGCGGTCGTCTTTACTTAATTAGGACACTTGCTCACTTATTCAAATTGAATTCTTGAAATATTAATAGTTCGCAACCTTATTTAACCCTAAAACATAAGTAAACCTTAACCCAAAATTCTTATCGATGATGAACCTGTTAACGAAAAAAACACTTGGCATAACATTAACCTTATTCGGCATTACAGCTTTTGCTATGTACATGGGGTTATTTGCCCCTGAAAGCTGGGAGTTTATCACCTCACTAGAGGAGGAATACAAAGAAGAACCTAGGCCTAAGGAGATAAAACCTCGAGAAGGTGCGTTTCATCCTGATAACTTAGATGCACAAAAGAGAGCCGACTACGATGCATGGAAAGTGAAACTTGCTGCAAATGGTTACAATTTCAATTCACTGCGCCATAGGGACGAAGTTAGCTACAAAAAAGTAACAAATTCTTTCGCAAACGGAAAAATCACAGGCGAGTGGGAACAAAAATACTTCAAAGGCGGCAATGGCTTTAGGGTAGATGGTTCTGCTTACGACCCTGTCAACGACCAAATTTATGGAATCTCATACGCAGGTCACCTGTACAAATTGGATAAGACAAGCCAGAAAAAATGGGAACGCCTGAATCACAAAGAGAAGTTCTTGAAACGTCAACTTACCGGGATTAATCTTGCAGACGGAAAATTCAGAATGTTGAAGCAAGAGCACAACGGGGGAATGCAATACTCCGACGATGAAGGTAAAACATGGACTACTGCAAACGGAGCACTGTTCGAAAATGGGTGGAACTCAAAAATTGAAATTGCCAAAATCGGTGATGCTAAAAAAATCATTGCCCACGGAGGAAATTATCATGGGTCTAAAGGCTATCATCATATTTATTTTTCTTCGGACTACGGACTTAATTACACAGAATCGGCTCATAACTGGGCTATGTCCGAGTATGACCTGAAAATATGTAAACCATTCAATAGTTCAACAGTATATGCATTTGCGAGGAAAAAAAGTTCGAAGCTGATTTCAATTTATAAAATGAAGCCACAAGAGTCTGACTTTAGCCTTGTGAGCGAAACCTCACAGTCGTTCAATGCTTTATCTAGGCTATATGGCACCTACCACGGCAATTCATATCACTTCTATGTTAACGACGGTGCAAAAAAAATTCTTTACTCAAGCGATGCAGGAAAAACATGGACTGTTACCAATGAAGACAACGACAAAGCTCTTGTGGGAGTTCACCCAACCAAACCAAATATCTGCTACAAAGGTTTCGTTGAGTTAAAAATGTCTGAAGACTATGGCACAACGTTCACAAAGAACAAACATAAGCTTAACAAGTACTACACTTGGGATTTGCAGCACTTCAAATTCTATGAAAAAGAAGATGGTAGCTCTTTCGCTTTTGCCGGTCTTGATTTTGGATGCTATTACTCCGATGCTCCAGAAAATTGGGATTCGTGGCAATCACTTAACTTAGGTTCACCAATTATGATGTGCTACGATGCATTTACCAGTGAAAAACACAATGCAGGTTATGTTGCACTACAAGATAGAGGTTGCCGTGGTTATGTGGATCAAATGAATGACGCAGGAATGTACAGTACACCCGAAATTGGAAGTACAGATGTATTGCGCGTTACTACGGCCAAAAACGGTGAATCTGTTTGGTTCTGGTATTATTATGGAGCCATTGGGCGTAGCGATGTGACTGCATCAGCATCAAAATCCAATGTAAAGAAAAAGTATTTCTACTCTAAATGGTGGGCGTCATCGATGGTTGGCTCTCCAGATCCTAATGAAGATGCAGTGTATATTTCTACAGGAACTCAACTACAAAAGATATACTATGACGGAAGTGCTATAAAAAGAACAATGCACCCTCATGTTTTCCCTAGCCCTGTTAGTGCTTTTGGTTATTCTAAAATCAATACAAACCGTTGGTATGTTTCTCTAAAATCCGGCCAATTCTATTATTCTACAGACGGAGGAAACACTTTTGAAGAAGCAACTACTAGCGGCAACTGGCCAGGGAACGAAGATTCATATAAAAGAACCAAGCAAGTTATCAAAACTAGCCCTGTAGACGAACAAACAGTCTACTATGCAGGTAAAGGAAACCTTTTCCTAATTTCTACTGATGGAGGCCAAACTTTTACAGAACACAATTCAGGCCTAAAAACATGGAGATTTAGAGATTTTGATGTGTCTGATGATGGGAAGTTTATTTTTGGGGCATGTGCCAATGCTGGTGCGTGGGTATTCTCTGTAGAAGACGACCAATGGTATAAAATGGACACAGAGGATGTTCCAAATGCAGATTTCACAGCTGTACAATACCTTGCCTCTAAAAACACGGTTCGGTTTGCTACCTACGGAAGTGGAATCATTGACTTGAAAATTGGCTCAGCAAATGACAACGCAAACGATGGTGATGTTATTGACGACAAAACAACAAGTGCAACATCAATAGGCGTTAACAAACTACGCATATACCCAAATCCAGCGAAGGATATACTTTACTTCGAGGGTACAAAAGATGCAGTTAAAATATTCACTTTGTCCGGTCAGCATATCGATGTGGATATTCAAAAGAAAAGCATTAACATCAGTAAGCTTTCTCCAGGCGCATACATATTAAAAGCAGCGGGAGGCGAATCTGTTAAATTTATCAAGAACTAAGTGATACATATTTCAATTATTGCAACTCACCCATTTTTTTAGGTTGAGTTCAATGCTTGAATAAAAAGCCACTCTATGTTGCTTCAAGGTTAGACTAGAGTAGGCATCCAATTCTACAAGAGGCTTTCAGTGAAATACTGCAAGCCTCTTAAAACATTCACTCCAATAGATACCTCTTTTACTTCAATGAATGCTGTACCTGTATTATACGTTAGCTTCTAACCCAAGTTAGAAAACCTATTGATTATGATTGAATAGACTTTTAAACACGTGGCCGACTCATTAAAAAAGCATCGTTCTAGTATTCAGCATTTTGACAACACCCAAAAGTGCCGTGTATATTTGCACGCTTATTTAATTTTCTAAAAATCAACTAAAATTCCGATAAATATTTTTATCCAGTAAGAAATTTCAGTATCAATTGCATATTCCCTGATTCTCAACAAAGGAAAACAAAAAAAAGAGCCAATCTATCAAACAAAAATGCGTGCTATACAGCATTTCACTTCGTTTTTCGTTTAAAAGCTTTACTTTTGCAGTTCAAGAGCAGGCCATTCTATCGCTGTTTGTGATTACAAGCAGAGGAAAGTCTGGACAACACAGGGCACTGAGCTTCCTAACGGGAAGATATTCGTGAGGGTATAGTAGCGTAGAAGAAAAAACCGCCGCACTGCGGTAAGGGTGAGAAGGTGGGGTAAGAGCCCACCAGTACAACAGGCAACTGTTGTAGCTGTACGCCTCTTGGGTTGAAAGGCCATGTATACCGGCAATTAAGGACTGCCCGTCCAATGTCGGGGGGTAGGTCGTTAGAGTAGTCTGGAGACAGGCAACCAAGATAAATGATAGAAGCCTTTCTTCGGAAGGGAACAGAATCCGGCTTATCGGCCTGCTTTTTTCTTATATGAGAATCTTATTCGGCATTTTTTATGTTGAATAAGAACACATTGCAAGAAACATTACTCGTATAAAAACCATTTTCGCATTAGATATTCCAATAATTTTAGCTTAGTGCGTATATTTGCCTACCAAAGATTTAATCATTCTCTAGACCATGCTCACATTACTGCGAAAAGAAATCAATAGCTTTTTTAGCTCGCTTATTGGTTATCTGGCTATTATTACATTCCTATTGGCAAATGGCCTTTTCTTATGGGTTTTCCCAGGAGATATGAATATCCTGAACAATGGTTATTCTGACATTGCGCCACTTTTCGATCTTGCACCATGGGTATTCCTCTTTTTAGTACCAGCTGTAACCATGAGGCTTTTTGCAGAAGAGAAACGCACAGGCACCATCGAACTGCTTTATACACGGCCGCTATCCGAACTGCAGATTGTGCTAGGAAAGTACTTGGCTGGTCTATCTCTGGTTCTGCTCTCATTATTACCTACGCTGATTTACTTTTACTCCGCTTATGATCTTGGGATTGCTAAAGAAAGTATTACCGACAGTTCTTTTTGGGGAATCTTTACTGGAAACCTAAGTGGTAATATGGACGTTGGAGCAACATGGGGGTCATTTATTGGACTTTTCTTCCTTTCTGCAATCTATGTAGCAATAGGTGTGTTCGCATCTGCTATATCTGAAAGCCAGATTGCAGCTTTTATTCTGGCTGTAGTTCTATCTTTTGCATTTTACCTAGGTTTTGAAGCCCTTGCAATGCTCGAAATATGGGGCAATGGCGCCGATTGGGTTGAAAATATTGGAATAAACGCGCATTACATGTCCATGAGCCGTGGTGTTATTGACTCAAGAGATTTACTCTACTTTCTGTCTGTAATAGGTTTTATAATCTACCTAACGCAACTGCTTTTACAAAGAGGACAAAGGAACTAGTAACAACTCATTGTACCTGAGACTTTATCCTGTAACAAACAAGGTCCCGGACTTTTTTATTTGAGTTCACTTTCTACACGAAACCAAGTGCTTACATCAGAATAAATCTAATTTTGACTTAGTACTTATAAACCCATGTTTCAACAGGAAGTGCCCCGCAGAAACAACGGAGGATTAACCAACAATTTTAAAGAAGGAAACTGTATCCCTCAGGTTCAGTGCCTGAGTAGCTAATTCTTCCGATGATACCGCTAACTCCTTTGCTGCGTCTGAATTGGATTTAGATATCATAGCTAAATTCTGGATCGCGATGTTGACTTCTGAAATACCAGCTTGCTGCATTTCAGTCGATTGACTAATGGAAGCAACAATATCTGCATTGGATTCAATTTCGGGCAAGATGTCGAGCATTAATTCCTTTGCCTCAACTGTGGCATCCAGGCTTACCGCACTGGATTGGTCTATTCCTTGGGCAGACTCCTGACTCAGTTCCGATAATTTCCGAACCTCATCGGCCACAACACCAAATCCTTTTCCTGCAGTTCCAGCATGAGCAGCTTCTATAGCTGCATTTATCGCCAATAAGTTGGTCTGACTAGCTACCTCTCCAATAATTCCGATCTTTTGGGTAATGTTCTGAACCGATTGTAGGCTCACCTTCGCAACTTCCGATACTTTTTTAGCTTTATCCTTCGTTTTTTGAGAACTTTTACTCGCCTTTATGGCCTGAGTGCTATTCTTCAATATACTATTGGTCATAAAATCCATAGATGCAGAAATTTGCTCCGTGGTTGCAGCTTGCTCATTTGCTCCCCCCGATATTAAATCGGCGGACTTATTGATCTGCGTTCCTCCCTGTGAGATTGAATCCGATGCTGCATATATTGCATTGATGATTTCCTTTAATTTAGTAACCATAATCCTTAATGAGCGAAAAAGATCTCCAAATTCATCCTTTCGTAAAGTATCTTTCTTGCCTATTTTATCGTCAATTATCCCGTCTCCAATCTGATGAAACCACTTGATAAGTTTTGTAAGCGAATCTGCAACAGATTTGGCAAGCAAGAAATTGAATACAATATTGAAGGCTGATATACACAACAATACAACGAAAATAACTAACAAAAGCATTCTTATCCGACCAAAACTACTTTTTGCATATTCTTGTTCTATCTGATTTAATTTCTTCATCAGGTTTTCAACCTCCAGATAAACCCTATTGCTGTGTGCATTGAAACGTTCCGTATTCTCTATGTAATTAATCGTAATTTCCTTGATCCGCTTATTGGCAAGTGTTGCATCCACGGGAAGCCGTTCGAACTGTGTTCCTTTAAGTGAAACAGCATCCTTAGAAGAATTTTCAATTGCTATATCTAAAGAATTGATCAGAGTATCTTTGTACGCAAGGTTTTCTTGAAGTAATTTGAAATAAATTCGGGTATGAAAATTCGTATTTGTATTCACACTGGCACCAGCAAGCACCAACCGCTCGTATATATTCACTTGCTTTCTTTTTTTCAGATCTGCCAGTTTCTGAGATGTTTCATAGATAAAAGTGCTCGATGCTCTAATAGAAGATTCCGTTAGTCCATATACTTCTTCCTCAATTTTCAGATTTACATTCTTCAAACTATCAATCTCTTCCAACTCCTTAAAAACATCTACAAGTTCATCGAACCTAAGCTCCACCGAATCGCTAAGTAGAAATGCCATATGTTGCTCTTTGAACTTATCGAATGATATTGCATTGTTCAAATAATCTTTTACTCCCAATGCCATTTGCCCAACCTTATAGGCATGCTCATCATTTCTACTTTTCCTTTGATTTATCTTCTCAAAAGAATAGTTCAAGAAAAAAATAAAACCAACAAGTAAAGCAACTAAAATTAGCTGTCCGATATTGGAAAAGTGAAGCCGTTGCTTAATCGAGAGATGTAAATGTTTCATCCGTTAAAGTTTGTTTTTCACTAGTTTGACAATAAATCCAAACAAATTCATTCTGAAGTGCAAACTAAATCTGAGTTGTAAACCCACAGACAATTCAGATAAGGAAACTAAGAATTGAGCGGAGCACCATCATGAAGATCTAAAAATAGACTTCCCTGAATAATTGTACGACACTTAAAAACCAGCACATAGCTTGCCCATGAGGTTTTCAACAAAAGCCATAACCACCACACACCAAATAACTACTATTGGTAATAAAATACTACATTAAATTTACTTGAATTAGTTCTGTCAGTACATTTCCCTTTATTAAGTAAAGTGCTCAATCAAATTTATATCTAAAAACGATTGATTCACAACAGTTTAAAGACAACCTCATTTCATCCTCCCCAAAAACAACTCAACTATCTAACCTGAATATGAGCACATTACTTATTTCGAAAACTATCCAATGCCTTTGCCCTGTAACGCAAACATCTTGGAGGTGGGATATAAAGTTAAACCATATCGGAACTAAAAATCAAGCCCTAGAATCATTTTTATAGCACATAATCAGGAATTAACCAGCAAAGCTACCTAAGATAGATTTCCGAATATGAAGCACAACTCTTAGTTTTGTAGGTTCAAAGGCAATTAGTGAATGATATATCCAAATAATTTCGAAGATAAAATAGGTTTTTCGCGCATCCGCGAGATGTTGAAGTCTAAATGCTTAAGCAACTTAGGGCGCGATAAAATTGATAAGATACGCTTTTCTAACCGTTTCGATTTTGTAGATACCCTTCTTTCCCAGACCGATGAAATGAAGTACATCTGCGAATACGAGGACAACTTCCCCGTCGACAACTACCTCGACCTGAGGGAATCGCTCGAAAAAGCCAAAATCATAGGAACTTTCCTCACTGAAGCAGAGCTTTTTGACCTGCGCCGCTCCTTGGGAACCGTTCACCGACTTGTTACTTTCTTTAAGAATAGCGAAGAAGAAGAATACATCAACCTAAAAAAGCTGACAAAAGAAATTGACTCCTTCCCTAGCCTACTGAAATCTATCGATGCAGTACTAGACAAGTTTGGCCGCATAAAAGACAATGCATCTGCTGAACTACAGCAGATACGCAGTGAATTACGCAGGAAGCAGTCAGGCATCAGCAAACGCATGCATTCTATTCTGGCCAAAGCACAACAAGATGGTTGGGTTGATGACGATGTGAGCATTTCTATGCGCGACGGCAAAATGCTTATTCCTGTTGCGGCTTCGCATAAACGGAAAATCAAAGGTTTTGTTCAAGACGAATCTGCAACTGGGAAAACTGTTTTTATCGAACCTGTTGAAATTGTTGAACTCAACAATGAACTGAAGGAACTGGAATTTTCAGAACGACGCGAGATTATAAAAATATTGCAAAACATCACTGAAGAAATTCGTCCGCACCTTCATGCCATTAGTAGCTCGTACCATTTTTTGGGTACAATGGACTACATAAGGGCAAAGGCATTGCTGGCTATAGAGTTCGAAGCTATCAAACCAAAGCTGAAACAGCATCCAGAAATTGACTGGCATGGGGCAGTACACCCGCTATTACAGATTTCTCTAAAAAAAGAAAAGAAAACTGTAGTTCCGCTAAACCTGAAACTTGATGCCGTAGACCGTATTTTACTTATTTCAGGGCCCAATGCGGGGGGAAAGTCTGTTTGTTTGAAAACTGTTGGCCTGCTGCAATACATGCTCCAATGTGGGCTGCTCATTCCTCTTATGGACAGTTCGCATGCAGGAATTTTTCAGAAAATATTCCTCGACATTGGTGATGAACAGAGCTTGGAAAATGACCTAAGTACGTATAGCTCTCATCTTGTGAACATGCGGAACTTTACGAAAAATGCAGATCATAAAAGTCTTTTTCTTATAGATGAATTCGGCACTGGAACAGAACCATTGCTTGGTGGTGCTATTGCCGAAGCTGTTCTGGAAAGACTGAACGAACGAAAAGCTTTTGGTTTGGTTACGACTCACTACACCAACCTTAAGCACTTTGCATCTGCTTCTGAAGGGATTATAAATGGAGCTATGCAATACGATACTCAGAAAATGAGGCCACTTTTTGTGCTGAAAGTTGGTAAACCGGGTAGCTCGTTTGCTTTTGAAATAGCACGCAATATTGGCCTTTCTGAAGATATCCTAAAGTTGGCCACAGAAAAAATCGGTAAAGAACATATCGACTTCGACAAAAACCTAAAGGCTGTAGACAAAGAGCGCCAGAAACTGGAAAATAAACAAAGGCGCCTTAACAGAAAACAGCGGGAACTTGACGAACTGATCATAAAATATGCTGAAGAACGCGACGAAGCTGTTAGAGAGAAGAAACGCGCGATAAAAGAGGCCAAAGAAGCCGCCGAAAGGATGTCCTCTACTATCAACAAGCGGATAGAGAACACTATTTCTGAAATTAAGAAAGCCAACGCCGAAAAAGAGCGTACCCGTGAACTAAGGGCCGAGCTAAACACTTTTGCTGAAGAAAAACTGCAACAACAACAGGCTGAAGAAGAACGAATCGAGCGCAAAATGCAAAAGATTCGTAATAAAGCAGAAAAAGCAAAACGCAACCAAGGAATAGAAGAAAAGGCTGAAAAGCAAGAGCAGGAACGTCCATTGGAAGTTGGGGATTCTGTGGTGTTGGAGGGTCAGAAAGGGATTTCTGAAGTAATGGAAATTAACGGAAATGACATAACGATAAGTCTCGGTCTACTCCGTACAACTGTAAACGTGAAGCGTCTGAAGCGAGTCTCTAAAAACGAGAGCCGCAAACTCGAACGTAACCAGCAGAAAAGCAGTTCAAGTTCAGAATGGCAATTTTCCAAAAGACTTGATTTTAAAGCTTCTATCGACATTAGGGGACAGCGGGCTGATGAAGCGGTGGCCACTGTACAATCTTATGTTGATGAATGTATTGTTGCCGAAGCCAAACAAGTAAGAATTTTACATGGTACGGGCAATGGAATCTTACGTCAACTTATCCGCCAGTACCTAAGAACTGTTGAGTTTGTTCATAAGGCTTATGACGAAAAAATAGACCAGGGCGGAGCTGGGATCACTATTGTTGATTTTGAATATTAACGTCTTAAGTTTAAGCTACTACTATTCATTATCAATATAAAACAGAAGTTGAGCGTCTAATTACGCTCAACTTCTGTTTTTGCTCTACAATAATTAAGTAGTCTATCAGAATAAATCTAGATTTATTCTGACGCTAAGTAGATTACCTACAAAGTCTAAAATAAATAGATCCGAAACCTTATCTTCATTTGTAGTTTGCCAAAATATTGAAGAGGTATTGCTTCTATCAACAGAAATCATATTACACTTAAAACTAGATAGATAAACAAACACATACAACACTTTTCTAAATAAAACAGTATCTTGTGTGATGGGAAAAGTTGAATTTATCCCATTGTGCCGAATTGCGCTAGAAAAGGTGAACAGGAACCACCCTAAGGTCATGTACATGAACGGGGTAAAGCCCTGTTTATGAGTTGCCAAAACTTTAAGGCAAAAGAAATTGCCCTTTGTTTTTCAGTCCGAGCACGCACAGTCTATCGGTGGATGGATAGATGAGAACGGAAAGTCTATACTACTTGTAAAACAGGCTTTTTACTTGTAGTTTTTACACATTATCGATCCAAATTAGAAACTGCTGAAATACACCACGTGCTTAACCACTACCAAAAAACGAGTTGCAAACAACATGGTAAAAGAAATCAAAACCCCAATGTGGGATCAGATGCAGTTTTTCTGCAAAAGAATTGCTGACCACCAAATACGGCTGGTACTGCATTTTGAAAAGCCCTTAGATGAGAAAATTCTAAAAGACGCCGTGAAAATAACCATCGAAAACAATCCCATAACGTGCGCGGCTTATGTAGAGAATAAAAACAAGGTTTTGTGGAAATTCAGCGAAAATGAAATAGATAAAATATTCTCGTATAAAGAATGTCAGCAGGCCGAAGAGCTAGTTCACGAGACTGTTTTAGAGCAAATAGATACATTTACTGGCCCTCAATTACTAGTGTCCCTAATCCGATCTAAGACAGATACTGTTGTACTTAATTGCAACCATGTTGTTACCGATGCCGCCGGAGTAAAGAATTTTGCATACCAATTGGCTCATAACTACACTAGCATATCGCAAAACAGGCCAGTGGACAAGCTGCACAATGTACCGTCGCGCAGTTTAAAACTGTTATCGCAAAAACTAAGTATAAAGGAAAAGCTGGCGATAATAAAATTAACGCTTTCTAATAAAAAAGATGCCCCAACATTTCACAGACCTCTAAAACTGGAAGATCTACAAAGTCCAGATTTTAAAACCCACACAATAACCCCTTCGGAATTTGATGAGATTAAGGCGTTCGGCAAAAAATATTCAGCTACCGTAAACGATACACTTCTGACGGTGTTTTACTTCACACTCAGAAAGGTACTGAAGAACTCCAATAAAACCAATCGCTTGACTTACGCTTCGGATTTAAGAGGTTATCTGGATGATGCTAATTACGATGTTCTATCAAATTTTTCAGCCATTCACAACATAGACATAGATAATACAATAGACAGTTTTGTAGGTTTATTGAGAGAAATAGCAGGCATTACAAAGACCAGAAGACAAAAGAAATACAGTCTTGCAGATTTCCCGATGATGGCTTTCCTGTTCAAAAATATTCCCTACAAAAAGCTAAAAAACATTTTCTACAAAGAATTCGACAAGATAAAAGAAGGCCGATCCAACGCAGCGCCGAGCTTAACTAACATCGGGATAATTGAAGTGGAAAAAATTGATTTCGATACGAATTTGCCAGTTCGTGCATATATGCTGGGCGGTATAAATCATCCAAGTCTATTTCAGATCGCTGTATCGACTTATAGGAAAAACCTCACGTTGTCAGTTGGTTCATATTACTGTAACGAGAATGAAGCTTTTGTTTCTAATTTCATTGAAGAGTTGAAAAATACGGTTAATACAGAGATAATGCAGAGTACGGTTGCTGATCTTGCGTGAGACTTTGAAGTAGTGCCGCACATGTCAGGCTAGCAAAAAAAAGAATAGGTATTCTATGACACCTACCCTTCGGGGTCTAGGTGTGTTTGTGAAAAAATGCACATATTCCATCCCAAACCTCTCCAAAATGTTACTACACTGTTAATTGACCAGTGTTGTCGATAAATATCATCTTCTGTTCCTTCCTGTTTGTTAAAAAGTGTTACTTTTGCGGCTTTTGAATATTCAGGAAAATTAGGAAAATGTTTAGGAAATACATAGGTGAGTACAAAGGCGGAGGCCTGAAAAACGAAATTTTATCGGGACTAACGGTAGCAATTGCCTTAGTTCCAGAAGCAATTGCCTTTTCATTTATTGCCGGGGTAGATCCATTGGTGGGACTGTATGCAGCTGCGATCATGGGGTTCTTCACATCAGTCCTTGGGGGGCGTCCTGGGATGATCTCTGGTTCTACAGGTGCAATTGCATTGGTAGTTGGAGCTACAGTTAAGGATTATGGAGAAATCTATCTTTACCCAACCATCATTTTAGCGGGACTGATTCAAATGGTGGTCGGTTTTCTGCGCTTGGGTAAGTTTATACGTTTAGTGCCCCATTCTGTAATGCTGGGCTTTGTAAACGGATTGGCCATAGTGATTTTTATGGCGCAGTTTCCAATGTTCGGTCAGAAAGCTGGTGAAACTGTGGTGTACTATACTGGGATGAAAATGGTTGTAATGGTTGCTCTTGTAGCTCTTACCATTGGTATAATGGTGTTTCTGCCAAAACTTACAAAAGCAATTCCGTCTGCATTAGCTGCCATATTGGTGATTGCAGGGATTTCTTTTATTCCAGGTATCGACACGCCTACTGTGAACACACTTCTTCAAGGGAAATCTATGCAAGGAGGCTTGCCTTCGTTGTTTTTAGATTATCCAGCGGATTTTTTTTCGTGGAAGACGCTTAATATTATCTATTTACCGGCCATAAGTGTTGCTGGAGTTGGTCTAATCGAAAGTCTGCTTACACTAACCCTTATTGATGAAAAAACAGATACGCGCGGTAGTGGTAATAAAGAAAGTGTAGCGCAAGGAATCGCAAACTTTGTTTCTGGCTGTTTTGGTAGCATGGGCGGCTGTGCTATGATTGGTCAGAGTATGATCAACATCAACTCAGGTGCACGCGGACGTTTGGCCGGTCTGATAGCTGCTGTTACACTGTTGGCATTTATTATGTTCCTTTCACCAGTTATTGAGCTGATTCCAGTTGCTGCCCTTGTTGGTGTAATGTTTATGGTATCCTACGGTACGTTCGAATGGTCGAGTATCCGTGACGCTCGCAAAACACCACGTGCTGACTTCATTACTATGCTGATTGTTGCCTTTGTGACGGTTGTGTTCCACAATTTGGCCTTAGCAGTTGCAATTGGTGTTATTTTGGCAGCGTTGTCGTTCTCTTGGGATCACGCTGTTCGTATCCACGCCAATACGAGAGTAGACACAAACAACATAAAAAGTTACGATATCGTTGGCCCTCTGTTTTTTGGTTCAACAACAGCTTTTGTAGAAAAATTTGATATTAAAAACGATCCTGAAAAAATAATTGTAGATTTCGAGGAAAGCCGTGTTGCAGATATGAGCGGAGTAGAAGCCATCCGAAAAATCCACGAGAAGTACACAGAGGCTGGAAAGAAGGTGTCTTTTGTTAACCTTTCGAAGGGTTGTAAGGATTTACTTGCTACAGCTCAGATCGATATCTCTATTGACCCTGATAAGCGTAAGTTTATGGTTGTTTATGATACGTAATGAAGTTCACATGACACTTTTGGTCAAACTCCGACATATAAAAGGTATATTCTAGATTGAATACAGAGTTACCTTGGAGTCATATTTCTATTCGCATAATAAATAAAAGCCCAAATTCTACTAGTCGAATTTGGGCTTTTATGTAATTTAGGCTTCTTGCTCTGCCAATTCAGGTTCTTCAGTTTCTTTGAGTTCTTCTTCTAAAACCTGAACTGCACCACTAATTCTCAGTAGGGTTTGTTCTAGGTTACTTTTTTGCTCGAGTAATTGTTGCAATTGAGTCTGTCCAGCTTCCATTTCTTGTTTTAGCTGTGCTAACCTTTTCTCTAATTTGTCCTTCATGGGGTTTAAATTAACTTGAGTGATTCGCCATTGGCGTTCCTATGATTATTTTTTAATTGTAGGAATCAAAATTAATTTAAATCCTGACTCCTACATGCATTAATCAATCATTTGAGAAAAATTATGTGCTTTGAAGTAATCCTGTATCGTTAAGTTTGACCTTTTGGATTAGCTGATCGCCATCAGATTTCGTTTCCACAAATGTAATAATACCGTTTACCCGGAATTTTAACATTGAATATTGTGGGTTTTGGTAGATGGTCTCTTGTCCTTCGAAAACCAATTCACTAACAGATACTTTTGAACGTAGCGCGCCCAGTGAGTGGTCGTATGTTTCATCCACTAATGTACCCATCCCTGCCCAAATTGCAGGTAGCGACAGTAGGGCATACTTCTCTAGTTGTGCTAAGTCTTCGTCGTAGATTTTGAGCATGAAGCGTTCTTCGAAGCGATCCGAGTATTCTTTGCCGTGGTACTTATAAGCTACAATTATTTCTGTGTTTGCAGCATATTTTGCCGAAGCCAAAGTGAGTTCGTTGCTTGCAAGTGTGTATTGGCCACTATCAATTTTTGTGCTCATTTCTTGCGCTGTCCCTTTGTTTTCGAGTATTAGCACGCTGGTTATTTCCGAAGGTGAATTTTTCAGTATATAGGGATTCTGGTCGGAAATATTACCATTGCTAGAAACGAAAACTTCTGTTTCGTCAAGTTGCTTTGTGTCCTCTTTTCGCTTTAGCTGGGGAACTTTCAACAGGAAAGTTTCTCCAGCAATCTGAAAATAAGGCCTAACCTGACTGGGAGGGGCTGTGCCAAAATTTTCTGCTTTTAGGTTCAATCCGTTTAAAGATTGCTTCAGCAGAGTTTGTATGTTTTCGTATAGCGTGTGTAGCATGATCTGTTTGTGATAATCTGCTTTACTATGGCATGTTTAGTTCGTTCTTCACATCGTTGATGAATTTCATGAGACTAATTCCTTCAATCTCGATATCACCTGTGAAAGACGAAGCTCCTACCACGCTAAAGTCACTAAAGATTTGAGTTTTCTTGGCACCTCCAATGTTGATTGTTACTGAAGGATCAGTCATAATATTGAAACTCTTAAGACCATTAGCTAGTCCTAGGTTCGCTATTTGTTCATCAGAATTATTTAGCCAAGCCATTGTTAAAGCTGTGCTGTCTTCAGATTGTAAGGCTAGGGCATTTGTAGTTTTAGTACTAGAAGCATTATGTTTGACATGTAGTGGGGCAAACGTGTTCGTTACATCTCCAAATATTAGATTGCCTTTAATTTTAGCATCTGAGTTAAAAGTTGCATCACCGCCTACAACAAGAGTGCTTTTAGCATTCAGCCCTTTTTCTAAGACAAATCCGTTCTGACAGGTAAGAGTACCATTAATTTTAGCATTTGAGTTAAAAGTGGCTTCGCCGCCTACAACAAGAGTACTTTTAGCATTCAGCCCTTTTTCTAAAACAAATCCGTTCTGACAGGTAAGAGTACCATTAATTTTAGCATTTGAGTTAAAAGTGGCTTCGCCGCCTACAACAAGAGTGCTTTTAGCATTCAGCCCTTTTTCTAAAACAAATCCGTTCTGGCAGGTAAGAGTACCATTAATTTTTGCACTTGAGTTAAAGGTAGCATCACCACTAACAACAAGTCCAGCTTGGCTAGTGAGGGGACCACTAACACTAAGGGCTCCTGTTACCAGATCTTTCTCCTCGTCGAATTTTGAGTTGATACTTTGTAGTTTATAACCAATCTTGTTCCATTCTGCCGAAAGGATAACCTCCCCGACTTTTCGTTCTTTGTGTTCGTATTTTGCCATGGCTAGGTATCATTAAAAGGTAAGTTCCCAGATTAGTGTTAGTTTAAATTGATCGGATTTGTTAATTGTTTTAAAAGTAACGCGGTTGTACATGATAGGCGTTTCGTCATCGGTAAATAGACCAGCTTCTTGCAATGCTCCATTACCATCGCCTTCTCCAAGTTCGCTGATTAATCTCAATTTGATTCGCCCCTCGTTTGTAACCGATATTGGATCGTTTTCATCGGGTACGACTTTCATTTTTTCGATATATCCTTGCAATGCAGTATGGTCAGCATCGAATGCAGCAGGGGAATCTCCAACGTGCATCATTGTTATGCGTTTGATTTTGTCTGCCTTGTCGTCATTGATGTTGAACCTGAATAGATCGGCAACTAATCTACGTCCAGCTTTGGTAATGCTGTTGTGTGCAACTGTTTCTTCTACAAGGTTACCGTTCAGGTCGTATTTTTGAATGGTAAGTTTT
Source organism: Bacteroidales bacterium (assembly GCA_965230435.1). Classification (GTDB taxonomy): domain Bacteria; phylum Bacteroidota; class Bacteroidia; order Bacteroidales; family JBDKHP01; genus JBDKHP01. Next base: position 180,373 of record CBDDLB010000002.1, read on the forward strand.
CCTAAGATGTCGTGTTTGGTGTTTATCATAATGGTTGTTTGTTTTATTCAAATCCGTTAGCACTATCGAACTTTGTATAGTCGAAAATTCCTGATGTTTTGATTAGGTCAGTTAGTTCATGTTTTTCATTAAGAATTAACTGGCTATTATTTGAGAAGCTATCGTTGATTTCATGAGCTTCTTGAAGCTGTTTTCCTCTTAAACTGATATCGAAACGATCGTTAAGTTCATGAGTTTCCTCGCAGTCGTATAAATAACTGACACTTAACTTAATGCCGGCTGCTTTTACATTTTCTACGAGGCTCTTGATTTTATGTCGGGGATGGTCTTTTCCTTCTGCGAAGCGGTCGGTAATTCCTTTTATGTGCCAAGGGATTACAATGGTGAAAGCTCCGAAAGTGAGCTTATCAGTTAGCACTTCAACTTTAAGGCATTCTTCCTCCGAGATTAGCACTGCATCGTCGAAATTTGTAACATCGAATCTTCCGAAAGAGCCAAATGTTTTCTCATCTGAGCTTAGGATTTTGGCCTCTATTTGCCATGTATGCGTATTTCCTGGAGATAAACTAAATGCGGAACCATCGATTTTTCGGGACGAATAGACCCCATTAAATACCACAGTTCCATCTGGAAGAAGTTGTAAGGTGTCGTTTATTCTCATTTCTATATCGATAGAAAAAGAATTTCCCGTTTTTAGTCCCGCACTTATTTCAAAGAATGTTAAGTTTGAGATGCCTTTGAACTGAGCCTTTAAAAGAGTAATCTTGACTTTTGGAAATGCTTCAGTCTCGTTGCTGTTAGTAACACTGAAAGGCTTGTACAGAGCTACGTTTTTATTGAAGAAATGCTCTTCTTTTGGGTCATACTCTTTTATCTGTATCAGTTCCTTTGCTTTTATTGCTTCAGGTTCGTCACTGATCAGCCCGAAATTGGCCGCAACAATATCAATTATGCCCTGCTTGGTCGATGCTCCTTTTCTAAGAACTTGAATGAGAGCATGCAATCGTTCTTGATATATGCGATAGATATGCTTGACTTCATACGGAAAAATACTCTCCAAAAGAAATCTGCGTAACATCTTTTCGTCATCCTTGTAGAGTTTAACTAGGTCGTTAGCATCTTCATTGATAGATAACAGGTGACTGAAAAAGATTTCAGTTTCTTCGCCGTCAGACTGAAGCAAATAATTTAAACGACCTTGTAAAAGGTTCCGTACTCTAGATCTGCTTGGAATCTGCCTTTCTTCGAATGCCCAGAGATACTCAGGTTGCTGTTGAGTGCCATTGGTTGGGTTCAAAACATAATCCACTAGTATTCTGCTGAAAAGCTGGAGGTCATTTATCATCGGCCGAGCGGACGGCTCAGAAGAATCAAGTTCTTTAATTGCCTTTTCCAGATTCTCTTTACTGTTGCCGAAACTTTCAGGATTTTCTTCAAACTGTTTTTCGTATTGTAATTTCAGAAACTCTTTGTTCAGTAAATTTCTGAGCGATATTGTTTTTTTGTCTAGCTCTTTGTTTTTGAAAAAAGTATAGTTTTTCTGAAATAAAAGAGGATCGTTTAATATATTTTGATTTAGCTCCTTGACCAAAGCCTTTTTTAAGGTTGGCAATACGTCTTCTTTTCCATCGTATGCAAAAAGAAGAGAATAGGTTGGTTTGCTAAGCTGTTTTACTATGTATTTAATGAAGTTGTTATCTTCTTGTTGCAAGGAAGAAATGAAATGGTGGTCAATTTCATATTCCTTAAATTTTGTCGACGAAACGTAATCCAATAGCATTCTATTAAAACGCTGAAGGTCGTTCATCATTGGTCGCGAGGGCGGTTCTGAAAGCTCTAGATCTTTAATTGCTTTCTCTAGATTCAATCTACTGTTATCGAAAATTTCAGGATCTTCTTCAAAATCTTTTTCGAATTGTAGTTGTAAGAACTTTTTATTCAGAGAATTTCTGAGCGATATTGTGTTCTCATCTAGTTCTTCGTCTTTAAAAAACTTGTAGTTCTTCTGAAAAAGAAAAGGATCTTTTAAAATTTTCCTGTTTAGTTCTTCTGCTAAAACCTTTTTAATTTCCGATGATATGCTTCCTTTTCCATCGTATGTATAAAGAAGCTTCAGGGTCGATTCACTTAGTTGATTGGCTAGGTATTCAGAAAAACTGCTGTCTCTTACTAATAGAGCAAAGACAAAATCGCTGCTAATTTCGCTTTCTTTGAATTTTAACGAACTAACCAGATAGTTTTCGATTTCGTCAGGATCGCTTTCTGTAGTTTCGTCGATCCAGATGCTTTTTACAGTAGTATAAGGCGAATTGTTTTCTTCGTAAATTGTTGTTAACAGGCGTTCGACATCGAAAGACCTATTGGAGAACAGTGGGTTCATTCCAATCAGTTGCGATGTGCCGCCAAGAGCTTCGAGATAGAGAGAATATAGTTTGTCTAAATCTCCGTGATCTTCTGGTGGGGCGATGTAACCTTTGGATCCGACATTTTCAGCCGTCTGGACATGGTGTGCTTTTAGAACTCTGAAAATATCGCGTTCGCAAATTTCGAGACTATCCCCCAACACTTGGTATAGGCCAAGGAAAGTACTTTTCAGTTCTTCGGGACTATAGAAGTGTGGGAGCCTGTTAAGGAGCCGTGTTGTTTTACCGTTTATTCCCATTGTTTTACGTATCTTCTATAGTGAAATAATCCTCTGAAAGCAGTACTTTTTCAGAATATTTTATTGAGATTACCTTGTCTATTTCTCTATCTATTAGTGGTTTATTATTTTTGTCTTTTGCGTTTATCAACTTAAGCGAGTTTTCTGGGAAACTAGCTCCAAGTACATCTTCCTGATTAGTTGCTGCGGTTAGGATATTTTCAACTAAGATGTCCTGTTCTGGAGTGCTGTTGAATAAGATTTGGTTGATAGCATTGCGTACATTTGCGTATACCTCAACTTTTTGATTACTCGACATGGTAACTGGGAGATCGAGTTTCAATGTCCCGACAAGTCTTAGGCTTTTGCTGTAGACCCACAGATAATCAAATTTTGGAGTTTCAACAAAGTCAACTGGTATTGGTTCGTTGTAGTATTCGTTACCATTGTACGATACCGCTCTTAGGCGAAGAGAGAAATCAAGATCAGATTTTTCGATTTTATCAGAGGTGAAGTTTTCGAGCTGATCTTTAAATGTTAAAGCAATGCCTGTTGGTTCATCTTCCCATTTTCCTACAAGTTTATTTTTCCATTCTCCTACAAGTTTATCAACGTTACTGACTCCTTGATTTGCTTTTATTTGTAGCTCATCTTGTTTCTTGCGTTCTTGGACTTGATCGTTTTGATGACTTTCGATATCTTTTTGTAGATCGGCAATCTTTTTAATCTCCTCAGCAGTTGGATTTTCTTTATTATTCAAAATCAAAAGATCTGTCCGAGAATTAAGAATCTTGTTTTCTAGCTCAGAAATTTCGGCTCTAGTTTCGGCCATTTCGCTCTCGATAAGAGTTATGGCATTAGCGGCCAGATTTTGCAATTCCTCAAGAGGAAAATTGCTGTTATTTTTTTCTAAAACTTCTTTTACTGTATTTTTAATTGCCTTTTGTAATACTTCTTTGTGTGAATAAGCATCTGATTCTTCGTTTATTATTTTAAGGAATGCAGTTTCTAGCGTTGTTTCGTTTAGCTCAAAGGAAGTTATTGGGTTTTGTTCAGTTCCGATGTTGTCCTGTACTTCGGCTCTAACTACATCCTGAAATAACCTGTGTTTTTTACCGAGAGGGTCGATGCTATATGTTGCAAAACGGTCATTTATTGGACTTTCGAAAGAGTCTATAAATGTGTTTAATAAGTTCGATATGTCAGTGGCGGTTTTGTCATCAAAAGTTAAGAGACCGTTGCCTTTAATTCCTTGAGGCGTGAATTTAAGAGTTTTTAAAGTTTTGACTGTTTGTTCTTTTATTGCCTTTGTGCTGTTTTCATTCGGATAATTGATTTTTATCTGAACCTGTATGGGGAGTTTTTTGTCACTAGCGGCAATGTATAATTCACTAGCAAGATAGCGGCTGTAATCTGAAACAAATATGTCTTTCTCATTTTCGGGTTTTTTGAATTCATATTCGGCTTCAGTAGTAGAACTAGTAGCCTGTGTCTCCTTTTTTAATAGAAGCACAATGTCATGATCTTTCGGATTGGGTATGCCGCCAACATTTGCAGGTGGAGAATCGATATATTCGTAAGGAATTTCTGAGTCCCTGAAAGTGAGCTTATAACTCTGCAAATCTTTTACACCCTTGATGCTTAGAACTTCGGCAGTAAGTTGATTAATGCTCAGGGAGCTGCCCATTTTTTTGCTTCTTACATATTTTGAGACAACCTCTAATACTTTTTTCTCAAGCAGAGCTAACTCGTCTGCGATAATATCCTCGTGTGGAATAAGTTTCAGTGTTCCAGATAGCTTAAGTAATCTAGCGGCTTGAAGACGGGCATAAATTCCAGCAGCGCGCACTTCATCCAATCGTTTAAACAAAGCTTGGCTGTTTTCATCAGTAAGACCGTCTACGTGAACATCGATCATTCCTGGCGTTGTATCTGCATATTCCTGTATTTTTACATCCAATACATTAGGCATTGCGAGTAGAGCCTGCTCTATCGAAGTTTCCGAAGCCCTGCCTGCTGAAAGCAATGCTTTTTTTGCTCTTGTTCTTAATTCTTCGTCTGTTTCTCTATTTTTTCCACTGAAATTAATGTCCTCTGTGTTGGTTACGCTTTTTACACCATTGATAGGACGGGGAAGAATGATCAGTGTGTCTCTAGGGGTTTCCATTTCCTTGCCCCTAAGTTCTGCCTGAACTTTTATTGTAACACTACTGTCTTCTGGAGTGAGCACCGCTTCTTCTATTGTGAAATAGGCTTTGCGGACGGGTTTCTGATCTGGGTTGTCTTCTGTTACGATTTGTGTACCTATTGGGATAATAAGTTCTTCGGCCAGATCATCTTCTCTGTAGAAAGTAACTTCGCCAATAGCGTAGTCTGGTTCGTTTCTGTGAACATCGAGAATGGCAACAACTTTTTCTAGATTGATACCTTCTGCGGTATTTACAAAGGCAGAATCGTAGACATGCTTGAGCTGGTCGTAGAAAACGGCCTGTTCAAATGCTATTGTTTCCAGCAAAGAGCGTACAACACTACCTTGCTCGAAATCTGTTATTTCTGGAAGCCTTTTGCGCAGATCCGCGCTCATTGCTTCATAGATATCTTGATAGTTTTTCTTTAAAAATGCCATAGCTAACCTTCTAAATTTAGTGCAAGTTCAACGCGAAGCGGTTCATCGTGATCTTTCGCTTTTGCTATCACCACAATGTCCAGTTCGGCCTGAGATTGTGGTATTTCATCTCCACGAAAGAGAATTTCAATGATTTCTTCTACTCGGTTCTCGTGATTCAGGGCTTCGCGGATATATAGTTCGGCACGTGCTTTAGCTTTCCAGCTATTGGGCTCGCCTAACAGTTTGTATAGTTCGGAACCGTAATTTTCGTGTCCTAGCGTTTTGAGTTCTCCTTTTCTTGTTAAAAGGCGGTTTTGAATAGCTTGGGCAAGGTTGTCCAGGCCATCGCGTAGAGACAGATCTCCTCGGATATGCCCTATGTCTATGGCCTCCCGGCTAGACACTTGGGATCGTAGGGGGTGTCTCTTCAGAGCTAAGTCACACAATAAAGCTAAATCACTCATTTTTTCATGTATTGTATGCAGCAAACGAACAATAGGCCTGGCGTTTAACTGCTTTTGTTTTAGTGAGTTGTTTTTTAGTTAAGAATAATATCATCAGGTTTTGTACTACGCAGATAAACAGCATTGTACAGATTCTGATAGAAGGCCCTAGCCGATCATTACAGTGGAGACGGCAACAATATTGGCAGGCACTTTCATTTCGTCGCAGGTTTCAGCTGTGTCTCCAGCTCTTGCGACTGCTTTCCCGTTAATTTTAACCGTAGAACTACCAACTTTAATGGTTGCCTTGTTATTTGGAGGAGACTGAAATGATGTGCCCGGTGGTGTAGGCGTGTGCGCCGGCGTATTACTCGCTTGGGAGTCTACTGTTGCCGCTGGTTGCCCCATGATATTTACATCGGAACTAAGTCCATTATCAATAATTCCGCTGAACGGGTGCGGTAGAGGTGTCGGTACCATACTTGAGCCAGCTGGTACCATAACCGTATGAGTACACACACCTATTATCTGATCGTTTTTTTTTGCTGCTGGTTGTCCCATCTGTGAATATCGGTTTTCGGTTATTGGTCAATTGAGGGAATTATAAAATGGTTGATGATTAAAAAGTAGTGTTTGACTAACTTCAGAAATCGAATAATTAATTTTACTTTCCCTGATACATTTTGAATCTGCATTCATATAAGGGTGCGTTAATACCATGCAATAACTTTCTGATCTTTCATTGAAAGAATAATCGTTGCCTGCTTTAGAGGATCAGGTAAATTTGCTGTTGCAGTGGGTATTGTACGACCTTAGTTCAGGTCTATTGTAGCACCTTTGAGTTTCATAGCTGCAGATGATTTTATGTCCATAGAAGATCCAGCTTCTATCTTTGTTGCCGCTTGTGTTTTCATACTCAACTCGTTCGTTTCTAGTTTAACTGAATCGTCAGTCTTTATTGTCATTTCTTTGGCTTCGAAACTGATTTTGTTATCAGCTTTCAGTTCGATATCCTTGGTAGAGATGATAGAAACCGTTTCGTTGGAGAAATCCACAGTAAGCGACACTTCTTCGTTGCTGATAGAAACAAGGTCGTCGTTTACAGTAACAACATTTTCTGTGCTTTTACTGGTTAGGGTAATAACACCGTCTGCATCCATTTTAAAAGTTCCGCCTTCCTCAAGCGAATGCTGAATCTGAAATTCAGTTTCGTTGTTAACAGGCGGTCGGTCTTCATCGTTGTACAAGCGTCCTGTGATGATTGGGGCATTAATATCCCCACCAATAAAGTTTACAACAACAAGATCATTCTCGTTAGGAATGCAGGTCCAGCCCATATACGGTACAGTAACAGGAACCATTTTAAGCAGAAGAGGAGAGCCGTCGTCAGTCCTTCGGTTCTTAAGTTCAACATCGCATTGATAGTTGTTGTTGTCCCCTTCGTCGGAATGTGGATATGCAGCTTTCACAATGCCAAGCTCTGTAATCATGAACGGCTTGCTTTCTTTTTCAGCTACTTGCTGCATTATGTCTAACATGTTGCTCATTCTAGTTCCTCCCACATAATTTCAGTTGCGTATCCTGTTTTATCGTTTAGTAAGTGACGGATGCCTGTAATTTTATAATCTCCATCGAGTGCCTTGTTGGGCATTTTCTTTATGGATATAGTTTTCCCTAGGGCGGCACTTTCTCCATTAAGAACAAGAGCCCTTCCTGTGGCTTTTATTTTGCTTGAATCGAAAATGTTCTTGGCAACTTGGTCACAGAGATCTTTATTCCTGGCTGCAAACACAGCCAAGTTTGATATGTTTCCACTGGTTTTCCCAGCAGTTCCTTTTACTTCTGTTTTCTTTTGCCAGAAATTGGCTTCATCACTTTGTCCTTGTCCTGCTGGACTATCTCCAAAAATGAGCACACCGTCGAGAGTGGGTTTCTTTTCTTCTTTCTCAATTTCGAGAACATTTTCTCCAAACTTGAATGCCTCACCCGGAGATTTCATATACTTCTTAAAATGAAGTTTGTCTTCTACATCGGTGTAAACATCGAAACCAGAATATTTCGCCAACTGCCTGATGTGTTTCCATACGCTTTTGTTGCTTGTGATAATGTAGCGGGGAAACGTAATGCCATCTTCTGATGTGCCAGCAGTTGCTTCATATTTCCCGATCAGGTCTTTTGCGATAGCGCCACAGCTTTTGTTTTCAAATACAGTATCTACATACATACGTGTGAGGGCTTCTGAGGCCGATGTTGCATATACGCTGATTCCTGTAAGCGAATGACCGACGAAGCGGACTAAACCGGTGAAAACCTTTTTTGTTTTCGAATCTGCACCTAACTCAATCGTCACAGGGTCGTCGGCCTTTATGGCCGACTTATCTGAAGGAGCCAAGAGAAGCTCAGCACAGCTTACAGGTGTGCTGAGCGTATGGTGTACGGAAAGTTCCTTTACCAGAGTCTTGTCAGACGATTTGAAGGTGCTAGAGCCGATTTTTATTTTATATTCGACTATAGCCATCTGTCTATTCTGATAATCTTGAATCCAGTGAATCTATCAGCTTGTTGAACGCATAAGCAACTCTGTCCAATCCAAGCTCAAGGTCTTCATCCATTCCGTCAAGTTTCACCTCAAGTACTCTGAAAATACCTTCGATATCGAAGTGATCCAGGAACATTGTCTTCAACTCGTTGTATTTGTTATCCAACGGTTGTTGAATCAATTGTGAAGGAAGACCTTTTATCTTGTCTACAATTTTCACATAGGTAGTATCCAGTGTCTGTACCACTGTCTCAGGATAAAGATCTGCCACCTGTTCTACAATGAATGGGTGCAATGATTGCAGGCTCATTTCAATGTACATGGTGTATGCAGCCTCCAAGATCATTCTGTTCAGACGGATTTTATCACCTTTTGTCGTAAGGGGACCTTTAACTTTTCCAAGTTGACTTGCCGCAGCTTCCAGTCTGAGAAGAAACTTTTTGTTTGGCGTCGGCTGGTTTTTCTGGTTTTCGATTTCTTTAGCTACAGCCGATTGAGCTTGAGACTGCAATTCGTTAAGATTCGAATCGAAAAGTGCCGAATTGAATGCCTCAAGAACTATTTTTTTCCAATTTGCATCGTTCTGTGCCAACAGTTGAGACTGTTGAGATGTTATTTGTTTGCTCAGGAAAATTGCTATAGCGTCACTTGTTGGAGACTGTAGCAAGTTTTTGAAATATTCAAGACCCCCGCTTTCAAAATCAGTTTCGGCAAATGAATTTAGGAATCCGTTAGGACTGAACTTATTGAGAGTTTCAATAAGTAGGTCGTATGATTTTGTGACAGACTCTGTAACTGTACTAGCTGCACTATTGACTGCATCTATGACAGATGTGATAATTTGTTTTGTGTCTTCAGCAGTTTTCTTAAGTACATCAGCCAGTTTGGTATCTATTTGTTCCCCCAATTTGTTTATCGTATCCAATATGTTCTTAATAGCCTCAATTGCCTCTGTAAATGAAGCTAGTTCAGTTTGGATTTTTGTAACAATTTTCTTGATCGGATCCGAGAACTGATGTTGGAAAATGTTTGGTGCAGCTTTTTCAAGTGCATCTTTTTGTACTTTTCCTAACTCATAGCGATTATCTTCCAGAGGTTTTTTGAAAGCAGCCAATGATGCTGCTAGGTCTGCATTCAATAGTTTATTGAAGACATCCTCTAGGGCAATCATGTTTTCCAAAGACAGTTTGGTGAGCATGTCTTTGTATTCCGGAATGTCGCTTTTGTTTATCAGGATCTGTCTTCTCCTGTTGTCAAGATCTTGAAGACGTGTTTTTATTGTTGCAAGAGCATCTTTAATACCAGTCAACTGAGGCTTCATAACAGCTACTGTCCAGTTGATCTGCTTGTCGATCAGCTCTTTTAGTTTTTTCACTTCTTCTTCGTGGTGATTGAAGCCAAGTTTTTTCACTTCATCTTCAATCTTCAGTTGAACATAGTCAAGAGCGTCCGTAATTTTGTTTAGAAACTCACCTCCAAGGTAAAATTTCAGGATGTCCCAGATTTCAGCATTAGCCACATCTTCTATTCCCGTTCCTTCTAGAAGTTTTTCTAAGGAAATAGTTTCTTTTATGGTATTGATGATCTCGTCCATCTTCACATCGCGGATGTTTTTCAACTCTCCGTTGACTGTGTTCACTGCCCCCCATATCATCCCATTCAGTTTGTCCGGAGAAATAACCTTTGTCAACTGAAATAGTTCATTGAACAACTCCTGAAGCTTGTTGATAAGAATATTCGGATCAAGCTGCTCAACTAGCGATGTCAATTTTTTGTTGGCATCTTTCAGTGGCTGAAGAAGTACCGATGGTTTGAACTGATCGAGAAGGCCAATGAATGTTTTGTAAATTTCGTTGTTTTCAATGTACTCCCTTACGATTGTACCTGGGGCAAAATCTTCAATAAGTTGGTTGATCTGAAGCACTCCTTTTTTCAGTTCTTCAATAAGGGCTGCAATAGGATCGCGCAGGTCTTTAAAAATTGCAACCAGTTCCGGTTTGATGATCTCATCGACTTTTACTGCTTGAATCACTTTTGCACCTAGTTTCATTGCAGTTTTCTGCGGTACGCCAAGTTCATCAACTTTTATGGCTTTTACTTTAACCTCGAGCTCACCGGTTTTTGTAACTACAACGTCGAAAACAGGTTGAAAAGAAACCTCTTCCATCACCTTTTTGAACTTATCGATGCCATCTTTTGTTTTTTGAAGAGCATCTTTTACTGTAGGTGTGTTCAGTACATCTGTGATTTTGTCCAGTAAACCTTCGATCTTCGTTTGAGCTTCTTCGAAAGCTTTTGTTGTTGTATCGTCGGTTTTTTGAGCAAGTTCATCAACTGCCGTTTCTAGCTTTTCTTTTAGGTCATTAACCTTGTCGAAGAAATCTTCAACACCATTTGTTACAGAGGAAAGGCCTCCTTTGGCGGTACCAAGTGCAGAGTCTGCTTTATTGCCAATTTCATCGAGAAAATCATTGATTTTTTTGTTAACCTCTGTGATTTTATTAGTAAGGTCGCCACTGATGAATTTATCGGCAGTCTGAAGTTTATCAGCAATAGTATCGGATACCTTGTCTGCTGCTTCCTCAGCTTTTTGGGCAGCATTGGTCAAGAAAGTCGAAATCTGCACCGCCATATCCTTAATTGCAGTGACAGGTTCCTTTATTTTTCCGATTACTGTTAGTACTTTGCTCTCAAAATCGTCGAAGAAAGTTTGAAGCACAACGTCTCCATCGCCAGTAAATTCAAGTACATTGTCGATAGCTTTTTGTAGGTCATCGATACTTGCGTCAGCAAAGGCAGTAAGAGTGTTTTTTGCACGCTTTACGTCTACTAAAGTTGGTATGATTTCTTCTCTTGCGAGTTCTAATAAATCGATATCAACTTTGGTACTTTTTTCAATATTATCTAGAACTGTCTCGTAGCGATCTAGGAAATTAGATTTCGTAAGTTGCTCTATATCCTGAACAACTTTATAAGGTATGTTGTATTGAAGTTTTATAATCTGGCCAAGATAAATCTCTTCCAGCGATTCAACGGCAAGCTGCACAATTTTCTCTTTGTCCGTGGCCTTGTCTATGAATTCGCTGAAAACCTGAAGGTACATCTTGATCATGCGCATAGGCGTAGCTTTCCCAGCGTCAGCCAGTTTCTTTAGCTGAAGCAGTGCTTCGTTTGAATCGAAGCCAGGAAAGTTTTCTGGATCGCTTATGTCCGGAGAGGATGGCTGTCCTGATGGAGCAAGTGCTTCGCTGATTGTTTTCATCGGAGTATTGATGTCGAAGCTTGGCTTATCCGGAGTTACCAGATGGGAGTTCTTTTTAACCGATTCGCTGATATTCTCCGCAGTTATTTCCTCCATTGATGTAAGTGGTTCAGCTAACCTGTTGGTTACGCTTTCCGACGACAGATCTGCCGGGATAGTCGCATCAATGTTAATGTCCTGCCCAGGAGGAGGTGTATTTTGGGTAATTTCGTCCGTGATGTCTTTCACTTCAGTGTCCATTCCATTGAAGCTCCCAACATCATAAAGGTCTGTTTTTGGCATGGATTCTACCAAATCTTCCTTTTTGGGTAGTTTGTCCAGTAGTTGGTTCATTGTAATTTAGTTTTTGCTTTTCTAAGATTATTCAGTGAGGTTGAAAAATTAGCCAGTCCAAAGCGCACTCGGGCTTTAACCCAAAGCGAACGATGCCGTACGTAAGGGCTAGAAGGAGGAATGCAGCGTTGGAATAGTTTTTTTTACCTTCACTCAGTAGTTCCCAAGAGATTGAAAAGGCCTTTGGATGCATCTAAAAATGCTGCTGAAGCATCTTGAATTGGTGTAAGCATATCCTTCAAAGGCTCTATTGGGTTACTTAGCTCAGGAATCGATCCCATGGCAAGCATATCGGGGAGTTCCATGACATCCATTATCTGAGCTGCTTCTAAAGAAACAGCCGCAACGACTGCCTCCATGCTGATTGCCGAACTGGCAGGTGGCTCAACATATTCGATAACAATCATCTCGTATGTGAACTGGTCTACCTGTTCTCCTGTTTCCATTACCTGCAAAGAGTCTATGAGTACTTTTGCTGCGTATGCTTGCCCCGTAACTTGAGCCAGCAACTCTACAGGTTCTCTTTTTAGGTAAATATCCCTGAGGCTTTTTAAGTCTTTCTCGATGTCCTTGCCATAGAATATTCCATCGATCTGGAGCTGCAACGATTGCCGGCCAATGTCTTGGCTTAGTTCACCTTGCATTCCGGGTACGCTATGCTGTATATAGCTACCGTTTTCCAGAGTGGTTATTCTGTGGACTGTGGTAAGTTCTATGCCTCCAATTTCTATTGCCATAATCAAGTAGGTGTGTTAATATGAACGGCACTTTTAAGCCTGCCAGAATGTTGAAAAACAGCACTATGCCGATTGTAAGTAAGTAGGTTGACAATAATAGAATGACTGAATAAAAGAATAACCGATCAACCTTTTATCTGAAAATCAACCAATTATACTTTATTTAAAATGAAATTAATTATGCCAATCTACTTGCGAGTGCTAATGCAAACGGTACTTCCAGGTTTGCGCGCCCAGAATTGTTAGTATGGCGCCTTGTCCAATAAATAGCCCGTGTGCTTATTCACCGTAAAATCGTCGATAACCTGCGTTCAAGACTTTTCTTTGTCTATAAAAATCGCCTTCATTCTGTGCTTTTGCAGAGCTTCTTTTTACGAAAGGGATCGATGGTTCAATTGCTTTTTTTTCTTTGCTTTCTGTTTCGTTTACAAAGTCGAAATCAAATTTTTTTGTATTTGTTGTTTCTGATTTAGTAGAATGCGTGCCAGCAGATTTGCGAACAGCATTAAATTCTATTTCAGATTCTTTGCGTTGAACCTTTTCTTTTAGTACTTCTTCTTTTATTAGGCGTATTAATTCTACAACCTCTTCTCTTGATGTTTTTTCTAGTATTTTTTCCAGTACTGAATTCCCTTCAGTTTCTTCTCTGATTTGTTCGTATTTACCATTTGTTGGTGCAAATGATTCTTTGTTTGTATTTGTGATGTTTTCTATATCAACATTTTGCTGATATCTATTGTCATTTGTTTTTGTTGAAAAATTTTGGTTGGATCCGTGTTTTAATTCAGCAGTCTCGTTTTTTTCTTTTTCAACACAATCGGAAGAACCAGAATGTTTGTCGTTTTGCTCATTTGCTTCTATTTGTTCTTCTGAATTTGTTGTCTGGGAAAAAGCTTGTGCTAAATCGTTAAATCCACCAATTGTCGTTTTGCTTCTGTATTGGTTTTGTTGTTCTTGAGTTTTTGTTTTGCCGTCCAGCTCTTTTTCATGCGAATAAGACCGATTTTCGCGATCGCTCTCATTACATTCTCTGGTACTAGATTTTTTCAGTTGGCTTGTAACAGACGGATTGTCAGCACGTTGTTTTTCTTCTATTCTATTTTCAAAAGAATTGTTGTTCGAAAAAAGCTTTGTGAAGTCGTTAAATCCCTTGGTTGTCGTTTTGCTTCTATTTTCGTTATTCTTATTACTTTTCTGCCGATCGCTATCGGTCAGTGAGTTATTCTCTTTTGGGATTGTTGATTCTTGAGTTTTTTCCGGCTCTTGAAAATTTGTCCGACTTTCGTTGCTGTTCTTTAGAACTGTTTCAGAACTAGAGTTTACTAAATCGTCTGGAATGGCGGCTCTGTAATGTTGTTTTTCTGTTTCGTTTTTAGAAGAGTTATTATCAGAAAAAAGTTTTGTGAAATCATTAAATCCCTTTGTTGTCGTTTTGCTTCTATCTTCGTTATGCTTGTAATCCTGCCGATCGCTATCAGTCAGTGAGTTGTTTTCTTTTGGGATTGCTGATTCTTGTGCTTCTTTCTTTCGTCCTGAATGTGTCTGATTTTTATTAATATTCTCTTTAGATACTCTGGAATTAGAACTTGTCAGATTATCTAAATTGTCCAGAATTTTCCTTTGCTGTTTTTCTTCCGAAAAATTCGTTTTTGAAAGAAAATTAGACTGGCCATCAAACTCCCCTGTTGTCGCTTTATTTCTCTGTTCGTTATGCTTGTCGTTATCCTGCAGATCGCTATCTGTCAGGGAATTGCTTTTTAATATGTTTCTATTCAGCTCAACGCTTTGAGCCGTTGGACTTTCAGGGGAATTTAACTGGCCTATTTTCTCTTTTTTCTTTTGGGATAAATGCTTTTCTATGTCAAGCTCTTTGCTGATTGATGTACCTGAGCTTTGAGAAATATTTGTTGAATTCTTTGGATGTACCGTTTGCTGCTGAGCATCGGGCACATATATATTTTTTACAGTTTTGCTCTCTGTATTATTAAGTTCCGTTGTTGGACGTTGGTCAACTTTTCTTTCTTCTAATGCACCTGAGTTCGGATTTTTGGAATTAATTTCGTCTGAATACAATGATTGCTGTGAGCTATCCGATGCAAAAGGAAGATTAGTATTTTGATTATATGAGTGTTCCTTTGGAGTATGATCATCTGGTGAGCTACTCAAAGTCTGATCGTTTTCTCTTGTTTCTGTTTGGGTAGTTTCCTGCTCTTCCAAAAAAATATTGTTGGGGAGAGTGTGTAGGTTTTCGTAAAGTGAAGAAAAGTCACGGTCTGCATTTTCTTTAGGATTGAAGCCCGAAGGCTCAACAATATCAGAAGTATGCAGCGAGATATCCGTAGGAACCTTTAGGGTTTCACTCAACGAATGCAGTATCGACTTCCCAATTGCCGTTAGGTCCAGCTTTGCTGTATTAGACGATTCCACTTTGTTTTCGTATTTCTTTGATTAGAAAATTGACCAAACCTATTTTCATGCTTCTGATTTCATGAATGGAAAGAGCTGGCTCTACCACGGATTCTTTTATCATCAGAAGAGGAATTAACGAATGATCGTCTTTGGCTGCTTTGGCGATTGTCTGAAAACTGTGTATGCTCAAAGGTTTCAGTATTACCTGTTGCAGTTCGTCGTTTATAGGAGCAAGAATTTCAGCAGGAATTTCGACAGTTGCTATTTCTTTGTGATTAACCAACATAGTGAGTCTTGTTAATTGCTCCCCCTTTGCCATTTGTGCTATGAAAATCTAAATGTAGATGGGGGCGGTTGTTAGCTTTGGGTTGTCTCCCCGAAGCAGATTTTTGTCCGAAAGCACCAATCAATCGTGAACACATAAGGAAACCGAAGGAAAGCTGTTTTTCGTGAAAAATCTGCTTTTGGGGAGAGCGCCTAATTATTTACCAGTAAGGTTTTGTTTTTAGTTGCCAGAATCCTCTTGTGAGATTCTCATTGCTTGGAATGTTACTTTTTCCATAACAAAATCGTCTTCTGGCAATGCGAAGTTCCAACTGTCGAATTTCACCCCGAACAAAACAAGTTTGCTGTTGTTTTCTGGAGTAGCAGGGTTTTTAAGGTTCAATACGATGTTGAATGTTGGTTGAACAATTCCGCCAGCAGGAGGAGGGCTACCAGCACCTTTGCCTAGTAGAAGTTTGATCAATGCTCCGTTGATGTGAGCACGCGCAGAGCTTCCCGAGATGTTGATGTTGCCAGTGCGCAACTGCGATGCATGGCGCTGTCCAATTGCATGGTAAGGACGCACCTCTGTTTCTACTTGAATTTGAACATCTTTCAGTTCGCCGACAACGCTCGAAAGCTCATATTCGGAAAGTAGTTCGTCGGCCAGTTTGCCTTCTTCTACCGAATTGTCGTCTACCGCCAGTACTAACGTGGCATCCGATCCTGTAAATATATCTTTGTTTGGCATTTCTTAATTTTTAATGAAGTGGACCTATTGGTCTTGATTTTTTGAAATTTTGTGTAATGATTTAATTGTACCCGATTAAGTACCAAGTGCTATTGGTTAGGGATGGTACTGCTCTGCCTTTCGGAGAGAGAATAGCCCCAGAGGTGCAGATTGTTTTTAGCGCACCTTATATATCTGGGGCTGTGCATGTTTATCCTAGGTACATGTTTACTTTGATGTAGTCGATGCTGAACGTTGGGCGCAACGTCATGGTAACTTGTACAATGCCTTGAATTTGTTCTGCACGTGTTGCAGAAACTTCAAGTTCGTAACTAGTTAATGCCTCGTTGTTCACCATGCGGGTAAGGAATGCATCAAGAGTAGCTTTCATTGCATTGCGGACACGCTCGTTGTTCAGTTTTCCGATGTATGGGTTGCAGCCAGAACGCACGCCATAGATAGCGTAGTCAACAATACGACGTGTTGTAATCTGGTGCCAAGCACTGTTAGTTGCTGTAGTGATACCCTTTACAACCCTGAAACCATCTCTTTGCTCAACAGCAAATAGTCTTTTTTGTACTAATTTCTCTAGTGTAGCAGTGTTGTAAACACTTGAAAGACCAGAAACAGTAAGTACTTTGTTTGTAGGGCTGCTCTGTACCGGTAGCGACGCGATAAGGCCTGCAATAGCAGCTGCCGTATATGACGCTGGCAAGTCAACAGTAACTTCCTGACGCGTTTGTGGCACTACAGTTTTATATTTAATACCTGGTGCTGCAACGATAAGGCGGTCGCTGTTCACGGTGTGTGCCGCTGGGTTGCTATTTTCAGCTCCTATAACACCAATACGTTCGCGTTTGTTTTCCGCAGTTTTGTTTACGTGCGCTTGCAGTATATCTGCATCGCTGGTATCAAGACCTGCAACAAGAACGATGTTGATGATGTCATTCTCAAGAAGTTCAAGGCCTTCTGCATGCTCTTTAGATGTAACTATTTCTCCGTCTGCTCCTCCTGCTAGGTTAACAAGTCCAATACCTGAATCTAACATTTTGATAGTTTCTTCTGTTTCTGCAGTTACTAATTGCGAGCTTTCGTTGATTTTAGCAACAAGTTCGCCCATTTGAATGAACTCATATTTCTCAACATTCTGGCTGTCAGAGATAACACATTTTCTTGCTGTTACAACTTGGCTAGCGTTTTTCTCAACGATAACTTCCAACGATATACCGTTGCCATATGTACCTTTTGTTTTCGCAGTAAGGCCAAGAAGAAGAGCTGAACCTTCCTTTTTTTCCAATTTAGCTGCAACGGCAGCATTATTTGCTGTACGTACAGCATATACTGTTCTTCCTCCGTTATTGAAGATTAGCTCCAAAGAGCGGATAAGAGAAAGGTTCTCTTCTGGTTTTGTAGAATTCCAGTCACCAGCATCGCCGAACAAGGCACGCGCCTCGCTAAAGCTGCTGATTGTTTGTACTTCTTTGATTGGTCCTTTGTTAGCGGTGCCGACAATTCCAATGTTTCCCGAGGCTACAGCTCCTGCGCTGATTAAACCTTCGTCGTACACTTTGATGTACGTTCCGGGTAAGATAACTTCTGCCATGAAATTTTTGGTTTGATTGATTCAGATTTACATAGGCATGTATTTATACAGACGCAATGTTGTCTGCATATTTTTTATGCCTATGAATCTTTTAGAGTATGATTATTAAATAATAAATGAGATTGGTGGTCCGGTGCGGACATCCATGTGAAGCAAAACGACGCACAAATGTAATGTTTTTATTTTACGTGCCAAATAAAAAGTGACTTTTTACAAAAGAAAAAAGATAAAAAAATGTCACTGTTCTGTTATTTATTTAATTATTAAGTCGTTAAGAGGATGAAAAAAATTGAAATTTTTTTTAGATATTTTTTATGTGGATTAGAGAAAATGATGTGATTTCGAATTACACTTCCAACCTATTGCGCTAAAAGACAACACATTATGCATGTTTATTTTTAAGTTGTCAAATTTATGTGATTGTTTGATGTAAAATGATTTTTACTTTGTAAGCAAAATAGATTATTGCATTATTACACTCATAAAGAACATATTACTTGATATTTATTTTGCAAATGTAATATTCTTATGTTTATTGGTTGTTATGTTTGTCATTTGAATATAAAAATGTAATTTTTGATACTTTTTGTATTTTTAAAAATAGCATGAGCTATCTTTTATAGAATAATAGATTTTTTTTAATTTTGTTAATATTTTATCATTTATGGGATTTTTTAAACTTTAGATGTTATGTTAGGTAAATGTGACTATAATATTGAATGTCTAAATTCAGAAAGCATTAAACCCTGATAGGGCAGACGCATCAAAAATATTACATACTGAAAACCAAAGGTTTTCCAATAAAAGGCGAAGCCTTTTGGCTCCCCGCCTTAAAAAAGGAGGGGATGGGGGTGGTTGTATAGCAAAAAAACATAATTAGCTTGTTATTAATACCTTATTGTTTAAAGTAATAAACCACCCCCTACCCCATCCTTAACAAGGTAGGGAACTGAAAGACTTCGGTTTTCATTTTGATGAGTTTGACCTAGAGAACATAGTGTACTGGTCACTTTTGAAATCTCTGACCTGTATTAGCGGAGACTACACACTTTGAGCGCAGTTATCAACAACTTTTCTGAGCTTTCGAAAACAGCCTGAAGGACAGCTCTAACACATGGCATTGTTTAGACATGAGAATGAGGAGTGGCTCATTTTTAGGATAGAGCTATAAAGAAGTAGATAAGAGTGTGTCTGTTTTGGTTAAAAAAATAGGTGTTGTAACAACGCCAGAAGGAATGGCTATTTGAAGTGATGGCATATAAAGGTAGAACTTCTTAGAGGGAAGGGCAGACATATTTCTTGCGCAATATGGCACTAAAAGGAAAGTAGAAGGAACTAAAACTCTACTCAATATTTTTAACTCTCTATTGCCTACGTCAACTCACAGTTAGTGATCTTTGAGTTGACGTAGGTTTGATTCAAAACAATGAGCTTACTGAATGTTAACTCTTCCTGAACGTAAAACACACATATTCAGATGGAATTTTAGAATTAGATTGGTTCACGTCCGTATTTGACTCTTCGATTACTTGCAAAGTGTAAAAAATAATTTTGGCTAAGGCGAACAAGGCGTTCAATACCTAAGGCCACATTGCAAAGAGAATCGAAGTTATTCTTCAGCTTTACTAAATTCAGGAAACTACTTCTATTCTTGCTTCGCTAATTCAGGTTCTTTTGTTTCTTTTAGTTCTTCCTCTAAAACCTGAATTGCTCCACTTATTCTTAATAGTGTTTGTTCTAGGCTGCTTTTCTGCTCAATTAACTGTTGTAATTGATTTTGCCCAGTTTCCATTTGTTGTTTCAAATTCGTCAGTCTTTGTTCTAATTTCTCTTTCATTGGATTCTTAATTAACTTGAGTGATTCGCCATCAGTGGCGTTTCTGTGTTTGGTTCAATTGTTTTAAGTATACTTTCCTGAATTATTCAGACTATTGTGCCATATAAAGGCAAGCCAAAAAAGTCATGTGGCTTTCCTCATACATTCTGAAGCAACCCAGTGTCATTAATACTGATCTTTTCGATTGTCCGATTACCGTCAGTTTTTGTTTCTACAAATGTAACTACACCATTTACGCGGAATCTTAGCATTGACATTTGTGGATTCTCGTAGATGGTTTCCTGACCTTCGAAGATAAGTTCATTCACAGAAACCTTTGTACGCAGATTGCCCAATGAATAACTATAAGTGTTGTTGACCAAAGAGCCCATACCTGCCCAAATCGCAGGCAGCGATAGGAGGGCATATTTTTCCAGTTTGGCCAAGTCTTCATCGAAAATTTTTAGTGTGAACCGTTCTTCGAAACGATCTGAGTATTCTATACCGCGATACTTGTAGGAAACAATTATTTCAGCTCCTTTCGTATATTTGGAATTAGTAAGAGTAAGTTTGTTGCCATCCAATGTATATTGGCTGCTTTCAACTTTGGTTGTGGTTTCCTGCTCTGTTCCTTTATTTTCTAGAACCAAAACACTGGTTATTTCCGTTGGTGAATTTTTCAGCGCATAAGGTTTTGCATTGGAATTTGCTCCTGAGCTAATTGCAAATACTTCCGTAGCATCCAGCTGTTTTACATCTTCTTTGCGTTTTAACTGGGGAACTTTCAGGACGAAAGTTTCCCCAGCTATCTGAAAATAAGGCCTGTTTTGCCCAGGAGGTGCTGTCCCGAAGCTTGCTGCGGGTAACTTCAAACCTTTCAGGTATTGCTTTAGCAGGGTTTGTATGTTTTCGTATAGTGTGTGTAGCATAACTTTTTAACCATTATACATACCATAACCTCCATTTTGATTTACATAGAAGTATGGCCTGCTGCCATTGATGTTGCGGTAAACATGAAATCTATCATGGCCAGAAGAGAACCTTCCAACAGCTTTTGAGTTATGATAGAAGGTTAAGTTTGCTCCGCTGGCGCGGATTTCCCACTGTCCTATTTTTATACTGCTAGGAAGATTCAGTGTGCCAGTAATTTTAGTTTCTTTATTCAGAACAATTTTGTTGGTGCCATTTTCTGGGCTGATATAAAATGCATCTAAGTCGTCGTCAAGACCCATCCAAACTCTTCGCTTGTTGTCTTTATCGTACCATTGTGTGTAAAGATAGCGGTTGTCTGTGGTTTGCAGAGTTAAAAGGCCATTAATACCACCTTTGATTTTCAGCGTAGAATTGACTTCTAGGGATCCGTTAATTTTAGTTGATGAACTGACTTCTAACGGACCAGTAATTTTAGTTGATCCTAGAGAAATTTTTTTAGTGCCATTTGTTGTATAAAGAAGAAACGTATCAAGGTCATTGTCCAGTCCCATCCAAGCCCTTACCTTGTTGTCTTTATCGTACCAATAAGTAAAAATAGAATTGTTGTCTGTAGTTTGCAGAGTCAAGATGTTAGTACTACTGCCTTTGAGTTTCAATATAGAATTGACCTCTAGTGCACCTTTAATTTTAGTTGATGAACTGACTTCTAGGGATCCGTTAATTTTAGTTGGAGAATGAAAAGAAATTTCCTTAGTGCCGTTTGCTGTAGAGAGAAGAAACGTATCAAGGTCATTGTCCAGTCCCATCCAAGCCCTTATCTTGTTGTCTTTATCGTACCAATAAGTGTAAAGATTCCTGTTGTCTGTCGTTTGTAGGCTTAAGATGTTATCAACATTACTCTTGAGCTTTAATCTAGAATTGACTTCTAGTGTATTCTTAATTTTAGTTGGAGCATAAAAAGAAATTTCCTTTGTGTCGTTTGCAGTAGCGAAAAGAAACGTATCAAGATCATTGTCCAGTCCCATCCAAGCCCTTACCTTGTTGTCTTTATCGTACCAATAAGTAAAAATAGAATTATTGTTTGTAGTTTGCAGAGTCAAGATGTTAACACTACCGTCTTTGAGTTTCAATGTAGAATTGACCTCTAGTGCACCTTTAATTTTAGTTGGAGCATAAAAAGAAATTTCCTTTGTGCCGTTTGCAGTAGCGAAAAGAAACGTATCAAGATCATTGTCCAGTCCCATCCAAGCCCTTACCTTGTTGTCTTTATCGTACCAATAAGTGGAAATGGCCTTGTTGTCTGTGGTTTGTAGAGTCAAGATGTTAACACTACTGCTCTTGAGCTTCAATGTAGAATTTACGTCTAATGCACCATTAATTTTAGTTGTAGCATTGATTTCTAACGCATTGTTAATTTTAGTTGGTCCAAAGACATCTAATGCACCATTAATTTTAGTTGCTGAACCAAGAAAAATTTCTTCGTCAGACAAACTCATTTTTGTTTGCAGAGGGTTACCAACGTTTCCAGGTTTCTTGACCTGAAACAGAATTGAGTTGCTATATTGATCCGAATCTTTGGCCAGAATCCTCGAAGTTGGAGTGGTTCCACTTTGTTGTGTTCTAAAATCGACAGCCACAGAAGCATCTTTGCCCCCACCGTAGTTAGAAATACTAAGTGTACCACCAAGCTTTCCGTGTTTGTCGCTCTTGATCTCAAGTGTGCCTTTGGGGTCGGCTGTGGTACCAACTCCAAGTTTTGCATGGGGAATTTTAACTGTAGATTTAAAAGTGGCAACTCCGTCTACTTCTAAGTTCTCTTTAACTTTAAGTTGTTTCTCAGCCACTAATTCGTCTTGAGTTGTGAGAACTCCTTCTATTTTTAGTTCTCCACTAACAAGGGAATCGGTTTCATTGAACTTGGCATTAATACGTTCCAGTTTGCCACCGAATACATTCCATTCCTTGGAAAGAACAGCATCACCGGATTTTCGTACTTCATGTTTGTATGGGTCTGTTAGTTGGTTTGTTTCCATGGCTCAGATTGTCTAAAAGGTGAGTTCCCAGATTAGCGTAAGTTTAAATTCTTGAGATTTTGTAATCGTATCGAAAGTAACACGGTTATACATAACCGGGGTTTCGTCTTCTGTAAATAATCCAGCTTCGCGTAGTTCTCCATTACAAGTTTCCTCGTCTAGTTCACCAACAAGTCTGAGCGTTATTCTGTCGTCGTTTCTAGGAACAACTTCTACCGTTTTTATTTTGGTATGGCCAACATAATCTTGTAGGCTTACATGATTCGCATCGAAGTTTGTCTGTGAGCTTCCAAGGTGTATCATCGAAATACGTTTGATTTTATCTTCTTTGGTATCAAGGATATTGAACTTAAAAAGATTGGAAACTAACTGTCGGCCAGCTTTCGTAATGCTGTTATGCGCTACTTTTTGCTCTACAAGGTCGCCCTGTACATCGTATTTGCGTAGGGTAAGCTTTCCTTGAATTTCGTGCTGAGTAGTTATCATAAGTTATTGATTGTTATTTTTATTCAAATCTATTTTCGCTGTCGAACCTAGTGTAGTCGAAGATTCCAGATGTCCTTAGCTCATCTTCCATGGTATGATCTTCCTCTACTTCCGAACGGCTGTCTATTGAGAAACTGTCATAATAATCCTGAGCTTCGTTTAGGCGAGCTCCCCTCAGTGTGAAATTTAATTGATCCGACAGTTCATATGTTTCCTGAAAATCTTGAAGATAAGAAACCTTTGCCCTAACGCCGGCAGCTTTAACTTTGCTGACCAGGCTTCTTATCATGTTTCTAGGATGATCCTTACCTTCGGCAAAACGATCCGTAATGCCTTCGATGTGCCAAGGAATTATTATTGTGAAACTGGAATATGTCAGTCTATCGGTTAGAACCTGAACCCTCAGCAGATCTTCTTCTGGAGGAGTGAACAGGGCATTGTCAAAGGTTGTTTCATCGAACCTACCGTATATTCCGTATTGCTCTTCCTCGGAAGGAAGTTCCTCGTTGGCCGGGAGCTCATCGCTGGCTGGCAGCGCATCTGCTTTTTTAATTTTTGCCTCTATTTGCCAGTCAACAGTTTTTTTGGGGGGTAAGTTGAAAAAATCACCAAGGATCTTTTTTGAAGAAATTGCTCCGTTTATACTTAGAATACCGTCTTCTATCACCAAATGATCGTTTGTATTCATCACAACCGGAATGGTAAATTCCTGTTTGCTGGTCAGATCAACGATCTTTATTTCCTGAATGCTCTCAATCTGAGAAGGAAGCAGTGTTAGTTTGATTTTGGGAGTTGCAGGTTCTTCGTTGTCGTTTCTTATCGGGAAAGACCTAAAAAGAGGAGTGGTGACATTTTTATATTCGGTTTCTACAGGATCGTATTCTTCGATCTGTATTAAATCCCTTGCTTTTATGGCATCTGGCTCGTCACTAATAAGTCCAAAGTTTGCGGCAATAATATCTTTGATTCCTTCTTTCGTAGAAGCTCCTTTTCTAAGGACTTGTATCAGGGAATGTAGCCGATCTTGATAAATGCGGTAGATGTGTTTTACCTCATACGGAAAAACCGTTTCAAGTAAAAAACGCCGTAACATCTGCTGGTCATTTTCATAAAGCTTCGTTAGCTCATCGCCGTTTTTTACATTTGCCAGAAGAAGGCCAAATAGGCTATCTACTTTTTTTTCTTCGGAAGTAATCAGGTAATTCAAGCGCTTTTGTAGCGTTTTTCGAACGGTTGCTTTTGTAACTATTTCTCTTTTTCTGAACCCCCACGTTTTTTTTCCATTCCGATGAAAGCTTGCATGATCCAAGAGCATTCTATTTAACCGCTGCAAATCGTTCATCATCGGTTTTGCAGGTTTCTCTGCAAAATCGAGCATTTCAATTGCTGTTTGCAGATTAAAAACGCTGTTCCCGTAGCTTTCAGGATTTTCTTCAAACTCTTTTTTGAACTTTCTTTTGAGAAACTCCTTGTTCAGGGAATTTCTCAAAAGAAGGGCATTCTCATCAAGCGAAATTGTTTTGAAGAAGTTGTAATTCTTTTGAAAAAGAAACGGGTCAATAAGAATGCCTTCATTTAATTCTTTAGCTAGGGCTTCTTTTATTTCATCAGAAATTTTGCCTTTTCCCTCGTAGGTGAATAAGAGCCTTTGGGTGGACTCTTGCAGTGAATCAAAAAGGTAGTTGGCAAAAGGGCTGTCTTTAGTAATGAGCGAGAAAACAAAGCCACTATCAATTTCTTCTGCTTCAAACTTCAGATAGTCAATAAGGTATGTGTTTAAAACATCCTCTTGAGGATCCTTATCAACACTAAGCGATATCTGTCTTATCAGTCCATATAGCAGATCGTCATTAAACTTTTGTGTTCTCAGAAGTGTTTGCAGAAGTGTTTGCACATTTTCACTCGTAACAGCAAAAGTTGTGAGATACAGAGTACTCAAAAGACGCTCTTCGTCAAAAGATTTGTGAGTGAACAATGGGTTCATTCCCACTAGCTGCGACGTGCCACCAAGAGTTTCAAGATAAAGAGAATAGAGCTTATCTATATCTCCATGATCTTGAGGTGGGGCAATATATCCCTTAGAGCCAACATTTTCAGCAGTTCTTGCATGGTGGGCTTTGAGCACTTGATAAATATCCCGTTCGCAAACTTCGAGGCTTTCCCCAAAAGTCTCAAACAGACCCAGAAATGTTTTTTCCAGCTCCTTAGGATTGTAAAAGTGCGAAAGCCTACTAAGAAGCCGTGCCGTTTTACCGTTTGTTGTCTTCATTGAGCTTGTCTTCTATTGTGAAATAGTCATCCGATAGGAGTACTTTTTCTGAATAATTTACAGGTACGATGTCGTCAATAGAGCGATCTAGGGTACGTATGTTTTCGTTCATCTCGTTGATCTGGACTAGGCCTATTGTTTTCTTCTTGAAACTGGCAGCTAATACATTTTCCTGCTTTTCGGCAGCTGCAATCAGGTCGCTAAGTAGAATATTCTGCTCTGGCCTTTGATTGTACAGCACCTCGTTCATTGCCTTGCGTACATTGGCAAATGCTACTTTTTTATGGCTGTCCGTAAGTGTGACCGGGAAGTCGAGAAGCAATGTGCCAGTAAGACGAAGGTTCTTGCTATAAATCCAGAGATAATCGAAGGCGGGTGTTTCTACAAAACTTACATTTATTGGTAGATTATAGTATTCTTTGCCGTAAAATGTAACGGCTCTTAATCTTAGCGCGAAATCAAAATCGTCGTCGTTGATAATATTGCTGACCAAGTTGCCAACAACTGTATCATCTGTCAGTTGGCGAATTTTAGCGTTTATCTGATCTTTCCACTCAGGAATTAGAGCCTGTGCAGTGCTAATTTTTGTACTGAGCTGTTGTTGTATATTTTCTTTTTCGGCCTGTTTTGGTTTAAGCAGGTTTACTTGGTCTGTAATAGATTGCTTTATTTGATTTTGAGCATTAACGTCCTTTTCTGCTGCAAGCTGTGTCTGGAGCTTTGTGATTTCTTCGTTGATCAGGTTGATGTCCGATCTGATTTGGCTTAGTTCTGCCTCTGAACTGGCATTGATTATTGCAGTTAATTCTGTTTGAATCTCTTCGGCAGGAAAATTCTCATAGCATTCAGTTGCGATAGCGTCTACTGTTTGCTTTATTGCAGACTGTAGATTGTTGGTTATGCTAGGTTTTTCGCCAGCAGTGATAACATCTTTGAATGCGTTTTTCAGCGTTTTTTCTTTTATTGAGAATACAGTAGACTTTGAGTTGGAACTGCTATCCATTGCATCACCCACTTCTTTTTTAACGCTTTCGAGGAATTTACCGTGGTTGGTTTCTCCCAAAGGGTCGATCCGTAGGTTTCCGACCCGTTCCATTACTGTTTCCTTACATGATGTAAAGTAAGTTTCAATTTTGGGTTTAATTCCAGTTATAATACTTGAATCAAGTGGTGTTGTTTTATCATTTTTAAGTGCTCCGAGTCCGTCGAGAATATTGTCCTTTATGTCATTCACGATGGTTTTAGAACTTTTGTTATTCGGGCAGTTAACTTTGGTTTGTACTTGTATCTGGAGCTCTTTGTCACCTGCGGCTACGTACAATTCCGCAGATACAAATCTGGAGTAATCGGATATGAATATGTTTCTTGGATTTGTTGGCACTTGGAACTCAAATTTTTTCTGTTCCTGTGCGTTGTTTTCCGAAGCTACAGTTTCTTCACCTTCTGTTTCTGTAGGAGGAGGTGTTTCTTCTTTTTTGTTTAACAACAGAACAATATCATGCTCTTCTGGATTTACAGTGGTGTCTACTGTCTCTGGGGGAGTACTAATGTATTCATATGGTATTTCTGATTCTCTGAAAGTGAGATCGTATTTTTCCAAGTCACTCACACCTTTTATTCTCAATATTTCGGAAGTAAGTTGGTTGATGCTTAATGGCTCTCCCATTTTCTTGCTTCGGATGTATTTCGTAATTATTTCCCCGACTTGCTTTTCTAGTTTGGGACGTTCTTCTGTAATTATGTCTTCGTGAGGGAGCAATTTTATAATTCCAGAGAGTTTGATTTTTTCAGCAGATTTCATGCGGGCATAAATCCCAGCTGCGCGAACCTCTTCTAGCCTTTTGGACAGTGCGGAACTGTTATTTTCTGTCAGGCCGTCCACATATACATCAATTACTCCCGGCGGATCGGTCTGTTCTTTTATTTTAACATCTAAAACATTTGGCATTGCCAATAGTGCCTGTTCTATTGAAGTCTCGGAAGCCCTACCAGCAGCAAGAAGGGTTTTCTTGGCTCTAGCCCTAAGTTCTTCGTCTGTTTCTCTTTGTTTTCCTCTGAAATTGATGGCTTTGGGATTGGTAACACTTTTCACACCTGTGATAGGGCGGGGAAGAATTATCAGGGTATCTTTCTGCGTTTCCATCTCCTTGCCACGGTGCTCGGCCTGTACTTTTACCTCTATGCTTTTCAGGTCGGGAGTGAGCACAGCTTCTTCTATGGTGAAATACGCTTTGCGGACGGGCTTCTGGTCTGGATTGTCTTCTGTTACGATTTGCGTTCCAATTGGTATAACAATTTCTTCTGCCAGATCATCTTCTTTAAAAAGGCTCACTTCACCAATAGCATAGTCAGGTTCATTGCGGTAAATGTCCAGAATGGCTACGACTTTTTCTAGGTTGATGCCTTGTGCTGTGTTTACAAACGAAGAGTTGTACACATAATCGAGCTGTTCGTAAAAAACGGACTGTTCGAAAGCTATCGTCTCTAGCAGCGAGCGTATTACACTGCCCTGCTCAAAATCGGTTATCTCGGGAAGCCTATCGCGCAAATCGGCGCTCATTGCTTCATAAATATCTTGATGATTTTTCTTTAAGAATGCCATAACTAAGTGGGTGTCCTAAATTAATGTACTTAAATAGGGCCGCGCCCTTAACCTTCCAGATTTAATGCAAGTTCTACGCGAAGTTGATCGTCATGATCTTTTACTTTTGCTAACACAATAACTCCTAGAATGCTTTGGGATTCAATGGTTGTTGCTTCTGGAAAATAAATGTCGAGTATTTGCTCAATGCGGCGTTCGTTCCTAAGCGCTTCGCGAATGTATAATTCGGCTCGCGCTTTTGCTTTCCAGCTGTTGGGTTCGCCGATCAGTTTATATAAATCAGAACCATAGCTTTCGTGCCCAAGCTTGCTAATTTCACCTTTGCGGGTCAACAGCCTGTTTTGTACCGCTTGGGCAATATTGTCCAGACCGTCCCGTAGCGACAAGTCTCCTCGAATATCACCAACATCTATAGCCATCCGGCTCGATGATTCGGTTCTTAATGCTTGCCTTTTTAAAGCTATATCAGTTATCTTTTTCACACCTTAAAATTTTGAGAAGGTCGCAGAATTTACCTTGTTCAATAAATCAACAACTTAGCAGCCAAATAAGCCAATTCATTTATGACTGATTATTGAAACAGATCTGGTCTGGTACGAAAATTTGACAATGCCATAATGTATAGCACTCATTCCGTTTATTTTCGCTAAGGCTACACTTTAAAGTTCTCGGAACCTTGAAAGTGAGCTGCTCAGAATACATTCCAGACCAAATAGTATCAACTTGTAATGTTCCTTTTATCTCAGATGCAACTTCAAATAGATATAATTGTTCAGCCAATCATGACGGTTGATACTGCTATAACTGTTGCAGGTACTTTTAGTTCATCGCAGGTTTCTGCGGTATCGCCAGCCCTTGCCGCAGCTTTACCGTTGATTTTTACGGTAGAACTCCCAACTTTAATTGTTGCTGTATCGTTAGGTGGCGACTGAAACGATGTACCCGGTGGTGTTGGAATATGTGCCGGTGTATTGGTGGCCTGCGAATCTACAGTTGCTGCTGGTTGTCCCATGATGTTTACATCGGAACTTAGCCCATTGTCGAGCATTCCCGTGAATGGATGCGGCAATGGTGTAGGAACTGGAGATCCCGGGGGAGCAGGAACCATAACAGTGTGCGTGCATACACCTACTACCTGATCATTTTTCTTTGCTGCTGGTTGTCCCATTAGTTTAAGTCTATTGTTGCTCCTTTTAGTTTCATTGCAGCAGACGATTTAATATCCATTGAAGATCCAGCTTCGATTTTCGCTGCTGCCTGAGTTTTCATGCTCAGTTCTTTGGCCTCTACTTTAATGGAATCGTCTGTTTTCATGGTCATCTCTTTGGCTTCGAAACTGATTTTACCATCGGCTTTCAGTGAGATATCCTTTGTGGAGACGATGGAAACGGTTTCCGTAGAAAAATCGACAGTAAGTGATATATCTTCGTTGCTGATGGAAACAAGGTCGTCGTTTACAGTAACAATGTTTTCCGTGCTTTTACTGGTAAGTGTAATAATACCTTCTGCGTCCATTTTGAAAGTGCCACCTTCTTTAAGTGAATGCTGAATTTGGAATTCACTTTCGTTGTTTACAGGAGGTCTATCTTCATCGTTATATAAGCGACCTGTAATTACAGGAGCATTGATATCGCCACCTATGAAATTTACCACCACGAGGTCTTTCTCGTTTGGAATACATGTCATGCCCATGTAGGGAACAGCAACAGGAACCATCTTTAGTAGAAGTGGCGAACCGTCATCTGTGCGCCGGTTTTTAAGTTCCACATCGCATTGATAGTTGTTGTTGTCTCCTTCGTCGGAATGTGGATATGCAGCTTTCACAACACCAAGTTCGGTGATCATGAATTGTTTCAGCTCTTTTTCAGCTACTTGCTGCATTATTTCTACCATATTGCTCATTGTAATTCCTCCCACGTAATTTCGGTTGTATATCCTGCCTTACTGTTTAGTAAATGATGTATGCTTGTAACTTTGTAATCTCCATCAAGAGATTTGTTTGGCATTTTTTTTACCGAAATGGTTTGTCCAAGAGCAACGCTTTCTCCATTTAACAATAATGCCCTACCTGTTGATATCAATTGACTGGAATCGAAAATGTTTTTGGCTACCTGATCGCAAAGGTCTTTGTTTCTTGCAGCAAAAACCGACAAAGTTGATATTGCGCCGCTTGTTTTACCAGCGGTGCCTTTTACCTCTGTCTTTTTCATCCAGAAATTGGCCTCGTCACTCTGACCTTGTCCCGCAGGGCTATCCCCGAAAACAAGCACCCCGTCGATAAGAGGTTTTCTCTCCTCTTTTTCAACTTCGAGAACGTTTTCCCCGAAATTAAAGGCTTGCCCAGGTGCCTTAGCATATTTCTTGAAATGAAATTTATCTTCTACATCCGTATAAGCATCAAAACCAGAATACCGAGCTAACACTTTGATGTGTTTCCATACACTCCGGTTGCTCGATATGATATAGCGCGGAAACGTGATGCCATCTTCCGAAGTCCCAGCAGTTGCTTCGTATTTCCCAATAAGGTCTTTTGCTATGGCACCGCAGCTTTTGTTTTCGAAAACTGTATCTACATACATGCGCGTGAGAGCCTCCGAAGATGATGTTGCGTACACGCTCAGTCCTTCGATTGAATGGCCAACAGATCGTACCAAACCAGTGAAAACTTTTTTTGTTTTCGAATCCGCACCTAACTCCACCACAACGGGATCGTCGACCTTAACAGTTGTTTTGTCCGAAGGAGCCAAGAGAAGCTCAGCACTGCCTACTGGCGTGCTGAGCGTGTGCTTCACGGAAAGTTCTTTTACCACTGTGTCAGATGACTTAAAAGTATTGGAGCCAACGGTAATTTTATATTCAACTATAGCCATTTAACTACTCTGATAATCTTGAGTCCAGTGTGTCGATTAGGTGATTGAACGCATAAGCGATCCGATCTAGGCCAAGCTCTAAATCTTCGTCCATGCCATCCAATTTTATTTCCAGCACTCTGAATATGCCTTCAATATCGAAGTGTTCCAAGAACATTTCTTTCAGCTCGTTGTATTTGTTGTCCAATGGAATTTGAATCAACTGCTTTGGAAGTCCCTTGATTTTTTCTACTATTTTCAGATAGGTAACATCCAATTGTTTCACCAATGCATCTGGATATAGTTGTTCTACTTGCTCTACAATAAAAGGATGTAGCGACTGAAGGCTCATTTTTATATGGCTGGTATACATGGCCTCAAAAATCATCCTGTTCAGACGTATTTTCTCGTATTTATTTTTAGGAGGAGCTGCTTTCTCCAACTGGCGCGAAGCAGCTTCCAAGCGTATCAGTAGCTTCTTGTCTGGATCTTCTTGCCCCTGCAAATCTTGGATTTTGTTGTCTACAGTTAACTTCGCTAGGTTGCTGTGTGTATTTAACTTCGGATCGAAGGTTGCCTTATTAAATGCCTCGACAACTATTTTTTTCCAATCTGCGCTATCCTGCGCAAGCAATGCAATTTGTTCAGATGTTAACTTGTCGTTTAAGAAGATTGCAATATCGTCGTTCGATGGCGATTGTATCAGAGCTCTAAAATGATCTAAACCACCATCTTCAAAATCTGTTTCTGCAAAAGAATTAAGAAGTCCGTTCGGACTGAATTTAACCAATGTTTCAATAAGCAGTTCGTACGAATTCGTAACGGCTGAAGTGACAGTATTGGCAGCCTCGGTAACAAGTTTTATCGTGTTAGTGATGATGGCTTTCGTACTGTCTACAGTAGCATCCAGCACTTTAGCTACATTAGTATCCATCTGGGCGCCTAAAGTACTGATGGTGTCTAGTATGCCTTGAATAGCAGTGATTGCATCTGTAAACGGAGCTAGTTTTGCTTGAATATTAGCTACAATTGTATTAATCGGATCCGAGAACTGATGTTTGAAAATGGTTGGAGCAGCCAGTTCAAGAGACGTTTTGTCGATGTTCTTGAGTTTTTCGCGGTTGTCTAGCAATGGTTGTTTGAACGCCGCAAGAGATGCATCTAAATCTATAGTCAGTAGTTTCTCGATTATTGGTTGTATAGCCAGTAGATTTTCCAGCGACAAACGCGTGAGTATATCTTTGTATTCAGGGACATCGCCTTTGTCTATTAGTAGCTGCGTTCTTTTGTCTTCAAGAGCTTGGATTTTGCTTTTCTTGTCTTCTAGGGCTTGCTTAATATTGTTAAGTAGTGGCTGCATGGCCGCGCCAGTCCAATTGATCTGATTGTCGATCAGTTCGTTTAGCTTGCGCACCTCTTCTTCGTGATGGTTGAAGCCAATCTGGCTTACGCGGTCTCTTATGTTTTGCTCTACAAAGCTGAGTGCTTCCGTGATTTTATTGAGGAATTCACCGCCTAGATAATATTTGATGATGTCCCAGAACTCCGCATCAGCAATTTCTTTGATTCCTGTGCTTTCCAGAAGTTTTTCCAAAGAAACCGTTTCTTTTACTGTTTCAATGATCTGGTCGAGCTTAACATCTCGTATGCTTTTCAATTCGCCTTTAACTGTTTCAACAGCAGCTACAATCATTGCATTCAGTTTCGATGGCGAAATTGCCTCGACCAACTTATGCAGTTCATTGAAAAGTTCCTGAAGTTTATCAATAAGAATGTTCGGATCTAATTGCTCAACAAGTGATGTCAGTTTCTTATTGGCATCTTTTAGAGGTTGAAGAAGAACCGAAGGTTTATATTTTTCAAGAAGACCTATGAATTCCTTATAGATCTCGTTCTTTTCTAAATACTCTCTTACAATTGTTCCGGGTGCGAAATCTTCAATCAGTTGGTTGATCTGTAGAACACCTTTTTTAAGTTCTTCAATAAGGGCTGCAATAGGATTGCGTAACTCTTCGAAAATGGCTATTAGCTCTGGTTTGATGATTTCATCAACTTCTACCGCTTTAATCACCTTCGCTCCTAGCTTCATTGCTGTTTTTTGAGGAACGCCAAGTTCATCAACGCGGATAGCCTCTACTTTTACCTCCAGCTCTCCTGTTTTTGTAACCACAATATCGAATACAGGCTGAAGCGAAACTTCTTCCATCACCTTCTTGAACTTGTCTATGCCAGCTTTGGTTTTTTCAAGGGCATCTTTTACCGACGGAGTGTTCAGAACATCAGTGATTTTATCCAGCAGTTCTTCAATTTTTTTCTGAGCAACTTCAAAGGCTTGGGTTGTTTCATTGTCAGCCTTCTCACTTAGCTCCAGTACAGATTTCTCTAGTTTTGCTTTTAGTTCGTTGACTTTATCGAAGAATTCTTCAAGACCATCGGTTACGGTAGTCAATCCACTTTTTGCAGTTCCTAACGCACCGTCTGCTTTTTGACCCAGCTCGTTAAGGAAAGTCTCGATTTGTGTGTTGATCTCCTTAATCTTGTTTGTAAGGTCTCCACTGATAAAGTTATCTACAGTTTTAAGTTTTTCTGTAATAGTTTCAGAAACCTTTGTTGCAGCTTCTTCTGCTTTCTGAGCGGTGTTTTCAAGGAAAGTAGAAATCTGCAGTGCCATATCTTTAATCGCTGTGATCGGCGGAGTTATGGCATCGATCACAGTTAATACTTTGCTTTCGAAATCGTCAAAAAAGGTTTGTAGGACAACTTCGCCTTCGCCAGAAAATTCAAGCAAACTATCAATAGCATTCTGCAAATCTACTATGCTGGCATCGGAGAAGGAAGTAAGAGTATTTTTCGCACGCTTCACGTTCACCAATGTTGGGATAATCTCGTTTCTAGCTTTATCTAACAAGGTGAAATCAATGGTGGTGCTATTTTCTATATCGTTTAATAGCGTTTCATATTGGTTAAGAAAATCTGATTGGGTAAGCTGATCTATATCTTGAAGAACTTTGTATGGTAGATTGTACTGAAGTTTTATGATCTGACCTAGGTAAATCTCTTCTAAAGACTCAACTGCCAATTGAATAAGTTTCTGTTTGTCAGTTGCTTTATCGATAATTCCATCAAATACCTTCAGGTACATGTTCACCATGCGCATTGGAGTCGCTTTCCCAGCAGCAGCAAGCTTTTTTAATTGTTGCAGTGCTTCTGCCGAATCGAAACCGGGAAACTGTTCTCCGTCGTTGATAGTTGGAGTAGATGGTTGACCCGATGGAGAAAGAGCATCGCTGATCGTTTTCATCGGGGTATCGATGTCAAAGGCTGGTGCTTCAGGCGAAACAGGAAGAGCAGATTTTTTTACCGATTCGCTGATGCTTTCTGCATTTATGGCTGTCATTGCAGAAAGTGGTTCCTGCAATCTATTTGTTACGCTTTCCGATGTAAGGTCGGCAGGAATAGTAGCATCTATCTTTACGTCATCTCCCGGTGTTGGGGTTTTGTCGTCAATTCCAGTTGTAATATCGTTCACTTCGGTATCCATACCGTTGAAGCTTCCGACATCGAATTTGTTTGGCATTATCGTTGCCAAATCTTCTTTTTTCGGTAGAGTGTTTAGTAGTTGGCTCATTGTATTGATTTCTTTTGCTTTTCAGAATAAAGTTGGTGACCTATTAAAAAACAATACATTTTAGCTTTGTCATAGGACAAAGCAAATCCTAATTAGATGGTTCAGATTCCTCAGACTAAATTAAGCTAGGCCTATTTCTATGTAAATAACTTATTACTTACATAGAGTAAGTCTAAAATAAATAAGTCTGCGACCACATGAACTTATTCGTTTTCGCCCAAAAGGATTTTTAAACCTTTCGAAGCCTCTAAAAACGCCGACGATGCCTCTTGAACTGGCGTTAGGATATCTTTTAACGGTTCTATTGGATTACTTAGCTCAGGAATAGACCCCATGGCCAGCATATCAGGAAGCTCCATAATGTCCATAATTTGCGTTGCCTCCAAGGAAACTGCTGCATTCACGGCATCTACATTAATGGCAGAACTGGCTGGTGGCTCTACATATTCGATAACCACCATTTGATAAGTATATTGGTTGACCTGTTCGCCAGATTCCATAACACGAAGTGAATCGATAAGAACTTTTGCTGCATAGGCTTGGCCTGTAACCTGAGCTAGTAGCTCTACAGGTTCTCTTTTCAGGTAAACATCCCTAAGCTTTTTTAGTTCGTTTTCGATGTCTTCGCCATAGAAAATACCATCGATCTGAAGCTGCAAAGACTGTCGGCCAATATCTTGGCTCAGCTCACCTTGCATACCAGGCACATTGTGCTGTATATAACTTCCGTCCTCCAGAGTAGTCATTCTGTGAACGTTAGTAAGTTCTATGCCTCCAATTTCTATTGCCATAATTAGATTATTAATATAATTGGCTCTTTTAAACCCTACAGAGCGCTGAAAAACAGCATAATATTCATTGAGATAAATTGCACCTCATGCCTATTCACCATAAAATCTTCGATAATCTGCTTGCAAAGCTTTTCTGTTTTTGTGAAACTCTTCGTTGAGCTGAGCTTTCCTTGAGCTTCTTTCCACAAAGGGAATTGCAGGCTCTACTACAGTTACTTCTTTTTCTAGTTGTTGAAAAACAGGAATAGCCTCATAAACAGCGCCCTGTGTCTGCTCCAAATTGCCTAAATAAGTATCATTAAGGTTTGTACGCTTTTGCTTTTGTATTTTGTTCTGAACGTTCTCTTCAATTACTTCTTCTTTGATCAGTTGTATTAATTCAACAATTTCTTCTCGTCCTACTTCCTTTATTACTTTATCAAGTATCGAGTGTTTTTTAGGCTCAACAAGAGTTGGTTGCTCTTGTTCTTTATGAATTGCAACAGAGCCTTGGTTCAAGTCCTGATTTTCTTTAAGAATTCCGTTTACCTGCTGATGAGTTGTGTAATTCGGATTCCTAGATTCAGGCTGCAGCTGATTTTGTTTTAGATTATGTCTGTTATATTCTTTGCTTTTTTCTTGGTTGGTAATACTGAATGCATCATCGTTTTTCGAAATTACCTCAGCCAGATCACCAAACCCTCTAACCGTTGTTTTTTTAGATGTATTTATCTGATAATCAAAACTTATATCGTTCTTCTTTGCAATGTCAGAGTCAATGCTTTCTTTTTTATTATTGGTGTTGTTTTCGGGAAAGAAATCTCTACGATTAGGATTCTTCAAAGAGGAATTAGAATCCATTTCTTGTTTTAAAACTATGGAGCTATAATCTGAGTTGTCTATTTCTTGAGGAAAGTTATTTTGTTCTGTCGTACTGCTTATCTCTTTTTCAATTTGTTGTATTTCTTCTTTACTTTCGATAGTTACGTTTTCTTCGGAAAAAACTCTCGTCAGATCAACGAAATCATCAATGGATGTTGCTTTTTGAGAGGACTGTTGAGCAAGTGTTTTTTCGTTTTCTAAAGTTGTACTTTCTGTAGAAGAAGTTTTGGTTAAATCTTCTATACCATCAATAGATTTTGTTCTTTTGTATTCTTCTGCAAAATCCCCCTCTTCTTCTAAAGACGTCTGGTTAGTTAATACTTCTGTTCGCTTGCTCTCTTCATTCAAATGTTCTCTGGAAAAAACTTTAGCCAGATCCCCAAAACTACCTACCGTTGTTTTTCCTTCCTGTTCGTATAGGTCTTTGTTGTATGGTTCTCTTTTCTCAGTCTTCTTTGCTGTGTTTAATTGATTTCCTTCGCTATTTTTTTTCTCGGTATGTTCTTGATGTGTGTTGGTGTTCGTTTTTAATTGACTATTTCTTTCTGCGAATGGATTTTCTTCTTTGCGGTCTATTTGCTCACCTGTATTTATTGTTGTGTTGCTTGAGCTTAATTGTTGCTCGGAAATATCAGATGTACTTTGTTTGTCTTTTGGAGATTCGTCTCTAAAATCTAGAGCTGTGGCATTGTGTATTTGTCTATTTTCAGCAATAAGGTCTTGTACAGGCTCACTTGTGGAATCGGCTAGCGTTTCTTCCGCTTTCCCACTCATATGTTCTTTAGAGAAAGCATTCGTCAGATCTCCAAAACCACCTACCGCTGTTTTTCTTTCCTGTCCGTATAGGTCTTTGTTATATGGTTCTCTTTTCTCAGCCTTTTCCTCTGTGAATTGATTTTCTGTGCTGCTTTTTTTCTCGGAACGTTCTTGAAGTGTACTGGTATTAGTTTTTAATTGATTGTTTCTACCTGCGAATAGCTTTTCTTCTTTGCCGTCTATTTGCTCACCTGTATTTGTTATTTTGTTGTTTGAGCTTAATTGTTGTTCTTGGATATCGGAAATACGTTGCTTTTCTTTATGTTCCTCATCACCAAGCTCTAGAACTGTAGTGCTGGATGCCTGTCTATTTGCAGCGACAAAGTCTTGTTCGTCTATAGAATCAGCTTGCATTTCTTCAGCTTGCCCACTGTTGGGGAGCAAATGTAGGCTTTCATAAAGAGAGTAGAAGTCATTACTAATATCGATAGATTGAAAATCCAACGACTCAACGATGCCCGAAGTGTGAAACGATGCATCGACTGGGTAATTTAAGATTTCACTCAATGTATCCAGTACAGACTTCCCTATTTTGGCAAGCGCTTGCTTTGATGTATTAGACAATTCCACTTTCTTTTTTTATTTCCTTAATTAGAAAACTGACCAAACCTACTTTCATGCTTCTGATTTCGTGAATAGATAGCGATGGCTCCACAACCGATTCTTTTATCATCAGAAGCGGAACTAGTGAATGATCGTCTTTGGCAGCTTTGGCAATTAGCTGAAAACTGTGCATGCTCAAAGGCTTGATTTTTACTTCTTGCAGTTCTCCATCTATCGGAGCTAGAATCTCCGCAGGAATCTTAACCGTTGCTGTTTCGTTAAGATTGATCAGCATAAGCGCTTATTATAAAAGTTACAGATTGGTTTAGGTATCTCCCTAAATCAGATTTTCATCTGTAGGAACATCAACATGGCCCTTTCGAAAAAAATCTGTTTTTAGGGAGAGAACCTTATGCCAGTAGATTTTGGTATTATAAAATTAATAACTAAGCTATCTGAATCTGGTAACACTCAGGTTGAGTACAGACCAATTTAACAGCTCTTAATTCTATAATTCTCTTAAACTTAATTTCCTGAATCTTCTTGTGAAATTCGCATTGCCTTGAATGTCACTTTTTCCATAACAAAATCATCTTCCGGCAATGCAAAGTTCCAACTGTCGAACTTCACCCCGAACATTACCAGTTTACTACTATTGTCTGGAGCAGCAGGGTTTTTAAGGTTCAGTACAATGTTGAATGTTGGTTGAACAATCCCACTTGTTGGAGGGGGGCTACCGGCTCCTTTACCAAGTAATAGTCTTAGCAGTGCCCCATTGATATGGGCACGCTCCGAGCTACCAGAGATAGAGATGTTGCCAGTGCGCAATTGTGAAGCATGACGTTGGCCAATGGCATGGTACGGGCGTACTTCCGTTTCTACCTGAATACGTACGTCTTTTAGTTCGCCAACAATGCTGGAAAGCTCATATTCCGAAAGTAGTTCGTCGGCCAGTTTGCCTTCTTCTACCGAATTGTCGTCTACCGCTAATACCAGAGTGGCATCCGACCCTGTAAATATATCTTTGTTTGGCATTTCTTAAGTTTTATCCCAAGTACATGTTTACTTTGATGAAGTCGATACTGAAAGTCGGACGCAAGGTCATGGTCACTTGAACAACGCCTTGGATTTGTTCTGCTCGTGTTGCAGTAACTTCAAGTTCGTAACTGATCAAGGCCTCGTTGTTGACCATACGGGTAAGAAATGCGTCGAGAGTGGCTTTCATTGCGTTGCGCACACGTTCGTTGTTCAGTTTTCCGATATAAGGATTACAGCCAGAACGAACACCGTAGATAGCATAGTCAACAATACGGCGGGTAGTGATCTGGTGCCATGCGCTGTTGGTTGCTGTAGTGATGCCTTTTACAACTCGGAAACCATCTCTTTGCTCTACTGTCAGTACTCTTTTCTGTACCAGTTTCTCTAATTTTCCTGTGTTATACACGCTTGAAAGGCCAGAAACCGTAAGCACTTTGTTTGTTGGACTGGACTGAACAGGTAACGAGGCAATTAATCCTGCAATCGCAGCAGCAGTGTAAGAAGCTGGTAGGTCTACAGTAATTTCCTGACGCGTCTGGGCAGATACAGTTTTGTATTTCATGCCCGGAGCAACAAGTACCATTCTGTCGCTGTTTACAGCATGGCTAGCTTCACTTCCAGATACAGAGCCAATTACACCAATACGTTCGCGTTTGTTTTCTGCAGTTTTGTTCAAGTGCCCTTGCAGTATGTCTGCATTGTTGGTGTCAAGACCAGCGACTACTACAATATTCACAATGTCGTTTTCTAAAAGCTCAAGGCCTTTTTTTAGCTCATTCGATGTGACTTTTTCTCCGTCTTTCCCTCCTGTTAGAAATGTAGGGGCAACAGCATCAGTCAGAAGTTTATCGCCACTATCGGTCTTTGCTTCTACCAGTTGCGATTTTGTGTTGATGTCATCTACAAGTTCGCTCAGTTTCGAGAACTCATATTTTTCAATATTCTGCCCATCACCAATGATACATTTTCTTTCGGTTACGGTTTTGTTTCCATCTTTTTCAACGATAATTTCCAAAGATATCCCATTACCATATGTACCTTTCGTTTTTGCAGTAAGGCCGAGAATGAGGTCAGAGCCAGGCTTAATTTCTGTTTTAGCAGCAGCAAGTGATTTACTAGCCACACGAACAGCATACACAGTGCGCCCTCCGTTGTTGAAAATAAGCTCTAGGGAGCGGATAAGGGTAAGATTGTCAGAGGATTTCGAATCCCAATCACCAGCATTACCAAATAAGGCACGGGCTTCGCTGAAGCTGCTGATTATTTGTACTTCATCGGATGGTCCTTTATTAGCGGTGCCAACAATCCCAATGTTTCCCGAGGCTACAGCTCCTGCACTGATCAGGCCTTCGTCGTACACTTTTATGTACGTTCCGGGTAAGATTACTTCTGCCATGAAATTTTGGTTTGATTGATTCAGAATTTTGCACAGATATCACAGCACAGGCATCTTTTTGCCTGAAATACTCAATACCTGAGAATCTTTTAAATATGATTGCTTAATAATAAATGCAAAGACAGCTCAAATGAGCATTCAATGCATTAAAGAGAAACGTTGTACTAATATAGTTCTTTTATTCTGAAATTAGCCTTCAAAATAAAGGTATAATACCAATAAAAAGTAAAAAAGTGTTAAGTAATAAATTATGATATTAATTATTAGATATTTACAAGAAATGTATATATTTAATTATCGAATCATAATTCAACTACTATCTGACAATAATTATGCCTTAATGCTCTATAATGAAAATTAAATGATCATTAATGTTTCTTATTGATAATCAACCACATTTAATGTAAAATATGGCTGGTGCCTATTTTCTAATAGAAAGTGTATAGAGACTAAAAAAGTGCTGAAGAAAAAAATTTGTCGACTCTTTGTATATGTATAATTCTTGAAAGTTTAGTTTGTAGCATTATAACCTATGGGCTAAAGAAAAACCAATGGATTTTATTTACCACGTAAAAATTTTAGGGCAAAAACTTCAACCTAAGTTGAAATAAAGCTCTATGGGGGGGGGATTCGGCGATCTAGTTTTTTTTAAAAACCTTAACGGGTCAATTTTTTATAAAAATTCATTTGTTATGAAAAAGTTTAACTATTGTGCAATTTATTTGTTTTTCATAGTATTTGTTTCCTGTGGAGAAACAAGTAAGAAACGCAAAATATCAAACAAAATACGGATGTTAAAAGAGCTTGGCGACGACTGCCATACTCCAGATGGGGCAGCTATCGATAGCAAAGGTAATTTGTACATCTCGGTCCCAAATTTTGCAAATGCTTCACTTAAGGAACAGAACGAAATTGATAGTATTTATCCTGCAAAAATAATTCGGATAAACCCAGAAAACGAAATATCTGATTGGTATGTATTTAACAAGGCTGACTTCCATAAAAAAAGCAAAGGTGTAGGCCCAATGGATTTAGCGTTTGGGTCAGATAGTAATCTGTATGTAAACGACAATCAGTTTTTTCTTGGGCTGAGGCATGAATCGCGCCTACTTAGGATTAATTGCGAAAGTGGAGTTGCAAAAGGTTGCGAAGTTTTGGTAACGGGGTTCGACCTGTGTAACGGTTTGACATGGAACAGAGGGCGGCTATACATTACAGAATCTAATTTAGGGGAAGTTCAAGAGCAAGGAAAGAAATATGGCTTAAGCGGTGTTTTTGTATTTACGCAAGAAGAATTGAACTCGAAACAAATTGCATTGCCCCCACATCAGAATAAGAATCCAAACCTCTTGGTATCGTTAAAACTGCGAACTGGAGTTGGGTTTGGCGCAGATGGAATCTGTTTCGACGACGAAAATAATCTTTACACAGGCACTTTTACCAATGGGGACATTTATAGAATCACGCTCGATCCATCTGGCAATGTGCTTAAGAAAAACCTTTGGGTGATGTTGGGTGATTCGGCCTCTAGCGATGGTATGGTTTGGAGGAGTAAAGATAAGAAGCTGTACGTAGTTGATATGCTACGAAATGCCTTGCTTTCAGTTGATAAGAATGGGGAGGTAGCTGTTGTCCATCAGAATGGGGATACAGATGGGACGGGAGGTCTGCTTGATCAGCCCGCAGAAGTTATTCTCCGTGGCGATAAAGCCATTGTTGTAAATATGGATACTCATTGGGAAGAGCCTCTACTTTACAATAAAAAACATGATAAACCTTATACAATAAGTGAGATTGATTTGGATTGATACCACAATCAGATCAATGCCCTGATAAGGGGCTGGAAAAACATCTTAGGCATATCAAAAAAAATAACTATCCATTCGTTCCACTGCGGACGGCCAAATCCTCACGTACGAAAAGTACGCTCCGGTTTAACCGCCTTGTGCGCCTTTGGCTAATTATTTTTTTTAACACGCCTTATACTATTGAGAAAGTATTTTTCGGTTTTTCAGAACCTTGTGCAAACTGCGTAGCAGTGACAGGTTTGTAGGCAGGGATGTGAATCCCTGTAAAGAAAAAGCCTCTCCTGTCCTGAATCGCATAGCGATGGTACTGATTATAAATACCATCGCTATGCGATTCGGTTTATTTTCCGAAATATTCTCCCATGATTTACGCCATTGGCCACAACCCTTTCACCGCTATGCGGTTATTTCAGATGTGCAGAAAAAACCGAAAACCAAAATCACTTTACTCATTAAAGGTAGTAGGATGTTTTTCCTTTTTGTACAACTGACTTAACTACAAAGGCAAAAGTATCGTTTTCAGGTGTAATACCTGACTCAATAGCAATACGGTTTATAGGGTAAACGCCTCAAAAACTCCTGTCTATTCCTTCATCAGCCAAATTCCGAGCTGCTCAATTGCTTCTATCATATTAGGGCAGGTTTGCTTTACGAAAGATTCATCCAACGATTTCTCTGAAAATTCTCCAGCGGCTAGTTTTAATGCTTCGCTGCCATTGAAATCAACATAAGCCATCCGTACTGTATATTCGCCAGGAGGACGCCCGAAATCGCTACCTGGTAAAATTGCCACCCCTGTTTCTTCCAACAGCTTGTTGCAAAGTTCTACGGAAGTATAAATTCCCCGCGAGCGAAGTTTCTTTTTGTAGAAGCTAAAATCTACAAAGAAGTAAAAAGCCCCATCGGGTGTTGGTACGTAAAGACTGATTTCCCTGAGTTTTTCAACAAAGCTTCGCGAAATGGCTTTCAGAACGCGACGCGACTGCACCACATATTCGTCAATCTCTTCATTTCCTTCAAAAGCCGTGATTGCAGCAAATTGTATCGGAGCACTGGTGGCTGTGTAGGTTTCGCTGGCAACAATAGCCATTGCATCCAACAACCAGCGCAAATTTGGAGGGAAAGTAAAACAGCCAAGACGCCACCCTCCTGCTCCACACCACTTACTAAGTCCTGTGCTGACGATTGTTCCCTCGGGGTAATACTTTGAAATTGAAACGTGCTTGCCTTCAAAATGTAGCAGGCCGTAAATTTCGTCGGAAATCACGACGACTTTGTACTTGCGGGCTACCTCGGCCAAAGCCTTCAACTGATCGTCGGCATAGGTAAGTCCTGTTGGGTTGGATGGGTAGTTGAGGATGATCACCCTTGGCATGTCGGGATCTGTGCGGCAGATAATTTCTAGCTGATCGGCTGTTAAACGCCACTTGTTCTCTGCTGTTGTGGGTACCCAATTTACAGGACGGCTAACGATACGAGCCTGCGGGGAATACGACACCCAGCTTGGCGTTGGGATTAGGATTTCTCCGTAATATACCAATTGCAGTATGAAAATGAGCTCTTTTGAGCCAGGACCGATCATAATGTCGTCGGCATCGCATTCCAATCCTATAGTTTTTTTATTAAACTTTGCTATTGATTCACGTAATGCCCTTAGTCCTTTTACTGGCAAGTAATCTTTTTCTGCGGAATAATTCCGCAGTGCCGCAACAACAGATTCTGGAACAGGAAATGGCGATTGACCGAGGCCAAGTTTATAGACCTTCTGACCTTGACGGATCAGCTCGTTGCTTTTTTCGTTTATGGCTAAGGTTGCAGAAGGGCTTAGTCCCCGAACATTTAAGTTTAAATTTACCTGAAATTGATCTTTTGGGTGGCTCATAAGCATAGTTTAAGTTAAGAAACAAATTTTGGTCGTAAACCTATTCTTAATCAGGCATTATCGACATTTAGGAAATATGCTGTAAATTATATAATTCTGCCCAGACTACTGCGATTTCATGTGATTATTTGTTTCTTACCTAAGCTTATTTTCAACCAATCTTTAAAGTCGAATTTTTAGTCTTCATTAACTTCAATTTTGTAATATCTCAAAAATAAAACACTTACCACTCCCTAGGAGCTATCAACTCCTCAACATCAGCATCAAACCCATAAGCTATAGCAATAAAATCGAAACTCTCCCCTAAGCATTCCCGCGCTGCCGTTTCAATTTCACTTCCATTTTCATCAAATTCCTGCTCCAGATCATTAATCTTTTCTGTAGCAACATGCGACAACGCATATAGCTCTTCTAGCGTGGTTGGTTTCGAGGATTCAATCTGGCTGCACAGTTCCAACAAAACCTGTTTGCACTTATCAACCAAAAAATCGGGGAAATACTCATCTTCATACATTTCCTCCAAAAAACTGTATTCTTTTATTTTTTCGCTCTTCAGATCAATCTGTTTCATAGTACTGTGTTTTAATCAACCTTAGCCCCTTTGGATTTCCAATAATTCTTCACCAACTGATTCACAACAATAAAAGCAGCAAAACCAAACACCCCCTCAGTAAGAAATTCGATCACTGTCATTGCTGTTTCGCTCACCGCGAAGCGTCCGGTTGTTACACCCCAAAGATTTTTCCAGCTCTTGATCACAAAAAACTGAGAAACGAAATTAGCCGTTAAAAGACCGATTGTCCAGCCAAGACCATGCTTGGCAAACTCTTCACCAAAAATTTTAAAATACTTTTGCATGCTTTATTTGTTTATTTGCTGGTCGCACATAATTTTGCGTCC
Source organism: Bacteroidales bacterium (assembly GCA_965230435.1). Classification (GTDB taxonomy): domain Bacteria; phylum Bacteroidota; class Bacteroidia; order Bacteroidales; family JBDKHP01; genus JBDKHP01. The sequence continues at coordinate 224,593 of CBDDLB010000002.1, forward strand.
TGCGGACATTTTATGATTCTTTGGAACAAATTTAAATTTTTCTACCTGATCACAATCAGCGATAAAAATATATGTTTGCCCCAGTATATAGTTCTTCAAAACAACCTTTTCAATTCACCAAAACTCATGAATGAGGCTTTAAAATACCATCAGTTCCCAATAGATCTAACCTCCAACAAAAGGCGCTTCAATCTATCACTGATTTCAGCTCTTGGAGCATTTCTAATATTGATTGTTTTTGAACCTTTCGGAATTTTCCACTCCTCAGGAGCAAACAAAAATGAAGTTTTTATTGAATTAGCAATAGCAGTTCTAATAGCATTTGCGATACTTATTGGCTCTCAGTTTGGTATCAGAACGCTTTTCAAAATCTACAAATTCAAACCACTTCCCTTAGTGCTATGGTTTATGTTCGAAGCTGTTATGGTTGCTAGTTTATGGACTATTGTCGATTACTTCAACAAACAACATCCGATAAACTTTATAGCTTCATTTGCAGAAAACCTAGTGGCCTACAGCCTGATCTTCATATTACCTTACGCTTCCTACATTGCATCCACTATATGGAAAGATACTTTAGACAAGTATAAAGAAAAACAAACAGCAGAAAACAAGCAAGTTGAAGATATCCTATTTCAGGACAGTACCGGAAGCCTAAAATTAGCAATAAAAAAACAAAACCTATTGTTTATCCAGTCTTCCGACAATTACGTAGAAATCTCATTTCTGGAACATGGCATCCCTCAGAAGTACCTGCTAAGAAATTCGATAAAAAATATAGAAACGCTGTTTGTCGACACCTCAATTATAAGGTGCCATCGGTCTTTTATCGTGAATCTGGCCAATATCGAAAAGGCAACAAAAACAACATCTGGTTTTAGGCTAAGAATCCAACATTGTCAAGAGACGGACATTCCTGTTTCTAAAAGCTATACTTCAGAATTCACAAAAGCATTCAAAATCACATAAGCCTCTCACACAAAGAAAACTTGTGGTAAAAAAGCATTCCCCCCTATGCTTGTGGGCAACGACTGTTCATCACAAACCAGCCCCGTTCTCCACCCATATAAGCAATTCGCCCCATTGAGTTGTTTCTAAAACTGTACAGCCTCACATTTGTGTTTTCTGAACAACTTAATCCAAAAATGAAATGATTCTAACTCAACTAGTTTTAGGCCTTGTTCTTTTAAAAGGAACTGTAGATAAACAAATGCTCTGCAAAAAATGGCACCTGAAAAAGTACGTAGCATTCAATACTGATTCCGAACCTGATGAAAACGAAAAGAACGACTTTCTGCACCTACTACCAAACATGACATACAAAAGTTGCGATCATGGCAAGCACAGCAAAGGAAATTGGATACTCAAAGAAAAACAGATCACTCTTTTCAACTCCAAGAAACAGGAGCTAAAACTGTTCATTATCGAACTGACCGACACTAAACTGATCGTAAACTTTAACATTGATAAACTCAAAAATGTCGATGTTCATTTCTGTTTGCCCAATTAGCTCTTTGATTGATTATCAATCGCCACCGTATTAACATCTGTTTTTCAAACCCTTAACTTAATGAAGTTCAAAAAATAATTTCGGTTAAAGCATGAAAGACGCTCAACACTTTAGCGTACGATTAATTACGTAAGGATTCGGGCGACCACATGCAACGAAGACCGAAGTTATTTTTTTCACTTTCATTTAATTAAGAAATTTACCATCACAAATGAAAGCAAACCAACAACGCATCATAGGTTATGATTTTGCCCGTGGACTTGCCATCCTAGGAATGATAATTGTCAATTTCAAAACGGTAATGGCCATGCAATCTGCAACTCCACTATACAAGGCCCTCGATTTCTTATCGGGTAAAGCAGCTGCCCTTTTCATTATTCTGGCAGGTGTCGGAATGTCCATAATGTATCAAAAAGCAAAAAACAGTCCCATACACATTCAACAGGTAAAAACTGTTCTATTGAAAAGATCACTTTTTCTGCTAGTAGTTGGTATGAGTTACTATTTTCTTTGGCCAGCAGACATCTTACATTATTATGCATTTTATATTTCCATCGGACTTTTCTTTCTGAATGTCCACCACACCTACCTACAAATTGTTTCCCTACTGTTGATATTCACATACCCCGTCCTTCTATTCTTTTTCGACTACGAAACGGGCTGGGATTGGCACACTCTCACCTACACTGACTTCTTCACCATTCAAGGTTTTTTCCGCAACCTGCTTTTCAATGGTTTTCACCCAATACTACCTTGGTCGGCTTTCTTACTCATAGGCATTTGGCTAGGCAGGCTAAACCTCAGAGACAAGCAGGTACGTCTACAATTAGAACTGACATCATTATTGGTTTTCATTGTTTTTCAATCAATTTCCAGCCTTCTAATTTCAAACTTTAGCAAATCGGCACATGTAGCACCCGAAGACCTAAAAGCAATAATCGGCACCAGCCCAATGCCCCCACTAATATTTTATATGCTAACAGCGTCAGCAGCGTCAATTTTCGTAATCACTGTGTCAATTTGGTTTACTGAGAAATTCCCTAAACTTCTACCCACCCAGCTCCTTGTCGACACAGGGCGCCTAGCCCTTTCAAACTATTTTTTCCACATAGTAATAGGAATGCTTACCATAGAAGTATCGCTGGGGCGACTAGAACGAGCCTTTTCCGTTCAATTTTCTTTTTACTACGCACTATTTTTCTCATCCCTCACCATTGTTTTCTCTCATTTTTGGAGCAGGAAGTTCAAGCAAGGCCCTCTGGAATATCTGATGAGGAAAATCACAGGCTAAACCCAACTGAAAAGCACAAAAATAGCTTACATATATCCTGATCCAATTATTGTCCAATAAGGCTTTCTGACAAAAAAATGATAATTTAAGCCTCAAAACGCACAATCATGGACACACCGATCAACGAAAAAACATTGCAACACATCCAAGAAGAAATAAGGAAACGGGTATTCGAAGCCTACGCACAAAAACAGGGCGTAAAAACCCAATGGACAGAAATAGAAGCTACAATAGAAGCCCTGCACGAAGTTACGCAGCTACCAATGGAAGAAATCCAGAAAATAGCAGAACAGGTCACCAACGACATGTCCACCCACAATAGCCATATACCAGAAGCTCCAACTTTACAAAACACAACGTTTGCTCCACAGAAACACGTAGACGAACTCGACCACCAACTCCAAAGACAGCGCCGCAAATTCATCCCTCACCTCATCTCCTTTGTATTCACCAACATTATACTCATCACCCTAAATATCATTACCACAAGCTTCCCGTGGGCCATGTTCCCCTTCTTTGGCTGGCTGATCGGACTCTCTATACATTTCATGCAGCAGGTATACTACCCCTCACGTGACCTGGACCACAAAAGAGAGATACTCAAAAGCGAAACACACAACATCCTATCCGAAAACATTGCCGAATACCCAAGCCAGCAAGCAAAAATGTTCAACGGGACATACCGCATACTCCTCTCCGATTGTTCATTCAACGAAATGAAAAATTTCATACAAAACCTAGACATCACCATAAATAGCGAAACTGCCTACCAAACCTCCATGCAGCTAATGAAATTAAGGGAAAAAGTTCTCCCCATAGACGAATACAACCAACAACATAGTAATCCTCACCCACACTCTCTTAAATAGTACTGACAATGAAATAAGGAATAATTTTTTAGGAGCAGCACGCCTGTGCAAATAACAACATGTGTCGCGCTTTCCGTTCCTAGTCCTCGTCCAGAAGCCTGTTCCACATCGGTGTAGGGGTCTATTCCGCTCAACCGCTCCATAGCCCCCACACCGTGTTCCACCAGCCTTCTGGCCTGTGGGCTATCCACTACAATCGCGGCTATGGCCAAACGCAGTCCCCTTTCAGAACTTACCTTCCCCATAAGTCGAATAAAAACCTTCATAATTCAACAAAAAGACCGTAACTTGCAAAGGAAGAATACTTTCTTCCCAAAACAGACCTGTACAAAGAGACAAATAATAAGACTAATGTATACTCGAGCTAAGACATATATTATTGGTTTTATCATTTTATTGGCCTCTTTCCCGCCTATTGGGGCAGAAGCGCAGAACTATAGAATAAAATTCGACAAAATCACTCAGGATCTCACCCAAAGTACCATTACCTCTATTTTTCAAGATTACCAAGGATTCATGTGGTTTGGAACAATGGATGGCCTGAATCGCTTCGACGGATACTCGGTAAACCAGTACCGCCATAAATCCAACAGTACCAGCTCCCTGCCCGACAATGTTATTAACTACATTTTCGAAGACAGCCAAAAACGGCTATGGATAGGAACCCGTGGCGGAATGGTTCTCTACAACCGACTGAAAAATACATTTATACATTATCCAAACAACATTGCCAAACAATCGGCCGAAAACAACATTATCTGCATAAACGAAACCAACGGCGGACAACTATGGGTAGCAACGGCCAATGGCCTCTACACTCTCGAAACCCAGACCAAACACTGGAAAAAAGTCGTTATTCCCAACAACGAAGGCAAACAGCTTGGCTACGTATCCAGCATCTCGAAAACCCCAAACGGAGACTTCTGGTTTGCCAACAACAATAAGATTGTTCGATACTCACGCTCCGAACAAAAGTTTGTACAATATCCATTCCCTACACACAAAATCGATCAACTACAGTTCACCGTCATTCTTGCCGAAAACGACAAACTTTGGATTGGTAGCAATCAAGGCCTTCTGTGTGTCGATCCCAACACAGGAAAAATCATAAAACACTATCGGCACAAATTTGGGAACAGTAAAAGCATCAGTGGCAATCATGTCACATGCCTTGCAAAAGACACAGATGGTGTTTTATGGGTTGGCACACACAAAAGCGGACTCAACCGCTTCATACTTGCAACTGAAGATTTCATCCCATACACACACCAAACCAACGACAAACATAGCCTCTCTACCAATGCTATCAGATCGCTATACATAGACCAGACGAATATCCTATGGATCGGCACAAGCCTAGGTGGAGTAAACAAGTGGAGCCGCCTTGTCGAAGGGATGGAAGTTTTCCGTCATAATCCCTACGAACCTTCCAGTGTCAGTTCAAACCAAATACGAACCTTTTTTCAAGATTCTTTAGGCAACTTTTGGGTAGGCACTGTAGATGCTGGGCTAAATTACTGGCACATTGCAGACGATAAGTTCTATCACTACCGCCACAGTCCAAAAGACAATAGGTCACTATCACACAATCATGTACGGACAATACTATTCGATAACGGACATCGAATGTGGATAGGAACTGACGGAGGAGGCATCAACCTAATGTCTAAGGACAAAAAGACGTTTCGGCATTTCAAATACAATCCCGACACGTCCCATTCCCTGCCCTGCAACCGTGTCTGGAAACTGCATCAAGACCATAAAGGCAGAATATGGGTAGGCACATACGGAGGTGGTATATCGTGGTTCTATCCCAAAGAAAACCGCTTCCTCACCTTTCAGAACAACAGTAGTCCGAACAGCATAAGCAACAATTTCGTCACTACCATCTACGAAGATTCCAAACAACGCATATGGATAGGAACATACGGCGGAGGCCTGAATCTCTGGCAACCTGCCGATAGTTCATTCAAAAGGTTCCTCCACAATCCCAACAGTGCCAATAGCATTGGTAGCAACAGGGTATATTCGATTCTGGAAAGTAGAAAAGGTGAAATTTGGGTAGGGACAAAAGGTAGCCTCAATAAACTAAATACGGATACAGGCCATTTTCAACGTTTTACAGAAGACAATGGTCTTCCCAACGATGTTATTCTCAGCATGCTCGAAGACGGCCTTGGCTACCTTTGGATAAGCACCAACAGAGGGCTTTGTAAATTTCACCCCGAAACAGGAACTATACGGATTTACGACCGCCGCGATGGACTACAACATAACGAATTCCTTGTGGGAGCAGCCTACGAATCGCGCGAAGGCGAACTTCTTTTTGGTGGTATAAACGGCTACAATACATTTTTCCCCACCTCCATTCGCGACAACAAAAATATCCCAAGGGTAATGATCACCAAATTTGAACTTTTCAACAAAGAATTTCCATTGGACACTGTCATTACAGAGAAAAGAAGAATTGAACTGGAGTGGCATCAGAATTTCATTAATCTTGAATTTGTAGCACTTAATTATATTCACCCAGAGAAAAACCAATACAAATACTTCCTTGCAGGAAAAGACCGCGATACCATTTACAACGAGTTCCGCAGAGCCAGCTACACCGACCTTGAGCCTGGAAACTACACCTTTACAGTAAAAGCATCGAACAACGATGGCATCTGGAACGACATAGGAACCCAACTGGAAATTGTTATTCATCCCGCATTCTGGCAAACCAAAACGTTTAAGTTTCTTGTCGTAGTAGCTATTGCCATTGGACTATTCCTATTTTACTACATAAGAACACGAACCCTGAAATTACAGAAAGAAAAACTGGAAAAAACAGTAGAACTACGTACAGCGGAAATCCGTCAGCAAAATAAAGATCTCGCTGACAAGAACCACGAAATTGAAATGCAAGCCGAAGAACTAACTACCCAGAGAGATGTTCTGCAAATGTTGCACGACGAAATCACGAAACAGAAAAAAGAAATTACAGACAGCATCCATTACGCCGAACGTATTCAGGCTGCTACATTGCCTACCAACAAAGCCATTTCCAGAAGCATGCAAGACCACTTTATACTCTTCAGACCAAGAGATATTGTAAGTGGCGACTTCTACTGGACAGCACAAATTGATGACAAACTAATAATAATGGCTGCCGATTGCACTGGTCATGGCGTACCTGGCGCTTTTATGAGCATGCTCGGCATTAGTTTTCTGAATAAAATTGTAAAAGAAAAAAGGTTTTCCGAACCTCATGAGATATTGAACCAACTTAGAAAAAGTGTCATTGAAGCCCTGAACCAACATGGAGCCGACGGTGAAAGTAAAGACGGGATGGACGCGGCCCTGCTTACGATCGATACAACAACAGGTAAAGCAAAGTTCTCTGGAGCCAACAATCCGCTCTATCTTGTAAGAGACGACTCCATCCAAATCTACTGGGGCGATAAGATGCCAATAGCATTCTACACCAACATGCAAAACTTCAACACTGTAGAAATCGACCTACAGAAAAACGATAGCCTTTATCTTTTCTCGGATGGATATGCCGATCAGTTTGGAGGCCCAAAAGGAAAGAAATTTAAATATCAAGCTTTCAGGGGATTATTAGAAAAGCATAATTGCAAGAGTATGCAAGAAATAGGAACCATACTGGAAAATGAGATTGTAAAGTGGCAGAATCATTTATCGCCCGAAGGAATGCCCTACGATCAGGTGGATGATATTCTAGTTATTGGCCTTCGCGTATAATCTCAACATAAACAATTGAAAATCAGATTAAAATTTCACCAATAAATTCTTAAGCGAAGCCAAATTAACTTAAGTTAAGATATATTATCATTCTTAAGAGCAACCCTTTTCAAACGTTCAAAGCCTGCCGAACGTCTATATTATTATAGGGATACTTACTTTATTCTAAGCCCGCCATTCTCAAATTCATATTAAAATCAATCAACATATCATCGCACCCCTTTAATTACCTGAGGGTTTGCTATGGTGACTAGTTGTAACAATTACTGTACTAAAAACGTTATAAAACTAAATGTCTACAGAAACTAACAAATTGCTTTTTTAACAAAACTATAGTGAGTTTAAGACAGTAAACAAAAGGAATTATTATATATTTGTAACGAATCAAAAACCGCATGTCATGAGAAAGTTACTTTATTTTATCCCATTATTATTTGCGATCAGCTGCACTGTCAGCAATCCTGCGTTTTATTCCAACAACGACGATCTTTATTACTCGCCTGAGGACGACGAAAAAATTGTTTTAGTAAAAAAAACAACTACCCAAGAGGTTACAAGCATCAAAAATCCGAAAAAAGCTGATAAAGTTAGTTCCGAGGAGCGAAGAGCTCAGCTGTACGAACAGTATATCCGCGAACTGGAAGGAGATGACAATGTCACAATTGTCAATCCAGATTCAAGCGAATACATTGTTGACCATTCAGACGTTAACGACGAATCCTACACGAAACGCCTAAAAGCATTTCATGTCCAAAACAACCATTACTACTACGACAACGATCCGTGGGACAACTACTGGGACACTTGGAACTCACCCCGTTTCAGCGTTGGTTTTGGCTACAGCCCATGGTATTACTCTCCTTATTATAATGTAGGCTGGGGTTATCACGATCCATTCTACAGCCCTTGGGGATGGGGAGGCTACTACTCTTCACCTTATTACTGGGGAGGCCGCCGTCATTATTGGGGAAATAGAGGCTGGTACGACTCCGGTTATGGCTCTGGATATGGTTATCATAGAAGTAATAAAAACAGAAAATATCGGTCGTCTAATCATCGATATGGTAAGGTTTCAAACTCTTTTGTAAACTCAGATACCAAAAGAACCTATAGATCAAAAAACAAACGAATAGGACGCCAAATCAACAACTCTAAAAAATATGAGTATAGAAGGCGAAATACATCTACTTACAACCGATCTAGTTCATACGGGAAATCAAAAAATACTTCTGTGAGCAACCAGCCCCGTAAAGTAAACAGATCTAGATATAATTACTCTAGTTCCAGACCAAAATCTGCTGCCCAAAGGTATAAAGAAAGACGAAGGAACAGCAACAGCACTTATTCAAACAGATCATCTTACAGTAACAGCAATAACAGCTACAGACGCAACAGTTCCAGCAGTAGCAACAGCTATAGGCGCAAATCGAGCAATAGCTCATCCAGTAGCAGCTATCGATCTAGCAGCAACAGAAGCAATAACTCCAGCTACAAACCAAGTAGTAGTAGAAGTAGTAGAAGCTCTGGCAGCCGCAGATCGTCTGGCAACAGTAGAAGAGGAAAAAGGAAATAATTGAGAACACTTGACATGCGTTTTTTTTGTTTTTAATCCACACGATCATGAAACGACACCTTATTCTTATACTATTATTTTTGGCCTCTTCAAGCTTTGGGCAAGATGCTTATTACGCCCATCTGCTTAATCAAGGAAGGGTGCATGGCTCTGCACGCGTACAAGCTATGGGAGGTGCTTTCGGAGCATTAGGAGCAGATATAAGTTCCGCCGTTATTAACCCTGCGGGTATTGGATTTTATCGAAAATCTGAACTTAGTCTCTCATCCAACATGCTTTTTGATAGAACAACAGGCAATTATTTAAGCGAAAAACATGAAAGCAAGTTAAATAGGCTAAATCTTAATCAGATTGGTTTTGTTGGATCTTTATTTAGAGGCGAAGACAAAGTAAAAGCTGTAAACATTGCCATTGGCTACAACCAACTTGTTGATTTTGACAAGAAATACAGATTCCTGGGAATAAATGATGTTTCTTCTCTTACTGAATATTATGCAGGAAAAGCAGAAGGTAAACATGTTGACGATTTATCCAATTTCAATACGAGCAATCTAACAAATTTCCTTTCATATAAATCCGGGCTAATAATTCCAGATCCGGCACCTGAAGCCTCTGATCAGTACATAAGTGTTCAGCAACCAGAACCAGTAGACCAATACAAAAACTCTATCGTTAAAGGTTACTCTGGAGAATACTTTGTGAATTTAGCTGCCAATATCGATCATAAATTGTATTTAGGAGCTACGCTAGGAATACGATCAATAAATTACGAAGAAGATTGGCTTGTTTCCGAATATGATTATTACGATGAAATGGACTCCTTTGACGCTTATGATTTTAACAATAAAATGAAAATAAACGGAACAGGCCTTAATGTTAAGTTAGGTGCCGTCTATAAACCTTTCTATTGGTTGCGTGTTGGAGGTTCTATAGAAACCCCTACGTTTTATAATATTAAGCACAGACAGGAAGGCGATGTGAAAAGTTACTTTAAAAACGGAGATGTAAACGAAATTGATGCGAGTGAAGAATACGATTACGAAATGACAACTCCATTCAGAGCAATGTTAAGTGCTGCCGTAGTGCTACAAAAGCAATTCATAATCAGTGCAGATGTAGACTATGTAGGCTACTCTGACATAAGCTTTCAAGCAGATGATTATGATTACGACGAAGACGAAAACCCTGAGGTAGAAAGAGAATTAAAAGGTGTGTTCAATTATAAACTCGGTGTCGAATACCGTCTTGGCTTTGTTAGCTTCCGTACAGGAGGAGCTTATTTCAGCAGTCCATATACAAAAGAAGTAGATTTTGACGCTTCCAAATTAACTGTATCCGGTGGCCTTGGAATAAGAACCGGGAATTTCTTTGCTGATATCGCAATGACATATATGACCGGCAAACACAACGCTTTCTTTCATGAAAAATATGAAAATAATTTTTTCAAAGAAAGACATGAAGCAGCTGATATTAAGCCTCCTAGTGTAAGTTACAAAAGAACAACAGCCCTACTAACAATGGGACTTTTCTTCTAAGTTTTAAAACAATAAATCAAAGCTCAGCTAAGCAACCGTACAATTGTTTAGCTGAGCTTTTTATACTCGCAAAATAATAGCTGCAAAAAACCTCCTATTGCCAGCTAAGGTCTCTGCCTATTTTTTCATACTTGCTCTGTGCAGGCCAGTCTATAAGTAGAATTAAAACGATTCAAAATCAGAATTCTTCGCACCTCCATTATTCTGAGAATTAGCACCTTTCATAACAATTTCAGAATCAACACCCTCCACTAAAGAAACACTCAATGGCAATTTCTCTTTTGATTGATTGTCGTCCCTTACGATAAAATGCTCTATTGAATCTCGTAATTGATCTGCCTGACCAGAAAGTTCTTCAGAACTTGTGGACAATTCCTCGGCACTGGCAGCGTTTGACTGAGCCATATCGTTAAGCTCCGTCAAGGCCATTGAAATTTGTGTGGAACCTGTATTCTGGTCAAAACTAGCTGAAACAATTTCCTGCACAAGACGGGCTGTTTCTGTTATCTCTGGCACAATCAGATTAAGCTGATCGCCAGATTTTTTAGCAGCCAGCATGCTATTCTGCGAGACAGACTCAATCTCGTCAACTGCATTTTGGCTAACCTCGGCAAGTTTACGGACTTCCAACGCCACAACAGAAAAACCTTTTCCTAACTCTCCTGCCCTAGCAGCTTCTATTGAGGCATTTATAGCAAGAAGATCTGTTTTCTTTGCAATTTCTTTTATTATCAGAGTCTTCTCTGTAATCCGTTTTATCGAATCAAGAGTGGTTTTCACCAAATGTGACGTTTCTTCTATTCCTTCTGCTGCTTTATTTGCGATTTGTTCCGTCTGCTCTGCATGGTTACTGTTTTGTTTTATTTTTGTAATCATTTCGATGAGTGAAGCAGAAACCTCTTCTAAAGAAGCAGCCTGTATTGCTGCTGTTTCGGAAAGGGAAACCGAACTTTGAGTGATCTGGGCACTTCCAGAAGCTACGTTATTGGAAGCAAGGTCTATGATCTTCACCATATCTTCCAACCAAGTTTGCAATGAATTTACAGCATTCTGCATATCCTGATGTTCACCTTCCAGTTTCAGTGATACGCGCTCCTTAAGATTTCCTTTGCTCATTAATTTCAGTACGCGTATGCTTTCTTGTATTGGTAACAAAATTGAATCAAGCATCAGGTTGATTCCTTCAACAAGTAACTTCCAATCTCCTTTGTATGCTTCGGCATTCCCCCTCATCTTCAGCTTTCCAGCCTTCGCAAACTCAGTTATATCATTCACCTCTTTCATCACGCCTTTCAGATACCCTCTCACCAATTCAATTATTTCATTGATAAAAGCCTTCTTGCCTGGAAGTTGCTCTAATTGGGCATCAAAATTCCCTAAACCGAACTCCTTAACTATAGCCATTGCTCTTTTTTTCACACTTATATGCTCCCCTACCATCTCATTCACCCCTCGTGCCATCTCAAAATAAGCTCCACGAAATATTTTCTCATTTATGCGAACATCTATATCTCCTTTATTATGTTCATCGGCCATATTGTTCATTTGCTGAATAAACCGCTTCACGTTTCCCCTGAGAGTCTCGATATTCTCATTAATGAAGGCTTTTTTTCCAGGAAATTTCTCTAATGGTGCCTCGTAGTTTCCTTCTGCAAATTCAGCTACGCATGCCATCGCCTTCTTCTTCACTGTGATATGGCCTGTCACCATATCATTAACCCCCTTGACCATAACCTGGTAAGCACCGCTGAACCTGTGCTCTGGCATACGAACATCTATGTCTCCTTTATTGTGTTCGTCGGCCATGTTATTCATTTCCCTGATAAAGTCCTTAAGGTTTTTGCGCAGAGTCTCTATGTTATCATTAATAAATGCCCTCTTACCAGGGAATTGTTCCAAAGTGGCATCTAAATTACCTACTGCAAATTCGGCAACGCAACCCATTGCCTTCTTCTTAACTGTTATATGATCTGTTACCATTTGATTCACCCCCTTCACCATCTCACGATAAGCACCTAGGAATTTATCTTCAGGCATGCATACCTCTATGTCTCCTCTATTGTGCTCATTAGACATAAAATGCATTTCTTTAATGAAATCCTTTATGTTTTTTCTTAAGGCTTCTAGATTCCTATTTATGAAGGATTTTTTTCCAGGAAACAGTTCCAGAGGTGCGTCAAAGTTACCAACTGAAAACTCTGCCACACAATCCATTGCCTTTTTCTTAACATTTATATGGCCAGCTACCATTTCATTAACGCCTTGAACCATGTCCTTGAAGACACCTTTAAATTTATCCTCAGGCATACGGTGATCTATATCTCCAGCCTCGTGTATCTCAGACATTCTGGACATTTCACTTATGAAACTCTTCACATTCATCCTCAAAGTCTCAATGTCCCTATTAATAAATGCTTTCTTTCCAGAAAACTGTTCTAGAGGAGCATCGAAATTGCCTTCTGAAAATTCTGCCACACAGTTCATCGCTTTCTTTTTAACGGTAATGTGCCCAGCCACCATATCGTTCACTCCTTTTACCATTACTTTATATATGCCGCTGAACTTTTCCTCAGGCATTCTGATGTCAATATCTCCGGCTTCGTGCATTTGAGACATATAAGTCATCTCCTGAATAAATTGCTTAATATTCTCACGCAACCCCTCCACATCCTGATTTATAAAAGCCATCTTGCCAGGGAACTGTTCTAGAAGAGTTTCAAAGTTTCCTCTTCCAAATTCATGAATACAGGCCATCGTCTTTTTCTTGGTAACAATTTGACTCTCCACTAATTCATTTGCCCTATTGATAATTACCTCATATTCACCTTCAAACTTTGAGCTGTCCATTCTAGCATCAATATCCCCTGCATCCTGATCGGCCTTCATCCTGTTCATTTCACGTATTATCAACCGGAAATTTTGCCCTATTCTTTTTAATATTTCTAATATTTTCCCAAATTCATCATGCTCTCTTACCCTCACCTTAATAACAGATAAATCACCATTGGCCAACCCTTCTGCATAATCGACCACACGTTCCGACCTTACCGAAATGTTTCGTATGGCCAGTACAGAAAAGATAATTGATATTAAAAGAAGGGCAACAAGAAGTGAAATCAACAAAATAAGACTCTGACTCTGAGCCTGTTCCGATTGATTTGTAATTTTCGCCACAGCATCGAAATGATATTGCATTAAAGCTGAAATTTCATCACTCAGCGGTCTAGTGATCTTTTGCAACTCTTCTCTTCGAAATTTGTCCAACTTACTCCTATTTTCTTCAGTTTCTGTATTAAGGATATTGTCTAGTTCGTTCAAGGCTAAGAAAGTAGTCTCTAACTTCACTTCTACACGATGAGCCAATTGTTTTTCAGTAGGGTTCATATCATGCCTCATATACAGCTCCCAACTCCTTCCAATTTCTATCACTGCATTATTTATCGACTTACTTGCCCTACTGAACGATACTGTCCCATTCTGCACATTCTCAATCGGGCTACATATTTTGAACAATAAATTATCTGCAACTTTTCTCAAATGCCCCAAAGGCTCAACATGTGTCTTCTGCACTACACTCACTTTCTTATGTCCAGCTATCGTAGAATAGATACCAACATAGCTTATGATTCCCATAAACAAAATGGAAATCACTACGAAAATGGTCAACTTGATTGTTATATTTAGGTTTTTCATTTGTAACAGTTATTAATGTACTTTAATGGATGAGGGACAAATTGCCGATCATTAAGAGAATCATCTATCAATTTATTCATCAGGCGTATGCAATTAAACCCTCCGTTATTTAATCTTACAAGATCTTCAATTCTTTATTTATTTCAAAGGAAATGCCATATTAGTAGCTATTTTGTTGTACATATCTGTTTAGCCGCCGAATCAGCTAACTTTTTGTGTAGATTAGACTATCTTAATGATATTGAATAAGTAGATGTTCTAAAATTCATGTCTGTTCTAAATACTGAAACTCACCTTTGTGGAAATTAGCTTAAAAATCATGACGCAGCATTCCTGCTTGCTTTAAAAAAGAAGCAAAACAATTTTACTTCTGTACCTGCTTGTGAGAAAAATCAAAATATTGAAAACAGATAAATAGCATCACTTACCAGGAGTAAGTATCACACAGATTGATAGAGTCTTAGCCGAAATCCCACTAAGAACCTTACATAAAATCTGTATTTTTTTCAGGCAAAGGAAGGGTATGGGTTCTGAGCCCCATATATTCAGAAAAGAAGTTTAGTGAAAGTGAAAAAATAACTTCGGTTTTCGTTGCGATGCGGTAGTCCAAATCCTCTCGTACTATAGTACGCTCTGGTATTGAACGCCTTTCGGGCCTTAACCGAAATCATTTTTTGACCTTCACTTAAAAAGTAAATTTCTAGCTATCTAACACAGCTTCTAGATGTTCAACGCTACCTTCCGTTAAAAGCTCAAAAGTCTTTGTGTCATAATCGTACTTTAGAACATACAAACAGCTATTCGGCATTGAAAAACTGTCCATCTCTTTCAAATCTTTACCAAGTAACCAACACAATAATATCTTCAATGCCCTCCCGTGCATGGCGACAAGTACAGTTTCTTCATCTCCTGCCAGAATGGTCGCAACAGCTGTCTTTTGCCGTTCCCTTACCAGAACAGGACTTTCCCCGTTCGGCATAGGTATGTCGCAGTTTCCATTTGCCCAAGCCCGTCTCACTGTTGCCTGTTCATCGCCACCTTCACCATTTATCGGCTTTCCTTCTAGGTCGCCATAGAACATTTCATCGAGTCCGGATAGTTGCTGCCAAGGAATTCCGTCTTTTATAAAATTGACCAAAGTCTGATGGGTACGCTGCAACTCTGATGTATAAAGCTTCTGGAAAGAAACATTCTTATACGATGCGTAAAATGCTCTTGCCTGCTGTTCTCCAACACCATTCAATGGAGCATCAATTCCGCGTCCTTGCACCAAATCTGCTTTATTATAGTCGGTTTGTCCGTGTCTTACAATGTATATGGTCTTCTTCATCTTATGATTTTTGACAAAAGTAGAACTTTATAAATTCCTTGTTGGCAAGGGGTATTTAAACAAACTATTAACATCGATTTTTTTGGGGCAACACTACTTCTTTTTAACATTCTTTTTCATTTGAAATCACCCTGTGCTGTCTGGAATTGCGAAAATAATATGTAGACTTGTATTGTCAAAAGCAGGAAACGAAGCTTTTCTGTAGAAGACAAAACAAGGACAAGACAAGCAAAACTTTGGAATATTAACGCTAAAAACAATTCACTTATGTTCTAAACACTTTTGTAACACAATTTATGGTAAAAAAACAGATTGGAAAGGGAAATAGTATACTCTATTATCTTTCTGTTATTCTTATTATTGTGGCCGTTGGTATTAGTAGCGGCTGGCAATTGTCGTTGTCCGACGATCCTGAGGTTACTGTTGATAAGGAAATTGCTCTACAACTTTTTCCGAAAACGAAACAGATTATTCAACAGGACGAACACACTTACTTTTTCAAATCGAGACGGGATACTATTGGAACGGGAATCTTAGCTGGTGCTTATGGCTATGGTGGGAAAGTTCCTTTGCTTATTGGGATCAGAAACGAGAAGATCTCGAAAATACACATGTATCCTAACCACGAAACGGAAGAATTCTTAACCTACATTGCAAACGACTCGTTACTTCAGAAATGGGAAGGAATGCCTGTTGCAAGCGTTCTGGACACTAAAATAGATGCTGTTTCTGGCGCTTCTATATCGAGCGATGCTATCATTGACGGTGTTAGGAAAGGTATTGCTATTTACCTAAATGAAAGTAATGGCGGCTACAGGTTCGACATGTGGAGCGTTGTGCAGGATGTACTCTTCCTGCTGACTATTGGGGCTGCACTTCTTATGGCCTTCTTTAAACCTGCAAAAAAATACCGCACGGCGTTTCTGATTTCGGTGCTTCTGATTATTGGTATTCTGACGGGAAAGGTGCTGTCTGTGAAGTTGATGTACGGCTGGGTGTCGAACGGGATTTCGTGGCGTGCAAACTGGTATTCGGCCATTCTGTTGGTTCTGGCGCTTGTGATGCCTATTCTAAAAAAACCGATGTTCTATTGTGCATACTTGTGTCCAATGGGAGCTTTTCAGGAGCTGATAAACAAATACACACCTTTCAAAAGAAAAAGCATAAAGGTTAAATGGAAAAAGATTTCGCTGAACGAAGTCTACTTAACCCTGATCTGGTCGAGCCTAATTTTGGGATTCACGCCGGAGCTTAGCCATTTAGAACCGTTTATGGTTTTCTCCTATAAAGTGGTTGGCTTTCTCTTTTTTGTAGCTGCACTGGTTATCGGTGTATTGTCGCTGTTTTTTAACAAGCCTTGGTGTTCTGTTTGCCCTACAGGTTGTTTGTTGGAGACTGTTTCTTACAAAAAATCTAGAGCCTAAATAATCATGGGGTGAGTTGTTTTGCTAAGCAAAACGTTCAGAAGCCTTTAGGTATCACTAGATCACTCCACACAATTCATAATTTATAACTCATAATTTATAATTCTCAACATCGTGCAAAAAAGTCGCATACTAAATATAGTTCTAGCGCTTGTTATTATAGCGCTTTTAGTAATACAACAAGGTCGGAAAGAAACAACTCCTGCGGATTCTATAAAATCGTATGCTAAAGGAGAGAAAAAGGCCACAAAAGACACTGTAAAAGTTGAACACAAAAAGCGCTCTTTTGGTCCTAAAAACGCTATTTATCCTGAGCCTGCAATGGTAATTGGCACATACGACAAAAACGGGACGCCAAATGTAATGGCTGCGAGCTGGTTCGGAATCGCGAACTCTAGGCCATTGAAAATTGCTGTTTCTCTTAGACCAGCAACGTACTCGTATCACAATATTATGGAAAATATGGCTTTTACGGTTAATATTCCTGATGCTTCGCTGGCTCCTTTTGTGTCATTTGTTGGTAAATATTCTGGCAAAGACATGAACAAGTTTGAAGTTACTGGCTATACTCCTGTGAAAGCTGATAGTATAAATGCTCCGTATGTGAATGAATTTCCGATTGTGCTGGAATGTCGCGTTACTGAATATCATGATTTGGGCTCGCACCGTCAGTTTATTGGTCAGGTTATAGATACTAAAATTGATGAACATGTGCTAACTAAAAAGAATAGAGTCGATTTTGATCTCTTTAGTCCGCTTATTGTTGGTGCTGGTGGGTACTTCCAAGGTGGTGATTATGTTGGGCGTGGTAAGCAGTTGCGTAAGGTGTTTGAGAAGAAGATGAAGAAGGAATAACTACTATTTTTTTATAATTTAAATATAAGGGTTCGTGTTGTTTTCCTGTCCAGAAACGGAACTAAAGTAATGCCTATATAACACAATACCTGATAATCAACAGGCCTTCGTTTTCTTGAAAAACGAAGGTTTTTTTATTAGTTTGATTTTAAACTGATCACTTCCTCTCTGCCATCTAGTTAACATGTTCTAACATTGTTAAGGAACGATGCAGAAATAAAGTAACGATTTTATGCGCCGATATTTTTTTCTTTAACAAACACTAAAAACTGCGAATAGTGTACTATTCAAAGCGTTTTAGTGTGAAGGTAAAGGGAAAAATATCAAGCAGAAAACGTTAGGTTATTTTGAAATCGTTCCTAAGATAGAATTCCGAATGATATTTTCTTCCCGTACGATTTCATCAAACGAAATTATTCCTGAGATTTTTGCAGCCTCCAATGATTGCAATCGAGCTTGAAGATTGATCGTCATATTTCTATTATTCTCTTCGTTTCTATCCTTGAAGCGATCGACTAATTTACGAAGAGCTTCCTTTAAATTATTCTTAGCAACCAATTCCCTAACTGCGTCTATTTGAGCTAAATCTTCGATACTCTCTTTTGATGAATTGTCTGTCTGCTCTATCTTTGAATCAGTTTCTGAAAACTTCTTTAGCTCTGTATCATCGATTAAAGTAAATGTCCCTTTTCCCAAGCGATAAAACTGAGGTGCTCTTCCTTTCGCAACATAATCTCCCTTAGTTTTTCCGTCTTTTGAAATGCTATGGTTATAAGGGATCGCTCTGATCGCATTCTCTGAAAATTCGCTGTCTCCAATTTTATATTTATTGTCCTCTGATTTAGGCAGATTCAAAAGATCATTAATCGTGAAAACTACGGGAATCCTACCTGCTTCAATTTCTTTCTTTACTTCATCGTGAAATGCCATATTTCTCTTTTTTTTGCTCATAAAACATTCGTAATTATGACATTTGAATGTTAGTCATCCATTTATTGCATGAGATGTTCATGAGCTATAGTAGCTGCTTCTTAAAATCGCACAATAGTCTGTAATGTACTGTTAGTGGTTTGAATTTCCACAAATTGCAGCGCCGAATATAATGATTTGTTCTCTAGCAAACGAGAAAGTCCATTTAAAGAAAGAAATTGATATTTGAAGCAGTACTTTGGACAGATGAATTAGGAAAGTAAAAAACAGCAAGCCCTAATTCAATGAACTGAATTAAAGCTTACTGATCTATAGAGGATAATTCTTTTTTTTGAAACTATTCACGCATTACACGCATAGTCCAAATAGCAGCAGAAAACTCTACAACAGCAAGTGCGGCCAACATAGGCTCTGCCCAACCAGATACAGCCATCCCTACAAACAAAGTCGATACTGCTATTCTCCCTGATACAGAAAACCTAAAAAACGCTT
Organism: Bacteroidales bacterium; assembly: GCA_965230435.1. Taxonomy (GTDB): domain Bacteria; phylum Bacteroidota; class Bacteroidia; order Bacteroidales; family JBDKHP01; genus JBDKHP01. The sequence continues at coordinate 243,845 of CBDDLB010000002.1, forward strand.
TTACTTCGTGCCGTGCGGCCTGCATGTAGTAGTAAGCAATCGCAATCAGAACACCTCCCAAAATCCTAGGCCAAGCTTCTTGCGATGGAGCGAATCCAAGGGTTGTGATTAAAAGGTTGGGCGTAAACAAGAAGCCCAACCCTGATATCAAACAGTAAAAACCAAAGGCAAAAACGCTCTTTGCAGCCTTGCTCATCATTTGCTATTTTTTGCAGCCTCGGCTTGCATCACTGCTGTTAGCATGGTACGAACATCAAATTCTATATCGCCTTCGTAGCGTGGTGCATATTTTTCAAAGGCGGCTTTCACCTCTGCATATCGGGCATTAATGCGTTCCATGTTGTAGGCATGAGATACCACATAGAATTCATTTTCTTTGATCTGCTCCATCGCTATAGATGTGTATTTGTCTGTATCCATTGCATGTTGCATCGCTTCTTCTGGCCCTAACTCGGAACGTACAAAACCTGGGCAAATCAATGAAACGTCTATAAACTCAGGTGTTTCTTCGCGCAATGACTCTGTGATAGCCAATACTGCGTGTTTGCTCGAAACGTAAGCTGCTCCAGTTGGAACGCCGTGGAAAAGTGAATTTTCCGAACCGATGTTGTAAATCGCAGCTGGTGTACCTTGCTCTGTGAAACGCTTTCCGAATACCGAAGAACCATTTACAACGCCAAACACATTTACGCTGTATGTGCTCATGAAATTATCAACTGTAGAATCGATTACAGTAGGTCCAACAGCCATTGTTCCAGCGTTGTTTACCAGAACATCTACTTTGCCGAACTCTTTCCATGCAAAATCCGCAAGAGCTTCTACGCTTTCGCGGACAGTTACATCGCAAGTTGTTCCTTTGGCTTCGATATCCATTGCCTGAAGTTGCTCTACTGCTTGCTCAACGCGTTCAATTCTTCTTGCTGCCAAAACTATTTTAGCGCCTTCTTTACCGAATTGTTTTGCAAAAGAGAAACCGATTCCTGTTGCTCCTCCTGTAATAACTACTACTTTACCTTTGAAATCTTTCATTTTTTTAGGGATTTTGGTCACAGACCGATTCTTATTTGAAATAGCTTTTAAATGGATGTACTAAGGGAATTATAAATTATTAATTATGAGTTATTAATTGGCTGACGCCTGAAAACCAGCACATAGCCAAACTAACATCGTCAATTATTAATTTTATTATCCCTAAATTGTTTGTCACTTTTTAAATTGTCATCGCATTCCAAAACAGAACGATGCCAATCATGATAAATAACACTGCGTGCTTATACTATCTTGTTATCTACCATTTGTTGGAAAAAATCTATCACTGATTCTTCCACAGGGCGATATTTCATTCCCAATTCTTTTATTCCTTTCGAGTTGTCGAAATTCCAGATGTAAGGGATATTTCTGTTTACCATCTTTGACTGCATACCGATAAATGGAGCGGCAAGTACAACCATAAGTTTTGGAAGTTCTTTTTTCGGAAATCCATATTTGTCTCCAAAATGACTGCGAAGTATAGTGGCCAGCTCAAGGAATGTTTTATGATCGGCAGCTATGATATGCCGTCCTTTGGCGCTTGGTGTAAAACCAGCATTGTAGTGAGCCGTGGCAACATCGCGCACATCTACCAAGCCGAAATCGAACCCTGGTGTGCCTGATTTTTGACTGCCATCGCCAAGGCCTTTTATCAGGTTGAAACTCTCGGATGTACTTGTTGGGTTGATTCCCGGACCAATAACCAAAGAAGGATTAATTACCACCATGTCCCATCGGTCTTGAGCTTCGTTTATCTTCCAAGCCTCGCGTTCGGCAACAGTTTTGGAATAGCAGTAGGCCTGATGTTTTAAGCTAGAAGATGTATTCCATTGTTTTTCTGTTGCAACTTTATTTGGATACGAAAGCAGATCTTTTGTGTCGCCAAATATTGCTGCACAGCTACTTGTAAGCACAACGCGTTTTACTGTTTTAGTTCTATTGGCAGTTTCCAACACGTTTTTAGTTCCTTTCAATGCAGGATCAACTAAGTCCCTTTGAGCATCTTTCACGCTTACCGTAAATGGTGATGCTGTATGGAAAACCAATTCGCAGTCTTTCATTGCTTCGTCGTACGATCCTTCTTGTAGCAGATCTGCTTTGAAGTATTTAATTGTACCTGATGACTCTGCCGCAAGTGCATCTAAATACCTCAGTTTATCTTTTGCGTTAGGATTACGGACAGGAGCATGAACTGTCAGGCCATCGTCTAATAATTTCTTCACAACCCATCCTGCAACATAACCTGTTGCTCCTGTAATCATAACTGGCTTTGATTTATCTATTTGTGTCATTGTTTCTTGTTTAGAAATTTAATTAATAGAATCAGTGAATAATTGATCTCTTCTGTCACTGGTCATTAGAATTATAACTAAGGTCTCGAATCTATTTATTTTAGATTCCTAACTGAGCCCTTAACCCTTTAATGAAGATGTCTTCGTCCAACTCTTTACGTTTGGCAAGTGTTGCAACAGCATCTGCTCCGACTTCGTACCTGAGTTTGTCCGAGTTGTCTGTTGCTGCCGTATAGATAACTTCCGCTACGGCTTCTGGCTCCGAGGCATGAGCTTCGGCACCCAATGCCGTAAATACTTTCTTCACCATTTCTTGGTATTCTTCCAGAGCTTCATCGTTGCAGAAATCGAACGAACGTCCGCTAAAGTCTGTCTTTATTCTGCCAGGCTCTACAATCTTTACCTTGCAACCGATCTGGGTCATTTCGAAGCTCAATGCCTCCGACAGTCCTTCTACTGCGAATTTTGTCCCATGGTACAGTGAGCCCAGTGGGTAAGTAATTTTTCCTGCAACTGAAGAAATATTGATCAGAACTCCATCTTTGTTTTTTCTGAAATGAGGTAGGATTGCCTTGGTAACATCATAGAGTCCGATAACATTCACCCCAAACTGACGGATGATATTTTCGCGTGGAGTAGCTTCCAATAGGCCATAAGCTCCGTAGCCAGCATTGTTTAGCAATACATCTATCTTCCCAAACCGCTCTATACCTTCTGCTATTGCTGTATTTATTGACTCAAGGTCTAAAACATCGAGGCGGCTCACCAGAACATTCTCCAGCTGTGTCAGATCCTCTTCTTTTTCTGGTGTACGCATGGTTGCCACAACATTCCAGCCTTTTGCATGGAATAGTTTCGCGGTTGTTTTCCCGATACCTGTACTTGATCCTGTAATTAAGATTGTTTTTGCCATTTTTCGTTTTTTGCTCTGGTTGCAATGATTACAAATTGATAAGCTTGAAAGCATCAGCACTTATCAATTTTATTGGTTAATTCTCTATCTTTAAGATTCCAACCCGAAAAAACAATCTTGTAATTATCTCTTCCCGATGTTGTTATCTTACAAAAGCAAAATTACGGGCAATTCGTCCGAAACGTTTGTCAAAACATTCCTTTGTGTTTGTCAAAATATGCCAAGTGGTAAATTTTCTATTTTTTTATTATGAAATACATGAATCACAAACTTTTAACCTCTACTTAAAACAGGACAGAAGTAAAAAGCACAATAGTCATAAAAATAGCCGTGACTGTAGCGAAAAGCCCGGAAGCACGCGCGCCTGTGACACACGGTGTGGCGGCTATGTAGCGACCAGCGGAATAGACCGCCACGCCGATGTGGAACGGCGCGGGGGCTGAGGACTTGTAGCGGAAGGCGCGAAGGGAAGTTTTAGGAAAAGAAGAAAGTACTCTACCCGACTGTTTATGAATTCTGATTTCGAGAGGTAAAAAGAAAAGTTGAATTTTGTGGTTCCTACACCAAAAAAACAACTTTTCAGCATGGAGCAATGTCCACAAACAAATATATATGAATTAATTCGTAACCTAGGGATAGTAAAGCACAAAAAGAGGCAGGAGTTTATATGTGAACTGACAGCAGGGATTATCAAGAGCCGCTCTGTAGTTTTTTCACAGATAGCGGACAAAATAGAAAGCGGTGCCAAGGTAGAATCGATAGAAAGGCGGATACAGGATTTTTTCGAGAAGGTCAATTTTGATTATCTAATGTTAGGTGTCTTTCTGATGGGCTTTGTGCACCATGACCGCCTACTGATCAGTATAGACAGGACGGAATGGGACTTCGGCAGGACACGGGTAAATATCCTGTGCGCGGTTGTGAGTATCGGAAAAATGGCAGTGCCCATTTATTTTGAAATGCTTGACAATAATAGCGGGAACAGTAATGCTGACGACCGAATAGGGCTGTTGAAATCCATCATTGGGATTGTCGGGCCCGATAGGATCAGCATGCTGGTGATGGACCGTGAATTCGTTGGCAACAAATGGCTTTCATGGTTAAGAAAGAAAGGGATAAACTTCTGTGTAAGAGTGCCGAAAAACCATAAGATAACACTGGCAGAGGGAACGGTTGCCAGTGCAGAGGAACTACTGGGGGACAGGAAAACTTTTTATGCCGAAAATGTGATTGTTGATAACGTAATTGTTAACCTGTCCCTGACTTATGGTAAGGACGGCGAACTGTTGTTTTTGATCGGGACAGTACCTTGCGGTGAACTGACGGGGTCCTATAAACGCCGATGGCCGATAGAAGTATTCTTTCAGGCCTTGAAGGCAAGAGGTTTTAATATGGAAGACTCCTGCCTGCAGGACCTGAAAAAATACCGAAAGCTTTTTGCCGTAGTGTCGATAGCCTATACTTTGTGCTGGGCAACAGGTATTCAGGACGGGAAAAAGAACCCTGTCAAAAGAAAAAAGCACGGTTATCCTCAGTATAGCGTGTTCAGAAGAGGGTTGAACTTAATGAGGGAGTTCTTCAAACGTAAAATAACTGAACCTGTTAAAATGGCTATTGAACTAGCCGTCACGAGAATATGCAATAATTTAAAAACAGTCGGGTAGAGTAAGAAGAAAGTTGTGCTCCTAATAAAAAAAACCGATATGATTCTGTATATCATGTCGGTTTTTCTAGTTTTTTGTACTGTAAAGGGTTTAAGCTGAGGCTATGGACTTAAAATCGGAAGGGTTTTGTCCGAAATAATTCTTGAACGACCGACTGAAGTGCGCAAGATCCTCGAAACCAACCTCGAGGTAGACATCTGAAACTGCTTTTGGGGTTTGCGCCAATAGTTTCTTGGCTAGTTCCAAACGTTTTTGCTTGATCCATTTGTGGGGCGGCATGTTGTATTCGCGACGGAATTCGCGGTTGAATGAAGAGAGGCTGCGCCCGGACATTTCAGCGAACTGATCGAGTGTCAGTTTACGTGTGTAATTATGTTCTACGAAATTCACAAGATCGGCTCTTGATGGTTCCGAAAACTCATTGAAAATGTGCAACAGATCTGGCCGCGATTGGGTCATGGCCAATATTGCCTCGGCAGTTTTTATGCGTATCATCGAGCGGTCGATCTGTGCCTGACCTGTCACATAGGTTTTTATGGAGTGCATCAGTCCCAGTAAAATGGGTGAAGATGGCAAGGATATAACCGACTCTGTGCAAGGCATAAAGTCTTCTGGCAATTCGAAATTACGGATCACGTCTTTGATAAAAACATCGTGCAACACAAACACATGATCGCGAAAACAGTTTGCGTTCTCGTTCCACGTCTTAAAGAATTTACCGTATGTGTATTTCCGTATTAAACAAAATTCGCCTTCTTGGAGGCTGTGCAACCGACCTTCGATTTTTAGGTTCAACTGCCCCTGTTCTATATAAACTAAACAGTTTGCAGGATAATAAATCGGATGTTCATCGCCTAAATCAGCCTCTACTGTCACTGCTACTTGCAACCCATCGCATTCGATGACTTTCATCTTTGATTCTTCCATGGCAGGTATAATTGTGTATGCTTTTAAATTACAAAAATAGCGTGTATACTGTGAGGCTGTTTGTCTATTTGTTTCAGTTATTTTGTCGAAAAATTTCACTTTTAGATTCAGGAAATTGATCTCAGGCTGAAAACCAACTCTCGTGTAGCACAAGCTTTCCAGTTTGTAAGTAGTCAGTCGTGATTAAGTTGATTTATTGGAGAGGGTAAGTCAAAATAAGATAGTGTTATACATGTAATGCTTTTATTGTGAAATGGCTGTCCAACGCCTCCTAAAAGATTGACCAAATGTGAATATTTTCCTTTTTTACAAGCAACTACTTCTCTTAAAAAAAAGTCGGGTAAAATACGCTTAGTTTGTTATGTTAAAATAGCTTAAAGTCAAAAAGGCCATTTATTTCCTTTCTTTTTATTTTAACCTTTGTTGCAAAATTGTACGTTCAAAAAAAGAAACCAAAACGGAACTTCAAAAGCTCTATTTGTTAGTTTTTGAAGGCAGCATATAGCCATATTTATAACCGCTTAACTATGAAAAAAGACTTTGATAAAAAGAAGCAAGAATTAACTGAGGAAGAAGCAATACAACAACGCATTCACGAATTGGTTTTTGAAGAAAGTGAACAAGAGAAACAAGAGTTGGAGAAGAAGCTGAACGATGAAGCAAATACCGAAGCTTTAAATGAGCTTACTGGCGTATCGAAGAAGAAAATTAAAGAAATCACAAAAAAGGTTCGTTCTGAGTTTGCACACAAGGAAAACAATAAAAAAAGTAAAAATAGGACTTTCAAGAGGCGTAATTTAATTTTTATTGTTATGCTTTTACTATTCATCTCTCAAATACGCAACTTCGATTTCACATTTGGAGGGAGTGAATCGGAAGCCAAGGAAGTGCATAAAGCTATTGATGATGCAAATATGCAGTTATTGCGTTATCTAATTTTAGATAAGAAATATGACATAAATAATGGCTATAAACGTCAATTGGTTCTTGGTGACCCGTACATTTCTGACCATTATGTTTATCATGCTATGCGAGAAAAAAATCTGGCAATGGTTCTTTTCTTAATCAATAATGGCGCTTTAGTAGCCCCTAGTGCTACAACAAGGGATTTTCTTACAGAACAAGTTCAATATACGAAACACAGCGATTTGAAACAACTTATAATCGAATCCATGGTGAAAGAAGCAGGAGAAGGCAGTGCTGTTGAGTTATTGTTCAAAAAAGGATATCCATTTTTTAGACGTGAATTTGAAAGAGCTATACAGGAAGGTGATTTGGAGGCCCTAAAGCTTTTTAAAAAAGCACAGAGAGGTAACTTTGATTTTAATTGGCAAGGTAGAGGGCTACGAATAGCAATTGCCGAGAATGACACAGAATTACTGAACCTTTTCTTTAAACAGTGGTCCGATTATAATAAGAGAACATTGAATGCTGCATTTCATACGGCAGTTGTGTGGAGCAACAAAGATGCGGTTCTGAAATTATTAGATAAAGGAATTTCTATTAATGACGGTTGCTTCTCGACAGCACAAAATAAAACAAAATATCGACCTTTAATAGTAAGTGACGCCACAGCTCTTCAAAATGCATTGTATAATTCCAATGCCGAAATGGCAAAATGGCTTATTGATAAAGGGGCGGATATAAATAAGGGTAGATTTTCACCTCTAAGCATTCCTTTCAGACAGGCAAAGTCGAGTCTTGGATTTACAGAAGAGAATTACAACACTGTAAAAATGCTGATTGACAACGGTATTTCTGTTAATAAACGAGACTCCAGAAAAAGGCGAACATTGTATTATGCAAAAAAACTTCAGAACACCAGAGCAAGAAGCAAGTGGCTCGACAAAGCTATCCAATTAATTAAAGACAACGGGGCAATTGAGTAGTTTGTGTTTATATGCTATTTGAATGATAAACATTTGAGCAGCTATCGCCTAAATAGCGCGTAAGATTGTTAAAACAATGATCAATAGATTTTTTCTCTCTGATTATAGTTAAAATTAGGCTCTTTCGTAAACTGAGTGGGTTTGGCTTTTTTCCAAAATTAAAAAGCATGTTTATTGATTTTCGAGAAGTCCAGATCACCCGCGAGTAAAAATGCGACAGCTTTGAAATTTATAAAGGTTTTATATCCCCTTGCTTTAGCTTTGGCAGCCTGAATTATAGAATTTAACCCTTCCAGAACACCGTTGCTGATCCCGGTCCGGAACCACCTTACCACACCGTCCCAGTGTTCCTTTATTGTCCGTGCAGCCTTCTTTATGGGTTCAATTCGCGAATGTGTTGCCCAGTAGTACCATTTACGTAACAGTATTTCGAACTCCTGAGCATTTTGGGCGTCATATATTTCCTGAAAACTGTCCCTGATGTGCATTGCCCTTACTGATTTAAGGTTGAGTTTGGAGAGGGAAATCCGCTCAAGTTTTTGTTCCTGTTTTTCAGTCAGGTTCTCTTTGTTCTTCAGGAGGATGTATTTTGTTTTTTTAAGTATCTCATGCAGTTTCACTTCCTGCTGCCGGACAGTGTCCACTGCCTTGTTGAGGATTTTGATAATGTGGAACTTGTCGAATGTTATATTTGCATCTGGAAGATGGTCTCCCACGCCTTTAATAAAGGCAGGCGACATGTCACAGCTCACTTCTTTTATCTGTCTGGCGGTAGCATTATGCCGGGACAGTTCCTGTGCAAAATCGGCAACGGTGTCCGAACCTTTTCCCTTTGCAACATGAATGAGTTTATTGTTGGCAAGATCTACGAAAAGGCTTATGTAGTCATGGTGTTTGCGCTGGGAGGTCTCGTCTATCCCGACTTCTTCAACATCTGAAAAATCTCCCCCCTCAAGCGCCTGGTCAACATAGCAATGAAGTATGCCCCATAGCTTGTCATCGGATACCCCCGTTAGTTTTTCCACAGAGCGTACGGGCATATTTCGACATAGCCCTACCAATAAGGCTTCGAACAATAAGGTAAAACCGGGGGCAACACCTTCCCAGGGCATTTTTACCTGCCGTACTTTCCCATTGGGCAATTTGATTCGTGGCACACGGGCTGTCAGATAACATTCGTGTTCAAAAAAGTTAAGATGTCTCCATGTTTTCTCAACGGTATCATGAACTGGGAACTTGTCCGGTGAATCTGCTCTGCCTGCTTCTGGAAAGTGTGTGCCACGTTTGAAATTAATCTGGATATCTAAACGCTTGGCTGATTCATCGAAGTTCAGACTTTCTACATAAAACGGTGATTCTATATGTAAGGCCGCGGCGAAAAGTTCTTTGTACATTTTTATTTGATTTCTTGATTTTACACCTCTAAGTTCGGCTTTTTATTAATTTTGAGAAAAGCCAAACCCACTCAGTTTACGAAAGAGCCTAAAATTAGACTATAAAACAGCCACTTAATTTGAACTTCTGCTGCGTTTTGTTGTTAGACGTTACCGTTTTGGGTTTAATGGCAAGGAGGCTGAAAAGGTTATTGATGATGATGTTTATGATTGGGATGCAAGATTTTATAACACTTCAATCGCAAAATGGTTTTCTCCTGATCCACATTTAAGTCCATATAGTTTTGTTGATAATTCACCTTTAAAAAAAACAATTATCTCTACTAATTCAGTATCTTCATCAAAAATTGTCAATCATGGAGAAGTTGGAGGCAAATAATAAGACTTACGTCGAAATAAATTGGGAACATTCATACGAAGACTATCCTTACAAATTTCTCTTAGAATTAGGAGCAGATCGTTTTGAATTGAGGAGGATAGTGTTTAACAAGGATGGTACAACTGTTATTGCAGATCAAAGGAAAAGTATAAATATTGATGAGTTAGGAGAAAAACCATTCCCCAGCATAGCGGATTATAACAAATTGAACGATGATGGTGATGATTCTGAAAGGATTTCAGCAAAAAGTATAAGTAAGGAAAGCTTTGAGTACGAATGGAACATTCAATCTGAATAATGAATGCCCCCCCTACATTGCCTCCATTTCAACCTTGGAACAATGAAGAGATGAAAAAATGAGTGCTACATTTTAACACCCCAGCTCGCAGTAGCGAGAACTAGACTATAGCATAGCCGCTAAGCATAGACTGTGGCTACGCTATTATTATCGATGTTTACAACAAAAAGGCAAAATATAATAAAACGGTGTTCTGTCTTTTTGCTTGTCGCGTATCCAGAGTCTATGCGAAGTGTGTGCGATATTTTATGCTTGGTTTCGGAGTGAGTTTTGCTACAGGAAGCGGTATGTGTCTATTTGTTTCAGTTCTTTTTTCAAAAATTACAAACTAATTCAACATACCTGTATATCAAAAGGTAACAAAGAGATTTTTAAGCACAATCATAATTCGCAGCGGAAATTTGTATTTACTTTGTAATCCCGATAAGTTTTTATCGGGACTAGACTTCTATCAACATAATAGTATCAAGCCATGAGACCACCAATATGCGCCATCTGCGATAAAGACCACATGGACAATGTAGAAATTTCAGGAGTTCACTTCGCACTATCTGAAGAAGACAAAGCCTACAACAAACGTTTCGACGAAGAAGGCTTTGTTGGCCACCCAGCAGGTTTTGAGTGGTTTTGAGTGGTTTTGTAGTGAACATATAGAATTAGCGAGGGAATATTCGCATTTGCCTCTTTCTGAAGCTATGTCTATTATTCGGCAGTTATCGAAACAAAAGGGGTAATTTTCGTTAAGCGATATTATCGGCTAAAGCTACAGGCTAGAAAGCCTGTGCTACATATGCTTTTCTGCAAACTGTTCAGCTACCTCAAGTAGATCCTCTGGTAGCTTTGTGCGGATCATCGACAACATAAAATCAGGAACACCGCCATAAAAAGCCTCTGCGATACTACCAGCAATTGCGGCCATTGTATCAGCATCGCCGCCCATTGAAATAGCTGTTCTAATGGCATCCTCGACGCTATCTGACTCAAGAAAGCAAATGATAGACTCAGGAACCGACTTCTGACAACTCACATGAAAGCGGTATTCTGGACGCATTTCATCAACCGTTCTGTCTAGATCGTAACCGAAGTTTTCTGAAATATAGTCCTTAATTTCGGCTTTGGATTTGCCTGTTCGGGCAAGAAACACGGCAGCAGCAGTTGCCTCTGCTCCTTTTATGCCTTCTTCGTGATTGTGGGTAACAACAGCCGAAGCCCTCGCCAGTTCCAAACACTCTTCCAATGTCTGGGCATACCAGCCAATAGGGCCAACTCGCATGGCTGATCCGTTCCCCCAGCTATTGTAAGGCTGAGGATTGTCTTTCGACAGCCATTTTATAAAACTCTTTCCAAAACCAACGTTTTTATACCGATTCCCCCATGTATGATAAGCTTTTGTGAAATCCTTATCACCCATCAGAGCTTCAGCTGTCGCAATACTCAACAATGTGTCATCCGTGAACACATTATCTTCATGCTCCAATGCAAACTCTTTTGATTTTAACGAGGCTCTCTCGAACCTCGATCCGATAATATCTCCTGCAACTGTTCCGTACATACTGTTTTGAATTATGAATTACGAGTTATAAATTATGAATTGTGACACACATGATAATTAACTATCCAAAGACTAGCGTTGACTTGCTGGCGCAAGCCCCATTTATAATTCATAATTCATAACTTATAATTCTTTTTCTCTTACTGCTTTTCATACTCTCCAACCTCATACAAATTCAACCCAGATCCAGCCTGACCGATAATACGCACATGCGCCTTAAAAATATCACCTTCCTTAAGACCTGGTAAATGAGTAGTACTATTAACAAAAATAGAATCTGTAGGAGAAAGCGTGTAAGCAAACTTCACACTAACCTCATCGTTGCGCGATAAAGTCGGTAAAAATGCCTGACCCGTATTCAAAACCTGCATAATCTTAATTTTCGCCTCGCACGGAGCTTTTGCACAAGGCGAACTCTTTAACACAGCCTGAGTCTGTGGAACCACCTCAACAACACGCGCCAAAATCTCACTCGCTTCTATAGGCAGCGGCTTTTCGTTGCTATCCTTAACAATCGTTACCAACGGCTTTTTAGTAAAACAGGAACTAAGCAACAGTCCCGACAAAAAAGCAAGTATAATCAGTCTTGTAAGTTTCATGTTTCTTTGAATTAGAATACTAAGAATTGGTATTTGGTTTTTGTTCTGGTTTACCCCCTAAATCCCCCTAAAGTGGGGACTTAAGTTACTTTGTGTTTCTGGAAAAATTTGCGATGAAACGTTTTCAGAAAGACTTGTCAGAATACGTTTGGTAATTCAAGTCCCCACTACTATATAACTAAATTGCAATTGGTTGATATATAGGGGTTTTTAGACTTCTTTTTTTAACTCCTCTAATCTTTTTTCTAAACTTTTTATCCGTTGTAGTTTCCATTTTTCCTGATTTTTTGTGTTCAGTTCAATGTCATATTCCTTACCTGTTTTAAGCATTGTGAAAATGATCACGCCTAACTTGTGGGCGGTTGCGACAACTCCGCCTTTTTTTCCGAGCCGGCTCTTCATTTTACGTGCATAATCCCCTATAGGCCCCTTGCTCCGTGAGAGGTTGCAGCATGCCATGCGGAGTGCCTGGCCTGCACGGTTCTTTTTCTTCTGCATTTTACTGCTTATCACCTTGCCCCCTGTGATTTTTGTGTTTGGTGACACATTTAGCCATGCACTGAAATGTTTTGCATTTTCCCATTTGTCCATGTCGGTTCCTGTTTCCGAGAGCAGTTCAAGTGCGCTGATCTGGCTTATGCCTTCTATCCGGCAGAGATCTACCCCGGCAAATGCCTGCAGCAGGGGCTTTGCGTTAAAGGTCAGGTCATTCTTTTTCCGCTTTTTTTTTAATCTCCAGAAGTTCTCCCCCGTTGTTTTTGGCAACGGCCTCCTGTAGCACCTGTGCTATATGTTCATCGCATTGCTGGACCTGGGCATATGAGAACATATACTGGTCATATGCAAGCCTGAGCATAAACAGGTATTCTCCTTTCCATATGCCTTTCAATGATTTTTTCACTTGTTCATCACTGGCCTTGATCCTACAGTCCTTGAACGCGATCAGCTTATCGGGGCTTCGCTCGCCCTCTAGTATGGCCTTGACCATGGACAGCCCTGTTTTGCCCAGGATATCACTGATGACCGTATGAAGTTTGATATTCATCAGTTCCAGTGACTTCTGCATCCTGCGGACACTGTCAGAGGAAGTGGTCACCAGTTGCTTACGCTGCCGGACATAAGTACGCAGTACTCTTGTGTCCGTATCGGGCTGGAAACTTTTGTTCAGCAGGCCGCAGCTGTGGAGCTTCTGTAGCCATATCGCATCCGTATCATCCTTTTTGCGCCCGGTAACGTTCTTGGCATGACGGGCATTGACCAGCCAGGGCTCGATGCCTGCCTCTTCCAGCATCACGTATAGGCACAGCCAATAAACCCCTGTACTTTCTATTGCTACCGTGGTGATCTTCTCTTGAGAAAGCCACCCGGCAAGGGCACAGAGATCTTCTGTAAATGCTCCGTACTCACGGGTGACAAGACGCCCCCGACGGTCGTAAAGCGCTACGTCGTACTTGGTGTCGCCCACGTCAATCCCTGCCGCATGTGCGTTAAGCACAGGTAGGCCGCTATTGTAGACTACCTTTTCCTTTTTTACTCGCCTTTTTTCTTCCATCAGATCAATTTTTGTGAACCCGAAGAAGGGCATCGACAAAAATTTACTCTACTATACGGTGTCTTTGCAACCAATCAGAATTTTAACCATGCCCTAAGACCAAACTTTAGGAAGGGGTAAACTTAACCCCAGTGGGACTGCCGGCCTTTGCTCAGGTTCGGGTGTATTCCCAAGTTATATATTGCAAAGTTTGATTCCTAAAATCATGTGGACTTTAGGGGGATTTAGGGGGTAAAATTACAATCAAAATTCTCCCAACTCACGCATCAGCTAAAATCAAGGTTAAACTTATTTTTCAAAGTCATCATCTGAGGGTTCTTCTCAATCAAGAACTTCAATTTATCTTCCTGTGTAAAAACCTTTTGCTGCACCTGAGCCACTTCTTTGAATGCGATCGAAACCGAACCGTTCCTCAACTGCTGACGCATAAAACTCTGAAGCTTGTCCAGCTGAGCCTCAAGGCTCTCGCGCTGCAATTTATTATTCACCTTCACCTCCACAACGTTACCTTCGAGGAGTTCTGGTTTGTTCGTTTCGAAGAAAGTTCTCATACGTGGCGACTTCACAAAAGTATCAGCAAAAGCCATCCAAGCATCCTGCACACCTTTAGTATCCACAGTCTCATTTCCCAAGACAGGATCTGGCTCTGTTTTGGCTGCTTCCTGTTCCTTTTCTGCTTGCGGTTCTTCACTATTGCCCGTTTGCTTCCTTAACGCAGAAATCGAGAGCGAAGAATCCCTCGCTCCCCGTCTCGCAGCAGGCTGTTCAGTCTGAACTGGTTTTGTGGCCTGAGGAGCTTCCGTTGGCTGCGGCCGCGCTTCCTCCTGAGGTTTCTTAGCAGTAGCCGCATACTGAGCCTTCTGCTCTTGCACTGCAGGTGCAGCCTGAGTTGAATTCGAAGCCGCTGGTTGAGCTTGGCTAGACGCCTGAGGCTGTGCAGTAGCCTCCACTTGCAGTTTATTGTTCAACTGGGCAATCTGCATCAGTGCCAGTTCCACCTGCAAACGCTTATTTTGGCTCACTTTGTAATTCAAATCCGTCTTGTTCGCCTGTTCAATAGCACGGAAAAGCCAAGCAACCGAACACAACTTCGCCTGCTCCTTATAACGCTCGCGTATAGAGGCACCAACCTCCAATAGTTTTAACGTCGCCTCATCCTTGCACACCAACAGGTCTCGCAAATGGCTCGACAGCCCCGTTATAAAATGATGCCCATCAAATCCCTTTTCCAGCACATCATTAAAGACCAAAAGCGATCCCGTAATATCACCAGCAAAAAGCGACTCAATCAGCTTAAAATAATACTCATAATCAAGTACGTTCAGGTTTTCGATCACCTTCTCGTAAGTAACCTCGCCACCCGAAAAACTCACAATCTGGTCGAACATAGAAAGCGCATCACGCATACCGCCATCGGCCTTGTGGGCAATCACTGTCAACGCTTCAGCCTCGGCCTTCACTCCCTCCTGCCCGGCAACATAAGCCAAATGCCCGGCTGCATCCTCAACAGTAATACGGTTGAAATCGAAAATCTGACAGCGCGACAAAATAGTAGGTAATATCTTATGCTTCTCGGTTGTGGCCAATATAAAAATCGCATGCTCAGGCGGCTCTTCCAGCGTCTTCAGAAAAGCATTGAAAGCCGCCGTGGACAACATGTGCACCTCATCGATAATATACACACTATACTCCCCCAACTGAGGTTTAATGCGCACCTTCTCCGTAAGCAGACGAATATCATCCACCGAGTTGTTCGACGCAGCATCCAGCTCATGAATATTGTACGAGCGGTTCTCGTTGAACGACGCACACGATTCGCACTCATTGCACGGCTCATGATCGTCTGTCAGGTTGAAACAGTTGATCGTTTTAGCAAAAATACGCGCACAAGAAGTCTTTCCTACCCCGCGTGGCCCTGTAAAAAGATAGGCATGCCCCATCTTGCCCGATGTTAGCGCATTCTTCAACGTAGAAGTAATCGAATGCTGCCCCACAACTGATTTAAACGTACTTGGACGGTATTTCCGTGCCGAAACAATAAACTCGCTCATCTTATTCCTTAAACTTTGAACAACAAAAATAGAAATTTTTACAGGCCGCACCTAGAAACTCTTGAATCTACCGCCCCCCTATTTCCGAACACGCACATTATCAACCCTAAATACGGCACTTCTTCCTTAATTATTATTCATCCGCCGATATAACTCACTCAAAAATTCACGACTCTTAGTTTTGTAATTTCATTAGAAGCTCAACACCATCTCTTCAACAAACCCAGTCGCGCCTTCCGCTACAAGTCCTCGCCCCACAGGCTGTTCCACATCGGCGCGGCGGTCTATTCCGCTCACACTCCATAGCCACCGCACCGTGTGTCACTAGCCCGTGGGGCTGTGGGCTTCCGCTACAGTCGCGGCTAAGCCAAAACGCATCCCCTCCTACTGACATTGCTCATATTCAACCTAAAATCAACATTTTAAATTAAATACAAATTCATAATATTATCCAAAGAATAATCATAAAACCAAGATGTCTGTCAACAGCATTACAGATTATACATAAAAACGCTCCTTATACGCTTCTCTCTCTTTTCAACTTTACCACTTGCTTCCAAAAACAAAAATCACCCAAAACTAACGGTTGATCATCCACTCTTGATTGCATCGTATGAAATACAGTGCAACAACTAAAAACAATAACGACTCACGATCACAAAAGTCTTAAAATGACACTATAAATCACATTGTAATTAACATTATATATAACTCTAAGTGTCGTTAAAATACACGTTTTATGCTAAATTATTCACCAATAACAACTATCAAATAAAATAAATACTTTTAATAAATGATTACACAACAATTATCACATATAAATTAAGAAATAACGTCTCTTAATCATCAATTATTTTATAATTAATCAAATAAGGTACAACAAATGATTTTTCTTAACATTACCTAATATTTTATCACGTATTAAACATCTAAAGTCATATATTCAAAAGAACTACAGATTCATTTAATTAACACCAAACAGAAGCTATAAAAAGTAACATATACATTTAATTATTATTATACACCACACAATATAACAATCTTTATTTGTCATTATCTGTCGTCATAGAAGTTTGATTTAGTGCATTATCACCTTATTGATTTAACAAACAACTATAATTAAGGACATATAATATTCTGAACAACAATTATCAAGAAAAATCACATCACATAACACACTAATAAACAAACAAATAAATCAAAGGATAAAAAAACAAAGAAAAAAACTTATAGTAATAGCGACTATATACTCTAAAAAATATATATTTGAATCAGGTTTATACATAAACCTTAGTTAGCAAAATAATTATATCACTAATCGCATTTATTCATATATAAATGTGACATTAGACGCATTTAATTATGCGATTGTAGCATTTTTGTTTTCTTTTAAAACCTACTAACCCTTAAACCTTTTTCTTATGAAACATTTTGCATCATTTATTCTAGCTCTATGCTTATCTGCTAGCGTAAGTTTCGCTCAGCAGTATTACCCTGGAAAAGGAAAAACACTTTCCTTAATCGGTCAGACTTGGAAACAAGAATTCGTTGATTATGTTAATGGCACTGGTATCACACCTGCTGGATCTTCGCACTATGCAGAAATATGGAGCGGAGAAGTTAACCAAGGAAACGATGCGTTTGGCAACAGTTACCTAACTTACATAAACGACACCTATCCTGGAGCCTACGCATTGATAGCGATAAGTATAAAGGATAACCCTGGTGCTGGAGGTTACGGCGATGTACCTTCTGCTATTTCTGCTATTGCAAACACTAATCAGTGGGACGACGAAATCGAAAAACTAGCGCGTACATTCAAGCAGCACTCAAACCTTAAGTTCATGGTTCGCTTGGGTTACGAAGTAAGCTTGTACATGTTCGGCGGAGCTGATGACTTCATCAAAGCTTATCGTAAAATGCACCGTATTATCAACGGTATCGCTGACAACGTTGATTTCGTATACCACCCAGTACGCGGCTACAACGACGCTACAGGTATGTATCCTGGTGATGAGTATGTTGACTGGTTCGCATTATCGGTTTTCAACCACGACATCTGCATGGATTCTCCTTCTGGATCTAACTGTACAGGAGCTGCCGATGCTAACCTAACATCTGTATTCGAATGGGCACAAGCTAAAGGAAAACCTCTGATGATTGCAGAAGCTGCTGCTCAAAAGTACGCTACAGAATCTGACGCAGGTTTCATCACTTACCTTGATAAAGTAGATGACTTGATTAAAAAATACGACATTGGCGTTTACACATACATTAACTCAGATTGGACTGCACACGGCTGGACAGGCGATTGGGGCGATTCTCGCGTTGAAGTACGTCCTGCAGTTAAGCAGCACTGGGTTAGCATGATGAACGAAGCTCGTTATATTCAGTACGGTGGTGGAACTGTTGTTCAGCCTACTTGTAATGATGGCATCCAAAATGGTGACGAAACTGGCGTAGACTGTGGTGGTCCTTCTTGTCCAAAATGCCCAGATAATCCAACAGATCCAACAGGAACTTGTGATCAATTCGGTGTTTCTTACGTAGATGACAACACTATCAGAGTATACCACAAAGACGAAGGCTGGTCTGCATCTTGGAACTATGTATGCTTAGACGGATACTGTGTTCCTGGAGAAAAAGCAGACGGATATTACTACAAAGACTTCAGCGCTACTTTAGGACAGCAATACACAATTGAATTCAAAGCTCAGGACAATACTAGCGGGCAATATCTATCTGGCGAAAAAACAGTTACTTTCACAACAGATCAGTGCAGCTTTACTGCTAGCGCAAGTGTAGCTAAAAAAGGTGCTGAACTTGCAACAAGACTGTCAACTGAAACAATCACAATTCTTGGAGCTGATGACAACGTACATTACGTTATCCTGAACCAACTAGGACAGCCAGTGCTTAACGGCGAAGGCAATTCTATCGATATCAACTCCCTAGATACAGGTGTATACTTTATTCAAGCAAGCGGGAAAACTGCTAAGTTTATGAAAAAATAAAAACCGCTTCAAATAGGATATCTCTATCAGACTTATTTCTCGGTATAAATTTGATCAGGCACCCTCCTCTTATAAGGAGGGTGTTTTTTTTGGAGCTACTTCCAAGCAAAAAGCTTTTCTCCCACAACTTCTAACTCTCAGCAAATACGCTTACAGGCGTTATATAATCGCCTCAAATACACAACCCTAAAAGCACTCTTTTATCCGTAGTACCTTTGATTAAACAATATTTTTTTGTCATTTTAATTAACATTATACTTTTGTACAGCACACAGAAAAGGCAATCCATGATTAAACAAACTTAATCACCTTAAGCAAGGCCTATTATTTTAAAATACCTCAGAAATAAACAATCGATAAAACCATAGAGTACTTTCTGGAATAGCTTAAATTAAACTCGATGAGACTCACACTTGGAGCAGTTATAGAGTGCAATAAACGCAAACTGAATTCTTTTGTCGTTCCATTCTTCTAACGTAAGCTATACCTATCCTCATTGGAGAAAAATAAATTCAACCATTACAATCCTCACAAACAAATTATGATGAAATTTAAACACAAAATCGCATTGGTCGCAATGCTGGGAATTAGTTTATGTGCTAAAGCACAGATTAAGGATACAGGAGTTATCCCTGCCGAAAAAGTGCAAATAAGTGAAAGTACCAGAAACGAAACCATATCTGGTATTTTAAGAGTTCAAACAAGTTCAGGGTATATTGATGTAGGAGCTAAAAATACAAGTTGGGCTCATATCTATACAGACCGCCCAAACGTAATTTTCAACAAAGACGTTTACACAACAACAAATGCTTTCTCATCCTACAACAACGACCTACTCTTAAAAGCTGCAGGAACTGAAAGAATCAGAATAAAAAAAGACAATGGAAACGTAGGTGTCGGCATAACAAAACCTCTAGAAAAGCTACATGTCAACGGAAGTATCAGAGGAAATATTGGAACAGGTGCGTTAAGAGTTAAGTCAAGTACAGGATACATTGATGTGGGATCTCTTAATACGGATTGGGCACACATCTACACAGACCGCCCAAAAGTAATTTTCAACAAAGACGTTTACACAGCAACAAATGCCTTCTCGTCTTATGACAACGACCTACTCTTAAAAGCTGCAGGAACTGAAAGAATCAGAATAAAAAAAGACAATGGAAACGTAGGTATCGGCACAACAAAACCTCTAGAAAAGCTACATGTCAACGGAAGTATCAGAGGAAATATAGGAACAGGCGCCTTGAGAGTTAAGTCAAGTACAGGATACATTGATGTGGGATCTCTTAATACGGATTGGGCACACATCTACACAGACCGCCCAAAAGTAATTTTCAACAAAGACGTTTACACAGCAACAAATGCCTTCTCGTCTTATGACAACGACCTACTCTTAAAAGCTACAGGAACTGAAAGAATCAGGATAAAAAAAGACAATGGAAATGTGGGTATCGGCATAACAAAACCTCTTGAAAAACTACATGTCAATGGAAGTATCAGAGGAAATATTGGAACAGGCGCCTTGAGAGTTAAGTCAAGTACAGGATACATTGATGTGGGATCTCTAAATACAGATTGGGCACACATCTACACAGACCGCCCAAAAGTAATTTTCAACAAAGACGTTTACACAACAACAAACGCTTTCTCATCCTACAACAACGACCTAGTTCTAAAGACAGCAGGAGCTGAACAAATTAGAATAAAAAAAGCAAATGGAAATGTAGGAATAGGAACATCGAACCCAGATGCCAAACTAACAGTTGCCGGCAGAATACATTCCCAAGAAGTAATGGTAACAGTTGAAGCAGGAGCTGACTTTGTTTTTGCAAACGACTATGAGCTACCTCCTCTGGAAAAAGTTGCGTCTTTTGTAAAGCAACACAAACACCTGCCAGAAATTGCTCCCGCTAAAGAAATGGAAGAGAATGGACTTCATTTAGCAGAGATGAATATCAAACTACTTCAGAAAATAGAAGAGTTAACACTCTATACCATTGAGCAGGAGAAGAAAATCAAATCTTTAGAAAAGCATGCTAAAGAAACTGAGACGCTAAAAGAAGAAAACAAACATTTAAGCTCACTGCTTTTAGAATTTCAAAAGCGATTGGAGAAACTAGAAAACAAAAGCAACCAATAGTCAAGTATCTAGCCGATGGATAATAAATCCATCAGTACGCCCCACAGGCTTTTTTAAACAAACCAAGAAAACATTTTTAAGAGACGCACGACTTCGTGCGTCTCACACAACTCCCCACCAAAGTCAACCACCTCCGCTTACAAACAGCCCCACACATCCCAATCAATACTCCGCCAAACTAAAATTCAGATTTCAAAAACATTCAATAATTTAGCGCTGTACAGCAGTAAAAACTGCACAAACGAAAATCCAACAAAAAACTAGCTCAAAATCAATGGAAATAAACCAAGAAGTACCAAAGTTTCAATTTCACGACAACTACCAAGAAGTAATTGAAAACTCAACAATTGTCCGTGATTTCGATAAGTTCATAGAAATGGCCACAGCAGGGCAACTAGAGCTATCCAAAAGCGGGATTATATCCATTGCATCAGCAAAGCTGGTAAATGAAAGCATTACCAAAAAACTTCCAATACAACTAAAGCGCCCTCTTTTAAAAAGCTACCCAAACGTTATGTCCCTGTTTATCCTTTTCTGTCTAAGCGGGCTTAAAAGAAAAGAGGTAAAAGGAAAAAAGAGCCTACTTTCCGTAAATCCCAAACTACTGGAGCAATGGAAAAGTTTCTCCGATGTAGACAAGTACTTCTACTTGTTTTCAGTAGCATTCAGCAGCTTCTCATTCGAGCCAATTAATGATGACCGTGCCAAGCTAGATTTCTCGGACATCCTACAATTGCTAGGACAATCCAAAAGAAAAATAATTGCAGAAAACTCTCGCGCCGATTACTTTTTCGAGATGTACAAGTACAAAACTGTTTTCATGACCCTCAACATGTTCGGCCTAATCGATATCGAAGACGCCCCTCCTGCCGAAAATCAAGGGTGGAAAATTGCATCTGTTCAATCAAAGAAATTTATGAACAATAATTGGGAAATATTAAATTTACTGGTGCGAAACTGTAAATACCCTTTTATAGCAGAGGAAGAGGAAGAACAAGAAGAAGAAGAAGAACCAGACTACACCTTCACATTAAACGACATCGAAGAATTCGGAGCAACAGACCGGTTTGCAGATAAAATTTCAGAAACAATACCCGAGTTCACAAAACGTCTAACACTAGAGCTTGAAAACCGCCCCGGAACATATTACTTCAAAACAAAACTCGGCAAAGCATCGCGCACCCTCAAAATAGACCACCGCGATTCCCTCGACGAACTGTGCCGTGCAATACTAGAAGCCTTCGATTTCGACTACGACCACCTATACGATGTCACATTTTTATCTTCCATAGGCTTCAAGCTAACTTTCAGTGGAGCTCCCGAGATAAGCTACGCAGAATATCCAACAACGGAAGACATCACCATTGGAGACCTCCCAATCCAATTACACGACGAAATGATATTCACCTACGACTATGGCAATCACTGGGAATTTACAATCGCATTCGAAAACATAGAACCATCAGAAAAAGAAACCAGCAAAATCCCAGACGTCGAAACCGTAGAAGCAAAAGGAGAAGCCCCAAAACAATACCATTGGCAATAAACGTACAGACGCGCTACTAGCGCGTCTCTCCCAACTCCCAACACCATCCCCTCCAATATTTTTAAGTCCACCACCACATTCTACCCAAGAATGTCCGTACCTTGCAGCATGAAAAAAAACGAAGAAACAAGCACCGACCTACAAGTCAACCGCCCAGAACCGATAGGGCTCGACATAGAAGTAACATACTTCACACAAAAAACAGACACACAGGAAACCATCAATGCCTTGCTAGCAGGAGAACACATCCTAATCGAAGACCTATACAGCAGTGGGCTAGACCTGCTAAGAAAACTACAATCGAACCTACAAAAAAAATATCCCGACACATCGTTCCAAGGCCAGCGCCAATTCCGCTCAGAATTCAGCAAATTCTCCAACCGCATACTAATACAGGTCAAAGACCACAAATTGCTCGTAAAAAAAGCACCTTCCATAGGATGGCTAGAAAAACTATACCCCGAACTAAACGACTTCCTTCTACCCTTTCCAAAAGTTCAGGGACTCAACAGCGCATGGCAATGGTACCAGAACGGAATTGTAATCCCCGTACTACGGAACAAAATCCACCCCTACTACGGAGTATACTTCCCAACACGCTTCGAGCATTTGCAGCTTTTCGACAATTGGCTCAAGCGCTACCAAGGCGCAAAAAAAACAGCCATCGACATAGGCGTAGGGAGCGGCGTACTCTCACTACTGCTCATGAAACACCGTTTTCAGAAATCATTCGGCACCGACACCAACCCCAATGCCATCATCGGCCTCAACGAATCCATGGCAGGCACAAAACTGTCCCGCAAAATTGAGCTCGACTACGGACACCTGTTCGGCAAATGGGACAAACCAACCGAACTCATCGTATTCAACCCACCATGGCTGCCCGCCTCACACGAGCTCGACCGCCTCGACGAAGCAATATACTACAACGAAAAGCTCTTCCCCGAGTTCTTCCAAGAAGCCAAAAAACGCCTACTCCCCGAAGGTAAAATTGTACTACTGTTCTCAAACCTCGCCCAGATAACAAACGTAACCAAAGAGCACCCAATAGAGCAGGAACTACAAAACGGAAACCGCTTCGAGCTCGACAAATACCTAAAAAAATCAGTTAAAAAAGCATCCGAAAAAACAAAACGGGATCAGCATTGGCGCTCCGACGAAGAGGTTGAGCTGTGGGTACTGAAACACAAACAAACACAATAAATTAGGAGCACAACTTCCCCTCTCTCCAAAACCAAGTACCCGCCTTCCACTACAAGTCCTCGCCCCGTGTGCGGTTCTGCATCAGCATTGCGGTGTCTTCCTACCGTCAGCCCCGCAATGCTGTGCATCACACGCACCCGTGGCTGTGGGCTTTCCGCTACAGTCGGGGCTATTTCCCCAACGCTACCCTTCACGCCAACATCGCTCCTTCACACGGATAAACTGTAGACCCGACGGGTTTTGAAAACCCGTCGGGTCTCGAAACCAGCACAGCAGTTCAAACAAACATTACATATATAACACCACAAAAAAACAGATCCAATCTCCACCTCAGCCAACAAATCCACCAAAATCAATAAAAAATTCCGTACCTTATTAACACCCTTTTAGAGAAACACAATTGCAACAGGGAAAAAACAAAAATGTAACAAGGAAAAACACAACTGCAACGGGGAAAAACAGAAATGCAACAAGGAAAAACAGAAATGCAACAAGGAAAAACGCAACTGTAACAGGGAAAAACGGAAATGTAACAAGGAAAAACACAACTGCAACGGGGAAAAACAGAAATGCAACAAGGAAAAACGCAACTGTAACAGGGAAAAACAGAAATGCAACAAGGAAAAACGCAACTGCAACGGGGAAAAACAGAAATGCAACAAGGAAAAACGCAACTGCAACGGGGAAAAACGCAACTGTAACAGAGAAAAACAGAAATGCAACAAAAGAAACACAACCCAGATAATGAAAAAGCAGTTTTCGCCTTTCATTCTTTACAGCAACCTGTCCACCATAACAATACAGGCACACTACCAAATAGCCAATAACTAACATCCAAAATAAAACCCAACAACTATGGCATCAAGCAAAAAATTAACCCAAGCCGAAACCCTAGAACTCTACAGAGTAGCACTGCACAATGCCGAAAACCAGCCCGAAATAGCAACCATCATGGCCGAACTAGGCTACGATAGCGCAACAGTAAAAGAAGGGAAAGACCTATTAGAAGAAACCCGCAAAGCCTACGACTTCAACAAAACCGAAGACGACGAAACATCAGCAGCCTTTGCCGATTTCACAACCAAAAAAGAACAGCTCGAAGAAACCTTCACCCTCCACCGCAAAAAAGCAAAAGTAGTATTCCGCAACGATCCCCTCACGGCAGAAAAGCTCGCCATCACAGGAACACTCTCGCGCACCTACATCAAGTGGATAGAAGCCGCAAAAAAATTCTACTCCGAAGCTGCAACCGACACAGCAATCCAAGGCAAACTCGCCCGCCTGAAAATAACAGCAAAAGACCTAAAAGCAGCCCATGCACACATCACCGACATTGAAACAGCCCGCGCCGAATACCTAAGGGAAAAAGGAGAATCACAAGAAGCCACAAAAGCCAAAGACGCAGCATTCGTAAAAATGGACGACTGGATGAGCGAATTCTACGCCGTAGCAAAAATCGGCCTCGAAGACAGACCACAACTACTAGAAGCACTGGGCAAAACCGTCAGAAGCTAAATCCACAAACCTGATTAAGGCAAACGCATCAAAAACATTACACCTCGAAAACCAAAGGTTTTCTAATAAAAGGCGAAGCCTTTTAACTCCCCGCCTTAAAAAAGGAGGGGGTGGGGGTGGTTGTATAACACAAAAAACATAATCACATTATTTATTAAGTAGATGTGCTAATATAAGCGACACTTTTAGGTTTGTCACTACGCTAAATACTAGCACAATGCTTTTCCTAATAAATAGCACCACGTGCTTAGCATCTTATGATTTAAACTAATAAACCACCCCTACCCCCTCCTTAACAAGGCGGGGAACTGAAAGACTTCGTCTTTCGGGAAAACCTTCGGTTTTCATTTAGATACGCTTAACTAAACCTTGATAGACTTGCTATTCGCAACATCAAAAGGCAAGCCTATCAATAACAAAAACCAACTTTAGGAAACAGTCAGTTCATCGACACCCATAAAGACAATCAATAAGGCGTTATAAAATTAATAGTTGACTATTTAGAATCGGTTGGGTGTTAGTTGTCAGGCGTAAGCCAATTCATAATTCATAACTAATAATTCATAATTCCCTAATCCAACGAAATAACCCAATGATCAACCAAACCGAACTAAAAGACACATTCATCTCCTACGGAAGAAAAGAAAGCCTAGCATTTGGCAAAAAAATATTCGATTCCCTAACCAACAACGGCATCACCGCTTGGTTCGATCATGTAAACATCCCCAAAGGCGACGATTTCCAACAGCGCATCGACAACGGCATCGAGTCGTCCCACAACTTCATATACATCATTGCACCACACGCCAACAACTCCGAGTATTGCCGAAAAGAAATCGATCTGGCCGTAAAACTGGGCAAACGCATCATACCAATCCTTCACATAGAACGCGACCTGCATCAAGTACCACCCGCTGTTGGCAAAATCAACTGGATCTATGCACGCGAACAAGAATCCGATCAGCCGCTTGAAAGCTGGCAAGAAATAGACCCGTTCGAAAAAGCCCTTACCGAACTCGTGGAACTGATCGAAACAGAAAAAGAATACGTACACGAAGGAACCGAATTCCTACAACGCGCCCTTGCATGGCAACGCCACCAATATTCCGACGACGATCTATTAACCGGACAAGAAAGAGCACGCGCCGAAAAATGGCTACTGCGGGAATTCGTCCCTCCTGCCCAACCGCCTTGTCGCCCAACTAAGCTTCAGTGCGATTTCATATGCCAATCGCGCAAAAATGCCGAAAACCTGATGACCGACGTATTCATCTCCTATTCGGCAGAAGATAAAACCCAACGTAAAGAAATCGCCCTAGCACTTTCCCGACACCTAATCACCACTTGGGTTCACGATCAGGACATCCGCAAAGGCTCCAATTTCGACCAAGCCATCCGCGAAGGCATAGAACAGGCCAGCTATTTGGTATTCCTAATCACCAAAAACTCGGTTGTCTCTGAATGGTGCCTCAACGAGCTGACTTATGCCGAGGAACTGAACAAACACATCATCCCACTCAGGCTCGAAAAAGTTGAAGAAGAAAAGCTTCCCAAAGAAATAAAAACACTTCAGCACATCGACTTCTGGGGCAATCAATCGCAGGAAGATTTCGACCACGACATCGACATACTGCTCAAGGTATTCAATACCGACAGAAACTACTTCTTCTCCCACAAAACCATTCTCGTTCAAGCCCTAAAGTGGCAGCGTCAGGAGAAAAACCCAAGCATGCTCATACGCGGTTTCTACCTTCAAAATGCGCAGGCATGGCAAAGCATAGGCATGAAACGCGCCGATCACCGACCACTAGCTGTACACAACGAATTCATCGACGAAAGCGCAGCACAAGCGGGCAAACTGAGCGTAGAAGTTTTCGTTTCCTACTCACGAAACGACAGCGATTTTGCACGAAAACTGAACAACGAACTACAACTGAACGGCAAATCAACTTGGTTCGATCAGGACAACATTGTAGAAGGCTCAGATTTTCAACAAGAGATTTACCGAGGAATTGAAACCTCCGAGAACTTTCTCTTTCTGCTTTCTCCCAAATCCGTACGTTCTCCCTACTGCAGCGACGAGGTGGAATATGCACACAAACAAGGGAAACGCATCCTTACCCTACTCGTAGAAGAAGTGCTGCCAAGCGAAATGCCAGCCAAACTAGCTGCCGTGCAATGGATAGATGCAAGCAAAGACTTCGCAATAGCTTTCGCCCAACTAATCCGTGCCCTGAACACAGACCGCGAATACGTACAGAAACACAACGAAATACAAAACTCAGCCCTAGAGTGGGAAAACAAAGCCAATGCCGACGCCCTACTCATGCGTGGAATTGCTCTAGAAGAAGCCGAATCGTGGATGACAGATGCCGCGGAGCACAAAACCAAACCATTCCCCACAGAACTACAAAAAAGCTTCCTCGCCAAATCGCAAGACCTACGCCTCCACGAACAGCGACGCGAAAAAGAACGCAAACGGATGATTATCGGCATTATTACGGTTTCTTCAGTACTGGTTATCTGTGTTCTGGTGATGATAGCGGCGATCTATGCATTCCGTCAGGCATCTGAAAGCGAGGCACAGGCCCAACGGGAAAAAAACAATGCCCAGAAAGAAAAACTCAGGGCCGACAAAGAAAAACGCGAAGCCGACATCGCACGGAAAAAAGCAGAAGTACTTAGCGAAATAGCAGATTCCCTAAAACTTCTCGCAGAAAACCGCGCCGACAAAGAGGTAGAAAAACGCAAAGCAGCAAACAAGCTTCTCAATGCCAAAATGAGCCGCACGGAAAAACAAAGAAAACGCATTCTAGACAAAATCAACAAACTGAAAACTAAACTCGAAGGTGCAAGTCTAGAAAAGAAGAAAAAGCTACATAAGAAAATGAGGAATTTGGAGGACTCTCTGGATCAGTTGTCTAAAATTGTAAGTCCGTACACCCTCAATCAAGGCTTTACAGAACTCGAACGGTTCGGATTTCGGACAATCGACGCGGCACTTTCATGGCCAGATGGCCGCGATAAGGTCTATTTCTTCTTCCGCAACAAGTATATCCGCTGGGATCTTCGGTTAAACAAAATGGATGGGGGCTACCCCAAAGAAACAAAAAAGGGCTGGCCAGGAATCACCTTCGATAGAATCGATGCCGCTTTTTTTCTTCATCACAACCAAAAAGCATACTTCTTCCGCAACGACGAATACATAAGGTACGACTTAAAAGCCGACAGAGCCGACGAAGGCTACCCTAAAAAAATAACCCAGAAAACGTGGCCCGGCCTCACATTCCGCAAAATAGATTCTGCTATCTCTTGGGAACCTATCGACGGCGCTGTCTATTTTACAAGCGGCAACCAATATGCACGCTACAGCCCCGAAAGGGATGTAGTAGAAGAAGGTTATCCATATGCAATAAATAATGAATATTGGCCGGAAATTACTTTCAAAGAAGTCCATGCTGCACTTTTTTGGAACAACGACATCTCTTTTTTCTTCAACAAAAACGAGTTTCATCGTTGGGACAATGAATATAACCGAGCGTATTGAACAGTGGTTGAATAATTGAATAGTCCAGCTAACGAACAAAAAATTAACCCAAAGCTGATGAAATCCGACCAAAACAATCAAGCAGACAAAATACAAGGCGTCTTTCTCGCTGATGAAGATTCTCTAAAAACATATCTAGAAGAAAAAATAAATAAAGACAACCCATTTTACACGGACGTATTAGATCGGCTAACAGAAAACGCAATTGTTGAATTCAAAATAAGCGACAACTCCATAATTGGATTTGTGTACCTAATCGGACAAGCAACACTCTATAATTCAGAAATTGAAGTAAAAAACGACTGCATAGTCATAAAATCAAATGAATCCGAATCGCACTTAACATCAAACGACAAAGGACTATTATTTAAAAGAAAAGACTCAGAAGCAAACATTCAGTTACTTAAATCAAATCAAAACGACCTATCCCCCGACACAAAAGAAGCTATAGAAATATATGAGCAAAGAGAAAAAGAGAAGCAAGCGTTTGATGCTGATCTTGGCAAATGGCAAAAAGAGCATTTTGTTGATGAATCTGGAAAGAAAACAGAGAATGAATATCTATACTCTATAGTAAATGGTGTACATGAAAATTCTGAAGGCAAAGCTTTTGAAATTTACGTCAAAGCAATAATAATTAGGAGAAAATTCTACTTCCGAATATTTTATCCTAACATGCAAAGAAAGAGATTTCACCCCAGTGACGGCCATCGAACTTTAAAAATCAAGCTTCCGAATGGAAAGGTAATAACTGAAAATGGCTTCTTTGATAATAACACAGTCTCTGAACCTCCGTACAACAAGGCGACATTGATTTACGATCATTTCACAAGCGAAAATGGAAACTTCACAATTGTAATTGATCTGCATATCCTAGACTGTTCTCATAAATATTACTTTACGATCTGTAAAAGCAATTTTGAGGAAATGCTTGCGAGACTAAAACAATAAGTACCTAAATGATCTGTAGGATTTGTAATCCACACCAGTTAAAATTCTAAAATCAAATTGGACTGTTAATTTGGAGAGGAATATGAGAGAGAAAATCCAATATAAAGTAAACCAACGCACATTATGTCTACCAAACCGTCAACTACAAACTAGCCAAACAGTATCGTGCAGAAGACTACAAATGAGCAGTCAATTAACCGACTACTAACCAGTGATCAGTTAAATTGACAGTAGCTTACATATATTCTTCATTTAAAACAAAAACAAGCACAAGAGAAAAGCCAACTTAAGTGAATGTTCTAATTGATGCACATCTTGATTATCGCAATGCGCTTGTTTTTTCGTGAGTTTGCAAATTAAATAGGCAGCATCCTTACTTCTTCAAGGTAACACCTATTGCTTTAAGCCCTTTTGCCCCCATCTCAGTATCAAACTCTACTTTATCTCCGTTTTTAACTTCGTCGGTACAATCATTTATGTGCACAAACAAAGACTCTTTGGTCTGTGTATCAACAATAAAACCATAATTTTTCGAGATATCAAACTTAGTCACAATACCTTGCCGCCTCTGTTGATCCTCACGAAACTCTTTCTTTGGTATCCCTATCTCAATAGTCTCTGCATCAATCTCTTCCTTTTGTGACAAATCTGGAGGAGTTGAGGTAATCATCCCATTTTCATCGACATAGGCAATCATGTCGTCCAAACTCTTTTTGCCTTGTTCTCTTTTATCCAACCTACGTTGTTCTTTATCCTTACGCTTTTTAGCTTTCTTATTGCGTACCTCTTTTTTACCAAAAGTTTCTTTGGATCTACTCATATAAAATTAATTTATGTTTATATTGAATGAAAAAATATTTCGAAATCTATATCCTCTTATCTGCCATAAAAAATCACATCAGCATTAAGAAGTTTCTTTGTGGCCATATAATAAAACCTTCTCATTAGGTTTTACCTTATGAACGCTCTTTAAATCATGAAATTATTGCCGATTGTATAATATACAATCCTCCCAGATTATCACTGTGTAGAATTAAGGAATAAAAAACGATAAGGTAGCTTCTACATTACCCAAATAAAAGCTAATTGTAATCGTGGACTTATTTAATTGAAAACTTTCCTTCTGAAAATGAACTCAATAAGTTCACAATCTACAAATTAAATATGGTCGAGTACTTGCTTCTGTAAAACAAACGTCTTTGTTGCCGGAAGGAAATAATAATTTTATTGCAATTCTAACCAGAACTGCAAAGTTACTATATTATTTCGAACATAAAATTTTAGAAACACATTGATTCACAACAAATATTTACAATCGTTCAATTTGAAACCAAATTGAAACCTCAGCTCAATCAGTACGACTCTAATCAATGCTATTTACGACTTTTTTCAAAGCTCCAACTAGATTTAAAGTTAAGGCAATTTTTAATTTCCTATTTTTGAAATCCTTATTTTCTTCAAAAGAAAAAACATAACAGACAAATTAATAAGAAAATAGCGGATTATCATTCACAAAAACCATCCCCATGCAGCGATATACAATAGTATCCGACTTAGACGGAACACTACTAGACTCAGATCACAAACTATCGGACTATACAAAAGAAGTAATCTTAGAACTTACAGCAAACGGTTTCCAAATGGCTATTGCAACAGGACGCCACTATGCAGATGCTAAAGCCATTCGCGACATCCTTGACCTCAACTCCTTCTTAATAACATCGAACGGAGCAACAGTTCACGACGAAAACGACAAACTCGTTATTTGCCACAGGATAGACAGTTCAATTATTGAAGATGTATTTTTCAACTTCGGCATCAATGGCGACATTCTCTTAAACCTATATACCGAAGACAAATGGCTTACTAACAAGCCTAAAGCAGACCTTGCAGACTATCATCAGGATAGTGGTTTTAACTACGAAGTTGTCGATTTCAAACAACTGAAAGATTATTCAGCAGTAAAGGCATATTTCACCTGCAACGATATTCCTATTCTGAAGAAGCTTGAAGAAAAGATTTTATCTCGTTACGGCAATGAACTGTCGGTAACCTACGCAATGCCATTTTGTTTAGAGGTAATGAAAAAAGGAGTTAATAAAGGAGATGCACTGCAACAGATACTAGAACAAAGAGGAGGTTCTATTCAAAACACAATCGCTTTTGGAGATGGTCTAAACGATTTCGAAATGCTGTCAATGGTTGGTCAGCCCTACATGATGAACAATGCAACGCAGGAATTAAAACAGCTTTTGCCAAACATCCCTAATATCGGCAATAATTACGATCATGCTGTTGCTAAGTTTTTAAAAGAAGAATTCCTAAGAGCATCAGCCTAGCAAAAGAAAAACCCGAATCGAGGAATAATTAATTGGCTGACTCGAAAGGTCAGTCGATTAATAATCTTGTAGATTATCAAAGCTTTCAATGCCCAAGATCACAAACCTATTGTAGCCCAAGTTTAAAATTGAGCAATCAGTATTATAGGTAATTAAAAGATGACTATCAGCCTACAAGAAGAAGTTTGGCAACGCCCTCTCTCATTTAGAGAAAGGGCATTTACAAGTTGCAAAAGCTTCTTGTTCAACAAAACCATGTATAAAGCCTCGTTGAATTCTGAAAAATCAGTCTTCAATTATAACCTTAAGACAAGCTGCAACTAATTATATGGTAAGACTGATCTCGCGCTCTTTAATCATTTTGCGCATATTGATCAATGCATAACGCATGCGGCCTAAAGCTGTGTTGATGCTTACTCCTGTTTGCTCAGAGATTTCTTTGAAACTAAGGTCTCCAAAGTGACGCAGTACAACCACCTCGCGCTGTTCTTCTGGAAGTGCATCCACAAGGCTTCTAACGTCTGAATGAATCTGATCTTGAACAATATCTTCCTCGACAGTGCTGTCAGAGAATTTAGAACTGTTAAAGATGTCCATCTCAGAGTCTTCGTTAGAGAACATGCGCATGTTCTTCGACTTCCGGAAGTGGTCGATTACAAGGTTGTGTGCAATACGCACTACCCACGACACAAAAATACCTTGTTCTTGGTATTTACCCTTCTTCAGGGAAGCTATCACTTTAATAAATGTTTCCTGGAAAATGTCTTCGGCAAGCTCTTGGTTTTTTACCAACAATACAATGTAGGTAAATACCCGCTGTTGATGACGGTTAATCAGGATCTCGATAGCAGATTTTTCGCCGTTCAAATACTGACGAACTAACTCGTTGTCTTTCAAATTGGTCAAATCCATAACTTTATCAGTTTTGGTGAATCAAGAGTAGAAATCTGCTATACGTACCTCCTTCTTTTTAAATATGATTAACGTCACTTGTTTTATTAGACGACTGACAGTTAAAAAAGGTTTAAATGAATTAAAAGTCCCTCTTACTGTTGTCGTGACAAAGGTAATCAAAATTTTGAATAAACAATACCTATTCGTTAATTTGCATTAAATTTCTTAAAAAAAAGACGGACGGATTATACCAAAAGTTACAGGGAAGCCGTTGGGTTCTTTCTTTAGACTAAAATAAACCCATGCTAAAAGCTAAGGATCAGGATATTGAGATAAAAGGTGCAAGGGTGCACAATTTAAAAAACATTGACTTACGTATTCCTAGAGATACATTTACGGTGATAACAGGCCTGTCGGGATCTGGTAAATCATCTCTTGCGTTTGATACATTATATGCAGAAGGTCAGAGGCGTTATGTGGAGAGTCTTTCGTCGTACGCACGTCAGTTTTTGGGACGTATCGACAAGCCAGACGTAGACTTTATAAAAGGTATACCACCGGCAATTGCGATAGAACAAAAGGTGAACACCACCAACCCGCGTTCTACCGTAGGTACATCGACAGAAATTTACGACTACCTTAGATTATTATATGCCCGTATTGGCCGCACGTATTCGCCTAAATCGGGGAAAGAGGTGAAAAGGCATGCTGTGAGCGATGTTATCGATGTTTTATTGGAACATCCCGAAGGCAGCAAAGTTATGGTGCTGACCATGATTCACTTGCCGGAAGGCCGCTCATGCAAGGAACAGTTGGATATATTGTCGCAACAGGGATTCTCGCGTGGCAGGTTCAAAATTGGTGATGCTACGGAGATATACCGTCTTTCAGACATGTTGAAGGACGATAGCCTAATTGAGAAAGTGGAAGAGGCTGCTATTCTGATCGACCGTTTTCGCGTAAGCAACGATGAGGACTCGCTTTCGAGGATGGCAGATTCGATACAAACGGCTTTTTACGAAGGAAAAGGAGAATGCGAAGTTCTGATTGAGACGGAAGAAGGACAAAAAGCACTGCATTTCTCGAACCGCTTCGAAGCTGATGGAATTGCGTTTGATGAACCGACCATTCACATGTTCAACTTCAACAACCCTGTTGGTGCTTGTCCGAAATGCGAAGGGTATGGAATGGTGATCGGTATTGACGAAGATCTTGTGATCCCAAACAAAGGGCTTTCGGTATATGAAGATGCCGTTGCTTGCTGGCGTGGTGAAAAAGTTGGTGAGTGGAAAAGAAAGTTGATCGCTGTAGCTTCGAAATTCGATTTTCCAATTCACAGACCTTATTATAAGCTGACGAAAAAGCAACAGCAACTGCTGTGGAACGGTAACAAACACTTTGGCGGCATTAACGATTTCTTTGCGATGCTGGAGCGCGACAAGCACAAGATACAGTACCGTGTGATGCTATCGCGTTATCGTGGTAAGACTACCTGCCCTGAGTGTAATGGAACGAGACTGAAAAAAGAAGCATCGTATGTAAAAGTTGGTGGGAAACCGATTAAAGAACTTGTTGACCTTCCTGTAGATCAGGTCGCGATTTTTTTTGCAAGTCTTGAGCTTACGGAACACGAACAGAAGGTTTCGAAAAGGATTTTGTTGGAGATAAACAGCCGCCTTACATTCTTAAATGAAGTTGGTCTTGGTTATCTTACATTGAACCGCCTCTCCTCTACCCTTTCGGGTGGCGAATCGCAGCGGATTAATCTTGCAACATCACTCGGTAGCAGCCTTGTTGGTTCACTTTATATTCTTGATGAACCTAGTATTGGTTTACATTCGCGGGATACTGAGCGCCTGATAAATGTTCTGCGGAACTTAAAGCAGCTTGGTAACACGGTGCTGGTTGTGGAGCATGATGAGGATATTATGAAAGCGGCCGATCAGATTATTGATATTGGCCCTGAGGCTGGAACTCATGGTGGCGAAGTGGTTTTTCAGGGGCCGCACAGCGAGTTGTTGAAGGCTGATAGTTTAACGGCGGAATATCTGACTCACCGTCGCGAAATTCCTGTTCCGAAGAAGCGTAGAAAGTGGAAGCAGTCGCTTGAGATTGTTGGTGCTCATGAAAACAACCTAAAGAATATTGATGTGAAGTTTCCTCTTGGGATTCTTACGGCAATTTCTGGTGTTAGTGGATCGGGTAAGTCTTCTCTTGTGAGAAAGATTCTGTATTCGGTGTTGAACAAGCAGATCAATGGAACTGGTGAACAGACTGGGCATTACGATACGTTGCAGGGCGACCTTGATAAAATCGAAAATATTGAATTTGTTGATCAGAACCCTATTGGTAAATCGTCGCGTTCGAACCCTGTTACATATATAAAGGCTTACGACGAAATCAGGAAGCTATTTTCTGAGCAACAGGCTGCGAAGGTTCATGGTTTTAAACCTGCGCATTTTTCGTTTAATGTAGAAGGTGGACGCTGCGAGGAGTGTCAGGGCGAGGGTGAAATTAAGATTGAAATGCAGTTTATGGCCGATGTTCATCTTGTTTGCGAAACCTGTAAGGGAAAACGGTTTAAGGATGATGTGTTGGAGGTGACTTATCGCCAAAAGAACATTTTTGACATTCTTGAACTTACGGTTGATGAGGCTGTGGAGTTTTTTGCAGAGGGTGATAGTAATACGGAGAAAAAGATTGTTACTAAACTAAAAACGCTTCAGAGTGTTGGGCTTGGTTATGTGAAACTTGGTCAGTCGTCGAGTACGCTTAGTGGTGGTGAAAGTCAACGCATTAAACTGGCTTCTTTTCTTGGAAAGGAAAAGGCGGGTCAGTCTACGGTTTTCATCTTTGATGAGCCTACTACTGGGCTTCATTTTCATGATATCAATAAGTTGCTGGCTGCTTTTGAAGCGCTGATTGAGCGTGGTAACACAATTATCGTCATTGAACATAACTTGGATGTGATTAAGTGTGCCGACTGGGTGATTGACCTTGGCCCTGATGGTGGTGACAAAGGAGGAAATCTTGTTTTTGAGGGTACTCCTGAGGATATGGTGAAGTGTAAGGAGTCGCATACTGGGTATTATTTGGCTGAGAAGTTGAAATGAAATTGGTCGTTGATGATCGGTAGACCCGACGGGTTTTTAAAACCCGTCGGGTCTACGGTGTCAATGGAAAGGACTACGTTTTAAAATAGCCGTGACTGGAGCGGAAAGCCCGGAAGCCAGCGCGCCTGTGACACACGGTGTGGCGGGTATGGAGCGGCCGAGCGGAATAGACCGCCACGCCGATGTGGAACGGTGCGGTGGCTGAGGACTTGTAGTGGAAGGCGCGCTGGTCGCCCGTTTTTGCAATGAAGTCCCGCTCCTAAAAATTAAAATATCTGTAACATAGAAAATAAGATGGAAAAAATAACACCTCAAGAGCAATTGCTTTTGACTCAATTGAAATCGGATTCGATAGCTGTGGTTCAACAAGCGATATCGGACGTAACGGAGAAAGGGAAAGCTATTTTTGTGCCTGCAATTCTTGAGGCATATAGGGATTGCAAACAGGAGGCTGTGCGTAGCCGTTTTGAGAATCTTCTGATCGGACTGAAGATTCAGGCTTGTGTTCCTTATATTATGAATGCGATCGGGGATGAGGAATATGCTGGACAAAAGCGTTTCCTGATTTCTTTGGGATGGCAATCGAGCCTTGATTTTAGTAAGTATATCAGTGATTTTATCGATCTTCTTATTCTGGAAGAGGATTTTATGAATGCGTTTGAGGCTTTCACGGTGCTTGAGAATATGGAAGGGAGTTATCATACTGATGAGCTGCTTGAGTATATTCAGAAGTTGAAAAATGCGAGCTTGAAGGCTGATGAACAGCGGAGTAATTTGATGATTGATCTGATTCACCTTTTGGAAAATAGTATTGAGGGGTAGAGCTGCCTTTGAGAACTGATTTTATTTTGATTATCAACATTTTGAAAGCACTGTAATGCAACCACAGAAAAAGAAACTGCCGATCGGTATTCAGACATTTAAAGAGATACGGTCGCCTGAAGAGAATTATGCGTATGTTGATAAGACTGATATTTGTTATCGGTTGATCACTAATGCTAAGTATTATTTTCTGTCGCGGCCACGCCGCTTTGGTAAGTCTCTTTTTCTGGATACGCTTTCTGAAATTTTTAAGGGGAGCCAGGAGCTTTTTCGTGGGCTTGACATTTATGATAAATGGGATTGGAATGAGAGTTTCCCTGTTATCCAAATTAATTTCGCAACTGGAGACTTCAGCTCGCCTACATCTATTAAAAACAGAATAGATAATCAGCTTCGGAAAGCTACAAAAGCAAACGGGATAGATATTTCTGAGATTGAATCGGAGGATCTTGGGATTATGCTTGAGCAATTGATTTTTGAGCTATATACACAGCGTAAACAAAGGGTTGTTGTTCTGATTGATGAATACGATAAAGCAATCTTAGATAATATAAGTAATGAGAACAAATCTATTGCTTTAGCTGCACGTGATATCCTGCGGAATTTTTATTCGGCAATAAAATCTAGTGATTCTTATCTGCGTTTCGTTTTCATTACGGGTGTAAGTAAGTTTTCTAAACTGAACCTTTTCAGTGGACTGAACAACATTGAGGACATTACTATTGATAAGCGTTATGCTACCATTACGGGTTATACGCAAGGTGATCTGGAGACGGTGTTTTCTGATTATACGGAGGGGCTTGATCTGCAAAAGGTGAAACGGTGGTATAATGGCTACAACTATTTCGGCGAACCGGTATATAACCCTTATGATATTCTATTGTTTTTTGCAAAAGGAAACGAATTCCGTAATTATTGGTGGCAGACTGGAAATCCGACTTTCCTGATTGACAAACTGAAAGAGTCGCATTATTTTCTTCCTGATCTGGAAAACCTGACTGTTGATGAAGAAACTTTGGATTCTTTTGATGTTGAACACATTGATATTATTGCCCTGCTGTGGCAAACTGGTTATCTGACTTTTGCGGAAAAAATAGAAGTGATGGACATCATTTCTTATAAAATGAAACTGCCGAATCTGGAAATTCAGTATTCTTTGAATGCTATTTTCTTTGATTATCTCACAGGCCTGAAACGGATAAAGTCGCAGAAACTGGACATAACCCGCAGCTTGCTTGCGCGTGATTTTGATCGGTTTGCTGAAGGACTGAAGGCTGTTTTTGCTTCTATCCCTTATCAGAATTATGTTAATAATAACATTTCTACTTACGAAGGGTATTATGCCTCTGTGCTTTATAGTCTCTTGTGTACTTTGGGTTTTCAGGTGATTGCTGAAGATACTACCAACAAAGGACGCATCGACATGACATTGATTGGCCCGGATTGTATTTTTATTCTTGAGTTTAAAGTCGATTCGTCACAAATAAAGGCTTTGGAACAGATTCGGGCTAAGAAATACTTCCAGAAATACCTGACGGAGAAAAAAGAAATTTTCCTTATTGGAATTGACTTCGATAGCAATGAAAAAAATATTTGTGGTTTTGATTATGAATTGTTGAACTGATGTTTGGTCAATGGTTATTAGTCATTACGGAGTATCAACATTTATAAAAACAGTATCCTGTTCAACGATGGATATAGTATATCCCTCAAATACTTCTGTTGCTTGATTCCTGATTTTTTGTCCGAAACAACGGCTATTAAACGCACAGATTAGTATTTGAGGGATTAAGATTACAAGTGCAATTTTCATTCAAAACAAAATACGGATTACTTCTCCAATGCCTTTTTATTCTTCAAAAGAATATTCTTCACACGTAAAACATCTGGATCTTCTAAATTGGGAAATTTTACGTCCATTTCATCCAACAGGGCTGTTAAAATCAGCTTACCGTCCTCTACTTTTCCTGCATGTCCTTTTTTTGCGGCCTCTTTTAGTGAGCTTGCCATTTTTCCGATGTAATAATTCTTTACCACTTCGTTGGTTATTTGCCATGTAGATTCTGTTGGCTCAATGAAAGCCTCTTGAGCAATTGCCTGATCAGTTTCCGAAGTATGCAAGGAGTACACCAAACTGACTTTAAACGGTTGTTCAGGAATGCTCTTCAGCTTACATTCGTAAAGAATAACTTGCGTTAAGCCGTTGTTGAGATCTTTGAGCAGGATGCTGATGTGTTTTTTCTTATATATCGGGGTGTAACCGTAAACTTGTGTAACCGAAACGCCATCTGGCAACTCCAATTCCAAAGAAACATTTTTTGCTACTGGCGACAGGAGGCTCTCCAATTCGTTGTCGAAAACCTTAGTAATATCCTCTTCTTCGTTGCCTACAAAATGGTTGGCTCCCCTACCCATTTTAGAGATTTGCTGTAGAAGGGAAAAGTTCAGGTTACTCCCTACCCCTATTGTGGATACCCCTATCCCCTTTTTGTTGAATTTGTAAGAATCTGCCACAATCTTCTCTGGATTTGTTTCGCCCATATTTACAATGCCATCAGTAAGCAATACCACTTTGTTCGTTATTTTGGGATTTAGGTTCTTTTCAACTTCTTCATAACCCATAATCAGGCCTGCATGAAGGTTGGTAGAACCGCCAGACGATATGCTTTCTATAATGTTGACAAGATTCTCAACCTCGCCAACTTTCTGTGCTTCCAATATAACGCGGGCTTCGTTGTCATAACCAATGATAGAGATGTAATCATCTGGCCGCAAACCTTGAACAAACTTTCGCATTGCTATTTTCACTTTTTCAAGTTTTCGCTCAGATTGCATCGACCCACTTTGGTCGATTACCAGAGCAACATTGATCGGGAGCATTTTAGAACTGCTTGGCAAGCCTTCTGCTGCACCAGAGCTACTTTGCAAGTCTCCTGTTGCAATTCCTACCTGTAGGATGATTTGGTCTTCGGCAACCTGAAAATAGTCGGTACTTAAAGCTATCGACTCTCCTTCGGCCGGCCTTGGAATTTTGTGGTCGTGAAAATTTAGGTATTCTTCAACAACAACCTGATCTGGCGATGCAATTCTGTTCGCCTTGTTCATATTAACCGATGATGTTGAAAATCCTTTCTGAGCCATAAGGAAATCTGCATTCAACAGAAATACAAATGCAAACAGGAAACATAAGCGAATAGAACTATTTATTAGAACTGCCTTCATGCTACGTGTCAACACAGAGACAGTCGTCAATGCGCCGTTTATATTACGACACCAACCTATATTTCTCATATCTTTCGGATTTAGTAATAAATTAAGAATTTTTGAGCATGGCAATATATTAGTCAATATATCGAATTATTGTATTATGGTAACGCGCGTGTACCTTTGGGCTACTAACACCTGAAGAATTTAGGATCATGAAATATGAGCAGTGGGCTAAAAACCCGTCACGATTTTTGGCAATGACCGGACTGGATCATGAAGTATTTGAACAGTTCCTTCCCTATTTTGAAGAGTGTCACCGATACTACTTCAACCGTTTTGATCTTGACGGGAAACCGGTCAACCGTCAGCGGCTGTATACCATCTACAAAAACAGCCCCCTTCCTACTTTCGAAGAGCGCCTGGTGTTCGTGCTTTCCTATATGAAACTCAATCCGATACAGGAACAGCATGCCGATATGTTCTCAATGACCCAGCAACAGTGTAACCGGTTCTTACATGCCCTTCTGCGCGTTTTCGAACTTGGCCTTGGGGACTGCGGTTCAATGCCCGAACGCACAAAAGAAGGCCTTCTGCGCAGGCTTGAAGAGCTCCCGGAAGAATTCCTTACCGAAAAAAAAGTCATCCATGACGGCACAGAACGGGAAATCCCGCGCCCTGCCGATTATCAGCAGCAACAGGATTATTACAGCGGCAAGAAAAAAAAGCATACGGTAAAAAATGCCGTGATCACCAATATGCTGTGCCTTATCCTTTTTGTGGGCGCGACCGTCCAGGGCACTGTACATGACAAAAAAATAGCCGACCTGCAATACACACTCCCGGAAGGGTTTGAACTATGGCAGGATACAGGTTATCAGGGATATGCACCCGAAGGTGTAAAAATCGTCCAGCCCACAAAAAAGCCCAGAGGGAAAGAACTTACACCAGAGCAGAAAGCAGAGAACAGGGAGATCTCATCTGTCAGGGTGCGGGTCGAGCATGCAATCGGAAGTGTTAAAAGAATGAAAATTGTGCGTAATGAATGCAGGCTGCGCAAAGGTAATGTGATAGATAAAGTATTCCTGATCTGTGCCGGAATACATAACTTAAGGCTGACTGTCAAGCCTTTTCAGTACTAATTTAAATTGACATAATGTCTATTACACAAACGGTATAGTAAGTTCATATTTCATTTTCCTCAAATTACCAATATTCAATACATAATCCAAACATATTTAGACCATTAAGATAAACTCACAACAAAAAAATGTGAAATAGGAAACACAAAAAAAGGAGCGCAAAGGCTCCTTCATTCGTGTTGATTTATAGTAGTATTTTTGTAGTTCGTTTGTTTTCAGTAAGATTTTAGAAATGACTTAATGCTTTTATCTCTATCACAAGCAGATGATTTTTTATCTTTACCCTTTAAATGTGACATCCAGTCGCCATACATAGGGTTTGGTAACTGTACAAAGTAGTTTTGGATACTGTCCCATTTTTGATTAACGGTATCAAAACCAAAGTTATTTTCTCTATTCTTGAAGGTTTGAGAAAAATCAGTCAGGTTATCACCAATATATAGCAGAATTTCGTGCGTCTGTTTTACACTGGCACGTCTTTCTGTTTTGTCCGATGTATTGCTTCTCAATAGCACAAATTTCTTTTCAGCATTAGGAAATCCTTCTTTTTTGAGGTTCTCAACAGTTACATCTAGCGTATTCACTCTTCGGTTGGAAATATAAAACACCTCTATGCCTTGTTCTTTAGCCCATTTAGTAAAATCGATGGCCCCTGGCAAAGCTGTTGCTTTTCCCTGATCTACCCAACGTTTCCACGTTTTACTTGAATATGCAGTGTCCGTTTCAATGGCCTTTACTTCGAAAGGACTATTGTCAAGAACCGTTTCGTCGATATCTAGTACAACAGCTGCCGGTCTGGCATCTTGGGGACGATCTGCTAGGTTCTTTTCCAACTTGATTTTTGCAAATTCGTAAGCCTGCCTATACAATACCTTCATTTCGGCAGACCTTTGATACCAAGCCACACTTGAAACAAGACGCTCTGTTTCGCTACATTTTTTTTCTTGTGTTTTTTTGTTTTCACAAGACATGAAAAACAAAGCAATCGCAACAAATAAAAAAGTATACTTATTCATCAGTAAATGAGATTTTATGGAATGGATTATAAGCTCATGAAAATAAGCACAGCAAAAGCCTGAACTTATTAAATTTCAAAAATCCTTGGGTGGATATTGCAATTGTAAAAAATCTTTCCAAAAGCACATTTATGTGATAAAAATAGCCTTTGGAAAGTCGTATCAAATTCTGAACCAAGGAATTATTTCGAAATAAACTGAAGCTTTCTACTTGTTATTTTCCAATTAACTTCACGCTAAAACGCTTTAAATAGACCGCCATTCGCAGTTTCTAGCATTTGTTTAAAAAAAATCCACGCATAAAATCATCAGTATATTTCTGCACAATTCCTTAGTTTATAGACTGCTTATCAATTCCTCAACAATTTTGGACATCTGCGGCTCTCTCATTCCGGCAACATCCTGAACTTCTTCGTGGGTAGTCTCCTGATCTGGATCTACTGGTTCACTTACATTAGTGATCACTGACATACCAAACACTTTTATTCCCATATGGTGAGCTA
Source organism: Bacteroidales bacterium (assembly GCA_965230435.1). Classification (GTDB taxonomy): domain Bacteria; phylum Bacteroidota; class Bacteroidia; order Bacteroidales; family JBDKHP01; genus JBDKHP01. The sequence goes on from CBDDLB010000002.1 coordinate 286,336, forward strand.
CCAACACTTCTGGCACAGTGGACATACCTGTTGCATCGGCTCCAAAGATTCTTAACATACGGTACTCCGCCGGCGTTTCTAAACTAGGCCCTGAGCTTCCAACATACACCCCTTCGCGAACATCGATATTATTGGCTTTGGCGATAGCTTTTGCTTTGCTGCGCAGTTCTGCATTATACGTTTTGCTCATATCTGGGAAACGCTCGCCTAGTTCGTCGAAGTTCTTGCCCCAAAGAGCATTAACAGGAAAGAAATTAATGTGATCGTTAATGATCATCAGGTCGCCCTGATTATAATCTGGATTAAGTCCACCAGCGGCATTTGAAACGATTAAAGTTTCTACTCCCAAGAATTTCATCACGCGAACTGGAAAGGTGACCTGTTCCATTTTATAACCTTCATAATAATGGAAACGTCCTTGCATTGCAACTACTTTTTTCCCTCCGAATTCTCCAAGAATAAGACAGCCTTTGTGTCCTTCGACAGTAGACTCTGGAAAATTAGGAATGTCAGCATAACTTATGCACGTAGCAGATTCTATTTTGTCTGCTAAAGCTCCAAGGCCACTACCAAGAATAATTCCGACAGTAGGACGGTAATCAACTTTGTCAAGAATAAAGTTGGCCGTTTCTTTAAATAGTTGTGTCATATTAAATTTGATGTTAAGATCGTGGATCTATATTATAGTGAGATGTTTTATACTGCGCATGTCAGCAATACAACAGCCCAAAGCAATGTCTAATTTAGATCGCCCACTTATAATCCCCCTTTCCCCCCCCTTCAATTAGGTTCAGGTAATGCGGGGCAAAGGAATGCTTTTTTATTTAGCTGTTCTATTACATTTTTCAGAAAAAAGTAAGCTGTAGTGAAGATGAAAAAATAGCCCGATCCAGCATTCTATCCCGAGTGCTTAATCCTCAAGCACAAGTATGCTCTGGGCATAGAAATACACTGTACTGATTAGATATTTCTGGAGAATGTTCTATTAATATTGAGTTTAAAAAGCAACTCTCCCTAAACAAAGTTACGAAAATTCAACAGAGCCTACTACCTTTGCCTCATTCTTTTAAAATGTACCGAAAAAACATCCAGACATTCCCACAAGGGGACTTTGAGTTCAGAATATCGCAATAAGTTTCATAGAAACACCCTCGAAATAATAGGGCGTTTACAAGATTAAGCAGCTTTCTTTTACATGCTGCAATGAAACAGCTTTTGAACTATAATTATGCTTAATAGCATTTAAAACTATAAATAGATATGCCAGATCAAGGCTTACAATATCTCTGCAAAAGACTGTATTGATAGTAGGCCAATAATATAAAATGCTTAAAAAGTGCAACCATAATTATCACTGCACTGAATATGAAGACAGGATAATCTATAGTATAGTCTGGTGAACATATTTTCGCATTTCTGTGCGAGACTTATAGAATAAATCTGGCCATAGCAACGGTTGTTTTAAAGAGCAACGATTAAGACTGTAACATGACCCAAAAGCAAGAACACATGCAGCAAGCTGATATTATAATAAGAGGAGGAACTATAATTACTGTTGACTCCCAAATGCGAATAATCGAACATGGAGCCATTGCTGTTAACAATGGAAGAATTTCTGCAATTTCCCATGAAGAAGAAATTGTAGCAAACTATAGTAGCGACAACATTGTGGATGCAACAGGGAAATTGGTCATGCCCGGCCTCATTAATGCACACAGCCATTGCCCGATGACCATTTTCCGAGGCTTTGCAGACGATCTTCCTCTACAGGAATGGCTCAACGACTACATATTCCCAGCAGAAGCTAAATTTATGACAGCAGAAGCAGCCCGTATCGGTACTTCTCTGGCCGTTCTTGAAATGATTGCATCAGGTACCACCTGCTTCAACGACATGTACTTCTTTGAAAAAGAAATAGCCAAAGTTGTGAAGCAATCCGGCATGCGGGCAGTACTGAGCGAAGGAGTACTCGACTTCCCTACACCAAACGCAGCAACTCCAGACCTTGCACTTTCATATATAAAAGAACTTCATCAAGAATATTTGGCTGATGAACTGATCTATACTGCAATATCCGCACATGCACCTTATACCTGCTCCGACAAACTTTTGCGACTATCAAAAAAGACATCGGAGGAACTCGAAATTCCATTTCATATCCACTTGGCAGAAACAAAGTGGGAATACGATAAATATTTAGGTGAATTCCAAAAAACCCCGACACAGTACATCAACGACTTAGGTTTATTGGACAACAGCACCATTGCTGCCCATTCGGTACACTTAGGCGCAGAAGATGTGGAACTCTTTGCGGACAAGCAGGCACATGTAGCACACAACCCTGTATGTAACATGAAACTGGCAAGCGGTGCAGCTCCTATCCCTGCTCTTATGAAAGCTGGCGTAAACGTAGCACTGGGTACTGATGGTGTTGCCAGCAACAACAATTTGGATATGTTGCAGGAGATGCATGTTGCTGCCCTTCTGCATAAATTCACAGCAAACGATCCTAGTGTAGCAGATGCCGAAAGTATTGTGCGTACAGCAACCATTGGTGGAGCCAAAGCTCTTGGTCTTGAAAAAGAATTGGGAAGTTTAGAGGTTGGCAAAAAAGCCGATATCATTACATTGTCCCTGGAAAAACCACACACCCAACCGCTTTTTAACGTTTATTCACAGTTGGTATACGTATTAAATGGGGGTGATGTAAGCGACGTTATAGTCAATGGAGATATTTTAATGAAAAATTGTAACTTTAGCACTCTAAATCAGTTAGACATAAAAGAAGAAGCCGCTGATTATGCTCATCATATCAAAGAAAATTGGAAACAGTAAACTTCAAAATGCAAAAATCCTGAAATACCTGCCTTAGCATCGCCTACCAGTAGGTATTTTAGGGTTAGCTCACAGGGAATATTCATACCCCAAAATCTAAATCAAGCATTTCAAAGAACTTTCAGTTTTATTTTGGTGCAGTCTTATTTTTACACTGCTCATTATGCGCCTCAATTGATGAATATACATATGGCTTAGTTAAAATAGGTTAAACCACTAAACATCATATTATGAGAATTTTATTTTCTTTCTTAATTATTCTCGTTTGTTTTTCCACATCTCATGCGAGAACAGCCACAAAACTAAGTAACATGAAATTTGGAAGTAGTCTAACATCCAAATTAAACAACAAGATCAATTATGGCCATCTTTTCAGTCAACAAAACAAAGATTCAATATTTTCTGTTGTGGACGAAATGCCTGAATTTAAAGGTGGAGTCTCAGCCCTGAACCGTTACTTAAAACAGAACCAGAAACACCTTCAATCCGTAGATAAACTTGGGATAAAGGCTAAAGTTTACGTTCGTTTTATTATCAATGCAGGAGGAAAAGTAGAGCAAGTTGAAATTGTTAGGACCAGTTACCGTAAACCCAAAGACAGGGCAGTTGCCGACGAAGCAGTAGAGAAGGTTTTACCAGAAATAGAAACTGAAGCATTACGCTTAATCCAGACGTTACCACCCTGGAACCCGGGGAAACAGAGTGGAAGAAAAGTAAAAGTCTGGACTACGATCCCACTTATATTTCGACCAAAAATTGATAGATGAATTGAAAAGAACAAAACATTGAAATGTGAATATACTAATCGTCCTAACACTAATAAATCTATTGCTAACAGCAATGAAGCAATATATAGAAACTGATAAAACAGAAAGAATTTAAACCAAAGAGAGAAGGATTTATCTGTATGATAATTTGTAAGAACGAATTCTATAAAAAGATAAAAAGATATTCACTGCTTACTTTGCTGTTACTGGCCACATGGATAGTAAACGCACAAAAAGCAGGAAAAGAAACCAAACAATTAATGGTTGATATAAAAGTAGGAGCCAGCCATATCAACCCAAGTTTTGTGCTGTGGATAGAAGATGCAGAAGGAACTTTCCTGAGAACTGTTTTTGTAACAGAAAACGTAGGAAAAGGCGATTACCCAATGGCACGAAAAGTAAGCGGACGGTGGCAAAATGGCCCTATCTACATTGAAGGTGCCCTTCCTGTATGGGCGCACAGACGTGGTGTAAGGAATAAAAACGGAGGCTTTGCTCCTATGCCAGAAACACCTGTTCCCGACGCCTACACGGGAGCAACTCCAATGGAAAATTCAAGACTCTACTTAAAAATCGATAAGAAAAAACTTTCAAAATTCAGGCTCTATTTCGAGGTTAACCAATCGCACGATTTCAACGATCATTTTATAGAATGTGACGAAGATGAGGAAAGCTTCATGAGTGTAGGTCAGCCATCGGTTGTTTATGGAAAACTGATTGACCTGTCCAACAAACAGAACAAATACAAACTACTGCCCCTTGGCTACAGCGATCCGGAGGGGAAAACAGGTAAACTTTACAGAGGGTTCGATAAGTTCGATTCAGCACTTTGGCTTATTGAAGAAATTGTTGTATCGTTGCGTGACTGAACGGCTAGTGTTTCTAGAGAAGCTAACAGACTAGAGCCGTTCTGTTTAACGGAATAATAACAGCAAAAAAACAGAGTTGGAGTGAACGAAATTAAGTTATTTGATTTTGTATTGATAGATTTTCCACATTTCCTGACATTGGTACTCAAAGTAATCCTGAACCTGGGCTCGATTACAATACTTGTACGTTACCTTTATCGTTCGGAAAAGAAAAAGGAGTACCACTTCACATATTTTCTTATTGGCCTATCTGTCTTCTTCCTCTGCTATCTACTTGAAAACGTGAAGCTGCAACTTGGACTTGCCCTAGGTCTGTTTGCAATCTTTGGGATCATTCGTTATCGCACCACAACGATGCCCATAAAGGAAATGACCTATCTCTTCATGATCATTGGTATATCTGTGATCAACTCCCTGTCCAACGAACGGGTAAGTATAGCTGAACTTGTCTTTACGAATCTAACTCTTATTGGCGCTACATATTGGCTAGAGAAAAGGTTGTTTCATCGCGATGAACTTCGCAAAACAATAGTTTATGATAATTTAGCGAACATTCGCCCAGAAAATCAGTTTAAATTAGTACGGGATATTGAAGACCGCACAGGTATTGAGATAGAGCGTCTGGAGATAGGAAAAATTGATTTTTCAAAAAAGAATGTAACAATAACTATCTTTTATACGCGTATTAAGCGTACGGTTTCTATTATTGAGAACGAACAAGAATCGCCCAATATTTAATTTGGGCTGCCTATAGAACTACTACTGCCTAATTTAGAGAACTATGAAAGAAGAAAATTTGAGTGATCAATGAGCTTCTTCTTATGTTTTCTTTGTTAGTTAACCCAAGCCACACACTAATCTAAACAGTTTGTATCATGAATGTTAAAGGGGTAGTTTTAGTTTATGTTTTTGCCTGGCTAGTGGGGACATTCTCTGTTCAGGCAAACATGTCGGACGATTCTGTAGTTGTATATGAGCGAAGCTCTAACTATTTCTTCTCTTCCGACGAAACGATCGAGATCATTGTCCGCTGTGATGTGGACGAACTTTTATCCGACATTAGCGATAAACGCGACTGGCACCTTGGGAAGTTGCCTATCGGGAAAATGGCATTGAGAAACATAGCCGCATACGATTGCGTACACGCGGAAATTTCCGCCGCAAACGCTCAACCTGTTCATTCCCTCCCATTAAATTCGATTTTCCAGAAGAAACAGTTGCCCCAACTGTTTTCAATCACCTGAAACGGCTTAAATTCGTAACACACTGCCGATCGAAGGGTAACTACGAACAGAATATGTTGATAGAGTACCTCATCTATAAACTATACAGTGTTTTTACGGATGAAAGCTACCGCGTACGTCTGGCCAAAGTGAAATGGGTAGATTCTAAAGGTGAAGAAGATACTGTTGAGAAATGGGGATTCTTCATCGAAAACACCAAGCAAATGGCCACACGCCTCAACGGAAGGATCATTAACATTGCCAATGTTCATCAGGAAAAAACCCATTATAAGAAAATTGCACGGTTGTCTATCTTTCAGTTTATGGTGGGCAATACGGATTGGGGAGTTTCCACACTGCACAACATTAGGCTTCTAATTCGCGATCCATATCAACCTCCAATACCAATTCCATACGACTTCGATTGGGCAGGCATTATTGATGCACCATATGCCATACCACTTCCTGAGTTTGAGACTCGAAGTGTGACCCAACGTGTCTATCGTGGTTTTTATCGTAGCGAAGAAGAACTTACTGAACTGCTTGAGGAGTTTGTGAACAAAAAAGAAGAAATCTATAGTATTGTTAATAGTTTCAACCTTTTAGATTCAGAACGCAAAGAGGAGGTTCTCTCCTACCTCGATTCTTTTTATGAAATGACTTCTGACCCGAAGAAGGTGAAATATGAGTTTATTACGAATTGTCGGAAGGATGATTTCTAACGATTTAGACGCAATCTGCTGCTATAGGCACTGTAATAAATCCTTCAGAAACAGCATTAAGATTTAATAGTAATTGCACCTTACGAAACAAACTTTCCAAAAGTTCTTTATTAGAAACGGGAGCTTTTGGAAAGTTGTTCCTTAATAATTGCTCCACAATTAAGCCAAAATTTTCATTGATAATCCAACTTAATGTTCAGAAAAACCACCCTAAAAACAGAGAACACTTCATTCTAAGGCATCTAAAGTCCGATTGCTTCGATGCCCTTCTTCACTTCTTCAAATTCGGACTTTCTTCTGTATCCAAGAATGTTTACCTGAAAAGTTATACCAAATAGGCACACAGATTTTATGTGCCTACTCTCAATTCAAACTCCGATAACCAGCAGGCGTAACACCAGTCTTCTTCTTGAAAATTTTGCTAAAGTACTGTGGATACTCAAATCCAAGACTATAAGCAATTTCGCTCACCGAAACGGAAGAACTGAGAAGTTTTTCTTTAGCAGCCTCGATCACATGATAATGAATGTGTTCCTGAGTATTCTTGCCTGTTTCTTTTTTCAACAGATCGGTGAGGTAATTTGCAGATAGGTTCATAGCTTCTGCACAAATCTTTACTGTCGGCATGCCTTCTTCCTGAGATCTGTTTGAGTTAAAATAGTCTGACAAGAAATTTTCAAACTTCGAGATCACATCTTTGTTCGCATTTGTACGCGTAATAAACTGTCGATCGTAGAACCTCATACAATAGTTCAGCAAGAGCTCTATTGTTGAGACAATTACAGACTGACTATGTTTATCGATGCCCCTATCTAATTCTAAGGATATATTCCCGACTATATTTGTTAGCATTTCTTTCTCATGATCAGACAAGTGCAATGCCTCGTTAACATCGTAATGGAAGAATGTGTAGTCTTTCATTTTTTTACTCAGGGATGTTCCCCTAATAAGATCGGGATGAAAAAACAATCCCCATCCCCACACTTCATCACATTGCTTTGGATCCTCTATTGCAATCACTTGATTTGGAGAAAGAAAAAACAGAGTCCCATCTTGAAAGTCGTAATAATTACGGCCATACTTTAATGAGCCAGAAACAAGGTTTTTTACCATAATGCAATAAAACTCTGATACTGCCTTCATATTGCTGCGCTCTACAAAATCAACTTTTGAGAAATCGGCAACAGAGATCAGAGGATGCTTAGGTTTCCCTTGGTTTAGCGCCTCGTTCAGCGTAGTAGTATTATCTATTTTGAAAATTTCGTCCATATCCTAACTTCCTGTTCTAACGTAAAATGAAACTTTAATAGTTGCCATAGAGTTAATAAAACCCATTAAAAATCCTACGGACTTATTTACTCACTTCTGCCCTTAGTGTATTGGTATAAGTTGAGATGGAACTGTGCGAAAACCCTTCAATAACAAGCAGCCCCATAAACCATAGTGCTATAGCAAATGCAACCCCTTTTGCCAAAGGTGCTTTTACAAACAAAATCACAACTAGAGCAGCAACAACAAATGCAGCAAAAGACACTTGATATAAGATGAAACCTTTATCTACCTTTTCCATGCGCTCGTGTTCTGATTTTACGAATTCCATCATATTTTCGTTTGAAAGGCTTACTGCTGCATCGTGTGTTTTATCACAAAAACTTCTGTATCCAAACCCTCCAACTATAATTGATATTCCTGCAACAAAAGTTCCCCACTTCATTCCTGTTGCCATGGGACTTTTTGCTACAAAAAATGTAAATACCAATCCTAAAACAATAAGAATAGCGCCTAGGATTATAAAATTTGTTCCTACCCACTTCTGTGCCGAAGTGTATGAGTCTAATGATTGTAATATATTCATGATAATCAGTTTTTATGAAAGTGAAAATATAAAAAGCTCAATTTGAAGATGAGCTGTTTAGGTTCAAAAAAGAGTTAACTTAAATACGGCCACCTACTTAGAATATTCTTATTGAATAGAAAGATACCTTTTTAAAAGAAAATAAATTTTGAAGCCTTTTGCTTCTCTTTTTCTTCATTGCCAGTGCAGTTCCGATAGCGCCACCTACTAAAAAAGCTACAATTGGTAAGAAATGCCCGTTTAGAATTGAATTTATACTTATGGTTACTCCAACTACCCAGCATATGCTTACTCCTGTATTGGAAACAATTGCTTTCCCAACACTACCTTCCGAAATAGCTTTTACATTTATCGTCTTCAGATATAAAAATACGATTTCTGAAACAAATACTATTAATGCCTGTAGTTCAACTGTTAAGTATTCCATTTTTTACTATCTAAAACCTAGTTGTCTTTTTATAAAAGAGAATTCCATCTTGGCCGGGCAAACACATCAACACAACCATTAGGTTGGTTATTGTGCGATGCATTTACCCTCATATTAACAGTAACTTAAATTGATTCTTTGATTGCACTCTCAACCCATTCGTCGCTAGGCAGTCCTTTTACCAAAAACTGCTCACGCGGAGCTATTAATCCTTGTGCATTTTTAACTACTATTTCTAACTCTTCTAGGTTCGTTTTTTCAAATTCCCCAAGGCGGCACAAACCAATTCCTTCCGCAAATTCCCTCATCGCATTGGCTAACGATTTTCCTGGATTCCCACCTGCTTCGGCTCCGAAAATTGCAAGCAGATCGGTTGTTGAATCTGTTACTTCATCTGCCAAATACTCAACCATAGGGAAAAGAACGTGTGCTACGGCTACTCCATGCGGAATGTTCCATTGCCCCCCGGTTGCATGCGCTATTCCGTGCCCAATATGAGTCATTCCCTGCATGCCAGCAAAGATTGCCAACGTTGAAGCTTCTGCCATATTTTGTCTTGCTTCCAAATTGCTTCCGTTAGCAACAGCTTTGGGCAAGTTTTCTACAATTAGACGAATGGCCTGCAAACCAAAAGTTTTGGTAAGATTGTTTCTGGCTTTTGAGTATAGCGCTTCCAAAGCATGAGATAGAGCATCTAAACCTGTAGCCATAGTTACTTTTGGAGGCATTCCTTTGTGCAACTCGCCATCTACAATTGCAATCGCTGGAATCATTCCCGGTCCGTAGATAGATTCTTTTCGCTTCTTCTCTACATCCTTTATTCCAGCCGCCGGGCTCACTTCACTTCCTGTTCCTGCTGTTGTAGGAATAGCAATCAGCGGTAATAGTTTATCGGTACACCAGTAACCTGTTCTTGTTGTAAAATGCTTGTCTAAATTATCTAGACCAAGAGTAAGCATTAAGCCCAACGCTTTAGCGCAATCCATTGTACTTCCTCCACCTACTGCGATAATACCATCAGTCCCTTTTTTTGCTATATCGGTTATGGCTTTCTCAATAATATAGGAGGGGTTATCAGGTAGTACTTCATCAAAAACTGTAAAAGAGATGTTGTTTGCATCTAAAATTTCTGTTACAATTTTTGTTACACCATTCTGAACCAATATTTTATCGGTTACTACCAATATATTTTTCAGATTAAATTTCTCAATCTGTTTGAAAAGCTCTTGTTTAACTGTTCCAAGTCCAAATATTATTTGACCTGGGTGTGCAAATTGGTACATAATAATTTGTTATTAAGTTTTTTACCAGCCTTGGAATACATTTTTATGATTATCCGAGTAACCATGGTGAGCTGTAAATACATATTCAATGTCCTTGCTCCTTGTTTCAGCTGCCAGTTTTTTAATACTGGCACTGTCCGTGTCCATATCAATAGTAAACAGCTCAATAAAGTTTGTTGCCTTTCCATCTACAAGTTTCATTAAGTCCCCGGTAAATAAATATTTACCATCAACAACAAAACTCATGCTTCCAGGAGTATGACCTGGAGTAAGAACACATTCTACGGTTCTATTTCCTGATTTTATTACCTCTCCATCGGCCAATGTTCTGTATGGCACTTCTAATTTATTGCCATGTTTAATCTCGTATTTTGAGAATGTTCTGGTTCGGGTTCCATCGATCAGGCACTCTTCCGCTTTTGCCAAATAAACTTTTGCGTTTTTAAATACCTCGATAGCTCCGCAGTGATCAAAGTCGGTATGCGTAAGAAAAACAGCATTTACCTCTTCGGGTTTTACCCTCAATTCATTAAGTGCCGCCAGAGTATTCTTCGGCTTATCTCCTCCATCTATAGCCAAGTAACCATCACCGTTTTTTACCAAATAAACATTGGCATGGCCATCACGAAGTACATATATATCTTTATTGAATTGGCTTGTTTTCAAGCAGGTCTTTAACATTTTCAACAACTCTCGGTAAGCGCCTACAATGAAATAAATACGCTTATAGAACACCAGCCCCAGAGTAAGAAAAACACCAGCTATTACAATAATTATTGATGATTGCATCTGTTAAATTTTGCTGATTTATAATTGATCCCAACAACAATCGAAATCAAGTCTCACTTCTTTGTTTGAGATTAATGAAGGTGAAAAAATAATCTACCTCTGTGTTGCATTCCGACTTTTAACCCTCACGTACAAAAAATACGCTCTAGGCTAAAAACCGAAATACGCTTTAGTAGTTTATCAAATTTATAGTGCCGTACCTGATAGACTACCTAAAATAGTTTATCTTTTCGACCTCACTTTAGCTCAGGAATTGGTAACTCTTTTTACCTGTGTTAGGCATAAAACCGATATGAAAATCATTGTAAATATCGACACTAAAGTCAATCCAGTGTATATATCGCCAGTCCACCATACATGACCATCTTTCGATGTCACTTCTACGCTTTCTTTAAACAACGCACCCCCCATGTATTCAAAAAAGTGCTGAGCATACATAAGAATCGGCAAAATCCAGAAAGCTTTGTTTGTCCATGTTACGTTTGTTGTTCCTTCCTTATTTCCCTTTAAACTAAAGGCAAATACTAGGTAGAATGTAAAAACACACAAATACCAGCCCATGTAGTTTACAAATGGAACACCATAATAGGGGCCTCCATCGTGCCAAATCCACATCTTGGTTATGGTTGAATTAATTGGATCCATTGATATATCCCACAGAACCATTATAAATGCGGACAATATTGGAAGAAGGATTACTTCCGCTCCTTTTAGTGAAGAATCTTTTTTACCTAATAGCAAACTACCCATTACCCACGATAAGTAACCTACGGCAAAGTATGCTGGCATTATAATTATTGGCACTAACCATAATTTTGGACCTAGTACATCTGTGTAATGATAATTCCCAAACGGAAAACCAGTTAAAATACTGGACGTTTCGTACGACCAGCTAATAATTGTTATCATAACAACGAAGAAGAGCATCTTTTTAACCCCATATCGTTTTACGCCATGGGTAAAAGAGAAAACAGTAATCAGTATAGAGGAAATAGGCCCCATAATCGCAAGCTCTGTAGAGCCTTTGATGAAACTGACAACCATGTTAGCAATCACAAATATTACTCCTAAAAAAATCAGTGAATTCTTTACAGGTTCATTCGTATTCATTATATAGTCTCCTTATTATTTGATAGAGCTATACATGTAATGTTTTTAATTGAGAAGTGGCCTCTCACCTACCCTCATAAAAGAGGACTTGATTCGTACAATTTCAGGACTATTAGGCAACTAAACCCCCTTTAGAGGAAATAGGGGGCATTTCGAACGGGCATTACATGTATATAGTACTACCTATTATTTATTATCCTACTAAACCTGCTTCTAGCATTTTTTGATATAGCGTACGAACATCATGTTCTTCGTCGCCTTCGTAGCGAGGAGCGTAAGTATCAAAAGCTTCTTTTATTTCTTCGTAGCGGTCGTTAATCCGTTTCATGTTATAAGCATGAGAAACAACATAGAACTTGCCCTCCTTTAATTGCTCCATAGCAATAGATGTGTATTTGTCAGTATCCATGGCAAACTGCATAGCGCCTTCATCACCTAATTCCGACTTAACGAAACCAGGGCAAATGTGCGCCACGTCAATAAAATCCGGTGTTTCTTCGCGCAATGATTCTGAAATGACAAGAGCTGAGTGTTTACTTGCTACATAAGGAGCTGCAAGCGGCACTCCATGAAAAAATGAATTCTCAGAACCTAAGTTATAAATGGCCGCAGGAGTTCCTTGTTCAATCATTCGTTTACCGAATACAGACGCACCGTTAACTAGTCCAAATACATTTACAGCATAGCCTTTCATGAAATCGTCTGGAGTAGAATCGATAATTGTTTTGCCATATACCATGTTACCGGCATTGTTCATGATAACATCCACATGTCCAAATTTGTCCCAAGCTTTATCTGCTAAGCCTTCAACACTTTTACGGTCGGTTACATCACATGGAATAGCAATGGCCTCTATTCCTAGTTCTTTTAAGCTGGATACAGCAGCATCATTTCTATCCTGCCTTCTTCCTGCGATAACAATCTTTGCTCCTTCTTTACCAAATTGTTTAGCAAAAGAAAATCCGATTCCTGTTGCTCCTCCTGTGATTACGACTACTTTGTCTTTGAAATCTTTCATAGTTTATAGTTTTTCAGTTAGGCCGTAGACCTATTTAATTTCAAAAAATCAATCTATATATGAGCCTTTTATATTCAGATAAAGTCAACTTAAATATGGATGCCTGCTTATCAGAAGAAACTCTCAAATGAATCCAATTATCTTTTGTGGTTAATAGGCGCTTGAATCATTTGATCGTTTCTCTTGTTAATTAAATTTCTTGTAGTTAGGGGTGGAATTACTCCAAACTTGGGAATGCTAGCTGTACCAATCTGGTTGTGCAGTTAAAACCTCCAAAATCCTGAAAACCTTAACGGCTCCCGCTTACTTCATCTTCATTTGCCCAAGCATAATGCTATCGAATGTGCGATCGCCAAGCATACCTTTCATAGTAATACCACCCTTAGCATCCATACCAACAGCCTGACGCGTTTTTGGTTTCTTCTTTTCAATCGCATTGATGATCGCTTTTACTACTGGCTCAGGAGTTGGTGCCTTTTCATACATGTCTTTAAAGTATGGAATAAAGTTGTCCACTATTGGCTGATAAGCCTCACCAGCATTAACCTGTTTAAGCTCGTCCAATACTACTCCATCGAAACCTGTACTAAATGCGCCTGGTTCTATAATCGAAACATTGATTCCGAAGCGTCCTACTTCCTGTCTCATTGCGTCCGAAAGTGCCTCTACAGCATGTTTCGAGGCGGCATAAAAGCCTAAAAAGGCTGTACTCACTTTTCCAACAATAGAGCTAAGGTTGACGATAGCACCAGCTTTTTGCTTTCTCATGTATGGAAGAACATGTTGCGATACACGGACAGTTCCCCAGACATTCACCTCGAACATGCGCTTCATCTGATCGATATCCGCAGTCTCCACAAATGCGTAAGAACCATAACCAGCGTTGTTTACCAAAGCATCTATCTTCCCTTGCTCTTTTACAATTTGGTCTACTCCTGCTTTTACCGATTCGTCGTTAGTTACATCCATTTTTACGGCGTGGCCACCTGCTGTTTCCAGCTCTTTCATCTGCTCTACACGGCGGGCTGCACCGTATACGATATATCCTTTCTTAATAAGCTCTAAGGCTGTGAATTTTCCGAAACCTGAGCTTGCTCCTGTTATCAATACTACTTTTTTCATGATGCGATTAAAAAATATGTATTATGAAATATGACTTTAACTAAGGGAATATATAAATTGGCCGAGACATGATATTTCTTCACACAAGCACATTGCGAGAACAGTTAACCAAACCAATCATGCTCAGCCCATTAAAATTTATTTATTTTTCTTTGCTGCTTTTTCAGCTTTTTTATCGGCCTTCTTCTTTCCTCTTTTATAAGCGCTAAGCATCATATTGTCAAAACTCTTTTCGCCTAAGATGTCCTCCATGCAAACCATCATTTTTGCATCGGAAGTAGTTCTGTACGATGTTTTAGGCTTTCTCTTTTCAACAGCCTTCACTATAATTTCAGCAGTATCATCTGGACCTTCGCATTCGCTGTAAATGTCTTTCATCGCTGCTACGAATTGCTCTTCCAGTTCTTTATAATCTTCTGCCGTTCCAGCCTTCTCAAGCTTCTGCCATGCAACATCATCAAAGCCTGTTTTTACTGCTCCAGGCTGAATTTTCACTACATCAATTCCTAAGCTCTTCACTTCCATGCGCAATGCATCGGCCATCGCCTCTACTGCGTGTTTAGTTGCCGAATACCATCCTGTAAATGCTGTTGAAACGTGCCCAACTACCGATGAGGTAACGATAATTCTACCAGACTTTTGCTTTCTCATGTGCGGAAGAACAGCCTTTTGCAAGCGTGCATAACCAAACACATTCACATCGAACTGATACTTCAGCTCCTCCATCGGTATGTTTTCTATTGTAGCATAAGATCCATAACCAGCGTTGTTGATCAGTACATCGATTCTTCCCTGCTCTTTAATTACACGGTCAACTCCTGCATTAACCTCTTCATCCTTCGTCACATCCATCACAATAGAATGCCCTCCGATTTTATCGAGATATTTGTTCTTTTCAACTTGAATATCGGCTCCATAAACAATGTATCCTTTCTCTACAAGCTTTTCAGCTGTAGCTTTTCCGAAACCAGATGCCGATCCTGTAATCAATACAACCTTTTTGTTCTGTGCATTTACTGCAATTGTTACAAATGACAATATCGCTGCAACTAATAGTGTTAACTTCTTCATCTTCCTTTGGTTTATCCTATTTAAAATTCGAAGCAAAAACTGCGTTTTGTTTTCTCTAAATCTTCTGATACAAAAGTAGATGAAGTAACAAGGCTAGACTTAACACTAATTTCGGATAGTTGTATACTAATCTCAGGTAGGTATTATTTCGAGAAGAAATTCAAGTAAAATGACGTGATTGCAAGCCAATTGAACACTGACACTGACATTGTAAAAGCTAAGGTCGCAGACCTATTTATTTTATACTTACTCTTTCCAAATAACCAGCTACTTAGCCCTGAATAAATTTGAATTAATTATGACAGACTAAATTAAAGGAATCTGAAAATCACTCTTTACAATGAAACTTCAATGCCTTTTATCATTAACACAAAGAAGCATGTTTAATTTAAAGAAATAAACAATCATTTTAATCATATCTAAATATACAAAATAACATATTAATATCAACTATAACTATCTATAATAAATAAAAGATGGTTAAAATTAATTTTTACTTTTAATAAGCAGTCCCTTACGCAGAGTATTTAAAATAAATATTTAAATGTTATCAAATACTCCCCCTACTATTGAGTTAACAAATAATATAAAGAATATAAAAAAGTAATTATCGTATATAGATAATATTATTTCAGTTTTTCCAATAAATACAATACTATAAGAGTATATATCTAATATAGATTGCAACTATTTCAAGCATACATTAATATAAAAACTTAAAAGTGACATATACTTTTATAAATCAACCATATACAATAACTAAAATAACATACAATAGTCTAAAAATCAGACTACTACAATAACAAAACAAAATTCAATTCAAAATATTATATGACTATAATTAATTATTAATAATAAATTCAATAACAAAATAAGAGACACAAAAAGACACCTACAAAGACAAATATAAAAATATTTTCTACTTAAAAAAGTAATAGTGTAGTTGACTATATAAAAAATGTAAACTATTTTTGAATCAAGATAAAATACAAACAAAATTGACCTGATAATTTAATTTTCCGTCACATTTATTCTATAGGTGTGATTTTAGATTCATTTTGCCTTAAAATGTCTCATTTTATTTTTGTTTTTTATCACAACCTAACTAAACTTTATTCATTATGAACTATTCTACTAAAAGGACATTATCGCTCATAAGTGGGCTGATGATGTCATTTTTTTTATGCACATCCCTAAACCTAAATGCACAGATGGAGAAACGGGTTGAAACAGGCGCCCTTCTCGAACTTAAAGGAAAAATCTGGTCTGGTGCTGGACAAGCTGGTGTTACAGGCTTCGATGGTTTCGAAAGCTATTGGTCGGTTGCTCCTGCCAATCAGAAACCTGCCCTATTCATGGATTACTACGACACTTACAACATTGGCCCAAAATGGACTCATGAACTTAAGCAAGAGTTATTGAAATTCCACCGTCAGGGATACTACGTTATTCCTCAGATCGGTCTTAACCTAGATTACTTCTGGCAAGATATCGTTGCAGGTAAACACGAAAAAGAATTGGATAACCTAGTAAAAGGTTTCCAATATCTTGGCATACCTGTTTTCTTGCGCATTGGCTATGAGTTCAACAACCAAAAAAGCTGGCCTGCAAACGATTACATCAAAATTTACCAAATCATTACAGACAAACTTCGCGCTGGTGGTGTAGAGGTTGCTACTGTATTTAATGCTGGCCTTTCAGGAAATCAAGGTGTTGCAGGATTTTATCCTGGTAGCGACTATGTTGACTGGGTTGGTTACAACACATTCTCTTGGGATATTTCTGGTGGTAACCACACCATCATACACGAGTTTTTAAATTTAGCTGGAGCAGAAAACAAGCCTATCATGATCGGGGAAGCTTCTCCAACTGCTGTAAACCAAGTAACTTATAACAACTGGAACGGTTTCTACGAAACTTATTTCAGCATGATAGAACAAAGAGGTCAGATCAAGCAAATGTGCTACATTAATTGGAGCTGGGACATTCAGGACATGGTTGCTGGTAACGGTCTTTTCCCTTGGGGTGATTCTCGTTTGAACATGCCTGGTTCTGTTAAAGATCAGTTCTTTGCACGTATGAACAAGCCTGAGTACTTCTTCGCTACTTCAGAAGAGAACACTCGTAAACTATTCTTCTACAACGATAACGCTGCTCCTTCTACTCCTTCTGGTTTAACAGTAAGTGGCGAAAATATCGTTTGGAATGGTGTTAGCGACAGCGGCGAAGCTGGTCTTGCACACTATACTATTTACAAAGACGGACAATTCTGGGATTACGTAACTACTCCTGAATATCCGGTAGCTGACCTAGGTTATGGTGATGTAGCTAATGTACAAGTTCTTGCAATGGACCGCGCAGGTAATGCTAGTGCTCTTTCTTCTGGTTTGGCTGTGCAAATGAACGATCGTTACGAATTGATTTACGACGGTGAATTCGATATGCCTTCAACAAGCTGGGGTCTTGATTGGCAGTGGAAAGGTAGCCAAGATGGTGGCGCGAAACCTGCTCCGGACGATATCACAGGTAACTTAACAGGTGGTGGAATTCTTTCTGGCGAAAACTGCATTAAACTTACTTGGGACAAAAGACCTAACGTTCCTGCTGATTGGAAAATCCAACTTATGCAACACTTCCAAGTTGTGAAAGATGAGGTGTATACTATCTCGTTCATGGCTAAGGCTGAAAAACCTGTTACTTTCAAACTTAAGTTTATGGATCATGCTCCACATTGGGATTGTACTCACTTCCCTGCTGGTGTAGATCCTAACTTCAGCACAGAATGGCAGATTTACGATGAGTGGGAAGTTAGCCTTACTACAGAGCCTCAAACTTACACTTTCGTTACTACATCTCCTGAAACTGAAACTGCCAGACTTTCGTTCATGTTCGGTCACTTAGATCAACCTGTGGTTGTGTATGTAGATGCCGTTTCAGTATCTGCTGGTACAGGTAGTATTCTTAAAGCAAATGCAGGACCTGACATTACTGTTGAAGATCCAGAAAAAGACGGTGCAGATGTTACTCTTGATGGTAGCGCCAGCCAAGCAATCAACGGAAAAATTGTTGACTACACTTGGGAAATCGAAACTATTGGAACTCGCAAAGGTGTTACTCAAACAGTTAACCTTCCTATCGGACAGTACAAAGCAACTCTTACTGTAACTGACGAAGATGGTGCTACTGATTCTGATGAAGTTACTATTAAAGTTCTTGAAGAATACGTTCCACCAAGAGAGCACACTCCTTACCAAGGAAAAGCACAAGTTATCCCTGGACTTATCGAAGCTGAGCACTTTGATGAAGGCGGCGAAGGCAAAGCTTATCACGATACAGACAACAACAACGCTGGCGGACAAGTTCGCCCTAGTGATGGTGTTGACGTAGGTGCTAACCCACACGCAGTAGGTTGGACAGCTAACGGTGAGTGGTTGAAATACACTGTAGAGGTCACTCCTGGAACTTATAGAGTTGACGCTCGCGTTGCTTCTGAGGTTTCAAACCCTGGCGACATTAAAGTTAGCTTGAGTGAAAATGGCAAAGACTTCAGAGAACTGACTACAATTGACGTTACAAACACAGGTGGCTGGAATACTTGGGAAGTAGTTTCTAAAACAGTGGAAATTACTGAAGAGGCGTACGATGCTGTACTTCTTCTTGACATCATTAACGGTAGCCTAAATGTTGACTGGTTAGAGTTTGTTACTGTTAGAACTGCGAAGAAGGCACTTTCTGCTGACGAGATAAAACAAATCCGTATTTATCCAAACCCAGTTGAGAAAGGTAGTGTACTAACTATCGAGGGTATAGACAACAACCAACAGTACCAAGTAATTAATATTGAAGGGAAAGCTGTTCTTTCAGGAAAAGGAAACAAGCTCACGGTTCCTTCTCTTGAGTCTGGCAAATACTTCATTCTTTTGAACAACAACAAAAAGACTTATCAGTTTATGGTTAAATAATTTCATAAGGGGGGTTATATACTCAGTAGGAGAGGTGGCCTTGGCTGCCTCTCTTTGTATTTCTAGAATAAATCTTGTAACGAAAAAAACTTCAAATCATTAAGCAGGAAACGCATTACAGTCCTATATTTGCGCCTAATTTTTTAATCAAGATGAACATAGCAAAGGAGGCTTACAAAAGCCTTTGAGGAATTGTTCAAATCCGCCTTGCAATAGGCCGCAAACAAAAGTAGAATAACTCAAGATCTAAAGAATGGACAAGTGCAATTTCTGTGAAAGAGAAAGAGAAAAAGTAGATTTTCTAATTGCTGGAGAGACTGGTTTTATTTGTAATGATTGTGCAGAACAGGCATATAAGATAGTACAAGAAAACACAGAAATAGAGGAAGCCCCTTCTAAGCAAGCGGATCAGGAATTTCCGATAAACAAAACTGCCAGAGCAGTAGCCTATAATCGGGAAGTAAAACTAAATATTTTTGAAAACCTGTATGTTATTGAAACTGAAAGGAGCTTTTGTAGCAGCGGTGCTGAACGAAAACGTAGTGTGGAAGATAAACACCAATTATCTCCAGAAACCTTCTGCCTATTGGTAAAGCTTCTCACCGAATCAGTAAAAGAATTTGGCATCGACTACGAAGCCAAATTAGAAGAACTGCTTCAAGGGCGCAAACTAAATATCAGCTTTGCCAATTTAAACGAGTAGAAGAATCTCTACCACCTCCGTGGTAATATCAAACTTTCCAAAAGTTCCTGTATTTGTATAGATAACTTTTGGAAAGTAGCAAACATTAAAAAATAGGCCAATAGAAAAACAAAGCATTCTATTGACCGATTTTACTAAAGGTAAGTGTCGCAAAGGACAGTAAAAATTATTCAGCTTCCAACGCTAAGCTCTTCTCCCACTTTTCGTGGATAGCTTTAGCCGCCATTTTACCAGCGCCCATAGCAAGAATTACAGTAGCAGCACCAGTAACCACATCGCCACCTGCATAAACATCGTCTTTGCTAGTCTCAAGAGTGCGTTCATCTACGATGATTCCTCCCCAGTGAGTTAAATCAAGATCTTTTGTTGTACGGCTAATTAGTGGATTCGGAGACTGACCGATTGCCACAACAACCTTGTTAACGTCGATAGTGAAGTTTTCACCTTCTACGGCCTGAGGTCTTCTTCTTCCCGATTTGTCAGGCTCACCCAAAGCCATTTTCTCATTTTCCATCGACTCTACCCAGCCGCCTTCGTTTCCGCTTATCTTAACAGGGTTCGATAAGAACAGGAACTCCACGCCTTCTTCCATTGCGTGTTCAATTTCCTCTTTCCTTGCAGGCAGTTCGTCTTCTCCCCTACGGTAGATTACGTATACCTTTTCAGCTCCCAAACGCAAAGCTGTACGGCAAGCATCCATAGCAACGTTTCCTCCACCAACAACGGCAACCCTATCACCTTTCTGAACAGGACTTGGAGTTTCTTTCTTATACGACTCCATTAGGTTTACACGTGTCAGGAATTCATTGGCCGAATACACGCCGTTAAGGTTTTCCCCTTCGATATCAAGGAAGCGAGGCAAGCCAGCACCTGTAGAAATAAAAATCGCACCAAAACCATCAGCCTTAAGGTCGTCTACAGTAAGCGAACGTCCTACAATTACGTTTTTCTCGATCTTAACCCCCAAAGCACGCAAGGCTTCAATTTCGTGACTTACGATTTCCTTAGGCAAACGGAACTCAGGAATACCGTACATAAGAACACCACCCGGCGTGTGTAGTGCTTCGAAAATAGTAACGTCGTGTCCCATTTGGGCAAGTTCACCAGCACATGCAATTCCCGCAGGTCCTGCTCCAATAACCGCTACTTTCTTATCTGTTTTGTTCGAAGGCTTTTCGTCTTCCAAACCGTTCTTAATTGCATAATCCGCAACAAAACGCTCCAAACGCCCAATAGCAACAGGCTCACCTTTTTTCCCACGTACACATTTGCTTTCGCATTGTGTTTCCTGTGGACAAACCCTTCCGCAAACGGCAGGAAGGCTATTGAATTTTTTAAGTGTAAAATATGCTTGTTCGAATTTTTCCTCAGCAATGTGCTTTATAAACTCAGGAATCTGAACATTTACAGGGCAGCCATTCACACAGTCTGGCTTTTTACACTGAATGCATCGTTTAGCCTCGTTTATCGCTTCTTCTTCATTATAACCAAGAGCTACCTCTTCGAAAGTATGCCTTCTTTCTTCGGCCGGAAGTTCGCGCATCGGAGTCTTTTCCAACTGCTTGTTGAATGCGTACGATCTTTTTCCAGAAATACCAACCTTACAATCGTGATCTTTCTCCTGATCTTTATAGATACCCTGACGCTGAATGATTTCTTTGAAATCTACATCGTAACCATCGAAATCCGGGCCATCTACACATGCAAACTTCACTTTACCAGCGATAGTTACGCGACATCCTCCACACATTCCTGTTCCATCTACCATCAGCGGGTTTAGCGAAACAGAAACAGGCACTCCATAAGGTCGGATTGTTTCTACAACAGCATTCATCATCAGAACAGGGCCAATAGCGATTACCTCATCGTACTGATTTCCCTCTTCCAAAAGCTTCTTTGCTATATCTGTCACAAAACCTTTGACACCAAGACTTCCATCGTCTGTTGCACAATACAAGTTGTTCGATACATTTCGAAATTCGTCTTGCAAAATCACAAACTCAGCACTACGGCCTCCGAGGATAATATCGACCTCAGCACCATTCTGCTGATACAACTTCTTGATCTGAGGATAAAGAGGAGCAGCACCAACACCACCGCCAATTCCCAGCACTTTTTTTACTCCTTTTTCGGGAACAGGCTGCCCAAGAGGACCTGCAATGTCACTAATGCTATCTCCAACTTTTTTCTGTTGAAGTAAGCGGGTCGAGTGCCCAACCACTTGATAAATAATAGTTATTGTTTTCTTCTCGCGATCGTAGTCTGCAATCGTAAGAGGAATTCTCTCTCCGCCTTCTTCAACAATGACAATTACAAATTGCCCCGGTTCGCATTTGCGCGTAACAAAGGGAGCTTCCACAACAATTTCTTCTACTGTAGAATTGAAGATCCGCTTTTGCAATATCTTGTGCATATTTTCTGTTTTTATATTTTTCTCATCAAGAATGCGCTAAATCCGAAAAGATATTTACCGCATTTCGAACAGCTAAGTAAACTAAAAAAAATTACTTCGGGTTGTTCGGAAAACATAAAGCCGTACTTTTTAAGTACTTTTTACTTTTATAAATTCCAACACGGCACTTAACCCAATAATTATTAGATGGTAATAAAACTGCCAGTCTACGAAGCTAGACCTTGTAACTTTGCAGACCAAACCTCGCTTTCAGTAGAATTATTCAGGTTTATTTTCCAATAATTCCACTACACAAAAGTAAAGAAATAGAATCCTGAAATCTTATACTTATTACTGATAAACGAACACATTTTACAGGTGTACCCCAAAGATCAAGATTTGTCTCTGTTCGTTTTACTATGTAATAACCACTGTTATATTGTGATCTTTACTGAATTTTGTAGAGATTGTGGATAGTGCAGAGCTTTTTGATACACAAAAACATTACAATCAAATCAAACAAAACAGCATGGTAAAGGAACTAAGTTGCCTTTGCCATGTTACGTAGTTGGGTGAATAAAATCTGGAAAGTTTAATTCTAAGGAGAAGGGGAAGCGGTGGTGGCATATCCATAAAAGATTTTTTCACACCACCGTTTTGAAAATTTCCTTGCCTTTAAGCAGCATTAGACAAAACTTAAAACGAAATAAGTTTCTGATTTTTCCCTTTCATGCAACTCTACATCACTATGAAGCTATGCCCATGTACACATCACTTATTTGTTTTATCATTCTGTCTATCCCGAACCTGCTCCTTACCTGCTGGTATGCATTAATAGCAATTGCGTCCCTAAGTTGTTGGTCTTTTGAAAGCTTTAAAAGTATATCAGCTAATTTGAGGGGCTCACTGTTGGGTACCAATATCCCCGTATCACCATCATCGATCATTTCTACAGTGCCATCTACAGGCGAGGCTACTATTGCTTTTTGCATTGCCATAGCCTCTAGTATTCCAATTGGAAACCCTTCCCATAACGAAGGCAGGCAGTAAATATCAATGGCATTGAGAGCATCAGGGATGTCACTTCTGAAAGGTTGGAAAATCACATGGTCTTCTATTTTTAGTGACTTTGCCAGTTCAATAGTAGCTTCTTTTAAATCACCATCGCCAATCATCAACAGCATTACATTACTGTTTTCTTCAACAACGAGTTTCATTGCTTTTAGCATTGTAAAAGGATCTTTCTGAGCAGTAATGCGTACAAAATAACCAATTACTATTTTTTCTGAGCCTATGCCTAACTCCTTGCGTATATCTTTGAATGAATTTATTGGATTAAATTTATCAAAATCGACAGAGTTATAAATAACAGTGGAACGTTTCATACCAAACTTTTGTATTCCATCTTTTTCGTTACTTCTGGAAACACAAATGTTTTTGTCGGCCATATTGGTGATAAATTTCTCTGACAATTCACGAATCCTTCGTACAATATGCTTCTGGTTCATGTGAAACGACCAGCCGTGTATGGTGTAAATCAGTGGTAGTCCAAGTATTTTTGACGGGCAGAACACATTTGACATAGCCCTTGTACCATGCGCATGTATCAGATCAAATTTCTCACTCTTCATGAAGTTGTGAACTTTTCTCCACACTTTATAGTCAAAAGGCTTTTCTGTATTTATTACTTCAGTCCTAATGCCTCTGTTACGAAGAGTATCAACCATTTGCCCCTCTGTAAACGAAAGTACCACAGGTTCATATCTCTCTTTATCAAGATGAGTGCATAGATCCAGCACGTGTGTCTCTCCCCCACCGACCTGTCCTTGGCGAATTGTTTCCAGAATTTTGATTCTTTTCATAGTATTAATTGGTTGAATTTTATTAGACATTACATCACGTAAGACTTATACAGAAAAGTTTAATGGTCAGCCTTGAGTTAAATTGGATACACTACGTTTTTTACAATTGTGATCGCTACAGCAATCATTTCACTGATTATATGATACTTAAAACAACATTTACGCCTTCAAATACACCCGATCTATACTACCCATTGCCAACTATTAAGCAGTTTTCACCCCACTGTTCGAATTTTTATTACTCTGATCCTGGGATTAAGAGTGATAATGTATATATAAGTGTTTCCAATTCAATATAATGTCTATTTAAACAAATATAAATCTATTTATTGATTATTAATTATTATTCTTCCTGCAATAAACATACTTTTTTTCGAATTACCAAAACTAAAAATCACTTTCATAATAGTTAAAATGCAAAAAACAATTCCAGTTTTCGTAACACAGCTGATACCATAATCCGCACCACTCCATATTACATTCTGATATTTAATACTTTTTGAGATTCAACTAAAACATACTATTTCATATTTTAACAACCCTAACATAATTTGCTATAACGCTTAGAAATCTAGACCCGTTCCATCAGACCAACCAAACAAGCCACCTGATTTCGGATCGCTCTGAAAAGCTCTGATGCCGTACAAATCGGAATCTACAACCAACCTTGTCTATTTAAATAAAACACAAAGTCATAAACTTGCATTGTGTACACTACCTTAATTATTGTAAAAAAGGGTGGACACATCAAAATTAGGTTCAAGAAATGGAGCTTCCGTCCGACTTGTCTTAATTTCCAATTTTGACGCACATGCCCTATTACAACATCGCCTTATAAACTAGAAATAGTATTATTTCTTGTCTAATATTTTCAGACAGTCGCACACATTATACATGGTTCCCGATTCGTCAAACTCTGTAACAGCTTCATATACTCTGGCAATATCGAATGCAGATACAGAATTAGGCACATTCAGATTATAGAACTCCATGAACTCTTTCATCATTGTAGGACTCACAACATTTATTCTGATGTTTTTCGTTTTCTCTAGAGTTTAAAACCCTAGAAAGATTCAGATTTTACCAAACTATTGCTCGAGGAAGTAATTTTAATCGTTTTTTCTGACTCTAAATAGTCCGTCATAATTAAGTTGATTTATCAGACCGCTAAGTTGTTGATATTATTGAAAAGAGTAAATCTTGATAAACTAGATTCGAGACTTTGTAATAGATATTGAGATGAAGTCTGTGAATACTCATCGCCTGAGTTGTATAGATAAGAGATGCTGTGCAGAATAGCTGCGATTGAAGTGGAAAGCCCGCAGCTTTGGGGGCGTGTGATACAAAGCATTGTGGGGCTGAAGGAAGGAAGACTCCACAGTGCTGATGCAGAACCTTGCACAGGACGAAGACTTGGAACGAAAAGCACGCAGTGCGCCACTCAAGGCACCAGTGTTTCGTCCCTTATATTTTCAAAATAAGGTAAAGAAATGACTTCGCTAAAATTGTACGTCTGCCCTTAGTTTAAGCTTCGGAACTCAGCCGGACTCATTCCAGTCTTCTTCCTAAATAATTTACTAAAATGCGGAGGATGTTCAAACCCAAGCCCATATGCAATTTGACTAATTGCTTCCTCCGTGTTTAGCAATTGCGTCTTTGCCTTTTCAATTACATGATAATGAATATGCTCTAATGCATTTCGCCCAGTTTCTTTCTTCAACATATCGCTCAAATAATTAGGCGACATATTTAGCTTCTCGCCACAGAAACGAACTGTTGGTAAGCCGTTAGTAACAGGTTCGTCAGAATTGTAGTAATCCTTTAGCAACTTCTCAAAACGACTGATAAGGTCTTTGTTTAAGTTCTCCCGCAAATAAAACTGTCTGTCGTAGAACCGAGTACAATAGTTCAGCATCAGTTCTATATTCGATACGATAAGTTTTTGACTGTGCTTATCTATGCTTTTTGTGTATTCGTCCTGAATATCATCAATAAGGTTGAACATCTTCCTCTTCTCATCGTCCGACAAATGCAATGCTTCGTGTACGTCGTAAGAGAAAAAAGTGTACTTGTCAATATTTTTGCCTAGTTCCGACCTGCGAATCAGATCTGGGTGAAAAAGCAGACTCCACCCTGCCTTGCCCCGTTCTTCAGTCCACTCATGGATCGTAGTTACTTGTCCTGGTTTTATGAACACCAACGTTCCATCCTGAAAGTCGTATGTATTTCTTCCGTACTGAAACGAACCAGACATGCACTCCTTATAGGATACCTGATAATAATCAGCCACCAAAGTC
The DNA here is from genome assembly GCA_965230435.1 of Bacteroidales bacterium. Classification (GTDB taxonomy): domain Bacteria; phylum Bacteroidota; class Bacteroidia; order Bacteroidales; family JBDKHP01; genus JBDKHP01. The sequence continues at coordinate 312,643 of CBDDLB010000002.1, forward strand.
TCCCCCACAAGATTCCTCTTAGGCGCAAAATCTTCGAACTTGCAAACCGCAATTAAGGGATGCTTTGGTCCTTCCAGCCCAAACAATTCGTGTGATTCTGATATCGTTTTTAGTTTAATAATCCCCATGTCATTACCCTCTTTAGTAATCAATCATAAATAAGTTGGTTGATTTGAATGCCAAGTAGTTGATTTGTTGAATAAGGTAAAAAGATCCGAGACCTTAAGTGATAAGGGATAATAATAATTAACCATGTTAGTTTGGCTATATACTGGTTTTCAGATGCCAACCAATAAACTCATAATTAATAATTCCCTAATACCACGTGCTTATTTCAGTGAATCAATCATATCTTTCAGCTTCACATCCGGGTGATGATACTGCTGCTCCTTCTTCACTTTTCTCTTCCCGAACCCAATAGCAACCTGCGGACACCAGTGCATACAAGTCATACAACTTTCGCAACTGCTTTCAATTTTCACACCCGATGCTCCTGTAGATATATTGTCGACAGGACAAACCTTTGAACAGATTCCACAAGCCGTACACAAATCAGGATTTATAGACGGGGTAAAGAATTTTTTCGCAAAAGAAGACTCACCAAGATTGTACATCATAGTAGCCATACGCTTCTTTTTCAGTAGGCTGCTATTATTGGCGCTGTTCTTTATATTCTCTGCATAGTTCTGTATTATCTGAAGCTGTTTTCCTGTCCGCTCTTCTATATCCGTGGTTACCATACCATACATAATGCGGCTATTGACAGGCATTAGAATATCATTTCCGTACGAAAGTTCAAGCCCTTTCTCTTCCAACAATATTTTTAATGTCGCCAGTGAATTGCCACGGTCGCCGCCATGTGTTATAATTCCAAAAATATAATCAGGAGAACCAAAATCGAACTGCTTCACAAACTCCTGTACCATTTTGGGCATATTATAATTATGCACAGGGTACACAAGGCCAATCAGTTTATCGTTGGTCTTTTTCAGCTTCATAGCCTGATTGATGTGCAGGTAAGTATCGTCTAATGCTTCTGCTAAACCTTTGGCAACTGTTAGTGAATTGCCAGTACTTGAAAAAAAAATAATCATTGCTCCTTCCCTCCTAAAAAACAAATCTCCGATTTCAGTCTCTATCTTCCAAAATCATTTATATAAAAAATCTAAACTACGAACCTAAACACAATGCTATTTGTACAAGCTGAAGCTGAAAAACAGCAGCTTCCCTCCTACTTTCTCGAAGGGAAGCCAAATTATCAAATAATAACCTAAACTGGAACTTCTAAAATTCAAACTAGAGCAATTCTAAAACGCCCTTCAAATAAACTGATGATTTTATGCGCCGTTATTTTTTTCTTTAACAAATGCTAAAAACTGCGAATAGCGGGCTATTTAAAGCGTTTTAGCGTGCAGTTAAAGGAAAAATAACAAGCAGAAAACGTCAGGTTATTTCGAAACAATTCCTAAATTCCAAACTGCTTCTTAACTCCCTCAATATATTCCTCGTCACTAACCTTTGCTTTGGTAGCTAAATACGTTTCTGCGTCGTAACCAGCAGTATAGCGCAATTTATTCGTCCCATCTGTTGCTGCCTCATAAATAACTTCTGCACAAACAACTGGCGGGGCAATACGCTCTGGATTTTTCTCTATAGCTTCAAACCCAGCCAATAATTTCTGAATCATTGGCTGATATTCGGCGATATTCTCGTCATTCTGGAAATCGAACGAACGGCCTCCAAAATCGGTAGCAATACTTCCCGGTTCTACAATTTTTGCTTTCACACCTATCTCCCCAAGCTCAAAGGCCAACGATTCCGTAATGCCCTCAACAGCGAACTTGGTTCCATGATAAAGTGCCCCTAGTGGGAACGTTATTTTACCACCAATAGAAGAAATGTTGATAACAACACCATCTTTCTTTTCCCTAAAATGTGGGATGATTGCCCTGGTTACATCCAAAAGGCCAATAACATTTGTATTGAACTGACGAACGATATTTTCTCTTGGAAATGCCTCCAATGGTCCATACGTTCCGTAGCCAGCGTTATTTACCAAGACATCAATTCCTCCAAACTTCTCAATTCCAGCCTTTATCGTTTCGTCGATAGAGGCCAAGTCTGTAACATCAAGCCTAGAAACCAATACGTTTTCCAGCTTGTTTAGTTCTTCTTCTTTTTCAGGTGTACGCATGGTAGCAATCACATTCCATCCTTTTTCCTGAAAAAATTTTGCTGTAGCACGACCAATGCCACTACTAGCTCCCGTAATTAGAACTGTCTTGTTGCTCATGAGCAATGTTTCTTTAGTAGGTTATATTAAGTGTGTGGGTACTTTTTTATTGATGTCCGTAATTTAGTCTTTTCGTAAGCTTCCTAAATCCTCATGAAACAAAGACTTAGGAAGCACAAAATAAGCCTTAAGCTTTCTCCAAAATTTCAACAATCGCTTCTTTAGTATACTTCTCTCCCATTCCCCATGTCAGCGCAAGGCCATGAGCATTTTCTGCAAGATCAGAAATAGCTTCGCGCGGAATATTACCTTCTTCCAGAGTAATTGGAGTACCAATTTTCTTGAACCATTGCTCTAGCTTCTCAATTCCTGCATCAGCACCTTCTACTCCGAATACTTCCTTAGCAAACCTTTCGTAGCGCTCCGGATTTTGTGTCTTGTGCCATTTCATCCAAGCTGGCAATACAATAGAAAGACCAGCTCCGTGTGCAATATTGAACAAAGCAGACATTGCATGTTCCACCACGTGCGTATCGTACGAATTGCCCTCAACACCAACCGTAGTAGACTGGTTCAACGCCAACGACGAAGCCCAAGCAAATTCTGCCCTTGCATCGTAGCTATCCGGATTTTCCAGAAGAACCTCTGTAGTTTCGATAACCGTACGAAGAATATTTTCGATATGCGCAGCATTTAGCTTCGGTAAGTAAGAAGCAGAGAAATACAGATCCAAACAATGAGCAAAAATATCCGCTGCCGAATAAGCAAGGTAATCTTTACCTACACTCGCCATCAGATCCGGGTTGATTACCGATACAGTTGGGAAAAGAGTTGGTGACATAATTGCAAACTTCTCCTTCGTATCGTCGTTCATCACAACACCAGCATTATTCATCTCACTACCAGTAGCCGCCAAAGTCATAATCGAGAATACAGGTAGCGCTTCCAATGCAAATGCTTTGAAAATAAAGAAATCCCAAACATCGCCATCGTATTTTGCACCAGCAGCAATTGTTTTTGCAGTGTCAAGAACAGATCCACCACCTATGCCTAGAACTGCATCTACATTTTTCTCTTTTGCAATTGCAACACCCTCTTTCGCCTTGCTTAACAGAGGGTTACTGATCACTCCTCCCAGTTCTTCGAACTCAATACCATTCTCACTCAACGAACTAGTTACCTTATCGAACAGTCCATTTTTCTTAACCCTTTCGGATCCATATACCACCAAAACTTTCTTTAGTTTGTATTCCGAAACGTACTTACCAATTTGCTCTTCTTTGTTTTTTCCAAATTCAACCCGTGTAGGATTGTAATAATTGAAATCTCTCATGCCGTATAGTTTGTTTTTTCCTGATAATAGTGAAACCTACATGTAGCCATACATCCACTGCATTAGTCTACCACACTATAGCTTCACTTATTTAAGTTGAGTACAAATGTTCTTAGAATCAGAACTGACATTGCAAACTTACATCAGGCAAGTGAGTGTGCACTTAAACCTTTTCCAGATATTCCGATACATTTTACAGGTTGGGTTCTTTTCTTAAGTACATAAGGCATTTAGAATATTCTTCATAGCAAAAAAAGCCAGTGCCATATTACATCACCAGCTTCTAAAATCGTACGGTCACCTGCCATTCACTAAGCGTTTCCTCACCCGATACAATAGCCTTGAATCACAAGTTGATTTCACTTACAATTCAACAAAAAATGTCCATTAAAATTCACTTCAAGACATATTTAGGCATCTCGCACGATTCATTTTATTCCAAAACACAATTTCAAATCTTTTTTTTATTTGAAGCACAACTTAAATCTCTTTCCAAAACCCTGTCGCGCCTTCCGCTACAAGTCCTCAGCCCGCGTGCCGTTCCACATCGGCGCGGCGGTCTATTCCGCCGAAGCTGCATAGCCGCCGCACCGTGTGTCACAGGCACGCAGGCTTCCGGGCTTCCGCTACAGTCGCGGCTATTTTTAGAGCTGTAACTCTTTCTAAATCTTTGCTCTAATATGTTTTTTAGCCATATCAACAAAGACTCCCTACTTCAAAGTATTTTCATAAATCCAAGAAAATCAACGACAACAACGCCCAAAAGCGGACAACCTTAACTAGCACTGGTCACCGCAGCCTGTGCCAAATGTAGCGAAGGCTTTCAGCCTGCGGCTTAAAAGAGTAAATCAATACATCAGCTTTTCCCCCAACCAAATATCACAGATTCAAGAGCAAGTTTAGATCCTCTTCTAGCTCAGAGGCATACAGTAATTTTCCAATTCAAAAAACAAATATCACTAGCTAATTAGCGATTCATTCCATAAATTTAGGAGTACAAAATCCATCTCCCGATCTCTGGCATTGTCATTGATCTAAATAGGTACAAGCAAGCATTCCAAAGTCTACTTCGCTTCTTACAGCTAGTACAAAGTACAATTGCCATAACCCAGCAACAAATCACCCAATCTCAAACAACACAACCAACTGGCTATGATCAGAAAAAACACCACACACGCATTCATAATTTTCCCATTATTAATAATATTTCTGTTCTCGTGCAGCGAACCTCCCAAAGCCCCCAAGCAACTAACCAAAGAAGAAAAACAAAAACTCCGCAAACTAGAATCATGGACATATTGGTATGCCGACAATGAAAAAGGGCATCCTTTCATAACCAATTTCACACTACCCGAAGGCTCCGATTTTCTAAACCAAGCTATAATACAAGACGATGAACAGAACATGCTATTGGCCAACCGCAAAGGCATAACGGTATTCGATGGCAAGCATCAGGACATTGTTCAGATGAAAAACATTCCGCTTTCCCTCAAAAAATCAAGCGAAACAAATCAGATATTCATAGGCTGCAAAGGCGACTTCGGAACATTAACAAAAGACGAAACTGGCATTTACAATTTTACTAGCCTTTTTGAAGACGAAAGCCAGAAGAGTGAGTATTCCGAAATTCTTATGATCAGCGACACAGTATTTTTTTGCAGCAAAAAATCAATCGCCACATTACAAGTTGATGAGGACTCAGATTCCGACTTTCTATATGAAATAGAAAGCAAAGAAGATTCCTTGTTCGCTGGATTTTTAAAACATCAGAATAAGATATTTGTTAATGTTTCAGGCATAGGATTGCACAAGTTGGAGTCCGAAAAGCTGAAGTTGCTAGGCGATTCTGGGATATTGGCATCTCAGGAAATTCTGTTTTCGTTTCCTTTTGACGAAGAAAACACCCTTTTAGGAACAAATACAAATAATCTCTACAAATTTAACGGGAAAGAAATAACAGCGTTTTCCATTAAAGACATCAAATATATATCCGAGAGTGTGTTGTCTGGCGGAGCAAACCTTTCGAGCAGTGAATTTGTTCTCACAACCCGCACTGGAGGATGTGTCGTAATTTCGAAAGATACCGGAAAATCAATTGTAACCGTCAATTACCAAAACGGGCTGCCCGACGATGAAATTTTCTCTATAACAACCGACGGAAACAAAGGCCTTTGGCTGGCTCACGGATATGGTATCAGTAGAATAGATTTCTCTCTTCCTGTAAAAAACTATAGCATATATCCCGGAATCGAAGGTAATTTGACCGCTGTTACCGATTACAACAACACTGTTTATGTAGCAACCACTGAAGGGGTTTTCTTTCTAACAAAAGTAACAAGCTACAAAGACATTGGACAGTATGTCCGTCACAAAACCAGTACTTACGGTCATCAAAGTAGCTTTCAAGCAAAGTGGCGTGCTACACTTAAGATTTGGGGAGCAAAAACGGGTAAAGTTTCCTCTGGCGCAAAAAATTATGCTCTGCAATCTTTCAAATTTAAATTCAACAAAATCCCAGGACTACAAGGCAAATGCAAACAGCTAGTAAAATATAAAGACCACCTACTTGTAGCTTCAAACACTGGGATTTACGAACTAACAAATAAAAAAACGAAACCGATTGTAACAGGCAAATACATTAACGTCATTATCCCATCCGACAAAAACGGAACTTTTTATATCGGTGCTAATGACGGACTTTTTATCCTCTCCCATCACAAGAACAAATGGAGACTAAGTCCGGTTTCTGAAGAATTCAATCCACCAGTTTATTCAATCGTGCAAACCAACAAGCAAGTGTGGGCCGGAAGTGATAACAAAGCTTACTCATTTTCTCTAACTGACAGCAGCTTCCAAACATATAATTTCAATGCACTGAACTACGAACAAATTTCAGTTTGCGAAATAAACCAAAAGCCAGCTTTCATCAACACATTAGGCATTTACGAATTACACCAAAAAAAGCTGGACATACAGAAAATTGACTCTCTCGATTTCAACAACACTACAGGATATTTCTCAGGATCGGATGGAACAACATGGTTCAGAACCAACGAAAAATGGCTGACATACAAGAAAATAACAGACCTTGCCCGAAAGAAGACTAAGTTCGTCAATTTATTCAGTCCTGTAACAAACATTCATATTGATGATGACCAAAACGCTTGGGTTATCGCAGGCAATTCTTTGTACAAAATACTGTCTGTAGACGATAATCAGATCCGTGATTTTAACATGTACATAAAATCGGCATCCAATATTACAAACAACGAAGTCTTCGAACTAGAAGACATGAGCATTGCATACAGCGATAACTCTGTGCGCTTCGAAATCGCTGCTCCTTTTTTCGCAAATTCACAAAACACCAAATACAGTTATCACCTCGACGGCCTATCCGACGACTGGTCCAAATGGTCAGGTAATTCATATCTGGACTTCCCGTACCTACCATCTGGCGACTATACGCTTAAGGTGAAAGCAAAAAACGCACTTGGGCAAATCAGTAATACAAAGGAGCTTAAATTCACCATCAGAAAACCATTCTGGGATAGATGGTGGTTTCGGATATTCTTCCTAGGCATTATAGTGTATGGTATTTATAAACTCATAAAAATCAGAGAAGAATATCTAGAAAACGAAAACGAAAGATTAGAAGGAATCATCAGGGAACGCACTTCGAAAATTCGGAAACAGAAAGAAGAAATTGAGCATCAACATGCTGTTGTTTCAGAACAAAAAGAAAAAATTACCGCCAGCATAGGATATGCAAGAAGAATTCAAAATGCCGTGCTTCCTCAAACTAACTATATAAAACAGTTTTTTCCAAACCATTTCATCTTGTTTAAGCCCCAGAGTATCGTTAGCGGCGATTTCTACTGGCTAAAAGAATCTAACGGATATATTACCTACGCAGCCGCCGATTGTACAGGACACGGCGTACCCGGAGCTTTTATGAGCATGCTAGGAATATCATTTCTGAATGATATTGTCGGCAGCAAACAGATCGACAGTGCCGGTGAAATACTGAACCAATTACGGGCTAAAGTAAAACAACTGCTCAAGCAGGAGGACATGAAAGGCAAACAAAAAGATGGGATGGATATAGCCTTATGCGTTGTTGACAAACAAAAAAGAGAACTTCAATTTTCTGGCGCCTACAATCCGCTATACATAATCCGAAAGAATGCCAACATCGACGAACTGAAAAAAGCAAACGGATATAGACTGCTACAGAAAAACGATCACACCCTAATCGAAGTTAAAGCCGACAAACAACCTATAGCTGTCCATATTAAAGAAACTGAGTTTACTACGCACCACATAAAACTGCAAGAAAATGACACGTTATACTCCTTCTCCGACGGCTTTATTGATCAAACAAGAGGTGGTGAAGACAGAAAGTACATGAGTAAGAATTTTAAAGAACTGCTATTGAACATCAGCGAAAAGCCACTTGAAGAGCAGAAAGAAATCTTGGATGAAACCATTGAATCGTGGAAAAACGGCTCTGAACAGCTTGATGATATTCTTGTTGTTGGGATTCGGGTTTGAGATGTTAGTGGTTGATGGGAAGTAAAGGTGTATGATTTAATCTGGGTTTAACCATTGATTACTAACCATTGGTAATCGACTGATTTCCTAATCATTAAGTACAAGTTCCACTAGAATACCTCTCCCCTTCCTTTTACTTCGTAGTTAATTCCCTTCTAAAAAACTATCAAAAAAATAAATCTATCTTATTCTTTTTCTGAAAATTAGCAACATCCACAATCTTCTCAAGAACATCTCATATTATTATTTTTGGTAATTATTTTTTATTAAATGTATATTTGATCGTTTAAATAACTATAAAATTCTACTCACACTTACAACTACAACAAAAAAAGCAAAGGAAAGTCAATTAATTTATATTTAAGACTGTAGTAAACAATAAAAGCTTTAAAACAACATTAAAAAAAAGTTATATATTTCTTCCAAAAGTTAGTTTCCTTCGATATTGTCACTGGTAGCTAATGAATCTCCACTGCAATTTCCTTGTTTGTATATATACAAACCAATACAACAACAATCTCAAACTAAAAAAAACAAAAAATGAAAAAAGCAGTACTATTTATAGTATTAAGCATTTTGGGTATTAATTTAGAATTAAATGCACAATCCATTCCTATCAATAATGATAATTTTCATTATTATGGTCCTAATTCAACTTGGGGAGAATACCTCAAAGTTGGAGGAAATGGAAGAGGAACCTCTAAAGCCTCGGTTGTAGCGACCAATGGAAATTTGCATTTAGACTCAAAAGACGGTAGTTATGCAACTTATATCAATCATTACAGTAAAGGAAACACTTACCTGAATACACAAGGCGGTTTAGTTGGAATTGGAACTGCTACACCTGATCCAAAATCAGGAATGCACATGTATCAAAACAGATACACGCTATATGGACCAAATTCCACTTGGGGTGCTTACTTACAGGTAGGAGGAAACGGAAGGACAACAGCAAATGCCTCTGTTGTTGCTACAAACGGCAACCTACATCTGGACTCGAAAGAAGAGCATCATCTTTATTTAAACCACTACAGTAAAGGAAACACTTACCTGAATACACAAGGTGGTTTAGTTGGAATCGGAACTGCTACACCTGATCCAAAATCAGGAATGCACATGTATCAAAACAGATACACGCTATATGGACCAAATACCACTTGGGGTGCTTACTTACAGGTAGGAGGAAACGGAAGGACAACAGCAAATGCTTCTGTCGTTGCTACAAACGGCAACCTACATTTGGACTCGAAAGAAGAGCACCATCTTTATCTAAACCACTACAGTAAAGGAAACACTTACCTGAATACACAAGGTGGTTTAGTTGGAATCGGAACTGCTACACCTGATCCAAAATCAGGAATGCACATGTATCAAAACAGATACACGCTATATGGACCAAATACCACTTGGGGTGCTTACTTACAGGTAGGAGGAAACGGAAGGACAACAGCAAATGCCTCTGTTGTTGCTACAAACGGCAACTTGCATTTGGACTCGAAAGAAAAGCATCATCTTTATTTAAACCACTACAGTAAAGGAAACACTTACCTGAATACACAAGGTGGTAATGTAGGCATAGGCACAACAGACACCAAAGGTTTCAAGCTAGGAGTAAAAGGGAAAATTGCAGCGGAAGAAATAATGATAGCACTTCATGACCAATGGGCAGATTTCGTTTTTTACGACAATTACGAATTACCAACTTTGGACGAGGTAGAAAGTCACATCAAAGAAAAAGGACATTTAAAAGACATTCCAAGTGCAGAAGAGGTAAAAGAAAATGGTGTATTCCTTGGGGAAATGGATGCCAAGTTACTTCAAAAAATAGAAGAACTGACTCTTTACACGATACAACAAGAGAAAAAAATCAGAAAGCTTGAGAAAGAGAACCTAGAACTTAAATCGGTATCAGACCGAGTTTTAGAAATTGAGAAATTACTCAAATCCATAAAAAAATAAGTTAATAATCGAATAGGCACTGACAGGCTGATAGTCCTGTCAGTGTACCATTCACACTTTTTTCAATAACGGTGTATTTTGTAATTCCACTTTAAGCATTCTAGAAACACATGATGAAATTACTGTAAAATAACCACAGAGTTAACAATTTAAATACAGCCCCAAGAAAATCCCCCCCCTACTGCTTCTAACGTACAACTATCAAAACTCCTTTTCCTCCCCCAATCAACAACAAAAGAGTTTCTCATCCGTTTTTACAATTAAGGCAAATATGTCTTTTATTTTTCTTTTTTAACAAAAAAAAATTCTGACCTCTAGTCCGTCGTACTGACTAGGTGGACAAAACCTTCGCCCCCAAATCTAAACTATTATTGCAATGCTTGACACATTAAACCAAATTATAAACAAAGGACTTGAGCACAATACAGTACAATTGTGCACTCAAGATGAAGAGATAAACACAGCTCAAATTCATATTGACGGTAAAGAGTTAAAAAACTTTGGCTCATGCAGTTACTTAGGACTTGAATTTCACCCCAAAATAAAGCAGGGAGTAATAAACGGAGTTGAAAAATTCGGCTCTCAATTTTCGACTTCTCGTGCATATCTTTCTGTTACACTTTATCGCGAACTGGAAGAAAAACTATTTCAGATTTTTGAAAAACCACTAATTGCAACTGCCAGTACCACACTCGGACATTTGGCCACATTACCAGTAATAATTAAAGAAAACGACGCTGTAATAGTGGATTTTCAAGTGCATAGCAGTGTACAAATGGCTGTTCAGATTCTTAAATCGAAACACATTGCTACTTATGTAATTCCGCATAATTCAATGGAACACCTCGAGGCAAAAATCCAAAGCCTAAGAGGGAAACATAAAAAAATATGGTATCTGGCCGATGGCGTTTATTCGATGTACGGCGATTGTGCTCCACTTCCTCAACTTGAGGAACTACTGAACAAATACAAGCAGTTCCACCTGTACATCGACGACGCTCACGGAATGGGCTGGACTGGGAAGAATGGCGCTGGTTATGTAAGAAGTCAGATCGAACACCACGATAAAATGGTGCTGGTAAGCTCACTGAACAAATCATTCGCCAGCAGCGGCGGCGTGGTGGTTTTCCCGAACGACGAAATGCGCAAAGATGTAATGAATTGTGGTGGAACAATCATTTTTTCGGGTCCCATACAGCCTCCAATGCTAGGAGCTGCAATTGCATCGGCAGATCTGCATCTTTCGCCAGAAATAAATGAGCATCAGGCCAACCTAAAAGAGAAAATCGACTTTACGAACAGGCGTCTGAAAGAATTGGGCTTACCTCAGTTTGAAGAAGCAGATACACCGCTTTTCTTCATCCCCTGCGGTATGACACCGCAAATTCTTAACATACTGAAGCGCCTCAAGAAAAAAGGTTTTTATGCAAATGCGGCAGGTTTTCCAGCTGTGCCAGTTAAAAAAGGCGGCATCCGTTTCATGGTGAATGGCCACTTAAGCCTTCAGGAAATTGACGACATGCTAACCACACTGCAACAGGAATACGTGTTAGGTCTAATCGAAGAAGGTAGCTCTCTTGCCGAAGTTGCAAAAGTGTTTAAGCTTCCCCCTATCAATATTCAACTAAAGGAAAAAGACCCAAGCATTACTAAGAAGCCTGACACCAAGAAACTAACAACTGAAATGTTCGATACAGTAGCTAGTTTCAGAGAAGAAGAATGGGATAATCATTTCAAAGGCAAAGGCAGTTCGCTGCATAGCAACCTACTACAGCTCGAAAAGCTATTTCGCAACAACACCAGACCAGAAAATAACTGGAAATTCTACTACAACCGCATCACAGATGAAAACGAAAAAGTTGTACTGATAGGATACTACACCTGCGCCCTGCTAAAAGACGATATGTTAGCCAATAGCACAGTAACGGATCGGGTGCGTGAGAAACGTCGTGACAATCCATATTTTCTCACTTCGAAAACCATAATTTCAGGTTCTATGTTCACGAAAGGCGAGGCTGTGCTTGTCGATTTTCAACATCCACTACACCGAGAGGCCATAAGCACTTTTACCAAACAGATGCAGAACACGGCCGAAAAAGAGAACGCTTCAAAAGTGATCCTGAGGGATTTTAATGGACATGCCGACCAAGGATTACGTGATTATATGCTGGAACTAGGACTTTCGGAACAAAAACTCCCGAACAACTGCGTAGTAGAAAACATGAACTGGGAATCTGTCGACGACCTTTTGGCTTCGCTTGGTCAGAAATACAGATACAGTCTTAGAAAAGAAATCTTGAAATTTAGCGACCGTTTCCAGGTATGTACTTCGAAACCCGAAACTGAAGAAGAAATCGAGTACTGCTACAAATTGTATCGCTCGGTAAGCGAAAAAGCCAGTGAAATCTCTGTGTTCGATTTGCCATACAAACTCTTCAAAATGATGTGTACCAACGCAAATTACGACATCATTCGGCTATATCTAAAAGACAAACCTAACCAACCAGTTGCGGTTATGTTCAGTTTCTTGAACCATGGTGTCTACAACGCATTGCTTGTCGGCTTGGATTACGAACATTTGTGGCAGCATAATATTTACAAGCAGATTCTTTTCCAATCGGTACTACGAGCCAAAGAGCTTAACTGCAACAGTGTAGACCTTGCCTACACAGCCGAATTGGAGAAAAAGAAAGTCGGAGCAAGTGTTCAGCCAGCTTATGCTTACGTGATGGCGCTTGAACATTATAGTTTTGCGGTATTGGAGGCTGTGAGTTAAAAAACATCTTGTACATTTAATAATCGCATACAGCACAATATGGTATCTTCGAAAATACAATATTGTGCTGTTGTATTTTATCATTGGATAGTGTTATATATGTAATGCTTTTATTGAGAAATGGCCTCCCACCGCCCTCCTAAAAGAGGGCCCAAATGTGAATGTTACTGAATGGTATTATGTTGATTCTCATACTTTTCAGAACTATTCGGTAACCAAGTCCCCCTAAAGGGCAGGGCTGTTAAGTTCTTTTTTGTAAATAAAATTCTGAGAAAAGTGGGCTGAAAGCCCTGAACAACACAACCTAGGGCAACGCCCTAGGTAACAGCACCATCAAGGGAAAGCTCTGAAAGAGCGACACATTTTCTGAGATATTTGTTCCGCTCCTTCAGAGCTTCGACCAGCATACGGCAAATACGTAGGGCGTTGCCCTACGTTGTGTTGTATCGGGCTTTCAGCCCTTTAGATCAAAAAAAAAGAGCAGAAAAATTTTGCAAAAAAGAACTTAACAGCCGTGCCCTTTAGGGGGAAATAGGGGGCATTTCGAACGAGCATTACATGTATAACACCATCTATCATTATATATCTAAACCATTTACGAGTAAGACATACAAAGCTACGTTTGAACAATAAACAATGAGAATATACAAAACCCTAAACATAGGAGAGTTCCACACCAACCACTGCGAAGATTTCTTAGTCGAAGAACAAATTACGGCAGAACAGAAAATGATAGCAGTTCTAGACGGCTGCACAATGGGCAAAGAATCAGTTTTCGCATCCATACTCTACGGAAAAATCCTAAGAAACATCTCCAAAGAACTCTTCTACAACGATTTCATCTCAAATACGCCCAACAACCTAAAAGCAAAACTAAAGCATATAGTCAAACTAATAATAGAGAAAACCAAACTGATAAAGAACCAATTAGGTCTTGAAACCAATGAACTCCTATCCACGCTCGTCATTGGAATTATCGACACCAAGAATGCCTCAGCCGAATTTCTAACCGTTGGAGATGGTTTAATATGCCACGATGGGAAAATAATAGAGTACGACCAGAACGATAAACCAGACTACCTTGGCTATCATTTATCAGAAGATTTTGAAACCTGGTTCGAATCCCAGACGCAAAAACTTTCAATCGCAAATTTCAAGGATCTTTCCATTTCCACCGATGGTATTTTCTCTTTCAAGAATCTAAAAGACAATAGTAAACAGAAGACTGAAGAAGAAATTGTGCATTTCTTATTAATCGACAAACATGGTGTTGAGTTTGAAAATTTCCTAGACAGAAAAATACGAACTCTAGAAACACAAGGTCATGTTGTAACTGACGATCTTGCTGTCATTAGGCTAATCAACGGATAAAAAAGAAGCAAGCCCCCGCTAAACCGAAAGAGCTAATTCACATTACATTCACTTTCCTTTATAAAAGAAGAACAAATCTTAGATCCCGAGCGAAATCTAGGATCAACAGTACCGCATTTTTTCGATGAAACCCTTACAGTTGCTTTATAAATATCCACTTCTTGATTGAAATACGATTTAGAAATGACATACGAACCTCCTGCCCTCTCTTTTTCGTTTGGAGTAAACCAATCTCTCGTCTGACCAGACTCACCAGCCCTCCTATAATCGCAGATCAAATGAATCTTAAAATCATTCACGGTTTCATACCCTTTCCAATTGATCTGCATATTCTCTAGCTTGGAATAATTATCAGGCAAATTAAGCTCTTGAAAATCTACAGCTTGTGTCTCAATAACAGCTTCATATTGCTTACCATCACTAAGTTCAATTGTGAATACGTACCTACTATCTGGCTCTACCGACACAACAGTAGAATCAATTGTGTAATAAGGCCCACCCGTAAGCAGTAAAGTTGCAACTCGCATCTTGTGATTATTTACATAAACATTCCCTCCTTTCAGCTCTATGACATCGGTATTCTTATCCAACAGAAATACATTTATCCTGCTGGATATCCGATCTCCATTATCTCGCATTCTGTACAATTGAATATCAGCCTGAATCAAAGATGGATCATAAATTTCTACATCAGACAAAGGCGAATCTTCGAGGCAAGAGCTTAATGCAACGATAAAGATCACTGCCACATAAACTAAAGGTTTCATAACGCATGGTTTTCATTCTCCAACTAACAGAAAAACAACATGGTCTTTCTCAAAGAAACGGGTTATCGAGAGGTATGGTTCTGATAACGAAGCGAAAACTGGTGGGTAATAAACTATAAGGTTATCGTTCGGAAAGTCAACTCATAAAACAGCTTTCCTAAAGTTCTTATTCTACATTAGAACTTAGGAAAGCGATTCTTCAATGATTATAATAGCGACTTCTATTTCTTTTCTAGAATCTTAATTCTCTGTTTTAATTCCTTATTTTCTTGCTCTAAAGAATTTGTCCTTTCCAAGAGTTTTTCAGTTTTCTTATTTTGCTCAATCATATAAAGAGTCAACTCCTCTATTTTTTGCAGCAATTTAGCATCCATATCGGCAAGATTTATCCCCTGTTCTTTCACTTCCACTTCAGAAGGAATATCTGGTAAATGCTTATTTTTATCAATATAAGATTCAACTTCTTTAAGAGGCTTCAATTCATAATCAGAATCGAAGACAAAGTCAGACCAAATATTTACATCCAACACTTTTATTTCTCCAGCTCCTATTTTTCCCTTTACAGCAAGTGTGTAGCTACTTGGAACGCTGTTAACTCCAATCCCAATCCGTCCATCATTAGTAATTAAAAATCTATATTTATTCACTCCATCACGTTGATAAATCCCAAAGCTCCCACTGCTTCCTAGATGACCAATACTCCAAATTTTTGATCCTGTATTCGCAACTTTATTTTCAAAATCCATCCATGTTCCACTTGCTGAGCCTATCAATTTCACCACCTGATTTTTTTTTGAGTAAATAGATAGTTCATGCTCTTCTTGAGGTCTACCACCTAACCCAAACTTTCCTGTGTTATTGATCAAGAACCTATATTTATCCGCACCGTCACGCTGATAAATCCCAAAGTTTCCACTAATTCCTTCATGACCTATACTCCAAACTTTTGATCCTTGATTTGCTCCATCATTTTTGAAATCCATCCATGTACCGCCCTGTGAACTTGTTAATTTCAACACCTGATTTTTTTCTGAATAAATAGTTAACTCATGCTCTTCTTGGGGACTACCACCTATTGCACATTTACCCGTGTTATTGATTAGAAACCTATATCTATCGACACCGTTACGTTGATAGATCCCAAAACTTCCACTTCGACCAAGGTGACCAATACTCCAAACTTGTGATCCCTGATCTGCACTATTACTTTCAAAATCCATCCATGTTCCCCAAGAGCTTTTCAGTGTCAATAGCTGATTTTTATTTGACTCTATCAGAATGTCTGTGTTAAAGCTTTTCGTCTCACTGTCAACCTGAGAAAACAAAATACTACAATTGAATAGTAAAAAGCTTAAGGTCAGAAATACATTAATCTTTTTCATATGATTTATTTCCATTGAATAATATAAATTTACAGCTTGAATTGTTTTTATACAAAAGCAAGCAAAAATCAGCACAATAGTATAAAAATAATCTACAAACTAGTGGTACAAATGCTAATTTCTTGCAAGTATTGAACTGTAATTTACTGTTAGAAATAACCTCGTAGTGATGACAAGGTTATATTTCATGGCCTAAACTATGGGAAAATAAGCAGAAGGGTGAACTGAATTGCATAGCAATTGCACTTAGTATGGTATCATCGCTATGCGAGTCCCAGTGGATGTGGTTTTCTTAACAGGGATTTACAGCCCTGCCTATAAACCTGTCACCTCTTCGCAGTTTACGCAACTTTCGCTAAAAATGGAGGTTATATTCGTTGTAAAAATATATGACTATCGTTGAAATTACCTAAAAACGACTCAATATGATTATGAATAAGGTTGTTTTCTTTTGATAATCAACAATCTACTAAGGTTGAAATGATCATATAAGGTTTTTAATAAAATATGAACCTTATCTTTTTGAAAATAACCTTAGTAGCCTATTGAGGCTTTATAAGGACAAACCTTATTATTAGACCAACTGAGACTGTTTAGGTATCGAATACGATAGTCATAAAAAATATCTATAAGAATTTAGCGATTATTCCACTAGAAAGGCTACTACAAATCATCGAACATATGATGAATAATATCCGTATCGTCCATCAATAAATTGAAGTAAATTGAGCGGGAGCCATAAAACACAAAAGCTTTTTTCTTAACAATCAGTCTAGGCGAACTTTTCGGCAGGTTAATTTCGGGCAAAATAACATCGTTTTTCTTGAAAACCTTCACAACATTCTCATCTTCACTCTCTATTATTCCATCTAGCAGCACAAGAATCTTTCCTTTAAATTGTTCATCTGCCAAATCTATCGTATCACCAGCACGAAACCTAAGCGGCTGAAGTATTTGGGCAATTTTCACTAACGTACGCTCTGGAATATTAAAGAAAAGCAGATGCCGTTTAATATATTTCAGACGCTCGATTAGAAGCATTTCATCCTTGGACTGAAATACTTTTGTTAGAAACTGTTTTTCTGGCGCAAGTGTTTTTATGTAGTTAAGACAGCGGGTAGGATTTTCATCGTAAATAATTTTTGCTGCAGTACTGTAAACCAACTCACTAGGATGATACATACTTACAAAAATTTCATCTGGCATTTCACTTTTTCTAATTTTGTCCAGTACACCTTCAACATTGTCCCTCGTCCATAGTTTAAGCTCTAAATCTTCATTTTCGACACGTTGTTTTCTCTTAGAGCTTTTTTTTCTATGTAGTCTGCCTATCAGTTCTATGGCCTTAGAGCGGGTCCAATCGTTAAGAATATAGAAATCCGAGACTACAAGTTCCGAAAGCCGATCTGTAAATTTCAACTTTTCAACTGTAACAATATTCTCCAGACGCTTTAATTTCTGAGAAACCGAAATATTTTCGAAAAGTGGTACTACCAGTTCCTTAATATCCGGAGCCATGAAGTTTTCGATGATCTCCAAAGCAAAGATCGTGTTTTCACCAACTATATTTTTCTTGATCAGTTCGATTGTGGTAGGAGTATACAGAAAACTAAGCAAACTGAACAACAGGTCGTAACTCTCATTCAAATCCAGTTCTAGAGACTGCTGAAGTTTCAGTACGTTCAACTGATCTTCCATTTGCTTCATACAGACCGTAATCCAAAGAATACTGGCTATGACTTGTTGAATTTTTCTGACAATCATATTCCTATCTGCCTCATCTGCCTCGTACCGACAAAAATGCAATCCTTTTATTGCCGCAATCTGTACATCTCGTTCCAAATATTCTATTTTCTGAACCAATAGTTTCCTTGCCAGACTTGTTCCTATTTTTGCCCAGATTTCGATAATTTTCAACAACACTTCCTTTTTGGAAGTCTTCTGAAACAGCTCCTCTAAGTCTTCTAGAACATCCTGACTGTTTTCTGTGAGCACATCTGCAACAAAATTCCTGTATTCATCTATCTCAAGAAGTTCTATAAGTATTTTCTGAATCTTATTATCGTTCAGCGAACCTGCTATCTCTATTGCTGTTTTCCTGATCTGGTTATCTTCATGTTCTAGATAACCCATAAGAACCTCACTATCAATTTCACCTCCTCCTTGAATTTCTTTCAGGTTCAGCAAAATTTCTTCTTTCTCCGTTTGCGGTTCTGGGGTTTCCTTACTTACACACAATGTTGCCCAGCGCACATTTTCCTTAGCCTCTATAGGAAGATGTTCTGTACCAACTCCTTCTAGAACTCTAAGTAGTTTAACTGGAAACGAAGGGCTACAGCTCCTCAAAACAGCAGGACTAACAATGTCGTCGTTCTCAGCCAATAGCGGAACGCAATACCTGTAAAGTTGCCTCGAAGCCGACTCCGATAGAATAATGGTTGCCAAACGGCTCACATATTTATCAAAAGGCTTCAGCTTTCGTCTAAGTGTTTCGTCGCCGTAGCGATAGCGGTACGAACTTTTCGCCATCTCCTTGCTCTTATCCAATAAAATCTGGCGCAAACGGAGTCTGTACTGACGATAAAGCACGAAAGCAACATACAACCAAACGCCAAACAATGGTATCAGCAACAATGGAAAATACTCCAACTGAAAACCACTTTCAGAATCCAATAAGAAATTGGCTCCCAAAAGCATAATACCTGCAATACCTATCGAAATCTGCACAACAACCCCAACACGCGTCTGCACTATCAGCTGATCCTCTTCTGGTAAAGGTTGATAAAGCACATTAAATGCTGGGTCTTCCAACGAACGTCTAACAAAACGTTCTGTTGCCTTACCCAAAATCAGAACTACAAACAAGAGCATACTCGTAGTTCCCCAGCTAAAACCACTAAAAGCTGCCAAAAGCATCAGGGTAAACATACTTACCGGAAGTGCTGCTAAACCAAAACGAATTCCATAGCGGGCAAGCCAACGGCCCGAATACAAGGACGTAATCAGCTCCAGCACTTTCAGAACACTGAACACCATTGCAAAAAACGAGGATACAGATTTTGCATCAGGCAAAAACTCTTTCTGCGCCTTTACTCCCGAAAGAAAACCAAAGTCGATTAAATAAATCGATATTATTGAAAGGAACGCAGAAACGAACAGAAGGGAGAGGTAACGGTCTTTGAAAATCTCTTTTAATCCAGCCCTCTTGCTTGTTCTCTTTTTTTCTTCCCCCTCTTCATCCTTCGTTTTATCTGGATACTCCTTATAGATTTTAAGTAATAGCCCGAATCCCACAAGTGCACCAACAGAAGATAGTGCTAGCAGATCGAACGCAGAGGGCAATAATTTTAACACCAAAGGAACTGAAAGATAGCTAAGTATAGATGCCGAAACGCCCCCAGCATTTATGAGGCCATATAGTTTTTTTACCTGTCGTAAATTCAATTTCTGCAGAGCCAAACCTCCAGATTCCGTACTTACCAATGAAATGAAAGGCCATGCCCAGAGGAAAACAAAGAAACTCATCCATTTCTCTGGCAAATAACCAAGCAATATGCGTGACAAAATGGGGATGAGGGCCAAAAAAGCGAGGGAAGTCAAAAACAAAGTGCGCGATTGAACACGGCGCTGCATATAACTATAAATCAGCGAAACAATGTAGCCCACGCCACCAGCACAAACATATGCTAAAGGAAGATCTTTTGACTCGAAATGCTCAATGAACAATGAGTTGGCCGATAAAAAATAAAGGGCTATGAATAAGCCCAAAGAAAAAGAATGGAAGAAAAGATACATAAACTTCTTCTCTTCCTCTTGTTTAATATTTAAACTCTTAAGTATAGCTGTCCTGCTTATCATCTATTCTGAACTTCGCCCTCTATTCTGCTGGCGCTTTCTTCTGTTGTAAATAATGTACAACATCCAAATGCTTGCCAAAACGGACACAAAGCTAATAAAAACGAAACTTGTAAGCCCCCGCTCTAAGGCAAACTCCCAGATATCGTTCAGAGCCTCAGTCACTCGCACCATTCCTAAAATAAGTGTAATTCCCACAACAATACCCAATAAAATATTCGACCACCAACTGTTTACATTTTCACCCATTAGTTCATAATCATTAACTACAAACCATAGGAAAATACCCACAAACGGTAGAATCAATCCATTTAATGCCTGAGCCAAAATAATTGCAGGAATTGGTTTCACTTGCATAAATCCAAACACAAGTCCTGTGATAAGAACTCCCCCCCAAACAATTTTGAAGTAAAGAGATTGAGTTTTCCATTTTTCAGGATTCTCCTTTTCGAAAAGGCTCCTTGCAGTAATAGCAGAAGCTAAAGGGGCAGTAATAGCAGAAGAAAAGCCAGCAGCAAACATTCCAAAACCGAATACATAAACTGCATATTTGCCTACTTTATCGGTCAAAGCTTCTGTTAGGGCAACGTATGAAAAGTCACCTTTTATCGCAGTTCCAACAACCATTACAGCCATTGAAATAAGTCCTCCGGAAATTACAGCTACAGACAAACCAAAACGCATCTCACTAACAGCCTGCTTTTTTTCCAGTACCCCAGAACCAAGGAACAAGTCATAAGGAACTACAGTTGTTCCAACCAGTCCCAAAATAAGCAACCCTGCACCTGCACCAGAGGGCATTGTTGGTACAAGTGCTCCTTTTAATATGTCGACAAAAGATGGGTTCAGTTTAAACGCAGTGTAAATAAATGCAAAGCCCATGAACATAACAATGAAGCCCATAAACCGGGCAATAGCATGAAGAGACCGAAGACTAAGTGCTATTGCCGCAAAAACTCCCATAAAGAGTACAATTAAAATCGCCCTAAAGTTTTTGATAATGAAAGCAACTAAGCCATCATTTCCAAAAGTTTGCAGAAGGCCATTAGCTGTATCTTTAGGAATTAGGGGTGGAATATCTGCTAATAAAAACTTCACTCCTTCTGTTGCTCCAAGTATGTTTCCTGCCTCATAGGCCGCCGATCCAAGAATAATCGCCCCCACTACCATTATCAAAACCAATACACGTGTCGATTTTCCTTCATAAACTTTTGCAATGGCCTGACCTAAATTCAGTCCAGAAACTATAGTGACACGAGCTGCTGCTTCTTGTAACAATAAACAAGCAAATGTTGAAAATACCAAAGCCCATAACAAATCAAAGCCATACAAAGCACCTGCTTTTGTTGCTGTTGTTACTGTTCCAGGGCCGATAAATGCAGCAGACACTACCGACCAGAGGATAACATTCAATATTCTATTCTTCAATCGATTACCAACACCTTGTTTTGCCATTTCTTAGGGGCTTTTCTTAGATTCGAAATTTGGTTTACTTGAAATCTCCTTGTACTCCGTAATAGTTTGTTTTTGTGTCAACGTGCAAAACGTTCTATATTTATTTCCACCTTCGGGTAAAGAAATTAGCTACCTTTTCTATTTGTTGGTCGCCTTAACTTCACTTATTAGGTTCTTAATTTCGGTCTTCAAAGAACTAAGCTCTTCCGATGATTTTTGTTGTATTTCCTGCTCAGTTAGCTTATTAAGAGCCAATTGTTTGGTCTGTTCTTTCAAAACAACTTCCAATATTCTCGACACATCAACAGCCTCTGCCGCAGAAGATATACTTTCTTCTTTTTCTGATTGTTTTTGTGGTTCTACACCGGCCTGTTTCAACGCTACTTTTTCTGGCTCTTCCTCTGCGTCAGTTAACGCACTGTCCACTGATTGAGTCGTTCCATTTTCATCCTCCTGTAATATTCCAAGGTCTTTTTCCTGTCTCTTCTCCAGATCTTTGAAGTATCTGTTCATCATGAATACCAGAACCCCAATAGAAATTGCTGCAAGAGTAAGTGAGATTAGTAAATAATTGACAATCAGGTTACGTTTTTGCTCCTCCATCAGTGTCAGTTTCGAATTGATAGCCTTATCAATATCATCGATATACACACCTGAGCCAATTACCCAACCCAACGGCTTAAAATACTTCACATACGACGTCTTAGGGGCATCCTCCAGAATCCCTCCTTTTACTGGTTTGTCCCAGTTATAATCAACAATCCCATCACCGGTTTCTTCACAGGCATCCAGAAATGCCTCGTAGAGGTTATAATCCTCACCAAATGCTCGGTTGTATTTCTTATCCGTAAGAATCTGTCCCTCTGATTGAGGAAGAAAAGGGTTCATGATCAAACGTGGTGTAGGGCGCAAGTTGTCATTAATCCAATAATAACCAGTTCCGTTATCATAACGCATATAACGCAAATCTGACTTACTCTTCTTCATGCAATCCTTGATCGCATCATCGAGATAAATTCCAGTCCCGATCACCCAGTTCCATTCTTCAAAAACCCTCAGATAAGAAAATTTGGGGATATCCAGCGCTCCACCCTTATTTACAGAAGGACGTGGCCATATGTAGTCGATAAACCCTTCCTTCTTGTCGCCTATAGATTCAATACCAGCTACAAACAAATTCTTATTACTACCTGAAGCATTATTAAACCTATCACCACTGAGCACTTGGCCATCCAACTCTGGTAGATATGGTTCAACTATCATCTTAGGAAAAGGTTTTTCGTTTGTAAAAATGAAATAATAACCGTTCCCGTCGTCGTAAGTCATTTTCTTAATCAAAGCAATGGCCTGCTTTTGAGCTGCAGCTTTAGTAAGCCTACCAGTTTTTACTGCCTTGGCCTTATCTTTTAGAACTGCCTCTGCAATATCAATTAGATTACGAAGACGGTCTCCATAATAATCGGACAAATAAGTTACGTCCGTAGCGTTTTTATAATTTGTTTCAACGGCCGTGTAAGCAATATGAACATAACTCTTCAGCGCTTCACGCGTCCGTTCTGTTTCACTTTCGCGGAATTCCGCCATCTCTTTTTCTGTACGTGTCTCCAACGAATAGAGACTAAAAAGCAAAGACATTGTGATAAAAAAAGCAAAAATCACTGTCACAATGATTACAATCCTTGACTTTATCCCTGAATCTGCAATATGTAAAATACTCTTCATGAGTGTAATTTTTCAACACGAACTCTCCAGATAGATTCTCCCAACAGTTCATGCAATTATTTCAAAAAAAGCCCAATGAGACCTATTGATAAAAGCGAAACACTATTCAATAATCTCACCTGCAAGTATCCCCAGTCTATAGTCCAAATCTTATGGCAAAAAATCCAGAATATATCTGGTACAATTAGAACAACAGTACAACAATCGAAATAGTAATTAGTACAATTAAGAACGTTGGCCAATAGCCAAGTTTAAATATCAAGTTATTCTTGTACAGTAGCAGTTTCGACGTTTTTATCGGCCTACTGTATAGAACTGAGTTCAAGAAAACATACAATATCATCATATAGAGTAATATGTAAAAATACTCAAAATAGACGATATCTTTCACTGCCAAACTCTCCCGTAAACCAACATGGGCAAGCAGGGCCGCAAAGAAAAATGAACCTGTTGGTCCCAGAACACGTGTTACTGTGTCCATTGTTTCTGTGGTGATAGTCTGTAAAATAAACAAAATTGCCAACATCACCACAATTGGCATTGTTCCAGAAAATATTGTTCCGAAGAAGTTCCTAGCAAGACTGATATCAAAGAACATTTCCGGAGTGGTTTCCCTACAGCCAAAACCTTCGATACCAAAATCGGTATTATAGTCTTTCTCTAAGTACATAAAATTAGTATAAACCAGATCCCAGCCAGGGACTCTCAACTCGGCCGAAAGGCCAGGCAAAAGTGTAGGCTTGGTATACTTATACGAATCCAGCTCGGGAGTAAGTACTATATAATTTTTGAAATCCTGAGGGAGAATCCTTATCGACAGGCTCTTTCTATCAAAAGGATACTTTTGGTACGTAAAATTCTTTCTAATGGTCACCCTGAAATACCAGCCCAATACCTCTTCGTCTCCCTGTGTATAATTATACGCTGGAGTAAAAACATCGCCTATCGATTGAGGGAAGATCACTCCTCTTTCGATACTATCGTGCTCCCCGATTTTGTATTTCTGCCAAACCGTACCAGAAAGGAACACGTTGTTCGGCGACGGGAACTCGATCGTTTCTATATAAAGACCAGTAGGTATATAAACGGGCTCTGTATTACACAAGCGCTTTACTCTCTGGTTGTAATCATTCTTATAATTATCGGCCTGCGTTCGATCTACAATTTTTCGGGCATTGGGCAACTCTTCTGTGCTACTGATACTCAAAGCCAAGTTCCAGATAAAGAGCAGCTCTGCCACTAAAGTAAAAGTAAACGCAACAACGAATAACCAAAGTCGGATGGTGGTATACTTATAAGCCTGTGTAAGTAAAAAGAAAAAGCATCCAAGAAAAAATACAACAATGATACTGATCAGTACCATCTGCGTACGCATGTAACGTACACTGAAACCTATTTCGTCTTTAATAAAAACCGTTACCACAGACCAGCCCACAGAAGGCACCTGCTCGTAAAACATCCACGAAGACTGTCCCGATATCTCATCGGAATGCTCAATTATCCCCCGCTCACCTTTTACTGCCTTATCTCCCAACTGACGCATAGGAACATCTTCCCGTTCGGAAGCCACATCAAATATTGTTTTACCATCCTGATTGTATTCTTCTACAGGGTGGGCAATAAAAGTTCCATCTCTCCGAATAATGAACCCATAGCCAGAGCGTCCAAGGTTCATATTATTCATGATGTCCTTAATGTCGGAAAGCTTATAATCTACAAAAACACGACCTGTGTTAATTACAGTATTGGTGATACTATCTACTTTGTAAATCGGCTTGGAATAAATCTCAACTATTTCGTCACGGTCGCGGTGTAAATCGCTACGGGCAACATAATACGGCGATTTTGTTCGGATATTTGGGTCGTTTGCATATGGAATATAAGCTACCCCCAGACCATACATAAATGGGGTTTTCTTCAAAATCACATCTATCGAATCCCGTATATCATCTTTCTTCAAATCGCCAACAGAAAGGGCTTCCGCCAATTCATTGGCATAGCCGATGAGTTTTCCAAAATCATCATCCAAAGCTACTTGACCTTTTACGGTTTCTTCAGCAGCTCTTGCTTTTGTTGCTTTTGTTAGTTGTTGAGTATACTGAATATAAAAATAAATGAGCAGACTAGCTGCTGCAAATGTAACTACGCTCGCGGCGAACAACAGTCTAAAAACCAGACTTCTATCTCTAAAAAACCTTAAAACCATGCAGTTTTAATTTTAGGCACCTACTAAGGTCCGTACAAAATTTAACAGCTACGGGTATGTATAACAGGGATTTGGTGCATGTATTTTACAAAAAAACGGGCGCACCCCATCGGAAAAACAACAAGGCATGCCACAAATCAGAATTACAAAACAAAATTATTAAAATTCCGTTCCGACAAACAGCTTGCCTTTTTTTTTTGCAATAAAAATACAGCCTATTTCGTTTCGAGTCAATTCTGCATGAAAGTACCTATCATTTTTATCAAACAAAATTTATAAATTCCTTCTATTGTGTGAAAATTTGTTCTTGAATCTTCCTTCCAACTACTTTATCTCGTAAATAGCCATTCTTCTCACCATAAAGAAATGCTTTTTAAGAAGTTAGTTCTGTCCCAAATAAAAAGCGCAACATTTATCATGCCGCGCTCTCAATTTCATTCAATTTTAAATTTTATAGCATTTGCTTATTCTGTAAGTCTTGTTTCCAGACGCTTCAATGCTTTCTTATAAACTTTCACATTATGTTCTTTTCTTAATTTTTCAATCCAGATTTTCTCTTTAAAATCCTGATAATCTGCCAAAACAAGTCCTTTTACATCTTCAAATTCCTGAATGCCGGGAGCTAAATAATTATGAACATAATAAAGCATTCCATTGCCTCCGTCGTATTCAACTTTGCTTTTATCCCCATTTTGGTACGCATTAATTATCGTTGAAACAAAAGAATCGTCGCCAGATACGAACTTCTTCTTCTCTACAAATGTTAGAGAACGCTTTTCCTTTTTCATTACAGCAACTAAAGAATCCAACGCTAATTCTTTATTCTTTGAGACAAGCTCTTTTGCTGCGATCAATGTAGGAAGAGTGTCAGCTTTGAAAATACTAACTTCTAAGGTTGCAGACCTTTTGTAATTCTGTTTGTGTTGTTCATAAAAAGCTTTTAGACCAACCGAATCTTCACGAGCAGATGTCCAAACTTTCTTTTCTAGAAGCTCAAAAATTAGAATTCCATCATGATACTCGTCCAATAAACGTTTCAGTTTCGGATTCTCGTCCAATATTTTAGAATCAATAAGATCAACCAAGCATTCATTCACAAAAATACTATAGAGTTGATTTACATAAACCGATGTCGCAACAATTTTAGGTGGAAATCTTTGTTTCTTAAGGTAAGCAACAAAATCTGCATTCGTGTGTTTTTTAGTGTTGAAGCTTAACAGTTCTTTAGCAGTATCGAACTGTGGCTCGGCATCCCACTTATTATGAGCACGGCATGAATCTACCCAAACATGAAATTGGCTAAGCTCTCCTTTTGGCTGATATGCATATTTTCCACGTAATTTTTTAAGGAAATATTGACGCCCGGCGTGTAAACGTGGCGAAGTTTCTATTTTCGATTTAAGGCTAAACTTAATCTCATCGAAGGGTTCAAGTTGCTTCTTTTCCAATAGTTTAATGATATGCCAGCCAAAGTTCGATTCTACGGGGTTTGATACCGGCTGATCAAGAGAAAGTTCAAAAGAGGCTTGTGCAATTTCCTCTAGCATTTCCCCTACTCCAAACCAAGGCAGTTCTCCTCCTCTGTCTATAGTACTGTCATCATCGGAGAATTCTTTCACAAGACTCGCAAAATCCTCTCCTTTTCTGGCACGTTCCACAATTGTATTCAGGGTATCCATACTTGCCTTGCGATCTGCACTGTCCTGCGGGAAATATTTTAGGAGGTGTGCAACCCTCAGCTTTCCAACAGATGGGCGACGTTTCAAAATTTTAAAAATATGGTATCCGGCAGCAGAACGATATATTTTACCATGTTGGCCAACTTTTATTCCATAAAGATGCGTTTCAAACTCAAACGGGAGTCTCATAGCTGTTATCCATCCCAGCACTCCTTTATTGTCTTTGGCTGTTTGCTCATCGGAGTGTTCATAAGCCAATTCAGAGAAATCTGCTCCTGCATCCAAAAGCTTCAATATACTATCTGCTTTTGCACGGTAAGATGACGTATCGACTACATTTCTAGGAACTTTAACAAAAAAGTGCTGTACCTTAATTTCTTCCTTCATTCTTTCGTATTCTAGCGCTACGAGAGAATCCAATAGTCCTTTCTCTATCTTGTAACCAGCAAGCAACTGTTTTTTATAGCCCTCCAGCTCCGTTTTAAATTTTTGGGAAGTATCCAGCTTCTGGTTCAGTGCATCAACAACTTTCAGTTTATAATTAACAAACCGCTCTACATATTCCCAAAAGGGTTCTTTGTTGGCACCAGTATTGTTCTTCTGATAATGGTACTCGAACTCTTCGGAATAATACTTTTTCCCATCAATAACAAAAAGCTTTTTTCCTTTCTGTGCATGAACACTGAAAGTGTAAAGGGTAACGAAGGTTAATAAGAAAATCAGTCTCATTTGTGTATATTTGAATAAATTCATAAAAATCAGGTAGATATAATGCCAGTTGTCGGGTGTCCTATTGGACAGCGCTAAATAATCAACTTAATCAGTTTTTTGCAAGCCGAAGTGTAGGTTGATGCACAAAAATCGCAACTCCTTAAAACGCCCCAACACAAGATCGAATTAATTTTTGCATTCTTTTTGATAAATCGTCTGGAGAGAAGTAATTTTAAGATCGCAAACGCTGTATGTTTTCATAAGTAAATGGGTGTCCTGAATCAATGTTCATTTTATTCACTGTAACTTACTCATTTACAAAATGAAAAAATATCATTTGCTCATGTAAACGATACTTTTAGTTTTGTCACCATACTGAATATTAGCACAATGCTTTTTTCAAATAAATTGCATGCCGTGCTTATGAAGCCATTGCCATTAAAGCTCTGTTATGTTTGATGTTAAGATACCAAAGACCTATTTAATTACAGCTTTTTTCATTATCGAAGTAATTGCTGTTTATTTCTGGAACCAAGCTTTCAAGGAAGAAATGCAAAGTTACTACGACCGGAAATCGTATGAAGTATTTTCTACATATTCGGTTTCGCAAAATACCTTTCGGCTTCTGGCAGAAAGCTACTTCGACCAGATTCTCAACATCCCACAAACCCTCGACATAATGCACCAAGTCCAAAATGCAGACGAGGTTGTAAAAGCAGAAAAAAGAGAAGAACTATACAAACTATTGCTCCCCATCTTCAACAATCTAAAATACAGAGGTTTCAAACGCCTAAATTTTTATCTCCCCAATAATGAGTCTTTTCTACAGTTTCATAAACCTGACGAATTCGGCGCAAAAGCTGGGGAAAAAGCTGCTGGAATAAAAGAGGCTAATAAGCACAAACAGTTTGTGATGGGTTTTCAGGAAAGTCGCTATTTCAATGGTTTTCGGTATATCTTCCCTATTTTCGACACAGAACGTAGATATGTTGGCTGTGTAGAAGCAGGTGTTGGTTTTAATACCATCCGGGAGGAAATGATGAAGATAAAAAAAATAAACTACGCCTTTGCCATAAAGAAAAAAGCTGTTGGCGCAGCAGTATACCATGATATGAACACAAACTATGTGCAAAGCGATGTAAACATGAAGTATCTATACGAGACTAGTATTTTCAATACAGCCCGTCGTCTATTTGCCGATAGGATCGATTTTCAGATCAGGAAAAAAATCAACGAGGTACTTCAAATAGTTGGTTATCAAGAAATTTCTTCTGGCCGAAAATACACTAAATCCATACCCTATAAAGGGATTTACTATACTGCTGCACTGGTTCCCGTTATGAATATTTCGAACAATAATATTGGATACCTCATTGGCTACTCACGCGACACAAAGTATAAACTTCTTGAATCTCAGTTTCACCTTCGCGTTGCTGGAACAACACTTGCCCTGCTACTAATAATTGGTTTTGTATATTTCGAAAACCGTAACATCAGGCACATCCGCATCCAGAACCGCGAAATGAAAGAAAAAACGTGGGAACTAAGGAAATCGAACAACACAAAAGAGAAATTCCTGAACTTTGTTGCCCAGGATCTTAATAACCCATTTCATTTTATCAAAGGCTATTCTACGGCTCTTCAAGACCAACTGGACCAAATGCCAAAAGAACAACAACAGGAGTACCTAACAATAATAAACCAAGCTGCTGAGAATGGCCATCATCTTATCGAAAACCTATTGGAGTGGTCGCGGATACAAAAAAACGATGCTCCTTTTGAACCAGAATATCATTTCCTTAGCGACATCATAGACGACACCATGGAAAGCTATTATTCTATGGCGAAAGCGAAAAAACTAAGTCTATATTCTAAAATAACGAGGAAAGAAGCCAATAAAATTTATGCCGACCGAGCAAATATCATTAGCATCTTCCGAAACCTGATCACCAATGCAATAAAGTATACACAGGAAGGGGGACTAATAAAAATCTACTCACAAAACATAGACAACTTTCTTGAGGTTATTGTGGAAGATAATGGCGTGGGAATCAGACAAGAAACGTTAAGAAAACTGTTTGCAACAGGTAAGGAACAACACGAGGACGATAAGACTTATGCAAAACTCGGCCTGATTCTTACAAAAGAACTTGTTGAAAGAAATGGAGGCGAGCTGAAAGTAGAAAGCCAAACAGGAAAAGGCAGTAAGTTTATTTTCACAGTACCTGTAAGCCAAACATTCAAACTTTTCAGTGCAAAATCGTAAAACAGAAGCTGAAACCATTTTATAATACAAAAGCCCACATGGATCTTAAAGAAGAGCTACACAACACTTCGCGCCTTTTGGCCGATATGGTTGCTGATGCTATACTTGAAAACCCAGACCTACTGTATGATGCTATAGAATTGGCCCGTTATGGCAAACATCCTTACCCAATGCGTGTTTCGCGAGTTGTATGGCTTGTACTTGAAAAAAATCCCGAGCTACTTAACATTCATTTCGAATCTATATATCAAATTCTGTTTGAAACAAAGGACGAAAGCGTACGACGAAACTTTCTTGGAATCATACTTACCCATTCCGAAACGATGAACGAGAAACAGCTTGGCGAAACTATTGACAAGTGTTTTAGCTGGATGGAAGATACTAAACAGCCCCCTGCGGTGAGGGCGCTCAGCATGAAACTTGCAGCAAAAATAGGAAAGAGGTATACAGAACTCATCCCAGAAATAATCGAAATAATCGATAACGTGAGTGATACTTATACATCTGGAGTAAAAGCTGCTGCAAAAAACGTAAGAAAAGATCTTGAAAAGCACATTTACAATCAAACGCGAAATAGACCTTAGAAATTACGAAACGAAAGTTTAAGTAAACTTAATTTTGCATTTTAAAAATAATCTATATCTTTGACCAAGTCAACAGTAGGGGATTCACCTTTTAATATAAAGCGATCATACAACACCCCTTATCGTTACTGTTGCTATGAAATTAACAAAACATGACAGATCAATATACAATACACAACCGCTATTTCTTTTTCTTTTATTTCTGGCTTACGAGCGAGCGGGATTAGTATTGCGTATATCTAAATAAGCTTGAAAATCCCGGCCTTAGCGCTGGGATTTTTTTTTACCATAAGCAGCCATAATGTACGTAAATTTATACCGCTGCTAAGTTGCTGATTTGACAAACTAAAGTAAATCAATATAAATAGGTCTGTGACCTTAATGTAAATAAAATAAGAAGTAATGACACTCAACGGTTCACAAACGCGCGTAGCCATACAAGGGGGGTTTGGTGCTTACCATCAAATCGCTGCAAATAAATTCTTCGAACGTGCAGACGTTCCGGTTCTACCTTGCACAACCTTCGAAGAACTATTTGATGTAATAGATCGTGGAGAAGCAGACTATGGCATTCTTGCTATTGAGAACTCAATTGTTGGGACTATCCTCCCAAATTACACTTTACTTCGTGAATCGAACCTGAAAATTATTGGTGAAATATACATTCGTATAGCCCACCAGCTAATGGCTCTGCCTGGACAAAAAATTGAAGACCTGCAAGAGGTTCATTCCCATCCAATGGCAATACGCCAGTGCCGCAAATTTTTCAAACCTTACCCTCACATTAAGCTAGTTGAAAGCGAAGACACTGCACTCAGCGCAGAAGACATTGCAAAAAACAAAAAAGAAGGGATGGCAGCTATTGCTAGTGAATTGGCTGCCGAAATGTACAAACTTGAAATACTAGCAGGCAATATAGAAACCAACAAGCGGAATTATACCCGTTTTCTTGTACTTGCAGACAAAGATGCGTTCAACGATATGCCTTTGAATAGGATATCAAAAGCATCTCTCGTTTTTTCACTTCCGCACCGCGAAGGAAGTTTGGCTCAGGTTCTTTCCATTCTTTCGTACTTCAATATGAACTTAACCAAAGTTCAATCCGTACCTATTGTTGGCCTCGAATGGGAATACCTTTTTCATGTGGATCTTATCTTCGATAATTATTTACGCTACGAACAAGCAATATCAGCTATGCGCCCTCTAACAAGAAATCTTGAAATTATAGGGTTGTATGAGCGTGGACAAAGTCACATCAATGTGAATCAATAAATAAGTACGTGTTGCAATTGATAACATAAGTAGCATTCCAATTTCAGCACAGTAACAAACAAAGAAGTATCATTTATTTATCACGCCTACTTAACAGCGAAACAGACAACAATGAAGCCAGCAGAACGCATAAGAGAAGTGAAAGAATATTACTTCTCCAAAAAGCTTAAGGAAATAGCACAAATGAATGCAGAAGGCATGAATGTGCTCAACCTTGGTATCGGTAACCCAGATCAAGCCCCATCTGCACAAACCATAGAAACACTGATAAGTGCTGCTGAGCGTTCGGATACACATGGATACCAAAGCTATATTGGCATCCCAAAACTACGAACAGCTTTTTCGGATTGGTACAGCAAATGGTTCGGAGTAGAACTAAATCCAGATACCGAAATACTGCCTCTTATAGGGTCGAAAGAAGGCATTATGCACATATCTATGGCTTTTGTTAATCCAGGCGATCAGGTTCTTATTCCCAATCCTGCCTATCCTGCCTATGCAGCCGTCAGTAAACTTGTAGGGGCTGAAGCTATCACCTATAACTTAGAAGAAACGCTTAGCTGGCAACCCGATCTAGATGCCTTAGAACAGAAAGATCTTAGCAAGGTAAAAATCATGTGGGTGAATTATCCAAACATGCCAACAGGTACACCTGCTGACATGGAATTTTTCAGGAAACTGATCGCATTCGGAAAAAAACACAACATACTGATATGCAACGACAATCCGTACAGTTTCATTCTGAATGAAAATCCAAAATCGATTCTGGCAATGGAAGGAGCAAAAGATGTTGCTATAGAATTGAACTCGCTAAGCAAATCGCACAATATGGCCGGCTGGCGTATTGGAATGGTAGCAGGAAGTGCAGAACATATTCAATATATCCTGCGCGTAAAAAGCAATATGGACAGCGGAACATTCCGTGCAATGCAAGAAGCTGCGGCAGTGGCGTTGCAGAACGGAGCGGACTGGTACGAAAATATCAACAAGAGCTACAAAGAAAGACGAACCGTAGTAGAAGAAATTCTAGACCTCGTAGATGCAGAGTATTCCACAGAACAAGTAGGTATGTTTATGTGGGCTAAAATTGGAGATCGGTACAAAGATGCAGCTGAACTTTCGGATAAGATACTCTACGAAGCTAAAGTATTCCTAACTCCTGGATTTATTTTTGGTTCAGCTGGCGAACGTTTTATAAGAATATCCCTCTGTAGCAGTATGGAAATGCTGCAAGAGGCAAAGGAACGCATACGCAAAGTGATTCAGCAATAATTACCTTTTGGTTGTTTAAACGAACAGTAATTTCATAAAACTATTTTACGATTTACTTTTTACGAAAAACCAACAAGATAACTTTAGAAATCAACATTAGAAAATACTAAAAAGCAAACAATAATGAGTGTCGAACTTAATTTAGAGCCTCTATCGGAGTGGGGCATTTCAGAACAAATTCAGCGTCCAGTAGTTATTGCAGGACCATGTAGTGCAGAAACAGAAGAGCAGGTAATGGAAACAGCCCGTCAGGTTGCGGCACAAGGCGTGCGTATTTTCCGCGCTGGAATCTGGAAACCAAGAACACGTCCCGGCACTTTTGAAGGCGTTGGGGCTGAAGGACTAAAGTGGATGCAACAGGTTCAGAAAGAAACAGGCATGCTTGTAGGTACTGAGGTTGCTAATGCAAAGCACGTTTTCGAAGCAATCAAATATGGAGTTGATATTCTTTGGATCGGGGCACGCACCACAGTAAACCCATTTGCTGTTCAGGAAATAGCAGACGCACTGGAAGGCTTAGATGTACCTGTACTTGTTAAAAACCCTGTCAGTCCAGACCTTTCACTTTGGATGGGGGCACTTGAACGCATCAACAAAGCTGGTATTACAAAACTTGGAGCAATCCACAGAGGATTCACTGTTTCCGAGAAATCGCCATACCGCAATCCTCCTCAATGGCAAATTGCAATTGAACTGAAACAACAACTTCCAGATCTTCCTGTTTTTGCAGACCCTAGCCACATGGCCGGTAATCGTGAATTCCTATTTAGTCTTTCTCAAAAGGCACTTGACCTTCATTACCAAGGTCTTATGATCGAAACACACATTACACCAGACAAAGCGTGGAGTGATGCTAAACAGCAGGTAACACCAGAAGGTCTGAATGATATGTGCAACCGCTTTCATGTACGCCACCGCAAACCTGAAGATCCAAATGTACTTGAAACTCTAGAAGAACTTCGTCATCAGATCGACAATATCGACGATATTCTTTTCGAAACAATTGAAAAACGCATGGCAATTGCAGACCAGATCGGACGCTACAAGAAAGAGAACAACATGACCATCCTTCAGGCAGGTAGATGGGAAGAAATTGTTGAAAACCGTAAAGAGATTGGTTTGAAATATGGACTATCAGAAGCTTTCCTTGACCGTTATTTGAAAGCAATCCATCAGGAATCAATCAACCGTCAGGGTAAAATCATGAACGAGTAGGCATAACTTAAGAGTTTTTAATTAATCGCTCGTTTTGTTGCTGAAAAACTGAGAAACACTTTCACTATAGTATATTTGTTGATTGGTCATTGGAATGGTTTATCTTAAACTTCCAATGACCAATTCAATTCATAAAACTATTCACTGAAAACCATTATCCTTTGTATATCAGCACAATGACGCATCGAAAGTATCGTCAACATTACAACACCAGCTTATCAGACAAACAAAGAACTAAATTCAAACAACAATGATCTGTACGAGCATTGCATCAGTCGACTTCGAGACAGTAATGAACTTAATCGAAGAATGTGAAATGGCAGAAATCCGTTTAGATCTACTGGATCTGGACACAGAACAAATAAAGCAAGTTTTTTCACAAACAAAAACTCCGCTTATTGCCACCTACCGACCTGGAAAGATAACAGAAGAAGAAAGGCTCGAAATCCTGAAACAAACCATTGATTACGGAGCGAAATATGTGGACGTAGAGATAGAATCGCTACCGGACTTCAAGAGAACAATAGTGAAACATGCTCGCAACCGATGTGAAGTGATCATATCGTACCACAACTATAAAATAACGCCTGTCCGCTACGAACTTGAGAGCATTGTCCAACAGTGTTTCGATCAGGGTGCTGACATCGCAAAATTAGCATGTCAAGTTAACTCGAAGAAAGAAACTGCAAGAATTCTTGGGCTTTATTCTCATTACGAAGGCCTAGTTGCAATAGGAATGGGAGAGTTGGGGAAAATTACGCGAGTTGCTTCTGTTGTACTTGGAGCCCCTTTCACATTTGCAGCAATTGGTGCAGAAAACAGCACAGCTCCCGGACAGCTTACTGGGGATGAACTTAAGTCTGTTTATGAAATACTAAACTGATCTGCATTCATCTTAAAAACCAATAGTAAAGTTTCTCAAAAAATTACGAAAAGTCTACTACATTTAAATCCATAAATTTTCGGCATCCAGATCGCATTAAACCATTTTACAGTAGACACTAAGCCATATGAACAGGGTATAACATGTTAAGATGCCAAATACGCAATGTGTTAATAAGAAGGACACTTCTAAAACTGACACTAAACTGATTATTAACACAATGCCTTTGCAAATAGCACTACGTGCTTAGTTGAAAACAGTATATTGACCCAACGGCTATAAACGACTTTGAACTCATGCAATTATTCGCAGTAACAGGCAAGCCTATTTTACATAGCAAAAGCCCCCTAATGTTCAATGCTGTTTTTGATACAGAAAAAACGGACGCTAGATATTTCCGTTTGGCAGCAGATACAGCAACAGAAGCAATTGAACAATTCAAACAAAACAAACTAAAGGGAATGAATGTCACAGCTCCTTTTAAGGAAGACATCATGCCCCTGCTCGATAAAATCGACGAAGCTGCAAAAACCATTGGTAGTGTAAACACCGTAGTTGAAGAAAATGGACAGTTAGTAGGTTATAATACCGATTACAAAGGTGTGGCCAGATCCTTAGAGCAGAATAATGTAGACATCACCGCTAAACGATGTATTGTACTTGGAGCAGGTGGAGCTGCGCGCGGAGTTGTATACGCACTAGCTGAAAAGCAAGCCAAAGTAACCATCATAAACCGCACGTTTGCAAAAGCAGAAAAGCTTGCCAAAGAATTCAACTGCGAAGCAAAACCATTGAATAAATTGCGTGAGGAGTTATCATCTGCTGAACTTTTTATTTCTACATTAGGTTCGGACATTTCACTTGTCGATCCAGAATGGCTAAAAAAAGAGACTGTAATTTTCGATGCCAACTACAAATCGTCTACTTTATTGAAGCATGCTACAAACAAAGGGTGCAAAACAATTAGTGGTCTGGACTGGCTTCTAAATCAAGCCGTACCTGCATTTGAGCTATTTCTGGGGAGAACTCCTGACATACAAGTTATGAGAACTGCACTTGAAAAGGGTTCTATAGATAAGAAAAACTACAGCATCTCTTTTGTTGGTTTTATGGGGGTTGGTAAAACAACGAATGGCTCCTTGTTCGCCGATAAATACAACATGCGCTTTGTAGATAGCGACATCGCCATCACCAAAAGATACAAAAAAACAATTGCAGAAATCTTTGAAGAAGAAGGAGAAACAGGTTTTCGCCAGAAGGAAAGTGAAACCCTAGACCATATTCTACGCTATCCGAACACTGTTATTTCGTGCGGAGGAGGCCTTGTGCTAAAACCGGAAAACCGCGAACAGCTCATGCGCCGTACAATGGTAGTTTGGCTTTCTGCATCGCCAGAAATGGTAATAGAGCGGATGAAACCCAATTCCCGCCCACTTCTTGCAGTTGAGAACCCTCTTGAAAAAGCAAAAGTACTTTTATCTGATCGCATGGGAGTATATGCCAGCGCTGCCGATATTATGGTCAATTCAGAAGGAAAAACATCGGAACAAATTGTTGAAAAAATATATGAAGAAATTAATCTCGCCTTCAACAGTTAGAGGCACAGTAAAAGCACCTGCCTCGAAAAGTATGGCGCAGCGTGCACTTGCGGCAGCCCTTCTTTCGGAAGGCACAAGCATACTTTCAAATTTATCGGACAGCAAAGACATAATCGCTGCAACTAAGGTTATTGAAAACTTAGGAGCCAAAGTTGAACGTATTGATGACAAACTACATATAGAAGGAAACCCTAAGCTAAACGATGCCGTTCTGAACTGCGGAGAAGCGGGTTTATGTGTGCGTATGTTTTCGCCAATTGCAGCTTTAGCCGGAGGTGAAATGACACTCAGTGGAGAAGGTTCGCTCCTCTCCCGCCCCATCACAATGGTAGAAGAACCATTGCGCCAACTTGGAGTTGAAGTAAAAAGCAACAATGGATTTCTACCACTTCAACTCAGAGGAAAATTAAAAGGGGGGAAAGCATTCGTTGATGGCTCTACAAGTTCTCAGTTCCTAACTGGCCTACTTATGGCATTGCCACTCTGCGAAAACGATTCGGAACTGATTGTTGAAAATTTGAAAAGCCGCCCCTACATCGATATGACCTTGGAAACGCTGAAAGATTTTGGAATAAAGGTAGAAAACCATAATTACGAACGCTTCCTGATTCCAGGCAAACAACAGTACAAAGCGCGTGAATATTTCATCGAAGGTGACTGGAGTGGGGCTTCCTGCCTGTTAGTTGCTGGTGCAATTGGAGGAGAAATATCGGTTACGGGCCTTAAGCCAAATTCAGCCCAAGCTGACCGTGAAATTATGACAGCCCTTGAGCATGCTGGAGCAGAAATATCTACCTCCGAAAATGAGATTGTAGTGAAAATGAACGTCCTCAAAGGTTTTGAATTTGACGCAACAGACTGCCCAGACCTGTTTCCTGCCCTAGTAGCCTTGGCCTCTTATTGCAAAGACAACACTACGCTGAAGGGTGCCAAACGACTTACTCATAAAGAAAGTAACCGCGCTGCCACGCTTCAAGAAGAATTCGGAAAAATGAACATACCGATAGATTACAGCGACGACATGATGTGGATAAAACCACAACTGATAAAAGGAGCAGCTGTTCATTCGCACAACGATCACAGAATTGCAATGGCCTGTGCTGTGGCTGGATTAAAAGCTGAAGGTAAAACAGAAATAGAACAAGCCGAAGCTGTTTCTAAATCTTACCCTGCCTTCTTTGAAGATCTTGAATCAATAATTGAATAATGGTCATTGATTAAAATGTATGCTACATATGACTGTCTATCTTTGATCTGACAAAACACAAAAAAGCAGAACGATGGACTAGAAGACTCCATATGCTTAGCATGTTGACAATGATAATTTTGTTATTCAATTATTCTATTAATCAATTATTGAACACACACGCATGAATAATTTTGGAAGAATCTTCAGACTCTCAATATTTGGCGAATCACACGGAAATGGTGTTGGTATCACAATTGATGGCTGCCCTCCGGGTATCGACTTAGACTTGGATGAATTACAGACCGAACTCAATCGCCGAAAATCTGGTGCTAAGGGCACAACACCACGCAAAGAACCTGATACACCCAAATTTCTAAGTGGAATTTTCAACGATAAAACAACCGGTGCGCCTATTACAGCCATTTTTGAAAACACCAATACACGCTCGAAAGACTATAACTTCAACGATATCCCACGTCCTGGACATGCTGATTTTACGGCAACTCACAAATATGGTGGTTATCAAGACTTTCGGGGAGGAGGACATTTCTCTGCCCGTGTAACATTGGGACTTGTGACGGCTGGTTATTTTGCGAAGAAAATTATTGAAGGAGTTGGTGTTCATGCTGAACTTATCGAAGCTGGTGGTCAAAAGGATATTGAAAAAGCTATTGATGAAGCCCTTGCTGCACACGATTCTATTGGAGGATTAATTGAATGTACTGCAACAGGCCTGCCTATTGGTTGGGGCGAACCGCTTTTCGATTCTGTGGAGTCCCTAATCAGCCATATGATCTTTGCCGTTCCAGCTGTAAAGGGAATAGAATTCGGCTCTGGTATGCAGGCTGCCAAAATGAAAGGGAGTGAGCATAACGACCGCTTCATCTCAAAAGATGGAAAAACGGAAACCAACTATTCTGCTGGAATAAACGGGGGTATTACAAACGGAAACAACATTGTTTTCCGTGTTGCTATTAAACCAACATCGAGCATCTCGATTGAGCAACAAACCACGAATATGAGTACGGGTGAAATGGACACGCTGAAAGTAAAAGGACGTCATGATGCCTGTGTTGCTCTTCGCGCTCCTGTTATTATTGAAGCTGTAACAGCTATTGTTCTTGCTGACCTAAATCTTTTACACAAAGCTCTGAAAGTTGAATCTCCACAGCGTTGGTAAAGGTCTTAGTCGTAAGATTTACGCGCAACAAAATATTTTGGGTTCAAGATGAATATCTTGAACCCTATTTTACCACCTCCTATCTGCTTCAAGTAAAACTCTTTCACTTGCCTTTGAACAAAGAAATCTGTAACTTACAGAATCCAAAACTCAATAAAAGCATACCCAATGGAATGCAAATGTGAAGACTACTTTCAAATTAAATCCACAGAGAATCGGATTTTGTATTTTGAAGTAAAAGGTTTTTGGTCAGATATTATTGTCGAAAAACTTTCGAATGAAATATTCAACAGTTGGAAAAAAGCTGTGGATAGCTATCAAGGCAAAAAATTCATCTCGATCCCAGACATGACAAACTTCAAGGTTGCAAGAGACAAAGGCAAAGCTTTAATTGCGAAAATGATGAAATATTCTCAAGCAAATAATCTGCATCATTCCATACAGATTATGCCGGAAGCAATGGCTCGTATTGTAATAGCCGAACCTGTGAAAGAAGTCGGGCATGGGGTTTTCCGCTCAGTTGTACATTCTTTTGAAGCTGCGCAAAAACTGGCTATAGAAAAGCTTAGGGAGGTTGATGAATTATGAATTATGAATTATGAATTATGAATTATGAATTATTTACAAATATACTTTATTTCTATTGATAATGAATGACCTATAAACATCCCTCTACATCAACCTCTTCATAAAAAC
Organism: Bacteroidales bacterium; assembly: GCA_965230435.1. Lineage (GTDB taxonomy): Bacteria > Bacteroidota > Bacteroidia > Bacteroidales > JBDKHP01 > JBDKHP01. Next base: position 352,798 of record CBDDLB010000002.1, read on the forward strand.
CACCATTCATTCTCAAACTGAATTCTTTATTCTACGTAAAGTAAAAGTCCCTTTAAATATTCACTCTCAGGATGGAAAATACTAACAGGATGATCTTCTGGCTGAGATAGTTGCTGAAGGATCCGGACATTGCGCCCACTGTTGGCTGCGGCAGAGAATACAGCTCGTCTGAAATCGTCTTTGCTAACAGCCTGAGAACATGAAAAAGTAAACAGTAACCCTCCTGATCGAATACTTTCAATTCCAAGCTGATTTAGGCGCTTATAACCTTGCAAAGCTTTGTTTCTAACTTTTGGATGTTTGGCAAAAGATGGAGGATCTAGCACGATCAGGTCGTAATCTTCATCGTTTTCCTTTAAAAAATCAAAGGCATCGGCAACAATTCCTTTATGACGGCTATCGTCTGGAAAATTCATTGCAATATTCTCGTTTGCCAACGCTATTGCTTTTTCAGACAGATCCACAGTATGAACCAGTTCTGCCTCCCCCTGCATTGCATAAACCGAAAAACCTCCTGTGTAACCAAAAAGATTGAGTACACGTTTTCCATTGGCATAACCACCAACTATAGCACGGTTATCACGCTGATCAACAAAAAAACCTGTTTTTTGACCCGTTTCCCAATCAATTTTAAATGGCATTCCATTTTCCAAGACCACACCGTCTGTTGGTGTTCCGTAAATGAATTCATTCTCAGCGCCTAATTCTGCCTTATATGGTACTGTTGATGCACTTTTATCGTAAATAGACTTTACTTTATCTCCTAATACCACTAGCAAAGCCTCTGCAATTTCATCGCGATGATGATACATACCGACAGAATGCGCCTGATATACCAATGTTCCGTTATAAAAATCCACTATAAGGCCTGGCATTCCGTCTCCTTCGCCATGAATAAGACGAAAGACATTGGTACTTTCGTTATCTTCAAAAAGAAGGCAGCGCAGTTTCCATGCCTTTTCAATTTTTGATTTCCAAAAATCAATATTCGGGTCAACGTCTTCAAAAGAAAAAACCCGCACCGCAATTGCTCCCCATTGGTAATGTCCCAAAGCCAAAAACTCCTGCTGCGAAGAATATACAGCAACAACATCTCCTTCTTCAACTGTTCGCGATACCTTCTTTACAGCACCACTAAAAACCCACTGATGTCTCCGAAGAACAGACTGCTCTTTGTCCGGTTTCAGAATAAGCTTTGGAAAATCACTCATAACGTATCTTTTGCTCTGCAAACGTAATGATTTTTCTTGTGAGTGAGTAATATTTTTAGACTTTAATAACTAAATAGGAGCTAAAGGAAGTATTTTGAATCTATTCGTAATATTTTTTCTACCTTGAATAATTCATATGTAGTTTCACAAATTCATTGCTTGGAGTATTTCCGCAATTTCTGCATTGGATATCATAGGCACCATTAATTGTATCGCAAGCTGTGCAAGAATAAAAATCAACCATTTCCTCATACCATTGTTCCCAACCTACATTTTTAATCCTCTCCTGCGAATTCCAGATTTCTTTGCGATGAGGCATTTTTTCTTGAAAATTTTTCAATTCCGAGCAAGGATAATCTGAACACTCAGCGCAAAAATCGACACCTTTGCCCTCTGCACATTTTATTAAACTGCAATTCTTACAATTGGAGGTTTTCCGTTCGGATCTACAACCATCGCAATAAGTTTCATTAGGCTGTAACCCCAAATGTTTGGCAATTGCGTCTAATCTAGGGCGATTATTTTCCTGAGTAGCATAATACAGGCCACAGGATACACAGAAGAGGCCACATACTGAAGCTAAATTTTTATTGGGCGTTTTTTCTTTCATAAGAGAGCTCTGTTTTAGAGATTTTATATTCTACAAAAATATCAACATTCCCTTTTAGCATCGTCCACACTGGACAATATTGTTCTTCTGACATTTTAATCACTTTTTCTAATTCTTCCTCATTCACATTTTCAGATTTCAACTCGAATTTCAACCAGATTGTCTTAAAACCTGTTGGATGTTCTTCTTTTCTGATGCCTTGTGCTGAAACAGTAAAATCGTCAACCGTTTTTTGCATCTTCCGCAAGAAAATCAATATTGTGCTTGCTGCACATGAGGAAAGGCTCAATAATAATAATTCGAGCGATGTATAACCAAGATTATCGCCTAAGGGCGGAATATAATCTATTGGAACAGGCTCCTGACCATCAACTTTACCTTCAAAATGAAGACTGTCGTTTTGTAACGTCAGGGCTACATTTAATTCTTTGCTTTTTTCCATTTGTTCTGTTTTGAAAAAAATAGCCCGACTAACGGGCTATCAGTATGCTTGAATTATTGTCCTAATTTTTGTTCCAACAGCAGGAGACGTTTCTCCAAATCTTGCATCTTTGTGTTTTCTTTCTTCAATTCTTTAATTTGCTTATCCTGATCAATTGTGTACAGGGTTAGCTCTTCTATTTTTTGAAGTAGTTTGATGTTCATTTCCCCTAGAGTAAGACCTTTTTCTAGCATTTCTTTTTCTGAAGGGATTTGTGGTAAGTGTTTATTTTCTTTCAGAAAATTTTCTAACTCACCAAGCTTAGGTAACTCATAGTTTTTCTCAAAAACAAAATCAGCACCTGCATCCACCGTTACTGTTACTTCTTGTGAATTAATATCTCCGGCAACTGTTAACTTAGAATTTGGTTTTGTTGTTCCTATTCCTACATATCCTTGTTCGTTGATAATCATGTCGAAACCTTTATTGACATCATTATCATAAGGCACTTTGAATCCTAAATAACCTTTTTCTTTACCAGTTGAATAAAGAGCAATATCTGCATGTAGATACAAGCCCGACTGGCTCTTCGACCTGAATCTCATAGAAGCTTCACTTCCGTTCCTATCATTTTCTAAGCGCAACAAAAGCTTTGTATCAGAAGTATTGAATGTGACTAGTCCATTACCTGTGTTCATCGTTCCTAGAGCTAGACGCCCCTGTTCATTGATAATCATATCGAAACCTTTATTGACATCGTTATGATAAGGAACCTTAAAACCCAAATAACCTTTTTCCTTCCCCGTTGAATAAAGGGCAATATCTGCATGAAGATATTGACCTGATTTATCTTTAGACCTGAACCTCATCGAAGCTTCGCTTCCCTTTTTATCGTTTTCTAAACGCAAGAGGTGTTTGTTATTATTTGAATGAACCGTTAGCACACCATTGTTTGTTCCTGTCGTGCCAATTCCAACATTTCCACTTGCAGGAAATGTATTTTTCTGAGCAAAAGCATGAGCTGTCATTAACCCAACAGCAAGGGTAAGGATAACTTTTTTCATTGTTAACATAATAGATTTAGATTGGATTCTAACCAGGATTATCAAGAACTATTTATTCAGTAAACTTTCCAGCATTAAAAGTCGTTTCTCCAACTCTTGCACCTTATGTTCCCTCTTTTCAAGAGCCTTGATTTTCTTCTCTTGCTCTATGGTGTAAAGAGTTAATTCTTCTATTTTTTGGAGGAGTTTAATGTCCATTTCCCCTAAAGTAAGTCCTTCTTTAAGCATCTCTTTCTCGGAAGGGATTTGCGGCAAGTGTTTATTTTCTTTCAAAAAGCCTTCTAGTTCATCTAACTTGGGCAGTTCATAATTTTTTTCAAATACAAAGTCTGCTCCTGAGTCCACAGCTACTTTTACATCTTGTGAATTAATTTTACCCGCTACTGTTAACTTTGAATTGGGAGAAGTTGTACCAATACCTACATTGCCGTTACCCAAAACTGCAAACCTAGGAATCCAACCATTACCATTGGTTACTCCTACTACGAATTTGTCTCCATGGTGACCTGCATCGTCCCCAATGTTCATTCTTAATTCAGATGCATTAGGAGATTCTGCTACATTGAACCTAGCCATCCACAAAAAATCCGTATTGACATGAGCTCCTGCAAAATACAATCTATTACCATAAGTATTTGTCCTTGTTGAGGCATCGGTTAGGTTCATTCCTACACCAACATCGCCATCAATTTGCAATTTATAGGCAGGAGCTATTGTACCAACACCAACCTTTCCGTCGCCCGAAACGGCAAATCTAGGGTTCCAGCCATTACCGTTTGTGACCCCAACAACAAACTTATCGCCGTGATGAGAGGCATCGTCGCCAATATTCATTCGCAACTCTGAGCAATTTGGTGCATCTAACACATTGTATCTGGCCATCCAAAGCCAGTCTGTATTGTGATGAGCACCTGCAAAGAACAATTTCTTCCCGTAAGTTTCAATTTTTGTCGATACATCGGATGTGTTTAGGCCAAGACCAATATCTCCGTCTACATGAAGTTTGTACTTTGGATCTGTAGTGCCAATACCCACACTACCATTCGCAGGAGTTACGTTTATTTGAGCAGAAACGTTAGCTGTCATTAACCCGACAACAAGGGTAAGAATAGTTTTTCTCATTGTTATATAAAGGTTTAAAGTTAAGATAGGTCTGGATGGTTCAATCAACTTTTTAATGAAGCTGATCATCTGGAGTAAAAATCTATTTTACAAACCTCAAGGAAAGTAGTCTTAACTATCAACCTAAGACTACGCATGGCATAATAAATGACAAACAACAAACCACTGTTGATTATTACGCCATACGAAGTAACAAAAAAAACTATTTATTCAGCAAGCTTTCTAGCATTAAAAGTCGCTTTTCTAGTTCTTGCATTTTCTCGTTTTTCTTTTCTAGAGCTTTTATCTTTTTTTCTTGTTCTATTGTGTAGAGGGTTAACTCTTCTATTTTTTGAAGAAGTTTTGCGTCCATTGCTCCTAATGCTACACCTTCTTTTTCTACCTCTTTTGCCGATGGAATGTCAGGTAAGTGTTTGTTGGCTTTTATATAGTTTTCTACTTCTTCTATTTTTCTGAGTTTGTAATCCTCTTCGAAAACAAAGTCTGACCAACCTTCTAAAGTTACTTTTACTTCTTGTGTTGTTATTGTTCCTGCTACTGCTAGAAGCGATTGAGGGTTCTCTGTTCCAATACCAACTCTATCTTCAACAAAAGACATTGCATCCGTTCTCACTCCCCCTCTATAAGTGATCAAGTGATTAGCCGACTTTCCTTCAGAATTTATCCTATAATTCAAACCTAAACCATGAAATTTACTCTGATAGTATGAACCTACTCTCATTTCTTCATCTTCATTAGATGCATGGCGAACGCCAACCTCTAACCTCGCACGGGGATCTTCCGTTCCAATACCAACTCTATCCTCAACAAAAGACATTGCGGCCGTTCTCACCCCCCCTCTATAAGTAATCAAGTGATTAGCCGACTTTCCTTTAGAATTTATCCTATAATTCAAACCTAAACCATAAAATCTATTCTGATAATATGAACCGATTCTCATCTCTTCATCTTGATTAGATGCATGAAGAACCCCAACTTCTAACTTTGAACGTGGAGTAGTTGTTCCTATACCAATATTACCAGTTTCAGTAATTGAGAATCGATTCTTTCCACATGTAAACAACCTAATCCCACCATAACCTGACAAACGCGCCTCAGCAGAACCAGGAACAGTATACCAACCCAACGAATAATGACCAATTGTCTTATCTCCATAAACAAAGTGCTGTCCATTTGGATCAAAACCAGCAGCTTGCTCTAAGCCCAACCAATGAATATGTTGTGCAGAACTATATTTTCCAAAAGCTAACATTACAATCAGACATGCAAATCTCATAATTCTCATTCTTCAATTTTTAAATTAATATATACTAGTACTAAGCTGAAACATCGGCAAATACATAGCAACAAGAATAAACCCAACAAGCACCCCCACAAAAACAATAAGCACAGGTTCCAGCACTGTATTCAAGGTTGAAATTCGGGCGTTGAGTTCATCGCTAAGTTGTTGTGATAGTTTATCAAAAGCAAATTCGAGGCGGTTTACCTCTTCGCCAACCTTAACTAAGGCGACTGTTTTGGGATCAAAAAAACTAAATTGGGCAAAGCCTTCGTTCAGCTTGCCGCCATGCAGAATAACATCTTCAATGGTCTGCATAGCCTGTTGGTATGGGATAAAGGGGATCATTTTACCTACCAGTTGCAGGGCATCCATTAGTGATACTTTCGATTCAAAGAGCAGTGCCAACGAACGGAATACACGCTGACTATAAATCTTGCCCAACAGACCACCAATAAAAGGCAAACGCAATAGCGTGTAGTGTAATGCTTTTTTAAACCAAGGATATCGCAACAGTACAAAATAGGAAACTACCAATGCTAAAATCAACAAGCTTACGTAAGGCATTGCAGCTGTTACAAAATTTGAGATATTAATAACCAATTGTGTTATGGCCGGCAACTTGCCACCAAAACGGTCGAATACCTGCACGAACATAGGTACAAGAAAATTGAACATAAACACAATAGCTCCAATGGCAACCAAAAGAATAAGTGCAGGATAAGATATTGCACTCATTATCTGCTGACGCTGTTTTATCTGGCCTGCATAATACGTTTGCAGATTTTCGAGTACAGTATCTAGCCTTCCTGTCTGCTCACCTATCTGAACATTGTACACATCATAATCTTGAAACTTTTTGGTATGTTGCATTGCTTCAGATAAGTTGCTTCCAGACAACACGGCCTCGGATATGTCCTCAATCACCTCCTTCAGTTTCTTTGAGAGCGCTCCTTCCAAAACAATCTTAAGCGCACTGCGTAAATCAAGGCCAGCCGTAAGTAACACACTAAATTCGCTGTAAAACTGCTCTTTCTCTTTTAGCTTTAGGCTATTTCCCGAAAAACTGATGTCGCGCTGCAACCAAGCCCAAATGCTGCTTTCCGTTTTCTTCTCGGTAGGGCCAATCCCCTTTATATCTTTGAGGTTTACACTCATTTTTTTGCTGATTGATAAGGTAATTCTTTCATTAAAACGATGTTCTTCTTGACACCCAGTAGTTCAAGAGTTAATCGCAGTGAAGGAGAGGCATTTACTTCAATTTTTTCTACTTTTACATTGTATTGAAAAACAAAGCTATCTGTTCGCTGAGCTGTTGTTCTGACAATTACACCTTTCTGAAATTTATACTGATTCGTTTCGGAAAAAATCAGTTCCCCATCGGAATAAACAGGTCGGTTACATAAAAGGAAATCGTGCCGTAAAGCTGTTTCCAACAATTCCGTACGTTGAATGTACTCTTGCTGTGCTGCATCTTTCAGATACCATTCGTTGAGGCGGAAGTAAGCATAGGCAGCCATCGACATCACAATTCCACTTATAACCATAGCAACAAGCACCTCCATCAATGTAAAACTATTTAAGCGTGCGGACATAGACCAATTCGTTTTTTTCGTACACCATTCTCCCTGTTTCATCGTATGCCCTCCAATTCTGTAGAAAAAGGTCGGGCTGATTGTCATACTGCTCTACTTTGCGTTCTATCCTTAGCGAAGATTCCGTTTGGCTTGTATTTTTATCGTTCCAGCTAATTTTGCTTTCCGCTGAGAATTGATCAATTAAGGATACTGCCCTTCGTTTCGATAAGTCTGCCGGATTTTTGTACAAATTCGTAATCAACATCAAAGCAATACCGAAAACTGTCGTTATAATGACCAAGGCAACGAGAGTTTCAGCTAGAGTTGAGGCTTTAATCCGTCTTATTTTACTATTTGTTCTATCGTGAATTGGCTTATTAGTCATTAGGCTATTGGTTGAAATATTCAATTAAGCACGTGGTGCTATTTATTAGGAAAAGCATCGTGCTAATATTCAGTGTTGTGACAAACCTAAAAATGTCGTTTATATTAGCACACCTACTTATTGCCTAGTTTGCCCATTTCATTAACATAAGTTTATGTTGTTCATGAAACAAAACACCCATCGAAAAATTCTTTGGAAGCGCACGAAAATTGATTTTTGCATTCAACAAGTGATTCTTGTAGATAGCAGACCTTCCATAATAAATAAGCTCGTCGATATAAAGGCTTCCTGTTTGCTCTCCCAAGAAAGTTGTTTCACCATTGCAATAACTTATGCCTTTCAGCTTTGCTTCATTCTCAACCAGCAACAATGCCTTATTTTTCATATTCAATCGGTTCACGATAACATTACCTTCAACTACTGCCCCCTTTTCTATTTTAAGCAATGATTTCGCGTGTTTTTGAAGTAATACCGATTTATTCTGCATCAAACAAAGGCTTGTTGGGTAATCGAGCTTCACCCCTGCCCCCACAATGAGAGTGTCACGGGCAAATGCTTGTAATGAACTGGATTTGCTCTGTTTAATGAAGATCTTTGGAGCAATTAAAACAACATCCCGAAGTTCAGTGCCAGCACCAACAGTAATCGCATATTTTGATTCTATGATTACTTTCCCTTTCAGTTTGAAACCATTTAGTAAAATGGCCTGATCTGCATAAAAATGTTGTGCTGGATGAGAAAATGGCACATCAATCTGCTTCTCCTTCTGTAAATATTCAAAACTTCTTTGAAGTGCCCCCTTTGTTTGATCATCGCCGAATTTCCCATAGTCTTTCAAGCGGTTATGCAACTCTGGAAGTTTTCTCTTACTATTTTTAATTTCTCCAACAACTGGCTGAATTCCAGAAAAAGTTTTTCCAGCTATATACCCTTTTCTGATACCTAGTTTGGGCAAAAAAGCTGTTCCCGTAATTTTTGTTGCTCCTACCACCGATAAGTGGTTATCGTCCTCTTTCAGATAAAAGGCAATCTGTCTTCCATGAAAAACATCATCGCCCAAAAGTACCTGAGCAGAAGCCTTTAAATGCTTCCATCGGGTATGAATCTTAACCAGTTTATAAAGTCCCCACCACTGGTGCTTCATTTGTACAGCTTGGTCTGCATAAAGACCTAGGCTCAAAGTATCTGTTCTCTGAAATAGTGCTGGCTTACTTTTTAGTAATTGAAGAGCAGATTCTACATTGGCATCCAACTGAATTTGCATTGCAGAATTATGGGCATTTACCGTACGGTAATAAAAAAGCATCAGAACAGATGACAACAGAACTGCTGTTACAATTGCCACAAAAATGGCATAAAGTAAAGCTCCTGCTTTAAGGCGTCTTACGTTCATTGAACTGTTGGAGAATTATTTGTTCGTAATTTATATTAATGGGTTTGCGCCTGAGACTCAGCACTCGTCAATTGTTAAATTTACTTTCTTTTTATTTTTATTTTTCCTGCTGAATATCAACTCTATTACACTCTAGAAGTGTTGTTCATAATCTACAGTTTCTAACTTGGATTGATAATGTATAGAAACTACAGGCCAAAAGCCTGTGTTACATGTAGCGTAGGATTTCAGCCTGCGTCTTCACATCGCAATTTTTGTAATATTCCATTTTTTTATTTCAAAACTAGAAATTGCTGGTTCATACTACGGTTTCAGCTTAACATCATTACTCTTCGTAGCTTTTTTTCTTTTGCGCTCTTTTTTCTTCTCATCCTTCTGTCCCTCTTTTTTCAAAAAAGACAGTAACGGTTTCTTCTCCTTCTCCTCCCCTTTTCTAAAGTACGTGACTTTTACAACTTTTCCCCCTTCGTAAATTTCTTCTTTACCGTGTTTGTTCCTTTTACGGAATTCTGTTTCACGAAGTAGTTCGCCTGTGATACTGTATACCGAATATTTTCCGTGAAGAAGCCCTTTTTTATAATTTTCAATCTTCTTTAATCCACCATTGATATACCAATATTTCCACTCCCCAATCCTTTGACCATTTTTGTAGTTTCCTTGAACGAGCAATGCATTCTGAACACCAAACACCTCGTATTTATCGTGCAAAAGCATACCGCTAAATCCCCCAACATTCGAAAAAATGGAATCCGAAGCAAACCAAAAATAGCGTGTATCTTTTTGTGGCTTCACATTTTCGGCATTCAAACGCATGTGAAAATCGAAAATAGAATCGCCTTTTTGTAAACGTACCGAACGCGTCAGGGGCAATGCATCATACTGAGCAGAAACTTGAAAAGCACTAAAAGAGAAAATCACTAAAAGAGAATAATATATGTAGTATTGAGTCTTACTTACCATTTTTTTTCGTTTTTCTTCAAGAAAGTTCTTTCTTCGTTGTTATAAAGAATAATTACAGAATCCTCATAAAGAGCTGTTATCTTATAACCATCCCTTTCTTCAGATTCGCGCAAAAGATGATTTTTTCCAGCAATCCAAACCAAACCGATCTTATCATTTTTTGCTTCTATCTGCCCTAGATATCTGATCTTTCCCCAGTGAAGTCGCACATAACGCCTTCTTTCCTTTCGCCCCGAAGTCTTCTTCTTTTGCGGCGCACTCTCCCCGTCAATTCCAGATGTCACTACCCTTTTGCCCATCCGAAAAGGATCGGCATATTTTTTTAACAACTGAAACGTATCTGGCGATTCCACTTCCTGATTGGTCAGTTTTATATTGCCAACAGAAGAAAGCGGAAAATCAGGTGTTTCGAAATAGGAGAAAAACTGATAAATCACTAAACCCCAAATAAACAAAACAGCAGGGATAAGTAGATATAGTATTTTTTTGTTTTTCATGTGTTGGAACTTAGTTGATTGGTCATTGGTTGACTAGTCATTAGTTCAGTGATCAATCTTTATACTATCAAAGTTCATTACTTAGTGAAAGTGAAAAAATAACTTCGGTTTTCGTTGCGATGCGGTCGTCCAAATCCTCACGTACTATAGTATGCTCCGGTATTGAACGCCTTTCGCGCCTTAACCGAAATTATTTTTTGAACTTCACTTACCTGAATCGCTACTTTCAACAACTGAGAAAGTAAAAGTATCTGATGTTGTCCCCTCATTGCCAGCTGAATCGAATGATTTTACCAGATAACTATATTCCCCAACTTCAGCTTTTTGCCAAGTATACGACAGATCGTTAGCTTGTTCTTTTAAAAGCAAAGTTTTTTCATCCGTACCTTTGTATATGTAGAGACTGTCGAATTCAGAAGCACCAGCCTGAGCCTCACGCGTCCAAGTAAAAGTCAATCGGTCGTTAGTCGCCGTTATTTCTGCAGTATTTGTAGGAGAAACTAGCTGAGGCTGCAAAGGAGGCGTACGGTCAACAATGATAGTTCGTTCACTTGCTGCACTATAAGTTCCTGTTGACTCGTTATAACCAGCAATAGACCATGTAAAGGTGTTTTCTTCAGCAAGTTCTACTTCAGCATAAGTATTTTCTACAGAAATTGGTTCTGTTGCATAATCTCCGTTTTCATACTTCCATTCCATCAGATAACTATCGGCATTGAAGAGTTTATTCCAACGGAACGTTAACTTTTCGGCGTTGGTAACAAAATTGTCGCCAGGGTAATTCAGAATCACACGCTGACGGGATATATCCGAACTGTTTTCAACCGTTAAAGTTCGGCTCACATACTCGGTTTCGCTGTCAGTATTTACAGCTCTCACTCTCCATTCATAAACGCCCGGTGTAAGTGACTGAACAAACTTATCTTTACTAAGAACTGTGTCTGCAACCAACTGTTCCATCGCTAAAAAGTTCGGACTTGCGATCTGCAATTGATAGTTTTGTGCATCATCAATCAGTTCCCACCAAAAAGTATGATTTGTTAAATCAGTAGACAATCCATCCGCTGGAGCTAAAAGCACAATCTGTTTGTCGGACAAATCGCTTTCGAAAATATCCTCGCAGGCTATTGCAAACAGTGCAAAAATGAGGATTTGAATATATACTTTACTCATAATGAACTACTTCTTTTGTTTTCTAATGGCCTGAACATAAAGTTCCATTACCAAATTCTTTCTGTCGTTCCGATATTCTCTTTTCAGAAAGAAATGAACACTTTTAATACTTCCAATATTTTTGCTTCTCTCAAGATCATATAACAAAGCCATCAGCTTATGATATCGTCCGCTGATCTGCATTGTGTGTGTTTCTACAGTAAACGTTTCTTTACTAAAGAAATGAGCTTCATGCATTTCCTGAAAACGAACTCCATGCTGATTGCAGGCCTGAGTAACCGTAAGTAAAAGTTTCTCCCTGAAATCGTTACCTGTAGCTAAGTTGCGGTCGATGATAGCATCCAATGCCTTGTGTTGTTTCTTAACCGCCAGCATCCTCCCTGAAGCAGTACTCACTTGCTTCATTTTCGTTGCAGTCTCTCTGCCCATGCTCCACATTTCTATTGTTTGTGAAAATGAAAACAGATAGGCTATCCAAAGAAAAAGCAAAGCACCTACCAGTAAGGCTATGAATTTCTGTTTGTTCGTTAAACTGCCCATTTACTCAACCTCCACTGTTAACCAGAAGTATACGCCCTTAGCATCTTCTTTTTGTTGAACATCGATAATATCTACATCCTTAATCCAACCTTTGTGCTCCAGTTCATCGATCCAACGGCTAATTTTATCGGCCTTTTCTGCGTATCCATAAAACCTGAGCTTCTGATTCCCAAAAATAGGCTCTTCGTTCTCCTTCAGTTTTCCCACCAATGGATTGCTTTTCAGCACCTCCAGTTTCATTCCTTTGGGCAATGATGATGCGATACGGTCGATATAAAACGACTGCATTTTCCAAGAACCCAAACCAAGTGAACGGACAAATGCCTGTTTGCTTTTTAAATCCTTTTCCTTTGTGTTCAATTCATCTACTAATTGACTTTTGGTATTTAACTGAAAGCCGAGTTCATTGTTTTTCTGCGAAAAATGCATATATGCCATATAATTGCCTAGCAATAGCACAAAGAATAAGACCAAAATTCCAATGCCGACATTCTTTATCAGATTCTTATAGATAAAAGATTCGTGGGCATTTGAAATTCTCGGAGTTTCCACAGCAAAAGGCAAACCTGCAAAATATTGTATTGCAGAAGCTAAAGGCACTGAAACTGTTGCCGGATAGCGCTGTTTTCCGAACACAAAATCATGCTGTTCGGCTGATGGCATCGGTTTTAATTCTGTAAGTCCATCAGAAGAAAACTGCAACTGCTTCTGCGAAACACAGAATGTATCTGGCAATCGTAATAAATTGTGATACTGGTGAAGCAGTGCGGGGCCTAGATAAAGAGCTATTACTTGTAATGACAGTTTTTCAAATTGCTTCAGAATTTCATCTAGACTAGAATGGCGAACCAAAGAAATCGCAGCGCGGTTCTGTGTTAGAGGAATGTATTGCAATGCAAAATCTTTTGCCTGCGCATTGGGCATAACCTGTTTGATGAGGAAATTAGTTTCGGTAGAATTTGGACGGATCAGTTTATGGATCAATCCACGTCCATCAACATTTAGTACGATCGGAATTTGTTTCGGGACTGAGTCTGTTAATTCCTCTAATGTTTCAATTTCAGCCTCTGCAAGAACAACCAAATCGGACTTTTGCTGCTGCAAATGCACAAAATGTATACGATGACTCCCATTTGGCTCAATGAACAAATGGAGACCACATATTTCTTTTACTTTGGCTAAAGCCGAATTTTCAAATCTATCTAATATCATTGTTTCTTAATCGGAAACTTTTGGGTCATTGGTCTGTCGCCCCCTATATCCCCCTAAAGGGGGACTTGATTACCAAACAGTCACACCATAATCATAGTAACCAGCAACGCAAAACTAAATTACCAATGACCATTTAGTTAATTACCGTTGGCCGAATAAAGATATTCAACTTCCGCCGAACCCTGCTTTTGGTTTTGTTACCAAAAAACCAGCCCAGTATCGGCACTCGCGAAATCCATGGTAATCCGCGGCCTGTTGTGCTATTTTCATTACGCTCCAGGCCACCAAGAAGCACCATTTCTTGATTCTTCACTCTTATTAGCGATCGGAAACTGCGGGTTGCTGTACCTGGAGGTGCATCGGCAGATTCACGTGGAGTAAAGTCTGACTGTTCTACCTCAATATTTAGCGTAATTTGGTTGTCTCCAGCTACCAATGGCCGAATTTTCACCTTAAGGTCTGCTGTTATTTCCTTCCAAATTCTATTTGTATTCTGCAAAGTGCTTTGTGTAGAATATATATTGGTCTGCTCTTCATAATAATATTTCTTCTCACCACTGGCCATTTCTGCCACGTGCCCATTCAAAGTAGAAAGACGCGGAGTAGATTTTACCTCTAACGCACCATTATCTTCCAGAGCTTTGATTTTTAGATAAAAATTAGGATTAACAGGGCCGAGGTTAGTTGCTGTAAAAGACCCAATATTTGAAAACAGATTATTTATTGCTCTTGTGCTCAAATTGTATTCTAAATTAGGATGTAGGCTTCCACCACTTACATTGGCACTTTCTCCAATACCCATTTCCAATCCAGTTGATATATTTGCCGAATTGTTCACTTCAACAATCATCAGCTCGATAAGGATAAGTGGTACCGAACGATCTAGGTGTTTTAAGAAAGTTTCAAGTTTATCTATTTCTGCTTCATTTCCACTTACAATCAGACTATTTAGATCTGCAAACTCCTTTATTTCTAGTTTCTCTTTCACATCTTTGGGCAAAAGATGAATTAGCGAATCAATTGTTCTGTTCTGTAAAGCAATGGTCTTATTGAGAATGTCTCCCGCAGGTTTGTCTTTGTTTTTGTATTTATTCCAGCCATTCTGCATATTTTGCGGACGGGCTGTTTTTTCTAAGATATAGTACCCATTTGGCGATTTCTGTAAATCGAGCTGATTACCTGCTGCAATTAATTCTAGAGCATTAGCAACAGGCATATCCTTAAAATTACCAGATACACGTTCATGTTCCGAACCACGCAACACAACTATATTTTCGCCACTTAACTCAGTTATTTTCTGACATACCTCCATCAAATCATCACCTGAGAGTGAACCCGAAAGAAGTTTCTTTCTATAACTGATATCTATTTCCTTAACAACTGGAGGTTCTTGCCGTTGGCGAATAGCAATAATATCTCCAACAAAATCGAGATGGAGGTTGTGACGTTTGCACAGAAGCAAAAGGACATCTTTTACTTTCACATCGGAGAAATCGGAACTTACAGGGAAGTTCAAACTTTCATCAATTTCCAGATTGAGATTATTGGTACGTGCAATACCTCTAAGGAATTCTTTAACTGGTGCAGAACTGACGGATATACTTACTGGCTTGTCCAGCGCAGGAAGGCGCTTCGATAAACTATCTAAACGGACTTGAAGTGCATTGATATAGTCCTGTGAAAAACTATATGAAATTCCTGAAATCAAAATGAATAAAAGAACTACTATTTTTCGCATACTGTTTTTATGCCTCTGTTTTACGGGAACCTATTGGTTTCTTTTAAACTTCATGTATACTAGAGAACAAACAAAACATCAGAATCGATCATTCTCCCTTCATTAAACAAGCTTCTGCTAAGTTTATTCTATATTTTACAGAAATAAACTACAACAAAACAATAACACAGGTGTTTCTATGCAGAAAACCCTCTGATTTATTGCGCGAAGATAGATAAGCCTATCCATCCTGCAAAATAAATCAAAGGGTTAGGGCTATTGCTTTACAGCAAATTTGCTATTCTTAAGAAATGAATTATTTCTTAGTGGCCTTTTTCATTGACTCTATTTCCTTTTGTAGAGCCTCGATCTTTTCGTTTTGATTCTTCAGCTGTTTGTTCTGGTCAATTAGGTAGAGTGTTAGTTCCTCTACTTTTTGTAAAAGTTTTTGATTCATCTCTGATTGCCTTACTCCGTCTTCTTCCATTTTTTTTGCCGGAGCAACCTCAGGCAAGTGTTTATTAGATTTCACGAACTCTTCCAATTCTTCTATAGGCATCAAAGAATAATCGTCTTCAAAAACAAAATCAGCTCCTATTTGCGATCTAACTTTTAACTCTTTAGTCCCGATAGTCCCATCTACAGCCAATTGATAATCATTTGTTGCATTAGTGCCAATATTTAATTTTCCATCTATTGTTAATTCATTCACACAGAAACGCTCATTCAAATTCGGCTTATATTTAGTTATCGTTCTATTAATCTCAGCATTATAGATCTCCTCCGCTCTATCAGGTCGGTTTCTCTTATAAGTTATGAGCTTCATTTGTTCGCCAGTTGATTTATAATGTCCCACAAACTGAAATGAATGATTGTGGTAAGCTGGTAAATAGGGTACTTGAAGGGCCAGATGTTTTTTTTTATTTAACTCAACCGTTACAAGCTCCCACTTATTCTCTCCTACACTATTATAAGAAGCTCTAATATTCTTATATGAAGAAGACGAATTAACATTCACAACATTAAGACGATTATACGCCGTCTTTGTCCCTCTCAATGCATGTATTTGTCCAATCGCATAATTCATATCTACCTGCTCGGTATCATAAATTTCATGCAAAATAATAACGGATTTAGAATAATCTCCTTTGGGGTTATGTCCCAAATTGATTACTGAATAATTTGCAGGCCCTAGCTCAGTAGTTACTTGAGCAAGAAGAACATTCCCTAAAACGAGAAACACATTAATCAAGAATAAAATACGCATTGTCTTTTGTCTTAAAATTTAACATTATTGGAAAGCATTTTAAAAAACTCAAAGTCGTTTAGTTTTAAAAACAGTATTTTCTATTTCTTAGTGGCCTTTTTCATTGAATCTATTTCCTTTTGTAGAGCCTCGATCTTTTCGTTTTGATTCTTCAGCTGTTTGTTCTGGTCAATTACGTAGAGTGTTAGTTCCTCTACTTTTTGTAAAAGCCTGATATTCATCTCTCCCAATTCAAGACCGTTTTCCTGCATTTCTTTCTCTGAAGGGATTTCTGGTAGGTGTTTCTTTTCTTTTACGAAGTTTTCTAGTTTGTCTAGTTTTGGGAGTTTGTAGTCTTTTTCGAAGACGAAGTCGGCTCCTGCGTTTACCTTCACTTTTACTTCTCGGGAATAAACTCCACCTGCTACTGTTAATTTTGAATTTGGATCAAGTTTTTTCGTGCCTATACCAATCCCTCCTAATTTTTCGGAAGCGTAAAGAAGTACCCTATTGTTCTTTTGATCCCAAATGCCTGTAGCACCAGTACCCGTTCCATTTGTCCAAATATAGCTGTCAGCACCAGACATTTTCAAGTCTTCTGTAACACTAATACTTCCTTCAACACTCAGCTTTTCAGGGACTGCTTTTGTTCCAATACCAACATGTCCAGAATTCTCAGAAGTATAAAGAAGTACCCTATTGTTCTTTTGATCCCAAATGCCTGTAGCACCAGTACCCGTTCCATTTGTCCAAATATAGCTGTCTGCCC
Organism: Bacteroidales bacterium; assembly: GCA_965230435.1. Lineage (GTDB taxonomy): Bacteria > Bacteroidota > Bacteroidia > Bacteroidales > JBDKHP01 > JBDKHP01. Next base: position 369,974 of record CBDDLB010000002.1, read on the forward strand.
CAGACATTTTCAAGTCTTCTGTAACACTAATACTTCCTTCAACACTCAGCTTTTCAGGGACTGCTTTTGTTCCAATACCAACATGTCCAGAATTCTCAGAAGTATAAAGAAGTACCCTATTGTTCTTTTGATCCCAAATGCCTGTAGCACCAGTACCCGTTCCATTCGTCCAAATATAGCTGTCAGCACCAGACATTTTCAGATCTCCTGTCACTCCAATATCCCCAGTAACACTTAGCTTTTCTTTAGGACTTAAAGTTCCTATTCCCGTCTTCCCATCTTTCAAGACGTAAATTCCCATGCCCGAACTCCACGGCGAACTCCCATGAGCCATATAAAAACGATCAGGAGTTTCTGTACCATATAATCCAATGCCCGCAAACCTAGCAGATGACCTCCCTGGTTCAGTGTAATACATCAACCCTCTAGCCCAGCCATTAGGAGCAATTGGTTTTACCATTTGAATTTCACCTCCATCTATCACTATACTTTTTCCTTCTAGCGTTGGAAATTGATTTTGTCCTATAGCAATAAAATTATTCATCAAAAACAAACAGGCTAATACTGTTAAATTTCTTTTCATTTCTCTATGTTATCTGTGTTTAAATTTCTGTCTTAGATTTAAAGTTTAAATTCTCCTCCTTAAACAGGTTGAAGACTTAAGCTTAAATCTCATTATCTCTAAAAATCAGCAGCAAAAGTAAACGCTCAGGACAAAACAAGAAAATAAACTTTCATTCTAAAAAGCATAAAACAAAAGAAAGGCTAAATAACGCACCTTAGAATGACTAAGAATAAGCTAATATGGAAACTGTACACGAAAAACCTCCTACACCACCATTCTTTCGTAGAAGATAAATATATTTGCAACGTGATTCCCATCCAAGCAAACTGCCAATTAAACGAAGTTTGTGGAGTAAATAAATCACAGACATCGTAAGATAAGAAGAAATAAAGATGAAAGTTTTACAAAGAAAAAAGCGACTAAACGCATTCAGTTTAGCAGAAGTGTTAGTAGTTCTTGTAATTATAGGGATTTTGGTACTAATGGCTCTACCCTCACTAATGCCATTAATTTCGAATGCACGTGCTACTGAAGCAAAATTACAGCTAGGCCAACTGCACATGAACCAGACCACCTATTTTTATGCAAATGCAAAATACGCCGATAGTTTTGAGGATATTGGTTTCGAGCCACCAAAATTGCAAGCAGACGGTGGACAGGCATTTTACAAAATTGAAATCGTAGAAGCGTCGCCGAACAGTTTCAAGGCAAGGGCTACGGCAACTGTAGATTTTGACCGCGACGGACAATTTAATGTCTGGGAAATAGATCAGGACAAGAACCTGAAAGAAATAACTACGGATTGATGTGGGTACTGATTCCGCTGATTTCTATGATCTACGTTTTTGCAATTTATGAAGACTTCAGACACCGAGCCGTTAGTTGGCCTGTGTTTCCTGTGCTTTTTTTATTGCACTTAGCCGCGCATTATCTACAACTGAAAAGCATTGATTGGTTGTTCTTGACCTTCAATATTGCTTTTTTATGTTTCGTTTTTGCATTTGTTTGGCTGTATTTCAGAATAAAATCGGGGCAAAATGGGATAATTGATTCTTATATCGGCAAAGGGGATATTTTACTTCTTCTAAGCCTCGCACCTCTTTTTGCTCCTGCGAATTTTATTCTGTTTAATATCGTTTCGTGGATTTTCTCGCTTTTGTTTGCTCCATTTATGAAACGGCACATTCCATTGGTTAGCACTGTTCTGATTTTCGCGAGTATTACCTTTGCTATTACAATGTTTTTCGACTTAAATGTCTTTTTCGATCAAACACTGATTCTTTCTTATTTATGGAAAATTTCGAACTAAGCACCGAACTGCAGCAATTGCTGAGTGCAGAACAGGCTGAACAATATAAAATCATTCCGAAAGAAGAGACTCAGGAATACCTTGCATTTTACATTAGCGAACAAGAGGCTCTGGATTTCACACAGAATGAGCTTGAAGTTATTTTTGGAAAACAGATTGTTCTGGACCCAATCGAAGCTAATGAAATTGCAAAGCTCTACAACACCAACTACCGTCAGTCGAAAAACCGCGAAGCAGATGCATCTCTATCGTTAGAAGATGATTTTCTCTCCACGCTAATACAAGAAGCCCATGCACTTGGCAGTAGTGATATCCATATAGAACCTTATGAGGAACGTTGCCGCGTCCGTTTGCGGGTAGATGGAAAGCTGCTCGAACGTTACGTACTTCGTCAAGATGAATACCCTGTTTTGGTGAACAAAATTAAAGTAAAAGCCAACCTTGATATTGCCGAGAAGCGCTTACCCCAGGATGGCCGCATTATGCACCTCTTTGGCGATCAGAAGATCGACATCCGTGTTTCGAGCCTTCCTGCGATGTTCGGTGAGAAAATCGTAATGCGCCTATTAAATAAAGATGGTGCTGCAATTGACATCAATAGACTCGGCTTTTCAGAGAAGCAGCTTAGTGAATACATGGAAGGCGTAAAGCGTCCTCACGGCTTAGTTCTTATCAGTGGCCCAACAGGATCGGGAAAAACAACAACGCTTTATGCAACTCTAAAAATCCTCAACAGCATAGAGACCAATATTGTTACGATTGAAGATCCGATAGAATACACGCTTGAAGGCATAAATCAAGTACAACTTAAGGAAAATATCGGACTTGACTTTGCAAGTGCCCTGAGAACATTCCTACGACAAGACCCTGATGTGATTATGCTGGGTGAGATCCGCGATCCTGACACAGCACAAATGGCACTTAGAGCTGCGCTTACCGGCCACCTTGTTCTTTCTACAGTACACACAAACTCTGCCTGGGGAACAGTTTCGCGACTTTTAGACATGGGGATTCCAGCGTATTTATTGGCCAACACACTTAACTTAACAGTCGCACAGCGCCTAGTCAGGTTATTATGTCCGGATTGTTCTCAAGAGGAGGATTTTGATTCAACTTCACTGCCAACACACATTCAACTGCCAGAGCAATTAGCGAAACACAGAAACGCAGTTGGCTGCCCGAAATGCTTCTACACTGGCTATCGTGGTAGATCTGCTCTTTACGAAGTCATCCGCGTTAATCACGATTTTTCCAAAGCAATAAAAAACAAAGAATTCGAAATAGACAATCTACAACGCGAATACAAAATCATATCACTCAAACAAAGTGCTTTTGAACTACTAAAGCAAGGCAAGACATCATTTGAGGAAGTTTATCCTATTTTGGCCAATAGTGATGAATGATTGGTTTACGGCCATTGGCTATTGGTCAGTAGTCATTGGATAGTTTTCCATAAAACAACTGCGCTAATCATCAGGAACACCAATGACTGTTAGTAATATTCAATTCCCAAAAATAAAAAAAGCAGCTCCCCTTTCGAAGAACTGCTTAAGCGGTCTGGACGAGACTCGAACTCGCGACCCCATGCGTGACAGGCATGTATTCTAACCAACTGAACTACCAGACCAAAATTCTTTATGTTACCGTAAGCTGCCCGACTCTTTCAGGACTTTTCTTTGCTTCCGTGAAGCGGTCTGGACGAGACTCGAACTCGCGACCCCATGCGTGACAGGCATGTATTCTAACCAACTGAACTACCAGACCAAAATTCTTTATGTTACCGTAAGCTGCCCGACTCTTTCAGGACTTTTCTTTGCTTCCGTGAAGCGGTCTGGACGAGACTCGAACTCGCGACCCCATGCGTGACAGGCATGTATTCTAACCAACTGAACTACCAGACCAAAATCTTTATATTACCGTAAGCTGCCCGACTCTCTCGGGACTTTCTTTGCTTCTGTGAAGCGGTCTGGACGAGACTCGAACTCGCGACCCCATGCGTGACAGGCATGTATTCTAACCAACTGAACTACCAGACCAAAATTCTTATATTACCGTAAGCTGCCCGACTCTTTCGGGACTTTCTTTGCTTCCGTGAAGCGGTCTGGACGAGACTCGAACTCGCGACCCCATGCGTGACAGGCATGTATTCTAACCAACTGAACTACCAGACCAAAATTTCTTTATGTTACCGTAAGATGCCCGACTCTTTCGGGACTTTTCTTTGCTTCCGTGAAGCGGTCTGGACGAGACTCGAACTCGCGACCCCATGCGTGACAGGCATGTATTCTAACCAACTGAACTACCAGACCAATATTATTTATGTTACCGTAAGCTGCCCGACTCCTTCGGGACTTTCTTTGCTTCCGTGAAGCGGTCTGGACGAGACTCGAACTCGCGACCCCATGCGTGACAGGCATGTATTCTAACCAACTGAACTACCAGACCGTTTTTTTGTTGTCGTGCTTCCTTCAAAAGCGGTGCAAAGATAGGGATTCATCGGGAATATACAATACCTGCGCGAAAAGTTTTTTTAATTTTCGCTTCATGTTTTTCTTAAGATTCTTATTAAAAAAAGGTTATAGGATGTGATTTTTTTCAAAAAAATTTCTCCCCCGTTATTTATTCATGAAAAAAACCTCAAAAAATACGCTTCCCTTCTTTGGCAAAGCGCACCAAAAAACATCTAACGATCCAACCATTGCTTGAATTTTGTTTGGCGGTTGCTGCTAACGATCAATTGCTCGTTGGAAGGAACAGTGGTTTTCACCATCAGACGGCTCTTCGAAAGCATTTCGATCTGGGAAATAAAGCTGAAATGGACTATGGTCTGACGACTGATCCGAAAAAACTGCGAAGGATCAAGAAGGCGTTCGAGTTGATCCAGCGAATAATCAACCATTCGGCTACGACCGTTCTGAGTGTATATGAACGTTGACTTGTCGAGGCTGTGGATAAAAACGATCTCCTTTGTTTCGATTTTCTGAATCTGAGAAGCTACATTGATCCAGAAATGGGTTTTGAACTCTTTCTTTTCTTCTGCTATGAACTGCAAAATAGCAGTCATGTCGTGTTGATTTCCCTTGCTACGCAGTTTCTGAAACTTATCCAGCGCCTGTTGCAGTTTCTGTTTTTCGATAGGTTTTAGGATATAATCCACGCTATTGTGTTCAAAGGCGCGTATGGCATATTCGTCGTATGCAGTAGTAAAGATAAGGAAACTATCTACGGGAATTTGTTCAAACACAGTAAAACTAAGTCCATCTCCAAGCTGGATATCGGCAAAAATAAGATCGGGGTGAGGGTTTTGTTCCAACCACGCAATACTTCCCTCTACACTGTCCAGAGTTTCCAGAATTTCAATATCTGAATCCAACTGATTCAGCATATTGCCAAGCCGTCGTGCTGCCGGACGTTCGTCTTCGATAATAATAGTACGTGCTGTCATGTCTGTGTTCGTATTAAAGGTATTCGGACGATGAAGTTTACATCGTCATTTATAATTTCAACTTTTTCGGAGGTATAAAAGGAATAACGTTCGATAATGTTCCGCAGGCCTTGCCCAGAACTGGAAACATTCTGCTTTACCTGAAGGTTGTTGCTTACCGTAAGCCAAGCATCTTCAGTACCGATTTTAATTGTTAGTGGCTTACTGCTTGTGATAATGTTGTGTTTTATGCAGTTCTCCAACAAAATCTGCAACGAAAGTGGCGGCAAACTATGATGTTGATATCCTTCCTCAACCTGAATTTCAACATTCAGATTCTCTTCGAAACGCACCTTTTGCAACGAGATGTATTTTTGGATCATATCCATCTCTTCGCGCAAATGAATCAGTTCATTGTCCCTATTCTTGAGTATGTAGCGCATAAAGTACGACAGATCCTGCACGTAACGCTCAGCCTCGGGATTATCTTCCAACATAGCAGTTAGGCTATTCAGACTATTGAACAGGAAATGAGGGTTGAGCTGAGCCTTCAGAATCTCGAACCTAGCCTCTAGATTATCCCTCTCCAAGCGTACTGATTTCGAAAAATTCATCTGCCATTGCCTATAAAAAAAGTAAGCCTCATGAAGAGTTGTGATGAAAAGGGTCAGGAAATTAGTCATGAAGTATTCCTTTCGGCCAACATGAATCGGATTTAACATTAATGGCCGAATAACAAAAGCCCAAAGCAAAACAATCAGATTAGAATAGATAATGATTAAAACAACCTCAATAACAAGGTGCTTTACTGGCATTTGTTCCCACGGATACTTCTTCCATAATTTACCCACAATAACGCTACAACCGGACCAAATCAATAACGTTGGCGTAATCCCGATCAAAAAACGGGGAATCCCTCCAACACTAAACGTCCCCTCAACCAAACCGTAAATTATAGAAATAACAGCACTACTTATTACAATCAAAAGCAACTGTTTCTTCAGATTAATTTCAATCGTATCTTCGTCTTTTCCTATCCTCATTACAATTAATCGTTAACTCAAATTTACACAACAGCACTTTCTCATCTTGTAATTTCTTTCCATAAAGAAAGAAACTTTCCTACAGCTTCCAGAACCGAATACTCGTTTCTAAAGAGCTAAATCAAGGCAAATACGCCTCTTAGTGAAGTTATTTCTTATACTTTACTTAGTCGGTATTTTTCCGCAATGCATTTTCCACAGCCTTCAGAATTGCTTTGCTATTGGTAGTTGCGCCAGATACCGCATCCACATCTGTTCTTTGTAGTTGTATTATGCTTTTTTTGATACATAGCGCAGCATCATCGGCCTGCTTACTATCGTTCTTTTCCAGTACATCTAACCTTACTATGGCATGTGCTATTACTTCCAGCTCTACAACAACATTTCTGCGTGCATACGAATAAGCCCCTGTGTACACACCGTCAGCAACCATATTCAAGTCAATGCTACCTATGGGCAAACCTGCCACCCTGTCATTTTCTTTGAAAAGTGGGCGCACAAAGAAAATATAACCAGACAAAGAAAGCACTATACCTAAGATTATCAATATGTCCCTCATGCGTTTAAATATTTTTTTTCGTCTCATGTGAATTTATTTATTGGCATTGGTCATTTCCGAACTGCTCAAACCCGTAAAGCCACATTACAGCCACCGCCCCACAGTTCTCTTATATTCCAAATACTCTTCTCCAAACGCATCATGCATCATGCGCTCTTCTTTTCGAATAAAAATCAGCCTCACCAAAGACAAGAAGACAAATGGCAACGATAAAGCAAAAAAGTTTGTTGAAAAGATCGATAGTCCAAGAAGCAAAATAAACATTCCGAGATACATTGGGTTACGGGTCTTCGAGAACACGCCCTCTTTTATCAAGCTACTCGATTTCTCGATTTGCAGCGTAGTTTGGTATTTCTTAAACAGATCCCTAGTTTTTCCCATTAACATAAATCCGGTGAATGCGATCGGCAGACCAATTACATTATAAGGGAAAAAAATCAGGTTGTATTTCGGCGCTAAAACGTACAATAGAACCATTGACATAGCGCAATAAGAGATCAATACCGGTGGGATATATAACTTTTTCATAATAAGTGAATGTTTTTTTGTTTTCACCCCTAAATCGCCGTCTACTCTACCCGACTGTTTTTAAATTATTGCATATTCTCGTGACGGCTAGTTCAATAGCCATTTTAACAGGTTCAGTTATTTTACGTTTGAAGAACTCCCTCATTAAGTTCAACCCTCTTCTGAACACGCTATACTGAGGATAACCGTGCTTTTTTCTTTTGACAGGGTTCTTTTTCCCGTCCTGAATACCTGTTGCCCAGCACAAAGTATAGGCTATCGACACTACGGCAAAAAGCTTTCGGTATTTTTTCAGGTCCTGCAGGCAGGAGTCTTCCATATTAAAACCTCTTGCCTTCAAGGCCTGAAAGAATACTTCTATCGGCCATCGGCGTTTATAGGACCCCGTCAGTTCACCGCAAGGTACTGTCCCGATCAAAAACAACAGTTCGCCGTCCTTACCATAAGTCAGGGACAGGTTAACAATTACGTTATCAACAATCACATTTTCGGCATAAAAAGTTTTCCTGTCCCCCAGTAGTTCCTCTGCACTGGCAACCGTTCCCTCTGCCAGTGTTATCTTATGGTTTTTCGGCACTCTTACACAGAAGTTTATCCCTTTCTTTCTTAACCATGAAAGCCATTTGTTGCCAACGAATTCACGGTCCATCACCAGCATGCTGATCCTATCGGGCCCGACAATCCCAATGATGGATTTCAACAGCCCTATTCGGTCGTCAGCATTACTGTTCCCGCTATTATTGTCAAGCATTTCAAAATAAATGGGCACTGCCATTTTTCCGATACTCACAACCGCGCACAGGATATTTACCCGTGTCCTGCCGAAGTCCCATTCCGTCCTGTCTATACTGATCAGTAGGCGGTCATGGTGCACAAAGCCCATCAGAAAGACACCTAACATTAGATAATCAAAATTGACCTTCTCGAAAAAATCCTGTATCCGCCTTTCTATCGATTCTACCTTGGCACCGCTTTCTATTTTGTCCGCTATCTGTGAAAAAACTACAGAGCGGCTCTTGATAATCCCTGCTGTCAGTTCACATATAAACTCCTGCCTCTTTTTGTGCTTTACTATCCCTAGGTTACGAATTAATTCATATATATTTGTTTGTGGACATTGCTCCATGCTGAAAAGTTGTTTTTTTGGTGTAGGAACCACAAAATTCAACTTTTCTTTTTACCTCTCGAAATCAGAATTCATAAACAGTCGGGTAGAGTAATCGCCGTCCTGTGACTTAGGGGTAAAAACCATATTAATTCTCTAAAATCTAATTCGATAAAGCACCATTGGAAGGAAACCCTGCTGATAAGTCTTATACACCTCCCCTTTATCAACATCATAAGCCTCGTTGAAAATACTCTGATAATTGCTCACGTTCTGCAAATCGACAGCCCACTCCTGACTGTAACGTCTCGAATTAAACTTGAAACCTATACGCACATCCGTTCTGAAATACGGATCGTACTGATCCTCGTAAGCCCTGGACCAATCATACTCCTGAGCATTCTGTTGTTCAGAAGCCTCCAAATCGATAGGCACGTAGCGTCTACCACCTGCAAATACAGATTTCAGGTCAATGGTCAACATAGATTTTTTACCGATGCGGAATTCATAGCCCCCCAATAGGTTCACCACATAATTACCGTTGAAAGCGGTATTTCTCCATTTGCCATCGCTACCAGTATATTTAGAATCGAAAACAGAAGTCGTAAGCAAGAAGTAGTAACCGCTCGATAGAAAACGTTCAAGCGTTAGTTCCACGCCATAATTCCTACCCAATCCCTCATTTTTCAGGTACGATTCCCCTGGGCCACCGAAACTATCGCCCGAATTAGCCAATGAATACTCAGGAAGCGAATCCGTAACAGGAACATCATACAAGTGCTGATAATAAGTCTCCAGCTTCAGCCGTGCCACACTGTTCAATCGCAGATCGTAACCCAATACATAGTGATGACTTCTTGTAAGCCCCAGATCATTGTTCGTTTCAATGCTACGTCTCAAATCGCGATCATACTCCCTATGGAAATACGTTTTCACAGTTTGCATCTGCGAGTGCAGGCCATAACCCAGTTTAAACTGATGCCCTGGAGCTGCCTCCCACTGCAAAGCCAAACGGGGCTCCACTGCCCAGCTATCTGCCTGATTCACGTACTGACCATGCACCCCAACAAAACTGCTCAAACTATTGCTGAACTTATACTGCCATTGCCCATGAGCGCGGCCAACGTACAGCTCACCATCAAGATCGGTTGTCCTTCTAAAACGGTCGTCCTCGTGCAGATAAAGCGAATCCAGATACGAAGCCGAAACCATAGTCCCCGTAGCACCCACCTTAAAAATATTCCTAGAACTGGCCTTATGCGTAACGTTAGTGCTCACATTCACCCTTTCCTCCTTCTGGTTCCCCCTAAAGCGCGGGTGAACCCTGTAATTCGGCATCTTTATCGAGTCCATAACCGTGTGAGCAAAAGCACTCTGATAAGAAACAGCCGAATTCACACTCGTCTTCTCACCAACAAACAAAGTATGCGTCAGCCCCACAATAGCCAGATCAGAACCAAAATCAACAGCAGTCCCACGCGACGCATAAGAATTCCCATCCTCGTCCTCGTACTCGCGCCCCAGATTAATATCGCTCTGTCCCCACAGGCCGAACAGCTTAAAGCGCCCTATCTTCGTCCCCGGCAGATCCACCATAAAAGTAAGATCCTTATAACGCGGGATTGCAGTACCCGTGCCCATATCAAATCCCAGCTCGTCCATCACCTCCATAGTAGAATACCGGAAGTTGGCCAGAAAAGAAGCCTTCTGCCCATTCCCAAGCTTGGCCAAAGGCCCTTCCGCCCCCACTTCAAAACCATTAAAGCCAACCTGTCCCACAAACTCCATCTTATCACGGTTGCCCGAACGCAATTTCAGGTCGAAAGCACCCGCCAGAGCATTACCATATTCGGCAGGAAAAGCCCCCGTTAAAAAATCCGAATTCGCCAGCAGGTTATTATTGATCATGCTGATAGGCCCACCCGTTGTACCACTAGCAGCAAAGTGGTTCGGGTTCGCTATCTCAACCCCCTCCAGTCGCCAAAGCACCCCCGCAGGCGAATTACCACGTATAATGATATCGTTGCGGCTATCATTCTGCGTCATCACCCCGGCATAGTTCGCCACCATACGCGCCGGATCGCCCAAACTACCGGCAAAGCGCTCCGTCTCCTCCACCGAGAACGTTCTCGCACTTATCACCGCCATTTCGTTCTGTGCTCGGTCTTTCGGTTTCGACGCCTTCACGGTCACCTCGCCCAAAGTCTGCAGATCCTCCTTCAAAGTCACCTCTACCCTAGCCTCACGCCCCGTTTCCAGCAAAAGGTTCGGCACCACGGCCTTCTGAAACCCCACAAAACTCACCTCGATACTCCTCCGCCCGATCTCAACATCCTTTATCACAAAATTCCCAAAAGCATCCGTAATAGTTCCATTGGTACCATCACTGCCCACTACCATCACCGTAGCACCCGGCAAAGGCATATTCGTTGTAGCATCCGTCACTGTACCCCTAATGTTCTGCGTCAAACTTTCCTGAGCCCACAGTTGGCCCACAAATGCAACTAAGGCCATCAATCCGATTAATTTTTTCATTGTTTTGTTGTTTTTGGTTTGCTTGATTCATTAGCAAAACTACCCTCCACAGCACACCAAGACAAAGAAAACCCGACCAGCACCAAAACATCAGCGCCGAATACGGAAAATCCCCCGACGAACGAAACATCAATAATTCAATAATGGATTAAAAATAGATAGTGCCTCTAAGTAAACTACAGCTTTTGAACAGAACTTGTGTTAATAGATTCACAGATATAGGCGAGGCTGTAGTTTTCTTCACTTGCATTTTATGTTTTCTCTCGAAAAAGGGGCTACCCACGTAAAGTTGGACAAAATAGATATCTTGGGGCACTCCAAATTATAATTAAATGACACTCGGAAAGAAAATAAGATCAATATTTAATCTCAAAAACAAGCCAGCCCGTGCAATATCGGCAGAAACCGGTATTCCTAAAAGTACGGCACATTATCACAAACAGAAAATAAACCGCCGTATCCAGGAGAGCGGAACTGATTTTTGGGAAACGGAAGAGGGGATGGATTTCATTATACGCCTGGTGGTGGGAACAATTTATATGTTCGCCATCAAAGCCGGTAATGGAGGGGGCCGGCTGAACGAGTTTTTCGAACTGTTGAACCTGGACCGTTACGTAGGTGTTTCCAATACCACCGTGCTAAAAATAATCAAACAGGTAGAAGCCCTGATTTTAAAATATAAAGAAGCAGCCGAACAGGACATTCGTCAGAGGTGTGATGAAATAAAGCTGATCCTGGGTGTGGATGAGACTTGGTTCGATAACATGTATCTTGTGTGCCAGGGCCTTACCAGTGGATATTTATTTTGTGAGTCTGAAAGTGAGAAACGTGATGCTGCCAGTTGGGACGGGCATATAAAAAAAACTTTTCAGCTTACTTCCCAAGGCTAATATCCTATACTTTGTAAGCGACCGGGCCAAAGCACTGATCAATTTAGCAGTAGAACACTACAAAGTACCGAGTGTTGCCGATTGTTTTCATTTTAAATACAACATTAACAAATTATTGAGCCTTTCCTTAAGCGCTAAATTACGCTGCGCCCGTGGTGCTTTTGAGCAGGCTACTGAAAATACCCCCTGTGAAATAGCAGAATCGGAGTATGCCCAGGTACAGTTTCATATAGACCAATATATAGAGTGCATGGGCAATATGAGTAACATTCTTCACCCCTATTTACAAGGTAATATACCACAGAATTCACTCACTGCTCAAACAGGAATAGAGGATGAACTTGAGAAAATTGAAAAGATTGTCAAGCAGTGCCACATCAACGATACTTACAACTTACTTGGCAAAACGCAAAAACAGACAGAGGATGTTTGCTCATGCATAGACATTTGGCACAGTTTGGCAGAAGAGTATGTAAAGGAGAATATTGAGGGTGAGGAAAATAAGAAATGGTTTATTGATAAGCTCCTGCCTCAAACGTATTGGGAACAGGCACTGGCCAAGACCAGGCATAAACCGGCAAGGTTACAGATAAAACAGCATTTGAAACTCTGCCGACAAAATATAGACACAGAAGAAATGCCCGAAGCGGAAAAATATAGCCAGTTACTGGATAAAGCAAAATACTTATGTTCCATGTTCCAAAGGGCATCTTCTCAAGTGGAAGGCCGTAATGGGTATTTGTCGCAGATTAACCACAACCAAAAAGGTTTTGATACAAACCGGCTGGAGGTAATGACTGTGGTTCATAATTTTGACACCAGGGGTGCAGACGGGCAAACTCCTGCAGAACGTTTGTTTGGAGATAAACTGAAATTTGAACCTCTGTTTGAATACATAATCCAAAATATCGGCGAAATGCCAAGGCCTCGAAAAAGGAGGATAAGGATTTGATTATCTTAAATGTCCAACTTTACGTGGGTAGCCGTATTTTGCTTCGTTTAAAAAACTAGACAAAGGCTCAGTATTCAATAGAAGGCACATAAACCTCCGAGCACGGCAGAAGTGAAGTACAATGAAATTAAATGCTAACATACTATGAAAAAAAACTTTATTCTATACCTATTACTCATTCCGTTTTCCATTTATTCGCAAAGCCTTAGAGAATCAATCTTGCGTGCCGATTATATTGCTGTAGGGTATAGGGACTCAAAAAAAATCAACAATGATCTAGATTACAACACCTTCCATGACTCAATAGTGGTTAAGGAAATGATAAAAGGAGAATACTCTGCTGCAAGTATCACAATTGATGCCTTAATTGATGACGTAAACGTTTGTTGCATTCCCGGTGAGGAAGAAAGAAAGACTTTTCTATTCTTTATAAATAAAGCAGGGGATTCACACTATTTGTACTTTTCCGCTCCATACAAACTAAAAAAGAAAGTCATAGAAATGGTGGCAATTGGAAAAATCAAGAACCCCCAAGAGCGCTTTTCTGCAACAGTTGAGTGGACAATAGACATTCTGGAAAACGTGACACCTTTAGGATTTGTAGAATACAATGATTTAAGACTCCATACCGCTTTTTTCTATTATTATAGAAACAAAGGAGTTATTAACGGTTTGGATGATATTTTAACTTTTGAACAAAAACAAAAAGTACTGAAAAAGTTATGCAGCTTAAAATTATGGGATCAGGATGAATGCTTTTTTGCTCATTTAATATATAAAGAATTTCCTTCCGAAGTTGAGCAACATATCCTAAAAATGCTAAATGGGTATTTCAAGAATGCAAGATACACTAACCTATATAACATAAAACGAATGTTAGACATTCTAATAAAAGGTCAAAAAAGCAAAAGCATAAAGGCTTTACAAGAAAAATTAGAAAGTAGGGATTATAAAAATAAAGAAATTCGACAGGTTATCGAAGAAATAAAGGAAATCTTCAAATCCCACTAAATTAACTACCCCAAACATCTATCAACTAATCCCCTCTCACCCGATGAATTGTCAACAATTTTGATATTTTTGCAAGCTGATAAAAGAACAGAAAACGCATACCTATGCATGAATTAAGCGAACAGGAGATAATCCGTAGAAATTCACTCAACGAACTACGCAATTTAGGGATCGACCCTTACCCAGCGGCAGAATTTACAGTTACTGCTACTTCAAAGTCTGTAAAAGAAGGCTTCACTAGCCCAGAAACAGAAGGTTTCAAGGGTATTACGATAGCTGGCCGTATCATGACGCGCCGTATTATGGGCAAGGCATCTTTTGCTGAAATTCAGGACGCCGAAGGGCGCATTCAAGTATATATCGCCCGTGACAGCATCTGCGAAGGCGAAGACAAGACACTTTACAACACCGTTTTTAAGAAACTTCTAGATATTGGCGATTTCATCGGTATTAAAGGAGATGCATTCTTCACCCAGACCGGAGAGCTTTCGATACACGTAAACGAACTTACGGTATTGGGCAAATCGCTACGTCCCCTTCCTATCGTTAAGGAAAAAGATGGCAAAGTATACGATGCATTCTCAGATCCTGAGTTGCGTTACCGTCAGCGTTATGTTGATTTGGTGGTTAACCCGCAGGTGAAAGAAACATTCATCAAGCGCACAAAGATCGTCAACTCAATGCGCAACTACTTCAACGAACGCGATTACCTTGAGGTAGACACTCCTACATTGCAGGCTATTCCAGGTGGAGCATCAGCACGTCCGTTCGAGACTCACTTGAATGCTTTGGATATTCCGCTTTACCTACGTATCGCTAACGAACTTTACCTTAAACGACTTATCGTAGGTGGTTTCGACGGCGTTTACGAATTCTCGCGCAACTTCCGTAACGAAGGTATGGACAGAACGCACAACCCAGAGTTCACGGCAATGGAGATTTATGTTGCCTACAAAGACTACAAGTGGATGATGGAATTCACCGAAGGTCTTTTGGAGCGCATCGCAATGGACGTAAACGGAACTACAAAGGCGATGATCGGTGACACAGAAATAGACTTCAAACCTCCATATGCACGCGTACCAATCCTAGATGCTATTAAAGAGCACACTGGTTACGACCTGCACGGTAAATCGGAAGATGATATCCGCGAGGTAGCAAAAATACTAGGTATCGAGGTTGACGAAACAATGGGTAAAGGCAAGCTGATCGATGAAATTTTCGGCGAAAAATGTGAGCACACATACATTCAGCCTACATTCATTACCGACTACCCGAAAGAAATGTCGCCGCTTACAAAAAGCCACCGCGAGAAAGAAGGTCTTACAGAGCGTTTCGAACTAATGGTTGCAGGAAAAGAAATCGCAAATGCATACTCAGAGCTTAACGATCCTATCGATCAGCTAGAGCGTTTCGAGGATCAGCTTAAACTGAAAGATGCTGGCGACGACGAAGCAATGTTTATCGACTACGATTTCGTTCGTGCACTGGAATACGGTATGCCTCCAACATCGGGTATGGGAATCGGTATCGACAGATTGGTGATGTTCCTAACGAACAATCAAAGTATCCAAGATGTACTTTTCTTTCCAATGATGCGTCCAGAGAAGAAACCTGAAGCTCCGAAACCAGAAGATTTTGTTGCTATCGGTGTTCCTGAAGCATGGGCAGAACACATCATCAAAGCTGGATACAAAACAGTAGAAGGCCTGAAAGAAGAAAAAGCAACCAAACTGCACCAAGTGCTAAACGGATACCGTAAGAAAAACAAACTAGATATCCCAGCTCTTCAGCTTGATGAGGTTAAGGCCTGGGTAGGGCAGGAATAATTTGCTTCATTATAAAACAAAAAAAGGTAGCCTTTAAAGACTACCTTTTTTTGTATATAAATAGCTGAAAAGCTCGGACTCTCTGATCAAACATTTTTCCAAACAGGAAAGTGCTTTTCTCCATGAATTAAACAATGGTCAGAAGAGAACCTAACTGATAACCTTTGCAATAGAAGGTGTAAATTGTTAAATGCAGCATAAAAAAACTTCAAAGAGCTTTGCACCCAACCTTTCAGAGTTACTTCTATAGCTATTTACACTTTATAAGCTGATTATTGGTAACGAAGGTTTCTGAACTCTCCACCTTCAATTTTTATCTTTTCTCCTTTACTGTTCACAAGTGTTGCTGTAAATGTTCCTGAAATCCGTTTGTTGGATGTGTCTATTTTGGTTACATCAACAGTAGATTGTGATGAGGCATAATAATCTGCACCTTTTTCTCCATCTGCATTCTCTTGTGCTCCTTTTGTTTTTCTAAAGAAAATAACACATTCTGCTTTAAGCTGACTTGCAGATGTTACTTGCTTATATGCTTTCTCTTCTGTCCCCCGAACTGTAATTCCAATAGTTTCGTCAGCATCTAGGTTAACCCCTAGTTCAAGAATACTAGATGCTGTACCTGCGATAGTAAATGTCTTTGTTGTAGACTCTAATTTACCATAACGAACTTTAGCTTTCCATGCTGTTTTTGTTTCTTTTGCTTCTCCTCCATCAGTAGGAGTTTCTGTAACTACAAGGTCAGCTTCCATTGTTCCAAAAACTTCAGCTATAGATTCTTCTTTACAGCTAGATTGACTAAGACCTAAAGCTAGCAAGGCTGCAAATGCGAAAAAATAAACAATTTTTTTCATTGGGTTAAGTTTAAGTTTGATAATTGAACGAAGTTCGTGATATAATGTAAATGGAACTTTGCGTACTGTAACTGCATTAGCAGATGACACAAAGCAAATCCTACATAATAGTTCTGAGAACTTAATTCCGTCTACGTACCTTTCAACGAAAGGTTTTTCGATATTATTCTGGAATTAAGAAACAATAATTACCAATCTACAACATACTGCTCTTTATCAAGCTGATAAAATTCCGTGAATAAATACTGTAGCAATAGCTATCGGTGCAATAAATTTCAGCAAAAAGAAAAACAAGCCCATGAAAGGAATAGTATAGCGACCATCGCTGGACATCTCTTTTTCTACCAACTTCTTGTTCAGCACCCAACCAACAAAAATGCCTATTGCCATACCACCCAAAGGTAACATGATACGTGAGGAAGTAAATTCCAAGATGTCGAAAACTGTTTTATCGAACAACTTCACGTCTCCCATAATTCCAAATGAATATGTACAGAAAATGCCCATTACAGTAATAACTACCACTGCAATAACAGTTGCTGTTTTTCGCTTTATCTTCAATTCTTCGGAAAAATATGCTACTACAACTTCGATCAAAGAAATTGCAGAAGTCAATGCAGCTACAGCTAACAGCACAAAGAAAAGGATTGAAAAGAAGTATCCTCCCGGCATTTGTTTAAATACATTTGGAAGTGTCACAAAAACAAGCCCCGGACCAGATGCCGGATCGATCTGAAAAGCAAATACTGCTGGAAAAATGGCAATCCCAGCCAAAATAGCAATTATCGTATCGGCAAGAGCAATACTGGCGGCCATCTGAGGAAGATGTTCTTTTTTTTGAATATAAGAACCATACGTAATCAGGGTTCCCATACCCAAACTTAACGTGAAGAAAGAGTGTCCCAATGCGCTTAGAACAGAATCTGCCGTTAGCTTTGAAAAATCAGGGACAAACAGAAACTCCAGTCCGGCCATAGCCCCAGGCAATGTAACCGAACGTACTATCATTACCAGAATAAGTATAACCAATAAAGGCATCAATATCTTCGAATACTTCTCAATACCATTCTGCACTCCAGAAAGCACTACAAAACCAGAGAGCAACATAAAAACAATCTGCCATACAAGAGGCCGAACCGGATTGGAAATGAAGCCTCCAAAAATATCTGAGATTTCTGCAGCATCCTTGCCGGCAAAGGCATTCTGAGTCGCCTGATAAATGTACTCCAACGACCAACCTGCCACAGTTCCATAAAACGCCATGATCATAAATGCTGTTGCAACACCCATAACACCAACAAGGTACCATAACGATTTTGGTGCAAGTTTTTTAAACGCACCAAACGGATTGGCCTGAGCATTGCGGCCAACAAGAAATTCTGCCAATACAAGTGGTACACCTATCAATATAATGAAGCCTACATAAACAAAAAGAAAGGCAGCGCCCCCATTCTGCCCCGCCTCGTACGGGAATTTCCAAATATTACCTAATCCTACTGCAGATCCGGCTGTTGCAGCTAAAACACCTAGTTTACTGCCAAAACGATCGCGTCCTCCACTTGAAGGTTTAATTTCAGCCATTATAAAAAAATTGTGGTTAATAATTTATTCAGCCGCCATCCTTTACAGGCCGCCTTACTTCATTTCGTAAAATCCAATAGATTGTCTTGCGCTAGAATCAGTTTTTGCGTCAACTGTTCAGCAGAACGGATACAAAAAAGCTATCCAAGTATCCCGGATAGCTCTTTTATAAGTTGAGGTATATCAGTGTGCAAACATTCTCAGCTGTTGCACCATTTTTTGTTTCAGGGTTGCCCTAGGCACTATATAATCCAAGAAGCCATGCTCTAAAAGAAATTCTGCACTTTGAAAACCTTCTGGAAGGTCGCGGCCAATAGTATCACGGATTACCCTTGGCCCTGCAAAACCGATCAGCGCACCTGGCTCTGCAATATTGATGTCTCCCAACATTGCATAAGAAGCAGTTACACCTCCGGTTGTTGGATCCGTTAGGAATGAAATGTATGGCAAACCGGCAGCACTCAACTGGTTAAGCTTTGCTGACGTTTTGGCCATCTGCATAAGTGAAAATGCAGCTTCCATCATTCGCGCTCCGCCAGACTTTGATATGATCATGTATGGCATTTTGTGCTCGATAGCATAGTCAATACCACGGGCAATTTTTTCACCCACTACAGACCCCATCGAACCACCTATGAACTCAAAGTTCATGCTGCTGATAACAAGATCGAAACCACCTACTTTGCCTACAACATTCGTCATGGCATCTTTCAGCCCTGTTTTCTTTTCTATTGCTGCTAAACGATCTGTATATGGTTTTCTGTCTACAAAGTTAAGTGGGTCTGCCGAACGCAGGTTGTTGTGCAATTCCTCATACTCGGAATTATCGAACAAAATATCAAAATAGTCTACGCTTGAAATACGGCTATGGAAGCCACATTCGCAAACTTGTAAATTTTTCTTGTGTTCTTCTACAGGAATTATTTTTTTGCATTCAGGGCATTTGTACCAAAGGCCTTCCTTCATATCGCGCTTCTCGCTCGTATCCGTCTTGATCCCTTTTTGCGGTTTATTAAACCATCCCATGTTCTATTATTTTATATGTAAAAAAGCTCTACTGCCAGCGATGGGCTTATCGCGTTGGATAATTGTTAACGGACGCAATACTACAAAATAATTCCCTAACTAGGAAAGACAGATGTCTGCCTATGAGACAAACATTACAACTTAATTAACATGTATAAAATCGGTTTCAAATTCGCCGAGAGCACATTCCACTAAACATGAAATACGGAAGCCTGAATAATCTCCATATTATGAGAAACCGTTTTCAGCTTTCAATGGATGAATATATCCTATTCAACTTTACTTTTTGGGGATTAAGGTCTCGGACATATTAATTTAAAATTTATTCCTTGCAAGTAACCAACTACTTAGCACCAGAATAAATCCAGATTAATTATGACAGACTACTTACAAGCTTTTTAGCTGTATCATTATTTGGGCTCATCTGAATGATGAAATTTAAGGTCAGCAATCTATTCATGAAGTAGATATACTAATTATAAACGACGCTTTGTTTTTTCACAACACTGAATATTAGTACGATGCTTTCGCTATATAAATAGCACGATGTGCTTATCAAGCTACTTTGCTCACCCAACCAATAGAATAGACACTAAAATAGGATCCGATTATTTTCACTTCTCAACCTTGAAATACTCCACTCACTTTTTTTGATTAATTTTTTATTTTTTCTTCTAAAAATGAAGACTTTACAGAAAAAATATTTTTTCAATGCAACTTTCATAAAGTCGATTTTGTTTGATATTCGTTCAATCGCGGTCAAACATTCAACATCTATAATGAAGCAAAAACTGTTGTGAACAAAAGTGTTTTGGTTTTTCAAGTCTGGTAAAGGGTTATTGTAAAACTGTACAGAAGCAATGCATTGCGCCTTTATCAATCAATAACCCGATTCGCTTTAGCAAGCAAACATAACATTAATAATTGACCATGTTAGTTTGACTGCCTAGTAAGCATGTGGTGCGGGAAAAGTATCGCACTAATATTCAATATTGTAACAAACCTAAAAATGTAGCTTATGATCAATACACCTACTTAATTTTCAAGCACCAACCAATTAATAATTACGAATTTAAATCCCCTCTCTCCCCCCCCCTATTCTGTAGAATTTATCACCTTGGTTAGATTAGTATTAATAGAACATTTAAACAATTATCAAGCGTTATGACTAGAATGATCTTTTTTTTATTGACAGCTGCAATGTTTTTTGCAGTGGAAACAAAAGGGCAGGAACCAGAAATTACTGCCCCTATTCCTGGCGACTATTTAGATGAATTTCAAACATTTACTTTTTCTTATTTTGGAAATAATTTTAAGGCCTCACTACAAAAGTATCAATATCAATTACTTATTGGAGAGAGTGCACCGGGTTCTTCTGACCTGTATTTTAATGGAGACTGCCAGTTTGAAGAAGTATCCATTTCGATTCCCACAGAGGGGAGAACTCTTTATGTGAGACTCCGTTACCGCGAACGTGGAAAAAGTTGGTCGCATAAGGATTATACATACAAGACACCAAATGTTAAAAGAAAATCATCAATTATATTTCCAAAGTCCAATTCTCAGCTCAGTGGTGCTGAAGTAACCTTCGAAATTAAACGTAAGCCCGGCCCTGCTATGAGCCACTTCTTTTATGTTGGAACTACAGGAAAAGGATCTAAAGATATTTTTGAGAGTAGCCTTAATCCTCTTGACGGAACAACCGTTACAATCAAAAACCTGCCAACAAACGGAGAAACCATTTATGTACGTTTGACAGAAAGTTGCTTGATGGGAAGTGAATTCACAGATTATGAATTCACAGCTTATGCTGATAAAGCAGACATGCAAACCCCTATAAGCAGAGCTGTTCTTAACACCCCTCAGGCAACTTTTACATGGGATAAGCGTTCGGGACAGGAATTTGATATAACCGTTGGTTCATCTGGTGCAGGTTCAGATGATATTAAACAAAAAGGTACTCCTACCACGGGGAATACAATGACTGTTGATTTAAGTAAAGCAGGAACAAACAAAGTATATGTCCGTCTTTGGACTAAAATGTCAAACGGCAAATGGTTTTATAACGATTATGAATATAGTATTGACACTCCTGCGGGGGCAGATATAACAACAAGTTCAAGCCCTGCCAACGGCGGGACTGTTACTGGCGAGGGTAAATACGACTTAGGCCTGATGGTGGACATGGAGGCAACACCAGCCAAAGACTTCGTTTTTGTAAACTGGACAGAAAAAGGAAAAGAAGTTTCCACCGATACCAAATACAGATTCATGGCTGACAGAAACAGGACACTGGTTGCCAACTTCCAACTAAAGTCATTTGATTATGCAGTTTCGTCCATGCCAATTAATGGAGGAACCATTGCTGGTCAGGGAAAGTATAATTATGGACAGACAGTGAACCTGAAGGCAACATCGACACCAGGCTACGATTTTGTAAACTGGACAGAAAACGGCAAAGAAATTTCCACCGATGCCAAATACAGTTTCACCGCAGACGGCAACAGGACTCTGGTAGCGAACTTTAAGCTGAAAAATGTAAAGATTGAGGCTTATCCAAATCCTAAAGATGGGGGCAGTGTTTCGGGACAGGGATCGTTCCCGTTTGGAACAGCAATAGAATTAACAGCAACTTCCAAAGATGGTTATCGGTTCCTCAATTGGACTGAAAATGGGGAAGAGATTTCCACTAATACCAAATACAGTTTCAGGGTAGACCGCAATAGGACTCTGGTTGCCAACTTTGTAGAACATAGTTCTAATTTTGAAATAACAACAGAATCAAGCCCGGCCAACGGCGGAACAGTTACAGGCGGGGGTAGATACGACCTAGGCCTGGTGGTAAACCTAGAAGCAACTCCAGCCAAAAGCTTCGTTTTTGTGAACTGGACAGAAAACGGAAAAGAAGTTTCCACTGATGCCAAATACAAATTCATGGCCGACCGTAACAGGACTCTGGTTGCCAACTTCGAGCTGAAAAAAGTGATAATTGAGGCCGATCCAAATTCTAACGATGCAGGCAATGTTTCAGGACAAGGTTCCTTTTCATTCGGAACTGAAGTTGAACTGATTGCTGTTCCAAATGACGGGCATCAGTTCTACAACTGGACCGAAAATGGAGTAGAGGTTTCTAAGGACGCCACACTTGCAATTACTGCAACAGCGGATAGAAAATTTGTAGCCAATTTCACAAGGCCAACCGGCATTGATACAGATTACGGCAGTAACAAGGTTTCTGTTTTTCCAAACCCGACAAGTAGTTACCTGAACATTAAGTTGGGCAAGCTGTCGGACAGTACCCAACTGTACCTTCTGGACAACAGCGGTAAAAAAGTCCGTCTGAATGCAACGGATATAGGTTCAAACGTGCTTCAGGTAAATATTGAAGGTTATACTGTTGGCGTTTATTTTTTACAGATTGTAGACAAAACATCGGTAAAAACAGTTCAGGTTGTTTTAACTGAATAAGGGATTCCCTAAGTTGCCTAGGAATTGTTAAGGAGTAAGTAGATAGAAGAAACATCTGCTTACCCCCTGACAGTTCCTTTATGTTCCCTTCTAAAACTAAAGTGATGATCGAAAGGCCTGTTTTGGCAACATGTTCCTAATTATACCCACCCACTTTTAGGATCACCTCAGCTTATAGCCCGTTATTTCTTAATTTATCTTTTTCCTCCCGAACCAGGGCAAATGTGTGAAAATGAGAAACTGAATTTTCTGTTCCCTGTCTTATTAATAAAGGAACAGAGATGGGGTTTAAAGCATCAATAATAATGCAGTTTTGTTAATAAACCATCCCGTTACCTCTTTTTTAAGACAGTGGGTCAAAAGGTTTTGTGCTTTATTGCGATTTTTTTTGATTTTCAAGTGGTAACATTTTTTTTGCGTCTATCCAGATTGCGTCTAGTTCATTCGAAAAGTAAGATTTATGAAAATATTTATTTTTTCGGTGCAACTTTTCCAAAGAAAATCCCGTTTGGTGTTTGTTCAAACAATAACAGCCAAAATTCAGCATCTATGATAAAACAAATGGCTGTTTTGAGCAAAAAGTGTTTTGGGTTTTCAAGTCTGGTAGGGGTTTATCGGTAAACTGTACAGAAGCAATGCATTGCACCTTTATCAACTGGTAACCCAATTCACTTTATCAGGGGAACATAAAATTAATAATTGACCATGTCAGTTTGGCTGTGCATTGATTTTCATGCGTCGGTCAATTAATAATTAGGCATGTTAAAAAAAATAATTAGCCAAAGGCGCACAAGGCGGCTAAACCGGAGCGTACTTTTTGTACGTGAGGATTTGGCCGTCCGCAGTGGAACGAATGGATAGTTATTTTTTTTGATATGCCTTACGAATTTATAATTCCCTAAACCCCTATTCAGTAACTATATAACCTTGGTTTTATTAGTATTAATAGAACATTTTAACGATTATCAAGCGGTTATGACTAGAGTAATCTTTTTTTTATTGACAGCTGCAATGTTTTTTGCGGTAGAAACCAAAGGGCAGGAACCGGAAATTATTGATCCTGTTCCCGGTTCCTTTGCAGAAGGGTATCAAACATTTACATTTTCTCATTTTGGAGATGATTTTAAGGCATTATTGCATAAGTACCAATATCAGGTACTTATCGGGGAAGATGGCCCCGGTTCTTCCGATCTGTCTATTAATACTGACTGCCAGCTTTCAGGGGTATCTTGTATGATCCCGACTGATGGTAGAACGCTTTATGTGAGATTTCGTTATCGCGAACGCGGAAAGAGTTGGTCACATAAAGATTATACATACAGAACCCGAAAAACAAAAGGAAAATCATCTATTATATTTCCAAAATCAGGTACAGAGCTTACAGGTTCTGAGGTAACTTTCACGATTAAACGTAATAAACGTTATCCTCTTTATTCGAAGCAGCACACCATGGCGGTTGGCACTACAAGAAAAGGCTCAACTGAAATTTATTCGGCTCCGTTCGATTATTTTAAAGGAGAAACCATTACAATCAAAAATCTGCCAACAAATGGAGAAACCGTTTATGTGCGCTTCTACGAAGATTTTTGGAAGGGAGGTTCATTCACGGATTATAAATTCATAGCTTATGCCGACAAAGCGGTTATGCAAACCCCAGCAAGAGGAACAGTTCTTAATACCACTCAGACAACTTTTACATGGGATAAGCGTTCGGGGCAGGAATTTGATATAACCGTTGGTTCGTCCGGTTCAGGTTCGGATGATATCAAACAAAGAGGTACTTCGACTACAGGGAATACAATAACTGTTGATTTAAGTAACGCGGGCACAGATAAAATATATGTTCGTCTTTGGAGTAAAATGTCAAGCGGAAACTGGGTTTATAACGATTATGGATACAACATAGGCACATCTACGGAAGTAGATATAAAAACCGAAGCATACCTTTCCGATGGGGGAACTGTTTCGGGGAACGGAAAATACAATTTTGGTGAAACAGTGAACCTTGAGGCAACACCAGCAACTGGTTACGATTTTATGAGCTGGACAGAAAATGGAAAAATAGTTTCCACCAATGCCAAATACAGCTTCACGGCAGATAAGGACAGGGAGCTGGTTGCCAATTTTGCACTTCCAATTCCTGATTATACAATTGCAATAAGTGCTAGCCCAGCTAATGGCGGAATCTTTGCAGGCGAAGGTACATACAGACAAGGCGAGACAGTGAGACTAGAGGCAGTACCGTCAACAGGTTACGATTTTGTAAACTGGACAGTAAACGGAAAAGAAGTTTCTACAGATGCCCTATACAACTTCACGGCAGACAGTGACAGGACTCTCGTGGCAAATTTTGCGGTACAGGGTTCTGATTTCTCAATTGTAACAAGTTCAAGCCCTGCCAACGGCGGGACGGTTTCAGGCGAAGGCACATACAGCAAAGGTCAGACAGTAAGCCTTGAGGCAACACCATCTACAGGTTACGATTTTGTGAACTGGACAGAAAACGGGAAAGAAGTTTCCACTGACGCCCAATACAGTTTTACGGCCGATAGCGACAGGACTCTGGTCGCAAATTTTGCAGCTCAGGTTTCAGATTTCTCAATTGTAACAAGTTCAAGCCCTGCTAACGGAGGAACGGTTTCAGGCGAAGGCACATACAGCAAAGGTCAGACAGTAAGCCTTGAGGCAAAACCATCTACAGGCTACGATTTTGTGAACTGGACAGAAAACGGGAAAGAAGTTTCTACAGATGCTCTATACAGTTTCACGGCAGACAGCGACAGGACTCTGGTGGCGAATTTTGCAGCTCAGGTTTCAGATTTTACTATCAAAACAGGTTCAAGCCCAGCTAAAGGCGGAACAGTTACAGGCGAAGGCACATACAGCCAAGGCCAGACAGTGAACCTTGAGGCAACACCATCTACAGGCTACGATTTTGTGAACTGGACAGAAAACGGGAAAGAAGTATCCACCGATGTCAAATACAGTTTTACGGCCGATAGCGACAGGACTCTGGTGGCAAATTTTGCAGCTCAGGTTTCAGATTTTACTATCAAAACAGGTTCAAGCCCAGCTAAAGGCGGAACAGTTACAGGCGAAGGCACATACAGCCAAGGCCAGACAGTAAGCCTTGAGGCAAAACCATCTACAGGCTACGATTTTGTGAACTGGACAGAAAACGGGAAAGAAGTATCCACCGATGTCAAATACAGTTTTACGGCCGATAGCGACAGGACTCTGGTGGCAAATTTTGCAGCTCAGGTTTCAGATTTTACTATCAAAACAGGTTCAAGCCCAGCTAAAGGCGGAACAGTTACAGGCGAAGGCACATACAGCCAAGGCCAGACAGTAAGCCTTGAGGCAAAACCATCTACAGGCTACGATTTTGTGAACTGGACAGAAAACGGGAAAGAAGTATCCACCGATGTCAAATACAGTTTTACGGCCGATAGCGACAGGACTCTGGTGGCAAATTTTGCAGCTCAGGTTTCAGATTTTACTATCAAAACAGGTTCAAGCCCAGCTAACGGTGGGACGGTTTCAGGCGAAGGCACATACAGCAAAGGTCAGACAGTAAGCCTTGAAGCAACACCATCTACAGGCTACAATTTTGTGAACTGGACAGAAAACGGAAAAGAAGTTTCTACTGATGCCAAATACAGCTTTACGGCAGACCGCAACAGGACGTTGGTTGCCAACTTTGCAGCACAGGTTTCTGATTTCACAATAGCAACAAGTTCAAGCCCTGCCAACGGCGGAACAGTTGCAGGCGAAGGAACATACAGCCAAGGCCAGACAGTAAACCTTGGGGCAACACCATCTACAGGCTACAATTTTGTGAACTGGACAGAAAACGGAAAAGAAGTTTCTACTGATGCCAAATATAGCTTCACTGTAGACCGCAGCAGAACTCTGATTGCGAATTTTACAGCTCAGGTTTCAGATTTTACTATCAAAACAAATTCAAGCCCAGCTAACGGCGGAACAGTTACAGGCGAAGGCACATACAGTCAAGGTCAGACAGTAAGCCTTGAAGCAACACCATCTACAGGCTACGATTTTGTGAACTGGACAGAAAACGGGAAAGAAGTTTCCACTGACGCCAAATACAGCTTTACGGCAGACCGCAACAGGACGTTGGTTGCCAACTTTGCAGCACAGGTTTCTGATTTCACAATAGCAACAAGTTCAAGCCCTGCCAACGGCGGAACAGTTACAGGCGAAGGAACATACAGCCAAGGTCAGAAAGTGAATCTAGAGGCAACACCCGCCAAAAGCTTCATTTTTGTGAACTGGACAGAAAACGGAAAAGAAGTTTCTACTGATGCCAAATATAGCTTCACTGTAGACCGCAGCAGAACTCTGATTGCGAATTTTACAGCTCAGGTTTCCGATTTTACTATCAAAACAAGTTCAAGCCCAGCTAAAGGCGGAACAGTTACTGGCGAAGGCACATACAGCCAAGGTCAGAAAGTGAACTTAGAGGCAACATCAGCTACAGGTTACGATTTTGTGAACTGGACAGAAAACGGAGAAGAAGTTTCCACTGATGCCCAATACAGTTTCACAGCAGAACGTACTAGGACTTTGGTTGCCAATTTCGAGCTGAAAAATGTGAAGATCGAGGCTTATCCAAATTCCACAGATGCTGGTAGTGTTTCGGGACAGGGTTCGTTTGTGTTCGGAACAGCAGTTGAACTGACAGCAACTCCAAAAAGTGGTTACGAGTTCTACAATTGGACCGAAAATGGGGAAAAGGTTTCGATGAACGCTACACTTGCAATTACAGCAACAACAGATAGGGAGCTTGTAGCCAATTTTACAAAGCTAACTGCCATTGCAACAGGTTACAGCAGCGATGAGGTTTCAGTTTTCCCAAACCCGACAAGTAGCTTCTTGAATATCAAACTGAACGGATCGGCAGACAATACTGAACTGTACCTTCTTGGCAATAGTGGTAAAAAAGTCCGTCTGAATGCAACGAATATAGGTTCAAACGTGCTTCAGGTTAATATTGAAGGCTATACTTTTGGCGTTTACTATTTACAGATTGTAGATAAAACGTCAGTAGAAACGGTTAAAATTATTTTGACCGAATAAGGGATTTACTGAGTTGTTCTTTGTCATTGACTAATGACCAAAGAACCTTTATATGAACAGTATAACTTAGGAATTGTTAAGGAGTAAGTTGATAGGAAAAAACATCAATTTACTCTCTGACAATTCCTTTATATTTTCTGCTAAAAAACCACAGTAAGAATAGCCGTAATACTATTCGATGCAATGTTGCGCTTGCCAAAGACATCTAGGTTATGAAAAACACACATGTTCCAACTTTCGTTGTGAGCGAAAATAACTCCATAGCCTACTGTTCCTAATTGAGAATCATTGTCTGAGTTATTGTAAGAAATTTGCTGGAAGCTGAAACCAGCTATCGCCATAACACCATCGGTTATTTTATAATCTGCATCTAGGTTGAACAAAAAGTCAAGTTCGTGAGCAGGTTCAACATCGGAGTAGAACTTGCGGCCTAGAACATCGAAGTAAAAATGCATTCTCTTTGTCAGGTGATATTCTGTGATGAGCGAAATTCCTGCTTTGGCAACATGATCGGGATTTTTGTCACCGCTTTTTAGATCATTCTGGCTTGCAGTTGGTATATTGCTCCATGCCCCGACAGCAAAGTGAAGCTGGTTTTTAATCTGAGCAAACTTGTATTTTAGCCCAAGGCCGACTTCCGACACATCTACAGAGTACATAAGCCCCCATTCTAACTTTTGCGTAATTCCTGAGTTCATTTGTATTGAAAGGCCAGATTCTAAAGTGCCACTTTCAGATTTTATATTTTTGCTATCCTGATCAAATTCCCTTTTCGACCAGCTTACCGTAGGAGTAATTTGCAGTTCTAATCCTTTAGGTGCAATGATGTCGGTTGAACTTGCGTTTATAGTTCTATTGGAAAAAGGGCCATTCTGAGCACATGTCGATTGGTAGAACAACAACAATGCACAAATTGCCGAGGTAAGATAGTTGAGTTTATTGGCTTCCATTTTTTCAACCTTACTAGAGCAGAGCTTTATAGATTCCCGAATATCAATTTACGGAATTCTTTTGGAAACCGAGGTTGGGCAATGGGATTTAAGTTGTGTTTTTATATGTTTTCGCAGTGCTAGGTTTTAAAATTCAAAAGAAAAGGTTGATATTCTTGCGTTTCAAAAATATAATATCTTTCTTTGCAACAGATTAAAAGAAAAGATGAAAATAGCAGTTAATACATATCGCCCGCGACGCCAAAGATTTACCCAATACTAAATGGTGGGGAGATATGCTATTACCCAAAATATTCGAAAGACCCACCATTGAGTGGGTCTTTTTTGTTTTAAAAGAATTGGATAAAGCAACGATTTCTAAAGTAGGCACGATTTCACGAAATCAAAACTTTCTTATATAGTAGTACGGAGGAAGAGAAGGAGAATAGCGGCTTTATCGGAAAACTTTGGTTACAATAAGCAAAATAAAATGGAGGCAAAAAAACTTAGCCAGATTACGTACAATGTACAGGTTGCAGACAAAACCCATTCGGTTTATGCTGAGACAATTATCGAAATGATGTTTGATGCCGCACAGAAGCGCGGAACAGGTATTTCGAAACGTACCCCCGAATACATTATGGAAAAAATGGCCGAAGGGAAGTCTGTAATTGCCTTGGACAATGGCAAGGTAGTCGGTTTCTGCTACATCGAAACTTGGACGCATGGCAAGTATGTAGCCAACTCGGGTTTGATTGTGCATGAAGGTTACAGGGGAGTAGGATTAGCACGCCAGATCAAAAAGGCTGTTTTCGATCTATCGCGTAACAAATACCCAGAAGCCAAAATCATTGGTCTTACAACAAGTTTGGCGGTAATGAAAATCAACTCAGACCTTGGTTATAGACCTGTTACGTTTTCTGAGCTAACTCCAGACGACGTTTTCTGGACAGGATGCCAAAGTTGTGTGAACCACGATATTCTAGAACGTACTCAACGCAAACATTGCCTTTGTACAGGTATGCTTTTCGATCCTCTTCACAAAAAAGAAGACGATAAAACTGATGGCAAAAACCTTCATTTTTGGGTTTAGTTGTTTGTTTAACAAGACTTTGCATAATATATCTTACCCTTTTCCTCATTCTGCTTTCGGGCAGATGAGGTTTTTCTGTGTTTGCACCTATCTTTCTTGTATTTTCAGTTATTGTAGAAAAATTTTCTCTCTTCAGCTGTATTTTGCGGTGTCTTTTTCTAAGTAAAATTAAGAAGTTATCTGTTATAAAATGAACATGAGGCAAGTAGCTAGCATATTAATACTATCCTTTCTTTCTATAGCTGGATTTGGGCAGGTTAAGGGCAGAGATTTGATAGGTGAATGGCAAACAGTAAATTACGACAGCCTATATTATTATGCAGACACTATAAGGTTTGTTAAGAATACAAATCGCTCCTATAATAGAAAAGCCTCTTCCTTAATTCAATGGAGCATTGGAAAGAGGAGTTTTGTAATTAGTAATGTCTTTACTTTCACTGAATCAGGTAGAGTCTCAGAATATAAAGCTAAAGGAAGACTTAGGTTGAGTAAATCTGATTTTGGGCAAATCATTACACTTGAGAGAAATGGGCAACAATTGGAAAGATTTAAAATTGTGAATTACCAAGAAGAAAAAACAGGTAAGTATTCTCATGAGATTGAAGAAATAGGGCTAGTACGATTTGATAGACTAAGTGAGTACAAACTTTATAAATACGTTGACTCTCTAATTTACAAGGTGCTTAAATATGACTCAACACTCGTTGAACCTACTGGCTTAAATATTTTAAGTAACGGAGATAATAAGTCTATACGGATTAGGAATTTGCACGTACGGAATAAGGAGCCGTTAATTGTTATAAATAGGCATGTGCTTATTGATAAAGAGATTCTTAAGAGGTTCAGATTGGTTGAGACATTAGAAATAACTTACTTACCAAAAGAGACTTCTACTTCAATTTATGGACTAAGAGCATTAAATGGAGTGATTATTTTAATTGTATCAAAAAGGAGATTTAAAGAAATCTGGAAAAAGTACGGTAAGTAATATAATAGGTGCGACTATGATCTGTCGTTCTATGAGTCTGACTCCGTGTTGGTTTTAATTTCAGTTATTTGCAAGTTTCTTCTCTACCTTCCCCATGCCTCATTAAAAAAACTTTCCTTATTTGATTCTGTAAAATGTATTAGAGAATCGGTAATAGATATTAATCTCTAGATTGCCTGTCCTGTAATTTTGCGTCAGTAACGATTCATTAAATCAAATCTATCTAAAAATGAATAAGACAGTATTGATTACAGGATGTAGTTCTGGTTTCGGTAAACTGGCAGCGAAGAAGTTTCAACAAGAAGGTTGGAATGTAGTTGCTACAATGCGTTCCCCTGAAAAAGAAACTGAGCTGAACCAGTTGGAGAATGTGTTGGTTACAAAATTAGATGTTACTGATGGCGACAGTGTTAAACAGGCAGTGAAAACAGGTGTTCTTAAGTTTGGCCGCATTGATGTGCTGGTGAACAATGCTGGATACGGTGGTTACGGACTTTTTGAGCAAAACAGCGAAGAGAACATCCGTGCAATGTACGAGACTAATGTTTTTGGTCTGATGGCAGTTACGCGCGAGGTGTTGCCTGTGATGCGCGAACAGAAAGAGGGCGTTATTGTAAACTTGTCTTCGTTGGTTGGAATTTTTGCCGGGCCAACGGTTTCTGTTTATTCTTCGACAAAGTTTGCTGTTAAAGGCTTTTCCGAAGGTTTGGCTCTTGAACTGAAGCCTTTGAACATAAAAGTGAAGACGATATGTCCTGGCGGTTTCGATACTAATTTCCAGGCGTCTTGCGATGTGAATTTCCAAAATGGCGACGACGAGCTTAAGGCTCATGGACAGTTATTGGCGAAGCATATGGAAATGGCTAGTCAGAATTCTACGAAAGAAGGTGCGCCAGCACCAAATTCGCAGGATGTGTCGGATCTTATCTACAAATGTTCTACAGAAGAAACCCCAATTCATAATGTAGTGGGAGCAGATGCTCAGATGATTGCCCAGATGAGGGATTCGATGTCGGATCATGAATTTTTGACTCAGATGGAGGGGATGTTACTACCTCACTAATGTTTTGTTATCAGATGGTTGAGATGCAAAATGTTGTGTCTGTAGCAATTTCTAATTTGGAAATAAATGAATAGAAAATTATCAAAATTACGGTGTGAAGCCGCAGGCTAAAAGCCTATGCTACATGTAACACAGGCTTTTAGCCTGTAGTTTTTATGCATTATCAATCCAAATTAGAAACTGCTGTTGCGTCTGTTGTTTACCAGTTATAATATTTAATGATTGTAAAATAGGGCTGATTTAGAAAGCACTATAGTTTTAAAAATAGCCATGACTGTAGCGGAAAGCCCACAGCCCGTGGCATCACACGCACACGGGGCCAGGATTTGTAGCGGAAGGCGCGAGGGATGTTTTAGAAAAAGAAGAGAGTTGTGCTCCTAATTTTTTTTAAAAATTAACCACATTCAGATAGATATGAAATTTAATATTAACGATTACAAGGCAGATAAAGGCATGGTTGCGATTGTAACAGGTGCAAACAATGGTATTGGTTTCGAAACAACTATTGGACTTGCTAGAGCAGGCTACAAAGTTATAATGGCCTGTAGAAATTTACAAAAAGCAGAGGATGCCAGATTGGAAATAACGCTTAGGGTTGAACATGCGGATTTGGATGTTCTTCAGCTTGATTTGAGTGATCTTGAATCTGTGAAGAAGTTTGCTAAAGAGTTTAAGAAACGATTACTCTACCCGACTGTTTATGAATTCTGATTTCGAGAGGTAAAAAGAAAAGTTGAATTTTGTGGTTCCTACACCAAAAAAACAACTTTTCAGCATGGAGCAATGTCCACAAACAAATATATATGAATTAATTCGTAACCTAGGGATAGTAAAGCACAAAAAGAGGCAGGAGTTTATATGTGAACTGACAGCAGGGATTATCAAGAGCCGCTCTGTAGTTTTTTCACAGATAGCGGACAAAATAGAAAGCGGTGCCAAGGTAGAATCGATAGAAAGGCGGATACAGGATTTTTTCGAGAAGGTCAATTTTGATTATCTAATGTTAGGTGTCTTTCTGATGGGCTTTGTGCACCATGACCGCCTACTGATCAGTATAGACAGGACGGAATGGGACTTCGGCAGGACACGGGTAAATATCCTGTGCGCGGTTGTGAGTATCGGAAAAATGGCAGTGCCCATTTATTTTGAAATGCTTGACAATAATAGCGGGAACAGTAATGCTGACGACCGAATAGGGCTGTTGAAATCCATCATTGGGATTGTCGGGCCCGATAGGATCAGCATGCTGGTGATGGACCGTGAATTCGTTGGCAACAAATGGCTTTCATGGTTAAGAAAGAAAGGGATAAACTTCTGTGTAAGAGTGCCGAAAAACCATAAGATAACACTGGCAGAGGGAACGGTTGCCAGTGCAGAGGAACTACTGGGGGACAGGAAAACTTTTTATGCCGAAAATGTGATTGTTGATAACGTAATTGTTAACCTGTCCCTGACTTATGGTAAGGACGGCGAACTGTTGTTTTTGATCGGGACAGTACCTTGCGGTGAACTGACGGGGTCCTATAAACGCCGATGGCCGATAGAAGTATTCTTTCAGGCCTTGAAGGCAAGAGGTTTTAATATGGAAGACTCCTGCCTGCAGGACCTGAAAAAATACCGAAAGCTTTTTGCCGTAGTGTCGATAGCCTATACTTTGTGCTGGGCAACAGGTATTCAGGACGGGAAAAAGAACCCTGTCAAAAGAAAAAAGCACGGTTATCCTCAGTATAGCGTGTTCAGAAGAGGGTTGAACTTAATGAGGGAGTTCTTCAAACGTAAAATAACTGAACCTGTTAAAATGGCTATTGAACTAGCCGTCACGAGAATATGCAATAATTTAAAAACAGTCGGGTAGAGTAAGAAACGATATAAGACGCTGGATGTTTTGGTGAACAATGCAGGGATATTGGATTATTCAGGAAGGAAAAATGATGCTGGTGTTGAGCTTCAGTTTGCGACGAACCACTTGGGACATTTTCTTTTGACTTCGTTGTTGCTTGATGTTATGCCAGATCAGGCTTCGTCGAGAATTGTATCGTTGAGCAGTATTGCACACAAACAGGGGGCGATCAGTTTTGAGGATATCAATTGTGAACAGGCGAAAAATAAGGGTTTTGCGTATGCTCAATCAAAACTCGCCTGCCTAATGTTTTCTGATGAATTGCACAGAAGACTGTTAAAATCTGGCAGAAAGATAAAAGCCCTATGTGTGCATCCGGGTGGTTCGGATTCTGGCCTTTTCGATGATATGTCCAGATTTCAATATTATCTATTGAAAGTGCTGGCTCCGCTTATTACGCACTCAAACGAATCGGCTGCCAAACCGTCGCTTTATGCTTCTTTGTCTGCGGATGTGCAAGGTGGTGAGTATTTTGGCCCAACGGGTTTTAATGAACTGAAAGGCAAATTAGGTGTTGCCCAACGGACTGATTATTCGAAAGATACAATTGTAAGTGCTAAGCTTTGGGATGTTTCTGAAAAGTTGGTGGGAGAGAAATTTGAAATCAAACGAACTTTAATGATTTAAAAATAAGTAACAACTCAGGTTCATTTTAAAGCCTCTCAGGTTTGCGCGACTTGAATTTTGGTTGTTTATCAGCTGGCCATGCATTTCTCAATGGCTTAATTTTTTTGTCAAAAAAACGGTGTTTTATCCACAGGAAAAACATTGATTGTGTATAAAAAACCATTCTTACTTTATCGAATTAGGAAATAAAAATCAACCTTTGAGCTATGGTAAAACGCGGTGAACTTGAATCACTTGACAAAGATGAGATCATCGACCTGTTTGTTGCATTTGCAGAAAAAATCGAAAAAAAACTGGCAGGGCTGCAGAAAGAGGTTGATGACCTGCGTGAAGAAAACCGCACATTGAAATTACCCAAAAACAGCAGGAACAGCTCACGCCCGCCCTCGCAGGACATAAAGAAACTGCCACGCCAAAAAAGTCTACGCAAACCCAGCGGGAAAAAAAGTGGAGGACAACCGGGTCACACAGGTAATACCCTGCATCAGACCGGTGAACCCGATCAGATTATCTGCCATATGCCAGAAGGTGTATGCCCCCAATGTGGCGGACGCCATAGTGAAGAGGAACCGGACCTGCATGCTACAAGGCAAACGGTGGATATACCACCGGTACGCGCACATGTGACCGAGCACCGCGTATATGGCTTCCAGTGCACATGTGGGCATATGCGGCAGGGAAAGTTCCCCGCAGGTGTCACGGCACCTGTTAAATACGGGAACAGACTTACAGGTTTTGTCAGCTACCTCAGTACCCGTCAATACATTCCTTTCGGCCGAATCCCTGAGTTACTGGACAATCTTTTCGGCATCCCGTTGAGCCAGGGGACGGTTTACAACATGCTTGAACGGGTGGCCGATAGCCTTGACCCGCTTTATCAGGCAATTAAAGAATCCATCCTTCAGGCCCCTGTGGTAGGAAGTGATGAGTCAGGTATAAAAGTAGGTTCAAAAAATTTCTGGGGGTGGATATGGCAAACTATCAGCGAAACCTTTATCGTAATCTGCAATTCAAGAGCCTACAGGGTAATAGAAGGTGAATTCAGGGATGGCTTCCCCCATGCAGTCCTGGTAAGCGACTCATTGGGCGCACAGCTTAAAACACCGGCATTTCTGCACCAGTTATGTCTGGCACACCTATTAAGGGAACTCAATGCGTTCATTGAACACTCCAATAATGGGTGGGCAGTGCAGATGAAACAGCTTTTTGATCAGGCCATTGAACTAAAGTACAGCCTTGAACCCGAGCAATATCCCCAACCCAATTCACGGCGGGATTCGATAATCGGTGAATTCCATAAATTAATTGTCCAGGATGTAGATGATAAAGTCCCCAAACTTACAGCCTTTAAAAAACGGATGGTCAAACATCAGGATAGCGTATTTACTTTCCTGTTCCATCATGATGTGCCTTTTGACAATAATGCCTCGGAAAGGGCTGTGAGAAACCTTAAAGTGAAACAGAAGGTATCCGGTGGCTTCCGGGCGGAAAGGGGTGCGGAAATTTTCGCTACCATAAGATCCGTAATTGACACTTGGATTAAAAGGGGCGTGAACATCTTTGATTCACTTTTGTGGGCGATTGAACTATATCAGGTCAAGAAAGACTTTTTAGCTAATAACAGCTCAAGCAATTAGACTTCCTGAGCTGTTACAAAAATAAACAAATTAACAGATTAATAATCGAATTTGGAATGAGTTTTTAAAAGACATTAGGCTTGCTGCTTACGGAGACTTTGGACATTTGCGAAAAAAAATGCTGGATTTCTTGAGTAAACACATGTCTTAGAGAATCTGTTTTGCTTTTGTGATGTTCGGTGTCTGAAAAACCTTTCATCACAAAATCGTTTTAGTATAAGTGAGTAGGGTAAGTGGGAGTCTTAATTAAGTAAATTTATCTTACTGCTAAAGTTGCTGATTGGAAGAACAAAGCAAGTCAATATAAATAGGTTCATGACCTTATTTAAAATTATAGTATGGCTAATTTCGTCAACATAAAAACGATATCTGAAGCTCATGAGGCTTTTGGCATCGACAAACCAAAACACCCTCTGGTATCTGTATTTGAGCATGGAGCCCTGAAGCAGAAGCCAGAGCATATTAATGCTAGTTTTGCAATTGATTTATATCAGATAACGCTTAAGGAATGCAGGCCCGGTTCTTTTGGATATGGCCGTAACTCTTACGATTTTCAGGAAGGGACAATGATATTTACTAAGCCAGGACAGGTACTTACGATGGGAGATTGGAGAGAGAAAGGAGAGTATTCTGCAAGTGGTGTTACGCTTCTTTTTCATCCGGATCTGGTTCGTAAATCGGAACTGGGAAAAACGATCGACAAGTATACCTTTTTTTCTTACGATGTAAACGAGGCTCTGCACCTATCGGAAGAAGAGCAGAAAATAATTGTAGAGCTGATTGATAAAATTACTAGGGAGTATAACCAGAACATTGATAAGCACAGCCAGAAGCTTATTATTTCGAATGTTGAACTGATACTTGATTATTGTACACGATATTACGACAGACAATTCTATACGCGCACAAACCTGAACAGTGATATTGTAACAAGGTTCGAGCAGTTGCTAAAGGAATATTATGAATCAGATCAGCCTCTAAACAAAGGCATTCCATCAGTTAAGTATTGTGGAAAAATGCTGAATATGTCTCCAAACTATTTGAGCGATCTGCTAAAAAAAGAAACTGGGAGAAATGCCCAAGAGCACATTCATTTCTATGTGATTGACAAGGCCAAGACACGTTTGTTGAATTCCAAAGAATCAATAAGTCAGATTGCTTATGGTTTAGGGTTTGAATATCCTCAGCATTTTAGTAAAATTTTTAGAACAAAAACGGGGCTAAGTCCTGCTGAATATAGGGGGGCTAATTAAGGGCTTTTAGTTGTTATGTTAATTGGTCACTGATTTCTGTAATATCCAAATACCAAAGCGCTAATGACCAATGGCTTTGATTTAAAGGGGCAGAGAGTTTTTATAACTCTCTTTACACCTCCTTTGTTTGCAAAACGGGTTGCCTTACATCTCATCCAAAACTTCCTGAGCCTCGGCTATTTTCTTTTCCATTGCTTTTATTTTGTCCTCTAGCATAGCCAATTTAATTCTGGCTTTTTCAATATTCCGTTCTGCTTTTAGTGCTTCACGGTCTTTGGCTGTTATTGTACGGTCAATTTCTTTTATCTTCTTCTTGTGATCAAGGTCAAGTTTTTTTATATCGGCCCTTACTTTTTTCAGAACCTCACGGTCATCAGTTTTCAACTCTTTCTTAAGCTGTTTGCTTTCAACCTTATAGGCTTTTCTCTCTTCCTTGCGTTGGTTCTCAAGCTCTTCTATCTTCTGGTCTGCTTCTTCTACTGTTGTGGAGCTGGCAGTTATCAATGAATCGGCAGAAACTTCTTGTTTAACTAAGGCTTCCAGTTTTGTTTGGAGCGATTTTAATTTTGCTTCTTGTCTGCTTTTTTTGTCCGTTTGCGCCATTGACGATTGTAGTCCGGCAACAAAAAATAAAATTAAAACGTTGATGAGATGCTTTTTCATGATTTTCGTTTTAAATTGAGTTTGGTCATAGACCATGTATAATGCGATTTAGTTTGCTCAAGAAATCAGTGATCTATAACTTTAGTGACGCAGTTTTCAACATCGCCTAGTAAACACACTTAAGCTTCGTCCTTGGCTTGAGACTGCTTTTCAATTTTTCAGAACGGTATGTTCCAGTCCTAAATTGCCAATCAAATAGTGATATAAGTAGGTGTGCAAATATAAAAGGCACTTTTAGGCTTGTCACAGCACTGAATACTAGTACAATGCTTTTACTAATAAATAGCACCACGTGCTTAAAAGTAACTTCTGAACATAAGCCCACTGTTACTGAACCATTCAAAAACTTAATTCTTACAAGAGGAGTATATAAACTCCATTGAATAATTCTTTATACCTAAAAATCAACATGCAATCAAATTCAGATAACCAATAATTAGTCTTTATAGACACTAAGCAAAGTGTACTTTACAATATCTTCATGATTAAATGCGTAATGTTAAGGTTATTATACAAGGGGTTAATCAGCTTAACTTAAATATAGTCCTTGTGGGTGTTGCCTATCTAATTTAGGACGCCCGCTTCTTAAGAAAACGAGGAACACAATAAATGGATGCATCATTTTATTGTGTTTTTGTGTTTGATTTGCACATCCACTAATCTAAAACCTAACGATGAAAGAACTTTTTATAGCCATTGGGGTATTTATTAAAACTAATTTCAATTGGCGGAGCCATATACTTGTTGTTTCTCTTCTTACGGTGCTTACTGCAATCAATTATTCTTACGGTTTAGAGGATCGTATTTCTGAAATGAACCCAGAATATCTCCGCCCTTTTGTTTTTTTCGGAGTTTACAGTTTTGTTTATTTCTTCAGTATTTGGGCAATTGCTTTTTGCGAAAAAAAACCAGAATTGTTACAGAATAAGAAACTGTTTTATAGCTCTGTTTTTTTTCTTGTTCTATGGTCTATAAATATGGGATTTCCTTATAATACAGCTACTTCTAAGTTTCTCGCAAGTTGGCAGCATAGCAGCAAAGTGTATTATGCAGTTTTTAAACTTTGGGTAAATGTAAAAGGCATGTTCCTGTTTGTTTTGCCGGTAATGATCTATTCGTTCATACAGAAGGACAGTCTTGGACTTGGCTTAAGATGGGACTGGAGTCGAACAAGACCTTATTTTATGCTGATTCTTCTTATGTTTCCTCTTCTTATTGTAGCCTCTTTTTCCTCCGATTTTCAATCTGTTTATCCACGGTATAAAGATTATGGTGAGGCTGAAATGCTTCAAATACCCAAATGGGTTGCAGCTTCGGCTTTTGAATTGGCTTATGGTTCTGGATTCTTCACAATAGAGTTTGCCATGCGTGGGGTTTTTGTGCTTGTTCTATCGCGTTTTATTGGAGAAAATGCTGTTTTACCAATGGCGGCATTGTATCTGACGGTTCACTTTGGAAAACCACTGGGCGAAACCATTAGTTCTTTTTTCGGAGGTTACGCGCTGGGTATTTTGACTCTTCACTCACGAAACATATATGGTGGACTGATTGTACACCTTGGAATAGCTTGGCTTATGGAAATGCTTGCTTTTATACAAAAATAAGTTGGTGCAAAAAGATGGCTATCGCATTGAATACTTATAAATTGCACTACCTGATTAATTGGATAAGTGAGTGTGAATATTTAAGGTTTCTGGCACAGGCCAGTGACCACTTATTGTGATCGCTGGTTCGTTTCCTTGAGTCTAAGGAAAAGTACCGTGCTAATATTCTGTGTTATGGCAACCAAAATATTTTTATAATAGCACACCTATTTAATGTTTAAAATCTCTATAGTATAACGATCAAAATCCTCATACTTGAGTCCGTTTTTAATGTAAGTACCACCTTCCAAGCGTGTTTGTCCTCGGTAAATTTTCGGATATGAACCGATTGTAACATGCATTGGATCAGACGTAATCGCTTTGCCATCTTTTGTCCACCACGTTATAGTATATTCCAGTCCTTCAATGTTTAGGTTGCCCGTGTTTTTGAATTCAAGCACCATTTCGTGAGTAAATGAGTTGGAGAATCCTCCTCTAGTGGCACTTAAGCGTTCCCGTATTTCAACATCAAAATTGTTTGGCCTACCATTTTTCCAAGTGAATTTTTTAATGGGCGAAGGATCATACTTTTCTGCAGATAGTTCTGTAATTATTTTAGATACAGAAATCCGTACCTCTTTGAATTGAGGCATTCGGATTTTGTCGTGATAATCCATAAAATCAATTGGAGCTAAATCACCAACCCTATGAACCGTTGAATATTCGGAAATTACTTCTTTAGTACCCGAGAATAATACTTTGTCGTTTTCTCCTACGAGTTCGAACAGTAATTCCAACTCAGCAATGTCCTTTTTCTTTTTAGAACTGATGAAGCCTGTGAAATTGTAGGAGAATGATGTGGAATAGTCGTTAAAACTACTTTTCTCTACTGTAAATTCTAGGTTTTTAGCCCTTTTATCCCGCTTGAACTTAACTGGTATTCCCCATTCGTCGAAGAGCTGATAGTCTCCGACAAATGAAATTTCCTCTTCTGGTGTGGATAATGTTGTAACTACTTCTGCCGACCTTCTTTCTTCAGAAACCACATCTGGATCGGGAACTCCTGTTTGTTTAAAGAGACTGAAAAAGACAACAGCAATTGCCATAGCAAGCAGAACAAGCCCTATTGAAATATAGGTTATTGAATTACTTCTCGCGTTTTTACTCTGTAAATCCAGCTCCTGTTTCAAGTCGCTGAGCAGCTTAATTGTCAGTTCATGTGTAGGAGCTGTTTCAAGTGCCATGTTGCAATATTTCACCGCCTTTTTATGATCTTCGCTCCTTTCCTTTGCTTTCCAGCGGAGTGCATATGCAGATGCCAAACTAAAAAGTGAATGGGTATGGCTGGGGTAGATGCCAAGCGCACTTTTCAGCTCGGCAATAGCATCGTCATAGTTTTCATAACGCAGAAAGCTCTGGGCACGCTCGGTGTGGTTACTGAACTGCAATTCAACTTTTTCCCATTCCTCCTCCGTAAGGCCAATATCCAAAGCTATCTGTTTCAGTTCGCTCCAATTGAGAACCGGAGTTTTTTCCATTTCCCGAATCTCGATCATTTTCTCTACAAATCGGTCTAGCGATTGGTTCATTATCTCCATAATTAGTCCTGGGTAATTTGTTTTTGCATGTTAGATAGCCATCGGCTGGCTTTTGCAATTTCTTTCTGGAAAAAATAGATCTTCGATAAACGCTCCAATTTCAGATTAAACCTGATCTGAGGAACTGCTTACCTTTCATATAGCAAGTTATTAAAATTGAGATAAATTTCCTATCGCGCAGTTGTCTCAGCACTTGCTTTTGTTGAATTGCTAATGTTCGATTTTGCTATTTTTCTTCTTCGTTGAGTTTATCGTATAATACAGTAAGGTTTACTGTTAATATTAAACTGCTATGATATATGAAAAATGAAGAAGTAAAAGCGTTATTTAGCGTTGGTTATATTAAAGTTATAGCAGATCTTTTTATAGAATTTCCGTTATTGGGAGCATATACGATAAAAAATAAGATTAATCATCTGACATTTAACAACCACTAAATATACTTAAGAAAAAAAACTCCGTTTTTGATTGCACAGCAGTAGTTAAGGTTTTTTTTTAATTAAACGACCTGTTCAGTTCGATCATTTTTTTGTTTATACCACAAAAGAAGTATCATAACATTTTTATTTTTAATACTATAAATGAAGTTTGTTTTTATAAAACAATGTCTGCTACTATGAAAAACTAGATAATATCTACAACCTAAATTCATTCTTATTGTCATATTCAACATTAAATAAAACATATCATTTACAGCTAATTTTCTAATCAATTTATAAATTATGTCTGGAAAACCAATAGCAACAGTGACGAGCATGCACGTGTGCCCTATGTGCAACGGCACAGTCCCCCATGTTGGTGGCCCTATAACAGGCCCAGGGGCTTCTAATGTATTAATCAACGGAAAACCAGCAGCCCTAATGGGCGATATGTGTGTCTGTTCTGGCCCTCCGGATACAATTGTACAGGGCGAACCCACTGTGCTGATAAACGGGATACCCGTGGCCACGGTCGGTTGCATGACCGCACACGGAGGCTCCATCACTCAAGGCGAGCCGACAGTGGTGATCTCCTCGGCCACATCTAAGCCAGGTACTGTGATGCCCCTCAAGAAAATCCCCTTCCCAAAGATACGGATCGTAGACCGTGTAGGGGCTGCTATAAATGGCAAATCTAAAGATCTGAAAGAGGCTGAAGAGAACCAAGAGAAGCTGAAAGAGATGGCAGAAGAGAAAAAAGGTGAGCCAAAAATCTACAACTTGCAATAGAGAGCTGGACAGACCGTTATTACGAAATCGAAAAAACAGAAAACTGTAATCCTTACCGCAGATGTGAACAACATTGAAGATGGTGAGACATTCAAGCTAACAATCAAGAAAAGGATAGCGGACGAAATGCAGTCTTCTAATGTCGACAGTCAGCAAGATAAAGAAATAGAAACCATAGAAGTAACAGTAAAAGAGGGCAGCATCAGCCATTCTTGGTGTATAGAAGAGAAGGAGCAAGAAAATAAATAACGCTATGTGGAAAAGTGAGAAGATTGAGAAGTATCAGTCCCAAATCTATGGTGATACTTTTGAACAGTGTTTTTTTGAAATTGAGGTCCCCAACAAATCAATAGTAACCAGCCCGAGGTTGGATGTGAAAAAAACAGGGATAACCATGCATTTCTTAAGGTACGGCTTTTTCCCAAAAGAAGCATACCTGAATGGAGAACTCACAGAGGTGTCTTACAGTAGTGTGTTTGAAGAAAAACCACAATACACAAAAGAAGACCTGAAGAAGTACGATAACGATCGACCAATATGGACACTCCCAAATCGAAAAGTCGAGCGCTTTAAAAAACATAACGAGTTCATTACTGCAAAAACAAACATAGAAAACGGCTATGTTTATATTGTAAAAGGCTATGGGGAAGACTGTTGCATACTCGAGTACAAAGCACTGGGCACATATCTGTATCCTATCTATTGGAAAGACAATAAAGAAAAAGAAACTTATAAAGACAGGAGAGAACGGAAAAAATCAACAAAAGCCGTAGATTCTGTTATCCTTCCACTTAATGAAACCTACTACTTTGCTTATTCAAGAGTACAACTTGGTATCTCTTATTTAGAGAACATCACACAGAACCAGTACGCTTTAGAAGAACGCTTTTCAAAGCGTGTTATCCAAGAAGCATTCAAATATACCGAAACACAATCCGAATTCACCAACGGGGCAAATTCGCACTACCTAGAAACCCATGCGCTTTTCTATAACAATAATACCCAGATGGGTTCTTGTTCGGTTGTGAACAGGAGTAGTCCCCAACTACTGAAAAGTAAACTGACCGTTATTGGATCAAAAGAAGAGCAACAAAACGAAACTGTCCAGAAACTGAAAGAAGAATTTCACAACGAATCTGAAAACAGACTGGAAGACTGGTTCATAACCCTGCACGATCCTATCTCTTGTATGCATGACATGTCTGACTATTACACCTACAAGTTACTTCAGTTCAAGAACTTTGTCGAAAAAATACAGTATGGGAAAGTGAAACCTGAAACTGTACTTAAAGAAGAACTAGGACGAGACAATACCATGATAGACGAAATTGCCGTTTATTCCGACGGCACTTCTACTTCCAGTTCCCACACTTCCCTGTTTAGTTTTGCTACTTTAGCCTACCAATTTGTCTACAATCAGAACGAAACCATAGAGGAATACAGCAACGAGATAGACCACAAACAGTACAGGCGAGTAAGTGGAGGCGACAACGGCGACGCTGCCGATGGCAGGGGGGCACTGAGAGGTGGCGCTTCATTACAAAAGCTAGAAGCCCTTCTCGGTGTGGAGCGGCGTGATGAACTGAAGAAAAACCTGATACGCATGCGCGAAGATACATTTGATATGGTATCAAGCAGTTACCTACACTCAGTGCTTTACGACAGCTTCGGAAGCCTTGATTATTTGTTCGACATCAGGGCGCGTCTGTTCAGTGTTTTACGGATATTGTTCACCAACATTGGCGACATAGACCGGCATATCACCCTAAAAAGAAAAGTGGCCGATGAGGGGAAAATACAGCAGCATATAAGCGAACTGGTAGACTACGTAATCGACCACAACGCTACCGAAGCACAGCAGAGGGGAGAACTGAAAGCGCCCCGCTATTGGAAGAAAATGATAGAATACAACTACCTAAAAACAGACGACAATGAGCTTTACAACCCCTTCTTTTATGCGTTGATACGGCCTCTGGAATCAGTTATAGAGGGGGAAATCGACTACAGAAAAATAAACAGTTTAAAAACGAATATACCTATTACCGAACCAGCTTACCTTTTTCATATAGCAAACTCTGCTGTGACTATCGTTTCTTTATTGGAAATGTCTCGTACGCGTTTGGACAACCTACAGACTAGAAAAGGAATACTATCGGCGAACATACTAGGAGAGAGAATGAACCTGATTTGTAGAGGAGTGAAAGCTAATGTTAGGATACCTGCCGTTTTTGAACTAAGCAGTAACAATACAAAGTTTATGATAAGAGCCTCGCACAGGCTTATAAAATTAGCTGAGTCTGTACCTTTTCAGGGGGTTTTTGCTGTAATTGAATCTATTAATGCATTAGCAAACCTTCAAACCCTCTTACTCACTGAAGGGAATGGCTTTAATAAAGCAAGGCAGTTACTTGAAGTAGTTAAAGCCACAGCTGGAATAATTGTAGCTATA
Source organism: Bacteroidales bacterium (assembly GCA_965230435.1). Classification (GTDB taxonomy): domain Bacteria; phylum Bacteroidota; class Bacteroidia; order Bacteroidales; family JBDKHP01; genus JBDKHP01. Next base: position 414,741 of record CBDDLB010000002.1, read on the forward strand.
GAAATAATTGAAAAGCCAATAAAAAACTCTTTCCGCTATTTCAATATCTCTGAACGTCTGGCAGGCAATGCCTTTGTTATTTATAATTCTTTGGCTGCTTTTTTTGCAATTTGGGACGCAAGAAATTTATACCAATCTCGCAATAAGGATTCAGCAGCCTTAATGTTGCTCTCTGCGCCACTACTCTTAATTGCTGCATTCTCGTCGGGCGTAGTACTGGGTGTGGTATTGGTTGTTGCAATACTTTTACAGGAACTCGCATCTTTCTTGAAGGAAAGCACACTACAACAGATATTACACTATTCCCTTATTGGCTCATGGTCAGAGGAACACAAAACGCTAACGTACAACTTGCAGGATTACAAAAACGAACCTTGGCAGCTGAATACCTTTTTTCGGAAGAATGTAAAAGCATTAACGGCATACGAATATCGTGAAGATAAAACGGAAGCATTTCAGGCATACAGCAGGCAGGTGATCCACGATCTGCTGTTTTCTGCTGTCATACATATGCCTACCAAAGCTGATCGTCATCAGCTTTCGGCAATTTATTACAGCTACAAGGCCATAAGCAGCTACGACGAATACCCTAATTTTGAAGACATAGCCTATGTAGGAAAATACTTCACCACGCACCTGTCTAGGGCATCAGTTCATGTAAAACGGGAAAAAAGGCTGCATGTTCAACAGTCCCCGCTAAACTGGTGCAGTCAGGTGAAATTATTTTACCGCGACAACTTCCTCTATCCCAGCCCAGAAAGCTTCGAAGTAATAGCAGCCTATTTCATCAACAGCGACAGTAACGCAGACAAGAATTTTCACATAAGACTAAACGTTTTAAAAAAAGAAGAAGCTGAGTCAGGCAGTGTGATGCTCCAGTTTTCCTTGCCGGGAGACCTTCAATGGCACAGAAAATTGATTGTAACCAACCCAATAATGCGCATTGTATTCAGGGTGAAAATACCAGAAGGTCTCAGTACTTACAACGAAGCTACCTTTCCCTTTGCCAACCAAAAAGGCGAACGGATGTTCTTCCACACTTATGTCAACTTGAAATACAACATTTTGGTAAATGAAGAACAGACCTACCGTACCTCGCAGGTCAGTTATTCACAACTGAAAAAAATGAACCTTATACAAGATGGAAACAGTTAATAGATTAAGTTTCTGCAGGGTATGCAGCCATGTCAATAGAAACAGAAAAGGGGAGATTTCATGCAAACTGACAGGCGAACCTCCTTCCTTCGAAGACAAGTGTTTTGATTTTTCCGAAGACCCACTCTTTACAGAAAGAATGAAACGCAGCAGCGGGCGCGACCAGTACCTTAACGACGAAAAGATCCCTTATTCACGGCTAAATTGGAAAAAACTGGAACCTACAGAGGAATATGCATGGGATCAGCAACAGGGCAGACAGGAAACGGAACTGGTAATCTGGAAACTCACAAAGAGAGCCTTTGAATGGTGGAACATTAACCGTATACCTTCTATCGATATTAGCAAGAAACTAAAGCTTATCCACAGGAATGACTATTTCACAAACTACTCCATAAGAGCAGTAAGAGTTATGCTTGAACTTGGATTTGCACTACCTTTCATGGAATCTTTTGCTCCAAAAGGTAAGGATTGGGAAACCATATCCATAGCAATCTTAACTCTGGCTACGATTGAGATCATACTCCACATTTTCCAAAAGCGCCCCAAATATGTATGCATGGAATGGAACAGGGAGGAAGGCTACATCAAAGTCCCCGGCCGTAAAGGTATGATACGCTACCGGATACAGGCTGAGAAGATATGCTTCCGCAAACAGAGCTGGGGGGCAACCTGGGGACGTGGTGGAACCCCCGAACTGGCAATAAAGACTCCGGACAAAAAAATGGGGGGCTATGTGATCCCACACTTAAAAGACCTCCCAATGGACGAAGCACGCGCCCTGTTCACCTGGTACATGGACAGAAACCGTCCACTGCCGCCAGGGCATGTGTTTAACCCCTACCGCCAGGCGGACTTTGAGCGCCGTAAGGCCGAGGGCTTCCCCCCACCGCTCTTCCGAAGCGAGGTAACAACCCCGGAGGAGACCCGAGAGCAGCAGGCAGAACGCGAAAAATACTGGAAAGATGAGGATTACATGGCATAGCCAGGCCCCTTGTCAAAATTAAAGCCAGCTTATGAAAAACAATGAAACATTCACCGGCAAGATGCGTTTTTTTTTGCTGGCCTTCCCCTTTTTCCAGTTAATACTCTGGCTGAACTGGGTCGAAAACTTTATACTCTGGGGGGAGGCTACGACAACTTTATCAAACAGAACGAACTAAAACAGAAATTAAAATTATTTCGCCGATCCGCTTTTCTGTCATATATTTGAAATGAGTACTAAGCTAAACACATTTGCATGCCGAATGGACACATGATGTTCATTTCTAGAAAAAATCACTTGAATTAGAATCTGTCTTTGGTGGTTTGCGACAGCGAAAGCCTGAGGTATCATTTTAAATCGATAAAAGTCTATGGCACAACAGTTTTTCCGAAGAATAGAGTCCTTCTTAATTTGCAATCAAGTGGAGAAAGCCATAGATATGCTGATTCAGTTTATTAAAGACGGAAAGGCTGACGGTGTTGCCGATGGAGATCAGGTGCGTAACAATCTGATTATTATCAGTGCCAACTTAACAGAAGTAAATCACAAATTCAATGGCGGCCTAATCTCGAACGAAGAATATGCCTTAAAGAAAAATCAGCTTATTGATAAGGTACTCAAAATCATTCAAGGTTTCGAAAAGCAGGTAAAGAGCAACCCTCCTGAAGTTAAGCCAAAATCTTTTATCACATACCTGCTACGGAACAGGCCTAAACAACTCGATAATATTTTCGGAGAAGATATAGATCCAGAGAAATACTATGTCGATCCTCCTGATGAACTTGAGATGAACACTCCAGGCCGTTTCTTCCTTCGAGGTGGCGACCGGGAGCCATATTTCGATTTCCGGGCAAAAGAAGGCGTCCTGAACATTTATGGCCGCTCCGTACCCGAACACACAGTTGCCTACTATCGCCCTGCGCTGATCTGGCTCAACAATTTCATGCTGGATATGCCCAAATTCACAGAAATGAATCTTTATTTTGAGTATTTCGACACTACTTCGTCTAAAGTACTGTTCGATATCTTCAATAAATTGACCAAAAGTGCAAAACAAAAAGGCTTTGAACTGAATATAAACTGGTACTGTCCCTCCGACGACGAAGACATGCTCGATATTGTTATGGATTATTCTTCATTGGGTCTACCTATCAAAATTCATGAATTTGGAGATATTTCAGAGCTGAATTTTGTTCCAGATGATGAAGTGTAAGTACCATGTTATAATTTAATTATGACTAACTGCTTATTTCTTCACGAAGAGAGTGAAATTTTGATTTGTCGAAAAATAAGTAAAGTGTAAAAAATCGGTTAAGGTGCACAAGGCGTTCAATACCAGAACGTACTAGAGTACGTAAGAATTTGAACAACCACCGTGCAACTAAAACCGAAGTTATTTTTTAGTTTTATTAACTTTCATCAGTACAGACACCAACTACCTAGATTTAGGAACCCAGAGATGAAAGTTATTTGAGGCACGACTCTATACTTGCCCTTGTCTTTGACGAAGTGTTTCAAAAAGCAGAACACCAGCCGCAACAGATACGTTAAGCGAAGCAATTTCACCCACCATCGGAATCTTTACCTGTCCATCTGCCCATTTCATCAGATCTGCCGATATCCCACGGTCTTCAGCACCCATAATTAAAGCTGTAGGAACAGTAAAGTCTGCCTCATAATAGTTATCTGCCGATTTTTCACTTGCAGCATAAACATTCAGTCCGCTTTGTTTCAGGAAAGTAACTGCTTTCATTAGGCTCTTGGCACGGCAAACTGGTATTTTGTGCAAAGCTCCTGCTGAAGTTTTTATTGCATCTGAATTGATCGATGCACTTCCTTTCTCAGGCACAATAATCGCATGTGCACCAACACATTCTGCAGTACGGGCTATGGCTCCAAAATTACGAACATCCGTAATGCGGTCCAGCACAAGAACTAGCGGAGTTTGCCCAGATTCGAAAACAGTAGGGATAACATTCTCAATATTCTGAAATGTTATCGGAGAAACCAAAGCTACAGCTCCCTGATGGTTTTTGCGTGTTACGCGGTTTATTTTTTCAATCGGCACATACTGAACCGGGATGTTGTGTTCACTGAGTGTCTTCAAGAGTTCAAAGAAAAGTACTCCCTGACTATCTTTCTTCACTAGAACACGTTCCACTTCTTTTCCCGCCGTTACTGCCTCGATAATGGCGCGGATACCAAAAATATAATCTTTATCCATAAAACTATAACCTTCCTTAATTTAGCCTTGTGGGCTTACCTGCTCACGTCGCTTACTAAGCTGCGACAAAAATAAACCGAAAATTACGAAAACAATTCCCCAAAGCTGATAAAATGAAAGGCGCTCGTCAAAAAAAACAAATGAGAAGAAAGCCGTAAAAATAGGAATGACATTCGTAAAAACATTTGCCCTACTTATACTGATGTGTTTTGCACCGTAAGCAAAAAAAACAAATGCCACCGAAGAACAAAAAATTGACAACCCAAGAAGCGGAAAAATGATATCTGTACTAAAATTAATTCTCGATAAAGAACTGAATTCCAACAATAAAAGAATAGGAATGAAGTAAAAAAATCCTATACCATTCTGGTAAATTGTCAAATTGACAGGACTGTATTTTTTAGATAATTTCTTTATCAATAATGAATAAACCACTGCCGCGGAAACCGCCAATAAAAGAAAAAATATACCTTTGGGGTGGATATCGATACTTAGATCTTTCTTCACGATCACAAGTAAAACACCAATAACCGAGACCACAATCCCCAAATAATTAGAGCTTGTCAAACGCTCTTTAAGAAACATATAAGCCGCCATTGGCGTAAACAGCGGTATAGTTGCAATGAAAACCGCTGCTACCGTAGGTGAAACATATTTCATTGCATAATTTTCGCCGATGAAGTATAAAAAAGGATTGAACAAGGCTAAAGTAAAAACCGAAGCCCAATCCTGTTTCTTAAACATTTGGTAGGAATGATTCCCTTTTGCCACCAAGAAAAGCAATAACGTGGAAATCAGTAAACGTACTGCAATAAGCGTAATAGGTTCAAAAACAGACAGAAGACTTTTTGTCCAGATAAAAGAAATGGACCAAAAAATCATTGCGGCCAGTAAAGCCGAATAAATCTTAACCGTTTGCTGATTCATCTGTAGCCTTATTTTGTGTTGTGGGCGTGCAAAACTAATAAAAACTATTACATTAGACATGGCTCGCACTTCAAGTTAAACTCTTTTATGATTTTTTTTTAATTCAGTTTTGCATAAGACAAAATACTATATTAATTTTGTGTTTTGTTGGCCAATATTTATCAGCAACCTGAATTAAGCAAAGTACAGCTCCAAAACTCAATTCTGAGTAAAGCCCTGTTAATTTTGGATGCTAAGCTTAAAGGGGGTAATTTTAGCCACAAACTTGACAACTTGAACCATAAAATGCCATATGTGCTGTTTTGTCATATTAAGACATTATTGTACATGGCGATAAAATGAAAAGGAAATGAATAGTATTAACAGTAATGAACCAGGATCTCCTCGTTACAATTCTAAACTATTAGAGGCGTTGCCGGGGATGATCTTAGTGTATAGTTTTGAAGATGGGGACCTAGTTCGGGAATATGCACAGAACAACCTTAACGTTAATTTTCCTGAAGTAAGTTCTTTTCTTAGCTTAAGCCAGCACATTCATTCAAAAAGTTTGCGTGAATATGCCACTTTCCTTAATGATTTCCTAGAAGGAAAAAGCGAACCTAAGAACGTGAAAATTCAGTTGCTATTACCAACTGAAGAAGACCCTCGTCGCCTTGTAGATGTACTACTTGTGAACGACATGGACAATCAGCGCCTTATCGTATATGTGCTTACACCTACAACAAAGCCTGTTCGCCAGCTAATGGAAGACAAACGGAATAAACGTTTCCTCATTGGCAATGCGAAACTTACACAACGCGAGCTTATAGTTCTGAAACATATTGCAAATGGTCTTAAAACCAGTGAAATTGCAAAAGAAACAGAGCGTAGTGTATATACAATCGAAAACACAAAACGCCGCCTTTTTAGAAAATTACAGCTAAAAAATGTAAACGAATTGGTTCGTTTTGCTACAGAATATGATATTGTATAAATTGTAATAGATTTATCTCAAACATATTGAAACCACCGTTGAAACTCTGCGGTGGTTTTTTGTAGGCTACAGAAAAAATATCGTCAAACTTTACGCAAAGTTTATTACCTTCAGCATTAAATAAATGCCCTCAATTATTTAATGCTAACTCACTCCTTTTTGGGTACAAGTGAAAATATAATAGTAACTTCAATTTTCTAACATATTTCCAAAGCCCAACGAGCTAAAAGCACAGTATGAGCAGTACCCTATTTAGAATAACAAAAAAAATGAAAGCAACGATTTAATTATCTGTTTTTGTATCTAAACTATTTATACCCCTACAATGTAGCGCTAACGCTTACAGAGGCATTTACCCTGCCTATTGCATAAACACCTATGGCACTATGTGTCATAAGCGAAATTCAGATAACCTGAAGTTGCTTTTTGAACTCACTCTAAATTTATGTACAAATCGTCAAAACTCTTTATACTAAGGTTTCATTTGTTAAAATAACATTAAGAAAAATCAATATTGAAGGTGTTTTCCTATCATCAACTTCAAATAACATCCTGATTATCTGCTTATAGATCATAAAATCAGGATGAGTCATTCCAATGTGAAGCTATAGAAATCAAACTGAAATTATACTTTTGATCCGCGATAATAGAGAGAACGGTTGATAAACAGTATAGAACAATCTATGATATATAGTTCCATAACCACAAATTTGAACAAATGAATCTTCAAACCACTACAATTTATTTAACTGTCCTAATAATATTGTTAGGCAGCTGTGGCACAAAAGAAAAAAGTGCTTTTAGTACAAAAGAATATAACAAACAGGGCAAAGGCGCTGTAGTTGCCAAACATAAACCTGCCTCTACAAAACCAGAAGAGCTGGTAGATTCTATAAAACCCAAAAACATCATTTTTCTCATTGGCGACGGAATGGGCGTTGCTCAAGTATATTTAGGACTGACAGCCAACAAAGGCAAACTCAATCTAGAACAGTTCCAGTGCCTTGGATATTCAAAAACCTATTCTTCGGATAATTACATAACAGATTCTGCCGCTGGAGCAACAGCTTTTTCTATTGGAAAAAAAACTTACAATGGCGCACTAGGCGTTACTCCAGACAAAAAAGCGCACCAGACCATTCTTGAGCGTGCAGAACAGGAAGGCTTAGCAACCGGACTGGTAGCCACATGTAAGCTTACCCATGCTACTCCTGCTGCTTTTATTGCCCATCAGCCTAGCCGTAAAATGCATCAGGAAATAGCAACTGATTTTCTGAAAACAGATGTAGACGTAATTATTGGTGGTGGACTTGATGCATTCGTAAAACGCGACGACAAAAAGAACCTTGTAGACAGCCTCAAAGAAAAAGGATATACATTCGCTGGAGATATTGAGCAGGTAAAATCGCACAAAGAAGGTAAACTGGCAGCACTTCTATATCCAGGACATCCACCTACATTTGCCGACGGACGTGGCGACATGCTCGGGGTAGGTACAATGAAAGCTATTGAGCTTTTGAGCAAAAATGAAAAGGGCTTTTTTCTGATGGCCGAAGCTTCTCAGATAGATTGGGCAGGGCACGACAACGACGGAGTTTACGTAGCGAATGAAGTGATAGATTTCGACAACACCATTGGCCAAGTACTGGATTGGGCAAGACAGAACGGAGAAACTCTTGTTGTTGTAACAGCAGATCATGAAACAGGAGGCTGTACTATTGCTGGAGGAGACATGAAAACAGGGAAGATAAAAGCTAAGTTCTGCTCAACTGGCCATACTGGCATTATGGTACCTGTATTTGCCTACGGGCCAGGAGCTGAGGCGTTCATGGGTATCTATGAGAACACAGCTATTTATAGCAAATTCATGAATGCATTTGGTTTTAAGTGAGATAGAAAAAGTAAGTCAGGCCAAAGTGCATTTCTTTCTTACCCCTAGAACTTACTTTTCTTTCAAAAGAATTAGAAATTGGGATACATAACAGTAAAGTTATACTTCTAGTCTTAAGGTTTCCAAGTAAATGAAGGGTCTGCTTAAGTTATCCCAGAAGTAATATCAACCGGCTTTCTTTGCCAATCGCTGTAGAAGTAATATTTTTGAGAGGGCAACAGTTTTTCCTGTTGCCCTCTCATAATATTTAACAACAACATCACGATACGTATGACGGCTTCCTTCAGGAATCATATCAGTTTTGCACTAATCGCCATATTACTAACATCCATTATCGCCTGTGGAGGTACAAAAAAAAAGAAAAAAAAGCCACGTGTTGCTCCAATAGCCCAACTTGCAGACACGAATGTTATGGAAACTGAAGCTTTAGGTATGCGTTGGTATCCTTTCGCAAGTAGTCAGATGCGTTTCCGCTTTAAACTCCCCCGTGCCTCATATTCCGACATGGTCGAAAAAGACAGTGTTATACGTTTTCTGGGCTGGGTACAGCCAGATACAACTATGTTTAAAGCAGGCCAGATGACTTATTTGGCCAACGAACCGGGCTTCTTGTTTCAGGTATACAAAAGGCCATTGATTTCGTTCAGCAAGGAATATTTCGATTTCGAAGATCTGGGAGCAGACTTCTACCGAACCAATGCTATGGATAAACGCAGGGAACTAACCAGTGGAAAGTACATCATGCTTCAGGATTCTACTGTTAGGGCATTTGTTTTCGATGCAAAAATTGATTTTGGTTCAGGAAAACGTACACCCAACTTCTTTGAGGCAGATAGGCTGGAAGATGAAGACGAAAACTCACAAATGCGTACAAATGCAAAAATCGTTTACCTTTCTCATAAAAGACACAACTTCAGGATTATTTATGAAAAAGGGAACCCAATTGCAGAAGGAATGTTCAACTCTCTAGTTTTTTTCTGATTGTTTGAGATGAATTTCATACAAAGTAATTTCCCGACAAAATTCAGGCTCTGCTACTTGCTAAAGGAAAGCATATCTTCATTTTTTAATCGCCCCAAGCATAGCACCTTTTAATTTCAAATACTTCTTCTGAATATTTAGGACGCCAAATTCAGAAGAAGTCAAAATAAAATAAATTAGAAAACGTCCATTTACTTAGCGTCATTATTAGCTTCATCAGCTTTAACTACAGAAGCATTTTCTTCTTTATCTTCAGATTTTTTACCAAATGTTTTAATCTTATTCCAGAGATCTTCTGCTGCTTCTTTTGTGGTTTCAACAGCATCTTCGAAACCTTGCTTTAGCTCTTCTTCCACCTTTTTCAAATGTTCGCGATCTAGATTTTCGCCAAAGCTCTCAAGAACCTCTACCGCCTTTTTGAGTCTCTCATTTTTCTCAACCGATTCTTTCCCATATTTCTCAACTTCCAAAAGTTTTGCAGCAATCTTATCTCGATATTCATCAGTATGTTTTGCAATTTTTCCAAGAGCTTCCATTGCCATCGATGCCACTTCCGTAGATGTATCGGAAATGAAACCAGCAATCCGTTTCCAAAGATCTTCGTCAATCTTTTTGTCCTTATCTACAGGAACAAGGTTGGCGATTGTCGCCATAGCATTCGAACGCACCTCATAATCAGCTGAATCGAGCATTTGCTCTATCTTCTCGAAATAAGGATAGATACTAGCTGGGGCATGTTCACTAATTTTCCGTATTACCTTGGCAGCATTTTTCTTCACCTGTTCTTTATCACTTTCCAATGCAGCCATAAGGTTGTCCAACTGTTCTAGGCTTTCAATGATTTTTTTTGCAATATCTTCTCTAGACTTTTCTGCATTTGGTCCGTCAAAAAGATCGTTCAATTCTTCTTTTGTCATGATTTTCTGTTTTAGGTATATATTTGGTTCTGACTTACCCTCCTCGTGAAGAGGAAAAAATAAGTTAATCCAAATGTCACGGACTAACTTAACTTTCCATTTCACCTATCGAGAATGTAATGTAAGTTTGACAGGAAAATGATCACTAGTACCCCCAATATATTTTGACCTTCCGACATAAGTACGATTAGGAAGCTTTAACCCTTTCTTGTTTACAAAAACGATTTCTTTGTGAATAAAAATTTCGCCAGCGTTTTCTGTACAAAAAAGTCCCTTTTTAGCATTAAGAAGACCTTGAGATACAATAATATGATCGAGCATATTCCAATTTCCACGGAAGTTATAGGTTCCCAAACCGTTTTTCTTCTTAGCCCACATTAAATTCAATAGCTCAGAAGAGGTTTTCGGAAAAGGTTTAGCTTGCAGAATATCAGCAACACTTGCATCCTTTGGCTCGTCGTTCAAATCGCCCAGAATAATAATCTTAGCAGCCTTGTTCTTAGCAAGAATATCATCAACCTTTGTTCGGGCAATTTTTGCGGCATAGGCTCTTTTAGGATCAGAAAGTTTTCTGCCACCAGATCGGGAAGGCCAGTGATTTAAAAGAAAGTGTAGGGTATCGGTTCTTTCAACAGCACCCTTCACGTAAAGAATGTCGCGTGTATTTTCGAGCGAATCCTGCCTGCTTTTAACCACCAAAGCCTCGTAAGAAATAAGCTGAAATTTCGATGGCTGGTATAGAAATGCCACATCGATGCCTCTATGGTCTGGACTTTCCTTGTGTACAATCTCATAATTCTGAGACTTAAAACCATTCTGTCCCAATAAATCTTCGAGCACTTTGCGGTTTTCGGTTTCACAAAGCCCAATCACAGCTGGCATCTCTTCTTGTAACTCAAAAACCTTTGCTATCTTTTTCAACTTCTTTTTATAGCGCTTCTCTGTCCATTTCAAGCGGCCTTCAGGAGTGAAATCATCATCTGCTGTTTTTGGATCATTTTCTAGATCAAAAAGGTTTTCCACATTGTACCACATTATGGAAAATGAAGTTTTGCCATTTTGTGCAGCTCCAGAATAGGAAACAATAAAAAGAAAAAAAAGCAATGTATATCTTACTTGCATTGTAGATGTTTTTTAGAATCGATTTTTAATTTGTGTGACCAGTGTTTCAAAAAACAGAAAAGCAGGTTATGGTTTATTTCGTTTAAAACCAACATATAGCAGTAATGAACGAAGAAACAGCAGAAACACAATTGGTACCAATGCTCCGTTCAAATCCTGAGGAATAATTCCCCACGTAAGCATTAGTAACCCAGATAGAATAGTATTTACAAGAAAATAGTATTTTATAAAAGTACTCCGTTTTCTGAACACTAACAATATAGCCGCAATAAAATGCGTAGGAACAGCCCACAGAAGGTTGTAGTTATTAGCCGCAGTTATGTGATTTGTACCAAACCATAAAAAAAGGAGAACAAAGCCGGCCAAGCCTATTATTGAGAACAATGTGATATCGAGCCAATATGCTGTTTTGCGACGCATCCAATCGAAAATGCATATAAGCAATCCTATCGCTAAAATAAACCAAGTAAATTGAGCTGGGGGTATTAAAGCTATAGGTGGCTCCACTTTCACAAGAGGCGAAACGACAACATGTTTCTTCTTCACAAGAGGCACAGCAGTGCCGTTTCTCATTATTTTGGCATTATCAAAACCCAGTTCCAGAAAATCCGGCAAATACATATAATTCTGGAAACTTTCCGGCTCGTCAATCTTCGAACCCAAAGCTAGGTCAATCCCAAACTGTCCCCACTGATGAGGGCCGGTGTAGCGTTTCATCAGCTCTCGTATGCTATATATGGAATCCGGTTGGGGATTTACGAATGTTAGTTTCTCTTTAAAAGTTTCCTGTAAGATATCCCTATACTTCGTTGCGCAATTGTCATAGAAATAATCGTAGTAATAATACTTGTTTTCCTCTTTCCTGTTCTCCTGTAGAAAATCGAAAATTCTCTGTTTTTCTTCTTGGGTCAGATTCAATTTCAGCTCGCGCACCTCTACACCACGTCTGTAATAATCAGCAAAAACAACATCCGTTTTCCTCACCCCTAAAAAATAAAGCATATAACCCTTGGCAAAGTTGAAATAGAAGTTTTTCTGAAAAAAGTTGAACGCACCATAGTTATAAACCAGATCAATTCTATTAGTACGATCCGAAATACGCATTGAAGAATGCCCAAATGCCTCGAAAAGGTAATAACCAGGATCGGAAGAGAGCAGGCTTACCTCAGCCTGATCTGAAAGTTGAACCGTATTGGTCTGGGAAAAACCTTTAATAAAAAAAAGATTGACTGTTAGAAGCAGTATAATCTGAATTTTCTTCATCTTCTTGATTTTCTTTGGGATGGGCAAATCTGTCCCGAATTGTTATTGCCAATAAAAAACAACGGCAACACAACAGCATCCCATTGGTGTATTTGAATATTAAATATATCAGCATCTTGACAACAAATCATACAAATAGAACAATAGCACTCTGCTATCAGTACGCAACAAACTTCAACAAAAGGTCTGCGAACTTAATCTGAGTCATGTAGAATTTCATTCATAAAAAAAGAACTATTGCGGTTCTGGTTCTTTATTCATTCACAACTCATCACATCTCTTTGTGCGAAGTATCCTCGTATTGTGTTTCAGGCTATACGATATTTTGCTGTCAGGCTCCTAATATAAATCAAATTGAAATATTTCCGGCTCCAGCTAGTTATATGTTAGAAATGCTTAACACTTCAGACTGTAAAATTCATGTTTTCTTCGTATGTTTGGAATAAGCATTATAACATAAACGAAACAACTACATATATGAATCTCAGAATTATCCTTTTCACCGTTTCTCTTTTGTTTGTGATGTTTCAGTTAAAAGGACAATCCATTGTTTTTATACGGACAGATTTACAAAGTGAGTACAATACAAAAGAAGGCAAAGCCAGCGAAATAAAATATAGCAACAAGTTTTATGGGGAAAAAGGAACCATAAAAGAGAAAAAAAGAGTATTACTTACAGAAAAGCTAGATACCATCCGCGAGCAGAACTTGAAAGGCTCGAAGCCCATTGCGGAATACATTTGGATTTTCGAAAAACCAAAACAGCCGACAAAGAAAATTTTCAGGCAAAAAAAAGGCGATAACTGGACAGAAGAAACCACAAGTTTCAAATACAGCCAGTCGGGACTAGTACAAATAAAAACCGAAGATGAAACAGGCAAACGTCTTAGCCAGACAATGATTATAAACGACCATAAGAAAAATCCGATCAAAATTACACACTACAACAAAGAAGGTGTTCTTTCCGGTTTCGAAACCGCTGTGTACAACTATAACTTTGGCACTTGGGTCAATGATATTTATGATAAGGCTGGCAACCTAAAGGAACAGAAAAAGTTCAGATTCGAACCCAAACCTCACAAATTATCTAAATTCAACGAAAAAGGAGATATCATACTGGAACCTATTAACGCAGAAGAAGGCACATTCTTCTTAACTGAATACAAATACGATTTTTTAGGAAATTGGGTGAAAAAGAAAACCTTCAAAGTCAAAAAAATAGAAGGCAAATTTAAGAACAAGAAGAAGCACGAGTATTTGAAACGGAAGATTAAATACTACGGTGTTAAATAACTTTGCAAACCTACAGCTAGAAAAGCCCCGCTAAATCAGGGGCTTAAATCCACTACCGAATACTTCTGTTGTGTTAAATGCCATTACAAAAGCCTCTGGATCTCTATGAGCAATGTAATTTTGTAGACGCATCATCTCTTTACGTGTTAAAGTTGTCAGAATCACCCGCCTGTCCTGATCTGAAAAATAAAGTCCCTTGCCCATTAAGAGAGTGCCTGTTCTGTCCAAATCATTCAAAATAAACTCGCGCAAGGCCTCCGTCTTTTCCGAAATAATAAAAACAGCTTTCCGGTTCTCAAAACCAGATATCATATAATCTACCGTTCTCGATATTACAAAAATTGAAATGATAGCATAAGGGGCACTATCAATATTCATAAACACCAGTATACCTGCCAGAACAATCACCCCATCGATCACCAAAAACAATTTACCTACCGCAATCTTCGTAAAGTGGGAGATAAGTTGTCCTACAGTATCTGTTCCTCCCGTAGAAGCATTTCCCCGAATAACAATAGAAACCCCCAGTCCAACCAAAAAACCTCCAAATATAGCTCCCACCAGAATATTATCCGTAAGGGCTGGCACCTTCAGCACAAGCTGAAAAAAATCGATTGCAACAGAAGAAATCACCATTGAATAAACTGTTTTCACTCCTAAGTTTGCCCCTAGCACCTTAGTTCCCAGAAGCAATAAAGGAATGTTTACACCAAGGGAGATCATTCCAATAGGCCAACCCGTTAGCTCATGAATCAGAATAGACAAACCATACACACCACCAGGCACAAAATCGAACGGAACAATGAAAAAAACTATACCCGAGGCCAATATCAACGAACCTAGGGTAACCAACGCATAATTTATATACCATTGCTCATGAAGCAATTTCTGAGCTGCTTTTTTATTAAAAGGAGGAATCTTTGCTGTTTCCATTTTTGTTCAGTCTTTAACATAAGTTGATTCAACTCAATAAAAATTCCAGTCAGCCAATAAAGCTAACTATAAAAATATTTCGATATTTTTTTATTGAAAAAAACAGGCTTTTGCAGAACAAACTCACAATTCTAAAATCAGTTCTACTGATTAAAACATAACATTACTAATATTGATAAAAATTACGCAAAGCGGATCCTCAGTAGTTCTTTGCGCTGAGCAAACCTTAATCCTTCGCTCACACTTTTTTTATTCCATCTTCCTCAAGCAAAATCAACTTACTTTTATATAAACTCCCTACTGCTTTTTTGAAATTTTTCTTGCTCATCTGTAGTGCTTTATAAATTTCCTCAGCAGGACTTTTATCCGTCAGCGCTATTTTTCCTCCCTGCCCCTCAATATAGTTTAACAGCTCCTTAGCTATACCATCAATTTTTTTGTAACCGGGCTTCTCCAAACTAAGATCAAGTTTATCGTCTTCCCTTACTTTTTTTACATAAGCAGTAAGCTTATCCCCAATTTCGAGCTTTCTGAAAGTTTCATTTTTAAAAAGCATACCTAGATAAGCGTCTTGCACAACTGCACGAAAACCGATCTCTGTTTCATCAAAAATTTGAATACGTACCTCTTCTCCCTCTTCAAACCCAGCAGGTAGATTATTCAGGAAAAAGCTCAATTTCGACGAAGCCAATATGCGGTCGGTATCTGGATCTACCATAACAAAAACCACATATTTCTTCCCAACCTCCATACGTTCATGCTGTTCTTTGAACGGAACGAAAAGATCCTTCATAAGCCCCCAGTCAAGGAAAGCTCCCATCTTGTTCACAGCAACTACTTCCAGACAAGCAAACTCATCAACCTGAGCCAAAGGCTTCTCTGTGGTAGCAATGTACCTATCTTCAGAGTCTAGATAAATAAAGACCTCAATCATGTCCTCTACTTTTGTTCCCTCTGGAACATATCTCTTAGGCAATAGTACCTCGCCAAGATCCTCGCCATTTAAGTATACTCCAAAATCAACTTCCTTCACCACTTCAAGGGTGTTCATTCTACCTATTGCTACCATCGTAAAATCAAATTTTCGGCAAAGGTAAACATATGACGCTTGTTTCTACGTTTTTTTATACCAAAAGCATCTTCTTTAAGGTCTCGGATCTATTAATTACTGAAGTTTCTGAGACTACTCTACCCGACTGTTTTTAAATTATTGCATATTCTCGTGACGGCTAGTTCAATAGCCATTTTAACAGGTTCAGTTATTTTACGTTTGAAGAACTCCCTCATTAAGTTCAACCCTCTTCTGAACACGCTATACTGAGGATAACCGTGCTTTTTTCTTTTGACAGGGTTCTTTTTCCCGTCCTGAATACCTGTTGCCCAGCACAAAGTATAGGCTATCGACACTACGGCAAAAAGCTTTCGGTATTTTTTCAGGTCCTGCAGGCAGGAGTCTTCCATATTAAAACCTCTTGCCTTCAAGGCCTGAAAGAATACTTCTATCGGCCATCGGCGTTTATAGGACCCCGTCAGTTCACCGCAAGGTACTGTCCCGATCAAAAACAACAGTTCGCCGTCCTTACCATAAGTCAGGGACAGGTTAACAATTACGTTATCAACAATCACATTTTCGGCATAAAAAGTTTTCCTGTCCCCCAGTAGTTCCTCTGCACTGGCAACCGTTCCCTCTGCCAGTGTTATCTTATGGTTTTTCGGCACTCTTACACAGAAGTTTATCCCTTTCTTTCTTAACCATGAAAGCCATTTGTTGCCAACGAATTCACGGTCCATCACCAGCATGCTGATCCTATCGGGCCCGACAATCCCAATGATGGATTTCAACAGCCCTATTCGGTCGTCAGCATTACTGTTCCCGCTATTATTGTCAAGCATTTCAAAATAAATGGGCACTGCCATTTTTCCGATACTCACAACCGCGCACAGGATATTTACCCGTGTCCTGCCGAAGTCCCATTCCGTCCTGTCTATACTGATCAGTAGGCGGTCATGGTGCACAAAGCCCATCAGAAAGACACCTAACATTAGATAATCAAAATTGACCTTCTCAAAAAAATCCTGTATCCGCCTTTCTATCGATTCTACCTTGGCACCGCTTTCTATTTTGTCCGCTATCTGTGAAAAAACTACAGAGCGGCTCTTGATAATCCCTGCTGTCAGTTCACATATAAACTCCTGCCTCTTTTTGTGCTTTACTATCCCTAGGTTACGAATTAATTCATATATATCCTAAAAATCTAAAATGGTTTTTTATTCTATATGAGTTTTCATTAGCGTTTGTTACGCTAAAAAAATAGGATGACCATATCACGTTTTATTATTATTCACTCATATGTTTTTTGTTTTTTTTGCATGTAAAACATGAGATTGGTTCAAAATCTCACCTATGGACACAAAAATCCAACTTCAGTTCACTGAAATACCGTTTTTTATATGCATAGGCAGCCCCCTTACGGGGCTTCAGCGAACTTTTCAAATTCGAGCCACCGCTGTTTTTCAAAGTGATGTTCATGCATTTTCAGCTCAACAGTATTGGCACTTGAAACCAGGCGTGCCGGCACGTATATGAACCACTCCATAAATGTGCGGTGTTCTTCTTTTTTTATACGCTTATGTTTCGAACGCATCATTGTTGATATATTGTAAGCGAAAACCTGTAGCTGCCAGAGAATATCGTTTGCCCAGAAATCATCCGTTAACGTTTTGCCTGCCATTAACTGGGCCTTGACCTGTTCAATCCATGTTTCACTGGTGGAACGCTCTTTATAATAGTCATGTAGTACTACCGCATCTATTTCTATATTGCTCACATAACAGGCATATACATAAACCGGGACCAGCTGTTTTGTCCTGAGGTATTCAACTTCCCGGTATTCTTTTACAGTCCTTATTGCCCTGAAGGTTCTCGTTTTTCCCCATTCTTTGGCTTTGTACTCAAAGTCGCAGACCCATGCACCGCTCTTAGAGGTCACGGGCAGCCATACCTGTTTGTCCAGCAGCTGCTGAAGACCTTTTAGCTTTACTTTTATCAGGTAATCCCAGCCCATTTTTTCTAAATAATCCAATAGTTTCCCACTGAAAAAACCACTGTCGGCACGGAAGAACACTTTCTCGACGCTGCCGGGAAGGCTTGCGCGGACCTGCTTAAGAAATTCAACAATCCCATTGGATGTATAGGCTGCCCCTGTCCTGAACCAGCTATGGTACGGTAGTTTGATCTCGCTTACAAAAACCAGTAAGGGGTGATAGCTTTTTGCCCCTTTTTTCTTATCGCTATATCCTTTTGCGGCACCTTCCTGATTGCCGCACACCAGGCTGACAGTGGAATCCGCATCTAAAGTAATCTGCTTAAGCCCTGACTTTTCCGGCCATAACGAATGACGCCGGAGCAATAGTTTTTCAAGCCTGCGGGCTCCGCACTGGCCAAGCTTCTTTAATATCCCTGAAATAGCATCTGCGTTAATACCTTTAACCAGACGCAATTGGTATTTTACCAGCGCATCACAGGTGAAAACTGCGATACGCCTGATGCGGTTCACTCCACACAGTGAAGCCAAAATGACCGACATCAGCACCTGAACCGTGCTGAATTTGGTGGCATTGTGGTAAACTGTTGGGAATAGCATATTCAGCTCTTTAGTGACCGATTGCCTATCAATATATTTCGCGACAACGCTCAACCCTCCATACTTACTTACATTACCACCTGTAAATGAAACCTTTACCTTTGCTGTTTTATTCTTAAGTCTTTTTGGGCTATTTTTCATCTGGAAAGTGATGCTTGCTTTATTGCTCTAATGCCTTTAAAATAAGAAAAATACATCACTTTTTACTCTTCCCATTTTAGATTTTTAGGTATATTTGTTTGTGGACATTGCTCCATGCTGAAAAGTTGTTTTTTTGGTGTAGGAACCACAAAATTCAACTTTTCTTTTTACCTCTCGAAATCAGAATTCATAAACAGTCGGGTAGAGTATTCTGAGGCTATTTTCATATAAAAAAAAGCTTTCTAATCAAGGGTCTAACAAACAGGTCCAGGTTATCAATTAGTTACAAAGAGTCTTATTCATGCCGATATTGTAGATTATTAAAATTCTGACAAAAACCGAATAATGCCTCAATCTCCCGGTCTTTAATGGACATTGCCCTGATTATCAGCTCCCAGTCTGCACCTATCAACTTGGCGAGTTTCATCACCAGGGACCTGACAGCTTCCCATATTTTCTCAACAACACATAATTCCACAGTCTGACGGGAGACCTCCCTGAACAGTGCACCGATTGTTTCGTGTTTCTCAAAACGTACACTCAGGGACAATGCGGTATACCTCATCAAGGCCAGGGAAGCCGAGGCTATCTGTGCATCAAAATCCCTGGACTGGCAACGCCCAAGGTACAGGTGCTGCTTTGGATCCCTGAAGAGTACCTCTATCGACCAGCGTATCTGGTATATTTCAAAGACCTTCGGCATGGAAAGCTTGGTGTTGGTTGTAATAAGCACCTTAAAAGTTTTCTGGCTGCCCAGCCTTGTGCAGAACAGACTTACAGGTATACCTTTGTAAGTACAGTTGATTTTTATGTAGCTCAATTTGAGCTGCCTGTTATAACTGACTTTATGTCCCAGCATACCGATAAGGCCTTTTACGGTATACCCACGCCCCCTGTAAACATATTTACGGGCATCCTGCCTGACCATCCCCACTAAGTGCATCCAGCCCTTTGCCAGGCTTCTGACACATTCCATTAGCTGAAAATTGACAAACCAGCTGTCCACAAGTACATAGGATGCAACAAAACCGTGCCTGACAGCACGGCGCACCATCCTCACCCCATTATCGGTTTTCTTACCCGTAAGCTCCTTTTTCCTTTTGAAACCCTCCCAGAACCGGACGCGGACTTTTCTGAATGTTTCCAGGACAGGCTGTTTTTCGCTGTGAAGACTAAAATCCACAGGTATGGTACTTATACCGTCAAAAAAAGCGAGCAGCAGGAGTTTGTAGCCCAGGACGTAACTGTTGTCAGTGTGGTCATGTACCGTACTGACCCCCTCCATGGTTTTACCTGATTTTTCACAGGTAGTATCGTCAAGTATCAGTGCACTGGGCTTGTCCGTATTATGGCCTCCATGTTCGCATACCCTACGGCGGAAAAGTTTGGCAAATGAATAAGGGATCTTAAAATAAATAACTAGCCATTTTCAAATATTGCCTTTACTTTCTCGGGTTTAATTGTAACGAACCATTTTTCAATCTTTTCATCAATTCGTTCAATAACACTCTCAAAACGTTGCATCATTTTCGCACTCAACTTAGCTCCTGTTTCGTATGTTTTTCAGCAACTCAGAAAGCAGCTTTAACTTGGTACTGTATGAATATTATCGAATATAAAGGCATAGCTTCGCCAGAGAAATATACTTGACTTTCCTTTTTGTAGCACCCTTACCGATTATTTTACATATACAAATGTTGTTGAATTCATGATCCCAAAATTCGGGAGTTGGGCATCTCCTCACCGGCTTTGACCGTGTTGGAATATTTACTCCAAAGGAGTTGTTGGAGGATTCAGCACAAGGATATTAAGAACAGCCTTTAAGTCCCTCCAAAGCGCATCTTGAGAGAGTCTCGGATCGTCCCGGAATAACTTTTTGACCATCGGTGCGCGAAGAACAAATTGATTTAGCATATGGGCCAACTGCATGAGGTTATAATAGTTTTGCATGGCTTTGTAGCTGTTTCTGGAATATTTGTGCTTCAATGCATACCCGTTATTTTTCTGTATATTAAACCCTTCATTTTCAACCTTCCACCGTATCCTTCCTCTGGCTATAATTGTTTCAATGGATGAAGCGTCCTGTTTTAGGTTCGTTATGAAAACGAATTTCTTTGTCCCATCCTTCACCTTATCGGATGAATTGGACCTGTGTTCAACACATTCAATGTAGGCATATTCCTTCTTATAATAAGTCAGGCCATTACCATATTTATAATCACGCTTTACAGTCCAATTTCCTACCTTGCTCTCATATTGTCCTGTATTTAGATTTGCCTGGCCTGCTTTCTCCTGGAAACTTTTCAGGGATTTTTCAGGCAGGCTGATTATGAAAGCCCAATTGTTTTGTTCGCAAATATCAAATACGTTCTTATTGGGGTAGAGGCCATCAAGAAGCAGGCACATACGCAAGCGTGGAAAGTAACGCTTGAGTTTTGTGGCCAGTCGCTTAAAGGCTTTGGGTTCACAATCCTGTTTTTCGTATTCCTCTCCTTCCGGATTCTCAATAAATTCGCTTGCAATAGAAATGGCATGTCCTGCCGGAGTTACCAACTTTGCTTCCAGTACGTAATGGAAGTAGGTGGTCTTTCCTTTTTTGGAAGTCCTGTGCAGGCAGTGTGGACAATGACGCTCCCTGAAAGAACAAATGCCGGTGGCATCTATGGCAATCGTGTAATATTCTCCATGAAGAAGGTAGGCGGTAAACGTTTTTTTTCGAATAAGCCTCTTGGCCTCACCGGCTTTGAGATCTTCCAGTTTTTGGGGTTCTAATGTGCGCAGCACTTTGTCCATGCTGTCACCATGTGGAAGCTTATTGACGAAATTTTTCTCATAATTTTCCCTGAAAGCAGGGTTGTTACGTAAATTGTTGTAGCAGTTCCTTGATTCGCATTTTAGAATAATACCAATTAAATTTTTAAATTACATATATAATTTTCCAAGTAAGTTTATTGTGAACGATTGATTTTACGGTATCAGCCGATAACTTTTCCTTTACAAAATTGGCAATCCAGTTTTTGACATCTTCAAGGTCATCGAATACCCTGTTCTTAAAATATTGTTTCATGTACTGCCAGACCCTTTCGGCCGGGTTTAGTTCGGGGGCATATGGGGGAATGTTCACAAGGGCAATGTTCGGGGGAAGTTCCCTCCCTTTAAGCGAATGGAAAGCAGCATTGTCAATAATCAGCACTTTAAACTCGTCAGGCCTATGCATGGAAAGCTCTTCAAGGAAAACATAGAATATATCGCTGGTGGTACCTTCCACCTCCATTGTGAACATATCCCCATCAACTGGCGAGAACGCCCCATAGAGATAAGTATTCTTAAACCCCTGCCTGAACGGTGCTACCGGTTTGACGCCGAACGCGGTGATACACCTGCCGATATAGGTCATCAGCCCGAACCTGCTCTCGTCCATCATCATCAGGTTGACCGAAGAGAACTTATCTTTATTTAGACCGGTTCTAATCTGATTGAACACCTCCCCGATTTTTTTTAAAGTCCCGGACCTTGGACTCATCTTTTTTGTAATGCGATTTGCGCGGCTTTTTAAGTTTTGTGCCGAAATTACGTATCATATAAGTCCGCACCGTATTGTATTTTATCTGTTCTCCGAAATTTATATATATATAATCCACCGCTTCCTCATAGCTGTTAAATGGACATTCCGAATCCTTAACCTTTTCATTCAGTGCATTATGGACGTCTTCCGATATCACGCCCTTTTTCTGGCCGCCCTGCCGAGAAATAATGGCCTCTTCTAGGCCATCCCTTTTATAACAGCCAAGCCATTTGTCCAGTGTCGATTTTGAAACATCAAGTTCATTGGCCACATCTATACGCCTGGTGTGTTTACCTTCTTTCAAAAGGATAAACGCACGAAGACGTTCTCTGGTCCGATAATCCTTTTCTTTTTTATAGCGTGATTTCAGATAATCTAAATCCTCTTTTATTGATATCTCTGCATGTCTTCCCATGCTTTGAAGTTAATGAAAATATATGTAAATTAGAAATTTAAATTGGATAAAAAGTGCTAGGGCACCACCCAAAATATCTTGTATCTGATAGCTCTTTTGCTTCCTAAGCTCCGGTATTTTAGCTAAATCCCGAATGAAACGACGAAATTTACTGTTGTTTAGCGAGTTATAACAGAAGGCTAGTTCTTTTCCTCGGTGGACGCCTGTGCTGTTCCCGTGAACCTGTTCTCTCTAAAAAACAAAAAATAACCAATAAAACACTACAGATCAGGTGATTATGTTATTTGTTTTTTAGTAACTTTACACAAAGAGAGCCACACTCGCATATAAGAGTATAGAGATGTTTACTTATAAACAATTATATTTGCATGAAATAAAAATAATTATGCAAGAATTTCACGGAGAAGAGCTCATAAAGTTCATAGAACGTTTCCCGGACGACAACAGTTGCTATCTTTATCTGTCTGAAATTAAATGGACTAACGGTTATAAATGTAAAAAGTGCGGTCATACACACTAGTAACGGAAAAAAACATGAACGTACCTGTACTTTATGCAAACACAGGGAAAGCACGACGGCCGGAACCCTTTTCCACAAGTTGAAATTCGGCATCCGTAAAGCTTTCCTGATCTGTTTTGAGCTCAGTGCCACAACCAAAGGAATGTCATCCTCCCAGCTTTCGGAACGTTACGGTATATCAGGAAAAACAGCCTGGGCGTTCAGCCATAAAGCCAGGCTGGCAATGGAGAGTCAAGGGGGACAGCCTGTTGAAGGGACAGTCCATGTGGACGAATTTGTTTTCGGTGGCAAAGAGAACGGCAAACAGGGGCGCAGTTATGATACAAAAAAGAAAAAAGTGGTCTGTGCCGTGGAACTTGATGACAAACAGCAGATCAAAAGGGTGTATTCACAGAAGATCGAAGATTTTTCTTCCAGATCGCTTCGGGGGATTTTTGAAAAACATATCAGCAGGCAGGCGCAGGTGGTCACTGATGAGTGGAAGGGCTACCGGCCGATCGCCAAGGATTATAATATTGAACAGATACCCAGTAGGGAAGGGAAGAATTTCATGCAGCTGCACAATGTGATACATCAGATCAAAAGCTGGATCAGAACGAATTTCTCCTGGATCGCACCAAAACACACCGATAAATATTTAGCTGAATATTCTTTCAGGATCAACAGGTCTATTTTCAAAGGCTCTATATTCCATAAACTCATTGAACGTATGACAAATAGACCTCCTGTGAAATTTATTGATATAGTAGATTGTACTTAAATAAACACCTCTATAAAAGAATATAAGCATTGCGATATTTTTGAGTACTATGCTTCCCTTTGGTGATAATTTCCATCAACTCTGCACGCTCCGGTTCTGTTAATGTGACTTTATATCTTATCATATTTTTTATGCTAAGATATAAATTAATACGTCAATTTAAAGTTGACCTGACACTAGAATGGTTCGGTTATCTTGCATCGGTAGTAGTTGCGGTATCCTTGTTAATGAATTCACTTTTGCGTCTCCGCTGGATAAATCTTGTAGGTGCAGCCATGTTCTCTACATACGGCTTTCTTATTGGTGCAATGCCAGTTTTTGCACTTAATGGCTTTATTGTGCTTATCAATATTTACTATCTGCGCAAAGCCTACAATCAGAAAGAATACTTCCAGATTCAGGAAATATCACAAGACAGCCTTTATCTCAAAGATTTTCTGAAATTTTATCACAACGAAATTCAAATCTTCTTCCCTAACTTTCAATTTAAAGAAAAAACTACCGACGAACACTTCTTCGTTTTAAGAAATATGCAAGTTGCCAGAATTTTTCTGGCACACCTCTACGACAACGAAACATTAGTAATAAATCTCGACTTTGCTATACCTGAATATCGCGATTTCAAGCTGGCCAAATACGTTTTCTCACATCAGGAAGGGTATTTCCAGAAAAAAGGCTACACAAAACTCTATACTCCAGCTCAAAGCCCCAAACACAACACATATCTCCGAAAAATCGGATTTCAAGAAGTTGAACTGGACAATATCCCATTCTATATAAAGCGGCTTAGTAAAATGTAAAAAACAATTCCAATTAAGACACACTATTCGTCCAAAACCTCACGTACATAAGGTATTGGACGCGCAGTCCTATTCTTTTTAGACTTATTTCCTTCAAGTAGCCAGCTACTTAGTCTATAAATAGGTCTAACTTAACTTTATCTGGACACTTACCCCTTTCCTAGATACAGCTCAAATAGCAAATCAGCGCATGGACGCAGAATCTTCTTCCTTGTGCATCCCATTTAGTATCCCCATTTTTTTCGATTTGCCTAAAATAAGCATGAATTGCTAAGTTCTTTGTTCAATCAAAAAGCCATACGGAAACTAATTTCCTAATGAAGTTGTGTATACAGAAGTAACTACGGAGAAGAGTTGTTGGTAAACTGACTACATAAATCATATCCATCACAAAAAATCAACTGCCAGTCTCACAAAAAAAGATACAGAAGCTTATATAACGACACTTCTATGATCTACTAAAAAACAAGGAATACAATCCTAACTACAGAATAAGAAAAGATATCCAGCGAGAAACCTTGTAAACCAATAAAATATGTGATAGATGAAGATGTAATTAAGAATTCAATTACATAAGAAGCAGAAGAGCCGATGGAGGGACTCGAACCCACGACCTGCTGATTACAAATCAGCTGCTCTAGCCAGCTGAGCTACATCGGCGTTTTTCAATAATCGAATAACTGAATCAGAAAATAATTGAATAAAACTGAACGTCCTAAATTCAATTATTAATTTAATCCTTTATCCCATTACTGAATAAAGAGCGGGAGACGAGACTCAAACTCGCGACCCTCAGCTTGGAAGGCTGATGCTCTATCAACTGAGCTACTCCCGCATTGGCAATAACCGAATAATTTAATCTTGAATAATTGAATAGTTTCACGGGCATATTCAATTATTAACTTATTACATCATTCTTTTATTGAACCGTGGGGAGAGCAGGATTCGAACCTACGAAGTCAGAAGACAGCAGATTTACAGTCTGCCCCAGTTGGCCACTTTGGTATCTCCCCAACAATTTTTTCTATTTCTAAAGAACTTCATTAAATCTGAGCCGATGGAGGGACTCGAACCCACGACCTGCTGATTACAAATCAGCTGCTCTAGCCAGCTGAGCTACATCGGCGTTTTTCAATAATCGAATAACTGAATCAGAGAATAATTGAATAAAACCGAATGTCCTAAATTCAACTATTAATTTCATCCTTTATCCCACTACTGAATAAAGAGCGGGAGACGAGATTCAAACTCGCGACCCTCAGCTTGGAAGGCTGATGCTCTATCAACTGAGCTACTCCCGCATTGGCAATAACCGAATAATTTAATCTTGAATAATTGAATAGTTTCACGGGCATATTCAATTATTAGCTTATTACATCATTCTTTTATTGAACCGTGGGGAGAGCAGGATTCGAACCTACGAAGTCAGAAGACAGCAGATTTACAGTCTGCCCCAGTTGGCCACTTTGGTATCTCCCCAACAATTTTTTCTATTTCAAAAGAACTTTCTTAAATCTGAGCCGATGGAGGGACTCGAACCCACGACCTGCTGATTACAAATCAGCTGCTCTAGCCAGCTGAGCTACATCGGCATTTTTCAACAATCGAATAACTGAATCAGAAAATAATTGAATAAAACTGAACGTCCTAAAAATTATTAATTTAATCCTTTACCCCATTACTGAATAAAGAGCGGGAGACGAGACTCAAACTCGCGACCCTCAGCTTGGAAGGCTGATGCTCTATCAACTGAGCTACTCCCGCATTGACAATAACCCGAATGACTGAATCCGAGAACAATTGAATAAAACCGATCGGGCAGAATTCAATTATTAACCTGTTCCATCATTCTATTATTGAACCGTGGGGAGAGCAGGATTCGAACCTACGAAGTCAGAAGACAGCAGATTTACAGTCTGCCCCAGTTGGCCACTTTGGTATCTCCCCAACAATTTTTTCTATTTCAAAAGAACTTTCTTAAATCTGAGCCGATGGAGGGACTCGAACCCACGACCTGCTGATTACAAATCAGCTGCTCTAGCCAGCTGAGCTACATCGGCATTTTTCAACAATCGAATAACTGAATCTGAGAATAACTGAATAAAACTGAACGTCCTAAATTCAACTATTAATTTTATCCTTTATCCCATTACTGAATAAAGAGCGGGAGACGAGACTCAAACTCGCGACCCTCAGCTTGGAAGGCTGATGCTCTATCAACTGAGCTACTCCCGCATTGACAATAACCGAATGATTTAATCTTGAGCAAATGAGCCTGAATTCAATTATCAACTTGTTCCATCATTCTATTATTGAACCGTGGGGAGAGCAGGATTCGAACCTACGAAGTCAGAAGACAGCAGATTTACAGTCTGCCCCAGTTGGCCACTTTGGTATCTCCCCAACAATTTTTTCTATTTCAAAAGAACTTTCTTAAATCTGAGCCGATGGAGGGACTCGAACCCACGACCTGCTGATTACAAATCAGCTGCTCTAGCCAGCTGAGCTACATCGGCGTTTTTCAACAATCGAATAACTGAATCAGAGAATAATTGAATAAAACTAACTGTCCAAAATTCAATTATTAATTTAATCCTTTATTCTATTATTGAACCGTGGGGAGAGCAGGATTCGAACCTACGAAGTCAGAAGACAGCAGATTTACAGTCTGCCCCAGTTGGCCACTTTGGTATCTCCCCAGTTGTTATTTCAAAAGAACCCTGTTTCGTTTTGACGGCCGCAAAGGTAAGGACTTTCAGCGATTCCACAAGAGTTTAACCTAAAAAAACTTCACTTTTTTTCATCATTCTTTCGACGAAACCTGTAAGTCTTTTACCATCAACTGCAAAGTCACTTTACCCATAAATTCATTTTCTTCCAAAGAATAACATACATCGAACGTGTGACCTGCTGCAATCTTGTCGTAATGCCTCGAAAGGTTGAATGCAATCGCAGGCATTATTTTCGGTTTTTTGGTGTGCTGAGTGATTTCCAGCTTCAAGTGTTCCCCTTTTTTTCCGACTTTCCTACTTGTACCATAATCCACCACTGCTTCGGTTAAAAACACGGGAGCCATATTACCTGGGCCAAAAGGCGCAAACTGCTTTAAAACGCGAAAAAACTTATTGGAAATGGATACGAAGTTCAGCAGGGAATCAATTTCGATTTTTGGTATGAGTTGTTCGGGCTGAATATGCTTTTCGACATATGCCTCAAATCTTTTTGCAAAAATGGGAACATTTTCAATCTTCAGGGTCAGTCCGGCCGCATACATGTGCCCTCCAAAACCTTCAAGTAAATCGCTACAGGACTCTATGGCATCATAAAGATTAAACCCAAGTACCGAACGTGCCGAACCAGTTGCAAAGCCATTCGATTCGGTGAGGATGATTGTTGGACGGTAATATGTTTCCGTTAGCCTAGACGCTACGATGCCGATCACTCCCTTGTGCCATTCTGCCCTATAGAGAACAGTTGACTTTGCAGCCAAGCGTACCTCATCGTTTTTGATCATATCCAAAGCCTCTTCCGTGATTTGCCTATCCAATGCACGGCGCTGCTCATTGAGGTCATCTATGCGTTTACCAAAATGCTTTGCCATCTCCGCGTCACCAGAGATCAGCAGGTCTACAGCCCGTTTGCCTGTAGCAATCCGTCCAGCTGCGTTAATTCGGGGGCCAATCTTGAACACGCAATCGGAAATTGTGATATCCTTTGTTTCTATGCCTGCAATGCGAATTATGGAAGCCAACCCATTTCTAGGATTTTCATTAAGCTGTTTAAGGCCAAAATGAGCAAGAATGCGGTTCTCTCCCGATATTGGAACTATATCGGAAGCTATACTAACTGCTACTAGGTCGAGCAAAGGAGGAAGTTCATCGAAAGGTATTTTTCTTTTTTGAGCAAAAGCCTGAATCAGCTTAAAACCAACACCACATGCAGAAAGCTCCTTGTAAGGGTATTCGCAATCCTTACGCTTTGGGTCAAGTACTGCTGCAGCATCGGGTATTGAATCGCCAACCGTATGGTGATCGCAGATTATAAAATCGATCCCCTTGCCCTTGGCATATTCAATTTTATCAACCGCTTTAATACCACAATCGAGCGCAATAATTAGGCTAACGCCGTTTTCTGCCGCATAGTCAATTCCTTGATAAGACACCCCGTACCCTTCGTTGTAGCGGTCTGGAATATAATAGTCAAGTTGGTCGTACTGAGTCTGTAAAAATGAATACATCATCGCAACCGACGTTGTTCCATCAACATCGTAATCGCCATATACCAACACTTTCTCTTTATCCGCAAAGGCTTGTTCCAAACGGCTAACAGCCTTGTCCATATCCCTCATCAGAAAAGGATTGTGGAGCTGCGTTAGAGCAGGCCTGAAAAAGCGTTTAGCTTCTTCGTAATCTGTAATTCCCCTTTGCACTAACAAGTTGGCGAGAACGTAATCTATCTTCAGTTGCAGAGCTAGGTGTTCCACCACATTGGCATTGCCCTGCTCTTTAAGTATCCATTCTTTTTCCATACAATTTAGGCTCTTTGGCTACCAATTCCTTCAGCTCGGCTGCTGCCATCAAAAACATTTCGATGCACACTGCACCGTCCCCACAAAAACTTTCAACTCGATAGCTCAACAGGTTAACTGATCCACATTGTTTTCCTTCATCAATCTGTTTTTCCAACAACCGACCGTTCAACAATTTCGGCTCCAAAAATGGTAGACAAATGATGGTTCATCTTGTGCTTCACTTCCTGCATATCGAACCTACGCCCGATTTCCTTTTCCAGTGATGTTGCACCTTTATCTGTAAAACCGCAAGGGTTTATGTATTCAAAGTATTTTAAGTCTGTGTTTATATTGAATGCAAAACCGTGCATTGTAACCCAACGGGAAGTTCTCACTCCGATAGCACAAATTTTTCGCATTCGAGAAGTACCTACATCTAACCAAACACCTGTTGCTCCATCGTGTCGAGTACCTTGAAGCCCATATTCGGCAATAAATTGTATTACGGCCTCTTCCAGAGAATGAATATAGGTACGGATATCTAATCCGAAGTTATCGAGATCAATTATCGGATATCCAACCAACTGCCCAGGGCCATGGTATGTGATATCGCCTCCTCTGTCTATTTTCACCAGTGACGCCCCCACCCTACTGAGCATTTGCTCGTTGAGTAGCATATTCTGGGCATCGCCACTTTTTCCCAATGTATAAACATGCGGATGTTCTACGTACAATAAATAATTCGGAGTCTGCTCAGCTTTGTCGTTTTCACGGTTTTTGTTCTTAATTTCAACAATCCCATCGAACAATTCCTGCTGCAACTCCCAAACGGATTGGTACTCACCTTCTCCGATATCTTTTAATAGTAAGGTCTTGTTCATTATCGTCTTCACAAATTCAAGTTTCGAAATTAGAATAAAAAAGCAGTACAGACAACGCTTTCTGCAATCAGCATCAAATAAAAAAGCCGCTAAAATGCGGCTTTTCCTGTATTTTGTTCATCTATCACTCGTTAGAAGGCCTTTCTAAACCATAACCCGACACTTTATCTTCCCGCTTCAATAGAAAAGAAAATAGAAGGCCAACAAAACCAAGCATGGCAAACATCAACATGGTATTAGTATAGTCATAAGTAGCTGTACCTGCTTCCACCATCTTTGATGTTACGTTAGGATTGGACAAATCGAGAATACTACCAGCCAAGATCGGGAACAAAGCAAGCCCCACGTTCTGAATAGCTGTCATAAGACCATATGCTGTACCTAACTGCGATTCCTTTACCAATTTTGCTACCGAAGGCCACATTGCCGCTGGTACTAAAGAAAATGCAATTCCCAGCAAAACAATAGGAACATATGGATTTACAGCAGTATAAGCAAAAGTAAAGTGGACTACCAGTAAAATAAGTGAACCGTAGATCATCATTGAAGCTGCCTTACCTACTTTGTCAATCACGATACCAAACAGTGGGGTAAAAAGTATAGTTCCAAAAGGCAGCAGAGACATCGACTGTCCGGCCAGCTCCTGAGTCATTCCGAACTTATTTACCAACAAATCTGGTGCATAAGACATAAACGGAAAAACAGCCGAATAGAACGTTACACACAATGCAGATACGTATAGAAATGATTTGTGGGTAAAAAGGGCCATCACCTGCGCAAAATCAACACGGTCTTCATCGTCTACTAAATCTGTTTTATTGCCTATGCGTTCTTCTTCCTTATCGAAACGGACATCGTACATCATGTAAACAATCCAAACCAAAAGACCAGCAAGAACAAGCATTGCGGCAAACCACACTGCAGTTGTCCATCCTGTTTCGGCCTCTACCAAAATTGGAGAAAGAATAAGAGCTGCAGCTGTACCCACACGTGCCAGGGCAACATTAATGGCAAATGCCAAAGCAAGATTTTTTCCTTTGAACCATTTCACCATCACTTTATTGATGACCACAATACTTGTTTCTGCTCCTAAACCAAAAAACAGGCGACCAAAGATCATCATTAACAAAGGCGAAATAGAACCAGCTATTGCTGACTCTCCATAGAAGTCACTTGCTCCGAAAGCGGTAATAAATGCCCCCATCGTCATGAATAACACAAAGAGGAAACCTGTTTTTCTAATGCCAATCCTATCGAGTAATACTCCTCCTATTAGTGTCATAAATAAGTTTGGTACTGCATAGAAACCTACAATAAAACCATAGTCGGAATTAGTAAGATTAAGCGCTCCCATTAAGTTGGACTTTATGGACGAAAGTGCATCGTAGAAGTAATAATTAACCAACATTACGAGGCTGACAAGAATAAGCGCCCACCAACGCATGGCAGCTGATTCTTTCAGTTTGTTCTGTAAACCTTCCATTTCTAATAAAGATTTTTTTGTTTTTTTGAGTTTGGCTTCCAAAAGTACCGTTTCCGTACTCTTGTGCAAAAAAACTTTCAAGACAGTAAGATAAGTGCTTTCCCTACCTTTTTTAGTTATTTTCAAAAAAACAACAATATCGCTTGCGATATAAAAAAATAACCTTACATTTGTATCGCAAACGACAAATAAATAATCATCATGAAAACTAACACAAGTCTTGTACAGAACATTTTTAGAGTATTACTAGGAGCTGCACTTCTTTATGCAGGCATCAGTCACTTAAGCTGGAACAGAACCGAATTCCTTGCTCAAGTACCCAATTGGGTTCCAATGGATGCAGATCTGGTAGTTGTACTATCGGGGATTGTTGAGATTATGCTCGGAGCATCACTCATAGCATTGTTCAGACAAAAAGTGATGGTTGGATTGGCTGCAGGGCTGTTCTTCATCCTAATTTTTCCAGGGAATATTGCACAGTACTTAAATGGAATTGATTCTTTTGGACTGAATACGGACAAAGCCAGAGCAATACGCTTGGCATTTCAACCATTGTTGGTATTGTGGGCTATTTGGTCTACTGGAGCGTTGTCTTATTTAAGAAACAGAAAAGCTACAGAAACTGCATAAACCGAAAACAAATCTCTAGAAAAGAGCAAAGGTGTACCAAGCTCTTTTCTAGAGATTATTAAGTTAAAACTCTAAGGCTGCAAAACTTCATTTCAGACTTACTCCCTACAAGTAACCAGACACTTATGACAAATCCAGATCTAACTTAATTTTATCTGTTTACTTTTCTAAACCATTATCAATAGAAGGCTTTGTTGACAAATTCACAAAGCCTTTTCTGTAGTGAAAAGTACTTATTAAAACTCTTACCGATCTGCATAAAGTTTATTACAAACCAATAAAATCATCATCTTCAGTTTTTTCGCCTCCTAAGTTCAGACTAACTCCAGGAGATGTGTCTTTTTTTTCAGCCTCTGTCTGAGATGCGACATCACTTTCAACAATAGTTGTTGCCACAGGTGTACCTGGTGTCTTCTCCCTCCTTACTTTTCGTTCTTTCATCTTCCCTTCAGTGCTGAAAAAAGCAACCTGATCGGCCAAATCATTAGCCAGATCTATAAAAAATTCTGCACTAGCAGAAAGCTGTTCCGAAGATGCTGCATTATCTTGGGTTACTTTGTTCAACTGAGTAATCGCAGCATTTACCTGCATTGCGCCATTTTTCTGGTCGTTGCTGGCAACAGTAATATCTTCGATTAACTTCGCTGTCTTTAAAATCTCAGGAATTACTTGAGTAAGTAAATTTCCTGATGTCTCGGCATCTTCTACAGTTGTCTGAGCTGCTTCTACAATGTCGTTTGCTGCGGTACGGCTACTTTCCGCCAACTTCCTAACTTCCTCTGCCACAACTGCAAACCCCCTACCGGCTTCACCTGCCCTAGCCGCCTCTATCGAGGCATTAATTGCCAATGTGCGTGTTTTATCTGCAATCTCGTTAATGACACCAATCTTCTTTGCTATTGTCTGCATAGAACTGATTGTCAGTCCCATAGATTTGCTTACAACTTCCATATTGCTTGCAGCCCCCTGCGAAATCTCTTTTGTCTGCACGGCATTTTCTGTATTCTGTTCAATAGATGCTAATGTTTCCTCCATCGACGACGAAATTTCTTCAAGTGAAACGGCCTGCTGATTTGCCCCTTTCGAAACCCGCTGGGCACTTGTCGCCATTTCGCTAGCTCCGTTAGTTATCGATCTTGAATCTTTTTCTATTTCGTCGACTACCTTTTTTGTACTTTTCACCATATCGATAAGTGAACTTGCCAGAGCACTAAGTTCATCGTCGCTCCGTATTGAATAAGCCGCTGTTAAATCTCCATTGGATATTTTTTCTGCAAAAGTCTTAAGCATTCCCAAACGCCCAGTAATCATCACTTTAACAAACATATAAGCTATCACAAGGGAGCTTAAAAGGGTGATTATAAAACCCATAACAACATAAAAAACTATTTGTTTTACGTCTGCCAACATCCCTTTTTCCAGAAGCGTGACACCTAAATTCCACTTTGGTGTGTTTGGTATTTTTTGATATACCAAATGCAAATTGTATCCACCTTTCAAGACAATCCTTCCTTCTCCAAACGTCTCATCCACCGCATTACGCCCTACGCTATTTAGATTTTCAATATTGGAATTCTGAGCCAGTACATTTAACTTCATTTGTACAGTGGTATCGGGATATGAAATGATCAAACCTTTTTGATCTAAAACAAAACCATATCCAAAATCCAGCACTTTAATATCATGTACATATTTCGACAAACTGTCCAGATATATTATTGTACCAATGGCTCCAGCAAAATTTCCTTCAGAATCCTCTACTCTCCTACCATATCGAAAAACATACGCGTTTAATTTCTCATCAAACGCCACCCGACTCGTGTACTCATCTTTCTCATCTTCTGCAAAGGCCTTGTAGTATTCTGAATTTGTCGTAAGAAGGGAATCTTCATTTTCGGTCGAGAATTCGTATCCATCAGCACGCGTCATTGTCATTATGCCGAAGAGGCCTTTTCTACTCTCTTTATACTCTTTCATTTTACCATGTAAAACACTCCAATCCATTTGTTTGGCTGCGTCTTTCTTAGCAATATGATCCAGCTCA
Organism: Bacteroidales bacterium; assembly: GCA_965230435.1. Classification (GTDB taxonomy): domain Bacteria; phylum Bacteroidota; class Bacteroidia; order Bacteroidales; family JBDKHP01; genus JBDKHP01. The sequence goes on from CBDDLB010000002.1 coordinate 448,798, forward strand.
ACTTTAATTTCCCGAAACAGCTCTCCAATATGACTTGCCTTTGCAGCTATAATTTCTCTAGCGTATCTCTTTAATTCGCCCTGTCTCCAATTGACAGCGAATTTATATAGCAAAATGGAAGCTATAATGATAATAATTGAAACTGCTGGTAAGACCCAACTGAAGAACTTCACAATTATCTTACTGTTCGTTTTGAATGAGCTCATTGAATAGATATTTATCCGTTTTTGTTCAATGTCCAGAAACTATGCCACAGGCTTTGGTCGAATCGTCTTGAGCTAATAAATTTACAAGAAATTTTTTTGTGATGATACAACAACAAGAAATTATTTTACCCTCAATGTCCAGAGGCTGCCATTTGGTAACTGGTGTTATAATGCAAAAGCTGGAGCAATTACCCCAAAGCGGCTTGCTCAACCTATTCTTGCAACATACCTCTGCGGGAATTACCATAAACGAAAATGCGGATCCTTCAGTTAGGCAGGATTTAAATGAAGCTCTGGACCACATAAGCCCTGAGAACGAACCATATTACACCCACACCTATGAAGGGCCAGACGATATGCCTGCGCATATTAAAAGTTCTCTGCTGGGTGTATCTGTAACAGTTCCTATCTGCAACGGACAACTCGCACTTGGTACCTGGCAAGGTATTTATATGTGCGAATTCCGTGATCATGGAGGCAGAAGGAAGGTGTTGGCCACAATATATAGTTGAGAATGTACCGAACCTGCCGTACAAAGCAACGCTTTAGTACATAGTTTAGAAACAACAAACACGGATAAAGGTCAATGTCTTATCCGTGTTATTTTACATTCTACTGCATAAACATATAATCTATAACTGCACCGCAAGAGCAGCTTCCCGACCTGCCTTAAGTGCGTCCAGATTCGCTGTAACTGCGTTTTCCCCTTTTCTTTTGAAAACATCATGAACAGCTTTTTCCAGTGTCTCAAACGATATTCCGATAAAAGGCGACGCAGCCCCCAACATCACAATATTGCTTGATTTAGCCTTTGCTACTTTTCTTGCTATCTGGTCTGCATCGATAGCAATATGGTTTTTCACCGTCATGATTTCATCCATTACCTTGTTAAAATCTGGGTAATTGGAAATGTTCTCATACGGTTTAGTATTTGTGACAAGCCAACCTTCCTTTCCTAAATAAGGTAAATAACGTAGAGACTCCATTGGCTCTACCGAAAGAATAAGGTCTGCCTCGCCTTGTGGTATAAGGTCGGACATAATCTCTTGATCCGACAGGCGCAAATGTGAACGAACCGCCCCACCTCTTTGACTCATTCCATGTACTTCGGATTGACGCAGAAAAAGATCATTTTCCAAGGCAGCCACACTGATTATTGCTGCAATTGACAAAACTCCCTGACCCCCAACACCTGCTAATACAATATCCTTCTTCATGTTATATGTTTTTTTTAATAAACAAGATACTGCATACTAGAACCATGTAGACTGTGTCCTAATAGCTTTTCATTTGGTTAATTTAAACACGTGGTGCTATTTATTAGAAAAGGCATTGTGCTAATATTCAACATTGTGGCAAACCAAAAATGTCGTTTATATTAGCACGCCTACTTATAATAATCTAAAGAAAACGACTCCCAATATAATTCTCCTTCGTCTATAAAAATTGAAGTTCTGATAATGTTTGCCGATCTTATCGAAGCGCTCTAAAACTCAGGTGTCAACTTCAACTCACTGATTTTTTTTGACACATGCTCGGCATGAGGCCTTGGAGCTGTTATAATACATTCACGCCTTGGAATAACTACAGATACTCCATTGTAAGCAAGCTCTTCTCTGTAGATTTCGACAATCTTGTCGTGATTCTTATGTAAAGGTGTAAATACACGAATATGAGCTGGATCGACACCAACCCCTTTACAGATATCTTCAATTTTTCCCAACGCTGAGGATTCCTGCCCTCCTGTCATGCCTGTTGTATAATTATCAGTTACAACAACCATAATATTGGAATTTTCGTTCACCGCATCGATCAATCCTGTAATTCCTGAATGCGTAAATGTTGAATCTCCAATAACAGCAACAGCGGGAAACATGCCTGCATCGGCAGCACCTTTTGCCATGGTTATAGAAGCGCCCATATCCACACAGGTGTCTATTGCACGGTATGGTTCCAAAGCTCCCAAGGTATAACAACCAATGTCTGCAAAAACGTGTCCTCTTTCAACTTCCTTCAAAGCCTCATTCAGAGCATTGTAAGAGTCGATGTGCGGACAGCCTTTGCACAAGCCGGGAGGACGATCGGCTACTACTGTTGGCAAATCATCCTGCACATAATCTGCCATTCCTAAAGCTTTACGGAGCAAATTAGGGTTCAGCTCTCCATCACGAGGCAAGGTTCCGTCCATACGACCTTTTATAGACTTACCATTGTCCATAAAGCCACGCAATAACTCTTCTACAATAGGCGCGCCTTCTTCAACAACAAGTATTTCATTGGCACTATCATACAACCTTTGAATATGATTTCGAGGGATTGGATATTGTCCGATTTTCAGGACAGAGAACTGCAAATTATTTTTATCCAAATTCTCCATCACATAGTTATAACCAAGGCCGCACGCGATAATTCCCTTGGAATTGTCTTTTCCCTCGAAATAAGTATTATATTCAGATTCTTCGGATAATTTCTCTAGAACAGGTTGCGTACTCAATAAAGATTTGTAGCGCTGGCGGGCAATAGTTGGTAATAGGATGAATTGTTTCTTGTTCGCAGGAAGTTTCATTTGATTTTCTTCCAATTGCGGTAACCTCTGTACCACAGCTCTGGAATGTGAAATTCTTGTTGTTAGGCGTAACATAACAGGCAAACCAACTTGCTCGGAGAAATAAAACGCTTTATAAGCCATTTCATAGGCCTCTTGTTGGCTTACAGGTTCCAAAATAGGTATCATGGCAAACTTTGCGTAAAAACGGGAATCCTGTTCGTTTTGCGATGAATGCATTGAAGGGTCGTCAGCCACAGCTACAACCAACCCACCGTTTACTCCTGTGATGCCACTATTTATAAAAGCATCTGCTGCGACATTTAGCCCCACATGCTTCATGCAGACCATTGCCCGCTTTCCTGCATATGACATTCCCAGAGCTGCTTCCATTGCAGTTTTCTCATTTGCCGACCAACGACTATGGATTTTTCTTTCCACAGCTTCACTGTTCCGCTGTACATATTCAGTAATCTCGGTAGAAGGGGTTCCGGGATATGCATAAACGCCCGACATTCCGCCGTCGATAGCACCTTGAGCTACCGCCTCATCTCCTAAAAGAATTAACTTTTTCATTGTGATTAGTTTTCGATATCCGAATATTTGGCAATTTATTAAACATGTGGTGCTTTTCTTTTAATCAACGCCACTCTGTTTTTCAATGTAACTACAGAGCAAAAAATGCTGTTTATAATATTACCACATCGACTTGTTTAGAATTGATATACATTCCTATTCCTGCAACCAGACTAGAACAACAAAAACAAAACTGAGAAGATAAGGACACACCCTATTCAACTTAAAATACTAACAAATTCAAAAAAACTACTTTATCCAGAAACAGGATGAAAGAATAAAACTATGACCTATTTAATATCAAAACTTAGTCTAAACACAAACAATTCAAGGGCAAGACTCTATTTTTTTAAGTTCATCTCTAAAAACAAGTGAGTTACAAAAACCTTAACATGCATTGATTTCAGCCACCCACTCAAGATCGCAAATCGATCTGGTTTCACAAAATCGATCTAAAGATGAACATTTTGTATAAAAAATAACTATCGTAGATATTAACTCTGGTCATTCGCTTATTAAAATTACAAAAACCACTATTGGATATTTTCTTTCTGAATATCAACAAAATGATAATCTCCAAAGTATTATTTGTATTACAAAATCAACTTACTAATTACCAAATACGCAGAACTTTTAATTTTAATTAGACATTCATAATCATTAAATGTTAACCCTTGATTGGACTGATACGAATAGTTGTCCTCACTTGTTGCAAGAAGACAATTATTACAACTTAAAGAAGACAGCTATATTTTATCACCGTATTTACATTTATAAAACTGGAGATATAAAACGGTTTAGATCATGAATTCACTGAAATAACAGAATTGAAGCTTTTTGTTGAAGTCTTATTTTCAGCTCCCTCATCAAAGTGGCGAAGAATAAAATTACTAAGTAAAACTGAAAAGTAACTTTGGCGTTTGTTACACTGCAATCGGCCAACCCCTCACGTACTCTAGTACGTTCCAGCATTGAACGCCAAGTGCGCCTTAACCGAAATTACTTTTACACTTTACTAATTTTTTATTTCTGTAAATTCTAACTCAAAAAAACTTTGTAATCTTTATTTAGACCCATAATTCTTTTTCATAAATTGGCATCGAATCTCTAAAGCTTTTACATTAGTTGTATAACCTAAGTAAATAAAACTATGAGTACTTATATTGATTCGTTGAAATGGCGATATGCCACAAAAAAATTCGATTCAACAAAAAAGGTATCAGAAAAAGATATCGAAACGCTGAAAGAGGCATTGCAACTTACTGCTTCGTCTTTTGGAATACAGGCTTATAAATTTGTAATTGTAGAAAACGAAGAGCTGAAGAAACAGCTCAGGAATGTAAGCTGGAACCAACAACAGGTAGAGCAAGCCTCGCATTTGTTCATACTCTGTTCACGAACTGAAACTGATAATTCTGATATTGATGCATTTATTGACAATATCTGCAAAACCCGTGGAGTTGAACCTGAAACGATTAAAGAGTACGCTGATTTCATGAAAAATACCATCAGTGGAATGCCTCAAGAACACAACTCTGTTTGGACAGCAAAACAAGTCTATATTGCAGCTGGCAATTTCCTTTCGGCCTGTGCTGTCCTTCAAATAGATTCCTGCCCAATGGAAGGTTTTGACGCCGCAAAATATGACGAAATTTTAGGTCTGCAAGAACTTGGACTTACATCTTCAATGGTTATTCCCGTTGGATACCGTGCAGAAGATGATGTTCATCAACAATATCCTAAAGTCAGAAAATCATTTGATGATTTGTTCATTACACTCTGATAAACGATTTACTTTTGCATGAGTATACAAAGAGAAGTTTTAAAAAACTTCTCTTTTTTGTTATCTAAAATCATTATTTTATTTATTTTAGCTCACTTTATTCACCTTATTAACAACTTTACAATAAAATAAATCTACTTAATTTATGACTAACTATTTAAACCGTCTCACTAACACTAAAACGCAAAAAATGAAGAGTAGATTTCTTATTGGATTTGTTTTAGCACTCCTTACATCGCCTACTTTTAGCCAGAAGCCAAAATGGAACAGCGAAACATCTAAAAATGGGAGAGTGAAAGTATTGAGTAAAATATCTAAACGCCAAAACAAAACCGGACAAGAAGTACAACTTGCAGAATTCAGAGCAACAATAAAATCCGAGGCTGATATTCAAAGCTTTGTACATGTTGTAAAGGATGTTTCGATGCACAAAAAATACCTTGAATACACAGAAATAAGCAAAACTGTGAAAACATACTCCGATTCCGAATTGTTAGTTTATTATTATTTCGATCCACCTTGGCCCGTACCAGACTCGGATTGTGTTATAAAATTTAGTCTTACCAAAAACAATCCAGGACAGCAGGTAGTGTTCGAAGGAATAGCTTCCCCTTCTACTTATCAGAAAACTGAAGTAAAGCGAATGGATTATTACGACGTGAAATTCATCTTGAAAAAGCTTAACGACGGCAAAACCGAGGTAACATTGGATGTTAAAATGTCTCCAGCAACTGAAGCTCCAGACTGGCTATTAAATACCTGGTTTCCTGAAGGGCCTGCTGGCATATTAACCCGACTTGCAAAACTTGCAGAATAGAATCCCCATACAATTGAGCTCCTAGCTGCCGTGTTTATCACAAAATACTTAACACGACCGTTAGGAGCTACGCCTCGCACAACCGTCTGAAGCTTCAAATTACATAATAATAGAGACAGAGTTTTCAAAATAAGAAGAGGCTTCTAGACCCATTGTTTTTATCTATACTACTCCCAGAAAAAACTATAAACAAATCCAAAATAACACAACAATCTAACTACCAGAAATTTACAATAAATTCTACAATAATACATCCATGCAGAGTTTTGTATCTTTTTCTCTTTTACATCAACATAGTTTATATTCGCAGGAATTGCCTTGCTATTGAAGTATAAGCGCGGGAAAACTTTCAATATCGCAAATGGTAATGAAGCATGTTTAGAACTTTGAAATTTTTATATGGCTATGACTAAAGAAATTAAAGCCTCGTGGGGAATACCTTTTTCGAAAGAGCAGAGAGAGTTGGCAAATAAACTGATCGGCCACTTAAACGATTCCCAGATAGCATTGTTGGATGGCTACTTCAATGGAGACCGTGAAGCAAAAAAGAAATTGGAAGAATTGATCCAACAAGGACTAAGATCGGCAGGAGGCTCACTAGCTGTCGATAGTAAAAGTGATCCTGCGCAATGGAGTCTGAAAGTACTTGAAACTTTTGCAAAAAACAATACAGTACCCGAATACGGACGGAACAAGCCTTTCTTTGCGCCTATCTTATCCAGAAAACAGCTCAATGGCGAGGGATCGACAAAAGAAACCCACCATATCGAACTTTCACTAGAAGGATCTGGGCTGACATACGAACCCGGCGACTCGTGCGGTGTATTCGGACACAATACCGAAAAGATAGTTGAAGGTGTACTGCGCAAGCTAAAACTAGACCCGAATAGCTTCGTTGAGATAGAGAAAGGGTTGGTTTCCTTGCGTGAGGCCTTAACTCACCACCTAGAACTGTCGAACCTTTTACCGGACGTATTGCGCAAATACAACAAACTAGCTGGCAATAGCGATTTGGAAGCTATCATTACTGATAAAGAGAAGGTTAAAGCTTATATCGATGGCCGTGATGTCCTTGATCTGCTTATTGATTTTCCGCATGAGATTTCGGCTGAAGAACTAGCGTCAGTATTGAAAAAAATGCGCCCCCGTCTTTATTCCATCGCTTCTAGTGAAAGCAAACATTCAGGACAGGTTCACTTGACTGTGGGAGCTGTGCGCTATAATGCTCACGGACGCGACAAAGAAGGTACTTGTTCTACATATCTGGCAGACAGAATTTTCGACAGCTCTAAAGTGCCTGTTTTTATACAGAAAAATAAATCGTTTCGAGTGCCAGCTGATAAATCAGAACCAATAATTATGGTTGGGGCAGGAACCGGAATTGCGCCTTTCCGTGCTTTTGTTGAAGAACGCTCAGTGCAAAATGCAACAGGAACCAACTTTATGATTTTCGGGAACCCACACGGAGCAACTGACTACCTGTACGGAGATGAGTGGAAGCAATACGAGGCTGATGGTCTGGTTGAAGTAATTACGGCTTTTTCAAGAGATCAGGCTGAAAAAGTCTACGTTCAGAACCGAATTGTAGAGCATAGTGCAAGAATCTATAACCTGCTTCAGCAAAACGCTTCTATATACGTGTGCGGTAGCCGCGACAATCTTGGTGAAAGTGTTCGTAACTGCTTTGCTCAAGTGTTGGTAAAAGAAGCCGGACTTTCGGAAGCTGATGCAAAGGCTGAAGTTCTTAAAATGAAGAAGGCTAAACGTTATCACGAAGATGTTTATTAAAAATACGGAACAGAAGAGACTAATATTGAAGCTAGTCTCTTCTCTCCGATTATGAATAGCAACTCACACTTTCCTATTAATTATAAAACTTTCATCTTCCTCAATTTTTCATCTGACTATCGTATCGAATCCCTAAATTCAGAAAACACAGGCCGTCGATCACTTAAAGTGATCTTTGACCTGTGCTAGGAAAGGCTGCCCACTTCGGGGCGTATTTGTAAGCGCTGAAAAACTTATGTTAACAGCACTCCGAAGTGGGTAGCCTTTTACTAGCGTAGCTAAAAGCATAACGTTAGATATGTGGCTGGCTATGTTTAGGTAATGAATACAATAGTCTTTCTTTTTATCTGCGTTACATATCGGAGGTTATTGTTATATTTGACTAAATGCCGTAATGATATGAAAACCATCTTATTTCTTTTGCTCTTCGCCGTTTCTACAACCGGTCACTCACAAACCAAAACAATTCATGTCTTTGTTGCACTCTGCGATAACGAACACCAAGGAATAGTCCCTGTTCCTAAACGAATTGGGAATGGAAAAGATCCTGCGCGGAACTTGTATTGGGGAGCTGGTTATGGTGTAAAAAATTTCTTCGACAGAAAAACTAAAGATTGGCAACTTGTTACAAAACTGAATAGTGATAATCCGGTCATTCTTGAGCGATATCTTTTCAAACACAGTAAGCAAGATGTTTATTTACTCGCTGAAGCTTACGATGGCGAAAGAATTAAAGATTGTGTTGAGGATTTTCTGAAGTCTTCGAACGGCCAGTCCCCTATTTCTGTAAAACATGCTAATAAGACGATTAGTTTCGGAGGGAAAGCAAACCTACTATGCTATGTTGGACATAATGGGCTGATGGATTTTCCTGTAGACATCGCATATTCCGAAAAACCAAAACAAACACGTGATGTGATGATTCTGGCCTGTTACAGCAAAAGCTACTTCACTGATGATATATCTACTGCTGGCGCAAATCCTATTTTGTGGACTACACATTTAATGGCTCCCGAAGCTTATACTTTAAAGTCCGCTATTGATGGGTGGCTTAAAAATGAAAGTAAAGAGCAGATAGAAGAGCGTGCTGCTCAGACTTATCATAAATATCAGAAATGTGGAATTCGGGGAGCTAGGAATTTGTTTACTTCTGGATTTTAGAGCGTTTCGATCTCTTTTATTTCAAGCCCTGTTGCTCCTGCGATAGCTTCGGCTGACATACCTGCGTCTTTCATTAGTTTTGCACTTTGCAAGAGTTTTGCTTTCATTTCTTCGTTCTGACGACGTTCTTTTTCAACCAAACTCTCATATTCTTTTGCAGCCTTGTGCCAGCCTTCCTGCAATGCTGAACGCAGTTCGTTATCTCGGATACGTTGGAGCTTGATGTAATTCTCATAAATTTCTCTATCAGCAGAATCCAGACCATCAATTCGTAGTTTCTCCTTTGCCTCTGGAAGGCCTTTCGCTGAAAAACCTTCTGGGATTTCGCTATTTTTCAAGAAGTAGATCCATTCGTCCAAGGAATCGTGGGCGTCATCGTCGAAGCGATTGACTTTCAAAATATAATAGGTGGTGAAAATATCTGAAACATGTTCCACAGGGTAACTTGCTTTCTGAACAGCATTCAATTGAAGCAAATCTTTGGCGTGCATACCTTTAAATTCTGTATTTCCCACGTACACATAATCTTCACCCTGTCCTAGATCGAAATAGACGATATTGATGGAATAAACACGCTTTATCCTACCGTATTCCTCGCCGCTATCGATATGTTCGGTAACCAGTTTGGCCTGACCGAAGTTCATTCGGTGGAAATAATCATTCTCACGTTCGTTCTGTACTTCTATCAGCATCAGATCACCATTGCCGTTTCTTACCAGAATGTCGACACGGTTGTATTTGGACTCTTCGCGTTCGCTGTTGCTTTCACTTTCCAGAATTTCGTCTATAGTGATATCATCTTTCAAGAGAACAGAAAGAAAACCTTCGAGCACGTCGAAATTGGCCTTCTGACGGAGAAGGCGCTTCATTGCCCAGTCGAAACGAATGTGTTTGCCCATAACGCCTTAATCTTTTTACAAAGATACGGTTTATCCTTCGAAAAATATCATTTCGCAGCAACCACAAAAAACACGATATCAATTATTTCAGTTCCTTATAAAATAGTCCTATTTTCGTGCCGTCGAAATAGGCAAAAAAGCCATAATCGTACGAAAACAGAACTTTAAGAATGATTACAGTATCAAATTTAGCAATACAATTTGGTGAGCGTACTCTTTTTCAGGACGTAAACCTAAAACTTACTCCAGGAAACTGCTACGGCGTTATTGGTGCCAACGGAGCTGGAAAATCGACTTTTCTGAAACTGATAAGTGGAGATCTTGATTCGCTTCGTGGTTCGGTAACTTTGGGGCAAGGAGAACGCCTTTCTTCCCTTAAACAGAACCACAACGAATTCGACGAATTCCAAGTACTTGACACCGTAATGATGGGACACACACAATTGTGGAGCATCATGAAAGAAAAAGAAGCGCTTTATGCAAAGCCAGATTTCTCTGATGCTGATGGAGAAAAAGCTGCTGAGCTAGAAGGTGTATTCGCAGAACTTGATGGCTGGAATGCAGAAAGCGATGCTGCAATATTACTCAGCAACATGGGCATTAAAGAAGATCTGCACTACCGCCCAATGAACGAGCTTAGTGGTAAGCAAAAAGTACGTGTACTACTTGCCCAAGCACTTTTTGGCAAGCCGGACAACTTACTGCTGGATGAGCCTACGAACGACCTCGACCTTGAAACTGTTAGTTGGTTGGAAAGCTACCTTGCTGATTTTGAAAATACTGTTCTTATCGTTTCTCACGACCGTCACTTCTTGGATTCGGTATGCACTCATACTGTAGATATTGACTTCGGAAAAGTAAATCTCTTCGCTGGTAACTATAGTTTCTGGTACGAATCGAGTCAATTGGCACTTCGTCAGCAACAGGCACAGAACAAAAAAGCTGAAGAAAAGAAGAAAGAACTTCAGGAGTTTATCTCTCGCTTTAGCGCCAACGTGGCAAAGTCTAAACAAACAACTAGTCGCAAGAAGATGTTGGAGAAACTGAATATTGAAGAAATTCAGCCTTCTACACGAAAATATCCAGGAATTGTTTTCTCACCGGAACGCGAGCCAGGAAATGTTATTCTTGAAGTTGAAGACTTAAGTGCTTCTATCGAAGGGGAACTGCTTTTCAAAGACCTTAACTTCTCTGTAAATAAAAACGACAAAATCGTATTTCTGTCGCGCGATCCACGTGCAATGACAGCACTTTTCGAAATCATTAACGGACACGCTGAACCAGATAGTGGTAAATACAGCTGGGGACAAACTGTCACCACTGCTTATCTTCCTCTTGATAACGACGAGTTTTTTCAAGAAGAAAAGCCGCTTGTAGATTGGCTTGCTCAATTTTCGGATGATTCTTCGGAACTGTTCCTACGTGGATACCTTGGAAAAATGCTTTTCTCAGGCGAGGATATCTACAAAAACGCAAAAGTTCTTTCCGGAGGTGAAAAAATGCGCTGTATGATCTCACGCATGATGCTTCGCAACGCCAACCTTATGATGTTGGATACACCAACAAACCACCTCGACCTTGAGTCGATTCAAGCATTTAACAACACTTTGACCCGTTTTAAAGGTAATGTTCTGTTTTCTTCGCATGACCACGAATTTATTCAAACTGTGGCAAACCGTGTGATTGAACTTACACCTAACGGAGTTATTGATAAAATGGTGGAGTATGATGATTATATGCTTGATGGGAAAATCAAAGAGCAGCGTGAGAAGCTTTATGCGAAATAAAAATATCAATAATAAATTGGTTGATATGTGATAATCCTAATATGGATCGATCACCGCAACCCATTTCACTGAGAGAAGGAATAAGGTGTTAACCTCATTCCTTTTTTCTTATCTACAGCACACTTTCCCGCAACAAATAATTCCGCTTAATAAACCACACAACAAGACTTATCAGAAACGAACCAAACCCATAAAGAGGAGCAATAAACGAAACCTGCAATCCCTGAGCAATAAGTGCTATAGAAATATCCCCAGCCCTTTCAATAGCCATAAAAGCCATCAACAGACCTATAACCTGAGCTAAAAGCCCGAGTAGAAATGCAAAGCTGCCCAGAAAAAGGATAAGGTTTGTGTGCTTCTTCAATTGAAGTAAATCTACTTTTCCCGAGAAATACTTTGCTAGTACATAAACAGAGAGTACAATAACAACTGTTCCTAGAATTACGATTGGTACCATAAACCAAACACCTCCTGTGTAAATGTGATCAAACATTGTTTTTTGTTTTTAGGGTGAAAACTAAATTCAATGCAATGGTAATTTAGGTAGACCACCTTCCAAAATTGTTTCGGTCAATGGTAGCAGGCTATCGACAAACTGCATCTTCGGACAAACATCTTTACTAAAGCGCATTTCACCTGAAAAAACAGCCTGTTCACCGAAAAAGCTGCTATCTTATAGGCAGAACTGCCAACGAAAACTTATTTTTACATTCAATGATGCTTTCAAAAAAACAAAGAATATCGCTCCATGTTCTCTATTGGCTTTTAGCAGGTTTGTTTTTGGTTATGTTCTTTTGGCCAACGCATGAATTCCCAGACCTAGCCCTTTTCCTCGTTGCAATTATTTTACCCCAGACTATCTCGGTCACTTATGCAATCAATTATATTCTGATACCGCGTTTGCTGTTTCGGAAAGCCTACTTCCTGTTTGGTTACACGCTACTTGGCACTGTTGTGTTTTCTGTTTGGATCAACATTCTTTCGCTCGCCCTTCTCCTTATTTGGGCCGACATGAGCATCGTCCCTACAGTCCGAGACTTTGCAGTACTTCTAGCAGGTAATTACATTATTATCTTTTTCGCTGTTATCATTCACCTAGTTTTCAGTTCTTTCAAGGATCAGTTAGAAAAGGAGCGTCTCGCAAAGCAACAGCTAGAAACTGAGCTGAAACTGAATCAGGCACAAAACGAACTGCTAAAAAGCCAGATACACCCTCATTTTCTGTTCAATACGTTAAATAACCTGTATGGGCTTTGCCTTTCTGGTTCAGAAAAAACCTGCGATACTATCCTCAAGATATCGGAACTGCTAGACCATATGCTTTATAAATGTGACAAAGAAATTGTGAGCCTTGAGTCCGAAATCAAGTTCATTGAAAATTATCTCGCCTTAGAAGAAATACGTGCAGATAAGCGCTTAAGTGTATTTTTCGAAGTGAAAAATAAGTCTGAGTCTGCTTTTGTGCCTCCCCTTTTGCTTTTTCCATTTATTGAAAATGCATTTAAGCACAGCGCAAAATATAACACAGGCGCACGCACAATCAAAATATTCCTGATGGCCGAAAAGCAAGAACTTCTTCTTACCGTAAATAATAATTTTGTAGATCAAGAAGACTCACTCAAAAAGTCAGGTGGTCTCGGACTGCAAAATGTACAAAAGCGCCTTGATACGATTTTTGGAAATGATTACAACCTAAAAATCAACAAAGAAGGAAATGAATTCGATGTGAGCCTTAGTATTCCCATAACAAGAACTTCGTAAAAAATGAAGAAATTCAAGACTATAATCATTGATGACGAGCCCATTGCGATAGACATTATAAAAAGGCATTTGGAACAACTTTCAAACTTCGAAATAGTCGCTTCTTTTACCAATGCTCTTGATTCGCTTGCCCTGCTTCATAACCAACACATCGATTTACTTTTTCTGGATATTGAAATGCCTGGAATAACTGGTCTTGAATTTGCCAAATCGCTGCCCCGCCACACATCTGTAATTTTCACAACAGCCTACCGCAATTATGCCGTAGATGCTTTCGATCTGGAAGTTATTGATTATCTGTTGAAGCCAATTTCGTTCGATCGTTTCCTGAGAGCTATCAACCGTTTTTACGCACAACACAATGCCTCTCCTTCTGAGTTATTGCCTCTGGACACACAGGAACAGATAATTGAAGTAAAGGCAGACAAGAAAACCTACAAAGTGCGTGTTAATGAAATTCTGTACATCGAAAGTGTAGAGGATTATGTAAAAATCCATACTACCTCCCAACGCCTCCTTATCCATACGCGCATGCACCAAATAGAATCCATGTTGGACAAAAACATCTTCGTCCGCATTCACCGATCTTACCTCATCAACAAAAAACATATATCGGCTTATTCGTCTACGTATGTCGAAATCGGGGAGCAGAACATTCCCATTGGGCGAACTTACAGGGAAGAGGTTGGGCTTAAAATAAAAGGTCTGTAGGTTTCGATTAGAATGTGCAATTCCAGCATCGAAAAACACAACCATAACTGGTAGAGACGCAAGATTTTGCGTCTTTCAATAGCATATAATACGATTTGCATGATGAAATTACCATATAAAATAACCTCAGAGTTACACAGTGTACTTCACAGAGTTTTGTTGAGTTTTCAGACTGTAAAGAGTGCACAGAGTTTGTTTTGCTCCGCAAAACTATTTCGGTAAAATCAAACGCGAATTCGCATAAGACGCAAAACCTTGCGTCTCTACATTTCTGTTAATATTAATTACCGTGAAAAATCTTATCTTTTCGCCACACATTCCAAAAGACAATTTTTAGAAATCATTATGGACAATTCACTAAACGAAAAGACCCTTCAACGGATTCAGGAAGAAATTAGAACGCGAGTATTTGAAATCTATGCAGAAAAACAAGGAATTAAGACACAACTCTCTGAAATTGAAGCAACAATAGAAGCCCTAAGCGAAGTAACCAACCTTTCGATAGACGAAATCCGACAGGTTGCTGAGCAAGTAACGAACCGAGTTCTCGCTGAAAGAAGTACCCAAATATCAGAAATAACACCACCTAGTCCCGATCAGTTTTCATTGGCCCCAAGGCGTTTCATTGGCAAGATAGAACACAAGTTATTGAGACGGAAAAGAAAATTCTATACCCATCTGGTTGTATATTCAGTAACAAATCTTTTACTTTTTTTCATTAATGCTATTGATGGCGGTGATCCTTGGTTCTTCTTTCCTCTTATTGGATGGGCAGCAGGACTGATCCCTCATTATTTATGGAGTGTGCATTACTTTAAACGCGATATTCTGCATATGAAAAGAATACTGAGCGAGGAGACACACCATATCCTACAAGACAATATCCCCTATTATTTGCATAACCAAGAATATATCTACAATGGAGTGCTTCGCTTGGTTTATTCGAACAGCACCGGTCTACAGCTACAGGAATTTTTACGCAACGCATCGCCAGAATCTTCTCTTGAAGATATCGATCGGGCTATTGTGCAACTTATTCAGTTCCGCGAAAATGTATTGGAGGATTATGCTCCTAAGTTTAAGTTAAAGAAGTAGTCGTTGGAGCGAAACAATAATTGAATAATAGACTAAATGAATAATTGAATGGGGCACACGCGTAAGCCTATTCAGTTATTCGATTATTCAATGATTCTATTATTTGATTATCAAAGCAGATACCGGCGACTGTAAAGGAAAGAGATGAAGTTCTAGAATAGCCGCGACTGTAGCGAAAAGCCCACAGCCACGGGCACGTGTGATGCACAGCATTGCGGGGCTGACGGTAGGAAGACACCGCAATGCTGATGCAGAACCGTGCACGGGGCGAGGACTTGTAGCGGAAGGCGCGATGAATGTTTGATATTGGAACAACGCTCCGCTCCTAAAAATTCAACTGCGTAACAATCCTAAAAGTATCATTTTCGCTTGTTCGATAGGCTATTCTACAGTTTTAGTGCGATAAGCGTGTTCAATCAGCATGTCCATTGTTACGTATTCGAGAGCTTCTTCGGCACATGCTTCCAATACAACTTGTGGCGCCATGCCATGGTCGTAGGCCTCTTTCCACCTAGGGGCAAGAAGACACCATTTGTCTCCGGGTTTCACACCTGGGAAATTCCACTTTGGTTGGGGTGTGGAAAGATCGTTGCCCGCCTGTTTTGAAAACTCTAAAAACTCTTTTGTCGCAATAATGCATACCAAATGGCGACTTGGCTGGTTGGGGTCTGAACGGCAGAATCCATCGCGATAGTAACCTGTCATTGGATCTGTACAGCAACTCTTTAGGGGTTCTCCGAAAATATTTAATCTACTCATAATCATCGTGATAAAATTGAACATACACTAACTTGCCGAAAAAAATAGGGACAAGTACAATTTACTAAAATAGAAAATTGTATTACAAAATAGGTTATGTTTTCTAGGATTTATGTTAGAAATTAGGTTCGCTCTCTTCGAACCAGTCTTTCCACTCCAAAGGGTATGGGTATTTATTTAGGTAGTCTTCTTTTTCTACATCCGTCAGGCTCTTCCAATATGGTATCCAATGAAGTATACAGTAATCATACTCGAAACCCTGATTCCACCTTGGAACTCCATAAAAAATATTGGGGAAAGCCATCCAAGGAGGAAATAGCTCTTTGTGTTGTGCTATGAGTCTTTCTGTAGCTTGTAGGTGCTCTTCTTCTTTAAATTTTATTACTGTGTAGTATAAAAACTGCGATAGTGTCTGAATCTTGATTTTACACTTGTTTACCGGGATGTTATTACGCCTTAAAAAGCCCTTAAGTGATTCTGGAGTTATTTCCCTGTCCGTTTCTGAAATGTCGTTATATATACCTGTAGGCAGATAAGCGTGACATATATGTTTGTAAAAGTAGCTTAAAACCATATCTAATAATCTGTATTTCTGACTGATAAAAATTGAACCACAATGGTTTTTTCAGTAACTTGATGCAAAACCCAAGCGGATACATCGTTATCTGCAATTAACCCAACTTTCATGGAAAAAGCGTACAAACTATCCAATTTCCTTATCCGCGACCGCCTGAAGCAAGAAGGTAAGGAAAACGAATCTGTGATCGAAGACATTGAAAAGAACGACCTTGTTGTTATAGATGGAACGTATGACCATATTCATCTGGTGCTCGAAAACCTGAAACTCCCGTTTGTAAGGCTTTCGCACGAACAAACGCTACAGGCTAAATTCGAGCCTCATCAGACCATTTTTGTAAACTGTGCAAATAGTTTCCCGCCGGAAGCGGCACGCAAACTGGCTACTTTTGTTGCGCAGGGCGGTCAGCTTATTACTACTGACTGGGCGCTGAAATATGTTCTGGAAGTAGGATTCCCCGATGTGGTTTCTTACAACAACAAACCGACGGCCGACGAGGTTGTACGGATAGAGGTGATGGATCGGGAAGATCCTGTGATAAAAGGTTTTCTTGACGAAGAAACTGATCCTGTCTGGTGGTTGGAGGGCTCTTCTTATCCGATTATTGTGAAGGATAAGAAAGTGAAAGTGCTGATCCGCTCGAAAGAGCTTAAAGAAAAATATGGTGAAGAGGCTGTGCTGATCCGTTTTGAGCATGGCAAAGGGATTGTGTACCATATGATATCGCACTTTTATCTGCAACGTACTGAAACACGGGATAAGAAGCAAGAAACCAGTGCAGGTGCATACAGCGGTGTAAAAGGTGGATCGGCAGAAACGGTTGCGGCTATGGAAGAGGCTGAGGATGTTAGTTATGGTGAGGTTCAGTCGGCCAGTACTTCGGCTGAGTTTATTCTTCGGGCTGTTATTAGCCAGAAAAAGAAGAGTAAGAAATAGCTGTTCTTGAGAATACCGCATATTCTGACATAATACATCCAAGGCTGCGAAAGTCTTGGATGTAAATGCACTACACCTACTGATCACCATTCCTACCGTAATTATTGTGCAAAATCCCTGCACACTATAATCATTGCAGCAAATAATTCTAAAGACAAAAACTAGATTTATCATTTTTCTTTGTCTAATATCTATCCTCTATTTACCTTTGCTGCGTTTTTGAATATTTTCATGAGAAGAGAATCGCAACTTATTGTTTTATTGACTTTTTCGTTAAATGTCTCTATTATAGAGTCTTTATTGTACGATATTAGTATAAATTCCCATCTACATATCACCCCAAGCAAATCCCTACTAAGCAAGGGTAACAATAAAAAATCTACTCAATTTCCATTATTTTACATTACTGAGATTACTCTTGCTGCAATAAAGCCAAAAAACACTACAAAAAAAATACAGTTCCTCTATCTGTCGATCTCAAATCTACTCAAAATCAATTATTCAAATTTCATCAAACAATAGTAGGCATGATTTCACAAAATCAAACTCCGTTATAATACAACTAAAATTCAATGGTTTAGAATTTAGTTATATAGTAGTTAGTATGTTTAAAATCGAAATATCATAAATTATGCGTAAAATTCTTTTTCTAATACTCTTAATTCAAATTTCAATTGATGCATCAGCCCAGAAATTTCCAGATATAAATGTAAAAAAAGGGGTGATTCAGAAAGGTATAAAAGGAGAACAACCGTTGAGAATTCTCTCTGCTGATGAAAATGGCTATATCGTCTGGAACTGGCATCAACAAGCTAGGTTTTTTACGAGTCATTCTTTAACCCATTTCAATAAGAGCAACAAGAAGACTATATCCGAAGAGGTTATAGTTAGATATAAAAAAAAGAAATTAACAGTACTGGGCTTACAAAATATCAGAAATAATATCTATGCCTTTGGAAGGTATCGAGACAAAAAAGAAAACCAGTATATTCTAGTTGCTCAAAAGATTAATAAAAAAACATTAAAACCAGAAGGTACTCCAATTCAGATTTCGCAAGTAAATGATGATTCCAAGGCACTAGGAGAAGAAAAAATCAACCTTTTAACTGATCTCAACGCTATTGCCAACGGAGCTATTTTTAGGTACTTCAAAATGGCTTTTTCTAAAGATAGCTCGAAGGTTTTAATCTGCAGTAACATTGGGCACAAGAAGAACGCCAAAAGAAAACTTCATATCTCCGTTTTAAATTCTGATTTCAAAAAAGTTTGGGAAAAAAATATTGAGATAAACGCCACAAACAAGCTCAGCAAAATTACAAGTCTCCTTGTCAACGATAAAGGTGATGCTCACATCGCAGTAAAAGTATATTACAATAAAGTTAAAGAATATGTTAGAAAAAAAGTTAATCACGATCATTTCCTGTATAGCTACACAAACTCGGGCAAGAAAAACAAAAAACAGAAAATAAATCACAAAAGAGCTGAAATTAAAGAGATTATACTTAGCGAGGCATTTAACAACACCATCTATTGCTCTAGTATCCTTAATAATTTAGATGGTACCTATTTGGCAAAATTAAATCCGAAAAGTTTAAAAATTAATTCTCGTCGAATAGAAAAATTAAAAAACAAGACCTCAACCTTTAGAGATTATTACGCCTCGCCAAAACTCAAACAGGTTCTGCACAGAAAAGATGGAAGCATTGCCTACATTGTAGAAGATGACTGGAGTGGAGAGGTAAGTATGGAAAAAAGACGTTTTCTGATGGCAATAGCTGGTTGTGTCACAATTGTGAGCCTAACAGAGAAAGGAAAAATAGAGTGGCATAAAAAATTACTAAAAAAACAACATTGGTACGGTAGGATTACAGGCCCTATCTCTTACCAAGTTAAACAAATTGGTGACAATCTACTTTTTCTATACAACACCCATAGATCGGCAATAAACCTAATTAGTAAAAGAAGCCCGGCACTTAAGAGTCACAAAAAATCTGTTGCTATACTTGCTTTAGTTAACAGAAAAGGTAAGCTGAAATACCAACCCATATTAAACTATAAAAAAGATAAAGTTTTATCTAGACCTAGTTCATTAATAGAGATGGGTACTCAGTCATTTGTATTCGTAGCCAAGCAATCGAGAAAAGTATCACTCTGTAAAATTAAGCTTCAGAATCCTTAAGCTTACCTAAATTAATTACATGTACTTGCAACATTAAAACTCAACGCTCCGAAAAAACTGATGTCGGAGCGTTAGCAACAAATTGAAATATGCAACATATAAACAAACTACTATTAATCCTTTTTGTAGGCATTTGTCTTGGAAGTATGCTATCCTGCGACAAAAAACTCCCTTCTAAACCGGACAACTACGACACGTTATTTGGAACAATAGAGAAAGAGATAACAAAAATCGAAATCCCTTGTGAATCAGACCTTAAAGATAACCACTTTGAAACATCGGCTTTCATAGGTATGGATGACCAATTCTCTATAAATAGCATATACGAAAGCCGTTCTGTTGAATACATAGCTCATGCATATAATTCCCGTGTTCAGTTAATATTCGAGATAGAAAAAGATCCTTCTTCAAAGGTGGGAATAAAAAAATACGAAATAGGCCCCGAAAGTTACGCAACAGAAAACTCGATGAAAATTTATCTCAAATACCCAAATTTTCATACTACCACTTACTACTATCCAGCCAAAGAAGGAGAGGTATATGTAAAATACTCAGCCGAGGCCATGGAATTATATATATGTGATGCAGAATTTCTTGCGTCTGATTTTAGCAATAATACATTCACCCTGAAAGGTAAAATCATTTATGAATATGAAGATTAAAATTATTTTTCTACTTCTTGCACTAAGTGCCGTATTTGCATCTTGCAAAAAAGAGCTGCCCAAAGCTTCAACTATACTAACACATGAAAAAGGATGGCGCTTACAGCAATACACTATTTTTTCAAGAGGTATCCACGATGATCTGAACAGTAAAGTTCTAGCTCACTATAAAAACCTAGGCACATTTATTTTCTCAGAAGACAACACTGGTAAATATAAATACCAAGAAGAAGAAATTGCTTTTACATGGAAGCTAGAAAGCAATTGGCTCAATTTTAAATTTGATGCTGAAGATGTTTCTTCCTACGCTTCACCTTTCATCTATTATTACTTCAGTGGGAATGAAGGTGGCTCTCCTTATTGGGAAAATGAGAAAATGGAAGACTACGAACTAGAGGTTATCAACCCATTTACAATAGTTGCCGAAAATGAGCACGGGGGCTATAGCTCTTCTGAAAGTTTCAACGGCATTCAAATCTTAATGACGAAAGAAGAATAAGCCGTAATATTCACACAATCATTTTTACTTTTAATAGGGGGCAACAACTTAACCTGTAGATGGTAAAGCATTAGTCATCAATTTTAATCGGTTCAAAAACATGGGAATAATATATAAGTCAACATTTCTGCTTCTGACAATATTACTGCTACAAAATAGTATAGCACAAGATTTCGATAAATACCAAGAGCTTACATCTACTGGCAAACTGCCTAATGATTTTCTGCTCCTTTTATCGGATAAGAACAAACAAGATTTTGAAAACATAAACAAAAGAAAACGAAGAAGAAGCAAAAAAGTTGAAAAACAATTTTACGTTGAAAGCAATTATGCTACAAAACAGATCATCACAAGTGGTAATGTCCTTTTTAACGATACACTAACACGATATATCAATAGCGTCTACCAGAACATTAAAAAAGCTAATTCTATTCTTCAAAGAAAAGATAACAAAGTAAGATTTTATACAAGTAAATCTACGATCATCAATGCATATGCTACACATTCGGGTATAATTTTCATCAACATGGCACTTCTTGCGAAAGTAAATACAGAAGATGAGCTTGCTTATATTCTATGCCATGAAATAGCACATTACCTGAAGAAACATAATATAAATCAATACAAGTTCAACAATAAGATTGATCGAAAAAAGGGAAGGTATACCGAAGTAAACTGGGAAAAAAAGATGTTTTCGAAAGCAAACTATTCCCAGAAACAAGAAACAGAAGCTGACATATTTGGCCTTGAACTTTTCTTAAATTCAGATTACAATCCGAAGTCTGCAATCGATGCTCTCAACTCGCTGAAATCTTATAATCTACCCTTTTCCCATAAGCATGAATTCGCGAAGAAGCTATTAGAGAACAAATATATATCGCTTTCTGAAATCAAGGTAACACCTATTGACTCCATTGAAGTACAAAACTACGATGAAGACAATTACTCAACACATCCTGATATTGAAGAAAGAATAAAATTGGTATCAGAAACGATCGCTAAAAAAGCTAAACCAGTCTCTCAAACGATTGACAACAAAGCAAAAAAAATAGCAAAGTACGAACTGTCTCATTTATTTCTTGAAAAAAGTATGTATTATCATGCACTCTACACCACTCTAACGCTTTTACAAGAAAATGAAGAAAGTGCTTACTTAAACGATATTTTAGGAAAAACGCTTTACGCTCTCTCTCAAAGTAGAACTTACTTCGAACACTATCCCGGAGCATTTGAAGAAATTAGCTTGCTCCGCGACTACTATGAGGAATATAACAGCTCGATCGACTATTCTGCCCAAGAAATACAACAGCTTTACTTATTCATTCAAGACATTTCTGATGCTGTTTTAAACGATTTGGCAATCTCTACTCTATGGAAAAACAGGACAATATCAGAAAAATATACAAAAAAGAGGTGTCAAGGTTTGCTTCTTGAACACCTAACATATTTCAATGAAGACACTACAAGCAACACCGTAGACTTATTGAAAAAAGAAAACGAAGACTTTCTTGAGCTTTTCAATGATACCAAAACACTAAGAGAAAAGAATGAACAGAAAAAAAAGAGAAAAACAAAATCACGCTCTAAACAATCTCTTCTTGTACTTTCTCCAGAGTACAGAAAATTCGATTTAAGAAAAGAGAAGACTTACAAATACGAAGCTTCTGAAAAAGCATTGAAGAATTTTCATAAAACAATAAAAAACAATGCATCAAAATTAGACATCAAAGCAACAATTCTTTCTCCATCCAATTTCCGTTCATCAGACATCAGCGAAGCGAACGATTTGGCTTTACTTACTTCTTTTGTCTACGAAAACGCAATTTCTGCACCTAACATAATGAGTTCTAAAAGAAAAGAAGTAGTTGCACTTACAAAAAAGTACCGAACAAATAAGATTGCTCATTCAGGCATATACACATTTCGATTAGATAAATCTCTAAGATCTAGAGCATTTCATTTAATCTGGAGTGGAATAGCGCTACCAGCATTGCCATATGGAATATGGTATAACATTGCCCCACAGTATACCACCTACAACATATTTTCTGTGATTGATTTGGAAACTGAGGCATTACTTTTTCAGAACGAACATAGAATTAAAATGAAAGACGGAAGAGGCTCTCTGAATTCTTCTGTCTACTACAACTTTGTGTCATTCAAGAAATCATTAAAATGACACTTTCACAGAGAGATTTATTAAAAGAAATGCGATTCAGGTAATGCTTAAGATCATGTACTTAACTAAAATTTAAACGAGTGAAAACAAGCAAACTATTATATATAATCATTTTCTGCATCACTGCATTAAATGTACACGCCCAAATACCGGGTTATCAGGGCAAGAAATTCATTGTATCATACGGGGTAAGTGGGATGCCGTTCACTGGCAATATACTTCTTGATGAGAAACGCCTAGACTTTAACTTGCGAAACTCTTTCCGCCTAGAAGCTGTTGTTAGTAAAAATATCTCTGTAGGCTTAATGTATGAAAGAACAAATGATATCATAAACCTAAAGAACAGAGCTATTTATGACCAAAACAATTTCAACGGAGGAGGCTTTACCTCAGCTGCCCATTATAAAGGGACAAGCTATGGAGCTTTCGCCAAACTCTATAAATTTAACAGTTTCGGCTCCATAGCACCATTAGGTAGCTATTATTCTGCCGAAATACATTTAAATGATATTGAGATTTCTGACGATGGCCGCTTTTATAATAATGGCAGAACAAAACTTCATACTTTTAGTAGCGCCACAATTGTTGTAGGGGGTGGAATACAGTACATTTTCTTCAACAACCTTACCGTAGACTTATCATTCAACTTTGGTTTAAATACAACAGGGCTCTCCTCCTATTCCTCATATGCAGAATTTGAGGATAAAAGCTTTGCTCCTGTTTTTCAAAAATCGGAAGCTAAGTTATTCTCTGACTATTTGGTATTCACCAGAATGAATATAGGCTGGTTAGCTTTCTGAAAAAATAACACTATCGATAAGTGCTTCATAAAAGCATAGTACTACTAACGAATTTTGAATGGCGGTTTGCTCCTCTGGAACTAACCGCCATTTTCATGAAGTGAGGCTCAATAAGAAACTGTTCATGCAACATTTTAAGCTTTAAATCGTGTTATATATTAAACCTAAACCACACCACCAATGCTATCATTTTTCAAAAAGAAAGCCCCGAAAGCTTCTTATAGAGATCTTATTTGGATAAGTTACAAAGAGAAACAGCTTGGTCTCCTGCCACAGATAAAGAAAGAAATGGAAAAACGCCCTGTCTTTATCGTTTCATCTTTTAACGACAGCCTTTCAAAGATAGAGGAGCAGCTGTCTGCTTTAAACATGACGTACAAACGCCTGTCCCACCTAACAGAATGGACTATCGTCCATAGAATATCTACACTTCACAGCAGCTTGTTGGATATACCCCGTCCGCTGGTTAATGAGAGCGAAAAACTTACGGTTTTCCTTGAACATTACCCCACTCTAACACAAGACACCCAAAACATAGAGTTGGCAAGCAAGAATTTAAGCAACAACAATATTCATTTCTACCTTTCTCTTGAGGATCCAATTTTTAGAGATTTCCCTAGCGAGAGAATAACGAACACTCTGAGAAAGTTAGGCGCAGAAGAGAATGAGCACTTTGAGCACAAAATGATATCAAAATCAATAAAAAATTTACAAAAGAAAATAGAAGAAAAAGTACAAGGGAGTCCTTCTTGTAGTTCTGAAAAAGAATGGTACCAGCTAAATGTCAGAGATTAACTTTTTCCACCCAATTTGCTACGAATAAACGTAACTAGAAATGTCTACTAGGAAAGTGTCGCTTCGTTATAGAAGACGGAGTGATGCTGATCCAAAACAAGGGCGCCATGTGTGTTTAACGCAAAGAGAAGCATAATGGATCTTAGAAGAATGATTTCTTTCGTAGGGTTTCTAGCTATTCCGCCCTCTTTTGCCCAAGAGAAACTGCTAACTTTTTTCGTTTACTCGTTTTTCAGACCTGAAGATCATACCTATCCCACTCCCTGCCTGTTATACAGAACCTACTCTCTAACTCCTGTAAAACTGTGTTTAAAAACACTTAGCCAAACGAAAAACCTTTTAAAAAGCAATACGTTAACTCTTTATTATATAGCTTACTTATTCTATATAAGCAGTCAGCCAGAATCAATCTAGATTTATTCTGGTGTTAAATAGCTAGTTACTTGCAAGGAGTAATAAAATAAAAAGGTCCGAGACCTTAAATCCGATTATACAGTATTCTCCTCTGAGAAAAGGAAGAGGTTCGCCGAACTGAACAAAGTCTGGCCTGATCATATTTTCTTCTGAAACCTACAAACATTGTACTCAGGCAGTTTGGGTTCCCTAGTTACTGTGTTGAATGAAGTTTTGTCGAAACATTGATATTTAGAGAAGAGCAAAATGCAGACAGTAAACAACATATGGAACAGGCTCTCCACAATAGGTGTTAAGGACAGCCGGAAAAGCAACGGCCGGAAAAGCATAATTTTAGCCAACCGGTTCAATATTTCAGCTTTTGTAATTTTCATTGCTGTGCTCATTTTAGAACTAAGCACTTTTTCAGATAGTACAGAATCACGGTTTCACGTAACGCTAAGGTTTTCGATCCTGTCTGTTCTATGCATAGCTCACCTTGTTCTCAATCATCTTAGGTTCTATATCGTTTCAAAAACTTCACTACTACTAAGTATGCCCTTTTTCTTGTTGATTTTTCCAACAATTCTTGGACATACTCATAATGAATATTTTCTATGGTACCACTACGCTCCAATTGCCTTCTCTATTATTCCATATCTTATTCTTGACCGTAAAGGTGACCAGAAATGGATATTTGCAGTTGTTTTCTTCTATTTCTCTATTTCCATGACGATAGATCTTGGGCTGAAATATTTTGGATCGCACCCAGTTGACATATCTCCAATTATTGAAGAAAACTATTTCTATTACAAATTTACAGTTGCAATGATCTTCATTTTTGTGAATGTAAGCCTCTATTATTCTTTTTTACAACAACGTAGTTATTCTGAAAAACTAGAGAAAAGCAATGAGCAACTTGAAATAAAATCGGATCTTCTATTGGACAAAAACGCTGAACTGACAGGGCTGAACGCTACCAAAGATAAGTTATTCCGCATTATCGGTCACGACCTGAAACACCCAATTGGCACCATGATCGTATTTATGGATCTTATTGAAAATCACATAGACAAACTTTCCAAAGAAAGACTTTTGGAAATTGTTGCTTCCTTAAAATCATCGTCGCAACAAGGATTTAAACTCCTAGAAGAACTTTTAGATTGGGCCAAGAGCCAAACAGGGGCAATAGCATTTGAACCAGATGTGCTCAACCTAAAAGAAGTGGTAGAACAAAATATTGAGCAACAACAACAGAAAGCAAACATCAAAGAGATAACTCTTGAAAATCAAGTTCCGAAAGAAGCTGAAGTTTATGCAGACCGCAATATGCTCGACACAATACTTCGCAACCTTATCTCGAATGCCCTGAAATTCACCCCTAAAAAAGGATTGGTGATGATAAACTGTTGCGCATGCGATAGTCAATGGAAAGTTACAGTAACAGATTCAGGAATTGGCATAGAAGAAGAAATGCTGGATAAAATTTTCAGAATTGAGAATAAAACCAGCACTAAAGGAACTGAAAACGAAAGCGGTACAGGACTAGGTCTGGTTATATGTAAAGAGTTTGTACAAAAGCACGAGGGCAAAATCTGGGCAGAGCTCAACCCCAAAGGCGGTAGTATATTAAACTTCACAATGCCATGTAAAGCTCCTCAGAAGAAAGAAATAGAACGTGTTTTTGTGTAAGGATCAACGGCTTCGCAATTAGGGATATTAATCCCACCAAAACAACAGAACACAAGCCAACAAATGCGGTTTTTTATTTTTAAGTTTTTAATTTCGCCCTCCAGAAAGAAAATCATAATTGAAAACGAAAGTTCCTTCTGTTTCCTGTTGAACAGGACAGGCCGAACCAGACATGCAATAATAGAAGCCTGTCTTCTATTCCCAATGGGCATGTACGTCTCAAATAGAAAAATACTATGGGAAGAGCATTTGAATACCGCCGCGCAGCGAAAGAGAAACGCTGGGACAAAATGTCCAAATTGTTCCCGAAATTAGGGAAAGCCATTACTGTAGCAGCTAAAGAGGGTGGCCCAGACCCAGAAATGAATTCCACTCTGCGCCATGCCATACAGAATGCTAAGGCACAGAACATGCCCAAGGATAACATCGCGGCTGCTATTAAACGTGCATCGGGTAAAGATGCTGCAACGTTCACAGAAGTTAATTACGATGGTAAAGGCCCTCACGGAGTACTGATTGTTGTAGAATGTGCTACAGACAATACTACCCGTACGGTAGCTAACGTAAAATCTTATTTCAATAAATCTGGAGGTGGCCTTGTTCCTACTGGTTCTCTTGAATTTATGTTCCAAAGAAAAGCTGTTTTTGAGTTCGAGAAAACCGAAGGAATGGACATCGAAGAAATGGAACTTGAACTTATCGATGCAGGACTTGAGGAGATTGAAGAAAACGAAGGCAAGGTGTTCATTTACGCTGACTACACCAACTTTGGTACATTAGCTGAGGCTCTTGAAGCTAAAGAGATTGAAATGAGCAAATCGTCGTTGCAACGCATCCCAACTTCTCCTATGGAATTCACAGAAGAGCAATTGGTGGATATCGAAAAGCTTATCGATAAAATCGAAGACGATGACGATGTTCAGGCTGTATATACGAACATTGCGTAACTCCGCTTCGTGAAATTTGATAGGCTTGCTGTTTTCTGTATTTGATGCAAGCCTATCAATTTCCTTTCAGAATTTTTTGTGATATATTGACTGTGTGTTCTTTTTGAAAGTGTGATTTGAAGTGCGATGCTCACAGTTTTTTTAGATTATAAAGACGCAAAATCTTGCGTCTCTACGGTAAGCACTAGGTTTACAATCATCTCTTAAGTACTTTTCTTACTGCTGTCTGCCCCTTTTCGTTCTTCATCAAGATGTATAATAAACCACCTTTTATTTCTTTCAAGTCAATTTTATATTCCTGTTGAGTCTTTGATATATCTAGCTGTTTGATCAGCCTTCCATTTGTATCGTATATCCCAATGAAATTTAAATCTGAAGCATTTCTTAAAATAATGGATTCTGATGTTGGGTTTGGAAAAACTGTCAGGTCAGTGTTCCAAACTTTAGAAACAGAAGTCGTTGTTCCATCAGCCATATCTATTGGGTTTATTTCGATGTCGGGCATTTCTGGCTGCTCCAGTTTTTTTGATGTGAAAAAGTGATATTGTCCAGGGTAGAGGTTGAAATAAGAGGTCAACTCCTTGACTGTAATTTCTTCTCCTGTGAAGTACTCGTACCAAACACCTGTTTGTGTGAATTCAACAGGAACTTTTACTTCGTTATATACATCGAAATTACCAACCACTACAATATCCAGTTCTTCGCCATCAAGGGAAAATGTTTTAATGGAATTTGATAAACTGTGTTTCACATCTCCTGTTTCAAAAACATCTTCCGAAGTTTTCAATTTTGCCAAGGCTGAAAAGGTTTTGTACAGGTGTTCTCTGTAAACATTCTCTAAATAATCCCATTTTACGGGTTTTGTTCCTGTTCTACCATTTTCGTCGATAGAGATATCGTAGCCCAGTTCTCCGAACTGCCAGATCATTTTTGGCCCAGGGATAGTAAGGAAAAAGTTGGCTGCCATTGCAACACGATATAGACCGGTTTCAAGTTTCTGCACATTCTGTCCACCCGATTTTCCTTCTGTAAGGTTTCCGTACATTAATCTCTCCTCATCATGACTTTCCATGTATGTGATTAAATGAGGGACTGTCCAGTTTCTATTTTTGTAGTACGCACCTGCCAAATCTGAATTTGTACCTTCAACATTCCCTTTGGTGGCATTGCTGTAATTGTGGTTCATATTTCCCCAAAGTAACATTCCGTATTCTGCCAGTTCTTTCTCCTCTTCGTTGTCGGTAAGGTGTTCCAAAATCACATAAGCTTCTGGATTCACTTTCATAATGTTGTCGTACATCCGCTTTAGAATGGCGATTCTGGCATCGTCTTTTGCCCACCCGTCGCCTGTTGTGTTCGTGAAACCTTTTGTGAAATCGAAACGGAATCCGTCTACATTGAATTCTTTGAGCCAATAAGCATTTACACGATCCAGCAACCGCTGCGTGTATATACTTTCATGATTAAAATCCGCACCCCATTTGTACGACTGGTTAGGTGATTTTTCATTAAACCAAGGTGATTCCGGTAACGAAAGAGTTTCGCTATTTGCGTGTTTATCTAAATAAAGCTGAACAAAAGGCGAAAGTCCAAACTGATGGTTCATCACCAAGTCGATAACAACGGCCATTCCGCGTTTATGGCATTCGTCTATAAATTTCTTCAGGTCAGTTGCCGATCCATAAGCTTTATCTACAGCAAACATAAACGACGGGTTATATCCCCAACTATTGTTGCCTTCGAACTCGTTCACTGGCATCAGTTCAACTACATTTACTCCCAAATCTTTCAAATAATCGAGCCTAGCTATTGCATTCGAATAATTCCCCTCTTTTCCTTCTGGTCCAACTGTAAAATCGCGCAAAAGAAGCTCATATATCACCATATCGGTTTTCTTAGGAGCTTCGAAATCTGTTATCTGCCAATCGTATTCTGTTTTTGTTGTACTGAAAGCCGATAGCACACTTTCCGTTTTTCCTTCAGGATAAGCTGGTAGGTTAGGGTACGTTGCCGCAGGAATATGTTTATCGTTCCAAGGATCAATTACTTTTTCTGTGTATGGATCTGCAATCCTTAACTCCTCATCTACAAGATATTGAAATGTATATTCTTTTCCTGCTGTTAAATTTTCAAGCGTTATCCAATAGCGCATATCAGAATTCTTAGTATCGGCACTTGTCCTAAACATCTGATAATCTGAACTTGGAAGCCAATCGTTGAAATTCCCTATCACATAAACACTTTCTTTTGCAGGCGCATGAAGAACTAGTGTAACAGTGTTTTCATCAACAATATTTATCCCATCCGTTACTCCTTCCGGCATAGCTTTTACCTCTGTTTGCGAACGGACTGTATAGGTGAACCCTGTCACTTTGGTTTCTCCCTTATCCTGTCCGTAAGCTACAACTTGAACTTCGTGCGTTCCTGAAGCTTCTGCTGTTATCTGATAAGTAAAGCTTTGTTCCTGAAAAGTGTGAACACTAACACCATCGACCATTACTTCCAGACTGCTAGCCATACTACTCAGTACCTCTAGGTTGAATTGTTCTGCTGCATCCACAAAGAATGTTTTAGCACTTGGACTTACTAACTTAATACTCAGCTCTGCCTTATAAACATTTACAAAAATGTTATTACCGCCTTCTGCTTTTCCTTCTTTTGATCCATCTGCATTTCTGAAAACTATGGCTATCTGTTGTATTTCTTCACTTTCTGGAACTCCGAAGTATTCTTGTATTGTTGGGCTGATATCCAGTTCGTATTTATTTGCTTCTATCCTTGTGCATTTAATTTTGTCTGAATTCACTGCCCACTTCTCCACAACATACCTCCAGTCTGATCCATCTGAACTTTTGTTGGTAATTACACCTATGTGGGCGTATATATCGCCTGAATAATCCATCAGGCCTTTTGTGCCTAGGGTTGCATCGAATGTTATTTTTAGAGGTTCTTTGCTTGTTGGGAATGTTTTGTTTGTTGTTATTTGAGCTTGAAGACTCCCACAAAAAAAACACAGTAATAAAATAATTTTTGTAAATACCTGCATGTTCTTCCTTTTTTTGATTTTAGCAAAAAAGCCCGCCATCACTGGCGAGCTTCATATCTCCTAAATCGGATTAATCTATTTAACTGGTGTTACAGTAGCAGAAAATGCATCTACACCACTTAAATCTAAAACTACGTTATAATCACCCGCATCTCCCGGAACAGCCATATTGCCTGCATTGAAAACCAAATTGGTTAATTCACCACCAAAATTGATAGCCCACTCGTCGTTCGCTCGGAATTTATATTCCCCTTCTGCTCCCAAAGTAACAGTTCCTTCCCATTTCTTGGTTTCTTTATTATAAGTTAAATCCGTATCAGCGTCCCATCCGCCAGGTTGACCTGAACCAATAACACCCATCGCGACTTTCGTGAGAGCTACCGTATTGTTCTCTACGTCAATCTTGATCTCATAGAAATCAGCACCATCGTAAGCTGGCAGGTCTGCTACAACAATATTACCGCCTCCTGCAGCAATAGTTCCTGCTGTTTCTCCTTGACCTATCGCTCCATCCCATGTATCGCGATTCACTAAGATTTTAAACTCAGAGTTATTATCAAGATAATGATATGAAGTACGAATAGCTCCACGGTTTTCTGTATACAATCCATGATTGTCCCAGCCATTTAACGTTCCAACCAAATAAAATAAATCGGGAACTGTCTCAATTTCGATATTATCTCCGTACTCAACCCCTACACTATTCTTAGCGTATGCACGTACAAAATACTTTGTTCCAGGCTTTAAATCTTTTAAATCGGCAGAAAACACAACTCCTGTCTCTATGCCATTCGCACCAACATGATCACCTTCAACAGTTGGATTTTCCTCAGTTGCCCAACAAAAACCGAATTCTGTAATTGTTGCACCGCCAGAATATGTCGAAATACCATAAGCCTTAGCTGTTGTTTTGGTAACTGTTGTTACGCTATCTGTCTGTACAGTAGGTGTACTTTCTGGAGTTGTAAATGTAACCAACTCACTGTAGCCTGTACCTGCACTGTTTATTGCGAAAGCACGTACGAAATAAGTCTTCTTACCTTCTAGCCCTGCAATACTGCTTTCGAAAGTTCCCAAACCTTTGCCACCTTCAATTACATTATCTTCTGTTGTAGGTGCCTGATGTTCACTCCAGCAAATTCCTTTTCTAACGACATCTGCCTTCCCATCGTAAGTTACATTACCTCCTGATACTGCCGATTTGCCAACAACATCAGATACTGCTTCTATAGAAACAGTAGGAATATTTGGTAACGTCGAAAACGACATCTGTTCACCAAAAGTTATATTCCCAGCATTATCCTTCACATAAGCAATATAATGATAGGTAGTTAAGTGCTCTAGGTCTGTAAGCTCTGTCATAAAAACAGCTCCATCTACATCGGAGATGACAACCTGAGTTCCCGTTGTCTGAGGTTTTTCTCCTAGTCCCCAGTATATACCATGTTCCGAAACACCATCGCCCTCCGCAACAACAAACCCTTTAATGATAGCCGATGTAGACGAAATATCCGATGCATCCCAAGTATCCATTTGGGCATCCAATGTTACAGGATCGTCATCTTCGCACGAAGCAAATAGCACTGCAAATGCCAGCATTGCTCCGAATATTTTTAATAAAAATCTGTTTTTCATACTCTAATATCTTTTGTTATCTGAATAAACAGATAATCTATTGTTTAACAATTGAATAAGTACCTGTGGTTCCATTTACAATAGTAAGTGCTATGGTGTAAGTTCCTGCTGAAACTACAATATTATCACCACTTTGTTCTAAAGCTTCTGGAGTGCCTCCTAGGTTCCAAGCCCAACCATCGTTTTTCCTGAACTTGAATTCTCCATCGGCAAGGTCGAGAGTAATAGACCATGTGCCTGTTACAGGGTCGTAATCCATTTTTTGGTCAGGCGCATTCCAACCATTCGCAGTTGCAGAACCAACTACCCCAATCATATATGGATTGTTCTTAACTGTTGAATTAACAACATCAACTGTTAAGTCGTACCACCCTGCATCTCCTACCTTAATTGCACTTCCGCCTTCAGCTAAAGCACCGTCTGCGACTCCATAAGTAGTATCCGATTCTGGATCGAATAGTGTAAACGGATTAGCTGGATCAAGCTTTACATATTGACGATATACTCCGTTTGCCAAAGGAGATACAATCTTTTGCTCCCTACCAGAATTCATTAGGTCTAAACGAAGTAATCCATAGATTGTAGCATCAGCCGTTACTGTTTTTGAGATATACTCGAATGGTTGATTACCAGTTCCCGGAGCACCTTCGCCTCCGTCCACTACCAAAACTGCACGCATACGGAAATCGATCGAAGTAGTAGCATCTTCTGGAAAACGCTGTAGTAGTTTCTGATTCAAATCACTAATTGTCATTGTGATATTATCTCCTTTAACTCCTGAATACACAAGCAGCGCATCGGTAAAATCACTACCTGTTGGAACAGCCTCCAGATAATATGTAGCAGAAGCATTAAAACCAGGATCTACAGACGAACATGCAAACGTAAGCTCTTTTGCCCCTTGATCCCTTTTCAAAGTTAGGTCGGGCATAGTTTGTATTTCTGGAGCAACGGGTGTTTCTAGCATTTTTACTTTGTCGCCATCTTTTTCGCAGCTAGCCAAAGTTGCAATCAACCCAAATAAGATGAAGAATATATTTATTTTGATTTTCATTTTTCTACGCTTTAAGAAATTAAATATTAGGAGCTGTGCTGTAACCGTGTACTACAAAAACATGACAACTCCCAAAGTGCCGTTAACTTACAACACTAACTTAATAACCTGTATTCTGCTTGATATTTGGGTTAGCAGAAATCTCATCTCCCGGTATTGGGAAAATATCACGGTGACTCGCAGTTGAAATACCATCGAAATCACCACCTTTCCACTGCCAATGATAAGTTCCACTTGTGAACTGACCAAAACGAACAAGATCCGTACGGCGTTGCGCTTCGTAGTAGAATTCGCGCGCCCTTTCATCAAGTAGAAAATCTAATGTTAACTGAGCTGCAGAAATATCTCCCTCTCCATTATCAAATGCGCGTCCACGTATTACGTTAACATCCGTAACCGCATCTCCAACATTGCCCATACGCAATTGTGCTTCAGCACGCATTAGGTAAGCATCTGCCAAACGGAAAATAGGAAAATCAGTAGAAGCATATGTTGCAGGATTCATAAGTTCATCTCCATTAGAATTAACTGCTGTGAACTTATAAACACCAACTCCATAGTCGCCACTTGCAGAAGGACTAGGTATATCAATTGTTCTTTTTTGCTTCAAATAAACTCTATTATCAGCACAGCGTTTAAACTCTTCGTCATCTTCAGGTACAGGTACATTTCCATAAGTAGAAACAGTATCTACCAATATGTTCATAAAATCTTTTCTTGCACGGTTTCCGTTCCAGTTCGTATTTACGTGCAGGCCATGATAATCCTCTGCAGGAAGATACGTAGCATCACTGCTCGACTGAATAATGAAAGTTGTTGCAACAGGCCCTTGAACATGAGTATTATCCAGATCCCACGCAAAAATCATCTCCTTATTATTAGGATAACCATTGTCTGCACAGAAGTTATTGCGGTATTTGTCATTAAGCTTATATGCACCACTGTTAATTACTTTATCGCAATACTCTTTTGCTTCTGCCCATTGAGCAGTGCCTGTATATACTTCTGCATTTAGATAAGTCCGGGCAAGCAACATCCAAGCAGCAGCCTTATCTGCCTGTGGGTAAGACGAACCTGGCTCTCCAAGTACCTCTTCTGCCGCTTTCAGTTCTGAAACAATAAAGTCAAAAAGGTCTTTTCTTTGAATCTGTTCTGGATAGTATTTGCCAACACCATTGTCTTCTGTTGTAAATGGAGGATTTCCAAACAAATCCATTTGCCAGTAATAAGCCAAAGCTCTAAGAAAACGGGCTTCTGCATGATATTTTGCAATTTCAGGATCAGTGCTTTCTTTTGTAAGGCTTATGAAATTATTCGCGTATGTCACACTTAAGCTCAAACGTTGATAAAGAGCTGTAAGAAAGGGGTTTGCAGGACTCCAAGTCTGAGTATTAAGATCTGCAATACCTGGGTCGCCCCATGCACAAATAGCTTCGTCTGTAGTTATCTCCTGAAGGTTCCACAGAGCTCTAGTGGTTGTAAAGAAGGCTTCATCTGGAGCAGCAATATCCGCTCCTTTATCTCCATCGCCGCCTTGGCCTGCGATAACAAAACTGGCATAAATTTTAGCTAGTGCTTGCTGCAAGTATTCAGGGTTATCTTTTACGTTATCTGCCAAAATCGAACTTGGATCTTTTGGCTCTACATCTAAGTCGTTTACACACGAAGCAAACGCAAAGATTGAGAAAATGAGTAACAGGGTTATATATTTTTTCATGACTATTTTATCTTAAATCTATTCAAAAGTAAACTAGATAAACCTACTTAATTATGAGTAATGATACATTAGTAAGTTAGGCTTACACCAAATAGGAAAGTCCTAGGCCTTGGGTAGAAGTTATCATCTATTCCATCTTCTACTTCTGGATCAAGCCCTTTGTATTTAGTAACTATAAGAACATTCTGTACTGTAAAATTAACACGTGTATCTACTACACCTGCAATTTTTCCGAAACTATACCCAGCACTAACATTGTCTAACTTAAAGAAAGATGCATTCTCAACAAAATAGTCACTTGTAAACTGGCGTTTCACAAACTGAGTATCATCCAAATATTTTGGCATATTTCTCCAATAACCAATCTGCATAATTTGGTCGTAAGATGCAGAAGCCGCCACTTGATTATATACATAGTTATTGATGTTTGCTCTTGACGAAGCAGAAAGGCTAAAATTCTTGTATCCAAACCTGAACGAAAGACCCAATATATAATCTGGATTAGGGTTATGGTAAACGTATTTGTTTGCGTTATCACCATTAATAACACCACCATTTCCTGCAAGGTCAACATACACACCTTCTATTGGTCTTCCATCTGCATAATAAACCTGTTCGTTTACAAAAAAGGAGTACCCTGGATCGCCAACTCTAGTAACCTGTCTTTGACCTGCATACTGATCTCCATATAGAATACCAATATAATCAGGGTCGTCTGTAAGCAACAGCTTGGTGATTGTGTTTTTATTGTAAGTGAAATTCAAACCTAGATTAAGCGACATGTCTTTGGTTGAAATCGGTTTCAAGTTCAAAGAAACCTCAACCCCTTCGTTTTCAAGGCTACCAACATTAGTTAACAATCTGTTTGAAAAGTTACTTCCACTAGGAATAGTTACTTCGTTCAACAAATCGTCTGTAACACGCTTGTACACATCCACAGTACCTGTGAAACGTCCATCTAAAAAGCCAAAGTCAAGACCAATGTTTTGAGTTGTTGTTTGCTCCCACTTGATATCTGGATCGTATGCATTAGGGCGCAATGTTCTCTGGTACTGACCATTGATTCGATATTGAGATCCTGGTTCGGAAAGGATATAACGTGCTTGAGCTGGGTAATCATTAGGTTCATCGTTATTACCTAAGGTCTGCTGTCCTGTAATACCCCAACCCATTCTTAGTTTCAAGTCAGAAAGTATCTCAACATCTTTCAGGAAAGATTCCTCATTCACCTTCCATGCAAACGCAAATGCTGGGAATGTTCCCCAACGGTTTCCTTCGGCAAAACGGGAAGATCCATCGTAACGCAATGTTGCGGTAAGAAGGTAGCGGTCACTTAAAGTATAATTCATACGTCCAAAGAAAGAAACCAAGTAATTCTCTGTAAAAAATCGGGTATTTTCTGAAATTACCTGTTTCCCTTCTTCATCTGGAATACTTCTAGTAAAAGTACTTCCTTCCCGTTGGAAATGTTGCCAAGAATATCCTGCAGTAAGGTCTACCTTACTTGAAATAGAAGAAATGTCTTTTGAATAATTCATATAGAAGTCTAAAAGATCATTCGTGTTTTCACCATCAAAATCACTTAAACTTCCGTTTGGCAATGGAGAAACAATCACGGAAGGGGAAGTCACTGGACGATTGTTGTGCCCATCACTCTTCGTGAAATCTGTTGCTACATTCAAATTAGCAATCAAACCTGATACAAACGGAACAGTGTAATTCAACTGCACATTACCAATAAACCGTGTGACATCCGATTTGTTATCAGCTTCAAGAGCCTGCTCTACGGGGTTTGGGGTTCCCAAATTTGCACCATAATTTTCCCATTGATAATACCCTGCCGAATTCTCATTGCCATCTTTTACAGGTTGAGTAGGATCCATACCAATTGCAGAACCGATCGCTCCATCTGCTCCAAAATTGTTTCTGGTAGACATTAACTTTCCGTTCACATTCACTTTTAGAGAATTATCAAAAAAAGTTGGGCTTAAGCTAACACTCCCTGTTATACGCTGCATATCTGTGTTTTCAAGAATACCCTGCTGATCGGTATAACCAAAAGATACCCGATATGGAAGAAGCTTATATGCACCAGACAAACTCAAGTTGTGGTCGTGTGAAACAGAAGTACGGAAAATCTCTTTTTGCCAATCTGTATTTTCCGTTCCCAATTTATCATACATAATTGGGTCGTAAAGCTCTTTTTTATCGTAGGCAATTTTACGAAGTTCATCACCAGAATAAACATCAATGTAATTCATAGGTGTAGAAATAGAAGTGTTGCCATTGTACGAAATTGACATTGGCTTACCTGCTTTTCCTTTTTTTGTAGTAATCAGGATAACACCATTCGATGCACGCGACCCATAAATTGCTGTTGCCGAAGCATCTTTAAGTACCGTAAATGTTTCAATGTCGTTAGGGTTAAGAAAAGAAAGAAAATTGGAGCTGCCAGAGATATTGCTATTATCAATTGCAACACCGTCAACAATAATAAGAGGGTCATTTGAAGCTGTTAAAGAAGAGCCACCACGTATTCTGATTTTTGCACCAGAACCTGGCGCACCGCCCATTGTAGTAATTGCAACACCTGCAGCCTTACCTGTAAGAAGCTCTTGAGGAGTAGAAATTGCACCTTTGTTAAAATCCTCGGAAGAAACAGCAGAAACAGAACCAGTAGCATCGGACTTCTTAACTGTACCATAGCCAATCACAACAACTTCGTCCAAACTTTTAGTGTCAACAGACAAAACAATGTTAGGAGAACTCTCATCACCGCCAACAGTAAACTCATAATTCAAGTATCCCAAAAAACTGAATACCAAAACCTGTCCGTTTTGAGTCTCAATTGAGTATTTTCCATCGAAATCAGTAATTGTTCCTTGTGTGGTTCCTTTTACCATCACATTTACACCAGGCAAAGCAGCACCGTCGTTGGAATCGGTAACTACACCTGTAACTGTCATTTTTTGTGCGAAAACTATGTTAACAGCGAAAATCGCACCCACCAATAACAGCAGTTTTTGCAACATACCGTAATAGTGTTTCATGTAGATCTGGGTTTTAGTTAGTAGAAATAGTAAAAATTTGATTGTCTCGGTTAGCACTAGGAGTGCTCTTGTTTTTTCAAAGCTAAACATTAATCTCGATAATTTAAAGACAAAAACAAGAAAAACACACTAGAAATCAACGAAATCGTTTGCGAATGCGATTGCATATGTTTTACAAAACAATTTTTATTTCTCATCACCTCACTTTGAATAAATAAAACAAAAAAAAGACGCCATTAGAATAAACTAACGACGCCTCAAATCTACATTGAAACAATCAAAAACAATAAATTGAAATATTCAACAATACTATAACTATAAGACAATTAGAATAAACATTAAAATGTAATGTGATGACAATAACCTACAACTTACTCTCCGCTCATGACTTGCATAAATGTACAGATTTATTTTTACAGTAATACTAAAAAAAGCAATTACAAAATAGAAATTTCAATCGAAAACGTTTGCAATAAAGAAAATAATACCACAAAAAAGATATGATATCAAGCAAAAGCTCAAAAACAAAAATCATTATCTTAAAACGTTTTCGTACTTACAAATTATCACTTCGCAAACCTTTGAAGCTTTAAAACTGGAAGTTGATGAACAGACAAGGCAAAAAACACCAAGCTTTGCTTTCCAAATCTTTAAATTATTTATAATTTGGATTTGCTAAACATGAAGCTATCAAAACGAACACAATGAGAAGTAGTCAAACTACGATTAAAGACATTGCCAAAGCACTTGGCATATCACCTTCTACGGTCTCTAGGGCACTTAAAGATCATCCGGACATTAGTGAAAAAACAAAAAAAGCAGTTAACGAATTAGCTAAAAAACTAAATTACCGTCCAAATGCTATCGCCCTAAGCCTACGCTCTAGCCGCTCGCACACTATTGGCATTCTTATTCCTCAGCTGGTGCACCATTTTTTCTCGTCTGTTATTGCCGGTGCAGAGAGCGTTGCTCACGACGCTAACTACAATGTGATTATTAGCCGCTCGAACGAAAATTACGATATTGAGGTAAAGAACACACAGACAATGCTCTTAAGCCGGATCGACGGCATGCTGGTCTCCATCACCAAAGAAACAAAAGAAGTTGAGCACTTTAAAAACCTAATAGACAACGGAATTCCAATTGTATTTTTCGACCGCTCCACCGACGAAATACCGTCGGACAAAGTAATAGTCGATGATTTCCAGGGAGCTGCGCTTGCTACAAGCCACCTGATCGATCAAGGTTGTTCGCGAATAGCGCATTTTTCAGCACCGCCCCATCTTACAATTGGTAAAGACAGAATCGAAGGATACAAAAGTGCACTTAAAAAGCATGGACTTCAAACAGATAATAGTTTGATTATCAAATGCGACAATTACGAAGACGGACTTCGTGAAACTGATAAACTGCTAAGATCACACAACCGACCAGATGGTATTTTTGCAGTTAACGATTCAACAGCTGCGGCCGCCATCAATATAATAAAAAAACACGGCCTGCGGGTTCCTGAAGATGTAGCTGTAATTGGCTTTGGCAGAGAGCTTATTGCTGAAATGACTGATCCAAAACTAAGTTCCGTCGATCAGCATGGATTCAAAATGGGGCAAAAAGCCATGAAACTTTTACTGAAGAGAATTGAAGAAAAACAACATGATGATGATTTTGTCACAGAAGTAGTTCCTACAGAACTAATCGTGAGAGAATCTTCTCTGAAAGGAAGACTATAAAAATTTTTCCCGAACAAATAAAAAAGGCTACCTAATCAAAAAGATGGGTAGCCTTTTCATGTTCGCAATATAAGCAGGTGTTTCAATAATCGTGACACATCATTGTATCGCGGCACCGATAACAGCACCAAGCATTCGTAAAACAGTTAGTAAACTATCGAAAACAAGCTTTGTTATTTTAATTCCAAAATCATAGAAGTTTTTGCAGGAATTTTCAATTTTTCCAATTTTACATCCTTTCCTGTAAGTACCTCGTAAGCTTCCGCGTGTCCCGCCAAAAGCTCCTGATAACGTTTCGCTTCAAACTTCTGCTCTTTCTCGTCATTATTCAGCAAAACAAGCACTTTTTCCTTCTCGTTATGACGAACATACGCATACACATTATTCACAGGCAACCAATGCGTAAGCTTTCCTTTGTGAATCACATTTTTGCCTTTTCGCCAATTCATTAGTTTTTGCATATGTGCAAAAGCTTCATTCTCCTGTTTGGTTCTTCCTTTTTCAGAAAAAGCATCACGCTGATCCCCTTTCCAACCTCCAACAAAATCTTTTCTAATAAACCCATGCCCTTCGTGTTCAAATCCATCGCTCAACACTTCCGTTGCATAATATATCATCGGTATCCCACGCGTTGTAAACAGGAAAGTAAATCCCATTTTGAACTTCTTCATGTCCTTGCCCAGCTCCGACCAAATTCTACTCAAGTCGTGATTATCCAGAAAAGTAAGGTTCGTATTCGGATCCTCATAATGATAATCCTTCGACAACAAATAATAGAAGCCCGCAGCTCCCTCCCACCATCCGTTTTTCTCGTTCAAAGAACGTTTCACTGCAAACATGAATGGGAAATCAATCAGTCCAGGCAAATGCGAATTGAAACCATCGAAATTCTTGGCATTCTTCCCCCAATATGCCAAAGCCGCAGGATCATCGAGCCACACTTCTCCAACAATCATAAACTTAGGGTACTCCACGCGGATTGCTTTTGCCCATTCTGCCATCATAAACTTATCTGCATAAGGGTGCGTATCCATTCGAATACCATCGATATCGGCATATTCAATCCACCAAATACTATTCTGGATAAGGTATTTCGACACAAAAGGGTTGTTTTGGTTCAGATCGGGCATTGTTTTCACAAACCAACCATTCACCATTTGGTTGCGATCGTGTTTCGAAGCATATGGATCTGCAACCGTAGTCCCTCGATAATTTGTCTGTGTGAATTCCGACCACTGGTTCAGCCAATCCTTAGACGGCAGGTCATCCATCCACCAATGCTCACTTCCGCAGTGATTGAAGATCATATCCATCACCACTTTAATATCTTTCTTGTGCGCCTCCTCTGTTAATTTTA
The DNA here is from genome assembly GCA_965230435.1 of Bacteroidales bacterium. Lineage (GTDB taxonomy): Bacteria > Bacteroidota > Bacteroidia > Bacteroidales > JBDKHP01 > JBDKHP01. The sequence continues at coordinate 489,934 of CBDDLB010000002.1, forward strand.
TGTAAGCATCGTTTCCTCCAAAACGACGATCGACACTATAAAAATCAGTGGTTGCATAACCGTGATACGAAAACGACGTCATGTTATTTTCCAGCACTGGATTCAGCCAGATTGCCGTCACCCCCAAATCGCTCAGGTAATCCAATTTGTTCTGAATTCCAATAAGGTCTCCACCATGTCGCCCATTGGAATCTTCTCGATTGGCCTTCTCTTTCATCCCCTTCAGTGAATCGTTCGACGGATCACCATTCGCAAAACGGTCTGGCATAATGAGGTACATAACATCTGCACTTGAGAAACTCTCACGTTCAGCACTGTTTTTGCGACGTTCCTTCAGCTCGAAGCTATACTCCGCAACAGTTTTCCCAGCTTTAGTAAACTTTATCGGAAACGTCCCAGCTTTCGCCCTTTTGCTAACAACAAGATCTAGGAACAGATAATTCTCATTTTCAACCTTGTTCACTTTCTTCAGTTCAACGCCTTCATAAGAAACACTTACTTTAGCAGAAGCTATCTTATCACCATACACCAGTAGCTGAACTTCCGGATTTGTCATTCCTTTCCACCAAAACATTGGCTCTACTCTCTTCAATGTTTGAGAATTTACTACGTAACTGGAAAACACTGCGCAAAGCAACGCAGAGAACATCATTAAACGTCTGAACATCTTTTTTTCTTTTTATAAGGTCTAGTTTATCCCTTCTAGAATCTCAGATCCTAGAAGGGAGTGTCATTAACATTAAACAATGAATCAATAAGCAGCCGACAGACCAAAGTAATCTTGCTTTGCCCGATACAAACTGTCAATAGGCACAGCACTCAATACCCTATCAAATAACAACCTGTGACCATTAGAATTCAAGTGAACACCATCTCCGGAACTCACGTTCCTAAGAATTCTACCATCTACATCCGCCAAACCATTCCAGAAATCAATCACTCTAGGCTTGAACAATGCCGATATAGAATCACGAACCATCAACTGTAGCTCCCGATATTTGAGGTTTCTTGAAACAGGCTGGGTAGTACTCACCCAAATTGGCACATTACTCACCTCCGCTCTCTCAACAATGCGTTTCAGGTTGGCCAATTGCACATCCACAGGCACACGTCTGGTATTATCATTCGAAGGCAGATTCATCACAATCAAGTCTGGCTGAAATTCCAACGCTTTAGTGATATTCCTCGATACATCTGGCTTCAAATACCGATTTCCTGCAAACGCCTTGTCCCCATCTGGCAGCAAATGAAAAGAAGTGTACCCCCCACGCGCCAGATTAACAACTCTATTGCGCGGGTTTCTTCTCTCCATATACCTCCGCAAACGGAAAGCCCAAGCACTATCCCTACGCTCTGGCCCAGCCCCTGCCGCTGTTGAAGAACCTATCACCACAACGCACATTCCTTCCTCCACTTTCGTATCGACATACCGCTGTGTGACTTTCGGTTGTTCCACCCCACATGCCGATACAATTCCCAATACAACTGTCAATAAAAAACACCTCAAAAGTGTAGGTATTCTTAACTCACCCAAAGAACATTTTAGCATTATAAATCTGAATTTAACGTTAGACCTCTTCTTCCTTAGAACGTATGAAATAGTCCAAAAGTTAGTTCAGACACTACAGATATGCAAACAGTTATCGATACCAAACACGATACCCCCAAGGCTCAAGTTCCAGTTTAAGTTCAGTTCCAGCCTTAATACTTTTTTCTGAAAACAAATCGGAATATTCACCCTCGAAATCAGCAAAATCTATCTGTACATTTTGCTTCTTATCGGAAAGGTTCACCAAAGTAAGCACTGCATGGCCATTCTTAACACGCACAAAAGCAAACACATTCTTATCTGCCCCTGTTTTCAGGCGTTTCATCTCCCCCATTTCCTCTCCAATCCACAATGCAGGGTTCTTTTTCTTTAGCATGAAAAGCTTTGTATAGAAATCTGCTACAGATTTTCCATTCCAATCAATAACATCTTTCTCAAAAAACTTAAGCCGTTTATCCATCCCCGCTTCCTGACCGCTATACAAAAGAGGCATACTCGGCATTGTTACCGTAAGCACAGCAAAAGCCTCTGCTCCTTTGCCCAAACGTTCGTAAACAGTACCGTGCCATGTGTTCTCGTCATGGTTCGTCGTAAAAATCATCCTGAAACGGTCTTCCAGACCAGCTTTCTTTTCCTTCTCCCAATAGCGGTCAAGTGCCTTCACATCCTTTTTTCCCGCAGCGATTTCATTAAAAATCTTATTCAGCGCCCACGCATACGACATATCAAAAGCCCTGTTATGATAATTCAGTTCTTCAGCCTCAGCCAGCATAAATACAGGCTTTTCTTCATCAAGGGCCTTCCGTGCCTCTTGCCAAAAATCTAGAGGAACCCAGCTTGCCACATCACACCTATACCCATCAATATCAGCCTCTTTCACCCAAAACAACAACGACTCAATCATCGCTTTGCGCATTTCCTTGTTGCTGTAATCCAGATCAATAACATCGGACCAGTCCGTTCCCTCTGGAGGCATGAAATTCCCCTTTTTATCTTTCAAAAACCAATCTGGATGAGCCTTTGCCCACTCGCTGTCCCAAGCCGTATGGTTCGCCACCCAGTCCAGAATCACATACATACCCTGATTGTGCGCCTCCTTCACCACGGCCTTAAAATCTTTCAATGTGCCGTGTTCCTCGTTCACTGCGGTGTAATTCTTCACTGAATAATAACTGCCAAGGCTACCCTTTCGATTCTTCTCCCCAATCGGATGAATCGGCATAAACCAAAGAATATCCACCCCCATTTTTTTCAATCTTGGAATGCTTTTTCTAAACTCATCAAAAGTTCCAGTCTGGGAATACTGCCGAAGGTTCACTTCATAAATTGTCTTGTCTTTAATCCAATCGGGATGCTTAAAAGAAGTCGTGTTTACGGTAGGTTCAAGATCCGTTTTTAGCGGTTGTGCTCCACATGTTAAAACGAAAAAAAGTGGAGCTATCAATAAAAATGCAGATAACTTTTGGATACTCATAATGGTGTTCTGTTTAGGGTTTTAGTTTGTGTCTCGGTCTCAAAATTAAGACAAATTTAATCTGTTCAAAACACACAAAAAGGACAAAACACCTCATTAAAGCACTACTCTACAGATAGTTGATGAATTTCAAACGTTTCCAAAAAAGAGCGTTTTTTTCGAACTTTTTTCACGCAAAGGTTTGCGAAAGAAGAGAAGAAATTGCGGGTAGAAGCAAATCCACAGAATGTAAAAAAACGATTCAACGATTTTTGGGAGCGAAGCTTCAGTTCTACGAAAAGCAGTAGGCTCGTTTTTCTCTACAAGTCATCTCCACGGCAGCAGTTACAATGGCAGCTATTTTTAAAGTGGCTATGCACGAAAAAACATTCTGTTTAAATTTACCATATCAGATGTAAAATTAAGGTAAGTCTTTGTGCAAAAGGCACGATCAAAAACGCGATCCTTATTCAAAATTCCCTACACATAAAGAATATCCACCAAATCATGAAAAGTACGCATGAAGTTCCGATTTACGATATTTGATAGAATAATAATCGTACTATCAGTCTCACGGATGCGAACAAAAAGAGCAGTATAACCACGATACCAGCCAGTGTGGTATTCAATTTTACGGCCATCGGGATAATGCCACAAGCGCCATCCATAGCCATAGCCACGTACATGATTCGGAGCCTTGGCATGAAACTGAAATGCAGTATCCAATTCCTGAAGCTTCAGTCCTTTGTCGCTATTCAGAAAACGGTCCCAACGGTACAGGTCTTCTATCGACGAGTAGATTGATTTATCGCCCACCACCGCATCCTGATAAAAAGGCAACACCCTCCGTCTATTAAAATAATGCCCTTCTGCTCTTAAATTTTTCTTTATATCTTCTGCGCCAACATAAGAATGATTCATCTTTGCAGGTTCAAAAAAGTTTTTCTGCAAAAATGTAGAAAAGTCAATTCCCGAAACCTCCTCAACCAACAAAGCCAATATGGCATAACCGGTATTACTGTAGTAAAACCGATGTCCCGCAGGCCAATATGGTTTTAAACTCGCACTATTATCCTTCAACATTTTCAGAACCACCTTATTGCCAAACGCTCTCCGATCTTTAGCAAGCGTCTCTGCAAAATACATATAGTTCTGTAAACCTGTCTGATGCGAAAGTAAATGATGTATTGTAATATCTTTATAAGGAAAGTCAGGTAAATATTTCGCCACAGAGTCCGTGTAATTTATAAGTCCCTGTTGCTTCAACAAAACAACCGACAATGCAGTAAACTGCTTAGAAACTGAAGCCAACTGAAAAACATCTTCCATGGCTAAGCTATCGCGTTGGGAATACGAACGCCATCCTTTGGCCTGTTTGTAAATAACCTTGCCCCTATGTGCGACAAGTACATTGCCACTAAAACGTGTATTTGTAAAAAGTTCTTTGAAATAAGTTTCCACCCGTGGTGTCAATACCGACGGGGACACAGATACATTTGTTCTAAAGTGATTTCCTATAGGAACATGTTCTATCCTTTTACCTTCTGCAATCCACCATCCCAACCATAAAAACACAATAGAGAAAAAAGAAATCGTAATCAAAGCTCGCTTCATCGGTAAAAAATATCTGTAAACTGTTCCCTCCAAAATTTACGAAGGGTACATAAGTTAAGGTTTCAAAATTACAAATAGATACCTAGATTCCCAAGGTCAATTTCTACAACAACGACCTAACAATATTTAACAGTACATATTTTGTAATCGGTGTAATTTTAAATTTCTTTGCACTGCCAAATTAGCGTGTCTCTGGCTTCTTAACAAAACCAATTCCGCTAACTTTGACTTGTAAATAACAAACTCTTAATAGGTTGCACACAGTGTTCAACCTGTGATCTTTTGTTATTTTGCCCAAAGAAATACAAGCGCTGCCTACGCACGGCATAAAACAGATCAAGCACCAGTAGGCCAGCAACCTTTTTGAAAAAATGAATTAATATGAAGTGGACTCTTTTTTTTGTTTCATCTCTTCTGTTCATGGCCTGTAATCCTCTAGAAGAGGTAGACAACACAGAACCCATTGCCAAGGTATTCGACAAAATGCTCTACCCTAAAGATGTCAGTGGCATCGCACCAATAGGTTCTTCAGCCCAAGATAGTGCACAAATCGTATCACAGTATATCGATCAATGGGTCAAACGTCAGCTTCTTGTAAAAAAAGCAGAACTATACCTGACTGAAGATCAGAAAGACGTTGAAAAAGAACTTGACGATTATCGGTCTTCATTGCTAATAGATAGATATCTGCAACAATTCACCAGGCAAAAATTGGATACTTCCATCACACTAGAGGAAATCGAAAAATTCTACAACGAACATACAGCTGATTTCAAACTGGCCAATAATGTTGTACGTGCAGTTTACCTGCAACTTCCACTAGACGCTCCTATGGAAGAATTAATGGATCTTTTGGAATCCAAAGATCAGGAAGACCTAGTGAAACTTGACGATTATTGCTACACGAATGCGATACGCTTCAAGAACTATAATCACGACTGGGTATCATTCGGTCTTGTACAGCTTGACTTCCCAGAACAGATCGAGAACCCAACTGATTTCTTACGGAGAAAGAAAAAAATCGAGATCAGGGATTCCATCTCACAACACATTATCTACATAAAAGAACATCGTATTGAGGGCGAAAAAACACCTCTGAACTTCGTTAAAGGCAACATAAGAAAAATTCTGCTTACAAAGCGCAGATCTGATCTAATCAAAGAATTAAAGAACAATATTTATACCGATGCATTAGATCATCAGTATTTTGAAATCAAAAAAAACTAATCTGCATTCAGTGAAAGGTTAAAAATAAACCGCAATTATAATTCAATAACGCATTTGCCTAGAAGGAATTTATAATTCATAATTTTATAACTCACAATTCACTTAGCAGCATACCCGAATTAAACTTTCGACAATGCATAAAATCAATTTAATCCTTTTTGCTTTCTTTTTCTCAGGGGTGAGTGTTTTCGCTCAAGAAAAGAAACTTATAGACGAAGTAATTGCCATCGTAGGCAACAAACCCATACTTCTATCTAGTGTAGAAGCACAATACATGCAACAACAGCAACAAGGCTACCGTACCGGTTCTCAAAGCAAATGCGATATCTTCGAGGGTATGCTCTACCAGAAGCTTCTATTGGCTCAGGCCGAACTGGATAGTATCGTAGTTTCGGATGAAGAAGTAGAGAGCAATCTGGACTTACGTATTCAACAATACATACAGCAAGCAGGAAGTAAAGAAGCCCTAGAACGCTATTTTAAAAAGAGCATTATCGAAATTAAAAACGAATTCAAAGACATCATTCACGATCAAATTGTTGTACAGAGAATGCAAGGCCACATTACATCAGGCATAAGCATTACTCCACAAGAGGTAAACGATTTCTATAAAACCATTCCCAAAGACAGTCTTCCAATGGTAGACGCCGAAATCGAAGTGCAACAGATTATGAAGCGCCCTCCAATCAGTCGTGCTCAAAAAGAAGCTGCTAAAGAAAAACTGGAAGGTCTCCGTTCTAGAATACTCAAAGGAGAAAGCTTTTCTACTTTGGCGATTTTGTATTCGCAGGATCCAGGATCGGCAAGCAATGGAGGCGAACTTGGTTTTGTAAACCGTCAGGATTTAGACCAGAACTTTGCAGATGCAGCATTTTCCCTTGCCGATGGACAGTTATCGCGTGTTGTGGAAAGTGAATTTGGCCTACACATCATACAGATGATCGAAAAGAAAGGAGAAGAGCAAGTGAATGTACGTCACATTCTTGTGTCACCAAAAATAACCAGTGACGACAAAGAAAAAGCAAGAGTACAACTCGACAGTATTGCAAAAGAAATTATCGAGAAGAAAATTACTTTTGAAGAGGCAGCTCTTAAATTTTCCGACGACAAGAACACAAAGAAAAACGGTGGTTTAATGGTGAACCGCTACACAGGAACTCCTCGATTCGAAAAGAAACACATCTCCGCAGAAATCAACTATGCCCTTCGCAACATGAAAGTTGGAGATATCTCTCAACCTTTCGAAGGAAAAGATGAAAGGGGCCGCGATGTTCACCTTCTTGTGAAACTAAAAAGCCAGACAAAACCTCACGTTGCAAATATTGAGGACGACTATCAGAAAATACAAGAAATTGCGTTAAATTTCAGAAAACAAAATGTAGTAGAAGAATGGATGAAAGGCCGTATCAAAACTACATACATAAAAATGAACCCGAAATGGCGCAAATGCGAATTCCAGATGAAGGAATGGATGCAGTAGCGATACCAACATCTTAAAAAGTAAGCAACTTACATCATAGCTTTCAGAACCAATGTACTGAAAGTTATGGTATGTTTAACACGCTTATCTCAATGTTGGCAAAAGGAGTTTCCAGTTTCACTAACCAATTTCAAAACAGACAGGATGCAGTTTAAAGACGATGTAGAAGCAGTAGACAAACTCAGGGAATCATATGCTAAACTTCTTGCTGAAATTCAAAAAGTGATAATCGGCCAAGATGACATTATTAAAGAAGTACTTGTTTCCATTTTCACAGGCGGACATGTTCTGTTGGTAGGAGCTCCAGGGCTGGCAAAAACACTCCTAATAAATACAATAGCAAGAACGCTTGGTCTGGACTATAAAAGAATTCAGTTTACCCCAGATTTAATGCCTTCAGATATTATTGGCACAGAAATTTTGGACGAAAACAGAAAGTTCAAATTTATTAAAGGGCCACTTTTCGCAAACATCATTCTTGCCGATGAGATCAACCGTACCCCTCCAAAAACACAAGCTGCATTATTAGAGGCTATGCAGGAGAAAGCGGTTACGATGGCAGGAGAACGCTTCAAACTGGGCAACCCATTTTTTGTTCTTGCTACGCAAAACCCGATCGAACAGGAAGGAACATATCCTCTACCTGAAGCCCAACTGGACAGGTTCATGTTCAATATCTACCTTGATTATCCTGCTTTCGAAGATGAGCTTGAGATCATCAAAAGCACTACTTCCGACAACAAGCCAAAGCTACAGCAAGTGGTTTCGGCCGAAGAAATATTGTATTATCAAGAGCTGATCCGCCGTGTACCGATCAACGACAATGTACTTAAGTATGCTGTTTCCCTAGCTGCCAAAACGCGCCCAAATACAGAAAATGCGCACGAACTCAGCAAACAATATCTAAACTGGGGGGCGGGACCAAGAGCTTCGCAATTCTTAGTACTAGGAGCAAAAACACATGCCGTACTTCAAGGAAAATATTCGCCAGATATCGAAGATGTAAAAGCTGTTGCCCCTGCCATTCTTAGGCACAGGGTTGTCCGGAACTATAAAGCAGAGGCAGATGGTTTCAGTACTGAAAAACTTATTCAACAACTGATGGAATAAACATTCTGAACTGCTGCATTTATATAATATTAAGCTCATCAAGAGACATTCAACCGATAGACATATTGCTTAGATAGATGCATCTATGGCCTTATGTCTTTTTTTTAAATTAGAATTATGACCAAGCAAATTTGGCTGTTTTTGTTTATACTCATTTGGAGCACTTCAGGGATGATGGCTCAAGAGGAAGAAACAGAAGTCAGAAAAGTAAAAATAGACCAAGCCCTATCGTTAGAAGGGCGTTCGTCTCTTGGACCAGATGTTAAGGTTCTCAAGGGCGATGTTATCTTCAGTCACGAAGGCTCTAAAATGTATTGCGACAGTGCATACTTTTATTCCAACACCAACTCACTTGAGGCTTTTGGCCGGATACACATCAACAGAGGCGATACTGTTCATCTTTATGGCGACCATCTAAACTATTTCGGAAACAATAAAACAGCAAAAGTTATTGGCAATGTGCTCCTTGAAAACGATAGTCTTACACTAACAACTGACGAACTTGACTATTACATGGATCAAGACCTAGCGACTTACTTTACCGGTGGCGAAACCATTAACAAAGAAGATACCCTTCGAAGCATTATCGGTAAGTATTTCGCCCGCCAGAATCTGTTCCAATTTAGCCAAGAGGTAGAAGTTACCAGTGAGAAATTCGTAGTTAATAGCGACACGCTCAATCACAATACGAAAACCCAGACCTCGTATTTCTTTGGTCCTACAGAAATAGTTGGCGATTCGAATTACATTTATTGCGAAAGAGGCTGGTACGACCACGCCCTTGACAAAGGCAAACTGAAACAAAACACCCACTACGAAAGTAAATCGTACGACCTTACCAGCGACAGTTTATATTACGACCGGAAAAAAGCCTTCGGGGAAGCCTATCATAATATAGAAATGAAGGACACAGCCCAGCGAGCCATAATCTGGGGAGACTATGCCCGCTATGAAGAGGCCACTGAATTTGCTCTTGTCACGAAAAAAGCTGTTTTTGGTCAATACGACTCCAAAGGAGACACGCTCTACATGCATGCTGACACACTTCTCAGCATGAAAAAGATTGTAAACGACACCACAGAAATTCAATTCGTAAAGGCTTTTCATGGTGTCCGCACTTATCGCCACGATCTTCAGAACCTTTGCGATTCGCTTGTATACAACTTTAGCGACTCTACTGTAGAACTGATGGGGACACCTGTCATTTGGGCAGAAGGAAACCAAATATCGGCAGAATATATAAAAATTTTCACTGAAGACAGTAGCCCTACGCGCGTTGAATTCAAAGGAAAATCCTTTGCTGTTTCTCCAGAAGACAGCTCTCACTACAACCAACTTAAAGGTAAAGACATGATTGCCTACTTCGAAGATGGGAAACTCCACAAAGTAGAGGTACAATCTAAGGGGGAAGTTCTCTATATGGTTAAAGATCAACAGGTGATAACAGGTATTAACAAAGCAGAAAGCGAAAAAATAGCCTTCTTCATTGTAGAAAAACAGCTAGACGGCGTGATGTTCCCTACAAAAACAAAAGGGGCAATCCACCCTATCGACATGGTAGAGGATATCGAAAAGAAACTACCTCAATTTGTCTGGTATGAAGACGAACGCCCTAAAGATAAGAACGATATTTTCAGAAAAGTTCTACTTGGAGAGAAAAAGAAAACCGACAAAGAGAAAGACAAAGAAAAGAAACCGACAAAGGAGTAGTTCCAACTACTCCTTTTTTCTTTCTGTAAAGCATAAAAAATTCGGTTAAAGTGCGCAAGGCGTTCAATACCTGAAGTACAACAGTACTGGAGGATTTGGACGTCCGCAGCACAACAAAAACCGAAATTGTTTCTGCTCTGGTCAGAAATGAATTTTTCTGTTAATACTCATCTTCATTAAAGAAAAAATCGTCTTTGCTAGGATAGTCAGGCCAGATATCTTCGATACTCTCATGCACTTCACCTTCGTCTTCAATTTCCTGCAGATTTTCGATAACTTCCATAGGAGCACCCGATCGAAGAGCATAATCAATCAGTTCTTCCTTTGTTGCTGGCCAAGGCGCATCTTCTAGTTTAGAAGCTAACTCAAGAGTCCAATACATATGTGATATTTTTTAATGTTTGATTTACAGGCCGAATTTTTTACCTATAAAAATTGCGCAATATTAATTCCGTATAGGGAATTTACAAAATTTTCGTAATACTATTTCGCCCGCCAAGGGATTTCTTCAGCTTGAAAACCGACACTCAACATCCTTGCCAATGTAAACAGGAAATCTGAAAGTCTGTTTAAGTAAATCGTAACACGCTCATCTACTTTACAGTTCTCTAACAAGGCAAAAACACGCCTTTCTGCCCTGCGACAAACTGCACGTGCAATGTGACAATATGACACTACAGGGTGTCCTCCAGGCAAAATAAAGTTCCTCATTGGCTCAAGGCTACTATCCATTTTGTCAATCTGCTTCTCAAGCAAAGAGACATCGGTTTCATCTAATGTTGGAAGTTCGTACTTAATCTCCTTCTCGTCGGTTGCCAATACCGATCCTATAACAAAAAGGTGGTTCTGTATTTTTATCAGTACTTCTTTTTGTTCTTCATCCACCATCGAATCCCTCAACAAACCTATATAAGAATTCAGCTCATCTATTGTTCCGTAAGCTTCGATTCGATCGTGCTGTTTTGGTACCCTCGTCCCAGTAACCAGAGAGGTAAACCCTTTATCTCCTGTTTTAGTATATATTTTCATCTGTTCACGGTCGCAGACCTATTTATCTAGTTTATTTAACCAACAACTTAACAGTTTAATAAATCCACTCAATTATGACTGAGTAAAGCTTGTAGAATATGCCCGACATACCAACCTCCTCTATACCATTCGTGCAAACCGAAGCATATTCGAGCTATATCAAGTCGCTATAGAAATCAAAATTTCATACAAATGCAAATCATTAAATACAAAAAGCACTTTTAAGTAGGTGTGTTAATATAAGCGACACTTTTATGCCTGTCACTGTATTGAATGTTAGCACAATGCATTTCATAATAAATAGCACCACTTGCTTATAATCACAACCAACTGTTAATCAGTATTTTTATTATCTCACAAAGATACATTCCGATACTTCGTTCCGATTTTTAAAATTAAACAGCTGTTATGAAGTCAATTAAATGATTTATCTCATATTACTGAAATAACAACATAGGACAACGCACTATATGAATCAACTATTGCAACTCACTCATCTTTTAATTATCGAATTTAAAATAGCTGCGGATTTATCAAAACTTAACTGGATCTGAATTCAAAACATCAGTTTCGACTTCCCCATCTTTAAGCCTTACAATACGGTGAGCATGTGCTGCAATTTCCTCTTCATGAGTTACAAGTACAATGGTATTGCCCTTAGCGTGTATTTCTCCGAACAGACGCATAATTTCTACAGATGTTTTTGAATCTAAATTCCCTGTAGGTTCGTCTGCTAGAATTATAGACGGCTTGTTAACCAAAGCGCGCGCAATGGCCACTCGTTGACGCTGCCCGCCAGAAAGTTCATTTGGTTTATGCTCCATTCTATCTGTCAACTGCACATTTTCCAATGCTTCTTTGGCCATCTCATTCCTTGTGTCTTTCCCAATGCCCGAATAAACAAGAGGAAGCATTACATTCTCCAAGGCAGAATAACGAGGAAGTAAGTTGAAAGTTTGAAAAACGAAGCCGATTTCTTTGTTCCGAATCTCGGCCAAAGCATCGTCTTGTAAATGGCTTACATTAGTGCCATTTAACACATAGTCTCCACTTGTAGGAGTGTCGAGGCACCCAATTATGTTCATAAATGTTGACTTTCCCGAACCAGAAGGGCCCATTATGGCAACATACTCCCCGCGCTTTATTGTTAAAGATATAGTCCTAAGCGCTTTTACAACCTGCGTTCCTACCTGATAATGCTTTGCCAGTTCGGAACAAGATATAATTGCATCCATCTAAATAATTTATTCAAACAGTACAGCTCCAGTCAGCTTCTATTCATAATGAATCAATACCGTATTACAATATCCTGTTTAGCCATACCTTGTCGGAAGAAAACGATTCCTATGAAAAACAAATCCATAGTCAACACTACTTCCGAATGTGATTTTATCTCTTTCCACGCTTTAAGCATGCCCGGCGACCAATGAATATCATCGAAAACAAAGATAGAATCTGGCGTTTTCTTTTGTAAGAACCATTCGAAATACTGTTTCGTTGCTTTATAAGTATGGTTTCCATCGAAAAACACCAAATCTACTTGAGGATTTTTGGATAACTCTGCGGGTACCAAGCTTTCGAAGCTTCCCACATGGAGGTTTACATTATGAAGGTTCAACCCAACTAAAGTTTCCTTAGCAATATCGGCTGTTTTTGGACATCCCTCAAAAGTAAATACTTTTGATTTTGAATTGGCAGCTGCCAGATAAGCGGTGCTCAACCCAATACTTGTACCCAGTTCAAAAATGGTTCTGGCACCAAACTGATCTACCAGTTTAAACAACAGCTCTCCATACTTGGCGGAAATAGCAGATTGTCTGGCAATCTGTTTTATCATCCGTTTCTTTCCATTATGGCTTCCTGCTCCTAAATCTTTTATTCTTATTTTTCTTTTATCACGAACCAGTCTTGCCCTTCTTTCCTCTATGGCATTGTATGCATAAAAAAAACGTTCGTCTTCTAAAACATTCTGGATAAACTGATAAACAAACGGAGAATGCACTCCGTGCCCTTCGTCGTGGTGTGCAAAAAATAAATATCTCAGGTAATGTTTAATCAAAAAAAATCTCTGCACTGTAATTGAATAATTGAAGTTCTTGAGGGTAAGTCACAAAAAACCTACTTTATATTTATAAGGAGTACCGCCTGGCCAATTCACGAATCTGCCATCATGGATCTTCATTGAAGATACTGATCTGTTCATGCATTTCTTTATAATTTACCAGTTTATGGCCTTCTGGTAAAACAAAAAGCTTGTCGTCTACTTCTTGCTGTATAATCTGCCTTGCCTTGAATTTCATATTAATCCCTTCCAGTTGCAACTGAAATTCCATCAGTACCCCATCAATTTGTTGAAACGGGGTTGTTGCATTAGGATTTTTAATGTCTATCTCGTACGTATAATATAGCACCAAGGGCACATAATTCATCTTCTCACTTGTAGCAATGGCCTTGGAACACATAACCCCGGCAATTTCCTTTGTTTCATTCACAAAACGGACTTTAAGGTCTCCCATTTCCTTATAGCCAAATGCTTTTCCGTTAGGAGGGGAGATGTACATATATTTTTTATCGACCAACCTTAATAAAGTGTAATTGGAGGGTTCATCCTTCAGCGCCAAGTAATTTAACATAAATACGCTCAAAAGTCCTTCAATCTGAGTAAGTGTGTTATCGTTCTTAAAAAAAACGTGTGCTTTTGTAGGTAAAAACGAAACAAGCGGCTTTTCTTTTGGATCATCGAGGTAAGTAATGCTGTATTCGATTACACCCTGCCTCATATCTAGATCGTCTGAAGAACAGGCAGCTACGAAACAAACTGTAATCAATAAAACAAAGCATGTACGCATCATAAAACCAATAGTTATCTGGCAACCCAAAGTAAGAAAAAAATGGTCATATTTTAGAGTAATAAGTTACCCTGAGTGTGCCTAAATTTTAAATCCTCTCATGAAACACCACTACTCCCCCATTTTTTTCAACGCCCCCCCTTATGGAACATAACAAATCCCTCCACCTTTGCTGTTAAGAAATAGCGTCTATCGTTTCAGTTTTAAATATTTTAACTTCTTTTTCTTAATATAATTTTATATCTTAGGATTATTACAAAATCATTAATTCATTGTTAAAACAATGAACAACCTCTCATTCCCGAACATACAAAGCACATTTCACAGCAAGCAACCAACATGCTCTAAAAATTCGTGTGCCATTTGGGAATTAAGCTCTACTTCTGTGTTAAACAATCAACCTTTAAATGCAGCAGAAGGTAACTTCGGCGACATAAACAGGAAAGTTACCCTAGACAATTTTGTCCAACATATAAAAACGTAGTGCTATGAAGTTTGGAATTGCAAAAATCAGCATCGTGCCGATGCGCAAAGAGCCATCGGCAGAAAGCGAAATGGTGTCTCAGGTGTTATTCGGGGAACATTATTCGGTACTGAAAGAAGAAAACGGCTGGCTTTATATCCAAATGGCCAACGATGGCTACAAAGGCTGGATAGACAAAAGAATGTACCACGAGATTCCCCGCGAGCAAAAAGATCAGCTTGATAAAGCAAAACCCACTTTCGCTTTTGACCTCACAAATAAAGTCAGCAAGAACCACTCCTCTTTTCACGTAGTATTAGGATCAGTATTACCGCAGTACGACGCAGCGCATCATAATTTCAAAGTTTACCCCAAAGGATATCACATAGAAGGCAATGTAGGCACACCAATCTCCGAGGGGGAAAAACGCAGAAATATTATAGCTACAGCAAGCAAATACATCAACTCACCTTATTTATGGGGAGGCCGCACTCCTTTTGGCATAGACTGCTCAGGTCTTACACAAATGGTCTTCCGTCTGAACAACCAAGAACTTCCTCGCGACTCTAAAGATCAGGTAACATTAGGAAAACCTGTTGCATTAACAGAGGCCAAACCTGGTGATCTAGCTTTTTTCACCAATAACAACGACGATTCAATAACTCACGTAGGCATCATTCTAGAAAATGGTGAAATTCTTCATTCGTCGGGCACAGTACATGTTGACAACATTGATAACCATGGCATTTTATGCAAATCTACACTATCTTATAGCCATAAATTGAAAGAAATCAGAAATATAATTGAATAACACTTAAACTATTACCCTATAGACAAAGAAGCTAGGTTAAGGATAGCCAAATCGAGATGAACAACTATTAATTTCATCTTCCTTAAAACGCTTCGGAAAAACATTATAAACTTGCTAAATCTGAACATAGTTCCTCTGCTTACTCTTTGGCAGGGGAACGCTTTTTTTATAACTGACAAAAACTCAAGTCACCTAGCAGAATTTCCACCGCCTTCCTTTTCCATTATCAGTAATTTATTCCACACAAAGCATTATCTTCCTCAAGATAATATCCTACATTAGAGGAACAGAAACACCTATCTCATGAAAAAAATTTTCATCATCGGAGGCGGTTTGTCTTCTTCCACCCTAATTAAATATTTGCTGGACAATTCACAAGAATACAACTGGAAAGTCACCGTTGGAGACATCGACCTTGAGCTAATCAGTCAGAAAGTAAATAATCACCCCAATGGTAAAGCTATAAAGTTCGACATCTTTGATGAAAAACAATGCGAACAAGAAATTTCTGCTTCCGACATTATCGTTTCTATGCTTCCCGCCAGATTTCATCATCTGGTTGCCAAAAGCTGCCTACGGCTCAAAAAAAACATGGTAACTGCCTCGTATGTTTCCCAAGAGGTTCGGGATATGAACAACGACGTGAAACAAGCTGGGCTTCTTTTTCTAAATGAAATTGGTGTAGACCCTGGAATCGACCACATGTCAGCGATGCGCGTTATCGACCAAATAAAAGATCAAGGTGGTGAACTGACAGCCTTCCGCTCTTATACAGGAGGGCTTATTGCTCCCAGATACGACAACAACCCATGGAACTACAAATTCACTTGGAATCCCCGCAATGTAGTACTTGCAGGTCAAGGTACGGCACAGATTATTGTTGGCGGCAGATACAAGTACATCCCTTACCATCAGTTATTCAAACGAATAGCCCGCATAAACATTGACAACTACGGAGAGTTTGAAGCTTATCCTAACCGCGATTCGCTGAAGTACCGCAATACCTATAAACTGGAAAATATCCCAACGATGATTCGCGGCACATTGCGCCGCCCGGGTTTTTGCAGGTCATGGAATGTTTTCGTACAACTTGGGATTACAGAAGATACTTATACCCTCGAAGATTCCGAAAACATGACATATCGCGATTTCATAAATACTTTTCTGCAATATCAGGACGGCATTACGGTTGAAGAGAAATTGAAGCAATACTTAAGTATAAGTGACGATTCCGACATAATGTACAAGCTCCGATGGCTAGGGGTTTTTGAACGCAAACGTATTGGGCTCAAAAATGCATCTCCTGCACAGATCCTTCAGCATCTATTGGAAAATAAATGGGCATTCGAAAACGACGACCGGGATATGATTGCAATGCAGCACATCTTTGATTATAAATCGGGCGAATCTAGCCGTCAGATTATATCTTCACTTGTAGTAGAAGGGCAAGCACCTCCTCACACGGCTATGTCGATAACTGTTGGTGTGCCTGTTGCGATTTCAGTTAAAATGATACTTAATGGAAAGATAAAAACAACAGGTGTGCAAATACCTATTGAGCGTGACATTTACGAACCTGTTCTAAAAGAACTTGAGGATTACGGGATACAATTCTCTGAAGAAAAAATTGAATTTAGACAATCGTAGAACTTCTTCTCTTAAAAGTCTAGAATCTTATCGTCATATCTAAAGACCATATTAATGTTAATTGATTTAACTATGTTATTTAAAATGCAGTCAATAAAAAATAAGATAATAAAAGGTTATGAAAAGTACTTTTGAATTTTATTGCTCTCTTGCCATTGGCATTGTCCTATTCATACTGATTTCTGGTTGTAAAAGTTTCCCTCCCCTTAGCACAGAAAAAGAAATTGATCTGGAAAGATACATGGGCACATGGCACGAAATAGCACGTTACCCCAACCGTTTTCAGGAAGGATGTAGCTGTTCAACAGCCGAATACTCCATTTCAGAAGAAGGACATGTAGACATTATAAACCGTTGCAAAAAAAATAATAAAGAGAAGGAAGCTTTGGGAAAAGGTTTCGTCGTGGAAAACAGTGGCAATGCTAAATTAAAGGTGCAATTTCAATGGCCATTCAAAGGGGACTACTGGATAATACACTGTGATACAAGCTATAAACATGCAGTAGTAAGCGCACCAAGTAGAAAATATTTATGGATTCTAAACCGCCGAAACCTTATGGATTCTTCTACGTACAACGCAATATTAAGAATGCTTGAAATGAAGGGTTTTGACACAAAAAAACTCATCAAAAACGAAAAAAATTGCAATTAATACATATCAAGCATTTACAAGCGTTGTTCTTTTTCTTAAATTGCGTACGACAAGAAATAAACAACAAAAGAGTTCCTATAGAAGCGACCACAATAAATTCAGTGCTACCTTCCAAGGTGAATTAGAATCCAATCAACGTTTTTTTCATTTTTCAACTTTACCATGAATATTTTTATTGCACGTTTAGCATCGGAGGTTACCAATGATAGCCTTCGCAACCTGTTTGAGCAGTATGGCGCTGTCGATACTGCGAAAGTAATTTTTGACCGCGAAACCGGCAATTCAAGAGGCTTTGGCTTTGTAGAAATGGCTGACACGCAGGAGGCAAACTCCGCAATTCAGGCTTTGGACGAATCTCAGTTCCTAGGCAGGAAAATAGTGGTGAAAGAAGCGGAAGCCCGCGAAAGCAGAAACACTGGTGGCGGAGGAGGCGGTGCCCAACGCCGACCTTATCAACAACGCCAAGGTGGCGGAGGCGGGGGAGGTTACAGCCGCAGTAACCGCTACGACAGAGACAACCGAGATAACCGTTACGAGCGCGATAATAGAGAAAGTCGCGACAATCGCGACAACCGCTATGAGCGTTACGATCGCGAAAGAAAAAGTGATAGTTGGTAATAACAGACCTATGAACTTATTTGAGCTACCACATGGGTAGCTCTTTTTGTTAAGATACAAATTAGGGCAGATGCTTCAAAATCATTTACATCCTGAAAACCAAAGATTTTCATTTTGATGCGTCTGTACTAGATGAAAATATGATTACCAGATTTTTTTCTAGTACACAAATACTTTCTCATTAAACACCCCATTTTCGGAAGAAACCTGAACATGGTATACACCACCAGCTCCATTCACAGGAATCTCGACCCAAGATTCATCCGTAATGCTTTTTGATCCTACCAACCTGCCTCCAACATCGAAAACAGATACTGTTCCGTTATGAAACTTGCCTTTGCGCAAATCTACTTGCACTTTCTGCTTTGCACCCCTGACATGAACAGGATCAACAACTAATTCTTCGAGTTGCGATGCATTTGTAAACACAAGTTCGAAACGTCGCTTTATGTCGCCTTCAACAGAGAAGAATCCGTATCCGTCAGAGCTTTTCAAATTAACTACATTACCCAACTGATGATCGCGAAGAAAAACATTTTGGGTGTCGAAATTAACCTCATCGAAAGAGATTGTATACTCACCTGCCTCCAAAACAGTAATCCCTATTGGAACAACCACATCGTCGTCCTGTACTGGCAAACTGTTTATTGCCAATCGCTCAGCAGCTGTACTAACACTATATAATTGAAGGGATTTCATACCTGGACTTGGTAATTTCACTGCATCCAAACGACCATCATATTTTTTTGTCGCTTCTGGAATTAATCGAATTACAGTTTCATCCTTTTGTTTTTCAGACAACAATGACAAGCGAACTAAGTTCGGGTGAACGCGATTAGACTTCTTATTGAAATTCTGAATACTATGCACCCTCACGCTATTATCTAACTGAAAATTCACCCCATCGCTATTCGCTTTTACAAAAAAGCCCATGTTTGCAGGTATTTCTTTCGATCGGCTATTGACAGCAATACCTGGATATGGACTTCCTGGAAGCCCAGGTATATAATAACTGTAATTGTTATACTGAGAAGTACCATCATCTGCAAAGAAATAAAATGCAGCATCTGTTAAACCTGCTGAGTTTATTAAATCCAGATCAATTGCTGACGGATAAGGATTCCCCACAAGGTTCCACCCATCAAAAGCATCACCATATCCAGATGTAGTTTTGTCCAATGTAATGTTTTGGGTTCCTGAATGTAAATTTCCAGAAAATTGAAGCTTAGGCGAATAATTGTTGTAATAAGTGAAGAACCCACACATCGGCACATCAACTTCTGCCTGAGATGGAATTTTCCATCCCATAACATCGGATACCTCTCCTAGTCCATCAACAAAATCGTTGTTCACCCATTTATCGGTTACTGTTTCGTCGTAATAGTAGAAATTGTTGGCATTGAACATATCGACCGGTGGACTTGCTACAGGACTTGAAAGTACCTGCCATTTTCCTTGCTCTATATAGCGCTCCATAATTGCATTGCTATACGTAATGTTCTCAAAATCCAATAATGAAGCTGTTGATTTATCCTCAGATTTGAGAGTCAGGTCGCCAATTATATCCATATTGTCGCCACTTGAGACTGTGAGGAAGGCTGTGGAAACAATTGTGCTGTTGTTGTATACTTTTACGTCGCCCTGCGTTTCAACAATATTCGTATTTGCTATTGTTAGATTATAGGCTACAGCTTTGTTTCCTGCACTACTTTTTATGTAAGTCTTAGCGCTGATTCCGCTCATGATAAGTGTACCTCCTGTCATTACCGACCATTGATTGTCCGTATCGTTATGATGGCTCTGATAATCTCCCTTTACCTCAAGAACAAAATCACCTTCCATTTTCCCGGTAACACCTGTTTCTGCAAACAACACATCGCCACTGGCCGTAATATCGCCCCCTGAGAGTTGAATATCCCCCTTAGCTTCAGTGTTGTTCAAATCGAAAGCCCAGTTTGTGAATGATATCGTACCTCCGTTGATATCGACCAATCCTCCTTCTTGCGAAAATAAATCGTCAGTAATGTTGCAAACCCCATCGTTCATGATAAACTCTCCGCTAGTTCCTTCACCAACGCTCAAATAACGATCGACATCCAAAGTGCCTCCTGTTACCACAGTTAATCGTCCTCCATCGTATATAACCACTTTATTGCACACCGCACTTTCATCTACCTCAGGATAAAATGCAGCACCTGTTGGTATCTGCACAGAAGTATTAACGTTTGGAATTACTCCATCGTCCCAATTAGAAGTATTGTTCCAATCTGTATCTACCGCAGTTGTTTTCCACAAGCCATGAAATACAGAATAACTGATTTCGAAATCATCAATATACCATCCGTTATTAACATTACTCCCATTAGTACCAAACCAAAAACGAAGCTGAATCTGACAATTGGCCGTAATGTTATCAAGACCAGAGGTGGTTAGGCTGAACAAATCGATACCAACAATAGCCCAGTCACCAGCAGGAGTTGTACCTGTCCAACCATCTACTTCATTTGACATTCCATCTATATCTGAATGGTTTGGGGCAGTTCCATAGTAGCCTGTGTCCGTCCAATCGATGGTTGTCCAGCTCCCCCAGCTAACACCATCTTTTACCCGCAACTGAACCGTTCCTCCATCAAGTCCAAATTGGGATTCCATATCCATCCAGAAAGTAATCTGCGGGTCGTTTGTGTCCGTTAAATCGAAAATAGGAGATGTAAGATAGTCGTCTTTATTATTACCATATCTGGCATCTAGTCTTGTTCCATAACAATTCGTCCCTGAGTATGGCGAAGCTGGCCCGCGGTTTCCCCTCGTCTGATTTCCCCTTTGCCACTGATCGCCCGAGACTGTCCAGCCTTTATCCGTCTCAAAATCATCCGTAAACAGAATTGCCTTAATAGCCACTGTAATATTCGAAGAAATAGCTTGTGTATAAGCAGGTGCACTATTGGCATAAAGCTCAAAAGGGCCGCCAGTCTCTGTAAAAGTGAGGTTCGTAAACGTTGCAACACCATTTGATACAGTTGCAGTCACATTGCTCATCCCAACCCCTTCGATATTGCTAAGTGTAATAACAGTACTATTGTCCCAAGTGTCAACATTGCCAGCAATATCTGTCACCGACACCTCGATCGGGGGTGAAAATGTAACGTTTTCATGAACCAACGAAAGTGGCTGTGTTGTAAACATTAGATGTGTTGGCGTGTAGGTGATAGTGAATGTATTAGATACAATATCAGCACCTCCAAAATTTGAGGCTAACAACGAACCAGAATAGTCTGCTGTCCAACCATGATCACTAACATCTATATAGAAACGAAAAGTATCACCCGAAACAGAACGCCCAGCATTTTTAATATAAAGCGACATAGAGATGTCTATACGCCCTCCATCTGGTATCACAAGTTCATCTGGTTCCAGAAGAATATCGATATAAGTTGGATACATAGTAACCACACCAACATCAAGATCCTTTGTTCCATCGTTCAAAACAATACCAGCTACAGTATTGAACCAATCTGCAGTTGAGGAACTGTGTTTTTTTATCCGTATTTTTTGGATTTTTGTATCTACGCCATCTCCACTTCCATTATCGAATACGGCAAACCGGAACACTTCCTGCGCTGTACCTTCTGTGTAAGCCGCAGAAGGAATATCGGCCGATGCAGGTTGTGTCACACCTGTATCATCAGCATACGAATCTGTATTCTGTGGCAAAGGAACACTTGCAGGGGGAGTTAATTCAACCCAAGCATTCTGAGTTGCATATTCCGTTTCCTGCCAATAAAAGAAGAAACCATTCTGTCCACTGTGAACACCATGATCTGCATTATTGTAAGTTACATTATTATCCCCAGCTTTTAAGACCACTTTGTTTGTACCTTCATGAAATTCTACCTGAGCATCGGCATAAATATCATTTGTCCAATAGATACTCATGTCCTGAAACTCAATGATCAGCTTGCGGTTTGGAGCTGTACCAATTACTTTGTAATAGCAATGCGAATTATCATCAGAGAAGTCGTCGTCGGAAAGCCCAAGTGCAACGATCTGCCCCAAGTTCGTTCCATTTGCATTCAGAACATAATTAATTGCAGAACTATAATTCAAGCTAGCATTCCCATCAAGACGAATGAAGCCATTTGTAGAAATACTTATTTGGTCGGAAGTTGTGTAAGTGTCATCGTAGAAAGTAAAATTAAACGGCCAGTTTATTCCCCATCGTCCATCATCTTCCCGGCCATACCACCAGGCCAGAATGTCATCTGCATCCAGTTCTGTTCCGTCAGAACAGTCCACCCAATCGTAAGTGTCTCCAAACAGACCAGAACGTACGCTATAGTTCCAACTTGCATTTTGAGAAAAAACTGTGTAAGAACAACTTACAACAATTAATAAAATGAACGAAAAGCGAAATCTCATGAACATCTCCCCTCCTCTTTTGTTGTTGTAGAATTGTACGTTCTTCTATGGGATTATGTTCACAACAAATACACTACATTAAACTAATAATCAATAATTTGAGATCATCTTTTTTTTTAATATTTTCACTTAGTTTTTATTTATAACTAAAAAATATTTCCACCTTCTCTTTTTACCTCTTAACATTCTTAGTGAAAATAAGTTATGAATAACTAAGTTTTTAAAAACTTTTTAGGTGGGAAAAACGTCCTTTATAATAGAGAAGCAAAATAGAATATTTTCAACTGCTTGAATCTATTTTCGCTATTATTCAAGTATCAAAATAACCTTTAAAACTAAATCTTATGAAAATGAGAATCTTTTACCTACTATTGTTTCTAGGAGTAATGTCTTTGCCATCTTGTGAAATAGAAGATGATGAAAAAACTGAGCAGGAACTCCTAACTGAGCGCGGATGGGAACTTAAAAGTGTGACTGTGGTTATGGACGGAAAAGAACTAAGCCCCAGTGGATATGATGATGGACTGAACAAGTACATAGGAGAAACTTTCACATTCAACGACGATGGCAATAGATATACTATTGACGATGGGCTTGGCAACACGGAGGATGGATATTTCGAATTCGAAGAAAAAGCTCTAACAATAAGTCTTGACCGCAATGAAAAATGGACTATCCTAATTACGGAAAGCAAAATGATATGGCTCAGACTAGAAAGCTTTTATAGTGAAAAAACCGGTTTGATCGAGGGACGAACCACCGCTGTGTTTGAATTTTAAATAAAGCAAGAAGGGCCGGCAACAAAGCCCAGCCCTTCTAATATTACTTCTTAAAAAATTTCCTCTCGTTCAACCACCCCATTAAACTCACCGAGAACACAACAATCAATGTATAATATACAAAATTCGGCACAGGTACAGGATCGCCCTTTGCATAGGAATGAAGCCCAGCCAGATAATAGTTCACTCCAAAATATGTCATCAGAACAGAAGCAAAACTAATTAAAGCCATTAGGTTGAAGGCAAATTTACCCCTAATGCCCGGGATCATGCGCATATGCAGAACAAAAGCATACAGCAATACAGTAACCAGTGCCCACGTTTCTTTAGGATCCCAGCCCCAATAGCGCCCCCAACTTTCGTTAGCCCATACGCCACCAAGGAAAGTGCCAATGGTAAGAAAGAAAAGGCCGATCTGCAATGTCATTTCATTGATCACCGAAAGTTCACTGATTGTAAGATTTAAGTCCTGATGATTCTTCTCCGTTTTAAGATTAAAAAGTATCAAACTTAGAAAGCCCATAAGTGCCCCCAAGGCCAAAAAACCATAACTCGCTGTTATAATGGCCACGTGTATTGTTAACCAATAGGATTTCAACACAGGAACAAGATTTGTAATTTCAGGATCCATCCAACTTAGGTGAGCCACCATTAGAATCAAACCGGAAAGAACAGCTGTGGTAGAAACTGTAATCGCAGAACGTTTCACAAAAAGAAAACCAGCCAGCATTGTTGCCCAACCAATATAAATCATAGATTCATAACCATTACTCCATGGGGCATGACCACTGATGTACCAGCGTAGAACCAATCCTCCTGTATGAACCAAAAACAACAAGGCAACAAGAGACGTAAGTGTCAACGACACCCACTTAAATTTAAACGTAGGCCGAAGAACTTTTATAAAATTGAAAATCAACAACACGAAACCAACGAAGAAATAATACTTCCATAGTTTATCGAAAAGGTTCATGTCGTTGTAACGGATTTCCATGTCCAACTTCTGATCCGAAGGTATAACTGAAACCCCAAACTCCTTCTGAAATTTCGCGAAATAGCCAAGTGTTTTCTGTGCCTCCTGCCAATCTCCATTCTTTCGGGCATCATTAACTGCCTGAATGTACATCGGCATTATTCCTTTTACAAAAACAGCATCTTCTTTTGAAAAAATAGGAGCATCCTTTGGGCTATACCATTTATTATTTACGCTATCGTTAGGCAAAGGGAATATCCTAAGAATATCGGAGGAATAAATCATATAAGCGATATTCACACGCTCATCGACAGCTATAATTTCTTTATCGAATTTGTCTCTATAGGCCGGCTTCTTTCCATATGCCTCTTCAACATATTTCCTCAGAATATAATTGCTCTTCGAATGCAGGTTAACAAAATCGGAAAATGCCGCATACTTACCTTCTATGCCAGCAAGTTTTTTTACCTCCGGATGGCCAACTTTAATAATTCTAACATCCTGCCACAGAATAGGACGGCTGATCATATCCAAGAACACCTGGTCGGCATGCAGTCCCATAAACTTATCTTTGCGATAAATTTTGCGCAAAAGTTCACTTGCCATTGTATTGATCGGCTTCACGCGCCCTCCATTGTCCTGAATCAACAAACGGCCAAAATCACGGGCATGCTCATACTCAACTGCCGTCTGC
Source organism: Bacteroidales bacterium (assembly GCA_965230435.1). GTDB lineage: Bacteria > Bacteroidota > Bacteroidia > Bacteroidales > JBDKHP01 > JBDKHP01. The sequence continues at coordinate 515,011 of CBDDLB010000002.1, forward strand.
ACAAGGCTATCTACTTTTGTTTGAGCACCTCCAGTCAAAGGAAGAGCCAAAAGTAAGCCAACCACAACAGCACCTTTCATTCGCTGATCCCTAATCTTGGCAGTCTTTTTCCCCAGCATCTGGAAACGGCTTTTTCTATTAAAAATCGTCAACGTCATTCCCAGAGTCATTAGAAAATATCCGAAATATGTAATCCAGGTTCCCCACCTGTCGTGATTTACCGAGAGTATAGTTCCCTTCTCGTCAGGAGGGTATGAAGCCTGAAAAAAACGATATCCTTTATAATCCAGTACATTGTTCATAAAAATTCGATGAGGCGACCTTTTCCCTTCCGCCTCATCAATCAATTCAATTTCACTGGCATAAGAAGACGGGCTGTTAGATCCTGGATATCTATCCAATTGAAAGTCAACAAGCTTTATTGAAAAAGGTAATTCAATGAATTTTGCTCCATACTGAATCGTATATGCAACTCCATTTATTGTCCCCTTTTCTTTCACACCCCTATAGCCGTCACCTCCGTAAACCACCTTCTCCTGAGATTCACCACCACTGGCCACCTCAAAAACAACCGCATCCTGATATCGGCCATCAGACTTTTTAGCCGACACTAGTTTCTTCTCAGCCTTCGGATACATTTTCTGCAACACCATTGAAGTCTTGCCAGACTGATACAACATCATCTTTGTCATCGGATGCCATTCGTTAGCCAGCAAAGTATCTCTTTTCTGCGTGGCCATTGATAAAGTAACAGTTTCTAAAGATGAATGAAACTCCAAACCAACCTGTTCTGAATAGCGCAAATTAACTGCAGCAGAATCAATTTTTGAATTCAATTTAATGCTCGCAGCTCCTACCTTACGCTCACCACCAGACTCAATAAAAACGCTCTGGCGTCCCATACCAGCAGAAACAACCATCGAAACTATAGGTTTGCCCTTTTCATCTTCAACTATTGTCTCAGCAGCATTTGGAACAAACTCCTTCACTTGGAAATTCACTTTTTTGCTTGCAAGAGTTACCTCCTCGTCCAATTCTGCTCCCGTTAGTTCTGTAAAAAGAACCTTTTTATCTATTTCCTCTGATGATTTCCCATTCGATACTTTTACCTGTACATAAGTGTCATCCGAGAGCATTTTATTTGTGGTCGCCCCTTCGTTGATAGGCATTGTTGTCTCAAAACCAATGTAACGCGTCACTCCCGCTCCAATAAGTATTACTACAAATGAAATATGAAACAAGAAATTCGGTAATTGCCGCATACGGTACAGCTTTTGAATAATTATTTTTCCTGTCATACTTGTAGCCAGCAAAACCAACAGCAGTTCGAACCACAAAGCCTTGTATACAACAGCCTGAGCAGCTGGTGTTCCAAAATCATTTTCAATAAACGTAGCTACTCCAATCGCTACCGCAAACAACATCAGTAATGTACCTGCAAACGGCATGGAAAAGAATATATTGATTACTTTCTTCATAATTGTACTTTTGACACAATGTATTTGTTAAGTTAGTGTTGTAAAACAAACGACACTTTCACAGCTGCCACCACACAGACAAACAGCAGGAAATATTTCCTAATAAATAGTTCTATGAACTTACCTCAAAATTTTGAGGACACTAATGTACACGGAACATAGAAGCCGACCAAATAATTCAAGACTCTCGTGTCTGAAATAAGGACGATTGTTTTATTCCTAACCTCAAACTACCATGGAAAAAAAAACTACACTCAAAGAGCGTGTTTACGATGTTATACGTGACGATTCTGTTTCGACAATCTCTAAACTCACAGATAATTTCATCACATGGCTCATTGTTCTGAACATCGCAGCCATTATTGCTCAGTCATATAAGAACTTGAACGACGCCTATAGTCAGTCCTTCTATGTCTTCGAATTGTTCTCTGTAGTCGTTTTCAGTATAGAATACTTACTACGTTTGTGGACATCGGATTTAAAATACCCAGAAGAAAAAAGTAAACGAAAAGCAGCATTTAGGTTTGTGTTCTCACAGATGGGCATAATCGATCTACTTGCAATACTACCTTTCTATCTCGACCTGTTTCTTCCCTACCTCTTCAAAATAGATATGCGTTTCTTGCGGATGTTAAGACTGATGCGTCTGCTTCGGATCTTCAAACTTCAACGACACTCCAGTGCTTTCAAGATGGTGCGGGAAGTTCTTGCAGAAGCCCGTCCAGATATAATGGTTACCCTGTTCGTAACCTTCATACTTATGGTAATATCTGCCTCACTGATGTATTATATCGAAAGCCATGCTCAGCCAGACAAATTCGCAAACATTGGGGAATCCTTCTGGTGGGCAGTTGCAACGCTTACCACTGTTGGCTACGGCGATGTATTTCCAATCACGGGCTGGGGAAAACTCATCAGTGGCATTATAGCCTTATTAGGCATAGGCATGGTTGCGCTTCCAACCGGGGTTATTAGCTCTGCATTTATAGAGAGAGTTCAGGCACGCAAAAACAGCGAACAGAAAAACCACAACGAAGACATTCAAGACCGCCTCATCAACATTGAGCGCCAACTTGCAGAGCTGAATACAATTAAGCAACTAAAATCGACTTTGGAAGAAAAAGACAAAGAAATTCAAAGACTGAAAGAACAACTGAAGAACTAGTGAAACTGTGACTAAAGGAATAAAAACTTAAGGAGGCCGTAGGTACTTACTCAGCCTCCTTGGGTATAGTAAGTTTCCGTAGAAAAACCTACTAACAGCTTAAAATATAAAAATCAAATATGGGTCCATAATCATAAATCTTACATAAAGTAAGAACCAAATATTGCACTCGTCAAACAAACCATTGAACTCACCTACCCCCACACATAGGAGGAAAAAAAAGAGCACCCTAAAACTAGGATACTCTTTTAAATTATGAAAAAGCCTCTGGAGTTTTTATTTAGTGCCACCGACCAAACCGCTGTTCGCGTCGGTTTATTTAACACTCAAAAATTTAGTGCCTTTCGGCCATACAAAAGTGCAATGCTTTATCTCCGTAGCCAATTACAAAATCATTAGTCAGGTAAAGCCTTTTTTGGTAATTTTCGGTCGTCAAATTTGTTTTCAGTATCTGTTTTTTCGTCAGGGATCTTTTTTCAGAAAAACAAAAACACTCTCATAACAATATATTTATCAAAGTGTTATAAAAAACAAAAGATCAAATATCAGGATTTGGCATTCTTGTTACAATTACAGATCATCAGTAAAGTAGGCGGTATGGATCTTTTACATGAACTTGTTTTTATTCTTTCAAAAAACGATAGTCTTCAGGGTTTTACGCACAAACTACCAAACCGTAGTAGTTCTAAATCGCGCGTTTTATTTGAAGCAATAATCAGTGGGAAAGCCACTAACGACGCTACAGCCGCAGAGCTGGTTTATGGAACCAGCCCTAAAGACAAAAAATACCTGATGCTAAAACGGAGCCTGATAAATAAGCTTTCTCAGGCCATAAACGAAATGAGCTATGCTGAAGATGAGAAAGAAAACTACATCGACATTGCATTCGAATGCAGGCAAAAGTTAGCAATCGCAGAAAGACTTCTAAAACAAAATGTGTTTCACAACGCAGAAAAGATCATTAAGAAAACACTTGATACTGCTGTTCAGTTTCAACTAAATGAAGTTGAACTCGACGGGAGAAAGCATTTGCGTATGATCTATTCGCTGGAAGGCAATACAAAAAAACTACAGGAAACCACAACTCAGATTGATCGACTTTATGAAGAAATTGGACAGCAAACCAAAGCAGAAGGTTTCGTACAATTACTAAAAGCGCGGCTATTGTACTCTATCGCCCGAACACAGGAGATCGAAGAATTTGCAAATGAATCCATCAGTCAGATTGAAGAATGGCAACTGAACAATAAAAATATCTTTCTGGAACAGTTTCGCCTAATTCTGAAAATCTATAGTGCAAGAATGAGCGACAAACCGCATACACATATCTCTGCAGTTGAACATCTTCAAAAAATCCTACGTTACCACCCCAGCTTAAGCACCCGAACCTCTGAAGTTTTTATTGGCATGGAATTGTCGAGGGCATACCTAGCATCCGGACAATTCAACGATGCTTATTCGGCCATTCAAAATACATTAAAACTTGCAGACTACCGTTCTTTTGAAAAATTCGAGGTACAAACACTTCATTTCGAATATTGCATGAAAACAGCAAATTATGCTCAAGCCGGAGAAATAATTGAAGAAGTGAAAGCCTCCCCTCAATTCAATTTTGTTTATGCTCAAGATCAGTCTGCATGGCTTATCCGCGAAGCATACCTTTATTATGCATTCATAAATACAAACAAGCAGAACTTAATCCCTCAATACACAAAAGAGTTTACAAATGGGATAGTCACACACGATTTCATCAATAAGGCCAAAGCAATACAAAAAGACAAACAAGGCTACAACATAAGCTTACTTCTGATTTCGTTTCTGTTTGCAGCAGAAAAAGACTTAAATACAATAGATTACGAAGGCGGCAGCATGAAAATATACTTTCACCGACATCTGAAAGAAATGCGCGATCTCCGTACGCAAACTTTTTTTAAATGGTGTTATCAACTGGCAAACAGGAATTTTCAATACACTGAAAAGAGTTCTGTGTATTACATTCACGAAAAATTACAGGCTCTGGGAGGAATTGCTTCTGGCAGTTGCGAAATTATACCCTACGAACTCCTAGCTGAGTGGATCATTGATAAATACTGTACAGTATCTAATAACGGGTAGAAAGCAGCAAAAAAAAATGGGTACCGACTTCCTTGAAAATTTTGATATTTCCTGCACCTTGGTCAGTTATCTCTCCAAGGTGCAGGAATCATATTTTTCTTCAATTCAAAACCTATTCTTCAATTTTAACCAAGTGCTGCTTCCAAGAAGAAGGGATATCGTTGATATCATAAATCTTAAATCCCTGCCTTCCGTTAACCTCCATTGGAATCAACTTTTCATCTATATATTTTTCTTCAATTTTAAACATAGCACCTGTAGCTGGATCAACAAACAGAAAACCTATCAATCCACCAAAAAGGATGTTTCCAGCATACCAGCCATCGATTGTTGCTCTTAATGGAATAGTTTTAGACTCATAACCCATTTTAGAGAACGTTACCTGATAAATAGCTTTTCTAAAAAAACCAGCACTAGATTCTAAATCTACTGTGGCAGGAGTAGTACCGTCAAAGATTACTAAACCATTTCTGTCTTGAATAGTCAGGGTCGCCCCTACTGGAACTGAATTAAAAGAAACTGGATAGGAAGTTTTACTTACAATACTTGCACAGCTCGAAATTAAAACAACAACCATAGCAAGTAATGAAATAGACACAATTTGCTTCATAAATTTGAACAATATTAACGAATACGATATTTGATTGCCGCAAAAGTAAATATTATAAACCACCACTACAAAAGCAGATGTAATAAAGCTTTAGATAAAACACTTTAACCTTATTACATCCACTTAAAAATCCCATTATAATTAATGTTTTATTTATTTTGAAGCAACCAATCGTCCTCATCCAATCATCACACTCTTAAGTGTAAGAACCAGATTAAGACAACCTTCCCCTCATTCTTCAATTTTAACCAAATGCTCTTTAAAATAATCTGGAATTTCATTAATATCCAACACATTAATAGTACTTCCCGCATTTGCATCCAAAGAGATCAACTGCTCAGTAACTATCTCTTCTTTAATTTTATACATTGCACCAGTAGAAGGATCAAGTACCAAAAATCCAACAATACCTATTAAATTTCCAAAATACCATCCGTCCACTTTTGCTTTCAACGAGACTACTTTAGGTTCAAAACCCTTTTTTTTCAGATTTACCTGATAAACTGCTTTCTTAAAGAAACCGGCACCAGCGCCTAATTCAACTGTAACAGGAGTAGATCCTTTATATACAACCTCCCCTTTCCTATCCAGAATTGATATTTCGGCATCGGTCGGGGAAGTGCTAAATGTCACAGGGTATGAGCTTTTGCTCACAATGCTTGCACAGCTTGAAAAAAATAAAACTACAAGCACCAAAAACGAGATAGAGATTAATTGTTTCATAGAATAGATTAATAATTTAAAAGTACAAAACACCTTTTACGTGCAATATCACAAATATAGCAAGAAATAGATGACACCAAAACCGCAGTAATACAGGAAAGCAAAAAAGGAGAAGCCCATAAAAACCCAAAACACTAACAAAGAGTCAAATATCGTAAAACATTCTAATAAAAACAATGGTTTGCACAAATATACAACACATTAAAAACACTATCGTAAGGGTTGAATAATCACTGCCTTTCGTAAAGCAGCAATTAATGAACCGTACTAAACAAACTCATCAAACCAAAACGTTAGCTTTGCTTTTTCGCTTAAGGGTAGCTTTTTTCTTCAAACAACACATTAAAAAACATATATAGAGGTGTTTACTTAGAAACAATTATATTTGCATGAAATAAAAACAATTATGCAAGAATTTCACGGAGAAGGTTTCATAAAGTTCATAGAACGTTTTCCAGACGACAATAGCTGCTATCTTTATCTGTCTGAAATCAAGTGGACTAACGGTTATAAATGTAAAAAGTGCGGTCATACACACTACAGTAGCGGAAAAAAACATGAACGTACCTGTACCCTTTGTAAACACAGGGAAAGTACAACGGCAGGCACTCTTTTCCACAAGTTGAAATTCGGCATCCGCAAAGCTTTCCTGATCTGTTTTGAGCTCAGTGCCACGACCAAAGGGATGTCCTCCTCCCAGCTTTCGGAACGTTACGGCATCTCAAGGAAAACAGCCTGGGCATTCAGCCATAAAGTCAGGCTGGCAATGGAGAGTCAAGGAGATCAGCCGGTTGAAGGGACAGTCCATGTGGACGAGTTTGTTTTCGGTGGCAAAGAGAACGGCAAACAGGGGCGCAGTTATGATACAAAAAAGAAAAAAGTGGTCTGTGCCGTGGAACTTGATGACAAACAGCAGATTAAAAGGGTGTATTCACAGAAGATCGAAGATTTTTCTTCCAAATCTCTGCGGGGGATTTTTGAAAAACATATCAGCAGGCAGGCCCAGGTGGTCACTGATGAGTGGAGGGGCTACAGACCGGTCGCTAAAGATTATAATATTGAGCAGATACCCAGTAGGAAAGGGAAGAATTTCATGCAGCTGCACAATGTGATACATCAGATCAAAAGCTGGATCAGGACGAATTTTTCCTGGATCGCACCAAAACACACCGATAAATATTTAGCTGAATATTCTTTTAGGATCAACAGATCTATTTTCAAGGGCTCTATATTTCATAAGCTCATTGAACGTATGACAAATAGACCTCCTGTGAAATTTATTGACATAGTGGATTGTACTTAAATAAACACCTCTAAACATATATAATAAGCTAACGATGCAAAACACAGTGCAAAAGGAATCAAAAACACAAGTCTCTATCTAAGAAACAAAAGAATTCTTCAAAAGTCCAAACCACCCTAACCTCTTATGCTTGATTCGTACAAAGCGATCCAATCAGAAACGGATACCTTGGTAACAAGCTCACCAATTAGATCAAAAGGTATACTCTCTATTTTCTTAAAACGAATACAGCTTTTTCCCATATCCAATTTATACTTCGAGCGTTCTGCATATTCATTTCTGAACCATTCCAAAAGTTCAGGATCTGAATATAGTCCCATATGATAAAGCCCGATATGGTTTTTCTGCGAAGCAACATTAAGAAAAGGCAGAGGCAAATTAGGTTCTACATGATATCCTTTTGGATAAATAGTATGTGGAACCACATAAGCAATCATACCATATCCCATAGTTTCCTCAAAACCTTCAGGTAGATTAGCTCTAATCACATCACAGATCTTCACTATTACCTTCTGGCGGCCTACAGGCAAGTTCGCCACGTATTCTTTTATTATCGACATGTTAGTTTACATTAAATTATGGAAGGTATACTGAACAAAAAACAAGTACCTACACCTTGTTCGCTTTCTACACTAATGTTTCCGTTGTGCCTTTCTATAAACTCCTTACACAAAAGGAGTCCGAGCCCAGAACCTTGTTCTTTGTTTGTTCCGAAAGTAGTTGTAGATTTATCCAATCTGAATAATTCCTGGAGCTGAACCGAAGACATTCCCACTCCAGTATCACGCACCATAATTTCAACCACACTTCCCTTCTTCAGCGCACATACAGAAACTGCTCCGCCCGGATAGGTGAACTTCACCGCATTGTGAATAAGATTTCTGAAAATTGTCCGCAACATTGGCTCGTCCGCATTTATCGAAATACCTCTAACTACTTCATTGTGCAACTGAATGTTTTTCTGTTTCGCATATGCCCTGTAATTTCCCATCACAGAATCAACCAACACCTTCAAGGACAGTAATTCGGGATTAAATTCAATTGAGTTTCCTTGTGATTTAGACCATTTCAATAGATTTTCCAACAATTCGTAGGCTCTCTGCCCGCTGCTATGAATCGTTTGGGCTACATCCCGTAACATCTCCAGAGAATAGTCATCTATCCGTTCTGTAAGCAATTCACTCAGACCTAGTATTGTACTAAACGGACTGCGTAAATCATGTGCAATTATTGACAGAAACTTATCTTTAACAGCCAAAAGCTCCTCCAACTGCTCTTTTTGCACCAACGGACTAGTTCTTTCTTCCAAAGTGATCAAAACATAATCCTCTGTTCGTATACATACCTTGGCCAATGAAATCTGGAAATCTATCTTTGTCTCTGCCTCATTACCAACCACCATTTGCACCTTTTCTCCATAAAAAGACCTACCTGTTCGAAAAGCATCAGTAACACGGGAACCTACATCGCATAATTTACACAGTTCTCCTTCAAAACATTTTTCGCCTTTCAATCTTTCCCTTGCGCAACCAAAAGCTTCGCCTAAAGATACACCAAGCACTTCTGTATCTTTCTTTCCAAACAAATCTATTCCTGTTCGGTTGATATTTGCTATATAACCTTCTGTATCTACAAGGATAAGGGCAATTGCAACGTTTTGAAATACCTCGTTCATTTCATCAGAAAAACTCTGCAAAACTTTATCCTCTCTCATCCCGGTCAACTCCATTTCTCACTTTTTTGAGGGTTCTACAAAATTTCAAACCGCAACACTCATTCTCTCTTCGTTTTTATATACAAAACAGACATGAGCGTTCACTCTCAAAGTTATGGAAATCAAGCTGTAAAATCCAGTATAACAGACAAATAATTAGATAGATCGGCTCTATTCTGGTTTAATGATAGTCTAAATATTTTCTTTTTTTCAATAGAAAAGCTGGTAGGTATCTGAGTGTTAAGCAAGCCTAACTGACTTTTAGCATCAACATGTGGCAACGCCCTATCTAAATATTAATCAGAAAAATACACCCAGAAGGGAGCATAAACAGAATCTTTTCTCGCACTTGATGGCTTATGGCCTTGAGATTTCGTACACAGGGCACAGTTCTTCGCTTTTACTATAGCACTTTTGGTGCTAAAAAAAGTAAACCATCTAAACGGTCCTGTTCCAGTACAGTTCTTTTCTTTTAATGATTTCGAAACCAATATTGAACCAGAACATGGCCTACTGATAAAATACTGGTTTACAGATAAAAAGAACAAACGAAAACAATGTTCATAGAAATGCTCAAGGTAATCAGGCAGAAATCCACGAAAATACCAAAAGATTAAAAACAGGATGCAAAGCTAAGGAATAAGAATAGAGTTAAATTACACCTAAATCAATCAAACAAAGTACCCCAAAACCCTTTGCCCTTCGAAGACAACAAATCTCCGAGTTCTGGATAAGGATAATAGGTTTTTATATCAGCTGCAATAGATTCTGAAACAGCATTTGGCTTAAAACGACGAACTGAATAAGCTTCCAAATCATCGGTAGGCAAAGGCTTAAGCAGTTTGGCAATATCTCCATCCGAAATTCCTGTATTTAGATACTGCATCGCTTCTTCTTTGGGTAAAATCACTGGCATTCTACGTTTTGTGTTATGTATTTTAGCCATTAACTCGTTTGCCTCTGTTGTTAAAATGGAATACGTCCGCAATAATTCACCAGTATCAGGATTTCGCCATTCATCCAAAATACCCGCAAAAAGCAATACAGAATTGTCCGTCATCCCAATGTGGAAAGGGTATTTTTTCTTACCCCGTGTGTGCCATTCAAAAAAACCAGAACAGGGTACCAAGCACCTTCTTCTTAAAATCGACTCTCGGTAAGATGGCTTTTCAAATACAGTCTCAGCTTTTGCATTTAAAGTCTTCGTTCGAATTCCCTCTGCTTGCTCAATATTCTTTATCCAAGCAGGTATCAAACCCCAATTCATAAACTGAAAACCAGTTCCATATTTGGTTATCACGGGCATAAGAGGAGCATCAAATCCAGACGCAAAAAAAACGTTATCTAAGCTCTCCACCTCTTTCTTACTAACAAAACCATCATCAACAAGTTTATTAAAGTTGGCAGGTACTATTGAATAGAAATAACACATAAGCAGATGTTGAAGTATAAACGTTACTTGCGAGACTGCCCCGTCCTTGGCACTTGACAGAGCTACGGGATAAACAACTCTATCCCCTTACAAAAAAACAAAGGCTCGTCTGCGCATCACAAACAAGCCTCAATATTATTGATAATAAGGTCGCAGACCTATTATTTATTTTAGATTTACTTCATTCAAGTAACGAGTCATTTAGATTAGAAATAGATCTAGCTTAATTTTATCTGAGTACTCGAACAATTTTTATTGTCCTAACTTTTCCAGAAGAGAAGAAAGCCTATCAAAATCTTCATCCGAAGTAAAAGGAATCACAATCTTTCCTTTTCCTCCTTTACCAAGGTTCACCTGAATATCAGACTTGATATTTCCCTTCAATCTATCAGCAAAATTGGAAAACCTTTCCGGAAGCTCCCCTTTCTTATCCTGTTTTTTTTCTTCTACAGGTCTGGAAAGATCACGAACCATCTCCTCAGTTTTGCGTACCGACAGTCCTTCTTCAATAACCTTGAAATAGAGCTTCAACTGCTTGTGAATATCTTCAATATTGATAAGAGCACGGGCGTGCCCCATTGAAATCGCTTTATCTCGCAAGCCAATCTGTATCTCACCAGGTAGCTTTAGCAAACGGAGGTAATTGGTAATCGTACTTCGCTTCTTACCTACACGCTCGCTCATATCTTCTTGAGTAAGCTTACACTCGTCAATAAGCCTTTTGTATGATATTGCTATCTCAATTGCATTCAGGTCTTCACGCTGAATATTCTCAACCAAAGCAAACTCCAACATTTCCTGATCATCAGCCTCGCGCACATATGCTGGAACTTTCTCCAGACCTGCCATCTTAGATGCACGGAAACGTCTTTCGCCGGATATTAACTGAAATTTGTTTTTATCGAGCTTGCGCAAGGTAATGGGCTGAATGATCCCCAATTTACGTATTGAGTCGGCAAGTTCGCGTAAAGCATCTTCGTCGAATTCAGTTCTTGGCTGAAAAGGGTTAATCTCGATATTAGCCAGCTCTATTTCACTGATACCTTTTGCTGAAGGTGCTTGCGGCATTTTAGCTTCATACTTCTGATCATCGATGAGAGCCCCTAAGCCCCTACCTAAACTACTTCCTCTCTTTGCCATTCTTCTTTCCTAAAATTTCTCTTTGAGTTTTCAAGTTGATGCTATAAAATAAAACAACATATATATGTGAACTTATTCACCCACTTCAGCTGTTTCTAGTTCCTCAAAAAACTCTCTATTGCTTTCAATAAGCTCAGTTGCTAAATTGATATAATTGATTGCTCCTTTCGACTTTGCATCATATGCAACTACAGGCTTTCCAAAACTTGGCGCTTCACTAAGTTTGATATTCCTACGGATAATTGTCTTGAATACCATTTCTTCGAAATGCTTCTTCACCTCCTCAACAACTTGATTTGATAAACGAAGGCGTGAATCATACATTGTCAACAGAAAGCCTTCGATTTCCAAATCTGGATTCAATGCATTCTGAACCATGCGGATCGTATTAAGCAGCTTGCCAAGTCCCTCTAATGCAAAATACTCACATTGTACGGGGATCATTACAGAATCAGCAGCTGTTAAAGCATTCAATGTTAAAATACCTAACGATGGAGAACAATCAATGAAAATATAATCAAAATCGTCAACAACCTGATCGACAATCGCTCTCAATACTCTTTCACGCTCCTGAAAATTCAACATTTCAATCTCAGCTCCAACGAGGTCTATGTGCGATGGTATTAAATAAAAACCTTCGACCTCAGTTTCCAGTATTGCCTCATGTGTCCGGGCATCGCCGATAAGGCAATCATAAATACTAGTTTCTACGTTTTTCAAATCGAAACCAGAACCCGATGTGGCATTAGCCTGTGGATCGGCATCAATAATGAGCACTTTTTTCTCTAGAACCGCCAAGCTGGCAGCTAAGTTAATTGCTGTGGTAGTTTTGCCGACCCCACCCTTTTGGTTAGCAATTGCAATGACTTTTCCCATTGGGTTTTAATTGGTTTAAAGATTATTGGAACAACGCCCCATCTCCGACATCACCTTTTTTGATTTTTTTGCACAAATAATGATGCCCAGTCTCTTCAATTGCAAATCTCATTCTTTTTTGCGGCTTTCAAAAAAAATGTTATTAAGAAATACACAAAAAGTGTTGATAACTTTTTTATAAAAGCCATAAAAAATTACATATCAATATGCTACAAGCTTCACATTTACCTAAAAAAGTGAATAAATTGAAGAATAAATAAAATATACCCCTAAAACCAACATCACTACTCCAAGGCCTTTTACCAAAGCCCGTATTGCCCCCAGCTTTAAGCGCTTGCGATGAGCAACAACAAAATTCGATAGGTAATAAAACCAAGCTGTGGATCCCATTGCCAACATCAATGCAAACACAAAACTTGCCCAAAGCGTCATAAAAGGAGACACAGATGGCTGTTTTTCAACAGGTTTTTCTTCATCAATATTGTCAATAACTTGTCCGAATGCCTTAGTGCGCCCCTCTATCTCCTTAGAAATTTCAGTATTATTCAAATCGTTAAGAGTAGAATTCAACTGCACATTCAAGCCTCCCGTATTCAAGCCCAAAGCTGCCGCAAGTGATATCATCACAAACGAAGACGCCAACCAGCCAATAAACAACGCAGGGTTAAGAAAATTAACCATTACTCCTATACGGAAGCCTCCTTTGTTCCTCAGCTTATCGGTCAACAAGCTGCTATCGTCCATATGTTCAAAGTCAATTTCCGTACGTGTTATTTTAATTCCAAGTCCTACTAAAAAGACAGCTCCCACTCCAAGGATGTAAGGTATGTAAGGTTCATAAAGAGAATACAACCTCGAAAATGCAAAAACTCCAACAAAAGCATAAACAAAGTCTGCGGCTGCGGCTCCATAAGTTACCCTATGGCAAAACCTCAAACGCCCTTTTAACCCGTTGGAAGTGATCAAAATCATCACCGGCCCAGCTGCCGGTATCGAAAAAACAAATCCAGTTAAGAAACCGAAAATTGCTACAACAATAAGCCCTTCAATCATTCTAATTTCACTTGAGGCCTTTCGGCCATTACAATCTCGGCAAATATAGCCTTAATCTATTAAAACAAGATTTATTTCTTTTTAACCGCGACAATACAAATCTAAACACCAACATACCAAACAAATACCCTTCTTTACAATAGCTTTTTAGATTACACACCCCAGCTCCTCGCCCCTTCAAACAACTTCATTCGAAGAAAAAATCACACCACTATGGAACTAACCGTTTAGTCTTTGACACATAACAAACACAGACCATCATCCGTAACATTTTTTTAACTTCCATTCAGTTGATTTTTATTTTTTTCATCATATATTTATTTCGTATTTTTACGAAATATGATTTATAACGAAGAGAAATACAATACAGACCACAAACAATTGGCACGCTATGCAAAAGCTCTTGGACATCCTGTGCGCGTCCAGATTTTAGAATTCCTAAATCGCGAAGCCTGTTGCTACAGTGGCGATCTGGCAGAATTACTACCAATAGCAAGATCAACCCTATCACAACACCTGAAAGAGCTTAAAGAAGCTGGTCTTATACAAGGCGACATCGAACTGCCCCGCATAAGATATTGCATTGACCAAGAAAAATGGGAAGAAGCAAAACAACTGTTCCTAAACTTATTTTCTACCAAGGAAAAAGAAGACAAGTGCTGTTGATGGAAAAAAATTTAATCAGCTATTTCGTATTTCTACGAAACTAAAACTTAAAAAATTCTCTATTGGATAAGTAAAAGAAAAATAAGGATTTAAGCCAAAAATGAGTAAACATAAGAATAGCCCTGAGACAAGGGCGGAAAATTAAACCAAATAATAATCAATTCATAAGGAGCAAAATGAAAATTCTAATTCTTTGTACAGGCAACTCATGCAGAAGCCAAATGGCAGAAGGTTTTCTTCAATCTTTCCATCCCAAAATTGAAGTATTCTCCGCTGGCACAAGACCGAGCCAGAACATACACCCTAAAGCCATTGAAGCAATGGCAGAAAAAGGGATTGATATCAGTTCGAATCAACCAGAAAATGTTGATAAGTATCTCGACATGTCCTTTGATTTTGTAATTACGGTATGTGGTGGGGCAAAAGACAGCTGCCCTATGTTCACAGGTTCAGTGGCAGAAACGCTACATATCGGTTTCGAAGATCCAGCCGACGCTACAGGTTCTGAGGAGGAAGTACTCTCTGTATTTCGAAGAATACGCGATGAAATAGAGACCGACTTCAAGGAATTTTTCAAGAATAAAGTGGAATCAATACTTCAAGAAACCGCTTAAGTAAAGTGTAAAAAAATTCGGTTAAAGAGCAAGGCATTCTGTATTAGATTACGCGATGATTTGTACGATTGCAGCGCAATGAAAACCGAAGTTATTTTTTCAGCTTTAAGTAAGTGGACAATAATGAATGATTGAATATTTTTTCATCTAAAAACCAGTCAGTTATATTTTTACACATTGAAATTAATTTTGTCCATCTACTTATTAAGTAAATTACTGACAAACCAAAATTTGAACTCATGGATTACAAAAACATAAAACTAACTGTCCAAGAAAAATATGGTCAGATTGCCGATAAATCAAGTGGATGTTGCGATTCATCCCCAGATTATTCGGTGATGGCTGATGATTACAAACACCTCGCCGGCTATGTTGCAGATGCCGACCTAAAACTTGGTTGTGGAGTGCCTGTTGAGTATGCAGAAATGAAGGCTGGCAGTAACGTTCTTGACCTTGGGTCGGGAGCAGGAAATGATTGTTTTGTTGCTCGTGCGATTGTTGGAGAAAGTGGTAAAGTTACCGGTATTGATTTCACCGCCAGCATGGTCGAAAAAGCAAATGTGAACAAACAAAAAATGGGTTATGAGAACGTTCACTTCATTCAAGGTGACATTGAAGACATGCCCCTCGACAACAATGAATTTGATGTTGTGATCAGCAATTGCGTTTTAAATCTTGTTCCTAATAAACCAAAGGCATTCTCTGAAATTTTCAGAGTCCTGAAAGATGATGCCCACTTCTGCGTCTCGGATATTGTTCTATCTGGTGAAATGCCAGAAGAATTCAAACAGGAAGCGTCTCTTTATGCAGGATGTGTATCAAGTGCCATTCAACAGGACGAATATCTGCAATTGATACATAACGCTGGATTTTCGGATATAGAAATCCGAAAAAGAAAGATCATAGAATTACCTGATGATATTCTAGAAAAATATCTTACAAATAAAAGCATCGAAGATTTCAAAGCTCTAAGAATCGGTATTTTTTCAATAACAGTCTTTGCAAAAAAATAACATAGAACAAACATAGCGGACACCGAAACGTCCGCTATGCTAATCTTAAGCAAAGAAATATTATGATACTTTAAAGTAATCGATAAGATCTTTAAATCGCTCGGATTGAGCTGCAAATTCTTCTGCATTGGCAGCTAACTCTTCCGACAAAGTAGCATTCTGTTGGGTTATCCCCTTCAACGATTCTACTTGATGCCCCACATTTACAATGCCGCCTTTCTGCTTATCTGCAGCTACGTCAAGTTCCCCCACGAGCTCATTAGTTTTCAAAACCTGAGGAGTTAAAACACTCAATGCATCTTTTGCGTTGTAGGTAAGCTCGTATGTGTCATTTGAGAAATTTTCAATCTCTACAGCAGCCTGCTTCGTCAATTCAGCAAGTCGTTGCACTTCTAAAGCTACTGCGGAAAAACCTTTTCCTGCCGCACCCGCCCTTGCTGCTTCTATATTGGCATTTAACGACAGGATATTTGTCTTATATGCTATTTCACTAATCACCCTAATCTTATCCCGTATACTTTTCACCGCCCCTAAACTTTGACCTGTGGACTCGGAAACCCCTTCCAGATCTTTATTTGCTCGTTCGGCTATATCTCCAGTTTGATTGGCAAGTTTGGCCGACTCATCGATTAACCTGATAATCTCTTTTGTTTCAGCCGAAACCTGATCTGCCGATACGGCCTGTTTTGCTGCACCTTCCGACATAATACTAGCAGATGTACTTATTTCTTTACTTGCAAAACTCATGAAATTAGCACCTGTAACTATTTCACTTAAAATCTCCCGTAATTTTTCTTTCATACGAAAGATATCCCCATAAATACCCTTAGGTTTTATTTTCGTCTTTCCGCCTGTAACTAATTCTGCCAAAAGATCCCCTTCGGAAAGCTTCTGTACAACCTCGGCCACCTCACTTGGCTCTCCTCCTATTACATTGAACAAGCGTCCAGAAAGGAAAACACCAAGCCCTATTGCTAAAACTACGATTATAAACACAAGTACAGAAACAGACGCTATCTCTTCTCGGATACTTGCATCTAATGGTGCCAGATCGGATTTTATTATGAAAAGTGCTCTAAGGTCGCCATCCTCCCATCCTTCCATCCGATAGCCTAGAATGTCCTTTCCGTTTCCCCATGGGCTTTCAGCTGGATCTCCATGACAGGTCAAACAACCTTCTTTTTCTGACAGATAAACAGGTCGAACGCTCCAAAGACTATTGCTCTCTTCGTCATAAAATGTCAATATCGTATCTTGCTGATTAGAGAATTTACCAATCAAAGCAGCCTCTTTTTCAGTAGCCAAATTTTTTGGATTTCTTGGATACAAAGAAGCTATCTGAAAATCGAAAGTTTCGTTCGCTTCTTTCGTCTGACCTATTGTCCAAGACGAAAAAATGGGGACATAATTCATCAGCCGCTTTTTTTCAATCCTAGGCAAATTGCCATCGGGATATTCAGCTTTAACCAATTCAATCTGTTTCTCTAGGTCTAAACTTGTTGCAACAAATGAACGGGCTGCTTTCATCCTATTTAAAATTGCCACATTTTTTTCTTGCAAATGCAAATGCCCCATGCTTGTAATCTGAGAAACCTCAATGAACAAAAAAACAAAGAGACATAGTATTATTGGCAATACGGCTAAAAGCAGCAGTTTATATCTCAACTTCATCATTATATCTTTAAGAGGATTTCCGCACTTCCTGTCTTCTCACGGTAGTTAAAAGAACTCACAGAAATAGAGCTTCAACAGAACCACCTACTCGGAACTTAAAGTTACTAGATTTTAAAATACCTTATGATCTAATTTTCTATTCTTTTTTTGAGAAAAAGATAAGTGCCAACACTGTTAATCTCAGATGATCATCTAAAATTTCACACTCCCTAAAAAGTCTTCCAGGGAGTATGTTTAATTTATTATTTCTGATCAAGAACTTCTGACTTAGTCGGCCAATCTGCCTTCAGTCTTACAAGTTTCAATTTGCTCTTCGGAACAGCCTCCAGACACGCAAACATCGACACCTTTATTCATCAACTCAGAATTTGCGGCACCACAACTTGTATTGATGGACTCCGTACCTTTCTTAAAAAAAAGTTTAATTGCAAATCCCAACACCCCTATTCCAAGCAAAGCAATTGTTAATAGGATCAATTTTAATGCCACCATACCGTTTTTTTTATTTCTCTCAATTACCTTTTATCAATCCAACAATGGCTTATATGTGCAGACTTCTAGCGAAACCGAAAGCTCTTCAAAACCTCCTTTATATTCAAGTACTCAAATATCAGAATGCAAAATAAAAGAAACTAAAAGTTTCCTTTTTTCTTTATAAAACAAGAAGATACGGCAAGCGATCATCGCTCATTCACCGTCTCCTCGCTATAATATTGAACAGTGCTGATAAAGAATACCACATACATGAATAAAAGCCTATTCTATAAACACAAATAGAATAATTACTTTTGAATCTTTAATTCTTATTCAAAGAGAACAAAGGTAGGAAATTCTAATGAAGCTTCTAGCAGGAATGATTCTTTTTCAATCCCACTTTGCTTCTAAACAATTGGAGTAAAGCTCCAGCGACATCATTTCACGCTAAATATCAAAGTCTACAAAAAAACTTTCGCCTTTTGTTTTTGTCTATAAAGCTACTCATCTATTTATCAACCAATACCTCTTCAATGTGAGATTTCAGAAAAGAATGCACTTCCTCAAAGGCATTTTCTAACGACAACATTTTCGTCATCAACCAATTCATAATCTCGTCCCACTGTCCTTGATCATGGATATTAACACCGTCGTTACGCTCATATATCTGACATACTTCTTTGCCATATTCTGTAACAACATTATCATCCCATGTTAGCTCCCCCTCGTAAGCCTCGCTAATTAGAGCTCGTACCTGCTCGAACTTTTCAAACACCTCCAAACGGGTGTACACATTGCGATAAAAAATCTCGATCATTACAGACATATTTTTCTGCGTAAGATCAAACTTCAGTTCTACACCTTTTATCCCCGTCTTGTATAGCATCCATTTTCGGGGTTTTCCATTTTTAAGCCGTAAACGTGCAGACTTATTATAAAAATCTGTCCAGAATTTCTCCCGTAATTTTTTGGCTTCTTCTTTTCGGTACATAAGTTCACAGAACTATCTTTCAGAACTTTAACAGAGCTGTTTAAGGTCTCTGACCTATTTATTGTAGATTCACTTTCTGCAAGTAACTAGCTATTTACATCAAGAATCAATCTACTTCAATTTTGACTGAGTACTTAATAGCACTATTGCAAGCCCAAAGATGTTGAGTTAATTCAACTTGAAGTAGCCTCTAGAAATTCAAAGCTTAAGTCTATTTCGCTACTGTCCGGAAACGACACACAACATAAAATCTTGATTTTCAAGAGACAACCCAAAGCTTAGGTTAATAATTTAATTTGATGTTTTTATTGAAGTAACAAAGACTACACTTCCAATCCTATGTTGCGTAAAAATGCATTACTTTGAGGTTCACGCCCTAAGAATTCACGTACAATCTGAGCAGGATCCACTGTACTGCCCTGGGCTAATACAATATCCCTATAGCGCTTTCCTATCTCTGGATTCATAACGCCATCTTGCTCGAAGACAGAATAAAAATCTTCTGCATACACCTTTGCCCACAAATATCCATAATAACCTGCGGCATATCCGTTCAAATGCCCAAAACTTGCATGCATATTGGTTCCATCTATAAAAGGAAATTTCGTTATGCTTTCCTGCAATTCCTTCAGAATATCAGCAAACTCTTCCTGATGAAATTCCTGCCACTGGTCATGCAGACGCATATCGATAGTTCCATAAAAAATCTGCTGTAAATAATAGTTTCCAGAATTCACATTCTTAGAAGCAATCATTTTTTCGTGCAGGCTTTTGGGAAGCACCTCTCCTGTTTCATAATGTTTCGCAAATTTTTTCAGAGACTCATAATTCCATGCCCATTGCTCGAAAATTTGCGATGGCGTTTCGACAAAATCGCGGCTTACGGATGTTCCTGCTTGAGATGCAAGTTCCGCTGTAGTCAACAAACCATGCAACAGATGCCCAAATTCATGAAAGAAAGTCTCAACATCTCCATGCGTTAGCAACGAAGGAACGTCTTCTGCTGGCTTAGGGAAGTTACAAACCAAAGCAGCTTTGGGGGTTTCATACCCAGACAAATCTGCCCTGCCAGATACAATTGGAAACATAGCTGCATGCCCGTACTTGTCATCTCTTGGAAAAAGATCAAGGTAAAAGTGCCCTATCTCTCTTTCATTCTCAACAACACTATAGTACTTTACATCCTGGTGCCATACGGAAGCCCCTTGCTGTTCTACGAAAGTAATTCCAAATAGTGACTCACATACGTGAAACAAGCCATCTATTACATTGTTCAGCTCGAAATATTGCTTCAGTTCTTGTTCATCTAGCTGATATTCCTTTTCGAGCAACAGGTTCTCTAAAAATGCTGTTTCCCAAGAGTCGATTTTATCAGCATCAGGTTTTATTTCTTGCTTTATCTTCAATAGCTCCTCATAATCTGTCTCAGCTTTGAGCATCACTTTTTGTTGAATATCTTCTTCAAAGCTCCATACCTCTTGAGGCGTTTTAGCCATTTTGTTTTCTAACTGATATTCAGCAAAACTTCGGTATCCCAAATTCTCGGCTAGTTCTTGACGAAGGTCTACTATCTCCCGAAGGATTTTATTGTTTTCTCCCGAAGCCCTGTTCAAAAAGCAACTCATAAGCTCTTTCCTCGCCTTGCCAGACTGTGCATATTTCATAAACGGACGATACGATGGATACGACAGGTCAATTTTGTAACGCCCATCAGCTTGTTTTCTAGCTTGAAGATAATCGTTAGGAAGCCCTTGAACCTCATCCTCACCAAGCAAAAGTTCATCCTTCGCGGTCACAATATTTGCATCGAACTGACTACTGACTTCAGAAAGGCGCTTCTTTATTTCCTTCACAACCTCTCTCGTATTTGCCGGAAGAGCAAAACCGTTACGTTTAAAATCTGCCAATGTATCCTCTAAAAACTTCCTCTTAGCTCCTGTCAGTTCTTCGGCCTCTCTCGTTTTTGAATATTCAAGAACACGTTTATACAGTTCTTCATCGAGCTGAACTTCTGAAAAAAACTGTTCAACAATTGGGATATTCGTCTGAGCATCGTTACGCACTTCTTCTTCTGGATGCGTAAAAGCCATTAGATATATAGCTCCATAAGTTTTCGAAACTTCGTTCAGCAAGGCATCCAGCTCACCTAGGGTATTTTCGAAATTCAGTTCTCCTTCTGTATATAATGCCTGTAATTTTTGCTTTGCGAATGCTATCTTTTTTTGAACTGCGTCTGTTGCTTGTCCAGCTAAGACACCTGCAAAAGGTATCGTGCTGTTTATTTCAAATAAATATGGATTTTCTATCATAGTAGCCAATCTTTAGAATTAACAGTGATGTAATCTGAACTCACCAATTGTTATCTTCCTCAACAAATACGGGATTCGATCAGGATTTCTCCTTCAAATATCAAGAAGATCAAACGACAGGAGTTAGTCCCATGTCTCTTCCGAGCTTCAACATTAGTTCTTTTGCCTGCTCATAATCATTTGATATTTCACCCTCTAAAATAGCTTCTTTTATGGCATCTTTTATCATTCCGACCTCTTTAGATGGAGTAATACCAAATGTTTTCATAATTTCTTCTCCAGAAACAGGAGGTTGAAAATTCCTGATACGGTCTTTTTCCTCAATATCCGTCAGCTTCTGACGAACGATGGCGAAATTTTTAAGATAACGTTGAACCCTATTGTGATTTTTAGACGTGATATCTGCCTCGCAAAGAGTCATCAGATCGTCTACATCCTCGCCGGCATCGAATAACAAACGCCGCACTGCTGAATCTGTGACTGTACTTTTTACAAGCGCAATGGGGCGAAGATGAAGACGCACAAGCTTCTGCACAAACTTCATTTTATCGTTCAAAGGCATCTTTAAACGCTTGAATACTTTATATGTCATCTTTGCCCCTACAAAATCATGAGCATGAAAAGTCCATCCTCCTCGTTGAAATTTCTTAGTAGGCGCTTTTCCAATATCATGCAAAAGGGCAGCCCACCTCAGCCACAAACTATCGGTATTCTGAGCAATATTATCGAGTACCTTCAAGGTGTGATAAAAATTGTCCTTATGCCCTTTTCCTTCCACTTCTTCAACACCTTTCAAAGCTATCAGTTCAGGAAGAATGTAATCAAGTAAACCTGTCTGATCCAACAACAAAAGCCCTTCTGAAGGAACTTTTGCCAACATTATTTTATTCAGTTCATCAATGATACGCTCATTTGAAACAATCTTAATGCGTTCTTTATTACGTTTGATAGCATCGAAAGATTCTTTCACTATAACAAACCTTAACTGACTTGCAAAACGTATTGCCCGCATCATCCGAAGCGGATCGTCGGAGTAAGTAATATCTGGGTCTAATGGCGTTCTTATTTCTTTATGTTCGATAGCCTCCAGACCGCCAAAAGGATCGACTAACTGTCCATAGTTCCATGAAGATAGCCCTATTGCTAACGCATTGATTGTAAAATCGCGCCTATTCTGATCGTCCTTCAAAGTTCCATTTTCAACTATCGGCTTCCTCGAATCCCTTTGATAAGATTCTTTTCTTGCTCCAACAAACTCGACCTCTACATCTTTATATCGCAGCTGAGCAGTTCCGAAGTTCTTAAAAACATTAACCTTCTGTTTTCCTCCTATTGCTTTGGCCACCTCTTCTGCCAGTTTTATACCACTGCCAACCACAACAATATCAATATCTTTCGATGGTCGCCCGAGAATAATATCGCGCACATAACCACCTATTACATACGCCTCTTGCCCGTTGGCTTCCAAAACGTTTTTTAATACCCTGAAAACTGGGTGTATTAGATGCTCTTGCATATTTTACCTTTATCTTTGAACAAAGTTCACATACAGTGACTTCAAGTGAGTCAAGTTGTCAAATTTAAATATACAAACATTAAAATATATAAATAAATGACACAATGACACATTTAACTTGCAAAAGTAAGATATATATGCTTAAAACCTGCAAAAAGATCAGACTTTAGTTCTTGGTACAACCTTTGGGCTGGACTGAGCACATATATATATTATTCATTTGCTAAAAACACAATAATGGTAGAACATTTAACTGAACAAACATTCAAAGAGAAAATTTTCAATTTCGAAACTAACAAAGAGTGGAAATTTGAAGGCGACCTTCCATGTATGATCGACTTCTATGCCGATTGGTGCCAGCCTTGCAAAATGGTAGCTCCTATCTTAGAAGAACTTCAAAGTGAATACGAAGGAAAAATCAATATTTACAAAGTGAATACCGAAGAGGAACAACACCTTTCTGCAATGTTCGGTATACAATCAATTCCGTCCCTGCTTTTTGTTCCCAAAGGGGCTCAGCCACAAATGGCTCAAGGAGCGCTACCTAAAGAGACATTCAAGCAAGCAATAAAAGACGTTCTCAAAGTAGAAGCCTGATATCTATAACTTTAGTAAAAAAGCCATCTTTATATATGGCTTTTTTATTGCTTCAGATAGCAAGCAAGTCGTAACATGAAAACCGTTAGCTTCTTATTCAACCACAAAAAGGAAAATACAACCGATCTACCTGTTAAAGAAATTAAAATCACACATTAGTAATAGATAGCCCTGCCGAAGAAACAAAAAGTTTGCAAGAAAATAATTAAGTTTGCTTGCTAAAATTTGTAGCCATGAAGCAAACACTTCTTATTTTAGTAAGTGCATTAAGCATATCAATACTTACATCCTGTATTAAAGACAACCCACATGTTATTGCATGCATATCAGTAGAATCCGATTCTGTCCTAATAGCTTCCACAACAACTTCTGAAGCAGGCGAAGAAACCACCACCACACAAGCTCAAGTTCAATTCGAAAGCTGTTCTATGTTTGCTGACAGGCATGAATGGTATTTTGGCGACGCTGACGATACACAATCTTCCGAAAAAGATCCATTACATACTTACACTAAAACTGGGAGATTTGCTGTAACATTGAAAGTATACAGAGGAGAGGACACAAAAGACAGCGTGTCGACTTATATAGTTGTACATGAACCTCTAACAGAAGAAGAGGAATAAGAGAAAAAAACATAGGGCGCCTAGGCTCTACAGCTCATTCGTTAAATCCACTTTCTGTTTCTTTTATCTTTATTTTTGAATACGGCATATTATTCCTAAAACACATATTAACATGGTTAAAGACGACAAAATATTTGATCTTATAGAGCAAGAGCACCAACGCCAATTGCATGGAGTTGAGTTAATCGCATCGGAAAACTTTGTGAGCGACCAAGTAATGCAAGCAATGGGATCTTGGTTAACAAATAAATACGCAGAAGGCTACCCAGGCAAACGCTACTATGGGGGATGTCAGATAGTAGATCAGACAGAGCAACTCGCCATCGACCGTGTTAAAGAACTGTTCGGTGCGGTTTACGCCAATGTTCAACCACACTCAGGTGCTCAGGCCAATGCTGCTGTTATGCTTGCGTGCCTAAAGCCTGGCGATACGTTTTTAGGGCTCGACCTTTCACATGGTGGTCACTTAACTCACGGTTCGCATGTAAACTACTCAGGTATTTTATACAATCCTGTTGCTTACGAAGTTGAGGAAGCAACTGGCCTGATCGATTACGATAAGATGGAGGCATTGGCAATCAAAGAAAAGCCAAAAATGATTGTTGCAGGAGCTTCGGCTTACTCTCGCGATTGGGATTTTAAACGTATGCGCGAAATTGCAGACAAGGTAGGCGCGCTACTTATGGCTGATATCTCTCACCCTGCTGGTCTTATCGCTGCTAAACTGCTTAACGATCCTATTCCACACTGCCACATCGTGACTTCTACTACTCACAAAACTCTTAGAGGGCCACGTGGAGGTATTATCTTAATGGGCGAAGATTTCGAAAACCCATGGGGAAAAACCACTCCAAAAGGAAAAATCCGCATGATGTCTTCTCTTCTGGACTCAGCTGTTTTCCCTGGAACTCAAGGTGGCCCACTTGAGCACGTTATTGCAGCAAAAGCTATTGCTTTTGGGGAAGCGCTTCGCCCAGAATTCCGCGACTACCAAAAACAAGTGATGACGAATGCTAAAGTAATGGCAGAGGAATTTATTAACTCTGGATACAAAGTAATTTCAGGCGGTACCGACAACCACTCGATGCTGATTGACCTAAGAAGCAAAGCTCCTGATGTAACGGGTAAAGAGGTGGAAAATGCACTTGTTCTTGCAGACATTACTTTGAATAAAAACATGGTTCCTTTCGACAGCCGATCACCTTTTCAAACGTCAGGCATTCGCGTAGGTACTCCTGCCGTTACAACCAGAGGTTTGAAAGAAGATAATATCCGTCAGATTGTTAAGTGGATTGACGAGATCGTGATGAATATCAACAACGACTCAACAACAAACCGTGTCCGTAAAGAAGTAAATGAGCTAATGGGAAGTTTCGAACTTTTCGCTTGGTAGGATATAAACGAAAAGAGGCACTCCGCGTTTGGAATGCCTCTCTTTTTATTTTTTACTGCGGCGAACTATTCGCCGATCTCTTCTAAAAACCAATCGCTCCCCCCCATCAGGTGTAGGAACCCACTCCAGATCAGTATCAATGTCTACTTCGTAGGATTTCAACATCTCCTTTGGATCCTGATCGTTTTCCAACTTCTTAATGATCTCCTGTACTTTGTTTAACTCCTCAAAACGTTCTTGGCGGAGAAGTTCCCTACTATATTGATAAAACAATTCAGGAGAAAATTGTCGACGTAAAGAAAGCTTATATAACTTCCATATTAATACGACGATAAGCACAACAAATAAAAAAATTAAAATTGCGCCAACAACAAATCCCGCTCCAAGCCCAATTCCTTTTGCAACTTCCTGCATATTCAATTAATAAAATTTCAACATCCCTTCCTATCTACCATCTCCCCGAAAATATGCTTTCACTCCCTATATAAGAAAGATGCGGCATATAGTCATACCATACAAAAGTAAACTATTTTTTAACACTGTACCACTGCTTAAGGACAATCTATCCAAAATTGCCATAAAATTAGAACAATTCCACTTCAACCTTCTGGATAAATCCAGTTAAACGATAATGCTCGCCTTCCTTCGCCTCGGAAAGTGTAAGCAGAACATTTTCCCGCTGCCCCAAATGTGTTACAAAAAATACTTCTGTGCGCTGACGTAGCGAAGGTTTGTCGGATATCTTAAGGTATTTGCCCATGTACTCTTCTTGATCTTTCTCATGCTCTGCTGGCAAAATTTCCTCAATTTGTCGCCCTAGCACTTGTTCTTTTGGCAATCCCCAAAGTTCTTCTGCAGCCTCGTTAAAGAACTCTATCTTTCCAAACTGGTTTATTGAAACTATTGCATCCAATGCGCCTTCCAGCGTTTTCTCATTTAGAGCTTTAACTATCTCAATCTCCTTATACTGCTCCCGCATTTCTTCTTTCGCCTCACGAAGCCTTCTACTCAAGTCTTCCCTCGATGCCCTTAGCTGCTCCTCCTGTTCAATCAGTTTTTTTGTTTGAAGCTTAGACTTCTCTTCCATCTCCACCTGGCGCGTAATATCACTGCCAATAAAAACGACCTTCTCTACAGTTTGATAAGAAGATGGGTTTATTAAACTAAATGTTCCATAGAACCAATTCGTATTGTCTAATTTGTTGCGAATGCCTATTCTCCCTTCGAAAGGAATACCACGCGTAATGTTTTGCCAGATCGTCTTGAAATTTCTTTTTTGATCTTCCAGCATAAAATCACTAACACTCAGATTCTTAATTTCATCATTTGAATAACGGAGCATCTTCATAAAACGCTCGTTACTCAAAATAATCTTCCCTTGAAGGTTGATTTCCATCTTAAGTGTAGCCTGATTGATCGCCTCAATCACAGCTTTATTCTGCTGCTCGCTCCCCTTTTGCTCCGTAACGTCTAAGCCAAGGAACAAAACCTTCTCTATTTCATCCTCAAGGTTGGTGACACTAGAAAAAGCAGCCACCGTCCATACCTGCTTATAATCTGGAGTAACAAAAGGGATCTCCCCTTCGAAATGTGTACGGTTAGTTGTGATTTCCATCCAATAGCGCTCAAACCACTCTAAACGCCTACGATCAATAAGGTTGCTTATATGAATTTTCTCTTCGGCTTTCCTCGATATCTGCAATGACTTAACAAACCTATCGTTCGAAATAAGCAAGTTCCCATCCAAATCAAACTCAGCACGCAACATCGAAAGGTTTACGGAGTTCGAGAAACTAATAAATTCTTCACTTTGTTTTGCTGCTTCCAACTGAGTGGCTTCCAATTCTGCCATATTCTGGCGCATGAACTCCTCTGTTTCAGCCATTTTTTTCGCATTTTCCTGCGATTCATGCAGCAGCTTGGCTGTTTGTTCGTTAATCTTTACACCTGCGAGTGTAGAGGCAATATTTTCTGCAATACGTTCTACAAAACGTATCTTATAAGGTTCCAATGTTTCAAAAGAGGCCAATTCAAGTACTCCATGTACGTCATCGTTGTTCTGAAGTGGCACCACCAAAATACTACTCGGGTTCGATTCTCCCAGCCCAGAAGTGATCGTGATATAACTATCCGGCACCTCTGTCATATATACAGTGTCCTTCTCCAAAGCTACAGCACCAACCAAACCTTCTCCCCATGCAATCCTCTGATCTGGATATTTATCCCTTCCATAAGCATAAATAGCCAGAAGTTCAAAATACTTCTCCTCATCTCCATCTTCTACCAAGTTATAAAAACTGGCCTGATTCACATTCATGTATTCAACAAGGAAACTAACTATATTTCTGGACAGAAGGCGAATGTCGTTAGTATGATGACGAAGGATATCTCCAAACTGAGCAATACCAGTTGCAACCCAGTGCCTCTGATCTTCTTCCTTCTTTCTATCGGCCTCCTCGTTTAAGTTTTTGGAAAGTTGATCACGCAATTCAACCAAGGTTCGGCCAAGGGAATCGCTCGAAGCAGTAACATTGTATTCCGCATTAATATCTCCATCACGGAGCCTCTCAGCAAAGCTCATCACCTTATTTATACTGTCGCGTTGGAGGTTTACTTCCGCAACAGTATCTTCCATTCTTCTGCTAAAGCGAGCTCCAACAACAAAGCTTAGCAATACAAAAGCTAATATGAGTACGTCGAGGACAAAGAAGACAGGCGTGTCGCGATGAAACTGAACTATAACAGACAAACCAGGAGGCTGTTCTTTCATATAAGCTTCAACAAGGAAAGCTATTAAAAGAACAAGAATACCTGTTCCTGTTGCTAAAAAGGCGTAACGATATGATAATTGACTACTAGGTGCTTTCTTCATGAAAAAGGTCATTTAAAATCGGTATCTCCTCGTAATTCTCCAAAGACCTTACCAAGTTAGAGAAAATAATAACGTCTAAAGAAGACACTATCTTACAGATTGTTGAAAATATTGGCGTATAGATGCTGCAATATCCCTTAGGTGCAGAACCTTAGCAGCTGCCCCGAGCTCAATTGCAACACGTGGCATTCCAAACACCACGCTCGATTTTTCGTCCTGAGCAATCGTAAAACTACCTACATCACGCATCTCTTTCAAACCTTTTGCGCCATCCCCCCCCATTCCGGTAAGGATAACGCCTAATGCATTCTTCTTACAAACTTTAGCTACACTATTAAAAAGTACATCTACAGAAGGCATGTGTCTGTTTACTGGAGCTGTTTTTTCTACCCTCACCCTAAATTCGGCTCCTCTCTGATATACAGATAAGTGGTGTCCTCCTTTTGCAACGAGAGCTGTACCCTCTGAAATCAGGTCTCCATCTTCTGCTTCTTTTACGTGCATCTCGCACTGTTGGTCGAGACGGTTGGCATAAGCTGCAGTAAAGTTCTCTGGCATATGAATAACGATAACGGTACCAGGACTATTGGCTGGCAAGTGTTCCAAAATGGCACGGATTGCTTCAGTTCCTCCCGTCGATGCACCTATAGCTAGAATACTTCGTGATGCAGTATTTGGAACAGTCCTGGTTGGAGTGACTGGAGGGTTAGCTTTCGTTGGGCGATACAAAGTTCTTTGATTTCTGATTCGTTTTGGGCGATAATCGGCAGCTTTCTGTATAGTTTCAATCAAACGTTGAGCAGAAAGCTCTAAGTTATTAAGGTCTAGGTTTGATTTTGGAAAAATTGCAAAAGCCCCCAGATCAAGAGCTTCTACCGCTAATGGTGTACTTGAGCGTGCTTTACTCGAAATAATGATAACAGGTAATGGATACTGAGCCATTATTTTACGAAGGAAAGTAATCCCATCCATCTTAGGCATTTCAATATCCAGCGTTATAACGTCCGGTATTTCCCGTTCTATTATCTTTGCTGCCTGAAATGGATCCGCCGCCGTTCCCATCACTTCAATATTATCTGAAGTTTCTATTAATTGGGTCAAAAACTTCTGAATAACAATTGAGTCGTCAATTACTAGTGTTCTGATTTTTCCGGCAGCCATTATAAAATTCTAAATTAACGTGACAAGCGTTGTATATACCGCATTTTTACTTCTCCTGTAAAAGTATTGAAAATAATTTTCCTTCCAAGCTCTCCCCCCAAACTTTGTGCTTTAATCTTTATTTTCTCCTCTTTGAGCGTGTTAATTGCCAGTTCGAAGTTTCGCTGGCCAATTGAAAAAGTATTTCCGGAGTTCAGGACTTCTCCACCTCCAAAAACTTTCGCTTCAAGGTGTTCTGGATTCGTACCTAACTGCTTCAGTTTTTCGAGGGTTTTCTGAATTGCTATATTGCCATAACGAGGCGAGGCTAGGCCTTTTCCATTCCAGAACGGCAGAAGGAAATGGTTGATCGCTCCTATCTGTTTTCTAGAATCCCACAGACAAACCGAAACACACGAACCTAAAATCGTTGTAACTTCGTGTGGTTCTTTTGCTACAAAAATAGCTCCTGGCAATAGAAAGTGTTTCTTTGTTGGCTCCATTAAAATAGTTCTTCGTCTTCTGAAAATAATTCATATCCATCTGAATCGGTTACACTATCACTTTCCTCCATAGCTTTTATGGCCAAGCGCAATGTAAATGTATTTCCCTCAGACGGTGTACTCTCGACTAGAATATCGCTATCTAAAATTTGAGCATAGGCTTTAGCTACAGACAAACCTAGCCCCTGACCTGGATTAATAGAGTTTATGTCATCCTCTAAGCGTTTGAAACGATCGAACATTTCTTTTCGCTCCTCTTCAGCCAAACTCTTCCCTTTGTTATGAAAGCTAAAATCGACATACTCCTCGGAAGGAATAACAGAAATAATGGCCTCTGTTCCTGGATCTGAAAACTTAATTGCATTATTGCAAAGGTTTATGAAAATAGATTCCAACTTCTCAGCATCTGTATACAAAAAGCTATTTCCGTCCCCGTCGGCAGGCAGTTCGTTATTCAGCGTCAATCTTACTTTTTGCTTTTCTGCCAAATGTTCTACAGATCCGATTACACGCTTAAGCATTCCATTTATTTCTGCCTTAGAGAAATGAGGGGATATATTACCAGCTTCAATTTTTGCTGCTGCAAAAACGTTTTTCAGCTGAAAATCCAGAACATAAGCCTCATCGTATATTAATTTGGCCATATCGCGCATCTTATTCTCACTACCGCTACGCATCTCTGTGATGTTCTTTGCCAACCCCAGAATTGATGTAAATGGGTTATTGATTTCGTTTGTGATGTGCGAAATGAAATGACTCTTATGAGCCTCTGATTCGGCTAACTTTTGGTTCACTTCTTTTAATTCGGACGTAAGCCGCTGAAACAGCTCTAAGTCTTCTTTGTTTTTATTGAACCGAGTCAACAATTCATTTAATAGTTGGTCGTCGCTTAGCATAATTTAATCAAATTAATGTCTGTGTCAATAAGCCCCGTCTGCTTATGCTTTTCTATATATTGTTGGCATGATCTGTACCAATGGCAACTTAAAGTTTATAATCGATTCGGAATGTCCCAAAAACAATAATCCGTCCGGTTGTAATCGTTCGCTCAATCTCCTTACTACTTTCTCTTGGATATCCCGCTCGAAATAAATAAGTACGTTCCTACAAAAAATGATATCAAAATGATCAGCCAGACGATATTCTGTATCCATTAGGTTTAACCACTGAAAACGGGCAGCTTTTCGTAAATCCTGTGCTACACGCACCAATGGCTGACTTACGTCTTTATGCTTTAGGAAAAATCTTTTTTTCCGTTCCTGACTAATCTCTTCAATCGTATCTTTATGATAAATGGCCTTTGACGCTTTTTCTAATACATGCTTGGCTATGTCTGTTCCCAGAATATCGAATGTTGGTGCTTGGAACCTCGTTCTAAATTCACTCAACACCATGCCTAAAGTATACACTTCTTCTCCTGTGGAACACCCTGCACTCCAGAGCTTCAAGTGGCGTTTCTTTTGAATTAATTGCGGAAGCGCTGTACTTGTCAGATAATCGAAATGCTGACTCTCACGAAAGAAGTTGGTCTTATGAGTAGAAACCAAATCAATCATCATGAACAGTTCATCTTTGCCTTCGGTTTTGTCAAAGATCAGCTCCACATACTCATCAAAATTCGATAGATTCAGATGCCTCAAGCGCTTCAGCAAACGGCTCTGAAGCATAATTCTTTTCTCGGGAGGCATTTTGATCCCAAATTCCGAATTTATAAAAGTACTTAGGCGTTTGAATGCCTTTGGAGATAACTCCGTGTTCAATGGCATAAAAGCGTCTTCCATCCTATCTCTTCACTTATTCATTAACAGATTCGATGAGTTTGATAATCTCTTCGGATGTCAACACCTTGTCGATATCCAATAGGATTACAAACTTCTCTTTGTTAACAATCATTCCTTTTATATACTCTGGCTTATATTTGAGTCCCATCTCTGGAGCCTCATTCACGGTAATGTCTTCAGCAGAAACCACGTCCTTCACAGCCGTTACTGGTGCTGCTATTTCAACTTCTTCTTCGTTATATGATATCTTAAAAATGACTATCACCTGATATTCTTCATCTCCTGTTCCTTCTGCGGCTTCTGCATCTACGGCAAATTTAAATTTCGTGTTAATCATTGGGATAACATTTCCGCGCTGATTAATCACCCCCTTAAGGAACGGTGGGGCTTTAGGTATAGGTGTTATCGAGGGCAATTCTGAAATGCGTACTACCTTTTCTACTTCGGCAGCAAATAGGTCGTTTTCAATCTGAAAAATTAAATACGCATTTGTTCCTATATCTGATAACAGATCCATATATTGATTCTTTTAAAAATTAAGTTCACAGAACTAAGCACGTAGTGCTATTTAAAGAGATATTGTACTAATGTTCAGTATAATTACACACTTCAAAAGTGTCGTTTTGTATAACATATTTATTTCTGGTGCCTTATTCCGTATATCAACTTTGTGATAATCATAAAAGTACTTATCACAGCACCTCTTTTTAGTTTCCGTGCTTCGAAATCATTTGTTTGATTATTTTATTCGTATCAAGAACAAGTGCAATATTGCCCTCCCCGATTATTGATGCACCGAGCAGCATGTCATTGTTTTTCAAAAACTTACCCAACGGCCTTAAAACCACCTGATATTCATTGTGTACCTGATCAACAATTAGTGCTACCTTAGAGCTTTCGTATTCAAGCACAACGATTTCCATACGCTCAGGCAGATCGCCTTTGATTTCGAATTCCTTCCTGAGATCTAAAAAAGGAATATGTTCACCGTCGATATAAAGAAGCTGATTTTCGGACTCTTTCAGTTCGTCGTAATTAATAGGAGCAATCTTAAGCAATACCATCGATGGAACTACGAAAAGTGTATCTGAAATGTTCACCAGCATACCATCTAAGATCGACAATGACTGTGGCAGCCGGATTCGCATTGTAGTTCCAACACCTATTTTGCTTTCAATATCAAGAGCTCCTTTCAGGCTGGTTACATTCTGAAAAACAACATCCATCCCCACTCCTCGTCCAGAAACACTTGTTGCTTTTTCTGTTGTAGAAAAACCGGGGCGTAATATCAATTTTATCGTATCCTGGTCGGACATTTGGACTGAAGAATCAAGAAATCCTTTCCGGATTGCCGCATCTCGAATTTTTTGCGGATCTATCCCCTGCCCATCATCTTCAACTTCAATAAGGATGTTTGCTCCACTATGCAGCGCTCTCATTGTAATAGTTCCCACAGCAGGTTTCCCTTCTGCTTCACGTGCCTGAGGATCCTCTATACCGTGATCGATACTATTTCGTATAATGTGCATAAGGGGATCTGTAATGGTCTGGATCATTGTTTTATCCAGCTCTGTATCCATTCCCTCTGCCTTAAGTTCTATCTCTTTACCAAATTCTT
This sequence comes from Bacteroidales bacterium, assembly GCA_965230435.1. Classification (GTDB taxonomy): domain Bacteria; phylum Bacteroidota; class Bacteroidia; order Bacteroidales; family JBDKHP01; genus JBDKHP01. The sequence continues at coordinate 548,404 of CBDDLB010000002.1, forward strand.
TGGATAAATCGTGAACAAGTCTCTGAAAACGGCTGAAAATGGTAGCAAAAGGAACTAAAGAAATGCTAATGGCGTTATCGCGCAAATTTCTACTCAGATGCTCAATCTCTTCTACAATCGAACTTAGTTCATCATTTTTTAACTTTTCCCCTAATATACTAAGACTGGTCTGTACTGTTATCAGCTCACTAACTAGGCTTAGATATGTATCGATTTTATCGGCAGCAACACGTATACTTGAGAGTTGTTTACGCTTATTGAAATCGTTTAAATTCTCTTTTATGTTCTCCTCCTCAGAAGCCAGCATGGCCTGCTTCGCTGCTTCTTTTAACTCTTCTACAAAACCGTCACCGATTATTTCCAGGTTCTTTCTGGCTTGTTCTACTTTGTTCAACACCAGTCCATCGCCCAGTACATTTCTATCGGCTATTTTCTCAATATTTATGTCTGCCAGATCATCAACAAACATAAATACCTCTTCCAAATCTTCCTCTGAGCTTGATGTGGCCAAAAGCACATACCATCTAATATAACAGTTCGTTGGCTTGAAGTTCTTAAAATCGGGGACTTTTTTTGTGTCGACAATAATCTCGCTTTGCCCTATTGCCACCAACTCATCGATAACAAAAAGAGGGTTGGTACCGTTATCGAAAATTTCTTTGTGAGGCAGAAACTGAACCCAGAACGTTTTTAAACTGGTGTCGTTGATGTCTGCTTTCTTGGAAAGGTGTTTGTCACCTTGATCGTTTGTAGAGATAATATTTAGAACCCGCTGTGTTATTTCTGAGACACCTTGCAGAGTCGCAGAATCGTCTGCATTATGGAGCAACCCCTTGAATAAATCGACAGATTTTAGCGTAAGATCCAATATATCCTCAGTAACCGTTAACTCATCGTTTCTGATTTTATCGTAAAGATCTTCAAGGTTATGGCCAAAATCGCTAACCTGCTGAAATCCAAACATAGCACCACTTCCCTTGAGCGAGTGCATAATTCGGAATACCTGCTCGATGAAATCATCCGGAAGCTTGTCCAACCGTGTTTCTAAGAGCAGTTCCTCAAGCTCGTCGATCAAATCAGTAGCTTCTTCTAAGAACCTTGATTGAAATTGTTCCATAATATCAAACGTCTAATTTCTTTTAACGCAAAACTTTATTGATGGCAGCTAATAATTTTTGTGGAACAAAAGGCTTTATTAACCACCCTGTAGCTCCAGCGGCTTTAGCTTCCATTTTCTTCTCTTTTTGCGATTCTGTTGTAAGAAACAGGATTGGGATGCGCTTATAATCTTCTGTTTCTCTAACGTCTTTAATCAATTCTATACCATTCTTGTTTGGCATGTGCAAGTCCGTAATAAGTAGATGTATCTGTCTGCCATCCAAGAACTTTTGAGCATCCTCTCCGTCAACACCTACCAATACGTCAAAACCTGCATTTTCAAGTGTGAATTTCACAACTTCTCTGATACTGGCTGAATCATCGACAATCAAAATTGTTTTTGCCATTTTTTCAATAATTTAATTTAGCGGATCTCTACTCAGGCCATTATGGTTCCCAAACCAGTGTTCGTAAAAAGCTCAGCAAAAGTTTCTGGCATCTGCATTTTCTTCTCAACCTTCTTGTTCTGAGCCAACAAGGATTTTTCTAAAGAGAAAATAAACTGAACGAAAGAAAGATCCATATCATCGATTTCATGAGCCGAAATTAGATAAGAATCGTACTCACCGATAAGCTTCCGAGTTTCTGTTACTATACTATCAATATTTTCGATCAATAGCTCTCCAGAGAATACGATCTCCAATGCAGAACTATCAGTTGGGTCTTCCTTGGTCGAAACAGAATACATAGTTCCCTTTTTTAATTTGTTAGTGAATATACGAAAAAAGTTTCGCAATTGTCAAGCACGTCCAAACCTGAATTCAGCTGGCACAAAATCCAATCCAAAACAACCTTGCTCAACGGAAAATATTGTATGTCTATTATTATTTTCCAATATTATTCTCATAGAAGCGACCTCTATGCACAGCCCCACCTTTCCCTGTTTCATTTTTATGGATATAATGAAGCAAAATGGTTCATTATCGTGTTCTGGAAAGCCCTACAATTACTGCTATAAGTACTCAGCCAAAATTTAAAGTAGTTTAGTTCCTAATGTAAAACGCTGGTTACTTGCAGAAAGCTGAATCTAAAACAAATAGGTGCGCGAGCTTAGAACAGTTAATGGGATTTATTTCCTGACTGTCTTCGTTACTACAAACTCTTCAATAGTTGCTGTTCTGTTTACAACACTGAATTTATCCAGCTCTGTCTATTTCATCGTTACCCACAGATCATAAAAAACAAATTTGCCGTGTATTCCCAACAGTTACTATTAACCAAGATAATAATCAAGTACAACATACCCGTGTTTTGCCATAGGCCTATTCTCTTTTTGCAAGGCAAATGTAATGCTAAAAAAGATTAAAATAATAAGACAATATTAGTTTTAAATACAACTATTCGTCCAAATTCGAACGTCTCAAGAAGAAAATGCACTGATACTATATGGTTTAAGGCAAATTTTATTTTAGATAAGTAAAGCTGAAAAAATAACTTCAGTTTTTGTTGCACTGCGGTCGTCCAAACCCTCACGTACTCTAGTACGCTCCTGTAGTGAACACTTTGTGCGCCTTAACCAAAATTATTTTTTACATTTTACTTAATCGAATTATTTTTCAGTTTTCCTTGTATCATTTTTTATTTTTGTAGATCAAACGCCTATCAAATGAGATTTTAGGCTTTTGAATATTCTACTGAAAACCAACCACATCAGATTTTAGTTTTTCTATTGGTAATCTGATTTAAAAAGATGTTTTATGCCATATAATTTTGATGAAATAGTTGACAGAAGTAAAAGTCACTCAATAAAATGGGATGCCCGCAAACATCTCTTTGGAACCGAAGATGTTTTGCCAATGTGGGTAGCTGACATGGATTTCAAAACGCCTGATTTCATTATTGAAGCTGTTCGGGAGAGATTGGATCATGAGCTGCTTGGCTATACACTCCGGCACGATGAATATTTTGAATCGATAATGGACTGGATGCAAAAACGCCATGAGTGGAATGTGAAGAAAAACTGGATACTTTACACCCCTGGGGTTGTTCCTGCCTTAAATATGGCTGTTCAGTCTTACACACAACCTGGTGACAAAGTAATCCTTCAACCTCCTGTTTACCATCCATTCTATATGGCAATAGAAGATCATGGCCGCCATGTTGTCAGGAATCCACTTAAAGAAAAAGAAGGCAGATATTTCTTTGATTTTGATGACCTTAAAAAGAAAATTGACAAACGAACAAAACTCTTGCTGTTGTCTCACCCCCACAACCCGGGCGGAAGGGTTTGGACGCAAGAGGAATTGGAAGAACTTGGCGAGATTTGTCATCGAAATGGGGTTATCATCATTTCTGACGAAATTCATTCAGACCTTATTTTTAAACCACACAAACACATTCCACTGGCAAAGGTATCTGAAAAACTTGCAGATATCACAGTAACCTGTATGGCTCCAAGCAAAACCTTTAACCTTGCCGGCTTATCTACTTCTTCTGTTATAATCTCTAACAAACGCTTGAGGGAACAGTTTGAAACTACGCTTAACTCTTGGCACGTTTTCATGGGAAATATTCCTGGATTTGTAGCTTCTGTAGCGGCTTATCGAAAAGGAGAGCAATGGTTGGAAGAACTTCTTTCATACCTAAAAGGTAATTACAAATATGTTTGTGATTTTGTAGCAGAGCATATCCCAAAAATCAAAATAATGCCATTGGAAGCTACTTATCTTTTATGGATAGATTTTCGGGCATTTGAACTGACACATAAAGAACTTGAAAAGAAAATTGTAAAAGAGGCTAAACTGGGCTTTAATACGGGTGACATGTTTGGTAAAGAAGGAGAAGGCTATATGAGAATGAACCTCGCTCACCCACGAGCACAGGTAGAACAAGCTATGATTGGCCTGAAAGATGCCTTTGGGAAAGAATAAACATAAACAAATAAGGAGGCTTTCCTATGAACCTCCTTATCCTTTTCTTACTGAAGGCGTGCAATGTATTTTTCTACTTGCGAAGCTTCGTTTGACTTTGGAAAGTCATCCTTAATATTTTGATACGTTTCCAGAGCTTTACTTACATCTCCGCTTTGCTCGTAAGCAAATGCAAGTTTCATCAGAAAAACTGGAGTTGTAAAGTCATTTTTGTTAGTCGTTGCAGCTTTTTTATAATGCTTAATTGCTGCATCTGTGTCCCCTAATTCCATATGGGCATCACCAATTCCTGTAATTGCAAGAGGCCAGATCAACTCATCACTTGAACTGAAATCCGAAAGGTAAGAAATCGCTTCATCATATTGCCCTAGTTTCAGGTAACTGATACCAGCATAGTAAGAAGCAAGGTTTGCAGTTTTAGTAGCGCCATAATTGTCGATAATCGTCAAAAAGCCTTCGTAGTTTCCATCGCCATTCAAAGCAAGGTTAAACGAATCTTTCTCAAAATAACGCTCTGCCATAAACATTTCAGCTTGCGCTCGTTTTTCCATTGGCGCAACGTAGAAGTTTTTGTAAGCTAAATAGCCACCTACAATTAAAATAATCGCAGCAACAATAATTGTAAGGCTTTTCTGGTTTTCTTCGATGTATTGTTCGGTACGGCTCAGCGTCTCCTCTACACCTTCAAACGGGTCATCTACCTGGTTTTTTTCCTTGGTCACCATAATAAGAATACTTTGTTTCCGAAAATTTTTGCGCACAAATGTAATGGATTTGCCCTACAATCTGAAATAAAATTAATCTATTGAAACACTCTACCCATACCTCTTCAAGCACCTAATTATCAAAAAGAAAAAGAAAAACATAAAAATAAAAAGAAATTATCTCGCAAAAAAAATAACTAACGTGCCTTTAAAATTCACTTTTTCACTTTAGCTGCTACAATAGCGCCCTAAGCTCTTTTTGCAGATCGATTTTTGAGAAACTATCTTGTTTCTCTGTCTTTTTTAACAGCGTTTCTATTTTTTCTTTAACAGTAGATATCTCCGAACTGGTTAGTTTGCTCTTGGATAAATCTATCAGATTTTGAACGCGGCTAATAATCTCATCTTTGTTAAATGGTTTTGAAATATAGTCACTAGCCCCTGCGGAATAGGCTTTTGTTATATTATGCTCGCTACTTCGAGGAAGCATGAATACAATTGGGATTTCAACCGTTTTTGCGTCATCTTTTAGACCTGAACAAAACTCAAAGCTATCGATGTCTGGCATCATGCAATCGAGCAATATCAGGTCGAATTGTATCTGTCCGATTTTATTTGAAGCTACCTCTGCCGTAGTGGCATAAGCTATATTGTAACCAGCTTTTCGCAAAATAGTAGCAATGAACTGGATGTTTTTGGTTGTATCGTCTATGATCAGAATTTTGTCCATTGAAAGCTATTTTGTATTTCCACCTTCAGCAGCTTCTTTTATTTGCTGCAACACTTTATCAAATGAATGCAAAGTGAGAGTCATGTTCTCTAATTCAAAATTCTCCACTTCATTCTGAAGTTTGCTCCCATACTCCAAAAGTATATGGATATTGGTCCGCCGAGCGATTTTCAGCACTCTTCCTGCAAAATTTGCAATATCTTCGGACATTTCATTCTGCTTGGCCTCCTCCCATATTTTCTGCGCTTTTAGCTCAAGCAGATTTAAAGCCAACTGAGCCTGTTCCGTATTGATCTGCGCCTCTTCTACCATTTTATCTAGCGATGCCTGGCTATGAATTCTTCTATGAGGTATATACTTTGAAAGGGTTTCGTAAAGATCTTCGAGATAAATCGGTTTACGTAAAAAATCATCAAACTTATATGCTTCAATTTTTTTCACCTCATTCCCAAAAATCATAGTTGTCATTGCAATTACTTTGCAATGGGCCGTTGTAGGGTTTCCTTTTATTCTTTCTACGGCCTGATAGCCATCAAGTTTTGGCATTCTTATATCCATAAGCACTACATCTGGGTGATAGTTCTGTGTCATCTCCACAGCTTCTTCTCCATCTGTAGCCAAAACCAGTTTCAGAGGAGCGTGCCTAAGCCCCTCCATAAGGTATTCCCTGTTCATTTTCACATCATCTACAATGAGAATTGTTGCTGGCTCGAAAGCAATCTGCCCCGCTAATTTTTCGGGGCTAACTGCATTATGCGGCTTTTGGTCGGAGATTGTAATTCCATACAAAGTAATGGTGAAAATGGAACCTGTGGCTCCATCGCTATTGACCTCAATATTCCCCCCCATCATAGAAACCAGCCGCTTGCTTATGGAAAGCCCAAGTCCCGTTCCACCAAATTTCTTCATGCTCAGTGCGGAACCTTGGTTAAAGGATTCGAAGATAACCTGATGCTCTTCTTTAGGAATACCAATACCTGTATCTTCTACTGCTATTTCTAGGTTTATCTTTGTTGAGTTATCCGCAATATCAATCCTATTGGCAGATAATTTCACATAACCCGAGTCTGTGAACTTTATAGCATTGCCAATGAGATTAAAAATTACCTGACGCAATCGCACTTGATCCAACATCAGGCTTTCTGGAATACGTGGGTCGACTTCGAGCTTGAAATCAAGTTTTTTCTCCTTAACACGTAAGCTGAAGATCCGCTCAATCTCGTTGAACAACAGACGCGGATTGATCGGTTCGGGCTTGATGCTTAAAGTGCCGGCTTCTATGTTAGATAAATCAAGAATGTCTGTAATTACTGTCAACAAGCTGTTGCTGCCCGAACGAATCGATTCTAAATATTGACGCTGCTTTTGCGATATCTCTGTTTTTTCGAGCAATTCCGTAAAACCAACTATGGCATTCATCGGAGTCCTGATCTCGTGACTCATATTAGCAAGGAAATCGCTCTTTGATTGGTTGGCCTCTTCTGCCTCTATCCTTGCTTTCTCTAGTGCGGTTTCGAATTGCTTACGCTCTGTGATATCACGAATGGCCGAAAGGTAATAATCTCCACCAAATACGTTTACTTTACTAATAAAGACCTCGACATCGAAAACTTCCTTTGTTTTTGGTTTCACACCTCTAAGATCGAAGAAGCGGGGTTCGTCGAATCTAAGATTTCGGAATACCTTCACCACCCTAGCATAGCTCAGCCTTCTTGGAGCCAAATCGGTAAGACGCATTGTTTTAGCCTCCTCACTCGAAATCCCGAACAATGCTTCTATTTTCTTGTTTGTGTAAACAATATTGAGGTCCTTGTCGTGCAGTATAATTGCATCGTGAATTGTATCTAAAATCTGACGGATAGACGCCTCTGACTTTTTTGCTTTTTCCTCTGCCTTCAAACGGTTCGTTATGTCAGTGACAACCGTTAATGTATGCTGACAGATTCCACTGGAATTCAACAACGGAACCTTTACAGCCTGATAATATGTGGTTTTTCCATCGTTATCTACAAATGTAGTGATTGGTATGGTTTGCGGCTTGAGTGTTTCCCGAGCCAGTTCGTCGTACTTTTGATATTCTTCAAGCTGTCTGTTTTCGGTATCCAATTCATTGAACGATTTCCCTATCATATCGTCCAACTCTACTCCATACAGATCGGCCATGGCCTTGTTGGCTAAAACATAACGTCCTTGAATATCGTGCACATAGATCAAGTTTGGATTATTATCGATAATCCGTTTCAAGAACTTTCGGTATTCGGCAAGATCTTTTTCAACTAGTTTCCGCTCGTGTATATCAAGCATTACTACCTGAACCGCAGGACGACCTTTATAAAGGATAGAAGTGGAGTAATCTTCTACCCAACGGATTTTTCCATTTTTCTGAATCACACGATATGTCCGACGATCTGTGAAGTTCGGATCATGCTCAAGCATCTTCAACTTCTTGTGAATAAGGTATGCTTCTTCTGGATGATGGAGTCTGTAAAAGTCATCAATTTTCATCCCATGTAGCTCCTCTTCCTTGCGGTCGAAGATTTCTAGTAAACGCTGGTTTACAAACAGAATCTGTTTATCGTCGTAAATTACCAGTCCCTGAAAAGAGTTCCTAACAAGATGTTTATAAGAAGCTTCGCTTTCCTGCAAAGCCACCTGTGCTGCCTTTCTGTCTTCAATCTCCTTTGCAAGTGAAGCTGTCCGTTGCTCAACCCTCGCTTCAAGTTCACGGTTCAGTGTCTGCAACTTATGTTTTGCACTTTCTGCTACATCCTTAGCTCTCACCAAAGCTTTATCTGCCTTTGCCTTTTCATCAAGAGCTTTTACCAACTTCACAAAGTTGTGATTCATTTCCCCGATCTCGTCCCGCAAAGAAATTTTAATTTCATCTGTAATTGGCCTTCCGTGCACCAGATCACCTAACATTCGCGCCATCTGAACAATGGGATCTACCACATACGATATCACAAAATTGAGAATGATCAGAATCAGAAAAACAGCTATAATACTTGCAATCAATGTATAATTAGAAATATCTTCAGCGGGCTGCATTATCTCTTTCATAGGGACATGTACCACAAAATACCACGTTTGCATAGTATTTTCTATCTGAACAGGATTGTACACCCGATATTCGATGTCGGGCATAGTGGCCGAAATGTGTTCTCCTTTGAATTTCTTGTTTTGAAAAAGTGCTGTGTGAATCTTAGCTGCTTCCTCACCTGAAATAAACTCGTAAAGGCTCTGCCCGATCATGGTTTTATTGCCGTGCCCTACAAACTTGAAATCTTCATTGAGCAATGATGCATAACCTACCTTAATAATATCTATCTCGCGTATAAGTTCTTGAAGTTTCTCAATATCTAGATCTACCCCAACTGCACCTTTGTACTCGCCATCTATAATAATTGGTGTTGCAAATGAGATAAGTGAGGAACTGAAAAGAGATAATGGATCGTAAAAAAAGTGCGGAATTATAAGTGTTGAAGTGGATTGCTTCAAAATCGGGTATGCCTTATCCTCGTGTCTATTGTAAAAACGTTGGTCTTTTACAATTTTATTTCCTTTTCTATTGAAAAAAGCGGTGTAATAACCTTTACCTGTCCGCTGTAAATCCTCTTCCCAAACTACCCAAGTCGCAAATAGATTTGGAGATTGTTTTAGGTTCTTTTGAAGAAGCCGCTCTAGCTGTTCAATGTCTTTAGGCTTTGCCAGCAATACATTCTCTACCGCAATCTTCAAAAAAACAGACAAAGACACAGCTGCCTCTAGTTCCTTTTTCACGAGCAAAGTTTGTTGTTCCGAAGCTTCCTCGGCAACTACAAAGGCTCTCTCTTTAGAGAAATCTATTAAGTAATGACTAACAACTCGCGAAAACGCAATAAACAGAACAGTTATCGTGAGACCGATTAAAAATATAATCCTTCTTTTCGTCTTCATGCCTTAGCTCGTCAGGTAATTTAAATATTCAGCCCTCCTCCCCGATCAATTGAATACAAGTTCATTGTGCTGTTATTAGGAAAATCATTGTACTAAATATTCAGCACCTTGACAAAACCTAAAAGTGTAAATTACACTTAACACACCTACTTATCAATTTCCATCAACACACAAACCACACCAATTTTCTGATAAAACTGAAGGTACTTCTAATATTACCGTTATTCAGTCTAAATATACTTAGTTTTCGTTTACGTTCGGAAAAATCTTCTGGTCTGAAATTCTAATAAAACTTTGAGAGAGAATGTTTCTACCTCAAAGGTGCTTTTGAAAATTCTGTACTTCCCAGAATAGTTAATGTTATGAACCTATTTTGCTGAAATACTTTCACCCCAAAAAACGCACACCTTGCATTCTTTAAATATGCCCATTCTTTTATCTAACCAAAAGTTTAATCCGATTTCTGAAAATCAGCAATACTATGAATAACCTACCTGAAAATCCCTGCTTGTTCTAGATTTTTAGACCCCCTGAAATCGTCTAGAAAAGTTTAAATAGCGGTAAACAAGGAACAGTATAAATTTAAATAAGGTCTGGGTTATTAGAACATTCAGCACCATATACTAGAGAAACAATCCTGCACGAACATTTCAGTTTTATATCTTCACCAGTAATAGCCAATGTTCCAATAACGCGAACCTACCTTTCCACAACTATGCCAACTGCTCCTTCAGTTTCTGAAGCTTCGCATAAGTGGATTTATTGACACGTGTTAACGGTAAGCGAAGATGATTCGGAACGATGTCCATCATTCGTAACACTGCTTTTACTCCAGCAGGATTGCCATCTTCGAAAATTGCATCGATAATATCCAACAATTCGAACTGAAGTTTTCTAGCCTCAACGATTTTTCCATCTAAAGCCAAACGGATCATATCAGAGAATTTCTTAGGATATGCGTTAGCAATCACTGAGACTGTACCACTTCCCCCAAGTGCGATCATCTGTAAACTTAAGTTATCGTTTCCACTTAGCAGAAGAAAATCCTCTGGTTTATTTTTAGCGATATGCAACACCTGATTCATATCGTTTGTTGCTTCTTTAACAGCTACGATGTTCTCAAAATCATGAGCCAACTGCACTGTTGTTTCTGCATCTAAATTAGATGATGTACGGCTAGGAACATTATATAGAATTACAGGAACAGGAGATGCTGATGCAATTTCTTGATAATGCTCATACATTCCACGCTGATTTGGCTTATTATAGGCAGGAGCAGCAGAGAGCAAACCATCTATTCCAGAAAAATCAAAATCTTTTATCTGATTCACGACCTCTTGAGTATTGTTGCCGCCAATACCAACAACAACTGGAAGTTTCCCCTTGTTTACCTCCAAAATATGATTTACAACAGCAAGCTTTTCATCTTTCGAAAGCGTAACCGATTCTGCTGTAGTGCCCAATACTACAAGGTAATCTACTCCATTGTTAATGATGTGCTCTGTGATCTTTGTAAGTGAACCAAAGTCAATACTTTTGTCTCTTCTGAACGGAGTAACCATAGCTACCCCTGTTCCAACAAATTTGCTACTCGACATATAGATTAAATTAAGTTTTCGTAAGTTAGGTGAAAGTGAAAAAAGCTGTCCCTGCACTGCAATCTAATTTTCACATAGATAGTACATTCTGAGTTAGAAAGCGAAACGCTCCTTGATCTAGTCTGTTTTTTTCAACTTTACTGAGCTAGCCAACAACCTTTATCGTATCCAGATAATGTACAACCTGTTTCAGGTAACCCTCAGGATCGTTCTTATCCATTTTAATGGTAAAATCGTAATATGGATTTTCAGAATCGGCATTTCCAATCTTCAATCTGGCCTTGGATAGCCCAACGATAAAGCGCAAAGGCAAATCGTGCCCCATACTCATGTCAATAAGTATGTCGAATTCTTTATCGCAAAAAGTATCGGTAAGGGGATTGTTAGGTTTATAAAACCAGTTGACATTTCCCACCGAAAAAACATCAATGTCTTTTTCGTACTTATCATGGTCGTGGGTGAAAAATTCGGCAGCCTCGCGTGTCAGCGCATATCCCATTCCATAAGTTTTGATTCCTTTATTTCTAAGATCGACAATAAAGTCACGCGCCAAATAGAAGGCATCCAATTTTGTCGCATTAAAAATAATACCGACCGATTTTGCCGATGTGAAATTATTATACTCCTTGAAACGCACACTTTCTTTCATGCGATTGTTCAAGATATATTCCCCTAGCTGTTGTCTGAATCCGCTAAAAAGTTTCATCCGCTTATAATTTGCTTTTAGTTTTCGGATGTAACTCCCAAGTAAATCAAATAAATATTAAGACTATTGAATTTACTTGGTCGTTTCACAGTATGTAGTTTTGTAAGGTTGCAAGTTGATGGTCGCCAATATGTCCCAAGCTTAAATACTACTAAGTAAGAACATTTAGGATATCTACTCTTGAGAATTACCCAAGTGGTTTCATGCACCGATCAATTCTAAAAACTCCTCTTCCGATATCATTTTGATTCCGAGCTTGTCCGCTTTCTGCAACTTACTTGGGCCTACTTTTTCACCAGTAAGAAACAGGTCGGTTTTTGCTGAAATAGAGCTTTGGTTAATCGCTCCGTTTTGTTCTATCAGCATCTTCAGCTCATCCCTCGACCGAGAGAAACTGCCCGAAAGTACAATTTTCTTCCCAGTTATTTTACTTTCTTTTATCTCACTTTCCTGAAGTTCGAAATTAAGTCCCGCATCTTTCAATCGACTAACTAGTTGCCTGTTGCTTTCATCTGAAAAAAAGTCTACGATACTCTTTGCAATCCTGTCTCCAATTTCGTCTACAGATGTAAGAGTTTCTAAATCTGCCTCCGCTATTGCATCGATTGATTTAAACGACTGAGCTAATTTTTTAGCCACCGTTTCACCAATATAACGAATCCCTAGAGCAAACAAAACTCTTGGGAAAGGTATATTCTTAGATTCCTCGAAACTTTTAAGCAGATTATCGGCAGATTTCTCACCAAACCTTTCAAGCTTCAATAAGTCAACTTTCGTCAGTGAATAAATATCAGCTATATTCTTTACTAACCCTTCTTCATAAAGCTGCTTTACGGTTGCGCTTCCTCCGCCTATATTCATTGCCTTTCTACCAAAGAAATGCTCTATCTTGCCTTTTATCTGTGGCGGGCAGAACATCATATTCGGACAATAATGGTTCGCCTCTTCGTCTGTTTTCACCAGCTCCGTTCCGCATTCAGGACAATGCTCAATGAATTCTGTTTCTGGCAACCCTTCTTCCGGCCGCATTTTTTTGTCGACACCAACAATCTTAGGTATAATTTCTCCGCCTTTCTCCACAAAAACATGATCACCGATACGAATATCCAACATCTCAATCTGATCGGCATTATGAAGAGAAGCCCTTTTTACAGTCGTCCCTGCCAAGGGAACTGGCTCTAAATTGGCAACAGGGGTAACAGATCCCGTGCGGCCAACCTGATAATCGATAGATAAAAGCTTTGTAGCTACTTGTTCAGCCTTGAATTTATATGAAGTTGCCCATCGTGGCGATTTGGCCGTAAAACCCAAACGCTTTTGCAATTCAAGATCATCAACCTTAATTACAATACCATCTATCTCAAAAGGCAGATTGTGGCGTTTTTGATCCCACTCCTTGATAAAACTAAGCACCTGATCGACAGAATCAAAGCGGGAAACAAATTCAGGAATTTTAAAGCCCCATGTTTTTGCAATCTCCAAATTTCCTATATGTGATTGAGAAGGAAGTTCCTCTCCCATCATATAGTAAAGATAACAGTCCAACGGGCGCTTGGCTACCAATGATGAATTTTGCATTTTAAGCGTTCCTGAAGCTGAGTTTCTAGGGTTAGCAAACGGGGCATCTCCCTGCTTCACCCGCTCTTCATTCAATTTTGCAAACCCATGCTTGGGCATGAAAATTTCCCCTCGGATTTCAAAATCTTCCGGATGCCCCTCTCCCATTAAATTAAGTGGTATACTGCGTATTGTCTTCACATTTGCGGTAACATCATCTCCTCTTGCCCCATCCCCACGTGTAACAGCATGCAATAATTCTCCGTTCTTATAGCGTAGGCTTATTGAAGCTCCGTCATACTTCAATTCGCAAACGTAGGTAATCGATTGATCACCTATTATTTTGCGAATCCGCTGATCGAAATCCCTGATTTCCTCTTCGGAATACGTATTTGACAATGATAACATTGGGAAACGATGTTCCACCTGTACGAATTCAAGGTTTATGTCGCTTCCTACCCGTTGAGTTGGTGAATTTGTAGTGGCTAATTGTGGAAATTCTTTTTCCAGTGTTTCCAGTTCCTTTAACATTTGATCGAACTCAAAATCGCTGATTTCCGGTTTGGCCTCTACGTAATATAAGTAGTTGTGTTGATTAAGCTCTTTCGTGAGCTTCACCATGCGTTGATTTGCTTCTTGTAATGTCATATTTAAAATTGCTCATTGCGGAGACAAAAATAAGTTTTCGCCCCGTAAAATAAAAAGCAAGCCAGCTTTTAAGTTCGCTGGCCTGAACAGGTGGGTTAATCTAGATTACGCATAGATATTTGACATAACGCTACATATCAGCACAATGACTTTCGTAATAAAGCTTACGCTCTTATTTATTAATAGACTACTCTGAGCTTCTTTTAATGTATAAAGAACACTTGTGCTTACTACAGGTAGCAACAAATACCAACGCTCAAAAAAACAATCTGTAATGAGAAACACAGAACTATTCGGCTTTACAAAAAGTCTTATTTTCTATAACTTGCAAATAAACCAAACAACCTGATGCCATGAACAAAACAATGTACATTATCTATATACTGCTGTTATTTATTACAACATCTACTGCTGCACAAAGTATTATTGACCCTTCGGCAGAAATTATTGTATCTGATGACTTCTATGATAACAGAAACTACTGGAACACTGACAACCACGAGAAAACGGTAACCATTGGAAACGGAAAATACCGATATGAAGCAAAAGTAGACAAAGTACAGTACCTCACCCTGCCGGTAAACATCGACACAAGTCGGGACTTTGTAGTTGAAGGAAGGTTGGCTTACAAAAATGGAAGGGCAGGATACGGACTTGTATTCGGACGCGAAAATGATAAAAACACATGGCGTTTCATCGTCACAGATAGGGATGGACAGTTCTTTATACGAAACATCGATAATGGAGATAAAAAAGTTATCCAAGCATGGAAATTTTCCAGTTACATTAATCAAAACCGAAAAATGAACACGTACAGTGTTGAGAAAAAAGGATCTCAATTAAAGTTCTACGCTAATGGAAAATTACTGAAACAAACACCTTATAAGAATTTTAGAGGAAACAAATTTGGCTTTTTCTGCTCTGGGCTTTCTATTATAGAAGCTGAATATTTCAAAATAGCCTATACAGACGGTAGAAGGTCTGATCCTTATACGAACCAGAACAACTACAAAAAAAACGATTACAACAACAATTATAAAACCAAAAACTCGTCTGCTCCTGTTATTGAGCTCCGTGAACCACATTTGGAACGTGGCTTTAAGTCTATCAGAATTGAGAAATTAAGAATTGCAGGCTTTGCTAAAACCAATGCGGGGCTTTTTGAAGTAAAAATAAATGGAATTCCAGCCTACCTTGGTCCCGATGGTTATTTCTCGGCTGAAATTCCAGTGCGATATGGAGACAATGTTATTACCATAACAGCTACCGACACTCAGTACAAATCATCCACAAAAACATTCACCGTAAAACGCCAATAAAACACTTCGTTACAAATTAACAGTCAGTTTCATTTTTAGATGTGAAGAAACTAAGAGCAATAAGCTCCTTCTATTCTTATCATTAGGATTTTATGAATATATTTCGGTTGGGAAAGTAAGACTGAGAGTTCGAACTCATGCCTTCAACTTTTTGTAAATTAATATGTTGGAGCCAAGAGATGTAAACAAAAATAGACTTCACACGTCATACCTTCACATAAACATAATAAATAGCAGGTCTATGACCTAACATAGCAAATAAAGAAACATTTGATATGAAACACTTTTTTTTAACGATAGCCATTTGGTTATTTGCTTTTAATGCATTGAGCTTTGCTCAGACAAATCCAATTGAAAACCTTGGGCGAGGCGTAAATTCATATTATGGGGAAATAGCCCCCATTATGACACCTGATGGGAAAACAATGTATTTTGTCCGCTATAAACATCCTGCCAATGGGTGTAATCAGGCGATATGGGTTACTTACCTTGGAGAAAATGGAAAATGGAGCAGGGCGCAGAAACTTGCTGAACCGTTTAATAAAAACGAAAATAATAGCATTAACGGAGTTTCTGCCGACGGAAACACACTACTGATTCCCAGTGCATACGAAAATGGAGAGTTCAAAGGCAAAGGGTACTCATTTGTCAGAAAAACTGCTACTGGTTGGAGTAATTTCCAATCGATCAACATGGCAGGTTTTGCCGACATGGCTAAAGGTAAAGTATCATTTGCCAACCTCAGCTCAAGCGGTAATATTATATTTATGTGCTTCAGCCCAACAGGAGATGATGCTAACAACGATCTCTTCGTCAGTTTTCAAGATAGCGACACCACTTGGAGCACTCCCGAGCCACTTAACGGACTAAATACCGAACACAACGAGATAACCCCTTACTTGGCCGTTGATGGAAAAACCCTTTACTTCTCCAGTAACCGACCTGGTGGAGAAGGAAAATATGACATCTACTTTTGTAAACGCAAAGACAGCACCTATACTAAATGGAGCAAGCCAGAAAACCTAGGTCCAAAATTCAACACAAAAGAAAGTGAGGCCTATTATGCACTCGATGCCAAAGGAGAATATGCCTATCTGTCTACCACCAACAAATCGTACGGTGCTCAGGATATTGTACGCATCAAGTTGGAAGAAGAAGTTCAGCCCGACCCTGTTGTTCTCATATCAGGAAAAATCAAAGACAAAAATGGCAGTCCTATTGATGCAAGTATCACCTACGAACACTTGGAAACAGGAAAAACGGTAGGTAAAGTCAACACCAACCCCCAAGATGGCAGCTATCAGGTATTCCTTCCTTACGGAGCAAAATATGCTTATACAGTAGAAGCGGAGAACTTCTTTGCCTTGTCGGACAATATTGACCTGACAGAAACAGCAGAATATAAAGAAGTAAATAAAGATTTCGAGCTTCCGAAAATTGAAGTTGGGGCAGTTGTTCGCATCAACAACATTTTCTTTGAAAAAAATTCGGATACTCTTCTTCCTGATTCATATCCAGAACTCAACCGACTTGCAAAAATGCTTGGCGAAAAAAAAGAACTAAACATACGAATAGCTGGCCATACGGACGATGTTGGTTCCGACACTTATAATCAAGATTTATCTAAACGCAGAGCCGAATCTGTGCTAACTTACCTACTTACAAAAGGCATTTCGACAGAAAGACTAACAGCCGTAGGCCATGGTGAAAGCAAACCAGTTGCAAACAACGAAACAGAAGAAGGACGTGCTGAAAACAGAAGAGTTGAATTTGAGGTTTTAGAAAAGTAAATAAAGCAGAAAAAACAACATAGAGATTATAAAAGGTATGCACTGCAAACATAGCACGAAGACTATTAAAAATTAACCTCATTAAATATTTTCATAGAGGTGTTTACTTAGAAACAATTATATTTGCATGAAATAAAAACAATTATGCAAGAATTTCACGGAGAAGATCTCATAAAGTTCATAGAACGTTTTCCAGACGACAATAGCTGCTATCTTTATCTGTCTGAAATCAAGTGGACTAACGGTTATAAATGTAAAAAGTGCGGTCATACACACTACAGTAGCGGAAAAAAACATGAACGTACCTGTACCCTTTGTAAACACAGGGAAAGTACAACGGCAGGCACTCTTTTCCACAAGTTGAAATTCGGCATCCGCAAAGCTTTCCTGATCTGTTTTGAGCTCAGTGCCACGACCAAAGGGATGTCCTCCTCCCAGCTTTCGGAACGTTACGGCATCTCAAGGAAAACAGCCTGGGCATTCAGCCATAAAGTCAGGCTGGCAATGGAGAGTCAAGGAGATCAGCCGGTTGAAGGGACAGTTCATGTGGACGAGTTTGTTTTCGGTGGCAAAGAGAACGGCAAACAGGGGCGCAGTTATGATACAAAAAAGAAAAAAGTGGTCTGTGCCGTGGAACTTGATGACAAACAGCAGATTAAAAGGGTGTATTCACAGAAGATCGAAGATTTTTCTTCCAAATCTCTGCGGGGGATTTTTGAAAAACATATCAGCAGGCAGGCCCAGGTGGTCACTGATGAGTGGAGGGGCTACAGACCGGTCGCTAAAGATTATAATATTGAGCAGATACCCAGTAGGAAAGGGAAGAATTTCATGCAGCTGCACAATGTGATACATCAGATCAAAAGCTGGATCAGGACGAATTTTTCCTGGATCGCACCAAAACACACCGATAAATATTTAGCTGAATATTCTTTTAGGATCAACAGATCTATTTTCAAGGGCTCTATATTTCATAAGCTCATTGAACGTATGACAAATAGACCTCCTGTGAAATTTATTGACATAGTGGATTGTACTTAAATAAACACCTCTATATTTTCAATTGGATTACGACTGAAAATCAACACATAGTTAAATATCAATATTATCCCTCCACTAAAAAATTAAGCCTTGAAGAGTAAAAGTAAGTTCACTTTTCAAGGCTTTTTTACACTTCTATTTCTAATTTTTTCTCCTCAAACCTGAAAATTAGAATTTTTAAGCCTGTTCAATTCACCCTTCCAATGTTCGATTATGAACACTTCCTTTGATAACCTTCACAAAAAGACCTTTTATTCCATACTTTACAATTTTTTCTTACTTAAAACAAGTGTTAAACTAAGCATTAAAAACACATTAACCCACCAAATACACAAACAATTAAAACATTGACAATCAATACATTAAATAACAAAAGTAATATTATGTAAGACGCTACAATACACAAGTCAGGCAATGAAAAGGGGCTTGTAAGCTGTTGTAAGCGCGAAAATTTTGCTCACCCTCATCTCCACCATATCTTTGCAACGTATCCAAAAGGAAACATTGAGACTTGGAATTTGCAAGGGGAAAAGTCTCATAATTGTGATTAGATAGTTTAGGTTAATTGGTTGATTGGTTAAGAGGAGCTGTGGGGACAGCTCCTCTATTTAAAAAAGAAATTTGGAGAGAAGGCAGTCTAAAGGGAAGGAAAGATAGATCAGGAAGCGCTCGCTTCCACAGCTTTCTCCAATATATAAATTTTCATGATTGGATAGTTTAGGTTAATAATGGGTGATTGAAGGGAGTAACGGGGGTTACTTCCTTTTTTTTTGCACAAAGCACAACTCCTTCTATATTTACTCCAAGAACACATCTAGAATCAATAGTATCATACGCATTATTTGTTCAATGATTTTTTTTCATTGTTCAAACAAAGAGAGTTATGCTGCTATAATTAGAAACAAGAAACACTTTTCTAAACTTAGCTTAATGGATTTCTTTAAAGCAGAACACATCGTAAAACGGTATGCCAACCACCTTGCACTTAACGATGTGAGTATTGATGTACCCGAAGGGAAAGTTTTCGGGCTACTTGGCCCCAATGGCGCAGGAAAGACAACACTAATAAGAATAATCAATCAAATAACGGCTCCAGACGAAGGGCAAGTAATATTTGGAGGGGAACCTCTGAAGCCCGAACATGTTTACGACATTGGTTACCTGCCAGAAGAACGGGGGCTATACAAAAAAATGAAGGTTGGCGAACAAGCCCTCTATTTAGCCCGCTTAAAAGGACTTAGCAAAAACGACGCACTGATACAGTTGAAAAAATGGTTCCAAAAATTTGAAATTGTAGAATGGTGGGACAAAAAAGTTGAAGAGCTCTCTAAAGGCATGCAACAGAAGATTCAGTTCATTGTAACTGTACTTCATGAACCCAAACTTCTAATTTTCGACGAACCGTTTAGCGGTTTCGACCCTATCAATGCTAATCTCCTCAAAAAAGAGATTCTCGAACTTAAAGAAAAAGGGGCAACAATCATCTTCTCTACTCACAATATGGCAAGCGTAGAAGAGATCTGCGATAACATTGCCCTGATCAACAAATCGAGAAAAATACTCGATGGGGATATCAATCAAGTACGGGAAGCCTACAAGAGCAATACATATGAAATTCAATTTGCGGGCAAATTCAATCCCGCAAAAGCAGCATTATCTGCCGATTTTAAAATTCTAGGAACAGAGGACGAAAAGGGTGGTCAGAAAATGACAGTGCAAGTATTGGATAACTTCTCTACCAACCAATTGATTGAACACATGATTCAATGCGGCGAGATGGTGCAGTTCAAAGAAATTGTCCCTAGCATGAATGATATCTTCATCCAAGTAGTCAACCAGTTCAACAACACCGAAAACGCTTAACCACCATGAACAAAATACCACTGATAATAGAACGCGAATACATGTCGCGTGTTAAGAAAAAGTCTTTCATTATCATGTCGATACTAGGACCAATTCTTATCGCGGCCTTATATATTATTCCTATTGTATTGGCTACGATGGACACATCGCAAGTCCGAAAGATTGCCGTAATCGATACTACAGGAGAACTCAAAGAAGCTTTAAAAAGCGACAAAACAATAACTTATGACTTTTTGGACAAAAAGGATATCAATGAAGCTAAAAAGGCACTACTAACATCGGATTACTATGCTCTTCTATACCGCTCGGAGAAAAAAAAGTACGACGAAAAAGGCCTAGTGCTAATTTCTGAGAAACAACCAAGTATAGACATAAAACTAAGCATAAGTAACGCCATAGAAGACAATATCGAGAGATACAAAATGCAAAAACTGAACATCACCCAGGCAGCTCTCGATTCTTTGAAGACCAATGTCGCTCTTGAGACTTTGAAACTTACAGAAGAAGGCACAGAAGAAGAAAGTTCTACAGAGCTTGCGATGGCAATAAGTTTTATGGCCGCATTATTCATCTACTTTGTAATTTTCCTTTATGGTTCTCAGGTAATGCGTGGGGTAATAGAAGAAAAGAATAATCGGATTGTAGAAGTTATCATCTCTTCCGTTCGTCCATTTCAGCTTATGATGGGAAAAATACTAGGCGTAGCTCTGGTTGTTCTCACTCAGTTACTGCTCTGGTTTGTTCTTTCGTTCTTGATAATATCTGCCGCAGGCTTCATCTTACCGGAGATTTCTCCAGAAAATGCCCAAATGATAGCAGAATCGAACAATGTAAGTGGAATAAAAAACCCCTCCACTGTAATGACATTGGATAATTTATTGGGCAAGTTTTTCAATCTCAACCTACCTCTGCTACTATTCTGCTTTGTCTTCTATCTGATCGGAGGTTACTTAACCTACGCTGCACTATTTGCCGCCGTTGGCTCTGCCGTAGACAATGAAACAGACAGTCAGCAATTCATGCTTCCAGTTTCTTTGCCCATGATTTTAGCTTTTGTAGTTGCCATGAACATTATACGCGAACCTGAAGGTACCTTGGCATTTTGGATGTCCATAATCCCTTTCACCTCACCTATTACAATGATGGTACGTATCCCATTTGGCGTAAGCACCTGGGAATTAATGCTATCGATAACACTGCTCATTGGAGCCTTTATAGGAACTACATGGGTGGCTGCAAAGATTTACAGAACAGGTATTCTTATGTATGGCAAAAAGCCTACATACAAGGAACTGTGGAAGTGGATTCGTTATAAATCTTAAGTAAACTCAGTCCAAGCTGGCTTGAAGGTTACGAACCTACAGTGTTCAATTTTAAACAAAAGCGACGCTCGAATAATTAGTCAATCATAATCTTAAGTAGCCAGCCAGAATAAATCTAGATTTATTCTGGTGCTAAATAGCTTCGCTCCCCTAAACTCTATAGAATTAGAATCACCATATCTTAACTTCGATTGGTGATTCTATTTAACAGAAATAGTATATTTCGCCTTCCCAACACTAAAAATTGAATGAATTGTCAGTGTCGCAACACTAAAAGAGAGGCTTTTAATTGAATTTTTCATCCAAAAGAGGAAATTATAGCCATAGAATGTAAATTACAGCTACCCTTTTAATATAACCGCGCTTCTAGCTTTTTCAACTCTTAATTCAAATAAAAGTTCCGCGAACTTGCCTCACTTCTTTTCAAGCTTCAAAGTATATTTACAAATCCAGACTTACTAATTATAAATCAATAACTTACAAAAAAAACAGTTTACTGCCTGGTAATTTTATTATGCCCATAACTACAGTTTAATTTTTACAATACAAGACTTTGTTCTGCACCATAAAAAGGCAATACTTGCATCAAATACCAAAAACAACCAAATTAAAAATCCAATTCATATCTAACTAAATTACAGAATATTAGAACAGGAGGTAACTAAAATTGCTCATCACTCCGATTTACCTAAAAATCAATGTTTCGCCCCAAGAAGTTCAAGCTTAACCTAAAAAACTTTTAATATATAATTTACTTCTTTAGCTTTGTCGCTATCTATAAGTTTTAACCGAACATATTGGTCTGGTTTTCAGGGAGCAAAGAAACATACATCAGACCTATATCTATTGTACTAAGTAGAATTAAGGCCTATATTGGAGCATTCTGTGTATAACTTTTTTCGTAGGAAATAAGGGAATTTTCCAAGAGTGGATTCAGTAACTTTTTGTATTTTTGATCGTTAATCAATGCATGAGTTGCCACAAGACCAATGATATTAACCAGCAGCTATGAGAACTTTTATTTTTTTCTTTATTCTTATGTTTCTTCCTCTATTGGAATATGGACAAGAAGTCATATACGAAAATGAGACAAGAAGAAACAGCATACCACTTAGGCGGAATCCCAACGCAGCCGAACCTTTTTTGAACGACATCCTTGATACACTCCGTGATCCACAAGAAAGCAGAATCCGAGGATTGATTTTTTACTACGATAAAAAAGTAAACATCATACGTGATAAGAACCAGCTTAACTTCAATGTTAGCCTAGATAACCTAAAATATAGAGGAAACACACTTTATCGAAATTTCGAAACTTCCGATGTTCTAATCCCCAATCATGTAAGTTATATCATTGATTGGTATAGCGGAACACAAAAACGTTTGAAATCGATAACTGTAGAACGCTCCCCTGTAGATACAGAGAGCCTTTCGATGGAAACCTATGTCCAAAAAGACAGCTTAAAGCTAACGAATTACAATATCAAAACGAAAGGCTTTGTTTTCCATTTCGATGAGATGAACTGGCTTGGTTTTAAGAGTAGAATTGATTTTATTGATGAATTTTACAGAGACTACGATTCCATCAAAGGAAGAGTGAAACGCATTCGATCGAATGAATTTGTTGCCACCGCTGGCTCTGATGAATTACCCAAAGCCAGTCGTTTTGTTAACGACACCAAAAGTTTTGCAAAACTTGTACGAGAAAAAGACTATGAATCACTAAAAATTGGACAAGGGAAACGGATCCCTGATCTATTCATTCAACTGGAAGTTTTGGAACAGTTGAATGCTCATTTATATGATTCTGTTCAAGTTGTGATTCATGGCCGAAACAAAAAAGCAGTCCAAAACATTGAAAAGCTCATTGTTGGACAAGACTACGATAGAGCAAAAAAGGTTATTACTCAAGAACTTCTGCCTCTTGGCCTGTTCAGCATAGGCTATTATTACCTTGCTGAAATTTATTATTGCCAAAAACAATTTGATTTATCTCGAAAAAGAATAACCTCGTTGAGCAATAATTTTGCGATTGAAGATGCTATAAAATCCAAATGCGATAAGCTTGTTATGAAGCTAGACAGAGTACTCCTAGATACAGTGCTCCATCTTGCAAATGAGAAGAAATACGAAGAATCTTTGGAACTGCTGAATTCTATTGTAGAGCTTACAAACATATCAAAATCGGCAAAAGAGCTACTACCGCACAATCCAGCAATAACATCTCTTCTAAAAAAGATTCACCAATCGTACTCGGACTATGGCCAATCTAAATATACCACTGGGAATTTCCAACCAGCAATCGATTGGTTTAAGCACTCAATGGACATATGTGAGAATTTTGGTGTTCCTGTTTGCGAACAACAATTGGAGGCAAAAATTAACGAGAGCAAAATAGAATACCAGCAGAAACTAATTAAGACCATTATAGAGGACATTGAAAATTACGACCTCGACAAAGCTGAAGCCAAGTTCCAAGAGGAAAAGATATTCCGGCAAGAAAACGGTCTGAAAAAACTTCCTCTGCTAGATGCAGCCATCATATTAAGAAATAGAAAGCAATACATCAAAAGCTTAAAAAATGCCAACACACTTTTCCATAAGAAAGAATATAGTGCTTCCCTAGAGAACTATATGGAAGCAAAAGCGTTGGCAAAAGAGAATAAATTCAATACTCCAGAAATTATCGATAGTTTGCTACTTGCAACAACAGATGCTTACCTGAACATTTTCCTTGTAGACAGCCTTCGGGGCAGTAGTGCAGAAAACCCTAATGAGGTAGAAAACGCTATGGCAAAGATTGGACTTGTACAGAAGGGAGTTAAAGGAAAGTATGCAAAAAAACTAAAAGCAAAAAACGATAGTCTTAAGAATCTTCTCAGCAATGCATGCGAAGCAAAACATCTTGCTTTTAATAATTATATTACAGGAGCACAAAAACACAGAAAATCAGCTTCTTTCCTAATTGCAGACTCACTTCTTCAATTCGCAATTGGACTGACAGGAGAATATGAATCCTGTGAAATAGACCCAACCACAGCTTTTGAAATAAAGCAGGAAATTGCGCTAGGGGTAGGTTATGAACTTACGCTGGACAAAATAATGGACGAGATAGCCGATTATAATTTCCCCGATGCTATTGAACAATACAACAGCCTATCCGAATACTACAACATATACCAATTGGGAAAATTGGGACTGCAACACGAAAGCCTCCAAAACTTTATTGCCAAAACAGATAATATAGAATTCATTAATTTCTGTATTGGGAAATTCAGCGATATGGACAATTTCGAAACTGCCCTTTTCTTATTGAATAACCTCTATCACCGTGGAACCAACCACGACAAAGCCCGTAATGGTCAAATTGCATTGGGCATTATCCTAGCTACGAAAGATTTTCAGGACAACTCCGGACGTCCGGTCAAAGAGATGATAGAACGTTACACGAATGGAGATGAATGGTTTCAGCATTTCGAACGTGTGTATTCAATACGTTGGGAGATGCTACAGGATAACAAATAAAATTCTGAACACATAAAAAAAGCTGTAGCTCACCATTGAACTACAGCTTTTTTCATTGCAGAAATTGATTGTTATGGCATGTCATTCTCTGTCAGCGGGTCGTAGCGGAAACCAATTACGGAAATATCATCTATCTGAGGATGATCCCCACGCCATTCTTCAAGCTTATATTCCAGAATTTTCTCTTGTTCTTCAAACGACCTATCGTAATTCTCTGTCAGAAGTTCGTGCAAATACTTCTTCATAAATTTCCGTCCATTTTCACCACCAAACTGATCTGGAAACCCATCTGTATAAAGATAATAAGCATTCCCTTCTTTCAGGTGAACCTGTTTCTTCGCGAATTCACGCTGTCCATTAAAACGATGATGAACACCGCCTATTGGAAATTTATTTCCTGTTACTGTGTAACTTCCTTCTTCGTCCACAACAAGCAATAAATTATAAGCTCCTGCAAACTCTAACATATTTTTTTCACGGTCAAGCACACAAAGTCCCATATCCATACCATCGTTACTTTTGGACGTGTCCTGTTTCAAAGCCACTTTTATATTCTCGTGCACAAGCCCCAAAATTGTTGCCGGACCTGTATACCGATCATTAATAATAATCTGGTTCATCAGAGTATAACCCAGCATCGACATAAAAGCCCCAGGAACACCATGCCCCGTACAATCTGCTACTGCCACAAAAACCTTCTGACCAACCTCAGTTATCCAATAAAAATCCCCACTTACAATATGCTTAGGGCGAAAAAAAACAAAAGACTCAGGCAAAACAGCCTTCACCTTATCTAGGGTATGAAAAAGTGCCTCCTGAATAGTCTGCCCATACTTTATACCTTCAATAATCTCTTTGTTTTGCTCCTTAATTTCTTTATTCTTGCGCCTTATCTCTGTAAGGTACTCCTGATTACTAAGCACAGATTTCACCCTTGCCTTAACAACATGTTCTACAAAGGGTTTATGAAGAAAATCAACTGCTCCATTATCGAAACAATTGCTCAAGGTATCTTCTTCTTCATGCGCCGTCATCATAATCACAGGAATATGATTAAAACGCTTGCTATCTTTTAGAGCTATCAGCAGAGAAATTCCATCTGTAACGGGCATATTAATGTCCATGATGATAAGATCTGGCTTTCTTCTGTCCAGTTCTTGCAATAAGAACTCATGGTGCTCGATTGTAAAAGCCTCATGCCCAAAGGATTTAAGAAGACTTATTAATTCATTCACCACACTCCCCTCGTCATCAATAACTAAGATTTTACCATTCATTCAGTCGTAAATTTCATTGAGTTCAATAGACCCAGTTATATAAAATCTGCTTAGCACTGTTTATTAGCTCTGTCTATGAGCTACAGTTTTACATCTGTTACAACACCTGTATAAAGCGCAACAAAGGTATATAACGCTACGAAACTAATAGTTCAACAGGGTTTCACAAAGTTTATACGCCCAAAAGTTAATCGAACCTTTTCTTTCTGAACTTTTTTACGTTTCTTCATGCTTCACTTTGAACGTTAAGCTCTCTGAGCTGTATTCTTTGGCAACAATTTCAACTGACAACTAGCACTGTTTTGTAAAACCGCTGAATATTCCATTAATTGTGGACTGAAGCTTTTAAAATCTAAAAAAAAGAAATGATAAGACCTGTTAAACCAGAAGACATTCCATTTATTACAGAAATTTACAACTACTACGTAAGAGAAACCGCAATAACATTCGATATTATAGAATTAACAAAAAACACAATGAAAGAGCGGGTGGAAAAAATAGCTGCACGCTACCCATATTTCGTACTTGAACAAGAAGGAGAAGTACTGGGATACACTTACGCTAATGAGTGGAAACCCAAAGATGCCTATAAATTTACAGTTGAAAGTACTGTATATCTTAACCCTAAAGCTACAGGGAAAGGATACGGAGCTCTTTTGTACAGCAAACTGATTCAAGAACTTAAGCGGATGTCGTTCCGGGTTGTTCTAGGAGGCATAACTGTGCCAAACGAAGCAAGTATAGCACTTCATGAAAAATTCGGCTTTAAAAAAGTTGCTGTTTTTGAGAACATCGGGAAAAAGTTCGGTCAATTGTACAGCGTTGGCTATTGGCAATTAATGCTTGCCTAAAGAATCTACCACTGCTTGACAATTTCTAAAAAATTGTTTTCACAGAGCTATTTGATATATCCTTGAGCGTGACTTCTCTCTATTTTTATACTACTGTACATATAGAGCATTGATAACCAGAAGAGTATCATTCATTGTGCAACATGCGATTGCTCCTCTTGGAAATATTTCATCTAAAAACTGAAATAATGGCACATTTACCAAAAAATGCAAACCTTCACCAATACCAACAATATATTAAAGACATCTGTGAAGAAAGAGGCTGGGACAAAAACAATCACTTGGAACTCTTTCTGCTATTCTCTGAAGAAGTTGGTGAACTGGCAAAATCAATTAGGAACCATATAGATCTCTATCAGGAGAACAATAACGAGAAAAGAAATAAATTTCATTTGGAAGAAGAATTCGCAGACGTCTTTGCGTACCTCCTCGATTTAGCAAATTATTTCGACATTAACCTCGACGAAGCATTTCGAAAAAAAGAAGAAATAAATTCTCAACGCGAGTGGAAGGAATAAGAAAGTTCTGCGTACTAAAAAAGAACGCAAAAACATTTTCATAATCCCAAAGAGTACTAAACAAGTGGTATAAAGCTTGAGCAGGATTTTTTATCTTGTATAACATTTTTGAAACTAGATTCTAACTAGCCAATCATACGATCATGAAAAAAAAATATCTCAAATATCTCTACACTTTTATTGGGGTTGCATTAAGCGTTTTCATAACAGGCTTCTGGGGTGTCAGTTTTTCATTGCGGTTGATACAGGAGAAATATTTAGAAATTCAACTCAACGCCAATAAAAGGCATGCAGAAAGCATGGCCCGCATTCTGGAAGAAGAAATAGAACGCGGGGCACAAATAGATAATGTTCTGAAAAGGTTTCAGACAAGTATACAAGGTACCAGTACGGAAGAGGGCTTTCTATGCATGTTTGACATTAATGGAATAAACGTCTGTCACCCAGATAGTAATTTCATTGGAATGAACATAAAACAAGACAAGTCCACTGTTCAGAGATCAGATTATAAAGAATCCCGCTACGAACAGCTAATTAAAGGTGGTCAATCTACAGGAGGTCTCCGAGAAGACAAGGCCAATAATTATTCCGAAGTCGTTTATCTTGTTCCTGTGCAAGGAACCAATTGGATGCTTGCTTCTCATGAAAATGTAAATGAGCTGAAAACCAGCATCTCCATGTTCAGAGAACGACTAATTATAGGATTCAGCGCTCTAGGTTTTCTAATTGCTCTGGCATCTGCAATTGTAGCTCGCGAGATAAACCGCCGATATGAAGCACAAATAGAAGATCAGAAGCAAGAAATCGAACAGAACTATATCAGACTACAGGAGCTGCACGAAGAAGTTAACATTCAGAAAGATGCCATCGAATATCAAAATCAGAATATTACCGCAAGTATCACTTACGCCAAACGCATTCAGAGGGCCATTATGCCTCGGGCAGATATTGTCGAGAAGCATCTTCCAGAGCACTTCATCCTGTGGCAACCCAAAGACATTGTCAGCGGAGATTTCTACTGGTTTGAAGAAGTGGAACATGAAGGAGGCACCCTTCAAATTATCGTTGCCGCAGACAGTACCGGCCATGGTGTTCCTGGTGCATTTATGAGTATCCTTGGCATGTCTATTCTCAATGACATTGTACGCAAAGGTATTTTTGCTGCCAATGAAATACTCGAAGAGTTACGGAAAAGCATAAAAAGCTCACTAAAACAAGGCGAAGGCTCGGAAAGCACCAGCGATGGAATGGATGTAGCACTAATAACTATTGACAAAACGAAAAAGAAACTACAATACTCAGGTGCTTATAATCCTTTGTACGGGTTCAAAAAGGATGAATTCGTAGAATATTCAGCTACCAAGAACCCTATCGGGATATATATCAAAGAAATTCCTTTCCAACTCCATGAAATAGATCTGGAGCAAGGAGACGTTTTTTATATCTTCTCGGATGGCTTTTACGATCAACCAGGAGGGCTCCATGGAGACAGATTAAAGAAAAGACTCTTCCGGGATTGGCTCAAAGAAGTACATAACCTTCCAATGGAAGAACAGAAAAAAGTTTTAAAAGAGAAACTGGACCAATGGATGAGTGGTTTTGATCAGTTGGACGATATTCTGCTCATGGGAATAAGGATATAAACATCCGCCCAAAAAACAAGCTCCATATTGTGATTTGACAAATAACAAACTACTGTGCAGAACACCTGATAATTTTGAACTAGATTTGCGATCTTAAAAGCTATCGCTCTTTATGTACAAATTATTCCCGAGCATATTTATCTTCATAGTATTATTCGTTCATATTTCGAGTAAACGGTCGCTTGCACAGCAAAACTACCTCGTCACACAATATGGTAAAGAGAATGGCCTCCCAAGCGAACTTGTAAAAAGCATGGCATTCGACTCTTCTGGCTTTATCTGGATGGCCACCGACGAAGGATTAATCCGCTTCAACGGATTCAAGTTCAAACAATATAAAAAAGAACTTCCCAGTCCATACGTTAAGTCGGTTCTATACAGTTCTTCTAGAAGATTATTCGCCACAACCGATCTTGGTTTTATTGAAATCTTTACACGCCCAAATTCGGCAAGCTTTAGAACAATTATAGAAGGGCGAACATCGGAAACAGATTCCCTTCTTTGGTTTCCTAAAATGCTCTACGAAGACAAAAAGGGGAATATATGGTTTTCTGACAACACAGCAGTTTACCTTTACAATGGCGATATTATAGAAAGAATTCAGTTACCCAAAAAAAACCATAGCTACAACTGGCAAAGAGCCTGCTCCTTTGCTGAAAATACAAATGGTGAACTTTTCATTTTCTCAGAACCTGGATTCATTTACAATTATGATTATTCAAGGAATACTCTACATGAAATTGGCCTCAGTAAACCACTCGGAGCCATTAACCATGCCATCAATATCAGTGGAGACGAATTCCTTATCAGTGCCTCACATAAGACCCTTGTTGCTCAAATAACTGGAAGTAAGTTCAAAATAATCACACAAAAGCCTAAAACAGATTTTTCGTATTTTCTTGCTGATGGGAAAACGATTTGGGCAGGTAGTTGGTCAAAAGGAATATTTCAACTAAGTTGGCAAAACAACATCCTTAAAAAGAAGCATATAGCAGAATACAATTTTAAAGCTGCAAACTTCTTATACGCAAACCAAAACAAGGAAATATGGGTTGCTTCCGATCATGGCATCACACTCATGCAACCTCAAGTATTTTCAGGTGAACTTCAATCAGTTACAGATCAGTACATTCAAGATCTTGAATTTCTGAAAGGTGAAACATGGTTCTCCGATGGAAAACATGTCTTTCTTTTCAACAAAACAAAGAAAACGAAAACAGTCGCACGAATTGAAGATCACACTCTAATTCAGCTTCTCCCAAAAGAAAATGGTTTTTGGTATACAGACAACAAAGCAAATCTTCATTTTCAGCCCTCCAATGGCAAACGGAACTCTTTCAATTTAAGCCGTTATGGAGGAACCGTATTTTCTGTCACCGAATGGAACGGACTATGGTTGTGCCAAGACAATAACCCGAATTTGCTTAAGTTCCAAGATGGAAACATTCAAGAATATCAACTAGCCCCCAAAGGTATTAGCAGACCGATAGTAACCGTAAAAAGTCCTGATGAGCAGCTCTATTTAGGAGCTGTAGGAGATAGCAGCTATTTCTTTCGTTACGATGCCAAAACAGATATCTTTTTAAATATTAGCCATCCCATTAAAGAAGAACATTCCGATGCCCTTATCCTCAACGACATTGTTTTTGGCGACTCATGTAATTGCATTTGGCTTGGAACATCGATCGGCTTGTATTACTACACATCAAAAAGTATAAAACGTGTCGATCTTGGTGAAATGAGTCAAGAATCTGTAAAAGCACTTTCTATCGACAATAAAGGTCAACTGTGGATAGCGAACAGCAAGGGGCTTGTTCGTTATAGAAATGGAGAATATGTTGTTTTTGATGAGCGAACAGGTCTTCTTTCCAAAACCATTGCCTACAGGATGCTGAAATGCGATAAAGAAAATTGGATTTGGACAGGTACTGTTGCGGGACTGAATTTTGCGTCCAACATCGCAAAAGCCGATTCTACACCTAAACCAGTCTTTCTTTCTATTGAAAACGATAGAAAAGCTGTTCTACCACAAACACAAAAGGATTTTCTAAGCAACACTTTTTTCAGGGTTGAGTTTATCAGTCCTTCGTTTCCTTCACAAACCTTAAACTATCTTTGGCGTATTCAAGGAATCGATACGGCATGGAAATCGACTACCCATTTTAACGATCTGCATTTCAGCAACCTTAAACCAGGGAATTATGCCCTACAGATAAAAGCCCTACAGGCTGGAAATCATACATGGAGTTCTATATCCGAATTTAATTTCAACATCATACTTCCTTGGTATAAACGAAAACCAATATGGTTACTTGGTGTTGCCACATTGGCAGGGCTAGTCGCCCTAATTGTTAAGATAAACACCAAACAACTCGCAAAAGAAAAGATGCAACTAGAAGTAATGGTTGCAAAACGAACCGCTGAAATACAAAAGTCCAAAGACAAACTTGAACAATCCGAACAACAACTTAAAGCATCTACTCGGGAATTGGAAGAAGCTTTAAGTATTCTGGAAACCACAAACCACTATTTGCAATCGCAAACACGGGCACTTAACACATCTGCCATTGTAAGCATGTCCGATGCCGAAGGATATATCACGTTTGCAAACGATAATTTCTGCAAACTATCTGGGTACTCTAGAAACGAACTGATTGGCAATAATCACAGGATACTAAAATCTGGAGTTCATTCAGCGAGTTTCTATAAAGACCTGTGGGAAACGCTGCAAACCTCCAAATGGAGGGGAGAAATATGTAACCGAAACAAAAATGGAAAACTTTATTGGGTAGACACAACGATTGTTCCATTTATGACCGAAGATGGTAAACCCTATCAATTCCTAAGTGTCCGTTTTGACATTACAGAGCAGAAGTGGATCGAAAACGAACTCAGGGAAAAGAACAAAGAAATATTTGAAGGCATACATTATGCTAGTTTTATCCAGAACATTCTCATGACACCTCCTTCTCTGGATGACACTGAAATGTTGGATCGGTTTATTCTTTACTTACCCCGAGATATAATTAGCGGCGATTTCTACTGGATAAAACGTCTAGATTCTAAAGTTCTTTGGGCTGTAGCTGACTGTACTGGTCATGGGGTACCTGGTGCAATGATGAGCATGCTCGGAATGGCTTTCATGAACGAAATATCCAACCTTCAACCAGATATGAACCCTGGACTTTTTCTCGAAAACCTTAGAGAGCTAGTAAAGAGTTCATTGCACCAGAACGATTTTCAATCTGATCAGAACGATGGAATGGATTTGGCACTGTGCATATATGACCTTGAAACAAAGGAACTACAGTTTTCAGGAGCAAATCTACCATTATACATTGTAACCAATGGTACACTGAAGGAGTTTTTAGGCACCCCAAATCCCATAGGGGTTTACAGAAAAGAGACTGAATTTAAGGTTCATCGAATACAACTCGAAAAAAGCGCTTGCTTGTATATGTTTTCCGATGGCTTCGTCGACCAGTTTGGTGGCCTGAACGATCAAAAGTATATGACAAAACGTTTCAAACAACTCCTTACCCAAAATGCACACAAAGATATGTCTGAACAAAAGAATATTCTCCTAAATGAATTCAATCAATGGAAAGGACAAAACAAACAAATCGATGATATACTTGTTATGGGGGTGCGTTTCGATTAGTTTTACCTAATTGCAAAGTAAGCCATTCAATTTTTCTCTTTGCAAATAATCAACACACTTGTAAAGTATAAAAAAAACGGTTAAGACACACAAGACGTTCAATACCAGAGCGTACAAGGTAAGTGAGAATTTGCATAACCGCAGTTCAACGAAAACCGAAGTTATCTTCAGCATTGCTTAGTTTGGAAGTTATACAAAAAACTGGAACATAAAGATTTTCCGATTGATGTTCCAGTTCCGTAATCATCTACAGTTTCTATTAAATCTTCTTCTTGATCTTAATCCACTGTCCCTTCTGTAAGCGCTTGGCCTGCGACTTAGAGAAGTTGTTTATCTTTATTAAATCGGTATCCGAAGTTCCCGGAAATTTCTTGGAAATTGTCCAAAGATTGTCTCCATGACGAACCTTGTAATAAACAAAGTTAGAATCTTTTGGTTTACTAGCTGCCGCAGCCAACTTCGACTCTGTAGGAGCACCTATCATCTTCTGCTTGGCTTCGAAACTCATCGTATCTACCTTTTTATACTTAGCTGCCTTATTCTTTGGAACATATATAGTAAGTTTCTTTCCTGCTCTAATCCGGTTTCTATAAATTCCATTCCAATGACGGATATCTCGCACTTTTACACCATACCACTTTGAAATGTACCCTAAGTTATCTCCTGACTTGATTGTATAATGTAGCTTTGTCTTATTCTTAACATTCGGAGGATCGTACTGAGCAACATACTTCTTCGGAATCTTATAACTACTCTTAGGGGAAAAGAAAATCGAATCTTTGTAATTGTAAATTGAGTCTTCCAACTCAATGAACTTAGATGAGTACTCAAGAGGAAGACGCAAAGCGTAAGGCTTGGAGGTCTTCTTTGGTATAATATTACGTCTATATTGCGGGTTCAGATCTTCTATCTGCTTAATAGGCATATTCAACACTTCAGCAACCTGACCAAAATGCAATTTATCTTTTATCAATAATGTATCTGAAACCAATGGAAATTCTGTTGGACGGGGAACAATATCATGATCCTCATAATAAGTCATCAAGTAAGTGGCCGCGATGAAAGCTGGCACATAACCTCTTGTTTCCCTAGGAAGGTAAGGATAAATCTCCCAATAGTTGGTTTTTCCTCCAGATCTCCTTATTGCCTTGTTAACATTACCTGGACCGCAATTATATGCTGCAAGTGCCAATGTCCAATCGCCATATACGGTATTCAACTTCTTCAAGAATTTAGCAGCTGCATGTGTTGCCTGAACAGGATCACGGCGTTCGTCTACAAAACTATTGATATTCAAATTATAGATTTTTCCAGTCGCATACATAAACTGCCAAATACCCGTGGCACCAGCCCAAGATACTGCCCTTGGATTAAGAGCAGATTCCACAATCGGCAAATATTTTAATTCAAGTGGTAATTGATAACTATCTAGTATCTCTTCAAACATTGGGAAATAGTACTGAGAAAGCCCAATCATAGTCTGTACATATTTCCTTCCTCTTATTGTATACACTTCAATTCTACGCTTCACTTGAGGCGTATAGCTCATATCTATAACGGATTCTATCTCGCTCAATCTTTTCTCATACACGGAATCCGGTAAAGAGGAATACACTGTCGAATCCAGTAGGGATTTCATATATTCAACAGAATCTGTTCTGATTGCCTGCTCTACATACCACAGGCGCACCATTGAGTCCAGATTTGCCAAAAAGCGTTTTTCATCGGAAGTTCCTCCAATATATAAACTATCAATATTGGTAGAATCTAGTGGAGAGGCTTTTCTAATAGCAGCGAGTACGTCTAAACTATCAGGCTTATCTTTCTTTAGTGAATCGGTTAAGTCTGTTTTAACACTAGCCACTAACGTACTATCTTTATCAGAAGCAAACGCTTCTATTGTTGTCAGAAAAATAATCAATAGTATTAGATGAAATCTCATAGCATGAATTTTGATCCTACATTTAGGTTTTTCTAGATCGCGATAAGCGAACTACGGGCGCGAAATTAATCTAAATTCCTTAAAACAAAAACATTGCCTAAACTAAAAACGCAATGTATATTTAATCCCAACAGCAAATTGTTCTCTTGAATTGAATAATGCTGGCTGCCACTGGTGGGCTAAATTATCTCCAACATCAAAGTTGGACAAGTGGGCATCTACACTAGCATCTACAATATTTAATATATAGAAGAGTAAGGTGAAGATAATATTAATATCACGATAACGCGTATAATATTTCATCCCTTCTTTAGCTCTTTCCAATTCATTTGCATTTACACCTGCATCTGTTCCCGAGCCTCCATTAACTTCCTCTTCTTCAGATAACCGTTTGTAAATTTCTTTATATTGCTCGTAGCGATTGTTATAATCCATAGTCAAGTATAAAGTTGTAGCAAAAGCACCATAAATAATCGGTACCTTCCACGCCTTCCCATTATACACCTGCCCTGCCCCAGGTACAGCAGCGGATAGCCAAGATGCTATTTTGGGATTACGCTCGCGTATTGGATTGATAATGGCAGGACTTTCTTTTTCTTCAAACGTGATCTTAGCAGAATCGGAAGTCATAATTGTTTTTGTCTCGCCGTTTGGTTCTTGAGCAAACAAGCTTTGAGAAATGGCAAATAAAAAGATTGCCCCCAGAAAAGAGACGATTTGTTTATTCATTTATCACTTTTTTATTCAAAAAAACATGTATACCGATTGTTGCTAGACTATAAAGCAAAAGGCGTATAAACCTATTTATCAAAAGGTTGCAACAGAAAAACTTTTATTGAAATATCCCGCCTTCGGCCACAGCGATGCAAAGGTAGTATTTTGTAGATATTATTAAATCTGATGTTCATGTTATTGACACTCATTAAGAGAGATGTTTACCAAACAAAACTTACACAACAGTCAGATTTACAAGCAAAAAAGGAACAAACATAGGAAGATGAACGAAAAACGACATGGAATCGAAAAACTGAAAAGTTGGGTTGTTTTATTCTTTTTTAACGAAAAAACACATTAAAGCGCAATTGCAGAAATTGCGCTTCCTTACCCTTTCCCTTTATATGACAATTATAAATAGAAGGTTGAGGAAATAATCAGAACAATTTTATGTTCTCTGATTTACATTCCAGCTTGGTCAGCAACGCTTTTAACCGATCCTTCTGCAAACTCAAATTGCCCTTTGCGGTAAAGTATTTGCCTGTTAGGGATATCATAAATTTCCATTACAGCAGCATTAGGATCAAGCCCGTTTTTGGTCGCATATTTTGCCAATGCAGGATATACCTTCATAATACTCAGTAAAACAGACAGTTTTCCTCGATAAGGAAAGCTTGTTGAAATACATTCTTGTTCCGAAAGCTCAGCAGTTCTATATTCTGAAGGAATATCCTTCAAACGATCATAATCTGCTTTCTCAATTACACAACCTGCAATTGAACGCAATTTATCTTTTGGAGTATCTTGGGGGTTATCGAAATAAATACCAACTCCCTTGAATGTTTCAAGTTTATGTTCATTCAGTAAAGTATAATAGACATCGTCCATTACCTGTCCACTCTGCTTATAATCCCCACGGATTTCTTTGTATACGATTATTTCCCCACCTAAAGATTCTGTACGTATCTTCAATGTTTTGAAACCACTCAGATACACATATCCCAGCAAAATGATAATTGAAATAGAAACGATAATAATTAGAACTATCTTCATGGCACAATAAAGGTTTGACGGTTAAACTGATAACTTTGGATACATTGGCTCTCCCAAATACCCTTAGGCATTGAGAATGCAACTTTTTCGTATTACAAAGCTAGATAAGATTGAATCTGGAAAGTTTCCAAATATTGCTAATTGTTATAGAAGTGCTTTTGGAAAACCAATAAACAAAAAATCAACAATCGCATTATAATCAATTCCCCCTAAAACACTTACACGATTCTCACATATAATTGTCCGTGTAAATGCTTAACAACCTTTACCTCTACCCCTTTGTCTATGAAACTATCCATTGACTTTGCGTCGTACATCTCCCCGTCTATTTCTACTTTCCCTGATGGTCTTAATGCTGTCAAAGTAGTAGCCATCATGCCAACAAAAGTTTTCTGCTCTGTACTTACCCCTACAAACCCTTCTTCCTTCTGTTGGGTTCTCTCTAAAACAAGCATTTTGAAAACTCCGCTCTGAAACAACTTTGGAGCTGTAATAAGAATCGTTACAAAAGGAATAAACATTCCTATCATGACTACAAAAGCTGCTTTGAATAATGGAGTCGGGTTGAACTCACCCATCTCGTGAAGTGACACATTATCAACCATGCTCAGAACTAGTCCTACAATCATTAGTAACAGTCCAGAAATTCCAGCCACTCCAAAACCTGGGATAGCAAATATTTCAAGAGCCAACAACACCAGTCCTAAAAGAAACAATGCTATTTCCCAATGAGCAGCAATGCCCTCTAGGTATAATGGGGCAAAATAAAGTATGGCTCCTACAATCGCAGCACCGATAGGGAAACCTATGCCTGGAGACTGCAATTCGAAATATATACCTCCCAGCATGAGCATAATCAATAAGCTATGTACTGCTGGGTGAATGAGAAAATTGATAATGATATCGATAGTAGTCTCTTTCCGTTCTACAATCGTATAGTT
Organism: Bacteroidales bacterium; assembly: GCA_965230435.1. Classification (GTDB taxonomy): domain Bacteria; phylum Bacteroidota; class Bacteroidia; order Bacteroidales; family JBDKHP01; genus JBDKHP01. The sequence continues at coordinate 585,771 of CBDDLB010000002.1, forward strand.
TTTGATACCAGCTGTTTCCAACACCTCCGCTATTGTATTTGCCGTGCCCTCACAATAATGATGCTTAATGGCTTCCGAAGCTGTAAATGTCAATACTTTACCTGCCTCACTTATATTCTCCACTTCTACCTCTGGATCAACCATTGCCTCCGCAATGTCTGGGTCGCGATGCCAACGTTTGATTTTCTTTCCATTCTCCACTACCTCTATTTTCCCATGGGATTCCGCAGTGGAGCGCATAGTTGCCCGCATATAAGATTGATACTTATCTGGCATAGCTTGCCCATCTTGACTAACAACTGTAGCAGCTCCAATATTAGCTCCCGGACGCATATAGATACTATCGCAAGCTATTGAAATCAAAGCTCCTGCTGAAGCTGCATTATTGTCAATAAAAACCAAGGTAGGAATACTGGAGTTGATAAGTTTTGTTCGTATACTATCGGCGGCATCTACCAGCCCCCCGTAAGTATTCATATGAATCAGGATGTAATCCACACCTAATTTCTCGGCCTCGTCAACGCTCTTCATAGTCTGACGCCATGCAGCAGGAGCAATCATCTCCTTAATATCGAATTTGTAAACTGTCACACTATCTTGCTGTGCACTCAACAGAAGCGGCAATGCAAGTAAAACAACAAAAAACAAACGAAGACCCATAATCAACAAGTTCTAGAATTAACTATTTATGCTAACCAGCTATTTGCTGCAAAAAACAACACTTTTTTCACAATCTGATCAAATAAACTGAAGCTCACTACTATTACTTTGTACGAAAAAAGCAAAGACATCCAACCCTACCAATCTGTATTTCGTAAAACTCAACAACAACTTTTCTTTACTTAGCTTTGTTAAGCATTAAGAACAGCCAGTTGTTCAAAGCTACAAATTTATAAGGCTTCACAAAAACAAAAATTCATGCTTACAATCACCATAAACCTACCAGATGACATAGAGCAGGAACTCAACAAGGTTCAGGAAAATCATCAAGAGTTCATTCTAGAAGCATTGCGCCAACAACTCATACAACTTGAGAATAAAAAACAATATAATGAATGCCAAACGCATTGTTTTGCCAACTCAGAAAACTATTCCGTAGCAGACGACGATAAACATGACGATTGGGAGACTTTGTAGGCTTACCCAATTCCAACGCAAAGAGATAATTTGTCCTTAGCACTACACGTTAAGGATTTAGATTTATCTACCTTACAATCAAGCACTTACAACAACTACTTAGGCGGGAATAGATTTAATTTTATCTGGGTCTTTATTTCATAGGTATTCATGATGCACTATGTATGCTAATGAAGAAAAACCTCAAACTACAACAAGAATACAACACCTTCTTAGAACAATCCAGTAGGAACTCATTCATTCCAGTGTATTAACAAGCCCCCACCTTCCGGTAAAGTTAGTCGCCTTTCAACTTAAGTTTGCAAAACTTTGCTTTAGGGATTGCTTCTACTATCCATCATCGCTTATATTTACAACTTCAATTTCCTATTGGAAATCGAAATTTCTATTCCTATTTTGGAATAGAATATGTAACCTAAGCCCACATAACAGGTGTATTGATTACAGAGTGAAGATGAAAGAATAACTGTTTCCAGCATTGTGTCCCGTTTTTTAATCTCATGTACGTAAAGTTCAGTCTGGGTTAAGAACGAAAAGCACTTTGAACTTGTATTTTTTTATTTCACCATAAGGCCTGTATTAAAATATATTCACATGAAATTCTTTCGGAACTGGCCGTTGTTCAATAAGTTTGGTGCTATTTTTTCGCTTATTCTTTTGTCTCTAATTGTAAACTTTGTTTCTATCCGTTATTTTAAGAATCTTGAAAATGCAGATACTACATTGGTTTATGTTGCAGCACGCAATAGAATGCTTTCTCAAAAAATTGGTTTTTTAGCTGAAATGGTTGCCCGCGGAAAAACTATTGTAGGCAAAGAACTCACCCACACTCTAGAACTACATCAGAAATCATTGGAAGTGATGAAAATGGGCGGAATCCCCCCAGAAATAGAAACTGATGTGGTATTTTCTCCGGCTCCAGATGAAATTAGACCTGTTATTAAAAGAGTAGAAGATGTGTGGTGGGACTATAAGAAATATGCCAAAAGAGTAATGAAGGAGAAAGATCCGATCCTTGCCCTTCAGGCCATTAGCTACATAGAACTAAATAGAGACCTTATACTACAAGTAAACAGCGAACTAGCTGAATCTTTTGTTGCCATAAACCGTAAGAAACAATCGCGTCTCAATATTCTCCTGCTTCTGCTCATTGTGTTTGATGTCTGTGTAATGGCACTGGGCATGTATCTCGTAAGACGTTTTGTAATTTATCCTGTTCAGGATATCTCGGATGTTGCTCAGCTAATGTCTAAAGGCAATCTTAACATTATTGATTTTCACAAAGGGAAAGACGAAATCGGCCTTCTTGGAAAAGCACTTCGTAAAACGGCTGCCGTTCTTCGGACAACAATCCTCGACATTCAATCAGCAGCAAAACAAATCTCCTCTGCCAGTCTGGAACTGAGCAAGAACTCTCAACAGATTGCCAAAGGTGCAAATCAGGAAGCCTCGGCCGCAGATACCTTAAACATGCATTTAAAAACCATCTCTTCGGCTTCGGAAGCAAATGCTGAATTGGCCAGCAGAACCAGCAATATTACCAACGAAGCTAAAGAACAGATACGCGAAGGGAGTCAGGCCTTTATTGCAACAATAGAGTCTATGAAACAGATATCAGACACATCTTCTGTAATAAAAGATATTGCCTTCCAAACCAATTTATTGGCTATTAATGCTGCTATAGAAGCTGCTAGCGCCGGACAGGCAGGTAAAGGATTCAGTGTTGTGGCACACGAAGTAAGAAAGCTTGCAGATCAGACCAATGAAGCAGCTAAGCACATTGCAGCTCTTACAACGCAAGGTGTGGAACTGGCCGAGAAGTCGGGAATACTCCTTGAACAGATTATTCCCAAAATCCAAGAATCGTCGGGTATGTCTGGCGATATAGCAAATGCAAGTAACGAACAGAACCAGCGCATACAGAAGGTTTACTCAGCCATTCGCGACTTAAGCACTATTAGTCAGCAAAATGCAGCCTCTTCAGAAGAAATGGCAGCCTCATCGGAAGAGTTACTTGCCCAGGCTCAACAGCTTAAAGATACTACTGAATTTTTCAAAGTGCGTGATCAACAGAAGAAAAAAAATAGAGGGTAGTCTGCCTTTTTCTTTGAAAAGGTCTGTAATTGGTTTATGGCTGAAAAACAGCATATAATCAACCTGCCTCCATTAAAGAAATTGTTGGTGCTGTATCAACTCATGCCAGACATTTTCTTTCCAAAATTCTCTCATTGAGTAGCTTTATAAATCAAGAACATCACCACACTTAAAAGCCACAAACTGAAAACCTACATTACATGTAACACAGGATTTTAGAGTATAGTTTTCGCGCATTACAAATACAAATTATCAACTGTAGATTAAGACAGAATACTAACGCCAACTCTCTGATAATAAAAACAAATATTCTAAGTATCTGTTTGCCGATAACCTGTTTTTCGTAGAAAGCAATACCGTTTTAAAATAGCCGCAATTGTAGTGAAAAGCCCACAGCAACACGGGCTAGTGAAACATGGTGCGGAGGCTATGGAGCGAGAGCGGAATAGACCTCCGTGCCAATGTTGAACAGCCTGTGGGGCGAGGACTTGTAATGAAAAGTGCGCTGACCGCCAATTGAAAGCAATACTGTTCTGCTCCTAAAAAGATCAATACGCTAATTATCAGAAGGGAAAAAGACTGTGCCGTAGTTCTGCGAGCATATTTCTTTAAACATTACCATTTTTACTTACTTTTACGATGAGTTTCGCAAACATCATCATAGCATTGCCGTTGCAGGCAAGGAATCATAAATAAAGCGCCATGGCGAAAAAAGAAGGAAAGATTTTAGCGGTAGACGATAACCAGGACATACTTTTTGCTCTCAAGCTTTTGTTAAAACCTTATGTTGAAAAAATTACAACGGAGGATAATCCGGAAAATATAGCTGATCATTTACAGGAGGAATCGTATGATGTAATTCTCTTGGATATGAACTTCACGAAAGATGCCAGCAGCGGACAGGAAGGCTTCTTCTATCTGGAAGAAATTCTGAAAATTGACCCTGCTGCCATTGTGATCTTTATAACTGCTTATGGTGATGTGGAAAATACTGTGCGTGCCATTAAGTCCGGGGCTACAGATTTTGTTCAAAAGCCTTGGCAGAACGAAAAACTTCTGGCAACTGTAAATTCTGGGATTCAGCTTAGAAAGTCCAGATTGGAAGTTGATACCCTGAAAGTGCAACAGAAAGGCCTACGCCAGATACTTGATGAGCCTTTTCATGATTTCATTGGAAATTCGCCTGAGATGCAGCGTGTTTTTTCAGACATTACGAAAGTTGCCGGAACTGATGCAAGCGTACTGATTTTGGGAGAAAATGGAACTGGAAAAGAACTTGTAGCCAGAGCATTACACCGCAACTCTCTTCGGCGTGATGAGAATTTTATCAGCGTGGATTTGGGATCGTTGACGGAAACGCTGTTTGAAAGTGAACTTTTTGGTCATGAGAAAGGCGCTTTTACCGATGCAAAAAGTCAACGGATCGGCCGTTTTGAACTGGCCTCGAAAGGTACTATATTCCTCGACGAAATTGGTAACTTATCGATGCCCCAGCAGGCCAAACTGCTGACTGTTTTGGAACGCAGAGAAGTGACACGCGTGGGAGCCAACAAACCCAACCCAATAGATATCCGCCTGATATGTGCAACGAACATGCCTTTGCAGGAAATGGTTCTTGATGACCGGTTCCGGGAAGATTTACTTTACAGAATCAATACCGTGGAGGTACATCTACCGCCGCTGCGCGAACGTGGAGAAGACATACCTCTTCTGGCGAGACACTTTTTGAGAAGTTATGCAAAGAAATACAATAAACCTGTTCGGGATTTAAGTGCTGCAACAATTAAGCACCTGCGACAGTATAACTGGCCAGGCAATGTACGCGAGCTACAGCATGCCATTGAACGGGCTATCATTATGACAGATAATTCGGTTCTTCAGCCCGAAGATTTCTTTTTACAACCCAAAACCCGGAAAAACGAAGAAGTAGAGCTGGATAGTTACAACTTGGAAGAAGTTGAAAAAAACATTATCCAAAAAGTTCTAAAAAAACATGCGGGAAACATTAGTCATGCCGCAAAAGAACTGGGTCTTACAAGAACTTCGCTTTACCGTAGAATGGAGAAATATGGGCTTTAAGAATTTTAGATTCAATATCATTTTCCGTAGCATAATTCTTTCTGTTACGCTTTTATCGATAGGTCATTTGGTGCATGTTACGGATTTTATCATCACCATTGTCGTTTTATCGTTGCTTGCCATTGTGCAAGTGGTAGCTTTGATTTCTTATGTGGAGAAGTCGAACAAGGATATCACAAACTTTCTCGAATCGATACGTTATTCTGATTTTACAAGAACTTTCCAGAGCAATGGCAAAGGAGGAACTTTCGACCGCCTAAGTGAGGCGTTCAACAATGTGGTCCTTGAATTTCAGAAACTGAGGGCTGAAAAAGAAGAGCATTTTTTCTATCTACAGAACATCATTCAGCATATCGGGATCGCAATTGTGGCGTACCGTTCGGATGGCTCTGTTGAAATGATCAACAATGCCGGGAAAAGACTTTTTCAGATCAGTGGAATCAAGAACATAAAAGAGCTTCAGAAATGGAGCAAAAGCTTTGTTGACCTGCTGGACGAAATGAAAGCGGGGGAAAATACACTGATAAAGGTTCAGGATGGTGACGACCTGTTGCAGTTGGCTGTTTATGCTACAGAATTCAAAATCAATGACAGAACAATCACTCTGGTCTCCATTAAGAATATTCAGGCCGAACTTGAAGAGCAGGAAATGGAGGCATGGCAAAAGTTGATACGTGTGCTGACCCATGAAATTATGAACTCCATAGCACCTATTTCGTCGCTTACCTCAACAACCAACTTAATGGTTGATAATATGGCACAAACCATAAAAGATGGAAAACACGGGGAATTGGAGCTGGAAACAGTTCAAGATATTCAGGCTGCGCTGCAAACCATTAATAAACGCAGTACAGGGCTCATCCATTTTGTGGAAACTTACCGAAACCTGACCCGTATCCCGAAACCGAATTTTGCGATTTTCCCAATAAAAAATCTTTTTACGCATATATCCGAATTATTGCGCAATGACCTAAAAGCAAATAATATTGATTTTCACTTCCAAATCAATCCAGAAAGTATTGTCCTCACCGCTGACGAACAGTTACTTGAGCAGGTATTGCTAAATATGCTCAAAAATGCGATACAAGCCCTCCAAGGACTCAAAAATGGAAAAATAAGACTGAAGGCCTACTTAACTCCACGCGGAAGAACTGTTATTCAGGTAATTGACAATGGCCCAGGGTTATTAGAAGAAGTTAAAGACAAAGTCTTCATTCCGTTTTTTACTACAAAAAGAGAAGGTTCGGGAATTGGCCTGAGCCTATCGCGACAGATCATCCGACAACATAACGGTACGATAAATGTACAGTCGGAACCTGGGGTTGAAACATGTTTTACAATAACATTGTAAGTCCTATAAAACAAATTTATGTTAAAAAATGATCTAATAAGTAGGTCAGTTTTGTTTTTCCTTCTATTTTTGCATACTTCGTCAGGCAAACTTCTTTAGGGACTAGAACCTCTCTATTTTGGTTTATGCATCAAAATATGTATCTTCCTTATTTACACAACTATTAGATTCACTACCCTACTTTCAGAAAAAAAATAAATAATGATTTCATAGGGGGATAACAAGAAGATTCAGGCACAAAAAAATAATCTATTTCCTGTGCCGCATGGAAGAAAAGGTTCTTTGTGTTTGTTATATTTTGACATTACGATTATGAATATATTTAATTTAAGAAAAAAAATTACCCTTTCACTATTCATCTCTATACTTTCTGTGTTTTCAACCTATGCACAGTTGACAAAAGTTAGAGGGGTAGTAATCGATGCAGAAACTCAGGAAACGCTGCCGTATGTCAACATCCAGTTCAACGGCACAACCATCGGAACTATCTCGGATCTGAAAGGGGAATTCTTTCTTCAAGCCCGAACAGATGCTGATTCGCTAATTGCTTCATTTATGGGCTATAATGCTCAAAAAATCAAATTAATGAAGCGTCAGTATCAGGAAATTAAAATTATTCTTTCACCAACGGATAATCTTCTTACAGAAGTTGTTGTGAAAGCAGGAGAGAATCCATCTTGGCGCATTATGCGCAATATCATGGAAAACAAAAAGAAAAATGATATTGAGAGATTGAATTCATATGAATACGAGGTTTATAACAAAATGGAGCTAGACCTTAACAATGTAGACGAAGAATTAAAAAACAGAAAGATATTTAAGAATTTTGATTTTGTATTCAACTACATTGACACTTCTGCGGAAACAGGAAAGAACTATCTGCCAGTCTTCATATCCGAGTCTGTGTCTGATTATTACTACCAGCGCAACCCAAAGCGAAAGAAAGAAGTAATCAAAGCAAACCGAATTTCGGGCATGAAGAGCGAAGGTGTTGCCCAGTACACAGGACAGATGTATGTGGATGTTAACATTTACGACAGCTTCATCGATGTTTTTGGCAAACCCTTCGTTAGTCCACTGAACAACGCCTGGAAACTTTATTACAAATACTATCTTGTTGATAGTTCTTACATTGATGGTAGCCACTGTTATCTGGTTTCGTTTAAACCAAGGCGCAGACAAGAAGCAACCTTTACCGGTGAATTCTGGGTTGCCGATACTACCTGGGCCATAAAAAAAGCTAAAGCCCGTATTGCTGAAGATGCAAACTTGAACTATGTGAACGATTTCATTGTTCAGGTAGAGTTCGACAAGGTTGATAGTACAAACTGGTTTCTTACCAGAGAGGAACTTTTTGTAGATTTCAACATTACCGACCGAACCACAGGACTTTTTGGTAGAAAAACTACCACTAAACGAAATGTAAAGGTCAACCAAGGACATCCAAGGGGGTTCTTCAGTTCCACAGAGCTGGAGGAGTCCATTGTAGAAGATGGGGCGCTGAACCTCGATACTGCCAACTGGAATAAATTGCGGCACGAAGAACTTTCGCAAAAAGAACAGGACATCTACAATATGGTTGACTCTATTAAACATGTACCTCTTTTTCAATCCATATCGGATATTATTGGCATGTTAACCATTGGTTACTACGATTTTGGATGGTGGGAATGGGGGCCATATTTTACAACATACAGTAACAACCCTATCGAAGGCCATAGAATCCGTTTTGGCGGCCGTACCAGCGAAGAATTTAGCAAAAAGGTACAATTGGAAACTTACGGAGCCTATGGCACAAAGGACGAGCGCTTTAAGTATTCGGGAAGTTTGCTATATGTGCTGAAAGAAAAACCAAGGCGGGACTTCAAAATACAATATAGTCACGATGTTCAACAACTTGGCTTGAGTGTCAATGCCTTTCGAAACGATAATATTTTAGCAACAATACTTACCAGAGAACCAAACGATAAGCTTCAGATGGTTAACCAACTGTATACCCAATATAACCACGAATGGTTTCAGGGCTTTTCGAATGCAGTGAGCTTTACCAATAAAACAATTTTCCCTTCGGATGTGCTTCCGTTCCATAACCAAGAAAATGATCAGAACTGGAAAGCCATAACAACTTCGGAAGTTAATCTAAGGACAAGGTTTGCATTTAATGAGAAATTCATTGGTGGGCGCTTCAACCGTTTTAGCCTTGGTTCCGATTATCCGATACTGACACTTGACCTTACTGCTGGAGTAAAGGGCTTTTTGGGAGCTGACTATAATTATTACCACGCAAAACTTAACGTATCGCATCATTTCGATCTTCCTCCTTTGGGGCAGTTTAGATACTCTATGCAAGGTGGAAAACTATTTGGGAATCTACCTTTCCCCCTACTTAAGCTGCACGAAGGGAATGGAACCTATGCTTTTGACCGACATGCTTTTAACATGATGGACTACTATGAATTTGCCAGTGATACTTATTTCAGTTTTTATGGAGAACACCACTTCAATGGCTTCTTCCTTAACAAAATACCTCTTGTGCGCAAATTGAAATGGCGTGAGGTTATATATGGGAAAGGTCTTATTGGAGAGATCAGCGAGAAGAACGGCAGGAAAAATGCACTGATGGATTTCCCTGAAACCCTTAGCGATGTCCGCAAACCGTATTTTGAAGTGGGTGTGGGACTCGAAAATATTTTCAAACTTTTCCGTATAGATGGCATTTGGCGTTTGTCCTATCTGGACAATGACGAAAAATATCGATTTGGTGTCCGTGCCTCAGTTCAGATTATTCTTTAAGTGAAGATGAAAAAACAATCTAATCCAGAGTTGCATACCAATTATAATCCTCATGTACAAAAAGTACACTCAGGGGTAAAATTCCCAATGTGACTTGGATTAAGTTATTTTTTCCACCTCACCAAGTTACTTTTTTGCCGAAAATATTGCGTTTCGGCGAAGTATTTTCGATATTTATAGAAGTGATTCTGAGAAGAGCAAAAGAAAAAGAAAAATATAAAACCGAACTGCCATGGCATATACCTATGAATTTCCACGCCCTGCCGTAACTGTCGATGCTGTTGTCTTTGTAAAAGAAAATAACGTTTTGAAAGTTTTACTTATACAACGGGGGCATGATCCTTTCCAAGGAAAATGGGCTTTCCCTGGTGGCTTCCTCGACATGAATGAAACCTGTGAAACGGCTGTAGTTCGGGAACTTGAAGAAGAAACAGGGCTTACAGGAATAAAGTTCACTCAAGCCTTTACTGTCAGTACTCCGGATCGCGACCCAAGAGGCCGAACAATCTCCGTTGTTTTTTACGGCTTCACGGATGTGAACAACGCGGCAGTAAAAGCCAATGACGACGCTGCCGATGCAAAATGGTTCGGTGTGGAAAGTCTACCCGAAATGGCATTCGACCACGCTGAAATACTTGAGGATATTCTTGCTACTTACAAGTGGGAGGAGTTTGAGCCCCTTTAGGAAAACATTGGCTAAATAAAATACCCCTAAAAGCAATGTTTTAGGGGTATTTTATTGATTCTAAAAGACCTACTTTGTTGCATTAGGATAGTCTGCTTTGGCATTTACGCTCTGCCTAACCAGCTCAATCCCAGAAGCAGGAATTAATGTCGTAATTCTGTTTGCACTTCCTCCCTGAGAATTCACTTCCATATTTTTCTTCGCAATATTATTTGAAACCTCAACATATTGGTTCTCATCATTAGTTAAATTATATTGCTCCCCCTCTACCCACTCAACGTATTCGCTCGGCATGTCTGCAAAACTCATTCTGATCTTTCCTTTACTGACTGCTGGATAATAACCTGTCTTATATTTCAGACCATCACCTTTTATAAGAATCTCATCGTATCGCTCCTTATCCCCCATGCCATAATTTACGTATAAGTCCTGGAGATCACCTCCATAATTTTGGATAAATAAAAAGAAATAATCCGGTCCTAGAGCTAATGGTCTTACTAAATCGTCCTCTTGTATATCTATCTCATAACTCCAGCCCATTGTTTCGCCAATTTTATTGCCAGATTCACTCCTGCCGTAAGTCTCAGCATAATAAGAAATTGTTGAATTAGCTGGCACATCAAAAACAACTTCATCACCTGCTTTCATTTCTTTAGTAACGCCATCATCGTAAGAGCCAGAAGAAATCTTAGTTCTAACAGTTACTTGAAAGTCTGTAAACAAACTATTCTTAAAAGTTACTGCAATGTTCTTCTCTTCTACAATAATGTACTCATTAACAACTTTAGTGTCTTCTCCAACAGAATTTGAAACGGTTAGGCTCACTGGATATATTCCTGGTTTCATATAAATTACTTCTGGATCTTCGTCTCTTGAAGAAGAGGGTACGCCTCCTTCAAAAACCCAAGCCCATTCGGTTGGTCCATAGAGTGATCTATCTCTAAATTTCACTTCTTCTCCTTGATGAATTACTCTTTCTTTTGCGTGAAAATCAGCGATTGGCTCTCTCTCTAAGTCAGACAAATCACAAGAAAAAAATAGAGATAAAGGAATGAGAATTGCTAATAAAAATAAACTCCTAAGTTTCATGACTCTCTGTTTTTGGGGTGAAAGCTCTCTTCATAGCAAAAGAGCAATTGAAATATTCTTCAATAAAGAACGTCTAATATGCCCACTTGTTTCGGGAAAGCAAAAATCTATTCATCTAGTAGCTTATCCCTTTTAACTTCCTTTGCAACCATATTACAGATTACTACGTCATTAGTACGAAGTTAGGGCAATTAATACGTCATTACCCATTCAAATAAACATAATGTACTCTTTGTCAATAAATTAATTCAAACATATTTGTAACGTATAAATATGCCTATAGGAAGTTAAAACACTAAACAATTTCAAGAGTTGAAAATATAAAGGTATTGGAGTAAAACAAGGATTTTAGTAATAGAAATTAAGTATAAGATTTGGAGATAGGATGGGAAAAGGCATAAAAAAAGGAAGTAACCCCCGTTACTCCCTTCAATCACCCATTATTAACCTAAACTATCCAATCATGAAAGATTTTTATTGTATATGGAGAAAGCACTGATATTTTCCTTCCCTTCGAATGCTTTCTCTCCCAATTTCTTTTTTTAAGAAGGGGAACAGCCCCCGCTGTTCCCCATAACCAATCAACCAATTAACCTAAACTATCTAATCACAATTATGAGACTTTTCCCCCTTGCTATTTGAAAGTCTCTATGTTTCCTTTCGGATACATTGCAAAGATATGGCGAGCAGATGCACTGTCAAAATTTTCGCACTTACAACTACTTACGACTTATAAATCCACACTTACAACAGCCTTACGTAATCTTACACTAAACACATAAACAACTATTAACCAAACAAATAAACAAAGCAAAGGAGTAATGAAATAGATTGAAAATTATCTCAATTCTTCTACGGTGCGCAAAAACTTTCAGACACAAAAAAGCCTGACCAGAACATTAAAACAGTTCTTGATCAGGCTTTGCTAAAAAAGTTTGCCAACTTAAGCGTCAATCTGTCCCAATAGAGTAGCAGCTGTACACTCCGTTACTTTCACATTCACATAATCACCTGTTTGACAGTCTACTTTTGGAAAAACGATGACTTTATTTTGACTATTTCTGCCGAATAAATGCTCTTTCGACCGCTTAGATACTCCTTCAACAAGCACCTTAAACGTTTTTCCAATATCTTTTTTATTACTTTCTTCTGATAGTCTTTGCTGAAGTTGGATGATTTCTTCCAGACGTCTAGTTTTTTCGCTTTCGGAAACATCGTCTTTCAATTTCCTATGTGCATAAGTATTCTCTCTGTCCGAATACTTGAACATATATGCAAATTCATACTTTGCATACTCCATAACAGAGAGGGTCTCTTTATGGTCTTCTTCTGTTTCTCCACAAAAGCCTGCTATGATATCTGTACTGATTGCACAATCTGGAATAATTCTGCGAATAGCATCCACACGGTTTATGTACCACTCTCGATCGTACTGACGACGCATAAGGTCGAGCATACGTGAGCTACCAGACTGAACCGGTAAATGGATGTAATTACAGATATTCTCATATTTGGCAATTGTATGAAGTACCTCATCTGTCATATCTGTTGGGTAAGAGGTAGAAAAACGCACTCGTAGTTCTGGTTCAAGAAGGGCTACCATTTCGAGCAGTCTTGCAAACGAAACATTTTCTTCGTTCTCTTGCTCCCATTTGTACGAATCTACATTTTGCCCCAGCAAAGTCACTTCTTTATATCCTGCACGGATCAGATCCTGAACTTCGTTGAGAATGCTTTCCGGTGCCCTGCTTCTTTCCCGGCCGCGTGTAAACGGCACCACGCAATAAGCACACATTTTATCGCATCCGCGCATAATGGAAACAAAGGCCGAAATTTTATTTTCACCTATTCTAACAGGACTAATGTCAGCATAAGTTTCTTCGCGAGAGAGTAAAACGTTAATAGCCTGTTGTCCTTCCCCTGCCTGCTTAACCAAATTTGGTAGATCGCGATAAGCATCGGGGCCAACAACAATATCAACAAGTTTTTCCTGCTCAAGCAGTTTATCTTTCAAGCGCTCTGCCATGCAACCAATAATACCAATCATAAGAGTTGGTTTGTGCTTACGTTTGTAGCTCTTGAAGACATTAAGCCTGTTGAACACTCTCTGTTCTGCATTTTCTCGTATCGAACAGGTATTTATAAGAATAACATCGGCATTTTTGAAATCATCGGTAGGCGAAAAACCCTCTTTATTGAGAATGGTGAGAACAACCTCGCTATCAGCAACATTCATCTGACAGCCATAAGTCTCTATGAATACCTTGTTAGGAAGATCCAGCACTGGCTGAAGCTTCTGTTTTGCAAAATCTAATTTTGGTGGTTTTATCGGTTCCATCATCTTCTGAATCTTACTTACATTCTTCGCTCTTGGATTTAAATCAAGTCGGCAAAGATAGTAAATAAACTGTCGTTAGCACCAAGCTACACATTCATCATTGCTTTTTTGTTGCTTTATGTAGATGTTTGTTCTTCATCAATGTTCTTCCGATTTTACTCATCGAAGGTTTAAAAGCCATGTAAAAAAAGAGATGTCTCGATTTAAATGGGCATCATAAATTTAAATTGAGACATCCCATAATTTCAAGATTTGATTTGTATAAGAATAGCTTATACGATCTGATCGTGATTATGCAGGATCAGCATAATTATTTTTTATAATTGCGACACTATGAGCTTAAATCGGAACAATTAAGGAAAATTTGAGTTTAGAAGCCCCAATTACATAGAAACCAATTTATTGCTAATAGCAAAAGCAACTAAAGTGGCGGTATTTTTAGTTCCTGTTTTCTGTAGAAGATTTGCTCGGTGATTTTCTACAGTCCTATTGCTGATAAAAAGTTGTTCTGCTATCTCATTATTTGTAAATCCATTACAGATGAGAGAAAGGATTTCCATTTCGCGCTGAGATAACTTAACATTCTTTTGAACATAGCTTTGTTGAGCCTTCTTCTCGAAATTGATTAATTGTTCCGCTTCTTTCACCTCCTTAGCAATGTCGTCTTTATCGACAGAAATTAAATACTGCATCACAACATCTATATCTGACGAACTTCCCGAATTCCCTCCACTTCTTTTCGTTGACTCTTCTTCTGTTATTTCTACCACGGAACCTATAATTGCATTCAGTCCCCCTTGCTCAATGTAACGGGCAAATAATTCTAAAAAGCGGAGCTGCTTACTCTTATTGTATACTGTAAATTTAAGATGAACTGTCTCGTGCAGCCCCTTGAGACACATACAGATCATATTTACAGTCTTCTTAGATTCGCCTACTAAAACATCTTTTAAATCGAGCCTATTAATTTCTGTTAACGAGTAACCTGTTATTTGTTCGAATTTATCGTTGAGATATACAAAACGTTTGTCCAGATAATAAAAAACACCAAGCAAAGGATTGTCGGCCAACATGTTGAACTTATTCTCTCCAGAAGCTCTTATCTGTTCAACTTTCTCGAAGCGCTTATTTATTGAGAAAATTAATTCTTCCAGTTCAAAAGGTTTAGTGATGTAGTCGTCGGCTCCAAGTTTTAATCCAACCCTAAAATCATTAGCTTGTGCTCTTGCTGTTGCAAAGATAAAAGGAGTTCCTTTGGTGGCTGGGATCGTATTTAGGGTTTTGAAGACCTCATACCCATTCATATTTGGCATTTCAACATCACAGATAATGAGATCCGGTTTATGCTGTACAGCTTTTTGGACTCCCTCTGCCCCGTCGGAAGCTGTCAAAACATGATAGCCTTCCATAGCAAGAAACTCGGATACTTCCTCTAGTAAAGGCTGAAAATCATCAACAATCAAAATTTTCTTTCTCTTTTGCATGATATGATATTTAAGCAAACATGATCGGTTCATTTCAAAAGGAAAGGGCATGTCTGTTCCCATTGATGCAATATGCACCACGCTATTCCCTATCTCGCCCGTGAGTCATCTGTGACGAAACAAGAAAATTCTTTGTTTTCCGAAAACTTCACCCGTACTGTCAGTGAATTTCTCTTTCTTGTTTCGAAAAATAATTCGCCCCCGTACAACTCCACAATGTATTCTACAATAGCTAATCCAAGACCTAGCCCCTGTTGCTCAAGCTGCTGCCTTTCGAACTGCATAAATGCTCCTATTGCAGCTAATTGTTCAACTGTCATGCTCCTTCCCTGATTGGTGATTTCGAGTATCAAGCACTTGTTTTCTAAGAATAAATTAATGCTGACCTTGGCTCCTGCTATGGAAAATTTAAATGCGTTATCTATCAGCTCCTCTGTAAGTTTAGTGAAATGTACATGATCCATCTTTAGATACACCTGCAATCCAGACAGTTGTAAATCATCCATTCTTCCATATTGCCGTCCTTTTTCTTTGGCGACCTTCTCCAATATAGGCCACACATCAAAAGCATTGACTTTTCTGATTTGTTTAATTGCATCTATATTTTCCAACGTAACCTTTAATTCTGAATACAGCAGATAGTTTTCTATAATACGATAAAGGCGATATCCCCCATCGTAAATATAACTTGCCATACGCTGGATGTCCTCTATGTCGTATTCCAACGAGCTATCTTTCAGCAAAGATGAAAACCCAATAATCTGATTCAGGGGCGTACGCATCTCGTGGGGCAGGTTTTTACTGATATTTGCCCTTAGCTCGTCCATACGCTTCTCAATATCTTCGTGCTTTTGTAACTGTGTATTAATAGCAGACAGCAAAGTATCTGCAGCTATTGGTTTGGGCAGATAGTCCTCTGCACCAAATTCCATTCCCATACGCATGTCTTCGAATGTATTTTTGGATGTCAGGAAAATGGTAGGAATAAATCGTGTCCGGGCATCTTTCTTCAGCTCAGACAACATTTCGTATCCATTCATCTGGGGCATCAGTACATCCGAGAGAATAAGATCTGGGAGTTGATGTTTAGCAACCTCAAGTCCCTGCCGACCATCATTTGCCGACAATACATTATACCTCTCCAGTTCGAGAAGCTCGCTGATTTCTTCTCTTAATTCAAGTGTATCTTCCACTACCAAAATCGTTTTCATTGTCGATAATTGTTTGATGAGTCCATAAACAACCTTCCAAGTATATTCCTGTCCTATTCAAATAGCCCACTTGCAACTAGTATGTGCCATTCCGTACCGTCGTTGTCCCCAGTCCTTCGTTCTGCGTGTTGCTTCAAGATTACACCAATACCGCTGCAAGACAGCCCTCATTTAACTCCATAATTTAATTTATAAATGTGAGCTTGTTACATGCATTAAAATACGAACTCAGTAAAGCTGAAAAAACAACTTCGGTTTTCGTTCCACTGCGGTCGTCCAAATCCTCACGTACTCCAGTACGCTCCGGTATTGAACTCCTTGTGTGCCTTAACCGATTTTTTTTACACTTTACTTAACATAGGATATCTATTTTATACCTCAAAAGATGAACTCACCTCTCATTTGATTGGGAAAGAATTATTTCGAGGATATAATATACAAAATTATCCTTTTGATTTAGAGGTAATTTCAGAGAACTATTTGTATGATAAATTCTGTGATCCCTTAAAAGAATACTTATAATACCCACTCATGGTCAAGTGCCTTTTGAACATGTTATGGTTGAATTTCGGTTTATTCTGTCTGAGCAATTTGCTTGGCCATTCCCCCAAAAATAAGATCATGAAACGGCAAAAGGCTATACCAATATATACGGCCCCAAAGGCCAATTGGACGAAATGTGGCAATTTGAAATAAAATCCCATTTTCAATTTTGAATTCGAGCCAAGCCTCACCCGGAAGTTTCATTTCAGCATACAGAATCAATCTTTTCTCGTTATTGGACACGTACAGTACACGCCAAAAGTCGAGAGTTTCGCCTGTTGAAATAGAATTCTGATTTCTTCTTCCACGCCGCAAACCTACCCCGCCGAAGATTTTATCAACAAAACCGCGAATTTCCCAAAGCCAGTTTGCATAATACCAGCCATTTTCTCCTCCGATGGAATTTAGCCTCTGAAGAGCAATCTTCTCGTCTGCAACAGGTACAGAGCGCTGGTCTTTCAGGCAACCATAAACAGGAATCTGTAGAAAATTTCTAATCCCTTCTTCTAAAATATTGCGGGAAAGTGCGTCTGTCCAACTCGAAATTACTTCCTGCTGTGCAATTTTGTCGAATGCCAAAAGCACAGCTTCTTCATATGCTATAGGCCTAATGCCAAGCCATTCACTCAGTTGGTTTGTTTGACAGGTAACATCTATCTTCATACTATCCACTAGGTTCACAGCTAGTTTGTAGCTTGTTGAGGTTACGAAATAAAGCCAATAGGAAGAAAGTTTGGTTGTCATAAGAGGAAGTGTAAGTATGAGCCTCTTCAACTTTCTTACCTTTGCAAATTTCAACAGCATTTCTTTGTACGACAGAATTTCTGGCCCTCCAATATCAAAGCTTTTATTATAAGTTTTTTCGAAAAAAAGAACAGACCGCAGGTATTGAATCACATTGCGTATGGCTATAGGCTGAGATTTTGTATTTAGCCATTTAGGAGCAATCATAATGGGAAGTTTCTCTACCAAATCCCTTATAATTTCGAAGGAAGCACTTCCAGAACCAACAATTATTCCTGCACGCAATGTAGTGAGATGGAAATTGCCCTTAGACAACAAGTCCTCTACCGTCTTCCGAGAACGGAGATGTGGAGAAAGCTCTTTTTCATTTACAATCCCACTTAAATAAATCACCTGTTTAACTTGAGTTCCATTCATTGCTTCGCAAAAATTCTCAGCGCACATACGCTCTGCTTCTTCAAAATTTTGTGTCGATGCCGACATAGAATGAATAAGATAATATGCAGCATCAATATCCCGAGGAATAGCTGTCAAGCTTTCTTTCTTCAGAAAATTTACCTGCAATGGATGTAGGTTACCATGATATTGTGATGCATCAAAGCGGTTTAAATCTCGTACACCACAATATACCATATGACCTTCTTCTAGAAGTATTGGTAAGAGACGCCTGCCAATGTAGCCAGTTACGCCCGTGAGGAGAATTTTCATGAGGATGGAGTTAGGGGAGATTTTACGTCTATCATTACCTTTTGTTGCCTAATACAACATAATAATAGAAAGCTTTTCGCCAATCTTCTTTTTTTTACAAACAGATAGCTCCCAAACTTGATCGGACATTCTGCTTTTTTGTAAATTTATACTAGAAAATCTAAAAAGAAACTTGAACAACTAAAACCACATTTTAATAAGAACTAAACACACACATGGTGCTATTTTATCATGGCTCAACTCCCATGTCGTTCAAATTCAACACGAACTACCTATTGGGAACCTACAGGGGCAACCACAAGTAAATTATACAGTTTATCGACATAAAAATGCTCCAAGTACCAAATACCTCTAATACAGAAGTTTATAGACAAAATAGCAAACCGGAACAATCCCAAAGAATAACTGTAGATGAAAGAAACTGAAAATAATCTAGAACAAAAAAGTGAACGCGAATTCTTGCAGGAAACAATTGCGAAGTATACTTTCAACTGGGAGATGATCTATCATCCTCAGAAAGGGTATTTGCATGTTTCTGAAGGATGCAGGCAGATATCCGGTTTCAGTGCTTCAGAATTTCTTTCGAACAAATCTTTGCTTGAAGAGATTATCCTACCTGAAGATCAACATTATTTTTCTTCTTTTAATAACAGAAGCGATATTCCTCATGCGATATCCATTGAATTTAGAATACGCTGTAAAGATGAGACTGTAAAATGGATAGAACATAAGCGCCAAGGTGTTTTCGACACTCAGGGGAACTTTATGGGTTTCTTTTGTTCCAATACGGATATTTCGCAACGGAAAGACATTGAGCATGCTCGTGTAGAGTTAGTAAACGAACAGATTGAAAAGCGTCAGCTCTTCGACAAAGGCAAGGTTGCCATTCTGAGATGGGAAAATACAGAAGGTTGGCCTGTGATTCATGCCTCGGAAAACATTGGCAGCATTCTGGGGTACTCCAAAGAAGAAATTGAACATCCAGAATTCATATATGCAGAAATTATATGTGAAGAAGATATCGCACGTGTTTCTGCTGAGGTAAAAAAAAATATAGACGAAAACGCAGTATCCTTCTTGCACAAACCCTACCGACTGAAAACAAAGAAAGGCAAATATGTCTGGGTTTTCGATCACACCGTCATTATCCGCAACAAAGACAACACGGTCACCAATTTTTTAGGGTACATAGTAGACATAAGCGATCAGGTAGAAAACAGAAACCGAATTGTTACCAGTGAAAATAACTTCAGAAGTTTTTTCAATAACAACTCCGATTTCTTTCTGATTCTAAATCTTGAATGGAAAATATTAGAAGCAAATAAAACCGTAATAAACAAGCTGCATTATACCCGGGAACTCCTACAGGGGCAACCTATTTTCTTTCTTTTCCCTACGGAACGTCTGAGAGAAGCTTCTTTACTTTGCTCAAGAATACTTGAAGGAGAAACCGACTGCTGTTCCATTCCTTATATGAATAAAGAGAAGAAGTATATTCCTGTAGAAACCATAATAAGAAAAGGATACTGGAACGATGAAGAAGCAATATTTGTTTCGGGAAGAGACATGTCCGGTATCACTCTGGCAAAGGAGAAAGTAAAGAAAACATTTCAGCTCAGCACTACCATATCATTTATCTGCGATAACGACAATGAGCTCATCACCGAAATCAACTGGGGCTTCGTTGACCAATTAGGATACCGCCCTGAAGAGGTATTGGGCAAACACATAACTTATATACTGGAATGCGAACACTCCGTTGGGATTTCTTATGATCAGAAGAGACAAAATGGCCCATGGATAGAAGATGCCCACCTTGTCCGCAAGGACAATACCCGCTTTCCTGTTCTTCTTTCTTTCGATGTTTTTGAAGAAGAAAGCCGACACTACGTGCTTATTTCTGCCATAGATATTTCCCGCCCACATCAAGAAAGCATAGAATCGCGGGACAGGCAAGAAGAACTGGAAAACCTACTTCAGATAAGAGGCATTGCACTGGAAGAAACCGTAAAAGAACTGGTTGTCAGCGAAAATACCTACAGAGGGATTATAGAAAACATGCAAGATGTTTTCTACCGTACAAACACAACTGGCAATGTGCTACTTATCAGTCCGTCGGCCAAGGAAATGTTCGGAGTACAGGAAATAGGAGAACTTATTGGAGAAAATTTCACTGAACTAATTTATACAAACAAAAAGGACAGGGAAAAACACAACCTTGCATTACTAGAAAAAGGACGATTGAGCAACTTCGAAATACAGATAAAAAGAAAAAATGGTGAAATACTGACTGTCCTTGCCAATAGTCAACAATATCTTGATAGCGAAAGAAAAATCGCCGGTATAGAAGGAACCTTGAAAGACATCACCTCCATGAAAAAGATGGAGCAGGCCTTAAGTGAAAGTGAAGAGAAGTATCGAAACCTCATCAAGAGTTCTCAAGAAGCAATCTTTGTTATTTTCGACAACCGGCTTGAACACATCAATCCAAAATTTAAGAGCCTATTCGGCATTAACATCGACGATTTCAAATCCAAAGACTTCAGCTTTTCAAAAATTATTGCTCCAAAAAGTAAGCATCTGATATCCAGCCTTGAAAACCTGAGTGACATTGAGATAAAACAGGAAAATCATTATGAATTTACTGCTCTAGACAAAAACAACAACGAAATTGAGGTAGAGGTTTCCATCTCGTATATTCCCTACAAGCACAGCGTAGCCATTCAAGGTGTACTCCGTGACATTACTCACCGCAAAACCAATGAAATCCGATTAAAAAACCTGTCTGAACGCCTGATGCTTGCTACCGAATCGGCAGAACTTGGCGTTTGGGAAATCGATCTACAGGAACATAAACTTTATTGGGACTTGCAGATGTATCATATATTCCAATGCGATCCTGAGGCTTACAAGAATTCGTACGACGCCATGCTCAACCTTATCCACCCAGATGACCTAGAGAAGACTTTCGATGCAATGGATAGGGCACTGAAAGAAAAAGATCGTATAGAAATGGAATACCGCATCATAACTGAGAAAAAAGAAACACGCTACGTTAAGGCTTACGCAAAAGTCAGCCGCGATCTCAAAGACAAAGCTGTTAGAATGACCGGTGTTGCTTATGACATCAGTACCACAAAACAATACGAATCGGCTCTACGGAATGCTGAAACACGCTATAAAACAGTAGCCGATTTCACTTTTGACTGGGAAACATGGTATGGATCCACAGGTGAATTGTTATATTGTTCCCCCTCCTGCCTCAGAATATCTGGATATTCACGAGAAGAATTCCTCAACAATCCAAATCTACTTCTACGCATTACTCACCCCGACGACAAAAAATTAGTTAAACGACATCTTCTATATACCCAGCAGGAAAAAAGCGAGACCCGCTATTCGCTTGAATTTAGGATAAGAAAAAAAGGAGGAGAAACCGTATGGCTCGGGCACGATGTACAACAGGTTTTTGACACAGAAGGCAAATATCTTGGCATAAGAGGCAGTAGCAGGGACATTACAAAACTTAAACAGAACATTACCAAACTAAAAGTAAAAACCAAACAGCTGGCTACCCTTAACGAAATTTCTGCCGAATTCGCAGCCATTTCTACCGAACTTGAGATCAATTCATACATGTTCAGTAAGTTTTCTGAACTTACAAATTGCTTCTTCAGTTCCTTTGCAGCTGTGTCCAACAATCAGTTTGTTATCAAGAACATATCTCAGGTCAATACAGACAGCTTCCTGCATTCTATCCCAATCATTAACCGTCCTATAGTTGGACTGCGCTTTTCACTCCCCAAAACCATACTAACGCAATTGGAAAACAGGGATTACTTGAAAATTGACAACTTAAACGAGATATTAGAGACCGATTTTCTCAACAAAAACGACATAACCCTTCTTTATCGTAAAATAGACCACGGATCCATCTACATGTTCCCGGTGTACCATGCAACAGAAGTAAGTGGGATTTATACATTGTCTTTTAAACTTGGGGAAACCATTCAGGAATCGACAATTGAAATACTATCTGGCTTTATAAACCAAGCTTCGATAGTCCTACAAAGGTTATATGCTAACGACCAACTTTTGCAATCGTTGCAGGAATGGCAATCGTTCATAGAAAACGCAAACACTCCAATTATCGGTATCGACAACAATGGCAAACTAACAGAATGGAACAGAGCTGCCGCCCAAACAACTGGCTACAACAAAGAAGATGTTCTGGGACAAAACCTAATTAATAAATTCATCCATCCTGAATATAAAACTACTGTAAACGAGGTAGCAAAACTTGCTCTTGAAGGAGTACCTACATCAAACTTTGAATTTCCTCTCATAACCGAAGATAACAAGAGAATCATATTATTAATGAACATCACCCCCCGAAAAAGCACAAACGGAAAAATCGTTGGGGCAATCGGTGTTGGGCAGGATATCACCGAAATAGACTACTTACGTACCGAACTTCAGAGCGAACGAATATCCCTTGCCCGAAGAGTAGATGAACGAACTGCGGAACTAAGCCTTGCCAATGTCCGCCTAGCAAAAGCTGCCAAACTAAAGGATGAGTTTTTGGCCAACATGAGCCACGAACTTAGAACTCCGCTAAATGCCATACTTGGAGTTTCGGAATCGTTGCAAGAAGGAATATATGGAGGCCTCACCGAGCGACAATATCAGAAAGTACAGGATGTAGAAGAAAGCGGCAGGCACTTATTGTCTCTTATAAACGAGATTTTAGATTTAGCAAAAATCGAAGCAGGAAAAATCACCCTCGATTATTCTACTGTGAATATAAAGCAGCTCTGTTTTGCCAGCCTCAGGTTTATCAAACAAGCTGCTTTCAAAAAACAAATCACGGTAAATCAGGATATAGATGTAACCATCGAGAACTTTATGGCCGATGAAAAAAGAATGAAGCAAGTACTGGTAAACTTATTGAGCAACGCTGTAAAATTCACCCCCGATGGAGGAGAACTAGGACTTAACGTGAAACTTGTCTCCCCAGATGAAATTCAGTTTGAGGTATGGGACAAAGGAATTGGAATTTCAGAAAAATCGTTCGATAAACTCTTCAAACCGTTCGAGCAAATAGATAGTAAACTATCTAGGAATTACGAAGGTACAGGACTTGGCCTTGCACTTGTAAAAAATCTGGTTTCCCTGCACAATGGTTCCGTTTCTGTAAAAAGCAAAGTGGGAAAAGGTAGCTGCTTTACACTACACCTGCCTTTAGCGCCTCAACTAGCAAACATCCCCCAAAAAACACCCCAAACGAAAAGAAGCTCAACAATAATCACAGAAGCTATAACTCATCAACATACCAACAACGAAACCGAAAATAAACCTTCAGAAATCAGCAAACAACGCACTATTCTACTTGTAGAAGACAATGAGTTCAACATTAGAACCATAACAGAATATCTCACGGCAAAGAATTACATTGTAGAACTGGCCTTTAACGGCATCGAAGCCATTGAAAAAACAGAAAGAAAAAAGCCAGACCTGATTATAATGGATATACAAATGCCAAAAATGGACGGATTTGAAGCCACACGGAAAATAAGGCACAACCCCGATCCTTCCATTGCCCAAATTCCAATAATAGCCCTTACTGCTCTTGCAATGCCCGGAGACAAAGAAAAATGTATTGAGGCAGGTGCAAATCGCTATATGCAAAAACCTGTATCCCTGAAACGCCTTATTGAACTTGTCGGCGAATTCTTCAACCCTGAAAACCAACTGCAATGAAAAAAAACCGACCTGTCATTTTAATCGTTGATGATACCCTCTCCTCGAGAGAAACGGTTGGCGATCTTCTATCTATAGAAGACTACCAATTATTATTTGCCGAAAACGGCCAACAAGGGCTAGACACAGCCCAAGAACATTTGCCCGACCTTATCCTGCTCGATGTTATGATGCCCGGCATGGATGGTTTTGAAGTCTGCGCCCGAATACGCCAATTCCCCCCCCTATCTGAAGTCCCCATTATTATGATTACCGCACTTGACGACAGGGAGTCTATGATAGAAGGAATTAATGCGGGGGCAGATGATTTTATCTCAAAACCATTCGACCGACATCTTCTAAGGCTCCGCATACGCACAATCATAAAACTGAACCGTTTTGGCAAACTTGCTCAGGAACGTCACGAAAAAGAAGAAACCCAACGCTTCCTTGAAAAAGAAAAAGAGCTTAACGAACTGAAGTCGCGTTTTATTTCCATGGTATCACATGAATTCAGGACGCCACTGGCAGCAATCAAGTTCGCGGCCAGCTTCATGCTTAGGTATAGGGAAAAATTAGATATCGCAAAACGTGAACAGAAGCTAACAAAGATTATTTCTCAGGTGGACCACATGGTAGACATGCTCAACGATGTTCTTACCATTGGCCGCACCGAAGCTGGCAAAACAAAAGTTAAACTCAAAACAGTACCATTCAACGAATTTATTCTCCCTATAATAGAAGATGTTTCGCAGGCCTTTACCAACAGCCACCACATCGATTACCAGCCCGTACCAGACAACTGCCTTGTGGATATTGATGAAAAAATAGCCATAAAGCTTTTCAATAACCTGCTCAGCAATGCAATTAAATTCTCTCCCAAAGCAGACAAAGTTGAATTCAAGACCAAAATAACAGATGGCAAACTTCATATTGAAATCAGAGACTACGGTATCGGCATACCAAGCGAAGATCTGAAACACCTATTCGACCCTTTTCACCGAGGTACAAACGTAGAGGGTATACCAGGGACAGGACTTGGTTTAAAGATCGTAAAAGACGCAGTAGAGATTCACGATGGGGAAATATCCATAGAAAGCAAAGAAAATGAAGGTTCTACATTCTTTATTAAATTGAAATGCAAAAACACGGTAGCCTCTTAGGAATTGGTCAAGATTATTGTCTCACATATGCAATCGCAGATTTTATACTTTAGCGAACTGGAAAACAAAATATGCAAAGTTTAGAGTAACAATATGAACTTGACAGTCTACTTAGTACAATAACAGTAAATAATAGTATAAAATCTAAAATATGATGTAAATTAGCCTTTACACATAAACTTACTTCGGATGAGCGTTACGGGCAAACATGCCTTTTTTACAGGAGCAACTTCAGGGATTGGAAAAGCTGCCGCTATGGAGTTAGCCAACAGAGGATTTTTAGTAATAGCAACTTATCGGGACGAGGCTAAAGCCCAACGACTTCTGGTCGATTTCAAAAAAAAGCATTCATCTGCCAAAGGTTCCATAGAACTGCTCCCATGCGATCTGTCATCGCTGGAATCAATAAATCAGGCCAGCTCTACGTACAAAGAGAAATACTCTAAGCTAGATCTTCTGATAAACAACGCTGGTGTTTGGCACGATAAACGCACCAAAAGTCAAGATGGTATTGAAAACACTTTTGCTGTAAACCTTTTGGCCCCAGTCTTGATTACTTCAAAGCTATCTTCTATGCTAGAAAAAGCATCCGATCCACGCATTATATTTACAGCGTCCAAACTGCATCAGGGCGAAATCAATTTCAAAGACATAGAACTGCAAAAAAGTAAGTATACAGGAACGAATGCCTATCGGCAATCGAAGCTCGCCCTAATCCTATATTCTAGATTCTTAGCAAAAAAGCTTGAGAATACCCCTATAGAAGTATATGTCAATCATCCAGGATTAGTTTCTACAGAACTAGGAAGAGATTCGGATTTTGCTTCCAAACTCGTTTCTAAGATCGCAGGTAAATCTCCACTAAAAGGAGCACAAACACTTGTTTTTTTGGCTACAGCAGGAAAAAGTCACTTAACAACAGGAGGGTATTACGAGAACAAAAAAGCAGCACAAACTTCTGAAGAAGCCCACAACCTTGACACAGCCAGCAAATTATTCAAACTATCGCAAGAGTATCTGAAAAAATATTTGCCATAGTGCCAATAAAACTTTCCAAAAGCTTCTTATCACAAAAAAAGCTTTTGGAAAATTTTACAACGTAGCTACAGATTACGCTCCAGAAGCACAACATTCTCAACGTGATGCGTATGCGGGAACATATCCACAGGCTGCAACTTGGTTACATGATACCTCTCGCTGAGCAACTCAACGTCACGTGCCTGAGTTGCAGGATTACAGCTCACGTACACAATCCGCTGCGGATCGGCAAAAAACAGTGTATCCACAACATCCTTATGAATTCCAGCACGCGGCGGATCCAAGATAATCACCTCTGCCCTACCGTTCTGCTCAATAAACTCATTGGTAAAAATATCCTTCATGTCTCCAGCAAAGAAAGCCGTGTTCTGGATACCGTTCAGATCCGAATTTACCTTAGCATCCTCAATCGCCTCTGGAACATACTCCACACCTATCACTTTCTTTGCCTTCTTCGCAACAAAATTAGCTATCGTTCCCGTTCCGGTATATAAATCGTAAACAGTTTCCTCGCCTGTCAACTGCGCATAGTCGCGTGTTATTTTATACAGCTCGTAAGCCTGCTCCGAATTGGTCTGATAAAAAGACTTTGGCCCCACCTTAAACTTCAGCCCTTCCATCTGCTCAATTATATGATCCTTGCCATGGAACAGATGCACATCAAGATCATGAATGCTGTCATTCAACTTTGTGTTCACCACATACATCAAAGAACTGATCTCTGGAAAGGTATCACGGAAATGCGTCAACAACCCATTAATATCCTCCTTGTCGTCCGAATTAAAAATCGGAATCACCATCAGTTCCCCTGTCGATGCCGTACGGATAATCAGATTCCGTAAAAACCCCTCGTGCGTACGTGCGTTATGGAAACTCAATCCCTTCTCCGTAGCATAAGCCCGCGCCGCTAAGCGGATCGCATTTGACGGATCAGTCTGGAGGTGGCACTTGTGTATATCAATAATCTTATCGAAACGCTTTGGAACGTGAAAACCCAGTGCATTCCAGTCCGTGATTTCCTCCTCCGCATCCAGCTCCTCTTTCGTAAACCAGCGGTTGCTCGAAAACGTGAACTCTAGTTTATTCCTGTAAAACTCCGTTTTCTCGCATGCAAGAATTGGCTTCACCTTAGCATCTGCAAAATCAACCTTACCAATGCGTTCGAAATTGTCGATCACCTGCTTGTTTTTGTAGAACAACTGACGCTCATACGGCAACATCTGCCATTTGCAACCACCACATGCACCGAAATGCTCACAGAACGCCTCGGAGCGCTCGTCCGAATAGCGCACAAACCTCACAGGAGAACCCTCCGCAAAGTTTTTCTTTTTCTTTGTCAGCTGCACATCCACAACATCGCCCGGAATGGCATTGCTCACAAACACCACCATATCCTCGTACTTCGCGATCGCTTTCCCCTCAGCTGCCACGTCTATTATCTCAAGTTGTTCCAATACAGGAAGCTTCTTTCTAGGTCTTCGTCCCATTTTAAAAAATTTAAAGCAAGGCCGCAAAGTTATCTAGATAATATAGACCAACAGCCCCAGATCTTATTTTCGGCAAAAATAGACAAAGATTGGAGGAATTATAATTATTGTGGATTATAAATTATGAATTCCGCCAAACTGCAACATATCAAACCCAATTTATAATTGAATAAGGGGGCGACTTCTCCTCATTCACAAACGGGCTGCGCGCCTTTAATTGCAAGTCCTCATCCTACGAGCTTTTGGCTATTATTGCACAGCACCTCATTCTACAGCATCGCTTTTTACTAAATCAGGTGTTTTGAAGAAGGATAAAGTTGGATGATTATATTATTTCCAATTCCCACTAAGGTCTATAGCATATCAAAGAAAACAATTATTCATTCCACTGCGAACAACAAAACTCTCACGTACGAAAAGTACGCTACGGTTTATTTTCTGAAACTTACGCAAACTACGCAGTAACAGACTTATAGATAGAGATATGAATCCCTATAAAGAAAAGACCAACCTGCGATGAATCGTGTAGCGATGATACCTGTACTAGTACCATGTTAGCGTTTTTTATGCGTATTCATTTGTTTTTTCTATTCGGAACACATTGGTTTTAATTATTGCTTTTATCAAGATGTCAATCACAGGGACTGATACACTGTTCCCAATAAGTTTCATCCATCGGGCACGATTTTCAGGAAGTATAAAATCAGCGGGGAAACCTTGAATTTGGCACGCTTCGTTTTTTGTTATTTTTCTATATTTCTGCGGCTTATATATTTCTGACAAAAATTTCTCTTTGTACTCTTTAGGTGTGCCGGCCTGTAATTGTTCCAGAGTAATATAGTCGTTTGTATCACTTGCAACGAGAGTAGGGAAAATATCTGAAGTTGGAAGAAATACTCTGTTCACACCTTTTAATCCTGTACTAATTTTCGTGTTTTTAAAATCATATCGAATTTCAGCACATTCAACAATGTGTTTTTCTTTTAATAATTCTATTGTTTTTATAATCGGTATTCGCTTAACTTTTAAAGAACGATTTGTTTTTAAATCATCAATGATTATTTTTCCTTCTGTACAATGTGATAATAATTCTTTTTCATTACCTGATAGCTGGTTATCTGTTTCTTTCCCTGAATCAACACGAAAAACATATTCTTCTGCTTTTAAAATTTCCAACTCAACTAATTCATCAATTTCTTTCTGTTTTATTGTTTTGTCTAATTCTTGGAAATGTCTTATCGCCAATGGATTTCCATCAAGTTTTCCATAAGCGCTTTTTCTGCGGTTTCTTAGTAGTAATAAGCAAATTTCCTTTTGCCGTTCAGTTGTATCAATAATATCCCATGAATGAATAGTTGTTTCTCCATTCCTTAAATCATTGAATAAGAAGTAATCATTAAAACCATTACTACTTGACAAACTCATTGACCTTGTTTGAATCACGTTGCCAAACAAATCACGTTGTTCGCTTGCATTGTTTTTAATTTCATATAACTCTACACCCAATATGTCATTTAGTTTGACCTTTTTTTCAATAGGTTCTGGTAATTGAAACCTATCGTACTGCTCCTTTTCTTTAAACCCTATAATGTAAACCCTGACCCGATTTTGTGGCACACCGTAATCATAAGAGTTTATTACATAATATTTAGCGTAATAACCTGCCTGCTGTATTCTATCCAAAATATATTGCAACGCCCCTTGGTTTCTCGGGTCTACAAGACCTTTTACATTTTCAAAAATAAATGCCTTTGGCTTTGACTGCTGCAACAGAAAAATGGTATCGTTCCACAATTGTCCCCTGTCGTCATCGAATCCAAGGTTTCTTCCTGCAATAGACCAACTTTGACAAGGTACTCCTGCTGTTAAAATATCATGCTGAGGAAGTGCTTCAACCTTTTTAATGTCTCCAAAGTTTTCTGAATGTGATATTTTATAATTGTCGCAATAAGCGTTGATTGCGTCTTTATTAATTTCACTAAATCCCAGACACTTTCCGCCATTGTTGCTCAAAGCCATTTTGAACCCTCCAATACCTGCAAAAAGGTCAATAAATGTAAATTCTGTTTTTGTCATCTAAATTTTCCCTTACTTCAAAACACCATCATTAAAATCATCAGGCAGCGGAATACCCAAAAATTCTGTGTAAATTCTTTCACGATAATCTTTCCCCAGTTTATTTATCTCGTAAATGAAATTGCTGTAAGTACCTTTACCTCCAATTAAGTCCCAAAATTCATTTCCAATCAAAACCGACTCATCCTCGTGCATATTAAACCAACGCATAGGGAAGCTCCAACTATAGTCAGTCTTTTTTCCATAAGGATTGTAAGGCAGGGCATAATATGCAGCATCAACCGTATTGGTTTCCATAGCCAACAACTTGAAGAGTTTTTCTTTGCTTACTTTCGTCTGGTCACTGTTGGGCAAAGGCCCCTTAAGCTCAAATGCGTATTTCTTATTATCTGTTTTGCTTTCAATAAAAATGTCACAGACAACACTTACAGGTATCAACTCTCCGCCTCCGGCTTTTATGTATTCAAGTTCTGTTTTCCAATCGGGTTTGATTTTGTTTTTTCCTTTGCTGTGTTCCAATTTGTTCAATACTTCCTGTATTCTTCTTAGGCTCTCTTTCCCAACAGTGCCGTTAACAGTGTGTCCCATCTTACAGTCGCCGTGGGCTTCGTTTGCAACAACCATAGCTAGCTTTTCCCAAACTTTACCAAATGGCGTTACAAACCTACGTTCAAAATGAGAACCTTTAAATATTTCATCAGGAACCAGTGCTGCATACAAAGGCTTACTTGAATGATGCTTTTCTTTTATGAATGGATCGGAAATCAACACCCTATCCATCACTCGCTCCATCATTTCTGTGACAACACTTTTTATGGCATCTGCAATTCTATTTTCTTTGTTATCCTTCATCCAATGCTAAATCTATAATATTCTTCAAACTGCGAAATTACGAATTTGATTTATCTATCAGAATCTATCCAGCATTATATGTCTCGTTATAATTAACACTAGGTAACTTCCTCAGCTAGGGTAAGCTCTGAAAGGTCGATACATTTTCTGAAAAATTTGTTCCGCTCCCCAGAGCTTCAGCAAACATACGGCAAATACGTAGGGTGTTGTACAATATTACTTTGTATCAGGATTTTAGGTTATAAAAAAAAGAATTTTACAGCCATGCCGCCAATCAAGCCTACCTTCCGTTTGATAAATCGCAGAAAGCTTTCGGACACGTTCAACGGCTCGCTGCAAGTTATAGAGGATTAATATTCAAATAAAATAGCATTTTTACGTTTTGGAATCGTAATCGTTTCAAATAGAACGACACAGCTACATTGAACTGACTATTAATCAATAACTTACCACTAAAAGGCGACGCTGATTGGGACAGGCACCAGCGCCCGTCTCACAAAAAATTACCTACGTCTACGCTTATTATGTGGTTTGAATTTCTTTTTGTTCTCAGAAGGTGCTGATTTTGATCCTCCGAACAGACGTTCCATTAGATCGCCACGACCAATTTTTTGCAAATCCAGCTCAATCTCGCGGCGATGTTCTTTCTGTTGCCAGAAGAAGAATTTGCGCTGGGCGAGTTTGTCCTTTTTGTTCCGAGGCGTGAAAACTGGCTTGAGCGTGTATGGGTGTACGCCTGAGTAATAGATTACGGTGGCTACGGTCATCGGTGTGGGCGTGAGATCCTGCACTTGCTCAAGGTTGAAGCCCAATTCCTTGGTTTCGACAGCAAGCTCGGCCATAGCCTCGTTGGAGCTGCCCGGGTGGCTGGATATGAAGTATGGGATGAGCTGCTGGTTCATCCCTGATTCTTTGTTGATGCGATCAAACTCACGCTTCATTTTATGAAACAACTTGAACGTTGGTTTGCGCATAATGTGCAGCACCTGATCGGAGGTGTGTTCTGGTGCTACTTTCAGACGGCCGGAAACGTGGTGTTTGGTGATGGCCGAAAGGTATTCAGAATGGCTTTTGTCCTGCTTCAAAGAACCGTTGTTGTCAAGGAACAGATCGTAACGGATGCCGCTGCCCACAAAGGCTTTTTTGATCTTCGGGTGCTTACGGATGTCTGCATAAAGATTGAGCATTTGTTTGTGGCTAGTGTCGAGATTCTTGCAAACTTTCGGATGCAGGCACGATGGGCGGGTGCATTTGTCACAGATGCTTTCATCGATACCTTTCATCTGGTACATGTTGGCCGATGGCCCCCCAACATCAGAAAGGTAGCCTTTGAACTCTGGATGCTCGGTGATCTGCTCCACCTCTTTCATTATGGACTGGTGCGAACGGCTAATGATCGACTTTCCCTGATGAGCTGAGATTGTACAAAAAGCACATCCGCCAAAGCAACCCCGGTGACTGTTCACTGAGAACTTTATCATTTCGTAGGCCGAAATCTGCCCTTTTTTGTCGTAACGCGGGTGTGGCAAACGTGTGTAAGGAAGGTCGTATGTGAAATCTACCTGCTTTTCAGTCACCTTAGGGTATTGCGGGTTAATGACTACTGTCCGCTTTCCTACTTTTTGCACCAACCGAGCTGCATATGTTTTATTGGACTCTATTTCTATGTGCTTGAAATTACTAGCATATTTGATCTTGTCCTCAAGGCATTCGTCGTGCGAAGCGAGTTCTACAGTGTCCCATTTCTTATATGGCTTCAGTTCTTCATCTTCCTCTACAACAAATCCTGTCTGGTAAAGGGTACGAAGGTTGTTTATTGGTACTCCTTTGCGCATCAGCTTAGCAATCTCACGCATGATGACATCGCCCATTCCATGTACCATTAGATCAGCTCCGCTGTCGATAAGTATTGAGGGCATCAGTCTGTCGTCCCAATAATCATAGTGTGTGAGCCGCCGAAGTGAAGCTTCAATTCCTCCGATAATAACCGGTGTATCTGGATATAGCTTTTTCAGGATTTGCGAATAGGTTATCACAGTACGATCTGGGCGGAAACCTGATTTATTGCCAGGAGTATAGGCATCTGTTGAACGCAAACGGCGGTTGGCCGTATAATGGTTGACCATGGAATCCATCGCACCCGCCGTTACTCCAAAGAAAAGGCGTGGCTGCCCCAGTTTCTTGAAGTCACGGAGATCGTCGCGCCAATTCGGTTGCGGAACAATGGCTACACGTAGTCCATCAGCTTCCAAAATCCGTCCGATAACTGCAGAACCGAACGAAGGATGATCTACATAAGCATCTCCTGTAAAGAGAATTACGTCCAGTTCGTCCCAACCTCTCAGTTCTACTTCTTTTTTACTTATGGGTAACCAATTTGTGATGTCCTGCTTCACTTTTGCCTCCATTTTGTTTAAGAGGGCAAAAGTAGTGAATATTCTTTGGGATTCGGGAATTATAGGTGATGATTTTAATTGATTGGTTTTGTGAAGGTCTTTTGATGATGCTCAACTTAACTGATAGTCTAATAATTCTTGAGTCTATAAAACTTAACTTTCGGAAAGTATACGTTCTAATTCTACTTCGGTTACTTGAGCAGCTGTCATTATTATTGACCCCTCAACTCCCTGATTATAAAGACGAATCACCATTTCTTTCTTGGCTTTTTCAATGCCCTGTTCAATACCTTGTTTAATGCCCTTTTCAATTCCTCGCGTCATTCCCTTCTCCATTGCAAGACGGGCTTGTTCAGCAGCATATGTTTTTTCTGTACTCACCGCATCCCAATACTTATCATATACCTCTAACTCCTCAGCGGTAAAGGCGGATTCGTTTAGTAACTCTAAAGCGCGGCGGATTTCGTTCTGATCAAGAAATTCCTGATCTACCTCCTCCCTTCCATCTTTAATTTCTGTGAGAAAACGCAACCATAGTACTGTCATCTTTTTTTCTACAATACTTTGCGGACGAAACTTTGGAAGTTCTATGAATACGAACTCTAGGCCATCCAAACGTCGTTCTGAATTCTCAACATTGACAATTGAATAATGATGATAGAACTCATCATCATTATCAATAAAAGTATCGTTAACCAGGTTAAGGGCATATACTGGTTGTAGACTGTCGTAGCGATGTCCTCTATCTAACTGCCTAACATAAGCTTTAGCTGCATTAAACAAAATGCGGTGTTTAAAGCTTGGTGTCCAAAGCATCTGCATTTCTACAATAAACTGGCGATCATGATTATCATGACAACGAACATCAACAATTGAATTCTTAAACTCGGGAATTTCGGGAACTAATTCAGCAGGTAGGTACTCAACGCTTTCGATTATTTGATCCTCATCCAAAGGCATCAATGCATTCAACAAGCTAATCAACAAGTCTGGGTGTTGACCGAATAGCTTTTTGAAAGTCAAGTCGTTTTTTGGGTCGAGATAGCGCATTGTCAATTCCTTTATTGTCTGCTAAGGTACGGATTTTAAGATAAAAAGAGAAGCTTAAACCAAGCTGTCCGAATTTTATGTCTAAAAGTTTTTGGCCTGATAGGTAAACGATAATAATGAGCATCCCATAATACTAATCTTTGTTCCATAATCGATTATTGAACTTCCTGATATCGCCGTAAAGCTTCGACATAAAAAATATACGGATACAGTTCCTCATCGTACCACAATGAAGCAAAATAAAGCCCAATAGGTGTTGCAGATATTCCATCTGCATTGATTTTTGTGTCAATCCAAGCGAAAGCTTTTTCACACTCTTTTTTATAGTCTTCTGTTGCCAAAGCAGAGATCGTTAATGCTGTTTCTTCAATGCTACCCACTGCTCCCCAACTTCCGTCTTCATTTTGCTGACGAACCAGAAACTGTTTGCCTCTAGAAAGCATACTTATTATTCGTTTTCTTGCTTTGGGTTCGAATTCAAATACTTCAGTGGCTAAAACATCAGCAAGGCCAGTTACTACTTTCGATGTTCCATAGATCGGATTTTTACCTCCTGCTGAATGCTGGTTCCCGAACCATAGAGGCAACCACGAACCGTCATCATGTTGCGCTTTTTCCATATATTTCAGGAGCCTGTAGACACTTTTGTAAAGACGCCTTCTTCGATCTGATGTTATAAACTCATCAGCTACATCCAGTACCGAACAAATGGCTGTGAATGCATGAGCAGAGATATCGGCACAACTGCTATCGAATGGTAACCTTCCCCAACCGCGGCTGAAAGTTGGCATTCCACCGTCTTTGTTCTGTAGGGATGTCAACCACAGACAACCCATTATTAAAGCTTCGGCTTCTTCTTTGGTTTGACCGCAGCAGCTCAATAGTGCAAGTATTGCTCCTGACGTATCATCTGCATCGGGTACAGAACCAGAAAAACTTGTCCACCCCCAACCGCCAGGCTTGGCCTTATTGAAAGGATGTGTTTTTTTATATTGAAGTGACAATAAGTGCCTTCTGAGTTTTTTGATTTCCGTTTGCTTCAAACGGTTTTCCAATTCTTCGTGTCCTATAGCCTTTATACTAAGGGTTGTTACCCAGTTGGAAAGATCTGTATCTATTGGCCAACTTCCGTCTTCGCGTTGTTGCTGCTCTAGAAAACGGATTCCCCTATTCACCACCCTTGGGCTATCTGTCTGGCTTTGGTTCAGGCAAAGGTTCACGAAGGCTGTTAATGGAATAGCTTCAAGAAAACCTCCGCTTTTTGGGAGCATCTGTTTTAGTTTTTCCAGCACTGGCTTAATGGCCACTTTCCGAATAAATGCAAATAACGGGTTCTGCTTTGTTTTGCCTTTAAATATGGCTATGCCAACAGCAGCTAGGGCTGGTAATGCATAACTAACTACCTGCAAGTTGAAAAACTGATAAAATGAATGTGGTAAAACCATAAACTCAAATGGCAGTTGGGGGATACGGTTGAAAGTTTCCCTGTCGATCACACCACAGATTGTCAACATGCTTAAGATAGGCACCGAAAATGTATAATCCCTACCGTAAAACTCAAGTACACTACTCACGACTGATTCTGATGTAAGCGTGATTCTTTGCTCTTTTAAATACATCTCAATGGCTGCTAGACACTTATTCCTGTCTTGCGAATTTTCTTCTGCACAGAAAAAAATTGCTGCATAGCAAAGCAGGCTTGTACTTACATTGCTAACGCTTTCTGGTGTGTCTCCCAAACCACCATCGGAATTGATATGCTTATAGAGCCAAGATAGCCCAGCAGAGATTTGTTCCTCAAAAGCTTCTGCATCTTTGGATTTAAAAGCAGCTATTGCTACAGCCGTTGCCAAAGCACTCGACGATAAGCGCCCAGTCCAGTAGCCCTCTGCATTTCTCTTCTCAATAAGCCTATCCACCGCCCAATTTAAACGGCTCTTTATGCTTGGCTGATGTAGTATAGATGTTTTCACTGACTTTTGCTTTATATTGATGTTCTTTTGGCTTTTTGACCTATAGTGAAGATAAAAAAAATAACCTATCCAGCGTTGCATTTCGATTTCCAATCCTCACACTTAAGACATAAACTCCTGTTTAATAAAAAAATACACTTCAATTCAATATTCTTTCTATCTCACCTATATCTTTTATGAGATTTCTCCGCCCGTAAGTAACTTTGCTATGCTTTTGATCTTCAAATTTTGTGCGATAAGGTCTCAGACCTATTTATTTTAGATTAACTTTCTTCAAGTAACCAGTGGCGTACATTAGGAATTAATCTACTTTAATTTTGGCTGAGTACTTAATGGAACAAGTCTGGCCTTTAAATCAGGATCTGCCATGTCTTTGTCCAGAGGAAACATTGGGCGTTTGATTCGTTTATAGCCTAACCTGTTCAAATCCTGATCGACACCACCCGGAGTTAAGGCCATAAGCCAATCTGCACGCATATTGTAAAGCTCTGGTACTAAGTAGCCAATTTTCACAACAACAATATCGCTTTCCCTTGGATTAAGCCCTAAGCGCGTAAAATCGGCTTCTTTATGATATGGCTTACGTTTTTTTGTAACGATAACGTGAATGCTCCCCACCTTCACCACAACCTCTGTTTCTGCATATTTATCACCATGGTGGATGGCTTCGATTGTTCCCGATAATTTCACAGGTGGAGCAAAACGGTTGTCTATAGCTGCTCCTGCCAAGGCTTCTATTTTCCCTTTCTCTCCTATTTCAACAGCCTTTTTCACCAGCTCTGGACCCGGGATTGATGCGTAAATAAGAGATGGCCCATCTACTTTTTGGAATTCAGGT
The DNA here is from genome assembly GCA_965230435.1 of Bacteroidales bacterium. Classification (GTDB taxonomy): domain Bacteria; phylum Bacteroidota; class Bacteroidia; order Bacteroidales; family JBDKHP01; genus JBDKHP01. Next base: position 622,639 of record CBDDLB010000002.1, read on the forward strand.
CGGGCCAGGAGTTCTTTCAAAGTCCATGTAACATCTCCTGCTCCTCCTGCTGTTGGATTATCGCCCATATCACTGATGATGAAAGGGTGTTTTTTACTGGAAAGTGCTTTTGCCAGACATTCTTCCAAAGTAGCTGTAGGTGCAACAAACACAAACTCCGATCTTACATCCCAAAAACTTTTGGCCAAATCTTCGGCTGTGCTACTCACCTTTTCTTTATCGTCACCTGTTACCATCACCACGGCATGATTGCGCGGTTCGTATGCCCAAGCATAGCCAACCCAGATTGCAGCATCAACAATTCCTTCTTGCATAGAAGCTGGTTTTACTTTTGCATATAAGCTTTTTGCGGGTTCTATTCTGGTGCTTGTTTTTTCTCCTGGTAGCAATATTGGTACAGGAACCCAAGCTTTGTATTTGGGTTTGCCTTTGCCGCTTTCCAGTCGATCCAGAAGATTATCTACTGCGCGTTTCTTCGATTCTATTGCATCTTCGTGCGGCGCCAATCTGTAGCAGGTAATCAAGTCGGTGTTCTGTGCTAAACGCCAAGAAACATTTCCATGCAAATCCATCGATGTTGAAATTAGGGTTTCTGCCCCTACAACTTCACGAACTTTTATAATGAAATCTCCTTCTGGGTCATCTAATCCTACAACGCTCATTGCTCCATGGATGTCGAAGAATACGCCATCGTATGGAAGATTTTTCTTAAGCATCGCTAAAGTCTCGTTCACCAAAGAGTCGTATGCTTCGTGTGTTACTATACCGCCCGGAAGTGCATGTCCGCGCAATGTTGGTATCCATTCTGCGCGTTTACGATTTGTTGAATCGGCTGATAGGAAAGGATAATAAGTGAACACCTCGTCCCCTCTTCTAGCATGAAAAGCTTCTATATGGGTCTGTGCTGGGGAAAACGTGCTTGATTCTATGGCTAATCCAGCAATTGCGATACGAGGTAGTTTTATTGTTTTTTCATTTTCTGCGGGCTGGTTGCACCCGAACATTGAAAAGAGAATTAAACTGAATAAAAGATTTCTAATAAACATGATGTATGTGCTTTCGTATATGATTTGATCTTAATTCCTAGACAGTTGAGGGTATCACATGGACTGAAATAGCAAAAAAACCGTCTGTGGTATGGTTAAAGATGGGGAGATAAACCGAACAGAAAAAATTGATTCAAGACAAATTAGGAAAGAGATTGTGCATGGCACCACCATTGTCCTGTTACAGGACTAAAATCCAAAGAATTACCACTTGACTTACTGTATTTTACAAATTCAACTCAATAGTATTTTCTTCAGAGTAAACGGAATTGAGGCCATCATCATTTTCTGCTACAAACCGTGCGCTTACTGTTTGAGCAAACAGATCGGTTTGTCCAAATCTTTTTCAATAATCATTACTTCAATGACAATCAAGTCACTGCAAAGCACTACCACCGTAAATTATAGCCATGGCAGTATGGGAAACCATAAAGACAGGTATGTGTAATACACAGCATTGTGGATCCCCAAGGAAGAAGACTCCACAATGCTGACAGAGACATGCACGGGACAAAGACTTGTAGCGTAAGGCACGACAGATGTAACAAATTGAAATAAAAATCTCGCTTCTAAAAAATAATTATCCGGAATATACTTGATTCTCCTGTTCTGCAACACGGATAAAAGTTGTACGCTTTGAGAGTTCTTTCAGTTTGTCAGCCCCAACGTAAGTGCAAGTGCTGCGGACTCCTCCTAGAATATCTTGTATTGTGTTTTCTACCGGTCCGCGGTATTCAATTTCAACTGTTTTACCTTCGCTAGCTCTATATTCGGCAACTCCTCCAACGTGCTTCTCCATGGCTGTAGCGGAACTCATACCATAGAATTTCTTGTAGCGCTGCCCATTCTTCTCGACCAGTTTGCCCCCTGACTCATCGTGCCCGGCAAGCATACCACCAAGCATTACAAAATCTGCCCCGGCTCCAAATGCTTTGGCTACATCGCCAGGGGTCGCACATCCTCCATCTCCAATTATGTGGCCTTTCAGACCGTGTGCGGCATCGGCGCATTCAACAATAGCGGAAAGCTGGGGATAGCCTACTCCTGTTTTCACCCGCGTTGTACAGACCGAACCTGGCCCAATGCCCACTTTTATAATATCGGCTCCAGCAAGCAACAATTCCTCTACCATCTCTCCTGTTACTACGTTTCCTGCTATGATAGCCTGCTCCGGAAAACGGTCGCGGGTTCTTTTAACATAGTCTACAAAATGCTCGGAATAGCCATTTGCTACATCAATACAAATGAATTTTAGGTGAGGATTAGTCTCTATTACAGACGCCATCTTTATTGCATCTTTTTCGCCCGTGCCTGAACTAATTGCCAAAAAATCCTCAATTCCTTCAGGAGCCTCTGCAAGAAAACTGTTCCACTGTTCTACCGTATAGTGCTTGTGAATTGCTGCGAACATACTTTTCTCAAACAAAGCCAAAGCCATATCGAAAGTTCCGACTGTATCCATATTTGCTGCCATGACGGGTATCCCCTTCCACGAAATACCTGCATTGCGAAACTTAAATTCTCTGGTTAAATCAACCTGCGACCGGCTTTTAAGCGTCGAACGCTTTGGGCGGAACATTACATCCTTGAAGCCCAACTTTAAATCATATTCTATTCTCATAGTGAAAATGATAAATTAAGCACGTGGTGCTATTCATTAGGAAAAACATCGTACTAATATTCAGAGTGATTGGCACGTCTTCTTAATAGTAAGTGGATTAAAAACTATCGACTTAAAATTGATGGATTGAGCTTGAATTGGATACAGATTATTAACATGTATTGTTAGCCCTAGACTTCTCTTTAATTATCAGGTAAGCAGCTTAGGAACACCTTCAGTAAAGATGAGAAAATTAGTTCGAATTTCATGGCCTTACCTAGATGAATCCAAACAATATGTGCTAATACAAACACAACAATACTACGTTGTCAGCAACTACCTATTTCTCAATAACGTATATAAAATATCATCTTTTGCTTGAGTGAATTTGGTAGTTGGTTTGGCTCGTATGAAATGCCTCTGTGATTAAGGTACATAGATCTGTATCTCACAAAAATAAGGCTCCTTTCGATTTCATGGGGATTTAGTTTATATGAGTCAAAGCTTTTTCCCAAAACCATACAGCTATGAAAACGATGCTTCTTGCGCTTCTTCTTTTCACAGTTTTTTCTGCTGATGCCCAAAGAATAACTGATTCATCAGAAAAAGAAAGACCTATGTGGTTAGCTGTCGCTCCAGATTCGAAACACTTTACGTACTACATTGGTTTTTCAGAAGCTTCTAATATAAGTCTGGGACATAAACAGGCGACTGAGAATGTTTTCAAGCAAATATCGGAAGAAAGAGGGATTACGATTGAAAGTCGCTCTGAATCTCAATCATACCTTAGAACCAGTTCAAGAAATAAAAAAATTGACGAAACACTCCTATTCGAATTCTCAGGAACGGTAACGACAAACGGCGAAAAAGTCACAATAAGTGGTTTGCGCCAAGTTGCTTACTATTGGGAAAAGGTAACTGATTATAAAGAAACCACATACCGTTACTGGGTGCTTGTCCGGCAACCAAGGCACGATGCAGCTATAGATTTACCTATCCGAAAGAGATATGGAGCATCAGCTGCACTGCGATCGTTAATCTGCCCTGGATGGGGACAATTACACAAAAAGGAAAAGGCCAAAGGGATAGTTCTATTAACAGGAGAGACTCTTTTTGTTTCGGGAGCTGTTATCGGGCAATTGATGTATTCACGCAATCACGATCAGGCTTTTGAGACCCAAAGTTTGAGCCAACGCGAAGTTTATCTTAGCAACAGGGATAAATGGGCTACAGTCCGCAATGTTCTCGAAATTGCTGCCGGTGCCGTCTACATCTATAGTTTTATTGATGCAATATCTGCGCAAGGCGAGCCCAGGTATTCATATAAAACTAATCTAGATCTGAAATTATACTCAGACTCTCAAACAACAGGCGTCTCTTTTGTCTGTCGTTTTTAACTGTTCGGAGTCTTGAAAAATAGAATACGAAGCAGGTTCAAACGCAATGGGAACCTGTGGAACACCTAATAAAACCAATAAAATGAAACGGATTGGCTTCTTGAATAAACTAGGACTGGCAATCGTACTGGTTTTTCTTACACTTTCCTGCGAAAAACCTGATCCCAAAGGAAATATAGAAGGAACTGTAACCGACCTTAATGATACGCCAATAAAAGGGGCACAGGTCACGAACACACTGTTGAAAGAAACTACAACCGATGCCAATGGGAAGTTCACTTATCTGGATGTTACCCCATTAAGTTATTCTTTCGAGGCCAAAAAGGTGGGGTACGAAAGCAATGGCGGGACTGTACTTGTTCAGAATGGCCAGACTGCATTAATCACAATACGGCTAACCAAACAGGAAGAAAAGCCACAGGTGAGCACTCAGGAAGTTTCCAATATCAATCTAACCAGCGCTAAAGTTACCGGTCTGATTTCTGGAATTGGCAGATCGGAAATAACGGCACACGGTCATTGCTGGAGCAAAAATGTAGCCCCTACAGTTGACGACAGCAAAACCAACTATGGGACGAAATTGGCAACTGGAGAATACATCAGCAATTTGACCGATCTCAGTCCAAATACTACCTATTTTCTTAGGGCATATGCTACTAATGCTTCGGGAACCACTTACAGTAACGAAATTTCCTTCACAACACTTAGTGATATCCTTGCCCCAACTATTACAAATGTTTCCGCCAAAGAAATAGATACAAATACCGCCAAATTAACTGGTGAAGTTAATGCTCAAGGTGATGAAACTTCGGTTCATTTTGAATATGGCACTATGGATCAATACGAATTAGGAAGTGTCAGTACTACTCCAATTACTGTGAACGGTACAGCTACGTCCTCGGTTTATGCAGAACTAACGGGCCTAACTGAAAATCAGACTTATCATTTCCGTATAGTCGCTACTAACACAGGGGGCACAAGTTATAGTGAGGATAAAACTTTTAAGACGTCGAGCCTAAGTGGAACTCTCGTTGATATTGATGGGAATGAATATAAAACTGTGCAAATCGGGAAGCAAGTGTGGATGGCTGAAAACTTAAGGGTAACGCGTTACTCTAATGGTACTTCTATCCCGCAGGTTACTGATAATGCTGAATGGCTTGCTCTGGGAAATAATTATACTGATAAGGCATTTTGCTATTACAACAACACGTCTGCCAATGCGAAGAGTTTTGGCGCACTCTATACTTGGGCTGCTGCTATGAACGGAAAGGCAAACGCTACTGGTACTACTCAAGGGGTCTGCCCTACTGGTTGGCATGTTCCGAATAATGAGGAATGGGATGAACTGACAACTTACTTAGGTGGAGCGGATGTTGCGGGTGGTAAAATGAAAGTTACCGGGACGGCCTTCTGGGCACCTCCTAATACTAATGCTACCAATTCGAGCGGATTTAGTGCTATGCCTACGGGTTATCGTGGTACTGTTTCGGGGGCTTTTGATGGTATCACCAAATCGGCTCACTATTGGAGCAGTTCTGAAGGTGATAGTAATAATGCTTGGAGGTGGGTGTTGTATCATGATAAGGGGAGTGTTGGTAGTTTTAAGGGATCGCTTTCTTATGGGCATGGGGTGCGGTGTGTTAGGGATTAGGTGTTGTTGTTTTTTGGGGAAGTATTGCTACGTTATTAGCATGGAACAGGGATTAAAAAAGCAGGATTTCTATGTCCTACTTTTTTGTAAATCGTCAACGTCTGCCGCATAGCCAATAAACAGGTGACCACTATGTTTGTCACCGGAACCGTAGAATTCCTCGCTTTTGACAGAGAGTACCGCTTTCTCGGTGCTTCATCGGTGGGTTCACTTACGTTCATCTCTTTTATCCATACCTGACAAGTCAACCCTTGTCTTTTCTGTTTTCGCTTAGTACATTGCCGTTGCCAGCAACGCACTAAAACAGCGGTTTGAAGCCTATGCCTGCACATCGACTTTGGAGAGACGGTTCCACCATCTTATTTGCAATTACGTGAAACTTACGCTTCACTCACAGCACACCTACAAGGAGCGGGGGGGACATCGTTCAAAACAAAGTTGTTTGCTCCTGAAAAGTAAGGGTTTGAATTGAAATTGTAAAGTAAAAACGATTAAGCAAATTATTAACAAATTTTAAATGTATTCAATGAAAAATATCAAAACAGCATTATTGATTTGCGCAGTACTAATTCTTGGTGTCTCTTGCCAGACAAAGGATGAACAGGATGGCTTCTTAATAGAAGGAACTGTTATCGGAATGGATAATGTTTATATAAAACTATGTGAAACAGGAGATTGGCGAAATTCACGTACTATTGATAGTACCTTAATTGAGAATGGTAAGTTTACATTTAAAGGTAAGTTAGAACATGTGGATTTATTCAAATTAGATATTGACTCAAGAGTTATGGGTTTAGTAATGCTTGAAAATAGCAAGATTAAAGTGAAATTTGACCTTTCTGACATGGATGATCGTACATGGATTAGCACACCTGTTGTGAGTGGTTCAGACAGTCATACACTGTATACTCAAATAAAGGATAAGGCAAGTGCGGTATTTAAAAAAGAAAAGTATAAAGCCATAGAAGAACTCAAACAGCAAGTTATTGCAGCTAAAAAATCCAAAAAGAAAGAAGATATGGATAATGCTGTGGCTCGTGCTAAGGAATTGGAGTCTTTAAACAAGGAGATGATTGATGAGAGCAAGAAAATAAAATTTGATTTTGTACATAGTAATCCAACATCTCCTGTGGCAGTTCATGTCATGGGATTTGAATTCTCCGAGTCAAATATGGATAAAGGGAACATAAAGAAATATTACGACTTCTTTCAAGGTGATGCCAAGAAAACTCCATTTTATAAAGAGCATATGACCAAGATTTATAAAAACTTATTTGAAAATGCTGCTGAGGGAAATATTGCTCCTGACTTTACCCTTACCTCTGTAAAGGGGAAGGAAGTTACATTGTCAAAAGTTGAAGGGAAGTACCTATTGGTTGACTTTTGGGCAAGTTGGTGCAGGCCATGTCGTGCTTCATTCCCACATTTGAAAAAAATAAGAGAAAAATATATGAAGGATGGATTTGAAATTGTTGGGATTGGAACAGGAGATACTGAAGACAAATGGCGCAAAGCGATTCAAAAAGATCAAATTCCATGGATTAACTTGTTTGATGAGAGTGCAAAAAGAGGTGTTTTAGGGCCTGTAGCTAAAAAATATGGCGTGGCTCATTTACCCAATGTATTCCTAATTGATAGTGAAGGAAAGATATTACTTCGAAATCCTTCAAAAGATGAGTTGGTTGCCAAATTGAAAGAATTGTTTGGATATTAGAGAAAATAAGTCGAACGGAGAATTATATACTTTATGGCTATTGTAGGCATACCTTGTACAGGATGAAATCAACCCTTGTCTTTTCTGTTTTCGCTTCATACATTGCCGTTGCCAGCAACGCACTAAAACAGTTGTTTAAAGCCTATGCCTGCACATCGACTTTGGAGGAACGGTTCCACCATCTTAATTTGCTGTGAGTGAAACGCAAGTTTCACTCACAGCACATCTACGGTTAGCGGCTATGTTATCGTTTATTTTTCGCTACTCGTAGCAGGGAGATTTCCGATACCCAAAGGTGGTATAAGCTAAAACAGAAAGGTTCGGGCAGGCTGTTAATGTTATCCATTGAGGATACCTTGAAAATTATCACCCGAAACCCGTTTCAGTATATGCGTGTTTATAAGGATATAAGAAAAGCTATTGTTAAGTCTTTCCCGTACAGTTTGTATTACTGCATTGATGAAGATGTTAAGCTGGTGGAGGTTATTGCCTTTCGGCATCAGGCGCAGGATTCGGAAGCTTTGGAATAGTTAACGTTTGGCACTTCAACCGCCACGAAATTGAAAAAGGCAGAATGTTGGTTCTGCCTTCTTTAAATGTCATATTGGGAACTTGTTACATCCGAAATCAAGCATAAAACATCACAAACCTGCTGAGCAGAAGACTGCGGCTCTGCTCAATACCATGTTTTCTGAACTGTATGGTATCGAGCAGAGCCGCAGTCTTCTGCTCAGCGCTTCGCGATGGTCTACTCGCTACGATTAGCGGGGGGGCGAAGCTTTCCACTGTTGGTAATTAGCACTAAAAACCCGACATGATTTGTATTCGTTTTATCGGAACACTTCACATGGTTTGTGTTCATATTTTTCAGAACACACCAACATGTTTTGTGCCCTCTTTTTCTTTACCTTTCCACCTTTTAAATCCCCAAAGAATGAAAAATAAAAAGAAAAGACCAAATACAAGAATAAATGCAAAATAGATAGCCAAAGGAACAACAATATTTTCTTGTTGAATTACAGGAAATAACAAGATCAGCATATTATATATACTGTGAGCAAAAAAACTACCTATAAAATTGAATTTCAAGTAAATAAACGTCAAGAAAACACCTAAAAAAAACATATTAACCCACATGAAATAGATTTCATTCATATCGCCACCTAAAATAATTATGAGATAATTAGTGTGTATTAAAACGAAAAAGAACAGAGACAGAAAAATACCCATTCTTTTCTCCCTAAATACAGATGTTATCATAAAGTGTCTAAAAACAAGTTCCTCAGCAAATGGAGCTGCAAACCCTAACCCAATAAGCTTTATTATGAACAAATTGAATTTTACACTTTCTTTAATCAACAAGATTTCCTTAGTAAAATCAGCATGAAAAAAACGTCTAATTGGATCCATTAAAACAAAAAAACATAACGATAATACTATTATTATCAAAATCTTAGACTTTGCAATACTTACCTGAATAACAGAGACTTTCCGCCTAAGGAATAAAACCAATATCCAGAAAAAAGCTGACAATAACATTGAACCATAGGTGATAATATAATTAGACTCTTGTCTGACAGTATTAAAGTAAGTAGTAATTATATACCATAGTAAAGTGCCTAATCCTTCAAGAACTATAAAGAACAAAAGAAAAAGTCCGAAAGACTTAATCATAGGTAAATCTCTAATGTGCAACATGATATTTATTACTTGATTTGTTTTAACAACCTTTTGTTGACACCTCTCAGACTGTCAGTTTTTCTCTTTGATTTAACAGCTTTTTCCATAAAATCTCTTGACTTCGTCCTGTGTTGAGAGGCTTGAATACCATGAAATAATCGAGACGTTGCACCACCACTACCTGGAGCAGATTTTGAGCCGTCACATGCATTAGTTCCTGCTGCGTTTTTCATTTCATCATCCCTTAGCTTTTCATGCTTATTGGCTTGTTTAATATAATTACTTCCTTTTCTTTCTTCAATTACGATCTCCATTCCATTTTCCATTATTTCTGTTTTTGTAGATTCAGTTACGAAATCAACATTTTCTCGAACAACAGAAAGGCTGAGTTCATCCCCTTCATTCATGTTAAGTTTTGTATATTCAGGATCATTGATATCCATTTTATTTTCAACATTCGAAAATTTTTCAGGATTAGAGAATACAATATCTGAGAACTTGACTTTTGTATTTAGGGAGTATCCATATTCCGCTTGAGTTTCAGGATTATTTAAATCTTCAGCTATTTGAGTAGGCCCTTGACCTGCTTCAACCCGGTAACCAATTAAATTGCCATCATCGTCAACAATCGGTTCTTCAAGCATTCCATCAAGGTCGATAAATCTTATTGGGTTATTGTAAGCATATCGATATGGACTCCACCTCCTGTTAACTTCTGCCAATGGATCTGATACGTGCCACCTTCCTAAAGTTGGGTCATAGAACCTCGCCCCATAATCGTACCAGTTCAACTCATGATCCTCCTGAAGCTCCTTGCCATTGTACTTGTACTGGTTAGTAGAACTACCTTTCTCCAGACCGGTAAAATCCATACCAAAAGGATAATAATGGAAATCATGTATATCGGTTATGCCTGTCCCATCAGCAATGAAATCGACACGCGTGTTGCCAAGGTGGTCTTTCAGGAAATAGTGCCAGTTGTCTGTCTCATCTATATAACCCTCATCGTGCAAGATCTTCTTCAACAGGCTGTTGCCGTCGTATATGTAGCTCCCCACATATTTTCTGCCAGCGGTCAGGTCTTCTGTACCGTCCTTTTTGAAGACTTTCTTTTCCAGCTTTATGCCAGCGGCATCGTAATGTACTCAATCGTGCCCTTTTCTGCAATGGTGATTTCGCTTGGCAGGTTCAGTTGGTTGTACTCTACCTTTGTGATGCCTTTGTTGTCGTCACGGATCATGTTGCCGTTCAGGTCATAGGTATATTCCTAGGGTTTGTTTACTCCTTCAACAAACAAAAGCTCTAGGTATACGCCACAGTCACGAACTGGATACTACCAACTATGGACTCATCGACATAACCATGATCAGCTCTGAACAAATCTTCATCATTAAATTTAAAGTGGATATGCCTGCTGAAACTGCTTTGCTCCAAAATAAGGCAAACCGTTACTTTGAAAAATACCCTACCCAGGGCTAAATAGATCAACTAATTAACTTTCAATCTAATATGGAAACAAGAAGTATCTATGGGTTTGAGTATAAGCTTTTATGATGTACCTTGAAACGTTCACCTATACTAAATTTCAAACTTCTTCAACGGAATATTCGCTGTGAGGGACAGGTATTAAAAAAGCAGAAAATATGCCTCCTGTTTTTTGGTAAAACATAGTTTTAGCACGCTTAGCCACAGGCTAACGCTTAGCGACTATACATAGTTTATTTGCTTTACTGGAGGTAAACAAGCAGGAAAATGATTACAACACCAAAACAGGCTCTTACAAATAATCAATCTCCATCAAGGATAGCTTCAAACTTGAAAAGTAAAAAAGAAGAGTAGGCCCGAGTCACAACAGGCCTATATTTCTGAAAAGAATTATTACTCAAGTACACAGCTTAATAATCAATTTGAGCTTGTTCCCTCTCTTTATCCTTCAAGACAGCAACAATCAAATAAGCTAAAGATCCACCAATGGCTGCCCCAAAAATAGCTGAAAGATACATCTGCATTCCTTCACCGAACGAAAAAGCTCCAACAATTGCACCAGTGAATTCACCAATTATCCAAAATAAAACAAAGAAAAAGACAAACCATCCCCGAGCATAACCTTTTTCTTCCGCTCTCTGCCCTACTTTTTTAGAAAAATAAATAATTGCAAAAATTTCTAACATAATCTATTTTTAAATTTATTTTAGCATTATTGTTTAAAACGTCCATAAACAGCTTTTAGTGTTTCAAGAGTAATTTTATCACAAAAAACAAGAAACTATACCTATACTTATCATTTCTCCCCAAAAACAACATCAATCAAACATCCATCCACCCACTTAATCCCAGCCACCACCTCATCAGAAAACACCACCTTATCAGGCACACCACAAATCTCCTCAGCCTCAGCCTTAAGCCCAGCAATGTTTTTGATAGGAAGCGAGCTATCCTTCATTCGCTCCAAAAGATCAGTCCGCAAAGGATTTATAGCAATACCACGCTCAGTAACAATCACATCAATCAATTCCCCAGGGCCACAAAGAGTAGTCACTTCATCAACAATCACAGGAATTCTGTCACGGAAAAGAGGCAAAGGAAGGATAACCGTTTTTGAAAAAAGGCAATTCTGCCAACCTCCAATACCATGTAGCAATTTACCATCAGAATGAGTAACGACGTTTCCGTTGAAATTCAGATCAACCTCAGTAGCCCCAAGAATAGCAATATCTACCCACTGAGCAAAGTTCCCCTTACCATGATAATTGTAGCTCGTAAACGGACTTGTATTAACATGATTTGGGCTCTCTGCCATAGACCGCACACCATCCAGATCGAAAGTCTGACCATCGAGAATATAATCCACCAAGCCTTCCTCAAGCATCTGCACAAGATATTTGTTCGATCCACCACGGGCAAAACGCGCCTTTATACCGTTCTCAAGCATCACCTCTCGGAAAAACTGACTAACAGCAAGCGACGTCCCTCCTGCCCCAGTCTGAAAACTAAAACCATCTTTTATCAGTCCAGCCTCATTGCAAAATTGAGCAGTCAATTCAGCCAAATAAAGGCGATCTGGGCTTTTAGTAACCTTAGTTGTACCAGAAACTATGCGCTCAGGAATACCTATTTCATCCATCTTCACTGTAAAATCAACATGATTTCCCTGAATCTGCCACGGCACACAAGGAAAATCGACCATATTATCCGTCACCACAATCACTTTATCAGCATATTCGCTATCCACCAAAGCAAAGCCTAGCAATCCACTCGCCGACTCTCCGAAAAGCCCATTGGCATTACCAAACGGATCGGCACAAGCAGCACCAATCACAGCAATATCAATCTGTACCTCACCATCTTGCACAGCCTGATAACGCCCACCGTGAGAACGTAAAACCGCCGCTCCCTTCATTTTCCCTTCCGAAGTAAACGCCCCAAGCGGTCCATTCATACTACCTTCAATATGATGAATCGTTCCATCCTCCAAATACTGAATCAAATGCTCATGGCAAGGAAAACTCGCAGACGGAAACCAAACCAGATCTTTAATTTCAAGCTCCTTAGCAATATCAAAAATCTGATTAGCAATCAGGTCACCATTGCGAAAGTGGTGATGAGTACTAATAGTCATTCCATCTTTCAGCCCAGCCTTCTCCAGCGCCTCTTTCAACGATTCAACCTCTTTGTTGCCATCTGGCGGATAATCAGCCACAGACGAAACCTTTGGGGCAAACTTCCGCGCATTGGGCTTGTACTTACCAACTCCCTGAAAAGGCACTTGCTTTTTTCCATTTATTTCTGTCGGGACAAGGCGTCCCGCTGCATTTTTTACAAATTCCATATCGGTAGGCTTAGGGAATTATGAATTATGAATTATGAATTATGAATTATGAATTATTTGTGCAGAAAAAATCTTTCAAGAAGAAAGAAATAATCCGGTATTAGAATCACCAGACACTCACGCGCCAGCCCATTAATAATTACGAATTAATAATTCCTAATTAAACAAGCCTAAGCTCACGAGCCAATTTAACAATCCGCTGAGCACGTTTAACAACAGGAGGGTCTATCATTTTCGAACCAAGCGCCACAACACCTAGTCCTTTTTCGGTTGCCTCTTCAAAAGCAGCCACAATTTCCTGAGCCTTTTCAATTTCCATCTCTTCAGGCGCATAACTATCATGAATCACCTTTATCTGTCGAGGATGTATACACCCCATTCCCTCAAAACCCAGACTTTTCGATGTCGCAATCGTATTTCGCAAACCTTCCATATCCTGCACATCAGAAAAAACAGAATCAATCGCCTGCACACCTGCCGCTTTACAAGCATTCACAACACGCGTCCGTGCATAAAGCGACTCCTGAGCCTCCAGAGTACGCCTAACACCCAAATCCGCTGTCATATCCTCAAGCCCAATAGCCAGAGCAACCACCGCAGAGTCAGCAGTAGCAATCTCAAAAGCCTTTTCCACTCCCAAAGCACTTTCGATTATTGGCATTATGAAAATCGGCCTCGTTTTTTCCTTCTGAATACCCCGAATCTTTTCCACAACCGAATGCACCTGAGCAGCAGACTCACACTTAGGCAACAAAACCAAATGCAGGTTATGAGGAACAACATACTCCAAATCCTCCAACCCAGCAGGCAACTGATTAATGCGCACCATCCGTTCAGCACCATAAAAATTCACACTCCGCAGAGCATTCCGCACCAAAATCCGAGCTTCAGCCTTTTTCGCTGGGGCAACAGAATCCTCAAGATCCAGAATCACACCGTTGGGCTTGTGAATTCCAGCATTAATCATCATGCTTGGTGTATTTCCCGGAAGATACAGACGCGAAAAGCGAAACCTATCACGGGAACTTTCATACACATTCTTAGCATTCATCGGCAACAGATACTGCGTTTTAAAATCCCCAACTTGTCTCAGTGCAGCTTCAATACGAGCCGCAATCACATAAGGCAAAGCCCCCCGGTCAATAATCTCAGCATCAATATTCTGGACATCATAAAAATCCATGATATCATCAAAAAGCTCTCTATTCGCACGGCCATACATCACCTCAACCTTACTTTTCATTCGTAATTGCCGCCCACCACTTTCCGTAAGCTGCAACTGGACATAACAATCCGAACGCACCTTTTCGCCCAGATTGCCAGCTTCCGCTATCGGTTTGTTTTCGTTCATTGTAGAAGAGTTTAAAAGATGGGTAGAAACTTAAGAACTGGCCATCAAACACCAGCCTACAAAAGACAATTTAAGCTTTCGGAGTCAAAAAACTAAATTCCCGAGGCTATTTTAGATTTGCTACATACCACGATCCTCAATCAACCAACAATAGAGCGCCTCACCATTGAAGTATGATTCTCCTCTACAAGCTGAAAACCAAACTTTTCATACAGCCCATGAGCATCATTCGTGCTCAGTTTCCACGTTTTTACTTTTTTAAACTTTGGCAGATCAAAAATATAGGTCAATAACTCCTGAGCATATCCCCGTCCCTGTTCAGCTTCTATAATAAAAACATCCATCAGGTACGCGAAAAAAACACCATCCGTCACCACTCTCGCAAAACCGATCTGGCGGCCATCCTTATAAACACCAAAACAATGCGAATTCCCAATGCTCACCTCCACCTCTTCCAATGTCCGTCCTTCACCCCAGTAAGATCGCCTCAAAAACTCATGAACAAACTCTCTATCCAAACGATCTTGCGACTCCGAAATCTCAATTTCTTTCATAATCATTATCCTTTGTATTTTTTTATCATCACTTAGAATAATTAGGAGCACAACGTCAACCACATCACCCAACCCAGTCGCGCCTTCCACTACAAGTCCTCGCCCCACGCGCTGTTCAACATCGGCACGGAAGTCTATTCCGCTCTCGCTCCATAGCTCCCGCACCGTGTTTCACAAGCACGTGTTGCTGTGGGCTTTCCGCTACAGTCGCGGCTATTTTTAAAACGATATCACTTCCTACAGCTCCCCTATTTCAAATAGAATAACAGATCCGAATTCATCTTCGGAAATAACAAGTAAGTTAAGTGTAAAAATAATTTTGGTTAAGGCGCACAAAGCATTCAATGCCACTACATACTACTACTCTACCCGACTGTTTTTAAATTATTGCATATTCTCGTGACGGCTAGTTCAATAGCCATTTTAACAGGTTCAGTTATTTTACGTTTGAAGAACTCCCTCATTAAGTTCAACCCTCTTCTGAACACGCTATACTGAGGATAACCGTGCTTTTTTCTTTTGACAGGGTTCTTTTTCCCGTCCTGAATACCTGTTGCCCAGCACAAAGTATAGGCTATCGACACTACGGCAAAAAGCTTTCGGTATTTTTTCAGGTCCTGCAGGCAGGAGTCTTCCATATTAAAACCTCTTGCCTTCAAGGCCTGAAAGAATACTTCTATCGGCCATCGGCGTTTATAGGACCCCGTCAGTTCACCGCAAGGTACTGTCCCGATCAAAAACAACAGTTCGCCGTCCTTACCATAAGTCAGGGACAGGTTAACAATTACGTTATCAACAATCACATTTTCGGCATAAAAAGTTTTCCTGTCCCCCAGTAGTTCCTCTGCACTGGCAACCGTTCCCTCTGCCAGTGTTATCTTATGGTTTTTCGGCACTCTTACACAGAAGTTTATCCCTTTCTTTCTTAACCATGAAAGCCATTTGTTGCCAACGAATTCACGGTCCATCACCAGCATGCTGATCCTATCGGGCCCGACAATCCCAATGATGGATTTCAACAGCCCTATTCGGTCGTCAGCATTACTGTTCCCGCTATTATTGTCAAGCATTTCAAAATAAATGGGCACTGCCATTTTTCCGATACTCACAACCGCGCACAGGATATTTACCCGTGTCCTGCCGAAGTCCCATTCCGTCCTGTCTATACTGATCAGTAGGCGGTCATGGTGCACAAAGCCCATCAGAAAGACACCTAACATTAGATAATCAAAATTGACCTTCTCGAAAAAATCCTGTATCCGCCTTTCTATCGATTCTACCTTGGCACCGCTTTCTATTTTGTCCGCTATCTGTGAAAAAACTACAGAGCGGCTCTTGATAATCCCTGCTGTCAGTTCACATATAAACTCCTGCCTCTTTTTGTGCTTTACTATCCCTAGGTTACGAATTAATTCATATATATTTGTTTGTGGACATTGCTCCATGCTGAAAAGTTGTTTTTTTGGTGTAGGAACCACAAAATTCAACTTTTCTTTTTACCTCTCGAAATCAGAATTCATAAACAGTCGGGTAGAGTAACATACTACATCACCCAAGGATTAAAATTCGGGTTACCCGCACAGTTTTGAACTAGGGTAAACGCATCAAAAATATTACATATTGAAAACCAAAGGTTTTCAAATAAAAGGCGTAGTCTTTTGACTCCCCGCCTTAAAAAAGGAGGGGGTGAGGGTGATTGTATAGCACAAAAATATATTTGTATCATTATTAACACCTTATGATTTGGAAAGGCTGTAGTCCAGAATTTAGCTTATATGTAACGGTTATAATTCTAAACTTCTTTGCTTCTGAAGAATCGTTTAGAAAATAACACATCGGACATGTACATGACTATTTCAGACTTGAATTTACAGGAATAAAAAATCAGTAATTTCATTCCCCTCCTCTCCGAGGAGGGGGTAGGGGTGGTGTTCATACAATACTATTGATAGATTACAAAATACAACCACCCCTACCCCTCCTTTTTTAAGGAGGGGAGCTGAAAAGCGTTGCTTTTCGTTGAAACCTTCGGTTTCATTATTCCTGTAAATTCATTGCCTAAATCGTATCAGTCAAATTATAGACTACAGCCTTTGGAAATAAAAAACCACCCCTAACCCCTCAAAAAGGCGGGGAACTGAAAGACTTCGTCTTTCGAGAAAACCTTCGGATTTCGTTTTGATATGTTCACCCTAGTTTTGGACAGCCCGATAGACTTGCTATTCTAACGAAAGAACGGCAAGCCTATCGGTAAGCTATTTTTTACTGAAGTGTCCAACTTTATACGGATAACCAAAATTCGAAATACAGCGCCAGATTAGCTTATTTTTCAACTTCACTTATAAACTATAAAACTAGCTCACTTCATCAGCAAAACAAACACATTTCTCCAAAAACATCACCCTATGCTTAACCCCATTTTCTAGCTAACACTATAATTTTGAACTCCAGAAAGATATTTACACCATAACAGCAAAAAAACCATTAAAAATCTCACTCTTAAAAATAAACATTTGCCTTGCACACAGTCACAAATTAGCATCCCACACAAAACACTCCTTAGAAATCATAAGCTACTGTTAGCACTTTGTTTGTGCGCTAACAGATAAAATCTCTACCAAAACACAACATTCTTCTTAGAATTCATTATTGCGAATTTTCGCTAAAGCTGTAATAGATCATTGTTTTAGTCTACAATACAAAAGTTGTCTCTATAACATATCTAAAATTTACGCATACAATCAACTTATAATCAACGCATTTTAAACATTATCATTTGTTAGGCAATAAACAGGTTGTAGAACATATTTGCCCTTTCATATTTACATCGCCAGAATTGTATTTTCAGCGAAAATTTTCAGTCCAATGTAACACAAATGTTAAGAAAAAAACGTAATAAGCATATATACAAAAGCTTAAAACGGAGCTTTGAGAATGATGATCTAGCGAAAATCCACTATTTAGAATGAATATAAATTAAATATTTCATACAAATAATATTGCTCTATTTCAGAACTTAAAGGCACTGAACATAAACACGTTGTTACAGAAAAGACACAACAAAGAGAAATGGGAAACAAAATCGACCGAATAGA
Organism: Bacteroidales bacterium; assembly: GCA_965230435.1. Classification (GTDB taxonomy): domain Bacteria; phylum Bacteroidota; class Bacteroidia; order Bacteroidales; family JBDKHP01; genus JBDKHP01. Next base: position 640,559 of record CBDDLB010000002.1, read on the forward strand.
ACACGAAGGCGTTGTAGAGGAAGTATTTCCAGACAAGCTAATTGTCAATATACTGCAACAAAGCTCATGTGCCTCTTGTGCTGTCAAAGGAGCATGCAATGCCGCAGAATCTACAAACAAAGAGGTAGAAATTTCCGACTTCTCCGGTCAGTTCCAACAAGGAGAATACGTAAACGTGTACTTCGAGCGCACACTTGGCTTCAAAGCCCTTTTCTTGGCCTACGTTATTCCTCTGTTGCTTCTGGTAACAATATTAATACTAGGGACAGTCATTTTCGAAGATGAAGCAATTGCAGGCATTGTTTCGTTAATCAGCCTATTGCCGTACTACAGCATCTTATACCTAACACGCAACAAAATCAAGAAAGAATTCTCGTTCCGTGTCGAAAAAAAGCAGGCAAACGCATTCCATAAAAAGAGCGTGAACAGTTTGTCGAGCTAGGTCAGCAAAGCCATCAATAAGTTAAGAATACAATTTTCATAACAGAACAATTCATAACTCACAGGTCCTACGACCTTATAAAAACACTAAAACAATGAGTCCAATCATTATCGCAACAATTACCACTGTTGTAGCCTTGGGCATAGTAGCTGCACTGATTTTATATTTCGCTGCGCAAAAGTTCAAAGTATTCGAAGACCCGCGAATAGATCAAGTAGAAGAGGCACTGCCCGGTGCCAATTGTGGAGGATGTGGTTATCCCGGATGTCGCCCCTTTGCCGAAGCCTGTGTAAAAGCAGACGAACTATCAGCACTGTTCTGCCCTGTTGGAGGTAATGACTGCATGACCGATGTTGCCAACGTACTTGGCAAAGAAGCCGTAGAAAAAGAACCAATGGTGGCTGTTCTTCGCTGCCACGGAACACTCAACAACAGAGCCAAAACCAACGAATACGATGGAGCTTCCAATTGTACATTAGCATCGAACCTATATTCAGGCGACACAGGCTGTCAACACGGCTGCTTAGGACTAGGAGAATGCGTAGATGTCTGCGATTTCAATGCATTGCATATGGATCCGGAAACAGGACTGCCCGTTGTAAACCAAGACAATTGTACTGCCTGCAACGCCTGCGTGGAAGTATGTCCGAAAAACCTTTTCGAACTCCGCAAAAAAGGGAAAAAAGACCGCCGTATTTATGTTGCCTGTATGAGTGTTGAAAAAGGTGGCATGGCAAAAAAAGCGTGCGACACAGCTTGTATCGGTTGCAAGAAATGCGTAAAAGTATGTAAGCCAGAAGCCATTAATGTAGAAAATTTCTTAGCTTATATCGACTTCAATAAATGCGTATTGTGCCGTAAATGCGTTGAAGAATGTCCTACTAATGCCATTCACGAAGTTAACTTTCCTCCGCGCAAACCTAAAGCAGCTAAGCCTGCGGTAGAAAAACCTGCTAAACCTGAACTACCACAAAGCGGCGAAAAAATAGACCTTGCAAAAATGGCGAAAGAAAAAGAGATGCTGAAAAACGAAAAACCTCAGGACGAAACGCCAGACAGCAAAGCTGCTGAAGAGTAAAAGTTGCACTATTTTCTAGAGACTCAGTAAATTAAGAAATAACTATAATAATAATCCAAGTTGTCCTATATTGCTGACAACTCAAAATATACCAACCGTGTTAAAGACATTCCCTAAAGGCGGTATACACCCACCAGAGAACAAGTTCTCTGAAAAAGCAACCATAGAAGCTATTGTTCCAGAAGAAGGTACAGTTGTATCTATTCCTGTTTCGCAGCACATTGGAGCACCGGCACAAGTTGTTGTAAAAAAAGGCGACGAAGTAAAAGTCGGAACACTGATTGCAAAATCAGGCGGCTTTATTTCTGCCAACATTCACTCATCCGTTTCAGGTAAAGTTCAGAAAATCGATACAGTAATGGACAGCTCTGGCTACAAGCGTCAGGCCGTAATCATTAGTGTTTATGGAGACGAATGGGAAGAAACCATCGACCGATCTACAGACATCATAAAAACTATTGCTGCCACTCCCGAAGAAATCACAAAGAAGGTAGGCGAAGCAGGTATTGTTGGACTTGGTGGTGCAACTTTCCCATCGCACGTGAAGTTGATGCCTCCTAAGGGGACAACACCAGAAGTGCTTGTTGTAAACGGAGTGGAATGCGAGCCATATTTAACTTCAGACCACCGCCTTATGCTCGAAAAAGGAGAAGAAATGCTGATCGGCGTTGAAATCCTAAAGAAAGCTCTTGGCATTACAAAAGCAATTATCGGAATCGAAAACAATAAAAAAGATGCAATTGAGCACCTTTCAAAGTTAGCTTCATCTTATTCTGGAACAGAAATACAACCGTTAAAAGTTCAGTACCCACAAGGAGGGGAAAAACAACTGATTAAGGCTGTTATGGGACGCGAAGTTCCTTCTGGTGCGCTTCCAATCGCAGTTGGTGCTGTGGTACAGAACGTAGGTACTTGCTACGCGGTTTACGAGGCTATTCAGAAAAACAAACCTCTTATTGAGCGCGTGATCACCATTACCGGCAAATCCGTAAAACGTCCGTCGAACTTCTTGGCACGTATCGGAATGCCGCTAAACGTACTGGTGGAAAAAGCAGGCGGATTACCAGAGGACACTGGCAAAGTAATTAGCGGTGGCCCAATGATGGGGAAAGCACTGAACACGATAGATGTACCAATGGCAAAAGGTTCGTCGGGACTTCTTATTCTTCCAAAAGAAGAAAGCACCCGCAAGGAAATGAAACCATGCATCCGCTGTTCGAAATGTGTTTCTGTTTGCCCAATGGGACTTGAACCGTATCTTCTGATGACAACAGGTCAGAAACGTTTGTGGGATCGTGCAGAGGCTGAACATATAATGGACTGCATCGAATGCGGGTCGTGCTCGTACACATGTCCATCCGACCGTCCGCTGCTCGACTACATCCGTTTGAGCAAAGGTACTGTAGGCAAAATCATAAGAGCGCGGAAGAATAATTAAGCAAAACTGTTAACCAGAAAGTGATTTCTACTAGAAAAGCTTTGATTTTCTATACATCTAAGGGGAATAACCCCTATGCTTTGTGCTGATGTCCCTAATTTAAGAAACAGAACGGTGTAGATTACAGCAAATAACTATACATCTTTGTTCTATAACATTCTTGTTTCGAATCAAAGCCAATTCTAGAAAGATGAATTACTTTAGCTAAAAATCGGTTTCAAACGCACAACTGGACTTCGGCTAATTTTGGCCGACCGACCGTTTGACAAAAGCTGACATTTTTCGGTTTCCATACATAGTTTTTCTTAAGCACTAACACACGAAATCATGGGTGACTTTCTGAACTTCAAATTGCTGCAATCCAGCAACTTTGTTTTGACTGTCTATGATCTTTTGATAGCTCTTGTTATTATGGCCATAACCATGATAATCTTAAGGATTGTCAAACGGGTTGTTCAACGCTTAAAAAAACAGGATTCTGCAAATGGGATGTACTGGTCTATCTATCTGATTGTCCGCTATATCATCTGGACAATAGTAGCCATCCTCCTATTAGACACCGTTGGAGTGAAAATTTCGGTACTTCTGGCCAGTATCACGGCTTTGCTTGTGGGACTTGGGCTGGGTATCCAACAGCTTTTCAATGACGTAGCGTCGGGCATTGTAATGATAGTCGAACGAAATGTACAGATAGATGATGTGATTGAGCTAGAGGATGGTACTGTTGGACGGGTACTCGACATCGGTTTGCGGACGTCGAAACTGAAAACCCGCGACGACATCATCTGGATCGTCCCAAACTCAAAATTTGTAAACGAAAAGGTAATTAACTGGAGCCACATCTCCGAACGTAATAGATTTCACGTTAGCGTTGGTGTAGCTTATGGCTCGGATGTGGAACTTGTAAGGGAAGTTTTACTTAGTTGTGTTTCTCTTCACGAAGAGATAGAACAAAGTCCAGCGCCGTTTGTACGTTTCAAAGAGTTTGGTAATTCATCGCTCGATTTTCAGCTTTTTTTCTGGGTTCGGGATTCTTTCCGTGTCGAAAACACCAAGAGCGATCTGCGCTTTCTTATCGACAGGGCATTCCGTAGAGCTGGGGTACAAATTCCGTTCTCCCAGCAGGATATTCATTTTAAGAATCCAATCCGTGTTCAAATGGAACAGACAGATGAACCCTAAGGTTTGTAACGAGGTGAAAAACGGTTTATGAAAAATCACCCAGCAAACACATTCAAAGAGAAAAGAAAAAACAATAAATAAATTATAAAACAGAACAAAAACCATGAGCAAGTTCCTGACAGTGTCGCCATCGCCACACGTCCACGGTTCGCAATCGGTAGATAAAATTATGCTTGGCGTGATTTATTCTATGATTCCAGCCTTGGCCGTTTCCATTTATTTCTTTGGCCTTGGTGCTATCTATGTAACACTGGTGTCGGTAGCCTCGGCTATGCTATTCGAATACCTGATTTCTAAATTTCTTTTAAAACAAAAACCAACCCTAAACGATGGTTCGGCAGCTCTTACAGGTCTGCTCTTGGCGTTTAACGTGCCAACAAACCTGCCGATACATATTATTCTTATAGGTAGCCTTGTTGCTATTGGTGTTGGAAAAATGTCTTTCGGGGGATTAGGCCAAAACCCATTCAACCCAGCTTTGGTAGGTCGTGTTTTCTTACTGATCTCATTCCCTGTGCAAATGACAAGCTGGCCAAAACCTGCTCCGCTTTCATTCACCCTAGATGCAACTACAGGGGCTACTCCTCTTGCAGTTATGAAAGAGGGATTGAAAAAAGGAGAAAGTGCTTCTGCCCTCCTAGAGCAAATTCCTGATTATGTAAACCTGCTAATCGGTTACATGGGTGGTTCTATGGGTGAGATTTCGGCTCTAGCTCTGCTACTTGGTTTTGCTTTCATGCTTTATAAAAAAATCATTACATGGCATATCCCAATTGCTGTAATCGGAACAGTAGCTGCATTCACAGGTATACTTTGGGGAATTGATAGCGCAAAATTCGCAGATCCGTTGTTCCATGTACTTGCCGGTGGACTGATGCTTGGTGCTATTTACATGGCTACCGATATGGTTACTTCTCCAATGTCTGTTAAAGGACAATTGATTTACGCCGTTGGAATTGGTCTTTTAACCGTAATCATACGTGTATGGGGAGCTTACCCAGAAGGTATTTCATTTGCAATCCTGCTAATGAATGCATGGACTCCTTTAATCAACCGATACTTGAAACCTTCACGCTTCGGGGAACAACAAGGTTAATCTTGAGTTTGGTAAAAACTCAGCATTCAAAATATTTTAGAAATGGCAAAAAAAGAATCTACACTTATAAATATGGTGGTCGCGCTTGGGGTAATTACTCTGGTTGCTTCTGCCACCTTAGGTTTTGTGTACGAACTCACAAAAGAGCCCATTGCTTTAGCAAAACTTAAAAAGCTGAACAATGCCATCAAAATGGTGACTCCCGAGTTCGACAACCAACCAGGCGAAGAGAAGTACGAACTAGCAAACGGCGACGACGAAAAGCTAATCTGTTACCCTGCCCGCACAGGCCAAGAGCTTGTAGGCACGGCAATCCGTACATACAGCGATTTAGGGTTTACGCGCCGCATCTACATTATGGTAGGCTTCGACAAAGCTGGCAAAATCATCAATACATCGGTGCTAGACCACGCAGAAACACCGGGACTTGGTGATAAGATGGACAAAAAGAAATCGGACTGGAGCAAGCAGTTCAACGAAAAAGATCCTAAAACATTCAAACTACAAGTAACCAAAGACGGCGGCAATGTTGACGCAATTACAGCAGCAACAATCAGCTCTCGCGCATTTACCGATGCTGTAGACCGTGCTTACAAAGCTTACATGAAAGGAGGAAAACATGAATAGAATGAACATATTCACACGTGGTTTCTTAAAAGAAAACCCAGTATTCGTCCTACTTCTTGGACTATGCCCTGTGTTGGGAACTACTACCTCGGCCATAAACGGCATGGGCATGGGACTTGCAACTACATTCGTTCTCGTGATGTCGAACATGGTAGTTTCACTTATCAAAGGTTTCATTCCAGATAAAGTTCGTATTCCTTCGTTCATTGTTGTTATTGCATCGTTCGTTACTATTGTTGAGCTAACCATGCAGGCTTATCTGCCTTCGCTTTTTGATGCTTTGGGACTTTTCATCCCGTTGATTGTTGTAAACTGTCTTATTTTAGGGCGTGCCGAAGCTTTTGCTGCCAAAAACGGCTTCCTAAATTCACTAATAGATGGTATAAGCATGGGACTTGGTTTCACTTTCGCACTTACATTGCTTGGTGCTGTACGTGAGGTATTGGGTAGCGGTTCTATTTTCGACATGAAATTCATGAACGGCGATGGCATGTTGGTATTCGTTCTTGCACCGGGAGCTTTCCTTGGGCTGGGTTACCTAATTGCAATCTTAAACCGCGTTAACAAAGCAAAGTGAATTAATCATTCATAATTTCAAGAAATGGAAATTCTATTAATCATCATATCGGCCATTTTCGTCAACAACATTGTGTTGTCGAAGTTTTTAGGTATTTGCCCGTTCATGGGTGTTTCTACAAAAGTATCTACTGCTGTCGGAATGACAGGCGCTGTTACTTTTGTAATGGTAATTGCCACAATAGTCACTTACCTTATTCAGCACTACATATTAGTGCCGCACGACATCGAATTCATGCGTACCATTACATTCATTTTGGTAATCGCATCGCTAGTGCAGCTTGTGGAGATTGTTTTGAAAAAGGTAAGTCCTTCGCTATATCAAGCATTAGGAATCTTCCTTCCGCTTATTACTACAAACTGTGCGGTGCTGGGTGTAGCTATCTTGGCTGCCACTAACAAAGATTTCGGACTGGTGGAATCGGTTGTTTTTGCAATTGCTAATGCTCTTGGTTTCGGCCTTTCATTAATCACATTCTCTGGCCTTAGGGAGCATCTGGATCTAATGGAAGTGCCCAAAGGTATGAAAGGCGTACCGATTGCATTTATCGTTGCTGGCATTTTGGCTTTGGCTTTTATGGGCTTTGCTGGGTTGGCTTAATTTTAGCAGTGACCACATTAATTCCGTACTCACACAAACTATATACAAAGGGCATTAACAATGCCCTTTTTGCTTTTTGAATATCCAGCTCAATCCATCACACCTCCAGTATTGAGCCGTTCTTAATTCTGTTCAAACCATTTCTTCAAAGCAGCAGTACCTTTTTTTATCACTTCAATTGGAGGGCTCTCGATTGGATTATCATGTAACAATACGCCATTTTTGTACGGTCTATGAATTGTATCTCCAAAGTAGTCGTGCTCAATGTACTCGTTCCAATGAACTTTCATTTTGGGGAAATCACAAATCCATGGGAAAAGTTGTTTTATCGGATTTTCTGCCAAATCCAGTTTTTCCAGCTTGCTTAAGTGCCTTAAAGCAGAAATATCTTTAATATTATTCTCTTTAAGATTTAAGTCAACCAGTGAAGTTAAGTTACTTAGCGCTGAAATATCTTCAACTTTATTAGCACTAAAATGCAGTTTGGTCAATTGTCTTAACTCCCCTACCCCCTTAATTGACAACAGTTTATTTTCATCAAGGCAAAGATCTTCTAAATTTATCAACGTATTAAGTGCAGAAATATCATCGATACGATTAGAACTTAAACCAAGATACTTTAATTTAGATAGTTTGCCTAAAACCGAAATATCCGATATTTTATTGGACGTCAACCCCAATCGCTCAAGCTGATCAAGAAAACTTAAAGCAGATATGTCTTTTACTGAGCAAGAAACGACAAAGAAAATTTTCAACTTTCTCAAATTCTTCACGGATGAAATACATGAAATATCATTCTGGTTAAAGCTAAGATATTCTAAATCGGTCAATCCTGATAATGCAGAAATTTCTGAAATTTTATTCCATGAAAAGTCAAGCTTAATTAGGCGATTTAGATTTTGAACTGCGTGTATTTCTGAAATTTCATTCTTAGAAAGGTTAAGCTCAGTTAGATGAGTTAGTGTTTGGACTGCTTCTATTTTTACAATTTCATTGTAATCAAGAAACAACCTTTTCAAACCTGTCAACTCTTGCAAAGCAGAAATATCAACTATTGAGTTGTGAGCAAGGTCAAGAACCGATAATTGCGCTATTTTGCTGAGTATCGAAATGTCGGTGATCTTATTTCTCCGCAGACTTAGCACTTTTAAAGATGGACATTCAGAAAGACATTCTGGTATCGAGGTCAGCGCATAATCTGAAATATGAAGTCCCAAGAGGTTTCCGTTTTCATCAACGGCATACCTTGCCGATTTTGAAAGATTGGAAGAGTTATAAATTTCCGAAAGGCTAACTTTGTCAAATATCACGACCAGTTCTTCTTCTAACTGATCAATTACAAATGGTTTCTTTCTTTGCCTTTCCTGTTTGTATGTTTCAAACCAAGCTTTAACCTCTGCCTTGCCTTTGTGGATTACACCCGCAACTGGCCCTTTTATCGGATTCCCAGCCAGATTTATCCCTTTAGTGCCTAATTCCAATGTGGAAGTTGTATAAACCCATTCTGGAATGGTCTGTATCTGATTACTTTTTAAATCCAGATGCTTTAGCTTACTTGGTGTTTTAAAATTATCAATGTCCGAAATATTATTTTCTCCTAAATTCACCCATGTCAAATTATTCAATCCCTCTAAGAAGAGTAAACCAGTGACCTTATTTCTAAACAAATTCAGCCTTTTCAAGTTCTTTAAATTTGCTAAAGTCGTGACTTCTTCCACTTCATTGCCATCAAGATCCAAAGCAGTAAGATTCACTGAACTTTCTAGAGCAGAGATATCTACAACTTTGTTTGAAGATAAATCCAAGTCACTTAAATTAACCAAGCTGCCCAACGGAGCAATATCTTTCACCTTACAAATACTCAAGTCAAGGTGTTCTAAGCTTTTAAGGTATTCTATCGATGATAAATTATTTATGGGATTTGAACCTAAATTCAGCTCTTTCAGATTTATAAGTTTGCCTAGATCTGGAATTTCAGCAATTTGATTGGCTCGGGCATTTAAGGATGATAGGTTTGTCAGGCCACTTAAGTAGCTAATATCCGACAACTTATTCTGACCGATATTTAGCTTCACTAAGTTATCCAGTTTTTCAAGCGCTCTTATGTCAACTATCTTATTTTCAACAAGGTTTAGTTTCGTAAGGTTCTTCAAATGTGCCAACGGCTCAATGTTCTCTATTTTATTGCTTCCTAAGTATAAAACCTCAAGGCTTTTCAACCTTCCTAATATTGAAAGATCCGTTATTTTACCGAAATTGAGACACAGCGTTTTAAGATGAGTGCAAGTTGAAAGCTCCTCATCAATTTCGTGCAAACCCAAATTGGAAATAGATAAACCTATAACATTACCATCTGCATCGGTGGCATATTCAGCGGTTTTATAAAACAGATATTTAGTAATTTCCTCTAAGTTGACTTTTTTAAACTTATAGTTGTATTTTTCCTCGAAAAAATGAATTATCTCTAGTTTCATTCTCTAAGCGTTGTTTGTCCAACCATTCGAAATAGATTTACACTTTCCCTGTATCGGATTCATTTCAGAATGTATACAAGCCTTCTTTACTTAACAATCACACCTTATCAATTGCTATCAAAATAACTAAACCTTCAAACGATATCCAAAGTAACATTTACTTTTCACCTTACGAAGTAGTCAATCAAAATTAGTCTGGATTTATTCTGGTGCTAAGTAGCCAGCTGGTTGCAAATAGTAAATCTAAAATAAAAAGGGCCGCGACCTTACAAAAATTAAGGTCAACATTTAAATTTATTAAATTCGCTCTTTAATCAGAATTTTATTCTAAAAACAGCACAAAAAGCGACATTTCCACGTAGAAGCATTTAATACCGTTTACTATGGCTTTGCTTACCCTCAACATTTAAAAAATTGATACAATGAAACTAAAATTCAGAACTCAACTTTTAATGCCTAGCTTAATTGCTTCTTCGTTAATGTTAATTGTGGCCATCATAGTGTTTATAAATCTAAACTCATTAACCAGAAATTCTGCATGGGTAGAGCATACTTACAATGTAATAGATGATGGCAATAACCTTTTGAAATTTATGATTGACCAAGAAACCGGTATGAGAGGGTTTACCGTAACAGGTGATGAATCGTTTTTAGAGCCTTATTATGACGGAGCAAAACAGTTTGACACATCGATGAGCGAACTACAGAACACAGTAAGTGACAACCCAAACCAAGTAGCAAGGCTCAAAGAAATAGATCAACAAACCAAGCTTTGGAGAAGCGAAGTTGCAGAGAAATATATCACACTAAGAAAAGATATTAAAGCAGGGGAAGCACATAGGAACAGACTTTTTAAACTAATAGCATCGGGAGTTGGGAAACGGAGTATGGACAATTTACGCGAACTTATTGCCAACTCTGGCCTGTCCTCTAGCGCGCAGAACCAGATCACCCTCGATATGATCAATATGGAAACTGGCCTTAGAGGCTTTCTACTAAATAACAACGATGAGTATCTAGAACCCTACAACATTGCCAAATTACAGTTGGACAAGGATTTCGAGACGAATAAAACAAAACTTACCATTCAAAATTCTGCTTACAGATGGATCAATAATTATGCTGAAAAAGCCATAGAAATCAACCGAGAGGCTATGGAAACAAAAAAAATGGAAAGCCTTTATAACGAATTCTCCACAAAAAAAGGAAAACAGTACATGGATAAAATTAGATCCCTACTCTCAACCTTTGTCAGTGTAGAAGCAGCACTACTGAAACAGAGAAAAGCAGATGCAGACTTTACCACATCACTAACCAAAAGCCTTCTCATCATTCTAACGCTACTGTCAATCGGTATATCCCTTTCCATATTATGGATACTTAGCAACCGGATCATGAAACAGCTTGGAGGCGAACCTGATGAAGTAGAAGATATTTCCTATCGGATTTCGGAAGGGGATTTTACGGACAATTCTAAACAAAAATATGAGACTTCAGGAATTTTTAAATCCATGCAGAACATGTCGCGCAATCTAAAAAAGATAGTAAGCAATATCAGCCATACTGCCTCTCAGATTGCTTCTTCATCCCAACTGCTCAGCAACGGATCTCAAGGCATTTCATCCTCTGCAAATCAACAAGCGTCGTCTGTAGAAGAAATATCATCTGTCATAGAAGAAATGGCAAGCTCCATAATCCAGAATACGAACAGTGCAGAACAAGCACAAAACATCTCAATACAAACAAGCGAAAGCATTCGGAAAGTAAACGAACAATCCGAAGAAGCAGTTAAGATGAACGAACAAATTGCTGAAAAAATTAACGTGATTACTGAAATAGCCGAAAGAACAGATCTTCTGGCGATAAATGCAGCTGTAGAGGCGGCACGGGCAGGAAACACAGGCAGAGGTTTTGCTGTAGTGGCCGAAGAAATTAGAAAACTAGCTGAAGTAAGCGGCACAGCTGCCGACGAAATAGTTTCCTTTACTCAAAATTCCTTACAAGCAACCCAACTCACCAACCACACTTTAAAAAAAATGCTGCCTTTGGTTGAAGAAAGTACATTGCTGATTCAGCAAATTTCATCCTCGAGCCTAGAACAAAAAGCAGGAGCAAGTCAAGTAAACATATCCATACAACAACTAAACGATACCGCTCAGCAAAACGCATCTTACAGCGAGGAAATGGCAAGCAGTGCAGAAGAATTGGCTGCTCAAGCTCAACAGCTAAATGATGTGATAAAATTTTTCCGTTTTAATAACAGTCTTGACCAAAACGCCATAACTAACAACAAATCTACAATTGAAAATCCAGAATTTTATAACGAACCAACAGTAGAAACTGTTCCACAACAAGGTATTGAGTTAGACCTAGAAAAAGATGACTCAAATAATTTCACTTCATTTTAACATTACAGTAAACCCAAGAGCACTCAAAACCTAAGCAATGGTGTATTTTTCAAAAATCAGTATTGCTTAGGAGCTATTGGTCAGTCATTTCAATAATACTTATCGATACCCCCAAAACCTCTTATCCACTTATTATCCTTTGTTTTTTGGATGAAGTTTTTCAATCTCTTTTCAAATTCATCTGGTTTTTTGCGCACACTATCAATATACGCTATCCTTATCCGTCTGTAGGATTCAGAAAAATTACAGTAATTGCTCCACACTTTTGGATCTTTGTTCAGTCTATCGATTATGTCTGCTGGAAAAACAAACTCCTCATCTATGATATCTTGTAACGAATTTTTTACCGATTCGTGAATTAAACCATTTTCAGAGAGCCATTTCACTCTTTCTTTATTCGGTTGAGAATAAGGTGATCCTTTTCTTCTCCTAGAAAAGCGTTGTATTGTAGTTGACGGATTCAGCGATTTCACCGTGCTATCGATCCAACCAAAACACAATGCTTCTTCAACTGCATCGTTATAAACTATCCTTGGTTTACCCGTTTCTTTCTTCGGATATTCCAACCAAATATCGTGTTCCTTTTCAAAATTGGCTTCCAGCCACTTTCTCCATTCCTTTCTATTGTCGAAGTAAATTGTTTTTTCCATTTTTTGAATATGTAACATCGTGCGCCTATTTATCTAAATTAAGCGCACCGCATGTTGAATATGTACGAAATAAATATCTATGAGTAAATTAGTACTAGTGCGTAAGTATCTTAATAGGCAAACACAGATTTACATTAAAATAGCCTTGTTCATAATGTTCCGAATAGAGATACATCTCCAAATGCGGACGGTCAGCAGGAACAAAATTACTCGTCAGCAGCCATTCTTTAAATAAGTAATCCCATGCATGCGAAATATCATTCTTATGTCCTTTGAAATTGAATACCGCAAACTTACCCCCAACCAAGGTTTTAGAATTTAATTCTTCTCCTCTTGGAATATCTTCCCTATTCACAACAAGGCAGGCATCGTATTTACACTTTTCCGCAGGAGTATAGTCGGGGTCATCATAACCAATACCTACAAACTGATCAATCTTGAAACCATGATGTAGTGCCAATTGATACAGTTCATCAAAAGTCTCAGATATTACTTCCGTATTGTAACCTGTTGTTATTTTCTTATAAAGTACATATTTGTCAAACACGAATTCAATACCCCTATAATCAATCGAAAACTCTTTCTGAACACAACATCTCTCCCGCTTTTCGAGAACTCGTCCCGAGTATTTTGCTTCTGTTGGAGAAAGTCCATGATAGTCTTTAAAATCGCGGGAGAAATTAGCAACAGAATTATACCCTAGAGCAAACGTGATATCTTTCACAGCCTGCGATTCATCAACCTGAAGAAGCCTGTAGGCCTTGATCATCCTTGTCCTTTTGATGAACTCATTCAGTTTCTCACCTGTTACAGATTTAAAAATTCTATGAAAATGATACTTCGAAAACATGGCAACATCGGCAAGTTCATCAAGACGTAATTTTGCTCCAATATTGTCCTCTATATAATCAATAACTTTGCTTATCCGCTCTTTATAATAATTGTTTATCAAAACTCTCGTGCATAATATTATTTCCAGATTTCCTGCTCCTAATTTACACTCTCTTCCGAAAAGAATTTAGAAATCATAAAATAATACTTGATCATTTCAATTCCACACATACTGCTTATCAAGGTTAACCAATTTATAATTACAAGCAGAATCAACCACTAACCCACTAATAAACAAACACTTAATTTTTCACACTATATTTTCTTGTTTCCCTAATCATCTTCAATTTCAGTTCTATTATAGTCCAGAAATATTATCAGATCAAATGTATCTCTGCGCTAAGTTGCATTTCCATCTTCCGACGCAAATGCCAAAAATTCTTCTACAGAATGATACAATGGGAACGATCCATTCAGATTCGTAAAGATGAATTTGCAATCGTCTTTTGGTGATCTCGTCACAGTTTTCAGAATCTCAAAATTCATCTCATCAGCCTCCATTAAAGACTCCTTTACAAAGTATAATGGCAACACCGAAGTCCAAACTCAAATTCCAATCACGGGCATCTTGCAAAAAAAAATCTATTCCCAAATTACCACTTCGTGCTTTTTTACTAGCTTTCAGACGCCAATCCTCTAACAAATCTATCCCCATTACATCATATCCTCATCTTGATATTTGAATTGCGGGTTTACCTTCCGCTTCCAACATCAAGTATCCTCTTCTTTCATCTAAATTTAAAATCTACGCGGATCAAACCCTTTATTGACCACCAAAGTTCACAACACTACCTGTTGTAAGACCTCCATCAACAGCCAATGCCTGACCCGTCACAAAACTAGCCCCCTCTGAACACAACCATACTACAGTATCTGCAATCTCTTCAAGCTTTCCATAGCGATTCATTGGGTGTACCCCCTTCAAAACATTCTGAACAGGCTCTGGTAAATTATGTATAAGCTGGGTTTCTACAACCCCTGGACATATTGCATTTACGCGTATGTTTTCCTTTGCATAAAACATAGCTGCATTCTTTGTAAGACCTATAATCCCATGCTTTGTCGCAGAATATGCCGATGGCACATGAGGCTGTGTCGTTAATCCTGCCACAGAAGACATATTTACAATAACACCTTCCCCTTGCTTTAGCATTTGCTTTATTTCGTGCTTCATCGATAACAAAACTCCTGTAAGGTTTATATCCACAGTTTGTGTCCAGTTATCCATATCCAACATATGAATAGGTTGAAACTGAGGATTAATACCTGCATTATTGAATGCATAATCTAATGCCCCAAACTTCTTGACCGTTTGGCTTATAGCAAATTCCACTTCATCTTCATTACGAACATCTGTTTTAATGAAAATTGCCTCACCACCCTTTTCAAAAATTTCTTCTACAGTCTGTTGTCCTTCTTTTTCCCTACGCGCCGCTATTGCGACGTTACAACCAATTTCTGCAAAACGTAATGCTGTTGCCTTTCCAATACCAGCGTTTCCTCCAGTAATAAAAACAGTTTTACCATCAATAGTTTTCATAATCAAATTTTTAAAGGTTAACTAAAGGAGTGTGGTGTATTCAAGCGGTTTCCCTATGGAAATAGTACCCTCTATTGAATTTAATTCTTGAAAATTAACTGTCTTTGAATTCAACAAAGAATCACCAAATTAGACTACTGCTCAACAGAAATTGAGCTATAAATACAATCCCGCTTTTAACTCAAAAACTCCTCTTATGTAATAAGTGAGGTACAAAAGATAATGATCGAAGCTGCATTTCTATTTTTAACCTGATGGGTACTTTTTATAGATGAAAATTTAAAAGAGAAATGAACACCGATTAATGCTATTTTATTACCTCTACTAAGCATTAGTTCAAACAAAATTTGAAAGTTAGGCAAAAGAAGTAAGCAAGCATGCTTATGTAACACATACTTTTAGATTATCACTATCGAATGGTAGCATTATATGCTTATCATCCTGAAGTTATATTAAAATTATAAGTAATCATTTTTAAATTTGAATCTTAAAAATAATACTTTTTTTTAAAAATAAGGACATATCATACCTTTTTTTTCAAAAAAAATGTTCATTGTTTTCAAAGATTGAGAACGGGAATGGAAAGCGAAAGGGACGTAGACTACAATTACGAAAGGTCATAAAAGCGCAATATAAAACACTAAATATCAATACAATAACAACATCAGCAAATAACATTCTGTACTTTTAAAAAGCGTTTCCATAGAACGTACTACTTGTCGTTTGTAATTGGATATAAAGAACAGGCATGCTCTTGCACCGTACACATAGTTATACTTTATGGTTGTTTTGACATATCATATATGTTAGCACTTTAAAGCCTGTTTTACATTTCGAATAAATTATACAAAAATATATTATTGGAGGGTTAGTAATGTGTGAAAAACAACTTCTGCTTTCGTTGCACTTCGATCGTTCAAATCTTCATGTACTCTAGTACACCCTGGCATAGAACATCTTGCGCATCTTATTCGAGATTATTATTTGCACTTTTCTTAAATAATGCCTTCTTATTACATTTCTCAGAAAGCAAGAGCAATAAAAAAGGCTCCCCAAGGAGCCTTCTAATACATCCACTTTTATTTTTTCAGACTTTACAGGCGAGCCTGAATCGCTTTAGTTTCTTCTTCGAAACCTGCCTTACCAAGTAATGCAAACATATTTTTCTTGTAAGCTTCTACTCCTGGCTGATCAAATGGATTCACCCCCAAAATGTATCCACTAATACCACAAGCTTTTTCGAAGAAATAAATCAACTGACCGATTGTGTACTCGTCCAATTTTGGAAGCTCAAGCTGAAGGTTTGGTACACCACCATCTACGTGAGCAATCATAGTACCTAGTTCAGCCATTTTATTTACGTGGTCGATGCTTTTACCTGCGATGTAGTTCAAACCATCCAAGTTAGCTTCGTCCTTTGGAATAGAAAGGCTATACTTTTGCTCTTTTACAGAAAGTACAGTTTCGAAAAGGATACGCTCACCTTCTTGAATGTACTGTCCCATTGAGTGTAGGTCTGAAGAGAAGTTTACAGAAGCCGGGAAAATACCTTTGCCTTCTTTTCCTTCGCTCTCACCATATAGTTGTTTCCACCATTCTGCCAAGTACTGAAGCTTAGGCTGGTAGTTAACCAAAATCTCAACAGTTTTACCTTTTGCATACAAAGCGTTACGAGCCGCAGCATACTGACATGCAACGTTTTCTTCGTAAGGTACATTTTCCGCTGTAGCCACCTGCATATCCTGAGCTCCTTTTACCAATGCTTTGATATCGAAACCAGAAACAGCAATAGCAAGAAGACCAACTGGTGTAAGAACAGAGTAACGTCCGCCAACATCATCAGGAATTACATAAGAAGCATACCCCTCTTGAGTTGTGAGCGTACGCAACGCACCTTTAGAAGAATCTGTAACAGCAACAATACGCGAAGCTGCTTCTTCTTTGCCATAACGATCTTCCAAATCTTGTTTCAAGATACGGAAAGCAATAGCAGGTTCTGTTGTAGTCCCTGATTTTGAAATTACGTTGATTGCCCATTCGTAGTCCTTCAATGTCTCACGAAGCTCTACCATGTAATCTTCGCCAATGTTCTGACCAGCAAAAACTACAAGCGGCGCTGTGCGATCCTTTTGCAACTGGCTGAAACCATTAGCAAGAGCATCGATAACTGCCTTAGCACCAAGATAAGACCCACCGATACCGATTACTACCAAAACATCGATCTTCGACTTCAATTCATCGGCTTTAGCCTGAACGTCAGTAAGGAAATCGTCAGAAATCTCAGCAGGAAGGTTGACCCAACCCAAGAAGTCGTTTCCTTTACCGCTCTTGTCGTGCAATGCTTTGTTCGCACTCTCGGCAGCGCCTTTTAAGGCATCGATTTCTTCTTGAGAAACAGTCCCGTGGGCTCTCTCAAGATTCAATTTTAATGTGTTCATTTGTTGGTTTATGTGAGTTTTAGAACTATCTCAGTTTGTCCGTAAGCAATTTCATTTCGAAAGCAGCTGGTTTTCCACCATACAGTATGTTGTAAACTGCTTCGGTGATTGGCATGAAAATATTGTACTTCTTATTGATCTGGAAAATACAATCTGTAGCATAATAACCTTCTGCAACCATATTCATCTCTAGCTGTGCGGCCTTTACAGAGTACCCCTGCCCTATCATCATTCCAAACTGGCGGTTGCGCGAAAAAGAAGAATAAGCTGTCACCATCAGATCGCCCAAATATGCGGAATCCAAAATATCACGAGTAATAGGATAGACGGTGTCGGCAAATCTTTTTATTTCCTGAATAGCATTCGAAATAAGCACGGCCAGAAAATTGTCCCCATAACCAACACCTTTCGAAACCCCAGCTGCTACAGCAAAAACATTCTTCAGCACTGCTGCGTATTCTGTTCCGTAAAGATCGTCAGAAATATAAGTCTTTATAAAGCGGCGTTCAAGCTTATTGGCCACAAACTCCGCTACCGATAAATTCTTAGCTGCAATTGTCAGATAAGAAAGTCTTTCCAAGGCAACCTCCTCTGCATGACAAGGGCCTGCGATAACTGCAAGGTTTTCTTCTTCTACTTCGAAGAACTGCTGAAAATAATCGGCAATAATTAAGTTTTCCTGAGGAACAATACCTTTAATGGCCGAGACAATAATCTTGTCTTTCAATGTAACAGACAGCTTCTTAAGCGCCTTTTTCAGGAACGCAGAAGGTATAGCAAAAATAAGCATATCGGAATGCTTAATGGCCTGCGAAATGTCGCCATAAAAGTTGACTTTGTCTGTGTAAATTTCCACATCGCTCAGGTAGCGGGGGTTGCGTTTATGTTCTTGAATATAGGCAATGCTTTCCTTGTTACGCATAAACCAATTTATATTCTCGTCCTGTGCAATGTTCTTTTGTAGCATTTTCACAATTGCCGTTGCCCAGCTTCCTCCGCCAAGCACTGCAATTCTTGCATTTTGATTCATAGGCTCAATTATCTCCCCATTTTTTGCGGGTGTAAATATAAGCAATCTGCATTAGTCCTTGGATATTTTACAAAACATGCTCATTTATATTGTATCACGACCATTATTAACACATCAGGAAAACTAAAACAGTCCTGTAAAATCCGATCAACCTGTTAGCACTGATAATTAGCTATTTCCACTCCAATCATTGGTCGTTAGTATCAAATTATAAGCATAATATTTTGCTTACAGGCATAACATATCACAATATTTTTTTTGTTAAGTAACGTTAAAATGCAACAATTAACCGATGAAAGAGCAATCGTGCCACTCAAATGCCCACAAGAAACTGATAACAAGCTATATGAAAAAGGAAACTGATTTCAACATGAGCATGAAAAAGAAAAAACAAGGATCCACCTAATATTTTAATTTTCAATAAGTAATATCATTTTTCCGAAGTAAAAAGATTTGAAACTCAACTGAAAGATAATCTACTCCATCACAACAAATGAAACACTACATTCGTAACAAGTAACAATTGAAAATAGTTTCATACAGGAAGCTATTTCTTTCAACCTCTCATTTTTCAGATATTCACATTTCAATCTATTAATAAACAATAGCTTCTAATCTTCATATTGTAACTAGATACATTTTCCACAAACACATATACAATACTAGACTCAACTCCCTGAATTAACGCATAGTTAATGCATATAGGAAGTAACAATTTTGTAGCTGAGATTCATTGTATTACATTTGCACGGCCTTAACGGGGACATTGAGAAGTATATTGTTTATTCATCTTGTTTAATTTTTAAACCTAAAAAAGAAAGGTAGAGGAATGAAGAAGTACCGTACTATTACACTACAAAATTTCAAAAAAGAACCTCTCGTAAAACAGCATTTATCAGATCAACAAATACAAGATATCGAAATCGTAGGAACAGTTCTTCCTTTTAAAACCAACAATTATGTTGTAGAAGAACTGATTAAGTGGGAAGCTTACGAAAACGACCCTATTTATATATTGAACTTCCCACAAAAAAGAATGCTTAGCGAAGAACATTACAGCCAAATGGTTGAAGTCTGGAATTCAGGTAACAAAGAAAACATCATTCGTAAAGCCCAAGAAATCAGAGCTCAGCTCAATCCAAACCCAGCAGGACAAGCAGATCATAACGTACCTATGTTGAACGGTGAAAAACTAAACGGCGTTCAACATAAATACCGCGAAACAATGCTTGTTTTCCCTTCTCAAGGGCAGACTTGTCACGCATACTGTACGTTCTGTTTCCGCTGGTCGCAATTTGTTCAGATCGAAGATGGTGTGAAATTCGCTACAAAAGAAGCTGATAAAATCGTTGGTTATCTGCAAGAACACCCAGAAATTTCGGACATCTTATTTACTGGTGGAGATCCAATGGTTATGCCATACAAGTTCATCGAAGCATACTTCGAAACAATCATGAACGCTAACATTCCTCACCTAAAAACTATCCGTATTGGGTCTAAATCTTTAGCATACTGGCCATACAAATACACAGAAGACAAAGATGCAGATAAGCTTCTAGCTCTTTTCAAAAAAGTGATCGATAGTGGTCTACACATTTCGTTCATGGCACACTTCAATCACTGGCAAGAGTTAACAACAGATGCTGTAAAACAAGCCATCCAAAACTTACGTGGTACAGGAATACAGATCCGCACTCAATCTCCACTTCTAAACAACATCAACGCATCATCTGATGTATGGGCTAAGATGTGGAAAATGCAGGTTGCTCTGGGTCTTATTCCATATTACATGTTCATTGCACGTGATACAGGAGCACAAGAATATTTTGCAGTATCGTTGATAGATGCATGGAAAATTTTCAAAGGAGCATACTCTCAGGTAAGTGGTATTGCACGTACAGTGAAGGGGCCAAGCATGTCGGCAGACCCAGGAAAAGTTATGATGAACGGTGTTGTTGAGATCAACGGAGAGAAGCACATGATGTTAACATTCTTGCAAGGAAGGAATCCTGAATGGGTATACCGTCCGTTCTTCGCTAAATACGATGAGAAAGCAATATGGTTGAGCGACCTTAAACCTTCTTTTGAAGATGAATTCTTCTATCGCAAAGAATGGAACCCAGAGACAGGTTTTGTAAAACAGCCTGAAATGGTACATGCATAATTAACTCTCCCTACAGGAGGTTAAGCTAACAAATCTGCCATGTGCGATTTTTGCACAACGACAGACTAAATCACATAGGCCGGGCAATTGTCTGGCCTATTTTTGCCTCTACAAAACCAATAACCTCATCGAAGAAAAGGCTGAACTCCTGAATATATTCAGTTAAATTTTGCTCTACTACTTCTACCACAAAATCAGGTTCACTCGGTAAACTTGTATGCTTAGACATTCTGTCAATAGCTTCGTGAAGCCCTTCAATCTTGGAATACCCAACTAAACGGTCAGAAGCTTTCATCAGAGGTAGAAAACGTTTAACTTTTTCTGGTAAGATTTCAAAATTGGACTCCAAATCCGCAAAAGCGTTGTCAGAAAATTCGCGAAGGCTATCCAAGGAGTATCTCTCCCAACGGCTGGCAAGAAAATGATCAAAAACCACATCGATAACAACACTGGCATATCTCCCCATACGAGGTTTGAACCTTGAAGCCCCTTGTTTTACTAAGTCGTGCTTATCCGTAAATTCATCAATTTGCCGATGGAGTAAAATCCCTTCCCGAATCCTATCCGGATAAGTATCATAATCGCGTCCTTTCACGTGGTCGCCAATGAAATTTCCCACCCGCAGATCTGCATCATGCCCAGAAAGGTATAAGTGTGCTAAAAAATTCATCTTCTATTCTTTTGGCGTGTGATTTCCTGGAGAGCAATTGCAGTTGCCATAGCAACATTCATCGACGAATTTACTCCCCGCATCGGGATATGAATCGCAAAATCTATCTCTTCAAGTAAAGAATCACTTATTCCCTTTTCCTCACCCCCCGCCACAAGAACAAAATCGCTGTATCCGCTGAAATCATGATCATTCAGCGCTCTACTTTTATCTGTTATCTCCAATGCCCCAACGGTTACACCTTCCTGCTTAAGCTCAGCAACCAGTTCTGCACCCGAAGAATGATAAGAATATGGAACATACAATTCTGTGCTACGCGCGGTTTTCCGAACTCTCTTATTAGGAGGAACAGGGGTAGTGCCACAAAGGTAAAGATGTTTCACACCAAGCGCATCTGCCAAACGAAAAAAGGAACCCACGTTCCTTCCATCTTCAACATTATCCAGTAGTAATGAAATCGGGAATTGCTGCTTTTCAAACTTTACTTCACTATGACTAAGCTGTTTTTGCATTATTCCCCTCTGTTTTTGGTCCTCTATTTTTTTGGGAAGTTCCTTTCTTAGAAGTCCACTTGCCTTTTCCTCCTCCTTGAGGTTTTCTCTTTTTCGAAAAATTACGCTTCGAACGACCTTTCGATTTAGGGTTATAAACTGGCCCTTCTCCCAATTCCGGATCCAAAGGAGCCTTATGTATTTCGCTATCGATCATCCGTTCGATGCGCGCAAACTGATGCTGATCTTTCTCTGTAATAAGCGTTAGCGCCACACCCGAAGATTCCGCTCTTGCTGTCCTGCCAATACGGTGGATATAGTCTTCTGGATCCTTCGGAACTTCATAATTGATCACAAGCGCAATTTCATCAATATCGATCCCACGTGCTACAATGTCTGTGGCTACAAGTATCTGTATCTTCCTGTTTCTAAAATCGAGCATTACCTGCTCCCGCTCTTTCTGATCCAAATCCGAATGTATCGCCCTTGCGTTCATACCTATTGTACGAAGCTCATTTTCCAATTCGGAAGCACTTCTTTTTGAGGATAAGAAGATAATTACACTCTTAAGTTCTTCTTTACCTACAAGCAACGACTTCAACAAAGGAATCTTCTGCTTTTCATAAACCATGTAAGCCGCCTGAAGTATATTTTCGGCAGGTTTGGACACCGCAATATTTATCTGCTCCGGTTCTTTCAAAAGAGCTGCTGAAAGCTTTCTGATATTACTAGGCATCGTTGCAGAAAACATCAATTTCTGGCTATCTTTTGGGATTAGTTTATGGATTTTCAATATATCTTCAAGAAAACCCATGTCCATCATGCGATCAGCCTCGTCCAGAATGAAGAAGTTAACGGCCGAAAAATCTACATAACCAAGAGCCATATGCGATAAGATACGTCCCGGAGTTGCAATTAGTATATCAGCGCCATTCGTGATAGCAGCTTTTTGCTTATCCCAACCTTCCTTATCATTACCTCCGTAGATTGCAAGCGATGTAACGCCCAAAAAGTATGCTAGCCCCTGCAATTGCTGATCGATCTGAATTGCCAACTCACGTGTGGGGACAATTATCAGAGCCTTTATCTTATCGTTTTTTATCTGTGCTACAGCATCTAAAACTGGTATTAGAAAGGCTCCAGTTTTTCCTGTTCCTGTCTGCGCACACGCTATTAAATCCTTTCCTTCCATTATCACAGGAATGGCCTCGCTCTGAATTGGAGTGGCCGTGCTGAAGCCCATTGCTTCAACAGCTTCTAATATACCTTCGGAAAGGCCTAAGTCTACAAAATCCAAATGTTATAAATTTATAGTTTGAACTTGGAAAAAATCATGGAGAGTATTGCCAAGAACTCTGTCCATACACAAAACCAGAAACTAAAAGCGTTAGCTCTCTAGTTTCTTATTAAATCGCGGACAGGAAACACCATGATCAGTCTGTATAAAATACAGGGAGCAATTTAAGGTAAGGGGTACAAAAAAAAGGCCGAACTTATACAGTACGGCCTAGCTCAAAAATTTATCCCAAGTAAGATTTCAACAAATTGCTGCGCGAAGTATTGCGTAAACGACGTATTGCTTTCTCTTTGATCTGACGTACACGCTCACGTGTAAGACCGAAACGTTCTCCTATTTCCTCAAGCGACATTTCCGGCACTCCAATTCCAAACGAAAGTTTCAAAATGGTACGCTCCCGCTCTGTAAGGGTAGCAAAAGCACGATCAATCTCGCGACTTAGAGACTCATCAATTAAAGTTTCGTCAGCAACAGGCGAATCTGTATTTTCCAATACATCTAGCAAGCTGTTATCCTCACCAACAACAAAAGGTGCATCAACCGAAACATGACGGCCAGAAACACGCATCGTATCCAAGACTTTCTCTTTCGGTAAATCCAAAATATCTGCCAATTCCTCTGGCGACGGTTTACGTTCGTTTTCTTGCTCGAATTTCGAAACAGCTTTGTTATATTTGCTAAGTGAGCTAACTTGGTTCAATGGCAACCTTACAATACGCGACTGCTCATTGATAGCTTGCATAATCGACTGCCTGATCCACCAAACAGCATATGAAATGAATTTAAAACCTCTGGTTTCATCAAACTTTTCTGCAGCTTTAATAAGACCTAGGTTACCCTCATTAATAAGGTCAGGAAGGCTCAGCCCTTGATTCTGATATTGTTTTGCAACAGACACAACGAAACGAAGATTCGCTCTTGTTAACTTTTCGATAGCAGCCCTATCGCCTTTTTTGATCCGTTGTGCTAATTCTACCTCCTCCTCAACCGAAATGAGTTCATACTTTCCTATTTCCTGCAGGTATTTGTCCAAAGATGCACTTTCCCTGTTGGTAATAGACTTAGTGATCTTAAGTTGTCTCATATATCTTTAACCCCTTTTTATAATTGCAAAAGTAATGTATTTTTCGCCCTATGTCAATTGGCAAAAAACAGAACATACAGCCATAATAATTATAACGCTCTTTGGGATCAGAACTGTATGTCTAAATTTAACGCTAAATATACAGAAAAGTTCTTCTGTCATTTTGTAACCTCAGCGCTTTTAGGAATTTTTGACAATTCCGTAGGGCTGATTCCTGTTCTGCTCAAATCTATCTCTGCTAAATTAGATAGTTTTGAAATCTCAGCAGGTAAGCTCTTCAGCTCATTTTCTGCTAAATTTAATTCTTCAAGTTGCGCCAGTGATTTGATTGCTGGAGGCAAAGTAGAAATACCTGTAAATTTCAAATTTAAAACATACAACTTACCCAACGATGCAATAGCCGGGGGCACTACCGCTAATTTTTCATTGTGTTCCAAATTAAGATCTTCAAGAACCGTAATTTTACAAATAATATCAAAATCTTTCGACTGGAGATAATTCCATGAAAAATCTGCTGTATATAGTTTTGTTAAATTCGCTATAGATGCTGGCAATGCATTAACTTTATTACTACTTATATCCAAAAACTGCAAATTTTCTAACGAACCAATTTTTTCTGGCAACTTTGTCAATTGGTTATCTTTAAGAATAAGATGCTCTAATTTTTTTAGCTTGACAATTCCTTCTGGCAAGGCTGTAAGCTTATTTTTCCAAAGATCTAGTTTTTTTAAATTTTTCAATTTTGAAATATCACCAGATAGTTCTGTGAGCCCTTGACCACTCAAATTCAATTCTGTAACAGCATCTGGATTCTTCAATGCTTCGCTAAGCGAAGTAAATATCTGTGCATTCAAGCTATTGCTTAAAGAGCTTATAGACAGACATGCCACAAGTACCCAAAATATTTTCTTCATCGTTGATGGATTATGTTTTAATATTAAGCGAAAGTACTACAATGCACTTTATTAACCCCAACAAACAAATTGATAAACAAGCTGGTGCAGATAATTCCTTATACCTCTGCATTTACAATTTGTTTCCTTTTGTTCAGAAATTTAGAATATGCCCAACTATATGTCCAATACACAAGAAGGCCAATCAATGATCCTAAAACTGCGCCTCCTAATATATCTCCTGGGTAATGAACTCCTAAATAAATCCTAGAATAGGATACTACCGCAGCCCAAAAGAAAAAGCCGGATACCGCCCAGCGATTCTTGAAAAACAGAGACATAAACATCGCAAAACCGAAGGTATTGGCTGCGTGTGATGAAACAAAGCCAAATTTCCCTCCTCTGTAATTATTTACTGTATGAATCAAATCTTTGATCGCAGGTGTGTGTGTGGGACGAAAACGTTCGAACACGTTTTTAAACATTTTAACTGAAATCTGATCTGCAAGCACAATAACCAAAACTGCAAATACAAGAGCTAGAATACCATTCCACTTTTCTTTGCGGAAAAGAAAAAAGAGTACTAATGCATAAAATGGAATCCATGTTTTTGTTCCACTTATAAAAAACATGACAGGATCCATAAAGGATACATGTAAACCGTTCAAAAAGAGAAAAAGTTCAGTATCCCAAGTGTTTAAAATCTCTAACATGAGAATGTAGGTTTATTATTCTGTTAGTTGTCTCCAAATCAGATCTTTCAGCTCACTAATTCCCTTTCCAGCGACCGAAGATATAAAAACTGAAGGAATATCAGGTAGATTTTCTTGCATTTCCTGTATTAATTCCTCATCAAGCATATCTGATTTTGTGATTGCCAGCACTCTCCTTTTATCCAACAGTTCCGGATTATACTTTCTCAATTCCGCAAGAAGTATCTCATACTGTTCTTTAATCTCAATAGAATCGGCCGGAACCATAAACAGTAACATGGAGTTTCTTTCTATATGACGCAAGAATCTCAAACCTAAACCTTTGCCATCAGCAGCACCCTCTATAATTCCTGGAATATCTGCCATTACGAATGACTTTTCATCGCGATAGGCTACAATGCCCAGATTTGGCGTAAGTGTGGTAAAAGCATAATCTGCAATTTTTGGTTTTGCAGCAGAAACAACTGATAAAAGGGTGGATTTCCCTGCATTTGGGAAGCCAACTAGACCAACATCTGCCAATACTTTAAGTTCAAGAATTGTCCAGCCTTCAGAACCTTCCTCTCCTGGCTGAGCATATCGTGGAGTCTGGTTAGTAGGCGACTTAAAATGAGCATTACCTAATCCTCCTCTCCCTCCTTTGCGAAGCACCTTCTCCTCACCGTCTTCCGTTATTTCAAATAAATTCTCATTAGTATCTGCATCTTTTGCTACTGTCCCCAGTGGCACATCGAGTATAATGTCATCACCATTGGCACCTGTACTTCTACTACCAGAACCGCCTTCGCCATGTTCTGCAAAAATATGCTTTTTGTATTTAAGATGAATCAGCGTCCAATAATTAGAATTTCCACGCAATATGATATGGCCACCTCTTCCACCATCTCCGCCATCTGGCCCTCCTTTCGAAGTCAGCTTATCACGATAAAGATGCTTCGAACCTGCCCCTCCTTTTCCTGAACGGGTGAAAATTTTCACATAATCTACAAAATTACTATCTGCCATATCTTTATTTTCTTCCTATAATCTAATGTCTTGCTTGAGTAGATTGCCTTTCAGACGAATCATGTTCAATCCACCATTCAACTAAGCAGAAAAAACAAATTGAAACTAGATGAAATATCCTGAAAACACAACTGTTGATAGCCAACGGCCGTTTTCAGGATATTAAATAAATAATTTACAAACTACAATAAATCTATTGTCGCTATAATTCGTTCGAAAACCTCATCTACTGCTCCTTCACCATGTATTCCATAGAATTTATTCTGAGCTTTATAATACTCCTGAACAGGCTCTGTGGTTTCTTTATAAATCTGGAACCGTTTCAGTACGGCAACTTCGTCCATATCTTCTGGGCGTTTCACTTCTTTAGCCCTATCTGCCAAGCGCTGCCTTAGAACGTCTATCTTTACTTGCAAAGAGATCATCCCATCAATTCTCACCCCTCTTCTTTGCATCATCACATCCAGAGCTTTTGCCTGAGCGGTGGTTCGTGGAAAACCATCAAGTACAAACCCTTTTGCCTCAGGATTGCGCTTGAATTCCTGCTCTACAAGACCAATAACTGTTTCGTCCGATGCAAAGCAACCTGCTGCTATATCTTCTTTTATTCTTCTTCCTATTTCTGTTTCGGCAGCAATTTCTGCCCTTAGAAGTTCCCCTGTGGAGAGGTGGATCAATCCAAATTTTTTGCAAATATTATCCGACTGGGTGCCTTTTCCTGCTCCAGGAGGACCAAATAGTAATAAATTCAGCATACCATTTAATTTTGGATCGCATTCTAACACTCATACTACAAACTCCAGATATTGTATATGAAAAATGCGTTCCTTCTTTTGTTTTCCTCTTCCTTATCCAAGTAATTGGCCAAGAATGGCCCGTAATAAAAATTAAACCCTAGTAAAGCAAAACAACTTGACCTGTTCGTTATGGAGAATACACCACAACAGAGATCAATTTTGCTTACCAGTTGTGCCGATTATTTCTATTTTACTAAAGTATATATATCTGCAAGGTTTCTCCCATAACCATCGTAGTCCAAACCGTAACCAACAATGAAGTCATTAGGTATTTCCAATCCTATATAATCTATAGTGAGATCAACTTTGCAAGCTTCTGGTTTGAATAACAAGCTTGCAATTTTCAAGCTTTTAGGATTTCTTGCTGACAACTGTTTTAGAATCATTTGTAATGTAAGCCCTGAATCAACAATGTCTTCTGCTACAATGACGTTTTTGTCACTTAAGTCTTCATTTAAACCGATCAACTCTTTAACAGTTCCTGAAGAAGCAGTTCCTTCGTATGAGGCAAGTTTGAGAAAAGTAATCTGACATGGCAAATCTATACTTTTAAGTAAATCTGCCGCAAACATAAAAGAACCGTTAAGGATACCTATAAATAGAACTTCCTCTCCTTTAAATTCTTTATTGATCTGATCCGCAATTACCCTAATGCTGTCTTGAATCCTTTCTGCGGGTATAGAGCGCTCAAACTCAAGATCTTTAACTCTAATTTTATTCATCCTAAATAAGTTGTTGCTTTTTGGTGGCGCAAAGATATGAATATTTTCCTATCTCACCACCTAACAGTTTTTTTTGACTTTTGAAAACAAAACCACACACCCCCGTGTTTTAAAAAACAGTTAAGACTAAAACAACAAATTTAAGCAGCATACCCCCACAAAAATACGCATTCAACTTGATATTTTTTTATATTTCCGAAACCAAACCCTATATTTGCATCAGGACAATTAGAAAAAAAGAAGGAGAAGAAGCCTAAACTTAAAATCATTAGAATGACACGGAAATCGACAATCAGTTTCATACTGTTAAGTCTGATGGCAATTCTCGCTATGTATTTCGGTTCACTACCATCAAATACCAGTGAAGAAATCTCCATTAATGGAGCAGACACAGCTTGGATGGTTACAGCGACAGGTCTTGTTCTTCTCATGACACCTGGGCTCGCTTTTTTCTATGGAGGAATGGTGTCAAGAAAAAATGTTATATCAACTATGCTACAGAGTATTATTTCGCTCAGTATTGTTAGCATAATATGGGTGCTGATAGGGTTCAGCTTGGCTTTTGGCGAAAGTGTTGGTGGCTTAATCGGCAATCCATTTACCTACTGGGGCTTCAAAAATGTAGGGCTCGCCCCTAACCCTGAATTTTCATCGGGAATCCCGTTCATGCTTTTTGCATTCTTCCAGTTGAAATTTGCGATCATAACTCCAGCCATTGTAACTGGGAGTTTTGCAGAAAGAATGAAGTTTAGCTCCTACCTTGTCTTTATTACCCTGTTTTCCATTCTGATATATGCCCCTCTAGCCCACTGGACATGGCACCCAGAAGGCTTTTTGCGCCAATGGGGCGTTTTAGATTTTGCAGGAGGAACCGTCGTCCACATGTCAGCTGGTTTTGCTGCTCTATCCGCAGCTTTAGTACTTGGCAAACGAATCAGTTTTAATAAAGGGCACCAGCCAGCTAATGTATCTTTCGTGATTTTAGGAGCTGGGCTTCTATGGTTCGGATGGTTTGGTTTCAATGCAGGATCTGCCCTTGGTGCGAATGAAAGTGCCGTACTGGCCCTTTCCACAACGCACATGTGCTCTGCTACTTCAATGCTGACCTATGTTTTATTCGATATTGTACTTGGCAGAAAAATCACAGCAATAGGGGCTTCAATTGGTGCAGTGATAGGCCTTGTAGCTATAACACCCGCTGCTGGTTTTGTAACCATTGGCCACAGCATCTTCATTGGTTTTGCAGCAGCAGTTGTCTGTAACTATGCTATCTTCTTGAAAAACAAATCATCGCTGGACGACACTCTTGACGTTTTTCCAAGTCACGGAATTGGGGGTATAGTAGGCATGCTACTAACAGCTGTGTTTGCAAAAGATGTCGGCCTGATCTATGGGGAAACCTCGACATTTCTTGCTCATATACTAAGCTTGCTCATCGTTAGTTCATTCACCTTTGGCGGAAGCTTTTTAATTTTTAAAATCACGGACTGGCTAATACCGCTTCGTGTACCTGAAGATCAGGAAATTATTGGACTAGACATGAGTCAGCATAAAGAAACTTTCGCTTAAAAAATCAGAATTTAGTCTAAAATCAATATGGTAACATGTCCTAAATAAACATCATTGCACATTACAACACCAACTTATATAAAGCTTTGACAGTCCCCTAACTGTTAAATTAACCAAATCTTAATTACCACCTAAAACCAGAAACCCCAAACGAAAGTGCGGGGTTTTCTATTTATTACGCTCCTGCTTCTTCAGCACCACCGTAAGTACGCCTTCTTCGTAACTATGCGAATCCAACTTCATGAAATGGGCAAAACGAGGTAAAAACAAATTCTGCCTTTTATTGCCAACATCAATTACAAGTTCGTCGCCATATTTATTGAGAGTGAACTTCTTTCCTTGAACAAACGGAAGCCTAACCATCAATTGAAAACCTTCTGATGTTTCTTTTACGGTATATGGCTTCTCCTTAAAGAAAATTGCATCTGCTCTATGCTCTCCATAGAGTCTCTCGCCTAGTTTTCTGAGCAGATCTAAACCAAAAACCTCTTCGCCTAGATGAGTTGCTTCAAATATTGGCACAGGAGAAAAACTTGTACGGATATCCTCGATATACTTTTTCTGGCTCTCAACATATTTCTCAAAAGTAGACGGTACGACTGCTTCTGGCCAAATGCGATTTATAATAACTCCATCTACATTATAGCCATACAATTGCAAATATGTATATGCCCTCTTGGACTCGTTAATCACCATCCGCTCTGGATTGGTAACAATACGGATAGAACAAATGTCGGGATCTGCAAAAACCTTATGAATCCGTTCTAGTTTAACGAATAAATGATTGAGTTCGTCATATCCTTTATCCAAAGGAATTCCAGTGGCTCCCCGCACAACCTTTCCAACCGTCTTAATTGCAAACTTTTGCATCGGAAAAGCCTTTGTCACCCACCACTTTGTTACCTGAGGTAAAGTCAACAACGTAAGGGTTTCGCCTGTTGGAGCACTATCGATAACGATTAAATCGTAAGTGTTCTCAGAATAATATTTCTCTATCCACATGAAAGCAGCCCCTTCTTCCATGCCCGGAATAGCGCTCATTTCCTCTGCCATTACATCTTTAACCCCTTGCCACCGGAAAACAGTCAGCATAAGTTCGCGTAAGTTCCCCCAGTATTTTTGCATCGAATAATAAACATCAAGCTCCTGAGCCCATAAGTTATCTTTAACTTTTATTGGTTCTGGCCCAAGATCCACATCCAATGCATCGGACAAACTATGAGCAGGATCCGTGGAAATAATTAGGGTACGCGCACCTTCTTCAGCACCTTTCAATGCTGTAGCTGCGGCCATTGTCGTTTTTCCAACGCCCCCTTTCCCTGTAAACAAAATAATCCGCATTAATATCTTATTGAAGTTTTCTGTTTTTTTACAAGATAGGAAAAAAGTATAAAGTACAAATATTCCTGTTTTTTGAATAATACAAAGCTGCTTTTTTCAAAAAGCAAAAACTATTTCCAATTTTCTCCGTAAGCCTGTTATGTTTTTCATATGTACATTTATTAAAATATAAATAACAAATCAAAATACAAATTAAAAGAAGGTTATTGAGTTTTTTAATTATTTATAATTACATTTACATTCAGTTCAGAAATAATAAGAATATATTTTGCTTTACCTAAGGTAGGGAAACCTTCTATATAGAGCCCTAAAAAGCTTTCTCAAAAATATGTTACACAACATATACACCTACCTATCAAACAGCAATAATCTAACAATCAACTTATTGCCGTAATTGGTTATTTTCTAACAAAAAATAATGAACTTTTTTTCGATTACACGGTAACCTTTTAGCTTGCAATTACGTAACCAAAGTTAACGGGAAATTAACATTTATTTTACTGTACATTCAGGCATTACACAGCTTTAACTATTAAATGCCACATTATAACAACCTTTAAGTAAAACTAAGCCTAAAAATTTATCAGTTATGAAAAATCCTCTATTTAACATCGCAGCAGATCCTGCAACAATTCCGGATCCTTTTTCAAGCACACCTTCGAACGAAGTTCAAGACGAACTTATAGTACCAACAGCAAAGCAACCTGTTCTGGAAGAAAAAGTTGAAGAAGAGCTGCAATCGTTTGTCCAATACTATTAGAGACCTTTTAGGTTCTTTTATGTTTGTCGTATCGACCTTCAATCACCCTTACCCAATCAACGATATGGCTAGCAATAAAAAACCTTAAATGCTTCTAAATTTAGTATAGTCCGATTGCTTACGACCGGTAGGGTTCCCCTTGCCTTATCAGACCTGTACCAAAAAATTACAACTTACAAAAAACTTGGTTTGATCTAACATATACAAGCACAATGCTCTGTAAGGCCATAGGTTTAACAACTATGGCCTTTTTTTTATAACAAATACAAGCTGTTATTGCTCCGCTCTGGCTTCATTAAATGAAAAAGGTGATTTTTTAATTTTCAACTCATAGAATAAAACCACATTGGCCTTAATTGTAAGTTTTATAGGCACTTCATAAATTACTATCTTTGCCGACTAAATTTGATTTCGGCAATGGACGACAACTCAACAAAAAAAAACAATATAGCCAATACAGAACAGATCGTTGTAAATGGCGCCCGAGAACATAATCTTCAGAACATTGACGTTTCTATTCCCCGCAACTGCCTGACAGTTATCACCGGACTTAGTGGAAGTGGGAAATCCTCTTTGGCATTTGACACCATCTATGCAGAAGGGCAACGAAGATACATTGAAACTTTTTCTGCATATGCCCGTCAATTCCTAGGGGGTATGGAACGACCAGATGTTGATAAAATTACTGGTCTTAGTCCTGTTATTTCTATAGAACAAAAAACTACGAACAAGAATCCACGTTCTACTGTCGGAACCATTACGGAAATATATGATTTCCTACGCTTATTGTATGCCAGAGCTTCTGATGCTTTTTCTTATGAAACTGGAGAGAAAATGGTTCGGTATACGGACGAAAAAATCATTGATCTGATTTCTGAAAAATTCTCAAACAGAAAAACTTTGATTCTGGCTCCGGTAGTTAAGGGTAGAAAAGGGCATTACAAAGAGCTTTTCGAACAAATTCGAAAAAAAGGTTTCTTGCAAGCACGTATTGATGGAGAACTGACGGAACTAACTACAAACCTGAAAGTTGACAGGTATAAAAACCATAACATCGAAATTGTAGTTGATAAATTGAAAGTTGCCGGCGAGAGCAAAAAAAGACTGAAACTGTCCGTGGAAACTGCGATGAAGCACGGTAAAGGGGTGATTATGGTCTGGGATGTTGAATCTGATAGCCTGCAATATTATAGCCGTCACCTGATGTGCCCAAGTACTGGCATTTCTTACAATGAACCTTCGCCACATACATTTTCATTTAACTCTCCGGTAGGTAACTGTCCAAAGTGCAAAGGCCTTGGCTTTGTAAACGAAATGGACACTGCAAGCATTATACCCGACCGCAAGAAAAGCATTTATTCAGGAGGCATAGAACCACTTGGCAAATATTCCAATAGCCTTATATTCTGGCAGATTGAAGCAATTGGAAAGAAATATGACTTCACACTGAAAAGCCCGATCGAGAAAATTCCAGAAGAAGCACTTGATATTATCCTGAATGGCTCGGAGGAAAAATTTGTAATTGAAAACACCGTTCTTGGCCGCAGTTCTAACTACGCCCTCTCGTTTGATGGTGTTATCTACTACATCAACCAACAGGTGGATGCCAGCTCAAAAAAAGCAAAAAAATGGGCTGAGCAATTTATAAAAACAATAAAATGCCCGGCTTGCGATGGCCATCGCTTGAAGAAAGAATCACTTTACTTCAAAATCAACGATAAAAACATAGCCGAATTGGCCGAAATGGATATAAAAAAGCTGGTGCAGTGGTTTGAGAATATCGAAGAAAAACTAAGTAAGAAACAATTGACTATAGCCCGCGATGTATTGAAGGAAATTCGTGCGCGACTTGGCTTCTTGCTTGAAGTTGGCCTAGATTATTTGTCGCTGAATAGAAGTTCAAAAACATTGTCCGGCGGAGAAAGTCAACGTATACGCTTAGCTACGCAAATTGGTTCGAAACTGGTTAATGTGCTCTACATTCTTGATGAACCAAGCATTGGCCTACACCAGCGCGACAACCACCGCCTTATTGAGGCACTAAAAGATCTGCGCGATACAGGAAACTCTGTCATTGTGGTTGAGCACGATAAAGATATGATACTGGCAGCTGACCACGTGATCGACATTGGCCCTTATGCAGGAAGGCACGGAGGAAAAATTGTAGCGGAAGGCTCACCTACAGATATTCAGCAAAGTAAATCGCTTACAGCACAGTACCTTAATCATGACAAAGCAATTCCGATTCCAGAGAAACGAAGAGAAGGCAATGGAAATGTGCTGCAACTAAAAGGAGCTACAGGTCACAATCTTAAAAAAGTGAATGTTGATTTTCCTTTAGGTAAACTAATTGTTGTGACCGGCGTGTCGGGAAGTGGAAAATCAAGCCTCGTCAACGGAACCCTGCAACCTATCTTAAGTCAGCATTTTTATAAATCGGTAGCCGACCCATTGCCATACAAGAGCATAAACGGCATTGAGCATATTGATAAGGTGATTGAAGTTGACCAAAGTCCTATTGGAAGAACACCACGTTCGAACCCAGCTACTTATACAAATATATTTGGCGATATCCGGAAGCTCTTCTCTGAACTTCCGGAAGCAAAAATCCGAGGTTACAAACCTGGGCGTTTCTCGTTCAATGTAAAAGGCGGACGTTGTGAAACCTGTGGAGGAGCTGGTCTTCGTACTATCGAAATGAATTTTCTTCCTGATGTTTATGTCCATTGTGAAGACTGCAATGGGAAACGCTACAACCGCGAAACACTAGAAGTACGATACAAAGGTAAATCGATCTCCGATGTATTGGATATGACAATCAACCAAGCTGTGGAATTTTTCGAAGGCATTCCTTCTATTTTGCTGAAACTGAAAGCAATACAACAAGTTGGTTTAGGCTATATTACTCTAGGGCAACCATCGACAACTCTTTCTGGAGGAGAAGCCCAACGTATAAAGTTAGCTTCTGAACTTTCGAAGAAAAGTACAGGAAAAACCCTCTATATTTTTGACGAACCTACTACTGGGCTTCATTTTGAGGATGTTAGAGTTCTAATGGAAGTTCTGAACAGATTGGTAGATCGTGGCAATACTGTTATCATTATCGAACATAATATGGATGTAATAAAACTTGCCGACCATATTATAGACATTGGCCCTGATGGAGGAATCGGGGGAGGTAAACTTGTTTGTAAAGGAACTCCCGAAGAGGTAGTGAAGCACAAATCCAGTTTCACAGCAAAATACCTAAAAAGTGAACTTTAGAAGAAGTTACTGATAATATCTAAAAGATAGGGATACTTTGATATCCCTATTTTTATATCTATTCATCACTCAATGAAGCCAGAGCAAGCATTCCATAAAAAGTATATTCAATATCTGGCTGACTGTCTAAGGAAGTTGCACAAAAACCTCCGTCGAAATAGTTTTCATCAACGAAAGATAGAGCTTTAGGTTTTACGAGGCTTAAATCCAAATCTGCAAAATTAAGTGAGAAAAGAGCAACTGCAGTGGAGAGCAAATCCTCGATAGGAGCATTTGGGATTGCTACAAAACCTCCACTTTTCCTGTAGTAATGTATCAACTGCTCTGTCAAATCCTTAAAAGGTTTTCGTGCTATTTTCCTGAGAACTATTTCAGCCGCAATTCTACTGACAGGAGCACCTGTAAAGCTCCGTTTTTGTTTCCTATATCGTGCGATCAATTTTAAAAGTAAAAAATATTTTCTTTGGTAAAAAAGAGCAAGCATTCCCATAAATGCGCCATAGTTTTCACCTTCAATTGAACTCTTCTTCATCAAGTGCCACACTTCCCTTTTCAACCTTATGTAGTTTGGATGATTTGGCCAAAACTGACTGTATAAAATGGATGCGCAATAGACATCGACAGGTTGCTTAATATCGATAAATTCAAGTGACTTGACATACTCCCTAAGGCTCTCCAAAGAAGCAGGCATTGAGCAGGCTTTCGCGGTAAAAAATCCAAACAAAGAATAATACACACTTTCTGCCCCTGCCCTATCCACAAAGCCTCCTGACTTTAACTGTTGGCTCTTGATGTACGATTTAATTTCTTCCACTAAATCTTCATCCAACAAATTAAATCCACACTTTAAGAACTTCTCTAAACGAATTACATCAATATAACGCTCCAACACAAAATCGATCGGCTTACATGTAATCTCCAAAAATCTGTCCCAAAATTTCATACAAAGCCAACTTTAAACTTGGTTTACGGAGCTGTTCTATGCTTCCACTTGCTTGCTGAATGTATAGTTTCAGCAATTCTTCTGCTGCATCAACGGTTTTGCTCTTGTCGATAAATTGAAACAGATCTTCAAAATTCTCTTTGGCCAGTAAAGTAAGAATGTTCTTTTTCTCAAAATCGGAAAGCGTTTCGAAGAAAAGTGAAAGTATTATCGAAAATCTGCGTTTTCGAATATCATCCCTTCCATCTTTATAATCCTCCAAGTCATCCTTAATCTGATAAGCTATTCCAATATTACGGCTATACTGTTCGAGCTGCGATAAGATGTCATCATCAGCCACACCAGCCAATGCCCCAATTAAAATCGAGACCCTAAAAGCTGCTGATGTTTTGTTTTCAAAAAGCTTAATCACCCGATCAACAGACATTACACCTCGCTTATGGTCGAAACTCAATTCTTCGCCCTGACCAATCGTGAGAGCAACATGCCCAGCCGAGGCAACCTTGATACATTCCGTTAAAACCCTTGAATCAAGCTTTGTTTCAGCCAACAAACGATATCCCTCCCCAATAAGCAAATCGCCAACATTTAATGCCACAGGCACTCCTAATCTTTTGTGAAGTGTATCTTTTCCATAGCGTTCAACATCATTATCCTCAATATCATCGTGCACAAGAGATGCTTTATGAAAACATTCAACGGAAAATGCAAGCCTCTGCATCACACACCGATCTGGATTCTTAACCATGGCACTATAAACAAGTGTAGCTAAAAACGGACGCCAACGTCTCCCTCCTTCCAGAAGAAAAGAGCGTGCTGTTTCTTCCGTATCGGATTCACCTTCGAATATAATTTTGGCAACAGTATTTTTATTAAAAAATGAGTTGACTACTTTCCTTAATTCCCTTAAGTTAATCAACTTAACAGAACTGCTTTGAATATAGTTTGTCAGTTCCTCCTTTAACCATTCAACATCTAGCTCCGTTCCTTGGCAACCGTCGCCCAATAGAGGTATTCCAATTCCAGGGATAGCATACTTCGTGACGGAAGAAAACATTTTCTCTAAAACAGACATACAACCGACCCCAATTACACCTTCCACTTGTCCACTTTCTATAAGCCGCGTTGTGACAGTCGTTCCTTCCGACACCAGAGCAATATAGCCCAGTTCTTCAGCAAAATCAATTAATCCTGCAATTTCACAACCTCCACAGCCATTACACAATAATCCGAATTCATCGTGAACAGCTTTGCAAGAAGACATGCTCTTAAGGCATTCGGGCAACAACAGGATTCGGCGTTCAAAAGGTATTGTGCCAAAAACATTGCGCCAAACAGCATTGCCACAACAAAGCATTATATAAGCAAAATCCTGCTGTCCCCAATTGTTTTTGCACATTAAGATTTGTGCATATTCCTTCATACTTTCGTATGAAATCGGAGGATTCAGTTCTACATTCTTAAAAAATGAATTCACAGCCCGCCTTATCTCATCGCGGTTATTCTTCTTCTGAGGTACTATCAACTCTAAAGTCAATCCTTGCATAGGCTATCTGTGATTTAGCTTTTTCGTGAATAATAAATTGCACAGTAAAACAGATGATATTATATCGTTGTCACAGTCCTGATAAGTAGTACAAAGTAAGCGAAATAAATAGTTTTATGAATTTGAAGGCATTACCCATAGGCACCTAATCCACCAAAAGCTCCTTTTTTAGCAATCCGATATAAAATATTTTTCTCCCGGATTTTCTCACAGCTTCCATGGCTGCATACAATGGGCTGCTGTTTCAATTGTAATATCAGATCCTCGCGGTTGGAGGTATTTTTGGCATTCTGCTTTTCTGCAAATTCAATCAGCCACTCAGGATCTTCCATCAAGATACATCCCTTTGTTTTCTCATTGATTGCCAAACGGAATTCCCGCAGAAACTTAGAATCTTCATAAATATTGGTCAACTTGCCATTGTTAATATTATCTGTAGCAAATTGAACAACAGGACAAGGCTCTATGTCACCATATGGATTGATATGGTGACTCAATCCTTCTGCTGCTGGACAAAACGGTTCGCCACTTCCGTCCCAGTAAGAATCTACAATTACAATGCTGAATCTTTTACGTCCCTCTACCATGAACCTTCTCAAACGCTCTATTTCATCTTTATCCAATGCCAGATCATATTGGGGGTCGGCACCTGTTGGCCTGTAAATATAATACCATAAATAAATTACGCCTCTATCTATTAGCATCTGAACAAAATCGTCCGATAGAGCCATTTCAATATTTGATTTACAGACACTCACAGCAACTCCCGTAATCAAGCCATTTTTCGAACAAGTTTCAACAGCCTGTAAAGCCTTTGAATAGATTTTTTTTCCTTTCCTGCGAATATCTGCAATCTCCTCGTCTCCTTCGAAACTGATTAAAGGTGTTACATTCCCAAGTTTTTTTAACTGCTTTACTTTTTCTTCGGTAATGAGTGTTCCGTTTGTAAAAAGTTGAAAATAACAATTCGGGTATCTTTCCAAAACATTCCAAATTGGTTTATACATAAGAGGTTCTCCTCCAAGTAATCCAAAAAAATGAGAGCCTTTTTCTACGCCCGCATCTATAATTTTACACACATCACCAACTGGCATATCTTTTGCTGCCCCTGCTTTACTGACCCAACAACCCTGACATTCAAGATTACAATCGTCAGTGAGCGATATAAACTGAAAGGCAGGGAATGCGTCTCCTAGTTTTTTTCGAAAACGAAACCGAAGAAAACCAATGAAACCTTTAACTCCAAAATTCCATATGAACTTCCAAATACATTTTTTATCCGTGCGCAATAACTGTTGAAATAACGCCATAATAACTTGAATCATTTATTTAACTCTGAAACTTCTGGTTAGTCAACAAAGACTACTCATCACCTGATGGATCGAAGCGGAATATTCGCTTATCGGTCTTCTGTAAAGCCTTCTCTCGTTCCTCAACAGCCTTGCTCATTGCTTCCCTACTAATCAACCTACGACGTTTGGCCTTCCTCTTTTCCAAAGCCTTATAGATATCACTTCCCAAAATCTGATCGACATCTTTCCGCATTCTTTCATGCTCAGCTTCTTC
Source organism: Bacteroidales bacterium (assembly GCA_965230435.1). Taxonomy (GTDB): domain Bacteria; phylum Bacteroidota; class Bacteroidia; order Bacteroidales; family JBDKHP01; genus JBDKHP01. The sequence continues at coordinate 679,855 of CBDDLB010000002.1, forward strand.
ATTAATATTCTCAGTTCCGCTAATTGCTCCTCCTTCTGTATATTTTGGGAAAATGATTGCCGCTTCTGGACATATCCTCGCACAAGCCGGACAATTATTCTTACACGCCTGAGGATTGACAACAGCGACATGCCCTCCGCTCCTATCGTAAGTACCAAAAAGACAGAAGTCTGCACATTGACCACATGCAACGCACCGATCGTAGTCTAATACTGGATACCAAGATGGCCAATCGCTTTTCACACCAACCGATTCTGGTTCCGTACCTTGAGCAGAAACGCCACAAAAATCAGCAATACGCTCCATAAAAACCTCTGTTTCAGACTCAAGTATATTAAAATACTCCATTGACTCTGTTCGGTTTTCTACTCCTGCAAAACTCAACAGCGACTTTACGCTTCGCTGGTTACAGGCCACGATCATTGTATCGCCCTCAAAATTGAAAAGACTTTTTATCTTGGATTTATCCAGAGCACACAGAGCACACAAGTCATCAAGAGCATAAGTTTTTGCCTGAACTTCTCTGAGAGCTTTCTCAATTTGTTCCTGTCTCTTGGGCTCAAACACATCAGCCTTACACCTACAATACAGAATTTGTTTTTTCATAACAACCAGAAGAGTATGTTCGTAGAACTATTTAGCTCACCCTCCCTATAGAGGGGTAAACCTTGAATTGCAATATTAACATCACATTACGGATTAGCTACTAGTTAATCCCTAAGTTTTTTGAGTTTTTTTTACTAAAAAAAACATACGACAACTTATCCTCAAAACATCTTTTTCACCTTCGATTTTATAAACATAATAGTTATATACAATGCAACGAAAGTGAAGTTACAACACCTTTCAGCATCAAATAATAGAAACACCAGACTACCCGAAGTGTATCACTTTTTCGAAGCCACGCTTTACATCTTTCCAACAAAAGGAAATTTAAGTCCTTGCGAAGATATCATTTTCAGAAGAAACTTTATTAGAAGTTTTCACAAGCTGTAACATGCTAAATTGCCCATAAATTTAGATTGAGCCAATGTTAAATTTACATCTAAAAGTAAGTCGACAAAAAAAGTTGAAAAGACTTTATAAGCAGGTATGTTAATATAAACTACATTCTCAGGTTTGTGTCAACATTGAACATTAGCACAATGCTTTCCCTAATAAATAGCACCACGTACTTAATTGCCTCTTCCAGAATAATCCGTGAACAAATTGATGCGAAGAAAATTAAAATGAGAAATAAAGAGGGGGGTAAACAAAGAAAAGCCGATATTGTTTTCACACAATATTCAGCTTTTCTTGCGGTATTCATAACTTCTAAAAAAATAAGTAAAGCCGAAAAAACAACTTCGCTCTTTGTTGCACTGCGGTCGTTCAAATCCTCACGTGCTCCAGTATTGAATGCCTTGTGCGTCTTAACCGAAATTATTTTTTACACTTTACCAAACGGTCAACCTTAGGCTTCTTAAAGAAACCTTTGATATACACTATTGTATTATTAGAGTTTAACAATTTTCGATCTTGAAGTTGATGATTTAGAATAAAAGATAAACATAATCAGCTATATGCTTATTACTTCAGATTCCATCTTCTAAACCTTAGTTTGTAATAAGCTGTTCCAATTCATAAAAAGCAACTATAAGACTATAATTCATTCAATTTCAAAACTTTAATAAAACAACAAGGACAGTCTGTTTACAAGCCTACTTTACTTAAGGAAGGAACTGCTGATGAAAAACGAAAAACAAAAAAGTCCAATTCCTTCAATAAATACTTACGGTAGCTATCACCTTCACTAGTACCCTCTTCAGGTGCCCAAGGTGCGTATATCTTATCGTCAGCAGGATCATATGGGCCATCTTTCACCTCATAAACAACAGTATGCGGCTCTAATGCCAAAACTGTATGCCAAGTTCTAGGAGCAATTTCAATCACAAGGTTCTCATCTTGACCTAAAATTGCACTTTGGGCAATATCACCTTCATCATTGAATTCAATAATCAATGCTTTTCCTTGTAAGATAACCCAAGACTCACGTTTATCCGGATTTTCATGTTTGTGTGGGCGTACATATGTATCTACACACCAAGTATTTAACATGCGCTGTATAAAATCTGAAGAATCCGCGTGAAAATTGTGATTTAAGCGTTTACGTGGAAGGTGTTTCGCTTTTGAGGCAAGCTCATTCAAAAACTTCTGATCTATCTTTTCCATAAAAGCAAGGTGTTATGAAACAGTTTAGCCTGGGGTAGGCTTCGCCGAAGTAGCTAATCCAACTAGGCATAGCTACCAACTGTTTCTTGGTTTGGACTGATTTAGGTTGATTACACACAAATCTATAACGTTTGCGCAAAAAATCCAATAGCACACAATAAAAAAAGACATCTTTTTTGACTTTAAACCACACACTTATTAAAGTACTTAGTACTCTAAATAGCGGAATGATTTTTGATCTAAAGAATGGTAAAGTATCTAAAAAGCTAAGAGTGTAACTGAAAATATAATTCAAAGTTTGTTATAATAGACTTTTTTGGGGTTTGGATATTTTTAGGTTGTTTATAGCATTTTGGCATAAATATTGGTGATGACTAAATGGTGAATTAAGTATAGGTAAGGGAATACAGCCGAGTGGGCATTTTATGGCTGTATTCCCGCTTCAAAAAGATCAAGACTTTTAATTAGCTGTTTTCTGCTTGTAGTTTTAAGCTATCTGTTCTGTCTTTTACCTTAGGCTCGTTGGTAGCGATCAGCGGGCCTTTTTGTATTCCCTCCTAACTCCATGTCATACAACTTCAGTAAAATCACAAACCACTTACAATCAACAACTTTAACACATCTGCAACTCATCAGCTATTTCATCATTAGCATTCATTTCTATCGTTATACGGCTAAACATCTTACAACCAAAACTCATTTTCATAACTACAAGAACCCATCGGGCTCTTCAGAAACGCCCCTGTCCACATATTCGAAGTTTAAGTTAAAATAATAAAACCTCTATTTTTCCATTGCCTTAACAAAGTGATAATTTTTCGTTCTTCTATCAGGAAAGCTAAATCAAAGTTAATTGCACATCTACAAGATATAGAAACTCATAATACACTCATTAGTAAAGTTAAGAGAGCAAACAATCTTATTCATTTTTCTCACAAGTCAATTAATATTTTCATAAGCGGCAAACTTTGCCATATGTTTTTTGGGCTAATAAATTCGCATGGTATCATTTTTTAACTCGGGACAGTTTTTTCAACTCCCTCAAGGTAATTCTATTTCTCAACCCTACACACCTCAATATAAAATGAGTAAGGTTGTTGATTTATTTATTATAGACTTATTTCTTACAAGTAATCAATGAATTAGATAAGAAATAAAACCAAATCGATCTTTCTATATATTTACATTAAAACCCTTGAATTGAAAAACTTTCCCTTCATTCTCATTTTTTTTAAAACAAAACCATGCTTATTAAACACTTAGAATTATCAGGTAAGAACACAGTTCGATTTTTATCGATTATGTTGTGTTTTTTTTCTCTTCAAGGCGTTTTTGCTCAGGAGAACAACTACGAAGTAGGAGTAGGAATATACGATGTCACAGGACAGATAGCCCAGACAAACTTCTTTGGCTACGCAGAACTCCTTCACCGCAATACAGGAATACGCGATAGACAGTATGCTAGGGCATTTATTGTTCAAGAACCAGACAGAGCTCCTGTTGTTTTTGTTTCAATTGACAAAGGAGGTATGTTTCAGTCTGTTAATGAAGAGGTAATGAGAAAGTTAAGATCCAAGTTTGGCTCTCTATACAACGATAACAACATAATTATCAGTGCAACACATACTCATGTTGCCGCAGGTGGTTTCTCGTATTACGGTCTTTATAACACAGCAACTGGCGGATTCTGGAAAGCAAACTTCGACAATCTTGTAGAAGGCATTGTGGGGGCAATTGAAAGAGCTCATAAGAACATTGCACCTGGACGAGTTTATTTCAACAAGGGAGAACTTACTGGTGCTAGCATCAACCGTTCCAAAAAAGCTTTCTATGAAAACAAGGAAGTAAAAAACTCAATAAAAGAAGGTCTTGATGTTCCTTCTAGCATCGACAAAGAAATGACGGTGTTAAAATTTATTCAGGGCGAAAAAGAAGTAGGCATGATTTCGTGGTTTGCTGTTCATCCAACTAGCTTATCTAACAACTATCGGCACAATAGCTCGGACAACAAAGGCTATGCAGCACTTAAGTTTGAGAGAATGATGCGTTCAACCTATAATGAAAACGGTTCTTTCGTTGCTGCTTTTGCCAACACCAATGCAGGAGACTTGTCGCCCAATTTAAATCTGCCTAAAGAAGACGAACCTTATCAAGATGCAACAGGCCCTGGAGAAGACGAAGAAGAAAGCTCTGAAATTATAGGCCAAATGCAATTTGACAAAGCTCTTGAGCTTTACAATTCTGCAAACACTCAGCTATTTGGTTCAGTTAAAGCTATTTCTAGATACAACGACTTTTCGAACATTACCGTTGCCCCTAGGTTTACAGGTGAAAAAGATGCAAAACACACCTGCAATGCGGCTTTAGGAGTTTCATTCAGTGCTGGTGCAGAAGATGGCCGTAGTGGAATCAGCAGAGAAGGCATCACGAAAGACCCCAAAGATGGTAATGCAGCTGGCAGGTGTCATGCAGAGAAACCTATCATGATATTCTTTCATATAGGAGAAAACGAAACAGACCCAAGAGGGCCTAAAATTCTTCCTACCTCAATAATGAAAATTGGACAACTAGGAATATTGGCAGCCCCAGCTGAATTTACTGTTATGTCCGGACGCCGATCACGAGAAACTGTCATGAATGTTGAAGGTACTGGAATACAAGAAACTGTTCTTGCTGGATATTCAGATGCTTACGCTGGGTATGTAACTACCCGCGAAGAATACAGCTCTCAACAGTACGAAGGTGCAAGTACTCATTTTGGCCCATGGACGTTGGCTGCCTATCAACAAGAATTCTACCGACTTGCTACTAAACTAGCAGATCCATCCGTAGAACCTTGGCCAAAACCTGAACCAAAAGTACCATATAAAACTGCTCCCAAAAACGTTACTGCTCCTATTATTAAAGATCACAAACCGTCTTCGAAAGAATATGGATCTATAAAGAAAGATGCTGAGGAAAACTACATTAAAGGCAATAAAGTTGACGTAGCCTTCTGGGGAGGTCATCCAAATAATGACTTAAAAACAAACAGCTCTTACTTAACCGTAGAACATTGGGATGGTGAAAAATGGACACCTCTATATTTTGATAGGGATCCAGTAACCAAACTGACATGGAAAAGAGTTGGAACGACATACTCTCATATTGAAATAGAATGGAAAATACCGTCGGATGCTCCAACTGGCTATTATCGCATTAAGCATTCTGGCAAATGGAAACATGGAGGAAACGGTCGGCGATATGATTACTCTGGAATCTCCAACCGCTTTTTTGTAGAGTAATACAGTTCATTACTGGAAAAGATTATCATAGAGGAACACTCTAAGTTTTGCGGAGTTGTTTTGATAACGAAAAGTACGCAGAATCAGTTTTGAAGTGCAAAAGCATCCTGTTAAATCAGACAGAAATCCACAATACTGTTATTCATTTTCAACCAGATACAACTATGAAAAATATCATCATCAAAATAAACATCATTCTATTATCCGTAGCAAGCCTCGCCTTGCAGGCACAGGACATAAAATTCGAAGGTGAACAAATCCCAATACTGATTGGCCAAAAGGTATTCAAAGATTTTACAGAAAGTACCGCTGCCTTGGCAGATGTAGATGGCGACAAAGACCTTGATATGGTAATCACTGGATACAACGGCGAAGATTACGTTATCAAACTTCTAAAAAACAGAGACAAGGGCGTTTTTCAAGACATGAGGGGGAACCGTTTTGAAGCGTTAATCCGAAGTTCTTTGATATTCGCTGATATTGACTCAGATGGAGATCAGGACTTTATCCTTACAGGACTTAATCCTAAAACACGCAAAGGCCAAACAAATCTTTATATGAACAGCAACCACATGAGATTTCCTGTTGCCAAAGATACTCCTTTTATAGGTGTTGATTTTGCTGCGATCGCAACTGCTGACGTTGACGGCGATAACGACCAAGATCTTGTTATCACAGGTCTGGACGATTCCCAGAAAACTGTTGCGAAGCTTTACTTAAACAATGGTAAAGGAAAGTTTCACGAAAGTAATGTGTCGCTAGAAGGCGTTGCAAGAGGGAGTGTTGACTTTGCCGATATTGATGGCGACAAAGATCAGGATCTTCTAATGACAGGGGTTAATTCTGAATATGAACACGTTGCCATGCTTTACAAAAACGACGGTTCTGGCAATTTTGTTCCTATTGACAACAACATTAGCGGTGTTCAGGGTAGCGCTGTGGAATTCTGTGATGTGGACAACGACAATGATCCTGATGTGCTGATTACAGGTTTTAACAAACAACCCAAAGCAACTCTCTACGAAAATGACGGCTATGGAAACTTCTCTCCTCAAATAGGAACTTATTTTGAAGGGGTAAGGGACGGGAATGTTTCTTTTGGCGACATCGACAACGATGGAGACAACGATGTTCTAATTGTGGGCTTGAACAAAGAAGAAGAACGTGTTAGCTCATTATACCTGAACTCTGGAACGGGAGAGTTTATGTTAGCCAGTTCTTCATTGGCCGGAATTGACCACGGTACAGCTCTTTTAGCTGATGTTACTTTTGATGGACACCTTGATGTGTTTTTGTCTGGCAGAAGCGATCGTTCAACTGGCATAACGGCTGTGTATGAAATAAAACAACAAGAAGAACAATCGTCTGAAAAAAAATCGGCAATGATTACCTCAAACAGCAAGTTTGAAGAGCTTTTTGCTACCTACCCAAATCCTTTGAAAGAAACATTGGTTCTGGAACTAAAAAAACCATTCGTTGGAAATTATCTGATAACTAATAAGAACGGGCAAAAACTTTTAAAAGGTAATATTAAAAATGAAAGTGTTTTAAGAATTGACTTCCCATTACCTCAAGGTACCTACATTTTATCTGTAAGTGGAACAACGGGAGAAACGTTCTGTAAAAAACTAGTGAAGCAATAGAAATGAAAACCTGCACGGCTTTCAATCCATACAATTCCAAAGACTAAATATAAGTACTTGGTTAAAAGCGAAGTAGATGTTTTTTTTTATCTGAGTTACAGGTTATTCCCAAAAGTTAAATAAATCTGTGACCTTATTATATTAACATCTCAACTTAGAAATATAATGATGATTGAAAGCCAAATGAAGTGAAACATAAGCAACCTGTGTACTGTGTACAAAGCATGTACAAGGGTTGCTTTTTATCAGTCCCCCCTTTCTCGTCCCCCTCTCATAATCTTAAAAGTGAGCAGGAAACCAGTTACTAAAGTCGCAACCCTAGTTATATTAGACTTACTTCCAGCAAGTAACTAACCACTTAGGCTGGAGATAAATCTAAACTTAATTTTATCTGGGTACTTATTCCTGTTATAAATTGAGTTGCAGCGCTAGTCTAGCAGTGGCAAGAACGAAAAGTCCACAGACCACTCCTCTATTTGCCCCTAATGGAATAGAACTCTACTAAGATACGGAACAGGCTGCTGGAAGAAGACTTGTAATGTAAGGCACACAGCACATTATTATTGAACAATGTATTCCTGCTCCAAAAAATAAACTTTCAATATACTTGCCAGTCTTCGATCTTACTGTAATCCTAGTCTACACATCAAGGATAAACACTTAAAAATCTATACTTTATCATATAAAACAAAAGGGGGAACCTTAGGGCTAAGATAATTTGCAATTAAAATTAAGACATATTGCAATTTAAATTAAGATAATTTGCAATTCAAATGCAAATTATTTAACTTTGGGATTAGCACCCATAGGAATAGAAATGTGGATAGAACGAAATAATACCCTGAAAATAACACAGGCTGTAAAAACCAGACCTGTACTACTACTAACTGGAATAAGGCAAGTAGGAAAAAGCTCGCTATTGAAACGATTGTTCAAAGACGCTGAATATGTAACTCTGGACAAACTTGTCTATGCGGAGGAGGCAGAACAAAATCCTGAACTATTTTTAAACCGATTTGAAAAACAAGTCATAATAGACGAGGTGCAATACGCACCATCACTTTTTCGTGATTTAAAAATTAAGATCGACGAAGAAAGAAGCCTAAAAGGAAAATGGATCCTGACGGGAAGCCAACAATTTGCACTAATGAAACAGGTAGGCGAATCGCTGGCCGGAAGGGTGAGAATAATTAACCTTCATAGTCTGAGTGCTACTGAACTGAATCAATCGGGCTTATTGAATAATGAACGCGATCTTTTGTGGAAGGGTGGCTTCCCTGAGGTTTGGGCTGAAGACTTGAACGCTACCGAGTTTTTTGAAGATTATATACAGAGTTATCTGGAACGGGACCTTAAACAGATTATCAATGTAACCAACCTGCGCGATTTTAGACGTTTCTTAAGCCTGCTCGCCTTGCGGACAGGACAGTTGGTGAAATATTCGGAATTGGCTAAAGAAGTTGGAGTGGCTGTAAATACAATCAAAGCATGGGTGAGTGCTCTTGAAATCTCCGGCATCATTATTCTACTACCCCCATATTATCGCAATCTTGGGAAAAGGCTCATTAAGTCGCCAAAATTATATTTTTGCGACAATGGACTGGTTGCTGCCCTGCTGAACATGACATCGGAAAATTCGCTGAATAGCTCACCATTATTGGGTAACATATGGGAAAATTTTGTTCTGACAGAATACCTGAAAGAAGGCTTCATGCCCGGAAAAAACATATTCTTTTTCAGGGATCAAAATGGAGTAGAAATCGATTTTATAATTGAAGAAGACAGCGAAGTAATATTGATAGAGGCCAAGAGCAGTGAGCGCCCTAACCCTAGGAAATTGAATTTTCATAAAGTAGCACCGCTATTTAAAGAAAAAAACAGGTCTGTAGTTGCCTGCAATGTACAGGAAAAAGGTAGGATTGCGCTTAAAGATTACTCAATTTATAATCCACTGTTTGGCCACTATCTCTAGCAAGATATTTTCACCAATGCGAGATGGTGACAAAACACTATAGTTCCGAAAAGTTATCTTTCGATTACAATATCAAACTTGTCCAGCAATCCTGCGACATCTAATAAAGAAAACTTGGCTTTTTTAACCTGGTTTACATCAGGATCGATAGAATAATTATAGGACGTCCGAAAATCGGCTTTCCCAACATCAGTCCTGTCAAAAATTGCCCCACGAAAATCACATTGGTCGAACCGGGCTCCTTTTAAATCGCATTCAGCAAAATCTACCTCATGAAGCTGAGAACCACGGAATGTTGTATTGGGCAGTTTTAACTGAAAAAACGAACTATGATTGAGCATACAATTTTCGAAGCTTAACGAAAGTCCAAACTTACTACAGTCGCCAAAGCGGAGTCCCAGCATTTTGCAGTTGTTGAACTTCACACTTACAAAACCTGTTTCGCTGATCTTAGCAAGACTCAAATTACAATCAATGAATTCACATTCAGAGAAACGAATGTCGGAAAGTTGGGTTTCTGAGAAATTACACGATCTGAATACGCAATATTCATATTGCCCCATTGCCAATGGAGAGCCTGTAAAGTCTATATTTTCAAACGTTTGTTCTTCAATGTACATATGTTGTGTCTAAAGAGTATGGTTCCCATTCTTCTTTTAAAAGGGCATAAACAAGGTCGTCCACCCATTCGTCATTTAGCCAGATGCTTTTTTTAAAATGCGCCTCTTTCCTAAAACCCAAACGCTCCAAAAGTTTTATCGAAGGAATATTATCCGGATCTAATGATGCTGTGACTCTATATTTTTTAAGTCTCTCAAAGAGATAATGTAATACTGCACTAACAGCTTCGGTTGCAAAGCCTTTCCCCTGCCAATGTTTTGCAACGGTGTATCCTATTTCGACCTGAAGGTTTTCTTCACCCAGAAAATGGATTCCTATATCGCCTATTAGCTCGTCAGATGTTTTCTGCACTATTACAAGCTGAAACCAAGTTTCGGGGATATTCTCCTTAATAGATGTACGTCCGATAAAATCAATCACATCTTCTTCTGTCTCTGGAATCCAGCCTTGATATTGATTCGTCTCTGCATCTGACCGATACTTGAACATAGCCTTAGCATCTTCTTGACAGATAGGCCTCAGTAATAATCTATTTGTGCGCAGTTCCATTTTCGTTTTCAACAGTTTAACATTGTTTAGGTCATGAACCTATTTGTTCTAGCTTCACGACTCAAGTAACCGACCTTTCTTACAGACAAGAAAAGACAGCAAAAACCACACACCACCAGACAGTTACAAAACACTACTACATAAAAATCTTGTAATTTAAGTGAATCTATATCAAAATTGAACAATAGGCCAATTGATTATCTCTATTATAAAAACTACCTCAGGCCAAAATCTGTCCATCCTGCATTCTAACTTCAATGTCAGACATTTCTGCAAGCTCAGTATCGTGAGTTACAATAACAAACGTCTGGTTGAACTTGTCCCGCAAATCAAAGAACAACTGATGAAGTTCCGTTTTGTTGTATGTGTCCAAATTCCCAGAAGGTTCATCTGCCAGAATTACTTGTGGTTCGTTAATAAGTGCCCTTGCCACAGCAACCCGCTGCTGTTCTCCACCAGAAAGCTCGTTAGGTTTATGCATTATCCGATCTTTTAAGCCCAAAAAGTTCAACAATTCCATAGCCCTATCCTCTACTTCCTTTTTGTTTTTTTTGGCAATAAAAGCAGGAATACAAACATTTTCCAACGCTGTAAATTCAGGCAAAAGATGATGAAACTGAAAAACGAACCCAATCTGTTGATTCCTAAATTGAGCCAACTGTTTCTCTGACATTTCATTAATATGATGCTTTCCTATCTGTATTTTGCCAGCATCTGCTTTCAGCAGGGTTCCTATAATTTGTAAGAGGGTGGTTTTTCCTGCACCACTGGCACCTACAATAGATGCAACTTTTCCCTGCGGTATATGGAGGTCAACTTTTTTTAATACCTGTAAGCTACCAAAACTTTTCTCAATACCCTGAACTGTAACCATAGCCTCTTTAAAAATCAAAATTTAAACGGCCCGAAATTTTAAAGAACAGGCCTGAATATCTACTTTTTATATTTGGGAAATAGCCCATACCAAATAAGCAACATACAAACTGATTAGGAATATACCCATTCCCCGTCCTATTCGCCACTTCCTGAAAAGTAGTAAGAGTAATGTGATAAGTACTGTAGCAAAAAGCAGCATAACGGAACTGTACATGTTCTCAGTACTCACATGAATGTCCGACCCAACAGCAACTATGAGAGTAATTAGCCAAGGCACTCCAAGTCCGACAAGTATATCGAAAATATTTGAACCAAAGGCATTACTAATAGCCATTGCTCCACGCCCCTGACGGGCAACAATGATAGACGACATGAGATCAGGAATAGAGGTTCCTGCTGCAAGAACTGTAAGTGCCACAATAGCAGCAGGGATATTCAAAATCACTGATATTTCAACAGCACTTTCTACCAACACCCAACTAAGCGCTGCAATGATTGTGACAGAAATACCAAATACCCAATAGTAATGCTCGGGGGATGGAAATATTTTTTCAATCGCCCAATCAATAGGTTTGAGAACCCGCTTCCAACCCTTATATTCTTCCGGATCGAACTCTTCATGCTCTTCCACGAACTCTTCTTCCTTATAAGGAAACCACTTTCGCCAGTTGAAGACTATAAAAAGATATACAAGATACAAACCAACAAGTACAATGGCATTGTCCATAGAAATAACCCCATCGTAAAATGCCCAGATAAGTGCCATTATCGACAAGGTATAAAACAAAAGGTCGCGAACAATTGGTTGCCAAGGCAAAACAGCCCTTTTTAGCATTGATGCCGCACCAATAATAACCAGCACATTGAACAGTGCCGACCCCACAATGGTTCCCATACCAACTTCGCTATGTTCACCAGGCTTAACTAAAGCAATGATGGAAATAAATAGTTCCGGGGCGCTAGATCCCACTGCCATCAGTGTTGCACCGGCCATATCCGAAGACATATTGAAACGCTTTGCTATTTTATCTAATGAACCAACAAAGTAATCATCAGCTACTTTTCCAATTAAATAAAAGGACAGTAGCAAAGCTAAAATGAGAATAATCAGCATCATGGGTTTAGTTTTTTTCTAAAGCCAAAGGGCTTTGTGGTTTTTTGGTTTTTAGTCTTAATTTGATTGTAAGAAGACCAAGGCCGCTTCAAAAAAAGCAGCAGTTCTGTTTTTTACTTCTTAAAAAGCAACGTATGTAACTGGGATATACTCTTGAACCAGCAGCTTTTTCAAAGCTAAAAAACTAATTGAAGTGAAGCTTGGAGCTATTTACATTAGAAAATTTATCTGAATATGAACTTCTCACGTTCAGACAAAGCTAACTTAAATTCAAGTTCCGACCTCATTTCTATAAACAAGAGTGAATTATGATAATTAAACATGCATCAGTTTAGCACCCTTACTTACTCAAATTCCTCCTATTGCCTCTTAACAACAAATTCAACTGGTACAGCTATTTATCAATGTTTTTTTTCAGATCATTGATTTCCTTGGTTACCTCTGTATGTTGCTCAAGTTCCTGCTTGATGTCGTTGGTTGCTTTTTTAAACTCATTCAGTCCTTTCCCCAGCCCTTTGGCAAGCTCTGGAATTTTTTTTGAACCAAACAACAACAGTACGACCACCAAAGTGATAAAAATCTCGGGGCCACTTATGAATAATAAAACCGAATCCATAGCAATATTTGTTTTGACAAATATAGGAAAGATATTCTGTGTAGAACTAGCATTCAACGGCAGAAAACCAGAAGATCAGACGAGGAAGGAAAATAAAGGCTACACTAGAAGGGTTTCCTAATATAGCCTAAGTGTATTATTCTTTAGGCTTTGCAAATACCTGAGTCCAATAATTATTACTTCTGCCAACACCCATTTCTTTAATGCTTGCATTCATAATGTTCTTACAATGTCCAGGGCTTTTTAACCAGCCTTTGATAACCGCCTCTTCACTAGGGTATCCATTAGCAATATTCTCACCCCACGTAGTGAATTCATAATCAACAGCCCTGATTCTATCCGCAGGACTTCTCCCGTCTTTGCTTGTATGACTAAAATAGTCCTGCGCTACCATATCTTCACTATGATCATACGCAGCCTTGGCCAATTTATCGCTCCACGTAACAGGTTCTACCGCAGGCATCTTTACACCACCACATGTGTAACCACTTTGACGTGCTTCGTTAACAAGACGCAGTATTTCGTCTTGCGAAAAATCTCCTGAATAGGGTTTATCATCATCTTTTTCACAGCTTACAGCCAAAAAAGCTCCCAGGAAGAAAATCAATAGTTTTGTTTTCATAAGTTTCATATTTAAGTATGACAATTCAAATTCAGAAACCAACTAAAAAACAAATCAACACTTGGACAAGAGGAACATTCTGTCCAAGTGCTGAAAAAAGAGGAATTACCACTTAGAAGGAGCGGCAAAAACCTGAGTCCAGTAAACACCACTTTTACCTGCTCCCATTTCTGTTACGCTTCTATTCATAATGTTCTTACAATGCCCTGAGCTCTTTAGCCAGCTTTTAACAACAGCATCCTCACTACGCTGTCCCCAAGCAATATTCTCACCGTAAGTAGCCCATTTATAACCTACAGCTTTAACTCTCTTACCAGGATCGCGGCCGTCTTTACTAATATGATCGAAATAATTCTGAGTATGCATATCCTTGCTATGGTCGTAAGAAGCTTTTGCCAACAAATCATTCCAAGTAACTGGTTCAACAGGAGGCATCTTCTGACCACCACATGTGTAACCGCTTTTTCGAGCCTTGTTAATTAAACGAAGCAACTCATCTTTTGAGAAATCGCCAACGTAAACATCATTGCCGTTACCAGTGCCATCACCATTACCATCTCCGTTACCGGTGCCATCACCTTTATCGTCTCCGTTACCGGTGCCATCACCTTTATCGTCTCCGTTACCGGTACCATCACCATTGCCGTCTCCGTTACCGGTGCCATCACCATTGCCGTCTCCGTTACCGGTGCCATCACCTTTACCGTCTCCGTTACCATCACCATTGCCGTCTCCGTTGCCGGTGCCATCACCTTTACCGTCTCCGTTACCGGTGCCATCACCTTTATCATCTCCGTTTCCGTCTCCGTCGCCTTTGCCTTCTCCATCATCCTCGCCGTCGGTGTCGTCGTCTGTCTTATCCTTATCCTCTAAAACTTCTTCTGTATTATCTTTGTCTTCTGGATCGGTTTTATCTTTCTCACAACCAACTGCAATAAAGAGCCCCAACAATAGAATTAAGATTTTAGTTTTCATTTTCAATCGTTTTTAATGGTTTTGTGTAATAATTTACATAAATGAAGCTCACCAATTTCTATTTATTGACATAAATAGATTTTTGATTCACACATTCATTACACGATCAGAGTTTTGGTTTGGGAATGGGTAAATTTTAACTGATAACAGCTAAAACATAGAAAGGCTATGCCTACACCTCTACCAGTTTCCATTGCAAAACGAAGAAAACACCAACACTATTATTTCTCAGCTGCAAAAATTTGCGTCCAATACGGGCCACTCTTTCCAACTCCCATATGCTGAACACTTTCCTTCATAATATTCTTACAATGTCCAGCACTATTCAACCAGCTGCGCATTACAGCTTCTTCCGAAGATTGTCCCCAAGCAATATTTTCGCTATAAGTTCTCCAACTATAACCCACCTTGCGGATACGATCGCCAGCTTTTTCTCCATTTTTGCTTTTATGGCTAAAATATTTCTTGGAATGCATGTCTTTGCTATGCCGATAGGCGGACTTGGCAAGCTTGTCGTTCCAAACTACTGGAGCAACTGGCGGCATCATTTTTCCTCCACATTTATATCCACTTTGTCTCACACTATTAACCATCTTAAGAAGCTTACTTCTTGATATCTTGTCTTTGAGATTTCCACTACTAAAAGATGGAGAATTAGAAAAGAATGCAATCCCTGCACTCAGAAGTATTATTGCTTTAATATCCATTAGCTTGATTTAGGTTCACAGAATTATTTGCCACAACTTATTCCGAACTGTATATCAACACTATGGCATTAACCCACAGTATGCATAACATCTTCGTTATGGAGAATATTCACAATACTATAAAACGGAAAAGAGGAATCTTGGGTTTGAGTTATTGTCCATTAAAAACAAAGTCGATAATGTTTGCTCCCATTTGTAGGGCTTTCAATCGGGCAGCTTCACTATCGTTGTGCACTTCTTGGCTTTCCCAACCATCGCCCAGATCAGCCTCGTAGGTGTAAAGTAACAGCAAACGGCCTTCGTGGAATATTCCAAAAGCTTGAGGGGCTTTGTTATCGTGTTCGTGAATTTTCGGCAAGCCATCGGGGAAAGCATATTTACGGGAGAAGATTGAATGACTTCCAGGCAGTTCGACCAGTTCTTTATCTGGAAAAACCTTTTTTATCTCGCGTCTGAAGAACTGATCCAATCCATAGTTGTCGTCGGCATGTAGAAAACCGCCAGCCAAGAGGTACTGCCGCAAATTTAGGATTTCTTGTTTGGAAAGAATTATATTTCCATGTCCCGTTAAATGAACAAACGGGTAGTTAAAAAGAGAAGGACTTCCAATCTCAACTGTTCCATATTCAGGGTCTATATTACTACCTATCGTCTGGTTGCAGAAGGCAGCAAGATTGGGCAGTGAAGTTGGGTTGGAATACCAATCTCCACCGCCATTATATTTTAACAAACCAATTTTAACCTGTTGCTTTTGAGCAAAAGAAGATAGGCTGAAAAAAAGCAAAAGAAATAGAAATATTTTCCGCATTGGTCTGTCGTTTTATTTATGTCAACTAAATAAGGTAGTGGGCTTATTTACATTAAGCTACTTCATTCATCTAAGTAAAGCTGCAAAAACAACTTCA
This sequence comes from Bacteroidales bacterium, assembly GCA_965230435.1. Classification (GTDB taxonomy): domain Bacteria; phylum Bacteroidota; class Bacteroidia; order Bacteroidales; family JBDKHP01; genus JBDKHP01. The sequence goes on from CBDDLB010000002.1 coordinate 695,950, forward strand.
GTTTTCGTTGCACTGCGGTCGTCCAAATCCTCATGTACTCTCTGTACGCTCCTGTCTTGAATTCTTTGTGCGCCTTAATCGAAATTAATTTATGCTTTTCTGATCAATAACTTAGCAATAAAATGAATCTACTTAATTATGACTGACTACCTATGATTCTTTTATCAAAGCAATAGCCTCCTCAACTGTGCAAAGTTGCTGTTCGCCTGTTGCCATATTCTTTAATGTCAGTTTATTCTCTTGCATCTCGTTCTCACCAACCAACGCAACAAATGGAATTTCCTTTTTGTTTGCATAAGTCATCTGCTTTTTCATTTTTGCAGAATCTGGAAAGATTTCGGCATTAACACCTGCTTTCCGAATCTGAGCAAGCTGAGGCAAACAGTACGCTTCCTCTTTCTGACCAAAATTCACAAAAAGAAGCTGCGTTGTAGTTACACTTTCTTTTGGAAAAAGATCCAACTGCGACATCACATCGTAAATGCGATCTGCTCCAAAAGAGATACCTACACCTGATACATCCTTCAATCCAAAAACACCAGTAAGATCGTCGTAACGCCCCCCGCCTGTTATGCTTCCAATCTCAACGTCTTTTGCTTTCACTTCAAAAATAGCTCCTGTGTAGTAATTCAGTCCGCGGGCAAGTGTCAGATCAAGCTCAATTTTTATCGCCAACCCAGATGTTCGTAAGTACCCAAAAATTGTTTCTAACTCTTCAATACCTTTTCTACCTATTTCCGAATCAGCAAGCAGTTCTTTTAAGGTTTTGATTTTTTCATCAGTAGTACCCTCCAACAAAATAATAGGCTGAAGTTTTTCGATTGCCTCTTGAGGAATGTCTTTAGAAGCCAGCTCTTCGTTTACTTTGTCAAGGCCAATTTTATCAAGTTTGTCAATAGCAACTGTAATATCTATGATTTTATCTTTCTCACCAATGTATTCTGCTATACCTGTCAACACTTTACGGTTGTTGAGCTTCAGTACCGCATTTATATTAAGTGCCTTGTAGACCTGATCTACTATCTGAATCAGTTCCAGTTCATTCAGCAACGAATTGCTGCCCACCACATCTACATCGCATTGATAAAACTCACGATAACGTCCCTTCTGAGGGCGGTCTGCACGCCAAACCGGCTGTATCTGGTAGCGCTTAAATGGAAAAGCAATTTCGTTCTGATGCTGTACAACAAAACGAGCAAAAGGCACTGTTAAATCATAACGAAGTCCTTTTTCGCTTACTTTCGAGATCAATTTGTTTGTATCACGCGCCAATAGTTCCTCGTCTGTAGTTTTTTTCAGGTAATCTCCAGAATTAAGTACTTTGAAAAGAAGCTTATCACCTTCTTCTCCATATTTACCCATCAAAGTAGACAGGTTTTCCATTGCCGGAGTTTCGATAGGCTGATAGCCATACCTCTGAAAAACCGATTTTATAGTATCGAAAATATAATTGCGTTTCACCATTTCTACAGGTGAAAAATCTCTCGTCCCTTTTGGTATCGAAGGTTTCTGCGCCATAATCTATTAAAAACTAAGCACGTGGTGCTATTTATTAAAAATCATTGTGCTAATATTCAGTATAGTGACATACCAGAAAGTGTTGTTTATCATTAGCACTCCTACTTACTTGCTTTGTTTCTGCCCACTTCTATTGTTCGGCATGGGCACATTTATCGGTTCGTTCTTTCACCGGATTACAAAAATAAAGAAAGCTAAGCAGTAAGCAAGTTTATTCGTTAGGTATCGTAATTAAAAGAGGGCATTTGGCCTTATTTATGTTGCCCTCTGGCTTGACTTTTATTCATATATGGCGTATTTTTATTTAAAACACCATATAACACCTAAAGCTATGAAATTCAACCTGCTTGATTATATGTCGAACCGTGTGGAAGGAAGTCATGCAAAACGCGAAACAGGTCCCGTTTTAACCATTTCGAGGCAATTTGGCTGTTCTGCCAAATCTATTGCAAAGGCGCTTACAGAGGAATTGAACAGGCTCTATCCGGAAAAGAAGCAGTGGGAATGGGTGAATAAAGAAATTTTTGAGGGTGTTGCTAAAGAACTAGAAGTAAGCAAAGAACGAATCCTCCATGTTTTTGAAGGCGAAAGAAAAGAGTTTATCTGGGATGTATTCCGTGGTTTTTCTGAGAAATACTATAAAAGTGATGCTACTATACGTGCAAAATTGAAAGACTTGATTAGTGATATCGCATTTGAAGGCAATAAAATCATTATTGGGTTGGGTAGTGTTGCTGTTTTGCGGGAACATCCACTGTCTCTTCATATCCGGCTAATAGCCCCTCAGAAATGGAGGTTAGAACAAGCTGGCCAGAAGATGGACGTATCCTCGTATGAGCTTAAAAACTATATGGAAACTGTAGACAAAAAGCGGGACAACTTACTAAATTCGTACTCAGGAATAAAACAAAAAGAAGATATTTTTGATATTACATTTAACGTTGCAAATCTTACGCAAGAAGAAATGATTGCTAGCATAATCCGCATTATGGAACTGCGACAAATAGTCTAAAATATTTTCTTATTCATTACAACGAACATAAATCTGGAGATTGATATACTCCTGATAAACTATTGCAGAATTCAAAAACTATTTTCTTGATAATGAGACATGCTTTCTTTCACAACAGATAAGAAAGCATGTAACCTCCCCCCCCCCAGATTTTCTATACCTACAGTTTTATTATTTATGCAAATTAGCCCTACTGAAGCATGAATTTTCACATCAATATAAACCTGATCTAAATTGTATCACTAACCAACTTGGTCGCTCAACAGAAACGAAGGCCATAGACTTATTGTAGAACAAATTATAGATGCCGAATTAAAAACACCCCAGTAACTTCATATATACCAGAAATTTATAGCACAATGAAATTATTTTCTTCCAAGCTACATTCTCATTTATAATTATTCCTAAAAGAAAAAAACAACACACTAAAAAATATTTTTTTCACATATAGCTCTTCTTTTTCCTAAAAAGACATTTTTGTCTTAAATAGTTTTTGTTAGTTTAACCTTTAAAGTACCTTTTAGTAAGAGATGCATAGCGTTTTCTTAACATAAGCAGCGTAGTTTTGCGCAGACTAAAAAAAATAGAAAGCAAAAAACAAAATCAGGGACGGGGTTTATGCTTTCTTTCCCCAAAAAAGTAATACAATGAAGAAAATTTCAATTATCAAATTCGTTTTGCTACTAGCAGTTGCTTTACCAGTAGCCATTACAGTATCTTGTACAAAAGACGAGGATAAAATTGCAGACGTTATTACTGATACTGTATTAGTTACTAATACAGACACTGTTACTGTTGTTGAAAAACTACCAGAAAACAGCTTAACTGATTACAAAGCTCCCAAATACATCTTCTTCTTTATAGGAGATGGAATGTCTTCTGCACAGGTTAACTTAGCTGAAGCAGCCTTGAGCAATCCAAATTTTCGAATTTCAAAGAAAAATTCGGCACTTGGAGAAATGAACATTCAAAAATTGCCTGTTTCGGGCATGCAGACCACCAATGCAGAAGACCGTTATATTACTGATTCTGCGGCAGCGGGTACAGCTTTGGCTACTGGCGAAAAAACTTCGTGTGGAACTGTTTCCGTAAAAAGCGATGGTCAAACGCAACTTAAAACCATGGCCGAAATTGCTAAAGAAAAAGGAATGAAGGTGGGAATTATTTCAAGTGTAAGTATTGACCACGCTACGCCTGCCTGCTTCTACGCACACAATGAAAGCCGTAACAACTACTACGAAATTGGTCAGGACTTGATTGCCAGCGGTTTCGATTATTTTGCAGGTGGTAATGTTCGTCACAATAAATTCCCAGAAGAATACACATTAGAGAACTTCCACAAAGATGCTGCTAGTAACGGTTATAAATGTGTTAACACTAGAGAAGGTCTCAAAGGGCTACAGGTAGGAGAAAAAGCAATTGCTACTATTAAGAAACTGTATACATCAGACGAAGATGGCTGCGCACTTCCTTATATGATAGACCTTGATGAGCAAACAAGCGATGACGACAAAATCACTTTAACTGACTTTACAGCAAAAGGCATCGAACTGCTTGACAACGAAAATGGTTTCTTCATGATGATAGAAAGTGGAAAAATCGACTGGGCCTGCCATGCTAATGATGCTGTTTCTGCTACACACGATCTAATTGAATTTGACAATGCTATTGGTAAGGCTCTAGCTTTTTACGAAGAACACAAAGAAGAGACATTGATCATCGTAACCGGCGATCACGAAACTGGTGGCCTTACCATTGGATATGCAGCAACAGGTCAAGTTACTGCTTTCGACAAACTACAACACCAAACTTTATCTTATCTTTCTTTCAGAGAAATAGTTGAAGAATGGAAAAGCAGTGACATGACATATGAAAAAGCTCTTGAGGTTGTTAAGGAAAAATTTGGTCTAGGCAATGAAGAACTTGGCCTTGCTCTTAGTCCTTACGAAAATAAAATACTAAAAGAAGCTTTCAAAAACAGTATGAGCACAAGCTACAATAAAGAATGGGAATCTAGCAAAATCAAGTATGGAAGTTATGATCCATTTACTGTTACAGTTAACCATGTTATGAACAACAAGGCTGGGCTTGACTTTACAACATTCAAACATACCGGAACTCCTGTTCCTGTTTTTGCGATTGGTCAAGGACAGTACGAGTTTAGCGGCTACTACGATAATACAGATTTAGCTAAACGCATTCTGAAAGTTGCTAATTTTACAACAGCACAATAAAACTAAACACTAGATACTTAAGCCTGGGCTAAAAAGCTCAGGCTTTTATAATTTGGACAAAAGAAAGAGACCGCTAACAGTACAGTAATTGTTTCGAAAATTTTCCGTACGTCCTAGAAAAACTAATACATCAATGAAAACCAAGAATGTACGAACCAACCAAATTTTCTCCATCAGCATTGCTGTGCTATCAGTAATCTTATTACTTATTCCAACAGGTTTTGAAAATCCAGAAGTAACAGAATCAACAATAAGGGAAAAAGCAGAGATCATTAAAACAGAAGATAGCGACCTTCAACATCATGGAATTATACTTGTTGGCACACAAACTGTTCAAATGAAAATTCTCTCTGGCGAATTCGAAGGAGACACGGTAACCAGTCAAAATATCCTACTGGGTCAGATGGGGATAGATAAATACTATAAAGTAGGGGACAAAGTTCTGGCAATCATAAAACCAAATAAAGAAGGTACTCAAATACAAAGTGCTAGAGCAGACGACATCTACCGTGTTAACCTGATGTACATACTATTTGGCCTGTTTGCATTGTGTTTGATTGCTTTAGCTGGCTGGACAGGCTTCAAGGCCCTGCTTTCGTTTGTTTTTACAGGCCTGGCCATATGGAAAATAATGCTGCCTCTTACGCTTAAAGGCTTTCCTTCCATTCCTCTTTCGTTATCTATTGTTGCTTTTGTAACAACTGTAATCATTGTTCTAATCAGTGGGTTTACCCGCAAAGGAGCTGTTGCACTATCCGGGGCAATATTGGGAGTTATTCTTACTACTGTTATGGCGCTTTTCTTTGGAGCTTTGTTCCGCATCCCTGGCACAGTGCAAGAATTTTCAGAGACATTACTATATGCAGGCTTCAGCAACCTCAACTTGTCCGACATTTTCATTTCCTGCATCTTCATCGCAGCAGCAGGAGCTGTAATGGATGTTGCTATGGACATTGCTGCTTCACAAAATGAAATAGTAGAACAAAAACCTGATATTTTACGCCTAGAACTTATCCGTTCAGGTTTTCGTATTGCATCACCCGTTATCGGAACCATGACAACCACACTGCTATTTGCCTACTCTGGCAGTTTTATGTTCACATTCATGGTGTTTATGGCCAAAGGAACACCGGCAATACAAATATTCAATACGAATTTTATTGCTGCTGAAGTACTTCACACTTTAGTTGGAAGTTTTGGTCTGGTGATGGTCGCACCTGTTACTGCTGTTATCGGAGGTTATGTTTATGTTCGATAATTGTTGATTACTGTCAGTCTCAAACTAGATCAAAAAAATGGCAATTGTTCCTATATTTAACAATTGCCATTTTCTTTTAAGATTATGCTCGATTACTTAGAAATAAAACCCATAAGTAATCCACCAAGTACCATTGAGGATGTTCAGTTGCTTTCCCAACTCTCCAGTAAACGGTTCCCTCTCGTCTTTCTGATAGATGATTGAGAAAGCCGTATTCTCACTTCTCCATTCACCTCCATAAAACCAGCCCCCGCCCCATGTGTCAAATAGGTCGTCGTTTTCATACTCTACCGGAGGAATAGATATACTACGTTTGGTGAAATAATCAGTTAAGCTTTGCCGATCTTCCCCTTTTACATATGCAAAAGCATCCATACGGTATTTGATCATATACCCAAAACAAAAGCTAAGTTTGTTTCCAAAGTAAATATTTGATTTCAAAGGGATATTAATAGAAGAGAATGCATAAGATTCTAGGTTAAAAGGATTATCATTCAAAGCAAATTTTGTACGAGAATATAAGCCTCCAGTTTCGAAGCCCAACCAACTGAAAATATGGCTACGATAAACAAACCCAAGCTGCCAGCTCAATGCTTCTCCGCCCCATTCCTGAACAACATCCCCATCATTCTCCTCATAGAAACTGGAACCTACACTCCCGACTACCCCGAACTGTTCTCTTGGAAAATTCCTTTTCCAACCTTTTTTCGGTTTTTCTTCCTTTTTCTTTTTTCTTCTCTGTTCCCTATTCGCCTGTTTGATACTGTCCTCCACACGACGACGCTCCTGAGCTCGGATTTCCTGTAAAATCCGTTGCTGTTCCTGTTGCTCCTGACGGCGCTTCCAGTCTTGGACACGAGTGTAAGTATCCTGCGTAAACTTAAGAACAACATTGATTTCCGACACGCTGTACAAATCTGGCGCATCTTTACCTATCTCCCAATAAATGGTGTGTTTTCCTGGAGACAGACTTTGCATTTCCCCAGTTACTGATTCCGCTCTGTATGCCTGCCCCTCAACGGCAAAGAATACATCCTTAACATTATACTGCAAGGAAACAGGGACATCACTTTTGGGCACATAGAACGATATGATCATTGTACTGCCTTCCCGATGATAGGAATCTGCGGCTATCGACTGCTCAACTTCCTGTGCTAAAAGAGCGGACGGAAGTAAAATTGTTAGAAAAAGTAGAATTTGCTTCATGCTTATTTGATTTTGGTTTGTCTTCTAAGTTCATTGAACTATTCACTAAGTAAATTATCAATTATTAGTCTGGCAGAATGGTTTCTTAAAAACCTTAAAAATGATTTCTCCAGAATAACTATCGAACACATCATGAAAGCTATAAAAAGCCAGCACAACCGAATATTAGCCAACGTCTAAAAACTAGTATATAATCAAAATGATCAATTATAATTCTACCTTCCCTAAAGCCTGCAGCGTACAAATGTAATTCACAAGGCCTGTTTATGAATCCTCTAGCTGAATGATCTGAGCAATTACTTCTGTTTCGTAACCTTTACTAGCTGCAAACCTGAACAACTTCACTCTCCTGTCGTAATCACTTTTAGCTTTAGTGCTTTTTGCCTTCTGTAGTAAAATATCTCTCAATACTTGCCGATACTCTTCTTCATCTAATTCAAGCAACGCCTGTTCTATTAAACACTTTGGTATTTTCTTTTGAGAGAGCATGTAAGCTATTTTTGTACGCCCCCATTTATTGTTTCTGAATTTCGAACGGACAAAACTGGATGCAAAACGCTGTTCGTCGATAAACTTCTCTAGCAGAAGACGCTCTATGATCAGCTCAGTATCAGCAGCTGTACATTCCCACTCTGCCAATTTTGATTTCACTTCTGAAATACATCTCTCCTGCCTGCCGCATAAAGCTGCCGCCCTTCGCAACGCATCTTCTTTCTTCAAAACGTTTAGCTTTTTTAATAAGTTACTGAAAGATTTAAAAAGTTTCAACTTGAATGAAACCAAATTTGGCTTACTGAACAACATCACGCATCACAACGCCACAGAAACTCCCTTTTGAGCTCTGATCATACGATCCTTACCAAAAAGATCCTTTCTGATTTGAATGTCTACAAAGCCAAGTTCTCGAAGCATTGTTCCTGTTTTTTCTGCAAAAGCTTCGTTAATTTCAAAGAAAAGAAATCCATCGGTGTTTAAAAAATTAACAGCAAACTCGCTAATGTGTTGGTAGAAAATAAGGGGCGAAGAATCGTCTACGAAGAGCGCCAAATGAGGTTCATGGTCGAGTACATTCTTTTTCATCAGTTTCGACTCTTTCTGGCGAATATAAGGAGGGTTACTCACAACAATATCCCATTTTTGGAAATCTGCCCTATGATCTTTCCAATTTAGGATATCCACTTTTCGATATTCAACATTTACTGTGTTTTTTCTTGCATTTGCAGCAGCAACTTTCAATGCCCCGTCTGATATATCATAGGCGCTAACCTTGCTTTGAGGCGCCTCTGCAGCCAAAGTTACAGGAATGCAGCCGCTGCCGGTACCAATGTCCAAGATTCTATGTTCTCCTACCCCAGTAGTTTCAAGAACCCATGCCACTAATTCTTCTGTTTCTGGCCTAGGGATCAACACATGGTTGTTTACCTCGAATTCCCGCCCATAAAACCAGGCTTTCCCCAATACATATTGTATCGGCTCGTTAGCCTGAAGACGTTCTGTGGCCTTGTCTATCTGCGTTTTCTCTTGTTGGGTCAGTTCCCGCTGCGACATAAAAATACGGGACTGAGACAGTCCCGTAATTTCCTCAAACAAAATCGATGTTATATTTTTGGCTTCCAACAACTCATAATTCTTCTTGAGCCGTTGTACTATAGTCTGAAAATAATTCTGCACTGTTGTTAGTTAAAAATGCTTTTTATTTCGTTTATTGTTGGATCCTTTGGCTTAGGATCTACTTTCTTATTATGGTCAACAGGCTTATTCAGCGTATCTTTCTTTATCGGCTTAGTTACCTTATAAAGCGAAGTATCTAAATTGCTAAATAATTTCCGCTTCTGTAGTTCCTCTATAGAAGGTCTTTTATGTCCTTCTCCATAATTACGGTCTATATAAAAGGAATAACTTTTCTTACCCACTTTATAAGTGTACTTTCCAGATACATCAAATGCCAACTGTGGAGTATGTTTCTTGCCCTTTGCCAGATACGAAACCGTAAAATAGCGTTCTTTTGGCAAAACATCCCATTCAAAGATTGCCATATTACCTTTTGTTGAGAATTTTCCACCCGCAAGCTGTAGCGGCTGAGGTTTAAAACCTTTAGGCAAACTCTCCTGAATAATAAGCGGATGGCTCATTGTGTCTTTTTTCACCAATAAGATCACGGAATACGACTTATCAAAATCCATATAATCGGGCTCTTCCCGTTTTATCTGAATTGCCATGGCAGAAACCCCTGCTGTGTTGGCGCCTGCAAACTGATTTTTCTTAACCGGCATACTCTTTATCTGCTCTTCTGTACCAATAATAACCTGGCTTGGCCTTAAACTAACTTCACCTCGCTTATTATTTATGATGTAGCTAAAACGACCTTTTACATCAAAAACCCCCACTGTATCTTTTGGTACATTTATTTTATAAACTATCTTAACTCTATCTCGTTCCGGAAGCCTTAGCCATACCAAACGGACTTTACCTGCCTCGAAACTAAAATCGGCTTTGTCACTAATTGCTTCCTCTGCACTAATACCTGCGGGCAATTCATGCTCGAAATAAGCATAACTGGTAAGATCGCCCTTATTGATGATTACCTCGACATTATAACTTTTTCCTGGCAAAAGCTGGCTTGGGATTTTTGCAATAATGTCCAATTTGTCATTGGCCCGACTAATGAACGCGCTTGACAGGATTAGGAATATAAAAAAATACTTCATGTGTTTGTGGTTTATTTCCAATTCCACATGTAACTCACAAGATATCTACTCATCCTCGATTTTTTGGATAGGATGCTTGAAATCTACATGTCCGTTTCATGTGCTTAATTTCAAAGAAAAGGCTACGATGTTCCTGTAGAATAGCCCCTCTAGGTTTTAAGGCTCCCAATCTATTTTATTGATCAGAAGCAAGAAATAATTTCTGTCTTAAATGCAAGAGTGAAGTCTCATTCTCACATCCTCATAATACCTTTTATCCAGAGCGTACTTGTCTACACTCATCGAAATTATTCTTTACTCTTTGCTAAAGTCATTACTTTGAAAATCTGCCCGTACACGATCAATCACCAGAGTTCAAGGGTCTACATCTTTACCAGATCAGATTCTTCAATTGAATGAGAGGAATAGCGAAATTGTTTTTTGAAAAAAACTGCTTAACTTACAGTCTTCCCCTAACTATGTTACCTACCTGAGCAGATTTTTCACGGAAGCCTTAACCTCCTGTGTATCTGATTCTGCCGCTAAAAATGAAATTACATCTTTTTTAAGACAAAACAAAGTTGCTCTGAAATAATTCAGTATTGCTGACACAAAATTAATCGAATATGCGAAAACAAATAGAAATCTTTTGCGAGAACACAAAAGAAAAACACCTTGTTGATATTTCCACCTCGCTGATGAAACTTTCTAGAGATTTGGCAATTAAATTAGACCAGCCCGTAATCGGTGCATATGTAAACAATGAATTAAAAGAACTTGCCTTCGAACTCTATAAGCCCAAAACCATCCGATTCATCGATATCAGCAATACAGATGGACATCGAATGTACGTTCGATCTCTTATTTTTATTTTACAAAAAGCACTGAAAACATTCAACCCCGATGCCCATCTAAAGATACAACACTCAGTATCCAATGGTTTATACGTGGAAATAGGCGATGGCACACCATTTCTTAATCAGGAAATAATTGGTCAGATAAAGGAATTGATGCTACAGATTGTTGAAGAAGACCTTCCTTTTGTAAGCAAAGCAGTATTAACCTCAGAAGCTGTGGATCTTTTCAGAGAAGCAGGGATGCAGGACAAAGCAGCACTTTTCTCCCAACGCAAATCCCTTTATACTACCGTTTATCAACTGGCAGATCTGGTAGATTATTTCTACGGCTACCTTGCCCCATCGTCAGGCTACATTACTCACTTCGACCTGATACCCTATTTCGACGGAATGCTGTTACAATATCCTAAATCCCAAGAACCAACAAGTATTCCACAGCCAATTAATCAGGACAAGATGTTTGAAATTGTTCGTGAACACAGAAATTGGCTCGAAATATTAGGTGTTAATAACATTGGTAGTATCAACGAAAAAATTGAGCAGAAGCTTGATGGGACATTGATAAAAGTTTCCGAAGCCCTACATGAGAAAAAAGTAGCAGCAATTGCAGATAAAATTGCACGGGAAAAAGAAAAAATCCGTCTAGTAATGATTTCCGGCCCTTCCTCATCTGGCAAAACCAGTTTTAGTAAAAGACTTGAAGTTCAGCTAATTGTTTCCGGATTGCAACCAGTTGCACTATCATTGGACAATTACTTTGTAGACCGCGAAAAAACCCCTTTGGACAGCAAGGGTGAATATAATTTCGAAGCCCTAGAGGCCATTGACATTGAACAGTTCAACGACAACCTGCTAAGGCTAATGCGGGGAGAAGAAGTTGAGTTACCAACTTTCGATTTCAAGCTGGGCAAACAGGTTCACAAAGGAAACAAATTGAAAATCAACAATAATCAAATCATTATAGTAGAAGGCATCCACGGACTGAATCCTAAACTTATACCACATATTAACCGCTCGCAGACTTTCAAAATATACGTGTCGGCACTTACTCAGGTAAGTATGGATAAGCACAACCGAATTCCAACTACAGACCACCGACTGCTCCGTAGAATTGTACGTGACGCTAAATACAGGAAATATTCAGCTCTGGACACGTTAAAACGATGGCCAAGTGTCAGGAAAGGTGAAGAAGAATATATATTTCCCTATCAGGAAGAAGCTGACGAAATGTTCAACTCATCATTAATGTATGAACTGTGCGTACTAAAAACAGAAGCAGAACAACTGCTTGGCGAGGTGCAACAAAACTCTATTGAATATGCCGAAGCAAGGCGTCTGCTGAAATTCTTGGAGTACTTCAAAACAGTTTCTAAAGAAGAAGTTCCCCCTACATCTTTATTGCGTGAATTTGTGGGCGGCAGTTCCTTCCATTACTAAACGAATGGAAACTTTACCATGCTATTCGATTCAGCAGATTAGTGCATTAAGACATAGGCTTACTTTTCTGAAAACTGGCCGTAAATAAACATAACTTTCCAAAAGTTCTCAATTTCCGATAGAAACTTTTGGAAAGTTTACTACTCAAGAAAAATACAGCTGCAAACAATTTTTTCACTAACAGCTCTCACTAATCATCAAATATAAAACAAAAAAGAATTTGTGTAATACATCACTTAAGCATGTAATGCTATTTATTAGGAAAAGCATTGAACTAATGTTCAGTGTCGTGACAAATCTAAAGGTGTCATTTATAGTATACCTACTTACTTGCTCAAAGCCTCACCTATGGTTTTTATATACGCATCATCATAAAACTTCTTAGCATTGGCTAAAATGTCCACCAACAATGGATCATTTTTATTACTGCTGGCAATAACAACCAAATAATACCCATCCAGCCATTCCTTGTACGGAGTACTATATTCTACGCTTATGTACACCCCATCTAAATTATCTGAACGCAACGGATAATAAGGGTAAACATCTGGCGGACATTTGTGGCGAGGAAGCGTAAGCCCAGTAGAAGGATGCTCTTTTAGCTCCCGTAGATTCAGCTTTATATCTAATATTTTGGAAGCCTGTTCTGCCACCAACCTTGCAGAAATATAACGGGTGCTCGTATGCACTACAACATGCCCTCTCTTTTGGGCTGAGCATACGAAATGAATTGCAATAAAAAAGGCAATTAGGACTATCTTGTTCATAATGTATGATCTTTAGAAAAAACAGAGATGCAGCTACGACACTTTGTCTTCTTTTACGATAGAGATACTAAGATAAGATTGCTAAGCTAAGCAAAAATTGAATTCTCTGAAGTGTTTAAACCCAATAAAGGCCTTAACCAATGTGGCCAATGAAATTCACATGAAAACAATCTCCGAACACCAAAACAGAAAAATCAGATTGGGTCGTTTGAATCAGTTCTTTTCAACTTCTTTCAGATTACCTAATGCGGGACAACAGATCTTATATTGACATTTGCCAGAAAAAACTCATCCGAAGAACTGTTTAGGTTATCTTCATAAACATCTGCGGACTCATACTTCAGGTTAAACTCAATGCGAGTTTTAAATAGAGGTGAATTATTGGGTATTGTTATTTTTTGTTTCGAGAACTAAGTAAAGCTGAAAAAATAACTCCGGTTATTGTTGCACTGCGGTCGTTCAAATTCTCATATTCTCTAGTATTGAACGCCTTGTGTGACTTAACCGAAATTATTTTTACATTATAACATACTCCAAAGTCTTTTTTTTGAGAAAATACGCTAAGAAGAGAGAAAACAATTAGTCCACAGTTTGTATTTCGGATATTGATCCTGAACGTACCTTTGGTTCACGAGAATTAAAATTCGATATGCAAACCTAGACTTTTTTTCATCTTCACATATACCATTCATAAATGAAACCCAATGTATTTAAAAAAGAATTTCCATATCAGCAGGAAAATAACCTCTGATCTGCTCTTCTGCAGATTGAGTAAGGTGATTCTCCTCTAAATTGAAATACGCCAATTTTTTACATTTTCCTATTTGAATAGGTAGCTTTGTTATTCTATTCTGTTGTAACCGCAATTGTTCCAAATTGCTCAATCTCCCTATTGATGCAGGCAAAGTGGTTAAATGATTCTGCGCCAAATCCAAAATAGATAGGTTCTCACAGTTTCCAATATTGGTAGGAAGACGCGAAATTTCATTGATCCTAGCACGAATTTCCCCCAAACCTTTCAACTCGAATAGTCCGGATGGCAAATTTTTAAGATTGTTATCACTAACATTTATTAGAGTTAAATTCTCAAGTCCTTTTATAGCATCTGGAACAACTTTTAAATCATTGTTATCTAAATGAAGTTCTAATAATATTGGCAAAGTAAACAGTCCTCTGGGCAAAGTGGTAAGCTTATTTTTCGAAAAATTCACATGTGTCAATCGTTTCAAACTTCCTATAGTTTCAGGAACAACAGTAATCTGATTGTCATACATATTGATCTGCATGAGGTTCTTAAGCTTAAAAACCACACTAGGTATTTTCTTGAAATTATTGCTCCTAAGCTCAAGCATTTGAAGAAAAGCCATTTTACTCAGGCTCCTTGGCAAATCTGACAGTCTGTTCTCCGACAGGTTCAGATAAGGAATATTAGTAAGGTTACCTATCGACTCTGGTAATTTTGTTAATTGGTTTTTGTTAATATCCAGAATTTGAATATTAACAGCCCCACCAATCTGAGATGGTATACTCGTCAGTCGGTTGTTCGATACATCGAGGTTCATCAACATCTCCATTTTCCCTATTCCAGAAGGGATAGAAGTAAGCTGATTACCAGAAAGCACCAAACTTTGTAATTCTTTCAAATTTGCGATTTGTGCTGGTAGCGACGTTAACTTATTCCCCCCCAAAGATAAGTTCGTCAGTTTTTTCAAATATCCTATTGCACTTGGTAAGGCAGTAAGCTGGTTGAGTTCAAAATCAAGCATCAGAAGCTCAGTAAGCATGCCAATCTGGTGCGGAAGTTTCTTAATTTTATTTTTTCCGAAATTAATATACTGTAAATTCTTCAGCTTTGTCAACTGGACTGGGAACACGGTAAGCTCGTTGCTATACATGTCCAGCTGCTGTAAATTTTTAAACTTATAGACTGCTGGCGGCACTCTATCATAGCCTTGTTCATCAAGGTTAAGTTTATACACAGCCAATGGCGTCTTCAAAGCTTCTTCCAAAGATGTGAATGTCGGAGCTTCAATCAGCGCCTCCTCATCGAGTAGTGCTCCCTGAGCCTGAACATCTATCTCACTTATGATGAACAACATGCTAAAAAATGCAGCAAGAATTCTGACTTTCATAATACAATTGAGTTTAATATTTCTACAACAAAAATCGCAATTTTCATCTTAATAACCAATATAACAACCCCTTACAATGTAATCTACTAAGGTATTAAATTCTGTTCACTAAAAAGAACAGTTGCGGGTACTATCGGCATATTCCAAAATCATAAAGCTTTTGGGCGAAAACATATTGTGAAGTTAAGCATTCTTATTGAAAATTATTATCACATAACGCTTACAGATAAACAACTTTCATTCTTAAAAAAGCAATACGCATAGCCCATCGAAATTAGCTTTATGCTAAAAATCTTACTTTTCTTTATAAAGTAAAGTTGTAAAATGTCTAAATCGCTTACAATGATTTTTGGTCAGTGCCTTGCAAACAAAAAGCCATTCCCTTCATTTTTTATCTATTATTTCATTCACAAACAATCTCATTTTATACCATCAATACCTGTTGCTATTATCCAGAGATGGATTCCGCTGCTTGCTCATCAGTAAGCACCTAAAAATCAACACATCTAAAATCAACATTTCAATTTTCAAATTTGTATTTTGTGGCAATAATACACCGTAAGAATTGCTTGTTTTCAAATATTGAACTAACTTACACAACCAGTTTAAATTATGCCGATATAATGGACAACTCGTGTGCAAATGAAACGAAACGGTCCGATCAAGAACTTCAGTTCTTCAAAACTGTCCTGAATAATACCCAAGAGGCCGTATTAATTATTCAGGATAATAAAATCGTGTTTCATAATAAAAAACTAAATGAGTTTACAGGCTACGCATCAAATGAAATAGAAGCAATGCCTGCCTCACACCTTATCTACACCGCAGACAAAGACCTGCTCGAAGACGGTTTTCGTTTCATCCGTATGAACCAAACGCAATCCTACGTTTTTACATTTCGCATTCTGGACAAAAAAAACGAAGTCCGATGGATGGAAACCAAACTCGTAGGCATTGACTTTAACGGGCAGCCGGCTGCAATATTTTACATCTGCGACATCTCTGAATTCAAGCAAGCTGAAGAGGCCGTAAATGTAAGTATTGAATTCCTGAACACTCTCATAGACACCATACCAAACCCAATGTTCTACAAAAACACGAGAGGCGAATTTATTGGTTGCAACAATGCTTTTGTGAATTTTATCGGTAAAAGTAAAGAGGCAATCCTAGGCAGAACAACCTTTGACATTGTATCGGAAAATGTAGACAGTGGTTTCCATCAACTTAACATGAAGCTGATAAACAACACTGACTATCAGATACGCGAAACCAAAATTCCTCATGCAGATGGTAGTTTGCATGATGTTATTAGCTATAATGCCACTTTTTATTTATCGGACAAAAGCATTGGGGGCGTAGTTGGTATTCTCACCGACATATCGGAACTGAAATCGATAGAGCAGCAATTGCAGCACACTGAGTTCCGCTACAAACAGCTAGTGAAAAATATAAATATGGGCATTGTAGTGTTCAACCCTAGAGACAACGGCCTGCAATTTATTCTCTCCGAAGCCAACCTAACAGCAGAAAGTATTCTTGAACAAAATGAAAGCTTACTGAAAGGTAAAGGACTGATTGATATTTTCCAAGAGGACGTAGATCATGAATTCTACCAGACCATTAGACAAGTATGGAAAACTAGTCAAGCAGTTCATTTTCTCCAGAAACGAACAAACAGCCAGAATGCAGAACAATTGCTCAGGTACTTCATTTATAAAGTACCTTCGGGCGATATTGTCTGCATTTTCAACGACATTACAGAAATAGAACATACCCAACAGATTCTGCGCGAGAATGAAAAAAAATACCGTTTTCTCATCGAAAATAGCTCAGACATAATTGTTAAACTCGATAGTAAACTGAACATTCTCTTTGCCAGTGCTGCATTTGTAGATACATTTCAACTGTCGATGGAAGAGATTCGAAGAAAGAAAATCATACAGTTCGTTCTTTCTTCCGATAAAAAAATGGTTAGCAAACAGTTCGAAGAATGCCTTTCTAAAAAAGCAACCAGCTCTTCCGAGCACAAAATAGTAACGCCCAATGGTGTAAGATGGTTTCACTGGTCACTCAAAGCCGTAGAGCTAAGCCCTGGCAAAAAGCAACTTGTGGCCATTGGCCATGATATTACTCAACAAAATCAGACAGAGTCTGAACTAAGACAGGCAAAACAAAAGGCTGAAGAAGCAGACAAACTGAAATCTGATTTCGTAGCCAATATGAGCCACGAGATCAGAACGCCCCTAAATGCAATCATTGGCTCTTCCGAATTATTAGCCAATAATCAGATTAGTGAAAACGAACGGAACGAATACCTAAAATACATCATCAATAACGGGAAAAGTCTCCTTGGACTGATCAATGAAATAATCGACTCTGCAAAAATAGAGGCAGGGAGGATGAGTATAAGTGTTGAACAATTCAACCTACACGAATTCCTGAAAGATATCTATGGCGTCTTCAAAAGCTATCAGGAAGTAAACCCAAATGTTGAAATCAGGGTTATGCTGCACAAGCAACACCAATCGCTACAAGTACTGACCGACCCACAACGAGTACGACAGATACTTAGCAACCTAATAAACAATGCTCTGAAATTCACCGACGAAGGTTTTATTGAAATCGGTTATGAACTTCTCAATGATCTGGACAACGGCAGTTTATTGAAACTATATGTAAAAGATACAGGGATCGGGATACCAGAAGATCAATTCGAAACTATCTTCAAAAGGTTTGGACAGATTCAGGACTACGAACTGCGCAACAAAAAAGGAACCGGCCTTGGCCTTTCCATTTCCAAACATCTGGCTCAACTTCTAGGTGGTAGCTTAACTGTTAAATCTACAGTTGGAAAAGGATCAACCTTTTTTCTCAACCTAAAAGTTCGTACAGAACAAGAGAAAAAAGAAAAAGCTCACCTCCATTCATTGGAACAAACAGAATTTTATTGGGCTGGTAAGCGCATTCTAATTGCAGAAGATAACCGAGTTAACTTCATGATATTGCAAAAATCTTTGGATAAAACTTTTGCAGAAATAGTATGGGCAAAAGATGGCCAAGAAGCTGTAGAGGCATTTGAACAATCCAATTTTGACATCGTTCTTATGGACATGCAGATGCCTCGCCTAAATGGCTACGAAGCAACTAAACGCATAAAGCTAATGAAGCCTGAAATTCCAATTCTAGCACAAACTGCTTCTGCCCTGTTCGAAGACAGAAAGCAAATAGAAGAAGCAGGTTGCGATGATTTTATCCCCAAACCCATCAACTTCCCAAAACTGCTTCAAAAGATCAATTTCTTCTTCGAAAACACAGTCAAGCTAAAATAATTTCCTGTTGTACAATACCCTCAGAAATCTAACCCATCACAATCCACACTAAACAATAATACACTGCAAATCAACAATATAAAAGGAAAAACCAAGCTCACAACAACAATTCAAAACAATCATTCAGGGCAATTTGAAGTAAGCTATTACTTACAATTAACATGTTTTTTCGATAATCGTTTGCATTTGAAAAATCTTTTAAGCTAATTTTGCAGCGCAATATTAACTCAAAATAAGTTCTTTCGGATGATCAGCAGAAGGTTATTACGTATCAAAGTTGTACATGTTTTATATGCCCATTTCAGAAACACAGGCAACTCGATTCAACAAGCTGAAAAGGAGCTGACTTTCAGCATTGAAAAAGCATACGACCTTTATCACTTTCTTCTTTATCTTTTAGTGGAAGTAGCAGACTATGCTCAAGATAAAATAGAAACGGCGAAACAAAAACACCGCCCCACTAAGCAAGATCTGAATCCCAATACCAAATTTATCGACAACGTTGTGATTCACCAAATGCGCAATAACGAAGCTCTTTCTAGTTATATCGAACGAAAAAAGCTCACATGGGCCAACGATAAAGAAATAGTTAGGGACTTGTACCTGCGTTTTCAAGAATCTCCAGATTTTCAAGAATACATGGCTTCTGAAGATGACTCTTACGATGCTCACCGACGTGTGCTTGTAAAGCTATTCAATAAAGAAGTTATGCACTGCATTGAGCTTTACGAAGTTCTTGAAGAAAAAAGCATCTACTGGAATGACGACATCGAGTTTGTAATCAGCATGATTGCAAAAACCATTAAAAAATGTCAACCAGAAGACAAAGCAGACAAAGAGCTAATGCCTCTTTACCGAGACGATGAAGACCGCGACTATGCGTTCAAACTACTGCGTAAAGCATTGCTGACAACCCAAGAGGCAGACGAACTGATTACTGCCCAAACCAAAAACTGGGATATTGACCGCATTATCTTTATGGACAAGCTATTATTACGCCTGGCAATAACCGAAATTTTAGAGATGCCGACTATTCCGATCAAAGTAACCATAAATGAATATCTGGAAGTGGCTAAACTTTATAGCTCACAGAAAAGTAACGTATTCATCAATGGCGTACTTGATAAACTTGTTGTTAAGCTAAAAAAAGAAGACAAGATACACAAACAAGGACGCGGACTTATCGGAGAGATTTAATTCGTTTTTGTTTGGAAACAGAGAGCATTGTCAGAGTTTTGGCAATGCTTTTTTTTTATTTTCTTTGTGCCGCCCGTATATGGCAGGCCACAATTTTTTTGGTTGATCTTTGAGTCCATCATAAACTAGTGAGGAATGATGGAACCAACATAGTTTAAAACTTAGAAATATGAACAAACTGAGTCTTTTAGCAATTTTATCCCTTTTCATGTATGCCTGTGGCAGCACAGAACAGAATAACGATAAAACAGCAGAAGTTTCGCAAGTGAACATGATTCAAGGAGAAACTCCTGGCAAGATTGTTTTCGAAAAAGAATCTCACGATTTCGGCAAACTAGAAAGTGGAGAAGTCGTTAGCTATTCGTTCAAATTCAAAAACGAAGGAAAAAGCACATTACTTATCAAACAGGTTCGTCCGATTTGCGGTTGTACTGCACCAACCTATACAAAAGAACCTATTCCTCCGGGAGGAACAGGTGAAGTTGAACTAGGTTTCAATTCTTCAGGTTTTCACGGTATGGTTAACAAAAGCGCCCGCGTAATAACCAATGGCGAACCTAGCGATGTTGTTCTTTATTTTTCAGCTGTTGTAGAAGAAAAATAAACCAATATTTCTTTCTGATAAGGTCGAAAGCCTATTACAATACGAGTGTAACAAACAATCTTAAAAAAACGAGTATTCGTAAAGTCCATTAACAAGGAAATTAACATAAAACATATGAAATTTTTAAACTCTATTTTATTGAACACTCCTGCCACTGAAGGTTCATGGATGTCGTTCCTTCCTTTGATATTGATTTTTGTGGTAATGTATTTCTTCATGTTACGTCCGCAAATGAAAAAACAAAAAGATGTAAGAAACTTCCGTGATGCGGTTAAGAAAGGTGATGCTGTTATGACAGTTAGTGGAGTACACGGCAAAGTTATAGAAGTGAAAGATACAACAGTTATTCTGGAAATTGCACCAAACGTAAAAATCAAAGTAGAGAAGTCGGGTATTATTGCTAACGCTGCCGACATGCCTCAGCAACGCTAAGCCCTACAAAACATAAGACTGAAGCACAGCGTTATCGTTGTGCTTTTTTTATATTCGTACAATCCATTTGCTCTAAATTTATCCTCCCAACGAATGCAAGAAAAAAAAGACACATATAAGACCATAGCTACACCCTCTGAAGGTATTTACAAAGAAAAAGGCAGTAAATTTATTACATATGCTTTTCCTGTTTATTCAGAAGACCAGATAAAAGAACACCTACAGGAACTGAAAAAAAAATATTACGACGCCCGTCACCATTGCTATGCTTGGCGATTGGGAGCCGACCACAAGCAATTTCGAGCAAATGACGATGGGGAACCTTCCGGGTCTGCCGGCCAACCTATTCTGGGACAGATCCGATCGTACGAACTTACTAACATATTCATTGTAGTAATCCGTTATTTTGGAGGAATAAAACTAGGAGTGGGCGGACTGATACATGCGTACAAAACTGCTGCGGCAGACGCCATAGAAAATGCGGAAATTGTTGAACTTACCGTTGATGATTTTATAACCATCAGTTTCGATTACATTGTAATGAACGATGTTATGAAAATAATCAAAGACATGCAACTGGAACAAAGTGGTCAGAAATTTGAGATGATGTGCGAACTGACACTAAAAGTGAGACAGAAAGATACAGAACAGGTACTGGAAAAGCTTGAAAAAATTGAAAGCTTAAAAGTCGAAAACTTAACAATAGGATCATGAACTACCCCGCCAGTGTAATCGAAAAAAAAGATACAGAAACCGACCTTACCCTTCATTGGACATCCAAAGACAATCTGCTACAGTGGGAGAAAGTATTGTATTATCTCGTAATTTCTCTAAGCTGTGCATATGCTATAATGCACCTTTGGCTTTACTTAAAACTACGACTCGCCCCCTCTCCTTTCAATATGTTCTTTCTGATTCCATGTTATTTTTCCATTGCCCGTTTATCTGAGCTTTGGCCTTACACTGCTGGAAACTTCGCCTACTTTAGAAATGGGCAACTGTTATATCGAATTGGAAACTCATCGTTGAAACTAGACCAAGGTACTATTGTTTTTTCCAGATTAAGGTCTGTTTTCGTCCACCCCAAAAGCATCATTCTCAAAACCAGTGAGAAAACCTTTTCGTTCAGCACTAGCGCCATCCCTGCCAAACTGAAGTCGAAGTTTAAAAAGAAACTCTTTCTTGAGATCAAGAAGTACGACTACATAGTTGTCCAAAAAGTAGCAACCAGACAAACACCTGTTTAAGTCTCTGCATTACCTTTGGTAAACGCTGAACGACTCAACCCCAATCTTTTGGGCATGATATACTTTCACCCCGGCTAGATCACCAAAAAAAGGCATCAACTTAGTTTTTGCCACCTGATGGTGATTGATATAATAAATCATCTCCTCACCTACTTTCTTTATTGTTAAACGGTTTTTTCCTGTTTCCTTCACTATGTATCTACTCGGATGCCAATCAACAATAGTCTGGATATTTCCTTTGAACATCCTAAAAATCTTAAAACTTCCTTTCGAGGAAATAAGAAAATTATATTCGTTATCTTCATTTTTCCTCCCCCAAACTATACCAAAGCCAGGATCTTTTTGCAAATCGAACTTCACTATCTCTGCTACAATCATATAATCCAAGCTTTCGTTTATCGGTACATGTTTCTTCACCGAAAGGGACTTGATTGTTCGCATATGTTGCAGGAAATAATAACCAGACCTAATATCTGTCACGGCAATCTCTGAATTAATAATTGGCCAGTCATTATGATTGTTGTTAAAATCATCGTGCAGCAAAAGCCCAATTTGAGCATTTGCCATATAAGAACAACTGCTTAACACAAGCAGCAAAAAAAAATTGTACACATTGAACATATCTTCAGTGCTTTAAAGTTTCCTGACACTATTGATGAATCGATAACCGATCAGTCGGTCATAGTCAGCATCCCAGTCGTAATGATAAATATAAATGTAATAATCATTTTCGGTTTCATAATGACTGCCCTCGAACAGGTTTGAATTAAGTTTTTGGTCTTTCTCGTCGAAAAAAACAAACTGGTAGTTGTAAAACCCTTGTTTCAATAAAACATCTGCCTCGTAACACACATTCTTCTCATTATACTCCATTTTAAACTCTGATTTCAACTTCCAATCGCTTAAGGCTCCAAATATATATACGCCTCCCCTTTCGAGCAGATCTACAGATTCCAACGAAAAGTGTACCCTAACGTAATCGGCTTCGATATGGCTCTCATCAGAACCTTCCAGACTCACAAGAAAATTGCCATTCAAATCCTGATCGTAACTATATGCCATTTCATGTCTGGAAACAACACGCTTCAAATCGAAATGCATCAATGGAGCCTGATATCTTATTGTCTTCACCTCCATTGTCTGATAACGGATATTCTGAACATTGAACCTTCTGAACTCACTACCTCCCTCGAAAATTTGCTTGCTATCGTTATTATACTCAATGCGGTTCTGCCTTACGAACAGCGGCTTTAGCTTTGTCAAAGCGTTATCAGCTCTTTGGTTTTGTTCCACATACACCTTCAGGTCTCGATGTGGATCGTTGATCGTAAAATTTGGATGTAACACCTCAAAACGCAGTTCCTGCGACTTCTCCTTTAAATTGAGAGTCGCGGGTCGCACTACTTCTGCCCGAATGGCCACTTGCTTTTCATAAACCCGGAAACGTCGCGAAAGGACTATCTGATCCGGCTCATCAGTTTTGTACACTACAATCACATAATTTCCAGAAAACTTTGGTTTCATGTCATCATTTGGGAACTGCACTCTATAATGGGAATAACTCTGGAGCGTATTTATTGAGTTTTCGAAATCCTGTACAGGAGCATTCTGAAATCCTTCTAAATATTCAGCAGCAACTAAATTACTTGCTTCCCATTTCGCATTGCAGTGTATCACTTTATAGGAATAATCACTGGCATCATCATTCAAATCATCAAAAGAAAGTATCAATTTATCAGCACTATTCAATTCAATAAGTGGAGGTAGAAGAGGTTCTCCTAACGGATGTAGTTTTACTGTTCTTATTTCTTTATTGGCAACAAAATCCGAATAACGGTTCTGTGCAGAAACATTAACTCCAAGAATAAAAACCAACACAGCACTAATAATCAACTCATTAAGCAATAAGGAGTAGTTTTTATTGGAGGAGAAACCTTTTGATTTAAAAAACAACATATGCGATTTTTTTTAGAATGGAGTACCTGTATTATAAATTGATTGTTAGGAAAATATGATTTTGATCATGTTCTCAGGACGTAATCATATGCTTTTTAGCACGACAATACTTAAAAAAAATTTAATTTTGGATTGCAAAAATAATAAAATCAAGTGTTTGACATGTCTAAAGTGATTAAGATCAAAAAAGGTTTGGATATCAAACTCAAAGGCCACCCAGAGAAAACCTTACAGGAGGCTATCCAATCCGAGACCTATGCCCTCAAACCTACTGATTTTCCCGGCCTTACACCAAAGTTAGCCGTGAAAGTCGATCAGGAAGTGAAGGTTGGTTCTCCGCTTTTCTTCGATAAATATGCTCCTGAAGTTAAGTTTACATCTCCTGTAAGTGGCAAAGTTGTAGCCATAAACCGTGGAGAAAGACGACGGATTCTGGAGGTGGTTGTACAACCAGAGGGGGCAGAAGAGTTCGAAACGTTTACTCAAGCCGAACCATCATCTTTGAAACGGGAAGAAATCAAAGAACAAATTCTTAGCAGTGGCCTCTGGCCAACAATACGCCAGCGCCCATATGCTGTTGTGGCAGAAGCAAAGGATGTTCCAAAAAACATTTACATCTCCGCTTTCGATTCTGCACCACTTGCTCCCAATTACAGTTTTGTACTAAAGGAGCGTGCAAAATCATTCCAAGCAGGTATCGATGCTCTTAACCAGCTAACAGATGGTTCTGTTCGCTTGAGCCTAGATGCTGATGGTGAAAGCTCAAGTGTATTTGATGTAAAGAATGCTGAAACATTCAGTTTCTCGGGGCCTCACCCCAAAAGTGCAATTGGTGTACAGATTCATCATATCGACCCTATAAACAAAGGCGACATTGTATGGTATGTAAACCCACAGGATGTTGCTGCTATTGGCGACCTTTTCTTGGAAGGGCGCTATAATCCAGAACGTATTATTGCACTAACGGGAGACCAAGTAGAGTCGCCAATGTATTACAAAACTAAGATTGGTGCTTCTGCAAAATCTATTATTAACGGCAAATTAATTACCACAGGCGAAAGTACTGCCAGTGCAACCAACCGTGTTATTTCCGGTTCTGTTCTCTCTGGCGAAACGCTAAATAAAGACGGCTATGTTGGTTTTTACGATGCACAGATTACTGTAATAGAAGAAGGCAACCAAGCTGAATTCATGGGCTGGGGGGCTCCCGGTTTTGAAAAATGGAGTATTTCTCGGTCTTTCTTTTCGTGGCTCACACCTAATAAAGAATATAGCCTAAATTCAAACATGAGGGGCGGTCACCGACCATTTGTTGTAACGGGTGAATACGACCGTGTTGTGCCAATGGACATTCTTCCTGTACATCTGATGAAAGCTATTATGATCGAAGATATCGATCTGATGGAACAACTCGGGATTTACGAAATTGCAGAAGAAGACTTTGCATTGTGTGAAGTTGTTTGCACCTCGAAAACCGAAGTACAAAAGATTGTTCGCCAAGGTCTAGACCTTATCAGGAAAGAAATGAGCTAAAGGAATTATGAATTATTAATTATGAATTATAAATTGGCTTACGCTTACACACCCAATAGCTATTTTAAGATGACTAATTAGTAATTTGGATTTTCCAAAATTGCTCTGGGGACTTCATTGTTCTCCTTCCGCAAAAAAGTATCAAGCTGTTTTTATGCATTATTGATTTATTGGTTTGGAACTTGGGCAAAACTACTGTTTTGCAAAGATTTATTTTTCCAAAGTGCAAATCGTAATTAATAATCCATAATTCCGACATAAATATTTAAAACGAATATATAATAAATGAAAGCCTTAAGAAATTACTTGGATAAAGTAAAGCCAAATTTCGAAAAAGGTGGAAAGTATCAGAAATGGCTCCCAATTTTTGAGAGCTTTGAAACTTTTCTTTTCGTATTGGGCGATGTTACTCCTAAAAAAGGTGCTCATATCAGGGATGCGATTGATTTGAAGCGCACAATGAGCATCGTAGTTATGTCACTTATTCCAGCCTTGCTTTTTGGCATGTGGAATACAGGTTATCAATATCATCTATCTATTGGCAATGCTGATGCCGGGCTGATGGATAATTTTATTTACGGCCTAGGACAGGTACTTCCCCTGATTATTGTTTCATATTTAGCAGGTCTGGGGGTTGAATTCCTTTTTGTTTATATCAAAGGCCATGAGATTGAAGAAGGCTTCCTCGTTTCCGGTATGCTAATTCCTCTTGTTGTGCCAGTGGACGTTCCGCTTTGGATGGTTGCTGTTTCTACAGCTATTGCTGTTCTTATTGGAAAAGAAGCGTTTGGTGGGACAGGCATGAATATCGTTAACCCTGCGCTTTTCGCACGTGCAATTTTGTTTTTTGCCTACCCAAGTAAAATGTCCGGCGACAAGGTCTGGGTAAGTGGTGTAGAGCAAGGTCAAGGCCTTGTAGATGGGTACTCAGGAGCAACCGCCCTTGGACAGTTGGCTTCGGCAACAGAAGGCACTGCCGTAGTTGCTGGCAATGGAACCCCATTAAGCACTTTCGATTACTTCATGGGTTGGATCCCCGGTTCTGTTGGCGAAACATCTACTATTGCAATTCTTATCGGAGCCGCAATTTTATTGTACACAGGTATTGGAAGCTGGAAGATCATGTTTTCCGGTCTGATCGGGGGCTCTGTAATGGGGATCCTCATGAATGCATTTGGATCTGAAACCAATATGCTTATAAACGTAAACTGGTACGATCATTTATTGCTTGGTGGTTTTGCCTTCGGACTTGTCTTCATGGCAACAGATCCTGTTACTGCCTCACAGACAGAAAGAGGAAAATGGATTTACGGGTTCTTAGTTGGTTTTATTGCTATCCTGATCCGTTCGCTCAACCCCGCCTATCCAGAAGGTGTTATGCTGGCAATTCTGCTAATGAACGTATTTGCACCTTTGATAGATCATTATGTGGTTCAGGGCAATATCCGTAGAAGATTGAAACGAGTAAAAGCATAAAATAGAAAACATAAGAAAATGGATACTAATAGTAATGCATATACTTTTCTCTATGCATCTGGCTTAGTGGTAGTAGTGGCGGCACTTTTGGCGTTAATTGCTATGTCGCTAAAGCCTATGCAAGAGAAAAATGTTATTATCGAAAAGAAGCAAAACATACTTTCTTCTGTTGGAATGGAAATTACCCCAGAAGAAGCAAATGCTGCTTATGAGAAAATAATAAAGGAAGACTTCTCTATCAAAACCGATGGTAAAGCGACAGATGGCCTAAAAGGTTTTGATGTGAATATGGTTGCCGAAGTGAGCAAAGAAAGCACTGAGCGTAACCTTCCTGTTTTCAAGGCTCAACTAGGGGATGGTTCTATCAAAACAATTATCCCTGTACGAGGAAAAGGACTTTGGGGCCCTATTTGGGGATTCGTTGCTCTTGATGAGGACTTAAACACGATCTACGGAACATCTTTCGATCACAAGGGTGAAACTCCTGGACTTGGAGCAGACATCAACAGGCCTTTCTTTGAAGACCAATTTAAAGGGAAAAAGCTATTTGCAGGTGATACCTACAAACTAATAGTATATAAAGGCGGTAAAGGAGCAGCTGCCAACGCTGGCGATCTAGTGCACGGTGTTGACGCTATTTCTGGTGGAACTATTACATCGAAAGGCCTTGAAGATATGATGAAGGATTGCCTTTCTCCTTATCAAACTTATTTCAAAAACAATAAAAAATAATTTAGATATGGGTTTATTCTCATCGAAAGAAGTGAAGCTGCTCACCAACCCAATCAATGTAGACAACCCGATAACGGTTCAAGTATTGGGTATCTGTTCGGCACTTGCGGTGACAGTTAAATTAGAACCTGCTTTTGTGATGTCACTTTCGGTACTTTTTGTGCTGGCAATGGCAAACGTGATTATATCGATTTTACGTAATACAATACCATCGCGTATCCGTATCATCGTACAGTTGGTAGTTGTTGCAGCACTGGTTATTGTAGTAGATCAGGTGCTAAAGGCTTTTGCCTATCAGGTTAGCAAACAGCTTTCTGTATTTGTAGGACTTATCATCACCAACTGTATCATCATGGGACGCTTGGAAGCATTTGCCCTTGGAAACAAGCCTTGGCCTGCTTTTCTAGATGGGCTTGGCAATGCTGCCGGTTACGGTATCATTCTTATGCTTGTTGCCTTTTTCCGTGAGCTGTTTGGCTCTGGTACAATTTGGGGAATTCAGGTAGTTCCGCAAGCACTTTACGATTTAGGTTATGCAAACAATGGACTAATGATTCTACCTCCAATGGCATTGATCGTTGTTGGTGTAATCATCTGGGTACAACGTGCACGTACTAAAGAATTGATTGAAGATTAGTTTTAATTATAAATTATGAATTATGAATTATTAATTGGCTAACGCCTTGGTGTTTCTGCCTAATTAATAAAATAACTATTCCGAATGGGATTCATAACTCATAATTATTCAGCAGAGTCTATAAAAGGTCTTCTTAGGCCGCTCCGCTAGATTAATAATTCATAATTTAAAAAGAGCATGGAAGATTTATTAAACATATTTGTCAAGTCGATGTTTATCGACAATATGGTTTTCGCTTATTTCCTAGGTATGTGTTCTTACCTTGCTGTTTCGAAAACCGTAAGCACAGCTAATGGCCTTGGTTTGGCTGTTATCTTTGTTTTGGGGATCACAGTTCCTGTAGATTACCTATTGCAAAATTATATTCTGAAAGAAGGCGCACTTGTTTGGCTCATGGGCGAAGAAGCTGCAAGTATCGATCTGAGCTTCCTTAGCTTTATCATGTTCATTGCCGTAATCGCGTCCATGGTGCAGCTAGTAGAAATGGTTGTGGAGAAATTTGCTCCTGCATTATATTCATCGTTAGGTATTTTCCTACCTCTGATTGCAGTAAACTGTGCTATTCTTGGAGGTTCACTTTTTATGCAGGAACGTCAATATCAAACCATTGCAGAAGCAACATCATTCGGTTTGGGCTCTGGCTTAGGATGGTATCTGGCAATTGTTGGTATTGCTGCTATCCGCGAGAAAATCCGTTACTCAAATGTTCCTGCGCCATTGCGCGGCCTAGGCATTACATTCATTGCCACAGGGCTAATGGGAATTGCTTTTATGAGCTTTATGGGTATTAAGTTGTAATTGTTGGTCATATTCAAATATATTGAATGAACCAATGATCTTAAATTAATAAAGAAAAGTATTTAACCATGATATTTTTAGCAAGTATCGGGACAGTAATGACAGTCAGTGTGGTGGCCTTTTTATTCATCATACTTCTTTTGGTTGTTATTCTGCTCGTGGCAAAAGCCAAACTGATGCCGTCCGGTGATGTTACGGTTACCATTAACGGCGAAAAAGAGGTAGTAACCAGCCCTGGATCATCTTTGCTTTCTACTTTAGGAAACCAGAAGATTTTACTTCCTTCTGCATGCGGCGGTGGTGGTACCTGTGGTATGTGTGAATGTAAAGTTACTGATGGAGGCGGCGAAATACTACCAACGGAGAAGCCATATTTCTCGCGTAAAGAAATCGCAGATAAACACAGGTTGGCTTGTCAGGTGAAGGTGAAGCAGGACATGAAGATTGAGATCCCTAAAGAAGTTATGGGGATCAAGAAATGGGAATGTGAGGTGGTTTCCAACCATAACCGCGCTACTTTCATCAAAGAGTTTGTGGTGAAACTACCGGAAGGCGAGACACTTGATTTCCGTTCTGGTGGTTATATTCAGATCGATGTTCCAAAAATCGAAGTAAACTTCAAGGATATGGATATCGAAGAGGAATATCACGAAGATTGGGACAACTTCAAGATGTGGGATCTACAAATGAAAAACCCAGAACCAACCTACCGTGCATATTCCATGGCCAACCACCCAGCAGAAGGTAACATTGTGATGCTGAACATACGTATCGCCACACCGCCTTGGGATCGTGCAAAAGGTGGATTTATGAGTGTTAACCCTGGTATATGTTCGTCGTATATCTTCTCGCGCAAACCTGGCGATAAAGTGATGATCTCCGGTCCATATGGAGAATTTTTTATCAAAGACACCAAGCGCGAAATGATGTTTATCGGTGGTGGTGCCGGCATGGCTCCTATGCGTTCGCACATCTTCGATTTGTACCAAACCAAGAAAACCGATCGCAAATCAACCTTTTGGTACGGCGCCCGCTCGAAACGTGAAATTTTCTATGAAGAGCATTTCCGTAATATTGAGAAAGACTTTGGTAACTTCAAATTCGAAATTGCCCTTTCTGAGCCTAAGAAAGAAGATAATTGGGAAGGACATGTAGGATTCATTCATCAGGTAATCTACGATGAATACTTGAGCAAACACGAGGAACCTGAAGAAATCGAATACTATCTTTGTGGCCCTCCAATGATGAATGCAGCTGTTCAGAAAATGCTTTATGATTTGGGAGTGCCTGATGAAATGATCGCTTTTGATGACTTTGGATCGTAATGCGATTGTAAATTATTAGCTATGAATTATTATTTGCTTACGTAAGAAAGTCAATTGATAGTTCAAAAAATCCTCTGCCTCCGGTGGGGGATTTTTTATAAAAAAAGAAGAGGCCGTAGCCCCTCCCCTTACCTATATTTTTTAATCTCAGCCACACTTTTCAGTCCAGCATAATCTCTACCTCCTCCAAATTTTCAGCAATGGCATTCTTTACTGCATTTACAAAAATATTGGCCTTTTCTTCAGCAAACTTTTTCCACTTGTCCAGAATCATTTCATCGAAGACCAGTTCATCAAACGCCTCCTTTATCTCAATTGCGCATATTTCCATTAGCACCTCGTGAACCTCTTCTCTGTACATGTCGTACAACTGACGTTCTATCTCAAATTCATAGTCTTCTTTAAACTCCTCGAAATAACTATGCTTTTCCAGATAAGAGAACAATTCCATAGCAGTCATGTCTTTGCTCAGTCCTACCTCTTCAGCTATATCCTCCTTGGCGTTTTCCACCACCTCAATCATAGCCAAACGTGTTTCTGCTGCCAACCGCTCAAGTATTTCGCTATTTCGCTCAGAAATCAACTGATTGAACACAAAATCGTCCCCTCGTTCCTCAAATAGTTCCCTATCGTTTGAACGAATGAAATCCACGGTTTCATCGCGATGTTTATCCTGCAAATACAGAATAATCTCCTGTCGAAACCTTATTTCTGTAAACTCTTCGTACAATTCCGAATCCGCTCGCAACTGCATAAAAAGGTCTTCCACCTCCAATGGAAAATCAACTGTACCCTCCACTTCATTAACATCATTTTCTTCGAAATTATCTACAACGCGCACTGCATCTTCTTCTGCAAAATAAACTTCTGGATCTTCTACTTTCGACAACCCTTTTGCAAAACCAGTATTGGACAAATTCACCAACAAAGCCTTAAAATATGCATCCCGCTCTGGATTAATCTTTTCAACAATCACAGTATCAGAAAAAATAGGCGACAATTTCTTTGCAAACAATTCCGACACAAAAAACTTTCTCCAATTTGCTTGAGCATATTTTTCCATCATCAATTTCTGAAAATCGGTCAACCGCTTGCCATTCTCAATAGCAGCAGCTAAATCTGCAAGAACCGAATTCAGACTAACTTGTTCGAACCCTTGGGTATTCAACCAATGTTTTTCACTCTTTGTGTAGCATGCAATCTTCTCATTGCCATTCAATACAACAAACAGCACCGGTTCTTCCCACTCTTCTGAAACGAAGTAATAGATCTCTTCTCGCATTTTTGTTTAATTAGTTAGTGACCGACTATAACAAAAACAAAGCAACTTATAGCTTAATTTGCAAACAAATTTCTTATAATAAAACCAAGTATCTATTTACCAACACAGTAACAATTTCAAACAAATATTACACTCTATCAATTTTATGTAAGGGGAACAGGTTAAGGCATGTTAAAAAATGAGCGTACTTTTGGCACATAAGGATTTGCCCGTCCGCAATAGAACGAATGGACAGTTACTCTTGATATGTCAAAGTAGATATCTCAACCATAGAGTAAATGCTCCAAATTCAATCCCTGTAGTAAAGGAGAAAAAAATCCCGTTCCTAAATATGATTTAATCTTGTGAAACATTATCAAGTTAGAACATTTCTTTTTCATAGAGGTACTTTATCCCACTTTTTTTACTCTCCTTGCCTCACTATTCTTGGCTTTCGTTACCCTTTTCAGATTGCACATAGAAAAACCTCAACCTACGTATCACTTACTTGCAATCCACCTTAGTAAAGTGTAAAAAAATTACTCCATATTTGCACCCTCGAAGCATAGATTATGGATAATATTTTTGAAATTAAATGGCAGGCAGATGCATCTCTTCTTAGTAAGATGTTTATCTTGAAAGGAATTGAAGAGAAGCTCAATACGTTAGATATAAAACAATTTCAGGATGAAGTGATCATTAAAAAAATCGCTATTCTCGTGCAAGTGTTTAAAGGTGTTAGCTTATCGAGAAGAAAAGTCAAAGCTAAATTCAACGGCAAACGTGGTTTTCTGGAAATGACCATCAACATTGATTATGAAGAACTCGCTCCCATGGACGAACTTGATACTTATGGCCTTTTCTCTGAATCGCTTCTTGTTGGCATGGTAGAATTGATTTTTGTTGATGGGTTCGATAATTTCACCTTATCGGAAGCCGCAGAAGCAGTACTTTTTCCTAGCTAAGTAAGTGGATATCTAATTAGTGGTGCAGATCATAAGGAATTATTAATTTTATAATGCTCAACAAATAGCACCACGTGTTCAATCATCAAACTTTTCATACACAGATGAAAGAAAAAATAGAAGCTGCGGCAGAACTGATCATTAACTCAAAAAACGCAATTGCATTTACTGGTGCAGGTATTTCTGCCGAAAGTGGCATCCCTACTTATCGAGGCATAGGAGGGGTATGGGAAAACATAAACCCAGCTATACTCGAACTTGATTTTTTCTTGACATCGCCAGAGGAATCCTGGGTGCCGATCCGCGAGAAGTTTTATCAATTCTTTGGTAAAGTGAAACCCAATGCTGCTCACGATGCGCTTACGCAACTTCAAGAAATAGGACAGCTCAATACCATCATCACTCAAAACATCGATCACCTTCATCAAGACAGCGGAAGCGAGAATGTATACGAATTTCATGGTACGCTCCATACACTTAGCTGTGTGAAATGTGGAACGTCTTATAAAGCGGCAGAAACAGACATGTCCCATCTTCCATACTGCAAGTCTTGCGATCTTGAGAATAATTTTCTAAAACCCGACTTTGTTTTCTTTGGAGAAGGTATTCCTGACAAAACATATACTGGATCGTTCGAAGCTGCACAAAATGCAGACCTTTGCTTAATTGTAGGGACAACGGGCCTAGTGACACCAGCAGCAACAATCCCGCATATCGCACACCAGAACAAGGCTAAAATTATCGAAATAAATCTGGATAGCTCAGCCTACACAAATAATATAACAGACATCTTTCTACAGGGTAAAGCCACTTCGGTACTTAGCGAACTGGTTGAAAAAGTGAAAGAATTTCTGTGATTTTTCGTTATAGAACTCTAGGTAAATCAATGTTCATTTTCTTGAACATGCGAGGGCGCCCTAAGACTATAGCGTAAAATATAAAACAAAGCTATAAGGGCTATTACCAGCCATATTAAACCCACAAAAATTGACGGGATACCTGTCAGTTGTGCAATTTTATCAGCATCGCTCCCAATGCCAGAACGTGCAATCAGATCTGAATTGATATCGATTACAACATAAAGGGCAGATGTTAAACCCAAAAATTTCAGCAGATAATCGTGATAAAGATCGGGGAGCCATCGAAAAGCAGCTATCAAACCAACAGCAAAAGCAAGTGTAAATATAATTCCGAAAATCCCTCCCGATTTCAGAACATACCAGCTTAGCCACAAAAGAACCAGTCCTATAACCAGCGTAAGATATTTATCGTACTTAGAATATGATGCAAACAGAAGTATGAAACCACCCCAAAATAAACTTCCCAAATAGCCTGCACTGGCTATTAAAAAGTCTGGCCAAAAACCAGGAGGCCGCGTAGACCAACATACGCCACCCAATCGTGGACTAATTTCAATACGGATAATATCACCACCAACCAGTTCAGCCATCAGTCCATGGCTCATTTCATGCAAAATGACCACAAAAAGCTTAATGGGGTAAATAACAATTGTATCCCAAAATATTACTGCAAGAACGAACATCCCTAACAGTACTCCCAGTTGCTTCCAATCTTTTTTCTGATTCATAGTTCACATAAACGATTAAGTAGGTATGCTAATAAACGACATTTCTAGATTTATTACAACACTGGATATTAGCACGATGTTTTTCCTAAATAAATAACGCCCTTGCTTAATCTTTCAAAGACATAACTCACAACTAACAAGTAAGTTTACATAGGGAAAAACATTTGCGAAATGCAGAAACGGGATCAACTTTTCCCGCTTCCACAAACAATGTCATCAGCTGTATTCCTTAGGCACCAACTCTCCCTTCACCACCATCAAACCATTCATCGCAAGAGCTTTCAGCTCATCTTCTCCTGGATAAACATGTACTGGCCCTATTTTATAAACACGCTCAATAATAAGGTTTACCAAGAATTTACTGTTGGCCATCCCCCCTGTGATTAGGATAGCATCGACCTCACCTTTAATAACCGTTCCCATAGAACCTATTTCTTTGGCTATCTGATATGCCATAGCTTCAAGCATGAAGCGGCAATGATCGTCTCCAGCCTGAGCTTTCTGTTCAATCTCATAAGCCGAATTGGTACCACAGTAAGCAACAAGGCCACCTTCACCTGTGAGCATTCTTTTTACTTTATCTTTAGTATACCGTCCGCTAAAACAAAGACTCACTAAGTCGCCAGCAGGCAAACTTCCAGCCCTCTCCGGCGAATAAGGTCCATCACCGTCCAGAGCATTGTTTACATCTACTACCCTGCCCTTCTCGTGCGCGCCTACAGAAATTCCGCCACCTAAATGCACTACAATAAAGTTCTGGTCTTCATAGTTTTTCATGATAGATTTTGCATGCTGCCGCGAAATAGCCTTTTGGTTCAGAGCATGAAAAATTGATTTTCTTCGGAATGCGGGGTGTCCACTCATTCGGGCATATTCATTAAGCTCATCCACAACTACAGGATCTGCAATATATGCCTTTGCGTCTGGTAAACTTTTAGCAATATCGTAAGCTATAATGCCTCCTAGGTTAGAAGCATGTTCCCCAATGGGGCTGTTCCGTAAATCATTCAGCATATTATCATTCACTTGATAAACTCCTGATTCAATGGGCTTCAGCAAGCCCCCGCGTCCCACAACTGCGCGGATCATATCCATGCGGATTTCTGCATTTTCCAGTTCTTTTAGAATCAATTCTTTGCGGTATGTAAACTGATCTGCGACTGTGTCGAACTTCTTCAGATCATCGGAAGAATGACGAAGCGTACGCAAAAATAAAGGTTCCATATTGCGATAAACAGCAATTTTTGTAGAAGTGGAACCTGGGTTTATGGCTAATATTCTAATGTTTTCCATGAAATTGTTTTGACGAATTGAGTATTAAGTTCATAGAACTAATATTCAATATAGTACTAAATATAAATAAACTACATTTCCTGTGGTATCGTTTATTTTTTCCAACACCACAACTTTCAATATAATCTTCCCTAACTTGCAGCTGCAAGTAAAATACTGTTAAGTTTTGCTTCTTCTGAATCTGCTCTTGAAGTAAGAACAATCGGAGCCTTTGCTCCAAGAATTACAGCCGCCAATTTCGATTCTTCCATTGCTGCCAGAACCTTATAAACAGCATTTCCTGCTTCAATAGCCGAAAAAAGCAATAAATCGGCATCTCCCGCAACTTCACTCACAATACCTTTATGGTCGGCAACTTCTTTGTTCACCGCATTATCAAAAGCTAAAGGCCCATCTACAATACAATTCCCGATCTGTCCCCGTCTGTTCATCTGCGTCATAACAGCAGCATCAATAGTTGCCTGCATTTTCGGA
This sequence comes from Bacteroidales bacterium, assembly GCA_965230435.1. Classification (GTDB taxonomy): domain Bacteria; phylum Bacteroidota; class Bacteroidia; order Bacteroidales; family JBDKHP01; genus JBDKHP01. The sequence continues at coordinate 731,905 of CBDDLB010000002.1, forward strand.
TTCACCGTCTCAACTGCACAAAGGGGTGCCACTTTCGGCTTATCCAAACCTAAAGCATTCATATATCGAACAGCATTATCCAGTATCTGTACTTTTTCGTCCAGGTTCGGAGCTATATTCATAGCAACATCAGTTAATCCCAATAGTTTGTGATAATTAGGTAGTTCAAAAAACGCAAAATGCGACAAGAGCGAACCTGTTCTTAATCCCCAATCTTTATTCAAAACACCCTTCAATAGTGTACCGGTAGCCACATTTCCTTTCATAAGAATATCGGCCTTACCTTCACTTACCAATCGAACAGCCTTTTCTACAGCCTTTTCCAGTACTGGTTCGTGCACAATTTCAATCTCATCGAGATTATATGAATGTTCTTTGGCAATAACCCCGATCGCTTGTTCATCACCAACCAAAATAGGTTTCACGTAACCTGCCACAGTCGCTTTATAAACTGCGTCCAATGCGTGATGATCTTGAGCAACAGCTAAAGCCATTGTTTTTCGGACACTTCTATTCCCGACAAGTGTCTGAAGATCTGCAATTGATGAAAGTATCATGTTTATCTAATAATTTAGTGTGACTGCTGAAAGTCCGGTGCAAGCAAAAAATCCGAACAAAACAGCAGCATTAAGTTCATAGAATTAAGCCTATCACACTATTCATTAACAAATGAACTGCGTTAATATTCTACACAATTAAAACCTACGAATGCCATCTACATTAACACTCCTAGATGTTTTAGGATTCACTCTTTACTCAATATCAGTTAAGTGCCCATAAAAAAATTGTGTATACGACATCAACTTAATTCGCTACAAAATAAACAAAAAAACCGCCAGCTAAGCATAAGCTTATCGCTGACGGTACCTGTTGTTTTAGGAAAAAAATTTAACCAATGCTCATCTGGCAAGCATCAAAACATTAGTAAACAAAACTCAGAGTTGTAAAATCATGTTCCCAACTATGTAACTAAAATCTAATACTCTAACATTTAGTCACATTCTGAGAAGCCTGATTCTGTAAAACCAAGTTCCACTCCGAGTCTATTATATTTCTTAAAGTCCACTCAAAATACTTACAGTATCTTCTGCAATAACCAACTCTTCATTTGTTGTAATTACTGCAACTTTTACTTTAGAACCTTCTTTTGTCAAACATTTGTCTTTGCCACGGAGTCCAGCGTTCACTTCCGTATCGAAATCGATTCCCATCCATTCCATGTCCTTACATACTGCTTCACGTGTTTCTGGACCGTTCTCACCAATACCTCCTGTGAAAACAATCGCATCTACACCACCCATAGCAGCAGCATAAGCACCTACGTATTTCTTAACACGATAGAAATACATGTTCAACGCCAACTGAGCACGCTCGTTGTTCTCGTTGTAAGCTGCGTTTTCAAGATCGCGCATATCCGAAGAAACACCAGAAACACCAGAAACACCAGAGTGTTTGTTGATCAATGTATTCAATGCCGAATATCCAATCTCTTCTTTGTCCATAATGAAAGTCAGCGCACCTGCATCGATATCACCAACACGCGTACCCATCATCAGACCTTCTGTTGGAGTAAGTCCCATTGTAGTATCAACCGATTTTCCATCTTTTACTGCCGCAATAGAAGCACCATTACCTAAGTGACACGTAATGATTTTTGAGTTGTTCAAATCCAGTCCTAACAAATCGCAAGCTACCTTAGACACGTAAACGTGACTAGAACCATGGAAACCATAACGGCGGATACCATACTTTTTGTACAACGAATACGGCAATGCATACATGTATGCCTCAGCTGGCATTGTTTGGTGGAATGCAGTATCAAAAACAGCTACCTGCTTTACCTCTGGCATCAACTGAGCCATTGCATAGATACCCTTCAGGTTTGCTGGGTTGTGCAATGGAGCTAGTTCGGCGATACTTTCAATCTTAGCAAGTACTTCGTCGTTTACGAAAGCGCTTTTTTGGAAATGCTCTCCACCATGAGCAACACGGTGACCAACAGCTTCAATTTCTGTTAGTTCCTTAACAACACCATGTTTCTCACTAGTAAGAATTCCAAGAACGTATTCGATACCTGCTTGGTGATCTACAATCTCACCTTCTAATTTTACTTTGTCAGCACCTGCTGCTTGATATTTTAAGAACGAACCGCTAAGTCCGATTTTTTCAACAACACCTTTAGCCAAAACTTCGTTGTCGTTGGCCATGTTGAAAAGTTGATATTTGATGGATGAACTACCACAGTTCAACACTAAAACTTTCATATCTATTGTTTTTTAGTTTCGGACAAGGGCTGCAAACCCATCCTCTTACCCAAACTTATATTTTAAAAACTTTATAGAAAGAAGGGCTTAAGCTCTTCTCACTTATCTCAGTTCAATTTCCGATTACTTACGCATAATGTAATCGAAAGAGCGATGGTCTTGCTTTACACGGTTGCCTTCCTCATCATAATCAAAGAAACCTGCACGTACCTTATAACCTAAACGGTTAGAACGCACCAAACGCTTAATCAACGGAGATGCTATATAACGGTGATCTCCAAATTCTGCATAAAGGTTTTCGCCCCAACGAACGAATTTATCCAAACCTATACGGTCTGCCATTGCGAAAGGTCCACTAGGAAGACCAAAACCAAGACGCATTGTACGATCGATTTCTTCCATTGTACTAACACCTTCCATAAGAACTTGGCAAGCTTCATTGATCAAAGGAACTAAAAGGCGAGTTGAAATAATACCTGGAGATTCCTGAACCTCTGTCATTTGCTTATCGATCATATTCGCAAACTTACGAACCTTTTCAAAGCAAGAATCTTCTGTATAAATACCCCGAACTACTTCCATAATCTTAGAATCTGGAGAAGCAGTGAAGTGAAGGCTTATGCAACGCTCAGGATTTTTCAATTCAGAAGAAAGTTCTGTAACAACAAGTGTAGTTGAGTTTGTTGCGATAATTGCATCTTTTGCAACAACCTCTTCTATTTTTCTGAAGATATCCTTTCGCTCATTAATAACTTCAATATCTCTTTTATTACGAGATTTGATAGCTTCGATAACAATACCACAACCTTCAAGAGCTTTGTAATCTGTTGATCCTGTAATGCGCGACATGATTGCTCTTTTGTCTCCTGTTGTCATTCCCCAACGAGCAATCATTTGGTCAAGATCCGCGCTTAGCTCTTTCTGACAATGATCGATGTGTTCTTGGCTTACTTCAATGAAAACCACATCCATGCTGTGCGCACTAATCATACGGGCAATGTTACGCCCAACTTCGCCAGCTCCGATGATACCAACTTTTGAAAACAATGATTTTGGTTTCGCATCGGCGCTAAGTCCATAATTCTCAATCGGCTCAGTAATCTCTGCCATTTCGACTGAATTTTATTGTGTTATATATATTGATTTCGGTACTGTAACGCAAGAAAAAAAGAACCCCGCTAGTGCGGGGCTTTATCTTTAATTAGGCTTCTACACCTGCTTGGTTTGCTGTTATGGCTACAAGGCTTACGATGTCGTCTACCGAACAACCACGGGAGAGGTCGTTGATAGGTGCAGCCATACCTTGTAATACTGGACCAATAGCCTCAGCTCCTGCCAAACGCTGAACCAATTTGTATGCAATGTTTCCTACTTCAAGAGTTGGGAAAACTAAAACGTTTGCTTTTCCGGCAATTTCGCTATCTGGTGCCTTTTTCTGACCAATAGCCTCTACAATTGCAGCATCTGCCTGCAACTCGCCATCGATTTTGAAATGAGGTGCTTTCGCTTTAGCAAGTTCAGTTGCTTTTACAACTTTGTCAACCATTTCGTGCTTAGCACTACCTTTTGTTGAGAAGCTTGTCATCGCAACACGAGGCTCGATTTTACCAATAGCCTTTGTAGTTTCCGCAGTAGCAACGGCAATTTCAGCTAGTTCTTCTGCTGTAGGATTTGGGTGAACCGCACAATCTGCAAAAACCATAAGGCCATCATCGCCCCATTTTTTGTCTGGCATGATCATAAGAAATGCACCAGAAACAACAGATATACCTGGTTTAGTTTTTACGTACTGAAACGCAGGACGCAAAACATCACCAGTAGCATTGTCTGCTCCAGCAACCTCTCCATCTGCATCGCCCATTTTTACCATCATGGCAGCCATGTAAAGCGGATTGTCCAACTGCTTCAATGCGTCCTCTTTTGTAAGTCCTTTTTTCTTACGCATTTCCACCATCACATCAGCATAGCTGTCACGCTTTTCATAGGTGCGTGGATCTACCAAAGTAGCTTTTTCGATGTTCGAAAGAGAAAACTCTGTAGCTTTCGCCTTAAGCTCGTCGATATCGCCTAGAAGTATTACCTGGGCAAGTCCCTCTTCAATTATCTGGTTAGCAGCCTTTAGGGTACGTTCTTCTGTACCTTCAGGTAAAACAATTGTCTTGTTCAGTTCACGTGCCCCTTGTTTAATGGCATTTAGTAAATCCATTTCTGTAGTGTGGTTTTATGTTCGTCTAACAATTTGGAAACAAAATTACAGCAATACAGGCATTCATTTCATGAAAAAAAGCATGTTTTGGGGCAGTTTCGCAAATGTTTTATAATTTATTTCGCAAGCCTCTTTCTAAGCCATAGGGGCTATTTTATTAATTTCCAGCCACTCTCCCTTTGTTCCTTTCACCTTAAGGCTAGTTCTGTTCTGCAAAAACATATCTGTACCCATATCAACCTCAGATCCCGTAACTACCTGATAAAAAACAGATTCATCTACTTCAATTAGCACTCCGCGCACCAGTAAATAGAAGTATTCACCCGATTCTTTTTCACTCCATCGGCGAGGCTCGTTTTGTGTAATTAGCCTTTTACTTTTTATCTTTTGCTCAACAGAATACGTATCAGAAATACTTTTCAGTGCCTCTCTCAATACAGATTCATGAAGTTGATAGCCCGATTTTGTGAAATGCATCTCTACAGTTTGTCCAACTCCAAATTCAACAGCCTCCTTTGGTAAAGCAATATCTTCTTCCTTATCAAAACTAAACTGAAAAAAACGGTGTTTCATATCTCCCACCCTGAAAAAAAATTTCCGTGTAGCGACTTCCTTATCTCCTTGTTTCTGTACATGAAACTCTTCGTAAGTATCCCAAACTTTTCCTACTTTAACGACCTTCTTACCATATTTAAGGTCTGTCAGGTTTGAATACAATGATGATACAAACAGTCCTATTAGACTGAAAAATATCATCCCTATTATTGCTCGCCAAACAAGAGAAGGAATTAAAAGAAAAATAAAAATTAGGGCTACAATCCCTATCAACGCAACACCTCCTAGAAAAATTACATTCTGCCGTTTCAGTTCTTTCTTATCTTCATAGGTAAAGTCTTGCTCGGTCAGTTTAACAGTTTTATCAATCTGCATGTTGTTGTTTTTTAGCGCCTCTTAAATTCTGAAAGAAAGCAAAACTATACAAAACGCTATAAAAAAGAAACAGCAACCACAAGCAAGGTTTTTTGAAATAAGGGAAGTTTTGTATTCTCTAAAGTTGTAACTTTAAGCGTTTAGGTAAAATGTATGCCCTATTTATAACATCTACAGAAACATCCAACATCTAATTCATGCAAATTAGACCTGTGAGCTAATTTGTCGGCGAGTTATGTTCGACCAAAGATGGCCGAGATGTTTGTTTCTGAAACAAATAGTTTCAATATCAATATTTTGGCATAAAATTAATAGATTTATATGTTGAATATCGAACGTACAAAACAAGATGAGTAAAGTACAATTGTATACTTAGTGTGACACTAAAAATTAAGTTAGTCCAAAGCACATCTCAGGTTTTAATCCGGAGCGCACCTTTCGTACATGAGGATTAAAACTTCAAGATTGAATGCTGAATTAGCTTTTTTCACACTTAACAAGGAGAAGTTTATCAAATTGTTTTTGCACTATGGTAATGCATGATTTCACAAAATCAAACTTCGCCATAATACAAATAGAATTCAACAATTTAGTTTTTTGTTATATAGTAGTATAGGAGGGAGAAGTAACAATACACCAAGTTCTTCCAAATTAAAATTTGTTCAGAAAAAGAAAGCTCTTGATAAGTTGCGCACCAAACGAAACTTTTAACGCATGAGAATTAAACTGATCATATTAGTATTTCTCCTAATATCTGTTAGTCTAACTTCTGCACAAAATCAACGTCAGATCGATAGCCTTAAGAATGCGCTACAATCTGAACTCGCCGCCAATAGAGCAGTTCCTATGCTAAAGCTTGCCAATCAATACAGGAAACGCTCTGCCGACACATCCAGGCTTTATGCAATACAGGCTCTGAAATTGGCGTCAACGTTCAAAATAGACACTGTTCAAGTTCTGTGTTGGATAGAACTTGGGAACAGTTACATCAGAATGAATCCCGACACAGCATTTCATTTTGCACAAAAGGCTTTTGAAAAAGCTGATTCAATAAATTATTTATCGGGAAAGGCCGAAGCCATATATTTATTCGGCTTCTACAATTACATCAAAGGACAACTCAACAAAACACTAGAGAACAACCTTAGTCTAGTTGAAATCTACAAGAAACTCAAAGATGATAAACGGTTGGCGACTACTTATAACAGTCTTGGTGTTGTAAATAAAAATTTAGGGAATTATGACGAAGCTGTAAAATACTACATCGAAGCTTCTAAAATTCACGAGAAAAGAAAAGATTCCATTCCGTTGGCAAGAACATTATCGAACTTAGGCAATGTATACTTCTACTACGGCAAAGATCTGCAAAAAGCGATTGTAAATTACGACAAAGCACTGAGTATTTTCAGGAGCAAAGACCAGAAAAGGGAGATTGGCATGAACCTGAACAATCTTGGCCTCCTATACAGCAATGAAAAAATAAAAGACTACGAGAAAGCACTAGACTACCTGAACGAAGCTGAACAGATATTCAAAAAAATAAACTTTCTGTATGGGCTTGCCACTACTTACCAACACAAAGGCCGCATATATTCTCATCAGAAAAAGTTCACGACAGCGTTAAAAACGCTGAACAAATCTCTAGATATAAATGTTGAAATACAGAACACCAAAGAAGTAGCCTTTACACTACAAACCATTGCCGAACTTTTTTTTGAGCTGGGAGAATATCAAAGTGCACTGCAAAAATATCTCGAAGCCATGGATATCGCTCAAACGAGCAATTTCGATAAAATGGCCATGGATATGTACAAGGACATCTCCAACTGTTATGAGAAAATAGGTAATCTATCGATGGCCTTAGAGTATCATCGCAAATACTCCGACATAAAAGACAGCACTTTCACCAACGAAAGTCTAAAACAGGTAAGAGAGCTGGAAACAAAATACGAAACCGAAAAGAAAGAGAACGAAATAAAAATGAAGGAGCAACAGCTCCAAGTGAAAAATCTTGAAATCGAAAAAAATGAAGCAGACCGAGAACGACAGCAGATCGTAATTTACGTTACATTCGCAGGACTTCTTATTGTAATCAGCTTTTCTGTAATCGTTTTCCGTCAGTATCGGGAAAAAAGGGCTGCTAATCAGATTCTATTCAAACAAAATATACGTATTAATCAGGCGAACGAAGAAATCAGAGCTCAAAACGAAGAGATACAGTACCAAAAGCAATATGTTGAAAAACAACGTGATGAAATTCAGCACCAGAAAACAGTTGTAGAAAAACACCGCGACGAAATCGCAGTAAAAAGCAAGCAAATCACGGACAGTATCCAATATGCCAAGCGGATTCAATCGGCCATATTACCTCCTAACGGAATATTAGAAGACAGCATTCCAGAACATTTTATCTTTTATATGCCCAAAGATATAGTAAGTGGGGATTTCTATTGGATAGCCAAGGAAGGCGAAGAAATTTTTGTTGCAGCTGCAGATTGTACCGGCCATGGAGTGCCTGGAGCCTTTATGAGCATGCTTGGCCTATCTTTTCTGAACGAAATTGTACGGAGTGAAAAAGGCCTTTCGGCTGCTGAGATACTCGAACGGCTACGTGCGAACATCATTTCTTCTCTACGCCAGACCGGTAAAGTTGGAGAGGCCAAAGACGGAATGGACATCGCTTTGGTAAAAATAAACTTAAAAACTCTATCTGGTCAATTTTCGGGAGCCTACAACCCTCTGTATATCATCAGAAATAATGAACTTGAGCAGATAAAAGCCGACAAAATGCCCATAGGCATCTACTTCAAAGAAAAATTCTTTACCAATCACGATATTGAATTTGAAGTAGGCGATTATATCTATATATTTTCAGATGGTTTTGTTGATCAGTTTGGAGGCCCAAAGAATCAGAAATACATGACCAAACGCTTCAAAAACCTCTTAATTGAAATACACCAACAACCTATGCTATCGCAACAGGAACGCCTAGCGCAAGAATTAGAAAATTGGAGAGGAGCTAAAGAACAGCTTGACGACGTCCTGATCATTGGACTTGGGTTATAAAAAGGCTGTCCAGAAAATTTTGGACAGCCTTTCAGAAAATTCTTATACTTTTTTGACTTTAGAGAATACCGCTACTCAAATGCTCTGTAAACACCATTTGTTGCTTCTGCTATTTTGCGCATAATTGTTTTTGAGAGAGGCTTATTGTCTCCCATGAAATCTCCCATGATAAAAGCACAAGTATGAACTTTAACATCGCGCCCTTGGTTCATCCGGCGCACCTCATTCACAATATCGTCCGGAGATTGTACTTCGCCAGCTGTGGGAACACCATCCGTTAAGAAATAAACTGTTTTCACAGAACGGTCTGAAAAAGCGGACTTCAGGGCTCCATGAATGTTGGTTGCTCCCTCTACATTGAAACGGTTTGCATAACGCAGAGCATCGTCCTTACTATCTCCAGTTGCCGATGTAAGTCTATGTTTCCATTCATCCACACCTCCACTGAACATAATTACGTTCAATTTACGATCTGGAGGGAGAATAGATACTGCCTTCTTCAGTTCATTACGGACAAAATCAATACGACTAACCTCTTGTCCATTAGACAACTGAAATTTAGCTTTCATACTTCCCGAAACATCAACAACAAAAACAACTTCTTTACTGATAATAGTTCCGTAAATGAAGCTACGTGGCATAATCACCTGATCAAGAATAGCTTTAGCCTTCTTCTTGTCTATCTGTGTGTTAAACGCTTCAAGAATAACGTAACGCCGATCGTCATCGGTAATAGTGCTGCGCAATGCTTCAAGAATTGCCAATTTGTGACTGGAAAAAATAGCTGTATTAATGGCCGTAATCACATTTTCAGATGTCATTCCTAAAATGTGCTCGTCCATTATTTTAATTGCCTCTCCTTTTTCCGTAGAACTTTCGAAAGCCGACAGTACCTTAACTGTCTGCGCTCCTGTAAATCCCAAAGAAGAAGCTACGATTGACTTGCGAAGTATGTCGAGTCGCTGACGAAAAAACTTGTTTGCCTTAAGTTCACTAACAAGTTGGTTAACTTCGCTCTCACTTCGTGGTTCGGCATTCTTCACATAAATATTCTTGAAGTCCTGTGCCTGAACACAGACCGAGAAAAGTAAAATTACTAAAGCTGTAAGTGTCTGTTTCATGGTTAATAATTTAATATGTTGAGTTATTTTGCCTATTCTATGCTTATCAAAAACGAGGTGCTACTCAATCAGGATCGTCACTGCAACAAATCCCTAAATAATGCTTGTATAACACCCTAATTTTCTTTCATGACCTGATCGAATACAAAACAAGTCCAAAAAAAAGTATAGCTTCTGGCGCATAAATCAAACCACATATGCCTCTGTTATAGGAACACCCCATAAACCACCAGAATTTTTTCTCCAGCAGATTTACTCATTGCATTGCCTGCAAGATCATTTCATATGGATATGAGGAGTTCGCCCTTAAAAACGTTACAGCACTACTACCTTTTTCTTATTCCCCTACTCCACTTTTCGCTTCCCTGCTTCTTTCCTTTTTCGTCGTACAACAGCCATTTCCCATCTTTCTTGCCTTTTCTATAATCTCCAGACATCCTTAAAGCTCCATTCTTATAAAAGAATTCAGCTTCTCCATGTGCCAAACCCTTTTTATACTTAATTTTGTTTCTAATGGCTCCGTTATCATAATAACCTACATACTGGCCTGTGACTTTGTTCTCTTCATAAACAGCCTTTGCTTTCGGTTTTTTTCCAAATTTGTCGTAATAAAAAATAGCATTTCCCATAAGCTGGCCTTTCACATAGTTAACCTCGCTCATCAGATTCCCCGATGGATAATAATAACGTCCTTCTCCTGAAAATTTACCCTCAAGCACTTTCACTTCAAAGCGTTTACTGGTGCTGTCTTCATGCATCAAAACATAATCTTCTGTCTGCAATTCAACAGTATCGGGCAAAAAAACAGCAAACTCCAAACGTTCTACACTAACGTTGAACATTTCGTCGTCTGCCTTTAGTTCCAATAGCTCCAGTTCATCATTGGCAATTGCTAAAGAATCGTATGCTGTAAGGAGTTTTGTCTTAAGCCCATCCTTAGCAGGATACATCTGAAGGCCAACAAGCGCAAAACTCATAATCACGTCTTTATTTGCCTTCAAATCTTTTTGGGTCTCGGCGCTGCTGTAATGAAACATTCCTGAGTAAGCTTTGGGCATCTGCACAAACATATTGATGTTCGCCTCCTCCCTCATCTTAGCTTTGAAATCGAGGAATGGCCCACTAGAAGAGAGTGTACGGCCGTTTAAGTAATGCGATATATTATTCTTAAGGGTTTTCAAAGAATTGGACAACAACACGTAATCGTCCACAAATGCAATGTAGGGGCGTTCTAGCTTGCCAAACATTTTGCCAAGGAACATACGGAAGAAACCTTTCATCTCTAAATAGTGAATATCGTAATTCCTGTGATGAAATGTTTTAAATTTCAACGGGGAACGCTTCTTTATCTGTTCCATAATACGAAGCATTCCAGCTTCGGCCTGCTCAATGGAATTTGTATGAATAGCCACCAACACATCTTCAGCCCTTGCATCCTGCCCAGGTCGTAACTTGGCCAATGCGATCTCATTCCCTATCCAACTGAAGAAATCCTTCTCTATATCAATCTCCAACAGTCCTTCTACTAAATCAATTGTTTCCTGATAATCTGTTGCATCTTTCTCATTTTCTTTCGAGAACTGATTCTTCACTTCTTCAAGAAACTGATCGAACGACTCGAAACTAATGGAAACCACAGCGGCAGCCTGATCTGTCAGTATCTCATCGGAATTCATTTGCCCAGGTTTCACATTCGTCAGTGCCCTAAAGTATGAAGGTATACTATCAAGAAGTGTAGTTCCATTCATTTCAAATTCTTCCTTTCGGATATCCAAATCAAGTGCAGAATATAACAGTTCTTTCTCCACCTGCAACAATGACGAATCCGTCTCGTTCATAAACACCCCTGTGAAATTTGAAAGCATTTTGTAATTGAAATAGAAATTGAACAGCTTTCCTGTATCCATTTCCGATTTCAAAGTCGAAAATTTCATATCCGATAACCAAGGTGCTATCGTTATTGCATCTAACGACTCTTCTATAATCCGTCTCTCGGTACTCACTACCAGCAAGTTTTCAAAGAAAGAAAGGTATATGTTCATGCCTTCTCCTATGTTCTTCAATATTGTAATTCCAATACTCTTTCCATCTACCTGATGACTTTCTTCTTCGATTTCTAAATCTGTAACTTTCAATAATCCTTCCAGCCACTTAATTCCTTGAGCACTCTGTAGATCAACTAAAAACAAAAAACCAAGTTCAGATCCAGAAACTGGGTGCACAGAAACAAGCATTGGACGATCCTCTAAAATCATATCAGCAATCCCTCCTTTTTTTGCATACCCTTCAACCATCTCTATCGTTTCCTGAAATTCTCCCAACTGTTTTGTTTGGGCTGCTTTTTTCCACATTTCATTCTCCGACAACTGCTGCCAAGCCTTTGTCAAGTTAGATGTTTCGATAATTGCGATTGAACTCTTGGGAACAGCACTAAATACTGGTAAACGTTTTTCCTTCTGGGTGTGCTGATATACGAAATAGGCAACAAACCCTAACGTTAAGAACAGGAAGAGGAAAACAAAAAATTGAAGTACTCGTTTCATGTGTTTAAATTTTCTTTCATATAATCACATGCAACTCGCCAAGCGACACACAAAAACATACGTAACTGTGTCCGCAGCTCATTTCATGTGGTTTAGTTTATTATAATATAAGGAATTCGGCTCACGTGGAATTATACACGCTGCTTATTTTAGAATTCAAAAGTCCGACAAAATAAGTTATTATTTCTATCGCCTATTGGTTATTTCTACTTTACGAAGTTAAAGTTAATTTACTGTAGCTTTATTTTCAACAGTTTTCCTTAAATTACTGATTGTATTGACCATTGGTCGTTCACAGAAGCTCAGAATATTGATTATCTACAAAGTAGACTGAGGCTGGTAACAGATAAACTGTAGAGCTACTACCTAATGATCAGCTTTGTTGTTGAACTGATTGAAAGATATGAAATAGGTCAAAAGGATCAAAACATATAGAAAAAAAGGTCTTTCTCTCTAACCTAGAAAGCAAAAAAAAGCACAACAATAATGTTGTGCTAGTTTAAAATTCCCTAGAGATTCGACTTCTCTCAGTGCCTATCTTCTGCGTTTTCTCTTAGATCGTTTATAAGTTGCAGATCTTCTACGCAAATTTTTTCGCCCTTTCTTCATTCGTTCCAACCAGTACGAATATCCAACCGTAAAGGTAAAAGTCTGCGGTGCAATATGGTTAAACGCAACATTAATTCTATGTTCAGGGGTAATTGCATACAGCATTTCAACCTCTCCGCTGAACCAAACTATTCTAGTATCCCAACTGCCACCTCTGTTCCAAAAGTCCTGTTCCTCATACAATGGAACATCTTCCCATGATTGGCGCATGAAAAAACTAGGCCCCACACTCAAAGTAATCGATTGGTTATCTGAATGGGTACGGAGTCTATATCCTAGATGAAAAAGCATAGCCCCCTTACCTCCGCTGTCTCTGAAAAAACCTGCATGGGTTTTCACCCCCATCGCTGGAGTTATCAAATAATTTTCATAACCTAACATAAGACCTGGCTCCGTAGCAAAGGTTCCATCATCGCCAACTCTATATGGTGCTATAGAATTATTGGGATCTGCATAAGGATGATAGCCCAAAATTATAGGTTTCAAACTAAAGGCCTGTTGCGCCTGTGACACTATCGGTGTAAGAAAAAGAAACAAAATCACTATTCTCAACATCATATCCTTGTTCATTGTATTTCTAATTTCACTCCTACTATCTAACGGCATAACCCTATTAAATTTCCTGAACTCTATTCTATGAACGAGTAAATTACTATAAACAAGGGCGCAGATCTATTTATTTTGAATCTACGTCCTTCAAGTAACTAGCCACTCTGGTCATAAATAGATTTAACTTAATTTTATCTGGATACTTAACATACATTAATTTAGGGCATGCATCCACTAAACACAAAGAAAGCTCATTTACTACTTGTCAAATTCCTTACCGAAAGGCATTACGGAAAAAAAATCAGCCTAAAGTTATGCAAATCAACACCTAAAACACAGGTTGTACAAACAACAAAACCTATACAAGCTGCATTTAAATCTAGCGACCTTTCATTTTAGCTTTACTGTAGCCTACAGATCAACAGCCAAACCACAAAAAACTATCTTAATCACTTACTAAGTATATGGTGCTATTTATTTGGGAAAGCACCGAGCCAATATTCAGTGTTGTGACAACACCTAAAAATGTCGTTTATATTAGCACACCTACTTAATATTTATTAAAGCTTGGGCAATCGCATTTTTTTGCCTTCGATTTAAAAAAGAACTTTACTCCTGCGGCTAAAGCAACCGTTGATGGTTCTACATGGTTCAAAGAGAATGCGGCACGCAACTGGCTATTCAAATAATACTCGTATTCAATCTCGCCACTGAACCAAACTATCCTATACTGAAAATTTGCAGCTTCTGTGTATTCCGAATCTGTATTTTCTGACAACGGCTTTGCAAACAACGAAGGCCCCATGCTAAATGACAATGCATGCTTCCTATGAAAAAGCCTATAGCGCAGATTGAACTGAGTAAAGGATCTGAACCCATCGTCAAATCGGGAAACAATGCCCTGTCTCAGTTTCACACTATAAGTACGGCTACCTATGTAACGCTCAAAACCAATCATAACCCCGGCACTGGGCTTCATTAATTCACCAGCTTCATCTGAACTTTCATTGCTTTCAGTTAAGCTACCAAGATCTAGTCCTCCCACGACTGCTTTTGTAGAAATAGCATACTGGGCTTTTACAGTAGTAGACATCAAGCCTACTACTATTACAATAAGAATTAGGATTTTACAATACATATCGAATAAATGGTCTCTACTTTTATATTAAAGCTTTTTATTTACTTTCGCACAAAACTATAACGAACAGACCACATCTTTTAAAATAACGCAAGATAATGAAGAATGTTTTTTACGTGTTTATCGCCTTGTGCCTGTTTGGGTTTGTATCGGATAAACCAGCATACAGAATCTTTAAGTATGGGGGAAAACTGGCGAATTACAGTAAAATGCAAAAAGCTACGGAGAACGCAGATATTGTTTTCTTCGGGGAAATCCACTCCGATCCTATTTGTCACTGGCTTCAATACGAATTAACCAAGGATCTTTATAACGAAAGAAAAGATAAAATCGTTTTAGGGGCTGAAATGTTCGAGACTGATGGTCAACTGATCTTAGACGAATATTTGGGCGGAGAAATTTCTCAGGCTAAATTCGAATCTGAAATGCGTTTATGGAAAAATTACATGACAGACTATAAGCGTCTTGTTGAATTCGCAAAAGACAATGGTATTGAATTCGTTGCCACAAATATTCCGCGAAGATACGCATCGAAGGTTTTCAAAGAAGGATTGGAATCGCTAGAAAATCTTAAGCCAGAGGCTAAGAAATACATCGCGCCTTTACCTATAGACTATAACGATAGCTTACCATGCTACCAAAAAATGAAGAAGATGTTTGGTATGGTTACAAACCACCAATCCAACAACTTACCCAAAGCACAGGCTATAAAGGACGCAACAATGGCTCATTTCATACTCAAGCATTGGGAACGTGGCAAAACTTTTGTCCATTTCAACGGCACTTATCACTCAAACAATTTTGAGAGTATTGTGTGGTTCTTGAAACAGGCCAAACCAGATCTTAAAATCGTTACAATTGCGACCGTGCAACAAGAAAACATTGAGAAATTAGAAGAAATTAACACTAATCTTGCAAACTTTATTCTCTGTGTTCCGTCTTCTATGACGCAAACGCATCATTAACGATAAGAAATAAACATGAGTTACCATTAAACAAAACTAATTTTTAAAGTAAATAGATGTGCTAATACAAAAGACACTTCAACACCCACAATCACGTGAATATTAGCATTATATTTTTCACGAATAGCACAGCTGCTTAACTTGAAAATTAAAAGGTTTAAAAACGACATTTGACAAACAAAAAATATCTGGTGAGCTAAACCAAAACTCACCTTTAGGGTTCTCATGTTCTTTACTAGCAACATGAAACATCTCTAAACAAAATAGATCCGTGATCTTAAATTAAAACAGATGAAAAAAACAGTATTAAGTATTTTAGCTACACTAAGTATCATTTTTGCAATGGCTCAGAAAGATCCTAAAGCAAAAGCAGTATTAGACAAAGCTAGTTCTACATTTCAGTCCTACGCTACCATTCAAGCCGACTTTACTTATACCTTAGAAAATAGGCAAACCAAAACTAAAGAAACTCAAAACGGAAAAATAAAGCTTAAAGGCGATAAATATAACATCGACCTGGGTACCATAGTTCAGTATTTCGATGGCCTACAGCTTATGGTGTGGCTCAAAGACAGCGAAGAGGTTCAGATAAGCGATCCTTCTGATGAGGAAATCTCCAATCCATCGCAAATCTTCACACTCTACCAGAAGAACTTCAAATATTTTCATCGCGGAGAATATGCAGAAGGCAATCTGAAATTCCACGAAGTTGAAATATCGCCGGAAGACCTCAGCAAACCATATTCTAAAGTTGTTATCAGAATTAACAAGAAAACAAACCTTATTCATTCTTTTACAACCATATATAAAAATGGTTCTTTGCACACTATCACCATTAAAAATTTAAAATTCAACCAGCCTGTAGCTGATAACGAATTTAAATTCGATACAAAAACAAATCCAGACGTAGAAGTAATTGACGTAAGATAAATCTCATTAGAAAAGAGTTAAATACTCTCTACATAAACAAAAGAGAAGTTTTTTTCTCAACTTTGCCGCCCCACAACTCCAATTGAGTTGTGGGGCGTTTTCATAACTGTGGTATATATAAGTGGTCAGTCATAATTCAAGTAATTTTTTTCTACGGATAAGTTGCTGATTGTATAGACAAAGCAAATCAAATATAAGTAGGTCTGTGACCTTACAACAAGTCATATAAACAATAAAATATGTTTTCACCAGAACAAATCATAAAGAAAGCAGAAGAACTTCAACAACTAACTGAAACTACAGCACAAGCTCTTATTGACAAGTTCAGCAAAGAGCAACCTAATGTACTTGGTTATACTTTAGCTACAGGAGAAGCTTTTGAAGATCCAGAGCATGCAGAAAGCTTAATGACACTAACTGTTCTTATTTGGTCAATTTATACAGAGTTCAAACCCAAACTAGTACTTGTGACCGAAGAGCAAATTTACGCTTGCGAAAATGAACAGTACAAACAGATGGAGGCTATAGAGAAAAAAGAAGGAGATGAATTCGACCTAGCAGTAAAAGCAATGGTAGACGCCCGTCCGCAACCTGCGCTCAACGATTTCCTAAATCATGAAATTGCCCAGTCGTTTGGCTCTTCGGCAGGAACTGCTTTTGCAATAGCCAATGTTATAGTTGAAGCTTTCGAGAAAAGCGCTTCATAATTTGTCCGTAAGCTGCCCGAAACTCTAATCAGAACTCCATCCTAACACATTCAAATGTTAATTTCGGGCAGTTTTCCTTCTCTACTCCTGCAACTCCCCCTGCTTTTTTAAAACGCTAGCTACTACATTTCCTTTCGCTTTATTTTCCTCTACAGTCTATCTTCTGTGTAAAAACGCCAAACAGCAACTACTACACAGCTACTACCTAATCTTACCATTCGAACAAAACAGCCTACTTATCTAACTCAAAAACAAACATTTAATAAGCAACATTTCGAACACATGGCCGTCTAATAAGAACAAACCAAAAACACAAACTCAGGACTAACGAGTCCTCTTTTTTAACCTTTAGGTTTATGCAGTAACCATAGTTTAATCTATCCTAAACGAGCACTTATGAGAAATTTTTTCAAACCCCTGGCTGTTCTTTTATTGCTGCTGGGAAGTATCTGTACAAATGCTCAAGAGGTTTCATTTACTCTTGACAATATTGAGGGTTGTGCCCCGCTTACTGTCACTGCCACGAACACAAGTACCATACAAGACCCTGATGTGGTTTACGATTGGTATATAGATGACATTAAAACAGCATATGTAACTCCGCTTGTAAAAATATTTAACAAAGAAGGCGATCATAAAATTAAACTAAAAGCATATGATGGAGCTGGTGCCCACTTAGGCACTTCAGAAAAGTTTATTACTGTACATGGAGGAACTCCCACTATAAAAGTTTTCCCGGGAAAAGACATATGCCCTGGAGAAGAAGTGAAATTCGAACTCCAAAACTTTCATAAAGAAATTTCGTGGGATTTTGGAAACGGAATGACTTCTTCCTATAACCATACTCCAGTTACTTATAAAAATGCAGGAACTTATACTGCAAAAGTGACCTATCAAACGGAGGGCTGTGGAGAAAAAACAGCAGAAACAAATGTTACCGTAGGAGCTAATGCATCGCCTACCCCTATGGCTTACCTTTATGGTAAAAGCGACATATGCCCTAACGATCTTGTAATAGTAGAAGGTGCATCGCAACATTACGAATATGAATGGACAATTACTCCAGAAAATAAAGTGCTACATGGCAACCGCCTTGAATTTGCTTTCTCTGAAATGGGAGAACATCAGATATCATACAAAGTAAAGAACATTTGTGGTAACACAGCTCAAGTAGCAAGCCCTATCCGGATTAATGTTAATGCGAACACAACTCCATTTGCTGAATTTGAAATTCATCCAGCCCATGCATGTCCTAACACTCCTGTCCATTTCGAGACAAAAAGCTCTGGAGCTGTAAAGTGGGAATTCCCCGATGGGTTTACTACAGATGAGAAACATTTTGAATATTTCTTTCCAACTGAAGGAATTCATACTGTTTCCATGACGGTAGTGAATGGTTGCGGATTAGAATCACCTCCACATACAAAGGAAGTAACAATTCAAAAAACCGCAGGAACCTCCTTAGATATTTTTGCAGAAGCTCGATTGAACAAAGAATTCATCGATCCTCAACATCCAATTTGTACCGGTACGGAAATAGAACTTATTGGAATGGGAGAACACCGCGAAGGCCTACAATACACTTGGACAATTGCACCTGTAAATAGTCCTACATCTATTACCAAGATTTCGGATATGAGAGACACAAAATATGTGTTATCATCTGCTGGTGATTATGAAATTACATTGAAAGCAAATGACCCTTGTGGAGCTTCAGGAGAAGCTAAACTTGTCGTTTCAGTCAAAAATAATGCTCCGCCAAAAGTAGAACTACGTTTCACTCCACAACGATTATGCCCAGAAGACTACGTATATTTCTACGACGATAAAAACAATTTAGGCAATAATTCCGGAATCAAATACTACGTAGATTTCGGAGATGGTTCGGCAGAAGTTGGCCCTATAACAGAACCAATCAATCTGGAACTTAATGTTGTTGCCGAACATGCCTATGCGGCAGGTAATTATACTGCGAAGTTTAAAGCGGTAAGTGCTTGTGGAGGAGAAACGGTTCTTGACGCAATAATTGATGCTGTTGAAGATCCCAACCATATCCCTCCTTATTATGTAAGCAATTCAACAGCACAAGACATGCCTCCTCAGGACAATAATTTACCTCCAAACTGGAAAACACAAGGAGGAGCAGAAGACCATAAATTCAACTTCGATGTAGAAATGCCAAATTTTGCAAATACCCCTACAGCTACTGCTTATGCACTATTCTGGCTTGGCACACACGATCTGAATGGGGATGTACCTAAACCAGATGGCATTCTACCCATTACACTTACTGATGGTATCGGCGCAGGTTCTGCCTTTGTTCCAACCAACATTAAAGACAATGTTACTATAGCTGTCGCTTATTACTGTGGCGATGCGATAAAAATCGCTAGCGAACCTGACACTGCCATTGCAGTGATTGATCCAGGAAGAGACAGCTACGTATACCCACTTACTGTTTCTAGTGAAACTTCTCTTACCAAACAATATCTGAATGGCCCGTACCCAAGTTGTAAAGAAAGAAAACTGACAGGCATATGGGAAACTACAGTAAGCGGTAAAGAAGTTATTCTTGAAATTAACACTCATATGAGTAATTTGCTTTATAAAATAAGTGAAAATTCAGGAACCGGCTTCAACGTTTTCGAAACTGGCCATATTTATCTAGAAGCCGCCCCAGATGACTACATGTTATCTACAGTTTCAACAAGTCCATGTTCTGCCGCCGCCAATAGTGGAACATATACCATCACCCAATCGGCTGATGGACTAACTCTTACAAAGCTCGATGATGCCTGTACAGATAGATCAACTTTGTTAAGTAAACCCTTTACCCGCAGCCAGAAGCCTAAGTATTCCCCAGCCACACAACGTATTTTGGGAGATTGGTACTTCGAAAATTCAGATGGAATCATGTTTCATTTAAGTTTTTGGAATGAACACAAAGAACATGAAGGTATCGTAAAATATAGAATGGAAATAAAGGGCAATGAGACTTACGACGAACCTGCGAATGGAATTGCCAAAGTAGCTTCTTACGACCCAAGTGGAGGTGATGGGCAAATCGTTTTTGGAACAACTGAACCACTACCAGGAGGAGGAGTCGTTGACGATAGCCGTTGCCCTCAAATTGCAGCACAGTACAGCCTGCTGTTTACCGATATAGGTCTAAAATTCATTGTAGATGGAGCAGATGAGTGCGCAAAACGTCATCAAGCACTTTCTGGCAAAAACTTTATCAAACACGACCCTCATCACGATGTCTGCCCTGGAGGAGAAGTGAAGTTCAAAGCTGTTGGTGGCCAATCTTACGAATGGCATTTTGGAGATGCAAATAACACAACAAGTACAAAACAATACCCTGTATTTTCATATAGTACTGCTGGTTTCTACGATGCATATGTCAAAATCACAAATAATTGTGGCCGAACAGATGAAATTCATACTCCTGTTACCATAAAACCGACTGCTAGAGTCAGTTCTGATTTTGGTTTAAAATACGACAGGATTACTATTGATCAAATCATTAGACCCGAATACTGGCATTACAGTCATGAAAATGACAAAAACACTTACCTCTGGGATTTTGGCGACGGAACAAAATACAATACAAGAGAAGTTGATCATGCATATGCTCTGCCAGGTGAATATGAAATTTCACTAACAGTAAGCAATGCTTGTGGAACTAGCACACAAGCCAGAAGAGTGTATGTTGAGGAATCGCTGGAAGAATACTGTAAGGCAAACTTTAAAGTTACTGTTGACAATGCAAATCTAACAGTTGCCCTAACAAATACCTCATTCAATAGCACTAGCTCCGAATGGATATTTGAAGAATTTGCAAATCCTATTTATACTGAAGGTAGCGCTTCTCCTCCTTCCTACACTTACCCTGAAGCAGGAGAATACCCTATAACACTTAACATCTTCAATGAAGAAACAGAATGTGCTGATCAGATTACAATCCCTGTACACGTTGGTGAAATAGATCAAAATTGCTTTGTTGAAATTAACCCGATCGTTAATTCAACAAACCTGAGTGTAGATTTCAAAGTTAAAGCTCCTGCTTCACTTACAAATTGGTATTGGATGTTCAGTGATCTTCAATCTTCAGAAAAAGCTCCTGTAGACAATAGCTTCGTGAAACAATTTGACAAACCTGGAATCTACACTGTAAATGTTCTAGCATGGGACGATGCAAATTGTGATATTTCAAAAGAGATTGAAATCAAAGTTGGGGAAAAAGAATGCGATGTTGTTGCAGAGTTTTCATACTTCCCAGATCATGCAAACAAAACACTTGTACTTAAGAGTGAATCTACAGGCAATGCCAACCGCTTTTTCTGGCGATTCGGAGACGGAGAACAAAAGCCAGGGCGTTTAGCAAAACACGTATATCCAGAAGCAGGGACTTATTTTGTAACGTTAGTAGCCCGTGATAGCGTCAAGAAATGCGGCGATAAAATTGGTAAGTTTATCAAGATTGGAGAAAATGCATGTAGAGCTGCATTCGACTTCAAAGTTGATCCAACCACCAACGCTGTAACATTTGAAAACCTATCTACTAACGGTGATTTGTTCTTCTGGGACTTTGGTGATAACAACTTCAGTGAAGAACAATCGCCAAGCCATACATACGATGAGCCTGGAATATATTTTGTGCATCTTGTTGCAATTAACAGCGTAACCGGCGTAGACCACGATGTAGAAATGCTTGTGCATGTTGGTTCGTCGGATTGCGAAGCATACTTCGAATTTGAAGCCAATGGAAAAACTGTTTCTTTTGAAGATAAATCTATCGGAACAGCAGAAACTACCAAGTACTTATGGTTATTCGACGATGGATCTGAGAAATTTGGAGAGAAAAATCCTGAACACACCTACAAACGTGGCGGTAATTTCGAAGTTACCTTACTTATTGGTGATGAACAAACTGGCTGCTTTGCCGAATATTCTCAGCTTGTAGAGCTAGAAATGGAAGAGCACTTTGTTGATCCAAAATTTGCTTACCGCGCAGATTACGCAACAAGAACAGTTAAATTCATTAATAAAACTACACCTATCGGTGGAAACTACACTTACAAGTGGAATTTCAACGACGGTGAAACCAGCACAGCAAGCGATCCGGAACATACCTTCCCTCAAGGTAAGAATGTGTTTAGAGTATCATTAACAGTTGGTGTCGACAAAGATAATGACCAAGAACCAGATATCTTCTTCACCAAACACAGAAGGGTTATTGTTGGAGAAGCTTGTGTTGCAGACTTTACTTACACAAAAGATGAAGCCAAACCGAACTGGGCACAATGTACCAATACATCGACAGTAAATTCTGAAAATGCAACCTACCTATGGCGATTCAATGGAGAAGGTAGTAGTACAGAAAAAGACCCAGATTGGAAATTCAAGAACTCAGAACCTGCATGGGTTTTCTTAGGAGTACAAGATGGCACGTGTAAAGACTTTACCATAAAAATAATTAACTCAAGTGGCGAAAGTGGTTTAGCTTGCGGATTCTTTGCTCAAAAAAATGCAACAAGTTCGAAAAAACCATCTGGTCACCCAACTGATTTCTATGGAGCTTCATATGGAGGATCTTCACTATCATGGAACTTCGGTGACGGAAGTTCTTCTGAAGAAAATTCCCTGAACCCAACCCACACATACGAAGAACCTGGTGTTTATAACGTTACACTTACTGTGACCGACCCTATTACTGGAGAAGAAGCTGAATATACGCAACAAGTAATGGTTAACGGTGCACCAGTAGCTAATGCAGGTCAAGATCAGATTGTTACAGAAGGTGGCTGGATTACGCTTGACGGATCAGGAACTATCGATGAAACTACAACAGGAACTCTCACATACACTTGGACAGCCCCTGAAGGCATCACTCTTGATGATGCAAGTTTAGAAAAACCAAAATTCGAAAGTCCTGATATCGCAGTCCCTACGCAATACACATTCACATTGGTTGTGAGCGATGGTGAATATCAATCTGTAGAAGATCAAATTACGGTTACAGTAAACCCAATAAACGATGCTCCAATAGCCAATGCAGGTGAAGGACAAACCGTTACAGAAGGTGAAACTGTCACTCTCGATGGATCGGGCTCTAGTGACCCTAATGAGAACGCGATTACGTACACTTGGACTGCTCCTGAAGGAATCACACTTGATGATGCTAATGCTGTGAAACCAACATTTACAACACCTGATATCCAGATTGTAACTGATTATGTATTCAAACTGACAGTAAACGATGGCGAAGCTGAAACTACGGCAGAAGTTACAATCAAAGTTAATCCAGTCAACGATGCTCCAACTGCTAATGCTGGTGCTGACCAAACTGTGAATAACAAAGATGTAGTTACTCTGGATGGATCTGCATCAACTGATCCGAATGAGAATACAATTACTTACAAATGGACAGCCCCTGAGGGCATTACCCTTTCTGATCCGAATGCAGAAAAACCAACATTTACAGCTCCTGTAGTTGGCACTTCGCAAGAGTTCAAGTTCACACTAGTTGTAAACGACGGTACTGTTAATTCTGAAGTAGACGAAATGATTGTCACAGTAACAAATGTAACCAGTATAGAGGGTGTGATTTTAGAATCGTTTAAAATTTCACCAAACCCAGCTTCTACATTTGCTGAAATCAATTTCTCTCTTAAACAAACAGAAAAAGTAAACCTCTCGGTTTATGATCTTTCAGGTAAACTAATCGAAAAACTGATCGAGAATAAGCGAGTTTACGACAACCACAAAGTTATATGGAGACTAAATGGGGTTAAACAAGGTAATTATATCCTTAAATTAGCAACATCAAAAGGTTCCGCTAGCAAACTGCTTTTTGTAAAATAAATTAGTCTTCTTTAAAAAAGCTGCTCTTCAAACAAGAGCAGCTTTTTTTAGCTCCAAATTAGAGCTACCTCAACTTAATTCACTCTTTTTAAGAAAGAAAGGAATGTAACTTCGGCTTTCATTGCATCAAATTTAAATATCACCTACAACAGAAAAGCCAAAATGTTCTTCTCAAATTCCCATTGAAAATCATTTAGAAATTAGAACCGTTGCATAAGCTGCAATCCCATCTTCTGTCCCCACAAATCCTAACTTCTCAGTTGTAGTTGCTTTAATCGCTACATCATCGATATCTATCCCCATTACTTCGGCCAAAGTATGCTGCATAAAAGGTATCTTATCTTTCAGCTTTGGTTTTTGTGCAGCAATTGTCGTATCAATATTTCCTATCGAAAATCCTTTTGCAGCTATTATTTCTACTGTTTTCTTCAACAGTATCTTAGAATCAATACCTTTCAGTTCCGCTGAGGTGTCTGGAAAATGAAACCCAATATCCCTCATATTCGCAGCTCCTAAAAGTGCATCGCAGATAGCGTGTATCAAAACATCTCCGTCAGAATGCCCTACTGTTCCTTTTTCATGCTCAACTTTTATCCCTCCCAACCAAAGCTCTTCACCTTCAGCTAGTTTATGCACATCATAACCAAATCCAACTCGTATTTTCATTCGTTAAAGTTTTTTATTTAGTAAAGTGTGAAAAATAATTTCGGTTAAGGCGCACAAGTCGTTCAATACCGTACTTATAAGTACGTGAGAATTTGGGCGACCGCAGTGTAACGAAAACCGAAGTTATTTTTTCAGCTTTACTTAGTGGGGTAGCTAAGTTAGTCAGTGACCTTATTTAATTTAGCTTTTCTGAGCACAAATAACTTTGGAAATCAATTTAAATATTGCCCCTATCCTACTTCTGGATTCAATTGGCAACAACTATAATTTTCGTCACTGACCAGTTGATCTCTAGTCATTAGTTATTTTGAACGTAACTTACTCCAACGATAAAAAATCCAGAATAGATATCTATTTACCAACAACTTACAAAGATCAAGAAATAAAACTATATAAAAAAACTGCTCAGAATTATCCAAGCAGTTTCAATATTATAATATTATAAATTCTCTATCCTTAAATCTAAGAATGTAATTGAATTACTCTTCTGTTTTCTTGAAAGAATCAAAATCCAAAGTCAACGAGAAACGAAGTGTATTCTTTAATGGGTGCTGATTATCAACTGCAACTAAATAAGAAAAATCTAGCTTGAAGACATTTAGTTTCATCCCAACACCAGTTGTAAAGAATTTACGGTTACCTTTTGTTTCGTGCTCGTAAAAATACCCTGTACGGATAGCAAACTGCTTAGCATACCAATACTCAAGACCAACAGAATAATTGATTTCATTGAACTCCTCTTCAGCTCCACCAGGGGCATCAGTAAACGATTGGAAAATGGCCTGCATAACAGGAACATCCGAGCTAAGTCCTTTAGCAATTGACTGTGGGTTGTCTTTGTCCATCAAAGGAGGAGTTGGAATAAGCAGTTTGTTCACATCCACAAGTGCTGTTATTGAGTTATAATCATCCAACTCATATGTGAAACCACCACCCAAACGCCAGTTCATTGGTAAAAAGTTTGTTTTCGAATCGTCTGAATAGGAAATCTTACTACCAATGTTCGAGAAATTTGTTCCCAACGAGTAAGTTGCCTTTTTTCCATCGATCGAAAAATCATTCCGATAATAAACAGAGAAATCTGCTGCAATCGCATTTCCTGCATGAGTATGAGTATCTCCCGTGTAAGCTCCTCCTGTTAAATCCGAGTGAACATAACGAACAGCTACAGCACCAGACAAATGTTTTGATAACAGCATTGAATAAGCAAAATCAAGAGCAAACTCATTTGGTCTATAATTGCCTGTATTAAATCCATTTACATCAGTAAAGGCGATATTTCCCAAAGAAAAATAGCGCAATGACGCTGCTACCGTTTGGCGTTTATCAATGCGTTTGTAACCTGTTACATAGGATAAATGTATATCCTGAACAAGTTCTCTCAACCAAGGTGTGTAAGAAACACCCACACCAAAATCTTCTTCTATAAAAGCATACTTTGCTGCATTCCAGTGTATTGAATTCACATCCGGTGCACTGGCCACACCAACATCTCCCATGGCTCCTGCCCGGGCATCGGGAGTAATCCCAAGAAAAGGAACAGCGGAGGAGAGGACATTCACTTTGCCTGCTAAGTCTTGAGTAGTAATCTGAGCAGACACGCGGCTGGTAAAAAAGAGGTTGAGCAGGAACAAAACCCCTATCATTCTTTTTGACATAGAACTAATCTTAAAAATAGGTTAAACAGATACAGGTACATTCTTCTTTGCTTCACAACGTTTACGAATGAACTATTATTATTCTGAATGCAAACAAAACACTCTTTTTTTAGACTGCCAAATTTTACAGAAGTTGCATTAGCAAAAGCACCTATCATTTCAGTAGTAATAATTTCTCATATTTCTCAACCACCCCTCCCTGAAGGGTAGCCACACGCACTTGATAAAAATAGACTCCTCTGCCAATATTCCCCCCAAAATCATCAAGTCCGTCCCATTCTATAGCAGAACTCAAAAAACCTTGAGAATTCACTACCTGACGAATTGTTTTCACAACGCTACCAGAAACAGAGTAAATTCTTACAAGCACCTCCAGATCTTCATATGGTCGGTTGTGATAAAAGAAAAAAGCAGTACGGTCTGTGAATGGATTAGGATAATTGAAAAGACGTTCAATCTTCAAATCTTCCGAATTCTGTACTACAAAATCGATTTCTGCTTCAGACGAGTTGTTGAGAACATCCCACACCTTGAAGCGAAGGGTATGCTCCCCTAGCTTTTGAACAGGTAACTTATATTCCACTTTACCACTTTGGTAGGAATCCAAATCTGACTCGTAATACCCGTTCAACGAGTATTTCT
Source organism: Bacteroidales bacterium (assembly GCA_965230435.1). GTDB lineage: Bacteria > Bacteroidota > Bacteroidia > Bacteroidales > JBDKHP01 > JBDKHP01. The sequence goes on from CBDDLB010000002.1 coordinate 758,766, forward strand.
TCTGATCATCTTCATCCACCTGTGCTTCAATATCATGCCCAATTCCCGATCCTAATGTATTTATACCACTTTCATCATTAAGTTTTGCAATTAGCACAGGAGTTTCATCAGTCATATCTCCAGAAACAAAACGTTCATCGTTAAAAAACAATTGAACAGTAGGCCCTTCATCATCCTTAATCACGCTGTTAGACGACCCTCCGATAATCAAACGATCATGCGCTCCTGAAGCATCAATGCTTCCATCTGAGGCATAAAATGATAGGTTTCCTTTTCCAAATTGATAACGTATATCCTTAGGAACTACAAAGCTGAAACTGAACTTTCCATTCTTCACGCTTGCTTTCCCTTTATATATGAAACTATCATAGCTCTTGTAAGGGAAAGGCGTGTAGTCATTCCCCCTAGTTTCCTGACTATTAGGCCTATCATAAACAATTGGATAAATAATACCATTGAAATTGGATAACAATTGTCCTTGTTCTGTTTCTACTTGTCCACTTATCGTTACACGTTCCATTACACGCAAGGTATCATTAGCATTAGTTACCTTCGTATCGTTAATTGCTAAGGTAGAAACCTTGTTTCTAGGCAAAGCCAAAGCTAACGCTGGATCCCCAAGAAGAGTGAAGTTCCGTTTATTTGAATCCACACCAACTGCTATCTTCGTTCTTCTCATGATATCACCTAAACGGTTAATCGTATTATCTTCATCATTTATCCTTTTAAGTGCATAATTAAAAAAAGCCTCATTCAACAAAGCGTTCGGATAAGCATAAACCAGCCTTGTTGTAGTAAAAAGCCCTACAGCTCCACCACCAGAGTGATAAAGCGTTTTTTCTCCAGCGGACATTACATCATCATTATCAAACCTGCTGAATTCGCATGTTGCCGTAAGAAGTACACACAAATGGTCTTTATTTGTCCAAGTATCAATCTGCTCCGAAACAAGGACACCCTCATCAGCCCAACTTTTCACACCTCCGTGACCAATATAATTTATTAAAAGGCTACCATCATTCACAACTTCATCTAGCGCCTTGGATGCATCTGGGTAAGTGTTTTTTGCTGTGGTACTTACTTGTTCATAGGCATCTAAATAAATTTTTTGGGGCAGAAACTCGGGATGTTCGTCCCATACTGTAGCCGCCAGTTTTTCACCCTGATCCATGAAGTACCATTTATCAGTATCTTCACTATCATCCGCCACAAAGACAACTCGGCTTCTCCAATCTCCCAAACTACTGGAATCATAATAACGTTTCACCTTGTCCACCATAGTCTGTGCTTCTGCTACAGTTCTGGCAGGGAAACGGCCAATTCCAATATCTAGAAAACCATCTGTATCGCCTTCCTCTTCATCCAATAATCCAAAAAAATCATCACTGACAAATGATCGAGTTGTATATAAACTATTTTCAGACTGATATGTCAGTATAAAATTGGTATTAGAAAATGCCTGCCCTTGTTTGGCCAAGTAATCAAAAGAACCATCTCCCAAAAGCAACAGATATTTAGGTTTTAAAGCTGCATTATCTCCAGCACGTAAATAAAACATCCTCACGAAATCACGGATAGCAGCCACATCTGGAGTTCCAGAAGAAAATTCATTAAATACCTGCTGTTGATCGACAACATGAACAGAAAGCCCATCTTTTTCCCTATGAATTTTGGCCAATTCATGAGCCTGCTCTAAAAAATCTTTATGAGAAACAATCACCATAGTTGCCTGTTGCAATGCATGTAGATTCTGGTTTGCTACTTGTTCCACAAATTCCGGTTCTGGGAATGTTTCATCCAAAGAAAAAGTAACATATGTTTTCAATGTTTCCGTACTACCAACAAAACTATACCTTCCCGCTGATAAATCCCCAGGAACCACACTCCGAGCAAAACCATCTTCCAACTCCCAAACCTGAAGCGCTCCTGTTGATTGAATCTCAAACTGAGTTAAATTACCAGCTCCTATACTTTTCACATCCCTCAACACAAATTGATTTCCATCATACTTTAATTTTGCACGGGCATTTACAGCTATATAATCGAGCCAAGCTTCCGCACTTGGGGAAGCTTTCTCAAATAGAAAGTTCAAAGTCATCTTCCTATCTCCATTCCATACAAAAGAACTATTCAAAGTCCCCAAAACAGCTCTATATGCCTCGTAACTATAATTAACATCATCAAACACAAGAACATCAGACCACTGCCCATTCGAAATAGTAAATGAACTGGTAGGTTTCGAACTCTGAGCCAACACTGTTTGTAGTTTACATTCCGCTGAAACCTCCAACTCTGGGAAATCGAACTCAAAATTTTGATTTTCCTGATTCGCAAATTGCTCACCAAACCACTGACGTCCAGACTTTAATAGATTTTTCAATTCCTTCTCATGAATACGCAATACATCATATGATGTCGATGTGTAATTCGCACCTGTGAGTTTTGAAGAAAGCTTCAGTTCATTATCTTTTCCTGTATCAACATTGTCAGTCAAGAAATAATGAGAAACTTCGGAGTAGTAATGTTTCTGCCTCAGAAACATCTTGGCGTCTTCATTCCATTCCCACCTATTCGGCCCCTGAGCATAAAACAGAAAGTAATCGCTTCCTTTGTAAATAAGATTCTCTATCAATCCCCATGGACGTTCATCTGAATTTCTCAAAGAAAGCAGTCCTCCACTTCCAAACACCCTAAGACGCTCTGGATTTGAAATACCCATTTCCTTTAGTTTACTATATGTCAATTTGTAGACACCTGACTCTGGAATTTTCACCTTTATCCAATTGCCAGATGCCAAAGGAGAACTGGCAGAAATACTGGCCTCTCCTCTTTTCTTTACAGGAGGCACAGCCTTTCTTTTTACTATTATATTGAAACTTACAAGGCGTTCCAACTGCCCGCCGTTAAGCCTTAGTGGCAAAATTTTCAATGTTGAGCAAAACCTACCCCGTTCTAGACCATCAATTTGTTCAACTTTAATCTCTTCATCAATTTTTCCCAACTGACCAGAAGAAAGCGATGAAATTTGAAAAGGTTCAAATTTTGTATCAGTCAGTTGCAAGGTCATTTCATCCTTTAGAGAAAAAAAGTTTTCAACCCTAAAGGTTTCTGAAAAATAGGGAAGCATATTTTCCGTTTCAAAGAAGACCGCATTATTGAAATAGGCATGCTGCACAGAACTGTTCCATTCTATTTTGCGGGATAATACGCTTTGGGCATACGAGCCAAGCGAACACAACAGAAATATCTGAACCAAAAAAATGTCCAGCAAAAACCTATATTTGTCGTCAGGTGGGAGCAGCAAACCACCATAGCTATTTTTACGAACCATGTTGAAGAACTTTACTTTTTTTTCGATAATAATCATTCTCTGTTCATTAGAATTGAATGCTCAAGATGTAAATTTTACTCAATTCTATGCAGACAAAATTAATTTAAATCCTGCACTTACAGGCTCTGCCCCCTGCAAAAGGATGTTTGTTTCCTATAGAAATCAGTGGCCAAGCTTGGGAAATACTTTTGTTACCTATACTGCATCGTACGACCAAGCTGTTGATTTCATTAACGGAGGCCTTGGCGTTCGTGTTATGTACGATCAGCAGGGGCAAGGAAATTTCTCTTCTTTCGAATTCGATGGTGTTTATTCTTATCACCTGAAAATTAATAAAGAAATAGCTGCTATGTTCGGGCTAGAACTCAGTTTTTTAAATTTCAATCAAACAGGAAGTTCTTTGATTTTTCCAAACCAGCTGAACGAAACAGGAGGGTTAGGCCCCAATACAGAAACTTCTTTAAACCCACCAGTGCTAAATTTTGATATGGCCAGTGGTTTTGCCATTTATGGAAGAAATTTCTATGTCGGTGGAGCTGTTCACCACCTATTAATGCCCTATTATGTGAAGGACGAAGAGGTAAAAATCCGCCTGCCTATGAAATTCACTGGTCATGCAGGAATGAAATTTGTAATTGATAGGAGTAAACGCTTTGGTTATGAAACCTTTTCGATATCTCCCAACGTAATAGTACAAATGCAAGGGGTAGAGCAAAAACTCAACTATGGTGTTTATCTACAATACAATGCGATAGTTTTAGGGGCTTGGGCCAGAAACACGGATTGGATTAAGTTGAATGCCATAAGTCTAATGTTCGGTTTAGATATCGACACTTGGCGTTTAGGCTATAGCTATGACATCAGCACAACCAAATTAGGCTTCGGGTCTGGGGGTGCGCATGAAATAACAGCGAGTTATTTCTTTGGTTGTCAGAGAAAACCAAAATATAAAGGTGTTGGTACAATAACCTGCCCTGCATTTTAGTTTAATTAAGTAATAAGAAAACACTTATTTTGTTCCCAAATCAACAACAGCAACAAACCAGAAAAGAGCTATATTCACTCGAAATTTGTGCTTTGGAAAATTTGAAAAACTCCGTATTATGAAGATGAAAATATCAGCATTTTTGTCGGCAATTTTAATGATGTCGGTACTCAGCTCGTGTAGCTTATTCAGCGGTGGAGGAAATGATATCTCTGCGACAACTGGCTGGGCTTATAACGACCCTGACAACGGTGCTTTTGAAGTAGCCGAATATAATGAGCAAACCACAGGTCCTGGCCTTGTGCTGATTGAAGGTGGTCGTTTTACAATGGGACGTACACAACAAGATGTTATGTACGATTGGAACAACATCCCGAGAACAGTAACACTTGCTTCGTTTTATATGGATGAAACTGAAGTAAGAAATGTAGATTACAGAGAATATCTTTTCTGGATTCGCCGTGTATACAAATCTTATCCTGAGGTTTACCAGAAAGCAATACCAGACACTTTAGTTTGGCGTAAGCGATTGGCATACAACGACCCATATGTAGAGTATTATTTCCGTCACCCTGCATACCATAACTATCCAGTAGTTGGTGTTTCTTGGGTTCAGGCTAATGACTACGCAGCATGGCGAAGTGATAGGGTAAACGAACAACTTCTCGTAGATGAAGGAATTTTGGAACTAGATCCAAACCAAGTTGATGAAAACAACTTTACTACTGATGCATATTTAGCAGGACAATATCAAGGTGCGGTACGCGATAATATGATCAGCCCAACAGGAGATGAGCGTCCAGTACGTTGGGAAGATGGTATTCTTCTTCCAAAATACCGCCTACCTACTGAAGCTGAATGGGAATATGCTGCTCTGGCACTTATTGGGAACTCTGTAGAATCTCCAGAACGTATTTACAGCGGCCGCTTGTATCCTTGGAACGGACACTTCGTTCGTAATCCGGAAAACGGTGTAAGGGGGCTTTTTATGGCCAACTTCCAACGAGGTAGAGGTGATATGATGGGGGTTGCTGGATATTTGAATGATAATGCTGCAATTACTGCACCTGTTGATGCTTATTGGCCAAACGATTTTGGTCTTTATTGTATGGCAGGGAACGTAAACGAATGGGTTCTTGACGTATATCGTGACCTTTCTTCTACTGACGTTGAAGGTTTCCGCCCATTCCGTGGTAATATCTTTATGAAAAAGAAAACGAATAAAGATGGTACTCTAGTTCAGAAAGATTCGCTAGGGCGCATCATTTATGAACCAATCTCAGACGAAGAAGCTGCTAACCGCTACAACTTTACGCGTGCGGACAACAGAAATTACCTTGACGGTGATGCTCAATCTAGTATTGTTCCTGGCGCAGAAGCTCTTACAGCTGATGATTCTCCTGGCTCTAACCGAATGTATTACCAAGGTAAAGGCCCTAAGAAAATTGGAGCTACGAGTTTAGTAAACGACCACGCCCGTGTTTATAAAGGTGGTAGCTGGCGCGACCGTGTTTATTGGCTTTCTCCAGGAACTAGACGCTATCTGGATCAGAACAAATCAACAAACGATATTGGTTTCCGCTGTGCAATGATCCGTGTAGGTAGCCCAGCTGGTAATTAATTCTGAATTCAATACCTAATTTGAATAGATTAATCTCAGGTACATTTATAGAAATTAAATATTCAACTTAGAAAAAGGCAATCTGTAAAGGTTGCCTTTTTTATTTCTAAGGAAGGTTGAAAAAATAACTTCGTCTTCGTTGCTCAACGGTCGTCCGAATCCTTATATACTCTATTTACCCATGGTATTAAATACCTTGCATCCCCTAACTTATTTTTTTACACTTTGTAACCTATATAGCATCGTCCTTTTTTATTGAAACCGCGAAAAAGCAAAAATTCAGCGCTTATAAATATTCTGTCCTGTATAGCTATTTGCTTAAGAGCAAGCAGGCATGTGATGCAAACAAAAATCAATCATCAGCCCGCACCTAACTTCAACAAACTCACGTGTCAATTGCTTAATACTGTGTATCAATCAGTTTCTCTATGATATTTTGTGTTTCACCTTGAAAGCTGAACCGCCCATGATGCCATATTTTAATATGTTTGCCGCTGTCTGAAGAAAAAGCGATTCAAATTATACAAAATGAAAACTCAAACTTTGCCTATGAATAACACAAAAACTTTTACTGTTTTTCAACAATCAAGTATGAGTTTTTGAGTTGATCTATGGTTGTAAATACTTTTTTCCAACAAAGCCCCCTCAAATATTGAGGCAACATCGTCAATCGATCACCTAAGGGCATATTACCAAATTATTAAATCGTTATGGAGCAATGTTATAAAATAGACAACTTCTTTATCCTATAATAAACTCATTTAAAACAATATACAAACACAAAAAACCTATTATTGCTAAAAGAAAAAAAAGATATCTTCGTCTGTAAAATAATCAACCTTGCAAATGATAAAAGAAAATAGTCGACCTTCAATTCGCTGTAACAAACTTTTTCAAATAACGTCAAACCAAAGTTATTGCACACACTGTATCACAACAAATTACACACATATCAAATGCACATTACACTAAACAAAAGATCTATGAGAACCCTTTTACTTTCATTACTTCTGATAAGTTCTTTGGTCAGCCTCTCTCAAAAGAAATATACATTGAGTGGCTACATCAAAGACAAATCAAATGGGGAAGCATTAATCGGAGCATCCGTTTATGTAAAATCCCTTAAGATTGGGGCTATCACCAATCAGTACGGCTTCTATTCAATATCTTTGCCTGCTGGAGATTATGACGTTGTATATTCATTCATTGGATATGCAAATATCCCCAAAGAAGTGAACCTGAACAAGAACATAAAATTCAACGTCTCACTTTCTGAAACCAGTCAAGTTTTAAAAGCCGTAGACGTTATTGCAGACCGTCCTGAAGATAATGTGAACAGAGTAGAGATGAGTATGGAAAAGATGCCTATGAAGTTGGTTAAGAAGATGCCTGCTTTTATGGGAGAAGTAGATGTTATTAAAACCCTTCAATATCTCCCTGGGGTAAGTAGCGGCGGTGAAGGAAATTCAGGAATCTATGTCAGAGGTGGTGGGCCAGGCCAGAACCTGATCCTACTTGATGAAGCTCCAGTTTACAACGCCTCTCACTTGCTTGGTTTCTTCTCTGTCTTCAATTCGGATGTAGTTAAGGACATGAAGATATATAAAGGAGGTATCCCTGCTCAATATGGCGGTCGACTATCCTCACTTATCGACATCAGAATGAAAGAAGGTAATAACCAGAGATTTCATATGGGTGGTGGTATTGGTACATTATCGAGCCGTTTGAACCTCCAAATTCCTGTGGTAAAAGGACGCTCCTCACTAATTGTTGCGGGGCGAAGGACTTATGCAGACATATTCCTTAAATTACATCCAGAAGACCGTTTCAATCAAAACCGTCTGTACTTCTATGATTTAAATACAAAATTCAACTATACACTTTCTGATAAAGATAGAATTTTCGTCTCTGGCTATTTTGGTAGAGATGCTTTTGAATTCGGTGATCAGTTTGGTTTTGAATGGGGCAACTACACTGGTACGCTTCGCTGGAACCACGTCTTTGGAGCTAAACTATTCAGTAATGTAACCCTGTTATACAGTAACTATGATTATCAGTTAGGTGTTCCAGAAGGAACAAACGCCTTTAAATGGAAATCGCACCTAAAAAACAGTAGTGTAAAAGTAGACTTCATCTACTACCTCAACCCATCGAATACAATCAGGTTCGGAGGTTCTGGAATATACCACACTATAGAACCTGGTCAGGTCACTCCTTTTGACAAGTCTTTTTTTAATGAAATTGATAACCACGACACACATGCAATTGAGTCCGCAGGTTACATTAGCAACGAACAAAAAATCGGGGACAAAATAACCTTAAAATATGGCATTCGTTACTCTGTGTTTCAGCAGATAGGCACTGGTGTTGAATACTTATATGAAAACCCAGGCAGACCTGAAGAAACTGAAATAAGAGACTCTATTGTATATGATGCTTTAGAGAAAATAAAAACCCATCGTGGTTTTGAACCTCGGTTTGCCGCAAACATAAAGCTAAACGACAATAGCTCTATTAAGCTTTCGTATAACCGAACAATGCAATACCTGCACCTTGTTTCGAACACCAGCTCCCCTACCCCTCTGGACATCTGGGTACCCAGCAGCCGCTATATAAAACCTCAGGTTGCCGACCAAGGAGCTATTGGCTATTTCAGGAATTTTTTCAACAATACGATCGAAACATCTGTGGAAGCGTATTATAAAGATATGCGGAACCAGATCGATTATAAAGATGGTGCAGATCTGTTCCTGAACAAACATATTGAAACTGAGATGTTAAATGGAACTGCCTATTCATATGGTTTAGAGTTCATGATGAAAAAAAATGTTGGTCGATTTACCGGCTGGCTAAGCTACACCTATTCCCGCACCCGAAGACAAGCTGATGGCATAAATGGAGGTAGGGAATATACTTCTGCACACGACCGAACTCATGATATGTCGCTTGTAACAAGCTATGAACTAGATGACCGATGGACAATTTCAGCAAACTGGGTTCTGGCTTCTGGCACACCGGCTACCTATCCTGTTTCGAAGTTTGAATATGAGGGTGCTAGCATACCTGTCTATTCTGAACGAAACTCATACAGACTACCAGCGTATCACAGACTAGATTTTGGAGCAACATATGTTCCACGCTCAAGCAAAGAGAAGCGCTGGAAAAGTAGCTGGTCTTTCTCGTTATTCAATGTTTATGCTAGAAAAAATGCATATTCAATATCGTTTAGGCCTAACACCACAAATCCTGCTATTACAGAAGCTGTGCAACTTTCTATTATCGGAACTGTAATTCCGTCTGTAACTTATAATTTCAATTTCTAAATAAGGCAACTGATTTCCCCTAAGTATAATAGACAAACATTATAAACTAGAAGAAATGAGCAAATCAATTATATATCTATTTCTACTTTCATTTGTAGTATTATCTTGCGAAGATGTAGTCGAAGTAGATCTCAAAGAAGCAGAAAAGCGCATTACTATTGATGCATTTATCGAAACTGATCATAAGCCAGAAGTTATTATATCTCAAACGATGGCGTATAACGATCAAACCCGACCTGAACTTTTAAAAGGAGCCAAGATTACTATTTTTGACAACTCAACTCCTCCTAAGAGCACTCAACTCCATGAAACAGAAGGGAAAGGGTATTATACAACTACAGAAGATTACTTTGGTGAAGTTGGGAAAGTATATACTTTGAATGTTGAATACAAAGGAATTACCTACTCAGCAACAGACTCATTGAAGCGAAACTCCAGTGTGGATACTGTGTTTGTTAAAAAAAATGAAGATTATGAAGAATTTTACAGCATTTTTATCTCTGCAGACGAACCTGAAGGCTTCGGAGATTGCTATAGATGGGTGGTTTACCATAACGGGAAACCTCTTTTGCACCCTTTCTTCATGATTGCTACAGACGACCGCTTTGTTGACAATAATTATGTTTCAAGAAGTCAAATTCTAAACGGTGTTTTTGCAGATCAAGCCATGGGGGTATCTATTGCTGATGACGACAAAATCCAAGTAAAGCAAATGTCAATATCGCAAGCCTGCCTAGATTATTACCTACGCTTATCGACAATAGGCCAACAAGGACTCTTCTCTCCTCCTCCCGCAAACGTCCCCACAAACTTCAGCAACGGAGCTTTAGGTTTCTTCAGGGCATCCGCAGTAAGTTGGTCCGACGAAGTAGTTGCTCCTTATGATATCAGTCCGAAATAAGAATTTGAATTCAAATCCATATAAAGAAGCTGCTTTAGTAACAAAAGCAGCTTCTTTGGTATTAGTAGAAAATAAATATTTCAAGGAATTTAAACTGAATAATGTCTGAACAAATACCTTTTTCTCCATCAACCTCCTGAATGTTGATGTCCTAGCTTTTTTATTTAGGTTCCATATAAAATTCTGTGCTAGGATTTTTGTATTGAACACAAATAGGGTTTTCTCTTGGCTTATCTTTTAAAAAAGTCCTCCCCGTTCTTCTTCTAGCTTATACAAATTATTCATCCCAACTACGCACGGCCATATAATAAACTTCATATCCATACGCTATTCTAATAGTTTTTTTGACAAAAAAGTAGGGTAAAACAAGTTGAAAACGGTTATAAAATATAAAGAGTCAATTTTACTGCCTTCAACTCTACGATCTATAAAAATAAGTAGAAGGGAGAAAATTGAACAGCTTGAAAAACCTAAACCCAACAACATAAGTCTCAATGAGAATAATTTTGCTTTCATTTTTTTTAATCAGTTCTACTGTTGTTTTTTCCAGAGATAAGTACACATTAAGTGGTTATATAAAAGATAAATCAAACGGGGAAGCACTTATAGGAGCATCTGTCTATGTCAACTCCCTCAAAACTGGCGCAATTACTAATGAATATGGATTCTATTCGATATCGCTTCCGTCTGGAGACTACGAGATAACCTATTCATTTATTGGCTATACTGATACACCAAAAGAAATCAACTTGGATAAGAACCTAAAACTCAACATCTCACTATCCGAGACCGATCAGATACTGAAAGCTGTTGATGTGTTTGCTGAACGCCCAGAGGATAATGTAAATAGAGTTGAAATGAGTATGGAGAAAATGCCAATGAAACTGGTAAAAAGCCTACCTGCTTTTATGGGCGAAGTAGATGTAATCAAAACCCTTCAATACCTACCTGGTGTAAGCTGCGGAGGAGAAGGAAGTGCAGGTATTTATGTTCGTGGAGGTGGTTCAGACCAAAATCTTATTCTCCTTGATGAAGCCCCAGTGTACAACGCATCTCACCTACTTGGTTTTTTCTCTGTATTTAATTCGGATATCGTAAAAGATATGAAAATCTACAAAGGAGGCATTCCTGCAGAACATGGAGGACGGTTATCTTCCCTTATCGACATAAGAATGAAAGAAGGCAGCAACCAAAAATTCCGCATGGGTGGAGGAATAGGCCTACTTGCCAGTCGGCTAAATATGGAAATACCTGTTGTTAAAGGACGCTCTTCATTAATTATTGCTGGAAGAAGAACTTATGCAGATCAATTTCTACAATTTCAATCAGACGAACAAATCAAACAGAACAAACTCTATTTCTACGATCTGAATACGAAATTCAATTACACAATTTCGGATAACGATAGGTTGTTTGTTTCAGGTTATTACGGTAGAGACGTGTTCAAATTCAGAAACAACTTTGAATTCGAATGGGGTAATTATACAAGCACAGTCCGTTGGAACCACATTTTTGGACAAAAACTATTTAGCAACCTAACATTGCTTTACAGTAGTTATGATTACAACTTAAACGATCCTGATAAATCCGATCCTTTCAAATGGGAAGCACGTCTACAAAATGTGAGTGCAAAACTAGATTTCACCTATTACCTCAATCCGTCTAATACTATTAAGCTTGGAATATCTAGCATCTATCATTCTATTGATCCTGGAAAATTCACACCTTATGGTAATTCATATTTCACGGAAGTTAAAACCCACGACACACATGCACTTGAACATGCAGGTTATATCTGCAATGAGCAAAAAATAGGAGATCGGATCACTCTAAAATATGGCCTTCGATATTCTAGATTTCAACAAATTGGGTCTGCCGTTGAATTTCTGTATGAAAACCCAGACAGACCAGAAAAAAACGAACTTATAGATTCTCTAGCTTACAACTCGTGGAAACCCATAAAAACTTATCAAGGTTTAGAACCCCGTTTTGCTGCAAACATAAAACTGGATGAAAATAGTTCTCTAAAAATGTCTTACAACCGCACAATGCAATATCTCCATTTAGTCTCGAATACGAACTCCCCTACCCCTTTAGACATTTGGGTTCCTAGCAGTCGTTACATAAAACCTCAGATTGCAAATCAGGGAGCAATAGGGTATTTTAGAAACTTCCTTAACAACACAGTGGAAACGTCCGTAGAAGCATATTATAAAGATATGTGTAATCAGATAGACTATAAGGATGGTGCAAATCTGCTCTTAAACAAACATGTCGAAACAGAAATGCTGATCGGGACTGCATATTCATATGGAGTGGAACTAATGGTGAAGAAAAATGTTGGCCGTTTCACCGGTTGGTTTAGCTATACTTTTTCCCGCACCAGAAAGAAAATTGACGGTATCAACGAAGGAAGGGAATACTCCTCATCTCACGACCGCACACATGACTTATCTGTAATTACAAGCTACAAACTGGATGACAGATGGACGGTTTCTGCAAATTGGGTGCTGGCATCCGGAACTCCCACCACATATCCTGTTGCAAAATATAAATATGAAGGAGCAAGTATTCCTGTTTATTCTGAAAGAAACTCATACCGTCTACCAACTTACCATAGGCTGGATCTGGGAGCAACATATGTTCCTCGTTCGAGCAAACCCAAAAGATGGAAAAATAGTTGGTCGTTCTCTTTATTTAATGTGTACGCGAGACGTAATGCTTATTCTGTTTCTTTCAGACCAACTGCCCAAAACCCAACTGTTACAGAAGCAGTACGCCTTTCTATTATAGGAACCGTAATTCCATCTGTTACTTATAATTTCAATTTTTAACTGCCAATGCAGACTTTAAGCTCAGAATATCTCTTAAATATTAAAGCAATGAATACCAAAATTATATACTCATTCCTGTTTACATTAATAATCGTTTCGTGCGAGGACGCTATTGATGTGACATTACCCGAAACTGAAAAGAAAATCGCAATTGATGCCTTTATAGAGACAGATCATAAAACGGAAGTTGTAATAACAGAAACCGTAGCTTTTGATAGTCCAACTGACCCTGGACTATTGCACGGTGCTGAAATTATTATATCAGACAACTCTACCCCACCAAAATCGGCCCAACTCTATGAAGTTGAAGGTAAAGGGTATTACACAACAAATGAAAATTATCTTGGAGAAATAGGAAAAGTATACACCTTAAATATTAAGTACAATGGAAAGACTTATACAGCAACAGATTCACTGAAACGAACTGGTGAAATGGACAGTATCTTTGTCAAGAAAAATGAATCATATGAAAAGTACTACAGTGTTTTCGTTTCTGGACAAGAACTTACTGGTGCAGGAGACAATTATAGATGGGTAGTATATTACAACGGAAAACCGTTATTGCACCCATATTTTATTTTTGCAAAAAGTGACCAATATATTGAGAGCAAATATATCGACAGAAGTCAGGTTTTGGATGGAAGTTTTGCAAATGAAACAATGGGTATCTCAATAAAGGATAATGATAAAATTCAGGTGAAACTAATGTCATTATCGCAAACCTGTCTGGAACATTATTGGGCACTGGAAACAATTGGGCAGCAAGGCCCATTTGCAGCACCAGCCGCAAACCTACCCACAAACTTCGATAACGGAGCAATAGGACTATTTAGAGCCTCTGCCACGGCTTGGACAGAAGAAGTAACGGCTCCTTATGATCCAAGTATAAAACTGGAATAAACACTTGAATTTAGGTCTGCGTAAAAAAGAAGAAACTGCTTTTGATTTCAAAATCACTTTCTTAACTTTTCACCATGCAGAGAACATTAGCCTACCAACATATTCTTTGGATCTTACTCTTCTATCTTATTCCCCTTGGCTGTGAAGAAGTGGTACAAGTAGAATTAGATCAAGATTCGGGACAAATTTTCATTGATGCCACAATTGAAAAAGGTAAACCGCCTAAAGTCATTATCGGCACTACCTCCCCATATTATTACCATTCTCCTCCTCAACGTATTAGTGATGCTGAAGTAGCGCTCACAGAATTGAATGAAAACATTCAATACCAGCTCAAAGAATGCGAAATAAAAGGTGAATATACCCACCCTGAAATAAAAGGGAAAGTTAACTGCATTTACCAACTGGAAATAAAATACCGCGGAAAAATTTACACCGCCATGGATAGCCTATATCCCGTACCCCCAATAGAAAAAATAAAAATAGATTTTGCGGATCGTTTAGATAAGAACCGAAGCATTATCATCAACTTCCAAGACCCTCCTACTCTTGGGAATTATTATCGATGGGTTTCGATATTTGACGACTACAGACTTCTACCTGCCAAACACATAACCATCTCTGATGACAGATTGTTCAATGGAGCTCTTGTTAAAGACTTCAACGTCTATAATGGACGATTTCTGGAACGTTGTAGGCCAGGAGCCAAAGTGCAGCTATTGCAGGTTAGTCTTTCGCAGACAGCATATAAGTTCTACCGCCAACTACAAACAACGGGTGAACCAGCCAATCTTTTCTCTGCCCCACCTGCTAACCTGCCAACTAACTTCGATAATGGTGCATTAGGTTTCTTCAGGGCAATAGACGTATTCTACTCAGCAGAAATAATAATACCTGAAAGTTCTGATTCTTTCAAAGAAAAGAAGACACAGGAAGAGTATTTATGAAATAGACACATAGAGGTGTTTATTTAAGTACAATCCACTATGTCAATAAATTTCACAGGAGGTCTATTTGTCATACGTTCAATGAGCTTATGAAATATAGAGCCCTTGAAAATAGATCTGTTGATCCTAAAAGAATATTCAGCTAAATATTTATCGGTGTGTTTTGGTGCGATCCAGGAAAAATTCGTCCTGATCCAGCTTTTGATCTGATGTATCACATTGTGCAGCTGCATGAAATTCTTCCCTTTCCTACTGGGTATCTGCTCAATATTATAATCTTTAGCGACCGGTCTGTAGCCCCTCCACTCATCAGTGACCACCTGGGCCTGCCTGCTGATATGTTTTTCAAAAATCCCCCGCAGAGATTTGGAAGAAAAATCTTCGATCTTCTGTGAATACACCCTTTTAATCTGCTGTTTGTCATCAAGTTCCACGGCACAGACCACTTTTTTCTTTTTTGTATCATAACTGCGCCCCTGTTTGCCGTTCTCTTTGCCACCGAAAACAAACTCGTCCACATGGACTGTCCCTTCAACCGGCTGATCTCCTTGACTCTCCATTGCCAGCCTGACTTTATGGCTGAATGCCCAGGCTGTTTTCCTTGAGATGCCGTAACGTTCCGAAAGCTGGGAGGAGGACATCCCTTTGGTCGTGGCACTGAGCTCAAAACAGATCAGGAAAGCTTTGCGGATGCCGAATTTCAACTTGTGGAAAAGAGTGCCTGCCGTTGTACTTTCCCTGTGTTTACAAAGGGTACAGGTACGTTCATGTTTTTTTCCGCTACTGTAGTGTGTATGACCGCACTTTTTACATTTATAACCGTTAGTCCACTTGATTTCAGACAGATAAAGATAGCAGCTATTGTCGTCTGGAAAACGTTCTATGAACTTTATGAGATCTTCTCCGTGAAATTCTTGCATAATTGTTTTTATTTCATGCAAATATAATTGTTTCTAAGTAAACACCTCTATAGACACAATTACAAACAAAACTTTCCCAAAGCCTACCCATAAAGGCAAACTTTCGGAAAGTATTTTCAGTTCGAAACGTTATGCACTTGCAGTAGCAACTTTGCGGTCTACCTTTTTAATAAGCCCTTGAAGAACTTTACCTGGCCCAACCTCAACAAATTCGGCTGCGTTATCAGCCAACATTGCCTGAACAGTCTGCGTCCAACGTACAGGAGCTGTAAGCTGCGCTACTAGGTTCTTCTTAATTTCTTCTGGATCTGTCACTGCAGTTGCCGTTACATTCTGATAAACTGGGCAAGTTGGAGTAGAGAAAACAGTGTTCTCGATCGCAGAAGCCAATTCTTCGCGTGCAGGTTCCATCATTGGAGAGTGGAAAGCACCGCCTACATTAAGCAACATTGCGCGCCTTGCGCCTTTCTCTTTCAGCTTTTCAACCGCTTCTTCTACAGCAGGAACAGCACCTGAAATTACTAACTGACCGATTGTATTATAGTTAGCAGGAACCACAACCCCATCGATAGATTCGCAAACCTCCTCTACAACTTCGTTCTCTAGGCCTAGTACTGCCGCCATTGTAGAAGGAGTCATTTCACAAGCCTTCTGCATTGCGTTCGCACGTTGTGCTACCAAACGAAGACCATCTTCGAAAGTCAACGCACCGTTTGCTACCAAAGCAGAAAACTCACCCAAGGAGTGTCCTGCTACCATATCTGGTTTGAAACCATCAATAGTTTTTGCAAGAATAGTAGAATGTAAGAAAATTGCAGGTTGTGTTACTTTAGTTTGCTTAAGCTCCTCATCTGTCCCCTCGAACATGATATCTGTAATCCTAAAACCAAGGATTTCGTTAGCCTTTTCAAACATTTCCTTAGCAATTGGAGAATTATCGTAAAGGTCTTTTCCCATACCTACAAACTGAGCACCTTGGCCCGGAAAAACATATGCTTTCATCTCTTCAAATTTATATGTCAGTTGTCACTAATCGAACAATTCTTCCTGTTCAAGAAAGAATAATATTCTTAGCTTGTTTTACATTTTTGCAACCTGATAAGTGTCTGTTTATACTTAAAATTATAAATTTGCACGTTTACAGGGGCTTACGTAATAATTTCAAGCTTTTCTTTTGAACACTGTCAGGGATTTCAAAAGTTATTGGCAACAAATGTAAGTCTGTAGGTGATAATACTCAAAATTGGAGTGATGATATTTATCAGTCAAGCTAGTTTTGGTCGTTATAGACAAAGGGAGAAGGAATTTCCACATTCCACCATTTTGTATTGATTATCAACAAATTAAAAGTATCAAAAAAGAAATTGGTACTTGCTATATGCATTGACAAAGTTTCTAGAAAATAACTTTTGTTTTTCTTTCTGACTTTAAAACCTTTTAGCGAAACGGTACGTGATGATTTAAATTCGGAACGCCCTAGTGAAACTTTTTGAAAATGTTTTTTAAACTGAACAAATCTGCCTAATACAACATTTATGCAACGAATCTTAATTTGTTTTTTCATTGTTTTTACAATTGTTTCAAAAAAAACAGGATTTGCCCAATCATCATTAAGCATGGAAGGCTCCAGAGCTGCGGCAATGGGAGGAATACAAAGTCCAATGAAAGATGTGTATTCCGCATTTGGTAACCAAGCTGGTTTGGCACACATAGATCAGATTACTATCGGTGCATTTTTTGAAAACAGGTTTGCTGTTCAGAAACTTTCTCGTTCTGGTCTTACCGCCGCATTTCCTACCAAATTTGGAACATTTGCCTTCGCGGGTTCATTCTATGGCTATTCGATGTACAATGAGACTCTTCTAGGACTGGCTTATGGCCGTTCTCTAGTTCCTCAGTATTTATCTATAGGCATGAAAATGAACTACTACCAACTGCAACTTGGTGATGATTTTGGATCGAAACATACAGTAACAGCAGAAGTTGGCCTAATGAGTTCGCCTATCGATGGATTAACGATAGGACTACATTTTGACAATCCAATTCCTCAAAGTATTTCTGAATATCCAGAGGAAAATCTTCCTTCACGCATAAAGTTCGGAGCCGCCTATCGTTTCGAAAAAATAGTACTTCTTGCCCTAGAAGCTGATAAACAACTCGACCAAGAAGAAACAAACCTAAAAGCAGGATTGGAATTTGAGTTCTTAAAACGTTTTTACCTACGGACAGGAATTAGTAGTTACCCTGCACAGTTTTCTTTTGGGTTAGGATTTAAATGGACAGACTTCAGGGCTGACATTGCCTTTTTACGCCATGAAACGCTGGGATATTCCCCAAAGTTTGGCTTGTCCTATGCACTTTAAAAGATTATGAACCAACAACTGTCAGCACCTTGCAAAAGATAAGTTGTTAATTGCTTAGTAAACAACAAATAATCTATTAACAAATTCAACATAAGTAGCCTGTCATAATTGAGCGGATTTTATTTTGTTGCTAAGTTATTGATTGGATAAACAAAGTAACTCAATATAAATAGGTATTTGACCTTAGTATAAAATTAGATGAAGAAATCTCTAATCCTGATAAGTTTACTATTCCCATTTTGGGCAACTGCCCAGTTCGTTCAAACGGATGTAAACGAAACGATTGAACGCATAATTGAGGAGCTAGCGAATAATGCAGAACAAGATGTCGACCTAACCGAATTATCGGATTATCTGCAACAGATAAGCGAAACCCCTCTCAACATAAACGAAGCAACTGCACAGGAGCTTGAACAACTGGTATTCTTGAGTGACCGGCAAATACAGAACCTGTTGTGGTTCAGAAGAAAGTATGGCGCTTTATTATCGAAGTTTGAATTGCTCTACGTGAGAGGTTTTACCAAACAGGATGTAACGAAACTTACTCCTTTTATCTTTTTTGAGAAACCTGCGAACAAACGGAAAACCGACTACTCGAAACTTCTCTCGCACAGCCGCAACAAACTATTGATGCGATATCAGCGGGTTTTGGAACAAGCAAAAGGCTATGAGGATATCTCGTCCGAAGAACTGAGAGAACAACCTAATTCGCGCTATGCTGGCGACCGCAACAAACTGTATGTAAGATACCAGTATCAATTTTACAATAAAGTACAGGCTGGCTTTACTGCGGAAAAAGACCCGGGGGAACAGTTCTTTGCAGGAGAACAGCGGTACGGTTTTGACCACTACACTGGGCACGTTCAAGTGAATGACATTGGAAAAATGCAACACCTAATCTTGGGGGATTTTCAGGCAAGTTTCGGACAAGGACTAACCGCTTGGTCGGGCTATGGTAGCGATAAGTCCAGTTATGTTCTGAATACCAGAAAAAAAGAACGGGGGCTAAGCAAATATAGTTCTACTGATGAAAACCGATTTCTTAGAGGTGCTGCCACGCAATTCCGTTTTGGCAGGTTTAAACTTAGCACTTTTGCTTCCTACAAAAAACGAGACGGAAGTACTGACACCACCAGCACCGGTGCGCCTGTGATGCTATCGGTTGTAAACACGGGATTACACAGAACTCCAAACGAAATAGACAGAAGAAAAAACGTAGAAGAATACACTTTGGGTAATAACCTTAAGTTTGAATACAAAAACCTTCGCCTTGGACTAACTGCAATACATTATGGTTTTTCGCATAACCAATCTACAGACAGGGCATTGCACGATATTTTCGACAATACAAGAAGTAGCAACACAAATGTAAGTTTGGATTACGACTGGCAAATTGGTCATCACCGCTTTTTTGGAGAAACAGCTATAGACGAAAAAGGCGCTTTGGCTACCCTGAACGGAGCTAACCTACATATGAACAAAAACGTCGATTTCTCTGTATTGCACCGCTATTACGATAAGGAATATCAAGCATTTTATGGCAATGCTTTTGGTGAAAACTCAGCTGTTCAGAACGAACAAGGCCTTTATTTTGGTTTGGAAGTGCGCCCTGCTCCAAAATGGAAACTTGCCGCATTTGCCGATTCGTATGAGTTTCCTTGGTTGAGCCACAGAAACAGCGCACCGCAAAGAGGACGTGAATATTTTGTGGAACTTGAATATGCTCCCAAACGCGATGTTGTAACTTACCTGCGCTTTAGAACCGAGACCAAAGACGAGAACCTCCGCACAGAAGAAAATCCAATAGCTGAACCAACCCCAAAAACTAGATGGACTGCACGGTGGCACATTAGTTATCGGGTTAGTGAGCAATTGCGCTTTAAGAACAGAATTGAACTGGCTGGTTTTGACAAGGATAATGTATCCGAAAGCGGATATCTTATTTATCAGGACATTGACTATAATTTCCAACAACTTCCTCTTGGCCTGAACTTTCGCTTTGCACTTTTCGAAACTACTTACAACACCCGCTTGTATGCTTATGAAAATGATGTTCTTTACGCATTTTCTGTTCCTTCGTACAATGGGAATGGCTACAGAACTTATCTTAACCTAACGTATGATGTAACACCACAAATAAGAACTTGGTTAAGAATTGGCACTTGGGTTTATACTGACCGTTCGGAAATTGGAAGTGGGCTGGATGAAATTCAGGGGGATTCTAAATCTGAAGTTAAGTTGCAGGTGCGTTTTAAGTTTTAATTTTAGGCCAGCCGTACTTCAAGAAGCTGATAGGCTCACTATTCTTATCAAAAAAAGGTGAGCCTATCAGTAGAAATAGTTTACCGAAAGGCTTGCCGTTCTTTCGTTAAAATAGCAAGCCTTTCGGGCTGTCTAAAACTGTGCGGGTAACCTAAAATCCCAATATGAGATCTAGGCTTGTAGTTTTAGCAGTTTTATTCTTCGGTTTTGTCGTCTGGATAATCGTTCTGCATGCTCAGACTTATGAATATCCTAAACCTGAGGAAATTGAAAAAAGGGTAAACTACCTAAGTCGGGTAATAAAGTTTTGACCGTATCCTTTATAAAAAAACTTATCCCGAGTACATTATGTCGGGATAAGTTACAAATCATTTTCTTTATGGAATTCCGTATTTACCTAACAATGATCTTCTTCGTTTTTACAGAAGTATGGCTAGACAATCTTACTAGATAAATTCCAGGTTTAAGTGTCGGCAAAGATGTTACACTTTCATTCACCTCTTTGCTAATTAAGACATTACCATTCATATCGACAACCATAAGCTTCAATCCATCAGCAGGTTGATCCAATTTTATTTTTACATCATCACCAAATGAAGGGTTCGGGTAAATAGTGAAGTCTAGCTCTTCAAATATTTCCTCCTCAAGTTCTGACACAATTGCGATTTCTTCTTCAACTGAGTTTAACTGAACAGATGCCAACTCTTCTGCCGGTGCGCTTTTTTTCGTCCCTGTTACATAAACAGGCGATGAAATAGCTTCGTCCCCATCTGCTTGTTTACAACGGATATAGTAATAATCGTTTATGCCACCGCGCTCCTCATAAGTTAGTATAGGTTGACTTTCGTTTATGTTCCAAGTTTTTACTACCACAAAGTTTTTCAAAAGCTCAACTTTTGTGAAGGCTTCGCCATCTCCATCTTTTAGCTCGATACGGATATTGTGCTCACCATCCTTGATAAATGATCCCATTTCAGAGCCATTTACCTTAAAAGACATAGCAATGTTTTTATCCAACGTAGAAAAGAATCTTCTTTGCTGAAGAGCCGAGTAAAGAGCTTCTTTTGTAAGTTCTGGAGATAGAATTGCTAGGTTAAAGTCGTTCATATTTCCCCAGTTGTCGCCATGATTATCTTCTGAGCCAGCAGGTCCAATTTTCCATCCACGAGCTATAGCTTCGTCGAAAAAACCTTTACCGCCGTCATTTCTATGAAAGCCATCGTTGTAATAATATTTGTCGAACGCTCCGTTCTTATTCCACAGCTCTATGCCAACAAATTTTTCAGAAACCTTATTATCAAAATGATCAAACTCATGGTCCCAATCATCCTCTCTACCTGGATGATTGAAGAATGCCACGCAATCCTGTTCGTTTACATCTCTTATAAAGCTGCTGAATGACTTTGTAATACCGAACAGCCCGATCCAATTCTGTGCTGACCGTTAATAACCGCAATGTGTCCGAATCTAGAACTTGACCACTCGAACCCGTGGAAAGCCACAAACTTACCGTTCTCGGTACGTTCATTGGCAGCTTGTTTCATTCGGCTCCATTCCCTACTACTTAGTTGCTCAACGTGATCGGCAACTCCTAGAAAGTCTAAACCAGCCTGATATCTAGCATAATCATATGCTTTCCAAGGATCTCCTTTGCCGTCCGAATAACCTGTATGATTATGCAAATGCCCGTAATATACATTATAGCCTCCGATAGCGGACGATTGTGCAAAAAGTGTTGCTGTAGACAAAGACAAAAAAAACAGTAATGTCAATATTGATTTCATTGTGTTTAAGTATAAGTTTTTAGCAGTTAATTTTTAAGTACACAGGATCTATGATCTTGCCTACTTCCATCAAAAAGAATCTTCCCTTAGCGCGCTGAAAAAACTCAGCGCAAAACTATACTTAACAACTCTGATCAACCACTAAATAAACATTACAACTTCATAAATAAACAATTAATAATAAATATAAATTAACTATTTAAAAATTGAAATTTAACTAAATAGAACTACATAACACTATTTTAAATATAATTAATCAACCAGAAATCAATACGATAAGAAACATCCATACATCTACACAGATAACATCATAATTTCATCAACCCATCATAATACATTGTTTTTCTGGACATTATCTACAGCTAACAATGGCATAACATAAAAAAAACATTTGTCTTTTGATAGAAGTGTTGACCTTGTATAAAAACCATATCTACAGCATTCTTGCTTATGATCCGTATGTTTTCCTGTGGTTTTCACCACAGACTACCAATTTGTCACCTCTACGGGATTTAGATAATATGCAAAGTTATGTGGTGTCTTTATGCACTGTAACTACTAGCGACGAAAGTAATGACTAAAACAAAAGCCATCAAGATATTTGCTATTGGGATACTTTTGGTTGTGGTTTTATCTTGTGGTTATCTCCAACACAAAAAATCTTTGTTTGATATCGTTTACGAAAACAGAGATTCACCGCTGATATATAGCCCTTTATATTATCATGGCAAACTGGACGATCTTAGGGATTTTTTAATTAGCCATTCTGATTCTGATCATTCAAACACGAAGCCATTAAAGTTGCTAACTTTGATCGGATACAGTTGAGAGGCAGAAATGCCATAAATAATTCGTTTAGCATAATGTCACAAAAGCATCTGGGAGAAACAGAGGTCGAAAAACTACCAGAAACTGACATCTACCTTGTGGTAATGCTGAAAAAAGGTAAAACCAATCAACAAGTTTTCTGAAACACACAAACGCATCAACCTATATCATAACCTAAAGAAAATCAGCAGAAAGATACGTAATTACAAAACAAACCAAGAAAAGACAAACCGCAAGCTGATTAATAGCTGCCTAATTTATTTAAATTTCAAGTGCCGTTCCATGGAAGAAGTATGTTTTGTTCCCAAATAACCTAATTCTCAGAAACAAACACTAGGCGTTATCAAACCTTGAAGGGGACGGCTATAAATATCAGTTGTAATTAAACTGTAAAAAAACAACAAACTGCCTTTTGTGAAAAAAAAACTGTTTCTTAGAGGCGCTAAATACTTTCCACTACCTGCCATATTAAAAACAAATCTATAAATGATATACAAAGGGCAAAACCAAGAATACATTGAACTAATTGACATTAAGAATAAAAGTTTGTTGACTTTTGACAATGAACTAAGCTATCCACTTTTATTTGTATGGTTAAAAGGGGGAAAGGCTGAAATTTCTTATGAAGGAACTAAATTAAACTTAGATGATAATACCATTATATGCCTTTCAATGTTTCATAAAATAAAATTTAACACATTAAATACTGCACGTGTTATAAAATTTAATCGTGAGTTTTATTGCGTATTAGATCACGATAGTGAAGTAAGTTGCAAAGGACTGCTATTTTTTAATGCCAATCAACTACCAACCTTTCAAATTCCGGAAGAAGAAACTGAAAAATTTGAGATTCTATGGCGAATGTTTGAAATTGAAATGAATTCCAAAGACGAACTACAACTCGAAATGCTACAAATGATGTTAAAAAGGCTCATTATCCTTTGCACACGTATTTACAAATCGCAAAAAAACTTTTCGAGGATTGAAACTAAGGATGTTGATATCATCAGAGAATTTCATTTTTTAGTAGAACAACATTTTAAAACTAAACATTCTGTAAAAGAATATGCAGACCTATTAAATAGATCACCAAAGACACTAGCCAATATTTTCTCAAAAATTTCTGATAAAAGCCCGTTGCAAATTATCCACGAGCGGAAACTTCTTGAAGCCAAAAGAATACTTCGGTATACCAATAAGCCTGTTAAAGAAATTGCATACGAACTGGGTTTTGATGATATCCAATCTTTTAGTCGTTTTTTTAAGAAGTCAGAAAATATCAGCCCATCTCAGTTCAAAAATTTACTTTTGGGAAATATTGCCAACTCTTCGGGATTAATAACCTAACATCTTCCTTGATTATTGTGCCAACTTTGTATCGTATTAAATCACAAACATTTTAAAACATAAAACGATGACAAAGTTTTCAGTTCCTACCCAAAAAGAAGTATCAGAAAAGAATCAGGCTATATTTGATAACCTTCAAAAAGGCTTAGGCTTTGTGCCCAATTTATATGCTTACTATGCAAAAAACGAAACTGCCTTAGCCGACTATTTAGCATTACAAAACAGAAAAAGCACCCTCAAAGCCAAAGAAAGAGAAGTAATTAATCTCGTAACCAGCCAAATCAATGGATGCCGTTATTGCCAGTCGGCCCATACAGTACTTGGTAAAATGAACGGATTTACTGATGAGCAGATTATCGAACTTCGTAAAGGTTCTGCTTCATTCGACTCAAAATTGGACGCTTTGGTAAAATTCACGGCTTCAGCAGTTACCAACAAAGGCAAAGCCACTGAAAATCTTAAACAAGCCTTTTTTGATGCCGGCTACACTGAAGCAAATTTGATTGATGTCGTTATGGTTATAGGAGACAAAATAATAAGCAATTATATTCACAATCTGACAGGTTTTGAAATCGACTTCCCTCTGGCAACTGAGATTTAAATAAAAAACAGCAGAGAAGGTTATCAAAGTATCATCACCAATGGCGCGCAAGTATCATTGGTGATGAATCAATAAAAACAAGTTACCAGTGGATTCATTGCCAAAATAAGTGCTTCATGTTTGGTTTTTGGAATCAATTTTTCCATCATATTTACGGGGAGTCTATTGCTCAGTTAGTAACAAATTTAACCAAACACCTTACACCCACGCCATCTTTTGGCCGACTAACAATATGCATATCCAGACTCCATACCCCCACCAGAAATATCCTACCTCATATAGGCTTTTCTAGATTTAGGATTATATCTAACAACGTATTTGAACGTCTTATGACGATAATGATTTTCAAGGGATCATAAAGCCTTTTTTTATCTTGTACCGTTAATTTTCAATTGGCTTATCTGAATATTACAGAACTAAGTAACCTGTCATAAATTAATCTAGATTTATTCTGATGCTAGCTAGATGGTTACTCGCAAGGCGTAAGCCTAAAATAAATAAATCCGAGACCTTTATTGTAAAGAGTTTTGCTTTAAATAAGATTTCTGGTGCAGATAAAAAATAAAGATCGGATCGACCTGAGCCAGAGTCCGAAAAATTTCTACATTTGCCTGACCGAACAAGAGAAAGCAAATTTTGTTAAGCGCGCAGTGCTATTTATTACGAAATGCTTTCTGCTGTCTATCAGTGTAGTGACAGCTACAAAAGTGTCGTTTATTATACTACATTTACTTATGAAGATTTCTTACAACTGGCTAAAGCAATACCTAGATACTGATCTTACGGCAGACGAAATGTCTGTAGTGCTTACCGATATTGGCCTTGAGGTGGAAGGCATGGAGACTTGGCAATCTGTAAAAGGCGGGCTGGAAGGTCTTGTTATCGGAGAGGTGAAAACATGTGAGCGTCATCCGAATGCAGATAAACTGAGCAAAACGACTGTTGATATTGGTGGCGAAGTTCTACCTGTTGTGTGCGGTGCACCGAATGTGGCGGCAGGACAAAAAGTGGTTGTGGCTACTGTTGGCACAACGCTTTATAGTGGAGATGATTCGTTTGTGATTAAAAAATCGAAAATCCGTGGTGAGGCTTCGCAGGGTATGATCTGTGCAGAAGACGAAATCGGGGTTGGAGAATCGCACGATGGTATTATGGTACTTCCGGAGGATACTGCGGTGGGTACTTTGGCTAAAGATTTCTTTCCGGTTGAGAACGATGTGATTTTTGAGATCGGTCTTACGCCGAACCGTATCGACGCGGCTTCGCATTTTGGCACGGCTCGCGATGTTGCTGCTTATTTGCAGGTTCAGGGTAAAGGAAAACTGACTCGCCCTTCGGTGGATGATTTTAAGGTGGATAACAACGACCTGATTATTCCTATCGAAGTTAAGAATACAGAGGCATGCCCTCGATATACTGGTTTGACAATTTCTGGAATTGAAGTGAAGGAGTCGCCGGATTGGTTGAAAAACCGCCTGTTGGCAATTGGACAGCGCCCAATAAACAACGTGGTGGATGTGACGAATTATGTTCTTCAAGAGACTGGTCACCCGTTGCATGCTTTTGATGCTGCTGAGGTTTCTGGCGGAAAAGTGATTGTTGGTACGCTTGATGAAGGCAGTAAGTTCGTTTCGCTTGATGAGGAAGAGCGCGAATTGTCTGACAAAGACCTGATGATCTGCAACGACAAAGGCGGAATGTGCATTGCTGGTGTTTTTGG
This sequence comes from Bacteroidales bacterium, assembly GCA_965230435.1. Taxonomy (GTDB): domain Bacteria; phylum Bacteroidota; class Bacteroidia; order Bacteroidales; family JBDKHP01; genus JBDKHP01. The sequence goes on from CBDDLB010000002.1 coordinate 785,433, forward strand.
TGGTGTAACGTCTGGCGTGAAGGAAGGTACTACTGATATTTTCTTGGAGAGTGCGTATTTTAATCCTGTTTGGGTAAGAAAAACAGCTAAGCGTCATGGATTGAACACGGATGCTTCTTTCCGTTTTGAGCGTGGTGCTGACCCGAACATTACTCCTTATGCGCTGAAAAGGGCTGCGCTTTTGATTCAGGAAGTTGCTGGCGGAAAAATCAGTTCGGAGATTGAGGATGTTTATCCTACGGCTATCGAGGATTTTAAGTTTGAGGTTCGCTATAGCCACATCGACCGATTGATCGGGAAACATATTGAAAAAGATTTAGTTAAAAAGATACTTACGGCTCTTGAAATTGTTATTGAGAGTGAGGAAGATGATGTTCTTCAGCTTACAGTGCCTGCTTACCGTGTTGATGTACAGCGCGAGGCGGATATTATTGAAGAGATTCTTCGTATTTACGGCTACAACAATGTTGAAATCCCAGAGAAAGTAAACAGTTCGTTGAGTTATAAGCAAGATACTGACAGGGCTAACGATACTCAGAACAAGATTTCTGATTTCTTGGCTTCTATGGGCTTCAACGAGGCTATGTCAAACTCGCTGACAAAATCGGAGTATGTTGAAGGCATGGAAACGTTGAAGAGCGAGGAGAATGTTAAAATTCTGAACCCGCTTAGTTTGGATTTGGATGCTATGCGCCAAACTTTGCTTTTTGGTGGTCTTGAGGCTATTTGCCGCAACATCAACTACCAAAATGCTGACATCCGACTTTTTGAGTTTGGTAACATTTATAAATTCAGCGAATCGTTCACTAAGACTCCGCTTCCTAAGTATTTTGAGGAGAAGCGTCTTGCTCTTTTCTTATCGGGAAATAAGAGTCAGGAAAGCTGGAATTTGAAGGTTGAACCTACTACTTTCTTCGAATTGAAGTCGTATGTTGAGGCTGTTTTGAAGCGCCTTGGCTTTAATCTTGGTGATTTTACTCAGGAGGAAATTCAGAACGATCAGTTCTCTACTGGACTTGTTTACCAGCTAAACGGTAAAGAGGCTGTGACGTTTGGGTATGTTCACCCGAAATTGCTGAACAAGTTCGATATTGAGGCTGAAGTTTTCTATGCAGATATTGCTTGGGATCTTTTGCTTGCTAAGAAGCCGAATGCGATGCGTTATCAGGAAATTCCAAAATTCCCTAAAGTACGCCGCGACCTTGCTTTGCTTGTTGACAATACGCTACGTTTTGCAGAATTGAAGAAAAAGGCTCTTGCTACTGAGAAAAAATTGCTGAAAGAGGTTGGTCTGTTCGATGTTTACGAAGGACAGGGTATTCCTGATGGAAAGCGTTCTTATGCTTTGAATTTTATTCTTCAGGATGAAAGTAAAACTCTTACGGATAAACAGATTGATAAGATTATGAATAAGATGATCTCTGTTTTTGAGCGTGAATTTGGTGCTCAACTGCGTTAGGATCGGGAATTATTAATTATTAGTTATGAATTATTAATTGGCTGACGCTTGAGCGATCAGGTTTAAGTTTGAATGATATATGAAACCTTCCTTTGTGGAAGGTTTTTTTATTTCCTTTTATGATTATTTAGCTTCTCCTCGCAATTTTCCACGACTCTAAGTTCATAGGTATCTAAGTTGAAGGCGATTAGCTTTCCTAATTGAGTAGTATCAAATCTTTTCTTTCGTTTATGGTAAACACATCCTCCGTCGAGCGTAAGAACAGCAGCTCTGGATTTTACAGCTCCCTCAATTTCTGGAAATGGAGTTGGCTGATGTCCTCGAAGTAGGGTTTTGCCGTTCAGGTCTTCGTGCGTCAGATCGACTTTATACTGCTCTATGACGTATTTTGTATCCGAATAATCTATACCAGGTTTTACAGCCGCGTGTACCATTACGAAATCATCTGTCTCGACAATGAACGGTAAACTTTCGAACAACTCTATGTGACGTTCATAAGGTTTTCCGTCTTGCCTAACTAGGCCAACATTTTTATTCAGTCTTGAAACAAAGAACCCGAATGTTCTTTCGTCGTAGTTCTGAAATGCTTCCAAAAAGTTTAACTCATGGTTTCCTAATACGGGGAACACTTGGTAGCCATCTCCCTTTAAACCAATAATAAAATCCAATACTTCAATAGCCTGTCTTCCTTTGTCGATATAATCACCAAGGAGAAAAAGCTGATCGTTGTGTTTAAATTCAATGACTTCGAGTAATCTACGGAAGGTGTTATAACATCCGTGTATGTCAGCAATAGCCCAGCGGTTTCCTTTCTTTGTCCGCTCTACAAATTCATGTATTGCTCGTTGCGGCATTGTGTTAGACTTATGTTATTTTTCTGGAGGGCAGTATGTAGCACTATAAGTGCGCATCTTGATGCCTACAATTCACATTCATCTTGATGCGCTTTTCTGCTTCATTAACTATTCGCCTTGATTGTCTGAACGAACTGCTCTAGTTTTTGTTTCACTGTTTCTGGGATGCTTTCTTCTTCTATCCAGGTATGTACATCTCCTAAATAGTGCATTCCTAGGTAATTTGCACTTTCAACAAATGGCATTCTGAAGTGCCCGTTTAGTTCCGAACCTGAACTGGAGCTTATCATTGCCATACTCTTGCCCCTTAGTTTTCTTCCTATCTCTTTTTGGAGATGTAGGCAATCGGAAATTCTATCAAAAAAAGTTTTCAGAATCGCACTCATAGAATACCAATACACTGGGGTAGCGAAAATAATTACATCGTAATTGTCTGTGATATCTTTCATTAATGGAAGAAAGTCGTCATCCTGATTTTTGAACTCATAGTCGAAAGGGGCTATATTTTTTGTTTTCAGGTCTAAAAAATCGAACTGGGTTCTTTCTTGCACAAACTTGGCTACCATATTTGTGTTTCCATCACTCCTTGAGCTCCCTTGTATAATTATTCCTTTTTTTTTCATTTGAGTTTGTTTTGTATAGATAAATAGGTGCATTAATATAATGCGACACTTTTAGTTTTGTCACCATATTGAATATTAGCACAATGCTTTTCTTAATAAATAGCACTATGTGATTAAAGGCATTGCTCTATTTTATTCTGTTGTTTTTTGATTTCGCGCACACCCACTTAATAGTAGTTATATACATAAAAAAATTACTTTTGCAACCATGTTGCATTAACATCTTAACACCTCTGTTTTGGTGGCTTGTATTACAGGCGTATCTAATTTAGAGGAAGACAAGCAAGTTCACTGATAATCTAAGGTTATGAAAAAACACCCAATACACGTTACCATTATTACAGGCTTTTTAGGCTCTGGAAAAACTACTTTTCTTAACTCGATACTGAACAAATATAAATCGACCGAATTTCTGATCATTGAAAATGAAGTGGGTGAAATCAACATCGACCGTTCACTACTTCAAAAAACCAACAGAAACAAAGTCTATGAACTGACTAATGGGTGTATCTGTTGTTCGCTTAGCCACGAGCTAGGAACTGTTCTAAACAGCATTATACTCAGTAACATGAAGTACGAGCACATGCTGGTAGAGGCCACAGGTATTGCCGATCCAGCCGAAATTGTTCGGATGTTTATCGCAAGTAATCGTGTTCAACGGTATTTTAAGCTAGATAGTGTAGTGAGCCTTGTTGATGCAAGTCTGTTCCTTGAGCAATATACAAAGTTTACCGAAATTCGTAAACAGATTGCTCCTGCCGACCTTGTATTGGTGAACAAAACCGACCTAGTAAAGCAAGACTCACTTAAGGAAATTGAAGAAAAAATCGGTTCTATCAACCCCTTTGCAGACATTGCACATACTTCTTTCGGAGATGCTACGAAGCTGGAGCTTTTGAATAGAGATTCTTTTCGGCCTGCAAAAGTTGAAACATCAGTAATGAACTTCAGCACTATGAGTTTTACGCCTGTTAGCAAAGAATCAAGCCACAATATAGAGTCGTTTAGTTTTACAATTCCTGGTTATTTCAATATGCAAGAAATCTCGACCTGGTTGGAAAGCTTCCTGATAATGAACGCCCAAAATATCTTACGTATAAAAGGAATTCTTAGTGTAAAAGGTATTGATCATAAAATTATTCTTCAGTCCGTTGGCCAGGATTTTCATGTCGATCAAGGATCTGATTGGACTTCTAATGAGGAAAAAAACAGCCAATTAGTATTTATTGGTACAAAACTGAACCGACAGGAAATTGAGGAGAAATTGAAATCGTTGTCTTTGGCCGTTCAGAGTTGATTATTCATGATACACTTACGAAAAGGTGAAGTTCTTTGGACTCCTCTCTCTTGGGAGTTGAGTTGAAGACTTCGCTTTTCTGGTAAAATTGAAATCTTGATTTGCTTACCTTACTTCCCATCCCTTGAATCTGCAAATTTTCATTTCTTACCCAAAGTCAATAGAAAACAGAGTGTCAGCTTTTATGTTTGCATCTGACAAGTCTAGTTAAGTAAAGCTGAAAAAACAACTTCGGTTTTCGTTGCACTGCAGCCGTCCAAATCCTCACGTGCCCTAGTACGCTCTGGTATTGAACGCCTTGTGCACCTTAACCGAAATTATTTTTTACACTTTACTAAGTGTCTTCTAGGCCTCATTTTTCTCAGAATGTCAGCGCTGTATCAATTCTAGAGGAAGTTCAATTATCAACTTTGGTTTAATCTTTAAACACTCTGATAGAATGAAAACGACAATAATTACCTTATCAATATTGTTCTGCTACACTTCTCTGCTTTCTCAAGTTATAGTAGAAAAAGCTGTTGAAAGACCAACTGTTTCACTTGCACAAAAGCAATTTGAGTTGAATAGTGAACGTCTTAAGATGCACAAGTCTTTTTCAAAAAAACTACTGACAACCTCTTCATTTGGAACAACAATGCAGACAACTCCCAATTATTTAAGTTTGAGTAATCCGTCGCACCAGCGTATGGTTACTGAGGAGAGTATTCTGCGCCACATCAGGCCAGCATATGAACATTCGATACTTCTCCAACCCAGACATCAATTGGAGCCAAAAATCAATTCATCGCTTTTAAAAGATGAATGGTATGACAAAAACAGACGTTTGATTTATTCAAGCATATGGGCCTATGCCTCGCTGAATTATCTGTATTGCGATCTGGCTGGTTTTATGGACGCCGATATGCTTTCGAAATATCAGTCAGGCACTGTTGACGGAATAGAAATGACACCTGAACTTATTGCTACATCAGCCGCATTCATGCAAATTGCTTTGGCCAATGTTTTCTTGCCGCACGTTATTAAGAATGACAGGGTACTACGTTGGGTACAAATCGCTTCTGGAGCTATAATGACAATTGTTCAGTCGGCCACCTTATTTGTTGGTAAACCTACCGCTTACTATGCTGTATTTTCAGGTTTTGAAATTGCTGCAACAACCTACATCACTATTGATGCGATAAGATGGAGGACTAAATAGGAAGGAATAAGACAAGAGCATCTCTCAAACGATGACCAATAGGAGGTTTTTAGCTTCCTATTGGTCATTCAGAAAGTCGCAACTCCACCTTATAGGCTTACTTCCTGCAAGTGACCAACCATTTATCTCAATTTTAATTGATTACTTATCTCACCATAAACTGAATTTACTCCTTGAACTTCACTTCTGCATACTTTTCAATGTACTGATAACAGCTACCGAAGCTGCAAAAACAAGCAAATGAGCTTGTGACAATTGAATAGCACTTATTACTTATACTATTGTGAAAGTGGTTTTCGGTTTTTCAGAACCTTGCGCAAACTGCGTAGCAGAGAGGTTTGTAGGCAGGGATGTGAATCCCTGTAAAGAAAAAGCCTCACCTGTACTGTGAATCGCGTAGTGATGATACTGATCATAAATGCCATCGCTATGCGATTCGGTTTATTTTCCGAAACGTTTTCCCATGTTTTACACTATCGGCTACAACCCTTTCACCACTATTCGGTTATTTCAGATGTGCAGAAAAACCGAAAACCAAAATCACTTTAGTATAACCAACTTTTAAAATCAAAAAAAAAGCACGAAGAAAACTCTCCGTGCTTTTTTTGATACAGTATATATCTTTTATCTAAGTCTACTTCTAACAGCATTCAGTTTCTGCTGATACTTCTGGAGCTTCCCTCCTTGCCTTGTAGTTTGACAGAACGAAACCAAGCCTTCCAAAACAGCCAGATCGTAAGGGAATTTTTCATGAACCTTTTCCAACACCTCAACGCCCTTGGCCTGCTTCTCTGATGAAAACAATGCCACAGCATACACATAACCGGGATGCGCATCAGCTGCATGTTCAAATGCTTTCTCCAAAGAAGCCAACGCCTTATCCATCTGCTTCAAACGAACATAAGATAAACCTAATGCTAAGTGTGCAGGAGCAAAGTCTGATTGCAGCTCAATTGCTTTCTGAAGCAGTTCTTGCGAGCGTGTTTCATTATTCTGAGCGCGGTAAAGATCTGCCCAGTTCAAATAGACAAAGATGGAACGCGGTTCCAACCTAAGTGCCTCTTTGTATTCCCACTCGGCCAAATCCAGTTTCCCACGCGACAAATACATCTGAGCCTTGTTGATATGGGATTCAGAACGCTCCGTATTCCAATCTAGCGAGGCCATGTATTCTTCAATGCCTTTCTTCAGCGTTTCGTTTGTCTCCTCCTGCTCAATGGCCATTGGAGTATTCAATGTCGCAATCACAGCCTCTAAACGTACCACTTTTACATCATCGGAAAAGAAAGGCAGAGCCGCCTGTAAACGTTGCTCGGCTGGCAAACGGGTCAATAAGCTGGCAGCCTCCCTACGGATCATCTCATTAGCATTTGTTTGATGCTTGGCAATTGTTTTTAATAGGAATTCAGGCGTAAGCGGATAGTTTCGCAACTCGCCAAGTGCAGTAGCCCGGATAATATTGGTCTTAGAAGTATTGTCAATAAGTGCCAATAGCGAATCCAACGCAGCTGGGTCTCCTTTTCGGGCAGCATGCAATGTATGACCATGATGCGGTTTTATCCAATCCGTACCATACCACTTTTTCATGCTATCCAATGCCCACTCATCCGTTTTATCGTCGTGACACTGCGTACAGGAGTTAGGAACACCTAATTCTATCGACAGGTCAGGTCGTGGGTTTCGGATACTATGGTCGCGGCGCGGATCTGTGACCATGTAGTTCGTAGTCGGCATATGGCAGTCCATACAGTTTGCCCCTGTGTCGTCCATTTTATGGAAATGGTGCTCTTTCGAATCATATTTCGTAGCCGAGTGACACTGCAAACACAAATTGTTCGTATTGCTCTTTATTTTATTCGTATGCGGATCGTGACAATTCGTACACGTAACCCCATGCTGATACATCTTACTTTGCAGGAACGAAGCATACACATAATCCTCGTCCAAAATCTGGCCATCGGAATAATATGTCGGCGCATTCAGTAGCTCCACACGGTGTGTCTGAGCCAACGGTTCGCCCCATATATAATGCTCCGAAATTTGTGAACGACGAGAGTGACAGCGCCCACACATTTCAATCTGAGTAAAGTCCGTACGTGGTTTTGCTCTATACGACGAACCTTTTTCCATATCCCAAACCCAAGCAGTGGTGTCCTCTTTTAGTTTGTAAACCAACCCCATATTGTCGAAAGGGTACTTCAGCGAATCACTCGCCCAAAGGTTGTGTTTCGAAGAAGGGCCATGGCACGCCTCACACGAAACATTTATTTCGTTCCAAGTTGTTGCAAAACTGTTCGATTTCAGATCGAAGTTTTTATGAAGGTTTGTACTGTGGCACTCCGCGCACATGTAGTTCCAATTCTGCATGGTACTTGTCCAGTGTAGCATGTCGTTCGGCTCAATTTTCTCGTCCGGGTACAAGTGGAACCAATGGGGTTCTTCGTCTTTCTTCGGATCAGCCCCCCAGCTCGTTGGTAACATCTGCTCGCGCCCATCTATCGTTACAATGTACTGCTGCAACGGGTCGAAACCAAACGTGTATTTCACCTGATACACTTGTATTTTGCCATTAGCATCTTCGGCCTTTACCATATAATTGCCGTTCTCCTTGTAGAACTCATACTTCACACCAAAATGCTCGAACGTAGCATTGTTGAAGTCGCCCAGCACAGTGGAATCATTGGCTATCTTCATTGCCTGCTCATGGTGCGAACCAATCCAGTCGTTGTATTCCTTCTCGTGACATTCAATACAGGTCTGCCCCCCCACAAACGAAGCTTTGTGTATCGGATGGTAATTACTGTCCTTTACCTCCGTTTCGGTACTATCGGTACACGAACAATAAATCACCGATAGCAGCCCCAACATCGGTATTAGAAATCGGAAACGTATCATCATTAAAGTTTAGTAAGTCTAACAATCCTCTTATCTGTTCCACAAAAGTAGGCTTTACACCCTAGAATCTCCCTTGTATTGGGGTGCTTCTACAACATAAACCACCTAATCAGACACGTCTCACTTCATTTTCTTTCGCTTTTTTTCGAGAGATTTATTTTTCAGGAGCACAACACCTGTGCATACAACAACCAAGTCGCTCTTTCCTCTACAATTGCAGCTATATAAAGCGTTTTCTTTTTCATCTTCGTCGCTATCCCTGCAATCGAGACATCAAACGTCAATTAATAAACTAATAATAGCTACTTATAGAAATAATCATCTATTATATACCGTATTTTTTCTAATTTAGACACAATAATTACAATGCACACCCACTTAGGCAGGCAAGCAAATAATGAAAAAACTCTACAGTCAACTGTTTCACCACCCTATCGCCTCTGCAAAAAAAGGAACAGGAATTCTACCAGCATAAAAAATCACTTAAATAACTTTTTTACAACATTTATTTATGAAAAAAACTACTCTATTATTCGGATTCTTAATCTTGTCAAATTTCGTCAATGCGCAATTAACGACATCAGGAATAAACGTAGAAGAAACAAACAACTTAACCTTAATTTCCGGAAAAACGGGGATAGGCCTAACTACTCCCGAAGCCATGCTAGAAGTAAAATCCTCTAAAACGATCGGTGGGAAATGGACTCCTGCTAACAGCAGTCTTAAATTGACTGATGGTACTAATTCTTTAATATTGGATAATAATGAAATTTATGGTTCAATACCACTCCATATCGGATCTAGATCTGGAGATATTGTAAAGTTCAGAACCATTACCGACGAAGGCAGTACCGATCGGGTGGTAATCAAAAATAATGGTTCTGTCGGAATTGGCCTCATTACTCCTGAAGCTATGTTAGAAGTAAAATCCTCTAAAACCATTGGTGGAAAATGGACTCCTGCTAATAGTAGCCTAAAGTTAACTGATGGCACGAATTCATTAATACTGGATAACAATGAGATTTATTGTTCAATACCACTTCACATCGGATCTAGGTCGGGAGGAGACATTGTAAAGTTTCGAACCATTACAGATCAAGGTAATACCGATCGAATGGTGATAAAAAGCAATGGTTCTGTTGGAATCGGCACACCCACTCCTAGCCATAAGCTTGAGGTTAATGGTTCAATAAAAGGCAAAACACTACACACCTCAACTCAAAGTTGGTCGGACTTCGTATTCGAGAAAGACTATGAGCTTCGCCCTCTTGAAGAAGTTGAAAGCTTCATCAACAAAAACCAACATCTGCCCGAAATACCAAGTGAAACAGAGGTAATAGACAATGGTATCGACTTAGGAAAAATGGACGCCAAATTACTTCAGAAAATTGAAGAGCTGACCCTTTACCTTATCGAACAAAACAAAGAGCTAAAAGCTCAAAGAGAAGAAATTGAACGGCTAAAGAAACAACTGAAGAACAAATAAACAATTGTAATCGCACATTCTACCCAACCTGTTTTTTAGGTTGGATTACTCCACTGATCAAAATAAAAACTCAGACAAACTAAAAAAGTGAGCGAAACTAAAATTTTGCAGACACAAACACCATTATCAAAAAACAACACTTGATAAATTTTCTCATGAAAAAAACAGCTCTTTTATTAGGATTTTTTGCCTTATCAAATTTCGTTAATGCACAATTGACAACATCAAAAATAATCGTAGAAGAAACAAACAACTTAACCTTGATTTCGGGCAAAACAGGAATAGGCCTAACTACTCCCGAAGCCATGCTGGAAATAAAATCTTCTGAAACTATTGGTGGAAAATGGAACCCAGCTAGCAGTAGCCTCAAACTAACTGACGGAACGAACTCGCTAATACTAGGCAATAATGAGATTTATAGCTCGGCTCCCCTTCACTTCGGTTCAAAATCTGGAAACATTGCAAAATTTCAGACTATAACCAACAATAGTAGCACCGATCGAATGGTGATCCAAAGCGACGGAAAGGTTGGAATTGGAACAACCGAACCCAAAGAAAAACTGCATGTCAGCGGAGGTGCAATGATACAATCTTATTCCCCTTTATTGAAACTTAGAAGAGATACCGATATTGGAGGGTTTATTCAAGGGGTTCAAACGCAATACAAAAACGGCGAAGCCAATTTTTATTTCGGCAATTTACATAGTGAACAATGGATTATATCCAAAGGTGAGTATAATGGAACAAGATTGTTCACTGTAAAAAGCAATGGAGATGCAGCATTGAGTGGAAAACTTGAAGTTAAAGAAATAAATGTCAGCGGAGATGCTACTCTAAAGGGAAAATTTGAAACTACAAAAATGTTTGTCGATGGCGATGCTACAATACAAGCTTATTCCCCTTTATTAAAACTAAAGAGAAACACCAGCACTGGTGGATTTATCCAAGGAATTCAGACGCAATACGAAAATGGAGACCCCAATTTTTATTTCGGAAATTTACATGGCGAACAATGGATCATATCTAAAGGTGAATATAACGGAACTAGACTGTTCACTGTAAGAAGTAATGGAGACGCAACGTTGGGAGGAAAACTTGATGCTAAAGAATTCAATGTAATACCCCAAACTACCGCTGATTTTGTATTTGAAGAAAACTACGACTTACCCACACTCGATTTTATCGAAAATCATATTAAACAGAATAAACACCTACCTGAAATTGCGTCTGCTAACGAGATGAAAAAAAATGGAGTTAACATAGGTGAGTTTCAGATGAAATTATTGCAGAAAATAGAAGAATTAACTCTTTATACTATTGAACAGGAGAAGAAAATTCAAGCTGTAGAAAAGGAAAACCAGAGCTTAAAAACGATTAACTCAAAACTCTTAGAGCTTCAAAACAGGTTAGAGAAATTAGAACAAAAGAACTAAGTATATCTACCTATTAAAGGACAGGCAACTGATCGGGTTATAATCCCATCAGTGTGTCTCAGATACTATTTTTTTTAACAGATTATTTAAATCATTGAACTAACAGTATATTAATTCACCTCAAAATGAAACGATTAAACCTTATATTACTCTTTAACCTTTTAATAATTGGCGTACCAACTTTCAGTCAGATATACGCCCCTAAAATTCACGTATTAGATATACCTAGCAATAACGTTGGTATCAACACACAAACACCCTATTATCGTTTAGATACTAGATTCAACGATGCAACAACTGAATTTTCAGGCGGCACCGCTGGAAACTGGGGAGCAAATGGCATCAGACTCGAAAATACTAACACCACTGACGGAGCATTATCTCCTATTCACTTAAGAGTTGGAGATGCAGACCTTCATCTTACCGGCATCAGAAGAGGGACCAACCTTGCTGATCTAGGGTTATTTTTTGAAGGGACTCAAAAATTCAATTTCAGCCCATACGGTCTAGCTTTTGGTACACCTGTACCTTACTATAGTTTCGATTTCAGATTTGACAACGGAACATCAACTTTTGAAGGTGGCTCCGCTGGAAACTGGGGAGCAAACGGCATCAGGCTCGAAAATACCAACACCACAAATGGTGCATTATCCCCTATTCACTTAAGAGTTGGAGATGCCGATGTTCATATAGCTGGAATCCGAAGAGGAGCCAACCTTGCAGACTTAGGTATATTCTTCGAAGGAAAAGAAAAAATAATATTCAAGAACAATGGAATCATTCATGCATCAAGCTATACTGCAGAAAACCCACCTTGGGCCGATTTTGTATTTGATGAAAGCTACAACTTATTAAAACTTGAAGATGTCGAAAAATTCATCAAAGAAAACAAGCACCTTCCTGAAGTCCCATCAGAAAAAGAAGTTAGCCGCAACGGTGTAGATCTGGTTGATATGAATGCCAAGTTACTTCAAAAGGTTGAAGAGCTAACGCTTTATTTAATACAGCAGAATAAAAAAATCAACGATTTACAGGAACAAATAACTGAGCTAAAACAATAAGCAGCTCTTAATTATGCAAAACAGAACTACATGCTCCTGACTGTTTCAAAAGTTTGTTTATCTCTCCCGACGGCTTCAGAAAAACCGTCGGCAGTTTTATAACTGATGTAAATAAAAGCCCCCTCACAATTCACACACGAGATGTCGGTTCTTTATAAAGCTGAGTTTCGAAATTAAGCAAACACAACTTTATTCTCTTCTACAAAAGACTTGAAAGAATTAGGCTCACCTGCTGTTATTTTCTTAAAATCATCCGTTGTTTCCGAGAAATATCCTGCATTAATCCCCGCATATAAATAGCACAAAAAGTCCACAATATCGTTGGGTAACCCATAGCTCATCAATGCCTGTCTGTATTCTTCGTTAGTTGGCTTAATATTTTCAACCTGCTTATTCAGCACTCCTGTAAATATTTCCGCAATCTCGTCGTGACTGAGCGACTCCTTTCCAGTAAGTGTATAAGTACTCCCCAGATGTTCTTTCGGATTCTGAAGAATAGCAACACAAGCTTCTGCAACATCCCTAACATCGATGTATGATGTTTTACTAATTCCCGTGGGCAAGTAAATTTTACCACCTTTCACTGTTTCGAGGTCGAAATTAATGAAGTTTTGAAAAATAAAATTGGGGCGTACAATTGAATAGTTAATCCCTGCTTTTTTCAAAACCTCTTCCGATTTTGCCAATGCACTATCTGGAACGTTATTAATTCCGTAAACAGTTGAGAGCAAAACATATTCCACCCCTAACTCTTTTGCTTTTTGAAGAAAAACCCCTAACTCCTTAGGGAATGCCTCGTAATTTGGCGGAGAAACTAAAAACACTTTTTCGACACCTGACAATGCTTCTTGAAATGTCTCTGGCCTGTCCCAAACCAAAGGCGGCTGTGAGCTACGGGACACACCTCTAACTGACATACCTTTTTGTTTGAGCAATTCGAATACTGTGCTTCCAAAAGTTCCTGTCGATCCTGTTACTAAAATCATGATTATTTAATTTTGAGTTATTAGTTCATTGCAAATGTAGATCGATCAGTTTACTTTTATCACTTGTTACCTTTTGGTAACCAATAAAATAGTAGTAACTAAACGGTAACCAATACACAAGCCAAATTCCGCATTAAAACGAAAGTACAACAACATATAATACTGATTATAAACGAACTAAACCATGTCGGATTTTAAACAAATAACAGATTGCCCAATGGCAGTAACTTTAAATTATATTGGAGGAAGATGGAAAACTATCATTCTATATGTAATAGGAGATAGAACACTTAGATTCGGCGAAATAGCTGCAAGAATCCCTTCAATTTCGAGAAAAGTACTTACCCAACAGCTAAAAGAACTCGTAGAAGATGGTTTGATTTCTCGGGAACAGTTCAATGAAATACCTCCCCGTGTAGAATATACGATAACTGATTTTGGTAAAAGCCTTAATAACGTATTGAAACACATGGAAGCGTGGGGGATCGAATATGGATTGAATTCACTGAAATTTAAAGAAGAAAAGCAAAACACCAACAATAAACATATATAAAGCAAGAATGAAATATCACTTCTGATTACATTAATTTTAGCACCTTCTGATGAATTGTCTTTCAAATTCGCAAAGGTACTTGGCCAGGAAAAGTTAAAACCAGTAAATAGTTCCTGTCTGAATTATTTACTCGATCAGAAAACGCTTTTATCCTCTCCTACTTCTTGTCTATTCTTCTAACTTGCCAATTATGCCGTTGTGGAAGTATTTTTCAGTTTTCAACTTACAATAGAAAAACGCTTCAAATTTCATACGAATCAATTACCCACACCTAGGAAGCTCTGAGGAGCATAACAATTAGTCTGGAATCATTGCTATGCCCCCTCAGAGTTTTGTATTTATAATTCAGTCTCCCAAACTGTATCATTTAGATTTTCAGCCCTTTATTTAATAATGATCTCTATGTGTTTATCATATTTTTTGTTTTAGGGTATTTACCTGAAACAAACCAATAATGAATGACCAAATTCTCTTGAATATAAGTATGACACCATACAGTATTATTCTGTTTTTCAATATTATAATAAAAAATCAGCCTTATTAATTTAAATTAATAAAATTAGACGGATTGACTCATTTCGTCATATTTTTAATTAATCAATAGTTATATTAATCTAATTTAGACAACAATTTACCCACTCAACCTCCAGATTATCAATCCCCTTGCAGCCCTAAAGGCGTTATACTATCTACAAATCCACACTGCTAATAATTATTCCAAATAACCATTTGATATCTTTGCCTACAATTACTTAATCCTCAAAAAAAAACAATATACCCGAATAAAAACAAAAAAAACATCAATGTTCTATTTACAGCTTACCGATTCATAGGAGCAGTATGCACTATAACATTCAAACCAACATTTTAGTGTTGCATTTTCACAAAATCAAGCATTATGAAGCAAAGAAATCTATTTTTATCAACTGTTTTCTGTTTCGTGTTTTTTTCATTAAACACTTTAGGACAAAGTGTTCAAAAATTAAATGAAGAAGAATACGAAACCACTCTTGATCTCGCAAATTTATCCGCAAGGGTATACGACAATATGTGGGATCAAGCATTGGATGTTATTGCTCCAACTTTATTTCCTGATCTGGATTTTATTGGAAACACAACTCATTACACCGAAATTGAAAACTACGATCAGTATGGTCTTCATGCAGTTCTTTTTCAAAATACGTACACAGGCGACTATGTTTTGGCTTTCAGGGGAACCGATGCCTTTAGTGCAAGAGACTGGATTGCAGATATCAATCAGGCACTAAGCAATTATATTCGTATCCCTACAAAGCAATATAATCTTGCAGTAAAAATTGCCAAAGAACTAAAGGATGAATACGGCGAAGAAGACTTAATCTTAACAGGACATAGTCTAGGCGGAGGCCTAGCTCAAACAGCTGCGCTTGCAAACGGGTTAAGAGCAATCTGCTTTGATGCAGCCGGCATAACAAGACACACATTAAAAACGTATGGAATAACTTCCAAGCTACTTAACATGAACAAGAAAGAGATTGTTCATGTGAATGTACGCTGGTCTCCCTTGACTGACCTTGATGGATTTATGAATACCAAGTCACCTTTCTACAGTACACGACAGCACGGCGGCAAAACAATTTGGCTAAGGGGAATGCCAGGAACAGCACTCATAATAAACCCAACGAGAGTCGTTAACCACCTGTTCCACTCTCTTGTACTTCAGCTTACTCACAAAAAGTTCCTGAACAAAAATCCGTTTAACACTACCAAAAAAGCTATTGTAGGAGAATTTGTAGCCAGCGGAACCGAACTAACCCTATTCCCAAACCCTACCTCAGATCATTTGAATGTAGTATTGAATAATCAAGAAGTTGCAACGCTTAGCATCGTTTCTTTAAATGGCCATGTCCTACAAACGTTTGAAATGTCAAACAGCGAAAATCAATTTGATGTATCGATGCTCCAAGCTGGGATGTACATTGTTCGTGTTCAGCTCGAAAGTGAAGTAATTCAACGAAGATTAATTAAACAATAGTGCGATAGGCTGAAGTTCTATAGTTTAAAGCTCAACTTAGTTGGGCTTTTTAAGGTCTCAGACCTTTTTATTTTAAATCTATTCCTAGCAAGCAAGCAGCTACTTAGCTCCAGAATAAATCTAGATTAAATATGGCAAACTAACCTGTATAAAAAGATTAGATTTTTTCTAAATTTAGAAATCAGCAAAAAAATGAGTAATGGCTAATGATCTATAATGAAGTTTGCACAGATGGAAAATCTACAAATAAAGACAAATCCAGAAATTGAATCTGTTTTCTGCAATTATCCCAACCCTGTTCAAGATAAAATACAGAACCTACGGAGAATAATTATCGAAACAGCAAGCGAAATAAAGGATATTACAGCTATGGAAGAAACTCTGAAGTGGGGAGAACCTAGCTACTTAGTAAAAAAAGGAAGCACAATAAGAATTGACTGGAAAGAAAAAAGCCCTCATCAGTATGCTATGTATTTCAAATGTACCAGCAAATTGGTTCCAACTTTTAAAAAAATTTATAGCAATTTATTCAATTTTGACGGCAACAGAGCCATAATTTTTCAGATGAACGACGAAGTACCAGAAACAGAATTGAAGAACTGTATTAAACTCGCTTTAACATATCATAAAGTAAAACATCTCCCAATGTTAGGACTATAGTTTACCTATAAAACAGCACTATCCATGAAACAAGTAAACTATTTCAACTACGGAAAAAGCGATGTCTTGAAAATAACAGACGTACCAAGGCCTACATTAAAAAGCAAAAAATCGATACTGGTAAAAGTACTATACTCCTCACTGAACGCCATAGATTGGAAAAATAGGGAAGGCGATTTTCGCATATTTTCTGGCCTACTAAAACCCAGAACGAAACAGGGCTTCGATGTTGTTGGTTCTGTTGAAAATAAATCGGACGATGTTACGGAGTTTAATATTGGTGACAAAATTATTGTTCAACTGGGCAATTTCAGCGGAGGTGCTTTAAGCGAATATCTTGTCGCGGACGCTAAAAACGCAGCAAAACTTAACGAAAGTATTTCCCTTGAACAAGCTGCCGGAATTCCAATGGCGGGAACAACTGCATGGCTAGCACTGCTGCAAGATGGAAAACTTAAAAAGGGAGATAAAGTCTTAATTAACGGAGGGAGCAGTGGAGTTGGCCATCTGGCAATTCAAATAGCAAAAGCTTATGGGGCAGTGGTTACAAGCGTTTCCAGTAGTAGAAATTTGTTTTTTTGCAAAGAGCTTGGTGCTGACCATGCAATAAGCTATCAAGAAGAAAATTTTCTGGAACTGGGCGAAAAATTCGACATTATTTTCGATGTTGTTTTCAATGCCTCGCTAAAAAAAGTTAGACCAATTCTTAATAACAATGGCATTTACATAGGAACCATCACTTCAAAAACCATGATCTGGGAGATGTTGACGAGCAAACAAGCCAAATTCGTAGCTGTAAACCCAAACAAAAAAGCTCTTGAAGATTTATTGAGATTAATGCAGGAAGGCAAACTGAAAGTAAATATTGATAAAGTCTTCAAGATGAAAGATATTGCAATTGCTCATGACTATATGGAAAAATCACGAACCAGAGGAAAGTTAATAATTGACCTTGATTTGAACTAAATTCCCACTGATGAAATCTTTTGCACAGAAGAGCGCAACACAAACAGGAGAACTCTCTAGCATACAACAAAAAATACATCTAAGCATTTTCAGAAAACGATTAGCCTTTATATTTGTTGATAGCTGACAGCTTAATCAGTTAGTACTGGCACCATGATCTCGGAATACAGATGCAACAACTAATCAACTACATAGAGAAATTTGTAAAACTCGATTCCAAGTCGATTGAAGAATTAGAGAAGCTTGCAAAAATAGAATCCTACTCCAAAAACGAGTATATACTCGAAGCAGGACAACGATGCAACAAAATCTGGTTCTTGAAAAAAGGAATGGTAAGAAAATTCCATATTCACGACACGAAAGAGGTTACCTCCTGGATTCATGTCGAATACGACATCTTCACTTCCCTACAAAGCTACGCCCAAAACATACCTTCCTTTGAATACCTCCAAGCTTGTGAAGACACAGAAGTAATAAGCATTACAAGAAAAAACAGCGAAGAGCTTGCCCGTTTCCCTCAGTTTCCTGCATTTAGCAATGCACTAATGGAAGAAGCATTTGTAAATGTTGACATTCACACAAAAGCCTTGAACTCAAAAAATGCCAAAGGAAAATACGAATACTTAAGAGAAATCGCCCCTGAAATCATTAAAAGAGCAAAGTTAGGGCATATTGCTTCTATTATTGGCATTACTCAAGAAACGTTGAGCCGAATTAGAAAGGGCTGATTTTCATATCATCTACATGAACAAACCATGCCTTGGCCGTTTATACGTTCTTTCTCTTAAAACATATGACTATCGTAGTCATTACCTAAACATAGCCAGCCCCATATTTGACGAGTATGCTTTTCCTAGCACAAGTCAGAGAGTTTAAATGATCTGCGGCCTGTGTTTTCTGAATTTAGGTATTCAATACGATAGTTATATAAAACAAAAATAGACTCTCAATTGCTTTTTGATATAGATCAAAAGAACTGTCTATTCAATTTTAGTTCTTTGCAGAAAAGAGCACTTATATGAAAACTACAATAAAACACAATTTCACAGGACAACTGAAAGTACTGATTGAAAGAGCAATCTGCGGCTCACCCGAAGACATAGATTTCATCATGAGCAAACTTACATGCAAACCAACATTAGCAACAACAAGATATGTTGATTTTGCATTAAGCCTAGTGGAAGAAGAAAACGGGATCAAACAAATTCAGTATTACTTATTCAATGGGTCATTGATTCAACGGAACTACGCAAGTTTATACCTAAATAGACTTGGCGAATGGGAAATAGTAAAACAAGCTTATGAGCAAGGATTGATCGATGAGGTTCAGGCATATGCAAGATGAACATAAGCCAGGCAAACGACTTGGAATTGTCCATTACTGAACTCTTTCCTATTCAACTTCATAACCAATACCGTTTCTAAATTTACACAAATTTAACTTTTAAACAGTAGTGTTTAATAAAGTGGTTTTCTACATTTGTTCTAAACAACACTGTTTAATAATGCCCAAAATAGTAGCAGACAAAACCGAATGGATAAAGCTAGGTTTCGAACTGTTCGCCCAACAAGGAACAGCTGGAATTATAGTCGACAAAATGGCGAACAAACTCAAATGCAATAGATCCAGTTTCTATTGGCACTTCAGCTCAAAAGAAGAGTTTATTAATCAACTTATTGACTATTGGATCGAGAACCACACGGAGCAAATCATTGAAGCGACTAGAAAGAAATGTTCTGCACACAAGAAATTCAGGGATCTTGTTGTTCAATCCTTCAAAAAAGATCTATTTCTCGATTTTATTTTCTTTTTGAAGCGCTATGCCCTCAAGCGTAAAGATATTGCAGAAACTATAGATAAGGTCGACAAGCAGCGCATCGATTTTGTAGTCACACTACTTCAGGAAATAGGACATACAAAAGCGGAAGCTTCAGTAAAAGCCTCCATTTTTTACAAATATCTAATTGGTTATCATGAAATGATCCGCTACAAAAATCAGTCTGAAAATTTTGTAGATGAAGTATACGAAGAATTAAAACAATTCATAATCCTATGAAATATAAATTCTTAAAAGCACAACTATCATTCATTTTGTTTTTAATTCAAAACACATTGACCATGGCACAAACAGAATTTGTAATTGAAATAACACTCCCCTACTCAAACGAAACAATCTGGGAAACAATCACCAATTTCAAGTCTTACGAAAAATGGAATTCAGTGCTAACGATGACCAACAACGACAATCTTGAGATTGGAGAAGATTTTCATGTCGTTATTAAAGACGAGGATAAAGAAAAATCAAAATTCAAAGCTAAAACACTTTCCAAAACACCGAATGTCTCATTTTCAGCTCAACAGGTAGTTCTTGGAAAATGGCTGTTCTCGGCAACACATCATTTTATTATTGAAAAGCAAAATGCTGAATCCTGTAAATTTGTTCAAAAATGGGAACTGACTGGGGTTTTGACTAGAATGTTCCGAAAACAAATTTTCAAAGAGCTGGAACGTTTCAATCAGATGAATACTGATCTTAAAATGTACCTACTAAAGCAAACTAAAAGTTCTTATGTGCCTATGAACTAAACATTACGGAAGTTAACTTGATAAATAACCGTGAACTACCGTTGAGTTTTAAAGTAGTTAAATAGATGTAACCTTGATAATCAGACCCAATAAGTTCTAAAAACCAATCGGGTGGGGTGTTCGGAATCATTAATAAGGCATTGTTTGAAAATAAGATAATACGGTTTTGTTTTTTGTTGAATATAATTGCCGCTACGATTGAAATCGTTCAGATAAAGTTTTAATAAACAGAATTTTATCCAAAGAAATTGAACCTTAGTAGAATCCAGAATAACATCATCATCAAACCTTATTACTTTACTTTTCTACCAAAACTAGGACAACTTGTTGAGACAAACTGAACACCCCACCTATCTAGGCTTTCGGTGAGTTTTGCTGTGTATTTATACTGTATTAGCTTTGCAATCCTTTTTCCATATCTGGAAAATTTTAGAGAGTAATCATACGTAAAAACAGAGCAAGACAAATATGCAGATTCACATGAGCGTTCGGGGAGTGATCTCTATATCTTTGGTTATAGTTGGGCTTGGAATTTTTGTAGTTGTAAATAATTCAAAAAACAAACATGAATATGACAGGGCTACAGGAATTATTGAGTATTTCGACAAAGAATATCAAGATCTTCCAATAAGGCACAAAGGTGATTTCCGATACTTAAAAATAAACTCGTACCCATTTGTGTTTGAGATTTTTGAACCTAACAGTATACCGACTGATAAATCTTTGGGCAACCTTCAAATTGGCGATACCATTGACATATATTATTATGAAACCTCAGACACGAAGAAGTCCGCTTTAAATAGGTATACACAATTCATTGATAGAAAGGGAGAACCCTACTTCATTAGAGATAGTTTTCAAAAACAGCTTGGTTATGTGCTTATTGGGCTTTGTCTATTGATAAATATCATGGCAATAATACTTTGGAAGAAGAAAAAATTGAATTGGTAATTAATGTCTTTTGAAGAAGAAGCCATTCTCAATAAAGAATGGCTCTGAGTGATAATATTTCAACTACTTTGTTATTGTTCAACAGAATCAACAGTCAATGCAATAGGAAACTTATGGCGCACACCATTCCGTTCAGCCTTTGCAAGTTTGGCAAATGGCATTTTGAATTGCTTAAGCGAATAATCATCACGCATTCGATTAACGCTCTCAAACACAACATCTACAGTAGATAAGTAATCTTGAAAGCTGTCGTCTAACTTATAAACGAACCGCATCAGGCACTTTTTTCCATTGATTTCATAATGTTCTGTGATCAGCGTTTTTAGTTTTGCCCTGTCTTGCAGATTACCAGTATTGAGTTCCAGCAGGCAGATACCGTTGTTTTTTAGCTCTTCAATGTCTACTTCTTTTGCTGTAATAGGAGGAAGCTTTAGCGTAAATGCGAATTTATCGCCGCTGCTTTTTTCTACTTTCACCAAGTAAGACATTTTCAGCACATTGGTTTCGCGGAGTATCAGGTGAACTTTTTTCACCTGCGCCATGCGGGTGTTTTTAGAAATTTCAAGCACCACAGATGCGCGTTTGTTGTGCTGGGCATAAAGACTTTCCAGCCAAGTTCTCAGTGTTTTGTCGTCGGCTTCTTTTTGATTTATGTAAAGCTTGTCGCCATGGATACCGATCCAATTGTCTGACGTCGTTATTTTTTTGTATCTAGTAATATCTGTCGGCAGATCGATGTTAAGTTGGTTGTGTTTCTGCACATCAACTATTTGTTCTGATGCCTGAGCTTGTTTTTTATCACAATTTGCAAAAACAATAAAGGCTATAATAAGAGCAGGAACGGCAAGCAACATTTTGGCTTGAGCCATTTTTCCCGATTTTGTTTTATTCATCATGGCAATTCTTTTTTTTTGTGGATAACAAATTAAAGTTGTTTACCAGCTCAACTGAGCGGATGCTGATCAATTGACTCAGTAAGAGAGACTGATAGTCCGTAAGCCGAACGCCCTGCTGCACGACACTCTTGTCGGCAAGATACTCGTGGGTGTTTTTTAGGGCTTTGCGGACATACCACATAAGCGGATTGAACCACTGAATAAGCAATGCACACTGCAAAATCATAAGATCGATCGAATGCTTTTGCTGTATGTGTGCCTTTTCATGTGCTAAAATTTCGTTAAACTCTGCTTCTGTGAGCTTCCGACGGCAGATGTATACCGTTCGGAAAAAAGAGAAGCTGGGCAGGTTTTCCTGTAGTTCAACAATTTGTATGTTGTCTCGAACATACGTTCTATTCGTCTTTTTCAGTTGCTCCAGATAGAAAAACAGATAGACGAATCGGGACAGAAACACTAGTGTTCCAATACAATAAATCGCGATTAATATAAAATGTATCCAATGCCCATTCAGCTGTGCCTTTTGTTCGGCAATGGGCTGATATTTTTTCTCTGTTGGCGGCGGCTCATCGTCTGTGAACCACTCCGCATCAAAATTTTGTATCCACGAGGCGTAATATACTAGAAGTATAATAAATTAATACACAACCTATAGCCCTCTATTTCTAGGAAGTTTAAAATACATTTGTTTTCTTTGGCCTCTGACGTAACAGGATTGTTTACCCTATGTTTACCCCATGCCAAGTTTAAGTGTAGTACTAAAGAAGAAGCTTTCCAACGGGCTGTACAGCGTAAATATACGCATAATACATAACAGAAAGCCCAATTATATAGGCACCGACTTTAAGGTGGCGCAAAACCAGTTCTCGAACGGGCGGATAAAGAACCACCCCAATGCCAAAATCATAAACGACCGCTTGGCCAGCAAACTGAGCCTTTACGAACGCGCTCTTGATGAAATAGGCTACCAGTTGCCCACAATGCCAGTTGCAGAACTTAAGCAATACTTACTTTCGTACGAAGCCAAAGCCAACAACAGCCCACTGACCACCAAAGCCGAACCACCCGAATTTTTTAAATTTTCCGAAGAGGTATTAGCGAAGCTAACCGTCAAATACGAGAAGAAACTTAAGGCCACGGGCAAAGCAAGTAAAAGCATCATTAACAACTACAAAAGCTGTGTAAAAAGTATACAGGAATTCAACAAGAAAGATAAGCTATATTTTAGCCAGATAGACAAGAAGTTTTTGGAAGGCTACAAAGCCCACCTAGCGGAGAAAGGATTGAAGAACGGTATTTGGAACAAGTTCAAAGATTTCCGCGCACTGTATAACCGCGCCGTGGACGAAGAATTAATAACACTGGAAAAATACCCGTTCCGAAAAATGAGAATAAACGCCATGCGAAAGCAGGGCGAACCACAGGTATTAAGTGTTAGGGAAATGCGCGAGTTTATGGCCTACCAGCCAGAAACCGAAGTGGAAGAACTAGCTAAAGACGTTTTCCTACTTTCCTTTTACCTTATCGGGGTAAATCCAATAGACCTCTATTATTTGGAAAAGCCGGAAGGTGCAAAGATACAGGGCGGGCGCTTTGTGTTCTCGCGAAGCAAAACCGACGTAACACACAGTATAAAAATACAGCCCGAAGCTACGAAGCTACTAGAGAAGCTACACACGCCCGAAGGCTACATTTTTCAATTACGCTATAAAACTAACACCAGTTTTTACACGAACATAAACCAAAACGGTCTTCTGAAAATATCCGAAAAGCTTGGCTTCTCTGTACAACTGACACTTGGAGTAGCCCGCCACACATGGGCAACCATAGCATACAACGATCTGGATATTGCGGAAAGTGTTATTGATTTTGCGCTTGGACACAAGACGCAGCGTACTATTGCAGGTGCTCATTATATAAAAAAAGACCGCGCCAAGATGGACGCGGCCAACCGTTCCGTTATTGACTATTTAGTCCAATAGCGGCATGATTCTATCTCATTTCTCTCTTTAGGATATGAATTATTTCGAAAATTTACACCTTCTACTAAATCCACTTCCACTTGTATACGCTTCTACGTAATTGTGACTTGAACTTATGTGGATTTGATCTCCACTTCTCACTTTCCACTTCTCGAAACCAACGTTCTTTTCATCAGCAAAAGGGCGCCAGTGAAGAGTAGTCGAATATTCCCACCATGCCCACATGGTTTTCTTCTTACAGGTCACTTGAATTGTTGTTCCCCAATAGATGCGAATCCATGTCTTCCGTTTCTTTGTTTTTACATAACATTCATCATCAGGTGCAGCTTTTTTTACAGTTGCATTCTTCTTTGAATCGTCAACAACAAGCTCCCCTTCCCTATTAGCTAATGTCATTAAACTAAAATCAACCTTAGGGGCAATTGATCTGTTTGGAGCACCCTCTATTAGTTCCGAAGGAAAATCAACATAATCTTCATACATTGATTTAAATTCATAATACGGCTCATCAGAATTAGCGGCAACCGCAGCGTCTCTCATATCCTCATATTCAGAAAAGACTTGATTATAGAAAGACTTGTAAGATTCAAAACCTAATTTTTCTTCCCATGCCTTTAGTTCCTCAGTTGATTTTTTTGCATTCTCCTGCATTAAGCGATTTAGAACCTCTTCATTTTTCACATGAAGAACACCATTTTCAACCCAGTACTCCAGATGTTCTTGATTGTTCTCTAAAACATCCGCTTCTTTCTTGTCGCATGAAACTGCAACGAACAACATTAGTACTGCGAGTACATTGTAAAGATTTTTTCTCATTTCGTTATTAATTAAAAAACATTAGTTTAAAGAAGCTGATGAATAACCTAAAATGATCAATACAAAAGCCACTTAAAGACGATAATCCTCTCAGCTTCCTGAACGAAAATAGAAGGAATAATAACACAAATTACATGGCAAAACCGAACGGTACAGAAGAGTTCTCGACCAACCGTAATTGAGCCGCGAATGGTTCAAATCGTTTCATGAGGGAATTTTCCCAGAAGGAATTACAGTAGCATTTAAAAGGAAAACCAGACCATATTCGAGCGGCTAACACTTAGCTTTGCCCGCCACACATGGGCAACCATAGCATACAACGATCTGGATATTGCGGAAAGTATTATTGATTTTGCGCTCGGACACAAGACACAGCGTACTATTGCAGGTGCTCATTATATAAAGAAAGACCGCGCTAAGATGGACGCGGCTAATCGGAGTGTTATTGATTATATTTTAACTAGAGAATAAATTACAGGTCGTTAAGATCACCACCTTTTTCAACCCAAAGTTCTCTTAAAACAGGACAAAAATCCCCCTGCGAATTAACAGTTAACCACGTTTTCAAATAGTGTTTTATCTCTTCTGTCTCTCCCCCTGCATCAAGCCAGGCCTTGAAAATAAATCCTGCCTCTTTCTTAGCCGCGTTTTTTTCCAGGTACTCCACAAGGCGGTCACGGACGGTATCTGTTCCGCCCTTGGCATCAAGCCAGGCCTTGAAAACAAATCCTGCCTCTTTCTCGGCCGCGTTTTTTTTCAGGTACTCCACAAGGCGGTCACGGACGGTATCTGTTCCGCCCTTGGCATCAAGCCAGGCCTTGAAAACAAATCCTGCATCTTTCTCGGCCGCGTTTTTTTCCAGGTACTCCACAAGGCGGTCACGGACGGTATCTGTTCCGCCCTTGGCATCAAGCCAGGCCTTGAAAACAAATCCTGCATCTTTCTCGGCCGCGTTTTTTTTCAGGTACTCCACAAGGCGGTCACGGACGGTATCTGTTCCGCCCTTGGCATCAAGCCATGATTGAAATACATAGGAGGCCTCTTTCTCGGCCGCGTTTTTTTCCAGATACTCCACAAGGCGGTCACGGACGGTATCTGTTCCGCCCTTGGCATCAAGCCAGGCCTTGAAAACAAATCCTGCATCTTTCTCGGCCGCGTTTTTTTCCAGGTACTCCACAAGGCGGTCACGGACGGTATCTGTTCCGCCCTTGGCATCAAGCCAGGCCTTGAAAACAAATCCTGCATCTTTCTCGGCCGCGTTTTTTTCCAGGTACTCCACAAGGCGGTCACGGACGGTATCTGTTCCGCCCTTGGCATCAAGCCAGGCCTTGAAAACAAACTGGGCCTCTTTCTCGGCCGCGTTTTTTTCCAGGTACTCCACAAGGCGGTCACGGACGGTATCTGTTCCGCCCTTGGCATCAAGCCAGGCCTTGAAAACAAATCCTGCATCTTTCTCGGCCGCGTTTTTTTTCAGGTACTCCACAAGGCGGTCACGGACGGTATCTGTTCCGCCCTTGGCATCAAGCCAGGCCTTGAAAACAAATCCTGCATCTTTCTCGGCCGCGTTTTTTTTCAGGTACTCCACAAGGCGGTCACGGACGGTATCTGTTCCGCCCTTGGCATCAAGCCATGATTGAAATACATAGGAGGCCTCTTTCTCGGTCGCGTTTTTTTCCAGGTACTCCACAAGGCGGTCACGGACGGTATCTGTTCCGCCCTTGGCATCAAGCCAGGCCTTGAAAACAAATCCTGCATCTTTCTCGGCCGCGTTTTTTTCCAGGTACTCCACAAGGCGGTCACGGACGGTATCTGTTCCGCCTTTGGCATCAAGCCAGGCCTTGAAAACAAATCCTGCATCTTTCTCGGCCGCGTTTTTTTCCAGGTACTCCACAAGGCGGTCACGGACGGTATCTGTTCCGCCCTTGGCATCAAGCCAGGCCTTGAAAACAAACTGGGCCTCTTTCTCGGCCGCGTTTTTTTTCAGGTACTCCAGAAGGCGGTCACGGACGGTATCTGTTCCGCCCTTGGCATCAAGCCAGGCCTTGAAAACAAACTGGGCCTCTTTCTTGGCCGCGTTTTTTTCCAGGTACTCCACAAGGCGGTCACGGACGGTATCTGTTCCGCCCTTGGCATCAAGCCAGGCCTTGAAAACAAATCCTGCCTCTTTCTCGGCCGCGTTTTTTTCCAGGTACTCCACAAGGCGGTCACGGACGGTATCTGTTCCGCCCTTGGCATCAAGCCAGGCCTTGAAAACAAATCCTGCCTCTTTCTCGGCCGCGTTTTTTTCCAGGTACTCCACAAGGCGGTCACGGACGGTATCTGTTCCGCCCTTCGCATCAAGCCATGATTGAAATACATAGGAGGCCTCTTTCTCGGCCGCGTTTTTTTCCAGGTACTCCACAAGGCGGTCACGGACGGTATCTGTTCCGCCCTTGGCATCAAGCCAGGCCTTGAAAACAAACCGGGCATCTTTCTCGGCCGCGTTTTTTTCCAGGTACTCCACAAGGCGGTCACGGACGGTATCTGTTCCGCCCTTGGCATCAAGCCAGGCCTTGAAAACAAACTGGGCCTCTTTCTCGGCCGCGTTTTTTTCCAGGTACTCCACAAGGCGGTCACGGACGGTATCTGTTCCGCCCTTGGCATCAAGCCATGATTGAAATACATAGGAGGCCTCTTTCTCGGCCGCGTTTTTTTCCAGGTACTCCACAAGGCGGTCACGGACGGTATCTGTTCCGCCCTTGGCATCAAGCCAGGCCTTGAAAACAAATCCTGCCTCTTTCTCGGCCGCGTTTTTTTCCAGGTACTCCACAAGGCGGTCACGGACGGTATCTGTTCCGCCCTTCGCATCAAGCCATGATTGAAATACATAGGAGGCCTCTTTCTCGGCCGCGTTTTTTTCCAGGTACTCCACAAGGCGGTCACGGACGGTATCTGTTCCGCCCTTGGCATCAAGCCATGATTGAAATACATAGGAGGCCTCTTTCTCGGCCGCGTTTTTTTCCAGGTACTCCACAAGGCGGTCACGGACGGTATCTGTTCCGCCCTTGGCATCAAGCCAGGCCTTGAAAACAAATCCTGCCTCTTTCTCGGCCGCGTTTTTTTCCAGGTACTCCACAAGGCGGTCACGGACGGTATCTGTTCCGCCCTTCGCATCAAGCCAGGCCTTGAAAACAAACCGGGCATCTTTCTCGGCCGCGTTTTTTTCCAGGTACTCCAGAAGGCGGTCACGGACGGTATCTGTTCCGCCCTTGGCATCAAGCCAGGCCTTGAAAACAAATCCTGCCTCTTTCTCGGCCGCGTTTTTTTCCAGGTACTCCACAAGGCGGTCACGGACGGTATCTGTTCCGCCCTTGGCATCAAGCCAGGCCTTGAAAACAAACTGGGCCTCTTTCTCGGCCGCGTTTTTTTCCAGGTACTCCACAAGGCGGTCACGGACGGTATCTGTTCCGCCCTTGGCATCAAGCCAGGCCTTGAAAACAAATCCTGCCTCTTTCTCGGCCGCATTTTTTTCCAGGTACTCCACAAGGCGGTCACGGACGGTATCTGTTCCGCCCTTCGCATCAAGCCAGGCCTTGAAAACAAATCCTGCCTCTTTCTCGGCCGCGTTTTTTTCCAGGTACTCCACAAGGCGGTCACGGACGGTATCTGTTCCGCCCTTGGCATCAAGCCAGGCCTTGAAAACAAACCGGGCCTCTTTCTCGGCCGCGTTTTTTTCCAGGTACTCCACAAGGCGGTCACGGACGGTATCTGTTTCGCCCTTCGCATCAAGCCAGGCCTTGAAAACAAATCCTGCCTCTTTCTCGGCCGCGTTTTTTTTCAGGTACTCCAGAAGGCGGTCACGGACGGTATCTGTTCCGCCCTTCGCACCAAGCCATGATTGAAATACATAGAAGGCCTCTTTCTCAGCTGCGTTTTTCTTTAAGTATTCAATTACATATTCCTTTACAAAAGTTACCTCCCCCCCTCTTTTTAGCCAAACAGCAATAGTAAAATTACCACTTATTGGATTTCTCAATTTGACAAACTTGTTCAAATGAGGCTCAATAGTATCGGTTACGCCATATTTTTTTATGTAAGTTGAAATAACTTGATCTGCACTTCTAGCATCATTAGTAAAATCCTTATTATGATCAATCCAATCATTAGCTAATTTTTCTAAAGTATCAGGAGTATTTTCAATATTATCATCTTTACTATAATAATTCAATGCATATGCAAGAGGTAGTGCAAAATCCGGAGTTAACACAAAATCAGAAAACAGATCTTTCTTTTTGCCAATCAAATCAAATTTTTTCCCCTCTGTTAAAAGCGAGGTCGTAACCAAATGGTAACTATCAAAATTAGGATATTTCTGCTTTGTTATTTTTTTATCGAAGAATGAATAAAAAAAATCAGGGTGGTCAAATATCCCTTCATCCATAATACGCCCATAAGCACGAAACCAATTTTTCATGTTACCTTCATAGGCAAGCTCAAAATGTTTATCCATTTTTCTATGAAGGTGTCTCTCTGTTGTTGCGTCCCCCTCTCTTAAAAAATACAATAATAACTCGTCCTTAACCGTATCATGAACTGTATCCAGTTTATCTTTTCCAAAATGCTTCTCTTCCTGTAACCACCCATCCGTGTGTAATTTCTCCATCACTTTGTCTCTTTCATAGAACAAGTCAACTTCATCTTCAAAAACAGGAAGTAGCGATAATTGCAGTGCAATTTGAGTGATTATAGAATTATCCGTCACTCCTAAAGTAAGCTTAAACCTACGAATTAACCACGCCTCAAAACTTACAAAGTTATGCAGATTGAGTTGTTTGTCCCCTTTGTCTGAAAGGAATCGTAAAAAAACGGCGAACGAAGATCGGAGTTTAAAGAAGCGGTCTTTTTTATTCTGCAATCTAAGCTTATTAACAACAGGGGATATTATCTGTTTTACAACAATCCGTTGGTATTGTATTTCATTTTCAGAAGTTTCATTATTCGTAAAGTCGAAAATTCGAAAAAGTTCAAAAAAAGTATAGAGTATATTTTTTAGGTTGCTCAAAAACGATTTACGACAATTAGCCAGTATTTTTATTTGTTGTTCATATCTTCTTTCTCTAACATATTCAACAACTTTCTTAAAACTCTCACTTTCTTCTATATAATCAAAAACAAGTATATATTTTTCTTCTTTCTTAAAATCCAATGCAAGAACATCATCAGCTGAAGCATCAGACTTAATTACTAAAGTTTGCCAACCTCTATTGTGTGCAAGTCTACCAACTTCATACATGCACCTTGTCTTTCCTGTTCCCCCTTTCCCTATTATTATACACCCCAGACTATTTTCAAATGAATTTAGCATGTCTTCTTCTGTAAAAAAAGGAGTGTCTATCTTAGATTTTGCCTTGAATAAATTTCTACTATAGTATTTTAGTACATTCCCGTTTAAATAGTCACCATAATCCCTACCCGACGGCTTTACTATATCCTTTGATGAAAGAAAATCAGGAACAGAAATAGCTATTGACTTAGGATTATTGGCTTTTATGTTAATATCACCAATATGAATATCTCCTCCGGCATTAATTTCAGAATCAGAAACAACATTTTTTATTTCTACTTCTGCTTTTTCAGAATCCTTGTCTAAATGTCCTTCAGCTTGTATTCTTTTATTATTCTTTTGACTTTTTGTCTGTTGTTTCTTGTTCCTGATTCTTTTGTTCATATATCAATCTTACTACTTAGCAGTATAATCATCTCCCATCCTAAAGTTACCTTTCACATCAATACGTTTAACGCCTGCGATAACATTCTTTGAGCGGATGATGTTTATACTTTCCTGTTGGTTAGAACTAGATACTTCAGCTTTCAAGCTAGCAATTTTTTCTTCAAATTCCGACTTCAAGTTTTCATTTTCTTCCAATTGAGCTTGTAATTCGCTCTTAAGCATTGTCAGGTCTTTTTCCGACGCTTCAAATTTTTCCAATAAGCTAACTTTTTCCTTATGAGCTTTTCTTGTGAAAAGTCCACCGAACCACTGAATGAATTTTTTTGAAACTTCTATTAGCGGTTTTTCTAAATTGTTTTCTTTTGCAAATGAGTAAGCGTCTTTTGCACTGTCTATTACTTCATCAACTAAATCTTCCATATTTTTTTATTTAATTTATAACACAAAGCTCCATTCATATTATCAATTTGGAGTTTCCCCAACACAGAAAACCCCAAATACAATCCATTTACTAAGCTTGCTCAATGGCATCCGTAGGACAAAGAAGGCACAGCACAAAGAGCAACTACAGCCAACGCACCTTTTTTTAAGAATTCGCTTCGTTTCATTTTTAAAGTTTGAAAGGGTAAGTATCTATGTTTTAAGAATAAAAACTAATACTAAAAATGAAAGCCAACCAAAACCGTCTCCGCAAATCCCAAACAGGCGTTTGAGAACATTCTACGCGAAACCTCCGTTATAACGAGCCAACCCCGACAGCTTGACATTTCAGAGGTCTTAAAATAAAAAAACAATAAGTGGGTGCGAAGAACGCACCGCTATAAAATCTTAACAATCACATTCGCTACGATCAACATAAGTTTTGTTACCGTTACTATTCATGTAATAGCAACCACCTTCAGGGCCTTTGTACAACTGTTTTCCGTTATGAGTTCCGCATTCAATCGGATCGTTCGAAGATGAGTCATCATCCTCGCAAGATGTAAGACAAAGGGAAAAGCTTAAAGCCAATAAAAGAAGTAAAGATTTAACACGCATTGGGTTTAATTTAAAAAGTAAGTATTGAATAAAAATGGTATTCGAGAAAGTAATCAGGAAGTCAACCAAAACCGTCTCCGCAAATCCCAAACAGGCGTTTGAGAACATTCTACGCGAAACCTCCATTATAAAGAGCCAACCCCGACGGATTGGCGTTATTTATACAGTTGTATTTCTAGATAAATCCTAGAAAAATATTAAAATCTATCTATTAGGCTTAAAATCAGGATCGAAAGCAATTAAAATCCCGCCATCCTTTTTTGTGACGTCTTGTGTCTTTTTGTCAAATTTATGCAGTGGTAGCATTGGCATTAACCCGCATTCTTGTTTGCTCTAACCTCCGCCTCTGTCTCAGGATCGTGATATTTTAGCAAACGTGTTGTTTTCACCATCAACTCTTCTTTCAGCTTTTCGTTTTCGGTACTCAGCTCAGAAACTGTCATTGCCGTAACTACATTTTCGTTATTGCGCTGTTCTGAAAGCTTCCGCTCTTCTGCAAGCTGTTCTTTTAAGATTTCAACTTGCCCCATTAACTTAAGGAGTTTGTCTTTTGTATTAGGCTCCTCTGGGTTTTCTACGTGCTTAGATTCTACATCTAACGAATCATCGCCTCTAAACATTCCACCCCGACCTGTCAAAAGCCAATCTGCATCTACGTTAAACTTCAATACAATTTCGCTCAATAGAGTGAAACCCGGCTTGGATTTCCTTTCCCCTACTATGTTCTGAATTACCGAATATCCCACACCAAGTTCTCCAGAGAATGAATTTTTATTCTTTCCCAACCTCTTGATAAGATGTTCGATACGACTATTTATCCCCTCCATTGAAAATATAATCACTCAAAAGAATTTGCAATTTCACTCTAATGAGCTACATTTGCGTTGTAAACAAATAACAAATCGCTCAATTGCAGTTGAGCGAACACAACCCAAGCCCATGAAACGACTCAGATTATTCTTTAAAAATCTAGGCTACCTATCTAAATACGATCTGGCAGCACATGAAAGGCCATTAGAAAAAGCCTCGTCTGAACTGGTTGGCGCAACCAGACCAAACGGCCAAATGAACGGCCACAGGAATAACATTCCTGCGAATCGGCCAAAATGTACCGATACACTAAAACAGGGCGACGTTTACCGTGATGAAGACGGTTGCGTTAAAATAAAATCATAACACAGG
Organism: Bacteroidales bacterium; assembly: GCA_965230435.1. Classification (GTDB taxonomy): domain Bacteria; phylum Bacteroidota; class Bacteroidia; order Bacteroidales; family JBDKHP01; genus JBDKHP01. The sequence goes on from CBDDLB010000002.1 coordinate 818,080, forward strand.
CCGCAACACGTGGCTATTTAAGTATAAACCCACAACAAAAATTGATATGTCAATTTTCCAAAAAGGTAACTCAGGCCGTCCAGCCGATCCCAAAACACACCTACGCAACGTAACGATATACGTCGCCATGTCCGCATTCAGAGAAGCAGGTTTTCAGGTATCAGCCGCCGCCAAACACATAGGCAAAGCAGTAGGCTTAAGCCCGGGGCGTGTAACGAACATTCTGGCCTATGAAAAGGAGGCCGAAAAAGATGCTGAGTCCTTAAAGAAGAATAAAGGTTAAACCAGTATAACCCAAACGTCGAAAGCAAAGTAAATGCATCGGCGCTAAAAAAACAAACTACGTCGATGGAAAAAAGCCAAGTTCCCCCGTCAAAAAGAGAAAGTTTGTCACTATCGGAAGTGAATACTAACGATTTAGCTTTTCAATATGGCATACTTGCCGGAATCGAACATTCTTTAATCACCCGTGGCATTCACAGCCGCTTCATGCGAAAAGCCGAGGCCGAACGCAGGTTAACGCCGCCTGTTTACCAACTGGCCATTAAAAAAGGGGATCTCAAAGAAGTTAAAAGCTCAGAAGGTGTCAATTCGCCTATACTGGTAGACCGTATTGAGATTATCAGGTTAGAATACAAAGTCACCTGCCAAGGTGAATTCCTTAATGAACTGAATATAACAACAACGCAAGCACAGGCAAGCGCATAAACAGCCACAGACGGCACATAAAATGGGAAGTTGAGCGCCCACCGCAATACGGCGGTGGGCAATATTTCAGCCTATGGAACTGCACACGGACATAGAAGAGATAAGGGAGGTAAACGAACAGTTTCACAGCCTCATCGTTCCACATTGGCGCGGGATAATAGCCGAATATTGGGGCGAATACTGGAGCGTAAACCGTGTTTCTGCTTTCCTAAAAAACAGATACGGCCAAAAGGTAGACCGTACGCTGTGCAATACGTGCCGTTCGGTGGCTTTCGATTTTTTTAATTATAACATTCCTTTTACTGTGGAAGAAAACCGGGCCTTATGAGCAAACTACAGGATAAAGCTTTCGACCTAAAAACACAGGCCGAATTTCTGGAACAATCGGGCGATATGTCCGGGGCTTTGGAGAAGTACAGGGCGGCACTGAACCACATGTACCGTTTCGCCCAAACAGGTCTTAAGGATGCAGACGCGGATTTTCGGGCGGCAACCTATCACAATATCGGGAAACTGTCCATGCATTCGCGCAAGTACGGAGCTGCAAAAAGGTGGCTCAACCGTGCTTTGGGACTGGATGCAAACATTGGCCTGAAAAATGAAATCGGTGTTCTTCTGGATTCGATACCCGAAACGGAACAAATAAAAAGCTTGAGTATGCGAAATTGGTTCGAGTGCAAAGTAAAATACGAAAAGGTGTCCGAAACAAGCGGCAAAACGGAAAAGGTAACTGAGCCTTATTTAATAGATGCCATGACGTTCGGTGAAGCTGAAGAACGGATTTACAAAAGTCTGGAAGAAAAGATTACGGGCGAATTTGAGGTAAAGAGCATTGCCAGGGCCAACATATCGGATGTTTTCGAATACGAAAGCGGTGAATGGTGGTTTAAGTGCAAAGTTTCCTATGTCGATGTTGACGAAGAAAGCGGCAAAGACAAAAAGGTAAACAACTACATGCTGATAACAGCAGATACAGCCCGCGAAGCTTACGACCGCATACAGGAAAGCCTAAAAGAAATGGTTGTCCCGTACGAAATACCGGGCGTAAACTGTAGCCCTATCATAGATATTTTCCCGTACAACGTAGCCAGCGAGCTGCACGGACTGATACAGGAAGGGCAAAAGATGGAGATTTCTGGAGCTGGAAAAACTGTAACAATAGAGAAATAGACAATCCGGAAAGACGGATACCACGGACGGAATACACGCATTGGTTAGTACTTACTGGAGCGGCCTTGGCGAAGGTTGCGGCGGTTCGAATCCGCCACCGTCCACTACGTATAGATTGGCCAGTCTATCAATTTCCTAACCGAAAAAGATAGACACATGAACATTTTAGAGAAATACAAACAGTACAAGGGGGTGGAAGCCCTGCAACCTTTCACGCCCCTTGAACAATTTCTGCTTTCGGAACTCGAAAATATACAGGGACGTGTTTCGAAACTGGGCATAGAACCCGAACTGCTAGATTACCCAGCTCCACAGGTGAAACCGCTGTTGGAAGCAAGAGCCGCCGTAAATCATTATTTCAGTGTAGACATTACCGAGAAAAAACGCAGCCTTGACATTGTTATACCGCGTCAGATGTTCTGTTTTTGGGCAAAACGCAACGGGTACAGCATGACGCTTGTTGGCCTGTTGGTACACGTGAACGATTCCACGGCACACAAAGCAAACCAGCGTGTAGAAGACCTGAAAACGGTACGCGACGCTAAGACGCTGGACGTGTGGCAGGGTTTCCAAAAGCTTGGATTGTTCTAGTAATGATAGACGGTGTAAAGATACAGGCCTACGGAACTACGCGCCGCGCTTGGATGGAAAACCCCAACTTGGATTTTGTTGGGCGTTTCTCCATGCAGTCGGGCGAAGTGCTGCAAAGTTCTACGCTTACGGCCAATTGCCGGGGTGCAAACTTCCGTATCCCTCCAAAGGAAGAACTTCATTTCGAAGGTTCTTTACACCGTTTCGCCAATCAGGGTGCAGGCAACGGCAACGATTTTTCTCAGGTACGTCTAGAGCAGACTATCCGCGAACTGGAAAAGCACTACAACATTGTGCCGTATGTTGCGGAACTGTCACAGTTGGAGTTTGGCGTAAACGTCCTTTTACCGTTCGACGCCAAAACTCTGGTTAAATCCCTCATCTCATCACCAAGGCCCGGCAAAGAACGCGGCTTTGTTCAGATGAACGCCCACAGGCTGAACCTTGGCAAAGTGGCCAAATTCTCAGATTTCCAAATCAAAATTTACGATAAAGGCACACAACAGGCCACCAACACCACCAAGGCCGAAAAGCGGCTTTTACGCATTGAAATAAAGGCCATACGTGCGCGCTACCTCCGCAAACTGGGTATCCGCTTTTTGGACGATCTGAAACGCCCCGAAATCATTGCAAAGCTAGGTGAAGTACTGAGCGAAATGATAGACAGCCTCATCATTTACGGCGGTGTTCTGGCAGGCAAAAACCTTAGCGACCCTGAAAGGATGCTAGAGCTACAGTATAGCAATCCGCTGTTCTGGGAAAGCAAAAGTGCAAGCGCACGGGAAAAGCACAAAGCCCGCTTTTTCGCCCTACTGGCAAAATACAACGCGACACCACAGAACGAAATGCTAAAGTCTTTGGTGGCGGCCAAATGGAAAGAATTGACAGGTCAGCGCATGTTACGGATTGTCCGCGATAAAAAGACGGACACAACCGTAACACGCCAATGTGTTCAATGCGGTGCTGACATCAGTCACAAGCGCCACAATGCCAAATATTGCTCCGATAAATGCCGCAAGAATCATCATAGGGGTGTTGTTCCTACCAAGCCTGAAAAGCTGGTTCTGGTTCGCGTTTGTGAGAATTGCGGTGTGGACATTTCACACAAAAAAGAGGGCGCAAAGTACTGTTCTGATAAATGTAGAATGAAGCGCCACCGCCTAAAAATTAACCGTCCCACTTTCGTAACAACGCCTAAAAATCAAGTGGTTACAAAACAGCAAAAACCGCCCCCGAAGTGCCGTAACCGTGACACATCCGTAACAACGCCTTTGCAAGACACTCAGCAACAATCAAATACAAAAAACAGACAAAAAAGCGCTACCGAACAAAAAGTGCAGTGCCGCAAGTCGCTGAAAAAGAAACGCTCCAACCGTCCAAGAGACGCCTAAAATAGCAACCGTGTCAGCTCTAATGTAGCGGACACGCAAAACAAACCGATCAACAAAAAAAAGTTTTTCTGAAATAATTTTTTCGAAAATGAAAGAATCCGCAATCGTGAAAAATCAACACGGGAAAACCGTTGCAGGCTGTCAGACGGAAGGCAAAGTTTTCTCCTTGGCCTTGCTCGACAAAGAAGGCACTTGCAGAATGGAAATGGATGAACAGGGCTTTGCCTTGCTGTATGCTGCCATGCTTGTTTTTGTTGAGAAGAAAGGAATCGACATAGAAAAGCACATGTCGGCCGTACCAGCTGATGGAATCAGCATCACTATCGCGAAAGAAAGTGTTGACATAGAAAAGCACTCAACCGCTTCGCCCACCGATGATACCAGCATCACCAAGAAAAGGAAAAAGCTGATAGAGGATAAAACACAACTGCAGTTGTTTGACTAATGAAACCAATAATAAACCTAAAAATACGCCTGCACGGTGTGGTGTACATCGTGCAGTTAACCCAACAAGGAAAACTAATCATTCAAAGGTATGGAAGCAAAAACCGTTAAAAAGTACCAGGGCAAAACCTTGCCGAAATTGCTGGAACTGGCAACAACACACTTTAACCGCTACATCCGCAACCGCGATAGCAACGAAACATATTTCGTGTGCATCTCATGCGGAAAAACCAAGCCTATAAAGCAAATGAATGCAGGGCACTATTACCCCGCACTACGGTTCGACGAAAACAATGTGCACGGCCAATGTGTGCAGTGCAATTTCCACAAACACGGCGATCTGATTGAATACCGCAAAAGGTTAGAGGGAAAGATAGGAACACAGGCACTTGAAAAGCTGAATTTCCTTGCATCACACACCAAGCGCACGGGCTATAAGTGGGATAGGTTCACAGTAATTGAGGTGATTGAAAAATATAAGGCTGCTACCAATGAACAGAAGAAAGCCGCGACACTTCAAAAGTGAGTTTAAGGATTGGGATTTATCCCTTGATGAACTTCGGGGGTACTTCCGCGAATTTGAAGCGCTTTACGGCTTCGAAGACTTGGTTATACAACCTCAACGGTGGGTAACAATAACGGACATACCGAAGTTTTTAGAGTCCTCTTTTGCTACTTGCGGAAACTATAAGGGTAATCCGTATTTCGACCCGTACTTATCTAGCCTTTACGAAGTGAAAGAGGCTTTAGAGAATGAATTAAAGGCATTGAAAGAAATAGAAACTAGGAAATAAAATGGAAACACAGGAAGAAAGAAAGCCTTTCGGTTACGACGCAATAAGGGACTATGCAGCACAGGCAGCAAGCAAACTCATACAGCTAACAAAAGCCGTAGAAACACGCCCAAATGATTGGCAGGTGTTCGAGCTTCCACAGGAAATTGAAAACCTGCAAATGGAGCTTGACGGCCATCCCGTTCTTATCGACCCAATGCAGACCGAAGAGCTAACGCGCCGCTACCATTGCAAAAGCTGTTGTCACAAATGTGATTTGGCTGATTTGGCAAGTCCCGACGGTGGAGCTGCTTTAACTGCAAAAGAAATAGTGAGGGTATTCAATGTTCGCACACTGGAACCTGACGAACTACCCGAAGATTGCCCCAGCTATACGAGTGAACCTTTCGAAGTACAGGATTTTGAATAACAACCAGCTAAAAACAATATTGCTATGAAAATAAACCAGAGATTCAATTTTGTAGAAGGAACATTCGACACTGAAACAGGAAAATTGGTTTGTGTCGCTTCAGAGAAATACGCCGAGGTAAAGCTTTGTTTCAAAGAAAACATGAATATCCCTTTTACCGTAATCCGTCTGTTCTCCAAAGACCGCTTGGCAGATGCTCAAGCAGTGTTCAAAGATGCCCAAAACTTAGGCGAAGATATGTCTTTAACGCTGATTGTCCCAGTTATACTCGTGAGCCTTTTGAAAATCAATGTTTTTAAGCAGAGTAAATATTTGTGAATTTTAATACCTTTGCAAAAAAAATACTTATTATGGAATTTTCACAAAAAAAGAGACATTTATTACTTTTCTTAATCCTGTTTTTGTCGTGTGTCAATATATACAGTCAAGAAATTGATGGCATAAAGTACAGGATAACTTCAGATGTAGAGCCACGTACAGTTTCTGTAATAGGGTTTACATTATCAAACCCTCAAACAATAATAATTCCGAGTGAGATTACATATGAAAATCAAAAATATACAGTAACCTCAATTGGAGATAATGTTTTTGAGTACTGTAGAGGTCTGACATCAATTGAACTTCCCAGTTCAGTAACCTCTATTGGAGATGAAGCTTTTTATTACTGTTCGGGTCTAACATCAATTAAAATTCCCAATTCTGTAACCTCTATTGGAGAATACGCTTTTAGTGGTTGCCAAGGTCTAACATCAATTGAAATTCCCAGTTTATTAACCACTATTGGAAGTAAAGTTTTTTCTGACTGTAGCGGTCTAACATCAATTAAAATCCCCAGTTCAGTAATCTCTATTGGAGATTATGCTTTTGGGGATTGTTCAGGCCTAACATCAATTGAAATACCCAGTTCAGTAACCTCCATTGGACATGGAACTTTTTATAGTTGTAAAGGTCTGACATCAATTGAAATACCCAGCTCTGTAACCTCTATCGGAGGAAGCGCTTTTTACAGTTGTACAGGCCTAACGTCAATCAAAATTCCCAGTTCGATAACCTCTATTGGAGATAACGCATTTTATGACTGTAGCGGTCTAACATCAATCGAAATACCCAGTTCAGTAACCTCTATTGGTGCTAAGGCCTTTTATCGCTGTCAACGTTTATTATCAATTAAAATCCCCAGCTCGGTAACCTCTATTGGAAATAATGCTTTTCAAGAATGTAGAGGCTTGACATCAATCGAAATTCCCAATTCAGTTACCTCTATTGGAACTTCAGTTTTTTATGACTGTAGCGGTCTAACATCAATTAAAATCCCCAGCTCAATAACATCTATTAGAGCTGGAATTTTTGCTGGCTGTAGCAGTCTGACGTCATTTGAAATTCCCAGTTGGGTAACCTCTATTGAAAGAAGTGCTTTCTATGGCTGTAGCGGTCTAACATCAATCAAAATTCCTAGTTCAATAACTTCTATTGGAAGTAATGCTTTTAATCGTTGCACAGGTCTAACATCAATTGAAATTCCCAGTTCAGTAACATCTATTGGAGCTGGGGCTTTTTATGGCTGTGGGGGTTTGACATCAATTGAAATTCCCAGTTCGGTAACTTCTATAGAAGAGAAAGTATTTTTCGAATGTACAGGTCTAACATCATTCGAAATTCCCAACACGGTAACCTCTATTGGTAAAAACGCTTTTAGTTACTGCTCAGCTCTAACATCAATTAAAATACCAAGTTCAGTAACCTCCATTGGATCGTCAGTTTTTTATAAATGCACAGCTCTGACATCAATCGAAATTCCCAGTTCAGTGACCTCTATCGAATATAATACTTTTAACGGGTGCACAAGTCTGACATCAATTGAAATTCCCAGTTCAGTAACCAATATTGAGTATTTTGCTTTTAAGTATTGCTCAAGTCTGACATCAATTGAAATGCCAAGTTCATTAGATTCTATTGGATTTGAGGCTTTTGGAAACTGTTCAGGCCTGACATCAATTGAAATGCCAAGTTCAGTAACATATATTGGAAAACATGCTTTTAGGTTCTGTACAGGTCTGACATCAGTTGAACTTTCGGCTTCAGTAGACTCTATTCATTCTGAAGTTTTTTACGGTTGTTCAAGTCTAACATCAATTGAAATCCCCAATTCGGTAACCTATATCGGTCATGGTGCTTTTCAGAATTGTACAAGTCTGACATCAATTGAAATTCCAAGTTCAGTAAACTATTTTGGACATGGAGCTTTTTGGGGGGTCAGTAATTTAAGGACGATTACCTGCCATTCTGCTAACCCGCCATATTTATACAGTAATCCTGACCATTACTATTTTTATCGTGATGTTTTTGAAGGTGTGGAAAAACAGAACTGTAACCTGTTTGTTCCCGATGGAAGTATAAATGATTACGGATCAGCTAATGAATGGAAAGATTTTCTGAACGTATTTGAATTGTCCTCAGTAATCCATTCAGATGGCATAAAGTACAGGATAACTTCAGATGTGGAGCCACGCACGGTTTCTGTAATAGGGGTCACTTCTTCAGATCCTCAAGCGTTAATAATCCCAGACGAGATTGCATATGAAAACCTTAAATATACGGTAACCTCTATTGAAAGTTCGGCTTTTTATAAAAATACAGGTCTGACATCAATAGAAATCCCCAGTTCAGTAACCTCTATTGGAAATGAAGCTTTCTCAGGTTGCAGTAATTTAAAATCTATCATCTGTCATGCGGTTGTCCCACCAGTTTTTGGCATTGATGCTTTTGAAGATGTGGAAAAACAGAACTGTAACCTGTTTGTTTCGGATAGAGGTATAGATGATTACAGATCAGCTGATGGATGGAAAGATTTTTTGAACATGTTTAAATTGTCCAAGGTGACATATTCTACAGAGATGGCAGGTAAAGATTTGCATGCGTACCCTAACCCATTTTCAGACCAGCTCTTCATCGAAAATAAGGGACATAATGAAAAGGTGACGTATAAAATATTTAGTTCAACAGGCCAGTTAATCCATCAGGGGGATTTATCGGACAGGGCTTCTATTCCTACCGAGGATTTTGCTAATGGCCAGTATTTAATAAAACTCAACAGTGACAATTTCCATAAAAACATAAAAGTTATTAAACAGCATTAAACTGATAGAACCAATAGAAATAACGAATCTCAATTAATTTTCTTTAGCACTTCCCGCCCCCGTTCTGTAGCACGTCAGGGGGGGGTGTTCGAAAAACCGCGCTGTGACTGAAACCCCACGCCCCATAGCCGTCAAGCCAACTGTTAATTTATTTATACCATTTAAATTTCTAATTTACATATATTTTCATTAACTTCAAAGCATGGGAAGACATGCAGAGATATCAATAAAAGAGGATTTAGATTATCTGAAATCACGCTATAAAAAAGAAAAGGATTATCGGACCAGAGAACGTCTTCGTGCGTTTATCCTTTTGAAAGAAGGTAAACACACCAGGCGTATAGATGTGGCCAATGAACTTGATGTTTCAAAATCGACACTGGACAAATGGCTTGGCTGTTATAAAAGGGATGGCCTAGAAGAGGCCATTATTTCTCGGCAGGGCGGCCAGAAAAAGGGCGTGATATCGGAAGACGTCCATGATGCACTGAATGAAAAGGTTAAGGATTCGGAATGTCCATTTAACAGCTATGAGGAAGCGGTGGATTATATATATATAAATTTCGGAGAACAGATAAAATACAATACGGTGCGGACTTATATGATACGTAATTTTGGCACAAAACTTAAAAAGCCGCGCAAATCGCATTACAAAAAAGATGAGTCCAAGGTCCGGGACTTTAAAAAAAATCGGGGAGGTGTTCAATCAGATCAGAACCGGTCTAAATAAAGATAAGTTCTCTTCGGTCAACCTGATGATGATGGACGAGAGCAGGTTCGGGCTGATGGCCTATATCGGCAGGTGTATCACCGCGTTCGGCGTCAAACCGGTAGCACCGTTCAGGCAGGGGTTTAGGAATACTTATCTCTATGGGGCGTTCTCGCCAGTTGATGGGGATATGTTCACAATGGAGGTGGAAGGTACCACCAGCGATATATTCTATGTTTTCCTTGAAGAGCTTTCCATGCATAGGCCTGACGAGTTTAAAGTGCTGATTATTGACAATGCTGCTTTCCATTCGCTTAAAGGGAGGGAACTTCCCCCGAACATTGCCCTTGTGAACATTCCCCCATATGCCCCCGAACTAAACCCGGCCGAAAGGGTCTGGCAGTACATGAAACAATATTTTAAGAACAGGGTATTCGATGACCTTGAAGATGTCAAAAACTGGATTGCCAATTTTGTAAAGGAAAAGTTACCGGCTGATACCGTAAAATCAATCGTTCACAATAAACTATACTTGGAAAATTATATGTGTAATTTAAAAATTTAATTGGTATTATTATCAATAATTTTAATATTCCCTAAAAATCTAAAATGGGAAGAGTAAAAAGTGATGTATTTTTCTTATTTTAAAGGCATTAGAGCAATAAAGCAAGCATCACTTTCCAGATGAAAAATAGCCCAAAAAGACTTAAGAATAAAACAGCAAAGGTAAAGGTTTCATTTACAGGTGGTAATGTAAGTAAGTATGGAGGGTTGAGCGTTGTCGCGAAATATATTGATAGGCAATCGGTCACTAAAGAGCTGAATATGCTATTCCCAACAGTTTACCACAATGCCACCAAATTCAGCACGGTTCAGGTGCTGATGTCGGTCATTTTGGCTTCACTAGTCAATATATCGAATTATTGTATTATGGTAACGCGCGTGTACCTTTGGGCTACTAACACCTGAAGAATTTAGGATCATGAAATATGAGCAGTGGGCTAAAAACCCGTCACGATTTTTGGCAATGACCGGACTGGATCATGAAGTATTTGAACAGTTCCTTCCCTATTTTGAAGAGTGTCACCGATACTACTTCAACCGTTTTGATCTTGACGGGAAACCGGTCAACCGTCAGCGGCTGTATACCATCTACAAAAACAGCCCCCTTCCTACTTTCGAAGAGCGCCTGGTGTTCGTGCTTTCCTATATGAAACTCAATCCGATACAGGAACAGCATGCCGATATGTTCTCAATGACCCAGCAACAGTGTAACCGGTTCTTACATGCCCTTCTGCGCGTTTTCGAACTTGGCCTTGGGGACTGCGGTTCAATGCCCGAACGCACAAAAGAAGGCCTTCTGCGCAGGCTTGAAGAGCTCCCGGAAGAATTCCTTACCGAAAAAAAAGTCATCCATGACGGCACAGAACGGGAAATCCCGCGCCCTGCCGATTATCAGCAGCAACAGGATTATTACAGCGGCAAGAAAAAAAAGCATACGGTAAAAAATGCCGTGATCACCAATATGCTGTGCCTTATCCTTTTTGTGGGCGCGACCGTCCAGGGCACTGTACATGACAAAAAAATAGCCGACCTGCAATACACACTCCCGGAAGGGTTTGAACTATGGCAGGATACAGGTTATCAGGGATATGCACCCGAAGGTGTAAAAATCGTCCAGCCCACAAAAAAGCCCAGAGGGAAAGAACTTACACCAGAGCAGAAAGCAGAGAACAGGGAGATCTCATCTGTCAGGGTGCGGGTCGAGCATGCAATCGGAAGTGTTAAAAGAATGAAAATTGTGCGTAATGAATGCAGGCTGCGCAAAGGTAATGTGATAGATAAAGTATTCCTGATCTGTGCCGGAATACATAACTTAAGGCTGACTGTCAAGCCTTTTCAGTACTAATTTAAATTGACATAATGTCTACTGTGTGGAGTGAACCGCATCAGGCGTATCGCAGTTTTCACCTGTGATGCGCTGGTAAAATACCAATTGCGTCTGGTTAAAGGTATTAACGCAGATGCTATTTCAGGGATATTAAAGAAGCTTGGCCAGTGCGGAGCCCGCAGGCTTGAAAAACTATTGCTCCGGCGTCATTCGTTATGGCCGGAAAAGTCAGGGCTTAAGCAGATTACTTTAGATGCGGATTCCACTGTCAGCCTGGTGTGCGGCAATCAGGAAGGTGCCGCAAAAGGATATAGCGATAAGAAAAAAGGGGCAAAAAGCTATCACCCCTTACTGGTTTTTGTAAGCGAGATCAAACTACCGTACCATAGCTGGTTCAGGACAGGGGCAGCCTATACATCCAATGGGATTGTTGAATTTCTTAAGCAGGTCCGCGCAAGCCTTCCCGGCAGCGTCGAGAAAGTGTTCTTCCGTGCCGACAGTGGTTTTTTCAGTGGGAAACTATTGGATTATTTAGAAAAAATGGGCTGGGATTACCTGATAAAAGTAAAGCTAAAAGGTCTTCAGCAGCTGCTGGACAAACAGGTATGGCTGCCCGTGACCTCTAAGAGCGGTGCATGGGTCTGCGACTTTGAGTACAAAGCCAAAGAATGGGGAAAAACGAGAACCTTCAGGGCAATAAGGACTGTAAAAGAATACCGGGAAGTTGAATACCTCGGGACAAAACAGCTGGTCCCGGTTTATGTATATGCCTGTTATGTGAGCAATATAGAAATAGATGCGGTAGTACTACATGACTATTATAAAGAGCGTTCCACCAGTGAAACATGGATTGAACAGGTCAAGGCCCAGTTAATGGCAGGCAAAACGTTAACGGATGATTTCTGGGCAAACGATATTCTCTGGCAGCTACAGGTTTTCGCTTACAATATATCAACAATGATGCGTTCGAAACATAAGCGTATAAAAAAAGAAGAACACCGCACATTTATGGAGTGGTTCATATACGTGCCGGCACGCCTGGTTTCAAGTGCCAATACTGTTGAGCTGAAAATGCATGAACATCACTTTGAAAAACAGCGGTGGCTCGAATTTGAAAAGTTCGCTGAAGCCCCGTAAGGGGGCTGCCTATGCATATAAAAAACGGTATTTCAGTGAACTGAAGTTGGATTTTTGTGTCCATAGGTGAGATTTTGAACCAATCTCATGTTTTACATGCAAAAAAAACAAAAAACATATGAGTGAATAATAATAAAACGTGATATGGTCATCCTATTTTTTTAGCGTAACAAACACTAATGAAAACTCATATAGAATAAAAAACCATTTTAGATTTTTAGGAATTACATTAAGTCAAGACCTGCCGAAAATGATATTCGGAAACATTACCCTGAAGATGCTCAATTTGTGCTCAGTGCTTGTTAATGTTAAATCCTTTAATCTCAGCTTCGTTAAAAGTCTCAAAATTTATACGGTTCATGGAACAGTTTTGTGAAAGACCTAATTTCTGTACTAATTTAGAAAAATGAATACAGAAATAGTCTTCCAGCAAATCTTGAATTTAAATGAGTTGATCGTGACTTATGTTTATACTGAAAACCAACGGATAAACATATATTGCTGTAGTGCCTTCAACGAATCGCTGTGCCCTTGCTGTTTAGGGAAGTGTACCCGGGTAAACCAAAAATACAGGAAGCTCCTGCGTGACCTTTCCATAAGCGGGAAAGCGGTTTACCTTCATTTGGAAAGCCGCCAGTTCCACTGTCCGGATTGCAACCGCTTTTTCACGGAGGGCTTTAGTTTTGCACCAAAACACAGCCATTATACAGATAGGTATATGGATTACCTATTTCTACGGGTCAGGCACAGTTCAGCAAAACAGGCCGGAGTAGAGGAGGATATCTGCTGGAAAACGGTGAACCGTATTTTTAATGACAGGGCATCCAATTCACTGGCAACCAAAGAGGACATATCCAAGGTTAAGGCCTTGGGCATAGATGAGTTTTCGCTCAAAAAAGGGCACCGTGACTTCGCCGCCGTTATCGTCGACCTTGAAAACCTAAGGGTGACCGAAGTGCTGCCCTACAGGGACAAGGCACGTCTGATCAAATATTTCCGCAAACAGGGAAAAGCCTGGTGTGAAGGGATAGAGGTCTTCTGCAGTGATATGTGGGAGGGGTTCATCAATGGCGCCAGGGAAGTGTTCCCCAATGCGGAAGTCGTAGTGGACCGCTTCCATTTTTTTATGCACATGAACAGAGCCCTGGATAACCAGCGCAAGGAGCTGAGGCGAAAACAAAAAGACCGGGAGGAGCTTAAGCATATCAAGTGGCTGCTGCTGAAAAACTTCGGGGAACTCCCGGAAAGTGAGCGCGAAACCGTCGAGGCCGCATTTGATGCGGCGCCCGAACTAAAAGATCTGCATGGGCTAAAGGAAGGCCTGCGGGAGATATTTGAAAAAGATATAGAAAAAAAGGAAGCCGAAACCTTGCTCTCACAGTGGAGCGACAGGGCGAAAAGCTTAAAGAACAAATATATGGACAAATTCATCAGCACGTTCGAAAACTGGAAAGACCACCTGATAAATTACTTTAGGACACGCCTGACCACAAGTATAGTGGAAGGCATGAACAACAAGATCAAAATGATAAAAAGACAGGGCTTTGGCTTTCGTAATTTCGGAAATTTTAGGCTAAGAATTTTAGCTGCGTTTGACTGATTTCACAAAACTGTTCCATGAACCTTATTTTTTTTGATATGCAAAAATGCAAATTGAATCATTCTGGAATTATGTCCCCATATTATTTAAGTTTTAATAGACTAAAAATCAACAAACAAGAAGAAAAAACGATCTAATATTATAAGGCCAATCATATTGCCCCCTAAATTCAGGAAACACAGCCAAAACATACTACCCGACGTGGTCTGGTTATGTTTAGGGAATGAATATGATAAGCATATAATTTTTAACTTTATGACTCCTAATCTTGAATACACACCATTTTTTATTAAAAATCAAATTCTATGTTCAGAACAATTTTAGTGTGCCTTTCATTGGGGCTAATGAGTTGCAATGAAAGTAATGGCACTTCGGATGAAGCGAAAAACCAGTCGAAACCTAAGATAAAAGAAGTGGCTTCTTTTAAAGGCCAGCAGGTAACAGGCGTAACAGTAACCAACAAAAAGAGAATTTTTGCGAACTTTCCAAGGTGGAGAAAGCTGGTTGAAAATTCTGTTATTGAGCTCAATAAAGATGGTAAACCAGTACCTTACCCTAATAAAAAATGGAACTCTTGGGAAGTTGGGGACTCAATTGTGGATTCTGTTTTTGTGGCAGTGCAATCTGTTGTAGCTTTCGAGAACGATCTGTATGTGCTTGACACACGAAACCCAAGGTTCAAAGGAGTAAAGGGAGCACCCCGCGTTTTTACTTTCGATCTTAATACGAACCTGCTAAAAAGGATTTATACTTTTCCCGATAATGCTTTTCACAAGAATTCCTACATCAACGACCTGAGGATAGACAAGAAGAATCAGAAAGCCTACTTCACGGATTCTGGTCATGGCGGACTTGTGGTGCTGGATCTTCAAACTGGAGAAACTAAAAGGGTGCTCGATAATCACGTTTCTACGCTTGCCGAAGTAGAGTTGGTCTTTAATGGGAAAACCTGGAAGGCTTTGGTTCATTCCGATGGTATCGCTTTGGACACAAAGAATGATATGCTTTATTACCATGCTTTAACTGGCTATAATTTATATGCTGTTCCAACGAATGCGTTGATAAACGGAACTGAAGAGGAGATTGAAAAAAGTGTTCAATTGGTGATGAAAACCCCTGCACCCGACGGTATGATTTTCGACAAAAAAGGCAATCTGTATTTAGCTGATTTGGAAAACGATAAAATCATGAGACTGAATGTTGAGAATAAGAAAATGAACGTTGTTGCCGAAGGTGAAAAAGTGAAATGGGCTGATACTTTCAGTATTTACGATAACGAACTTTATTATACCAATTCCCGAATTTTTGAAGCTCAGGGCAAGGCTCGTAAATTGGATTATTCTATTAATAAGATAGTTCTTTAGTGTTTGGTTATTAGTCATTGGTTATTCGTAGTCGATGTACTAATGACCGATGACTAATTAACTAATGCAAAAGCCAATGAAATTGAAACTTTAACCTGCAAAGTGGAACTAAATAGTTATAACAGAACAGACTCTTGGCTATCAAAAAAAAGCAAAACTATTTGAAAACCTGCGATATGTAGACCGGATTAGTAGAGACGCAAATCTAGAATCTCATTATTGAACAATCGTTAATAAGGTGGCTACATGATATACAGAATAAAATTCATGCAGTAATTATAATTGAACAGGTTTTCTTTTTTAATGTTTCATAAACTCTTATTTTTATGAACACTACTTCTTACGCAAGAGACCGTGCATATATAATTTAGCCTGACTAACCTGTACAAATCCAGATTACTAACCAATAATAATATCACATACCTAAAACTCCGTAAAATGATGAAACGATCTTATTTAAGTTTCAGTTTGTCTGTATTCCTATCCTTTGGCATTTTATTTTCGGCCTTTTCACAAACTGACATAGAAAATTGGAGTCAGTTTAGAGGACATCAACGTGCCGGTTTTTCTTCTGAGAAAATTTCGCAACCAAAACCTGTAGCCGAATCAGTTTGGAAAACAAAGATTGGCCAAGGTTTTACTGAAATTTTATCTTCGGACAATGCTATCTACACTATGTTTAGCGAAAAAACAGACAGTGTTACTGGCAATGAATACATTGCTGCATATGAAAAAAGCACAGGGAAAGAACTGTGGCGTACTGAAGTAGACTCTCTTTTCTGTGATTCAGATGGTTGGGGCGATGGCCCACGTTCCACTCCTGTTCTGGACAGCCAAAACATTTATTGCCTAAGCGCATTGGGCAAACTTAGTGCACATGATCTTAAAAGTGGAAAGAAAATTTGGCAAATAGATTTCCGTAAAGAATTCGAAAGTCCAAAACCACGCTTTGGCTTCTCCTGTTCACCTTTGTTGATTGGTGATAAAATTTTAATCGGCACAAACGGTAAAGAAGGGAAAAGCTTTGCTGCAATCAATAAAAAAGATGGCAAAGTGGCTTGGATGAAAGGTGCGAAAGGATCTGGTTACAACTCACCTGTTCTTGTATCTATAAAAGGACAGCAACAGATTATCTTTGTTTCGAAAAACATAATGGTAGCTTATAATGCTGAAGGAGATTCATTATGGTCTCACAAAATGTCAGTCTCTTCCGTTACTGCAACCCCAATTTTCATTGCTCCCAATAAATTGTTCGTATCATCGGTTCATGCAAAAGGTTTCTCATTAATTCAGGTTAACGACAACAAGGCCAAGGAAATACAAAAAGGCACCAGCATGAAAAACGATTTCAGTACCTGCGTGTATCACAATGGGCACATCTATGGTTTCCATGTAGCTGCACTGCGCTGCATCTCTGCCGAAACTGGCAAAGTAAAATGGACAAAACGCGGCTTTGGTAGAGGCAGCTTAATCTTGGTTGATGGCAAACTGATTGTTCTGTCGGACAAAGGTAAATTAGCAATAGCTGAAGCTACCCCAGAGAAATACTCTCAACTAAGCATTACACAGGCAATAAATGGTAAATCATGGACTGCTCCATCTTTCCACAATGGAGCTATTTATGTGCGCAACCTTAGTGAAATGGCCTGCCTCAAAATTAAATAAACACCTATCCATTAGTACCTTAAACACCATCACGTAAGCGATGATCCATCATTCAGTTTCTAATTATTGACTTTTCATTAGTCCTATTATAATCATAAACCTATTTGATTATAAAATTCACTGCTGAAAAAGAGCAGGTTACGACAACTAGTGTATGGTGTTGATTTAGAATGCCTAACTTACCCATTATGCAAATACATCAAAAAAAGATTGTCATGCAAAAACATATAGCCTTGATTTGTGCAGTATTTCTTTACTTCAACCTTTCTGCACAGAATATTGAAAAAATCATTGATAAGCACATTAAAGCACATGGCGGCATAAAGAAATTTGAGGCCATAACAAACATGAAAATTTCCGGTAAATTTACTGCCTTTAGTGTTGAAAAAGATTTCAGCCTTATCAAAACAGATAAGGGCTGTTACTATAGTAAATGCCACTATGGAAAGCATGAGGTGACCGAGGTTTTTTGTGATTCCGAAGGTTGGACAATCAATCCATGGTTTCAACTTGGATTTCCAAGAAAACTAAATAACAATGAAATAACAGCATCTCTACAGAAAGCAGATTTATTCACTCCCTTTTTTGAATACAATAAAAAAGGGCATAAGGTTGAGCTTGTAGGCAAGCAAGATTTGGAAGGAACACAAGTATTTGCTGTAAAACTTACTAGAAAAAACGGAGATGAAGAAACATGGTATTTAGATGCAAATACTTTCCTCGAAGTGAAATATGAATCGACATGGGTTGATTTTTCCAGAGCATGCAAGGCTGAAACTTTTTTCGACGACTTCCGCGAAGTCAACGGTATGAAGTTACCATTCTATATAGAACGAAACTTCATACACCGAAATAGAATAATGCAGATTGAGAAAGTGGAAGTCAACACAGAGATTGAGGAAGCTTTATTTGATTTCCCAAAGAATGAGGCTCTCGAAAAATTGGGGTTCCTTGTGGGAAAATGGAACGTGAAACTAGAAAGGCAACGACGCGGAAAATGGCAGAAAATAGACAGTACACTTTCCCGGATATCTTACGAATCGGAAAATTTGCTACAAGAGAGAATGACTTACGAAAAAACATTCCCTAATTCTGTAATTGTTAATTATGCCTACAATAAAGCCTCTCAAAAATACACCATCAGTTTGTACAATAGCTTTGGTTCCGGAATACTTGTTTTCGAAGGTAGTTTTGCTAATGATACCCTAGTTGCAAATAATGTGAACGAGTCTGTTTGGAAAGATAAACCGGGAAGCCTAAAACTTACAATTTCTGGAATAAAACAAGACGAATTTACTCTGGCACTTGAGCAATCTAAAGATGAAGGAAAAACCTGGAAGCCAACTGATCGCTTTAGTTACAAAAGGCAAGAATGAGAGCAGGCATTGGTCAGTGCCTATTTAGTAATGGATGAGGCAATTCGAATTATTCAATTTGCTGATTTTAAATCCATTAAGATACTAAAGTAATACTATTGAAGAAGAGGCATAGACCATACGGAAACTGCCCGTATGATTTATGCCTCAAGCTTTTACTAGAATTTATTACTTCTCAAAATAGTCAAATGGATTTACATTTTCTCCATTCAGCCTAATTTCAAAATGCAAATGTGGGCCTGTAGACATTCCTGTATTACCCAAGTGCCCAATCTCTTGACCTTTGTCGACCTTTTGTCCCTTTTTGATAGAGAAATCTTTCAAATGTGCATACAACGATTCATAACCGTTTCCATGATCGATAATAACAAAGTTTCCATATCCTTTTTTATACAAAACCTTAACAGCAGTTCCACCTGCCGTTGCCAAAACAGGAACACCACGTTTAGCTGCTATATCAATTCCTTTATGAACCTTAACTTCCTTCGTAATAGGATTCTTAAACTTCACTCCGAAGTTACTTGTAAGTCTGTAACTTAGGCTTTTATCGATAGGAAACAAACTTGGTTTTTCTCCCGTTGAACTTGTCCCAGTAAAAGACATGGTGAATAAAGCTAATACTGGAACAATGATGAAATATCTAAGCAATTGTAATCTTGAGGATTTATTTTGTGTTATCATTTGAACTCGTTTTTTGATGGTTAAACCATTGAAATAGTTGTAAAAATCAGCTGAACTACTACCCAGATTCAAGTTATTGAGCAGCAATTGCAAATAATCGGATTTTTTGACATTTCCACTCAATACAATGGAATCTACTTGACATTCGTGCACTGTTCTGATTGTTCGGCGAAAGAAATAAACGAAAGGGTTGAACCAGATTAATGCTACGAGCAATTCCGTTAATATCAGATCGAGTGAATGTAATTTTCTCGCATGAATCTTTTCGTGTTCAATAACTGGAGGTTCGTATTCCACTGCATTATTACTGGGAATAAAAATCCAGTTGAAAAACGAAAAGATCGAAGGTACATCCGCCGTGATTAAATAAAAACCATTATCGTACTCAGCTTCTGACTTACGTTTAAGCAGAAAGATTTTAAAAGCGTTAAGAACAAGCCTAAAGACACAGGTCAGAAGGCCGATAACGTAAACGGTTTTTAAGAAATCCACAGCATCAAAAGCACCTGCCGCCGTGGGTTCTTCTTGCAAACTATCAGTTAATGGCGGTAGTTCCATAAGCTCAGGAACTGCGATGTCTCGGATGTATTCAACATTGAGACTAAAGTTCAGGGCTGGAAGAATGAAAGCCAACGGCAACATTGACAGCAAAAAAAAACGGTTTGTACTGTAAAATGTTAAACGACTGAAAAAAAACTGAAAAATTGAAAACAAAACCATGAAGGCACAGTTTGCTTCAAATAAATAAAACACACTGCTACTCATCGTCTTCTTTTAGTTTTTGAATTTTGTTTTCAATCATGTTTTTCATCTTCTCCAACTCTGTCAGGTCAATATCTTTATCGTTCGTGAAAAACGATGTAAAACTACTCAGCGAGCCACTAAAGAAGCTTTTCAGTACTCCTTTGAAATACACCCTGAAGTAGTTCTCTTTCGATATCAGTGGAAAATACTCGTTTACTTTCCCATAGGTTTTGTAACTGATGAACTTCTTTTTCACCAAAACCCTTATCACTGTCGAAATAGTTGTGTAAGCTGGTTTTGGTTCTGGAAATTCATTTACTATGTCTTTAAGGAATGCCTTTTCAAGCTTCCAGATGTATTGCATTACTTGTTCTTCCGCTTTCGTTAATTCTTTCATGCAACAAACATATGACTATTTTTATAATCACACAACTATTATTATAGTTCTACGATTATAAAAATAGTTATGTAATATTTTATTTCATACTAAACCAGCACATTATAAGTCTCTTAATATGTATCCGAAAAATTTCATCAGCCCCGATAAAAGATTGTTCGAAGTATATGATGATAGTTGAGTGAGATTTCTTGAAGACAAAATTTAAAACATAGCTCCTTCAATAAAAAAGCGGCATGAATCTCCGCCTGTAGTCAATACCAAAAAAATAGAACTAAGCCCCCCATAAACAAAGCACATAACACTAAAAAAGCCTATTATTTCACAAGCACCCCACACTAAACCATACATTCACCAGCTTAAACTAAATATTTTTTTTCTCATTTCGATATTAAACGTTAACTTAGACAATCATAAGAGAGAGCTATTTCAAAAGCCCTCTCTTATTGTCTACCTAGCAGCCTAATTAAACCACAAAATCATTACTTATGAGATTTCAATTAACCCAACGCCCTAGAAATACTTTCAAACAATTTATACCCTCCAAAACTAAAGTACCTTAGGTGGCTCTTCGATTCCATCTTAACTTGGTCTACCTTCCAATGGTCAGGTTCTGCTGTTATTCATGTAATACTTTTCCTAAGCACACAGTTAAAACTTAAAGTAGATTAATTCCTAATGCAAGCCGCTGGTTACTTGTAGAAAATTAATCTATAATAAATGGTCTGTGACCTTAATAAAATTGAGTTCGATTCTTATCGAACTCATCAACCACATTTTTCATTATGATGATGAGAAACAGTGCTTAGAAATAGTAAGCTATTGGCTTATCTGCAATTTCTGGGACATTCCGAAGCTTAAACATGAGTTTATCAAGGATTGATAAGAGTAATTTCCTTTTGAACATTCAAGTTTATACATGCCATTGGTATGGCTTTGGGAAAGCTCTTTAGAGTGTAAATATTAGAAGTTTCGCTTACCAATAGAACTGTTCTAATATTACAATCAGACCTGAGATTTATTATAAACGCTCTGTACTTTTTTCAACGCTAACTTAAAAACCGATTTATATGTTCACATTGCTCCTTAACCACGGGCAATGCAATTTTTAACCTACAAACCGACATTAAGCTATTGATATGATTTATTCCGATTAAAACATAAAACCTCATAATCAATAACTTAAGTCACCTAATTTAAAACACAATGAAAACAAAAAGTTTAATTTCGATTTCACTTTTGGCACTACTTGCTATTGGTGGCTGGTTTTTTCGACCAACAAATCAAACCGAAGAAGTAAAACTATTATCTGAAAAAAAACGAGTAAAGGCAAGTGGCTTCGATAAACCTAATGAGTTTATGGAGTACATGAAAGCCATTCGTACAAAAGAAGGAGAAACAGAACCAGGATATGCTCCAAACTATAGAATGGTAGCCCTGAAGAAAGCCATTGCAGATGCACCGGTCAGAAAGAAAGCTGCTATGAACTGGATTGAACGCGGACCAGGAAACGTTGGTGGCCGTACACGTTCTATTCTAATTGATCCAGACGATCCGCAGAATACATGGATTGCAGGTTCTGTAAGTGGTGGTATCTGGAAAACAACAGATGCAGGACAGAGCTGGACAGAAATTGCACCTCAATTGCCGAACCTAGCAATTACTACCTTGGCATGGTCTGCATCTGACAAAACAACCATTTACGCTGGAACAGGCGAAGGTTTTTACAACATCGACAGAGTACGTGGCGATGGTCTGTTTAAATCTACAGATGGCGGTTCTAGCTGGGATCAGCTTAGTTCAACATCCGCAAACGAGGATTTTTTCTACGTAAACAAAATTATTGTAGATCCTTCAGATAAAGATGTATTGTATGCTGCTACAAATACAGGCTTATTCAAGTCTGAAAACGGAGGCACAAGTTGGACAGAGCTCTATAAGAATACAGGGCGCGTTCAGGATGTAGAAGTTGCAAGCGGTGATTTTCAAACCGTTTTTATAACAGAAAATCAGGTTGGTATTCACAAGTCTACAGATGGAGGAGCTACTTGGACGCAGGTATTTAGTTCAGACATTGGCCGTTTCGAGCTGGCGCCATCAATAGAGCCTACAAAATGGTTTGCAACAGCAGAAAACTCTACTTATTACTTCTCTTCTAATAGTGGAAATTCGTGGAGACAGATCGACATAGGCAGTTCGCGAGCAGACTATTTACGTACTCAAGGCTGGTACGATTTAACAATGACAGCGCATCCGTACAACGAAGATGCTTTTTTTGTTGGTGGAGTTGGACTTGGAAGAATTACCGTTACACGCGAAACAAGCAGTTCTGTTTCTGGTTCGGCGAGAGTCGTGGCAGACCCATACGGTTTTTGGAGCTTTTTCTTATGGCCTACCAATAGAAATCTTCACCCAGATCACCATTTCCTAACTACCATTAAAACTGATGAGGCAAACGAGAGATTCACAATTGTAAATGGAAACGACGGTGGTATCGGCGTATCTACAAATGGAGGAAGCTCGTTCGATCAGTTAGCAAACGGATACAACACTTCGCAATTCTATGGTGCTGCCAAAGTTACAGGAAAGAATCAATATTTCGGAGGTACTCAGGACAACGGAAGCTTCTTGTCACCAACCAATCCAGATAAATCTTCTAGCTATAGCTTCGAAATTGGCGGAGATGGTTTTGAGGTGATTTGCCATGCTACCGACGAGGATAGAATGATTGGTGGTGCATATAACAATAGCTTCAGATACAGCACAAATGGCGGAGGTAGCTGGACAGCCGTACGTGGCGATATTGTTGACGATGGCCCATTTATTTCCCGCCTTAGTTCATCTGACAAAGAGCCGGATTTACTTGTTGCTGTTGGAAATACAGGGGTATGGGTTTCACAAAACTTTGGCCGTTCGTGGAGTGTTACACGAATGACAGACGGATGGACAAACGAACGTATCCGTTCAGAGGTTGCGCGTGTTTCTCTTGCAAGTGAGAATGTTGTTTGGGCCGGTGGTGGTATGACCGAAACTCAGAGCATTCACGTATCTCAAGATCAAGCGTCAAGTTTTCAGGAAGTAAGCAGGTATGCACCAATCGAAGGGCATAGAATTTCTAACATCGCTACACACCCAACAGATGCGGCAACGGCTTACCTATTGTGTTCGGGTTATGGTGTTCCAAAAGTTATCCGTACTACAGATTATGGACAGACATGGGAAGACCTTTCGCAATTCGAAGACGGAAAAAGCCAGAATGGTTTCCCTAACGTTGCAGTGTATAGCTTATTGGTAATGCCCCACAATACAGATGTGATTTGGGCAGGTACAGAGATCGGCCTTTTCGAATCTACAGATGGTGGCAATAGCTGGCATTTTGCAAACAATGGATTCCCTTCGGTATCGGTATGGCAGTTGAGCGAGCGCGACAATCAAATTGTAGTAGCTACTCATGGCCGTGGAATCTGGACATTGGCAACTTCTGAACTTACAGGTAGCACGCCTGCTGTGGCTGAAAATAGTGTTTCTTCAGAAGACGATGATTTCACTGTAGATCCAATTTCTTACGACGCAAGTCAGCAAGGGCAAATGCAAGCCGATGATATTACAGAAGCGGTAGGCTTGAAAGTGTACCCAACTCCTGTTGTTAGCGACTCCAAAATTGAAATCAGCGCAGGAGATGAGGCAAAAGATATCTTAGTGAAAATTTTTGACATGAGCGGAAAAGCAGTTATGAGCAAAAAATCAACTGGCTTAAAAGTTACTATTCCTCTGTCATCAAATCAATTCGAGCGAGGTAATTACATTATCAAGGCAAACGTAGGCGGAAAAATTATTACAGAACGCTTTTCTGTTGTGAAATAAAATCTGCACAGTGCTTAAGAAAGCATCATGTGTAATTCCTAATGGGCTGCTCTTTTTTAGAGCGGCCTTTTTTATGCAGCTTTGAATTTTATTTATTAGGAGCGGAGCGTTCTCTTCATCTGAAACGCCCCTCGCGCCTTCCACTACAAGTCCTCAGCACCCGTACCGTTCCACATCGGCTTGGCGGTCTATTCCGCCGAGGCTGCATAGCCGCCAAACCGTGTGTCACAGGTACGCGTGCTTCCGGGCTTTCCGCTACAGTCGCGGCTATTTTAAGACTGCAGTGCTTTCTTAAAACAGTCCCATTCCGTAGAGACGCAAGATTTTGCGTCTTTTAACGATATAATAAGACACAAGATTCTGTGTCAATGATATATAAGACGCAAAATCTTGCGTCTCTACCGGTTTATAAATGACATATAACCAGATCGCTATTTAATTCATTCGCCTACATCGTGTAATTAAAAAAGAACCCAACAACAACAATCCCAACAGCAACAATCCCAACAAAAATTGTTATCAGTTGCCATCTCAGCACTTTTTTTAGAATGATGATTTCTGGCAGCGATAAAGCAATTACCGACATCATAAATGCCAATGCAGTACCCAACGAAACACCTTTCCCGATTAGCGCACTGACAATGGGAATGACACCTGCCGCATTGGAATACATAGGTATACCAAGCAGGATTGCCAATGGCACACTATACCAATTTTCTTTACCTAGCAACGAGCCTAAAAAGTCCTCCGGAACATAACCGTGTACTCCAGCTCCAACAGCAATTCCGAGTAAAATATAAATCCAAATTTTCCCAACAATTTCCTGAACAGATTCATAACCGGCCTTTATTCTTTCGTAAAAAGCCAGCTTGGTTTCTGTTTCGTTTTGGTGGTTTGCTTTTACTTTGTACACCCAATCGGCAACATACTTTTCTAAGCCTAACTTGCCTATTAAGTAACCAGATAGAATAGCTATTGTAAGCCCTGTTACAACGTAGATTATGGCAACCTTCAGACCGAATAGGCCAATTAACAATACCAAAGCAACTTCGTTAATCATTGGGGCGGCAATCAGGAACGAGAAAGTTACTCCTAATGGAACGCCAGCCTCAACAAAACCCAAAAACAACGGGATGGCAGAACAAGAACAAAAAGGAGTAACGATACCAAGTAAAGCAGCAAGGATATTGCCCGAGAACAATGATTTCCCCTCAAGTATTTTTCTCGTTTTTTCAGGCGTGAAATACGTTCTCAAAACCCCAACAACCCAAATGATAAGCACCAGAAGCAACATTACTTTGGGTACTTCGAAAATAAAGAAGCGTAGCGTTTCAGTTATATGTTTGCCCGAAGCTAAACCAATAAGGTCGTCAACTACAAAATTGACAACGGACTGAAGATGCCAGTATAGAACTATCCAAATGGGCAGTAGAAGGGATGGGATTAACCAACCATTCATATTTCTATTTAATGCAATCACCCTCTCTCTCATCTTTTCTATTTTATTGTTCGTAAAAAAGCGAACGATAACTATAAAATTTTTTAAGCAAAAATCGCAACTATGTAATAGATGCCTACTACAATAAACAGCACCGCAATTACACGTCTGAACCAAAGCTCAAAGCTCTTCAGTTTATTATAAACATTGCCTATAGACCCTATGCTGAATGCGATGAGCCATGCAAAAATTATCACTGGGATTCCAGTTGCTATAGCAAAAAACAATGGTAAATACAGCCCGCTTACACTGCCAATCGTCATTGGGATTAGGATACCGAAATACAAAACACCACTATACGGACAGAACGCTAAGGCGAATACTATTCCTAATAATAGAACACCCCAAAAGCCATTGTTCGATTTATTTTCCATTTTTTCGGTTAATGAACCAATCCCCGGTATCTTAAGTTTTAATACGCCGAGCATAAACAGACCTGTAATAATAAGAAGTGGTCCCAATATTTTTTCTCCCCATTCCTGAAAGAACCCCTCAAACTCGAACTGGTTTGCTCCCAAGAAGAACAGTAAGCCTATCCCCGTGTATGAAATTGCCCGTCCTAGAGTGTATACCAACCCATTCAAAAAGACTTTTTGTCGGTCGGCAATGTCTTTGCTCACAAAGCCAATTGCTGTGATGTTTGTTGCCAAAGGGCAGGGACTTATTGCAGTCATAAGCCCCAGAATAAATGCTGTTAGTATCGGAAACTGTGAAGTTTCTAAGAGATTTTGCAATACTTCCATGTCTTAAATCATTGAATCTACTGTAGCTTTAATTTTAGCTTTCAGTTTTTTGGGTTTAGTACGCGCATTCATAAAGGCGAAGTTGGTTAAGTTTACCACCTTGTCACCTTTCAGAATCAATAAGGTTTGCCCACTTACTTTGTGTTTCTTTATTAGCGGGTTGTCCTTATCCTTTTCCCGATTTATGGCTTCGAATGTTATTTTATTACCATAATATTCTGTAAGAGCTTCTTTTGTAACTTTCTCAACAGCTTCGCAGGTAGCACAGCGGCGTGTAGCATGGAAATAGTAAGCTTTTACTGTGGAATCTGATTGCACTTTACCACTACAGTTTGTTTTGTCTTTTGATGCTCCAGCACAGCATTGTGCAGATACGGATACAACACCCAAAATAAGGATGAAGCTGAAAATGCTAATTAATTTCTTCATTTCTAGTAGATTATTTAGTGATTAGCTTTGAGATTTCATCAACCGAAGGAACTTTCCCTTTTACTACAATTTCACCATCTACAACTAGGGCAGGAGTTGTCATTACCCCATATTCCATAATTTTTACGATGTCTTCTACCTTTGTAACAGAAGCATCTACACCTGTTTTGTTAACGGCCTCAATAGTTGCTTTTTCCAGTGCTTTACATTTTGCGCATCCAGAGCCTAATACTTTGATTTCCATTTTCTTTAATGTTAAGTTTATTTTTTAATGTTCGTTGTTCGCAAAACAACGAATAATTATATTAAAATTTTTTAAGGTCTCGAACCTCTTTATGTTAGATTTATTCCTCACAAGTAACCAGCGGTTTAGCACCTGAATAAATCTAGATTAATTATGAGAGACTATTTAGATCCCCAAGAACTGTTTAAAAAGTAGTTGTGCTTCCTTCCAGTTCTCTTTATTGATGCAGTATTTTATTCTTGGTGCTTCGATTTCACCTTGAATTAATCCAGCATCTTTAAGTTCTTTTAAATGTTGCGATAAGGTAGATTTGGCGATAGGTAACTTCTCGCTCAGGTCGCCACTATAGCAGCAGCTTTGGTTAGAGAGCAATTCTAAAACATACATACGTACAGGATGCCCCATTGCTTTGGCATAGCGTGCAGCGCGTTGTTGTTTCTCTGTGGTTACGGATTCTATGCTCATCTTGTTCGTTAATTTACGAACAAAGGTAAGCGTTTTTTTTGTTTACAACAATCGTTTGCTTTTTTTCTTGCAACAAACACCAATAACAATCTAAAAATAAATCAATTATAAAATAAGTGATTCTAATATTTTTGTATGTTAAAATTATGTCGTTGTATTTTATTATCCTACACGTATAAATCGTCAGCCTGAATATGTTCACCTACTTATACAGTTTAATAGATTTTCAACATTACGTCCTATGAAAGGTACAGCTCTTTTGCTTATATTCTCACTTATGTCAGCATTGCATTTCGCTGGCTGTAGAAGAAGTGATTATAACGATAAACTTATATTACAAAAACGATATCATTACAACAGAATCAAGAAAATAGACACGCTTCTTTTTTATAGAAACGTCCCAAAAGATACTATCAACTATATTTATCAATTAAACAGAGATACACTAGGGCTTTCATGCAAAAAATCCATCCATAATGATTCATCAATTGTATTTGGCAAGCATAAGTGTCCTCTTTTAGCAAAGAAGACAATAACCATCAATAAAAAGAAGCATCAGATTTTTAAATACCATTATGACGTTAATAACTCCTCCGACGAAGAAACAAACTTCTTTTTTCACATGAACTATGGTATCTTAGTTCAATTCAACGTGGGATAGTCGGCTTTAATATCTTCACTAGAACACGAAAAAATCTCTAAAAGTCTAACAGATAGCATAATTCAAGACAGAACAGGCTTCTATCTCAGAAATATACCCCCTCCACCTCTTCCCAATCAATAACAAACAACTTTCTTATGCGCATGGAAACACAATTAGAATACATTCTCACTAATTCATACAAAGCTGATATGATTATCTATTTACAATCGCACCCCAAAGATTTTGAAGAAGCAATAAAACTTGCGCTAAGCGATAAACAACCCTATGCATGGAGGGCAGCTTGGTTATTATGGAGTTGTATGGAAAATAATGATCCAAGAGTACAAGCACATGTCGAAAAGATTATAGATTCAATAAATTCCAAAAGTGATGGGCATAAAAAGGATTTATTCAAAATACTTGAGATGATGGAGATTGGTCATGAATGCGAAGGGAAACTCTTTGATATTTGTGTTGATGTTTGGGAGAAAACAGACAAAAAGCCTGCTGTTCGTTTGAATGCCTTTCGGTTGCTGATTAAAATAGCAAAGAAACATAAAGAATTATCTCAAGAGATTTGCTTGCTGACTCAGAGCCAATATACAGATTCATTGTCTAAAGCAGCACAAAGATCGTTAAATGGTCTGTTGAGTAAACTTATGTCTTGAGAAATCATACACTGTGTCGGGTGAATGTATTTAGTAAAGTGTAAAAAAATGACCTGGGCACACAAACCACTCAATATCAGACTACAATAGAGTACATGAGAATTTGGACAACCGCAGTGAAACGAAAACCGAATTTTTTTTCAGTTTTATTTAGTGAGCAAGAATATAAAATTAACGTTAATTAGTATTAAAAATTAATTATATAAATCTAAATAAACACTAAGTATTACTCATACATTCTATAGTTTTTTAATTGTAATTATCTGACTATTAATCTTTAATTATAATTTTAAACTAATGGTATAATACTCATCAAAAAGTTAATACAAGATATTCAATGATTTTTTCTGCAATAAAAAGCATCTTCAACCCGTTACTCAGAAACTGAATACTTTTATTTTTTGCAAGATTCGCAGTTACAGAAACTAACGATTTAGTACTGAGTTTGTAGGAACAAGGAAAAAAACCTTTTGTTTCCTGCTTCATTGGAGAATGTGGTTATGGATGCTTTATTCCCATAAGTAAAGATCGAACTTCAACTTCCAGATCGAGGTGTGCTTTGGTTCGTTCTGGTTTAAAAACTTTACGCACCTAGCCGACATCTTTTATACTCTACTAAATTCAAACTTATATCGGTATTATTTATTCCTAGATAGTGTAAACATGAGTAGTTATACTACTTAACTGTTCAGTTTACCTTCACATTTTTCATTCTCATCTATTGGAATAAAAGCTCTCAAAGTCCAGAATGTTTTTTGATTTGATTTATAGATGCAAAGCCGTCTATCATGATTCGTAATATTAAAAAACAGACTGATACTAATCTTGAAGATGAAGAAAAAACCTATTCCAGCTATGAATTTCGCATTTTAATTCTCACGTGCTAGAAATACGTTTTGGGCTAACGCCTCAGATAAGCCCTGAATTAATTCAGTCATTAAATTACTGTATTTGAATACATTACAAAGAACATGAGTATTATAAACCATAGATTATCGCATAAACAAAATTAAATCAAGAGTAGCACATCACCTACGAAATAAATACCAATGAGTAAATATACTTAGTACTTAAATTTTCACTAAACACACAAAAAAATGAACGTAAAAACAATTGCAATTTTTTTCTGCCTTTTTCTGGCTTTTGGATTAAATGCCAATGCTCAAGAATTTCACTACGGTGTAGTAGTTGGAGCAGATATTGCTGATATAAAAAGGTTAAAAGGCGAAAATTCTAGTTATGTGGGAGATTATGATCCTATTGCATCATTCAATGTGAATGCTTATGTTAAGATACAACATTCTAAAAGGGTTGGTTTCTCCGTTGAGCCCGGTTTTATGCGAAAAGGAGGTAAAGATACTAACAGCGACAAGAATCTTTACCTTAACTATTTCCAACTTCCGGTGTCTGCCAACATTTATTTGAACGAACGGTTGCATTTTTCTTTTGGGCCGGAATTCTCATACCTTGTAAGTACGGGATCGGAAGTAGATGCGCTAAAGGATTCTTATTTTGCAGAAGATTTTGAAGTTTCAGGAGCATTGGGAATCAACTACAATGTTTATAATAAATTTGGTGTTGGTCTAAAATATAATCATGGGTTCACTCCCATTGCTTCAATAGTTTATACTGACGAAATGGGTAACTCAGAAGATGAAATAAAAGACTACAACCAATACCTTCAACTTTCATTCAGATATATGATTAATTAAGGATATCTATACAAAAATCAAGAGAGACTGCTTGAACAGCCTTTCTACGTGAAGTTGAATAAATAAGCTAATCCAGTATCGAAATTTCGGATTAGCTTATTTTTATACATCTTCTTTCACTTTGATGCGCCTGCCCTATTTTCTTTCCAATCTTTTTGTGAATTATCAATTTCTTTATATTATCTTAACTTGCATCTATTTCCTATTTTGCACCTAAGTCTTTAGCTGCTTTATGCATTTGTTTTTTTATCAATTATAAATTTCTATTAGATTTTCCTGCCTCTAAATTTTCCTCGCCAATAGTATAACAAAACTTAACATACAAAAGGCCTGGACTTGCCTACAGATAACTTTTGCAAGGTGAGAAAACACTTCTTTCGCAGTATGAAGGTTGATCTAAATTGAGCTTCGCTTTTAAGCTTGTCACTTCTCTAACTTTTAGAAAGAGGTCAACTCTATGAGTGGTTTTATCAATTAAGTAATTAGATCTGTAATCTTTAATGTAAAAAAATGGCAAAACATTTCTCTTTCATCTTGTTGGGTACGTTGCTATCAACATTAACTTTTGGACAGTACCCCAATTTTAATTTGAAATCGGATCATTTAAGTAGCTCTGTAGAAAAGCGCATCAAATCGAGGCGTACATTTTCTAATAGACACCAAAAGCAGCTAGAGGTGAAAATTGCTCCTGCTAAGTTACTGTTGGATAGTATTGTTAAGTATGGTTTCAACGAAGCTACGGATGCTTGGGATAAAAAAATCGAAAAAGAATCATACACCTATGATCTCGCTTTTAAAAATACCGAAAATGAATTGTCTTTTTGGGATGATACTGAGGGCGAGTGGTCAACTGTATTGATCGAAAAGATGAGTTATGATGAACAGGGCAATTTGATTTTACTGGTTTATAACGACTTAAACGACATGGGAGGTTATGACCCTTTCTGGAAAGATACTTTTGTCTATAATAATGAAAATAGACTTGTAGAGTCTTTATACAGTTTTTGGAGTCACACAGAGGAAAGCTGGGTTTTAAATAGAAAAAACCTGTTGAGTTATAACAGTAAAGGAAAAATTCTGGAAAATAGCACGTTCATATGGAACATAGACACTGACGACTGGATGCCTTCAGAAAAAATGGACTATCTGTACTGGCCCGATGATACAGTTATACATTATACCTATAAAGCAGAGTGGGATAAAGAGAGTGAAGAATGGAATTATCTTGAACATAGATGGTACAATTATGTAAATCTTCAGCGATACAGTATTTTCGATTACATGTGGAGCGATGATCGTGAAGATTGGGAGCTTTTTCGTGTGAGAGGGCACAGTTATGACGATAACTCAAATATGATTTCGCACACAACTACCACTTTGGATTTAAGCTCTCCTGATAAATTGAAACGTGGCAATTTAGAGACTTATCATTATGATTATGAAATAAGTGGTGATAGGATTGTGTATCCATATTGGATAGAAGATAGCGAGAGAGTGTACATGCATCACAAAGTTAATAGTAAAGATTTATTCTCGCGTAATCTAGAAACTAAGGAAATGGATCAGTACGGAAGAATTGAATACTATTATTCTTCTACGGATAAACCTACCAATATAAGTGGTGTTCAACAACAGCAGTTGAAATTATACCCGAATCCGAGCAA
The DNA here is from genome assembly GCA_965230435.1 of Bacteroidales bacterium. Taxonomy (GTDB): domain Bacteria; phylum Bacteroidota; class Bacteroidia; order Bacteroidales; family JBDKHP01; genus JBDKHP01. The sequence goes on from CBDDLB010000002.1 coordinate 850,218, forward strand.
TGGAATTTTTCGCTTAGGCAATATCAACGGGCAAATACAAAGCCTTTGTTTATATGATATTACGGGCAAATTAGTATTTGAGAGATCGAAACCTCAGAAGAATGAAACATTTGACTTGTCAGCTCTCGAAGGCGGCTTGTATAATGTTGTTGTAAAAACTCCAAAAGAACACTTCACTACAAAAATCATCAAAAGATAATAGCCAATATGCTTGGATTTGCTTTGAATATCAGTTGATACAAGAAGCGCAGGAGCAGTACTTATAAGTACTATGTCATAATTAAAATAGATTTGTTCTGATGTTAAGTGGTTGATTTCATGTAGGAAGCAAGTCTATAATAAAAAAGTTCGAGACCTTATTATTGAGAGAATAGCTTTCAGTTTTTGAATTTTGTAGCGTTCTATTCGTGGCCTGTACAGGCGTGCTATTAGCGCGTCTGTACTTTACAACCGATTAACAATTCCAATCTAAAATTCACAGCATGAAGCAAATTGAAAAGTTATCTGAAAATGAGCACTACAGTGCAATAGATTTAGGTGATTTAAAAGATTTAGAGGACTATTCGTTAATTCACCCCAAAAACAAAAATCTGATAGAGGGTAAAGTGTTTCTAAAAGACGCAATTAAGGCAACAGGAACACAAATTTCATTTAACTCACTCCCTCCAAATACGGAACAGCCTTATTTTCATATTCATTGGAAAAATGAAGAGACTTATATCATTCTAAGTGGCTATGGTTTCTTTCAGATAGATGATGACTGTTTTTCTATAAAAGAAGGCAGCGTAATAAGGGTAGCACCTCAGGGAAAACGTGGAATCCGCAATTCTTCGAACGAAAAAATGATCTATATGGTGATTCAGGCTAAGGAGAATTCACTGGAAGAACACACTGTAGATGATGGTGAAAGGCTTGTTGTTGAACCTAAATGGTAATGTAATAGGGAGAGTTTTATATGAAACGATAATACACACACAAAATCAAAAATTATGAAACAAAAAACAGTATTAGTTGCTTTACTATTAATGCTTAGTACTTTTCTTTTTGGGCAGCAAACAGTCCTTGAGAATCAAAAGCGGTTTGCAGAACCTCAACTTAAAAAGAGTGGTAAGAAAGAAAAAAACACTTTACTTAAAGCTGAGCTTGAAAGTAAGTGGAAGCTAGATAGTCTGGTTTATAAAAAATTTGACGATGCTACGGGGAAATGGAATACGCTTGAGAAATATGAATATGCTTTCGATGAAAATGAAAATTTAACATTGAAGATTCTTTCCATGTGGAATTATCGCGATGCCCGATTCGATTTCATGAAGGAAGAAAAGATCTACGATGTTAACGGAAATGTGACACAGTTTATTGAGTATTTCTGGGACTTCGACACCGATCAGTACCTTGCCACGTGGAAACAGGAACACAAATACGATGCAAATGGAAACGAAGAATTGTTGATCACATATCAACAAGATAGAGATACAAAAGAGTTAATTGAGGAGTCAAAAGTCCAAACTGCTTACAATGCCAATGGAAAGCCCAAACTGTTATTTAGATATCGGTGGGACAAAGAAACAGAACAATGGGTTGAGTCTGTCAAAACCGAATATACTTATGGCACAAATGAGTCAGTTCATACCGGGTATCTTTGGAACAAGCGTTCTAAACAATGGGAGTTCAATTATAAGTCAGAATACTTTTTCGACACAAATGGCAATAAGACTCAGTACATTTCTTATAATTGGGATAATGATTTGCAACAATGGGAGGCAAGCAGAAAAGAAGAATATGCATATGATGCCAATGGAAATGAAAAAATATTTATAACGTACCTTTGGAGGGAAAGGCAACAACAATGGGAGTCACGCACGAAAAAAGAGCACATCTATAACACGAACGGATACCTGACAACGATTATCAATTCCAAATGGGACATTGACAAAGAGGAATATATCAACTACGCTAAATTAGAGCACACCAAAAATGCAGAAGGACTAAGTACGGCTATCCGTAGGTACAGATGGCATAAAGACACCGAGCAATGGGTAGAAGCAGCCGAAAGGCGCGAAAATGTATATGATGAGAATGGTAATCAGGTAAAAGAACTTACTTACACTTGGAATGAAGATAAAAAAGAATGGATTAACAATGAGACACGTGAACAAGTGTACGACAGCAAAGCTCCATTCAGTGCCTTAATCACACCTGATTATCTATACGAGGAAACCGAAACAGGAAATATCTTTAATCACAAATTGGATAGCACATTATATTATAAAAAAAACGAAGCAAGTGATGATTTGCAACTTACCTCTAAATCTATATATTACTATTCTGGAGGCAAAAAGATAACTTCAGTTAATCAGTTACAACCCTCAACGGTCAAACTATTTCCAAACCCAGTATCGGAGAATCTTACGATTAACCACTCAAGCGGAAAGCGCGCTATACTGGAATTATTCAGTCTCGAAGGACAAAAGCTAATGTCTCAAACCGTTGAATCTAACGAAATAATCAACTTAGAGGACATTACCCCGGGAACGTATATCTATAGTATTCTTGTCGATGGGAAAAGAAGTAGCGGTAAACTGATAAAGGAGTAGAATCGTTAAGTGTAATGTTTCACCCCCTAAATCTCCCTAAAGTCCACATGATTTTAGGAATCAAACTTTGCAATATATAACTTGGGAATACACCCGAACCTGAGCAAAGGCCGGCAGTCCCACTGGGGTTAAGTTTACCCCTTCCTAAAGTTTGGTCTTAGGGCATGGTTAAAATTCTGATTGGTTGCAAAGACACCGTATAGTAGAGTAAATTTTTGTCGATGCCCTTCTTCGGGTTCACAAAAATTGATCTGATGGAAGAAAAAAGGCGAGTAAAAAAGGAAAAGGTAGTCTACAATAGCGGCCTACCTGTGCTTAACGCACATGCGGCAGGGATTGACGTGGGCGACACCAAGTACGACGTAGCGCTTTACGACCGTCGGGGGCGTCTTGTCACCCGTGAGTACGGAGCATTTACAGAAGATCTCTGTGCCCTTGCCGGGTGGCTTTCTCAAGAGAAGATCACCACGGTAGCAATAGAAAGTACAGGGGTTTATTGGCTGTGCCTATACGTGATGCTGGAAGAGGCAGGCATCGAGCCCTGGCTGGTCAATGCCCGTCATGCCAAGAACGTTACCGGGCGCAAAAAGGATGATACGGATGCGATATGGCTACAGAAGCTCCACAGCTGCGGCCTGCTGAACAAAAGTTTCCAGCCCGATACGGACACAAGAGTACTGCGTACTTATGTCCGGCAGCGTAAGCAACTGGTGACCACTTCCTCTGACAGTGTCCGCAGGATGCAGAAGTCACTGGAACTGATGAATATCAAACTTCATACGGTCATCAGTGATATCCTGGGCAAAACAGGGCTGTCCATGGTCAAGGCCATACTAGAGGGCGAGCGAAGCCCCGATAAGCTGATCGCGTTCAAGGACTGTAGGATCAAGGCCAGTGATGAACAAGTGAAAAAATCATTGAAAGGCATATGGAAAGGAGAATACCTGTTTATGCTCAGGCTTGCATATGACCAGTATATGTTCTCATATGCCCAGGTCCAGCAATGCGATGAACATATAGCACAGGTGCTACAGGAGGCCGTTGCCAAAAACAACGGGGGAGAACTTCTGGAGATTAAAAAAAAAGCGGAAAAAGAATGACCTGACCTTTAACGCAAAGCCCCTGCTGCAGGCATTTGCCGGGGTAGATCTCTGCCGGATAGAAGGCATAAGCCAGATCAGCGCACTTGAACTGCTCTCGGAAACAGGAACCGGCATGGACAAATGGGAAAATGCAAAACATTTCAGTGCATGGCTAAATGTGTCACCAAACACAAAAATCACAGGGGGCAAGGTGATAAGCAGTAAAATGCAGAAGAAAAAGAACCGTGCAGGCCAGGCACTCCGCATGGCATGCTGCAACCTCTCACGGAGCAAGGGGCCTATAGGGGATTATGCACGTAAAATGAAGAGCCGGCTCGGAAAAAAAGGCGGAGTTGTCGCAACCGCCCACAAGTTAGGCGTGATCATTTTCACAATGCTTAAAACAGGTAAGGAATATGACATTGAACTGAACACAAAAAATCAGGAAAAATGGAAACTACAACGGATAAAAAGTTTAGAAAAAAGATTAGAGGAGTTAAAAAAAGAAGTCTAAAAACCCCTATATATCAACCAATTGCAATTTAGTTATATAGTAGTGGGGACTTAAGTTACCATGTGTTTCTGAAAACTAGTTATCCTGAAAAGTTTTCAAAAAGACCTGTCACTGTATGTTTTGCAATTCGAGTCCCTGCTTAGGGAGATTTAGGGGGATAAAAGTCTCAGAGGCTATTTCCTACGCTCAGAAATAGCCCATACCAGCGCCTCAAAGCAGGCAGCTTCAATCAGCACAGGCCAAGATCACAAACTGAGATCGACGGCCTGTGTTTTCTAATTTCGGATGGTCAAACAAAAACGAGAAAACCTAAGCTGCACTTTTAAGCGAAGCCGCCTTCGTTACACTTTCCTCCCTTCCATACTTAAAATACCGCACAGCAACCAGCACATAAAAAACAATTCCAGCAGCCAAAGAACCAAGAATAACAACCTTTAAAATAGGAGTTTCCAAGAACAGTTTATACACAAAAGCCCCCAGCACAGCATAAGCAATAAACGGACAGATAAAAGCCCAAAGACTCACATAATATTCCTTACGGAAGAAATCTTTCTTAAAATAATTCTTAAGCATGCTAAGTCCAAAAGCAAAATACCAAGTCTGAAAAGCAAACGGAATCAGTGCAATCAATTTGAAAAACACAGGAAAATGATACCCAAACTGATGTTCCACATAATGCCCCAACCGGAACATGATAATCGCGAACAAAGTAGTAATCGGTATCACCACCAAAAAACTAGGCAGAAACTGGCGCTCTGGCATCCCCTTCATTGTAAAATGACTCTGGAAAATCGAAAATAGCTTAACAAAAAGCAGGAAAATCCCCATAGAACCCGAAGTAAAAGTCATAAAAGCAGCAATGTGTGCAATAGTAGGATCCTTAGCCATTGCCGCTATACCAGTTCCGGCCACAGTCACCATTCCCAGAGCAAACGGATGCAGCAACCATCCAAAACTAAGCTTGGCAAGGTCGAAGTTCTTCTCAAAAGCACTCTTTAGCACATTTATTTCAGTACGCATTAGGAACAGCCAAAGAACCGACCAGACAATCAAAGCAGGCAACATCAACGACTGAAAATTTTGCTGCAAATACGGCACAAAATATCGGATCACGGCAATAAACACATTGAACGTCATCCCCAAACTTGTATAAACAGCCAAAATGCTTGTGTTGCGCTGTGGGTCGGAAATATATTCTTTATAGTCAGGTGTTTTTCGGTATTCAATCAACTTGTTCAGGAGGCTTCCGGTCAGTACAAAGTGCAGCACCCCAAAGACAAGCATAATTCCCATAAGCAACAAGTACAAAGCCGTACTGCCAGTTTCCGAACCATGCGCCATTACCTGCGACAGACTAATTAAACCTTTCCCATGCGGAATAGTGTACTGAAAAAATACAAACGGCGCAACAGCAACTCCACCCGAACCTACTGAGGCCAAAAACGATAATGGATTAAAATTTTTCATCGGTCTATGAATTTAAACGTTAAGATGATGGATAGTTTTTTTGAAGAAAAACAAAAGCTCAATGGATAATGCTTTGATTTTCATTTAATTAAATCATTGTAGAGGTTTCTTCTTGATCGTTCCCCTAAAAAAAGTTGGACGAACACTCAACACAACCCACCCAAAGTAGTTAGCACCAAGCTTGTGCAGTTTCTTCTCAGCAGCATCCCGATATCCAAACACCATCTGGTTCTTGATATCAGAAACATTAGCATAACTCACCCCAACCTTCAGCACAATTTCCTTATTGAACTTGTGAGTAAAGTTCACATCAACATACTGTCCAAGGCTACCTTCCCAGTACACTGGCAATCCATTTACATCTACCTCCGCACCGCTAGGTTTATTCGTAGTTGGATTTATACTGTTGTGTGCCCTCACTTTAGTGCTAAGAATAGGATTAAAGGCAGTAGCAGCAATCGTACTCTTCTTATTTACCTTATATTTCACCTTCAAATACGGATCAATATACCCCCCACCTTTCGTTCCCAGCAGATAACTATCCTGAACAATAAAATGGTTCATATTGCCACCATAAGCAGGAAAGCGCATGCCATATTGCAGATCAAAAGAATGCCGCGTATTCTTGTAATCAGCATCCGTATTCGAATAATCCCTCCCCGAAAGCACTTCCGTTCCCACCGAAACCTCCAGCCTTTTGCTCAAGGCCCTCAGTCCAACTTCTGCATTCAGCAAATACGCCTGTATGCTTCTGTACTCTTCGTCCGATCCACGCACAATATCCGTCCCATGCTGATAATACCCCTCAAACACTCCGAACAAGCCATCCTCAGCAAATTTCCCCTTGTTATAAACCGCAACAACACCATGCGTACCCGTACCCAGCACAGCCATATTAGTAGTATCAACCTTTCCCGAAAGGCTTGCCAGCAGCGACACATACGAACTCTTCGTTATGGACTTCTTCAGGTAAACAAAATTCATAGTTTTCTGTTTGTCCACTTGCCAATCCGCGTTGTTCGCAATCCCTGTCGGACGGCCATTGTTGTTGTAAGACAGGCCAATATCCAAGCTCAAACTTTTGTCACTATTTCTTGTCTGCAACAGCACACCATCGTAGCTCAGAGCCGATGTAATCCAGTTTCGGTAGCTCAGCACACGCATATTGTCGTAGTTCCATTCCTGCCGGCCGATTTTCACGTTCGCCCCCTTGCTAAGCCTGATGTCGAGCCATGCCTCGTGCAACCCAAAACTCGAAGAACTTCCCCAAGTTCCAACCTTGCTCACCAAGTCATCGCTGCCCCAGATCCGCGCATCCTGAAACACAATTTTTGTAGTATATTTCTCCGTATCGTAGCGCAGGTTAAGGCGCGTACGTTGGTCAGTAGAAAACTCCATATCGTCGCCTTCCCTAGCCGGAGTCATAAAACCATTGTCCAACAGGCTCCTAACCCTGAACTCCCCGCTCAAAGTCAGCTGAGCATTACCGATCTGCCATAAGCCAATCAGTAGCATTGTGAGTAATAATGTTTTTCTGTCCATTTTCTTCAGATCTTATGCAAACAAAATTACCCTGTTTACAAGCCCCACAGAAGAAAATCGGATTGCGAAAAACCAACCATCTATATGAAAAATTATAGTTGTTTTTATATAAAAGTTCATGTTCAGGATTAGGAGCAGGACTTCATCTCTTTCCTCAAGCCCCGTCGCGCCTTCCACTACAAGTCCTCGCCCCGTGCGCGGTTCTGCATCAGCATCGCGGTGTCTTCCTACCGTCAGCCCCGCCATGCTGTGCATCACACGCGCCCGTGGCTGTGGGCTTTCCGCTACAGTCGCGGCTATTTTTAGAACACTATCCCTTTCCTCTAACTCAGTTTGTTTCGGATGTGGAGTGTTCGTTTTGTCTGAAAAGCTGTCCCAATTTTGGGAGAAAAATAAGGTAGTGGTACAAGCACTAAGTTTGTGCAACTTTGAGACAAATGGAAGCTGCATTCGTAATAGAAATACTTACATGAACTTAGCGATTATTCCAGTAGGATGATGATGTTATTCGGGATTCCACTAAGGTTTTGTTTCTTTAGGTAAGGTTCTGTTTCTGAAAAAAAACTATGTGCTGGTTATTAGACCTAAGTCAATTTATAACCTACAATTTTTAGTTTATAATTCCCAGAAACCACAAGGAATAATACATTTGCTCTACCAGACCAAAACTTATGGAAGACTTTTTCGAAACATACGAGTGTTTTAAAGGCTTATCAGAAGACGCAATAGCCATGTTTGCCAACAAAAAAGTACAGGTAACCTACCTAAAAGGCGAAACCATCATAAAACAGGGCGCATTTGCCAACAACGTAATTTTTATCAAAAACGGTTTGGTGCGCAATTTCATTCAGGCAGGAGCCCAAAAACAAATGAATCTGCGGTTGGTGAAATCAGGCGATTTCATGGCATTCTTCACCATTTTTGGAGAGTCAGTCTATCCATATTCAGCAACAGCACTCAAAGAAACCACTGTATGCATGCTAGAAAAAGAAATGATACGCAAGCTGCTCATCGAAAACCCAAAATTCGCCCTAGAAATGACCTCCAAAAACTACCAGCGGGAACACCGTTACTTGGAAGTAATCAGCGATTTAACATACAAGCAGATGAGGGGCAAGTTAGCATCGGCCTTGCTTTACTTATCATCCGATCAGTTCAAAGACGAAGATGCATTCGAATACCTCACCCGACAGGAGATCGCCGACTTTGCATCCATAACCATAGAAAGCGCCATCAAATTCATTAAAGAGTTCGAAAAAGAAGGCATAATAAACCTAGATTCCAAAAAGGTTGTAATTGCCAACCGCAATGCCCTGCAAAAAATAAGCAAGATAAGTTAACCGAATCTATAGAAACACCTCTTCCTCCTCAGCACCTTGATAAGCTTGCTATTTTCAAAATCAAAAGGCAAGCCTATCAATAAAAAGGAGTGTATAACATTAAGTGTCTTATCTAAAAACGCCAAAATAAACTCAAAAACAGAGTCCCAGCGGGACGGCCTATTGGTAGCCTGTGGTGGAAACCGCAGGTAAAAGTTAGAACAACCGGAGAATGCCGTAGGCATGACCACATTTTTAAACAAATCTTAAAATCAAAGCATTATAAGCTATAAGAGAGATGGTGCAGCGCATTTTGTTATCAATTTCTAATTTGGAAATAACTGAATGGAGAATTATCAAAAATACGGTGTAAAGCCGCAGGCTGAAAGTCTACACTGCTTGTAACACAGGCCTTTAGCCTGTAGTTTTTACACATTATCAAGCCAAATTAGAAACTGCTGACGTATTTGTACCATACAATCAAAAAGCCAAAAACCTATCACGTCATTCAACCACATAATCCATCTAAACAACAAAAAATGGGACAAGTAAAAATCTACGGACTAACAGAACACCTCAACACGAACAAGACGAAAATGTCCGAAATTATTCACACCAGCATAGTAGAAGCCTTCAAGTTCCCCAAAGACAAAAAGTTCCAACGGTTTTTCCCTATGGCAAAAGACAATTTCTACTTTCCTGCGGACAGAACAGAAAAATACACGATCATAGAACTGAGTATTTTCGAGGGTAGGAGCAAAGAAGCAAAAAAAGAATTCATAAAACTGATCTATTCAAGTTTCAAGGAACAACTGAACATTCAAGAAAACGATATCGAAATCACCATCTTCGAAACACCAAAATGCAATTGGGGAATCAGAGGCATGTCAGGCGATGAACTGATGCTTAACTACAAGGTTGATGTTTAATCTCCAGTTCAGGTAAAACGAATGAATAATCAGATGGTGTCATACATGTAATGCTCGTTCGAAATACCCCCTATTTCCCCATAAAGGGCACGGCTGTTAAGTTCTTTTTCAAAATTTCTCCGTTCTTTTTTTCATCTTCTAAAGGGCTGAAAGCCCGACACAACACAACGTAGGGCAACGCCCTACGTATTTGCCGTATGTTGGCCAAAGCTCTGAAAGAGCGGAACAAATTTCTCGGAAAATGTGTCGCTCTTTCAGAGCTTTCCCTTGATGGTGCTGTTATCTAGTGGTGCAAATACTAAGTTCATGCAAATATCAAGCTGTAGTTTCCGGTTAGAAATAACCGTAGCGGTGGCAGGGTTGTAGCCCATGTTGTGAACCGCAGGTAAAAGTTAGAACAACCAGAAAATGCCGCAGGCATGGCCTCATTAGCCGGTCAAGCATATTCGCTGTTTATAACAGATCATGTAGCAATCTAATCCGTTATAAACAGAAAAATAACACTCAAGTATGCTAAGTTCAAAAGCAAAATACCAAGTCTGAAAAGCAAACGGAATCGGCGCAACCAACTTGAAAAACACAGAGAAATAATACCCAAACTGATGCTCCACATAAAACGAGATGAACCACATTATTTAGACAAACGGCCAGAGTCATGTAATGAAACAATATTCGATTTTGAGATTTGACAATAAAGCAAATAATTGAGGGGGCAGTGATTGTTTTAGTAAACATAAAATCAGCGTTGGACTATATATTGATTTTCAAGTGTCAGCCAATCAATGATTATGAATTAATATTTCCCTTATCGAAATCACTAAAGTCGATGTTCAAGCCACTTTAAATTTTAATAAAATTTATATCGTCAGCATCCAATTGTATAGGAAATCCATCTCCTTTATTTCCTTGTTTTATTATTCCTTTTTGCACCAATAGGGCAACTGCTTCTTTTACATCAGTATCTTCAGTGGAACTATCTTTTTTTCCGAAATGAAAAAATGAAATGGCTTCTCTTAGCTTATCTGCATTACTTTTGAATATTTCAGCCCTAGAGGCCATTTCTTCGGCAGAAGCTGAGTTATTTGATGTAATTTCATTTAGTTGAGTCATTGCAAGGTTAACCTGAGCAGCACCACTGCTCTGTTCAATACTGTTCATGTTTATTTCTTGGACAAGCTTTGCTGTGCGTTCGATGTCAGGAATAACTTCATTTAATTGAAATAGAGACTCTGTAGATACCTTCATACTTGTTTTTGATACATTGTTTATTTCGTTTGCTGCAAGTTTGCTCCTTTCTGCAAGTTTTCTAACCTCAGAGGCTACAACACCAAAACCTTTTCCTTGTAACCCCGCATGAGATGCTTCAATTGCTGCATTCAATGACAAAAGATTTGTTTGACTGGCAATTTCGTTAATGATTGAAATTTTACTAGTAATTTCTTCCATGGATTTCAACATAACGTTGAATGTGGATGCTACATTCTGAATGTTCTCAGAAGAGTCAGTTGCAATTTTCTTTGTGCTTTCTGCGTTCTGGGAAGAAATGTCAATGTTTATTGACATTTCTTCCATGGCACTAGAAACCTCTTCTACCGTTGAAGCCTGCCTGTTTGTATCATTAGATAATTCCTGAGCTGCATCAGCAATTTCCTTACTGCCAACAATGTTAATTTCAATAACAGCTTTTACATCTTCAACAACTTGCGTAATAGATTGAACCATAGCTGCAAGCGATTCGATTAATGCATCTTCGTCCGATCTTTTTTCGAGTTTTACACTAAGGTCGCCTTCGCTAATGCGTCTGGCTGCGTTAATAATGTTGCTATTAGTGTTAATCAGTGAGTTAAGGTTCGATTTTATTATGTTAAAATCTCCTTTGTACTCTTCTTCGATAGACTTGGGAACAGAACCGTTTGATATTCGATCAATATACTCAGAAGCCATATTTAACGGGTCTACCAATGTATCTATTACAATGTTAATGCTCTTGATAACAACTTGATAAATACCATTGAATTTTTTCAGGTCAAATCTTGATTTAGTATCCCCACTTTTAATTTGCCTTGAAAATAATCCAATTTCTGAAAGTAATTCGTGTATAGCACCATACACAAGACCAATATTTGTGAACAAAGGCTTGAAAATTCCTTTCTGTTTGTCGAAAGAACTTGTCGAAATAGTTTTTCCTTCCGCTAAACTTTGAATATAAGAAGATGCTTCATTAATAGGGTTAACAATGTTTTCCAATGTCTTATTCAAATTCTCAGAAAGAAGAAGGAGGTCTCCAGAGTAATTATCTAAATTTAACCTTACAGATAAATCCCCTTCAGAGGTCGATAGTGAAAGTTGTTCAATATCTTCTTTGAACCTTACTATTGTGTTGGCCATTTTAAAGAAGGATTGTTCCAAAGGGGTAATATTTTCTTTCTGTTCTTTAGGAATAGAAAATGAGCCATTCGCGAACTGCTCTATTTTTTCAGTAACCTTATCTGTTATTTCTAAAAACTTTTGAGCTTCTAAAATTAACTTTTCCTGTTTTTTAAAGAATAAATAAACGATTGCCAAGAATGCCAATAGTGTTATGGCACAAAGAGAGGCTAATAATATTTTATCTTCAACAAATGAAATGAAAACTATCTGGATAATCAGCATTACTCCAGATAGTATTATGAATTTTCTTTGGGTAAAATTTATTTCCATAACAATTGTAAATTTCTAAAAATTAGCATATAAAACCTCTCTTTGTTTTAAACAAGAAACCTACCAGAATTTATTGTCAAATTAACCTTTAGTCTGGTTTCTATAAAATATTATTCCTCAAGAATCCAACTTATAGCTTCATCTTTACTACCAAAATATTTGCTTTCGCAATCGTCTATTATATGTCCAGTTTCAATGAGTTGCTCAACAGACAGACTCGTAAAGATTTCTTCGGGGAGCAAGGTTGCCATTTTTTTTGCCCCAGCGTCAATTACTCCTTTCATTAAAGTATTATCGACATATGATTGCTGCTCGTCGGTTAGTACCATTGCGTATTTTCTTGCATCAACCAAAACTTTTGAGGGATTATACTGTTCATGAACTTTTAAAAAATCCACACAGGCTTGCTGTTTAAATTCTTCGAAGCTCATGGTAGCTGTAGCCTCTTTCCACTCATTGATGAAGAGCTGTTTTTCTTCGTTGTAATAGGCAGTGACCACTTGGGAGTCATAAATTTTTTCTGTTTTCAAATCCATAATAAGTATATGTGAAGTTAGAGATTATAGCCTCTTCTTAACTAGGACTGACATATCAAAAATGAAGTATGTTTGATTTTCAATGTCTTATATTTTTAGCCTGACTAAAAAGTGAAGTTTTTGACATTGTAATGCATTCATTTTCATGTGTTTTTTTGATAACATCTCCCCTAGCTTCAAAACTAATAATAGTAGTGCCCTGACTTAATCTGAGCAATATTCTTCTCTGAATATAAGAGTAGTATCTAAATCTTTATCAGAAAACTCATTAATTACATTCCACTTGAATAGGCTTTATAAAACCAGCAATTATAGTATTACATCATCATAAATGTTTTCTACTTGATAAGTAGAAATATTTATCAAAATATTGAAAAAAACACCAAAAGAGTAACTATTACCGATTACTCTTCTTAAGACATGAGCCTATTTATAATTTCTAAATCGTCATTTTCTTTTGATACAAGGTACGATATTTTTCTTTTATTTGATTTCGTTATTTGTTGAAAGTCTTACTTCACATGAGGATTTTTTCGTGTTCGATGCACCAGTTGAGTGAAGCAAATAGATCAATGACATGGTTGCTAAATGTTGGCCTGTGGCTACGCTTTCCAAAATATGTTTGCCGTGCTTTTCTAATTCCTGTTCTATGCTCACAGCTCAGCATATTGTTAAAAAAGTTTGTATGTTAAGGCATATATTTATATGATAAAACTTTGGGATAAGCTCACTCTTGATTATCAGTGAATTAAGACAGGTAAGTGTATGAATAGAACCATGCCTCCAATCTTTCTGATAATAATTTGCAGAAACAGAATCAATTCCGTATTATTACACTGCAATGAAGGTTATCCACACATATTAAGCTCTTACTTCAAGAGCAAATGCCTGTTGTTTAAAGGAAGCACAACTGTTTTCTATTTCCAACACAGGTCAACTCCTATACTTTTTGTTATAGTTAATTCGTCGTATGCGAGATTCTCGTGTACATGAGTTATTAATTCCATAACATGGAAGTCAGCCACGGTGTTTCTATTGTTTGGCGATTATTGCACAAGCTTTTGGGAACTGTGCAGGCACTTCCTTTAAAAGAATATCAATGCAAATTTCCAATATATTATCCAAAGCTAAACAACCAGAGCTTTACGAAAAAGGGTCTGCTTTTATGTGGACAGACGGCCATATTTCGCAGCAGTTATTAAACGTTCATTTAAATCCAGATGTCGATTTAGCCAGCCGCAGGGCAAGCACAATCAAGAAAACAGCAGATTGGATTATGGATTCTGCCAAAAAGCAAAAAATGAAAGTGCTAGACCTAGGTTGTGGACCAGGACTTTATACCGAACATTTTGCTCAACAAGGTCATGACGTAACAGGTGTAGATATATCAAAAACATCTATTGACTATGCAAGAAAGCAGGCGGTTCAGAAAAACTTGAATATATCGTACATCTGCTCAAATTATCTTGATCTAGAACTAGATGAAGATAATTTCGATCTTGTTATCCTCATTTATACCGACCTTGGGGTTCTGCTTCCAAATGAAAGGGAACAACTGTTAAAACTCATTCATCGCGTTTTGAAGCGGGGTAGCTTATTCATTTTCGACGTCCTCAACGACAACGATTTTGAAAAAAAGACAATGCCCAAGAATTGGGAAGTAGAAGCTTCTGGTTTTTGGAGGCCAACGCCATACATTGTTCTTTCAGAATCGTTTCAGTATAGCAGTGAGAAAGTGATTCTGTATCAGCATGTCGTTATCGACGAAACAGATCAGGTCGAGGTGTATAGGTTTTGGACTCATTTCTTTTCGCATTTCGATTTGGGAAAAATACTTTTCAATAACAGTTTTTCCACAATCAGTTACCATGACGATATTTTACCTGAAGGTGATCTTTGGAGTGGCGATAATGTTACTTTTTGTGTAGCAACGAAAGATTAAATATGAATGAAACTGGAGGGCTCTAAGTGAAAGCCCTCTGGTTTGCTACATGAGTTTGTGGAATTGGTTTGCTGAAATTAAAGAATAACAATACTTTCAGATAGTTTGATTGAAATTAGGGCAAACGTATCAAAATGAAAACCGAAGGTTTTCTCGAAAGACGAAGTCTTTCAGTTCCCCGCCTTTTTCAAGGAGGGGGTAGGGGTGGTTTATTAGTTTTAGGCATATCAAAAAAAATAACTATCCATTCGTTCCACTGCGGACGGCCAAATCCTCACGTACGAAAAGTACGCTCCGGTTTAGCCGCCTTGTGCGCCTTTGGCTAATTATTTTTTTTAACATGCCTTAGTTGTTAAATACTGATAATTATACGATTAAATTTTGATATTATACAACCACCCCCGCCCCCTCCTTTTTTAAGGCGGGGAGTCAAAAGGCTTTGCCTTTTATTAGAAAACCTTTGGTTTTCAGTGTATAACCTTTTTCGTGCGTTTGCCCTAGATTAAAATAATATGACTATCGTATTCATTCCTAGCGCAGGTCAGAGATCACTTAACGTGATTGGTGGCCTGTGTTTTCTGAATTTAGGTATTCAATTCGATAGTCATATAAAATAAACACCCTAATCACTTTACTATTATGAGAAAACTTCTGCTTTTATTCTTCTTTACAATCGTATTTTTTAGCTGTCAAACCAAGACTGAATCAATTGACTATTTCGGACAAACACCTCTCGGTTCTTCCCCTGTAATATTTGCTCCCGAAAAAATATCGGTGAAAGGTAGGTTTGAGCATGGAATTTCATTCACTCCAGACGGTAAAGAACTTGCGTTTGGAGTGATAAGTTTCAAAGACTTTAGTGGCAAGATTCATTATTCCAAGAAAGTAAACGGTGCCTGGTCGGAGCCAGCAATGTGGAATCTGTTTGAAACAGAAAGCGTTTATTTGCCATATTTTGCGCCAGACGGTCATTCGCTTCTATTTACCCAAAGTAGTTCGGATTCTGCTAATTACTTGACCGATATTTGGATTGCAAAGAAAGGTGAAGACACTTGGAAACGTTCAGAAAAACTGGATACACCAGTAAATTTGCTGGGTAGAGAATCAACAGCCTGTATTACGGAGGCTGGGACAATTTATTTCACTTCAAATAGAAATTGCCCAAATAATGATTGTTTGGCTGACCTATATTTTTCAAGAAAACAAAACAATAAGTACAGTGAAGTTTCGAAGCTCTCTGCTTTAAGTACTCCGCGCGATGAAGAAAGCATCTTTGTTGCACCTGATGAAAGTTATGTCATTTTTTGCCGATATACTGGGCAAAAGACGGCGGTTGATTTATATATCAGTTACCAAAATTCCAAAGGAGACTGGCTTGCTCCACAGATGTTGGATTCAGCGATTAATACCAAACACTGGGAAAGACGCCCTTTTGTTAGTCACGATAAGAAATACTTGTTTTTTACAAAGCTAATTTTTGGTCAGAAAGGAGTGAAGGAAGCTGATCTTTATTGGGTTAGTACAGATAAGGTCTTTAAGCCTTACGTGTTTCTGCAGTTAGGCAATAAGATAGTAAAGCAGGATAAGCCATTCGAAATACAAATCTCTCGGAATACTTTTGCCGATGTTAACGATACCGACCTGCGATTTACATTTCTGCAAGGTTCGGCTGAATCTTCGCTTAAGTTCGATGAAAAAACATTAGTGCTTTCTGGTAATCTTTCTAATGAAGGAGATCATAAAGTCACCATAAGAGCTACAGATAAGAGTGATAACTTTGTTGATTGTAGTTTTGTTTTATTTGTGAAGTAATAGCTTGAAGTATTGAGATTTGATTCCTTGATCTAATTTCTTTCTTATTCTATACTTTTGAACTTGATAAATAACAATACATAGGTCAATGTCCTATGTATTTGCCGTATGCTGGCCAAAGCTTTGAAGAATCAGTGTTAATAACAGTGCGTAATAACAAAATTTTCATCGATAAAGTATCGACCAGAAATTGAATAGTTTATTAGATTAGGATTACAAAATTCAACTTCAAATTTGTTGTCTGAGGAAATAATAACATCTACATCTTTAAAATCTATATACTTATTGCACAACGGATTTATGAACTTATAAATAGATTCTTTTGCACTAAAAACAAGAGTCTTCCAGTCAAAACGTTTATTTTGATATAGTTCAATTTCCGTTTTAGTAAATATAATATCCTGTATATCCGAATTTACAGCATCAACATTTTCAATGTCAACTCCTAGGGAATTATAATTTTTCTTTAGGCCAGTTATAGCCACACATAAAGGCTTGCTATGAGAAATACTACCAACAATACCACTAGGCCACTTTGGTGAACGGTTTTTGTTTATAGCAATATCATAATATTGATTAAACTTCAATTGTTCAAGAGCCTTGCGTGCACAATATCTTCCATTTAAAAACTCTATTTTTCGTTTGAAATGAAACTTTTTAATCGTTTCATCTTCCATCGGTGAACTTGGTACTATATCATTCGACAAAGGCATAATACAATATCCAATGTTTCCTTTCCAACCAAGTGTATTTGCTATTTCATCAAGATAATTCTTATTAGAATATTTACTTAGATCCATCAATTAATTAGTTGCCAATAAAAACTATAGATTGAATTATATAACTGTTGTATAACTTTCCAAAAGTTGTTATTACAATCAAAAGAACTTTTGGAAAGTTCGTTGCTTAATGGAACAACTCCAATATGCTAGCTCAAGTGCAGAGTCTGTAATACACCCATCATTAAATATTACGTTTTTCGATATATACCTTCCTGTTGTTCTTTTTATTTGCACAGAAGAATAACAACTATTCAACGAAATTGATTTCTAAAAGGCAATGATCTTTTACCAAGCCTACCCTTCCTGCTGTATTTATTGATTTTAAATTATTAAACAAAGCACTACCAACGGGTTTATGTCCCTTTTCCTTAGCTGTTTCGCATAAATATTGCATAAGATACGCAGCATAACCTTTGTTCCTATAATGCGGATCAACAGCCCATCCTACCTCAACTTCACCCTGAAAGGGTACTATAGGCTGAATAAATCCAAATCCAATCGTTCGATTGTTATCCTTTTCGTTGTTAGATGCATTTTCTGGTAATTCGAATAAAAAGATCTGTCCCTTCCTTATTAAGCTTTCTATTTTCTCTTGAACTGTAAATGCTTCCTGCTTCACACTCAATACCTTATCGAGATCTTCAATACTGGCTATTTTGGAATCGAATTCAATCCCAATATCCGGCAATGGTTGTTTTATATATGTTCGGGAGAGATAACCAATTATTTGATAACTCTTTTGCTGTGTTAAACAAGCTAACAAAAAATTTGAATCAAATGTTTTACAAACAGCTTTCTCAACAAGACCGTTCGTTATTAGTTTGGCAATCACTTCATTCATGAATGTGGCATACCAGCCCTCCATGTACATCTCATAAATTTTCTTCTCTTTTATTGCCACATAACCAATAATCTTATCTTCCTTACCACCATTGATCCATCTAATCTTTTGAAATGACATCTCCTGCAACATGTTTTCTATAAGTAAAACCTGTGCTTCTTTGAGATTAGTAAGGTATTCCTTTCTTTCCTTCTCCACTTCCATAATGGATACAGGAGGTTCCAATTCGAATTTTAATCGCATAGATTTAAAAGATGAGATTTAACAATAGACCGTATCCACTTTTGCACTACAACAAATTACCCATCAATACAATATCGCCATAAATCGAGTGTTCTACCGCAATAGGACTTCGGAAAAAGGCAAACACATCAAAATAAGGCCGAAGCTTTTTGTACAAAACCGCAACAATTCTGACGCGTTTGCTCCATTTCGTTTTTTATAGTAATGTATTTTCTTCAAAGTGAAAATTAATGGCTTTCGCTGGTGAACTAACCTAAGTAGATGGCCATATTCAATTTGACTTCTTCTGAATGCAATCAATTCATATCCAGATAGAGTCTTTGAAATTAAATAGGGGCACGCCCTTATGCTATGTAGTTGATGAATTTACTGGAATAATGAAACCGAAGGTTTCAACGAAAAGCAAAGCTTTTCAGCTCCCCTCCTTAAAAAAGGAGGGGAATAAGGTTACTGAAGTTTTATGCCAATAAATTCAAACTCAAAATCGTATTACTCAGTAAGTACTATCCAGAAAACACCCCAGATTGCCTCATCTCAATAAGGCTCTCCTTAACTGCTGCTATGGTTTTATTAATCTGGACTTTAGTGTGAACTCCGCAAATGAAATTAACTTCCCGTCGCATGATGATCCCTCTTTTCGACATTTCAGCCAAGAATGGAATAGCTAATTTCACATGCTTTTCTGGGTCTTTATCAAACAAAAACATTGGAATGGAATCGTAGCCAACTACCTGCAATGGAGAACCTAGTTCTTTACTTACGGTATTTACACCTTCTTTTAAATATGCGCCCAATGAAGTAATGTGCTCAATGTATTTACTGCTTCTGTAATGTTGTAGTACAGCTTTACAAACTTCCAATGACAACATTTCTCCGCCAAATGTAGTGGATACCTGAAGTTTTTCCATTTCAGACATTATTGAACGGCTACCTGTTATGGCCGATAGAGGCATCCCCGCTGCAATTGCTTTTGAAAAAGTGGCCAAATCTGCTTTTATGCCAAAATATTCCTGAGCACCTCCCAGTGCCAGACGAAAACCGGACATCACTTCGTCCATAATCAGCAGAACCTTATTTTCTGTGCACACAGAGCGGACTTTCTGCATAAATTCTGGAGTTAGCTGACGATTGTATGGAACGGATAACAATACAGCGGCCAGTTCTTCATTCTTTTCCTGAATCAGTTCAAGAATAGCTGCCTCGCTTTGCGGTGTAAACAAAGGCATTCGGTATGTATACTCTTTTATTACCTGTGGTACTCCTGGCGTATCGAACATGTATTGATCGTGCCAACCATTATAACCTACAGTTACAATTTTTTCCTTCCCTGTATATGCCCTTGCCAGACGAATTGCAGCTGAATTTGCATCGGCACCAGTTTTAAAGAACCGCACCATTTCTGCTCCTGGGATAACCTCAGAAAATATCTGGGCAGCAGATACCTCAATAGGTGTAGGTAGAGAATGGATTATACCTTTTTTAAGGTTATCCAATATGGCATTTACAACTACTTCGTGATTGTGTCCCAGAGTATTCGCTCCCAAACCACAAATAAAATCAATATAGGTGTTGCCATCTACATCGGTAACTTCTGCTCCTTGACCTTTTTCTATGTAAACCGGAAAATTCCCTTCCGAGAACTGCTCTGGTTTTTTCATCATTGTTTGGGTGAAACCTGCAATTAATTGTTGGCCTTGTTTTTTAAGTTCGTAGGAACGTTCAAAATTAACTTTGGTAAAAGTCGTTTCCATTAATCTATAGCGTTAGATGTTCTTGAATGTTTAGAATATTGATTTGCTTTTTTTGTGTTTATTGACCAAGCGTAGCTCCTCCATCAACCACAACTGTTTCTAGGGTAATATGAGAAGATGCTGATGAAAGCATAAATAAAGCAACATTGGCAATGTTGTTTGGGGTAGCAATTCGTTTTAATGGAATTCCCAATCGATGTTTTTCCAGAGAACCAGCTATAATGTCGTTAGGCCCTACACCGCCTTTCCAATATTGTCTCTGCATTTCAGTGTCTGTAGAACCTGGGGCAACAATGTTGCACCGGATATTGTCTGCTGCCAACTCCAGTCCCAAGCATTTAACCATTTGCTCGGTTGCTGCCTTAGATGCTGCATAACTTCCCATACCAATTCTTGGTGCTTTCGATGCATTGGAGCCTATGACTACAATTGCCCCGCTTCTTCTGGTTACCATCTTTCTCGCTACTGCCCTACATATATTAAAAGCTCCGAATGTATTTACTGTGAAAGTGTTGTTCCACTCTTCGTCACTACAATCCAATAATGAATTAGTATGCAATACGCCCGCTACATTTACTAGGTATTCAATTGAGCCGATTTCTTTTTCAATAATGTCAATCGTATTATTTACAGATTTACTGTCACTTATATCTATTGCGTACTTTCCTGATTGACCCTCGGAAAACTTCGTATCGATTTCTGCAACCTTTGCACCTACATTTCTTAGTAAATCGGCGATTGCCTTGCCTATGCCTTGCGCTGCGCCTGTAACCACAGCTACTTTCCCTTTAAATTCTTCTGGTTGAATCATATTTTTAAGTTCATAATTTACAAAGCATTATAATGAAGTGTATTTGGTAATTGATCATTAGGTAGACGCGCTATTAGCACGTCTGTACAGATTATGAATAGATCGTTATAAAAAGTCGAAAACCACTTTCACATTAGCATACATGTAAATTGCACCATGTTATCTATTTGTTTGCTACTAAATGTTTATCAGGTAAATTACTCTTCAATAAGCCATTGCGCATAGCATATTCTACATACTTACCAAAGCTTTCCTGTTGCATGTCAGGCAATGAATAAGCATCTTGGAGTAAATCACTTTTGGCTTTATCGTTATGTATTTGGAGGGCTTTTAATCGCTTATGGCCTTTTTGCTGTTGAAAAAAGCTGAGTAATGCAAGGTCTTCATCATTTTTGCTTTGACTTAATTTCTGACACCAATCCTCGACCGATAATTCATTCAACTTAAAATTATATTCTTGAAGCCAGTCAAACAATTGCAGCAGCTGCACGTAATGGTCTGGAGTTAAATTATATACTTTATTTATTGCGTTCCGTTTCACGACAGAGTCTACAACAGATTTTGCTATAATATCCACAGGCATCCAAGGCTCCTTGATGTTTAATAGAGGATAATGCCCTATACGGACACTCGATCTGATGATCCTCCAGACCAAATCGTTGTTGTTTACGTACCTGCTGTTCTGATCCCCTGTTACGCGGCCTAGTCGGTACACATTTACAGGATAGCCCCGTTCCATAGCCGTTTTCATCAATTGCTCTGCTGCCCATTTACTTTGCTGGTAACCATCACGTAAGCCTTCGTGCCAATCAGTAAAATCTTCATACAGCTCGCAGGTTCCAACAGCAATAGTAGAAATGTGATGAAACGGGATGTTTTTGCCTGCTATTAATTTCAGCAATTCCCGTACAGCTAACACATTGGCAGCACGCTGAGACTGATAGTCACGTACCACACTGGTAATGGCAGCATTGTGAAGTATTGTAGTAATCCGTCCCGATAACTCATTGAAAATTCTGTCGGACAAACCCAATTGCTCTTTTTCCAGATCGCCAAGTACAATTTCTATACGCTCCCAGTGATCTTCAATTGCCAAGCTTTGAATCCGCATGGCCTCTCTGATGCGGTTCTTGGCCTGTTCAACATCCGTTGCCCTGACGATACAGATAACTTTGGCACTCTCACATTTAGCCAGTTCGTATAACAACTGCGCCCCAACAAAACCTGTTGCTCCGGTCAATAGAATGTTATTCGCCCTGTTCTCATTTCTTTCCAGACGTTTTTCGGTGGAAAGCTCAGGAAGTATGCTATCTGGCAATTCACAATCGGCAATCACGATATCTTGTACTGATTGGGCATCCTTTTCACCTGCACCAGAAATTTTAGACGCCAAATCAGAAACGATAGGGTTCTGAAACAATAGGTTTACAGGTATTTCCTGCTTAAAAGCTGTGCTGAGCCGATTTGCAATCTGAATGGTTTGCAGCGATTGTCCGCCCAGCATAAAGAAATCGTCTTGAGGTGAAATGGCATTTATCCCAAGAACTTTCTTCCAGATTTTTATGATTACCTGCTCTGTTTCCGTTGCTTGTGATAGATCTTTCTGTGGCTCGGCACTCTCTGTTTGTTGTTTCAGCTTTAAGCGGTCAATTTTGCCAGCTTGATTTTTAGGGAGAGCATCGTACTTCTGTATTACAGAAGGAATCATCGCCATTGGCAGGCTTTTCTGCATTTGAACACGAACATCTGCAATATCGTATGTTTCGTCTACGGCCAAACAAGCTACAATATGCTTCTGTCCGCCGCCTGTTTCATTTACAATTACAGCAGCCTCACGTACCTGTTCTATATTCAATAATGCAGATTCAATTTCATGCAGATTTATTCTTAGTCCGCTAATTTTAACTTCGTTATCGATTCTGCCAATATAGTCAACCGTTCCTTCTTGGTTGATTTTTACACGATCGCCACTTCTGTAAGCCCTTACAGGTTTATCCAGCCAAGGCACAACTAGGTTGATGAAATTTTCTTTTGTTTGCTCTGGTAAATTAAGGTAGCCATCTCCTAAACCAGCACCTAGAATCAACAACTCACCTTCTTTGCCATAGCTTACAATGTTACCATTGGTATCCGCAACAGCAACTTGTCTTCCCGGAAGCGGTGTCCCTATGCTTAGTTTTACTTCAGGCTTTAAATTCGAACTGGTAGCAACTACCGTAGTTTCGCTCGGCCCATAAGTATTTAAGAGGTTTATTTTGCCCTCCACTAATTTATGCCATTGCAGAACCCTTTCTTCCAAAGCGGCTTCACCTCCAATAATAACCGTCCTGATACAAGCTGGTATCGCACTTTCTTTTGTAGAACAGTAGTAAATCAGCTCATGCCAATAAGCTGTGGGTAGGTCGAGAATGCTGATGTTGTGCATTTCGCATGCTTGCAAAAAAGTGGGTATTGAATTGATCATTTCTTCATTCCGAATGATCATTGTTGCGTTGCTGCACAAACTGATAAATATCTCTTCTACACTGGTATCGAAATGCAAGGGAGCAAATTGAAGTACGCGGTCTTCTTTTTTTATGTTGTATTGCTCAATCGCTCCAACTATAAATTCGTATAGTGCTTTTCTGCTTATCTGTACACCTTTAGGGTTGCCTGTAGAACCTGAGGTATAAATGAAATAAGCGGGTAAATTATCATCGCTTTCAAAATTTTTCATTGGTAAGAAATCCATAGAATTTTCTTCCAATTCCTGAATCGCAATTTTATCACCCTCAAAGTCAGGAATGCTATTGTTTTCTTCGTGTATTATAAGGTCTGGCTTAGCGTCCGACAGGATTTTTTTGTTGCGCACTTCTGGGCCATCTGCATCGATGTAAACATAAGCAGTCCCCAATAACAACAAAGCCAGATTGCAGATTATGGCCTGTTCGCTTCGTCCGATAGCTAAAGCGACCAGATGATTTTTCTGGAGACCTTTATTCGACAATGCCGCAGCATACTGTCCGGCTCTGTAAAACAACTGCCCGTAGGTTAATTGCCTATCTCCGTCAACAACAGCAATTGCTTCTGGAAATAATTTAGCCTTTTCAATAAGAAAATCGGTTAATGTTTCCTGTTGGAGATTTAGCTCTGCCCCTTCCAGCCACGAAAAATTCTTAACATTTATTGTAGGCTGATAATCTCCATTACTCTGTATATGCCGAAGGATACTAAAAAAATGAGATTGCAACTGATCCAGATCCTGAGTGCCATATCTTGCGGGATTGGCATCTAGTTCGAAATGAAGTCCGCCGTCGTCCAACAGAACAAATCCGAAAGAAATATCTTCAACTGGTCCAGCTGACAGGTTTTGTATTGATGCCTTAGTTTCGCCAAAAGTT
Organism: Bacteroidales bacterium; assembly: GCA_965230435.1. Lineage (GTDB taxonomy): Bacteria > Bacteroidota > Bacteroidia > Bacteroidales > JBDKHP01 > JBDKHP01. Next base: position 874,463 of record CBDDLB010000002.1, read on the forward strand.
AAATTGCGCTCAAACGGCATAATATTCACAACAGGGCCATACAGTCTTTTTCCGCCTCCCATTATTTTTAAGTCGCGGCGCAATTGTTCGTACCTGTACTTTTGGTGCGGACGTGTTTCTTTTAACAGTGCCGATACGCTTAAAACCAACTCCGAAAAGTTATTGCTCTTTGCTATATTTAACCTTAGAGGAATTATGTTCATCACCATTGCAGGAATCCGTAAGGCTGGCGAACCCATTCTTCCCATAATCGGCATACCTAAAACAATTTCGCTGGCACCTGTTTTTTCAAAAATTACAGTATAAACCAGTGCCAAAATAAAATCCGACCAGTTGCATTTAAACTTCTCCGATAATTCTTTAATGGTCTGAAAGTCGCTTTCGCCTATCTCATACGACTTTCGCAGCGAACTCTCCTGTATGGGAGCAAACGAATCACTTAACGACACAGGGGTTTTCATTCCCTCTAAGTGATCAATCCAAAAATTCCTATTTTTTATGTACTTCTCGGACTCAAGGTATTTTTTGTCCTCCTCTATTATTTTGTAATAATCAGCAAATGGTTTTCCTAGTCTACCAGCATTATCTTCAGTGAGCATCCCGTTGTATACATCCGATACCCTTTGGCTAAGTAGAGCAAAGGCATAACCATCGCACGCAATATGGTGAATGCGGTAGTACCAGATATAATGGTCTTCGGTAATTTTAAGAAGAGCCTGTTTGAACAAAGGCCCTTTTTCTAAACAAACAACTGTTTTCAATTCACTCTGCATCCAATTAAAAGCTTCGACAATTGGTTCTTCGCAATCACCGAAATCTATTTTTTGCAGCGTCCATTTCTTATCGTACAAATACTGACGGACTTCGTTATCAGTTTCTTTAAAACAAATATGCAATGCTGTTGCCTCGTCCAATACTTGCTTCAGTGCTTTCTCAAAAATATTGATATCGAGGCCTGTTTTTATTTCAATTGCATCGGCAGCATTATATTGAGAACTACTTTTATTTAGTTGTTGCCCAGACCATATGCCGTGCTGGGCTTGTGTAAGCTGAACACCTGTAGTAAGATCACCCATTGACAACTTTTTCTTTTGTATGAGTACCAGTGAGTGTTGGTTCAATCATTCCCCACCATTCTTCCAGAGTAGCCGCTTCTGCCAGTTCTGCAAACCTTATTGAAGTTCCTTGTTTTTGCCATTTTCCTACAAGCGCCATCATTCGAATAGAATCCAATCCTAAATCCATAAGGTTATCATCTGCCAACACATCATCCAAAGGCAACACCATCGCATTGGCAACATCCTTACGCATTGATTCTAAGCTTAATTGCTCTTTATTGCCTTCAGGAGAAATTGCAGAATTCAATTCACTCATCGACACAACTTTACCACAGCGCCCAGATACATATTCCAATGCCATTTTATGTTTTTCCATAGAAAAATCAGCAACTGCATCGGATATCACAAAGGGCTTTATATCACTCATAAAAGCTTCCAAAGAAGTAGACAGAATGCCAATGTGTGCATAAATGCCGCAAATAATAAGCTGATCCCTTTTTTCTTCCTTTAAAAATTTCAGTAAATCAGTTCGTTGAAATGCACTGTATCTCCATTTGGTGTATACAATGTCATCTTCTTCTGGGCTTATTTCTTCCAGAACCTTTGCAAGCTCATCATCGTCTCTTAATCCTGGCCCCCAGAAATCTGTAAGTAATGCACGGTCTTTGGGATCTTGATTGCAGGGTTGAGCGCTGTAGATCACAGGAATATTGGCAGCTTTACATAGCTCTTTCAGTTTTTTGATATTGTTTACAACACTTAACATCGGTTCGGCATTGCGGTTGTAAAAATCCACGAAATAGTTCTGCATATCGTGAATTAGCAAAACTGCTTTGTTTGCTTCCGGTAACCACTCAACTTTATTATCTACTGAAATTGTCTCATTAGAAATTTCGTATTCTCTTATTCTAGGAATAGCCATTCTGTTTAAAGCTTTATAAAGGAATTAAGGTCTCGGACCTATTTATTTTAGATTTACTTTGTACAAGTGACCAGCTACTTAGCACCAGAATAAATCTAGCTTAATTATGGCTGGCTACTTATAAATTATTAGTTATGAATTATGAATTGCGAAGCACATCATGAAGACCTTTGCAAATAAACTCTACTGAATAATTGGCTGACGCATGAAAAATATCTGATGTTGTCGTCGTTTTTTTAAATCTGTGACAGATTTAGATTTGACAACTGTGTCAGCATATCTGTTTATTATATTTTGAGAAAGCTGTTTTTGCTTTCTGGATTCTGTAGCGATCTGTTCATTGTCTGTACAGACACAATAATGAATTGCATCTCTACCCAATGACCAAATTCACTTCCGTTATTTTATAGAACTTGGGTTTGAACTTTTGCTGCAATAATCTCACGCAATTGTTTTTTATTGATTTTGCCCAAAGGAGTCTTTGGAAATGCATCAATAGGCTCTACACGGTCGGGAATTTTAAATTCTGCCACACCAATGTTTCGTAAAAAATTGCGGACTTCAATAGTGCGCAGGCGTACAGACTTACCTTTCAACACAACGAAAGCACAACTTCTTTCTCCCAGATAAGGATCTGGCATCGATACCACCGCTACATTATGAATATTTGGATGATTTATCAGCTGATTTTCAACTTCAGCAATAGAAATTTTCTCACCTCCTCTATTTATCTGATCTTTATTTCTTCCTTCAACGATCAGATAACCGTCAGGGGTAAGTCGCACGATATCGCCTGTTCGGTAAAAACCATCTTTAGTAAATGCTTCTGCATTGTGCTCTGTAGCCCTGAAATAACCACGGATTGTATAAGGCCCACGGGTAAGCAGTAAACCGGGCTCGCCAACAGGAACCTCATTATCCTCTTCGTCCACAATCTTTATTTCATCATCAGGAGAGATTGGCCTTCCCTGAGTTTGAATGATTATTTCGTCGGGATCGTCTAGCCTTGTGTAGTTTACCAACCCTTCTGCCATGCCAAATACCTGCTGCAAAGTGCATCCAAAAGCAGGTTCAATTTTCTTTGCGATATCCTCACTCAATTTAGAACCACCTACTTGAATAACTTCTAGGCTCGACAGATCTTTTTCGCTATTCGGAACAGCATTTAACCACGCCAGAGCCAAAGGCGGCACCATAGCTGTTATGGTTACCCTGTGTTTCTCTATCAATTCAAAAGCAGTATCTGGAGCTCCTGTAGTTGACATAATTACCGTTCCGCCAGCATGAAAGATTCCCAATGCACCGGGAGAAGTAAGAGGAAAATTATGCCCAACAGGTAGAACTGTAAGGTAAACAGAGCTAGAGCTAAGTTCACAGATTTCTGCACTGGCAACAATACTGTACAGATAATCATCGTGCGTTCGTGGAATCAGCTTTGGGATGTTTGTTGTGCCCCCAGACAGTTGCAACAGGCCAAGTTTAGAAGGATCAATTTCAGAAAAAGTACGAGTTGGCTTATAGAGAGTTTGTAAAGAACGGAACTCCTGTGCTTCCCCAACAACTATTACTTCGTTTATGGCCTTTTCTTCAACCAGTTGACGCGCCAGTTTGCGATAATCAAAATTATCTGCTACGTCTGCAACAATATAAGCTTTAGCATCTGTGAAAGAGCAGAAATATTCAATTTCGAGATAGCGATGGGAAGGCAAGGTAGCTATAGGTACTGCTCCAATGTAGAAAAGAGCAAACAGCACTTCGAAAAACTCCCCCCTATTCGGAAGCTGAACTACAACCTTGTCTCCAGCCTGTATTCCAAGTTCCCAAAATCCACTGGCAAGTTCTCTGGCTTTTTGGTCGAGCGCTGAGTATGTCCAGCTTTTCTCACCATCTACTAAAGCAATGTTATTTTCATACTTATAAGCAGATTCCGATAGTATCGTCGCAAGTGACTTTCCTTGCCAGTAATTGGCATCCTTATATTTCTTAGCAAATTCATCAGGCCATGGAGTCTGATTATTATCAATGATTTCCATTTGTAAAATGTAAAATTAAGTAGGCGTACAAAAGCTATTCGGCCTTTTCGTTATAATAATTGAATCGTCAGAACACGAAGCCTATTCTTTTATTCAATTATTCGTTGATTCAGTTATTGTAAACAGCAGGATGTGAATCCTAACAAATAGACTGCGTGCTTATATTCCCAAAGCATTTAACATGGTTTTGAATTTTGCTGTAGTTTCGGCAAGTTCTTTTTCAGGAATAGAGTCCGGAACAATACCTGCCCCTGCAAATAGCTTTATTTTATTAGCATCTACTTCTGCACATCTAATAGTTACAGCCCATTCTCCATCTCCATTAGAATCGCACCACCCAACCATGCCAGTATATAAACCACGGTCGTGCGGTTCAATTTCATAAATTGCGTCTCTTGCTTCTTTTCGTGGCGAACCGCATACTGCTGGAGTTGGATGCATTGCCAATGCTAGATCCAAGGAAGATATCGACGGATCAATCAGTTCCCCTTCAATTCGTGTTCCTAGATGCCACATGGTTTCTGTATGAAACAATGAAGGTTCTTCAGGAACATTTAGTGTGCGGCAGAATGGCATGAGGTTTTTCTTAATATCGCGGACTACCAGCTCATGCTCGTAACGATCTTTCTTTGATAGTAATAGCTTCTGAGCCTGACTCCTATCCTTTTCAGGATCGCTTAATCTTGGCTCTGACCCAGCAAGCGGATTTGCTATGATGACATTGCCCTTGCGCGATATCAATAGCTCAGGACTCGCTCCTAACAGGGTTTTATTGCCTGGCAAACCACTTAGATTATCTTCCAGATTGATTGCAAACGTATAGCCATGCGTATTTTTGGATGACAGATTTTTGAGCATCGCACTGATGTTTGGCTTCGATTTACAGTCTATTTCTAAAGTGCGGGACAATACTACTTTATCTAGTTTACTACTGACAAAGCGACTAAGGGCATCTTTGACTCCTGTTGTATATTGTTTTGAACTTGGGGTAGAAGCGATAGTATATTCACCAATATTTACTGACTCCTTTTCTTTGCCTTGCTCTTTGCCTTGCTCTTTGCTCTTCTTCTCTGATTTAATGTTTGTACATAGCTTCAGCGATGCTTTTTCCTGAACATTGAAAGGTATCGCCCCTATTACGATTGGGTTTCCATAGCCAAGTTCTTTTGCCATGCGTAGCGTTTCTTGCACTTGCTGGTTTACGTCTTTCATGCCAGTTACAAGCAACGATGCAAATGGTGGCTGCGCTAGTAGCGCACGTTCAGATGACGAAAAATATACTGACGATTCCGGCGTATAAAGATTAATTAATGAGCCAGATTGATCGCTAACATCCCTGATTGTTGTAAGTATCTTGTTCATAATGAAATATAATTGATTGCTCTTTACCTTATCAAGACAAAACTTTTACTTCTTAGCTATTGTTCCTGTTTGTGAATAATTCGGAAAATCACATCAAAATCTCCTCTAATCACCTAAAGAGAAAACTTCTGGAACTATTGTTTCTAAATCAAATCTTCTAAGTACTATGTCAAATTAATGGCAATAAGTACAATCAGCACATAAAGCCACCTTGATATATTCATACTCCTATATCCTTTACTTTCAGAGCAAATACAACCTGCTACCTTTTACCTGCATAAAATTCAAAGCAGCTAAATATATTTAGACATAAAGTGGCATCATTAATTATCGAGATCGCAAATCTATCTATCGTAAACTTCCCAAACAATCACAACAAATTGGTAGATTTCAAACTGCTTCAGTTTCGTATAAGGGAGAATAAAATAAATAATTAGCTTTTTTTTATTTCTTTTGTTACATGAAAGCATCAAAAGAAAATTTTTCAGACCTGTTACCAAGTCTAAAACTAGCGGCGAACAGTTTAAAAGGCAGTGAACGAAGAATATTTTTGGGACAACTGGCTAAAGATATTGGCCATGGAGGCATAAAACTGGTTGCTGAAGCTTTTAAAATCAGCCCTATGACATTGCGAAAGGGCAAGAAAGAAATAGAAAGTGGACAACCGGTCAAAGATGACTTCGGTTCTCGCGGACGTAAGCCTATAGAGGTAGATCAGCCCGGCCTGTTGGATGATATGAAGAAAATATTGGACGAATCAAGCCAGACCGACCCCCAGTTCAAAAGTACAAGGTTATATACAAGGCTCAGCGCAAAGGCTGTAAGGTCAGAACTTTTGAAACTGGGCCATGATGACGGTAAGCTACCCAGTAACCAGACTATTTGGAACAAAATGCACCAGCTGGGCTTCAAAAGAAAAAAGGTGGCCAAAACAAAGCCCAAAAAAAATTAAAGAAACAGATGCAATTTTTGAACAGCTAAAAACAGAAAACCGTAAGGCGGATGAAAGCCTTGAAACCCTTCGTATTTCATACGGTGCAAAGGACAAAGTTAGAATAGGAAACTTTTCGCGGGGCGGGAAAAGTTGGACGGGACTGGAAGCCGGGGACCATGATTTCTGTAATGAATTTATAACACCATTTGGACTGTATCTTCCTGAGCCGGGAGAAAGCCACCTTTACATGACAGAATCCAAAATTACGGCTGATTTTATTGTTGACGTACTGGAGCACTTCCGGGCAGAAAACAGGAGGCGTTTTGAGAAGGTGAACACACTTTTGATTAATTCGGACAACGGCCCCGAGTGCCATAGCCGAAGGACCCAGTTTATCAAGCGAATATGTGAATTTGCACAGCAACATAACTTAACAGTGAAACTGGCGTATTATCCGCCCTACCATAGCAAATACAATCCTATAGAAAGAGTATGGGGCGGGCTGGAACAGCACTGGAATTCATCAATCCTGGAGTCAAAACAGACCGTGATGAACTTTGCCCAGACCTTTGTGTGGAACAAAAAACAGGCTATTGTTCACTACTGGGAAAAAACATACGAAACAGGAGCTAAGTTGAGTGCGAAAATGATGCAACGTTTCGAGAGTGTTATTGAACGAATTGATGAAAAGATTGGAAAATGGTTCGTTACAATTAAACCCGAGAAAGTAAAGGCAATATTTGAAAATGGCTAGTTATTTATTTTAAGATCCCCAAAACTATTTTTTGGTCAGAAAGGAGTCGAGGAAGCTGATCTTTATTGGGTGAATACAGATAAGGTCTTTAAGCCTTACGTGTTTCAGCAGTTAGGCAATAAGATAGTAAAGCAGGATAAACCGTTCGAAATACAAATTCCTCGGAATACTTTTGCCGATGTTAACGATACCGACCTGCGATTTACATTTCTGCAAGGTTCGGCTGAATCTTCGCTTAAGTTCGATGAAAAAACATTAGTGCTTTCTGGTAAGCTTTCTAAGGAAGGAGATCATAAAGTCACCATAAGAGCTACGGATAAGAGTGATAACTTTGTTGATTGTAGTTTTGTTTTGTCTGTGCAGTAGTAGTTTTACTGTATTGCGATTAGATGTTCTAACCTAAATTTCTTCTTACTTTTTTTTGAATTTGATAATATCGAAATTTAAGTAGGTGTGTTAAGTTATAATCATCATTTCTATAGCTGTCACTACAATGAAGAAAGGCCTATGATGACCTTAACAAATAGCATTGCATTCTTAAATATCTGAACAACCATCTTCTAACCTTAAAAGAACAATATCATGGGAATGACAATCATCGAAAAAATTTTATCGGCACACTCCAAATACCCGAATGTAAAGCCTGGAGACATCATCGATGTAGAGATTGACGTCCGTGTTGCCCGCGATTTTGGAGGAGCAAACGTGGTGAAAAACATTGAGGAAAATAAGCTCGGGATAAAAGATCCGTCCAAAACCTTTTTCACATTCGACACCAACCCAACAGGTTCTGATCAGAAATATGCTGCAAACCAGCAAATTTGCCGCGTTTTCGCCCGCAAACATGGCATTAAGGTCTACGATATCGATGCTGGCATTGGTACACACACACTCATTGATGAAGGTTTGGCATGGCCAGGATCTACCTCTGTTTCTACAGATTCCCATGCCAATATACTAGGTGCCATTGGAGCTTTTGGACAAGGAATGGGCGATAAAGATATTGCCGCAGCTTGGGCCAATGGTGCTGTTTGGTTCAAAGTACCACCATCTGTAAAACTTGTTTTCGAAGGCAAACGACCAGAACATGTAACAGCAAAAGATATTGTACTGAACCTGCTCAACCAATTTGGGGCAAACGGCCTTTTAGGAACCTCTATTGAACTTTACGGAGAAGGCATCAGTACAATGAGCCTAGATGAACGCCTTACAATTTCGTCTATGGCCACGGAGATGGGAGCTGTTGCAATTATTCTCCCTCCAAATCAGGCTGTTCTTGAATACTGTTCCGAAAAAACAGGCAGAAAAGCAGAAGCCGTATTGGCCGATGCTCATGCTATCTATCAAGAGGAACACACAATAGATATTTCTAAATTTAAAACTATGATTTCCCGTCCAGGGAAACCCCACGACAGTGTCGACATTCAATCTGCGCTAAAAACAAAAATCGATTCGGCCTTTTTGGGCTCTTGCACCAATGGGCGCATTGAAGACCTGCGTGCTGCTGCCAATATCCTCAAAGGACGCCGTATTGCCCCTGGTGTAGTCATGAAAATTGTTCCTGCGACAGACGCCATATGGCAACAAGCAATGGCAGAAGGACTATTCACTATCTTCAAACAGGCAGGAGCTTTAGTATCAAACGCAGGCTGTGCAGGCTGTGCCGCTGGACAAGTAGGCCAAAACGGCCCAGGAGAAATTACCGTAAGCACAGGCAACCGTAACTTTCCGGGCAAACAAGGAAAAGGCGAAGTCTACCTTGCATCGCCAGAAATAGTTTCTGCATCGGCCGTGGCAGGCTACATCACCACTCCCGACGCTATCCCACAGGAGCCTGCATTGTTCGAAACCACCATCACCAACGGACACCCCAAGGCCAAACCTCAGAAAACCACAGAAGAGAAAAAACAACCTTATGCCCAAGGACGCGCTTGGTTTATCCGCGAAGACAACATCGACACAGACATGATCTTCCATAACCGTTACCTCTCCATCACCAACATCGACGAAATGGGGCAATACGCTTTCGACAATCTTGAAGGCTACGAAGACTTCGCAAAACGCGTTCGCCCTGGCGATATCATTGTCGTTCAAAAAAATTTCGGGAGCGGCTCATCGCGTCAGCAAGCTGTTGACTGTTTCAAAGCCCTGGGCGTGAGCTGTATTCTTGCCGAATCTTTTGGTGCAATCTACGAGCGTAATGCCATTAATGCTGCAATGCCCATCACCACTTACCAATCCATCGAAGCACTGAATTTGGAAAATGGAGATGAACTCAAAGTTGACTACAATACCGGGCTTGTAGAGAATCTTAGCAAACAGACCCATATTCAAGCTCAACCATTCTCCGATGTACAACTGGAGATTTATCTGAACGGGGGATTGTTTTAGGACATTGATTAATTGGTCATTATTTTTCTAAAAACATATAGACCAACAACCTGGATTTTTTTAATTATTAGGAACAAGGGTACAATTTTAAAAGGCCCATCCAAACAGGATGAGCCTTCAAAATAAAAATCGTTTTCAACAAAAGCCATTGACCAATATCCAATGACTAATGACCAAAAAAACTAAAACCCAAAAGCATAAACAATAGTCTGCTCGTAAGTTTCCTCTGGTTTCAATACTACAGAAGGGAAATGCTCTTTATTAGGAGAATCTGGGAAACCTTGAGCCTCAACAGCAATTGCGCAATATGGAGTAAATGCTACACCGCCCTTGCCTTTATCTGTTCCGTCGAAGTGCATACCTGTGTAAGCTTGGAAACCCGGCTGAGTAGAACGAACCTCTACACTACGGCCAGTTGCAGCATGCTCAACACGTCCGCAAACGCCCATTTCGTTAAGAGGCTTATTAACAACCCAGTTATGGTCGATACCACCAACACGCTGAATCTGTTCGTAGCTATCTTTTACAACACCAGCAAGCTCTTTTGCCTCACGAAGATCCATAGCAGTACCTTCTACCGATCGGATTTCGCCATCAGGAGCACCTTTGTCGCCAAGTGGAGTAAATTCCTTAGCATTTACCATGAACGTGTGATCTAGAATATCGCCACGGCCAGCACCTTTCAGGTTGAAATATGGGTGGCTGGTTAGGTTCACGATGGTAGTTTTGTCAGTTTTTGCAGACATTACCAGCTTAAGCTCGTTAGCGTCAGTTAGGCAATAAACAGCTTCCACCTCAAGTTTACCCGGATAACCTTGGTCTCCATCTTCGCTTACCAAAGTAAGTTTACAAGCGCTTGCAGCACCTTCAACAGTAGTTTCCTCAAGTGTCCAATCTAGTTTACTGAAACCTTCTGGTCCGCCGTGCAAGTGGTTAGGAGCATCGTTTTGTGGAAGTTGATACTCAGTTCCCTCAAGAGTGAATTTTCCATCGATGATACGGTTAGCAGCACGTCCGCAGATAGCACCAGGGTAGTGATCGCCTTTTTTGTAATCATCTTCTGTTGGATAACCAACAACAATGTCTACCAATCTGCCATTCTCTGTTGGAATTTCAACCGCACCAATACGTGCGCCAAACGACATAATTGTCACTTGTACACCATTGTTGTTCTTTAAAACTAATTCGGCCATAGTGTTATAAGTTTTAGGGTGAAAGGCCGACTTGTCGAATTATGAATTATAAATTATGAATGACCAGCGCTTGAAAGCAAGTCCTTAGCAAACCAAGATCAGTAATTTATTATTCATAACCACATATGCTTGTCGGCCTTTATGTATTTTTAGAATCAGGCTTTACCTGTTTATTTCTGTAATATAATTCTATTAAGCTTTACGGATTTTTGCACCTTTCAACGCAAAGAAAATAATGTATGCGTAGAATAGGAAGAAGAAATAGTAAGCAGAACCATTGTCGCTGATACCAGTAGCTGCATCCGTAGTTCCTTCTACAAATTTACCCATGATATACATCCACATACCTGTAAAAACTACACCTGTACAGATAATTCCAGATCCTAGTTTAGCTGCACTTGCAGGAATGTCTTTCATAGAAAGGTCGAAAAGAACAGACCACATGATAGACAAGAAAAGTCCTTGAGCAATCAATGGCCAAACCGAGAATACAGTTCCTTTAGTTAAGAAGAAGGTAACCAAAAGAGCAACACAGATAAATGAGTTTACAACAAGTACTTTAGAAGCCTCATATTTTTTCAAAAGACCAGCTCCTACAAGACGGCCAATAAAGAAACCAGCAGGGTAAAAACCTAGAATACCTGTAGCAAAAGCAGCATCTTTACCTTCTACGTTCTGAACTACATATTTTACAAAGTAGTTACCAACACCAACCTCAAGTCCCATGTACATACCGATAGCGATAAAACCAAGAATCAAGTGTGGGTAGCTCCATGCGCTACGACCTGCATCTTTAGTTCCTTCTTCTGCATCATCTTCAATAGCAGGAAGGTTCATGAATGCAAGTAAAACAGCAGTTAGGATTGAGATACCAGCTAAAACAATAAACATCAATTTAGCCATGTCTGCATGAACTTCAATTGTACCTCCATTTGATTCGATAATGAAACGACCAACAATTGGCGCCAATACAGCAGCACTTGAGTTGATAGCCATTGCTAATGTCAAACGTGAAGCTGATGTTTCTGGAGTACCAAGCGCAATAACATATGGGTTAGCAGCAACCTGCAATACCACAACACCAATAGCAGTAACAAAAAGACCTGCCAATACTGCTGTATAGCCAATATCCAAAGCTGGAATAAATACAGCACAGCCAATACCTGTGATAATAGAACCAACGATTACACTTCTTTTGTAACCAATTCGTTTAACAATTCCCCCTACAGGAATAGAGATAATATATGCACTGAAAAATGCCGCACTCACCAACTGCGACTGACTTGCCGTAATAGCAAATTTGGTTTCCATAAAAGGAACCAAAATATTGTTGATCCATGTCACAAACCCTAAAAGGAAAAGTAGGAAGGACATGATCGCAAAAGGAACCGTGTAATTTGGCTTATTCTGAGTCATGATTTTAAACTGTTATATCGTATAAAAAAAGAGAACGCACATTACTGTGCGTTCCCAAATGTTTTGTCATTAAAAATCTAAGCAAATAGAACCTTCGTTTCTGATGAATAGTTTGTGGCATTTGCCTTCACCAAACACGTGCTCAAGAGTCTTAGTGTAAACATCAAGAAGATCTTGAGGAACGAAAGCCTGAATAGTACCACCGAATCCACCACCGTGAACACGCCATGCACCTTTGCCTTTCAAAATCATTTCACTCAAAGCCAAACCTAGAGAAACAACCTGCTCTTCTTTGTGAGTTACGTCGAAGATGTTTTGGTTGTACATGTACGAGCTATAGCCCGACTCAACTACCATAGATAGGAATGCATCGAAATCGTTTTTCTCCAATGCCTCAACTTGTTTTACAACACGTGCGTTATCGCCTTGGAAGTGGTAAGAACGAAGAATAGCACGGTCGCCAGTTTTTTCGCGGATTGCAGGAATAGCCTCAACGATTTCTTCTAAAGAAACCTGACGAAGTACTTCTTTACCAAGTTCTTTAGCTACAGATTTCATTTCTGTAGGAAGAGAAGCGTACTCTTCTTGAGAAGCAGGATCGTCGTGTCCACCACCTACGTCAGTAATTACCAATGCGTAGTTAGTTTTTACGAAATCGAAATCAACTTCTTTTACGATAGGGGCGCTAGGATCTTCGAAATCGATTGTGATAAGACCACCAACAGAACAAGCTGTCTGATCCATCAAACCACAAGGCTTACCGAAGAAGTTGTTCTCTGCCCACTGACCGATTTTTGCGTTTTCAACTGGATCAAGTTTTCCATCGTTGAAAAGGCTGCTGAAGATAGCACCGATCAATACTTCGAAAGAAGCAGATGAGCTAAGACCAGAACCTTTAGGCACACAACCGTTGATGCAAGCATCGAAACCACCAACTGCGAAACCAAGCTCTTTCAAACGGAAAGCGATACCTTTAACAAGTGAAGTAGAAGTATAGAATGCAGCTTCGTCGATCACCAACTCGTCTAGGTTAGACTCGAACATGTCGTAGCCTTCCGACTTGATACGTACAACGTTAGTTCCGTTAGGAGCAGCAACTGCAATATTGTCAAGGTTTACAGCACCTGCCAATACACGTCCGAATTGGTGGTCTGTGTGGTTTCCTCCAATTTCTGTACGTCCCGGAGAAGTGAAAACAGAAGCTTCTTCAGTACCAAATAGCTCAGAAAACTGATCTAACAATGAAGCATAACGAGTAGCTTCCGATTTTAGAACCGCTTCGTCAGTTCCATAAAGTTTTTTAAATGTAGCGTTGTCCCCGCCGTTGATTCTTTCCTTAATTTCAGAAATTTTCATAGTAACTAGTGAGTTATATAGGGAATGATAATTTAATTATGAATTATAAACTGGCTAACGCAATAAAAACAGGCATCTCGCCAATTTCAGGTAATCATCAATTAAGTTTATTATCCCAATATTGATGTTTGTTTTTTATTTTCTAGAGTTATAGTACTTAGTTGTGATGTATTATTCTGTTTTCCTGCACTGTAACAAATTTATGGCGACGATTACAATTAGCAACTACATTTTCTCAGAAGCACAAGAACATACAGCAGCAATTATTCTATTGCTGAAATTAAAATTCCTGCATCTAAGAGGTCTTGAAATGTATTGCTGAAGAAAAGTCCTTCCCAAAACCTTCGTCACAACCTACAGTAAGATGGGAGAGCAGGATATAAATCCTTACTCTCCACCTTAACACCCCAACTAAAATTTTGAATGTTTTTTATTTCGTCTTCCCACGATAATTCTTTTCCCATGCCCAAGCAGAGGAAGTCATTTCGTCGAGAGTTTTTTCAGCTTTCCAGCCCAATACTTCGTTTCCGATTTTTGTATCAGCCCAAATCTGTACGATATCACCAGCACGACGTGGAGCTACTTTGTAGTTCAACTTCTCTCCTGTTGTTTTCTCGAAAGACTTGATTACTTCAAACACAGAGAAACCGTTTCCAGTACCAATGTTGAATACTTCGTACTCTTCTGCATTCTTGCCGTCAATTAGGCGCTCAATTGCAATAATGTGAGCCTTTGCCAAATCTACTACGTGAATGTAATCGCGGATACATGATCCGTCTGGAGTTTCGTAGTCGTCACCGAAAACGCTCAACTGCTCACGCAAACCATAAGCTGTTTGAGTAATGAACGGCATTAGGTTAGCAGGAACACCTTTAGGAAGCTCACCGATCAAACCAGAATCGTGCGCACCAATTGGGTTGAAGTAACGAAGTGCGATACCTTTAATGTGCTCAATTGCAGCAATAGTATCTTTCAATATGTTTTCGTTCACCTGCTTTGTATAGCCATATGGAGATTCTGCTGGTTTTACAGGCGCGTGCTCTGTTACCGGCAATTCATCTGGCTGCCCATAAACGGTACAAGAAGATGAGAACACGATGTTTGCAACACCATATTTCTTCATGCTTTCTAGTAGGTTCACCATCCCCATTAGGTTGTTGCGGTAGTAAAGAAGAGGCTTCTCTACCGACTCACCTACCGCTTTAGAAGCAGCAAAGTGAATGATTCCCTTAATATCTTTGTTCTCTGCGAAGAAAGCATCTAGCGTTGCTTCATCAAGAAGATCTATCTCGTAAAAAGCAGGACGTACTCCTGTAATTTGCTCAATATTATCTACAATGAACGACTCCGAATTCGACAAGTTGTCGATGATCAATACCTCGTAGCCTTGCTCAATAAGCTCTACTGTAGTGTGCGAACCGATGTATCCAGTTCCGCCTGTCACTAATATCTTACCTTTATTAGCCATTTTTCTTATAGTGTGTAGTTGGAAGATTGCGCAGGCGCTCTGCACTTTGTTCTGCTGTAATGTCACGCTGTGGACCACCCATCATTTCGTAACCAACCATGAATTTCTTCACTGTAGCCGAACGCAACAATGGTGGGTAGAAGTGCATGTGCATGTGCCACTCTGGATGCTCTTCGCCATCAGTTGGCATTTGGTGGATACCTGCCGAGTATGGGAACGAAATTTCGAACATGTTATCGTACTTCGTAGTAAGAAGACGGTACATGTCTGCAAAATCAACTTTCTCCTGCTCAGTAAGGTCTAGGATATTTGAAATAGCTCTTTTCGGAAGAATCATTGTTTCGAAAGGCCATGTTGCCCAGAAAGGAACAAGAGCTACAAATGTATCGTTCTCAAGTACGATACGCTCTTTTTTCTTCAATTCAGAAGCCACATAATCCTCTAGTAGAGTGCGGCCATGTTTCTCGTAATATTCTTTTTGTGAAACACATTCTTTAGCAACCTCATCTGGCACTGATGATTGCGCCCAGATTTGCCCGTGTGGGTGAGGGTTACTACAGCCCATGATCGCACCTTTGTTCTCAAAAATCTGAACGTGTCCGATGAAATCTTTTGCGCCAAGCTCTTTGTATTCGTCTTGCCAAAGATTTACTACGTCTAGGATCTTTTCTGTTTCCATTTCTGGAATAGTAAGGTCGTGACGCGGAGAGAAGCAGATTACACGGCTAATTCCCTGCTCGGCTTTCGCTTGGAACAATCCTTCGTCCAACACTCCTTCTGGCGTGTCTGGCAATAGCGAGCTATAGTCGTTTGTGAAAACGTAAGTAGAATCGTACTTAGGGTTTGTTGGCCCTGTCGCTCTCGTGTTGCCTGGGCACAAATAGCATTTTGGATCATGCTCTGGCCTCTTCTCTTCTACCACTTTTTCAGTCTGTCCTTGCCAAGGACGCTTTGCACGGTGTGGAGATACTAAAATCCATTGTCCTGTAAGAGGATTGTAGCGTCTGTGCGGATGTTCTGAATAATCTATCATAGCGAATACAGTTTAAGCCTGTTGCTTATTTAAAGTAAATACTACTTTTATTTATCTTATTTATAATAATTCTATCCGATAACTAACTAGAAATCAAGCAAGGCACGACATACATCAATGTCAGTCCCCAACCATAATCTTGGGACTTCACTTTTCAGCAAAGTTTTTATACTTTAATAATACGCTCGTTTATGTTCAATTTTTCAGGTTCTTTGAACCGATAATAAAACGCGCCTTTTTTCGATTCGCTTGTATCTTTCTTGTTCAGGCGAACCATTGCGTCGAGCGAAAGAATTTTCTTACGGAAATTCCCTGGATCGAATTCGCGCATAAAGATACTATTATACAACTGCCTAAGCTGCGTTATGGTGAATTCCTCTGGCAATAAATCCTGACCAACCAAATGATAGGTAGCTTTGTTACGCAGTTGTTCTAACGCGTATTCTGCCATTTCATTATGGTCAAAAATCAGCTGCGGCATCTTTGTCACTGGCCACCAATGCGCACCATATTCTCTCACTAGGTCTTTGTCGTGTTTTTTAACATCTATCAGAGCGTAAAACAAAACACTGATTACCCTGCCTCCGGGATCCCGCTCTGGTCTGGAGAAAACGCTCACTTGTTCCATAAAAATATCATGAAGCCCAGTGATTTTTTGTAGAACACGCGATGCCGCTGCATCTACAGATTCATCTCCATTTACCCAGCCACCCACCAGCGACCATTCACCACGCGATGGTGGTAGTGCACGATGAAAAAGCAACAGGTTCAATTCGTTATCCTCGTAGCCAAAGATGGCACAGTCCACCGCAACAAGGTGCTTTTCCTGCTCAATGTATTCAATGTAAGGCATTCTTTAAAAATGTTAGTTGCAAATATAAAAAGTACTTTTAACTTTTAAAAACCATACCTTTCCTTCAAGTCTTAAAAAATTAAAAAAACAAACTCAGTTCTGCTTTTCTACGAAAGTTTTTGTTCGATGGGTGCAATTTGGCGTTTTTATTTGATTTTAACTTGGATAAAAGTCAGAAAATATTTTAATTTTCTTTCTGAAGCCACACCTCACTTTCGATTACAAAGAGAATAAAGCATAGACAATATGTCAATTTGTAATTTTAAAATCAGAATAAGTTTCTATCCGACCTTAAGTCAAGGATATTTCTTAAGATTTATTATCTTGCGACCTCTAAAACAAAAAAACTAATAATTCTGTACCGATACGTTAGATTAACAAGTAAATTCATTCGAAAAGATATTCTATCGTTATTAAATGTATTTCATGCATTTAATACTACTGAGACTCTGCAACTTTTGTTGCGTTTAGAAGAGATCAAAATTTAACCCCTCAGCTCTATTGCTATTACAGTTTGAAAGCAAGGAACTGAGAACTTCGGAATTTCGAATTAATAAAGTACTCTAAACAAGGGAATTATTAGCAGTTACAATTTTGTGTTTCGTATTGTTCCAAGAAGAAATTGTAAGCATAACAAATATATGCTTACAGATTCCTAATTCAAAATCTTAATTCACATCTGTCTAAATTACCAAAAGTTATTTGACAACAAGAAAATTTTCGGAAAAGTATTTCAAAACAAAAAGGTCCACGACCTTACAACTAAATATATAACACATGAGTAAAACATTATTTGACAAAATCTGGGACAAGCATGTCGTTGAATCTATCGAAGGAGGTCCTCAGGTATTATATATTGATCAACACTTCATTCATGAAGTAACTAGCCCTGTGGCATTTCTTAATCTAAAAAAAAGAGGTCTTAAAGTGGCACGCCCAGAGCGCACGGTTGCTACTCCCGATCATAACGTTCCCACTATTGAGCAACATCTACCAATTAAAGAAGAGTTATCTCGCTCACAGGTAGATAAGCTTTCTGAAAACTGTAAAGAACAAGGTATTCAGTACTATGGTCTTCAGGACTCCAATCATGGTATTGTTCACGTTATCGGTCCAGAAATGGGTATCACACAGCCAGGCATGACAATTGTTTGCGGAGATAGCCACACTTCTACACACGGAGCTTTTGGGGCAGTTGCTTTTGGTATTGGAACCAGTGAAATTGAAATGGTATTCGCAAGCCAATGCATTATGCAGCCTAAGCCAAAACGTATGCGTATTTCCGTTGATGGGGAATTGGCTAAAGGTGTTTCTGCGAAAGACATTATCCTATATATTATCTCGAAACTGACCACTGGTGGTGCTACAGGTTATTTTATTGAGTTTGCCGGTTCGGCTATCCGCTCTCTAACAATGGAAGGCCGTATGACAATCTGCAACATGAGTATTGAAATGGGTGCCCGCGGTGGCTTGATTGCTCCGGACGAAACAACTTTCGACTATATTAAAGGACGTGCAAAAGCTCCACAAGATGAAGAGTGGGATAAAGCTCTTGCTTACTGGAAGACACTTAAGACTGAAGAGGACGCAGTTTTCGATAAAGAATACACGTTCGATGCAGCCGATATTGAACCGATGATCACTTACGGTACAAACCCAGGAATGGGAATTAAAGTAACTGCTGGTATCCCAACAACAGAAGGCATGGAAGGTGCTAACAAAACGACTTACGAGAAATCGTTGGAATACATGGGATTTGGTGCAGGCGATGCTATTGAAGGCAAAACTATAGATTACGTTTTCTTAGGAAGTTGTACAAACGGACGTATCGAAGATTTCCGCGCATTTGCAGAAGTAGTGAAAGGTCGTAGAAAGGCTGAAAACGTAACTGCATGGCTTGTTCCGGGATCGAAGATTGTAGAACAGCAATGTCAGGAAGAAGGTCTTATCGAGGTTTTTGAAGAGGCTGGATTTGCATTCCGTCAACCGGGCTGCTCTGCTTGCCTTGCTATGAACGAAGATAAAATTCCAGCAGGAAAATACGCTGTAGCTACGTCGAACCGTAACTTCGAAGGCCGTCAAGGACCAGGTGCGCGTACAATGCTAGCTAGTCCATATACAGCGGCGGCAGCAGCTATCACAGGAAAAGTGACTGATCCTCGTGAATTTATGTAAACCTTTTTTGAAGTTTTGAATTACGAATTTGGAGCATCTGGCCATTCATAATTCATCATTTATAATTCATAATTCAAGTAAAATGGCAATAGAAAAATTTCAAACTATAGTATCATCTGCGTACCCAATGCCGATTGAGAACGTGGATACAGATCAAATCATTCCGGCACGTTTCCTTAAAGCAACATCGCGCGAGGGGTTTGGGGATAACCTGTTCCGTGATTGGCGTTATAATGCTGACGGAACTCCTAAAGCTGATTTTATTCTGAACAAACCTGAGCGTTCGGGAAAAATTCTTGTTGCTGGCAAAAATTTCGGTAGCGGATCAAGCCGCGAACATGCTGCTTGGGCTATTTTCGATTTTGGTTTACGCGTTGTCGTATCTAGCTTCTTTGCCGATATTTTCAAAAACAATGCTTTGAACGTAGGATTTCTTCCTGTTGTAGTGTCGGAAGAATTTTCAGCTAAAATATTTGCTGAAATTGAAGATCCCAAAGCAGAACTGAAAGTTGATCTGGACAACCAAACTATTACAATCGTAAGCACTGGTGAATCTGAAAGCTTCGAAATTACAGCTTATAAAAAACAATGTTTGCAGAACGGCTATGACGATATTGACTATCTGGTTAGTATCAAAGATAAGATTGAAGCTTTTGAAACCAAATCATAGTCTTACTTGCTGTTAAGTAACGCTGAAAAAAAACTTCGGTTTTCGTTGCACTGCGGTCATCCAAATCCTCACGCACTATAATATGCTCTGGTATTGAGCGCCTTGTGTGCCTTAACCGAAATTATTTTTTACACTTTAAGTAGATGGACAATAATAGAATGATTTTTTATGTGAAAACCAGTCAATTATATTTCTTATATGTTGAAATTGATTTTGTCCATCTACTTACTAAGTTATAAACTAAACAGTATCATTTAAATTACCACCTCCGCAAAGCTCTAAAAGTAATTCCTTGGATAGGAATAATTTTTAGAGCTTTCTGTAAGAAGCAGTAAACATTCTGCACTAGCAGAATAATAATCTAACCAACAACGCAATAAGAAAAATGAAAGTTCAAATAATGGACACCACACTACGCGATGGAGAGCAGACATCGGGTGTGGCGTTTACTAAATCAGAAAAACTAAACATAGCCCAGCTTCTATTGGGCGAATTAAAGGTAGACCGTGTTGAGGTCGCCTCTGCACGGGTCTCACAAGGGGAATTTGAAGGGGCAAAAGCAATTATTGATTGGGCAAAAGAAAAGGGACATATTGATAAGGTGGAAATCCTTTCTTTTATTGACGGTGGCCAATCCATCGACTGGATTTCCTCTGTAGGAGGGAAAGTAGCAAATCTGCTTTCGAAAGGATCACACAAACACGTTACTCAACAGCTCAAGCAATCGCCAGAAGAACATCTTGCTGCAATAAAAGAGACCATTCATTATGCAGATTCAAAAGGGATCGCATGTAATATTTATTTAGAAGATTGGTCGAACGGGATGCGACAATCGAAAGATTATGTATTCTTTATGCTCGATAGTCTCAAAAACGAACCTATCAAACGTTTTATGCTTCCTGATACGCTAGGCATCCTTCAGCCTCAGGAAACTTTTGATTTCTGCTCGGAAGTAATTTCACGCTATCCTGAACTAAATTTCGACTTTCACCCACACAACGATTACGACCTTGGTACTGCGAATGTTTTCTTTGCCGTAAAGGCTGGAATAACAGGTATACACTCCACCATCAACGGACTTGGAGAAAGAGCCGGGAATGTTCCCTTGTCTTCGATTATTGCCACGCTAAACGACCACTTGAAATGCGATCTGAACATTAACGAAGAGAAAGTTAATCTAGTTAGCCGCATGGTTGAAACATTCTCTGGAATTAGAATCCCTGAAAATAAGCCTGTTGTTGGAGAAAATGTATTTACTCAAACCTGTGGAGTACATGCCGATGGCGATAGTAAAGACAATCTTTATTACAACGAACTACTTCCAGAACGTTTTGGCAGGGTAAGAAAATATGCACTTGGAAAAACATCGGGCAAAGCTAACATTAAGAAGAACCTAGAAGATCTTGGGATTGAGCTTGATCAAGATGCAATGCGCAAAGTCACAGACCGTATTATTGAACTTGGAGATAAAAAAGAATACGTTACTCCTGAAGATCTTCCTTTCATTATATCGGATGTTCTGCGAGAGAGACGGATTGAAGACAAGATTAAAATCGTGAACTACTCAGTTGTCCACACCATGGGGCTACAGTCGGTTGCTACTGTTGCTATTGAAATTGAAGGTAAAGTGTATGAAGAAACTGCAACAGGTGATGGACAGTACGATGCTTACATGAATGCTCTGAAACGGATTTATGGTAATTTAGGGAAGGAGGTTCCGCCGCTTGTGGATTATATAGTTATCATCCCTCCAGGGGGGAAAACGGATGCTCTTGTAGAAGCGCTTATTACTTGGGATGTGGACGGCAAACAGCTTAAAACTCGTGGCCTAGATCCTGATCAGACGCAGGCTGCAATAAAAGCAACGACGCGTATGTTGAACATTCTTGAAAATGGGGCTTTAGCTAATTATTTCTAAATAAAACAAGGCAAGCCGTAGAGGGGTAATCTACGGCTTGTTATTTATAGATGCTACTATTTTGTGACGACTGAAACGCGTTGTTTCCTGACCTTGCAGCAAATACAAAATCGTTGATTCTATTAGCACATTATGAACTTCCTAGCAGAAGAGCATACAGCTAAGAGAATAGACCCCATCTGAGATTTTGCTTCTTATTTAACCCCTACCCCAATTTCAAATTAGGAAAAACGCCCAGTATACATTTATTTTGCTCATAGCTTTCAAAGCTGACCTACCCTAAAATCAGAGACCATAATCAACATCAATAAAAATATTACATGGAGCAAAGCGAGATTATCAAACGGCTAGAGCACCTTTTCGAGGAATATACAGGCCAAGTTGCCACAAGTGTCATTGCAATGCCTAGGTCGGGATCGAGCCGACAATATTTCAGACTACAAAACGGACAGCACTCTGTTGTAGGTGTTTTCAATGCCGATATCAAAGAAAACATTGCCTTTATCTCTTTCACAGAAAGTTTACAAAAAGCTGGTATAAGAGTTCCCAGAATCTTAATTGAACGTTTGGACGCCCATGTTTACCTACAAAGCGATCTTGGCGACATGACTCTTTTCGAATACATAAAAACAGTCCGTAACGGTGACCCATTCCCACAACCGTTGCGCGAAGTCTATATAAAAGTGATTCAACAACTGCCAGTTATACAAACCAAGCTGGCTTCCGAAATAGACTTTTCTGTCTGCTACCCACGTCCTGCTTTCGACCGCCAATCGATGCTTTGGGATCTGGATTACTTTAAGTATTACTTTCTAAAACTTGCAGGAATCGCCTTCGACGAGCAGGATTTAGAAACCGATTTCTCAAATTTCTCGGATTGGCTACTCGAAAGTCCAGCCGAATTTTTCCTTTATCGCGACTTCCAGAGCCGTAACATTATGTTGGTTGATGGCGAGCCACATTTTATAGATTATCAGGGAGGAAGAAAAGGAGCGCTTCAGTACGATATCGCCTCACTGCTTTACGATGCCAAAGCGGGTCTTTCTGAAGAAGTGCGCGAAGAGCTGTTGCAATTATATCTTGATGAACTTGAAAAAGTAATGCCAGTAGATCGAGAAAAGTTTATGCAGTTTTTCTACGGTTTTGTGCTGATCCGCATTATGCAGGCAATGGGCGCATATGGCTACCGTGGCTTTTTCGAGCGCAAAGAGCATTTCTTGCAGAGCATCCCATACGCTTTGGACAATATGGCTGCGGTGGTTGCAAAAATCAAATTCCCAGTAAACCTTCCTACTCTTACAAAAATCTGGAATCACCTCCCACATTCGGAGCAGTTAAGGGAAATAGGAGCTAACGCTCAACGTTTGCGTGTTAAAATCGAAAGCTTTTCGTACAAAAGAGGACTTCCACAAGACGAAACAGAACATGGCGGCGGTTTCATCTTTGATTGCCGTAGCATTCACAATCCAGGCCGTTACCAAGAATACAAAACCAAATCGGGAATGGACAAAGAGGTCATCAGCTTTTTTGCAAAAGAAGAAGAAATGACAGAATACTTAGAGGATGTATACGGCATTGTAGACCGTGCCGTGAAGAAGTACGTTGACCGAAAATTCAACTACCTATCAGTTAGTTTCGGCTGTACAGGAGGTCAACACCGCTCTGTATATTGTGCCCAGAATTTGGCCAAACACTTGAAAAACAAGTTCGACATTGTAATAGATGTCTCACATCGCGAAACCAAATACTGGAAAAAATGATGAAGGCATTTATCCTAGCTGCCGGTTTGGGGACACGCCTTCGTCCCTTAACAAACGATCGCCCCAAAGCACTTGTTGAAATACAAGGAAAATCGTTACTCGAACTTTGTATCCAGAAACTTAAGAAATTAGGTTTCTCAGATTTCATTATTAATGTTCACCACTTTGCTGATAAGGTTGAAGATCACCTTGAGAAGCACAACAATTTCGGTGTAAACATCCAAATTTCCGACGAACGCGATTTGCTGCTCGACACGGGAGGCGGCCTAAAACAGATTGAGTCATTGCTTCAGGGTGCAGAAGATGTTCTAATACACAACGTAGATGTGATTTCGGATCTGAATATCGGTGCACTGATCACTCAGCACAAAAGCCAGAACAACCTTGCAACTTTAGCCATGCGCAAACGCGAAAGCAGCCGTTTTCTGGAATTTGATTCCACGGGACAGCTTTGCCAGTGGCTAAATACAAAAACAGGCGAAATAAAAGTTGCAAGACCGTCTAATGAAAAGCTGAACCGATTTGCTTTCAGTGGAGTCCATATCATCAACAGCCGAATATTCAGGTTAATGCACGAAACTGGTGTCTTTTCAATTATTGATGTCTATTTACGTCTGGCTGCTACAGAACGCATCAGCTATTTCGACCATACTGAAAGTTTCTGGAAAGACCTCGGCAGATATTCCCACTGGGAAAGCCTAAATGCAGAGGCTAAGTCCATCTCTTTTCTAAATGAGCTATTATCTTAAATAAAAATGACAGGAACTTTAATAAATGTAGGTACTGTATTGGCCGGCAGCATGGTTGGGATGGCCTTAAACTCAAAATTACCAGAACGGTACATCAAAATTGTTTTTCAGGGATTAGGCCTTTTTACTCTTTTTCTGGGGTTTACAATGGCTTCCAAAACTGGAGAAATGCTGATTATGGTTTTTAGTATTGCTCTTGGAGGAATTTCGGGTGAATTCCTACGTCTCGAAGACCGCTTGGAATCTGGAAGCGAATGGGTAAAAAAGCGCATTAAGATTAAGAGTGAACGTTTTTCTGAAGGAGCGATCACTGCATTTCTACTTTTTTGTATGGGTTCAATGACTATTCTTGGAGCTATTGAAGAAGGCATGGGAGGAGAACCAGACCTGTTGGTTACCAAAGCAGTAATGGACGGTTTCGGCGCAATGGCTTTGGCATCTGCTTTTGGTGTTGGAGTTGCGTTTTCTGTTGTTCCCTTGTTGCTTTTTCAGGGAGGAATCACTCTGTTTGCTGCAATTTTAGGGGACTACCTTGCTGAGCCTGTAATAAAAGAACTCACTGCCGTTGGTGGCATTCTGTTGATAGGCTTGGGAATTAATATGTTGGAAATTAAAAAAATTAAGGTACTGAACCTTCTTCCTGCTTTGCTTTTTGCTGTTGTTTTTTCGCTTATTTTTGGGTGATGTGTTTACTACAACAAGGAGGCTTTATGAAAATCAGAAAATATAAATCAGGAGAAGAAAAAATACTTCGAGATATCTTTTACTCATCAATCCACGAAAATGCAAAAGGATATTACTCAGACATACAATTAAATGCATGGGCTCCATCAGAAGTAGGCGAGCAAAAATGGGCAAACCGAATCAAAGGAATCAATCCATTTGTTATTGTAGGCAATGAAGAAATACTTGGCTATGCAGATTTGCAAGATTCAGGCTACATTGATCATTTCTTTGTAAAAGGAGGACAATCAAACAAAGGCATTGGTACAGAGTTGATGAAATGGATTTTAGCTGAAGCAGAAAAGAGAGGGATAAAGAAATTGACCTCGGATGTAAGTTTGGCAGCGCAAGCTTTTTTTACGAAGATGGGATTCGAAATAGTACGAAAGAAAAAAGTGATGATAAATGATGTTGAACTTGAAAATGCACTTATGATAAAAACAATTGAGCTAAGAACATAAATAGAATGCCCTTAGCTCAAATTAATGTCTGCATAAGCAAAGTAACAGTAATACTTTCTGTAAGTTATAATCTTATTAGTACTTTACTCCAGTAAGCTTTTCCGACATATCCCACAACTGACGTGCAGCCTGCTCATTGTGAGAAAGCTGGTTCGATTCTACTTTTTTAGGATAGCCTTTCATTTCAAAAAACTTTGTAGGCCCGAAATAGTCTCCTGATTTTGCGTCTGTATCGAAAGCTGCTCTTAAAGTAGGCAATGTACCCATTGCAGGAGGTTGAGAGAAGAAATTGTTCAGAAAATTCACAAGACTGGAATGGCGCTGCAATTCAGTTCGTGTCCAACCTGGGTGTGAGGCAGTTACTCTAGGAGCAGAGTTTTCATTTTTCAGTTTGCGGGTCAGTTCGTACACAAAGTAGAGATTTGCCAACTTACTATCTCCATATGCCTTTTGTTTGTTATATGTACGTTTTTCCCAATTCAGGTCGGAAAAATCTATATTACCAATGCGATGACCAGCACTCGATGTTACTACTATGCGAGAATCCTTAGTCTGCTTGAGTAACGGCATCAGATGGCCAGTCAATGCAAAGTGCCCTAAGTGATTGGTTCCCATTTGAATTTCGAAGCCATCCTTGGTTTTCGAATAAGGGCACATCATAATACCGGCATTATTGATAAGAATATCAAGATGGTCGTAGTCTGCTTTTATTCCGTCTGCAAAACTTTTAATAGAATCTAAGCTGGTAAGATCCAGTTCCCGAACCAAAATATCGGCCTCTTTAAACTGGTTACGGATTTCACCTGCAACTGCTTCTCCTTTTTTTACATTACGAACAGCCATGATTACAGTCGCACTTTTTCCTGCCAATACACGCGCGGCTTCTTTTCCAAGCCCGCTTGATGCTCCTGTAATCACTATTAGTTTGTCTTCCTGTGTTGGAATATTATTCGTGTCCCAGTTTGATTTTGCCATGATCTCTACGTTTTTTTGTCTGAAATTTTAACTAGTACAAAGTTAAAATGCCCTAGAACAAAAGACGTGTATATTTCATCGGAATCCTGATACATTTTACAGGTCTCAACACCGATAGTATTTGGGGTGTGTAATATTTATTGAAAGTCTTGATTGATATGCAAGATTTTGCGCCTCTATGCTTGTTGTTTCAGAACTTAGAAAGAACGAGGGGCGTTTCAGGTAAAGTGGGCACTCCCCTCTTTTTGCTCAGAGACTGATATTTTCTTTTGGATCCCGTTTCAATGAAAAAAGGTTAAAACTCTGGTTCTGATTTTTTACGTTTTCCATTAGTTGATCAGCATTGCCACGTAATTCTTCCGATATACCTGCGCTTTCTTGGGCAGTTTTATTTATCTGGGCCACAGAAACACTAATTTGTTCGAAACTAGTCCGCTGTTCTTCTCCAGAGACTACTAAACTGGATGTTGCATTGAGTACTTTGCTGATTTTCTCAGATATATCTTTTATATTGGCCTCGATATTACTTGCTGCAGTCTTATTAAGTTCGGTCAGCTCAACTATTTCTTTTGCTTCTACACTACTTTTTTCGGCCAGTTTCCTCACTTCGTTAGCTACCACAGTAAAACCTTTGCCCTGAGTTCCCGCATGGGCTGCTTCAATCGCAGCATTTATGGACAACATGTGGGTTTGTGAAGCAATTTCTTGTACAATACTGATTTTATTGAAAATCTTAATTGAAAGGTTTACCGATTCCTGAAGTTGACCAACCCCTTTCTGAATTACAGCAGCCGTTGTTTTAACAAATCGGTCTGTTTCTTCTACTTTTTTACTGTTTTCGTTTACTGCATTTACCAATTCTTCAATTCCTGCACTTATTTCTTCCAAGCTAGAAGCCTGCCCCATTGCTTTTTGACTCAGATTTATGGAGCTCGAAGTCATACCATGAGAAAGCGTTTCCTGCATTTTGCTCGATTGAGTCATACTTACGAACAGTTGCGTTAGGTCGTCTTTCTGTTTGTTTGCGGCATTCAGAAGTTGGCGGGTTTTATTCTCCGATTCCTCAAAAAAACGAGAAAGAAAGAATAAAGTAGCAGTTAAAACAATTACAGTTATGGAGTAATTAATCATTGAATCATGAACAATTTTATCAAGGGAGCCACCGTCGGGATTATACTTTATACCAACACTTGCCAGCCCAATTAGCATTATTCCGGCATTTAAGATAAGAAAGCCACGATTCGAAAACAAAACACTGTAAATTAAAGACGGAAAAACAAAGTACATGCCTTCTACAAGTACGTAAGCCACTACATCTTGAGGAACAAGCATTACCCCAGTAATAGGGCCAACTACCATATAAACGGAGAATATTGTTCCTGCTATTTTAAAGAACCCTCGCTTTAATAAAAACACAACTATCCCCAATGCAATGGTCTGTACAATAATCAAACCCGTCAAAAGAGCTTCAATTCCCACATCTGCAATCCGCACCAAAAAGAATACTAATGAAAAAAATTCAACAAGGAGGCACAAGACTAACAAGGCCGTTTTTTTTCTTTTGATTAAAATATTGGATTCTGTATTGATATTGAAGAAGTTCAATAGTTTTTGCATAGTGTCTCGTTTATTAATAGAACAATCAATATTAATGCCTTCTTTTTATGGATATGCGGATATATTTATCGTTATTTTTTTATTCATTAATATTAGCCTCAACTATAGCAGATAACCTTTATTGCTAAAGATATCATTTTATTTCCTAAGATTCAGTATGCCTGCCCTATCGTAATAATAAAATTAGAGACAGTCACAATTGTTTATGGTAAATCTTGTACTATCTTTGTCAATTATTCCAGTTATAGATTTATATTTGTTTTAATTTGTTTTTTAGCCTTTAATTTACTGGTTGTTAGACATTAATCAACCTCTATATTCAACTACTGATTTCTATTTCATAAGCAGACAAGTATGCATAAAAAAGCAAAAGATATTTTAGAAGAACATGGACTAAAAAAAACACAAGCCAGAATTGAAATTCTGAAGATATTCCTAGCTACCGATTATGCTATTTCTGCAAATGAAATCTCTCAGAAACTAACCATCAAACCAGATAGAGTTACATTGTTTAGGGCCCTGAATAGCTTTGTAGACAACGGTATTCTTCATAAAGTTTTAGGCGCAGACCCACAAACGGCTTATTACGCTCTTTACTCCAGCGAATGCTCTGAGCATTCCCACGTAGACAACCATGTTCATTTCTGCTGCATTAGTTGCAACCACACCTTCTGTCTAACCAATATACCGATACCAGATATTGAAACTCCTGAAGGTTACGAAACAAAGCATTCAGACCTCACTTTATATGGTTACTGTCCAAATTGTAGAAAAGAGAAATAATTTACTTTTTTGATTTTTGATACTTGCAATAAGCTCCCCCTGTATTACAACCTTATTTTTCCCATTCTAAGAAAAAATCATGGTTGTTTTTCATCTTCCCCTTCTAAAAACCTGATAATTATAATTTCTAATCAGAGATCAGACCAACACAATCATCCTGCTTCCGTTTCTGCTAGCGAATTAATATACGCAGTAGGCGTTACCCCTGTAACCTTTTTAAAATAACGGTTAAAAGAAGATTTAGAATTAAAACCACAATCAAAAGCTAAGGCCAAAAGAGTCATGTTTTTACTCTGTGGCAAAGAAGACAGACGCTTAAACTCTTCAACCCTGTAATTGTTTACATACTCGTAGAAATTGCAGCCTTGTTTTTCGTTGATAACCTGCGATAAATAATTCGAATGTATATCGAGAGTTTGAGCCAGTTCACCAATGGTTAATTCGCCCTGCTTATAAACTTCTTGCTCTTTCATTAGTAGAGAAAGTTTATGGAACAACTCTTCTGCTTTTTCCTCTGTTAGTCCAGATTTAGAATATTTTTCTTTGGGAAGCTCCCGAGCCTTTTTTTCTTCAATGAAATTCTTCTCCTGTGAAATTTCTTCTGACATATTTTCCCTACTTTCTATCTCCACTGTAGACAAAGTGCGGTTGTCCGTAAAAACTCCAACCTGCCTGACACCAAAATATCCCATTAGAAAAACATAAATCACAACTCCACAAAAAGTAAAAACACCTCCTTCTATAAAAATTACAAGCATCCAAATTACAAGCATTCCAATGGTCATAAACTGTAACCATTGGAGGTTTATCTTTTCAATATCAGAAAACTGATCCTCAATATTGTGCCTGTGTTTTTTTAGCAAAAAGCTACACCAGACAACATAGATAACCCCCGACACCGAAACAGCCATAAGCATTATCAACGAAAACAGTTCGTAACCAGCACCATTATTTCTAAACACTTCTATTTTGTATGTATCTGTTTTTAAGAAAAAAGGTACTAAATACAAAAATGCCAATACAGTAGGAGTAAAATGAAGGAAGGCAGTCCATTTCTTTTGGGGCAGTTGATTCGTCATCGCAGCAACATATAAATATAAAAACACTCCATGCAGAAGAGGAAGCGGTATCGCTATTCCAATTAGATTGGGGTATTGAAATATCTTCTCTGAATAGTGTAGATAAAAAAGAAAGAGATGTGCAGAAATAGTGGCAAGCCAAAGAGTAAGAACCTTGTCTGGAGTCGATTTTTCTTTTTTGCTCAACAACAGAAAGACCATAAACACAGTAATGCCTATGCCCGAAATGAAGAATATATCCAATAACATAATAGTAAATCCTATGTTTCTAAAGAATAAAGAGATCCCAAACTGCTAATTTTATGATTACCAGTGCAATTATTTTTGATGCCTGATAACCTCAACAAAGCGTTCGGCTATTCAAATATATACCAGCTTTTTGTTTTTAAAAAGTGATGCTATGAATATCCAGTTAAATGACCTGCAAGCATTCTCTGGGGACAAAAAATTTACGTACGGACGCTTCACCAAATCGTGGATTGAAGAAGGAGTTCTAAATAGCTCCTCACAAATGGCTAAAACGAAAACGGCTAGAACTGGGATTTGATCTTTTGCAAGAAACAAACAAAAAGGCCTCAGATATCTACCTAGAGGTAGGCTTTGAAGATTTAGCTCATCAGCCGTTCGTTTAGAAGTATTTATGGCAAGAATCCCTCGCAAATACAAAAACTTGAATTTTCGGGACGCGACCACTAGGAATGGGCAAAAAGAACCAAGATATGTGCAATTTATTCCGCAAATTCTCCATAAGCCTGAGTAAACAAATTGGCGAAGATGTAGCACAATAGAACGCGCTACATTTCCGCCAATTGTTTATCGAAGAAATCCCTTTCTCAACAACTTCCTCTATACTTGGAATATCTTTTAAGTATCATAAACGGCTTCTCATAAAACCACCTCTTCTTCCAAATTCCAGCTCCAGAAAAAGAGACAGTAAGCTCGCAACATTACTTAAGCACCATTCTTTTAACAACAGATTTGTCATTAAAATTGACCTTTATCAACACGACACCCTTTGCTGTAATTCCACTGACCTCAAGAATCGGATCTGGATTGCAATTTTCATACAACCTAGCACCCAAAGAGTTATAAATAACAACATTTTTTGGTGTAGAATTCAGATCTAACATTTCTATTGTGAACTGTCCATTAGGTGCTGGGTTGGGATATACCCTAATTGATGATTGTGCCCGATCTATCTCAGCTGCATCTAAGTTCTTCTTAGAATCAATTTCCATTGTACTCTGTATATAATCTACAGTTTCTATATTGGCAAGAACAGATTTTTGCAACCTAGTACCTCTACAGCCATTCATGTCAGCCCTAAAAGAAGAACCCACTCCAACTTTAAAGCCAGGTAACAAAACAACTCTCTTATTTGCGCCATAATGCACAGTTGCATTGCCCGATATTACATTTGATGCCGTAATTGAATTACTTGCTAAAATGTCATGAACCCCTCCTGTAATATTCTCGGTGATAGTTGTATCTGCAACACAATCCGTGGATACAAATCTAATTTTCAGCGACGGATCCCCCATTAAATGATAAATTTCCCAATAATACAATTTGCTGTATGACTCCGACTCATCAATTGCAAGGTTACCAGCCGTCATGAACTGAGCCTGCGTTAAATGACTACCACTAAACAATCTGTCATATGCCCCAAGCTTATCAGCATCGTAAACTGGATTCGCTACCACTGATTTAGCACCCACTGCCCACCAGTAATCCTCATCCCAATATGTATAATCAGTTGCCCCAATATAGCCGACAGCCCCTTTTTCTGGTGTCCGCACAGCAGCTTCACCAAAACATTCATCTACACTAAACCTGTTCGAGCGGCAACAGTTGCCGACCCATAGGCCATACTTATCTTTGTTTGTGAGGGCCTTAATTTCACTAGTAGAAAAGCGAGGATCGGACCATCCACCTGGATTACAATGAGCTGTATAACTTACATAACCCACCCCTGCACTTATATTGTCTTTAGCCTTTTTTGCATAATCGCCTCCCAAAGGTTCGTTTTGCAAATAAGTATGCGCAGTTATTCCATTGCTTTCGTTAAAATACATGCTTGTGGCATAGTTGATATGTCCATTCCCCCACTTCAGCTCATGCTTATCATCGTCACCCGCTACAAATACAGCATCGTACACGTATGATAAATTTGTCAATCCTTTTTCGTACATCAAAGTTTTATCGATCTGAGGCTTCAGTTGGCCTACTGTTTTTGCCGAAAATCTACCATAAAACACATCGGGTCTTTTATCTTGTGTATAATCGAAATAGTACATATCCGAGAGATGACGCCCGTTATCAGCTTCATATGATGGAACCTGCTCATGATCTCCCACCAAAAGTGCATAAGTTGGGGCGCTATAACCACTTTGAGGGTTCTTATAAAGGTTTTCCAGATAATTCTTAATACTAACCGTATCTGTTCCTACAGTTGGTTGATCTGTATAGCCAACTATTACTTTATATCCTAATTTCTCTTTGTGGGATATAAAAGGCTCAAGTGTAGACTCAAACATTCTATCTGCGACAATAGCATAAGTAATTGGAGCCCTGGATTCTACTCGTTTTTTAATCGTTGAACCATGCGTGTATGTTTCAATTACATCGTTGAACAAGCTGTTTTCATACTTAGCCTTCAACTCCTGTGTCTTAGCATGGTTACTTCCTACAAATTCAACCTCAACCCTAAGGTTATTTAAAACCCTTAGCTTGTTTTGAACGGGGTTATATTGAATTGGGTTGATAACAATTCTTCCTAGTCTTACACTTCTTAAAATACCAACATCCTCAAAATCTGTGATATTAGTATTGAAATACCGATCCTCGTTATAAATTCCTTCGTCGTAGTAGAAACCCTCATCTACAGGAGTTTTTGAAACAGAAGGTTGCGCAGGAATTACTTTTTCTGTTATTCCATGCTCTGCTAAATGTATTATTTCCTCTTCGTAACCCAGCACCTTGAACCTAACCGTTGCACCCAGTGGAATTTCAATTAACCTACTAAAAACAGGAATGTTCGGTTTTCCTAAATCATAAGTTTTAACCAGACCGTCAGATTCAAGTGTAACAAAATTGCCAGATTCAGTAGATTCTAAATTAGACGACACATACGACAAACTTGTATTAACTTCAATGATGTCAATACTTCTCCTAATTCTTCTTAAATCAAAACTGTTACTGCCTGCCCTACTCAGATCAATAATCGTCTCCTGCGTAAAAGCAGTTTCAGCAAGAACAATACACAAAAGCACTAATAGAATTTTTTTCATGATACTACTATTATAGGTTTAAAATAGATTTAAAAACATGAGGGCTATTTAGTCGCAACAGCTTTCTCCCTTCTATTAGTTTGGCAGTAACTATGAAAAATGTCGTTCACTATACCAAACCACCTATCTTATAGCCAAGTATACTAACTTAATGCTCCATTATCTAAATGGATATCACTCTTGTACAAAAAAAAATGCCTGAAAGGCTTCTGATTTTATTTATCTGTTTTAGACCTGAATACAACGCCTACTATTTCAGCTTTGCATCAATATCTGTGTAGTTTAGAGCTGTGGAAACTTTACATCATTCTAAACTTCCGACACTCATTTATTGATTTAAAACAAGCTTCGAAATTCTAAAAGCCTGATCATTGGATTTAGAGGTATCCTTTTTCAGATTCAAAACCTACTCTACCTTACTCGCCACAGAAGTCTGTAAACAAAATAGTTATACAAAACAATTATTGGCCAGTAATAAATAATCGATGGAAGCCTAGGGAATTAAATCTGCTTTAGTTTATACCTGACCTTATAAAGTTGAATTAAACAAATAATAATTAGAAAAATGAGACATAATATGTCTATGCCCTATAACACAACGCAGTTCATTTTCTATTTCACTTTCCAAAACAACTCAAATTCAAACTATAAAACTAATTGTCAGAAATATAACACTATTGCTACATCGTTAATTATAAACTAAATAATGAAGTTTGAATACCCTTTTAGGTTCAATTTAAATCTAGATAACAACTAATTAGAACATCATTGAGCCGTTGAACCTCTCTACCATCTTTTTCTCTCATAATGATTCACAACAACCATTTCTTTCTCATGAGTAATAGCTATATGAAACACATAGATTTAAAATTGAAGAGTCAAATATATAAAATTATGTCTTTCATATGGGTTGATAGTAATTGCTTAACCATAAGAGATCATATTTATTAATTAAACACAAACTTACTTTTATCATTACTACAAAAAAAGCAGCTAAAAGTAAAACTGGTGAATGCAGAAAAACAGAAGCAGCTCTCACAACAACTTTAATATTTCTATTGAAAAATGTTTGCACATTGCTACTAAATATGTAGCTTAGCTACCGTAAATGTAGCAAAATACTCATATGGCATTTCCAAAACCAGGATCACCAGTAAGAGGCTCTAAATCCGGCAACCATTTAATGGCCCTTTTCGACCTACTAGGGCGCAGTTGGGCAATGGGCATCATTTGGAAACTCAGCGATGGTCCTTGTACTTTCAGAGTACTTCAGGAGCGGTGCGAGTCAATTTCCCCAACAACACTCAACAAAAGAATAAAAGAACTGACCGAAGCAATGTTAGTGACAAGAACAATGGAAGGGTATGTTCTAACAGAGGAAGGTCATGAAATCTTTCAATTGCTTGTTCCCTTAGAATTATGGGCACACAAATGGGCAGATTTATTTAACGACAACGAAAACCAACCATAATAATCATGAACTTCAACTATTACATTCCAACAAAAATCCTTTTCGGAGCTGGCAAACTCAACGAGCTAGTAAATGAATCCTTACCGTTCAAAAAGGCCCAGATCGTTATCAGCAACGGCACATCCATGCGCAAATATGGATATCTACAAAGAGTACAGGCTTTATTAGAAAAAAAAGGAATTGAATCTGTTGTTTTCGATAAAGTATCGCCAAACCCAACAAAAGAACAGGTGATGGCTGGCGCAGACTTGGCTAAAGCCGAAAGCTGTGATGTTATTGTAGGTCTTGGAGGCGGAAGCAGTATAGACACAGCTAAAAGCATAGCAGTAATGGCAACCAACGATGGTGATTATTGGGATTATATTTTTGGCGGCTCAGGAAAAGGGCAACCAATAAAAAACAGGGTACTTCCCATTATTGCCATAACAACTACGGCCGGCACTGGCACAGAAGCTGACCCATGGACTGTTATCACAAGAGAAGATACGAATGAGAAAATAGGTTTTGGAACACACGAAACTTTCCCATTCCTGTCCATTGTGGATCCTGAACTCATGGTATCTGTTCCTCCCCTACTGACGGCCTTTCAGGGATTCGATGCTCTATTTCATGCAATTGAAGGATACATTGCAAATGTAGCTACACCAATCAGTGATATCTACGCTCTTAAAAGTATTGAACTAATAAGCAGAAACTTAGCTAATGCTGTAAAAGATGGTTCGAATATCGAAGCACGAGGAAATGTTGCGCTTGGGAATACGCTATCTGGCTTTGTTGAGTCCACATCCAGTTGTACATCTGAACATTCATTAGAGCATGCACTGAGTGCCTATCACCCAGAATTGCCTCACGGTGCCGGTTTGATTATGCTTTCAAAGGCTTACCATTCCTTTTTTGCCTCGAAAATACCCGACCGCTACAAAGATATGGCAATTGCAATGGGAGTCGATACCACAAATGTGAATTTGGAAGAAGCAGCAATATCTTTTGTAGAAGCGTTAACCGAACTTATGAAGGTTTGCGGTGTAGACAACTTAAAAATGTCGGACTATGGCATAAAACCAGAAGAATTTGGGCAAATGATCACAAACGCAAAGCAAACTATGGGGCTGTTGTTCACGTTCGATCGTGTTCAATTATCTGATGGAGATATGCTTGCTATACTTGAACAGTCATACAAATAAGATTTTCAGTACATCCACCTCCAAGAGTTTGATACCCTGGAGGTGGAATATTAAAAAACTGATTCTTAACCTTATCGCTTAGGTTGCTCAAGAATATATTTCTTTTTGTACTGCTTATATTTTCCTTTTAGGAATTTATTTTTTGTAAAAAAGCGAGGTGTAGCCTCTAGAGCCGCTTCCCACTCAGCAAGTTTAAACTTAAGTTCACGAGCTTTGTCTGGCATTTTCAATGTCAGGTTGTTTTTCTCCTGAACGTCTTCTTTGAGGTTGTAAAGCATCGGCAAATCATGAGGAGTAACAATCAACTTCCAGTCTCCATCACGAATGGCTTTTCCACGAAATGCTGTGCGCCAGTAAAGTGTTTCGTGAGGTCTGGAATCTTTAGGCTTAGCTCCAGATAAGTACGGGAAAAGGTTAACTCCATCAAAATTACCATCAGGATGAGCCTTTTTCACTTCATATTTTTCAGGAGTGTCTGTAGATTCTATAGCTGCAAGGAGCGTTGGAGTTAAATCCATCAAAGAAACAGGCATGTTGTATTTTGAACCTGATTTGATTTTGCCTGCCCATGAAATCATCAAAGGAACTCGAACTCCACCTTCTAAATAGGTAGACTTTTCGCCTCGGAATGGAGCATTAATTGAAGCATTGGCTCCACACGGCCCTCCATTATCATTTGTAAAAATTATAAGTGTATTTTCCAATTGACCTGTAGACTCCAAGGTCTTAAAAATACGACCAATATTCTGGTTTAGACAATCCTGCATTGCAAGGTAAGTTCTTCTCTTTTTGTTTTTGATGTGAGCATATTTCTTAAGATCTTCCTTTTTAGCCTGAAGTGGAGTGTGAGGAGTATTGTATGCCAAGTAGATAAACCATGGCTTTTCTTCATGATCTTTAGTGATCCAATCTATCGCCTCTTTTGTAAACCAGTCTGTTAGGTAAGGAACATCGATTTTCGTCACAGGCTTACCATTTCTGGAAAGTTTATTCTTTTTTGCTTTTGGAAAGTACGGGTGATGCCCCCCCATCCAAAAACCATAATCGAAACCACGTGCTATCGGTTGCATTTCTTTAGTGTCGCCAACGTGCCATTTCCCAATTGCAGCTGTTGCGTAGCCGTTCTCTTTTATGTAGTCACTCATAATGGTTAGGCTAGGGTCTATACCCACAAACTCTTTCTTGTAATGCTTCGGGAAGTCATTCCAGTTGTGTTCTGCTCCAAAGCGGTTCTGATACACCCCACTCAACAATCCACATCGAGATGGGCCACACACGGAACCAGTAACGTAGGCCTGAGTGAAGATTACACCCGTAGATGCAATTCGATCTATATTAGGCGTAGCAACCTGTTTTGATCCATGAACACTCAAATCCGCGTATCCCATATCGTCCGTTAGAATCAGAAGAATATTGGGCTTCTTTTTTGATTTAGGCGCAGATTGTGCATTTGCCTGAGCAAAATAAAAAAATGCGATAAATACTAATAAAATGTGAGAAATACGCATAATTAAATTTTTTCGTATAAAATTAATATTTTCATAATTAAGGAACTAAGGCAGAGACAAAAGAACAAGGCTGTTATGTTATGTAATGATCCGGTTATTGGTTTCTACTTATTTTTCCGTCTTCCGTTGAGTTTAAATTCCAGCCTCTATCTGGTATGGGACAGAATCATCAAATCTCTATTTATAGCAAAACTCCCTGATTTTCAACAAACAACACCAATCCCTAAACATCTGTACTTACCTCTGTCAAATTCCTTTTTTGAAGTTAGCAAGATAATAAGTTCTAAGGTTCTTTATTAACTTTTCCTGTACTTTAAAAATCACAATTATGATTAACAAGGTTGAACGATCTTTTTAAGAGGATTAACCCTGTAGAAATAGCAAAGTTGAATTCTTTTGCTTTTTGATGTTTTCCTTTACCAGATTGATCACCATTGAGAGATGTCATTCATGCATCCTTACAGAAATATAAACGTCTGATAAGAAGTGTTTAACACAAAAACTCAAAACTGTGAAAAATCTCCTATTGCATTTATTTTTCATCTTCATAGTTTTTGCAGTGGCCATTTCATCCTGCAAAGAAGAGGATAAACCTAGTCCCACGAAGGATTATACAGATTATCAATTCAAAGAACCATCCGTAACTGGAAATACCTACTACATTGATCCCGAAAAGGGCTCTGCCGATGGCGATGGAAGCGCCCAAAACCCTTGGCGAACCCTACAGGAAGTTATTGACAAAGGACTGATTGAAACCTACAAGCACAATGAAAATAACAACCCAAAATCTGAGCTTGTGATTGTAAACGAAGGAGCTCCAGTTAAAGGAGGTGATCGGTTAATTCTCAGGAGCGGATATCACGGTTTTGTTTCTGTAAACAATTTTATTTTTAAAGACTGGCTAACTATCGAAGCCGAAAATGACCATAAACCAATTCTTTCGCAATTCAAAGCAAACGGGGCTTTCAAGAACTTTTATTTGAAAAACCTGATAATAAAGAAAGACAGTTACCAAGGCAATGCAAACTATTGGGAAGCCGATGACATTACACACAACACCGATGCATGTCTTTATCTTGGCTCAAATGGTTTTTGGGGCAAAGGCGAAAGTGTAAAAATCAACGGGCTCACACTTAAAACCACCAACAACATATCCGCTTGGTCAGCTTCTGAATGGAAGCAAAAGGTGGCTGGCGGCATAGGATTGCGTAGTGTCGAAAATATCGAAATTTACAAATGTACTATTGAAAATATTAGTCTCGGAATTTCTATTGAATATATGTCGGACCGCAGCAAAGTGGTAGGAAATACCATTCGCAATTATAGCCTCGACGGAGCTAGAATAATCAGCAACAATATCCTTTTTGCATACAACACCATCGAAGGCTGTTATAAAATTGATGACAATCATGACGATGCCATCCAGAGCTATTCAAGAGGAAAAGACAATTCTCCTGGAACAGGTGTTTTATACAACAATGTAATAAGGGGAAACCTTATTATTGGTGTTCTTGATCCGGATCACCCACTGGCAGGAAATCCGCAAGGAATCGGATGCTTCGATGGCTTTTTCGATGGCTGGATTGTTGAAAACAATGTAGTTATCACAAATCACTATCATGGCATAAGTTTTTATGGCATGAAAAACAGCAAAATAGTAAACAACACCGTAATCGACCAGCTCGAAGGTGACGATTTAAGCCCTTGGATCAAAATTACGGATCACAAAAACGGAACCCCTAGCGAAAACTGTTTAGTCGCGAACAACATAGCTTTTCGGTCGATAGATGTTGAAGGCCCTAATGTAGAAGAAAGAAACAACTACATAATCGGCCGTAGCAATTATTCTCAACTCAACGATTTATTTAAAGACCCTGCTCGGTTCGATTTGAACTTACAGGTCAACAGCTTAACCAATGAATACATTATTGACAAAGGCGAAGTTATCGAAGGGCTTTTATCATCGGAAATAGATAAAGACCAAAATTACAGAACATTATTTCCAGATTTAGGTGCGCTCGAAGCGAAATAACAATGCTATCTTCGTTAGTTACTGTCAATCTTTTCACCTCTAAGAATACTTGACTGCCACCTCTTTCTAGGTTTTGGCCTTGGAAGAGGTGTTGATTTCACCAAACTATTGAAAGCTTAGTGAAGTGTAAAAATAATTTCGGTTAAGGCACACAAGATGATCAATACCAGAGCATACTGGAATACGTGAGGATTTGAACGACCGTAGTGCAACGAAAACCAAAGTTATTTTTTCAGCTTTCCTTAATCAGCAAGTTTTAGGTATTAAAGTCACTAACCTATTTGGCTTAGACTTTTTTTCTTCAAATAATCAACTACTTAGACTAGAAATAAATCTAACTTAATTTCATCTGGGTACTTACCACAATTGTTGAGCCCCTAAGCCTGAACAGGCACATCTGGTCGGAAGAGCGAAACTCTTCTGATAAAACGCTCAACAATCACAAAAACAATAAACCCAAAACACAGATAAACAAACACATTACCTACACGCGAATAAACTGTTTCCACAGAGCGGACAGGTAATTCTGCCAAAAAAATCATTTCTTTGGAGTGTAAGTTGTTCAAAGAAGCAATCTGCTCTCCTCTACGATTATATACAGCCGAAATCCCCTTTCCATTAGCCCGAAAAATCGAAAAACCATACTGAATGGCTTCTATACTTGCCATCTGTGCATGAAGCTCAGCAAATTTCTCCCAATCATAAGCTGGTACTAAAAGAATATCCGCATCTTTCTCAACAGCTTGCGCAATGTAGTTCGGGATATCCAGATCAGCACAGATAACACTTCCAATTCTTCCATATTCAGTCTCCACAACAGGCATTTCAAAATTGCCTTTATTGGTTATAGCAACCTCCGCCGGGTGCATAAACGACTTCCGATACTCCCACTCCACCTCACCACTTGGCGATATCAATACACTCACATTATTAAACGGTTTTTTATCCTCATCCACACATTCCTCTAAAAAAGCCAACAAAACATACGCGTTGCTCTCCCTACAAATTTGCAGCACCTTAGAAATAAGGTGCCCCTTTTGAGTTTGGCTCACAATTAAAGCGAGCTCGTTCCAAACAATTACATTAGCCCCTTGTTTCGCCGCACTGTTGGTTCTATCGATCAATTTTTCAACTGAGGACGAATCCGCGAACAAACGCTCTGGTATTTCAATATCGTAATTCTCAGCAAGCTCTTTAAATGTATCACCCTCCTTAGCCAAAGTCTCCAAAATATTCATCTCGCTCAAAACAGCAGCCACTTTTACCGATTTTTCAGCAACCACATCCTTATTCACCCTAAACACCCCAAACGTTACCACCATAAGCAAAGCACCAGCATAAATCACAACACCTTTAGAATAAACACGCCGTTCATTCCTGTTCTCAACCATCCAGTTCACAACCGAAGCAAACCAAGCCACCATAAACCAGATACCGAAAATTCCCGTCACTGCCCCTAATTGCATCAAAGGCCAGAATTCATACTGTGTATGTGCAACACTTCCGAAAGTCCCAATCAATTGACTAACTGCAAACTCAACCAGAGCCACCGAAGCGGGAAAAATCAGACTATAATAAAAGCCCTTTCCTTTTCTATACAAAAGCTTATCGATCACAAAAGGCAAGCTGCAAAATATTCCGTAGCTTATTCCATTAAATACATCAACTTCTGGCAGATGCTGTAAATTGTTACATGTCTGCGAAATCCCTCCTGAGACCGATACAGCTGCAAAAAACAGCAATAACCACCACCATTTCACACGCCTTGTATACATCAACAAAAAAACAGGCGCTATCCATGCAGGAATGGCCATATGCCAATTCACTCCTGTAAACGTAATCCCAACAGTGCCAACAAGAAGCAAAACAAAATTCAATACCCCTTCATTATTTTTCATGTGTTTGTGTTTTATTTTCAATTAGTTTTTTGATTAAAAGCACGACGTCATCACTTTCCTATAACTGTTCCGCGCCTTCCTCTACAATCAAGGCTAATTGTAGAACCACAGTGCTTTCTAAAACACCCTAATTTCAGAATCCCAGAAAGAAGTATGCAGCCGCAAACCACAATTGCCAGAACACCTAAAAAGCCTTCCTTTAATTACAAATGTATTCTACCTTTAATCTGTAGGAAATAGTGAACAATCATCATTTACCATGAAAACAAGCATCAACCAACTGAATGCAAAGCGACTGCAAAACAAACAAGCACACAAATGCTCTGTTACCGAAGAAGATTACAAACGGATACTTCCAAAAATTGAGATGATTAAGCGTCTATCGGAAATAGAGCGCTCTATTTATGCAGTGTACGATATGAACACCTGCAACTACCTGCTAAAAAGTGACGAACAGATAAAGCTGTTCGGCTTCACTAACAAAAACGACAGCCAAACCGATGAAGCTGAAATCCATTACTCAAAAATCCACCCCGACGACTTACCTTTTGTGCTAGAAGCCGACAACATGGCCTATCACTTCTTCTCGCAACTATCCCCAAAAGAAAAAAAGGATTATAAGTTGATATACGATTTCAGGACAAGAAATATGGAAGGAATCTATATGCGCCATATGCATCAAAGTGTCATCTTGGAACTTGATGGAAATGGCAAAGCATGGCTCACGCTTGTCATCTCGCACCCTCTATCAGAAAGGCCTACTGGAGAAAAACCACAGCGAAAAATGATAAATATAAAAACAGGGAAGCTACACCTGTTCAATACTGCCAACGAGAATCCCGATTCAGGAGTATTGCTTACAAAGAGGGAAACCGAAATTCTGAACTTAATCAGCCTTGGGTACGATAGCATCAACATTTCGACCAAACTGCATATTAGCGTCAACACTGTCAACAACCACCGCCAAAACATTCTAAGAAAAACTAGAACTGAAAATACCACCCAAGCTTTACTGTATTGCAAACGGTTAGGGATAATTTAAACGGTGACTATTAAAAGAATCTGAATCGGAACATGCACCAAAACCTAATACTACTGCTAATGCAATAGCTAGAAAAACTGTTTTTTCATTATCGTTGACCTTTTGTTTGTACATTTCAAAAGTAGAGTGTCTACAAAAGGGGGCATAAACATTTTATGGTTTTGCTAATACATTTTCCAGAGGTAAAAAAGACGTGCCAACGGGAGGGTACAGTCCCGTCAGCCGTCATTCAACTCAGGTTCGCAACTTCTTTCGTTTCCTTCTTTTATATAACATCTGGGTGATTGGTTATGAGGTTGTGAACCTTTTTAAACACTAAGTGGTATTTACTCATTGGTATTATTGCCTACTCACTTCATTGTAAAACATTCGACACCTTATCTTCCTACCAGTCTGCGTTTTTCTTTACTATACTGTTGGGGGGTCATATTCAAGTAACTGGCAATATACTTGTCCGGTGTTTCTTTCAATAAACCATTCGATCTTTTTACAGTTTCGTGAAAAAGGCGAAACCTTTTACCTGGATTTCTGTATTGAAGCAAAAACGCCCTATTCTCCCGATCTAGCAAAACATACTCCTGAATCTTAAATAAGATATAGCTAAATTCATTGTTCCTTTTCGCCAACCGTTCCATATCCTGCTTCTTAATGCACAACAGTTCTACATCTGTTATTGCTTCTTGCACCTCTGACGATGGAGTACCTTCTAAATAGCTCATATGGCTACTAAAAGAAAGCCCCTTTGGAGTTATGTTGATGGTAATGGGATCTTCATCATCAAAAACATACTGATGAACACTTCCTCTGGCAACTATCTTTATTTCGTTCTCTATATCACCTGCTTTAAGGATGATATCGCCTTTGCGGAACTTCTTCTTTATAACGCATTTCATTACCTCTGTAAGCAGCTCCTCGCTAACAGGAACGCCCAATTGAAAAAAATTACGTAATAACTGATTATCGAAAGCGGTTATTGTATCCATTTTAAAGAATTAAAAAAG
Source organism: Bacteroidales bacterium (assembly GCA_965230435.1). GTDB lineage: Bacteria > Bacteroidota > Bacteroidia > Bacteroidales > JBDKHP01 > JBDKHP01. Next base: position 917,572 of record CBDDLB010000002.1, read on the forward strand.
TGTACAATGAGTGTGAAAACAAAGAAATACGATCTTAAACTTTCTTAGACCTTATACTATTTTTACGTTATTCCATAAAACAGGAACTCAATGACAAATAATGAGTTTTGGGAAGCAATGCCACATAGTCCTGATTGTAAGCGCAATGGTTCTTTTCGAAGATGCGAAACTGTCTACAAGAAGTCTTTATAATGCTTGTTTTCAAGATCTTCTTCGGCTCTAAGTAGTGTTTCAAAGCAGGCAGATCTAGTCTGCCTACCCTGAACAAATCACCCTTTCGGGTTTCATCAGTGCTAGTTAACACTGAACTTAACTGTTTCGATATGGTTCTGTCCTTGCATCCGAATGAAATACATTCCTTTGCGCAAGTCGTTTATATTAATTTCTGTTTTGCTACCTTCTACCTTTCCTGTCGAAATTCTCGCCCCAGACAAATTAACAATCTCATATCTGCTGAACTGCACATCAGAATTTTCGACCTCGACATTGATCCACGAATTAGCTGGGATTGGGTAAACACGTAGGCCTATTTCTTTTTGTGACAGCTTTTCTTTAGAGCTATTCGTAGAAGCTATTGTAGTTTCGGTTTTTCCGTTAAAGACAAATTCTTGGTCGGTATTCGAGAGAGCTACCGCTTTTTTCGCCCCTGTGATTTTAACGACATTAGACCGATACACTTTCCAATTTGGAAGTGAGGGGTTCTTAATTTCACAATAGATTTCTTGCCCAATGAATGACTCATTGAACCTAAAGAACCACTCCTCACCTGAGGGTGATTTAATCTCCTGTCCTTGTTTATTTTTCCTTGTAATAGTGCCTTTAACTCCATTGATAAAACGTTCACTTCTTAGATTTGCAGTCCCATTACACGGTAGATAATATTGACCGTCATTGCCTTTTTTTCCAATAATACCCTGAGGTGAGCAATAAACAGTTTTCACAGAAGACGACACCTCTAATTTTCTCATTAAAATTGCATTACCACCACAATACAGCGCAGATAAGTTTGTATTTTTTGTTAAATCCAGCATGAAAAGATCATTATTGGAGCAATTTAAGTGTTCAATTTTTGTACTTTTAGATATAGTCATAGAACTGATTCGGTTTTGGCTACAAACCAATTTAACTAAATAAAGAGTGCGTACTACCTGTGGGATTGATACTTGTGATTTGATTGTATTCACAATACAAACCAACCAAAGCACTGAAGTCACTTAAATCCAGTATGCCTGCAACTATCGGCTTGCCTGACTCTCCTCTCCAGGCTATGGATTTCACCCTCTTCCCATTGCTTACATCTTTTTGCCAGTCAACCCCTTTCCAAGTTCCTGGGTCGGCGATATTTGTAATGCCAAGAGCCTCTCTATTCGTTTTTCCGGCAACAGCAGAAGCTTGAGCAAAGAAGCACTTAAGCTTTTGCACCTCCTGCTGGTTGTACCTCTGTGCATGCAAACCAATTACAGCCATCAGCAAAATTGGAATAAGAACTAATTGTTTCATGTGATTTAGCTATAAGTTATACGTAATACAAATGGATTAAAAGATTGGATATATTCTATTTATATTTTCACGAATTATTGTCTTATGAAGCCACAAAAGCCGCATAAGCTAAATAAAAGGTTTTAGAAACAACTCTAATTATTCTTAATCTTATCCTCAACAAGATCAAGAAAATTGGCCAAATCTTCTTCTGCCATCATCTGAACTGGAAGGGAGAGTTTATTTGCAAGAGAGTCATTTTTGTAGTGAAGAATTATTTTCTGGCGACTGGCATATTCTACCGAGGTAACAGTGGAGAACTGAATATATTTTCTTGCAGCTAGTGGGGCAAACTTTGCCTCGAAACTATCTTCGTATATTTTTAAAATATCTTTGTTTTTTTGACTTGTAAGTATAATTAAATAAAAAATACCAAAACCTAAAGCATGGGGTACTCCAAGTATTATCCCCAAGGCTCCCAAGCATAGAAAAACAAAAGAAAACACATACAGTCTTTTGATGTATTTAGAACTTGGTTTTATTGTTTTCACCTCTTCTACGTCTTGTTTTTGTTTCCTTTCTACGTCTTGTTCCTGTTTACTTTCTACGTCTTGTGCCTGCTTCCTTTCTACATCTTGTTCCTGTTTACTTTCTACATTTGTAAGTTTACTCTGTTCATCGATAATTTGACGCCCCCCCAAAGCTCCTATCATACCTATTGGAACTAAAAAAGCTGACGAAATCATAAAAATCCTTGCCCCTAATACTTTCTTATTTTGGCTTATAAGAATTATTCCCAATAAGTTAAACAACACAACTGCGCCACAGAGATATGAGATAATTAAATATTCAGGCTGAAGAAAAAATAAAAAAGTTAGTGAAACATGAATAGCCACTCCTGCAACCATCTTGGAATTAATCATTTGTATATAAATATTTGTTTGCGAACTAAGTTTTATAATCAGAATTCCCTGAGATGAAAAAAGGGATTGAAAAGATTTTTTTGATCAGAATCTGAAACTCTATCTATAAGGCTAACTGAATTTACTTTAGAGAATACCAAGGCTAAAGCCTTGGCATCTCGTTTTCACACTTTGTTTGACTTTATCAAACCGCTCCCAAAAGAATATTAAACTTTACCTGTACCTGAGTTTTAATATTAAGCTATAAGCAACCATTATTATACATATATTTATTGGTGGTCTGATATCAGTGCGAATTAGCTTTTATTCTTAGTGGAACAGCAAAGCGGCTACAATTGTCCAGCAGCCAACAACAATACCTGCCATACCCAATCGGCCTTGAATTGGCGCTAGTTTGGCCAACAGTTCTGCACCTTTTTGTTTTGCTTCTTCATTTTTTGAGAACACATATTTCGATATCATTCCGTAACCAAGCAAAAAACCTAAAAGTGCCTGCATAATATTCACAGCCAATACTGTTATCCAATATATTGGCCATTGGCTCATCCAGCTTAAACCTAATATACCGCTGAAAATGACTCCGTAAACGCCCCAGATAGTGAAAGACAATCCAATCCACCCCTGATAAGGAGCTATTTTATCTAGATAGTGCTGGGCATCTGGTCTTTTTGCTAAAATAATAGAAGGTACTGCTACGATACTTAATACAATAAGAGTTATTCCGGTAAGCATAATTTTATCTTTTTAAAAAGTTTTGAATAATGTTTTAGGAGAAATAGCCGCCTTTAGAAGTAGTACTAACCGGTTCCTCGGCAGCTATTTCATGGAAGGGTAATTGAAGAGAGTTATTTACTGCTATTAATTTTCACTAATAACTCATCGATAGTTTTTGCCATCACTACACCAGGAAGTTTCACTGGGGCAGCAACTTCTGCCAAGAAAGTACCTTTAACCTCACCTCTTTTGTATGTGGTGAAACCAATTCTGTACAAACCTGCCACCAATGCCTTAGCTGGGTTACTTGGAGTACTTTTGTAGCGCAACAATGAGTTATAGCGGTTTCCACTTGGCTGTTTAGGCATTTCGCTACTATCGTCGTTTCTTCTGAATACTACCCACTTAGCATTTTTCACTGCATCGTTACTGATTTTATCGGCAGAAATAATGTCCGAACGCTCAAGTGTAATGTAAGTGTCGAAGTAATCTTTCGATTTAGCGTGCTGCTTGTACAATTCACTTTTGATCGCCTTTTTGTTTTTATACTTCTTAACCGGCGACATCATCCTAACACCCAATTCCGGTGCTGCCAACGGAATCCAAACATAAATATAGTAGAACTTCTTGCCCGCCTTTACTTCATCTTCTGCTCCGCTCTGAGCATAACCTAAGTAGCTAATTACATCTGTATAAGGAACCCGAATTGTCTTTGGCCCTACTTTTTTCTCGATAGAGCTACCGAATTTCTTTAGTTTCTGTGCCGATGCACTGTTCCCAAAGGCTAATACTACTAGACAGATTGTCAATAAAGAAACAATTGCTTTTTTCATTTTTGAATGATTTAGATAATTAATTTGTTCATTGCAAAGATGAGGCATTGGCATTTTCTGCACATCACCGAAAAAAGGTAAATGAAAAACTCACGGAAAATGGGGATAGGGTCAATGTGACATTAATCATACTTTTGTAGCGCCTCCTCCATTCATTAATTTTCGATTTGGATACTGTACCGAATGTTTTTAGATTCAACCTTTATTGTAGGTAGTTGTACAGAAACTGATTTGAAGAATATCCGCAGGAATTACCAACAAGTACCTGTGTTGCGTTTTGTGAGGAGGATTGGGTAATCAGTCTTCTTAAATACTATTTGTAAAAGCGACATTCGTTTTTAGTTTCAAACCGCATTGTCTCACAGGGCAAAGCCAGAAACACAACTAACGAACAAGCTATAATTTCACCAGAATATAGTATAAGCAAGGCAAAAAAATAGATAGATGAAAGACAGAAAAAACAGAATGTTACGGCAATTTTTTACTTGCCTTGTTATTTTAATAATCCCACTTTTTACTTCTGCTCAAAATAAGATTAGCCTCCCTGATAATATTACCATAGAAGAGCTCGATAAAATACTTAAACACCTTACCGCTGAACAAAAAGTGGATATGTATATACAAGCTTATGAACGATTTATTAATATTGATGTTATACGTGCTGCCTCCTTTATAGAAAAGGCGTTAGAAATACTTAAATCTCTTCCAAACCCAAACAAAACAAGATTGGGGGTTTGCTATGCTCATCTTGGTGGTGTTGATAGAATACTAGGTAACTACAACAAAGGAATAGTCAAACTAAATAAAAGCATTTCGATTTTTGAAGAAATTAACAGTAAAGGGGGAATAGCGTTTTCTCATAAAAACTTAGGCCAAATATATAGTGACAAAGGCGAATATAATCAAGGCTTTAAGCACCTTAATAAAGCGCTAGAGCTTTATGAAGAATTAAATCTTAAAAAAGAAATAGCAAAAGTTTATAATATTATTGGGACAACATACAAACACCAAAAAGATTATGATAATGCTCTATTTTTTTTTAGAAAAAGTTTTGCATATGATAAAACTGAACGCTATGATATACTAAACAATATGGGTACTATTGTTGAAAAGTTGAACAAGTTAGACACTGCATTACTTTTCTACAAAAGAAGCTTCAAAGCTGCCCAAAAAGAAGGTTCAATAAGATTTATGAGAACTTCTTTTCATAACATAGCCAATGTTTTTTCAAAACAAGGGAAGTACGAAAAGGCATTGATGTACCTTGAAAAAGTACAAGAGACAGAAGAAAAGTTAAACCTAAACAAAGAACTTGTTGGAACCTATTATAACATCGGATCTGTTTACTACAGTATGGGCAAATTTTCCGATGCTTTACCTTATTATAAAAAAGCTCTACAAGTAATTGGAGACCCCCCCAATGAAACCACGTTAAAAAAAATATACCACAGCATAAGTTCTTCTTATCAAAGATTAGGTAATTCTGACAGTGCAATTGTTTATATCTCAAGAGAGAGAGAGCTTGCAATAAAACTATACAGCATAGAAAGAGATTCGCTAATAGAAGAACTTTTAGGAAAATTCAATGCAAAAAACAAAGAACGTGAATTAGCGTTATTGAAAAACAAACAAAGAGTAAAAGAGCTTGAGTTAAAAAGAAAACAAGATGAGCTAAAACGCCAGAAGCTCATAAGAGAAATGGAGGCCGAAAAAAGCAAAAAAGAAATTCTGCTACTGAACCAAAAAAACGAACTACAGGAACTTAGTCTGGAAAAAAGCGCACTTGAGAAAGAAAGGAAAGAAGAACGAATTACTGCCTTAGAAAAAGAAGCAGAATACCAACAGGCTAAAGAAGCAGAATTAAAACATAGGGATTTAGTAAAAAGCATAGCCATTGCCTTTGCCACTGTTTTAATCTTTGGAGCAATAGTTTTAATTATCCTTTACCAACAAAAACTAAAAGCCACTGAGTTACTGAACATAAGAACAGAAGAGGTAAACAAACAGAAGGTATACCAGCTATTGCGCGATCAGGAATTTTCATCCATTCAGGCAAAATTAGAAGGACAAGAAGAAGAGCGAAAACGGATATCGCAAGACCTGCACGATGGCATTGGAGGGAACTTAGCCAGTATAAAACTCAACCTAGCCAATCTGGTGGAACAAACGAAGGACGAAAACCTTGTGAAAGTGATGCAAAACATAGACGAAACCTACCGTGAGGTCCGCGATATTTCTCACAACTTAGCGCCTTCGAAAATGCTCAATCATGCTTTCATTCAACTGATCCGGAATTTTCTCGACGAAATCATTAACGGTAAATTAATCGATGTTGAACTGACGGCCTTTCCAGAAGAGGAACTGAACCAATTGCCAAGCGAACTGAAAATTGAAGTATACAGGGTGATTCAAGAATTGATGAATAACGTGATAAAATACTCCCAAGCCAAAAATGCGGACATCCAACTTAACTTACGCGATGGACAGCTAAACCTAATGGTAGAGGACAACGGTGTTGGTTTCGATCCTGAAAAAGCTACTAACGGGATTGGACTTAGCAACATAAAATCGCGCATTAAACAACTAAACGGAGATGTGTTTATTGAATCCGCTATTGGCAAATGGAGTTTGGTGAATATTGAAATCCCTGTAAATGGAGCAGCAGTCAGCTAAGCGCCCTTTAAGCATCATAACACTAATTCGAAAACCTGAAATACAAAATCTTAAGTCAGATGGAAAAAAACACAAAAGTACTGATAGTAGACGATCATCTCATGTTTCTTGAAGGTTTGAAATCGTTATTGCAAAACGAACCCACAATCGAAATTGTAGCTGTTGCAACAAGCGGAAAAATGGCACTCGATGTACTGGAAAAAAGTGAAGTTGATATTGTAATCTCAGATATCAGCATGCCTGACATTGATGGTTTTGAACTCGTTGGCACAATTCAAAAGAAGTACCCAACCATCAGTACGCTTATGTTGAGTATGCATAGCGAATCTTCAATTATCACAAAAGTCATTAAGCAAAATGTAAATGGTTACTTGCTAAAAAACGCAGAGAAGACAGAGCTTCTGAAAGCAATACGGCTTATTGCAGAGGGGGAAAACTACTTCTCGGAAGAAGTGAAGCGCATCTATACAGAAAGTTCTTTTAACCGAAAAAAGCAAAGCTCGAATACTATAGAATTAAGTCGAAGGGAAAAAGAAGTACTTAAATTGATCATTAACGAATACACTGCAAAAGAGATTGCCGATGAGCTGATTATCAGTCAGCACACAGTGGAATCGCACCGAAAAAATATCTTCTCTAAACTGGGAGTGAAAAATGTAGCTGGGGTTGTGAAATATGCTTACGAGAATGGTTTAATGGATGCTTAAACGATTGTTGGCAGAATACCTACTCCTCAAAATGTGCAAACGCTCAGTTTGCACCAGCCACTTAACGACAAACCTTGCATGAAACAGTTTTTTACTATCTCATCATCTACTGAATCAATAAGATATTCTTATCTTTTTTAAATCACTATCCCCTATTGCCCAATCACCTTCCTATTCATCGATTCAGAATCTATTTGTTTTAGGTTTACCTTATAAACGTAACTAACCTCTTAGATTAAAATAGATCTAGCTTCATAATGAAGGATGTCTTATCCCCAAAGAACAAAGAATTAGTTAAACTGGAAAAAATCACTTCGGTTTTCGTTTCACTACGGTCGCCCCTCTCGTACTCTACTCATACGATTTGGTATTGAGTGTCTTATACTCCTTCATCGTTTTAAATACCCAGATAAAATTAAGTTAAATCTATTTCTAGCCTAAGTAGCTGGTTACTTGAAAGACGTAAGTTTAGAATAAATAAATCCGCGACCTTAGTATTAATAACTTTTCAAATAAAATACCTACATATAGGTATTTTGCACTCAGGCTGAGTACTTATCTTTGCGAAGTGAAGAAGAAAAAAGCAAATATCATTCTAGCAATCATCGCTCAATGCCTAATTATAGCAATAGGTATCAGCATTGCTATTAATGCGCTTTACCTGCATTCTCACAAACTTGCCCATGGTCAAACTGTTACACATGCCCACCCTTGGGAAGGTAGTGATCCAGAGCAGCACGATCACAGTTCTGAACAAATAATAGCACTGGAAAACTTCCAACTATTGTTTGTCTACTTTGTTCTGCTTTGTCTGGCATTGCTTAAGCCTAAGCTAGAGCGTGTATCAAGATTAATCCTCTCTCATTGGCATTTACAACTGCCTTTCACTTCTTTTGGACGGGCACCTCCTATTCAATTTTCATAGTGAAAATGAAAAATAACGCTATACCAACGTTATAATTTCTATTTTTTGCCTTTACGTACCTAGTACGCCCTAGGCTAAAATTCGAAATATGCCTTGGCCTAAGCTTATCTTTTCTATCTCTCATAAAAGCTTTATGATAGTTGGCACAAGTCTTTTTTGTTGGACATTCCATCAAATTGACATGTGTACACCCATATCGCTTTAGAAAATAGAGTTCACCTTTTCACACATCATTATTTTATACTAAACAATTCTTACATCTTAACCCGAGATGAAGAACTGATCTGTTTTGGCCTGCATTTTAATTTAGATAGTAATCTAACTAATCATTTTTAAATGATGAGAACAATATATTCTATACTTATTTTTTTAGGCTTGGCAATTGGGGGATTTGCACAGGCTCCTGCTCCATGTTCCCACGAGGTCAAAGGGGTTATTTTAGATTCCAAAACAAAAAAACCATTACCCTTTGTTGCTGTTGTTGTAAAAGGTGCTAATCAACATACAATCACAGACAGGAATGGAATGTTCAACATTAAGGGGATATGTGATATAAAAAACGACCTTGAGATTTCATGCATGGGCTATTGCAAGAAAAACTGTAGCATTAGTCCTTTTCAAGGAAAAGCTTCTAAAATATACCTTGATGAAGAAGTATATACTTTGGGATCTGTTTCGGTTATTGCAGAAAAAAAGAAAGTGCAAGGGACAGAAACAATGTCGCAACTGACTATGAAGAAAGACGCCCTGTCTGGCAACTTAACACAATCGCTGGCTGCTACTCTGTCTAAAGTCGAAGGAGTTGCATTTGCATCCACGGGAAGTAATGTGCAGCTACCTATAATACATGGTTTATATGGCAACCGCATACTCATTCTCAACAATGGTCTTAAGCACGGGTTTCAAAATTGGGGCACCGATCATGCTCCGGAAATCGATGTAGCCTCTGCCAATAGCATAACTGTGGTAAAGGGAGCTGCCGGTGTTCGGTACGGCCCCGAAGCATTAGGAGGGGCTATTGTGATAGAATCGGCTCCACTAATACTGAATAAGCCATTGGAAGTGGGCGTAGGAACAGGGTTCGAAACTAACGGCAAAGGCTATTTTGCAAATGCAGGAATCAAAAAAGGATATAAGAATTGGAGCTATCAAATTGGTGCCAACCTAACCAGAATTGGCGATAGACACGCGCCCGACTATAATCTTACCAATTCAGGTAAAAAAGAAAACTCCATAAATGCTGGGCTACGATATAAGTACAAGAAATGGGACTTTAAAACATATTACAGCTATGTGAAACAAGATCTTGGAATTTTACTTGCATCTACTGGTCAAAGTGACATACATGCTTTGATACGAGCAATGAACAGTAAGAAGCCTGATTCAAGCTATATCAAGCCATTTTCTTATGATATCAATCAACCTTACCAAGCAACAGAGCATCATTTAGGGAAGTTCGAAGTAAAATGGAGGTATAGTGACGAGGCAAATCTTGTATTAAGAGTAGGTAGCCAGCTTAACAAAAGAAACGAATATGAATTAAGAAGAAACAGAGATCGCCCTGTTATTGATCTAGATCTGATCACAAATGATTATCAACTGGAATGGAAGCATCCAAAATGGTTCGATTTGAATGGGTTAGTGGGTTTACAAATGTTTATGCAAAACAACGACAACAACCCTGGGACAAACAGAACTCCCTACATTCCCAATTACAACTCTCGGCGCTATAGTGCTTTTGTTACAGAAAGTTTCATAAGAAACAACAATACAATTGAAGCTGGTGTTCGAATAGATTATGAATACAATAATGCACGAGGCAGACAACACGACGCTAAAATTTTTCGGCATCAGTACAGTTTTGCAAACATAACTTCTTCACTCGGTTTTATTCATCGATTTACTGCTCAGAATACGTTTAGAACAAATGTGGGTATCGCCTGGCGAACACCAAACATGTCTGAACTTTATGCTTTTGGAAAGCATGGAACTGAGATAAAGTTCGGTTCACTTCGCTATGAATGGAATGATGAACGTGGACGCCCAGATACAAATGAAGTTTTTGAAATCGAAAAACAAGGTTCGTCACCTGAGAGAGGCTATAAATGGATTAATGAATTTCACATACAAGAGAACGACAACACCTTTAACACAACGTTCTATTTAAATTATATCGAAAATTTTATTTTCGATCGTCCTTATGGATTTACGAAAACAGCTGCAGGTCCTTTTCCTGCTTACGTATTTGTGCAAGCCGATGCTCTGTTTATCGGAATCGACGCAACGTGGAAAAGGAAATGGTCAGATTCCTTTAACGGAAACTTTGGTTTAAGCTACCTGTGGTCTAGAAATATTGAAAAAGACGAACCTTTAATTAATCAGCCTCCTTTTAAGACCAGCTATGAACTGATTTGGAATGTGAAAGATTACTGGAAGCTGAAATCCTCTCGACTCTCCATAAAACCAAGTTATACAGCCAGACAATTTCAGGCACCTAGAACAGTACCGCCAGAAGATATTCGGGATAAAATCGCAGATATATCGCTTGAATCAGAAATATTTGATTTCAAAGATGCTCCTGATGGATATTTTCTGATGGATATTGCCTATAAAATTAACATAGGTGATTTTGAATCAAGTTTTTCAGTAAAAAATATTTTTAATACTCGATATCGGGATTATCTCAATGAGATGAGGTATTACGCAGATAACCCTGGTAGGAATTTTTTATTTTCAATTAAATACACGTTTAAATCTAACAAGTAAATTAAAATGAAACGATTAGATTTTTTTACAAAAAAAGTGAACTTATTAAAAAGATTCAGTTTCTTCGCGGTATTACTAACAGCTCTTTTTGTTGCAAGTTGTGAAGATGATGATGATGTTCCAGAAAAGGAAAACGTACCTGAAATTTTTACAGATATCAAACTAATTTTCACGAACAAAGCTGACGCTTCGGACGTAGTAACTGCTAGAGCTCAAGACCCAGATGGTGATGGTGATGCTGACATGACAGTTATAGACGAAATTGTACTTGACGTAGATAAAACCTACGTGTTGACCTATGAGATATGGAATAAATTGACTGATCCTGATACTGATCTTGATGCAGAAATTTTAGAGGAGGATCACGAGCATCAATTTTTCTATGAGTTTACAAATGACATATTTGCAAATCCAGCGGGAAATGGAAATAGGGATAATAGAGATGACTTAATCAATTACCTTGATAAAGATGATAATGGTCTTGTTGTAGGTTTAGAAACAGAATGGACTACTCCAGCTGAAGCTATAAATGGTACTTTTATAGCAAACTTACAACACCAACCAGATGTAAAATCAGCAACTTCTACTTCTGCTAGCGGAGCTACTGATTTCAAGTTGGAATTTGTTTTAAAAATACAAAAGTAAAGCTTATAGCTCTTCTTCACATGATAGAGTTAGAAACACGAAGTGGTTGGAAGAATATTCCAATCACTTTTTATGTTTTTGAAAAACAGATAGGAAACCAACATATCATCTATTTTCCAGTAAAAAACCATTGTTGTTTCTAACTGATTGAACAAATCTCTAATTGAATCCTCAATATTGCCTAAAGCTGAAAATAATTCCTCTGAATTCAGAATTACGTTTTATCCTGTTGATTTTACAAAGATATTTTTAAACCATTTTATATTAATTCCAGTTTTAGTAAAAATAAAAAAGCCGACTTTCATGTTATTTTCATGAAAACATGCTCTATTTCAATGCAAGGTTAAAAACCACCAGCTCAGGTCGGTTGCCCGTTCTTACAGGAGGCCCCCAAGTTCCGTAACCTGAAGAGGTGTAAAACCACGAATTTCCTTTTTGCATCAGGCCAAAATGGTTCTCGTAAATCAAGTTGGTGAAAAACGAAAGCGGCCACAGTTGGCCTTTGTGTGTATGCCCCGACACCATCAGATCAACGCCTTGTTCTTTCGCAATGTCGTACTCAACAGGTTGGTGATCGATCAGCAGCAAGGGGAGGTTCTGTTTGTTTCCTTGCAGGATGTTTTCTATACTCTTGCGTTTTATGCCAGTCATTTGGGTTTTATCTTTATCGTCGCGACCAACGATTTCTACTACGCCATCAATCGTTACAATGCTATCGCGGATGAATTTCACCCCGTGTTTTCCGAAATATTCTACGGTTACATCTGGTTTCCCCATAAACTCGTGGTTGCCTGTGGTGGCAAAAACGCCATAAGTGGCATTAATTTTTTCGAAAAATGTTCCCATATCAAATTTCATAACTGGGTTCGGGTTATGATCAACCAAATCGCCGCCGAAAAGTACAAGGTCGGGCTTTTGTGCGTTTATCTGGTCAACTAATTTTTGTGCATGATTTTGTCCCAGCATCACGCCCAAATGTACATCGGTGGCGAGCACTACTTTTAGCTTATCTTTCTGGGAATCTTTCTTGTCTATACTCAGGTTTATTTCTTTCACAATCGGATTACGGGCGTTAACTGCTCCGCCAATAGTTACGGCTGCAGCAATGGAAATTCCATAGAAAAAAAGCATTCTGCCAGACAGAACTCCCTCTGTTAGAGAACTTGGGATAAAATGAAAATAGTGTTGAAATACCCTCACCAGATCAACAAATAGAACAAACAACAACAGGTACAGCAAGAAAGCTAAACTTGTTGATCCTATTCGGCTTACCGTTATTTCAAACATTCCAGGGTTACCTCGTTCAAAAATTTGTCCCAGAACAAATGTCCCGATCAATATCCAAAATATCCAAGTAAAAAATGTACGCACAGCACTACCTTCCAGAGCTTTCACGCCCCTACTATACATGTACCACGAAATTCCTCCAATTACAATAAGGGCTATCAATACAAAAACTATCATTACGGATTGCTTCATTTCTTTACAATTTTTTCGTTTGTCCTAAAGTAGTTCTTTTAGCTGAACATTGGGAGTGATGATATTCGTTGTAGCTTAGACATTTCAATCGGAATTGGAACTACAACACCATTGCATATTTCTTTCTGTAAACCTGTGGGGTTAGTCCTGTGTATTTTTTAAAGTTCTTACGGAAAGCTGTAATGTCCTCGTAACCGGTTTCAAAGGCAATTTCTACTACCTGCCTTTCTGTTGATTCAAGCAACTTTTTGGCTGCTTCTACCTTAATCCGTTGCATGTAAACAAAAGGAGTGTTTCCTGTAGCTGCCTTAAATCTGCGCAGAAAAGTTCGTTTACTCATTGCAATCTGTTCGGCCAACTTTTCAATCGGGGTAAATTCCTTCATATTTTGCTCCATCTCTTGCTGAATGCGAAGAATAGGCTCATCATCATGATCTTTCTGTCCGCTGAAAATGGCATATTCATTCTGGTTCATCTTGTGAATGTCCACAAGCAACATTTTCGCCATATCCACAGAAAGCTGTTTACTCATGTACTTTTCAATCAGGTAAATCATAAGATTTTGAAAGGTGGTGGCGCCACCACTCATGTAATAGCCATTTTCATCAAGTATCATTTTGTTGATTTCCACTTCAACCTCAGGGAAACGCTTTTTGAACCGATGTTCATAGCCCCAATGAGTCGTTGCTTTTTTCTTGTTCAGCAAACCTGTTTCAGCCAGCATACAGGCACCTGTACAGATGGTTGCCACTTCGCTGCCAATCAGGTATTGCTCTCTCAACCATTCCACGGCGTCCTTGTTCTGATCGAGAATTTCATCCATACCAAAATCGAATCCGGGCACAACAATCACATCTGGTTTCTGCATATCACGTATAGTCAAATTAGCTTCTACAGACGTACCGTAACTGCCGGGGACTCTCAGATCTTTTGTTGCAGAAACCAATATCGGTTCAATCATAAAATTTACATCATACCTGTCCGGATATGTCTGAATATACTTCATGGTTTTCTGTACAATCTCATATGCTCCAATCAGCCCCCATATAGAACAGTCAGGGTAAGCAAGAAAGGCAAACGTTTTCCTTTTCATCTTTTTAATTTATTCCAACAAAGGTAAACGATGTCTATGTCACTATCAACAAGCAAAAGTGTCAGTAATGCCTATTCTTCTATAAGGGAATCTGTCCTAAATTTGCCATAACATTCAGAAAAACAATAAATTATTCAACACTTAAACCAAAGTCTTATGAGTTTATTGAAAGGTACACAGGAGAATGAAGCAACAGGGCATGTTGCAGATTTTTACAATCACATCAAAGAGCTAACAGGTGGTTTTTTGCCTAATGTTTTCGTATTACAAAGTGTCAGCATACCAATGTTCAATCAGGTTATTGAAAAAGCTGGTTTACAAGCAAATCACCCTAAAATCAGTCGTGCCTTTTTCGGACATATCCGCCTAATTGTTTCCTATCGCGAAGGAGGTAACTATTGCGTAAAATTCAACAGCATGTTTCTGAAGGCAGCTGGGATTAGCGATGAACAACTTCAGATGATATGCGAAGACCCAAACTGTGCAGTCCTTGAAGAAAAAGAAAAGAATCTTTTGCTGTTTGTGCTAAAGGTGATGTACACTCCAGACGAGGTTCGGAAGGAAGATGTGGATAATTTGCATACATTGGGGTATTCAGATTCGGACATCATGGAAGCCTGCCAGATTGCAGCTCACCAAAAAGGAAATGTACCCATCATCAGGGCCATGAAAATTGAGTTGGATGAACAACTTACATAAAGAATAATCAGATTGCAGATTGAATCAAAATTATTGGGCTGTTAAACTTCGGGCAGACCTTGATTTAGGCTTCCTTGAAAGAAATCCCTGATCAGCTTAAGCGCTAAATATCAGGCTGGTCAGGGAGAGTTTCTTTCAGAATTTTGACAAAGGCTCTTATGCAAAATGTTGTTTGATCATAGCAATCGAACTGATTAACTTACTGATATACAAGCACTACACATCATTCCTTATTTAGTTTATTATTCATAAATAATCCAATCAATATAAAATAGTCTGGAAGGTAATTGCTCAAATACTATCACACAACTTCATCAGCTCACTTTTTTGCCAATAAAACGGATTACAGAGCTTTCTCCCACATGCCCAGATCCTTCATTCAGTACTACTTTCTGCTTCTGTAATTCTATAACTTCATAATTCTTAAAATCCTGTTCAATT
The DNA here is from genome assembly GCA_965230435.1 of Bacteroidales bacterium. Lineage (GTDB taxonomy): Bacteria > Bacteroidota > Bacteroidia > Bacteroidales > JBDKHP01 > JBDKHP01. Next base: position 932,949 of record CBDDLB010000002.1, read on the forward strand.
TCCTCAATAGAATACATCATGTTTGCATCCGGTGGCCCTCCGGCAGCAGGGTTTACTTTGCTAATTTCACGGTGCTCTTTGCTGAATGCCTCAAATATTATGTGCCCACCTAGTTTCAGGTAGCTATCTAACCTTTTGTGCATTGCGGTTTTTACATTGGGTTCGAAATGCACGAAAGTCATGCAAATAACATCGAACACATTAGGTTCGTAGTTTTCTTCCAAAAAGCCGTTTACTTTATAATCGATCTTTACACCTTTTGAAGCGGCTAGTTTTTCGGCTTTTTCTTTTCCGATTTTGCTGAAGTCAAAAGCTGACACGTCCCAGCCCAATTGAGCTGCATAAACGGAATTACGCCCTTCTCCCTCGGCCGGAAATAAAATTTTGCCTGCCTGAAACAATGGTAGTTTTTCTTTTACAAAAGCATTAGGTTCCTTGCCATAAGTGAACTCATTCTGGTTGTATCTGTTATTCCAAAAGTCTTTCATCGTTTTTCGATTTTATACATCAAATACTGTTTAGGCAACACTATGAACTGTTGTACTATCTGAAACAAATTTATAAATCAACAAAATCTTAACTGGTGCACAATAAGAAATTCAAAATGTACAATTCGACCTGAAATGGTAAAATTGAATTTGTATATTTTCAAGAATTAACAGATAAACTGTACGCTACCATTTCCTCCAAATTCCTAACAATAAGCATATTACCAACTAATATTGGATGATTCCATGTTTTACCATTCATTGCCTGAAATTTGTGCAATTCCGTGAATTTGTCAGAAACGGCAGAAACAAGCGCAATCTCTCCTTTTTCAGTAAGTACTATTATCATATCCTGATCTGCTAAAAGCACAAGCTGCCCCCCATACCGCTCTCCTTTCCATTTGCGGCTGCCATCTTTTAGATCGATACAGGTAAGTGTTGGGCCATCGTAGCCATAAGCAAAGCCTTTGTGAATCACAATATCGTTGAAGTCAGGTTTCATTCGGGTCGATTTCCAAAGTTGTTCAAAACTCCATGCGTTGTTCTCGTTTTTAACTTTAATTCGGCTCATTCCCTTTCTGCTGCCATTGTTAATCAGCAAATCGCCATCTGGCAGTAGTGTTGGTTGAATTATCTGTTCCCCCTTGTTTTTTCGTTCCCACAGAATCGCCCCGTCTTTCGGTGAAAAAGAGGTTAGTCCTATTTGACTTAAAAACAGAACTTGCGGTGTGTTGTTCTGCACATATAAATGAGCTGAACTATATCCATCGCCACCATTAGGCCCCCGCCATAGTTCTTTCCCATCTTTTATGTTGTAGGTAATTAGGCTTCCTGAAATAGCAACTATTACAGAGCTATCTACAACCAACGGCGAACTGGTAAAACCCCAGCCCGGGAGTTTTATTTTTAGATCTTCAGCTGCATTTCGCGACCAAATCTTCTGTCCGTTTTCTGCCTTTAAAGCATTTACAATTCCTGTAGCTCCAAGAGTATAAACGATACCTTTTTTAATGGTTGGTGTCGACCGGGGACCTGCTCCTGCGTGGGAATCCCAAAAACGGGCTTTGTCTGTATGTTCCCAAATCAATTTCCCATTTAAAAAGTTGTAGCATGTAACCAACTCTTCTTCTCCTAATTGTTCTTGGGTGAACAATCGGCCATCCACAACTGCAAACGAAGAACAACCTGGGCCAACTGAACGGCGCCATATTTCTTTAGGTGGATTATTTGTCCAATCGGTATTTATCTTGGTATTGAATACAATGCCGTCCCTGTTAGCACCTCTAAATTCAGGCCAATCTAATGTGCTTTCAATGCTTTTTACATTGTCGGCAGATTCCTCAATTGTTTTCGTTAAGAGTTTTTCTTCGTGTGTTTCCGACCATTTCCATTGCAATATTGCAACACCATCGGCTGTAATTCCATCAGATCGCAGTAAAGAAACCCCTCCTATAAACAACAGCATTGATGCTGCTAAAGAAATCCATTTTGCCTTGTTTTCTAAATTTCGGCTAAAAATAGCCCAAAGAATGAATATGAGACATTGCACAGGAAGTCCATACATCAATATCATCATATACGACATGCCCGTCTGAATCGAAATATCGCTCACAAACCAAGCAATAACTAAACCAACGATTAATACTAGCAAACCGCCCAACCTGTCTGCTTTGGGTGCCCTACTAAAAGCTGCCCACCAGATATAAGTGACCAATCCTCCTAAAATTGCACCCAAAAAGCCAAAGGCAGAAGTATCTGGAAATATAGCAGGCATCAGTAACCAAACTATCCATTGTATGCCTACTATGGCAATACCTGCCTTTAATCTTGTTTTGTTGTTGCTCATGATTTTTATTTTATCTGCGTATTACTTTCTATGTAATAATCACTCTGTATCAGTCTAAAAACCTTCACTCTAACATCAACAATCACTCCCTCTTCTTGTAGCTATAAATCACGTTGTGATGTGTCTTTCTAAATGCACTAATGCACCATAGTTAATCATCTACATTCAGATATACAAATTTGATCTCAATTGATTTAGGGAATTATAATTTCTGAAGAATCCGCACATTAAAAGCAGGGTCTGATGTACAATTATTCCTGTATTGTATATAACGCTTGTGTCAAATAATAAATAAGTAATTTGCAACGTTTGTTTAACCATTCTAATACCTAAAACTCTGACATGCTTGAACTCATTAAAAACATTCCAGACTCGACTTTTTTAATACTCTTTGCCCTATATTCGACTGTGGTAATTTATTTCTGCAAATGGCGAGCTCATTTCGATAGTACCCATAACAAATCCGTACCTGAACCTACACAATTTTTACCCGAAGAAATTGCTTATCTTAACAGAGGGATCAAAGGTACCATAGTCACAACAACTATGAGGCTCTTAAAAAACAAACAAATCAGTATAAAAACTGTTGATAAGAAACTGTGGGTGAAAACGCTGAAAAAAGGTAACGAAAACGATAAACTGAGAGCGAGCATATTGGATTTTTTCAGCTCAGAAAGAATATATGCTGATTTTTTTTCACACCAAAAAAAATTAACTGCTTCAGCTTTGTTTAAATCCAGCATTCAAAACTTAGAAAAACACAACTTGCTTTCAGATATGGCAATCAAACATCGAGTGAAGATTATATTAAGGGGACTTATGCTTATTCTGTTTTTTGGAGGCTCTAAACTTTACCTAGGTGTTACTTACGATAGAACTATCACTATTCTTGTCGTAGTCCTGATTATTGCTGTTATCGTTTTATTTGCTGTTGTCCAATTAAAAATCTCTACTTTGGGTGAGAAGCTATTAGATTTGAGTGCAACACGCTTTAATTGGGCAATAAAACCAGACAGTATACCCAAGAGTCAAGAAGATGATCTTTTGTATGCAATAGCAGTATTAGGTATTACACCTAAAATCATCAGTCAGTTTGGTTCTTTGATTGATGATCCTACAATATTTCAAGACATACTCAATAATAAAAGCGGAGGGGGCTGTGCTGGTGGTTGCGGTGACAAAGGAGGACCAGCGTATTTTTAATCTGACCTTGCCCAACGGTTTTTGTACGGTCAATATTAATGTTCTTCTGTTGGCTTTGATTTTTGAGTTTTCTCTTATTAACTTCTTGAATAGGCAATTAAACGAATGTGCCCTCTCCGACTTTCCCTTTGCTGACAAAACTATGTACATCAGTTTGTATCCATCACTCTTAAAATGATCTTGTTTCTAGACAATCAGCTATAGCTATATAGTAAATGGTGTATCTATAACTTTTAATTCCCTAGCTATGGCCTGCCCCTTTATTCAGTTTCATCTCTTCCAGTTCTTTCTTAATTTCCTCCATATTCTGTAATATTTCCCTCATTACAGGATTGGATGATGATGAATTGCGCAGCTCCTCTTCCCTCAGACCCAAGAGTGTATCTATTCTTCCAACAATTAACGAAAGCAGTATAAATATCAAAAAAATGATCGGAGTAGATATAAGCATATTGTCAAATATCAGCTTTCCCAAAGAGCTTTCTTTATACGCTTCCAGAAGTACAAATGCAATCATTAAAAATTGAACATATCCAATGTACATTTTTGCACGGTCGATATAAATTTTCCATCGTATTAATGTTCTTCTGTCGGCTTTGATTTTTAACATTTTGCGAGAATAAGTTGATGTAATAGTATAGACTATACTTTATGCAGTACAACCACTTTGATGTACAGTATAAAGTTGTCCCTCAAAAATAGCTTTCCGAACTTGATTTGCAAATTAAACAACCTTATTACTGCCTCGCTTAACTCATCCTGATTTAAATTAATTGTAGGAAAACGCCAGAAAAGTGTACCACAAACAGTCTAGCAAATCCGTTGCAATCCAATATCATGTTGCATAAGCTGTGAAAATGGTGCACTTAGCCCTGCTCTTTGTTCACTATTCCGACGATTTCCATATTCATTGGAAGCTCAAAGAACGAAACTGATAAAACAAGCTGTCAAGCTTACTAAGGCCAAAACTCCCTTATTACAGATTTCAAAACTATAGTCTCACCGATTTGAGAACCGGTGCAACTTCCATTGGATTAAGACCATTAGCAGCCCAAGCAATTGCTTTATTTTGATTCAGTTGATTCAATCGCTTCATATCGCCATCAGGAATTTCAAAATCAAATAAATTCAAATTTTCTCTGATGCGTTCAGGTTTACTGCTCTTCGTTAATACACTATAGCCATGCTGAAGCCCCCATCTCAATAATAATTTGGCCTCCGACACCTTAAGTTTTGCAGCAATATCTTTGGTGACCAATTGACATTCTTCTTTTATCTCGGCAAGAACTTCTCCACCTTGTCCTTCTTCAACCCGCCAAGTTGAAAGGGGAGCAAGTGAACTATAGGCAATTGGTACTATTGAGTTTTCCCTCATGTAACCTGTCAGCTTGGTCTGAGCACAAATTGGATGAAATTCAATCTGGTTGGCCTCCGGTTTAGCCATTCCAGCATCCAAAATCTCTCTAATTCTCTCTTCATTGTAGTTTGACACTCCAATATGTCTGGTCAACCCCATTTTTTTTAGTTCTACTAAAGCCTCCCACTGTTCCAGCCTGAGTTCTGAAAGTGGAGCATGTATAAGGTAAAGATCAACATATTCAAGTTGAAGTTGTTTAAGTTGATTTTTCAGGGTTTCAATCGTCTGATCGTAGTTTTTTTCGGGTGCTCCCCACTGTTTATACCCAGGGAAAAGCTTGGTAGTTACAAAAATTTCATTTCTTGAAACACCTGACGCTTTAATCCCTTTGCCAGTGCCCTCTTCATTTTGATATCCTTCCGCTGAATCAATATGTCTAAATCCAGTTTTAAGGGCCTCACTTACGCAGGATTTGGCCTGATCTACTGACAGTTGATACGTTCCAAATCCCACAAGAGGCATACCTACAGCATTGCGTGCTAATTTTTCTATTTTCATCATTGTCTTGTATCTTAAATATTACACTGCAAAGATGAGGGATAAGGCACCTTGTACTACAACCCCAACCAAACGGAGAATAACCAATTTCAAAGATTACTTACTTCGCTCTTTACGGAGTTAAGATTTAACCAGTAACAACCTTGATTCTATTGGCTTTCATCTGGCCATTGATTAATTCGTCATTAGTTTTTTTTAGTAAGTACCCACATAAAATTATATGACTATCGTATTCGATACCTAAACATGTCCCAGTTGGTCTAATAATAAGGTTCTTATTCTATTAAAAACCTTATATGATCATTTCAGCCTTAGTTGATCATAGATTATCAAGACAAACCAACCTTATTCATAATCATATTGAGTCTTTTTCAGATAATTTCAACGATAGTCATATAAAATTAAGTTAGACCTATTTCTAGCCTAATCAGTTGGTTACTTGAAGTAAGTCTAAAATAAATCCACGACCTTGAAGTAGAATTATGATTTATTCGATTTCCGGAATAAGCTGGGTGAAAGCTGGGTGTGTTTCTTAAAAAAACGACTAAAATGGGTAGGCTCGCTAAAGCCCAATTTATAGGCTATTTCTTTTGAGGAGCAAGAGCTGCCCATTAAGAGGGATTTAGCAATAGAAAGGGTTCGTTTAGAAATCCAATCATTTGCTGTTCTTCCTGTTTTACTTTTTATTACCGAGTTTAGATAATTCGGATGTAAATTCAATTTTTCAGCAAAGTGTTGAACCTGCAATTTACCATCGTTCTGCTCACTTTCAATAACTTTTTTGAACTCCGACTCCAACAACCGTTTAAATGATTTAACAATCTGAGAATTCCGGCTTCCTTCATCAATTGGATTGTAGTCCGACCAGAGCTTCTCTTTTATTTTTAGCAACAATATCATAAAAAGGTTTCCCAGTATCTTGTTTTTGTATCTGGAATCCCTAGTGAATTCATTTAATATTTGTTCATACAGTGTTGCAAATTCTTCAAAATCCTGTTGAGGCAGTTTTTTAGGCGGGACTATTTCGGCTAACAGGAAAGAGAATTCTCCGTAAATTTCTGTATGTACGTTTTCACGCAGAAATTTCTCAGTTAAGCTTATGATATAAGCATCTTTTGAATCATTTAATTCATACGATTTAATGTGCCCTGGATTAGTGAAGTAAATAGTTCTGGATTCAAAAGGGAATCTATTATCATCAAGATAATAAACACCTGAACCCTCTTTTGTTAAAATAAAAGAAAAGTAATCTGCTCGTAGTATGGATGATTTAAAAGGAATTTGAGCATGAATATCAGGTATGCTAAGAATAGTGAAATCTATTTCTTGTTCAAAGGGCAAACTCAGGGTTTTATATAAATCGGAAATTGTATGACGGACCACTATCTCCATTTGGTAGTATTATTTATAATTATAGTCAATAACTGACAACTCAAAACGATTGGATTTAAAAGGCTACATATTCATTGTAGCTTCATCAAAGACTAATTTACAAGCTTTGGCTTTGATGAGAAATTAATGTACAGTTTTTCACCTCAGAAATAGAAAGAATATCAAAGATCAGTACAGTAACTATAGAGTATCAGTAGAATAGACCACCGTGCAATATGTGTTCTCAATTCACAAAGGAGTAGAATTGGTGACATTTAAGTTCACCAATTCATTCGCACATTATAAATTTTGTTAATCTTTACGATTTAAAGAATCACGCTCAACCCTCCATTTTCAAATCAAAACTATTTGATTCTCTCTTTAAGTTCTTTGTTTTCATCTCTTAGAATTCTAACCTCTTTATTTATTTCAATTACATAGAGAGTTAATTCTTCAATTTTTTGCAGAAGTTTAGCATTCATTTCTCCTAATGAAACCCCATTTTTTAAAACTTCCTTTTCAGACGGAATATCTGGTAAATGATTGTTTTGTTCAATAAAACTTTCAACCTCATCCAATTCTTTCAATTTGTACTCGTTGTCAAATACAAAATCTGACCATGCTCCCACTTCAACTACAACCTCCCTAGCTCCAATTGAACCTTCAACAGCCAATTTATGAGTACCAGTCTCTGTTGTTCCTATTGCAACACTCCCTTTAACTGTGTTCTGAAGTATTATCGGTGTTCCAGCGTTGTTATAGATTTCGTTTGATGTCTTGTTATTGCTGAACATGAGAGTATTCGTCCAGTCAGAATCAACTACGCCAGCCCCCCACGTACTTACTCTAAAATATTGCCCACCAGTAGCAACTTTGAATTTGTCGCCTGTGAGATTGTTAGTGCCGATTGCCACACCGCCTTTTTTTGTGTTCTGGAGGATGATAGGCGTCCCTGTATTATTGTAAATCTCGTTCCATGTCTTGTTGTTGCTGAACATGAGAGTATTCGTCCAGTCAGAATCAACTACGCCAGCCCCCCACGTACTTACTCTAAAATATTGCCCACCAGTAGCAACTTTGAATTTGTCGCCTGTGAGATTGCTAGTGCCGATTGCCACACCGCCTTTTTTTGTATTCTGGAGGATGATCGGTGTCCCTGTATTATTATAAATCTCGTTCCATGTCTTGTTGTTGCTGAACATAAGGGTGTTTGTCCAGTCTGAATCAACTACGCCCGCTCCCCACGTGCCTACCCTAAAATATTGCCCACCAGTAGCAACTTTGAATTTGTCGCCTGTGAGATTGCTAGTGCCGATTGCCACACCGCCTTTTTTGTGTTCTGGAGGATGATCGGTGTTCCTGTATTATTGTAAATCTCGTTCCATGTCTTGTTATTGCTGAATATAAGGGTGTTTGTCCAGTCTGAATCAACTACGCCCGCTCCCCACGTGCCTACCCTAAAATATTGCCCACCAGTAGCAACTTTGAATTTGTCGCCTGTGAGATTGCTAGTGCCGATTGCCACACCGCCTTTTTTTGTGTTCTGGAGGATGATCGGTGTTCCTGTATTATTGTAAATCTCGTTCCATGTCTTGTTATTGCTGAACATAAGGGTGTTTGTCCAGTCTGAATCAACTACGCCCGCTCCCCACGTGCCTACCCTAAAATATTGCCCACCAGTAGCAACCTTGAATTTGTCGCCTGTGAGATTGCTAGTGCCAATACCTACAGCCCCGCTCCGCGATATAGTAACATTAGGATCTGTTGTGTTGGGAGTCCATTGGCCGAAAGAAATTAGAGACCAAACCATTAGGCTAACTGTAAAGAAAAGTCTTTTCATTTGCATGTAATTTTAGTAAGATTTATAATGAAAGTAATTTGTCGATGTTTAGCAGATATTGCGTTCGATTTGTATCTCACTGAAAAACAACACAGAAAGAAAGAACTATGACTTGTTCGTTTCTATCTTTTCACATTGGTTAATCTGGTGGCTGAGATTAGCACACACCTCGATGGTATTTTAATTGGCCAAATATAACTTTTAAATATACTTCTTAAGTTATTTTTAATTTAAAGATGTTGTTTCAAATATGTAAAGTTATGTTCGAAACATAAAAACTATTTCTGAGGAACTGATTGAAGGTTTGATTTGCCAATAATTACTTCTTAGAAATAACTTTCAGACCTCTACTCATCTTACATTACCCTAATAATCAAATTACAAGATAAACACCAGCAATTTCCAATTTGAAAATAAATGGATGGAATATTACCAAAACTACAGGCTAAAAGCCTGCGCTACATGTAACACAGGCTTTTAGCCTGTAGCTTTTATACATCATCAATCCAAATTAGAAATTGCTGGACAGATGCGTCAAAAAAAAAGTATGCCTGATTTTTAGTTTGACTCAAAAGTGAAGTTTTGGAAAGGCTGTAGGCTATAATTCAACTGATCTGTATTTTACTTAAAACAAACACATTACATGTTTAATCATACTATTTCCTAAATATTCTTACAGAAGCAAAGAAGTTTAGGATTATATTTGTCAAATATCAGCTAAATTCCTGTCTACAGCCTTTTGTTGTTTGTAGGAAGAAATTGAATTTGGAAGGTTTCATTAAAACTCTGTCAAATTAATAATTGAACATAATAAATTTGCCACGCATTGGTTTTCAGGCATTAGATAATTTGTAATTATTCAAAGGAATTTATTTTCAATAGCCTCTATGATGTGCTTCGCAGTTCATAACTTTTAGTTACTAATTCTCTAGCTATGGCCTGTTTCTTTATTTAGTTTTATCTCTTCCAGTTCTTTCTTAATTTCCTCTATATTCTGTAATATTTCCCACATTACAGGATTGGATGTTGATGAATTGCGCAGCTCCTCTTCTCTCAAGCCCCAAAGCGTATTATTCTACCAACAATTAACAAAAGCAGTATAAATATAAAAAATGATCAGCATGGATATAAGCATATTGTCAAATATCAACTTCCCAAGAGTACTTTCTTTATACGCTTCCAGAAGTACAAATGCAATCATTAAAAATTGAACATATCCTATGTGCATTTTTGCACGGTCGATATAAATTTTCCATCGTATTAATATGCTCCTATCAATACTGATTATTAACATTTTATAAATAAGAAAAGCACAAAAAAAGTTAATGGTATGATTATCCATTTCATTTTTCTACCATTGCAGCGAACACACACACTGCGCACGACGTAACCTTGTCAGCTATTTATTCAACTATGAGAAATTACACGTGGTAACTTCAGAATGACAAACACGCTCTTCCTCAGTTCTTTTGATCCAATTACTAACTAATGAGTTAAATTGTTCATCCTGTTCTATCTGTAAATTGTGCCCTGCTTTATCCAATACTGAAAATGTTGCTCTTGGAAAATTATCTAAAATATTCCATGCATCTTTGAAGCCTACACATGAATCTTGTCTCCCTAATATAAATAATGCTGGTTTATCATGTTTTGCATCGGTGTTAAATGAGAAACCATAACCATTATTTTGTAGGCGTTCTAAAAATGTATGATCCGCAACTTCAATACTATCCAGTATTTCATCATTATATCTTCTATACGTTTTTTCTGTTTGTACTACCATCATAGAATTTAAACTTTGAACCATTTCTGGTGATAGTCTAGATAATAATTTTTCGTCTTTTTGTAATACTACATTATTTGGGACACTTCTTTTCTCTTCATCTGCAATTATAACCGGACATATTAGTGATAGGCCATCAATCATATCCGCCATGTTTTTTAATACACCTTGAGCCAAATATCCACCATACGAATAGCCAACAAGTAGAAATTTTTCATTTGGTATTACTTTTCCAATAAACTCAATTACAATATCAAGCATTACATCAGAATTACAGATCCAATGTGCACTCTCAGATTTTCCCATACCCGGCAAATCAATGTATATCCGTTTGTAGCCATCATTCTTATAAAATACTGGTTCTAGGCAATTAGTCATGGCTATATGGTCAATGGTGTATCCATGTATAACTATAACTGGTTTTCCTTCTCCTATAACCTCATAATTGATTTGAATATCTTTTATATTTACTTTATGTTCCATTTTTCTTCTTTGTTTTTATAGTATATACCTATTATCTTTTACTAAAGATTCGCCAATCTATTTTTCATCGAAAACCAACTGAGGACAGTCAACTGATAACCCGCTATACAATCATTGATCAGTTAGCTTTATATCTTAGCCCCCTAAATGCTTGGAGTGAAATTATAAAATTTCAAACACGTAAATTAGCATCATGAAACGTAAGAGATGGGAAGCATCAAAGAAGTTGGAAATACTTCAAGAGGCAGAAAACGGAGACGTTGTGGAGGTATGCCGCAAACACAATGTTAGCACGGCTACTTATTACAACTGGAAAAAGAAGTTTGACAGCCAGGGCGAAGCTGGCCTAAAAGTAAATTACGACAACCGAAGCAAAGAGCTTAAGGAAGCCGAAGAGGAGAACCGATTATTGCGTAAACTACTAGCAGATAAAGAGGTTGAACTTGAAGTTCAACGGGAACTGTTAAAAAAAAAGTTTGGGACATCGGATCCAAGAAAGATCTGATCCGCAAGGTCGCAGCAAAGCGCAAATGTAGCCTTAGTCAAGTGATCGCATATGCGGGAATGAGCGAAAGTACGTTTTATTACCGTGAAAAAACAGGACGTAAGGGGCGAAAGCCCAGTGAATACACGCTGCATAATGCGAAAAGGTCTGTCGAGGAAGCAGAAGTGGTCTTGGCCATAAAAGGGCTTTTCCTGAAATATGAATTTCTGGACTGTGGCTATAAAGTTGTCACGGCCTACCTTAAACGGGACGGCTACCGGATCAACCATAAAAAGGTGTACAGGATCATGAAGAAAGCCAGGCTGTTAAAGACCAGCAACAGGATCATGGCAGACAGAAAAGGCCGTAAGTTTGTAAGGTTCAGGAAAGTTAAGGCCCAACGCCCGTTCCAGTGTCTTGAAATGGATATAAAGATGGTATGGATACCAGAGAAAGGTAAGAACGCATACCTATTTTCAGTGATTGATGTGTTTACCAGAAAGATACTGACAGACCTGTTAGCATTCTCGGTAAAGAAAAAGGATGTGATTACCTGCCTTGAGAAGCTTCTGGAAGAGTATCAATACCCTGAACAGGTTGTCATCAGGAGCGACAACGGAAGTCAGTTCATAGCCTCTGACGTGAGGCAGTATCTTGAACTTATCGGTGTGGGACAGGAGTTCACACATGTTGCGACACCCGAGGAAAACGCCCATATTGAAGCTTATCACGGCATCCTTAAACGTGAAATATTTGACAGGTTCGAGTACCGTACTTTTGGGCAGATACAGCAGATACTTAATAGGTACAGACAGTTTTACAATAATGAAAGATTGCACGGAGGCCTGAAATGGAATACGCCACAGGAAAAATGGGAGTCGGCAAAACATCAGGTCATATTCCGTAAGGATGTTGCATAAACTGACCAGTAAAAACACAAAGGAAGTTTTGTCATTCAATAGGGAAAACGTTCATTTTTAAGAGAAAGGATAAAGCTATAACAAAATGGATATGGGATCGGAGATAGAGAAAAAAGTTATTCTGAAATATTTTTTGCTCCTCTAAAAGCAAAAAAAATATTTCGGAAATAACTTTTCATTTCAGATCTGATTACCCTATAAAACGGTGATCAACACTTTTTTAGAAAAATTAAAATAATACTCTAGGAATATAGGGGTCGAAACACTTTAAAGGGAAGGTAATTATGCATACGGCACAGCTTAATTATCCACTTGAAATCAACTCTCGTGCAATAACATTTTCAAACCAAAATCCAATATCAAAATCTTGATCAATAATCAGGCTACTAATGTCATTATTTGTTATTAGGACAATGTTTACACCATCTCTCTTCAGTGAATTAATATGATCTTGAAACCCCGCTGTTACACCATTTATGGCAACAAAAACTCCAATATTTGCCCTATTGGTCGATTGTCTTAATTTACTCTCAAATATCCTTGCTTCCCTAGTATCTACCCTTGAAGTCCAATTCTTACATTCAACAAAAATAAATGGAGACGAAAGTGATATGAAAAATGGACTATTAATTTTATTTTTAAGAACAATGTCTAATTCCTGAGTATCGGTAGCTAAGCTCATAGAAATCAATTCAATACCTTTGATTCCTGAAAATATATTGGCGACCAAATTCTCAAGTCTTTTTCCCTTCTCATAATTAGTAATTTCTCGCTCAAAAATAGATTGCCAATTCTCAAATAATTTACTTCTTAAATATTCAACCTTTTGCGTATTTGAATTTCCTATCAAAGCATCAAAAGCTCTGGCATATCCTTTAGTTTTTATTGATAATGCTTCTATTGAGTTTTCTATTACATAGTCTATTTCTCCACCTTCTGAAACCCATTCATTTAAATTTAGTCTTACTTTGGAATTAGATAGTAAAGTTTCCAAAAAGAATTTTATTTCAAGTAACACTCCAATTTCAGGTAAATTTTCCTTTGCATATGAAACAAACACACCAAATATTCCAGTCTTAATTATATTTAGTTTATTCTCCCAGTTTTCATATTCGATATCTAAAATTGAAGGAATAAGATGGTGATTATCGGATCTGTGCCGCAGTTTTACTTTTGTTCCAGATTTAAGATATTCGATTGATGAATTTACTTCATCGATCACATCTCCATCATGTAATTGTTTCATAACTAACGTGGAATAGTTTAATCTATCTTTACTGAAATAGGAATTAAGCCAATCATCAACCTTTCTCTTTTGCCCGAATTTTCTTTTTTGCCTGAATTCATTATTTAACTCAATTGTTGAAGAGTGAACTCCCTCTAGAAAAGGAATAAATCCATTTCGATAGGAGGAATATAGTGAGGTGAAAAAGTTTATTGTCAAACCTATATCATCTAAGTTCTTCTTAATTTGATTTACAGTTGCTTCAAAACCAATAAATCGTTTTTCACAGTCTTCATTTTCTTGATTTTTAATAAATTCCCTTCCTATCACTTTATGTTTTCCATAAAATAAGATTGGGATGTCATTGGGGACATAATTTTTCCAAGACCAAGTTTCTTTGCCAATATGTAATTCTATATAAAATCCCATTTATTATCTTATCATTTAATAATCGCTAATGAAAATATGTTGTTCACCTCACTTCTAATTGTGTCCAAAACAATGTGTATGCCCTACATGAGCAACACAACAGCGAATGTAAGAATAAGACCGAAGGTATAAAATACAAAGGAGAGCCTAGGTATGAACTATAGGTTTTTATGAGGATGAATCAAACAGAGCATATTGTTAATACCAAGAAAAATATGCCGTTCAAAAATAAGACAGTATCTCAAAAAAACATCAATCATTCTCTTTGAAAAGAGTGATATGCCAAAAACAAAAGACATAGCAATTATTTAAAAATCAAAAAAGATTGACTTCTATAAATTAAGCTAGCTTTAGCTCTTTGTTTCAATAATTGAATAATAGATCAAACGAATAAATTCGCCAACATGCAACTTGTTCTATTGCTCTGTTATTCAACAACTCCACCATTAAAGAAGTTAATTAATAAAACCCATGTATTTTTATACCCTACTACTAGTTACATGTCTAAGTCTATCAATTTGTGCCCAAGAAAAATGGGAAGATCCTACAGTGTTTGGCGACAACAAACTCGCTGCCCACACTTTACTGTTACCAGATCATCAGACAGGGCAATGGCAAAAATCACTAAGCGGCAAATGGGATTTTGTGCTACTGAACAATCCAGACAGTACACCATCAAACTTTTACAAAAAAGATTTTAAAGGGCTAGTATGGGATTCAATCACAGTTCCATCCAACTGGCAGATGCAAGGTTTCGGGCAGCCAATTTATACAAACATCAAGCACCCCTTTGTGCCCAATCCGCCACATGTGCCGCACGAAGGAAACGAAACAGGGCTATACCGCCGCTATTTCAACATCGATAAGCAATGGCAAGCCAAACAGTTGATCCTCCATTTTGCAGGAGTACAATCGGCCTGCGAAGTATACCTGAACGGCGAATACGTGGGCTATAGCGAAGGAAGCATGACGCCTGCCGAGTTCGATATCAGTTCGGTAGCCAAAGAAGGAGAGAACCTACTAGCAGTGAAAGTAATCCGCTGGTCGGACGGGAGCTATCTGGAAGATCAGGACTATTGGCGACTGAGCGGGATTTACCGTGAGGTGTTTGTGTATGCACTTCCAAAATTCAGTTTGTGGGATGTGGATACAGGAATCAGTTTTGAAAAGGATTTCGGCAAGGCCAAAGTAAAGCAAAGGCTACATTTTAAGAATTGGGATGCTGCGGGACAGTATTCACTTACGGTTAAATATTTCGATCCAACTGGAAAAACACTCGGCGCATATTCGGACGAATTAACTGTTACGAAAAACGCTAACAAAGACAAATTTCTTGATGTAGATTTCGACATCAATCAGCCTAAACTGTGGAGTGCAGAGCAGCCAAACCTATACACAATAAAATATACGCTCGAAAGTGCTGGTGAAGAAACCACTTGGCAGTTAAAAATCGGTCTCAGGGATGTGCGAATAGAAAACGGAAAGTTTCTGATTAACGGAAAGCCCATATTGCAGAAAGGCGTGAACCGACACGAATGGCATCCAACAAAAGGACGTGCGATCAATGAAACAGAAATGCTACAGGATATCCACCTGATGAAGCAGTATAACTTTAATGCAACGCGCTGTTCCCATTATCCGAATCAAAAGCAGTGGTACAAACTGTGCGACCGCATGGGGCTGTATGTGATGGACGAAACGAATCTGGAATCGCATTATCTATGGCAGTACCGAAACGAATCGCCTGTGCTTTTCCCCGAATGGAAGGCGGCAATTATCGACCGTGGACTGTCGATGTTTCACCGCACGAAGAACAACCCGTCGGTAATAATCTGGTCGCTGGGCAATGAGGCCGGCAATGGCCCTAACCTGCTTGCATTGGCCGATACACTGCGAAAACTCGACCGTCAGCACCGTCCAGTTCATTACGAAAGCCGTGAGCTGGACAGGGCAATGGATATAGAAGGCAAAAACATGTTTCAGAAAATCGGCATTGCCCGCGCTGCGCTAAAATGGAGCAAAGCGCTTGCAGGCTACGATTTCAACGCTTACATGTACCCCACAATTAAGCGCCTGAAGAAGATGGCAAAGAAAGATCCTTCGCGGCCAATCCTGATCTGCGAATATGCTCACGCAATGGGCAACAGCACGGGACATTTCAAGGAATATTGGGATCTGTTCGAGTCTCACCCACAAATGTACGGCGGCTATATTTGGGACTGGGTGGATCAGGGAATTTGGAAGAAGGACAAACAGCATTATGCTTACGGTGGTGATTTTGGCGACACCATCAACGATAAGGATTTTGCACTGAACGGCGTTATTTTTCCCGACCGCCGCATAAAGCCAGCCATGCATGAGATTAAAAAAGTGCAACAGTGGATTAAATTCAAGGCCATCAACCTAAAAAATGGCAAAATACAAATACGAAACACATACGGTTTTATCGACCTGCAAGGCAAAGTGCTTACCTGGTCGCAGTTGGAGGATGGCCGCGAAATACAATCAGGAAAACTGCTACTACCAGCAATTGCTTCGGGCGATTCTGTGGTAATTGACCTACCAATTACAGACTCAGCTTTTGTAGAAGGCAAGCGTTATCACTTGAATGTAGCTGTACAACTTTCCGAAAAAACCGCTTGGGCTAATGCCGATCATGAACTGGCTACCGAACAGTTTGATTACAAGGGATTCAAACGCACCCTTCAATCTCCAAAAACAAATCATAAGCTGACATTAACAGACACCGATAGTGTTTTTGTGATTGGGTTAGGCGAAGAAACCCTTCATTTAAGCAAAACAGAAGGAATAATCAGCAATTGGAAAAAGGAGGACAAAGTTCGTCTTGCCCGTGGACCAGAAGTGAACCTTTGGCGCGCCCCAACAAGCAATGATATCGGTACAGGTTTTAATCCCGATCCGCGTTTTACATGGCATGCAACACAATGGCGCAAGTTAGGCTTAGATAATTTGCAAAAACAAAAAGTAAAAGTTGCAGTAACCCAGCGTTCAGATTCCTCAATAACAGTAGAAGCAAAGTATGTATTGCGGGGAAAAAAGGCCAAGGTTAAAGTAAAAACAGCTTACCATTTCAGCAACAAAGGATACGTTTCTGTAGATTACGATCTGAAATTCAAAAAGAAAAGGGTACTGCCAAGAGTAGGAGTAAAGATTGCCTTGCCAAAAAACTACGATTCTGTTGATTGGATCGGGAAAGGCAAGCACGAAAGTTATCGCGATAGGTCGTATGCCTCACATTATGGAACTTATTCGTTGCACAAAGACAGCTTAACCACGCCTTACATCAAGCCACAGGAAAATGGCAGCCGCTATGGCGTAGATGCGTTAGAAATTAAATCCCATAACGGCAGTAAACTAAAATTTGAAGGCGATGGTTTTGCTTTCAGCCTACATCCTTATTCGTTGGAAACCCTAACAAACGCGGTTCACACTACCGATTTAACGGATGATGTTTTCGATCATCTATACCTCGATAAGGCTCAGGATGCATTAGGTAGCGAGAGTTTTATGTACAATTATTTGGATAAATATATTCTGAAAGGGAAACGGTTTTCTTTTTCTTTTCGAATGTGGGTTGAGTGATAAGTTGGAACCGAAGATCGTGGGTTATATTTCGAACTTCTGTTTTTTTATATACTTGTTTCAATGCTTGTAATTCCTACGCTCTTGTTTATCATAATTATCGCATGTATCATCCAAACATATATCCACTAGAACCAACGCATTAAAATGAAAACCGAAGGTTTTCCCGAGAAACGAAGCCTTTTATTGAAAAACCTTTGGTTTTCAGCATGTAATATTCTTGATGCATCTGCCCTAGGTGTCTAATAAGATAGTCATCTTTAAATTATCAACACTTTTATCCAATTTTAATTTCTATCGAATTCATAAAAAAACATTTCCCACCAACTAAAACCCTAATCTCACTAAAATATAAGTTCTGAGATTTCCTTAAAGCACGAATCAGTCTCTTAACACTTGCTGTGAATTCTCTGCCCTGACATTTAATCTCCTCCCTTCTACCTTTCACAGAACCTGTAACCTTATAGCTTATCAACTCTATTTTCTCATCACCTGCACCTATTGTTAACGTTCCTTCATCCAACAATTCTTTTTTGGACAATTCTCCATTAGTGACTCCTTTTATACTCGCGAGTCCGAAAGTATAACAGGAACATGATTTTTTCTTACTCGCAGAAATTTTCAACTCCAACGGATGAAGTAAGATCGTAGAATCCTCTACATTAACAAACACGTAAAAATATATTCTATCGCCAGAATTCAGAGTTGAAATCCGGCCAAGCATTTGAGAATTTAATTGCCTCTCTTTAGACCAATACTCCACAAAGTTCTGTTCATTGTTTGAAAAGAATCCTATCCTAGATACTGTTACTTCAGGCTTATCTGAATTTAATTCAATTTGAGGACTATCAGTAATTTCCTTTATCGTAACAGAACCACTACAATATCCACCTAATGATGCAATTATGATATCATTATTCTGCGAATAAGTAATTCCAAAAATCAAGTAAAATAGAAGTATCAATATCATTTTTTTCATAATATTCTCATTTTTGACAATGAATATGGACACACTTTTTTAGGGACGACACATCAAATGTGTAAAAAATAACATTCAGATCGAATCCCAAATACTGTACAATAAAGCTCCATGTAAAATTAAGTTAGATCTATTTCTAGCCTAAGTGGTGGGTTACTTGAAGAAAGTAAGTCTAAAACAAATAAATCCACGACCTTATTTTGCAACATCCTGCATTAATACTGCGCCCAGAAAATCTAAAAAAGCAAAACAAAGGCTAAATAGCTGATACTCCCAACTTAGCTCATACAACTGTGACACCTTCTAAGGCAATTTTCTAAGTTAGTAAAACTGAAAAAATCCCCTCTTTTACACTAGAAAATTTACCCTCCTAAAATTAAAAATCCAATGTTTACAATTATCTTTATCGCAACAAAACCGCCAAATCAAAGTTATTCTTAAAAGTTAGATCAACGAACTAAAAAAATAGATTTTTACACATTTATGGAAAACATTCTTGCCTTCTTAAACAATATCGCCCCACTTTCAGAAGAAGAGATTTCAGAAATAAAAAAGGTAGTATATCAAGTAGAATTAGCAAAAGGAGAGCGCTTCTTAAGCTATGGAGAAACAGAAAAAAGAATCGGTTTTATGGAAGATGGCCTATTGGAAATGACTTTTGTTGAAAATAATTCCGAAACAATTATCGACTTCCTGTTTCCCGGCGACTTTGCCTGCGATTATCTAAGCTTTTTATCTGCAAAACCGTCCGACACACAAATAGAAGCAATCCGCAAAGCAAAGCTGTTCTGTTTCGACAAATCCAACTTAGACAGATTATACGGTTCCAGCATAAATTTCCAGAAGATCGGCCGTATTATCGCCGAAAATTATTACGTAGAATTTGCTCAGCGACTGCGTACACAGCATCTCTCCCCCAAACAAAAATACGAAAGGCTTCAACAGCATTACCCAAAATTTATTCAAGAAATCCCACAATATAAAATAGCCTCTTATTTAGGGGTCTCAGCAGAATGGCTATCTAAAATAAGAGCGAAAAAATAAGTATTTTGGAATTATAAATCTGAATTTTCCCATGAAAACCACCATATAGTCAAATTAAAATATCGATTATTCGCTATGACCATCACATTCATCTCCTAAACATTGCCAGCACATATCTACTGATATGTTTTAACTGTATTAATAAAGGCTACCCACTTCAGGACGTTTTCGTAAGCCCTGAAAAATCACCGATTATAAAACTCCAAGGTGGGAAGCCTTTATAGCGCAATTAAGAGAACACCAAAAGCGATCTGCACCTGTATTTTCCAAATTTAAGCATTCACAACATTACTTTTATTCCCCCTCAAATGATTTATTGAATTAGTTCAACGAGTTTTGCCAATTGCCTACCTAATTTTGTAAAAAATCAATTAATCAACGGGTAGCATTAATATTTACCCATAATTAAGAACCAGGCAAAACACGTCAAAATTATTGTATTAAGAAGTGTGTTTCCGTAAACAAAAAACACTATGAGAATAATAACTTTATTCCGATCAGCATTACTGCTATTTTTCATCGTTATTACTACCTATACCTCAACAGCTCAAGAATCTTCGGGAAAACTGACTTTTGGCTTTGCATCCGAACTAATGACATGGATCAACAAAGGCTTCCACGGTTCTTTCTGGATTGGTAAAAATGGGCTCAGAGCCCGCCTTGTAACGGCCAAAGCTGTGTATCCAAATGCTTTTAGCCCCAAAGGTTTCAAGGATTTAACATCTGAATTCTACGAAATAGAGATTGACTACTTTTTTGGAAAAAAAAGAAACGAATTCAGAGGAATCTGGTTCGCTGTAGGTAGCGGGTACACAAGACAAAGCGTAGTATCTGAAAGTTCAGGCCAGAAAGTATACGCCAATCTTTTCGATTTACATTCCGGAATCGGATACACCATCAGTTTATACAAAGGGTTGTATATAAATCCATGGATTGGTGTCGATCTACATTTAAATAGAAAAGAAATAAAGGTTGGAGAAGAAAAATGGACTCCTAATTTTATTGATCCAGTGCTAGGTGCTAAGGTTGGTTATTCTTTCTAATTACGCACCCTCCCTACATTTCATTTTTTGTGCATAAAAAGGCTTTCTGTTTTGAGTATTATTATCAAATCTTTTTCCGAAAAATATTTACTCAGCATGGAAAGCTTTTGTCTATACAACTCAGTTCATGCGCCCCACCTCACTACCCACCTCCAACAACCGATATCAATTCAAACGCTTAGCATTTAATGCTAAATTAATTACCAATAAACAATCAATTAAATACCCTAATTCAATTTTAGATAAAATTATACAACACTAAAAGATGCATCTTTTTTGTTATCCACAATTATTTTCTTACTTTAGATGACGTTAAAACAAATCAGATAAATACAAAATATTTCGAGTTAATAGTTTTGGGATGTCTAGTCAAACCTATTATGTACATCATATTAATTCAACTTCCGAACACAACACATATTATAGATTATCAGCACTTTACCCTATAAGCATTCTATTTTTTCCAACTTATATCTAATCCAGAAATAAGATTAAAATTCTTTACTCTCATATTAAAAGAGCAACCAAAATACTACAACAAAAAACACGAGGAACAAGTATATTAGTTGACCGCTTTCAATCTTTAATGCACTTGATTTTTTCAAAAAAATGATTAATCCGTACTTTACAAAAGTAAAGTTTAGCCTATAATAGTTTCAATTTCATTGGCTTTTGCTTTGTCATTAGCATATTAATCATTGGTAATAAGTGTACCTGATACGGAAAACCTTTGACCAAAAGGACTTTTACTTAAAGCAACAGCTTGTTTTTCGATTGCAATAAAGGATTCCAATACTAACTTATAAACAAACACCAATGAAATCAATTACATTAACTCTTCTAAGTTTTATTTTCCTAACATCACTAAATGCACAAAATTGGAGCACTAAAAACGGAAAAATCTACACACTAAGTGAGACAATTATCGGAGCTTCTACAGAAGAAGAGCAGGCTGCCCTTACCCTAATCAGCAACCGAGACACTGATCGCGGTGGAGGTTATGGTCTACTATCAAGACATTCTACAGATCATCTTTACATGAAATTCAATTCAAAAAGTATAGTCGGTTACACCAGTCTATGGTCTTCTCAATCACAATGCGGTGCATTTGCAAGCACTCTAACTTTGAACAGAGACAATGCCAGCCAATACAATAGTCATAGTGCAGCAGGATTATTTACTACGAATCTAGATAACTATAAAGCTTTCGATAACGGATCAAATATTCACTACCTAGGTGGTGTTTATGGTCTACTCATGGGAACAATTAATACTCAGCCTAAAAATTCTATTATAGCAGGTATTATTGGTGAAGACAAGATCAGGAATGACAAAACTTTCGGAGGGTATTTTGTAGGCCGCGGTTATTTCAGCGATAACGTAGGTTTTGGCACAAAAACACCAAATGCAAAAGTTGAAGTTGCCAATGGAGACATATTCATCAGTGACATCAACAAAGGCATCATCATGAAAGCACCGGACGGAGCATGTTGGCGAGGAACATTAGACAATGATGGTAACTTGACCTTCAAAGCAACTACGTGCCCAATCGCCTCTTTTTCTACAACAGCTATAAAACAAGTGGAGTCTTCTGTACCTAAAAACACAATCGAATTCAACGTTTTTCCTAACCCATCTCAAGATTATGTTGTTCTTAAAATACGAAATGAACCGACAAAAGACCTAAAGTACATCATTACCGATCTAAATGGGAAAGCGGTTAAAAAAGGAGAAATTTTAACAAAAAAACAAACTATCAACATCACAGACCTTTCAGATGGAGCTTTCTTACTGAGCCTAATAGATGAAACAAACAATGAACTTGGCTCTACAAAGATCGTAAAAAAATAACACTGCAAAATATTGGTTTTGATGCAGATTTCTATCTGTATCAAAGCCTTTTACAAAAAGGCTACTCCAAGCCCAAAGCCCCAGGATTCAAGATACAATTAGGATCTAGATAAGACTTAATCCCTTGAAAAAGCTCAAGGCTCTCAGCATTGAACTGCTTATTCATCCACGGTATAAGCGTTCTACCAACACCATGATGATGCGACAGCGATCCTCCGTTTTCTGTAATAGCATCTACAATCCCCTTATGGAACTCCAAATAATCCTCCATCTCCTCTCCCCTCTTCATCGGGCTCAGAAACGTAAAATAAAGATTTGCCCCAGTTTCGTAAATATGAGACAGATGTGTCATCACAATTGTCTTCGGGCGCTTCTTCATATAAGCCTGCACTGCTCTCCAAAGTGGCACCAGTTGTTGCCAATCGATAGCTGTCTCCAATGTATCCGTTATAATACCCATATCCATAAGGGGTTCGCGCAGATATGCTGAATGAAAGCGCTGCTCAAGCCATTTTTTGGTTGGTTTTTTTCCGATATAAAAACCCTTGCTTTTTTTCGCTACCGATTTCAGTTTGCGTTTCACAAAACGAGTATAGTCCCTATCGCCTTCTACCGCAACAAACATCAGGCACCTTTTTCCTGCTTCATACCCCAGCGTTCTTAGCACCTTATCACTCAAAGTACCATTAAAATTTCTCATTTTCAGTGCAATATCTGTTTCTTTAGGATCTGAAAGGCGGAATAAGTGAGGCTTACCAAATTCACCCTGAATCATTTTGCGCATAGCTGTGGTAGCACATTCAAAATCATGAAATACAAAAGAAGCATAAGCACGGTTTTTCGGACGGTGTTTCACAATCTTCATCGTCACTTCTACAATAATTCCCAGTGTTCCCTCCGACCCCATAAAAACCTCGTTCAGGTTCCATGCCTGCGCCGTTTTCGGGTAAGGCTTAGTTACAATAGTCCCCTGCAAGGTAACCACACGCATTCCAAGCACCATATCCTCTATCTTGCCATAGCCCGTAGAAGCCTGTCCTGCTCCACGCGCAGCAACCCATCCTCCTACAGTAGAATACTCGAACGATTGCGGAAAATGCCCACACGAATAACCACTCCTGTTCAGTTCCCCTTCGAACACAGGCCCCATAATCCCTGCCTGTACTGTTGCAGTCTGGCTCACAGGATTCATTCTCAGCATTTTATTCAAATTACGGCTCAGATCCACACTTATACCCCCTTTGGGAGTCTCAACACCACGAGTAACAGAAGAGCCACCACCACAAGGAGTTATCGGTATTTTTTCTGCATTACAAAACAACAAAAGCTCAGCAATTTGCGACTCATTCACAGGGTAAACAACAGCATCTGGAGGCGAAGGCACATAATTCATTCTAAGATTAAGCAAATCCGTAAAATATTTGCCATAAGCATGCGCAGCTCTGGAAAAATCAGTTATCTCTATGTTATTTTTTCCAACGATATCTTCAATTCGTTTTATTTGTACTTCCGTAAGCCTACTGGAGTCCACCAGTGCCACATCTTCCTTTCCTAGTAGAAAATCGCCCTGCAGCTGCGGTTCCTCCCACCCAAACTCCTCTTTTATAATCTGTTTTGTGCCCTCATTAAGGCACTCTTCATGTTTATCTCCCCACTTGAATATCTCTCTGTATGTATTCATGCTTCAACGTAAAAATCATTAACCTTGCCTTCTGCCCAACAACTATTGGCGTCCATGCATAAAAACCTGTGCAAAACAGAACACAAAGTTCAGATATTCCTAGGATTTTTAAAGGTTTCGGGCATTCTTTTTTCACTATAATATCACTTTTCAAAAACACAATTGCCAGTTATCTAGCTTTCTTTTTATTAGGAGCACAACTTTCCCTCCTTCAAAAACACCTCCCGCGCCTTCCTCTACAAGTCCTCGCCCCGTGCACGGTTCTGCATCAGCATTGCGGTGTCTTCCTACCGTCAGCCCCGCAATACTGTGCATCACACATGCCCGTGGCTGTGGGCTTTCCGCTACAGTCACGGCTATTTCTAAAGCGGCATTGCTTTCTAACAGGTTCCGCGTTACTCTTTTGCCAGTTATACATTCAGCCCAAAACCTTACCTCCTATCAACAATAAATGAACAGAAAAAAAACAATTCGGAACAAAAAATTGAAACATTACCAATCTATAGTTAGTTTCGGATCGTCAACATAGAAAAGCACTTATCACCATACACAATTCATATTATGCGCTCAAAAACCAAAACACTGTTAAATTGGTGTACCGATGTTATGGTCTCTTTTTATTCAGTCATAACATTAAAAATCAAAACAATACCAATTAAAATAAGTAGTACGGCATGCTTAATACTTATCTCGCAGCTACTACTAGCACAAGATAAAACTGACTTCAGTTTTCGTGACGATAACACATTCAAAATCGTTCAGTTCACAGATATTCATTGGAAAACCAGAGAATCTGGCAACAAAGCAACTAAAACAATGATGAATAATGTTCTGAACAAAGAAAATCCCGACCTAGTTGTATTCACAGGCGATATTGTCATTTCAGAAAACACCCCCACTTCCATAATAAAAAAAAGCTGGCGTGAGATAACAAAACTTATCGCCAATAGAAAAATCAGGTGGGTAGCAACCTTAGGTAATCACGACTCCGAAGGTGAATTTCCAAGAGATTCATTGGTCAGTTTCATTACCAGCCTTCCTTTTTGTGCCAACTGGTCATCAGCAGAAGAAGTAACAGGCGTTTCCGACTTCTATCTTGGAATTAAAGACAAGACCAAAATAGCCGCATTGCTCTATTTCTTAGATTCTGGAGAATACGCAGGCACTTTCGAACCTGGAAAATACGCTTGGATAAGCCCCAAACAGATTCAATGGTATAAAAACGTATCCAATCAGATGAGACAAGAAAACAACGGCCAAACGCTGCCTTCCCTTGCATTCTTCCACATCCCCCTGCCTGAATACAACAATGTAGTTCTATCAGAACCCGCAGTTGGGAACAAAGGCGAAAGCATATCCTCACCTGTCATAAATACAGGGCTTTTCTCCGCTTTTATTCAACAGAAAGATGTGATGGGTACATTCGTAGGCCACGACCATAACAACGACTTCATTGGCGAGCATCACGATATTGCCCTTGCCTATGGCAGACGTTCCGGCAATAATAGTTACGGAAAATTACCTATTGGAGCAAGGGTGATTCAACTATACGCCAACAGTTTTCGGTTCAACACTTGGATTTCGACTACAACAGAAAAAAGTAATTTCTTCAAATATCCATCTTGGGAACCCGATAGTATCTCAAAAAAAGATTTTGAAGCCCCTTGTCTGCCTGCCAAAAGATTATGGAATGGGGTCTACTTCAGATATAAAGAGGGAAAGGTAGATCAGACAACACAAATCCATAAACTAAAAACCATAAAAAATGGCACTCTCCCCAACTTTTCCCTTTCCCCTGCCAAAGCAAAAGATCACTTCGCATTTGAATTCGAAAGCTACATTCAAATTCCGGAAGACGGGCTTTACAACTTCTTTGTAAAATCCGACGATGGCTGTGTACTATTCATTAACGAAAAGAAAGTTGTAGACAACGACGGAGGCCATAGCCCAAGAATGCGCAATGGCCAGATCGGTCTAATGAGAGGCCTGCACCGCATAAAAGTGCTGTATTTTGAAGACTATATGGGAGAATTTCTGGAAATAGGCATTTCCAGCACCAAGATAAAGAAAGGGCCTATCAACAGCAATATGCTTTTTACTGACAAATAAGTAAGCCCTACTTTCTTTTTTTAATTAAAAGGGTGCTACTATTTGATTAATAAAATGACCATCCTTTCAAATATTAATTAGGGTAAACGCATCAGAATATCACGTACTGAAAACCAACGTTTTTTTTGATACGTTTACCCTAAATATTAATACGATTCAAATCGAACAAAGCACAAAATTCTCATTTATAGATTATTCACTAATGCCTTATTGCAATGTCTACTGTATCTTTATTCCCAATATATTCATTATAATAACTACCACTTACATAATCACCTGATTTATACGACCTCCAACTAATATAATGTACCTCATCGGGGATACATTTCAATAATACCGTATCCACTTCAGCTAAATCCGTTAGTGAAACTTCCTGTTCAAAAGCATTTTTCACATTACTATATGTCTTGGAAACATACAGATCCAATCTGTCACTCATTTTTGAAGAATCCTGTAGAATAACCCTTAGTACCCGTAAAGGCTTTACTTTAAAATTAATTTTATTATTTTCTTCTTTTTCTATTTCAAAGGCATCGCTATTACCATAATAATCGGACTGAATAACAGAAATCTGAAAGTTATTTATATCGAACATCTTTTCAGAATAGACACTTGTTAAATTATAGCTATAAGAGCCATCTGGATTAGAATACAGAGTGTCTCTAGTTTCACAACGCGTGGCCACTACCAATGAAGTGCTACATTCATCAATAATTAAACCTATTGAGGGTAACTTCTTTCCTGTATAGAAATCGGAGACAGTCCCTTCAAGTAGTGTCGTCCATTCCCCTACTTTTGTCTCACAAGAATTCAATAGCAAGGAAACCAGTACAATCAATATTACTCCAACTGTTTTCTGTAACCCCATAACTGTCAGTTTATAATCTCAACCTACTCTTTATCCAGCATTTTTTCCACTTGCGAATAGTCCTTTATCACTTTGATCGTAACCAAAGACAAAGGAATATCAATAACAACAGAACATATACTAATAGCACTACTTATCATTAATTCGTCGAGAGTTTCTGCTTCTTTATTGTACTGATAAATGATACGCCCAACTATTCCTGCAATGACCCAGAGACTCCACCATAAACCAACATAGTTCAAATGTAGTTTTTCTCCTTCGTGTCTGCCTTCTTTCAATAGCAGCTCTTTGGTCTCTTTGTACAACTCCATCATAATCTGATAAGGTTTGTAAAGATTCACTATCGGAATAAACCAGGACTTAGCAGCCCAACTTTCATCAAAAGTAAGAGTACCAATCCTCTGACCAAGATTGAAATATGCTCTTCTAAACCACTGAATAAAAGTTACAACAGATATTACATATACTATCAGATGAAGATAAGAAATCACCAACTGACGGGTATCACTGGAAGTGGCCACATCTGCATCCACCTGATTTCCTTCAGAGATGGTCTTGAGCAACCAATATTCAACAATATCAGATACCAAAGATATCACCATAAAAAACATAACTAGCGAAACCATAAGAATCGCATTGCTTGCCCTTCTGGCGTTTGGTTTCAGTGTTTTTTTCTCTTCCTCTGGTACAGATTCATCCTGCGCAAAATCGTTACATGCTTCCTCGAATGTTGGTTTTGCATTTGTTAGGCCGCAAACCAAGCCCAAATCCCTATTAAATACTCTCTGTGTGCAACGCTTGCAAACTTCAATCTTACTCATCCCTTTGTTTCCCCTTAATTTAATTCCTTCTTCGTCTTAAATAGGATAGAAAAAGTAAGGCTAATCCAAAATTCACTTCGTTTTTATTCCATTCGCAATCTCAAACCTGAATTTTAGAACGGAATGTATTCTTGGAATAGATTACTCTTTCACTCACTACACAATAAACCTATAATAGCTAAATATTCAATCTGTTATCTGAATGTAATTTGATCAAAAGTGCTATATTGACTTGACTAAACATGAAGCTAACGAAATTTCATAATTAATTTCACTTCCTAAAAGACAAGTAAACCCTAGGCATATCGATATTAAACGTTCAAAAGTAAAAAAAGTAACATTTACTTTTAAAAAACACAAAACTGATTTCCCTACACACTGACAGACAGAATACTAGAAATAAAAATACTGTGCTAAAACTGAAATTAATACGAGATAAAGAGACGTGCATCAACATTTTTTTCGTCTTCGTCTCAACAATCCAAAATACAACTAAATGAAATAAAAAAAGCCGTAAGAGATTCCTACGGCAATGGAAAGTGTCTTCAATTAAATATTATAGTTGGCAGAATCGAAAATCAGTCCTCATTATAACCCAAGATCTGCATCATCTCTTCTACGCTTTGCTCTTGACGATAAACAAAATCGCGGAAATTGCCTGTTTCGTCACGGTCGATAACCACTTGTTTTGGAGATGGAATCAGGCAATGTTTAATGCCACCATAGCCACTGATTGAATCCTGATAAGCTCCTGTATGAAAGAAACCGAGATAAAGCGGTTCTTTCGATTCTTTTTCCACCCGAGGTAAAAGAATCTGTTGGTTAAGGTCTTCGGAATTGTAATAATCGGAATGGTCGCAACTAATACCTCCGATGTTTACACGTGTGTATTCGTTCTTCCATTTATTAATTGGCAGCAGAATGAACTTTTCGTGGATAGACCAAGCGTCCGGGATGGTATTCATCAAGCTATTATCTACCATATACCAAAGTTCAGAATCGTTCTGCTGCTTTTCTTCAATTACCTGAAAAATGATAGCAGAACTTTCACCAACCGTATATTTACCAAATTCGGTGAAAATATGTGGTTCTTTTATGTTTTCCTGAGTACAGGTTTCTTTTATGTTCTGAACAATCTCGCGGATCATGTACTCATAGTCGTACTCAAACCCAAGATGGTTACGGATTGGGAAACCACCGCCGAGGTTAAACGAATCAAGCGTTTCGCACTGCTGTTTCAGCTCAACATATAATTTCAATGCCTTCTGAAATTCGCCCCAGTAGTATAGCGAATCCTTAATGCCTGAATCCACAAAAAAATGCAGCATTTTAAGTTCCAAATTTGAACTCTCCTTGATCTGCTCATTGAAGAACTCAAGCATTTTACTGGCTCGTATACCAAGACGCGATGTGTAGTAAGCCGATTGTGGTTCCTCGTCAATGGCCATCCGAACGCCGATTTTGATTTTGCGGTCTCCTGCAAACTTCGACAGCCGTTGCAACTCATTGACACTATCGA
This sequence comes from Bacteroidales bacterium, assembly GCA_965230435.1. GTDB lineage: Bacteria > Bacteroidota > Bacteroidia > Bacteroidales > JBDKHP01 > JBDKHP01. The sequence continues at coordinate 962,454 of CBDDLB010000002.1, forward strand.
GCACTGTAATCGAATTGTGAAATCCCATTTCGTTCAGGCTCACTATCTTTTGCAGATAGTCGTCGGTTTTATACCCGTTGTGGACAATGAAGATGTCCGTGCTTAGCTGCTTCTTTTCATGAAGTTTCTTTATCAGGTCGATATCGAACGAAGAAGAAGTTTCCAGATTTACGTCGTTCTTTAATGCAGCACTGATAACGTGATGAAAGTGATTACACTTGGTGCAATAGCAGAAATTATAATCACTGGAGTAATGGTTGGCTTTCATTGCCCTGTAGAACAAGTTTCGGGCTTTTTTTATCTGTTCACCGATTTTTGGCAAATACACCAACTTAAACGGCGTACCATATTTTCCAATTAAGTATTTAAGCGAAATTCCGTAGAAGGTTAGATAACCGTTCTGCATATCAAATCCTTCCTGTGGGAAATAATATGTCTGCTCAATTAGATTCTGATACGTATTTTTCATTTTCTATTACACCATAAATATTGTTTGATGGATTTCAAATTTTAGTGCCGCGAAGTTAAAATAAAAAATGTCTGTTGCTCCTAACTTAATACAGAAAAAATATTTATCATTACACACTCATAATAAATGAATTATATCATACCACTAAAAAAAGGGAACGCAATCCCAATAGGTTGCGTTCGAAAAATATGTTAAGTAGACGTATTAATATAAACGATACTTTAATCTTGTTATAACACTGATTATCTGCACAATGATTTTCCCAGCAAATAGCATCACGTGCTTAACATGTTCGCACCAATCTTTATAAAGTATTAACGGTTGCGCCCATACTGCTCGTGGCTAGAAACCCAATCGGAGGAAGATATTGCAGCCCCTAAAGAGAGTTCTCCTGCTAGAACAACACCAGCTATAATTTCTGCTAGCTTGTTCACTTTGTCTTTGCCCACACAGCCCAGTACAGCTAAACTTTCGTTTTGCGTGGCTAGCCCTGTTCCTCCTCCGTATGTTGCTACAATTAAGGAAGGAAGGGTTATTGACAAATATAGATTTCCGTCGGGCAATAGTTCCGAATAAAGAATAGCAGCCGATGACTCCGCAACATTCGCAACATCCTGTCCCGTCGCTATAAAAATTGCAGTAATACCGTTTACCGAATGAGCTCCATTATTTGTTGCTCCAGAAAGGATGGTTCCAACATTAGAAATCTGTGAATGATATTGCAATGTTTCAGGCTCAACCCGCATACGTTCTATCAATAGGTCTCGCTGAATAACTACCTCTGCAACAACACGCTTCCCTCTTGTTCGTATAACATTGATCTGCGAAGGTTTCTTGTCGCTTGCCAAATTGGATTCTAAGAAAAAATTCGTTACTCTCGATCCATTGTATTTATTCAATATCCATGTACAAGCCGCAAAAGTTGCCCTGCCTACCATATTCTGCCCAGCAGCATCGCCTGTTGAATAATTGAAGCGTAGGTAAGCAAATTTATTCGATAAAATTGTGTCTATATACTGAAGCTTGGCCACACTTGAAGTCGATTCTGCCTCCTTGGCAATTGACCGTTCATTTGCTTTCACCCAGTCAATAAAAGTTCTTGCTCCACGTGCATCTTCAAATACAAAAACGGGGGCACGTTGCATAGCATCTCCCACAACGGTACATTTTACACCTCCACATGCATTAATCAGGGCAATGCCACGGTTATATGAAGCCACTAAAGTACCTTCTGTTGTAGCCATAGGAACAATGAAGTCTCCTTGTGCATGTTCTCCATTTATCTTTATAGGCCCAGCAAAACCTAGTGGCACTTGTGCTATTCCTGTGAAATTTTCAATATTTCCAGGTAACGTTGACGGATCTACAGAGTAACTGGAAATGTGCCCAAGATCTGCACCTGAGAATTCCTCTACAAAATCCAGACGAGCTTTGATTGCCTCTTTGGTATAATCATTCACCTCGTCGCGTGGAATTTTAACCACCTTAGGCCTTTCTTTGGCATATAAATCGGTGGCCTTAATTGATAACTTTCCAAAATTGGCTGCTTTGCATTTTATCACAATAGCATATTTTCCAGGTTTAATTGGTTCATTGAGAAAACATTCAATACTTACATTTTTTCGCAATGGAAAATCAATCGTATTTTTTTCGTCAACCTCATTCCCCTTAATGGTTTTGCCGTTATTGGTACTCAATACAATATCTTCTGGATAAACCTTTTCGCTACCAATCTGTATACTATCCAAGCGCAATAAAATCGAATCTGCAAGTCGGTTTTTAATCTGAAACCTTGCTCCTTTGTCTGTCTTCTCCAAACTGCCATTTGTATAGAGCTGTTTCAGCAACATACTGGGTATTAAATTCATATCTTAAAAATTAATCGTAGCCGTATATTTTGCGGCCGCAAGGTAATAGTTTGTCTTATTTCTGTATCCAACAATTCTAAAAACTCAAGAACAACAGCTCTATTTTCAACTTCTTTCAATAATTCAGATATAGAAAACACTAATTAAGATTACATCAGTTTTCTGAAAGAGTCAAGAATATTACCTCCGCAAAAGAGCCTTTAATCTGTAGCATTGTTACTGTATGAAGCACAACCTTCTATGTCTTATTTTACGAGAGTTCAATCGCTTTTCCCTTCAATAAGTAAAAAGAAACACATAACCCATAAATTGTTATAAATACCAAATTATCAGCACCTTTAACTTTGCATCATAACATTACAATCCAAATTATCATGATTTTGTTTCACAAGCACCGGTAATGGGATTGAAATATTCAATGCAATCGGTGGTGAAAGACATTCTATTCCACTGGTATTGAAGAACAATACTAGATTTTTTAAAGGCGATGCAATTGGAATTATCGAAGGAAAGGGATGTTCCTGCACAATTAAATCAAATTTCGACCGATATAGCACAAAGGAAAAACTATATCACTCCTGAAAGTGTGGTCGAAAATGTTATGACCATGATAATGAACAAATTTGAATACAGAAAAGAAATTATACAAGCAAATAAGTAGTTGTACTACATTTACGAGCTGTTGCTACACTGATTGCAGGAAATTATTTAAAACAAAAACAGGTATTATTCCTGCTCAGTACCGAAAAACAAATTAAATGAGAAACTTGGTTATGCTTCTTCGAAATCTTGAAAATCTCAGAGGTGGAGATACTTCAAAAAAAATTCCTTGCTAAAAAAAGCCATTCTTTGAACTCTACTCCGTAAAGCACGAACAAGAAGCTTTAAATCTAGAAATACAAGCTACCACTGATCGCTTTTTGAGAGCGCAGACCTGTTACCTGTAAAGATTGACAATATCAGGATTGCTCTAATCTGGTAGCCTTTACCAGCATACCCAGCCACAAACCTATCGATATGTGGCTGACTATGTTTAAGCAATGAATATGATAGTCAGATAGAATCAAGTCAGACATTCCACTAATTTTTCAAGCCCAATTCCCCTCGACCCTTTAATCAGAATATTACTTTTCTCAATTGGTTCTTTCTTCAAATGCTCAGCAAGCTCTCCTGCCGAACCAAAAGTCTTAAAATCAGAATCTAACTGAGAAAAAACAGGTCCAACCAGATATGCTTTTGCTATACCCTTTTCCTGTAACAGACTAATTATTGACTGATGTTCCTGATATGAAACCTCACCGAGTTCGAGCATGTCACCCAAAATGACCGCCTTATTTTCAATCTCAAGAGCAGATAGGTTATCTATAGCAGCCCGCATACTAGTAGGATTGGCATTATAGGCATCTAGCAGAATAATATTACGAGAACTTTCTATTAGCTGCGATCTGTTGTTCTCCGGTCTGTAAGTCTCTATCGACTCTTTTATCGCTGGGGCTTTTATTCCAAAGTACATACCAATGGCCGCAGCAGCCATTACATTTTCAAAATTGTAGTTTCCGAGAATCTGCGTATTTAGTTCAACTAACTCAACAGTCTTTTCATCGTCGATATGTAAAATGGCCTGCGCCCGCAGAAAAAAACCTTTTGCAGGAAGCAGTTCCCCAGAACACTCAGCTAGGTTAGACGTTCCATATGTGAAATTGCGTTGGGGATGAAGCATTCCCAAAAGGTGCTCGTTGTCACTGTTGATAAAAACAAGCCCTCCGTTATCAAACAGCCAGTCGTACAACTCACCTTTAGCCTGCTTTACACCTTCGAAGGAGCCAAAACCTTCCAGATGGGCAGAACCTACGTTTGTAATCAGTCCATAGTTCGGTTCTGCTATTTCGCATAGTTGGGCTATTTCACCAACGTGATTTGCTCCCATTTCAACTACGCCCACCTCAGTTTCTTCTGTGAAAGAAAGCAATGTAAGTGGCACTCCAATATGATTATTTAGGTTGCCCTGCGTAAAACCCAGATTATATTTCTGAGCCAGTACTCCTGCAACCAATTCCTTTGTTGTTGTCTTTCCATTGGTTCCTGTAATGGCTATTATCGGAATGTCCAAAGTGCTTCTGTGAAACGTCGCTAGGTTCTGTAACGTTTTCAGCACATCATCAACAAGCAAATAACGTTCGCCCTCTTCAAAATCAGGGTTATCTATTACTGCATATTCACAACCGCCTTCTAGTGCTTTTTTAGCAAATTGGTTACCGTCAAAATTGCCTCCCTTCAATGCGAAAAACAAACTGTTAGGTTCTAGTTTCCTTGTGTCTGTCACTACCTTGGGAAACTTCTTGTAAATATTATAAAGTGCTTTGATATCCATTGACTTATTTTTTTACGAAAATATAGAAATTCAGCAAGAGTTAAAAAGTCAAAGCTTTAACTATATTTACGCAAAAAATTAACAGCGAACAAAATCATTTCTTGTTATGAGATTTCTAACTCTCCTCATCCTATTGACCATCAGTTTTAAACTAACAACAGCACAAGAAGTAAATGCAATTTTTGGAGACACAACTGATATTGACTTTTCCCTAAAAGGAAACATTTATTTTCTCCCGAAAAACACAAGGATGCTTCCTGACTTCAATAAATATAAGGTACAGGGAACGATCTATACTACCAAACTAGATATCAGCCCTCGACCTTTTGATCAGGGTTTTCCAGGCATAAAAAATCGTTTTGAATGGTTCGGCATACAATATACTGGGCGCTTCTATATTGCAGAAGCTGGAAATTACTATTTCTCGCTAAAATGTGACGATGGTGCCATGCTATACATCGACAACGAACTGATTATTGATGGTGATGGCCGTCATAAACCTCTGCTATTCAAAGGTGAAACATATCTAAAAAAAGGTAATCACAAAATCAAGGTGGACTACTTTCAAGGCCCTGCCAATTTTATTTGTCTGGAACTGAAAGTGAAAAGAAAAGCTGTACCATGGGAATATTTCAATACGCGTAAATATGCGCCGTTTCAAATTGTGGAAAACGATAAGTCGATAAATATTGTAATGGAAAGCTCCATCCTGTTTGCTCACAATAGCGACGAATTATCGGAAAAGGCGACAGATGCCCTACTAGAAGCTGTTCCCATTCTTAAAAAATACGCCAAGAGACGAATTGTTATTGCAGGACATACCGATAGCTCAGGATCTGCACAGTACAACTATAGCCTTTCTGTAAAAAGGGCGAAGTCTGTAAACACAAAATTGCAGGCTCTCGGAGTTAATACCGCAAAGTTCAAGGTAATAGGATATGGAGAAAAGAAACCTTTGCTTCCTAATAATAGTGAGAAGAATCGGTGTGCTAATCGGCGGGTTGAGATTGAAATTAAAAAATGAAGAAACCTAAGTAAATTGTACTATTAACAACAGCCCGATGAATTTTTACTTTAACTAATTACGAGTGAACGACCACCATCCTTTGATGGTGGCTTCAATAACAGTACCTGCCAATGTCCAGATACCTTAACTCCCTTCTGTATTTCGGACTAAACATGCCTACCTCGGCTCTACATACCAGACAGGCCTCTACTTTTGTTTTCATATGGAAATAAATATCAAACTCGTTGATACTATTTCTACATCTTCTACTTTCAAATTCAGCAGGTTCAATAATAATTCGTGTATCAAGAAGCAACCCTTCAATAGCCTTATTGGAATTTTACTTCTTAATTTGGACAATTAAGGTTGCGAATCTATTTATTATAGGCTTGCTTTCTTTAACTAACCAGTTACTTAGGCTAGAAATAAACCTAACTCAATTTTATCTGGGTACTTATCTCTTTTTCCAGAACCAAACAAAATAATATCAGCACCTTAAAAGAGGAGGTTACTACAAATTGAAGTTGCCTGCATACTGTTTTGAAAGCTGAGATAGTTTTTATAAACAAACCATGTAGAAGTCGTTGAGCAACACCAAACATTTTTCACCTATCTCTCTTTCTATCTACCCCTCAAATAAGCAAAACAGCAATATACTTTTAACGTTTCAGATTTGTTCAGATAAAAAATAAAAACTACAATTGTAGCTTTATTCAAGTAGTAAAAAAACATCATCTGAAATACATCTATAAACCCAAAACAATTAAAATCATGACTTTCATAATATTAACAGTCGAAAAAGATAAGATATATCATCCTCACAAATATCTTAAGCAAGTACATTGTATATCCTAGCTAATCAGCTTCCCCCAACTCCAAACAATTCAAAAAAACAAAAAAGCACTACCATCCCAAAAGCTCTTTGCATTACAATTATATTTTTTCCTAAAACATTTGATACATGCCACATAGAGCACACTGGTAGCTCATTATGAACCTATTCTAATAAAGACAATCAAAAATGCCACGACAACTCTAATTCCTAATATTTTTATACAGTAAATCTTTTATAATGAAAAAAACATTAATTCTTTTTTTTATTGCTTTTTGCGCCCTAACGGCCTGCAAGAATAACCAAATCAAAGTCACTCGAAATAATGTGACTAATAAAATCGCTACAATCAATGATTCTACAAAACATTTAACTGTTAACATAAAAAATAATACTAAGAAGATGTTCCTAGACTTAAACAGCATTCTTCTTGACAACAAAATTGACTATAAAGACTCATCAACTACTTGGGCTGCTTCAGTAAACTTCAACTACAAATCCTCAAAAAAACAACAATCGTATTTAGCATTTACCTTCGGAGGCGCTATTGAGGTTAGTTTAAATAAGAAATCCATATATAAAAACAAAAAGCGGTCAAGACTCTTCTCCCGCTACAAGTATTATATACCACTGAACCTAAACAAGGGGAACAATAGTATTGAATTCACAATCGATAAAAAGAAAAACCATTTTGGCATTAACTATCAAGTATGCACAGAGGAAGATATAGCTAACACTATAAAGCAAAACTACTTCAACTCTTTTTTAAACCAAGGGAAAATAGATGAAAAGAATACCCTCAAACTTACAAAAGCACTTTCTCCCATAAAAAAACTCATAACCAAACTGGAAATCAGCGAGCATGGACGGGGGCAAAAACGCGTTATATCAGAAGCAGGCACAAAAGAAACATGGAAATTAGACAGCCTCCCCTTAAATCAAAGCTTTATTGTAAAATTGTACATAGGAAAAACCATCATACAGCAGCCCTTATACACTGGAACAGAAGAGTCTATCTTTAAAAATTTCAAGACTTATTTTGAAAATGCAAACATTAGTGATGAATGGAAAGCTCATTCTGACGCTTACCTGTTCAGAATCAATGAACTATTCAGACCCAAAGTACATAGAGGAAAAACATGGGAACGACGACTTGCTATGCTTTTTGATAAATTATCATACATCAAACATAAGATAGAGAAAAAAGAAAATGCATTTCAAAAGCAATACGGGGTTAACCTCCTAGGGTTCACATCTAGAATAGACACTACCCTCCAACATATGATAGTTATTGCCCCTGACAATATCAACCAAGACTATTCCTACCCCCTAATAGTTATTCCAAGAGCTGGTTATAACAAAAAAGTACATTTTTTACGCGCTCCACATTTAGCCAACATAGTTTACTTAAACCACTTACAGGCTCTTGCGGACAAGTACCAGTTTCTAATAGTCATATCATCTAACCGAACTTACCTAAAAGAACCATTACAAGCTATATCCGAAAAAGATATCCTAGAGTCTATAGGTGTATGCAGGGAATACTTTACTGTTGATACAACCAAACTATTTTTAGCAGGCCACTGTTTAGGTGCGGAAAAAGCTTTATCAATGGCTGAAAGACATCCTAACAAATTTTCAGGATTATACATAATAAGCCCCACCTTCTCGGAATTCAATAACCACAACTTCTCCATGCTCAAAAAAATGCCCATAATCTTGCATCATGACATATACGATAGACACACCAGCATCAATAACTCTATTAAAATAATAGAAAAAGCAGAAGTTCAGGGACTTGAAATTAACACACGTTTAGACAATTACTCTAGACGATATTACTATGATCCATTCCTAACAGAAGAAGCTTTTGTCTTTTTTTCACAAATCTGTAACAAATAACAACAGACTACCGTCACACTTCTTACTAATAGTGCCAGCTCATTAGCTGGCACTTTCACCCCTTCAGTTTATTTAACCAACAATAGCTATGTTTTTTTTACCGTACAGTATATTCAAAAAAAACAGTCCAGTTAAACAACATAAAATCAAAACAAAAGAAGATATATCATCAATATATTAAAATTATTTCAAGATAAAATTTGCGCAAACAAAACAGAACTTCTATAATTGCATCGTCATTTTAACGGTAGACTTTACTTTTAAAATGACAGCCAAAACCCTGACTCAAAAAAAACACTATGATTTCTACAACACTAAGTAGACGTGCTAATATAAACGACACCCTTGAATTTTATATTCTACTAAATAACAGCGCAATAACTCTACTAACAAATAGCTACCCGCGCTTAAGAAACCAAAGGCTCACAATCAAAGAAGCGCACCTATGCTTCCTAAATTCCTATTACTTACAACAACAGTATTTTTGATTTTATCTTGTCTCTATATTTCCATTAAAGATCATTGGAGTTAATATAATACATTAAAGTCGGCACTAACAATATTACTCGCAGTGCTTGTTTTATCTTGCGATAGCAGTACGAAAACACAAGATTTAACTTAGCAAGTAAATATTGATAAAATTTCAGATTTGCCAAGAAAACAGAAAATGAAATATTCTTATTCCCCTCAGAACATGAATGGTTAGGTATAAAAAATAAGGCTGGTTATTTCAGGCATCTGCCAGAGTACAACACCCTCAGTGTATATTTTTTTAAACTAAAATTTCCAGCATGTAATATTTTTCATGCGCTTACTCAAATCAATTATTGACACAAAAAATCAATGAATAAACTAATTAGCATCATTTTGTTTTTAGCCTGTTCATCATGCATGAGTTATTCGGATAACACTCAAAAACAGACCATCGCTTCCGTGAATGTTGAGCATATTAACATGGGTATACTAGAAAGCAATACGCTTAAAGATTCATCTTTTATCATCACCAACATGGGGGACAGTCCTTTATTAATTCAAAACATTGAAACAAGCTGTGGCTGCACTACTCCACATTGGACAAAAGAACCTATACGAACTGGCAAATCTGGCACAATAAGAGTAACGTATAATGCTGAATATCCAGGTCATTTCCATAAAACCATCACTGTATTCGCCAATATTGCCAATAGCCCATTAAGTCTAAGTTTATCTGGAAATGTTGAATATCCAGATGTAAATAAACAAACTCACTAAGTTACTTTATGAAGTCAAACTGAAAATATTAAGTATTAAAAATCAGACATAATTCATTTTTGACATGTCTCCTAATCAACAAAAAAAGAACTTATTCTATATGTCAATTACGATCCTTCATTATCCCTAAAGGTCAACCGACTGAAAAAAATGAGTGAATTCTAAATAACAGCAATAGGTTATACAAAATTTAAAATAATATCGCAACTATAACATGAAGCACTGGCTTGTACATAAAGGAAAACAACTGACAGCATTGGCATTATTGACAATATTGCTATCTAGCTGTTTTGCGATCGACCGCAGCTTATTCAGCGGACTGATTACAGCCAAGCAGTTATGGGTACAGGCCTGTGGAATAATGATATTTGCGTTTTTGGCAGTAAATATATTTCTAACAAAAAAAACATACATAAAGACTACCGACATACTAGTTGCCACGCTCTGCATCTGTATGCTCACAAGGGAATTTTCTAGTAAAATGCCCCATGCAAATCCACATCGGTATATCTTGGATATCGTTATGTACATTGCCATTTACTTCTTTTACAGGACTGTTGGTAATGGTTTAAAATCATTAAAGTTCATTATCTTAATATATCTTTCAATAACCTTGGTTCAGGCCATTATTGGCTTATTGCAAGTGCATGGGGCATTCGGCTCATACCATCCACTGTTTAACATCACAGGGACATTCCATAACCCTGGGCCTTTTTCAGGATTTATTGTAAGTGGCCTACCAATGTCATTTGCGCTTTATCTGCTGACTAAAAGAAGCAAGAGCCCTACAATAGACAACAAACAACCTGAAGTATCATGGAACAAAGAGATAAGCTCTTTGTTTCTGACAAATAAAATTCTTCGTTCTTCGTTCTGGATAAATCTCGTTAGAACGGCAAATACGGACATATTACTTAACTATTTCTCTCAACTAGTGATCGTTGTCCTCTTGTTTGTATTACCTGCGGCACGCTCGAGGGCAGCTTGGCTCGCAGGGCTTATCGGTGTTGTTCTAGTTCTGTACAAATTGAAAGGGAAAGAACTATTTGCCTTACGCAAAAAAAATTGGGAGAAAGTAACCAGACCTATCGTAAAACTCGTCTCCTACAGTTTTCCCATATACAGCTCCCATCGCCGGACGTTCCTAATTCTCGGACGAACGTTTGCGGCTATGGTAGTTGTTGTAACATTGACTGTTTCCTTAAATGCCCTTTACAAATTTAAGCAAGGCTCTGCGGATGGCCGCCTCCTTATATGGCAGGTATCTTCGGAAATGATTAAAGACAAGCCTCTTCTAGGCTGGGGACAAGGGGCTTTTCAGGCCAAATATGCCGATTATCAGGGAGAATGGTTCTCAAACGGCCGGGGAAGTGAAATACAGGAAATGGTGGCAGGTTCACCAGAAACGCCATTTAACGAACTGGTAAACGTAGCAGTTAACTATGGACTTATAGGTGTCGGTCTGATTCTGCTAGTGCTATATTCCATATTGTCCGAGCGTGCCAGTATTCATTTGCGCAAGGGAGATGAAATACCGCACAGCTATTTAAATTCAGAACAACGCAAATTAGCCGTCCTTTTAAAGTCTGGTCTTGTTTCTACTTGTGTTTTTGCGTTGTTTTCTTACCCGTCGAATGTAGCACCGTTGCTAATACAGATCATCATGCTTGCTTCGTTGGCAGTTAATACGAAGCCGTCAGCCGGTAGTCAGGCTATTATCCCCAACAACATAAGTTATAAAATAGCAATTACTGGTCTATCACTAGGTTTGATTCCCATATATATATCCGATTTATACGATAGGCAAACAGGTCTGAAACACTGGCAAGAAGCGAATGAATCATATGGGTATGAACTATATCGCGGTGCAGTTAAAGAGTTTGCGCTAGCAGCGAAATACCTGCCCAATGAGGGCCTACTTTGGCAAATGCAAGCCAAAAGCTATACAATGTTCGAAAACTGGCAACAAGGAATAAATGCCGCACAAAAGGCTCAAAACTACCAAGGTGGTCAAATTCTTAATATCATTTTAGGCGATGCCTATACGGGCTTGGGAAAATATAATGAGGCAGAAGAAGCCTATCGACATGCCAGTACAATTATACCACACAAGTTCTACCCAATGTATTTGCGAGCCAAAATGTATCACAAAAGCAAACAGCACGATAAGGCGGCAAAACTTATCCAAGAGCTTCTAAACAAAAAAATAAAAATAAAATCGACCGCCATCCAAGAGATGCGCGACGAGTTAACAGACATTATAAACCAAAGGGAAAAAGAGCAGGAAGTCATAAAGTCCAAAAATCTAGAGCCTTCTGCTTACCTGCCCGTTCTGAAGAAAGGAGGTGACTTAACAAAGATACGGATAAGAAGGTAAATGGAGACTACGGTTTCTGCTCTTGAAAAGATAAAAAGAGCAAAAAAAAGAATTTTAAAAATTAAAACCATCAATATGAAAAAGAAAGCAGTGTTCTCAATTCTAATTGTAACATTATTCGCCCTTAATTTTTCTTTTATTAAATCCGCAAATCAAGAAGAAAGCAATATTTCCTTATCGAATATAGTAAAGATCGCTATAGCTAACGAAGAAACAATTCCACCAGATCCACCATTCCTACTATACGATGAAACATGCCATTCATGTACAAACGAAAATGGTCAAAGCGGAGTCAGTTTTTCTTGTGATTTTGCTTGGGACAGTTGTTCTTGGTGGGATCCTGAATGTAGTTATGGATATTGTTGATTATCTAAACAACTATCAAGAGAGGATTTAGGGCAAATGAACAAGGAGTGAAGTGCTTGATTTTTAAATCATTATATTTTTCACTTATAAAAAAACAGACTTCCAAAGTCATAGCTTATTCATTGTCAATTGTTTTCTTTTTTATTAATCTTCTCTAAAAATGATCTAGTCATTTTTCAGTAAAAAATCCACGTATAGGGCGTGGATTTCAAATTTGATTAAACAAAACTGTCTTCTTCCTATATTTTTTTTACAAAAAGGATTGAAGACAGTTTCTAGCATTTAAGTTCGATATCGCATAACAGCTGACCATGTAAAAATGAAATAAAGTTTATCCTAATGAAAAAAAAACATTTTTTAAAAAGAATACTATATATCTTTTTGCTACTTTCAACATCTTGTACTAACGATATAACATCAGAAAGTAAAATCGTAAGTACCCATCAAGACACTATTTCTATTAGTGGTGAAATAGATAATTTTTTCCAAATGGATTCAATAATTTCCAATATTACTCCAATTATACTCGAGACATCCCCCCAGTGTCTCATACAAAAAGTTTCAAAAATTAAATTTTACAAAAAAAAAATTTTTATTCAAGATTTTAAAGATAACTTATTTGTTTTTGATTTATCTGGGCATTTTTTGAAACAGATAGGAAAAAAAGGGAAAGGCCCCGGAGAGTATTTATCGCTTAGGGATTTTGACATAGACTCAGCAGGGAATATTTTCATACTAGACTTCTTAAAAATCATCAAATTTGATACCGATGGAAATTTTGTTAAAAAATACAGGTTCAAGTTTGCTCCAGAAGATAAAATAACGTGTAATCCTCTTCAATTCACTGTTAAAGAAGATCAAGGTTTTTTTATATGGGGTGGCACTTTTAGCATCAAACAAAACACAAACCATCGACTTTTCGCAATGTACGACATGACACCTAAAGGGCGATTAATTGAGCGCTATTTCCCTATAAGATATAAATTGGTTGATGATTTTGGCCGATTTAAGAGGTATAGAGAATCAGTATTGATAGACCCTGTTTTTGGAGACAATAATGTGTATATGATAACTGGCGATTCTATAGAAAAAAAATATTACATTAATTTTGGCAAAAAAGATTTTGACATTCCTATTCCTTCCAATCTAAGGAGTCTCAGCGAATTTAAGAAAGAGATCGACGAATCATATTACCATTCGGTTGCAAACTTTGTTGAAGTTGATGATTGGATTTTCTTCATATTTAGACATAAAAGATTGTTTTACAATGTCTATTACAACAAAATTCTTAAGAAGTCATACGTATCCAAAGCATTTCCAAGAATAGAAGGACGCCTTATGCCATGGACTATACATGGCAGTTACGAAAATAAATTAGTCTCAGTCATTGAGAGTCATATCATAAGTTCTGATATTAAACGTATTGATGAAAAGGGACTAAAAATTAAACATCCCTATGAACTTTCATTAATTGACACTTTAAGAGGGATACCCATTACAAGTAATCCTATTATATTAATTAGCTCAATGAAATAATTTATTTTAACTATGAAAATACAAAATAAGACTTCGATATACAAACTGTTAGTTTTTGCCTTGTTAATTCTAAATTGTCTTATACTTTACTATTTTGAAAAAAATGAAAACAAAAAAAATCAGTATGTAAAGATTTTAAGATATACCTCAGATTCATTAAGACGGATAGAGAATAACCAAAAATACCTTTCAGATAAAGTTTTAGCAGGTATTAAAATTCAAAGTAGGAGTTTAAATGATAGTATTGAACTGGTTAACAACGAAGGCTCTTCATTATTTTTCAGACAACTATTCCACGATAACGAAACTAAGTTTTGTTTTTTTTACAAAGATATTCATTGTCAACCTTGCATTGATAAAGAAATTGGAAAATTGAAAGAATTATCAAAAAAAATTGGAAAGCATAAGGTTGTAATTATTGCAAATTATAAATCACATACTGAATTTGCAAGGTTTGTCGAGGCAAATAATATAGATTTTAATGTATTTAATTATAGTAAAAGTGAATTCATTACAGATTTCCCTACATATTTTCCTTTCTATTTTCTTTCCAATACTGGTTTCAAGGTTAATATGGTTTTCATTCCTGACAAAAAACAAGACAACCTTACTAAGGAATATTATAAAATAGTTGAGTCATCATTCCTTAATAAATAGTTTTTAATCGGAAAAACTTCCTTTAACAATACGAATCAAGGGGGGGGGGGGATTTTCAACTCTTAATTCGAATTAATAGTCAGAGCGAATTAAAGATATCAAAACAAACGAAGCAAAGCACGTTTACTGAATGCAGATGCCCCCCCACTTATTGCATTGTATAAATATGATAAAAATGAAATAACACCTTAAATTTCACTGACTAAAATAGACATTTAAACAGTCCCTAATGAAAAAAGCACAGTTTATAGTATTAACTTCACTTCTATTTTCATTTTCTGTAGAAATGGCCTGTTCTCCATCGAAAGCAAATGATACGGAAGACAAAGCAGCGCACAAATCATACATTGAGAAGAAAAAAATCAACGTAAAAACCTATATGTCAAGCAGGGGAGCTTTCTCTAAGGAATTAAGCAGCAACGGAGTGCTAGTAGCCAAAGAAAAGGCAGTCCTGCCTTTCGAGGTAAACGGACAGATAAAAAACATAAAAGTAAAAGAAGGTCAGAAGGTAAAAGCTGGCACTTTAATCGCTTCAATAGATGCTTTTACTTTCAAAAAGCGGCTTAATGATGCCCAGAATAACAGCAACAAGGCCTTAATAGACCTGGAAGATCTGTTATTAGGCTACGGCTTCTCCTTAAGCGACACCGCAGTAACACCTGCCAATGTTTTAAAAATGTGCAAAATACGCAGCGGACACAATACGGCACATTCGGCACTGCAAGAGGCGGAGCGCAACCTGAACCACACCAAAATTACAGCCCCAATTAGTGGAGTAGTATCCAATATGTTGGCCAAAGAAAACAACCATTCAAGCCAATACAAGTATTGTTGCCAGATTATTGACAACAGCAGTATGGAGGTGGAATTTCATGTATTGGAAGGGGAACTGGGTATGGTAGCCAAAGGCCAAAAGGTTGCGGTTTATCCGTTTGCATTGCCCGAGCTAAAAAAAATGGGAGTAATTACATCGGTAAACCCAACAGTTGAGAACGGTCTAATAAAAATTACGGCAGAGATACCCAACCGCGATGGAACTCTATTGGACGGTATGAACGTAAAACTACTGGTTAAAAAAGAAGTACCAAACTGCATGATTATACCAAAATCTGCTATTCTATACCGGCAAAACCGTAAAGTGGTGTTTGTACACAAAAATGGCATAGCACTTTGGGTATATGTCGAAACAGGAATGGAAAACAGCAACCAGATCTGCATTACGGACGACAGCATAAAGGAAGGCGACGAGGTAATTATATCCGACAATTTGAATTTGGCACACGAAACCCCAGTGACAGTTGTTGGGGAGTAGCGGATGTCATTTTTTTAAACAATAGATTTCAGTGAAAAACGCTTTTTCAATCAACATAATTTTTCTCGTCCTATCGATTATCGGTCTGGCCTTGTTGCCCAAACTTTCGTTACAGCTAAAGCCTAACTACCAAAGCAATAGCGTACACGTAAGTTACAATTGGAGTAACATATCGGCCGAAGTGCTCGAAAAAGAAGTAACTTCTCCCTTAGAGGGCGTATTGGCTTCGATAAAAGGGGTGAAAGATATAAGTTCGGAATCCAAGAAAGGCTCAGGCAGGATATCGCTGACTTTTAAGAAAGGTGTGGATATGGATGCCGCACGTTTCGAGGTGGCATCGCTAATGCGCAGTACATACAAAAATCTGCCCGAGGGCGTTGGCCTACCCACTGTTAGATACAAAAAAGGGGGCAACAACAGCGACCCACTACTGATAGTATATACCATCAATGGAGAAGGGAGTAATTACAGCCTGCAAAGTTATGCAGAGGAAAACATTGCTCCTCAAATTGGTCAGCTAAGTGATATAAGCAAAGTACATGTATCAGGCGCAAAGCCAATGCAGTGGGAAATTGAATACAATACCCATAAAATGTTGGCTATTGGCCTTACAGCACAAGATTTAAGGATTGCAATTGCACAATATCTTCGGAGTCGCGAATTGGGTGTTATTTTTAACGAACAAGGCAAAAGCTTGTTTTTAAACTACAAAGGTCAACCAACAAATAATTTAGTTTGGGAAGAGATTATAGTAGGAAAACAAGATGGGCGGCTTGTCCGCTTAACCGATGTTACTACCATAACTCAGAAAGAAGCTCCTCCCCGATCGTATTACAGAATCAATGGGCTGAACACGATTTACCTTGTAGTATATTCGGCCAAGGGAGCCAATCAGGTACAACTGTCTGAGCAGGTGCGAACCAAGGTTAAAGAAATAAGATCTGGTTTTCCGAACAACTTCTCCATGAAGGTAAATTACGATGCATCTGAGAAGATTGAAGAAGAAATTACAAAAATCAGTTCGAGAGCAATGTTGGCAGTTGGCATATTGTTGGTGTTTGTACTAATAATAAGCCGCCGTTGGCGCTACCTAATGGTTATCCTTCTTAGTTTATTGGCCAACCTCGCTATTGGTGTATTCTTTTATTACTTGTTGGGCATTGAAGTCCATCTCTATAGCTTGGCTGGCATAACCGTGTCGCTGGGTATTATTATCGACAACACCATCGTAATGGTGGATCATCTGAGGCACTCTGGCAACAAAAAGGCCTTTCTCGCCATTTTGGCGGCAACACTCACAACGATAGGCTCTATGTCGGTCATCTTTTTTTTAAAAGAACAGCAACGACTGAACCTGGTCGATTTTGCCTGGGTGATGATTATCAACCTAACGGTATCACTTTTCATTGCCTTGTGGTTTATCCCTGCAATTATGGATAAATATCCGCTTTCCACACGACGTAAGCATAAAATATCGGGCAAATACTTTAAGCGAAAAGCACGTACTCAACGCTGGAGCAACCGTTATACTAAAGCTGTACTCTTCAATAAGCGTTGGCGCTGGGCATTTATTATAGCAGTTATCTGGGGCTTTGGACTACCCACCTTTTTAATTCCGGAAGAGATAAAAATAAACAGGCGAAGAGGCGAGGAGCCTTCCTTTTGGAGCGACTTTTACAATTCCACCTTAGGCAACCAGACCTATGTAAACATGGTGCGGCCTTGGGTAAACAGGATTTTAGGCGGAAGCCTGTATTATTTCAGTTCGTATATGGATAAATCCAACATGGATTGGGATGACCAACAGACCCACCTGAGGGTAACGATGAGCATGCCCGATGGGGCAACACTGGAACAGATGAATAAGGTATTTCTAGATTGGGAAAATTTCTTGGCAAAATTTGATAAGGTGGAACGTTTTATTTCAACCGTTCGGGGTATCGATAACTCTACTATCGAAATAAGTTTTACAGAAGATGCCGATGAGGAAGGTTCTTTCCCCTATTTTCTGAAACAAGAACTGGAAATAAAAGCAAACGAAACTGGAGTAGTGGATTGTAGAATATATGGCGTTGGCCAAGGTTTCAACAATTCCCTGAGAGAAGGCCCAAAGAGTTGCAGGATAGTACTAACTGGCTACAACTACAACCAATTGCTTTATCATGCCCAAAATTTAAAAGATAGTCTACTAGTACATCCCCGCATACAAGAAGTGATAGTTCAAACTGGTAAAATGTGGCGTAATAAACCCAAGTATGAATTTGTAATGCGTTTAGAACCTGAGCTGTTGGCAGCCAACAACAGTTCTATGCAAAATGTATTTGCCAACCTAAATTTCTATTCTCCAAAGAATATGAATGCTGGCATTCACTATGCTGGCGACGAAGCTTTCGCAATAGTAATTAAACAAGAAAGTGATGAAACTGCAACGGTCTGGAATTTTAAGAATAGTTTACTGAGAGCCAACAAAGATCATTTAAGGTTGAAAAACGTTGGGCAGATCAGCAAACAACGTACAGGTAGCTTAATCCGCAAGAAAAATCAGCAGTATAGTATCAATCTAGAATATGACTTTATTGGCACTTACGAACTTTCAAACAGGGTTTTGACTCAAAATATCGAAAAATTGGAAAAGGAATTGCCTTTGGGCTATTCTGTTAAAAAGGCCAGTAGAGACTATGGCTGGTGGAACAAAAAAGAAAAAACACAGTATTGGCTTCTGATCCTAGTGGTTGGTATCATCTATTTTATTTGTGCCATTTTATTGGAGTCATTAGTACAGCCCTTGGCTGTAGTGGCAACCATTCCTGTTTCTTTTATTGGTGTGTTCCTCACTTTTGCCATTTTCAAGCTCAACTTCGACCAAGGTGGTTATGCATCCATGATTTTGCTGTGCGGGATAACAGTAAATTCAGCCCTATACATCATCAACGATTATAACAACAACAAAAGGGCAAATGTGAACAGAACCAAATTGCAGCACTATATCAAAGCCTACAATCATAAAATTACCCCCATCATGCTAACAATTCTTTCTACGATTTTAGGCATGATCCCGTTTTTATTGGGCGGACAAAAAGAAGGGTTCTGGTTTTCATTGGCCTGTGGGAGTATAGGGGGACTACTGTTTTCGACATTGGCGATTGTGGTGGTTTTGCCCTTGTTTATGAACCTTGCTTTGGTAAAGAGATAAGCAAAGAGTGCAGGATATGCGCGAATCGAATTGGTAATGCAAAATTATAATATTTCAAATTAGAACGGCTGTTTTTTAGCTCAAGTTACATTAAAAAATTCTGCACGATAAATTTAATATACTATTTAAGCGTGACGCATTAGCAAAAATAAATAGCACTTAGTGCTTAAAGATCATTTTCAATGGTAAAATTCTTAATACACCGCCCAATTGCGGTTGTCATGACATTTATTGCTATTCTCCTTTTGGGAGCTGTAGCATCTGGTTTGTTACCGGTTTCTCTAATGCCAGATATTAGTATCCCTGAAATAAGCGTGCAGGTCAACTACCCCGGTAAATCGGTGCGTGAAATAGAAAACGGTGTAGTACGTAAATTGCGCCAGAACCTGATGCAAGTGCCCCACTTGGATGACATCAACAGCGAATCGCGCGAAGGGAAAGGCATCATCAAGCTCAGGTTCGATTATGGTGCGGACATTAACTATGCATTCATCGACGTAAACGAACAGGTAGATGCCGCCATGCGTAGTCTGCCCAAAGAATTGGAACGTCCCGCGATCATTAAAGCCAGCGCTACCGATTTACCCGTATTTTACATCAATTGTTGGTTAAACGATTCTACTGCCGATATATCCCGCTTTATGGAGATGTGCGATCTGAGCAAGAACGTAGTAATAAAACGCATAGAACAGTTGCCAGAAGTAGCACTGGTGGATCTAAGTGGGCAGTTGGAACCAGAACTTTACATTCTGCCCAAAGAAGAAAAAGTAACACCATTAGGCATTTCGCAAAGCATGATTTCCAAGGCTTTGGAACAAAACAACATTTCGCTGGGTTCACTGCAGGTAATCGACGGACAGTATAGATACAACATCCGCTTCACCAATGCAGTTCGGACTGTTGAAGACGTAAAAAATATCTACCTAAAAGTAAATGGTAGGATACTTCAACTTAAAGACATTGCAGAAATAGGGATCAGGCCTCAGGAACGCGAAGGTGCTTTCTTATCAGACGGAAAGCAGGCCTTGACTTTAGCAGTAATCAAACAATCGGATGCGAGAATGGAAGACCTAAAGGCTGGGGTTGAAAAACTGCTAAAGGTATTCCGAAGGGATTATAAGAACATTTCTTTCGAACTAGTACGCGACCAGACCAATCTGCTAAAATATGCCATAACCAACCTGAAACAAAGTCTTATCGTGGGTGCCTTCTTGGCTTTTATCATTATGTTTTTCTTTTTGAAAGATGCACGTTCGCCTTGGCTGATCGGATTGAGCATTCCGGTTTCTTTGGTTATATGCATACTGTTTTTTCACTTGGTCGGTCTCTCCATCAATATCATTTCTTTATCTGGATTGATATTGGGCGTGGGCATGATGATCGACAATTCCATTATTGTTATCGACAACATCAGTCAGTACCTCAGAAAAGGAGAAAGTCTAAGCATTGCCTGCATACGAGGTACAACCGAGGTAATAAGACCACTAATCAGCTCTGTTCTTACCACATGCGCTGTATTTATGCCTTTGGTGTTTTTGAGCGGCATTTCGGGAGCTTTATTCTACGATCAGGCCGTTGCTGTAACAGTTGGCCTAAGTGTTTCCCTGTTGGTATCAATCACCTTACTACCAACTTTATACCGCTTGTTCTGGCTAAAAAGAGAAAGCGAAACAGGAGTAAGAGAAGGGAAGATATCATCTTGGCTCAGTAAACTTAACCTGTTTAGAATAGAAGAAATATACGAAGCTGGTTTTCAGTGGGCGTTCAATAATCGCCGCTGGGTGTTCAGTGGCTTTTTACTACTACTGTTCATTAGTGTTGGCTTAGGGCTTTCGCTTAAAAAGGAACGTTTTCCACAATTCAAACAAAACGAACTGATGGTAGAAATTGACTGGAACGATAAAATAAACGTTCATGAAAATTTAAAACGTTCGGATCTGCTCATCGATCTGGTTAAGGACCAAATAGAATTGAGCAATGCCTTTGTTGGAAAACAACAATACGTAATGCACAAGGATATGGATCTGTCTTTGTCGGAGGTTCTGATATATCTAGCAGTAAAGAAAGACGAGGATATAAAGAAACTTGGCCAACAAATTGGTTCATGGTTACACGACAATTACCCAGAGGCTACGTATAAGTTCGCAGCTCCGCAGAACATATTCGAAAAATTATTTGCTGACAGAGAAGCCCCTTTTGTGGTGAAACTTGGTGCGAACAACAAAAAAGGTGTACCGGAATTGCATCAAACAGAACAAATTGTCACAGAACTGAACGAGACTTACCCACAAAGCAATGTTAAGCCTGTAGCATCTGAATCGTTTTTGGAAATAAGAGTGAAGCCTGAATTGCTTGCACTTTATGATGTCGATCAGAAGCAACTGTATTCACGCCTGAAAGCGGCCATCAATGCATTTCAGATTGGGGTATTGCGTACAGGTTCACAATATGTACCCATTGTTTTGTCAGACAAAAAAAGCAAACTTGAAACCTTGCTCAAGGAACTGAAAATAAAAAACAAAATCGACAACGAGATTTCAGTGAACCAATTGGTAAATATCGTACCTGCCCTCGACTATAAGATCCTATTCGGAGGAAAAGAAGGTGCATATGTACCGCTTGCATTCGAAAAACTCATTGACTCACCAGAAAAGCTGATGCCTCTGATAAGGACACAACTGCAACAGTTAGCAAAACTGAATGTAAGTTTTATGGGGAGCTGGTTTTCAACACAGGTGCTTATTAAAGAACTAACATTGGTACTGTTAATATCCTTAGCTTTGCTGTATTTCATTCTTGCCGCTCAGTTCGAGTCTTTCTCCCAACCCATAATTGTACTGCTCGAAGTGCCTATTGATATAGCTGGTGCTTTGGGACTGTTGTGGCTAATGGGCGGCACCATCAACCTAATGGCCATGATCGGGATTGTGGTGATGAGCGGCATCATCATCAACGATTCCATATTGAAAATCGATACCATCAACCGTATGCGCCGCAATGGCTTGCCCTTACAAGAGGCAATTGAAAAAGCTGGACACAGACGTATTAAACCTATCATCATGACCAGCTTGACAACCATTCTCGCACTC
Organism: Bacteroidales bacterium; assembly: GCA_965230435.1. Lineage (GTDB taxonomy): Bacteria > Bacteroidota > Bacteroidia > Bacteroidales > JBDKHP01 > JBDKHP01. The sequence continues at coordinate 984,683 of CBDDLB010000002.1, forward strand.
GTACCATTTCTATGGGGCGCAGACATGGGAAGTGAATTACAACGGCCTTTAGCCTTAACCGTTATCGGAGGTATGAGTTTGGGGACTTTAGTGAGTTTGTACTTTGTACCGCTTTGTTATTACTATTTGTATAGGAAAGAGGCTTAGAATTCAATAAAATTATGAAGAAAATATTAGAGATCATTAAAAAAACATCAGTAACCCTGCTATTGATGTTTTCAGTAGTAACGATTTTACGATTTTTTGCTCTTGATGTTTATTATGTCCCTTCCAATTCTATGGATGAAACCATAAAACAGCAAGAATATATTCTTACCAACAAATTGCTGTATGGCCCTCGATGGTTTGGAAAAAACAAACTGAATCGACTTCCGGGCTTCAGTAGGGTTAAAAGGAATGATATTGTTGTTTTCAATTTTCCTGAAGGCGATACTGTTTTATCTGCTGCACCAAGTCAAAACTATTACTCTTTTCAACGACGTATTGCAGCAGGAAAGAAAGTAAACCAGAAGATTGTATCCAGCGGAAAAAATTATATATCAATGCCAAATAGAATCGCTTATGTTAAACGTTGTGTTGCTCTTCCGGGCGATACGCTTGAAATAAAAGATGCGAAATTGTATATCGATGGAATGTTGAAGGATAAAGGGGATAATTATAAAATGAAGTACAAAATCCAAGGTGAGATTAGCCTAATTACAAGTGCATTAAAAAATGCAGGAATAAATCGTTTTAAGGTAAAAAAATCACATGTTATTGTTCATGCCTGTCCTAACAAAATGAAAATCTGGAAAAGAAAACATCCAGAGCATATTGTAAAACAACGATTCGAATACTCTAAATGGATAAACAGTTTTCCGTCCTATCCAGATAGAAAGCAAAACTGGAACAGGGATAATTATGGCCCGTTATATATTCCCAAAGCTGGTGATACTTTAACAATAACCTTGGGCAATCTCCCAACATACAAACGACTCATTTGTGCGTACGAAGGTAATCGTCTGGAAATAAAGGATAGCACTATTTACATTAACAATGTAGAAACCAACACTTATGTTGTCAAGCAAAATTATTATTTCATGATGGGAGACAACCGCTATTTCTCCATCGATTCAAGAAACTGGGGCTTCGTTCCCGAAGATCATTTAATAGGAAAGGCTCAGATGATTTTATCAAGCGAAGCAAAGAATGGAAATATTAGATGGGATAGAATTGGTACTGTTTTATAGTAAACATATCAAAGCAAAATTAAGACATTGTACTATTTACTGGTAATCGACATCACTCTACATGTCAATATTGTGGTGGGGTAAAAAATGTCGATTATACTAACACATCGACTTAGAATAAAATGAAAAAAACACTAACAATCATATTACTTAGCATTTCTTGTTCTTTGCTTGCTCAAAATAAAATGGCATTAAGTCTTGATCAGGCAATTATTTTAGCACAATCCAAGTCATTACAATCATTCCTAATAAAAAACTACTATATGGCGGACTACTGGCAATACCGGAGCTACAAAGCCAATTTCTTGCCGTCGGTAAATTTAAATTCCACCTTGCTTTCGTATAATAATTCGTCAAATTTGCGCTACAACTCCACATACCAGAAAGATGAATTTGTACGGACTGAAAACCTGAAATCAAATCTAAAATTGAACATCAGTCAGAACATTGGATTAACAGGTGGTTCGTTGTATGTGAACAGTGATCTTGCCAGAATGCAGAATTTCGGAAATCATAATTACTTGCAGTATTCATCCAATCCAATAACTATAGGTTATAAACAAGACCTATTTGGCTTCAATAAATTTAAATGGCAAAGAAAGGTAGAACCTGTTAAATACGAGAAAGCTAAGAAAGAGTATATTCAATCGGTTGAATCAATGAATATTACCACTGTTGATTACTTTTTTCAATTGGCATTAGCCGACCTAAATTGTGATATTGCAGAATACAATTATCATAAGACAGATACTTTATTACAAATTGCAGAAAAACGATACAAAATAGGCTCTATCACAAAAAGTGAGTTATTAGATTTGAAGTTAAGTAAAAACAACACATCTATCAGCCTACAAGAGGCTCAATTAAAGCTTCGCAAGGCACATGATAAAATTTTAACCTTTCTGATGCTGCCTAAAGAGACTAAAATCAAACTCGAACTACCTAATAAAGTACCCAATTTACAAGTAAATGCCTATAATGCATTGAAAGCAGTATTGGAGAACAACCCCGAAATTCTATCTAATCAGCTATCAGTAATAGAAGCGAAAAAAAATGTAGCGTCTACAAGAGCTGCCAATAGGTTCTCGGCCAACCTAAATATCAATTTAGGTATTAATAAAAACGACGGAAAATATGATCACTCCAATCAGGAAGCCATCAATGGATCAGCAGCGAATGTATATCAGCCAGAATTTAACGATTATCAGGTTGCAAGCATTAATGTTTCGATTCCGATTCTAGACTGGGGGAAAGGAAAAGGCTACTGGCAAATGGCCAAATCGAAACAGAAAATAGCTGAAACTGCAGCTCAACAAGCCCTGCAGGATTTTGAGCAAAACACAATAACACAGGTGTTGGAATTTAACATTCAAAAAGACAAGGTAGAAGCAGCTGCATTTTCACAGTCGTTGGCGGCAGAAAGTTACGAACTATCAGTTACTCGTTTTATGCAGGGAAAAACTGATGTATTAAAATTAGTCAACTCACAAAAGGCCAAGGATAATGCAAAACTGAAATATATTTCAACACTATCGGATTACTGGAATAAATATTATGCCCTTAGAAAACTAACTTTGCATGATTTTGAGATTGACAAGCCATTAAGTACAACATTTGAAGATTTAATAGAAGGAAATTAGGTTATTAGCTATCTGTTTACGGGTTGAAAATTAGGTGGTGTTATACATGTAATGCTCGTTCGAAATGCCCCCTATTTCCCCCTAAAGTCCACATGATTTTAGGAATCAAACTTTGCAATATATAACTTGGGAATACACCCGAACCTGAGCAAAGGCCGGCAGTCCCACTGGGGTTAAGTTTACCCCTTCCTAAAGTTTGGTCTTAGGGCATGGTTAAAATTCTGATTGGTTGCAAAGACACCGTATAGTAGAGTAAATTTTTGTCGATGCCCTTCTTCGGGTTCACAAAAATTGATCTGATGGAAGAAAAAAGGCGAGTAAAAAAGGAAAAGGTAGTCTACAATAGCGGCCTACCTGTGCTTAACGCACATGCGGCAGGGATTGACGTGGGCGACACCAAGTACGACGTAGCGCTTTACGACCGTCGGGGGCGTCTTGTCACCCGTGAGTACGGAGCATTTACAGAAGATCTCTGTGCCCTTGTCGGGTGGCTTTCTCAAGAGAAGATCACCACGGTAGCAATAGAAAGTACAGGGGTTTATTGGCTGTGCCTATACGTGATGCTGGAAGAGGCAGGCATCGAGCCCTGGCTGGTCAATGCCCGTCATGCCAAGAACGTTACCGGGCGCAAAAAGGATGATACGGATGCGATATGGCTACAGAAGCTCCACAGCTGCGGCCTGCTGAACAAAAGTTTCCAGCCCGATACGGACACAAGAGTACTGCGTACTTATGTCCGGCAGCGTAAGCAACTGGTGACCACTTCCTCTGACAGTGTCCGCAGGATGCAGAAGTCACTGGAACTGATGAATATCAAACTTCATACGGTCATCAGTGATATCCTGGGCAAAACAGGGCTGTCCATGGTCAAGGCCATACTAGAGGGCGAGCGAAGCCCCGATAAGCTGATCGCGTTCAAGGACTGTAGGATCAAGGCCAGTGATGAACAAGTGAAAAAATCATTGAAAGGCATATGGAAAGGAGAATACCTGTTTATGCTCAGGCTTGCATATGACCAGTATATGTTCTCATATGCCCAGGTCCAGCAATGCGATGAACATATAGCACAGGTGCTACAGGAGGCCGTTGCCAAAAACAACGGGGGAGAACTTCTGGAGATTAAAAAAAAAGCGGAAAAAGAATGACCTGACCTTTAACGCAAAGCCCCTGCTGCAGGCATTTGCCGGGGTAGATCTCTGCCGGATAGAAGGCATAAGCCAGATCAGCGCACTTGAACTGCTCTCGGAAACAGGAACCGGCATGGACAAATGGGAAAATGCAAAACATTTCAGTGCATGGCTAAATGTGTCACCAAACACAAAAATCACAGGGGGCAAGGTGATAAGCAGTAAAATGCAGAAGAAAAAGAACCGTGCAGGCCAGGCACTCCGCATGGCATGCTGCAACCTCTCACGGAGCAAGGGGCCTATAGGGGATTATGCACGTAAAATGAAGAGCCGGCTCGGAAAAAAAGGCGGAGTTGTCGCAACCGCCCACAAGTTAGGCGTGATCATTTTCACAATGCTTAAAACAGGTAAGGAATATGACATTGAACTGAACACAAAAAATCAGGAAAAATGGAAACTACAACGGATAAAAAGTTTAGAAAAAAGATTAGAGGAGTTAAAAAAAGAAGTCTAAAAACCCCTATATATCAACCAATTGCAATTTAGTTATATAGTAGGGGGACTTGGTTACTGAATAGTCCTGAAAATTCTACGAATCAATACGATAATATTCAGAAATATTTACATTTGAGCCCTCTTTTAGGAGGGCGGAGGGCGGCCATTTCACAACAAAAACATTACATATATAACACTATCAGTATTTAAGCGGTTAATTATTTTCAACTCTTGATTCGCATATGTAATATACATTTAAAATTCCCTTATTTCCAATAAGCCCCCCCCTGGAATAAAACATCCCTAAGAACACTATGATTCATTCATAAGATTCACATTTGGTTCTTTTTAAAGAAAGTATGAGAGACCATTCCCCGACAAAAATTTTAGGTTCTTCATGGTTATTTACGCACCAAATCTAAATTCGAAATGGAAACAATAGAAATCCATAAAAATAGAATTGATATATACGGTTAGACTCTTAAATTTTCCATAAAAAATTTGGCACATAAATAACCTTAATAAATTAAAAATGAAAGATATCATCTAAAAAAATCTTTGGTTTTCATTGTAATTCAGCTACACTAAATCCAGATTAGCCATATAGAAAAATCAAATCCACTCTGGATTCTCCCCTTGAAATAAATAACAAAAAAACAACAAAGAATCACCATTAAAATTATGTAACATTAATTCATTTCAATTATTATTTCTTAACATCAAATAACAAAGAGTGCTATGTTGCAGCACTTAACTCTTTTATCTTCGCATCAATTATTGATAACCAAAACTAACAAAGAATCTACCTAATGGCTTTTACTATCAATAAATAACCTACAAGAATAACTTGACATTTCAAGAATGTTACTAAACTAAATATCAGAACAATGATTTTTGTATTAAATAATATCACCTACTTATCCTACAAACCTGAGTACTTCTCAAAACCATTTAGTAAGGGAATGTAAAACTAATAATTCACCATATTAGTTCGGATGCACATTGATTTTCAGGTATCATTCAAATAATAATTCCTCAATCAAATTTTCCATTTAGCACATAGCCATTAAATTTTACTTGATCAAACATGCTGAGATTGATAGTCTGGAGCAGATGCCTAAATGAAGGTGCAGATACATTAATATGAGATTTCTGATACTGAAGTGGAGTTTAATTTCAATATGCCCTGAACAATTTCAGAGCCTAAACCACATAAAACAATGAAATACATTTCTGTAATTAGCCTTTTATTCGTCTTATTATCATGCAGCAAAAAAGATGAACCTCAATCACAGATCGAAGTTAAAGCTACAAACATATCACTCGATAACCTTGAACAAGAACAAACTTTTGATTTGAAGAAAAGCGAGTTAGAGGTAATAAAATTAGAAACAACGAAAACAAGCCTATTAGGATCACCATCAAAAATCGTTTATGCCAACAACCACTTTTATATTTTAGGAAATAAAGGAAAATCAGTTTACTGCTTTTCTAGAGAAGGTAATTTTATACGAAAAATTAAAAAAGTAGGCAAAGGCCCCGGAGAATATATTCAATTGGCTGACTTTGATGTCGATGATGAAGGCAACATCTTTACATGGTGTATATCCTCACGAAAAATTATCAAATATAGCAATGAGGGCACATTCCTTAAAACATACAAGTTCGATAATCCGATATTCATAAATTTTTCATTAATAGATAATGATAACTTTTTACTTTATTCCGTTATTACGGGGCAGGAGTATAAATGTATTGCAGGCATATACGATTGTACGAAGAAGAAACTCACTCCAATATTAGGCTCTCCGACAAGCATAGAAGATGCCTTCCCAGTTGTAAATTATATAAGTAAATCAAAAGGTGCAACTTACTTTGCAAACCAATTCAAACCAATACTTTACAAGATAAACAGTTCAAATTCAGCCGAAGGGTTTAGCTTCGAATCAAAGCTGATACCCAATTCTGATCAAATTGAGAAATTCAAAAAGGCCAAGAACCCTTTTCAAATTAAAGATAATTTCTTTCGTTCATTCTCGAACATATATGAGACGAAAGACAAACTAACTTTTATGGTTAACTATAACAAATTAATGAAACGTCAAATGATCGTAAAAGACAAGAATACAGGTAAATTTTACTGTAAAAACAGCTTCCATAGTGGTGAAGACTATTTATTGAGAGACAAAGTATTTGGAGTAGCAGAAAACAAATTTTTTGGTTTAATTTCCGCAAGTTCATTTTCAAGAGATAATTGGGTAGAAAGGGTGGAGAAATCAAAATATAGCGAACAAAACAAGAAAATTTTAAAGACAGTTAATGAAAACTCAAACCCAGTAATTGTTTTATACAAATATTCACCGAAGCAGGAAATGACAGGATACATAACAAGATAGAAAATTAACAATCCCAGGTGTAATTCGGCTTTTAATCCTTTTCTATGTAAGAATTAAAATGCACGATCCAACACTAGATCAGTTTATTTTTCATCTACATTTACCAAATTACCATTGACCTTACAAATTTGAAAATTGACAAACGCATCAAAACCCAATGCGTTTGTCAACCAATTAAAATTTATTCAACAATAACCTTCTTAACCTCAGTACCAACACTATTCTTCAAGCGAATATAGTACACACCCGGTCTCAAGTTAGACAAAGGAATTCTGTTTTCCACCCCCTGCAAAGTTCTCTCAAGAAGCGGTTTACCATTCGTATCAAATATCTGCACAAGCGATTGATCAGCAGCACCATTAGTTCTAAGAATCACATAACCTTCTCTCGTAGGGTTCGGGTAAACACTAAACTGAGTAGAAGTTACGTCAGCCTGAGAATCATCAATTGCAGCATTTTTCCTTTCAGCTCTTGAACCAACAGTATACTCAACTGTCAACACAGCCGCCCTGCTCGAAGAACCCTCATAAGACTCAGCAGTTCTTTGGCCAGAACCAGAAATAATGATCGTTATAGCACTAGACTGACGATAGCCACTACGGCTCACAATCTCCTGAACAATCGAGCTAATATCAGGAGTACGCTGAGCAGAACCAGCATCCCCAACACGTCTCCAAGCAGGAGGATTCCAGTTTACATACGCATTTGTTGTACTTCTAGAAGAAACATCATAACGTCTCGATGAGAAAGCAGGCGAATTATCAGCATCATGTCCCTCAATCGTCAATCTACAATTATCACTATCACGCTCATCGCAAGTAAACTGAACATAAGCAGAAGTAATTGTTGCCCCTTGAGGAATGTTCAGATCCCTGAATCTCAAACCAACAGTCTGTATGCCATCAACATAACCATCATATACCAATTCAATATCAGAGCTATTCGAATACATAGAACCATCTGGTTCCTCCTCCACATCATCACTACCAGAAGCAATTCTCGAACTTACAGTCTGGCTAGTCACACCAACAGAAATTCCAACAGATTCAGACGTCGCAGTCGCCCCAAGATTATCAGTCGCCTTAGCAACAATCGAATAAGCACCATCGCCTGGGATAGAATAGCTAACCGAGTAAGGATAAGAACGGTCAGAACCAACAGATTCACCATCAACAAAGAACTCAACAGAAGCAATAGAACCATCATTATCCGATGCAGAAGCAGAAATTGTTATACTCTGTGCATAATCGTAATGAGTTCCGCTAGTAGGCGCTGTAATACGACAAGTCGGAGCAGTGTTCGAAACACCACCTTCGCCCCAGATCGGAGAAGAAATAGCCTCATCACCATCGCTCTGAGTCACTTTCACATAGTAATTATCGCCGTCAGACAAATTAATATCATAAGTAATATTCACCGAACTCGTATTCACATTCCAACGCTGTTCCTCAGCACCATTCTTATAAAGAATAACACGTGTAAATCTCTCATTATTACCATCAGTAGCACGGATCTGCATGCCATAAGAACCACCAGCAACTGTAGAACCCATCTCCTGACCGTTCACCTTAAACGAAAGCGCAATATTTTTGTCAAGAGTAGAAAAGAAACGTCTCTGCTTCATCGCCGAATAAAGAGCACTGCGCGTAAGGCTGTTTGCCAAAATTGCCATTCTGTAATCAGTTCTGTTTCCCCAATTTGTGCCATGATTATCCTCAGCACCACCAGCACCCAATTTCCAACCTCTTGCAAGCGCCTCTTCCCAATAGTTCAAGCCACCATCGTTCGAGAAATATCCGTTATTGTAGTAATAAGTATCAAAACCTCTTGTTTTGTTCCAAAGTTCAATTCCCACGAACTTGTCGTTAGGTGCATCAGTAAAATGATCAAACTCACGCCCTCTATCATCCTCTCTACCAGGATGGTTAAAGAAAGCAATGCATTCTCTCTGCGAAATCCATCGCGAAAGCTCATCAAAAGTATTCGTCGACGACTGACGCGAAGTACAGTAATCATCAGCATTCGTAATCAAAATATGACCATAAGTACTGCTCGACCACTCAAATCCCCAGAACGTAACAAAAGAACCATCCCGGTTATAAGAATTTGCAATACTCTTCATATTTCTATATTCCGACGAAGAAATTGCTTCTGCATGATCTCCAAGACTGAAAAAATCTAAGCCGGCATTGTCTCTTGCATAGCGATAAGCCCGATCCGGAGAACCAGAACCATCGGAAATAGTAGAATGATTGTGCAAATGCCCGTAATAGACATTATATCCGCCTATCGATTGAGCTTCAACACCAATTGTCGCAAGAACAAAAAACAAGATTAAGAAGTAATTTTTTTTCATTAGTAGTAAACGTTTTAGGTTTAAAATTTCAGATAATTCAACCGATCAAAAGTCAAATTATCAATATAATAGCATGTAGGTATTCTATTTAGCCAGATATAATAGCCTAATAACTACTCCTTAGGCAGCATTATACGTAAATCAATAACTGTATTCAGTGAATTAATTTGACGCCGAAAGTATCGTTACAATGTGATCAGAAAAGAATTCAGAGTTTAAGAATACATTAAAGCCCATACCTTATCAATAAGTACACGCTCAGAAAGTTTCTAGTGATGAAAGTCAAATTTATTTAAGCTGACTTCAGACGGACATAATCAACTTATATTCAAACAACTTACTTGAAGTTAAATAGATTTTCGACCCTAATAGAAAAGTTTAAAGGATCGAAATTTAAACGAAATAGAAGATAGCAAGTTTAATAATACTCAGCAGTATAGTTCTGAATAGCACTTTAAACCTTTTTCAACTTAGAATAACGAAGCAGGAATAAACACTATATCAACAAATTAAAAAACAAAAAGAATTAAAATACAAATCGCCCTAAATATCAGGACTGTTCTTACGTAGAAATCAAGCTCAACTTGCCATGAAGAAAACCTTACCTTTTCCTTTATTATTCTGACATCATTAACAAATAGTAATTTCATCATATAAATACGTTAAATTACCTGCACAACAGCGACGAGCCCCAAGGGTATCTTAAGAAACGAAAATCAACAATTATCAGCATAGATTTTCAGACTTTAGTTAGTTCAAACCTCCCTGAACACCTTCTTTATAAAAAAAGAAACAAGCTACTGCCCTACTCAACAACCACTTTTTTCACTTCCGCACCCATCTTGTTTTTCAGGCGCACATAATACAGACCCGGCTTAATTCCTCGAAGCAACAGGGTACTTTCTCCCCCATTTATCAACTGATTTAAGTAACGCTTCCCGTTTAAATTGAACATTTGAACTAGTGTTTGAGAATTTGCCTCCTTTGTTTTTACAGTCAACACACCATTTTTCACTGGGTTAGGATACACTTCAAAAAGTGCAGGCTGAACCTCCAGTTCTGTCGTTTCTAGGAAAAACCCTCCTGCTCCTTCCAGCGCCCATCCTTTTGTTGATCCACCTCCGATCGCATACTCAACAACCAATTCTGCAGCCCCGCTTGTTGATTTATCATAAGACATTGCCGTTCTTGTTCCAGAACCCGAAATAATAAAAGACATAGCACTAGACTCGCTGTAGCCAGGCCGGCTCACAATTTCCTGCACAACAGAGCTTATATCCGGCGTGCGCTGCAATTCCCCATCCTCACCTTCGCTAAACCACGCTGCAGGCCTCCAATGTACTTTTGCATCAGTAGTTTCTCTCAAAGAAACATCATTGAGCCTCGTCTTAAAGACTGAAGAATTATCAACATCATGTCCACGTATTAACAAATCGCACCGCTCTGCATCAGTAGCATCACTGGTAAACTGAATGTACGCAGAATTAATCGTTGCTCCTTGCGGTATATTCATGTCCAGAAACCTTAACCCAACAATCTGATTTCCTCCAGTATAACTATCATACACAAGCTCAATATCGGAACTGTTGGAATAAACTCTTCCATCTGGACGCTCCTCAACATCATCCAATCCTGATGCTATTCTCGAACTTACGCTCTGCACCACAAGCCCAACTTTTATATCAACAGCAACAGATGTTGTCACCGCCCCCTTGTCATCTTTCGCTTTCGCCGTTACAGAATAAAATCCATCTGCTGGAGCCACATAGTTTCCTGAATACGGATAGCTGCTGTCTCTGCTCACAAATTGTCCATTAACATAAAAATCAACGTATTCAACAACACCATCGCTATCAACAGCAGTGGTTTCCATTATAATATTCTGACCAAGACTAAAGTGCTCACCCATTTCCGGAACTGTAACCCTACAGGAAGGAGGTGCATTCAAATCCACACCCTTTCCCCATATTGGAGAAGAGATAGCCTCATCTCCATCAAGTTGAGTCACTATCACGTAATAGTAATCTCCATCCGAAACATGTATGTCATCAGTGATATCTACTTTATTCGTATTTATATTCCAACGTTGCTCCTCTATTCCATTTTTATACAAAACAACTTTCGTAAAAACCTCATTATCTTCATCAAAAGCACTGATTTGTAAATCGTAATCTCCCCGAACGACCGTAGACCCCATCTCTCTTCCGTTAACTTTTAATGACAAAGCAATATTTTTATCGAGGGTAGAATAAAAACGGCGCTCTTTCATTGCAGAATAAAGGGCTTCTCGGGTAAGCTCCTTAGAAAGAATAGCCATTCGATATTCTGCCCATGTTCCCCAAGTACCATAGTGATTATCTTCCGCCCCAGAAGCCCCCAATTTCCATCCTCTTTTAAGACCTTCTTCCCAATAATTCAAACCTCCGTCATTAGAGAAATACCCATCGTTATAATAGAAAGTATCGAATCCCCTAACTTTATTCCACAATTCTATCCCCACAAACTTGTTATTTGGCACATCTTTAAAATGACCAAATTCTTTATTCTTATTATCCTCACGTCCAGGATGATTGAAAAAAGCAACACACTGCCTTTCTGATATCCATTGAGAAATTTCCTTAAATGTATTCGTAGCAGACTGATAAGCAGAGCAGTAATCTTCTGCATTCACAACCAGAATATGGCCATATGTACTACTTGTCCATTCAAAACCCCAGAATGTAGTAAAAATCCCATCCTCATTATAAGCGTTGGCAGCCTTTTTCATACTTCGGTACTCAATGCCGTTGATATCTCTACCATGATCTCCCAAGCCAAAAAAGTCTAACCCTGCGTTATATTTGGCATATCGATATGCCCAATCCGGAGACCCTTCGCCATCGGATATACTCGAATGGTTATGCAAATGCCCGTAATACACGTTATAGCCTCCAATAGTTTGAGATTGTCCTAAAAAAGACCAAAATACCAGTAAAAAGAAAAGGAAGGAAGACAGTTGTTCTCTCATGGTTCAGTGTTTAAATCGATTTAACGTACTTTATCCAAATTAGGATGTGTTTTACATTACTTTCTAAACAAAAGAAGGTTAAGCTACAGACAACACTCTTCATGATAAATTATTCTTAGGGTAAATTTTTATTAACACATAAACTTCATTAATAGACATTAATAAAAACTATAAAGACAAAAATAAACTTCAAATTAAAAACAAAAATAGAATAGAATTATGATGATAATTGAACTCAAAAGTTAAAAATGCATTAAGTAAAAAAAGAAAACCATTCTGATTTTTTCGACCCGATAAACATTTGATTCTATTGGACTTGACTCCCCAAAAAACAATTAAAAGAACAGAAGCCAGATTTTACACCCTAAGCCCTTCAATATTACAATAATAAACCTATTTACCTCAATACAAACAACATACAACGTAAGCAGAAACTATATTTTTAACAAGAAGTACAAGTCAAATCCACCAATAATTCTTCGGAAAAGATTACAAACAAATTTCATAGTATTATATATTCACACAACAAAGTCAACCTTTGTAGTATGTTTTTATAGGTGGAAAAAAAGGTACTTTTTCATTTCTATTGCAACTTTAGCTGCAAAAAATCAGTTTAAAAGACAGGTACAGCTATATACTAACAATCAAACATTTATAGTCTATTTTTAGCACAGACTTCATCTGAGAAGAAGTCTATTTTCCCTATTAAAAAACACGAAAAACATCATTTTTAAACAAAATACAACCAGTTATGAGAAAAGTATTACTCTTACTTTTAATGTTCTTCATACTGCCAAGCTTGACATTCTCACAAAGTGCAGCCAATTATACGCTCGCCACTTTCACCAATGGTTCTCTTTCTAGTGACATGAACAGCAACACAATAGATATGAGTACAGGTACAACCATACTCCTACCTGGCGGTTCAGACAATACTCGCAGTTCGCTATACGACATAGGGTTCATTTTTTACATGCTGTATGATGTAAATGGGCAAGAGAAACGGTATTCAGAATTCAGTGTAAGTTCAAATGGGCGTTTACGATTGGGTTATTTTGAATCTTCAAACAGGTACGTTGTTGGCCGTGATGGTGAATACGGCATAGTTGCCCCCATGACCAGAAATTTAGCCATTCACAGTACTGGAAAAGTTCACTACAAACTTGTAGGTACCGCCCCCAACCGTTGCTTAGTAGTTGAATGGAAAAACATGGAAATGGACAAGAACAGTTCCACGGCTGATGCTACATTTCAAGCACGCCTTTACGAAACTACTGGTGTTGTAGAATTTGTATATGGTTCTATGGCTGTTGGTACAGGAGGTGGCACAAACGATTATCAGGTAGGTATATCCAACGACGATGCCAGCGACCGATACTTCACCATCCAAACTTCCAATCATAGTTTTTCAACCACCACAAAATTAAACAATACCTATACAGAAGGAGCAACAATTCCTGAACTTCATTCCACAACAGATGGCTCCAGAAGAATTTACCGCCTCTCGCCCAATACCCCAACAGCTCCTACAGCACAGGCATACTCAAACATACAATGTGCCTCTGCAAGGCTAAATTGGACAGACAATGCAACAACCGAGATCGCCTACGAAATCTTTCAATCCCAAAACCCAGGGGGGCCATTCGAATACATAGGAAAAGCCAACATAGATGCTACGAATTACACCGTGCAAGGTCTTCAAGAAAATACTACATATTATTTTCAAATTCATGCACTATCCGAAGGCCGTGCCAGCACCACTGTTGACCTTGGCTCTGTTACAACCACTGCCAGTTGCAACACATGTACAACCATAGCCAACGGAAACTGGTCCGATGCCGCAACTTGGTCTTGCGGACGTGCTCCATACAGTTACGAACATGCAATTGTCAATCATACTGTAACTGTAACCAACAGCCCCACAGCCAGAAGTCTAACCGTAAATAGTGGTGGGCAGGTAGCTTTTGCCGACCAGAACAACCGTAACATGAGAATTTATGGCGACGTTACAATCAATACTGGCGGAAGTATTATCTCTGCTCCCAACAACCCATCGCAACTGAACATCTACGGAAACATGGTAGTAGATGGAGAATACGACGGCTACCGAGGAACAAGCGGTACTACAGTAACCTTTTTAGGAAGCGAGGACAATACCTTGAGCGGTACAGGAGCCATATGCGACTTTTACAACTTACAAATCAGCAAGGGGCAGTCAACGGCTCCAATTTTAGACATTCAACGAGAAATAACCATCCGCGAACCATCTGGCAATAACCAAAGTCTTACCATAATGCAGGGGACTTTGAAAATCAGTAGCGCATCTGTACTCACAACCCATTCTGGCAACCGAGGCTCAGTTAGTTCGCAAACAGGCAAACTATGGTTAAATCATGCCGACGCAGAAATCAAACACGCTACAGAAACAAACGCTTTTACATTCTGGGATTTATTGATCGACAATGGAAAAATCACCAATGCTGGTGGAATCAATTTTAATAGTAGTACCCAGTTCGAGAACGGAACTATCGATACAGGAACAGGAAACATTTCAATAAGAGGCAATTTTGTTATGAACAACGGATCAATTTCCTGTGCCAACTTCTACGAGTACAAGCAAATGACCATCAACGGAGGAACATTGACAACTACTGCTACTTTTCTCATTGACGGTACTTCTAAAGGAAATTCCACAATAACAGGAGGGACACTAAATATCGGATCAAACGCCGACATCGAAAACAAACTTACCATAACAGGCGGGAACATTAACATCACCAATCAACTTATTGTCGATGCGGACGGAAGCGATGAATATGGAGAACTAACTTTTGATAATGCCACGCTAGTTGCAGGAACCAATGTCTACCTCTCCGACAATGCAAATCTACAGTTGAACAGTGGAACAATAACAACTGGTGACGGAGACGATTATTGCCGCGTTAGGGACAATTCGGAATTGAATATAGCAGGAGGTACATTTACAATCTACGGCCGAATGTACTTTGATAATGAAGCTTCTGCGCCTGCAAAATTTACAATGACAAACGGCAACCTATTTATCGATCCGCAACATACTACATATGTCGCAAACGAAGATGCTTTGGACATTACAAATAATACAATTGTAAATTTCACTGGAGGAATCCTAACGTTCGTTGATCCTATTTACACAAAAACAAATGGCAACAGAGTAGATCTTGAAGTTGATGGAACGGCTGGCGCAAAGAACTTCTCGGGCTCCACCATACGCTTTGGAGATGGCACATCTACATCTGCTCAAGGAAGTATCAGCGGCGACCGTGGTTTTAAAATGTCTGCCCCTGCAAATGTTACTTTCGACAATATAGAAGTGAACAACCCCATTTCTGGCGGCCCATTCCCAGACAGGGTACTGGTTCTTCACTCCAATGTTAGTTCTACAACCAACATTACCAATCTCACATTGACAAATGTAAACACTGAAGTAAAAATCAGCGGAAATGAACTGAACATTTCTGGCAACCTTATAAACAATAACATTATAGATGGCAGTGCAAACAATAGCCATTTGCAATTTGTTGGCAATGTAGCTCAAAGCTACTCTGGAACAGGATCGTTAACCGATTACTTAAAAGAATTGACCTTTAACAACACTTCCCCAACAGGTGTAACACTTAGCGCACCTCTTGGTGCTGAACTGGTTCACTTAACCGATGGTCATGTATACACAAGCACTGGAAATGAACTAACAGTTTTTGGTACAACGCCTACGTCCATAGATGGTTATTCTTCATCAAATTATGTACAAGGCCCAATGAAAAGGGCATTACCAAACAATGCGTCCAACCAGACCTATGAATTCCCTATTGGAAAAACGGATTACCGCCTCTTTGAACTGGTAGAAGTAAACAGTTCTGGTTCTGGGATAGGGTTTGTAACTCTCGAAGTATTCGAACCCGTAAATATGAATGGGAAAACGGGAGGTGCAGGACTTTTCGATCCTACCAGTGCAGAAACCATTTATTGGAAACTTGATACCGATCTGTCCTCTGTAGTTCTAGATAACGCAACTGCGATCCGCGTAACATATAACGATCCAGGAGCTGTACCGCCGAGAGTGCTGGCACAAAGTAACACGGGTATTGATGGGCCTTACATCGGAATCGAAAAAACAGTAGTTGGAGGAAAATTGGAATCAACAGGTTTCGATTTCACAGGCTTAAACTCAACAGGATCATCCCACATTATTATCTCCGAAGTTGAACCACTTGAAGGCACCTATACAGTAGGAGAAGACGTTTCTGCCGATTTTCGTAATCTAACAGAAGTTGCTGCTGAATTGCGCATTAAATATGTAAACGACAACGTTAAATTCGAGCTTCTCGATGATTATGATCCAGCAACAGAAACTCTGCCTATTGTCTTCGATAAACTGATGGTGACTCAGGCCAATTTCGATGTCACGATCTATCCGCAAACCTCTGCCAAAACAATAAGCCTTGCTGGCGCTACCGACAATGAAGCCCTCATCATTTTTGACAACATCAGCAATCTAAAATTCGATGGTAGAATCGCAGCAACAGGAACAGCGCGCTCTTGGACAATCCAAAATACAAGAGGCACAAATCCAGGCCCTGTTTTCGAATTCCGCGACGATGCCTCAGATAACGAATTGAATTACCTTACCGCCCAGTCCAACAATACTGCCGCTACAAGCGGGGTTATTTTATTCGGCACAACAGACCAAACAAATGGCAACGACGACAATATAATCCAAAACTGTCAGATAAAAGGCTATTCATCTACCCCAACGAACGGAATTTATTCATCTGGAACAACTGGCGCAAGCAACTCTGGCAACCAAATTCTGAACTGCGAAATTGCCAACTGCTTCAATACTACAGCAGACTCTCACGCAATTCTTCTTTCTGATGAAAATACAAGCTGGACACTCCAAAGCAATAAGATTTACCAAGAAGCAGCTAGGGTTTACACCAGTGCTGCAACATATTTTGGAATTCGAATTACCGATGGCAACAACCATACTGTAGACAACAACTTCATTGGAGCAGCGGCAGCAGATGCAACCGGTTTCACTGATATTAGTGGATCTAGTAGTACCTTCAGAGGAATCCGAATAGACGCAGATAACGGCACGAACACAACAGTTCGTAACAACACCATTTCTCAGATCAAATTCAGTACGGCAAGTAACGCTAACGATCCTGGTTTCTTCTCAGGAATACAAGTCACCAGTGGCGATGTTATTGTTGGAGGCTCAGGAAATGGCAACACAATTGGCTCAACTGGCAACTTCGCAGATTACCCTATTCAGATAACTTTTACAGTAAACGGAGGTAGGGTAAACGGAATTTGCACCTCAGCAAACCGCCCAACGGTAATTCGAAACAATGGCATTGGAGGAATCAAAATCACTGGCGATTTCAACATTAATTTCACTGGTATTTTCACCAACCGAAACGATGGAAATTCTGACTTTGTTATTGACAAAAACACAATCGGAAGTACAACGCAAGCTAATAGCATTCAGCTTGGTGAGACAAATTATGTCAATCGTTGCGAAGCTATTGGAATTTACAACTACCGTTCGAGTTCGATAACCATCTCCAACAATACAATTCAAAACATTATTTCCCACACCACTAACAACAACTGGAGAACCTCTTTGCGTGGAATTTTCTGTATAGAAGATCAACAAATCATTACAGGCAATACCATTGCAAACCTAGCATCGTTCTCGCGCACAACAGATAGTTCTGTCAATGCATGTGTTTTAGGCATTGCCAGAAGCAACACTACCGCAGACCAACAAATATCCGACAATACAATCCATTCCCTACAAAGTTTGGATGCTACCAGTTCTTGTTATGTAATCGGAATTATCTTGCGGGCTAATGGCAGTTCGGCAGATTCCCTAAACCGCAACAAAATCCACAACCTCTCTGTTGCTTCGGACAATGGGCATATTGTAGGCTTGGATATAGAACAAGGAAGGTGTAATGCAATAAACAACATGATTGGCTTAGGGTACGACAAGGATGGTAATTCCATTACCCAATCGGCCATTATATACGGCATTCGCTACGATTCTAGCGATGATTGTAATTTCTTATACAACTCAGTTTATTTAGGTGGAACAGGGGTTACTTCAACCACTGGCAAGAACTCGTATGCCATGTATAAGAAAGAAACCGCCCTAAGTACCATACAGAATAATATCTGGATAAACGAGCGTTCGAATGCCTCTGGTACGGACAGTAAACACTATGCATATTTCCTTTCTTATGAAGACGTGGTGCGGTCCGACTATAATATTTTCTATGCACCAAACGCAGGTGGTATTCTGGCCAACTACGACGGCAACGATCAAGCCACACTGCGAGCAATGCAGTCTTACTCCTCAAGAGAAGATCTTCATTCAGGAGTAGGAAACCCAAATTTCCTTGCCCCAACAGGCGATGCCAGTACATTCAGCCTGTTCCTCGACGCAACCACTCCTGCCTACAACTCTGGAATTGTTGTCAGTGGAATTAAAAACGATGTTACTGGTAATTCAAATGCACGTTCTGGCTCAGACGGAGAACAAACCAATATTGGAGCAGATGCAACTATAAGAACAGCAGATGCAACTGTGGATATCTTCTCTCCAAATTTCGATTTCTTAGCCATTGAGCCCCAAAACTGTGGCGTAACCAGTTTAGACCTTGATGTACAAATCACCGATCAAATTTCGGGAGTTCCAACTTCTGGTGCTGATCGGCCTACACTATGGATAAGGGACAATACACTAGACTGGACTTCTGCAAGTTCCTTCCAAGGAACTCTTCAATCTGGCGACGGAAATGACGCGGTTTGGCGTTTCTCTATTACCGGACTTAGCGATGGCATTTTGTACGAATACTACATCACAGCACAAGACCAAGCTACAACAACTAATATTGGCTTCTCGCGTTTCGATGATAATTCACCAGTTCATACCAACGTACTTACAGCGACAACAGCTCCAGATACAGACGTTGACATTGACGCATTTTCAGTTTGCGTATATCCTAAAGCAACATACTTTGTAGGAAACAAAACTGATTGCCCTACCTGTGAGTTCGAAAACCTAACTGGCGTAGATAATTTCTTCTATAACATGAACGCCATGCTGATTGATAAGGATGTTGTCTGCTATATTTCGGCCGACACAGAAGAACCAGGAACCTATCCCCTACGCGACGTTAAAGACAGCCCTGCAGGAAGCAATTTTGTGATACAGATAGCTCCTGATCCAGCTCTAGCATCTTCAGCTCAAGTGCACGGTGCAGCAACATTAAACAAAAAGCTTATCCGTCTGGAAGGCGCAAAAAACACCCTGATCAACGGTCAAAAGTCTGGCGACAAAAACCGCTGGCTCGATTTCGTCCACGACAAAAACGATCAAACAGTCTTATACTTTGTAGAAGATGCCCAAGACAATACAATCCAGTATGTAAGCTTAAAAGCTGCTGCTGAACTAACCCCTAGGGGTGTTATATTCTTCGATACAACTTCAGTTGCGACTCCTTCAGGAAACACTGGCAACGTGATTCAGTACTGCGAAATAACAAGCAATACGCTTCAGCCACAAAACCTAATTTACTCTCAAGGAAACGTGTCGGCACCTAATGCAAACAACACGATTAGAGCGAATAAAATGTCAGATTTTGGCTACAACGGCATCTGGATCACTGATACGGGCAATGGAAATGGGTGGACAATTGTAGAGAACTCTTTATTCAACCCAACAATAGGAACTGACGATCAGAACGGTTTGCTTATTGAATCTGGAGAAGGGCACCACATTGTAGACAACCAAATTGGAGGAACTCAGCTTGATGGTTCTGGAACATGGGAAAACACAGACCGCTGGGCTAATTTCCATGGCATGTACCTGAATCTTTCAAATGGTACAAAAACAGAAATTAGCAATAACACGATTTCAAACGTCTCCACCTCATATTCTGGACAAAGCGGAGGGATTACCAGAGGCATCTATCTAGAAGCTGGATATGCTGATATAGAGAATAATACAATTAAAAACCTACAGAACGACAGGAACAGCCTTATGACTGGAATCCGCTACGATGGAGCAAGTGATGTTTCAATCAGTGAGAACATAATTGAAAACTTTACTTATAACGGCACATCCGACTTTTACGGCATTCGTCTTACAATGGACAACAATACAAATCAAAACCAAATCTATAACAATACCGTACGTTCCATTACGACGACAAACAATAATACAGGAGCCGACTTTTATGGAATTTACAGTTCCAACGGTGCCCAAGATGTAGTTGGCAACACCATTGGCAGTACTAATGCTTCCGAAAAAATCTCCTTCGCAGGACGTGGCGATTTCAGAGCAATAGACATGTATTCGGGGCAAGCTTTCAGAATCAATAACAACTCTTTCATTAATATTGAAACAACAGGAGCTGACGACCTCAACCTAATAAGATTGAGGAACATTTTAAATAATACGGACATTCCTTTTGAAAACAATTTTGCAGATGAACTAACTCTATTTGCAGACAACACATTACGTCTGTTCCAACTGGACGACGGCCGAATCATTACCAAGAACAACACAATGGGAACAGCATCAGGAGGCATTCACAGTACAGCAACCGTTGATCTGGAAGTGTTCCGAATTTCACCACCTGACAATAATTTCCAGATCGACAAAAATACATTTACAAACATCACTTCGGAAAATAACGATATCACCTGTATAATTCTCCCTGACGAAAACCGTCCGTTTACGGTAAACAACAACACAATCAGTGGTTTTAATATTACTCACAATATCAACTTTACAGGTATTAAAATCAATCGGGGAAATAACTTTGTTGCAGATGGAAATACTATCAAAGACATCAGTTTGCCGAATGCTACCAACGACAAAACCATTTCCGGCATCTGGGTAAGCCGTGGGACTGGAACAGTAGGGGCTAGCTCTTCAAACAACATTGGTAGCGTTGCTGAACCAATAAGTTCTGCAAACGGGCGTGTTTTTGGCGTTCGGGTTACAAATACTTCAGGTACACTGACAGTACAGAAGACTAATGTTGAAGGCCTGTCGAGTGATCAACTTACCGCAGGTTTAGCTATCGATGGCGGTGGTTACGCTAGCTTGGTCAACAACACCGTTAGCCAACTATCGGGAACAACAGAAATAGCAGGAATCTGGATAAACGGAAGCACTGGCAACACAATATCAGTTCAGAGCAACAAGATTGAAAATTTCACTATTTCAGGAACCACTAGTTTTTCAGGAATTAAAGTTACCGAAGGTTTGGTCAATATTGGAAATACAAACGCCAATATCATTGGTCATCAAAGCACAGCCAATTCAATAACCAATTCTGGAACTGGTGCATTTTACGGTATCAATGTAATTTCTTCAGCCAATAACAACAACATCTCAAACAACCTAATTGCCAATATCACTCAAAATGGCGTTTCTGATTTCTCCACAATGGATTTAAGCGTTGGGGGCGGCACTGCGAGCGCAGTGGATAATAACACCGTAAGGGACATCTCTGGAAATGCGACAGGAACTTACGATTTGAGCTGTATAAAACTCTCTGGCGGGAACTTCACCCTTGGAAACACAACTGGAAATACATTAGGAGAAAATGTAAGTTATAGTGGAGCTGGAAAGTTAACAGGCGTTTATAGTTTGTCATCGAACAATCTAACCATAAGTAACACAACAATAAACGGCCTAAGAGCAACATCAACCGATGCAAATGTTTCGCTTACCGGTATCTGGCACGACGGCACAGGAAGCGCTACTATTTCTGCAAACACAGTCAGCAATATTCAAAGTGTGAGTACAAATGCTTCTGTGGCTGGAAAAAACTTGGCTGTTCAAGGAATTGCATTTACAGGAAACGCTTCTGGTGGCACAGTAGTAAATAATACGATAACTGATATCCAATCAACAGTAGCCACTGCTATTGCTACGCAGACTGTGGGAATAAATACTTCTGGTGCAGATGGCCTTTTGGTAAACCGCAATCTTATTTACGGATTGATAAATGCATCTACTTCTGCAACAGCTCAGAAAACAGGTATAAAGCTTGGCAGTACAACAGGTACAATAACCACTGCAAACAATATGATTACAATGGGCAATGTCACAAATCAGTTAGTCCGTGGCATTTGGGTAAACGAAGTAGGGACTGGTACACATCAGGTTTATTACAACTCGGTTTACTTAACTGGAATTAGCGGTGCTCCAAGCTATGCTTTCTTAAGCGATGGTGTTGATACTAATGTAGAACTGAAAAACAATATTTTCTACAACGTGAGTGGAGCAAGCCAATATGCAATCGGTAGCCTATCGAACACTAAACTGGTTTCTGATTACAATAACCTTTTTGCGGCCGATGCCAATTACACAGGAAATTGGAACGGAGGCCCTGGCGATTTGGGAACATGGCAAGCTGCATCGTCGCAAGACATTAACAGTTTTGATGTGTCGGTATCATTTATAGATGCTGCTAATGCTGATCTCCATATAGATCCATCCAACAACTGCGATATCAACGGACGTGCAACACCTGTTTCTGTTACAACAGATTACGATGCTGCAACCCGCAGAGCGACTCGCCCTGACTTAGGCGCCGATGAATTCCAACCAACAGGAGGCAACGAACTTGCCGACTTCTGGACTGGAGCAGAAAGTACCGCTTGGGAAGATCCGCTAAACTGGGGCTGCGACCTAATACCTGTTGCAACTACAGCCATCACTATAAACAACGAAACTAACGACCCAATAGTCAATGGCCCCGCTACTGCAATTGGAGCTTCCATCGATCAGAAAACAGGTGCCAATTTAAGCATACTTGACAATCAGAACCTAGATATTACAGGTAATGGTACATTCAACGGCGAAATTACCACGGGTTTACAAACTAGCTTCAAAATAGGAGGCAATGCCACTTTTGCCAATTCAGTTGCTATTGGTAATAGTTCCGACTTTGACATCACAGGCAATGCCGTTTTCGACAGTAACGTAACTGCTGGGGAAGTGTCTCAAGTGCTAACAGGAGGAGATTTAACCTTCAACGGCAATGTAACATTAGAACCTCAGGCAACAATTCTGGAAACAGGTAGTCTGCTAGGAAATGCACCTGTAGAAATGCAACTAAGGCTGGGCGGATACAAAACCAGCTTGTTTACTTCGCCGCTGCCCAACCAAAGCACAGATGTTATCACAAAACTTGGCGGACAACCAAACTATTGGAACGACCGTTTGTACTTCTTCGACGAAGTAAATTCTGTAGCTTCCAACATCTCTGAAAACGATGACGATTGGTACCATCCATTCACAGACGAAAGCACACCTGGTACTTTCGAAGTTACACGAGGGTACAGTATGTTCTATAACGATTGGCATGTTATTCGTTTTTCTGGAACAACAGATCAACTAAAAGTAAATGATTTCACTTACCAAATTACAAATCAGGCCACAGGTATTTACAAAGGCTACAACCTTGTTGGCAATCCATATCCATCAGCTATTGATGCAGATGAGTTTCTTCAACAAAATGCAGTTGATGTACCTGTAATAGACGGTACTCTTTATTTCTGGGACGACGATGGTTCTGCTGGCAGCAACTACGAAGCCAGCGACTATGCAACTTGGAACGGAGCTGGTTCTCTAGGTGGAGGCAATCATATTCCAAATGGAAAAATTTCTTCGATGCAAGGTTTCTTCGTAAAAATAAGTACAGCCAACAGTCAGGAAGATTTGGTTTTCAAAAAATCGATGAGGGAAGCCAACACATCGCAGTTTTTCAAGAAGAGTCAGCAAATGGTACAACGCTTCAAATTCAGTGTATCGAACAGAGATCACTACAACGAAGCACTAATTGCATTCTTAGACGGGGCTACAGATGGTTTCGACCGCTTGTACGACGGCAAAAAACTCAAAGGAAACAGTAATATTGCACTTTACTCGTTCCTTTCTGGTCAACCTTATGCAATTCAGTCATTTGAACCAATTTCGTATAGCGAGACTGAGGAACGTGTTGTTCCTGTTGGCTTAGATATTCACCATGATGGATTTTACTCCTTCTCTGCTGAATCTTACGAAAACCTTCACGGAATCAACGTGTATCTGGTGGATAAAAAACTTAGGGACATTCATCCCATGAATATGGGAGATTACCATTTCGAAGCCAAAAAAGGCAAAGAAATCAGCCGTTTTGAACTTATTTTCACGGACAAAATACTCAGTCGCGAAGATTTACGCTCAAGAGAACCTAGCAAACCAAAAATTTTCACAACTAGAAATGTTCTAAAAATAGATTTTAACCGCCACGACGAAACAAGCGGTAAAGTTCAGATTTTCAACCAACAAGGCAGCATAATCAATGAGTTTTCTTACAAGAATGAGTATCAGATCCGTAAACCTCTTCACATACAATCTGGACTATATATCGTAAGGTTGTTTATAAATGAGGAAAGCTATTCTGAACGAGTTATGTTTTTTGATTAAAACCTGAATTCTACTTCAATAGAAACTTCCCAGAAACTCTTTTTTTCAACCTGAGTTTCTGGGATTTTTCATTCTTCTCCCAATACTTATATACAAACCACACAATTTATGTGATGAAATTATTGAGTAAAATGTAAAATATTTTTAGTGAAGATGCACAAGGCGTTCAATAGCACAGCATACTAGAGTTCACGAAGATTAGGGAGATCGTAATGCAACGAAAACAGAAGTTATTTTCTTAGCTCTCATTTTCATTGAAATACAAACCACCCATCCTCCACAGTGACATACAAATGACAGCAGTTCATTTCAACAAAAAAGGTGTCACAATTTGGTATGTTTCTACCTTTAAAACACATTCTTAAAAACAAAACTATTCTTACTTTTGTCTGAACGATTTTGAACAGGGCAAAAGATGAACATTTTCAAGAAGTACACTCGCAGCAGAATTTACCGCCGTATGATTATCTGGCGGCTCAAACACATCTCCACACGACAACTGCTTATCATATTAAGTGTTGTTGTCGGAGTTCTAGCAAGCTTAGCCGTAATGCTCATGAAATGGGCAACACACTATATGGAACACACGCTGGAGTATTATTTCAAGATTGAAGCCGCCAACTACCTCTACGTCTTTTATCCTACCATCGGTATTTTTCTGGTTCTGATTTTTATGCGCTACTTCATAAAACAGCCCGTTGGTCATGGCATTCCCTCGGTGCTACATTCCATTGCGCGGAACAATGGCATTGTGAAACGGCACAACATGTATTCATCCATCATCTCAAGCGCCCTTACGGTTGGTTTTGGCGGATCGGTCGGTCTCGAAGGCCCTTCCGTATCCACAGGCTCGGCTTGGGGATCGAACATAGGCCGCTTTTTCCGTTTGGACCTCAAACACCGTATCGTACTGATCAGTTGCGCAGCAGCAGCGGCCATAGCAGCCATTCTGAAAGCTCCCATTGCAGCAATTGTTTTTGCTCTGGAAATCTTCATGCTCGACCTCACCATGTCGTCGCTAGTTCCACTTTTGATAGCTTCCCTCACAGGAACATTAACATCATACTTCCTCTCAGGAACAAACGTTATTTATCCGTTCGAGGCACAAACAGGCTTCCTACTACAAGATCTTCCATTCTACATTGTCCTTGGCCTGCTTGCTGGTCTGGTTTCAGTATATTTCGCAAAAGTCTACATCAAATTCCACGAATTCTTCGATAAGATCAAAAAACCAATCAACCGCTTACTTATCGGAGGCGGAGCATTAGGATTGCTGATTTTCATTTTCCCTGGTCTTTTCGGCGAAGGTTACATGCAGATCAACTCGTGCCTAAAAGGCGACTACAGCTATCTGTTCGAGAAAAGTTTCTTCTATCCATTCAAAGAAAACATGCTGGCAATCATCATCTTGCTTAGTATGATGGTAGTTTTCAAAGCCATTGCAGCATCGCTTACTTTTGGAGCAGGAGGAGTCGGAGGCGTCTTTGCACCAGCTATGTTTATGGGCGCACACCTAGGGTTACTTTTCGCAACAGGAATAAATTACTTCGCTCAAGAAGGGCTTCTACCTAGCAACTTTGCGCTGGTCGGAATGGCAGGTCTCATCGCAGGCGTAATGCACGCCCCACTAACAGGAATCTTCCTCATCGGCGACCTAACCAGCGGCTACGGACTTCTCGTTCCATTGATGATTGTAGCCTCTATCTCTTACGGTGTAGTAAAAATCTTCCTACCAAATTCAGTCTACACCTACCAACTCGCAAAACGCGGCGAACTAATGACCCACCACACCGACAAAAAAATCTTGGGCATGATGAACGTAACAAGCCTAATCGAAAAAAACTTCATCGAAGTACGTCCCGAGGCAACACTAGGAGAACTGGTAACAGTTATCGCCGAGTCCGAACGGAATGTTTTCCCAGTGGTGAACAAACACGGAATTTTCCAAGGAATTGTCTTCCTGAACGAAATCCGCCACATTATGTTCAACCGCGAACTCTACAACACCACCAAAGTAGAAGACCTAATGTTTATGCCATCGGCCTCAGTTTCGCCCGACGACTCAATGGAGCAGGTAGCTAAGAAATTTCAGTATTCATCGCACTACAATATACCTGTGTTGGAGAAAGGCAAATACATCGGCTTCGTATCGCGCGCCAATGTCTTTTCATCGTATCGTAGGCGTATCAGGAGATTTAGCGAGGACTAAAAAAGGGGCTTTCAAAGCCCCTCTTCCATAAATTCAATTATACTGCCACGTTATACTCACGCAAAGCATCATTCAACGAAGTCTTCTTATCAGTAGAAGGCTTGCGCTTACCAATAATCAATGCAACAGGCACATTGAAAGTACCCGCAGGGAATTCCTTAGGCACAGTTCCTGGAATCACAACAGAACGCTCCGGCACACGACCTTTATATTCAACAGGCTCGTCACCAGTAACGTCGATAATTTTAGTAGACATCGTAAGTACAACATTTGCACCCAATACCACCTCTTTTTCTAGCTGAACACCTTCAACCACAATACAACGAGAACCAATAAAGCAGCCATCGCCAATAATAACCGGAGCAGCCTGAACAGGCTCCAAAACGCCACCGATACCAACACCACCGCTCAAGTGAACATCTTTACCGATCTGCGCACAGCTACCAACCGTTGCCCAAGTATCCACCATCGTGCCACTATCTACATAAGCACCAATGTTCACATACGAAGGCATCATGATAGTTCCCGAAGCCAAATAAGCACCATAACGCGCTACAGCATGAGGAACAACACGCACACCCAATTTATCGTAGCCAGTCTTCAATTTCATTTTGTCATGAAACTCGAAGATACCCACTTCATTTACTTCCATCTTCTGAATAGGGAAATAAAGGATCACAGCCTTCTTCACCCATTCGTTCACTTGCCAGTCTTTCGAACCTTCAATCGGCTGAGCCACACGCAACTCACCCTTATCCAAAAGCTCAATCACTTCGCGTATTACTTTCTGAGTATCTTCCTGTTGTAGCATCTCGCGATTTTCCCAAGCCTGCTCAACAACCTCCCTGAACTGTTCGTACATTATGTTAGGTTTTAAAAATTAAGATTATTAAGATCTGCAAATGTAAAAAAACCGACCGTATTTGTTACAAAACGAAAGATACATCTATATACCATATTTCAGGATGCCCTCATTAGTCTTTATAATACAGACAATTACACTCTCTTTGACTTTAGGAGCCCCCCTGCTTTCAACCAGCATCCAGCGTGCTTTCCGCTCCAAGTCCTTGCCACAGGAGCTGTTCAACATTGGCGCGGCGGTCTATTATTTTATTCATTATTCGCCAATTCCATTATTGAATACTATAAAATTCACTTCAATTTAAACCAACAAAAAAATTACATTTGCATAAAAAACATGAGCAAAGTCGCGGTCGTTATCCTGAACTGGAATGGAAGTCAATTATTAGAGCGTTTTATCCCACCATTAATTGAACACACAAATTTGGACAATGTGCGGCTAATTGTTGCCGACAACGGATCAACAGACAACTCTATTGTAGTACTACGACAGTTCCCTGAAATTGAAATCCTAGAACTCGACCGCAATTACGGATTTGCAGAAGGCTACAACCGTGCTCTTGAACTGATCTATGCCCAATATTATGTACTACTGAACTCCGATGTAGAAGTCACATCCGGTTGGCTAGAGCCAATGTTGAACTTTCTCGAGGAACACCCAGAATATGCCATCTGCCAACCAAAAATAAAAGCTGAAGGCGACCGCAAAATGTTCGAATACGCTGGCGCGGCGGGTGGTGAAATCGACCGTTTCGGCTATCCGTTTTGTCGTGGCCGAATGGTGGAACACGTAGAAGAAGACCAAGGACAATACGACCAAGCTGATCGGGAAATATTCTGGGCTTCGGGCGCATGTCTCATGACCCGTGCATCTGTATACACTGAACTCTGGGGACTAGATGCCGACTTCTGGGCACACATGGAAGAAATCGACTTCTGCTGGCGCACACAGAACCGAGGCTACAAAGTTGCAATCGTACCACAAAGTACGGTTTACCACGTAGGAGGCGGCTCTTTAGCGTACGGATCGCCCAAAAAGCTGTTCCTCAACTTTCGCAACAACCTTTTTCTTCTCTACAAAAATCTTCCTCAGGAGAAATTACTCCCGATACTCTTTCAGCGTATGATCCTAGATGGACTATCTGCTCTTTTTCTGTTACTAAAGGGACAACCCAAATCGATATTTGTTGTACTAAAAGCCCACTGGCATTTTTACCGATCGCTTCCAAAGCTCAAGCAGAAAAGGAAAGAGAGCAAAGCAAAATACGAACTGGGCTTCCGCAACCTGAACAATCATTTTTTATTAGCCGCCTACTATCTGAAAAAACAGCGAACTTTTTCCGTGCTTAAACAGTACAAGAAGTAAATGTTTTCTTTTTGTTATCGGATGTCATCCCATTGGTATATTCGTTGCACTTAGACATTTATGATCTGTATTTTTCACAATTCAGCTCATTTACTGAGTACTTATTAAACCTGTTTGTTATTATGCACGGAAAAATAACACGATATACGATTTTACTAGTTCTTTTTTGGGGATTTTACAATCAGAGTGTTGCTCAACCTTTTACTGGTAAAGGGCTCCGACTAATGCAGGTGATTAGCCGGATTAGCAATTCCTATGTCGATTCAGTTAATATCTCAAAAATGGAAGAAGACGCCATTCGAAGTATCCTCAAAAAACTCGACCCTCATTCTGTTTTTGTAAAAAAGACCGATGCTCAGCGCCAATCGGACCGCCTGAATGGGAGTTATGTTGGCATTGGTGTATACTACAATTTTGTAAACGACACCGCAGCCATTCTTCAACCTATTGTTGGCGGACCAGCTTATACGGCTGGCATTCAGACAGGAGACCGAATTGTAATGGTCGATTCTGTTTCTATTGCAGGCAACCAGACCTCAACAAGTAAAATCAGCAAACTGTTGCGAGGCCAAGAGGGTTCCAAAGTAAAGCTCAAGGTTCACAGAAGAGGAGAAAACGACTTGCTGGAAATGGAACTTGAAAGAGGAAAAATAAAGGATAAAAGTATCACTTCCGCCTTCAAACTTTCGGAATCTATTGGCTACCTGCGGTTCAACCGTTTTGCGGCAACAACATTCGATGAAATCAATATGGTGCTTGTCAAATTCAAACGACAAGGAATCACCGATCTTGTTATTGACCTCAGAGATAACGGTGGTGGCTATCTGAACTCTGTCATAAAAATAGCCGACAATTTCTTGGACGAAGGCAAACTGATCGTTTACACAGAAGGAATCAACAAACCTAAGCGTACCTATTTTGCTAGCGAAAGAGGAACCTGGGAAGATGGCCGTGTGGTTGTGTTGGTGAACGAGGCATCCGCATCTGCAAGTGAAATTCTTGCAGGAGCAATTCAGGACTGGGACAGAGGACTGATCATTGGCCGAAGAAGCTACGGTAAAGGATTGGTACAAAACACCTTCACCCTTCACCAAGGTGATGTTCTTAGGCTAACTATCGCAAAATATTACACGCCAAGTGGCCGCCTGATACAGAAACCATACGACAAAGGCCACGAAGCGTACAGCAAAGACCTGATTGAACGCTACAATACCGGTGAACTGATGAATAAGGATAGCGTACACTTTCCAAGTAAAGATAAATACTTCACACGCAACAGCAACCGCGTAGTGTATGCCGGGGGCGGTATTATGCCAGACATCTTTGTGCCTCTGGACACACTTAAATATCCACAGTATTACCGCGATCTGATGCAAAATAGAAAGTTATATCCGATTTTGGACGAATTTTTCTTGGACGAGCATCAGAAAATAGCTGACACCTATGCCAATTTTTCTGCTTTTAAAGACCAGTACACAATTCCTGATTTTTTAATCGACAAACTCCGTCTGGCTGCCAACAAGGAAAAAGACCCTAAGCCTTCTATAGCTCAACAGAATGCAATGGTTGCTCATATCAAAGCTACTTTCGCACGTAACATATGGAGCTCGAACGAATATATGCAAACACTTGCCCCGCTAGATGTTAATATCCAAAGGGCTGTTGAGGTACTTCGAAATCCTGAACTATATACAAAGAAACTAACTGCGGCGAAATAGATAAAACTGAAAGGATATAACGAACCAAATATTGTAGCGTTCCTAACTTCGAACAAATCAGAGACAATTAGCAGGAAATTTATCTTTATTGTCTCTGATTTCTTGTATATTCATATGGTAATTCATTTGCAGCCTAAGCGTTCTGTTCCACAAACTTATAACATGCAAGATAATCGGGATTGCCCATCACCATTCAGCATCTAGTATAGCCAACGCAATAAAGTAAAACGCCCCATATCCTTGGATTACTTTTCATGTTAGACGTTCTCAACTGTATCAGAAATGGATTCTTTGAGTAAAATAAGTCTTAATAGATTCCTTTGAATTCTTAACTCAAATAACTCATACCTATGAACACACACATACCACAAATCACCCCCAGCTGGGAAAAAAAGTATGAAATTGGAATTGAAGAAATTGATTTTCAGCACAAGTACTTTCTGCAACTTATAAAGAGGTTTCAAGAAAAAATATCTCAAGATATGCCGCCTCTGGTTATTGAGCCTCACATAAAAGAGATAATCTACTACATGAAATTTCACTTTTGCAGCGAGGAAAATCTTATGCGATTATTTAAATACCCAAATCTAGATACTCACAAAAAAAAACATCTTGAGATTGTAAATGAAGTAAACAATAAAACGAACTTATTTTTAATCGGAGCTATCAAGCTAAACGAAATCACAGATATGCTAGTGAAATGGTTCCAGGACCACACAATAGAAGAGGATTCAGAAATTGGCGAATTCTACAAATCTCTTTCATTGTAAAAATAAAGAAAATAAAACATGAATGAGATTTCAGACCAGTTTATCTGGATTTACTTTAAACTATGAACCAACAACCTGACAGCTAAAAAATCCAGTTAATTATGGCTGACGCTAACTAATTTCGGCCCAATCCATTCCTTGATCGATACGCATTTTTTGTAATTCGTTCCTAAGAACCTGATGCTCTTTCTTCTCAAGAAGTGGATCGTTGTCCAAAACCCGCTGAGCGACATTTCGTCCATAACTAAGGATTTCACCATCCTTGGCTAGATTTGCAATGCGCAGATTTACAGGCATGCCACTTTGCAAAGTACCTTCAAGATCTCCTGGTCCTCGGAGTTTCAAGTCCGCTTCGGCCAATTCGAAGCCATCCGTGGTGCGAACCATTGTGTCAATTCTAGTTCGACCTTCCCTACTTAACTGAAACGGAGTCATAAGTATGCAATAAGACTGCTCCGCCCCCCTACCAACTCGGCCACGTAACTGGTGAAGCTGCGATAAACCAAACTTCTCCGCATTCTCAATCACCATTAGGGAAGCATTGGGCACATTTACCCCTACTTCTATCACCGTTGTAGCTACAAGAATATTGGTAATCCCTTTTACAAAATAACTCATAGCTTCGGCTTTTTCCTGTGCCTTCATTCGCCCGTGCAAAACACCAATTGTATATTCCGGGGCAGGAAAAACATCGGCCAAGCCAGCTACTCCGTCTGTTAAATCCTTATAGGAAAGCTTCTCAGAGCCTTCTATCAACGGATAAACAATATAAACCTGACGTCCTTTCTTTATCTCTTCTTTCAACAATCCGAACATGCGCAAACGTTGCGAATCGTAATAGTGAATCGTTTTAACAGGTTTACGGCCTGGAGGCAGTTCGTCTATCACAGAAACATCCAAATCGCCATACAATGTCATTGCCAATGTTCGGGGGATGGGTGTTGCTGTCATAACCAGAACATGTGGTGGAGTCTCATATTTTTTCCACAAACGTGCCCGTTGCGCCACTCCAAAACGGTGTTGTTCATCAATAATTACGAGTCCCAGCTTATCGAAAACCACCACATCTTCAATCAAAGCATGTGTCCCAATCAATAATTGTAAAGAACCGTCTGCCAAATCTGCATGGATTTGTTCACGCGCCTTTTTTCGCGTAGAACCTTTAAGCAACTGCACATTTATGTTCAACACTTTGAGCTGTTCCTTAATGGTTTCGTAGTGCTGCGTGGCCAAAATCTCGGTAGGAGCCATTAGCGCCACCTGAAAACCATTGTCAATAGCCAACAAAGCACTCAAAAGCGCCACCATCGTCTTTCCACTACCAACATCGCCCTGTACAAGGCGGTTCATGTGTTCGCCCTGCGCTACATCTTGACGAATTTCGCGTAGAACCTTTTTTTGCGCCCCGGTAAGCTCAAAAGGCAAACACTCGGAATAAAATTTATTGAAATTCTCCCCTACTTTTGGAAATATATAACCTTTATAACTAACTTTCTGATTGTTTTTCTGCTTCAGTATTTTCAACTGAACATAAAACAGTTCTTCTAACTTAAGTCGATATTGTGCCTGACGCAACACCTCCTGACTTTTGGGAAAATGTAGGTGAAACAAAGCATCACGTTTGGGCATCAATTTCAACTTTCGGATAAAATACTCTGGTAGACTTTCAGGAATCTCATTGTAAACCGTCTTCATCAGATGGTATTGCAACCTATGGATCATACGGGAATCCAGAAACTGATTTTTCATTTTCTCGGTGGTATTATAGCTTGCCACCAAAGCCTGATTCACCTGAGTAAGTTCCTGACTCGCTTCTCCCATTTCTGGATGAGGAATATTCAATTGCCCCTTAAAAAAGTTTGGCCTACCAAACACAACGTATTCTGTATCAATCTTCAGTTTTTTCTGTACCCAATTTGCTCCTTTGAACCAAACAAGTTCAATTCTTCCGGAATCGTCGCGTAGTGTTGCAACCAATCTTTTGCGATGTCCTTGCCCTTCAAGGCGCATATCCGTCAACAATCCTTTTATCTGAACGTGAGCCAGTTCGCTGTTGAGTTCGGATATCCGATAGATTTTAGTGCGATCCACATATTTAAACGGATAATAGAACAAAAGATCCTCGAAACGGCTCACTCCTATTTCTTTCGCGAGCACCTCGGCACGCTTATCCCCTACTCCTTTCAGGAATTTTATGTCGGTTTGTAATTTGGGCACGTACTGAATTTTCGTGCTAAAATAGAAAATTTGGCTTTATTGTCCCAAGTCCAAGTTCGCAGGAAGTCAACTACCAATAGATGATTGGTCGATAATAGGAGAGAATATTCACAACTTCATGTGGATTTAAATCTTAATACAATAGCTAAAAGAATAATTTTAGCGCTCCCCTTCAGGAATAAAAACAGCAGTTATTCCAATTAGTTATTAGCTATGTATCAATTCATTAACACCTTTCAATCACACTTCATCCGTACTGTACACAACTAATCTTCTTCACTACATTCTTAAAATAAGGAATTAACCAACATTGCAAATAAAACACACCGAACAAACAGAAGCGTACTTAGAAAACATAGAGCAAATACCTGTTACCTTCAATATACCAACATTTAAATTCATAATTTACAGGTGCTTGCATGAAGAAAATTTAACAAATTTTTCAAATACTATGCATGCATAATATTTTATTATTCGTATATTTGCTATGAACACATAGTTAAACCAGAAACACATACACACATGGAAAATTTATTTAAAAATCTAGTCTACACAGGCGTTGGCTTTATGGCCTTAACGAAACAGAAATTCGAAGAATCGATTGAGAAACTTGTTGCAGAAGAAAAGATCACAAGCAAAGAAGGAAAAAAGATCGTTGATGAGTTTGTGAAAAATTCAGAAGAAAAGATCGGTGAATTTGAAGGGCAAATGAAAACAGTGGTTGAAAAAGTAGTGAAATCCCTAAGCTTTGCAACAACAAGCGAACTGGAAACACTACGCAACCGAGTGGCAGTGCTGGAAGCAGTATTGGCCAGTAAAGAAAAAGAAGAGTCAGAATAATTCACCTAAAAAACAAAGGTTATGGACAATCTGTTTAAAAAGTTAATCTATACTGGCATTGGCGTAGCAGCACAAGCCAAAGATCGTCTGGAAAAAACAATTACAGAACTTGTGGAAGAAGAAAAACTATCTACAAAAGAAGGAAAGAGAATTGTTGATGAATTTCTTAAAAGTACGGACAGCAAAAAAGAAGAAGTTGAGCAAGAAGTTAACGGTCTGGTTGAGAAGATTGTAAAGAAACTCAGCTTTGCAAGCTGCAACGACGTAAAGGAACTAGAAGACCGCATAGAAGCATTGGAGGCACTAGTTGCAGGAATCAAACCTTCAGACGATGCAGAAGAGAATGTGGCGCCTAAGCGTCACTCAGCAAAGGCTGATGACCAAGAAGAGATTACAGAATAATTATACGTGTAAAAAACAGTTGGAGGCCGACTTTGCAATAATTGCAGGGTCGGTTTTTGTTTTTCTGTAGGCACTGACTGCTATGAGCATAATTCCCCGTTCCACTTTCCTTTTGTATTTCGAGCATGCCCCTAAGTAAAGCAGAAACGTACTCTAGTACGCTCCAGTATTGATCGCCTTGTGCGCCTTAACCGAAATTGTTTTTTACACTTTACTAATATGCTTATTTTCAGATGAGCATTTTGAAATTGAACCACTCCGCAACCTTATCTAAAAAATATACTTTACTTTAGGGTAAAAGTAAAACACTGTTGCAAAGGGCATGTTATCGATCACAAGAACCGTAAAAAACATCAACCGCATCCGAGAAGTAATACGCATCTTACTCAAACACAGTTTCGAGGATGTGGTAACACGTACCGGATTGAATGAGTTCTTGACTCCAAGGGGAAGAATCCGGATACGAAAATCTGACCCGTACATACTTCACCATTCTCAGTTCGAACGCATAAGGTTGGTAATAGAAGAGCTGGGGCCTACTTTCATAAAGTTTGCTCAGGTACTCAGTATCAGACCCGATATTCTCCCTGAAGGATTGATAAAAGAGTTTGAAAAATTACAAAGTCAAGTCCGCCCCTTTCCATATGCTAAGGCAATTGAAATTGTTGAGGAAGAACTGAAGCAAAAGCTAGACGAAACCTTTAGTTTCTTCGATCAGCGCATTGTTGGTTCAGCCTCTATTGGTCAGGTACACCGTGCCCGCTTAAAAAATGGGAATGATGTAGTTGTAAAAGTTCAACGTCCGCAAGTAAAAGATAAAGTAATTGCCGATCTGGTATTTCTCCATCAGATTGTCAGCCTAATGGAGAATTTCTTCAAATCGTTAGGAATACTGAACCCTCTAGAAATTGTTGAAGCATTTGAAAAAAGCATGCTCAAAGAGCTTAATTACATAGAGGAATCCAGAAATATTGAACAATTTGGGCATCTATATGGTAACCAAAAATCTTTCTATATCCCAAAAGTCTTCCGTGAATTATGCACAGAACGTGTTCTGGTTGTAGAGTTTGTGAGCGGATGCAAAATTACAGATATACCACAACTTAGCAAATGGGGACTTTCTCCCGAAAGAATTGCAGAAAAAGGCATAGACATCTATCTGCGTCAGATGTTCGTTCACGGTTTTTTTCATGCAGATCCCCATCCCGGCAATGTACTTGTCCGCCCCAACGGACAAATTGCACTTATTGATTTTGGTATGGTCGGACGCCTTAGCAAACGGCAGAAATATTCATTCGCAGGAGCTATAATTAGTATGGCTCAGCAAGATGCACGCGCAATGGCCACTCACCTCAGAAGGCTTGCTTCTTCCCATAGCATCTCAAGCCAACGGGCATTCGAGCAAGACCTTGAAGATCTCATCAACGACTTCATTGTCCTTAATGTAGATCATATGGGCATCGCAAATTTTACTGGACGCCTTCAACAGATTATTTATCTATATAAACTCCAATTACCTGGCTCTATTTTTCTTATTCTCCGCGCATTAGCCATCATCGAAGGCATTGGGCAAATACTTCATCCAAAATTCGAAACATTAAGTTTTCTTAAACCCTATGGTATTGAACTCCTAGAAGAGCAATACTCTGCCCGAAATGTAAAAAATGAATTGAAGTATTCTCTTTCCCAAATCCTATCGTTACTATATAGCGCACCAATAGATCTGAAATCCATTATTAGGCAAATACGCAAAGGCAAACTAAAGACGAACATTGAGATTGTTGGTCTTGAGGAAATTCATAAAACAATCAACCACGCTACGAACAAACTGGTGTCAGGCATATTAACTGCTTCCTTTGCCATTGGTGCCTTTATCGGATTGCTCGGCAAATACGAAAACATGCCATATTTCTTTGGTCTCCCCCTGATTTCAATCGTTGCTTTCGGCCTAGCTTTCTTCTGGGGTATGATATTGCTGAACGGTATGCGCAGAGACTAAAAAAACTTTAAGAAACTCAAGATTAATCTTTTCGAATGAATGAGAAAGCTTTAAGGTGTATAATCGCGGGGTCTGTCCAACTGTTTACTTTGTCGTCTACCATCTCCTGCAATTCTTTTGGAAAAACAAATTTCACTTCACTTACCTCATCTTCGGGGAAAGAAATCTGTACAGTATCATCAACCACAGCTCTATAAATCTGTTGAAATTCAGTTTCCCAAGCTAACTCTATCTTCAATTTACCCAATAACTCAAGTTGGTCTACCTCAAACTGAACTCCTATTTCCTCATAGGTTTCACGCAAAGCAGCTTCCAAATAAGTCTCCCCCCAATCAACATGGCCAGCAACACTAACATCCCAATAGCCTGGGAAGGTATCCTTCAGCATACTTCTTTTCTGAATAAGCATGCTTCCATCTGTTTTAAAAACCAGAACTTTTATCGACCTATGAATAATATTTGGGTTCGTATTGGCTTCCTGCCGCGAAATTGACCCAAGTATTTTATCGTGTTCATCCACCTGAATGAATAAATCTGCTTCTTTATCTATCATATACCAAAAGTACAATTCTACTATAGAAAATATTTTTTCACTCCCATAACACAAAGAAACAGAACAATACCAATTACAGCAAATGATATCACATACTTAATTTTTGGAATGAAGTGGAAGCGTGAAGTAAAAAGTAGATCCCTCACCAAAAGTACTTTTAACGCCAATCGTACCTCGGTTGCGTCTTATGAAATCCTGACAAATCTTCAATCCCAAGCCCGTTCCTTCCTCAGCATCGGTACCTATGGTAGACTCATGATATTGTGGATCAAAAATCTTATCAATCCTATCCTCCGAAATGCCCACTCCTGAGTCTGAAAGCTCAATTTTAATTACAGAAGGTAGCTCCATTGCCCTCAGTGTTATCTCTCCTCCCTGCGGTGTAAATTTAATCGCATTCGACAGTAAGTTCCTCAAAACGACCTCTATCATACTCGAATCGAAATAGGCTGTTGTATCCTCTGGTATTAAATTATTAAATGACAATTCTTTATCTAAGAATCGGGTTCTAAAAAAACCACGAAGACTTTCTCCTATTGGGTATATTCTCCCCATTTCCTGAGTTACCCGAATTGTATTTTGCTGCCCCCTAGCCCATTGCAACAAATTATCCAACGTGTTCAAAGTGGCCTTACTTTGTTGGTCAATAATCTCCGAAGCTAACTGAATTGTTTCTGTTTCCTTACTTCTTAGGGCTTGATGTAACAGCTCGGAAAAACTAATTATGTTGGCTATTGGTCCACGCAGATCGTGCGCAATTATACTGAAAACCTGATCCTTAGAATCGTTCAATTTCTGTATTTTCTTATTCTGGCTCCGTAGCAAAAGCCTTGCACGCTTATGTTTTATATTACTGAAATACAGAACCAAGCTAAGAATAAGTATCAATAACAAAATTAGAATCCCTGTAGACAATACATACTGTTGTTGCCTAATTATCGTCTCCTGTCCCTTTTTATCTTTTCGTAGTCTTCTATTTTCAGCTTCCTGCTTTTCGAAATTATAAACTACAGACAGCTTTTCTGCCTGATTTTCAAGCTCCTTATTCGCAATCTGTTTTTCTAATTCAACTACCTTCTGTAAATAGGAATTCGCCCTTTTATAATCTCCGTTACTTTCTGCCCATGCATATAGAGTTTTATAAAGCAATAGATCGAAATGCCGAGTATTCATACTATCGGTCAGCTGTTGAAGAGAATCTATAAGACTACGTACTCCATCTTTTTTCATCTGAAGGTAAGCTTCTACTTTTAAATGTTTCAACTCAATTTCTACCGGTAAGTCCCGGTTCTTCCTGCTAGCCAAAATACCATCTTCTATTGCCTCCAATGCTGTTTTTGGGGTGCCAATTTTCAGATACAAATCCGATAATGAGTAAAAAAGATAAGGGCGTGTCCGCTCATGATTACTACTATCGTTTAAAACAATTGCAGTTACAATATGGTCATGGGCAGTTAAATAATCTTTTAGCTCTAAATGGCCTTTAGAAAGAGCCATCTGAGCATATGTCTGAGTACAAAGCAATTTGTGCTTCTTTGCAATCTCTACAGATTTATCAAGAAGAGAGATAGCATGATCAGTACGGCTGTGATCTAAGTAAATTTCTCCAATTCCGATTAAGCAACGGGCTTGTACATCGTAATTTTTTGATTGTTCAGCAATTTCCAGTGCATTATAAAATGCAGAAAGAGAACTGCTATCGTTAAGAAACTGAAGAAAAATAGCTTTTGTATGTAATGTCTTTGCCAAGCTAAAACTATCGAGATATGCTCTGCTATAAGCCTCCCTTTGCTTTATAAGCTCAAACTGCTTATCATAACGCTGGGTATCATGGTAAATATTTTCTAAGAAAAAAAATGCATAAAAAGCTTTCTTGTGCTGCCCAAACTCTTTTCTGAAATTAAGACAAGACTGAAAATAATACTCAGCACTATCGATTTTTCCTAAACACTGGTAAAGCTCTCCAATATAGCAAAACCTTTCTTTGGGCCGTTCAGCTACTTCTTTTGAAATACGTTGCGCCGCAATCGCCCAGTTTAATGCTTGCCTACAGTCTCCTTTCTTTCTGTATAATAAAGAAATATCTGAATAAACAGACGCCAACCTGCGCTTATCCTGCATAAACCGATACCCTTTAGCCCCTTTAGTATAATACAGAACAGCGCTGTCCACCTCATTTTGAGACTCATACAACCCTGCTTTGATACAATAAACAGTAGCCATGTCCAGTTTTGAACGACTATTCTTAGCAATCCGTAATGCTTTTTGATAGAGCAACCAAGCCTTAGCATTATCCTTGTTAAAAACATGCAAAGCAGACAGTTTACACATGAGTTCAATATCGTTCCTATGGGTATCGGTGCGGAGTAATGTGGTAAGACTGTCTATTGCTCTGTGCGGATTCTGAGCAATAGAATTTTCCCTAATTACGGCTACAAGAAAAATACACAAGCCGATATAAACAAGAGGAGTCCGCGTCATTCGTTAAGCATTAGGGTAAGCGCATCAAAATGAAACCTTAAGTGACCTAAAAATTTCCCCTCAAAGTTCCCCCTATTATTTTAAAGGGTTAGTGAATAATCCAGTTAATGTACCAATCATTATTAAACTGAGCATTTCTTCGAAGTGAGTTAGACAATTAAGCAAGCCAATGCCCAATTTAACCTCACCAACAAATAACATGCTCGTATTAAAAATGCAAATACTGAAAAATAAATAGAACCACAGCCTCTAAATCTAAAAAAAGCAACCAGTTCCAAATGCTCAAATTTAAGACCTGTAATTATTGGACAAGAAAGCCCTATTTACTCCCAAATGTAGCTCTAGAATAATCGTCAGTGTCTCAGTGAGAGTAAAGTTAACTAACTATTGCAACGTCTTTATCCATTTTTGCAAAAGCATCATTTCGGCCAAAGGTAATTATTTTTATCAAGTTTAATACTATAAAACTTCCCATATAGGATTGATTAGTTTGCACATAAACATACATCAAAATCAATAAGCTGATAACTTATAAATTGAAGATCAATGTTTTTTTGAAAAGTACTTTTTTCATCCGTAACCTAGCTCACCATTCAAATAAACGGCTCTTATACCTGGGCTCATTTTGTGTATAACAACATATCATTCTAATCAGTAGCCTGACTGAATTGCACCTAAATTTTGCAAAAGAATGCTGACGCAACTGAAATCCCAAAACCTTGCATCCTTTTCATAATATCAGTATATTGTTCTACATAAAAAAGATGATGGGAGATATATTAGAATAAGAAATTTTTCTTATCCATTTTCGAACAAAATAGACTGCTCACTTCTTAAGATATTGGAGTGCTATTGTAAGTCCATACCCAATCAATACAAGTAGCTGGAATATAGTAAATTTATCATCAAGCTACCCTAAAGAAACAATATGAAAGACGATAAAACCTTAGAAATCCTAAAACAAGCTATCTTATTAGAGCGCCGTGGCAAAATATTTTATGCGAACATCGCAAAACAGGCAGAAGACGAAGGAGTGAAAAATTTCTTTGAGTTAATGGCCAAAGAAGAAGAACTACATATAAATATCTTAACAGAACAGTATATGCTGTTCAAAAACAAGAAGAGCTTCAATTCAAACGATCTTCCTTCGCCTGAGGAACTGATTAGCGACGAGATACTTTCCAAGGACATAAAAGAAAAAATCTCAGCAGCAAGTTTTGAAGCCGCTGCAATACAGGCTGCCATTGACATGGAAAACAGAGCAGTAGAAATATATTCC
Organism: Bacteroidales bacterium; assembly: GCA_965230435.1. Taxonomy (GTDB): domain Bacteria; phylum Bacteroidota; class Bacteroidia; order Bacteroidales; family JBDKHP01; genus JBDKHP01. The sequence continues at coordinate 1,026,169 of CBDDLB010000002.1, forward strand.
GAACGTGCTGAAAATGCAGAAGATATTGAGGAGAAGAAATTTTATGAATGGCTTGCCAATTGGGAAAAAGGGCACAACCAACTGCTGATAAAGATAGATAAGGAATTGAAAGAAGAGATATGGGACGACAATAAGTTCTGGCCCTTCTAACATTCTTGTAACGGATCTGCAAACTGACTTTTGTGGTTTTTCGAAAGCTCTATTACCTTTGCTCAGATTTACCTAGCCATCAACAGGCTTTCAAAAGTGAGTATTATGTCGTTTGCAGATCAGTACATATCAAAACAAACATCTGTCTATCAGGTTTCAGTGCCAGTTCAGGAAGACCTAGGTATTTGTATCACCATACCATGCTACAACGAACCTAAGCTAACTAAAAGTCTCGATGCCCTATGGAACTGCAATCGTCCTGAATGTAGCGTAGAAGTTATTATTATAGTAAATTCAGGAGAAAATTCACCTACCGATGCCCTACTGCAAAATGAAAAAAGCATTGAGGAATTCAAAACATGGAGAGCTACGCACAACGACAGCAGACTTAACTTTCATCTAATACACATCACACAGGTTCCGCATAAGTTTGCAGGTGTCGGCACAGCTAGAAAAACAGCCATGGACGCTGCAACCCTACGCTTCAATTCCCTCAATCGCCCTAATGGTGTTATTGCCGGTTATGATGCTGACAGCCTTTGTGATTCTAATTATCTAACCGAATTAGAATCTAAGTTTTATAGAAACGAAAAACTTGAAGGCGTATCAATTCATTACGAACACCCTACTTCTGGTTCTGAGTTTCCCGCAGAATATTACCAAGGCATAATAGACTATGAACTCCATTTGCGCTATTTCGTTCAGGCACAAAAATGGGCAGGCCTACCATTTGCCTTTCACACAGTAGGGTCTAGTTTTGCAGTAAAAGCTCAGGCTTACATAAAATACGGAGGAATGAACCGTAAAAAAGCTGGAGAAGATTTTTACTTTCTGCAAAAAATCATTCCTCACGGAAAATTCGGAAGCCTAGGCACAACTAAAATCATTCCCTCTCCCCGCCCCTCAGACAGGGTACCTTTTGGAACTGGTGCATCCATAAGAAAGATGGAAACCAATTCCGACTTCAGTTTCAAAACCTATCGGTTCGAAGTATTTCTTGGCCTGAAGAAACTTGTTCAAAATAAACTCCTGTTCTTCAAGAACAAATTTAGCGAAGTGGACTCTTCTTTTTTTGAGCCTACTATCTGGAAATTTATGGAGATGAACAATTTTGAGAAGGAACTGGAGAAAATAAATATGCACAGTCCTAATGATAAAATTTTCACAGACCGCTTTTATCAATGGTGGAATGCCTTTCGGACTATGAAATATCTGAACTGGCTACACGAAGAACAAGTACAAAAACAAAAGATAGGTGAAGCTGCAAATCAGCTATTAAGTGCTTTAGGTGCAGAAACCAAAGAAACCAACATTGAATCATTAACTACTTTTAGAAAAATAGACTTGAAATAACTATTTTTTTTTCAAAATCCCACAATTCACCCTGCTTAAGACGAACTGCCTACTTAGAAGTTACAGTTTCTAAAATTTATTTTCACAACTACTTCTAAGCAATTTCCCTATGGGTGCTATGCAAACTCTAAAAAGCTCCTAAGTCAAAAGCAAAATAATCCTAGCAATCAACACAATACCCCAACCGCCCCACACTAAATGACAGCTTATACTTAATCGTATTTTCATCCATTAGGACAATAAATGTTCTTAAACATAAGGATGAAATATTGCCTCTCCAATTAATACTTAATACTTTCGTGCCGATTTTTACATACTAAAAACACTCAACATGAGAAAAATTAACTTTTTTATCTTTTCTATTGTAACTTTCTTGGCCTTTAGTTCGTGCGAGCGCAATAATGAGTACACTGTTAAACTCAAGGAAAAAGCTCATGGAACTTTAAAAGTTCAGTTGTTCGACAATAACAACAAGCCCATTCCAAACATACAACTTCGATTAATGGAGCATTACTCCTCTAGAGCAGAATTCATAAAAACAACGAATAAAGATGGAGTTGTTGATTTTGGTCAGCTACTAAGTGGACGATACAGATTAGACAGTGATCTTATTGAATTGGAAAACAAAGGATTTACTGCCAATAGAAATATTCAGGTTTTAACGGGGGCTGAACAACATCTGAAAATTTCCCCTCAAAGCCATGTAGGTACAATAGAGCTTAGCGTTTTTTCTTCTAATGACTATTACTATGATCTAGAAATTGTAAGTCAGGCTAATGTTATTTTAGTACCTACAGAAAAACGATACCAAAAAGACTTATTTACACATGATGAAATTGTAGCCGAAGCATACGCTCATGGAAGAACTGACGACAAAGGCATGATTGAATTTGAAGATGTGCCTTCTAATATAGAATATTCAGCATATGTTTTCTTCGACAAAACACATAGCCAATGGGCAAACAGCAGTGATATCTCCGTGGTAACAGGTGGAGAACTTAACTCAAAAATAACAGTATACAGACATCAACTCTACAGTACTAATATTGACTAACTTAATATTTTGAGATTTCACGCCTGTAACTTCATAACTATCATGCAAGTTACTTTACCGCTTATTCTATTGGATAGAAGGAAATTGTAACCAGATGCAGACAGTTAAAGGTATGTTTTACTTTATTAAGTAGAAGTTCATTATAAAAAAATCTACTATGAAAAAAATATTACAACTAAAATTAAATTACATATTATTCCTTTTTGCTTTTTCCATCTTTACAGCATGTGAGAAAAGTGAAGATATCAATCTAGAATTGCAAGAACAAAACCATGGAGTTTTAAGCGCCAAATTTATTGATGCAAACGGATCTCCGTTATCCAATGTCAATGTAGCCCTATATCAATCAATTGTTTACAATCATCAAAGTCGTATTCAAGACGTGTATGAACTACAAAAAACAGACAAAAACGGCATTGTAAACTTTGGACAACTTATTAGTGACCGCTACTATATAGCGGCAAGAAACATTGAAATTGACGGGAAAACCTACAACGTGCTACAACCCGTACAAGTGCTTACTGATGAACATAAAGAAATCGAAATTAAACCGCAGACTCATTTAGGCACATTGCGTATGGATGTACTTACAAGACGTAACGAAGTTCCTTTAGCAAACGTTAGTGTAGCCCTTTACCCTGAGAAGAAGTATACGGAAGGTTTAACTCACGATGAAATTCTAGCTGGCGCACATGCTACCGGAACAACATCGCCTGATGGTAAAATTGAGCTTTCTGACATTCCAGCCTCCACACATTACATTGCCTATGTATATTATGATAAAGAACATGCAGGATTTGCATATTCGGATGATTTTTTGAGGGTAACAACAGGAAAAAAACAAACTGTTTCAATCCATGTCAATGAAAGAGATGTATTTGACATCAAAGGGCACTTTCAGCTTCACACCTACTATTATGGTTATGACTCGAACGGAAATTACGGTCATCATAACGTAGCGAACCTAAACGTAGCTTTTATAAAAGAGGATGATTTTTATACTGAAAATTTAGCCTCTGCGGACTTAAACAAAATCCGTAAGTATATTGAATATTCGGGAAAGACCAACTCTTTTGGAGAATTATATATTGAAGTAGATGCAGAAACAGAATATAGGATACTATTTTTTACTGATGCAAATAAGTATGATTGGCATTATTACAGTTATTCTGTATACGAGTTCGAAACTGAACATCATAATATTTCTATTGATGAAGATGCTTTAGGTTTGTCAAACTAAATCAAACATGAACTGATCCTATTCTAATTACTTACATTGCGATCGGTTCATATTCTCAACCTGACAAATATTACATCAGGATCAGAATACTTAACAAGGCTCTATTAAGTAAAGCTGAAAAAACAACTTCTTTTTTCGTTGCACTGCGGCAGTCCAAATCCTCACGTACTCTAGTACGCTCTGGTATTGAACGCCTTGTGCGCCTTAACCGAAATTATTTTTCACACTTTACTAACAGAAATCAAACACATCGATTCCTTATCGATAGAGCCTTGTTTTCAACTCTATGCTTTTGATTATTCAAACAAAAATTCAGTTTGAATATTACTTCCAAATGAAATATATCTCTTTCAAAGCTCTTTGAAATCGCTCTTCCCAATCACCTCGAATCAAACAATAATCAATTTCTTCTTTCTGAAAGACCACCTTGTGAGACAAATCCAGTTGATCGCGGGAAGTTTTCTCCATACGCGTTCCATCCTGAATAAACGGGACATCATTATCTAAATACAAATAAAGATCTGCACGGTTCGCTTGCTCTATCCAATCAGCTACAACCAAGTCTTGCCCAAAAGCAAAACGTGCATACGAACGTGTGATATTAATATCTGTATCAATGAAAAGTATCTTGTTAAGTTTTTTCTTTTTCTCTAAAATAGAACGGGCATGCAAATCGGCGATTTCAAATAGAATTTCGAACTCAAAATCAGTAGAATCCTCTACTAAATCCCGCCCAATTTCTGGCACATAGTCAGAATTAAAATGATCGGCCAACCGCTTTGTTAGTTCTGTTTTTCCAGTAGACTCTGTTCCTACAATACAGACAGACCGAAAATAAAACTCCTTAACAGAAGTAGGCAAAAAAGACCAGTACCTATAAGGAGTCGCCCGGATTTCAGTTCCAGAAACAGGCACCAACTTACGTAACTGATCGAAAAGAATATGATCTACACCTAGTAATTCTGATAAATAATTACCATAAGGTTCCGATGTGAACAGCACATCAAAACTCCCTATCTCTTTGGAAATCACCTGCGCCCAAGCTCTCGAGATATCCCAACTTGCTTCAGAGGAGCTTGACAAGCTACCCGTTTCCGAATATCGATACAAAAGGGGCTTTACATTCTTATATTGGCGAAGTTCTTTTTCCAACCACATCATCCGAACCTCTTCGCTAATAGGCTCATGATCGGCGGCACAGAGCCAAACAATCAATTCATCACACCGCTGTGCCGCAAACTCTATCAAAGCCAAGTGCCCATTATGTAGTGGCAGGAACTTCCCCAGAACTAGTCCTTTCCGCATCTTTCCAAAATTTAATCCAAGTAAACAAACCTGAGGTTGCCAGAATCAGAAACACAAAATATTCTATCGAAACAAACACAATCCCTTTCGCAAAATAGAGATAAACACTAACTATATCTATTAATATCCATAATATCCATGCCTCTATCCGCTTATGAGCCAACAGAAACACAGCAAAGACACTAAGCACGGTAGTAAAAGCATCCGCATACGGAAACGCCGCTGCCTTTGGAAATAAGCTGGGTAAATAATGATGAACATTACTCATGAACCATCCCCACACAATTGCAAGTATAACAATAGAAAGCGCAACCGATTTACGTCCCCGTCCTGTCATTAACCCAACCTTTTTATCGCCTACCGCCTCTCCCATCCTTTTCCACTTTTGCCAACCGTGTATGCAAACACCAATGAAAAAAAACTGCAACAGCATATCGGAATACAATTGCACTTGATAGTAAAGCACTGCAAAAGCTACAGCATTTAGAATTCCCGTAGACCATGTGTGGATATTGGCACGTAGGGCAAGCCATACCGAAACAAGTCCCAGTAGTGTACCAACAAATTCAATGACACTGATTCTGTAGCTCAGTACTTCTATTAAAACCGTATTAATGTCGAAAAAAGAGATTACAGTTTCCATTTTACACCAATAAAATAATTCCTTGGAGCCTGAACAAAATACAAAGGAACTCCCGCATCACTCATACTTCCGTTTGATAAAATATCTTCATCCAACACATTATTTGCTCCTAAATGCATTTGCCATTTTTTGAATCTGTATGATATTCTGGTATCAAGGCAAAAAAAGCTGGGAAGCTCGTGCTGATTCCCAAAATCGATAAAAGATCTGTCCTGAAAACGTCCTCGTAGATTTAATTCTACACCAGCAAAGCTGAATTCCAGTTCTTGGTTCATCATAGAAACAGGTGTCAATATTGGTTCTATTTCTATTTCACCTTCCTTAATCTTGTTCCATGAATAATTAAGATTTCCACTTAAATACAAAAAAGTCAAAGGCTTCCAAGCATAGTCGAATTCAACGCCACGCCTATAACTTTCAGCAACATTGCTGTGCAGGGCAAGTCCATTGGGGCCAAATTGACCATTTAGAACAATTTCATTATTGAAGTCCATGAAATAAGCATTCAGCGCAAAATGCCAACCGTCAGTCTGTGCCCTCACTCCTACTTCATGATCGAACACTTCTTCTGGATCAATCACAAAAAACATCGGCTTCCCATTCTTGTCCAAATTCAGATTGTCCCAACCACCAAAAATATCGTTCCTTGTAGGCTCTCTACTCGTTGTCCCAAAACTGTAATATACATCAAGCAAACTCAAAAAACGGTAGTTTGCCCCGAACCTATAGTTGACAAAGTTCCAATTCATCCTCTCAAACCCAACTGAGCCTTCGTAATCAAAACTGGAGTGACGAAACTGCACATCAGCAAATAGATTCAGACCAAAAAATTGATGTTGTACCTTTGCAAAAGCACTAAATTCATTCTTATAACCAGTATTCTGATATTGTCTTGCCCTGTTCAAGCTTCCGGTATGACTCCTCTTAAAAGTATTTGCATGCACACCAACTGCTAAATCTGTTTTATCCCAATTAATATTCAAGTTTGTAAAAGTTCCCATGAAATTGTGTTCGAAAGCATAGTTGAACAGTTCCTCAGGCTCAGGATAATTGAAATAGTTGTTGAAGTCGAAATCGTAATTGCCCTTTAGATAATTATAATAGATACATGAATTCAGCATAACATTCTCACTCAAAGAGTAACTATACTGCAAACCAACGAGACTCTGTGAAAAATCGTCATCTTCAATCGAATTATCATTCGAACGTCTATCCTTTTTTATATCGGCCAGAGGCACTCCTAACCAGGCCATCTCGTTTTTCTGATTACCTATGAACCCAATCAGCTTAAAACTATGGGCACCAGAAAACCACCCTCCCCCTAAAGAAGTAGAGTACGATTCGTTTGCAGAACGCCGTTTATAGCCATCCGACCGCAAAGACGATGTGCGGATATAAAATGCCTTATTATTAGTAATACCACTCCTGAATTCTCCGTATGCCCTTGACGTATTGTACGAGCCGTAGTCAAGCCCTACTTCTACTTCTTGCTTATCATACAACTTAGCCGAACTGAAATTTATACTTCCTGCGTAACTGGCCACTCCATTAGCTGACGTCCCAACTCCACGCTGTATCTGCAAACGATCGACGGAATTGAAAAAATCAGGGTAATTCGAGAAATAAACACCTTGGTCTTCAGGTTCATTTAAAGGAATTCCATCTAAACTCATATTAATTCTCGTTTGGTCGATTCCTCGGATACGGAAATAAGAATAGCCCCTGAAATTACCCGCATCGGAATAAGCATGAACAGAAGGGCTGTTGCTCAAAATCTGAGCTGGCTCCTGCCCCTGATTCAGCTTATTAATGGTCTTAGAAGAAAGATTGGTGAAACTTATCGGAGTCTGATGTTCAGCCCTATATGCCTTTACTATAGTTTCTTCAATCAGTATCGTATCATTGAAACGGTTTGCTGTATTCTGAGCCAAAGTAGCCAGAACGATAAACACAGCTAAGAGGGTGATTATTGTTTTCTTTATCATACTGCATAGTTTTTAAATTTAATTATTGCAACATTATATGCCACCTTTTAAGCCTAACTAAACAACAAAACACGCAACACACCTACAATCAAAAAAAATAGAACGGATAAACGTTTCGACAATCAAAAGGCCTACACCTCGAAGTTAAACCCAGATTGAGACAGTTCCTCGTATTTCTTCTTATCGAACTTGAAATAACGGGCCGCACGGTGAGGTACATTCTTCATTTTTTCTTCCTGAGGAATAAGCAGGCCTGTTTTCATCAGCTTATTATAGAAGTTCCTCCTATCGAAACTAATTTCCAGAATCGATTCGTAAACGCGTTGTAGCTCGGGCATTGTGAATTTTTCGTCCAGTAGTTCGAAACCGATAGGCTGATAACGAATTTTACCTTTCAGTCGCTGGTGGGCAACACGCAATATGTGGTCGTGGTCGAAAGCCAAAGGTGGGATTTTGTTTATAGGAAACCAGTGAGCCGTAGAGGCATCATCTCCGGCCAACAACCTGTAAGCATCTGTTCGTACAAGAGCATAATATGCCACAGACACAACCCTACCTCTCGGGTCTCGTTCCAGATCCCCGAAAGTAAAAAGCTGCTCCATGAAAACATCGCCAACTCCTGTCTCTTCTTTCAGTTCGCGCCTTGCAGCTGCATCTACACTTTCATCTATACGGACAAAACCTCCAGGCAAAGCCCATTTTCCCTTGTACGGCTCAATCCCTCTTTCAATCAGCAGTATATTGATTCCTACACCATCAAAACCAAAAATAACACTGTCGGTAGTTAAAGCTGGCCTAGGGTATTTGTAAGAATATGGCAACATGGCTTCTTTATCCATCACACCTTTGCGTTAATACAACACAAAGATAAAAGATATTAGATTGAAAACAAAGCTATGTACCTAGAAAGCATAAAGATTCAAATAGGTTCAACTCAAAAAAGTTACATACATTGAAAGAATTTAAACTTAAGAAATATTAAAAAAGATCAACATACGTTTTGGTTTTTGAGGGTTAGTAAAAGTATATTTTACTTAAATTTCAACATATAACAATATGTAAATAATCAACCCGCCTTGTTTTCAAAACAATTGCATACAAACGCTTTATTATAGCAAAGATTTTTGCCTGAGTAATAATTTAATAGTTTTGCTCGGTAAAATTAGAGGGAGGAAGAAAAGCGTTCTGACATATAAATATATCCAGACAAGCTAATTTAAAGACTAAACTAATTATGTTATTAGAATTGAAATTTGTATCGCCTGACGATTATACGAAAAAGCCTACAATAAGTTTCGTTCCTCCCCCAAAACTATCAACGGAATAATCAGACCAATGACACCTTCCGCATCATTAAAAGCTTTTAGATAATGGATACAAATATTTAGTCCAACAATAAATTTTACAAATACAGAATATAGCAACAATCTATAAAACGGGAACTCATGAGTAAAAGACTATTTGCATTTATAATTTTTTACTTTTTCATACACTTTCATGCTTTTTCGCAATGTGAAAACGCTGATTTTGAAAAAGGTGACCTAAGTGGCTGGGAGGCATTTTATGGCAACATTGACGGAGCAGGAAATATCCACTTACCCGACAAAGGTGTATTAGCTGAGCGACACAAGATCATTGCGCTGAGCGACCTCGATCAGAATACGCTTTATGACCCCATTGCCTTAAGCGGAAGAAACAACACTGGTATTGAAATTAGAAAAGTGCATCCATCCGGTAGCCATTCGATCCGATTAGGAAATGCAAGAACTGGGAGAAGAGCTGAAGCAATCCGAAAAACGTTTACGGTTGAGGCTGACAAAGCTTTCTTCATGTATCATTATGCAGTTGTTCTTGAAGATCCAGATCATGAGGAGCATGAACAGCCCCGCTTTGATATTAAAGTTTATAACGGAAAAGGGGATATTGTACCATGTGGGAACTATAGCGTAATCGCAGGTGCAGAAGCTGCAAACAAGGGCTTTGTGAAAATCGTTACCGATGTTACCACTGAAGACGCTTTTGGACAGATGAGGACAAGAACAAATTCTACATTCTGGGTTAAAGACTGGACAACAGAAGTAATTGATTTACGAAATCATGTTGGAGAAACTATCACACTTGAGTTTACAACTACAGACTGCACAAAAGGTGGCCATGCTGGATATGCTTACGTTGATGCTTCCTGTGAGGCTGTCGATATCCGAATTGATCGTTATTGCCCTGGCGATCCATCAGTAACAGCGTCTATATCAAAAGGCTTCCTTGACTACACATGGAGTAATGGAGCTAAAGAACTTGCAACAACATATAATGATCCTAAACCAGGAGACGTAATCAGTGTAGAAGTTACATCTGTTACAGGTTGTTCTACTACCTTCGAAAGAACACTTGACCCTAACCCACCTGCCCCAACCATAGACGATATAGCAGACAAAACACTTTGTCCTGACGAAAACGTACTATTTGAACCTACAGGAGAAAATGTTGGTTACTACTATTGGTTTGTAAATGGGAATGATCAAGATACAATATTCAGCAATAATTACGTACTGACCGCAAAAGATGACATAAAATTCAAAGTGACAGCCGTTGATAGTATGGGCTGTAAATCAGTCTCTGACGAATTTCAAGTTTCTGTAAAAAAGCTAGAATTTGACCACACTACAACTCCTAGCACATGCCCAGGTGTTAACAACGGAACAGTCACATTTACACCAAAAGGCGGAACGGAGCCTTATCTTTTCAGGTGGGAAGAAAACAAAACTGGAGCTGAAACAGATACTCACTGGACAGACCTATCTGTTGGTACACATAATTTTACAATGCTAGATGACAATGGGAACGGGTGTGAATTAACAGGCTCAATTACGATAGATAAAGATTATACGCTTGAACTAACAGGGAACTCTAATCCTGCTAGGTGTGAATCTGCATCGGGAGAAGCAATTGTAACAGCAACAAGAACCCCTATGGTTGATTTCACTTACGAATGGACAAGTGTAGCAACCTCTCAAGTACTGGTTACCAGCTCTGCAAATACGTTAGCAAATTTGGTTGCCGGACAGTACAAAGTAAAAGTAATAGAAAATACCCCAGAAGCATGTTGGGATACAACTACTATCACCGTGGATAAAGAGAAGTCGAATATGAAATTGGCAGGAAAACCAACACCTGCCAAATGTACTTCTGCAACCGGAGAAGCAGCTGTAGAAGTAACAGATGCTGGCAGTATCGACCTTGACTATGAATGGACAAATGTATCAACCTCAACGATAGTACTCAATAGTACCACTTCAGTATTACCTGCCGCAACAAAAATAGCTCTACCAAATGTTATTGCAGGGCAATACAAAATAAAAGTAACAGAAGATGGCCCCGACGCCTGTTGGGATACTATCACTGTAACTGTCGATGCCACTGACTCGAATGTATCCATCACTAAAGTAAACCATATAAATCCCCCAGATTGCAACAAAAATAATGGAGAAATCGAAATACTCGCAGATGGGGGAAGTGGCAAATATGCCTACTCCCTAAATACCAGTGCCTTTCAAAACAACCCTGTTTTTACAGGTTTATCAGAAGGTAAGCTAGAAATCGTAGTTAGAGATAGCTATGGATGTGAAATATCCCATCAGGATGAATTACGGACTAAAGATCCCATCATTATTACGACCACATCAGAAAAGGCAAAGTGTACCGATGATAGTGGAATTATCGAAGTTGGTGCAACTGGGGGGACGCCTCCATACCGTTACATTCTCAGTAAAGAGGGGGCAGAACTCATAAATTCTCCAACCATAACTAAATTCGAGAAACAAAGAGCTGGCAAATATGAAGTAAAAGTAATAGATGCCGACCAATGTTTCTACACAGACAGTGTAGCACTTGAAAATCTGGCAGATACTCTTAAAATTTCTGTTTTTCAGGTAACAGAGCCTCAATGTACACCAAATGATGGAGAAATTTGGGTTTCAATTGAAGGCGGAGTTGAACCCTATGAAGTAGAATGGACTAACCCTGCATGGGCCAATCCTGTCACAGATAAAGTGTCTTTAGAAAACATTCCAAATGGGAAATATTTTCTAACTGTTACCGATGCAGAAAAGTGCCATGCCAAAGAGGATGCCGAATTAAATGGAATTGTCAATCCTTTAACAATAGACAGTATCTCAATAATGAAACCTGCATGTTGGAATGATGATGGCGGTGCCGAAGTCCATCTCAAAGGAGGTAATTCGATAAACGGTTATACCTACAGATGGAACCTGCCTAACAAAACTACCAAAGCCATAGACGGTATCAAGGTAGCAACCTCAGGAAAAACAACATTACAAGTAACTGTAACAGACTCTAATGGCTGTCCCGCCGAGGCTAGCAAAGTAATTGAAGCTCCTGAGAAAGTAAACGTGTCAATAGATATAACTAAAGATGCAGTATGTGTAGGCGATCTAGCATCATTCAAAGCAGTGGGAGAAGGAGGAACTGTTAACAATAAATCGAAAGATTACAACTACAGGTTATTCTTAGAAGGCAAAGATTTTATGAATCAAAACGACCAAGAATTCTCTGATTTCGATCCGTTAGATTATGAAATTCTTGCAAAAGACCTTAATGATTGCGAAAGCTACCCTACTCCTGTTGGTTTATACGTTCCTATTCCTGTAGAAATCACGACTCTCAATGAACGCCATCCGTTGTGCCATCCTACTGATGGGTCACTAGAGGTAGAAATGTCCAGTGGAGTAGGAAACCCTACGTTTACATGGAGAACAGACCCTCTTTTCGCTCCAGTTGAAGGTTCGAATTTAGCAAGTATTACAGGTTTACAAGAAGGTAAATATACAGTTTCTGTTGTTGATGAATTTAATTGTCCAGCTCAACTGGAATTCACATTAAAAGCTATTGAATTTTTAGAAATTACTGGTTTTGACGTTGAAAAACCTAGATGTTGGGATAAAACAGGAAAAGCCACAGTAAATATTAAGGGAGGAACTGCACCGATCAGTTTCAGTTGGGATCATGATCCAGCTAACGAAACTAATCCGACACTTGAAGGAATCTCTGAAGGGAATTTTTCAGTAACAGTAACTGATAATAACGATTGCAAAGCTAACGGATATGCAACAATTGTCCCACCAGAAAAGATCAATTTCACGCCAGATATAACGCACCCTAAGTGTGCCGAGAATACAGGAAAGATTACAATGACAGCTCCTCAAGGTGGAACCGGAAATTTGACATATACAATTGTCCCATCACTAGCTACAATGAGTTCAACAGCAACTTCGTTTGAAGATATGGCCTCTGGAGATTATATCGTAAGTGCTAAGGACGAGAACGATTGCCCTAGTGAAGAAATTCCCATAACACTAAACGTTCCTGTTCCTGTAGAAATAACATTGGTAGAACAACGTCATCCACTTTGTATTGCAAACGAAGGAAGGCTTGAAGTAGAAATGAGCAGTGGAACAGGTTCACCCCGCTTCTTATGGAATACCAATGCCACTACGCCATACATAGAAATGTTATCAGCAGGTGAATATTCAGTAACTGTACTTGACGAATTGGATTGTCCTAAAACTGAGAAATTCACAATAAATGATCCTGGGGAGCTTTTATCAGCAGAAACGATTTCAAAAGATGCGACATGTGATCAAGAGGATGGAGAAATAACGATAAATGCAACGGGCGGTACTAAACCATACATCTACAAATGGAACGGTAACGAAGTTTCTGAAGCTACTATTAAAGATCTTGCTCCCGATGATTATGAAATAGAAGTAGAAGATGCTAACGGCTGTAAGCCACTGAACGAAATCCCAGATGTACGTATAGACAGACCAGAAAACACTCTTGAAGTAGACTACAAAGTGACCAATGCACTAGAGAATTTAAGTACTGGAGCTATTTTCCTTGAAATTTCAGAAGGTTTACCTCCTTATAGTGTTAGGTGGTTACCTAGCGGTAAGTCAAGTACAGAATCATTGATAGGTGTTCCGGCTGCGGATTACAATGTAGAAGTTAAAGACAGCCATGAATGTATACAGAACCTAGCAATTACCGTAGGACGTGTTGAGATGATAGACCCAACTAATACATTTACCCCAAATGGCGACGGAAAGAATGATCTATGGCTAATCCGCCGTATAGAAGAATTCCCAAAAGCTGAAGTAACCATATTCACACGCTGGGGAAATCAGGTTTACAATACAACAAACTATTCTTCCAAACCTTGGGATGGACTGACCGAAGACAAAGCTCTACCTATCGATACATATTATTATGTTATCGATCTAAAAATAAGAGGAGTTAAACCTATTGCTGGCTATGTAGATATAGTTAAGTAAGCTAATATTTTTTTCAAACACTGCTTTGTGTGCTTTATAAGACAAAGTGCACAAAGCAGTATTTATTTAAACATCCCACATAAAACATTATAAATGAAACACTTTCTGTTAAAGCTGTTTTTAAGCTTATTTATAATAATACCCCTTTGTACTGAGGCCCAGCACAAACCTCAGTACACACAATATATGCAGAATAACTTTTTAGTCAACCCAGCCATAGCTGGTATTGAAAGTTATACAGACATCAAAAACGGATACAGAACACAATGGCAAGGTGTTGATGGTGCTCCTAGGACATTCTACATCACAGCCCATACTCCATTTTATACGAATAAAAGAAGCTCAAGAAGTAAATATTCCTACAAACAAGACAAACTTGCACACAGTCGCGAACAAATGAGTTCAAAAAAAAGGGATTTGAGCAGGGCCAAAAGTCACCATGGAGTTGGGGCTAAAATTGCAGTTGACCAGACTGGGGGGTTTAGTAGATACAATGGTGAACTTACCTATGCGTATCACCAAAAATTGGGACGGGAGATATTCATGTCCGCTGGTTTCTCCTTTGGATATACTGCAAGCAACTTCAATACCGCAGGGGTTGATATGGGTGAATCTGCCGATCTCGCCATCCTCAATGTAGACGAGATCAATACTTATAACTTCGACATCCACTCCGGAATTCTTATTTATGGCAGAGATTTCCATTTTGGAATCGCCGTTAACCAAGCTTTGAATGCAGAACCTCATTATCTCGAGGTAGAAGATGACAACAAGGCTTCTAACAACATGAACCTTTTCAGTACCTTGGCTGTGAAATTCAACACATCGAGGGAACTGGACATCATCCCTTCTGCTATTGTAAAGAAAATAGGGGATTCCCCTCTCAGTTTCGACTTTAGTGTAAAATCTGTACTTAGAAATCGCTATTGGGCTGGTGTGGCTTACCGAAATAGCAATACAATTTCTGCTTTTGTTGGCCTCGTAGTGCTTCCATTCCTAGATGTTAGCTATTCTTATGATTACGGTATCAATCAGCTTGATCTGGCCAGCCGTGGTTCTTCGGAGGTTATTGTTGGATTTCGATTCCCTAGAGGTGGTAAAAAGAAAAGGAAGATTAAACGGGGGGCTATTCCTTGTCCTTCTTATTTTTAGACTATCTTAGGCTGTCCAAATGGACAGCCTAAGTTTATTATAAATATTCACTATTTTGATCCTTAATAGTTAAAGCTGAATTCGAATCAATTTCATCTTGAGGAATTGGTAAACAAAAACGTTTACTTACACTATTCTTCTCGATAACAAATGAGTTCGGCAAACCAAGACTTGTAAAATTAGACCAGTGTTCAGGTGCTTCTTTTCCTGATATTAAAGTTTTAGTTGCTGTACGATCCAGAGCTAAATCCAAGCGTTTTAGATCAAAAAATCTATGACCCTCTAAAAATAATTCTTTTCGTCGTTCAAGTAAAATTGCATCAATAAGAGCTTGTCCAGTTTCTGTTACTTCTGTTACTGTTTTATCAGCCCTTTGTTGAATTGTTAACAAAGCTGCCTGAGCTTCAGCAAAATTACCTAGACGTGCTTCAGCCTCAGCTTCTATCAGGTACATCTCACTGGCACGTATCCGTGAAAAATCACCAGTCCCTAAACTACTTCTACTTTGCCACTTCGTTGTCAAATGTCCCTCAGAAGTATGATATTGAGCATACGTTTTATTGTTTGTATCATCTAAGATTGGATTACCATCAGGATCAATATTAATTGAAAACATCTTTTTCCTGAAATCTGTATCAGCAAACAAATTTATCAAGGCTCGTGTAACACGAATTGAGTTGTAACCAAAAGTAAAAGCAGCTCCTTTTACTTTTAAAGTAATATCATTTTTATTTACAACTCCGTCTTTATTAGTATCCTCATAAGTAATATCTCCCGAAGTATAAGTAAAAGAAGGTATACTTAAGTATGTATTAACATTTGAATCGTCAAACTTTTGTGACCAGATATCTTCAGAACTAACATTGTTAAACCCACTCAAATATGTACTTTCATCAATCAAAGTAAATCCTTTATAAGCTTTCTTTGCATAAGCAGAAGCTTGTTGCCATTCACCCATTGTTAAGTAAACACGAGCTTGTAAAGCCGCAACTGCACTAGCATCAATAAAACCCTTATAATCTTCATTAGGTAAAGCTCCAGCTTCCGCCTTCTCCAAATCTGATATAATCAAATCATAAACCTCTCCAACAGTAGAACGAGGAATATTATAACCATCCAAATCATTTACTGATGTATTAATAATCACACCTCGTCCGCTAGGATCATCTGTATAAGCTGTTTCTCCAAACCAACGAATTAGATTAAAATAGGAAAAAGCCCGTAACGCATAAGCTTGTGCCATAAGGTCAGCCTTTTCTGTTTCTTCGCCCTCTAATTGTTCCAATTGTTCAAGAAATAAATTACAATTTGAGATTGTTCGATAGCTAAATCTCCAAAAATTATACGGACTAGGATCATCAGTGAGGAAGCTATAGTTATAAAACTCTTCATATCTGTCATAGTTATTCGCAGAAATAACAAGACAATCATCACCCATTACATCTGGAGCAATCACCCCTCTTGTTCCTTCACCGTAATAGTAATTCTGTAACCTATAAATTCCTATCAAGTGAACTTTAGCTCCTTCAAGAGTCGAAAACAAAACTGCTTCCGAAGGTCTATTGGAAGGAGTCTGCTCTAAAAAGTCTTCGCTACACGCTGAAAAAGCGAAGACAAACAATAAAATTATATATCTAATGTTTTTCATTTCAAAATCTGTTTAAGCTTTATTAAAACCCAATTTTAATACCACCTACAAATGTTGTTGGATTTGGAGTAACATAGTTCGTCAAACCATTTAAACCAACCTCAGGATCATATCCTTCGTAGCCTTCGTCTTGCGTCCATACAAATAAATTATTCCCCGAAACATATACAGATACATTTGAAAGATTAGCCCTACTTATAACAGATTTTGGCAACTGATAAGAAAGTGTAACAGTTTTCAGTTTAGCAAATGTAGCATCATATAAGTAACGAGTAGATCTTGCATTAGAATTATTTGTATTTACAGGATTAAATACAGGAACTTTCGTAATATCACCTGGTTGCTTCCATGAATCCACCTGTTTAATACTCAACTGATTTCCTCCATTATTACCATCATTCAAAAGATCCATTTCTACATTATCCAAAATCTTACCTCCGTGGCTAAAAAATAAATTTGCACTAAGAGTAAAGCCTTTATACTTAAATACATTAGTTACCCCTCCATATCCATCTGGTTGAGCACTTCCAACCACATACCGGGATGCCGAATTATAATTATCAACTATTTCTCTCTCTCCTGTAGGATTCCCTTCTTCATCTAATTTATCTGAATAATAGAGAGGAGAACCTGTTTGTGGATCAACACCAACAAATTCTTCTATATAGAAATCGTAAATACTACCGCCTTCTCTCCACACTTTTGTTCCATTTATTTGTTCCTCAGTCGGCAAAGAAAGAATTTCATTAACATTAGCAGTATAATTCACACCTACTTCCCAAGAAAAATCATTCGCTTCAATTGCCAAGTAATTAACACTAAATTCAAAACCGCTATTTTTAACCTCTGCCGCGTTGCTTGTTACCTCTTCGAAACCAGATACTCTAGAAATTGGCACATCATAAAGCAAATCTTTAGTAACTCTATCGTACCATTCTACAGATCCGCTCAATCTATTATCTAAAATATCATAATCTAAGCCTATAGTTGTAGATATGCTAGTTTCCCAAGAAAGATTAGGATTCCCAGGCTGATACAAAGCGTTACCTGGTATTCCATCATAATTCCATGATGAGAAATTAGTGTCATATTTATATAAACCTATTTGATCATTACCAGAAGAACCATAACTCGCACGAAGTTTCAAATTATCTACCCAAGTAAGACTAGACATAAACTCCTCTTCAGAAACTCGCCAAGACCCACCAAATGAATAAAACGTTCCAACACGGTTATTTTTACCAAAACGGCTAGAAGCATCACTTCTAAATGTAGTAGACAAATAATATCTGTCATTGAAGTTATAATTCAATCTACCTAAATATGAATACATAGACCATTTATCTTCATGAGAGCCTGCATCATTATACTTAGCCGCATTGTCAAGTGCAGGCAAAACCACAGAACCATACAGAGCATAATCTGTTACATGAGCAAAATTTCCCCTTTCAGTATTCTCGGAAGCTTCAAAACCTGCTAATATGTCGAATGTGTGTTTCTCTATTTTCTTTGAGTATGTCAACTTATTAGATGTTTGCCATAATAAATTCCAGGTTCCATAAGAATATCCACGTCCATTCATATCTGCCGCATTACCATGAAATGGATTATAAAATTGAAAATCTTCGACAGTATAAAAATCTACAGAGTTGTCCGTTCGAAATTTCAAACCTTCAATAAAAGAAGAAAAATCAACTTCTGCATAAACATTTGAAATAGCTCGATAATTTTTTGTTTCATACTTATCGTTAGCAACAGTATAAAGTGGATTAAAATCTGGACTAACAGGGTTACTGAAATTGTACTGAGGTTTTTCTGTACCATCTTTAATAATGTTCCCCTTTGCATCTTTCATGAATACAGGAACTGAAGACGGAAATAACAATGCATTACGCGTAGCTGCAGCTCCTGCGCCTGCGCCAACAGTTCTTTTTTGGTCAGTAAAAGCCAACGTTGTATTGGTTCCAACTTTCAACCAGTCATTAAGATCAGAATTTAAATTCATTCTTGTACTGTACCTTGAAAAGTCCGTTCCTGTAACAATACCTTCAGTATTTGAATATCCTACAGATAGGAAATAAGTACTTTTTTCCGTCCCTCCTGCTGCACTTATATTATACTCCCTTACGGAACCCTGTCTAAAAACTTCATCAACCCAATCTGTGTCTGTTATAACCCTAGCACCAGAAACAGTTCGTCCCTGAGCGTCCAAAGGATTTGCAACATTATACGGATTATTCCCACCTAAATAGCTAATAGTACTTGCATTAGCTTCTTCACTCGTAGAACCTCCTGCCATGTAAGCATCAAAAACTAATTTATAGTAATCCCTAGAATTCATCAAGTTATAACCTCTGCCCGAAGGTAACTGACTGATCCCCCATTTAGCATCAACATTGATCCTGGCTTTAGCACCTCTTTTACCTTGCTTGGTCGTAATAAGCACAACACCATTAGCAGCCCTAGCTCCATATAATGCTGTTGCAGAAGCATCTTTCAACACCGTCATACTTGCAATATCACTAGGATTAATTGTTGACAAGACATCAGTTGCAGCTACATCATCAGGATCTGTTGAATCATATAATTCTGAAACATTACCAGAATTTACAGGAACCCCATCAATCACATAAAGAGGGTCGCTACTGGCGTTTAACGATCCAATACCTCGAATTCTTACCGTACTTCCTGAACCAGGATCTCCACTAGAGCTATTTATCTGAAGTCCAGACGAACGTCCTTGCAAAGCATCCGTTACTGTAGCCACAGGAAGTTCCTCTAACTGATCAGCTTTCAACTGAGTTGCACTACCTGTAAACGTCGTCTTCTTAACTGTGCCGTAAGCAACAACCATAACCTCCTCAAGTCCAACATCAGATCTTTCAAGCTTAACCTGAAGCGTCGATTGTCCTGTATACTCAACCTCTTGATCAGCATAACCAACAAAGCTAACAACAAGAGCTTTTGCATCTTTAGGAACTTCCAAAGAAAAACCTCCATCAAAATCAGTAATGGTTCCCACGCCCGAGAACCCTTTTACTGACACGGTAGCGCCCGGAATTGCACTACCATCCTCTTTAGCTGTCACCGTACCTTTTACGGTTGTCTGAGCCGCAGCCCAGTTCAGCCCAAGGAATGCCATTAAAACTAGTAATGTAAACCTTTTCATAAATAAAAATTTGGTTAAATGAAACGAATCGGGGCTGCTAATATATAAATTCTAAATTCGGATACTAACATTTTTTAACATTGGGATAGCATATTTTTAATTTTTCCGACATCAAGACCATTAACAAAGCCACTATGTGTCAAAATATTATAAAAATCAACACCCCACCCCTCAAAAAGAAATATATACTCAACACAGAAACTTAACTTGAAACATATTCCACACAACAAAAAAAATGGGCTTAACTTTTCGTTAAACCCAATCATATAGCAGATTAAAATTCTTTTAATTTCTTGACCTAATCAAATTCAATGCCGACCCCGCCTTAAACCACTCTATCTGATTCTTATTGTAGGTATGGTTTACCTTAATTTCGTCCATAGTCCCATCCTTATGAGCAATAACTATAGTTAGCTGCTTATTAGGAGCAAAATCCTTTATTCCTAGCAAATCAAAAGAATCATCCTCTTTTATTTTGTCATAATCCTCCGGATTTGCAAATGTTAAGGCTAGCATTCCTTGTTTCTTTAAGTTCGTTTCATGAATTCGGGCGAACGAACGTACCAAAACCACCCTAACACCAAGATGGCGAGGCTCCATAGCTGCATGTTCACGCGAAGACCCCTCTCCATAGTTCTCATCGCCAACCACAATTGTTGGCACGTTGGCTTCTCTGTAGGATCTCTGAACAGCAGGCACCTCTGCGTACTCACCCGTCAACTGATTCTTCACCTTATTAGTCTCTCCATTGAAGGAATTCAAGGCTCCAATAAGCATATTGTTAGAAATATTGTCCAAATGACCACGATAGCGAAGCCAAGGGCCAGCCATAGAAATGTGATCTGTGGTACATTTCCCTTTAGCTTTAATGAGAAGCTTCATTCCTTTCAAATCTTCCCCATCCCATTTTGAAAAAGGAGTAAGAATTTGCAAACGCTCCGAATCATCTGCAACTGCAACCTCTATATTACTTCCATCTTTTGCTGGCGCCTGATAGCCCGCATCTTCAACAGCAAAGCCTTTTGGAGGAAGTTCCCAACCTGTAGGAGGATCAAGTTTTACAGGTTCACCTTCTGCATTTTCTAATGTATCTGTAACAGGATTAAAGTCAAGACGGCCTGCTATTGCCAAAGCTGTTACCATTTCCGGCGATGCTACAAAAGCATGTGTGTTTGGGTTGCCATCTGCGCGCTTAGCAAAGTTACGGTTGAACGAATGCACAATAGTATTGGTTTTCTGCTCCTCTGCTCCTTCCCTAGCCCACTGTCCGATACACGGGCCACAAGCATTAGCAAATACATTTGCTCCAATCTTATCAAACGTTTCAATGAAACCGTCTCTCTCAATTGTATAACGAACCTGTTCAGAACCTGGAGTGATGGTAAATTCCGCCTTAGATTTCAGTTTCTTATCTGCCACCTGTTGCGCCAGCGATGCTGCGCGTGATATATCCTCGTACGAAGAGTTTGTACAAGAACCTATCAACCCAACAGAAACTTCAAGAGGCCAACCATTTTTTTTAGCTTCTTCCCTAATCTGAGAAATTGGAGTTGCTCTATCAGGAGTAAAAGGGCCGTTAAGGTGAGGCTCTAAAGTAGAAAGATCAATTTCAATTACCTGATCGAAATATTTCTCTGGCGAAACGTAAACCTCAGCATCTGCATTCAAATGTTCCTTAACAGCATCTGCCATCTCTGCAACATCGGTACGCCCTGTAGATTCTAGATAGCGCTTTATTGATTCATCGTAGCCAAATGTAGATGTTGTAGCACCAACTTCCGCACCCATATTACAGATCGTTCCTTTTCCTGTTGCTGAAAGCGCCACTGCTCCATCTCCAAAATATTCAATAATTGCTCCTGTACCACCTTTTACAGTGAGGATACCAGCAACTTTCAAAATCACATCTTTAGCAGAAGCCCAACCATTTAGTTTTCCTGTCAACTTAACACCGATGAGTTTTGGAAATTTAAGCTCCCAAGGCATTCCTGCCATAACATCCACAGCATCTGCACCTCCGACGCCTACGGCCACCATCCCTAGACCTCCTGCGTTTACAGTATGAGAGTCCGTTCCTATCATCATCCCCCCCGGAAAAGCATAATTCTCCAATACGACCTGATGAATAATACCAGCTCCTGGCTTCCAAAAACCGATACCATACTTGTTCGAAACAGAAGCAAGAAAATCATACACTTCTTTGTTGGTAATGTTTGCTGTTTCCAAGTCTGTACCAGCCCCAATTTTTGCCTGAATCAAATGATCGGCATGTACAGTAGAAGGCACAGCTACTTTATCTTTCCCTGCCTGCATAAACTGCAACAAAGCCATTTGAGCCGTTGCATCCTGCATGGCAACCCTGTCTGGACGGAAATCCACATAAGATTCTCCCCTTTTGTAAGTTTCTGTTGGCAAACCAACATCTAGGTGGGTATAGAGTATTTTCTCCGTCAAAGTAAGCGGTCGGCCAACTTTCTCGCGTGCAGCCCTTACGCGTTCTGGCATACGGTCATATACCCCTTTAATCATCTCAATATCGAAAGCCATAATACTTTGGGTTGTGTGTTAATTTGTTTTTCTGACTGTCAAAACGTTTCTAGTCTTGGTATCAATCCCTAAATTTGTAGCAAGCAGATTTCAGTTTAAGCTTCTGAAAGCCCTAACATCCGTCAAAAGCGATATCATTACCCGCTTTCCTTTCTCACAAATGCTGCTCTATTAGAAGGAAACTGAAACAGTGTATTATTGATGAAGCGACATCAAAAGTATAAAATCTTTTCCATTAAAGAAGGTCACTGAGTTTTGTTGAATTGACCAATTATGTATTGAAATGACTTTCAAAGAGAAAAATCAGAATCCCAATATCGACATACCCTTGCTATTGGAATTATAGAGCAAGAATAATGGTTTTTTCAAGACGGCATTATTTTTGGTTTTCCAGTATAACAAGAAGAGAATACAGAAAACACAGCCTTCTTTAAGAAAACAAAAAGACATAAAGCAATCGGATTTAAAATAAAATCATTGCGTTTTGACCCTATACAGAATACCAAAACAATGACAGTGTCATAAATTCGTTATGGCGTCTAGGTTATAAACCTATTGGGAGCAAACTGAATTTAGAGATGAGCAACTTTCGCACAGAAAAAAAACTGAACGATGGCATCTGCTTACTTGTCTTTGCGACCAGATATAAGTTCAATATACTAATTCTAAAAGGTCTGTACGTTTATTAAAACTAAGTTCACAAAGCTATTTTTATACAGATTTACTTTCTGCGGCATATTGAGAAAGTGACACACCTAAAAGTGTCGTTCTAAAAATACCAACTTAAGTATCTAAAACCTTACAAATTCTATAAGAAATGAGAAAAATATTTTTGCTAATTACACTGATCGGACTGGCATCTTTTTCATTTGGCCAGTTTACCCCAAGCGGGACTGCCAATGACATGTTTTCTGACGGGGACAAATCCACCATAGAAAAAGCTGAGAAAAGCTTCAGTTCGGCAAATAGATTAATAAAAAAAGCTGAAAAGATAGAAAAGAAATATCAAAAATATAACAACTCCAAGAAAAGAAAGAAATACGAGTCTAAAACTAAGGAAGCGAAAATGCTACGCGTTCAGGCTCAGGAAGAGAAAGCAAAAGGATACAAAAAGATTGTAAATGTGTACCTGAATGTACTCTCAGCAGGAAAATTTCACTTTGAACAAGACAGAGAGCTTGCCAACCAGTATATTGAAAGCGCAGAAGCAGAAACCAAAAACGCCAGTAGCTACCTAAAGAAGTACAAAGGCCTGAAAAAATCAAAGTATAAGAAAATACGCTACTCTGCTATTGAAAACGACATTCAGCAAAACGAGGATGCTTACCAAAACTCACTTACAGGCCTGGAAGATGCAATGGCTCTCTTGAGTGAGCAAGAAGGCAAAAAGGCCAATGAAAACTCTGATAAAAATGCGTGGGATCTGGCAGAAAAAGAAAACACAATTGCAGCTTACAGAGCCTACCTTGGTTCGCATCCTAACGGCAACTATGCAATTGATGCCAAACAACGCATAGGAAACCTACAAGCAGAAGCAGAAGCTGCCGCAGCCGCAGCCTCAAAGGCAGAAAATGCAATTACATACAAAGTGCAGATTCTTGCAGACAGAAACGCTTGGACAAAAGTAAAAGTTAGTAAAATCTACCCTAATGTATCACCAGATAGAATTTTTGAATGGTTCGATGACAAAGACAGTTTTTTTAAATATGCCACAGGTGAATTTTCAACATACCAAGCGGCAAAGTCTTTGCGAGAGCAATTAAAGAACGATCGTCAGGATGTATTCATCATAGCATTCAAGAAAGGTTATCAAATCGATATAGTTGAAGCCCGTACTGCAACAAACGAACTAGATATTGAAGAGTAATTTTTTAGATTTTTAGGCTTAGTTTGAGGGATATGTAAAAGCTGGCATATCCCTCTTTTTTTATTGGTATTTCATCATGTGTCAATCCTACAAAGTCCGAAGGCCGAAGGCCAAAACAATCACTCATAAAAATTATCCTTAAACGCCTGAAACTCGTCCCCCCGAACAACTAACCTTTTCCACCAGGCTTGTAAAAAACCTATTCCATAAGCAAATAATTGAATAAAACTAGCTGGTATAGCCAACAATGCCACTCTAAAGTTTTTGCTACTCCTAAGTGCATCGAAAAAAAACAGCCCTGCTAAAAGGAGCGGGAAAACATATAGAAATAAAGAAAAAGCACCAGCTACAAGTAATACAAATAAACCGATAACAAAAACAGAAGGCAGAATATGAACTGCTTTAAGTGAACGAGGATAAAGCACAAACAGATTAATACGGGCAATTCCGGAATTATAAACCTGTTTAAAAAACTTACGAAAATCAGTTCTTCTCTTGTGATAAACCCCAGCTTCCCGAATCAGCCTTGTCTCGAAATTACCATTTAATATGCGCAAACTCATATCTATATCTTCACCAAAACGCATTTTCGAAAAACCACCTACCTTCTGGTAAACTTCCCGAGAGTAGCCCATATTGAAACTTCTAGGCTTAAACTTCTCCATGCTTTTTGCCCTACCGCGAATACCGCCTGTGGTAAGAAAAGACGTCATGGAATAATTAATTGCCTTCTGCAAAGCCGTAAAAGAAGGATGCGCCATATCCGGCCCTCCATATGCATCTACATATTCCGTTTTAAGCGACCGCGATACATTTCTAAGGTAGTTAGGAGGGATTATGCAGTCCGAATCGAAGAAAACAAGGTAGTCGTATTTCGCACGTTCAGCACCATAATTCCGACTTGTTCCTGGCCCCGTATTTTCTTTGAAAAAGTAAGAAATATCAAGTTTATCTGCATATGATTTTACAATGTGGTCGCACTTATTGGTGGAACCATCTTCTACAATAATTACTTCGAAGCGTGGATATTCTTGCTCTGTAAGACTCTCTAACAATTCCTCCACTTCGTCTGGGCGATTAAAAACAGGTATGATGATACTGAATTCCATATCTTTTTTATTTCAAAGATAGAAGTGTCTGGCAGATTCCAAGAAGTTTTTTACTCCTCTTATTTCTTCATTCCTTTACCTCACAAACAAGTATTTACTCCATGTCCTTCACTACTTTTGACAACAATGAAGATTTGTGGTGTAGTAGAGCGTTTGTTATTTTCGTCTTAAGGCAAGCTACCATTAGATAAGCAAAATCTTACAAGAACAGAAACATCTCAACTGATATTTAAGTTCACACTATGATTCATTAGGACTTATTTCATACAGAATATCAATAAAATCAAAAGTACCACATAACATTAACTAACATATAGCGTATGCAGATTTTACTCCGAACAGTTCTCTTATCGTTACTATTAGTTCCTATAAATACCTATGCCCAAAAAGGGAAAAGGCAAACACATCTCAACGGTAATGTTACATCTTCGATCCTGCGGTATGGAAAGAAGAAGGCCAACAAACATCAAATTGAGTTAAAATTTCAGGTAAAAAGCAAACGCCAGCCTATTATGCACAGGGGGTTCAAAGTTGCACGTTTCGAACCAGAACGTATCAGTTTCCATCTAATGGACAAAAGAGGACGGGTCAGGCATTCGCAAAGTGTAAAACCTCCGTTCAACGTCCGACATACAATCTCCGACTCGTTAAAATTCAGACAACTAGGACTTCGGATTTCCAATGTCGATCTCAGATATAAACGCGTCGATATACGCAGCACTAGACTTATAGACGATTACTACCAAACCAAGTCTAAATTTGAAAACATAGAAAGCGAGGTAGAATCTATAGTATTTGAAGATCCAGATGAGATTGACAATCAAGAAGTTTCTTTGAGAGATCAGGATCGTAAACTATCCACGATCCTGAAACAGGATTTCCCTTCAAGGCTACCGCTGAACACCTTCGATCCTGCTAACTTTTTCAGAAATTCGGCCGAAGCAGAATCCAGTGTTGAAGAGGCTTACAAGCGTATGAATCAAGCCTATGCCAACTGGCATATTCTCTACTTCGAAAAAGGACAGTATGCTCATTTCGAGAACGAGAAGAGACGCTGTTTTGATCTGGCAATCGAAAAAGCCAATTTCAACAATGTAGCATTTCCTGAACCATATTACGAAATTGCTCTGCTCGATTACAACGATGGCGATATCGACAACTGTATTCAACTACTAGATCAAGCGCATTCGATGCAGACATCCTCTGGACTTTTACAGAAAATCAGGATACTCTATCGTAGGGTTTTTGAAGATTATATTGATAAAGCCAGCGATAACGAGGGAGAAGAAGCTATTCATTGGTACTATAAAGCCCTAAGTATTTGCGATAAAAGAGTACTACAGGTTAACTGCGAAAGTGTACGCTACGAAATACGAAAAATACGGACATCGTTGTTCCTTGAAAAAGTAAACGTTTCCCTCGCCAATAACAGCTTCGAAGAACTTGCAACAGCTCGTGAATATTTCAATCGACATAAAAAGGAAATTAACGACGCCGCTGCACTCGATAGAGCTTTCCAAACATTGTTTCTGCGAATCTTAAACGATGCAAAAAAAGAAATCAATCTAAAACATTTTGGTTTTGCATATGCGCTGCTCCTTGAAATTGAAACGAAAGAACAATCATACAATATAAAATTCCGCAACCCCCTACTGATAGAGGAAACTTACAGCCGCCTTTACGATTCTGCCAAACTGCAAGCAAACGACTATATCCGCAACAAAGCCTATGCCCGAGCTATTGGTACAATTGAGCTGCTAAAAAAAATATCTGGTCATAAAGCCTTATGGTCAAAAGAAATTCTAGAATCTACAGACACAATGCTCAGAAAAGCTCACGAAGGGTATTTTCTTCAACGTCGGGAAAACATCAAAGCGCTTATTTCGGCCAAAAACTTTAGCCTTTCAAAAGATTCACTAACAAAAGCAGACAATTATGTCCAGCTGCAACAACATTGGCTCCCTTCCTCTGCTGATAGTACGGTGAAAGTACTACATGCACTATGGTATACTGAAAATTTCGATTATCAACTATTTACCATGAACCAGCAAATGGGTTCCAACAAACTTATAGATGCAGCCAAAACACAAAGAGAAGTACTATCATTTTTTCAACAAAACCGCTCTTGGATGAAAGGTGATGCAGACAGCCGTCTTTTGTCCAGCACTAAAAAACTAATAGTTAAACTAAATAGAACAGCCAAACAACATTTTAAAAATAAAGCATATACCGATGCCTCCCACTTTTACCAGCTTGCACTCAATTCTTTGTACTACACAGAAGTTGCAGAAGAAGCCAAGATGCGCAAAGGGCTGGCCAGTAGCCTCTTTGCAATGGGACATCAATATCATATCAATCTAGACTACGGCAATGCGCTTGCCGCCTATGACAAAGCGCTGGAGAGGCTGAAGAAAATGAACGCTGATCTGGAAACAAAAATTTCTTCGGCACGTCTAAAATGCCTTGCCGATATAATTTCGAAAACTATAAGAGAAACAACAGCAGAATATCAACAAAGCAAAAAAGAAAATCCAACAGGCAAACACAGCAATGCCCTATATGACGCAATTGAAAACATTGAGGCTTTTGCACAAAAAAACAATTTTCAAATTGAAAGCGAGTTAAAACTTCAACTCGAAAAACTAAACGAAACTGCATTTAAGCAAGTCTGTTACGAAAAACAACTTGAGTTTAAACGTTTAATTACTTCAGCTCAACAGGCTGTGGACAACAAAACATACACGCTTGCTTTGGAGTATTACAGAAAAGCACATCTGCTGGCAAAAGATAATAAAGAATGTCAACTTCCTGAAGAAGATGCCAAGCGGAAAATGGACTATTATAATGCAGTTGCAAGCTATCAGTATACCTTATGGAGAAGGAAAAAACATGTTACAAACAGAGAGTATTTCGAAGCTTTGGCACTTTGCGACACTCTAGATTATCAAGCTGAACTTGTTAATTTTAGTGATTTCGGTATCTCACATCAATCTACTTATGACTACCTAGACCAACTAAGTCACCCTTTCTTTATGCGCGACGCAGTTATTTACTATGGAGCCAAACAACCGGACATTGTGGATCTGTTACTTCCTAAGTTAATCGCTCAAGATCAAAAAAATGATTTTTACAGAAACATGGGTTACGCACTTGGAGAAAGAGCTGGTTTTATATTTCAGGATAAGTCTTACAAAAACTCTTTTAGAAGATTTAAAAAACTGAAGGGATGGGATTTTAGACGCTTTAGGATTTATTACAAAAGGGGATATAAGAAGTCTTGGAAACTACAGAAAAACAATGCTTCATAATATATGAGCTTTCCAAAAACAAGAATTATGACATACAACATCATAAAATCGCAAGAAGAATTCGATAATGCTATTGCCCAAAACACAGCTGTACTCGTATATTTCTCGCACGAGAAATGTAATGTGTGCGAAGTATTAAAACCAAAAATTTCGGAAATGATACAGCAAGAATATCCTAAGATTGGGTTATTCTCAGTAGACACAGAAAATCAGCCATCAATAGCTGCCCAACAACGCATTTTCACAGTACCGACAGTACTTATTTTTTTCGATGGAAGGGAATCTGTCCGAAAAAGTAGAAATATTGGGGTTGAAGAATTTCGGAATGAGCTTTTGCGCCCTTATTCAATGATATTTTCCTAGAAAAAGAAAGGGCTGCGGAAACTCCTCAACCCTTTCTATCCAGCTCACTCAAAAAGCATTGCACACCTTAATTTTCTGGCACATAATAAAAAACAAATCTTTGATATTTAATCATATACAGAGAATATTAATTTCATATAATCGTGCCTACTCTATTTAAACTTAAAATCTCCCTCAAGCGAAGTAGATTCCCAAGGAACCTGTTTTCCGCCAGATTTCTTCTTCACGGTTGTACGAACACGCTTAAATACATCTTCTATCGTAAGTCCCGGCGTTTTAATATGTTGCAACAGCGCTGCAGTATACAGGCCATTAGAGCCTATACCATCAGATGCTGTTTTACCAGGAGATGTAGCATAAGCAATGAACGAACCTGTAGGTGCATTCATAAATGCAAGTCCTTTACCTTGTGCAGAACGCGACCAACTTCTCTCAAAAGGATTATCGCGGCAAGCATCTAAAATTACGATATTCGTCTTCACCTTAGAAGCTTCCATCTTTCCTAAGATACGTCCTGCATCAACACAATCGTATTCGACATCGTTCTTGTTCTTCAACGCTGCATCTGTAGGAACCAGATAGTTATTCCCTTCTACTTGCACACCGTGTCCTGCATAGAAAAACAGCCCAACATCATAACCCGCCAGTTTCTGCCCAAACTCATCCATAGCACGGCGCATGTCTTTTTGACTACAGTTTTCGTATTTCAGAACAGTGAAGCCAAGCTGCTCCAAAGTGGTCTTCATGGAACGGACATCGTTTACCGGATTCGATAAACTTCCTCCACTTGTGTAATTCGAGTTCCCGATCAGAAGAGCCAGACGCCTCTGATTGTTACCTTGGTTGTAATTGTTCTGATTGTAGTTATTCTGGTTATAATTATTATTTACAACATTATTGTAACTCTGTTCTCTTTTTATTTTAAATGTCTGAGTTTTTGACTTTCGCCTTGTATCCGTTGCAATAACCGTTACCGAATTTTCGCCAACAGCCAACGGAACATCCAAAGAGAAGTATCCATCGGACAGAAGTTTAGCGTCCATCCCATTGATTTTCACTTCGAAAATACCATCGGAATCCGTCGCTTTTCCTGCCACACGAACTGTCTTAGCCTTCACAACGTTCAATCCTCTTGCTGTCTGAGGCTCATACAAAGTAATGCTAGGAGCCGCATTGTACGAATTATTGTTGTTATAATTTTTGTTGTTCTGTACATATTGCTGACCACCTAACTGTTTCACTGAGAAATAGTCAACTTCCATCCGCTGATTTTTGTACACAACAAAGCCAACTTGATTGCTTGCCCAATCGTATGCCCTTGTTGTCTCTACCAAGCTTCCATTTAAATAGAACTTCCACTGAGAGCCTCGCTTCTCAACCTTCAAAGTATTGTATTTGTAATTGCCTGTTTTAACCAGACTGGATTTAGTCCACGAACCACTATTCTCTGTATTCAAATATGTTTTAAGGCTTTCTCCATACATCCTTTTTATCAGATAATATCCATTGGCAGCCAAGAAATATTGCACCTGATGGTTGTTGTTCTTGTAGCCGAAAACTATACCAAAACCATTATTCACAATACCGGACGTATGCTTGATCTTTGCTTCAACTGACCAATCGCCGTTTGAATCGAAATTGCGAAGATACTTTGTGCTTACATCGCTATAAGAATCTGGCGTACGTTCAAAATAATAATGTCCACCAGTAACCCCCATTTTCTTCTTACCACTATAACTTACAGCCCAGTTGTTTTTATTATCGTAGAAATCGTCGTAAAGCACAATTTTTCCACCTTTATTCTGATTTCTATTTGTATACGGCCGCTTATTATTGTTGTAGTTTTGATTGTTATTTGCATAAGAACTAGTTCCTTGCTTTACGTACAAATAATCGACCTGAATTGCCTGCTTATTAGCAACAGAAAAACCTACTCGTTTTCCTGGCCACGAATTTGCGCCCATGCTATAAACAGAATTTCCATTAATATAGAAATACCAACTAGATCCCTTTCGTTTTACTTTCAGAGTATTATAAGTATGATTACCCTTATTTATGTAAGAAGACTTTGTCCACTTGACCAACTTAGTGTTATTGCCATTTATCTCCTTTGTAATACGATAATATCCATTAGCAGAAATGCTGAAAACATATTCATTGTCGTTATCCTTACGGGCGAAAGTAAGTCCAAAGGCATAATTGTCTACACCACTTACGTGTTTTGCCCTCATTTCGATCTCCCAATCCGAGTAAGGTTTCAATGTTGTCACCCCTCTGTGCGACAGCCAGCTGCCAGTCTTTCGTTTGTGACTGAAATAATAATGTCCACTGGTAAGATACATCGAAGCATCTTTATGTGTCTTTACAGCCCAGTTCTTACTATTATTATTGAAATCCTCTCTTAAAATATAAGTCTGAGAATAAGCTCCATAGCTCACTAACAGGAAGAATATCATCAAAAAACAGTTTTGCTTCATTGGTTTAGATTTTTTGGTTCTTAAAAGAATTGAGAAAGCTAACAGAGATACCCTGTTAGCCTTCGAAGTTAAACACATGGTGCTACTTACTAGAAAAGTATTGCGCTAACATTCAATACATTAACAAATATCAAGGTAGCGTTTATATTCACACCTTATTTAAACTTAAACGTTCCCTCTAGAGAAGTAGATTCCCAAGGCACCTGTTTTCCTCCAGATTTTCTTTTCACTGTTGTACGGACACGCTTAAAAACCTCCTCAATTGTCAATCCAGGAATTTTCATATGTTCCAATAATGCAGATGTGTATAATCCGTTTGACCCAACACCATCAGAAGCAGTATTGCCAGGAGAAGTTGCATATGCAATAAATGAGCCTGTAGGAGCATTCATAAATGCAAGTCCTTTTCCTTGAGTAGTTCTAGACCAACTCCGTTCAAAAGGATTATCCCGACAGGCATCAAGAATAACAATGTTCGTAGCAGCTTTCGATGCCTCCATCTTTCCTAAAATTCTACCTGCATCTACACAATCGTATTCCACGTCGTTCTTGCTCTTAAGTATCGCATCTGTTGGTACCAAATAATTATTTCCGCTTACTTGCACTCCATGTCCAGCATAAAAAAACAGCCCAACGTCATAACCAGAAAGTTTCTGTCCAAATTCATCCATAGCACGGCGCATGTCTTTTTGGCTACAGTTTTCATATTTCAGTACAGAGAAGCCCAACTCCTCCAAAATCGTTTTCATAGAACGGACATCATTTACAGGATTTGCCAAACTTCCACCGTTGCTATAGCTTGAGTTTCCTATTAGTAAAGCCAGCCTCTTTTGATTTTGATGCTGATATGTATTTGGTCGGTTAGTTGTCTGGTAAGGATTATTCACAACTACATTTGAGTAATCAGTCTCCCTTTTAACTCGAAATGTCTGTGTTGTTGATTTTCGTTTTGTATCTACAGCAACAACAGTAACTGTATTCTCTCCTACTCCTAATGGCACCTTAGCAGAAAAATATCCATCGGACATCAACTTGGCATCTGCACCATTCACCTTCACTTCAAAAACACCATCACTGTCCGTTGCTTTTCCCGCTACATAAATTGTTTTGGTCTTTACAACGTTAAGTCCACGGGTAGTTTGAGGTTCGTACAGTTTTAAACTAGGTGGGCTGTTGTAACTGTTGTTTGTGTAGGTTTTGTTGTAGTTATTGTAATTGTTCACATAGCTAGCCGATGCGTTTTGCTTTACAGAGATGTAATCTACCTCCATACGTTGATTTCTATAAATCACAAAACCAACACGGTCACCTGCCCAAGAATAAGAAGAAGTTGTAGTTACAAGAGTTCCATTGATATAGAACATCCATTGAGAACCCTTTTGTATTACCTTCAGAGTGTTGTAATCGTAATCATTCTTACGAATATAAGAGCATTTAGTCCACGAACCACTGCTCTTATCATTCAAAATGCTCTTATTACCTTCTCCATATAATCGTTTAATAAGGTAATAACCAGTGCTTGCAATAAAAAATTCTACTTGATAATTGTTTTCCCTACGGCCAAACAAGATTCCGTAACCATTGTTCTTTATTCCAGCTGTATGCCGAATTCTGGCTTCAATTGTCCAATCCTTATTTGAATCGAAACTTTCATCTAGCCCGATATTGGTTACCCAACTGAATTTTTCACGTTTGTGTTCAAAAAAGTAATGTCCGTTAGAGATTCCCATCAGAGCATCCCCAGAAGAACGGACGGCCCAATCCTTCGAATTGTCGTAAAAATCGTCGTATAAGATTACTTTGCTAGAGTTTTGCCCAAATGATGTAAAAACCATCACAATAAGCAATAAAATTAAATTTACTTTTGTTGTTTTCATGACGGAGGAAATAATTCAGGTTTATGTGAGTTTTTTTTGAAAATAGGGTCTTATTAAATAACGTTGAAAGAACTAAATGGTTCAAGAGAAGTGATACCATTAATTAGAAAAAACCCAATATAAATCACATATCAAACATGTAGATACAAAAACACCGGATCCTCTGACCCGGTGCATCCTCCGAAAAAAACTGATAGAGATATCAGCGTTTGAAATAAAAAGCGCCTTCTAACGAGGTAGATTCCCACGGAATCTGTTTTCCTCCTGTGCGCTCTTTTACCCTGCTCCTAACGCGTTTGAATACTTCTTCGATCGTTAGGTTAGGAGTTTGTATTGTATTTAATAAAGCTTCCGTGTAGACTCCATTATTACCAGATCCGTCTGCGGCCGTTGCTCCAGGAGAAGTTGCATATGCAACAAACGAACCCGATGGTGCATTCATGAATGCCAGACCACTGCTCTTTGTACTTCGAGACCAACTTCTTTCAAAAGGGTTATCGCGACAGGCATCCAAGATCACAATGTTTGTTTTTGTATCTGAACCTTCTAGACGTCCCATGATTCGTCCTGTTGCAACACAATCGTATACAACATCATTCTTATTGGAAAGAGAAGCATCTGTTGGCACTAGGTAATTCTCACCATCAACCTGAATCCCATGACCAGCATAGAAGAACAAACCTACTTGCTTCTCCTTCAGACGTTCACCAAATTCATCAATTGCTTTTAGAAGTTGTTTACGCGAACAATCTTCGTACTGCATTACTTCGAAACCTAGCTGACGCAACGAATTTGCCATTGCACGTACATCATTTACAGGATTCGAAAGATCTCCCTTCCCTTTATAATCGCTATTGCCAACCAACAAAGCAATTCTCCGTTCTTCATTATTCTGGGTCATTAACTCTTGCCGTGTTACCGAAAAAGTTTTGACAGCACTTTTCTGCCTATTATCAACAGCCTCTATACGGATAGTATTCATTCCATATGCCAATGGCACTTCAAACTCAAACCTTCCTGTAGATTGCACCTGAGCAGATAAACCATTAACGGTAAGGCTCTGTATCCCATCTGTATCAGTAACGGTGCCGACAATCCTTGCAAACTGACGGTTCAACGCCTTAAACCCCCGATCAAGATTCGGTTCTATTATTGTTATTTCTGGTGGATTATTAACCCGAGGTTGATAAGCTGTGATCTGTTGCTGATAATCAGAAGAACTGCTCACTTTCTTTACCGAAATATAGTCTACTGCAACTTTTTGTTTCAGTCCAACCATGAAACCTACAGAATTCCCCATCCAGCGCTCAGCAGTATGGCTTGTTACGAAATTTCCATTTATATAGAACTTCCACTCAAGGCCTTCTTTTTTTATTTTCAGTGTATTGGATACAAAATCACCCTTGTTGATGTAAGATGTTTTCGTCCAAGACCGTATATCATTCTTCTGCCCGAAGCTGATTTTTCTGATCTTGTAATGGCCATTACCCGAAATGAAAAATTCGAACTGATTATCCTTATCCCTTCGGCCATAAACTAGTCCAAAACCAGCATTTACCATACCGCGCATGTGCTGGAAACTGGATTCGATAGTATAGTCTTCCTGATCAGAAAATCCTCCAATATAGCGAGCTACATAATCATAGCCTTGAGAAGATTTGCGGTCGATATTCAGATAGCCGTTGCTGATTTTCATGGCAACCCAGCCAGTCTTTTCTATGGGCCAACCTCTATTGTTGTCGTAAAAGTCGTCGTATAAAACAACTTTACTTCTCTGGTTTTGAGCAGATGCTGTAAAACCAAACAGCAGGATGCAAAAGTAGAGTATACGTTTCATCGATAAGCATGGATTTTAGTTGTGACAATAGTTTGATCTCAGTGCCAAACTGTCAAAAAATCCATGAGCCTGTGTAGATTAGATTTCCTAGTTTTCAGGAAAATCTGAAGCGTATGGATCGTGTGTTTTTCTTGACAGTCCTTTGGCAAGACGATCGATCCCAAAAATAGTTACAATACCTAATAAAATTAAGCCCAATGCCACAAACAAATTCCAATCTATAACTTCTGGAAGGTGATGTTCGTAGCCTTGAACAACAGGTTTTCCACTAGAAGTGAATACTTCGTGACCTTTTTCGCTAAGTTTATATATTGGCGTTTTCCAAGGCCAAACGACCCCTAAAGAACCGATCATGAAACCTGATAAAACAGCAATGGTGTTGTCTCTGAATTTTTTCAGCAGCCACGACAGTAAATTAGAGAACGAAATAATGCCTACAGCGGCTCCGGCTCCGAAAATTGCAATTATCGTAAGATCCCGATTATTCACTGCATCGAGAACAAATGCATATTTACCCAATAGAAGCAAGATAAAAGCACCTGAAATACCCGGTAGAATCATCGCACATATGGCCAAAGCACCTGAAAAAAACACAAACCAATAAGCCTCCGGTGTTGTGGCAGGTGTTATGTTCGTGATCACAGCCGCAGCTACCGTACCCAAAACTAAACTTAAGATAGACTTATAGTTCCAAGTTGTAATCTCTCGTGCAACAAGGATTGCCGAGGCGATAATCAATCCGAAAAAGAAAGACCATATAAACTGAGGGTAAGTTTCCAGCCCAAACTTGATTAACTTGGCTAGAGAAAGTATACTGGTAGCTATACCTGCGAAAAGTATAAGTAGGAATGTTCCGTTTATTGCTTTCCAAAATTCTTTTATCTTTCCGCCGAATAATAACTTAACTGTCTGTAGATTGAATGACTTTATAGAGTTGATCAGTTCTTCATAAATACCTGTAATAAATGCAATCGTGCCTCCAGAGACACCAGGAACAACATCGGCTGCTCCCATTGCAATTCCTCGTAAATAAAGAAAAAAACCTTGTTTAATTTCTTGCTTCATCGTGCAACTATCTTATTTTTAAGCTAAAGCAATTGGTCTGTTGTTAACTTCAAATCAGTCCTGATTGGTTATGAAGACTTATTTACACCTAATTGCGGCTGCGAAGGTAAAAAAAACCAGAAATAGACAATAGGGTAGATTTAAGTTGTTTGGCATTGAAGTCCAATTTTTAAGTTTCTTTAATCCTTTTGGTAAAGACGCAAGAGATGTTTTACTTCATCGTTAACAACATATGCAGGATACCATTCTATAAATTCTTCGAGTTTATTTCTATCAATTTGCAAGCCCTCCTCTAAATGCTGAACGCCTTTTTCATCCTCCTGCAACAGAAGATAAGCCGCCAACCTAAAGTTAACGGAAGCCTTGTCATAATTGAAGAGATAAGCTTTTTCGAGAATACTGGCCGCAGTGTCGTACTGGCCGGAATTGTAAAATATTTCTGAAAGGTTAAGCCAAGCGTCTTCAATCGTTGGGTCGATATCCACTGTCTGTTCATAAGCATGAATTGCTTTATCAACAACTCCCAAAAACAATTCAATATTTCCGTACGCAAACCAATAATCAGCAGATTTATCATTTAGCCTCAAAGCTTTCTTGATATGAAACAGGCTATCTTCCACTTCCTGTTGCACAAAGCAGTTCAAAGCAAGTGCGTAATATGCATCAGCATATTTTTCATCTATTGCCAAAGCTCTTAAATAGCAGTCCTTTGCTTGCCTATGTTTTTCTTGCTGGTCGTAACACTGTCCTATGTACAGAAGAGTTTCTTCACTATCGGGATCGTAATCGAGATATTTCTCATAGTACAAAACAGCCTCATCCAACCTGCCGATTGAGGAGTAGGCGTTTGCAAGATTAAAAATAGCCGACGGATAATCTGGATTTATTGCCAAAGCATATTCATAAGCTTCGGCAGCTCTATCATGCTCGTTCTGTTTGCCATATGCAATACCCAAGTTGTACCATGCATCTGCTGCAAACGGATGGTCTTCCAAATGCTTTTGATAGAGCGAAATACTACGATCCGTAAGGTTTAACTTCTCATAACAGAACCCCATGTCGTAGTAAATCATATCATTTTTAAGGCCACAAGAAAGGGCTTTTTCGAAGAAGTCGATAGCGAAACGAAACTGCTGATGACGTTCGAAATTTATTCCAACTGTATATGCTACATTTCCCTGTTCACTTGTAGGGTGTTGTTCCAAAGCTGCTTCGAATGTTGCTTTTGCTTTTTCCGCTTGTCCTGCCTGAACATACGCAACTCCCAACATTAGTAGAAGAGATGTACTATTGGGGTTTTGAGCAAGTAATTTTTTAAGCAAAGCAAATGCTTCATCCATTTCATCTTTTTCCAAAAGAATTTCGGCCCGTTTGTGCTCTAGCTGAAACGCCGAGGGATGCTGTTTAAGCGCTATATCAAGAGCATAGAGAGCTGCATCCGATCGATTTTCGCTTCTATAATGATCTACAATCAACTCAAACTCATGTATATCGAAATATTGCGTTCTCGCTTCTTTGAGCATTTTTTTGTAACGCCTTACCGCATCTTCTGATTTGTCGTTGTCGTATGCAAAAAAATCGTTTTCCATCTCTCTGTCTGTAGCACTAGTCAATTAGGTGATATGGTCTACAAATGTAAACCATTCTAAACAGTTTTACCAAAGCTAAGCTGAGGATTAACAACCCCATACGCTTGAGGATATTGTATATCATATAGGTATAAAGCCTGCGGTGGTGCAGAAGCTCCTGCTGCCCCCCTGTCTTTTGCCTCTATAATATTACGAAAATCCTCAAGAGTTGTTCTACCTCTTCCCAAATCAAACAAACTTCCAACAACAGCCCTTACCATATTGCGCAAAAAACGATCTGCTCTTATTGTGAAAACTAGCTCATTCCCTCTTTGTTCCCAATGAGCAAATTCAACTTTGCAATTATTCGTTTTTACCTGAGTGTGAAGTTTACTAAAACTTGTGAAGTCGATATAGTTATAAAGCAGTTCTGCCCCTATGTTCATTGTCTCAATATCGAGTGGAAATGTATAATGAATTTCGTTCTGATATGAAAATGGATTTTTGACCGTGGAAACAAAGTACTTATATGTGCGCGAAATTGCATCGAAACGCGCATGGCAATTTTCCCCAACGGAATAAACCCGAAACACAGCTATATCTTTTGGTAGCATACAGTTCAGTTTATGCGTTAACTGCTCTGTAGATTGGATTTGGTTTTCCAGATCGAAATGAGCGACAAAGAAAGATGCATGTACTCCTGTGTCCGTTCGTCCTGCGCCAATCAAGTTTATGTCTTCTCGCAATACCTTCGACATGTTGTCTTTGAGCACTTCCTGTACTGTAATAGCTCCTGGCTGTACCTGCCAACCATGATAGTTTGTCCCTTTATAGGCTAGTTCAATAAAATAGCGGTTCATTCTTCCCTCTTAGAGAATTATTAATTATAGATCTAACAGTGCTGTCTCTTAAAGGCTTCTAGAAATTGGCTCCTTAATTATAGAATGACCTACATCCGATAACCAACTTATAGCCAAACTTAAATGATCTCTCATTAATCTCTGTTCCCACAATAAGTTACTCAATATTTCCAACAAGCCCAAAGACCACACTCACAATACATACCTAAACATTTAGCTACAAATAAATTGATAATAAAATATTCTTATAATGATATGTATTCGCAAAAATAGGAACAATGACCTGAAATAAAAATAAAAGCCTTGATCCAGAAATTTAGATCAAGGCTTTTATTATTTCATAGCTATAGAATTAATCACTAGCGTTTTACCTGAAACATCTTCGTCCGCAATACTTCTCCGTTTTGAATCCGAAGAATGTACTGTCCAGTATTTAAATGATTCACATTTACCTCTGTTGAAAGTTCAACACCGTTCTTATTTATCTCCTGATGATGGACTATCTTTCCTGAAATATCAATTACTGATAACCTGACTTTACCTTTCATTTTCTTACTCTTAAGGCTCAGGTTAATTCTATCCACAGCAGGATTAGGATAAAGTTTTATTTTATCCTCATAAGCAATGATATCGGTTGAGACACTTAAATTCTCAATGTCCGCAGTCCAGATACCTCTTCCGTGTGTTGCCACAATCAATTGGTTGTCCCTTGACTTCATCTGCCAGACGCTAACATTTGGGAAACCATTGTCTGGCATATTCCATGTTTCCCCATTATCTGTAGATTCTACCAAACCAATTTCTGTTCCCACCCAAATACGGTTAGGCTCGTTTGGAAACACAAACAACGAATAAACAGCTACATCCGGGAAGCCATTTTGACTCTTTCCTTCGATAAACTTGGTTAAATCTGTCCAAGATTGCCCAGCATCTTCTGTTCTGATAACTTTCGCTTCACCACGCTGAGAAAAAAGTACATATGCAGTTTTTTTAGAAAATGGGTGTGTGGCAATATTCGAAATTGTACTTCCTTCTTTATCTGAAAAATTATTCACAGGAGTGAAAGTTACACCTCCATTTGTTGACAGATGAATCATATCCTCTGTTCCGTTCATTGCCCCTCCAGTCCAAACATAATCGTGATGAGCCAAAGAAATACGCACTACACTTGAGAAAAGTCCCGTCCAAGCACTATTGATCGGCACTGAATTCCAACGTTTTCCAAAATCCACTGATCGCCAAACGCCTTTTTTTCCTACTGCAAAAACAAGATCTGGTCTTATGTCTGAACCTGCCAATCTTGAAACAAACGGACCGTCGTGTATTTGTTTACTCACCGCAAACCAACTTTCACCGCCATCTTCTGTCCATGCAAAACGATTATTATAAGCTCCCCCAATCATCTTCTGGGGGTTCCTGGCGTGCCAAAGCACCTCAAAGCCATCGCCGCCAATCTCGAACGAAAACTTGCTGAGTTTATCTGGATTTTCAGCAGAAAGCCAAGTTCCATTATCCTGCATACCTCCTAGATATTTATTCTCTCCTGGGCATTTATCAACTCCATAGAACTGCGTGGTATTGTAGCCTTGATGATCTGCATCTGGAATCTGTTGCCATTTTGCTCCATTATCTGTTGAAATTCCCAGACCTCCATCGTTCCCGTTTACGATAGTAAAGCTTTTGGTTTCGTTGTTCAGTTTTATCGTTTTAAAGATATGATGATCTGCATGCAGATTTTTGTTCGGTCCACCATTACGGGAATCTGATAACAACGTAGGAGTCGCTACTTTGGCAGCCATCTCCCGCGTTTCGATTTTCAACTTTGAAGAGGCAAGGTTATTCTCGTCCCAATCCTTTCCAAATTTCAACGTTGGCCATAAAAAATACATTAGTTTATAGGTAACACCACCATTCATGGCAATCCACCCGTCCATGGTTTCTGAATATTCCACGGAATGAATCAGCATATATTCCCTAGCCCGATTATCTTGATTTTCGTCACGAGGTATCAAATTGAATTTCCCGTCTCTCTCATTGTCCCGGAATGAAACCATCAGTTGAACATTTTTCTCTGTGTCCCAAACCTGAAATGGAACATCAATATAATCTTTAAACATATACTTGTTATATCCAATACCAGCTCCACCATCACTATTGGGCCCTTCATTCTCCGCTACTATAAAACGATGGGCTTTCTGAGTAATTCCTTTTCCGAAACGGATTTCAATAGTTCGCAAATCCTTTTCGCTAATTTGGCTTCCGTCGCCATTAGAAACGGTTGAATTCTCAAGCATACCATTCCAGTTCAAAGCTCCAAAATTTATATATTCTATAAAATTTGCCGTCTTGTCGTCGGTTACTTTCGTTATATCCCTAATCTGTATCTCCTCATCCGTTATGTTCAACTTTCCCATATATACACCACCTACAAAAAGCTCATTCTCATCGTACGGGTTCACAACAGTTGCCAAATCATACCATCCCTGATCTCCCAGGAAATTATCGTTCTCATTTTCTCCAACCACAACCCTAAACCAAGTATCCCCCTGATTTGAAGATGAATAATATACAGCACTTGAATTTTCAGGTACCAATCCCCTCACAATTACGGCATACACCTTCTTAGCATTACCTGGAGCAATGGCCAAACCAACACGTCCATCACTTTCTCCCGCTGGAAGCACGAATTCCCAACTTTCACCAGCATCAACAGAACGGAAAACTCCTACCCGATTTGCCCCTGCAAATAAGACTTTGAAGTCTTCGGAAGTAACCAAAGATTGAACATTGGTCGGATAATCAAGATCTATTTTCCCACCAAATGAAGACAATACTTTCTTCCACTCTGCACCCGCTGTAGAACTTTTAAAAACACCTGTTTTTGTAGCAACAAGCAAAACATCGGGGTTGGTAGGATCGACCCGAATTTCGTTTACATACGCAAAATCCTCACTTCCTGTTGTAGATTTTATTTGAGTCCAACTTTCGCCACGGTCAGTACTTCTGAATAACCCATCGCCCCGAACACCACCAGATATGCTGAATCCCTCTCCTGTTCCCGCATACATTATATTTGGCTCGGATTCCGACATTGCTAAAGAAGTAATTGCCAGATTGGGGAAATCAGAAGTAAGATCTGTCCACGAGCGTCCAGCATTGGTTGTTTTCCAGATACCTCCGCTTACACTTCCTGCATACCAGATTTTTTGCGGATCGGAAGGGTCGAGAATAAGGCTTCTGGTACGCCCTCCAACGTTGCCCGGGCCACGTTCTACCCA
The DNA here is from genome assembly GCA_965230435.1 of Bacteroidales bacterium. Taxonomy (GTDB): domain Bacteria; phylum Bacteroidota; class Bacteroidia; order Bacteroidales; family JBDKHP01; genus JBDKHP01. Next base: position 1,068,374 of record CBDDLB010000002.1, read on the forward strand.
ATCTATAGACTTAGTCGATTTTTTGGCACTGGCGACCTTTGCTTTTTGCAACTCCTCGAACCTGTAGTTTCCTTTGTACTTCGATTTGCCACCAATTTTCGATCTGATCTCCCTAAAATATCTATAAAACTCGTTAGGTTTATCAAAGTTAGATTTCTTAACACGCTTTCTCTCACTTAGCAAAATGAAATGCTGCTGCTCTCGCGCATCCTGTATATACCAAAAACCTCCGCTCACAACAAGCAATGCCCCAAACAGCAAAAAGGCAAGTTTTATTTTTTTCATACTCTTCTGAATTAGGTTGCTTTAAATATAGGTAAGTTCATAGAACTTTCGTAGGCTCTACCTTTTGCCACACGCAAAAAAAGACAGTACCACAAGAAATTGTATATTATAAATCGATTTACACATGAAAACCAGCACATCTTCAAACTAAGTGAAAGTGAAAAAATTGCTTTGGGTTTCGTTGCGATGCGGTCTTGCAAATCCTCATGTATTATAGTACGCCCTGGTATTGAATACCTTTCGCGCCTTAACCGAGATTATTTTTGAACTTCACTAAGATAATTTAATCTTAATTTTTGATCCCTTATTAATATTTTATCGATGCGTTATCGAACTGCACTCTTTGCACTAAAGCCTGTTTCTTTACAATTGGTTAAATCTACAAGTGTATAGAAACGGTTGTCTTCGCCCTGCCGAACCATTTCTTTAGCTTTATGCATCTTAACCTTATTGTTGCTGTACCAAGTAACTTTCGATGCATGGTTTTTTCCATTGCAAATCATCCTGCCTGTTTTCACTTCCAAAACTGCCCACTTCATATCAAAAAGGCTTAGGCTCTTGGTCATCTTCATGGAATACACCAGAACTTTATCTCCTTTGTTGTTTGCTGCACTTTCATATTCTTCTCCCAACAGCCACTTTGCTTTCTGTTGCCAAGTTTTCTGATTACTGCTTCTTTCTACACCTTTACACGCTCCAAGCAGCAATAAAAATGCAATCAAAACTTTCACTTTAGATGCTCCTGCTTCTTTTAACATTATGGAACTGTTTATTGATTTTGGATTTTTTCGCTTCAAAGAATTGGAATTTTTCATGAAGAATGTCAATCCCACATTCCGTTGAATCTCTAAAATCCAAATCTTATTTATGCTTACGTGAATTTGGTCATTGGTCACCTATCGGTGAGCTATTCAGGGTCTTGAACCTAGTAAATCTGGAAATATAACTTCGATTTTCGTCGCTCTGCGGTCGTCCAAATCCTCACCTACTCTAGTATGCTCTGATATTGAACGCCTTGTGCGCCTTAACCGAAATTATTTTTCACACTTTACCCACTTGTTTTGTTGATTTACTCTCTTCAATAAATCAACAACTTAGCAGCCAAACAAATCAACTTAATTATTGCTGGCTGCTTATATCTGATAAACCGCAAGAAGAACAAATGAATTGCCCCGTTTACTATGAATGAGGTCTTTTTTTAATACTGAAATTAAAGATACAAAACTATAATTTTTCATCGGTAACGAAAGCGAATTATTACTATCTTTGCCGACTTGATTTCCAAGAAATCAATTCAATATTCTAATCGCACTTGAGATACGCAGTTAGCAATATTAGTAAGGGAATTATAAATTATTACCTATGAGTTACAAAGTGCCTTTGTAAATAAACTCTACTGAATAATCGATTTGCATCTGATAACCAGCATGTAATAAAATTCAGATAGTTAATTAATAATTTTATAATGCCCTGAGTGAAAAAATAAGAACTATAGCCTTGAAAAACTTTGCGAACATGTTTCTTTGAGGTGTTTTAAACCACACCCCGCCTATAGTTCCAACATCTGCTAGCTTTGTTGCTCTTTATTTGCGATGGGAATAGCTTTTTTGTATCACTGAGAAAAACACGTTTAAGGCTATATGCCGAACAATAACTGACTTATATGAGACCTGTGCTGGAGAAAAAGAGGGTTGCATTTCATACGTTAGGCTGTAAGCTTAACTTCTCCGAAACATCTACAATAGGAAGAATGTTTCTGGATGAAGGCTATAACAAAGTAGAATTTGGCGAAGAAACAGATGTCGTTGTTATCAACACATGTTCTGTTACGGACAAAGCCGACAAAAAATGTAGGGAAGCAGTTAAACGTGCCACTAAAAAATCTCCCAATGCGTTTGTGGCCGTTGTTGGATGCTATGCACAACTTAAGCCCAAAGAAATAAGCCGTATAGAAGGTGTAGATGTTGTACTTGGAGCCAACGAAAAATTTAACGTATTTAACTACATATCTGGCAAAGAGAAAGCTCAGGAATTAACCGAAAAAGACGTTCATTCCTGTGATATAGAAACTGTTGAAACTTTCGTACCGTCGTATTCTATTGGCGACAGAACGCGCTCATTCCTAAAAATACAGGATGGTTGCGATTATAGCTGCACATACTGTACAATTCCACTGGCAAGAGGAAAAAGCAGAAACGACAGCATTGCAAAAACACTTGTTCAGGCAAAGGAGATTGCAACTACGGATGTTAAGGAAATTGTGATAACAGGAGTAAATACCGGCGACTTTGGACGCTCGACAAACGAAAATTTTTTCGGTCTTGTAAAGGAGTTAGATCAGGTTGAAGGCGTTGAACGCTTTCGAATATCCTCTATAGAGCCAAACTTATTATCTGACGAAATCATCGAGTTCACATCGCATTCGAACCGATTTGTTCCTCACTTTCATATTCCGCTTCAATCCGGCAATAATAAAATATTAGGGCTAATGAAGCGGCGGTACCAAAGGGAATTATATTCCATGAGGGTTGAGAAAATAAAAGAACTGATGCCTCACACCTGTATCGGGGTCGATGTAATTGTTGGTTTCCCTGGAGAAACAGAAGAGGATTTTAAAGATACCTACACATTCCTTAATGAACTCGATGTGTCTTATCTGCATGTGTTCTCCTATTCTGAAAGACCAAATACTGAAGCTGTTGAGCTACCTAACAAAGTACCGGCCAACGAAATAGCCAGACGCAGCAAAATGCTTCAGATCCTTTCGGAAAAAAAGCGCCGTCATTTCTATGGGCAACATTTAGGTTCGGAATGGAACGTTCTGTTCGAGCGCAAAGAAAATGAAGGAACTATTTCCGGCTTTACCGAAAATTATATTAAAGTAGAAATGCCTTATGACAAAGCACTGGTCAACACAACACGCCGCGTAAGGCTTCTAGAGATTAATAACAGGGGAAATGTTAATGCGGAATTTTCGGATTAAGCATACGTTGCTATTTATTCAGGATCGGCACTATACTGCTTTTAATATTGTGAAGGCCTAACTGCGACAACTTTATTAGCAAATAGTGAATCTTCAGCTTCCCTTGAACACTAAATCTCTCTTCGGTTCCGAATGAATTTATTTATTTCGGGTGCTGCACTTAAAAAGAATAAATTTTAACTTCGACGCGGTTTCTCAACCGCGTTTTTTATTTTCTAGTGTCAAGGCAAAAGTTCGCATAAGATAGTAAACATAGCTTCTTGAATACATTGACTTGAAACTAGCTTCAGATGATTATTCTCAAATTACAGAAACATGTACCCAACATTAAGTTACGCTTTAAAAGATTTGTTCGGAATAGATGTGCCATTACCCATCCAAATGTTTGGCTTTTGGGTTGCTATCGCCTTCATGCTCGGTGCTGTGGTTGTCCAATCGGAACTAAAACGACTCGAAAAAGCAGGATTACTTCTTGCAGTAAAAAAACGGGTACAAAAAGGTCTGCCACCTCAGCCGCAAGCAATTACCATTGCTGCTATCATTGGCTTTGTACTTGGTTACAAAATATTGCAAGCTGCCCTGCACTACTCAGCCTTTGTTGCTAACCCGCAAAGCTTTCTGCTATCCATAGAAGGAAGCTTTCTCGGCGGGCTAATTGGTGCTGCAATAGGGGGTGGCAACGTGTACAGAGAACAGAAAAAACAGCAGTTGCCTAAACCAAAATGGGAAAACGAACTTAACCATCCTCACGAATTCACAGGCAATATCATCATCTTTGCTGCTATATTCGGCCTTTTGGGAGCTAAGGTGTTTCATAATCTTGAATATTGGGAAGAGCTTATCAACGACCCAATTGGTTCTTTACTCTCCTTCAGCGGCCTTACCTTCTATGGGGGACTTCTCGTTGCGGGTATCGCTATTTGGTGGTACACCAAGAAACTTGGTTTTGAAACAATACACATGCTAGATATAGCTGGCCCTGCAATGGCACTTACATACGGAGTTGGCCGAATTGGCTGCCAAACGTCTGGTGATGGAGATTGGGGAATCACCGCCACATGGGAGAAAATCCCAAGCTTTTTGCCCGAATGGTTCTGGCAATATAAATACCCACACAATGTAATAAACGCTGGTGTTCCTATCCCAGGTTGCGAAGGCCAGTACTGTAGCGAATTGGCAGAAGCCGTCTATCCTACCCCACTTTGGGAGGCGATTGCTGGCATTAGCGTGTTTTTCATTTTATGGGGGCTCCGCAAACGTCTTCCTGTAGCAGGAACGCTTGTAGGTATTTATCTCATTCTAATGGGTATTGAACGCTTTTTGGTAGAAAAAATCAGGCACAATGCCACTTACAACATCTTGGGAACTGAAATTACCCAAGCAGAAATCATATCTACTGTATCTATCCTTGCAGGAATAGCGATTATCATATATGTATACAAGAAAAAAGAAAAATTCCTTGTCAAAAACCTGAAAGCTGCAATTGCTGAAAAACAGGCTAAACCAGAAAATACCTAAGCCAAAATGAACCTAGAACAGTTGACCAAACAAACGATAGAAGCCGCCAAAGAAGCAGGCAGTTTCATCAGAGGAGAAAAAGATAAACTCACTTCAGATAACATAGAAACTAAAGGTCTGCACGACCATGTAACGTATGTTGACAAGACTGCCGAAGCAATGCTTGTTGATTCCTTATCGAAGATATTACCAGAAGCTGGCTTTATCGTTGAAGAAGAAACTTCGGACAAAAAAGGCGATGAATACGACTGGATTGTAGATCCACTTGATGGCACTTCGAATTTCATTCACGGTTTTGGGCCTTTTGCCGTGAGCATTGCGCTCATACAGAACCGACAGAAGATAGTACTGGGGGTTGTGTACGAAGTTATGGGCAATGAAGCATTCTATGCTTGGGAAGGAAGCAAAGCTTATTGCAACGATAAAGAAATTTCTGTTTCATCTACCAATGATCTTACACATGCGATGATCGCAACTGGTTTTCCATATAATGAATTCGATCGTTTGGATCAGCACGTGAAAACATTGTCTCATTTCCTTCGTACATCGCGTGGAATGAGACGCATGGGATCTGCGGCAACCGACATTTGTTATGTTGCCTGCGGAAGATTTGATGCCTTCTGGGAGTACAACCTATCGTCGTGGGATTTAGCTGGGGGAGCCATTATCTTACAACAGGCAGGAGGCCGAATGACTGATTTTAGTGGTGGTAACAATTACATCTTTGGTAAAGAACTCATGTGTAGCAACAACGCTTTGGCAGAAGAATTCTTTGCAATAGTTGGAGGTTATCTTGCAAAAACTGTCTCGGTATAAAGAAATCAGACAAACTAACAATCCTTCAAAGCCGTCAGAATTCAAAATGAATTCTGACGGCTTTGTTTTTTTACCACCCTGACCTTCGTTCTTTCATATTGTTTCGAACTTAAATTTATTGGAATAAAACTTCTTTGATTTCATCTCCAACTAACAATCAAATACTTAAACCAACACCACTATCCACCATACTTCTAACTCAAGTTTTTTCATCAATAAGATACACGCCCAGTAGCGCATAAGATTTGTTTATTCGAAAAAACATGCTTACAATTACACTGTATTAAAACAATAGTACACCAAAACACTAATCAATGATCAATATAAATCAACTCACATTTGGCTATCGAAAACAGCCACCACTCTACGACAATCTGTCGCTACAACTAGATAGCGGAAGCATTATAGGCTTACTGGGAAAAAACGGTTCTGGAAAAACCACCCTTCTAAAACTGGTTGCAGGTCTGCTGAAAGACACAAAAGGAGGCTCTATTGATGTTTTCGGTTTCAATCCCAAAGACCAACACCCAGATTTTCTAAAAGACATCTGTTTCATTCCTGAAGAGTTTGAGCTACCGGCAACCACCGCTAACAACTACATAAAAGCCATCTGTGGCTACTACCCAAACTTCGATCACGACAAACTGAACAGAATTTTGGATGAGTTCGAACTAAAACGCACGGACAAACTGCACAAACTATCGTACGGACAAACAAAAAAGTTCCTGATCGCCATTACATTATCATGCGGAAGCAAACTTCTAATACTGGATGAACCCACAAATGGTCTTGATATCCCATCGAAAGCACTCTTTAGGAAAGTAATGGCAGGTGCACTTACCGACGATCAGTTGGTGATTATATCCACACACCAGATAAAAGATATCGAGAATATTATCGACAAAATACTAATCATCGACAAAGGCGAAGTAAAACTAAACGAAAGCATCTATAACATCACCCAGAACTACGCTTTTCATGCTGCTAGAAACCCAGATGACTACAACTGCATCTACAAAGAAGCAATACCAGGTGGCTACAAAATTATTACTCCACGCGATGGAGAAGAAACCAATATCGACATAGAAACTCTTTTTAATGCAATAGCCAATGACATCAGCTTCAATAAAACTTTAAACACCAACACTCATGAATACGACAAATAAAACATTCAGCTTCAATAGATTTATGCTTCTATTCAAGCATGAATACATACTACGTAAAAGTCAGATACTTGCTACCTCTGCCGGAACTTTTTTTGTAATATTTGGACTTCAAATGTTTATACTCTTTTCTGAAAAATTCTCTACAGACATAAACCGTTTTTTAGTTTTTCTCTATTTCGGCACAATGACAATCCTCGGAATAGTCTATGCAGGCACTTCTTTCCCTGCTTTCAGAAAAGAAAAGAAGACACTCAATTATCTTCTTACCCCCAACTCTGTTTTCGAAAAGTACATATTTGAGGTTTTATACCGTATTATCCTACTTTTTCTGCTCTATCCCATTATATTCTGGGTTGCGGCGCAACTATCAACGTCATCATTCAATTTATTAGTAACCGAAAATATAGAGGCAAATTATTCCATTGGAGAAGTAATAGCAGAAATGTTAAACAAAACCAATAATCTTCTAAAACTCAGCAGTAGCTCCTCATCCATAATATTCTATATATCCATTCCTTTTGTTTTGGGGGCTTTTTTCTCAAAATTTCCGATACTAAAAATAGCACTCTCTTTTGTAATATTTTTTGCGGGTACTGTAGGACATGCTCTGATTACAAACAAAATACTCACAGCAGCCCAATATAAAAACAACTCCATTGGCACTTTCCTCATTTTTTTAACAGTATTCTTCATCCTCTCAACTATTATACTACACACAGCCGCCTATTACCGCTTAAAAGAGAAGGAGGTATAAAATGGAGTTCAAAGAAACCAAAGGCATTTTTCTACAAATAGCAGACTCTATCTGCGAAAAAATCCTACACAAAGAATACGAAGCCAACCAGAAATTACCTTCTGTACGCGAAAAAGCAGCAGAAATTGGAGTAAACCCAAACACAGTAATGAGAACATACGCAGAATTGCAGAACGACGGAATCATACGCAACAAAAGAGGCATTGGCTTTTTTGTCGAAGAAGACGCATACAACAAAATCATCAAGCTCCGAAAAGACGAATTCCTGAACAACGAACTACCAGATTTGTTGAAAAAAATTGCGCTGCTAAACCTTACAGAAGAAGAAGTCACCCCAATTATCAAATCCCTAAAAGAACTTGTAAAAAATGAAAACTAGCAAACTCATACTTCTATCCTACGCCGGGATTCTATTCTTATTAATCACAGGTTTTGTTGCATACGAAGCCATGAGAGATGTACAGGAAAAAGACGGGCCGTTTAGCACACATACGATAAACCTACCTGCCTTTTCTTACATTCACACAAACCAGTCTTTCCTTATAGAGGAGGGCGAAATAAATGAATTCTTAATCAAATACCCAAAAGAAGAAGCACAGCCAGAAATAAAATACCACATCTCAGGAGATACATTGTTTATAGAAGAATTGGACAACTGCAAGAAACTAGTCCTTAAGATCACAAACAATCGACAAGCCCTTGGTATCAAAGCAAACAAAGCAACTATCGAATTTCATGGAATAAAAACAGATACACTAAAGCTGAAAGGCAAAGCTGATACTAAATTCAAAAACTTTCACAAATGTAAAATTACTCATCTTTTCGTAACACTTGATCACTCTTCATTTAAAGCTTACAAAGGAAAATTCGAAAACGTAGAATGCAATCTATACAAAAGCGAATTCTACTCTCACAAAAAAATAGCTACAATCACAGGAACTGGAAAACACGACTCTAAACTGAACCTCAGGTTATCAAAAAAAATCAATTTAACACTCGACAAATCCAGTCATTTAGACTGCTATTAAGTCAGAGCAATACACAAACACCAAAAATCAAAAAACGCGCTGCACTTCTGTACAACGCGTTTTTTATGTTTATAAATTATTTACCATGTCCTTCTTCATGGTGATGGTCATGATCAGTGTGGATCTCAATATCTATATACTGAGAAGTTTCATTTCCAGCCTCATCCGTCACAAAAATACCGAAATGATAATCACCTCCTTTAATTGGTTCTCCGTCAATTACAGTAGGAACTAAAAATTCACGCTTAATAACCTCACTTTTCTTACCTAAAGGCCAAGATTCAGTATAAGTCCAAGTATGTCCATGGTCATGATCATCTTCTGACTTTTTATGCTCATGTCCATCGTTAAAATGAATATCAACCTTATACTCTTTCAGCATTTCGTTGTCCTCAAACTTAACATCTAACTTCAACTTTTCCCCTGGCTCAAATTCTGCTTCAGCAACAGGTGCTGTTACCACTATTGTTGGCTTTTCCGTATCTTTATTATCATCATCACTACAAGATGCTACAGAAAATAAAACCAAAAGAGCGAATAAAAATAAAACATTTGTTTTCATCGTTTTCTATTTTTAAATGTGTCACTTCAAACAACAGAGAAAACCTCTTCGTTTAACAGCTTCCCCTATTGAATTATTAATAAATAAGCTTCATGTTTTTTAGAAACAGAACAAACTGCCCATTGCCTACAGTGCTCGCACTTTCCGATACAAGTTTTTCTCCCTTGTACCACAAAAACTACAAACTAAAATTCAAAGGCAACTGCACACTAACAACCAGATTTCTTCCTGGCTCTGGCACTTCAATAGTTCTATAAAAACTAACGTGGTTCATATATTTCGTATCCAGAATATTCCTCACCTGCGCCGCAAGCATCAGCTTTGTTTTTCCCAAGTACACCTCACTGCTCAACTGTGCATTCAACAATTGATAACCTTCTGTCGGCAACTCGTTCACCGTAGTTTCTTCCTGTTCGGTCACCATTTTGTAATCTATGCCCAACTTGAAATTTCGGAACACCCTTGTTAACTTTCGGAATGTATAAGCAACCCCAACCGTTGCATTAGCAGGCGGAGTCATCGGAAGTGCATATTCAGTATTCAGATTATAGCCATAAATATATTCTCCGTTCAGGCGAGTCTCAAATTGTTTAAAAAGCTCAGCTGCAAAACTAAACTCAGCTCCCCACCTCAACGCTTTGTCCTGCATGAACTGATATATCTGTCCCGCGTGTGGTAAATCCGAAAAACTACCAGACGGCTGCAAGTAAATATAGTTCGTAAAGTAATTCAGATACGGTGTAAAGCTCATTTCCAGCCTTTCGTTCTGGAAAGAAAAGACCAAATCTCCCTGATAAGCCACTTCCGAAGTCAAGTCCTCATCGCCTCTCTCAAAACGAAAACTACCATGATGCACACCGTTTGCAGAAAGCTCGTTCACATTTGGTATTCTGAAACTCTTTCCAGCATTCAATTTCACATTCCAAGCAGGCGAAAGCAGCCACGACACTCCTGCCCCAAAGCTGAAATCATAAAACTCCTGCTTCATTTCTTTCGAACGGAAACGGTAAAACTCCTGTCTATCAATATCTGTTGGAAAAAGATTCTCTATATAAATATCCTGATACTCAAAAATTCTATAATTCCCAAAATCATAACGCGCACCACCATTTACTATGACCTTCTCGCCTAAATGTGCATTAACATAGGCAAAAGCACCCGCACTATTTCTCTGATAAGCTGGAATAAGAAAACTATAGCCACCAATCTCATTGTTCCGGTGTTCGGCAGACAGGCCATACTCAAACTTAAGTTTCTTGTGAGCACTCGTTATCGATTGCCGTATCTTGCCCGAAAAAGTTTGCAATTCAAATTCCAGTTCTAGGTCATTATCTGGCATCTTTTCATAACCATGGGTATGGGGACTAGAAAATTCTTTACGGCTGTTTCTCTGATAGGCAACATCCAAATACCAGCTCTTATTGTCCAGAAACAGTTGCGTATTACTTAAAATCTTTAAGTGGTTCACCTGCTGTAAAGGAAGATCATAATCCCTTGAATTCCCATCCCTCTCCAGCTTTTCCACACTCGGAATTCCGTGTGAACCGGAGAAAAAACCCATCTTCTGGTAAACATTGGAAACCGTTAGTGTACTTTTTCCCCATTTGGTAACCCACCCAAGAGTTAAATTACCGTTGATTTCTTCTCCTGCCGTATTCTTCAATTCTCGCCCATAAATCGGTAGCTTCCAGCTATTGTAAATATACTCTTCAGCCGGAACTTTGTAATCAGCAAACCAATTTCCAGTAAAACGTGCTCTCACAAAAAACTTCTTCTTACGCGTCCCTACATATGCAGAAGTTCCAAATAACTGATTATTGCTCTTATAAACCGTTGCAATCTTAGTCTCCAACAAATCTGCCTGTGGTGCAACAGGCGGTTTTATCACAATTACACCTCCAATAGCATCCGATCCATAAAGTAACGACGCAGGCCCCTTCATCACTTCCACCTTCTCTACATTCATCTGATCTATCTCCAGACCGTGATCAGCACCCCACTCCTGCCCTGCTTGAGCAATTCCATTCTCAACAACTGCCACCCTATTAAAAGCCAGTCCACGCAAGATTGGCTTCGAAAACCCAGCTCCAACATCCATAGAGTTCACCCCCGGAAGCTTTTCCAAAGTCTGCATCAAACTATTTCCTACGTTTTCCCTTATGTAATCCTCATTCACGGTCTCAATGGATACGCTTGCATGCCTTTTCCTCTGTTCCTCAGCTTTCTCCTGGACGTTCACCTCTTCCAAAATATTGTCGACAGGATGCAATGTTACGTCCCAATGTGTTTTCAGCATTGGTACTTCCACCAAAATTTCAACAGGCTGAAAACCAACAAACGAAAAGTTAACCTTGTATTTACCTGAAGCCAAACCGCGCAACTCATAACTACCGTTTTCATCTGTGATGGTTCCTTGTTGTGTCTTTTTCACAATAACGTTAACACCAACAAGCGGATGCCCCTCTTCGTCAACGACATGCCCATTAATCTGCTGAGCCTTAGCACCAAGACCAAACAAAATAACTGTTAGCCACAAAACAGCTTTCATTAATCGCATTTCTTTTGAATGTCAACTTATTAGTAAGATTGAAAAAGTCTAACCCAAGCCCTTATATTCTATAATCTGGGAACCACTTCTCGCATAAAAAATAAAAACAGAATGCGGCGCACTCTCTCTTAAACTCCCTTCAACAAAAGCAACACTTCTCCAATCAATCTTCAAATGAATATAAACCGAACGCTGTCACTTTTCGAAATTCAAAAGTAGAAAGAATATAAAAATATGCAACACTGTTGCAATTTCAAGAGTCACCATTTCATATCCCAATTCAAAATAACTACACTTACAATCATCCCAGATAAAATTAAGCTTTCTGATAATCAAACCATTAAAAAAATGAATAAAAACAAAAGTGAAATTATCCGAAGCCTAAAGGGAACCCAAAATACATTTCTCCTCTACAGCTCAGTATTTTCATAAGTGCAGATTGAACCAGTAATACTCCGTTAGTTTAGGTAAAGTGCAAAAAACAATTTCAGCTAAGGCACACAAAGTACATGAAAATTCGGGCAATCGCGCTGCAACGAAAAACGAAGTTATTTTTTCAGTTTTGCTTAAGTTATTTTTCAGCTTCACTAGGTAAAATTAAATTCAAGAGAATGTTAAGTAACATTGCCAAATAAAAAGTACTTTTGCGGTCTAAATATTGGGCAACCAATCCCCAAGTGTTTTATTTTTGTCCTATTTAGTAAAGTATAAAAACAGTTTAGGCTAAGGCTCACTAGGCTTTCAAGTTAAAACATGCAAGGTGTATTAAAAAAAATGAAGGTTCGCGCCCGAACAAAATTCTAATTTTTATAGTTTACTGATACCAATAGGCCTCAATCATTCGAAATATGTCTGTTCATAAGGAAATCAAGAAAATAACTACCCATGTCTTAGCAGGCATGAAACTTCGTGGAGAAAAAATATCAATGCTTACGGCCTACGATTACTCAATGGCGCGTATCGTGGATCAATCCGGCATAGATATAATTCTCGTTGGTGATTCGGCAGCAAACGTAATGGCCGGCTATGGTACAACTTTGCCTATTCGGCTTGAGGAAATGATATACCACGCCAGCTCTGTCGTAAGAGCCGTTTCGCGTGCGCTGGTGGTAGTAGATCTTCCATTCGGAACGTATCAGGGCAACTCAAAAGAAGCCTTGGCATCGGCTATCAGAATCATGAAAGAAACTGGAGGCCATGCAATCAAACTGGAAGGAGGCCAGGAAGTAATGCTATCTGTAGAGCGCATTCTTTCAGCAGGAATCCCCGTTATGGGGCATTTGGGGCTTACCCCTCAGTCCATTCATAAATTCGGAACCTATGTTGTTCGGGCAAAGGAAGAAGAGGAAGCAGAAAAGTTAAAAAAAGATGCAAAATTGCTCGAAGAAGCAGGCTGTTTTGCCATAGTACTTGAAAAAATCCCAGCTGCCCTGGCAAAAGAAGTGGCCGAATCGGTTAAAATTCCAATTATCGGAATTGGTGCAGGTCCAGATGTAGACGGCCAAGTGCTCGTTCTTCACGACATGCTTGGAATAACTCAAGAATTTTCGCCCCGCTTCCTACGACGCTATCACAACTTATCGGCTGAGATAACCGGAGCCGTAAAAGCATATGTGAACGATGTGAAAAACCTTGACTTTCCAAACGAAAGTGAATCTTATTAACTCGCAAACAACTATTTACTACGGATTACTCTGTGCTGTTTATCAATACTGCGGCTAACTTTAGGAGTGCCGCTTATATTAAAAACGCCAATATAAAATGATCGAAGTACTTTACGAAGACAACCATCTTATAGTAGTGAACAAAATGCCTGGAGAAATTGTACAGGGTGACAAAACAGGCGATGAAACTTTGGCCGAAGAGGTTAAAGCCTACATCAAGAAGAAATACAATAAACCAGGCGAAGTATTCCTTGGGATAGTACACAGGCTCGACCGCCCAACAAGTGGAGCTGTAATCTTTGCTCGTACAAGCAAAGCCCTAGCACGACTGAACAAAATGCTACAGGACAAATCCATTCGCAAAACTTACTGGGCAATTGTTTGCGAAAGGCCACCAGAAGAAGCAGGAACACTGGAACATTATCTGAAGAAAAACGAGAAACAGAACAAATCATACGTTTACGCAAAGTCTGTAAAAGAAAGTAAAAAAGCTATCTTACATTACAAACTACTAGCTGCAAGCAAAAAATACAACTTGCTCGAAGTTGAGCTGGAAACGGGACGCCATCATCAAATTAGGGCGCAACTTGCAAGTATAGATTGCAAGATTAAAGGTGATCTCAAATATGGAGCCCCTAGATCGAATTCAGACGGGAGTATTTCCCTACATGCCCGCAAACTGGAGTTTATTCATCCTGTAAAAAAGGAACCTCTAACCATTGAAGCAGATACTCCAGAAGATAACCTGTGGAATGAGTTTTCGCGTAATCTTTAAAAAGAAATTAACCTATGGCAAGCCGTAAAGCATTAAAAAAAGAGATAAGTACAGCATGTAGTTATCTTATGGAAGAGCTAATTATCTACCATATAATATCAGATCAGCCAAAAACAGACGAAGCCAATAAGCTTTTTCTAAAGTCGCAAGAGTTAGCGTCGAAATACAGGCAGAAGGTTTCTACCCAAGCTGTAAAGGCAGAAAACACTAGCGCCCGAAGCTATTTTTCATCACTGAGAAGTTCTTTTACTGAAGAATATAGTCTATTATTCGAAGAAATAATTATATTGTCAAAATGACAATATGGTCGTTTTGTGTAGCAAAAACGAATCCACTGGCAATAATATTGTCATATTTGAATACATCGACCTTAAATACCACTATGCATATTCGGTTTTAGATTAACTTTTACGATAGACGGTGGCTTACGTTTAGATGCATACAAGGAAAGCTATGTTAATTCTTCATAAAACGAATTGCTAAAACAATTCTCTTTAGGTATTTTTGTCTATTATTTGGCTATGTGCCCTTAGCTAGGGATTTCGGATTAGAATATTCATACACAAATAGAACAGGAAGAATCAAATATCGCGACAATGAAAAAGATCTTATTCGGTAAGCTGCTATTAATTATCTCACTTTTCTTTTTACTTATAGGAGGACTGGACGCTTCTGCGAAAACCTCTTTCGCCAACAAATGGGAAAGGGAAGTCAATGACAAAGACTCAGTACACCTTGTAGTCGACCAAATGCCTGAATTTCAAGGAGGGCGACGAGGATTGGCAGCATACATCAACCAGAACCTTAAATACCCTGAAGAAGCCAAACGCCTTAACGTAAAAGGTAAAGTTTATGTAAAATTTGTAGTAGGAGCTTCTGGGAAAGTAAAAGATGTTCACTTAGTGAGAAAAGGGAACCCTATACTAGATGCAGAAGCCATCCGGATAGTAAAGCTAATGCCAAACTGGAAACCTGGCAAACACAAAGGGCAAGTTGTTAATGTCGCACAGATCGTTACCATTAGCTTCCCTCCAAAACGCTAAACCGGTTGTTGATTTTTGAAAAAAGATAAACACAAAATTTGTGTCGAAAATCTATATAAAAGGGGAGCTTTTCGGCTCTCTTTTTTTTTGATGAAATCATAAACTAAGTACGCAGTGCCATTTATTGGGAAAAGCATTCTACTCAACATAAAAGCAGTGAAAGCTTTAAAAGTGTGGTTTATTTAATGACACCTACTCCTATATGGTTTATGAGATAAGAACATTAGAAAAATAATCACAGATTCGCACAACAAGACTTCGCAAATCTTTGGAGAGTTTGTTTTGTTTTGCAAAATCATCTGAGTAAAAATCAAACACCGATTCGTATTAGGGGACGCTCTAATTCAATCGAGCCACTTTTGGCAATATTTCTAAAAACCAGTCGTGTCGCCCCATTTCATAAAAAACGATAATTGGAGTTGTATAACAGCAATGAAACACCTCCTAGAAGTAACATTAAAACTATAATACTGAATTTATATACACTTAGCGAAGTGAACAATTTCCTTTATTATTGTGATAAATACATATAAATCGAGGGGTGTACAATTCACCTTGGCAAACTTTTTTTCATCTTAACCACACAATAAATAAACGAAAATATTTGCACTTAACTTTGTGCTTACAATTCTTGAAAACTATCTGAATATATGGCAATCTCAGGAAAAACATATACCGATGAAAACGGTAAAAGATACTGGATGGATAATCAATCAGAGGGACTGGAGCTACCTCATGAATCGCAGGTCCACCTCCAGGCTCAACAGGTATCCATGGAAAAACTGATTGGAATGCTGGAGACCTACAGATTTTCGGCACAACAACTTATTCTTCTAGGGCACGCAGCAGGGAAACTTGGCAACGCATGGATCACCGAAATGGCCTTCACTGAGGCTATCGAACTAGAACCAGATCACGCCCAAGCATATGGAGATGTTATCAGTTTTCACGCAGCTCAACGACAGTGGGAAACTGCACGTGAGTTCTGGGAACAAGGCATGCTCAAAGCCTCGGAAAAATTCTACATTAGGTATCACTACGGAAGAGCTTTGTTCATGCAGGAACGTTTCGATGAAGCTCTTATAGAGGCTCAGGAAGGACTAAAAGAAGTAGAGTTCAATCACGAAGAACTATATTTACTTACACTGCATTCTTATTTAGGAAAATTGTCGAGCAAGCAAAACGAAAACAAACAACAGGTATTTAAAGAAGCAAAACAAATATGGGAAGCTGCGCTAAATCGGTTCCCCAATTCAGAAGCTCTAAAATCTTTAAGCAATATTCTATCTAAAGACGAGTTCGGAAGCTAATAATTACAAAAGCGAAAGCAAGACTACGCATTTATTTATCAGTTTTTGAATGTAAACAGGTTACAATTCTAAGTCAACTGCGATAATCTTAAGATACGTGTTTCTGGAAGTTTCTCTCTATCGATAAGTGTTTGCGAAAACTACTCTTTGAGATCAGATACAATATTTCAAAAAAAAGGCCTTCCGTCGAAAGAAGGCCACTCTCTCAAAAAAGGAAACGAAATCAAACCATTACTCTTCATATATTGTATTCGGGTTGATTGCAAATACTGGAATCTGCCCCGGGTTCGCTATAATTTTCTGAGCCGCATTGGTAAACAAGAATTCCTCTACGCCTGTAGCGGGAAACACCATAATCATAATTAAATTGGCCTTAATAATTTTAGCATAATCATTGGCCATAATTGCAATATCGTCGATATTCCTGTCCGAAGAATCAATCTGATACTCAATTCCAGCCTTCACCAGTTTATCTTTGATATAGTGCAAGTTACCTGAAATTTTTGTAGCCAGCTTTTTATCACTGGAACTTGGCGTGATTAAGTAGAGTTTCGAACCAAACAAATTAGCTACGTGTATTGCCCATGTTACCAGCTCACGCGATTGAGTTCTGAAATCGATAGGAATTACAATTTTATCGAAATTGAAACCATTGGGCATTTTCTGCTGCGTAAGCACATAAGGAACTGCTGAATGATAAACAACCTTCAGCGCACTGCTACCGCCAAATAGATTGAAACCTTTAGCTCC
Source organism: Bacteroidales bacterium (assembly GCA_965230435.1). GTDB lineage: Bacteria > Bacteroidota > Bacteroidia > Bacteroidales > JBDKHP01 > JBDKHP01. The sequence continues at coordinate 1,085,576 of CBDDLB010000002.1, forward strand.
GTGTGTGCCCATAAAAACCCAACGGGCGTTGATTTCTTTGGCTACATCATTTATAGTATCGTAAATATTACCAGCTATAGCAAGAATATCGGTTTTAACTTGAAAACGCTCTTCAATTTCATCTGCAAATTTCTCTAACTTGGTATAGGTTGCTTCTTCAATCAGTTCGTTATCAAATTTTCGATTTCTGCCGATAAAAGTCACCCGCTTCTCTATAACATGCAATAGACTCAATTCGCCATCGATTGCCCTCGCATACTGGGCTGCAAAGCTAATTGCTGTTTCGGCTACTTCAGAAAAGTCAACTGGGACAAGGATAGTATTCTTTTTCATCTGTTGTGATTTGTTTTAGTAGTCTAGGTTCGAATCTGTTACCCGAACAAAATTCTTGACTTAGTGAAAGTTTACTTGAACAAGAGCGCTACGCGTCAAATCTTTTTTTTCAATGGCCAGATGAAACTCAGCTGTTATGACTACCATATTTAATATTGCTGATGTTAGCTTGTTTCACAGCCTAAAAGCTCATTTCCAGATGCTATTAATTTTATATAGCAAGTTAAGAAATAATGGTATTCAATTCAAGGGTAAGATCAAAAAAAGCGCGTAGCTGCTTAAGCTTTACAAACAAAATAGCAAATAAAGTGCCGTTTCGTATCGCAATAACGTTTTGAAAGATTAATAAACTACTTTCAAGAATAAAAGTAATATTCAGTAAAACAGCAGATTAATTAATCTGCTGTTTTGTGTAATCGGTAATGTAAAATCAGAACGGAACTAAGAAGGATTTATTTCGCCCCTACCATTTTCTTAATCTCGTTCAATTTATTCAAGGCCTCTACTGGGGTAAGATTATTAATATCTAAATTCTGGATTTGTTTCTTGATACTTGTCAGTGTAGGATCATCTAACTGAAAAAAGCTCAATTGCATTCCTTCCCTATGATCGGCGAGCTCTTTTGTAGAACTGCTCAAATCCTGTTTTTCGCGTGACTGCTCCAATTCTTCCAAAATTTTGTCCGCCCGTTTAACTACACTCTTTGGCATTCCTGCCATTCGGGCAACGTGGATACCAAAAGAATGTTCACTGCCTCCACGAACCAATTTTCTTAAGAAAATAACCTTATTGTTCAGCTCCTTAACAGAAACATTGTAGTTCTTAATGCCGCTGAAGGTGTTTTCCATTTCGTTCAATTCGTGATAATGGGTCGCAAAAAGAGTTTTTGCTTTTGCCTTTGGGTGTTCGTGTATATACTCCACAATTGCCCAAGCTATGGAAATGCCATCGTATGTAGACGTTCCGCGCCCAAGCTCGTCGAACAGAATAAGGCTACGGTCTGAAATATTGTTCAAAATGCTCGATGCCTCGTGCATCTCTACCATAAAAGTAGATTCACCCAAAGAAATGTTATCCGAAGCACCAACACGAGTAAATACCTTATCCACATAACCAATAGTTGCGGCTTCTGCTGGTACAAAGCAGCCCATCTGAGCCATCAGTACAATCAGTGCTGTCTGACGCAGCAATGCAGACTTACCAGCCATGTTTGGTCCTGTAATAATGATAACCTGTTGTTCGTCATTGTTCAGGTACACATTGTTGCTGATGTACTCCTCATCCACAGGAAGCTGTTTTTCGATTACAGGGTGCCGTCCTTCTTTTATATCGATCGCCTGCGTGTCGTTGACAGTAGGCCGAGAATATTTATTTTCCACAGAAACCGTAGCAAATGAGTTCAGCACATCCAGTTGCGAAATCAGATTGGCATTTAACTGAATGGCAGGGATATAATCCGCCAAGGCAAATACCAGATCGTTGAAAAGGCGTGTTTCCAGTTCAAGAATCTTTTCCTCGGCACCTAAAATTTTTGCCTCCAACTGCTTCAGTTCATCGTTGATATAACGCTCGGCATTTACCAACGTCTGTTTTCGCACCCATTCCTCTGGCACCTTATCTTTATGTACATTCCGGACTTCGAAATAATATCCAAAGACATTATTAAAACTGATTTTCAACGAAGAAATACCAGTTCGTTCCGCTTCCCTTTGTTGAATGTCTACAAGAAAGTCCTTACCTGAATATGCAATTTTGCGAAGCTCATCGAGTTCTTCGGAAACGCCATCTGCCATCACACGACCTTTCTGTACGTTCGATGGAGGATCTTGGCAAATTTCCTTTTCAATACGTTCACGCATGGAAGAACAAGGGTTTAACTGCTCCCCTATTTTCTTCAGCATTTCGTCGGTAGCCTGTTCACAGGCTGTTTTTATTGGGGCTATAGCACCTAGTGCATTTTTTAGCTGCACCACCTCTCTCGGATTGATCCTTGCCAGAGCCACACGCGAGATAATTCGCTCCAAATCGCCAACATGGTGAATATTGTCTTCTACTTCAATTTTGAAATCAGGCTTATTGAGAAAATAATCCACAACATTTAAACGATTGGTTATCGCCTTTTCCTCTTTAAGCGGCAATGCGATCCAGCGCTTGAGCATACGCGCCCCCATTGGAGAAACGGTTTTGTCCAAAACATCTACCAATGAGCGTCCCCCATCATTCAATGGACGTATAAGTTCTAGATTTCGCACAGTAAACTTATCTAGCCAAACGTAGCGGTCTTCTTCAATTCTGGCCAACGAAGTAATGTGCTGTATTTTATCGTGGTGAGTGATATCCAAATAGTGAAGAATGGAGCCCGCTGCGATGATTCCTAAATTCAGGCCATCTACCCCGTACCCCTTCAGGCTTTTTACATCGAACTGGTACAACAGTTTTTCGTAAGCAGTATCGTAATGAAAAGCCCAATCGTCCAGTTTTGAAGTATATAGCTTTGTTCCAAAAGCACTTTCGAACACCTCTCGTTTGCTTCGCTCATAAAGTACTTCTTTAGGAGAAAAAGAACTGATCAGCTTGTCTACATAATCCAGATTTCCTTGGGCGGTAAGAAATTCGCCTGTCGAAATATCAAGAAATGCTACTCCGGCCTGCTTTTTATCAATATGGATCGAGGCTACGAAGTTATTTTCTTTATTCTCAAGAACATTTTCATTGATAGATACTCCTGGTGTAACGAGCTCTGTAATCCCCCGTTTCACAATTCCCTTTACCATTTTGGGATCCTCCAATTGCTCACAAACGGCCACTCTTTGACCTGCCCTTACGAGTTTTGGTAAGTAGGTATCTAGTGAATGATGTGGAAATCCAGCCAATTCTATATAAGCTGCAGCCCCGTTTGCCCTCCTTGTTAATGTAATTCCCAAAATTTCGGATGCTCTGATCGCATCTTCAGAAAATGTCTCATAAAAGTCTCCAACACGAAACAGTAATATTGCATCTGGATGTTTAGCCTTGATGCTATAGTATTGTTTCATTAATGGTGTTTCGCTCGCTTTCTTCTTCGTCTTAGCCAAGAGTAAAATATTTTGACACCCCACTATTCATTTATGAACTCATATAAAAAACTTATGTTCTGGAACATAGCTGTCCCTGTGTTTTTGTGAGCTTTGAAAAGTGGCGATTAATGTTTTCGTTTCTGTTTTAGCCTTCAAAATTAGCGCTTCGGCAAAGGACAAACAAAAAAAGTTATCGACAACCCCAAGGCACAAAACAGAAAGATTATTATGGCATTAAATATCTCAAAATCAACGACAATATAACCATATCTAACATCGTGGATAAGATGGGTAGAATTCTAGGTGCATGAGAATTTCGAATAGAAAAAAATGACCAGAAAAAAGAAACAGCAAGAGAAGCCACTATTAGCCATTTTCCAAAAACACCGCCCCAAAGTAGTAACAACAAAGAGATGGCATTAACAAAAGTCTTTAAAGCAGTCTCTACACGTCCATTTACTTTTTTAGAAGTCAATATTCGGTATGAAATAAAGTTTATCAGTGCATTTATTACGAATAAGGCAAAGGCTATTTGTATATTATACCGCCGTACGTCAATAAAAACCATATAAAACAAGGCTTCTGAAGTAAATAACACAAAACCCATGGTTATAAATGCGTCCTGAGTCCACCCTCTCTTAAATCCTTTTCTTTGCGAATTATCTCCATCATCAGAAGCAACAGGCACAAGAAAGTGTTGGCAGAATTCGTTAATAAGAGAAAGAAAAGATTCTTTCGGCAAATCAAAAAACGCAACCTTTATTCCTAAATCTTGAAACAGCTTCAGGTTACAATTTAGTTTTTCCCGCCTCAGAATAATTTGTTCAATATCCCCATACTCAGGAATTAAACCTTTTCGCAGAGGAATTTTTAAAGCTTTAGAAAGTTCAGCAGCATCATCAGAAATAACTAAATAACAATCTTCACAACAAAATAATATAGTCCTATCCGGGTCTTCTTCTTTCAACGAATTATAAAAACGTATCAAAGGCGTTTCCTTTCCTTTTTTTCTCTTTTCAGAAATCATAAAATAGGTGTGCTAATATAAAATGTGAATTTGGTTATTGGTCATTAGGAGAGACGCAATTCATCTGTACATAAAGTCGCGGGCCTATTTAATTTTAGACTTATTTCTTTCAAGTAACTAGCCTTTTAGGCAGGAAATCGGTCTAACTTAATTTTATCTGGGTACTTACCGATAATAAACCTAGATAAAACTTTAAAACCAACAACCTCTTATATAAACGAAACTCCTATACATGTCCTTACATTGGCAAAAGACAAATGTAGACTTTAAGTCTTCACTAAACATATTTCGATAGTAAATACTCTACAGTCCCTTCGTAGTCAAAGTCTTTTTGCAAGAAGAAGCGGGTAGTTAAACCATCTAAATGAACCAACAATAGATTGGCTTCTTTTTCAGGGAATTCGTAATTCAGCTTGGAAAGGGCATTTGCCAAGGCCAATTCTATTGGCTCAAGTTTCCCAGCAGTATATTCTTCTATCTCCCACTTAATTTTAAACTGCAACTTCCAGAAATTAATGTCCTTAGGGGAATTGATCATCCCCAGCCCGACACAAATCACCTTTCGGATCAGTTCTTTGGGGTCTGGCTCAAAAACAATGTCTGCAAATAGTTTACGGAAACGATCGTCTCCTTCTTTAAGAATGGCTTTTAGAAGTCCTTCCTTATTCTCAAAATGCCTAAAAATTAGCCCCTCCGAAACACCGGCTACTTTCGCTATTTTGCTAGTTGGGGTAGAAGAGTATCCATCTTGTGAAAATAAATCAAGAGCGGCCTCGAATATTCTCCGTTTTTTATCCATTACCATACTCCAAATGTAAGTAAACACTTACAATCAGGCAAGAATAGAATTTACCCCCCTAATTACAAACACTCTATAACAAAAAAGCATAATCAGTTATTCATCGAACGTATCTTCATAAATTACATCACCATCCAAAGATTTCAAACTAAAATCATCCAAATAGCCCGTTCCATAGAAGCGGATTTCTATGCCCAAAATCTGACCTAAAGGCCGATCGTAGTCGGTAGTAAATATAAATTCATCATTGATGCGGAAAATAAGCTTTCGCTCCTGATTCGTAATATTGAGCACAGCCCATTCATCGTTGTTGACAGAAAAAGCAGACATATCCTGAGAATGCCCACTAATAGTCTTATCGCTGTAAATTCCTTCAATCCAAAAAGAACAACCGGCCTTAGGGTAATATTGCTGTATTCTTCCATGCTCCCCCTTAACCATCACTATAATATTGTTGCACTGCATACCTGGCCAAAACCCAGCATTTCTAACTTTCAGGTTTAACGTAAAATTATCACCATCGATTCCATACTTTCTAAAATTATATAACCGAAGAACCACCATGGCATTAGTGTCCACTCCACATTTCAGGTAATCTTTCATAGATGCATGGAGATAACCAGGTTCCTTTCGTAGTAATTCAATGGGGATGGGAAGTACGGTTTTATCTTTCCGCATATCCATGTGTGTACCCAAAGCATACCAACCGTCCGTTTGCACCATTACATGAGAATAGGAATATATTTTTTTCCCCTTGTGCAATACGTTAGGGTAAAATACACCAGGATAATTATAAAAATGAGCAATCCTCTTCTCTGTGCCCAACACCATACTCGTATCCGAAAAATCATCAAACGCTATCCTGTATTCATCCTTTCCAGGCAAATCCAATGAAAAAAAAGCTGTAGCAGCACCTTTCCCTTCTAACTTATCCAAAGTTATCGAAGCTGATGAAAATATTTTTTGAGGGCTGTTATTACCAAAGAAGAAAAACATCGCCGATCCAAGCATAACAACAGCAATACCTAAAAACCAGAACCAATTACTTTTTCGAACAAACGGAAGTTCAGACTCTTCTTTTTCTGAAACCTCATGCTTGGGGACTTCCTGCTCTGGAGCTTCATCCTGAGAGAGAATAGTAGCAAACAATACAAGTGCTTCCATTGTCGCCTGCTGCGGCGTATAATTTTCACCTGTTTTACGCTTCCCGAAAATACGTTTAAGCGTACTGCTACTAATTGATACTTTGGTCTTTTGCTGAATTTCGAAGCTCAAATTCACAAAATCTTTATTCTGCCAAGTGCTCAATTCGCCCTTGGGGTAATATTTCTCAATTGTAGTTTTTATTTGGTCAGTTGTAAGCTTGTCCATCCCTTCTTTTAGCTTCTGATTTTCAACATGCTAAGTTAAGCATCACTTTGCGAAATTTCTGCTCAGCAAAAAATTATTATTCCTATTTGTCTCTGTCTAATTTTGAAATCAACGATACAGCTGGTCGCAAAAACAAGTTCGAAACAAACGAACTTTTCCTTATTCACTAAAGCACTGTTATTATGAAAAATTCAATTATAATCCTTTGTTTATTACTGTCGGCTAATTTTTCATTAGCGCAACAGAATCTTGCAAAATACGCGAAATTAAGTGCGGACTCCTATTCCAGTTCGCACAAACCCGAAAAAGCAAACGACGGAAAAATATCCGACAATTCGCGTTGGGTGAGCAACGCTGCTCTCGAATCGCATTGGTTATTGTTTGAGTTCAAGGCCAAACAGAACATAAAAACCGTTGACATCTATTCGGGCTATAAAAATAGCTCAGTTGTTGAAAATTTCGAATTTCAGATCGAAAAAAATGGGACATGGACAACGATTGAAGGTAGTACAGTCTCTGATAATGATAAAAATGAAGTGCGAATTACCTTTCCTAAAGTCGTCGTTACTGATAAAATCAGGTTCTTCACTCCTAGTGCAGGTGGGAATGGTCAGGCACGTATTCGCGATATTCAGATGTGGCCGGAAACTTCTAATCAACTCCCTGAACTTACAAAGTTGAAGTTTGCAAAAGAAGACCCTAAGCGCAACAATCCTAAATTTGACCGTACAAAACACCTTATTTTCCTGAATCAAACAGGATTTAACACCTTTTGGCCTAAGCGGTTCACTGCTCCAATTAGTCCTGATGGTTCGGTATTCCATATCACACCAAGCAATTCGGACAAAGTACTGTTTTCAGGAAAAGTAAAAAACCACATTGGCGATTTTTCAATATTCAGAATGAATACTGACACATACGAATATGTGATCCGAATGGAAGGAAATGGATTGAAAAACGGACAGTCAGTACCATTCTCAATAAAACCGTTCTTGTTCGAAGAAACCACTTACGAGCTTGCTGTAAGACATTTCATTGACAACCGAAGTGTGACAGGAACACACCCTGGTGCTTATGGTGCAGTACCTTGGCGCGATGCTCCATTCTATGCTTACACCGTACCATCTCTTGTGAACATGTATTTGGCAAACCCAGATTTCTGCAAACAACTGCCTGTGGAAATGAACTGGAAACACGACATGCAAAGGGTTTTAGCCGATGATTTCAAATTTGAAGCTGGTGCTGGGGAAAATTCAATGGAAGTAGTTGCCGATATGTACAACAAGCTCGACGGACCTATTGGTGACAATGTTCCTGATGTTATTCAGCTTATCCACTGGGGCGTATCGTGGTGGTATATTAAGCCTGCCAGTAAAGATTATGCAGGATCGGAATACAAAATACATCCTGAAACGATCTCTGAATTTGCATTTTTCCTTTATGCTTACCCACACATGAAACAATATTTTACGAAGAAGTATCATAAAACCATTCATGACTACACATTCAAAATGTGGGAAAAAGTTGGTCTTCTGAAAGTTGACAAAACAATTGGGACGTTCAAAGGACGCTATACTCCTGGCTGGACAATTTTGCCAAACCTGATGATGTACGAAGTTGCAAAAAGGGAAGGCCGCAAAGATGCAGAAAAATACATTCAGGCCGCTGATGCGCAAGTAAAATGGATTATTGACGAACTGAACATTAACGACCCACTAGTAACCAGAGGTCAGCGCATGAGCGAGCATAAAATGACGAGTGGCTTATATGTCTACTTTGCCAACTATTCTCACCGCTTACCTTCAGGCTTCTCGGGCAAGATTCAGAAACTGGCCGATGTCTTCATAGAACGTTCTGATAACATGTGGGATTTCCGTAGGTATGACCTTAAAGAAAACTGGTCGCTGCCAAGAAAACTGAAAGGACACACTGGTGGTGGAACTTCTTGGAACTCACCTGGCAACCTTGCTGCTTTTCCTTCAATAGCTTGGAAATTGAATAAAATGCTAGGCAATTCTCCAGAAGACAATAAACGCAAAGAACGCTTGAACATACTGGCAGTTTCACAATTGGACAACCTGTTTGGCCGTAACCCGCTAGGCTACCACACAGCATTGCGAGCTGTTAAAGATTTCAAAGGTGCAGAAGCTGGATGGCCAGTTAAATACAATCCTAATGTTTGTGCCCGTCTTCACCTTGTCCGTGGTACGATCTGTTCTGCTGCATCTTCTGAGCATTATCCATTCAATCCAGATGGAAAATTCCGTCACCCAGAAGGCTGGACTGCTTTCAACGCGGCATTGAATATGGGTTTGATCGCTGCTACAGAGAAAAACATCCAAATCGAAGCTGATGCAGTTTACGATGGTTTGAAAATCAAACTTGCCGCTCCTGTTTTTGGAACTACAGCCCATTTATTGCTTGAAACATCGTCTGGTGATTCAGAGATCATCGAACTTCATGCTAAACACCATAGCAACACCCTGTTCTATGCTAAAATCAAGACGGAAAGTTCGAAAGTAGTTACTAACGATGGAAATCTTCAGCTTAAAACAGGTGACAAGCTTACTGTTTCTTTTGGAAATGGATTCTTTAAGACTTCTAAGACGATTTCTTTAGAGAAATAAATTTTCTAAAACACTACACCTCCAAGGCTCCCTCCTTGGAGGTGTCAATTCCAACGAAACAAACCCCTGAACAATGAAATCTACAATTATATTTTTTTATCTTCTAATTGGTTATTCAATATCCCAAGCCTGTACCATAGGCGTTGCCAGTGGTAAAGCTACATCAGACGGTAGGCCTTTGCTATGGAAAACCCGTGATTATGAACTAAAACCCAATGTGGTCCATTACACTCAAACAGATACATATAATTTTATATCTCATATAACCCCTGCTTATGGCTACAACAATTCCTGGTATGGTGTAAACGAAAAGGGATTTGCAATTGCCAACACATTTATTCCCGAAATCTCCAAAGGGGAAAATGGCTTAGGTAATGGTCATTTAATGAACAAGGCCTTGAAATCGTGCGCATCTATTAAGGACTTTATTGAGCTTTTGGATAAAACCAATGAAGAAGGACGAACTACCCGCGCAACATTTGGAGTAATTGATGCCAAAGGTGGGGCTGCTATTTTTGAAGTAGGTGCCAACAGCTACGTAATGTTCGATGCAAATGATGATGCAGTTGCCCCAGGAGGCTATATCATCCGTACAAATTTTGCGGAAAGTTATGGAGGGAATAGAGGGATAGAACGGTTTGAACGCTCTTCTGAATTGATCAGCTCCTTTTACAAGAACAATCGTTTAAATGTGAACAGCATTTTAAAGCTTCAGATGCGAGAGCTAAATTTATCCGATCAAGATAAAATCTTTGGTAATTATTCCTCGTGCAAGGGCAATATTTGCCGCTACTCATCTATTTCTTCCACTGTTATTGAAGGTGTTAAGGATAACGAACCTGCTTATTTAACAACCATGTGGTGCATGTTGGGTAATCCATTCTCCTCTATTGCAACTCCTTATTGGCCCGTAGGAACAGCACCAAAAGTTAGCTCAAACGCAAATAATCAATCTCTATATGCTGTTTCTGCTAAAATCCGTAAGCATATTTTCAATCACCCCAAAAAGAAGTACGCCAATATTGCGAATGTTAACCGGGTAAAACCGTTAATTCATTCGTATGAGGATGCTATTTTACAAAAAGGCAACACGTTACTTAGTAAATGGAGAAACTCAGCTGAGGATAAACAAGAGATGCTTGAAGCACAGAAAGCATTTGCAGAATATGCCTATAAAGGCTTAAACGATATTTATGACAATCTGGAAGAAAATTCATCTCAGGTGATAACCATTGAAAATTTTCCCGATCGGGGAGTTTTAGATGGAAAACGCAAGATCAGTATCTCATTGCCTCCCAATTACTCAAATAGTGATGAACATTACAGAGTGATTTATGTTTTTGACGGAGAAAAAGTGTTTTGTAAAGATAAAAACATAACTGGACGGTTTTCAGTAAACCATTATCACGATAGCTTATTGGCCAAAGGGCTGATTCACCCAACAATATTTGTTGGTATACACAATAATAAAGGTTTAAGAGCAAAAAACCTTACGCCAACCAGAGGAGGCAATCTGGGAAATATGTACCAGTTTATCAACGAAGTTTTAAAACCGCACATTGATGCAAATTACCGAACCCTGAAAGAACCTCAGTATACTGGCGTATCTGGAAATTCTTTGGGAGGATTGGCCTCCGCTTGGTTAGCTTGTCATTATCCAGAAACATTTGGTTTAGCTGGCATAATGTCTCCCTCGCTTTGGTGGGACGACAATCTGCTGATCAATAAGGTTAAATCCAACAGTTTTAAAAAACTGAATTCAAGAGTGTGGGTAATGGCATCCGATCTGGAATACCCCGATATGCGCGAAAATGCAAGAACCTTTGCAGGCATATTACAGCAAAAAGGTTGGGTAGAGAACGATGATCTGGCTTTTTATCAGGTTTATGATGCTTATCACGGCCCCAAAGGCTGCAATAAATCGATGTATGATATGCTGTTGTTTTTATTGCGTAAAGAACAGCCCAAATTGGAAAAAGTAAACATCAACCCGCTAAAAAAAGCAGGTTATCAAGCCATTAATATTAAAGCACTAGGGGAATATGCTTGTGTGTTTTTAGAACAATGGTTTACTGATGGCTCGCGCACAACAGCCCTTTACCCAGAGTACAAATTCGAGAATAAAAAAATAGTCACACTACAAAATAACGTATCTGGCAGGCTAACTCCTTTGAAAGAGGGAAAAACAAACCTGACCATGACGTACAAAGGAATGTCTGCTACAAAAGCAATTCAAAGTTTTGATTATAAAAACTATGAAAAGTACAATCTTACCAAGACCAATAATGAAGTAACAATAGACGGAAAAACAAATGATTGGGAAAAGTTGAATTACCACATCTATAAGAACGCATCTAAAACAAAAGAAGCCTTTAACTTTGATGTTAAGTATGATAAAAAGTTCATTTATGTTATGATTCAAGTTTTTGATGAAAAAACAATTACAAATCCTGAGAACAGAAGAAAATCGCAGGATAATATAGTTGTTGATTTTGATGCCCGCCCCGATCCACAACGCATGCTTGGAAGAGGAAGAAATGGTTTTGACCCATTTTCGCGTTTGAAACTATTTCCTGATAAATCTGGGATGCAGAACTTAATCAAAATGGGAGCATACAATAAATACATCCCAGAAAACACGAAAGTTGCCTGTCTGATTACTGATTATGGGTATAATATGGAAATTGCGTTCCCCGTTGATTTCCTTCAACAAAAACAAGGGAAAAACTGGAAAGAATTCCGTTTGAATATTTGCAGAACAGATGTTGATGCATCTGATTTCAAAAAAACATCTGTCTGGTGGCAGCCCAAGTGGTCTGGGAAAAGGAATTTTAACGGATCTGGTACTTTTAAGAAATAAGCTGAGCTCATAAGAAAGAAGAGGTGGCCAACCTAGGCCACCCCTCACTCACTTGAAGATGATATTTATTTGATATTGAAGTGTGTGCTCTTTATTTATTGTTTCTTAATGAATTTCGAATACGCTTTCCCATTCACAGAAATCAGATATATTCCATCTTGCAAATCTGAAATTTGAAGGCCTTGTTCATATTCTTTAGCAACAATTGTTTTTCCGGCCAATGTTGAAATACGTATCTGATCTTTAGCCTTCACCCCCTCTATATATAACATTTCCTGTGCTGGATTTGGATATAACGATATTTTATCCGTAGCGAACAATTCCGGCTCCAACTCCGCACCTAAAGTTTTTGTTTCTGCTGGTGCAAAAACTTCTATTTCAAACAACTCTGCCATATACTTCTTAGGCGCTTTCTCCATTAGAAGTCTCACTTTAGTTGTTGTTACTTCAGGAAAACCTTTCAAGTACTTACCTTCGTAATTGCTATCCTCTTCCAGAACTGTTTCCCACGTTTCCCCGTTCCAAATCTGAAACTCAAACCCATAAATAGGCACTTTTCGAGTATCCACTTTATTGGTTAAACTTATGGCATGAATCGTTTTTTTCTCTAACAGATCAATTTCTAGCCAATGAGGATCTTTAGCAGTCGTTTCTTTCTTTTTGACATTGCTCCAACGGTTTTCTGGATCATCTTTAATTCCATCTACAGCTTTTTCCGCTGTATATATGCCATTTGCTGAACTTGCCAATGCCGGTTTATTCAACGCTACATTTTCACCTTGTGGATAAACAGGGAAAGTCCTCAGAACAGGGATGGCCACAGCGTATTCATCATTTCCAGCCTGAGAGGCCAATACCCTCACAATACCAACGCCTGTTAGTTTCAGAACACCTTTCTCAATAACTGCTGGTCCGCTCAACACCTGTAGTTCTACTGGTAAACCTGATGTAGAAGTTGCAGTAACTGCGAAATCTGGATTAGTCTCATTCTGGAACTTAATCTTGCCAAAAGTTATTTCTTGGGTCTCCATCACCTCTGTAGCAACTTCCTCGCTCAACTCAACTTTTACAGTATTGATACTATATGGAGTTGCAACCACCTTAAGTTCTTTCAGCACCTTCGGGAAGGTATGATTTCCAACATTCCCGAACTTCACAAATTCATCTGTTCTCCAAACATGAGCCGACTGAATACCAGCGCCTTTGAAATCAATTGTAACCTCTTCGTAAGTGTTGTAAAGATTGATGAAATGCACATATGCATACTTTTTTCCTTTCTTACGGAATGCTACAGCCCTAATCCTGTCTGCATCCTTCAAGCTACAGGTCACCCGATGTGAGTTTATAGGATGTGTTCCTGCCAAGTGTTTGAAACCATGATAAATTGGACTTGGTTTCGGAGCTTCATTCCACCTTGTTGTAACCAAAGCTGCATTATTGTGCTTTGGGTTATTGGTTAAGAACGCAAAAAAAGCGTTGCCGTTCGCATTGAAAAAATTGATCATATGACGTGCGATCGACGTGTTTGCAACAAATTCAGGATTGAAATCCTTTGTTTTAAACTGATCTGCGATCTCGTCTACTCCAGGTTTTTCGTCTGTTTGAATTCGGCCTGTCTGTTCGCTTTGCATAAATAGCCTGCCATCGCAACGGTCATACGTTTCGCGCATATTAGCCTCTGTTCCATTCTGATAAGCGTGAGTAGTTACAATATCAACATTCTTCCACGCATTAGGACGATTTTTTTTCCAATAGTCAATAAATTGTTTTGGACCAGTTGCACTCCATGTGCCAAGCCCTGCAATCTTGGGCATTGGGATATTTTGAGTGTTGATTTCTGGATTACTCATCATTGCCCTGAAACGATCTGCTACTTTATCGAACACATCTGTCACACGATCCTTCTCTTTACCAAAGCCTGGCTCGTTTGATAATTCAAGAATATCTACTACATGCCCCCTATCGTAATAACCTTTACATACTTGAAAATAATAGTCAGCTATTTTATCATAAATTCCTTCGATCGAACGATCGAATTCGCCTTTAATACCATCCCCCTTTGCGTCTTTTACTTCCAATGCATCTGGAAGGTTATTCACGCACAGAATAACCTTAAGGTCTGGGCGGATTTTCTTTGCATTCGAAATCGCCTTCGAAGTATTATTAAATTCTTCAACTCCCTTTGGTGCCTCGTTTGGATACCTTCCCTTAGGGTAAGTTTTTATGTAGGTCATCCCCAAATCTTCGTAAAGCATACGAGATGTTTTTAGCTGATCCTCTTCGGACATACTTATATAATGTCCAAGGTAAAGACCACAACTAGCACCTGTACCCATAAATTTTTGCTTGAAATCTGAAGGATTTACTGTTATTTTCTGGGCAAAAGAAAAGCTGACCAGAAAACAGAATAAAGAAGTCTGAGTAAATAGCAGTTTCATATATAGAGTTTTAGAGTTTCAAAACACAAACAAGATGAAGTTGTCTGGTTTAAATCTACTTCACTTGCTCTTTATGATTAAGGGTTTTTCTTATTTCAGAAAATCTCAATGTCTCAGCAAGTCCAATTGTAACGCCAGTTACAATTCGTATACTTTGTCCTGACATGTGCAAAGTTGAAAATTAGGGAGGAAAACAAGCCTGCTAAACAATCCAAAAAAAGGTGATGTCTGAGCCTTTTCACAATTGGATCAAATGTCAGAGAAAGGTCTATTTCGTTCACTAAATAAAAACAACACGCTATTAAACAAATAGTTAACAAGATAAAAAAATCATCACCACATAACTTGGCTGAACATTTTCTATACTCACCTTGTAAGAACACTGTCCCAGTTGCTTCCTTCTATCGGAAAAAAGAAAATAACCCAATCAACCAATGGAAACCTATCCTTTAACTACAACATTTGCTTAGAAAACAGATTTATCAGAAGCTACCTCTTCTAAGATCACTGACCTTCTTTTGACTTACTTCCTTCAAATAACCAGCTACTTAGATTGGAAGTTAAATCTAACTTATACTTTTGTGAAAGTGTTTTTCGGTTTTTCTGAATCTTGCGCAAACTGCGTAGCAGTGACAGGTTTGTAGGCAAGAATGTGAATCCCTGTAAAGAAAAAGCCTCACCTGTCCCGAATCGCGTAGCGATGATACTGATCATAAATGCCATCGCTATGCGATTCGGTTTATTTTCCGAAATATTTTCCCATGGCTTACACCATGGACTACAACCCTTTCACCGCTACGCGGTTATTCCAGATTTGCAGAAAAACTGAAAACCAAAATCACTTTAGTATAATTCTATCTGGGTACTAGGAAAGAGCATATTAGTGCAGTGCTGTGATGCTCTATTTGAATTTTCCCAACTTTATCGCAATCAATTTAACTTCACAATTAATCGGAATTTCACTTCACTCCCCTTGTCATCTACATTCGATTTCGCTCCTTTCACAACGACTATCCAGAATTGTACGTTTCGTATTCAATCCTATTATTTCTGCTACCAAAAAGTCATTGAATCTTCAAGTTCACGCACCTACCTTTTCACTAATTTTCAAGCAAAAGAACCTTTTATTGCCAATGTCACTTATTGACTTAACATTAACAGTCGAATACAACATTTTTACTCCAAAAAAATCTCATAATGACAGATATCGACAATCAAAAAAAACAACCAACAAAACACTATATATCAACACAATAAAAAATAAACAAAGAAAATATAAGTTAAAAAAACAGGAAAATATTTGGATATAAAATCCAGCTAAGATAAATTCGCATTCCAATCAGTTAACAACAAGTTCAAGAATTGAAACTGAAAACACGAAACAATGCTTTATGTAGATTTATTGATAATCTAAAATTAAAACACGAAAATCATACAGCATACGACTTTGAACCAATTTAAGGTTTATACACAAAGACATCATAGATTGCAAAAGGGGTTACAAACACCAAAAATCACCCAATTTTTATATATGTCCCTTTTATTTCAACGAAGAGATTTCCTTCCCCCAAGGAGTCTCTTCACTAATGTTCAAATAAAACTAACATTGATTAGTAATCATCGCTTGAACAGCTAATGACACCTTAAGAATATTACAATACACAGAAAAACACTTTACAATAACAAAAACTAAAGTACAGCCAAAAAATACTATATTAATAAAACCGCTGTTCTTTTATTAATATTTCATCTCAATTCTGCATTCTCAGTTCTTGTTTATCCTAAACGTTAGTTTGGACAAAAATTGTTTTGTAGAAAATGCTCATGACTCGCTTTATAAAAAACATCATTTCATTGATAATCAAAATTATTGCAGATATAAAATGTTATTTAGCACAACAAATTATAATCCCAGTATAGCACTGGTTCACCTCAAAGGTTGGCTGAAATTAATTGGTACAGGTCTTAGCTTACTCAAGAACTAGTGTTCATTTCCCCCCGACGCTCTCCTACTTTTGTGGGAGGGCGTTTTTTATAAAATAGTAAATTTGCCTTTCAAAAAAATAAAAAATGCAAATAGAATACTTTGCAAAAGATAATCCGAAAGAATGGATAGAATATCTTGCCCAACAATTTGGGGCAAAGGTAATTGATAATTCTTTTAATATTTCTTCAGAACTTGGAGAAGGTTTTATGAAGCAAGTATATTTTTTTGATGGTTTTACACTTACCTATCTTCATTTTAAACTTACTCAAGAATTTGATATGATAAGGCATTCGGTAAAGGATGCAAATTTGTTTCCAATCATGTTCTTTGGTCAGGAGTTGCCTTTAGAGGTAAATATTGACGGGAAAAAGGAAAAAATTGGATATAACAGTACCAACGGAATTTTTATGCCGTCTCCACAAATTGAATCTCGCTGGAATTTACCTGCCAATATGAATGAATATCAGATTACTTTAACCATAGAAAAAAAATGGTATACAAGTCTGTTTGCATCGTCTAATGAAAATTATTTAAAACAGCTAATTGAATCTAACAAACCTTTTTACATATTCGAGTCTATTCAAAGTTTAATGAGAAGTTTGATTATAGATATTCATCAGCTAATAAATTCTGATGATAATCTGCTTCATTTTAAACTTCATCAAAAAGCAATAGAATTGTTCAATCTATTTCTAAAACAATTGGAGTTTCGGAATACAAAAAAGATTAGCATCTCTGCTATAAATCAAATTGATGTACAAAAAGTTTTTATTGTTCGAACAACTATCCTCGAGAACTTAATTTCGCCCCCTCCTATAAATATACTAGCCACCGATGCAGGAATGAGTATTAGTAAACTGCAAAAGTGTTTTCAACAAGTTTTTGGTAAAAGTATTTCTCAATATGCTTTATCTGAAAAAATGCAAGTAGCAAAACAAATGCTAGACACTAAGAAATATACTGTTTCCGAAGTTGGCTACGACCTTGGTTATTCTAACCTAAGTCATTTTTCAAAAGCCTTTTATAAGGAATTTTGTATCAACCCTAAATCTTACCTTTCTTCTTTGTCCGATTAGGTAGCAATACCTTTTAGGGGCATTAATTAAAATATTGCGGCTATTTTATCCCTCAAGGTCAAAATATCTTTGTTGCGTTTAATAACAGTAACAAGGATATGAAAAGACAAATTATACTTCTTATTTCAATTTTGCTCCTCAGCGGAGTTGTTGTTCCAACATCATCAAATGCCCAAAGCCTTTTTGAAAGTTCGCTTTCAGAAAGCAGTTTTGCTAATAAAACTAAATACAAACTAGGAGGTTATGTGCGTAGCGGCATTTTTGGAGATGATGAAAAAATTCTCGATAAATACTGCGAGGGGGCGTTAAAATTTAATATAACAGGCAATAGCTTCGGTGATGCTTATGCCGAAATTCGTCACAGAGCATCCGGCACTTCCGATTTTAGCAACGAGGTATGGTTGCGTGAAGGCTATGTAAACCTTTATTTAGGACAATTTGATTTTCGTATTGGCCAACAAATTGTGGTTTGGGGGCGTGCTGATGGTTTTAATCCTACCAATAATATTACACCATCCGATTTTACAATTTTTTCGCCAAATGAAGATGACAGGCGACAATCTAATTTTGTAGCTAAAGGTATTTACAATTTCAATTCCCTCAGACTTGAAGCCAATTGGGTGCCATACCATCGTACTACAGTGTTCCCCCTTGAAAATTCGACATTACCAACCGGTGCTTATTGGGGCGACAACCAAATGCCTGATGCTACCTGGAAAAACAGTTCTATCGGCTTAAAGCTCGATTATTTGGCAGCTAAATTCGATGGCTCTCTTTCTTATTATAATGGTTACCACAAAATGCCAAGTTTGGGTTATAGCATTTCTAATTTGGGTGTAGCAGCCTTTATGCAAGCATATCGGACGCAAGTACTTGGTGCAGATTTTTCTACCACAGCAGGAAATTACGGGCTACGTGGAGAGTTTGCCTTTACACTGCCTGATGATAAAACTGATTCGCTTTTTTCGACTCCTTGCAAACAATTGGAATACACCTTGGGTATTGACCACGAATGGGGCAATTTTAGTCTGATTGCGCAATATGTTGGTAAATACGTATTTGATTTTGAGGAGAATATACCACAAGCTAATCCATTGGCTAGCACCGTAAATATTTGGAACAGAATGTTGTTTTCTCAAACAACAGAATGGAACAACTCTGTATCGTTACGCCCTTCGTTCAGTCTTTTAAACCAAACCCTTAAATGCGAACTTTTAGGTTTTTACAATTACAATACCGAAGAATGGCTGTGTATTCCTAAAATAAATTACAACATCTCTGACGCCTTTAGCTGCTGTGTGGGCGCAAAACTTTACGATGGCTCCGAAAATACGCTATACAACTTCATGGGCCAGGTAAGAAATAGCGGTTTTATAGAAGTGAAATTAGACTTTTAATCAAAAAATATAAATAATGAAAAAAATTGCAGAATTTGCTATTCGTTTCAGATGGCTCATAATTGTACTATTCCTTGGGGCTGTGGTCTACATGGGGATACAAATGAAAAATGGAACATTTAATGCCGATATGATGACCTATCTTCCTGATGATATGGAAGCCCGTGTAGATCAACGAGAAATTGAAAACATATTTGGCGGAACACAAATGGTAATGGTGGTGCTTGAAACCGACGATGTTATTAATGCCTCTACATTAGAAAGTGTAAAACATTTTTCGATGGAAATGAAAAAAATTAAGGGCATTGAAAAAGTAATGTCGGTCTTTGAAACCAAACAGGTACTCAGTAAAAACGACGCTATGTTGGTTTCCCCTGCCGTAAGTATGATTCCACATAATGCAAATGAAATTGAAAAAGTAAAACAAGAAATAAAAGACAACGATTTGGTCTATGGCAGTATAGTATCAAAAGATTTTACCACAATGGCCATTATTGGTTTGTTAACTCCTGATGCTTCAGACAAAGGGGTGATAGAACCACTAGAAAAATTAATAACAGCTTATAAGGGAAATGAAAAAGTAATGCTGGGTGGTTCGCCTTACTTACGAGTTGAAAATGGGTCAAATATGTCACGTGATATTGGTAGGCTATTACCTTTGGGACTTTTATTCATGCTTGTTTTCTTATTTGTCAGTTTCCGACAATTCAGGGGGGTGTGGTTGCCTACTCTGGTTGTAATTATTTCCATTGTTATTTCTCTTGGTTTTATTCCGCTTCTAGGATGGGACTTTACCATAGTAACCATTATTCTTCCTGTTTTGCTTATTGCTGTGGCCAACGATTATGGCATTCATATGGTATCGCATTATCAAGACGATAATTATACAGGCAATACATTTAGTAAAAAAGAAATATCGATGCGAATGGTTACCAGCCTGGGGAAACCAATTGTGATAGCCGGATTAACAACAATGGCCGGCATGCTCTGCATGTTGGGACATATTCTTATTCCTGCCTGGCAAATGGGAATTTTGGCCACCATAGGAATTGCGGTTGCATTATTATCCAGCATATTATTAGTTCCTGCTATTAGTTCATTACTGCCAAAACCAAAACCTATTGCAACACCAGCCAATACAGAAGGTAATAAAGGACTTGTAAATAAACTGTTAATTACAATTGGAAATTTAGTAACCAGAGAACCTAAAGCTGTTATCATTATACTTACAGGTTTAATATTAGTCTTCGGTGTTGGAATAAGTAAACTATCCGTCAATACCAATCCTGCAAAGTTGTACCCCGAAGGCCACCCAGCCAGAGAGTCTTCTATTTTAATTAATGACAAGTTGGGTGGGTTTATGCCCTTGTCCATTGTTTTTGAAGGTGATATTAAAGACCCCGATTTACTAAAAAAAATAGAGGAAACCGAGCAGAAAATTAAGGCAATGCCCGAAGTTGGCACAACGCAATCTATTGCAAAAGTAACCAAACAAATTAGTCGTGCATTATTTAACAAAGGTGAAATAGCATATGATAAAATGCCTGATTCATATGAAGCCATTTCTCAATATTTTGAACTGTATATGATGAGTGGTGACCCTGATGATTTGGAGAAAATGGTAGATTTTGATTTTGAGAAAGCAATGATTCTGGTTCGTTTTAAAGATATGAATACACCTGTAATGCGCAGGTGCATAAAAGAAATTGAAGAAATAGTGGCTGATATCCCCGAAGTAAAATACATTGGTGGTAATGCTGATATTTTCTCATCAATGGATAAACACATCGTTGACGGTCAAATAAAATCCATTATTATGTCATTAATTGCGGTGTTAATTATTATTACCCTGGCATTTGGAGCACGCTCAATTAAAGGAGCAGTTTTGCTCATTGTCCCATTGTTAATGGCTATCATTATTATGTTTGGCATGATGGGATTTACCGGTATTGAACTCAATTTTACCACAGCACTTCTTTCTTCCATTATGATTGGCGTTGGAGTTGATTACACCATTCATTTAGTGTGGCGTTATCGGGAAGAACGCCGTAACGGATTGGCTAACGAAGAAGCCATGAAAAAAACGATTCATACCTCAGGTCGCGGAATTATTTTAAATGCTATTTCTGTAACAATTGGTTTTGCAGCATTAATATTTTCAGCTTTTCTCTCTGTAAGGTTCTTCGGTATTTTAATGGTTGTTATCATTCTTGTTTGTTTGATTGGAGGATTGTTAATGATTCCATCATTATGTATGATACTAAAGCCAAAATTTTTAGAACCTACAAAAAAAACAGAATATAAATCATTAAGTTATAAAAAGATGAAAACATTTATTTTATTATTATCAGTACTATGTTTAAGCAGTTTAAATTTTGCTGTGTCTGCACAAGATTTAACAGCAAAACAAATACAAGAGAAATCAATAGAGGCTACACGTGTTAAAGGCTCAGAAGCATTATCAACACTAACCATTGTCAGTAAAAAAGGACAAAAGCGAGTACGAAAAATGTCGATGGTAACAAAACTATACGATAATCGTGATACAGAAAAAAAACTAGCAAAATTCACAGAACCTGCCGATGTAAAAGGCACAGGTTTTCTCACGTTCGATTATAAGAACAAAGCCGATGATAAGTGGATTTATATGCCTGCATTACGTAAAACTCGTCGTATTATCAGCTCTGAAAATGCTAAGAGTTTCATGGGGTCTGAATTCTCATATGCAGACATGTCTGTTCCAACGATTGAAGATTTTACCTATAAATTTTTAACGCCCGAAACCTTTAACGGAGAATTGTGCTATGTAATAGAACTTACTCCTAAAAATGATAAAATTGCCAGTGAAAATGGTTTCTCCAAAAAGATTTCCTACATCAGTAAAAAAGATTTTGTGATACGTAAGGCTATATATTACAACTTGTCGGGAGAAAAAGAAAAAGTTTTAACTGTAAGTTCTGTCATTGAAGTTGATAAAACAAACCATAAATACAAAATGAAAGAAATGAAGATGGTCAATTTGTTAAATAGTCGTCAATCCATTTCAACAATCAACAAAATTCAATTTAATCCAAATGTTTCCGACGAGTACTTTTCTACACGTCAATTGGAAAAATAAAAGCTTTTTTTAGATTCAATATCGTTCTGGGGTTCGCTTAATGTGAGCCCCTAAATTTTAATGTCAAACGCTCAAGACAAACACACCCTAAACTTTAATCAACGCACAAAAGTTCGCTCTAAATTGAATTCGAAATGGCCCTTAAGTTAACTTATGGTTTCTATCACATTTAGCCCTTTTAAAGTTGTTAACTTTTCATTCTAAATAACCACTGACAGGAATTGAACATATCCCCCGTTAAAACTGTACAAGTTCTCAAGCAAGTAATGTATATACAAACTTCAATTCTATTTGATTCCGATTACACAATCCTCGTTTCTGCTACAAAACTATCACTATAATTATTCTTATTTTACACCTACTTCTCTTTTAATTTCAACACAAAAGCACCTAATATAACTAATGTCACAAATTGACTCTCAAAAAATATTATTCTACAACATATCTAAAGTTAAAACATAGCATAACGACACTTTTTGACAATAAACATATCTACTTAATAAACAGACTAATACATAAAAAAACACAAAAATTAATAGAAGAAAAAAAGAAAATATTTGGAAAGAAAGAAGCATTAGATTAAGTTCGCAATCTTATTTCCAGGCAACAAAAAAGTAAAAATTTTTAATATGTCTATAACATATTTTCGCATACAAACACTTAAAAAAACAAGTACACCATCAGATATATAGCAATATACAAGTGTCAATAAAAGAATCAGTCACACAGAATATTGGATACAACAAATTGTATAAATTACATGAACTATCCAATTTATAACACATAATCCCCCTTTAATTTCAAAAGAGGATTCCTCTTCCAAGGGATCATTTTTATTGTTAAAAACCAATACTATATGAGGCTATTCTTGATAAATATTTTCTTGGTAGTGGTCATATAACTTTATAAAACTATTTAATATGAAAAAGAAAACAATTATTGCTATTTTCATCTTGATCTCAAGTGTGTTTACAGTTGACACAATGGCACAATTTGGAGGTATAACCAAAAAGGTTAAGAAAACTATTGAAAAGACGGAAGACAAAACAGGAAATAAAGACTATTCGAAAAATTGTCTTCGGCACAAGAAACAGCTGGATCTCTACAGCAAAAAAATTGAGACTTATCTTGCCGAAAAAAACCTTAGAAATGCCAACAATTACATCGCGAATATTCAAAAGTACATTAACAGATACAAAAAAGACAACTGTCCTTTCGTATCTAAATGGGTTGAAAAACGAGAAGGATACATAAAACAATACGAAGCACTTCTTTCCGGTTCCGATCCTGAAGGCTATTTATTTGCTGCCATAAAAAGCAAGGATGTAGAAAAAATAGATTACGCACTTTCGCAGGGGGCTGATATCAACAAAGAAAATAGAGGAAATACTCCATTGATAGCTGCAATTTTGCAAGGAGATAATGAAATTGTTTCGCATTTGATTGCAAAGGGAGCAGATGTTAATAAGGGAAGTGGCGAAGAAACCCCTGTTTATTATGCAGTTAAGAAAAATAATATTGAAATTTTAAAACTCTTATTGAACAAATCTGCAAAATTGGAACCGGAATCGTTGCCAATCGTAGCAGCTGCTAATGATAACCTCGAAATACTAAAGATTTTAGACAAACAACCCAGCATTGACATTTCTGCTCCTGGCAAACTAAGAGGACGTTATGCTACAGCTCTATCTACTTCTAAGGAAGGTAGCGAAGTAAGAAAATATCTAAAAACCAGAATACTTGAAATAAAAGCTTCGAAAGTTACTGAACCGACAAACAAGAAATTTGCAAACCAAATGGTTTTCTCGACGAGTAAAATCGAAGCCACAGGTGCAAAGCCTTCTCAATTCACAACAAAGCTTCGGGCGAGTAAAAATATTTATGGAAGAATTTACTTGGGTTCTCTGATAAGTGAATACTACTATGGTGACAAAAATGAAAAACCACGTCCCCTAAGTTCTTGCAAGATCACCATCTGGGGCCAGATAGAAGGAGATAAAAAAGAATTCCATATTGAAACCATAGATGTAAACAAAATTGGTGACGCTAGTACTTACGAAATGCAAATGAATACAAGAGAATATAGAGATAGCTTTCACGAAATGTTCATGCGCTTGAAACAAGGTAGCAACAAGGTTGTTTTCAGAGCTCAGTTTTCTAAAGATGAAGTTTTGTTCTCTCAAGAAATTACCCTTACCAAGCAACCGAATGATTATTTCGCAGTGGGTCGTAGCTTCGCCGATTACAAAGCAGGTAATCTAAATAAACCTTCGCTTAAAACCGGTGTTCTTAAAGCTATTCAAAGCCACGCATCAAACGCTGGATGGAGCGAAAAGTTCAAGGCCGCAAAGGTGGAAAGTAATGAGTGGAATATTGTACGACACAATGTTTCTGGGGCAATTCTTTACCGCACTTTGTCAGCAGCCTGCTTTGCTAAATGGCCTGATGGACATTGTACAGTACAGCCTTTTACGTTTAAGCAAGTTTATAATGGTTCTTCATATAGCAGTAACTTTACCCGCTATAGTACGGGTTCTCAGAAAACAGTTGATTGCAAATAAACAGTACAGGCTTTTATTTGTAAATAAACATGCCTGATACTACCTCCAGCGCCCTTCTATATTATGGAAGGGCGTTTTTGCTTATTTCGCACTGAAGTGGTTAGTCATAGATAACCTCACATACCAACATTTAGGTATTTTCCAAATTATTCAATAAGCCCCAACATCTAGGGATTGCCCAACAGCTTCTAATGGTCTTTCTTTGTCAATAAGGAAACCCGAGAAAAACGAAGCTTTGTTAACTTCACTCAATAATAAGAACTATGAAAGAAACAAAAACATTAAATGTATCCGGGGGACGGGCAACCCGAATCTATTTACTTGGTGGTTTCCGATTCATTCAGGAGGATTGGATGAAAAAGAAAAAAGCAAGAAAATAAACTTCTCCTTTTTTTGCTCCAGTTAGATTTTTAAGTTAAATCAATCAGACTGTGTATTGGGTTATGCTCTCAATCTCAGGCTTTTTTTTCTTGCTACT
Source organism: Bacteroidales bacterium (assembly GCA_965230435.1). Lineage (GTDB taxonomy): Bacteria > Bacteroidota > Bacteroidia > Bacteroidales > JBDKHP01 > JBDKHP01. The sequence goes on from CBDDLB010000002.1 coordinate 1,110,704, forward strand.
TTACAAAATGAAAATTAAATCATTAAACCACTCATTATCATTGAATTTTGCTCACCTCATTAGCCTTAGACTGTAGAAAATCAACGATTGATAACCAATCGTTATATCATGAACTTCACATTGCTTGCAATTAAATAAGAACTCATCAGTTCTCAAAAAACTGTTTTACAGACATTCAATTTAATCATAGACAACACCACTAAAATTGTAATTGACAAATTTTCAATGCATTAACTTTTCATAGTGCCACGTCAGATTAAGAAAAACATCTAACTATTGCTTCAAAAACCCCAACAATTAGGGATTGTTCACCCCAAAACAAAACCACACATTCGCATCCGAATATTGCTTATGAAGAACAGGTTTTAAATATGGTGAAACAGCTTTTAAATAAACAGTTATACATTCTTCTTCTTTTTTTGGTTTTCATTTTCTTACCTAGCCTTGGCTTGGCTCAAGAAAACAGCTCTTCCATCAATGGAAAAGTTGTCGACCAGCAAGGAAAAGCAATTCCGTTTGTGGCTATATTGTTAGAAGGAACAACAGGGACTATTTCAGATGGGAATGGAAAATTCAAATTCAGCACAAAAAAAAGAGGACAGGTTCAGTTAACGTTTAAATGCCTCGGTTACGAAGATAAAATACAGACAGTTGATGTGCTTCCTGGAGAAAATACAGCAGTCGAAATAAAACTAAAGCAGAATACCCAAAATCTGGATGAAGTAGTTATTAGCGAGAGGAGCAATTCAACCATTGTAGAACAAAAAGGTTACTCAGCAACTTCAGTTGCTCTGGACGACATCCATTTACAATCTACAGACATCAACCGTGTACTGGGGCAGAATGCAGGAATACTCGTTCGACAACAGGGCGGTTTAGGAGCAAGGGTTAGTTACAGCATCAACGGCCTTGAAGGCAAAGCCATTCGCTTTTTTATAGATGGTATTCCGATGGATTATTTCGGCTCTTCGTATTCGGTAAGCAGTCTTCCAACTTCGACGATCGGCCAGGTGGATGTCTACAAAGGTGTTGTACCCATAGAACTTGGAAGCGATGCTTTGGGTGGGGCAATAAACCTGATTACCAAAAAAAACCTACAGAACGCTATCGACCTCAGTTATTCCATAGGTTCGTTCAATACACACCAAGCTGCTTTGTCTGGCTATTGGCGGAATAAAAAAACGGGCATTACAGCCAAGCTTTCTACTTTCTATAACTATTCGGACAACAATTACAAAGTCTGGGGAAACGATATTGCGATTACCGATCCCAATACTTACGAAGTAAAACGTGGCATTAAAGTAGAACGCTTTCACGATGCCTACAGATCCAGAGCTATAAAAGCTGATTTTGGTATTTCGCAGAAAGACTGGGCAGACCAATTATTTGTTGGTGTAATATTTTCCGACATGGATAAAGAAATCCAGCACGGAGCAACAATGGAAGTCCCATTCGGTAAGGCTACATATTTTCAGCAAATGGCAATGCCCTTTTTGCAATATAAGAACGAAAGCTTCTTCGATAATAAACTTAAACTGAACCTATTCTCATCTTTCTCTAAGCAAATCCAATCGCGGGTAGATACATCGCGCTACATATACAACTGGATTGGCGAAACAGAAACTAAGCTTCGGATACTGGGAGGAGAACAGAAACGTACGCTTAACGAACTGGAAAGAGAAATTTTTCTTACCCGTGCAAATGTAACATATTCAATTGCTGAAGGCCATAAAATTGGTTTCAATCAGGTGTTTTCTCACTACAAACGGACAGATAGAGATCCTTTGGTTACTCAAAAAACAGAGGGCTATTATGCACCTCAATATTTTAAAAAGAACTTTTCAGGGTTAACCTTTCAGAGCAAATGGTTCGGAGAAAAATTACTAACGAGCTTGTTTGTAAAGTATCTAAGCTATTCGGCAGAAATAAAAGTTACAGAAACAAATGCTGGTGAAACTACTTACGAAACAGTAATGTCCGACGGGCAAAACTTTGGCTATGGTTTTGCCAGCTCATACAAACTATTTCCGCAGTTGGTGTTAAGTACCTCTATCGAACAGGCCAACCGCCTTCCTGAAGCCGACGAAATATTAGGTGATGGGCTGAACATAATTTCAAATGAAATACTTAAGCCTGAATCGAGTCTAAACTTCAACCTTGGAGTCGATCTAAGCCTAAACTTATCGCAACATCGCATAAAGCTCTATAGTAACTTCTTTTACCGCAACACCGATCAGCGTATGAAACTGGTTTCGGCAAACGATCCCGGACTATTTCAGCATGTGAATTTCGATAAAGTAAGGGCAACAGGCGTAGATGGACGTTTGCAATACTTCTTTCGAGAGTATTTCAGCTTTCATCAATCAGCCTCGTACTTAAACCCAATTATAAAAAACGACGAAGACGAGTTTGGTCGCAAGAGTGGTCTGGCCAATACCCGACTACCGAACACGCCCTTTTTTCAGGCAACATCCGAGATACGTTTCCATCTAACACCTTTCCTGAAATACAAAACTAAAGCTTTTATCTATTGGACAGTGAGTTATGTGGACGATTTCTATCGCTATTCTGAGAAATATGGTAATCAGAACAAAGACCAAGTACCGGAGCAATTGGTTCATAGCTTAGGAGCTGCATGCAGTGTGCTAAACAAAAAGCTTTCGGTAGGGGCTAATGTCCGAAATATCTTTGATACACAGGTGTTCGACAACTATGCGGTACAGAAACCAGGGAGGTCGTTTCATGTAAAAATCGCTTACAGTATTCAGTAATTGATTTCGGTAGTTTATTGAAAATAAGTTAAATGAATGTTCAATACATACACGACATTTTAGTTTGTCTCAGCAAAGGCAAACTGTGGAATATAAAACTTTATGAATTTAATTAAACACTAGTAGTGATATGAGAAATATTGTACTTCAGGCATTTGCCTTATTTTTTATGTTATCGTTTATTTCATGTTCCGACGACGATAACAATGTTGACCCAAAAGAGACAACAAAATTCAGTGTATTGGGAGTAATTGAAAAGGCGTATTACCTTGCACAAACAGAGTCGCTTAGCGAAGGTACGTTGAGTTTTGTAAAAAACGGTACTCAGTTGGATTCTGACCAGACTGCACGAATTATTGCTCATGGCGATTATTTATATTCATTGAATTATGGTACCGGTATGTTAACACAATTGAAGGCTAACAGTACTGGTGGTTACGATGTGGTAAAGGAAATTAACGTAGGACTTTCGGTCGGCACAACCAAGCCTCGTTATAAATTAGCCAGCGAAGGTGTGATTATGGTCTACAATGTAGTTGTTGAGCCGATTACGGACGAAACATCAGGCAAAATAACAGACAACACTTGCACCTTACGCTTGGCTTCTATTTCTATTCCAGAGCTTACGATTGATAACAATACAGAATTCGTAATTCCACAGACCGAAAGTGCTAAACAAGGCGGAACAATCGGGTATGATCCTTCTCGTGTAGATAGCCCTGTAATTGCAAAAAATAAAATCTACTTCGGACTGATGCACGCGGACATGTCCGATCTAACAATTCCTCCTCCGTTCAGAAAACCAAAACAAGGCGGATTACAAACGCTTGTGTTCGACTATCCATCTTTAGAAAATGGAACAATCACTGAAACAGACAAAGCTTCAGGCCATACATCTGGATACCGTGCTCCAGCTATGCATGTAGATGAAAAAGGGGATGTGTATCAAGTAAACTGGTTTTTAGCAGGTAGTTCATTCGATCTTTCTGCGGGCGATAAAACTGTTATCTCAAAACTTAACAACGGAGCTTACGACGAAAGCTATGATTTCAATGTGTCAGAGGCACTTGGTTTGGAAACAAATGTAGGTTCTGTAGGCTGGTTCTATGTTGGCAACGGAATTGGATATATGCCTATTCAGTTGGAAAACAAAGGAAAACACCATGGAGAAAATTCTTGGTCTGTAGCTAGAATCGATGTTTATAACAAAACAGCAGTGATGTTGAATGTACCACTTTCTAGCCTGTTCTCCTACGAAAATGGTGTTGTAGCAGATGGAAAGTTCTACATGGCCATTAGTCCGATAGGTGGTGAGGCTTATGTTTACGAATTCGATCCTTCGTCGGAAAGTGCTGATGGGTTCAAAAAAGGTCTCAAGCTCGATGGAGGAAACGTGGTAGTATCAGGAGTTTATATGAATTAAATGAGGTTAAGTAGTCCGTCATAATTAGTTAAGATTTATTCTGGTGCTAAGTAGCTGGTTACTTGTAAGGAGTAAGTCTAAAATAAATAGGTCTGAGACCTTATACTGTGTGAATTTGGCCATTCGGTAGAGACACGCTAATAGCACGTCTGTACAGGTCATTAATGAGTTGTTCAAGTTCCTAAGGCGAACCATTTCACTAAAGTGAAGTGTAAATTTTCAATGGTCTTCATGAGATCGTTTCGCAATTCATAACTCATAATTTATAATTCACCAAACAATTCTAAAATTTAGAAATTTCCGTAGCTTTTTCATACACAGCTGCCCTCTAAAACAATTACTGGTTTAGGGGGCTTTCCTAAAACTACAAACATGAAATATACATTCCTAGTTGCAATTCTAATGTTCCTGTTTTCTTGTGGACACGAACACAAAATGGGACCAGATTACGATCAATTGAAACCCCTACTGAAGCTAGACAGTAAGCAGGAAAAACAGTTCGACCAAATCACCGATAAATATAATGGACTGCGTAAAGCCGCCTTTGCCGAAGCCCGATCGGGTGGAAAAATAAACCGTGAAGCTTTGTTGAAACAAATGAAGCAATTATTCAAAAAACAGGGAGAGGAACTCAAGCCAGTTTTATCAAATGAGCAGTTCTCGACTTATGGCGAATGGCTACAGAAGAACATTCCTGGACGCGTAGGCTGGCTGAAAGAACTTGTTGCAAAAATCAAAACAGATCTTGCCCTTGACTCTACAAAAGCTCAGATGGTAGATGCGGTTAATAAAGCTTTTATCGAAGCCTACATAAATGCGCACGATAATTACCATGGAGATAACGAAGCAGCAAAAGCTTATTGGGAAGAATTCGACAACAACCGCAAAAATGCACTCAAAGAAGTTCTTTCTGAGGAAGAATATACCAAATTCTTAGATGTTGTGAAAGACGTTGTTTTCCGTGGTGAACATGGTAAGTAAGGGAAAATAGTTTTTAAGCTGTTTAACTATTGCCCATCCCCCATCAAGGGTTAAGCCCTTGGTGGGCTTTTGCATTTATGCTATTGTAAATAGTGGATTTGAACATTGGGAACTCGTGTTGTTTCGTTTTATTGATATTTGATAAAACTGTATCCATTTATTAGAAAATCAACTAATAATCAATAACTAACAACCATTGACCAAACACTAGACACATTTAATTTGTATACCTCTGTATTAGGAATGAAGAACAAGATCAGGACACTTATTGCAAAACTCCACCTTTGGCTTGGGCTAGCATCTGGCTTAGTAATTTTTGTTGTTTGCCTCACTGGGGCACTTTATGTTTTTAGAGCTCCGATAGAAAACGCGCTCAATTACAGTAAACAGTACATAGATGCAGAAGAAACATCTCCTATTTTGGACAGTATTCAAACTCAATTCGCTACCCGAGGACAGAAAGTAAACCGCATTGTCGTTTTTCCCGATAAAGATCGTAGTCTCGAAGTATATTGCAGTTCCGAAAAAGCTTCCAGTTCGGGCATGTTCTATGTAAATCCTTACTCTGGTAAAATCGTTGGCGAAAGGAATAGTGCTTTAAGTCCGCTTTTCGAATTTGTGCTTTCAGCCCACAAAAGCCTTTTAATGAGCAATGTTGGAAAGCAAATTGTAGGCGCTTCGGTTCTTGTTTTTGTTTTTATGCTGCTATCCGGTTTTTTGTTATGGCTTCCCCGCCGACTCAAAGAACTTGGGCGCGCTTTATGGATAAAAAGAAGCGAGGGTAAAGCCCGTTTCCTCCTCGATCTTCACTATGTGCCCGGTTTCTATTCCCTATTTGTCTTGTTGGTAATTGCACTGATGGGCTTGTACATTTCCTACCCGTGGGTTAAAAGTGCCTTTATTGTTTCATTGGGCGGAAACCCTGTAATCACACAGGCTTCTGGTCAGCAGGGAGCTAAAATCAAGAAAGATCTGGCCACTTCTTTTTCTGCATCTTTGGCCAAAATTATTGCTCAGAAAGAGGAAACAGTAGAAACTCAGTTTTCGCTCGACAGCATATTGCAAAAAAGCAAATCTGCTTTGCCATACCAAGGAATTACCAACATTGTTCTTCCTACGGCAGAAAACGCATGGATCGGAATTGTGAAGTACAATCGGGAAAACTTCCTAGGAGCAATTCTACCCGACAAACTGGAATTTAACAAAAAAGGCAAACTTAAAAGAAAAGAACTCTTTCTGGACAAAGCTTTGGATAAACAGTTTGTGACCTTGTCTTTACCTCTACACACGGGCGAAATTATGGGCTGGCCTAGCCTGATCCTTTATTTTGTAGTTTCGCTTATTGGAGCTTCGCTACCAGTAACAGGCACTTGGCTATGGTTTCGGCGATGGAAACAACAGCTGAATTTCTCCCGTTCCACGGATAATAAAAACAAAAAGCACACAAATTCTTTCGATGATCTAGATTCAAATAAATGTTTGATTGTTTATGCAACAAAAACTGGAAATTCAAAGCTGGTAGCACAAAAAGCTCAGGCACATTTTTCAGAACTCAACTTACCGATAAATTGTACAAGTATAGAAAATATCTCCCATGAAACGCTCGATGAACTTAAACATCTATTCGTAGTAATCAGTACGCACGGGAAAGGTGTACCTCCGCCGTCGGCTCAAAAACTCTTTAAAGCTCTGGGAGCACCTGATCAGCAACAGCTATCAGACCTTAACTATTCCATTTGTGCGTTAGGCGATTCTGCCTACCCAAATTTCTGTGCTGCTGGTAGAAGCTTAGACAAACTACTTTCTCAACTACAAGCCCAAAGCATCATACCACGAGTAGAGTGCGATGCTGAATTTGGGGACAATTCCAGCAGGTGGATCACCGACCTTGCAACGGCTTTACAGGAAGCAAACACTGTTTGATAGTTTGGCATTAGCAATCCTGCATTATTAACATGCCTAAAACCAAATCTATTCTAGAAACTTAACTATTGACCGATGACCAATCAACCAATAACAAAACTTTCCAAAGTGTTTAAAATTCATGGCGTGGAACTAAATCATTATTTTTAGGGATTGTATATTTTTGCAACTACTACTTCTTTTGCACATCAACATGAAGGGAAATCATCTGCATGCAATTACAGAAAGAGAACATTAGGACAGGCATCATTGAAAAAGCACGTAGTGAATTCTTTACGAAAGGTTTCAAGGGGGCTTCGATGCGTGAGATTGCGCAGTATGCAGGAATTGCAGTCGGTAATGTTTACAACTATTTCCCTAGCAAAGATTCGCTTCTAAAGGAAGTGTTGTCACCACTCGTTGCACAACTCGATTCTATGTTCGAAGAGCATGAAGATCCTGAAATACATCTTAGACTAGAAGTTTTCAGTTCACTCGAATATCAGAAAGAGACTGCAAAACAACTGATTACCCTAACCACTCATTACAGGGAAGAGCTGAACCTGCTTATTTTCAAATCCTACGGTTCAAGTTATCAGGATCTTTGCGAGCGATATGTGGAGCGCTATACCAAAAGCGGAATACTATATATGCAATCGATGAACGAAAAGTTCCCTCATCTGCACACAGATATTTCCGAATTCTTTATCCATTCCATGGGAGCGCAGATGTTTGCTATCATCGGTGAAATTGTTTCGCACGAATTGAGTTTGCCTGAAATAGAACAATTTATAAATGAATATGTCTGTTTTTCTACAGCTGGTTGGAAAATGCTTATGAAAGTGTAAGTATTTTTTTTTGAACAAAAATGAACATTGTTCGCTTTTGAATAAGGCAACAAATCACAACTTTTAGGGATTGCAAGCTCACAGGGCAGTTTCTTCCTTTGCAAAAGAGAAGGTAATAAGAACATGGCGTTCTTATTTGAGTGATGTCGCACTGATAATCAATACAAAAACATAGAAGTGTTGTTTGTGTCAGTGCGTCTATTTGTTTGTAAATACTTATATGCGGAGATAGCAGGAAGGCATAAGAAGGGATATTGTTTTTGTACGAGACCTAAGAGTGGTCTCTTTGCCCAGAATTAGGACAGATAAGCACGTGGTGCTATTTATTAGGAAAAGCATTGTTCTAATATTCAGTATAGTGACACACCTAAAAGTGTCGTTTATATTAGCACACCTACTTACTAGAATTTCTGTAGGTGATATTTGCAATTGTTTTGAAGGCAAGGGAGCGCTTCTACGAGAGCCCCTTGCTCCTATTGTTCGTCAGATCGGCGAAGTTTCATTGCTGTTGGTTGGAGAAAACTTATTAAAACTTAGACTATATTTTTTTGAACAAAAATGAACATTGTTCATTTTTAAGAGCATCAATAATCAAAAACAAGAAAGTAACCATGCTAAAAAGAGGAGTACCTACAGCAACACTTGTGCTACTATTGATTTTATATGGCTTGCCCGCTCTATCGCAAATAAGAGTTAGAGGAAAAGTTTCTCATGCAAAAGACAATAGCGGCTTGCCTGGAGTGACTGTTGTAGCAAAAAAGTTGAAAAAGGGGACAACAACCGATGCACAGGGTAATTTTGAATTGAACCTTCCTAAAGGGACACATAAAATCAGTTTTTCTTTCATAGGATTTCGAACTTATAGTAAAAAAGTGACGGTAAAAAATAAGCCCGTCAGCCTGAATATTAGCCTTAAAGAGTCTACCACAACTATTGGTGAAGTGGTGGTAAGAGGAAAATCGGAAGCTAGGCAAATACGCGAACAGGCCATGCCTATTTCTGTGATATCGATGGATGAAATTGCAGGAACAGTGAGCGATGTTAGCGATGTACTAACCAAAACAGCAGGAATTAAAATCCGCTCGACAGGTGGCGTGGGAAGTGCTGCAAAAATTTCGGTACGTGGGCTGGAAGGTAAGCGCATTGCCTTCTTTATAGATGAAATCCCGATTGCCAACAATACCGACTTCATGGACATAAACGACATACCCACCGACCTTATCGAGCGCATAGAGGTATACAAAGGCATTGTACCTGCGCGTCTGGGCGGATCTGCCATTGGTGGGGCTGTGAACATTGTGCTGAAAGAATACCCTCCGCACTATGCCGACCTTAGTTACGGTTATCATTCATTTAATACACACAAGGTCAGTTCCGTTTTCAATCGCAACAGGAACGGTTACGAGTATGGAATAGGCGGCTTTTACACATATGCCGACAACGATTATACGATGGAACTACCCAACCGCGAAGGGGAAAAGCGCACCCGAAATCATGACCTATTTGAGAAAGCTGTTTTGGGCGGCGGTTTCACCTCAAAAAAGTGGTGGTTCGACGAAACGGTTTTTGAGCCTGCTCTTATTTTTTCAAGAAAAGAAATACAAGGTATCGAAACAAAGGATTTTCGAGAGACTCAAAACACAACACATGCATTGGCTTTGGTAAACCATAGTGAAAAGACGGACTGTTTTACCGAAGGGTTAGACTTGGATCTGATGACCGTATACGGTTTTTCGCTGAACGAATATCGAGACCGTGGAAAATTCAGCTACGGGTGGGACGATGAAATTATAAAATCAGATAATCAAGTACTTGGTGGCGAAGAAGGACGACAGCCTAATGACAGCTACAATAAAAAACACACTTTCTATCAGAAAACCAACCTGAATTATGTGCTCAACAAACGAAATTCAATAAACCTAAACTCGGTATACAATTTCGCAAAAGGTATTCCCCAAGATGAATTGAAGGACGAAGTACTTACCTACAAAACCAATTTCGACAGCTGGATGAACAGTTGGGTAATAGGCCTTGCTCACGAATTTTATTCACCCGACAAAAAATTCACCAACCAGCTAACCTTAAAGTACTATTTCTATTCGATGGAGACCACGCTAGTCGATCTGTTTGGTCAGGGGACAAAAGAAGCGGTGAACATGAACAAAAGCGATTATGGTATCAATGACGCAATACGTTTTCGCCTTACACCAAGTTTTTTGCTGAAAACATCTTTGGGCTACGATGTCCGCTTGCCCGACGAAAACGAACTTCTGGGTGACGGTTTCATAATAGCGCCAGCTGGTAATCTTGAACCAGAACGCAATACCAGCTTCAATTTTGGTTTTATGTACAATAAAACAAGCCAGAGCAACAGGAACTTCCAGATAGAAGCCAATGTGTTTTATATGTATCTCGAAAACATGATCCGCATAACCGGAGGCCCTCTACAGAGTATTTATCAGAATTTCGGCAAAATGAGGGAATATGGTGCAGAACTGGAAGTAAAGTGGGATGCTACCGATATTATATATCTGTGGGGAAATGCGACTTATCTCGACCAAAGGGATGCCCGCGAGTTTGAACCTAATTCTAGTGTTCCGAATCCCACTAAAGGCGACCGTATGCCAAACAAGCCTTGGTTCTATGCCAATATAGGGGTTGAAGTACATAAAGAAAACATATTCGGCGGAACAGGACAGAACACCCGCCTGTTTGTAGATTGCTCGTTTGTAGAAGAGTATTTCTACGATTTTGAACAAAGTGTTTACCAAGAAAGGCGAATTCCACGTGCCATTACTTTCGATGCAGGTCTGGTTCATAGTCTCATGAACGAGCGGATGTTCATTAGCCTCAAGGCATATAATTTCACGGATGCTAAGATACTCTCCGAATTTAACAGGCCATTGCCAGGACGGAATTTTGGTGTGAAAGTCCGCTATATCTTCAAATAAATTACTTGATATAAGTAGGTGTTTAAAAATGGCACTCTTAGGTGTATTATTCTCATGAATATTAATACGATACCTTTTTGATAAATATTTCTGAAAAATTAAAACCATATATATTAAAGATTATGAACAGTAAAATTACTCCTTGGCTTTTATGTCTATGTTTATTCTTTTGTTTTTCCTGTGAAGAAGATGAAGAAACTGATGAAATATATGGAAATGCAATTATTTCCACCTTACTACCAAATCCAGATGGAGTATCGGGCAGTGCCTACATGCAACTGATAGAGAATATCGACGAAGCCTCTTACGATAACCGTAGAGCCTTTCCTTCGTCTTATGCCGTCCCTCCTATTGTTATTGATGATGATGTGTACTTATTGCCTGGGTGGTCTATGCAGAACGATCTGTTGCAGAAATATTCACGCATCAACGGAAAATTGGTAAAACAGGGCGAGCTATTGCTACCTTCCAGTTCGGGTGCTAACAATATCGTGGTCAAGAATAGTTCCAAGGCTTATGTGGCGATGTGTATGTTGGGTAAAATCCTTGTGGTTGATCCTTCTAAAATGAGTACAGTTAAGGAAATAGACTTAAGTGCTTATGGAATTGGCGATAATAATCCAGATCCTTCCATTATGCTTATCCGCGATAATCTGCTTTTCGTTGGGCTGAACCAATTGGTAGGTGGATACTATCCATCTAAAGAGAGAGCTTGCGTGGACATTCTTATCATTGATACAGAAACCGATCAGGCAGTAAAGATGATTACCAACAAAACTTCTGGTATGTCGATGCCTACGAAACCTGAAGCCGATTTCCGTTCCATTTTTATGGACGAAAACAAGGATATCTACGTCAACTGCATTGCTGGCTTTGGTGCAGTAGGACATAAATCGGGACTTTTAAGGATTAAAGCAGGAGAAACAGAATTTGACAAATCGTACCAGTTTGTTGTAAACGAAACGGCGATAGAAGGAGATGCTAATAAAGCCGATTATCTGATCTCGATATACTATGGAGGAAATGGAAAGCTCTACGCTACGGCAAGCGTAGGTGCGTATTATGGCAATCCTGCCAATTATTTCGAAGATAGAGCTGTATTGCCTTTGGAACTTGATCTAGAAGCAAAAACAATAAAAATGCTTCCAATACCTAGAAGCAACAACTTTGGAACTTGTGTGGGTAGGTTCAAAGGCGATATCATTTTCGGTTTTGCTACCACCAACGACAACGGCTTTTTTACCTATTCTCCTGAAACAGGAAAAGCAAGCGACAAGGCTGTAATAAAAGTTTCTGGTTATCCTTATGCATTTACTGAATTTTAAGTAATCCAAAAGGTTAGAAAACAGCGTGATGCTGGTAATAATATAGTTAAGTAGTCATGATTACATAAAATCAAACTTATTCAGTCATTGTTTTTTTGCTAGAAATGCGACGTGTTGCGCTTGTGTAAATTCAGAAAATCAATGACAAATTAGGGTAGACACATCAAAATGAAAACCAAAGGTTTTCCCGAAAGACGAAGTCTTTCAGTTCCCCGCCTTGTTAAGGAGGGGTTAGGGGTGGTTTATTATCTTTCTCCATAAAGTACTAATAATGAGATGCTTGTTTTTTTTACACAACCACCCCCATCCCCTCCTTTTTTAAGGCGGGGAGTCAAAAGGCTTCGCCTTTTAGTAGAAAACCTTTGGTTTTCAAGATGTAACATTTTTTATGTGTCTGCCCTAATGAGCAAAAAACCAAACAAATGAAAATCAAAGAAAAAGTTATAGCATTATTTTTACTTCTGGTTGTGTTTGCATCCTGTGAAGATGACGATACTGATGGGGATTCAAATGTCGGTAATATACTCATTACTGCGTCTTTGCCCAATCCTGACGGGCAGTCGGGAGGTCATTACATGCGATTGATAACCAATATGGAAGAAGCATCTTATGAAAACACGGTAGCGATTCCTATCCCTTTCAGTGGCCCTCCATATATTGTTGGCAAGGACATCTTCATTCTTCCGGGCTGGGGAATGGAAACGGATCTAATGACCAAGTATTCACACATAGACAACAGAATTGTAAAACAGGGAGAGCTCCTTATGCCTCCACAATCTGGAGCAACGAGCATTGTAACTCATGGCAATAAGGCTTATGTGGCCTTGGGCATGTTAGGCAAGATTATGATTTTGGATCACAGCACCATGAAAAAAACTGGCGAAATAGATATATCGGAATATGGCAGAGGCGATCAGAACCCCGATCCTGCTTCTATGATAATCCGTGACGATCTTCTCTATGTAGGACTTACACAGATGGTTGGCGGTTTTATGCCCGCTGCCGATAGGGCTAAGGCTGATGTGTTGATTATTGATACAAAAACAGATAAAGCTGTAAAAATGATTACCGAAGAAAAATCGGGTATTTCAACACCAACGCGCCCGATCGATCCGAAGTCAATTTTCATCGATGAAAACAACGATATCTACATTGCATGCATTGGCGCTTGGGGTGCTCACCCTAATCATAAAACGGGTATTTTGCGCATAAAATCTGGAGAAACAGAATTCGATCCCAATTATGTTTTTACGCTGAATGACGTTGATGTAATTGGGGAAAACAACTCATTGAGCTATCTGCAATATGTGCATTATGCGGGCAACGGAAAATTGTATGCAACAGCCAACTTCATGGCCTATCATAGCGATCCTGCGAATTATATCGAAGACCGCACTGTTGTTCCCGTAGAAATCGACCTTAAGACTAAAACTGTAACCAAACTCGATCTACCACGCAGCAACTCGTACGGCGTTGCGATTGGTCAATTTAAACAGGACATTGTATTTGGCCTTGCAACTAATTCCGACAATGGATTTTTCACTTACAACGTGCAAAGCGGAACAACCAGTTCACACGCAATTGTCAAAACTCAAGGGTATCCGTTTTATTACCATTGTTTTGAAAAATAAACATGTGGTGCTGTTTGTTATGGTGAATTGGTTCATTGGTATTGTCTCAATAAATGGGATGAAACCATTTTCACAATAATTAAAATTGGCACTTGACTTTGCATATTGGAGTTGCTCTATTAGGCAGTGAACTTTCCAAAAGTTCTTTTGATTGTCAATAAAAACTTTTAGAAAGTTATTTCAACGAAATCCGCAAACTCAAGTGCCAGACAGCAATTTATAATTAAGAAATAAATAGAAAATTACGATGTAAAGCCGCAGGCTGAAAGCCTAAGCTACATGTAACACAGGCTTTTAGCCTGTAGTTTTACACATTATCAATCCAAATTAGAAATGGCGGTAGGAAAGCGATTCCATAGCGAAAGCATTACTTGTATAGCACTACCTCCTCAAAAGTAAAGACTTAGATCATTAAGCACTCTGGAAGAATCTTTCTAAAAACCAAACTTCTATAAAATCACCCAATGACTATTGACCAATAACCAATGACAAAAAAACAACAAACATAAACCTCACAAAGTGAAAACTTTACAAAAACTACAAAACTACATGGTAGGCCGCAAAGCCTTATTGCCTGCGGCACTGCTCATGTCGGCCATAAGTACATTGGCCGGGATACTGCCCTATGTTTTCATCTGGCTTATTGCCCGCGAACTGCTCACTGTATCGAATGAAATTTCAGAACTGCGCATCAACACTTATGCTTGGTGGGCTATGGGAACAGCCATCAGTGGTATTGTTCTGTATTTTCTTGCTCTTGCTTTATCACATTTAGCAGCTTTTCGTGCAGAAGGCCAGATTCGGCAACAGGCCATGCAAAAAATCATAAAGATGCCGCTCGGTTTTTTCGACAACAATACTAGCGGGCGCATCCGAAAAATTATTGACGACAATGCAAGTGTTACTCACGGTTTTCTAGCCCATCAAATGCCCGATCTGGCAGGCACAGTCCTAATGCCAACCTTCACTTTAGCCTTGATTTTTATTTTTGACTGGCAACTGGGGCTGGCCTGCCTTATTCCAGTATTGGCTGCCATAGCGATAATGGGATTTATGATGGGCAGCAAAGGTCAATATTTCATGAAAATGTATATGAACTCGCTGGAAAAAATGAACTCAGAAGCTGTGGAATACGTTCGTGGTATCCCTGTGGTAAAAGTTTTTCAGCAAACTGTCTTTTCGTTTAAAAATTTCCATAGTAGTATCATAAAATATAAAGACATGGTGAGCTTGTATACCCATAATTGGGAAAAGCCGATGTCGACCTATACTGTGATTATTCATGGTTTTGCGTTCTTTCTCGTACCAGTTGCAATTTTACAAATCGGCAATTCGGACAATGTGGCCAAGGTACTTGTAAACCTACTCTTTTATGTACTGATAAGTCCTGTTTTTGCACAGAGCATTATGCGAAGCATGTACCTGAACCAAGCCATGGGACAGGCCAGCGAAGCGGTTAACCGGATCGAACAGCTTACAGATGCCGAACCTCTTCTTCAAGCAGAAAATCCAGTTCCTATAAATTCTCATGGTGTTCAATTCGAAGATGTGAGTTTTAGCTACCCTGGCGCTAAACAAAAAGCCATTGATGGTATCAGTTTCAATATTCCCGAAGGAAAAACATATGCTCTGGTTGGTGCATCGGGAAGCGGAAAAACCACTATTGCAAGGCTGGTTCCCCGTTTTTGGGACGCAGAAAGCGGACGTGTATGCATTGGTGGAATCGATGTAAAAGATGTTGCTACAAAAGAGCTGATGGACAACGTTTCCTTTGTTTTCCAGAACACGAAACTTTTCAAGACAAGTCTTTTAGAAAATATTCTTTTCGGTAAATCCGATGCAAGTATCGAGGCTGTAAACCGTGCCGTAGATTTTGCCAGATGCCGCGAAATTATCGAGAAACTACCCGATGGCCTGCACACCAAAATTGGAACAGAAGGAACTTACCTTTCCGGTGGCGAACAACAGCGTATTGCATTGGCGCGGGCTATTCTGAAAGATGCCCCAATCGTAGTGCTCGACGAAGCTACTGCATTTGCCGATCCAGAAAACGAACACCTTATTCAGGAAGCCTTGGGAAAACTAGCTCAGGGAAAAACTGTATTGATGATTGCGCACCGCCTAACAAGTGTGCAGGATGTAGATAAAATTTTAGTTGTAGATGAAGGTAAAATTGTAGAACAAGGTACACACACTGAACTACTTGCCCAAAAAGGACTTTATTCCCGAATGTGGGCAGAATACCAACGTTCTGCACAATGGACAATTGGAAAGGAGGCACAATATGTATAAGTTCTTTGAAAAGCGTTTTGCTTTATCGGCCCGGGGTGCAAGAGATTTTTCCAAAGGGGTACTCTTCACCACTCTTATAGACTTAGCAATAATGCTCCCTGCGGTGTATATCTTTATTTTTCTTGAAGATTACCTTCGCGTAGCACTTAATTCGTCGGTAGATGTACAGCATAGTCTTTGGTACTACATAGGAGTTGCGGTTGCTTTTATGGGCGTCATGTGGTTTGTTGCTGTACTTCAGTACCGTAGTACTTTCATGGCAGTGTACGACGAAAGTGCCAACCGCCGTATTTCACTGGCCGAAAAATTACGGAAACTGCCACTGGCTTTCTTTGGCGAGAAAAACCTTTCCGATCTCACGTCTACAATTATGGACGACAGCACCGATCTGGAGCATACATTTTCACATGCTGTACCTCAGGTTTTTGCATCTATTATTAGCGTTCTGCTAATAGCCACAGGGCTTTTCTTCTACAACTGGCAATTATCGCTTGCTCTGTTCTGGGTAGTACCATTTGCTGCAACCGTTATTCTGCTATCGAAAAAAATGCAACACGGTGGCAACCGTAAGATGTACCTGAAGAAACGTGATGTAACAGAACATATTCAAGAGGGATTGGATACCGTGCAGGAAATAAAATCATATAGTCAGGAAAATAACTATTTAGAAGAGCTTGGCGGGAAAATAAAGGCGTTCGAGCAACAACAGATAGGTGCGGAACTATTTACTGGAGTGCTTGTTAATTCTGCTCAGAGCATACTGAAATTAGGCTTGGCCAGTGTAATTATTATCGGGGCAAAAATGTTGGCCAGTGGAAGCACCGATTTGTTTACTTACCTGATCTTCTTAATGATTGCATCGCGCGTGTACGAGCCTATAAATGAGGTGTTCAATAATCTTGCGGCCCTGTTTTATCTAGATATCCGTATCAACCGAATGAACGAAATGGAAGCCATGCCTGTTCAGCAAGGAAAAACCAATTTCGATCCAGAGAATTACGATATTGAATTCAAACAGGTACATTTTTCTTATGAAAGCGGAAAAGATGTACTGCAAGATGTATCGTTCACAGCCAAGCAGGGCGAAACTACTGCACTGGTAGGCCCTTCGGGAAGTGGTAAGAGTACTGCGGCCAAACTGGCATCGCGCTTCTGGGATGTTAATCAGGGGCAGGTACTTCTTGGCAAACACGACATCAGCCTAATTGAGCCTGAAACTCTGTTACAGAATTACTCAATGGTATTTCAGGATGTTGTGCTCTTTAATGCTTCTATTATAGATAATATCCGTATTGGCAAAAGAGATGCAACCGACGAAGAAGTTAAACGTGTGGCAAAGCTTGCCCAATGTGAAGAATTTATCGAAAAACTCCCTGATGGTTATCAGACCGTGATTGGCGAGAACGGAGAAACTCTTTCCGGTGGCGAACGGCAGCGTATATCTATCGCCCGTGCTTTGCTGAAAGACGCCCCAATTGTTCTGCTCGACGAAGCTACGGCCTCGCTCGATGTGGAGAACGAAAGCAAAATCCAATCGGCAATTTCGGAACTGATCCGAAACAAAACTGTCCTGATAATCGCTCACCGCATGCGTACTGTGGCCAATGTAGACAAAGTTGTTGTGCTGGAGGATGGCCGAGTATCCGAATGTGGCCGACCTCAAGAGCTGAAGAAACAAAAGGGTCTGTTTGCCAAGATGCTGGAACGGCAGATGCTGAATTGAAAAGTTGCGAATTATTCATAGGCTGATGCCTGAAAGCTAGTCCGTAGCAAAATTCAAAGAATCAATTACGACTATCACACTCATATCCAGCCATATCTAACGATATGTTTCTAGCTATGTCAGTAAAAGGCAGTCACTTCTGGGCACTGTTGACGTTAGTTTTCCAGCACTTTACGAATACGCCCCGAAGTGGGCAACCTTTCCTAGCACAGGTCAGAGATCACAAAAAGTGATCGGCGGCCTGTGTTCTATGAATTTAAATTTCAAAACGATGGTCATAAAACATCATCATTCAAATGGAAACAAAAATTAAAAACAATATCACCGATAATGTGGCCGACACGCTTTTTATTCCTTTGGCCATGAAGCGCAACGAAAGCAACAAGCCCGATGCGTTTTTCCACGATCCATTTGCGTCTATCATCATCGACAAGGTAGATTACGATTTCTCAAAATACGACAAAGCCATACTAAGTTCTATCGGTGTTGCTATTCGTGCAAAATACTTCGACGAAATGACGAGCGACTTCATCGAAAAACACGATAAACCAGTTGTTGTAAATATTGGTTGTGGACTCGATACCCGCTTTCAGCGCATTGGGAAAGCAATTACGAACAAGGCCATGTTTTACGAACTCGATCTTCCTGAATCCATAACACTCCGAAAACAACTTCTTCCTGAATCGGAAAACGATATTTACATCGCCAGTTCGATGTTCGAAACGGGCTGGATGAAAATGCTTACGGATAAACATCCCGAAGCCAATTTTTTATTGATAATTGAAGGCGTGCTGATGTACTTTGAAACAGAGCAGGTGAAAAATCTCTTCCAGAGTATTACCCGTTACTTTGCGAACGCTGAATTACTTTTCGATGTGGTAAGTAGTTGGATGTGCAGGAATTCACACCGCCACGAAACGGTAAAGCTAACCAATGCGGTGTTTAAACACGGTTGCGACGACGATAGACAAATGGAAAACTGGTCGGAAAAGCTTACTTTGGAATCCGCCAAACGTTTCAACGATTTTGCAGCTTGGAAACGAACTGGTTTTGTTCTCTATAACCTGATGCGCTTTGTTCCTGCTATTCGCAATTCAGGGAGGTTGTTGCATTACACTATTGGAAAAATAAGTAGTCTGTCATAATTACTCTAGATTTATTCTGGTGCTAAGTAGTTGGTTACCTGTAAGGAGTAAGCCTAAAAAAATTCAAGACCTAAGTCAATCATCATGAACAGAAAACAAAAGGAACAGCAGTTCTGGGACAAATTTGCAAGCCGCTACGATAACTTTATAGGCAAACGTGCGAAAGATGATTATGCCAAGCTTAAGCATTGGCTGCTTGAAGACACACCCAAAACAAAGCACCTACTGGAAATAGGAACTGGAACAGGCCTGCTTTCTTTTATGCTGAAAGACCAGATAGATAGTATTGTAGCTACTGATATTTCGCCAGAAATGATAAAAGTTGCGAAAGGTAAAGCCAAGGAGCAGAACGTGAATAAGATTCTGTTTCAAGTAGAAGATTCGTACCAGCTTTCTTTTTCCGAAGAAAAATTCGATTGCATTATCGCATCCAATGTACTCCATCTACTTTTTGAACCCGAAAAACCACTCGCAGAAATGAAACGCGTGCTTCGGAAAGGCGGAAAAGTAATCTTGCCAACCTATTGTCACGGCCATAATTTCAAAAGTGAATTGACTTCTCGTTTAATGTCGCTTTTCTCAGGCTTTCGAGTAAACAACCGCTGGTCTGTTGATTCTTTCAGGCAGTTTCTTGAGAAGAATGATTTTCAGATTGAGAAACAACAGGTTGTTGGTAAGCTGGTACCTCTTGCTTATACAGTGGTTAGCGTACGGAACTAAACGGATTTCTCCACACTTCTAGGCCACATTGTTGTGTGGCTTTTATTTTTAAATAGTTTTATGTAGGTGATTGAACTGTATTTACAAAGGTAAAGATACGTTCATATTTCTTCTGCTACTGTAGTGTGTATGACCGCACTTTTTACATTTACAACCGTTAGTCTACTTAATTTCAGAGAGATAAATGCAGAAAATATTGTTGTCTAGGAAACGTTCTATAAACTTCATAAGTCCTTTTCCATGAAATTCTTCCCTAATTATCTTTATTTCATACAAATATAATTGTTCTTAAATAAACCCTCCTATAACTAGAATTTAAAATCAATCCATCTTCATCCAAAATGGAAATTGTTACTAAAAGATTAAAATAGAAACCCAGACCTATATCCATAGTCTGGGTTTCGTTTCTTTCAAATGAGTGGTCACTTCAGTACCTGGGTTCATCTTGCATTCCGACCGTGGGTCACAGTACACTTCCAGTATGGTCAGGAGACTTTTTGAAAATAATACCAGGGCCAGGCAGAGCATGGGCCGTAAAAGGAACTGTTGAGACAATGCTGTAACCAAAAGCTTCTTCAAAACCATTAAATGTGAGTTTATATACAGGACAGGCTTCAGTTCTTACCGTCAGGCCTATAATAAGATCCACCAATATATACAATGGTACAATACCCAGAGGATACATCAGTCCCCAGGTTATTTGACCCCTTTGGAAAAGGAAGTATAGATTAGGAAAAATCAAAAATCAGCTGCCTGATATTCAGACATACCTGATCTGGTCTTACATAAATTTGGTAACTGATAAGGAGGTGCAGATTATAGTTTTCGGCAGTAAATGAACCTGTCTGTAAAGTGCAATCCGATCTGGGGAACGTGATAAAAGTTATTCTGAAATATTTTTTACTCCTTAAAAAGCTGAAAAAATATTTCGGAAATAACTTTTCCCCTATACAGAGGGCTTCCCTGAAAATGAGTTTAGTTTTTAACAGGACGATTTTTTTTACAAAATTAGTAGGAATATCATACCACCATATACTTAAAAAGGCTAACACAAACGTTAGCCTTTCTATTCAAACAATAAAGTGTTGATTCAATTAATACTTCATAAGCTTCTTATGCAGTCGTATGTGCGCTGTTTTCAGTTCGTAATAATATACGCCATTAGCGATGGAGCGGTTAGCATCGTCTTTTCCGTCCCAAGTGATTGTGTACACACCTGCATTCTGTTTTGCATTTACCAGTGTTTTCACCTTGCGGCCTAATTGATCGTAGACCGCAATTACAACCCGTGTGTGCTCTGGCAATTGGTACTGAATTTCGGTAAACGTACCCATTGGGTTAGGCTGGTTTTGCGACAGAGCATAGCCCTGATCCTGATCCAACACATGCAATTGAGCCATCTTATTCTCAGGCAATTTGAAGTTATATGGAGCCGTGTATTCTCCTTTAGACCCGTTCAACTCAAAAGCAAGGGTGTTGCTAAGCAGTTGCGTTTCTCCCTGATTAATCAGACGGAAAGAAACCTCTTCACCTGCCTGCTTTCCATGCACAACCATGAAGTAATGATACTTTCCTTCAATTTTTTGAGGCACGGCTACCCCCCTGCATTCTTCGCCTGTAAATGCACCAATCAGATAACTGATTTTTGTGTCTAATTGAGGGGCGCTTAGAACACCTACAATGTGCATACTCGCTGGATAGTCGTGAGCATTCACCGTCCAGCCTAACTGAGCAGCTTCTTCGATACGGAAGTATTCTGGTTCTGAAATCTGTAAAGTAGTCGCTCCTTCGCGCATTGTTGCTATGCTTAGCTTCTTCTGTTCATCCACCCAGCCTAGATAGTTCAACTGTGCATTGTTGCTGAACCGAAGACGATACCCTTTTTGCGGGCTTAAATATTTCAATGCCCCAATCCATTTACCGTCCTGATAAGTGGCAAAAGCGGATTGTCCAGAAATTTTATCGCCATTAGAAGCCTGATTTAGTAATGAACGAAGGGCTGTATTGACACTCATCATACGTTCTGGGATGTACCCAATCCACCTAGAGCTGTTACCACCTACAGGTATATTGGTATTGATGCCTACAGGTTTTCCGCTGTACTGAACTGTCTTGTCCCGCTTAACATATATCATGTACGACTGTCTAGAATCCAAAACTGTTAAAGACCCGCCCCAGCCGCTTGACTGACTGAAGATGGCATCCTCTTCTTGCTTGTTCTCAATGGTTTCATCGTTTTCAAAACCGGTTATCGCATCTGAGATTTCCAGAGTGTGTTCGTTAGAAGGTGTTTTCAGATTGAAGCTGACCCAATTAAAGCCTTGTTTTAGAGAAAGTGTACGCACTACTGTTGTTCCTGCAGAAATCGCAGCAGGGTCGGTAAGAGTTCCTATGCTCTGGTCGGCTGAGAAGTCTTCCATTGCAGAAGGCACAGAGAGTACATGTTCACGGCAATGAGAAGCATCCCAACCTTTGTAGGTTAACGCTTCAGTTTCCGAAGCATTTCCATACACTATCATTTCTATCAAATGCATTCCAGACCGCTGCTGTACTTTACCAATCCCCCTGATCTCATCTCCAGAATAAACTGCGATATAATCCTGAGTATCTTCGGAATATTCCCCATCTATGTCTAAACGGGCAGTGATATACATCTGATCTCTGTAGTCGTGACTCAAATTTTCGTTAAACTCCTGCAGCTCATTCTCTCCCATTACATAAGAAGGAGCATCGGAACATGAAACATTGACACGCAAGCGGAACGTTTTTGTTCCAGCAGGTGTGTTATCAGCATAGAAAGTCTGAGCTTTTACTGTAACCGCGTACTCACCAGGATCCAGTTCACCGCCTACTTCAAATTCAATCGCATCTGTAGATTCACTTTCTAAAGTATAACGGGTGTTCTGAACTTTTTCACCGGACAGGCGTAACCAGAACGGAAGTTCTACAATTTCGTAGAAAGCTACCTGACTATAGTCGTTGGTAAGTTCCATTGTAAAAGGAGCAACTTCTCCTTGACGTTGCGTTACCTCATGGCTTGTTTCGTTCCAATAAATATGACTCATGTTCACGCCAAAAGACCAAGTTCTTCCTTCTGCCGGATTTCCGAACAAATCCTCTATTGCACCTTCTGCAACATAGGCTGTCAGCGAAGCTCCTTCTAGTTCTTCATCGGTAATGTTTTTGGGCTGGATGATCATTTTCCTATCTGCCGTTAACACCTGAATTGGTAAAATCTGCTCTTTGGTTTCTTCAATCACAGGCGAAGCTGCTGCTCCAGTTTCCCATGTAAGTGTACCTCCCGAAGTAATCTGCCCTTTGGCATAGTTTCCAACGTAATCCAGAATAGCACCTGGCTCTTGGTTATCTAAGCGCAAATAAGTTACAAGTCCTACCTTATCTTGGTTGTTTTCCAATAAATGACGATAGTGCTTAATAATATCTGCCTTTAACAACGCCTTGTTCCATATTCTTACCTCGTCCAGCATGCCTTTAAAACCTGACGATCCTTCTCTTCTTCCAATTTTAATAGAAGAATTGTTTACACTGAAATTAACAATGTTACTTTGGGCATCTACCACCTGTCCGTTGATGTAAGTCTCGATGCTTCGGCTTGGTTTGTTATAAACTACGGCTACGTGACTCCACTCAT
Source organism: Bacteroidales bacterium (assembly GCA_965230435.1). Lineage (GTDB taxonomy): Bacteria > Bacteroidota > Bacteroidia > Bacteroidales > JBDKHP01 > JBDKHP01. The sequence continues at coordinate 1,134,068 of CBDDLB010000002.1, forward strand.
TTGGCAGTACAGGAACATTGGAGATTCCCCTTCCGTTATCTATCCTACCGTTTGCTTTTAAATGAATTTTGAAATTCGATCCTTTTTCTATGATTGGCACATTGGCATGGCTGTATGGATAAATCCAAAATTCTATTGAATACGAACCTCCCAAATCCACCGCAGAAAGATCGGGCAAAGTAATCTGATCATTTTTATGATCAAATTCTACAGACGTATGTACGTAGTTGGTGTTTGCCAGCGTACCTTTCAAGGAGATTTCTTCGTTTAGAACAACATTATCATCTTTCTTCTTGATTCTTCTGTCGTATTCTATTGAAATATCGCCTTCTCCAGTCAGGAATGTACGCGGAATAGGGGCCACTTCTATTATTTGAGGATTGCTTCTCGCGATGTTCCCCTGTATCCAATCGGTTGGACTAGCTGTTTCCCATTTATCACCAGAGCATGTGGCACAACATTTTGGAACAATTCTGAACTGATATTCTCCATCGGTGATCCGTTTAGGAACAGGAAAATTTAAGCGGTAGAGGTTACCGTTACTTAAGTTCCCGCCGTTTGAAGTACCTTCCAGCAGAATCAGATCTGTTTTCTGAGCTTCGAAAGTATACTCTAGCTTGCCACCTTCTGTAGCCAGTTCTACCTGAAGTGCTTCCAGATAATCGACCTGTGCACCCTGGAGCTTAAACTCAATAGGGAGCAGATACTCGTCCTCATCTGCATTAAATGATTGTGTGTTTACAATCCAGTCGCCTTGCGGTTCTGTCATATCTATGTTCTGCACACAAGGTGCACGGAATGCTACAGAGATATACACTGTATCGATCAGCTTAACGATTGAATTGCCATTATCATCGAGCAGTTCGTCTTTGTTGAAGGTAGAGCTTCCCGTTCTTCCTTCGCATTTAGAATAGAAGTAAAGAGGTATACGGTCGTAATCTAACACACCAGTTGCCCCTGGCTGAACAGTAACAATTGCATTTGCCTGAAACCTGTTTAAGCTTACAGGTGAACCGTCCGTTCCTGTTATTGGAGTACCTTCGCCATCCAAAATTGGTATTGTAGTAACTGTTGCATCTTCTGGATTGCTGCCATCGAATACGCCTTGTTGCTGCTGAGGCTGTAGCGTATAGGTGACTTTATCGAGCGCTTTTCCATTTACCTTTATAATTGCACCGTGCGGATTAGCCTCGTGACCTAGTGCCAGAATATATTCTTTCTCTGTATTGTCATTTACTGGCTGTGTGTTTGTTAGCGTTAGTGTGAATACGGCAGGAGTACTGAAGTCTTGCTCTTTGAAAGGCTCGTCTATTTCTAATGCTACTCCTTCTAGTGGTACAGTATACTGCTCGTACGGACAGCTACTACGCCCTGCAAGGGTTTTGAAAATTGGAGTTCCGTAGCGGTTGTCTTTTTTTACACCTACTAAGAAGTTATCGTTCGGTTCGTCGTCTGAGAGTGTGAATGAGAAAGTATTGTTAATCTTTTTCGATTCCACCTCATTCCAGAAGTTATCCCTTCCGACAGTGTTTGAAATCACTACTTGGTTTTCCGCTCCAAGAATATTAAACCCCAAAGTAACCTCTGTAGTCTGTGCTCCACCATAACCGCCACCATCATGATCTTCATCATCGCTAGATGTAGACAATGAATAAGAAAGCGAAGCTCCGCCACCGCCAAATGCGATGATCTCTTTATCTACAACTTGCGATCCAGCTTGGTTTTCTACATTAAACGGTTTCAGGTCATCCCATTTCTCAGTCGTCTGATCATTATTTTCAGCCAAAATAGATTCCCACTGCCCTATCTCGCTCTGGTAGTTAAGCAGTTGATTATTTCTATTGTTGATTTCATCAAACAAGCTTTTCCAGATATTATCGAAATCGGTTACGTTGCCTAATCTTTCTTGTCGTAACTCCTCCCTTTGATTTATACATTCATAATCATTGGAATTGCAATACGTACTATTATAAATGAACTCGATAGTCTCTTCAGCAGCTGCTGTGCGGTTACGCTTCCAAGTATTAACTAGCTCAAACACCTCTTGGTTCAGAACATTCAGAGTCTCGATAGCCTCTTTACGCCTTTGAAAACGTACATTTCCATCTTCTGAGTTACCTATGCTGGTCTCTTCCTGTTTCAGCTCGGAGAGTTTCGGTAACACCATGTTATTAATCTTTGTAATAATAGAAGGAATATTGCCCGCTTGTTGATCGACGTAGTTCTGATTTTCCACATCGACAAACTTGGTGTTTTTGTAGCTGTTCAGTTCCTCTTTTACTTTTTGCCATTGCTCTTTCTGATATGTGTATGCCGCTGTCATATCATACAGGTGAATGCTTTCTTTTAGGTTTGGCACCAATGTCCCTTTGATGTTTTCTCCAGATTGAACAAAGAAACTTTCAAGCTCTGACGTTACCACTGGGGCCTCCGTTACCTCAACTATACATCCGTTCACCTCTAACGATTTTCCCCTTCCGAAAATTACGGCCTCGCTTATTCCAATAAACAGATCGGCATCTCTACCAGTCTGCAACTGGCCTCCATTGGTGCTAATGGCTCTATCGAGAGAAACCTCGTACACATCTTTGTTTCCTCCTGTCTTGCTCCATTTAAATACGCCTCCTAGGTTTAAGTGAGATTTTATTGCTAAATCCCTTATTAAAGCAATAATGCCAACTCCACCACCCTTGTACGCTTCGACATTTACACCAAATTTTACTGTTGTCCCAATTTGCCCCGCTGTTTCGTACTGATAGGATTTCTCAAATGTGAGTGCATTTCCTTCATTCCAAGTTGCAGAACTACCGTCGCCGGGAGGATCGTGCAAAACAGAAAGCAACTGCTGTGGTGCTTTTACTGTAAAATCTTGGTTGAACTGTACGCTTCCCTCAATGAAAGCTTCTATGCTGGTGGTTGCAATCTCTGGAGAATTTTCTTTAGAAGCCACTAACTGTGCTGTTTTGAAATATGGATCGTAGAACTTAGGTCCAGAAGTATATACTGTAAACATTTCCTGTCCTGTTTCTCCAATCTCAAAGACATTCCCTCCTACACCTGCCAACATTTTTCCTTGTAGTGCCACATTGGTAACGATAGGCACTTCTACAGAACCGCTCACGTTTTTCCTTGGAGGTTTGTTGTACTGCTCGAATGTGCGTACCTCTAACTGATAAGGAGTGTACATATCCAGAATATACTTCCCTTGCTCGGCACACCAATAACTTTCGTCTGTGAAAGTCGCCTCAGGCTCTGTTCCTTTGCCTTTGAACTCCGCTGCCACCTGCAAAGGGTTATTGTGTGTGTATTCTATATATCCCCATTGTACCCCAATGTTCAGCTCGCGATTAAAAGACCAAGTATTGGCTCCTTCTGGTTTAATACGGACTTGATATTTGCCCGGAACCAAATCCTTTACGGAAAAAGCCGTACGGTCTTCATTAAAGAACTGATCGCTGTTATCTGCCTTTAACTCAATAAGTGGAAAATTGGAATCTAGATTTTCTATTTCAATCTCCCACTCTCCAGCACTACAGTCGCATGGTAAAATGATGTTTCCGATTAGCCCCGTACGTGTTGTGTTCTCGAAGTTTAATTCCCCAACAGGATTGGTAACCGTTAGCCTGTACTGCATTGGGTCTTCGGTATCTTGATATACTTCGTTGGTTGCATTGTAAGAATAGTGCATTGTACGTAGGTAATCGTTTTTACCATCTGTACGAGGCTGCTTATCTGTATCTGCTGTGTTGTACAAACGCAGAAGGTGCTTCTGCCCTTCGTCTGTGTGGCTTAGCATGTATTGTGTATCGTCACTTTCTTCAAAGGTATACTGCAATTTCAGGCGGTCGGTATCTTTGGCGATGTATTTTCCGTTTCTTAATAGACCAACTTCTTCTTCGCTGTAAGCACCGTCTCTATATTCTACCAAATCGAGATAACCTTCGAATGGCATTCGCAATGTACTACCCTGAAGATACCCGCCTAATATGAGTTTTCCATTGAAGTTCATTCCCCCAACGCCAGTTTTCCGACTGCTGTTCCCTACAAAAAGAGACAAATTGGACTGGTCGTAAGTGATGGCGAAAAAGGTCCAAGTATCGTTACTAACGGTATGCGAAGAAGTGATTAGGCGATCGCCGTTCTTGTACAATGTCATTTTGTTGTTTGGCTCTAGGCGTAGCTTCAAATTTCCAATGCTCATAACTACCTGAGCAGCATTTGAAGAAGCTTTCGTTTTAAGCCAGCCTGACCACGTTGCCTTACCAGAACCATTAGCGATAGGGCTGTCCGACTGAGCATAGTCGTCCTCACCATCAAAAAATAAGCTGCGGTTGCCCATATTGACTCTTTCCTCGATGCTAGAATTCGCCAGTGTAACTAAATGGGCACCTACAGCTACTGCGGAAACAAAATCCCCCTGTTCGTCTGTCGTTTCCTCTTCGTTAATTCTTTCTACACCATCTACCTGAATAGCTTTTCCCTTTGGGACTGCATATTTATTACCATTTACCACATAATACATCTTTCCGGAAATGCGCAATTGAGAATTATCCGTAAAGCTTTTTTCTGTCTGTGTATAGTTCTGGGCATTCAAAGCCACTTCGTGGTATGGTTTTGTTCCGTTCTCCGGGTTTGGCCAAATTTCGTCGTGATATTCCTTTTCTGCTTCTACCTGAAAAACCGTCCCACTTCGGTAGTTGTAGTTTATGGTCTTTAGTGAGTAAGCACCATCTGCATCAGTAAAAACACTGTACTCCAAAGCAGGAGGAAAATCCGAATGTTTCAAGTTGCAGCTTGAACAACCTCCGTGGTAACTGCCTCGCGTGTCCTCATGGCGCGACTGGTTGTAAACTGTATTCGCACTCTCCATATTGAAACGGTAGTAGAGCAATAGGCCAGCTTCTTCGCCTGTTAGGTATTTTTGATAGTCTTTCCCAATATCCTCCTGTGTTCTTGCATTATCCCAGATACGGAGTTCGTCTACCCAACAATCAGTGAATGTATTGTTTGCATTCAGCTGGAAAATTCGTTGGCTTAGGTTTGGTAAAAAATTACCCGATTTCGATTTAACCAGTTCTTTATCCTTGAAGATAGACACACCTGTGTTAGAAATCGCAATTGCATAATGATGCCAATCTGTGTCGTCGATAGAAATACTTTCCCCATTCAGCGAACCTTTATTTACCTTAATACCATTGGGAGAAAGTTTTATTTCTGTGTTTGCGATTTTCAATAAAGTACACTCACCACTTGTACCTCCATTATGCTTGCCCCAGAATTCAACCGTAAAAGCGTTTTTGTTTCTGAATACTTTTACGTCGTCGTTTCCATTTTTCAGGTTTAATGCTGTCTTATTTTTCTCAAGAAACAGAGAGCTGCCCCAAGGCGTGTTTGTACTTGCTATAACTTTTGCCTGCTGAACCGGTATATCCGAAGGTGTTTTCAGTATACCGCTGATGATTCCGTTCTGAAAAACAAACCCAGCATCCGCTCCTATTGCCATGTAGGCTTTATCTGCATTTTTATAAGCACGTACTTTAAAATTGTGCATTGCGCCCGGCAACAATTGTCCAATACCAACCTTGGCTATGCGATCGTTGCCCAGGGCTGTTACTTCCACATCTACCTGCACTCCGTCGACACTGATATTGTAGCCGTCCACCTCATCGATATGTGGCCATTGCAACTGAACATAATCGTCGTATCCACCATCGGAAGCCACCACTGGTATTGGTGTGGCTACAAATAGGGGGTGAAATACATCGTTGCGGACTTCTGCAATTACGTGTTCTGTTCCATTTTTAACCAATTTACTAACGTAACGTACATACTGGTCGCTATTCTTGGTATTGCCCCAGCGCTGATTAACTACTTCTACATAAGTATCGAAAACATTAGCTGTACTTAGCTCCTTCTCTCCATAAAGAAATTTAAGTGCAGAATTGTCTTTGTCGGTCGGCAATAAGTGGTCTGCACTATGAGGTATGTACGATGCGTTCTGGTTCTGAAAAACCTCTTCCTGTGTTCTTTTTACATTCCACCCACGTAGCTCCGTCAAGTAAATATCCTGACTTTTGTGCTTAAACAGGCGCAAAGTGCCAGAAAGGTTTCCGAAATCGAAGATTGAAGATGTTTTCTCTAAATTTCCATCTACAAAAACTTCTACCTTCCTGTAATTTTGCGAAATTACCAAGGCAATGTGATTCCACCTATCGTGTTCCACTTTGCCGCTAAGAGAAATTATTTCGCTCAGGTCTCCGATTTCGAGAGTGAGTGCACTTTCGCTGTGCATAGACAACCTGAAGCGCTGGTCATCTGAGTTCAGATCTGTTAATGTCCATTCGTTCCCTGGCTTCGACGACCGTATCCAGAACTCCAAAGTAGCTTCTCCCTGGGTTCCTGTCGCCAGCAGGTCTTTCTTTAGATCTATGTTCAAATCTGCATAAGAACTGTAACTGTTCTCTTTTAGGTGCAGTACCCCCCAGTTTTGCGCACTGGCCTGACGGATCAGCAAAAGCCCGATTAAGCAGACCAGCAGGTATTTTATTTTATGAAACGATTTCATTCGTTTATGTTTTTTATAGTTGAACTGAATATTCGAGTTGATTCTTAGGTATTCTGAACACCCTATTTTTAAGTCAATCACGAATATTTCACATTACATGCACATGAAACTATATTAGACAGAAGTAAAGTCGCAGCTCTATTTATGTTGAATTACTCTGTTCACTCAATTGACAACTTAGTAGCTGAATAAACCCTGTCAGATTTTCGACTTACCATTCTAACATTCAGCATAATGAAATACAGGATTTACTTTCTCAATAGATCTGTCTTCATACAGTTTTAGGGCAATATCCTCCCATAGCACTCACTTTTCATGAAAAATGAATGTTCAAGAAATTCGTATGAATCTGATTTATTTCCTCAGAAAGTATATTGAACAGTGCTATTAGATTATGCTTTCATTATTCTTTTTTAGCACACTTGCCTAATGACTTACAAGTTCTAATAAACGTTCTCTTCTGATTTTAAGGAAAGGTTCTGTTTTTTCCCGAAAGTAAAACGGTAAGCATCTCCGTTAGGATCCTCATTACTGCTAAGAGTTGTTCTTCTGTCCATAACCAGTTTATCGCCCTCTACTTTCAGTACCATTCTGGAAGCATCTGGATGTTTGATTGTGCAATAGGGATGTCCCGCATAGCAGATTTCCCACAAGAAATGTAATACATCACTTGCCCTAAATGTCTTTAAAGCAACCCCATTTCCAGTTCTCTTTAAGCACAATGAATTATTAGCAGCAGAAACAATTATCACTTTTGCATCCCCTTGCCTTTTGAAAAAAAACAATTGTGCGATCTTATTTTCCTGCGTCTGTTTTTCCCGCAACAGCAGTTCATCTCCGACCAATGTAACAGCTTTGCCACTACCTTTCGAAATCAAAGGGAAAAGGATATTTTCCTGAGCGTTCGTCTGAGCCGACCATAAAAAGCCCAAGCAAACCGTAATAAAAAAAAGCTTCTTCATAAATAATGCCTCCTTATTTTTTATCGGCCGATTTCTTCAACTCATTTTTCAGATTCTCCAGTTCCTTTTTCAAGGCTATTGTATACAGAGTCAGTTCCTCTACTTTTTCTACCAATATAGTATTGATCTGAGCTACGTCCATTCCATTTTTTACCACTTCCGTTTCGCTTGGCATTTTAGGTAGGTGCTTGTTCTTTTGGATGAAGGCTTCTACTTCTTCCAGGGGCATAAGATCGTAACTTTCATCAAACACATAATCTGGGAAACTGCCCACATCCAATGCAATTCTATTTGCTACAACTCTTCCATTTACCCCTACACTAAATGCAGATTTCCATGCTCCACCTTCTGTGTAACCAATCACAAATTTGTCATCTTCAGAATTTCTGTCTCCTATGTTTACCCTTAGCTCTGTTTTATCATTTGCTTTATTAAAACGTCCGATCCAAAGCGGATCTGAATTCTCGCTGTTGCCTGTTCCAAAGTTTCTCCCACCAGAGAAAAAGACTTTGTTACCGTACGCCGCACTGTTATTGTTTGTGTTCTGTACTATTCCTACACGAATATCTTTCCCCACCTGAAGACCTTCTGTATCAATAGTTAAATAATCATTCACCCCCAAGGCAGTATGTTTGCTAAGCTTAAATTTACCTTGATCTCCTCCATGGATGCCCATAGTCCAATTATAACTTTGAGTCTTGAACTTCAAAGCTGATTGATTATCATCTTCAGCTTCAATAAGTCCATAAACTGATTCATTGGCTTTACCTTTGATATGCAATTTCTCATTAGGTTCGCTTTTCCCAATACCAACATTTCCTTGAACATACAATCCGGTTGCCCCTAACTCAAGTTTGCCATTAGTTTTCATCATAACATTATCCCAACCTTTTGAAATAAACAAAACATCGACATACCAGTTTTCATTATTTTTATGTGTTCTGAAGTCAGCTCTGATAAACCACTTACCATTATTTTTGAACATATAAACCCTCATAATATCGCCAGCTTCCTTCTCTTGTATATCTCCGTTGAGTGCTCTAAAACCAACAATACAAGCCTCATATTCGCTAACATTATATCCAGTGTTTTTATATACATTATCTCCCAAATTCTCATAACGTTTAACAACGTAAGCCTTTTGAGCCTTGACTTCTCCGAAAGAAAAAAGCACTAAAAGAGCAAGACTTGCAAAAACAAACGAAACAGTTCTTTTTTGTAGTAAAAAAATCATCTTCATTTTTCTAGGTTTTAAAATAGTAAGTAAAAAATCCACGTCTGAAGGATGTGGCTTTGGGATAACCCTAGAAGGGATGAACTACTCGCAACTTCTGAAAACTAGTTCTTAACTTTTTAAGATCAAAAGTTTGAAAGTCACCCTAACAGGCAATCCCGAAAAACGTCTCTGACTACGCCCAAAGGACGTGAATTTCAAATTCGATTAAATTCGCTAATGCAACCACACTAACGTGGCCGAAACGCGCCTCAAAACTACCATTCAAGCTTTCAGAAGTCTTCGATTCCGCATGCACCATTTCGGCAAAAGGATATACTATTTTGGCACATATAGCTCCCAGCACCTTATCAACTTTCATTACATCCAATAAACCAAAACTTTAGAAAACGTAAGAGATATAAATAATTTCAATAAGGTATTGCTGTTTTGCGGTAAGTAAGACGCTGTCAGGATTTCAAACAGCATAGAATCAACAAAATAGCTTTACTAGAGAATTTGCTTCTATTAAATACAGTAAATTATAGCTATTTTGCATTCTAGTAAACGAATGCATCATTTCAGCAATTGGAATCGTATAAAAGTTGGAATGACTGTTAAAAATGATTGATTAAAAAGCCCTTGTTGAATTTGATTCTTTAATGATGAATACTATACAAACTTTGTCCATAAGAAATTTCAGTACCCATACCTTCACCCCTAAAAGAGTCTTGCAATTCGCAAACAATAAACACATATTATTTTTACAAAACCACACAAAACACTGTTTATTAGTATATTAAAAAATACAACTCTATTTAATTTCAAATGATTATCCAGAAGATGAGCATTTCAGTCACAGAAAAGTTAAATTGAATAAAGGCACATACTTAACATTCCCTTATACTCAAAAACAAGTATGATTTTTTACTTAGCGGCTTTTTAGATTTCAAGAACAACAAATCACTCTTATGCATCAAACAAAGAAATTCACATTTTTACATATCTCAAAACTTCCATTGCGCAAGTGTAAAATATTCATACTCTTTGCTATAATTTCCCTAAATTATTCAGTTTTGTATGCTCAGGCCAACGGTGCTGTTAATGGAGAAATTCATTACCGTGGAGAAAAAAGTATTGAGTTACAAGGCGAATGGAAGTTCTACTGGAAAAAACTATATCGAGACACTCCACAATTATTAGATACTCCCCCAACAAAATTAGTGTACTGCCCAAGTTTGTGGAACAATACCACAGTGAACGGTTCTGAACTTCCGTCTTTCGGACACGCCACATATACACTCGATATTCTATGCGATAACAAATATAAAAGCGCAGCCTTAAATATTCCTTTTTTTTATTCTGCATATAGACTGTACCTGAATGGAGAAATTATCTCTCAGAATGGAACTGTAGGCAAAGATCAAGATAGTTCTACTCTAAGATGGAAAACGTCTTACGAAAAAGTAGCACTAAGAAAAGGAAGAAATCAATTAGTCGTAGAAATTTCGAATTATCACCATAGCAAAGGTGGGTTTTTCGCTCCAGTCATTCTGGGGCGATCCGACTTCCTTTTCGATAAGTGGGAAAAGAAAACGATCTCATCCACACTTATTGTTGGGAGTTTGTTTGCTGTCGGTTTTTTCTTTTTAGGCATGCTGCTCTATTGGAAATTGGACAATACTGTTCTTTATTACTCTCTTTTTTCTATAAGCCTAGCTCTCAGAACCCTTAATTCCAGTTTGTATTTTCTCCATAAAAACTTACTATCCATAAGTGGGCTTACTATTCTCAAAGGCGAGTACATTTCGCTTTATTTATCTATTCTATTTCTCACTCTTTTTTCGTTCCAGGTGTTCTTCCTCAATGCTTCACGATTAATATACAAAGCTCAGGTTTTCATCACTCTTATTTGCATCGTTGCTACAATTTTACTCCCATTAGAGATTTATTCAAAAATTATGGAAGTATATGCATACATTGGACTCTCCATAATCGCTTATGGATGCTATACAATAATAAGAACAGCCATAAAACAAAACAAAACACCTATACTTATTAGCATATCCTATGGTCTATTATCCAGTGGCTTTGGCTATTATACCCTCTCCTACCTTGGTTGGCTACCCAAAACAACTATCTCTTTAAATTCGGTATTCTATGCCTCGTTCGTTATGATGTCCTTTGTAATGGCCAAACACTACGGAAAAGCCTATAAAACAGTTGAACGACTGCGAATAGAAACCTTAGAACAAAAAAACACCATAGAGGTACTACACGAAGCACAATCGAAATGGTTTACGAACATTGCCCACGAACTGCGCACGCCCCTTACCCTTATTCTTGGGCCAATCAATCAGTTTCTGAAATTGTATCCGGACCTACACCAAACAGCACTAAAGAACATACAGGTTGCACAGAAGAACGGTATACTGCTACAGAACCTCACCAATGAAATACTAGACATCTCCAAACTAAAAGACAACAAACTGACAATTAGACGAGAAACAGTACAATTATCTGCACTGATTAAAGATGTTGCTGCCTCATTTGAATACTTGAGCGAACAAAAAAAGATAGCTTTAAGCACTCATTTACCTATAAATCTTAATCTGAATGTAGATCCTAATCAGATACGGAAAATTCTAACGAACTTGATTTCGAATGCTTTTAAATTCACTCCAACAGAAGGCAAAATAACGATATCACTAGAAAACGATGAAAATAATACGGTTTTCATTACAGTAACAGACACTGGAATTGGCATAGAGAAAAAGGAACAGGCACGTATTTTTGAACGCTATTACCAGTCTTCCAATACAAACAAAGGCAATCCTGGAGGAACTGGAATTGGGCTTACGTTATCGTTGGAACTTGCAAAACTTCATGGAGGGGATTTATCCGTGAACAGCAGTGTGGGCAAAGGAAGTTGCTTTACGTTGTCTTTACCAAGTACTTCTGTAATTGATATAAATCCTATTGAACCTGAATTACAAGATGTAGCCCCCCCTTCTTTACCACAGAATCAACTCACTCAACCTAAAAACAATAAACCTAAAAAAGATAAAGCGCAGAACACCATACTACTTGTAGAAGATAATCTGGATATGCGACAGTATATTTTGGATCTTATGCCATCGTTTTATCATGTAATTGAAGCGAAAGATGGGCTGGAAGCACTCGAAATTGTTGAGAAATCTAAGCCTGATCTTATTATTTCTGATATTATGATGCCAAGGATGGATGGTTTTCAGTTGTTGAAGAAGCTAAAATCAAACACCGTATCAGACTCATTACCAATCATTATGCTAACAGCACGCACTGCTCCCAAAGACAAAATGAATGCATTAACAATGGGCGTAGACGACTACTTAACCAAACCTTTCTGTAGCGAAGAACTACTGGCGCGGATAAGTAAGCTTTTGCAAAACAATCAGGCAAAGGAGGAATGGCGAAATCAATTACCACAAGAGGAAAAAAAGAGCTTATCGGCTGAGCAACAAAAGTTTTTGTGCAAAATAGAGGCTCATGTTGAAGATGTGCTATCCAACTACGAGTATTCTGTTGCAGATATGGCCGAAGATCTTAAACTAAGCCAGCGTCAATTGTTCAACAAAGTAAAAGCAGCTACCGGCTTATCGCCACTACAATACATCCGCGAGGTACGTCTTCAAAAAGCGCGGGTAATACTTGAGGCTGGAGAAATGGACAGCGTTCGGAAAGTGATGTATTCTGTTGGTTTTCGTAATGGCAGTCATTTTGCACATATCTTTAGGGAGCGTTTTGGAAAGCGGCCATCTGAGTACAAAATAAACGGAAACAAAGCGCAAAACAACGCTACTGACCTGACCAGCACACCGCCCCACTTATAAAAAGAGGGGTGATTTTCTTTTTGTAATAGTTTCAGTAAAAACTTGGTCTTCTCTGATTTTAAACAAAATCTACTAAAGATTAGTTTCATAAATTTATTGATTGAATGAAACCGGAGGTTTCAACGAAAAGCAACTCTTTTCAGCTCCCCTCCTTTTTTAAGAAGGGGCAGGGGGTTGTATTTTTATAATTGCTGATGTTTTATTCTGGTAGTTGCTGATTGGGTACACAAAGTGGATCACAAAAGTAAAATCCCAGATTAGATAGCATTACATGGTTATCACCACCTGAATTCGTATTACTCAAAAAAGCCTTCCATAAAGATGGAAGGCTCATAATTTAAAAATCGGAACGATATAGAAACTATTTTTTAATGAATTTAGTAACACCAGCACCATTTACAGAAACGATATACATTCCCTCTTCCAGAAAATCAACGTTTATACCTTGATTATACTTCTCAGAGTGAAGAGTCTTACCCGATAAAGTAGAAATATTAACCACATCAGTTTCTTGTATTCCCTTAATAAATAAAGTCTCCTGAACAGGATTAGGATACACAGATAATTCTTCTCCATGGGAAAGTTCAGAATCATCTGTACTTAAAACTGGCTTTGGAGCAGGTTCGAAAACCTCCATTTCATATAACCTTGCAATAAACTTATCTGGTGCTCCTTCCAGAAGAAGTCTAACTTTTTCTGTTCTCACTTCGGGGAACTGCCCTAAATACTCAGCGCTATAGTTATCCGTTTCCTGCAAAACTGTTTGCCACTTGCCCTTAAGCCATGCCTGAAATTCGAACTCATAAATTGGTTTGTTATATTTTTCGTTTACTCCTCCGTATAGCCTTAGTGCATGAATCGTTCTTGCTTCCTGCAAATCAATTTCAATCCATTGTGGTTTTTTTTCTGTAAACTCAATATTCTTAGCAGTAAGCCAACGACTCTCGTCTTTTATCTTCTCTCCATCAACCGCTTTATCGGCTGTGTACTTTGAATTATATATAGAACTTGCTGTTGCAGGTTTATTCAAAGCAACATTTTCTCCTGTTGGCAAAACCCTGAAAGTTTTAATAACTGGCACAGCTTCATTGAACTGTTCATTTCCAATCTGGGTTGCCAATACACGAACCGTACCGACACCATTAACTTTTAATCTACCGTCCTTAATAAAAGCTGGCCCACTCAAAACCGTCAACTCAACAGGCAAACCAGAAGATGAGCTTGCTTCTAAAGGAAAACTTAAGGCATGCTCCTGCTGTTCTTCAATATCGGCAAAAGTAATTGTCTGATTCTCGAACTTCTTGGTTGTAGCACCTTTGCTCAATGTTACCTTCACCGTATTTACACTATATGGCGTAATCGCAAGAGATAATTCCCCAAGTGCTTCCCCAAAAGTCTTATTGCTCTTTTCTTCAAAATTCGAAAACTCATCAGTACGTATTACCTGTGCGGCACTAATTCCTTTATCCTTAAAGTTTATAGTAATCTGCTTGTAAGTATCGTAAAGATTTGTGATGTGAACATATACAACATCTTCTCCTTTCTTACGAAAGGCAACAGCCTCGACACCTTCCATATCCGTCAATTCTTGACTTACACGGTGTGAAAACAAAGGATGAGTTGCCGAAAGATGTTTAAATCCGTAGTATATGTTATTTTCAACAGGTTCCCCGCCCCACTTCGTTGCTATTAAGCCTGCATTGTGGAAAGCTTTGTGGGTATTGGTGAGAAAACAATAAAATGCATTACCTCCTGCATTGAATAAATTGGTCATGTGCCTAGCCATAGTGGCATTGCTCACAAAGTTTGGATAATACGAAGCTTCAGGGAATTGCTCTGCAATAAGATCAACACCCTTTTCTTCGTCTGTCTGTAATTTTCCTGTCTGTTCGCTATTATAAAATGGCTTTCCTTCGCTAAGCTTATATGTTTCCTTAAGGTTTGCCTCAGTTCCATTTTCGTAAGCATGGGTTGTTACAATGTCTACATTTGCCCATGCATTTGGCCTATCCGCTTTCCAACCATTAATAAATGTTTTTGGACTTGCTGCACTCCAAGTGGCCGGCCCTGCTATTTTAGGCATTGGCACTCCTGTAGTATTGTAATTGGGATCGTTTATAAGTACTTTGAACTTATCTGCTGCAATATCATATAAATCAGTCACCTTTCCGTCACTGTACCCACGCTCATTAACCAGTTCAAGGATATCTACCGTGTGCCCCCTATCATGATATCCCTTGCACACAAGAAAATAGTATTCCGCAATTTTATCGAAAATATCAGGAATGTTCGGATCATGTTCATGATCCTTATGAGCATCTGTCCCATATCCTACCTCCAACTCGTCCGGTAGATTGTTCACACAAATCATGATCTTCAAATCTGGACAAAACTTCTTTGCATTTGTAAAAGCAGTAGAAATTTTATCATATTTCTCCGCTCCGCCTTCATCTGTAGGTCTTCTTCTTGTATAATTCTTAATATGAGTCAGTTTTAAATCTTCATAAAGCATCTGGGAAGCTTTCATTCGATTTTCTTCTTTCATACTCAAATAGTGACCAATATATAAGCCACAGCTCGCTCCTGTTCCCTGAAATTCCTGTTTATAATCCTCTGGGTCGACTGTAATTTTCTGCCCCAACAACATAGAGGGAAATAACCAAGCCATTATCCCCAGAAGCAATAGTATTTTTTTCATATCTAAGGTTTTTTAAATAAGTAAAAACAACTATAACCGCTATGTAGAATATAGCAGCAAGTTGAAATCTGTGTTCAAAGTTCTTCTTAGTAAAGTGTAAAAAACAACTTCGATTAAGACGCACAAGACATTCTATACCAGAGTATACGAGAATTTGAACGACCACCGAAATTGTTTTTTTAGCTTTACTTAACTAAGCTAGAAGAACTTTAAGCTATATGACTTGAATTAGATTTTATTGCTCTTCCCAAAATTCCCAAGTAAGATTTGGTAATGAAGTAACAAGTTCGCCTCCCTGTTGCTCACCTGCATCAACCCCCATTGTATTCTCTCCTCTTTCCCATGGAGTATATCTGTAACCTTTCCATTTTCCTTCTATAATGCCTGTTTTAAGTTTGAAGACATACTCTTTACCTGTACGGTTAGAAACCACAATTGTTCTTTTTCCGTTTGGCCTTTCGAAGGCAAACACACGGGCATTTTTGTTGTAACTGGGCTCTGTGATATCGATCACCTTACAGTCCCAAGGCATATGGCGTACGAAACTTCCAACTGCATTCCAGTTGTAGTCGTTGAAGAACCAATGTCCGGGCTTTAAGTTCTGTGCTGCCTTTTCCAACTTATGTGCTTCTGAAAGAATCTTAATCGGGCTGTTTACCCCAACCTGTACTTTCATGTTCTTGTGATCTTCTCCCAAGATAAAACAAGCATGAGGAGCTCCGTACACATTATCAACTACCCCTTTATGTTGAGGTATTTTTACTGTTCCTTTCTTGAAGGTCTTTTTGAAAACAATATCTTTGCCTCCTTCTCGAATTACGGTAAGTTCAGTTTTCTCCCAACCATCTAGCTTATATTCTCCTTTATCTTCAACAACCATATAAACAGTGGCCGGCTGATTCAAAACAAAACTGTAATTCCGTCCTGGCTTTTTCTTCGAACGACGCTGAGCAGAAATGAACTCCATAGCTTTGAATTCGTCTGGTAGTTCAGAAAATTTAGGGCCGTTTGTCCAACGACAAAAAGTTGATTTTTTCTTACTATCAGAAGTATCATCTAAAGATTTCCAAAAACCTAAAGAATAGCCACTGGCCTCAGAATTTTTGAACGGTTTCAAAGCATGTATCCAATACCAAGTAGGGTTTTCTCCCAACTGAAACGAATTCATTATATGCTGCACTGTATTCAGGCACCGCTTTGGTGTAGCCCCGCCAGACAAATATTCATACTCGTTCTGAAACCAAGGGCGCTCAGGTAACTGTTTCCTGATTTTCTTATGCACTTTGGTTACGCTTTCCGAATCCCAACCAATTGTGTGCACTACATATGCATCGACCAAGGCTGCAACTTCTGGCCTGTCCATACCTTTTCCTATTTTACTCGGAAAACCAGTCTCTGTATCGCTCATCAGAAGAATATTCGAATCATGTTTGCGAACAGCAGCAGCAGCGGCAGTGTAGGCTCTTATGTAATTTTCTGCTCCATAATATCTACAAGTGGAATATTGTTGATTATTCGACACAAAAGGTTCATTTTGCATTCCCCACTGTAATGTTTTCAGACCCGCGCTTTTCAGTGTTTCAATATCACGAACACAAGCTTCTGCAAAATCCTTCAAAAAGCGTGCAGTATCACCTTTATAAACAGGATCTTTTGCAAAATCTGGTCCAAAGCAACGTAAAGTATTGTAGGGGTCTTTATTACCTTTTCCCAAATAGCTATTATTGGCTTTCCAAAACGGAGCCGGCGACCAATATTCTAGCGATAGGCCTTCTACTCCTGCAGTTTCCATCATCTGACGGATTTCTTCCAATTGCTCTGGCCAACGTGCCTGTAAATACTTCTGCTCTGGGTCTAAACCTCGCCAGTATAATCCACCTGCCAAACGGCAATAGCGAAAACCTTTAAGCATTTCTTTTGCAAAGCGCTCTCTTTCTGTAGGCGTCAGATCATGGGGAACTGCATGTTTCTCCTCTGGCAATCCAGTATTACCCGAACCGATAGCATCGCTCTGGATTTCAAATCCAATTCCCCATACTGTTTGTTTCTTCTTATCAGGATGGATTGTTATTTCTGCATCTACTTTTTCAATAGTTTTCTTTTTTGCCTGACCTCCACAACTTGCCAAAGCCACAACTATCAGAAATAGAAATAGTCTTGTGTAAAATTTCATTTCTTTCCGGATTTATTATTACACATAATGATAACACGCCAAAGGCTAAATGCTCATCTTTATTTATTCTTTTTCTTGCTCTTATTCTTCTTATCAATATAATTCTTTATGTTCTCTGTAGCCAAATCTTCCTTATCGCGCTCAATTCCCGGAAGTTTTTTCTTCCATTTCTTCAACGCCTTGGTCATTTTTTTCTGAACTTTAGCATACTCAGGCTGTCCGTACACATTAACCAATTCGTTAGGATCTTTCTTTAAATCATAAAGTTCGTTTGTGCCATTCTCTTCCTCCACAAGCTTAAAATCATGAGAACGGATCATACGAAAACGCCCAGCCAAAGAAACAGGATTTGCTTCCCACGGTATACCTTTCACAAAATCAATCGGATTTTCTTCAACATTAGGAATCAGTTTCTTTAAACTTTCTTCATCAAGAGGCTTTCCTGGAATTCCATATTCCGAAAAGATGTACTTTCTCGATTTCTTCATTTTACCTTTCGTAAGAAGAGGAACCAAACTATTTCCCTGTACCTGTTCTGGAATTTCTGCACCTATGAAGTTCAACAAAGTCGGCATCACATCAATATTCGAAGCCAGTTCATCCGTAATCTGATTTGCCTTAATCGTTTTAGGCCACGAAAAAATAAGCGGAACACGCGTCAAGCAATCGTACATCGCTGGACTTTTCGTGTTCATTCCATGATCGCCCATATAATCACCATGATCCGACGTAAATACAATGATCGTATTCTCGCGCATGTTGTTCTTGTCCAAGAAGTCGATCAAACGCCCAATCTCAGCATCAATCATAGAAACCATACTATAATAAGTACGCTTCATACGCATTGTTTTTGCCTCATCATAAGGCTTCAAGCGATCTGTGTTAGCTTTATGAAACTGCTGACGAAAAGGCTTCCCTGCTGCCTTCAGTCCATTAGATTCCACTGCTGGCTTGTCGATATCAACATCGTTGTACATCGAAAAATATGGTTCAGGGCACATGTAAGGAGTATGTGGGTATAAGTACGAAAGCCACATAAACACAGGCTTACCGTCTTCTTTTCTCTGCTTATCTAGTACAGCCAAAGCATCACTTGTAAGCAAATGCATCGGATCTTCCTCTACCGTCCAAGGCATTGCTTCATCTGCACTCCGCTTATCCTTTGGCTTCTTCTTAAACTTTTTAGTTTTTATCATTACGTCCATGTGCTTCTTGTTCAAAAAGCAGTGGTTCTTACCAACCAGAACAGTCTGATAACCTTGCTTTTTAAACTCCAACGGCATAGACGTAGCAGGCCGCTTTTTCTTAGACACATGGTGGTTCGAATACGTCTGGTGGGTAGTCGTGTACATTCCCGAATGCAAACTCCAACGCGATGGCACACAAACAGGCGCCGTCACAAATGAATGGGTAAAAGCAGTTCCTTCAGAAATAAGGTCATCAATATGCGGGGTTTTAATATGCTTATTCCCCAAAGCATGTATTGTGTTGTAGCGCTGCTGATCTGTGTAAATGATCAACACGTTTGGTTTCTTCTCTTGCTGTGCTTTAGACAAATAAGGCACTAGCTGCAAAAGAAGAAATGTATATACAAAAATCTTTTTCATGAAACCAATCCTCCAAACATTAAATGAGAAAGAAAAAATAAGTTAGACCAAGGCGCATTTCGGATTTTAACCCGGAGCGTACTTTTCGTACGTGAATTAAAATTCGGAATGCAACGCAGGAATAGCTTATTTTTTCATCTCATAAGAAAAAATCCGCTGGGCAAAAACATCACCCAACGGAAATACACACTCATATCAATCTTTTGTAATCTGCTCTTTATGAGCTTCTATCATCTTCTGGAATTTCTTAATCTGCTTGCGGTACTTCTTCTTATCGATCTGATTATTTACCTCGTTGGCATCCTTTTTCTGATTATACACCTCTCTGTAAATCAAAGAATCCAATTTCGGGCTATCATAAGTTTCAATGTAACGCAACTTCTTAGAAATCACTGTCAGGTTTGGCTTCGCACCGCCATAATTTCCAAGTCCTTCATAAATAAAAGCATCTCTCCAATCCTGAGATTTTCCCTGCAAGAACGGAGCAAAGCTTTTTCCGTGCATATTCTCTGGCACCTTAGCACCAGCAAGCTCAAGAATTGTTGGAGCCATATCGATATTCAACACAATCTCGTTCATCTGCTTCTTTTTTAGGCCAGGCCCAAGCACAAAAAACGGAACTTCAGTAGCAGGCTTATAAGGAAGTACCTTGCTTGTGAAACCATGTTCGCCCAGCATCCAGCCATTATCGCTCATGAAAAAGATGTAAGTATTTTCCTTCAGTCCAAGCTCTTCAATTGTCTTGAACAAGCGCCCCAAAGCATCATCCATTTCCGTAATCACAGAATAATACTCCTTCGTATGCTTCTGAATCGCCTTAGCATCCGGATAACCATATTTCTTCGCCTGTCTCAAGTTTCTTACCTTCTTAAGATATTCAGGCTTATTGCTCAAATCATCATTACGCGTTTCCGCAACTGGCATATCTTCAGTCTTATACTTTGCCAGTGTACTTTCCTTTGCTTGCCAAATCAATCTACCGTTCATGTGCGGCAATTGCGTATTGTGAAACAAGAAGAAAGGCTTGTCTCCTTTCGCAACCTCTTTTAGGAAATCAATAGATCGGTCAACACAGTACTCATCGCAGTGTTTCTCGGCTTTCACTTTTTTGCCCATATCGAAAATGGTACGCTTATAATATTTACCATTCCCTTTGAAATAAGCATGAAAATCGAAACCTAACTCCTGAGGCTTTTGCTTCACGTGCCATTTTCCAGCAACAGCAGTCTGGTAACCAGCTTTTTTCAGATACGACGCTACTGTTACTTCACCCTCGTTCAATGGCCCCTCCAAGTGCAGAACACCATTCGAACTACCATAACGGCCAGTAAGAAGCGCAGCGCGGCTAGGGCTACAAAGTGCATAAACCACATTCGCATTATTGAACCTCACCCCTTGCTGTGCCAAAGCATCAATTTGCGGAGTGATAATCACATCATTATCATACGCACCCAGAGCATCAAGGCGCTGGTCGTCCGTATATATGAAAATAATGTTCGGCTTTTTCGCCGCCTTTTGTGCAAAAACCACATTGGCCGACAACAAAAGGAAAAAAGATAATGTTAATATATTTCTCATCCGTTCGAGTTTTTTTTTGATTAGGAGCACGACGTCATCTTTTTCCAAAAACACCTGTCGCGCCTTCCACTACAAGTCCTCAGCCCCCGCACCGTTCCACATCGGCGTGGCAGTCTATTCCGCTAGCCGCTCCATAGCTGCCACACCGTGTGTCACTGCCGCGCGTGCTTGCGGGCTTTCCGCTACAGTCACGGCTATTTTTAAAACTGTTGTGCTTTCTAATTCAGCCCTATTTAGAGACTATATTTTCCAAAAAAGTCAGTAATCAGACTCCCCTCCTCTCCGAGGAGGGGGCGGGGGTGGTGTTTTAGGCATGTTAAAAGAACTAATTAGTCAAAGGCGCACAAGGCGACTAAACCGGAACGTACTTTTCGTACGTGAGGATTTGGACGTTCGCAGTGGAACGAATGAATAATTAGTTTTTTTGATATTGCCGTATGAAAATTCAAAATCAAGTATTATTAAACCACCCCTAATCCCCTCCTTGGAAAAAGGAGGGGAATTGAAAAGCATAGCTTTTCTATAGAATCCTTTAGTTTCATTCCAAATTACAAAAAAGCCTAGACCGCTACTTCTGCCCCTTCTTAGCTTTCTTCAATTGCTTCTTCTTATAACGCTTAAGCTGACCAGGAGTATAGAATTTAATCTTTTCGTTGTTCAAATAATCAGTATACATATAGCCCTTCACTTCTTCCCAATCTGGGCTACGTTTTCCGAAAGGTTCCATCAAAGTTGCTTCCCATTTCTTCAGTTCTTCCTGAAGTACCGCAGCACCTTCCTGATTTGCCTCGAACAGGTTGTTCACCTCACCAATATCTTCGTTCAAGTTATAGAAACCAGTACCAAACGTATCGGCACGAACCAATTTCAGTGAATCGTAGCGCATTGCAGCCCAAGGCGTAATTCTCCAGAATAGTTTTTCGTGAGGAGCAGACTTTATAGAGTCGTTCAAATATGGAAAAAGCGAAACACCGTCAAGTTTTTTAGGAGATTGGTAGTTGATACCACAAGCATCCAATACCGTTGGAAAAATATCCAAAGCCGAAGTAAGCTTGTTGTACTTGCGTCCCGACTTCAATTTATCGCCCCACTGCATTGCACAAACCACACGGTGACCACCTTCGAACTCAGTTCCTTTTGTTCCCTTCAATGGCAAATTCGATGAAGTATTCTGTCCTGTCGGTCCACCGTTGTCACTCAAGAAGAAAACCAACGTATTGTCCAACATACCTTCGTCTTCTAGAGTCTTTATGACATTCCCTATCGAGCGATCCATCGCCCATGTCATAGCTGCAAGTTTCTGACGCGAGTGCCCTTCGAAAAGAGCCATATCTTCTTTTGTTGCCTGCATTGGAGTATGCACTGCGTTATAAGCCAAATAAATAAAGAATGGTTTTTCTTTATCTGACTTTATGAATTTACTCGCTTCCTCACCCAATACATCGGTTAGATAACCATCGAAAGTGATGTATTTGCCATTGTGTTGCATGGCAGTATTTTTCTTAGGATCATCGTCTTTCTCGTCAGCGAAATACTTGCGGTGTCCACCTAGAAAACCATAAAATTCGTCGAAACCACGTTCGTTTGGGTGATACTCAGGAATCTCGCCCAAGTGCCATTTTCCATAAGCCGCAGTTCTATAACCGTTTCCTTTCATCACTTCAGAAAGCATAACCTCGCTTGTTGGTACACCTTCTTCTTTGCTGTGGTAATTAAACTCAGCACCAAATCTTTGCTGATAGCGTCCTGTTAATAATCCTGCTCGCGAAGGCGCGCACACAGAACCTGAAACATGGAAATCTGAAAAGTGAGTCCCTGCCGCAGCAATTTTATCAATATTCGGTGTTTTTAGATCTTTCGATCCTGCAAAACCGAAATCAGCATAACCAGCATCATCAGCTAAAAGAATAAGGATGTTTGGTCTTTCCTGCTCTTTTTGCTTCTTCTGTCCATTCTGACAAGAAATAATTGAAAGAACAGCCAAAAAAAATAAAGCTGCTCGGAAACTTGAAAACTTGGTAGACTTCATTTTTCGTAGTTTTTGATTTTTAGAAATTAAACAGAGAATCCCGACAGTCAAGAAGACCGCCGGGAAAATGCACAAAGCTTAATAAACCCTACATTCATAAATACAAGCTTTGGCATCGCCGTTTGTAGCTTTAACTACTACCTTCAATTTCTCTACTTCTACCTCATTTTCGAGTATATGTTTGCGCTGACGCTGATAATTCTCTTCAACTGCCAATAATTTAGTCCACTCTCCATCTTTACATCCCCAAATTTCGTAGTCTTTCGGACACTGAGGATCGCGGTAGAAAGGAGAATAAGCATGGTACTCACGCAACAAGTGACCAGGGAAAGTTAAACGCACTTCTTTTACAGTTTGTGCAGCATCCCAGCTCAATTCCAACGACTGATCCAATGGCAAGTTGCTATCAGACATCCAAAGGTTTGTGTAAGCGTGTGGACGTGTAACACCGTTCGTTACGTTCTCTGGCTTAAAGCAATCCTGTGCAGGAGTAACCTTAAAGCTCAATGTAGAACCATTGTTGAAACGACGCATTTTTTGCTCACCAATCTGGTACATTGCCATATGACCAGGAATAATGCAACCTGCTTCGTGCCAGATCAAGTTCTTATTAGCAGCCAAATCCAAACGGATCAAACTGTTAAGTGGCAATCCTTTTTCTGCGGTTAGATTCACATCCCAGCTCACCCAGATTTTCTCACCAACTGGTACTTCTAGAGTTGCCTGAGCCAAAGCTTCTGCTGGCTTAACACGGTAATCCCAAATTCCTTCTACTGGGTAAACAAAAGCTTCAACCTTCTGAACCTCACCAGATGTATTTGTTAAGCAAACCGATAAACTATCCACTCTATCGCTTCCAACACCAACAACCTGTCCTCTTAGAGTTTCTATTCCTTCATTATTGTACTGTGGCTGATCTCTCCAAATCTTAAGACCTTCATGAGCGCCTTTCGACTCTGGTCCTGCGCCGTAAAGCAATTCCTGACTACTTGCGCTAACTGTAGCTTTCAGTGCAAGGTCGCTAGGATCTTGGTTAATGTTGTTCGGCAAGAAACAGTCGTCTTTCAACAATTGCTGTTTCACTTCAAAAGCATACGCAGAAGGAACTTCCTTAATACCAACACCTTTGTCAATTGCAATACCAGCAGCAACACCTGTAGCCTGCCCCATCAAAGCAGTAGTACCCATTACACGCAAAGTACCAAGCGCTGCGTGAGTTGAGCTGATGTTTCTTCCTGCCATCATCAAGTTGTCCACATCTTTCGCAATCAATGTACGCAATGGGAAACCGTAAGGCCCACAGTAAGACTTCACTGAATATTCATCGAAAGTATTGTATTCCTCTCCCTCTGTTGCCGAAGATGGCTCTGCATGCTCTGCCAACAAACCTCCCGGAGTATGAAGATCGATAAACCATCCTCCGAAACCTACTTCGTCGTCAAAAACAACTTTATCCTGAATATCGTTTTCGTTCATGAAATACTCACCCATAATACGGCGGCTTTCACGCTTTCCTGGAACCTGACCGATCCAATCCAATGCATAGTTCTTGCACTGCTCTTTCATAATAGGATCGTGGTTTTTCATCCAGTCCCAAACACCTAGCGTGTGGCGTGTCAACTCGTGACGTATATCCTCGTTGTCGTGAATTGTATCGTAAGGAACACCAATTTCTAACCACCAGAAACCACCTCGCTTATCCTTTGGAATACGTCCTTGTTTGTAGAAATAATCTGGATTGTCGTGCTTAATCGCCCAATCAGGAGCTGTGAAAGGAACAGGGCGTCCCATGTCTTTAGCGCGGAAATGGATCGAGTTACCCATTGTGTCTTTACTCGCCTTTTCTGGAGCATGAACCTCGTTGAATTCATCTCTTCCTTCCGATCCCATGCGCCACTCACAGCCCGCACGGTCTGCTACAACACCATCACCAGTACAATCAATAAACACTTTTGCGCTAGCGATCAATTCAGTCTCAGCATTCTGAATGTGTGCTTTAACTGCTTTTATTTTGTTGTCCGATTCCATTTCAACATCAACGAAATCAGTATTCAAGTAAAACTTCAGGTTCTCAGTCTTTACAGCCATATCGTACATTACCATGTCCCATACGCTGTTAATCCATCCATTTTCGTAAATCTCTGCGTGGTTTTTCGCACGCTCTTCGATCATCAGCTCAGAAATGATACCTGTTTCACGGGCATAAGCGTGGAAAGCTGCTGCGCCATGAATTGTCACACCTATTTCTGAAGAACAGTTTCCTCCAAAAACAGGACGGTTCTGGATAAGACATGTCTTTTTACCCATTCTTGCAGCAGAAACTGCAGCAGAAAACCCTGCCATTCCTCCACCACATACAACTACATCGTATTCTTCCTTTAACTGTTTCATTCCTTAATATTTTTGCTAAATTTTGCTTTTAATCTGTTTCATTTAGGTGTACGAATCCCTAAGCAAGCTTAAGTCACCGCTCATTTTCAGAGAGTTACTAAACTTGTGCAAGATTACATCTACCGTAATTATTTTATATCAATAAAATTGAATTCTGTTTTGACAATCGTTCAGTAAATTCTCAAAATAGGCCACTTACTAAGCGTACAAAATACTCTACCAAACCTCTAAGTTTTCAAAGCCTTGGAGATTTTATGGTTATTTACTGAACCATCCAGAAAAGCTTCCCTATGCTTTCGTTGCTTTCAATGCCTCACGCTTCTTTTCCATTCTCAATACACCACCATAAATTGCAAGGCTAATAAGAATAAGAATAGCACTCAACACCCATTGAGCAGCAATATCTGTAGTTGCAGTTATTGCAAGAAGCATAATGATAACACCCAACAGACCTATTGCCACAGACATAATTTTTGCAGGGAACAACGAAGATTCGCCATCTTCTCCTTCATCATCATGTTCCAAAATTGGAATATACATTGAGCTTTCTGCTTTCAAGTAAATTTCAACGCCTGTTAACACAACAACAGGTACAATCACACCCAACACTGCCTCAATCGTTCGTGCATATGCCAGCATCCACGCAATAAAGCCTTGAGGATTTTCAGGAACAAACCAACCGTTAGAAACCAAGAAGCCATATTTGCCAATAACGATCAGTATACTACTGATTACAATGGTTACAAAAATGCCTTTCTGGTTGATTTTCTTAGAGAACATACCCCAAATTACTGGAAGTACAGTAACACCAGCAACTAGGGCGGTAATAGAGAGGATAATATCTTCTGCCCCACCTAAAGCAGGGATCTTAATTGCAAGGAAAGTAACAATTGCACCTAAAAGAAGGGTAAGAATACGGCCAACCTGAACCTGTGCCTTCTCCGAAGCATTCTTAATCAATCTCTTATAGAAATCTTTGGTTAATACACCTGCATACACGTTAAGCTCTGAGTCAATCATACTCACAGTAGCTGCAAACATCGATGCAATCATCAAACCTAAAAGTCCTTCTGGCAGAGCATATTTACAAGCCAAAACATATGCCTGTTCGTAATTCGCAGAAGGATCAATAATCTTATACATCATTGGAGGCAACATCCAAATGATAGGACTTATAAGATACAACGCGCCAAACAAATAAGTCGCCTTGCGTGCATCTTTAGTTTTTGGTACGCTTAAGAAACGCTGTACAAATGCCCACTCACCACCGACTTTAAACATGTGGATGATAATCCAAGCTGCCATAAATACCCAAGTAAATTCATCATTTACAGGGCTAAAGAATCCTGGCTCAGCTTTTTCTATAAAGGTAGAAATACCGCCCATCTTGATAAAGCCAAGTGGAATTACCGTAATCACTGCAACCATAAGAATAACAAACTGCAAAACGTCTGTTAGAAGTACTGCCCACAGACCACCAAAAATTGCATAAGCAACAATAACAATTCCGCAAAAAACTATAATAGCATTTACTGCACTAATCCCAACAGCAGATAGTAAATATGCATCCCATCCCTGAGGTATAATAGCCTGAAGAACAATGGCCAAAGAATACAAGGCAACAGCCATTCCTAGAAGTCTGTAAAGAATATTGAACCAAGTATAAACGTTTAAAGCAAGAGCTCCATATCGCAACGTAATGTACTCTGCAGCAGAAGATACTCCTAGCTTTCTCCATTTACCCGCCAAATAATACCCCACAAACAATGCACTTACTCCCAAACAAGTAGAAATAGTTACAGCCACAAAGCCTGCTTTAAAAGCAATCCCCCCCCAAACAACAAATGTACCTGCGGAGAACATCGTCATAAAAGCTGATAGTCCGCTCAACCACCAAGAAGATTTTCTTCCTGCTGCAAAAAAATCGTCCGAATCATTAATCTTCTTCCCCAGATACACACTGACACCAATGTTTCCTAGGATGTACAAGAAGAATACTATTAAATCTTTTGCTGTCATTATAGTTACTTATTATTTATTTTTGATAATTCGGCCCAACGGCCTCTATTAATTTTGCTTTCTCTTTTAATATATCTAAATAATAACTATCCGGTTTATCTTGGTTGAGGTGTGCCAAAGCTATTGAGGCATATGCTGGATTCTTCCCTAATGCAACTGCCATACTTTTCTCGCCTTCATAATAAGTTGTAGCATAACCTTTTTCACGGACTTTATTTATCTCATCCATAAAGCTATTCAACTCATTATATCCAATAAGGTTCTCTGAATTCTCAAAGGTTTCTGCTAATACAGCATCATCTAGCTTTGAATATAAAACAAGCCCAATACTAGACTGTGAAGCAGGGAATAGACTTACTCTACCTAACCCGTCCGTAGGTGATATGCCTGGTTCCCAATGATACGTATAGGATACTTTATCATGCCAAAGAACTCCCATTGCCACAACAACCTCTAGCTCTGTAAGCTCAATCAAATATTTAAGCGCATTCTTTATTAGTCCAGTTCCGTGCAAAAGCTGGGCAGATAAAACATGAACCGCTGGGCCAAGAGTATATTGGCGGTTTTTGGTAGGCATTGTAAAGCCCAAATAGGAAAGTGTTTTTAATACTCGGCTAACTTTTGTTTTCTCTATACCTAGGGTTTCTGATACCTCAAGTCCAGAAACAGCTCTTCCTGCTGAGGCTAAGAATTGCAAAATTTCCATTCCGTCTATCAGCCCCATTACCGGCTGCGAAGGTAGTGTCATACCATTCAGGTTTTAATAATACAAACGTAAAACAATATTGCTATAATAGCAATTTAATAAAATATGTTTTAAACCTGTTATACAACAGGTCTTTGATAATCAACAATAAAATTTCTGGAGAAAATTATAAGTATACAATTAGAGCTGTAGAAAATATTGATGGTATAACATCTATTATTACGACACACCATCAATAAACAACTCATTATTAAACACAAGAAAGAATACACATCCATATACTATATGATAATCTCAATTGCCGAAAATATAGCGATGCAAGATACATGACTAGATACCAACTAATATAATCAGTGAATCGAAAAAAGGAAATAAAAAAAGAGATCATAACCTTATTCGGTCAGATCTCTTTTTATACAGTAGCTTAAGCTACTAGATTATCAAAATATTCACACAAAATAGACGCTGAAACTCATGTGTGAATTATTTCTGTATCAAATGACGCTGAATTGAAATTAAGCCTTTATTTGTCACCTTTAAAAGGTATATTCCTTTCAGATTATCTGGCAATGTAACAGTTGTTCTTTGGCCTGATAAATTCTCTGAATATACTTTAGAACCAGAAAGTGTATAAACCTCTAAAACAGCACCTCTATTGATGTCACCTTCAACAGTGAAAATGCCCTGACTTAGAGATGGGAATATTTTCACATCAAACCCATTCAATGCATCAATAGATGTAGGTTTAGTAATCACTAAAGTTCCTCCAGCAGTACCCTTGTAGTTCGCATCCTCAATTGTTACTTCAACAGAATATTCGCCAGCTTCTACAGGTGCTTCTTCTTTTCCGTCATAGGTCACAACTACCGTTTCAACATCTACATTCGGAACTAATGTATAACTTACCTCTTTGCTTGCACCATCATACTGATGAACTAAATTCGTAAGAGTAATCTCTACCTCAGCCTTCTTAATAATTACCTTAACTTCAGCTTTTCCTGTGTAACCTTCCTGATCGGCTGTTACGATAAAAGTATACTCACCTGCTGCAATTGCATCTCCGTTAAGAATCTCATACTTATAATTGATTCCTTCTGGCTCTGTGGTTACTGTTGGTAATTGTTGCTCACCAATATACACAAAATCGTTAGCTCCAAAACTGAATTCTACTTCTGTAAGGGCTTCGATAGTAAATGTCCCCACTGCTTCTCCTTCGTAAAGATCGTCAACAACTCTAGCAACAACAGTGTAAGTTCCAGCCTCTGTTGGAGGAGCTGTCAAATCTCCATAAGTCACTACTACGTTGCCTATATCACTTCCTCCCTCTATCTCATATCCTACGGATTTCGGAGTACCATCATACAGATGGGTAAGGTTCGTTAAAGTAACAGTTACTGGAGCCTTAGTGATTGTGACATTAGTCTTGTCACTGCCTTCGTATCCGTTCTGATCAACAGAAACTGTCATAGGATAAGTTCCTGGCAGTACTGGCTCTCCTTCTGGAAAATCGACTTTATATTGTACCCCTTCTGGATCCGTTGCCACTGTAGGAACCTGTTTTTCTCCAGTGTAAACAAACGTGGATGTTCCAAAAGTGAAACTTACTTGCTCATCTTTTTTCTCTATAATAAGGGTTCCTTCAGCTTCTCCTTCATAACGGTCGTCAACAATAACAGCCTTTACTGCATAACTTCCTGCTTCGATCGGAGCTTCGGTCAAATCATCATAAGTAACTACTACCTCAACATCTACATCCGAACTTAATGTGTAATCCACAGCTTTAGCAGTACCGTTATACGAATGCACTAAATCTGTTAAAGTAATCGTCACTGGAGCCTTAGTGATTGTGACGGTAGTCTTGTCAGTCCCTTCGTATCCGATCTGATCAACAGAAACTGTCATTGAATAAGTTCCTGGCAGTACAGGTTCACCTTCTGGAAAATCCGTTTTGTATTGTACCCCTTCTGGATCTGTTGTTACTGTTGGAACCTGTTTTTCTCCATTGTAAACAAATGTTGATGTTCCAAAAGTAAAAATTACTTGCCTATCTTTTTTCTCTATAATAAGATTCCCTTCAGCTTCTCCTTCATAACGGTCGTCAACAATAACAGCCTTTACCGCATAACTTCCTGCTTCTGTTGGAGCTTCGGTCAAATCACCATAAGTAACTACTACCTCAACATCGACATCCGAACTTAATGTATAACCCGCAGCTTTAGCAGTACCGTCATACGAATGCGCTAAATCTGTTAAAGTAATCGTCACTGGAGCCTTAGTGATTGTAACGGTAGTCTTGTCACTTCCTTCGTATCCGATCTGATCAACTGAAACTGTCATTGGATAAGTTCCCGGCAGTACAGGTTCGCCTTCTGGAAAATCCGTTTTGTATTGCACCCCTTCTGGATCTGTTGTTACTGTTGGAACCTGTATGTCTCCGTTGTAAACAAATGTGGATGTTCCAAAAGTGAAACTTACGTCCCTTTTTATAATAAGAGTTCCTTCAGTTTCTCCTTCATAACGGTCGTCAACAATAACAGCCTTTACCGCATAACTTCCTGCTTCTGTTGGAGCTTCAGTCAAATCACCATAAGTAACTACTACCTCAACATCTACATCCGAACTTAATGTGTAATCCACAGCTTTAGCAGTACCGTCATACGAATGCACTAAATCTGTTAAAGTAACCGTCACTGGAGCCTTAGTGATTGTAACAGTAGCCTTATCACTGCCTTCGTATCCGATCTGATCAACTGAAACTGTCATTGGATATGTTCCTGGCAGTACAGGTTCGCCTTCTGGAAAATCCGTTTTGTATTGCACCCCTTTAGGATCTGTTGTTACTGTTGGAACCTGTATGTCTCCGTTGTAAACAAATGTAGATGTTCCAAAAGTGAAACTTACGTCTCTTTTTATTATAAGAGTCGCTTCAACTTCTCCTTCATAAAGATCGTCAACAATAACAGCCTTTACCGCATAACTTCCAGCTTCTGCCGGAGCTTCAGTCTGCCCATCATAGGTAATTTCTACCTTATCAACATCTTTTCCTTCTTCTAGTGTATAGCCTACGTCTTTTGCCGTACCATCATAAACCTGCATAAGGTCTGTCAAAGAAATCTCAATCTCAGCTTTGCTAATAATCACTGTTGTTGTTTCACTACCTGTATAACCACTCTGATCTGCTGATACATTCAGCGTATATTCACCCGGAACCACAGCATTACCACCTACAAGTTCTATTTTATATTTAACACCTACAGGATTAACAGTCACTTCTGGTAATTGCTGTTCACCGTTATAAACAAATGTAGATGTTCCAAAAGTAAACTCCACTACAGTTAAGCTTGTAATACTAAGTGTACCTGTAACCTCTCCTTGATAAAGATCATCCTCGATTATTGCTTTAACCTCATATTCGCCTACTTCTGTAGGAACAGTTGTTTTTCCTCCGTAGGTAATTGATACTCCATCGATATCTAACTCTGAATCTACTTCATATCCTACCTCTTTTGCACTTCCATCATAGGTATGCGTTAGATCTGTTAAAGTTATAGAAGCTTCTGCCTTAGTAATTGTTACCATTGCAGTTGCCTCTCCAGTATAGCCTTCTTGATTAGCAGAAACATTCATTTCGTATGATCCAGGTGTTTTGGGTTCTCCGTCTGGAAATTCCTCTGTATACTGAATATCAGCAGGATTAGTAATCACACTAGGTTTCTGTACCTGACCGTTGTATACGAATGAACTTGTTCCAAAAGTAAACCCTACAGGTACAGCAGAAATCGTTAATTTTCCAGTCTTTGAGCCTTCATAAATATCATCGTCTATTGTAGCCACAACGGTATAATCACCTACTGTTGTTGGAGCTGTTTCTTCTCCATCATAAGTAATCATTACATTGTCAATGTCCAATTCCGACTCAACAGTGTAACCTGCTTCTTTCGCAGTCCCATCATATGTGTGATTCAAGTTAGTCAGCGAAATATCAGCTGATAGTTTATTGATTGTTACCGTTGTAGAATCGCTTCCTTCATGCCAAGGTTCATCAACAACAACTTTCATTTTATACTTTCCTGGCAAAATTGGTTCTCCTTCTGGGAAAGTCACCGTATAAAGTTTATCAGCAGGATTTATTTCAACTGTTGGAACCTGCGCTTTTCCGTTATAAGCAAAAGTACTATCTCCAAAAGTGAAACTTACTGAACTTACTTGTTGAGCAGGTACTGTTCCGTATACTTCTATCTCAAATGCTTTCACCCTAAAATCTTCTGGTGCACCAGGCATATACAAACGTACTTTCTGTGTGGTAACCTCAGTAAATCCTTTAACATATTCTGGATCGAAGTTATCTGTCTCCTCCAAAACGGTTTCCCATGCTCCATCAACCCAAACCTGAAAATCAAACTCCAAGATAGGGCTCTTATAACCATTATAACCAGTGTATATTCTTAATGCATGTACTGCGGTTTCTGCTTGCAAATCGATTTCAATCCATTGTGGTTCTGCCTCGAAATCAATATTCTTAGGTGTTATCCAACGACTTGAGTTACTTGAAATATTTCCATCAACAGCTTTTGATGCAGGGTAAGAACCACCCTCGGAACTAGCAGTAACAGGTTTGTTCAATGCCACATTATCTCCTTGAGGAAGAACTCTAAACGATTTTAGAACTGGCGGTGCTGCTTCGTAATCATTATCTCCGCTCTGAGTTGCCATTAACTTCACTTGGCCTATTCCTTCAATTTTTATTCTTCCTTGTTTAATTGAGGCCGGTCCACTAACCACTTGTACATTAACAGGAAGACCCGATGATGAAGTTGCATCGAATGTGAAACTGTGGTCGTCTTCCATCTTGTCTACTATATCTACAAAAGTAATTGCTTGGCTTTGTAGCACTTTAGTAGCTGGAGAATCGCTAAGTTTAACTTTAACAGTATTTACACTATAAGGAGTAGCTGTAACTGTTATCTCTTTCAGTGCCTCAGTGTAAGTGGTATTGCTTTTTTCATCAAAATTTGCAAACTCATCTGTACGTATCACCTGAGCCGATAAAATTCCTTTGTCCTTAAAATCGATCTTTACATCAGTATAAGTGTTGTAAAGGTTAACGATGTGAACATACGCAGAATCTTCTCCTTGTACACGGTAAGCAATAGATGTAAGACCATCCATGTCAGTAACGGTTTGTCCTAAGCTATAAGAACCAACAGGATGTGTTGCAGAAATGTGTTTGAATCCGTAGAAGATAGAGTTTCGTTCTGGGCTTTTCCCCCATTTGGTTCCAAGTAGGCCTGCATTATGAGGAGACTTATGAGTATTAGTCAAAAAAGCAAAGAAACCATTCCCCCCAGCTTTCAGCACATCTAACATATGGCGGGCAATCGTTGTATTACTTACAAACTCAGGATAATACTTATTACTCGCAAATTGCTCTGCAATAACATCCACACCCGAATCTTCACCTACTTGTAAGCGCCCTGTCTGTTCACTATTAAAGAAAGGTTTTCCTTCGCAAAGCTCAAAAGTTTCTCTATGATTAGCCTCTGTTCCATTTTCATAGGCATGAGTTGTTACAATATCAACGTTTGCCCAAGCATTCGGTCTATTCGCTTTCCAGCCTTCGATAAATTTCTTTGGGCTACTGGCACTCCATGTTGCAGGCCCTGCAATTAAAGGCATTGGTACTCCTGTTGTATTGAAATCAGGATCGTTAATTAAAACTCTTAATTTGTCTACTGCTTTGTCGTAAAGGTCTGTTACTTTTCCGTCGTCGTAACCTCTTTCGTTTACCAACTCAAGAATATCAACCTTAATACCTCTATCTTGGTATCCCTTGCAAACATGGAAATAGTAATTCGCTATACTATCCATAATTCCAGGAATTGTTTTGTCGTGTTCTCCTTTTTTGTTGGAATCAGTATCCCCTCCTTCTTCGAGGTGGTTAGGTAGGTTATTGACACAACTAACGTATTTTACGTTTGGATTGATTTCCTGAGCGCGCTTAACAAATATTGCAACCTTATCAAACAAACTGGCCTTAACCCAAGGGTAATCACCATCATACTGTTTAACATAGTTCATTTTAAGCTCACCGTACAACATTTGTGTTGCAGCCAATTCATTGACTTCGGACATGCTATAGTAGTGTCCAATGTAAAGTCCGCAGGAAGCTCCTGTTCCCTGAAACTCCTGTTTGTAATTTTCAGGATCGATACTTATTCTTTGTGCCCATAGTGTACTTGTGGCTAAAAAGAACAAGAGAAAGGTGTTAAAAATCTTCTTCATTGTTAAGGATTATGAAATAGTGAAAAAAAGGTTGTTATGATCTCTCTTCAATAGAGTATTAAAAAAGATTTAGCTTATTTAATTTTACTTCTATTAAAAGATTCTTCCCTGACATTACAAACATACAAAAATTACCATGACAGCTAAAATTTTACATCAACAAATAAAAGTACTGTATATCATTCATTTACACAAAAAACATAATTGATTGATAATAAGTCAAATAAGAACTAAAAACCAATATACTACAAATCTACTACAGGGAATTTATCACTATAACATCTAAGTAAAAAAGTAAAAAGGACAATGTGTTTTTTTGAAAATTTCAGAAAAAAAAATCACACTATTTGTTCTCCGAATAAAAGCTAGAAAAGAGGAATAAAAAAGGGACATTAAGCTATTTTCAAGCTCAACCGCCCTTTTATCATTATAATTCTTAAAGCAGAAACTTGTACTTTAGCTCATCGGACAACATTGCTTAACCTTGAGTTCATCTACTTCTTTCATACTGCAATAATGCCCAATGTACAGACTGTAGCTGCCACCAGTTTCTTGATATTTCTAGGGTAAACGCACGAAAAAATTAATAGAGTAATGCATCTATTGCGTCATATAAATTCATGTGATGAGACTTATCAGGGATCCCAAATATGCGCTGTGTGTGACAGGCCATCGCATAGCGTCAAAAAAAAGCTTCACTGTAAGAATCCGAACTGAGAGAGTCCGAAGGAAAGAAAATAGGCAAAGGTAGTCTTTATGATATTCCAACCTGTCTTCATGAGTCTATTCTATTCATTACAGACAAGTGTACAAAGAGCGGTCAATAAAATACATAAACTTATGGGTGTACTTTTCTGCATTCTTGGATCTGATAAATCCTCAAAACTAAACTTTTCCATGACCGAAAGTAAGCTTCATTTTTCAGGCGTTTACCCTAAAAGAATTATTATTCAGTTTCAAAAAATAGGAAAAGACTTGCATGCCTTTTAGCGAAAAAAACAAAAAGATAGTGAATTTACGAAAACACCAAATAGAAGAAAAATAAAAGCCCTCAAAAAGAGGGCTTTAAAAATATATCGATTGTATAAGCATCTATAATTGATCTGCTGCTATTCTTTGTTTGCACGCTTACGATCATGCTCTTTCAAGAAGATTTTACGCATGCGCAAACTTTCAGGAGTAACTTCAAGATATTCGTCTTCCTGAATATATTCCAAAGCTTCTTCAAGACTGAAAATGATAGGAGGAGCAAGCCTCACTTTATCATCTGCACCAGAAGAACGCATGTTGGTAAGTTTCTTCGATTTTGTAACGTTGACAGTAAGGTCTCCAGCGCGGTTGTTCTCGCCAATTACCATTCCTTCGTAGACTTCCTGTTGTGGGCCAACGAAGAATTTACCTCTGTCCTGAAGTTTGTCAAGCGCATAGGCAAACGAAGTTCCGTTGTCCATTGAAATCAAAGAACCGTTGATACGCTTCGGAATAGCTCCCTTGAATGGCGCGTAGTGGTCAAAACGGTGCGACATAACAGCTTCTCCAGCAGTAGCCGTAAGTAAATTGTTACGCAAGCCCATAAGACCGCGCGATGGTATCGTGAATTCAAGGTGCGTACGATCGCCTTTGCGTTCCATGCTCACCATTTCACCTTTGCGCTGGTTCACCATCTCAATAGCTTTACCGGAAACGTCCTCTGGAAGGTCGATAGAAAGAACCTCCATTGGCTCCGATTTCACGCCATCAATTTCTTTAACGATTACACGAGGCTGTCCAACCTGCAATTCATAACCTTCGCGGCGCATAGTCTCAATAAGTACAGACAAGTGAAGTACACCACGGCCGTATACATTGAATGAATCAGCCGAATCAGTTTCTTCTACACGAAGGGCTAGGTTACGCTCCAGCTCTTTGTCCAAACGGTCTTTAATATGGCGCGATGTTACGAACTTACCCTCTTTACCAAAGAATGGAGAGTCGTTGATAGTGAAAAGCATACTCATTGTAGGCTCATCAATTTTGATCGCAGGAAGTGGTTCCGGGCTCTCAAGGTCAACAATAGAATCACCAATATCGAAACCTTCAATGCCTACCAAAGCACAGATTTCGCCAGAGTGGACAACGTCCTCAGGTCTCTTGTCGAATCCTTCATACACTAAAAGTTCTTTCACTTTCGAGCGTACAATTGTTCCGTCGCGTTTTGCAAGTCCTACCTGTGCGCCAGCTTTAATAGTTCCTCTATGCACACGTCCGATTGCGATACGTCCTTTATATGGAGAGAAATCAAGTGAGGTAACAAGCATTTGCGTTGTTCCTTCACGACGCTTTGGTGCCGGGATGTGCTCAATAATCATATCAAGCAGAGGGGTAATGTCTTCTGTCTGATTTCTCCAGTCTTCCGACATCCAGCCTTGTTTTGCTGATCCGTATGCAGTAGGGAAGTCAAGCTGCTCTTCTGTTGCTTCAAGGCTGAACATAAGATCGAAAACCTGCTCATGAACCTCTTCTGGACGACAGTTCTGCTTGTCTACTTTATTTACTACAACAATTGGTTTCAGGCCAATTTCGATAGCTTTTTGTAGCACAAAACGCGTTTGCGGCATAGTACCCTCAAAAGCATCTACTAACAAAAGCACACCATCGGCCATGTTCAGTACACGTTCAACTTCTCCACCGAAGTCACTGTGACCAGGGGTGTCAATAATATTGATTTTGGTGCCTTTGTAATCTACAGAAACGTTTTTGGAAAGAATAGTGATTCCTCTTTCACGTTCTAGATCGTTGCTGTCCATAATCAATTCGCCTGGCTTCTCGTGGTCGGCAAACAACCGTCCTGTGATTAGCATTTTGTCTACCAAGGTTGTCTTTCCGTGGTCAACGTGGGCGATAATTGCAATATTTCGAATGTCCTGCATTATTTTCGGATTTTGAAGCCGCAAAGATACAGCTTTCTTTTGAATACTCCATACTAAATATATTTGTGTTATTTATTTGATTATAAGCGTGTAATATATGTAGTGATTTCCTTCTGTTTATTCTGTCGGAGTCAAAGCATCGTTAAATTATTGTGAAGAAATGTGCGGCACTGTCTATTTTGAAATAGTTGACTGTTGGTTAATTATAAAATCTAGGTGATGAATCGACAAGAATAATGAAACTTAAGATGTTAACGAGAAGCAACGCTCTTCAACTTACCACTTTGGACATGAAGAGGGGGGAATAAGCTTACTAAAGTTTTATCTCAAAAAAATCAAGCTCAAAGTCGTATTACAGAATCGTATGTGAAAATAATTCCGCGATTATAGTGCACAGGGTTTTAATAGAGTGAGCTGGTGTACGGGACGGTTTGAGCGGGTGTGGGGCAATGAAAAGCGTAATCTTTTTTGCTTATTTCTTCACCTTTACTTAAAAGGTTGTATGTCATGTACTATAGCCACAACTGAAATTAAAAAAGATAAATTTTGTATGAGAAATTTTGTATGGGTAGATATGTGTGTTGTTTATTGTAATATTTAGATTGCGAGATATTTAAAAGGCTTGATTTATGTTATCTAATGCTTTTGTGGTGTATTAATAGATGCATATATCTTTTATTTTTTTAGGAATTATTTAAAATTAAAATCGTATGGACAGGTCGAAATTGGAAGAAATGGCAAGAAAGAAGAACATGACCCCTGAAGCTCTTGAAAAGCGAATGGAAAAAAATAAAAAGATCTTTAAATTTGTTATGTTACCATCTTTAATTTTTTTGGTAGCTATGATTATGATGGACGGTGACGATAGTTCTGGCACTGTAGAACTAAAAGATCCTTTGAATATTGGAAGAGAGAAAGTGCAGGCTTTGGTTGGTCAGAAAGAAGAGACTGATAAATGGAAATCTTGGGGAATCGCACAGACTCAGGAAGGAACGGACAATAGCTATTGGGTTGCATATCTTGATTCTGCGAATATCTCGTTGGTTTCTAACAAGGAAACGCAGATAATAGAATTTGCAGATTTGGGGAAAAATAGTGCAATGAACTATTTAAAGGAAAAAAAGAGAAAAAGAAAAGAGAAGATAAAACTTCAATTTTATCCGTGGAATGGTTCTCACAGAAAGTTAACAGACTTCATAAAAAAACATATGCATGATTCTGATAGTTATGAACATGTGGAAACTTCATATTGGGACAGGGGAGATCACTTGGTTGTTATGACTAAATACCGTGGAAAGAATGCTTTGGGAGGAATTGTTCAGGGCATGATCAAAGTAAAAGCAACTATAGAAGGAGATATTTTTGAAGTGATAGAACAGCAATAGTCTGTAAATCAGAAACCTTAATTGTGTTGGCAAATGGGGTAAGTGTTTGAGTGATTTTAAGGAGTGTTTTCTGCAATAAGAAAATGCCCTAAATTAATGTTCGTTTTAATTATCGGAACTTGCTTGCTTTTGAAGTTTAGATCAGAAATTAATAGGACGCACTTATCCTAATATAATGAATTTGAAGTTCAAGTAGAAAGTTAGTGTTCAGGATTTATACCCTTCCATGGTTTTTAAACTTTGGAAGGGTTTATTATTTCGTTGAATAGTTAGTTTTTTTGATATGCCTAACTGTAATTTGAACAACCATCATGCTTTTACGTAAGTATTATGTTGGCGCTGTGTAGAAATTTGCTTAAAATTGCGGCTTCAAAAAACGGTGAGCTAATTTAATACAGAATGTAAGAATGGATTATTTGTTTGTGATTTGCATAGCAATTCTCATTTTTTTTATCATTTCAATAATGTCAAGGAAGTCAAAACATCTGTCAGATCAGATTTTTACGTTTTGGCTTTTTCTGGTTTTGTTAGCAGAGGTTACTTTTTTTCTTTCTTCTCATAATTTATACAAAAGTTTTCACGATGTATACGAATTCGTTTGTGGAAGTCATGTTTTACATGGCACTGTTTTGTACTTCTACGTGCTTAGCTTTCTTAATGGCACTTTCCGTTTCAAACGAAAGCATTTGCTTCATCTGTTGCCTTTTGTTGTTTTTACGGTTTATCGTTATACTGTAAAGTCATTGGAGCTTGTTGATTGCTTAGAAGAAGGAAGCTGTTCGCATTCAGACAATGTTTACGCCCAGATAGCAGTCTATATGAAGTTTTTTATCAATTTTGGCTATGTTTCATTGGCCTGTTGGGAAATTCACAAACTTCGTAGGGTTCGTCGCGAGAAAGAGTTCAACTCACTAGGATATCGCTGGATTACAGGAATCGGACATGGGGCTTTGATTTTAGCTTTAATTATTCTGGGAATAAAAATTTTAGGGATTTTCGGAGTGCGTTTCCTTTTCGATCAGGTAATGCTGATCAATATTGTTGTGTCTATCTTTGTTGTCACTTTTGTGTATTCCTACAATAGATATGCTTATGTTTTATCACAACCTTTTGTTGTAACTGATAAAGAAAAAACGGAGGAAGAAAAAGTAGATGAAGAAAGTGTGGGCGAAATTAAACAGAACGAAAAAGAAGTGTCTGTGGATTCAGATTTAGATCAAGAACTTTACTCAAAAATCTGCACAGAGGTAGAGAATAATCTTCTTTTTACTGATGGAGATTTAACATTAAGAAAACTATCGTCAATAATAGGAATGCAGGAACATGTTATTTCAAAGACGGTAAACCATTTTGCAGAGCGAAGTTATTCGGACTTTATAAATCAATACCGCGTAAATTATTTCATTGCCAAAGTGAAAGATGGTGAGCATAAGGAAAAAACATTGCTTGCGTTGGCTTTTGAATGTGGTTTTAATTCTAAATCCTCTTTTAATCGGGTTTTTAAGCAGTTTCAAGGAAAGACTCCTTCGGAATACGTACGCGACAATTTCAACTAAATTGAACTGTGTTAGCTTACTTTTTGCTGTGCTAGTTAGAATGGTACAGCTATTTCTTAATTAATGCCATAGTAAATCCTACCTTGGACAATAATATTTAGGGCTATTATAATTAGCTTGACTTTTCTGTTGTTCGTTCTGTTATCGGTTATTGAGTTTTGATGCTAAGACTTCAGATTGGGCTGTATGAATCTCTGAGAAACAAACTTTTAAAAAACACACATGTAACGAACTGGTATAAAAATAAATAGATCAAAATCTTACAAATCCTAACATGAAAAAAAGACCTTAAATTCACTAAAATGTAAAGGTTTATTTCAAAAGTTGCACTTATCTATTTTATAATAATTCTAAATAAGCTTTATTTATTGATAGTTAACGAATTAACAGCGGTACCAAATCCAATTTTTCATTTGTAGAGGTTCCATATCTGTATCTGGGGCGTAAAAAACTTTCAAATTGTCGTGTTTAGCTAATGAACAAAAACAATTTGTAAGATTTATGAAAAAGAGACGGACGGGTTTATTAAGACAAGTATTACAATTTTCTGTTTTAGGTCTTATTATATTCCTATTTGTAGTTGCGCAATTAGGATTAGGGGTGTTTAATTTTGAGCAGTACTGTCCAATGGGTGGTATACAGTCTTTAGTTACATTGGCACAAGACGACCTTTTGGCATGTAACATGACGGCAGCTCAATTAACGATGGGGGCGATCTTTCTTTTCGCTGTACTTACATTAGGTAAGTTGTTTTGTGGTTATTTGTGTCCGTTGGGGACAATTTCTGAAACGGTAGGTAAATTAGGTGCACGTTTTTCATTACGAAAAGATATTAATGGCATTCCAGATAAATTACTTCGCAGTTTCAAATATATACTTCTATTTGCAACATTAACGATTACCCTTAAAACAGGGGAACTTTTCTGTAAACAGTACGATCCGTTCTACGCAACCGTAACATTGTACGGTCATCGTGTAGATTATCTTTATGCAACTATTGCCATTTCTGTATTCTTACTAGGTTCGTTTATTTTCCGCCTGTTCTGGTGTAAATACATGTGTCCGCTAGGGGCAATTTCAAATATATTTAAATACTGGTTGGGTGTAGGCATTGTAATACTGCTGCTTGGAGCTGTATATTTCTTCGAACTGAATATTGATATTGCGTATGTTATAGGTGCTATATGTTTAACAGGTTATTTCTTAGAGATTTTTAAGGTTGACACCAAGCGCCAATCTTTCCTTAAAATTACCCGTCACGCAGATGCCTGTACAAGTTGTGGCTTATGTTCGCGCCGTTGCCCACAGGGAATTGATGTTGCAGGAATGGAGGAAGTTACACACCCAGATTGTAATATGTGTACCGAGTGTGTTTCCGTATGTCGCAAAAAAGGAGCTTTAACAGTAAATGATAAACTTAATTTTAAATGGATACCTGCCATAATTACTGTAGTTTTGCTGCTTGTTGGTATGTTTTTAGGGGAACATTTCGATTTACCAACAGTATCTAAGACTTGGGGAAGCGAAGAAGAAATGACTAAATCCAAAACAGCTCGGATAGACCATATATCTCAGCTTACATGTTATAGCAGTTCCATGGGCTTCGTACGCCAGATGAAGGAAGTAGATGGCATACTTGGTGTATCTACTTTCATAAGCGATCATGAGGCAGAAATAACATATGATACTACAAGAACAAGCGAACTTGCCATTCGAAAAATGCTGTACAAACGCTCAAAGCAGTTTATACAACAACCACCATTAGAACAGCCCCTAGTTGTTCACAAATTAACAATTGCTCAACACCTTACTCCTGCCGACCTCTTGCTGATTGCAAAAGCTATTTCAAAAAACAAAGTATTCCAGTTAGAAACCCAGTTCGATACAAAAATACGGATGTTGGCATTCTGTGATCCTTCAATAACTGAAGAAGCTATATCAAGTCTGGTCAGTGGGGTACTGAATGCTGATGACCAACCTTATCAGGTTACTGAAGTAGTAAAATCGCCTAGGGGTATTTCTGGAAGAGGGTTGATGAGACGAACATTCAAGGCATATCTAAAAACCTTTAACAATATTAAATCGTACAACAAAGAGCAAATTAAGTCAGTAATATTCGATATTCGCAAATTCCCTAAAAATGAAAGTCATTTTGACTTGTTAGCTAATCATTTAGGAAAGAAATTCATAGGGGTTGTAGGGATTGAGTCGAAATTTGAGCACAAACCATTTGCTAAGTTCTACTATATTGAAGGAAAAGTAAAGCCAGAGGAAATACTAGAGTGGGCAAACCAGAAACAGTTGACGTTAACCTATACCAATGGCTCAACAGAGTTGGTACATAATCCATACTTATTCAAAACTAATTAACACACAAAAATAGATTATGTTGCGATTTTATTATGTAGCGATTTTATTAATTCTAATGATTCCTGCTTTTGCTCAGGGACAGACCATCAAAGGTAAGGTGGTCTGCGCACCAAGACGGGCTCCATTAATAGGGGTTACCATAGTGGAGAAAGGAACAACAAATGGAGTAATTACTGATTTGGACGGCAAATACTCCATAGAATTATCAAAACCAGAAGCTGTCTTAGTGTATTCCTTTGTGGGGTTCGATTCACAGGAAATAGCTGTTGATGGGAAGACTACTATAGATGTGAAGCTAAAGCAGTCTAGTGAAGTACTCAAGGAGGTTGTGGTACTTGGATATGGAAGTGTGAAAAGTAAAGAGGCTGTTGTTGGTAGTGTGGAGCAGGTTAAATCAGAAGATTTGTTGAAGTATAGCACAGCCCAAAGTGTCGATATGATGCTAGAAGGGCAAATAGCAGGTGTTAGAATTGAATCAGATGGAGATCCAACTAGTCCTGTTCAGGTGCGTATCCGAGGCAATAATAGTATGCCTGATTTTGGAGGAAGTTCTTTTTCTGCATCAAGCGAGCCTTTGTATGTTTTGGACGGAGTTCCCCTTATTGATGCGCAAAACCCCAATGTTAACAGGGGAACAGGCGGTGGTGCAGAGATTGTTATAAATCCATTGGCTTTAATAAATCCTGAGGATATTGAAACAATTACTGTTCTTAAAGATGCTGCATCAGCTTCAATTTATGGAGCCAATGCAGCAAATGGGGTCGTCCTTATCACTACAAAAAAAGGAACAAGGGGAAAAACCAGAGTTTCAATTTCTCATGAAACAAGAATAGGAACTCCCATTAATGAAATTAAATACCTAAATACAGAGGAGTATGTTGCTTTGGCAACCGAGTATTATAGGAACAGTGGTATGCCAGAAGAACAAATAGCAGATACTGTAGGCGCTACTGATATATATACAGACTGGCGAAGTTTAACACTTCAAAATTCTATTTCTAATGTTTCAAATTTATCCATTTCTGGTGGTTCTGATAAGTCTACGTATAGGATTTCTTTGAGTCATACTGATAGTGAGACAACAACGAAAGGGAATGAAAATAGAACAACAACAGGAAAGATTAGTCTTGATACTGATTTGACAGACGCAGTAAAGCTTACGTATAAGGGGGGCTTAACTTTCATCAAAGTTCACAAATACGGAGCTTTTGCAACTTATTCTTATAAACCGAATATTTCGCCTTATAATGCAGATGGTTCATATAGGGTTATGGGGCATTCTGCAAATCCACTGGCATATTTAGAACAGAACCAAAATTGGTCGGAGAAATTTAATACAAACAATAAAATTGTTTTGGAAATTCAACTATTGAAAGGGTTAACTGCAAGTTCGAATTTTGGTTTAGATTATACAAACACCCGAAAATTCGTGTTCTATTCAAAAGAAAATAATTTAGGCCGTGAAGATGGAGGTAAAATGAGCGAGGTGCGTCAGACTGATTTTAACTGGCTAACATATCATCAGTTAGACTACATATATAACTTTGGTGGACACGCTTTTTCTACTACAGCTGGCTTTCAAATGAGTAAAGATAATAATACTAGAACCAGAACGAAAGAGGATAACCTAATTACGGAAAGAATAAAAGTAACAGGAAACTCTAATGATGATGATCAAAGTTTTAATGGATATGAAACTAATTCTGCGACTATCTCTTATTACGGTAGGTTGACTTATGATTACGAAAAGAAATACAACCTGTCGTTTTCGTATCGTGCAGATGCATCGTCTTATTTTGGTGGAGATCAGCAGATGGAAAACTTTGTTTCAACAGGAGCTAGTTGGATTGTTTCAAAAGAAAACTTCTGGCCTAAGAATGATATTATTAATTTCCTTAAGTTAAAAGTTTCATATGGAAAAACAGGGAATGCCAAAGTAGGAAGTTACTCAGCAAAGGGCTTATATAAATACGAATCAAGCGTAACTTATAATGGACAAATAATTGCAAATCCATCGGATGCTCCTAATGAAGAACTCAGCTGGCAATCCAATTATAAGTTAAATTCGGGTGTATCGCTTAAGGTTGCTAAA
Source organism: Bacteroidales bacterium (assembly GCA_965230435.1). Lineage (GTDB taxonomy): Bacteria > Bacteroidota > Bacteroidia > Bacteroidales > JBDKHP01 > JBDKHP01. The sequence goes on from CBDDLB010000002.1 coordinate 1,178,475, forward strand.
AATTTCTCTTTAGATCTAGAATATTACAACAATAAGACAAAAGATGGAATTATTTCATTACAAGTTCTTCCAGAAACTGGTTGGGATAAAATATCGGTTAATGCAATTGAATCAACAAATTACGGATTCGATGGTACATTGAATGTTTCAGGAGTGAAATTGGGAGCAGTGAGTTGGAGTTCAAACTTCAATATTAATTTTAACAGAAGTCGTGTTGATTATATCCCTGATGTAGCAAAAGAGGAATTTGCACAAAGGGGACTTAAAGTAGGATCATCTAACGATGCAATTGTAGGGTTTCGCTATGCTGGCATAAACCCAGACGACGGCAAGCCTCAGTGGTATCTTAATGGTGTTTTAGTAGATAGGATTTCTGATTGGGACGATAGAGAGATAATAGGGAAACGTAATCCTGATTTCTCAGGTGGATTTTCTAACACTTTCAGATATATGGGGTTCAATTTAGCCGTTCTGATGAGTTACGAATATGGAGGAAACTTTTTTTTACCATACCCAGTACGTGGGATGCATGAAATTAGGAACTTAAACCTTTTTAATAGATCTGCAGATTTGATCGACCGTTGGCAAAAACCTGGAGATGTTACAGATATTCCCCGTTTAAGTAATAGTACTAATCATAATGCATCTAGTACGCAGTTTTTATTTGATAGGACTCAGATTAAACTATCCTCAGTCAGCCTTGGCTATAGTTTTCCGCGAAAATATTTAAAATCTATCTATCTTCAGGGGATGTCATTAACCTTTAGGGTGACAAATGTTTTTACTTGGTATAAAGACGACACAGGCGGCTCTCATAATGGATTGGCAGAATATCGCTATTCGCATCCACAATCAAGAGTATACTCGTTTAAGCTTAATATAAATATTTAATCAAGGTTGAAAAATAACAGAAATGAAGCAAACATTAACCATATTTATATTTTTTCTGTCATTCATATCTTGCTCCGATTTTCTAGATGTAGATGACAAAACTAAAGTTGCCAATCATGAAATGTTTTCAACATTAGACGGGGCAAATACAGCCCTAAATGGAATTTATTATTTTCTTGGCGATAAAGATTATTATGGAAGAGCCCTTCTTGTTACTCCTGGCATAAAAGGGGGGAATTTAAAAATGAATGAGGCAAGTTCAAACCCAATAGTATTGTACTTTAAGCCTTCTTATGAATTTACACATGGAAAAGAAGAAGATGATTATACAGAAGGTGTATATGCATTTTTGTATAAATTCATTAACACTATCAATACTCTGGTAAATAATATCGACAATGCTAAAGATGCAAGTGAACTTCAACGTTTGCAAATTTTAGCGGAGGCAAGAGCTTTGCGGGCTTTAGCACATTTTGATTTAACACGTTTGTATGCCCAACCGTATGTTTTCTCTGCCAATGCGCAGCACATGGGGGTGCCTTATTTGAAAAATAACATCACTTTTGAAGATACACCTGTTCGCGATTTGCTATTTGATAATTACGAAGACATAATAGAAGATTTAAAGTTCGCGGAAGAAAACATTGATGAATCAATCAAATTTAGAAAAGGAGAAATTAAAACACCAAAAGCGTATTTGTCCAAAACTGCGATTCAAGCTTTGTTGGCGAGAGTTTATTTATATAAAAGCGATTGGGACAATGCAAAAGCATACGCAACAAAGGTTATTAAAAGCGGAAAGTACACCCTAGTAAACAAAGATGAAGTTGTTAGTTCTAGTCTCAGCAACACTGTAACAAGTGAAGATATTTTTCTAATTCATTCAGGAGGACGGTCATCGAAAATGATGGCTACGACTATTGGTATTACAGACGGAGGAGAAAAAGTATACTATTGGCTTGTTAGTGACGACCTTTTGAATTTGTACGAAGAAGGTGATTCGAGGAAACAATTGTTTGAAACTAAAGACGGGAAAACTGTCACAGCAAAGTACAGGGAATTCATAGGAAAGGATCGGAACTTACCGGTTTTGCGTTTGGCCGAGATGTATTTGATACGTGCTGAAGCAAACCTAAACCTTCCTACTGCTGATGAAGTACAGGCTCGTGCTGACTTAGATTTTATTCGTAAGCGAGCTAATCCTGATGCGCCAAACCTACAACTGACAGGTAAAGCTTTACGGGAAGAGTTATTTAACGAACGACGCCGGGAACTGGCCTTTGAGGGACATCTGTTTTTTGATATTGCGAGGATGAAACGTAGTTTGAAAAGAGTAGATTGTAATGCTTCGCAAAATAAAGAATTAGAATTTCCTCATAATTTTTATGTGTTACCATTTCCTGAGGAAGCTATTCTGTATAATCCAAAAATGAAACAGAATCCAGGTTATTAATCTATTACTTACCACTTTCCGTAGGGGGCGGGAAGTTTTTACCATAATTAAAAATAAATATCATGAAAAACAATTTCTTTAAATTGATTTGGCTTTTCGTAGCTGCTATTTTTGTTGTATCCTGCGAAGAGGACGAATCTTCTTTACCAAAATTGAACCTATCAGCAGATGCTGTTGAAATTGCAGAGAATGCGACTTCACCGTTAATTGTAAAAATACAGTCCGATAAGGCTCTTGGAGTTGATTACACTGCAAACATTACAATTTCTGGAACAGCAGCAGCAGATGTGCATTATCAAGCCATTGCAACAACTGTTACCATACCAGCTAATGAGACCGAAGCTAAGATCTTTATTAATCCGATCAATATCCCTGCTGTAGAGTCCGATCAAACTTTAACACTTACTTTAGGTTTGGGAGAAACTTACGAATTGGGAGATAATGTTACTCTTGAGTTGACTATTAAGGATAACAAAGTTGTTCCTAGCGATGCTCCAACTATTGCTTTTACTGGAGACGATATTGTAATCAATCCTTATTTAGAAGAGGATACTACGATTAAATTTGCCCTCAACAAACCATTATCAGCGGATGTTGAAGTATTGTTTTCATTTGCAGGACAATTAACGGAAGGTGTTGATTATGAATTGGTAGGATTAACAGAGAATAAAGGCTATATTCTTCCTGCTGGTACTCTTTCTGCTGAGTTTAAGGTACAAATGAAGAACACAGCTGTTTTGGATATGAATAAAAAACTAACAATTGGTTTTGTTTCAACAACAGATTATGCTGTTAATGAAGCAGCTGAGAAACGCACATTAACAGCTGTTGACCCTCAAGTAGATTTTTCCGTATGGTTCAATGATGACAATAAGCATACAACTTTCTTTGGAGATTGGGATGCTTCGGGATTGAATTATCGGACAGATATTTATGCCTATAAAATTAAACGCTATTATAAAAACACAGAAACTGGAAACTGGTCAACCTTGTCGGGAGGACATAAATTCATCACTTCTGAGAAAGATCAGAATCAATGGAAAGAGCAAACAAACATTTATCGAAAACTTGTTGGTTATTCTAAAATAGAGTTACCAGAACAGGAACGCTATGCGATTGAGTCTGGAGATTTCTTAGGAATGATAAAATATACAGATAAAGAAGCGAAATATAGCAAGAATTTAATGGTATCTGAAGGTTGGTTGCGTTTTGCATCAGTAGATCCAGAAGCAACTTCTGGTAGTGTTGTGATACCAATGCAAACACTAACTTTTTATAAAATGAAAAATGCAGATGAGTGGAATGCAACATTGAAAAATGCAGACGAAACACAAAGTTGGAAGGGGTGGTATGAAGATTCTAGGCTGACTCAAGGTGATATGTCTAAGTCTTCGAAAGTTACACCTGTAACTATTGAGATTGAACGATCGGTTGGAACTTATAATCTTGTATCTAAGGAGATTATAATCAAACTGAAATTTAAATATTCCGACCCTGATATAACAATTGATCCCAAGTATGCGACAAAAGAAGGCGATACGTATACTATGGAACTACGCTATATAAATAATAAATAATAATACAAAGAGAGTAGGTAAACTACTCTCTTTATACATAAAATTCATATTAGTTTCCAGTATGTTCCAAAACAATCTACCTTTCCGCATTCTAATAGTGCTATTGTTTTTTACAACAACAACCCAAGCACAATCAAGCGGAAGCACAAAAAAATATCAAAGCATAATAAAAAAAGCTGAATCCTCTCAGGAAGGTTTTATCAGCGTACACATGGGCAAAGGCAAGCTATGGCTTGAGATTCCAGAAGAAATTATGGGGCGCGATTTACTGTTGGGCAGCCGCGTGGAGCAACTAAGTTCCAATAGCAGGGCTGTAGCAGGGCAGATGATGCACAATCCACTTCAGATCCGTTTCAGTCACGACAAAGCTAATGTGTACATGCACAAGGTAGATGAAAAGGAACATGTTAGAGAAAATGACGCCATCAGCAAGGCATTCGAACGCAATAAGATAATAACGGTGATGCAAGCTTTTAAAATAGAAGCTTTCAATCCATCTAAGAAGTCTTATGTAGTCGACGTTACAAAGTTCTTCAATTCAATGATTGAGCTAATCTCTCCTTTGGGAAAGGGGCCAGGTCGTTTGCAATCAGCTGTTACAAAAACTATAGATGCACGAGCTTACGATAAAAACGTAGAGTTGGTAACAAGAATGGGCTTTGATGTTAGGCGAGGTCAGTTCATGTGCCTAATGCACCGCTCTATTTATCTTTTGCCTGAAAAACCTATGCGCCCACGCTTGTCTAGCCCAAGAATCGGATACTACGACGAAAGAAAAAAAACGTACACTTCAGACAAACTTACGCTAGAAAAATACGCCTATATTAAACGTTGGCGTCTAGAGCCAAAACCAGAAGATATTAAACGCCACAAACAAGGAAAATTGGTAGAGCCCCAGAAACCAATTGTTTTCTATGTTGATAATGCATTTCCAGAGAAATGGAGAAAATACATAAAAGCAGGAATCGAAGATTGGCAGGCTGCTTTCGAAGCCATTGGCTTTAAGAATGCAATTATTGCGAAAGATTATCCAGAAAAAATTAAAGGTTACGAAATGGGCGACTTCACCAAGTCATGCTTCCGCTACGTAACTACAGAAAAAGCCAATGCACAAGGAAATTCATGGATCGACCCTCGTTCGGGCGAGATAATCCAAGGCGATGTACTTTGGTATCATGGCGTTTTCAATAAACTATATCTCTGGCGTTTTGCCCAAACGGCGGCAAATGATCCTGCTATTCGTGGAAAAGCAGAAGACGTTAAAGATGAAGTGTTGGGAGAACTAGTCCGTTATGCCGCAGCACACGAAATTGGCCATAGTCTTGGCCTTAAACATAATTACCGTGCATCTTATGCTTATCCAGTCGATTCATTGCGCTCTCCAACCTTTACTCAGCGCTACGGAACTGCAGCTTCAATTATGGATTACGCACGTAATAACTACATTGCACAACCAAAAGATAAGAATGTAAAAGTAACACCTCCAATTCTAGGTGTATATGATTATTTCTCGATAAAGTGGGCTTATAAACCAATTTATTCAGCTAAAACACCAGAAGAAGAAAAAGCGGTTTTGGATCAGTGGGTAGCAGAGAAAAGTAATGACGATATGTATCTTTTTGGCACAAAGAACGGTATGGGTGACGGATGCATGGATCCTTCCGTGTTAACTGAATCTCTTGGTAACGATGTCATAAAGGCAGGTCGTTATGGTGTCAAAAATGCTAAGCTGATCATGAAGAATTTAGTCAAATGGACAGGAAGCGATCAAAACTCCAGTAGCCACTTGAGAGCAATGTACGATGCAGTACTGAAGCAATACAGACAATATATAAAACATGCAGAAGTACGTTTAGGTGGTGTGTATGAGTTTGATGAAACCACAAAAAAACACCCTAAGAAATTTAAACCATTAAGTAAGAAAAAACAGAAAGAGGCTGTTAATTTCATTCTCGGAGAATTGCTCACACAATACGAATGGATGAACAATTCCGATGTTACCGAGCTGGTAGGGTCTTTAGATAGGGATATACTTAAGCAACAGGCAAGGATTATGAATGGTTTAGTAGATAGAATGGTTTTGGTACGCATCACAAGTTGTGCTAACATGTCCTCAGATCCTTATACTACACAGGCTTATTTACGTGATATTTCGAAAAAACTGTTCAATGCCAAAAATCAATCTTCAATTGGGGTTCGTAACCTGCAGGTAGAATATGTTAGAGGTCTTCTGAAGTTACGGGAAGGCTTAACATTGAAAAACAATGATCTTTTAGGTAATTTTGTTATGGCTGATGTAATGGCTGAGTTAGATTACATAGATCAGCTTATCACTCCTAAAGCCAAAAGCGGAGCTGCAAAGAATCACTTCAACTACTTAAAATATTTGCTGAAATAAAATTTCATCTTTTAGATATGCCACAGTAATAGCATAAATTCAGGAAGCTAGAACTGTGGCACTGATAAGATTGTTTGTTAAGACAGCGAACCTTAGATTATGTGTCTTTTCTGGATGCTTAACACGATAAGGTTGGTTAAATGTAACCGTACACCATAAACTGAAGTATATGAAATTGATTAGAGTCATATTTATATTCTTGATATTTATTTCATTAGGGGCAAAGGCAGATGACGGAATGTGGATTCCACTTTTGCTTAAGAAATACAATATCGAGGATATGAAGAAAGCAGGCTTCAAGCTTTCGGCCGAGGATATTTATAGTATCAATGAAGCAAGTATAAAGGATGCTGTTCTAGGTATTTGTTCCAAAAATTCTCTTTTGAGTTTTACAGGCACTGCTTCTTTTATTTCCGAATCAGGACTTGTGCTAACGAATCAGCATACTATTGTTTCTGCCTTGCATGAGCTATGTACAGTGGAAAACAATTATTTGCAAAAGGGTTTTTATGCAGCTTTAAAAGAAGAGGAATTACCAGCCCAAAGACTTCGTTTAGCCCGTTTGGTAAGAATGGAAGACGTAACAGCATCGTTGATTGGAGGTTTGGCGGGAACTGATGAAAATGCTAAGAACCGAGAAATAAATAAAAGAGCAAAGAAGATTGTAGCCGAGGCGATCAAAGGAACTCATTACAAAGCCAAAGTTTCATCTTATTTTGGCGGCGGACAGTACTTTTTGGAAGTATACGAGGTGTATAATGATGTTCGTTTTGTAGCTGTTCCTCCACTTTCAATAGGGAAATTCGGAGGAGAGGCAGATAATTGGAAGTGGCCACGTCAGTCTGCAGATTTTTCGATTCTTCGGGTATATGGAAATGACAAAAATATTTCAGATAAGTATTCGGTAAGCAACACCCCAATAAAGCCTACCTACTCACTTAAATTATCAAAGAAAGGGTATAAGGAAGGCGATTTTACAATGGTCGTTGGCTTTCCCGGATCTACAAAACAGTTTTTAACTGCCCGCGCCCTACAACAATTGGTCGATGTAAAGCACCACCATGCGATTAAGATTCGAGATGCAAAAATGGACATCTTGAACAGAAATATGGCAAAAAGCGAAGAACTTTGGCTGAAGTATGCAGACTTTGCAGGTAAGACATCCAATTACCTTTTGCGATGGAAAGGAGAGTCTGGTGGTATTAAGCGTCTGGGATTGATTGATATAAAGAAAGCAGAAGAAAAGAAATTTACAGAATGGGCAAATGCTTCGGAAGACCGTCAGAAAAAATATGGTGATCTGATACCTAAGATCGAATCGTTTTGTAACCAGTTAGATTCGCTCGAAAAGTTAAACGTATATGTTATTGAGGCAGGTATTCGTGGAGCTAACTTAACCTCTTTTGTTGGTAAGTTCGATATGTTGCGCACACTTTCTACTCACAAAAGATTCAAGGCTGAAAGGTTAGAAAAAGAACGCAAGCGTTTAGAAAAAGAATGTTCGGAGTTTTTTAAAAAATATGATCTTTCTGTTGAGAAAGAAATGGTCAAGAAATTTACTCAGCTTTATGTCGCTAATACTGGTGATCAGTATCATTCGGATTTTCTAAAAGAATCTATAAAGAAATACAACGGCGACATTAGCAAGTTAGTTGATGAAGCATTCGAACAATCTATTTTTGGATCTGAGAAGAAAATCAAGGAATTTGTCACTCAGTTTAAAAAAGAAGAAGCGAAAATTATAGATGAAGACCCAATTTTTCAGCTTAGTATAGGTTACTTTCTAGCCAACCGTGATATTGTAATGCGCCAAAGGAGTAAAATCAGAAGAAAGTATGCGGTATATCACAAGCGTTATGTTCAGGCTAATAAGGAGATGAAGAAGGATGGAAAGCTGGCTGCGGATGCAAACAGAAGTTTGAGAGTATCCTATGGTAATGTTAAAGGCTTCAAAAAAGAAAAAGAACAAATGCCTTTTGCTGTTGATTTTTCTAGTATGATAAAGAAACATACAACTGATTCTAAAACATATCCCCTTCCAAAAGAATTTGCAAACTGGGGAACGAAATATGTTGAGACTAAGAAAAAAACTGTTCCTACATGTTTTATCACCAATGCCCATACAACAGGAGGTAACTCAGGAAGTCCAGTATTAGATGCAAAAGGTAGATTAATCGGAGTGAATTTCGATAGCGTTGATTATGGTCTAGTTTCTGACTATCGCTATATGCCAGAATGCAGTCGGCATATTTCAGTAGATGTTAGGTATATCCGTTTCATATTAGAACACTTCTTTAAGGCAGATTCGCTGTTGAAAGAGTGGAAGAAATAAACTGTTTTTTTTGATTGTAATGTATTCATAATCAAAAGATATTTTTGGATTAAAGGACTGATTCCTTACAATTTATTTACTCAATCATTAAGGTTTCGGGAAGTGATGCTTATTGCTTTTCGGAACCTTTTTTTATTGAGGCTTATGTGGTGAAGTATTGAAAAAATAACCACGAAGTTGAACAGAGAAATTCTTTGATGGTTTTGGTGAGTTGCTCTGTGGCCAGGAGGACTCAGAGTTTCTTTTACCTATAGATCAATTGATAGCAAAACAAATTACTTTTTCCAGACCTATCATTTGATTGTAGCTTTAGAAGTAAGCGTTTTATTAACAAAGGGTTACTACTTCTTTATGAGTACTGACGCGAGGCGATACGTTTATAATTGAATTTTGTTCCCGTATTATGGAATATTATGATAGTTGTTTTGGGAATTCGTTTGAAGAAGAGTATCTTTGTCAAGTCATTTTGTAATATTGCAATAGGATAACCAAATTAATCAATTTGTTGATGGCAAGGTTCTTGAGAAAGAATGTAAACCTAGCTTTTCTTCTCAATTCTAACCTATATTCTGATCTTCCCTTGTTAGAAAATTTCATAAATTTTATATTGAGCAGAGTAAAATGCGTATTTCTACGTTTTGCTATATATAGTTATAATAACACATACGATGAGATTTAGTGATATCACGGTTAAACAGCGTTTATTGATTTCCAATGTAGGGCAGGGAATTTTAATTCTGATATTGATTATTGCGGCTTTTGCTTTTATCAATTCTGAGAGAAATGTTGAGAAAACAAAAGAAATAAACCAGAAGAATCTGAAAACATTACGTTCTCTGGTCAACGATTTTAATCTTCTTGAGTCTAGAAAGATCGATATAGATTCTTTTCGTGTGAATTTTGCAGAATATAAGAAAAAGGCAATAGGAGAAGAGATGTTGCAGGAACTCGATTCTATGTTGGAACAAGCTATTTTGGTTGATACGATAAAAAAGCAAAACGCCAAAGTTGAAACTGCCATATTACGCGCCACAAACAGGACTATTAATGCAGCAAATGCACATATCAACAGTACTACTAGGCGTTTAGTAGATAAAAAAAGACAGCGTAGTGTAACAAAAGCTGAAATAAAAGGAATTCTTGAAGCTAATAAATTTCTTAACAGTAATTATTTTTCAAAAAACCTTTTCAGGAGCCTAAAGGAAAACCTTGAGGTAAAGGAAAGATATTTGAAGTTTCTTAAGAATCAGACTAGGGCGTTTTTGAGGATCAAGGAAAAAGATAGCGGTATAGAACTGTTAGGTTTTCGGGATAAAATAGAAAAGAACAACAAAGAGCTGGAAGAGTTAGCCAATGTTTACATAAGTAATGCTGAGAAAATTGAAGTAGTGTCTGGGCAATTACTAGATCAGTCCGGTAGTCTGATAAAGTCGATGGAAAAGAATGCTGAAAGTCAAGTTTCCAGCAGCTTTGCTCTTATTGAAATTCTTCTTCTGATAATTGTAATTGTTTCTGCGCTTAACATTTCGCTCAACCTTGGTATATCTAGGCGAATAAACCAGCAGCTTTCAAAGCTGAACAAAAAGTTTAACGAAGTCAGTGAGGGGAGAATACAGCGTTCTTTTGATAAAAAGGAATTAGAGGGGAAGGATGAGTTTAGTGAACTGACGCGTTCCTTGAAATCCATGCTCGATAAATTGCATGATGTTATTAGTAACATTGGTATTGCAGTAAATGCAATATCCGTAGGTAGTGAACATGTGAGCCAATCTGCAGATCAGATTTCTCAAGGAGCAAACGAACAGGCAGCGTCTACAGATGAAATCTCTCATTCTATGGAAGAGATGCTTGGCAGTGTGAAAGGAACTTCTCAAGAGGCTCAGGAAACAGAGAAACGGACATTACATACGCAAGAGAACATAATGGAAATGGCTGAGGTAACTAAAACGACCTTAGAGTCAGTGCATGGTATTACTCAGAAAGCTAGTGTAATTGGTGACATTGCTAAGGAAACGAATTTGTTGGCAATAAACGCAGCGATAGAAGCAGCACATGCAGGTAGTAAAAGCTTTGGTGTAGTGGCAAACGAAGTAAGAAAGTTATCAGAACATAGCCAGCTTTCTGCACAGGAAATTGATAAGTTTTCTGCTGCTAGTATTGAGGCAACAGAGCATACTGAAAATTTAGTAGAACAGGTGGTGCCAGAAATTCAGGAGAATGCACGTGCTGTTAGCAATATCAGTAAAGCAAGTAGTCGTCAGCATATTGCTATTACGGAGATTACAAGTTCAGTACGTCAGCTTACAGATATTACACAGTCGAATTCAGCATCGGCAGAAGAACTTGCTACAACATCAGAGGAATTGGCAGCTCAGGCTATTCAATTGCGGGAAACGGTTGATTTCTTTAAATTAGAATCCTGATAAGAGTTAGAGCAGTTAGGATTTTGCTGGAAAATATAGAACGCATAACAAAAGCTTTTTAAAGAGTTTCTGTTATGCGTTTTTTTGTTGATTTATCTGAATTCTAGGCTGTAGTTTTAGTGTTGAATACCCTAGGCAGTAATCACAGTTCGTATACTAGTAAAGGCTACCCATTTCGGTGTATTTCAATAGTTTAATAAAAACTGAATGAAAGAACGTCAGTTAGCCAAAGAACATATCGCTAGAAACACGATAGGGGCTATGGGCTGGGATTATAGTGAAAAAAATAGAGTCACACATCGGGTTTTCACAGAGTTTTACTGTTGAGAAGAGTGTGCAGAGTTTGTTTTGCAAAACAATCCAGATAAAATCAAAAACAAATTTGGTGATTTAGAAGGGAAAGAGAGAAACAACAAACGCCAAAGTTTTCCTTTGGCGTCCGTTTAATAAGATATCTATAGCAGTTTTAGACTTTGATACCCAAAATAGTAATGTCATCACGTTGTTCGAACCTGCCCATGTGTACTTCAATCGTTCTTCTTAGAATAACTTCTTGTTCGTCTACACTTACTTGTGAAATTTCCGTTAAAAGATCACGGAATGCAATAGAACCGAATTTTTTGGCTCCCTGACCGTTCTGATCAGTGTATCCATCAGTAGAAAGGTAAAGTAGAGTTCCCTTTTCCACTTCAATAGATTCTGCTTCGTAGCTGACAGAATTCCGCCTGGCCCGAACTCCTCCGATGGATTTTCTAACGCCCTTCAAAGTATCTAGTTCTCCAGAAGGTTTCACAAAGATTAGATTTCGTTTAGCACCAGCATATACCACATGAGCTCCGTTTTCGGTTTGTGTAACCTTACAAAGAGCTACGTCCATACCATCGTTATTGTCTGATGTTTCTTGTTTTAGAGCTTCAACAATGAAATGATTCAGTTCTGTGAGTATATTTTCTGGAGAGAAAATTTGTCTTTCATTGACAATCCGATTCAGAATCCGATTACCGATAAGGGACATAAATGCTCCTGGAACACCGTGCCCTGTACAGTCTACAACAGCATAAATTGCCTCTTTCTTACCATTTCTGGAAATGTCTGTATGCCAATAGAAGTCTCCGGAAACAATATCCTTAGGCATGAAGAGAACAAATGTGTCTAGAAACTTGTTCATGTTCTTTCTAAGTGGAAGTATCGTTTCCTGAATATTTCTTGCGTAGGTGATACTACTACGGATATGTTCGTTCTTCTTGTTCACTTCGCCATAAAGTCTCGCGTTAGCGATAGCAATAGAGATATATGCTGAAAGGCTTTTTACGAATGAGAAATCCTTCTGAGAATAAGCTTCACGATTTCTACTGTATACAGAGAAGACACCCAGTACTCTGCCTTCTGAGAACAGAGGAAAAACCATTAACGAATTTGCTTTGAAGTCGGAATAAAAATCAGGCAGTTCTTCAAAGTACTTATTGTAATTCAGAGGCACATCATTCTCAAAAATTTCTTCTTCATTTTGAATAGCCCAAGAAGAAAAACTAGAATCGGGATTGAAATTAGTCGAATATAAATCTTTAGGTTCACCGTCTCTATATACAGCGTGGTAGTCAATCGTCTGTTTGGATCTTCTGTAGAAACCAATAGCGAAAGCATGTGTTTCTACGATAGAGGCCACATACGAATGAACCGTAGGCAGGATAGAGTCTAAGCTAAGAGACGAAGTTAGTTTTTGACCAAACTCACTAAGTGCCTGCATGTTTTTCAGGCCAGCTTGAATCTCTTGGTTCTGCATTTCAACATGATCCCGTTGGGCTGCAATCTCTTCGGTCTGTTGACGGATCTCTTCGTTTTGCGTAAGTATCTCTTCTTGCTGTTCTTTTAGTTGTTCGTTTGCTGTTACTAGTTTGTTTTTTTGCTGAGCTAAGTTGTCTCTCTGTGCTGAAATTTCTTCTGATTGTTGCCTGATTTCCTCGTTTTGAGTAAGTATCTCATCTTGACGTTCTTTTAGAAGAAGATTCGCATTTTCTAGTTTATCCTTTTGAACCTCTAGGTTATCGCGCTGAGCAGTAATTTCTTCAGACTGTTGTTTTATTTCCTCGTTCTGGGTAAGTATTTCATCCTGTTTCTCTTTCAGAAGATGGTTGGCGCTCTCTAATTGATTTTTTTGCACTTCCAGACTATCTCGTTGTGCTGTAATCTCTTCCGATTGTTGTCTGATCTCTTGTGTCCTGATCTCAACTAAGCGTTCAAGTTCTCTATTCTTTGCTTTTATCGCGTTCATGCGATAGGTGTAGAATGAAATGGCACCAACAATAATACTTATTATCAAGGTTATTCTAAACCATGTTGTTTTCCACCAAGGAGGTGTAACTTTTATAATAAGAGGACGTGGAAGTTCAACACTGAAACCTTCGCTTGTGAAAGCTCTTACATGCAGTTTGTATTTTTTTGGTGGAAGGTTGGTTAATGAGATAAGCCTTTTTTCTCCAAGCTCAACCCATTCATCATCAAATCCTTCAAGTCTATATTGGTAAAAGTTCTTTTTATTCTTTTGATAATCTAGGAGACTGACTGTAATTGAGAATTCCTTTTCTCTGTGGGTCATCTCAATTTTATTAGTATGGCTGATGTCTTTTTCGAGGATTATTCTTCCGTTATACTCTTTGCCAGCCTGTATTAGAGTGTTCATCACACTAAGTACGGAAATTTCCAGCTTAGGTGATCGTTGAGATATTTTTGTCTTGGTAGGATCGAATTCGATAATTTCACCATTAGCACCAAATGCAATTTTGCCATCTGGAGAAATAGCTGTACCCTGCGAAAAGTTATCCAGAAGCAGCAGACCATCTTTTTGACCGAACACTTCTGCCTTTTCGTTTTCAAGATCAATACGAATGATTTTAGTGTTGGTGTTGATCCAGATTCCTCCTTTTTTGTCAACGTTACAAGATCTCACATAGCTTTCTGGTAGGCCGTTGGATTGGTTGAAGGTCGTAAGTTTGTATTTCCCTCCTTCGATAGGGCTGAGCACATTGAAACCTCTAGAAGTACAAACCAATATACGTCCCGCTTTATCTTCCGCTAGGTGGGTAATGTAGTCACTTGTCAGTTTTTTATTTCCTACAATAAGCTTGTTTATGGACACAACGGATAACCCTTTTTTTAGTAGGAAAAGCCCTCCGATGTTACCTATCCAAACTTTATTTTTTGAGTCGTGTAATAGACAATTGGAAACAGGACTAGGTAAATATCCCTCTTTATCTTCTTTCACTTCTAGTGTTTTCATGAAAAGAAAGTCTCCGTTTTGCCTTTGTTTAAAAATGTTCACGGAGTATTGGAGCGAGGTTAAAATAAGTAGGCTGTCTCTAACAGTCATTCCTGTAGCTTTTCGTTTCGAATTATAACTACCTCCTTTGATTTTCCCGTAGAACTCTATATAATATGTGGAGTCTTTGGGGTTAACCTTAAGAATGTCTATTTGATCGTAATTGAAAAAAATGTTATCTCCAATTTGCTCAATTTTTCTATAGTGTTTCGAAGCGGGCAAGAAACGTTTGCCTTTTTTTCTTAGCACGCGATCAAAGTATCCACTGTCATTTTCAATGAAAAGCCCTTTTGTAGTTCCTGCGAGTAATTTATCGCCCAAATAATGGATGTCGTATGTAATAGGACGCTGTTTGCTTATGAATGGAAATTTAACACGTCTGAATTTTTTGCTTCTAGTAACACTGAAAATGCCCGAGTTGTTGGTGGAGAACCAGATATCACCAGAAGAATCTTCCGTTATTTTTCTTATTACAGTAGTGTTCGCCTGAAGTAATGAATCCCCTTCGAAATTGTGTCTTTCAATTTTTGCAGAATCGGGGTAATACCGATGTAAACCTCCCCCCCAAGTTCCTATCCATACAACTCCCTTGCTATCAGGATGGATTGCAAACGGATTATAAAACCATGCACGAATTTTTTTTGCTTTGTTGTTTTTAAGATTAAGCTTGAAGAGGCTTCTTCCCCATCCGCCAATCCAGAGACAATTGCGTGCTGTATCTTCTGCTAAGGAACACAAGTTCTTGATTCCTTTTTTCTTTTTCGTTAATTTTACGCGTTTGAAATCATCGCTTTTACGATCATATTTATATAAGCCCCTTAAGCTTGCTGCCCAAATATTAGAGTCCTGTGTACAAACAACTTGGCCAATATTGTGCAATTTTAGTTTTCCATTTACTCTTTTGCGGAAGTAGTGCTTTATTTCATTTGTTTTTGGGTTGAGTTTGGTTAGACCACCAGTTAGAGAGCCAATCCAAATATTACCTTCTTTGTCTTCGCATATGGTTCGGATTGTTCCTCCACATATGGATGTACTGTCGTTGGTGTTTGCGGGGTATTGCGTGATTGATTGATCCACGGTACTATACCTAACAACACCATTAAGCGTATAACCTCCCCAAATGTTTCCTTTGGAATCAGCAAGAATAGTTTCTATCTGAGGGCTGTTTATAGAGGGCGTTTCGGCGCTGTCTGGCTTTATGAGCTGAAAATCATAACTATCGAACCGATAGAGCCCGTTTTTTGCTCCCAACCAGATAAAGCCCTGTTCATCAACAGTTATTCCACTGATATAATTACTTGGAAGTCCATCCCGAATCTTGTAATTGGCTGTATGAAAGGTCTCATTCTGAGCATTGAGATTGCCACTTAAAAACAAAACTACAAAAAAGAAAACCGTATATTTAATCCTACCCATAATTTTCAAATTTCAGCTTGTATGGTGCAAAATAGATACCATTATTTGTTTTGAGGATTTTGGCTCCATTTTTTTTGCTAAGTTATATAAAAAAAAGATTTTCGAACAAACTGTTTTCCTTTGTTAGAGTATATTAAACGATCGAAGTTATGGATAACTTATGTTCTGTGAGTGTAAAGTGGAATTAATTTCTCTTGTTTTTTCTATTTTTTTGATAATTAGAGATTTGCAGTATAAACTTTAAATGCTGAAAATTCTTAAGGTTCAATAAGGGTAGAGTACCCGTGGACTTCTATAAAGGGTATTAGGCCCTAAGGTTTTTTAAAGGTATTACTTTGTGATTCAAAACATTAACCCTAATGGTTATTCGCAGACAATAGGTGCATTATGCTCATTTAGCTAAGGGAGAGAGATGTTCGTTTTACAAGTAATAAATTGAGTCAGGGCGATTGTTTTTGTTGTTCAATTTAAGTTTAAGTATCACAGCAAGTGCGACTTGTTTTAGAGTATTTTGTGTTATTGCTGCGTCTCATTTACCTCTAGGTTCTTGCTTAAACAGTAACTTAATCTTTCACTTGAAGATTGGGTGGAGCGAGGATTTGTATTCCTTTAGGAAAGCACCGTTTAGATTGTATTACCAGCAAGGCATCTTTTTTTAGAATAGGTAAAGGTTGTTTTTATTTTATAGAGTTGTTACTCCGCAATATTTTCAGTCTATTGTGATGTTCAGTAGCAATTTTAGAAGTGCTTTGTGGGTGACTATATTGGGATTTATGCTTTGGAATTCTGTATAAAGCATTACGTCTTTTCTTAGAACATAATCTGTATTCGAATTCATTATTTAGGGGGTTCTTATTCTGCCTTGCTCTAGATGTTTATAGCAAGTGAGGTTGGCGTCTCTTTTACTTCCATTTTGTTCTTGTTGAACGGGACATAATTTTAATGATCAAAATCAAAAATGTTTTGTCTCCTATTGGGTTTATTATCACCATGATTCCCTCTTTTTGACTATAGGAATAGGGTCTTTTTAGCTTATGAAAGGCTGTTATGTACATCAATTGTTTTTATTGAACTGTAATTTTATTTAAATTCGTTCTTTCTTATTTTGAGATTATAGGACGTAAAGATGTCCTTTACCCCTTATTAAATCATCTTAGTGACTTGTTACGTCCCTTTGATCAAAGGCTCTGTTGTAGAGAAAGAAGTAACCTCCTGATCAATATTTCGCAAAGAATACCTTATTGTTAATTTTTTATGTCCTTTTTATGGAAACTAAACTGTCAATAATTAAAAAATTAAAGTGGAATTATTTGAATGTTTTACAAAAGTTAACTAAAGTTAGCTTATTGTTTTTTTTAATGCAATTATTTTTGTTAGTAGAGGATGCTAGGGCACAGTCTGAATTTATCTCAGGTGAGGCAGAGCAAATTGCAAATCCTATTCAGGAACGGAATGCGAATGAAAATAGCATAATACAGAATAGGCTTCAAATCGGCAACAGTGCATCTGCTTGGTTGTCAGATCAAATTTCGGGATACAACAATGGCTTTTACACAAACGACGCAGCACTTTTTGTCCCAGTTTCAAAAGGCAGTGATTCTGATCTTCGTCTATATATAATGGATGATCCTTCAGATGCTTTTTCAATATGGGGGAATTCTTGTGGCGGAGGTGATTGTGGAAATCTTAATAAAGCATCGCAGGTCGCACGGTTTAGCGGAGATGGTAATGTGATATTTAATGGGAAACTAGGTGTTGGGATAAATCCAAATCAAAAATTTGAGGTTAATGGAAGTGGAATTCTGCAAAATAGATTGCAAATTGGTAATGGAGCAATTGCTTGGGTTTCTGATGAGATAACAGGATATGACAATGGCCTTATGGCTAGTGATGCAGCACTTTTTGTTCCTGTTTCAAAAGGTAGTAATTCCGATCTTCGCCTATATATAACAGATGACCCGACAGACGCTTTTTCAATATGGGGGAATTCTTGTGGCGGAGGTGATTGTGGGAATCTTAATATGGCATCGCAGGTCGTTAGATTTGGAGGAAATGGCGATGTGATGTTTAATGGAACAGTTGGTATTGGTTTAGATGGTCAGGCTGATTATAAATTAGCGGTGAGCGGGGGAATTTTCGCCACAGACTTCACTTATTTTGGCTCAGGCACACCGACAGAGGATATAAAGCGGAAATATTTATTGGCTGTTGATGGGGCAATTCGAACCAGAAAAGTAACTGTAACACCTCATGGCTGGGCTGATTTTGTTTTTGAAGATTCATATAAGCCAAAGGAACTTTCTGAAGTCAAGGAATTCATTAAAAAACACAAGCACTTACCAAATGTGCCATCTCAAAAAGAAGTAGAAGAGAATGGGGTAGATGTTGGTGAAATGCAGGTCATCTTACTTCAAAAAATAGAAGAGCTTACTTTATACGTGATAGAACTGGAGGAGAAATTAGAAAAACTTCAGGGGAACAAAAAGTAACACCCAAGCTTTTGTTTTAACCAAATACGATTAAGTAGTCAGCTATGATTAAGCTAAATTTATTCTAGTGTGAAGTGGCTGACTACTTGCAAGGAGTAAATCTTAAACAATCGGTTCGAGACCTTATTTCTATAGCAGAGTACAAATACTGATCGTGATCAACGGATTTCTAGTACATGATCCCCTTTTTGGGGGGCATTGTATTCAATATAGCGACGATCATGAAAGTGTCATTTATAAATAACAACACCTCTTATTTAAAAAAACAATGAAACAAAAATGTAGAATTAACAACACAAAAGACAGTGTTGTGGTAATGGGAAGACAAAAACGTTCTTCTAAACTTGCATGTTTTCAGGGCATTCTTAATAGCCCTTTCTGTTTGGCAATTCTGATAGCTTCTTTTATTAGTATTTCTTGTTTTGCACAGCTCAAGGCTCAGTCTACAACAGACAATGTGGTTGTGACAGAGAGGATAACATCGGATATGGTTATATCTGCCAACAATCAAATTACGGCAGAAAACGCAATCGATGGTTCTGTTACTGTTAAATATCTTGCTGGTGATAAGATTGTCTTAACAAAAGGATTTTCTACGGCCGATAATACTGTGTTTGTAGCAATGGCCGGAATCAGTTTTACTGCAACTAACGGCATTAGTGATGCATATGTAGACCTTCAGTGGAAAGTGCTGAAAAGGCATATGACTTTACCTGGAGATGGGAGCGGAAACGTTTCTGTTAAAATAGTTAGTGATAACAAGACTGTATATGAAACATCAATTCCAGTACAGACGATAATCGATAATGGCGAGTTGCAAGGAACGTATAAGGATGTAATCGGAGATGCTAAAACAAAGGAGTACAAGTTGGAAATGAGTCTGGTAGAGACTGGCGGGCTTGTGTTGGAAGAGGCGATTCCTGCTACAGGCTCAACAAGTGAACTTAAATTGCCAGAGTTAGAAGTGTCTAGTAGTGATCCAAACACTATTCAGGCAGACAAAATTGTGATCTATATTACTGATAAATCAGACCTAATCAATGAATATAAGATATATCGCAGGAGTGGCGACAATCTTATCGATTTAGGAACCATCCCTTCTACTCAAACAGAATTTGAAGAGGCTTTTACTTTTGTTTCAGCAGAAAGTTATGATCCTGCACCAGGAAGTATCCTTAATGGACAAAAGTATACTTATGTCGTAGTTCCGTATAGCGACAAGTTTGGCCAAGAACATGCAGGTTTGGATATAACTGGTGAAACGTACGATATCAATACTAGAATACGTGAAACTGATAACGGAGCTCTTGTTATTGAATGGGATGATGTTAGCCAAATGGCAGATAGAATTAGAGTGACTAAAAATGGGTCAGTATTGTTCGGGGGGTATTTGTCAAAAGATGAAACACATTTTATAGATCCTGGTCCAGCTGTTGAAACAGACAAATATGCTGTTGTTTTAATGCGCAAAAATTCGCCTAATGTTGCTTCTTATGTTATCATAAGCTTGGTTGGTGCAGATCAGCCTTCAAAAGGGATTGTTGCACAAGAGAAAAAGAATGTAAGCGAGACAGGGTTCTCTGAATTACTTCAAGAAAATAACAAAGGCTTGTCGGATATCAGTGTTTTCCCTAACCCTTTTTCTAATGAGACAAAGATTGTTTATTCAGTACCTACCGATGGTGCAAAAGTAAGCCTAAAAGTGTTCGATATAAGCGGACATTTGATTTCGGATTTGGTAGATCAGCAAGCGCACAAAGCAGGCAGGTATGAAAAGAAATTTAACAGCGCAGAGCTGAAGTCAGGAACCTACTTCTGTGTTAAAATTGTAGGAGACCAAGTTGAAAACAAAAAAATGATTATTCAAAAGTAAATAGTATCTACTTTTGAGCAGTGATAAATGCACTGAATATAAAAAAGAAACCCAGGCTGGAATTTTCAGTCTGGGTTTCTTTTTATGTATTGAATTTTGATTCAATACACTTGAATACAATGGAACAATAGAAAGCTGATTTGCATGGGGTTTGGAAGCTACCGCCGAGTTGTGTTTTGTTCTACAAAGGCCTATTTTTTTATAAATCAGGCAGTAGTTGAGTATGAGTTTTTGGAGATACTAAATAAAAATGACGCCCTTCCACAAAAGCAGAAGAGCGTCTGGGTGACCTCTGTTACCAAGAGAGGTTCATCAAACCTGTACCAAATTGAACTTCATTGAATCCAACAAAACAATGAAGCCTGATAAAAATCCCCTTTCATAGTTATTTCAGCCCTTTGTTCAATTTATCTCGATCGTTTGGTGTTAAATCATAGGGCTGTTGAAAAGACCCCTTTGGGGGAAGGGGATCATTTTAAAAAAATAAAAGGGATATATGTAGATTGGGTGATTTCACTAGTTGTAATCTGTTGTCTTTAATTTGTAATAGGATCAAAAATATGGTGCGCAAGTGCCGAATTTATACGACAACCAGCTTTTGTTTCTATGTAAAACGAAATAGAATCCATTATAGGTTACCTTTCAGCTTTATGTTTGTTCCGTTTGTGATTGCAAATCTATTTTTATGAGTTCTTATATGCAAGTTTTTTTCTAATGTCTTGTCAATTTTATTTTTAAATTTTTCATTATTTACTTGATATATAATGTTTTATGAAATTCATTTTCTTTTATTATTTTATTGTTAATTGAGTGTTTTTTAAACACTAAAATGTAGTAGTTTCAATTTATTCAAACGTCAATAAATGACATTAGTATTATAATGTTGTTTTATCCTGAACATAAAGTAAACACAGAGGGAAATTGAAGATGAAAAAAGGTTGAATTCAGTAGTAGAAAAAAATACAGTAGAGTCAGTTTGTGTCGTTGTGATGGCAGAGAGTTAAAAGAGGAGAGAAAATTGATAAAGAAAGTAAGCCCTCTTGGTTGAACTTAACTTTTTCAACCAAGAGGCAAGAGTTGGCACGGTGCGATTTTCCTACATCAAAATACCTTTTTTGGAGGTTGCAGCAGGAGGCAGGTCGGTTTCACCAAGCATTTCTTTTAGGTCAATCTCTATTGTGCGGCAAAGCGCGAACATGGGAATATCATTTTCCAGTCCCTCAAATGGATTTTCGGAGTAGTCTCCAACAAGCTCCATTACAATAAAAATCCAGGAGACAAGTACAATGAATGGAATGGCAAGCCACGTCCCCCACTCTCCAAGCTTCTCGAATTCAGCTACCATCCCGAAAGGTAG
Source organism: Bacteroidales bacterium (assembly GCA_965230435.1). Taxonomy (GTDB): domain Bacteria; phylum Bacteroidota; class Bacteroidia; order Bacteroidales; family JBDKHP01; genus JBDKHP01. Next base: position 1,200,000 of record CBDDLB010000002.1, read on the forward strand.
AAGGAAAACAAAGATTCCTACAAAAATAAAGCTGGTGCTGCCGTATTGTCTTGGGAAAGGAAACTTCTTTATGCGTTCTGCTTTTCCCTGATGCACATAAAAATCGTTCAAAATCTTTTGAAGTTCCATGTGCCTAAAATCGTCGATCAAACCTTCCTGTCTAAGTTTCTGAAGTTCCATAGCTTGCCTGTCAATAAGTTGGGTTGCAGTATTTTTTAAGCTAGCCAGCTCATCGAACTCTCCCTCGGGTAGGTGTTCTTTGATGGTTTTCTCAGGATTATGGTCATCAATCAATCCAATACCAAATTTCTTCATCCGGTCTTTGTTCAGGTCGGAAACAAGTCTCCCTTGATTAATATGCTCCCATTCTGTAGGAACAAGCAGTTGGCTCCTTAAAGCATATAGCCATGCAATATGTCTGTATATCAACCTTTTTTTTATGTTATCAAGTTCGTCTGCATCAATCTTTTTCTGAGCAAAAAAATCACTTACGAATGATTTCACAGTACTTCCCCACGCCCTGCTACTGTTCACTATTGCTCCCCATATTTTGCGTGCTTCCCACAGGCGGTCGTATGCCTGATTGTTCTTAAATCCAAGATAAAAAGCAACAGCAATTGCCATCGCAGAGAGCGGAAGCCAAGGAATTGCAAGCCATTTCCACTCTGTAAGCTCATAGGTTACGGTAAATGATGTCGCCCATAAGGAAAGCCACGATAAATGCCTCGAACTGAAAGTGATAGTTCTCCAGATGCCAAAATTCTTTTTTACGAACATAATTAAATGATGAAGGTTTTTTGGTTATTCAGGATAAATATTTTTTGGGAGCACGACTGCATTGCTTTCAACAAACATTGTCGCGCTTTCCGCTGCAAGTCCTCTCCCCTGGAGCTGTTCCACATCGGTCTGACAGTCTATTCCGCTGAAGCTCCATAGCTGTCAGACCGTGTGTCACTAACTCCAAGGGCTGCGGGCTTTCCGCTGCAATCGCGGCTCGGCCAAAACGGTATTTCTTTCTAAAACAGCGAGCCAGTTTCGGTACGGTAATTCATAATTCCAGAAAAAAATCTGGCTATAGATCACTTGGAATGCTTTTCGATAAATTCAACAATCCATTTCTGTACATTTTCCATGTCCTTCTCAGTTGCATTCAAAAACGCATGATCAACATTTTGTAAAATGTGAATTTCATGTTCTACATTTAGAGAATCCAACTTCTCTTTCAATACCAACGATTGCCCAATAGGAACAACCCTGTCCGAATCTCCATGAATGATCAAGGTAGGTGGCAATGACGACTTCAGATATGAAATTGGACTATACTTTTGCATAAATTGCTTTCGCTCTACAGGATGTTTCTCAGGGTCGAACCCAAAAAGATACTTCTTAACGTTGAAATGCTCCCGTAGCCCATCTGGCAGTTTAGCCAATTGTTTGTCGATGCTGTCGGCTGTCGGAGCGTGATAAAGATCCTTCAAATAAGTGGGGCCATAGACATCCACAACATAGTTTGGCTGCATAGAAGTTGAATCCGAAGAAAATAGACCTGCATCAGCATATGTTGTCATCATGGCAATGTGCGCTCCTGCCGATTCGCCGAAGATTCCCCAGTTTTCCATATCGAAGTTATATTCTGTTGCATTGTCGGCCATCCAACCAATTGCGTCGAAGACATCCATTATACAGTTCGGGAAAGGAGAGCTTTTATGACTTGCGAGTGTGTAGTCGGGGCTTACAATAGCATAACCGTTTTCGCGCAGGCTGTTAAAAGCTCCATGAAAACGGTTGATGTTGACATTTACTTTTGAACCTCCAACCCATGCCCCTCCATGAACAAAAAGAACAACAGGGGTTTTCTTATCATAAGCCCGAGTTGGCAGGTAAAGGTCAAGGGTCAGCTTGTCTTTGAATTTTATATGGTGAATAACTTTTCCATGAATAACAGGTGCATCGTTGGAGATGAAGTAATACCCAAGAGTTGCGATTGCAATACAGGACAGAATGATAGCTGTCCAAAAAAAACGTTTAAAAACTGTTTTCATATATTGTGATTGAATGATGTAAACACGTTGTGTTATTTATTAGAAGAACCATAGAGTAAAGTAGTCTGCCATAATATAATTAAATCTATTCAATTGCTAAATTGCCGATTGGACGAACAAAGTAAATCTACTATAAGTAGGTTCATGATCTTTATTGATGATAGCATTCCTGTTTTACATACCTTTAAGTTACCTATAGTTTGAAAGTTATTCCCTAGTTCGTTCTTACTGATGATATACTTCGGGTGTTTTCAATACTTTTAGGTCTGGTGCTCAAAAAAGCAGTTTTTATAAATAACATAGCATGTAGAACACCTCCAAGTTGTTTGCCTTACAGAACTGACCTGCTATTTCATACTGTATGAAAATTGTGCGGCTCTGTAAATGTAGCTTTTTTCTCTTTTTTGTTGAAATAGGATGAATTAAAAAGAACTAAGGTCGCGGGTCTATTTATTTAAGACTTACTTCCTTCAGGTAACTAGTTGTTTAGGCTAGAAATAGATTTAACTCAATTTTATCTGGGGACTTACAGTGTCAGAATAGCTGTGATCGTGGAGGACAGTTCCCGACCTTGCATATTTATTTCGTACCAATGTGTAAAGGCAATCGGAGTGAGGATTTGTGGTGGTAGAAGCTATAGTGTTTGGGAAAAGTTAACGTTGCACTACAAATCAAAAACACGAACAGTAGACTCTCATGCCTGCTCCAAAAGAGTGTTTAAGTCTATGTTCTATAATATTGGGGAGATTTCTTCTTCAGAAGCTCAAGAAGAACGTTTTTTTAGCTTTGTCATTTTTATTTTTTATTTCAAATAAGTCATTGTATATAAAACTGTTACCTTTGTCATTTTTTTGCTCATCTTCTGCCTACTTAAAAAATGTGATCTTTATTGACGACTCTATATTTTTGATCCATCTAGATTCAGTTTTTCATTAATATACTAACCTTAAATAAGATTGTCATGGGCACAAGAATGAAATTATTACTATTGTTTTTGGTTATTGGTTTCAACAGCAAAGGCCAGAAAGCACAGGAGAAAGCGAAAGCTGATTCAGAAGTAACTGTACACACCAATAAAATAAAACAGACTGTTTGGGGTATCGGTTTCGAGATTCAAAGCGATGCTATCGGATCGGGAAATAATGGCCTTCCAAAAGAAAAACATGCAGTTCCGCACGACCTTACTCCATCCGAGCGAGAGCGTTTCGCGAAAGAGATGCTAAAGGGGTTCCGTTATTGTCGTTTGGCAGGTGGGTTATATTGGAGGGGTTTAGATCCAGAGCAGAAATACCTACAGCCACGTTGGCCAGAGCAGCTAGAAGAAATCCGCCAGATGATGGAGTGGGCAGGAGTAGAAGGTGTTTCGTTGGAGTATTGGTCTCCCGCTCCTTATTGGAAAGCCAATAGAAGTTATGTAGGAAAAGGACGTAAAGACAGGGAAAACACACTGCGTTGCTTTGGAACCAAATTCGCAAACGACCCAGTTTATAAAGGTGATACTGCACGGTTCCTAAAAGAATACGCTGAAGCTTGTGTAAAAGATATCGAAACACTTAAAAAAGCTGGGATAAAGACAGTACAATGGGGACTTTCTAACGAACCATTTACCAACAACGGTTCGTACTCAGCTTGTAAATACTTCTCAGCTAAAGACTATGTAGATGCTTTTTTACCAACAGCAGCAGCGGTTCGCAAAGCAGATCCGAACATTTTGTTGATAAGTGATACAGAATGGGGGTTCCCGAAAAAAATTGCTACAGGAATGCACCGCCCTGAAGTTGCAGCTTTGGTCGATGCATATGTAATACACTCAATTGGAGTAGATTCTGAGAAAGTTAAAGCTTATCACAAAAAAATCAGAAAGAAATTACCGCACCGTCCGTGGTTCCAGAATGAATATGAGTATTTGAAAGGTGGGGCTACTCCAGAGCGTTGTTTGAATACCGCTCAGCATATCATGAATTCATTCCAAATAGGAGAGAACCCTACTTGGTATTGGATACATGCTTTGAAACCATTTAAAAATTCAGAAGCAAGCGGTTATTCATTGGGCTTTTGGAAATCGCAATTACCCGGTCATGAAGTGAAAAATATCGGCAAATATGTACGTTGGGCACAAGGACCTGTTTTAACAAATTTCCCCAAAGAGTTTAAGGACATGGAATACATCTGTGGTACTCGCGCGCCAGGTAGAAAACCAGGGTCTGGATATCAGTTTTCTATCAATCAGGATGCTACGGCTTACTTAATTGTAGAGAAAAAAGGCGATTATGTACCTAAAGGTTGGGAGAAAACGGATATTAAAATTGGCAGAAATAAAGGAGCTGATGTAGTTTATACTAAAGTGCTTAAAAAAGGACAACAGAAAGTTCCTAAGCACAATGGTATGGAAGAAGGAAAATACGGAGCACCACACGCTTTATTCTTGAAAGCTGCGGATATGAAGTCATTTGAGGTAGCCGTAGGGGTGAACAGTCCGATGAGAATCCATTCGGAAGCAATGAAGTTAGAGAAGGAAGCTGCTAAAATGAAATCAGGAAGCTGGATCTACAACGATTACAACTGGAACGCAGTTGGTAGCTTCGTTAAACATATGCCTTGGGACTGTAAGGTTATTGACATCACGGAACAAACTTACAACAAAGACGCCCGCGTGTTTGCTTTTGTGAGACCAAACGGAAAACGCACAATTGTAGTTTCGAACAGAAGTGGAAAAGACTATACTTTTAAGTTGAAAACAGGCATCGACAAAGCAAAATGGAAAGGCTATCGTTATACTCCTTGGGAACGCGGGAAAAATACAATGGGAGTAGATGCTGGCAAACAAAAAGGAAAAGAACTTGTGGTTACTTTGCCACATTTATCATGGGAATTCTGGGAAGAACAATAGGGTTCTGATATGTAAAGATAAAACACCAAGGTGATTTATCTTGTTCTGAACAGTAGGTCGCCAGAAAACATCTGGCGACTCTAATTTTTTATTGTATATTTTCTGTGTAATCGGATAATTCTTTGTCTTCATTATCCAGTGTCACAACTATTCCATTTTGCTTGTTGTTGGATTTTTCAAAATTCCGTTCAATAAGAGCCTGCATCTCTTTTATCTTCTCTTCTATTTCTTGTCTGAGTCCTTCTTCTTCGTCTTTATCCAATTTGAAAAACCGTATCGAATTTTGAAGATTCTCCGACATTTCACTAAATAAAATAGAACTACTGGCCATTTCCTCGGCAGAGGCAGAATTGTTTTGGGTGACATTGTTTAATTGTGTGATAGCAGCGCTTACTTGCTGTATGCCTGACAGTTGTTCTTGGCTTGATATGGATATGAATTCTACTAATTCTTTGGTTTTCTCAAGATCAGGAAGCGCTTCATGGAGGAGGAGTCCTGATCTTTGAACACTCTCGGAAAGTTTCTTCACATAATCAATAAGCAGCGTAGCTACCTGTGCAGAGTTTTCAGCTAATTTTCGGACCTCAGTAGCAACAGCTCTAAAACCTTTTCCTTCTTCTTTTGCTCGCGTAGCTTCTATTGAAGCATTTATTGCTAGAATATCTGTTTTTTTTGCAATGTCCTGTATCAAGTAGATTTTTTCAGCTATGGTCTGCATCATTACAACCGCTTCGTCTGAAGCATTTTGTACTTGACCTGCTTTGTTTTTTGTGGATTCTGCAACTTCTTTAGCCTTTATCGAATTGGTAGAGTTCTGTTGGGCCGATGTAGTTATCTGTTCAATAGAGGCCGATATTTCTTCTAACGAAACAGCTTGTTCATTAGCCCCTGTAGCTACACTTTGCGAACTGGATCTTATTTGTTCTGCTCCAGACGAAAGTGCCGATGTCGTATCTATGATTTTTTTAATTGTTTCGTTTAGTTGAATTATCATACTTTTTATTGCAAGGTCCAGATCTCCCGATGTTGTGATTTTATCACTTTTTTCCATCGCACTGTGAAGTTGTCCATGCCCTATCAGCTCTGCTATTTTTACACTTTGTTTAAGTTGGTTTACCATCGTTTCAAACGATAAGGCTATCATCCCTATTTCTTCTTTCCTTTTAAGTAGCTCATTGTCAATTTGTACATCTAGTTTTCCTTTCGCTAAAAGATTGGTCAGCTTTGTTAGTTCTTTAATTGGTTTGGTTACTTTTTTTGTAAACCAGACCACGCTTAGCGACACCAAAACAATAGCAACCGGTATTAAATAAGCGCTATGTATCACGCCCTCTTTTGCTATAATGTAGGTGAGGATTGCCACAAGTGGAGCAATGATTGCTATGACCTTTATTAGATAATAACCGATCGTGTTTTTGAATATAAGCCACTGGATATAGGTTCCTACGATATCGCCTACAATTACAATAGCAGAAAAAAACAAAATGTCATTCATGTCTTTAGGTATTGAGTTTACTTGATGATACGATCTAAGTTTATGTTGAGTTAATACCTTTTTTAAGTTTTAAAACAGTTTTTGTAATATGTATGAGCTTTTTAGGGTGTTGTAAGGCAATGAAAATTTACGCTTCAATTTCCGTTATTTTTTTCGTTAAATATTTTGATTAATTAAATATTTTTTTGAATATTTGAGATGTTTCGGATTGTAATAGAATCTATTATATATAAAGTCTAAACTTGATTTTAGATTGGTTTTATTGCAGATTATCGGAACAAGGGAAGAGGAATTCACCTGTTTGGGTGAAAATATTATCACTATTCACTATCAAAACCTTATTTATTATGAAAAAACTTCTACTTCTAGTTTTTTCGCTGTTATCGTTATGCGGTTTCGGACAGAACCTGCTAACTAATGGTGATTTAGAAGATGGTACTTGGACCAACTGGTCTAGTTTAAAAGGCCATACCGTTTCAAGTACCCATGTTTATCAAGGAAATTATTCTGGAGAATTTGCAGCAGGGCATTCGTATGGAGGAATATCTTATGCTGTTACCGAAGGAAAAACCTACAAACTGAGCATTGCCTCAAAAGTAGAAAACATTGACGATAATTGTTATTTTGCGGCATACCATAAAGCTGGGGATAATAAAGAATACTTGCGTTACAGTAGACTTACAAGTGCTGATTGGACAACTACTTCGTTTAACGTAAAGGCCGAAAATATTGATGTTAGCACTTTCAGAGTTGTATTGGCAAAAGGTTCTGGCGAAAGATTCTGGATCGATAATATGTCGCTCGAAGAAATCGATCCATCTTCGTTGAGTACTGAAAAATCAATTACAGCATCTTCGCTAGGTACACTAGATGAATCTGCAAAAAGAATCAAAGACCTTGAACTTGGAAAAGTAACCGTAGCGCAATTGCTAGAAGCGTTAACTGTTAGTGAAAAAGCAGAAGCAATGGTAATGTCGGCTGCTAACTATAGGGTTTACCCTTCTGAGATTCTAACAGCAGAAAATCACGTCCGTGTATTTGCCGAAGATGGTACTTTTCAGGTTTACAATTTAAGCTTTGCTGATGATCATATTCCAAAGAGTGTGAGCGCAGGTGCAGTTCTGGATAATAGTTCTTCAATTATATCTAATGTTATTTACCTGCTTACAGTCGGAGAATTTATAAATAGCATTGTTGTGCATCCTGGAGCGAATGTTGAGGTCTTTCAAGGAGGAATTCTTGTGGCTGACGAAGCGACAGCTATAGCTTCCGATATGACAGTTAAAATAACAGGAGCCAATGGAGGACAAAAAGAATATTCTATTAACCTTATTGACCCAGGTGCAATTGCCAATGTAGTACAGGGAAAATCTGTTACTGCAAGCAAAATTTCAAAATCAACCAAACCTGAAGTTGTTGTAGATGGCGACAATTCTGCAAATGGATCACGCTGGTTAGCATATCATAACTCAGGCACTAAAGTCACTCTAGATATCGATCTGGTAGAGTATTACGAAATAAGCTTTTTTAAGCTATATTATGGAGGATCAGGAGAGTATGGAACACCTCCGATCGATTTTAAATTACAGGCTTGGGATGGAGCTGCTTGGGTGAATCTGGATGTTGTTACTGCCAATACTAATCCCAAATACATAGGGGCATTTAACAAGACTCTCACAAACAAAATACGTTTTTCAACAACAAAGTCCACAACAAAGTATGTACGGATGTTCGAAATTGAAGTATTTGGTAGTGCATGGACTCCTGATGCGGAGTGGAGTACAACAGCCACGTCTACAGACTGGAATGAAAAGGGCAACTGGAAAGGTGGCGCAGTTCCTTCTTCTGGAGCAAGTATTTTAGTGCCTACGGGAGCTCCCAATTATCCTGTTATTGATGAAACAGATTTAAAGTGTTCACACTTATTGGTTCAAGATGGAGCAGATATCGACTTAGGGACTGATGGTTTCATTGAGGTGACGGGCAGTTATTTGAACACCAACGCAGATGCTATGCTTCTTCCTGTTAAATTTACTTTTGGCGCAAGTACATTTGCGTACAACGAACAGAAGCAGGAGCCAGAAGTAACAATTTATCCATCGCACGTTCCTTTCGATATTTCTTATACAGGAGGAGTAGACCCTATAGAAATAGGTACTTATGAAATGGTAGTTACAGCTAACAAAGAAAAATATTCAGGCTCTGCAAAGCAGACTGTCACTATTACGAAAATACCAGTTGAAATTACGTTGAGTAACCTTAATCAAAAATACGATGGAACTCCTAAAAGTGTAGAGTATTCATTGCAATCTGGTATTTCTGCAAATGTCGTAATTACTTACGATGGAGCAGCAACAGCTCCAACAGAAGTTGGTGAATATAATGTTGTGGCGAAAATTGATGATGATAAGTACCAAGGAGAAGTAACTAAAACACTTGTTATAACAAATCTTATCGCAGTAAACTTTGTATTTGGAGAGAGTACTTTCGTGTACACAGGGGAGAAGCAAATTCCATCTGTTACAACTGATCCAGATGGAGTTGCATATTCAACAGAATTTCCTGATGGAGATCCAATTCAGCCTGGAACTTATAAGATGAACGTAATTGCTACTGAGGTTGGTTACAGCGGAACCAGTACTGTAGATATTACAATAAACAAAGCACCTATCGAGATCGAATTGTCAGGTCTTACGCACCAGTATGATGGTGCTGCAAAAAAGGCTACTTATAAACTGTTGTCCGATCTAGAAGTAGATAAAGTAACGGTTACTTACAACGGTGAAACAACAGAACCAACAGAGGTAGGTGAGTATGCTGTTGTTGTTGAAATAGCCGATGATTTGTATGAAGGCAAGAAAGAAGGTACTCTCACAATAACAGCATTAACTCCTGTTAACTTCACTTTTAGCGATAATGTATTCGTATACAATGGTGAAAAACAATTACCAAGCATAGTTACAGATCCTGCTGACATTCAGTATGAAATAGAGTTACCTGACGGGGAACCAATAGCTCCGGGCACATACAAAATGATTGTAAAAGCAAATCAAACAGGATATCAAGGCACAGGTGAAACTACAATTACAATTAAAAAAGCAACAATAGACATTGTTTTATCTAATCTAACTCATCAATACGATGGCGTAGCTAAAGAAGTAGTTTATACTTTGAAACCTGACGTAGAAGTGGCCAGTGTATCTGTCACTTATAACGGATTGGAAACTGCCCCTACAGAAGTTGGAGAATATGACGTTGTCGTAAAAATTAATGATGACAGGTATGAAGGTGAGGTCAAAGGAACTTTAGTAATAAAGAATCTGCAAGAAGTGAAGTTTACTTTTGGTGAGAGTAAATTTGTCTATACGGGAGAACAACAGCTACCTTCAGTTACAACTAGTCCAGAAGATGTTGATTATAAAATCGAGTTACAAGGTGGAGATGCTATTTCAGCAGGTAAGTATCTAATGAAGGTTACTGCGGATCAGGAAGGTTATACAGGTGAAGCAGAAGTAGAGGTGGTCATAGAAAAAGCAGAAGTAGTCATTACACTAGAAAACCTGATTCATCAGCACGATGGTTTGGCAAAAGAGGTAAGTTATACTCTGGCTCCAGAGGTAGAACTTGAGGAAGTTTCGGTTACATACAATGGGGAAATTACAGCTCCAGTAGAAGGTGGGAAATATAAAGTTGTAGTAATTATTAACGACAAAAACTACAAAGGAAAAGCAGAAGGCACTCTGGTCATTAATAAAGTTACATCTATTGAAGCTTTGGATGAAACCCATGTTAAGGTTTTCCCTTCGCTGAGTAAGGGAACTTTCACTGTTGAAATGCAAGGTCAGTCTACCTTGGAGGTATACACTCTTTCTGGTCATAAAGTATATACTGAAATTTTGACTGGCAATAAGTCTACTGTAAGTTTACCAGATGATCTTAAGGGGATGTTCTTATTGAAGATTTACAACAACAAAGGAATTCCGTCTATATTGCGTCACTTGATTCAGAAATAATCATAAAAGATAGTTCAGCGTCTATTCTTTTAGGTGTCCAGATTTAGATAGGGATTCTGGAATTAAATTAGGGCAGACACATCAAAAATAAAGCATATCTGCTTTTAGCGTTTTATATTTTTAGTCTGGCTAAAAAATGAAGTTTTTGAAATTGTAACATACTCATTTTCAGACATGATATTTTTTGATGCGTCTGCCCTATAATTCTTTAAATATTAATCAGGTACCAAATCATCTTAACCAATAAACTTTGATAGTCCAGAAAAACACTCTTCCGTTTCCTGCTTTAGTTTTTTTACAATTGCTTCTACTGACATAACTGAATCAATCATCTCAACAGACTGACCTGCTATCCATAAATCTTGATAAGTGCCAGGACGAATTGCTTTTTCCAACCTTTTCATCCCTTTTACCTGCACCAGCATTTTGAAGTACTTTTTTGTTCTCTTATTGTTGGATAACATTCTTTCCAGCCAATTCTGCTTGTAACCAATTCTCTTGGCATAGGGGGTATTGATAATGGTTGAAGGGGTTCCTGACAGTCGCTCTGTCATTACAATATCATCCATATGCGCATTGATGATTCCCTGCTTGTACTGGTCATTTACAGAAGCTTCCTCTGAAGCGATGAAGCGTGTTCCCACAGAAACGCCTGTTGCTCCCAAAGCTAACATTGAAACAAGTCCCTGTCCTGTTGCCACCCCACCAGCTGCAACAACAGGTATTGTTGGATATTCTTTGCGAAGTGCTGGAAGCAACACTTGTAAGGCATTAGGGCCAGCATGTCCTCCAGCCCCCTGTCCGACAGCTATGAAACCATCACAGCCCAGATTAGCACAAATTCTAGCCTGATCTACATTTATAACATCACAAAAAACCTTCGCTCCATAGCTTTTTGCTTCCTCAATAACTCTATCTGGCTTGCCCAGCGATGTAATATAAAATGGCACCTTTGCATCTACACAAGCTTTTAGATGCTTATCTAACATCAGGTTACTTCTCTGCACAATAAGATTGACCCCATAAGTTCCTTTATGTTTCTCTGTTCTATACTCATTCAACTTTTTCAGCACCTCTTCTAACTCACCTTCTTTTCTAAAGTTAAGTGTTGGAAATGCGCCAGCAATTCCACTGTCTATTGCTGCCTTGATCATTGGCACGTTCGAAACCAAAAACATTGGAGCCATTATAACCGGAAAATCTATCTTTAAAAGTTCTGAAAGAGAGGTTCGTAAATACATGTCTATAGCTATGATATTGTACTGTTTATTTGATGAAATTATACGATTTATGTGATGAATTTACTGATATAGTGAAACCAAAGATTCCAACGACAAGCAACACGTTTTAGCTGCCCACCTCAGGATGAATTCGCAAGCACTAGAAGATTGATGTTGGTAGCGCCCCAGAGTGAGCAACCTTTCCTATTGCAGTCGAAAACCGCTTAAAGTTATTGGTGACCTGTGTTTTATGAATTTAGGTATTCAACGCAATAGTCATATTTAGTTTTATTATCCTTAATCTTCAATACCCAACTCTTCCATTGGCAAACTGAACTTAAATTCACTCCCAACCCCCACTTTGCTCTCTACCCAGATGCGTCCACCATTCTTTTCTATAAACTCTTTGCAGAGTATCAGCCCAAGACCTGTTCCCACCTCATTATCAGTCCCTTTTTTTGATAATTTCCCGTCTATTCTGAAAATCTTATCGAGAAATTGGGGGTCGATACCTGTACCCGTATCAATTACTGAGAACAGAACATTCACTCCTTCTGTAGTACAACTAACCTTAACCATGCCCTGGGGATAGGTAAATTTAACAGCATTGCTTATGAGGTTCCTCAGTACTGTTTTAATCATCTCAACATCGATTCTTATACTTTCATACGACAAACATTCCGAAACATAGAGAATATTTTTAGCCCTTGCCATGGGGGCGCATACACTGTCTATTTCACTGATCAGTTCGGATGGGTGCACGCTCTGAAACTTAGGCATAAGAGTTCCTGTCTGTATTCTTGCCCATTCTAAGAGGTTTTCCAACAGAGAAAATGTCTGCTTCGATGTATTGTGCATACTCTGCGCAATTTTCTTTATCTGCTCTGGAGGGTATTTATCTGCATTTTTTGAGAGTAGCTTATTAAAACCAAGAAGAACGGAAAAAGGACTTTTTAGATCATGTGCGATAATAGAAAAGAATTTATCTTTTGTTGCATTCAGCTCATTTAACCGTTCGTTTCTTACCGATAGAGTTTCTACCAAAGTTTGAATCTCCTCATTCGAAGCATTCAGGTTTTCGTTTATTGCCAAATACTCTTGATTGAGCTGGTTGAGCTGCGCATTAGTCTCACTCAACTGAATCAGAGCCTTTTCCAGTTCTATTTTTCGTTTTATAAGGTCTCTCTGTAAAGTACTAATTTCACGATTGAGACTATGCATCTTCAAATTCTGCTCAAGCAACAATGAGATTTCTACCCCTCCAACTACTAATAACTGACTGTTTTTTTTATAAACCTGAGCAACAATAGAAGTATTAACAGAATTATAATCGCCTAATGTGAGAAAACCATCGAAAATGAGTTCTTCTTCAGATTCTATTGCCAAAAGTATGTCGATGGTTGGATTTATAAGGGAATCAGCTGCATTCCCTTTTGCCAAAGATAAGAAAGCATCATTACTATATATTAATTCCTTTCTCTCAAACACCCCAATGCACAACAAGTTTTTTTTGAAAAAAACCTGATTTACATTAACTGACCATTCGGAAAAAAGTTGCTCAACATGGATGTTATTCATAATTTTCAATGCAAGGAGTATGAGCTTGTTAAATCTTCATCAGATAGTTTTACAAATAAAGGTATATTCACTAATAACCATTCGTACAAAGGAAAAATATCTTTGTAGGCTTCCGCACTCAAATTCTCTTTCAAACTCTCAATCCATGCGTTTAGCTGTGCCGACCAATAATTTGTAGTAAAACCGTGACTTCTATACGACCTGAAAACCCAAAGAACAGTTTCCACTAAAACCTCAGGGTTGAAATTTGCAAGTATAGATGCTATGAAGCGGGCATGATTCATATGATTATCTTTCATCATTGCTTCGCCTCCTTCACCAATAAGTTCATTAATATCAGTTCGCCCTAGCATAAATGTGTTCATCTTTCCAACCAATAAATCTATTTTGTCCTGATATTCAGATATGGAACTCTGTTTGACGTTGTTCAATTTCGATGCTATGTCTATTAGATACTTTTTATCCATGTTGTGTTGCTCTTTTTTACTCTACCCGACTGTTTTTAAATTATTGCATATTCTCGTGACGGCTAGTTCAATAGCCATTTTAACAGGTTCAGTTATTTTACGTTTGAAGAACTCCCTCATTAAGTTCAACCCTCTTCTGAACACGCTATACTGAGGATAACCGTGCTTTTTTCTTTTGACAGGGTTCTTTTTCCCGTCCTGAATACCTGTTGCCCAGCACAAAGTATAGGCTATCGACACTACGGCAAAAAGCTTTCGGTATTTTTTCAGGTCCTGCAGGCAGGAGTCTTCCATATTAAAACCTCTTGCCTTCAAGGCCTGAAAGAATACTTCTATCGGCCATCGGCGTTTATAGGACCCCGTCAGTTCACCGCAAGGTACTGTCCCGATCAAAAACAACAGTTCGCCGTCCTTACCATAAGTCAGGGACAGGTTAACAATTACGTTATCAACAATCACATTTTCGGCATAAAAAGTTTTCCTGTCCCCCAGTAGTTCCTCTGCACTGGCAACCGTTCCCTCTGCCAGTGTTATCTTATGGTTTTTCGGCACTCTTACACAGAAGTTTATCCCTTTCTTTCTTAACCATGAAAGCCATTTGTTGCCAACGAATTCACGGTCCATCACCAGCATGCTGATCCTATCGGGCCCGACAATCCCAATGATGGATTTCAACAGCCCTATTCGGTCGTCAGCATTACTGTTCCCGCTATTATTGTCAAGCATTTCAAAATAAATGGGCACTGCCATTTTTCCGATACTCACAACCGCGCACAGGATATTTACCCGTGTCCTGCCGAAGTCCCATTCCGTCCTGTCTATACTGATCAGTAGGCGGTCATGGTGCACAAAGCCCATCAGAAAGACACCTAACATTAGATAATCAAAATTGACCTTCTCAAAAAATCCTGTATCCGCCTTTCTATCGATTCTACCTTGGCACCGCTTTCTATTTTGTCCGCTATCTGTGAAAAAACTACAGAGCGGCTCTTGATAATCCCTGCTGTCAGTTCACATATAAACTCCTGCCTCTTTTTGTGCTTTACTATCCCTAGGTTACGAATTAATTCATATATATTTGTTTGTGGACATTGCTCCATGCTGAAAAGTTGTTTTTTTGGTGTAGGAACCACAAAATTCAACTTTTCTTTTTACCTCTCGAAATCAGAATTCATAAACAGTCGGGTAGAGTAGCTCTTTTTATGTAGTCATCTACACTTTTAAGTCCAGACAGGTACTCGACATTATCATATTTAGATATAGTTTCTACTCCTCCATGACGAAACCCCTGTCCACCAACAAGAATTTTCAGATCTGGATATTCTTCGTGTACTCTTTTTATCATGTTTTCTAATACAGGCAAATGAAAATAAATACTAAAAGAAAGCGCTAAAAGATCTGGCCTAACAATATCCAAAAAGACCAACAATTCGTTAATGGGCGTGTTTGCCCCAAGAAAATACGTATTCCAACCATTCAGTTCGAAAACATCGCTGATCATTTTAATTCCAATCTGGTGAAATTCATTTTCGACACAAGAAACAACAACCGACTTATTTCCCTTGCCTGAAAACGCTATGTTATGATAAATCTCATTCATAACTGTTTCTACAATAGCAGAAGCTAGATGTTCAGTTGCAACACTTATTAAATTATACTCCCATAATGTTCCAATTTCGTAGAGCGAAGGCTTTAAAATCCCCTCGTAAATATCGAAAATTGAAGTACCTAGATTGAATTGCTTTTGAATCGCTGTAGAACAGAAACTACGCTCCCCGACTATCAGCGCATTTAAGAAATCTTGATTTAGGCCATTATTAATGTCACCAACAGTCATCATAGCAGCCACTTTTTTTGATATAAACCTCAGATTAAAAGTGCTCTCTTGTGGAAGGAGAACTCAAGTTATGCTTTTTTATCTTTTTATCAAAAGGCAAACAGCATTCGAAACAAACAGAAATGGGAAAACAGACAGAAAAAGGAAGGAAAGGATAATAAAAATGCACCTCTCAAACGAAAGGTGCATTTTGATAAGATATTCAATAGATTAACTTATGAATGCCATCTTAGTCCATGACACTTATAAGTGAATGCTCTTTGGACTCTAACATGGAACTTCCTGTTAAGAAAATATCAACCTGTCGCGCAGCTTCTCGACCTTCGCTTATTGCATGTACAACAAGTGACTGTCCCCGTCGCATATCGCCAGCAGCAAATACTTTAGATACTGAAGTCTGATACTTCTTCGCTTTTACATTTCCACGGGCATCCAGTTCAACACCTAACTGTTCCAACATACCTTCTTTCTGTGGATGAAGAAAGCCAATAGCCAATAGTGCCAGTTCGCAAGGAATCTCGCGCTCTGTTCCTTCTACTTCCTTAAACTGACGACCTTCCCACTCAATGTCTACAAGCTTCACCGATTTCAGGTTGCCCTTTCCATCTCCAACGAACTCTTTTGTCAGCACAGACCAATAACGATCACAACCTTCCTCATGAGAAGAGCTTGTTTTCATTACATTTGGATACATAGGCCATGGAGTAGCCGGGTTCTTTTCTTCTGGTGGTTTTGGCAACAACTCAATTTGAGTAATGGATTTTGCCCCATGACGGTTTGATGTTCCCACACAATCGGAACCAGTGTCTCCACCTCCTATTACAAGAACATTTTTATCTGTTGCCATTATTTCGTCTTTCTTGACGATCTTATCTCCAGCAACACGTTTGTTGCTCTGTGTCAAAAATTCCATTGCGTAATATACGCCCTTCAATTCACGTCCATTT
Source organism: Bacteroidales bacterium (assembly GCA_965230435.1). GTDB lineage: Bacteria > Bacteroidota > Bacteroidia > Bacteroidales > JBDKHP01 > JBDKHP01. The sequence continues at coordinate 1,216,489 of CBDDLB010000002.1, forward strand.
ACAGGAAGATCTCTTGGAACTGTGGAACCGCCAGTAAGTACCACTGCATCGTACTCATCCATTAGTTCTTTTACTGGCACATTCTCCCCTACGTTTGCATTTGTACGGAATTTAATGCCAGAATCTTCCATCACTTTTAAGCGGCGGTCTATAACTTCTTTTTCTAGTTTGAAATCTGGTATGCCATAGCGAAGTAGCCCGCCAATCCGATCGGCACGTTCAAAGACCGTAACGTTATGCCCGGCCAAATTCAACTGAGCAGCAGCAGCTAGTCCCGCAGGCCCAGAGCCAACCACAGCAACTTCTTTATCCGTACGGAACGGTGGATATTGTGGCTTCACCCACCCCTCACGATAAGCCCTCTCGACGATATTCTTTTCAATCATCTCGATTGTGGTTGGCTTTTTATTGATAGAAAGCACGCACGCTGCCTCGCAAGGTGCTGGACAAATCCGTCCTGTGAACTCAGGAAAATTATTTGTTGAGCGTAGAATCTCAAAAGCAGCTTTCCAGTTTTGCTTATAAACCATGTCGTTAAAATCTGGAATATTATTGCCCAGCGGACAACCACTATGGCAAAAAGGTATCCCACAGTCCATACAACGAGCTGCTTGCTTTTCTACATTTATCTTGCTGAATGGCTTCTCGAATTCATTATAATTCTTTAGCCTTTTGTCTACCGTCAACTTTTTTGGAAGCTCACGGCCAAACTCCATAAATCCTGTTGGTTTTCCCATTTTTTCCTTACTTAGAGTTGATTAAACAACAGCTTCGCCGTGTTCCACTGTTTCTGATTTGTTTTCTGAACCGCTTTTTTGTTCTTGCTTTTCAGCCAAGCGTTCCAATGCTGCTCGATATTCTTCAGGGAATACCTTAATGAAAGAATGTACAGCCTCGTCCCAATTCTCTAGGATTTCCTTTGCACGGGTACTTAGAGTATATTGGTAGTGGTTTTTGATGTGGTTTTTCAATACCTCTTCGTCGTCAAAATCCACGGGGCCGAAATCCTTCAGCTCATAGTTGCGGTATTTCTCGAAATTAGAATCCGGATCGTAGATATAAGCAACGCCTCCAGACATACCTGCACCAAAATTACTACCTACATCTCCCAGCACTACAACCGTACCGCCTGTCATATATTCACATCCGTGACGACCAACACCTTCTACTACAGTAGTTACCCCAGAGTTACGCACTGCAAAACGCTCTCCTGCAACGCCTCTGATATAAGCCTCGCCTGAAGTAGCTCCATAGAACGCAACATTACCTACAATCACATTATCTTCTGCCTTGAAAGTGGCAAGTCGGTCAGGATAAACGATCATCTTACTACCAGAAAGTCCTTTCCCGAAGTAATCGTTAGCCTCGCCCTCCAATTCAAACTTGATTCCTTTGGCACTGAATCCACCAAAACTCTGCCCTGCCGAACCTCTGAATTTTAGATTGATTGTATCTTCTGGCAGCCCCTCTCCTTTGTATTTCTTCGAAATCTCATTAGAAAGCATGGCTCCAACAGCGCGGTCTGTATTTTTAATTTCAAACTCTGCACTAACAACTTTCTGATCTTCCAACGCAGGCTTAACTTTTTCCAGAATCTTCCAGTCGAAGAAATTCCCGATGTCATGATCCTGCTCTTTTTGCTTATACAGTCCAAAGCCTTTTGCAGAGTCTTCTTTATAAAGTATTGGGCTAAGATCAAGGGTCTTAATCTTCCAGTGATCAATATCTTCTCTCACTTTCAATGCATCTACCTGACCAACCATCTCGTCGACAGTTTTAAAGCCAAGTTCAGCCATAATCTGACGTAAATCTTCTGCCAAGAAACGGAAGAAGTTAACCACGTGATCTGGGTCTCCTGTAAATAGTTTTCGCAATTCTTTATCCTGAGTAGCAACACCAACAGGACAGGTGTTCAAGTGACATTTACGCATCATGATACAACCAGCTGCAACAAGAGCAGCAGTGGCAACTCCCCACTCTTCTGCACCAAGCAGTGCAGCAACAGCTAAATCGCGTCCTGTACGGATCTGCCCATCGGCTTGAACAACGATACGGTCTCGGAGATTGTTCTTAACAAGTGTCTGATGAGTTTCTGCCAAGCCCAATTCCCAAGCTGTACCAGCATGTTGAACTGAGCTAATTGGAGATGCACCTGTACCACCATCGTGACCCGCAATAAGTACAACATCGGCATGAGCTTTTGCCACACCAGCAGCAATTGTTCCTACTCCAGCTTTCGAAACCAGTTTCACATTGATGCGGGCTTCGCGATTAGCATTTTTAAGATCAAAAATCAACTGCGCCAAATCTTCAATAGAATAAATATCGTGGTGCGGCGGAGGTGAAATAAGTCCTACTCCTGGAGTTGAGTGACGCGTACGCCCGATCCAGTCGTCGACTTTGTGCCCTGGCAATTGGCCACCCTCTCCTGGTTTTGCACCCTGAGCCATTTTAATCTGAAGCTCGTCTGCATTTGTTAAGTAAAAGCTGGTAACGCCAAAACGTCCAGAAGCGACCTGCTTAATGGCAGAACGCATACTATCGCCATTTGGTAGAGTCTCGAAACGGATCGGATCCTCCCCTCCCTCGCCACTGTTGCTCTTACCACCTATACGATTCATTGCAATAGCTAATGTGGAGTGCGCTTCGTGCGAAATGGAACCAAACGACATTGCTCCTGTTGCAAAACGCTTAAATATATCTTCAGCAGGTTCTACTTCTTCTATAGAAATAGATTTCCGCTTTTTAAATTCCAGTAGACCACGTATTGTCAGAGCTTTTTCCGTCTGATCGTTCACGGCCTCGGCATATTCTTTATATGCTTCGAAATCGTTTTTACGTGCAGCTTGCTGTAATTTACTTATCGTTGTTGGATTGAAAGTATGATGTTCACCTTTGTGCTTCCACTGGTAAATCCCACCCTCTTCCAATCTTGGACGCAATCCCGATTTCTTAGGGTATGCTAAACGGTGACGTACCAATACCTCCTTAGCGATCCCATCAAAGTCTATACCTCCAAGTTTGGTAATAGTGCCATTGAAACACTTGTCGATTACTTTGTCCGAAATACCTATTGACTCAAAAATCTGAGCTCCGTGGTACGAACGTAAGGTAGAAATACCCATTTTCGACATGATCTTAAGCAGACCACCTCCAATTGCTTTCTTATAATTCTTAAATGCGGTCTTATTATTAATGCCCTTTGGCGATGTTTTATGAGCAGAAAGCGAAGCTATCGTCTCTAACGCCATGTATGGGTTCACTGCATTTGCTCCATAACCTATCAATGTTGCAAAATGGTGTGTTTCACGAACATCACCAGCCTCCACAACAATACCAGTACGTACACGCAGACCATTTTCTACCAGATGATGGTGAATGGCTCCTACTGCAAGCAAAGTTGGTATTGGGGCGCAGTTTTCATCAATTCTACGGTCTGAGATCAACAGTACGTTGTAACCCTCATCCATAATTGCCTCATCAGCTTCTTTGCAGATTTGATCAAGCGCAGCTTCCAGCTCGCCTTCTTCGCCAGATGCAGAGAAAACGGCATTGATCGTTTTGATACGGAAACTTTCGTCCTGATAATCTCTAAGTTTATCCAACTCCTCGTTACTAAGAACTGGTTGATCAAATGTAATCTGCTTACAGTGAAGCGGTGTTTCGGAAAGTATATTATAAATACGTCCTACTCCGGTTTTCAGCGACATCACCACACGCTCACGTATTGGATCGATTGGCGGGTTACTTACCTGTGCGAACTGCTGTTTGAAATAATTTGATAAGTGACGGCTCTGGTTAGAAAGTACAGCCAATGGAATATCTGCCCCCATTGAACCAAGGGGTTCTTTGCCAGCTTCGGCCATGTCCCGCAAAATCATGTTTACATCTTCTTGACTAAAGCCGAAAGCCTGCTGACGCGTAAGCAAAGTAGTGCTGTTAAAGCCATATGTCGATGTTTTCTCTGGAAGATCATCGATGTGCTTCTGGTTCATTTCCAACCATTGACGGTAAGGTTTTCTTGAAGCAATTGTCCGCTTTACATCTTTATCGTAAATAACTTTTCCCAACTCTGTATCAATATAGAAAAGCTTGCCCGGCTGCACTCTCCACTTTCTTACAATTTCATCCTGAGGGACTGTAAGTGCTCCTGCTTCTGAGGCAAGAATAACATGGTCATCCTTAGTGATTACAAAACGAGAAGGACGCAGGCCGTTTCTATCAAGGGTAGCACCAACAATACGTCCGTCAGTAAAACAAAGCGAAGCTGGGCCATCCCAAGGCTCCATAATCGAATCGTGATATTCGTAGAAAGCTTTCTTCACCTCATCCATTTTCGTGGACTCCTGCCAAGCTTCCGGAACAAGCATCATCAGTACATGTGGCAGCGAACGGCCTCCCATTACCAAGGTTTCCACCATTAAATCTAGGTTGGCTGAGTCAGAATTGTTCTGGTCTAAAATCGGTTTCAGCTTACTGATTTCCTCTGTCGTGAAGAGCGTCGATTCAAAAAGTGTTTCGTTCGATCGCATCCAGTTTACGTTTCCTCGTACCGTGTTGATTTCTCCATTGTGAGCCAAGAAACGGAATGGTTGCGCCAGTTTCCATTTTGGGAAAGTATTGGTGGAGAAACGTGAGTGAACCAAGGCAATTGCTGATTGGTAACGTTCGTCGCTAAGATCGAGATAGTAAGAGCGAACCTGATCTGTACGGAACTGCCCCTTGTAGATTATTGTTTTGTACGAAAATGAAGTTGCGTAGAACTCATGACGATCGTTCTGAATAATCTCGTTGATACTGTTTGTACTATACATACGTAATACGAACAGTTTACGCTCTAAAGCGTCGCCTGCGATACCATCGCGGTGCTGAACAAACACTTGCTCTACCTTGGGTTCGAACCCCAGAGCTGTTTCACCAACTCCTTTGCGTTTAACAGGTACATCTCTGTACCCCAGCAGATCGAATCCCATTTCATCGATGCGGTCGTTCAACAAACGACGTACTTCATTCCTCAACTTCACTTCCGAAGGAAAATATACCATGCCAACCGCATATTTTCCGAACTCCGGCAATTCGATCCCAAGCTCAGCACATTCAGCTTGGAAAAATTTATCTGGTACTTGTGTCAAAATTCCTGCTCCGTCACCCGAAAGCTCATCAGAACCAGTAGCGCCCCTATGCTCCATATTCTCAAGCATGGTCAACGCGTCGGTTACGAGCTTATGGGATTTAATACCCTTGATCTGGGCTATAAACCCGATTCCACAAGAGTCCACCTCACACTGCGGGGTGTACATGGATTTCTCCTGCTCATTTTCCCGCACTTTCAATGTCCTTTTTTGCTCCATATAACAATCTTAATAATTTGGTTTCTTAATTAGGTAAGCACGCAGCACTATTAATTAGGAATAAGCATTGTGCTAATATTCAGCATTGTGACAAACTTTAAAACTGTTGTTTTATTAAATACACCTAAGGGCGCGGCCCTATTTAATATCAAAGGCTTCTTCTGAATACGAGCTATTTGTATTCAGAAAAAGTTAAATTAAATATGGACACCCACTTACTAATTTGGCGAGCGAACGCGAGGGTTAAAAAAAAGTTCTTCACATATCCCTGTATAAAGAAAAGCAAACCGTCTGCTCGAACTAGGTAGCTATTAATTTTCTACAATAGCTCTGAGCTGAATAATTTTCTACTTGAGCCAATACCGCTTTCAATTTATCACTATTCTGCTCGAATTTATGCAAAACTATAAATTAAATAGAACAAAGCAAAACAATCTAATAACACAATCGCTAACTATGGCTAAAAAAACAAGGTGTTCTGCCCCATTTTTTCAGACCATACTTTCAGATTGTAAGTAGTCATACTACTAAATTATATAGATATATCAAATACTAAATTTTACACTTAAAATAGTTTTACATCTGTTTATCACTTATCTTTGTCTTTTAACTTATATTCTATCCATACATCGTAAATTATACGATTGAGGTAATTTTTAAAACATTATGTTCCAAAATGTTAATATTTCATACAAACCACCTTTATTCAAATCTGGCATAGATATATTATACGGAACTAATCAAGGAAAAGTGCACATTAATTTCTAATAAACCGATGGATTATTTCAACCTTTTCAACAACCTTCAGAACACCAATATTTCGCTTGACACCATTGCAGAACACCTTCCGGGTGTCTTACACGTTAACCGCACTTCCGATTTCAAACCTATATATTTAAACCCTGGTGCTATCGATTTTTTAGGGGTAACATCGCATCATAAGGTGAAAAAAATCCAAGATGCCCTCCAACTTGTCCACCCCGACGACCAGCAAGCTGCAATTGACGCAGTTTTAAATTATCTGGAAAACGCTACGGAATACAAAACTGTCAGCTTCTTTCAGCGTTTTCTCAATGTACGCACAAACCAATATACTGCATATTTTACAACCTCAATGCTTATTGAATCGAGAGGGGGGCTTGTAAGCTTTAGCATTCCTATGGAAGATTTCAGTCCAGATGAAAAAAGCATAAATGGACTTTTGGCCGAAACTGTTTTCATTAGGAAAAATACTACTAAAATCTCGAAATTAACACCCAATGAACTCTCTCTATTGAAAGTGTGGGCAGAACATAGCAGTGGGAAAACGATCTCGGATATAATGAAACTGAGTCTGAGTGCAGTAAAATCTTGTAAAAAAAGAATTTATAGAAAACTGGAAGTAAAACAGTATAGTCAATTGGCTGAATACATAAGAGCTTTTGAAATTACTGACAACGAAAAAAACGGTTTCGACTTGTATGTAAACCAATACAAATACGAAAAACAATTCTACAAATTCATTGGAAAAAACCGAAGTTTCATCAATCCCCAATATCCTTGCTTCTATCATTCGCATAATCTGGACAATTTCTCTGTAGACTTTGTGGATCAGGAAATTTGTCTAAAATTGAATATGAACTTACATGATATCAGAAATATGAAGTTTGGTTTTATACGGAGTGTTGTTCACCCAGAAGATATCTCTCGCCTAACTTCTGTTCTGGAAACGTTCAGAAATTCCGCCTCTGATGACGACATTGTTAGCTGCATCTATAGAGTCAGATTTTCGAAAGATAAATCCAGTACATATACTCCAATTGTAACATGCTTCAGGGCCGATAAAAAGAAGAATCTATTTATCTGTATCAGTAACACTACACTCCAACAACCTGTTTTTACACAAAAACTGATTGAAGCATTGAATAAAAAACATAATACGCGTGAAAAATCAGATGCCTTTAGAACCCTTAGCCAAAGGGAGAAAGAGGTGATTGAAAAGTTGAAGGGGGGTCTTAATGTGAATGAGATTGCTGACCAGCTGAGTATATCGCCCCGTACGATTGAACAACATAAGAAGAACCTTTTTAAGAAAATTGGTGTGAACTCTGTTGCTGATGTGATTAACTTTTTCTCTTTCTTCTTTTAAAAGGTAGCCCTATTAAAGAAGATTGTAGGTACTGTTCGAATTCAGATTGCACACTTTTGTTTTAGAACAAAGTAACTCCGTGCGACAACTAACATGCTTAATACTAGTATTTTAATTGTTTCTCTATACTTCCTTTTCCTTGATAAAGAAGGAACAAAAAATTAAGGCCAGAAGCTGACGCGGATTCACCAATAATGGAAAATGTCATTTATCCACCCTCCCCAAAAAAACAGTAAGGCATATCAAAAAAAACAACTATCCATTCGTTCCACTGCGGACGGCCAAATCCTCACGTACGAAAAGTACGCTCCGGTCTAGCCGCCTTGTGCGCCTTTGGCTAATTATTTTTTTTAACACGCCTTAAATGACTTAGAAAGCAATGTCGTTTTAAATATAGCCGTGACTGTAGCGGAAGCCCACAGCAACGGGCACGTGTGATGCACAGCATTGCAGGGCTGACGAAGGAAGACACTGCAATGCTGATGCAGAACCGTGCACGGGGCGAGGACTTGTAGCGGAAGGCGCGACGGTGTTGTTGATAATTGTTGAAGCTTTGCTCCAAATAAAACTGAGCTTTGAAAAGCTTCATATTTGACTTTTTTGAAGCTACTGGTATACATTGTACCTCACAAATAAAGTGTCACCATATAACTTTTTTCAAAAAACACAACTTCCCTTGCGACAACTTCTGTCCCTGTAACATCATACAAACCTGCACATTAAACCAAAAATACCAAACTGGGGGCTTGTAGCACACCTCTGTCAATACATACATTTGCATCCCTAATTATTAAATAAGATGGGTTCGTCCTTAAAAACGTATATCACAGTTTTTACGATTGGAGAAGACAGACAAGGGAGAATCCGCCATATGTAAGCTAAACTTAAACAGATGAGAAAAAACTTATTCTTTTTATTTCTTTTGTCTGCGTTTTCGATAAAGGCGCAGCAGTTTCAGGCATACCAACTAACGGGCAGTAAACAGCCTTCGGGAGTGCACCTTACTCATTTCGACTATGATAGTGATGGAGATGAAGACCTAATCTTTTCAAGTATAGCAAGTTCAGGTAGACTTACTGTTTTTATAAATGATAACGGTTCGTTCGATAACAACAACAAAACAATTATCAATTTTAGCGAGTACTCATATGAAATGGCTTATCCTACCTTCGGCGATATAGACAAAGATGGTGATATGGATATGATTATTTCTTTGGTAAACCGCAAGAGTGACGACAGGAGAAGATTCGAAACAAAGTTCTCTTTTTATAGAAACAATGACGGGAAATTCACCAAAGAAAACCACTCCATGATGAGTTCCCTGAACCGAGCTTTCAACAATTTGAACATGTTTCATTTGGAAGACTGGGACGGTGATGGAGATCTGGATGGACTTATTACCGCAAATGGAAATGTTTGGTATTCTGAATTTAAAGACGATGTATTTCAGTTTCCTGCATTTGCAGGTCACCCACTTGAAAATGTGGACGTTGAAACTCCCAAAACTACAACAGTAGCTCAGCTTATTTTTGTAAACCCGGATAAAGATAACGATAAAGATATTCTCTTACTGGATGCTACAAGCAACGGTCTTCGTTATTACCGCAATGATAACGGTTCTCTAAGTTTGCAAACTAACGAAAACAACCCATACCGCTCACTGATTGCAAGTGATAGAACTGTAGGGGATTTCCTAGCGATTGTCGACTTCGATAAAGATGGCTTTGATGATGCATACTCGCTTTTTACACTGCATGGTGAAGAACTGTATAGCCGTCATTTAGCAACTGCATTCCACTTTTATAAAGGTACTGCTAATGGTTTTATTGCTTTCGATGGAGCAAAAAACCCTTTTGCACACAGCTTAAAGGCAGATCAATCTACTTTTCGATCTTCTTTTCCAGCCATGGCAATTGCCGATCTTGATAACAGTGGAAAACCAGAACTTTATTTTCTTGAACATACTGGCAGTACAAAAAAAATATCAAAAATAAACGAGCAAGGTCTCTATGACGATACAACAAACCCATTTGCATCGCTTTCTATATTTACAGCATTTACTAATTCCTTTGAGTTATTTGATTGGGACAAAGATGGTGATATGGATCTGTTCACAGACTACACTTTGCCTGATAGAAAAAGAGGTTTAATGTACCTGCGAAATGACAATGGAGTCTTTACACAAGTAAGTGATGAAGAAAATCCAGTATCTGCTATATCAGTCAGTAACGGTCCAGAAATTACGCTTGGAGACTTCAATGGCGATGGTTTCACGGATCTTGTACTTGGATATCGGGAATCTGGATCACCAGAAACTCCACAAGTTTTATTTTATGCAAATGACAAAAATGGTAAGCTGATTGCTACAACTGCCGAACAAAACCCGTTCAAACAACCTTACGAAGACAATGTTTATCCAGAGGCCGGTGACATCAATAATGATGGTCTTATAGACCTCTTGATTGGAGAACAAGGCAAGTTTGGCCTCCGAACAACATCTGCTTATTTGAATAAAGGAGACAACACTTTTCAGTATGTGAAACATTCTGAAAGTAATCTGTTCGGCAACAAAAACATATCACAAGTCAGCGAACTATATGACATTGATAAAGATGGGGATCTGGACTTATTCACTTATGGTCATCTGGGTTCTGTTTTAATGAGCGAAAATCACAGCCATCATTATCAGGTGAAAAAAGATGGAGATTTTATATTTTCTGAAGACATTCTGCAAACTACAAAAGTTCATACTAGTGAGTCCGAAATACTTGAGTTTCATGTACAATCTTCTGAAGAGAATTTTGATGTAACAGATGTTCGTATTTCTGATGAACAAACTGTGTATGTAGGCTATGCAACCTACAACGCTCTTGAGGACTTTAAGGTACTTGATATAAACAAAAGCAACCCTAAAGATATCATTATTAGAGTAGAATATAAACCAACAAAGATTTATAAATTTGCTAATGATGGCTTGGTTGAGTTAATCATAGAAACCAACGATCCATCCAGACCAACCTATATCAAAGCTATCAAAGCTAATTCAAAGGGCGGCAAAATAGATTTAAGGCAACCTGTTTCACCTTCATCTGGGATCGTGATTCCAAATAATGGTTACCTACAAGAATTCTGGGAAGTAACAGGTGTTAAAGAATATGAGCTTACTATCTACAACTTTGGCAATGCAGATCTCAACTTCCCCGAAAATGCTTTTGAATTACCAGATGGTATCACCTTATCCGAATCGACTCCTCTACCCGAAAAATTAGAATCATGGGGTAGCACTAATGTAAAATTCAACGTTGAAGTGGGCAAAGAAGAACCCAACTTCAAAAAAGCCATTCTTCATTCTGATGGTGTTAACAGCCCGTACCATTTTGGTTTCTACTTTGCTAGTGTTCCAGAAGAAAGTTCTCCTGCCAGACTTAGCACTAACAATATCCGCACAGCTGTAACGGATAACTCTACGGAGCTTAAGGTTCATACCAATAGTGGCCATAATGTTAATGTTGAAATTATTGAGGGAGAGGATCTCTTGACATTCAATAAGTCTTCACGTGTATCAACTGGGAGCGCAACCCCCTCCCGACATGATATAAGATTCTTCCTAAAAGGGAAAAAAGGAGTTGCCAAAATTAAGATTTCCGTTCCAGATAATCCTGCTACCGAAACTTATGCGAACAGTATTTACGCATACATTAACATAGTTGATGACCCATCGAGCAAAATGACAACAGAGCCCGTACTGGCTTTTGATAATATTGAAATTAATACTGAAACTGCGCCTTTTTTTCTGTATGGTGCAACATCCAATCAACATGCTACCCCTTCTGCTAAATATGAAATTATCAGCGGTGAAGACATCATTAGTTTAGATGGGCCTAATAACAGCGTGCTGGCACAAAAAGGGAAAGTAGGTACTGCAAAAATAAAAGCCACCTTTCCTGAAACAAGTATTTCGAAAGCCGGCAGTATAATCGCAACCGTAACAGTAACCGAAATCAAAGAAGATCAGACCATCAGCTTCGACCTTTCGAAAATTGGAAGAAAGACATACTCTAGCGGAGATTTTGATATCACCGCAACAGCAAGTTCCAGTCTACCAGTAAGCTTTAGAGTGGTCAATGGCCCTGTTCTATTGGATGGCAATAAAATCAAAATCAATGGGGTTGGTACTGCAACTATAGAAGCCTCGCAAGCTGGCAATGCAAGTTATAATGCTGCCGAACCTGTTGTCCAGTCCTTTGACATTGAAAAATCGCGCAATATGATTCTTTTCAACCCTGCGCTTGATAACGTGAAAGTTGGTGATGAGATTACATTGAATGCAACTTCGGACTCTGGCGAGGAAATCACGTTCACGGCAACTGGTGCTGTTACCATAAACGGTAACACGGCTAAAATAACAGGTGCTGGACAAGCTTCTCTAACAGCACACGATCAAGGTAACGAGTACTTTTCGGCTGCACGGAGTGTAATCAGAAGTTTTGTAGTTGGTCAGGAAAAAGAAGATCAGACCATCAGCTTCGACCTTTCGAAAATTGGAAGAAAGACATACTCTAGCGGAGATTTTAATATCACTGCAACAGCAAGTTCCAGTCTACCAGTAAGCTTTAGAGTGATAAATGGCCCTGTTCTACTGGATGGCAATAAAGTCAAAATTAATGGGGTTGGTACTGCTACTATAGAAGCCTCACAAGCTGGCAATGCAAGTTTCAATGCTGCCGAACCTGTTGTTCAGTCCTTTGAAATTGAAAAATCGGGCAACATGATTCTTTTCAGCCCTGCGCTTGATAACCTGAAAGTTGGTGATGAAATTACATTGAATGCAACTTCGGACTCTGGTGAGGAAATCACATTCACGGCAACTGGTGCTGTTACCATAAATGGCAACACAGCTAAAATAACAGGTGCTGGTCAAGCTTCTCTTACAGCACACGATGAAGGTAACGAGTACTTTTCGGCTGCGCGGAGTGTAACCAGAAGTTTTGTAATTGGTCAGGAAAAAGCTAATCAGACTATAAGTTTCGATCTTTCAAAAATTGGAACAAAACATTATTCTAGCCATGATTTTGATATCTCCGCTACTACAAGCTCAGGTCTACCAGTTAGCTTTAAGGTTGTAAGTGGCCCTGTAACTCTCGATGGTAATACTGTTAAAATTACAGGTGCAGGTACTGTAACAATAGAAGCCTCTCAGGAAGGAAATACAAACTACTTCCCTGCAGAACCTGTTGTTCAGTCTTTCATGATTGAAAAATCACGTAATATGATACTTTTCAACCCTACGCTTGATAACCTGAAAATAGGTGATAAGATTACACTAAGTGCGACTTCGGACTCTGGCGAGGAAATCACATTCACGGCAACTGGTGCTGTTAGCATAAATGGCAACACAGCTACAATAACAGGTGCAGGACAGGCCTCGATAACAGCACACGATCAAGGTAATGAGAACTTCTTGGCTGCACGGAGTGTAATCAGAACTTTCGAAATTTCTCAAGAAAAAGAAAACCAGAGTATTGTTTTCGACCTATCAAATCTTAAAAAAACGTACGGCGACGCACCATTCTCATTAACTGGCACTACTACTTCTGGTTTAGCAGTTGAATATACTGTTGTAGAAGGCCCCATTTCTATAAATGGAGATGTTGTTACCATCAACGGCGCGGGCACAGCTACTATTAAAGCGTCGCAATCTGGAAATGAACAGTACAATGCAGCATCTCCTGTAGAAGCTTCTTTCGAAATAAAGAAAAGCGAACAGGTAATTACAATAGAGCCTATTGGAACTAAAAACGCAGAGCAGCAGACGTTCCATGTTTTCGCTAATTCAAATTCGAAATTGGAGCTTAATTATCAAGTTGATGGCCCTGCAAGCATTGTAGGCAGCGAACTGACGCTTGATGGAACAGAAGGTACTGTAACCGTTTCCGTTAGCCAAACAGGTAATGAAAACTATCTTGCTGCTAGTGCTTCTATTTCTTTTGAAGTGAAGAAAAACCTAACTGAAGTTACGTTTGCTATCAGCTCGGCCAACTTTGTATACAATGGAAACAAGCAGCTTCCTGAAATTACAACTTCACCTGCTGGAATCAGCTATCAGATTGCATTCCCCGATGGAGAACCTGTTGGTGCTGGTGAATACCTAATTGTTGTAGAGGCTGACCAAGAAGGCTACACTGGGAGTTCGTCCGCTATGGTTATAATAACAAAGGCTGAACAAACAGTTTCTATTGAACCTATTGGCACAAAATCTACAGATAGTCAGCCATTCAACGTTGTAGCGAATGCTAATTCAGGACTCGACCTTCGTTTTTCCGTAACTGGCCCAGCCACTATCTCGGGCAACACAATATCTCTTGATGGAACAGAAGGAACTGTGACTGTTACAGCCTACCAAGCTGGAAACAAAAACTACCTTCCCGCTGAAGCTTCGGTTTCTTTTGAAGTAAAGAAGAATATAACAGAAGTGACCATCGATATTGATGAAACTGAATTCGTTTACAACGGAGGAAAGCAAACTCCTAGCTTCAGCACAAAACCAGAAGGTATCAATGTTAAAGTATCGTACCCAGACGGAGAACCTGTAGATGCAGGAGAATATAGAGTTATTACAACTGTAGATCAGGATGGATACACTGGTAGCGTTACTACTACTATTGTTGTTAAGAAAGCAGAGCTTCTAATTACTTTGAGTGATCTTCAGCAAATATTCGATGGAAGTTCGAAAGAAGTAGCTTACAGCATAGATCCAGATGTGGAAGTTGATGCAGTTGAGGTTACTTATAACGGAGAATCTGCATTGCCATCGGAACAAGGTGAATACGAAGTTATTGTAACTATAGATGATAAGAATTACCAAGGTTCGGTAAACGGTGTCCTTGTGATTAGTTCAACAACGAATGTAAAAGAACTAAGCAGGCAGACTATTCGCGTTTATCCATCGCCAAGTAAGGGCAACTTCACACTTGATATGTCAGAAAACCATCAGGCTACACTTGAAGTGTTCTCGTTTTCCGGAATAAAAGTTTATAGCCAGAATATCAGTGGTAATAAGCAGAATATTCAATTGCCATCTGGTCTAGAGGGTATGCACATTATTAAGGTGTCTGAAAATGGGAAAGTACTTTTTGTTCAGCAACATCTAATACAGCGATAAAATCACGGTTCAGCGTTTATGTGATATTTCTGTATAAAAAGAGCGGTCAGACTCAAATCTGACCGCTTCTTTTTTATTATTGTAGCATTCATTACATGCGCTCGTACAATTCCCTGATCTTAGCTTTTGAGATATGCTCTTCCCAATTCTTACCGAAAGCATTGTCCCACATGTGTTCTAATGCATAAGCCGTGTCAACCATTTTAGTCATTTGCTCTTCGGTTACGCCGCTAACAATGCCCGATGGAATTTCTACACCTTGCTTTTCTTGCATCTGCTTGAACTGCTTGTAGCCATCAGCATAAAATTCCTCCAGCTGATTGAATGCAATACAGTTTCCTACTCCGTGATGAGTTCCCAACACATAAGAAAGTCCGTATGACAATGCGTGGCACACCGCAACCTGAGTATAGGTAACGCTTAAACCACCCAAGTATGAAGCTACCATTAGTTTCTCGTTTGCTTCATCGGACAAACCATCTGGATAGTTCATGAAAACATCTACGCAAAGGTCAGACGATTTTTCTGCCAATGCCCAGCCCATTACGTTTTTCCAAGTTCCTTTAAGCGATTCTACGTTGTGGATGTAGCAATCCATACCTGTGTAAAAACGTTGATCGGTAGGAACAGTACGGATAAGTTCTGGATCGAGCAACACCTGATCTGGCATGGTGTAATCGCACTTGATGCCTAGCTTTTTCTCTGGTCCGGTTAGCACTGTCGTCATTGAAACTTCAGCTCCCGTACCTGATATTGTTGGGATACAGATGTTGTAAATTCCCTGATTTTTGATAAGATCGAGTCCCTGAAAATCGTGAGAAAGGCCACGGTTGGTAACCATCAGGCGCGTTGCTTTGGCGTAGTCCATTGTTGTTCCTCCACCGATTCCCAACACTGCTACAGGCAACTGATCTTTTTCTGTTAGGCCTAAATCTTCGCCATATTCCAAAATCTGATCGCGGTATTGATCTACAAGAACCGTTTTTGGTTCCTCCTCGGCACTTATCCAAATTACCAAATCGTTACTGTGCAAAGGCAAACGCTTCTCTAGTTCCTTTCCTTTATGATAATCGTCTACCATGAAAACAGCCCACGATCCTGGTGCTACTCTTCTTTTGTCGAGTATCTCGTCTAAATGATTGAAAGCACCAAGCTTGAACGCTATTTTGCTTGGGTTTACGAAGTTTCTAAAATCGTATATCATTGTTTATAATTTGTTTTTTTACGCTCGTAGTGCTATTTATTATAATCAGCTCCATTCTATTTCGATATTCTAACAAGTGTAAATAATGACAAGACCAAGCTCAACTAAACATTTCAGAATAAAAATCCTTTAGAGCTTTCCAGTCTGAAGCTGATAAAAAAGATCGGATAAAGAAGTAATCAAAACACTTCACCATCTGGCTATTCTAAAGTATCAAAACTGATAACTTTACATTATATACGCCAATATATTTCTTTATGAACCTATATACTTACTGAAGACTTTTCTCCTTGCCTGTTCCAAATCTATGCGAAATAATTTACAAACACGAATGGTATCTTTTCTCTTCAAATACAATCCTTGAATCTTTCCTGTAGAGAAAACCAACCAAGCTCCTCTAAATTAAACCCTTTTTTGATATTCCTTCTAAATCAATGAGTATAAATAAAGTAAACCGGTTCTTAATATTATTTTCTTTAATAAGCACGTGGTGCTATTTATTAGGAGAAGCATCTCGCTCAATATCAAAGCAGTGACAGCTTCAAAAATGTCGTTTATTTTATGACGCCGACTTATAAAATTACTACGAGTGCTAAAGCTTTAATAATGGAGCTGTGAGTTCAGTTAATTTATCACTATTGAGATTAAGCCCTATTATGTATCCTTAATCATCTAGTATTAGCTTCTAAACTGATCTCTTTCAAACAATTGTTGAGTTATCTCGCGTTTCAATTTCTCTGTAGTATCAAATTTTTACATAACTAAAACTTTATAGTTCCGACAGGTTTCAAAGCCCATCGGAACCATAAATAAAGTAATATATGATTACCCAAGAACTGTATCAAACTTATCACAAAGGTCTTTCAAATCCTCTTCCGTCCAATTTACTTTTACGATAATTGAGATCAAACGGCCAACCACTTCGTCCGATTTTGGGAATTTGATTGTTGTGTAATCTTGCGGAAGGTTATCGAAAAGCTGAATTGCCAATGGAGCAACAGTTTTCAGCTCTTTGATGTGATCCCAGTTACGAATATAGTGGTAGTTGTTGTCGTACCAGTAAGCAGCAGGGATTCCTGCGTCGGCCATTTTAGCAGCAGTTTGGCGTGCTTCTTCTTCCGTTGGTAGGAAGATGTTCAACATTGTTGCTGAATCGCCTTCTGGATCTGGCAGATGACGGAAGCTGATGTCGCTGTACTTTGCCAAGTGATCTTTCAGTACTTTTTTATTGCGGCGCTGGTTCTCAAGAATTGTCGGCAGTTTGCGGAACTGTGCCAAAGCTACGGCGGCGTTCAGTTCTCCCATGCGGAAGTTGTAGCCCAAGTTCGGATGATCTTCTGCACCACGGTTGTCGCCAACGTGATTGTGTCCGTGATCTGAGAATGTGTGCATATTTTCGTACACCTCATCGTCGTTTGTGATCACACAACCGCCTTCGCCAGCAGTAATGATTTTGAAGAAATCGAAAGAGTAGCTAGCTGTTTTACCGAATGTACCTAGCATTTTGCCTTTGCATTTTGCACCTAAAGCCTGAGCTGTGTCTTCGATAAGTGTAATGCCGCGCTCGTCGCACAATGCTTTAATGCCTTCGATGTCGGCCATTGCACCGCACATGTGAACTACAACAACTGCTTTCGTCTTTTCTGTCAACACTGCTTTGATGCCTTCTACAGATAAGCAAAGTGTTTCGTCGATTTCAGCAAAAACAGGAATTGCTCCCGCCATTAGCACAGCTTCTACAGTAGCCATGAATGTGAACGGTGGCACAACCACTTCGTGACCTGCGCCTACCCCAGCAGAAGCCATAGCTACAGAAACAGCCGTTGTTCCACTAGTTACCATGTGTGCGTGTTTCACACCGTGGAATTCCGAGAATTCTTCCTCGAAAGTGCGTGTTTTCCAAATGCCTTTGCGCTGCTCGTCGTGGTTGTAGCGAAAAAGGATTCCAGTTTCAAGAACGTCCATTACTTCTTTACGTTCCTCTTGTCCAAATAATTCTGTTCCTGGCATAATCTATTGAGTTTTGAGTATTGGGTTTCCCCATCTCTTTTTTGTATTTGCTTTTTGGGGCTGCAAGGATACGGTTTTTCTTGAAAATTTTGATGCAAAGATTTCAACAAGAACTTCTCTTACCAAACAAGCCTCTATTTCTTCACCACCTTAAACTCCACACGACGGTTTTTCTGACGGCCAACTTCGGAAGCATTGCTCGCAACCGGTTTTGCTGGCCCTTTTCCAACATAAGTAATGCGTTCTTTGTCCACCCCATTCTCTACCAAATAGTCAACAACTGTTTTGGCACGCCCCTCCGAAATTTTCATGTTCATGCCCTTGCTACCTGTGCTATCCGTATGTCCCGACACTTCGACGAGCCGTACACCACTTTCGTTGAAAAAATCTACAATTTTATCCAAAGCAACATATGAACTTGGAAGAAGTTCGATACTGGCTGTTTGGAAGAAAATGTTGTCCAAAACGATAGCATCGCCTTCGTTGATGTTTTTCAGTTTGTTCGAGAATTCGCTGAAAACTACAGTGTTTTCAATGGTCTCGCCCCTAGCATCGGTCACTGTGTATTTGTATTCTCCTTCGGAAAGGTTACTCAACACGTTTTCTGTTGCCCCATTCGACCATTTTATCTTATAAGGCCCTTTTCCTCCAGCAATTTTCAATTCTATGCGCCCCGTGTTTCCTCCTGAAAATGTAGTATCTGCTACTGCCGTAAAGAATGTTACAGTTTCTGCAACTACGCAGTTGTAATGGTCACGGACAGAATATTCATAATGCCCAAAAGGTAGGTTCTCAAGTTTGAAACCTTCGTGTCCATCTTTCCATCGTACTTTATAAGGTGGCTGTCCTCCTTTCACTTTCAGTTCAATCGTTCCATCCGTTGCAGAATAGTCCGTTGGGCTCGAATAGCTTGTTGCTACTTCTACAGCCAATCCTTCCGGTATCCCTTCGCACTCGTTACAGAATTCTATTTCCCGCACAGAAACATCATCGACATAATAGTAGGAGAAGTTTCCTTTTCCTGCATAGCCATGTTTATCGGTCACCAACATTTTCCTTGTGTGCCTACGCCCCGCAAAATTGCCGATAAGCATAAACCGTTCACCGCCCTTTGCTCTGTATATGCCACTATACAAAGCCCAACTGTCTTTACTTTTCATCATCTTGCCACTAGGGTTTTCAACCTGTGGTCGTAGTTTCAGAAAAGATTCTTTGTTGATATAAACCTTCCGAGGAGCAAAAAACAGATCCACACGGTCTACCGCAAATTTCCCCTGCATTGCTACCCGATACCAAAAGTTCACACAATACATTTTTCCCGCTTCAAGGGGTTCGGTTAGGTGAGACTGTAAATACTCTGAATATCCGCTCTCGCCAAAAATGAAAATCCCTGCATAACCTTTCCCTGTGTGAGGTTTACAATCTCCCATAAAGTTTCCTGGAACACCTACATTAGTTCCCTTTGCACATGTGTGAAAGAAATCTGGGGTTCCGAGACTAGCATAACTCCACCCTGGTAACAAGTTGTGACTGTCTGTCCAATCGGTGTAGTTCTGCGGACAATCGTCGTAATTCTCGAAACTAGGATTACTGACCAAGTTATTGTTTTGTGCCGTTGCGCTCAGGCTAAGAATAAGTAGTAGAAAAAGACTTAGTTGAAAGGCTTTCATCTGTTTAGTTTTTTTCAATTGCCAAATGAAATTCCATATGAAGTTAAACACATTGCGCTTTGCTGACCGGATACTGCTCTTATTCTTGATATTGAAACAGTTTCCTAAGTGACAATACAACACACTTACTCAGCAATACTAATAAGCTGTGGTTCATACGGATATTTCGTCATCCTGCGATCTGAAACCAGCTATAGACCAAACTATCTTACAACCATGTTTAGAATACGAACGAACAATCTGGCAATTGATCGGTTTCACAAAGTAAAGATAGATAATTAGATCACAAGAACTGAAACGAATAAAGGAACTAGATAATTATAATTGAACTAAAATAGATGCCACCTTCAGCCTTTCAGCGAAAAAAACGAGGTAATGAACACATGCATTAATTGCTTCCCTTATCAAAAAATTATAAACTGTTTATGCATGAAATCGCAGGCCAATAAGTGTACAATCGTCTATCTGATCGTACCCCGACTTCCATTTTCTAAAACGCTGAGAAAGTTCCCCTCCTTGCTCCTTCATTGAAAGGTGTGAAAGTTCTACTAAATCGCTCCTAAGGCGTTTTCGCAGGTATTTCATTCCATTGGCTCCACCAAACTGATCGAGGTAGCCATCGGTGTACATATAAACGGCATCACCATCCTCTAGTGGAATTACTTCTTCCTTAAAAGGAACTTCTCTTGTGTAAGCTCCAATTGGGTTTTTGGTAGGTTTATATTCAGTAAGTTTACTATTCCGAACCAAGAATAATCCATTGTTCGCACCTGCAAAGGTTAATGTTTTTGTCTTTTTATCCACAAGACACACAGAGGCATCCATCCCATCTTTCTGTGGATAGCGTAAGCGGTTTTGACCTAAGGATTCTTTTACTTTTGTTCTAAGGTGCTCCAATAGTTCAGCGGGAGAAATATCTGCTTCATGACTACTGATTTCATTAAGCAACGAAATCCCCAGCATACTCATAAAACCTCCAGGTACCCCATGTCCGGTGCAATCTGCACACACCACTACAAGCTGATCTTTGCGGTCGGAGAACCAATAAAAATCTCCGCTGACAATATCTTTTGGCTGAAACAGTACAAAATTGTCCGGCATAAAAGAATTAAGGATCCCCGTGTGAGGGATCATTGCGTTTTGGATTCTCTCTGCATAATTTATGCTTTTGAATATTTCATCGTTCTGAGATTGAATTTCCTCGTTCTGCGATTGCATTTCTTCGTTCATCCCAGACAACTCGGCATTTGCGGTTTTTAGCTCATTTTCCGCCTTATTTGCATCCCTCGAATAACCATAGATGAGCAACGATATTACACTTATAACAAAAATGCTATTGTTTAAATACGTGTACCTGATAAAGTCTTTATCAAAAGAATAAACACCTTCATACGCAAATAAATACAACAAAGAGTAAGTTGTTACGATCAGGAATAAAATACTGAAATTCATTTTTTTCTTCCAACCCGGATTAAAGAATGTCAGACTTGCAAGGTACACCAACCAAAGCTGCAAACCAGAAACCCAGCCCAAATAATAGACACCAACCACCTGATGAAAGTAAAGCTCAAAAAAAGCAATTGAAAAAGCGAGGTAATGTTTTCCTAAGCGATTGAGGATTATAGCAGCTGTAAATGAAGGGACACTTATTAAAATATTAAATAACGCCAATTCCCACACTCCAATTCCCCACCCAAAGAAACATACTGAAAAATGGGTGACAAGCCCAAAAAAGTATGCACGTTGTGTGGTCTTATAAAATTTACTCAGTTCATCTTTAACTCCGTAAGGGATCAGGCTCTTCATACTTTAGGATTTGTAATAACCAAACACGCTGTACAAACAAATAACTTCTAATTAAACGTTTTCTTTGCTCATAGCGTTTCATTTGCGCAGCTCACTCTGAACATGGAAGTCTTGTGAAATTCCAATAAAAATGTACCCCAGACCAACGGGGCTTTAATACTAGAGTACATAGAGATGTATGAGGTTCTGAACTACCACTGCACAACAGCTTTTTTCATTTTACAGTTTGTGTAAAACAAAATACAACTTCCTTCTCTTGTTATCGAAAAAATAAACTTAAAAAGTGTTTGGGTCATAAATCTATTCTTAGTGTTTTACTTTGTTCTTCTGGTCAGCGACTCAGCAATAGAATAAATCTACTTGATTCTGACTAACTACTTTCAGAAAATACAATACAATTTTCATGCATCTGTTATTAAAGACATACGAAATGTAAACACAACAAAAAAGCACATTGCAACCTTTTGGGGTTTTGCAATGTGCTTTGCTTATGTTCGCACCTCCATAGAGGTTTTCATGCATACTTTTACCTAAAACTGGCTATATAGTACTTTGATATAATCTACTTCCGACTTACCTCTTATCTCTATAACATAATAGCCTTCGCGAAGAGAATCCGGCATTTTCAGTTCTCTACCAGAAAGGTTGTTCATAGTACCATAATTGTACAATTCCTTTCCTTCTATGTTAAGTAATTGGATATTATAGAAATCGTCATCTGGAGTATTAACGTAAAATCCTGTTTTTACTGGATTTGGGAAAACGGAAAACTTTGTCTCAGTATCGAAATTCACACCATCTACCTGCTCAAAAAAGTTATTACTTCTGTTCAAGTGCATTTTCTTTCCCAATTTCATTTTATCTGGCGAAAGTGCGTAATTATATATTCTCAAGTCTGAAACTGCTCCACTAAAAAGTTCCTTACCAGAGCCATTCTTTCCAATATATGCTTTTTGAATTTTGGTTATCCTTCCTGTAAGCTTATGTTCATCGATAAGTTTATTTCCCAAATAAATTTTTGCACTCGTCCCATCGTAAACACCATACACCGTAATCCAGTCTTTTGTGTTAAGTTCTGACTCTGGAATGCCTGGTCGTTGCGAACCACCCTCAGAACTTACCTTGAACCGCAGCTCTTTTGCTCCCTTGTCTAAATATAGCACATAGCTGTCTTCCCCTGAATCGTAAATTGGACACCAACGATCTTGTATCTGCGATGGTAGCCTATTAAGCTTAACCGTTGCCATAATTGTTATTGCAGCAAAAGTATTGTCCAATGAGGCAGAAGAAGGAACCTTTGCATAATCATTTTTACCATCGAAATTCAAACCTGTAACACCATTAAAGGTAATTTTCTGAGGAGTACCATTTATTGCAGCATCGTTATTGAAACCAGAAGCATCGTTAATATGACCAACAGAGGCATTGTCGAACTCCCAATTGGCAACAACTGCATTCTCTTCCGATTTATTTCCATCTCTTAGAGATACGGCCAATCTAGGGTAATTAGTCGCAATTCCATATTGCCCTCTTTCAATTGCCCTACGCATATCTGCTTCCGAATCTATCGTATAAGAGATGATCTTGATTCCGTAACTATTGGCCAGATTAATTTTTGAAGTAGAAGCAACACCATTAGGACCGATATACTCCCCTCCTATTTCATTTAATTTTCTTAACTGTCTTCTTCCCCAAAAAGGCCCCACCAAATACTTCACTGCTATATTTGGAGCAATGGTCTTCACACGCTCTATTTCACTAAATGTAAATGAAATTACAATAACTTCTTTCTCCATTTTTAGTTTTCTCACCAGTTTTACAACATCGTCTGCCAAACCAGTTTCTTTAATCTCTATCTCTACTCGGATTTTTCCTTTTGCCTTCCGCAAAACTTCTTCCAAAGTAGGTATCTTTTCTCCTTTGTATTTATTTCCAAACCTTGATGGATAACCAGCATCTACACTTGCAAGATCGGCATAATTCATATCGCGAAGATAACCTCTGGCATTTGTAGTACGGTTCAAGCTTGCGTCATGCAGAGTAACCATTACCCTATCTTTTGTGCGTCTAACATCGCACTCTAAATAATCAGCACCAGATTCTATTGCCAATTGATTTGCAATGAGAGTATTCTCCGGAGCTTCACTCGAATTTCCTCTGTGGGCACTAACAACAAACTCATTTGCCGACTGTCCAAATACATGAACTGTAGAAAATAGTAGTAGTAGTAAAAAATTTGTTTTCATTGTAGTTTAAAATAAGTAATTATTTGGTTTTTAAATCTTAAGGTCTCAGACCTGTTTATCTGGATTCACCTTGTTCAATGAACCAGTACTTTATAGAATAATTAATGTATTACTAACAACCTAGATATAAGTATAAACACAAGAACTTCTTCTCTAGCCAACAGAACCAAACGCAACAACACATGAGCGAAGTCGAAAATAAATAATTAAACTAACAATAACACTCTTTATTTTTAAATAAACATCAAAATAAAGACAATAAAAATCTCATTATTACATTCCAATCAATAAATTAAAACAATAGACAACCTCTAATTTCACATATCTTAACACATAAAACTACAAGGCACTATAACTTCAATAGAAAATATTCTTATTTCATCCAAAGACGATCCTCATCCCTTCAATATCAACCGAATGAAGACCAAACCTATTAAGTGGCTATCTATATTAAAGTTAACTCTTCCAGACGTAAACAAGCTCACGACCTAAAAAGAAGAAAAAAGCAACCTACAAAAGCGAAAGCTAATGATTTGAGGTCGAAAATCCGTTTCCAAACCTTCACTTTACCGCTATAAATCAACAACTTGAAAGAATAAACAATTGTAAGTGACCACTTACTTGAATTATCGGTTGCAAAAGAAAGAAAAATGGAATGATCACGGTCTCTTTAGTGTATTATGGAAACATTACTTAATGTTAAACACGACCACAAATAGAAATTAGCCTGATTAACAAATAAAAATCATCGAATCTCAAAGAAAAAACGCTATTTCCTCCTCAATAACAAAATGATATTCGAAACAAAACTATTGGAATGAAGAAAGCGCAATAAGACTTTATATCTAAAGTCGAACAGCACCAATAACATTAAAGAATGTAGAAGTCACAAAAAAATAACATTGCTTTAAAAGCAACGGATTTAATGAAAATAAAGTGTAACGAACGAACAGAAGTTTGGACAAAATCTTCCTTTGAAGGCTACAGAAAAGCGTTGTTTTATAAGAGTAAGGTGCAGACCTATTTATTTCAGATTAACTTTCTGCAAGTAACCAGCGGCTTACATAAAAAATCACTCGACTTTAATTTTTACCGAGTACTTAGACAGCATCCGTTTATTTCGAACCTGAAGTTTGTATACAAGCAGGGGGGGGGTAAAAAAACGCTTATCTACTCTAAAAAACAAATGTCTTTCAGAATAGATAAGCTATAGCAATTTGACTGGAAATCAATAAATTATCAATCCTGTTTATACGTCTCAATAATAGTGTTCAACATCTGTTCTATCTCCGAAGCTCCTTCTCCCAACAAGAAACCGATATTCTGTACCATTTGAAGGTTTTTTTCGATGGCTTCTGTTACGCGTTTTACCACCTCGTCCGGATGAATATCGTTCTGAAAAACATCTCGAAGAACCGCTCCAATAATTTTCCCATGCGTAACAGGGAAAACTGTAATATTCAACATCTTATCGTCGTAATGAATATCTCGGTTCAATACTTCTTCGCCTGTCTTCTGCACATAGGTTGCTAAATTGAAAACATTCGTGTGAACAAGCGAACGGAAATCTGCACCAACAAGACCTGGTATGATTTCGTTGATTTCTTCGGCCTCCTCCCCCAATAGCTGAATGAATTTCTCGTTGGACTGCATCACTTTCAGGTCTTCGTCGAGAATAACAACAGCGCTCGGAAGCTTACGGAGCATTGACATGGTTATTTCCGAAGCTTCTTCTGCAGCAGCCTTCTCCATTCTTGCATCTTCTTCCGATTCTTTCAGTGCTACCTTCGTGTCTTCCAACTTTCTATTTATCGTCGCCAGCTCTTCATTCGTTGCCCGCAGTTTACGTATGGTTTCCTGACGGTTTCTTAGGGTATAGTTTACACACATATCTGTTTTGGCAAACCCCTTTGAAACTGCCTGCGCAAAATCCAAACAACTATCGTAGCCACACGAACTACAATTGTGCGGTATATCATTGTCTTTGCCAATAATCCGCAATACCTCCTCTACCTTTTCTTTCTTGAAAGTAGTAATACGCTGATCGTTTTTACCAAAAGCAGTCGTGTATTCAATGTTTCCAAAATCGGTCATGAACTGTTCCCATTCTGTCTTGTCCACAACCTCTAGCACACGTTTGGTATAATCCACCAATTGCGTTTGTCGTTTGTACTTCTCTTTTCCCTTACTGGTACCAGGCCCCATCAGGCATCCCTCGCAGTAGTACAAATTGAAGTGTTTCATAATATCTTCGCTTTCCTTCTCGAACTGCTTTATCGCTTCATTGAAATTTTTAGCTCCCTCAACCGTAATTACCTCCCCATCGATAGGATCTTCTGAAATATCCCCAGCCTTGAGCAAACCACTACTAATAGGGTAAAGTGTTCCACGATAACCATGTGGACGATTAAACTTAGAAAACTCAAGCGACATCTCTTTAATCTCATATTCGTAGAACAACTCCCGAATTTCGAGGAAAGTCAACACGGCATCTATTTTAACAATGGAAGACACTCGTTTGGCCTCATCTTTAGACGCGATACAAGGGCCAATGTACACCACCTTGATATTGTCCCCATAGCGCTGGCGCACAACCTGTGCTGTCGCCACCATAGGGGAAACTATCGGAGCTAAATTATTGACCAGATCCGGGTGAAATTTTTCTACAGTAGAAACCACAACCGGACATGTGGTAGACAGATAATATTTACCTCTATTGTTTTCAAAAAGTTCTTTGTATTTGCGAGAAATAAGATCCACACCAAAAGAAGAGCCATTAACGTACGTAAACCCAAGTGCCTTTAACATCCTGATGAATTTCCTGTAGTCGGAAACATCGTCGAACTCCCCCGACAAGCTAGGATCTAGAATGGCGACCTTTATTCCTTCGTCTCTCAGTATATGTTTTACTTCTTCCTTTGAATCCCGATAAACAATCGCGCTATGTGGACATCCCGTAAAACAGCTTCCACAACCAACACATCTACTTGGAATAATATGAGCGGAATCTTTCTCTACCTTCACCTCAATTGCCTTTACGGGGCATACCCGTATGCAATTATAACAAAGCGTGCACTTTTTTGGAATAACACTCAATAAGGGTTTTTCGTCCATACTGCTTTTTTCGTTTTAAGGCTGCAACTTATTATATAAAAAACGTTCATCTTCCATTTCAAATTTACTTTCATTTGCAATGGTGATAATTCACAATGAATCTGCAATCATACCCCTAGATTGTTCAATGCGCAAAAAATCAAAATCGGTTTATTCTAGAGCCATTGCTTATAAAAGGTTTAATCTAAAGATCGAGCAAATTATCTTTCAGAATTTTTTCTACATTATCGGCACTTATTTTGTGAAAAAACTTCCCATCTATGGTAAGGTTAGGGCCATTCTGACACTTGTCGAAACAGTGACTGCCCCTGAAATCTATTTTGCTCTCTAATTTGTGCTGCGCAACAAAAGCTTTTATCACTTTCAATATCTCCTTGTTCCCTCGTGCAAAACAAGAACTTCCGAGACAGATTTGCATTTGTTTCTTAGGATTCATCGTTTATCAGCTGTTTATCAGGTAGTAAAGTCAAACTAATTTATTCTCGCAGAGCAGCGATGGCCTCACCATATCGCTTATTTTACGACACTGGCTTGTTTCAGCTTGCTAAGTGAATAAAATAGGACATCAAATTGATGTTAGTGAAAATGAAAAACTACTCAAGCGTTACATTTTAATATTCAATCCTCACATACAAGTACATCCTGTTTCAAAATCAAAATACAGCCTGGAAGAAGCTAGGGAGTTATAAATTGCAAATTAACTGACAACTGACATTTAACCAATTCAAGATCGTCAATTATTAATTTTATCGTCCCCTCATTTTCTATATCACTATGGTTTAAAATTACAATAAAAAGAGGAAATAAATTTGTGTTGTTGAACAAACAGCAGACCTATTATACAACAGGTAAGGCAAACAATTTCAACAATCAGAATAAGCTACTGTACACTGTATCAGTTCAACTAGACAAGCATCAAAGAAAGGTTTGTTCTAGGTTGCTCTTTTCATGTGTTTTCTATTTTGCAGAATTTCGTACATTTACTTATCATTTGTATGATTCAAGCACAACAAACATCTTGAAACAAACTTCAACACTATGGAAATCAAGGAAATAATAGGCGGAAATGTACTGATCGTTGAATTAAACGGAAGATTGGACGCATTGGTATCAGACAAAACTGCTAAGTATTTCGAAGATAGCATCGCCACTCATAACAAAAGTATTCTGATTGACCTCAAGAACTTAAACTATATCAACAGTACAGGGCTAAGAATCCTGATTATCTCTTTCAAATCTTTGAAATCGAAAGGAAAAACACTGATGGTCTGCAATCTGCAATCGAAAATAAAGGAAGTTTTTCAGCATTCAGGCTTTGATAACTTTTTTGATGTAGACCTCACTAAAGAAACTGCGCTTGGCATGATGGATCACTCATTAGATCAATAATTCTTTATTAACGAATCCGTTACCTCCTTGAACTTCGATTTCATGTGATCGAAATTCATTGGGGTAAATTCATCGTTACCCTCCATCTCTTTTTCTACAGATCGTTCACTACAATTTAATCTACCTAATGCTTTCATTCACAAATTACTCATCCTTTTCTAAGGAATTATTTTGAAATAACCTGAAGTTTTCTGCTTGTTATTTTCCTCTTTAACCGCACACTTAAATGCGTTAAACACTTGCTATTAGCAGTTTTTGGCATTCGTCAAAGAATAAAATCTCTGTGTATAAAATCATCGTTTTTTTTCTGTACAATTCCTAAGTTGAGCTATCTCATTCCTATTGATTACCGAGATTGTGTTTCGAATTTATTTTTTTATATTAATTTACGAAAAGTTTTCGTTAAGAAACCGTATCCGAATCATTATATCCCCTATCGTAAGACCTAAAACAAGTATATGCTGAAAAAATCTTTAGGGTACGAGCTATTAAGAAAAGGGCTTGTTGCCAAAGTGCACCGTTTATATTACCGTAAGATTGTTATAGAAGGGAAAGAGAACCTGCCCAAAGATGAAGCGTTTTTAATTGCCCCTAATCATCAGAATGCCTTAATGGATCCGTTGGCCATTATATGTGCCATAGAACAGCAACCTGTATTCCTAACCAGAGCGGATATCTTTTATGGTAAATTGGTCAACCGCCTGTTCCAATTCTTCAGAATGTTGCCAATCTACCGTCAGCACGATGGTGGCAATGTTGCAGAGCGTAATCAGATTGTTTTCAACAAAGTAGTAGATATTCTTTCCAACAAACAGCCCGTTGTTATCTTTCCAGAAGCTACACATTGGGGCAAAAGGAGCTTGAAACCAATCAAAAAAGGAGCTGCACGCCTAGCAATAATGGCCGAAGAGGCAAATAAATGGAATCTTAACCTTCAGATTGTACCCACTTCGATTTTCTTCAGCGACTATGAGAAAGGAAAAGAAACACTTCATGTTCGGTTCGGCAAACCGTTTTCCGTTTCGAAATACCAATCTGAATGTTCCTTGAGCAAGGAAAAAGCCATCAGGGCAATCAACCAGGAGCTTTCCGAACGCATGAAACGGGAAATGATACATATCGCCGACATAAAGTCGCACGACCTTATCCTGGATCTTTGCCATACATACAACCCCCGTATGCGCAAAAAGATGAATCTTGGCGACACACAACAGGATTGGTTCGTCGCCAGTAAAAAAATTGCTCAAAAACTGAGTGCAGCATCACAACACAGGCACGAAGAAATGAAGTACCTTGAGCATTCTGTCGAAGATTTAAAAAGTCAACTAAAAACTAACCGCCTGAAAAATTGTTATACAGCTTCACAACTGAACAAAAGAGAACTGTGGAAAGAACAGTTGCGGCTTGCAGCATTGGCCCCTCTATTTATTTGTGGTTATTTCTTGAACTTTCTTCCCCTGAAAATCCCACTCTGGTTTGCCAAATATGTAAAAGACCCTCTCTTCAGATCTTCGTATAAAATTGTTCTTTCAGTT
This sequence comes from Bacteroidales bacterium, assembly GCA_965230435.1. GTDB lineage: Bacteria > Bacteroidota > Bacteroidia > Bacteroidales > JBDKHP01 > JBDKHP01. The sequence goes on from CBDDLB010000002.1 coordinate 1,246,104, forward strand.
TTTCTTTTTCCTGTTTACTACACCTCGTTGTATTTCATTCTAAATGGTCTTTTAAGCAATAACTTAATCTCATTGAGTGTTACACTAACAGGGATTCTAACTGCAAACTTTTCTGTACTTTATGCATTAGACACAAAAGCTTTTTTCGATAAGATCCGTTTCCATGAATTACAAAAAACAGGCAAACTAGCAGATGTAAAACTTACACACCAGGCCATTGTAAGGCAAGTAGATGTTTTGATCGAAAACTCTACCGTTGTTGAAAAACATGATGTCTAGAGTTGCTCTTCTGTGTTTAGCACAAAGTGCTATTATTAATTGGAAAACAATCTTTGATTCGAACTGAGGATTTCCAAAAGTGTCGTTGATTTTTTAACTGAGTTTGTGTTGCAAGAGAATTCCTGTAAAATTAATCACAAAGTCGCATAAGTAATTAATTGAGATTTATTCCGTTGCTAAGTAGCAGGTTACTTACATAGAGTAAATTAGAATAAATTAGGGCAAACGCATCAAAATGAAAACCGAGATAGAAGCAGCAGCACAGTGGATAAAAGAAGCTCAGACCTTAGTTATTCATACAGGTGCAGGTATGGGAAAAGATAGTGGCCTCGAAGTATACCGTGGTGAAAAAGGCCAGTGGGGCGAAATTGAGGGGGAAAGTGGGAAGAGTGTGTTCGAAATCATGTCTCCAAGCCACTTGTTAGAGAACCCTTCTTTTGGTTGGTCAAAACATGCACAGCGTTGGAAAGCTTTTTTAGAGAGTACACCTCACGAGGGCTTCCAGATTATCAAAAATTGGATTGAGAAGTTTTCCCTAGATTATTTCATACAAACGTCAAATGTTGATGGTCATTTTCAGCAAGCTGGTTTTCCTGAAGAAAAAATCAGGGAACTACACGGAGCTATGGCCTGGCTTCAATGCTCCACGCCTTGCTGTGAAGACATTTGGCCAATGCCAGATTCCCCTAACAATCTAATCAAGGATATTGACAAGGGTTCTTTTCCTCAATGCCCATATTGCAAAGCCATTGCGCGACCTAATGTATATATGTTTCGGGACAATACTTATGTGAACAAACGTGATAAGGAACAAAAGAAGCGTTACTCTGCGTTTCTAGAAAAGAACGCAAACACGAAGATTGTAGTTCTTGAAATAGGATCCGGTCCACATGTGCAAAGTATACGCAAAAATACCAGAGCTTTGGCAACAAAATACAATGCGAAAATCATCCGCATCAACCCAAACGATTATAAAATAAAAGCTCCGCACTTAGGTATAAGTGCCGGAGCTTTAGATGCCCTGCGCCTTATTAACTCCCATTCATAATTTGTAGGACAATCCTATGAACTGACTCAATTGAACAGCTTCCCCGTCGGGTGGTACTACCTCAATGATTATGTAAACTTCTATCTCATTATAAACTAAATCAAACTCACTTCCTAAATGTAATCTATAGGTATCAAAAGCCTTATCTTCTATTGAATAAAATGGCTCAACAGCAATATAGGAAGACACATTTTTAGTCATCTTATAATCGCATTTTACCTTATTACGAAAGAAAGTTTTGTTCTTGGTCTCTCTTTGCGAAAATTGATATCGAAACCGGTTGCTCAGACGAACCTCTTTGTTTATCCAATTGGTTTTTGCAGTAAAATCTACCGTCCCTCTAAACCGATCACCGTAACCAAATCCTTTCTCTTCTTCGTTTTCTTCATCTTCTTCCTCGAAAACGCCAGTGTAACGGAGTGTTACTCCAAAAGCAATATTGTTTAATAAATTATATTTCAAATCTGCTTGAGCTAGTCCCCTATCAAAAAATCCGGGACTATTGAAATTGTTTCTGACCTGAAGCTGAAGACCTGTTTTAAACTTAGGCAGAAGTTCTTTATCGTATTCTACACCAAGCCTTAGCTCTTGTGCTAAACCGTATGAAACAAACAATAAAGAAATTACGAATGTTAATATACCCTTCTGTGTTACCATCCTTCAGTCCCCTTTCTGTTCTTAAGCTATTTAACGATTATTATAGGTTGCGAATAAGAATGCTGTCCAATAAGAACCTTCAAAAAATAGTTACCCGTTGGAAGATTTGTACTTATTGTAGGGGTCACTCCTTCTTGTATCGTACTTCCATAAACTGTATTCCCATTTGTATTCAATATTTCCAACTTCTTATTGACATTATCGTCAAAGAAATCGACTTTGAATTCTCCACTAGATGGGTTCGGATAACAAGAGAACGGCAGCCCGAACTGCTTTGCAAGCAATTGCTGGACAACCAAAGGACGTTGTAAAGCAAACAGCCTATGTATATCTACATTGTGAAGCCACTTAACGTAATCTGAAGGAAGTTGCCATCTATAAATATGTTCTGCAGCCAGCGGTTTATACAACTTCTCGTACCTTTCAACCTGTTTAAGCAATCTATCTGGAGCAAAAGTAGTATTGAGGTGATGATTGAATCTTACATAAAACTCTTTATTAAATCGTCTATTCTGCAATAACTTCCTGATTATAAAAGAAGAGTATGCATCAAAGCGACTAAAATTACTTTGATCATCGTTCAGCTCTGGCAATAGGTTATAATCGATACGTGTCATTGCACCATCCATATCGAAAAAGAAGTGCCTCCATTTATACCCTTCTCCTTGCGGTCTCCATAGTTCTTGATTATTGTTGGGAAAATCCTGATTTGCAAGAAACACTTGAGCTATGTAGTAATCCATACTCTCATCCAGATCAATCAACTTGCTGGCTTCTTCGTAAAATTGTTCGTCGTTAGGATCTGTACTTTCCAGAAAGTGCCACAGCGCATCATAGTTCTCTTTATTCCCGGATTCTACCAATGTATTTTTTATATCATAACCAATTACATCGATTTCTGTATTCTCAATGCCGTAATTGTTTTTTATATAGTGCTCATCGTGCCTTTCGCGAAGACTATAAATGCCCCAATACTCACCATTCAGAAAAAGGATCACAGTTTCCACTGCCGTATAGTCCACGTTCATGCCCGCAACAATCCGCTGACAAAGATCATCACTGAACAAAGTGTTATACCAACCTCTAGATCTTTTAAGTATCAGCGTTTTAAACGAATTCAAATGGTTTTTCTGTGAAAAAAAAGGATATTGAAATGTATCCTTACCATATTTTTCCCGGGCATAAAGCCTAAAAGACTTCATGTTTCCATTTCTAGATGCGCGTCCATGCAAACGCACACCTGCATGCTGGCTTATTATTTTTGTTTTTTCTTTATCATAAATTTCCAGAGAAATAGGCCTTTCCCATGCTTTCCCGTGCTGATTCTGATTGTTGTGATTACCAATAATGTGTATCCCGATATCATCATCAAACAGATTGTCTTTATCTGTTATCATAGAAACAATTGGCACGTTGTAATCGAAAGTTTTTTCTCCAATGAAATATGCTCCTGATATTTCATTACTTGCAGGACAGCCCTCGCTATAAACCATTGCCCTAAGAATATTGGCTTTGGATATTAAATTACCAGGCTCGAACGCATAACCTCCTTTGTCTGCAAACCTGTTCTCATTACCAGAAATATCTTCTAGTGTGATAGGAGAAGAATACTCTGTTTCGTCAAAATCTGGATTTTTACTATTTAATGTATACACGATGCTGTTCGACGAATGCTTGTTCGACAAACTCAGCTTTATCTCTCCTTTATAAAACCCACTCTGATGCGACGCCATTAGTGTATCAGCCTTATAATCGATCTGAATTAGCTTTGCTGTGGAATTGCTTGTTGCAGGAGTTGGGGTCATTACAGCTCTTTCACCCGATCCGTCATTTACATACCCCAATGATTTATCTGGTGGAATACACTGGATTGGAACCTCATCCACTACCTCCCGATCACTGTTCAGAAGAAAAAGAGGTTCTGCCATCAACCTAAGTTTGAAGTTGGTGTGGTATTCGTTATCAGCAATTCTATTTTTAGACGAAGCAAAAATGATAAGGTATTCTCCCGGAGCGATATTTAACTTAGGCAAAGCCCATGATTCTTCGAAATCTTCATCATCGGTAAGTGAATATCCTGAAAGATCGATTGGCTTATTGCCTGCATTATAAATTTCAATCCAATCAGGAGTATCTCCATCGGAATCTGTAAGTGTGGTTTTATTCTGATACTGCACTTCATTTATAACAAGCCCCTGAGCCAATGAAGACAACTGTACTATCAGAATCGATACAATTGTAATAAAATATGTTGCGATGCGTACCATTTTGATTTATCTCAGCAGAGACTTAAGGGGCAGCCCCATTTCTCTGGTTTCACTAAAAAAGTCAATAGAATTAGCTGTTTTATAATGAATATCAATCCAGTAAAAAAACATACTAGTTCATTAATAGCCCTACTGATATCTGAATCATATCATAATTAAGGGTATCTGAGTATTTCTTTCCAAAAGCAGAATATTCCATATCTGCAAATTGGTGACAAAGAGACCAGTGCAACATAAGTGCATAGCTATCGTTGATCTTGATTTTTCTCCCCATTCCTGCGTTGAAATAAAGTCCCCCGCTTAAGTCGTAATATTCATTGTTGGAAGAAGCTCCATTCCAAGCTATAGAATAACCGGCCTGAATTCTTATGAAGGGTGTGTTCTCTTTCTTTTTCTTGTTGCCAATCACTTCCATGAAAATCGGCACAAAATGTTCGTCCTTCAGCGCAAAATACCCAGACCCCAAACCAACTGAGACGTCTTTGTGTATGCTCTTTCCGATAGAAAACTGAAGTGAATAACCAGGATTATAAAGTACGTTATCGTTATAAATCTGGATACCGTAAATATAGGATGCATTAATTGTCTGATACGTAGGGATATCTTTCCATCCTTTTTTTTCTTCCTGAGCATTTACAGAACCAACAGTAAACAGAAGTAATACAACACCGAAAAAGAATTTGTTTTGTAATGTTTTTATATCCATTCCTTCTGTTTTAGTCATTATCGTAAATAGACTGCTCAAGATTATCTGCTACGTTATCTGAATTCTTTGCGTCGTAATAAACAACAAGCTTTGCTGTATCTCTCAAAAAGTCGACTTTTCCCACATCTACCCTTGAAATGTTCAGCTCTAGTCTTTCCCTAAGATCTGCTATTAATTCTTGCTGCTTGCTTGGTTTAATTAAATCAATCCTGTCGTACTGAACTACCTTTCGGGAAACATGTTTGATTGACCATACCTGCTCGAGCACCCATGTGATAAGTATTATCGCAAAGTTTGTGAAAAGCAACTGGCTCACACTTATCTGAGCATTGGCTAGTGAGTTGACAATAGCTAAACCTATCAAAATGAAAAGGTATGTCATCTCTTTGATCGGGATCTGATCTGTACGGTAACGAATGATACCAAATACAGCAAAAAGTCCAAGCGCCATTCCCAATTCCAGTTTCACACTTTCCAGAAGGAATGTAAGTGTGAATACCATAACACTAATAAGCAGGTACGTAAACAGATAATCGCGTCTTTTGCTGGTTCTGTAATAAAGCCCGAAAGCAATTATCATCAACACAAAGAAATGTAGTAAAAAACGGAAAAGAAGGTTATAAAAACCATTTGCCTCCCATAGCGGCATGTTCAAAAAACTCTGGATCGAATTAAATAGCATGGCTAATTTTTTTAACAGTGTGGATTTTTTGTTTGAAATTGTTCTGTTTTAAATCTGGTTGCATCATCGCCAGGCCAATGCTGTACTTGCTCATACCATTTGGATGAATGCCATTTGCTTTGAATAATTCGAAAATCGTTTTGTCAAAGTTGTTACGATCCGATTTCACCTCTGCAATAACCAAATTGTCCAAACTCATAGGCTTGTTATTATACCAGAACGAAATATCTGTGTCAATGGTTATCCTTTGAGTACGATCTTTATTCGTAAGAGTGAATCGGTTGAAATTATTTTCTACAACTTTCTTTAATGCAAAAGGAGGGTACGGTGTATTCTCTTTTATAAAATCGAAGTTCACATATGGAATTTTGTCAAACATTCCATTGGTAGCTATCCTTGTCTTCTTTGTATAACCTTTGTTGTTCTTATGCTTAATTTCCAAGAAGCTATCACCAGAAGTGTTATACATCCGCTGACGTATTTTAAACCTATCGGCACGCTTGGTATGGTGGTCGTGATACATTTTAAGGCTTACTGTATCGTAATATACCGAAGTATAATTTTGGTTTATAACACCATCTATAGAAAGTGCTGAGAAATGCTTTTTTAACTCATCTAGAATACCGAAGAGTTGAGAAGTATTCAACAAAAACTTATGATCTATTCTGTTCATAAGCTTTGCTTTGTTCATTTCCTGAAGATTGATTGTTTGAAAACCGTCAAGAACACTTAACGTTTTATGCTCTCTATGCGCTACTTGAACTGCCATAATGCTTTATTTTTTAATTGTTTGGTCTTTCTTACTTTTGGCGTTTCCGCCACCCTGAACTTTGCTACTCCAGACCGAAACAGTTCGTTATACTTGATTTTTAGAAGTTCATTCTGTAATGATGCCCTTTTGCTGGATATTGAGACGAGAACCAAAGCCCATTTGTAACTTGCCAATCCGATCTCAAACTATGGGAGCCTGTAGATTCATGCTTCAACTTTCTCAGTGCCACCTCAAATACTTTCAGAACTTTTTCTTTTTACAAAAGTATTTCATGCATTCGTGTCAAATGTTTTTAAGTGTCTGAAGTGATAAAAAAGCTGTACCAAATGAAAATAAGCTGTGCGAAATGAAATTTCCCTAAAAACTCCGCTTATACCTAACAACTCTATAGAAAAATCCACTAAAACAATACACCTAGAAGGCCAACAATACCAGTAAAAGAGTACTTCTAAGCGTTTAGCATTCGTCTGTTTCTGCAATTTTTATGTACAAGACAATTGAACAGAAAGAATCCCCTAATAGAAATTAAAAAAAATCCTAAAAACTAATTTATACAAGCCCAATCATCATTATCTAATGACTAAAAATCAACTAATTACCTGTACAACTTTTTATCGACAAACAAAGTCAACTCTTCTATTTATATTTGCTAACAAAACAAGGGATAGTTACCATGGAAAGCTACAAAACCTCTCACCTTGAAGTTCACAACTTCAGTTGCGGATACCGCTCAAAATTTTTGATAAAGGACATTACATTTCAAGTAAACAAAAGTTGTTTCACAGGAATTATTGGCCCCAACGGTGCGGGTAAAACCACGCTTTTCAAAGGAATTACCAACGAACTGAAGAAATTTTCCGGATACATAAAACTCCAAGGCAAAGATATCTCCCAGATGAGCTACAAAGAAAAAGCCTGTTCTATGGCTGTGGTTTCGCAGAATGTTGAGTCTATTGCTGTTCCCGTTGAGGAATATGTACTTATGGGGCGTCTCCCCTACCGTTCTCGCTTTCAGTTGATAGATAAAACAGAAGACATAGCTATTGCTGAAAAATACATGAAACTAACAGGAGTAGACCGCCTTCGGGGAAAATACCTCAGCGAACTAAGTGGAGGTGAACAACAGCTTGCAAGCATTGCCCGTGCCCTGACACAAGAACCTGAGTTACTTTTGCTCGATGAACCTACTTCGCACCTCGACATCACACACGCTATCGAAGTACTAAACCTAATTCAAAGACTGAATGAACAATTGGGACTTACGGTGCTTATGATTATCCACGATCTGAATTTGGCTGGTGAATATTGCGATTCGCTGGTCTTACTTAACAAAGGGAAAGTTCATTCCAGTGGAACTCCCGAAGAAGTTTTGAATTATAAAAATATCGAAGAGGTGTATCAGACCGTAGTGATTACAGAAACCAATCCTATTTCTCAGAAACCTGTAATTTTTCCAATATCGGAGCGCGTATTGAATCAATCAAAAAGCAGCCTCAAATAGAACCCTTTCAAACATCTATTAATAAGATAATTATGTCATTTTTCATTTCAAAGAGAATCAAACCCTGAATACAAATACTATTATTCCTTAATTTTTCCGAATTTAAACTAATAATTTATCAATATATAAAAGTAATATTTACCTTTGGGCTACGTTCACGTTGTAGAACCTGGAGATGCAATTTTTTTCTATACCTATCCTATATTCTTTATAAATTAACGAAATAGGAGTAGTCTGTTCTTAATTCCATCTTCTTTATGTTGTATCTTTTTCTATTATTAGCATTCTAATAATCAAATACTTTTGGTATTAGATCCTAAGCTGAAAGAGAGCAAAAAGTACCCTGAATTTTTCGAACACTATTTATTCACACCGACACATGAGATTCTTTTCATTTGCTGTGGTGCTAACCCTAATCTGCACCTACACATTTGCCCAAAAAGAAATTAAAAATCCTTCGTTTTGGCGAACTACAACCTGCAATGTTAAAATCACCAACATCACACTCGGCGACAAAGAGCCGAATTACCTCCACACCTCCAATTTACTATAGAGATTTCTATCAACATTTTGAAACAAATATTGCATTTAAAACTAAACACACATGAAAAACTATCTATTTTCTGTAATTCTATTTTTAACAAGCTTATCCGTGCTTGCTCAAAAAGAAATTAAAAACCCTGAATTTGGAGGCACTACAGCCTGCAATGTTAAAGTCACTAACATCACACTCGGCGAAAAAGAAACTGCCATTGATTTTGAAGTGGAGTATTTTCCAAAGAAAAAAATCAAACTCAAAACAAAAGAAACCTACATTCAAAACAGCGACGGAGGCGAAAAATTCTTTGTTACACGGGCTGAAGGTATTGAATTGGACAAAGGCCACAAAACTCCAGAAAACGGCAAAAATGTCTATACCTTATTTTTCCCTCCACTAGATGCATCGATACAGAAGATTGATTTTATTAAAGGAGACTGGAAAATGTTCGACATTCTTCTTGCTGAAAAAAAGAAAGAGTCGTTAATTCCGGCAGAAATTCAAGGAAACTGGTTGCGTACCGATGGAAGCAACGAGTGGGTTTATGGAATATATGAAAGTATAGTTGTGTACAAAGGCGAGACTTGGAAACCTGAACAAGTCAGCAAAAAGAAAAAAAAGTACCAACTGCTTCTTAAGAAAGGCAATCAACAGGAAAAAATACAGATAAAAATTAAAGGCAACAAGCTACAAGTCAGCAACTCATCTGGTGAAAAAGTAGTGCTCAGCAAAGAAAAGACTTTTCTTCCTGACTTCGAGCTAAAAAATGACGAGGCCTTCTCTGCTCCTGTTTTCAAACAGGGTATTGCCGTATACAAAGGGTTCATTGAAGGATATCACCCTAAAATGGGAACTACGGGAAAAATTCAGGCAAAGAGCATACTTGCCAACAACATCGGAGAATCTATTACCATAAAAATAGCTCCAGATGGTAGTTTTTCTTGCGAAGTTCCTATGTTTTACCCTCAGTTACTGTATATTCGTTTACCACAAGTCTTTAAACAGGTATTTTTAGAACCTGGGAAATCACTTTTTGAATACATTGACCTTACAGAATATACTGCTCCATACAAAAACAGAAAACACCGAGTAAAACGCCAAAAGAAATCGCTTTTCATGGGTGAAAATGCAAGAGTAAACTCAGACCTTCTGTCTTTGGAAGCTATCTATCATTTCAACCATAACAAAATAAGAAAACAAATTCTGGATATTAGTCCAGATGAGTTCAAGGAACGCTGCCTTAAAGCCCTTGCGAAAGAACAGGAAGCCACCTCGTTGTTCTGCAAAGAGAATACAATAAGCAAAAAAGCACAACAAATAAAGAACATGGATTCAAAATACAATGCATATGCAGAAGTTCTTTCTTATAACATGGGCAGGTCAAATGCATATAGAAAAAAACACAAAGTATCCCGCAAACAAAGAAAGATACCGTTGGAACAAATAAAATTTGAGAGCGAATTTCTGAAATTCATCAAGGCTGAAGACCTGAACGACCAAGTTTCATTACTCAGTGGGGCAAGTTACGACCGACTATGCAACCGGATCGCTTTTTCTAAGAACATTAGACCTAAAGCAAGCTACTCATATTGCGCTCTAGTAGACTCAATTCAGAAAAGGAATATAAAAACAGACAACGAAGAAAAAGAATTTCTAGAAAAACTCTGTACCAGTAAGGATTACAAACAAATAATAAAGCTAAGAGAAGAAAATACAGAAATCTGGAAAAAAATACAAAGCACACACTCGACCTTACTTGGCAAAATAAAAAAAGGAGGCTACCACAACATGCGCAAGCAGAACCTGCAAAAATACTTTGGCTTGGAATCCGGGTTACTAACAGACATTTTATACTCTCAGATCCAACTAGGGAGAATGAAGGCTCGCTTCACCCCCCTCGATGAAGCGGAAAAAACAGAAATTAAATCAGAAATCAACACACCATTCATATCAGACTATTTGTTTCAGCAGAGTGATGAATTGGAAAAAGAAATAAAAGAAAAATTAGAAGCCAACAAAAATGCAACTGGTTATGTTGTTAACGAAACTCCAAAAACCACAGTGGACAGATTGTTCGAAAGCATTATGGAGAAATATAAGGGCAAGGTAGTATATGTAGACTTTTGGGCAACTTGGTGTGGGCCATGCCGTAGTGGTATCAAGAAAATTAAACCTCTGAAAGAAGAGCTAAAAAGCGAAAACATCGAATTCGTGTATATAACCAACCAGAGTTCTCCCCTCGAAACTTGGAATATGCTAATACCTGATATAAAAGGGGAACACTACAGATTAACAGCCGAGGAATGGAATCATTTAAAAGCGAAATTCAGCATAAGGGGAATTCCTCATTACATTTTAGTTGGAGAAAATGGCGAAGTAATCAACAACAATAACATGATGAGAGGGCAGAATGAAGCACTAAAAAAGACTTTCATGAAATATCTAAAAGATTAATAAATTTCGCCGTCCCCGAACATCAAGCAAATTGCATGCATTGATTATGCTTATTGTTCGGGGAATATCCACAACATCCATAAAACCAACATCATGAAGCAAGTTGCAATCTTAAGAGGTATTAATGTAGGAGGAAAACGTAAAATTCTGATGACTGATTTAAAAGAGCTTTTTAAAGAACTTGGCTTTTCTGATATCGTCACCTACATTCAAAGCGGAAATGTTATCTTTAATGTAAATCGCCCCATCAATAATCTTGAACTGGCAACAACGATCGAATCTGCCATTTCTGATAAATTTGGTTTTGATGTACCTGTTATCGTACGTACTCATGACGAAATTCAGGAAATTCTGACTAGCAATCCTTTTCTTAAAGATAACGGCGTAGACGTAAACACACTTTATCTGACATTTTTAAAGGAAATTCCTGAACCAAAATATGTAGAAGCCATCGAAGCCTTCGATCCTGCCCCCGATAAGTACATAATGCGGGGCAGGCACGTATTTATTCTTTATTCTGAAAGATATAGCCAATCAAAGTTGACGAACGACTTTTTCGAAAAAAAACTAAAAACATCGGCTACAACGCGCAACTGGAAAACCATAATGAAAATTGCCGAACTATCTGCTGTTGAGTAGTCTTTCCTGCTGTTAATTATGGCTTAAGGTCATGAATTTATATTGATTTACCCTGTTCATCCAGTCAGCAACTTAACAACAGAACGAGAATCGCAGTTTTTGTATTCTTATCCATAGCATACTTTTTGCATAAGGGGTAAAATTCGACGTGCAACACTGGATTAGCATATTTTTCTATCTTCACTCAATACTTTCTATAACAGCAAACATCATGAACATGAAATTAATTTTCATGGCCGTAGTCCTGTTTTTGGCAGATACGGTTGTGGCGCAAGAAAAAACAATTGCAACAAGAACTGCCAACCAGATCGAATACGATTATTTTGCTAAACATCTTAAATATCTGGCAAGCGATGAACTAGAGGGAAGAGATGTTGGCTCTGTCGGCTATGCAAAAGCTGCTGAGTACATTGCTCTGGAATCGAAAATCAATGGCCTATTGCCATTCGGAGAGAATGGCTCTTTTTTCCAAACGGTACCATTCGCAAGAACCGAAATAAACACTTCTAATCTCACATTCAACGTAAAAGGTGCCAAAAAAGAAGCCAAGGGAAGATATGGAAAAGACATCACTGTAATACTCAATAAAAGAGAACAGTCCTCCAACTACCTGCAAGACCTTGTTTTTGTTGGTTATGGGAATATCATTCCGGAACTGAACATCGACGATTATAAGAACATCGACGTAAAAGGCAAAACTGTCATCATTACAGAAGGAGGCCCCAAAGGCATAAAACACGGCTCAACAAAAAACATCTGGAATAAAATGAACAATGCCTTTAAAAAAGGAGCTACGGGGGTAATTGTTTATTCGCCGATGAAAAAATCGAAAGAAAAAAAGGAATTCAAAAAGCATCATAGATTTTCCTTCCGTTCCAAATTGTCCCTAAAACGACACAAGAAGAAAAGCCCCCAATTTACGAAAAAGTGGCTCGATATTATAGCATATGCAAAAACATCTTTCATTAAGGAAATAATGGAAGTAAATGATCTAAAGTTATCGAAAGAGCTAAGAGCTATGAAAAAGGGAGCTTTTGTAAGCAAGCCTTTATCTTCAAGACTACACTTTTCTTATCGTATTTCAGATAAAGATATAAACTGCAAAAACGTTATCGCACTTCTTCCGGGAACAGATCCTGTGTTGAAAAATGAATACATTGTTGTTGGTGCACATTTAGACCATGTAGGAATCCGAAAATCTATAGAAGGCGACAGTATCTACAATGGAATGTGGGACAATGCTTCTGGTTCGGCTGCTGTGATAAGCCTTGCAAAGGCATTTAGCCAGTTGGGCATTAACAAGCGTTCAATTATTTTTGCACACTATACAGCTGAAGAAAAAGGTCTCATCGGCTCCCGTTATTATGCTAATTCGGAACTCCTGAAAGGGAAAAAGGTGGTAGCCAATATTAACATCGACATGCTGGCCGGGCTGTACGAAACTTACGACATTACCCCTATTGGATATAGTCATTCGAACCTATCGGAAGCTGCCGATTTTGCTGCGAAAGAGCTAAAATTGTCCATCAACGATCCTACTTCGGATGAGAAGAAATATATTAAACGTAGTGATCAAATGTCTTTCATACGAAGAGGTGTGCCTGTGCTCTGGTTCACAGATGGAGCAACGGCCATCGAGCCTGATGTGGATGTAAAAGCTGAAATTAAACATTGGATGAAAACACGATATCATAAGCCTAACGACGACCTTAATCAGAAATACTCTCGGAAAGGTTTCCATACTGCACTAAAAGCAAATTTTCTTGCTCTTTATTTTATGGCTAATGAAATGGAAGAAATAAAATGGAAAAAAGAAAGTCCGCTCTACAAAAGGTATGTCAGAAAAAGAGAGAAAAATAAGAGGCAAGCTAAATAAATTGAAACCGACCGCTTGAAATCAGTTAATAGTTATTAATTTATCGGCTCTACTGTTTATCATTCTAATTACCATACAGAACTCTTTTAGAACGAGATACCGTTTTAATATAGCCGTGATTGTAGCGGATAGCCCGCAGGCATGGGAGCCTGTGACACACGGTGCGGCAGCTATGGAGCCTAAGCGGAATAGACTGCCGCACCGATGTGGAACGGTTGCCAGGACGAGGACTAGTAGCGGAAAGCGCGACGCAGTTCATAAATAGCAGTAGCGTTCTGCTCCTAAAAAAATATACCACTGAAATAACCTAACTAAGTAGGAGGACAATAAAAGAATAACTGAATGATTTTTTATCTAAAAACCAGTAATTATATTTCCATACGTGAAGGGAATTATAAATTATGAATTGGCTTACACCTGAAAACCAGCACTCAACCAATTCTAAATAGTCAACTATTAATTTTATAACGCCTAACGTTAATTCTGTCCATCTACTTAATTGATTTTTTTCTTTACCTAAAACCTACAGTTTTATGAATACCAGATTGATTCTTTTGGCAATTGCCCTGTTCTTTGCCAATGCCACAATGTCGCAAAAGCAGCCGGATGCCGTAGCTGCTGCTCACAAAATCGACTACGATTATTTTTTCAGAAACCTTGAATTCCTGGCCAGCGATGAACTCGAAGGCCGCGATGTGGGATCTAAAGGCTATGCCAAAGCTGCCGACCATATAGCAGAAGAGGCAAAGGCAAATGGTCTGGAACCGTTCGGTGACAATGGCTCATTTTTTCAGAAAGTACCGTTTGCAAAGGGGGAAATCGTTGTACCCAGCCTTAAATTTGAAGTAAAAGGAAATCTTGGCTCCATAAATGGTAAGTTCGGGGAAAACATCAGCTTGATGTTAAATCCGAAAGGAAAATCTTTCGAAACGAAACAAGAGTTGGTTTTTGTGGGTTATGGAAACGTAATCCCAGACCTGAACATTGATGACTACAAAGGTGTTGATGTAAAAGGAAAAACCGTGATTGTTGCTTTTGGAGGCCCAAAGGGACTGAAACACCAATCGTTGGGTAATCCATTCGTGAAACTCAACAATGCAACGGAAAGAGGGGCAACGGGCATTATTATATATGTCCCGAACAGATCGCTTCTTCAAGGAGCTATTTTCAGAAGGTTCCATAACTACATTGGTGGCCCGGGGTATCTGATAACGGATGAATCGAAAAACAAAAGACTTGTTGATGTTGATTTGCTGACTTTTGCCAAGAAATCGTTCATAAAAAGCATTTTTGCTCAAAATGGCCTTAAGCTTTCTAAGGAACTAAGTGCTATGAAAAAGGGCGGTTTTGTGAGCAAAGCCCTTCAGGCGAAAGTGACCTGCTCTTATGATATCTCGTACCAAAACAGGGATTGTAAAAATATTGTTGCGGTCTTGCCAGGAAACGATCCAGAACTGAAACACGAATACATTATTGTTGGTGCCCACCTCGACCATCTGGGCATTGGAAAAATTGTTAAGGGTGACAGTATTTATAATGGTATGTGGGACAATGCATCGGGATCGGCAGCAATTATAAGCTTGGCAAGGGCATTTCATAAATCTGGCATTAAGCCTAAACGCTCTATTGTTTTTGCACATTATACTGCTGAAGAGAAAGGGCTTTTCGGCTCGCACTATCTGGCCAATTCAGAACTGTTAAAGAACAAAAAAGTGGTTGCCAATGTGAACATCGATATGCTGGGCGGACTCTATGAAACAAGCGACATAACGCCTCTGGGATATACACACTCCAATCTTTCGGAGGCTATCGACTATGTAACAAATAAGCTTGGCCTGACAGTTAACGATCCTACTACTTTCGAACGAATGTACATTGAACGTAGCGATCAGTTCTCGTTTATTAAAACAGGAGTGCCCGTAATCAGTATCAATGGTGGCCAGAAAGGCTTAGATCCTAAAATTGATGTAACGGCCAAGATTATGAAATGGATGCAGAAATTTTATCATTCTCCTGCCGACGACCTTAACCAACAATATTCACCAAAGGCTTTTCATACAGCTTTGAAAGTGAATTTCCTTACTACTTATTTCATCGCAAACGAGATGAGTGATATTGAATGGAAAAATGACAGCTGGTTGTATAAGAAATATGTACAGAAAGGAAAAGGGAAAAAAGAACAGGCTAAGATTGAAAACAACAACAGATAGTTTTGTATAGGTTGAAATCGCCTTCTGTAGGCGGTTTCTTCATATCTTCCCCAGAACATTTCCAATACGGATTATTAAATTAAAACGTCTACTCGCCAAAGTAAATCATCCTTAACCTTCATTTGCCAGTGGAAAGGGTTGATTAATAAAATTATCAATCTGACTTCTACACAACTTAAAACACAACACCAGTTATTTAAATAAACGAATGCCTAACCATTCAATACAATCATTCCAAACTAAAAAAGCCACACCCCCGAAAGGATGCAGCCGCCTAATAAACAAACGCTGTTTAGTATTTTACAATCTTAATTTTTTGCCCACGGGCTTTCAAGAAATAAACGCCTTCGTCCAACGTGGAAATGTTAACATTTTTGCCCAAACCTTTAAGCAATAACTTTCCATTTTGACCAAATACTTTGTACTCCTCGTCATCACCAAGGCCTTCAACTTGTACGTTGTCGCGTGCAGGTACAGGGAATATTTTCAGGTCGTTTGCGAACAAATCAGTACCAAGAGCTTTCTTATTGGCAGATTTCAACGAATTGGCTCCTTCAAGTTTGCTGTTGAGATTATTGCCCCCAAGCAACCAGAAACTACTGTTGTTCGTTTCGTTCAACCACAACTCTTTGATCCTTGGGTTAGCCTCGATACGAGAATCGCCCCAATAACCTTGTTCGTATGGGTGATCCCATAGCCCTTGAGTTTCCCAGTTTGCATTGATGTAAACAACCGCGCGGATGATATCTTTGTTAGTTTTAATGAAATTCAAATAAGGTTTAAACCAACGATCCCAAGCTTGATCTGCTGATATGTTCTCGAACCATGTACCAGGACCAAATTGACTTTTCGCAGCGTCGTCCCCCTGAGAAAGAAGAACTTTTGCACCTTCGTAAGTAATGCCTGTAGAATTACGGCCTACTGCACTTTGCGTTGAACTGTGCTCAGAAATCTCAAGATCATAACCTTGTGGAGTAGCTTCACAAACCATTACGGGTTTCTTGCGTGCGCGGGCAAAAGCAATCATATCGTTTGCTAGCACGTCTTGGTTCCTATCTCTTAGAGGAAAATCGAAAGTATTGATTGCCTCATCGGGAGCAATGAACCATGAAAGTCCACACCAGTCAACCACATCGTCTCCAGGATACCAATCGCCAATGTTTTCTTTATTAGGCTGACCACCCCAATGACGGTCTGCAACGTCGTCTACAGGAGAAGTTGAGCTCTGCCATACAAAAGCTACATTATTTGCACCTTGGCTGCGCATTCTAGTTACGATATGACGCCACGCTCTTTTATACTCTTCGCGCTTGTGGTAGCCTCCGCCTTCTTCGCCGTTCCAACGTCCGTCGAATTCATAACCTATACGTAGGTAAATTACTTTATTTGAGAATTTCTTACTGAACGTTACAAGTTTATCAATATTAGCATTGTATCTTCCGGCAGCGATATCAGCAAGTCCATTAGGGTTCCAGTTTTCTGTCATTGAAAGGGCCATTACAAGTGCCGATCCTTCCCAACCAAGGCAAGAACTAGCGGCATTCAATGGGCCTGCTCCCCAGTCTGTGTCCACACCTGTTGGGTTGCCTCCATTATCAAGTCCCAATGCCCCGTAATTGATCCCATGCTCATTAACAGTATTGTTGTAAAAAGAAGAGTATGTGACAACTGCACCTGGTTCTGGCATTCCTCCTTCACGGTAATCCGAAAGAGATTTTAAATCCTGCCCAATAGCCAATAGCGTTTTGCCATTTTTAGGCGTGAATTTGCCTGTTATGTAATTTCCTGTATTTCCATCAGGGATAGTTACTGTTGTAACGTTTGAATAACCCGACTTTTCGTTTGCACTGTATGCACGTACACGGTACTGATAAGTTTGTCCCTTTGTAACAGAGTTATCTGTGTAAGATGTTATGTTGGCACCAACTGTAGTATATGAGCTAAAGCTACCAGAACCTGCTTTACGCTCGATTTCATGACCAGTTTCGGCAGCAGATTTATCTTCCCAACTTAAGTTTACTGAAGAAGTAGTAGCTGAAGAAGTAAGATTCTTAGGAGTTGCAACGTCTTTGTCTCCACCATTGCCACCGCATTTACCAACTGAATATTCTGTGTAATCGGTTATATCCTGTCCGCTGCTTTTCATTACACGCAAACGGAATTTAATCACATCATTTTTCTTTACATTCTTGATCGTGTAAACAAACTTGTTACCTGATTTATTGAACCAGTATCCTAGTATTTCGCTGCCATTCACGCCATAGTCAATAAGCACATTGTTCGCTACTGTTTCTACTGTAATGTCTACATTCGATCCTTGCTCTGAGAAAACAGCAGTATAATTGCCTACGTCAACATTACAACTAGATACAGCTTTCTTAGCCGCATGAGCACTTGCTTGCTGGTGGGAGTTGTCCTGAACGTATCTCATCATATGAGCTTTCACATAACCTCCGGATTCTCTTTCGAACGTTTGCCCAATGAACAGACTGGTTCGCGCAGAAGCTTGCCAACTTATCAGAAGCATTAAAAGGATGCTAATAGTTCTCCAAAATAACAGTCTCATACTTGTAAGATTTAAGTTAGTAAACATAGTTAGGGTAAAAACTCTATGTATATCGTGTAAGCTTATTTGCTTGCCCCACGACTTAAAGTCATTGCAAACATAAGTCCCGTTCAACGTTTGCTTTTATAGCTTTGTTCTGAAAACATACGTATTCGTTTATTTTGTTTAAATGAACACATAGTCAAACCGAACGAACAAATAAATAAAGATATATATTCTTTTTTGAAAAAATTGTTCACTTTAATGAACAAATAACTGCTTAGTATAAGCAACCATTATACATATGACATATTGCACGTAATGAATAAATAACTGAGATTACTTTTGAGTAGAAATGAAGGGGGATGATCTTATACCCAGACTAAATTATATCTTGATAAGATAGGAAAAGTGAGCCAACATTATTTCAAGGCTAGAATATCGATTTAGCTGCCGTATGTTTTGTATTTTCTAGAAACCACGGCACACGATTCTTTTTCAACAGAACGGAAACTGAATTTATGACTGGTATTGTTGTCTCATTTCAATTTGAAAGTTAAGCGTCCATCAGGCAACTATGGGGCATCAACAAGCCCTAGAAAAGATTCACAAACTATCGCCCCAAGGACTCAGCGTCCAATTCACATTAAAATAAATCCACATGGCAAAAAAGAAAAACTGTTCATAGGAATTCCAACTTCATACAACACAGGCTTTTTGGTATTACACACCCCATTTTATGGCCTGTTGTCATGATATTTCCAACAAGTTTGTACTTTAGTAGAGGTAATTCAACCAGAATTGTACTTTTGTTTTCAGATCAGCTTTAGCGAAAAATTGGATCTTCACTGGCATCCCTACAAGCAAAGAAAATTAAACTTAATTAACTACCCATCAACTTATTGAGCGCAGTGAGTCTAGATGGATACTTAGGGATTATTTATTGAATGAAACGACAGTTAGTGCGCTATGGACAAATCCCCCCGCACATCATTGAATCATCCCTGTCATTCAATGCTTACTTTCTTACTAAAGCGTGATCTAATCTGTATTCTGAATTTCTGAAACAAAAGCTTTTGAGTATCTGTTTAATACGAAAGCAAGTGAAACTATAAATCACACATTCATCTGCACACAAGAGCACTGATTTACAAACAAAAACATCAACCCCTAATAGCTTAACAAACTCAGAGGTTGTAAAAAGTAAACAACGCATCAAAGGGTGTCGCAATGTTGAATATTTGCTCGATGTTTTTCCTAAACAAGTTGTACCAAGTGCCTATGAATTTAAAGTAAAAACAGATCTGAAGTCAATAAACCCCTTACATTATGTTTAAAAAAATAGCCTTAGCAATAGTCTTGCTGATTGTTCTTTTAGCGGGTTTCATGATTATGAAAACCTTAACATTTGAATCTAAACAGAAAACATATCCACAGGTTGAGAGAAGAGAAATTTCAGATCAGGTGGTTAAGAACTTATCCGATGCTATTCGTATCAAAACGATCTCATACGACGACTCAACCAAAATAGACTATAGTCAATTTGACACTCTTCATTCTCTTCTAAAAGAAAGGTTCCCCCTTGCCGATTCTGTATTAAAAAAACAGAAAATCAACAAATACAGCTTATTGTACACATGGGAAGGAACAAACCGGGATTTGCCTCCTGCTGTTTTTACTGGTCATCAAGATGTTGTTCCAGTAGAAGATCAGGATTTAGCAAAATGGGAACAACCTCCTTTTGAAGGTAAGGTTGTAGATAATTACATATGGGGGCGTGGTACACTGGACGACAAAGGAGCAGTGCTCGGACTTCTAGAAGCAGTAACCCTGTTACTTAAAGATGGACATAGCCCCGAAAGAACAATTATTTTTGCTTTTGGCCATGATGAGGAAGTAATGGGAAAACATGGCGCAATGAAGACTGTCGAACTCTTGAAACAGAACAAAATAGAACCTGAATTTGTAATGGACGAAGGTTTGGTTATTACGAAAGGTCTTGTTCCCGGCATAGAAAAGCCTGTCGCTCTCATTGGCACTTCGGAAAAAGGATATCTTACACTAGAACTTAAAGTGAACGTAGATGGTGGGCATTCGTCAATGCCCCAAAGAGAAACTGCCATTGATATATTAAGCATGGCTATTTTTTCTTTGCGGAACACTCCATTTCCTAGTGAATTAAGCAAAGCGATTGATGGTTTTACAAAAACTGTTGGTCCTGAGTTACCTTTTGGTTTAAAGATGGCTTTTGCAAACAAATGGTTACTAGAGCAACAAATTGTGGATGCATATTCAGCTACGGCTCCTGGTCAGGCGCTAATGACAACTACCATTGCCCCTACTGTTTTTAAGGCAGGTGAAAAAGAGAACGCTGTACCTTCTATGGCAACTGCTATGATTAATTTCAGGATTTTGCCAGGAACTTCAATAAAACAGGTCATTGCACATGTAAAAAGCGCTATTAATGACGATCGTATCAAAATTAAACCTGTAGGTGGAGCTTCCGAAGCAAGCCCTATATCTAGCCTCACATCTTTGGGGTATCTGACCATTGAAAAATCGATACGTGAATTGGCTCCGAACACAATTGTATCGCCTAATTTAATGTTAGCAACTTCAGACGCAAGACACTATACTTCTTTAGCGAAAAACGTTTATCGTTTTCTACCAGTAACACTTAACAATGAGGACATTGCAGGAATTCATGGAGTAAACGAACGTATAGGAGTTGAGAACTACAAGCAAAGCATCCGCTTCTATGTTCAAATACTGAAGAATGCTTCTAAAGAAACACTATGATGAATTTAAAGTTTATTACACGGGCGGGCTTTGGCCTGCTTTTTTTATGCCTTATGGAATGGGGGCAAGCTCAGGAATACCACGATATTGCACGAACACGGTTTAGGCTGTTGAATACGGAATACGAACAGGAATCGCATAGCAAAGTCAATCTAACACAAAACAGGACAGTATTTTCTTTGCCATTGGAGTCCGATGGAAACTTTGCTTGGTATATTGGAGGACAGTACCTACAAACCGTCTTAAGTACAGATGCTGTCCCTAGCCTTGAACACAACCGACTGACTTCCGTTCGTTTTGATATCGGCGGTATTTTCGATCTGTCAGAAATCAGTAAATTCCATCTTCAGATAACTCCCGGTATTCATAGCGATTTGGATGATCTTTCGATAGAAGATTTTCAGATTGGATTAAAAACTTTTACAGAACAATATAGACCAAATGGCCAGAAGCTTTACTACGGGCTTGAATATAGAAGAAGCGCGTTTGGCAATTCTCTTCTTCCTATTTTTGGTATTGAAAATCAAACTGGCGAAAAATTCCGCTATAAAATTCTTATTCCTTACGAAGCTGAGTTCCGGTATATTTTGATGAAGAAGAGACTCTATGCAGGAGCCAGTTTCGATTATGTACAAGACAGTTACCGTTTGTCGGACTATAGCGAACAGGATTATCTCCGCACAGATCAGGTTTATGGTTTTGCTTTTGTCGAGTTCATGGTATTTAAAGAAATGGCTGTATGGGGAAAGATTGGCCTGCCACTAGTGAACAGCTTTGGAATCTATAAAAAAGACGAACGCTATACCGATGTGATCTTCTTAGAAAAACCTGAGAAAAAAATAGCAGAGCCTTTTCATAAAGATTTTGAACGAACTGTCACTTTCGAATTTGGGTTAGCTTATAGGCTTTGGTTTGATGACCAAAATTGATGTAGAAACTGGTTAATCTTTTGAGGAATCTGATTTTATACAGAATACGAACCTGTGACCATTGACCGATCTCTAAAAGAACAAAACAAATGAACATAAAAAGAACCCTAAGATCTCTTGGGCCAGGATTGCTCTGGGCAGGAGCCGCTGTCGGGGTATCACATCTAGTGCAGTCAACACGTGCAGGGGCTAATTACGGTTTTGAGCTGGTATGGCTGGTGCTATTGGCAAACCTGTTCAAATACCCTTTTTTCGAATTTGGCCCACGCTATGCATCCGCTACAGGACAGAACCTACTACAGGGCTACCGTCAATTAGGGAAATGGGCTATTCCGCTTTTTCTTCTCATCACGTGCTCTACTATGTTTACCATTCAGGCAGCCGTGACAGTTGTAACGGGAAGCCTGTTTGCCAGCATATTCGGAGGAATGAATACTCTCAATTGGACATACGTATTATTGGTTATTGGCGCAGGTATTGTTCTGTTAGGCAATTACAGCATGCTTGATAAGCTGATCAAAGTTATCATCGTTATTTTGGCAGTCTCTGCTATTATTGCAGTTGTTGCAGCTTCGACCAGTAGCGGTTTTCATCCCGACCCTCAGTTTGCAAAACATTTCAACTGGACAAGTACAGATATTATCTTCCTAATAGCCTTGGCAGGCTGGATGCCATCTGCAATTGATATTTCTGTATGGCATTCTGTGTGGACAATTGCCAAAAGAGATAGCTCGGAACATAAACCAACGGTAAAGGAATCACTGTTCGATTTCAATGTAGGCTATATTGGAACCGTTGTCCTCTCCATGATTTTCCTTTCCCTCGGAGCTTTGATTATGTACGGATCGGGCAATGAGTTTTCACCCAAAGGAGCCGTATTTGCAGGTCAATTGATCAATCTCTTCACAGAAAGCCTAGGGCAATGGTCCTATCCTTTGATCGCAATTGCGGCATTAACAACCATGGTAAGCACAACACTAACTGTTCTGGATGCCATACCTCGAGTACTTAACGAAGCAGTAGGTCAGCTATCTCCAAAGTTTCAGGAACCTAAAACTGCCCGCCGTTCCCGTATCATATGGATGGTTATCCTTGTTTTTGGTGCCGGTGCCATTCTGATGCAGTTCATGAGCAGCATGAAACTGTTCATTGATATCGCAACAATACTTTCGTTCCTAACAGCTCCTATTCTTGGCCTGATGAACTACAAAGTGATAAATTCTGAGCTCGTACCAGAAGAACATCGTCCCCGAACATGGCTTAAATGGCTGAGTATACTAGGATTGATTGTACTTTCTGTTTTTAGTGCTTTTTATTTGTTTTTGCTTTTGTCTTAAGCATTGAGTAAATACTGAATCAAAGTAAGTACATTTGCTGGTGTCACCAGTTTTCTAATCTGAATAAAAAAAGATAATAGTGCGTTTAAAATATAGGCTTACAACTTGGCTTTGCTCATAGCAACAATTCTATTGAATAGTGAACTTACCATAAGTTTTTATCGATAATCAAAATAACTTTCGGAAAGTTTTACCTATGACTTATGCAAGTCAAAATGAATATACGTAATGTATTTGCCTAGTTGAAATTAAGTTTTTTGTACATGTATTTAATCATAGCCTCAATAATTGTATTCTTGATAAATATACCGTTAGGCTTTTGGCGGGAAGGAGTCCGAAAGTTTTCACTTAGCTGGTTTATTGCTATTCATGCAGCTGTTCCTGCAATTGTAGGCATGCGATCTTTTTTTGATTTGGGACATGCCTGGTATACTTATGCCATATTCGTTCCCTTATATTTTCTTGGACAACGAAGCGGTGCATTGATTAGAATTTCACAAAGAAAAAAGATTGCAGAAATAAGTGTGACTTCAGAATAAGAATTTTCACACAAAAAATGCAAGTGTTCGAGAACAAACAAATCAATATGAATAGGTCCATAACCTTAGGCGTGTTAATTTATAACCATCATTTTGAGGGCTTGTCACAGCATTGGGAAACAGAACAACGTTGGTCATAACAAATAGCACCACGTGCTTATGGAAAATAAAAATAAAAAGTCCGCTTTGTCGGTACAGGAAGGTGTAGAGCAACCTCCTACGATGAGAAACGACGCAATTGCGAGGTTTAAAGCTCGGCAGGCTAAAACGCTCACCATCGATCAATATGTAGATGGAATACTGAAAGGTAACCGTATCGTACTAAGTAAAGCAATTACTTTAATAGAGAGCGCTCTACCATCACATCGTGCTACAGCACAAAAAATACTGGAAAAATGTTTGCCACACTCTGGCAAGTCGATTCGTATAGGAATTACAGGAGTTCCCGGTGTAGGTAAAAGTACTTTTATCGAGGCACTAGGGAAAATCATAGCAGATAGAGGACACAAACTGGCCGTTTTGGCCATAGATCCAAGTAGCGAGCGTACCAAAGGAAGTATTCTCGGCGATAAAACGCGCATGGAAGAACTTGCTTCCAACAGCAATGCATTCATCCGTCCTTCACCATCAGCAGGATCGTTAGGTGGTGTTGCAAACAAAACACGTGAGAGTATGTTGCTATGTGAAGCGGCAGGTTTCGACGTAATCTTTATTGAAACAGTCGGAGTAGGACAGTCGGAAACAGCAGTACATGGAATGGTAGATTTTTTTCTTTTACTTATGTTGGCTGGTGCAGGCGACGAACTTCAGGGTATAAAGCGGGGGATCATGGAAATGGCCGACGGCATTGCTATTACAAAGGCCGATTCGGGCAACGAAAGCCGTGCAACGCTGGCCCAGGCCGAATATAAAAATGCACTTCACCTTTTTCCACCAACAAAATCGGGCTGGATACCACAAGTACTCACCTGCTCCTCGTTGAACAAGGTTGGTGTAGAAAATGTTTGGGAAATGATTCTGAACTACCAGAAACACACCCACGAAAACGGTTTTCTCGATCGCAAAAGACAAGAGCAAGCAAAAGATTGGATGTTACAAACAATTGAAGAAAACCTCAAGAGTCATTTTTTCGAAAATGAAACCATCAAAAATGAATTGCAGAACTTACAACCCAAAGTGACTCAAGGAACAATAACTCCAAACATTGCAGCCCAACAATTACTTGAGCGTTATTTCAAAGATATTTCATTGTAAATAATCAGTCCCAAGTAAGTGGTTTTACTCTTCTGTTAATTGGATGAACAATGTAAATCAATATAAAAGTTCATAACTTTGGTCTTAAAAAAAGAGACGGAAAACAAAAACAGCTTTCCGTCTCTTTTTCATAGAAGAGTTCAAGCTTATTCTTCTTTTTCAGACTCTTCAGTCTCCTCAGTTTCGCTTACCCATTTTAGCAAAACTGTTTTCCCCTCGTAACCAACAGTCATCATTGCGGTGTCGGATATAAAAGAAACATCTTCCCAAGTAGCAGTTTTATGAGCATGACTTAACCTTTGCCATTTTTTGCCCCCATTGATTGAAAGGATAATTAATTCTGGATTGTTAGTGTCATCATGTCTGCTAACGCCAACAGTGCAAACTTTGTCTCCAAGTAAATTTATTTGTCTTAGTTTGTTGTTATAGCCTGTAGACACGTGTTTCCAACTTTCACCAAAGTCTGTCGATTTGAACATTTCGCCATAAGCATGCGATCCACTTCTTCCATTGTTTCCAACAGCAAAAACTACTGTTGAATTGGCTGCAATTCCAGTTAATTGTGCTCGGTTGGATATTGTGATTAATTTCCAGCTCTGTCCTGCATCATCGCTTTTCAGAACAGTCCCCCTGCTCCAAGATCCACCAGAAATCAATATCGTTTTCTTATCATTGTCCGTAATAGTTGCAATACCCATCAAAGCATTCCCTTCTAGCATTCCGCTTTCTTCCGATTCAGGATCAATGGCTTCTGTCCAAGTTGCTCCTGCATCGTTGGTTTTGAACAGCACTCCTTTGCCCATATGGGTCGATCCTGCAATAAAACCATTCTGATCGTCTATAAACGCAATATCCAACATATTAAAACTGTTGGTAGGCCCATTAGATTCAGTCCATGTTTCTCCTTTATCCACACTTTTCAGAATAAAATTTCTTGTTGTGGTAGCGAACAGTATATCAGGATTGTCGGGAAGCGAGATAACCTTCGTAATGTAATATCCATCTTCTTTGTGTTTTCCTGTCCAGCTTACGCCTCCGTCTGTTGTTTTAAAAATAACGGCAGAAACAGCTTCAACAGCATTTCCTCCTCCAATGAACCCTACTGTATCATTGATAAAGTGAACCGTTCTGAGTGTATGTGTAACTTTATTTGCTTCTGGCATTTTTGGGGCAGTTACCTCAGTCCCTTCAAGTGGTATAGGTGTACTGTATCCTGTAGATGGCGGAGTTGAATCTGCACACTGATAAAAAAGCAAAACCACTATAGCCAGAATTGTAAATTGTGTTTTCATATGTTTAGTTTTTTTCATAGTTTTTAAGGTTGAGATAAAGTTTTGTACAGCGCAGCATTAAGGCGAAACCATGAACTCAAATGTTACAGAGTTCAGGAATCAGCTCAAATGATATGCAGATGTTTGTTTTGCGGCTGATCTGTTATTTAAAAAGGATACCCAACAGTGAAATTAAGACGGGGCTTCCATTCCCGTTCCTTGAAATTAGTTGAGCTGAGTGTCCAACGGTCACCCTCTGGAAGACCAGGGTCTCGGATCGGAAACCCAAGATCGACCCGTACAATAACAACGCCTGTGTGTAAACGCAGACCGAAACCAGTGCCAAGAGCCAATTCTGGAAGTACACGCTCAAAGTCGAAATTGGCGTTTGGTCGGGAGGCATCGTATTTTGATGTCCATACATTTCCTGCATCTAAAAACAGTGCAATTTCAAACAGATCGTCCAGTTTTTTACGGTATTCAACATTTGCTTCAAACTTTATGTCGCCTGTCTGCTCAGTAAAAAAGGATTTATCTTCAAGCGATGTTCCTCCTGGCCCGAACGATCTCAGCTTAAATGCCCGCACACTACTTACCCCCCCCACAAAAAACTGTTTTGTGTAAGGGAGCACATCTGAATTGCCAAGAGCAAAGCCAACTCCTACAGCAATGCGATAAGCAAACGTAGAACGGTGATTCAAGGGGATGCGTTTGGAGAAATCCGTCTCCAACAACACATATTGAGCATATGGTATTGTTAAAAACTCTCGGGACGGCCGCTGTTCCCAATTGCCATCTTCCTGAGCCATTAAACCAAGGTTGACAAGGTTTCCCATTGATTCCAGCTTGGTAATCCATCGATACCCCCTATCGGGCGTTGTCATGTTCGATTTTTCAACCTGAAAAGAAGCCCCAAACAGAAGCCTATTTTCAAAACTGCGTGCAAAGACAGGTTTTGTTTCCAGTTCTTCATCAAAGCGAGAGGTGGTTTCATCCAAAAAATAATATTCCATATCGACAAAATTCCAGCGCAGTGTAGTCTGTGGGTTCGGCTGCCATCGATAGCCCATAGTGAAGTCCCAATTGTAGAGCTGGTAATAGCGTGGACGATGGTAAAAATTATGCTGCAAACTAATTACAGTACTGGATTTTGAACGTCGTTTCAAGTCTTTCCCCAGCCAACTGAGCATTACAGGAATATCGAACTGTATTCCAGAAGTGATTTCATAGGCAATATCCCCTAGCCTATCGTACTCAACATCTTCTGTCTGAAAAGCTATATTCCCCTCCGTAAAAGCAATAAAACGAACACTGCGCCGAAAAGCATCATTGTCCAAAAACGAAAGGCGCACCCCTGGCCCCCAAAAATTAATCGATTTATACGACACATCAGTAACAACACCTATATTATAACGTTTTGCCCGGTTCAGAAAAACATCGCAATCTAAAGTGTTCACTAAAGAATCGTTAGGTGAAAAAACTATTCGGCTCTGATCAATAATTCCCAATTGATCTAGGTACAATTGAGATGCACTGTGCTTTGTTGCAGAATACTTATCGCCTTGCGAAATAAACAGGCGTTTTTTGATAACCTTGGGCCGCACAAACGGATTGCTGCCAAAAAATGAAAGACCGTCTTCATGCCATTCTACATTTTTTACTCCACTGGGTAGAACTTCGTTGTAGTGTATCCTAATTTTCCCTACTTCATAAGCTTTTAGCGAAGAATGGTTTGTTCCTGCCTGCACATTCAGTTCAAGATTTACTAAAGTTGCAGATTGCGTAGTGTCCGCTTTATAGAAAATATTTTCTGGTTGGAAATAATAGTACCCATTGTCGCGCATTACTGAAGCAATGTAATCTCGGTCACTTGCAAGATTATCCAATTTATAATAATCACGTGGTTTTATATAACGGCTTGCCTCATGAGCTTGCCTTATCACAGAATCTATTTCAGACGATGAACTTGGGGCAAAATCAACCTTCCCTATTCTTCTTCTTTTACCTACACGAACAGAATATTCAACGGCTCTTTTTTTATCGCTTTTATATATGGTATCGTGCCGAATGGAAACTTCGAAAAAGCCCCACTCCTGCAATCTATTACGGATCAGCAGTTCATCTTCTTCAATGTCTTTTTGAGAGAATAAGGCCGGAGGTTCTGTCAGGTTTTTGAACATTCCGCGTTTTTTCTTTCCCATCATATTGTAAAGCATCAGAGCATAAGGAATACCCAACAATTTCCTATTGGGTTGCTGACGCGTTGTTGCTGCAAGTTCATACTCCCAGAACTCTTTGTTGGGCGAATACTCCTCAAGCTCCAGATGCACTTTATTACTCACAAGGAGCTGATCATTTTGAGGCACTTTTTTCGTTACACTACAAGAGCTACTTAAAAGAAATACAAAACAGAGTGTTATTGCAATAAAAGGTATCCGATTGCACCTTCTGGATATTATATTAAGTCTGTTCGAAACAAAATTTCTGTAAATCAACGTGTTATGTTTTAGTTTCCTGTCTGGGACAACAAATTACAAATAGAAAACGAATCAGTTTGCAAATATCTATACATTTGGGACATGAACAAGATTATCAGAACTACAGCGACAATTTTATTTCTAACGCTATACAACCTTCTCTGGGCACAATCGCCCATTAGGGAAAAAATTTGCTTGCTCGATAGTTTTCCTGCCAGTTTTTCGGGCATAAAAAAAATCGACGCCGAATTCATAAAAACCAAAGGTTCAGATACTCTAATGCTTAGCCTATTTTCTCATAACGAAAACATTACCACCCTAGTTTTCGAAGGAGACAGTGTATTGAGCCTTATAGATATTCAACCAAGATTGGCACAGGCAAATTTAGCCAAGATGATACTAAAAAATAAAGTTTCAGTGCGTTTAGAACATAAGCGCATGATCGTATCTGCTTCGAAAATACCAGCTTCTCTATTTCGTTTCTTGTTGCCTAAAATGTTTAACGAAGTTACAGGCAATCTGTCCGCATATTTACAAATTGATTACTCGACACAATCTACAGAAGTTTCCGGCTGGCTTTTGCCCGATTTGGCAATATTGTTCGAACGTTTTAGTAGCAAAGTTCATATAGAAGATAGCCTTCCCATAAACCAAGGACGTTTACTTTACCACAACTATAAATTATACGATAGCTATCGCAATACACTTCAGATCGATGGGGAAATTGGTCTAAAATATAGAAAAGTAGAACTCGCAATAAATTCCGATCGCTTTTTTGTCAGTTCAGTTTCAAAGAAGAAAACCAATCCTTTGGAAGCAAAAGGTTATTTACGGATTTCAACCAAACTGTCCGGTGTGCCAGGTAAAATACTTCACAAAGGAGCAATTGAGGTGCTGGATAGCAGTCAGTTAACCTTTTACCCTGTCGCTAGTCAGCCAAATTTAGTACTACAAAAAGATATTGTTGAATTTGTAAACCCTAATATTTCTTCGGACGACAAGGCTGATCCTCAATTCTTCTGGGAGGCATATCATTTGGATTTCGACCTAAAAATAACACCTAACGTAACCATGAAACTTGTCACCCATACACGGTTCGAAGACTACGTAACCCTTACAGGTACAGGAAATTTAAAGTTGAGCAAAAAGCCTGCAAATAGAGTTGGCATAACTGGAGATTTCATTGTCCAAAAGGGAAAAATTATCGATGGGCGTTTTCTAAAAACACTTTATGTATCGCCCAACAGTCAACTGAACTGGAATGGTGTTGGTCTTTGGCCAGAGTTGAAAATTCTCTCTAAGTATAAACTGACAGCAAGTGTAGAACGTCTTTTTGGTCAGGAATCGGCCACAAAGACGGATGCGGAAAAAATGTTATACCGCAGGAGGCTGCCGTTCATTGTGACATTTAAAATCGCAGGCCGGTCTGATAAACCTGAATTTTCGTTTCAGATTCAGCAACCACCAGAATACAAGGCCAGCCTTAACGGACGTGTGCACGAAAAACTAAATGCGATCAATCAATCCCCCTATCTATCTTTTTTACAAGGCTCGTCACTTATAAGCACAAAGAGGTTCGTAGGAACCAAAGTTTCTGATACTAATGTTAGCAGCTCGGAAAAAGCAGTAAAATACTTAGCGAAATTTCTAACCTGGGTTGCCCGCCGTGGTTTCAAAGGTTACAACCTGCGGGCACAGTACTATAGCTACGACGATTATGGCGAAGTGGCCAAAGAGCCAACTTGGCGCGAATTTGAAATTACTTTTGGAAAGAATTTCTTCAACAATCGTTTCAATGCAAGTGTTGGTGGCATCATTACAATTGAAAACGCAGCACAGCAAGAGATCAATAGCTTTGCAGATCGCTACAGACCGAGTGCATTGGCTACCTATTTCTTCAATCCAAGATCAACAGCTTATCTTCAAATGTTCTCTATTTCAAACTACACTGGTATTCTGGACAGAAGGGTACGCGAAACCGGTGTTCGTTTTGGAGTGTCACGCTCTTTCAATCACTTTGCTGAGTTGTGGAGAAAAGAAAATATAAATTCTGCTAATTAAGTAGGTGTGCTAACATAAACGATATTTTCAGGTTTGTCACAACACTGAATATTAGCACGATACTTTTACTAATAAATCGCACCACGTGCTTAATAATAAATCGCATTGCAACAATAGGATATTTCGTTTTGTTAAACGGCCATCAAGGTTTATTTTTATCAGACAAAACTTAAATGAGGAGAAATGTCTGTAACTATACGTGCTGTAATTATTGAAGATGAACCAAGAAGTGTAGACAACCTGAAGTCTCTTTTGAAATCCATTGATGTGAGCGTTCATATCATGGGAGACGCTGGAAGTGTGGAAGAAGGCATAAAACTGATCAACCAGACCAAACCCGAACTAGTTTTTATGGATATTCACCTGATGGATGGTTCCAGTTTTGAAATTATAGATGAAACAGACTATAGTTCCTATGAGGTAATTTTTATCACGGCCTACAATCAGCATGCTACAAGGGCGTTTGATGTTGCTGCAGTGCATTATCTCATGAAGCCAATATCGAAGGAAAATTTGGAAGAGGCCATAGAACGCTTTCGGGATATGAAATACGATCTTGCCTTTGAAGAGCGGGTAAAAGTCTTGCAAAGTACACTAACGAATGAACAAACAAAAATTATCCTACCCCTATCCGATGGACTTTCGATAATTAAGTTAGAAGAAATTATCCGGTGCGAATCGAGTAATAATTACACTACCTTTTTCTTGCGCAATGGTAAGCAGCTTGTTGTTTCGCGACCAATAAATTTCTATGAACAATTACTGAACGAATTAAATTTCTCTCGGATTCATTCAAAACATTTAATAAATCTACGTTACGTCGAAAAATATGTGAAAGGTAGAGGGGGATATGTTGTAATGGAAGGCGGAATGGAAGTTGATGTCTCTGTTGGTAAGAAACGTGATTTCCTCGATAAGTTAAATGAGTTTGCACGTGGGTACATGTAACATTTCAGCGTAGCTGCCCATTTCTTCATCCGCATTTTCGCTGATTATCAATGGAACAAGTCAGTTTTGGACTTTTTAAGTGAAGATTTCCCACGATCCACCAAAACAACAACACATTAAAAAACAGATGATTACAAAAACAGCACTTATAGTCTTTTGGGCAATAAAAAAAACAGACTACAAACAGAATTCACATCAAAACGACACAGATTCACACTCAAAGTATCCAAAATCACAATTTGGGTAGCACGGTGTTTTACTTTATTATAATTTAGCGAATGTAAAACCTGAAGGACTAATCCTTGCAAGTTTTAACGAAATACTCGTCAAGAATATTCAAGCGTGATTTTTCTGCGAGTTGGGAAACAAGTCGAATCAAATCTTCTTCTTCCTTCCCTTCGTCTGTCAGGCTCACCCATATTGTTGAAAGTAAAGGATTCCCACCCGTTTTCAACGGTATGCTGACTTACAGAGGCACTTTTCCCTGAGGTGCCTCTTTTTTTTTGTCCTTTTTTAATCCCTGAGTCTGTAGTAAGACACTGCAATTCTTAATTAGGTTGCTTACCAACAAGAAAAAATCACACTTTTTTTTCTTCGCAATAGCCAAGCAATTACTTCCTTACAATAAAGCACTGAATAACAAATATATAACCAAATTCTAAAGGGTGGTATTTCATTAACTAGCGCGAGAAAACCTTTACCTAATCAATTCAATTACCCCCAATAGAGCTTCCTATTTCAGAGACATTTATTCTATGCTTTCCAGTTATCCTCAACACAACTTTTTAAACACAAGCTTACAAGCATAAGCAATTTATTCTTTAATAGTTCAATCCGGTTTGTTTGCAAAAGAAAATAACTAAACTACTAACAAACAAAATGTTACACACTAAAACACTCAACATACTGCAAGATAATCCGAATTGAAATACTAGCCACCTTAAAGCATAACCCCATTGCAAAGTTATATTTTAGCTGTGTATCTCTTTTTCCAAGAAGAATGACACGGATTCACATCCAAACAACCAAAACTCACAATCTGACTGGCATTGTATTCTACTTTGCCTTAATTTAGCACATGTAAACAATAAGGAACACATAGATGTTACTTCTGTTTACACAATAACTCGTCAAAGATTTCAAGCGTGATTTTTTTGTGAGTTGGGAAACAAGTCGAATCAAATCTTCTTCTTCCTTCCCTTCGTCTGTCAGGCTCACCCATGTTGTTGAAAGTAAAGGATTCCCACCCGTTTTCAATGATATGCTGACTTATAGAGGCACTTTTCCCTGAGGTGCCTCTTTTTTTTTGCTCTTGTTCAGCCTCAAGCATTAAACGAAACACTGCCTTTTTTATTTTGACTGTTTCGCTTGGGATATTAAAAATAAGCGACTACTTCATCCAACCAACCACCCCCTACTTCATGACCTTAAGTTGTGACTATTCCTGAATAGTAAAGTATACGCTAGATTTTATACGGAATGATACACTCAAGCACATACTTCTGTACCACCCCACATCCAGAAAAAATTCTATACAATTTTCGCAAAATTAGAATTGCTGATTTATCCTCTTCTATCAGAAATCGAGAGACAGAGACAAATAGAAAACTCTTGGTAGAATAATACCATCGTCAACGCCCCATGCCCAGTCAGCACGGATGAAATATCCGAACAGGGTTGTCCTCATACCAAAACCATATCCCCAAATTACAGGAGCGCGCCTTTTATGTATAACGATAGAGAGATCTCCCCTTTCTATCGTTTCGTAGTTGTACTTATTAGAAGCATCGGAAGGCGATATGCCGTTCCACGCAGAGCCAACGTCGAAGAATCCAATAAGCTGAAAGTCACGTAACATTTTGGAACGTAACTGATGTCTGGAAAAATAGCTAAAAAGAGGCCAGCGCAACTCACTATTGACGGCTACGAAAGTTGTTCCGTTCCTAGCGTTCTGCGAAAAGCCACGCATGTTGGTAGCGTTAGCTTGAAACTGGTAGTTCATGTCGCGGTTAATAGGCGTGCTATTGTCAAACGTGGGTGTGTCGGAAAAATTCCACCAGTTATCCACCCCTCCGAGGTAATATATCAGCTTTGCTCCTCCGAACGATGTACTTACGGCTGCACGGTTGGCCCATATCAGGTTACGGTGTATTTTTAGATAGTGTCTAAAATCTGCACCAACAACAAAAATATCCGACTTCGGCCCACCAATTTGCTGTAGGTATTCGCCCCAAGCTTTAAAACGGATACCATCATAAAGATTTGTGCCGAGGATAAATGCATTGTCGAAAATGTATTCAAGCTTCAGGTTAGCCCAATAGTCGTTTTCACCTGGAGCTTCCAATGTCGATCTATCTTGCGAAAGTATTGTTATTCGATCGTACCGGGCAGATATTGTTGCTTTTACCGCATCTACCTGACTCAACGGATAGGTGGAAACGTGGCTCAATTTATAAAGCTTAAGGTTTCTCGGAATCACAAAATTTTTATACGACTCAAATGAACGGTACGATTGTTCTTGAAAGAAATACTGCTTATCCCACCTCTTTTTCAAAAACTCAACACCAAGCAGATAGTTGTAGCCAGACAAGTCTGGTTCCACGTAAAAACTACCAATAAACTTCATGTCTTCGAATAAATCCTTTGCTCCAAATTTTAGCGCAAAGTTGGCTCCCGGATTGAAATATTGACCTGTAAAAGATTGATAGAACTGATTGGCAAAACTGAGATCAACTTTTCCAGAAAAATAATCGTTGTAAAATGCCATGAAATAGTTTCTTCCTCGTGGACGGGCTATAGAATCGGGTTCGCCAATGTTGAGGAGACTATCGACAACAGAAGATTTTTCGTAATAATTCAGTTTCTCGTTTTCAAAAACATATTGGTTTACATTCAGCAATAGGCTGTCTGGGTTGGGAGCTGGATTTGCTTTTCGTATACTGTCGATACGTGCTTTTTCTCTTTCTTTAGCTTCTCTTGCAGCTTTTTCCAGTCGTTGTTTCCTAATGCGGTTTTCTTCTTCATATTTGGCAAAAGTTGTTTTCTTCAGTGGGTCTTTAAATTTAGCGGCAAGATCTATTTTTTCTGTATACAATCTATAGCGCTTGTTTTCAAACTGTAGTAATGTACCTTTCCTGTTCTTGCTTAAGCTGTGGTCGAAAGTTGTTTTTGGGTAATCCGTTATTGGATTTACCTCGGAAAAATAACGATAATGCACAGCTGTATCAACTCTACTGATTGTACTGTCGTAGCGCGCGATGTATTTGTTCTTGATTCCGTTTCTGTCGCTGAGGAACAGATACTTGTTTTTTGAGACTCCCTTTGGTTGATATTCCGAAGCATATGGAGTATTACTGATTCGTTGTAAAACATCTGATTGAGTGTTCAGATCATAGATAAATACGTCTGTATGTTTGGCAACATCTCCAAGTGGATTTTCAGCCCAAAGCAATGGTCTTTTTTCAACACGTAATGTATCGCTTTTGCGGTTGGAAACGAAAGCTATTTTCGAATCGCCATCAACAAATGCAGGATCGAGATCGTCTTCTGTATCCGAAGTAATTGGCGTGAGTGTGCGCGAAGGAATATTGTAGACAAAAATATCTGTACGGCCTTTTACAGCGGCCGAGAAAGCCATTTTTATTCCGTTGTTAGAATAAGAAAAACTATTAACCTTTTCCACAACAGGTAGGTAGCGCCTGTTTTCTTCTTTTGTGACATGATTGTAAAAATAGAGCCAGACTTTTCCTTTTTCCTCTGTAATAAAAGCTAATATTTCGCTTTTGGGATGCCATGCGAGCAATGGCATGGAGTAATCTGTAATTTGTTGCATCTTGTGAAACTTGCGTAAGATTCTCTTACGTTTGCGTGTTTCAGAATCGTAGAGCCACAGTTTATATTTTCCCAGGTTGTTGGTTACATAAGCAATGTATCGGCCATTTGGGCTAATTGTAATTCGCTGATATACGCGATAACTTTTGGGACGTTTCAACACTTTTTCTTTCTGCGCATCTTTTCGCCCTTTCGCATCCTCCTCTGCCTCCTCTACATAAGAAGCCAACCACTCCGGTAGCACTTCCCGGAATTCCT
This sequence comes from Bacteroidales bacterium, assembly GCA_965230435.1. Taxonomy (GTDB): domain Bacteria; phylum Bacteroidota; class Bacteroidia; order Bacteroidales; family JBDKHP01; genus JBDKHP01. The sequence continues at coordinate 1,281,982 of CBDDLB010000002.1, forward strand.
CACCGGTCACGAAATCGAAACCAGCCTCGTAGCTTTTATGAGCTTTAGTGAGATAAATGATACTAGGAATTACATTTCGTCCATATGTACGCGCAATGTAATGCCAAATAGCTTCGCCTGCTATTTTTGCTTTTTCCCCTTGTAAACCGTTCAAACGTTTGAATTTCTTTTTTCGCACTTTGTCGACTACGATGGCTTCTTTTTCTGGCGACCAACCTTCGGAGAGGTAAGAAATCAGACCAGCGGTGTACCATTCTGGCAGATCGAGGAGAGAACGCGAGGAAACCCGTTCCGTAAAACTACCTCCATATACCGACTGATTAACTAGAATTTCCACAATGCGGGAATCGATCTGTTTCTTAAAATCTTCATGATTACCATTAAAGTACACAAACACTTTGTTATCGCTAATGGTATTGGTTCCACCTACATTATAATCGGATTTTCCCGTAATAAGTCCAATGTTACTTTGCTTAAATTCCGATTGTTTGTTGTAAGTGATAAAAATAATCCGAGAGCGTAGCGGAGTATTGAAATAGTTTTCCCAATCTGTAATTCTGTATTTGGCATAGGTAGATAGATACTGTGCCAGCTCTTTTCCCTCTGCATAATAATACGTGTCGAAACGGTCGAAACGATAATATAACCACTCGAACATATTGTACTGTACACGGTTTTTTCCAAAGGTCATTTGCAGACCGTTGTAGAATTGAGCGCTTGTAGTACTGGAAATAACTAAGAAAATAGGAAGAAGGACATTGCGTATCAATCTATTCATAACCAACGAAAAAGTTTGTTGAATAAGCTTAACAATTACATTTCAAAAGTAGCCTCTTTTCAAGCTCCATGGCTTATGTACCAATAAGAACTGATGAAGACCAGATACCATGTTCGGCTCTGTTTGCACAAAAATACTATTACGGACAATCTAAGGAACGATTTCAAAAATAACTTAACCTTGCATCACTCCTAATGTGGCTCTCTAAAGTAAGAAAAAGTGCAAAACGATCAGGCTTCAAATTTTTCTTTAACATATTTTTCAATTCTATGAAAATATTCACGTTCAATAGAATAAACCGTTACTTTGAGCAAATGAACATCGTTTTCTTCACCTACCGGCGCAACATTGGGTGTTTTCTTTACAGAAGCCCAAGGCAACTGTAGAATGCATGTCCGAATGTTCTGTTTTAACTGTTCAATATCAGTTGTTTTCTGGGCCCGGATCATAAAACTGTGGTTACGGATAGTCTCCGAGTTGTCCATTTTCGATTGAACAGCCTCTAAAGCTTCAGTGTAAGGAATGAAAAGAATTTCACCTTTTTCGGTTTCTAATTCAAGAGTCTGCCCTCTGAACTGAATTACTTTTCCTGTATGCCCATTTATACTGATCGTCTCGTTTATGCGCAATCTCCCAGTAAAACGGAAGACAACACCTGCTATAAAACCTTTAAATACATACTGAGAAACCCAATAACTAATATAAAGCAATAAAACCATTACTGCTATCGCAATAAGGATGTTTTTTTCCAGACTGGAACTAATTACCCAAAACAGAAAAATAAGCCAAACGAGCAACTCGACAAGTGGCAGGTATCTTTCAGCAGTTTTTTTGTTGCGCGATAACTGAGGGTTGTGTTCTAGCATAAAACGCAATAATCTGAAACACACAAATATCAGTACTCCAAAGAGAACAAACTTTGGAAAAATCCATTCTGATAATTCTATACTTATACCTTCCATTTATTACAAACTAAATTAGTAAGGTTTTGAACCTATTTATATTGATTTGCTTTGTTCTATCAATTCTGTAAGTAATGATAAGACTTAAAAAAATCAAGACATTAAATATTAAACCTTATTTACTTTAAGGTCTCAGATCTATTTGTACTTGCTATAGTAGTTCTAACTCTTTCAATTGTTCTACAACTGTTGGATACATGTAACGGTTTATGCTCAGCACTCCTTTTGCATTTTCCTGAATAACACCAGAACGTTTTAGGTAATTCAGTTTCTTCTGTAAATTATCGACAGGTTCCAGCATAATCCGTTCTAGGCGCTGAATATTCAACCTACGGTGTAGGACAAGTTGCAACAGCAGCATATTGGAAGCCCTGTCCACTTTCTTCAACGCGTTGATAGGTGGTTCTTCGGGTGCTACAATTGAGATTACGTTTTCTTCGACCTGCTGTATACATGATATCCAAGCTTGTAGAGCAACCCCAACATTGCCTTTCGATTGACTGAAGTATTTCGTAAACAAATTGGCATATTCAAAAGTAGACACATAAGCTTCTTCTTTGTTCTTGTATTTTAGTTGCATTCCCGTGGAACGGTGTCGATGCAGAACAATATTGAAAAGTTCTTGTGCTGTCATTGGGCCAGATTTTATCAGGCCAAGGAAATAATTACCAATAGGGTATATCTGACTGATGAGTTTATAGGTGTGCTGATTTAGGGCGACGATAAACAAAATCCGATGACTGAACTGCTCTATGATATCCATAATTTGATAGAGCACCTGCATACCGTTTTCGGATTTCTCCCACCATAGCTCCAGATTGTCGAAAAAGACAACACTTTCAGGAGGAATATTATTGAACAATTGCTGTACATTTCCATGGAACATGAGCGCCTGTTGCAGACTGCGCATTAGGTCATCTGGCGAAGTACTGCCTTGTTCCTGAGCATTTATTCGAAACACCTGTTGTTCTTCGGTAAATTTGCTACTAATGTAATTTGCTAAGGAGGTTTTTCCTGAATAGCGCTCTCCAACTAGAAGTATACCTCCTGAATATCCCTCCCGGAAGCGCTCCATGGCTTTGTTCGCCTCTTCTACTTCTTTTTCGCGGGCGTGCCAGAATTCGTTGGTTTCGTTGTTGGTTCGCAAAAACAACTGCTGATAGTAGAACGGCAGTTTTGTAAAAATATCTGCACGCGGCGACATCTTTTCAACTTGGTTAAGCAGCTCGTTCACTGAAGTATTGGGCAACTTCTCATCCTGTAGGTTTTGGGCAATAAGAAGAGCCTCACTTTTTCGAAACCAAATCTGATTGAGCAAATTAACAGTCGTTTCTATTCGTGTTCTGAAAAACTTACGGAACCCATAAAGCCTAGTTTTCTCAGAGCCTTTTACGTATTGTTTTAGTTTTTCGGGAGCGCGGGTGAAAGTGTATACATTCAGTTGTGTTGACAGATCGTTCATGATTGAGTTCAGCTGATCAGTTGCTTTCTGCTGTTCTTCCTTTGATGTTGCTATCAATAACTCAACATTGCGTATCTGCTCTTTAATCATGGCCGTAATGTTGGTTGAATCGAGCCCTTCTATTTGATCGAGCGTTTCGCCCTGCAAATTGAAAGAAATGAACCTAATTACGTCGGTTGCTTTATTTACAGTCCTTTGCAAACGATCTGGCAATCGGTTCATAAAACTATGGAGCGGATCGGTAACTTTTTCGTCGACTATAGCATGGGTAATCCTATTGGCAGCAACCTGCACAACCTGCTCTGATTCGAACTGGTCTTTATGAAAATTATTAAACGATTGATCCGATAACATATCCAGTTGCCTTGGAAGTTTTTCCACTGCAACTTTTATTTCCTTTATTGCTGCGTCGGTCTGTGTTATCAGGTTGATCCAAAGTGTCTCATTTATTTTCGAGAAGTCGACCTGCCCTGGTTTAAATACAAGTTTTTTGTTCGAGATGCTTTCTTGCTCCAAATGCTTTAGATACCCCTCCAGTTCGCTCAGTTTCGACAATAATACATTTTGGTATATGTGTAGAATGTCGTCGGCAAGACGGCGGAGTATTGACCTGACAATGCCATCCAAGGACACTAGCATAAGTTCTACACGACCAACCTGATATAATAAGTTTTGGTTTCGCTGCCAATTTAAAGCCAATTCGCCAAGCTTTGTACGCGATTCGTATTGGTGAGTTTTCGTTTTTGAAGATATCTCATGACGATTGGGATGAACTTCGAAAAATACTTCACTCAGTTTTCTGCAAGCTTGGGCAACACCGATTTTGCTGGTCAACGGCATTCTCTCCTGCATTTGTACGAACAACTTATCGAGTAAATCGAATTCTTTCTGAACAAAGTTTCTCTCAATTTTTATCGCTGCAAGGGAAAGACCTTCTGTAGCAGGGAGTTTTTCGAGTAGTTGCAGACTGTTGTGAACCATACGGAAAAAACGCATCAAGTGGATGTACATTTCCAAGTTGGCCATTCCGAACTTGTGCAAACTTTCGTAAAAAGCTGCATATACTTTTTGCGGAAGGTGCTGTTCAACAAGCGTTCTAAAGTGAATGGAATATTCGGCTGGATGACCACTTATTTGCACCTGCAACTGTTTCCTTCGTATGAACCACTTTAGCCGGATGCCTCCTTTTGTTTTCAGAGCACGTTCAAGATCGTCTAGACTGTAGTTTTCCAATATCCGGTCTTGCTGATCCTGCATCAGATCATCAAACTCTTCAAGTATAGCTTCCACCCCGCCTTTGAGATGCACAGTTTGCGTCTTCATCCCCTCATCAAGGTAGTGCATAATCAGTTTCCGCGTTTTTAGAAGGAACGAATTCTGTAGCCGCCTAATCCCTTTAACCTGCATTTCTGCTTCAAGGTCAACCACGCGATGCTCTAGCCTATCGAAAGTTTCGTTGGCAACATTTTTTAACGAGGTGATGAAATTGGTATACACCTGAGTTATTGTTCTGAAGTTACTCTCATAAAAGTCGTCGCTTATTTTATTTAATCCTTTAACCAAATGTTCCAAGCCATCAGCAATATCACTGTTTTTAGGAAGTTCTTTACGGGCGATTTCGAAGCGTTTGTCTTTTTCCTCGTCGGCTTCGGAAAAAATCTCAACTTTTTTCTTTTCCTGAGAAACACCAAAACTTAACGGTTTGAAAAGGCTGGAAGCTTTTATGAGCAAAACCGTACCCAGATCCTTCATCAATCTGCTTGTATCTTCAACAAAAGAAACTTCCAATCCTGCTGAAATTTCTGGTATACCTACAACAATTAAATCGGTATCCCGCGATTCTGAACGAACAATGTCATAGAAGGGTTTCTGTTCTATTTCATTATTGATTACCTTAATTTCTGCATTGATACGCATTGTCTCTACCACATCGAGAGCTTCACGATAAATCTGATCAGTAGCATCGTTCGATGGGTTCACAATCATCAGCCGTACTTTTGCATCGCGCCATTCGTCTGACGACCAAATGAAACGCGTAAGAATGAGGGCTAGATTACCGTGACGCCCCAGATCCCGCCACCAGATATCAATCAGTTTGTATTCGCCAAAACCAGAGCCTTTGTCGTAGTCCAGCATTAAAATATTAAGATCCAGCTCAGAAAGGGTATTGATCATTTCCATGAAACGGGCTGGATTTTTCGACGTCCGTCCCCACCCCAACAATACGGTATTGGGTTCCACCCCAGAAAAACCGTAAGTATGCGAAATCATTTCCACCCCTTGATAAATGTCGCTACAGGATTGCCTGCGTGTAAAGATGCCTGGAGCTATTGCATCGTCAACCACTTTCTGAGTGGGTTTTGAGAAGAGAATTTTCTGATCTGGAACCTCGTGCAGATCAAAATTTGAAAGCATGCCATAGCGTCCCACGAGGGCTTTCCCGAATTCTATTAAGTGTGGGCGTTTACTCGTTCCACCGCTAAAAAGAATGATGTTCGGTTGCCAGTTTCGTTCCTCAATTTCCCTTTTGTCCATGCGGTGTAGGGCTGTTCGGATAATTGAAGACCATACACTTTGCCATACATCGCCTTTTTCCAATTTTATCTCTTTCCGCCTTAGGAGGAAGTATATGAGTCCCATCAAGGCTAGTGCTATGGACATCGATACGGGATCGAGTCTAAACATCAGAACAAATGCAGCAATAGCACCAACTGCACCGATGAAAGTTGGTATTTTGAAGCTTGGACGGAAATCAGTACTTGCCCACTTTTCAAGGGTAAATGCCACATTGATGAAAGCATAAGAAGCAAGATAAAACATGGAAACTACAGAAGCAATTGCATTAATATCACCACCAAGCAATATACCTAGCTCGGATATTACAAAGGTTAATATCAGTGCATTCTGAGGTTCGTTTTCTGGGCCTCGGCCTTTCGCGAAAATTTTTGGTGCAATTTTATCACTTGCAATGGCCTGCATAATACGTGGAGCACCAAGAATACCTCCTAGGGCAGAAGATAAAGTGGCTCCCCAGATTCCTAAATAAACCAATAAACCAACAGCTGCTATTTCTGTAATAAAATTGGAATTGTTCACCAAAGTATCGCGATTTACAAAAAACGCAAACAGAAACGTGAGCCCGATATACACAACAAAACCTGTTGCAACCGCTAACATTGTTCCTTTGGGAATGCTTTTTTTGGGATCGCGCAGATCGCCAGACATAGCCACTCCAGCCGTGAAACCTGTAACAGCAGGGAAGAAAATCCCAAAAATCATTTCCATGGATGGTGCGTTGGGGGCAGGTTTCAGCAAAGGGGCAACTGGTGCAGAATCTATATTAAGCCAGATTCCTATTCCAATAGAAACTATCGAAATACCAATGGCAGCAAGAATATAAAATTGAACTTTTAAAGCCAAAGATGTAGAAATCAGAGCAAGCACAGTAAGCATAACAAGTATTATAGAGCCTAGAATCTGATAGCTGATGACATCCTGCGAAAGTCCAGTATATTCCCGCACTGTTTCTAGCGACAAAAACGATTCTGCAAAACCTATGATATAAAGAGAAATACTAAGTGCGGTTCCAATAAAAAGAGTTATACCAATAGAGCCACCCATCGGAAGCCCTAAACTTCGGGATAATATGTAGTAAATACCGCCCGTTCGTATGCGTTTGTCTGTGGCAATAGACGAGATACTTAAACTTGTGGAGATAGATATTACATGTGAAATAATGATAATGGCTAATGCTGCGTACAGACCAGCCGAGCCGACCACCCATCCAAGGCGCATATACATTATAACACCAAGTATGGTGAGTACCGAGGGCGTATAAACACCTGCAAAAGTTCCAAATTTGTTCGCTTGTGGCATATTCTTCTAATAAATCGTTAGATTTCTGGTCAATTTCCCTCTCCTAAGTTCGGTTGGTTGATTTCCGAACATGATAACTCACTCTATAGTTAATCCGCTTCTTTATATTTCTCAACGTTAAATCTGGTGATTTAAAGACAAAAGAATTTCAAGCTAGAGCGGGTTCCTAAAAGTATATATTGCTTGACTTTTCATGAATAGGGAAAACCATAAAAGCTTTACCAAATTTAGTATTAAATATTGGATTGAAAGAAACAGTAATAAAATTTGAAGTTGGCCAGAAAATTTTGAGGAATCGGTAGGGTTTCTTTTTTGCTATGCGTAACTGTTATGAAAAGGCCGAACAATTGAATTGTTAAACTTTTCGAGAAAAAACTCTTAATTATATAACCCTGAAAACACAATTATGAAAACAATTACATTTCCGTTTTATTGCATTATTTCTCTTGTCCTCCTGATATCGGTATCATGTGAGAAAGATGAAAAAGAACCTGAACTTACTGGCGACGATTATTTTCCACTTCATGTAGGCAATTATTGGATATATGAGAGACAGGGCAAAATTGAAATCTCTGGTAAAAAAACTTTTGACGACAAAGAGTATTTTCAAATGGCTAAAGGTGAATACTCCACGTATTACAGAAAAACTTCAAGTGGGAACGTATATAAGAGGAACGAAAAAGGAGCAGAAGGATTGATTTATGCACTAGCAGCAAAAAAAGGCGACTCGTGGGTATATAAAAGCAATGATTTGGAATATAAAGTTGTGCTGAGCGCAAAAGATGAAACAGTAAAGCATGATGGCTGTACATTTAAAAACTGTTATCGGTTTGACTTTGACGATCCGAGAGCAGTAGACGAAGAGCACTCAATATGGCTTGCCCCAAAAATAGGAATTGTGATGCGACGAAGCGGATGGTTTACCGATCAAAAAGATTTGCTAAAATCTAAAATTGATGGTGTAGAAACAGAATTTGCAGTTTCTAAATTAATAGAAGTTTCGGGCATTATAAAAAAGTTTTCAGAAGCAACTACCTATCAATATGGAACTCATCGAATTATTGGGGGCGAAAAGAACTATCTGCTACGTGCTGGAACATTTGACTTAGACAAATATCTTGACCAGAAAGTATCACTAGTAATTAAAAAAATTGAAGGATATCCCTTAGAAGGTGGCCCAGAATTATTTGAAGTTATAAAGATACAGTAACCTCTTTGGATTTCACTTTCCAAGAATTTTTAGAATTAGTGTTAAGAACTTTTGAAAAGATCAACATACTAATATGTTGCAAGATATAAAATTCAATACTAAAAAAACTAAACAATGAAAAAGAAGAACTCAATTATTTATATCGCTTTTTTGCTATTGGCACTATTTACATCGTGCGAAGAAAAAGGGAAAACAGAACCAAAACTGGATGAAGGTGATTATTTTCCTTTACATGTAGATGATTTCTGGGTTTATACAGATGGTGAAAGAACTGATATTGAGAAAAAGGAGACCCTTGATGGGAAAGAGTATTACAAGGCAGTATCAATAGGGAATACTTTTGAGGCCGAACGTGTTACTTATTACAGAAAAACATCTGATGGTAAAGTTTATGTTCGTGATGGAGAGAAGCATGAAATTCAGATGTTTGATTTTGGTGCAAAAATAGGAGAACAGTGGCCATACCAACCTCTAGTTTCTTCTATAAAAAAAGAGGTAATTCTGTTGAGTAAAACCGAAAAAGTGGTACAGGGTGACAATACTTTTGAAGCGTGTTACATGTTCAGTATCGGTCTGGAGGGTAGTAATGGAGGAACTGAGACTATCTGGTTGGCTCCAGGAATCGGTATCGTTCAGAGGGCATATGCCTTACCAGAGGGAGGGGGTGACTTTCCTCATCTGGCCAAGCTAAGAATTGATGGTGTAGAAAAAGAGTTTTAGATTGAGAGTAAAAGAAATGCCTCAAACATAGCTGTTGCCTTGGTCAGTTACGTTTTGAGGCATTCCTTCAATTTGATTAGTGTTCCAACTTCTATTCCTTTTTTTCGGTAGAAAAACCAACCATCCAGTTGATGCCAAATTTATCAGTAAACGATCCGAAATAGTCGCCCCAGAAAGTATCAGCTAAAGGCATGGTGACTTTTCCACCTTCAGAAAGACTAGTGAAAATTCTATCGGCTTCTTCTTTGCTTTCTGTGGTTACAGAAATAGAAAAATTATTGCCTTGCTTGAATTCTCCAGACAATCCTCCGCCGGTATCAGATCCCATAAGAATAGTTTCTTTACTAATAGGAAGTGACATGTGCATAATCTGACTTTTCATCTCCTCCGGTATTGGAGGCATTCCTTCCTGAGGTGGCATTTCTGCAAATGTTCCTACATATGGGAATTCTCCACCAAAAACAGATTTATAGAATTCGAAAGCTTCCTTACAGTTGCCATCAAAAGTTAAGTAAATGTTTACAGTTGTCATGTTGTTGGTTTTATGGTATTGAAAAGAAAACGGGACTCCTACTCGGCCACAATAAAAGATATTGATGTCCGAATATAGGGAATATTTAAAAAGGAAACTAAATAAGTTGAAGTATTAACGTAATCATCACTTTAAAGTCAGCAGTTTCTAATTTGGATTGATAACGCATCAAAACTACAGACTAAAAGCCTGTGTTACATGCAGCGTAGGCTTTCAGCCTGTGGCTTTACGCCGTAATTTTGATTATTTTCCATTTATTTTCAAATTAGAAATTGCTGCTTTAAAGTTACTAGTAGAACTAAACACATCATGATGAGACCATTACAAATTGATCAAATGTCTATTTCTCACATCATTCAGTTTTTTTATTCTAGCACATAATATTGTTTCTTCGTCTGTTGATCTAACTCCCAGATTTTCCCCAACAAATTCTGATTGTTTATATTCTCTATCATTGACTGAGGGCTAATGCTGAAAATAGAGACAATACCAGCGTTAGTAATGTCACGGCTAATGATTAACAAGTGTTTTCCGTCGGGCGAAAACACAGCCAGATTGTGTTGTTCAAGTATACCCTTGCCTTCGATGGTGTAAACAGGCTCGCCCTGTATAGTCCAAAACTGCGAGGTGTTATCGTGGGCTGTGGTAACAATATATTTATTGTCCTTAGAAAAACAAGCAGATGTAACAGCCTCCGTATGTTGTTCGAATTCCTGAATAATTTCACCGTCTTCGTTCCAAATGTAAGCCGCATTATCCAACCCTGTTGTAACGATATATTCTCCGTTCGGGCTAAAATCAGCCCATAAAAGAGGAGCTTTGTGCTTCTTCAATGTCAACTGCAACTCACCATCACTGTCCCATACTTTTGCTGTACTATCTTCAGAAACGGTTAAAAAACGATCTCCACTGGAAGAATACTTTACATGTGTAATCGCCTCTTTGTGTGCTACAATAGGCATATTCGTTCCTGAGCTCAAATCCCACAGCACCACCACCTCGTCGGTGCCGGAACTAATCAGAAATCTGCCGTCGGGCGAAACATCGATCGAACTTACGGAAGAATGTTCACTTTTAAGTTTTCGTATTTGCTTACCCTCTCTTGTATATTGGGTTATCAGCTTATTCTCATGAGCAACGAAAACTGAGCCGCCGTCGGCCATAAAAGCTATATCGGCAATGTCGTGCTGAGTGGTAAATGTTTTCTGAGGTATGCCTTCCGAATCAAACAGCTCTATCTCGGAACCACTTGCTATAGCAAAATATTTCCCGTCCGGTGTGTACGCAGCAGAATTGATGGCCTCTCTCTTGAAACGAACATAAGTGGGGGCTTGAGAACATTGCCACAAACGAGCAGAATTGTCCCTCTCTCCTATCCTTCCACTCGCGCTTAGTAAACGAAGCCCTTTACTATCTATATCCAAAGTGCGCAACTGCGCCGTATGCCCTTTGAATTCGTTCTGTAGCTTGGATTTTGCACTCCAGACTCTAATTACATTATCTTCGTCGGCAGTAATAAATTCCTGATCATTTTTCAGAATAAACCTAGAATCAACCCTTTTGGGGAATTTCTTTACTCTTTTTCCCGAAGTAGACCAGACTCCTGTTATGTCATGAGAACCAGCTATAAGTATTGTGGTGTCATTTCCCACAAAATTGCAGTGTTTTGGAGTGTCTTCGAAACTCAGGCGTTTTACCAGTTTACCGTTTAAACTCCATACCCCAATGGTTCCATCTTCAGAAAGCGAAATGAGACGTTTACCGGAAGGGGAGAACTGCACAAGATTTATATCGTCGAAATGGGCCTCTATGGTTCGTTTTTGTTTGCCGTTGAAGTTATATAGTTTGATCTTTGTGCCGGCTCCCACCAAAGCCACGGTTCTACCATCGGGGGAAATTGCTGCATCAAAAAGTTCAGCTTTGAAATCGACAGATCCGATACGATCACCTTTTCTACTCCAAATTTTCAGTTCATCCTGTCCAACTGTTAGGATATACCTTCCGTCTTCCGAAAATTTTGCAGAATAAACCAGATCTTCATGAGTGAAACTATTGAGCAACTTACCATTTTCATCTAGAAGATGAGCTTTATTTTCACCCGTTGCAACAAGGATTTTTCTGTCGTCTGGCGAGAAATAAGCTGAATAAATAATCTTATCGGATTGATAAACCTTATTGTAAAGTGGTGCATTGGCCAAATAGCTTTTTAAAAGGCCTCGAACCGTGTGCGGACTCTCGGAGTTGAACTTATATGCAGCTTCAGCTAACCGTAAACTTAACGTTGGATCTTTTTCGAGCGTTGTTTCAGCTTCAAATGCGAGAAGTTGAGTTCCGGCAATGTGATAGTTCAGCTTTGCTTTGTTTTTCTGTATGTTAAGGTTCACAATTATCATAAGTGCAAAAACAACAGCCGCAATTGCACTGTAGATGATTATTTTTTTCTTCTTCTGTTTCTGCTGGAATACTTTAAAACTGTTGTTTATATAATCTGCTTGCTGAGCAACAGGAAATGGTTCTTCTGCGGAATTTTGCCTCTGCTCCAACCATTTCAAGGCCAAAGGTACTTCTTCCGTTTCTATTAACAAATCCTTGGATTTGCCACTTTCGCTCCATTCTATTGCTGGGCGTAACCAACGAGTATGACCTGAAACTACTTCCAGATTGTGATTGAACTGGCGTGTGATTTTCTCAATTAAGTGAGTAATGGGGCCTGTGGATATTCTTCCGTCTAAAATTCGATAATGCACAAGTTCTTTTGGAAGGCTTGCAGCATTAACCTTCTCAACCATAATTGGTTGTAGAGTTTTATTCCAGGCCAAAGCCCATCTTATTTCTTTCTTAACATATGGCGACGCCAACGCTTCTGGCGAAAGCAGAAGTATAATGTAATTGGAATCAATAATTGCCCGTTGTGTTGAAGGATCGATCTCTGTAGTATCTTTAATTTCAATAGGATCGAACCATACATTGTAACCAAGATTTTGCAGTTCCTGACGGATACGTCGAGCCATCAATTCATCTTCTTTTGCATAACAAAAGAAAGCATCGTATTGTTCCCGTGTTTTGTGTTCGGCACTGAAATTTATAAAGCTCTCCAATTCCGGAACAGGGCGGCAACAGTTAAATTCCCTCACTGTTTGCAGCCATCGCTCGGCATTAACCAACTGAAAACCTTTAAGCAAAACGCTGGTGTGTTCTGGCATCTGCTCCCATATTTTTGTGCGTACCAGAAGCTCTTTATGCAGCTTATGTTCTTTATAATTATCCCTTAGCTGGCGTGTTAGATTTCGAAGACCGTACTGGAGCTGAACCTCAGATGTGCTGTCAGGAGGTACGGTCAGGTCAATAATAGGGCTGTTTTTTAAATCGTTGGGATATTCATGCGGTGGTACTGTGTCCAGCTTTATCGAAATGATTTTCTTTCTGTATTTCTGAGCCAGCTTAAGCTCTTCTATGCAAATGTCTGAATGAACAGAATCGAGGGTCATGAAAAACAGAAAACAATCGCTTTGTACAATGAGATCCTTTATATTATGTGTAAACTTGCATATGGTTGCAATTTCAGACCGCTTGTTCCAAGACGTGAACCCCGAAACTGTAACATGCTTGCGGATTGGCTCTATTCGGCTTTCGTCTCTTTTTTCGTACGAGAAAAAAATATCTGTCTGGCCACCTTCTATATATTTGCGCGATTCGCAGATGTACTCGGCCTGTTGATAAATTGGACCAAAATGGCTTTTGTTTTCAAAGTTTGCTTTCAGCCACTGTTCAGCTTCTAAAAGATGCCGCCCAGAAACAAGAAATGCATTTTTCTTATCATTAAATTTCCATTGATCACTCTCCTTAAGGTACTGAGTGTGTTGCTGCTTCTGATTCTTATCTGTAGTGAGTTCTGTTAGTAATTCTGAATATTTATCGGCATAAACTGCATTTTCAAAATAAATCCATTTAGCACCATTTAATGCCATGGGTACATATAGATTTTCTTTTTCTACAGTAGGTTTTTGTGCAACAACAGTAACAATCGGCTTTTTGAACTTTCTAGCCGTCATTATTTCGAAAAGGCAAGATTCGGACAGGATAGACTGGGGCGACATCACGAATACGAAGTTGTGCGACATCATAATACCCTGTTCTACAGTTTTATTATTTCTTGCAGAACCAGGTGAAATCGCATTATCTTCGTTCCATGATGACAAGCCAGATACTTTAAAAGAAGCAATAAGTTTTGTAACAAACTGTCTGTCCTCTGTTCTGAAGGAAACAAACAAGTCGTTAGACTTTAGCTGAATCATCCTTATCCCCTTTGTTTCAAGAACAAAATTAAAGATTTTCTTCAAATTGTAAACAAGAAGGTTAAAATATCTCTTAATTTTAATACAAATGATCCATGCTCAAAGTTATTGCCGTTGCATTTTCATAGTATGAAGTTAAAAACAACGACTCAAACGATTCTTTTTTTCAGAATCGTTTCCTTACAAGTAAAGTGTATCTTGCTCAGATTCATTCAAAAATGGAGCTACAGCTCTCTGATAAATTCCTTGAACATACGCTATTGTCATTCCATAATTTGTAACAGGAATTTGTTTATTAGTAGCATCAAGCAACCTATTTCGTAGTTGCTTTTCGGTAACTACACAGCCGCCACATTGCACAACAAGTGAATAATCTTCGATAGGACGATCCAATTTATTCAGCCCGGCAACTACATCATACTCCAACTTTTTTCCAGTGTAGTTTGAGAGCCAACGGGGTATTTTTACACGTCCAATATCGTCGCACGACACATGATGACTGCATGACTCCAATAGTAAAATACGGTCGCCATCTTTTAGTTCATCGATTTTCGGGGTTCCTTTTAGGTAGTTGTCGAAATCTCCCTTTAAACGGGCTAGGATAATGCTGAAACTAGTAAGTGGAATGTGTTGCGGGATTGAGGCATCTGCTTTCAAAAAAATCTGGCTATCGGTAATTGCCAACCTTGGTGTTATTCCTGTTTTCCGAAGAAACCCATCCACTTCTCTCTCTTTTAACACAACAGAAACACAATCATTATCAAGAATATCACGTATCGTTTGTACTTGTGGAAGAATGAGTCTTCCGGCGGGAGCTTCAATATCGATGGGGGTAATAAGAAGAACAATATCGCCATAAGAAACCAGATCTCCAATGAGGGATTTGATTTTTCTGGATTTTTCTGGAATTGTATCTTTTATGGTTGCGATGAGATCCTCAAGCGCATCTGTTTTTCTATAGTCAAAGTCGAAAATTGATTTTTTATGCGTTTTTACAATCTTAGATGCAAAATTTTGATTGAGTTCCGATAAATCAGCTTTGTTGTGGATAAGAACAAAAGGAGTTTTAAATTTTTGGAACTCTTTTATTAATAGCTCCTCAAATTTTCCAAACGTATTGTTGGCAAGGATAAGCAAGGCAAGATCCACCTGTTTTATGGTTTCGAAAGTTTTATCTATTCTCATTTTCCCCAAATCGCCCTCATCGTCTATTCCCGCAGTATCAATCAGCACTACAGGGCCAAAGCCAGTAATTTCGAACGATTTCTTCACAGGGTCGGTAGTAGTGCCAGCAACATCGGAGACTATTGCCAGCTCTTGCCCAGCAATACGATTGATCAGTGTGCTTTTTCCGTTATTGCGCCTGCCATAGATTCCAATATGTGGTGTGCTTTCTTTCCCTTTCTTCATCTTTGACAATTGTTTTGTTAGTTTAAAGCTCCAGCTTTTTCTGCCCATCTTTTTCTTAAAACATACGCATATTGTGATAATCTCGCTTACTTTTGTTTACAAATATTCAATTTTGAAACTACCACAATGAATACGATTTTATATGATGCATATTGGGAGAATCTACTCCCTTTGACGTATACACGCCCCATCGCAGAAAGCCGCATAGGTATACTTACGCTGAGACAAAAATGGGAAAACTACTTGAATACTGAAGTGTCTTATAAAACACAGCCATATCTTTCCGAAAAATTTGCAACAAAGACAGAGGATAAAAACTTACTGGTAAATGCAAACATAATCGCAACAGAGGAGTTAGCCAAAGCTGCGAAGGAACTTAACACGAACGAGGCATTGTTCTGCGGAGAGGAGTTGGTTGCCGTTGTTTTAGATGCAACAAATACAGAAGCTTTCCCAACAATAGATTTAAGCAATTTCTCTAAGCGGATGTTCGAAGGCGAATGTAAATGCCTCAAACATCCAGAGCAGATTTTCTTAATGAACGGGGATGAGATCCGTAAAGATTTTGATTTCATTACCAAGGGGAGAAAATCAGCACCTCTCGATAGTACAAACAGGGCATTGAATCCAGAAAATATTTTCATGGAAGAAGGAGCAGAAGTAGTTTTTGCAACTTTAAATGCGAAAGATGGCCCTATTTATATTGGGAAGAATGCAAAGATCATGGAGGGAGCATTGGTGAAAGGGCCTCTTGCTCTTTGTGATAATTCGCACATTAAAATGGGGGCGAAAATTTACCCAGACTGCACTTTTGGCCCACACAGTAAAGTTGGTGGGGAAGTTGGAAACTCTATACTGTTCGGGTACTCGAATAAAGGTCATGATGGGTATTTGGGAAATTCAATACTTGGAGAGTGGTGCAATTTGGGTGCAGATACCAACAATTCCAATTTGAAGAACGATTACACAGATGTAAAAATATGGGATTATACGCGTGGTGGTTTCCGAAGAACAGGACAGCAGTTCTGTGGACTGATCATGGGAGATCATTCTAAGGCTGGTATCAACACAATGTTCAATACAGGGACTGTTGTGGGAGTTAGTTCCAATGTTTTTGGAGGAGGTTTTCCCCGACAATTTGTTCCTTCTTTCGTTTGGGGGGGAGCTTCCGGCTTTCAGGAATATAGATTGAAAAAAGCTTTACAAACGGCCGATCTTGTTATGAAACGCCGTGGGTGCTCTGTGGATGAGGTGGAAGAACGTATTCTTTCTGAAATATTCGAACGTAGTGGAACATTCCGGAATTTTTAAACATGTTCAGAGGGATTGGCTTTAAATAAAATGGTTAACCTTCCGTTATTTATAATAGAATAAGCCCGTATTTTCGAAACTTTTGAAATACGGGCTTTTAGCTTTTCACGCAGATTTGTCCTAATGCTTAAGATTGGAGTAGCAACTAAACAAATCTTGAATATTCATTAATATTAATGATGATAGTTTATCATTAATTTCAGTTATCTTCGTTTTAAAGAATAGAACAACCTATAAAATGATTCTTCTCGTCATTTATTATGAACAGAAATTTTCAACAAAAAAATATTTAACCAATATCCACCTCTAGTGGCAACCTTAAAACAACATTGGAAAGGTGCAGGTATTGAAAATTAACCACAATGAAAACAAAATGGATTTTATCAATCCTATTCATTTTCTCATTAAAACTATTGCTTGCGCAGGATCTTAGCACGAAAGGAATCTCTATCAACAGAGATGGTGACGACTATTTAATTAACTTTCAGCTTCCTTCTTATCAGATTTTGACTAAGAAAGAAAAAAAAGGTAGAGGCAATTATGAAAAATTCTCTGTGATCGATCTTCCTGAATATGGAATTGTCTTTGACGAAGGTAAACCTCAATTACCACAAATAACCTTTTGTTTGGCAATTTCTTATAACCACGAAGGAACTGTTCGGTATGAGATTTTGGATCAGTCTTTTGCCAATAAGGAAATAGGATATAGAATTTACCCTGCTCAGTATAGTTTTCCTTCAGAATTGAAAACTACAAAGAGACAGTTCTGTATCGATGAGAAAGCCTATTCAAGAAATAAAGCAACAACTTCTTCTTTTGTTGAGATATCCGAACCTTTTATTGTTTCTGGTGTGAAAGGGATAAGAGTGACTATTTTCCCATTTAGTTACAACCCTGTATCCAAACAGATGAAAGTAACTGAGAAAGCCAGTTTCCGCATCAAACTAAACGATAAAGTAAGAACTGAAGTAGTCAGAAGTGCCTGTATGGATGAGTATCTGAACCGTTTCTTTGCTAACTATTCGGATTGTATAAATACATTTGAGAATAGACATAAGAAAAGTTCGTCTTTAGTGAAAACTAAGGGTAAATATCTTATGCTTGTCCCCTGGAAATACGACGACATTGCATTTCGTTACCTTCTACACAAACAAGCTCAAGGCTACGATGTTATTTACTACCGTTACCTTGGTCATGATGGAAATACGTCCTTGACTTCTCCCTCTGACATGAAAAAGGTTATACAATCGGCATACAATAATCTGAGTACAAGGCCTGAGTATGTACTACTCATTGGCGGTATTAAAGATATAGGCACATGGGAATATGATGTCGATGATGTACTAGTTCCTTCCGATCTGTGGTATGCTCAACTTGACGGTGCAGATGTTATGGCAGATGTTTCTTTTGGCAGATGGCCTGTTACGAACAGAGCTGAATTGGAGCATCTTGTCAGAAAATCAATACAGATGGACAACCAGTTTCTTGCCCAATACAACACCCCTAAGAATGCTGTTGTGATTTCTGATTATGACAAAAATTTTTGGCGTGACCTTGTTTATCCAAACTATGAGGAATCGTCCAATATAATTGCAGATGAGCTTGAAAAGGGTGGATATACTTACGAAAAGATATATGAGCATTCGGGAGGAACAACAGCTGATATAACCAATGCAATCAACAACAATCCTTATATCGTAACATACCGTGGACATGGTTCGGATAATTCATGGGGAGGACCGAGGTTCAGTAATCATTCTTCGTTAACGAATACCGTATATCCCTTGATTTTCTCTATTGCATGTAACACTGCGGATTTTACCACTCCCAATAATCTCGGTATGAAGATGGTGAACTCGGAACATGGTGCGGTAACTTTCTTAGGTGGAACAGAAGTAACTCCAACGGAAAGCAATGCTATGTTCTGTAAAGAATTGTTCCGGGATTCTTATCATTCGATGAATAATGTAGGGAAAATGATAGATTACGCAAAGGCTAATTTTGCAAAAACGATTTATGTTCCGCCAACCTCGAACAAGCGCAAAAAGCGTCTTATTGTTGCATACAACCTATTGGGTGATCCTTCATTGCAAATGAGGTACGATGGAGCCGATAAATATAAAATAACCCAAGGGGAAATCTATTCAGGAGAGAAAGTTGGATACTCAGTAGCGGAGACCATTGAAGTGGCTGGTGTAGGGGCAGAATATGAACCTCCCAGCGCCTTGAATTATGTTGTGAACAGCAATGCCAATGCCGCTATCGGAGCGACGGAAAAGGTTATTCTTCAAGCCGGTTTTCATGCAAAAAATGGATCTAGCTTTAGGGCATCTATTGTTCCGCATCGTTCACCTATAGATGTTGAGCCTGTTGTGGAGAAGAAGAGCATTTTTGCACCTACCGTGAAAGAAGTACCTACTGCAAAAAAGAAAAGCGGATTGCATGCTAAAACAAGCTGTTATCCAAATCCATTTTCAGATCAGGTTTCATTTGAGATTGCCTTGGACAATACTTCTAAGGTTAGTATCTCTATTTTCGACACTAGGGGTATGCTGAAGAAACGGTTGCTACTGTCTACGATATATGAAGCTGGAAATCATGTGCTGACATATAGTCTACCTGAGTTGGAACCTGGCATTTATATTTATAAGGTAAACATTGGTTCTGCCATGTTTTATTCCAAGATTGTGAAAAGATGATAAACGATAGGGTTGGAAACTTTGCTTTTGTACACACTAAAGTCTAAGCTTAACAGTTATGACCATTGTCTAGTTTCCTTTGTTGCGAACATGGGAGGCTGTTTTGAAAACTTCAGATGGAGAGAAAGCTATTTTTCCACCTCACTTAACTTAAGAAGGTTCACTTTCTTATTGACTGTATAATAAGCGATTAACAAAAAAAGAAGCCCCATTTTTTGAGGCTTCTTTATTATTCACTTATGTCCAGATGAGGGGGAGAAATCATGAATAAACATTGCTCTGATCATATGGACAAGTCGTTCTTTCAAAAAAAGTGTTTGTTTTTTGCTTTCGTCCCAATGTGGAGATGAGGGCTATTATTTAATATTCAATTTAATATTCCCTACCTCAACCTTTTGGTTATCACAATGTAAATAACCAAAGTCCTTAATCAGGATTACATCCCCTTTATTAACCAATGGGTCATTAATTGTGAATTCTATTTTATAGTCTTCACCATTGTTCAATTCAAGTTCAGTATCTGTTACTCTCCTCTCACTGTTTGTTAGTTCAAACGGAATAGTTTTGCCTCTAAATTCAATAGACAATGAATCTGTGTAAAAAAAAGTAGTTTTTTGTAAATCAAAACCTAATTTTACAAAAAAATGACTTCGTGATACACAATAGGATGCAATTACCACTTTTCCACAATTGAACACTGCCTCTTTTTTACTCTCACTTCCATTTATGTCGATATCATACTTTTTATCACACCCCAAAAAAAGCAATGAAATAAGAGCAAGGAGACAGGTAGACTTAAAAACCATATTCGGCCGTATACTCATAATAGTTCCCGTAGTATTGATTAACCCTCATTAAGGCAGGAAATAAGCCCTGTGTAAAATATTCTAACAAGAAAATATCCCCCATAGACCTCGACTGCCAAACATGCCTCATTTCATGTGCCGCTAAACTGCCACTAAGACTCAGGGTATTACGGGAAAACACAGAATGTGCACCTGTTGCTTCAATTGACATAGCATTATAGACTTTTTTTATAAAACCTCCGGAATATACAGGAGATAGGTTTTTCCAATCAAACTGAAACTTTCCTCCGGCCACAAGATTTGCTAAACCTACAGTATTAAAGGCTATGTTACCAAGGTTGTTTTGCCATTGAAGCAATTTTTGATCTTTACCAAAAGTTAAATTAACAGGGCCCACTCCCACAACAACTTTTGAAAAAAGATCTTCTCCTGCAGCCCAATTATTTCCAATTGAACGACCAGCTGTGCCAATCATTTGATATCCTAATCTACCAGCTAATCCTTTATTCGCTAAACCAAGACCTCCAGTTGCAGTCCATGCTCCAGATGCAGCCCCAATCAGGCCTGACCTCCACGCACCTTCGAGTCCTTGTCCCTGTGCAAAACTTAATCCCATGTTGATAGATGCAGATTGTAGTGCAGATGACGTAATCCCCCACCCCGCAGTAGCTTTACCTCCGACTACCATACCAGTGGTGTGAAAACCAGATGTGCTTCCGAATGCAGTTGGTGCCATCGCGGCCGAAAACATTGCTCCTGTCGCAGCTCCAATTAAACCTCCAACAATAGCTCCTTTCCAAGCATCCTGTTTCCAATTCCAAAATGCAGCTGTTCCAGATTGAATAGATGCTCCAGCGTAAGCTCCCACAACCGCACCAATAATAACGGGAACAAACCAAGCTAATTCTCCGTCTGGATCGATATAGGACATTGGGTTATTGAAACCATAAACATACCTGTTGTAGTTCAACCAGTAATCATTAGCTTGAATATGAGGATCGGGACTAAGGAAACGACCAACGGTAGGGTCATAAACACGCCCATTCATATTAATGAGAGCAAAACCATCTAAATGTTCGTGCATTGTGAAACCACGGTCTACGATCCAGTTTTTGCGGAGGTCTTTTTCGCGCCAATTGCTTGGGCTACGGCGATTTCCCCATGGACCAAAGGCATAGCGCTCTACTACTTTCCCACCTTTGTCAGTTAGGGCAGTTAATGAGCCTAAATAGTCTGTATAAGCATAGTAGAACTTACCTTTTCCGTTTTCTTCAATATAAAGAGCCGCAAGACCATCACCGCCATTGATGTAGTGAACTTTCTTTACTTTTCCTTTTTCAACGTCCTCTTCATAATCACCAAAGTAAAAGCGCTTGAAGCTATCATTTCCTGTTTTAAATTCACCTATACGTCTTTGATTATTGATTCCATAAGTGAGGCTAAGGTTTTTATTCCCTTCTTTCAGTGTATGTACTTTGTTGAAATCTGTATAAGTAATTAGCTGTTCCTCGTTAGCGATCAACGAAGGATTACCCTTGATCGAAGTTAAGGCATGAGTTTTTGTTGGGTGATCGTAAACAAGGTCATATCCTAGGTCGGTATTTTTCACAATGTTTCCATGTGTGTCGTACTCAACTCTATGGTATGGTGAGATGTAGTCTTTGATTTCGTTTTCTATTTCCCAGCTTTGTAACTGGTTGTGTGAATCGTAAGTAAAGACTTCTTTCTGCTTCGATATATCATCTCTTCGGAAATCAAGGTTACCCTTTTCACTGAAACTATAATGTTGGTCTATAATGCCCGAAGCAACTATTGAAGAAGGACGATGCCTGTTGTCGTAACCGAATGTTGTGGTTTTGCTGCCTTTACGGACTTTTGTCACTTGTCCAAGGGCATTTGCAGTTTCGGCTTTCCATACACTTGTTCCGCTGCGATCTTTTATCTCGGTCAGTTGTCCATATTTAGTGTAGCGGTTTGTGACAAAGAATCCAGATGGATAAATGCGTTTCTTTTTTCTGTTATATGTGTCGTATTCGGTACGGAATGTGAAACTCTTTCCTCCAACTTTTTCCGTGTGAGAAGTAATCAGCCCCAGTTTCGGACTTCTGCCTTCATCGTAACGGTATTGGATTTCATGGTCTGAGTTTTTAACTGAATTTAGGAACCCTTGCGAGGTGTAACTGTGGCTTGTTTTCTTTCCGTTTTGGGTTACTGATTTTACACGCCCAGCTCCATCGTATTCATAGCTGGTGGTGATTATTTTAGAACTACCACTTAATACACTCTTTGTTTGCTTTTGCCAAAGCATATCGCCAAAACCGTTGTATTTGTTTTCGACAGTTCCTGCATCTGGATCTATCATTTTTGTCCGGTTGCCTTGCAGGTCGTAAAATGTTTGAACAGCAGTGCCTCCTTGTGGAGTTGCTGTTTTTGCAAGCCCCGAAGGCCAATAAGTGTACGAAACAGAACGGCCATTCACAGTGCTGGTCAACAATTGCCCTGCAGCGTTGTACGTTTCCGTTTTCGTGCCATTGGGCGAGCTTACAGTAGTACTGAGTTTATTATAGGTAGTTTTTGTGGTACCGAGTGTTGGAGAACTGGCACTTGTTACCCTACCATAGTCATCATACTCGTATGCCATTGCTGTAGATCGTGTTCCGCCTTCGAAATAAGGTTCGAAAGTTTGTTTGACACGGCCTTTGTTGTCATATTCTGTGTCGGTTATGATTTTCTTGTTCGTGTGAAGTCCATAAGTTTCAGAGCGCAGTTCACGTCCAAGTCCATCGTGCCATACCCAGACAGGTGATTTTCCGGATATTTCAGTGTACTTATAGTATTTGGCTTTTGATGGCCCATTGCCGTTTCTCCATTGTAAGGCCGTTACGGCAAATCTTCCATCAGGCAAGTTGGTTTTGGTTTTTCTTCCGAAACCATCGTATTCATAACTGGTTTTCAGTCCTAAATGGTTGACCTGATAATTTAAAAGCCCCTGATTTTCATCGTAGTTATATGTCGTACTGAAACCAGTAGCAGCTTCCGTTCTTTTTTTTACAAAGCGTCCTGTTGAAGTGTATTCAAGGTTTGTTGTCCTTGTTTTTCCATTTGCCGTTACCTGTATTGCTTTCGGGTTTCCGAAGGCATCAAAACTTTTGTGTAAGGTAACGACTTGGTTCACATCCCCAGCATCTTTGGTTTCCTGTGTCAGGTTTCCTTTTGAATCGTAAGTAAAAGAGACCTTTCTTACATACTTTGCAGACCCTCTAGCTTTGGTTGCTGTAATACTGGCTGGCTTGTTCGGGCACCATGCACCTTTGGTTACATAGGTAGTTTCCTGCTTTTCGGAGATGCCTGTATTACTGGAACCGTTGAAATATTCTTTTAATACTGTCTTCGGGTTTGCATAAGAATCGTAGCTTGAATAGGTTGTTTTTGTTTTTACACCCGTAAGCTTATTTTCTTCTTGTTGGCTGTTCAGCCTAAGGAAAAAACGTTTTGAACCTTTGCTTTGAAAAGTATAGTCCAGAGTAGATATTCCTACTTCTTTGTCCGCAACAAGTTTTTTAACATGGGTACCAGGAACTAATGCGTGATAAACAGTATTCAGTGTATTTGTGGTTTCTGTTACCTGTTTCAGTGTACTGTTTCTGGCTTTTGTGAAAAGAAAGCCCAGCAGCCCTTTCCCTTGTCTGTGGATCCGTATGTCCTTATAGGTATAGCTAGTGGACTGATACTGACTCCCGGAAGAGTTTACGGAACGGACAACTGTTAATGGTGCACGGTAAGCAGATAATGGAAATCTAGGTTTGTTATCGCTTTCGAAGTAGATACCGCGGGCATTTAGCGGTGCATAGTTGATATCAATTCTTTCGTTGAGCCCATTCTTAACCGACAGAACATTCATGTTATCTTTGTCGGTAAACGATTTAAACCTCATTGCATCTACATACCTGTCATAACAGAGTTCTGTTCGTCCGTCGCCATCGAAGTCATCAAAATGCATGAAACTCCAGAATGGTATTCCAGGAAGGCCATAGGCATCGATCTGGCTGTTTACATTCTCGAAACGGAAACCGTCCCCTGTGCTGATACCCAGTTTGAATGTGCATTTCTTGGTAGAACCGTTCACATTACAAACTACAAAATCAGATTTTCCATCTAAGTTGAAATCACCTACGTAGGTTTTGTTATTCAGCTGTAAGTCAGGTAATGTTTTCTTTGCAAAACCTTTTCCACTTCCATAAAGAAAGAAGTACTTTTTACTGTCTGATGTCTGAACAAGGAAATCGGACACCCTGTCGCCATTAAAATCACCAACTAACCCAGGTTGATTGTATTTAACATCGGATGTGGTGAACTTCTTAACGAATTTTCTATTTTCCAGCTCATAGATAGTGGCAGAGCCTGTATGTAGGATACAGAGGTTGGTCTTTCCGTTTCCTGTAAAATCAATAAGGTGCTTGTTATTGATGTACGGAACCAATGTCTCGTTGCCCCAGTTCTCAATCCCCCCGGTAGCGATTACAGAGCCGTATTGGTTGTAGACTTTCTGAGTACTTCTGATAAGCACATTGTGACGCCCATCGCCGTTGAAGTCACCTATCAGTACATCGCCATCTCTTTTGGTTGTATTGAAACCATAATATCCATTCTGTCCGCTTGGTTTACCATTCGTGAACTTTTCTCCATTAAAGAAGTAAAAATTATAGCGGTATGTACCGTTCGGAGCGTCAGTAATAGAAATTAAATCCAGTTTACCATCGCCGTTCAAATCAGCAGGTATCACACCCTTAGGTTTGTCTCCGTAGGTTTTAAAGTTTGTTTTTTTTGAGAATCTTACATCTCCATAAATCTGGAAGGCTACGAAAAGTGTCACTTCCCCATCTTTGTATGTAATGAAATCAGTACGCCCATCACCATTGAAATCTCCATATATAGGCCTTGCCTTACGCTTTTCGCTAATATTGGCAATGTATTCGTCTCCAATCTTAGGGTATGTACCAGGGTAGGACTGCCAAACAATTTCAGTAGGATTGTAACGAGTGCCCTTGTGATTGCTAAGTGTAATTTTTTGCAGTTTATTGTATTTGTTGCTTTGTGTGTAGCTGAGAGAATATTTGCGTAAGAATTTGTTTTGTCCCCAAACTTCTATTCTATCAAGTAATTTTTCTTGTCGATAAGCCACACCAGACATATAATTGATAATCTTGTCTTTTCTATTCTTATAGAAGAAACTGATTTTTCCTACATCTCCACAAGACGGGTGTCCATATGCGACCTGAGTAATCCTATTGTTTGTAACAATACGTAAACCTGCGATCGCAATCACATCCTCAGTGTAAGAATACTTAACATAAGACCCATTCGGGTTAACTTGTTTTGTTAACAACCAACCATTAAAGTGTTCTCCTCCATTTCCACTGGTTTTCAGAAGAAAATGTAGCGATTCGTAATAGGCTTTTATCCCACTTTTTAGTTCCACCAAAAAATAGTGCCTCTTGGTACTGCTGTTGTATTTGCGCGTAATTTTTGCAGTTGGGTTGTTCTCAAGATAATAATCGGTACCATTGCTGGTGATCATTCTTACACCATCCAGGGCAACTTTCTTGTGGTCTGCCCAGTCTATGACATCAGTTCCGTTGTCGAAATAAAACGATTTAGGAACTTTACTGATCATTGACACCCCAGCAACGTTCCAGCCCCAACCGGCAATTCCATTGCCACTTTGACTGCTGTAGGTCAATGAAATATTAGGTTTCATTCCGTTTACCCCAGCAGGGCATTCGATAGGAACTGCATATGTAGCAGCTCCTGTACCACTTACAACAAATTGCCCAGGAACAGATCCAACTACACCGCCTTCGGAAGGAGATGTCACGATTGTACCATCTGGTTTTGCATAAGTTGCCGATGTTGGAGGAAATAGTAAAAGAGGATTGATTTTGGCTGAGAATCTAATCCCGTTATTTCCATTTACGCGAAAACCATTGGTCAAACGGATATAATCACGTGCAACATAATTGCTGCTTTGCTGAACAGGATCTTTAAGCGTATAGCTTTCGCGGTGCGGCTGAGAAAAAAGTTTTTGGGAGAAGCCCAACACGCATATAATCGAGAAATAAAAAAGTATTTGTTTTTTCATTGTGGTTTGGAATAGTTATGAAAGAAGTCACAAGGGGTGACTTTAAGTTGAAATAATTGGAGAATTTTGCAATCTGTTTTTATTCTTTTAGAATTCTGAAATCCAACTTTTCTTTTCCGTCGTGAAGCTGTAGGAGATAAATACCAGCTTTGTAACCGTCCAGAGGAATACCATGGCGGCCATTGCTGAAGAACTTTCCTTCCTTCAGGGTCTGCCCCGACATGCTGTACAGTACGTATCGGTAGGCCTGCTCATCTTTGCCGTCTACAATGCTGATGCTTAGGTTGCCTTTTGTCGGATTAGGGAAAACGGTTACTTTTCTCTCTGCCCACTTTTCCTCAACAGGTTTAAGGCTTTTTTTGCCCTCTACAGTTGCTTTGGGCACTGTAATGGTAATGGTACGGCGCCTTAAGCGGTTGCCGGACTGGTCGTAATCGTATTTTACTTCGTAGCCTTGGGCCAACGATGATGAGAGCCATAGGCACATAATGGCTGCAAGGGTTAATACTTGTTTCATAAGTTGATGAATTAAAAAAATGTATAATTCAATTTATATTAAGCTCTTGAACTGCGAGCTTTTAAACGGTATTGAAACTAACTGTATCCCTATGTGATAGACAAAACTTTTTGTGAAAAGTGTTCCAAACACCAAGGTGTATACACCAATTTTTCAGTAGTCAACTAGAATTTGTATTTGCCAAAGAAGGCACTTTCTATTCCTCCCTCCTCGCCATGAAAATTGGAAAGGAGGGATTTTTGATCTTTATAGTTCCTATATTACAGAAATCAGTAGAGGTACTTTTTTAGGGATATGTTACTATCCAATTACTTTTATCTAAATCGATAAAACTTAAATCATAACGTTTTAAAAAATTGTTGTTATCCCTAATTTTTTTCCAGTTGTAGGTGTCGACAACATCTTTGCTTAGGATAAAAAAACTAAGTGTATCGTTCTTGGCCTTAGTTTTCCAATCTGTTTTACTTTCTAATCCTCCATTCTTTGTATTGGGATACACCATAACCAACTTCGGCTTTTCGGATGGCAAGCTTATAGCTGGATAGTTATACCCAACACAAACCATTATTGTATCCTTTGTTTCGTTATGTACCCTTATGAAATAGGTGTGATCTACAAGCTTCTCACAACTATAGCTACAAAGCACAAACGTCAACATTATTAATAAACCAGTTTTCATTACTTACAGTTTTAAGGCCGTAGCCTTATTTCTTTATGAAATGTCTACGGCCTAATGTTATACTTAAAAAAGCAACCACCACATCATTGGCAAAGGCGGACGGGCAAAAAGCCAATACCAGTTTGGATTATACTCTCGTGGATATTCATTGTCATCCCAAGGTAAAGCCGTTAATGCTCCGCTATCATGATTAGAAAAATACCGGAAGGCCATTCTGTTTGCCTGTGTTTCATACCACTCTCTGCTATGGTCATGTATTCCAAGATCTTCCAATCCTGAACCTATGAGACTTGGCACGGCCACGTGTGTGAGATAAAATGGACCAAGTAACCTGCTTTGCAATGTGTGTCCGTATTCATGCCTGAAAATTTCACTAACATTGGGGTCGGCAACAATATTCTTCGAATTTATATATGGGCCTAAAGTGAAACCCCACGCTCCTCTATGATTTGGATCATTATCATTAACCAATGTTGCACCTCCATAGTAATCTACATTATCTACTTGTCCAATCATATTTCGCAGATGCGATGCACCTTTGCCCAGAACAGTTTGGGGAAGTTCCCATGTCCATCTTGAAACAAGTTGGAGACCTCTGCCAAAAATTGTTCTATGTGGATCGGTTTTGAAACCACCCATATCGATTCTCCATGCTTTATTTGTTGCAGACCATCTTGCTGTTGGGTCGAAATTTCGCCATGCACTTCTCCTAGAATTTCTGCTGGTAAAGTCCAAACCGCCGTCAATAAATGCTGTTTTTAATAAATCACCAATAAACGTCAGTATTGTTCCCAAGAAGAACTCTCCGCTCGGGTCGGTGTATGAAAGTGGATTATTATAGCCATAAGCATACCGATTATAATTCAACCAATATCCTTTAGATTGGATATATGGATCGGGACTAAGGAAACGTCCTACAACAGGATCGTAAACACGACCGTTCATGTTGATAAGCTCGAAACCATCAAGATGTTCGTGCATTGTGAACCCTCTGCTTGTTACAAGATTGGAATATCCACCTTTCTGGCGCCAATTACTTGGGTTGCGGCGATTACCCCAAGGACCAAAAGCATAACGCTCTATCACATTGCCACTCTTATCGGTAAGAGCAGTCAGCGATCCTAGGTAATCTGTGTAGGCATAATAAAACTTTTTGTTGCCGCCATCTTCAACATAAATCGCAGCTAAACCATTACTACCATTGATATAGTGCGCCTTTTTGATTTTGCCGCTTTTGTGATCTTCCTCATAACCTTTTAAGTAGTAACGTTTGAAACTATCACCACTTGTAGAGAACTCGGCCATGCGCCGTTGATTATCGATTCCGTATGTAACTGTGAGGCTTTTGTTGCCTTCGTTCACTGTATGAATTTTATTGAAATCGGTATAGGTTATCAGCTGTTGCTCGTTGGAGATTAACGAAGGGTTCCCTTTAATAGATGTCAGAGCATGAACTTTTGTTGGGTGGTCGTAAACCATTTTATATTCCAGATCGGAGCTGGAGGTCATATTTCCATGCTGATCGTATCCTACTTCATGATAAGGAGGAATATAGTCTTTGATTTCATTTTCTATATGCCAGCTCTGAAGCTGATTGTATGAGTCGTAGGTAAACGTCTCTTTCTGGTCTGTTATGTCATCTCTACGGAATTCAAGGTTTCCTTTGTCACTGAAATTGTAATGTTGATTGATGATACCAGAAGCTACTATCGAAGAAGGACGGTGCTTGTTGTCGTATTCAAATGAGGTGGTTTTATTACCCTTGCGGATTTGAGTAAATTGCCCCATCGCATTTTGAGCTTCGGCTTTCCAAACACTTAGACCACTGTTGGTTTTTACCTCTTGCAGATGACCGTAGCGGGAGTAGAGGTTTGTGGTGAAAAAACCAGATGGATAGGTACGTTTTTTCTCACGCCCGAATGCATCATATTCGGTGCTGAATGTAAAGTTCTTTCCATCAACCTTTTCTGTATAAGAAGTAATCAATCCCAGTTTTAAGCTTTTACCTTCGTCATATCGATATTGGATCTCATGATCTGGGCTTTTAATTTGACCTAGGAAGCCTTTTGAACTGTAAATATGTTCTGTTTTTTTACCATTTTGCGTTACAGATTTTATACGTCCTGCGCCATCGTATTCATAGCTTGTTGTTATAACTTTTGAACTGCCATTCAGTTCGCTCTTAGTGTGCTTCTGCCAGAGCATTTCTCCAAAACCATTGTACTGATTGTTGATAGTTCCAGCATCAGGATCGATGAGTTTTGTTCTTTTTCCTTGAAGGTTGAAAAAAGTTTGTACTGCAGTTCCTCCATCTGGAGTTGCTGTTTTCACAAGGCCAGATGGCCAATAAGTATATGAAACAGAGCGTCCGTTTATTGTGTTTGTTACTAACTGCCCAACAGCATTGTATGTTTCTTTTTTTGTTCCTTTAGGGGAAGTTATTGTTTTACTCAGTTTGTCATAACTAGTTGTTGTTGTCCCTAATGTTGGAGAACTTAGGCTTGTCACCCGTCCATAGTCATCATATTCGTATACCAATGCAGAAGACCGAGTTCCGCCTTCGAAGTAAGGTTCAAAAGTCTGCTTTATATGCCCTTTATTGTCGTACTCTTTGTCGGCAATAATCTTCTTGTTAGTGTGAAAACCATATTTTTCTGTGCGAAGTTCGCGCCCAAGGCCATCGTACCATACCCAAACAGGTGATTTTCCTGAAGTTTCAGTATACCTAAAATACTTAGCTTTCGATGGCCCATTACCATTTCTCCATTGAAGAACCGATGTAGAGAATCTTCCGTCTGGTAAATTGGTCTTTATTTTCTGTCCGAAACCGTCATATTCATAACTTGTTTTCAGCCCTAAGTGATTGATCTGATAACTTAAGAGTCCCCTCGCCTCATCATAACCATAAGTTGTACTGAAGCCTGTAGCGCTTTCGGTTTTCTTCTTCACAAAACGGCCTGTTGAAGTATATTCTAAAGCTGTTGTTCTTGTTTTTCCATTGGCTATCTTCTGAATTGTTTTGGGATTTCCGAAAGCATCGAGGCTTTTGTAATTTGTAATTAACTGGTTGACATCTCCAACATCTTTCGCTTCCTTTGTTAAATTGCCTTTGCTATCGTAAACATAGGCAACCTTACGCACTTGTTGTTCCGAGCCTTTCTTCTTTGTTACTGTTATGTTCTCAGGTTTATATGCCCCTCCTTTGTTGACATACGTTATTACCTGTGTTTCCGAAATTCCTGTATTTGAAGAACCGTTGAAGTATTGGGTCTGTACTGTTTTCGGATTTCCATAACTGTCATATCCAGAATAGGCCTTTTTTATTTTAACACCAGAAAGTTTATTATCTTCTTCCTGATTGTCGAGTCTTAGAAAAAAGCGTTTATATCCTTTATTCTGAAAAGTATAATTCTGGGTTGTAGTACTGACTTCCTTATTCGCAACTGTTTTTTTTATATGCGTTCCAGGAGCTAAGGTATGGTAGTATGAATTAAGGGTATTTGTAGTTTCTGTCACCTCTTTCAAAGAGTGGTTTCTAACTTTCGTGGAGAGGAATCCCAGTAGTCCTTTTCCTTGTTTATGAATACGTATGTCTTTGTATGTATAGCTAGCAGATTGATATTGGCTTCCAGACGAGTTCACCGACTGCACTACTGTAAGTGGTATGCGGTATCCTGAGACTGGAAAAGTTGGTTTGTCGTCGCTTTCTGAATAAATACCACGGGCATTTAATGATGCATAATTGATGTCAATTGTCTCATTCAGTCCATTTTTGATAGAAAGTGCATGCAAATTGTCTTTGTCTGTGAACGACTTGAATTTCATCGCATCACTATACCTATCATGACACAATTCTGAGCGTCCATCTCCATCGAAATCGGAAAAGTGTAGAAATCTCCAGAATTTAATGCCATGAGGTTCGTAGTAGTCGATGTCGCTATTTACATTTTCGAAGCGAAAGCCGTCACCAGTACTGATACCCAACTTAAACACACACTTCTTTGAGCTGTTGATGTTACAAACTACAAAGTCAGATTTTCCATCTTTGTTGAAATCGGTGATAAAAGTTTTATTGTTCATCCCCAAATTGGGAAGGTTCTTTTTGGTGAAGCCTTTACCATTGCCGAAAAGAAAATAATAGTATTTGCTGTCGGCTGTCTGAACGAGAATGTCCGATAAATTATCGCCATTAAAATCGCCCACCATACCAGGTTGGTTGTACTTGATATGAGAAGTTGTAAACAGCTTAACAAACTTTCTATCTTTTAATTCATAAATAGTGGCAGAGTTTGAATGAAGAATACATAAATTGGTTTTCCCATTTCCTGTGAAGTCAATTAGGTGTTTGTTATCAATATATGGAACAAGTGTTTGGTTGCCCCAGTTTTCGATTCCTCCTGTACCAACTACAGTTCCATACTGGTTGTATACTTTTTGCGTGCTCTTGATTAAGACATTGTGTCGGCCATCTCCATTGAAATCACCAATAATCACATCGCCATCTTTCCTGTTCGTATTGAAACCATAAAGTCCTCCTTGTCCACTAGGTTTTCCAGATATAAATTTTTCTCCGTTAAAGAAGAGGAAATTATAACGATACGTTCCATTAGGTGCATCTGTTATTGTGACGAGATCTAGTTTACCATCGCCGTTTAGATCAGCTGGTACTACACCTTTAGGTTTATCTCCATAGATCTTAAAAGAATATTTCTTAGAAAAACCAATATCTCCATAGTAGCTATAGGCTAAAAACAGAACTACGTTTCCTTCTTTGTATGTGATAAAGTCCGTCATCCCATCACCATTGAAGTCGCCATAGATAGGTCTTGCTTCACGCTTTTCATTTATAAAGGCTAAATCTTCTTTTCCTGTTTTCGAAGGGCTTGAGTGATATTGCCACACCACCTTTGTTGGGTTGTAATGCTCACCTTTATCGTTACTGAGGGTTATTTTTTGAAGTTTATTGTATTTATTTCCTTGAGCATAATTAAGTGAATATGTTCTCAGCAGTTTGTTCTGTCCTCTTACTTCAATTTTATCAAGTATCTTTTCTTGTAAGTAGCATTGCCCTGCTAAGTAATACATCATTTTATCGGTTCTGTTTTTATAGATAAAACTTATCTTACCTACATCACCAGATGATGGGTGGCCGTATACGATATGTGATATTCTGTTATTTTTTATGGTCTTATTGCTGGAAATTAGATCCGAGGAATATGAATATTTAACATACGATCCGTTAGGGTTCTCTTGTTTTGTAATTTGCCATCCATCGAAATAATTTCCTCCATTGTTGCCAGTTTTTTTGAGGAAGTGTAACGATTCGTAATAAGCTTTTATTCCGTTTTTCAGTTCAACTAGGAAATAATAGATTCCTTTACTACTGTTATATTTTCGTGTAACTTTAACAGAAGGATCGTTTTCAACAAAATAGTCGGTTCCGTTGCTAGTTATCAGTCTTACACCATCAAGTGCTACCTTTTTCTGGTCTGCCCAGTCCAACACTTCTGTTCCTCCATCATAATAAAATGTTTTTGGAACTTTGTTAATCATCGACAATCCCATTATATTCCAGCCCCATCCAGCAATACTGTTGCCTCCTTGGCTGCTATATACTAATGAAACGTTAGGCTTCAGGTCGTTTACTCCAGCAGGGCATTCTATCGGCACTGTATAAATTGCTGCTCCAGTCCCATTTACTGCGAATTGGCCAGTAACGGTTCCCACAACACCACCTTCGGAAGGAGATGTCACGATTGTACCATCTGGCTTTGCATAAGTTGCCGATGTTGGAGGGAATAGTAAGAGGGGATTGATTTTCGCAGAGAATCTAATCCCGTTATTTCCATTTACGCGAAAACCGTTAGTCAATCGGATATAATCACGTGCAACATAATTGCTGTTTTGCTGAATAGGATCTTTAAGCGTATAGCTTTCGCGGTGCGGCTGAGAAAAAAGGCTTTGGGAGAAGCTCAGCGCGCATATAATCGATAAATAAAAAAGTATTTGTTTTTTCATTGTGGTTTGGGATAGTTATGAAAGAAGTCACAAGAGGGTGACTTTAAGTTGAAACAATTAAAGAATTTACAATCTGTTTTTTATTCTTTTAGGATTCTGAAATCCAATTTATCTTCTCCGTCGTGAAGCTGTAGAAGATAAATGCCAGCTTTGTAACCGTCCAGAGGAATGCCATGGCGGCCATTGCTGAAGAACTTTCCTTTCTTTAGAATCTGTCCCGACATGCTGTACAGTACGTATCGGTAGGCCTGCTCTTCTTTACCGTCCATTATGCTGATGCTCAGGTTGCCTTTTGTTGGGTTAGGGAAAACTGTTACTTTTCTCTCTGCCCACTTTTCCTCAACAGGTTTAAGGCTTTTTTTGCCCTCTACAGTTGCTTTGGGCACTGTAATGGTAATCGTACGGCGCCTTAAGCGGTTGCCGGACTGGTCGTAATCGTATTTCACTTCGTAATCTTGAGCTAAAGATGATGAAAGCCATAGGAACATAATGGCCATAAGGGTTACTATTTGTTTCATAAGTCGATGAATTTTAAATGCACGTCTTCAATTTTATATTAGCTCTAGAAGTACGTGCTTGTGAAAAAAGAGGTGTTTTCCTCTTTTATTTACTTAGTTAATGATTCTATTTGCTCTTGCTGTTGTTTCAACAGTGCTCCTTGTTTTTTCAACTCTTTGTTTTGCTCAATTAGGTAAAGGGTAAGTTCTTCAACTTTCTGCAACAAAAGTTGGTTCATCTGAGCCATACCCACGCCCTCTTTCTCCATTTCAGCTGCACTAGGTACATCGGGAAGGTGTTTGTTGTTTTCAATAAAACCCTCAACTTCAGTAAGATCACGAAGCTTATAGTCATCTTCGAAAACAAAATCGGCAGTTTTGGCTTTAACAATAATTTCATCAGCTCTTGCAAATCCGTTAACATCTAGTTTGTATTGAGGAGAAGATGTACCAATACCAACATCTCCGTTAGTTCTGATGATCATCTTGGTGTTTTCATTGATCATCTGCTCGTCAGTTAATGTTTTGCCGCTTTTGAATTGAGCGTCATGGTGGGAAACAAAGCGCATGTTCGAGAAAATATCCGTAGTAATAAAGCCTATGGACGAACGTGCCCCATCGCCACGCAAATGCCATGTGCCATCTGATGATCGTGTACCATTCATTACTACGGAATTGTTTCTGTACCCTACTTTGGAATTCCCCCAAGTAATCATTGAAAGTTGGTTAGAGTGCAAATTACCACTGATTCTAGTAGAACCATTGACATCTAATTTGTGTTGCGGAGAGTTTGTACCAATACCAACATCTCCGTTAGTTCTGATGATCATCTTGGTGTTTTCATTGATCATCTGCTCATCAGTTAATGTTTTACCCTTTTTGAATTGAGCGTCATGGTGGGAAACGAAGCGCATATTTGAGAAAATATCTGTAGTAATAAAGCCTATGGACGAACGTGCCCCATCGCCTCGCAAATGCCATGTGCCATCTGATGATCGTGTACCATTCATTACTACGGAATTGTTTCTGTACCCTACTTTGGAATTCCCCCAAGTAATCATTGAAAGTTGGTTGGAGTGCAAATTACCACTGATTCTAGTAGAACCATTGACATCTAATTTGTACTGTGGAGAGTTTGTTCCAATACCAATATTTCCGTTGGTTGTGATAATCATCTTGGTGTTCTCTTTGATCATCTGCTCGTCAGTTAATGTTTTACCCTTTTTGAATTGATCGTCATGGTGGGAAACGAAGCGCATGTTCGAGAAAATATCTGTAGTAATAAAGCCAATGGACGAACGTGCCCCATCGCCACGCAAATGCCATTTGCCATCCGACAAGCGTGTTCCGTTCATAACTACGGAACTGTTTGTGTGTCCAACCTTCGAATTCCACCAAGTGAGCATTGCAAATCGACTAGAATTGAGGTCTTTTTCAATATTTAACTGGCCTTCTATTTTTACAAGAGGCCCCTTAAGGAGTATGCCTTCTTTAAAATCACTGCTGCTGTTTACAATGGGTGTTTTTTCAGTTGGAACTAATGTTTTTTCTCTGGTTTCGTCTTTGTCGCTAAGGCTTTGTGCTTTTGATAAAACAGTACAAACAAGAAGAATAGATAGTAGTAAAATTCTTTTCATATTGCTAGAATAAGTGTTAATGAATTGAATTTGAGTTTTTTTAAATACACCACCTATAACAGTGGTGCGGGAAGCTTTGAAGCCTTATTTTCATTTGTAGAGATAAGGCATGTTGAAAAAATAATTAGTCAAAGGCACACAAGGCGACTAAACCAAAGCGTACTTTCGTACGTGAGGATGTGGTCGTTCGTAGTGGAACGAATGAATAATTATTTTTTTGATCTGCCTAACTATTTCAGCAAGGCCTCTATTTTGGCTAGTCTTTCTTCTAGTTTTTCCCTTTGAAGTTGTTCTTCCTTTTTCGTTCTGTTTAGCTCTAGAACTTTTTCATTTAGGCCTTTTACTTCTTTGTCTTTTTCAATTAAGTAAAGCGTTAACTCCTCAACCTTTTGTAACAACCGTTTATTCATTTCTGCCAATCTTGCGCCTTCTTTTGCTATTTCATCTGCACTTGGCATATCAGGTAAGTGTTTATTAACCTTAATAAAACTCTCTACATCTGAGAGTTTGCGAAGTGGATATTCATCTTCAAATACATAATCTGGCCAGTCTTCTGCTTTTGTGGATACCACAATTTCTTTGGCCAAGATAGTTCCGTTAACAGAAAGCTTTTCTTTCGGTTTGGTAGTACCTATACCAATGTTTCCGTTCAATCCAAGTGCAATGCCCTTTTCTGCATTGTCTCCTCGCGTAAGGAACCCCATATTTGTTTCTGCATCTGCCCATAACCTTAGCGTTGTAGCCCCTGATTCATTCCATACGGTAAGACCTTGTCCTGCCCCATCGCCTTTTATCATGATTTTTCCATGCGTAGGATCATTGAACTTACCAACCGTCATTGCTCCATTAACTACTAGTTTTACATTTGGGTCTGTAATGCCAATGCCAACATTGCCTGTTCGTTTAATGACCATTTGGCTAAAATCTTTACTAGCATCATCGGCCAAGCCAAAACCTAGATAATTTTCCTGTCCGTCAACATCATCGCCATGGTAAGTAATGCGGGCATGTGCCTTTGCTTCATTTGATGCTTCACTGAAGATTATGGATGCTTTTCCATCACCCCCAGTTCCTTCATCGTTGGTGATCCTTAGGTCGCCGTTTTCGATGTGTAGTTTATTCATAGGACTAGAAGTACCAAGCCCTAGTCTGCCAGATCCCGTTAACGTTAATTTTGGTTCCCAAGGATTTTCTCCCGTTTTGTGACTAATTCCAAACAATACACTATTGTTACCGTTATCAACATCTCCAAGTATTAATGCTTCATTTGTTGTTCCCTGTTCGTTAACAAGTACTGAAGCATTATTGTGCTGAATGTCGTAGCCATAATCATCGGTTTTTAATTGAAATAGTTTTAGCCAATTGTCACTGCTGTAATCTCCAATTCCTACTTCTCCGTCTTCTACATGTAGTTTTAATTTAGGATCTGTAGTGCCGATACCAACATTTCCTGTGGCTTCAATTTTGTTCCCGCTGCCCTGACCAAAAACATAAAAACTCAATAATGAGGCAAATAAAGCTAGAGTAATTTTTTTCATTTGTATTTTTTATTGAAGTGATTTAAACTTTTTTAGTCCCAGAGACTGATCTTGAAAATAGCCTCTGATTATTTAATTAAGACTGTTTCTATTTATGGCTGTCAATTCTTTCTAAATCAACAAGCAAACTATTTCTTTTCCGACAATAAAGCCTCAATCTTTGCTAGACGTTTCTCCAACGTTTCAACCTTTTGTGCTTTCTCTTTGTCTTTCTTTTCCAGCTCAATAGTATACAAGGTTAATTCCTCGATCTTCTGCAACAACAGTTTGTTCATTTCCGCCAGTTTCACCCCATCTTTTTCAACTTCCTCAGCACTTGGCATATCAGGCAAGTGTTTGTTGATTTTGATGAAGCTTTCAACATCGGAAAGTTTACGTAAAGGATATTCTTCTTCGAATACATAGTCAGGCCAGTAGGCAGCCTCTGTAGAAACTTCAACTTCCTTTGCAAGTATAGCCCCATTCACTGTAAGCATTTTTCCACTTGTAGGAGGAGCGCCAACACCCAGAGGCTTATGAATAACAGTCTGGGTAAGTTTGATGTCCATTAAATTGGTGATTTTTCCTTCGTTCCAATATCTATGACGAAATTGGAAATACTCATTGGTGTCATCTGCCACCTCAAAAACAAGTTTTGTCCCTGCACTTTCACCATATTGTTCTGAGAAAATTGTAGCTATATCATTAGCCTGACCTCTAAAATAGAGCTTACTAGACCCCGAAGTTGCTTCCTTCATGTAAATGTTGCCAGCAAAATAATTGTTAGTATTGGCTTGGGTTTGATTGATTACGGGGGTGGTGATATTCTCAGCGCTTGAAAGGACTTTGATATTATCCCGCGCAGGCTCTTTCTGGTTGTAAATACAATTTCCGACTTGATATTCTACTTTCACATAAGGTGTCCAGCTTTGTCCTCCAGAATTGAATTTAGGATCCCACCATAAGTCGAAATAAGCATTATCTGTAGTTTGATAAACAAAAGAGCCGCCAACATTATTAAATAAAGATTTAAATTGGATAGGAGAATTTACGCCCCACTGCCTACCTATCATAATTTTCCAACCTCGGTTGTTGGCATGAATTCCTGCAACGTTGCCCGAAATTTCGTATTCACCAACTACGAATCGGCCTAGATAGAACTGTCCTTTTTGACAATCTTCTGTTGGTAACTGGTATTCTATTACTTTACCAGGCTTAAGGCTTTGCGCCCAAGTAGGTGCTGTAAACAGCAATAAAATAATCAAAAATGTAAAAAAACGTCTCATAATTTATAGAATGGATCAAAAATAAAGGTGAGCACCACGAGGTCTCACCTTGGGTTATAAATGAAATTGATATTTCGAATTGCGATTATTTGCGAAGTGCCGATTTCAAAGATTCAATCTCAATCTGTTGTTCCTGAAGTCGTTTGTTTTGTATAGCAAGCTGCTGTTCCTGGTTGTGTAGTTGTTCTTCCTGCTTTTTTAGGGTCTTATTTTGCTTGATCATATAAAGGGTAAGCTCTTCCACTTTCTGCAACAGACGGATGTTCATTTCTCCAAGCTCAAGACCATTTTGTTGCATGTCTTTTTCTGAAGGAATTTCTGGAAGATGTTTTTTTTCTGTTATAAATGACTCAAGCTCTGAAAGGTCAGGTAATTCATAATCTTCAGCAAACACAAAGTCGGCTCCTGCCTCTACAGACACAACAATTTCCTGTGCATGCACCTTGCCTGCTACTGTAAGTTTTGCATCTGGCGTAGTTGTTCCAATACCTACCTTACCTCCAGATTTTATTACCATCCAATCTTGGGCAATTTTGTCGGTTGGAGTATAACCTCTAAATACAAATCCTCCGTCAGTATTTCCGTTTGAACTATTTGTATCTTCCATCTGGAAAACAATTCCATCAAGATGATCACCAAAAAAGTGAGTATCGCCATAAAGACGGAAACCTTCCCCAGCGTTCATGAAAAACTTGCCATTTAAGTGCAAAGATTCACTTGGGCTTTTTGTTCCAATTCCGACTTTGCCTCCCGTTTTTATCACCATCCAATCTTGGGCAATTTTATCAGTAGAAGTATACCCCCTAAAAACAAATCCACCATCAGTAGTTCCATTTTTTCCATTTATATCTTCCATCTGGAAAACAATACCATCGAGATGTTCCCCGAAATAGTTGCTGTTGCCATAAAGACGGAAACCTTCTCCTGCATTCATGAAAAGCTTACCATTTAAGTGCAAAGACTCACTTGGGCTTTTTGTTCCAATTCCGACTTTACCTCCCGTTTTTATAACCATCCAATCTTGGGCAATTTTATCAGTAGAAGTATACCCCCTAAAAACAAATCCACCATCAGTAGTTCCATTTTTTCCATTTATATCTTCCATCTGGAAAACAATACCATCGAGATGTTCCCCGAAATAGTTGCTGTTGCCATAAAGGCGGAAACCTTCTCCAGCATTCATAAAGAGTTTACCGTTGATATGTAACTTTTCGGAAGGATTATTAGTACCAATACCAACTTTTTCGTTTTTGTAATAAATTGGGCTTTTTAGGATTTGTGTTTGCGCCCATCCATAGTTTGAAACAAGAAGAAATAGAATTAAGATAGATAAATTTTTCATTTTTTTTGATATTTAGGTAAAGGATTTGCTGGTCATTTTTGCAAAAGCACTACTCCTGATAAAACAAAGAAGGCATTTTTGACTTTTAGAATGTAAATATTTACAGAAAAGGGGATTACTGTATTCTGCAAAAATAGACAACCTAATAATAGCATAATTTTTCAATAAACACACAACCCAATCTCTCTTAAGCGAAATTGAATATTATTATCTTAATTATGGAAATTATTGATTATCAACCAAAACCTCTTTCTCTTAATTGATATAAGAGAATTTTGAGTGGCATATAGTAAAGTAATCTTTAATGGAAACAAACGAACAACTTATTATAAAAGTCAGTTATTAATTCCAATCCCTGAATGGTAGAATTATTCGAAAATTTGCATAAGGTATTTAAGTAATACACCTCGAAAATTTTACACTTCAAACTCCTTAGCTTGCTTATTTTTAAACATATGAATGATTCTAGAGATTGAGTTTCTCCAAAATCCAAACAACAGCATTAAGAATATCTGAAATAACAAAGCCTAATTCCCTGACAAAAGAGTAAATCTGGAAAAAACTATATAATATAGGCTCATTTTTTATTTTGCTGTGCGAATATATAAATCATAAACAACCTATACAACACATTTATATATTTATTTCATAACTTAATAATGTCTTAATCCAAAAAAACTAAAGTGCTGAATATCAACATAAATGAAGTTTATCTAATTCTTAATTCTTTTGCTACTATTTTCTTATCTTTTGATATACAGGGCACTTATAACTTTTATTACACTTGAAATTGAATTTATATTTTATGTTTCCTTATTTTTTCTTTCAACTGCACGCAAAAAATCACAACTCTCAGAAGAACAATTATTTTTTGATAAACAGTTAAATAGGAAGCAATAGGAAAGAAAATTCAACTTTGAATAATTATTAGAGTCTAATTATCGAACAATAACACTTATTTTTTTATTTATAGATAAAATAACTATCAAATAGTTTCAAGGACGAAAATTTATTTGAACTAATCAATAGTTCTGTTTTATTCAGATTAAGT
Organism: Bacteroidales bacterium; assembly: GCA_965230435.1. GTDB lineage: Bacteria > Bacteroidota > Bacteroidia > Bacteroidales > JBDKHP01 > JBDKHP01. Next base: position 1,322,726 of record CBDDLB010000002.1, read on the forward strand.
AGTCTGCCATAATTAATTTAGACTTATTTAGGCATTAAGTAGCTGGCTACTTGCAAAAACAGATAAATCTGAGATCTTATTTTCGATTAATTATGTTCTTGTTATTGGGATGTTAATGTAGTTGCATCTTCTTTCTTATTGAAAAAAACAAGAACAGAAAATTTCAAACCAATGAATATGATAGGGTTTTAAAGAATACTCAGCATTTCTAACCTTAATCAGAAAGAAGACAATAAAAAAACAATCAAACTTCAATAATTTATACACATAAATTCAAAAGTGTCAATTTTCACTCGGCGACTTAAGGTTACTTATTACAAAATTTCTTGCTTCTAGAACTTTGACCAGAAACACATCTAACTTTTAAGAATTGTTCTTGAATGAAAAAAAACTGATGACATCATCAAGGTTCTCGCTCTGACGAGTTAGTTCGTCAGCTCCTGCTGATAGCTCTTCGGCCGTAGAAGCATTTTGTTGAACAACCGAATTGAATTGTTGCACGGCGTTATTTATCTGACTAATGTTTGCATTTTGTTCTACACTGGCAACAACAATCTCTTGCACAAGCAAAGATGTATTCTGTACATCAGGGACAATTTCTTCCAACACAAGTTTCGACCGATCGGCAATATCAACACTCGATTCTGCAAGATTAACAATTTCACCAGCCGCCTTCTGAGTACTCTCTGCGAGCTTACGGACTTCGGATGCGACAACGGCGAAACCTTTTCCAGATGCACCTGCTCTTGCAGCTTCGATAGATGCATTTATGGCAAGCATGTCTGTTTTTTGTGCAATTTCTTTAATAATTTGGATTTTTCCTGCTATGGTTTTCATTGTCTCCAACGTCTTCTCCGTGGTTGCACTAGCTTCTGAAATACCTTTTTTAGCCTTTAGGGCTGTCTTTTCTGTTTTTCGTGCATTTTCAGAATTCTGATCAATTGCAGTTACCATTTCTTCAATAGCGGCTCCAATTTCCTCAATAGAAGTAGCCTGTTCATTAGCTCCTTTCGATATCTGTTCTGCTCCGTTCAGTACCTGTTGACTGCCTAGGGTTACATTCGTTGTACTGCTAGCAATAGATTCTATCGTTTCTCGCCAGCGGAGTACCATCGAATGGAATGAGTTAGCAAGCTGCCCAATTTCATCTGATTGCCTGAATTTCATTTCAATATTTAGATTCCCTTTGGACAGATCTTCTGTGTTTTGTACAAGCTTAACAAGAGGTTTGGTAAAATACGATACAAGTAGCGATATCAAACCCACTGCAAGAGCAATGAGAATAATACCCAATAATATGATAATTAGTGCCTCTCGTTTAGTATCTGCAAATGCAATTTCTTCTGAAATTGTGATCTTAGCTTGCCAAGGAGTTTCAGTATCGCCAATATTGATTGGCACACTCACGATAAAGTGATTATCTATTTTTTCCTTGTAAGCTTCACCTTCTTTTATTCTTTTTAATTCTTTTTCAACATCTGCATGGAATTCTGAAATATTCTTTCCAATTCTATCCTTATCTGCTGTATTAGCAACATAATTTCCTTGATTGGTAATGATTTTTATCTCAATCTTACCTTCTAGTATATTTTTTTTAGTTGACTCGACATAATTTTGAATAAAATCAACAGGAATATCTGTCCCGATAATCCCTTTAAAAACACCTTTGTGTACAATTGGACATACAGTTGTTGTTACCAAAATGTCCTTACCTGCAATAGGATACAGATAGGGCTCAATTATCATGCTTTTTAGTGTACGTTTGGGTTCAAAATAGAATCCACCAAGTTCTTCATTATCGTAGTCTACCACTGGGGTTAATGTCAGTTTGTTCTTCCCGTCTCTGCTCCAGTATGGAATAAAACGCCCGATTTATCGTGTCCTTCAGTGCCAATGAACACGTCATCTTTATTGTCAAAAGCATTGGCTTCCCACACTGTACCAATGCCAAGGAAAAAGGAATTTTCAGTAAGCATTTTTTTTAACATACTATTTACATTGTCCCTGCTAAGAGAAGAAAGGTTATTTTCTAATTGGGAAGCAAAAATATTGGACAAGGTCTGAGATAGAAATAAAGGGGATTCAAGCTTTTCAGATATTTCTAAAGCAAAGTTGTTGGCCGCTAAAAAAAGTTCTTCTTCAACTGTTTGAATGTCTTTATTGTATGAGTTTGTTGTAGAATAACTAATTATGATTCCATATATAATTACTGATGCTATACTTATTGAAAACGACAGCCTGGTTGTGAATGATTTAAATCTCATGAATTAATTTTTGTTACAAGGTTCAAGGGTTGAAGTTTTTCATCTTTGCAATGTAAAATAAGGCTTTTCAGCTCACACACATTAATTATTGATATTCAAAATATTACACACCAATGACGATACCTATAATTGTCGTTCAATTAACCTGCCTATTCTCATTTTGATGTTGTTTAGGCTAAAGTTTGGATAATTCAAAAAGTATGCTATTCCTTTTTAAGCATTGTAGTTGTATAGATAGCACTGTTCCTTTTACTTGTCATTTCAGTTATTTGTTTAGTTTTTTCTGATAGAAATATAAGTTTTCTTAAGTTCATGATTTATCTGTAGTGTTTTTAGATACTAAATCTTAATGTAATCAACATATTATACATATGAAATTATTGAAAGAACAACTACAAAATTGTACAGAAAAATTAATCCACCTGAATTTGTTTGTCAGTTATTGGATAGGAGATTATGAGCACTTTATGGAGCTTCGAGGAGTTTTTTATTAGAGAAAAGCGTATTGAGAGTTTTTTGCAAAGTCAAACAAGAATCTGTATTAACAGGAAAGTTCTAAATACCGTTTCCCAGCCATGAGTACGTTTATAATTACCTAATTGAAGATAAAGCCTGTTAAGAAGTTATGGAAGTGTAGATAGATAACATGCTATTAGTCAAAATGTTAAGATTGAAGTTTTTCTCAACAGACTGACGCCCTTGTTTGCTCCATTTCATAATCAGATCAGGCTTGCGAAGAACTTCTGCCCATTTTTCAGCTAAAGCCTCTGGAGTATTGGGGCTAAAAACATCTCCCCCTCCAGTTAACTTTACAATCTCGGGAAAAGCGGCCAGATCTGGCTGAACAATTGGAATTCCGGAAGCTAACGATTCCATTTGATACAAGCCAAAAGCTTCGCCTTTCAGAACAGGAACACTTAATAATGTTAGCCCATTGAAGAAACTGAGCTTTGTTTCCCCCTCGTATTCTTCGGTAAACATCACATCGTTCGAAATGCCATTTTGTTCCAGCTTTTTCTTTTGACGACGAATAAATTTTACATCATCGTCCGTACTGCCCCCTGTGGCCTTCAATTTTACAGGTGAAAATTCTGGATTCTTTTTAAGCAAAATGAAAGCGTCTATTACCAGTTCAAAACCATTTTCTTTGTTCAACCGCGAAAGATAACCGATAGTTGGTTGTTCAGTATTGGGCTGAAGAATAGGATATTTTTCTGGCTCGACACCTATTGGAACTACCTTAAGTCTACGATCTTCGATGCACATCTTTTTTTTCATAACGCCAGCAAAATAGTCGCTAACAGCTACGAAGGCTTCTATATCTTTACCTTTTTCGCACATCAGATCCCAGATCTTTTTCCGATAAGAAGGGCGCATGGCATCGATCCAGACATCTTCGTCCTGAAGTGAACAAACTACAGGTACGCCTATTTCTTCTTTTATTTTGCCTGCTAGGCCCAGTAAAAGGGCGTTGGAAAGGTGTACCACATCTGGCTTTGCATGATTTTTCAGGTAGTAGATCAGTTGTGTAAGTTCTTCTTTCTGATAGCCCTCGTGACCTTTCAACATGCTGATGGTCATTTCCTCTAGCCCCTCTGCACGTGTAGAGCCTGCTTTTTTTGCAGCATACCGTAGCATGGCAGGAGCATTGAACAACTTATCGAGCCATACAGGCATGTTACGGAACAACTTGTAATTCTGGCGTATGTAAATTGAGATTGCCCCGTAAAAAACTGGGACGCCTTCTTCAAAGTTATCATCGTTCATCTTCAGAGGAAGGTAGATAGGGAGCGTGTGCGCATCGTGACCAGTCTTACGCAATGCCAATGTGAATCCGCTATCGCGCAAGCAATTACCGCAATAGAAAGTGCCTCCGAAACCAGGAACTATATTGATGATATTCATGTCGATACTCTTTTGGGGTTGTTTGCAGTTACCTTACTTTTTTCCGAACATATAGACGTTGCCATCCATGCCGCCAATAGCAATGCGATTGTCGATAACAGCAGGCGAACCAACAAACGCGGCACCAACCTCGTACGACCATATTTCTTTACCGTTTACAAGATCAAGCATATAGAGCCTTCCGTCTGTAGAAGCAATAATTATCTTTTTTGAAGCGATTACAGGGGAACTATCTATTTTTTTTAACGTTTTAAATTTCCAATGCCGTTTGTTTAAGGCTATGTCGTAGCAATATAGGTGTTTGTCACGCGAACCAATAACTACGTATTTGCCTGATATTGCAGGCGAACCAATAATTGCCCCGATGCTATCTGTCCATAGGATTTTTTTTGCGTTAAGATCGGTACTGTAAAATACTCCATCGTAGTTTCCAAAATATGCCTTCCGTTTGTTTACCGAGGCAGAAGAAGCTATATAAGTGCCAATGTTTATAGCGGCCTGTTCTTTCCCGTTGGTGGTTCCGATTTGATGCAAAATACCATCGCAGCCTCCAAATACAGCTGTTTTATTATCGACTGCAGGTGCTCCGTTGATATAGTTGTCCGATTCGTATTTCCAGATAACCTTGCCAGTTTGACTGTTCAGGCAGTGTAAATAGAAGTCGTAGCTGCCAATTAGAATATATTTTTTCTTCTTATCTGCACTCCATACCCACGAGGCTGCACCAGATATTTGACCTTCGGTTTCGTATTTCCATACTAATTTGCCGTTTTTCTGATTCAATGCGTACACCATGCCATCCAAAGAACCAAAAACTACTTTGTTGTCAACAAGTAAAGGAGCCGCTTCTATAGATGTTTCAGCATTGAATTTCCAAAGAAGTTCACCCTTAAGCGTTAGTGCGTATAAAAAACCATCGTTCGAACCAATATAGAGAGTATTATCGCAAATTACTGGTGACGATTTTATAGCATCGCCTGTTTCAAATGTCCATTGTAGTTGCAGCTTGTCCGGTAATGTAGCAGATGTTTTTCCCGTCATTTTTGCATCGCCCCGAAACGAAGGCCAACATGTTGAGGTTTGCGCACCAACTAGAAACGAAAAAAAAATAAAAAAAATAAGGAAAAGAGCCTTTTTGCAAGAACTAGTACTCATATCAAACAATTCATAATTCATAATTTTCATTTACGCGCAATTGCCCCTGTGGGACATGCTTCGGCACATTTCAAGGCAATTTCTCCTAACGAATCCTTTATCGATTCTCCGAAAGCCATTCCAATACGAACATCAAAACCACGTGCAACATAACTAAAACCAAGTTCTTCTCCATTTTTCTCTGTAATATCAACACACAGACCACAACGTATACACTTCTCCGATTCATAAACTATCAGTTCGTGCGCAAATTGCTTCTCTATCAACAACCTTTCACTAGTTTTATAATTCTTCTGATCGGCACTATATTCGTGTGAATAGTCACGCAGTTTACAATTTGTAACTTTTCTACAATCACAGTGCATACAGCGTTCAGCTTCTTGTTTTGCCTGTTGATAGTCGAACCCAGCTAAAAGATTTTCAGGAACAACAGGCTTTCTATCTGTCGATTCAACAAGATAAACAGGGTACTCGCTAGCATTAAGTTTTCCGAATTTCGAATTGAAATACTTTCTACGGATTTCAATTTTCTCGTTCTTCAAATACTCATGAAGCTTATAAGCGGCCAGTTTCCCTTGAGCCAACACATGGATTGCATGCTTTTGTTCCCGTAGCGCGCTTCCTGCTACGAACACATTTTCCAGTGATGTGGCAAAAGTTTCTTTGTCTGCTTTTATGCCTTTAGTTTTAGCATTTATTTCGATACCTATAGTTTTTGCCCACTCTTGGCTCAGTACACCTGTTGCAATCAGAACTGCATCGTTTTCTTTACGAAGCGCTTCAAGTTCGTTTTTTTGTACGGCACTATTGCAACATATTTTTATACCAAAACTTTCAATAATCTTAATCTCCTGATCAAGGGCTGCAACAGGCAATTGTGCTCCAGTTTTTTTCGTTCTCAGAGAGCCTCCTGCTTCGGCTTCCCTTTCATAAATCGTAACCGAATGTCCCAATTTGGCAAGATGGAAAGCTGCAGTAAGGCCTGCAACGCCAGCTCCAACAATCGCAATTGTTTTGTTGGACGGTTCCAGTTTTTTAGGAAGATATGGCGTTGGTAAATCAGCATCAACCAATGCAACATATTTTTTTAACTGACAGATTTCAACAGTGCCATCGATAGGCTTACGCCGACAGGTACCTTCGCATGGTTTGTGGCAGACATAGCCAAGTACAATTGGAAGCGCGATTTCTTCTTTCACCACCTGAAGTGCCTCTGCTGGTTTACCTTCTGCAATAAGGCGATTCATTACAGGAATATCCATAAAAGCAGGGCATGCAACTCTACAGGGAGCCTCACAATCGCCAATATGGTCACTTAGAAGCAGTTCTAGGTTATCTTTTCTTGCTGCACGAACTTCGAGATCGTTTGTGGAGATGTTCATACCTTCTTGTGCAGGGAAAGCGCATGAGGGCTGTAGATTCCCTGTATCAAGATCTTTCACAACGCAGATCATACACGAAGGATGGTTAGAATACCCCTTGAGATGACACATCGTTGGAATGTCGATATCCAACTTCTGTGCAGCATCTAAAAGACTTGCTCCTTCTTCTACTTCAACTATTCGATTATCTATCTTTAACGATATCATCTTCTTTACTAATCGTAATTAAGGTCTTGAATCTTTTTTTTAGACTTGTTTTCTACGTGCAACCAACTACTTAGCATCAGTCATTCTATTATTGTTCACCTAGCTTTGAATAAAGATCTTCATGAGGTTACTCCCCCCAATTCATAACTTATCAATTCCCGTACTAGTTTTTTACAATTTCAACAGCATCCACAGGGCAAACCTGTTTACAAATATCACATTTAATGCACGTTTCATTGTCAACAAGATGCAGTTCATATGGTTTTTCTTCAATTGCCCCTACAGGACAACGCTGGGCGCATTTCGTACATCCAATGCAGTTGTCATTGATGTGGTATTTTATAAGTCCGAGACATTTTCCTGTAGGACAAGTGCCATTAATGTGCGCTTCGTATTCGTTTCGGAAATAGCGTAGGGTAGAAAGCACTGGGTTCGGAGCTGTCCGTCCAAGTCCACAAATGCTGCCTTTTGCTGTCTGGATAGCAAGATGCTCTAGTTTGTCAAGATCTGAAATTTCCCCTTTGCCACTGGTAATTTTGTCGAGAATATCTAGCATCTTTTTCGTTCCCACGCGGCAAAAAGTACACCTGCCGCAAGATTCTTCCTGCGTAAACGATAGAAAATAACGGGCAATATCCACCATGCAGTCTGTTTCGTCCAGAACAATTAGACCTCCAGAACCCATCATCGCACCAACCGATTTCAACGACTGAAAATCGATAGGAGTGTCCATTAAGCTGGCGGGAACACATCCACCAGAAGGCCCGCCTATCTGCACCGCTTTGAATTTTTTCCCATTGGCAATTCCTCCTCCAATTCCCTCTACAATTTCCCGAATCGTAATGCCCATAGGCACCTCTATCAGTCCACCACGGTTAACCTTTCCTGCTAAAGCAAACACCTTTGTACCTTTACTATGTTCGGTGCCAATGGTATTAAACTGGTCAGCTCCATTTTTCATGATCCAAGGAATCAGTGATAGCGTTTCGGTATTGTTGATAAGGGTTGGAGCCTCATTGAGTCCCTGTTGAGCAGGGTACGGAGGACGAAGAATTGGCAAACCACGTTTTCCTTCTATAGATGCGATAAGTGCTGTTTCTTCTCCACAAACAAATGCTCCTGCCCCCTCAAAAACACTTACTGCACATGAAAATGTTGTACCGAGAATATTATCGCCAACTAGGCCAATCTCTTCACAAATACGCAAACCTTCCTTTATCCGTTCTACAGCCAAAGGATATTCTGCGCGTATATAGAAAACAGCCTCATTTGCACCTACGGCTTTGGCCGCTATCAATAGCCCTTCGATAATGCGGAAAGGGTACGATTCAAGAAGCATCCTGTCCATAAAAGCCCCAGGATCGCCTTCATCGCCATTGCAGAGAACATATTTTTTCTCTGCTTTAGTATCATGAACAAACTGCCATTTCTTACCAGTAGGAAAACCACCACCTCCACGGCCTTGTAATCCACTTCTGCTTATTTGGTCAATAATCTGTTGTGGTTCCAACGATTTTAAGCATTTTTCAAGAGCAAGAAAACCTCCTTTTGCTTTGTATTCTTCGAGACTGGCTGGCTTTAATTCCCCACGAAGCTCTGTCGCTATATTAATCTGCCCGTTTAGGAACTCCCCAATGGGCGTATCTGGATTTTCTGAACTGAACTGCTGGATAGATTGAGGTAAATCTCTCACAACATGTCCTTCGAAAGCATTGAAAACGCTAGATTTCATACGGTTTACAAAACCTCCCGATCTGAAGTGGTGTTTAATAATTTCACCAACCTCATCAGGTTTTATCTTAGTATAAAGCATCGGAGCTTTATCTGGCTGGTGAACTTCCAACATTGGAACCTGATTGCATACACCAACACAGCCCACATGTTTTACCTCTACATTTATCTTATTGCTGACAAGAGCTGCTTCTAAGGCTTCTTTAACATCCTTACTTCCACTCGCTACGCAACACGATCCCAGACCAATCCTAATTTCCCCCTGTTGTTTGAGCTCTTCAGTAGGAACACCAAGGATTGGAGATTGTTTTTGTTCTTTCGCAACAAGAAAATCACTCAATATGCCTTCGGCACTTTCTGTGGTGAGATGCCCGAAAGTGATATCATCGATCTGTACAACTGGCGCAAGAGAACAACAACCAAGGCAGGCAACTTTTTCCAAAGTGAAAACACCATCTTTGTCAGTATCCTCTGTTCCGCTTAATTTCAGCGCCCTTTTCAGTGCATCGTAGACCTGCATGGCGCCTTTTACATGACAGGCCGTTCCTACACACACTTTTACCATGTGTTTTCCAACGGGCTGGTGTCGAAACTGAGAGTAGAAGCTCGAAATACCAGACAATTGCGATGCCGTGATTTCTGTCTGTTCGCAGACCAGTTTTAAGGCCTCTTTCGGAAGGTAATTATATTCTTTCTGAATTGCTTGAAGTATAGGAATTGCACGGTCTGGACTTTTCCCATTTTGTTCTACAATTCCGGTGATTATCTCTTTGGTATTTTTATCAGTATCCATTGTCAGAAAAAAGAAACCTGTGTTATAAAAATGTCGTTGGATTAGCTTAAAGGAATTATAAATTATTAATTATGAGTTATTAATTGGCTGACGCTTGAAAACCAGCACATAACCAAAACAGCATGGTTAATTATTAATTTTATCATCCCTAAATGGTTCCAAATCAAGATAAGTGGGTGTCCTAAATTAATATAACCAGCTCATTTTTAGAACTAAGTTCGAAAATTAAATAGACCACGCCCTCAGCCCCTCATGTTTGGTTCCTAGATAAACTCCATGCTAACCTCCTTCAAAAACTTATTCTCAAGAATACGTACAATACGTTTGATCACAGTACGCCGTATTTCAAGTTCCACAGGCAGTGTCGGATCTTGATGGGCAATATTGATTCTAGTTCCGACGATAAAATGTATTTTGTCCGATTGCCGCAAAAGTTGCACAATCTGATCCGCTGGCCCTTTGCCCAATGGGTGCGTATTATCATACTTCTGAAGTATCTCGGAAACCTTGCTCAACGTAAGAATGCCTTCCGTTACCAGATCGATACCGTCCATGTAAGAGATTGGAGGCAGATCGACATCACTCATTTCAATCAGATCGTCACGGATTTCAATACCCAGCTCCCGAGAAATAATATCGGCTGTTGTGGCACCGCAAAGAATCTTTTTACCTTTAAATGTCCGCACCACTTCGGCATATCGCTTATCCCGTTCTTTCTCATAAGGAGGTCCAGAACAGATCAGTAGAGACCTTGGTTCACGATAATAGATCGTAGCACACGAAGTATCGTCCTTTGCATGATAGTTATCGTTGGCAAAAGCTTTATTAACAACCTTTGTAGCCAACCTCTGCGCCGAAATATTCTGCTGGTTGCTAATAATTGTCTGAACAAAATTAACAGCGCCCTCTCTCTCCCAACCAAAAGGATACACCGAAGTTCCCAGACCAGATTGTATAACCCCATCGGTCCAGAAAATAATACGATCCTCTTTTGTGGGTACAAACGTGCAGCTACGCAGATGCTTCCCTTTGTTCTCGCCGCTATCCAGTTCCACATCCTGCCAGTTCGGATCGAACTCTTCTCCATTTCGGAGTATCAGGCAACGCGGATTATCGTACTCAAGAATACGCATCTCTCCGTCAATCTGAATGTCCACAATGGTGAAGGTAGAATAGCTGATTTTTCGGATACTACAGACCGGTAAGGTCTTCATAATGGTTTCTGCAATGCGCTTAAAGTTCTTGTGCTCCTTCGTGAAGTTAAGTGCCATTGTTGCCGTAAGTGTGGCTAGAATGTTGGCCTTCACACCATGCCCCATGCCATCGGAAAGCACAGCAATCAGACGATTCTCTTCCTTGATCATTTTTTTCAGAAAGACATCGCCACAGATCAGTTCGCCCTCATGATTTTTATGAAAACTTCTGGTTTCTATATAAAACTTATCGATCATATAGCCCTGATGGAATTTTGTTCAATAGTAGAAAATTGCGATGCACCCATTGTGGTCAACAGGTACCGAAGATACCTATATTATCCTGAGGTTGCAAGTTTCTGTTTTGGTAGTAAACAGGAGAAAAAGTTAGATTATTTTTAGGCGCCGAGCCTCAGTAGCTTCAAAAGTATCTTTTTTATTATGACACCAACTTATTTAAATTTGGCTCATACCAACTTCTCACTTAAAACCGAAAACAGATGAAAACATTTCTATACGCATCGTTACTGATTGTGCTACTATTAAACTCTTGTAAGCCTACCTCACCACAGGAAAAAAATCCCATAGAGAAGAAAGAAAGCATACAAAAACAAACAGTAACAGGTATTGAGGTGCTACGAAACGCCGGGTTTGAACTGTTGAAAGGGAAAAGGGTTGGACTTATCACCAATCCAACGGGAGTAGACAGCAAGCTGAAATCGACAATAGACATCCTGCACGAAGCACCCGAAGTAAACCTTGTGGCATTGTATGGGCCAGAACACGGTGTTCGTGGAAATTTCTCGGCTGGTGATCATGTTGGCGATGCTAAAGATTCCAAAACTGGTGTCCGCGTGTTTTCGTTGTATGGAAAAAGCAGAAAGCCTAGTAAAAATATGCTTGCTGGCGTAGATGTTTTGGTTTTCGATATTCAGGACATCGGAGCCAGATCGTACACTTACATCAGCACAATGGGTTTGGCCATGGAAGCGGCTGCAGAGAACAATATAGAATTCGTGGTGCTCGACCGCCCCAACCCAATTGGTGGCAACCGCATCGAAGGCCCGCTTGTTGAAAAGGGATTTTTCTCGTTCATAAGCCAGTACCCTGTCCCTTATATCCATGGTCTTACTCCTGGGGAATTTTCACGCTTTTTGAACGGCGAAAAACTTCTGAAAAATGGAGTGACCTGCAAGCTGAACGTTGTAAAACTGGAAAATTGGCGCAGAAACATGCCGTTCTCCGAGACTGGGCTTCCGTGGGTACCTACCTCTCCTCATATTCCCCGAAAAAACTCAGCGTATTTTTATTCAGCTTCTGGAATCATTGGAGAACTGGATGCCAACACAATCGGTGTTGGATACACCCTTCCATTTGAAGTTTTTGCAACTCCGTGGCTTGATGGCGAGAAGCTTGCCAAACGCATGAATGAGTTTGGGATGAAAGGGGTTATTTTCCGCCCTATACATTTCAAACCTTATTATATGAAGAAAAAAGGCATTGAACATTCTGGCGTGCAGGTACACATTACGAACTTTGACAGTGTACACTTAACAGAAATTCAGTTCCGTTTTGCTGAAGCAGCTTTTGAACTAGCTCCAGAGCATGCTCTTTTTCTAAAAAAAGAGAAGCGATATAGATCTTTTGATATTGTATGTGGCAGTGATACGATACGCAAAACATTCACAAAGCGTTATAAATATGATGACATTAAAAGTTTATGGGAAAATGGGACTGAGGAGTACCGTAAAAAAGTGAAGCAGTACTATCTGTATGACTAGAACGTTACGTTACAATTTTTAGTTCTCTAATACATTCATATATCGTTGTCCACGGACATTGTTCCATCTGAAAAGTTGTTCTTCGAGGTGCAGGAGCTAAAAAAATCAACTTTTCTTTTAATTCACAATTCGTTTTTTTTAAAAACGGTTGGGTGTAGTAAACGGTGGTATTGGCAAAGTAAATGGAGAAGAAAGAAAATACACCAGCTATAACAAATTCTCTTACCATGGTATCAATATTATTCAGACACAGATTGCCTTTGGCTAGCGACTGAATTACACCCGATTCAATAAAATCAGTTCTTACAACAGCGCAATCACATATATTAATTTTGTCGAAATAGGTTTTTATTATGACATAGATTCATGTTAATTTTTACAACTGTGGGCTGATGGATCTTTTTCCTCCATCAGCCCCGAACAATATGTACTTATGAGAACTTGGCAAACTTTCACTCATCAAAAAGATGTTCAAAAAGGTGTTCATCGAACAAAGTATCGATAATCTTGGCCGAACCTCCATTCTGAAGAACAGATATTGTAACATCCTGTTCTGGAAAATGACAAACCAAAGCATTGAAACAATACACATTGCCATAGTGACCAATAGCTTTACCACTAGGTGTTTCAAGCCGCATAAGTCCAAACCCATAATCCTTAATGAAATCCATATCTCCCATATCCTGTGTAATAGGCAAGAACTCCTGCATCTGGTTAAGTGACGCTTTTGTAACCAACTCCCCTTTCAACAAAGCATTAAGAAAAACTGCCACATCATACGAATTAGAAATCACCCCTCCATCAAGCATGTCCTCTCCACCAATGGCATTATTATCAATTTCAGTCAGATCCTGAACAAAACCATTGTCATAGACATCATAATACCCTCTAGATAAATCTGAAGGGATCTCGTTGCCCGGATAAGTATTGTTAAGATTCAAAGGATCAAAAATCTCATCCTTCATCACCTGATATGCGCTTTTTCCTGTTGCATATTTCATAATCATCCCTAGCAGGAGGTAATTTGAATTCGAATATTGCATCCCCTTTCCGGGAGCAAAATCGGCCTTTTTACCATATATAATTTTTAAGTTTTCTTCTGCAGATCGCTTTTTTACAGAATAATTAAGTATATCTAGAATAGACCCGATACCCAAATAATCCTTAATTCCTGAGTGATGGTTAAGCAATTGTTCGATTGTTACCAGATTGGCATTTTCAATTTCTTTAGTAATTCGCCCTGGAATATACTTATTGATCTTATCTTTAACGTTAAGCACCCCTTTGTCCTGCAACCTCATAATAGCAGCAGCAGTAAAAACTTTGGTAATACTTCCCACCCTTAGAGTATGGCAAGGACTCAGACCTACATTGTTGCCAAGGTCAGCTTTCCCTCCACTCGAAATCCAAGTACCTTCGGGAGAAATAACTGTTACACTTACTCCTGGGGAACCTGCGTCGAGAAATTCATCAACAATCTTTTGATAGCGATATGCATGTGGATGTGCATCATTCTTCAGGTCGCACGGTTTAGATGGCACAGCATCTATTGATTCACTGCACGATGAAAAAAGAAATAGTGTTGCAATTGCGAATATGTTGAAATAATGTATTGCTTTCATTTTTTTATTTTTTGGTTGCCGTTTCACAAAGGCTGAATGATAGGTAATACTCTAGATTTTACTGTTGCCCTGCCAAGTTCATCTTTACCCCTACAGCAAAGATCGAGTGTATTGAAAAGGGCATTCCTTTTTTAGGAGCATAAGGCAAAGCGACAACGTACCTGTTGTTTACACCAATGCTGAACTTGTTGTTTATTGGGAATTCTAGTCCAAGCCCAAGTTTTCCATTGAACTGAGCTTTTCCCCAATGGGTGGCCTTTTTATATTCGCCTTCTTCGAACTTATAAACTTCACCAGCCAAAACTGAATGCTTATAGCCCAAACAGGTAAGCAGATTGATCTGCAATCCAAAGTTGAACCTATAGCCAAGCGTATAAACACCATCCAACATAACAGCATGTTCATATGCCTTGTGGTAATAATAACCTAGGTCAACCCCAAGAGTATTGCTCCAATGCTTACCTTGCTTTGTTCGAAAATCTGCCCCGATCATAATCCCTGGGTGAACAGGAGATTTCACTACTTTGTAGGTAGGTAATGTAGTTGCCTCACTTATCAGTGATACCCGCAATGCCTTTGGTTGTATTTGAGCATTGCAGACTTCGGTGTTTAGCAATAGAACAACAGCTATAGCTATTGTAAGAAAAAATGTTTTCATCGATTAATGTTCGTTTGTTAATTGTCAGATTCTCCACTTGTGCGATGTCTTTACTTAGAAATTAACCGCTAGTGATTCAAGATTGAGTGTTCTATTTGAACATTTCCTTCTACTGAAGGATTAGCTTCTGGAGCAAACCCCTCAATGAGAAAGCATGCCTGATTCTACTTCCGAAACAAAAGTAACCTGGTCTATTTTCCTGTGCGACTCTATGGGTAAGCTGAGACAAAAGCTGCGTGTCTCCCTGTAAGGGAATACATTAATTAGAAAATAAAATTATGATTTACAGACATATAGAAGTTAATACATGACGCACATTTATGTGATCGAAAAATCATAAGTAATTAAGGAACATAACCTAAGTTTAAGTGCGTGCGGGAAATTATTTACGAGAGAAACATTTATAAAGGGGAGATCTTTTCGCCTGTAGATTCTAAGTTTCAATTATTTCATGAGCCAAAATAGGTGAGACAAGAAACAGAAATACTATAGGGATAATGTGGGTTTATCCATCATAGGCGAGAATGGATCCCATAGAAAAAGAAAGTAGCAACCTTATACATACTGCTGGGAACAAATGGAGGAATAGAAATTACGATTCAAAAGCAGGACTTGAGTTGAATATTCGTATCATCAGTTCATTTATTGCCTTCTCCAACTTATCGTTTGGCACTTTCATTTTTCCTTCTATCAGGATATTTTAAGGAGGTTAGAAGCGATACATTTCGGATACCTTTAGCAAGTGACGGTGGTGATGATTTCGATTGAAATAGAGACTGGGCACCGATTTTTGTACATCCCCATGAACACGATAAGGAAAGTACATTTGTGAACAAGAATTTAGATTGAAACAAGCTTTTTCTTAATGGCCGTCATAATCAAAGCACTGGTATTCTGAGTTTCAGTTTTTTCGAAAAGTTTTGCCTTATGCGATTCAACCGTACGAGGTGAAATCTTCAGCTCGTTCGCAATTTCTTTTGCAGAAAGACCAGTACATATTAATTGCAATATCTCATTCTCCCTGTTCGTAAGTTCAATCTTTGGTTCTTTCTTTTTTTCATTCAAAGATACAATCAAGGTTTTCAACAATGTCATTGAGAAATAACTGTCCCCATTTACAACCGTACGAATGGCCTCTTCCAGCTCTCGACTACCTGATTCTTTCAGTAAAAAACCTTTTGCACCAGCATGGATCATCTGATAGTAATAATCCTCTTCTCCAAACATAGTTAATGCTACTATATTCAAGTCAGGATATTTTTCGTTAGCAATGCGCGTAGCTTCTATACCATTCATTTCAGGCATACTTATATCCATAAGCACAACATCTGGCCTTCCATGTTCTAGACTCTCTATAAATTCTTTCCCGCTCTTTGATTCTGACACAACTTCCACATTAGGAATCTCGCTCAACAAAAATCGCAGACCTTCACGGAACATTTTATGATCGTCAACTATCGCAATTTTCTTTTTATTATCCTGTATCTGAGTTTTTTCAGTTTCTGATTTCATTCGTCTACTTTTTAACACAAGGAACCTGCTAAGTGAAAACCAGAGTTATTTTTTCAGCTTTACTAACCAAGTAGCCTTTCTTATACAACATGTTCAAAATAAAAGAAGTGATTATCCTAAAATTAGTACTAGATTTAATTATCGTAGCCCGTCCATTTTAGAAATAAGATTGGAAATACAATCAGAGTCAAGCCTTTAAAGCACAATTCCTACAAAAGAGCACATAGTATAGTGCTTGATTGCGCGCAGACTTGCACGATTGTAGTATATTGAAAATTGATTTTTTCTCAATTCTACGTAAGTAGGTGGCCATAAGGTCTCAAACCTATTTGTTATAGGCTTATTCTTTGCAAGTAATCAGCCACATAGCACCTGAATAAATCTAAATTAATACGACAGACTACTTATTCTAAAAGCTTTATCTGAACATAAAACACTTATAACCAGATAAAATTCCTATAATTTAAATAAGTTCACGACCTTATACGAAAAGATTCTTCTACCCCAATAGCTCTATTCTAGACATGTGACGCTTCGACTCAATTCCCCTAATCAATGCTCGTGTATTTCGGACTACATTTATTTGATTACGAAAGAGTTTCTTTAGAACCATAAGGTAGAATTATTTTAGCTACAAATCCCTTACCTTTTTCGCTATTTATTTCTGCAGTTCCGTTAAACGATTGAATTCGGTTTGCGATATTGAACAAACCTATCCCCTTTCTTTCTAGAAATGCCTCTTCCACATCAAAACCTATCCCGTTGTCACGATATTCCATAAGCAGTTTATTGTTCACTTGCTTGAACTCTGCTTTTATTTCGGTGGCTTTAGAATGCTTTATTGTGTTATTTATCAGTTCTACAAAAACCCTATAAAGAGTCACCTCCAATTCCTGATCAAAACGATGCGAAATGTCTACATTGATTACATAAGAAATTTCCCCTAGCCCTTTCAGTTTTGAGCAAAACGACTCAACAGCTACTTTCAGACCAAAATTTTCTAGAATATGAGGGCTTAACCTGCTGGAAATCTCCCTCACACTAACTATAGATTCGTTGATGGAATCTTCCAATTTGCTCAAAGCAGTGTCGCGCCTTTTCTTGTCTTTTGCTATTTCTGCTGCTTTAATGTATATCTTCGCTGTAGATAACAACGGCCCTAAACCATCGTGCAGTTCTCTTGCAAAGAAGCTCCTGTCTTTTTCTTCTGTATTCACAATCGCTTTTGTGACACGTTGCTGTAGCTCTTTTGCTTCCGTTATGTCCCGAACTGCTGTAACATGGGCTAAATTTCCTTTAAAACTAAATTTCTGCACATTAATCTCAACAGGAAATATCTCACCCTTGGAATTTTTACACTCCGACTCAAATTTTCCGTTATTATCCTGTTCCAGCTTCTCCTTTACAGTTGAAATTGCTTCTTTTGGAAACATCAAATCCAGAACATTCTCTCCAATAATTTCCTCTTGCTCATACCCAAACATCTTAAGAAAAGATGAATTGATGTCCAATACAGCTCCGCCTTGATGAATTACAATACCTTCCGTAGACACATCCGACAGCCGCCTATAACGCTCTTCGTTTTCAACAAGTGCATCTTCTATTCTTTTCTCCTTTGTAATATCATCTACCGAAAGCAGAACACGCTCTTCGCACTCATCCCCCAGCAACAAAGTGGATACTAAAAGAACAAAGTTACGCCGCCCTCCATTCCGGAATAACTGCAAGGTAATCTCTCTTTTTGTAATAGCTGTCTTCCTAGTAAAAGTCTCTTCTACAATACCTTTAAGTCCACAATATCCACATGAGTGTCCCAATCCACAACCTTTTGCTGAATATGCTGTATTGATGCAGCTAAGTACCTCCCCCACTTTTACATGATATGCATCCTCTTTGGGAATTCCTATAATCCGCTCACTGTCACGATTTATTTTTAATACTTCCCGTTCCCTGTTTAGCAAGAACATAATCACAGGTGCATTTTGAAAAATCACCTCCAGCTCCCTCGATGTTGCCCGAAGCTGTTGTTCGGATTTAATGCGCTGAGTAATTTCCGAATGAATAATAGCTAAACGCTCTGGTTGAGGAGAATACACCACAACATCGAAGTATTTATCCAGCCCTTCCCAATATTCCTGAAAACGGCGGCTTTCCCTTTTCTCTACAATTTCAGCATATTGTTCTAATCTGGTTTCCGTTAACCACGGGAAAATTTCAGTACCCCGCTTACCTACTATCACCTTCGACGAAAGGCCTGTTATTTTCTCAAATTCAGGATTTACCTCTAAAAAAACAAAATTCCTAGCTCTTCCATTTGTCTCTGGAATCATCCTACTAATAGACATTGAACTGGACATATTCTGAAACATTAGCCTATAACAGAGATCCTTTTGTTCCATGGCTTTTTCTGCTTCAATCTGCTTGGTTATATCCTGCAATGTTCCGAAAACACTTATCGGATTACCTTCTTCATCTTTAATTATCTGTCCTCTTTCATGTACATATCTTACGCTATTATCCGCTAAAAGGATTCTATGAGCGAAGTCCATCTTTTGCTTTCTCTTCAGGAACTTATTTCTATGTATCTGAAACCTTCTGAAATCCTCGGGGTGAATTTTCTTCTCGAAGTTTTCGATTGAAGCGTCAAGCGATTTAGGATTTTCCCTCAGAATATTGTAAATCTCGTTTGACCAGGTCATTGTATTATCTAACAGGTCCCATTCCCAA
The DNA here is from genome assembly GCA_965230435.1 of Bacteroidales bacterium. Lineage (GTDB taxonomy): Bacteria > Bacteroidota > Bacteroidia > Bacteroidales > JBDKHP01 > JBDKHP01. The sequence goes on from CBDDLB010000002.1 coordinate 1,341,656, forward strand.
TGCCCAAGACTGGCTACCTTTTGAGCCTCCAGCAATTGCATCTGCACTTTACCGTAAGCTTTTTCTGCTACAATCCTTGCTGTAATATCCTGTACAACTACTGCCAAACGGTTGTTTGCCCAAGAGAACACAAACATCTCCGCATACCTCTCTGCCCTACTAAGATGATAACGTTTATTTAGGCTTCTCTTTCTCAAAAATACATTCTTCAAATCCTCTATTACAGATTGGTTTTCAGCCTTCCAAACATCAACCATACTGCTATAAAAAGATTTTACATTCAGACGAAGGAAAAAGTTCTTCATTGGTTTATTGACCTCCACTACAGAGAAATCTATAGGCTGTCCGTTGCCGTCCATTACAGGTTCCAATATCATCACCCCGTGCAACATATTATCGAACAACATCAGAAAATCATTCTCCCTCTCGAAAAGCACCTTTAACACTTCTCGTTTCTCTGTTACATCTGTAGAGATAACTGCCCTTGCAGTGAGTTGCCCAAAGCTATTGTAGACTGGGAAACGCCGTGTAAGATAAGCCTGTTCACTGCCATCTGGAAGAACCAGAATCTCTTCACGTTCAAATGCCAGCTCCTCTCTTTCTACTCCGTCGGGAAAATAATCTGCCAGCATTGTGCCCGGTTTTAGTTCAAAACCAGCATCCTCCAATATAACGCGCCCAGACTTACCGGTAAGCTTGCTACCCTCTCCTGCCCCAAGCAAATTCCGGAACGCACGATTCGCAACCAGTACTTCATTTTCCAAACTACTTACAATGCAGATATCTTTCGTGCTGTTCAGGACGGAAGCCAACAATAATGTTTCCCTTTCTTTAGCCTTCTGCTCTGTTAAATCACGAATAATCACTCCCAACTGGAAACCTTTTTCATTTGGGATGGAAAAAGGCAACACCTGCAAGGTTTTATTACTATTCCCGATTAGAAGGTCTATCTCTTTTACTTTATCAAGAAAATCAGCCTTTCCGGACATAAAAAAACGTTGAATTGGATACTTTAAACTTTCATACGCTTCTTTACTCCGTCGTTCCTGCGGCATCATCAGAAAATAGATATCCCATATATAATGGTTTACAGCCTCTTCTTCTTCAATACTGGCAATATCTTCCGCCCCTTTGTAGAATTCTATCACCTGCCCCCGTTCGTTGGTGAGAACAAAACCATCCAAGGAATGCCGAACCAGACGCTTATACTTCTGTTTACTTAGTTTCAGATCCGATACCGTGGAATAATACAACGACATATCCACCAACACTATCCTGTACAGGGCATGCTCTGTGTTCTGATTTGAAAATTTCGAAATATGAGCAGAGGCAATCAGTTGCTTTCCTTTTATGTTCAGACGTATTTCCAGAGTCTGAATCTCCCCTGTAACCAATGCCTTTTTTTTTGCTTCCAGAAGCTCATCTTTAGACTCTGAGGTAAGAAACATTAAGAATGAAGTCTTCTTCAGTTCTTCTTTAGGGTGTTGGAGAAACTTGAGTGCAGATTGGTTTGCATCTAAGATTTCGTTTTCTTCTGTTATAAAAACGTAACAAACCGGAGCGTAATCAAAAAACTCACTAAACTGCTGTTTCTGGTAAGAAATTTCAGATTCTAACTTAACCTTTTCCTTTTGAACCTTTTCATATTTCTGCTGAAGTTCTCCGTATTGTTTAAGTATGGAATCGAGTTCTTTAATAATTTTTGTTGAAGGTTCTTTATTTCCCCCTGCCAATAACAAGCCTTCTATATTGGTGCGGTACTTCTGAATATCTATATTGCTAGGCATCTGGTGGTCTGTTTTCCTTAGTTGTCTCAAGTTACGAAAACAAGCAAACTTATGCCAATACCGTTCAAAAAAAGTACCGTTTTCTGGCTATGTATTAGGCAATTTTGCAGTGGGTTCCATTAGACCGTCCCAACTCTGCGAAACAATATCAAATGGCTGGTTGCGATACACAGTATCTAGAAAAGCATCGCGCGAAATAAACTCAGCCCCCATACTTTCCAGATGGTCTGTATGTACCTGACAATCTATTATCTCAAAACCTAAACGTTGTAAATTTTGAGCAAGAACAATAAATCCGGCCTTGGAAGCATTACTTTCCCGTGCAAACATCGATTCGCCGAAGAAGCATTTTCCGATTACCCCACCGTAAAGTCCCCCTACAAGCTCTTCTCCGTTCCACACCTCCACTGAATGCGAAAAACCCATTTTATGTAGTTCGGTAAATGTTGCCACCATTTGCTCTGTAATCCAGGATCCTTCCTGATCTGGCCGCACAACTGATGCACAGCTACGCATTACCTCTTCAAAAGCCCGATCGAATGTGATTCTGAACTTACCACGGCGCAATACCTGCCGCATACTTTTTGATATCTTAACTTTCTCCGGAAAGAGAACAAAACGAGGATCGGGCGACCACCACAACGGCACTTCATCCTCATTGAACCATGGAAAGATACCAGATTTATACGCTTCTAGCACTCTGTTCACCGATAAATCTCCACCAATAGCCAATAAGCCATCGGGATTGGCAAGCCAAGCTGGAGGGAAATTTGTATAATCTTCTGTTAATTCAAAAACAGGCATAGGAAACTTTAATCGTTAATCAAACCTTTGAAGCAAGCAAAACGCCAAGCCACAAAAATAAGTGGTTTGGCGCTTTGTTGAAAATTAAATAGGCAGTAGCTATCTTGAATTGTTCCTGACTGCTATTCTATTCTCCCCATCAAATACAAATTCACTGTAGGAGCCTCTGGATCGTTCAATGTTACTGTAATTTGCTTCGACTGTGGTCCCGAACGACCTTTCGAATCGAAAATAGCCTTAATCTCTCCTTCTTCACCTGGGGCAATCACCTTTTTCGATGGCGCAATAGCCGTGCAACCACAACTTGCTTTTGTACGGCGGATAATCAAGTCTGAGTCTCCAGTGTTTTTGAATTTAAAAACATGTTCTACTTTCTTCCCTGCCTCAATTGTTCCAAAATCGAAATTAACGGATACCCGCTTACCATTTCCTTTTAAATCCTGAACTTTAGCAGATTCAAACTGAGCATGAGGTGCTTTTTTTAATTGTTTTCCTGTCCATTTCGAGAAATCCTCTTTTAGATTCGAACTCACCATGATACGGTTTTTCGAATCAGCAACACCATTCTGCGTCATATAGACATAATGCATATTGTATCCGTACATGTTGGCTTTTGTTCCGTCGAAAGTAACAATCGCTTTCCCTTTTTCCTTCGGCTTTACTGTCTCTGGAATAAACTTAATCTGAATGAAAGGAGGTTGGTCTTTCGGTGCAAGTTTAACTTCCTTACCAGACATGTTAACAAACTCTAATTCCCGTGTTTGAACCTCACTGTCCTTAATTTTTGTGAATGCTGCGTAAGTAGAGCGGAAACTTAAATCTCCCAATCTATGTCGATAATAGTCTTCCAGCTTAGGTGGCTGTTTTTTTATGGTTCCACGGATGTAAAGTACCTGCTTGCCATTTTCTGCATTGGAATTTACGGTGATGCTTTTGTTAAACTGTCCACTTCTGTTTAAAGGGTTAAAAACCGCTTTAATCGTTCCGGACTTACCTGGCATTACTGGCTCTTTCGTCCATTCGGGCGTAGTACAACCACACGAAGCTGTTACTCCATTAAGAATCAAAGGCTTTTCGCCTGAATTTTTAAACTTGAACACATAAGTGACTTTACCGCCTTTTTCTTCGATCGGCCCAAAGTCGTGTTTTTTTTCCTTGAACTCAATGTTCTGCGCCTGTAAACCTAGCGAGAACAGCAGAGCTCCTAAAAAAATAATTCTTCTCATAATACTATTGCTTTTGGAAATTGACGTTACCGACCAGTGGTCCCCTGAAAGTCAATATAAGCATAACGTTTAGGAAATAAATATGTTATACATTTCGATGTGGCAAAACAGAAGACCAATGGTCAGTCCCAAAACTAATCATTTCAAGGCATTTGCACGAAACGTTCTGCAATTTTTACAATAACCTTAACTGACTTTTCCATTGTTTCCACAACGGCGTATTCATAACGGCCGTGATAATTGTGCCCGCCAGTGAAAAGGTTTGGAGTTGGCAGTCCCATATACGATAACCTTGAACCGTCTGTGCCACCGCGAATCGGCTTTATGATCGGCTCAATATCAAGCTCTTTCATTACCGTTTCTGCTTCATCTACAATATACTTCACAGGCTCAACCTTCTCGCGCATGTTGTAGTACTGGTCTTTCATGTCGAGCTTAACAGTTCCCTCACCATACTTCTGGTTTATGAAATCCACAGTATCCTGCATCAGCTTTTTCTTTGCCTCGAACTTATCACGGTCGTGATCGCGGATAATGTAAACCATTTCGGTTTTGTCGATATCGCCATTCATTTTGTAAAGCATGAAGAAGCCTTCGTAGCCTTCTGTGTATTCCGGACGTTGTTCTATAGGTAGCATCTGGTTTAGTTCCATTCCTACCAATTGCGAATTCACCAATTTGTTTTTGGCTGCACCGGGATGAACACTGCGCCCCTGAATGGTTAATGTAGCACCCGCAGCATTGAAGTTTTCGTATTCCAGTTCGCCTTCTTCGCCTCCATCGAGCGTATAAGCGAAATCGGCTCCGAATTTCTCAACATCGAAAAAGTCTGCACCACGGCCAATCTCCTCATCTGGTGTAAAGCCAATTCGAATTTTCCCGTGCTCTATCTCTGGATTTTTTAGCAAGTAATCGGCTGCGGTTAAAATTTCTGCAATTCCAGCTTTGTCATCAGCTCCTAGCAATGTCGTACCATCTGTTGTAATCAGAGTCTTACCAACATAGTTCGCCAATTTTGGAAAGTCTTTAGGGGAAAGAACAATGTTCTCTTTCTCATTAAGAAGAATATCGCCACCATTGTAGTTTTCAACAAGCTGAGGCTTTACATTTGCGCCTGTAAACTGAGGCGTAGTATCGTAATGGGCAATGAAACCGATAGTAGGAACACCAGCTTTAGTTGTTGTAGCAGGTACAGTTCCCATTACATAACCTTTTTCGTCAATCGAAACATCAGCAAGCCCCATTTCCTTCATCTCGTCGACCAACAGGTTGGCCAAGTCCCATTGTTTTGCAGTGCTTGGGCAGGTTTCCGAACTCTCGTCAGATTCTGTATCTATTTTCACATAGCGCAAGAAGCGCTCTAATAAAGCAGACATATAGTGTGTTTTTATATTCCCTGCAAACCTAAAAGAATTTGTGGGACTACACGTCCTTATTTCTTATCCTTACCCCGATGTTTGTATTTAAAACGCCGGTAAGCATTACTTCTCTTATATTTCTTCGAAAGCACACCTTTCTCGTCATACACTTCCCATAGCCTTTTCCCTTTGCGCTTGGCTTTGTTCTCTAATTTTCTAAAAAGCGCTGCATATCTTAGATTTGGCTTATATTCCGCAGCAAAAGCATAACCTTCTTTGATAAGTGTCGCATTGTAAAACTCGCCATTTGCCAGATAAACATAAACCAGTTCACGCCCAAACTTATCCAAAGGCTCAACATCATAAATCAAAAACACCTTCATTCCAGGTTTTATGCGCTTCTTCGTATAATCCGAAGCTTCTTTCCCGAAAGGCGCAATGTCCATGTACAACGATTTAAGGCTTTCTGGAGTATCCACACCAATCATACGGATGCCCTTCTTTTTATTCGGGTCATCACGGTCAATCACTTTTATCGTATCACCGTCCACGTTACTTTTTACGCGGGTAATTCTTCCTTTCGAGGTCAGGCCTGCAATAAAATATAAGCGCCCGATAACAAACACTCTTTTCAACAAAAAGAAAAGAATAACTACAACCAGTGTAAAAACTATGTACCCACCAAAAGGAACCCCTAGTAAATCTTCTTCCAAAAGCTCTAATAAATCGTCCATATTCTGCAATTATATTTTAGTTTTAATCAGTCAAATAGGATTCGCTAAGGGAATTTAAATTATTAATTATGAGTTATTAATTGGCTGACGCCTGAGAACCAGCATATAGCCAAACATAACATGGTCAGTTATTAATTTTATTATCCCTAACACCTCAATTTTTCAGGAAGTATTCGGTAATTAATAGTGTTGTGTGGATAATGCTTTTGTTATGAAATAGCCTCCCACCGCCCTCCTAAAAGAGGTCCCAAATGTGAATGTTTCTGAATTGTATTGATTCACATCTCTTTTTCAGGACTATCTGGTAACCAAGTCCCCCTTCAGTAGGAAATAGGGGGCATTTTTCCAACGAGCATCACTATCCTCACTTCACCTCATACTTCTTTCCATGCTGTTTATTAGCCAACTGACCACAAGCAGCATCAATATCCTCCCCCTTACTTTTACGCAAGTTCACAATAAGGTTTTTGCTTTCCAGAAAAGCCAGAAAAGCATTCGTACGTCTAGCTTCCGACTTCTTAAACTTAGGATCGTCAGTAGCATTGTATTCAATCAGGTTGATCTTAACAGGCAACTGCTTGCAATACTGCGCCAATTGTTTAGCATCCTCAATGCTGTCATTTATACCGTTAAGCATCAGGTATTCGAACGTTACGCGCGAGCCTGTTTTTTCGTGGAAATACACCAAAGCCTCGCCAAGTTCATCAAGCGGATAAGTATCGTTGATGCGCATAATGTCGCTACGACTTTTGTCGTTGGCAGCATGTAGCGAAACCGCAAGATTGAACCGCACTTTTTCGTCGGCCAACTGCTTTATTTTACGCACAATTCCGGAAGTGGACAAAGTAATTCGACGTGGCGACATCCCCCAGCCATCAGGCGCTGTGATCCTATCAATCGCTTCAATTACATTGGCGTAGTTTAGAAGTGGCTCGCCCATTCCCATCATCACAATGTTCGTAAGCTTTTGTCCGGCCGCCTCAGCATGCCTGCTGATTTCCACCACCTGATCGAATATCTCACCAACAGTAAGGTTTCGCATAAAACCCAACTTGCCCGTAGCACAAAACGAACAACCAACATTGCAACCCACCTGAGACGAAATACACGCTGTCATACGTCCTGGAGCAGGAATCATTACGCCTTCTACAAGCTTACCGTCGTGCAGTTCGAAAGCAAACTTCACTGTTCCGTCCGAACTTTGCTGAGCATCCGCAACCTTTATCGTATTGATTATAAAATTATCCGCCAGCAACGCCCTCGTCTGTTTCGAAAGGTTGGTCATCTCGTCAAAGCTTCTAGCCCCTTTTTTCCAAATCCATTCATAAACCTGCTTTGCCCGAAAAGCTTTGTCACCCAGCTCTATGAAATAATCTTTTAGCTCGTCTAAATTTAGACTTCTTATATCTTTAGTTGTCATTTTTCTGCCGATTTCAAGCTACAAAGGTAGCCAATTTGTGGTAATTCTTGAGCCTCAGACTTTCTTGAGTTTTGAGTTTTGAAGTTTTGAGTTGGATTCAATAATAGAATCAACGAATAAAAGAATATATGAACTATCGTATTCATTATCTAAACATAGCCAGCCTCATATCTGGCGATATGTTTTTAGCTATGCTAGGAAAGGCTGCCCACTTTGGGGCGCATCCGTAAGTGCTGGAAAGCCGATAACAGCGCCCCAAAGTGGGCAGCCTTTCCTAGCGCAGGTCAGAGATCACTTTAAGTGATCGGCGGCCTGTGTTTTCTGAATTTAGGTATTCAATACGATAGTCATAAAAGAATAAGCTTCGCGTTCTTACCATTCTATTATATACTGGTTCTCAAGCGTCAGCTAATTATTCAGTGGAGTTTATTTTCAAAGGTCTTCATGAGACCGCTCCGCTAAATTCATAATTCATAACTAATAATTCATAATTCGCCCCCCTATCCCTTCAGCCTCTTCCGATATTCCCGAGGCGCCTGCCCCATTATTTTAGAAAAAAGCCTAGAAAAATAATACTGATCATCGTACCCAATCTTTCTTGCGATATCCGAGACCTTCAACGAAGTATGATCCAACAACTGACACGCCTGCTGAATCCGCAAATTGATAAGATACTCCAACGGTGGCCTTCCCGTTTTTTCCCTAAACAGCGTAGAATAGCGCGACACAGACAACTGAGCCTGATCTGCCAAAGCCGACAAAGTAAGCTTTGCAGCCAGATGCTCTTTCATAAAAAGAATAGAAGCCTCCACTGTTCCAGCATCCTTTAGCGTCCGGACATTCCTGAACTGATCCACATACCTGAACGAAGCCAAAAAGTGAAGCAGACAGATATTCGCATACCGAATATTATCGACACCATAGCCCATTTCCAAATTCCGCAACATCTCGTAAAAAAGCTGAATACGGTCGTTTATCCGCGAAGTATCCGATGGACTGATAGTTTCCGTTTTGTCGCTAAATCCCGAAAAATAATGCGCATGATCACCCGCAAAATGCACCCAATAAATGCTCCAAGGATCGCTGCTATCGCTTGCATAAGCGTGCGGTACATCCTTCGGAATTATAAAAAACTGATTCTCCTGCACATACTTTTTCGCTCCATTTACGGATATCCACCCCTTGCCTGCAACACAATAGATCAGAATATGCTGTTTGCAGCCATCTTCCCTTTTTCTGTAATGCCCCGCCGCAACAGGATAATACCCAATATCCGTAATATACAACGACGCCCCCACAGGATCGGCCTTTGCTTCCTCCACAACCGACTCTGGAAGTATCACACTTCTCTGTTCTTGTCCGAAACTATTTTGCATACAATTCTACTTTTCAGATTTTTTAGGAGCAGAACAATATTGCTCTTTACCAACTGCGTCGCGCTTTCCACTACAAGTCCTCGCCCCAAGAGCTGTTCCACATCGTCCCAGCGGTCTATTCCGCCGAAGCTACATAGCCGCTAGGCCGTGTTCCACTAGCTCTTGTAGCTGTGGGCTTTCCGTTGCAATCGCGGCTATTTTTAGGGCTGCATCTCATTTTAAATGATTCTGTAAAATCCGAAACCCTTCTAGGGTTTAAAACCCTAGAAGGGTTAACATTCAATATTTTACACTTGACAGAAGTTTATCATGACGTTCCGACTTTATTTTATAACAATCTATTCATCACCCGTGCAGACGCGCTAATAGCGCGTCTCTACCAAATGACGAATAATCAATACCGAACAAGCAAACTAAATATAGTAAGATAATCCATCTTTTCAATAACTCTATCTATTTCCTACTGTTTTACATCACCATAACTTTGCATTACAAGATTCAATACTGTGAAGATTATCTATGAAAAAGGATATGCTTTTGTTATGAGGTGGCCTCCCACCGCCCTCCTAAAAGAGGGCCCAAATGTGAATGTTTCTGAATAGTACCGTACTAATCCACATACATTTTCAGGATTATTCGGTAACCAAGTCCCCCTTTAGGGGGAAATAGGGGGCATTTTCAAACAAACATAGATCACGATATGTAATTTATACGTATTGGGAAGGTTTTCGCGGTTGCGGAATGGTCGCTGACAGTGTCAGGAAGGTTTCTGCATGTTGCAGGAAGGTCGCTGACGGTTGCAGGAAGGTTTTCGCGATTGCGGAATGGTCGCTGACAGTGTCAGGAAGGTTTCCGCATGTTGCAGAAAGGTCGCTGACGATTGCAGGAAGGTTTTCGTGGTTGCAGAATGGTCGCTGACAGTGTCAGGAAGGTTTCCGCATGTTGCAGGAAGGTCGCTGACGGTTGCAGGGAGTTTTTTTGACATAGCCATTAGGTTAAAAGGAGAGCAAATCTGTAGTTTTCAGAAATAAAGAACCATAGCTTTTGTATTGTCGCCCGTAGAGACGCGATTCATCGCGTCTTTTAACGATAAAGAATAAAAAGAAAATTCGACGATGAGACGCGATGAATCGCGTCTCTACAAACAGCAATGCCAAAATAACTGTACCTGATTTTTAGATTTTTTTACACAAACATTACATAAAAACAGGACAGACTTAGAAAGCAATGCAGCTTTAAAAATAGCCGCGACTGTAGCGGAAAGCCCACAGGCACGCGCGCCAGTGACACACGGTGTGGCGGCTATGCAGCTTCAGCGGAATAGACCGCCACGCCGATGTGGAACGGCGCGGGGGACGAGGACTTGTAGCGGAAGGCGCGACTAATGTTTTTGAAAAGCGACGCAGTCCTGCTCCAAATAAAAAAGAACATTGAGAACACAATATATAACCCACAAATCAAATCAGATGAGTCAAGTTAGTGCATGGAGAGAGAAGGTGGTGATACCTACCTACGAGGTCGGAGAACCTGAAAAAACCCCGATTTTCTTAGAGAAAAGAGTTTATCAGGGTAGCAGCGGTGCTGTTTATCCGCTTCCTGTTATTGAGAAAATCCACGACGAAAAAGTAGACAAAGAGTGGAATGCCGTTTATATCGAGAACCAATACATCAAGATCATGCTACTGCCAGAGTTGGGCGGACGTGTGCAGATGGCTTACGATAAGGTGAAACAACGCCACTTTGTTTACTACAATCAGGTGATTAAGCCTGCGTTGGTTGGACTAACGGGGCCTTGGATCTCTGGCGGAATTGAATTCAACTGGCCTCAGCACCACCGCCCTTCTACTTACGATCCTGTTGATTCGCTGATCGAGGAAAACGAAGACGGCAGCATCACTGTTTGGTGCAGCGAGGTAGAGAGGATGTTCCGCACGAAAGGGATGGCGGGCTTTACGCTTTATCCTGACAAGGCTTATCTTGAGATAAAAGTAAAACTGTTTAACCGTACTCCACACCCACAGACTTTCCTTTGGTGGGCAAATCCTGCGGTTGCGGTTAACGATCATTACCAGTCGGTATTCCCACCAGATGTTAATGCTGTGTTCGATCATGGAAAGCGCGATGTTTCCAGCTTCCCAATTGCAACGGGTGAGTACTACAAAGTGGATTACTCAGCGGGTGTTGATATCTCGCGCTACAAAAATATTCCTGTGCCTACTTCTTATATGGCCATTAAATCGGACTATAACTTTGTTGGTGGGTTCGAAAACGATTCGCAAGGTGGTCTTCTACACGTTGCCGACCATCATCAGTCGCCAGGCAAAAAGCAATGGACTTGGGGTAATGGAGATTTCGGACAGGCTTGGGACCGCAACCTTACCGACGAAGATGGGCCATATATTGAACTGATGTGCGGTGTGTATACCGACAATCAGCCCGATTTCTCGTGGCTACAGCCTTACGAGGAAAAAAGCTTTAAGCAATATTTTATGCCTTACCGCGATTTGGGTGTGATTAAAAACGCAACCAAGGAGGCCATGGTTAACCTAGAAGAAGAAGATGGCAAATGGATCTTGAAAGCATATGCTACGGCTGAATATCCTAATGCTACCGTTAAGTTGGTTAGCAACGGTAAAACCTTGTTTGAAACACAGGTTGACCTGTCGCCTGAAATGAGTCTCTCGGAAATTATCGAAGGAGAAATTGATATTGAAGATGCTTACATCTCAGTAACCGACACAAACGGAAAAGTATTGGTTGACTGGCAAACTGCGCCTGAGGAATTGAAGCCAATACCTGATCCGGCTAAAGCGGCTAAAGATACTGACGAAATTGCATCGGTAGAGCAGTTGTACTTGCGCGGTTTGCATCTGGAACAATACCGTCATGCAACTTACGACCCTACGGATTACTACCTAGAGGCATTGAAACGCGAGCCTAGCGATGTGCGCAACAACAACGCAATGGGGCTTTGGCTGATGAAGCGTGGCAAATTCGAAGAGGCAGAGAAGCATTTCCGCACTGCTATTGAAACATTGACTGAGCGCAACCCGAACCCCTACGATGGCGAACCTCTTTTCAACCTTGGTCTTTGCCTTCGTTTCCAAGACAAGCTGGAAGAGGCTTACGAATATCTTTTCAAGTCGACTTGGAATGGTGCTTTTCAGGACAGCGGTTTCTTCCACTGTGCAGAAATTGATGCTATCCGTGGCGATAAAGAAAAGGCGCTGGATCTTATCGACCGCTCATTGCACCGCAACTGGTTGAACCAGAAAGCACGTTTGCTTAAAATTGCTTTGCTACGTACTACTGGTCAGGAAAATAAAGCGTTGCGACTGATTGAGGAATCGCTTGAGATGGATCGCTTCAACTTTGGCGCTATTTACGAAAAATATCTGATTACAAAAGACGATGCTGTTCTTACGGAGCTTAAAGAGCTGATGCGCGATTATGGGCACAACTACATTGAGTTCTCTTTGGATTATGCTAATGCTGGTTTCTATACTGAAGCTATCGACTTCATTACGCTCTACACCGAAGGGAAAACTGAGGTTTATCCGATGATATGGTATTTCAAAGGGTACTATCAGCAAAAAGCAGGAGAGCTTGACCTTGCAAAAGAGGCTTACAAAAAAGCTTCGGTTATGTCGCCTGACTATTGCTTCCCTCACCGCTTGGAGGAGTTGATTGTGTTGCAACAAGCCGTTGTCGCAAATCCAGACGATGCTAAGGCTTGGTACTATATGGGTAATTTCTGGTACGGAGCGCGCCAGTATGCTATTGCGAAGGAATGTTGGGAGAAGTCGCGTGATATTGATGACAGCTTCTCGATTGTTCACAGGAACTTGGCGCTGGCATACTTCAACAAAGACAATAATTCTGAGGCTGCACGCAAAGCTCTTGAAAAGGCTTTTGAACTGAATACTAGCGATCCAAGGGTGCTTATGGAACTTGACCAGCTGTACAAAAAGCTGAATGTGCCTTTGCAGGAGCGTTTGGATCTTCTAGAGAAACATCCTAAGGAAGTGGATTTCCGCGACGACTTATATCTTGAGCGCGCGACTCTTTACAACCTACTTGGTAATGAAGAGAAGGCTCTGGAACTGATCATGAGCCGTCAATTCCACCCGTGGGAAGGTGGCGAAGGAAAAGTTACGTCGCAGTATTTATATGCCCACACGGAATTGGCGAAGAAAGCGATTGTTGACAAAAACTTCAGCGATGCTATCGACCACCTGAAGGCTACACTGGAATATCCTCACAACCTTGGAGAGGGTAAGCTTAGTGGCGCTCAGGAAAACGATGTTTACTATTGGATGGGCTGTGCTTACGATGGTCTGGGTGATCAGGAAAATGCAATAATTGCTTGGGAGGCAGCTTCGCTAGGGATTTCTGAGCCTGCACTGGCTATGTACTACAACGACCAGCAGCCTGATAAGATTTTCTATCAAGGTTTAGCGCTGAAGAAACTTGGCCGTGAGGATGAAGCCCGCAGCCGCTTCAACAAGCTACTGAAGGTTGGGGAAAAGCAGCTTTTTGTTCCTTTCAAAATGGACTACTTTGCGGTTTCGCTTCCTGATCTGTTGATCTTTGAGGAAGATCTACAAATCCGTCACGAGCAATTCTGTAAGTATATGATGGCTCTTGGTAACTTAGGCTTGGGCATGGGCAATAAAGCCAAAGCTCTTTATGATGAGATTCTTGCTGATACTCATTATCATATTGGGGCTTTTGTTCATGGTAAGATGTGCTAGGTTGATATGTGAATTTGATTATCGTTGGTAGAGACGCGCTAGTAGCGCGTCTGTACAAATCATGAAAAAGGTAGAGCGTTAATAATATCGTTCTGCCTTTTTTTGTTGTATACCGTATATGAGTATAGATAACCAACCATCAAAATATTTCATGAAATTTGTTGTATTCAGTTTTGATCAATGTATATATATTAGCTGTTCACTTTTTTCATGGTCGGCGTTTCGATAGTGTGATAAATGTGATGCTTGTTTGTGAAATGCATCCTATTTACCTTAAATGACTCTGGATTAACGAATAGTTCTCATTTGGATTCATTTTAAAGGGGGGGGGATATTTGACAGGGCAGACGCATCAAAATGAAAACCAAAGGTTTTCACGAAAGACGAAGTCTTTCAGTTCCCCGCCTTGTTAAGGAGGGGCTAGGGGTGGTTTATTACTTCAAATCATAAGACACTAATAACAAATGGATTGTGTTTTTTATTATACAACCACCCCCGCCCCCTCCTTTTTTAAGGCGGGGAGCCAAAAGGCTTCGCCTTTTAGAAGGCCATTTCGTAACCAAAGCATTACATACAAATAATACTATCGTCGTTTCTTTCTGAGTCTTAAACATTGTTAAGATAATTGAAACTGTGATTTTTTCAAAAACGCGTAACTTATACGAATTGTGCGATGGATTTACTGATATAATGAAACCGAAGGTTTCAACGAAAAGCAACGCTTTTCAGCTCCCCTCCTTAAAAAAGGAGGGGCAGGGGTGGTTGTATTTTTATAAATACATCATATTATGATATAAACACCACCCCTACCCCCTCTTCAGAGAGGAGGGGAATAAAATTACTGAAGTTTTATTCTGGTAAATTCAAGTTCGAAATCGTATTACTTGAGAATGAAATTAGTATTTCTGTAATGTTCACATTGAGGCGTTATAAAATTAATAGTTGACTATATGGAATTGGTTGAGTACTGGTTTTCAGGCGTAAGCCAATTCATAACTAATAATTTATAATTCCCTAAGATCTGTCTCAATATTGAAAAACAGAACAGTGCCGATCATAATAAGCACGTGGTGCTATTTATTAGGAAAAGCATCGTGCCAATATTCAGTATTGTGACAAACCTAAAAATGTCGTTTATATTAGCACACCTGCTTATATAGCCCACGTGCTTAAATTATAAAACGGATGAGAAAAGCGCTTAAAATATTAGGTTATACCCTGCTCTCTATTTTTCTTCTGGTTATTATACTGATTGTAACTGCCAGTTTCTTTCAGAGTAAAATTGCCAAACTGGCATTAGAAGAAGTGAGCGAAATCATAAAAGCCCCAGTTGAAGTCGAGGAAGTGTCGTTTTCACTTATCAAACGCTTTCCTTTGGCATCAATCCAGTTTTCTGGTGTTCGTTTGGGTGCGGAGATTGATAGTACGGGAAATACCCCTGCAAAAGATGACATTGCAAACATTGGAGACGTTTTGGTTTCTGTAGAGACCATGCCACTGCTCGATAACGAATTCGAAATTAAAAAAGTGGAAATCTCCGATGTTAAGTTGCGCTATCATGTGGATAGTTTAGGTTTAGCAAATATCGCATTTCTAATTCCACCAGCTGACTCATCCGCTGTTGAAGAGCCAGTGGATAGCACATCGTCAGCTCTGCCCAAAATAGATCTGGAGAAATTCTACCTAAAAAACATTCAGCTCTTTTACAAAGACGACACTGCTAATATTGCTGCAAGCCTTAAAATTCCAGAGCTTACTGCCAGTGGGAAAATCTTCAACAGCCATTACCTCGGCGACATAAAAGGCAGTATGAGCCTACGCGATGTAAACGTAGCTGGTACCAACGCCCACAAACTGGAAGAGGCTGCCCTTGATTTTAAAATGAATTATCAGCAGGACACACTCTACATTCAATCTTTTGACTTCAAAAGCGAGGGTGCACACCTCAACTTAAATGGCAAAGCCTCATTATTGAAGGATATTTTCACCGATGTCCAGTTTAAATCCAACGGGATCGATCTTGAAAAACTGATTAAATACGCTCCCGAAAAAGAACTGAAAAAGTTTGGAGTAAAAAAGGTGAAAGGCCTGCTTACCTTGTCAGGAACTGTGAAAGGCTTGGTTGGCGACTCTATTCTTCCACACTTGAAAGCCCATATTGCATTTAAAAACGGTTATGCTAAAACGCGGGATTACCCAGAGGTGAAATCGCTCTACTTCTCTGGTGATGTAACAAATGGAAGTAAACGAAATAACGAAACCACAAGTGCTGTTTTCAATACCTTTCATTTGGCAACCGCCAGAAGCTTTGTCAAACTGGCGTTTAATGTGAGCAATATCGACAAACCAAAGTATAGAGTAAAAACAAAAGCCCGCATTACACTCGAAGAATTCAAAAAATTTGTGCCAGACACATTGATAAAATCCCTTTCTGGAAAAGTTATCGCCTCGATATCCACGCGAGGACAGTTGAAAGATTCGGTAGACGATGCATTCATCAACAGGGCACTCTACAATACAAGTCTAAAGGCTCAGTTTGAGGGAATCAATGTGGAAATGGATTCCTTGGATGTGAAAAACTTCAACGGGAAAATGGCTTATAGCCCCGGACGCTTTTCGGTAAACGATGTGAATGTTTCTGTACCTACATTCAATGCAAAATTGCTTCATGCCTCAATATACACGCGACTGGATAGTCTGTCGATAAGTGATCAGAAGAGGCTCGAAGTGCTGCTCGATTCGTTCCGCGTTGAAACCCCACAGGCCAATTTATGGGGAGATGGACGTGTAAAAAACATTGAGCATCCCGATTTCAACCTAAATGCAAATGCGGAGGTTTTTCTGGATAGCTTAAAGCCTTTCGTGCCAGACACGCTTGTAAAAACGCTTTCAGGAAAGTGCTTTGCGAAAGTTAAAACATATGGCAATGTAAACCTCGACTCCATCGCAGATCAGGCAATGGATATTGTATTTAAACAAAGCCGAATACATTTCGAAGCTCAGAACATTAGCGCACAATTGCCTAACGATCCTTCGCTAAACGTGAAAAAACTCAATGCCAAGGTGCGCATGGTACCTGATACTATTACCGTAAACAAAGTAACAGGTTCTGCGGCTGGTGTCGATTTTAATTTCGATTCTACACGGGTTATCAACGTATACAATTCTGTTCTACAGAACCGTAAAGAAACTATGTTTGTACGTGGTGTCTGGAAAGTTGGAGATATCGACCATACAGTTTTTAATCCCCTACTGGCAATGCTTGCAGCAGGAGCGAACTCAACTGAAACAAACAACACCTCTACAACCTCTGCTGATTCAACTGCTGTTGAAGAACCTACCAATTTCAAAATGGACATCAAAGGTAAGTTCGGTGTGAAAAGCTTTACTTACGATGAACCTTTTATTGATAAGATGGCGGAGTTTTTACAGTGGCCGGATAGTGACGTGGTTTTCTATAAAAGCATGTTGCGGGATCAGATTCTTGTGGAAAACATCTCTGGTAAATTCAGCATAACAGACTCGGTTTATCTTGTAGACCAGTTTAAATTCGATGCATTTAACGGCTCTTCCAACAATTCATTTAAAATAAAAATGTTAACTGGAGGAAAACAGGAAATTTATTCGCGAAATACCGTGACAAACATGGACATGCAAAAACTCCTTTACGACTGTAGTAATTTTGCCATGGATAGCGTAATAACATCAGAGAATATCAGCGGCAAGCTCACGACCACATTCAATACAATGATAGAAATGAATGACACGACTGAGTTTGACATGAAAAACCTGAGAGTGCGAGGGGAAATGAAACTTGAAGATGGAGGAATTTATAACTATGAGCCTGCTATGGCAATGGAAATTGCTCCTGGAACTAAGGATATGGATAATATTAAATTCAAGACCTTAGAAAGTAAATTGTTTATTTTTAAATCTCTTCTATATGTTCCCTCGACTCATATCATCAGTAGTGAAAAGGATATCTCATTTTTTGGTATGTATAAATTAGATCCAAACGTAAAAGGTGACGATTATCACTTCCGTGTTTTTTTAAGACTAGGACAATTATTTGCCGCAAAATCAAAGGAAAAGAGAAAGCAAGCTTTAGCTAGTGAAGATGTTTCAGAAGAGGATAAGAAAAGAAGAACGACACAATTCATTTACAGAGTTGACAAAACAGGAGAAGAGACAATGAATGTAGTAGTATTTCGAAAAGAAATAAAAGCAGGTGAAAGGCTAAAGACCAAGATATTAACACAAGACAAAATATTAGGCTTTCGTTTTAAGTATAATTTATCATACGAAACAGGCGTAAAGTAATAACGTAAGACAAAGTAATTTTATGTTTAATCAAAAAAGCAAAGAAATGAAAAAGCGTTTTTTCTTATTACCTATTTTATTGCTCGGTTTATTTGTAGCAATTTCATCATGCGAAGAGGAAGATGAGGAAACATGTGAAGCGGATGTTTTCTGCGAACAGAAGGAAGTAACCGTATGCTGTACTGGTGCTGACTGCGTGTATAAGTTTGGAGAGAAAGAATATGCTGATACAAAAGAAGATTTGGAACAGCTAGCTACCGATCTTGGCTGTACAGCTAAAAAATCTGCAACATATGAATCTGATATGGCTATGATTAAGCAGCGCTTGCAAATAATAAAAGATGCAGCACTTGCTAGGCAATATTAACTATAATATAGCCTCTAATTGGCTCAATTAGAGGCTATATTTTTTTAATCCCAGAAACTCCACTTAGAACCACCTTTTATTACTTTTTTCAATTGGGCTTCTAACTTTTTACCTCTCAGATTTATAGCAATTATTTTTCCCTCCCCATCCATTAAAAAGCTAGCAGGAATTTTTCTTATGCCCAGTTCCTTAGCAACGGCATTACTCCAGCCTTTCAAATCACTTACATGATAAGGCCATATCATCCCATCTTTTTTAATTGCGTTTTCCCAAGCTTCTTTCTTCTTATCCAAAGAGATACTCACAACTGTAAATCCCGTAGCATTTTCAAATTCGGCATCTTTAAACTTCTTGTAAGCTTCTAGAATCACTGGTGTTTCTTTACGGCAAGGCCCACACCACGAGGCCCAGAAATCGACTAAAACCATTTGGCCTTTTAGCGATGAGAGTTCAAAAACATTTCCTTCAAGATCGGTCTGGGAAATAATCGGTGCCTGATCGCCTACTTTGAAATCCTGCGCAAACGAAAAGGTAGCTATAAATAGCAAGGTGGATAATACAGTTATGCTTCTCTTATTCATTGTTCTTTCTGTTCGAATGATTACTAAAGGGTTAAGCCCTATAAAGATATATGAAGTTTATTAAACGGGAAAAAATAGGCTTTTGTTTAGTCATGCTTTCCTGTTTAACATATTGCTTGCAATTTTCGTGCATTCCTTTTTAACACTATGCCGAAAGTGTAGTCAATGTCTATGTTTAGCTATTTATGATCTAGTTGCCATTGCTGCTAGCGGATGATTGCTGTATCAGTTTTCGGTAAGTAAATGTCTGTTCGAAACACTCAGATACATTCAGATATTACTGAGCGTTAGCCTGTGACTACGCTCTAATTTATAAGCACACCTTCGCTCCTCGTAGCACAAGCTCATCCATAAACCTCACATACTTGCTGAGCGTCAGCCTGTGGCTACGCTCAATACCATAGCTGCTGAATTGTATAGTATCGAGCGTAGCTACAAGCTAACACTCAGCGAAACAGTACTATTTATTGCTTTACTGAGCAAAGGATTACATTGAACCACAACAATGACAAGCACTAGAATAAATCCAACTACCATGCGCTTCGCGTAGACTCTGGCTACTCGACAAACAAAAAAGACAGAACACCGTTTTTTTATGTTCTGTCTTTTTGTCGTAAACATTGATAATGATAGCGTAGCCGCAGTCTACGCTTAGCGGCCATGCTATAGTCTAGTTTTCGCTACTGCGAGCGGGGGTGATAGTCGCTTAACAATGCAAGTGATGCCGCTACGAAAAGCCATCCTCCCATAATCATAGCAAGTGCGTATGGAAATTTACGGTAAGGTACAATACCTCACATACTTGCTGAGCGTCAGCCTGTGGCTACGCTCAATATCATAGCTGTCGAATTGTATGGTATCGAGCGTAGCCACAGGCTAACGCTCAGCGAGATGGTGCTATTTATTACTTCGCTGAGCGGGGGGTGTAACTTTTTAGCACTCTGCCCTTTCTATTTCTTGCAATAGCTGCCTTTACATAAACAATTCAAATTAGCATATAACATAGATAATCAAGCATGTAAAAAAGCGTAGCCAAAGTCTACGCTTAGCGGCAATGCTATGATTATAACGTATCGGATAAACGTTGTGTATCGTAATTACACAACTCATGAAAAACAAAAAGCAGAACGGTATTACCATTCTGCTTTATTGTTTTGTTGTGAACTGTAGTTACAAACTACGGTTAGGGCTATGCTATGGTCTTGTTTCCGCTTCGATCAGCGGGGGGTAACATTGGTACACTCTGCTTTTTCTATTTCTTGCAATGGTTATCATTAAAAAGAGCCTGTGTGTTTCAGACTCTTTCTTTTTGCATTTTGTTCAGTGTTGCCAAGGTTAAAATGGTGGCAATCTTGGGGTTGAAAAGCTTTTAAGTTAAGTGTCCACTTTTTCCTTAGCACTTCACTAGCCAATCAGTTGATTATTTACAACGAGACTATTGCTATTTAAATTATACTCATAAAGCAGATCACTAAATATATTTTTCCAATTTTTTTCATCACTGTATGCAGCCTTCATAGCTTTTTCTAATCTAACTGGAGAGTGATAGTTTTTATTGATCAAATACTCTTCCTCAAAAGGAGTTGCATTCCTTACGGGATTTCCATAGTAATCAACCACTAATTCTGCATCAGACATTGTATATTCAAGATAAAATGGATAAATAATCCTATCTAGATTATCCTTATAATTAGAGATAATTTTCCAATCTCCTTTTAGTATTTTTGCATCAAAAGTAGTTGCAAAAAGTAATATTTCTGCGTCTGCAATTTCATTTATAAACAGCTCATTATCAAGTGATAACTCTCTGTAAATTACAACTGTCATTGTTTCTTTTTCAGCAAGTGCGATAATCTGCCCAAAAGCTAATTTCCCTTCAATTGGAAAGGTAAAGATGTCGCCTTCTTTGTATTTCATAGTTTTCCGTGTGATACTATTATTTATCATCTAAATCACCATACTTTTTCTTATTGTAGGCGTTTTTAATATTCGAAACAGGACCTTTCTTTTTATACTTATCAATCATTTTCTGTTCCTTACGTGTTAACGGAGTTGGATGCCTTCCTTCATGTTTTCCTCGCATCAAAATAGAAAAAGAAAAATCAGAATCTGGATATTTTCTAGCATGCTCTGCTTGTCTTTTTAAATAACGTTCCCAATTTTTTGCTCGACCAACATAAGGTAAAACCTTTCCCGTATTATCTAATCGCAAGTAAATAACACCTAAACCAGCTTTTGAATCTTCGAATCCTTGATTTTCATAGACAGCATCAATAGCTTTTGCATCTCTTTCACGGATTACCGCAAGTAACTCTCCTGAACCTAAGGGATCATACCAAGTGTACTTACTTTTGATCCAACTCTGATCATCTTCAAACTTTTCCTGTTTAGATTTTTCGTTAGTATAATTATAAGTTGCAGATGGTTTTAAGCCTTTTAGTTTAGGGTTCAAGTCACCATAATCAACTGGTTCGTAAGTTCTAACAATGGCATCAGGTTGATCCCTAAATTTAAGAATCGTAATCGTTTCTGCATGCTCAACTCCGTCGATTGGAACAGAATAATCAGGTATTATTTTGTGTACATGTACCTTTTGGCTATATTAAAGGAAATTGTGGGTAAAGTTATCTGGAAATTTTGAAACCTTCTTAAAAAGCCGTAACTCACTAAAAAGCAGTAGGTTTATGGCAATTTTAAGAGAGGTGTTGGCCAAGCTGTCAACTTTTGAAATGGAAGAGCTTCTTTTGTTAAAGGAGCGAATAGAACAAACTCTTGAGAATGATAGGGACGGGATTTTGAAAGAGCAGGAAAACCAGCTGTCTAGCTGCCCGCATTGCGGCAGCCTTGACTATATAAAATGGGGTGCCTATAAGAACGGCCACAGGTACAAGTGCAAGGAATGTAAGAAAACCTTCCTGCCCACCACCGGCACTGCGATCCATTGGTCAAAGAAGCCCAAAGAATTTATGGATTTTTCCATATCGATGCTTTCGGAGGACGAAACCGCCTTATCCAAACAGGCTGAGCGGTTCGGCATTAGTAAAGTTACCGCATTTGAGTGGAGGCACAAGCTCCTGATGTCCATCAGGGACGAAGCCCCGACGTTCGAAGCCGAGACGGAGATGGACGATCTCTGGTTCAGGTACAGCCAAAAGGGACGTAAGGGACTCAAACATAGGCGTGTTAGAGGACGGGCCAGTCACCGCGGCGATAATGGTTACGTATGTAAGATCCTAGTAACCAAACAACGCGAAGGGCCTCTTGATATGTCCTTGGTAAAGATAGGCAGGTTGGACAGTGTCTCGATAAGAGCAAGGCTGGACGGGAAATTCACGCCTACAGCCTCTTTGTTCACCGACAAACACCCTAGTATCGCGGCTTTTGCCAAGGAACAGGAGATTCATCACCAGAGCTTTAAGGCCAGCAAACATGCCAAAGGAGAAAAGGTACATGTACAGACGGCAAACAGTTTAGCGCAACGTTTTGACAAAATCGTCAACGATTGTCTTAGGGGAGTAGCCACGAAGTACCTGCAAAATTACGCTAATTGGTTTTCCCTCAAGGAAAAGCTTAAGGATGGGACACAAAAAATAAAAGAGGTAGTGACAGAGCTATTGACAAAGAATAAAGTATGGGATATGTTTATGAATGTTGAAAGGTTATATGAACAGTTCATCAAGAACAAATCGAAAAGGACATACCGCTGTCCAACTATCAGGGAACGCAAGTATCAGGGCTGGAATTATGAAAATGCGAAGGCAGGTGTTTTTATCTAAAACCATACCAAGGTCAAATAAAAACACCCACAATTTCCTTTAATATAGCCTACCTTTTTAATATAAGGCTCTCCATCTGCATGATGATCAACCCATGCAGTTACGGTTTTGAGTTCTAGACCTTCTAGCTCTCTCGCATCAATAAGCCTGTTCTCACTAAATGCATAAGGTGAATTATGAGGATAATCCTTAGTTAAAGGATCGACAGCAAAGAAACGACCAATAGCATTGTGACTTAGCCTGAATTTGAAGAACGAGTTATTACCACCCCAAAGATCAGCCCCTTCCGATTCCTGCCCCTGAAACCCGAAACGGTAATCACCAACAATAGAGCGCTCGTCCATCTTCATGCCGAACGGGTCATAATTATGCGCTTCTTTTACAGAGGCTTCACCTTTGCTATTTTTAAGGTCGGACACTACCGCCAGTACATTGCCTCGGTGTTCCGTAAGCTCGTAGCGGCGGTCGCCCACAGTGGTCTCCCACAATGTTGGCAGTTCGGACATGTCTTTGTCCAGTGTGCTTTTGGGGCTATATGTACCTATACGTTTGCTTCCGTAAATTGGCTGCGAACTTAGCTCTATTCATCACCTATGTTTATAGGTGGTAGTTATGTTCTCCAACCTATCACAAATATAGGACTAAGTTCTCCATTACAATTAATCAGCAAAACATCTTTCGATATATCCCAAACTTTCCCCACCTTAGTAGATTAATTCTCAAAAACCAGAACTTACTCATAGACTATGGAATCAATAGAGTTGAAGCAACTAGTGTTTGCTTTTGGCATGACCCTAATAGCAGGACTTTCTACAGGGATAGGAAGTGCGCTGGCCTTTTTCACAAAGAAAACCAACACCCGTTTTTTATCAATAGCCCTTGGTTTTTCGGCAGGTGTGATGCTCTATGTGTCATTTATAGAGATTTTTGCAAAGTCGAAAGACGCATTGGTATCTGCTTATGGAGAAGAAAAGGGATATATATTAACTACGATAGCTTTTTTTTCAGGAATAGCACTGATAGGCATAATTGACCGCTTAGTGCCCTTATTTGAAAACCCACACGAAATGCGTTCGATAGAAGAAATGTCCGATACGGAACGCCGCAAAAAGGGACTTCTTCGGATGGGACTTTTCTCTGCACTTGCCATTGGAATTCACAACTTTCCTGAAGGATTGGCAACTTTTACTGCTGCTCTAAAAGATCCAACTTTAGGTTTGTCGATTATGGTTGCCATTGCAATCCACAACATACCGGAAGGCATTGCCGTTTCGGTTCCTATTTTCTATGCAACGGGTAGCCGCAGGAAGGCTTTTCGCTTATCTTTCCTTTCCGGCTTGGCAGAACCTGTTGGTGCTTTGGTAGGCTATTTAATTCTAATGCCGTTTTTTACCGATGCCATGTTCGGTTTTATTTTCGCTGGCGTAGCTGGCATTATGGTGTTTATTTCTCTTGACGAACTTTTGCCAGCCGCTCAGAAATATGGCGAGCACCATTTATCAATCTACGGACTTATAGCCGGGATGGCAGTAATGGCGCTAAGCCTGCTCCTCTTTTAAGCAAAGCGGCAAATTATTCCCTTGCAGTCTCAACAATCCATATAAATTTGCAGCAGAGATTTAAATGGGGAGTTCATATTTAAACTGACACCCATGAATGTAAGCAACTCATATTCAGATCTAATTCTCAATATTAAATAGGTCAGCGACCTTAACTACGTTTAAATTTTCATTAATTATGACACTACGGATACTTACATTAACCATGTTTTTACTGTGGTCGGGCTGGTCGATAGCCTGCACTAACTTTTTGGTTACGCGCGGCGCTTCAGCCGATGGCACAAACCTGATTACCTATGCTGCAGATTCGCATTTACTCTATGGCGAGTTGTATTTTTGGGCTGCACAGGATTACCCAGAAGGTGCTTTCGAAGATATTTACGAATGGGACACTGGCAAGTACTTAGGAAAAATACCACAAGTCCGCCACACTTATTCTGTAATCGGAAACATGAACGAACACCAGTTGGCCATAGCAGAAACTACATACGGTGGACGAAAAGAACTGGTAAACCCAGAAGGGAAAATCGATTACGGTAGCTTAATCTACATTACACTGAAACGTGCAAAAACAGCCCGCGAAGCAATACAAACAATGACTCAGTTGGTTGAAGAGCATGGCTATTATTCTAGTGGCGAATCGTTCTCAATTATGGACGGGAATGAGGTTTGGATTTTAGAAATGATCGGCAAAGGAAAAGGTGTAAAAGGAACACTTTGGGTAGCCATGAAAGTACCTGATGGTTACATCTCTGGTCACGCCAACCAAGCACGTATCACTACATTTAAGTATCAGAAAGAAAACCGTTGGGACGACCCAAAAGCGGAAGTATTCAACGCTAAAGATGTAATTACTTTTGCAAAAGAAAAGGGATGGTATAAAGGGAAAGACAAAAACTTCAGCTTTTCCGACACATATGCACCTGTTGATTTTGGCGGTGCTCGTTTCTGTGACGCCCGTGTTTGGGCCGGTTTCATGAAGGTGAACAAAGACATGCAGAAATACGAAGATTACGCTACAGGTAAAAACCTAAAAAACCGCATGCCTCTTTGGATCAAACCAGAGCAAAAAGTTTCGCTAAAACAAGTGATGGACATGATGCGCGATCATTTTGAAGGTACTCCCCTTGACATGACAAAAGATGTTGGTGCTGGCCCATACAAAACTCCATACCGTTGGCGCCCACTTACATGGAAAGTAGATGATAAAAAGTATTTCAACGAACGTGCGATTGCAACACAACAGACAGGTTTTGTTTTCGTAGCACAAACTCAGAAAGATATGCCAAGTTACATTGGCGGAAAACTTTGGTGGGGTGTTGACGATGCTGCCACAACAGTTTTCAACCCAATTTATTGCGGTTCTACCCGTCCTCCAGAAACAGTAAAAGTTGGCAATGGCAATTTGATGGAATGGTCGGACAATTCGGCTTTCTGGGTGTTCAATCAAGTGTCGAACTTTGCTTACACACGCTATTCTGAGATGTATCCAGAAATCCGAAAAGTACAAGAAGAACTAGAAAATGGTTTCATCCTACAATCTACAGCAATTGACAAGGCTGCGCTTGAATTACATGCTAAAGATCCCAAAGCGGCGCGTGAGTTCATCACAAACTACTCCGTTACAACAACAGACAATACCACTTACCGTTGGAAAAAACTGTATCAGTATTTATTCATGCGCTACATGGACGGAAACATCAAGGCTCCGAAAGAAGGTCAGCGCGATCCAGACCTGAAACAACCTGGCTATGGCGAAGAGTTTTATAAAAATGTCGTTAAAGATACAGGTGACAAACTTAAATACATCGGTGAAGATGGACATTAATCCAAACGAGTGTTACACCTAGCTGTAAGATTTCGGACTTCAATTTTCACAATGGTAGGATTACAAAGGGGGCTCAAAGAAAAGCCTGAATACGATAAATGTATTTAAATTCTTTAAATCAATAACCTTGTCGCTCACACCAAGTAGCTCCAAGGTTATTGACCATTCTTCATATTATATATTCATTTCACTTTCAGGTTTGGAAGTGAGATGAAGGCTTATTTCTTTATAAATTTTGTTTTTTTAAACCCAGAAATTTTCAAAATATACACTCCAGCCTTTAAATGAGAAATATTTATCTTTTTCTTGGTAAATTCACTATAAACCAAGTTTCCTGAGATATCGTAAATTTTAACAGTTTGAGAAGAAGAAAGTCCTTCTATGAAAAGTTCGCTTGACACTGGTACAGGATAAAGATTTATTGATGGGTTAACAATCTGATCTACACCTGTAACTACAGAATGTTCTTCGCCATAAACTTCAAGTTCATAAACACGAGCATAGCCCTCTGTGCTGTTTTCTATATACAACCGAACTTTGCTGGAAATAACAGGCTCGAAAGATTTCTCGACCACAGCTTCTGTATTTCCTGTTTCCGATATAGCATCTTGCCATGTGCTTCCATCCCAATACTGGAATTTATAGTCGGTTATCGGATAGTTATATCCATCAAATCCTGTGTAGAATTTAAAGCCTGAAATTTTGTATTCTTTTTCTAAATCAACCTCTGCCCATGTCGGAAAATTGTCTTTACCAGAAACCCAGCGGCTACTATTACTACTTACATCTCCATCAACAATGTTTGCCCCTCCATAATTATCCTTATACACAGATCCAACAGTTACAGGTTTGCCATATGCTATACTATTGGTTTCTGTTACAGTAGACATTGGTTTCCAGACCCTAACATAGTCGACGTATGCATGGGTTAAAGTTCCAACAGCTAGTTTTGTGAAATGATCTCCACTGATGCCAAAGCTAGCTCCATCGGAAAGCCACAGGTATTCATTTGCGTGTACGATCCAATCTGCTCCGCTATAGGTAACCTTCAATTTTCCGTCGTAATAAATTTTCATAAAATTTTCAGTCCAGTGCAGGCCAAATGTATGATAGCCTTCGTGTATGCCCGGAGTATTGTATTTCTTAGTGTTTGCCTTGTGGTTTTTCCCATAACCATCAATATGGATTACCGATTTTGTATAATCTTCCAACCAAGCAGATTCGAACACATCAATCTCTGCCCCATCGTTGGCCGTACCATCTACATTAGACATTCCTTTCCCGTGAAACCAAAAAGCTGTATGTGTACCTTTAGAAGCATCCGCTACTTTTATACGTGCCTCAAAATATCCATACATAGTTTCGTACTTTTCTTTGGAATTCACAGAACCACAGTGCATGGTATTATGGTCGTGCTTGTCTACCCGCAAAACCAGTTTGCCATCCTCCTGCCATACGTTGTCTGCTTTCCACCACCAATCTTTAACACCAATTTTTGGGCGCGGATTTCTTGATTTAGAACTAACATTGATAGTCCATTTCTCCGTATTCACGGCAGCATCGTTGAATTCGTCACTGAAATCCAGTTTCCAATTGGAACCAATATTCGTGTTACTTGGTTTTGCATCGGCAGGAGTATTGGGATCTACCATTTGAGCAAATGGTGCAAATGGCAAAAAAACTAACAATGGTAATAGAAAAAACTGTTTCATATATTCAGAATCGTGTAAATTGTAAATAAAGTAAATGTATAATAAATTCTTGGGTATCTTATTTGATTATGTTTTCCTCTTCTGCCCCCTTAGCCTGAAAGTCAAGGGGGCAGGAAGATTTAAAGGATAATCTTAAAAACAGATTTCTCTCCTGCCTGCATTTTTTTCAACATGGTAGCCAATGCAGAAGTATCTTCTGAATGTTGGCATCTTTACTCCACCAGAGTAAGAGTAATCTTATCAAAAGACCCTAGGTAACCACCGCTTTTCGAGTTTTTACCAGTACTACTAAAAGTTATGTGATGATTACCCTCGGAAAGATATACCGTACCGAAATTGACAGTTTTCACTGATGAAGAATTGGAATACAGATCGATTTCTGGTGTAAAATAACGCCAACCATTAGAAGTAGAAATTGAACACTTGTACCTACCAAAGCTAGACCATGTAAGACCATTTAGCTTTACTGAATATGTGCCCGATTTTGGAACATGAAGATTATTGAAACGGATTCTGTTATCATTACCCGATGCTTTAAGTCTAAGGTGCTTGCCCCCGCTTGCCAAAGAATGTGTCATCACATCTATTTGCTGCCCTGTTGGAGAATAATACTCAAGGTTCTCGCATTCGTTCTGAATGCTTTCTGGTATTTCCCATACCCTTACATAGTCAACATACGCGTAAACAGGATAAGTGCCGTTTGCGAAATCTCCATCACCAAAACTTGCCCCTACAGAAAGCCACAACCATTCTTTTACACGCGGAATACCAACTCCTGTATAGGTCCACTTTAGAACACCGTCGTAAAAAATCTGGATTTGATTAGGCTCCCATTTCATTGCGAAAGTATGAAAGCCAGTATGCAAATTTGGAGCTGACCAATGCTTGGTTTTTGCCCGATGATTTTTTCCATACCCATCCCAATGCAAAACTGTTTGGCATTTGTCTGATATATTGGGTGATTCAAAAATATCCACCTCAGCACCATCATGTCCTGTTCCATCAACATTTCCCATGCTATGTCCTTGGGTCCAGAAAGCAGTATGAACAGCTTCACTTGTTGGAGCAATCTGCATCCGCGCTTCTAGGTATCCGTAGGTAGGTTCAAAAAGTCCCCTACTGTCGACTGAACCACAGTACATGGTATGTTCGCTTGGCTTCGTTGCTTTGAGTGCAAGTTTGCCGTTGGCAACAGACACATGATCTTCTTTCCAGAACCATTTATGAATTCCTTTTTTCCAGCGTGGATCACGGGTTTTCTTGCTTACTGTTTTGTTCCATTTAGAAGCATCGAACGAATTAAATTCGTCGCTGAAAACCAATTTCCAAGCACTTGATGGCGCTCCTTTTTTTTCTACATCTGCTAAAAATGGTTGTACGTCAGGATCTGTAGTTGGATCGATAAGGGTTGTTGAATTTTTAATTCGCTGCATATCTGTTCCCTGCGATTCAAGGCCAGACTCACAACTTCCGCATATCAATGCAATGGCAAGTGATGCCAGCTTGAAGTTTTTTTCAATCTGTTTCAGTTTCATTCTAATATAATGTTTAGGGTTTAGAGTTTGAAGTATTTTTCGAGGTAGTTAAACCTCTCAAATCTTCATGCTTGCAAGTTTTAGAAAAACTGAAACTTATATCTGCTTCTATGGCTCATTTAAAGGTAAAAACTTCTCAGAGAAAGGAAGAAATCATTCTCACAGAAAGGAAAATATTGCTTATGTATTTTAAACTTCTCCCTGTATTTCAGAGTGTTAAAACAAAACATTCTCGATTAACAATCGAATTATGACTTGGTGAAAAGACAATAAAATTCTCTTACAATTTTGGGATAAATATCAGGCTAAAGGCAAATGCGCATGTAGCACTTGCTAGATCAGAATCTACTCCTCAACAGAAAGATTTAAAAACTGAAGTACACCGAAACTAACAACTATTTTTTTCTATCTCTCCTATAAGATATCTGACTTTTTGTAAAACTGGTAGAATGGACTGAATTAGAAAGCAATAGTCTCGTAAAATAGCCGTGACTGTAACGGAAAGCCCACAGGTACGGGCACGTGTGAAGCACTGCATAGCGGGGCTGACGGCAGGAAGACACCGCTATGCTGATGCTGAACCGTGCACGGGGCGAGGACTTGTAGTGGAAGGCGCGACTACCTCTTTAGATAATGACAACTCCTGTGCTCCTAATCAAAATACTAAGATTTTGAACTTTTGCTTGTGAATATTAATTTTGAAGAACGAACCTGTATCATTTCTGTATTCGAATGACATTGAAAATTACCAGTATTCTTGCTTTCGTATTTTGTATTCTTACGTTATCTGCCCAAAATAAAAGGCAGTATTCGGTGAAAATGCTCACAACTCAGGATGGCCTGTCCGAAAATAGTGTAACAAGCATTGTAAAAGACCAGTTTGGCTTTATGTGGTTTGGAACGCGTGGCGGACTGAACCGGTATGATGGCTACACTTTTACTCATTTCAAACCAAGAAAAAATAGCAGCAACAGCCTCCCCAGCCCTTCTATTGAATCTCTTTGTACAGACAAGAAAAATAATATTTGGATAGGCTCTAAAACAGGAGAACTATGTATGTTCGAATCTGAAACTACATCCATTAAGCGCCTGTCCGATTCTTTGCAGCGCCTCAACCGACGTGTAATCTCCATTAAGGAAGACAGCAAAGGCAATATCTGGCTAGGTACATGGAGAAATGGGGTATATCGGCTGAACCCGAACAACTTTGAAGTTAAACACTACCTTGGATATAAAAAGGTTTCTGCAATTGAAGAAGACCCCAGCGGCAGAATCTGGTTCGCTGCTATGGGGCTTGCTTTTTTGAACGACAAGGACAAAGTAGAGAGAATACCCCAAACCTTCCAATATGGCCAAATTACCGATATGGCCTTGGACGAAAAAAGGAATTGCTTCTGGATCGGGGGCTGGAAAATTGGGCTGGTGAAGTTCAATTACCTCTCGAAAAAAGTGGAATTCGATTCTAGGTCGTATATTTCAGAAAATGAAACACAATGGCCCAAGACATCATACAAGATACTTAACGATGGCGAACACATATGGATCGGGACCTGGGGCAAGGGATTGTTCAAATTTTCAATAGAAAATAACAACATCGAAAAAATTGACCTGCCCAGCAAAAGTTCTATAATTCTGTATTTGTTCAAGGACAACAACAACGATATTTGGGTTGGCTTAGATGATGGGGGCATTGCTTTGATCCAGCAGCATCAATTTTTTATGATTATAAACATTCCTAAACTAAACACTGCTCCGATCAGTTGTGTTTTGGAAGACAGTAAACAACGCTTGTGGATTGGCACAAAGGGTCATGGGCTGTATGTACAAGAAAACAACAGAACAACTTACGTTGGAGCATTGACAGGTCTTTCTGATGACTTTGATAAGTTAATCATAAAAACATTGTATGAGGATTCTAATGGAGATATTTTGGTAGGATTGAACTCTGGCCTAGGAAAAGTTTCCTTAAAGAAAGGGGATAATTACATCATTGAAAAGCTTGATCTGCCTGTAAAAAAAGTAACAGCCCTCCTAGAGCAAAACAAGAGGTTGTGGGTAGGCACTCAACAAAAAGGCCTATTTCTTTTTCAGAAAAAATCAAAAGGATGGCAGCAGCTAAAACACTGGAAAGCCAAACCGAACCAAAGGCGAAAGCTACAGAGTGAAAGAATCACAAAAATTTTTGCAGACAATAGACAACGAATCTGGATAAGCTCGTATGGAGGTATTCACCTTTTTTTTCCAAAAGATTCCAATTTTACAACTAATGAGGATTTAATAGAAAAAAAGGAAAAACTGATCTGCGATATTGTCCTGGATATAATGCAAACCAAAAAAGGGGGTGTCTGGTTAGCAACACCCTGTGGCATGTACAAACTCCATGAAATTGCAGAAAACAAGTTCTCCCTTTCTTCTTACACAACGCAGAACGGTCTGGCTGATGATTACATACAGAGTATTCAGCAAGATAATGCAGGAAGAATCTGGGCAGGAACAAACCAAGGACTTGCCCGTTTGGATACAAATAAAAATAGATTCCGAAATTTCGATAAATTCGATGGCCTTGCCTCTTCTAGTTTCTTAGCTCGCTCAAGCCATAGAGGGCTCAACGGAAAGATGTACTTTGGGGGAATAGAAGGGCTAACGGCTTTTAGTCCGGAGCAGATATTGGATAATTCCTGCCCTCCCCCTATTGCCATTACGTCTTTAAAAGTCCATAATCGTGAGGTGAAAGTAGCTCAAATCCGTTCTGGAAGAGTTCTGCTCAATAAATCGATAAACAAACAAGAAGAGCTTGTATTGGCTTATACAGAAAACGACTTTTCGATAGAGTTTGCCGCATTGGATTTTACAGCTCCCGAACGCAATTTATATGCCTATAAATTAGACGAATGGACGAACGGCTGGCAGTACCTGGGTAACCGCCATTACGTTGCATTCAACAACCTACCTCCGGGCTCTTATGTTTTGCACTTGCGCGGTTCTAATAAAAACAGCAACTGGAACGAACAAGGCCGAAGTATAAAAATAAAAATACTCCCCCCTATCTGGAGAACCTGGTGGGCAAAGCTTTCATACCTACTTATCCTTTTGGCCATCATTTATGCAATCCGAAGAAATGCTATTAAACAGGAACGCTTGGCGAAAAAACTGGAACTGGAAAGAATGAAAGGTGACAAGGATAGGGAAATGAGTGAAATGAAACTTAATTTCTTTACCAATATATCTCATGAGTTCAGAACACCGCTGACACTGATTATTGCACCTCTTGAAGAATTGTTGAAAAAGAACTCTTCAAACCTACAACAGGAGGAGGTAGAGGGTAAAATGAAACTGATTCATTACAACGCACAACGGCTACTGCGGCTGATCAATCAACTGATCGATTTCCGAAAAGCAGAATCCGGAGCCATGAAGCTGAAAGCATCACCAAATGATATTGTACAGTTTGTTCAAAGAACAGTTAAGCCATTTCTGGAAATAGCAGAAATAAACAACGTAGATTTTCTAATTACAAACAAGACTGAAAGTATAAAACTTTGGTTCGATTACGACAAACTGGATATGGTACTGAACAATCTTTTGTCGAATGCTTTTAAGTATGTTGGTTCTAAAGGTAAAGTAGAAATACGAATCTGGGAAGATGAGAAAGTTGTGTACATCGGGATAAAAGATAACGGAAAAGGAATTCCGAAGGGCGATCTCGACCGAATATTTGAACATTTCTACCAAGTTAGTCCATCGCCCTACGGAAGTTCCGGAATTGGTCTGGCATTGACAAAGCGTATTGTTGAGATGCACCATGGAAAAATCGGTGTAGAAAGTTCTGTAGGAAAGGGAACTACTTTTACTGTAGAATTACCCAAGGGGAATACACATCTAACTCAAGAGCAAATAGGAAAAGTAGGAGCTATAAATGCTCCTATTTATAGTTCAACTGATCAATCGTTGAAACTGCAAACAAAAAAGAGGCGAAGTGCAAAAGCTTCTTCTCAGGCAAAATTACTAGTGGTGGAAGACAATGCCGATGTCCGCAACTACATTGGCACATTGTTGAATCAGCATTACGAAATAGAATTGGCAGAAGACGGCGCACAAGGCTGGGAACTAGCACAACAAAACTTACCCGACCTGATAATTTCGGATGTAATGATGCCGCATATGGACGGTTTTGAATTATGCACCAAAGTGAAAAGCACAGAACGAACCAGCCACATACCTGTAATACTACTTACTGCAAAAACTGCAGATCAGTTTCGTTTATTTGGAGTTAAAACTGGAGCTGATTCATACATATCAAAACCATTTAACCCAGAGTATTTAATAGAAAAGATCGCCCAGATTCTCGCCCAACGAAAGAAATGGCAGTCCAAGTTTAGTAAAAAGATAAAACTGGGGCCGAAAGAAATAGAAATCACACCACAGGATAAAAAGCTCGCTACCAAAGCACTTCGGATTATTGAAAAGCATATGGACGATCCTAAATTCGATGCTAATGTATTTGCTTCTGAAATGGGAATGAGCATTTCGACCCTCAACCGCAAACTGAAAACCATTTCCGACCAGCCACCAGCAAAATTCATTCGTAGCATCCGCCTACAACGTGCAGTTCAGCTATTGGCCGATCAAGAGAAAACGATAAGTGAAATTGCTACAGAAACAGGTTTTGACCAAATAAGGAGCTTCCGTAACTGTTTCCAAGCCGAGTTCGGTGTTTCTCCTTCTGAATACCGAAAAACTCAATACGGCGGAACTTCTTGACTTTTTCTTGAGTTGAACACTGTCAAACTACCTGACTACACAAAGAGCAATACTCTAATAACTAGATCTTTGCTCTTTGTCTTTTACAGATTCTACTATGTCCCTGAAGCCATTCTACTAAAAGTACTACTTAGCATGTCCATTCTTTGCAAATGTCACCCGCTGACCAGCCTTGAAACTCTTCTGTGAACCATTCACTGCTGTAAACTTTCTAGCATGTGCTAATTTAGCCGACTTTAAATGTCCTTCTTTATAAAAATCTACTTTAGAACCTTTTGCACAAGGTACTGCAATTCTATTGCCTGTAACATAACTTTGGTTAGAAGCAACGTATGCCCAATCAAGAATTCCATTCTCAAAAAAAGCAACTTTCTTTCCCCCCATACAACTCACTGCTACCCCTTTCCCATTTGAATAGCCTGCTGTACTTCTAAGGGTAGCTTGCTTCACACTACCATTAACAAAAAACATGATTTTTGAATTTGCAGCACACGAAACGGTTTGTCTCTTTCCGTTAGCAAACGACTGATTACTAGCGAGTATTGCTTCAACAAGAATACCTTTATTATTGAAATGGACTTTGCTCATCTTTTTACAACTCACCGTCTGGCCTTTGCCATTTGTATAACTCTGCTGTACTGACAATGTTCCTTTTATCAACTTCCCCTTTTTATTTAGTTGATAAGCTGTTCCTTTAGCACAGGGTACGTTCTGATTTTTTCCATTCGGGAATCCTTTGTTGGTTTTCAATGGTTTTTGAGCAAGAAGCGTCCAACTTGTCAATAAAAAACCGATAAGCATTAAATGAGTTTTCATGTGTAGATATGTTTAGTTTGTACCAAAATAGTTACAAGCATGTAGTATTAAGTAGGTGTGCTAATATAAACGACACTTTTAGATGTGTCACCATGCTGAATATTAGAACGATGCTTTTCCTAATAAATAGCACCACGTGCTTAATAGTTCAAAAAAAGGAATATGTGTTCAATATCAGCACACCGACTCAACAGTTGATCAATAGAATTTTCTCTTAACTATAAGATGTGGATTTATCTCAATCCAAAAACTGAATGTAAACTACTCTACGCTCAGGAAAATTAACTTAAATGTAGTTACCATAAGTAAATCGTAATTAAAATAAATTAATTACGCTATCAAGTCTCTTCTATACAAAAGAAAATGAATTCAGATAAATAGCTTCGCGCCTTTAAGTTAAGTAAAAACACGAGTTATAAGATAAAACGAATCTTACAAATCAACACCCAAAACCTGCTCATAGTCACTCATGAAGAACATGTTATAAAACAACTTCTTGATTTTCCAACTCCTATCATCTCCCATAATAGACTGATAAAGAACAACATTACCTCTTCAATTGCCAATTTGGATTAAAACGTTTTAAAAACTACATACCCAAAGCTTATACTACACATACATAGATTTTCACTCTACTGTTTCACACTTCAATTTCGGCGAAGTTCTATTCAAATTTTACCAAATTAGAAATCATTGATTTTTCTTAAAAAGAACTACTCCATATGAATCGCCCATCACCAATTAAAATTGCTCTCCATCTATTCCCAATGAGTATTTTTCAGGTAGCAATACAAAGCCAACAGGGCATTCTAAAAGAAATTCCATTTTATTAATCAGCCTCTAACTCACATTTTGACATACCACAATTATCCTGTACATTTATACTCTATAACAAAAGGACTGCAGGCTTAAGAATCGGGTAAAAGAGAGGTGAGAGGGGTGTCGTATTCATTTTCTACAAATCGGCTAGATGGGCTATTGTTTATTTTCAAAATAAGGCAAAAGAAGAGTTTAATACTTTTTTATCCGAAAAATAAAAATTATGTTTGTGTACAATTAAGTTTTGGAACACATAATCAGCCTGTATGTTAAGAAAATAACAAGTGCTTTTGTTCCAGATCAATTGCAACAATTGTATCCATTGAAATAATCCGTTTATAGAAACCAAATACTAACCCCATCGAAACATGAGAAAATTGCTGTCAGTACTCCTTGTCGTGTTTTTTTCACTAACGACAAGCGTAGTCTCTGCTCAGGATGGAAAGGCACTATTCCAATCAAAGGGCTGTACTGCTTGTCACTCCATTGGAGGAGGTAAGCTTGTTGGCCCAGATCTGAAAGGTGTTACGGAACGAAGAGAGCAGGAATGGCTGGTAAAGTTCATCCAGTCGTCGCAGACTATGATCAAGAATGGTGACAAACTAGCCATCAAAGTATTCGAGGAAAACAACAAAATCCCAATGCCAGACAATGCTATCTCCGACGAAGACGCGATAGCTATCCTCGACTACATTAAGAACTACGACAAGGCTTCCGCGAAAAAAGAAACCGCAAAAAAAACAAAGCCAGTTGTAGCCGATCCAAATTTCCTAGAAAATGATTTTTCTAAACTAGTTCCTGATTTTAGTGTTTGGTTCATCGTCTTTATATTGATAATGATTCTTTCCATTATCGACCTTGCGATTACTAAAGTCCTAAAAGTAAAATTCCTACACGTAGCTGCCATTCTAATTTCGGTATATGTGATTTGGGAAATCGGCGTTGCCGAAGCTCAGAATCTTGGGCGTACCCCAGGCTATGAACCCGATCAGCCAATTGCGTTCTCCCATAAAGTACATGCTGGAGAAAACAATATCGACTGCAAATACTGTCACTTCGGAGCCACGGAAAGCAAACACTCGGGTATTCCTTCGGTTCAGCTTTGTATGAACTGTCATAATGTAATCAAAAAAGGCACAAACACAGGAACTGACGAGATAGCAAAAATTCATGCTGCTGTAAAAGAAGGCAAACAGATAGAATGGGTGAAAGTACACAACCTGCCCGACCATGTTTATTTCAGCCACGCACAACACGTAAATGCAGGAGGGCTCGATTGTGCCGAATGCCATGGTGAGGTTGAAAAAATGGGACGTCTACAACAGGTCAACGACCTATCGATGGGCTGGTGCATAGAGTGTCACCGTACAAAAGAAGTTCAGTTCGAATCGAACGAATACTACAAACACTTCGCTGAGCTTCACGAGAAACTAAAATCTGGTGAAATAACAAAAGTTACACCAGAAGACATTGGTGCTAATGATTGTCAGAAGTGTCACTATTAAGGGAACTATGAATTGGCTGACACCTGAAAACAAGCTCATTGCAAACTTCAGACAGTCAATTATCTAATTTATTATTCCCTAAGTACCGATAAATCCGATGTCGAACGCGGTACAAAACCCAAGTAACAATGGAGAAAAAATATTGGAAAAGTATTTCAGAATATAAAAACGGAGAAATAGAAATGACTCCGGAGTTTTCAGTTGAGGGACTTAGTGAAGGTGAAGTGAAGAATAAAATGGTTGAAAACCCTTCGCGCCGTAACTTCCTGAAAACACTTGGCTTTGGTGTTGGATATGCAGCCTTAGCCGCCAGTTGCGATATGCCCATACGCAATGCCATACCTTTTATGGATTATCCCGATCATATAAAAGCAGGCATACCAGCTTATTACGCTTCTACATATTTCGACGGAAGCGAATACTGTTCTGTGCTGGTAAAACAACGCGACGGACGTCCAATCAAAATTGAGGGCAACGACAAATCGCTGGTCACAAAAGGAGGAACTTCTGCAAGAGTACAGGCTTCTGTTATGAGCCTCTATGACCAGAGCCGTCTTCAGGCTCCCCAAAAAGCAGGAGCAACTACAGATTGGCCCACTGTCGATAAAGAAATTGCCGCTAAGCTCCAGCAATTGTCTGGCAGCGACAAAAAGATTGTTATTCTCTCCGGCACTGAACTGTCTCCTTCCACGAAGCAATTATTTCAAGAGTTTGCTGCAAAATATCAGGGTACAGAAGTTATTTACTACGATGCTGTTTCGTTGTTTGCCCTTCGAAAATCTCACGAACTAACTTTCGGGCAGGCCATCTTACCTACTTATGATTTCTCGAAAGCCAAAGTAGTTGTGAGTTTCGGAGCAGACTTCCTTGGCACGTGGCTATCTCCTGTTGAATTCAGTAAACAGTTTGCGCAAAACCGTAAAGTAAGCAAAGTGAAAGGCAAAATGTCGAAACACATTCACTTTGAAGGAAATTTGTCCCTCACAGGAAGCAATGCTGACGTGCGCATACCCATTAAGCCATCTCAGGAAAAAACTGTTGTGTCTGCTCTTTACAACGAATTTGCAACAAACGCAGGCCTTCCTTTGGTGTCGGCAGAAAAATCGCCTGTGGATGTGAAGAAAATAGCAAAGGAACTACTTCAGCACAAAGGAGCATCACTTGTTGTTTCTGGCTCTAACGATGTTACTGTTCAGGTGATGATCAATGGCATCAATCAAGCCTTGGGCAATTATGGCACTTCGCTAAACTTGCAGGTTCCTTCTAACTATGCTCAAGGAAACGACGAACACTTTTCTAAGCTAATAGGAGAAATGAACGGTAGCAAGGTTGGCGCACTTTTCCTTATAAACGCCAACCCTATCTACAACAGCGCTTTATCCAAGGAGTTTGAAAGTGGACTGGCAAAGGTAGATCTGAGTGTTGCATTTGTAGAAAGTGAAGACGAAACTTCTTCTTTGGCAAAATACACCCTACCTGTAAACCATTACCTAGAGAGCTGGGGCGACGCTTCTCCAAAAGCTGGATCTTACAGTTTGGTTCAGCCTACAATCAACCCTCTTTTCAATACACGTCAGCTACAGGAAAGCCTTATGAAATGGGCTGGCATAGAAGGAACCTATTACGAATACATAAAAAAATATTGGCAGGAAAAACTTTTTACAGTTGGAAAATACTTGACCTCTGACGATTTCTGGAACCACAGCCTACAAGACGGTGTATACGAAATAAAACCAGAGACTGTATCCGAGATTATCTTCAAACCAGAAGCAATAGAAGAAGCTGCTAAAGAGTCTTCGGAAAAGAAGACTGGCATCGAAGCTATATTCTATCAAAAAGTTGGTATTGCAGACGGCAAACATGCCAACAACCCTTGGCTTCAGGAATTGCCCGATCCGATCACAAAAGCTACTTGGGACAATTACATCACCATACCAGTAAAATACGCAGAAGAAAACGGGATTAAAACTGGGGACTTCCTGAATATCAACAAAAAATTCGACCTTCCAGTTATTGTTCAGCCAGGACAAACTAACGGAACAGTGGGCATTGCACTGGGGTATGGTAGGAAGAAAGCAGGGACGGTAGCAGAAGAAGTTGGACAGAATGCATCAGAACTTACTGTCTACCGCGATGGATCTGAACAATACTGGATCGATTCTGTCGCCCTGACACCAACTGGCCGCCACGAACGCCTTGGTCTAACTCAGGAATTTGCAGATATGCAAGGACGTGAAATTGTCCGCGAAACGACTCTTTCGGAGTATCTAAAAGACGATAAATCGGGTAATGAATTTCACTTCAAAGTGAAGAAGCATCACACAACGATGTATCCAGAACCGGATTTTCCCGGCCACCACTGGGGTCTGTCAATCGATATGAATTCATGTACTGGGTGTAGCGCCTGTGTTATTGCTTGTCAGGCGGAAAACAACATTGCAGTAATTGGTAAAGAAGAAGTTGCAAACCGACGTATTATGCACTGGATTCGTCTGGACCGTTACTACGAGGGCGATCCTGAAAATCCATCGGTATTGCAGCAGCCTGTAATGTGCCAGCATTGCGACAACGCACCTTGTGAAAACGTTTGTCCAGTTGCCGCCACGCCACACAGCAATGAAGGTCTAAACCAGATGGCATACAACCGCTGCATTGGCACACGCTACTGCATGAACAATTGCCCATACCGTGTTCGCCGTTTCAACTGGTACGAATACACCAACTCGGACAAATTCAACTACAACCAGAGCAACGACCTTGGACGTATGCAGTTGAACCCAGATGTTGTGGTTCGCTCACGTGGTGTTGTTGAAAAATGTTCGCTGTGTGTACAACGAATCCAAGATGGTAAGCTTACGGCTAAGAAAGAAAACCGTCAACTACGTGATGGTGAGATAAAGACTGCCTGTATGCAAGCTTGTGCTTCTGATGCTATTGAATTCGGCGACCTGAACAACAAAGAAAGCAAGGTGTTCAAAGCTATGTCGGACAACCGTAACTATAATCTGTTGGAAGAACTACATACTTTACCATCGGTTGGTTATCTGACTAAAGTGCGTAATGCAGATGCTAAACCGAAAGCGGACAAGCACGACGATCATGCCTAATTATGAATCATGAGTTATAAACTATGAAGTGAGGGAATCTGTCTCTTGAAGACCTTCGAAAAAAACTGCAAATTTCAGAACCTGACCATTCTTAATTTATAACTCATAACTCATAATTCATTTTGCAACTAATTAGGAAAAACATTCAAATAACTCTCAGTCATGTATAAAACTTCTGTCAGGGGAATATTAATCGAGGGGAACAAGACCTATAAGGATGTTTCCCAAGATATTTCCCTTCCAATAGAACAAAAAACTCCGCTCTGGTGGATAGGTGCTGTACTCTTTTCTGGAGTTCTTGCACTGATCGGATTGTATTACATGTTTCAAACAGTAACCGTCGGGATCGGAACCTGGGGCGTAAACAACACTGTAGCTTGGGGAGCTGCCATCATTAACTTTGTTTGGTGGATCGGTATCGGGCACGCTGGAACGGCATTTTCCATCTTCCTCTTAATTGTAAGACAAAAATGGAGAACTTCCATCAACCGTGCGGCCGAGGCCATGACAGTGTTTGCGGTAATCTGTGCCGGACTTTTCCCGCTCCTGCACATGGGACGTTTGTGGGACGGGTTCATGATTTTCCCCTACCCCAACAGCCGCGGTCCACTTTGGGTAAACTTCAACTCCCCGCTTCTATGGGATGTTGTTGCGATCTCTACTTACGGAACCGTTTCTGCCATCTTCTGGTACATTGGCATGATTCCCGATTTTGCAACCATCCGCGACCGTGCAACCAATAAAATTCAGAAATTGGCCTACGGGTTCTTGGCAATGGGCTGGGTGAACAGCGCACGTGCTTGGTTACGTTTCGAGACAACGGCGATGATCCTTGGCGGTCTTGCTGCTCCTCTTGTAATTTCGGTTCACTCGATTGTATCTATGGACTTTGCCACCTCTGTAGAACCAGGTTGGCACACTACGATTTTTCCACCTTACTTCGTGGTCGGTGCGATTTTCTCTGGCTTTGCGATGGTACTAACACTTATGCTTACAATAAAGGCTCTTTTTCCAACAACACGCGATTATGTTACAAAAGGCCACTTAGAAGCAGTTGCACGTATTTTGGTTTTCATTTCATTGATAATGGGTACAGCATATTTGACTGAGATTTTTATTGCTTGGTACTCAGGATCGCCATATGAAATGTATACTTTCTTCAACAACCGTGTGACAGGAGATTATTCTTGGGGATTTTACTGGATGTTCATCCCTAATGCCATTGTTCCTCAATTGTTCTGGATCAAAAAGCTAAGAAACAATATGTTTTTTGTTTTCGTTGTGTCGATCATTATCAACATTGGTATGTGGTTCGAACGCTACGTGATTGTAATTTCTTCCCTTACGCGCGATTTCCTTCCTTCTAGCTGGGCTGATTATACGCCTTCAACAACGGAATGGGGCATCTACATCGGAACTATCGGTATTTTCCTTCTTGGAACATTGTTCTTTTTCCGTTTTGTGCCAATGATCGCCATAAGTGAGGTGAAAATGATCTTAAAGAAAACCAGTAAATGAGAAGATGTGAGGGAGTTGTGGAATTATTAATTATAAGTTGGCTGACACCTGCAAACAAGCACTTAGCCAATTTTGATTATCAATTCTTAAGTTATTCTCCCTCTATGTTTTGAGCAGAATTAAAATTAATATGAATTGTTTATCAAGTGCAAACCAACTTATAATTCATAACTCATAATTTATAATTCCCAAAGCGCTCAAAACCCTAAACAACAAGTTATGGAGAAAAACATTATCGGAGTTTACGAAGACGAGCAAGATGTACTGAAATCGATCGATAAACTTCAGGAAAACAAAATAGAGATAGCGGATGTATTTTCGCCTTATCCGAGTCATGATATTATTCACAAGTTGCACTATACCACACGGCTTTGGTATATGGAATTTGCCTTTGGGGCAATTTCCATTACTACAATTTTTGCGGCTTTAGTCTACACCTTTGTTTACGATTATCCGCTGAATATTGGTGGTAAACCAAGCATGACATACTCCTTTGTTATCATCATGTTTGTGGGAACGATTCTGCTTACTTCTTTGGCAAGTGTGGCAACTTTCTTTATCCGCCAAAATCTTGGGCCAGGAAAGAAAGCCAACATTATCGACATCCGTGTATCGGACGATAAATTTGCAGTTGTAGTGGAACGCACTGCAAAAATGGACGACACCAAAGTAGAAGCCATAGAGCAAATGTTCCGCGACACGGGAGCTTCGGAAGTAAACTACAATTCTGTAGAAGTAGAGAAAATTTAAACCGCAAAACTTAAGTAGAATGAAGACAAAATTGAACATCCATATTTTTGCGGTAATACTCTCGGTGCTCGCTTTTGCATCGTGCAGCCGCGATAGAAACCATCCGGGCAAAGCTTATATGGGCGAATTTGATATGTACTATTCAAAGGCCTACGAATATTATTCGCCCAACACTAACTTCAAGGATGGAAAAACAGCACAAGCGCCTATAGAAGGAACTATTCCTCGTGGTGAACTGCCATACACGATTCCAAATACAGCAGCAGGTCTTGACCTGTCGGCCAAATTGATCAATCCGGATTCGATAATGACAAAAGAAAGTCTTATCCGAGGACAAGAACAGTACAATATTTATTGTGCCGTTTGCCATGCCGAAAACGGAAACGGCCAAGGATCGCTGTACACCAGCAAGAAATTCATTGTGCCACCACGCGACCTTACAAGCGAGCGAGTACAGGCCGACCTGAATGATGGGCAGATTTACCACGTAATCACTGTAGGAACCATTTCGACACTTATGGGACCTCATGGCGCACAGGTAAAAGCCGATGATCGCTGGAAAATTGTGAACTATATCAAAAATAAATTCTCTGTAAACCCCAAGCAATAATTGAATAAATGATTAATTGAATAATCGAATTTCGGGCAACTTACGGGTAAACTCTCTCGCCTCTGCTCATTCAATTATTGCGTTAATCTAATTATTCTATGATTGTCAAAAATATTGGCCATGGAAAACAACAAATTCGTATTCCCTTCAACACTTAGAAACGTAAGTTTCGGACTGATCGCGGTCGGAGTGGTGGCCTTTGCGATTGGTTTTTTTACTAATCCTGAACGTACCTGGGCCAACTTTCTCCTA
The DNA here is from genome assembly GCA_965230435.1 of Bacteroidales bacterium. Lineage (GTDB taxonomy): Bacteria > Bacteroidota > Bacteroidia > Bacteroidales > JBDKHP01 > JBDKHP01. The sequence continues at coordinate 1,384,931 of CBDDLB010000002.1, forward strand.
GATAATATCTATTTTCTAGGTCTGGCCATTGGAGCTACATTCTATCAGGCTATTCAATACATCACGCAATCTGGCTGGTCGGCTCAGTACAAGCGCATACCCGAAGCAATGGGACAGTACATCCCTGTTGCCCTTGTTGGCTTTATTCTGATTCTTCTGTTCGGTAGTCATTCTCTGTATCACTGGACACACCCAGAAGCTGTTGCACACGATGCCATTTTGCAGCACAAATCGCCATACCTGAACATTCCTTTCTTTGGAATCCGTTTGGCTGTTTATTTCGGACTTTGGATCCTGATGACTTTCTTGCTTCGTAAATGGTCGTTGAAAGAAGACATTGAAGGAGGATTAAGCTATTTTCATAAAAGTGAATTCTATTCGCGTGTCACCATTTTCATTCTTGCATTCACATTTTCGCTATTTGCTGTAGATTGGATGATGTCTATCGATGCGCACTGGTTCAGTACAATTTATGCAGGGAAAAACTTCATTGCTGCATTTCTTCATGGTGTTGCCTTCATTGCTTTGGTAATAATCTTATTGAAACGCAAAGGCTATTTCCCTTCAACCAACAGCATTCATTTGCACGACTTCTCGCGCTACATGTTCGCGCTAACTATTGCATACGGGTATTTCTGGTTCTCGCAGTTCTTTTTGATCTGGTTTGCCAACATCCCAGAAGAGACTTTCTATTATGTTGAACGTGCTAAAAACTGGCACCCTTTAATGCTTGTCGGTTTCTCATTCAACTTCTTTTTCCCGTTCCTTTTCCTTTTGTGGAACCGTATTGCAAAATCTGAAAACGGGCTTATCATTGCTTCCGTAATCATGCTTATCGGTTACTGGGTGGATCTCTACGAACAGATTATGCCGGGCGTTTCGATGCAACATCCCGATGGTGGAATTGCTGGTTTTGGAATTGTGGAGATTGGAGGTTTCTTAGGCTACCTTGGTCTGTTTATCTTTATCTTTGCAACTGTACTTAGTAAGAATAATCTTATTCCCGTCAATCACCCTTATTTGGAAGAGAGCTTGCAGCATGATGGGCAATAATTTTTTGCTTTCTATATTTGGGGAACCCTGCGCTTGGCGTGGGGTTTTTTCATTACATAACCTGTATTAAAGAACAATTGCAATAAGTTCTTAATACTAATACAACCAATCAGGATCTCGATTGGGCAAATTATGTTTGGGCACATAAATCTGCGCTCTATCTAATTGATAACCTGCGAATATCCCAACACCTCCTTCTATATTATTGTACATAGGAACAGGAGTTGCAAACGGACTCACACGATTTGTAATTTGTTGAATATACGATTTCTGATACTCGTAAAGTGCGAAGCTTAGGGTCTGCAATTCAATATACAAATCAATATCCCTTGTTATATGAATTCCATTATGCACAGAGCCTGTGTAAAAAATTCCGTTAGGGATATGAAAATCAAAAGCAGATGCATCACTCTTTTCTGAAGGGTTACCCAGAAGCATATAACTATCATGAGCTATATTCTCAAAGATTAGGTTCTTAGGGAAAATTCTGTTTTGCTCTTCGCCCTTGACTAGTCCGTTGTTGAGTATTTCAGTTTTCGCTGCATCACAAATAACTTCCTTATAATCATAAAAATCCCAATAATCCCCTTCTTGTCTCATTCTAGTATAGAAATTCTCCTTGCCTAAGATTGGAGTATTTAACAAGCGACTTAACTTATTGATTAAGTTATCAGGGATTTTGTCGATTAATTCATTTAATGTTTCTTCATCAATAGTGTAGATTGTTTTGTTATCGATATTTGTAACTGAAGAACGTAACTGAAGAAAAGAGCCTGATCTTGGTATTTCGGAAATTCCTAATTTAAGTGGATTAGCAAAAATATTCTGAAATAACCTACCCGTACTTATAATTGTAGGTATCGTGTCGAAATGACTTGTGAGTATCTCTACTTTTTGGGGAATTTCATCAGTAGCTTCTACACTTCCCATTTCTGGTACTGTTACTTTTATTGTGTATAGTTTACCAACGATAGGCTTTGGGCTGTCCGATAAATAGTATCCTTTTTTATCGTGTTCAAGTTTTGTGTAGAGCTTGTTCCCTTCATAAACTTCGACAGTGGCATTGGTAAGATGCCTGTTGCTATGGTTTTGTTGTAAACTGGTGGTCTTACCGACATAAGCTTTCCAGATACTGTCGGGAGAGAAAAAACAGTTTACTACAATTTTTTCTTCCTTTTGTCCAAAATCAACCTCCAGATCTTTTACGCAAGAAGTTTGGGCAAGGGTGAATAGGAAGAACAAGGTAATCGAATATGGTATTAGAGATGTCTTTTTATACATATGAACTGGGGAATGGATTTGTTCAACGTTTTGTTTCACTCTCCGAAAGTTTAAAAATCATACCTATAAGTTGCAGAAGGGATTATAGGCAGAAGGCTAAACTGCTTCAGTTTTCTGTCCCCATTCTTTTCATTGTGATAGAAATAGAAATAAGGGTTCTGTCGACTGTAAACATTATACACACCCAAACTCCATGTGCGTTTTCCGTGTTTTTTTTGCTTCCTGAAGTTTACTGATAGGTCAAGTCGGTGATAAGGCTTCATTCGGACATTGTTCCTCTCTTCGATATAGTCCATTTGGTTATTGTTCTTGATCTCCTTTTCAGTAAAAAAATCGAAAAAAGGAGTTTCGAAATTGTTCTCTACACCTTGATAGGTTGAAGTGGGGAGTGTAATCGCATTGCCACTGGAGAACACCCATGCTGCAGAAATGTCGATATTCTCTTTCCAATCGTACATAAGCACACATTTTAGGTCGTACCGCCTGTCGAATTTGTAGGGAAAACGTTTCCCTTTATTTATATTATCGAACAGCCGATCGCTCCATGCCAAGGTGTAACCGATCCAGCCCGTTAGTTTGGATTTCTTTTTTTTTAGGAACAACTCTATTCCATATGCCCTGCCTTTACCAGTCTCTATCTTATCTTCCCAGTTTATGTTGGTATTCATAAAGTTAACGCCATCCTTGTATTCTACAACGTCCGACATCCACTTGTAATAAGAATCTATACTGAATTCCAGTCCCTGAGCTATCGATCTTTTGGCACCCAAAGAGAACTGTCTGGCTTTTTGTGCAGGAATATATTTTGTCGCCGGCACCCAAATATCAGTCGGCAGCCCTGCTCCATTGGAGGCCAATAAATGGATGTTTTGTACCATTCGGGAGTACGATAATTTCAGCAACCATTGGTCGATTTTGTATTTTGCTGAAAGTCGTGGCTCTAGGAACATGGATGTTTTATTCTGAACATTAAAAAACGTATAACGGAGACCTGTATTGATTTTGAATTTTTCAAAAACCTCCACTTCATTCTCAGCATATCCGTATATTTCGTTGGCCACGATTCTTGGATTTTCGGATGTGGAGGAGCCATTGTCATCGTCACCTCCTATTTTCATCGAAAATTCGCCAGGGGAATATAAATGACGGACTGCTCCTGCTCCGAATTTTATGTCTAACTTGTCGCTGGGATAATAATCGAAATCCATTTTTGCAGAAAAATCTTCTATGCCCGAAAAATATTTCAAATCCGATCGTGTTAAATGTTTTGTTACACTTCCGTCTGTTTGAGTGGATGCCGTAGCTTGTTTACTTTTCGTAGTCAGCCTATAGTTATACCTAGCATAAGTAAGGTGGAGATTGGAGAACATTCGTGCGCTTACCTTATGGTTCCACCTGAAAGATGAGGTAATGTTCCCCCAGCCAAAGCCATTTTTCAACTTCGACCTATTTTCTTGCCCAAAGCCTTTGTCTTCGGTTTTAGTATTTGCAAATAGTTTATCCCTGCCCGAATAGAAGCTAAGGAAAAATCTATCGTTTTCGTTGTGGATATAGTTTATTTTTGCGTTCGCATCGTAAAAATAATAACCTGCATTTAAGGATACTCCCGATGGTTGTGTTGCCTTTATTGCTCGTGTCAATAAATCTAAAAGTGTTCGGCGTCCTGAAATGATATAAGAAAGTTTGTCCTTTATCAACGGGCCTTCAATGGTGAATTTGGAAGCCATAAGCCCAATGCTATAGCTTCCTTCGTGTTTTTTTAAGTTGCCTTCTTTCATGCTAATATTCAGAACTGAAGACAAGCGTCCTCCATAGCGCGCAGGAAAGCCTCCTTTTATTAATTCTACCTGACTTACAGCGTCAGGTACAAACACAGAAAACACACCGGCTAGGTGAGATACATTATAAACAGGCACACCATCGAGCAAAATTAGGTTTTGGTCGGCACTTCCACCGCGAACATACATGCCAGCGTTGCCCTCATGCCCTTGTTGTACGCCTGGCAACAACTGTATACTTTTTATAATATCTTGTTCACCAAGTATTACTGGTATTTTTTTCAATGCTTTTGCTTGGAGCTTAATTGTTCCCAATTCTTCCTGATAATTGATTGAATTGGCGGTAACAGTTACTTCATTGAGAGTTAGGTTGGGGGTTAACGCAATGTTTATGGTTGTATCCTTGCTTATGGTTAAGCTTTTGGTAACTGGTTCGTAACCAATAAATGAAAAGCGGACGACTACCCGATTTGTATTTACCGATAGGCTGTAAAAACCATAACTATTGGAACTTGTTCCTTTTTTTTTCGAAAAATTATATACTGTTGCCCCTGCTAATCGTTCCCCAGTGTTTGCGTCAGAAATGTAGCCATGTATAGTTTGGGCTATACTTGTTTTTAGTGCAAAAATTATAACAATTAGTGATAAAATCTTTTTAATAATGCGATAACATATACTCATGCAATTACTGTTTTAGAGATGCTGCACTTTGCCCAGAGTATTTCTATTTAGGCCTGTTAAGAATTAAAAACAATTACTACATCTTTTTATTGAATTAACTAGAATGAAATTTTTCGAAGCAAAACATACTTTGCATCCCATACCTATTATATTGAAGGCTTTATAGAACCTTACCGTTCCTTTCTCGTACTTTGCCCTTAATTTTTCCATAAATTAAGATATTATAAATCAACACAATAACTTCGTGTCATTTATAAGCCAGGCTGAATACCTCACATTGTTGTAACTAATATCGCGTAGTTCTGCAATTCAAAATGTGGCTACCTATACAGTTAAAACACATAATCGCCTCCTTAAATACGGATTTGTCTATAAAAAACTGTACAAGTAGCCGAATTACTGATTTAAAAGATTTTAATAATCGCTATATGATAAAGTGCACCATACTGGTACCCCCCCCGATTTTACCTCTACCTTGAAATCACGGAAAGAAGGTCGCATGATTAAACCTTTATTATCACGAGAAAGTATGCGCTTGTATCTAGAACCTTTGCCAGTTTCATAAGTGGGAGAAGTCTTTGTTGTACTGCCAAATGTATACTTCAAGTTTCTTATCCAGAATGTTGTTGACGATGGGTAAGTGCCCACCCAAGTTTTATACTCTTGAATACACTCAAGGAATATCTCGTGTCCACTCTCAGCAACATTCCCTGTTGTTCCTATAGGCAAGAATATTTTATGGGCTATTAATCTAACTCTTAATTTTTTACTTCCCTTTTTTTTGCTGTCTTCTGTTAGCAGTCCCCAATTCTTTGATTTTTTTAGGTTATCGGCCCTTACTACGACTATTTCCCCGCTAGGGTCTGATTCAGAAAGTGATTCAGCCTTTGCCAATTTTGATGGTGTTGCATTTAGAACAATGACATATCTGTCTGGGTAGAATTTATATAACCAGTTCCCAATTTGCATCGTATTATCACGGTTTACAAATGGCCTCCAATTTAATGGCATATAGAAATACTCTATACTTTCACCAAACTCAAATCTTGTATCATACTTCGATTTTGCTTTCAAGTATTCTTCACTAGATTCAATGTTAGAGAAGTCATCAGCTAGTTTTTCAAATTCAGATTCAATGGATACGAAGTCTGGGTAGTTTTTTTCAATATCAATACCATTTTCATTTTCGTTCAACTCAAGTTGTTTTTTAAACACTTGAGCAGATTCAAAAGCCAACATCCCATTTGTAATAGTAACACCTTTGGCTACATCAATTTTTACGGGTTGTTCTTCTTTGTTAATTTCGTTGTCTTTTTCGCATGAAAACAACGAAATTATTACAGCGAAAGCTAGTAACTTAGATAAAAATTTCATAATTTTAAAATTGAAATAATTTAATTATTCCCTTGTTATGCGACTGTTTCCTAGGCAATGCATAATGAGGGTCTTTTAACAAATACTGTCTAAATAACACCATTAAAAAGCAGACTCAACGACTAAAGAGAGTGAGAGGTTCATCACGAAAATTCTCTATTCCATTCTTTGATCTTGAAACTACTTCATAGCGTTAAATATTAAACAAATAAAGCAATTCATTGAGTATAGTTCAGATTTATCCCCTTATAAATAAAAATCCCTATCATTCGCAACCGCCACGTGGTTGAATTAATTTGAATAGCAGAGAGCGAAACCTTTGATAACCAAAAAACTTACCTGTACAAAACCTCACAAAGTTCTACTTTGGGTAATTTGTCAATTAATAGGTCAATCATTCAGACCAACCATTATTCGCTATAACTACACTCATGAATTTCACCTGCGATTATTTAGCCTGAAGCCCAAAGGGTTTCTTATGACAGTCTTTAATCTTTATTCATTGGTGAATATGAACCATACCCCTATTAACTAGTGGCCACTCCTAAATTGCAGTCGCAATATTAGTTATTTTTTCTTTCTAAAAGTACTAAATGCAAACTTTAACTAAAAAAAACATACATGTTTTTTCAATAATCAATAAAAGAAAATCATAAATCCTTATTTTACAATACACTATACTTCATTACAACAAATATAACATCAACTTAATATTAGGGAAGCATAACTATTATTCAAAATACCCACAGCTTCTTCATAGAAGATTGGTAATCCCAAAAGGACTAACACTGTAACATACAGAAAGTGAACATACCTCTTATAATATTTTCTTACTTATCCTCATAGATTCCAACGAATCAAGACATAAGATCATCAGAAATCAACACAGCTATAAACTACAGTCTTTCAGAGTCTTAAACTGCATTAACAATAAAGAGGCAGAACTGCTTTCCGGAAGCAAAATAAAACAGAACATAGAATTATCGCTATAATGAAGCTGTATATCAAAGGCAATATACAAAGTAGATAATTTAGGAAAGTCCCTAACAAACAACACCCTATAACTTATTGATTAAGAATAAAAAACAAGATGTCGCACCTCAAAAATCTAACATTTAACTAAATAGAATTACATGTAAACCTCTACCGAAAATATTCACCCCATATATAAACTCTAACCTACCATTGTAACTTTTAAAATCTCCTTATCGTCGTAACAGCTATAGAACTAAAATAGTTATTTTACAGAGTAGAATTAACTTAATAAAATTACTTAAGGCTACTCAATAAACTAATCATAAGAAAAATGAAAAAAATTATAATTGCAATTGTAGCACTTCTTTCTCTTTACAACTGTGAAAAAGAAAACATAAGCACAGATACAAATTCTAAAGACGAAAACATCAGTATTGATACACACTCAGAAAACTCCCCCCTGCCAATTAAGGAACTTACTATTTCAAAAAAGACAACGAAGGTAAAAGGCCGTTACTTATGGCGACTTGAATTTGATTATGATAACTCAACAAGTGTAGTTCCATTCACCCGAAAAATAGAACTTTGGGAGCATAAAAAATTTTACACAGAGTTTCTACTCGAACAGTTCAATATTGAGTCAGTTTTCAAACTAAACGGAGAATTAAGTTTCCACTTAAACTTCAATGCGGCAATTAACGAAACAGAAATTAATCATCATGAACACATTGAGCTTGCAATAGAGGCTGAAAATAAGTGCAACGAACTTGCGCATCTTGATAAAAAAGACCTCACCACAGAATTAGATTTAGCTGTTGGTTCTGGAAAAAGTCTAAAGTTGTACAGGCTTATCTACATTAGTGATGTCGGATTCTATGAAACATCTATAATCTCTACGACTCCCAAAGAAGAAACTATTGCTGAACTTGAATTTTCTTTAACAGAACAAATTTTAGGTGTTGATGAAATGCTAGATGTACTTAGAAGCACAACCCCAATGCGTGATAACAAAGCTGAATGGAAATTAATTCAAGACGAAATCGCTCGTGTTAGACTTAAAAACATAGACACAAAACTATATCACCTACTAACAGTTCTCAGCAAAATTTCCCCTAAGCAAAACAATTCCAACGAGTGGAAAGAAATTCGAACTACTTGTTCTGAGATACTTAACGATTGGAATACTTCTGACAAAAATAGACTCTTCCGCAAATTTTTATTTAGACTCAAGAGCATTGAACCTAAAAGCTCAAACAAAAAAGAATGGAAAACAATCCGCGAAAAAGCTGAGCACATCTATAATGGGACAATCGAAATTTTTTAAAAAAGCTGTACGCTTCAGTATTATTTGGATATTCCAAATTTGGAAGGAAGTTAAAGTTCTCCCAATTAGTACTTGTTATATCAAAGGCTAGTAAAATTGATGTGGTAAATAAAAAGGGTAGTATACTACATACAATGCTATTTTCAGAAACAAGACATCTATTTGTATTCAAAAGTATCACACCTATAGATGTAGATAAAAATAGTATTACATATAGTATACTATCCCTCTATTCCTTGCAATCTCAACAAAACTAAAAACTGCAGATTCCAGCTCGCATTTCATAAATCGAAATCTGCATTTCAAAAGAATTATTTCTCAACAGCAAACCGCCGCGTAAGAATTTCCCCATCAACATTCACCCGCACAGTATAATTACCCTGCATAAATCGAGAGTATTCTATAGGTAAAATGGTTATAACATCTGGGTATGATACGCTTCTATTCATCATCACCCTCCCCTTCATATCAACGATCTGTAACGCTATATTTCGCTTCCTGTTGGGAGCTTTAATTTCAATTTTTGAATCTGGCGTTATAGGGTTAGGAAATATTTTAAGATTAAAAACCTCTTTTTTTATCGTTTCCGAAGACAATATAACATCTATCGTTTTAGAATCAGAAACATATGTCTTATCGCCAATGTAACCTTTCACCACAATTTCGCACTCCAACCTTCTATCCAACTCGATAGACTCAGTACGTTCACCTAGCATAGGCTTTTCCTTTATTGAAACAACCTCCCCATTACAAAGAATCTCAATTCGATCGTAGTATCGCCATAGCTCTAAATCTATTGTTATTTTATTGCCAGAAGCGTTAAGCGAATTAATCATAGGAACAGTGCTCACCTCAAACTGAAGGGTATTTGATTTAAACGCTCCATTTTCCGTATAAGCCACTATGTACGAATAGTACTTGTCCTTATCTTCTATTTCAAGCTCATAGGCAAATTCACCCTCAGGAACATTTTCATATGTTGCTGCAATTTCATTGTCTACATAAACCTCTAATTTCGTTGCCGCAGCAAGAAGATTAGCCTTAAAGCCAGTTTTTTCACTTGTGGCATACACGAAAGAAGTTACTGGGCTTTTGTCTAGCCCCGAAATATCCAATGTCCAGATACCACGGCCATGCGTCGCGACAACAATCTCCTTATCCCGGACACTCATCTGCCAAACCGAAACTGCTGGCAAACCGTTGTTGGCAAGATGCCATGTCGCACCTCCATCTTTCGATTCAAAAAGTCCTATCTCTGTACCTACCCAAATAATGTTCGTATCGTAAGGCATTACTAAAAGGCTATACACTGCAACATCTGGAAAACCGTTCTGACTTTTTTCATCTTCAAATTGAGATAAATCTTCCCAAGTTTTCCCATAATCAACCGTACGGATAACCTTAGGCAGACCACGTCCAGAAAATAACAGATATGCAGTTGCCTGATCCGTAGGGTGCGTGGCCATACCAGAAATCCGATACCCTTTTACAGGTTCAAAATCGGCTGTTTGCTTAAAGCTTTTACCCTTATCCAAAGAAACGTTTATGCTACGCTTTGTGGTCATACCGCCTCCAGCCCATATTACATTTGGGTCGGCCAATGAGATACGCGCTATTTCCGAACTAAGTTTTTTTGGCTCGTCAGGCCAATTGCCATCAACACTTGTCGCCGACCATGTACGGCCAAAGTTTTTAGAAATCCAAACACCTTTACTCCCTACGGCAACCAATAAATCCGGATCTCTATCTGAAGAACCAAGGCGTGAAATAAAAGGCCCATCACCCCAAAGCCCTTGAGACCTAAGATCGTTCCAACTGCCACCACCGTTGGTTGTATATCTGAAATAGTTATTGTAAGCGCCTCCAATCATTTTGTCTGGGTCAGTAGCATGACAAACAACCTCGAAACCATCTCCTCCAATTTCAAAAGAAAAAGCAGACGAAGCCGTTGAATTCTCTGGCGAAAGGAAAGTTCCATTATCTTGAGTTCCACCAAAGTATTGAGATTTACCTGCAACCTTGGCCGCTCCATAAAACTGTGAGGTATTATAGCCCTTAGGAAGCTGTTTAAATGCCTTTCCATTATTGGTAGAAAGAGCAACGCCCCCATCATTCCCATTAACAATGGCGAATTTTTTCTGTGATTCATCCGTTTTTATTGTGGTAAGAAAATGATGATCTGGATGTAAATTTGAATTTATTGAATTTTCTGTGTTGTATCCATAAGGATCTGCTACAACCCAAATCTTGCTTTTCAGCACATTTCCCCAATTGATTTTGAAAGTCGCATAACCAATCGCATCTGGTTTCCATTCAGCTTTATCCTGCAATACTGGCCAAAAGTAATACATGAGCTTATGAAGGTGCCCAGATTGTTTTGCAATCCCATCATCTGCCGTTTCCTTGTACTCCTGAGCATGAATATAAACATACTCTCTTGCCTTATTGCTTTTGTCAGGATCTCTCGAAATCAAATTAAACTCTCCATCTCTTTCATTATCCCTAAAGGACACCATCAACTGCCTCTTGTTGGTAACATCCCAAACTTCGAAAGGTACATCGATATAATCTGTATACGAATATTCCGAAGCTGGCACTCCTGCCCCTCCATCTTTGTTCTTTCCTGAATTTGCTGCAACAGTGAATCTATGTGCCTTCTGGGAAAGTCCTGCGCCAAAACGCAACTCCACACTTACAAAGTCAGATTTGGATATATCTGCCGATCCATCTGCAATACCATCACCAATTTTTCCGTTCCAAAAATCGGACTTAAAATCTATATATTTAATGACGTCACCCGTATTATCGACAACACTTCCTACTGTCGCCTTGTCCTGAATCACATCGTTTTCGAGAACCTCAATTTTTCCCAACGAAACTCCTCCTACAAAAAAAGCATTATCAGTATACGGATGTGTAGCTAGAGCCAGATCGTACCACCCCTGAGACTTACCTGCTGCTATCAAAAAACTAACTCCAAGCTGATCTGTACTTACCGGGCTCCAACTTTCACCTTTATTCGAAGTGAAATAATATTCAGAGCTTTCGTTTACTGCAAATAATTTATTCGGATCAATTGATGGTTCTACCTCGAACCTTCCTTCCTCAGAACTAAGCACCTTCTTCCATGTTACGCCAGCATCTATAGACTTCAAAATACCAACACCTCTTTCTGTAATGAAAAGAGTATTAATATTATCTTTGGAAAATTCTAAATCCTGAATCCGCCCACGGTTACGATATAAAGTCGTCCATTTTTCTCCTCCATTTTCAGATTTGAACAATCCTCGATTTGTTGCAACAAAAAGAACATCCTTATTTGAAGAATCAACTATAATTTTGTTGACATATGAAAAGTCCTTGTTTTTTGAAGTTGCTTCGATCTGCGACCAATTCTTTCCTCCGTCCGTTGATATGAAAAGACCATCACCCCGTACACCATCCGGATTACCAAACCCCTCGCCAGTACCAGCATAGATCGTCGATTTGTCCGACGAAGAACGAGCCAAAGCGGTAATGGCCAAATTAGGAAGATCGGGAGCTATTTCTATCCAGCTTTTTCCTGCATTTGTTGTTTTCCAGATTCCTCCACTAACAGACCCTGCAATCCACTTATTCTGTGGGTCGTCAGGATCAAGTAGAACAGCCCTAGTCCGTCCACCGACATTCCCTGGCCCTCTTTCCTTCCATGATAACACGCTTTTTTTCATGGCAGGTGCAACCGCTTGCGCTTTTTTCAGCTCATCCATCCTATAATTAGTTGGGTAACCGCTCTGTCCCTCCCCTTCTTTGGTCCGAATGCCATTCATGTATTCAATAAACTCATTAGGTTTGTCGTACCCACTAGCCTTTACACGCTTCTTTTCCGATAGGATTTTTATTTTTTCCTCTGTTCTATCTACACCAAGATAGAACCAGCTCCCAATAATTATTATACCTGAAAGTGAAGCAACAAGTAATTTTTTATTCATGCGTCAATGATTTATTCAGTAAATTGTTTGTGTGTTTATGGTGTTGTAAATAATCCTTGAATCTACGGCACTGTTCATCTAGAAAAGCATCGTTTACATTTGTACATCTTCCAAAGGAAAAATATACTCTTCTGACTTTGATCTGATAATAAAATTTGGAGATCATGAAATTTGAATACATCCTGCTTAATGGCGATCTAAACTTGTAGAACTCACACATATCTTGAAATGTAATACCATTAAACACCTGCTTTATAAAAGACAAACTTATCCTTATTTAGTTACAGAACATGTCACTCTATAAGAGCAACTACAAAAAATCACCTCGCAGTTTTACTTCGTTTACCTAGTGAGATAGAAAAACACCGAATTGGAAATATTCAGACTGGAAAGGTTAATAGGTTGGGGAGCCTGCAAAATTACACAAAAAATGCTGATGTCTGAAATCTATAAAACATCCAGACATCAACATTTGCTGATCATAAAAATCAAATTTTCCTCAAAAATAGATCACCTCATATGAACATTCTTTCTATAGCTAAAGCCTCACTCCCATTACAAGAACGTCATCAACTTGATCCAGACTACCTTTCCATTTCTCAAACTCCATATCCAAAATGCTACCTTGCTCAGGCATACCTTTATCCTGAATATCAGCAAGAAGTTTCTGGAAGCGTTTCCTCATAAACTTACGCCCTTTCTCCCCACCGAACTGATCTGGATAACCATCTGAGAAAATATAAAAAGTATCGCCAGTTTTGTAGCTAAGTGAATGATTACTAAACTTCTTATCCCCACGCTGATAAATACCTATTGGCATTTTGTCGGCTTTCAATGATTGCGACACACCATCACTGATAAAAATTAAAGGATTGTTGGCTCCCGCAAACTGTAGTTCCTGTTTTTCTGGATCGATAATAACCAGTGCCATGTCCATTCCATCTTGCGAACCTCCCTGTTTGCTTGTTTGCTTCAGCGAAGTGATAATATATTCACGTAAATGCTCTAGGATATCAGCAGCACTGGTCGCCAACCCCTTCGACACAATTTCATTAAGAAAAGCTACCCCAAGCATACTCAAAAATGCACCCGGCACTCCATGTCCAGTACAATCTACAGCTGCTACAACTGTTTTCGTTCCTAATTCGCTCACCCAATAATAATCGCCACTTACAATATCACGCGGCCTAAAAACAATGAAATGATCTGGAAGTATCTCCTGCATCTTTTCTTTGCTTGGCATAACCGCATTCTGAATTCTTTTTGCGTAGCGAATACTATCTGTTATGTCCCTGTTTCGTTCTGCCAGTTCTTCGTTTTTTTGTGCAATCTCAGCAGTACGTTGTTGTACTATATTTTCCAGTTTTATGCGTTCAAGACGATGGTTGCGTTCACGCCATAAAATATACAGGTAAATTGTTGCAACCAGAAGCACAAACATCAGGACAATGAACCAAGTACGCTGCCATATAGGAGGATTGATGGTAAAAGTAAAAGAAGTAGGATGCTTGTTCCAAGTACCTTCATGGTTTCGTGCCATCACCTTAAACGTATATTTCCCAGGCTTCAGGTAAGGATAATTTATCTCTGTCTGATTGGTTTCTGGCTGCCAGTCTTTATCTAGCCCTTCAAGCTTTACCTTGTACGTTATTCCATCTGGATTGCTGAGCCAAACAGCACTATAGTTAATGTAAACGGAATATTCCTTATAGTTGAGCTGAATATTGATATCTGGGTTGAAACTTCTGTCCTTTAGGTTCACTCTCAGTCTTGTGATTCTAGTTAACGGCTCCATTACCCGCTGCGTCTCATGTCCTGTCTGCAACACATTTACTCCCTTTGCCGTACCGAACCAGATATTGCCCAAGCTGTCTTTAAACGTTGCTTTTGGCCGTACCTCAATACCTGTAAAACCACTTTTCTCATTATAAAAATGAATTTTTCCGTCCTTTGGACTAATTCGGTTTACCCCAGCACCCGTACCAACCCATACTCTATCGTTATTATCGATTTCGATAGATGCAATGTAATTCGACAAAAGGCCATCTTCAATACGGTACTGTTTCACAACCGCACTCCCATCAAAAACCAAAAGGCCATCATCCTCAGTTCCAATCCAAATACGCCCCTGCGTATCCTCAGCAAATGAACTTGGAGTATAACTGCCTATCCCCAAAGTACTATCAAGAACCACAGTAGAGAATTTATTCCCCAAAACATAAGTTGCCCCCTTATCTACAGAACCAAACCAAACACGGCCTCTGCTATCTGCAAAAATCGACCTAACATTGTTCCCTGCCAAACCATCGCGCTGACTTAGCAGATTATAGGAGTCGTTGTCAATTTCATAATACACGACCCCGTCCCAAGTACCAACCCAAAGATTGTTCTCGGAATCGATCTCCATGGCCCTAATTTTCTCAGAATTATTGGAAGCATTGGCCCTAGGGTGTTCTATGAATTTGCCTTCTTTCTTATTGAACTGCACAATGCCGCCTTCGCTACAACCTATCCAAATATTACCGTCACGATCGCGACGCAACAAAATAACATCGTTGGACAGCAAACCATCGTCCCTTGTGTAAGTAATTTTTTCTTTGGTAGTACTGTTATATAGCAGCAATCCTTTCTCCGTACCAAACCAGATATTGTTGCCATCGTGCAAAATTGCGTTCACTTGAGGACTAGGAAAACCAAACTTATCGTTGTATAAAACAAACAGTTCGCCTTTAAAAATGCTCAATCCACTATTATAGGTGCCAATAATCAAGTTGCCTTCACGATCAACCATAAGGCTTCGAATTACATTATCTGGAAGCCCATCTTTTGTAGTAAACGTTTTAATGGAGTCTCCTTTTATTCTACTGATTCCACCACTGAACGAACCGATCCAGATATTTTTGTGCCTATCTTCAGTAATCGATGTAATGAAATTACCTGCCAGTCCATCGCGCTTGTAAAAATAATCGGTATGCTGCCTGATTTTATCGTACCTGTACAGCCCATTCTGGTATGTACCAAACCAAAGATAGCCTTGCGAGTCCTCCATCATGTCTGTAAACTGGGCAAAGAAACTTAAACCATCCGGACGGTAAAATTCAAACCCATTAACATCTGGATCGTATTCTTTAATACTACCATCGATTATAAAAAACAGCTTACCATCTTTCGTAGACGCAATTTTATATACCCTATCGCCCAGTCCTTCACGGCCACGGTATTGCGTTACCCGACGGTTCGATCCAAAAACATTTGAAATCTTTATTGCTCCTGCTCCAATTGTAGCCAGCCAGATGTTATTGTCCTTGTCTAGAGCAATATCGTTTATATCTCCTGCAATCTTAATATTTGGGAGCTTTAACTTCCTAAATTCCTGCCCGTTCCAATAGCTCAATCCGCCTCCTATGTGACCAAACCACAGGTTGCCCTCCTTATCGGCAACTATAGCCTGCACTCCTCCATCTGAGAGGTTGTCGGCTGTGGTGAAATTTCGAAACACTTTTCCATCAAAGCGAGACAAACCACTTGGTGTTCCAATCCACAAATGCCCTACCTCATCCTGAAAAGAGGTATAAACTTTCGATTGGGCTAACCCCTCTTTAACAGAGTAAGTATCGAAATAATAGGTTTGGGCATCAACCCTGGACAATAAAAACAGAAATAATACAGATATATATACCGTAATTTTGTTCATACGCTTAGATTTACTTTCCTCAGCACAAAATTCAGTAGTGCTAAACTTGTAATGCTGGTTTTGTTCGTTCTTGGTGACATATACCCCAGGCTCTAAAACCTTATATGCATTATGCTTCAAGAAACGCACTTCCATTTGAATGGCATTACATCTGGAACACTACCCAAAATTCAGATCTCTTCGAAAAAAACAAAGAAAGTCAAGGTTAATGGGGTTACTTGGTAGAATTAATAATCCATCATCAATGCAAAGCACAGACCAGAATTTTTAACAAAGCTATCAAATAAAAAGGGAATTGCCTATTCGTAGTCTACCTGACTGTTTTAGGGATTGGAATTCTGAACTCCATATATCAGCAATAGGGAAGATAAAGGGAAACAATAAACTATCCCTTAAGTACATAACCTACTTTGGGGATATTTTCGATAGCCACCTCTGGATCTTCACTAAGATATTTTCTAAGCTTAGCGATGAAAACATCGAGACTACGTCCATGAAAATAATCGTTGTCTCCCCACACAGAAACTAGAATATCTTCACGTTTAACAATGTTGTTCTTTTCGCGACACAACATCCGAAGAACTTCAGTTTCCCGCTGAGTAAGCCTACGTTCTTCGCTATTGTATACAAGAAGCTGGTTCTGATAATGAAATTCGTATCCTCCAATAGAAGTCCATAAATCCTGAGGTTTGGATATTGTCTCTACTGGCCGTACTCTATTTAAAATGGCATGAATCCGACAAAGAAGTTCATCTTCATCAAAAGGTTTCGTAATATAATCGTCCACTCCAAGGCCAAAACCCTTAATTTTATCTGGTTTCATCGCCCTAGCTGTAAGGAATATAATTGGAATATTTTTGTCTTCGGACCGGATACGCTCTGCAATTGAAAAGCCATCGATACCAGGAAGCATAACATCGAGAATACAGAAGTCGTATTTCCCACTACGAAAAGCTTTTAGTCCTGAATTTCCATCGCGGTACAGTTTTACATCGAAATGATTAGATTCTAAGAAATCAACCAACAAAAAGCCCATACTTACGTCGTCTTCGACAAGCAATATTCTTCGTTTTTCGGTCATTAACAAATTCATTTAATCAAAAGCCGCTTATCAAAGGCATTTGTATCAAGAATGTTGTTTCCTCTGCAGGTTTGCTTTTTACACTTACCTTACCTCCATATTTCTCAACTATCTTCTTAACGTAGGTAAGTCCCAAACCAAAACCTTTTACATTATGTACATCGCCCGTTGAAACCCTATAATACTGATCAAAAATACGTGGCAGTTCATTCTGGTCGATCCCAATACCCTTATCCATCACCTGCAATAACAAATTCACTCCTTTATTTGATGTTCGGATATAAACCGTAGGATTTTCTTTGGCATACTTAATCGCATTGTCCAGCAGATTAGATATCACACGTTCCAGTTCCCTTTCGTCGGCCTTTATCAGGTCGTTCGCGGCAGAAAGCTCTAACTTAACACTTCCTTTGTTCTGCTCAAAAGAAAACTGAAAATCGTCAACAACTTTCTTTATTACCTGATGCAGATTGAGGGTATTTTCACAAGATGTCGTACGAGCACAGGCCACCTTTAATATATCCTGCACATGATCTTCCATTTTCTGATTTTCTGCAAGAATAATCTTGGTATAGTTATCAATCTTCACGCAGGACTGTTCTCCTTCGTTCTTCTTCTTTATAAGATTGGCAGCAAAACGCATGTTTGCCAAGGGCGTTTGGAACTCGTGCACCATATTATTGATAAACTCCTGAGTTCTTTGCATCTGCTTCTTTACCCGAACAGACATTCGTTGCGTGAGAATATAAGAAACCATAACAAATCCGATAAAAAGAATGGACAGAACAAAGAGTCCGCTCATTTGTTTTATCATAAACTGATTGCGGTCGGGAAATTCCAATCTCATTTGAATGCCTTTTTTCTTCAGGATTCCATTTATATTTTGCAAGTAACAGCTTGGCAGTAGCTCTTGGGAATCACAGGCTGTAAGAAGGGTATCAGATATCTGTAATGTGTAGGCAACATCGATCTGATATAGTTTCAGGTTTGATCTCAAAATACTGTCCACCTCAGCGGCAGCTTTCTGCTTTGCCCTCTCAGGGCATTCAAAGCCACTCAGGTAATTTTGCATATCGTTGCAGCTAGGTGCCCTTCTGGCCACTTCATCACGTGTATCCTTTAGTGCCATCATGGCCCTGTGGTTGAAATTCTGTTCCTCCAGATGTGCTGCCTTTTGAATGTAATCCACCTGAATAATCATTAAAAGCACTAGCACAACAAAAGTGAATGCAGATAATAATTTTTGCTTGTTAGTCTGTGGTAGTATGGTTTTTAAGCTTTTCACCTTGCAAAATTATAAAATTTACAGGTGTAGATATCGTTTTTAACATCGCATTAACACGGGTTAACAAGTAGATAACCGAGTGTTAGGCATCAAGCCCCTACTTTTGTATCAAAACATTAAGAGTTGATTTTTCAGCTCAATTATTTAATCACATAAAAATTTTCGTCATGAAAAACTTATTCGTATTTGCCCTTTTGATGGTATTTAGCTTTGCAATCGTTGCTCCTGCTATGGCAACTGTAGACACTGATGTAATCGTTAAAACAGAACAAGTATCTTTAGATAACGACGACGACGATCCAAAAGCAAAAAAGGCTGAGAAAAAATGCGACAAATCGAAATGTGACAAGAGCAGCAAATCAAAATGTGACAAAAGCAGCAAAGAAAATTGCGCTAGACCTAAATGCGAAAAAGCTTCATCAGAAAAGAAATCTTGTTGCTCAAAAAAAGATAAGAAAAAAGCGTAACAATAATATTTTCAAAGTTTTGTCTTGTATAAGCACCGATAACCGGTGCTTTTTTTATTTCCTATTTCTTACCCTGAAGCCAAAGCGGACTCTTAAATCCAAAGAGACCGTAAAGGGTAAGGACGATATGTCGTAGTAGAAATCGTAGTTTCTCACATTAATCGGGGTAGTATAAATTGATGTATTAAATTTAGGATTTTCCCTGCCCAATAAATTTATAACAGAACTGCCAAGCTCAAATTCAAAATCCTTATACTGAAAAAAATAAAAAGCTGATACATCCAAACGGCTATAGCTATCTGTGCGCTCAAATGAATTTATTTGATCAACGCTAACCAAATATGGAGGGACACCCGACCCAAAAATGTAATTCATTGAAAACTGAAACTGTCTGAATTTAAAGACCTGTAGTGCTTTTAGTTCGTGCCGCTGATCCGACATTGTTGGAACATAGGTGTCAGGAGTTAAGTTGCTCGCTTTATCAAACTTAGAGAGAACATACGACAAGGTCGCGGAATAATTTTTTCCACAATAGTAAACCATCGACTCTAAAGCTCTGTAACGAAATGTCGTGCCTTTTTTTTCAACAACAGAATTTGCACCGTCATATTTCTCCGAACCTATTCTTTTTTCCTCTAAAGAGTTTTTCAGAAATCTATAATTAGCCTGTATGGTGGCCCCAAATTTTCCTGTATTATACCCAACGCCCAATGAAGAATAGAATGTGTTTCGTGCCGGAATCGAATCCTGATCGTAAAAAACCCAACGAAGTTGACTCTTCGCTGATTTTTGCTCATTTACAATTGGATAGTAAAACTGAGACGATCTACCTACATTTGCAAAAAAGCCCAATTGGGGTAAGAAATTGTGACGGACAGAAATTTTGGGCTCAAACACAAAATCGGAAAAAGCCGGTATATAATTTAAGCGCCCACCAACAGCAAAGGTTGTCCGTTCCAATCGATATTCAATATCCGAAAACGTTGAAAATTTCCATTCATCTTGATCGTAGGAGTGATAAAATATCCCATTATTGGATTCTTTGTTTATTAAAGAAACATAGTTCCCATCCATACCAAAATTAAATCTGAACGCACTTCCAAACTCTGTCTTCATTGACAACTGAGTGAAATACTCTTCTACAGAACTCTCTGCAAAAATTTTAGTTTCAATTGCCTGATTAAAACCCCAATGGTCTAATTTCACATCTTTTTCTTTTGCCAACTTTGAGTGGGAAATATTAACTCCTAAACTAGAACCATCGGACACAGGTAAAGAAAGTGTTAGAGCCTGACCTAAATTGTTTGTCTGTAATGAAGAATTCAAACTAATATTTACATCTGTGTCATTTAAATCAGAGTCGAACAACTGGTTATCTGTTGATAAATACGCTGCAAACTTTAACTTTGCCTTTCCTATATCTTGATGAAATATGAAATTTCCATCTCTAAAATCATTATAAGGGATAACATCAGTAAGAACAGTATCGTTAGTCACCTCACCAGACATGCTTTTTTCGACTTGATGTATCCGTCCCCTACTGGACATATCCCTCAGTGTTTGCCGAAAACCAACAGAAACGCCAGCACCTTTCCACAATGGGGTGCTCAGTGCAAAATCGCCCATTAAAGCAGTCGTCCCTACCTCTACCAAAAAAGAATCCGGATTTGCTCTCTTCATTTTCACTTGCAACAGACCACCTGAAAAATCTCCTCGCTGACTTTTATCTCCATGAGGAGAAAAACTAATTTCGGATATTGCAGCTGGCTGTATACCAGAAATGTTTCCCAGCAAGTGTTCCATTTCGTGCAAACGGATTCCCTCAAGATTGATTCCTGCCTGCCCTGGCATATCGCCTTTTATCAAGTAACCGGAAGGCGCTTCGTGGGCTGAAAAAATTCCAGGCAGAGTCTTTAACATAGCCCACAGACGTTCGCCTGCATAGCCCGATATTGCTGGAATACCTTTTTGTGTAACTCTCTTCTTTCCTGAATCGAAGTATACCATTCGAGTTGGCTCCAACCTTGTATCCCTGACATTGATTGGCTCAAGACTTATTGTCTTTGCTCTTAAATCGATCTGCAGTTCCTCTTCGTCCCTCCATTGAATCATACTATCAACAGGTTTGAAAGCTATATGCTGAATCTGTACGCGGAGAGGAACATTTTCAGTTGTTTCGAATTGGACAGAACCGGAATCGTTAGAACAATACAACTGCTTTCCCAAAGCAATATGCGCATTTGGAATTTCCACTCCAGTTTCTTTATCTCTCAATATCAACCGCTTTGCTACCTTTTTTTGATTTTTAAACAACACGTATACACCTGCTATTTTTTTATACTCCAGCGGTTTATCTATAAATACCTTATCCAGAAAATCGTCCACGGAATCAAATCTACCAGATGTTGACAAATGGAAATTTGAAAGTTCTTCCGGATTATAAGACAACTTCATATCGCCATTCCGAACCAAATCGGCCAGAACCTCGCTCAAAGGAAGAGTTTCGTAAGAATTGGGCACATGAACTGCCTGCCCAAAAGAAAAAAAAGGAAGAAAAAGTAACAGCCAAGTAATTTTTCTATGGAGCTGAAACATCATGCACATTGATTTTTCGTTCTACAGTATCCAAAGAGAACCTTAAGCCAAATGGTAAACATATCATTTGCATCACTTCTTCTATATTTAGTTTTGGAAATTTGCCTGAATAACGTTTCTCTTCAGGAATCTTTCCCTCAATAGTAAAATCGTAGCGTCGTCCAATTTCTGCAAATACCTCATCTAACGATTCTTTTTTGAAATAGAATCCAGCATTTAACCATGCTCCATCTACATCTGTGACAACACCCTGAACTATGTTCTCTTCAGAAAATTCAACCCTTTCATCCTTCTTAAGAATTACCTCTTCAGGCTTTTTTCCTTTTCCCGTCACTTTCACTTTTCCCGAAAAACATACCACATAATAATTGTCAGCACGTTCTCTTACTATGAAACGCGTTCCTAGAACTTCTGTTACACCTAGCTCAGATTTCACACGGAATTTGCTCCCTTTCTTCACTTCGAAAAGAGCTTCTCCAGACAAATCCAAATCCCTCTGCAATCTCCATAAAACATTGTTATAGCTAATAGAGCTTTCTGCATTCAGTTTTACAGACGATCCATCCGGAAGCTCACAGTCCACCATTTGTCCCCTAGCACTAACAACCGTCTGTTGGTTCAACCCAATTAAAGTTGCCAAACCTATAAAAAGTACAAATAGAGCAGCAACACCTCTTACTATATGAATCTGAATTTGTTTACGTTTTTGTTCCTGCAAACGTTGTTGAAACTCATTCCAGTTCTTACTTTCCTCCTGAATACCAGGTATTTTTGTAGATTCTAACAACTGAAGGACATTTTCCAAAGAATATGATTTCTCTTTCATTTCGATGTTTTTTTTCGGGATGACAATTCAATTTCGGGAAAAGCATCCCGCAAAGCTTTCAATGCTACTGAAATACGTTTTTCAACGGCCTTATCACTCAATCCCAACCGCTCTGCTATCTCACTATAAGATAGCCCCTCATGTCGGCTCATCAGGAATGCAGTCCTGTGAATTTCCTGCATATCGTTCAGTGTCTGCTCTAGGCGCTCTTTCAGCTCCCTATCCCAGATAACGTCTTCAGGCGATTGGCTCATTGGGTTCTTGTCCTGCATACTTTCAAACTTAAGCCGTACCTTCTGCTGACGCCATTTGCTTATGAACAGATTGTTGGCTGTCTGATATAAATATGGCTTCACCGTCTCCAGTTTCACTGTGCTACGTTTCTCCCACAAACGCAAAAAACTCTCCTGAGCAATGTCTTTAGCCAATTCCTCATCGCCACATTGGTAATAGACAAATGCCCTTAGTGGCTCAAAGTATTGAGAAAACAACTCCTGAAAGCGTTTTTCACTTATTTTTTTTTGAAACAACAGTTTGGTCAAAGCTATTAGTTCTTTTTTTGCACAAAGGTATAAGTTTGCTTAACAACTGCAGCTTGAAGCTAGAATCTTATCTAACTTCGGAAACAGCACAAGTACAAACATAAGTCATCTGTTTCTAACAGAAGCTACCTTTTACAAAAATAAGTTCAATTAGGGAATTATTAATTATGAGTTATGAATTGGCTTATGTCTGAAAACCAGCACATAGCCAAATTAAGATAGTTAATTCTTAATTTTATAATGCCTTATTACACACTCAACACCTTCTTATTCGACCACCTATTACCTGAAACAAGTTTTGCTTATCAGATCATCCCTTTCCTCCCTAACTTTATCTAGAATACGTTTTCTTGGCTTTTTACCCTACCAAAAAAATACACAGTTAGACTTGTAGTAAACAAAGATTTGGAATAGCATTGGAATGGAGAATGCCCCCCTACACTTGACACAAAGTGTCGCCTTTAAAGTCTAGAAGTGTTTCTTAGACTGCAAAACACAATTGGTTAAAATGTGTTTCAGTCAGTACTCTTTAGTTAAACACCTAACAATCAACCAACAGCAACAATGCCGTATTTTTTTTACGGACAAATGGATTTTTATATTAGTTTTGTAGTGTAGAAACAAAAGAAAGAAAAATGCTAACTAAGTTTTCTGTATCAAATTTCAAAAGTTTCAATAAAGAACTTGTTTTAGACCTTCAAGATACAAATGCATACACATTTAACCAAGAGTGTGTTAGGAACGGGGTGGTCAACTGTGCTCTAATATATGGTCATAATGGTGTTGGTAAATCTAATTTAGGTTTAGCTATTTTCGATATTATTGGTCATTTAACAGATAGACAAACTGACGGCACACTCTACACATTTTATTCAAATGCAATAAACCCATCTGATACTGTAAATTTCAAATATGAATTCAATTTCAGTTCACATAAAGTTACTTACGAATATCAGAAATCTGCATCCGATAAAATTCTTTCTGAAAGCTTCTCTATTGACGACGAGATATTAGCTTTTTTTGATAGATCTGATACTTCAGGCGCAACTATAAAGTTTGCAGGTGCTGAAAGTTTGAAAAGGACATTGACTAATCCTAGTTTATCGCTATTGAAATACATAATCAACAATTCTGAACTCGACGAAAACGAGATTAATAATTGTTTTAAGAGCTTTTTTAACTTTATAGAAGGAATGCTCTATTTCAGGTCATTACAGGACAACGTATATCTAGGTGTTGAATCTGGCGGAAAAAATATTTCTGAAGATATAATTGAACACGACAATGTAAAAGATTTCCAACAATTCTTGAACAGGGCCGGTGTAGAATGTAAATTGGCAGTTGTAAAAGAATCAGATAAAGATGTTCTGGCATTCGATTTTAATGGGAAAACAATTTCTTTTTTTAAAATTGCATCGAGTGGAACAAAATCATTGGCTCTGTTTTATTATTGGTTTCAAAGGCTAAAAGAAAATAAAGTTTCGTTCTTGTATATTGATGAATTTGATGCATTTTATCATCATGAATTATCAGCTTTGATTGTTGAAGAGTTAAAGAAAATAGGGCTACAGTTTGTTTTGACATCACACAATACTTCTATCATTACAAATGACCTGCTACGACCAGACTGTTACTTTCTAATGCACAAAGAATCAATTAAGTCACTAGCAAGAAGCACTTCAAAAGAATTACGTGTAGCTCATAACATTGAAAAAATGTATAAAGCAAAATCCTTCCATGGCTAATATTTTATTTGTATTTGAAGGCCAAAAGACCGAAAAAAAGATATCTGATAATCTAGGCCAATATTTCGTGAATGAAAACACTGTAATTCAGAGTGCTTATTGCAATAATATATATCAGTTGTATAGAAAGTTATCTGTAGATGAAGATTTAGACACTTTCCAGCTTGTGAAAGAAATTCCAGAAAACAAGGAGGCACTTGCTCATTTTAATAGAAATGATTTTGCTGAAATCTATATGTTTTTCGATTACGATGGACACGACACTTTAGCTGACGATGATAAGGTACGAGAAATAATTGAGTTTTTTGATGAGGAGACTGAGGCTGGAAAAATGTTTATTAGCTACCCTATGGTTGAAGCCTTAAAACATTATTCTGAATCGATTGATTTTAGAACGTTGAAGGTTAAAGCGAAAGAAAATATACGTTATAAAAAACTTGTAGGTACAGAAGGACAGTTCGAATTTGAAGATTTTTCGATATACACGGAAGAAATATGGAAAATGCTGATAAAACTTCACCTAAAAAAAGCTAATTATATTGCTAATGAAAATTACTTATTCCCAGAAAAATATATTTCGCAAGAAAAAATTTTCAACGGTCAAGAAAGTCGGTACATAAGTGTCGATTCTACAGTTGCAGTTTTGAGTGCATTTCCACTTTTTATATTGGAGTATTATGGGAATAATTATGTTTCTGATTTACTTTTCTAACTTTAGTAAAGAATCATTTCAACCCATTTTCCATAAAAATTAGCTGAAAATCGCCTCTGTTTCTAACAATAGAAGCTATCCAATAAATCTTACACCAGAAGGCGAACAGCTACTAAAATGCTTAAAACTTATACTACATCTCTTTTAAATGACTTAAGAAGTATTGATAACCATCGCCTGAAAACTACATATTCTGTATTGACTGAACTTATTTATATATGACTATCGTCGAAATTACCTAAAACTTCGTATCTTATAGAAAAACAGTAAGATATGAACCTGATAGATTTTCCAAACCGGTTCCCGGATGAAGAATCCTGTAAGCAGTTCCTTAAATCATTGCGGGAAGAACAGGGGCTAAAATGTAGCAGATGTGGCCATGAAGAACATTACTGGAAGGGGGACAAACAGTGCTGGGAATGCAAAAAGTGCCACCGCCGTACCGGCCTGACCAGCGGGACGGTCATGCATGCGACCAAACTGCCGCTTCGCTACTGGTTTCTCTGTATCCACCTGTTGAGTTCTACGGCCAAAAGTTTTTCGTCGTGTGAGATCCAGGGCCAGCTGGGGCATAAATACTATGAACCGGTATGGGCAATGTGCCATAAACTGAAGGCTGCGATGGGAAAACGTGACGACCGCTACCTGCTTGGCGGGGAACTGGAAATAGACGAAGGGATGTTCACCTCCTTCTGCGCCGGCAAACAGGAAGGTGGGGGCGAAGATGGAGAGCAGGGGAAGCGCGGGCGTGGGAGCCTTTCCAAGACCACGGTCGTTGTGATGGCCGAAAGTAAAAAGGTTGAAGGGGAGGTCTGAAAAGGGAGGCCGGACAGAAAAGTCGGCCATGTAAAAATGGTAGCCGTACCTGACGCCACAAGCGGGCCCCTGAACGAGACCGTGGGGCAAAGGGCGGAAAACAGCTCACAGGCAATAACCGACGGGCATAAAGGATATATCAACATTGGACAGGAGATCGAAAAAGTGACGCAGCAGACTGCTTCCGGGGCGGAGGCCTGCAAAGTCCTCCCCTGGGTACATATCTGTATTTCCAACGCCAAGCGCTGGTTCCTGGCCATACACCATGCAGTTTCCAAAAAATATATACAGAATTACCTGAACGAATTTGTCTATAATTTCAACCGGAGATATATGAGGGAAGTACTCTTCGAAAGGCTCTTAATTGCCGGTATCGCTGCTAAAAACACATTTAAACCTGATTTTAGGTAATTTCAACGATAATCATATATTTATATGTTGAACAAGAGCGGTGTTATCTCTGTTCAGAGAACTTGTTTTGCCTGTAAATTCTATGACGATAGGAATGATGGTAATTTCTGTCTGCTGCTTGAGAAGGAACTTTCCGTTGAGGAGATTAAACTTGATTGTGGGGAGTTTGAAGAAAAGAAGTGATCTATAAACTATAGTGAATTAAGCTATTGATCATTAATTTTCACCTTGACAAACAAAACATTACAGTAATCTAAAAGCAGAAAATGTCAACTCAATCGTTTGCAGTTTTAAGTTTTGCTTACGTCGGTTCATTGTCGATTATCAGTGAACCGACGTAAACAAAACTCAAAACATTTAGGTAAGATGGTTTTGACTACTTCTCTTATTTTTTAATTAACATTTGCTTGTTCTGCTTATCTATGCTAATGAAGTACATTCCTGATTTTAATTGACTAACATTTACTTGTGTACCATGCTCGGAGATTATTTGTTTACCATCTGTCGTAAAGATTTGGACTGTAGGTATTTCAACTGAATTTTGTCGCACATACAATACGTCCTTAACAGGGTTGGGGTACATAACCTGCTGTGCGAATTCGGTTTCATTAACGCTTGTGGTAACACCTGCTGTGCGAATAAACTCCATTTTATCCAAGTTAAATATCCCTGTGGTTTTTACTCTCAAAACAGCTTCTGTTGCCTCTTTTATTTCGATATTTTCAACTGAAATTGTTTTGTAGCTGCTCCAACTTCCTGTTGAAGTTACGTCGATTACAGCTATTTGTTTGCCATTGATTGCTAATTCAAGCGATCCTGGTTTTAACAATTCCGATCCAGCAACAATTTCAATTGTATATATTCCAGCCTCTATGTCAACTGTGTATTCCAGCCATTCACCTTTATAAAACCAACCAACAACCTTACCGTCACCACCATCATCACCAATATCGACATTATCTTCTGGACGGAATGCTTGATTCCCCTCTTTAAAGTTGTCATCGTTGTACGATACACCCTGACCGCCCAAATCGTATTCTTCGGCTTCAATAGCGCCTGGTATCTTGTGTGGAGTACCATTGTATGGGGCTTTCTCAACCACAGGAGGTATTGAAACAGGAACATCATACATAGCTCCCGGTGTAGCCTTAATCGCTGTACCGATACTGATTTTATTCTCTCCTGTTTGAATCCCTTCCAAAGGGCCTACAACTGGATTTGCTGTCCTATTGGCCATTACGAAGTCTGTATTTACGGTAATAGGATTTCCGTTTTTGTCTTCTATGGTCTGTTCTGCATGAGGTATATTTCCTACCAGATCTGCATTAACTGTTGGAGTTTGATGATCTTTATAAGAATCATCAATCTCGAAAGTGATGTCAATGCCTGTTTCTGTATCGTCGATTTTATGTGTGAAATCGAAACTGCTGGTGTATGAATTAGTATGAGCTGTTGATGGCTTGGTTCCGCCTATGTAGAGGTTATGGTCTACTTTGTTCCCAGCTCCCGAATTTGCACTGAATTTTTTGGGTCCACCGCCACCTGCGAAAATATTGTTATACATTTGATTGTATACCGGCTCTACACCTATTCCAACGTTCGTGCTTTCCATGGTATGCGGCTTTAGAGTATAAGCATCCCGGGCAGCCCCTCCTTCTCCAAACGGCTGTATATCGAAACCATAAGTGCTATTTATAAATAAATTGTGAGCAAAAACACATCCCCCGGAATGCATTGTGGTTGTTCTACCCTGTACTTCTACAATGATATTATTATCAACTAGTATAGGGCCTACATTTGCTTCTAAATATAATGCTGTATGCGTTTTGGAGCCACTCTCTATGTAGTTACGGGAGATCCGTATTCCCTGATTTGCATAATCAATCCAGATGCCATGACTTGATGCGAATTTAGTCATGTCTGTACTTACCCTACGTACAAGGTTATTATCAATAGTTATATCTACACAGTTCCAGACTTTTATGCCAGAGGTCTCCCAACCGCCAAACTCTTGTCTGTAATTGATGTCCTCGATGCGATTGCCACTTATTGTTGAACGTGACAGTCCTTTCTGCCCTGCAATAGCGTATTCACCACAACGCGTAATCACATTATCGCGAATAATATGGTCGCCAAACTTGGTGATATCTTCTAAAAAAGTTGGATCTTCCGCTTCTCCAAACATGATTCCTGCAGTTTTTGAATAACTGACCTCGCAGTTCTGTACAATCCAGTATTTACAATTGTTAGCTCCCACTGCTCCTACTTGAGCTGTGCGGTTTTCAAGATCGAAGCTTATATTTGGAGCTTGCCAGTTTGGGGCTGCATGTAGAAAACGCAAACCATCTACTGTAATATAATTCACTCCTTGGTCTACTGCAAAGAATATCAGTTCTCTTACGTTGATTTCAGTAAGTTCATTATTAGGATCTTCTGTTCCAAAATTGGCATAAATTGTGGTTTTATCATCCTCCGTTATAGTATACCATGTGTAGGGTTCGTCCTTTACTTGCTCTAAAGTTTGTAGCTCTGCCAGAGCACCATTGTTGATATAAACATCGCCACGGTGATGCCAGTGCCCATAATTTTGAAAGTTACCAGATACTGTGAGTTCATACGGATTATAGCCGTTGAAAAAGTCGGAAGCTAGGGTAATACTCCATGTGTTGTCGTTGTTATTTTTCCAGGTATCGATCTGTTCCGATCCTTTTACAAATACCTCTTCGCCTTCTGCTGCTTTAAAAGTGACCCGCTTGTCTTCTGAGGTTCCTCCTTTGGTTGGGTTTACATATTCCCTGTAGGTTCCTTCGTGAATTAGGATTACATCGCCTGGTTCGGCTACGCTGGCTGCTTTTGAGATTGTTAAATAAGGGGAATCGCTAGTGCCAGAATTGCTATCGTTACCCGATTTAGAAACATGGATTTCCTGAGCCAGAAGGGAAAACGACAGCCAGCCAAGTAAAACTTGAACTAGAAAAAAACTCTTTAAGAATTTCATTGTAAAGTGATTTTATAAATAGTTAGTAGATATTTGTTATAGTTTCATATTATCTGGACATGTTTACACGTCTGCAAGCTAAATACACAACTGATCTCACCGATATAACAAAAAGGAAGTTTTGAAAGGGCCTATGGCGATGAACACGAATTAAGATATGTATCATGGATGATTCTAAGCGTAGTCTTCTGCTTATAAAAAAAGATTGCTCGCGACATATTTTATCAAATGTACGACACCAAAAGCTTTCCCTCTATTCCACACAGTAAAAGAAAGAAGCCTATTGAGCAACTCCATAGTCATTTCTTCGACAAGATATAAAAAGTAGGTAGTGAAACCAACCTCCAATTTGCACAAGTAAATATTTAAATAAACAGAACTGTTTACTAGAATTTACGTTCTTTCGATTCTTAAAAAGGAGGCAAAACTAAAAGTGTCATTTTTACTACTGCATTAACTTAAATGGTATTTTTGAGGAAAAACGTCCAAACCACTTAACTTCTCACGAAATGAAATCAACGATTATTATTCTTTTCGTAATACTTTCCATTGGCTCAGGTTATTCCCAACGACTGAGTTTTCGACACCAAAAATCGATCAATAGTTACTACACAGCCATTAACCAATATGTAGGACAAATGGAATGGATGCTGAAATGTTTAACTGAATACTATGGCGATGCAGATCGGTTCAAAAAGAAAAAATCCTGGGGAAACCTACGCTGCAAGTGTGCCAGTAGCCAGAAAATGATTTATTATATGAAGGCCAAGGCTGGAAGCAAAAGCTTACCAACAACCATTGCAAAGTCTTTAAATCCTATGCTCGACTCCTTAAATTCAACTTACAATGCCGTAGTAGAAAAAAATAGGGAACTTGAAATTTACATCAGATTAGAGGATCACAAAAACGATAACCTGAAACAATCTGACGAACTGCTAACTAAAATAGAAGAACTTTATAGGCAATTTAACCGACAACAAAAACAATTTGATAGGATAGTACAAAGAATTTACTCCAAACAATCGCAGAAAGGCACACCCTTACAGGCTTATAAACAAATGGCCGAAACCATGGAAAAGGCGGAAAATTTACTTGACCTGTGGCAATACAATATGGACAGTAATACACCTACACAGTCTTTGCCTTACACAGAGATAGTGACTTATGTAAATTATCTGGATTCTCTGTCAACAGCACCCGATTATAGCGCTCAGTTATCTGGACAAATAAAATACAATTACAAAAACTTACGGCTAAGACTTACCAACGACGTTGTAAAATCGCTGAGATATGTTTTGAAAAAACACACCTATAAGAACCGTAAGACAGATGGCGAAAGCAATTGGGCCTACAGCACTTTAGGCAATTACTACAATAACATGATGGTGGGATGGCTGAACCGTCTAGTTCCTCTTGTTCAACAGGCTGGATATGCCTGTGCAATGTCAGCAAAGTATTCTCCTGTTTTTCGACTTCGCTCGCAGCCTAAGCTGTACAGCTTAATTTCCGCACCTTATGAACTGATGAAAATCCCTGTTATTCATCCGCAAGCAAAAAGTACGGATATTTCTAAGGCTACGGTCAAGGCGTTAAATAATTATATTGAGTTTGTCAATCGTGAGGTGAAGATCCATTCGCATATCTATCGGAACCTTACTGCTTTCAACCATAGTATGAACACATTTTTAGCGAGCGCCGAACGCAAGTATGGTCCCTCCTACTCTTATTATAGTGCTTCGGATTTTCCCTATGATAAGTTTCATAAAGCTCTTTACAATAGTAAATTCATCCCCCAAGAAAGTCAAACTGCGCTAAACAATAGGTTGCAGACTATTTTGAACATTACCGCAGAAAGGGAGGCATTGGAACTAGAACTTGCAAAATATTCGAAAAAAAAGAAATATAAAGAAGATAATTTCGAAAAAGGAAAAGAAATTCTGAAACGATTTGAACAGATTCTTAATGATTATGAGTTACATATAAATGCCCTGTTAACAGATTTGAAAAAGGTATACGAAGCTTACAAAATAAATGATGCAACTAATAATTGGCGGATTTCTGGCGAAGCTTTAACAGAGCTTACCGACAATAGTTTTCATGTACTACAGGAGGTGAAAACGGTTTGTAAAGATAGCTCGTCCATTAAACCGAACACAAGAATAGTGCATAAACTAGTACGTAAGGTAATTTCTAATCAGTACTCAAATATGAACGGAATATACAAACTGGGACGAAATAACGGTCATTGTCCGTACACACCTTATGAAGATTTGCCAGAAAGTGCTGAACACCTCGCCGATAATGCTGATGCTGTTGATTCTTTGCTGCACGACAAAAAGAGAAGAAGGTATAAAAAACGCAATGATTTTTATAAAGACCATGTTTACGTCTACAACAGCATGGTTGATGATCTTAATAAATTTGCTTGGCTGGCCTTGGGCGAAACTGAGATTGGCAGAAGGGAGATTTCAAAACCTGTTTTCTTACTTTATCGGATGCGCCAACCACTATATTTTGATTATAAGGAGATTCAGGTTACATCTCAGCCCCAGAAGCCTCACGTGACATCTTCAACACCAGAATCGGAAGAAATGAAGGGGTATGCATACAACAATCTGGTATTGCTACTGGATGTGTCGTCATCAATGAAAGCTCCAGAGAAGTTCCCCCTACTGAAAGAGTCGTTTCTTGAATTACTGAAAATTCTTCGTAATCAGGATGAAGTGGCCATTGTTAGCTATTCGGGCAAAGCGCAGATAGTCATGAAACCTATTTCCTGTAGCCTGAAGGATTCTATTGCTTCCATAATTAATAGCATGAAAACAGGAGGTGGTACCGATGCCCGAAAAGGCCTGAAGCTTGCCTATAAGTCTGCAAGCCGAAATTTCATTGAGAATGGTAATAATAGGATCATTCTTGCTACTGATGGCCAGTTCAAATTATCCGACAAAGATTATCGGTTAGTGGAGAAATATGCCGAACAGGGCATTCATCTTACTCTGTTTTATTTTGGTACAGAAAGTAAAGAGTTGCCGTCTCTTAAAAGGTTGACCAATACTGGCAATGGAAATTATG
The DNA here is from genome assembly GCA_965230435.1 of Bacteroidales bacterium. Lineage (GTDB taxonomy): Bacteria > Bacteroidota > Bacteroidia > Bacteroidales > JBDKHP01 > JBDKHP01. The sequence goes on from CBDDLB010000002.1 coordinate 1,417,615, forward strand.
TTCTGATAAATAAAGGGAATATGATATTGAAGCTTAAGGAGGAGGTTAAGGCTATTAAGGTGAAATAGGCTTAAAGTCGGAACTGAATTTTGAATAAAAATGGCTTTTCTTGACTTTTATGAAATCATCTACAAGTAAGCTCTACTTGCAAATGATTTTTCAGTCGGGATGACTGGATTTGAACCAGCGACTCCACGCCCCCCAGACGTGTACTCTAACCGAACTGAGCTACATCCCGATTTTGAGAATACGAAATTAATGTTTTCGTAGAATCTTACAAACGAAAAAAACAGCCCTTATTCAATAACACAACTGAACAAAACAACATCCGACTTTCCATTCTTATGAAGAGTGCAAACTTTGTACGACAACTTAAACCACTGACACAACTTTTATTCAACAACACTCCTAAACACAAAAACATCCTGCCTTCCACTCTTATGACGAACATAGACACTACAAAGCACATTAACTCGCCGATACCTTGTTAGAAAAACCCTGAATTCAGCATTTAATTTATTTGTATTCAATACCCTTCCCCAATCAAAACCTAGCGAAGCACCATCAAAATGAAGTTTTTCAATTTTATAATCGGGGTTTGACAAAAACACAGAATCGCAATTAAGAACATCTCTTTTCGTGAACTTCGTCTTCCTTCTATTTGATATTATCTTCCCGAAAAAATTCACTTTATACTCAAATTCAGATGCCGATTTTTTTAACGGATAAGCTTTAGCCTGAATATCATTACGTATTTTTTCTACGTTCACCTGCGTTGTATCAATTTTAACTCCTTCACTCTGGATAAACTTGATTGAATCGTTATGAAAAATCTCGATTTGGCCTTATAATCAATATTTGTATATCCATAAAGTGTATCTTCTTGAAAATGGGATATCTCCTTTCGCCTCTTTGAGCTTTTTTCTATTCTCTGTGTTTCTCCTTGTTTTATGTGGTAACTAACATTATTTTCAGATTTATAGAAACATGTATCTCTCGTTGATTGAACAAATTTGGGCACATATATTTTGGGATGAATTTTTGCGTATACCTGCTTGTCCGGAGCATACTCAATTACAAAAGGCATCATCTTTATTTTACCCTTTTCCTTGACTTCTGTGAGTATAACATTAAATTTTTCGTCTAAATAAAGAATCCTCTCCTTTGATGCACGCCTAAGCTCATCAGTACGTATAATTATTCTGAATCTTTTATCGTCATATTTAAACCAGTTTAACCTTGCAGGATAATAAGTTTCAGCACCGTCATATTTCATTTCGAATTCCCCAGCATTATTGTAATCATATCTCATTTTCTTGATAGTGCTATCTTCATCTGGCCTTACCTATTACTTACACCTCAATGATTTTAAAAACCTTGAAGGTAGGGTACTTCAAAAAACGCATTCCTAAATGAATAGCTTTACATGCAAAATACTACTAAATTTATAGCTTGTTTTATTCTAATTTAATACATTCATACACCATATATAGTTAAACAAAACACACAAACGTTTTCCCCTTTCTGCACCATGAAACACTTTATTATCACTATTCTATGCACCATATATTCATCTAGCATTTTCTCCCAACAAATTCTTGAAGGCACAGTAATAGACAGTTCAGGACAACCCATACCAGGCGTCACAATCAGAATAAAAGATTTTTCTATAGGAACACTTAGTGATTTTGATGGCAATTACAATTTAGAAGTCCGTCCCAAAGACATCATTGTCATTGAGTTTATTGGCATGCAAACCCAACAGTTCGAAATAACACCTGAAAACTTTAGAATGCTAAGCCGTACCAACGCCAGCCTTGACACAAGCATTCCTCCCCGCCCAAAACCTAAGAAACCACTTCCTAAATACTACGACACTCCAACAACAACCAACTCTCCCCTTCCCTTTCCACAACATACCCCTTCCCAAAGTGTTGTGAATTTAGACTCTGCAGGAACAGTTAAATTTCTGAACGAAGGCAAAAAAAGTGATTCAGGCAGTATAGTAATCAAAGATTTCACATACAACACCGAGAAAAAGAAATATACATACAGCTACGAATACGATACTAAAAATCCACTCCAAAATTTTGAACTAAAAAGTCAGATTGTTCACAATACTGCAAACAGGTTGCCTTCTACAATAAAAAATAACAACTTTTTCAATTCTGGAATCCATATAAAAAACAATCTTCGATTCCACAAGAAAAATATAAGTAATGGATATCTCTTTGCTCAATTTACAAACATACACAACAATGGCATAGCACCCAAATCTTCTGGAGAAAGCAATACTGTACAAATTGGATACAAAGGCCACTATTTAAACATTAATACCACATTAAATCATCTAAATACAGAAAATACATTATATGAAGGTAACTTTGCCCGCCTCCTATATTCATCGCAAAACGCTAATAACAAATTCACCCCAGAAAACACTTTCTCAGAAAGCAATTCTAAAAATTACAGCGTCAATGTGCAATACAAACCTTATCTGAGGCGTATTAACTTATTACTTCAAGCAGCATTCCTTAAGAACAATCATAAAAAAGAATCCGGATTCTTTTCGGAACAACTGATGGACAACGGTTTTCTTTCTAAAAAAGAAACAGATGATTTATCCATAAATGGCTCAGCTGAATTAAAATTTAATATAGATATACGATCTATTGGACGTTTAGAAAACAAGATCAGTTATATTGTTAATCACAGAGAAATAAACAACAATTACCAACTTAATGCACTACAGTTACAAGACGGAAAGTATAAGGCAACTGACGAACTTCTCCTTTTAAACCCCCAAAACACTCGTACAACTCACGAAGTTATTTTAAAAAATTCGCACTCATCCCATTGGTTTAGATATCAGGCTATTTTAAATAACTACAAATCAACCACCATTGATAAGGTATTAATTTCACCTTCTTTTTCTGCCGAGGTATTTATAGGAAGAGATCAGATGTTTCGCCTATCTGCCCAGTATATACGCTCATCGTCCGAAATCCAACAACAAACTATGCCATATCATTTCAACACTTTAAACTTTTCGTTCTTCGATTTCTTCTCTTATCACGAAAAAGCAAACATAATTTTAACAAAAGAGTTATCTCCAGCAAAAAAAGAAAATTTTCAGACAAATTTTTCTTTCAGTTTGAGTTATCCTTTGAGACTAACTCTTAAAACCAGTTACCATAGAAAATACACATACGATGCTATTTTCCCTTTTTACAACAACGACAACAGTATTAAATTAAGCAATACAGCAAACCTTGAAACTCAAGGTGGTGAAGTGAAATTAATACTCGGCCACACTATTCATCCTTTGAACGGCACTACGTCGATTGGCTTTAGCAGGAGTATAACAATGGTTAACAAAATTCACTCTAAAGAAAAGACTATCCCCATTGCAGGCTTCAGCAATGTTCACAAAAGTCTGATCAAAGGGAAACAAGCTGGTGTTATTGTAGGCAGTAAGTATGCCAGAACAGAAGACGGAGAATATATTCTGGACACAAATGGGAAACCCACTTTGGCCTCCGATCTTGGAATAATAGCCAATCCTAATCCCGATTGGAAAATTATCATAAACAACCGCTTTTCATATCGAAAACTTACCATAATTATAGATACCGAATACAAAAAAGGAGGGCAGGTATGGAACGGTACAAAACACTTTTCACATCCACAAGCTAAAGAAACTGCTGCAGAAGAATTTGTTGAAGATGCTTCGTGGTTTCGTATAAATTCGGTTTCATTGAATTATAAACTTAAAGACTCAAAGCTCGGAACTGTATTTCTACCTGACATGAATTTAGGTTTGTGGGCTACAAACCTTATTGTTCACACCCCCTATTCTGGTGTAGATCCTCAAAGTCTACTTTTTGGCTATGGAGCAACTCAAGGCATGGATCTTTTTAACATGCCAAATTCAAGAAGAATAGGCTTTAAACTCAACATTGCTTTTTAAGTAAGTATTGCCCTAAAAATGGTATGCTATACTATAGCAAACGTGGTTTTTCGATTTTTCTTTATTGTAACAAACTGTTTTTCAAAATAGAATATGGCTAATGCCCCAAAAACTATTTCTCGTAAGTAGAAGAATATCAAACTTTACGCATAAACCAAATCATTTTATGTATGCCTTAATCAAACAATCTCCAAACAAACATCAGATCATTCAATAAAAAATTGCAAACAGATGAAACGAATCGCGACCTACTTACTACCTTTACTCATATTTAGCTCTTTTACATACGGAACAATTTCTGATCTTGACTTTCTAAATTTTCTGGCTAATAAACTTGATCAATTCAATCAAAAAGTCAAACGCGAATTTGTTTATCTGATGTTGGACAAACCAATTTACCGTCCAGGAGAAAGTATTTGGATTGCAGCATGGATTACAGAAGGAAACCATCTACTTCCAACTAAATTAAGCGAAAAACTATATGTAGATCTAATTAACCCCAAAGGAACTATTGAAAAAACACTGACACTACCCATTATTGACGGGAGGTCGAACGGAGATTTTGAACTAAGTCGCAACATCGCAGGAGGTATTTATACAATCAGGGGCTATACTTATTTTTCTAAAAATTCAGCCCAAAGGGATGTTTTCGAAAAAGAAATAACGGTGCAAAAAGTTTCCTCTCCCCGCTTACTTATGAAAGTAGATTTTGAGAAAAAAGCTTACGGAGCTAACGATGAAGTAGTCGCTGATTTCGAGATAAAAAACCTCAAAAACCAACCTATAAAAGAACACCTTTGTGATTATAAAGTTTACATTAATGGGGAACTTCTAAAAAAAGCTAAAGAAAAAACGGACACCTCCGGCAAAGTAAAAATAAAATTCCAACTACCTGAAAAACTAAACAGTACCGATGGAATATTAAACATTCAAATAGACTACAAAGGAGAAAAAGAATCCATATCCCGTTCGATACCCATACTTTTAACTAAAATAACACTCCAATTCCACCCAGAAGGCGGACAAATACTTGCTGGCGCGCAGAACAATATAGCTTTCAAAGCATTAAACGCACATGGAAAACCTGCGGATTTCGAAGCCATTCTGGTAGAAGGCAACAACAAAATCAAAAAGATTAATAGTTTTTACCATGGTTACGGAGCGTTCAATTTTGTTCCATCGGAAGAAAAAACTTACAAAGTTAAAATCACCAAACCAAAAGACATTCAACAAGAATTTATCTTACCAAAAGCGCAAAAAAATATACATACGTTTAGAGTGATTTCTAATAAAAAAAACAAACTTCGCCTAAATCTCCACACTCCATCCAAAGATTCGATTTATATAGTAGCTTCGGTGCGGAATAAAATCTACTACTCAAAAAAAATTGCATCAACATCAACTGCACACGATCTAAATATCAGTACCAAAGATTGGCCTTCTGGAATTGCACGGCTCAGCATGTTTAACAAAGAAAAAAACATCGTAGCCGAACGCCTCATTTACACAGGCTCACGCACACCAATGCGAATCACCATTGAACCAGATAAAAAACAATACTCCCCCAACGATTCCATATACCTTAAGATTAAGACAGAAGCTCACGATGGCGCTCCTATATCAGCAAAACTGGCTCTTAAAGTCATAGACAATAAGCTCTTGACCCATGCAGACGATCGTCAGGACAATATACTTTCGTACCTTTTAATGAGCAACGAACTTCAGGAAACAATCGAAGATCCAATCTTCTATTTTGAAAAAAACAAGAAAAAAGCATGGAATGCACTAGATTATGTACTAATGTGTTCCAACTTACGACGCTTGTCGTGGCTAGAAATTATAAACAACAAACCACACATCGGAATATACCCCGACAACACAGATATTCTCCATGGAAGAATTGTTGATCCCGAAACAAATAAAGGTATAAAAACTAAAATCTGGTTACGTGAATCTAGACCATATTCTACATATAATATAGGTAGAATGGCACACCTAACAACAACAAAGAATGGCTACTTCACATTTACCAACGTAGATCCCAATAGTCCAGTAACACTTTATGCGAAGTTAAAAGAAGGGAAACGATTAAAAATCATAACAGAAACAGAAGAGTTATTAAAAGAGAAAGACTTCTTGACCTACTTAACAGAACCAAAAAATCAGCAAACCGAAGTCACCACCCCAAAAGCAAAAATAAAAAACAACCCAAAGGTCAAACATGAAAACATTAACATACAAGACAATCGCCAGAAAAAAACAATCAGATCCATAAGAAAACAAAGAACCGTAAAATTCAGGAACTCTTCCCACCCACTCAAAAGGTCTAATGGTCTTATGATGCAAAACTTAGAATTTGATTCTTACGGCTGCTATATAGCTCCCTGGATTCCACCAGTTTGGTCTGGAGAGAGAATCGCGCCTCAAAATATAATAAATTTAAATTCTACTTTTCAAAGCAATGTATTAGGCATAAATGCGATAAACGAACCAAACTTAGCATTAGATACTTATTTAAAGACTGGAGAATCTGCAACTCATCCAAACGGAGTCCCCCTTCTTGTTATTGACGATCTTCCTATTATTGCTAACGAAAGTGAACGATACGAAATATTAGAAAGCTTAGCCCCTAATGATGTTAAATACATTTCTGTGCTTAAAGATGCTTCAGCAACCAGCTTATTCGGAAATCTCGCCAATAATGGCGCAATCATCATTCACACGAAAAAGAAAAAGATCAATAGATATTACATCAAAAAACGCAATTTAAAGCACTCTTTTTTCCATAAGGAAATTGGCCTTTTAAAAGACCGTACAGAATTTTCTTTAAGAAGACGCTTTGATGCTTTCTTAGAAAGCAATTCTAACAAACAAAACAATATAAGAACAACGCTACTATGGGAACCGTTTCTACATACAGATGCCAAAGGAGAAGCTGTCCTTAAGTTTAAAAACTCAAATGTCATTTCTTCTTTTAAAATAATTGCAGAAGGTATCTCTTCGCAAGGAACTCCAGGGAGGGGGGAGTTTGAATATCATACACAACGGCCATTCTCAATATCGGCAAAAACACCTCCATTCGTATGCATATCTGATACTGTCCGTATCCCAATAATACTCACCAACAACACAAATGAAGTAATTTCAGGACAAATGAACTTTTCAGTTGGAGAATTATTGACTCCTATTGAAAACCCAGTCGATAGCATTACCTTAACTGCAAATTCGCAAAAAGTAATCCCCATTGAATTTTGCGTAAAGAACACCAAAGGTAAAGCATCAATAGAAGCAGGTTTTAAATCATTAAAATATCACGAAAAAATAAAACACAAATTAGACATCGTTCCCATAGGATTTCCTGTTCAAAAAGATTTTTCTGGACAAATAGTAGACAGGCAATTCAACCTAAATATTGTATCTCCTTTAAAAAGGTCACTAAAAATGAAATTTCACGTATATACCGATGTCAACAACACTATAATATCTGCCACTAAAGGATTATTGAGAGAGCCGAATGGATGTTTCGAACAGACATCTTCGGCTAATTATCCCAATCTGCTGGTTTTGGACTACCTGAATACCATAAAACATAAAGATCCAAAAACTATAGAAAAAGCAACAGAACTGATTGCAAGAGGGTATAAACGCCTTATAAGTTTTGAAGTACGAGGCGGAGGGTTCGATTGGTTCGGGAGACCTCCAGCCCATGAAGCCCTCACTGCATATGGCCTTATGCAGTTTCATGACATGAAGAACGTATACCCTGAAGTAAGCGACCGATTAATCCAAAGAACAGCCCAATGGTTAATGAGCAGACGTAATGGAATGGGCAGTTTTAATCAGAAAAAGAACGGCTATGACACCTTCCGGCCTTCAAATAAAGAAATCATAAATGCTTACATAGTTTACGCATTAAGTGAAACAGGGTATCACGATGTTCAAAAAGAATTCGAACATTCAGTTCTTGAAGAAAAGAAATTTAAGGATTCTTACTTAACTGCTCTTGTCGCAAATTCGGCCTTCAACCTAGGAAATACGGCACTGGGCAACCGGCTTCTTTCTGCGCTTATGGAAATTCAAGATACTAACGGTAGCTGGACAGGAAAATCGAATTCAATCACCAGATCCCAAGGGAAATCACTGCGTATAGAAACAACCTCTTTGATCTGTTTGGCTATGCTCAAATCTACTCTGTATACAAAATCCAGCTTCTCAAAAACTATCAACTTCTTGTACTCATCAAGATCTTCATATGGCCGCTTTGGTTCTACTCAGGGAACTGTTTTAGCCCTGAAAGCAATTACCGAATATTCGAAAAAGTATTACGCAAAACCAGAAGAGGGTACTTTCGACATATATATCGATGATAAAAAGATTGCTGAAAAGTACTATTATTCCAAGTTAAACAACCCGCAACTTCTGGATAGCTTAGAGAAATTGCTGCCAGAAGGAAAACACAAACTGCGAATCCGTTTTTCCAAAAACTCTGGGTGCCCACCATATACCCTTGGCATCCACTGGCGCACCAAAACCCAACAGAGCAGCAATGAAAGCCCACTTCGATTCAGCAGCCAACTAAGCTCGAACAAAGCATCAGTAAGCGATGTGGTGCGCCTGACAGCAACGCTAATTAACACCCAAAGCAAACCACAGCCTATGAGCCTGATGAAAATCGGAATTCCGGGTGGATTATCGCCCCAGCCATGGCAACTGAAAGAACTACGCGACAAAGGGCTTTTCGACTACTATGAGATTTTCGACAATTACCTTGTTTTCTATTTCAGGGAAATGTCTCCAAACGAAAAGAAAGAAATAAAACTCGACCTGAAAGCTGAAATGGCTGGAAGTTACGAAGGTGCTGCCAGCTCTGCTTATTTGTATTACACTGATGAGTATAAACGTTGGCAGGAGGGGATGAGAATTAAGATTCGCAATTAATGGTTGTCGTTCTTTACATAAACGTAGTTTGATATAATATTGAATATCTGTTTCCCTTTTCTTTGACGAGAGGGAAGAGTATTCATTTTCATACCAAAAGTCAAGAGAATCCTGAAACTCTTAATCTACCTTTAACCAAAGCAAACATTACCTTATTTTCTATTTCAGGGAAATGTTGCCTAACGAAAAGAAAGAGATAAAACTCGACTAAAGGCGGAAGTAGCTGGGAGTTATGACAGCACTGCCAATTCTGCTTATTGTTTATTAAACAGATGAGTATGAAACTTAAGGTTCGTAATTAATGGCACTTGTTCTTTACATAAGAGCAGGCTAATAAAATATCGCTTCCTATGAAAAAAAAACTACTCAGTATTATTTGTTTTTTCTTTTTGCCGGCTTATTCAGGAACAGCATTGGCACAAATACCCTTTGATGGTCAAGTTGTTGACTATCTCGGCACTCCTCTTCCAGGAATTATCATTCAGGTAGAAGGCACTGATAAAGGAACAATATCCAATGAAAATGGCTACTATAGCATTGATATAAACCATGGTGATTTTCTAATATTTTCATCTACTGGTACAAAAACAAGAGAGATGTATGTGAATACATTCTTCCTTGTACCTACTGGAGCAATGTACTTTTCCGCTAATGACCAACATATTCCAACATATTACAACAATCCAGAACCAGACGACACCAAGGACTATATTGGCAAAAACGACATTCCGCAGTTAGGAGTAGCATACTTAGGAAAAAAGAACAACGTAAAAACGAAAAGCTATGGTAAAGCAACGGATTACGGTACAGAAGTTCTTAAAGAAATCGACAACAACAAGAAAAAGGGATATACATATACTTTCGAAAAAGCTTATGAAACAGACATGAAAAATTTCAGCCTGAGAAGTTCTGTAAATCACACCAGTCCGAATAAATATGCGAAAAAAAGTCCCACAAAAAACTTCTTCTCCAACGGCATAAACCTCAAGAACAGTATGGAATACAGAAGTAACCCTTATAACGGGCTTTTATTCGGACGCTATACGAACCAGTACAATACAGGCATCGTACCGTCAGCAAAGACTATTGCCAATACATTTCAAGTTGACTACAGTAATTTCAAGTTAAAAATTGATGCTTTTTTCGATCAAACAAAACATATAAACACACAAGACCGAGGTAATCATGTACGTAGGTTTTATTCTCAGCTTTCTGGCACGAATGAATTTGACAACCAGAATACCTTTTCGAATAAAAACAACTACAATTATTATTTAAACGGAGCATACCAGAGAAATTTAGGGAATTTATTTTTATACCTAAAATCTAGCTTTCAGAAGCAGACACAAGATAGGGAAATAGGCTTTACATCCACCCAGGCTACTCAATATGGGCGACAAGTAAACAATATCAACGACAACTCTCAAGTGAGCATCTTCACAAAACTATCTTACAGACTTTATTTTATTGATATTCAATCTATAGAGATGAAATTCTCGCATCAGAATTTCAATACATCCGATCAGATATTTACACTACAGCAATCAACAGGGCAACAGTTGAATAAGGGCGAAATGCTTTATGCTTCCAAACAAAATAACAGACGTAACATATACGAACTAAATCTTAATCATCAAATAGTAACCTATAATTTCTCATGCTCAGCAAATTTCAGAACCTACAAATCCAATACATACGATAAAATATTGTTCCAACCAAAATTTTCAATATCATACTCATTGCCATACATTTACTGGATTGCAGTAGATAAGATAGAACTTTTGGGAACATATAAACGCTACATAACAGAAGCCCAGTTTCAAGACCGTTATAATCATTTTAACACAATCAATCACCATTCCTCTAACTTCTTAACATATTTCGAGCAACGTAGTCTTCTTATTCCAGACAAACTCCAACCTAGTCAATCAGACTATTACAAAGCAGAGTTGAAGTTTAAAAATCACTTCTTTAGTTTTTTTGCCAATTATTATTACGAAAATGTTCACAATGCTATCTACCCTGTTCAATCGGCCAGAAATATAAGTCTAGAAAATTTGGCAAACCTAAGAAACAGAGAGGGTAACATTTCATTTTCTTATGATTCTAATTATTATGGCTACGACTACCTCTCCACCCTAACATTTCACAAAAAAAGAACTATTGTCACCAAAATCCATTCTAGTCAATCATACTTGCCCATTGCCGGCTTTCAGGATGTGCATAAAAGTCTAATTGAAAATGAACAGGTTGGAGTAATAGTTGGGAGCAAGTATTCCCGCACAGATGACGGACAGATTGCTCTGGATTCGTCCGGCGAGAAAATAATAAGAAACGACCTTGGTATAATAGCGAATCCTAATCCAGACTGGACAATAAGCTTCAACACAGACATTTCGAAGAACTTGTTTACACTGAACTTCAATCTTGAATATACGCATGGTGGACAAATATGGAATGGCTCAAAACAATTACGACACGCTCAAAATGGACTAACTGCTGCTGAAGACTATGTCGAAGACGCCTCTTGCTTTCGTATCAATAATTTAACACTCAGCTATACTATTCCTCAAAAAATCACAAAGAAACTACATCTTCATCAAGTATTGGTTAGCGTATGGAGTAAAAACCTTGTTGCCTATACTCCATATTCAGGCGTCGATCCGGAAAGCCAACTCATGGGATATGACCATACTTCTGGTTTAGACCTTTTTAATATTCCAAACCAAAAACAATTTGGCTTTCAACTAGAAGTCACTTTTTAAAAACAATCTAACAAATACTTTCAAAAAGATTCTATTAATTTTCTAGACACTTTTAATCATGCGGCACTATTTTCCTTGAATAGTATCACACTAATATGGATTTATCCATTGGTTTATTTCAGATAAACAGACCCCTAAAAACGGGAAAGCCGAAAACTACTTTCGCAATCAATATATACTAACATTCTGTATCAATAACAAAAACCAAAGTGTCCCATACATTACACCTACATATGAAAAAAATCGTCTTAATATCCTCAGTTTTTTTACTTTGTTCTTTCTCTTTCTACACAGCTCAAAAAAATAGCTTTCTGGATTTTTTGCTCAATAAGATTGAACTGTTCAACAAAGAAGCACAACGGGAATTTATTTATCTTATGTTGGATAAACCAATTTACTATTCTGAAGATAACATTTGGTTTGCTGCATGGATTACCGAAGGAAATCATTTGTATAGTACAGACATAAGTCAACAGCTGTATGTTGATTTAATCTCCCCCTCTGGAATTGTAGTAAAAACATTAACACTACCTATTTCAGAAGGCAGATCCAATGGAGATTTTTCACTCGACAAACATTTCGGTACAGGGACATTCACTATAAAAGCCTATACCAGATATTCTAAATCTTTTGGGGAACAGAATGTTTTCGAAAAAAAAATTAAGGTTCAAAGAGTTGTCGCTCCCTGTCAATTAATGAATCTAAGTTTCAGAAAACAAAAGTATCTGGCAGGAGAAACTGTAGTTGCCGATTTTGAACTGAAAAATATTAAAAACAAACCTGTTACCAGTCAAGCCTGCACTTTCAGCATCTATCTAAAAGGAGTTTTAATGAGAAAAGGAAACGCAAAGACTGACAAAAACGGTAAGGTAGAAATTACATTTCAACTTCCTGAAACACTAGACAGCCCCAACGGATTGTTAAACATCGAACTAAATCAATCGGATGAGAAAAAATCCATCTCTCAACCAATACCTATTGTACTGAATAGAATAAACCTAAGCTTTCATCCCGAAGGTGGACAGATTAGAACAAATGTACCAAATCGTATCGCATTCAAAGCCCTAAACGAATTTGGAAAACCAGTCAATTTCGAAGCCGTACTGCTCGACCATAACAATAAAACAATAAAAAACTTCCGCAGTTTTTATCAGGGATATGGTGCATTTAGTTTTACACCCAACCAAGAAAAAATGTACAAAATAAAAATTACCAAACCTAAAGGTGTAAAACAAGAGTACTCTTTGCCTAAAGCTCTAGCAAATGTATATTCACTACAAATAAAATCGAACACGAAAGGAAAACTACTGATAAAACTAAATTCTCCGAAAAACGATTCGGTCTACATTGTTGGCTCAGTAAGAGATAAAATCTATTACTCGAAAAAGACCGCACTAACGGACACACAGAACAATCTAGAAATTAATACTAAAAAATGGCCTGCTGGCATTGCGCGCATCAGCATATTCGACAGAAACAGAAATATTGTAGCAGAACGCCTTGTTTACACAGGTTCCAGAACGCCTATGCGCATCAGCATAGAAGCGGACAAGGATGCATACTCTCCAAACGAAACGGTTGAACTGAAAATCAGGACTAAAACAGAAAAGAACGAGCCTATTTCTGCAAAGTTAGCGCTATCTGTAGTCGACAGCAAGTTTGTTAATACTGCCAACGATCATCAGGATAACATACTCTCTTACCTTCTCATGAGTAACGAATTACAGGAAGCAATTGAAAATCCAATTTTTTATTTCAACGCCGACAAGAAAAAAGCATGGGCTGCTCTGGATTATGTTCTCATGTGTTCTAATCTACAACGTTATTCGTGGCTCGAAATCATAAATAAAAATCCTGTTGTCCGCATCTTCCCAGAGCAATACAACGTTCTGCACGGTCAGGTAATAGACACAAATACAGGAAAAGGTATAAAAGCCAAGGTTTGGGTACGTAGATTAGCTTCCCGGACATTAAAAAAAACAGATCAGGCAACACACCTTACAACAACAGACAATGGCTTTTTTACAGTTCTTAATGTAAATCCACAAGATAATATCGCATTACACACCAAATTCAATGAAAGCCGATCTATTGATATTAAAGTCAATCAGGAATACTTAGTTAGAAAACCTAACTTCATTTCCTACTTAAGAAAAACATTTCATATTGCAGAAAGTAAACACGGAACTGATGTGAAGAATGTAAACTGGGAAACTACAGAAATAGCGCACCCAGAAAAGGAATTATATAACAGTAAAATTGAACAAAAAACAGGTACACTAAATGATAATAGTGTGAATTCCTATAGTTTGTACTGCAAGTATGGGAAACATTCAGGTGACCCAAACCATCATAACCAGCACGTTTGTACAGATCATGCCTGGGGGCAGGTTTTGGACGGAGGAGAGAACATTTCTTTGGGTGGCAAAACAAGTATTGTGGCAGGCCTCCCGTTTTTTCTGGTAGATACGATTCCAAGTCCAACATGGAACAGTTCTGGATACAACATGCCAGAATGGACTCCCCCCTTATTTATCACTTCACAATTTATTAGCGAATCAAGCACGGTGCTATCCCCTTTAGCCCATATTTACTATGGCCCTATTTCATATGAGACCGAACAAAACTTAAAAAAACATTACCATAAGAAAACTAATATCGAAAGCCCTTTTTTTACAAAGTATATTCGTCAAAAATCACCGAGTAACATATTCTCACCCAGAAAACGTTTCGATGCTTCTTGGGAAAACCGGGAAAAAAACCGGGCAAATCATAGAACAACTTTTTTTTGGGAACCGTACGTACAGACCGACAACAAAGGAGAAGCAATAATTACTTTTCAAAATTATAACAAAATATCACCTTTCATAATTATAGTGGAAGGAATATCGTCCACTGGACAAGTTGGTAGAGCTGAAACGGAACTCAATTGAAGCAAAATCAAAAAACTTTGAGTAATATCCAATTCTCACCAACAACACATGATAATTTCATGGTGCAAATCAACAAGAAAAAGCCTGTAGAATATGTGTACAGGCTTTTGTTTAATCTCAATTCAAATTGAAACGTTGCTGACAAACTATGAATCTTCATTCTTTTCCTGCCTGCGAAATCGTCACCCTATCAAAATAATTCCCAGCCTGAAGCACCACTGAAATCATTCTCTGCTCATTATTTGGATTTTCTTTAATCTCAATGTAAAGTGTATTCTTATCCTTACGTTCCACAAGGAAACAATCTTGGTCAATTACATACTGATCGGATTCTAGGTTAACATCCTCAAAATCGTAGAAAACCTTACCATTGACGTTTACCTCTGCTACCCACCACCAAGCACCTTCAGTTTTAACAGTTACAGAATTTCTTCCTGCATCGATTTTGGCATTTTTCGTGGAAAGTTTGATATTATCGTCCCATTTACCGATAAGCTCCTCCTCCTTTTTTTCAGAACAAGAGGTCACAGTTCCAATGACCGCTAAACAAACGAAATAAAAGATTTTTCTCATGATTGTGATTTAAAGTTAAATATTGCATCTGCTAAAATTATAATAAAACCTAAATAAAGAACCACAAAACACATACTATACAGACATTATATATCACATAACCACCAACAAATGCATCAGTTAAGGTAAATTACCGGCACAAAGTAACACCTAATTTTCACCACGCAGTACATGAATCAACATATCCTTTTTCAAAATCTATGTTGGTTTATCCCATAGAAGTTTTTATTTTTGATTAAGCAGCGATATGGATTAAAAGAGTACTTATCCTTACCTGAAAAATTGAAACAAAGACAACAATGGGTAAACCTAGCGAATTGAACTTAGAAGGGTTGTTGAAACAACACTTCGGTTTCGATAAGTTTAAAGGACAACAAAAAGAAATTATACAAAACGTTCTTAACGATAAAGACACTTTTGTACTGATGCCTACAGGCGGCGGCAAATCATTATGCTATCAGCTCCCTGCACTGCTTTCGGAAGGAACGGCAATTGTAATATCCCCATTGATTGCCCTTATGAAGAATCAGGTAGATGCCATGCGCGGGCACAGCACCGAAGAGGGAGTTGCACATTTCCTGAACTCTTCGCTGACGAAAAACCAGATTTCAGTCGTTAAGCAAGACATTGTAGAACAGAAAACAAAGCTGCTCTACGTTGCTCCCGAGTCGCTAACTAAGCAGGAAAATATAGACTTCCTTAGGCAGATCAACATATCGTTTTATGCTATCGATGAAGCCCACTGTATTTCTGAATGGGGTCACGACTTCCGACCAGAATACCGCCGCATACGTCCAATAATTGAAGAGATCGGCAGGGCACCTGTAATTGCACTTACAGCTACGGCTACACCCAAAGTGCAGCACGACATCATGAAAAACCTTGGCATGCCTGAGGGGGATGTCTACAAGGACTCTTTCTTTCGGGCAAATTTATACTATGAAGTACGTCAAAAAACAGATGTCACCAAGCAGATTATCCGCTTCATTAAAGAAAACGAGGGGAAATCTGGAATAATTTACTGTTTAAGTCGAAAGAAAGTAGAAGAACTTGCCGAAACTTTAATGGTAAACGGAATTAAGGCACTACCATATCACGCAGGTATGGATTCCACTACCCGCGCAGGAAATCAGGATAAGTTCCTAATGGAAGATGTAGATGTGATTGTAGCAACAATTGCATTTGGTATGGGAATAGATAAACCCGATGTACGTTTTGTGATCCACCACGACATCCCGAAAAGTCTCGAAGGCTATTATCAGGAAACAGGACGTGCTGGTCGCGATGGTGGGGAAGGAAAGTGTATCGCTTTTTACAGCTACAAAGACATTCAGAAGTTAGAGAAGTTTATGCAGGGAAAACCTGTAGCAGAACAGGAAATTGGGAAACAGCTTCTAATAGAAACAGTATCGTTTGCAGAATCTGCGCTGTGCCGACCGAAAATGCTTCTGAACTACTTCGGCGAGGAACTTCTGGAACCATGCGGCAACTGCGACAACTGTTTAAACCCCAAAGAACAATTCGAAGGTCAGGAGTACGTCACCACAGCCCTTAAAGCTGTTCTTGAGGTAAAAGAGAAATTCAAGGCAGAACATATATCAAAAATACTGGCAGGTGTTTCTGACACAGCCATTAAATCATATAAACATAACGAACTGCCAATTTATGGTATTGGTAAAGAACACGACGAAAAATTCTGGCACGCAGTAATCCGTCAAGCTCTTGTTGCGAAACTCGTAGCCAAAGAAATTGAGAATTACGGCCTTATTAAAATGTTGCCAAAAGGGCGCTTGTATTTAGAAAAACCACACCCTTTTACTCTGGTAAAACACCATGAATACGAAGAGGGCGAAGAAGATGTAGCAGGAGGAGGATCGGGTGGTCAGGCATCTGCCGACCCAGCGCTATTTAAAATGCTAAAAGAACTGCGTAAGAAAGTAGCCAAGAAAAAAGGGGTTCCTCCGTTTGTGGTTTTCCAAGATCCTTCGCTCGAAGACATGTCTGTTCAGTATCCTATTTCCATGGAAGAACTACAGAACATTGTAGGTGTAGGTGCTGGAAAAGCCAGAAAGTTCGGGCGTGAATTTATTGAACTGACAAAACGCTATGTAGAAGACAATAACATAGAGCGACCTCAGGATATGGTCGTTAAATCTATCGTTAACAAGTCTACCAATAAAGTATACATCATCCAGAGCATCGACAGAAAACTTATGCTGGAAGACATAGCAGCAGCTAAGGATATGTCTGTCAATGATCTGATTACCGAAATCGAAGCAATTATAAATTCGGGAACGAAACTGAACATCGACTATTACATCGACGAAGTAATGGACGATGACCGCCAAGACGAAGTTTTTGAGTACTTTCAGGAAGCAGAAACAGAATCTATAGAAGAAGCTCTGGAAGAACTCGGAGAAGAAGATTATTCTGAAACAGAAGTTAGACTGATCCGGATCAAATTCATTTCGGAAATTGGCAATTAATATAGGAACTTCGTACCCGTTCATTAAAAAAACACATTAAGGTGTGGTATTATCTTTGCTCCGCCTTATTTAGTTTGGAAAGTACTTAATTCATACCTTTCATGTTTAAAAAATTATCGGTAAGGGTCTCTTTAGCACTGATCATTGTTTTGGGTGTTATCATCACAGTGTTCACAATATACTTGGTGAATGACCGCTCCGAGCAAATGCGCGAAATGATTTTAAATAAAGCAATTGCTGCTGCTCAGACCGGTGCAAAAATCATGAGTGTCACTTTCGATAATATTATCGACAATGAAGTATTTTCTGAAAAAGAATTCTTCGATTACTCACTAGAACCAATACAATTCCCAGAGCAGATTGTAAAAAGCTACGGCAACATTTCGAAAGATAACCTTGACAAACTCCAGCAATTTCATTACAAAACACGTCTGGACGTCTATTTAGACAATCTGATTTTACCTATGGAAGATGAGTTTTTCAAAGATCCACAGGTTATATTTGCTGTAGTCTGCGACCATCAAGGATATACCCCTACACACAACACTATTTACAATCACCCGCTAACTGGTAATTATCAAACAGATCTTGAGAAAAGCCGCTCTAAAAAAGTGTATTACGACTCTGCAATTGCTGTAAATTCTAAAGAACCGTACCTTTTTCAACCTTATAACAGGGACACTGGCGAAGAAATATGGCGAATATCATCTCCTGTTTTTGTAAAAGGAAAGCACTGGGGTTCGTTCCGTATTGGATATTCCATGCAAAAAACGGCAGAAGCTGTAGCCAACCTTCGCAACCGACTTATTCTGATAATGAGCCTGATGATGCTACTGAGTGTGATCGTAATCTACCGCGTCACCAGTGTTATGATGCGCCCCCTGAAGTCACTGCACAAAGGTGCTGATAGGGTGGCAAAAGGCGACCTTACTTTTCAGCATGAAATTAAATCGAATGATGAAGTTGGTGATCTGGCACAGGCTTTCAATCAAATGACTTCGAGCCTCACCCACTACATACAAGAACTAAAAGAGACCACTGCTACAAAAGAACGCATACAGAGCGAACTGAAAGTGGGCAACGAAATACAAAACAGTATGTTGCCTCACATATTCCCAGCTTACCCGACCAGAACCGAATTCGATATTTTTGCCACAATGGAGCCTGCAAAAGAGGTAGCGGGCGATTTCTACGATTTTTTCTTTATTGACCGCGATACGTTCTGTTTCGTAATTGGCGACGTATCAGGAAAAGGTGTACCATCTGCACTGTTCATGGTAATTACTAAGACATTGTTACAGACCGAAGCCTCAAAAGGGCTACCAATAGAAGAGGTAATGCGCAATGTGAACGTTATGCTATGCCATAACAACGATGCCAATATGTTTGCTACAGTTTCGCTGGGAACAATAAACTTCAACACCGGCAAAGTACTTATCGCTAATGCAGGACACGTCCCCCCACTCCACCGCCGTGCCAATGGTAGTTTCAACTATGTTTCTATTCCTGCCAACATCGCACTTGGGCTGATCGACGATTTTTCTTATCAGTTGTTGGAATATCAGCTTCAACCTGCAGACACGCTGTTCCTGTACACAGATGGAATTACGGAAGCTATGAACTCCCAAAAAATTGAGTTCTCGGAAGAGCGCCTACTGAAGGTATTTGCAAAAATGAAAGTTAACGATGCAGAGGAAATCGTAAAGAGTGTAAGAGCTGAAATTGACAGTTTTGCAGAAGGCGAAAATCAGTCCGATGATATAACGATGTTGGCCTTGACGTATTTTGGCCCGCAAGAAGATCTGGAGGCCAGCAGAGGCCCATTGAACAACTCATAGACAGCAACCCTAGCAAAATACCTGCCCATGAAGAATAAAATAATCGTAGTTAGCAGCAAAGTCAGCGAATTCGAATTCATAAACGAAACCATCGAGAACATCCAAACAGAGTGGGATATTCCGGAAGGTATTATTTTCAATCTTAACTTAGCTTTGGAAGAGATTGTTACCAACATCATCAATCATGGATATAAATACGACGAGGACTACGAGATAACTATTCGCTTCTCGCGGGATCAGAATTCGATACGCTTACAGATAAAAGATTATGCTCCACCGTTTAACCCATTGGAAATGCCAGACCCTGAAGATCTGACTCATGAAGTTGAAGACCGGAAGGTTGGTGGACTAGGTATTTTCTTAGCCAAAAAATTTACGGATAATATTGCTTATAGACGGCATAACGAGAAAAACATCGTTACTTTCATTCAGAAGATTCCGTAATCATTTACAGATTAAATAATCTGAAGAAGCTGTCCGTTGAGAACAGCTTTTTTTGTACCTAAAGGGCTACAAAAACTTTTTCACAAAGCCCCCCATTCCTACTCTTCTTTTTTGATAAAGAGCAAATTCCATGGGTCTTTTTTTTGTCACACGAAAATACAAAAGACCATTCTACACTGATAAACAAGCTAATACAATTAACCAATGCATTAAAGCATCACTAGATTTGACAAAACTATGACCTGCTTCGTAGATCAAAATCTATCCGACATTTGAATTCTCAGTCCCTTCTTCTTTGAGAAAAAAAAGGCAACTTGCATTGAACTTGTGATAATTTGGTTTTTAACATCTGTAGCTTTACCGAATTCATTATTCAGACCATAGTAGCGTTTCTAGAGACGCCAGATTTTGTGTCTCTACAAAATAGGGCAGCACTAGAAAGCAATACAGTCATAGAAATAGCCACGACTGTAGCGGAAGCCCGGAAGCCAGCGCACCTGTGACACACGGTGTGGTGGCTATGTAGCTCCAGCGGAATAGACCGCCACGCCGATGTGGAACGGTGCGGGGGCTGAGGACTTATAGTGGAAGGCGTGATGGAATGTTTGGGAACGAAATGGAAGCTGTGCTCCTAATTACAAAAAAAGAATGATCATAATTAGCATTAAGATACTGAAATACAACTAGAAGTGTCAACATATAAAAGATCTATGATCTTTAAAAAAAAGCCGATAAACACTTAGCTTTGCGGTTTCGTTCATTAAAACGCAAG
Organism: Bacteroidales bacterium; assembly: GCA_965230435.1. GTDB lineage: Bacteria > Bacteroidota > Bacteroidia > Bacteroidales > JBDKHP01 > JBDKHP01. Next base: position 1,438,334 of record CBDDLB010000002.1, read on the forward strand.
TTAAAAGAAAACAACAATGAGTGTTAGAGAAGAATTGTTATCGCGCAGTGGCTCGAGCTGTGAGCTATGTACAGCAACAAATGAATTACAAGTTTATGAAGTCCCTCCTGTGGAAGATGCAACTGCAGATACATGCATTATAGTGTGTAGTAAATGTAAGGAGCAACTTGAGGAAGCTGATAAAATGGAACCTAATCATTGGCGCTGCTTAAACGATAGTATGTGGAGTCAGGTGCCTGCGGTACAGGTTGTGGTATGGCGCATGTTGAACCGTTTACGAAACGAGGGCTGGCCACAGGATTTGTTGGATATGCTTTATCTGGACGAAGAAACACAAAAATGGGCAGAAAAAACCAGCGGTGTGGAATCTGATGAAGAAAGCGTAAAACATTTGGACAGTAATGGTGCTGAACTGCAAAGTGGAGACACTGTTACACTGATAAAAGACCTGAATGTGAAAGGTGGAGGTTTTACTGCCAAGCGCGGCACTGCTGTAAGAGGTATATCGCTGGTGGCTGATAATCCTGAACAGATAGAAGGTAAGGTGAGCGGCCAACAGATTGTTATTCTGACAAAATTTGTGAAGAAAGCAAATTAGGTAATTATGGGTTAAGCATGTAGCGCTGTTTATTACAAAAAGTATCTTGCTAATATTCAGCACCGTGACAGGCCAAAAAGTGTTGTTTATATTCGCACACTGACTTATTAATTGGCTGACGCAAAAAATAGCACATGATCATTTCATCATACATTTCCTTAATTGAATTCCAGTTATCTAAAGTAATAGAAGAGGATATTTTCTAGACAACTGGCATATGAAGCCTCCTCTGACATAAGATATTATTTAATTGCAGAGGAGTTGGTAAAGAGTGAAAAATAACTTCGGTTTTCGTTGCGATGCGGTCGTCCAAATCCTCACGTACTATACAGCGTTGAACGCCTTTCGCGCCTTAACCGAAGTTATTTTTTGAACTTTACTTAATAATTTTCTTCTCAAATCAACAATCGTTTTTGGGAAGATGCTTCGATTTATCCTTATAATTTAAACAATAGAAAATGAAACGAAGGCTGATTGCATTGTGTTCTGTATTTGTATTTGTTCTTCTTGCCTGCAACGTTGTTGCGCAGGAGAAAAAACCGAATGTGATTATTATTTATGCTGATGATGTGGGCTTTGGCGACGTTGGGGCTTATGGTGCAGAAATGATTCCTACACCAAACATAGACCGTTTGGCAACAGAAGGGTTGATGTTTACAGATGGTCACTGTTCGGCTGCTACCTGTTCTCCATCACGCTTTTCTATGCTTACTGGTATCCATGGATTTCGTAAGAACATAAATATTCTGCCTCCTAATGCACCTTTATGCATTCCTACTGACACTTATACTTTGCCAAAAATGTTCAAACAAGCAGGTTATAAAACTGCCGTGATTGGTAAATGGCATTTGGGAATTGGGCAAAAAGGTCAGCCAGTAGATTGGAATGGAGATGTTAAACCTGGGCCTCTTGAAATTGGTTTTCAAGAATCTTTCCTGCTTCCTTCTACAAACGACCGCGTACCTTGTGTTTACCTTGAAGGTCATCGGGTTGTAGGGCTGGATCCGAAAGATCCGCTTTATGTAAGTAACAAAAAGGCAAAAGTTCAAAAAGAAGGAAACACTGTGTACCCCGATGCAAAGGAGAACGAAGAGGCTATGACTTATTACAAAAGTACCCGTGGACACAACAATAGCGTTATCAACGGAATTGGACGTATCGGGTACATGTCGGGAGGTAAGTCGGCTCTTTGGAACGATGAAACAATGGCAGATGTATTTATCGAACGTACAGAGAAATATATCGAAGCGAACAAAGACGAGCCTTTCTTCCTGTACTTTGCATCGCAGGATATTCACGTACCACGTGCCCCTCACCCACGTTTTAAAGGGAAAAGTAAACTTGGTTACCGTGGTGATGCGATGGTTCAGTTCGATTGGTCTACTGGTGAGATTATGAAAATCCTAGAAAAGCATGGTCTTACGGAAAACACAATCATTATTTTATCCAGCGACAATGGGCCAGTTTACGACGATGGCTACGACGATGGAACTACCGTAAAGAAATCTTCGAAAGAAGTTGACCGTGGACATGATGGCTCTGGGATTTACCGTGGAGGAAAATATCAGATTTATGAGGGAGGAACGCGTGTTCCTTTAATTATCCGCTGGCCTGCGAAAATCAAACCTGGAAAATCAGAGGCTTTGGTAAACCATATCGACTTTATGGCTTCTTTTGCAGACCTACTTGACATTAAACTTCCGGAAGGAGCTGCTTATGATAGCCGCAATACTCTTGACGCTTTCCTTGGAAAAGACAAAAAAGGTCTTCCGTTTATGATTGAGGAAGCTGGAAAAAATATTTCTCTCCGCTGTGGTGATTGGAAATATATTATGAAAAGGGGCGGTAAGAATAAAAAGAACAAGAAAAAGAATCAGCCCAAACTTTTCAACTTAAAAACAGATCCTAGTGAACAGAACAATATTATTGCCGACAATCAGGACAAAGCCTTGGAAATGGAACGAGAGCTGAAAGCTTTGATCAAAGCTGGAAAGATTCGCTAAAATTAAGCCCGCTTCGTGAAGGTGAAAAATGACCTCACATACTCGGTTTTGGAATTACGAATTATAAATATTGAGCCCCCTCCTTTTTTCCAAGGAGGGGAACAGCCTCTTAATATCTATGGTTCATAACCTTTTACCAAATAGTAAGACTGAAACCATTAAATCATTCTCATCTTTACTCTACTAAAAAATCAGAGAGAAATAATAAACATCATTCTAATTAAAACACTGTTATGCTTTTTAGGCACTTTTTAACATTGCTACTTGCAATTTACACCCTAAACGGATTGGCTCAGGATAGGCCAAATATAGTTTGGATTACAACTGAGGATAACTCAGCCCAATGGATGAAACTTTATAATGAAAACGGCGCTTCAATGCCAAACCTAGAAAAACTAGCTAAACATGGTCTGGTTTTCAACAATGTCTTCTCAAATACTCCTGTTTGTTCAGCAGCACGAAGCACTTTACTTTCTGGTTGCTATGGTACCCGCTTTGCCGCGCATTATCACCGCCCTGCAAAAAAAGCTCAACTACCTACGGATCTTAAAGCTTATCCTGCATATTTCAAAGATGCTGGTTATTACACTGCAAACCGTACAAAAACAGACTATAACTATAAAGTTAAAGGAATTTGGGATGCTTCTTCAAAAAAAGCTAGCTACCGCAACCGAAAACCTGGGCAGCCTTTCTTCCAAGTCTATAGCTTGCACCATATTCACGAAAGCTGCATGCACAAAGCCTTCGACACTAAAAAGGACGAAAACTATGTTACCAACCCTGATAGCGTAAAAGTATTCCCATACCACCCAGACACTGAATTGTTCCGCAAATCGTACGCACATTACTACGACAGACATATGGAGGAAGATAAAGCCATTGGAAGAATCATCAAAAGACTTGAAAAAGATAGTCTGATGGACAATACGATTATCTTCTGTTATGGTGATCACGGTGGTGTTCTGCCTCGCTCGAAAGGTTATATCTACGAAAGTGGCCTTCAGGTTCCTCTTGTTGTTTATATTCCAGAAAAATGGAAATCGCTGTTTCCAGCTGCCCCAGGAGAACGTGTTGATGGTTTCGTGAACTTCATCGACTTTGCCCCTACCGTACTTCACCTTGCAGGAATTAAAGTTCCTAAGCTAATGGACGGTGAACCTTTTCTTGGAGAAGGCATAACACTTGAAGATCTGAACAAGAGAGATGAATCGTTCTCTTATGCCGACCGCTTTGATGAAAAATACGATATGGTACGTGCATTTCGTAAGGGCAAATTTAAATACATGCGCAGCTACCAGCCATTCAACATTGATGCATTGCAGAACAACTACCGCTACAAACAGGCTGCTTATACTGAATGGAGAGATTTATACAACGCTGGTAAGTTAAATGAAATCCAAAGTCAGTTCTTTAAAGCGCGTACACCTGAAGCATTATATGATTTAGAGAATGATCCGCACGAAACGGTTAACTTGGCAAATGATCCTAAATACGCGAAACAGCTCAAGGCAATGAGAAAGATGATGGTGAAGCAAGTGAAAGCTATGCCTGATTTGAGCTTCTTCCCAGAGTCTTATTTATTTACTGATGCACTTGCTAATCCACACAAGTTTGGACAAGAAAACAAAAATCAGATCGGCAAACTTGTTGATATTGCGGATCTTAACATTGTTGGATTTGATAAGGCAAAGGCTAAGATTGCTAAAGCTCTTAGCTCTGAAAATGAGTGGGAACGCTACTGGGCACTGATCGTTTGTAGTTCGTATGGAAAAGATGCAAAAGAGTTTTTTGCAACAGCTAAAAAAATGGCTTCGGAAGACCCTCAACTATTGGTACGTACAAGAGCTGCTGAATTCCTCGGACTTACAGAAGCTGATGATCCAGTTCCTTACCTTCAGAAATCGATGACAGATGCAAAAAATGAGGTTGAGCTTCTTTTAGTTTTCAACACTGTAACCTTACTTAAAACCCTTAAGCCAGAACTTATTTTTGATCTTTCGAAGATCACACCTCCGAAAGTTGTTGACAATAAAAAATTTAACACGTTTATCAACTGGCGTATTAGTTACATTAGTAGCCTCTAATTTCATCGAGATATTATAATAAGGTCGCAGACCTATTTATTTTAGACTTATTTCCTTCAAGTAACCAGCCACTTAGGCTAGAAATAGATCTAACTTAATTTTATCTGGGTACTTACCTGAAATTAAAGATAAGTTAATCCAAAGTGCGTCCGGAATTTAATCTAAGTGTACTTGCTGTGCATAACGATTTAAATTTGGGATTTGACTTTGGATTAGCTCATTCTTTCATCTACTATAAACAGATTTGTATTTAGATATTCGATACAATGGGACAAGCCATCAGGGTTTGATAAAAAGCTTCGGCTTTCCAATAAAATCTCCCCTATGGTAACACGTCTGTTTTACTCCACAATAATTTAAACACGGAATACAGTATTAAACATTCAAGTGTCATTAAAAGTCATTTTATTAATAAAAAGAGATTAAAAACATCTTTTTAAAAATAATAATATCATAAAACTACACTTAAAGTATCAAATTAAAACGCATAAAAAAACAGTTTGGAAAGTATAATTTCGTTAGAAAACAAACTTGCCCCAACAGCTTTTACAATTCTGTATTTCAGTTTTTTATACTTCTTCAATTTTCAGAGTTACAGGGTAAAAATGTCTATTTATGACATTTAAGTAATTCTTTAATAACTTATTTTTATCATTAATTTCTAAACATTATTCGCATCTACGCCGCTATAATTTAAAAATTATACTATTTTTGTCGCGTCAAAACTTCAATGGAGAAAACGACCTGAATTCTAATGGTCAGAAATGAGTTAGAACAGTACAGTTCTAATTAAAACACTCATTATATAAGTTCCATCTGAGAAATAAGTCATTATCATTGATGAAGTTCGCATGTTTTTGTAAAAAATACATGAGCTGATATTGTATGCACTAAATTTTGAAGCAATAAACAATTTAATAACAAACTATACAACGGATTATGTAATCACAACAAACGCACTAAAAATTGTATTTATCTATATATCAATCAGCTAAAACAAACATTAGCCTAACACAACAATTTCCCATGTCAATCCTCAACTAAGTATCTGAATTTAAACAAACACGGTTTATGAAGGGATTGTTTTTCACCAAAACTTCTCTCTCAAGTTTTTTTTGCAATTCACCTTAATATCGATCATAAGCTCTCGTTATCAAATGTTTAAAATTTATTAAACTTAACAAATTATGACAAACGATTTCACGAACTCCCAAATGTCGTTTACCTCTGTTATGTCTATATAGATTGTATTGTAAAATATCGCACTTTGCTCACTTGAGAAGGAAACGGGTAAAATTATTGACAAAAACTCCTATTGAAATCAAGTAAAATTCGCATAAAAACCAGGTGCTAAACTAAACTTACAAATCTAAATTTCTAACTTAATACACGATACTATTCTAACAATCAGTATTATTATATATCTATCAATGTATAATCACTACATAGCAATTATATTTTGATTCTCATTTCTAATATTCTTTGGCATACGCCTTCTTAAATCTTCTACTGAAGTAATTGTCACAAAAACACAGTCCAAGGAAAAATTGTTTTAACCAATATTTTCATTAAATCCTTTTTTATTATTAAAACTTTTACAATCATGAAAAAGAACACTTTATTGGTAGCATTAATGTTCTTAGCTGCCGTTGTGTTTGGCCAAGAGAACGAACAAGCTCCAGAGAAAGGACAATTGTTCAACAACTCAAATTCAGAAATGGGTTTCCAGTATTACACACCTACTGGTAAAACTGCACCATCTCTTAAGTTAGAAACTTGGCAAAACACTGGGTGGAAAAAATCTGCCAATCAAGCAGGTATGTTTTCAACAGGAACCTATGGTAATAATGCAAATTACAGAATGGTAAGTCCTGTATTTGAATTGCCAAAATTAACCAGCCAGTCTGAGCGTTTGAACCTTTACATTGACGAGCAGTTTGAGCTAGAATCTTATTACGACGAAGGTCTAGTTTCTGTATCTACTGATGGAGGAAAAACTTGGAACACTTTATCTGCCCGTTCGGGTAAAGGCCAAAGAAGCAAGTCTATTGTGAACCTAACTGCTTACAATGGTAAAAAAATCCAACTTGCATTTAGCCTTGTAACAGATATAGCCAATACTTTCTCTGGTTGGGATATTTTTGGTGCAGAGCTGAAACTCGAAAAAATTGCTGGCACATACGTAAGAGCAATGAAAAAAAATAGCGGAGCACTTCAAGGAGAGATAACAAGCCTTGATGCACAAAAGTTTCCTCGCTTTGTATTTGCTCACTTCGACCTTGATCACAATGGTGCTCCTGTGGGAGATGTTAACAATTCTCATGTTACAGGCGTAGTTGAAACAATTGATGGGGTAGACTACCCTGTAAAAAAAGATGACACATTTAATGTGTATGCTCCTGATAATGCTACTGTTAAACGTCCTGTTAATATCGTTTTCTTGATGGATAACAGTGGTAGTATGCGTGAAGAAAAAGAAGCTGTAGCGGCAAACGTTGTGGATTTTGTTGACAAATTATCTAATATGGGCTTTGAATATCGCCTTGCTCTTTGTCGTTTTGGACAAAGCCAAGATAATGGCATACCTCTATTCCACAACAATGCAGGCTGGTACTCAGATCCAGAAGAATTTAAATCAGTATGGAAAAGTGCTAATGTTGTTGGCGGAAGTCGTGAGCCTTCGTGGGATGCCCTAGTTGAATCAACGCAAAGATATCCATTCCAAAATGGTGCTCAGAAAATATTCATTCTGATCACTGACGAGAATATCACAGGAAACAACAATAACTTACAATACTGCAAAGTAAAAGACAAACAAGTTGTTATCAATACCCTAAAAGACGCTGGTATTACAATGCACGCTGTTGTTTCCCCTGGCTCTGACTTTAATAAAGATTTTGGTGAAATTGCCACAGGAACAAACGGGAAACAATTCAACATCACAAGCTCTTTTAACGACATCTTGAACACCATTACAGAACAGATCAACAACCGTTACACTGTCCGCTATACCCCTACAAATCCCGTTTTTGATGGAAAAGAGCGCCTTGTAAAGCTAGAAATCAGTTATGGTGGCGACCAATTAACAACTGCTACACAAAGCTACACTCCTGGGAAAAGCCCTGTTATTATCCGTACAGACAAAACCCTGGCCCTTCACAAAAAAGGACAGGAGCAACGACAAGACATAATTATTGAAGTACGCTCAGAAGATGCTGTTGCGCCTTATACCACTTCAGTTTCGCTATTTTACAGATTAGCAAACAGCTTAGATCCATTTAAAGAAGTTGCAATGTCTGGCACATCTGGTGCGATACAATCTCTATGGTCAGGAATAATACCTGCAAGCGATGTATTACCTGATGGAATAGAATACTATCTGAAAGCTACAGATGGAGAATCAACAGTATCCGTTCCAGAAGCAACAACCTCAGATATTGGAATTTGGAGTTTTGCAGTTCTTCCAAACCAACCTCCAGTAATTAAGAACGTAACCCAAATTGCGAACTTAACCGTAGGCAATAACGCAACCATTACTGCTGAAGCTTCGGACAATACTAACTTTCTTACAGAAGTAGCTGTACATGTTCGTGAGAACGCGGATATCACCTACAAAAAGCACATTATGACTTTCGTAGGAGGAAAATACGAGTATAGCTTTACACTAGGAGAAGGCATCACAGATTACTACCTTACTGCAAAAGACGATTTGGGAATAGAAAGCCAGGCTGGAACTGCTAGCAGACCATACTTCATTGTATCAGATGTACCATGGGCAATCACACCAACTCAAGAAACTCACAAGATGACAATTTGGGATTTTGATTTTTCACAAAATCCTCCTATCTGGGAAACGAAGACAGAAATGGGTATGAAAGACCTAGATTCGCAAGATATGGTAGGCGCATTTTACACCGACAATTCAACTGAAAAATGCGCTGGTTTCTTCATTAAAGGATCTGCTCCTAGAGCATTTTTCATCTACGGTGACGATCCTGCCACACCAGAAAAAGATGGTTTTGCAATTGGCGAAAAGATAAAATTCAAAATCTTTAAGGCTGATGACAAAATTACGTACGATGCAGAACACTCATTTAAAAGTGGCCCAGAAGTTTTCACAGCAGATGGAGAATCATCTGTAGAATCAGTTTATGCTTTTTATTCGCAGCAAATTACATTGCCAAAAGGTACATTCCTCTGGTCTACATACCTTGAACCAAAAGACCTGAACTTTGACAATATAATTTCGAATAATAATACAAATATTAAAGAAATTAACGATGACAAAGAAAACAGTTGGGTTCCTGGCGGAGCATCAAACACACTTACTCAATACTCAATTGGTTACGGTTTCGAAGTCTTCTCAAAAGCTAAAGACTCTATTATAATACAAGGTGGTAAACTTAGCCTGAACCAAGTTAGAGTTAAACTAATTGGTGATCAAAAGAAAACACTTATTGGTTGTCCGTACGAATCTACAGAGAATGTTGAGAATGTTTTCCCTGTGGACCCAAACAACAACGTATACGCTGTTGATAAGTACCTGAACGATGGCCAGGGTAACATCACAATAGAAACATTTTCTCCAAAATACAACATAAACCGTTGGGTCGACAAGAATGTTCACCCAGGAGAAGCATATTACGTTTTTGCTCAACTACCAGATGACCACTTCTCATTCCCAGCTCCGTCTGGCCCTTATCCAACAAAAAAAGATGGTCTTGTTCAGCAAAATATCAAGCAAACTGTTCGTTCTATCGAGAAATACATGCACATAGTGGTTCCCGCAAATGCTAACAAAAGCTTGGCTGCTGGTAATGAGCTAAGGGCTTACAATACTGCTGGTAATCTGATCGGAAGAGCAAACACAAACCCACAAGGGACTACTTTGATTCTGGATGGCTTCAGTACACAAAACGAAGAAGCATTCGAACTACGCCTTTGGTCTGCTGCTTCAAACACAGAACATGCAATGGAGGTTTCTGAATGGGCTATTGGTAACGGAACCTATGCCAACCACAAACTAGCAGTTGTTGGCAAATTGCAGATTGACGAGTCTGCTGCTTCAGAACTACACATCAGCACTTATCCTGTTCCTACTGTTGACTTATTGAATATTCGTTTCAATGCGGAACAAGGTTTACAAACACAGATAAGCTTGTCAAACATCTATGGTCAAGTTGTTTTGAAACAACAAGTTGAAAGTCACTCAGGCGAAAATAAAGTTGAACTTCCAGTTTCTGAACTAGAGTCCGGTGTTTATCATCTTACTGTAAAACAGGACAAGCACATCCGTACTACGAAAGTTGTTATTAAGAAATAAACATTAGTATAATGTAAAAAATAATTTCGGTTAAGGCATGCAGTGTATTTATTATTAAAACATAACAAAGTACATGAGAATTTGAAAGACCACAGTGCAACGACAACCGAAGTTATTTTTTCAGCTTTACCTAACTAAATAAACTATTCCGCACTAAGACTTTCAACAACATAGAAACAGCAGTCTGCTGTGCAACCAATAGATAATTTATTTTGTTATTTAATTAAATAATGATGCTCGAAGTAATTAACTTCGGGCATCTTTTCATTTCATCAATTTAGCCACAGCAGAGTACCTATTAAAGAAAAGACAGCTAATCTGAAAATCAACATATATTTATATTTCTAACCCATTTAGACCAAGTACTCAACATGAAAAAGACATCTTTGACAAAACCGATAAAATGGTTCGCTGTTTTCATATTCATTTTGTCGATTAACCACTTAAATGCGCAGACAACGGACAATGGCCGAGAAAATGACAGAAAGGTCTTATTAGAATTTCAGGAAGCTCTACATAGTAAAGGATGGCCAGAACTATGGGATGAAGAACAGGTAAAACAAAAAATGGAACATTGGCAAGGTATTACTGTAAAAGACAATAGAGTAACAGAAATATCTATCTCTGGACGCAGATTAAATGATTTTAAAACAGATACTCTCCCTCCCTCAATTGGAATACTTAGTAAGCTTGAATCATTAAAAGGACTTTCGTTAGCCATTCTTGACCTCAAAGTGCTTCCTAAAGAACTGTGGAGTTTAAATAAGCTTACCTCCCTCTCATTAGTATACAATAAATTGAACGAGATCCCTTCCGAAATCAATCAGCTCAACAAACTGGAATTTCTATTACTTGACGAGAACAACCTGACCGACCTTCCTTCTCTTCGTGCCCTCTCTGAACTAACTTACCTCAGTATTTCCGGAAACAAAACATTAAAAAGCATTCCTTCAAGTGTTTTCACACTAACTGAACTGACATTTCTTGATATTGGATGGACATCCATAGAAAAAATACCAGATGAAATCGGGCAACTTAAACAGCTAGAAACCCTAAGAGCTGCTAATGCAGAAGTTAAAACCATCAGCTACCAGATACAACACCTAAAGGAACTAAAGGAACTATATATCAGCAGCAATAAGCTAGAAAAATTAACAAATGGCATTACAAAAGCAGAGAAACTTGAACAACTAGACGCAAATAGGAACCAGTTAACAGCCTTACCCAAAAAAATTGGAGATTTAAAGAAGCTTAAATCGATTGATGTCAGCTATAATCAGCTCAGCCAACTGCCTGAGTCAATGAAAGATCTCTACAGTTTAACATCCATCAAGTTCGACAAAAACCTTTTTACAACCTTCCCTCACATCGTCACCAACATACCCAAAATAAACATGATCTCTGGGAAGCACAATCAGATGCAAGGGCCTATCCCAACAGAGGTTTTCTCAAGAACCGACCTTTCTCTTTACTTAGAAGGAAACAACTTGTCTGGAGAAATTGTAATCGGGAGATCATCCATCCAGCGCCTTTTCATTAGAGACAATAAATTTACTTTTAAAGATATAATCAACGAATACGACCGTTTCTTTCAAAAGAATATATACGGCGATCGTATACCACCTTATTTAGAATTTGAACCGCAGAAAAATATAGGAACCCCGCAGACTTTTCGACCGGAAGCCAATAAACCGTTCGTAATTAGTGTTGATGGCTACAGTCCCGCAAACGGATGTCAGTTTACATGGTACAAAAGAAACGTTCTGAAAGCCAACGCTGTTGTTGTATCTGACAAGGAAAAAATAGAAATTACGAGTCTCGCACCAGCAACTAATAACGGTATTTATCACTGTGTGGTAAAACATCCGAAAATGAAAGATGTCACGCTGATCAGCAATCCTATCAAAGTTATTGCACAAGGTACAGACAAAGCTCCCATTGCCAAATTCCCTAGGCTGAAATTTAGACAAGGACAAGAATTTATTGCCTGGCTTGAGGCTTCTGATGATTTCACTACTACAGAAAACTTACAAACCAAATGGTCTACAGAAACCGATCATTTAATATTTGAAAAGCCGATAAATACAGATCAACATGCCAGAAAAATCATCATTAAAAATCAGAACTGGACAGGCACAGATACACTCAGAGTAGAAGTTACTGATGAGGCCGGGAATACAACCTCCATAAAAGCACCGGTTACGGTTGTACCCCAGCAAAATCAAACACCCACTTTTACAAAAGTGCCCACCGTTTATATGAATATCGATAAGGACATAAATATTCCTTGCATTCCCGGAACCCCTGGTTGTAACTACATGTACCCATTCACATCCCGCACTGTACTATCAGACTATGTGAGCGACGACCTCACACACCCAATTAATCTATCTTATAGGGTTTTAAATGTGAAAAATTCCGACTTTTTCAGAGTTGGTTTTCAACAGGCTGCTCTGTCTGTTGATGTTTTTGCATATCAGGATACTACTTTTACGTTAACAGTAGAAATAGAAGACGAAGAAGGCAGTAAAGCTATGCAGGATTTGAAATTTGTCTGTTATGGTGTAAACCGCAATCAATCTCCCGTATGGACAAACATACCAGAACAAATCATAAAAGAAGGTACTGCAACTTTCCCTCCACTGAATTTGAGCAATTATGTTACAGACGACTACAGCCCTGTAGAAGACCTAATATGGTTTGCACCTTGGAGCGATAACAAGTTAAATGTAGAAGTCGATGCCAATGGAGAAGTGACCGTTTCGCCAACCGACAAAGGCGAAAACTATACCGCAGAACAAGAATTTCAGGTAATGGAAAGCAACAATAAAAGAAAAGCGAGCATTACTGTAATCTACAAAATAACAGATGAGCCAACTGTAAGGGGGACCATTCTAGATAAATACGGAAAACCACTTGCAGGCGTTAAAATAAATGGGCTCCCATCTACACCAATTACCAATTCAAAAGGCAAATATTATGACCACGTATCTGCAGGATGGAGCGGTACAATAAAACCAGAGAAACAATACTATACTTTCGATCCGGTACAAAAAGAGGTAAAACCTATAACTAGCGATGTAACAGAAAATTTCACGGCAACAATTGTTCAATACACAGTGTCTGGCCAAATTCTGGACGAAAACAATAATCCACTTGCCAATGTTGCCCTAAGCGGTTTCTCCAACAACGTAACCACGAATGCCAACGGAGAGTTCTCTACAAAAGAAGACCGTGAATGGAAGGGAACCATAACTCCTTCGTTGTATGGGTATTCATTCGTGCCTCAAAGTTTCGATATAACATCCTTAACTTCCGATATCACCAAGGACATTCGAGCTACTAGAATACAGCACGTAATCTCTGGTGAAATATTGGATAAAGATGGAACTCCTCTATCTAACGTTACACTCAAGGGCTTTACGAAAAGCGTAAAAACCAATGCTCTAGGAAAATATTCAACAACCGAATATCGCGGCTGGACAGGAACTATCACCCCAGAATTAACGGACTACCTTTTCATCCCTGAAAACGTTACGATTACTCAACTAGAAGCCGATGTAGTTCATAATTTTAAAGAGAAAAAAGTTCAGCACACCATTTCCGGTAAAATTGTAGATGAGAATAAAGCTCCTCTCAAAGGAGTAGAACTGAAAGGATTTTCAACAACAGTTTTTACAGATACGGACGGAGAATTTAGTGTCAAAAAAGACCGAAGATGGTCAGGAACAGTAACTCCAAAGCTATTTGGTTATTCATTCACTCCTACTGAAAGAGATGTTTCATCTTTGAACTCAGATCTTCACATGGAATTCTCCGCAAATAAAGTCGAACACACCATCTCCGGAAAAATTACCGACAAAAAAGAAAATCCAATACAAGGAGTTGAATTAAAAGGGTTCACACAACAAGTATTCACCGATGCAAATGGAGAGTTCTCTACTATAGAATATCAAGGTTGGACAGAGACTATTACACCTACTCATGCAGATTATACTTTCACTCCGGCCAATGTTTCAATAAACAAATTAGACTCTGACAAGACTCTAGACTTTGAAGGCAAAAAACTACAAGTTACCATTTCTGGCCGCGTGACAGATAACGAAGGGAATGCCCTTGATAATGTGGAAATTAATGGTTTCACACAGAACGTTACAACAAACGCCAATGGAGAATATACTACGTCTGAAGACAAAGGTTGGTCGGGTATCATCACTGCAAATTCGGCAGACTACACGTTCTCTCCTAAACAGGCCAATATCGGCCCTGTTAATGCCAATACAACACAGAATTTCAAAGGAACCAAAATCCATTACGAAATTTCGGGTACTATCCTCGACAAAAACAAACAAACTGTACAAGGTGTTGTTTTAGAAGGTTTTTCGAATGATGTAAAAACAGATGCAGACGGAAAATATTCAACTACTGAAGAAAAAGGGTGGACAGGAACAATTGTCCCAAAACTCAATGATTATGATTTCAATCCACTTGAAGAAAAAATTTCTAATCTGAATGCTAATACTCAAGTCGATTTCAGTGCAACAAAAATCATAAGTTACACAATATCGGTAACTGTTCAGGATAAAGGAGGAAAGCCTTTGAACAATGTCCATCTGAATGGTTTCTCCAAAAACGCCACTACAGACACTAATGGAAAATACACAACTACAGAACTAGAGGGATGGTCTGGAACGATAAAACCAGAATTAGCGGGTTACAGTTTCTCTCCTGAAGAATTCAGTATATCTGGACTTAAGGAAAACAAAGACATTACGTTCAATACTACTCAAATTGTCGTTACTTATACACTCAGTGGCACAGTTAAAGAGCCAGATGGTTCCCCAATAGCTGGTGTCAAAATCAAAGGCTTCACACACCCAGATGTTACAACCGATGCCAATGGTAATTACATAGCTACAGAACTAGAAGGCTGGTATGGAACAATAGAACCACAACACAAGAACTACACCTTCTCACCTCTCCAGATCAATATTGGTACATTAACAAGAGACAGAAAAAACCTGAACTTCACAGGAACAAAAAGCCGATTCGCCATTTCCGGAACAATCTTAGATCAGAACAATAAGCCATTGCAAAATGTAGCCCTGACAGGATTCTCAGAGACTGTAAAAACGGATGCAGACGGAAAATACTCAACAACAGAAAACAAAGGGTGGTCGGGAATAATAACCCCTACACTGGACAATTACACGTTCGATCCTACAGAAGTTACGATAGACAAACTAGATTCTGACAAAGAGTTCGACTTTAAAGGAGCAAAAATCCTAATCACTTACACGCTCGACGGAACAGTTACTGACGAAAAAGGGAAACCAATAGTTGGTGTAAAAATTACCGGTTTCACTCAAACTGATATAACAACCGATGCCGATGGTAATTACACAACTACAGAAGTTGAAGACTGGTCCGGTACAATTAAACCAGAACATGAAAATTACACATTTGATCCAAGTGAAATCAAAATCAGTGCATTACAAGCCAACAAAAAAAACCTGGACTTCGAAGGAGCTAGAATTCAGTTTACTATTTCAGGAACAATCTTAGATAAAGATAATCGACCTTTGCCAAATGTAACCCTCGCAGGATTTTCGCAGACTGTAAATACGGATACTGAAGGAAAGTACTCAACAATAGAAGACAAAGGGTGGTCGGGAACAATTACTCCTGAACTGGAAAATTATACCTTCGATCCACAAAAAGTCACCATCAACGAACTGGATTCTAACAAGGAGTTCAACTTCGATGGTGCAAGAATCCAGTTTACTGTTTCAGGAACAATCTTAGATAAGGATAATCGACCTTTGCCAAATGTAACCCTCGCAGGATTTTCGCAGACTGTAAATACGGATGCCGAAGGAAAGTACTCAACAACAGAAGACAAAGGGTGGTCGGGAACAATTACTCCTGAACTGGAAAATTATACCTTCGCCCCACAAAAAGTCACCATCAACGAACTGGATTCCGACAAGGAGTTCAACTTCAATGGTGCAAGAATCCAGTTTACTGTTTCAGGAACAATCTTAGATAAGGATAATCGACCTTTGCCAAATGTAACCCTCGCAGGATTTTCTCAGACTGTAAATACGGATGCTGAAGGAAAGTACTCAACAAAAGAAGACAAAGGGTGGTCAGGAACAATAACTCCTGAATTGGAAAATTATACCTTCGCCCCACAAAAAGTCACCATCAACGAACTGGATTCTAACAAGGAGTTCAACTTCGATGGTACAAGAATCCAGTTTACTGTTTCAGGAACAATCTTAGATAAGGATAATCGACCTTTACCAAATGTAACCCTCGCAGGATTTTCACAGACTGTAAATACGGATGCTGAAGGAAAATACTCAACAACAGAAGACACAGGATGGTCGGGAACAATTACTCCTGAACTGGAAAATTATACCTTCGATCCACAAGAAGTCACCATCAACAAACTGGATTCCGACAGGGAATTCAACTTCAAAGGAACAAAAGACCTAACCACTTACACTCTCAGTGGCACCGTTACAGACACTAAAGGGAACTCAATCGCTAATGTGAAAATCACAGGCTTCACGCAAACTGATATAACAACCGATGCTGACGGCAATTACACAACTACGGAAGCTGAAGACTGGTCCGGTACAATTAAGCCTGAACATGAAAGTTATACATTCACCCCAAGCGAAATCAAAATCAACGCATTGCAAGCCAACAACGCAGATCTGGACTTCGAAGGAGTAAAAATTCAGTACATTGTTTCTGGAACGATCTTAGATCAGGATAATCAACCATTATCAAATGTAAACCTGATAGGATTCTCGCAACCTGTAAAAACAGATACGGATGGAAAGTACTCAACTACAGAAAACAAAGGGTGGTCGGGAACAATAACTCCTGAACTGGAAAATTACAGGTTCGATCCACAAAAAGTTTCTATCAGCGACTTGAATTCAAACAAAGTGTTCGATTTCTTAGCGATCAAAGTTGTAGAATATACAATTTCGGTTACCATAGTAGATTCAGGTGATCAGCCTTTGGCAGGTGTCAAACTAAAAGGCCTTTCGGATGCTGCTGTTACAGACCCCGATGGAAAGTTCTCAATCTCAAAAGAACAAGGCTGGACAGGAACAATAGAGCCTTACCTAACGGGTTATGCTTTTTCTCCTACAGAACATAAAATCGATGTGCTTAACGAAAATGCAACGATTTCTTTCACTGCAACAAAAGTAGTTACCTATACAATCGAAGGTGTAGTTACCGAACCCAACGGAACCCCTCTTGTAGGAATTCAAATGGCAGGGTTCACTGATGAAAGCATAAAAACTGACATCAACGGGAAATACATCGCCACAGAAGCCGCAGGATGGTACGGTTCAATAAACCCAGTATCAGCGTTCCATTCATTTGCTCCAGCAGTCATAAATATCAGCCCGATATCTAGGAATCGAAAGAAACTTAACTTCACAGGAACAAGAACACACTTCTCTATCTCTGTTTCAGTGTATGACAAAAACAACTTTCCTATCGAAGGTGCCACTCTAAAAGGCTTCTCAGATAAACAGGCAATAACAGATGCAAACGGAAACTACACTGCAATAGAAGTACAAAATTGGAACGGCACCATAACAGCAGAAAAAGGCGACTACGCGTTCACACCTGTAAGCTTTACTATTGAAGACCTTAGCAAAGATGAAACATTCGTTTTCAACGAAGAACTGAACATTTACACAATCTCTGGAACAGTTACAAACAATACAGGGGAGCCTTTGCCTAATGTTGTACTTACAGGTTTTTCCTCTACAAACGTAGAAACCGACGCAAATGGGAATTACACAACTTCTGAAAATGAAGGCTGGAGCGGAACGATAATCCCAACTCTGGATGGTGTTACTTTCTCACCTACAAGTATTGAGATAAAAGATTTAAGTACAAACAAAACCGTGAATTTCAGCGAAGCAAAACGTTATCGTATTTACGGCAGGGCAGAAATCTTTTATTTGAATCTCCCTATTCCTGATGTTGAATTTTTGGGCTTCTCTGACCCAAATGTAACAACCAACAAAAACGGAGAATACTCAACAACAGAATATGAAGGCTGGAGCGGAACTGTGACGCTTGAATCTGGACGCTTTTCTTTTTCCGAAGATCTTACAATTACATCACTCCAGGCTGATGTAGAGAAAAACTTCTCGGGAAGCTACAAATGGCTTACTGTTTCTGGAAAAGTAGAACGTAACGATGGAAAACCTGTTCAAGGAGTAATCCTAAAGGGTCTATCGGAATCTCCTAAAACAAACGAAAAAGGAATATTTGAAGCAAGTGAAACTGATGGCAAAAGTATAACCATCACACCGGAATTAGATGGTTACATATTCTCACCAGAAAGTATAACTATAGAATCGCTCAATAGGGATACCACTTTCGATTTCGAAGCAACACCTGATAAGGACTTGATAAAACTAACCCCTACGATCAGCATGGATGGCAACTTCACAATCAAGCTATCAGTTCCTTCGGCCAAGGTTAGGATTGTCAGTTCAGACGGTTTAATTTCTTTTGAAGAAATTGCAGAAGACGGTCAAAGAATCACTCTAAAAAGAAAAGGCATTTATGTCGTAACTGCTTTGTACAACCAAAAAATGTTTCGGACTAAGATCATTGTGCCATAATTGGCATGCTGACCTATAAACTGAAATAATGCGGTTTATGTATGATGAAACCATCAGAAAAACAATGCTCAGTATATTTTCATATGATTCTGCTACGTTTTTCTGTTGAGTTTGGGACACTAAGTTTGTTCTATCCTGAAAACTATCACAGTAAAATTACTGTGAATTCGTATAAGCCCAGAAAAGCAATTAGTCTTTTCTGGGCTTTTTTACAAAAAAAGGCTTTCACATGCACAAACTCTACTGAATTATAGTAAGCCAAAAATCGCCAAGTAAAAACCTCGAATATCTTCTTAAGGTCGCGAACCTATTTATTTTAGACTTACTTCTTTCAAGTAACTAACCTTCTAGACTGGAAATAAATCTAACTTAACTTTATCTGGGTACTTATCAATTCATAGAACAAACCCCGTTAACTACATCGTCTTTAGTAGGGTTATAGCCATTGGACTTGGTGATAAATTTGCCTTTATGTATATCGCGTAAATAGTCTTTTAAATCACAAAAGCTCTTCAAATTTTCATTTTCTTCTATCAGAAAATCAACGTCTTCCCCCTCAAGACTATCCAACCCTTTTAAATCATATATACTTGTGCCTTTAATCTCAATTGACTTAACCTTCTTTAAGGCTCCCAGACCACTGAAATCCGATAAGTTATTAGCTCCATTGATACGCAAACTCCCCTCAATAATCTCTAGCTGTTCCAGCTGTTTAATACTCTGCAGTTCCCTACTTACTAGAATCTCAAAATCGCTACCGACAGACGTTAACGACTGTAGGCCTTCCAAAGTCTCTAAACCATTTGACGATATAAAAACAAGACCTTCTACTTTTTCAACATTGCTCAGTCCAGCCATATCTTTTAACGAAGAGTTACCAAGCAAAAATAAGCTACCTATTGCTTTCAGTTTCTGAAAAGCATCTATCGTTGTAAGACCTTGGTTAATCTGAATAATCAGTTTTTCCCCAACAGTCTCCACATTATGCAAACCTTTGAGCGATTTTAATTGATTGTTGAAATAAATATTGAGCACCCCTTCTACTGTTTTCAACTTTGCCAATGGCGCTAAATCCTGTAATTGATGATTTGTACTTATTGACAAAACCCCTACTCTATGGATATTGTCCAAACCACTGAGCGTCTTAAGCGAAGCATTCTCTTCTACAACAACCGCAACTTCTACTTCCTCAAGCGAAAATAGCGAGGTTAAATCTGTGATCGGATCATTTGTCCCTTCTTTTTCTTGAATTAAAAGTTTTCCGGAAATTTTCGTGTATCCATTTTTTCCAAACGTCTCTACTTCTTCCTGTGTAGTCAGAACAACATCACCGACGTAGGTCTCTGACTTTTTTGTTGTAAAACTTTTTTCTTCGCCGTAAACAACATCTTCTCCGTTCGTGATGTATGCCCTTACGTAATACGTTTCATTTTCTATTAAGCCGGTGATTTCACTCGTGAAGCTTTCTTTTCCCGAGGTGTTTTTAACATAAGCCCCACTTATGTCTGGTGTGCGTGATGTGCTCCAGCAAATGCCAGATTCAATGCTGCCAGATCCTCCATCTCCAGTTACTTTTCCGCCCACAGTAGCGGTTGAACTTGTGATGTTCGTTACCTGCTCTGTTTCGATACCTAACGGCTTATCCGAATCTTTTTCTTCGCAGGCTACAAACGACACTGTTAGAGCAAATAAAACAATTGCTGCACTTGACAATCTCCATAGGGAGATTTTTCTGTTTTCTGATCTTAAATTCATGATGTTTTTGTTTGGTGGTGTGCCAATATCAATACTCATTGGCTATTATTCTTGTAATTAGTTCTTTGGCCAGACTGGAAACCTTTGAAGAATCATTACTTATAAAGCAGACGCATGTTAACTACATGAAATACTGCAAAAAAGCGGGCACTTCTAAGAACCTGAACATTTAAGAAGTGCCCTTTCATGGTTCGATTTCGAAACACTAACCCTCTGGCCTGGTTTGAAAGCAAAACTAATACTAATACCACCTTTTCTTCTTAACATTTGATAAGAAAATAGACGAAACTAAAACTTACACTTCAGTGAATTAGTTAAAGTATCTGGTGCTATTCATTACCAAAATAACGATATTCATTTCAAAGTAGAGTTGCCTCTGGATAACATTTCTCGTTTTAAATAATGCGTTAACATTTTTATAGATTTTAGCCGACCAAAAGGATAGTTGATACTGAGCAAGACGCATTTTTTGGATCTTTATGAAACGATGTAGAATATTAAAGTTAAATTGCCGTAGTATTTCAAACACACATAATACGCAGTTTATCAGACAGTCTACAAATAGAAAAATGAAACTTTGGTGGGGATTTGTATTTATAGGCTTGTGTCATATTTAAGAATCCTGTTCTTTTCCTATTTTTGTGGTGAATTATGAAACTGCCGATCTTTCCTGATTATATATCAGAGACTGGAACAGCGTTTCTCTGACAGACAAAAAGCGAATAGCCATACAAACGGTTCTTTTTTAGTAAATTACCGTCTAAAAGCTATTTACCAATTTAAACAGAGTGAATTATGGTTGAACTGAACGCATTAACAGCAATTTCGCCTATAGACGGCCGCTACCGCAACAAAGTAGAACAATTGGGCGAATATTTATCGGAAGCTGCACTGATCAAATATCGGATCTTAATTGAGGTTGAGTATTTCATTGCCCTGTGTGAAAAGAGAATTAAACCGTTGGCCGATTTTGACAAATCGAACTACGATAAACTCCGCGAACTATACAAAGATTTCGACCTATCGAGTGCAGAACGTGCAAAAGAGATTGAAGGCGTTACCAACCATGATGTAAAAGCGGTTGAATACCTAATAAAAGAAGAATTCGACAAATTAGGTCTTCAGAAATACAAGGAGTTTATCCACTTCGGACTTACATCGCAGGATGTAAACAACACTGCTACTCCATACCTATTGCGCGATGCTGTGGAAGCATACTACTACCCAAGTTTGCAGGACATTGTAGACAAATTGAACGAATTTGCTACAGATTGGGCGGATATTCCAATGCTAGCGCGCACACACGGTCAGCCGGCTTCGCCAACGCGTTTGGGTAAAGAGATGAAGGTGTATGCTGAGCGTCTTGAGCGTCAGCTGCATTTGATGCAGGATGTTCCTTGCTCTGCTAAATTTGGTGGTGCAACAGGAAACTTTAATGCTCACAATGTTGCTTTCCCTGATATTGACTGGGTGGAATTCGGAAACCACTTCGTGAACGAAATTCTTGGTCTTGAGCGTTCGCAGACTACAACTCAGATTGAGCACTACGATAACATGGCTGCTCTTTTCGATAACATGAAGCGCATCAACAACATATTGATCGACCTTTCGCGCGATATGTGGACGTACATCTCGATGGAGTACTTTAAGCAAAAAATCAAGAAAGGTGAGGTTGGTTCTTCTGCTATGCCACACAAAGTAAACCCTATTGATTTTGAAAATGCTGAAGGTAACTTTGGTATGGCAAATGCTCTTTTTGAGCACCTTGCTGCTAAACTGCCTGTTTCTAGGCTACAGCGCGACCTTACGGATTCTACTGTTCTGCGTAATATTGGTGTGCCGGTTGCGCATACGCTTATTTCGTTCCAGTCGATGCTGAAGGGGCTTAACAAAGTGGTTCTGAACAACAAGGCTATTGAAAACGATCTTGAGGATAACTGGAGTGTTGTTGCTGAGGCGATTCAGACAATTCTACGTCGTGAGAGCTACCCGAATCCATATGAGGCATTGAAAGAGCTTACCCGTACGAACCAGCAGGTTACTGCTAAAACTATGGCTGAATTTATTGAAACTTTGGATGTTTCTGACGAAATAAAAGAGGAACTGAAGGCTATTACTCCACAGAATTATACTGGAGTTTAAGTTGTTTGAATTGTGAATTTGGCGTTGTCTTAATTTGATTTTTGATGCATTAGCCAATTTATTGATTTTATAACGAAAATATAAATGCCAAAGCTTTAATATTGCTTTGGCATTTTTTATTAAAATTGTTTTTTCCGATTTGGAAGAAAAGTAGATTGTCTCTTTTTTACGAAAGAGAAAAAGTAGCAGGCTTAGCGTTTTATACGATTTATGTGATGAATTTATCGATATAATGAAACCGAAGGTTTCAACGAAAAGCAACGATTTTCAGCTCCCCTCCTCGGAGATGAGGGGAATAAAATTACTGAAGTTTTATTCTGGTAAATTCGAAATCGTATTAAACGCTTTTCTAAAGTTGTGATTTTTAGTTTAGATAGTTATATTGCTTGTAAAACTGCACTGCAACTTCAAATGGAAAAAATGAAAGTAATAAAAGCAAAACAGCATAAATTTTCCTCTATCCTTTCTATTTTGTTCTTCATGCTATTACTAGGTTATTTTTCAATTCAAATTTTCCCTTTTTCAAGTTCGGACGTTGGGGAGTGGCTAGTCTTCATTTTAGGTTTTGTTTGGCTTGTGTTTATATTTTGGCTGTTCAACTATCCTAGCTATCATTATTATTTATATGACAATGAGTCTATTGTTGTAAAAAACTCATGGAATTTTCTTGTCGATAGATGGTATTATTTTAAAGATATTGAGAAAATCAGCGTAACACACATTTATAAGTTTGGTGATGGTCTGGCATTCACCTTTAGAAACAGGAAACGACGAAGATTTGCGTCTATGAACCTTTCTGGAAAAGACCTAGAAAATTACGCACAGATCTTGAATTCACATATAGAGGCGATTTAAATTTGTGATTAAATCCCTTTTTTGATGTGTGCATAATTCTTAATTACATCCAAAACTTCTCGAAAGCCCCCAGTCCAAACAATGCATAATCATACAGCACGGGATCTTCTGCGTTGAAAGCCCTTAAATTATCTGTCAGCTCCTCCACAGCTTTCCAGTCGTCCTGTTTTCTAAGCAATAAGCCTAACCTGCGGGCAACATTGGCACTATGGAGATCCAAAGGCATCATTAGCACAGAACTTGGTATTTCTGCCCATAGGTTGAAGTCGATCCCGTACTGATCTTTGCGCACCATCCAGCGCAAGAACATATTTAAACGCTTTGCCGCAGAACCTTTGTTTACGTTGGCCAAGTGTTTCTCGGAACGTTGCAAATGTTCAACTTCTAGAAAAACATCACGAAAACCAATAATTGCCGTTTTTATCGTTTTATCCTTCTGGTATGCTGATGTGAACACACTTTCCATTCCTCCATGATTCCTATAAATATTTTGCAGTGAACGGACAAAAAACAAAAGATCATCATCATTAAACGTTCGGTGTTTAAAGCCCAAAAGTTTTTTAAGATCTCCTTCCTCTGAATTAACAACAAAATCGAAAGGCGCATTATCCATACGCTCCATTAGGTCTTTTGCATTCTTTATAATCATATTCCTAGCTCCCCAAGCTATCGTTGCCGTAAGAAAACCTGATATTTCGATATCTTCTTTCTTCTGAAAACAATGCGGAATCTGAATTGGGTCTGTACTGATAAACTCAGGGCCGTAGTACTGAGCCAATTTTGTATCTAAAAACTCTTTTAAGTTCTTTTCTGGTAAAAGCTCCATTTTCTTTTTCAATAAAAAACGCACCAAAGGTAGCAACTCCACTGCTAATTTTATTGGAAAGTATCAACACATCGAGTTAACGATTTTCATGACACCCAAATTGTCTCTACGATGTAGAGACAATTTAAGCTAAAAACGCTGTTCCCTTTCAAGGCAAAAAGAATAAGTGTATTTTAGCCTTATAGATTCCAAACTATGAGCAAAGAATTAAGTATCGCTGAGAAACAACTGTTCCAAGATGTAAAACAACTAATTGAAACGAGCAAGGTAAATGTTGCCAAAGTAGTAAACCAAGAAATGAGTTTGCTTTATTGGCATGTCGGAGACAGAATAAAAAAAGATGTTCTTCAAGATAAAAGAGCTGAATATGGTAAAAAGGTGATTAAGAATCTATCCACTCAGTTAGCTCGTGAATTTGGAAAAGGCTGGAGCGAAAAACAGATTAGACATTGTCTCTACACCGTAGAGACTTTTTCAGACAAAAAGCTATATGTTTCGATAACAGAGTGTCTAACATGGTCACACATCAAAGAACTGATTTATATAAAAGATAAGGTAAAACGGGATTTCTATCTACAATTGTGCATTCATGAAAATTGGAGCGTCAGACTATTTAGGGAACGAGTGAAATCGATGCTATATGAACGGACTGCAATTAGTAAGAAACCAGAACTGACAATCAAGAAAGATTTAGATGCTTTAAAGAAAAAGCAAAAGATGAGTCCTGATATAGTTTTTCGTGACCCGTATTTTCTAGATTTTCTCGGACTTCAGGATAGTTACTCCGAAAAAGAACTTGAATCTTCGATTTTAGCTGAGTTACAGAAGTTTATTACAGAAATGGGGACAGATTTCGCTTTTCTTGCCCGTCAAAAGCGAATCACAATCGACAATAGGGATTACTACATCGATTTATTGTTTTTCCACAGAAGACTTAAATCCTTGATTGCTATCGACTTAAAAATAGG
This sequence comes from Bacteroidales bacterium, assembly GCA_965230435.1. Classification (GTDB taxonomy): domain Bacteria; phylum Bacteroidota; class Bacteroidia; order Bacteroidales; family JBDKHP01; genus JBDKHP01. The sequence continues at coordinate 1,463,560 of CBDDLB010000002.1, forward strand.
AGAGTTTGAAGCGACTTATAAAGGGCAGATGGAACTTTATCTGCGCTATCTTGAAAAGTATGAAAATATAGACGGAGAAAACCCTCCTATTGGCTTGATTCTTTGCGCAGGGAAAAATGATGAACATGTAGAACTTATGCAATTAGATAAAAGCAATATTCGGGTAGCTGAATATCTAACTGTTCTACCTCCACAACACGTTTTACAAGAGAAATTACATCGGGCAATCGAGATTGCCAGAAACAGAATTGAGGACTTATAGATTTGAGTAAAGAAAATAACGGAATGGAGCAGGAAGTATTTATTTCTTATGCGTGGGGTGGCGAAAGCGAAGAAATCACAAATGAAATCGACAAAGCTTTCGAACACAAGGGGATCAAAATAGTTCGAGACAAACGAGACTTAGAATTTAAAGGTATAATTTCCGATTTTATGAGAAGAATCGGGAATGGAAAAGCAGTTATTGTAGTTATATCGGACAAATATCTGAAGTCTCAATACTGTATGTTTGAATTACTTGAGATCTATCAAAATAGAGATTTTATAAATAGAATATTCCCCGTAATGCTGTCTGATGCTGAGATTATTGATCCAATTTCAAAGTTGGATTATCTGACGTATTGGAAAAATGAAAAAGAAAAATTGGATAAGGCCATCAAAGAGCATGGTCTAGACGCCATTACTGTTGTTGGTGATGATTATAAAACTTACAAAAGGATTTACGATCATCTAGGGAAATTAACAAACCTTTTGACGGATATAAATTCCTTGACTCCTCAAATCCATACATCTGAAAACTTCCGATCATTGATTTCTTCTGTAGAAAACCAGTTGAAAAAAGACGATGAAGATCTTTTGAATAGTAATAAACCTAACGATCCAACAGAAATCATTTCATATCTTGAACGAGAATGGGAGTGGCGATTAGAATCTTGTAAAAAGCAACTTGAAAATTTAAAAGCCAGAACCGCATTAAACTCAATACTTGACCTTGAACAAAGTTTTGAAAGGCAAGAACACCATCCTAAAGCTAGTTTACGAGCTCGTTTAGAGTATTTGAAAGCTCAATGTTATGAGTTTTTAGATCCTCAAAAATCCCATCCATGTTTTGTAAAAGCCTATAAACTATCAACACAAAACACTGGATATAAAATAAAAGCAAGCTTTGCGTATTATAACCTTGGTGAAACAAAAAAAGCAAAAGAGATTTCAGAAGAGATATTAGAAGTCGAGGAATTCAATAGTATAGCATGGGGAGTGAAGTTACTAACAAGTCCTAAGGAGAATTTACAAACAATGATCAACTCCGTGCCCAAGGCTACAATTGAAGACAAAAACTTCATGCGCTTTTTTTTCTTTAAGTTTGATTTTTTCAACCAAACTTCAGAGTTTGAAAGTCCATATACTCAAGAACAATATATTGAACAAACAACGGAGTTACTAAACACCCCTCTGTCGTTTGAGAATCATAAAGAATACATTTTTCATATTGAATTGATATTGTTTTACTTCTCCAGCACACTATACTTTAGCTTTTACGAGCCTGTAATTGGGGAAGAAAATAAAGGATTACTTAAACGGGCAAATCAATTATTACTGAATTTTTTAAGCCGAATTGAAGAACAAGAAGTCAGTTTCAATTTAAACCGATTTAAGCTTTTCCAATATTGCTCCGATTATGTACTAACAGGTAACGAGGCCGCAGTCTTTAAAGCGAAAGAAGTTTTGTCCTCATTTAAAGAAGCTTCATCACAAGAAGTTATGTTCGTGGCCAATCTATTACAATTAATCGGAGATGAGGAAAAAGCAATAACCTTAATCAATAAACAAGAAACCAAAACTCCTGAATTGCTCGTAAGCATACGGCCATTCCCGTATCTGTCATAATATAAAAAAACAGAAAAACATCATTTGTAACTAATAGCCACCTGCACATAAAAAGCTTTCAAAAATACAAATTCAACAACAAAACTATTACTTGAATAAAGCCGAAAAAACAAGAAAAAAAACTTCCTTCAAACACAGCATTCCCACCACATCTCTATCATAAAAAATTAAGTTATTTTAACCACCCAACTAAGCAATTCAAGATATTTTTTACACTAAAAAACCAAGAACAACTCAATAAACCCAATAATATTGCCAATAAAATATTTTTATCATTCGATTACTTTACTTAGTTTCGCAGCACCATTTGCCAAACCCTACAACTATGATCAACCTTCAATATAGGTTAATATTATTTATCCCATCACCCAATACTATACCCCCACGAACTAATTTCAACAAACAATAACCAACAACCTGCAAGACCATTTTTTTTGTTTTCAACCTTTTATTAAACATACCAAATTCATTATCTACAAAATTTTGAAACACATGAAAAAAATCAAATTAATTGTCTTACTGCTTTTTGTTGCATTTTCAACAAAAGCACAATTTCGCATATCTGGCAAGTTGGTTCAACAAAACGATTCTCTCGGAGTAGAATACGCAGTATTGCAGGCCTTAGATAAAGACAGCACTGTTCTTGGCTCAACAACCTCTAATGCACAAGGCAATTTCTCACTGGAAATAAAAACTGCTCCTATAGGAATTATTATAAAATCCTTAGTTTTTCAAGACTCCATTATTTCCACTCCAAAATTTCCAGAAAACAAACATTTAAACCTAGGAACAATTACACTCAAGTACAACGACCATCAATTAGGAGAAGTCACTATTTCTGGCGAAATGGATCAACTTGTTCACCAATTAGGAAAAAGCACATTCGATTTCAGCCCAAAGGCACGGGATGGCGCAAGTTCAGGATTGGAGCTATTGCAGAAAGTCCCCACAATACAGATAGATCACGAAAAAGAAACGATAAAAGTAGACGGACAAGAAGATGTGCTACTGCTAATAAACGGTGTTCCACAGAACGAACACTCCTCGCTAACAATGCTCAACCCAAAAGATATCGTAAAAATAGAACTGGTAACAGCTCCCGGAGGCAAATACGGTTCGTCGTACAGCAGCATTGTCAATGTTATCCTGAAAGACAAAACACCACAAGGCTTTCAATTGCGCACCTCACTCACAGGCGATCTATTACTAAAGCAAACTTACAACTCTGCGAATTTAAGCTATGGCATTGGTAATTTGCGAATATTCACCAACTACCGCTTCGGCTACAGCAACTTCTTGATGAACGGAGAAGGCTGGCGGAAATTTAAGGACAGCGATGCAATTCAAAACTGGAAAAGCAAAAACACAGACCAAAAGTGGGTCGATCATTCCATTAAATATGGCCTCGACTATTTTCTGGACAGTCTAACCTCCATCAGTCTAAACTGCCAATGGCGAAAGTCACATTTCAACGACGACATTGAAAAAAACATACAATTGGAAAATTCCGAAAACGACTTCGAGAACCAGATGCTACAAGACAGCAGAAACCACCGCAACAACTACACGTACAGTTTATACTTTAAACATCAGTTCAAAAAAGTGAAAGATGCCACCTTCGATATACAGGCCGACTATTATCGCTTCGACAATAAAGAAAGATCTCATATTTCCGAAGCATATCCCGAAGGAAAAACCAACGATTTCGAACAGGGCAACGACAGAGAGAAAGAATACTTTCGTTTTCGCACCGATCTAAAACTCCCATTTGCAAAAATACACAGCCTAAACACAGGACTAGAACACTATATGCAAAGCACCAACAACAACGGCTATGGACCATACGCTACCGACAACGAATATCGAGAACACCGCAGTTCTGCTTATGCAGAGTACAGCCTAAAAATAAAACCATTTCTAATACGCACCGGTCTACGCTTCGAAAAACCGGAAATGGAAAGCAACGGGCGATCCCTAGATCCCGACATGCAACTTTCGCCATATAGCACCCTCCAATTCAACAAAAAAGGCGTACGCGTAAGCTTAGATTACAAACAACGGATTTCGTATCCAAGATTCTGGTACACCGACGGTAACATCACCCGTGTCGATACTTTCACGTACAGATCCGGAAACCAAAACCTACAACCCGTACGACTACACCAACTAACAGCAAAGCTCAACCACAACATCGGGAAGAAAATAAAAATGAGTTATTCCACCACATACCGCTTCTCGAACAACGATATCACAACAATACTTTCTCCTTATGGCGAAGGAACTTGGATAAGCCGTCCAGAAAACATAGGACGACGGACAAATATATACAACCGGATAAACATCAACTATCGCCCAAACCAGAACCTAAGTTTCACGCTCTTCGGAAGTGCCTCTTACACCCGCAGCTCAATCTACAACAACGAGGAACGAAAAATGGGCTCTCAGGAAGGTTATACCACAAACGGAGAATTCAGCTTCGACTGGACAATCCCAAAATGGTTCAATATCAGTGCAGGGTATTGGTTTTCTGGCCGCTACATCAACTTCACTTCGATATACGACGGTTCCGATTACAACTGGATAAACATCACCCGCAAAATCAACAAACGGGCGAAAATTGCTCTCATGATGAACAATCTATTTATCCCCATGGAAAGCACCACTAAAACAGAAACCGACTTCTACGAAGAATACCACTTCCGCGACACTTCATGCTTCCGTACTATCAGGTTACGTTTTACTTATAATTTCTCTACAGGAAAGAAACAACGCTCTGTTAGTGTTAAGAATGTTGATAGTGATTTGTAGAACCTAGGTTCCAGTATCTGTCTCTAGATTTATTTTAAAAGGGCGGTTGATTTTTTTGCAATCGCCCGTCTCTTAAATCATTATGATACTGTTTAACTACTCTACCCGACTGTTTATGAATTCTGATTTCGAGAGGTAAAAAGAAAAGTTGAATTTTGTGGTTCCTACACCAAAAAAACAACTTTTCAGCATGGAGCAATGTCCACAAACAAATATATATGAATTAATTCGTAACCTAGGGATAGTAAAGCACAAAAAGAGGCAGGAGTTTATATGTGAACTGACAGCAGGGATTATCAAGAGCCGCTCTGTAGTTTTTTCACAGATAGCGGACAAAATAGAAAGCGGTGCCAAGGTAGAATCGATAGAAAGGCGGATACAGGATTTTTTCGAGAAGGTCAATTTTGATTATCTAATGTTAGGTGTCTTTCTGATGGGCTTTGTGCACCATGACCGCCTACTGATCAGTATAGACAGGACGGAATGGGACTTCGGCAGGACACGGGTAAATATCCTGTGCGCGGTTGTGAGTATCGGAAAAATGGCAGTGCCCATTTATTTTGAAATGCTTGACAATAATAGCGGGAACAGTAATGCTGACGACCGAATAGGGCTGTTGAAATCCATCATTGGGATTGTCGGGCCCGATAGGATCAGCATGCTGGTGATGGACCGTGAATTCGTTGGCAACAAATGGCTTTCATGGTTAAGAAAGAAAGGGATAAACTTCTGTGTAAGAGTGCCGAAAAACCATAAGATAACACTGGCAGAGGGAACGGTTGCCAGTGCAGAGGAACTACTGGGGGACAGGAAAACTTTTTATGCCGAAAATGTGATTGTTGATAACGTAATTGTTAACCTGTCCCTGACTTATGGTAAGGACGGCGAACTGTTGTTTTTGATCGGGACAGTACCTTGCGGTGAACTGACGGGGTCCTATAAACGCCGATGGCCGATAGAAGTATTCTTTCAGGCCTTGAAGGCAAGAGGTTTTAATATGGAAGACTCCTGCCTGCAGGACCTGAAAAAATACCGAAAGCTTTTTGCCGTAGTGTCGATAGCCTATACTTTGTGCTGGGCAACAGGTATTCAGGACGGGAAAAAGAACCCTGTCAAAAGAAAAAAGCACGGTTATCCTCAGTATAGCGTGTTCAGAAGAGGGTTGAACTTAATGAGGGAGTTCTTCAAACGTAAAATAACTGAACCTGTTAAAATGGCTATTGAACTAGCCGTCACGAGAATATGCAATAATTTAAAAACAGTCGGGTAGAGTACTGTTTAACTACACAACATAACTTTCCAAAAATTAATATTGACAAGTCAACAAATTTTCAGAAAGTTTGCCAACCAATAGAATAGCATATGCAAAGCAATATTTCTACCTATATTCTAATCATTCAGGATAAAAAATGGAAACACACCTTAAAAACAGATGAACTACTTCATATACCCTCGGTATTATTACATCCAAAAACAGGTGTTGGTAGCCCCTCCATCTCCATCTCAAAAAACTCAGAACTACCATCATCGTTATCACTTGCTGCTAAAAACACAATCTTCCCTGCTTTTACTGTTTTAATTGCTACTGATTCAATCTTAGTTTTAACCCTTTTTCCATCATGATAAACTGGAATAAAGTTGATTTTCGAACTGTTTAATTCAGAAAAAGGAACATAAGCAACAAAACTTCCTAAAATCTCCCCATCACGCAAAGGATCTTTTGAAACCTCTACAGAAGCACATAACAACAGTCCCTTCTCATGCATATCTATCCCCGAAAGGCCAGCTTTCTCACCATCAATTTCTGGCAACTGAATTCGGTGAACTTTAAATTTAGGGAGGATCGTTGCGGATGAGCGCATTAACATCAGAAAATCAGGGGTTGTCAACTCAAAAATTGTATTCGGAGGTGTTGAATTTCCTCTATGAACAAAGAAAATTCGTTTTTTATCAGCTGCGATTCCTTCAATGTTAATCCTTTGCTTTTGAGTAAAATTAAGAGAATCCCTAAATGCATCATAAAGCGGACGAAGGTTAACTTTCATCGCAATCAGCTTTTTACCATCATCGAATACAACGCAGCTATCCCGATATTTCCGTTTCGAGCCAGAACCAACAACAAGAATATGCTTATATCCATTAACAGAAATCGAACTTACTCCCTCAAAATCGGGTTTCGTTTTATAATACATTCTATTTCCCACCATCGAATCGATAGGTGCAATCTGATGTTCAGCCTCAATTTTCCAAGTGTTAGCATTTAAAAAGTGTAGGTAAGGAGAATCGTCGCCCGTTACCACAAGATTACCATCGCAATACTCAATACCAGAAGCAGATGGAATCAGATCTGTTTTTGCATACTTCAAGATGCTTAAACTAGCATCTTTTCTTTGCATAGTCCCGCACGACACACAAAGTGCAAGTAGAAATAAATATGTTAGCCTTATCATTTCAATAGTTTAAGTCCTTAGAACTTTTTTATTCGGATTTACTTAGTGCAGCACATAAACAAATATAGAAGCATTATTTACTTTGTTGCAACAAGCTAATTTAGGCAGGAAACAACATCAAAAAAGGAGGTTCCCTTTTGATTTCAACAGCGGCAAAGGTAATAGGATTTTCGAATTGTCTCGCAAATGTAACTAACTCACACATCAACATGCAAAGCAGCCTGTTCGAAATTCCGTGCAAACGTCATCCCTACTGCCTGACCGATCCATAAAAAGCCACTAAGAAGAATACACACCAAAAGCAAACCTACAAACCCTAAAGGCACACTGTATGCCTCTGACATAAACGAAGGTATCATACCAACAGAAGCAGAAACTGTTCCTATAAAAACACCTAGAACCAAAAGCGAAAAATACTCTGCGAAAACATACCCCGCAATCGCCTTCTGCTTTAATCCTACAGCCTGAAGTATAGAAAACTCCTTTTTCCGCTCAAGAAGATTGCGACTAACAACAACACCTAAACCTAGAGTCCCAATAAGCAACGCCAATCCGCCAAGGAGCATAAATACATCGAGATAAGTATTTGTTACTGAATAAAAACGGGTAAGCCGTACACTGGTCTCCTCAAGGCTGAATCCGTAATCTTGTAAAGTAGAGTTCAGAGCCTTGGTTACTTCTTCTTTTTGTTCAGTTTTGCAATCTATCAGAAACAAATTTGCCCCTCCGTTAGATGGAAACAAAGATTTAAAAAATTTCTGCCCCAAAAGCATGTGTCCCTGAAATACAGATGCCCCTAGGCCTCCTGCAATAACTAGGTTTATCGAATCCCCTTTCTCAGAAAGCACTTTCAGTGTGTCACCAACACTTTTCATAATTCCCCAAGTGATAACTGTCTGATCAAGAAAGACAGGATAAGTGTTCTCGCCAAGCTTCTGATTCAGAAAAAGCCAAGGATGATGTTCGTCAACATCGGGTAATGTGCCAGCAAACAAAAAAGCATTTCTGGCAGAAAGTTTCTCCGGTTCTACCCCAAGTATTGTAGGCTGTTTCACCTGATTTAAGTTCAAACAACTAGCATCGTCACCAGCAAGCCGATGCATAGATATAAATGAAAGGGAATCTGAAACTGCATTACCATCCAAACCCACTTTTTCTCTACCACCAGTAGTATTCAAGTCGTAAAGAATAGGCAAAGTACTCTCTGCCCAAAAAGCAAAACCTCCTGTACCCGAAGAACGTTCTGTACCTGACAAAGAGAATGTATTTCGGTTAGCCCCAGTAATCAGCACACAAAAGACTCCTATGGCCAGCATTGCAACAATGCTAATGCTGTTTCCTCTAAATCTCGCCAAGCTTTTTATGATTAAGGTATTTCCTCCAAAACTATCCTTTTCTTGAGATTCCCAATAATTCAACGTAACCGCAAACCACAACAAAAAAGCAATCAGAAACAAAGCCCCAATACCTAATGCTATTGCCGGCATAACTATTAAACTTTGAAAACTTAAAGCAAGCGCTATAATTGCTGCCAGACTAAAACCAATAGCAATAAGTTTTATCCTCTTTCGCCCCTGCATAGAAGCCTGAACATCTGAAAAAACAGTTACAACAGAACGTTTTATATGTTTTCCAGTCTGCCAAGCAAGGCTCACAATAGAAATAAGAAAACCTGACAAAGCCCCGATCATCACACTAACAGCATCGATATGAATCTTCAATGTATCGGCATGCACGGCATCGTTCCAAATGGAATTTAAACCACTAATTAACAATCTATTATAGACTATCCCTAAAACAGCCCCAAAGAGGACACCTAAAAATGTTGTGATGATTACCTCTCCAAGCATCAAGCGCAATATCTGCGAATGCTTCAGTCCTATAGCGCTCAGGCTTCCCAGTTCAGCTTTTCGTGAATTTATATTGAAAGAATACACGGCCGTCAAAAGCAACACCGCAGCAACAACAACAAAAAAGCTCAAACTCAAAAACAGCTCTCCAAAATCGACACCGCTATTTGCCGCCCTATAACCTTCTTTATGGACAGCTGAGAAATTCAACTTCACCTCATGGGGCTCAACACTTGATTTCAAATAATCTTCCAGCTTTGTTTTTTCTGCCAAATCTCCCTTCAGGAAGAAAGCAGTATGATTACCATAAGCATTCTTCCACATCTGCTGTGCCTCTGAAATATGAATAATAGCTTTGGGAGTTCCTTTAAATTCATTCCAGTAAGCTTCATCTTTATCTCTGATTCTTTTCAGATCAATTGCAACACCTGCATCCCATTCACTACAACTGTTTGCATTGGCCAATCCGGGGAAGTCTGGCATTAAGGCCTTATTGAATACTCTGCCTTCATTGGCTTCTATCTTCGCAACTACAAACGATCCCTTTTTTTCCTCTAGTTCCCTAAACGCCCCGAATGTATAATACTTTAGCGTTAGACTATCTCCTATACTCAGTTGCAGGTCATCTGCCAGCCACTGATTAACAATTATTTTGTTCCCTACAAGCGAAGGATCCTCCAATCCCGTTACAAAAGAATAAGGCGTACTTAAACTATCGCTTCTTATCTCATTGACTAAATAGGTAAATACAGGTGAGCTACTTTGTTCATAAGCCTGGATTCGCTTTGACAGTGTCTCATTAAAGAAAATCTGCTCTATCGACAAGCGGATCAGGCTATCCCCTACTCCATCTATTTTCAGTCCTATGTCGGAAAGTTCCCAAAGCTTGACAAGCGTTGTATTTAACTTCTGTTCATTGGTTTCATTTTTCCCTGCAACCAAAATATGGTTCACCTTTCCTTTCTGCTTTAGCTTCTTTGATAAGTATTCACGAGAAAAAAAGATGTTGCGTGGTTCTTTCTGATCGGACTTCAGGCTAAACCGTCCAAACTGTCCATCGCTCAGAATTCCTTTCACAAGCACCCTAACGGCCACATCTGTTTCCTCCTCCTGAGAAAAAGGGGAATTCACCGCAATTGTCTGTGGAACATGCAAGCGCAGAAGCAACATATCGCCTGAGTCTATAGCAAGCCGATAAGCCAGATTACGACTCAAATAAACTTCGTTCCGTTCCAATGGCACAACTGCCTCTGAGGTAAACTTCCAGAACACAGAATCTGTTCCATAAACATTCACTTGATTTACCCGAAGATCTTTATCAGGATTAATCGCTAGTCCACTTGTTTTAAGTACTCCAGCAGTCGAATTTTGCAACTCTTTTCCCAAAGTAGTAACCAACTCAGCAGACACCATCTTATCTCCCGAGTCCATTGCAAAAACTACCGAGCCTAAACGCTGCCTCACAATCTCCTCTAAGCTGAAATTTACAGAATCCCCAACAATAAGCGCTCCTGTAAGAATTGCTGTCCCCAGCGCCGTTGCCAATAAAACAGACAAATGCCTTTTCCAATAAAACGAGAGACTCTGAATGATATAGCGAAAATATTGCATGAATGAAGAGAACTTAAATAAAGAAACAAAAGAGGTAAAACTTTGGTATTAAACTGGTTTCACTCTCAGTTAAGATTCGTTCAACAGAGTCAACTTTCCTTGCTGAAGACGATAAACCTGTTTGAGCTTCTGGGCAATATCCATTGCATGGGTTACCATTATTAAACTCAATTTCTTCTCTGAGTTCAAGCCCATAAGCAAATCAACAAGAAGATGTGCAGAATCTGGATCAAGTGACCCAGTTGGTTCATCAGCAAACAAAATAGTAGGTTCGTTGATCAAAGCCCTGACCACAGCTGTCCGCTGACACTCTCCCACCGACATCTGTCCAAGCTTCTGTTTCACTTGTTCACTTAGCCCTACCCTTTCAATTAGTTCCAGCGCCCGTTTTCTTGCTGCCTGCCTCTTGTCTTTGTCCCGCTCTGTCAAGGTTGGGACTAGTACGTTTTCCAACAAACTCAACTGAGGTAGAAGATGATGTTGCTGAAAAACAAAACCCATTTCCTGATTTCTGAATTCCGCCTGTTCATCTGCCGATAACTTAGGCAAGTTCGTTGAATTGAAATAAACCTCGCCAGAATTCGGTCTATCAAGTGTACTCATAATATTCAGGAGTGTACTTTTCCCTGTTCCAGATGGACCGACTATAGCAATGGAGTCGCCTTGCTGAACCTTAAATGATAAATTGTCCAGAATATTACGATTACTATTGGGATAATATTTGGTGATATTCTTAAGCTCTAACATATCTTATAAAAGCAATAATAGAATAATGGAATCACTGAATAATCGAATGCCTATCAACTCATGGTCTCAGACCTATTTATTTTAGATTTACTTCCTTTAAGCAACCAGCTACTTAGTTTAGAAATAAATCTAACTTAACTTTATCTGGCTGCTTAATTATAATCGTACAAACACTATTTCTGATTTCTACCAACCAATTCTCACAAACAAAAAAGTCACCCTGTAGAACCTACTCTCCAAGATGACTTTCCTTTGGTAAAGATATCAAATCAATCGTCAAATATATCTTCAACGATACCTATTTTCTTTTCTTAAACTCTGCGCTTCCATTATCGAGGAATCCAATGAACTTATCGACATCTTTGTCATAAGCGACAGGGATGTTAAGCATACGCCCATTATGATCTAGTAAAACATAAAATGGCTGGGCATTTACATTAAAGTTCGTGATCTGAAAGTCAGCGTTCACTTTACCCAAAGTTTTCTTAACCTTGTCATCGAAAGAAGATTTCACCCATTCCTCTTCAGGCAAAGGTGTTTTGTCATCTACATAAATAGCTGCAATTACATAATCTTCTTTCAATCGCTTCAATACCCGTGGTTCAGACCAAACATTGGCTTCCATTTCGCGACAGTTCACGCATCCGTGGCCTGTAAAGTCTATAAAGATAGGTTTGTTCTGTGCCTTAGCACAAGCAAGTGCCTGTTCATAATCGAAATACCCGTGCAAACCATGCGGCAAATGGAGCTTCTCTCCAAATTTTGGTTTTTCGCAGATAACAGCCTCTTCAACCTCGGCTCCAGTGTTGTTCCTTACAAGCGCAGCCAGATCAAAATCATGACTGGTCTGTGGTGGCAAATATCCCGATAGAGCTTTTAGCGGCGCACCGATCATTCCCGGAATAAGATATACCACAAAAGCAAAAGTAAGCACAGCTAACGACAAACGAGGTACACTTAGATAGGGCAAATCACTATCGTGCGAAAATTTAAGCTTACCCAACAGGTATAGTCCCATCAAGGCAAAAATAACAATCCAGAGTGCTATATAAATCTCTCTATCTAATATCCCCCAATGGTAAGTCTGGTCTGCAACCGAAAGGAATTTCAACCCTAGAGCTAGTTCTAAAAAACCAAGAATCACTTTCACAGAATTCAACCATCCGCCAGACTTAGGAAGGCCCTTCAGCCAGTTTGGGAAAAAAGCAAAAAGAGTAAATGGTAAAGCAAAAGCCAACGAAAATCCAAACATACCAATAACTGGCTTCATGAATTCTCCCTTTGCCGACTCTACCAGAATAGAACCTACAATTGGCCCTGTACAAGAGAAAGAAACCAGCACAAGCGTAAATGCCATAAAGAAAGTACCAGTAAGCCCTCCTTGATCGGCCTTCGCATCTACTTTGTTGATCAACCAGCTTGGCAACACAATTTCGAACATACCTAAGAACGAAGCTGCAAAGAACATAAATATTAAAAAGAAGAATACGTTCGGAAGCCAGTGAGTACTGAGCCAGTTAGCAAATTCAGGCCCTAACGTAATGGCCACAATTGTTCCAATAATGGTGTAGATACCAATAATTGAGATACCATAAACAAGTGCATGAAAACGGGCACGGGATTTATTATCAGCACCTTTCATAAAGAAAGTAACCGTCATAGGAATCATAGGAAACACACACGGGGTAAGCAAAGCTGCTAGCCCTGCTATAAAAGCACCCCAGAAAATCAGCCATAAAGAACCTGATGTTTTCGCATCTTCGGCTGCCTTAAGGTAAGATTGATTGAATTCCTGATCCAGTAAAAGCGTAGTTTTAAGGCCTGTCAGATTTTCTGTCGTTTTTTTTTTAGGGGTAACCTGTCCAGCTCCCGAACCATTCAGAACAAAGGTATGTTCACTTTCAGTAAGCACACACTGCCCATCTTCCATACAGGCCTGCCCTTCAATAACAGCTGTTATTTCCAATCTCTTGGTAGATTTTAGCTTTATACGCTGTATAAAAGACGCATTATGGGCAAACTCCTGAATCTTAATCCCAAAAATCTCATCCATTATTTCTTTTGGTTCAGGATCTTGTTTCACTTTTCCCAGTGGTTCATATGCAGCGCTCTCACTAAACTTAATCGTTGTTGGGTTTGGGCCACCTTCTTCGAAATACATTCCATAAAGGTGCCAGCCAGAAAGAACCTCAGCATTAATGATAAGATCCACCTCGGTATCGCTAACTTTCTTTTGTTCGAAACTCCATTTTACAGGATCAACTAACTGTGCTACAGCCGATAAAGTAACCAGCCATAAGGTCAGCACAAAAAACATTTTTTTTGTAGAGATCATAATATTTGTGGTAATGTTTGTCTTTGGTTTTGCTTATGAAAAGACAAATATAGTTGGTAGGGTGGGAAATAAAAAAACTGTTACAAGGGCATTACCACATTTTAGGATGTTTTTGTGCCTTATAACAGTTTTTGTGATTTTTTAACTCAAGATTTCTCCAGCCCCATCTTCAAACTGGAACTCTGTGAAACCAAGAGAAAGCAAAGGTTTTACCTTTATGTGGCGTTTGTGCTTAAGCCACCATTTCAGCTGTCGGGAGAACAAGCCTTTAGTAATATAAGCAGCAAGGTATGGATGTACCTTGAGCGTAATAACAAAACTTTCCGTATGTTTTACATGATATTGAAGTTTGTTCTCAATATCGTCGATCAATAAAATACTTGGTCCAATTTTTCCTGAACCGTTGCAAGCAGGGCAGGTTTCGTTAACATCAATGTGCATTTCCGGTCGCACACGCTGCCTTGTAATCTGCATCAGGCCAAACTTGCTCAATGGTAATATATTATGTTTAGTGCGGTCGGTAGCCATGCACTTCTTCATGTAATCATATACCTTGTGTCGGTTTTCCGAAGAATGCATGTCGATAAAGTCTACGACAATTATCCCCCCCATATCACGCAATCGCAATTGCCTTGATATCTCTTCGGCCGCAATAAGGTTCACTTCCAAAGCATTAGTTTCCTGATCATTAGATTTTTTCGCACGGTTACCACTGTTTACGTCGATAACGTGCAATGCTTCGGTATGCTCAATAATTAGATAGGCTCCGCTTTTTATGGTTACAGTCCGTCCGAAGAGCGCTTTTACCTGTTTTTCTATGCCGAACTGTTCAAAGATCGGCACCTTTCCCCGGTAATGTTTTACAATCCCTTCTTTATCAGGCGCAATAGACGAAATGTAATCGCGAGTCTCATTAAATATCTCAACATCATTAACAAAAATGCTGTTAAAGGAGCTGTTTAGCAAATCCCTGAGAATAGCCGATGTGCGGCTAAGCTCACCGATAATCAATTTCGGAGGATGAGCAGTATTGAGCTTTGAAAATGCATTTTCCCATTTATCTACCAATTCTTTTAGCTCAGAATCTAAAGTCGCTACACGAAGATTTTTTGCAACTGTACGAACAATAACTCCATAATTTTTGGGCTTAATGCTCATAATCAGCCGTTTTAACCGGTCGCGTTCTTCTCTCGATTTAATCTTCTGAGAGATAGAAACTTTGTTATAAAATGGCATCAGTACCAGATTTCGACCGGCAATAGAAATTTCAGAGCTAATTCGTGGGCCTTTTGTCGATATGGGCTCTTTGGCTACCTGTACTAAAATGGTCTGCCCCTGTTTTAGTACTTCTGTAATTTTGCCGTTCTTGTTGATGTCCGGATGGCACTTGAATTTATTCAATGGCGGTACTTTCTGTCCTGAAAGACCAACCCTAAGATATTCGCTCAGAGAGCGAAACTGTGGGCCTAGATCGAGATAATGCAAAAAGGCATCCCGCTCATATCCTACATCAACAAAAGCTGCGTTAAGTCCAGGCATGATTTTTCTTACCTTACCCAGATAAATGTCACCTACGGAAAATTTGTTACTACCTTTCTCCCTGTTTAATTCAACCAGTTGCTTGTCTTCCAACAAAGCGATCGAAACTTCGTTGGGTGCTACATCGATTACTAGTTCGTTGCTCACTATCTATTGAATTAAAAAGGTTAGTATTCTGAATCTATGATTCTGTTCTTTGCTAACCTACGGATGCAAAACAACCGTTGCATAGAACTGAAATACATTTGAATAGCAAGTGACAAATAATTCACTATCAAATGTCAAAGAACGATTTTGGGACGATTTCCCATAGTGCTTTAAGGAAATGTTATTTCATTTTAAAGCTATATGCAAAATAACGAAAAAAAAACTACACAAAGCAAGTCTTTGGATGCTTTCCCTAAAAGACAAGAATCCCGAACAATGTCGGGATTCTCAATTTATTTCTTCTTCTTGTGCCTATTTTTTCTTAGGCGCTTTTTACGCTTGTGCGTAGACATCTTATGTCTTTTTCTTTTCTTTCCGCTTGGCATTTCTTAGAGTTTTATTTGTAAAACATTCGTTTAATTTCTGTCCCTTACTTAACCGAAACGTGTGTTTTCACCTTAGTAACGAATGACTTAGCTGGCTTGAATGCCGGAATGAAATGTTCTGGGATAATGATAGTGGTATTTTTCGAAATATTACGAGCTGTTTTTTCAGCACGTTTCTTAACGATAAAGCTACCGAATCCACGAAGATATACGTTCTTGCCTTTTACCAAAGAACCTTTAATGGTTTCCATGAACGCCTCAACAGTCTTCTGTACAACGACTTTTTCGATGCCTGTGTTTTTCGAAATATCGTTTACGATATCAGCTTTGGTCATTGTTTAAATTATTTAATTATCAATAGATTACAATATTATTTTCGGGTGTGCAAATATAAGCGTTTTCTTTATAATACGAAATTATAACCAACTATTTTTCACGGAATTCCTACATTTGGTCTTTTAAGACCTTTGTGTATGTTTTTTTCAACTCCTATAATCCACTGGTATTTAGACAATAAGCGAAACCTGCCATGGCGCGACACCACAGACCCATATTGTATCTGGTTGTCAGAGATTATCTTGCAACAGACGCGTGTTGCGCAGGGAAAAGCCTATTATGAGCGGTTCATAGAGCGTTTCCCAACCGTACAGGAGCTAGCCAACGCTCCTTCCGACGAAGTAATGAAGTTATGGGAGGGACTAGGATATTATTCCCGTGCGCGGAACTTACACACCGCAGCCAAGCAAATAATAGATGACTTTGGAGGACAGTTCCCCTCCTCTTATTCCGAACTACGGAAACTAAAAGGTGTGGGCGACTATACAGCTGCGGCAGTGGCATCTTTTGCATTTAAGCTTCCACACGCTGTTGTAGACGGGAATGTATATCGCGTATTGGCACGTTACTTTGGCATTACAAGCCCTATTGATTCCACTGCAGGAAAAAAAGAATTCGCAAATTTGGCACAGGAGCTTTTAGACAAAACTAAACCTGAAATTCACAACCAAGCCATTATGGAATTTGGCGCCATACAATGTACTCCTAAATCTCCAGATTGTTCATGCTGTCCCTTATTGTCAAATTGTGCTGCATATAACACTGGAAAAGTTGATTCATTACCTATAAAAGCTAAAAAAACCAAACAGCGCGAACGCTTCTTTATATATGTAATTCCACTGGACGGAGATCATACTTACATAAGAAAACGAACAGAAACCAAAGATATCTGGCAAAACCTTTACGAATTCCCTTTAATAGAAACACAGGAACGTCCTACTGAAACAAAAACGCAACAATTGACCAGTGAATATATAGGAGAGCATACTATCGAACACGTATCAAGCGAACTTAAACATGTATTGTCTCATCAGATTCTATGGACACGCTTTGTGGTTTTAAGAACAACGGAGCAAGAAATACCAAGCAATAAGTTTGAGAAGGTTCCCCTAGCCTGCTTATCGGACTATGCATTTCCAAAGCTCATTGTCCGCTTTATAGAATCTAGTAAAAAGGGCTTGTTCCCCTTATTGTGAAAGATTTCAAAAGTCAGTACCTTTGTATAAGGTATCCAAAATTCAATCATTCAACAGTATTTAGCTGTAAACTTCTAAAACTGTTGTTTAGTAAAGCTGAATACGTCAGGATTTGGTTCTTGAACATTGTCGCAATGTAACAGTCCTAGAAATAAATAAGGCCGCGGCCTATTTATTTCAGACTTACTTCCTTCAAGTAACCAATTATTTAGGATAGAAACAGATCTAACTCAATTTTATCTGAGTACTTACTTGATAATATTACGACACCAATTTATAAAGAGATGAAAGGTTTAAATAGAGCAACCCTGATGGGACATGTAGGACGCGATCCTGAAATTCGCTATTTAGAGGAGGACGTCGCTGTATGCACCATACCTTTAGCAACTTCAGAATCCTACACTTCGAAAACGGGAGAAAGAGTAACGCAAACCGAATGGCACAATGTCGTTTTATGGCGCAAGCTTGCAGAAATAGCAGAAAAGTACGTTAAAAAAGGAGATCCCATTTATGTTGAAGGACGTATCCGTACCCGTTCGTATCAGGACAAAGAGCACCCAAGCATTACCAGATACTCTACCGAAATAGTTGCTACAGATTTACATTTGCTAGGGCGTCGAGACGGAGAAAATACTCCAGCACAAGTAACGGGACAAGCACAACCAAATGCCGCCTCTAAACCTCCTGTAACTCCACAACCAGCAAAAGAGAACAATCCTGATGTTTACGAGGAGGACGACGATCTTCCATTCTAAATAGTCTAGAATTTATTAAACCTATCAGAAGCTGGTGCACCTATGTGTTCCAGCTTTTTAAATTTGTGATATAGAAAAATCAAAAAACAAGAATTGAAAAAAAGAACCACCTATTCGTAAAACAGGTGTAAGATATTAACGTTTTCATTTGAAAATAATATTTTTGCTAAAACATGGTTTACTCCATGTCTTTGAGCGGCACCCAGCCACTCATACTTTGTTCAATTTAATTATCGAAACTTGGAAGACCCATATCATCTGATGGTGCTGACCTTAAGCACCATTGTTTTAAAACCGTTTACTTTAAGCGCAGCATTAGCCCTTGTTACCATGATCGTGCTCTTGTCTTTTTCAGCACTTATATCAGGATCCGAAATCGCTTTTTTCTCATTAGAACCTCCTCAGCTCAAAGAACTAGACGAAAAACCTGTTGGTGCCAACAAACTCATTCTGGAATTGTTGAAACGCCCTCAGTATTTACTCTCTACAATTCTTATTTCCAACAATTTCGTCAACATCGGAATTGTTCTTACTTCTACTTATTTCATGGATACCATTTTCGACTTTTCCCGATCTGCCCAATGGGTGGGCTTCACGGTCAATGTCGTTCTGGTAACTTTTCTGCTTCTACTTTTTGGCGAAATCATCCCTAAAATTTATGCTACAATTTCGCCTATCCGTTTCGCCTCTATTATGGCATACCCAATGTCGACCATGCAAAAAGTCACCAGACCATTGGGTTCGTTCTTAATAGCGAGTGCAAAATTTCTGAACAAGCACATGTCAAACCGTGGAAAAATGATTTCAGTAGACGATTTATCGCACGTAATTGACATCGCAAAGGAAAGTACCCAAGAAGAGCGAGAAATGCTGGAAAGCGTAGTTCGTTTTGGCAACATTGACGTAAAAAGCATCATGTGCCCTCGTGTAGATGTTGTTGCTGTAGACTTCACATGCGGTTTTCAGGAGCTAGCGGATACTATCCGCAATTCGGGATTTAGCCGGATTCCTGTTTACGATTCCTCGTTCGACAACATCAAAGGTATGTTGTATGCCAAAGACCTTCTCACCCACTTAAATAACGACGATGATTATAAGTGGCAAGACCACGTCCGAAGGGTATTCTTCGTTCCGGAATCTAAAAAGATAAGCGACCTTCTTAACGATTTCCAAATGATGAAGCTCCACATCGCTGTTGTGATCGATGAATATGGCGGCACATCAGGAATTGTTACATTGGAAGATGTGATTGAGGAAATAATGGGAGAAATAAAAGATGAATCTGACGAGATGGAGATTCTATATACTAAAATTGATGACCATACGTATAGTTTCGAAGGGAAAACCCTAATTCATGATTTCTGTAAAATTGTAAATATCGACGACGGCATGTTCAATGAAATCAATGCCGACACCCTAGCGGGACTGGTTCTTGAATCTACAGAAGAAATTCCGCAAACAGGAGCCTCGTTCCAAATACTAGGGCATACATTTACGGTTCAGGAATCGGACAACAGAAGAATAAAACGCTTGAAGATCACATTGCAATGATAAAAAAAATAACTACAGTTCTTTCCCTTTGCTTATTGATGGCCTGTGGAGGAAGAGGGTACACTCCCAAGCCGAGAGGATATTTTCGGATTAGTTTTCCTGAAAAAACATATCAACGGTTCGACAGTACATTTCCCTATTCGTTCGATTACCCAAAATATGCAACAGTAAGACCTCATCCTGCAGCCAAACCTTCTGACTACTGGGTAAACGTAGACTTTCCCAATCAGAACGCCTACATCTACCTAACTTACAAACATGTAGAAAACGACATCGAAACTTTTCTGGAAGACACATATACCCTTGCATATAAACATACCATCAGAGCCGATGCAATCAATGAGTCGGTATACGTAAACGATTCTACTAACGTATATGGACTGCTTTATCAAATTAAAGGTGATGCTGCTTCTTCCCTTCAATTTTTCGTAACCGATAGTGTTGAACATTTCTTACGTGGAGCTTTATATTTCAATGTGCGCCCGAACAAAGATTCGTTGGCGCCGGTTGTTAAATTCATTGATAGCGACGTTGTTCGTATTATGGAAAGTATTGAGTGGAAAAAGAAATGAGCTTAAAAATGAATCTTCAGTCTTATAAACAAGCACTTCCTACGGGAGGGCAACTTCTCTATGGTTATCCATCTACAGACGTAACACAACTAAAGAACTCCGTGTCGCTTTCAGAAGCAGAAGAAAAATATTTCTGCGGCATAAAAAACAACAGACGTAGATATGAATGGCTTTTGGTTCGCTATCTGATACAAACGGAAATCTATAATGCACAAATAGCCTATTCGCCTAATGGTAAGCCTTACCTTGAAGACTCAGATTTAAACATCTCCATTTCGCACACGGATAACTTCGTAGCAGTTCTTCTTTCATCAAAAGAAGAAATTGGGCTAGATGTACAACTGCCCAAGCAGCAGTTGCTCAAAATCAGACACAAGTTCATATCCGAAGAAGAGCAGCAGTGGCTGGACTATGAAAACATCTTTCAATTGTGCCAGCTTTGGTCTGCCAAAGAAGCCTTATTCAAATTGCATGAGAAAGGCTCACTTGACTTCAAAACTAACATGCGTCTCATTTCTCCAATAGACAACCAAGAAAAGAAATTTAAATTGCAACTAAATCTCGAAAGCGAGAATCAAGTCTACGAAATCTGTCACGACCTAATTAATGGGACTGTTATTGTTTGGATAGAGAAATGACAAGCACAACACTACAAAAATACTTCCCAAAAGATAAGAAGCAGATAGCTTTGCTGATAGACCCAGACAAACAAACAGCAGCTAGCCTATCTTCTTTACTTACAAAAGCACTGAAGGCAGGTATAGATTCAATTTTTGTAGGAGGAAGCTTGCTCACAGAGCCAATAGAACCTACAGTTGAATTATGCAAACAGCAAACAGACCTACCTGTACTTCTTTTTCCTGGTGCCAGTCATCAATTGACACCTAAGGCCGATGCTATTTTATTTCTGTCCCTTGTATCTGGTAGGAACCCAGAATTTCTCATTGGCCAACAAGTTCAAGCAGCTCCATTCTTACAGAAATCCAACCTAGACATACTGCCAACGGCATATATACTTGTCGACGGCGGTAAAGTAACTTCAGTTGAATACATTAGCAATACCCGCCCCATACCTGCTGACAAAACAGACATTGCAGCAGCTACAGCCCTGGCAGCTAAATACATGGGAATGCAGTGTGTTTATTTAGAAGCTGGAAGTGGGGCTAAATATCATGTTCCTTTGGAAATGATCAGTACAGTAAAGAGAAACACCAACATGCCATTGATCGTAGGTGGAGGCATAAGAACCCTTGATGCTGCCAAAGCTATTTTCGAGGCTGGGGCTGATACAATCGTACTAGGATCTGTTGCAGAACAAAATCCAGACACCTTTGTTCAGATTTGTTCATTGAAACAAATCTAATTTAGTCAGCTTAACTCATGAAGATTTTCCTTATACTATATGCATCATGATAACTGTATAAATAGGTACAACATAAGGCAGATACCCAATTCCCGATTGTCAATATTCCACAAATCTTTCGTTATATCGCCACCCCAAGGGCTGCTCTTCTCATAATTTCAGTCCTCTTTTTTCAATCTCATTTTTATATTGTGCTTTCTCTAAAATACGTTAATTTAGAGATAAGTACATGGTGATACTTACCGTAATCAGCATTGTTCTGTATTTCAGTATTGTGACTGAGTTTAAGGTAAGAGTTAAATTAACACACCAACTTAAAACAGGAAAATAAGTTCATCAGAACTATTCATAGGTATTATTTTGGGGATAATGAAATTAACGGTTAACTACCGTAATTTAGCTATAGACTGAAAATCAGCTTATAGCTAAAAATTCACGTATACAAAATGCCAACAATGTGACAACTCCAAAAGTGTTGTTTATATTACAGCAACTTGCATTCTTTCTGAAGCATCGGAAAATTGTTTTTGGAAGCAGTGCGTGACAGAACATTTACTAAATGGGCGTTGTGCCTTAAATTGAGAAGTTATGATACGAGTGATTATTTCAGGTCTTGTGTTAGCCATGTTCATTGTAGCATGTGGTCCGAAAACAGGCAGCAAAATTACTGTCGATCCAGCACAAGCTAAAGCAAAATATGGCAGTAACTATAATTCTGACGAACTAGGAAAATTGGCCGAGGCAGACAAAATAAAAACAGAAGCAGACGCACTTGCTGCTGCTGCAGAAGAAGATTTTGCTTCTGCAAAAGAACTAATGGACAAAGCAGCTAAACAAGAAGCTCCTGAGAAAAAACAATGGTATGAACAAAGAGCAGAAAAGGCCTTCCTGAAAGGATACGAAAAAAAAATACAAGCTTCGGAAAAATATGCACAGTCCAATCGGTTAGCTTTCAATGCTACAAAATCGGCTTCCGAAAGATACAAAAGCAAAGCTCCAGAATATGTTTTGATTGCTGCAGAAGAAGCTGAAATGAATGCGGAATCTCTAATGAAAGAAGCTACAGACTTACGCAAGCAGGCAGCACAAGAAAAAGATCATAAAACAAAATACCAGCTATTGAGCCAAGCTGATGAACTGGAAGCTTTAGCAATTGATGCTCAAAAAACTGTATTCGACATTTATACCGGAGTACAGAAAGTACCAGAGCCAGAAGTTAAAAAAGATCCGATACCAGATCCAATAGAGAAAAAAGAACCAGAAGTAATAAAACCTTCTCCAAAGAAAATTGTGTACAAAGTTCAGATTGCAGCATCACGAACCGAACTGCCTCTTGAGAAGCTAACTGAAATCTATGCTCCTAAACCAGAGGAAATCATAAACAACAACATTGAAGACGGCTGGTACAAATACGCTGTTGGCAAATTTCCAACTTATGCAGAAGCCCAAGCATACAAAGACAATATGGGTGTACCTGGAGCATTCATTATTGCTTATAAAGAAGATGAAAAAATTCTGCTCCCAGAGATAGAAGAAAAAATAAAAAGGGGGGAGATGGAAGATCCCCGTAAGAACCTCTCTCCTATATCTCAATCAGATGTAATTTATATGGTACAAATTGCAGCGACAAAAATTCCCGCCCGCCCTTCACAAGTTCAACAAATGTACCACGGACAACAGATCGTTAGTATCCGTCAGTCTCGCGGATGGTACAAATACACAGTAGGGAATTTTGATTCAAGAGAGAAAGCAGAAGAGTTTCTGGAGCGAACTGGTGTAGAGGGCTCCTTCGTAGTTGCTTTCGATAAAAGAGGAAAAGAAATCATCTTAGATCGCTAACCCCTCTATAGAACTTTTTTCAACCCGAAACTTTCCAAAAGTTTCTTTCCTACTTAAACAGAAACTTTTGGAAAGTTAATCCAATACAGAATATTAATCTCAAACTCTACACTATTTCTTCATAAAAAAGAAAGTCCCCTTTTGTTCTCCCATACCCGGTATTTTTCCAAATCGGGGTTGTTTCTGCTTGTTATCTTTCACTGCCTGAGATACGCTAGAGACTACATCTTCAATAGCGATACAAGATCCTGCATTTACTTCTAGTGTTTTGGCAAAAGCTTTTGTAAACTGGGAGTTATCCGAAGCCAGTTCATACCCCGACGAAGATAGCACCTGAGCAGATTTGAAGCGGTTTGCTTGAGGGTCGTTGCACTTTGCTTTTTTGAACGAACGCATGGCCTGATAAAATGAAGGCCCCGTTTCGCAAGCATCAGTAATAACCAAGGTATGTGCAATATTATTTTTATACTTGTCCATCGCATCTTTAAGGCTACTTATGTTGAAATAAGTAAACTCATCGTCACGAACAGCATCCACAGGAATCCAATAGCTGGTTTCATTAATGAATTTGCCATGGCCAGCATACCAAATTATCAACGATTTAACTCCATTTGCCCTTATCTGACTTTCTAATTCTCCAGAAAAAAAATCTTCCATTTGCTTTTGGGACATATCCTTTTTGTAGATATAACGATCAATAGCGTAACCTTTAAGCGCCTTACTCATCATGGACACATCTTTACTTGGCCCCTCTAAACTGGCAAATGTCTCGTAATTGGAATTCTCTACAAATACAATCCATGTTTTTCCCATTGGGTTTTGCCCTACAACAATATTTACCAAAAAGAATGTACAGAATAAAAGCAAAGCTTTTATTTGAATGTTAAACTTGTCTGTTTTCATAGTTATCCATTTTGTTGGTTTGGCCAGATTGCTATAAACAATGTTTTCTTATTGAGTATATATAAAAATCAATCAAGCAATTACATTACTTAGATGTTCATAAAACGCTAACCTTGTGCGCCTTGTTACACCTTCTAAAAAAATTGTTAGCTATACACGATGAGAGAAAAATCACTATCCAGTTCATTAGCACACAAAAGTCTTAAAGGAACTCACAAGTGAGTGCTTATACCCCCTAAATGCCCCTTTACATTCCTGCATGTTTCCACAACTGCTTACTGAGTTCAATTATTCTATCCAACTCCGAAGCCCTGAGGTTTAACTCCTGAGCAAACTTAAGGCATAGATCGTATTCATCTGGATGTATATTGCCGTCAATCATCATCATAAATACGAATTCAGACAGATACGCCTCCTGCTCTGCTGGGTCGTTGGGAATAGTAAATGGAATATCTTCCTGAGCAGCAATAAGCATATCCAATTCAGCAGCAGTAATTCCGATATCTTCGGCTTTGTCCTGTAATATTTCGAATTCCATTTCATCAATAACCCCATCGGCCAGTGCTATAGCCACAAGGTTTTTTATATGATCTTTATTGATTAGATCTCTTTGTGAAAGTCCACTCATGTTTTTGTGTTTTTTCGGATACTGGTTGTGTAAATGTTTGTTTCTGCAAAATTTTCTTAGACCAATTCTTAATTAAGCATATGGTGCTATTTATTAGAAAAAGCATTGTGCTAATATTCAGTGTTGTGAGCAAACCTAGAAATGTCATTTACATTAGCACACCTACTTATCTAAGAAGATGTATAATTAGTATTGGATACAAAAATAAGATATATGGTTATCGTATTGAATACCTAAATTCAGAAAACACAGGCTGCCAATCACTTTTAGTGATCTCTTACCTGCCCTATGAATACGATAAACACAATAAGATAAGCTTTTCGTAAATTGGAAACCTAAGCATGCGGTATTTATGGGGCACGCCCCTATTTAATGTCCAAACTCATGTCTAAAAACTAGCGAGTTGCGATAATTAAAATGGATATAAATCTTGAACAGCCACTTACTTAGAAATATACTTCAGGTAAGCTTTTCTACTCTCTTAATGAACAGAATATCCACTTTTGTTCCGAAGATTGTTGCAGGTATTCAATGTTCAAGTTAGAACAAATTTACTAAAATAAGCTTGCAGCTCTATTTATTTCAGACTTATTTCCTTCAAGTAACCAATTACTTAGACTATAAATAAATCTAACTGAATTTCACCTAGGTACCTGTAGATCAATACAGAGGGGGGGGGGAGAGAATTTTTACTAATCGTTGTTCTTGCTCTGGCAACTTTCAAAACAGCACACCCTACACAGGTTACAGAAAACAAAAAAGCCGCTCCAAAAACAAGGAACGGCTGATTTATATTTTAATAAAGCCCTACTATTCAAAAAGATCCTTCATTTTGTCGAAAAAGCCTCTTTCCTCTTTAGTAGCACGGCCTGCAAAGTTTTCAGATCCATTTAGTTTCTCAAGTAGCTTACGCTCTTCTTTAGAAACTTCTCTTGGAACAAAAATATTCACACGAACCAATAGATCACCTTTTCCATAACCATTAACATCTGGCAAACCTTTACCACGTAGTCTTAGGATTTTGCCTGGCTGTGTTCCTGGTTCTACTTTCACTTTTACTTTGCTATCTACTGTTGGAATTTCGGCATGAGCACCCAAAACAGCTTGTGGGAAGCTTAAGTTTAAGTGATAAATTAAGTCATTGTCCTGACGGATAAGTTCTGGATGTGGTTCTTCTTCGATAAGAACAATCAAGTCGCCGTTTACACCACCGCGTCTTGCTGCACTACCTTTTCCGCTCACGTTAAGCTGCATTCCCTCTCCTACTCCAGCAGGGATATTGATTTCTACAACTTCCTCTCCGTTAACGATTCCTTCGCCACCACAAGCCTTACACTTGTCTGTAATAATCGATCCTTCTCCATTACAAGTTGGGCAAGTTGTAGTTGTCTGCATCTGCCCTAGGAAAGTGTTCTGCACTTGAGTCACCTGACCAGTTCCATGGCAAGTATGACAAGTAGACTTTGACGAACCTACTTCTGCTCCTGTTCCATCACAAGATGTACAGGCTACGTGCTTACGAACTTTTATCTTTTTTGCAACTCCATTAGCTACGTCAGCCAGTGTTAGCTTTACTTTAACCCGCAAGTTTGCGCCTTTGTTTACACGACGACGACGACCACCGCCTCCGCCAAAGCCTCCGAAACCTCCGAAGCCACCTCCGAAAATATCGCCGAAATGAGAGAAAATGTCCTCCATGTTCATTCCGCCGCCACCGCCGAAGCCAGCAGAACCTCTCACGCCTTCGTGACCAAACTGATCATAACGAGCTCTTTTGTCTGCATTGCTAAGTACCTCGTAAGCCTCTGCTGCTTCCTTGAATTTTTCCTCAGCTTGCTTATCGTCTGGGTTTTTATCTGGGTGGTACTGAATCGCCAGTTTACGGTAAGCCTTTTTTAGTTCTGCTTCCGATGCTCCGCGTTCTACCCCTAATATTTCGTAGTAATCTCGTTTTGTTGCCATTGCTTTCTTTTCGTTAATCTAGTTTAGCCTAGTTTAAACTGTTGCTAAATTATTCGCCGATCACCACTTTGGCGTAGCGGATTACTTTATCGTTTAGTGTGTAACCTTTTTCGATCACATCAACTACCTTGCCTTTTAGTTCTTCGCTAGGAGCAGGAATTTTAGTAAGGGCTTCGTGTAAATCTACATTGAATTCTTGGTTCATTGCTTCGATTTCTTTTAGGCCATTCTGTTTTAAGATATCCGAGAAGCTATCGTATATCAAATCAACTCCCTCTTTCAAAGCCTCAACGTCACTAGCTGTTTCCATCGACTTTAATGCACGCTCGAAATTGTCTTTTACAGGCAATAGTTTCTGCAAGATTTCTGAAGAAGCTGTTTTAAGGAAATCCATTTTTTCCTTCATGGTACGCTTACGGTAGTTGTCGAATTCTGCCGAAAGGCGAATGTACTTGTCTTTGAAATCAACGTTTTCCTCAACTACTTTTTTCTCAACCACAGGCTGCTCTTCAGCTTTTTCCTCTGTTACCTCTTCTTGCTGATTTTCCTCAACCTGATCTTTTACTTCTTCCTGTTTATCGTTCTGCTCAGTTGTTTCTTCTGTCTGAGTTTCCAATTCTTGCTCTTTTGCTTTTTCTTCGCTCATGCTTGCAAAGGTTTATCTTGTTGTTTTTCTTTCAATATTTTCTATTCCGGAAAAAAGCCGGATATTTTCACTAATGCACTTTTCAAGTTTTTTGCCACAGATAAAAGAACTGACATTGCGACAGTTTTTTAAACATTGCGTGCAAAGTTGGCAATCTTTTTCTTTACGGACAAGTTAGATTGTCAGTTGCCCAATAAGGCAATGATTTTATACCTAAAGTCACGAACCAAATTATATTGATACTCTGTTCATCCAATCAGCAACCTAGCAGCAGAATAAATCTATCAATTATGACTGATTATTTACTGCTCATTTACACGCTCAATCTTAGCTCCTATCGCACGTAATCTTTCGTCGATGTTCTGATATCCTCTATCAATTTGGTTTATGTTGTAGATTGTACTGCGCCCTTCTGCTGACAAAGCTGAAATAAGCAATGCCACTCCTGCCCTAATATCAGGAGAAGTCATGGTTGTACCTTTTAAAGGATTGCGTTTGTCCAAACCAATAACTGTAGCACGGTGTGGATCGCATAATATAATCTGTGCTCCCATATCGATCAGTTTATCTACAAAGAAAAGGCGACTTTCAAACATTTTCTGGTGGATAAGAACAGAACCTTTTGCCTGAGTGGCAACAACAAGAAAAACACTCAGAAGGTCTGGTGTAAGTCCCGGCCAAGGAGCATCTGCAATCGTCATAATAGAACCGTCGATAAAAGTATCTATCTCGTAAGATTCCTGAGATGGGATGAAGATATCGTCGCCCCTACGCTCTATTTGAATCCCTAAGCGTTTGAATGCATCTGGTATAATTCCCAATTCGTCGTAAGCTGCATCTTTTATCGTAATTTCTGAAGCTGTCATGGCAGCCAGTCCTATGAAACTTCCAATTTCGATCATATCCGGCAGAAGACGGTGACGACAGCCGTTTAATTCTCCTACTCCTTCTATCGTAAGCAGATTTGAACCTATACCCCTGATTTTAGCTCCCATCCGGTTCAACATTTTTGACAATTGCTGAATGTAAGGCTCGCAGGCTGCATTATAAATCGTTGTTGTTCCCTCTGCCAATACCGCTGCCATAATGATATTTGCCGTACCTGTTACCGAAGCCTCGTCAAGCAACATATACGTTCCTTTCAGGTGAGAAGCTTTCACTTCATAAAGCCTGTCCTCCTTAGAGTAAACAAACTCAGCTCCTAATTTTTGAAACCCTATGAAGTGCGTATCAAGACGGCGACGGCCAATTTTATCTCCTCCCGGCTGAGACATATACCCTCTACCAAAACGCGACAACAATGGGCCTAATATCATAATAGATCCGCGCAGGCTGCTGCCTTTTTTCTTGAACTCTTCAGCCCTCAGGTAATCTATGTTCACTTCTTTTGCCTGAAATGAATATGTATCCGCAGACTCTTGCTGTACTTCTACTCCCAGTTCGCCAATCAGTTCAATTAGCTTCATCACATCCAAGATGTTGGGAATATTTGATATCGTAACTTTCTCTTTTGTAAGTAATACTGCTGAAATTACTTGTAAGGCTTCGTTCTTTGCTCCTTGTGGAATAAGTTCACCTTTCAGGCGATGACCTCCTTCTATGTCGAAACGCATAATCTATTTTGATTTTGTCGTATTTGTTTTGATCTGTTAGGCATCCCGAAAGTCAAGCTTTATCCAGACTAGATAACTGCTGGCCTCCAATTGTTCAGTTTTTTCTTAAACAACTGATTTTAATTACATAAGAGCTTAACTTCTCGTCTCAAAACACCTCTTGTTTGAAGAGTGAAAGGTCTTTCTTTTTAAAGAAAGATGCAATAGATGTGTTTACTAAAACTGATTGTTCCACCTAATTGCAAAGTACTACAGTATTTCATCTGTGAACAAAGTCCATTAAAAACACGTAACAACTAAAGTTACTCTACAAAAAATGGGAATTACTACATAAATAACACACTGTATGGACAACCTTAAAAGCATTCAGGAAAATTATAAAAAAATGGACATTGACAAACTGATACAATTGTCGATGCAACCACATGACTTAAGGTTAGAGGTTGTTCCAATTTTGCAAGAAGAATTATTAAGCAGAGGACTGAAAGAAGAAGCTATGGCTCTTACTGAATTCTTAATCGGAACAAAAGAAGAAACTCGATTTCAAGATATGTCAACTGCCGAATTGAAGCAGTTAATTACAGACCGGTTAGAATCTGGGGAACCAATCGAAAGTATTAAACTTGATTTAAAGGATGATGGAATAAACATATTCGACGTAATTAATGATGACACAAAATTAAAAGATGAAGCTTTTGATTATATTGTTGATTTGAAACAAAAAGGAATAGAAGATTCCGAAATCGATAAGAAATTGAAAGAAAATCTATCAATAGATAAAGAAGACAGTGAAATGCTTAAAATTCAATTAAAGCAAAATGGAAAACAAAACCTTACTCTGGGATACGCTATTTCAATAATAGCCTTATTACTAATGACCATGTCCTTAAGTTTAGGTGGAAATGTAACAATTGGAGGAGGACTATTATTAGCAATTGGGATATGGCGTATCTTCAGAGGTTACGAACAAACGAAAGACTAATTTAGATGAATAGTATACATTACAAGAGATAAAAATCTGAATTTAGATACACACCTCGTAAAAACATCCAAATATCTATAACATTCAGTAAAAAGATAGAATAAAACAAGAAACCCAGACTAGAAATTACAGCTTGGGTTTCAATATTTTAGAACAAGCCTTTTACTCAAAAGACCTGTCAAAAATCTTATCTCTTCTGAATACGCTTTCTTCTATTACGGGAAATAATATCGCGGGATGAAGTAAGTTTCACATTCTCATCGGCAAGAAGTTTACCTTGAGAAATCTCAGAAATAGCAGCAAAAATAGTTTCATCGTTTACTACTTCTTTGTTCCACATTAAGTAAGACTTTTTCATGTGATTAGCAATAACCGAGATAAGAATTTCTTTTTCTTCACCATCTTTAAAGTCCGTAGCCGCCTTAATAAGCTCTGTGATAATATGCCCGAAGTGACGGAAACGTACTCGGTGCTGATTGTAATGTACTGGCTTTGGTTTATCTGAAAAAGATTCTCTCGTAGGAATCGGGTAAGGAGATTCAATATCCAAATCGAAATTGGCCATAATGAAAAGGTGATCCCAGAGTTTGTGGCGGAAGTCGTTTATATCACGAAGATGAGGGTTCATATTACCCATAATGTTGATGATGGCCTTAGCTGCTTGGTTGCGTTCCTCTCGATTATCAATCTCTTTCAGCGAATCAACCATCATCTGGATATTACGTCCGTATTCAGGAAGAACAAGCTTCTTCTTGCTGGTATTGTATTCCATAATATTTTTGAAGTGTATTCTATGTTGGTGTAGTAGAACAAACTATACTTAATCAAGTGGTCACTACACTGATAAACAGTAGGAGGTAAATCCTATTAAAAAGCTCCATGAGCTTATTTCGGACTGCAAATTTAACTCTTTTTATTTGGCATTAAAAGATTTTACGCAACAATCTGCTTTTCGAAGTGCAGATTTGTGCAAGGTTATATCAGTCAAACTGTCCAATTCACCTTCCTTGTACTCTTAAATTTTCTACTTTGATTTTTACGATCTTAATATTTGAACAAGGTTGCTTATTTTTTCACTCCCCGCAACATTTCTCTCTTTCCTGGTGGCCCAGGGTGTTTCTCTATTGCGAATCCACTTGCCTTCAACGCCCTTTTCACATCCCCTTTTGCAGAATAGGTTGTTAAAATACCATCTATTTTCAACAAATCATACATTTGTTGAAAAATTTTCTCTGTCCACATTTCAGATTGTTTGCTTGGCGCAAATGCATCGAAATAGATAAGATCGAACTGTCTTTCTGTCTGAAAACTGGTCAGGTCAGCTTCAATTTTTTTCAGTTTGAAAAAGGAACTGATTTCGACTTCCACTTCCCATTCCACGTTATGAATTGTTTGAAAAACTTTTGTTGAAGACTCCGATAAAAATCCGTTATAATTCAATTTGTCTACCACATTGGCGGCTAAAGGGTACTTCTCTACACTGTGATAATACAATTTTTTATCATGAGCCTCTGCAAATTCATAACTTAGAATAGCATTTAAGCCCGTTCCGAATCCCACCTCAAAAATCGATATTTCTTTTTGTTGAAATTCCTCAAGGCCTTTTTTAATAAATACATGGTTTGACTCTTGCACCGCTCCGTGAGTGGAATGATAGTGCTCATCTAATTCCGGCACAAACAAGGTGTTCGAACCATCCTCTGTCTGCACTATTTCTGTCTTCATTTTTCCTCCTTCTCCTGAAATTTACGTTTCAAATCCGGCGCAATTTACACCAAAAAAGCCCCTGAATAAAAATCCAGAGGCTTTTCAAAATATAAAATCAGTATTTAGAACATTCTTTTCACGAACAAGAACCTCCGTGCATATGAGTTGATCTTCATAACTTCGTCAACTACTACCCCACGGTAAGTGCTGTGGATCATTCGAATGCTACCATTATTGTTTTCAACAACAATTCCTGTATGGTTCGTTTTATAGGTGTCCCCAATTTTTTTTCCGAAAAACACCATGTCGCCAGGTTGCGCCTGTGCCAAAGGAACCACTTTCCCTAGTTTCGACTGATGATGTGAGTTCCGAGGAAGTTTCACACCTAAATGTCGATATGTGTGGCGGGTAAAACCCGAACAATCAAATCCTTTTACGGTTGTGCCACCCCACACATAAGGAATACCTTTGTGCTTTTTGGCGTATTTCAACATCTTCTCGATGTCTTTCTGCACCTGACTTTTTTTCTTTTCCTTAAAGAACGTTTTGGCTCCGTAATTATCTATCACCTGCGGTAGCCTATCTGCGAAGCGCTGCATCCTACGTCTACTATTCTTTCGGATACGCTCGTCTACTGCGTTCCTGGCCATTAACTGTTCTACGTTAACAGGATAACGAAAAATTCTTTTTTGTGTACTATCCGTTCTCCTGAAAGGTTGTTTACTCAATGCAGGTTTATAACCTGTAACTTCTTGAGCTAACGCCTGACCAGACAAAAACATTTCAATATCAAAATACGCAGTTTTTTCTACAGTTGTTTTCTTTTCTAATCCAGATAATTTAACTTCAAAAATAAAAATTGAAAAACATAAAAGCCCAGATACAACAATAAAAGAAAACAAAAAAAGTAAAAATCGATTTATCATCAATTCATATTTGGTTCGACATTCATTTTCCTTTTAATCCTTTCTCTAAAGGTGATAAAACAGAAAATGTTTAATTTGAACAGTGCAATTATAAATAATAATTTATTAAAAACAAAATATTTTCAATAAAAATTTATTTTTACATTTCTAAAATTGCACTATTCATTGTTTTGAGATATAAAAATACTATTTTTGAAATATACTGATCAAACAGCGTAAATATGACCTGTAACAATAAATAACAGGAATACAATAAGCTGTGATATTATTTATAACTTATCCAATATTCCATAATATATACCTCAAAAAATTTATTTTTCAAACAGATCCAATAACAATGCCCGCCTCGCTCTTTTGTCATTCTACAATCAACAACGCCTAGCAACAGAGGACTGTACAAGGACATAGCGCTAGTCTGTCCGAAATTTGAGCGGACAAAAGTAGAACATTTTACAAAAAAACAAAATGATGTATGGGAGCTGTAGAAGTTAATCTGCTAAAGAAATAAAGAGTAGATTGTTTTCATATTTGGAAATTTTAGGTTAGGATTGGTTTCTTTACTGAGGCTTTTCTGTGCTTTTGTCCTCGTTTGGTACCTCCCATGAAAAAACAGGCTGTAGCACCCTTGTAGCACAAAAAAAGCTCAGCCATTTGGATGACTGAGCTGCAATTTAAAAAAAAAGTTTTACCCTCGGGCTATTTCCTTATTTTTTACTCCAAATTTCATTCTATAACGGGCCGCTATTTTGCCTTTGGTAATATTACCAAGACGTGTTTTTATAAGCCTCTTCTTAAGAGCTGACACCCGATCTGTAAAGATAACCCCTTCAAGATGATCGTATTCGTGCTGAACTACCCGCGAACGGATTCCTGAAAGTTCCTCTTCTACAAGTTCCCAGTCTTGATTATAATATTCAATCACAACGATATCCTTGCGCTCAACATCTTCGTGAATGTCTGGAACGCTAAGACAACCTTCGTTGTAACTTATCGACTCTCCTTTTTCTTCCACAATCCGTGGGTTGATGTATACTTTTTTATAATCGGCCAAGGAAGGGTCTTCGTCTTTTAATGGCGACAGATCGACTACAAACAGTGAAACCGCACGGCCAATCTGAGGTGCTGCAAGCCCAATCCCGTCGGCCTCGCGCATTGTGTCGAACATATCCGCTATCAACTTATCTAAATCAGGATAGTTCTCTTCGATTTCCTCTGCCTGCTGCCGTAAAACAGGCGATCCGTACCCTACAATTGGTAATACCATTATCGTTAATGTTTAAAATAAATTTGACTTTCGTTCCAGATACGACTGCAAAATGATCGTCGCACTGATCGTATCGACCAATGCCTTGTCCTGACGCTTACTCTTTTTCAGCCCCCCATCAATCATTGCCCGATGGGCAAGCTTGGAGGTAAAACGTTCATCGTAAAGCTCAACATGCATCTCTGGAAATGTCTGTTGCAATTTTTTGATAAAAGGGTTTATAAACCGTAATGACTCGGAACCTTGATTGTTCATCTGCTTGGGATAACCTATCACAACAGTCTCTACATCTTCTTGTTGTAGATAATTCTTAAGATAATCAAAGATATCTTTTGAATGAACAGTTTCCAGCCCGTTTGCAATTATCTGCAAAGGATCTGTTACAGCAAGGCCTACCCGCTTGCGTCCATAGTCGATAGCTAAAATACGTGCCAAATTTGCAATTGTTTTTAAGAAAAACTAAGATGCAAAGGTAGAAAAAAACTGAATTGGATTTTACTTTCCTGCAAACAACTACAACAAAAAGAGTTGAAATAGCACTTGCAACAAGTGCTTTTAGTTTCTAAATGGCCACTGACGATATTGAACAGAAAAACAAACCAAACCTTGATATATTTTGTATTTTTGAAAAAACAAATTTATGATACTATCGAAAAACACCAAGGCAGCACTTTTACTGGTTGATATCCAAACCGGATTCGACCGTGTGGAACACTGGGGAGGCAACCGAAACAATCCCAGTGCAGAGCTTAATGCATCCTTCCTTCTGGAAAAATGGAGAAAGGAACAAATGCCGCTTTTTCATATTAAACATAATTCGCCCCTTGCCTATTCACCTTTACACCAATCTCAAGATGGGAACCAGATAAAGAAGGTTGTAGCTCCCAATGCAGGTGAACCTATAATAGAAAAAGATGTTAACAGTGCTTTTATTAACACCAACCTTAAACCGCTACTAGATAAACAAAACATTGAGGCCTTGGTTATCTGTGGACTCACTACCGATAAATGCGTATCTACCACTACTAGAATGGCAGGCAATTTAGGATACAAAACTTTTCTTGTTACAGATGCCTGTGCCACATTTGACCAAGTAGGCATAGACGGCAAATTATACGACGCCGAACTTGTCCATCAGATACACATTGCAAGTCTA
The DNA here is from genome assembly GCA_965230435.1 of Bacteroidales bacterium. Taxonomy (GTDB): domain Bacteria; phylum Bacteroidota; class Bacteroidia; order Bacteroidales; family JBDKHP01; genus JBDKHP01. The sequence goes on from CBDDLB010000002.1 coordinate 1,498,719, forward strand.
AAAGATGAATTTGCAACTGTTGTTGAAACCAACACTTTATTGCAATACTGGCTTTAGCTACTTTGTAAAGTAGCTATAATTGACACCACTAAAACGACTAATATGGATAACACGAAGGTTTTTGAGGAAATTATGGCAATGAAAAGCCTTCGCAAAGAAGGCAAAGGCTTTGTTGAAATCAGAACATTACTTACTGAAAAAGGATATTCCGAAGATGAAATAAAAACGATCATCAAGAACGTGAACGATCTGGAATTAAAAGATGTCAACAACAAAAGCGACATGGACAAAGCCTTTGAGAATATGATTTTTGCTATAGGTGTCATGCTCTTTGGCGCAGGAATTATGTTTTATGCTTATTTCAATAATTTGCTCTCTGAAGGAATCTATTTTATTGCATTTGGCCCTTTCATTGGAGGCTATCTTTGGTTTCGAAAAGAGAGAAGTAAGTACAATGCTTTTAAACGACAGTAATTCTTCAAATGGCGAAGCCTATTCGAACAAAAGATTAGAAATACTTATCTAAACCTCCTACATAATCCAAGGCTATTTTCAAACGAAAAGTTAGATAGTTCCCTTTAATATTGGTGCCTCCACTGTTGTATAATGTAGAAACATGATAAAACACTCCTGCTTCCAGAGCGCCTCCTACACAAAAATGCCACCGATATTTAAGTCCAAAGTTCATGCTTGCCCCCCCTAAATTCAGTCCCCAATAATCAATCTCCCCATCTCCATCTGTATCACTATTGGAAATAGGTACAAAATGATCTCCACCAAAACCAACACGCAGCCATACATCCTGCCATTTTTTACGAAACACCCTTTTCCCATAAAAAAAGCAAAACGAAGTCATTCCAAAGTTCTTAGTTTCCATCTCTTGTTCATAGTGAAAAACCATATATTTCTCCTTTGATTTTCCAATTTTAGTATCTACCTCAAATCCAAACTGATTCCATTTATGAACTACATAGAGTCCACCCCCAAAAACATAGTGCTGTCCAAAAAGTCTATTATTGCCTAACGGAACAAACCAACCTTGATATACCCCCAAATTGATTCCAAACTCAGGCTCATAAGAATCAACCCATTTTTCATAGTCTTTACTAATCTGAGCATCTAGATAAAGCCTCGCAAGTGATTTAAAATTAGTCCTGTTTGCAAGAAAAGAGCGAATATACTTTTCGTCTGCACTCATACCCAGAGTATCCATCACTTGTGCACTTCTTTCCAAAAAACTCATATACCTCTGGTATACACGCTGACTTTCATACCGATAGTCAGATTTATAGATTTCTCTATAACGAGCCAAGTCGTGAAGTATATTTTGGGGCGGTTTTTCCGTTTTTAAAACACCTGAAGCAAGTTCAAGAAGAGTATATGTGAAGTCTAAATATTCGCCTGAACCACAAATCGCCTCCCATTCAGTAACAAGATCCCATAACTCTTCAGTTTTTTCGTCTTCATAATACTGAGGAATAAGGTTTAAGGCTAAAAGCTTGATGCTGTCACATCTCGTACCACCATATTCCTGAGCCGACACTGAAAAAAAAGTAAACAAAAGAGAGATAATAATTAAAATCCTTACGCTAAACACTTTTAGGCTATCTATCATTTTCATACCATTGTGAATTAATTTATTGATTTACTTCAGATAAGCATATTGTTACAGGACGCTAAAACCAGAGGTCAGCCTCTGTAACAGAATCGACACATAGGTTAATTTAGGACATCTACTTTTCTTTGTAGAATAGAGAACTTACAGATTAACGTCTCAATTAGCTAAACGATAGACGTATCAGAACGCCCAAAAGAATAGAAGGAGAACTTAAATGCTTAAATAAAACATCCCAAACAGAACTATCATACTATCATTCAATTAATTAACAATAATACTTTAACATTTTTTTTTGAAGTATAACTCATTAACCACATTATTTGAGGAAGTTAAATATACCATAGGAAACAAATTTAGATATATTAAAAGCTTAAAGTGAAATAACTAAGGATTGAATCCGTTTAAGCATATGATCATTTCAGGGAAAAGCATTCGCAATTAATTTCTTAGCAATAACTTAATCATAATGACAATTATTTGATAGATTAATACTCCATTTTTTTTAGAATATTTGTAATATCTAAAGGCCAGTATATTTTCATCACAAGAAGCATTTAGAACATTTAACTGTTAAGTACCGTGTTGAACTTAACATTATTAGTTATATATTTGCTTCTAAATAAACATTAACAAATGAGCAGATATCTATACTTACTCTTGTTATTATCGTTTGCATTGACATCAAATGCTACGAAGTATCCCCTTGAGAATCTCAGAAAAGACAAATTAAATATCATCGATGGTTCGCAATACAAAGCTGGAGATACCCTAGTTGTTTCTCCTGGGCACACAGCAGGAATTCAATTTTCGAACTTACGAGGTAATTATTACTCTCCAATTGTAATTATCAATGGCAATGGAAGAGTTATTATTTCTGAAAAAGTAGTTGATGGTATTAAATTCGAAAGATGCGCATATGTCCACATCACAGGAACAGGAAGTAAATCTCACGAATATGGTTTTATTGTAACTGAAGCTGGTAGAAATTCAGCAGGAAATGGAGTTTCTGTTGCCGGTTTGAGTACTGACATAGAAATAGACCACTTTGAAATTAAATACACTGGTTTTGCTGGGATAATTGCAAAAACAGATCCAAAATGCGATGATCCAAAAACATGGCGGAGAAATGGCTTTAAACTAAAAAACCTACACATACACAACAACTACATTCACAACACAAAAGGAGAAGGAATGTACATTGGTTATACCGGAGGTTACAAATACAAGAGCAAAGTTAAATGTGGATCAAAAGGCATGGTTTATGGCCATTGGCTGGAACATGTAAACATCCATCATAATAAACTAGAAAATATCGGCTGGGACGGTATCCAAGTAAATCTAGCAAACAAGCACTGCCATATCCACCACAATACCATCATCAATTATGCAAAGTTCCCTAGAGAATTCCATAGCTTCGGAATGAGCATTGGTGCTGGGGTTTATCAGATATACAACAATACAATTGCCCAGAACAAGAGCAACCTGCCCAAACATTCCTCTGCAATTCAGCTCATAAGTACAGACAGCGGCACAAAAGTATTTAATAACATTATCAACAACACAGGAGGTCATGCCCTATACATACACAGTAGGCACAAGTATGCCGGATCGAAAGGGCTTACCATTGCCCATAACACAATTGTAAAAACCGGCTCTTCTGCCATTATGTATAACTCACAGGTTACTACTTATAACAACAAAGCTCACAAAGGCAATCTTCAACTCAGAGTTCCTTTTATTTGCCAAAACAACCTTATCGTTAGTGTTGGTACTAAATATCAGAAAGACAATACCTGGAAGGGGGAGAATGAAAATTATGTCGATTTTATGGCTAAAGACGTAAAAGAGGCGATGGAACCCTATATAAAAGGTAACGTTATGAGCCAAAATGCTTATTCTCTAAACCTAAAAGATCCAGGCAAAAGAAATTATGCCCTAAAAGGCAGTGCTTCTGAAGCTCATGATGCAGGTGAGGATCTTGGTGAAATAAAATTCGATTTCGAAGGATTTCCCCGTAAGATTGGAGACAGACCAGATGCAGGTGCATACGAGTTCAAACCTTGGAATAAAATATGTATCAAAGGTTATGTTCTAGACCTTAAAGGCCGTCCTGTAAATGCATTAGAAATCAAAGGATTTCCTAAATCTGTAAAAACAGATCAGTACGGTATGTTCTCGTATCTGGTTGACAAGAACTGGAAAAGTACCATCCGACCTGTTACCAGTAAATACACCATGATACCAGAAAAAATAGATATTCCTTCTGTACAAAGTGACCCCAAATATTTTTTTTTTATCGCTCAAAACCAAGGATCAACAACAAGCATAGAAAAAGAAAAAAGAGAAAAAATTAATGTTTTCCCAAATCCTTCTCCTGACGGCAACTTCAATATCGAACTGCCACAAACAGGTGACTATCGCATAAAAGTGATCAACTTAAGGGGGCAGACAATCATGGAAAGAGATGCACAGGAAATCCATAATGGAATTTCTGTTAAGGAAAAAGGTTTGTTCTTACTTCAACTCTTTGAAAAGAACAAGTTTGTGACACAAGAGAAAATACTTTCAATGTAGTAGACATCTGCCCTTGAGAGATAGTTATTACGGGAACAATATTTTCAAGATTTGTTACTTTTTGCACTAACCGAAAACAACAGCATAGTGGAATTTTCTGCTATGCTTTTCTTTTTCTCCTTCAGTAATCTACCCGTTTAATCTTTAACCGTTTCTCAAGAAGTTTGATTCTGTAAAATCAAGACTACTTGGAAAGTTAATTTTCTACCCTTAGAAGAATCTGTGTAACTTTGTAAACTTATTGCAAACCAAAGATTGTTAGGCTATTTAATCTACTGCCACTCAGCGAAGTTTGATAGTGGCCCTGCGACGGAAACGAAATACTTTTTTACACTTTTGGATTTGAAATTGTATCTGAGATAAAAACAAGGCAATATGGCACAAGACTGGAAAGACCGTTTGGGAGTGGTATTTTCGACACAATCGAATTTTGACTACGAATACGAAGAAACTGAAGAACAGGAAACCTTGCCTCCACAACAACAGAACCTTCGTATAATGCTCGACAAGAAGAAGCGTAAAGGAAAAACGGTAACACTTATTACAAACTTTGTAGGTTCTGAAGATGACCTAAAAGAACTTGGCAAACAGCTAAAGTCGAAATGTGGAGTAGGCGGATCTGTAAAAGATGGAGAAATCATCATTCAAGGTGATTTCAGAGACCGCATTTTGGAACTGCTGACAGGTGACGGCTACAAAGCCAAAGTCTCTGGGAAGTAATCGAGATTTCTATCCCAAGAGCATTTCCTCTGTAAAAGCTCTTGGGAATTTCACCGATCGCCTACTTACGGCTTCTGCTTCATCATGTTGCATACGGTATTCATTGTTGAAAACTGAATATAGGGTGATTTCAATGCTAACACTTCCAAAATTAAATCGACCAAAAGTGTTTTGTAGTAAGAATCCCCTTCCTGATGGCAACCGTAAACAATCACGAAATCAGCATCAGGTGTGTTTTTCAAGTCATCCAACAGCTTCTTGAGCAAAGGCAAAACTGTCTTGTCCCCGGAACAAAAATCAGTTAGCCCAACATTATTCGGAATCTCAAGCAAAGAGTCATAATAAAAAGGCTGTTGACCTAGATTTATGCTTCGCAAAGAGTTGTATTTTTGAATATTGAGGTTTTTCAAAAAGCCTTCCTCATTCTTTTGATACCCCCAGAGCCCCAGAATGTGTTCTGTAAAAATACCGTTCCTATCACCATAATCGTCCCGATGATTTCCTGTAGTTTCCTCTGAAAAACCTTGAGAAAGTATAGACGGTGGCACTGCCGAAGAATCATAGCGGAACTCTAATTTTTCAACAACATCCAACACACTATCGTTGGCAATCCATCCTCCAACCCGAAAGCCTGCCAACTGGTCCAGTTCCAATGTATCGCACAATAAATCGCGGCTCGCAGTTACGATTTTCTCTATTTCATTGTCGCCATAAACAGAAAGCGGAACTCCCCTACCCGACAAACTATGAGTGTAAAAAGGAACAGCTTTACGTAATAAATTCTGGAACAAACCTGGTGGATTATGATAGTTCTGCTCCGTACGAAAAGGCAACCCTACAGCTTTTTCGATCAGATCGCGATAACAGTGAATATGAAGCCCAACCTCATCGACAGGTTCCAGCGCATCGATAACTGTATCTTTTGCTTTAACTCTGAACTTTTCTTTTACGAAATAGTTTGGGCATATAAAGTGGGTAAACGGAATATCGTGCCCAACGCGTTTTCTTACCTGTTTCAGGTCACGAACATACGATAGGTCTTCCCCTTCCCAATCTACGGTTATACAAATGTGTATTCCACTCATCTTAAATATATACTATAAAACAGGCTCGAGGTCGATATTTTTCGAGCCACTACATCCCTAAAGCTTTTGAAACCTTAGAGATGTAGTTGCTCAGAGCAGTTTTGTCATCTTCCGCGATCCTGAGCAATTCAGGGCAAAAGAAAGAAATTATTTCCGTCGGCGAAAGTAGATGTTCCCCGTTACGTTCTCAAAGTTCAGGTGCGTTCCTCCGTTCTTTATCTTGCCCCGTATAGGGTAGCCTACAATTGGCATGTCTTTTATTGGCGTTTCGTACTCAATGTCGATATCTGTAAAAACTTCGCCCATTGTGCTATTGAAACGAAGATCGGCTGGTTTTTCGTCCCAATCGCAATCGATAAAGCCAGCTACTGTTTTCACCCTCACTTCTCCGTTCATTCCTCTCACCTGCACATTTCCCGTAATACTCTTAATAGAGATCTGATTGTTTTTTGGCACAGCTACAGTACAAATAATCGATTTCGAAGCTCCTTCAATGTGGATATCTCCGCGCTCACGCACTCCGTATCCTTCTTTTAAACCTGTGGTGATGTTCAGCAGGTCTTCACTATGATCGTAATCAATGAAATGAGCATCGCTGAATTCCTTTTCCGATGTTTCCAACAGAAACTGAAAATCCAATTCCGATTCATCTATTCCTGTAATGTAAATTGAATCGGCGTACTTTAGATCCAGATGTACTTCTGTGTTTTTATTCAGCCTAAACTTTTTGTGTTCCTTCTTCTGAATAGGCAATACAGTGGCCGTTCCTGCTAATAACAGGAATAGGATAACTAGGCTTCGCATGATATTTAGTTTTGGATGTTAATTTATTTGAGAAGAAAGCCGGCCATACAAAACCAGCTAAAACAACGCTTAGGAACGATTTCAAAATAACCTAACGTTTTCTGCATCGTTCCTTATTTCTCGCGCAGATACACATCATTACTTACAGATTCCATGGAGAATTTAACCCCACCGCCATTAAGCTTTGCATATGCTGCCTGTTTCACTCCATTAAAGAAGTTCTCTTCTTTATGTCTTCTTATTTTCTCTTTATCAATAATCTTAGGATTAGAAACGTAAAGATTGCCTGTAATGCTTTTCAACGAAATAGTGGCTTTTCCAGATTTCGGCAGAGTAACATCAACAAAACCACTCGTTGCCTTCAAAAAAGATGGGCCGGACTGGTTAATGCTCGAAAATTCAGCTTCGATATTGCCACTCAAAGTGTTTGCTACAACAGGCCCTTGAACATCTTTCAATTTTAGACTGGCCGTTTTCAGATCCGCCTCAACTTCGCCTGCACACCCACTAATTGTTAAAAGGGAAGCAGAAAATCCCATCTGCACATAAAGGTTATTTGCTCTTGGAATTTTAACCTTGTACCTCACCCCACGCTGCCCTGCTGCCTGCCTAAAGGCTACAACACCTCCAACAGTTTCCATATTAAGTCCCACTCCTGTATTATCTATCTGCGAATTATATACAGGCGTAAGTCCCTCTGCCCTTTTGTTTTTTGGCTTCAGGCCCAGAGCTTCTATCTGCACTTCCGTACCAGAATGTGCTTCAATAACCAAATCGTCAACATTCAGATAAAACGCAATTTTTTTGTTGCCCACCTTTGTGGTAAATGTTTTCGGAGGCAACACTTTTTTAGACCTTCTGTGCTGGTGATAAAATTCCCCTTTAGGATATTTTTCAATCGTAACTCCTGTCATCTGTCCATAGCCCAATGCGCCAGAACCTATAATCAACAATAATGTCAGTAACTTTCTCATGATGTGTTTATTTATAATTTGAACTTGCAATTCCATTTACACTTAGAGATTAAACACCTCCTTTTTCCTTGATGAAAAAGGAGTAAAAAATCAAGGAAAAACCTTTTTTTAACGCCAAAAATCCCCCAGAAAGGCTAAACGAAAAAAAACTCGCCGAAGGCCTGTGTTCACAATAAATTCATCCCGAATTTTACAGCGTGACTGAAACAGACTCCCTGCGCTGCTCAGACAGTTTTTCGTTCTTAACGCCTTTCAGGGCAATTTTCGGCTAAAAAGGTTGATGCCGAAGGCTGACGCAGACTCACTGGAAATGAAAACAGATGTATTTTCGGTATATTATTTTTTTGTCAGCCCCTTAAAGTTCGTACCCCCTACATCAGCTCCCCAATTCCCTGCTCTGCCTTCACCCTCACAATGCTCTGAAGACTATCCCGCTGAAGAAATTTAAACAACGGACTCACCGCCCGCTCCTCCTTCCAGCGCACAAGCACATCTATAATAGCAAGCTGAACCGCAGGGTCGTCCTGATTCTGTAGCGCATGCAGAAGAATATCCCTCACCTCGCGCTGATTTCCATACTTCCCCAGCGCACGCGCAGCGGCCAGCCTTACATTTGCCTGCCTGTCGTGTTCCAGTCGGTTTCCCAATGCGGCAATCACCTCGAAATCCGGCGCAGTCTCCATTTCGTTTACAGTGAGTACAGCCTGTAGCCGTTTGCTTGCAGAAGGCTGTTGCATCATTGCCAGTGTAGCAATCTGCCGCGTAGCTTTTACCTCTTGCTGCAATGCTGTCAGCTGTTCCGATTTTCCACCGTCACCGATTTGCATACCCACCCAGAAAATCAGCAAGGCGGCAGCTACCTGCAATCCCCAGCGCAGATATCTTTTCGGCAGGACAATAACATTACTAGCCTTTGATTTTTCCTCCAAAAGCATCTGCTCAAAACGGAATCTCAAGTTTGCGCTGGGCTCATAATCCTGTGAAGAATCTATTGCTGTCTGCAATTGCCTAAGCTCCTCTAATTCCTCTCTACAGGCGGCACACCTGCTCAAGTGATCTTCCAGATCAGCTTTTTTTGCCCCTTCCAGCACACCGTCAACATAATCCAGAAGTAAGGCTTTATATGATTCACAGATATTTTCCATCTCAAAAAATTTCAACATTCAACAAAATCAGAAAGAAGCAGACTATTTTGGCCTGAAAAAAGAAATTCTTCAGGCGCTTCATTGTCCTGTGGGTCTTCATTTTCACAGCAGCCGTTGTGGAACCAGTTATCTGTGCTACTTCCTCGTATTTCAGCTTCTGAAAACGGTGCAGTTCTATCAGTTGCTGTTCTTCCTGTTCCAGCATCCCGATAGCCTTTCGCAGACGCTCCTCATTTTCTCTTTGTTCCGTTGTATCCTGCAAATTATCGGGAACATCGCTTCCGCTTTCTTCCTGCATCACCAGCAGATGCTTCTGTTGTTTCTGGTAATGATCGTGAAAAACATTCCGCGCAATCTGAAACACCCACGCATTGAACCCATGTTCTTTCTTGAAAGACGTTCGGTACTTCATCGCCCGATAAAACACTGTCTGAGTAAGATCCTCGCTCGTTTGCTTATCATGCGTCAGGCGGACAAAATATCCGAACAGCCTTTTGCTGTACATATCAAACAAGAAGCTCATGCTGTCCAGATCGCCATTTTTCACCTTAAGCATCAGGGTCGTTTCATCCATTTCATTCTGTTCTTTAAAGTCGCAGACCTTTTCATTTCGTCAAAACACTCAACTCATTTTGGCCGATCGTTTACTAGGATTACCAGCCATTTCTGAAAAGGTAACACCTCATCAGTATTTTTTTTATTTTTTTTTGGAGCACGACGCTATTGCCCGCCAGAACAGCATGCGCGCTTCCTCTCCAAAAGAGGACTTTCTGATCACGACTTTTTCTGAAATACCTGATGAACGTTTTTAGAAAAAATCACGATCTGATTGGTAATTTTCAAGTCCCCTCTAGGGGATTTAGGGGTGAAAATCACAGGTGAAAACCATATTAATTTCCAAATAAAATTACTGAAGTGTTATTCCAGTAAATTCAAGTTCGAAATTGTATAATCAAACTCAGAATCGTATCATCCCTCAAAAGACAATAAAACTCTGAAGGTTGCTTTTTGCTCTTTACAGGAAGGTTTCGGAACACTCCGATGGCTCCCTGCAACTTGCAGCAAGGTTTCGGAACGCTCCGATGGCTCCCTGCAACTTGCAGCAAGGTTTCGGAACGCTCCGATGGCCCCCTGCAACCTGCAGGAAGGTTTCGGAATGCTCCGATGGCTCCCTGCAACTTGCAGGAAGGTTTCGGAACGCTCCGATGGCTCCCTGCAACCTGCAGGAAGGTTTCGGAATGCTCCGATGGCTTCCTGCAAGTTGCAGGGAGTTAAAAATCAACTAAATACACTTTTTACTAAAAATCGGCAAGTAAGCACATTATGCATAGCAGAAATAGAAAACCGATGACGCAAATGTATACCTTGACCATATGAGATAAGCCCCAATGTATCCACACCACAGCCAGTTTTGATAAGGCATGTTAAAAAAGTAATTAGTCAAACTCGTACACGACGACTAAACCGGAGCGTACTTTCGTACGTGAGCATTCGGTCGTTCGCAGCAGTAACGATCGAACAATTACTTTTTTGATATGCCTAATTGAGAAAAATGAGTACTTTTGTTATGAGAATATTCTCATAATGTATTTCACATTCTAACCCTAACCAGTTTTGGAAGCCTGCTGGTTAGGAGAGCTATGGAAAGCAACAGCGATTTAGAAATAGCCGCGACTGTAGTGGAAAGCCCACAGCAATGGGCGCGTGTGATGCACAGCATGGAGGGGCTGACGATAGGAAGACACCGCCATGCTGATGCAGAACCGCGCACGGGGCGAGGACTTGTAACGGAAGGCGCGACCAGCGTTCTGGAAAGAAACGGCGCTTTGCTCCTAATAAAAAAATGAATTATACGGATTAAACACATGATGCGGTTTTCCGATGTTGCGAAAGGCCGGAAAGTTACGTACCCACTTAATTATAAGAGTTAGAACATATGATACAGGATAAAATGCAGATAAGACCCCGCTATGGGGAAGTTGACCAGATGGGATATGTGTACCATGCCAATTATGTTAGCTATTGTCATCAGGCGCGTACTGAATTGTTGAGAAAACTTGGTATTCATGATGATTACTTAGAGGAAAATAATGTAATGCTTCCTGTGATATCGTTCGAAATTAAGTACAAAAAGCCGGCACATTACGATGAACTGCTATCTATTACAACAATTGTCCGGACAATGCCCAAGACTCGGTTCGGATTTGAGTTCGAGGTAAACAACGAAAAAGGGGATCTGGTGAGCTATGCAAAATCGACGGTTGTGTTCGTGAAGAAGGATACGCGTGCCCCAATGGCAATACCCAGTTTTATGGAACAAGTACTACTAACGAAATTTGAACAGGCTAAGCGATGCAACTGACAGTGCTAACGGAAAATATGGCAGGAACAAAGTTTCTTGCCGAACATGGGTTGTCGTACGTGATAGAATCTGACGGCAAAATGGTTCTGTTCGATACAGGGCACTCGGATGTTTTTTTGCGAAATGCCCAGCTACTTGGCATGGATCTAATGCGCGATATTGATACGGTGGTACTTAGTCATGGGCATTGGGATCATGGTAATGGATTGCGGTTTCTTAGGGACAAGGTTCTTGTGACTCACCCGAAATCGTTCATGAAAAGATACCGCCGAAAGGACAGGTCTGAGATTGGGGTGGATCTGCCAATGGCTGAAATACTGGAAAGGTTTGACCTGATCTCTTCTGAAAAGCCATTTAATATATCCCCGAACATATTTTTTCTGGGAGAAATACCAAGGCTGAACGATTTCGAGGCGCAGGCCACTCCATTTATAGATGATAGCGATTGCCCAGATTTTGTGCCCGACGATTCTGCTCTTGCCATAGTAGAAAACGATGAACTTAGCATTGTTACGGGATGTTCGCATGCTGGGATATGCAATATTGTAAGCCATGCTGTTCAGGTAACCGGTATTGAAAGAATAAAAACTATTGTTGGGGGCTTTCATTTAAAAGGGCAAGGTGCACAAACGCTCAAAACCATCGATTTTTTACAGAAAAGAAATATTAGGAACCTTTATCCTTCTCATTGTACGGACTTGGGTGCCCTTTCGGCATTCTTCAATGAATTTGAAATTGATCAGCTTAAAACAGGAATGGTGCTGAAAGATGTGTGATGTGTTCCGTGTTTTGCCAATGGATACCGACCATTAATAATTGGTTGGTTTTCTGAAAAATAGATATAGACCTACCTGAAATTCCAAGAATGGAACAACGTTAATTTGTATTGGAGATGTATTCGGCACCGGTCTATCTTTCAACAAAAGCCTTTCAGCTAAACGGTGTATGATTGACCGTTTTTCAAAAATGATTCATAACAATTATAGACTAAATGCCAGTAAAGGTTGACATAAGAACGGCATTTTCGTAAATTGTTTCGTGAAGAAAGTTTCCTTCTTTAAAGTAGAACAAATAACTCCTGTTTCGTTGCACTGCGGTTGTCCAAACCTTCACGTACTGTAACGTATGCATTCCAGTATTGAGTGACTTGTACACCTATCGAAATTCTTTTTTTACATTTTACTAACCTTGAAAACTACAAAAAAATGAAAGATAGCCAGTTCAAGAAACTATTGTCGAAAATTCAAGAGCTAACGCTCACGCAAGCCGAAGAAATACGCGGCGCATTGGAAAAGCATCTCCAAAAAGAAAGTGCTCAGAAATTTGAAATCGATTTTTCGGAACTTCAATGCCCGTACTGCCATAGCAGCGAAATTGGCCATTGGGGATGCCGAAACGGGCTAAGGAGATACAGGTGCAAGTCCTGCAAAAAAACATTCAACAGCCTCACAGGAACTTCACTTGCCCGATTGCGGAAAAAAGAGTTGTGGAAAGATTATGAAAAAGGTATGCAGTCTGGAGAAACCCTTCAGCAAACAGCAGATCGTCTGCACATCTCCAAATCTACGGCTATAAAATGGAAGAACCGCTTCTCTTCCAAACCAGAAAAAACTGAACCACAAAATCAGGCTGAAAACATTGTCCAAGAAAATGCTGCATATCAGGAATAACAACGACTTCATACATCTCTGTCAATTCATCTGTAACCTGCTTTCGTTAGAAAAAAAAGGCAGCCCCTTGACATGTATGGTTACTTCGCATATCTTTGATTAGTATCAATGTCCATTTTTTGAATTTCATAAATGCTTCTTAGCATCTCCTTATATTGACAGCTTTTTTTCGGAACAGAATTAAGTGTTTAAAAACTAATTTTTAGGATTTGCTCCGTGCTGAACATCCGCATCGCGACAATAATTATAAATGTCTTTTAGAAATTATTAATTATGATTTTTTACGTCTGAAAATCGGTATCTAATAAAATTCCGGTGGTAGATCATTAATTTCATAATGCTTTTTCATGACACCTTTTTCTAGATTGTAGTGCTATTATTATGATCATCATTATTCTGGCTTTCAATAAAGTGATAGCCTTAAATATGACGATTGTGCTGACGCACTTACTCATTACAGCAAACAAGCAGAGAAGGAACAGCGGCAGTAAGAGTTTGCAATTATTTTACGAATCGTTTGCAAACGGATTTACTATATGAGATTCAGTCTACTTATTGTAGGTAAGCACACAGTGCTATTTGTTAGGAGAAACATGATGCTAATTCCCAGCATGATGATAAACCTAAAAGTATCACCTGTTTTAGTGCCTTTGCTTATTATGTTGTTGTTTTCTTCTTGCAAAGTCTTGTTTACTCAAGAAATGCGGGAAGAGCTTGAGCAACAGAAAATAGACCTCCGCAAAATTCAGTTTTACACCTCAAGAAAAATAGTTCTCCAACGCATAGAAACTACAGATTCTATCGTGAACGATTCCGCAGAAGTAAATCTTACCAAAGAAACTTTCATCGACCTTGTTGTTATAAAAAGAAAAGCTCCGGGTATTTGTGTAAATACATTTGGAAATGAGCTTGAAATAAAGTTCGAAAACTGCGACAGCTGTACCCTTAAGTTTGTTCAGAACGAAAGGGGGCCAGATATTATTTACCAAATAGGTGCCCAAACATGGGTGAACAATGTTGGCAGTGTACCCTACGACAAGCAGACGTATCACATACGCCCGAAGACTTTCTTCTGGCAGCCACAAAGCAACAAGGCGGCATTGAAAATTAAACGGAAATATTGGAGAAAATTTAAAGTAAGAAGACGAAAAGTCAAGGGGCTGAAACTTAAGAATGCCAAGAAATGAATTATGAATTATGAATTATGAATTATGAATTATGAATTATGAATTATGAATTATTTATAAATGATTTTTCTGATAAATAGGAAAAAATAGTGCTGTTTTTTCTTTTGAGAATGAAAGATATCAGCAGTTAAGTAAGCCTGTAGTGTTTATCATTGGTAAAAGCATAGTGATAATATACACTGGTTTGACAGCACTAAACGTGCCGATTATATTAGCAAACACTTATTTACCTAAGTGAAATTAAGTTGCTGGTTACTTGCAGAAAGTAAACCTAAATAAATAGGTCTGCGACCTAATTCAAAAACAGAACAGATGAAGCAGCGCAGTGTAATAAACTATATTGGGTTAGTATTTTTTGTTGTTGTGGCAAATTTTGGATTCGCCCAGCAAGATACAGTGCGCGGAACTTTTGTTCCTTTTGGCAAAGCTCCAGATGCCGCCCGCAACGATACTGTTGTTAAGGTGAAAAGGATGCGCAAAGCACCAAACACAGCTCTGGGAAAGGTACTGCACTATTTATCGCCTGTGAAATTCGACATGGTCGATTCTATTTATCCAATTTATACTGAAGATGATCCTTTCTTCCTGCACGAAGATAACCACAGCATCCATAACGAATTCAATAGAAGGGGTCAGGTAAAAAATGAGAAATCGTGGAACCAGATCAACAGGCTCGATGGTGAACTGAGACGGTATCCCAACGACACAATGAAATATCTGGCAAAACAGGTAATTGGCTACCATCCTTACTGGATGGGAACCGCTTATAAGAACTATAACTTCCACCTACTTACAAGGGTTATATATTTTGCCTACGAACTGAACCCAACCAACGGAGAATACAAAACAGTACATCACTGGAACGAAACAGGACTTGTCCGCCATGCACACAAACGGGGGTGTGCCGTGGATCTGAGCGTAACCAACTTCGGCACGAAAAACAATAAGATATTCCTTGAGAATCCCAAAGCGCAGGAGAAACTGATAGAAAATCTGTTATTACTACTCCGCAAACGAAAAGCAGATGGTGTAAATATCAACTTCGAAGCAGTACCAAAATCGAACAAAAACCAGCTTTCGGAATTTGTTAAAAAGCTTAGAACTAAACTGAAAGCGGCAAATGCCAAATACAAGCTATCAATAACAATTCCTGCTATCGACTGGCGAAATGCCTACGATGTTACTATTCTAAAGAACCATGTGGACTATTTCTTTCTGATGGGCTACGATTTCTACGGAAAATACAGCAAAGCAGCTGGACCAAATGCGCTTCTCTTTAGTGGTTCTGACTGGACGGACAACAACATCAACACCACCATAGAAACTTACATACAGTTTGGTGCCGAACCTAGTTCGTTGATACTGGGGCTGCCCTATTACGGTCATGAATGGATTACTCGCGATGCTAACATCCCGTCGCAAGCATTGAAATACAACGGCCCAAGATCGTACCGGTACATTGCCAACAACTACGCGGATAAATATGTTGCCCGCTACGATTCCACTTCGCACAGTATGTATATCGTATTCCGCGACAGCACAGATTGGATACAGTGCTGGTTCGATAACGAGAAGACCCTCGCCATGAAATACGACTATATAAACGAAAAACGACTTGGTGGACTTGGAGTGTGGGCGCTTGGCTATGACAATACCTACCCTGAACTGTGGAATTTGATTGAACAGAAGTTTACAACCGAAGTCGATACCCTGCCCGATCTGCACACAATTCTTTCGAAATCTCTGGAATATAGCGTTACCGAAAAAGCAGTTCTGAGAGTACACAAAACAGCACCCAACTATTCGAATAGGTTTTCGGATAGGTTGAGCCTCGCGTGGAAAGTATTTGCACTGTTCTTTGCCATAGTACTGCTTTTCGCCCTTGTTGGCTACATCATTGCCATTGCCGACTTTGATGTCCGCTTTGTTCTGTTCACCAAAGAGGTAAGGGTGTATCTGTTTTTTATCATGATGGCAGTTATTCTTATGCTCATTTTTAGGATTACGGGTATGCTCGAAAATGTGGATGTGGTACTGATCCTGTCGATTGCTCTGGGAATTTTGGCGGCTGTAATAATATTGAATATTGGTAAAATGAAAAAACAGAGGGGAGGGCAGGAAACTCCTTGATGAATTATGATTTTTTTAATAAAGCTATTGAACTAATGATATAAATAGACGCAATATCTACGTCTCTACCAATTAGACAAATGACCAATCAACCAATGACCCTTTAATCAATCGAAGTGTAAAATGGGCTACGCAAAACAATACCTTAACTACGAAAGCATAGACATCTATGGTGCTCAAGAAGCCGTGAAGGCGATACGCAGCGACCATAGGGTCTTCAGCACCACGCAGAGCCTTGCCAACAAGGAAACTGCCAATGGTTTTCTTGTGGTTTCGGCAGAAATAGAAAGTGAGAACCACAACCAGCATGCTGTGAATATTGTGCTGAGAAGCGTAGTGAACTTTTTCGAAAGCAGAAAGCACGACAACCCTATCGATGCACTTAAAGATGCGGTACAACAGGCCAACCGTCAGTTGTATTTTTCTGCTACGCACGACGACAATTTAAAAGGAATTACGCTGAGCATAATAGCAGCGCTGATCCGCGACAAACAGTTATATTATGCATATGTTGGCAACAATAACCTGTTCCATGCCAGCAATGGTAGTGTAAAGCGCCTTACTCCAGGTGTTTCGCAGGTAGAAGATGACGAAATGGAAGAAATTCCGCTGGTGAACTCATCGCGGATCGACCCCGACCTTACCATAAACGTATCCGACAGGCCTGTGACTCCGGAAAATGGGGACTATTTCCTAATCTGCCCAAAGAGCTACGTGTACACTTCTGACGATTTCATTGTTGACATTTTTGGTAAAAAGTGCAACCTCGATGACATGGCAGGCAAAATGCTTACCGAGGCTCTAGGAAGAAGTGATAAAAGACCCAAAACATTCTCAATCATCCAGATGAACCTTATCGGGGGAAAAGGATCCGATGAAGATGACATTTCAAGGCTTTATGGTGGTATTCTTGCCAAACTGATTTCGTTTATGACCTCTCCTATCGCCCTGATCGGGATGGGAGGTTTCATTATTATTTTATTGTTGATTTTATATGGTTTGATGTGAGAAGCGCAACCTATGTCATATTAACCCTCCTTGTTTTACTTGCTGCCTGCGGCGGAGGCCCTGATCATTTCAATCAGGGAAACGATCAGGTGCGCCAAGGTAAATTGGAGGATGCTATTATATTCTATACATCTGCCATAGAAAAAAACGATAGCGACACTTATGCTTTTGTGAACCGAGGCACTGTAAAAGAACAACTGAACGATACTGTTGGGGCGTTTGACGATTATAAGAAAGCCTTGAAAAAGCGACCTAACGATCCGCGGATCTATTCACTAATGGCCGATCTGCGGTTCAAGCAAAAAAAATATGCTAAAAGCATCGAACTCTACTCTACCGTAACCCGTCTATCGCCCTACAACGCTCAGGCATTTTACAACATGGCTGTGGCAAAGCAATATATTGGCAAAGATTTATCGGCCATGTTCGATTACGACAAGGCAATCAGCATTCAGCCCGATTTTGCACGAGCCTACTACAACAGGGGAACTTTGCGGCACAAGCTAGGTGACTTCAAAAACGCAATCGACGACTACAACCGCACCATTCATTACAACCCTCAGTTTGCAGGAGCTTATTTTAACAGAGCCATACTAATGGTGGAATTCGGGAAGTACGGGAAAGCTTTCGATGACTTTCAACTTGCCATTGGCCTCGATCCTGAGAACTCGGACATTTATATGAACCGTGGAAACCTGTACTTCCGAAAGAAAAAATTCGATCAGGCACTGAAAGACTTCAACCTATCAATCGATCTGGATTCCTTAAACGCCCTGGCCTACTACGGACGCGGTGTTACAAAATATTTCTTGGAAGATTTTCAAGGAGCTTTGCTCGATTTCGATGCATCCATGAACCTAGGAGCTGGGAAAGCGTCTCTCTATTTTCATAGGGCATCGGTAAAACGCCTTTTGGGTGACATACCTGGGGCAATAGAAGATTTCAGGATAGCGGGCGAACTGGGCTATATGCAATCGTACGATTCCATACGGAAATACAATATAGAACCGCTGGATCCCAAAACGAAAGAAAAACCGAAAAAAGAATAGGTATGGGATTAGGAAAAATGGCCGCTGGTCAGGGATTCAAACAAACAAAGGAATTCACTGGCGGAGCCGACAAAAAAATATTTAAGGCTTTACAAAAAGCCAATCTGAGCAAAAAGAAAATTGCAAAGGAAATCTTGTGGTTTTTCGGAGCATGTATAATTGCTGCCATCTCTGGTTTCTTGGTGTATTACCTCATCGGTGAATTTTTAACGGAAATATTTGTCGATTTCATCAACCAATTGGGTTCGCTTACTAAATTCTATTTCCGGATTTTCCTGTTCAACCTTATTGGGGTTTATGTGGCGCGGCTTATTGTTTGGGCAGTGCGTACTGTAGCTTTTGGGAACTAAATGAATTATGAATTATGAATTATTTAAAAGAATTCATCTCTGTTTTATGAAGTTAAAGCGTAATCTGTAACAATCTTAATTCTATTGATTTTCATTCGGTCATTGGTTAATTGGTCACTGCTCATTAGTTATTCTGAATGCCAATAAACCAATGACTAATTGACCAATGACTAATTAGCTAAACAATGATCTACGAGGTACTAAACGATATTCAGGAACAACTAAACCAGCACTTCCGCCTAAAATTCGGTTTGGCAGAAGATAAGCTCTTTTTGGCCACACTTTTCGACACGGAAGGTGCTGCCAGCATCGAGAACGACCTTGTAGTGATGATGCCCGTGAACATTCAAGAAGAAAAGCACCTGTACAACCGCAATAGCAGTAGTGGAGATCAGCCTTCGGTTTCGCTGAACCTTATGCTAATGATTACAACGACATTTAGCGGCAAACAGGCCAGCGAAGGACTAAAGTTTCTATCGGAAACCATTAGTTTTTTTATGCAGAACAATTCGATGGAAATAGAGGGCAACAAAATCTCTATCGAATTTCAAAACATCGATTTAAATACCCAGAACAGCCTCTGGGCCAGTCTGGGAGCGAAATATACACCATCGGTTGTTTACCAATTGAGTTTAATCACAATAGACGAAAATATGCCAACATCGGAAATCACGTATGCAAGCGATTTTCCCGAAGAATAACAGTACATGAGAACATACAGAAAAATAGCGGAGATACATATCAGACACAATTTCTACAAGAAAGGCATTGTAGCGGCCAACGATTTCGGATTTTTTAAAACACCCGAAACCGAGGAACTGTTGTCGAACTACCGCCTTATGCTGAAGTTCAAAACTGGTCGTATTGAAGTAATACAGGAATGCGAACAAGAAGATGGAGTAATCGCTCCTTTTATAGAAATAGAGCATGAGTTAAAATTGAGTATAGTTATGCAACTGAAGAACAAACAGTTCTTCTCGTTCAGTGAACTACCGTTCATTCAAATGGGAAAAGAATTGTTCTTCTTCACGAATCGGAGAGCAGGTAAGATCACCCAAAGCGGCCAACTAAACCACACAACCTTTTCAGGCAGTGACGACATCTGCCTGCTCCTTCCAAAATCATCGGGGCAAATCGCAGAGCTGTCTTGGGACACCCAAAAAACTCTGATTAGCCCCGATGAGAAAACAAAACAAACGCTAGAACAGGCCAACGATTTTGCTGAACAAGCATTGAGATTGACCGATGGCTATTATGAAATAAAATCTAAAAATAAGGCAGAAGTCAAATTTGTACTACTCAAAACCAAGTACAGTGCTTCCGATGTAGGACTGATCGAGTTTTTTGTAAATAAAGAAATGGCACGTTCAATACAGAACGAGCCGCAAGAGTTTTCCATAGATTTTGATTCGAGAAAATTACAATGGCAATACCAGGTTTTCGAACGGTTCAACAGTATCAAAAACATAAAGATCGTTGACGAAAAGTCGGAAATCGAATTCTCGGAACAAGCACAGGTGGAGCTGAACGGAATGCAGTCGAAACTGTTCATTTCGAAACAGCAGATACCACTACAAGAGGTTACGAAACAGACTTTCAAGATTGTGTCGCCCAACAATGGACGTGCAGGAAAAACATGGGTAGAAAAACTGCCCATCCCCAAACTGTCCAACATTAACAAAATGGATAATCAATCTGATAATCTGGTTTTTAAAGAATATGTGTATTTGTAAATTATACCAATAATTCAATCTAAACTCTATGGCAGATTATAAAACACCTGGGGTATATATCGAAGAGATATCTAAATCTACCCCTTCCGCTGCACAAGTTGCAACCGCTATACCAATCTTCATTGGTTATACGGAAAAAGCCACCAAGTCGGGAACCAACATAAAAAACCAACCGACTTACATCAGTTCATTGCTAGAATACAATGAATACTTCGGCGCAGGATATATTCCGCAAACCATCGAAGTTGTATTGGACGGCAGTAACAGCGTAGAATCAGTGTCGTTCGACAAGCAATTCTATCTGTATGACAGTGTTAGAATGTTTTTCGCTAACGGCGGCGGACAGTGTGCTATTTTGTCTGTTGGTCATTACCCAGAGGATATCGATTTCGAAAAGATTTCTTCAGGTATCAAGATCAGCAAAAAAGAAAATCTGCCAACCATCATCATGCTACCAGATGCAATGCTTCTGCCTTCTAAAGAAGAAGCTTACTCACTGCAACAAGAAGCCCTACTTCTTTGCCAAAAACTAAAAGACCGTGTGGCTGTACTGGATATTTTTGATGGCCACAAATCGCTAGACGATCTAGATGATGTTATTGAAAACTTCCGTTCAGGAATCGGTATCAACGCCCTTCAATTTGGTGCCGCCTACTATCCTTGGATTCAGAGTCTTTATAAAACAGAGGTTTCTTTTAAGAATGTTGTTTTCAAAGATGCAAAAGGTAAGGTAATCAACCTTGAAGATATTGTTTCTACTCCACAGCCCGTGCTTAACTTCAAGTCGGCCATAGCAGATTTCGATGCAGTGAAATCGTATGTTGCCGCACAAAGCAATCTGGATGCCAAGCTAAGCCAGTTTGATAAAAAAGCTGCCAATACAAAAGGTGAGATAGCCCACAAAATTGGTATTCTAAAAGCTGCTGGACAAGAGCTTTACCAACTCCGCGATAGTAAACTAACTAACCCTGTTGTTAAAAACGAACTACAGCAAAAAACCAATAACAACTCTGTTTTTGCAACCATCATCAGAGGGCTATATGCTGTAGATACTGCTGTAAAAGGTGGCGCTATCAACCCTAAAACAGAGTTCACCGACCTGAACCTAAGCGCAACTTCTGCCAACGAAGAACTTGCAGGGATTAAAGAAGAAGGTCCACAAGTAGCAGCCGCACGCCCAATTGTTGATGCTCTTGCGGAAAACTTCAAGAAACTAGTAAGCGCACTTAATATTGATGCTTCTGAGATAGAAGATCAGTTAGACAAAGCTGTTTACGAAAACGTGGCCTTATATAAAATTGCAGTAGGTAAAATTTATCAGGAAGCGGCAAAACTTCCTCCTAGTGGTGCCATTGCAGGTGTTTACTCACAGGTAGACGACAACCGTGGTGTCTGGAAAGCTCCTGCCAACGTGAGTCTTTCTAACACTGTTCGCCCTTGGGTTGAAATTGACAACGATCAGCAAGAGAACCTGAATGTAGATCCTGTGGGTGGAAAATCTATCAACGCGATACGTGCATTCCCAGGGCAAGGTAACCTAGTATGGGGGGGCCGCACATTGGCTGGTAACGATAGCGAGTGGCGCTACATTTCTGTTCGCCGTTTCTTTAATATGGCAGAGAAAACACTAAAACAGGCTTCTGCCTGGGCTGTTTTTGAGCCAAACACTGAAATGACATGGATACGCATCCGTGCCATGATGAACAACTTCCTTACTAACCTTTGGAAAGCTGGAGCTCTTATGGGCGCTTCTCCAGATGAAGCCTTCTTTGTAAATGTAGGTCTTGGTACAACAATGACCGAAGCCGATATTCTAGAAGGTCGCCTAATCATAGAAGTGGGTATGGCAGTAGTACGTCCTGCCGAGTTTGTAATCATCAAATTCAGCCACAAATCAATTTCTGGCGGTGAATAAGCTCTTTGAGAGCCCGGGAATTATTAATTATGAATTGTGAATTGGCTGACGCCTGATAAACTAGCAGTTAACCAATTCAATATACATCAGTTAATAATTTATTTTCTCCCATCTGATCACCAACATAATTTGTGGATAAAACAACTTAACTGATTTAAAAAACAAGGAAAATCATGGCAGAAGCATATCCAATCCCTAAATTTCATTTCGAGGTAAGCTGGGATAATGCCGCAAATGGCTCCATCATCTGTTCGGAAGCAAGCGGTCTTACCTCCACCATAGAACCAATAGAATACCGCGACGGAAAAAGCGAGCAGTTCTACCCTATCAAGCGTCCTGGGCTGCAAAAGTTCGGTGATGTTGTTCTTTCGAAAGCGATTTTCGAAGGTGACGAGGATTTCCAAGCTTGGCACGACAAGGTGGCTACCGACAGAGAAGAATACCGCGACACAGTTACCATTGTTCTGAAAAACGAACTTGGCGATGCTGTAACGACTTGGGAACTTCAGGATGCATGGGTTTCGAACTGGGAAATGCCAGATATGAACTCTACCGCCAATGAAGTAGCGGTGGAAAAAATCACTGTTGTCTGCGAAAGCATCAATGTATCAGCAGGATAAAAACTAGCCAACAAGTATTGAGTTTTTTTGAAGGTTCTGGGCAGAAAAGTAAGTGTGCTAATATAAAAGACGCTTTTAGAGTTGTTATAACACTGAATATTGGCACAATGCTTTTCCTAATAAATAGCACCACGTGCTTGTTTATGCCCAGAATCATTTTCCAAACCGAACGAAAATTACGCCGCAAACATGGCCAGCGATTTAGAGAAGTACCCCATTCCGGGATTCAGTTTTATGGTAGATTTCCTGTTCAGCAGCAAAGGGGAGAAAAAATTCCTTGGCCCTCAGGAAGCGGCATTTATGGAGATAAGTGGGCTGAAGGCATCGCTCGATCTTGAAGATTACGATGAGATGGGCTTTTTTGGTCAACCACGGTCACTGATAACAGGACTCAAATTCGACAACCTTATTCTAAAACGGGGCTATACGCAAAGTTCTAAAATAGCCAATTGGTTTAAAGAATGTATGCTGAGTCAACAAACACGGCATATTTCACTTTTGGTATCGTTGCTTGGCAGCAGCAAATCCGATCTTGGTCAACCGATTGCCTCGTGGCAGTTCTACGATGCATTTCCTGTGAGTATAGAATATAGCGGGTTCAATGCAATGGCATCGGAATATATGATTGAAACGCTGGAACTGAAGTACAGCTACTTCATGCCCGTGAATAAAAGCAAGAAAAGGGCAGCTGGTAAAAAGAAAACTACCCCAAAAAAACAATCAACAAAAAAACCGAAGCCAAAGCCTAAACCAGCACCAAATCAGCCCGCTCAAAAAACGGATAGCAATAAACCAGCTAAGAAGAAAACCAGACCTAGGTATATGGACTCTACTGTTTCCAGCAGGGCTAAACAGAGGAAGAAGCATGGTAGTTAGTCATGAATTATGAATTATGAATTATGAATTATGAATTATGAATTATGAATTATTTATACGAAAGAAAAAGTATTGATTGATATCTAGTTTTCAAGATATTATATGAATCTAAATAAGAAATATAATTCTAATATCTGTTTTGGCAATTCAATTTACAATTGAGCCTAACGATTATGCAAGAATATTTTAAGAGTAAAAATGCGGAAACCGAAAAGCATATGTATAGAGTAGGTAAATTATTAAAACTTCAATAATGAACTTTAGATTGGTAGTGTTTTTAATTGTAATTAGCTTTTTTTTAAGCGCTTGCAATGGTGGAAAACCGGAAGGGGATGCTTTGGTAAAAAAAAGAATTACTCAAAAAATTGAGTCCGACGCAATGGGAATGATAAAAGATCTGAAAATTGAAAGTATTGAGAAGCTTACTAACTCAACTTACAAAGGAGTCCACAGTTTTTCTAATCCGATGTTTAAAAAGCAAATGAGAGTAACAAGAAAATACACTTTCACAGAAAACCTTGATAGTATCATTGAGAAGGAAGACTTAAAAATAGAAATGAAATCGGAAGGTGAATGGGTAGAAGCTCCCATATTAAAATAATTCAATCAAGATTTCATAAGTGATAGAATCAGCTTTCTGGCGACTGCCAGAAAGTCTCAACGTGGGATGAGAATGTTCGTAATCGATTAAAAATGTAGAGTTTGGAAATAAGGTTTTGTTTTTTGTAAAACGGATATCGAGATGCCTGTAGAAATTAGAGAACTGGTTGTAAAAACAACTATCGACAATAGTGGGAACGGCGGCCTAAATTTGAATGATAAACAGATGAAGCGCCTTATTGGACAAATGAAAGAGGACATCTTGAATGAATGCCTAATGAAAATGCAGGAACAGCTAGAGCGTAACAACGAACGATAATGGCGAAAAAGAAAGGCAGCGACAAGCTGAAAATAATTGCTTATAAGAAGAATACCTTTTCGGAAGGGGATAAATTGGGGGAGTATACGGTTCGATATAATCCTACGAACATTGAACATTCCTACGATATCAACTTCGATGAAAAACAGGCTGTCGGTTCTTCGGGTACGGAAAATAAGTATCAGTTTTCGAAGCCCGAGAAGCTGACCTTTGAGCTTATTTTCGATGGAACTGTGATTGAAGAAGGTTCATCGGAAAAATATGAGGTTGATAAAGACATAAAGGAGTTTAAAAAGCTGGTGGTGGAATTCAATGGTGATATCCACCGTCCGAATTTTGTGCGGTTGTCGTGGGGTGCTTTCTCTTTTAAAGGTCAGATTGCTGATGTTTCGTTTTCGTATTCTGCATTTTCCCCAAGAGGGAAAGCACTGAAGGCAAAGGCGAATGTGAGTTTTGTTGAAGTGACGGATGTAAACTCGCGACTTGCTGCTGAGAACAAGAGTTCGCCAGACCTTACGCACCTGATCACGATTAAGGAGGGTGACAGCCTGCCTATTTTGTGCAAACGGATTTATGACGACCCAATGTATTATTTGCAGGTAGCACGGATCAACAATTTAGAGAGTTTTAGAAAAATTAAAGCTGGGGACACGATTCTGTTCCCGCCCTTGGAGAAATAATTTTAGAAACTATGCCCAGTCCAAAACCATCAGGAGTAATCAACATAAAAGTATTGGCCGGGGGCTCTGAACTGCCCGGCGATTTTCAGGTGAACCGTATTCAGATCAACAAAGATATGAACCGTATTTCTGGTGCGGTGCTTTATTTCCTTGATGGAAACCCTTCTTTGCAGAAGTTTGAAATCAGTGACAAATCGGAGTTAGACCCTGGTAACGACATTGAAATAAAGGCTGGCTATGATACTGATGCCGAAACGATCTTTAAAGGAATGATTGTGAAACATGGTATTAAGGTGCGTGGTGGCAGTTCTTATACTGTTATTGAATGCAAAGACAAGGCTATATTAATGACTATTGAAAACCGTAGCGATATTTATGAGAAGAAGAAGGATTCCGATATTGTGAAGTCGTTGATATCGCGCTATAGCGGACTAAGCCCAAAGGTGGATGCTACAAACTTTCAGCACCCGCAGATATTGCAGTACGATACTACCGATTGGGATTTTATGCTTTCGCGTGCAGAAACCAACGGTAAGGTGGTTTACACGATTGACAACGAAGTTGGTGTGGTAGACCCTAAAGTAGCGTCCGCAAAGCTTGAGTTGGAGTTCGGCACGAATGTTATCGACTTCGATGCCAATATAAATGCAGCCTCGCAACTTTCTAAGGTGAAGGCGATTTCCTGGAACATAAAAGGGCAGAAAGTGAGCGAAAAGGAAGTTAGCTCGGCTGATTTCGAAGAGGCTGGAAGCCTAAAGGCTTCGGATCTTGCCGGAAAAGTAAAAAAAGATGGTCATCTGATGTATCATCCCGGGGCTATTGACCCCAGCGAACTTGGGGACTGGGGAAAATCGATTATGCTGAAACGCAAAATGGGAAAACTTATCGGCCGTGTGAAAGCAAAAGGCTTTGGAAAAATAAACCCCAACGACACTCTTGAACTTAAGGGGTTTGGAAAAAAATTCAATGGTAAGGTTTACGTGTCTTCTGTAGAACATGAGATTGATGCAGGGAAATGGTTCACGACCGTACACTTTGGCATGAACCCAGAGCTGCACAGCCGTAAATTTGATATGAGTGCGCAAGAAGCTTCTAGCATGATACCTGCTGTACATGGCCTACAGATCGGGATAGTGAAAAAAATTCATGAAGATCCAGAAAACCAACACCGGGTACAGGTTTCGCTCCCGACTTTCGGCAGTAAAACCAACGTTTGGGCACGGCGGATTTTTCCCGATGCAGGCCCTGAACGTGGTGTTTACTGGATGCCTGAAATTGACGACGAAGTGGTGGTTGGCTTTCTGAACGACGATGCCCGCTTTCCTATTATTATGGGCAATCTGCACAGTTCCAAAAACAAACCTCCTTATACTACCGACGAAAAGAACAAAGAGAAAGGTATCGTGACAAGGGAAAAGATAAAACTGACCTTTAACGATGAAGACAAAATAACTACTTGGGAAACCCCAGCGGGTCAAAAAATTGAGATCAGCGACAAGGACGAATCTATAGTACTGCAAGACAAACAGGGTAACAAAGTAACGCTGAAGAAAAACCTTATAGAGCTGAATGGCAAAGGCGCAATAGCTATTAAGGCAATGAAGGATGTTACGATCTCTGGTCAGAATATAAAAATGGATGCTAAAGTGGATGCCAAAATTAGCGCTACAAATATAGATGCCTCGGCCAAAGCTCAGCTAAAAGCAGCAGGAAATGCAAAAGCAGAAGTTTCTTCTGGCGCACAGGCTGTTTTGAAAGGTGGGGCTATGGTTCAGGTACAGGGGGCTTTGGTCAAGATTAATTGATGTGAAACAATTATAAGTTATGAATTTAGCGGAGCGGTCTCATGAAGGCCTTTGAAAATAAACTCCACTGAATAATTGGCTAACGCCTGATACGTAATTCATAACTCATAATTCATAACCCATAATTTAAAAATATGCCACCAGCAGCAAGATTAACAGACATGCACGTTTGCCCGATGGTGACGCCGGGTGTGCCACCAGTTCCACACGTAGGAGGGCCAATTGCAGGCCCAGGAGTGCCAACTGTTTTAATTGGAAATATGCCAGCAGCAGTTGTTGGGGATATGGCCGTTTGTACGGGGCCGCCAGATACCATCATAAAAGGGTCGATGACAGTACTGATTGGAGGTAAACCTGCGGCACGAATGGGCGATTCTACTGCTCACGGAGGAACTATTGCGATAGGTTTTCCTACTGTTATGATTGGGGGGTGATAATTGGTGCAGAAAGATCTATTTAAAAAGTCATCGTTTTCTTTGAAATACAATTCCCAGAAAAAACTAGGGTTTCAACGAAAAGCAAAGCTTTTCAATTCCCCTCCTTTTTCCAAGGAGGGGATAGGGGTGGTTTAATAATACTTGATTTTTCTAAAAACACCACCCCCGCCCCCTCCTCAATGAGGAGGGGAGTCAGATTACTCAAATTTCGTGAAAACATAATTCGTACATGAGCGCAGACATACCATTCATTGGTAAAGGGTGGAGTTTTCCGCCTGAATTTACCAAAGGGAACACAGGAATAAAGATCGTAACCGGTCAGGAAGATATAGAACAGAGCCTTTATATTCTGCTTTCCACTAGACTTGGCGAGCGTTTTATGTTGCCAGATTTTGGGTGCGATATGAATGTTCTGCTTTTTGAATCTATCGACGAAGATTTGCAGAAACGCCTCGAAGATATGATACGGGGAGCTATTCTACTGTACGAATCACGAATAACAGTAGATGATATTGTTTTTGAACACAAATTAGAAGAGGGACTGGTGAATATCGACATTCAATATACCATACGCACTACCAACACGCGAACCAATATTGTGTATCCATTCTATTTGCATGAGGGTACAAACTTGTAATATGTCTTGAGTGATAAAGTTACTGGAATAATAAAACTGAAGATTTCAACGAAAAGCAACGCTTTTCAGCTTCCCTTCTTAAAAAAGGAGGGGCAGGGATGGTTGTATTTTTATATGTTCTTTAATAATTCAACATAAACACCACCCTACCCCCTCCTCAGAGAGGAGGGAAATAAAATTGCTGATGTTTTTATTCCTGTATAAGGAACTCGAAATTGAATAAACTATTCTGAGAAAAGCTTTTGCGCGTTGTAAGAAACACATAGCACTTATTATCAGACTGAGTTATTTAAATAAAAACGATCCACGACCTAACACGACGTATGAAGAACGGGCTAACACATAACGACCGATATTTAAAAGAGCTTGACGCAAAATATTTTCAGGTAGACGAACGCTCACTGAGCGATTTCATCGACTTTACGGTTAAGTTCTCCAAGCTGATTGCCTTCTACGACGTGAACAACGACCTCGATGGTGATGCGTCGCAGATACTGGAAAACGACATTACGGTTCTGCTTGTTCAGATCAGCTCTATGGACATAGACGCCTTAGAATCTGAATTTGAACGGCGCATACAGACTTATCTGGAAAAATTTGGAGCTGTTAGCAGCGATATGTTTGCCTCTGCCCGTTCTATGCTTCGGGCAATGCGGGCAAAGCAACAAGCGATAGAGCAACTTATTAGTTTCCTTTTCGGGCTTCATCTAATGGTAGAAGACTGGAACCTGAAAACTGTTGAAGACGAAGATTTCAATAATGAAATCAACAAACTGATTAAAACAAAATTCAGCAAAACACTCTCCCGCCTAAGGGCATTCGATCGCCTTCTCATTAAAGAAGACCATATAGAAGCCAGAACTCGAATCATCAATTACGCAGGCAAAAGAGAATGGCAGGCCAATGAATACGAATATGCTGAGAATTTCTTTTCCGAAGAAAAACTCAAATCTGTTGATGTTCTCATTTCAGAAGAATTCTTCAACATATTCAACTCCGTGATCTATTCTGTGCGCCCATTGGTAAAGAGCGCAAAAAAGTATTCGCAAAAGTATTTATCGGATGGCAATACGCGGCCACATGTTGCCCTTTTCATTGCCTTCATCGAGCTGTTCAAACATGCGCAATACGACATTAACAAATTCACTCAGCGCCATCTAGATTATTTTTACGAAGAAATCCTTTTCTTCAAACGTCAGGCAGAAGTAGCCGATCAGGTTTTCCTAACTTTCACCGTGCAAGACAGTGTAGACGTTTGCAAAATACCTGAAGGTTCGCGTGTACTGGCAGGACAAGACACCGAAGGCAACGACCTAATTTATGAGATGGACAACGAGCTTGTGGTGAGCAAATCGAAAATTGAATACCGCAGGGCCATTGTAAACGACCCAAAAGCACAAGGTGGAGCTGAAAAGAAGTTTGAATACGTATTACTGAACCACAACGTAAACAAAACAGATTACAGCGAAAATGAACTGTTCGAAGACTATTTCGTAGGAATCGCCCTTGCCAGTTCTTTCCTTAAACTCTCGGAAGGCGACCGAACAATCAAAATCACACTTGATCTACAACGCTATTCGTTCGATAAATTCATCGACCTGTTCAACAACGAAGTGCAGAACAACATAGAACTCAACGTTCATAACATGGACGAATTTGCAGGGCAGCTTTTCACATTTGCTTATAGTACAACTATTGAAAACGAAGAGCAACAAGAATGGTTCACCGTTGCAGAAAACAAAATTACCACCAAGTTCCAGAAAAACATCGATGGCCACAGCATCAACAAACTCGACATCATTGTTGAAATAGACACACTGTCGCCTCCAATAGACAGTTGTACTTCTCCTAAATTTCTGGAGGCAAGTTCAAACAATCTACCTATCTGCCTTTTACTGATTAACAACAGCAAACTGATCTACTATAATTATTTCAAGGTTCTTATTGTAGAAAAGATCAACCTATCCACAGGAGTAAACGGCATACAGGATCTCCGGCTTCAGAACGATTACGGGCTTTTGGATTCCAGTTCTCCTTTCGAACCTTTTACGGCAACTCCAACAATGGGATCAACCTTCTACATTGGTCACGATACCATTTTCAGCCAACACCTTGACGAGCTGCAATTGGTGTTCGAATGGAACGATGTACCACAAGACCCGAACGGTTTCCCTGAATATTATCAAGGCTATAGTTCTGTTGATAGTAACGAGGTGTTCAAAGCATCACTCAGCTTCCTAAAAAACCGCAAATGGTATCCAGAAGCTAACAAGCAGGTCGTCAGTCTGTTTCAAGATGGAGAAGTAGATCCCGATACTGGAGAAGTAGAAGTCTCCAGTACTACTCTGGTAGACACAATCGATCTTAAGGACATCAACTTTCATTTTTCCGGCCCTCCAGTTCTTAACTCCGACGAAACTTACACACGGAGAAGCAAGAACGGGTTCCTACGTTTGGAATTTTCAAATCCTTTTCCGGCCTTTGGTCACAAAGAGTATTTGGATATTATACGCAACGAAGCCAACTCTATGGGCAAAGGAGGCAAAATGTTCATTCCCAATCCGCCCTGGACACCAACGTTGCGTTCCCTTGCTGTCAATTATAAATCCTCAATACAAATAGACCTTCACAACCAAGAAACACAGAACAAGGCCTACGTGTATCATATTCACCCATTTGGAGAAAAGATAGTATCGGAACCTGTTGGCCGCGACATCCATCTGTTACCTCTGTACCCGCTTGGTTCCGAGATCATCATTGGTATTAAAGGCTTTAACGAATTCGAAACATTCTCGCTTTTCTTCCAGATCAATGAATTCACAACAGACGACGATGAAGGAGAGCACAAAGAAGTGCAATGGAGCTACCTGAACAACGACGAATGGGCTGAAATAAAATACGAACAGTTGGTTACGGACAGCACCAACGATTTGTCCAATTCCGGTATCATTATTTTCGATTTTGCTGGCTTTGACAAAGACTTTTTCAATCCAGAGACATTTCTGAAAAACAGATCTTATCCTGCTGGATATTTCTGGCTGAAATGCACGAGTGTATACGGAGAAGAGTTTGTCAAAAACATCAGTCTTATCGAGTGCCATGCTGGTGTTGCCACCTATAAGAACAACGGCAATGCAAAAGATCATTTAGAAGTGCCGCTTCCTGCCAATTCCATTGAGAGCTTCATTGACGATATTCCGGATATCAACATCATTTCCCAGCCATTCGAATCGGTAAACGGAATGCCCGAGGAATCGCAAAAAGATTTTCAAACACGAGTAAGTGAACGCTTGAACCACAAAAACAGGGCTATCACAACGTGGGACTTTGAACATATTATTCTTCAAGAATTTAAGGGCGTTCACAAAGTGATCTGCCTGAACAATCTGGATGGCGACCTTAAAACATCACCAGGCAGCATATTGATAGTGGTGTTGCCAAAACTGACAGCACAAGATCGTGAAGCAAAAGTGCTAGAACCGCGCACAACAGCCAGCAAACTGCAATTGGTGAAAGAAGCTCTCGAAGATAAAATCTCGCCTTTTGTAAACATAGAAATCACAAACCCGAACTACGAACAGGTGCAAGTAAAATGCGATGTGCGTTTTCACGAAGGCCTGAACGAACGGTTCTATCTACAAAAGCTAAACGAAGACCTGAAGGACTTTCTCAACCCGTGGGATGAAACCGATAACGAAGGTATGTCGCTAAGTAACCGAATATATGCAATGCATGTGGTTTATTTCTTAGAGACACGTCCGTATATCGACTATGTTACGAACATGGCACTTTTCCACATCATAGACCAACATATTTACAATATCGACACAGCCAGCGACAACAATACTGTTCTGATACCACAAACAGAAATCTCAGTTTTTGTTTCAGCAGAAGAGCACATTATCAAAGTTGTGGGTTCGCAGGCAGAAGCGGAAGCGATTGGTGCAATGATGATCGGAAAAGATTTCAGTGCCGAAGACATTGTAGAAAAAGAAGTCAAAAAAGGTATCGACAAAGACCAGATAGAAATCAGCCATCAGGTAGATCCCGAAGAAGACGAAGAGTATGACGATACGAACTTTGTCTTTTCGTTTAGGGATTTTTTTGGTGGGTAGGTCGATTGGCCGTTGATTGATAGAGACGCAATGCATTGCGTCTGTACATAGTAATTCGATTATTCAATTATTGTCTCAAATATCAGCTATGGCAACGAAAAACCGTGCAGTACTCAAGAACTATTTCTTAAAGGGAAATGTCCCTAAAGAGAACCATTTTCAGGATTTCATCGATTCGTGTGTAAACCAAGAGGACGATGGTCTCTGGAAAAAACAAGATGAAGCGTTACGCATAAAAGCAGAAGGCACCGACGAAGATATTCTTCAGTTTTATAAAAACGTGGAAGATATGCGTCCCTCGTGGAAAATAAGCATGCGTGCCGAAGATGGCAACGAAGGTTTCAATGTTTCTGAAGAAGAAAGCCGCCTGTTCATTGAAACAGGGGGCAACATTGGCATTGGCACAACACAGCCCCGAACAAAGCTTGATGTAGAAGGCTTTGTTGGCATGCAGGGGCGAATAGGTTTTTTTGCCCAAGGCGAAATACCGGCAGACGGGCAGTGGCACGATGTTATTACAGGACTGAACCACTACAATGCCTTTGAAATTGTTGCCGTTACAGGAAAACGAGGTTCGCATGCCATTACCCACGCCATTGCTGTAAGTGCTTACGGAAACTCAAATCCTGCTATATCGAAAACTCAAGGTTTCTATGGCTGGATGCGTAATAAAATTGATGTGCGCTGGGCTGGTACTTATTTCGACTACAATCTCCAATTGAGAACGAAACGCAATATCGGCGACGGAGTTTTCATATCATACAATATCGCCAAGCTGTTCTAAAGGAATTATAAATTGGCTTACGCCTATAAATCAACACATAGCGACATTGAATAATCACAGATTCGCACAGTGAGGGGTTTCACTGAATTCAAAAAATAAATCTAAAACAAATTGGTCCACGACCTTAATGTGCCTTAAATTTCATCTAACATGAACGAACCAATTGAACTGCATTTAGAAAGAGAAGAGTTGAATACTATTGTTGATGCCTTAAGTAAAGAGCCTTTTCGAAGAGTTTATAAGCTGATTGAGAAAATTCATCTCCAATCTAATGCTCAATTACGGCCAGATCAGAACGGAACTGAAAACTGAAACCGATTTACACCTATTCGCTTACAGTACAACTTTTTGAGCCAAACAAACACAACGGCAACGATTAACCTAAGCAGATGACAGACGCTATAAAAACTATAAAAGCACAGGAACCAACACAGGATATCTTAGATTACCGCCACCTGAAAAACAAAGGTCTGGAAGAACTTCAGAAACTAGCCGGGAACGTATGGACAGACTACAACCACCACGACCCTGGTATCACCGTGCTTGAAATTCTGTCGTATGCTCTTACCGAACTTGGTTTTCGTTCGCAATATCCAGTAGAAGACATTCTCAGCGGGAAAGACCATCTGCCACACACTCTTTTCCCGCCCAATAAAATTCTTCCATCAAAAGCCATTACGCTAAAGGACTACCACAAGATTATCCTCGATATCGAAGGCATTAAAGATGTCATTATCTATTCGTCGCCAAGGTTTCCTGAATTCAATGGCATCTACTCCATAAACATAGAGGTGCAGGCGGAATTCGACAACGAAAAGAAACGTAAAGAGATCGTAAACCTCATCAACGACAAAGTACATAGAAACCGTAACCTCTGTGAAACATTCGACGAAATTACTTTTCTAGAACACGTGCCCGTAAGTTTCAACATTGATATTGATGTTAACGACCAACAAGACCTGGCCGGCATTTTTCTCGACATGTACCGCGAAATAACCGAGTACCTTGCCCCTTCAGTTACCTTTTATAGCCTCGACGAACTGCTGGAGAAAGGCTACCAAACCGAAGAGATATTCACAGGGCCACTGCTCGAAAACGGTTTTGTTCTGGAGAGCGACTTCGAACGTATTGACTCGCGCAACAAAATTTTTGCATCGGACATCATCCATTTCATCATGGATATTCCTGGTGTCGACATGATCAAGAAGTTTCAGATCATAAACGAAAACGATGAAATCTTCCGCTGGTTTCTTGGTGTTGAAAAAGGAAAGGCTTTTAAACTCGACCTTAAGAAATCGGCTTTCAGGTTCTTCAAAGTAGGAAAAGAAGTTAAAATTGAGGAAGATCTTTCGCAAGAGATAAAGAAGATTGATGAACAGGAGGATACAAAACTTCTGTACAAACGCCTGAAGTTCATTCGAGAAAAAGGTGTTAGCCGAAATCTTAGTTCATATTATTCCATTCAGCACGATTTCCCTCAGATTTATGGCATTGGTGAACTTGGGCTTTTGCCTTCCGAATCGCCGCGCAGAAAGGCACAGGCCAAACAGTTCAAAGGCTTCCTGATGTTCTTCGAACAAATACTTGTGAACTTTTTTGCTCAACTGGAGGACCTAGCCCTCCTGTTTTCCATTAGTGAAATTAAAAACACCTACAGCAGCCTACCGTTGCTACAGGTTCCTGGAGTAGAATATATCTACCGCGAGTTTGTGGCCGAATGCATGGGACGCAATGTTGACCTTACGGACAAAAAGGTGCTGAAAAAAGAATGGAAACTCCGCCTCGACAAATTCCAAGAAAAACTTAGCCACGACCTGAAAGAAATCGTAGAAGACCGCACTACATTCTACGATCGCCGCAATCGCCTGCTTGACCACTTACTTGCCCGTCTTGCATTTCGCTACAGCGAATATCGATTCGACTTTGAGGCCGACGATGAACTGAACGAAGCACTCATTGAACATAAAACCCACATACTTGACAATTTTGTTCAACTAAACGAAGGCCGAAGTCAAGCAAGGATAATGCTAAGTTCCGAACTGGACAAACCTGACAATATCTCTGGTCTGGAATACCGAATCAAAAATTTACTGAAACTACAAAGTAGTTCTACTGAATTCCCTTTCGATTTCTTCAAAACAGGAGTCTTCACCGGTCCTCAGACCAATTTAATTGATGACCCTGAGGATATGAACTTCTCATTTGTAAAACTAATAGGGGACACTGCAGTAGATGCCCTGTTCAATTACGGATCGCACAAAACTAACTACAAAACCGTTGGAGAAGAAGGCATTTACAAAATTCAACTGACCAGCAACGAAGGCGATGTTATAGCCATAACCAATAAAGAATTTACAGAAGAGGACAAAGCCGTGAAAGTAATCGACGACATTATACGGCGGCTAAACGATATATCCCAAGCCTGCGAATGTATTCATGTGATAGAGCGAGTACTCTATCGTCCGCACGTAGGCATGAACTACTTTACGTTTTCCATATGGCTGAATAAAGACTCTGTGGCTTTTATCAACGAAGGCTACATGACTTTCGAAGGCCGAAACAAAAAAATAAGAGCGGTATTAAGTTCTGGTGTCGATCCAAGCAGATATACCTACATGGAGCAAAGTAACCAGTTCAAGATTCTACTGAGAAATGAAAATGGAGAAACTCTTCTTATCAGTCACCGCTTTTTCAACACAGAAAAAGAAGTAGAAAAAGAAATCAACGACTTAGTGGAAATGTTTCAAAGAATCACTAACGGACAGGTTGATCGGAACAAGCATTTCCGCTACTACACCAAGCATTACGATATTTTCAATTTAGCATCGAATCCATATTCATTCATTGCAACAATACTGATCCCATCGTGGCCAATAAAATTTCAGAATCAGGCCTTCCGTACTTTACTCGAAAATAAAATCAGGGAAGAAACCCCGGCACACGTGTTCCCTGATATCAAATGGGTAGGCATACGCCATATGATCAATATTGTTGATCTCACAAATGAATACGACCATCTCTTAGAACAAAGTGAAATAGATTTTGAA
The DNA here is from genome assembly GCA_965230435.1 of Bacteroidales bacterium. Taxonomy (GTDB): domain Bacteria; phylum Bacteroidota; class Bacteroidia; order Bacteroidales; family JBDKHP01; genus JBDKHP01. The sequence goes on from CBDDLB010000002.1 coordinate 1,534,963, forward strand.
CGACTGGAAGAAACATCGGAAAAGCTGTTCAGATACTTTGTTCGGCTGTAGATAGAATTACAAATTATTTAACAGCATAAATAATTAAGCGAAATACCAATGACCGATTGACCGATCAACTAAAAAAACATCAATGAGCTATCGCATGCGAAATATAATACCAACTGCCCTCATTGGATTGCTAATGCCTCTTATTGGTGCAAGTCAGATCCAAATAGCCAAACTGCTTGATGGTGATGTGGAGCTTAACTCTGTGCCAGCTTTAGCTATTGATTTTGGACTGCCAATAAACATCACGGGACCATATGCTTTTATACGAAGCAAAGATATGTACATGGAATCGGGGCTATTCTTTACTACAGACAAATACATCTTTGACCGTGATACTACACGCTTTTCTCACCGTAGCGTTGGCATCAATATTCCGTTACGTGTTGGGGCAATCATCAAGGAAAAAATATATGTTGGGGCTGGACACAATTTCAACTTCCCGATTCACTATCGGCAAAATAATTATGACGCTGGTGGTTTCGACAACAAGCGTAAAGCCGTTTCGGAATTCTTCTCCGACCATATTATGCGGTTCTACCCTAGCATGGAACTTTCTGCCGGTATCAGTATACATACTATCGGGCGCTTCAGTGTACGGTTGCAGATGCATTATCTGGATTTTTTCAATCTGGCTTATGAAGAAAATGGAGTGAAACCATACGAAACATTGGTTTTCGAGAATCGGTTCAAATTTATCATTATATCCTATAATCCAGGGTTATAAATTATGAATTATGAATTATGAATTATGAATTATGAATTATGAATTATGAATTATGAATTATGAATTATTTAAAAGAATAAATGATTTTAAGGAAATACCAAACAACCATTGACCAATTAACCATTGATAAACCAACATGATTCAGCGCATAGTACTAAATTTCAATTTTATAGATGAGAATAAAGCGCTGGATATTCAAAACGAAATTGTTTACAGGGTTAAAGCAGAATTGCCCCATCGGGCACAAGAAATATTCGACGAATTAGAAATAAACCAAGACACCCAAGTCGTGATCGACAAGCTGGAAATCAACATAGGAACCCTTTCTATTGAGAATGCACCTCAGCATTTCATGCGTCGGTTATCTAACCAGCTACAGAAATCGCTGAACGGAATTTCGAACAAAACAACGTCCCAAGGCACTAGCATAAAAAATACTTCTGCCTCGGAAATGGATGCCTACTTTCATTTCCTCAAAAAAGGTTATTTCCCTTGGTGGTACGAATTCTCTTCAGATACTACTGTTCAACAACTGGCCACCAAAATACAATCCGAAAATTCAATAAAGTTGTTCAGCCAGTTATTCGCAGCAAAGTCAACCTCGGGGATTATAAAAAGGCACTTTTTTTCTCTTGCTACAGAAAAACGCCTGACATTCGTAGAGCAACTTCTTCAATATTACGCTCAACATAAATCTGAGATTCAATCTAATGAAAAACAAACCTTCAGTCTTTCTGCTTTAACGAGAGCTTCTCAAAATCTAAAAACATTAAAAAATCCAACTTCTTCCGAAGCTCTACAGCAAGTGTTGGAGATAATCGAAACGGACTCACTACCCGATATCCCATTTAAATCAACGAAAGCACTATTGCACCAATATCTGCAAAAGTTGGGACGAAGAAGTATACAACTACAAGTTGAAACTTATAAAACAGAACTAGCAAGTTTTCCCAAAGACCTGCTCATTCTAATGGTATTATCCTACAACCTAAAAGCAAAATTTCCACAATATGCAACACGCCTTGTTGTGAGGCTGAAACAACAGCACCGACTTTTCACGGATAAAGAAGTATATCATTTTCTGAACAACTTTCTCACACAGAAAGAAACCCAAACTATTAATACTCTCATAAAAGAACGGATTGAGGAAGAAGAAGAAAATGAAAAAACAATCAATCAGCTTCTACAGTTGAACGAAAATGATCAGCGAGAACGTTTACGGCAATATTTCGAAAACCTGAAGCGGAAGGGGCAACAGCAAAAAGAAGTAATTAATGTGAGCCTGGAAAGCTTTCCTGTAAATCTACTAATCCTGATGCTGATTTCGTACCATTTCGAAGGCGTTTTCCCACAGTTCTCTGTTCGCCTTGTTGCCAAACTAAAACAACAACATCGCTTTGTATTCGATAAAGAAGTGTATCAATATCTGACCAATTTCTTAGCAACCGAAAAAGTAGACTCAGTAAGTGCTTTCATCCAGCAATTTCTAAAAGAAGATTCTACACCACTTCCTCTATACGAGGATAAAACCGCCTCTAGCTCTGAAAGGACATCGTTCTGGCATAAATTTTCACTCTCATCAGTATTGAAACGTTTCTTGAATATCTTCCGGTCAAACAAAGAAGAAGTTGAACCAAACACTCCAATTACTGAAGATATACCTACACAGCACCCAACAGTTATAAAAAACGCCCTAATATCAGTCTGGAAACGATTTGCAAATTTCTTCAAATCAGATTTAGAAGAGGCAGAATCAACCCCAATTGTACCTTCAATAGAATCTGCGATTCTACAGCAACTGGAAAAAGACTCAGAATTTGAACTCAATAAAACTTCTTTCCACGAACTTTTACTCCAATTACTGCGCTCTGGCATATGGCCAGAAGAATTCCACACTGCACGGGAGTCGCAACTAAATATTCTTATTCAAGATATAGAACCAGATTTTTTTTGGAAGGAATTGCAACATCCCACAACACAGCATTACTTTTTGTTCTGCATACCATTTTCTTTTCAAGAACTGATTGCGAACCGTATTTTTTCTTCTCCGACCGATATAAAAGTTTTTGCAAAAAACTTAAAAAATAAACTCTCAGGCAAAATATCAGAAACTTCTTATCAATGGTTCTATGCAAAACTGATACTTGAAGCAATTAAACAGCAAAACACACAGCCTAATTGGAAAATCTTATTAGACACTCTTCCAACCAACGTAAAACAAAATAGTTTCTGGAAGAATATCGTTTCCAACGCCTCGAATTTGTTCAGAAATGAAAAAACAAAACAAACTGTAGAGGCACAGATTTCGAAAAATATAAAAATACAAAGAGACCAGTGGTTCAGACAAGACCTTTCCTTCCTGTTTGTCAATATCAAACATGTACTTCAATATGGTCTTCTTCCTTGGCAAAGTCCATTCGATAGTATTGCGAATATTGAAACATTTTACTGGCAAGAGCAACAGAAAACACTCCCTCTGACAGCTACATATTTAAGTGCCTGTCTTCAGGATTATAAAAACATAAAACTACTGTATCGGATTTTTTCCGAAAAATTTGCCGATGCCATTTACCGACAAGTATTCGAACAGCAACAACAAACCGACATTTCCGACCTTATCGACAAGGCTGTATGGAAAGAAAAAGAACTCGAACTACCCGATGACTTTGGCGATTTCGTTCACCGGAGCATCTTCATGGAGCATCAGCACGAGCTAACTGGAGCACTCCTCGGACTCATTGCTCAAAATGCCAACCTAGAGCCTAAAGCGCTATCTGAGAAAATATTTAAAACTATCTTTCTAGAGTACCGAAACGATATTCTGACCATTATCAGCGATGCTATAGACAAAGAACAGAGCATACAGCTTACAGAGGATGAGCTTGCTGAACTTTTCAATAGCCTATTCAAGCAGCAACAAGCCGAAATAGTAAAATTAATCTCCAAAGCCTTTTTACAAATGCCTGAAGAAATAGACATCAGGCAGAAGGCCGATTTTATCTACAAAACGGTATTCGAAGGCAGAAAAATAAAAATAGATGAACTGATTCGCCAAAGTTCCAAAGAAAACATACAACAAATTCAAGAACGATTAAATGCCAAAGAAACCCACGAGATGTACCAAAAACTGATCGAGGAAAAGTTCGACTGGCAAGAAGGGATAAAAGAAGGAGAACCGATTCATATACAAAATGCCGGGCTGGTGATTCTTTGGACTTTTCTCCCACATTTTTTCAAGCGTCTGGGACTGATAAAAACAGAAAAAGGCAAAAACATATTCGTAGATAAAGATGCGCACGAAAGGGCTGTTGTCATAACACAGCATCTGGTTGTAGGCGAAAAACCAATAGAAGATCATCAACTGGTACTCAATAAACTGATGTGTGGATACACTGTTAGCCTTCCTGTAAATACCGAGATCGAACTGTCTGAAAACGAACTGGAAGAGTGCGAGGCGTTACTAAAATCCATCATCAAGCACTGGGCAATCTTAGGCGATATTTCTATCGAAGCTCTGCAAGAGTCTTTCCTTCAGCGGAAAGGAATGATTCTGTACGACAAAGAAAACGTAAACCTGAAAGTAGAACAAAAGGGGATTGATGTGCTGATTGATAAGCTCCCGTGGGCATTCAATACTATTCAATTCTCTTGGAATGACTATTTCATTTTTGTGGAGTGGAATGCGTGAGGGAATTATGAGTTATGAATTATAAATTCCAGATGATCAATTATTCCCTGAAATTATTTATAGAAATAAAACTATTCTAACTAAACAGAGATTAAAGAAACCTTTGTTTTCAAAGAAAAGTAACGCTTTTCAATTCCCCTCCTTTTTCCAAGGAGGGGATTAGGGGTGGTTCAATAATACTGGATTTTGAATCTTATAGTAGAACACCACCCCCGCCCCCTCCTCAAAGAAGAGGGGAGCCAGATTACTGAATGTTTTGTAAAAAAAGACTCAGGTAAATGTACAACCTGAAAGTAGTTAGAAAAGCCTGAACAAGAATAAAACCTGAAATAAGGAAACCACTCAAAACAACAGAGTTAGTTAAAATAGCTAAACCGACAGACATGACAACCTATTTACTCTGGATACCGCCATTTACTGCCTTAATAGCCTTTGGCTTTGCATATTTTTTTTACAGTTATGTACGTAAACAGCCTTGCGACGACGAACATCAGGAGATTGCCGATTACATCCGAAAAGGAACACTGGGCTACCTGAAGCCGCACATGCTACTGAATGCAATCGTTTTTGGTGGAGTACTTGTTGTTCTGTCACTTGTTTCCTTTGTCTTCAATCTATTAAGTCCTTGGGCAATTCTGTTTTTTGTAATTGGCGGCCTGTTCTCGGTAATCGCTGGAGTAATCGGAGCTTTCATTTCGCCCATGGCAAGCATTCGCACGCTATATGCCAACCGTAATGAGGACCTGCCCAACATCATCAAAGTAGGATTTCGTGGAGGTCTGGTGCAAGGTTTAGCAATTGTAGGTTTAGGAATTTTGTTTGTTTGGTTAGCTTACTTTCTGTCATCGCATTTGTGGGACATGCCCAGCCGCGAAAAAGGGACGCAGATTGCAATGGTAATGCTCACTTTTGGTTTTGGAGCTTCATTACACACTTTGCTTTCTAGGGTCTCAAGTGGAATTTTCGCAAAATCCGCCGATGTAACCGCAGACACTATCAGCCATACAAGTTCCGACCTCCAGGAAGACGACCGTAACAACCCTGCCACACTTGCCGATATTGTTGGCGACAATCTTACAGATGGCGTTGGTACTGGAACTAGCTTCTTTGAATCTTACGTAGTTGCAATGATTGTTGCTGTTGTTCTGGGTGCACTTGCATTTACGGGCAATGTAGAAAAACAAAGTATGGCCATATTGCTTCCTATTGCATTCTCAGGAATTGCAATACTTGTGTCAATTGTAGCCAGCTTTTTTATTAAGGCTAAAGAGTGGGCAACTCAAAGCAACCTGAATAACTCTGTGGCCATCAGTCAATACATTACCGTAATCTCAATTATCGTCATCACTTTACCAATTCTTTATTTCCTGAACTTCCCCAATCCGTTCGGGCTCTGGGGGGCAATCAGCATAGGTTCGCTTCTTGGTGTGGTAATCATAAAAACTACTGAACGCGCCACCTCGGAAGATTACCGCTCAACACAGTTTGTTGCCGAGCGAGCCTGCACAAGTACCGCAAGTTCCCTGATCGGTGGTGTGGGTATGGGAATGATTTCAACCTTCGTTTCTGTATCTGTCGTTGTTGGCGGCATAGCAGCTTCGTATCTTGCTACCACACTGCTCAACGTTAACTTATTTTCTGTTGGTATTTATGGAATTGCACTTAGCGCATTGGCGATGTTAGCTCCTTTGGCCTTAATTGCAGCTTCTAGTCTAATGGGGCCTATTGCAGATCATGCCATTGCCACAGCCCGCATGACTTCAATGCCAAAAGACGAGATGCTACGAGTTCAGGCTTTAGACTCATTAGGCAATACCACAGCCACAATCGGCAAAAACGTTTCGCTTCTTTCTACAGTTTTAACAGGTATTGCTTTGCTTTCCGCTTATGTTTCTGGCCTAAAAGCTCTGGCAGTGAATACCTTCAACCTAAAAGGTTATTTTATTTTCCCGAACGGAATAGCAGCCGAAAATGTAGATCAGATTTATGCCCTCAATGGTAATCAGCTCCTTGTTAACTTCAATGTTTTTGTCTCTAATCCAGCATTCATTCTTGGCGTACTGGTCGGGGGACTTACAATCATGTTCCTTAGCGGACGAAGTATCGTTGCAGTTGGAAAAATCTCATCTCTGCTCATTGACGAAATACGTTTTCGTTTCAATGAAAATTCAGACGAAAAACCGAACCTCTATGCCTGGTTTGGTGAAATTTTCAACCGCTCGCAACGGGAAACGATTGCCCCTACTCTATTTGTGATTTTAGTACCATTGGCAGCTACAATTTTCCTTGGTGTTGCTGGTGTCCTTGGAATGTTGGTGGGCACATTGTCTATGGGATTTCTTTTTGCAGTGTTTCTTGCCAACACAGGAGCAATTTTCGACAACGCAAAAAAGCTAACCCAAAACGGTGTGATCGGAAAAAACGACGTGGATGTTCACGAACAAGTAATTACAGGCGATACATTTGGCGATCCACTCAAAGACGCTGCTGCCTCTAGCATTGGAGCTCTTATAAAAATGGTTCTGACACTTGCTGTCATAATGAGTGGCGTTACAGTATACCTGAATTCTAAAGAGCCACCAAAACCACTGGATCATCATCTGTTTCAGATATATGTAGAACAGCTAGATACTAAGAAACCGTTGAACGATATGTTCATCACATTAACTCATCTGGAAACCAACGAAGAGGAGATTGAAGAAACCGATAAAGAAGGAAAATTCGAGATCGAACTGAAAAAAGGGGAGAAATACGTTCTTCGGCTCGAAAAAGAAGACTACCGAACCATAATCGACACCATCGACACAAACACTCTCGAAAAAGACACGATAGAATATCACGAAAAAATCCCATATCTACCTTACCTCATCACAGGTTCGTGCGAAATGCGGGGCAATAGCGAACGCGTGAAAGGCATTAAAGTAATTCTTCAAGACAAAAGCAATAAAAACGTTGCCACCACAAAAACTGATGAATTTGGCGATTTCACATTCAAGTTACAAGCAAAGCATACCTACTCGGTGAAATTATTAACCGATTCGCTTTTGGTAAGAAACGGCTATTTCGCAACCGACAGCCTCACCGACGATGAACCAGAATTACGCCAAACATTCAAAATGGACAGCAAACGTGAAAACGAAAAGATAGAGCTGGCCATCGGTTTTGCCTCTGGAAAATTCAATGTAGACTCAGTTGCCGCTGCCACCATCGACCGCGAAGTTGTGCAACTTCTAACCGACAATCCCGACGTAATCTTCGAATTTGGTGCACATACCGATTCTCGCGGCAGCGCCCGAGCCAACAAACGCCTTTCGCAAAAACGTGCAGATGCAGCCGTTGCCTACGCCATAAGCAAAGGCATTCCCGCAAAACAAATCCGATCAACAGGCTACGGAGAATCGCAACTAAAAAACGACTGTGCCGATGGTGTGGAATGCTCCGATGAAGAACATGCAGAAAACCGCCGTGTCGAGATCAAAGTGATGGAAGTACTCGAAAAAGCTATGGCCAGACCAAAACCTCAGATCGAGGAAAAAGAAGAGACGGAAAAGCCGAAACCTTCAAAAACAAAGAAAAAGGAAAAAGTAGTTCCTACGAAAAAAGCTGAAGCGAAAGCTTCTCCAAAAGTTGAAGTGCCCAAAGAACCAATAAACGATGTGTCTTCCAACAAAAGCACACTAAAAGACAGTGCTACAATTTTGAAGAAAAAAAAGCAATAAAGGAATCATGAATTATAATTTATGAGATATTTATTACCATTGACAAAAAACTAAATACAGACACAAACAACGCGCATTCATTCAAAAAACACACCTATGCAGAACGATAAAAGCGCTCAAACGACAAAGAATAAAGCTGAAACAAAGAGCTTTTCTGCAAATAATGGAAAATCGCTTAGAAGTTCCGAGCTAAATAATACACCTCTTATTCAAAAAAAAGAGACAAACAGCTTCAGCAATAACAGTAAGCCATTTAAGCACAGCCCGTCTAACAATAAAAACGGAATACCAGAACCTTTAAAATCTGGCATTGAAAATTTATCCAAGATTGATATATCTGATGTAAAAGTGCATAGAAATTCCTCGCAGCCTGCTTATGTTCAAGCCCAAGCGTTTACTCAAGGTTCTAACATCTATCTTGCCCCTGGACAAGACAAGCACCTTGCCCACGAAGCCTGGCATTCGGTTCAGCAAAAACAAGGACGTGTAAAAACGACGGAAGAAATAAATGGAGTGAAGTCTAACAACGATCGAGCACTTGAAACAGAAGCAGACTTAATGGGACAAAAAGCCCTTCAATTTAAATCCCAAACAACAAGAACCTCCCAACTAAAAACAAATGAACAATTAACCAAACATTCTATTGCAACAAACCCGATCATACAAAGACGGGCACTGAACCCATTCGAACACAAAGGCGAACACAAAGGCTACGAGTTAACAGCACACCACATTGTGCCGCACTCAAAACTAGAACTGGCTATAAAACTGCTCAAGAATTATGACGCAGCTATTAATAGCCAAAACAGTGAAAAATCTGAACTTGCGACATCAGTCCTGAAAAATTCAATTCCTAACGAATTAACTGAAGAAAATTTGATAAACATTGGGCTCTTCAGTAAAGATCAAAAGGCTCATATTGAAGCCTCGTGGCTGACTAAAATTCAGGCTATTTTAGACGGAACCGACACCGTTTCGGGTGAATCTGAACTGATAAGCTCCACAGAAGGCTCTGTCAAACTCCGCCTTACTCCAAATTCAATTAACGGAAGTAACTTGAATGATTTGCGCCGCAGCTTCTATGAATGGCAAGGTGGTAATCAGTTTATGGGGCCTAATACTGATTTTCGGGAAGAACCGGGCAGTAAAGACGAAATTGATTTTGATGCTCAATGGATTACCAACATGAGTGCAGAAAATTTTGAAAAGCTAACGGGACTAAAACAAAGTAAACATAAAAAGATTGCAACACCAGATACTTCCAAAACATTAGACGTAGAAAAAAACAAAGAAGAAGGCAAAGGGCTCGGCCTACTACTGATAGACATTCTTAAAGGCAAAGCAGAAAACAATACTCCTTCATTAGACGATGCAACAAAGATCAAGGATATTCTAAATGAAATATTAAAAGTTACAAAAGATGTAAAACCAGAAGTATTTGCCGAATCGAAATGGAAAGAAGTAGATGATATTAATGAATTTGAAAAACTGGAAAGCAACCAAACACTAGAAGGATCGGAAAGCAGAACTTGGGGACGAGAAGGATCGGGAGTTACAGAACATGCTTTTTTCGCATTCGAAACTAGCGAACTAAACTCGCTCCCTGAGATAGCAAACAGCAGTGGTGGCAGTTCCAAAGCAGCTTATGCTTACAGCGGCACAGATATCCCTGGCAGCAAAGTGAAAAGTGGAAAGAAAGGAAGCTTTATCTACCTTCCTATTAAAGAATCCAAAAACATTTATGCAACTCCAGTTATCGAAGAAAAAACAGCTCTGGATGTCCTCTTCGAAATTGGTGTGATCTCTGATAAATCGTCAAATTCTATTCAAATTGACGATTCTTCGGATAAGCTTACCTTCATAGCCGCTGGAAAAGGGGGAAACCGAAAATTCAATATCAAGGGCTACAGTGATGCCAACATATTTGTCGGAAATAAAACAGGAACGCTGAACATTCCAAACAAGATGCTGGCAGGTAAAAAAGTTACCCTAAAATCATCCGCTCCCGTTGGAGACTCACTTTATGAATATTGTAAGAAAAAAACTGAAATTAAGGTTTCTACATATATGCCACAGGACTTATACGACTGGTTAAAAGCATAAACAAAATCTATACGCTAGAAAATCAACTAATAACCTTTGACCCAACACTAAAAATCGTATCAGTTCATAATGTAAGAACATTCAAATTAAAAACAATACCCTATGCAGAACAGTAAAAACAACCAGAAAACCAAAAGTAAATCTGATGCAAAAAACCGTTCTGCAAACAGCGGATCCAACAAATCGATCCAAAGTGCAGACCTGAATACACAACCACTTCAGTTAAAACCACAAGAAACGGTTTTCGCCCCGGAAAATAACTTTGCCAGCAGTTTCCCAACTCAAAGAAAAGCAAGCTCAAACGATAGTCTGCCCGATGACGTAATGACAAAAATGGAAGGCAGCTTCGGGACCGATTTCTCCGATGTTTCTTTTCTTCAAAACTCCTCAAAAGCTACAACAATTCAAGCAAAAGCCTACACGCAGGGCAACGATATACATTTCGCTCCAGGACAATTCAATCCCAAAACAACACAAGGACAAGAACTGATAGGTCACGAATTGGCACACGTTGTTCAGCAACGGCAAGGCAAAGTAAAAACAAGTGCAACACAAGCCAAGTTCAACATCAATACCGACACAACATTAGAAACCGAAGCAGATAAATTAGGTGCTAGAGCTGCCAGATGGAACAGTTCCCAAACACCAACAACCTCTTTTTCAAGAACCTCGTCGCCGCCAAATACCACAGTACAACGAAAAACCTCCGATCTGGAATTTGCACAGCACATGGCCAAATCGTTCATACTTATTGATAAGGTAGAAAATGTAGGCGGTCAGCTCTGTAGTAAAGAAATCTTCGACAAAATAACCTACGAAGGCTTTTTTACAAAAAAAGGGAAAGCTAAAGAGCAGATAGGAAGCGTAATAACCGAAGTAGAAAAGAAACTTCCTAAAATAGTATACGACGGCAAAAAACAGACAAGACTTATAAACCTGAACAAAGAGGAACTACTTCTTGCTCAAAAATACCTACTCATTGCCAGAGGAATTGCCAGTGTTTGGGCACAAGAAGAGGAAGGCGATACCGATTCTGTAAAAAGGGCTTTTGGTTTTCAGCTTTTCCTAAAACATACAGAAGACCTCCTGAACGAAGTCAGTGCTGTTTTTATGCAAAAAAACATAGCTGTCTCGGAGGAAGAAATTTCTAAAAACGTCGAAGCTGCCAATCAAGACGAAAGGCTAACCAGTGTAAAAGAGCACTATGCCAACAAATCGGCAAAATCAATCTTCACGAACCTAGGCTTTGCCGTAGGAAAAATTGCCCCCGACCCGTGGAGCAAAGGCACAATCGAAGTAGAAGTTAACATTCCGATAGAACCAACAGGTATTGCCTACCTCGGAGGACGTTTTTTCATAGAAGCAGAACGGGAAAATCCTGACTTCACCTGTAGAACCGAAGTTGATTTGGTTGGGGGTGCTAAAGTTCCCGGAATCTTCAATGTACAGGGCAAACTTGGCGGCTATGTAGAATCGAAAGGAAACAGCCCGGAGCAAGCCATGAAACTGGTATCGTATGGTTTTTACAAAAAACTGAAAGAAAGCAAACTTTTCGGCAGATTCGCCGACTGGGCCTGGGGCGGCAAAAACACAGCTCAGAAATTTGCCCAAACTACAGAAAAAGAAGCCTTCACTGGCAAAGGAGCAATAGACGATGCTTACATAGAAATGGGCTTACAAGCAGGGGCAAAAGGCGAAATCGGTGATAGTACAAAATTAGGAGCATCAGCCGAAATTAAAGGGATGGCTGGTACCCGCTACGATAAAGACACAACTGGCGATAACGAAGGAAAAGGAACAAAAGGTTTTACTTTCACACTTGCTGTTTCGTCTGGAGTGGCCAGCGGGGAAGTTTCCTATACCCTACTTTATGCAGGAGGCAAACTTGCAAAAAAAGAAGTCGCCGCATCTATTAACAGCACAAGCTTCCCGCCAAGCACACCCGCAGCTATTGAACTTATGCAAACCCTAATCGGCAAAATACAGGAAGCAGCCGAAAAAGGAGAAGAGAAAAAAGGAGAAGAGCTTGGTAAGCTTGGCAAAGGCTACGAGAAGCTTGAAAGTACAAAAGAAAAATATGACATAGCCTGCAACCTAGTAACTGTAGCCAAAGGACAAAACGAGCTGATACCCTCTGCTCCAACAAGTTCCAGTACAAAAGGAGACTTCGAAGGCAGTGGTATCGATGCAGGCCTAGACATTAGTGCATTAATTGACTTGACTGGCCAAAAGGCAACAGGTCATCTACAATTATCCACCATGTCAAAATATTCACTCAAAGTTGGTGTACTCTCTTCTTCTGCTACGTATAAAACTAATATGTTCAGATTCATTTTCGATGGATCCAAATGGAGTATGAAGCTGGTAAAGCAGAATAAGTAGTTCTTATTTTTCCATTTTGTTATTATGAAGCTAGAAGTTCTTACTGGTTTATTAACCGGATCTCCACTTCCGATAGAGGACGCATTATTACTTACAACTAAAATATTAAATGCTCTACAGCCATGGACAATAGAGCAGAAACTATATGGATATCTGACACCTGATTATATTGAAATTGATTCAGAACTCACAAACATTAAACTGTTAAAAAATTCTGAGGCCAGAAAACAACAAGGAAACAATGCTAAAAAGTACAGGTATCAGTATATCGCTCCTGAACAAACAGGACGTATAAACCGCACTGTTGATTACCGTGCCGATTTTTATTCGTTAGGTATTATTCTATATGAATTACTAACCGGCAAGAAGCCGTTCGAAACAACTGATGTACTCGAACTTGTTCATTGCCACCTTGCAAAAACTCCATTAACACCAACACAGGTTTTTCCAGATATCCCGCAAATGGTTTCTGCTATTGTAATGAAACTGTTAGCAAAATCTGCAGACGAGCGTTATCAAAGCTGCAAAGGTATATTTACAGACCTTGACAACTGCTTAGTTCAATTCAATGATAAAGGTGAAGTTGAACCTTTCAAGCTTGGGCAACGAGATATTTCAGATAGATTTATAATCCCACAGAAACTTTATGGACGAGAAGAAGAAGTAGACAGATATTTGAACGTTTTTTCACAAGTATGCAACGGCAGTCGCGCATTAATGCTTGTTTCGGGATACTCTGGTTGTGGAAAATCGGCTCTTGTTCATGAAATATACAAACCGCTGACTTTACAACGCGGATATTTTATTTCCGGAAAATTCGACCAATTTGCCCGTAATATTCCTTATAGCGCAGTTATTGCTGCATTTACACAACTCATGCAGCAGATTTTAACTGAAAGTAACGAACGGTTAGTTAAGTGGAAGAACAAAATCATCAAAACATTAGGAACAAATGCACAGGTAATTATTGATGTAATACCAGACGTAGAAATGGTTATCGGCCCACAACCCACTGTAGCCGAATTGGGATCTACAGAAACAAATAATCGTTTCAACCTTGTTTTTCAGAATTTCATTCAGGTGTTTTGCGAAGCTGAACATCCATTGGTTATTTTTCTCGATGATTTACAGTGGGTAGATTCCGCAAGTATTAAATTAATCGAGTTAATGATTACTGATACGCAGAACCATCACCTTTTTCTAGTGGGAGCATACCGCGACAATGAAGTTAGTTCCACCCATCCATTAATTATTACCATTGAACAACTCAAAAAAAGCAAGCTAATTATTGAACCTCTGGAATTAAGCCCCCTTAAATCAACAGACATCATACAATTACTTAGCGATACTTTCCACACTCCCGAAAATGAGGTAGCATCTCTTGCCCAACTAATAATGCAAAAAACAAGCGGTAACCCTTTCTTTGTTAAACAGTTTTTGCGCTCTATACACGAAGATGGGCTACTGACGTTCAATCCAGATCAGATCCGTTGGCAATGGAACATAAAACAGCTTGAAGATGAGAAAATTACAGACAATGTAGTTGAACTTATGATAGGCAGGCTTAAAAAACTACCTTCACATACTCAAAATGTACTAAAACTGGCAGCCTGTCTTGGCAATACTTTCAACACAAAAACATTGTCTGTAGTTTATGGAAAAACAATAGGCGATAGTTACAACGATTTATTTCCGTCCATTCAACTTGGCTTAATTCAATACAAAAACATACGCGGCTCAAAGAACACAAAACCTCTGGACAAGGAACAAAACATTCAATTTCGTTTCCTTCACGACAGAGTGCAACAAGCAGCCAATGCAATGATTGCTGACAAAGAAAAACCCCAATTGCATTTAGAAATAGGACGGCTCCTTCTGGAACAGTACAGTAAAACTGAACTGGAATTACATCTGTTCGAAGTGGTAGATCACATCAACCAAGGGAATGATTCTGTATCAAATCGAGAAGAAAGAATTGAAATAGCCAAGCTAAACCTTGATGCTGCCCAAAAAGCTAAGTCCTCGCTTGCATACGAAGCAGGATTGAAATACGCAAAACAAGGTTTATCTTACTTGCCCAAAAACAGTTGGGACAGTTTTTATCACCTCACACTAGCATTATACCTCGAAAAAGGTGAACTAGAATATCTGAACACGCTGTGGGATGAAGCCATTGCAACCTTCGATCATACTTATGATCTTACAACAGATTTACTGAACCGCTGCAAAATTAGCGAATACAAGGCCACACTTTATCGTATGAAAAACGATCTGCAGATGGCTCTTGATACCGGCATACAGGCACTCGCTGAACTCGGCATAAAAATTAAGGCCTATCCTACTGTTGAAGAATTGCTGACCGAAATTGAAAACTTCCGGCCATTGATTGAAAACAGGGGCACAAACGACCTATTCAATTTGCCAGAGCTGGAGGATCCGCTGAAATTATCTGCAATGGCCTTATTGCGCGAATGCTTTGCCCCTGCTTACTTCTTAGGATCGAACCTGATTGCAATTATTGGTATTAAAATGACTGAAATAACATTGAAACATGGTAACAGCAGTCATTCTTCGGTTGGTTACATTTTCTATTCATCAATCACGCTCGCGGTCAGTCTTAACGATTATGAAAATGCCTTTCGGTTTGGACAGCTTTCCCTAAAACTTAACGACGAAAAATATCACATAAAGGCATACGAAGCTCTTATATACGATATGTTCGGAACGTTTGTAAGCCCATACAAAGAACCAATACCTGTAGCCCGCAATATTTTAATGCAGGGCTACTACAGCGGACTTGAGAATGGTTCATACCAATGGGCCGGATATTGCGCCATTATCTCGCTTTTTCAATCTTTTTGGGGGCCGGATACCTTAAGCGAGGTTTCAGACAGAATAGAAAGAATCAGTCCGGGCTTGCAGAAGATAGATCAGAACATGTTGCAATACTATTATGCAGTAAAAGCAACGATTTTCAACCTAACGGAACCCAACAGACAGTGGGAAGTTCTTTCAGAATCAATTTGGCACAATTCAACCGAAATACTGAAAACCTGCCGCAGAAAAAACGATCTGTTAACTCTTTTTGTAGATGCGGTCTGTCACCTATCACTAGCCAATTGGTACAACAGTCCATTGAAAGCGGTTGAATACACAAAGCTGGCAGAAAAGTACCTCGCTGGTGCTCCAGGCATTTATCTTAATCCTGTTTTTCATTTTCATCGTGCTTTGGCATTTACTACCGCATATCATCTAGTAGATGCCTGCACTCAGAAAAGTTTTCTCAAATCCATAAACGAAGAAATAATACTGTTCAAGTCCATTGCACAAAGTTGCCCTGTTACCTACAGTCACCATTTGCTACTTATTCAAGCAGAATATGCCCGCATTACTGGGGACAACTGGAAAGCTGTAGAATACTACGATAAAGCAATAAACTCTTCCATCGACAATAAATTCGTTCAGGATGCAGCTTATGCCAATGAATTGGCTGCCATGTTCTGGATGTCGAAAAATAATAATAAGATTGCAGATACCTATTTTAAAGAAGCACACCGATATTACATGCTTTGGGGAGCCACGGGCAAAATCTCAGATTTAGCTAACAATTATCCCGAAATATTTCCACAACCTGCCACCCCTACAGACATAGGATCTATTAACCATGAGCAACTGCAAGGCAGCTTAAGCCTTCTTGATCTTTACAGCGTAATTAAAGCCGCCCATGTTATCTCTGGTGAAATTGTATTTTCTCAACTACTCGAAAAAATGATCCGTATTGTTGTAGAAAATGCAGGAGCCCAGTATGGTGCACTATTTCTCGTACAGAATGAAAATTTAGCTTTAGAAGCAGAATTCGATTTTAAAAACAATTCCGCTAATGTACGGAACTCCACAAGTATCGATAAACATATCGCGCAAAGCGTTATCAATTATGTTATGCGAACCAAAGAAAGTGTGGTTTTGCACGATGCTGCCCATGAAGGAGTTTTTACAAAAGACCCATACATAAAAAATAATAACATATTATCTGTTTTAGCAATTCCATTAATCCACCAAGGTATTGTAAGTGGAATTTTATATCTGGAAAACAACCTTTCAAAAGGCATATTTACATCCGAAAGAATACAAGTTACAAGTTTACTTGCTTCGCAGGCAGGCACTTCAATAGAGAATGCAAAATTGTTCAAAGAGCGTGATATTGCCGTAAACAGGCTCATCAGTGAACAAAATTTTATAAATACAGCGATAGACACATTTTTAGATACCTTCTTTGTTTTTGACCTTGCCACCAATAAAGCTGTTAAATGGAATAAAGCCTTTACCGAAATTTCCGAATATTCAGATTCTGAAATAAAAGATTTAAAAGCCCCTGATACATATTACAGCAAAGAGGATTTAAAGAAAGCCTATTCAACAATTAACCAATTAATTCACAACGGAAAAGCAATGGTAGAAATGGGGCTTGTTACAAAAAGCAAGAAAATAATACCAACGGAATACACTTCTGGAATTATAAATAACGAAAAGGGCGAACCTCAGTATGTAATCAGTATTGGACGGAACATTACAGAACGTAAAAAAGCAGAAAAAGAAATAGCCTTAAAGAACAATGAAATTGCAGCACAAAATGAAGAATATTTAACATTGAACGAAGAATTAATAGAATCCAACACCGAATTGCTATCAGCCAAGAATAAAATAGAAGAGAGTGAACTGGAATTCCGTGTTTTATACAATAACTCTCCTGATATGTATGCTTCTGTAGCGCCAGAGAACGCAAGCATTCTAATGTGCAACGACACCTTATTGAAAAACACAGGTTACAAAAGAGAAGAAATCTTAGGCTTACCTATTTTTAGCATATACCATGAAAGTTGCCTGAACGAAGTTAACAAAACATTTGAAGAGTTTAGAGAAACCGGAACCATTACAGATAAAGAACTTACTCTGAAACGGAAAGATGGCAGTAAAATACAAGTGAACCTGAATGTCAACTCAGTTAAAGATTCCGATGGCAAAGTTATCTATTCAATTTCTTCATGCAGGGACATTACAGAACAAAACATTACCAAACAAGAATTAATTAACGCCAAAGAAAAAGCAGAAGAAAGCGACCGACTAAAAACAGAGTTCATCAACAATATGTCGCATGAAATCCGCACCCCCATGAATGGGATTCTTGGCTTTTCAAACTTTTTAAATAAGCCTGACCTAAGTGAAGCTAAGCGTAAGTACTATATAAGTATTATTCAAAACAGTGGAAATCAATTAATGCGGATTATTGATGATATTATAGAAATATCTAAACTAGGGACAAAACAGGTAAAAATATCTGAAAAAGAAATCTGTTTAAACGACTTATTATTAAAACATTTTTCATTTTTTGACATAAAAGCAAAAGAGAATAAAACCCCCTTATACCTCAAGAAAGGACTTCGGGATAAATACAGCTTTGTTCTTACTG
The DNA here is from genome assembly GCA_965230435.1 of Bacteroidales bacterium. Taxonomy (GTDB): domain Bacteria; phylum Bacteroidota; class Bacteroidia; order Bacteroidales; family JBDKHP01; genus JBDKHP01. The sequence goes on from CBDDLB010000002.1 coordinate 1,553,097, forward strand.
ACGAAACTAAACTGAACACAGTTTTAAGTAACCTTCTTGAAAATGCAATAAAATTCACCAACGATGGCTTTATTGAATTTGGTTATCAACTAAAAACGGACACAAAACCTAGTGAAATAGAATTTTTTGTAAAAGACACCGGGATAGGTATTGCCCCCGACAAGCATGACGTTATATTCGAACGTTTTTCGCAAGAAGAAAAGGATCTCTCGAAAAATGTTGGAGGCTTAGGCCTTGGCCTTTCAATAGCAAAAGAAAATACTGAATTACTTGGTGGAAAAATCTCACTTCAATCAGAAAAAGGAAAAGGAGCTTCTTTCTTTGTTTCCATACCATATAAACCTGTAAATACACCTATTACAGAAATAGAGAATAGCATTAATGAAATTGAAGACAATAAAGATCTTCATACTGTATTAATAGCCGAAGACGAAGAAATAAACTATTTATATCTTGAAACATTACTTGAAGAACAAACTTATCTGAATTGTAAAATTCTTCATGCAAAAAACGGACAAGAGGCTGTAAATATTTGCAAAACCAACAAAAAAGTAGACCTTGTTTTCATGGATTTAAAAATGCCGATAATGAATGGCTTTGAAGCAACAAAACAAATCAAAACACTTAATCCCAATTTGCCTGTAATCGCACAAACAGCATACATATCCATAGATGATCAAAACAAAGCATTTTCGGCAGGTTGTATTGATTACATTTCAAAACCTATTGACAAAGGGATACTGAACGAAACTATAAAAAAGCACATAAAAACAACTTCATAAAAAATCATCAAAATCAAAAAGAGAGATGAAGCCACAGGTCAAAATTCCTATAGTTTTTTAAATGTGTTGGGCCAAATTAGAAATTGCTGCATTGAAACAGAATATTCAAAAAAAACTAAAAAAACACGCTCTGAGTTCATTGGCAAATAATCAATAACCATAACCACAGAAGCAAGCCCTAAATTTTAGATAAAGCATTTGCAATGAGGCAATTATTTATGTATATTACTACAAATTTGTCCCAGAGAGAGTTGGATGCAAACTAGGGCTGTTCAGCCAACATCTTAAAACAACAAAAGGTTGGCGAATTTAAATGGATAAAACAAAATGGCCATGAATTTTACATACTAAACCACACCATTAGCATAGTTAAAATTCACTTGGCACTCAGTCTATTTTATCTCAAAATCACACCCAAAAACACCCTAGTTACAGTAATAAAAATGCGCATCTGATTTAGGAAACCCTCTTACATCTGACAAATAAAGATAAATTCTAAACAGATGAATAAAGAAATAAAACAGATAACTTTTTTTTTGCAATCTTAATTTCTGGATTAACAATTCTATTTGCCGCCTCCTTAGTTTGGAATATTCACAACGAATACAAAAACAACAATGAATATGCTAAGATTGAGGCCAACACAAGCTATCAAAAAGATCTTATGTTTCGCAGTTGGGCATCAATGCACGGCGGAGTATACGTTCCGGTCACCAACACAACAATTCCAAATCCATATCTGAATTTTGTTCCCGATAGAGATATATCAACAAAAAACGGAAAAAATCTCACTTTGATGAACCCAGCCTATATGACAAGGCAAATATTTGAGATAGCCGAAAAACAGTATGGAGTAAAAGGACATATTACAAGTCTGAACCCTATCCGACCAGAAAACAAAGCAGATGAATGGGAAACGCGGGCATTACAGAAAATTCAAGAAGGATTATCGGAATACAATAGCATAGAAAAAATAGATGGCACACTGTATATGCGATCTATGCATGCAATGAAAGTAGAACAAAGTTGCATGAAATGCCATGCCAAACAAGGGTACAAAGTAGGAGATATACGCGGTGGCATTAGCGTCTCAATACCAATGGATAAATACAACCAGGTTGCCAAAAAGCAAACGGGAAATTTACTTCTTACACATCTCGCAGTCTATACCATAGTATTACTTTTAGGAGCTTTGGCCTACAAAAAGTTTTTACAAGAACTAAAAAAAAGGCATTCAATTAAGAAAGAACTCTGGGAAAGCGAAAAGAAATTTGAAATCCTATACCATAATTCACCCGACATGTTTGTTTCCGTTGCACCTCACAATGCAAAAATTCTTGTATGCAACGACACCTTGCTAAAGGAGACAGGCTATACCAGAGACGAGGTTATTGGTTCTGAAGTTTTCATGATGTATCATGAATCTTCCTTAGATAAAGCAAAAATAGCTTTTGGACAATTTGTAAGAACTGGGTTCGTAAAAAATAAAGAATTGACATTGAAAAGAAAAAATGGAACTAAAATACCTGTAAACCTGAATGTTAATTCCATTAGAAACGAAAAAAATGAAATACTGTATTCCATTTCTTCATGGAAAGACATGACAGAGCAAAAAACAGCAAAAGATAAATTGCTTGCAGCCAAAGAAAAAGCAGAAGAAAGCGAAAAGAAATACAAACGGCTAACAGATAATGCACGAGATTTAATTTACAGAATGTCACTTCCTGATGGACAATATGAATATGTCAGTCCAAGTTCATTCCGTATTTTTGGGTATACACCTGAAGAATTTTACAGCTCTCCCATTTTAATAAAAAACGTAATCCACCCCGACTTTAATGACTATTTTCAGACAGAATGGGAAAAACTAATTGCCGGAGATTTAAGCCCAACATACGTATATAAAATAATAAGCAGAAGTGGCGAAGAAAAATGGCTCGATCAAAGAAATGTACTGATTCGCGATAACACTAACACCCCAGTTGCTATAGAAGGGATTGCCACAGATATTACAAAACAAAAACAAGCCGAAACCAACCTTAATTTAAGAAATAAGAAATATGAAGCACTAAATGAAGAATTAAAACAAACGAACGACGAACTTTTAAGCAAAAAAGAAGAAATTGCAAAAAAAGAAGAGCTTCTTCGCCTGATAAACAATGCTAGTATCGACCAGATATACGGATACGACCTCAACAATCGTTTTATCTTGGCAAACAGGACACTTTGCGAAAATCTGAACCTCAGTGCAGATGAAATAATTGGAAAAACATATAGAGAATTTGGTTTTCCAGAAGAACTCTGCAAACTTTGGGATGAATGGCATCGCCAGACCTATGAAAAGGGGGCGACTGTCCAATACGCAGAAACTCCTATGCCAGATGGGACAACACAGTATTTCGAAGTGAATTTATTCGTTATAAAAAATAATGAAGGAAAAGTTATTGGAATTTCGGGAGTAAACCGCAACATTACCAAACGAAAAAACACAGAAAAAGAATTAATTAAAGCTAAAGAAAAAGCAGAAGAAAGCGATAATTTGAAAACTGAGTTTCTTAATAATATGTCTCATGAAATTCGCACACCAATGAATGGAATAATCGGATTTTCCGAATTTCTGAATCAAAATGAACTATCTCACCAAAAACACGAATATTATACGCGGATTATCCAGAATAGCGCCAAGCAACTTCTTCATATCATTGACGATATTCTTGAAATTTCCACACTAGGAACCAAACAAGTAAAAATTGCCCCGAGTGTATTCTTTTTAAATGATTTATTAATGGAATTATTTTCTGTTCATAACCTAAAGGCGCGAGAAAAGAAAATACATCTGTATTTTAAAAAAGGTTTGAAAGACAAAGACAGTACTATAAAAACAGACCAGCCTAAACTTGTAAAAATACTGGATAACCTGATCGAAAATGCCATAAAATACACAATGGAAGGTTTCGTGGAAATTGGTTATCACACCACAGATAGAAATGTGCTTTTATACGTGAAGGATACCGGGATCGGAATTAATCCCAAAAACCATCAGATGATATTCGAACGCTTTTCTCAGGAAGAAAAAGAAATAACCAAGAAGCATGGTGGACTAGGGTTAGGTTTGGCTATTGCTAATGAAAATGTAGAATTACTAGGAGGCAAAATTTCTCTTGATTCTGAAAAAGGGAAAGGCTCTACTTTCTACGTAACAATCCCTAATGTATTAATTGACAGTAATGAAGTCACTGAAGAATCTTCAATTGAATCAATACCAAACAGTTCTAAAAACTATACAATTCTCATTGCTGAAGATGAAGAGATAAACTATTTATACCTAGAAGTCTTGTTTGAGCAAAAAAGCGCACAGGATTTTAAACTTATTCATGCTAAAAATGGAAAAGAAGCCTATGATTTATGCTGCATGAATAAAAATATTGACCTTGTTCTAATGGATATAAAGATGCCTATCATGAACGGGCATGAAGCATCAGAAAAGATAAAATCTCAACTCCCGAACTTACCGATAATAGCCCAAACTGCCTATTCAACCGAATCTGATAGGGAATTAGCCCTAAATCATGGTTGCGATGATTTTATTTCAAAACCGATAGATGAAGATAACCTTTTTACAATGGTATATAAACATTTAAGAATGGATACCACCAACTAAATTCCAATCACTGTAATGAATGTTGTTGAAGTAGCAAGCACAGATTTATTTAAGCCCCATAGTATTGATCGGACTTATAAATAACCACATACCTAACTATACAAAAACTTTACCCCATGACAAAAGTAGCAAGTAGTGAATTTTTCGAAATAAAAGTCAACTCCCCTAAGAATAGGTTATACCTAACTCAACGCAAGTTTTGGAACAAGAAGGTTATGGATGATTACATAAACCAGATAGATAAAGCCATATCCAGCATGAACAACAACTTCACTCTAGTAACAGATTTGAGGGAATTCAAAGCATTACATTCCGAATTGGTAGAGAGCTCCAGAGTTGTGATGCGGAAATTAAGTGAAGGCGGCATGTACAAAGTAGCTGAAATATTACCTGAAAGTGTAATTTCAAAAATGCAATTAGATCAATCTACAAAAGCTACAAATATGCCCAACAAGCAATTTAGCAGTGTTCCTGAAGGTGAAAAATGGCTCGATGCCGAAGTCCAGAAACTATAGACATGTAGACATTGTTGCAAAATAGCAAACTGTTAAGGAACAGTACAGGAATAAACTGATAATTTTATGTGCCGATATTTCCCCCTTTAACAAACGCTAAAAACTGCGGACAGCGGGCTATTTGAAGCGTTTTAGTGTGCAGTTAAAGGGAAAAATATCAAGTACTCAATGCTGATGCAGAACCCGCTCTGGGCAAGAACCTGCAACAGAAGAAACACCAGAAGTTATAAACGGAGATAGCGTTTTGCTCCATTTTTTTATCTTACAGTAAATTCTCAACAAACCAACTTACACAGGAATAAGATGCACACCCACGAAGACATTTACGTTTCTGACGAAACCATCGACTTAAGCTTATCCTCAGGAGACTCTTTTCCTGTCAGATTACAAGAAGCCACATTAGAAACTGAAAACAATAAAATTGTTCAACTGAAATTAGAACTAAAAATAGATAGGTCTACTTATAACATCGTAGACCAACAACACGCGTTCAATCTGACTCCCGAAGCCCGCAAGGAATCTTCCTTTGCTGTTTTCGAAGAAGATACACCTATCGAGATTGAGATGTTCCTTGGAAAAGATTTCGTAGAAACGGCCGCAGAACTTACCGGTACTGCCAAGGATTTCATTGCGAAGCTTAAGGAATTGGATGGTTCGCACGAACTGAAACAATCTTCGAGTTGGTTTGCCACAGTTATAAAACAGGAGATAGACCTGCCACCAGACCAAGGAGGGAATTTAAAAATGGGATATTCCACAATCTGGGCAGATCAAGCCAAAGAAAGCAAGCTAGATGGACGTTCCGATCTATATAAGTTTGTGTTCGATTTCTTCAACCAAAATACAAAAGGATGTACATCCGATCCTAAAAGCGAAACATTTCAGTTTGGATTTGCTTTCAACAAGAAGCTCTATAATGCTATGATGTCTGTCCGAAGTGAATTCAATCAGCTAGTGCTTTACATTTATTCTCCTTTTGTTGTGAACTCTAATAACATTGGTAAAGCTGCAGGGCTAATTGCAGGAATAAATTGGGATCTGCCAGTGGGTAATTTTGAGCTGAATACCCAGACCGGTGATGTTCGTTATAAAACCTATCACGAAATCGGGAACACTGGATTGGACTCCAAAGAACTAAAACTTCTTTTCGAGGCTAATATCTACACGCTGGACAAATACATAGAGCAGATTGAAGCACTTACATAAGGGGCTGAACCATTTTGCCCTCTTTCTGTAGCTCGCGCCTGATCCCTTCAATTAAATCATCGCGGATCAGGCGTTTTTTGTTGCGCCCAGCTGCTTTAATTGCACAATACTTCATAACATTCACAATGCCTGCTCCTGTTATTTCGTATTCTCTGGCAATTTGTTCTAGTTTTATCTCTTGAGAAATTTCACCAAAAGCTGATCGCAGATAATTCTCCCAAATCACCAACCTTAGATTTGGTTTCGGAAATGGAAAATATACTATAGACTGAAAACGGCGCGAAAAGGCATCGTCGATATTGCCTTTTAGGTTGGATGCAAGAATCACCGTACCAGCAAATTCTTCTGTGCGTTGCAGCAGATAAGCTACTTCCTGATTTGCATATCGCTCTTGCGAAGATTGTGTACCTGTCCGTTTTCCGAACAAAGCGTCGGCCTCGTCGAAAAACAGAATCCAGTCCTTGTTCTCGGCCATGTCGAACACACGGGCCAGGTTCTTTTCTGTCTCCCCTACCCACTTCGACACTACCATGGACAGATCAATTTTATATACATCGCGCCCTGTCTGCTTGCCAATCAACGCCGCTGTGAAAGTTTTGCCTGTTCCTGGAGGGCCATAGAATAGAGCCTTGTAGCCAGGTTTTATTACGTTGGACAAATCCCACTCGCCAAGGATTCTCTCGTGATGTTCTATCCAGAGCATTATGTTATCGACTTCCTCTTTTACTGTATCTTCTACTACCAGATCCTCCCAATGAAGGCGGGTTGTTAACAGTGTTGCTGGGAATTTTGTACTGAAGGTTGGTTTGCTGGCTTTTCCCAATGTAAACAACTCTATGAAATCGGAAGACAATGTGAGTGCTCCGCTCAGAAAAGGTTCTTCATCGCGCACACTCCTTAACGATAGGATTCCGTGCTGAGCAAAAACATGATCGGCCTCGAACATTTCCATTATCTGAAAACGCATTTTCAACTCTTCCGATCCTATAAGAAAAACAAGCGTTTCTCCTGTTGGCAAAAAACCGCTGTGGCTTTCGGCTGATCCTCCTCCGAATTCGGTTACGCGCCTTCCGTATTCTTTGTTGAGTGTATAGAAACCATCAAGTAGTTGCGGACGAATATGGGGAATGAGTGCCAAAATAATTGCCAAACGCTCAATTACACCAAACCTGTAGTGATTGATGAAATTTGCGTAGACTGAATGGTGAGAGGACAGATCGGGCAAGTCTTCCTTGAATTCTTCTGTAGATGCTTTACCTAGTCTGAAATTTAATAAGTTAGAAAACCACGCTAGTTCGAGTTCTAAAGATTGCTCATTTTCATTCATATGATTACGATCTGTCTGATTAATTGGAGGTATTTAAGCTACGAAAAAAAAGTGAATTGCTAAATCGAAATGTAAATGTCTCAAAGAAAACCGAATGGACTGATTCATTTCATTATCACTCGAAAATTTATACATAGTTTATCTTCACAAATGCAACATATTAGACAATATAAAAGTCATTAATATTTTATTTAAAAAACATTCAAATAAAAAGCAATAATAAACGGTCAATTATTTTTTTCATTAAACAATATTAAATATACATTTGCATCACAAAAAACAGGCGTTTATAATATTATATCCGCAATCACTAACACAATTATTTAAAATGAAAAAAAAGCAACATCGCAACATGGCTGCTATGTGCAGTTATCCTATTTAGTTCATGCTCAAAAGAAAACTTCGAAACAGACACTCTACCTGTAGAAAGAAAAGAAGTACACGTAAAAAAAGGTGTACTTGTATTTTCTGATCATAAACAACTTAACAACACATTAGCACAACTTTCCCAAATAAACGATAGCGAACGTTCTGCATGGGAAAAACAACTAGGGTTTGAATCAATTGGGAGAATTCTTGACAAAGCTATAGCAGCAGATGAAGACAGACTCGGAAACCTTTTGAAAGAATTCTCAAAAGAAGAAATAATAGAAAAGGTCAACACAGGGAAACTTAACAGATATTCTGATTACACAATCAGGATGTTAGCACAAGGAATCCTAAAAAAAATCCACTATAAAGATGGCACTTCTGTCTTGGACATCAATACGTCAGCACCGTACTATTCATCAGTTCTCAACGCCAAAAACCTAATTGCCATCGGCAATACGATTTACAAGTACGAAGAAGGCGTTATAAAAATGATTACTAATGGTGATTTTTCCCTAATTGAAAGATTAGAAAATGTAACTGAAGACGAAACCAATATCACTATTGCCAAAATGACACCTGAAAAACAGAACAAAAAAGCAACTGTCGAAAAAGAGCTCGATAAAGCTCAGGATCAAGAAGGTTATAGGAAAGTAGTAGGAAGACTAGCAGCCCAAAGATACACTATTGGATGTACTACAGGAACTCTCTATTATCTCCAAGTATGGTGCGAAAGAAAACACTGGCTGAATGGATGGCAACGAGATAAAATGACGGTATCTGTCAACGGGCACTATACAAAACGCCAATTCAATGAATCGAAAACAAAAGTTACTAGTCAAAAAATAGAAAAAAAGTATTCTCCCGTACATATCGCAAGTAGAACTTACATGTTTGTGAGTGAACGCGAAGGAAAAAATACAGATTGTCGCCCAATAGATGTAATTAATGGTTATTGGAAAGTAAAAGCTACAGGAGGAGGAGTTGAACTCTCTCTAACCCTAAGGAATCATTCAACATTCGGTATCTAATCAACATACCTACTACAGTATCTCAAATAGATACTGTAGTAGTCTCGCCCAATTTTTCATGAATATATCAACAAAACATTTCTACGTTCTTATTCTTCTCTACACTATAAGCTGTACTGAAGTTGTAAATTTGGATCATCCATCAACTCCACCACAATTAGTTGTGAGTTCCATCATCCGCCCTGACTGTACAATATCGCTTAAACTTTATAAAAGTCAAGAAATCTCAAAACCCCAAATAAGCAAAGTAACAGAAGCTACTATTTCACTTTTTGAAAACAATAAATATATAGGAAGATTAAAAGAGCACCCCGATGCTCAATATAGAATTGCCAAACTGCCCCTTCCCAATAAGGAATACAGCATAACAATTAAAAAGAGGGCTTTCGTACAATTGATACTAACGAACCAATTCCACAGGTTGTCAATGTCAATAATGCAAAACAGCAACATGGTATGACTCTAGAAAAGAAAACTTAATGTCAATATGCGAGTTCAACATCGAAGCCACTAAAGAAAAACTTCTATAGAATGTTTGTTTACAACAGAACCGAAACAAACAACCAAAACAATAGAAAAGTATTACCAAATAAAATCCAAAGACCCCGCATGGCAAACTGAAGGTTTAAGCAATTATAAAACCTATTCCTTCCTTTTCTCTGATACAAGCTTTGATGGAAAAACCTATACATTCACTTTCGATTTCCTATTCTATGGTTTTTCCTCTATGATAATCGATGGAGGCCCTCCTGTCTACACTCTAAAAGACAATGAACATGTAATGATAGAGCTACACAACTGTAGCCCGACCGTTTTCGAAGCCCACGCAAAACCATGAACAACACAAAAAATGAAGAAGCAACTTATATTACTTTGCACACTACTGCTATTCTCCAATCTGCTAAAAGCACCACGCACTTAAAAAATTAGCCTTTAAATAACCTTTCCTACTGTAATTACACATAATTATTTCTACTTTCAGCGTCTACATATAGAAAAACAAACTATTAAAAACTATTTAAAAAGCACACTACGCAACTACCTATTTCCCAACATAGTCTAGGCGCAACAATAATTCACAAGGTTACCACTGTAGCATACGGTATCATTCTCAATTGCCACACAATTGATTTTTCGCTAGAAAGAAATTACATCCTAGTAGTCTCAAAAAGTTGCAATCATTACTTAAACTTTAAATCACAAAGCAAAATGAAAAAACAAACACTCATTCTTCTAATCTTTGTATTCTCAACTTTTATTTCAAATGGTCAATGGTTGGCTTTTGACAACACTTGGTTAAACATCAACAAACCAGACCTTTCAAAAGAAAATGGCATTCGATTTTTCAATGCAGGGAAAGTAGACTATTATCTCTATTGTGATAATGGGAACAACTCTTTGAAAATACAAGCAACAGGCCTGAGTGGAGAAGGCGATGCAACTCCTAGGATCGAACTACCTAGAAACAACAAAAATCTCTACTTTGTTCAATCTGGAGGAAACGTGGGAATAGGTCTAAATAATCCGACTACCAATCTACATGTAAAAGGCACTGGCAGCACATGGATAGGAATAGACAGACCTAACACTTCTACAGAAAGTGGACTCAGATTTATGAATTCTGGTGCTGTTGATTTTTACCTTTACACAGACAACGGCAACAACTCACTTAAAATTCAGGCTACAGACTTAAACGGAGAAGGCGACGCAACTCCAAGGATTGAAATACCAAGAAACAACAAGAATATATATTTTGTCCAATCTGGTGGCAATGTGGGCATTGGTACAACAGACCCCAAAGCTAAATTATCTGTCGAAGGCACTATTGCATCAGAAGAAGTCAGAGTACTACCAGATATAAGCCAATATCCCGATTTTGTATTTGCTGATGATTACAAACTCAGACCGATCAAAGAAGTTGAAGATTACATCCTGAAAAACAAACATCTACCAGAAATCCCTAAAGCTGAAGAGGTAAAAGATGGCATCGCCTTAGGTGAGATGAATAGCAAGCTGTTGCAAAAGATCGAGGAACTAACGCTTTACATTATCGAACAGAACAAAGAAATTGAGAAACTGAAGGAGAGACTTGATAATAACGGAATTGAATAATAATCACCTTCCCCAATTTGAATAAATATCCTTGACGTAACTTTCCAAAAGCTTTTATCGGCAATCAAAAAAAGCTTTTGGAGAGTTTTCCATTCTGTATATTTAAATCACCTATCAATGCATAACCTTGTCCCTGAATACGCTTCTACGAATATAGAAATAGTCCATTTAGTATAAAAACATCTATCTTTAAAATTTGAAACGAAAAAGATGAAACCTAATACAAATTCGCAACAGATTTTAGTGGACAGCTTTGTCCAAACAGAATAAATTCAATGCGACTTAATCGTCATCTTTTCCATAATTTCATCACTCAAACCAAATTGCAATAAGTAGTCAGCCATAATTAAGTTTGATTTATTTAACCTATAAATCATTGATTTATAAAAAAAATAGCAAATCTAAACAAATAGGTTCAAGACCTTATAAAGAATTGTATAGAACCTCTCCTTTCGAAACTTATAATAGCTAAACAGCATAAAGAAATATTCAGAAAATGAAAGCCTTACTACAAAACCTAAAGAGACGAAACTATAATGCAATCTATTTTGATTCAAAAGAAGAAGCAAAGCAACATTTACTTTCCCAATTCAAAGAAAATCAATCTATAGCCTGGGGCGGATCAATGACAATCAATGAATTAGAAATAAAAGAATTACTGCATTCAACAGGAATGGAAGTCTTAGACAGGGACAATGCAAAATCTCCCGAAGAGAAAAGAGAAATTCATCTAGCATCTTTCGACTGCGACCACTACCTCATGAGTTCCAACGCAATAACAGAAGATGGGCTGCTCGTTAATATCGATGCCCTTGGTAATCGTGTTGCAAATCTGATTTTCGGTGCCAAATCGGTACATATCATTGTCGGAAAAAATAAAATCTGCAAAACAGAACAAGAAGCTCTAACAAGAGCAAGAAAAGTAGCTCCTAAAAATACAAAAAGACTGGATTTCAATACACCATGTAGACAAACAGGCGAATGTCACGACTGCCTTTCCGAACAATGCATTTGCGACCATATAGTTATATCACGCCGAGCATGGGTAAAAAACAGGGTGAACATTGTTGTCGTGGGAGAAAACCTTGGGATGTAGTTTATCTAAAAATGCCTCTTGAAAGGATGATACAGACTTTACTAAAAGCTATCATCCTTCTTTTTTGTTCGTGTTCCTTTTCTAGTTTGCAAGTACTTATTCGCGTGGAGAAAAAAACTCTACTTTTCCACATTTAGGGCAAAGATAAAGGTCGAAAACTTCTCTATTCTGAAAAATCTCAAAAGCGCTACCTAGAATTCCTGTTCTTGCTCCTTCATGAAACTTGTAAACACCGGAATACTTCATTTTAACCTTGCATCTTAAACAGTCTATCAATAACTTTCGTTCTGGAACATCATTCAATTCCACAACTTCGTTTTCCGAAAAGCTGTAACTACAGTTCCAGCACAAATCGAAATGTTCTTCAACTTCTTCATTACAATTAGGACAGTTCTTCATCTTGTTTCAGGGCATATAAAAAAAGGCCAATGCCTCCTCTATAAGACATTGGCTGCTTTAGGGTTGTAATTATTTTCGTTTATTCCAATTTTCAGGATCGTAATTGGGGTTTTCTGTAGGCATCTGTGCTCCTACCTTATCGTACCAAGCAAAAAGTTTCTTTTTCAACAGTTCAACCTTTTCTGGCTTAGCCTCGGCCAAATCATTAGCTTCACCAATATCGTCTTTCAGGTTGTAAAGCTCATAATGGTCGTCTTCGAAGAAACGGATCAATTTCCAATCGCCACTACGGATAGCACTGTAAGGTTTTGCTCCTTCGATATGGTAGTGCGGATAATGCCAGAAAACATCACGATCTTCAGTTTTCTGCCCAGAAAGCATTGGAGCAATGCTGATTCCGTCGAAAGCCTTTTTCACTTCTGGCTTTACGCTCAAACCTAACATATCAACCAACGTTGGATAAAAATCGGCAGAAACAACAGGAGTGTTCACTTTTCCTTCTACCTTTTTTGTCTGTTTTGGGTTGAAAACAATCAGAGGAACACGCACTGCACCTTCGTACATGTGTCCTTTTCCGTGTTTCAACGGCAAGTTGCTTGTAATTCCTCTGCTTTTCTTTTTCTTGCCTACTAAACCGCCATTGTCCGAAGTAAACACCACGATCGTATTCTTATCAAGTCCGTGTTCTTTCAGTTTATTCAGAACTTTTCCTACAGCTTCATCCATATGCTCTACCATTGCCGCATACACAGGGTTTTTCTGTTGATAAGTGGTATCAACCAAACCTTTATACTTCTTAATTTTATCTTTTTTAGCCTGTAGGGGTGTATGAACCGAATAAAGCCAGTAATTCAAGAAGAAAGGCTTTCCTGTTTTTTCCGGATTATTTCTTTCGATAAATCCACAAGCTTCATCAGCTAAACGTTCTGTAAGATACTCATCTGTTGGCTTATCTTTAAGTCTTGGATTGCCAAATGGAGCAAAGTAGCCCTTCGACCCCTTTTTCTTATTTCGGTTTGGTGCTCCTTTTTTCCAACCTCCAATATTTTCATCGAATCCGTGATTTTCTGGCCAGTATTTCTCTTCTTCGCCCAAGTGCCATTTACCAATGTGACCAGTTTTGTAGCCATTCTCTTTGAAAGCTTCTGCCATTGTAAATTCCTCTTGAGACATATACATAGTCCATTCGGGCACTTTAAGTTTGGCACGAGGCATTTTCCATCCCTCTATCCAGTCAGTACAATTAATCGTTGCTGGGTACTTTCCTGTCATAATACTTGCACGCGATGGAGAACAAACCGTACAGGCTGAATATGCGTCCGTGAAAAGCACTCCGCTCTGCGCTAAAGCATCTACATTAGGTGTCTGGTAATATTTGCTGCCCATTACACCAAGATCTGTCCAACCAAGGTCATCAACAAGAATGAAAACAACATTTGGCTTTAAATCTTTCTTTTGCGAACAAGCGGAAAAAGAAAATACTAAAGCAATTGCTAATAAATAAAACTGTCTGATCATGTTCTGTATATATTAGAATTTAAATACTGCTGACTCGGTACGTGATTTCTTCATAAGTTTCGCAATCTTACGAACCACTTTAGGATTTTCCTCTGCTATATTATTTTTCTCTCCTGGATCATTTTCTAAATCAAATAACTGAATCGGTGCATCAGGATTCTTCTTCACTCCATAGCGCACGCCTTTCCATCTGCCCATGCGAACTGCCTGACGACCTCCTTTTTCGTGGAATTCCCAGTACAAATGTTTGTGTTCTTTTTGTTTCTCCTCACCTGTAAGAGTTGGTAACATTGAGATTCCGTCGATCTTTTTAGGTGCACGTACGCCTGCTACATCCGCAAATGTTGGCAAGAAATCCCAAAAAGCAGAGATATGACCGCTCTTTGAACCTGCTTTTACTTTCGCTGGCCACTTCACAATCATTGGTACACGGATACCTCCTTCATAAAGGTCGCGCTTAAAACCACGCAAAACACCGTTACTGTCGAAGTATTTAGGATCTGCACCAGCTTCTTGGTGAGGGCCATTATCCGAAGTAAACACGATAATAGTATTATCTGCAATCCCCAGTTCTTCGAGCTTTTTCACAATATCACCAACCTGATCATCTAAAAGACTGATCATAGCTGCAAATGCAGCATGTCCTTCCGGTTGAGAACCATAGCGTCCCCGTTTGAACCATTTGTCGTCTGAAGAAGCACCTTTATATTCCTTCTCTGGAAGGTATTTCCCTCTGAACTTTTTCATGTATTCCTCTGGAGCAAACATCTCTGCATGCGGAAGTACATTAGGATAGTACATAAAGAATGGTTTGTCTTTATTTTCATCCAAAAACGACAATGCCCTTTCATGGATTAAATCAGGAGCATAAGTCCCTTGTCCTGCGCCCTTATTCTTTTCTAGAATTACCTTTTTATTATTGTCGTACAAATGCCACGGATAGTAGTGGTGAGCATTGCGCTGGCAATTGAAACCATAAAACACATCAAAACCTTGAGCAATTGGGTCTCCTTCCGAATTTGGATAACCTAGCCCCCATTTCCCAAAAGCTCCTGTTTTGTAGCCAGCTTCTTTAAACATTTCGGCCATGGTTACATATTTGCCTAGCAACGGTAGCTGACCTTCTGGCTTTGCTTCTTTATTTCCCCTTACATATGTGTGCCCTGTGTGCTCACCTGTCATTAGCGAAGAACGCGAAGGCGCACATACCGACGAACCCGCGTAATGCTGTGTGAAGAGCATTCCATCACCAGCCAGTTTATCAATATTAGGGGTCTCGAACTTTTTCTGACCATAGCAACTAACATCACCATAGCCTAAATCATCAGCCAAGATGAAAATTACATTTGTTTTTTTTGTCGGGTTTTGACTATGTGCCAATGCATTAAAAAGAAACAGGCAAATAGCCAAAGTTGCAACTCTCAATTTCATAATTTCAGTTTTTCATTTAGAATAATGCGGTCACGACCTTTAAAACGCTAATTAACACGCAACCACATCGGAATTGGTTTAAACAGTAAATAATTAAGTTCCTTGACTTAAAAACAATGACACACCCAATACTACCAAATAAGCACGTTAGACTTCCTCTGAAATCACTGAACTTATCTGTTCAAATAAATATCGAGCTAAAGGTAAATGAAAAAACTCTGCTCTATAAAAGAAAAGTCCAAGTCAACTATACAAAGCGACTTGGACTACACTTAACTGAAATTTAGCCAATGAAATCCTAGCGAAAGGGTTTGTAACACTCCCGCCTCTCCAAATTGGTAATTTCAAACACGTGATAAAGAAGAAAACCCAAACACCTAACTTATTCGTTTATAAGTAGCCTACCATAATTAATCTAGATTTTTTTGGTGCTAAGTTGCATGGCTGCATGCAAGAAGTAAATCTAAATAAATGATACTGAGACCTTAACTTTAATTTGTTTATTCTAATCTTAAAACACGAAAGAACAACTTTATGAATAAGGAGGTAGGTTAAACAAGCCGTTTGATGATTTGTATTTCTTTCAGTGAACATACTTGTTAAAAATCACATGTAGGAAACTCCAACATCATTTTACCTGCTACACGCTACAAAAAATCACAAACATGGTTTCAGTCTAAGAAAAGACCATTAGTTTTAGGGAATTATAAATTATTAGTTATGAATTGGCTTACGCCTGAAAACCAGCACTCAACCAATTCTAAATAGTCAACTATTAATTTTATAACGCCTTACTGGACTGTAATACTAATGGTCTTTTTACTTATTCAGCCTTAAGTATTTGTCCTTTTATTGATAATGTTGGGCGAAATTCTTCATTTTCATTTTCATTTGAAGCTATTTTTAGATAGCATGAATTTGTATCTTTGAGCTTTATACGAATCGAGAATTGTGTTTTACCCTCAGCTAACAAATCTTGCACAAACTTTGTTACATCAGTATCAACAGATTCTATTAGTGTTTCCGCTACCTTATCTTCTAGATAATCCTTTGGCTCTTTTTCTTTAATTAAAACAAAAGAATCATCTTCTGGTTGAGTCCCCCAATCTAATGATGGAGAAACTAAACCTTCTGTTGCCTCAATAACATATGCATTTTTCGCTTTTACATTCGAAAAAACTGTAAAGAATTTAAAATAAAACTCGTCGGATGCTCCAACCTGAATATCTGTCAAATCAAAAGACATATATATCCTTCTCGCATAACCATCTGTGGCATTTTTGAGAAGTAATAGTTTATCCTCTGAGTGATCTTTCCCCTTTCCCGCTTCGTTTGCTTGTGCGTAGGTATCAAGTACAGGGCTCAATATTTCTTTTATAGATAATACCTTCACAATTGCCTCTCCTTCTTCTAGAGAACCTTCACCTACAACATTTGAAACTGATTTAAGTATATACTTTGTTGTTACATCTGGTTTCACAGAAATACTATAATCCCTCTCTTCAATTCCTGTTATTTTATAATCTTCTTCGCCATCATTGTAAACCAGATCAAATGGAGGAGTACCTTTTAGTTTTACAAAAAATTCTGCGCTTTCATCTATACCAACATTAAAACTTTCTTCCCCAAAAATCCTTGCATTAGCAGGAATTGGAGGTTCTTCGTAATACCATTCCCTTACCTCATCATCATCACATGCTGACATCAGCAATAGAATAACGAACAAGAAGCTAAATTTTGACAATAATTTATATAGAATACTCTTCTTCATCTCTATGTATTTTATGTATGGAAAAATCTAAAAAAAGATTTATTCCATACTTGTTTTAAATGAAACTGAACGATTAATACCCTTCGTTTTGGGTCATGAGCGCATTCCTTATCATTTCGTTCTGTGGAATTGGGAACAAATAGTGCGTAGGCGAAACAAAATTTCTACTTTCAACTATAACAGTCTCACCAGTAAAAGAATTTGTTGCACCTCTAGCTGGCACAGTAAGCAGATCGCCCAATTCCCAACGTCGGATATCAAAGAAACGACGGCCTTCGAAAGCCAATTCAACATGACGCTCACGTCTAACCAACTGCCGCATCTTCTCCTGTGTATCATACTTCGTTAGATCTACGGCCGGCATTCCCGCACGATCGCGGATATCGTTCATATAGCGAATAGCATCTGCATCATGAAACTCACCCAGTTCAACCTTTGCTTCTGCATACATCAGCATTACATCAGGAAGACGAATAACCATATAATCCAAAGTTCGGTTACTTTTTGGCTCCTGCTCTCTTCCATCAACATATTTCTTCAACCAAAAACCTGTAGGGGAACTATCTGGTGCTCCTATCCTATTTTTATTGTCCGGGCTGTCATCAAACGGATCTATCAACTTTTTATTAAAAGTAGCACCTGGCAAAATAACACTGGCGACCAAACGGGGATCCCTATTAAAGCCTGGGTTACTAATATAATCCTGAGCTTCTGTAGGATCCATCTCAGAGAGAGTCCTTCCGTCCAATGTTTCATATACATCAATCGTATTGGCTAGCGGGGCTAATCTTGAATCGCCGCCAAGAGAAGGTGGAGCAGCACTAAAACCAGGCTTACAGCCATCTTTTTTGATAATAATACGCTCAGTATTTAACTCTCCGTCCTGAATGAATAGTTGTCTATAACTTAGCTCTGGATTAGTTTCATTCCGATAAAGCTTATAGACTCCCGATTCACAAACTGTTTTCGCTGTTGCTGCAGCTAAATCCCACTCTTTCCGCAACATGTGTACCTGCGCCTTTAGTGTCAAAGCTGCACCTTTCGACATGCGCCAATTTTCTGCAAAAACATGTTCTACTGGCAGAACTTCAATAGCCGCTTCCAGCTCCGAAACAACAAAGTTTAAAACCTCAGCTTTATCCGTCCGTGCCCTAACTGCGTCATGTGTCGGAATCAGCTCTTCCAACACCAAAGGGACATCTCCAAAGTAAACAACTAAATCAAGATACATCCAAGCCCGAAGAACCTTTGCCTCTGCAATATACCGAGCCCTTAATTCCTCGTTCATACTACAGTTTCCCACATTCTTAAAAAAGCGGTTAGCACGGCGTATATATTTGTAACCAGATTCCCATAAACCTTGAACTTTTCCATTTGCTGCCGTTAGGTTACCATTCACCCAAGCTGCATATTCTGCGTTTTTTATTGAATAAATTTCATCTGATCCATATCCGAAATTCATTCTACTTTCAGTCCCCTTCGGCACATAAGTATAAATTGTACTTAACGCACTCCGAGCGTCCTGTTCGGAATTCCACCAGTCTGCATCTGTGACCTCATTAGGATTGTCGAAAGTCAGAAACTCTGAACAAGAAGTCAATGAAATAATAATTAAGCCTATATATATGTGTATTTTTTTCATAATTCGATCTATTAAAGGTTGACTTTCAGTCCTAGAGTATAAGTAGTCATAACTGGATACGTAGTATCTTTCCCTCTCGATTCTGGATCCAAAGTCTCCAATTCCGTCCACACATAAGGATTTCTCACATTCGCATAAACACGCAGTCTCCGCAAACCAATTTCCGAAAGTATTGATTTTTTGAATGTGTAACCAAGTTGTACATTACGCAAGCGAAGAAAACTTCCGCTTTTCAGGAAATAATCATGGCTAACTTCTTCTTCATGAGCTTTTGACTGCAACGACAAACGAGGATAGTATGCATTAGGATTTTCTGCTGTCCAATAATTTCCAACATGCAATGTTTGAGGTTTCCCCCCACTATAAAAAGGATAAGCAACACGTCCTGTGTACCTAGCATCTACGCCAGAAACACCAGCAAACTGAGCACTTAAATCTATACCTTTATAGTCAAAGCGAATTGTTGCAAAATATGTGAATTCAGGAATCGTTCTACCTAAGTGCATCATGTCGTTCTCATCAAGTTTTCCATCTTTCTTCACATCAACAAACTTGATATCACCAGCTTTTTGCCAATTAAAACGCGCTACACCAGCCTCAATATCTGCCTGAGTAAGAAGTCCATCAGTTTTATAACCATAATAATCATTCATCGGATGTCCAACTTCCTTGATATCCCAATCACTTATAATAGGTCTTCCTCCTGCCAGTTTCTGAATCTCATTGTGGTTATAAGAACAGCCTGTACGCAAGGAAACTTTGAAATCCCCAAACTTTTCATGCATGTTCAGCGCCACTTCCACACCTTCGTTCAATACTTCTCCAACATTCGACTTTGGAGCCCCAACCCCTGCAATATATGTGATTTTAGGAGTCATTATCAAATCTGAAGTAATCTTACGGTATACATCTACATTCAATTCAATCTTTTGTTTATTGAACAGACCAATATCCACCCCTAAGTTTGTCATCGCTACTGTTTCCCACTTTATATCTGGGTTTCCAATAGTCTTCTCTACTCCATTTTTAGGATCAATTGATGAATCATATTTATAAAAACCTCCCACATTGTCGTTTCCTGTTTGTCCCCAAGAAGCGCGAAGTTTTAAATAAGTCAGTACATTTTGATTTTGTAGGAAGGCTTCTTTATGAACATTCCAACCTACTGCTACAGATGGGAAAAAAGCCCATTTATTACCATCCCCAAAATACGACGATCCATCGTAACGTCCTGTTGCCTCAAACAAATACCGCCCATTATAAGAATAACTGGCTTTTCCGTAAAACGAAGCCATGCGAAGCTGATTTGTAGCATTTGGCCCTCGGAGTAAATACGAACTACCTGTCAAGACATTCAGCTTATGCCCTCCAAATGAGTTGTGGTAATTTGCTGAAACTTTTCCTGTATTCTGATAACTTTTACTTGTGCTAGAAGTAAATGAATAATCCCATTCTTTCATTAATTCGTCGGTTTCGTAAATGTAGATAGCAAATGGTTTACGAGCTGCATTGTTATGACCAGAAGTTACCAAAACATTCCCTTGGGCTTTAAACACCCAATTTTCTCCCAGTGTATACTTCGCTTGTAGATTGATCAAAGAGCGATCTGTGATTTTCTTTGACTCTCCGCCCTGTTCTGTATACATCAAAGGGTTATATGCTCCATCTCCTCCATAGATACCATAGTAATGAATCCCTAGGTCTCCTTTCATAGGGTATTTTGAAATCATTGTTGGCGGAGCCTGATACATACTGGACAGTATAGAACCGTAGTTCCCTGGTTCTTTTGCTACCTTCCTACTGACCGTCGCATCCAGATATAGGGTCAGGTTTCTTGTCATGGAAATTGTTGAATTCATCCGAACATTCATCCGCTGTGCATTTACTTTATCTATCATTGCGTCCTGATATAAATATCGCGCAGACAAATTGAACCTCGCAAGACTATTCCCCCCCCTAACACTTACTGCATGACTAGTTATAGGAGATGTCTTATCAATGGTTTCATCAACCCAGTTTGTATTAGGGTAAGAAACCTTATATAATCCACTTTGTGTGTTATTAATTTCATACTGAGAAAAAACAGCTGTACCACCATCATTTATAGTAGCTTCGTTATACATCCTCATATAAGTAGCTGCATCCGCAAATTCTGGCAAACGCGTTGGCGTCTGAATACCTGTATAAGTCGAATATGAAGCGCGTACCTGTCCGGGCTTTCCTCTCTTCGTAGTAATAACGATTACCCCCCGTGCAGCACGTGCTCCATAGATTGCTGCCGCCGCTGCATCCTTCAGAACAACCATACTTTCTACATCATCAGGGTTTACATCATCCATGCTCATCTCAATCCCATCAATAAGCACTAATGGCTGAGAGTTAGTAAATGTCGTCACTCCTCGAATATTAACACTGGCTCCATCAGATCCTGGTTTACCTGAACTCATTGAAACATTCAAGCCAGTAACACCACCTTGCAAGGACTGAGAAAGGTTAGTCACCGCCCGCCCTTCGAGCTGTTGGCCAATATCCACTGTCTGAACAGAGGACGCAACATGCTGCCGCTGTACACTTGTTTCACCTACTACAATAACCTCCTCCAGAGCCTCTACATCTTCCTGTAAAGAAACGGTTAAAGGTTTAGACAATGATGTCACTTTTGCCTCATGATCTTTGAAGCCGACCATAGAAAACTTTATAACATCGCCTACCTTAGCTTTGATTTCGAAATAACCATCTAGATTGGTAACTGTTCCATTTGTAGAACCTACTACTACAATAGTAGCGTTTGGCAGTGGCATTGGCGGTTCGTTCGTGTCGTACACGTAACCTCGTAGAATAGAATCATGGGTCTGACTTTGCTGTGCATAAGATAACTGTATAGCACATATACAAATAAGCATAAGCCAAAACCTAGAAAAGTTTTGTTTTATCATCTTCATAGTAAAATAGTGAGTTTTATTCAATTATTAGGGTTTATCAAATCATCGTGTTTGGGTCAATTACGACAATTCGATCTTTTTATTAAAAATTTTACCTATAAATCCCTCCTTCCCCTTTAAAAAAATCATTTTCCTAATTTAAGGAAAATTAATTATTCAACCATGCAATAACAGTAATTACTATTATTTTCATATGCTTATAATACATTGTGTTTCAGATAGTATTAATGTATTTTTGACTATTTCCCAGTCACTCGGATAAAGTTAAAAACACTTAATTCAATTGCTATATTAGCAACTTCGAACAATAAACACAAAAAAACCTGACATGTTACTTGGCATACAATTTTAACTCGTGTTTTCAAAGAGTTAAAATTCAACCCATAACATTGTCAGGTTTTTCTATAAAACGAGATTCTTTTCTCTAACAAAGAATAACTTTACTAGACTCTCTGTATGTTATTTCTTCATAAAGGTCATTGGCTGATAGCCACTGATAACTACAGTATAAATACCACTTCGCAAACCAGAAACATCAATATTTCCTTTTGTACGTACTGTTGCCTGCAAAACACCTCTTAGGCTATAAATTTTCACAACCTCTTCTTTATTCAAGCCAGAAACATTCAAAATATCGCTGGTTGGGTTTGGATAAACTGTGAAATTCAAAGTCGCCACAGAAGCAACAGATGTTGTATTAGACACTAGGAAAGTTTGTTCAGCACTCGCTGGCTTAAACTCATCATTTCCTTCTTGAATTGCCTTAACTGTAACCTCACCTGCATCTATAAATGTTAGTGTTGTTTCTTCAAGTGTTGCATTACCGCCTACAACCTCAAAAGTAACTTCAAGACCTGAACTTGCTGTTGCAACTAACTCTACACTACCTGTTTTTAACAACTGATCTTCAATCTCAACAAATTCAATTGTCTGCTCTTTCTTTTCAGCTTTCACCATGAACATACGTACTACAGGCACTGCTTCTTCGTATTCGGAATTTCCAGCTTGCGTTGCCTTAACAACAATCACACCTGCTTCAGTAAATGAAAGCTTGTTTCCTTCTAATGTTGCTTTACCTCTTATTATTTCAAACGCAACTTCCAATTTTGATGTCGCTGTAGCAACAAGTTCAATGCTGCCAGTTTCTAACAACTGATCCCCGATCTCTGCAAAAACAATTCTCTGAGCTTGCTTTTCTGGCACTGTCACCACAAATGAACGTACTACAGGCTCTGCCGCTTTGTATTCTGAATTACCAGCTTGTGTTGCCTTAACAACAATCTCACCCGCCTCTGTAAATGAAAGCTTATTTCCTTCCAATGTTGCTTTACCACTTACTACTTCAAATGCAACTTCTAGTTTTGATGTAGCTGTAGCAACAAGTTCAATGCTACCCGTTTCCAACAACTGATCGGCGATCTCTTTGAACTCTATTGTCTGCTCCTTCTTTTCAGGTACTTTCACCATAAACGAACGTACTACAGGCTCTGCCGCTTTGTATTCTGAATTACCGGCCTGTGTTGCCTTAACAACAATCTCACCTGCTTCTGTAAATGAAAGCTTATTTCCTTCCAATGTTGCTTTACCACCTACTACTTCAAATGCAACTTCTAGTTTTGATGTAGCTGTAGCTACAAGTTCAATGCTTCCCGTTTCCAACAACTGATCTGCAATCTCTTTGAACTCTATTGTCTGTTCTTTCATCTCTGGTACTTTCACCACAAACGAACGAACAACTGGCTCTGCCGCTTTGTATTCCGAATTACCGGCCTGCGTTGCCTTAACTACAATCTCACCTGCTTCTGTAAATGAAAGCTTGTTTCCTTCTAATGTTGCTTTACCACTTATTAGTTCAAAAATAACTTCCAATTTTGAGCTAGCTGTAGCAACAAGTTCAATGCTGCCTGTTTCCAACAACTGATCTGCAATCTCTTTGAACTCAATTGCCTGTTCTTTCTTCTCTGGCACTTTCACCACAAACGAACGTACAACTGGCTCTGCTGCTTTGTATTTTGAATTACCAGCCTGCGTTGCCTTAACTACAATCTCACCTGCCTCTGTAAATTTCAGTGTGCTTCCTTCCAATGTCGCTTTACCGCTTATTAGTTCAAATGCAACTTCCAGTTTTGAGCTGGCTGTAGCAACAAGTTCAATGCTACCTGTTTCCAACAGCTGATCTGCGATCTCTGTGAACTCTATTGTCTGTTCTTTCTTCTCTGGTACTTTTACCACAAACGAACGTACAACTGGCTCTGCCGCTTTGTATTCTGAATTACCGGCCTGCGTTGCCTTAACTACAATCTCACCCGCCTCTGTAAATTTCAGTGTATTTCCTTCCAATGTCGCTTTACCGCTTATTAGTTCAAAAGCAACCTCCAGTTTTGAGCTGGCTGTAGCAACAAGTTCAATGCTACCTGTTTCCAGCAACTGATCTGCGATCTCTACAAAATCAATTGTTTGAGTTCTTTTACCATAAAGCTCAATTTCATAAATTTTCAACCAACCTTCTGATGCAGAACTTGCAGTTGAATAAAAACGAACTTTATTAGTAGACGTTGCAGCAAAGTTCTTTTCATATTTATCTGCGGTATTTCCTGTTTCTGTGAAAAGAGCTTCCCATGTTGTTCCATTCCAATACTGTAGTTCAAAATCTGTAGGAATGGCTTGATCGTCTGCACTAATAACAACTCTATCTACTTCATAAGTATCTGATAGGTCTATTTCTAACCAATGAGGCCCTGTACTTTTCTCTGTTATCCAACGGCTCAACTTATAGCTAACATCTCCATCCACAGTGTTTTCTGCACTGTATGCTGCTTTAAACTTAGAACTGGCCGTTACATCTTTTCCCTTTGCAATATGCTCCCTCAAAGGGTCTTTTATGATAAACGAACGCTCTGCACTTGCTGGCTCATAATCTCTATTTCCAGCCTGAATAGCCTTAACTGTAAGTTCTCCAGGTTGAGTAAATGTCAGAATACTACCTTCGATAGTTGCCTCACCTTTTATTACCTCAAAAGTAATCTCAAGGCCCGATTCAACTGTTGCTTCTAATTCTACACTGCCAGCTTCCCAAGCCTGATCCTCGATTTTCTTGAATTTTATCTCCTGTGCCTTCTGCTTAATTTCTTCTCCGTAAAGTTCAATCTCAAATATTTTAACCCAACCTTCTGGAGCAGTACTAGCTGTTGAATAAAAACGCACACGGTTCGTCTCTGTTTTTGTCAACGACTTATGATACTTTGCCGCAGCATTTCCTTCTTCTGTAAAGAAAGCTTTCCATTCTGTTCCGTTCCAGTATTGAAATTCGAATTTTTCCGGTATAGCAGTTGCATCAGATGAAATCACAACACTATCAACCTTGTAATATCCAGCTAAGTCAATTTCCAACCAATGAGCATTTTCTGTTCCTTTTTCACTTATCCAACGGCTTCCTTTTCCATTAAGGTCTCCATCTACAGCGTTTTCTGGATCATATTTAGCATATTGTGAACTTGCAGTTACTGCTTTGTCTACTGCAATATGTTCAGCTATTTGTATAATAGTAAACGAGCGAACAACAGCCTCTGCTGAATCGTATTCTTCATTTCCTTCTTGTGTCGCTTTTACTTCAACCTTTCCTAAACCTGTAAATATAAGCTTGTTTCCTTCTAACCTAGCATTACCACTTACCACTTCGAAAGTAACTGGTAACTTTGAAGTTGCAGAAGCTGAAAGGTCTATACTTTCAGTTTTCCAGAATTGATCATCAATTTTTGAAAAATCGATTGTTTGAGACTTCTTCTCTACTTTTTCTCCATAAAGCTTTATCTCAAAAATTTTGATCCAACCATCTGCCGATGAGCTTGCTGTTGAATACAGACGCACACTCGTTGTTGTTTTAGCTTCAAACGCTGTTCTATATTCAGCCTCAGTATTGCCCTTTTCCGAAACAAGTGTTTTCCACTCTGTTCCAGTGTTGTACTGCAATTCAAAATCTGCTGGAATTGCTTCATCTGAAATAACTACAGCACTATCAACCATATAAGTTCCATCCAAGTCAATTTCAATAGAATGAGGCCCAGCATTTTTAGAACTTATCCAACGGCTTGAGGCTGTCGACTCATCTCCATCTACTGCTTTATTTGGAGTAAATTTTTTAAATACAGAACTAGCTTGTGTTGTTTTACCTTCTGCAATATTTTCTTCCGCTGGTTCTAGGACTGTAATCGTTTGAACCGCACTAGCAGAATAAAACTCAGAATCACCTGCATGCTTTGCTTTAACCTTAACCTCTCCTGGCTGTGTAAACGTCAGAACATCTCCTTCCAATGTAGCTTGTCCGCCCACGATCTCATAAACTACACCAGAAGCAGAGCTTGCAGAAGCTGTAAGTTTAATACTTCCCTTTTCATAAGGCTGATCTTCTATTGCTGCGAAATCTATGGTTTGAACTTTTTTACCCATCACCTCAGGAGTTTCATCCGTAAAAGTGATTTTCAGCGTATTTACACTGTATGGTCCAGCCTCGTAATCAATATGAGCTACTGTCTGATTATAAGTCTGGTTAAAAGTCTCTTCAATATCTTTCGTTTCGTCACTTACCCAAGCCTGAACGCTTTTAATTCCGCGGAATGCTTTAGTAAGATCTCTCATATCAATAGAAACTGTAGAAGCATCTTTCGTTATGTTTGTAATATTCACATAGACCTCATTTTCAGAATCTTTTCTATAGCAAAGAACTCTATTCTTTTCCATTCCATGCATATCCCTATCCAAACAGAAAGAACCATCAGGTTGTAGGGATGTTACATGGCGAAAACCATCATATACTTTTGACTTTTCTAGAACATCTTTCTTTGTCGTTCTTATCAGTGCTGCATTATTACCTGAAGTATTGTTCAAGTTGAAAATGAAGAAATGATCTACACCACCATTTACTGCATCACTGATACGCATTGCCATTGAAACGTCCCCAATATAATCAGGCTCACTTTGTTCGAAAACCTCATAAAGTCCATCTCCAACTTGCAGTTTTCCTGTTTGCTCATTGTTCTGGAAAGGCTTTCCGTCTATGTATTCATAAATTTTTCTGTACTCTTCTTCATACCAGCCCATTCGGTAACCGTGGGTAGTTACAACATCTACCTGCTCATAAGCTTCTGGCAGTTCTGCTTTCCATTTATCGAACCATCGTGTTGTTCCTGAAACGCTCCACTGACTCGTTCCCAGTACCTCTGGCATAGGTAAGCCATCTGGATTGCTTGTCTGATCAGCCATCAGAGCCTTAAGGCGTGGAATAGCCTCAGAATACAATCTTCCTAAATAAACTGCGATATCAGTTCCTCCTGGTTCATTCAATAGGTCTAGCTGATCAACCTGAACTCCTTGTGCATGAAAACCTTTAATAACATCTAAATAGTATTGAGCTATTTTACCGAAAACGTCAGGAATATCGGGATTGTAACGTCCTTTTGAACCATTATGCGCCCCCCCAAGTCTTGGGTCATCTTCAGCCATCTCTAATTCATCTGGTAAATCCTGAATCGAAATTTGCACTTTAATATCTGGATTATACTTCCGTATTCCTTCAATAATTTTTGCAAACCGTGTATAAGCTTTAGGATATACCTCTGGAGTTCCGTTAATGTAATTTTTAACAAACTTAAGGTTAATGTCTTTAGCAACCATTTGAGCAGCCTTATCAAAATTTTCTTCCGATAAGTGATCTGACCAAACATACATATAGCTATCGGCAGTACCTCCTGCCCCTAGGAACTGTTGTTTCTTTTCGTCAATGTTAACAGTGACAGATTGGGCGAAAATATTCTGCCCGCAGAAAAACAGTATTATTAAACCAAATAATAATCTTCTATTCATCCTTCTTTTTAATTTATTTATAATCTCCCTGAAATTCAATCGAAACTTAAATAGTAGTATAAAATACGCTACTAAAATATATAAAATCACTAGACGAAAATCTTACAAATACTATACAAGCACCCTTTAAACGTCAATAATACTCTTTTTTTGAAAGAAATCATGCTACAAAGCTACAACCGCCACCTTTATACATTCTACTGCCTTTCCTTTCAAAATCTAACATAAGCGCAAACTGTAATACTCTCTACCTATCATCTTTTTTCATTCCTATTTGTAAATTCACATTGTTCAGATGTTTCCATACCCACAAAAAAAAATACCAAGGTCTCCCTTGGTATTTTCTCATATAATATATTTGCAATGAATTTAAATCATATTCATTCTTCGTCTATTCAACAACAGCGTCCATCACTTCCTCTTCAAAAAATCCAACCTAATATTCTGCACTATTCGTTGTCCTGGACTGAATGATTTAGAGTTTTATTCACGAAAAAAATTCAACATCCATACCCTCTTGTCATCATAAACACGTGAGCTATTTCTTAGAAAAAGCACAGAACTAATATTCAATATTCTGACAATCCTATAATGTGCCATCTATTTTTGTACGCCTATCTTAACACAATAACTCATTAACCGTACAAAACACAGAAAGCTTGTAGGGACTTCCTGAAAAGTCTAGATCTAAGAAAAAAATCTTCAGGATATCCCCAGTATGATATCAATTACTTTTTTATGAAAACCACAGACTTGTATCCTCTTATCGAAATCGAATAAATTCCTGATTTCAAATACGACACATCAATCTGCTTTTGTCCTGTTATGGACTTTTGCAAAACACCATCAATGCTAAACACATTAATAGTCTCACCTTTACGAGCGCCTTCAATATTCAATACATCGCAAGTTGGGTTTGGATAAACAGAAAAGCTCAACTTATTCAAATAAGATACAGAAGTAGCTTTTTCTTCCCCGTACAATTCAACTTCGAAAATCTTTATCCAACCTTCTGTTGCAGAGCTAGAAGTTGAATAAAGGCGAACCTTGCTTGTGTTAGTAGCTGTGAATTCTTTCTGGAATTTAACAGAGGTATTGCCTGTCTCTGCAAAAAGAGCCTTCCACTCTGTTCCATCCCAATACTGTAACTCAAAATCTTTTGGCACTGCCGATTCATCCGAAGTTATTACAACTTTGTTGACACTAAAAAAGTCTCCAAGATCAACCTCCAACCAATGAGGATCAGTATTTTTTGCACTTATCCATCTACTCGTTTTGTCAGCATTATCACCGTCAACAGCCTTGTTAGCAGAATAATCTTTAAACACAGAACTAGATTGTACCGTTTTATTTTTCGCAAGATTCTCTTCAACAGCCCCTATTACAGAAAACGACTGGACTGCTGCCTCAGAATAAAAGTCAGAATTACCAGCTTGTTTTGCTTTAACCTTCACTTCTCCAACTTTCGAAAACTTTAACGTATTACCTTCAATTTTTGCGCTCCCGCTCACAACCTCAAAAACTACATCTAAACCAGAAGTTGCAGAGGCTGTAAGCTCAACACTTCCATTTTCTATAGGCTGATCGTCAATTGCTGAAAATTGAATAGTTTGCGCTCTTTTTCCCATTACTTCGGGAGCAGTTTCTGTAAAAGTAATTTTCAAAGTGTTAACACTGTATGGACCAGCCTCATAATTGATATGTGCAACTGTCTTATCATAGTTTTGGTTAAGCGTCTCTTCAATATCTTTTGTTTCGTCACTCACCCAAGCCTTAACACTTTTAATTCCACGGAATTCCTTTTCAATATTTCTCATATCAAGAGAAATTGTAGATGCTTCTGCAGTTATGTTAGTTATATTTACATAAACCTCATTTTCAGAACCTTTTCTGTAGCAAAGCACTCTATTTTTGTTCATACTGTACATCTCTCTACCAAGGCAGAATGAACCATCTGGTTGTAGTGATGTCAGCTGACGGAATCCATCGTATACTTTCGATTTTTTGACAACACCTTTCTTTGTCGTTTTTATCAACGAAGCATTATTACCAGAACTGTTATTCAAATTGAAAATAAAGAAATGATTTACACCTCCGTTTACTGCATCACTGATACGAAGAGCCATTGAAACATCTCCAATATAATCTGGATCATCTTCTCCAAAAGTCTCAAAAAGTCCATCTCCCTTTTGTAACTTAGCCGTCTGCTCGTTATTCTGAAAAGGTTTCCCATCAATGTAATCATAAATCTTCTGATATTCCTCTTCGATCCAGCCCATGCGGTAACCATGTGTTGTTACAACATCAACTTGTTCATAAGCACCAGGAAGTTCCTTTTTCCACCTTTCGAACCACTTCGTTGTCCCGCCAACACTCCACTGGCTTGTTCCAAGTACTTCGGGCATTGGTAGATTATCAGGATTTTTCTCTGAATCTGCCATCAATTTCTTGAGGCGGGGGATAGCTTCTGAATATAATTTTCCGAAATAAACAGCATAATCAACACCTCCAGGTTCATTTAATAGGTCTAGCTGATCTACTTGTACTCCTTCTGCATGGAACCCTTTTATTACGGCTAAATAATATTCTGCAATTTTATCAAAAATCTGAGGTATAGTTGAATCGTAGTGTCCTTTCTTTGCTCTGGTTACACCATCCTTTATTTCTGTTTCTTCTAATTCATCTGGCAAATCCTGAATCGAAATCTGTACTTTGATATCAGGATTATAAACACGAACAGCGTTTACTATTTTTGCAAATCTTGTATAAGTCTTAGGGAATACCTCTGGAGTTCCATTAATATAATTCTTAATAAACTTAAGGTTTATGTCTTTTGCTACCATCTGGGCGGCCTGATCCACTTTTTCTTCCGATAAATGATCAGACCAAACATACATATAGCTGTCGGTTGTTCCACCTGTGCCATGAAACTGTTGTTTCTTCTCATCAATGTTCACACTGATGGATTGGGCGAAAGTATTTAGGCCACAAAAGAACAGCGTAATTAAGCTGAGTAATAATCCTTTCTTCATCCTTCTCATTTTTAGAATTAAACGAATTATAAATTTTCCCCTGAAATTTGATTTATAATCAAACGCTGATATAAAACAGCATTCAAATACAAATTTAAAAAAGAATAAAGAGCCTGCAATTGTCATTTGAACTTTACTGAAAAAGATCAACATCAATCCTTTAGAATAACTTACAAACTAACAATTGCAGCTCAGGCACATTCAGCTATTTCTTCTTATAAAACCTAAAATAATCGTAGACTGCCAAACTTTCTTCCTGCCCTTTTTTGTTCCAATTAGCAGAAATTGCAGTCAGCCAAATATTTATTTCATCGTGTGTGTATTGATCTACTGGATAATCCGCAATGTGAGAAAGTTTCCCATTTACATAAAATTTCACTTCTTTTTCTGTCCAAAGAAATGCATATGTATTCCATTCGTGAGGGTTAAAATTTTCTGGATGCACTTTATCTGCTGGTGGTTTAGGCAGGCGACCTGCTTCTTTTCCATTTTCATCCCAAACTATAATATGCTGAGTGAAACGATGTAGCCCATTTTCTTTTTTGTCCCATCTGTGCTCAGATGAATTTTCGTAGCAGTCGATCTCTGTTCTTCTTATTCCAGGATAAGTTGTACTTACTGCATCCCCTTCAACAACAGCAGCCATTGCCCAAAATGAATGATGCCAGCCTTCATCAACTTTTCCATCTTTATCATCATCAACGCCATCGCCCAGTTTCGATCTCACTTCATAATAACCATAGCGAAAACGTTTCCGTGACACAATCCCAGCTCCAGAAGCTAACTTTCCTTCAACAGAATCTTTGTAAACATGTAGATTAAGCACCAAATTCCCATCTTTAATTTCAACGTTCTCTTTCAACTGGACACTTCTGTGCTTATTATCTGCCCTGTAGGCCCATTTTGTAAGATCTAAGCTTTCCCCTGAAAAATCATCTTCGAAAACCAGCTCGTAGCCTTCCGGAACCGAAGATTTTGTTTTGTCTTTAACAGCAGAAGAACAAGCTCCTAAAAAAACGATTACAGCGAATAATAGAAAGTAATTTTTTTTCATTTTTAATCAGAATTAAATAGATAATCTATTTGTTTGAGTTTTTATACTGCTTACATATTAGCAGGCGTAATTTTCACAATATCAACCCTTGTCAAGAAAAAAAAGTTAGTTTTTTTTTGATTTTTAATCACCCCCCATTCTCTGGCTGTTTCAAAAACACCCATAAAAAAACGAGGAACCAAATTAACTTTAGCTCCTCGTTACGTGATATTTAAATCTTAACAAATCAATAGAAGAGCGATGCTCACTTATTTTATTTCTTTTAAAATAGTAACGTCACTAACTCCTTCAGTAAAGTTCATAAAAGCAAGACTCACGTTCCATACTGCATTGTAAACTGTCCAGCCTTCTGGGTGACGACCTTTCGCATTAGGATTGAAAGGGTACATCTCCGAGCCAGGAAGCGAACTAAGCGAACCCCTAACTATTTCCAGACGTGCACACACATCATACCTGTACTTAAATGGCCAGCCATTATCAATTCCTACAAATCCATTTTCTGGGTGATTTGCACAGTGAGCGTTTTTAGGGTTACGGCCATAAACATTGTCCATATGCGAATAGGCTAGTTCTACAATTCTGTCCTTCAACTTTCCTTCTTCCAAACACATCGATGCAGAAAGCGCACAAGCTGGGAATCCAATAATATTACCCGCTTCGTTAAACCCTGGCAATGTCCATTGGTAATCATCAAAACGACGGAAATCCCACATGTTATCAGAAAGTGCAACAACAGATTCTGCCCAACCTTTTATTTTAGCAGAAAGTCCTTTTGGCGCTTGCTCCGGATATAGTTTTTGGAATAAGGCCAAACCAGTGATAAGCTTTTGTTCACTCATACGCTGACCTTTAGTATAGCGCGGGTTCTTCCAATCTACACTATCGATCACCCATTGAGTTTGTTTTACCGCAGCCTGCATAAATTTATCTGCATTCTCTAAGTTCTCACGTTTTGCGACCTGATACATCAAGAGGTTTGGCAAAATCGAGTGTCCTGGAGCATGGCGTCCTTTTCCTGTTCCAACTTTAGTTATCACGTCATACAAGCCAGTTTCACCCCACCATTTCAATGTTGAGTCAAGAGTCATTTTGTAGAACTCTTCTTTAAAGTGCTTCTTATAAGCTGGGAAGCCATATAGGAAGAAAGCCAACTGTTCTACAGTTTGGTTGTGAATTTGGTCTGGCAGTGGATCTCCACTAGGATCTTTCGTTGCAGGATCAGATAAAATCCAACCTACAGTGAAACGCATAGCTTGCAACAGATCTGGAATTTTATCAGATTTTGGAGCAGGCATATTCGAGTAATAATTTCTAACTGCGGCAAGAGCATCTTTATCTTGTGGCGATTTTACTGGTTTGAAATTTTCATCCATTACCAAATCATGATCTTTTTTCCAGCTCATTGTCACTGGCATTTTTTCGAAAACATCTGGTTTCGAAAGGTAAAGAATCACCATTGAAGGAAGCTCATAAGTATAATAAGTTCCATCGCGCCAAGCTGTACCGCCATATGCAGAAGGGTGTGTCCCAACTATACTACGTGCATCGTTCATGAAATCTACAGCAGATTGGTAAGCCATTTCTTGAATACGTTGCTTTCCGATCTCAAAAGGATAAGATTCACCTTTAGGTAGGCCATCTCCTTCTACAGTTATCACATACTCAACGCCACGTTCTGATTCTGGATTGAATGCAGTAAAATCTCCAATTTTATTCTGAAGTTTACCTTCGAAAACTACTTTTCCTGATTTTTTTTCTGAAATTTTGAACGGTAAGTCTGTCTTAGCGGTAGGGACTGTAAAGCGCTTTGGTGTGTTCACATTGTAAGCAATCTGATTTGCACACACCCAATGTTTTTCAGCCTTAAATTCAGCTTCTTTTTTTTCTTTCAATCCATGTGGCATCTTAGGTACATCTTTGCCCCATAGTTGTATTTCCGAGATTTTGTACCAACCACCTGCATCTGAAACTAATCGCAGTGCAGTTGTACTAATAACTTCTTTAAAAAGTAGTGAAACACGTGGGCTGTAATTATCAGTAACAACTGCACCTGGAATTTTCACCCAGTCACTTCCTTTTTGATACTCTAAATGGAATGCAGCAAGAGGAGTGGAATTTGTCCCTCCTAAATATACATGTGCACCACCTAGTTTAAACTCTGCTGTTAAATCGATTTTTACGGCAGGAGCCCCCTTTCTAGTTTTCCCTCTACAGATTCCTTCTAAATTTCCGTCTGTAACGACACCTTCTTGCTTAGCTTTTTTTCCAAAAGCCTCTACAGGTTTACCTTCTGCATAATTAAAATACTCCTTCTGTGGCTGGCTACAAGCTGTAAGTAAAACAGCAAATATACAACAGAACAGCGATAATCTTTTTTTCATATTCCCTTTGTTTTCTGCGTTACTGTTAAAATTAAATCATTGACAATCCAAGATACGCATCCTTTTGCTTTTGCCAACAATGGATGAAGATTTTCAGATCATCGCAGTAAAAAAACAACCACTACCATAACAGGCTGAAGCCTGCTACGGTAGTAATTGAAAACAATAGAATCTTCACTTAAAGAAGATATTATTCAGCACAAGACTAATTAAGCTCCAACAAAATGAGGTTCAACTTGGAACAACGAAACAGGAACATTCTCGTGCTCTTTCTTAAACTTGATCACAAGTTGTTTTGTTTTCGTTGCTGTTGCGAATTTGATGTTTCTCATTGTTTGGAAACCACCTTCTTCTTTGTATAATGAATTACCTTTTTCGTCTAATACCTCGAAATTTCTAACACAGAAAGGAACAACATCCTCTGGGTGACCCATAAGAACCGACTCCATTGGATGATCATAATCAGTATCGAAGAATAATGTTAGTCCTTCGATTTCTTTTTCTTCTTCCCAAGTATAACGCAACTCAGGAGTATCTTCAGAAATATTCGCTACCCAAGCATTTGGCGTACAGAAAGGCTTAACAAAACCATTCACAAGTTCTTCTGTACCAAAACCATCCAAAGCAGGGCTTATTTTCATTGCCAAGTTTGTACCTTCTGGTCTTCTCTTTGGGATCCAGAACTCGAAAGCTTCAACCCCTAAACCTTCTGGTGGTGTTTGTTTGCCATGGTTGTTCACAGCAAGGTTAACTGTATTGAATACAGAAACAATACCTGACTGACGGTAGTTACTTCCTTTCACATAAACAGATGCATTACTTTGGAATAATAAGAATGCATACTGATCTGCTTCCAATTCTTCATCGAAAGAAATTATAACTCTTTCCTCTCCTTCTTTCAAATCAAATGATTTCTCTGACACCACTACTTCTGGTGTGTAATTGCCCAATTTCGCAGCAGTACGCAATGAAACATTTAGAGTTGTTGCTTCGTCTGCCAATGCTAATACTTCGAAAGTATATTTCGTGCCAGCTTTAAGAGGTAGCATTTGTCCCGAAGCCGTGCTCAATGGCATCCACTCACCATCAAATGGAATTTCTGAAAGTACAGTAGAACTGCTAGCTGAAATTGTAGCACTCTGAGTAAGTTCCGAAATACCTTGAGTTTTATTTAAAATACTTTGCCCTTGAAGATTTAATTTATTCTGAAGTTCTGTTAAGTTATTTTTCTCCAGAAGTTCTTTTGGCTGAATTCCTTTTTTTGCACAATCAGCAGCTGCAATACCAATAGCTTGTCCACCAAGTCCTGCTGTTGCCATTACACGAGTAGTACCAAAAGCTACGTGAGATGCACTGATAATACGACCGCCAAAGAACAAGTTGTCGATATCTTTAGAGATATAAGCTCTTAATGGAAGTTCGTAAATACCTTTACTGTGATACTGAGTACAACTTGGAAGATTACTATAAACACCATCAGCAGGGTGAAGGTCGATAGCCCAACCACCGTGTGCAATAACATCGTCGAAACGTTTCTGTTCGATAATATCTTGCTGCTTCATCATGTAAAGACCTTCGAAACGACGGCTTTCGCGTTTGCCTGGCACTGTACCTACCCACTCAAGATCCAGATTGTCAACATCATCAAATTCTCCAGAGTTTTTAATGTAATCCCAAACTCCGTAAACAATCTTCCAAAGCTCCCACTTAATATCTTCACTTTCGTGAATGGTATCTAAACGTCCGCCCCACTCTAGCCACCAAAACTGGCAACCTTTATTTTCTTTCTTAATAAGCTTGTGCTTAGGAAGTATATTCTTGATATCCTTAAGAGCAAAATTAGGAGCATGGTATTTTACTGGAGCTGGAGCCTGTTTACTGTAGAAATAAATTGAGTGGCCTAGAAGCTCACCATACTCTGCTACATTTGGTGCAAACAGTTCACCGAATTCCTCTTTCGACTCAGCACCCATTCTGAACGAAGCGCCAGCCATGAAACTAATGATTCCATCTCCTGAAGAATCACAAAAGTTAGGAGCAGACAATTCGTAAGCCGTAGAGTTCTGGCTACAGAAAGCATAAACTGTTTTTATAGAATTTCCTTCTTTAACCAAGTCATAAGCTGCCGTGTTCAATAATAAAGTAATATTTTCCTCAGCAACAACTTTATCTAGTAAGATTGTATCGAAAACAACAGGGTTTCCTTCTTTATTCTTGTAAAGGTTTTCAACAAGAATCTCATCCATGATTCCACCTTCACGAGCCCAACGGTTGTTGTTACCCAAGTGCGAAGTAGCACCAAGAATCCAAAGGCGCACTTCACTAGAAGCATTTCCTCCCAATACAGGTCTGTCCTGAACAAGAACCACCTTGATTCCTTGACGGGCAGCTGCAATAGCAGTACACGTACCTGAGATTCCACCTCCAACAACAACTAAACCTGTATCAAGTTTAACTGTCTTATTAAACCTTTTCCCGTCTATCCTGTTTTCCGTTTTCATTAGTTTATTATTAGCTTATTTTTCGAAGAAGTTCTTTGATTTGCCTACAGCATGATATGCTATAGTGATGTAGTAATAAGTGCATGACACTACTTGTTCCCATCAAAATTATTCTGTTTAAGGTCGTTGACCTATTTATGGATTTATTATATACTATAAGACAGCAACTTAAACGACTGACTACTTATCAATAAACGATAAACCCCAAAACGATGGTTACTTTAATGCACTTATTTATTAAGTAAAGGCCCGTCATAAATTGCTGACGAGCCTTTTTATATTTAATTTTTTGTCTTTCTAATCAAACCTGGGTATACATATGCTGCAAGGAACATAACTGCCGAGCCCATACTAATAACAATTGTACGCCCTTCGTCGTTGATAACGCCTAGCAACGCTACCAACAAGCCAGAAATTCCAATTCCAATTGCAATAACCTTAACACCATGAGTATTTGTCTCAGCTTCCTCTTCTTCCGAACTTCCATCAGTTTCTAAATCAGCTACAACATGCTCACCTTCAGCTTGATTTGTAAAACGGGCATACAACTCGAAGAAAGCAAGTAATGCTATTGGTATACCAACACCAAGTATCATTTCCATAGCACGAGAAAGAGTCACACCTTGCAGTTCTGGCATAGCAAATTTCATGTAAGCATTAACAATCAAGCTAATTAACGTTGTAGCAAGTACGCTAACTTTAGTCTGATGTTTTGAGAACAAAGACCATAGAGGTGGCAAGTACATAGCACCGCCTGTTACTGCTGCAAGCCCAAGAATAAGTTCTACAATACCTCCCATCTTTGGAACCAAGAGCGCCACAACAATTGTAATAAGTCCAAAAAGTACAGTTGTTAATCGTGCAATTTTCATTAAATCTTCTTGCGATGTTTTTGGCTTAAGCAATTTATAAACATCATTTGTAAACACCCCTGAAGCAATATTCAATGTCGTGTTCACTGAACTTGAAGTCGCAAAAACCATCCCTCCAACAATAAGCCCTAGCATACCTGCTGGCAATACTTGTTTACACATTAATAAATATGCGCCTTCGTTTTCTAATCCACTAAGTTCCGGAACAAGAGCACGGTAAATCATAGGAGGTAGCATCCAAAGCACAGGACTAATTACGTAAAGGCCACCAAACAACCAACCTACTTTTTTAGCATCTTTAGGGGTTCCAACACTTGTATAACGCTGCACGTACGCCCAGTTACCAGCGATAAAGAAAAGGTTATATAAACCAAATGCAATCATAAAACTCAAGCTGTATTCTTCAGAGATAAAGTTGAAGAAGTTTTCTGGAGCCTGTTGAACAAAGCCGTCAATGCCGCCTACTTCGTCAAATGCGAGTGGCACAACAATAAGAACTGCGGCTGTAAGCACAACAAACTGTAATACATCAGTCACGATTACGGCCCAAAGACCACCAATTGCTGTGTAAATTGTGATTAGAATTCCAAGTGCAATAATACTTGTTGTGATAGGTATTCCTGTTGAAACTTCAACTATCTTTGCAACAGGATATAAGAATGCACCTGTGGTAAATAGAGAAAGGAATAAGAACAACCACGTGTAAACACGCTGCGTGTCTTTCCCAAAACGCTTTGTAATATATTCAGCTACTGTAAGCGTACCAGTTTTATTCCATTTAGGTGCAATAACAAAACCGATAATAAGGCCTGCAATA
This sequence comes from Bacteroidales bacterium, assembly GCA_965230435.1. Taxonomy (GTDB): domain Bacteria; phylum Bacteroidota; class Bacteroidia; order Bacteroidales; family JBDKHP01; genus JBDKHP01. The sequence continues at coordinate 1,591,415 of CBDDLB010000002.1, forward strand.
GCCATTGTCCATTGTATCGCTACAGATACCCATCCTTCGGAGTAAGCAATAGATCCCCAAACTACGAATGTCCCCGCAGAGAAAAAACTCATGAAAAGCGATAGACTACTAATCCACCAAGGCACTTTTCCTCCCGCAGAGAAAAAAGATTTCATGTTCTTTCCAGACTTGGAAAAAGAAATTCCACATAGAAAAACTACTGCCGAAAAGGCGAGTATTGTTAAAATATCAAGCTCCTTCATTACTGATTGTGTAAAATAAGTTTCAGACTGCGCAAACTTACGGAAAAAACTTTACGTAAAAAAATGTAAACTTCAAAAATGACGAAACGAAAAACTTATTTACGAAAACAGTCTTTATGTTTTTTATTTTTTTACGTTAACTTTGCAGAAAATACTATTTTGCGGTCAGGTAGGCTCTTGCCGCTACATCCTTTTCTCTTTAATGCGCTAAGGGAATTATAAATTATTAGTCATGGATATAAATTGACTGACGCCTGAAAATCAGCTTTTAGTCAATTGTGAATCAATAATTTTTAAATCTTTTTTCCCCTAAAACATTAGCAAGAAAGGAAATTTAGACCTTAAACTTTTTCAGACTCATGAAGCATACTACAATAAAAGATATAGCTGAGCACCTAGGTATTTCGATTGCCACAGTATCCCGATCATTGAACGATAAACACGACGTAAAGCCTGAAACAAGAAAAAAAGTACTACAGACAGCTGAAGAACTAGGATATTTAGCCAATCCTATAGCCAAAAAACTCACTCAACAGAAAACTTACAATATCGGAGTTGTCATCCCCGAATTCATCAATTCTTTCTTTCCTAAGGTAATAATGGGAATACAAGAGGTACTTCTAGCTGAAGGGTACCAAGTCCTGATTATGCAATCGAACGAATGTCACGAGACTGAAATTGAAAATATAAAAACCCTATTAAAGAGTCAAGTAGATGGAATTATTTTATCACTTTCAAGGGAAACAAAAAACATAGAGTATTATCAGGAACTATCTGAATCTGGATTTCCCGTTGTTTTTTTCAATAGAGTCAATGAAAATATCCCAGCCCCAAAAGTTGTTTTCGACGACTATAAATGGAGTTTCCTTTCTACTGAACACCTTGTTATTCAGGGTTACCAAAAGATTTTTCACTTCATGCATAACGATAGCCTTAGCTTGACTCAAAACCGCATTAAGGGCTTCTTGGATGCGCATGAAAAATATGGACTTCCTGTCTCAAAGGATCATATATTTGACGTAGGCCTTACAATTGAAGAAGGTGAAAAAATTATAAAACGCCTAATTGAAGAAAACAATATGCCCGACGCACTTTTCACAAATGATCTTGTGGCAGTTGGTGCTATGCGAATGGCTCAAAAAAACGGTATTAAAGTACCTAGGGAACTTGGTATCGTCGGATTTACAGAAACCAGATTTGCACGCGTCATGAATCCTCCATTGACCAGTGTTTTACAACCATGCAACGAGATGGGACGGTTTGCAGCCAACCTGCTTCTCCAGCGTATCAATAGCCCAGAACTTCCTTACGAATCAATTACTCTTAGCGGAAAACTGAACATAAGAAGCTCCTCACTTCGCAACATAGCAATAAAACAATAAGGGAATTAAGCGCGGGCAGTGCTATTTTCAGGGACAAAGTATTGTGCTAATATTTTATGTGGCAACAAGTTTAAAACGCCACTTATATTAGCACACCCAAAGGTGCAATTCTATTTAATTCACCTCCAACCTGAACACAAGTACATTATACTCTTAATGTTGCTAAATCAGTCCCTCGGCTTGCAAATTGATTTGAGATCTGGAAGCCACACCCATTTGCAGACAAGTACATTCTCCACTTTCACTTCTTCCCGACACCTAAGCAGCAAACACGTTCCCAACAATCCAGATCATCTTCGACCAGCTGATTTTTTTCGCATCAAATCACACGTATTACTCTAATTATCAACAAAAAGAACAAAAAAATTCCATTATGACACACAAACACAAAAAACGCCACAACCTTTTTACGAAATTTTACGTAAAATAATTACGGTAAAATTTGCATTATTTTTACATTTGCAAAATACAAACCTTAACTTTGATCTTAAGTTTAACTATTTAAACATTATTAAAATAAAGCTAAACCAACCTAAAAAATCAAACCTGAAGTAGTTTTAAGCGAAGTGTATAGATATGAAACACGATAAGTTCTACACATCTCAATTTCTGATGATATTTTTTGGGAGACATGGCTTGAACACTTCCAGAAAGCAATATTTTCATCAGACAAGCACCTTGAGTTTTTTTTTTACAGAACAAGACAACAGTATTACGGAGTATTTGCATTGCCTATGTAAAAAAGTACCGAATACTTTTGTGAGCTTAATTTCCCCCCTCTACAAATATGTCTCTCCTTCCCTCACCTTAAAATCACTTAACTATTATCCGAACATAAATAGCGAATCGAAAAACGTCTCAATTATATACCAAAGCAATGCTTTTCAGAACACAATTTCTTCTTTAGAAAATAAGGGCAACATCCAAAAACAGCACAAGACAATCGGCACACCAAGCGAATTGAGTATAACAAAACAATAAACACAAGGCATGACCAGAATAAACATTGTTATATACTTTAAAAAATATACAGATGAATAATACTTTGCGCTTTACTTTCTTACTAGCATTAATCTTATCTGTAAGGTTAGGTTATGCACAAAAGGAAACAAACAAACCCAATATAATCTGGATGATTGCAGAGGATCTTTCCCCAGACCTTGGGTGCTATGGAAATAAAATTGTCAAAACGCCACACATCAACAAGCTTGCCCAGCAAGGCATCATGTTTCAGAATGCTCATGCAACTGGTTCTGTATGCTCGCCTTCGCGTTCTGCTTTTGTCACAGGAATGTACCAAACATCTTTTGGCGCAAACTTCCATAGAACAATGAAGCGCAATCTTCATAAGTTACCAAAAGGCACACAAACACTTTTCGACTTTTTCCATGAAGCAGGCTATTTTGTTGATTACAACGGCAAGAAAGACCTGAATTTCAAACTAAAAAGTAAAGGCCTTAAAAATAGAAAATGGAAAACAAGAAAAGCCGACCAACCAGTTTTTCTTGTTTTCCAATCTTATCATACACACAGACCTTTTCACAATGACACTGTTAACCCTGTCGATCCTACAACAGTTAGTATTCCCCCATACTACCCGGACCATCCGCTTACACGCCGCGATTGGGCTAACTACCTTGAAGACATTCAGCTTCTGGACAACTGGGTTGGGAAACAAATGAAATGGCTAGAAGAAAAAAAACTATTGGACAATACAATTGTTGTGTTTTTTGGAGATCATGGACGCCCACATGTTCGGGACAAACAGTTCTTATATGATGGCGGGACCAGAGTTCCTCTGATCGTTTCATTCTATGGCAAAAAGAAAATTGAAGGTCAGGAAAGCAAATTGATCAGTTTGGTTGACTTAGCCCCTACAATGCTAGAACTAGCTGGACTTGAAGAAGAAAAGCAAATGCATGGAACAGACATTTTCAGTAAAAAAGAAAACGACTTTATTATTGCCGCACGTGACCGCAATGGCGACGCTATCGAAAAAATCAGGACTTTACGCACGAAAGATTACCTATTCATAAAGAATTACAAAACTGACATTCCTTGGATGCAAGTGTCTGGCTATAAGCTTTACGGATATCCAGTATACACACTTATGAAAGTATTGCACAAGCAAGGAAAACTTACGCCAGAACAGGCTCTTTTTATGAGTGAAACGAAACCTGAATTTGAACTTTATGATCTCAAAAACGATCCGCATCAGCTTAATAACCTTGCAGCGAAAAAAACAAAACTTGTAAAAAAACTACACAAGAAGCTTCTGAAATGGCAGAAACAAACAAATGACACTTTTCCAGATCCTGATCAGAACGACCTAGATGCAAAGTTAGCAAGTAAACGAAAAAGTATTCAGAACAAATATAAAACAGTATGGGGTTTCGAAGGCACCCCCACCGATGAACAAATTCTGAAAGAATGGGAGAAACAAATTTTACAGAAAGAAGCCGATAAGTGATATTGTTCAACTGAACAGACGAACCTTAGGCACAATTTCGTTCTATAACATAACAAACTCATCTCTCGAAATTAGACATTTTGAGGGTCTAAAATTCAATTCTATAAATTAAACAGCTTATGAAAAAAGCTCTTTCAATACTAATTTTATTAACCTTAGGAATACAGGTCTTTGCTCAAAAGCAAAAACGCCCGAACATAATTGTTATCCTTGTTGATGATATGGGATACTCTGATCTTGGGTGTATGGGTAGTGAAATTGCAACTCCAAACCTGGATCAACTTGCAAAAAATGGTGTTCTGTTCACCAACTGCTACAACACAGCACGGTGCTGCCCATCAAGAGCAAGTCTACTTACTGGTGTTTATCAAACACGTGCAGGAATGGGACATATGAACGACGACAAAGTTTCGTATCCTGAATATCAAGGTTACTTAAGCAAAAATACAGTAACCATTGCTGAAGCGCTCAAAGAAAGCGGGTATAGAACTGCAATGACAGGCAAATGGCACGTCGGCGATGAACCTGAACACTGGCCAACTAAACGCGGTTTCGAGCGCTTCTATGGTATTCCTGCTGGTGGAGGTTTATACTTCTACCCATCCAAATTTCTAAAAAGAGATGTTTACCTGAACGATACCAAAGTGGAACCAGAAGCTGGATGGTATTCTACCGATGCTTTCACTGACTATGGAATCAAATTCGCCAAAGAGGCGGTAAAGGAGAACAAGCCATTCTTTATGTATATGGCATACATTGCCCCTCACTTTCCTCTTCAAGCAAAAGAAAAGGACATCAAGAAGTACGAAAATGCCTACAACAAAGGATATGATGCCATAAGGAAAGCAAGGTTCGAGCGCCAAAAAGAAATGGGGCTTATCGGAGAAAATGCTGTGCTAACAAAAGGGATGCACGATGAATGGAACGAAACAGACACCAAACAAGAAGCAAGAAAAATGGCTGTATATGCGGCCATGATGGATTGTTTGGATCAGAACATTGGCCGCCTGAAAACGTCTTTAAAGGAAATGGGAGCACTAGATAACACTGTTATTATGTTCCTTTCAGACAATGGAGCTTGCTCAAGTGGGATCAATAAATCTCCAAATGCAGTTATTGGTACTGCAGATTCATTTGTTGGCTATGGTCAATCTTGGGCGAATGTATCAAACACGCCTTATAGCTTCTTCAAAAGACAAGCTCATGAAGGAGGTATCATTACACCATTGATTGTTCACTGGCCTAAGAAACTGAAGAAGCACCACCAGATCGACAGACCTGTTCACATCAATGATATTCTCCCAACCTGTCTTGACCTTGGAAAAGCTGAATACCCTAAAACGTACAAAGGCAACCAGATCCACCCTACTGATGGAAAAAGTTTTCTTCGCTTAGCAAAAGGCAAAAAAGAGAAAAAGGATCGACTTCTATACTGGGAACATGAAGGTAATAAAGCCATCCGTCACGGCAACTATAAACTTGTGAGACGCTACAAAAAAGACTGGGAGCTTTACGATCTAGAAAACGATCCTACAGAAACGAAAAATATCCATGCTGAAAATACAGAAAAAGCCAACGAACTGCTTCAACAGTATAAAGCATGGAAAAAAGAATATGGAGTAAGAGAATGGCCTGTGAAAAAGAAGAAGAAAAACAAGAAAAAGAAAGGTAAGAAGGGGAAAAAGGGAAAGAAAAATAAAAAAGGCTAATTGAGCCTACATGTCTATTTCCCTGACCATTTTACGTATTAAGGTCAGGGAAATATTTAGACATATAAAAAAGCCCTACAATAAAACCTCAACTAAAAATATTTACACATATAAAATATTACAAACTTTAAAAACACAGGTTTTCACTCAATGAATTGCCCAGTAGGAGAACTTTGATCTTATGTTGAATACAATGAATGTGAAAATGTATTCCAAATAGCAGAGCTATCAGAGTATTCTCCTAGGCTGTACTCATTTTTGAAGGCCAAAGGTAACAGCTAGATTTCAATACTTTAACACAGGAAGAAACACGATAAAAAGCATAACGATAAGAAAAGTTTAATTCTATCTACTCAAAGTAGTAATTATGGCTTGAACAAAAACTAGAAACAAAACTTTTAAAACTTTAAAAGGCATGTTCTACCCTGAAAATGAAGGACTGTTGAGAAAATGATTGTAGATTTGTCCGTTAATGAAACCACTCTAAGAGAAGGTGAGTTTGGCGAATTCAGTTTTTTAAAAGTATTTTTGGCTTTTATAATTCACATTCATATTTTTCAACATGAGACACATTTGGTTTAAAGCGCTGGCGCTGGCATTAATGCTACAGGCCTGCGACTCCTACAAATCCTATGAAGGGGTTGAGTTTAAGGAAAAAGTCCCTGCAGATTGGGAGAACCCAGCAGTTAGTCAGATCAACAAAGAACCTGCAAGGGCAGCTTACATTCCTTTTGCTTCAAAAGAAGAAGTAGATGCCGACAACAAATGGGCGTCGTCTCTCATCACATCTTTGAATGGCGATTGGCTATTTCACCTTTCAAAAAATCCATCAGAACGTCCGTTCTATTTCTTCAAAGAAGATTTCGACACGCGCCAGTGGAAAACCATTAAAGTGCCTTCCAATTGGGAATGTGAGGGTTATGAATATCCTATTTACACTAACATTAAGTACCCTCATGCCAAAACACCACCAACAATCCAAAAACACTACAACCCTGTTGGTTCATACAAAAAAACATTTACGGTTCCTGCTGATTGGACATCGAAAGACGTTTACTTACACTTCGGAGCTGCCGGTGCGGCAATGTATGTTTGGGTAAATGGCGAACAGGTAGGTTACCACGAAGACAGCAAAACTCCTGCTGAATTCAATATCAACAAATACATCAAAGCTGGCGAGAACACCGTTGCTGTAGAGATTTACAAATGGAGCGACGGTAGCTATCTAGAAGACCAGGACTTTTGGCGTCTGGCAGGTATCACACGCGATGTTTACGTAATGGCCCGTAGCAAACAGCACATCCAAGATTTCCGTGTTGGATCAGGCCTTGAAAACGATTATACTACTGGTACATTCGAACTTGAAACAAAAACACTAGCGGTTGATGATGCTAGTGGTATTCAAGTAAAAGCTGAACTTTTCGAAGGAAAGAAATTAGTTAAAGAATTTACAGGTGCTGTTAAAAACAACAGAGCATCTTTCTCTGCAACATTCCCTAACATCAAAACATGGTCAGCGGAAACGCCAAACCTTTACGACCTTCAGATTTCCCTATTGGGTAAAGATGGGAAAACTATCGAAGTTGTACGCCAAGATGTAGGTTTCCGCCGTGTTGAAATCAAAGACGCAAAACTTTACGTTAACGGTCAGTACGTATATATCAAAGGAGTTAACCTTCATGAGCACCACGATACAAAAGGGCATGTTGTTGACGAAGAAACAATGTTGAAAGACATTAAGACAATGAAAAGCCATAACGTAAACGCTGTACGTACATCACACTACCCACAACCTGAGCGTTGGTATGAACTATGTAACCGCTATGGACTTTACCTTGTTGACGAAGCAAACATCGAGTCACACGGTATGCACTATGGAAAAGAATCTCTAGCAAAACAGCCAGAATGGGGTGCTGCACACATGTTCCGTACAGTTAACATGTTCGAGCGCGACAAAAACCAACCTTCTGTTGTAATCTGGTCGTTGGGCAACGAAGCTGGTAATGGCGTAAACTTCGAAAAAACATACGATTACCTTAAATCGGTTGATGATAGCCGCCCTGTTCAGTATGAGCAAGCTCACGGGAAACGCAATACTGACATCATGAGCCCTATGTACATGCGCATGCATAAAATGGAGAAGTGGGTAAAAGAAAAAGCAGAGCTTGAAGCTAAAAAAGACGATGAAACAATTCATCTTAAACCGCTTATTCAGTGTGAGTATGCACACGCAATGGGTAACAGTGTTGGTAACCTGAAAGATTACTGGGATCTCATCGAATCTCACGAAAATATGCAAGGTGGTTTCATCTGGGACTGGGTAGACCAAGGTCTTGTTAAAGAAGAAAACGGCGAAAAATACTGGGCTTACGGGGCAGACTTCGGTCCAGACACAGTACCTAGCGATGGTAACTTCTGTATGAATGGTATTGTAAACCCAGACCGTACACCAAAAACAGAACTTCTTGAGGTTAAAAAAGTATATCAATACATCAAATTCCACGCTAAGAACCTTAAAAAAGGTGAGATTACTATTGAGAACAAATATGCTTTCATCGATCTTTCTAAATTCAACTTTGACTGGGAAGTAAAAGGCAATGGAAAAGTTCTTAAAAAAGGCACCTGGGATGGTATTGCTCTTAAGCCTGACGAAAAAGGAGATTTCACTGCAGATGTAGAAATCGAAACTGAAGCTGGTGTTGAATACTTCTTGAATGTATATGCAAAACTTAAGCAAACAGAAAATCTTGTTGATGCAGGAACAGAGCTTGCAAAAGAGCAATTCCAATTACCAATGTTCAAAGCTGCGGTTCCATCAGCTCCTGCAAAAACACCTATCCAGACAAAAGAGGAAAACGGTAAATTCAAAATTGCCGGAAAAGATTTCTCTGTAATCTTCGACGTAAAAAAAGGTGTTATGACTTCTCTTGCATACAGTGGAAAAGAAATGCTAAAAGAAGGTCTTGTACCTGAATTCTGGCGCGCACTTACAGATAACGACTACGGTAGCAAACGTCACAAGAAAGCTCAAGCTTGGCGCATGGCTGGTAAAGAGCGCGTTCTTAAAGATTATAAAGTTGACGCGAAAGGAGAGGCATCTGTTGAGCTTACGCTAAACTTCGAACTTAAGAATAAGAAAAGAGATTTAGGTACTTGCCAGACTGTTTACACTATCAACGGCGATAAGTCAATTCTTGTAGAGCACAAATTTGAAATGGCTGATGATAAAAAAGTTCCTGAAGTACTTAAGTTCGGTATGAGTATGATTATGCCTCGCGAATTCGACCAGATGACTTGGTTGGGACGCGGACCACATCAATCTTACCAAGATAAGAAAACAAGTGCTTTTGTTGACCTATACTCTGGATCTGTTGCAGATCAGTACTGGGCATACCTACGTCCACAGGAAAATGGCAACAAAGCAGATGTACGCTGGATGAGCATCACTAACAAAGCTGGAGAAGGTCTAATGTTCAAAGGTACTGACCTAATTGAAGTATCGGCACATCACAACCTGCTTGAAGATTTCGAAAACCAGCCACGTACTAGCGGAACCAAACTGGAATCGAAAGATAAAAACAGACGTCATACAAACGACGTTAAGCCACGCGAACTAACTCAGGTTGATATCGACATGCAACAAATGGGTGTTGGTGGAGACAACAGTTGGGGTGCACAGCCTCTAGAAAAATACCGTTTGCGCGACAAGAAATACGAATACAGCTTCGTAATTAAGCCTGCGAAGTAAATAATCTGACAAGAGTTGGGAGAAGGAATTCACCTCCCTCTCTTGTGCTTTTTTTTACAAAAGCTTAAACAATTTGCCCTAGTTGCTTAAGCTTTTTGTTTAAACCCAACATAAGAAACACTATATATGAGAAACCAGAGTTTCATCAATAGGTTCACTATCTTCCTTTCATCGATTGTTATTCTATTAACAATTCAGTCTTATTCTAAAGGACAACGTTTCTTCACTCCAGGGGAAATCTGGCTTGCAAACGATAACAAACACATCAACTGCCACGGAGCCGGAGCACTACACCACGACAATACCTATTATATTTTTGGCGAATTTAAAACTAATGGCAAAGCTGGCAATAAAGCTAACGTTGGCGTAAGCTGCTATTCCTCAAAAAATCTTTTCGACTGGAAAAATGAAGGCATTGCTTTATCTGTTGTAGATGATACGACTAGTCCAATTCAACAGGGCTGCATCCTTGAACGCCCAAAAGTCGTTTACAACAAAAAGACCAACAAGTTCGTGATGTGGTTCCACCTCGAACTAAAAGGTCAAGGGTACAAAGCTGCCCAAACAGGCGTAGCAGTTGCTGATAAAATTACTGGGCCATATAAGTTCTTATGGAGCGGCAGACCAAACGCTGGTGTGTGGCCAATGAATTTCACAGAAGAGCAAAAACAAGCAGAATACCAATACGACATGAACCGCTGGACTCAAGAAGGGAAAGCTGCTGTTGTCAATGGCATGTTCGTGAAAAGAGATTTTGAAGGAGGTCAAATGAGTAGAGACATGACCCTCTTTGTTGATGACGATAATAAAGCATATCATATAGCTGCTTCCGAAGAGAACGGCACTATTCATATACGAGAACTGAATGAAGACTATACAGGCTTCACTGGAAAATACATCCGTGTTTTTCCTGACGAAAGTAACGAAGCTCCTGCTGTTTTCAAGCACGAAGGAAAATACTATATGATCAGCTCTGGTTGTACAGGCTGGAAACCTAACCCAGGACGCTCTGCTGTGGCAGACAATATTATGGGAACATGGACAGCCCTAGGTAACCCATGCAAGGGTACCGAAAAACAAGTGAAAACAACTTTTCACTCACAGAGCACTTTTGTTTTGCCGATTCCTGGTCAAGATGGTAAATTTCTTTATTGGGGAGACCGATGGAGACCTAAGAATGCTATTGACGGACGATACGTGTGCCTACCTATCACTTTTGAGGAAGGGAAACCTGTGATACGTTGGTACGGGAAATGGAATTTTTCCACTCTTGGAAAATAAAATTGTATTGAAAGAAAAGCAACAAAGGGCTCTAGGAATTATTAATCTGAAATAAATTTAGCAAAAAACAGACTGACATCTGATAACCAGTACTTAGTCGATGTTAAATAACCGGTTAATAACTTTTTCTTAAGCAAAACAGTTTAATACTTTGTCGAACGTAAACCTTAGTAAGGAGGATAGAAGTGTTTATTGAGGATATAAAAGTCAAAAACTCTTTATTCATAATCGCTGAGGCTGTTATATAATCATAATCAGGGAATATTAATTTTAATCTTATGTAATGATGAAGACTCAAAAACTGTTTTTTCTATTGCTTTTTCTTGCGATGTCTATAGTAGGGCAATCTCAAAGAATAACTGTTGAGGCAGAAAACTACAAACAAATTTACGAAGGAGGGGGAGTTAGCTACGGCCTTTACAAAGGTCATATATGGAGCTTACCAGAAACAGAACAAAACGAATTCTTTGCACTGCTGTTTCGAGATATCAAGATGAAGTATGTGCAATACTATGCAAAAAAGAACCCTTACGAAACTGATGCCAACAAAGCAGAATACGATAAGGTAGCTAAGTTTATGAACAAATCACTTGTTCACAATAAAGACCTAGATCTGATCTTTGTACTTGGAAGTTTTCCTACAGACTTGACTTACAAGAAAACTGTTGGGGATACAGAATATGACGTTCTAGATATTGAATCTGAAAATATCTATGGACGTGTTGCGCAATGGATGCTAGACATGATGAATGCTATGCACGAACGTGGCACACCGATCGACATCTTCAGCATGGCCAACGAACCAGATTTTAGTGGAAAATGGGATTATGGTTACGAGGATGCAAATCACGGCTTGGGTGTTCTTATCCAACATACGATTCCTGCACTTAAGGAATTACTAACCGATGCTTCGAAAAACCCTTACAGCCTTAGTTGCCCTCCGATTTTGGCACCAGCAGCAATAGGCCCTGGCGGTTGTAAAAATTACATTACAAATTGGCGAGACAACATCCCCGATGCTTGGGCACAAGTAGATATTGTTGGTACACACCAATACATTAATGGAGATAGTTGGGAACATTTTGGCACAATTAACTCAATGCTCGACGGCCGTAAATTTCTACAGACCGAGCAGCACACCAACAAAGGTGACGGATTAGGTAACCTACCAATAACATCGCCGCACAGGGGTATTCTTTCGCTAACCTCTATGTTCTCTACTGCCGTAAATAATGGTGTTGAATCTTGGTTCTATTTCGTTGCGAACTACCCAAACACTTACCACAACGGAGGCCTAATGCAAACGAAATATGGAGGTGGGCTTACTCCGTACAAGACCTACTATGCTTTCAAGCAATTGAACTCTATTCAGTCGGACAAGTCGCATGTCACAGGACGCGTTCTAACGGACGGGGATAAACTAAGAGTTATCAGTTTTAGAAAAAAAGGAGAGAAGAAAGTAGTCCTACACATTGCAAATGCCGATGGTGCTTCTGCCAATATTATGTTGGACGCGAAAGGCGAAACACAAGCATTTAGTATTTCAGCTTATAAAACATGGCTAACAGACAATAATGTAAATATTGAAGAGAAAAACGATATCACATTCGAAAATGCAGTTAAAGAAATTGCAGTTAGCGTTCCACCTTACTCATTAATGAGTGTTGAACTGACCTTAGATGAAAACATCTCAACCACAGAACTTCAAGCACAAACCATTACTTTCGATGCAATTGAAGACAAAAAACTAGACGCTCCATCGTTCGAATTGTCAGCGCAAGCCAGTTCTGGATTGCCAATAGAGTTCCAAATTGTATCTGGAAATGCCAAACTAGAAGGCAATACTGTAACAATCACAAGTATTGGTAAAGTAACCATTCTTGCCTCGCAAGGAGGAAACTCAAGTTATTTCGAAGCTCCTTCTGTAACTCAATCATTTAACGTTGCTCCTTCTCACCCAAATATCGCAGTAAACAAACCTATAGAAGTAAGCAGTGTATATAAAGACGGAACAAAATATCCTGCAGAAAAAATGGTAGACGGCGATAAAGTATCCGATGCAAGCCGATGGCTATCTTCAGATAAAATTGAATACCCGCAATGGGTAGAAATCGACCTACAAAGTGATTTCATCGTCAACGGTTTTGGAGTATGGACAGGATATGGTTCCTATAAAAACCCGCTTACAAAATTCAAAGTTCAGGCCTGGAACGGTTCTGCTTGGTATACTATCCTGTCCGAAACACAAAATGGAAACCCAGAATATCTTGCGAAACTTGAAGCTGCCAAAACCAATAAAATTAGATTGGAAATCGAAGGTAGCGATGGCAAACCGATAAGAATATTTGAGATTGAAGTTTACGGTTATAAAATCGAAACAGAGAACATTGCGCTAAACAAAACTGTAACTACCAGCTCCGAAAAAACAGATGCGACAGGGGCAAAAGCTGTCGATGGAGACAAGATCAAAAACGAGAGCAGATGGATATCCGCAGATAACGAAGCATTTCCTCATTGGATTGAAGTTGATCTTGAAACGGAACATGCCATCGAGGGCATCGCCTTTTGGACTGGTTATGATGGTTATAACAGGGCAATGCAGAACTTCAAATTCGAACTTCTTCAAAATGACGAATGGGTAGAAGTTTTTAAAATTGAGAACAACGAGAGCCCAAGCTTCTTTAAATTGTTCGATAAACAAATAGCCTCAAAAGCCCGCTTAACATTCACTGGAACAGAGCAGGAAGCTATTAGACTTTATGAACTGGAAATATATGGTTCCACTAAAGTTGAGCTTAAAGAGCAAACCATCACTTTTGATGCTATTGAGAACAAAAAAATTGATTCCCCAGCGTTTGAACTATCTGCACAGGCCAGTTCTGGACTTCCTGTAAGTTTCCAAGTAATATCTGGGAATGCTACAGTAGAAGGCAATACTGTCACAATTACAGGACTTGGCGAAGTAATCATAGAAGCATCGCAAAGTGGAAACGGAACATATGCAGCAGCAGAATCCGTTACGCAAACGTTCACCGTAGAATCAAATGCGCTAAGCGTTTCTTTCTCAAAAGAACAATCCATCAAAATCTATCCAAACCCTGTAATTCAGGACGAACTATGGATAGATGGTATTGCTAAGATTAAATCCGTACAGGTTTACAATAGCCATGGTGTTCTTCAGAACTGTCTACTTACAGATAATAAGTTATCAGTTCATGAACTTCCATCTGGCACATACCTATTGAGAATAAACAACAATATTACATTGACATTTATCAAATAATAATGATTTAATTGTTTAGGACATGAAATTGATTTTCTACATAAAGGCAAGCAGGCAAAACTGTTCTCCCAATAGTTCCTTGCTGCTTCAAGTAAAATCAAATGTCCTAAACAATTCTCCATAGCAATGCCCAAAACCCGTAGAGTCTCTATGAAATTATTGACTCTCCGGGTTTTGTTTTTTATAAAACCCCTAAAACTCTTATTCACTTAAAACCTTTAAAAATGATGAGAAAAATTCTAACTCTTTTCTCTTTGTTTATCTTTGTGCATTTAACCTATGCACAAGATAATCTCTTAACCAACGGTAATTTTGAAACTGGAAAAGCCGACGGCTGGAAAGATGTAAAACACCTAACCGTACAGTCGGATGTTGTAAATGGCGGTTCATACGCTGCCCAACTGAACAAGAAAAAAGCTGGCTTATTGCAGACCATTGCACTAGAAGCCGGTAAAACCTATCGACTTAGCTGTACTGCCAAAGGAGAGAATGCAGAAAACTCACTTATGTTCTCTGCTCAGTACAAAAACGAAAAAAACAAGTACGCTTACTCACGCTATCTTATTCTTCGCCCTTCGGACTGGCAAGAATTCTCTTTCACGTTTACACCCAACGAGAATGAAGCTTCTAGCTTTAGGTATTCTTTTTACAAAGTTAGCAACAACAAACACTGGATCGACGACGCTACTCTTGTAGAAGTCAAAAATCCAGAAACGTTGAGCGATGCCAAAGAGATTCTGAGTACTTCAATTGGCCTATTAAACGCAGAAACCAAAATAATCTCTCAAATTCCTTTGGGTAAAATCAAGGTTTCTGCACTAATAGAGGCACTGACTGTTAGTGACAAAGCTTCAATTGTTATCTTCCCAGAAAGTCACAAATATGCTTATGGCTCAAATACAGTTACCGGTAAGTACACAATCCGAATATTTGCTGAAAATGGAACTTATTCAGACTATGGTATTAAAACCACAAACCACACCATTAAATCGGTAAATAACGGGGCTAAACTAGATGCGGAAAACTTCATTATCTCGAACATCACTCCTGTACTAAAAGTTTCTGAATTCAAAACCAACATTGAACTTTATGAAGGTGGCGAACTTGATGTTTTGGATAAGGCTACAATGACTCCTATTACAGATCAGGACAATACTATCATTACAGAAAATATGGTAGTTCGAGTAAGTGGTTCTGGACTGCAACAAGATTACACTCTTCAGTTAAGAACAATCGGTACGGAAAATTCCATTCTTACATCAAAAATCGGCTACATCAACGAAACATCAACAGCACTTGAAGAGCTACCAGTTGGTATTACAGCATTACTATTGAAAAATGCTATCACTGTTTCGGATTACGCAAGCTTCAAAATCACAGATCAAACAGGAAAAGAACTTCAGGATGAAACAGTTCTTGATCCAAATTCTCAAATCCGCGTTGCTGCTGAAAACAGCGAACTGAAAATTTATTCCATAACATACGGAGCACAAGAAATTACAGAAGAAACCATCTCCGTAAACACAACACTAGAGCAGTTAAGTTTCAAAAAACTTACACTTGCAGAAGAAGCAGAGCTTCATATTGAACATGCTACCGAACCGTTACATGCGAGTACTGTCAACATCACATCTCATGATGCATGGCTTTTCTTCAAAAAAGTTAAACCTAAAACTGTTGCTGAGAATTACTTAACTTACATCAAAGCATTTGGAGAACCTGCTATTCTTGACCAAAACGTAAGAGTTGTTCAGTATGCTCACGGAACAGTTGTAATTGCACAACCTGACGATTTCGACGCTGTAGAAGTATTTGCAGATGAAAGTTTCGGAGGTAAATCGAAGAAACTGCAACCATATGTTTATTACAAAGTAGATGAACTTGGTGATCTGAATGATGCTATTAGCTCAGTAAAAATCAAACGTGGTTACTACGTAACCCTTGCTCAGAACGAAGACGGAACAGGCTACAGCCGCGTTTTCATCGCAGATAGTGAGGACAAAGCTTTAGAAAAACTTCCTTTTGGACTGAACAACAGTGCATCTTTCGTTCGTGTAATTCCTTGGAGATGGCCTCACAAAAAAGGATATCCGCACGGACATGAAGAAAAACTAAACTCTGCATGGAAATACAATTGGAGTGCTGGAAAATCGTCTACCCTAAATGTTGAATACGTACCTATCAAGCAGAAACTACACTGGCCAAGCAATTCTGCTTTTGATAGAAAAGGCGTTACACACTTACTAGGAATGAACGAACCAGACCGACCAGACCAAGCAAACTGTTCTGTAGAAGCAGCTCTAAAAATATGGCCTTCGCTAATGGCAACTGGACTACGCATCGGCTCCCCTGCCCCATCGGATGGTGGACTTGGCTGGCTGTTCAAATTCATTGACGAATGTGATAAGCGCAACTACCGTGTCGATTTCGTTGCCATGCACTACTACAGAGGCTGTAAATCGGCTCAACAAATGATCAACGACATCAAATACGTTCACCAAAGAACAAAACGTCCGATCTGGATTACTGAGTGGAACAACGGCGCTGACTGGACAAAAGGATGTAAACCTAGTTCTCAAGAATCGAACGCTAAAACCATTCAAGCTTGGTTGAACAAAATGGATCAATCTGGATTTGTAGAACGCTACTGTATTTTTGACTGGTTGAGCGGAGGAAAAACCACAAACTGGTCGCTTTGGTACAAACGCTATAGCGACGATTTCACCCCAACTGGAATTGTTTACCGCGATCATGAATCTCCATTGGCTTTCGACCCTAAAAAAACTTTCGGCGCTACTTATCATTTACCTGCCCCTAGTGAGTTAACAGCAGCTCTTAATGAAGAAACAGGCAACGTAGAGCTTAACTGGACTGATGGATCGGATGTTGAAAATGGCGTTAAAGTAGAGCGTTCGCTAAATGGAGGAGAGTTTGAAGAAATTGCCCGCATCGAAGGTGCCGACATACTTTCGTACACTGACGAAACGGTTGCCTTTGGATACTATCGTTACCGTGTACGCCAGATGATTGCTAATGAAATGAACTCTGCCGCTTCGAATACAGTTGAAGTTTCAATCATGCACAAAGGTGTTGAAAACTTAGCTAGAGACAAATCCACCGTTACCAACAGCGCTACAGAAGGCTACGAAGGAAGTAAAGCTGTAGATGGCGAACTTAACGACAATGCTAGCCGTTGGCTAACAGAAAAAGACGCACAAGCTCCTTTCTGGCTAGAAATCGACCTTGCTGAAGAATACGTTGTTTCAGCAGTTCAATTCTACAATGGTTGGGATGGGCACAACCGTGCTGTAAAAGACTTCAAATTTCAGTACTGGGATGGCACAGACTGGCAAGATCTTCTCGACATAAAAAACAACACCAGAGCTGCCTATAAATCTGGTTTCGAGCCTACCAAAACGTCTAAAGTGCGTCTGTATGTAACTAAGACAACTGAAAACAGGATGAAACTTTATGAAATAGAAGTGTTTGGAAAGAAAGAATCTGGTACTCTGGGAACTCCTGGAACAAAAATACTACAAGAAGCAGTTTCTATCTTCCCGAATCCGACAACAGAAGTACTTATGTTCAAAGGTTTAAAAACTCCTAGACAAGTGCAAATTCTGAATATAACAGGAAAAATTATTAAAACTGCTCAAGTACTGAGTCAACTTAATGTCAGCGATCTAGAAACAGGTATGTATACACTTCGTTTACAAGGCGGAGATTCATTCTTGTTTGTTAAGAAATAATATGAAATCAGTGATTATTTGTATTTTTCATGCAAAACTGACTGCATAATTAATTATTCTTCACAAAAAGAATTTTTAATGAATTCAACGTCCGCCTCAAAATAAAAGTACATTTAACTTTATTGAGGCGGATTTTGTTAAAAAACACTAATAAATTACTACCTTGGCACTGGTATTAAAATAACTAAACTGATTATGTTAAAACACTATTTTACTTTTTTAATGTTATTCTTCGGATGCATGCTTCAAGCTGCCCCCTATAATGGAGAAATAATGACATTTGAGCAGCCAGATGGCACACTGGTTGAAGTCCGGATTTACGGAGACGAATATTATTCCAGATGTGAAGGTCTGGATGGCTATACGCTTATCCGCGACCCTAAAACTGATTGGATCTGTTATGCAAAACTATCTGCCGACAAGTCTCATTTTGTATCAACTGGGGTTCATTACCCAAACACAAAAAAAAGTGCAGGTTCTGGCTTAATAAAACATGAAAAGTTAAGCCCTAGTGCAATAAAAAAAATAGCAGCACAAAACAAAGCTCAACTTGGCGCTTCTGAAGAATCGCAGCCTACAAAGAAAGCTGCAAAAAAGATTGAAGGGCATTTCAAAGGACTTACAATTGTTATTGACTTTCCAGACAAACCAGCAAAGGTAAGCCTAGATAAAATAGAAAGAATGCTGAACGGTGACAACTTCACCGAAGACGGCAACAACGGATCTGTAAAACAATATTACCACGATGTTTCGAATGGCCTTGTTACGTACGAAAACGAAGTGATCGGGTGGTATCATGCCAAAAGAAACTTCTCTTTCTACGATAGCTTAGAATATGGAAAAGCAGCCCGCGGACTACTACACGAAGTACTTAAGTGGGTAGATGAGCAAGGCTTCGATTTCTCTACACTTTCTACAGACGCAAACGGAAACATCCTAGCCATTAACATGATGTATACAGGATATCCGAAAAAATGGTCCAAGGGAATGTGGTATCACAAAGGGTCATTCAACGGTTTCAGTGCAGATGGTGTAAAAACCAAAACCTACAATACATCGCCGGCCAACTCACCACTTAAAATCGGAACTATCTGCCACGAAAACGGACACATGCTTTGCGGATGGCCAGACACATATAAATATCATGGCGGCGAAGATGGTATCGGAAGTTGGGATTTAATGTGTACTTCTGGAGCTAAAAGCCCACCACCACCAAACCCACTTTTCCGTATGCAAGCAGGCTGGACAACAGCAACAGAACTTGCAAAAGAAGCGCAAACCGTAACATGTACCGCTAACGATTTCAACATATACAAATACACGAACCCTAGCGATCCTAAAGAATATTTCCTGATTGAAAACGTGATGAAAACAGGCCGGTACAAAGGTTATCCAGACCAAGGGCTGGCCATTTGGCACATCGACAAAAACGGAAGTCACCAAGCACGCGGTGTGGAAAAACAAGTTGTAACGATAGAACATGCATTCAACACCCCTCATAACAACAAACCAACATGCTACTCATCTCGCTATATAAATGAATTTAACCGTCGTACAGCTCCTTCTTCCAATTGGAGATCGGGACAACGAAGCGACTTGAGGATCTTTAATGTTGGCCCTGTTGGGGAACAAATTACTTTCGACATGGACTTTGAAGAAAGTGATATGCTTGAAAAAGCAGCAATGCAAGTTCTTAATGTAAAAGCCATTTCTACAAAGAAAGGATTCAAACACAGCATAGATAAAGATCCGTACAACTCGGCCATCGGCACTGTTAGCACAAGCAAGCCTCTTGAGATCACCTACGATCTTGGAACAGTCTACGATTTGAAGCAGTTACAGTACTTACCTAGACACGGAGATGGGAAAAGCGCTATTCAGCAATATACAATCTACATCTCAAACGATCTAGAAAACTGGGGAGAAGCTGCCGCAACTGGAACATGGGAAGCCACACAGCTAACTAAAGTAACAGATTTGTCAGCAACAGGACGCTACCTTAAACTTGTTGGCGTTTCGAACCCTGACGAAGAAAGCCAGATCAGTATCGCAGAACTGTACATGTTCGGTAATGTATCTGCAACCAGCAAACCTACACCAGCCTTCGAACCGTATCCAAGCCAAGATGCTGTACTTGTTGCCACAGAAGGCGAACTGAAATGGGAAGCTGGAATCGGTTCAACAGAACACCTACTCTACCTGAGTACAGACCCACAAATCGATAAAAATGATCTAGTGGGAACATTATCAGAACCATTGTTCACTTACACAGAACTGCAAAAAGATAAAACATATTTCTGGCGGGTTGATGAAAAAAATGCAAATGGAATTATCAAAGGTGAAACATGGAGATTCAGAACTACTACTGAGAATGTTGCTTTGAATAAAACAGCAACGGTTTCGTCTGTTCACCTAGAATACACTGCTGATTTTGCTACTGATGGCGACAATTTTTCGAACAAAAGCCGCTGGGTTTCCTCTAGAAAAGCAGAATATCCACACTGGATCGAAGTTGACCTTGGTGAAACCTTCAACATAAACCACATTAAACTCTATACTGGGTGGAATGGCTACGCTTCCCCAATTAATGATTTCACTCTTCAATATTGGGACGGAGCAGAATGGAAAGAAGCTTTCGCTGTTACAAAAAACAAAGAAGCTAAATTTTCAAAAACATTCGATCCTGCAGAAACAAGCAAAGTAAGGTTAGAAGTTACTAAATCATCAGACGATATCGTAAGGCTGTACGAGATTGAAATTTTCCAAGCTCCGGCAACAGACTGCAATGGTGAAGTCGGAGGATTCGCATATATCGACGGTTGTGGAGAATGTGTTGGCGGACAAACAGGTCTTGAGCCTTGCAAGCCAGTAACCGCAGAAAATACAATTACTCTAAATACAGAGGATTTCAAACACCAGTACAAAGGAGGAGGTTCCAGTTATGGCCTGTACTCTGGCCACCATTGGGCATTAAGTGAAGACGATCAAAAATTGGCTCAGAAATGGCTTTTCGACGAGGCCAACCTTCAATACGTACAACAGTATTTTGGAGAAGATCCTGCATTAGAATCGAAAAAGTACGATACATTCATTCGCTACGTAAAACAAGCTAAAGAGGCAAACCCAGACCTTAAGGTTTCTATCGTAATGAACAACTTCCCAGAAGCCCTTGAAGTGCCTAGCGATGAGAAAGGTTCTAAAAAACCTTTGAATACAGAACTAGAAGACATCTACGGCAAACTGGCAACATGGTATTTCGACGTATTGCAATACTTCCACGACAATGGAGTAAAAGTTGATATCATCAACCTTGTGAACGAACCAGATTTTGGTAAGAAAGGTTATTATGGGATATCTGATCAGAAAAAGGCCATTGCCATGATAGCAGAACACACAGTTACCAAACTGAAGGCAATACTTGCAGATGCTGCAGTTAACAAAAATGGCCTTGAGTGTCCAAAAATAATGGCACCTAGTACACTGTCTCCTTATGCTTGCCTTTCTTATATTAAAGAATGGAAGTCGAAGTATCCGAAAGCTTGGGCAAATGTAGATATCGTAGCCACACATCAATATGCTGGTGGTTCTGGCAAAATAGATATATTCAAAAAAATTACAGCTCAACTAGACGGACGTGGTTTCATACAGTCGGAACAACACACCAACCGTGGCGACGGCATCGGTTCTCCTGCAATTAGTAAAGAACACAGGGGCGTACTTTCCCTTGGGCAGGTTTTCTCGGCAGCAGTTGGCGGAGGTGTCGAAAGCTGGTGGTATTTCCAAACAAACTATCCACAAACACACCATAGTGGCGGTTTGATACGCATGAGCAAAGGAAAAGCCTGGCGCTGGCAACAATACTATGCATTCAAACAGCTTAACTCAACTCAACCTAAAAACTCACACATCATTGGTCAAACAAAACATGATGTTTCTGGAATTTACTCCGTAGCATTCCGCAAGAAGGGTACAGACAAAGCTATCGTTCACTTAACGAACAAGACAGGTAATGTGAAAGGTGTAACATTGAACCTTAATGATGGCTCAAAAATGTTAGGCATCAAGAGTTTCAAAGTTTGGAAAACTAATGATAAAAGCGGAGCAGAGCTGATCGAAGAGAAAACTTTCGAAAACAGTGTAAAAGAATACCTACTCAATGTTGATAAATATTCATTGACAAGTGTTGAAATAACGTTCGACCCAACAGGTTATCAGAACACCCTACAAGCTCAAGCTTTGACATTCAAAGACTTGAAAGACAAAAAGATAACTGATGCTACAGTTGATCTTTCTGCGGAGTCTTCTTCAAATCTACCTATAACATACGAAGTACTGGAAGGAAACGCAACGATTGCTGGCGATCAGCTGACACTAACAGGTCTTGGCAAAGTAACCGTTGCCGCTAAGCAAAACGGTAATGAGAAATACCAGCCTGCTACTTCCAAGATTCAATCATTCTATGTGTTCCCAGCAGAGGAAAACGTAGCTTTAGACAAACCAGCGACAGCTAGCAGCCTTAAATCTACTACTGCCAATACCGCAGACAAAGCTGTAGACGGAGACAGAAAAACCAACGACAGCAGATGGTTGGCAGATGATAAAGACGAAGCCCCTCAATGGCTAGAAGTTGACCTTGGAGAAGCTTATTCTATTAGCAGTTTTGCTTTCTGGACAGGTTACGACAATGCTTACACGAACAGCATGTCCAATTTCGAACTTCAAAGCCTCGAAGGCAACGAGTGGGTTACAAAATACTCTGTTACTGGTAATTTTCAAGGTGCCAATATTATTGCCGTTCAAGAATTTGTTGCCACTAAAGTACGCCTTCATATCAGCAAGAAATCAAATGCAAACATCAGGCTGTATGAACTTGAACTGTATGGAAAAGTCAGCATAAAAGAAAACCAAACCATTACTTTTGCCGAGCTCGGAGATCAGCAATTGAAAACCAACACCATTACACTAGAAGCTGAAGCCACATCCGGTTTGGCTGTTACCTACGAAGTTAAAACAGGTAATGCAACAATTTCCGGCAATGAACTTACACTGAACGGAGTTGGGAAAGTCACACTAGAAGCCTCTCAAGCTGGTAACGAACAGTATATCGCTGCTATTTCTGTAGCGCAGAGCTTCTATGTTCTTCCAGGAGAAAACATAGCTCTCAACAAACCAGCTACAGCAAGTTCAATTCACAGCCCAGAAACAGGATACACTGCGGATAAAGCTTTCGATGGCGACAGAAAGTCAGACAAAAGTAGATGGCTTGCAGATAAAAATGGAGAACTTCCACAATGGATAGAGGTTGATCTTAATGGTGAATATGTCATCAAAGGGCTAGGGTTCTGGACAGGTTATCAAAGCTATAGTCAAGAATTCAAAGGCTTCGAACTACAAAGTTTCGAAAATGAAGAATGGGTGACAAAAGTAACAGTAACCAACAACGATTCTCCAGAAAGAATAATGGAAGTCGATGCTTTCGTTGCTACCAAAGTACGTTTAAACATTACAGAGGGCGATCATCCAGTAGTGCGTCTCTACGAATTGGAAATTTATGGCGAAGAAAATAAAACTTCTTCAAACGAAACTTTTGCAAATGCGCGTCAGGTATTCATGTATCCTAATCTAGTAAAAGATGGACATGCCCAATTGAAAAACCTAGAGCCTACCGACAAAATTTCAGTTTATTCTATTTTTGGTAAGCAAGAACAGATTTCAGTTTCTGGCACAAAACTAGACCTTTCTAGACTTCAGTCTGGGATTTACATCCTGAAAGTGAACAATCAGAGCATTAAATTCTGTAAACAATAGCAAAGTTATTTGATTATTTTCTTGTTTCAGTAATTTTTTCTTTAAAAAGCAACAGACCTTTCTAGGTTTGTTGCTTTTTTAATTTCTCACATTTTCTTTCATCTCAGAAAAAACACCTTTCATGCTTTCGTACAACATCCTCATATTCTGATTAATACAAAAAAGTAAAAATTACCCACGCTATACAAAACTCATACAACCTTCTTAGGTGAGGATTTCTTAACGTTGCTTTTATTGCAATGAATTATATTTGCAAACCAATCACCCAACCCCGCTAGCTATCTGATATGAAACTTAAAACGATTTGATTCGAGGTTTCTGTGCGAATATCTGCATCAGTGAATCTCACTTTTAATATTTATTTCATTTGGCTCTAAGTTTTGTAATTCTTTTAAAAATCAGGGAATAAAAGAAAACATGAACACTTAGAGAGGTACAAATGGAATAATTACTATAAACACGTAAAAGCGACATGATGAAGTATTCCAAATTACTTTACTTCCTTTTGTTTTTGGCTTGTAATATTGTTCAAGCGCAGGAAATAACCCTGCACACGGAAGCATACAAGCATCAATACCAAGGAGGAGGTACAAGTCATGGTCTTTATGGGAACAATTATTTAGCCCTTAGCGACGAAGACCAGATGAAAGTCCAGAGGTTGTTTTTCGAAGAAGCTAATTTTCAGTTTCTTCAAAACTACTTTGGCGAATACCCTAGTTCCAATTCGGAAAAGTATGACAACTTTATAAATTACGTCAAACAAGCAAAACAAGTCAATCCGAACCTCAAGATCTCTATCGTGATGGATAACTTCCCGAAAGAGCTTGAATTACAAACAGGAGAAGACACCAAACAAATACCTCTTAATACAGAAGACCCAGAAATTTACGACAAAGTTGGTCAATGGTATTTTGATGTACTCCAATATTTCCATGATAACGGTGTCAAGATTGATTTTATGAATCTTGTGAACGAACCAGATTTCAAACATGCTCACCGTGCAGATTACTATGGTGTAGCCAAAGCCGATTTTGGTCCGGACTATAACAAAGAAGGTGTTGCCCTTATCGCAGAGCATGCTGTCAATAAGCTTAAAGAATTACTGGCAGATGGCAATGTGAATGTAGATGGCATAGAGAAACCTCTAATAATTGCCCCTAGTGCTTTGGGTATAGGAGGGTGTAAAGGTTATATTTCATATATGAAAGATAAGCGCCCTAACGCATGGGCCAACATCGACATTGTTGGTACACACCAATATTCCCCTAATTCTGCGAATCCAAATACATTTGATCAAATTGCTGCGATACGTGAGCATCGTCCTCTTATACAAACAGAACAACATACCAACAAAGGTGATGATATCGGTTACCCTTCAATCACTTCAGAACACCGTGGAGTTCTTTCTCTTGGGCAGGTTTTCTCTGCTGCTGTAAATGGTGGAGCTATAGCTTGGTGGTATTTCCAGACAAACTATCCGAATGCTTATCACAACGGAGGTTTAATACAAGTAAGCAAAGGCACTATAATAAACCCTTATCAGCAATACTATGCGATGAAACAGCTCAATGCAACCCAGCCAACGGGTTCTCATGTTATTGAGTACACAAAGCAAAATGTTGATGGTGTTTATTCTTTGGCTTTCAGAAAAAAAGGAACGAACAAAGCAATTTTACACTTAACCAATAAAAAAGGAGAAGCAAAAGGCTTTAATTTGATTCTGAAAGACGGTTCATCAAAAATTATGGGCATCAAAAGCCTTAAAGTTTGGAAAACCGACGACAAAAGCGAAGCTGAACTTATATCTTCGGAGGATTTTGATAAAGCAGTTAAAGAATATCAGATCAATGTTCCTCGATATTCACTTACAAGTGTAGAAGTTACATTTGATCCTACTGGTTACGAGGATGAAGTACTTACTCAGAATTTAACTTTTGATAAAATTACTGACAAAGTAATTACTGACGCTCCTTTTAACATATCAGCAAAATCTTCCGCAAAACTTCCTATTTCATACAAAGTTATAAGCGGAAATGCAACTCTACAAGGAAGCTACCTGACTATTACCGGACTTGGAAAAGTAATCGTTGAAGCATCACAAGAAGGCAACGATCAGTTCCTTGCTGCGACTCCTAAAATTCAGGAGTTTTATGTTTTCCCTACAGACCCAAACATTGCCGTTGGTAAAACTGCAACTGCAAGTTCTTATAATGATAAAACCACATATCCAGCAAGCAATGCTTTCGATGGAGACCGTAGCAATAGTAGCAGCCGATGGTTAGCCAAAGGCGGATCATCCAATCCACAGTGGATCGAAGTTGATCTAGGAGAGTCACACTTAATCAACGGTTTCAGTTATTGGACAGGAGATGCTACTTACGAAGCAATAATTAAAGACTTCGAATTGCAAAGTTTCGAAAACGGAAATTGGGTCAATAAGTATGTGGCCGAAGATAGATTCGAAGGCGATGCAATAATTGCAGTAGAAGAATTTGTTGGCACAAAGATACGCTTCAACATCAATGACGATTCTAATTCGAAAATTGAACTGTTCGAACTAGAGTTGTACGGTAAAAAAGGCTCAAAACAAGAGCAGACTATTGATTTTTCTGAAATAACAGATCAATTAATTGCAAACGGGTCTTTTGAACTAAACGCAACATCAACATCTGGACTACCTGTAACATATAGCATTGTTGAAGGTGCTGCTACTATAGAAGGTAATACTGTAACTCTAAAAGGTATTGGAAAAGTTACTATTGAAGCTTCACAAAGCGGAGATGATACATATCAAGCTGAAAAAGTTACTCAATCTTTCTATGTAATTCCTGCTGAAAATATCGCAAAAGGAAAAACTGCAAAAGCAAGCACTACTTATTCATCAAAATATACTCCTGATAAAGCTATAGACGGAGACAAGAAAACTGATAATAGTAGATGGCTTTCCGGTAAGAACGACAAACTCCCTCAATCGATAGAAGTTGACCTTGGAGAAGAACATGTTATTAAAGGCGTTGGCTTCTGGATAGGCTCTAATGGTTACAACAAAGAATTCACCGATTTTGAACTACAAAGTTTCGAAGGTGGTCAATGGGTAACCAAAGTAACCGTAACAGGTAATGATAGTCCTGAAAAAGTAATGACATTCGATGCCTTTACTGCATCGCAAGTTCGTTTATACGTTACTGCCGGTAAATCGTCTGTTATACGTCTTTATGAGCTTGAGCTTTACGGTGGAAAAGGAATTGATCCTAAAAATGTACAAAGCATCAATTTCCCTACTATAGCTGATAGAAAAATTACAGAAAACACAATTGAACTTACTGCTACTACAACTGCAGGCCTGCCTGTTAGTTATGACGTAGTTGAAGGAAACGCTAGCCTTTCTGGCAGCACATTAACTGTAAACGGACTTGGAAAAGTTACCGTTAAAGCTACTCAAGCAGGAACAGCTAATATCTCCGCCGCAGAAGAAGTACAACAAACATTCTATGTTTTCCCTGCTGAAAACAATGTGGCTCTTGGTAGAACAGCAAGTGCTAGTTCTGTTTATGAAAATGGAACGGTTTACACAGCAGCAAAAGCTTTCGATTCGGACAGAACATCAGAAGATAGCCGCTGGTTAGCTCTAAAAGGTGGTAGCTTACCGCAATCAATCGAAGTAGACCTTGGTTCTAGATACGAAATCAGCGCGCTTGGTCTATGGACTGGATCTAATGGTTATAACGAAGAGATAACTGATTTCGAATTGCAAAGTTTCGAAGAAGGTGCATGGGTTACCAAAGCAACTTTCACAGGAAATACACGTTCGGATCTAATCACTACCGTAACTCCATTCAATGCTACAAAAGTTCGTTTAAGCATCACTGGTGGAAAATCAGCGACTGTAAATCTATATGAACTTGAGCTTTTCGGTATTGAAAATTCAGACGAAAAATTAGAACAGACAATTACATTTGGTACTATCGGAGATGCAAAAGTTGGTAATAGTTTCGAACTTACTGCCTCATCATCAATGAAACTTCCTATCACGTACGAAGTAATTGAAGGAAATGCTACTGTAAGCGGAAGTACAATTACTATAAATGGAATTGGAAAAGTTACAGTTAAAGCAACTCAGCCTGGTGATGATACATTCGAACCTGCTCCAGAAGTAACTCAAAGCTTCTATGCTCTTCCTATTGAAGATAACATTGCACTTAATAAAACTTATGCGGCTAGCTCATTAAACCAAAGCAAATACTCCGCAGACAAAGCTTTTGACGGTGACAGAACAGATGATAATAGTAGGTGGCTTTCTAAAAATACCAACTTCCCGCACTGGATCGAAGTTGACCTTGGTACTAAGCATACCATTAAAGCTATTGGTTTCTGGAATGGTGGTAGTAATAAATACGAAAAAGAATTCACTTCGTATGAACTTCAAAGCTTTGAAAACGGCGCTTGGGTAACCAAATTTGCTGTGACTGACAACGACGCTGCTGACAAAGTTATTCCTGTTAACGAATTTGTTTCTAACAAAGTGCGTTTACATTTCCTTGCCGGGAAATCGAAAATTATCCGTCTTTACGAATGGGCAATCTATGGAGAAGAAACTCCAGATGCTAAGTCGGATCAGACAATTACTTTCGATGCTATTGCAGATATGAAGATCAGCACAAGCCCATACGAGCTGAAAGCGACTTCAAGTTCGAAACTTGATGTTTCATACGAAGTAACGGAAGGCGATGCAACCGTAAACGGGACATCACTTACTATAAACAGCATTGGCAAAGTAACTGTTAAAGCCACTCAAGCCGGTGATAACGATTTTAACGCTGCCGATGAAGTAAGCCAGACTTTCTATGCGCTTCCTACAGAAGATAACATTGCTCTCGGTAAAACTTATGCTGCAAGCTCAATAA
Organism: Bacteroidales bacterium; assembly: GCA_965230435.1. Taxonomy (GTDB): domain Bacteria; phylum Bacteroidota; class Bacteroidia; order Bacteroidales; family JBDKHP01; genus JBDKHP01. Next base: position 1,619,991 of record CBDDLB010000002.1, read on the forward strand.
ACCTTAGTAAGTATTCTGCTGATAAGGCTTTTGATGGCAACAGAAAAGGCGATGACAGCAGGTGGCTTTCGAAAAACGCAGATTTCCCTCACTGGATCGAGGTTGACCTTGGTAAAGATCACATCATTAAGGCAATTGGTTTCTGGAATGGCGGTAGCGGTAAATACGAAAAAGAATTTACTTCGTATGAGCTTCAAAGTTTTGAAGGCGGAACATGGGTAACTAAATTTGCTGTTACAGATAACGACGCTCCGGACAAGGTTATTCCTGTCGGTGAGTTCACTGCCAACAAAGTACGCTTGCACTTACTTGCAGGACACTCGAAAATCGTCCGCCTATTTGAACTTGCCCTTTATGGAGAAGAAGCTCCAAATGGAAAATCGGATCAGGCCATAACTTTCGATGCCATAGCAGACATGAAGATCAGCGCGAGCCCGTACGAGCTTAAAGCGACCTCAGATTCGAAACTTGCAGTTTCATACGAGGTAACAGAAGGCGATGCTACCGTGAACGGGACATCACTTACCATAAACGGTATCGGAAAAGTTACTGTGAAAGCTACTCAGGCCGGAGATGCCAACTTCAATGCAGCTGATGAAGTAAGCCAGACTTTCTATGCGCTTCCTGCCGAGGATAACATTGCTCTTGGAAAAACCTATATGGCCAGCACGGAATACGATGCTACTTTTACCGCAGCTAAAGCTTTTGATGGGGACCGCAGCAAAAATAGCAGCAGATGGTTATCCGGTAAAAACGACAAGCTTCCTCAATCAATCGAGATTGACCTGGCCACAAAACATACGGTTAAAGCGATTGGCTTCTGGACCGGTGGCGATGGTAAATATGAAAAAGAATTCAGTTCATATCAAATCCAGAGCTACGAAGGAAACCAATGGGTAACTAAATTCGCTGTTACAGATAACACATCACCAGATCAGGTTATCGCAATAAACGAATTTGTTGCAACTAAGGTACGCCTAAACGTACTTAATGGCGCCTCTTCCATTGTTAGGCTTTATGAACTTGCAATCTACGGTGAGGAAACTCCAAATGCGAAATTCGACCAGACCATTACTTTCGGAGAAATTGCCGATATGAAGATCGACGCCGGCCCATACGAGCTGAAAGCGACTTCAAATTCGAACCTTGATGTTTCATACGAAGTAACGGAAGGCGATGCAACCGTAAACGGGACATCACTTACTATAAACAGCATTGGCAAAGTAACTGTCAAAGCCACTCAAGCCGGTGATAATGATTTTAACGCTGCCGATGAAGTAAGCCAGACTTTCTATGCGCTTCCTGTAGAAGATAACATTGCTCTCGGTAAAACTTATGCTGCAAGCTCAATAAACCTAAGTAAGTATTCTGCTGATAAAGCCTTTGATGGCAACAGAAAAGGCGATGACAGCAGATGGCTTTCGAAAAACGCAGATTTCCCTCACTGGATCGAGGTTGACCTTGGTAAAGATCACATCATTAAGGCAATTGGTTTCTGGAATGGCGGTAGCGGTAAATACGAAAAAGAATTTACTTCGTATGAGCTACAGAGCTTTGAAAACGGCGCCTGGGTAACTAAGGTCGCTGTTACTGATAACGACGCTCCGGACAAGGTTATTCCTGTCGGTGAGTTCACAGCCAACAAAGTACGCTTGCACTTACTTGCAGGAAACTCGAAAATCGTCCGCCTATTTGAACTTGCCCTTTATGGAGAAGAAGCTCCAAATGGAAAATCGGATCAGGCCATAACTTTCGATGCCATAGCAGACATGAAGATCAGCGCGAGCCCGTACGAGCTTAAAGCGACCTCAGATTCGAAACTTGCAGTTTCATACGAGGTAACAGAAGGCGATGCTACCGTGAACGGAACATCACTTACCATAAACGGTATCGGAAAAGTTACTGTGAAAGCTACTCAGGCCGGAGATGCCAACTTCAATGCAGCTGATGAAGTAAGCCAGACTTTCTATGCGCTTCCTGCCGAGGATAACATTGCTCTTGGAAAAACCTATATGGCCAGCACGGAATACGATGCTACTTTTACCGCAGCTAAAGCTTTTGATGGGGACCGCAGCAAAAATAGCAGCAGATGGTTATCCGGTAAAAACGACAAGCTTCCTCAATCAATCGAGATTGACCTGGCCACAAAACATACGGTTAAAGCGATTGGCTTCTGGACCGGTGGCGATGGTAAATATGAAAAAGAATTCAGTTCATATCAAATCCAGAGCTACGAAGGAAACCAATGGGTAACTAAATTCGCTGTTACAGATAACACATCACCAGATCAGGTTATCGCAATAAACGAATTTGTTGCAACTAAGGTACGCCTAAACGTACTTAATGGTGCCTCTTCCATTGTTAGGCTTTATGAACTTGCAATCTACGGTGAGGAAACTCCAAATGCGAAATTCGACCAGACCATTACTTTCGGAGAAATTGCCGATATGAAGATCGACGCCGGCCCATACGAGCTGAAAGCGACTTCAAATTCGAACCTTGATGTTTCATACGAAGTAACAGAAGGCGATGCAACCGTAAACGGGACATCACTTACTATAAACAGCATTGGCAAAGTAACTGTCAAAGCCACTCAAGCCGGTGATAACGATTTTAACGCTGCCGATGAAGTAAGCCAGACTTTCTATGCGCTTCCTGCAGAAGAAAACATTGCTCTCGGTAAAACTTATGCTGCAAGCTCAATAAACCTAAGTAAGTATTCTGCTGATAAGGCTTTTGATGGCAACAGAAAAGGCGATGACAGCAGATGGCTTTCGAAAAACGCAGATTTCCCTCACTGGATCGAGGTTGACCTTGGTAAAGATTACCTCATTAAGGCAATTGGTTTCTGGAATGGCGGTAGCGGTAAATACGAAAAAGAATTCACTTCGTATGAGCTACAGAGCTTTGAAAACGGCGCCTGGGTAACTAAGGTCGCTGTTACTGATAACGACGCTCCGGACAAGGTTATTCCTGTCGGTGAGTTCACAGCCAACAAAGTACGCTTGCACTTACTTGCAGGAAAATCGAAAATCGTCCGCCTATTTGAACTTGCCCTTTATGGAGAAGAAGCTCCAGAGGCAAAAAAAGATCAGACCATTACTTTCGATGCCATAGCAGACATGAAGATCAGCGCAAGCCCGTACGAGCTTAAAGCGACTTCAGATTCGAAACTTGCCGTTTCATACGAGGTAACAGAAGGTGATGCTACCGTGAACGGAACATCACTTACCATAAACGGTATCGGAAAAGTTACTGTGAAAGCTACTCAAGCTGGAGATAACGATTTTGACGCTGCCGATGAAGTAAGTCAAAGTTTCTATGTTCTTCCTAATGAAGAAAATATTGCTTTAAATAAAGCTGCTACTGCAAGTTCTTGGGAATCTAAAGCTGGAAATGCCTTCGATGGTAATAGAACAGAAAACAAAAGCAGATGGGTTTCTGAAAAATCAGATTATCCACACTGGATCGAAGTTGATCTTAAAACAAGACATAAGATCAATGCTATTGGTTTTTGGGTAGGAAACAAAGGATACAACAACGAATTCACTTCTTTCGAGCTTCAAAGCTTTGAAGGTGGAGAGTGGAAAACTAAAGTAGAAGTTAAAGACAATACTTCTCCTGATAGAGTAATGCCAGTAAATGAGTTCATGGCAACCAAAGTTCGCCTACATATACTTAGTGGCTCAGACAATATTGTCCGCTTGTTCGAACTTGCTCTTTATGGCACAGAAGCTCCTGATAACAGAGTTGAACAGACAATCAGTTTTGAGTCAATTACAGACAAGAAGGTAAACGATGGTAGCTTCGATCTAGTTGCAACTTCGGATTCTAAACTTCCTGTTTCATTTGAAGTAACTGAAGGGAATGCAACCATTAGTGGTAATAAATTAACTATCGAAGGTATTGGTAAAGTTACAGTAAAAGCTACCCAAGCCGGAGATAATAGTTATCTGCCTGCAGAGTTTGTTAATCAAAGCTTCTATGTTTTCCCAACAGAAGAAAATGTTGCTCTTAATAAAACTGCAACTGCTAGTTCTTCTAAATCTACTGCAAACAAAGCCTTTGATGGTGATAGAACAAGCAAAGGTAGCAGATGGGTTTCTGATAAAAACCTGCCGCATTGGATCGAAGTTGATCTTGAGTCAAGACATAAAATCAGCTCAATTGGTTTCTGGGTAGGAAATGGAGAAAATGATATATACAACAACGAATTTACTTCTTTCGAGCTTCAGAGCTATGAAGCAGGGAAATGGGTAACTAAAGTTACTGTAGACAACAACACTTCTCCAGATAGGATTATGCAAGTGGATGAATTCTTAGCTACTAAAGTTCGCCTATACATTACAGGAGGAACATCTTCCATAATTCGTTTATTCGAACTTGAATTATATGGAGAAGAAGCGCCTGACGAAAGAAAAGAGCAGACAATTACTTTTAGCGAAATCGCTGACCCAAAAATCAGTGCTGGAACAGTAGATATTTCTGCCGAATCGACTTCAGGTCTACCTTTAACCCTAAAAGTTGTTGAAGGAAACGCTGAAATTTCTGGCAATACTGTTACTCTGAAAGAACTTGGTAAAGTTACCGTTCAAGCTATACAGGAAGGTGATCAGGATTACAAATCTACAGATGCGTCCTACAGTTTCTATGTAACACCTGAAGAAGAGAATGTTGCCCTAGGTAAACCTGCAACTGCAAGTTCAACGACTAATGGTTCTTCTGCAAATAACGCTTTCGATGGAGACAGAAAAGACAGTAGATGGGTTTCTGTTATTGAAAACGCTAAGTTACCACAATGGATCGAAGTAGACCTAAAAGCGGAATGCTCTATTAAGGGCTTAGGTTTCTGGAATGGTAATAAAGGTTACAATCAAGAATTCACGTCTTTTGAACTTCAAAGTTATGAAAATGGAACTTGGGTAACTAAAGTAAAAGTTGAGGACAATACCCTACCAGACAGAGTTATGGAGGTAGAAGCATTTACTGCCACAAAAGTACGTCTACACATACTTAAAGGAAAATCTTCTATCGTCCGTTTGTATGAACTGGCACTGTATGGAACCATAATTAACGATTACAGAAAACCTCAGAACATCAAATTTGAGGACATGTACGATGTGAGCATTGCAGAAAGCACAGTAGACATCAGCGCTCAAGCTACATCTAAGCTCCCTGTTACTTTTGAGATTACTGAGGGTAGTGCTACTATTTCTGGAAATACTATCAATTTGAATGGTATTGGGAAAGTAACCGTAAAAGCAACTCAACAAGGTAACGGTAATTTCTTGCCTACTACCAATAGTAAGAGCTTTTACATTCTCCCTGCAGAGAAGAATATCGCAACTGATAAGAAATACAGCTCTAGTTCGAAATATGGATCATCGCTCTCTGCTAGTAAAGCATTCGATGGAAACAGAATATACGACGAAAGTAGATGGGTTTCTGCAAAAGATGGTATACTTCCGCAATGGATAGAAGTAGATCTTGGAACTGAACACATCATTAAAGGTATGGCCTTCTGGACAGGTAATAATGCTGAAAAAGATGGCTATAGCCAAGGTTTCACTTCTTTCGAGCTACAAAGTTTCGAGAATGGAGCATGGGTTACCAAAGTAAAAGTTCAGGATAACACATCTTCCGATAGAGTAATGTATGTAAATGAATTTAATGCTACGAAAGTCCGTCTTCATATACTTGAGGGGGTATCTCCTGTACGCTTATATGAATTGGCACTGTATGGAGTAAACATACCTGACGAACGAAATGAGCAAGAAATCACATTTGCAGCAATACCTGATACTAAAATCAGCGAAGGTTCAATTGAATTAAATGCTGAGGCTACATCCAAACTTCCTGTAACTTTTGAAGTTGTTGAAGGAAAAGCTACAATTTCAGGAAATAAATTACAGTTGAACGGACTTGGCAAAGTAGAAGTAAAGGTTATTCAAGAAGGTAATAATGAATATAAACCTGCAACTGCTGTTAGCCATAGTTTCTATGTTAAGCCTGAAAAAGATAATGTTGCTTTGGGAAAAACAGCTAAAGCTAGCTCTATCTACCAGGCAGGAACAAATTACACTGCCAGCAAAGCTTTCGATGGTGACAGAACAACAGAAACCAGCAGATGGCTTGCCGAACAGAATGGAACACTACCACAATGGATCGAAGTTGATCTTGGTACTGAACATATCATTGACGCGATCGGTTTCTGGGTAGGAAAAGATGGATACAATAAGGAATTCACATCTTTTGAAATTCAGAGTTTTGAAAACGAAGAATGGGTGACTAAAGCTAAAGTAAAAGATAACGCATCTTCAGACAGAATTATGACTGTTAATGAGTTTACAGCTACTAAAGTACGCCTGCATATACTTGAAGGCAAGTCTACTTTGGTAAACCTATATGAACTTGAGCTATACGGTGAAGAAAAACCTGATTTAAGAAAAGAACAGACCATCAATTTTGCTGCTTTATCTGATAAAAAAATCAGCGAAGGTTCTATTCTACTTAAAGCTACATCTACGTCGGGACTACCTGTAACGTTAGAACTTGTAGAAGGAGATGCTACTCTTTCCAACAACACACTAACATTCAATGGACTAGGCAAGATTACAGTAAAAGCTACCCAAGAAGGTAACGACGGATATTTTGCGGCAGAGGCAGTAAGCCAAAGCTTCTATGTTATCCCTGCGGAGGAAAATGTTGCGATAGGAAAAGCTGCAACTGCAAGTTCTTTATTCGAAGACGGAACAAGCTATACTGCAGACAAAGCTATCGATGGAAACAGAACTTCTGAGGAAAGTAGATGGATATCGGCTAAAGAAGGCGATCTTCCACAATGGATAGAGGTTGACCTAGGTGTGCGTCATACTATCAAAGCCATCGGATTCTGGTCTGGCAATAATGGTTACAACCAAGCTATCAAATCTTTCGACCTACAAAGTTTTGAAAAAGGTGAGTGGGTTAATAAGATTAAAGTGGTGAACAATGCATCTTCAGACAGAGTAATGGCTGTAAACGAGTTCAATGCAACTAAAGTTCGTTTAAAAATAAATGACGGCGAAGCTGCATCGGTAGCGTTATATGAGCTTGCTCTTTATGGTGTTGAGAACATCTTTATACCAGAAGAACAATCGATCACATTCTTTGACATAGCTGATAAGAAGATTACTGACGGAACGGTTCAAATAATCGCCAATTCGACATCGGGACTTCCTGTGAAATTCGAAATTGTAGAAGGAAGTGCAACTCTTACAGACAATAAAGTTACACTGAACGGCCTAGGCAAAGTGACAGTGAAAGCTACCCAAGAAGGTAACGATGAATACAACGCTGCAAAAGCAGTAACCAAAAGCTTCTATGTTTTCCCTAAAGAAGAAAACATTGCATTTGGTAAAACTGCAACTGCAAGCTCTGTTTTCGAAGACGGATCTGTTTATTCAGCCAATAAAGCTTTCGATGGCAACAGAAAATCTGATGACAGTAGATGGTTGGCACAAAAGGACGGCTCTCTTCCACAATGGATCGAAGTTGACCTTGGCACAGCACATACAATCAAAGCATTCAGTTTCTGGACCGGCACAAATGGTTATAATAACGAATTCACTTCTTTCGAATTACAAAGCTTCGAAAATGGAGCTTGGGTAACCAAAGTAAAAGAAGAGAACAATGCTTCGCCAGACAAAATAATGTTGGTAGATGAATTTACTGCAACAAAAGTACGCCTGAACATACTTGCAGGTAAGTCTTCTGTTGTAAATCTATACGAACTAGAGCTTTATGGATCAGAGAATGCTATTGTTCCAGAAAGTCAGGTAATTACTTTTGGTGAAATTTCGGATATCAACATTAACGAAAACACATTCGTTCTTTCAGCAACAGCAACATCCGGGCTTCCTGTTTCATTTGAAATTGTAGAGGGAGATGCCAGCATAAACGATGGTGTTCTTACTGCCAACAGAATTGGCAAAGTAAGCGTAAAGGCAACCCAAAACGGTAACAATAACTACAAGGCTGCGAAAGAAGTTACACAACAATTCTACGTATTCCCAAGCGAAGAAAACGTAGCTCTTGGTAAAACTGCCGCAGCTAGCTCTGAATTGAACGATGGACTTGTTTACTCTGCAAGTAAAGCTTTCGATGGAAACATAACTGCAGAAAACAGTAGATGGATGGCACAGCAAGACAGCAAACTTCCACAATGGATAGAGGTTGACCTTGCTGGTAATTTCACCATCAACAGTATTGGTTTCTGGACAGGAAGCAAAGGTTACAACCAAACAATGACTTCTTTCGAACTACAAAGTTTCGAAAATGGTAAATGGGTAACCAAAGTAAGTATTGACAACAACGCTTTCTCAGATCAGTTAATGGAGGTAAACGCATTCTCTGCATCTAAAGTACGCCTTAACATACTTGCTGCCGATGCTTCTCCTATCGGTTTGTATGAATTGGCACTATACGGAACAGAGAACAAGCCTACATCAATTCAGAATCCAAATACTGCGGAACAGATTCTGCTATATCCTAACCCTGTACAAGAAGGCCCAGCTTGGGTTAAAAACTTGAAACCATCTGACAAAGTTTCGGTTTATTCTATCACAGGAAAGAAAGAGCAGATTTCAGTTATGGGCAATCAGCTTGACCTTTCTGCTCTTAAAGCTGGAATGTACATTTTGAAAGTGAACGAAAAAAGCATCAGGTTCATGAAGAAATAGCATCTAGCTTTTGAATTGAAAAACTCTTAGTTTAGCTGGCATGTAAAAACTGCCAGTTAAAAACTTACATATTACAACTGGTCTGAACATGTTTTCGGATCAGTTGTTTTTATATTTGGCTGTACCATTAAGTGAGATAGAAAAACTCAGCCCAATGAATAGCATATTGATAATAGGAACAGAGCCACCATGCCCTAGATGTGGACTACTGAAGAAAGTTGTTACTGAAAAGATAAAGGAACTAGAAGTTGCGGTAGAAGTAAAACACCTGAGTTATACCGATGACGAAGCAACAGAGTTCGCCAAGACTTTTGGTCTGGAAACAGGAACGGCTAAAGATGTGGCGAAAAGAATTGATCTCGAAATAGATAAAGCCAAACTGTCGGAACTCCTACAAAATAAGCATCAAGATGTAACTTGCGAATACCACACTTATAACGATTTGAATTGGTCGCCTGATCTTGATGAATTTCTCTCCCCTTATGAAACAAGAGCAAAAGAAGCTGGCATTTTAATGACTCCTATCTTAGTTATAAATGGAGAGATAAAACATCAGGGAAGTGTCCCTAAAATTGAAGAAATAAACAACTGGCTTCTTAAACTGAAAGAAACAGAAAACGAGTTTTTGAGCCTAAAAAGTGAAATACACCTACCGTAATTCTATAAGAATAAAACATATACACTAAAAACAATTTTATACTCATGAGAAAAGTAATTACAGCTATTGTTGTATCCATAATTGGTTTGGGGTTTTATTCCTGCGCACAGGAAAAAGCTGAAAACATCCTAACGCTAGAGGCGGGAGCACCCCAACAAAAAATGGAAGGCTTTGGAGCATCCGATGCATGGAGCTGTCAGTTTGTTGGAAAGAACTGGCCAGAAAAAAAGAAAGTACAAATGGCGGATTGGCTTTTTAGTCAGGAATTAGACGAAAAGGGAAGTCCGAAAGGGATTGGCCTGAGCATGTGGCGCTTCAATATCGGTGGTGGAAGTGCCGAACAAGGTAAAGAAAGTGGCATTAAAAAGATCTGGCGCCGTGCCGAATCGTTCATGAACGACGACAAAAGCTTTAAGCCAAACAGTCAGCTTGGTCAACGCTGGTTTCTTAAAGCAGCCAAAGAAAGAGGTGTTTCGCAATTTATCGGATTTGTAAACAGTCCTCCCGTTCAACTGACAAAGAATGGCAAGGCTTTCTCTGGAGACAAACATCACTTCAACTTACCTGAAGAAAATTATACTGCTTATGCTGAATATCTGGCTCAGGTTACAGAACATATCAAGAAAGAAGAAGGCATCGACTTCAAATATATCAGCCCGATTAACGAACCTCAGTGGGATTGGATAGATGGTGGTCAGGAAGGGACTCCTGTTCAAAACACAGAAGTAGCTGCTTTAGTGAAAGCTATCGACAAAGTTTTTCAGGGGAAAAACATCGCAAGTAAATTGGAGTTGCCCGAAAGTGCACAACTAAATTACATCTACGAAAAAGGCAACCGACCAAACAGAGCCAAACAACTTTATGAATTCTTCGACACTGCTTCTGTAAACTATATTGGCGACCTTCCTACTGTAGCACATAAACTAGCTGGACATAGTTACTACACAACATGGCCAGTAGAGCGCCTTTGCGAAGTTCGCGAGAAGGTAAAGGAGGCTTTTGACAAAAACGGTAAAGTCGGATTTTCTATGAGTGAATACTGCTTGCTGGAGAAGAATAAAGAGGTAAAAGGTGGTGGCCGCGATCTTAGCATGGCCCCAGCTCTATACATGGCCCGCGTTATGTTTGCAGATCTTGTTCTTGCAAACTCAAGTTCGTGGCAATGGTGGATTGCCATCAGTCCTTACAAGTACAAAGATGGTCTTGTTTACATGGACAAAGACACCACTGATGGCAATATCTACGATTCTAAACTTCTTTGGACACTTGGTAACTTCTCAAGATTTGTCCGTCCAGATATGAAACGTATTGACGTTGACCGAAGCGACAAACAAACTGCAACTGAATCGATCAAAAATGGTTTCATGGCTACTGCTTTTGCTTCGGACAACAAGGAGAAGCTTTCTGTTGTGATGATTAATTATACCGATTCTGCCCGTCAGGTTGCTTTTGGCGACAAGCTAAGTAAAATCAAAGAGCTTGATGTTTACCTTACTAATGATGAAGAGCAGAATGATTTGCTACATGTTGGCTCGCATGAAATAAAGGAGACTTTTAGTGTACCTGCGCGTTCTGTTGTTACGCTTAGTAATGTGAGATGATTTTTCTAAAGCACACCAACTTAAAACAGACTGAAAGAACAAGCTTTCAGTCTGAAACCTAACCTATTAAAAAACGCTGACTCAATAATATTTTAGACGTATTCGCATTAATCTTATGATTCAGAAAAACAATCAAGGTGTTATACCTTTCATTTTCCCACAAATACCTGTATATATGGTTGTTTCATCCAAACACTGGAAAACCTTAATCCATATAGTATTACTTACTCAACAAAAGCAATCTCCTTATCTGTCTTGTTAATTCTTGCGATAAAATAAGATTGAGTCATTACAGTTGTTGCCACATCTTGTGCTGGCGCGATCTTTATTATTTTAAATGAGAGCTTGGTTGCTGTTTCTGTAGCATCAGTTACTTCAATGGCATACCCACCCGTCGATTGTACCTCACTGAAAACAGCAATAATGTTGAAGTAATTGAAATTGATATCAAACTTATCCAACAGTGTCGTCTCATGGTTAACAGAATTCATTTTGTCTTTCAGTTCTTTCCATTGCTTTTCGGATTTGATTACTAAATTCTGCTTCGCTATGTTTTCTTTTCCTGCACCGTATATATTTCCTCTATCCATAACAAAGAAAGGTTCGCATTGATAAACTATTTCGGAACCTTTAACTTCATCCTGAAATTTTTTGGCATCATCGAATCCGTACTTTTTAATTATATCACCTTTGGAATTGTATAAATGAACATTAAAAGCTGGATCACAAAGCGCTCCATAAACAGTTGTGTAATAAACTGGCTGTCCATTATAATCCGCTTTCATGATCGAAGTCTTACAAATCCCTATAGGTTCGCATGTGGTTTGTAGTTTTTTAAACCATTCCTGATTTTTTATGTCTTGATCAGGATTTTTCTTGTCCTCCTCGCATCTAAATGCAAAAAAAGCAACTAGACATAATAATAGAATTTTCTTCATCATCTAGGGTGTTTCGCTGATTAAATCTGTTTTTCACTTTCTATACGCTTATCCTTCGGTTCACCCTAACGGTTTTCTTTTAAAAAAAACAGTTCCTAATTTAGGCTGATAAAGTCTGAATGCTATAGGCTAAAAATCTGTGTTATGCGTAACACATCCATTCCTGCGGTTTAACGCTGAGCTTTGGATAGTATTCTATTTTTCTGTTTCAGATTTAGAATTACCACAAATAACCTCAATGCTTTTATTTACAAAACTTTACAGCGCCTATAAATCGTCAACCATTTCGTTGAAAATATTAATTTTGAACCCTAGCAATGATTAGTTGGGTTTTGAAATTCACATCTTATATATCACTAAAAGCTTGATTTATTCCCAGCCTAGGTAGCTAGTTACTGGAAGGAAATAAATCTAAAATTAATAGGTCTGCGACCTTACCAAACCTAGATTGCTATAAATCCCCATAATCACAGATCATGAAAAAACAAAGACTCCTGCTTTTTGCTTCTGTTCTCATTGCCCAGTTTTGTTTGCATAGCTATGTTTTTGGTCAGAAAATAAGGTTTGATCAGAAATTACGAGACAGCCTGATAGGGGTAATTCATGCGCCGGAAACACACGATACCATCAAGGCTCTTCTTTATTATGAAATGGCGAGGAGCTACTATTTTTCCAATATCGACACGTTTAAGATTTATACTGATTCTGGACTTCACTTTTCGCGAAGGATTAATTATAAGTACGGGGAGGCTAATACTCTCTTTTTTCAAGGTGCGTATTATCGTTTGAAAGGTCAGTATGATTCTGTTAAAGTTAAAATGCATCAGGCTCTTAACATTTTCTCGGAATTGAACGACCCCTATAATGCAGCGCGGTGTTATGTGGATTTGGGAAGTGTTTGCCGTTTCACTAATAAGCTGGACAGTGCTCTTTTTTACTTCGAAAAGGCCAGCGAGATGTTTGGTCAGATTGGGAAAAACAGCAAAGATACAACCGCAACTACTAAAAATCGGATTCTACAAAAAAGGAATAAAGGACAAGCGGCTGCCTATGTAAATATGGGACTTGTTTATAAAAAAAATGAAAATTTTGCTCTTGCCATACAAAAAATGGAGGAAGCAATAAAGTTATATTCAGAGGTACTTGACTATGCAAACTGTGCACTTACTTATTCTCATTTGGGAAATATTTATAACCGAATAGGTGATTACCCCAAAAGTATCGAAAGCTATATTAAAACGGCAGAATTTGCTAAAAAATCCAACAATCAAAAATCTGAAGCTAGAGCTTATGCAAAAATAAGCGAACAGTTCTTTTTTCAAGATTATTTTTCTGAAGCTCTGGAATATGCAAAAAAAAGTCTGCAACTGTACAAACAAATCAATCATCCTACACTGGTAGCAAATTCGCTGAACGATCTGGCCAAAATTTATCTTAAAGTAGACAGTTTGGATAAATCGATGAAATTATTCAGAAAAGCTCTAAATACTGACCAAGCAGCTTCAATCAGTAAAAGATTGTCATATAGCGGCATAGCTAGTGTGCTCAGAAAAAAAGGAGATAATATAAATGCAGAAAAATACTTTGAAAAAGCACTGGATGTTCCAGGTAATAAAAGAAGATTCTTGACTTTTGTAGTCACCCTAAATTCCGCAGGAGGGTTCTACTTAGAAATTGGAAAAACTACAGAAGCAAAAAAATGTTTTGAAGAAGCACTACAGACTGCTAGTAGATTCAAGCGATATTATCATGCTACAGAAGCTGCTAAAGGTCTTGCAGATCTACATGAAAAAGTTGGCGATCGCAAAAAAGCCCTTCTGTATTACAAAAAGTATCATCAATATAGTGATAGTGCTGCGAATAAAGATAATGCAAAGAAAATTGTAAAAGAAACGCTAAATTTTGAACATCAGAATGCAATTAATAAAATTGAACTGGAACAAAAGAAAAAGGATCTGCTAGCGGAACAGGAAAAGGCAAAACAGATTGCTTTGAGGAATTCGTTCCTTACCGGTTTTCTATTCCTTCTGTTGCTATCCATTGTCATATTTATCAGTTTACGAAGAAATAGGAAGAAGAATAAGGAGCTGGCAATCAAAAACAACGAGATTGAGCAGCAAAAGGCTCACATCCAATCTCAAAACAAAGAGTTGCTTGCTGCTAACGATAAACTTATTGAACTTGATCAATTTAAAGAGGCCATGACGGGAATGATTGTTCATGACCTTAAAAACCCGTTGAACGCAATCATTAATATTTCGCCTGAAGCCACTCAGTTTTCTGAAAGGGTAAAATATGCTGGTAAGCAAATGCTGAATATGGTTTTGAATATTCTGGACTTGCAGAAATATGAAAATACCAGCATGTTGTTGGAGCTAAATCAGGAAAACTTACATTCGGTTCTTGAAAATGCTCAGGAAGAAGTCAGGTTTCTTTGTGAAGAGAAAAATATAAAACTGGAAATCGAAACTACTAGCCACTTTGCTGTATTGGCCGATAAAGTGATTTTAAACCGTATTTTGGTTAATCTTCTTACAAATGCGATTAAATTTTCGCCTAATAATGAAAACATAAACGTTAAAACCATCAGCCTAGATAATAATTCTAAAGCCCTTGTTGAAATTTGTGACAAAGGCCCTGGAATTTCTGAAAACGAACAGAAGAATATTTTTGAACGCTTTGCACAACAACAGGCAAAAGACTCTGGAACGATACAATCTACAGGGCTTGGTCTGACATTTTGCAAACTTGCTGTTGAAGCTCATGGTGGGGAAATTGGTGTTAATAGCGAAATTGGGAAAGGTTCTTGTTTCTGGTTCACCTTGCAAACAAACGAAATTGCATTGCCTGATCAAGAAATTAGCAGCTCAGCAACAGGTATTGACGAGATTCATCTTCCTAAATTAACAACTAGTGAAGTGCAAATGCTAACCTCTGAATTGGAGCAGTTAAAGGCTACCAAAATTTACCAAATCTCCCAACTCAGAAAGATTCTTTCGGATATTGATGAAAACCAGAGCGAAAGCGTAAAATGCTGGAAAGATTCAGTAGAAAAGGCTATAAAAACTGAAGACCAAGAAACTTTCGGGAAACTAATCTCAAATTCGTAGTAGGATGCAAAAGAAAACGATACTTATTATTGACGACCAGATTAATTACCTCGATACTATTGTCGATGTATTTGAACAGTTTGATGCACCCTATGAAATTCTGAGGACAACCAGACCTAAAACTGCTCTAGCAATTGCCAACGATGAACTGCCCGACCTGATTATCACAGATTGGGAAATGCCTGAAATGAGCGGAATTGATTTCATCAAAGAACTTAAGGCCAAAAGCAGCACAAGCGACATTCCTATCGTCATGTGTACTGGGGTAATGCTAAGTCCCGAACATCTTCAGACAGCCTTAGAAGCAGGAGCTTGCGATTACATCAGAAAACCTATCGATTCGGTTGAATTGATAGCACGCACCCAATCCATCCTAAAATTAGCTGACTACCAAAAACAACTTCTAGAACAAAAAAACAGGGAGTTGGCCGAAAACTCAATGTACCTTGTACAAAACAACGAGTTTCTGACCAAACTTGTTGATGATATTCAGAAAGTGTCAACCAATATCGAAGACAAAGACGAGGCTTTGAAGTTTTTGGACGAGATGGTGGATTCCATTGGTTCTAAAGTAAAGGAAGATTCTTGGCAACGATTCGAAATGTATTTTCAAAGGGTACATTCTGGTTTTCAGCAAAACCTTGCCCGTAAATTTCCAAGTCTTACCAACACAGAAGTACGGCTTGCTACGTTTCTGAGGTTAGGCATGAGTTCGAAAGATATTGCTGCTGTCACATTCCAAACTGTTGAAAGTGTAAAAGTTGGCCGTTCGAGACTTAGGAAAAAGCTCGACGTTGATAAAAGTATTGATCTTACTACTTTTCTGTCTAGTTTTTAGCCCAACTCATTTGATAGGCTTGCTATTCTCACTGTGAAACAGCAAGCCTATCAATATGAAGGAGCAACTGCACCTACCCTACTTTAAGATAAAGCTCTGCACAGGCCATTGCATCGGCCAAAGCATCATGATGGTTTACTAGCTCTACACCATATTCTTCCGTGGCCAAAGCCAATTTGAGCCCTGTTAATTTATACGTACAATCGAAATCGAACTTGGGAATATCTAAATTGTAATATTCCAAGGCCTTATTAAGGCAGCTTTTATCAAAACTTGCATTATGGGCTACCAACTTTTTCCCTTCCATTTTTGGGTAAAGTTCTGCCCACACTTCCGGAAATAATGGTGAGTTTTTTGTATCATCAGGCCTTATTCCATGAACCTGCATGTTGTAATAAGCATATTCATTGTTAGGTGGCTGAACAAGTCTTGATATTTTATCGACAACTTTTCCATCTTCCACGATTACTATACCTATCTGACAGATACTACAACGCTTACCTACTGCTGTTTCTACATCTAGGGCTACAAAATTTCTTTCCATATACGATTTTTACTATAGATTGAATGCGCTACAAAATAAAACAGAATAGATTTGGTTCTGCATCTCGGTTCAATTATTCGTGAAATTTATCTGCATCCCATTTTCTCGGATTGGCGATAATGTAATTTTTGATGTGGTGGAATGCTCTGTTACTTCGGATAACGTGGTCGTGATAATCGTGTTGCCAATTTTTTGTTTCTGGTGTGCCGCGCTCAATGTTGATCTGTTTGGATGTTTGCATTTTGAATTTGCCTAATATTTTTGGGATGATCATTTTGCGGCGCTGTTTGCGGTATAGTTTTATTTGGTCTTCTGTTGGTTGGGATGACGGTTGGTATGGCGGTCGCGATGACTGTAAATAAAATTCATGAATTTTATTTACACTACCAGTACAGTTACACGTATCGTCATCACCAATCAACGAAACCCCATTATCAAAATCCCAATCCCCCAACCGGATAATGCAATGCACATGGTTGGGCATCACCACCCATTCATCCAACATCACCCGTTTGTGGTATTCTGGTATTTTCACGAATTCATCTGCAACGATCTGCCCATATTTCGACAATTCCATTCTGCCCGAAACCACCTTCCCTAAAATGCATTTCCTATCCAATACAATGATGGTTATGAAATAATCCGCTGGGGCTGAATAGTTCCAAAATTGCCATCGGTTGGATGGTATGCGGTACTTTCCCTTGAACTTGTCTGACATGATGATCGTGTTTCCCTGATGGTTGTCTGTAGGAAATGTACGGTTGTGATCGCTGCATTGTTTTGATATACTATGATAATTAGGTGAGATGGCTCATGACAGGCCAAGTAAAGAGAGTTCATGAACTCTCTTTACGCATAGACGCACAGACACACAGACGCACAGACACATAGCATACAGCCCCAACTGTTACCTTTTGTTAACCTCCCATCCAAGATCTGTTACCTCCCGTTAACCCGTTTTCCTAGGCTCATCACCAGCGACTTCCGACCTTTGTACCGAATCAACAATTCAACTCGTGGGTGATCTAACGGAAAAAATCAAGAAGCTGAAAAAGGAGCTAAGCGATCAGTCTCAAGTACTGAAACACTTTGCAGCTTCAGATGCTGAGAAACAAGAAAAAGCTGAGTCTGAAATTGAAAGCAGTCAACTTCATGAAGATCAACTTTCAACAGTGGATCATAACACCTGATAGGTTTCACACGAACGAATAAGGATAGAATTCGATGCTCAATTGCATTGTAAATCAACAACAATTAACATGAAAAACAAGTATTTGCATCAATTATTTGCTACGATAAGTAATTCGGCACTAAGAATTGCTTTGGTAGCTGTCTGCTTCATCACAAGCAGTACAATTAAATCACAAACCCCGACGGAAGACAAGTGGAGCAAGCTTTTTTACACAAGCGCAGGATTTGATGGCGACAACATTCGCCAAATCAAAATCTTCAATGACGAAGTATATATATGTGGTGATTGGGGTGGAATAGATGGAAACTCCACTTACAATTACCTGATGAAATGGGACGGCTCTAAATGGGATCCAATTGGAAAAGACCTTAACGGTGACGTATACGACATGATCATTACAAGCGATTCCATAATTGCTTGCGGAGAGTTTGAAAATGTAGGTGGAGATGCCACTGTTGATCAACTAGCAATTTACCACTTCGATACAAAACAATGGTCGAAACTAGTAGATCATGACAACGATGGAGATGGAGATTTTACTTTCAGTGGAATGATGGGTGGAGAAGCCGTCCACACAATCTATCGCAATGGAAAAGAACTGTACGTTGGAGGTAATTTCTCTAGCATTACAGGAGTTAGCAACACAAAGGGTATTGCGGTTTTAGACCTAGAAAGCAAAACTTGGTCGGCATTAAATGAAACTGTAGAGCCAACAGGCCCTATCTCCGACATTGAAATGATTGGTGATTCCCTTTATCTAGCAGGACGATTCTGGAAAATAGGTGACATTGAATTTAAAGGTTTTGCATCCTATAGTCCTACAAGCAAAACATGGCATCAGGCAGCAATCACATCACACTGGAACTTCAATATAAATGATTTAGAAACAGATGGAACAAAACTGTACCTAGGTGGTGAGTTCCCAGACATCAACGGAAATACAGACATTAAATATTTGGCAAGCTATGATCCTGCTACTCACACTTTCGAAGCTGTTGGACCTGTAGGAAAAATCGAAAATGGAGATGGAGGTGTTTCTGATATTTTCCTTGCTGATGATGCTTTGTATGCTGCCGGATGGGTGACTTTCGGTTCTGGAAGTAATAAGTATCAAGCTTTTGGAAAACTAAAAGACGGTACTTGGCAAAACGTTTCTCCTGTTTTTGATAAATACGAAGAAATAGGCGGAAGTTCCATAGCCGTAAAAAGTGATGGCAAACTATACACAGCCTCTTCTTTCAATAATGAAGCTGGCGAGGAAAACTTCAGGTATTTTGGAGAATACGACGGTACCAAATGGACTATAATGCACGACACAAGCGGACTAGGGTTCAATAATAACGTCAATGCTGTATTTGTTAAAGATGATGTTCTCTATGTGGGTGGAGACTTTACCAATGCAGTAGGAAATTTCGATGCCGACTATTTTGTGTATTGGAACGGAACTACTTGGGCTCCTATGGGCACAACACTGAACGATAAGGTAAGCAACATTATATCTGTGGGCGATGACCTATATATTGCTGGTGAATTTACCAACGCAGGTGGCGATCCAAATGCCGACCATATTGCACATTGGAACGGAACGGATTGGGAATCATTAGGAGGTGTTTCTTTCGAAAATGCTACTATTTATGATTTGGATACACTAGGAACATCATTATACGTTGCAGGAAATTTTACAAATGCAGCAGGAATTGAATGTGCCGACCATATGGCTATATGGAACGGGTCGAACTGGAGCGAAGTTGGATGCATAACCGTAAACAATACAATAAAAGCAATAGATGTTGTAGCAGCAGACAAAATTTATATCGGCGGTGATTTTACCGATGCTGGTGGAAACGGGAACAACGATTGCTTAGCACTTTGGGACGGAACAACATTCCAAAATCTTGGGACGCATTACTGGGGCGCAAAAGGCGTGAGCGATTTGCAGGTAAAAGGAGATACCATTGTGATAGCAGGAAAACTGCAAAACCTCAATGGCAACCTAGATATCGACTACATTGCTATGTACAACGGGACGGAGTGGCTTGCAGCTGATACCGATAATTTCCACAGTTATGGAACAGCAGTATTTATAGATGGAAATGATATTTATTTCGAAGCAAATGGTCTTTACGTATGGAATGCCAATGGAGTAACCGAACTTGGTGGTGGACTAGAAAATAAAAGCCTTAGTCCTGGCGTAGCTGAGAATTATGACATTTTCAAACATAAATCCAAACTGTGGGTCGGCGGATCTTTTATCAAAAATAAAAATGGTGTAGCAATGGGACATATCTCCTACTATAATTTGGCAGATATGGCAGTTTCTGGAACTCCTACCTCTTTCACAGGAACATATGGAGACAACTACACTTCACAAAATGTTTCATTTACAGCAAGTGGACTAGGAGAAGATGTAACAGTTTATGCACCTGAAAACTTCGAAGTTTCTTCAGACAACACAACCTTTAGTTCTAGCTACACAGTAGCGCAAAAAACAGCTGAAGCAGGAAGCAATGCTGTTTACTTCAGACCAACATCAAAACTTGGGGCTGGTTCTCATTCTGTTAATGTCAAAATTAAATCGGACTCAACAACCGTTACAGTTCCACTGGAAGCTACAATTTCAAAAGCAAACCTCACAGCAACAGCCGACAACCAAAGTCGAGTATATGGTGCTGCCAACCCAACATTCACCTTTAGCTACACTGGTTTTTTGAATGGCGATAACGAAGCTACGTTAACAACAAAACCAACCGCAACATCTTCTGCGGATGCACTAACAAATGTTGGAACTGCTACAATTACAGTTGGCGGAGGCGTTGCAAGCAACTACAATATCGACTATGTAAACGGAACATTAACAATCGACAAAGCAGAACTGACAGTAACTGCCGATGATAAATCAAAAACTTACGGCGACGAAAATCCAACATTCACCTACAAGATAAGTGGATTTGCAAACAACGAAGACGAAAACACATTAACAACCAAACCAACCATTACATCATCCGCAACTACATCTACCGGAGTAGGTACTGTAACAATAACACCAAGCGGAGCAGCAGCCAACAACTACGAATTCAAATACGAAAACGGAACATTAACCATCAACAAAGCAGAACTAACAATAACTGCTGACGATAAATCAAAAGCTTACGGCGACACAAACCCAACATTCACTTACAAAATCAATGGATTTGTAAACAACGAAGACGAAAACGCATTAACAACCAAACCAACCGTTACATCATCTGCAACTACATCTACCGGAGCAGGCACAGTAGCGATAAAACCAAGTGGAGCAGCAGCCAGCAACTACGAATTCAAATACGAAAACGGAACACTTACCATCAACAAAGTCGAACTAACAGTAACAGTCGACGACAAATCAAAAACTTATGGCGATGCAAACCCAACGTTTACTTACAACATCGGCGGATTTGTAAACAACGAGGACAAAACCGTATTAACAACACAACCTTCTGTTACCTCAGCTTCAGATGCTTCTACAGGAGTAGGTACTGCAACCATCACGGCAAGTGGAGCAGAAGCCGACAACTATACTTTTAAATACGAAGACGGTACACTCACCATCGACAAAGCAGAACTGAAAGTAACTGCTGATGACAAATCAAAAACCTACGGTGATGCAAATCCAGAATTTACAGTTAGCTACAATGGCTTCGTAAACAATGAAGACGAAACTGTCCTAACAACAAAGCCTGTTGCCGTTTCCACTGCAGATGCCACAACCAATGTTGGTACAGCAACTATCACAGTTAGTGGTGGTGTAGCCGATAACTACAGCATCCAATACACAGATGGCACATTAACCATAAACAAAGCTAAACTAACAGTAACAGCCGATAATAAATCCAAGTACTATGGAGAAGAGAATCCAACATTCACGTTCAGTTACGATGGCTTTGTAAATAACGATAACGAAACTATTCTTAGCTCAAACCCAATTGCAACAGTAAATGCAAATGCAACAACAGGAGCTGGCACAGTCGAAATTATTGCAAGTGGAGCTACTGCCAATAACTACGACATCAGTCATGTAAACGGTACACTAACCATTAATAAAGTAAAACTAACAGTAACAGCCGACGACAAATCAAAAACTTACGGTGATGCAAATCCAGAGTTCACCTTCAGTTACAGTGGTTTTGTAAATGGCGAAGACGAAACAGTTCTAACAACAAAACCAACAGCTACCGCCGACGCAACAAGTGCCGTTGGTACAACAACCATAATTGTTAGCGGTGGGCAGGCAGACAACTACGAGTTCTGTTATGTAAATGGAGCAATGACAATTACCAAAGCAAAACTACTGGTTAAAGCCGATGACAAATTAAAAGCCTATGGACAAGAAAATCCAGCATTCACAATCAGTTATTCCGGTTTTGTAAACGGTGAAGATGAAACAGTTCTAACAGCAATGCCCACAATAACTTCTAATGCCAATGCTACAACAGAAGTAGGAACAGTAACAATCGCAGTTAGTGGAGCAACAGCCGAAAACTATGAAATTGAGCACGAGAATGGCACGTTAACCATCAACAAAGCAGAACTGATAGTAACTGCCGATAACAAATCAAAAACTTATGGAGAAGAAAACCCAGAATTTACCATCAGCTACAGTGGTTTTGTAAATGGCGAAGACGAAACAGTTCTAACAACAAAACCAACAGCTACAACTGATGCTACAAGTAACGCTGGTACAACAGACATCTCAGTTAGTGGTGGACAGGCAAACAACTACGAATTCAATTACGAAAACGGCACATTAACCATAAACAAAGCCACACTTACCGTAACTGCCGATAACCAGACCAAGGCATACGGCTCAGAAAATCCAACATTCACACTTAGTTACGATGGCTTCGTAAATGGAGAAGGCGAAACTGCACTAACAACAAAACCTACAGCTGCGGCCGATGCAACAAGTGCCGTTGGTACAACAACTATTACACTTAGCGGTGGGCAGGCAGACAACTACGAATTCAGTTATATAAATGGTACAATGACAATTACCAAAGCGACTCTACTGGTTAAAGCCGATGACAAATCAAAAGTCTATGGAGAAGAAAATCCAGCATTAACAATCAGTTATTCCGGTTTTGTAAACGGTGATGATGAAACAGTTCTAACAGCAATGCCTACCATAACTTCTGATGCCGATGCTACAACAGAAGTAGGAACAGTAACAATCGCAGTTAGTGGAGCAACAGCCGAGAACTATGAAATTGAGCACGAGAATGGCACATTAACCATCAGCAAAGCAAAACTAACAGTAACGGCCGATGACAAATCAAAAGTCTACGGAGAAGAAAATCCAACATTAACAATCAGTTATTCCGGTTTTGCAAATGGTGAAGATGAAACAGTCCTCACAACAGTGCCTACCATAACTTCCGATGCCGATGCTACAACAGGAGCAGGAGCAATAACGATCGCAGTTAATGGAGCAACAGCAGAAAATTATGAAATTGAGCACAAGAATGGCACATTAACCATCAGCAAAGCAAAACTGACAGTAACGGCCGATGACAAATCAAAAACTTATGGCGAAGAAAACCCAGAGTTCACAGTTAGTTACAACGGTTTCGTAAACAACGAAGACGAAACTGTCCTATCGGCAAAACCAACAGCTTCCTCGTCCACAGATGCTACAACAGGTGCAGGTTCAGCGATCATCTTTGTTAATGGTGGCTCTGCGGACAATTACGACATTGCTTACGTAAACGGTACTTTAACCATCAATAAAGCAAAACTGGCAATCACTGCCGACAATCAGCAAATGAAGACAGGTAACGAAGTACCAGAACTTACACTAACATGCGAAGGCTTTGTAAACAACGACGATGAAAACGCTATCGACGTATTACCAAACGTTTCAACCACTGCAACATCGGAAAGCGAAATTGGAGAATACCCAATCACATTAACTGGCGGCGAAGACGATAACTACGAACTAATACTAAACAATGGTATTTTGGTAATCTCGCCAACAACAGGTATCGAAGCGAATATCGTTCAACAAATCACAGTTTATCCAAACCCAGCAAGTGATTTTATCAATGTTAAAACCAACTCAAGGCTTATGGTTAAAATTTTCGATGCCAATGGAAAACTTTGCAAAACAAGCTATTCTAATGAATCCATCAATATTCAAAATCTATACAAAGGAGTATATTACATCAAAGTAAAAGATACTCCAACCAATTATAAAATAGTGAAGTACTAATCCCGTACCATAGTGATTAGATTAACAGTTCATGAGCCATCCCCTGGGGTATCGGGGGTGGTTTTTTATTTATGTTCTACCTCCTCTAGTATTTCGTATTTTCTGCCCCCACCCCTTAAGTCAACATTCCAAGTTTCTGCTCAAATAGTCATATTAACGTTAAGTTTTATCATATAAAACACTTATATTCAAGCGATTATATCACAAAGAAATAAATCAAGATTCATACTATAAGAGAGTAACAACATAATGATCCGATAAATTAGCTACCTTTCAATTAACATTCTTTAATTATTATCTTCGCCTTGCAAAAAAGGGAAATGCATATCTTCATCTCTATTTTCTTAGAAACACAAATGCATATTTAGCTAAAGATTAAATACTTAGCTTACAAAAAAGCCAATAATCAAAAGAAAAAACGTGAAATTAACTCCTATACAAAGATTCTGGAAGCTTCTGTCACCTTATCAGAAACAGATTAACAAAATACACTTCTACGCAGTATTAAATGGCATAGTAAACCTCTCATTACCATTAGGTATACAAGCTATTATTTTATTTATACAAAGTGGGGAAATTTCTACTTCGTGGATGTTATTAGTGGGCTTTGTTCTGATCGGAATTGCAGCAACAGGTTTCTTTCAGATACAACAATTGCGCATTGTTGAAGACATTCAGCAAGATATTTTTGCTCGCTCGGCATTTGAATTTGCTTTTCGGCTTCCAAAAATAAAACTTCCTGACCTAGACAAAATACATGCCCCAGAACTGGTCAACCGGTTTTTCGACACCCTTACCATACAAAAAGGTCTGCCCAAAATACTGATCGACTTCTCGCTTGCGGCATTTCAGATTATTTTCGGGCTACTCTTACTCACTATCTACAGTCCGTATTTCATTTTACTGGCAATCTTCCTACTCCTATTAATCTGGGTTGTTGTTCGGATAACTGGCCCTAAAGGAATAGAAACCAGTTTAAAAGAAAGCAAACAGAAATACAAAATTGCTCATTGGCTCGAAGAAATTGCACGCACACACAAAAGCTTTAAGATGAACCCGGAAACAAGCTTTCATCTTCGCAAAACCGACAGTATTGCTGTTGATTATATCAAAACACGACGCCAGCACTTTAAAGTACTCATCCTACAGTTCATACATTTCATTGGGTTCAAAATTACTCTAGCTGCTGGATTACTGATCCTAGGTAGTATCCTAGTTATTGGCGAACAGATGAACATAGGCCAGTTTGTGGCTTCTGAAATCGTAATCATCCTAATAATCAACTCTGTAGAAAAAGTAATCAGAATTGTAGAAACCATCTACGATGTATTAACTGCTTTGGAAAAAATAGGATTTGTGACCGATCTTCAGCTTGATGAGACCAACCGAATTGTACAACCGGACACTAACAAAGGCATGGGAATCGAAATTCTTAAACTAGATTTCAGTTATCCGAACTCCCGGCGCAAAGTATTCGACAAACTGTTCCTTAAAATCCAGAGTGAAGACCGGGTGTCAATAACTGGTCAGTCCGGCTCAGGAAAATCAACACTGTTTCATATAATTGGTGGACTGTACTCCAACTACGATGGGCAAATATTACTGAACAATATACCGATCGAGAACTACAACAAAGAAAAACTATACAAATCCATTGGTCTAAACCTCTCTTCCAACCAACTCTTTCAAGGTACTATAAAAGAGAATATTTTCATTGGCCGCGACATCAGCATGGAAGAGCTTTTCAGAATAACGGATGTTATTGGGCTACAAAGTTTCATTGCACAACAACCTTATGGAGTTGACACCCCAATAGATCCAGAAGGGAGGCGTCTGCCAAGAGAAGCTGTTCAAAAAATACTTTTGGCCAGAACCATTATCTGTAAACCACAACTTTTGCTGCTTGAAGATCCGCTCACTTTTGTAGAAGACTCCGAAAAGAGACGGATCATCGACTACATCACTCATCCAGACCATAAATGGACATTGATTGTAATTGCCGATTACCCTTACTGGCAAGAGAAATGTAATACCATTGTAGATTTAAGCAAAGAAGAATAATCATGTTGAATATCTCAGAAAACAGCATATCCAAATCCATACAAGCAAAAGAGTTCAAAGTATTTGAACTTCTAACGCGGCCAATTTCCAGATACCTCCCAATTTACCTTACTTCGGGAGCTTTGGTAATTGTGGCTGTGTTCCTGTTTTTACCTTGGACTCAGAACATTCAGGCCAAAGGCTACCTTATTTCACTTTCACCGGACAAACGTCCACAGGCCATACAGTCCGTTATTTCCGGCAAGCTCGACAAATGGTTTGTCCGCGAAGGTAGTTTCGTAAAAAAAGGCGACACCATAGTATACATTACAGAAGTGAAAAGCGAATATTTCGATCCCAACCTTGTACTACGGACTTCAGAACAGGTAGATGCAAAGTTTCAGAGTGTAAGTTCGTACAACGAAAAAATAAAATCTCTGGAACAACAGTTCGATGCACTGAAACAGGCCAGAAAGCTAAAACTGGAACAGACCCAGAATAAAATTGGACAAGCCAGACTGAAGATCAGAAGCGATAGTATCGACCTTGTTGCCATTCAGAACAATCTGAAAATTGCAGAAAAGCAATACAACCGCACAAAAGAACTGTACGATAAAGGACTAAAATCACTAACCGATCTTGAAACCAAAAACCTAAAATGGCAAGAGATACAGGCCAAGTTCATGGTAAAAGAAAATAAAATCCTGAACGAGAAAAACGAACTCCTAAACCTAGAGCTTCAACTATCGGCCATAAAAAGTGAATATGCCGATAAGCTTGCCAAATCTCAGTCGGAGAAATTTTCAGCCGTGTCCAACAAACTAAATGCTGTGGCCATGACCTCCAAACTGAAGAACCAACTTAGTAACTATAGCCAACGACAAAAGTTTTATTACATCACAGCGCCACAAGACGGATATGTTACTAAAGTGGTAAAAAAAGGTCTTGGCGAAATTATAAAAGAAGGAACCGATATCGTTACCATAGTGCCTGTAGATTATGACCTAGCTGTAGAAATTTATGTAAAGCCGCAAGATTTACCATTACTAAGCATAGGAAACTCAGTCCGTTTACAATTCGATGGCTGGCCTGCCCTTGTTTTCAATGGTTGGCCAAACACCTCCGTTGGAACATTTTCTGGCAAAGTAGTCGCAATAGATCAATACATCAGCAATAATGGAAAATACAGATTGATTATCAGTCCAAACGGGAGAAAGAAAGAATGGCCAGAACAGTTACGTTTAGGATCCGGTGCTCAAGCATTCATATTGCTCAACAATGTTCCTCTCTGGTACGAGGTCTGGCGCCAAATGAATGGTTTTCCGCCAGATTTTTATCAAAACGGTGCAAAAAAAATATCAGGTGTAAAAACTAAAGCTCCTATTAAATCTGTAAAATAAGGCCACTGTCTCAATTGTTCAAACATATGATTTTCAATAATAAATATAGATCCAAAGTCTATATTACACATAAGTCCGGTTTACTTCTAATATTACTTTGGCTTTGTACCACAAATGTTCATGCGCAGGAAAAAACACTTTTGTACAAAGAGTATATAGAACAAGTGGTAACACAGCACCCGATTGCAAAAATTGCAGAAAACCAACTGGCAAGAGCAGAAGCCGATGCTCTTGCAGCACGTGGCATGTTCGATCCTGAAATACAATCTGATTTCTCGCACAAGCACTTCAAAGAAAAGGATTACTACCGTATTCTATCCACTAAAATCAATTTCCCAAGCTGGTACGGACTATCTTTTGCTGCTGGCTACGAGAACACCGAAGGCGAGAACCTGAACCCACAACTAAAAACTCCAGAGTATGGACTTTGGTACGCTGGAGTAGAATTAAACGTATTGCAAGGCTTTCTTTTCGACAACAGAAGGGCACAATTAAAAATAGCCCGCAACTCTCAATTGATTTCCGAAAACAAAAAAACAGCGCTGCTCAACGGATTGGTATACTCAGCTTCCCTTGCCTACCTAAAATGGCAAATGGCCTACCAGACCCAAAGTGTTGTTATGGAAAGCATTGAACTGGCTCAACAGTACTTCGAAGGCACTCGCCAATCTTTTCTGAATGGAGAAAAACCAGCCATCGATACTCTGGAGGCATACCTTATTATCCAAGATAGAATTGCAATACAACAAGCCAACGAAATGGAACTGGTAGCAGCCAATCAAAAAATCAACGACTTTCTATGGAATTCTGAGCAACCAGAAAACAAAGACGAACAATCACCTCAGACAGAAATAGATTTATTTCCAAACTTCACCCAACCGCGGGGTGAAAAAATCGATAGCATCGTAAACCTACATCCGGAAGTAAAAGAAAAAAGGCTCAAACAATCCAATTATCAAATAGAACGCCGACTAAAAGTTGAGAAGCTAAAACCTAAACTTAAACTGAAGTTTACACCACTTGTAAATACTCAGAAAAAAGATATTGCACCAGATTATTCGCCTAATAATTATAAATGGGGTGTTTCCGCTGCAATGCCCATTCTTCTAAGAAGAGAAAGGGCAGAAGTGAAGAAAAGTAATATTAAAATAAAAGAAATCGGTTTCGAAATCCAGAATAAACAGAACCAACTTACAAACAAGCTAAAAGCAACATTAAAAAAACAGGAACTAATTGAAAAACAGATAGAATTGCAGAACAACAACCTCAACCACTACAAAAGCTTATTGGATGCGGAACGTGAAAAATTGTTTGTTGGCGAAAGCTCTGTCTTTCTTCTGAACAAACGTCAGGAAAAGTATCTACAAGCACAATTAAAACTGATTGCTTTGAAAACTAAGTATCAGATAGAATTGCTGAACTCAAAGTTACTCAGTAATTCCTTATTATAGTGGATGTCTTTTAACTACTCCACAGTAGCCAAAATTGTAACAAAAGAAAACTCTTCGTTGATAGGTTGAACTTCCCAGTCGAGGCAGTTTTTGCTGGCCATCTGTATTTTCATAAAACTTTGACCGTTTAAACGAGGGGTTTGTTCTTCAGAATCGGAAGTGAGGATGTTGAAAACCCTACAGCTCTTTTCTATTTCATCTTCAAAATAACTTACCTTATCATTCTCAATAAAGTTTCCTGTAGCAATACGATATTTCCCGTCCTTAATGCTAAAAACCAAAATACCAGAAGGCTTTCCTTTCTTTTTATCCAAATTTGAACCGTGTAGACTAATGTTCTGAACCAGTTCAAGAATAACCGTCTGTAGACGCAAAGCTAGATAAGTGTCCGGGACTTGTGAACCGATGATTTCTTTTATGTTCCCATAAGAATCAATCTGAAAAGAACCACAGTAATTCAACAGCACATTCTCAGTATTCAACATATCGTGAATGCTGGAAATATTATCGAAATAGGTTCCCGACACAGGATGCATTTCCTCCTCATCCTCCTCAGGGTGAATGTCATCCAAAGCCATATTGAGATAAAAATACCAATGTTGGTCATCTACCTGCTTGAACGAGTAATCTAACTTGTTGCCAGATTTTCTAGCCATTCCTATAAGACCTAGGCCTGCACCGCCTTTCGGTGATATTTTCCCTTCGTCCAACACCTTCCTATACTGGCTTTTAAGCTCTTGTGTAGAAAGACTGTTTATCTTATCGATATGATCTTTCAGGCCTTCGATCTCACCTTCATGGATCAGATTTCCTGTTGTCAGAAAATATCGTTTCCAGACCTTTCTTATAATGAAAAGCCCAGATTTTTCAGACGCCACCTCCGACTCTTCTTCGTGCTGATGACGCGTAATGTTCTGAAGGCTTTCAACCATCAAAAAATAAAGCTTCTTTTTGGTACTAAGTGCTGTGGGATCTTCGCGCAGGTTACTCTCGGCGAGCAGCATCAGGTTCTCCACCACCTTATCAGAGAAAGGGCCCCGATAAATGTACTCCAAACGGTTCTCTTGCATTCCCCGATACAAGTCGAATGTGTAGAGCAAATTATGAATTTCGGAACTTGATGCCATTGGCATGAGCCATTAAAATGTTAACTTAAATACCGTTTGCTGGTTTAGTATGCTTTTAACAGAAATTGTGCCACCGTGCTGTTGCATAATCTGTTTCGACAAGCTCAGCCCAATGCCATTTCCTTCGGGTTTGGTGGTGTAAAAAGGTACGAAAATTTTCTCTATTTCTTCTTCCTCTATCCCTTGCCCATTGTCAATTACGTGTATTTCCTTACGCCCTCGGCTGTTCTCGCACCCCACTAAACGAATCAATGGATTTTCCTGTCCGGCGACGGCTTCGGCAGCATTTTTCATCAGGTTTATGATCACCTGTTCTATCAACTTTCTATCAGCTTCCAGAAGGAGACTTTCTGGCTCTACTTCTATAACAAAATTGATAGGCACATCAATGCCTGCCTTTAAGAAATTAAGATTCTGTTCCAAAAATTCCTTTACAGAAAACTCAGTTATCGCAAGCTCAAATGTTTGTGTCAGTCTTCTGTACTGTTGCACAAACTGCATAAGCCCTTTGCTTCGTTCTTCTATCAGCTCGGTACACGAAAGTGCGTCTGTAATCATCTCCCTGTCAATCTCTTCCAGATTTCGTTGATGCCCATTTTGGCTGAACAGCATGTTGATCGTGTGCGAGAGCGTCGTAATAGGCGCAATTGAGTTCATAATCTCATGTGTAAGCACCCGTATCAGCTTCTGCCACGAATCCAGCTCCTGTTCGTCCAGTTCGGCCTTGATATTCTGAAAGATATAGAACCGTACTTCTTCATCTGGCAAACGGATAATACTGACTTTAAACGATATAGGCGTCAATTCATCAGAAATCCGTAATGTCTTCAATTTAGGTTCGTGTACCTGTATCTTTTGAAGAAACGTAGAAATGCCAGGATAATACATGTCGAGACCATGAATATTTTTCAATCCTTGTCCAACTTGCAGAAGTTCCTGCGCCGAACGGTTGATAAAACGTATCTTTCCTGAGGAATTTTGAGCAATGAGTCCAATATCTACTTGTTCAATAATTGTTTGAAGAATTTGTGCCTGAGTAGC
This sequence comes from Bacteroidales bacterium, assembly GCA_965230435.1. Taxonomy (GTDB): domain Bacteria; phylum Bacteroidota; class Bacteroidia; order Bacteroidales; family JBDKHP01; genus JBDKHP01. Next base: position 1,650,895 of record CBDDLB010000002.1, read on the forward strand.
TTTCTCCAACTTAATTTTCTTGATCTGCTCTATTATGGAATTAAAACTTTTGTTCAGTTTGCTGAACGATTCACTTTCGGAACGTTCCGAAAAAGTAACAGATGTATCGCCAAGGTTGATGTGACGGATGAAGTTGGATAGCTTTTCGTTGGTTTTGTTTACATAGCGGATCAATAAAATGGTCTGGAACAGAAGTACAAAAACCAGAAAAAAAGCATATAGCCAATGGCGATCCAACAATACCTCGAACCCGATAACCAACGAGGTAAGTACTATAAGTATAACACGTAATATAATACGTGCGTAGAATTTTGATAAGAACAAACCTCCAGATTTTAGTGTTTCTGCCGCTACCGGACAATGAATTCAGTAAAGAAGGTCACAGACCTATTTGTTTTAGATTAACTTTCTGCAAGTAGCCAGCGACTTACATTAAGAATCAATCAACTTTAATTCTGACTGAGTACTGAATAAAAAACAATTATAGCCAAAGCGCGCAAGGCTCTCAAACCGAAGCGCAACGAAGCAATAGTTGTTTTTGACCTTTACTTATTAGTAAGTAATGCCGTACTTCTCAATTTTATTATACAGTGTTGTACGTGTAATGCCCAGTTCCTTGGCTGAATTGCTCAAGTTTCCTTTGTGCTTCTGCAATGCTTTTATAATGGTCACTTTCTCTACCTCGCCCAAATTAAGACTCGATCCTCCCTGAACTGAAGCCATAACATTGTTGAACTGAAAATCGACGGGCTGTACCACGTCCTTTTCGCACATAATCACTGCTTTTTCAATAACATGGCGCAGTTCCCGGATATTACCGGGCCATGTATGAGCCATCAGCTTATCCATCGCTTTTTGTGAAACTGAAATATCCTGCCGCTTGTACTTATTTTTGTACAAACACATGAAATGATCTACCAGCAAAAGAATATCTTCTTTTCGTTCGCGTAAAGGTGGAATATAAATCTGGATAGTATTCAAACGGTAGAGCAAATCCTCGCGGAATTCTCCTGTTTTCACCATTTCCACCAGCGGCTTGTTGGTCGCACTTATCAGCCGCACATCTATCGGTTCTGGCTTGTTGCTTCCAAGTGGGGTTACTTCTTTCTTCTGGATTACAGTCAGCAACTTGGCCTGTAGTGCCATAGGTAAGTTACCTATTTCGTCCAAAAATAAAGTGCTACCATGTGCCTCCCGAAAACGCCCAGTTCTTTCCGCTTTAGAGTCCGTAAATGCCCCTGCTACACTGCCGAACATCTCGCTTTCGAAAAGTGTTTCGGCAAGCGACCCTACATCCACAGAAACCAGCTCCTGCCCTGCCCTTTTTGAATTGGCATGTATAGCTTGAGCTACCAGTTCCTTCCCTGTTCCATTTTCTCCCAACAAAATAACATTGGCATCTGTAGCTGCTACTTTTGAGACTGTTCTCAGCACTTCTTTAATGGCCTCTGACTCTCCAATAATCTGCCCATCTGCAATACTTCTTTCCTTACCGACAGCAGCCTCTTCCCCTTCTTTCTTTCCTTTGCCTTCTTTTTTGCCTTCATTCACAATGGACTTCAATTTCAGCAATAGCTTGTCATTGTCCCAAGGTTTCAGTACAAAATCCACTGCCCCTTCTTGCATTCCTTTCACAGCTAAATTGACATCGCCGTAGGCTGTCACCAGAATCACCTTTGCATCTGGGGCTACTGATAAAATTTCCTTCAACCAAAAAAGCCCTTCGTTGCCGGTATTTACGCCTGCCCTGAAATTCATATCCAGTAATATCACATCAAATTTTTGCGAGCGCAATGTAGATGGTAACTGATTTGGATTTTTGATTGTATGCACACGTTCGAATTCGTACTTCAGGAATAACTTCAGAGCATTCAATAACGCCACGTTATCATCTACAACTAATATGCTTCCTGATTTATTTCTAGCCATAATGTTGGTTTTTCTGACTTCTTCGATCTAAGGAAATGTCGTACCTTTCGAACCAAATAAAATGGGGAAAAGTTCGTTCTATCCACAAAAATAATCAAACTTTGCAGGATACAAACTTAAAAACCTAACCACTGGCTTCGCGGCTCCTGTCGAAATTTAATTGATACATAAGATAAAAAACTATATCTTTAGGTGCCGAGTCAACCCAGATAACTGGATATCTTATGAAGGTAGATGATTTGATCGAGATACAGCCTGAAAATATCACTGAATTAGAAACTGTTACTGTTGAAAGTGGTGACAAAACTCCTTTTGTAGAGCTTGACCGCAGCTCTGGGATTCTAAAATTCGAAGGACGTTCCATTCCTGAAAATGCTCAACAATTTTATAAAGCAATACTCAGTTGGATAGAACATTATATGCAAAAACCAGCGGAACTCACCACACTTCACCTGAACCTTGAGTATTTCAACACCTCATCTTCCAAAATTATCCTCGATGTGATGATGCGCCTGAAAAAACTGAGGGACAAAGGCCACAATGCCAAAGTTGTATGGCTCTATCATGAAGAAGACGAAGAGATGCACGAAGCGGGAGAAGACTATGCTTCTTTGATTGAAATCCCTTTCGAAATCACACCTTACAATTAGTTATTTACTAAACATCCATAAGTTTTAAAGCGAAGGAGCAGTTTCTTCATTCCTTCGCTTTATGGTATGTCTACCTAGATTGTTAAAGGGTTGATGTTAATAAGAATCTGGCGATCTAATCTTTAGTTTGTTTCGGATAGGCGACTTGTAAAAGTCAAAAAGACATATTCACTATTCTATTTGGTGTAGTGACCAACCCGTATCAAGCCCACACCTAACTCCCTATATTATAAAAACTTCCCTCTTTTTTATAACATACTTTCTGTAGTTGTTTCTCCTCCTGAACCGTCACACTTCTAGTTCACACCATAACCAACTAAAACCAATGTGATGAAAAGAATTTCAATCTTTCTAGCACTAATCTGTGTTTTCCTAATCTCATGCGAAGATGATTCAGTAAAGATTATAGGCTCAGGTAAAATTATTACAGAAGCGCGTAACGTAGAAAGCTTTCATACTGTCTCAACCAACAGCATTATAGACGTCACGATCAAGCAAAGCGATAACCAAAGTGTAAGCGTCACTACAGACGACAATGTGATTCAACAGGTTGAAACAAAAGTTAGTAATGGCACCCTTTTTATCGGTCTTGAAGATGGAGAATATAAGGATATCACCATAAAAATAGCTGTTGAAATTCCAACACTGAACGCAATCGATAACCTTGGAACAGGAGATATGAATATAGAAGGCTTCTCTGATCTTGATACTTTTAAAGCCAAGCTAACAGGGACAGGAGATGTAAAACTAACTGGATCTGCCGAACAATTATTCGTAAAAAGTTTAGGTACTGGGAATTTCAAAGGTTTTGGCTTTATTGTAGAGGAATGCGAAGTTTCTCAAACAGGAACTGGTAACTGTGAGATTCATGCAATCAATACAATTGAAGGAAAACTAACTGGAACTGGAAACTTGTATTACAGAGGTACCCCCAAAATCAATGTAACAACTGTAGGTACCGGAAAAGTGAAAGCTGCTAATTAACCTTTCGTGTTTCAAAAAGATAGCCCTGAACCAATTATGGTTCAGGGCTATCTTTTATCATATATAAAAAACTAGTTTCCTATTATTTAACTGTAACTGTACGCTGAATAAGCTCACGGCCATTCTGTACTTTAACAACATAGCATCCAGGTGTAAGATCGCTAACACGAACTAAATCCGATTTGATGCTTTTTGAAGAGTACATAACCTTGCCCGAAATGCTCACAACAGATACACCTTTAACTTCTTCTTGACCAGCAAAAGCAATATTCACTACCCCAAATTCTTCATATACGTTAATTGATTTCACCTCAGTTGGCTTAATCTCTGAATCTAGAGCAAAACTAGCCAATTCTTCTGTAGTGCCATTTGCCAGAGTGAAAGTTACCGTAAGTGTGTAATCACCATAACCGCGGTAACGATTCACAAGAATATAGTGACGCCCTGTTGCAGGATTGCTAACTGTCTCATCTTCTCCTCCGCTTGTATATCCTCTCCAATCATAACTACGTGTTGTTGGTACATTGCCAGCTCTACCAAATAAATCAAAATCTGCACCTTGACAGTTAAGTACTGCACGCATAGATGTTGTACCTGCTGGCACATCAATATACCATAGCTCAGATCCATTGCTCCTTGAAATCGTTCCTGTAGAAGCAGTACCAGCTGAAAGTGCCATTGCTCCATGTGGATCTTCATCTGAAACAGTAACGGTTGATGAAGCTGTAAAACCACCATCTACTGTTGTTACAGTAACTGTTGCAGTACCTAAAGCAACACCAGTTACAACACCATTTTTGTCTACAATCGCAACTGATTCATCGCTTGATGACCAAGTAACAGCTTGGTTCTCTGCATTGGCTGGCAATACTGTTGCTGTTAAAGTCTCAGTAGAACCAACACCAATTGTAAGCGTTGAAGGTGTTAAATTAACTCCTGTTACAGAAATAACTTCGTTAACAGTGATGTATTTAGTCTCTGTTTTTGTATCAGTTCCTTCAGTATTTGTAATTGTTAGTGTTACACTGTATTTACCAGCAGTGTTATAAGTAACTATAGGATTCTTCGCTGTGCTTGTTGCAGGAGTTCCGCCTTCAAATGTCCAAGCCCAAGATTCTGCATTAGGTGACTGATCGATGAAGTTCACAGCACCACCCTGGCTAACAGTAGTAGACTCAGCTACAAAATCAGCAGCAGGAGTGATTACAGTTGTGCTTTCTGCACCGCTAACGATAATAGAGAAGTTTTGCTTTCCTTCTTCCAGATCTGCATTTTTCAATGTGCCTTTGTGCGTTACTGAAATGGTGTATGTTCCCGCTTCAGGAGCAGCAATGTATACTTGCTCTACGTTATCCACTTTGTTATCTTGCTTTTTAGCAGCAGCAGCAGGGTCTTCAATATTCAGAGCATATGGAAGGTATTCTTTTCCATCTTTTGTAATTCTAATATCTAAGTCATTCACCAACATTGCAGTTCTGTTGTTATGAACCTCTTGGTAAGTAGTAACAATAGCAGCTCCGGCAACATCTGTCCATGCAATAGATACTTTCAATGGCTCAGTTCCGTCAACTGTAACTTCCTGAACAAATTCACCTTCGTTGTCAAGCTCGTACTCTCCGATTACATCTAAATCTTCAGACTCTGTGATTGTCTCAGCAGCAGTCTTTGTGTTCAATAATCCCCAACCGTATTTGTAATCTGGACCTTCGTGGTCGCCTGCCTCATCAGCAGTTTGAATTACCAATGCTTTAAGCGTAGCAGAACGCATAAATTTAGAGTGAATATTCTTGTAGTGCTCTTGAAGAAGAAGCAATGAACCAGTTGTCATTGGCGAAGCCATAGATGTACCTGTCATTTCTTCGTATGCAGCGTTTCCTGTTGAAACAGCAGAATAAACATCTGTACCTTTTGTAGAGATATCTGGCTTGATACGTCCATCGTCGGCACCACCCCAGCTACTACTTCTTGCAATTACAGGAGATGTACCTTCGTAATTTACGTTACCAACAGTAAGAACATTTTTAGCTACACCAGCAGGGCCAATGTTGTCGTATGCATCTTGCGCGTAACGAGCTGGATTAGCAGCTGTACCAATAGTTCCACTTGCGTTATTACCTTCGGCATCTCTATAGTAATATCTTGTATCTGCTGAGAAGTTGTATCTATAAGGGCTAAAATCGTGGCTATTACCAGCAGCTTTTACATATAGGTAATATGGTGCTCCGTAAGCAATCTCGTCTAGTTCCTGAGAAGAATCGCTATACCAGCCAAAAACATATGGTTCTTCTTGACCTGCGTAACCAACCCATTCCCAATCGCGCTGACCACCACCATAACGACCTTGACCATAAGCCCATCCAGCTACGATTCCGTAAGAGTGGTTAGAAAGGATAAATTCTTTTGCGATACTGGCAACCTCATCGTCACCATTATAGAAAGACCATGAGTGAAGAGTAGCTTTGTAAGCCATACCTTTTGCGTTCTCATTTACACCAGCAGCAATCATAGTACCAGCTACGTGTGTTGCGTGATCGCCTAAATCCTGAGTTGGCTCTTCCAAAGTAACACGATCGCCAAACTCTTGGTGAGTACTGCGAACAGATCCTCCATCAACAATTGCCAGCTTTAAATCTTCACCTGTAAGATCCAATCCTAAATCTCCGTCTGGCCATAGTTCTTTTGTTCCTGTAACAGTAGACCCTCCTTTGCTGCCGCCGCTATTGTAGTTGGTAAGATATACGGGCTCTAATCCCCCATTAATTTCATAAACACCTTTCAAAATGGAAACCGATCCGTCTCTGCCAACAATCTTCTTTTTCCACCCTTTTTCGTCTGCAATACGATGAGCTTTTTTCATCTCTTGCTGTGCTCTTGAACGTATTACATCCAATTTTTTAGTGCTAGTAGCACTTTTTGCTACTTGATATGCTTTTTTCGTTTTTTGTTTATTAGTCAAAGCTTCCTGAGCTTTCATGCTTTGTCCAGAAAACAACAGAATTGCCAACATAGACAAAACATACAAATAATTTTTGTTTAATTTTTCTAGAATCCAAGAATTCTTTGTGGTAATTTTTTTAACGGTCATAAGAATTAAGTTAAATAAGCAAATAATTGGACATATCAATACTCACAAGTACCTCTCCTTCAAAAAATGAAAGAAAGCTCCAGCACACTGCCCAAAACAATCCAATAATGAACAAAAGGATAAAAAAAGCAGAAGGTTAATGATTGAAATCTAAATAAAAACTAGCTGTCCCTGAAAATCACAGCTAATAAACTCAGGCTTTTCGTATTTACTACTGAATCTTTAAGCAAGGGGTAAATTCAGAAGCAATTTTATAATAGTGAACACAAAGTTACTGTCACACGATGTAATATTCTTCCTCCAAATAATTCTTTACGTGTATTTCAGTAATGTTTACATATGCGAATATAGACAAAAAAGAACAACACACAAATTTTTATTGACTTTTACAACACGCCCCCTTCAATAAAAGCAAAAGGAAGTCATTATTTTCATAAATAAAGAAGACCACCCCTATATTTCACAAACACCTATCAATGAAATGCTTTATTGCCATCAACCATCATTGATTTAAGAGGAATTACAGGAAAAAAAATAGTTTTATAAAAGTGTAAAAAATACCCTTATGCTTGTTGCAAATCGAAACACAACAACTGCTATTACATTCAAAATATCAAATCCAAACGAGTACAATTAATTGAAGTATAAATTATTGATCATGGTCTATCGCAAAATCAGTTTTTCTTATCAACTTAAAACATCCTCCTATTTTCAGAAATAGAGTTGCACAAATACCACAAGCCATAGGATCACCTGTCTTAAAACTGATAGCACAGTATATAATATATTCTAAATTCCATCATTCTGAATAACAAAAAGCCCTAAACAGATAAACTCTGCTTAGGGCTATTGATTCACCGTTCTTATTTTATCTGATCTTAACAAAGACCAGATCTACTTAGATTGACCTTACTCAACAACTACTTTTTTCTGAATAAGTTTATTTCCTGACTGAACGCGTACAACATAGTAACCAGAAGTTAAATCTGATACACGAACAATATCAGTATTAATATTTCTTGTTGTATAAACGATCTGACCTGTTGTGCTAACAACTTGAATTCCTGTTACAGTTTGCAAGTCACGAACTGCTACATTAATAGATTTCGCATACTTATCCGTAAACACTTTTATGTTATCATCCGCTTCCAAGTCTAATACAGAAAGTTGCTTGCCTCGTCCTAGTTCTGAATAAGAGCTAGATTGAGGATCGAAAGTCACACGAACCTCATAGTTGGTAGAGAAGAAACCTCTGTTTAGCATAATAAAGTAAAGGCCAGCATCTGGACTTGAAACCGTCTGGCTCTGCGAACCGCCAAACCAACTGGTAGAACGTCTCCAATCATAATCTGAAGTAGTTGGCTTACTTCCTGCTTTTCCGTATCCAACAACACCACTACCTGCAAATTCAATTAACATTGACGATACACCTGCTGGCACTTCGATATACCACATGTCTGATGAATTTGAACCGTTCAAGTTTCCAGTACTTACCGCTCCATCGTATAATTCATCCGCACCAACTACAGGATCGTTTTTAGTAACTGTAACCTGAGCAGTCTGAGAAAAAGCACCTTCTTCTGTTGTTACTGTAATAGTAGCAGTTCCTTCTGCAACACCTTCAACCATTCCGTTTGAGTCTACAGTCGCAACTGAGTTATCGCTAGAAGACCAAGTCACTGTTTTATTAGTAGCATTAGATGGAGCTACAGTAGCTGACAACGTTTTAGTTTTTCCTACACTTACTGAAACTTCTCTTGAAGAAAGGCTAACTCCTGTTACAGATACTGGATCAGCTTTTTCTACTGTAATATTTGCAGTTGCAGTAAATCCTTTGTCTTCTGTAGTTACTGTAATGGTAACAACACCTTCAGCAATCGCTTCTACCACACCGCTTGAGCTAACTGTTGCAATTGAAGTATTGCTAGAAGACCATTTCACACTCTTATTGGAAGCATCTGTAGGAGTTACCGTTGCTGACAATGTCTGAGTTTGTCCCGCCTTCATTACAACCTGATCTGGAGAAACACTAACACCTGATACTGCTACAGTAGCGCCGCCCCCCATGAAATCGAAAGTAACAACACCGCTAGCTTCCGAAATATTAGTTACTGGTTTTCTTGTATTGTTTCCTGCCCAAGATCGAGCGTTTGGAGTAGTAGCATCAGTAAATGATCCTTTACGGCTTGTTCCTGGGAATGGGCATCCACCACTGTTGATTGAGCCATAGCTAGATGGCGAAGATGTTGGATTTGATGTTGCACTTGCACATACAGGATACATACGCTGAGGATAAGTAGCGTTAATACTGTTACCTACATTATCAACACCACTATGTACGTGATAAATCATAAGACCGTGTCCTGGAATTTCAGCATCGAATCCTTTTTGCTGTCTGTTTTCCATGATGAAGTATTCACCTGAAGTTGTAGTATTGATCTGATAGAAGCTATTATTGCTCGCTACCACATCTTTAAGTTCCAGTGTCTTTGCAGCATTAAGAACTTCTGCAGTAGCCCAGTTGTAAACTTTTACTTTTGTGTATGCATTGTGGTGAGCTGGAGTAGCACCACCGTTGTTCCAAGAACCTGCCGCCATTAAATCCCAACGTCCGGTTCCATTGAAACGTCCACCTGTATCGTAGTTAGTATCGTAGTAATCCGGAGCTCCCAACACGTGACCGAACTCGTGGCAAATAACACCGATCCTTGTGATTCCCGAACCTGAATTCCCTCTTAACTCTGCTGAACAAGAATAACGGCTAATTCTTTTTCCATCCAACGTTACTCTTGGAATAGACCAAGCATGAGCCCAAATTGCATTTGAACTTGCTCCGGCCTCTTCGCCGTAACCAGCATAAATTACATAGATACCGTCAACAGAACCATCATTATCGTTATCGAAATCGGCATAGTTTACATCTGCATCCGCTTTCCTTACAGCCTCAGAAACCAAAGCGCGAGGGTTAGCATCGTTGCCACTTGAGTTACGTCCATAGTAGCTCATGTTGTTATCCGCAGTATAAGGCCCGGCAATTGTTACTGAAAGGTCCAGCTTGCCGTGAGAGTTCTCGTTGTAGTAATCTTTCACACTACCAGTAGCACCACCTACGGAATAGTTAACTTGGTTAAATAGACTCTCGAATTGAGCTTTAGTTTTTGTAAATGCTAAATCTTTATAGCCCATTAGAATACAAACCAGTTTTCTAGATCCAGAAGTTGGAAAAGCCTTCTTACTAGCAGATTGTTTTTTCTTAATTTCCTTAATTTGGGTCAGCATTTTCAACTGCTCTGTTGAATAGGTAAGTCCTTTTTGAGTAGACATTAAAAGCTGCTGTGTTGCAAAAGTTCTCTCAGTAACATTCTGAGCCAAAACACCAGATGGTTTCAAATCCTGATTTGCATCCATCACGGCATACTCATAACCTCCTTGGTCGTTAGCCATCAAAGTGTAGCCATCGACAGTAGAAGCGCTTCTGATAAACTCATCACCCGAAAGTAATATCGTCACTTTGCTTCCATCCGGCTGAGTGTATTCTACCGAATAAGGATAAGCAGGTACAGCTACTAGTGTTTCAACTGAAATTGCCATAAGAGCAAACAGCGTCAAACACAACCTAATCACAGAAAATTGATTCGTTGTCATAGCAGAATTTTAAGTTAAATTTAATTATAGTTAATTGTCACCCCGAAATCAAACAACTCAAGATGACTAAGTTAGGCTTCATTACAAACAAAAAGGTAAAAAACATTTTTGCAACAATAGAAAAACAGTCCAATCTAGATTTTATTGTACAAGTGTGCCTCAAAAAGAAAAAAAATAAAATTATTTTATATTAATTAAGGAAAGAATACTTAGTTAAAGATAAACATATCTACACTCAATAACAACTATAAGTTAAAATATTTTCATTGATAAAAAATGAGAACTTATAGATTCTTATTATAGGTAGAGAAAAGAAATATTGGGATCAAAGTTCCCTTTTGGTAGAAAAATAAAACCCCAAATAGATTGACTCTACTTAGGGTTTTATCTACATAAATTCTATCTTTTATATGGAATACCATAGGTACATACCTATCCACTCCTTAAATAATAACAAAGTTTGATTTCGTAAAATCAAGCCTTTTAGTTCACAAAGACCTTCTTCGTAGTGAGTTTATTGCCACTTAACACCTTAACAAGGTAGTATCCTGGAGCTAAATCATTAACACGAACAAGATTTGATTGAGCCAAACTTGACACATATGCAACTTTCCCTGAAAGGCTCACCACCTGGATTCCCCGCACAGTTTCCAGATCGTCCAGAACAATATTCAGAACCCCTACTTCTCCAGAATAAGCGTTAATTAAGTTTTCGTTGGTCTTAACCTCACCCGTTCTTAAAGCTGAACTAGCAAATTCTTCTGAGAAGCTACTTCCATCAGCTCTTGTGAAAGTAACGGTAAGCTCATAAGAACCATAACCGCTATAACGCTGAACCAAAAGATAATGGCGACCAGCACGAGGGTTGTTAGTTGTTACATCTTCACCACCAGAAGTATACCCTCTCCAATCATAATTACTTGTTGTTGGGGCTGAACCAGATTTTCCATACAAATCGAAATCATCGTTGCCACAAGTAAGTACTGCCCTCATTGAGCTAACGCCACTTGGCACATCAATAAACCAATGATCTGAAGTATTACTAGATGATATTGTTCCTTTAGCAGCAACACCTGCTGTAAGCGCCCCTTCTTCTGGTACAACCACAGTGCTTTTTTCAATATCGAATGTAATAACACCACCAGATTCTGTTATGTTGGTGATTGGCATACCAGAACCTTCGCCAGCCCATGATTTTGCACTTGGAGTAGTTGCATCTGTAAACGACGTTTTTTTACTTGTTCCAGGGAACGCACAACCGGCACTGTTAATAGTTCCGTAGCTAGATGGCGAAGACGTTGGATTTGATGTTGCACTTGCACATACAGGATACATACGCTGAGGATAAGTAGCGTTAATGCTGTTACCAACATCATCAACACCTCTGTGTACGTGATAAATCATAAGACCGTGCCCTGGGATTTTAGCATCGAAACCCTTTTGCTGTCTGTTTTCCATGATGAAGTATTCTCCAGTAGTTGCAGTATTAACCTGATAGAAACTAGTGTTATCTGCCACAACATCCTTAAGGTCAACTGACTTTGTTGAATTTAAAACTTCAGCAGTAGCCCAGTTGTATACTTTTACTTTTGTATATGCATTGTGGTGAGCAGGAGTAGCACCACCGTTGTTCCAAGTACCTGCCGCCATTAAATCCCAACGTCCGGTTCCATCAAAACGTCCACCTGTATCGTAGTTAGTATCGTAGTAATCCGGAGCTCCCAACACGTGACCGAACTCGTGGCAAATAACACCGATCCTTGTGATTCCCGAACCTGAATTCCCTCTTAACTCTGCTGAACAAGAATAACGGCTAATTCTTTTTCCATCCAACGTTACTCTTGGAATAGACCAAGCATGAGCCCAAATTGCATTTGAACTTGCTCCGGCCTCTTCGCCGTAACCAGCATAAATTACATAGATACCGTCAACAGAACCATCATTATCGTTATCGAAATCGGCATAGTTTACATCTGCATCCGCTTTCCTTACAGCCTCAGAAACCAAAGCACGAGGGTTAGCATCGTTACCACTGGAGTTACGCCCATAGTAGCTCATGTTGTTATCCGCCGTATAAGGCCCAGCAATTGTTACTGAAAGGTCCAGCTTGCCGTGAGAGTTCTCGTTGTAGTAATCTTTCACACTACCTGTAGCGCCATCTACAGAATAGTTAACTTGATTAAATAGACTCTCGAATTGAGCTTTAGTTTTTGTAAATGCTAAATCTTTATAGCCCATTAGTATGCAAACCAACTTTCTTGATCCTGAAGTAGGGAAAGCCTTTTTACCAGCTGCTTTTTTCTTTACTTCTTTAATTTGATTCAACATATTTAACTGCGAAGCAGAATATGCAAGTCCTTTTTGAGTTGTGGTTAAAAGCTGTTGCGATGCAAAATTTCTTTCAGCTACATTTTGTGCTAAAATACCTGATGGCTTCAAATCCTGATTTACATCCAATACTGCATACTCATAACCACCTTCGGCGTTGGCCATAAGAGTATAACCATCGACTGTCGATACACTCCTTACAAACTCATCACCCGAAAGCAAGATTGTCACGACACTTCCATCTGGCTGTTTGTATTCTACAGGGTAAGGGTAAGCAGGAACTGCAAACAAAGCTTTTACTGAAATTGCCAAGAACGCAAATACGGTTAAACATAACCTAGTCATTGAAAATTGACTCGTTGTCATAGTGGAATTTTAAGTTAGATTATAAAGTATAATTAATAGCCACCTTGAAACATTAGACAAGATGACTTAAGTTAGGTTCAATGACAAACAGCAATCACAAAACTCTTAAATCAAAACAAAAACAAATCACTAAAAGATTTATCTCTTCGATTTAGACTTTTTCAAAAAAACTGACATTTTGATTTGAGGACAAGAGGCAAAAACGCCCCCTACTTGGAAATTTAAACCACACTTACCCAATATTCATTCAAATCATTATAATTTGAACGCCCACTTCACCTCTTCCTTTTCCCCTATAAATTGCAAACCCATCTTCTTAGGGATGCATTTCACAAACAGAATCATCTTTTATTTAGAGTTATTTATTATTGCTATATAACCGCAATAATACTCCTAAACAAAAAATAAACAATCAATAAATCGTTTCGTAGGCGAATATACACAAAAAGAATAAACATTCAAATTAAACAGAATAAAACACCCCACACCCCAGTGTTTACACAGAAAAAACACAAACAAAAGCACTATTGCACGCCACTACCCCTAAAAATAACAAAAGGACGGTTCATTCTAGAAAAATCATCCACAGCAATAGTACTAAACAAAAAAAAAAATCTACAAAATAAGAAAAGCCCTAAATAAACATAATGTTTAGAGCTTTTCTTCTATTCCTACTGCTATTCTACATACTAAAATTTAGTTGACATGTACTTTTTCCAGGATAAACTTAATCTTGACGTTGCATACATCAACCAAGTAACATCCCTGTTTCTGCCTATAAAACTCTTCTGGTAGAATACACCTTCTGTCCCCGCACGCTCATTACAGATATTTCTTTCACCAAAACACTCTCTAACATAACAATGAAAACATTACATGTATTACTCTTTATAAACATCTTGTACTAGAAGAATAAAGCCCTAAGTCAAAAAGAATGACTTAGGGCAAACATGTCCGAACTATTTAAAAGGCTCTGATAAATTATTCTACGAGAGTAAAATTTTCACTCTATTTAGCCTCTGTAGATAACTTAATCTTAGAGCCGAAAATTACTCTTTCACAAACTTAATTTGTTTGTTTACAGTCTTAAGCATATAAACACCCGATTTCAAATTAGACACACAAATTGTAGTTCCTTTCCCTTCCTTAATGGTCTTTCCTGAAGAAAGGTCAATGATTTTCGAAACCACATCTGAATCTACACCGGAAATATGCAATTCATCTACTACTGGGTTTGGATAAATTGCTATTGATGGATAAAGGTTCTTATTTATTGAGAAGCTTGGGCTGTTTACAAATGTGCAGCTTTCTCGCGTGAAAGTCACTTCTTTTTCTGGTGCTAAGTACTGCCCTGGCTGAACCGCAGTTTGAACCTTAAACTCAATAGTATACGTCTGTCCTAATGTTGCTGAAAAATCTTTGTAGAAATAACCATCTGCTTTTATGCCCTGCAAGCAAAAACCGTCTAGGCACAGATAATTCCAATCTGCTGACCAGCCTTCATCTTTGTGATAAATCCTGATTGTGTTATCATCCACATAACTTACTCCATAATCGCCGCAATCACCTGTTGCGCTACCACCTGTTGCTTTTACAGTGATTTTTGATGAAGCTTTGAAACCGCCATCTACAGTAGTTACTGTAATTATAGCAGAACCAGTAGCAACTGCCATTACAACTCCATTTGAATCTACAGTTGCTACAGATGTATCGTCAGAAGTCCAAGTTACTGACTGATCCGATGCATTTGCAGGAGATACATTTTCTGCCAAAGTTTTTGTAGCACCAACCTTAAGCGAAACAGAAGTTGGAGATACAACAACACCAGTTACCGCAACAGGTGTTACTGTAGAGTTCCCCATAAAATCGAACGTAACAACTCCGTTTGATTCTTTGATATTTGTAATTGGTTTCTCTGTATTTTCTTTTGCCCAAGATTTTGAGCTTGGCGTAGATGTGTCCGTAAACGATCCCCCCTTGCTTGTGCCCGGAAATGGGCAGCCACCACTATTTATTGAACCGTAGCTGGAAGGTGAAGAATTTGGATCTTCTGATGCACTAGCACACACTGGGTACATACGCTGCGGGTAAGTTGCATTGATACTGTTACCGACTGCACCTACTCCACTGTGAACATGATAAATCATCATTCCATGACCAGGAATCTTCAAATCGAAACCTTTTTGCTGTCTGTTTTCTATAATAAAATACTCTCCTTTTGTCTTTGTATTGATCTGATAGAAGCCAGTATTGTTATCTACCACATTCTTAAGAGTAACTTTTTGTTTCGAAGAAAGTACTTTAGCTGTAGCCCAGTTGTATATCTTAACTTTTGTGTAAACATTATGGTGCGCCGGAGTGGCTCCTCCGTTGTTCCAAGAACCACCTGCCATTATATCCCAACTACCTGTACCAGAAAAGCGTCCGCCAGTTCCATAGTTTGTGTCGTAGTAATCAGGAGCACCTAGTACGTGACCAAACTCGTGGCAAATTACACCAATACGAGAAATTCCAGAACCACGATTACCTCTCAATTCAGCAGAACATGAGTAACGGTTAAGCCTTTTTCCATCCAATATTACTGTTGGGAAAGACCATGCATGAGCCCAGATTGCATCCGAACTTGCACCTGCCTCTTCTCCATAACCTGCATAAATAACATAGATACCGTCAACACTTCCATCGCCGTCGTTGTCGAAATCTGCATAATCCACATCTGCATCAGCCAATTTCACAGCTTCGCTAGCCAAAGCACGTGGGTTAGCATCGTTATTGTTAACATTGTTTCCTCCATAATACGACATTTTGTTTGCTGCAACATAAGGCCCTGCAACAGTTACTGACAGGTCTAATTTTCCGTGTGAATTTTCCGCATAGTAATCCTTCACACTGCCCGAAGCTCCGCCTGTACTGTAGTTAACTTGATTGAAAAGGTTATCGAAATCTTTTTTTGTTTTGGTGAATTTTAAATCTTGGAAACCAATTAAAACACAAACCAACTTGCGCGATCCCGAAGTTGGGAAAGCTTTTTTTGCCGCCGCTTCTTTTTTCTTCATTGCTTCAATCTGCTTCAGCATACTCATTTGTTCAGCAGAATAGCTAAGCCCTTTCTGAACTCTTCCTAAAAACTGTTGTGCCTGAAAAGACCGTTCGGCCATATCCTGCGCCAGTACTCCTGAAGGAGTCAAATTTTGTTGTGCATCTAGAATTGCATACTCATATCCGCCCTCGCTGTTAAGCATAAGCGTATAACCGTCCACAGAGTAAGCATTTCTTATAAACTCATCTCCCCTCAACTGCACAGTAACAACAGTTCCATCTGGCTGTTTATACTCCACCGGAAAAGGATAAGCTGGAATGGCAAAAGTAGTTTCAACCGAAACCACTAATAAAGTGAGCAACACTAAACATAGCGTCACTACAGAAAATTGATTTTTTTTCATTGTAAATCCTTGTTAGATTTCAGTAAGTCACTCTAAAAAAAGTAATTATTTAATATAAAACTCAAAAATACTTTCATCAGAAAAATATAAATCAACAAATCACAAAACCTCTTCTCACAAAAGCACCACATACAAAAAATAGCACATTAAAGTACATATTATACCTACTTAATATCACAATATAGACAATAGATCACTTAAAATACTCAATATACAAACGATTTCAGAAAAACAATATTGCTAAAAACAACCTAGTATCACGCACAAAAATTAACATTCCTTTGCAAATATCTATAAATTAGGTAATTCAATAGATGAAAAAAATCAACTATCCGCACAATATATACAACTTAACACCTCTACAATGCACCATACAAAATTAAATAACATTAAACAACCCTATAATGATTTATAAATTTAAATTAATAATAATATACAGATATAAAAATTCACATTTAAAGTTTCATAATTCGAACCTTAAGCCTGCTGAAAAACCATATCACCCGACACAACACCAGCAAACACCTACAAATCATCACTCAATAACCTAAATAGTAATCACTTAATAAATAACAATAAACTTTTTTTTCTGAGAAAGAATTAAATCCGAGAAGCAATATTCTTATGATTAATTCAAGAAATATCTGGAGGAGCTTTCTAAATTATATACTTCTACTTTTCAAAAGAAGTGGCAAGTCTAATTCCTAATGGCACATCAAAAACGATGGAAACAATCATTCGAAAGCAGTTTCTATCACCATAAAATACAGAACCTCTATTCCAGTGAACAATCTCCCAACCTATTTTTTGAAACTGCAAAACAAGAAAGAGATCACCCAATGGCGAACCCAACGCACCATCCCGGCCTACACTTTTCTCAAACTTACCAATGGTAATCAAACCTTTACAAGTTTGGTGAGCAACCACATAAGCTCAATTGTATGTCGACTCTCAAACGAAAATCTACTCACAATTAACAATCCCTAATTCGCAAGTCCCTGATTTAAATTCCTGCACATAGTGTTTTTATAGGTCATCTGAAATTAATTACATTTGCTACTCTTTAAGAGAAGATTAAAATTGAGCTAATCCGGCTTTGCATTTCGAATTCCAATCCTCATGTACGAAAAGTACGCTGCTGATTGAAATCCGAAACTAGCTTTGGACTAACTTTTTCATCTCGCTAAGAGTGCAGAATCAAATGAAAATACGATAAAAACACACCCATGAAGATAAAAGTAGGAGACAAAGTACGGTTCTTAAATGCCGTAGGTGGAGGAATAGTTACCAAAATTCAAAAAGATACAGCTTTTGTTCTATCAGAAGAAGACGATTTTGAGTACCCTTCACTCCTTACCGAACTTGTCAAGGTGGAAGCTGAAACACCTAGCCAACCAGCCCCTTCCGTTCCAGCCCAACCTATCGCGACAACACCAGAAGTTGAAGAAGAAGACGAGTTCGAAGACGATGAAGTAATAGCAGGAAACGACAAACTGAAAGCATTCCTTGGATTTGTTCCTCAAGACGACCGTGATCCGACAAACTGCGACCTTGACGTTTATCTTATAAATGACTCCAACTTTCACGTGTTCTACACCTACCTGCTACCCGAAGCCGCAGGCGACTATGAATACAAGAAAAGTGGAAAAATCGGCCCAAATACAAAATGGCTTATCGACACTGTTAAACGTAGTGAACTCAGCAAACTTGACGAGGTGTTAATTCAATTGCTACCTTATAGAAGAGGCACTTACAAACCAATAGCTCCAGAACAAAAAGTAGTGAAACTCCAGAACGTTTGGTTCTTCAAACAAGCAAAATACAAAACCAACGACTTTTTTCACGAAGATGCCATCATTTACGAGATTACAGAAAACGAACTAAAAACTCAAGTAGAGCGCCTTACTGAAAAAGACCTAAAAAAAGTAATTCGAAACAAACAACTAGGTAGCAAAGAGACAGACAAAGCTGCCGTTTCCAAACAAAAGAAAGAGCGTTTTGAAGAAGAAAAAGTAATTGATCTTCACATCCACGAACTAATTGATGATGAAAGAGGACTAGAAAACAGTGAGATACTTCAAATACAACTGGACAAGTTTGAAGAAGAACTACAGGCCGCAGCAAAAACACCTACAAAAAGAATCGTTTTTATTCACGGCGTTGGCAATGGGAGACTAAAACTTGACTTGAGAAAAAAACTAGATCGTAAATATTCGAAATACCGTTTTCAAGATGCTTCTTTTGCTGAATATGGATGGGGAGCAACACTTGTTTTCTTGACATAAGAGATTTCCGATCCTATTAAAACTAACTTTCCATAAGTTTTTATAACCAGATAAAGGCTTTTGGAAAGTTGTATTAACGCCTATTTCCACACTGACATTGATACAAAATTGGTAAACATAGCAGCCTTACTCTACAAAAGCGCTTGATTGATTTTCAAATAAAAAACTATTCGACCATCCTCTCATCATCATTCACTAAGTAATATGTCAAGTTTATAGCATCGCATAAGCCGCCGCAGATTTTGTGTTTTCGGGCAACTAAAAAAAGTGAGCATAGCCTTAATTTCGTGAGTCTTTTTTTAGTAACGCGATACAAAAATGTGGAAGGTTTGGTACGACAATATGAATTTGACAGACTGGTAAGTGCAAAAAAAATCCACCTTCTTAGTCATTCTGAAAAAGGTGGAAACAAATCGATTGGGTATAAAATGCGGTATATAATCGAAGACTGTATTCAAAGCACACCCCATACGAACAGCCCTACAAGTCTCTAAAATTAAACCATTTACTTCATTACTCTCAACGATTTAACTTTTGCAATAACTGTTCCATACCTAAACAGGAACAGAAAAAACACTTAATATTTTCTCCCCTAAGTAGTATGTCAAGTTTATAGTGTCGTATAAGCCGCCGCAGATTTTTGTATTTTCGTTCTACTAAAAAAAGTAAGCATAGCCCTAGTTTTTTTTAGTAGAACGAAAACCAAAATGTGCAAGGTTTGGTACGATAATATGAACTTGATAGACAACTAAGTAAAACTTAAAAAGGAACTTCGGTTTTCGTTGCGCTGCGACCGTCAAACTCCTCACGTACTCTATACGCTACGGCATTGAACACCTACAGGGTAACAGGCTAATTATCCGACTACAACAAGAGTAACACTCCTCTCCTTAACCTATCCAGTTTTTATAAGTACCTTCGCAGCAAACTAATTTTTAAGAAATTGAGCAAATTATTACTGATAACGTCTCCGTTAACACAACTAAATACTCCGTATCCAGCTACGGCATACTTAAAAGGCTTTCTTCAACAATTTAACTATTCCGTTTCCCAAGCTGATCTTGGAATAGAATTGGTTCTTAAAATTTTCTCTACAGAAGGCTTACAAAAAATTTTCGACGCAGCAGATTCTGTTCAACAACTATCAGAAAATGCCCAGCGCATATTGGCACTCCAGAACGAATACCTCCAAACTATAGAAACTGTCGTAAACTTCCTACAAGGAAAAAACGAAATGCTTGCCCACCGGATTTGCTCGCTAGAATTCCTTCCCCAAGCCAAACGCTTCGAACAGGCCAATGATTTAGAGTGGGCTTTTGGCACTATGGGCATACGCGATCAGGCAAGGTTTCTTGCCACACTTTACATAGAAGACATCGGCGATTTCATCCGAGAAGCTGTCAGCCCATTTTTTGCTTTCACCCGCTATGCAGAGCAAATTGCACGTACGGCAATCTCTTTCGATCCCATCCAGAAAGCCCTTGAAAATCCAATAGACCTTGTGGATTCATTCATGATAGAAATTCTGGACACACATATCGAAAACGAGCAACCAGAAGTAATTGGTTTCTCTGTTCCTTTTTCTGGAAATTTATACGGAGCTCTGCGCTGTGGAAAATACATAAAAGAAAAATACCCACACATAAAACTGATCATGGGCGGGGGCTACCCCAACACAGAACTACGTGATCTTAAGGACATACGCCTATTCAACTACATTGATTACCTTACTCTAGATGATGGAGAAGCTCCCGTTCTGCAACTTCTAAAATATTTCGACAAAAAAATCGAAGAAGAAGAACTTAAACGGACATTTTACAAAAAAGATAATGAACTATGCTACACAGACTCTTCAAACATTTCCGATTTTGAACATTCAGATGTTGGCACTCCCGATTACACCGGGCTACCGCTAGACCAATACCTTTCTGTAATCGAAATGGCCAATCCCATGCACCGCCTCTGGTCCGATGGCAGGTGGAACAAACTAACGCTTGCCCATGGCTGCTATTGGCACCGTTGTACTTTCTGCGACATCAGCTTAGATTATATAAAACGCTACAGCGCCACATCGGCTTCTCAAATAGTCGACCGCATAGAAGCTGTTATCAAACAAACTGGCGAAATGGGATTTCACTTCACCGATGAAGCAGCCCCACCTGCCCTGCTCCGCGATCTCGCTCTTGAACTGCTACAACGCAGGCTAAACATCACTTGGTGGACAAACATCCGTTTCGAAAAAAGCTTTACACAAGACCTAGTAAGACTATTAGCTGCATCTGGTTGCATTGCTGTTTCCGGGGGGCTCGAAGTAGCTTCCGACCGTCTACTGAAACTCATCAAAAAAGGAACAAACATTAAGCAGGTATCTAAAGTCACTCACAATTTTGCCCAAGCTGGTATCATGGTACATGCCTATTTAATGTATGGCTTTCCTACACAAACAGAACAGGAAACCATAGATGCACTTGAGGTTGTCCGTCAGCTATTTGAACAAGGCGTACTACAATCTGCTTTCTGGCATAAATTCACAATGACAGTACACAGCCCAGTTGGCCTAGCTCCCAATGACTTCAAAGTTGTGAATACAGGCCCTGGACAAGGCTCTTTTGCCAACAACGACCTCTTTCACGACGATCCTCATGGAGCAAACCACGAACTATTTGGCGAAGGGCTAAACAAATCCGTTTACAACTTCATGCACGAACTTGGTTTCGATGAGCCTTTACAAGGCTGGTTCGAATTCCCGGTCCCAAAAATTTCAATTCCCAACAATCTTGTACAATCTTATATCGAAAATGAAACTTCACATTCCGATGTAGATAAAACTCACCACCATGTTGTATGGACAGGAACAAATCCTATAATAGAATATCACCACAAAAAGAAGAACAAATGTAACCTTATCTTCTTTTTTAAAAAAGGAGAAAAAAGAATAAAAACATCAACAGAAACAGCAGAATGGATACAAAGTATTATAAATAAAACAAATACAAAAAATAAAAAATTCCTTAAATTACAAGAAGTTTCTGAAGACTTTACAGAAAAAACCGGTTTAGATTTTATGCCTTTCATACTATCTAAAGAATGGCAAAACCTTCGTGTAGCAGGTTTGCTGATCGTCAGGTAGCATTTTTTGAGAAAGCCTAGCACCCTTTTTGGCTTCTAATTTGCAGCAGTACATGCAGCAATTACCTAATGATAAGGCAAATAAAAAAACTAAGCTTAGCTTAGCTCTGCCCTTTCATAATTGTGTGAAACAATTTCCAAAAAGAAAGATATTATGGCTAGGAAGGAATTCATTATGGTGCTGGTGCTCACCATCGCAACAATCGCCGCGACTGGGCAAAGACGCCTAACATCTGACAAAATTTTTAAAAATGCCCGAAACAAATCTGTGATATGCAAATCGGGCACCAACTACAAAACAAACAAAAAGGGCTATCTTCTTTTAGGTACCTTAGCAGAACACAACTCATACCAAACAGCTAGGCGGCAATCCGTACCTTGTAAAGCAAACACCTTGGTACAATTCGACGATAAAGGGGGATTGCTACTTGCAACCCTACGATCCAACCAGAGTTTTCCCAACGCAAAAGGCCTAACAGTCCATTGTAGAAACAACAAACGGGTTGCTTTTTACTCAAACGGCTTTCTTAAATGGGGGATACTAAATAAGGATCAGACTTTCATCACTGCACTAGCTGAAAAAGCTCATTGCACGGAAGGTCATAAAGTTGAATTTCATTCCACTGGCTACTTAAAAAGCGCAGTAATATCCAAAGATCAGAATTTTATCAACAAACAAAATCAACAGATAAGCTTCAAAGCTGGACAAGTAGTTCAATTTGATGAACTAGGCAACGTTCAATAACGAACCAAGCACAAATATTTCAAAAAACAGAGTAAACCGATGTCCAATTATAAACTTATAGCTAACACATAAACTTTACATACCAAAGTAAACCTATAACCCGAAGCGGGGAATTTCCTTAAATACATTTAGAGTAGAAGCCCTGTGTGCTTCTACTCTAAAAAATAACCTGTATTATAAACATAAACCTTAACTACCTTTTTATTCTTGTAATCATAAACCACGGTATAGTTCAAAAAATGCCCCCATTGAATATTTTTCTGCAAAATACATTTCCCCATTTCCACACCAATAGTTCCCTTTGTTGCATCCCAAAATAAGATGTTAGGTTTTCTTATGTATTTTGCTTTATTTAAATCCTGTAGTTTTATCTTTTTGGCCAAAAAATTCTGATACCTATCAGTTATTTTGAACAAATTTAAATCAAACCCCTTCCTATTCTTAGCAAACCATTTATCAGAAGCAGAAAGAGCTTCATCTAAAACCGAAATTGTATACTTGTTTTGCTCAAAAGCCAATACTTTCGCTTTCTTGTCTTCAGAGAATTTCACCCTCACCATTCCCCAACCTACACCTTCCTGTACTATTGCAGAGTCTGGTTCAAACCACAAATTTGCTCCTAGGATAAAATCACTGGAATCGCGAAAATGCGTAAACATTGCATGGTTCTTATGAACCCCAACCTTGCCAAACAAAACAGTGTCCCTCTCCTTTCCACCATCAAGCAACTTCACAATTTGCAAACGCCGTATAGGACTCTGCGAATTTATGCACTGGAAAATGCCCTGCTGACAAAAAACATCCCACGGAAAACATAATAAAAGCAACAGCAACAAAGAGATTTTCATACAATATAGTATGTGTGCTACTATAAACGACACTTTCAGTTTTGTCATCTTTTTGAATATTCGCCCGATGCTTTTCCCAATAAGTAACACCATGTGCTTACTTCATCTGGAAACTAATAAATAGCAAAAAGGCTAAAGAAAACCCTTAGCCCATTAATCACCTGAACACTCCTAAAACAAGACCTGTCTCAAGAGTGTTTTTATATAATTCTGCAAATAAAAATCAGAAGATACTTACACTAATTTTCCAACCTCAAAGTGCATTCCATCTTTACGACGGCGGTAATGCCCTCCCCAGAAGAATCCATAATTATTGGCAATAGGAACCAGTTCCCGCACAGAACCATACTCCCCCTTCAATGCAGGGCGTTTCCCTAAACCATTTTGTTTCACATTTATATCGAAAGCCGAACCATACGAATGATTACTCAAACGATCGGTTCTTCCTCTAATGAAACGCGGATAATACGAACCGCTCCAGTTAATTACATGCCCCAACAAACCTTCATCTTCCCAAGTCTGCCACATATCGATCATTTGCTGAGCTGCATTTTTATGAAAGAAAATCTTACCTTCTTTATGCCCCCATTTTTGCCCTATTTTATTGAGCTGTGGAATAAATATTTCTACAATATTATCTTTATCCCAGCCATTTGTAATACGAACTTTGCCGCTTTCAGTAGCCTCGTACTCTAGGTTACCGAACATTTCTGCAATTTTATCTCTATTGGGCGAGCGGAAATTTGGCATTTGAGGCCAATCTGCTCCTTGAGGATCTACTACTTCTTTTTCATATTCGTCAACATCGCCCTCTAAATATTCAAAGCCCAGCTCAGCAGCTTTTCTATATGTACCTGGGCCTACAATCCCATCAGAAGATAGGCCATAATCTTTCTGAAACTGAACAGTTGAGTTATGAGTAAGTTCTCCGAAATTGCCGTCCGTCATGCATGGATATTCGTCTCCGATCAGGAAAAACTGCCACTGCTCTACTTCAGGGCCCTTGGATCCTTTTCTGATAACTTTCATACGTTTTGTATTGCGAAACTATAGCCACTTGTATTTCGAAATACCATCTAATAGCCACAGTTTCATGTTTGACGCTTAATTTTGTTCTTCAATGTTGAAAACCATATCAAACTTAAGTGATTTATGCCGAATTGTCAAGATTTTGGTTTTGTGAATATCATTTTCCTCGTATCACTGCATAACCTTATAACTAAACGTTCCGATTTGATTTTTTAAACAATATTAACACCTGATTAATCGTATAATTACCAGTACATTAACATGAATAAAAGCTACTCAATTTCACTTCAAAACTATTTCCTAGAACTTAGCGCATTCATTTATCGTTCATTCTATCTTGTTTTGTACAATAAAGTAAGTTCATAACACAGAACTCTTTGAGAGTTGTTCAATCCTAAAACCTGTAGCTAAACAACTCTCAATAAAGTAGTTTTATCAGCTTACATTCTACACTATATCAAGCTAATCGCATTCAAAAACAGACAATCAGCTAATGTTTTACTAAACTGGTGCTGACACTAATATCCCTGAAAGTTCACATTGTATCTGAGGAAAAATAAGTGCAGATCGGTATAGCGTTGTACTTGATCGATACTTTAATTTGGCTTTTAACAACTAGAATAAATAATTACACATGAAAATTTCTGTTTTTATCCCTGTCTTAATTCTCTCAACAATATTGCTGTTAATAGACCTCTTTGTGTTCAGAGGAATCATTGGCGCTCTCAACAAGCTTCCCAATCAGACCCTAAGAATAATTAAATGGGCTTATTGGGCTGTACCAATTATGATAAGTTTTTCTTTTTCAACACTCATAGTCCTAAATGACATGGACAATCCAAAAACTTTCACCAAACTGATGCTTATCTTTGGCATCGTCCTGCTCTTTTACCTTCCAAAGTTGGTTTTTGGCATTTTTCAGTTATCCGACGATATATACCGCCTTGGAGCATGGGCCGTTGCACAGATCAAAGGGCCGTCTGTTGATTCGGAAGGAGGCATCACCCGTTCTCACTTCTTATTGCAGCTCGGGCTTGTAATCAGTGCTATTCCTTTTGTGAGTGTTATCCACGGTGTTGTTAAAGGGCGTTTCAATTTTCGCGTTGTTGAACAACCCTTAGGATTTTCAAACCTACCCAAGGCCTTTAATGGTTTTCGGCTTCTACAAATATCAGATGCACACCTAGGTAGTTTCATTGGCAACGAAAAGAAAATTGAAGCGGCAGTAGAACTTATCAACAAACAAAACGTAGATGCTGTAGTGTTTACGGGCGATATTGTAAACAATCTGGCTAACGAACTTGATACCTTTGTTCCTATTTTTGAAAAAATCAAAGCAAAAGAAGGAAAATTCTCCATACTGGGAAATCACGATTACGGTACTCACCACCGCTGGTCTTCTAAAGCCGAAAAGGACGCCAACCTGCAACAACTTTTCACCCATCACAAAAACATGGGCTTCCGGTTGCTTAACAACGAAAATGTTACCTTCGAACGAAATGGCGAGAAGATAGCCCTCCTTGGAGTAGAAAACTGGGGGGAACCTCCATTCCCTCAGTACGGCGACCTTGGAAAAGCTATGAAAGGTGCAGAAGATGCCCCTTTTAAAGTCTTACTATCACACGATCCTACACATTGGGAGCATGTTGTACGCAAAGAATCCAATGTAGACCTGACCTTGTCCGGCCACACTCATGGTATGCAGTTTGGCATAAAAATAGGAAACTGGCAATGGAGCCCTGTAAGCTTACGCTATCCCCGCTGGGCTGGTCTATATCAGGAAGGCAAACAATTCTTATACGTGAACAAAGGCTTTGGGGTAATTGGTTTCCCAGGTCGTATCGGTATGGATCCAGAATTGACAGTATTCGAATTAAAAAAAGTGTAGAAAATCTAACGTGAAATGTTCTAGCTAACAAAACATGGATAAGTACTCAGTCAAAATTAAAGCAGTTTTGTTTATTCAACCAACAACTTAACAACCAAATAAATCTGCTCAATTATGGCAGACTATTCATAAGGATATAAATAGTCGGTATATTTTTTGCAAATTACAAGTAGAAAATCAATTTATCGAGCTAAGGGGCTTACTCTTGGCTCGATTATTTTATATTTGTAGTAAAATCGCGCCTTATGCCAAGAAGAATCGGACTTAATATCCGGATGAAAATAATGATTCCTGCCGTACTGCTTGCCATAGTACCAACTATTGGACTCATATTAATAATCAATTGGCGCATAAACGAGGCTGCACAGTTCAATGTTGATACTATTGCCAAAAACCGCATTAATGCTTTCGAAAAAAACCTAAAGCAGCAATCTGTCCATGCCATGACCCTTGCTTCAGTAATGGCCAATTGGCCTGAAATAAAGCGTGGTTATGAAGCTGGCCTAAGCGATACTATCAGCCTAATTGAAAGCTCGTATATCATTGAGAACAACATAGAGAAAGTACGCAGTAGAGTAGATATGAATATCGAAAAAAATCTTCTTGTTCACTTTCACTTACCAAAATCTATTTCTTTTTATCGCTCTTGGACAGACCTGCGCGGAGATGATTTATCACGTTACAGAAAGTCTATAACAATGGTATCGCGCAGGCGCGAAACCGTAGCCGGCTTCGAAATCGGGAAACATGGTCTGTACATACGTGGGGTTGCTCCTGTTTTCTCCAACGATAAACAATTCTTCTACGGATCGGTAGAAAGCCTAATCAAAGTATCTACTTTACTAAAACTTACTTGCGTTAATAATAACGACCAATACGCAGTTTTTGCATTAAACTCGAAACTGGCAGCCATAGACAAAAACCTTCTGGCAGATAGCCATCTTGAAAGAATTGGAGACTTCAGTCTTATGGCCGAATCTTCTTCAGATTTCAGATTGGCCAACCTTTCTCCCCAAACCATTTTCAAATCTTTTGGGACAAAAGACAAATACTATTCTTTCTACAATGGACGATTCTTCTACGCCGGCTTCCCAATTGTAGACATGAGCGGTCAGAAAATTGGCGTAGCCATTTATCAATATGATTATACAGAAGTGGCAAATCAGGTGTTTATCATCCGTGTTGCTGCCGTTATTTCTGCCCTTATACTTATGCTGATCATTGTTGGGATTATGTCCCTTGTCGCTAGACGCATGTCTTCTCCTGTAACAAGATTAAGTAAACATATCGACAACCTGTCCCAAGGCAATCTTATCGCTCCTATCAAGAATCTGCCCGACGATGAAATTGGAAAAATGGGAAAAGCTATCAATCTGTTGCTGAAAAGGATAAACACTCTCATCTCTTTTTCAGAAGATGTAGCCAAAGGCTTTTTCTCCTCCCGTTTCGAACAATATCACGCAAACGACGATCTTGGCAAAGCATTGGTAAAAATGCAACAAGGGCTTATGAAAGTTGAAGCAGAAACCATTAAACGTGAAGAAATTGAGACCCGCGACAAACGACTTTCAGAAGGCCGGGCCAAAGTAGGTGAAATACTACGGGAAAACATCGACAATCTGGATAAGCTAACAGATAAACTTATTATCTTCTTGGTTAAATTTTTCAGAGCAACCCAAGGCGGTGTTTTTGTTGTTGGCGAAGATGAAAAAGAGGGCTTTTTGCAAATGAAAGCATCCTATGCTTACGACAGAAAAAAATTCATTTCCTCTGAATTTAAAATTGGCGACGGCCTTGTTGGCGTGTGTGCTTTCGAGCGTCAGACAGTGTACATGACAGAAATACCAGATGAATACGTTGAAATCCAATCCGGATTAGGTGGAGCAAACCCAAACGTACTGCTCCT
Organism: Bacteroidales bacterium; assembly: GCA_965230435.1. Classification (GTDB taxonomy): domain Bacteria; phylum Bacteroidota; class Bacteroidia; order Bacteroidales; family JBDKHP01; genus JBDKHP01. The sequence goes on from CBDDLB010000002.1 coordinate 1,679,155, forward strand.
AATCCCTCTTGTTTTTAACGATGTACTCTTTGGTGTTGTCGAGATTGCATCGTTTAAAAAATTCACCAAACACGAAATCAGCTTTTTAGAAAGCATCAGCGAAACAATCGCATCATCGCTGTCTACTGTGAAAGTAAATGCACAGACTTCCAGCCTACTAAAAAAATACCGTGCACAATCGGATGTGATGAGAGCTCAAGAAGTAGAAATGAGACGAAGTTTTGACGAAATGCGAACCCTACAGAAAGAAGCCTCTCTTAGCGAACAAAACCTAAAACGCTATGTAGATACCCTGGACAAGTCTGTAATCCGTTTTGTTGTGAACCGAACCGGTACTATTACCGAGCTGAACGAACCTTTGTTATCTATTGGAGACTGGAAACGGCAGGATCTTATTGGTGTGCATTTCCTTGATGTCATTGGCCGTGCCGACAGGATCGCAGTCCTGAACCAATGGACTAACTTTACCGATACCGAAGAACAAACAGCTCATTTCGAACTAAGAATAGACATACTTGGCGGTTCAAAATGGATAAACGGTGTTTTCACCCGCAGTTTTGATATTAAATCGAACGAAGAACAATTCGTCTTCATAGGTATTAACATCCATTCAATAAAACAACGCGAGATTATACTGAAAAACAAAATTGAATCTATACAAACAGCCGTTCTGTATACTGAGTTTTCACCGGAAGGCTACATAACAGGACATGCCGATCTTTTTATAAAAGCACTGGGATTCAACAGAAAAGAGGTAGAATCAAAAACAATCTTCGAACTACAACCAAATAAAAATTCCAAAGAGCTACAGCAATTGTGGTTAAAACTAAAAAATGGGTATCCTGTTTATCGCGTAGAAGAATATACCAACAACTTTAACGAGAAAAAAATATTCCAGGTCACCTATATACCAGCTTTCGAAGAACAAGGACGTTTAAACTCTATTCTGCACATTGCAGCAGACATTACCAAACTAAGCGGAGCCTATCAAAAATCGCAAGAACTGGAACATCAACTAAAACGGTCTATTGAGCACACAAAAGACATAGAACTGGAACTTAACCTTGCAGAAAGTCGTCTGGCCAAAGCAAGAAAAGACTTTGCCTTCTATCAGGAAGAACAGGGCATGCGCCAGAAAAAAGAAAAAGTAGACTTTGAAATTCAGAAAGAAGAACTTAAAAAAGAATTGGTAGCCCTTCACACTAAAGTGAACCAGTTAGAAATGGAACGCAATGTGCAAAAAGTAAATTACGAGAACCAGATACAGACCATAGCCAAAATTTTCGAAGAAGATCGCAAGCGCCTGAACCGTACAATTACAAAGCTAGAGAGAGAAATCAGCGTATTTAAAGGTCGACGCGCCAAAAATTTTTAAGGTAAAAAAGAATGCGCTTAGCCAGATCAAAAAATAAAATCCTATGGGTCTTACTATCGACTACACTCGCTCCTTTCGTTTTTATTGCTATATTCCTATTTTTCAAGAAAAAGAGTGTTTCGAAAGAACTTCTACTCAATTATGCCCAGCTAAAACGAGAAAAGTTCGAGCAAAGTCTCAAGAGTTCGGGGCTTCAGTTAGAAGGTGCCGCTAATGTATTTGCAAACACCCAAATCATACGTACTTACTACGAGCAGGTAAACTCTGACACTATAAAAAACAAAGAAAAACTAAAACAGGACTTTGCAAGAATGATGGGCAATGAATATCATTCAGCAGACAAAGCTTCCAGCAGTGGGTACGAACTACAACTCTTCACACCCCCAGCAAAAAGTATTTTCAAAACCTGGTCCCAATCTTCCGGTGAAGATGCTTCTCTTCTACGCAAATCGATTCTTCATGTAAATGCTTTCCAACAATCTGTATGGGGCCTTGAATTGGGAAAAAGCGGCCTAAAAATAAGAGGATTAGCACCAGTCCGTAGTCTGGACATGCAAATATTTATTGGCACAATGGAAATCTATGCCAGCCTTAATAATATACTTCAAGAGATGTCCAATCCAAACGAACGTTGGGCTCTTTATATGCTTGATAGAAATTTCCGTTTAATATCTTCAATTGAAAGAGGCCGTTCTTCTGATTTTCATAGAATTGGCAGGTATGTTTTCGTTCAGGGCGATGCTCTGGAATTCAACTCCAACCTCCTGCAAGAAGAAAATCTGGATGCCGTTTGGAACAGTGCAGTCGATGATATACATACTACCTTTCAGGGAGGTAAATGGAACTTTGCGTTTCCCGTTACTGATTTTTCAGAGAAGAAAATAGCAATTGCCGTTTTTCAGTCAGACCGAACTATTGTAGAAGAAGCCGTACCCGCTCTTATAGAGGAAGCACTTCTCTTTATTATCATTTTCATCTTCATTGTTATTTTTATACTAAGCCGCTACTTGTCTAGGCCTGTTGAAATTGCAGAAACAACATTGAGTGTTCCTCGTTTTTTATTCTTCTTTCCTGAAGTCTCTTTACTAAGAAAACAACTGCTTCGCTTCATCTCAGAATTCGCTCAAATTTCAGATTCGATCAACAATTTCTTCCTTCGCAAAGGCGCAATTGATGTTTCAAAATCACATCAACTTTACGACATTTTAATTGGTTTTCAGGAGGACTATAAAGCCGAACAGGAAAGATACGAGCAACTTAGCATAGAACTAAAAGAAAAAAATTGGTTAGCACAGGCCGCCAAAAAAGTAGACGCAGTTCTGCATAAAGAGTACGATAGCCTCGAAAACCTGATGGGAAGTATCTTACGCGAATTCATGCAACAATTAGAGGTACAAGCTGGTGCTATCTATCATGTAAACAATGAAACAAAGGAAATTCTTCCCATTACTTCATTTGTAGCCAAACGCAAGGTTCATGTCAGTGAAATAGTCCGCTTTGGCGATGGTCTGGTGGGTAGTTTAGCGATTGAGAAAAAAAGGAAACTGATTCAGGAAATTCCAGAAGATTATTTCAGCATTGTCTCTGGTTTAGGGCAATCTGCTCCCAAACAGATTCTCTTGGAACCATTACTGTCCAGAGACAATATTGTTGCCATTATGGAGTTTGGTACTATCGGGGAAATTAGCACTGTTGGCTTGGAACTTCTTAACTCCACAACAGATCAAGTTGCCATTCGCCTAGGAATGTTCGACATTACTGCAAAAGCCAAAGAACTGTTCCAGTCTGCGCAAAGCAAAGAAGCACAATTAAAAGAAAACGTAGCCAGATTAAAGAATCTGGAAAACGAATTAGCAGGACTTAGAAAAGAACACAACCAACTTACTGAAACTGAAAGAATCAGTAACAGACTGCTGAAGGACGCAACATTATATATGCGTTACGACCCCAAAGGGAAAGTTATTGAAGTGGGAGAACTCTGGAGATCGATATCCAACATTCCACTTTCACAGATTGTTGGCACAAGTTTTTATGATGGAATAGATTTTGATAAATTTGAATACCAAAAGCAGCAGATGTTCTGGAATGCCCTAGTTGACGGAGAATTACACAAACGGACTATGACATATAACTTCTTTGGAAACGAACTTACTGTGAACGAGGTTTTTCTTGGTGAAACTGAAAACGGAAAACTTAAATCTGTTATCAAGGTAGCATTTGCAGTGCAGTAAAGATTGCAGGTACATCTTGATTTTGTACCTTAGTCCAGTCTATAGTAAAAGATGGAGAACTTTTAACAGTAAGAATTGATAATCTGGCTGTTCTGCGATTAAGTAAGTTAACAATGAAGAGCCCTGTTCATGAAACAAAAATTGTTAACAACCTAACTTTGGTGCTTCTAAAAAGACTAAGGCAAACAAAAGGTTTGGGCAGTGAAAAATATACTATTTGCACATGAGTTGGATCTCAAAAATCAAGGCAAGAACGATTAAATCGAAGGTGATCCTTATCTTCACCTCTGTTATTATTTTGGTAGTAGCAGTGCTTGTTATTTTTACAGGTGTTTATCGTCGTAAAAATGCACTTTCGCAAGCCCAGAGCATAGCTTTCGAAAAAGCAAATACATACGCTAGTGTTTTCAAAAGAGAATTTGACGAACCCATGAACATGACCATGGACATGGTAGACGCAATCCGCACTGTAAAAGAAAACACATCAGATCCTCATCAACGACGAGAACTAATCATCAGCTACCTCCGCAATGTCCTCGACGATGAGATATTATATTCCACAGTTTTCTCAATCTGGGAGCCGAATGCGCTTGACGACATGGACTCTCTTTTCAGCAATGTTGAAGGGCATAATTTCACTGGCCGTTTTGTACCCAACATCATAAAAGACGAAAAAGGAACTATCTCCATTGCCCCAATGGAAAATTTTGATATTCAAGGAGATGGCGACTTCTACCTTAGACCAAAGAAAAACTCTAAGCCAATGGTCACTGACCCTATCAAATTAGAATTTGAAGGGCGCGAGGCTGTTTCTATTGTTTTCTCTGCCCCGATCATTAACGATGGTATTTTCTCAGCTGTAACTGGACTTTCTATCCCTATCAGTAAAATACAGCTGTGGGTAGAACAACAAATGCCTGAGGATATCCGTGTCACACTAATCGGAAACGATGGACAAATTATCGCGGACAACAAAGTGGTTGAGCTTTCCGGCAAAAGCCTGAAAACAATAACCAACGATTGGCGCGACATCATGAAGGCCAAAAATGACGAAGTCATTTATTCCAATTTCGACCCTGAAAAATATGAATTAGAAGTTTTCGTCCCTTTCAGAATAGCCAACACTGCCAATGTATGGGGAACCAAAATAACCGTTGGCCTTACAGATGCGATTGAAATGGCCAATAGGGAAATCTTATATACCTCACTCATTGGTATATTTCTTCTGCTCATTGCTGTTATTTCGGTATCGTTATCCATTCGTTTTCTACTCCGTCCTCTCAATAGCATTGCCAATATAGCAGAACATGTTGCAGCGGGAGATATGGATTCTGCTCCAGAAGCTGTCATGATCACTGGTTCCGAAGTTGAACGCATCAACGCAGCATTAAGGAGTATTGTACAAGGATTGAATTCGATGGCAGGCTTCGCTCTGCAAATTGGGAAAGGAAGTCTTAATGCAGAATATACACCACTTGGCAAAAACGATGTACTTGGCAACTCCCTGCTACAGATGCAGGAAAGCCTTACTATTGCTCAGGACGAACGTGAAAAACGAAGAATAGAAGACGAAAAACGGACTTGGGCAACTTATGGACTTGCCAAATTCAGTGATATTCTACGAAAACACTCCGATGATATCGGAAAACTATCATCACTTATCATAAGTAATCTAGTTGACTACCTAAAAGCCAACCAAGGAGGCCTATTCATCTACAACGACGAAGACAAAGACGATAAACACATGGAGCTTGTCGCATCTTATGCATACGACAGGCAGAAAAACATGCAAAAGAAGGTACCTCTTCGCGTTGGTCTTGTTGGTATGTGCGCTGTTGAGAAAAAAACACGCTACATTACAGACGTGCCAGATGCATACATCAACATAACTTCCGGGTTGGGCGATGCAACACCACGCAGCCTACTTCTTGTTCCACTTGTGCTGAACGAAGATATTTTTGGAGTGCTGGAACTTGCCTCGTTCATCAAATTCGAAAGCAATGAAATTGAATTTGTTGAACAACTTGCAGAAAACATTGCCTCAACACTTTCTTCCGTTAAAACATCGCAACGTACCGCTGAGCTTCTTGAACAGTCGCAAAAGCAATCGGAAGAGATGGCTACTCAAGAAGAAGAAATGCGTCAGAATCTGACAGAACTTCTTGAAGCCCAAGAGGAAATGGCTAGAAAAATTGCAGAACAAGACGATATCATACAACAGTATATATCTTCCCAAAACCAAATGGAAGCTTCGCACCGCAAACTGATAGAAAGAGAGCGGTTTGTACAACAGGTTGTAGAAAATGCACCTGATGGAATAATTTCGGCTTCTTCTTCTGGTGAAATTCTAGAAATAAACCAGCATCTCTGTAATCTTACTGGTTACTCCAACGAAGAGCTAATTCAAAAAAATATTACACTTCTGGTACACGAATTGGATATCGTAAATTTAAGCGATGGACAATTGATGCAAGTGGAAGTATTCCGGAAAAACGAATCTAACTTTATCGCGACCTGTAACGTAAGTATGTTCAGAGTTGACGAAAAAATCAGTTATCTATTCTTCTTACGGGATATAACAGAAGACGTGAAACACACGACTTCCATGGAGAAACAACTGAACAGTGTAAGACAGGAACGCAACGAATTAAGAAACCAAAGTGAAGAGCTTGTTAGCGAATATCAGATTTTAGCTGCAAAACTTGAAGAAGCTGAAAACGCAGTTCAATTAGAACAACGAAGACAGGAAAGTTTACGAGAAGAACTTGACTTAAGAAATCAAGAATATGAACAGCTAAAAGATGAACTTGACAAGCTCAGCAATAAATAAGCAATAATAGATACAAAACCATTTCGCATACAAACGAATGCGAGAAGCTTATTTATAGACAAAATCATTTTTAATAAATAGGTTTAGGCCTAAATAAGAGAATATGTTTTCAAACCTCACCATACGTACAAAACTGTTTATGATAGCTTTAGGCATTGCAGCTGTCATGGTTTTAATTGGCTTTCTAAGTTATTTTTATGTAAATAAAGTAATGGAACTTGGACAGCTAACGAATGATGTTAACACATTCTCGAATTATGTATTAGAAGCCAGCAGATCTGAAAGTGATTTCGTTTCATATGATCAGACCAATCCCAAGTTCTTTGAACTGGGCACTAGTAAATCCATCAAGAAATACAACAATTACTACAATTTATCGATTGATCAGATCCGTTACCTCCGCAACAACCCAACGATACAAGATTACGGCCTAGTCCCTCAGCTAGAAACCATAGATAAAAACTTTAGAAGCTACAAACAGACTTTTATTGAGTTGCAGGCTGTAATTAAAGAAAAAGGATACATCGGCTACGGACTCATCGGGCGCTTACGGGCAGCTGCAAAACGCATCGAAGGATTGATTGTTGACTATAGCAACCCTCTATTGCACAAAGAAATGATCCTTACACTTCGCGGGTATGAAAAGAACTTCTTGGTACGGAAAGAAATGCGTTATCACAAGAAATTCGTTCGCCTAATTGAAGCTTATAGGGGTAGTGTTGCATTTGCCGACCAATCTGTTGAAATGTCCGAAAGTCAGCGTGCTATTCTTCTAGCAGCAATCGATACTTATCGTGAGGTTTTTGAAACAATCGTTGGCCGACAGCAAGTAATTGGGCTTACTCTAGACGAAGGACTGATCGGAGAATCGAAAAGAATTATTGCCGGCATCGAAACCAATGTGAACGAAATTGTTCAGATTATTGAAAAAGAGAATGAGAAAGCCATTACTGTCGCAATTTTCACTCTTCTCCTGTTTATTGTTGCTATTGCCATCGTTATTATTTTGGCTCTCTTGCTCATCTCCAAATCGATTACCGAACCCATCGGTAAGATTAAAGAATACGTAATGGAACTTGTGCAAGGGAAACTGCCTGAAAACGTAGAACTGAACAGCCAAGACGAAATTACGGAAATGGCCAACTCCCTGAATATATTCGTTGAAGGCCTCAGGGACAAAGCCCGATTCTCACAAGAAATTGGTAAAGGAACTTTCGATGCCGACTTCGCCCCCCTAAGCTCAGCAGATACTCTTGGCAACTCTCTCGTAGAAATGAGACTGAGCCTTAGTTCAGCTCAGGACGAACGGGAAAAAAGGAAAATTGAAGACGATAAACTGAACTGGGCTAACCAAGGTCTGGCAAAGTTCAGCGAAATCCTCAGAAACAACTCAGGGAACGTAAGGGAATTTTCTACCGAAATTGTAGAGCAGTTGGTAAACTATGTCAACGCCAACCAAGGAGGAATTTTCATTCACGATGAACATGATGAAGGTGCTGTTCTCAGTCTTATTGCTTCGTATGCCTACGACCGTAGAAAGTATGTTCAGAAAACAATTCCCGTAGGCGAGGGCCTTATTGGTGCCTGCGCGGTAGAAAAACAAAGGGTTTACCTAACTAATCTACCTGATGATTATATCGAGATCACGTCTGGCCTCGGAGATGCTCCCCCAAACAGTTTGTTAATTGTCCCTCTGATTGTAGAGACTGAGCTGATGGGTATTCTGGAGCTGGCTTCATTCAATGAAATAGAAGAATACAAGATAGTATTTATTGAAAAAGTGGGTGAGAACATTGCCTCCTCACTTCGATCTGCAAAAATTTCAGAACGCACAAGTAGCCTTCTGGAGAAGTTTCAGGCTCAGTCCGAAGCACTGGCTGCGCAAGAACAGGAAATGCGCGAAAACCTGCACGAACTCCGTCAGACTCAAGAAGAAGCAGCTCTTAAAGAGCAGGAATCTAGAAGTTTCCTTGACGCAATTAACCAAACTGCCATCAAAGCTAATTTTAGTATGGATGGTATTATCGTTATTGCGAACGATCTGTTCCTAAATACGATGGGATATAGCAAAGAGGAAATCATAGGCAACCACTTCTCTATGTTTTTTGGAGAAAACAGTCTTGATGAATTCACCCAATCCTGGAAACAACTACTTCAATCTGGCCGATCTTTCAATCATGTCTTAGAATATCGGGCAAGAAAAAGATCTGTCTGGATGGTTGCTACTTACTCCGTTCTGAGAGATATTGAAGGAAAAATTTCGGGAGTACTTCTGCTTGCAAACGACATTACAGAGCAGAAAAGAAAAGAGAGCGAACTAAAAGGCAAATACGAAAAAGCAGATATCACGATAGCTCAAATGAACGACCAGTTGGCCGAACTGCAAAAGCAGATTATGGACTTACGAACTGGCACAGACCGCTATGAACTTGAGAAATCGACGATAAAAACCCAACTTGAAGAATTTAAGCAAAAAGAACAACGGCTAGATCTTCAACTAGTAAAAGCAAAAGAGGAGCAAGAACTTCTGAAACTCAAAAACAGACGGCTTGAGTTCAATGAAACAGAACTAAAGAACAAACTGGACACATCTGTTAAACGCATCCGCGATCTGGAAGCGCGTGCCCTGCACATGGCGTATCAATACCAATATTTCGAACGGGGACTGGATTTGTTACCAACGCCTGTTATCATCACCAACAACGATCAGGAGATAGTATATCTAAATGGAGCAGCTCAAGGTCTAATTGGTCAGGATATTGACGCAATAGGATCGCATTGCTCTATCTGGGGCAGTGAAGCCTGTAAAGGAGAAAAATGCGCCATAAAAATGCTTAACAAAGGTAAACTTGGCTCTTCTATAGAATGGGGGGACAGAGAATTAGACCTTGAAGCATTTATTATTGTAGATGATAGTGGCGAAAAAATAGGACACCTAGAACTTATAAACGATGTAACAGCAATTGTTAACGTTGAAAACAGAGTAGAACAGGAACGAAAATTCTTCCACGATGTGATAGAAAAACTTCCTGTAAATGTTGCCTTCAAGGATGCGAACCGAAATTACATTCGTGTCAATCAGGCTATGGCACAATTCCTAAAGCTCGATTCGGCCGAAGATGCTATCAATAAAAAGAGCATTGATTTCTTCGATGTTACAGAAGAAAACATCAAAGAAGAAGAAAAAATTCTTACAACTAAGCGGTCTGTTCTGAACAAACTACGCAAAGTAAATCTATTGCGTGGCGGGAGCAAGTGGTATCGTTATTCAAAAATGCATCTCGACGTATCACTAAATGGCAAGCCTGGTCTATTGGAGGTATCGTCCGATGCTACAGACGAACAAATGAACCTTGAACTATTCAAGAAAATAGAAAAACAAAAAAACGACGAAATAACTGCCCTAAAAAAGGAATTACAAGATAAACAAAATGCCATAGGAGAGCTTGAAAACGAGATTAATAAACTTAAAGGAAAATAAGTTGGTGCTGTAATCGATACAACAGCATTGTAGGTTTGTCTCAATTTTATCACCAAACAAATCTAACAAGACTTAATAAACTTCTAAACCAAAGAAAACACAAGACCTTTAGCGCGGGTAAAGTCGAAATCAACTGTTAATAAATGAATTTTTATAAAAACCTTTCCATACGGCATCGAATATATTTCACAGCAGGGTTTATGATGATATTCTTCGCCTTGTCTGTTTTTCTTCTTATGATGTTTTTGGGACGTTTATCCGAACTAAGAGACGCAGAAAAGCAAGTACTTAGTTTTCAAACAAACGTTGCTAAACTACAGGTTTTCGAAGGAGCCTTTTTTCAGTCCGACCTACAGAGCAATGCTTTCTACTACGACGATTTCAGCCAAAACACAGTAGCTTTTAATGACCAGTACGAAACCATCCTAAAAAGTATAGACCAGATAAAACAAAACTACATAACAGCCCCCACTTCAGAAACGAAGTATCAAGAAGTTGTAAACGACTTAAACGATTATCACGTAGTTTTTTTTGAAATAACTGGGCGCCTACGCGAAATGGGCAATCGGGATTACGGACTTATTCACCGCTTAATTAAAGTACAGGAAGACATTGAACGAACTGTTGTTCATCAAATCAAGATAGCACTAGTTACTGAACGTGTTGAGATACTGAAACGTTACCAATCTTCTTTCATTGAATCTGGCGACATTTCTGTCTTAGATAATTTTGAACGAAAATATAACGATCTAAATATTGTCATAAATGCATTTCCAGTAAGTTTCTTTGGTGGTAAAACATCGAAAAAAGCATTTCAGATTCGCTTGCGGGAATATTTCAAGTGGTTTTCGCTTGTTGTAGAAAAACAGGAGCTTATTGGGAATGTTGGCCAATCTGGACTTTATCTCGAACTGTTTGAAAAGCGCAGCCGTGTTTCTGAAGGACTTTCTTTACTACAAACAACTTGGGCTGAGGAGATCGAAAAACAACGAAGTGCTCTCACTTTTTCTACCTATATCTACTTCAGTTTATCGGCGTTAATTTTTATTATTATCTACTTTACGATTGCTACTGGACTCATCAGACCTATCAATACACTTCAAACCCATTCCAAAGAGCTGGCAAGGGGTGTCATACCGGACGAACTTCCACTTACCCGCGTTTTGGAAATCAATGAGATCAATCACTCAATGAACCATTTCGTTGAAGGGCTGAAGAAAAAGATATCCTTTTCCAGAAGTCTTGGGGAAGGTCATTTCAATGCAGAACTGAATATTCTTAGCAATACGGATCAACTTGGCGGATCTTTATTGGATATGCGCGATAAACTAGTTCAGGCTAATTTAGAAAACACAAAAAACAGAGAAGAAGAAAACCTTCGAAACTGGTATAACGAGGGAAGCCAATTAATTTCCAGCGTACTTCGCTTACATTCCGGCAACCTGCGAGAACTGTCCCGCAATATTGTTAAAACCATAGTTCACTATCTAGATGCCATTCAAACTGGATTCTACAGCCACGAAGAAGAAAATGCCAACCTGAACTTAATTGCATCGTATGCATACGACCGTGAAAAGTTTCAGAAAAAAACATTTAAGCTTGGCGAAGGACTAATAGGAACTGTTGCCATAGAAAAAGAACTCTTACATTTAGACAAAGTACCAGAAGACTACTTAGAACTGGCTTCTACTTTTGGGATTATCCAACCAGCATCCTTAGTTATCGTACCACTTGTTGTTGAAAACGAACTGCACGGCCTTATTGAAGTAGCGTCATTTAATACATTTGAAGACCGTCACCTTACATTTCTTCGGAATGTAGCCAAAGACATAGCTTCTTCTCTTGCTTCTGTAAAAATAAACCAACAGACATTTGCCCTGCTTGAGGATTCCAAACGCCAAGCTGCAGAACTAAAGGAAAAAGAAAGAGACGTTGCCAGAAACCTGGAAGAATTAGAACTGGCAAAAGATCAGTTAAGGGTTAATGAAATGGAAGCTAAGGCCCTGGTAGCTTCTGTTGATACTGGCCTAATACGCATAGAACTGGACTTAAAAGCCAGGATAAAAACCGTTAACGACAAGTTTCTTTTAATACTACGTTCTTCCGAAAATGAATTCAAAGGACGTTCCCTCCCCAACTTTCTGCCTTCAATTTCAGAAGCAATATTCAATGTCCGCTGGAGAAAACTCGTGACAGGAGGAGAATTTTTCGATGTAGAGACAGTTGTGAAGTCGAAATCGAAACAGGTATGGAGCCATTTATACTTCTTTCCTGTTCATGGTAGAGATAATATCCTGACTCGCGTTCAGGTAATCGGTTTTGATCTTTCTGAGATGAAAAGAAAAGAAAATGAATTTCAGAATAGGATTGACGAGGCTAAACTAGAGAAAATTGAGCTTGAGAAAGAGATTGTTAAGAAAGACAAAGATATTGCCCTGATTGAGAAGGACATCTTGATGAAAGAAATCGATTATCAAGCACTGATGATCGAAAAGCAAAAGCTAAACGAGGAGTTCAACCATTTAGATACCCAATATCGCAAAATAAACAAGGAAAGTCATCTAAAAGAAGAACGGGAACATTATATCCGCCATAGAATGGATCTTGTTATGGAATCGCTACCTATAGGTGTAGTTATTGTCAGTCAACAAGGTTATATTACTTTCTCTAACGACCAGATGGCGAGAATGATCTCCAAAACTCCCCGTACCATTATCAATAAGCGTTTCGAAGAAGTTCTTTTTGATTTTGATCCTTTCAAACTAAAAACACGTCATGGCTACGAAGCTTCACTATCCATGATTTCAGGCCTGAAACTAGATGCACGTGTTACAGTTGTTGAACTAGGTGAGAATAACAGCTCCGAGCGAATTATCTTCGTTGAAGATCAAACAAAAGAGAAACAACGCAAAAAAGACTTCATTATCGAAAGTGAAAAGCTACAAGACACAATTAGTGAACTAAGGACTCAGATACTCAAGCTAGAAAGCGAAATAAAGGATTTAAAGGATAAAGAATAGATAGTCAGAAAAATGGGTTTATTAACGCTTAAACCCGTGATATCTGGTAAAAAAAACAAGCCCAAAGCAACTAATTTCACAACATTATTAGTACTGAAGTCTTTCTATTTCGACTTAAACATCGTACTTACAATCAGTATAATGACAAACCTAAAAATGTCATTTATATCAATACCCCCTCTTATTTATTAAAAATATTAACATTTTTCCACAAAAAACCGATTTACACAAATCCCCCCAATATCGTTTGTTTTATTATCTTGCCGCACTATCAGTAAGTATTGCAGCAAAGCAAGAGTGTCTGTATTCCAACAAGTTGAGCCTAACCTTAAAAATAAAGGCTGACCAACAGTTTGAATCTTTAGATTTACATTCTGCAATATTTGCCTTTAAAAAATTGTTATGGAACTTATCGATTTTGATCAATTTAAGTCAGCAACACATCTCAATAAATTTGGGGGCGATGTGTTGGCTAAATTTCTGATGCAGCTTTTGCGGTATCAGAAGGTTAATCAGCTATATGCAAAGTTTGCTCATCAGTCTGGTACAGATTTTATCGATTCAATTTTAGATGTCCTTGGTGTAAAGTTCGAAATCGATCCCGCTGATTTGGAGCGCATTCCAAAAGAAGGGCCGTTCATCACAGTTTCCAATCACCCTTATGGGGGTTTAGATGGCTTAATTCTTATCAAAATTCTAACAAAAGTACGTCCAGATTATAAAGTTATAGTAAACTACCTTTTACAAAAGATAGAACCCTTAGATGAATTTTTTCTTCCTGTAAATCCGTTTGAAGATTATAAAGAAGCTGCCAACAGTTTACGAGGAACAAAACTGGCTTTTCAACATGTACAGAATGGAGCGCCATTGGGTATTTTTCCCGCTGGTGAAGTTTCATCGTACCAGATTTCTAAACATGAAATCGCAGACAGGGAATGGTTACTGACAGCCATAAAGTTCGCACATAAATCGAATGTTCCAATTGTTCCTATTTATTTTCAGGGCAACAACAGCAGGCTTTTTCAGCTACTTGGCCGTATTCACCCATTGCTACGGACAGCTAAGCTTCCGTCTGAGTTATTCAACAAGAAGAAAAAAACGATTCAATTAAAAATTGGCAATCCTATATCTGTTGCCGACCAACAGAGTTTCTCCGATATTTCCCAGTTCGGCCGATTTATTCGGGCAAAAACATATTCTCTTGGGAGTACTATAAAACCAGGTAAATTTTTCTACCCCCTACAGTTCAACAAGCCCGCCAAGCCTGAACCTATTGTGGATGCTGTGCCCAAAGAAGTATTGACACAGGAAATAGAACAGGCCAAATCGGACTATTTGCTTTTCGATTCGAAAGAATTTAGCGTTTTATGCGCACCGGCGAACGTTATCCCCAATGTCCTGCATGAAATAGGCAGGCTCCGCGAAATCACTTTCCGTGAAGTAGGAGAAGGTACCAACCTAAAAATCGATATAGACGAATACGATCTTTACTACATGCAACTTGTTATCTGGGACAATAATGAACAACAAATAGCTGGAGCATACCGTGTTGGGAAAGGGAAAGATATCATGGCGCAATACGGAAAAAAAGGCTTCTACCTTCAGAGCCTATTCCGGATGAAAAGAGCCTTTAAACCCATACTGGAAGAATCACTTGAACTGGGACGCTCTTTTATTGTAAAAGACTACCAAAGAAAGCCTCTTTCTCTATTCATGTTATGGAAAGGCATACTATACTTCTTACTGAAAAATCCTGAATACAGGTACCTCATCGGGCCTGTGAGCATCAGCAACGATTTTTCTAAATTTTCGAAAGATTTACTGGTGAGCTTTGTTCAATCCTATTTCTATGACAATGAATTAGCAGAACATATTGTTCCGCGTAAGAAATTCAAACTAGACAAAGAGTTCTTTGATGAAAAGGAGGCTATTTTACAGTCATCGGAGAAAGACTTCAAGAAACTCGACAAGTTTATTAAGGATCTAGAAAACTCATCAATACCAGTACTTCTAAAGAAGTACATCTCCTTGAATGCTAAAATTATTGGATTCAACACCGATCCTAAGTTCAACGATTGTCTTGACGGGCTAATTATCCTTGATGTTTACGATGTACCAATGGATACCCTACATGGTTTTTCGAAGGAACTGAACGACGACACTATCCTTGAGCGCTTCAAACAGGATATGGGAATGGAATTCAACAAATAGTCTGTAGAGTTTATCATTTATTCTCCATAAAAAAAGCCCCTTACGGGGCTTTCTGTTATACTAAAGCTTTTGCTGCTTCTAGAGCTGCATTATAATTCGGTTCGTCTGTTACTTCTGGAACATATTCTACAAATTTCACAACACCTTCCTTGTCGATAACCACTGTACCGCGAGCAAGTAGGCGAAGTTCTTCTATCAAAAAGCCATATTTAGATCCAAAATCTACATCTTTATGATCTGATACAGTCTGCACCTTTTCAATTCCTTCTGCTCCACAAAAGCGGCCTAATGCAAAAGGTAAGTCATTTGAAAGACCTAAAATAGCGATATCATCGCTTAAGTTAGCAGCTTCTTTGTTAAATACACGGTTTTGGCTAGCACAAACAGGAGTATCTACTGAAGGAAAAACAGAAAGAACAACCACTTTACCTGCAAAATCTGAAAGTTTTACAGGAGAAAGGTCTGCTCCGAGTACAGTAAAATCTGGAGCCTTGTCTCCTACTTTAACTTCAGTTCCCAGTAAAGTCAGTGGGTTTCCTTGAAATGTAATTTTTACGCTTGTCTTTTCCATTTGTCTATTTTTCTGAGGTTTCGTTTATGTGGTTACGAATATAGAAGATTTTAAGGTATTAAACTATACAAAACTTAATTTTTAACAATTTAATTTTACACAATCTTTCTTATCAAACCTCAAACATTAAATATCAGAACATTACAAAAAGCCCCCAACATAAGCTGGGGGCATAAGATTATTCTCCTGAAGAACTTGGAGTTTCCTTTTCGGGATCTTCTTTACTATCGGGTTCTTTTTTGCTCTTACCTTTGGTTTCTTTCTTTGAACCAGATTGAACAACTTCTATCATTACATCCGTATTCTCTTCATTCATATCGACCTTTACAACATCTCCATCCGAAATGCTGGCCTTGATGATAACCTCAGCCATCTGATCTTCAATATATTTCTGAATCGCTCTCTTCAGGGGACGTGCTCCGAACTTTTGGTCGTAACCTTTTTCGGCAACAAAATCTTTTGCCTTTTCGGTAAGTTCTATTTTGTAACCTAGTTTCTCTACACGTTTATAAAGACCTCGTAATTCAATATCGATAATTTTGAAGATATCTTCTTTATCTAGAGTGTTGAAAAGAATAACATCGTCGATACGGTTGAGGAATTCAGGTGCAAAAGCTTTGTTCAATGCTTTTTGAATGATACCTTTATTATAATCGCTCGTACTTGGTGTGTTTTTAGTTGTGAAGCCAACACCACCACCAAAATCTTTGATCTGACGTGTACCAATATTGGAAGTCATGATCACGATGGTATTCTTGAAGTCAACCTTACGGCCTAAACTATCTGTTAGGATTCCATCATCAAGAACATGAAGCAACAAGTTGAACACATCTGGATGAGCTTTTTCAATTTCATCCAAAAGAACAACGGAATATGGCTTACGGCGAACTCTTTCTGTTAACTGACCGCCTTCTTCGTATCCTATGTATCCTGGAGGTGCTCCAATAAGACGCGACACAGAAAATTTCTCCATGTATTCACTCATATCGATACGGATAAGGGCATCATCAGAATCGAACAGGTAATTCGACAGCACTTTAGCAAGCTGGGTTTTTCCAACCCCGGTTGGTCCTAAGAAAATAAACGTTCCGATAGGCTTACTAGGATCTTTTAGTCCTGCTCGGTTACGCTGAATTGCTTTCACAATCTTGGCAATTGCATCGTCCTGCCCAACAACACTTCCCTGTAGCTTATCGCCCATCTGTAATAAACGTTCGCTTTCGCCTTGTGCTATTCTGTGAACCGGAACGCCCGTCATCATGGCTACCACTTCTTCTACTTTTGGCTCATCTACCTCTTCGCGGTTACTTAATAGGTCTTTTTCCCACTTTAGTTTTTCGCGCTCCAGCGTACGTAGCAGTCCTTGTTCCTTATCCCTGAAACTTGCAGCTTTCTCAAATTGCTGATTCTTTACTGCTGCAATTTTTTCGTTTTTAGTCTGTTCTATTTCCGCTTCTAGCTCTTCGATTTTCTTCGGAACTTTTATTGTGGAAATATGAACGCGGGAACCTGCTTCGTCAAGAGCATCAATTGCCTTGTCTGGCAAATGCCTATCGCTGATATAACGGTTTGTAAGATGTACACAGGCTTTTATAGCGTTGTCTGTATATTTTACGTTATGATGATCTTCGTAACGCTCTTTTATATTGTTCAGAATTTCGATCGTTTCATCTGCAGAAGTTGGCTCTACCATAACTTTCTGAAAACGGCGTTCCAAAGCTCCATCTTTTTCGATATACTGACGGTACTCATCAAGTGTAGTTGCTCCAATGCACTGAATTTCGCCACGGGCTAAAGCTGGTTTGAGCATATTAGCTGCATCAAGCGAACCAGTTGCTCCACCGGCGCCTACAATCGTGTGAATCTCATCAATGAAAAGGATGACATCGCTGGTTTTTGTTAGCTCGTTCAAGATCGATTTCATGCGCTCTTCGAACTGCCCTCGGTATTTTGTGCCTGCAACTATAGATGCAAGATCAAGTGTTACGATGCGCTTATCAAACAATACACGCGACACCTTGCGCTGAATAATACGAAGTGCCAATCCTTCTGCAATAGCCGACTTTCCAACACCCGGTTCTCCAATGAGTACCGGATTATTTTTCTTACGGCGGCTAAGGATCTGTACAAGGCGTTCGATTTCATTCTCACGACCAACGATCGGATCTAGTTTGTTTTCTTCAGCAGCTTTTGTTAAATCGATACCGAAATTATCAAGTACCGGAGTTGGCGAATTGCTACTTATGTTCTGACTGCTACTGGCTGCATCTTCTTCTTCTTCGCCTTCACTTTCTGGAGGATATTCTGACATTGACCTAGGGAATTGATCCATGTTAAGTTCATCTTTTATTCTATCGTAATTCACGTGGTGATTTTCTAATATCTGGCTCACCGAACTATCTCTTACTTTGAGCATAGCTAGCAATAGATCTATAGAATCGATCACCTTAGCTTTGCGGGACATGGCTTCGAGATGCGTAAGCTTCATTACACGCTCTGCATCCTTCTCCAAAGGGATGTTTTCGGCACGGTGCTGCGGCACTCCGAATTTAACACGGCTTTCGATCTCCTCTTTTATTTCCGGAAGATCGACACCAAGCTCGTCTAATAACTCAAAAGCTTCGCTTTCCCCATCTCGTAACATGCCTAAAAAGAAGTGTTCCACACTGACGTTTTCACTCCCGAGCCGGATAGCCTCTTCTTTGCTATAGTGGAGTATGTCTTGCATTCTTTCTGAAAAATTTGCGTCCATAGGCAATCGTTTGATCGTTAGCAAATAATCTGATTCCCTTTGCTTCGTGCTGTTTCAGCCCGTTAAGAATCAGCTTTGTTCGACAGAACTGACAGTAAAAGCAAAGCAATACTGAAAGGCCGAATTGACTCTGAAACAAATCATCAGGTCATTCTTCGATAAACATCGAACAATATCATTGTGACGAATATCATGCCTGATCATTTACTTCTGACAGAATGTCAATATTTGCGTTTGTGTTATGCTTTTTTGTCTCCTCTAAAAATATGAAAAAAAAGATTGCAATGAAATGCCTGAAGTGATTAATTCTATGAAGTTCTATTTCTGGATTCAAGCCATACAGAAACAAAGAACTCCATCCTGTCTTACTCCAACTAATTAACAATAATGATGGAATGGGCTAAATTTCACAATACCCACTCAGTAACACAAAAGAATACTAACAACTAAAACAATTAATAAATAAGTCTCATTATAATTAAAAACAACTATTTAATTACATATTAGGTATATTTAAAGATACAACACAATCACAAACATGACCTTAGATAGTCAATTTAACACTAACGTAACATAGAGTTGGAATTACTGAGAATAAATAAAGTCTACAAATTGAATTTAAGCAGATAATGAAATAACAAACACACAACTAAAAACCAAAGCACTGAAAATCAAACAAAAATAAAAAAAATAAGATTTAGATATCTTTAATTTCAAATATACAACAATTGGTCAGCATATAAATAAACACAAGAAAAAATTATATATTAGCGCTGTTTTTCATTTTTTCTAATCTAAAAAAGAATACATGATTCGATTAATCCCCCTGCTATTTTTACTTGTTTTCTCAACAAGTATGAATTTTGCCCAATCTACAGAAGATTGGGAAACTGGTAATTTTTCCAACCATGCCTGGTATTTCTCTGGAAATGCAGACTGGAAAATTGTTCAAAGCCCCGATCCTGTTCATGGAGGGACTTATGCTATTCGTTCTGGTGCTATTACTCATAATGAAAAAACTAGTATCAACCTTAAAATTAATGTTACTACCGCAGGAACCGTTTCTTTCTACTATAGAGCAGAAACAGAAAGCTGCTGTGATTACCTTAGCTTTTATGTTGATGGAAGCTCAACAGGTAATAGTTACACTGAAAACGAGTGGACATTAGTAGAGCATGAACTCACCACAGGAATTCACACTTTATCTTGGAAATATAGTAAAGATGGAAGTGTTAGCACTGGTGCAGATGCTATTTGGATTGATGATATTGCCCTTCCTGAGTATTCCGCTCCTAATCCTGGTACAACTGCCGCATATACTGCCTTAAATTCTCTTTTCAGCGAAACCAATGGAACTCAATGGACAAACAACAAATACTGGGGCACCAACTCTCCTTTGTATACATGGAAAGGTGTCGATATTAATACCGCAGGAGAACCCACACAAATAGAACTCGGGAACAATAATCTGGATGGTTTAACGGATCTTTCTGAATTAACAGAATTAACTTACCTCAATGTTGCCCACAACAATTTAGATTTTGGAGATTTAGAGGCTGCAAATATTAGCCTATCAGCTTTCAATTATTCTCCCCAAAAAAGAATTCCAATCACAGAATCAATCCTTGGTAATGAAATTACACTAGCAGCAAACACTTCTGGCAATGGACTAACTTACCAATGGTTTAAAAACGGTTCCGAAATACAGGGAGCTACTAATAATACAATCACACTACTTGATTCTGAGAAAGGTAGCTATTATTGTAACATCAACCACCCAACCTTTACTGAATTAACATTACAGACTGAGGAATATGGGATAGGTTATCAGAATGGAGTTACGCAAGAAGAATACGATGCTTTAGTTGCACTATATTATATAACCGATGGTACAAACTGGACAAACAACACCAACTGGTTATCCAATGATCCTGTTTCTAACTGGCATGGAGTAACTGTTTCAGGTGAAAATGTTACTGGCCTTAATCTAAGCTACAATAGCTTGTCAGGCTCAATACCAAAAGAAATTGAGAACCTAATAAATCTGAATTATTTAAGATTAAATGACAATATGATCTCAGGGGCCATACCTGCAGAATTAGAGAAGCTTACAGAACTATTAAATTTAGACTTAAGCCGCAATCGGCTTACTGGGGCAATTCCTGCTGAGATTGGAAAAATAACAAGCCTGACCACTATAAACTTAAGCTACAACCAGCTTACCGGGGCAATACCCAAAGAAATAGAGAACCTAACAAGCCTTACATCTCTAAGCTTAGCCAACAATCAGCTTTCAGGGGCAATTCCTACAGGAATAAGTTACCTTACAAACCTAACACGCCTAGAGTTAAGCGAAAATCAGTTAACAGGGGAAATACATGAAATTACAGCTTTAACAAACTTGAACAGTTTGTATATATCTGACAACAAACTATCAGGTGTAATTCCAAATGAAATAGGAAACCTTACAAACCTTCAAAGTCTATACTTAAATAGAAATGAATTCACTGGATCGATCCCTGCTGGAATTGGCAACCTAGAAAATCTATACAGCCTCAACTTGAGCCAAAACCAACTAACGGGAGAAATACCAACTGAGATCGGGAACCTGACTAATCTGGGCTATCTTTATTTAGATTACAATCAATTATCCAGCACAACACTTTCTTCGATAACAAGCCTAACAAACTTATATGAATTCAGAATAAACAACAACCAACTGTCAGGTTCTATACCAACTGAGATAGGAAATCTAACCAAACTGAAGCGTATAAATCTATCATACAACAAATTAGAAGGAACCATCCCCACAGAGTTCGGGAACCTAACAAATGTTGAAAACATTAACCTTAAGAACAATCTATTATCTGGAACAATACCAACTGAGATTGGGACATTAACATCTCTCAGATACTTGTATCTTAACAACAACAACTTCACCAGTATTCCAGACCTTAGCAGCACTGCTCTCTATCGTTTAGAAATACAAAATAACAGTTTTGACTTCTCTGATATTGGTGCAGCAAATGTTTCTCCTAATTATTTTTTTTATACCGCACAAAAAGAGCTGGAAGTCACGAAAGGTATAAGCGGTTCTGAAGTAACATTTTCCATTACAATAGACGGTTCCAACAACTCCTTTCAATGGTTCAAAGATGGTACAGAAATAACCGATGCAACAGCTTCCAGTCTTACTGTTCAGGATTCAGAAACTGGGATATACCACTGCCAAGTAACAGACTCAAACTGGCCAGACTTAACACTTAAATCTTTCCAAATGGCCATTGGGCACGAATTCGAGCAGCTTTCACATGGAGTCGCCATACAAGATTACAACGCACTGGTTAGTTTCTACCATGCAACCAATGGTAATCTTTGGGAAGATAGGCATTTCAACAATTGGCTCAGTTCATATGATGCAAACCGTTGGTATGGAATCACTGTAGAAAATTATCGTGTCACAAAGATTAGAAGGAATAATGAGAAATTATCTGGTTCTCTGCCTACTGAAATGTCCGAGCTAACACTTTTAAATTATCTAGATGTTAGAGACAATGACATAGAAAACATTGAAGACCTTTCAGGGTTGACAAACCTTAACACGGTTCATATATACAATAATAAACTTGACTTTGGCGATATTGAAACAGCAAACCTATCTGTTGCTAACACTTACAATTACTCTTCTCAGAAGAGGATCCCAATTATAGAAACCAATGATGCAGGAGAAGTAACATTAAGTGTATCTGTAGATGGTACTGGAAATACTTACCAATGGTATAAAGACGACGTTATCATCGACGGAGCTACTTCTAGCAGTTATAGCTTTAACGAAGGTGAAAATGGTATTTATTTCTGTGAAATCAGCAATCCGAATTTTTCTGAACTAACGCTTGAATCTAAGGCTATCAACATTGGAATCAACCTTAATCATGGTGTTTTGGAACAAGAATACCTTGCATTAGTAGCTTTATTTGAAGCAACAGGAGGTGAAAGCTGGTTCGGAAAAGATGATTGGCTAAGCAGCTCCAATGTTGACAAATGGTATGGGATAATTGTGAAAAATTTCCATGTAACAGAAATACACCTGAGCAGCAATAACTTGACAAACTCACTTCCTAACGAAATGAACAACCTCAATAAACTAGAGGTATTGGATTTGAGTTATAACCAACTAAACGGTTTAACTGATTTATCAGGTTTGATCAACGTGAAAAATGTTTATGTCCGCAATAATGAACTTACTTTTCATGATTTAGAATCAACAACTCTGAGCGCGTCACTACTTTCATATTCTGCACAGAAAAATTCAAGTGTATCCACTTCCATACAAGGAGACAATACAATAATAGAATCTTCAACTCCTAGTACAAATAACCAATACCAATGGTACAAAGATGATGTCGCTATTAATGGAGCTACTTCAAATTCAATAACCATCGCAAATTCAGATGCAGGAAGCTACCATTGTATGGTATATAATGATAATTATACGTCCTTAACACTCCAAAGTAAAAGTATCGTAATAGGCACCAACATGATCAATGGTGTTGTTGAACAAGATTACAATGCACTTGTCGATCTATACAATTCGACAAATGGTTCTGCCTGGAACAATAACAAGGGGTGGCTATCTGACATAGATGTTAGTGAATGGTATGGCATCACAGTAAATAGGGCCAGAGTAGTTAATATTGGATTATCTAACAACAACCTTAATGGAGAACTACAGGAAACACTTGGTAACCTTGATAAAATAGGTTCCATTGACATGAGTTACAACTCGATAAAAGGTCAACTACCCACCTCTTTTTCAAACTTCAGCAATCCTTACCTATATTTCAACAACAACTCAATATCTGACTTACCAGATTATTCATCTTCGAATATAAATTATTTGAATGTTGCTCGTAACGATTTGCAGTTCGATGATTTAGAACCAAACAGCACCCTCAATATCGAGTATCCTGACCAGGCAACAGTAGGACTTCCGGAAACTCTTTCACCAAATGTTGGGGAAAGAGTTGAATTGTCAGCAAATGTTGGAGGCACAAATAACACTTATCAGTGGTATAAAGATGGAGCTGCCATCAATGGTGCAACAGCCGTTAACTATGTAATTGAGAACTATCAAGAAGCTGACGCTGGTGAATATAGCTGTGAAATTTCAAACACTGTGATTACAGATTTAAGTATTGAAACCGCAATAGTTTACATCAACACTTCTGCCCCTCAATATTCTGTAAATTTGTACACTTCAGGAGGAGGTAGCTTAAGTGGAAATGGCAATTATAATGTAGGCTCAGAAGTTACAATTACAGCTACTCCAAGTCCTGGATTTGTTTTCTTAGGCTGGAAATATTATTATAGCAATAGTAACATCATTAGTACCGATGCTACATATAGTTTCATTATCGCTTACAATGTCACTTACCAAGCTGTTTTTGAATATAAACCATATCCAGAATATGACATCAATATAACAACAAACGGAAACGGTTCTGTAACAGGAGCAGGAACATACGATGAAGGCACTGAGGTAACACTTACTGCAACAGCAGATGCCAACAACGAGTTTGTAAACTGGACAGAAGGCGGAGAAGCATTATCTACAGATGCAACAATTAATTTTACAGCTTCGGAAAACCGCGATATTACGGCTAACTTCATCCCTCTTTACTCTGTAACAACAACAGCCAGTCCTTCTGCTGGTGGAACTGTAACAGGAGCAGAGACATATCCAGAAGGCAAAAGTGTTACCGTAACTGCAACAGCCAATGCTGGCTATCGGTTTGTTGAATGGCAGGAAAATGGAACTACAGTGCATAACTCATCGGAGTATAGTTTTGACATTTCTGAGAATAGAGACCTGACAGCTATTTTCGAAGCACTTCCAACTTACACAATTGCAGCAAGCACCTCGCTTGCCAATGCAGCAACAATTACCGGGGATGGAACTTACTACGAAGGTGATGAAGTAAGCCTATCGGCAACGAAAAACATCGGCTTCCGCTTTATCAATTGGACAGAAGCCGGTAGTGAAGTTGCAACTTCTGAAAGTTACGCTTTCACTGCTATGGCAGACCGCTCTTTGGTTGCAAATTATGAACCAGTTGCCATACACTCTGCTGTATTAACTGCATCGCCTGCCAATGGTGGTCAGCTTAGTGGAGAAGGATATTACGAAGAAGGAGATGAAGTTACCATTAGCGCAACAGCAGCCACGGGATATGTTTTTGTAAACTGGACAAAAAAGAGCGATGCAAGTACAGTTTCTTCTAATGCAAGCTACACTTATACAATTAATGCAACGGAAGAGTTCGTAGCCAATTTTAGGGAACTACCAAGTTATGAAATTTCTGCAACAGCCAATCCAACAAACGGTGGACAGATAACAGGTGCTGGAAAACATTATTTAAGCAACAATGTCACGTTAAAAGCAACCCCTAATGCGGGCTACCAATTCGTAAACTGGACAGAAAATGGAACTGAAGTAGCCACTTCCGAAAGTTATACATTCGATTGCTCAGCTGACCGTGCTTTAGTAGCAAACTTCGCAACCGCAAAGGTTTCGTTAACTGTAACCGCAACTCCAACAGAAGCAGGACAAAGCTCCACTGAAGAGTTTGCCTATGGGGCGGAAGTAAAACTGACCGCTTCCCCAACCACAGGCTATCAATTTGTGGCTTGGAAAAAGAATGGATCTGTTGTTTCGCAAGATGCAAGCTATACATTCACGATCACTGAAAATACAGATCTAGTTGCTGAATACGAAAAAATCAAATTCAACATTACCACTTCTGTGGCCCCTGATCCAGCAGGAACTGTGACAGGTGCAGGAAGCTATGCCACTGATGAGAGCGCAACCGTGGAAGCCACTCCGGCCAAAGGATATGTATTCGTTGCTTGGAAAGAAAACGGCGCTGCTGTCTCTGAAACTGCTCAGTATACGTTCTCCGTTTCAGGAAACCGCGACCTTACAGCAGAATTCAGGAAAGCAGAATACCCCGTAACCGTAACTGCATCTCCGGAAGATGCCGGAACCGTTACCGGGGCGGGAACATTTGAATTTGCTGATAATGCTAAAGTAACCGCAACGGCTAAAGATGGCTACCAATTTGTCAGCTGGGCTAAAGGTGACGCCGTGGTTTCCACCAATGCAGAATATAGCTTCGATGTGACCGAAAACGTGGCCCTTGTTGCCAACTTCGAAAAAATAGATGTAACTGTATCTGTTGAATATGATGCTTCCCAAGCTACCGTTGCAGGGGCCGGCACTTTCAAATTTGGTGACAATGTTGCACTGAAAGCAACCCCTTCCGAAGGTTATCAATTCGATGGATGGGTTGAAAACGGAGACGTAATCAGCACTGAGGCCAGTCTTTCTTTCGATGCCACCGCTAACAGAACCTTAAGCCTAAAGCTTACCAAGCTATTCACCATCGCCCTAACCGTGGCCCCTACAGAAGGGGGGACCGCTGAGGGGAACGGAACTTATGCCGAAGGCGCAGAAGTAACTGTGAAAGCAACAGCAAAAAACGGTTATGAGTTTATGAACTGGACAATTGGTGGCACTGAGGTTTCTAAAGATGCCAACTATACTTTTACAGCTACAAAAGATGCTGAACTTGTTGCCAACTTCAGTAAACCTACAGGTGTATTCGAGGCCAAAGAACTAGCGGTAAAAGCATACCCGAACCCGGCGACCGATTATCTGCTGGTTGAACTGTCTGAAGTAACCGCTCGGGACATGAAAATCTATCTTACTTCAGTTAATGGCCGGCGTTCGAATGTAGAAATCGTACAGGGCTCCAAAAACATAAAAGTAGACCTTGCCGGTTTGGGAACCGGTCAGTACATCCTACAGATCGTTTCTAAAGGTAAACTTCTTGCTACGAAGAAAATCCAGATTCAATAAGTATTAAATTAACGGATTATGAAAAGAGGGGCTGTCTTTGTGACGGCCCTTTTTTGATATATGAGCTCCCTTCCAGCTTGCTACAATTCTCAAACACAACCACTTCAAACTGACGTCAACATTTTCCGAACTTCTTCAATTAAACCCCATTCTTTTCATTGAAGTTTTTCTGTATTTCACAAAAAATATTTTTTTTCAAGAAAAAACTCAAACTTATCTAGGGGCAACTTCAGTCCGAACCAAACTTCATTATTTTGCAATTCATGATTGATGTGTAACAGAAGTGCATCTATTAGATGAAAAAACTTTACAACTGTTTTAATTCTGTTTAAGGTCTCAAACCTTTGAGTTTCAGTTTTACTTTCAACATGTGATCAACCACTTAGTTGAAAGATAAATCCAATTCAATCTATGATATAATGTTTGTCAAACAATAAATCAGGCCTAGTACAAAAAGGTGAAGTCATGGATTTCCAATTAATCTCTGAGTCTAAATGAAACATAAAGATTGTTTTAAATTAATCTAAAATTAAAAACAAACAAATAACTACACTAAACAAACTCAAATAACAATATATATAACTTTTAAAGTAATAAACAACTATTTAATAGCATTCACAATAAATTTACAGATTTATCTTAATCAAAATATATCACATGAACCGATTAATATCCATATTGTTTCTGCTTGTTTTCTCAACAGGCACAATATTTTCCCAGACAAAAGAAGATTGGGAAACTGGGGACTTTTCAAGTCACAACTGGTATTTCACAGACAAATACAACTGGCAAATTGTTAAAGATGCCACAAAAGCACATAGTGGAAATTATTCCATAAAATCTGCACCAAGTAGTTCCTATTACAAACGGGACAATAGCATCAGTCTAAAAATTGACGTAACAAAAGCCGGAAAATTATCCTTCTACTATAGAACTGAAAATGAAAGCTGTTGCGACCAATTCCAGTTTTACATTAATGGACAGTACAAAGGCAAATACACATCGAGCGAATGGGAACTGTTGGAATATGAATTACCTACCGGCCTGCATACATTGAAGTGGATCTTTTATAGGTCTGGCGGTTCAACTAATAAAACTGACGCAGCTTGGATAGATGACATTACATTTCCAGAACACTCAGCCCCACATGTAGGTACCGAAGCTGCATATTCAATCCTCAAAACCCTGTTCAACGACACAAACGGAACAGAATGGCACAACAACAAAAACTGGGGAACGGACGCCCCCCTATATGCCTGGCACGGTGTAACGGTAAATGCAGAAGGCGAACCGACCCGTCTAAACTTAGGCCATAGCAACTTAGGTGGATTAACTGATCTTTCCGGACTAACAAAGTTATCCCACCTTTATGTGGCAAATAACAAATTAAATTTCGGCGATTTAGAAACAGCGAACATCCCTCTTTCTAAATTTGCCTATTCTCCCCAGAGAAAGATACCTGTCACTGAGACAATGACCCCCGACGGTCTCGAACTGGTAGTAAACACTTCTGGTAAGAACCTAACTTACCAATGGTTTAAAGATGGCATTGAGATAAAAGGGGCAACCAACAATACTCTTAATATTCAGAATGCAGGACTGGGCAGGTATTACTGTAGAATTAAGCACCCAACATTTATAGGCCTAACCCTGCAAACTATTGAATACGGCATTGGGTATCAAAATGGCGTAACACAGGAACAATACGACGCCCTTGTTGCCTTTTATAACGAAACAGATGGTACCAACTGGCATAACAACACCAACTGGCTGTCCGATGAACCTGTTTCGAAATGGTATGGGGTAATAGTGTCCGATAAGAACGTAGTTAAACTTAGCCTTAACCATAACAACCTATCGAATACAATACCTGAAGGAATTGGTAACCTAAAGCATCTGACAGTATTAGAACTGAACAGCAATAGGCTATCCGGAACAATACCCAATGAAATTGGCATGCTCACCAACTTAGAGCAACTTAATCTAAACTATAATCAACTTTCTGGAGCAATACCTAAAGAAATTGAATATTTGACAGAACTGACATATTTACAATTAAACAATAACTTATTAACTGAGATCCCTAGTGAAATCGGAAAGTTGACAGAGTTGAAGCATCTTGATATAGGGAACAATCGATTAACCAAACTACCTGATGAAATCGGGAAACTGACCGAATTGACATCACTTGATCTAGGTTACAATCAGTTAAAAGTACTACCCAGTAAAATTGGAAATTTAAAAAAAATAACATTACTGGATTTATACAATAACAGGCTGACAGTTTTACCAAATACGATTGTAAATCTTTCTGAATTGACATTTTTGAATTTAGGTGACAACAGGTTATCCGGATCAATTCCTGCTGACATAACCAAACTGTCAAAACTGAGCGAGCTTTACCTAAACAAAAATCAATTATCCGGAACAATTGCCCCTGAAATTTGGAACCTGACGAACCTGAACAAACTTTATCTAAACAATAACAGATTTTCTGGTACAATACCACCTCAAATTGGCAAGCTGACCAACCTAAAAAAAATCAGTCTGAGCAGTAACCTATTTTCAGGTGAAATCCCAAAAGAAATTGGGGGCTTAACCAACTTAACTCATATATATTTAGCAAACAATAAACTTGAAGGCTCCATACCGGAACAATTTGGCAACCTGACAAAAGGCTACGAAATCGACCTCAGAAACAACGCATTCTCGGGTGAAATACCCGCAGGGATAGGACAATTCAAAACACTTAAATATCTACGCCTTAGCAATAATAATTTCACAAACCTGCCCGATCTGAGCGAGATCAACCTCCATACTCTATCGATACAGAACAATAGCTTTGATTTCTCCGGTCTGAACTCTGTAAAGACCAGCCCTAGTTATTTTTACTATAATCCCCAAAAAGAAATAGAAATTACCAAGACAACCAATGGCACCGCAATAAAATTTTCGATCACGATAGATAGCCCCAACAGTTCGATCCAGTGGTTTAAGGACGGAACGGCCATAACTGCCTCAACAGCTTCGACCCTTACCGTTCAGGACTCCGAAACTGGCATATATCATTGCGAAATAACCGATCCAGATTGGCCGGACCTAACCCTGAAGTCTGTTCAGATGGCCATCGGGTTCGAATTTGAAAAGCTTTCGCATGGAGTTGCCGTACAGGACTATAATGCCCTGGTGAGCTTCTATCACGCTACCAATGGAAACCTTTGGTATGATGTCAATTGGAATAAGTGGCTTAAATCTTTCTATGTAAAAGACTGGCATGGAGTTAGCGTAAACAATTACCGTGTCACATCCATTAACAGAAATAGCGAAAAACTATCCGGCTATCTACCTGCAACAATGGCAGACCTAACAAATTTGAATTACTTATACATAAGCCATAATAACATTAAGAATATTGAAGCACTCAACGGGCTGAAGAACCTTAAAAATGTTTACCTAGATAACAACAAATTCGATTTTGAAGATTTTGAAACAGCCGACTTATCAGTCAGTGGTACGTATTCGTATTCTCCCCAAAAAAAGATAGCAGTTGAACGTACCGACAGCCCTGATGAAATAACACTGAGGGTGTCTGTACCTGGCACCGGAAATATTTATCAATGGTATAAAAACAGCGTTGCCATAACCAGTGCAGTTTCAGCCAACTATACTTTCGACGAATCCGAAAACGGCATCTATTCCTGCGAAATCACCAATGCTAATTTCCCGAACCTTACGCTTTACTCAGCACCCGTTAACGTGGGCATGTCACTTAACCATGGTGTCTTAGAGCAGGATTATCTTGCTCTGGTTGCCCTGTTCAATACTACAGGAGGAAAAAACTGGAACAACAATGAAGGATGGCTATCCGATAAAAATGTTGATGAATGGCATGGGATAACGGTGAAAAATTGTCGGGTAACAAAAATATCACTACAAAGGAATAACTTAACCAACACTTTACCCACCGAACTTGGCAATCTCACACAATTGAATTTGTTGTCCTTAAGTTATAACAACTTAAACGGCCTGACCGACCTATCTAATCTGAATTCCATCTCCAATATTCACCTAGGATATAACAAACTCACTTTTATCGATTTGGAATCAACAAAACAGGCATCCCATCTCAGTTATCATAATCAGGCGAACTCCGATATAACCGTTACGGTTCAAGGGGATAACACCAAAATCCTGTCCCAGACGCCAAGTGCCGACAATCATTACAAATGGTATAAAGACGATGTCCTTATCGATGGTGCAAACTCCAATTCAATCATCGTAGCAAACTCAGAAGCAGGAACTTATTATTGTATGATTACAAATAATAACTACAGCTCCCTAACACTCCAGAGCAAAGGACATGTGATCGGAACAAATATGATAAACGGGGTGGTAGAGCAGGACTACAATGCGCTTAAAGACCTTTTCAACTCAACTAATGGAGAAAACTGGAAGAACAACCGAGGCTGGCTTACCGGAGCCGATGTTGCCGATTGGTACGGCATAACGGTAAAAAAAGCTAGGGTCACAGAAATTCACTTAACACAAAACCTCCTTGCCGGAGAACTTCCTGAATCTTTGGGGGATATGAAAGAATTGGTTCATATCAATATGCATTACAATACCCTTAAAGGACAGTTGCCCGAATCCGTTGTAAACCTCCCGAAATCCCCTCGCCTTTATTTTAGTAACAATTCTATTACTGATTTACCGGACTGTTCATTGGCAAAATTCACCTACATGGACATGCGTTACAATTACCTTCAGTTCGACGATCTGGAACCAAACAACTCTCTCAATATTAAATATCTCAACCAAAGAAAAGCTGGAAATCCTAGCAATCTCACCCCCAGCAATGGTGAAAAAATAGTGCTGACAACAAGCATAGGAGGAAAAAACAATAAATACCAATGGTATAAAGATGATACTGCGATAAAAGATGCTACATCCTCAACCTATACCATAGGGAATTATCAGGAAACCGACGCCGGAAAATACCATTGTGTGGCTACCAACACAGTAGTTAGCGACCTAAGTATTTCTTCGGAAAGCACTTATATTGATACTTCCACATCTCGATACTCCGTAAATTTAAGCACGAAAGGAGGCGGAAAACTAAGCGGTGGCAGAACTTATAATAGAGGGGCAAAAGTTACGATCACGGCAACAGCAAGTCCAAATTTCACTTTCGTAGGCTGGAAATACAGGTATGGCAATAAATTGATCACAACGGACAACACGTACAGCTTCAACATAACTAGTTGGATGCACTTTGAAGCCGTTTTTAAATATACCCCGACCCCGGAATACCGTATCAGGGCAACAGTGAACGGAAACGGAACTGTTGCCGGGTTTGGAAAGTTCAAAGAAGGTACAGAAGCTACACTGACCGCAACCACTGATGTAAACAATGAATTCGTAAACTGGACTGAAGGCGGGCAAATAGTATCAGCCGATGCCGCTATCAGTTTCGAGGCATCCAAAAACCGCACCCTCACAGCTAACTTTGTACCTGTTTACTACATAAAAACCACAGTCGCACCAACCGCCGGCGGGACAACAACAGGAGCCGGAAAATACTATACGGATGATAAAGCAACTGTAAAGGCAACAGTTAGCAAAGGTTACAAATTCATAGAGTGGCAGGAAAATGAAAAGACGGTCAGCACTTTGCCAGAGTTCAGCTTCAGCGTTACAGGAAGCAGGGACCTAGTAGCCGTTTTCGAAAAACTGCCGTATGTTATTTCCGCCAGTACCTATCCTGCAAATGCAACAACAGTTACCGGTACCGGAAAATACCACGAGGGCAAAAATGTAAGCCTTTCTGTAACCAAAAAACTCGGTTTCCGATTTATAAACTGGACTGAAGCGGGAAAAGAAGTGTCCACATCCGAAACTTATGATTTTAAAGCAACTGCGGATCGCACTCTCGTGGCCAACTTCAAAACAATACCCCTGCATACCCTAAGTTTAAACACAACGGATACCAAAGCTGGGAAAGTGGAAGGAAACGGGGTTTACGAAGAAGGAGATCAAGTGACAATTAAAGCTAAAGCCGTAACAGGATACAGTTTTGTAAACTGGACAGAAAAAAGCAATGGCAACGTTGTTTCAACAAGAGCTACCTATACCTTCAACATTAAGTCTTCTAAAACTTTAGTGGCCAACTTTAGGGTACTGGAACGCTATCAGATTGCAGCTACCGTTACCCCTGAAAACGGGGGGCAGGTAAAAGGGACAGGTACTGTATACGAAGGGAACGTTGTTAACATGAAGGCAGCCCCATCCATAGGATATCAGTTTGTTACGTGGAAGAAAAACGGGACTGTTGTATCGCCAGACCCGGCCTATTCGTTCGTAGCTTCCGAAAACACTGAGCTGGTTGCTGTATTTAAGAAAAAGCAACTTACAGTCAGCATTGCTACAAGCCCGAATATAGGGGGGAACTCTACAGGGGCAGGAAACTATGAATACGGAGATGACGTTACCGTGGAGGCAGTCCCAAACACAGGTTATGAATTTGTTGGCTGGAAGAAAGGGAACCTCATTATATCACAAGAGGCTGCATACACATTTGCTGCCACGGAAGATATCCACCTTGTTGCCCAGTTCACTCAGATCGTATACACGGTTGGGGCAACCGCAACACCTGAGACAGGGGGACAGATTACTGGAACGGGCAAGTACACCCATGGAAAAAAAATAACTGTCAGCGCTATTCCTAAAA
This sequence comes from Bacteroidales bacterium, assembly GCA_965230435.1. Taxonomy (GTDB): domain Bacteria; phylum Bacteroidota; class Bacteroidia; order Bacteroidales; family JBDKHP01; genus JBDKHP01. Next base: position 1,712,271 of record CBDDLB010000002.1, read on the forward strand.
CCGGGCACCAGTTTGTGGCATGGAAGGAAAACGGTGTTGTTGTTTCTAAAAACGGACAATACAGCTTTACTGTCACTACAAATCGTAATTTCACCGCTGAGTTCAAGAAAAAAGAATTCACTGTAAACACGGGCACTTATCCTGTAGGGCTTGGAACTATCACAGATTCAGGCACATTCGAATATGGAACTAACATTACCATATCTGCGACCCCACCAGAAGGATACCGATTTATTAACTGGAAAAAAGGGAACATTGTGGTTTCTACCAGAGCTGAATATAGTTTCAGTGTAAAAAGCGATGTTGACCTGACAGCTAACTTCGAAAGAAAAGACGTAAAAATTTCTGTTAATTACAACAGATCGCAGGCTAGCGTTTCTGGAGCCGGAGCATTTAAATTCGGAGACAGTGTCACCCTTGAAGTAAAACCTAAGGACGGTTACCGTTTCGATGGATGGGTTGAAAACGGAGAAGTAATCAGCACAGGAACAACTCTCGATTTTGATATATTGGCAGACAGGACACTGAGCCTGAAACTGACAAAACTGTTTACTGTAGGCTTAACAGTTTCACCGGCGGAAGGCGGCAGCGTTGAAGGCGAAGGGACTTTTGCCGAAGGTGAAGAAGTAACCATAAAAGCTATCGCCCAAGATGGTTATCAGTTCATGAACTGGACGAGCTATGGAAGGGAAGTTTCCAAAGAAGCTGAATATACCTTCAAAGCAGCCCGCAATATTAAGTTGGTGGCAAACTTCAGCAAACTGACCAGTATATTCGGTACAAAGGAATTAGCGGTAAAAGCTTATCCAAATCCGGCATCGGATTATTTACAAATTGAGCTATCCGAAGTAATTACTCAAAACCTAAAAATTTATCTTACTTCGATAAACGGTCAACGTTCGAACCTAGAGATCAGACGCGAATCTAAAAACATAAAGGTTGACCTTGCAGGTTTCAAACCTGGCCAGTACATTCTACAGATTGTTTCTGGAAATGAACTTATTGCGACTAAAAAAGTCCAAATAAGATAATTAAATGTGTGGAGCTTAATCGCAAAGGGGCGGCCGTAATGGCTGCCCTTTCTTTTTTGCTGAAATCTCAAATCTCCTCCTGCTTGCTCTTTTCCCTGCTATATTGTTGAGGAGTCATGTTCAAATAACTGGCAATATACTTATCCGGAGTGCCCTCCAGCAACCAATTGGATCTTTTTACGATTTCGTGAAAAAGTCTAAATCTCTTTGCTGGATTCCTGTACTGAAGCAGAAACATTCTGTTTTCGCGATCCAGCAAAACATATTCGTAAATTTTAAACAGTAGGAAACAAAATTCATTATTCGCCCTTGCCAGATTCTCCATATCCTGCTTCTCGATACACAATAACTCAACATCGGTTATTGTCTCCTGTATTTCAAGCGATGGAGTACCTTCTAAATAACTCAAAAGGCTATTGAATGACAGTCCTTTTGGAGTGATATTAATAGTAATGGGTACATCGTCGTCGTAAACAAACTGGTGAACAATTCCTTTTGCTACTATTTTCACTGTCGTTTCTACATCTCCAGCCCTAAGAATGGTTTCTCCTTTGTGGTAAGTCTTCTTTTTCACAATTTTTACAATCTCGGCAAACAGGTCATCACTTACTGGAAGAGCCATTTGCAAAAAATCTCTAAATAATTGACGATCGGAAGCAGCTATTGATTTCATCTTCTTTAAGATAAGCACTAAGTGCTATTTAACGTACGCGATGGTCTAAAATATTTGTCAATCATATAAACTCTTTTAGTCCACCTACTTAAAAACGTAAAATAATTGTATGTGAGTTAAGGACATAACTCTATCGAACTTCAAATAAAGCCATGGCCCCATTTATATTGATTTACTGTGTCCATCCAGTCAGCAACTTTGCAGTAGAATAAATCCACTTAATTATTACCGACTACTTACTGAATTAAACCTCATGCATGTAACAAGATACAAAATCGCATATATGTTTCACATTGTAACACTTTAATTTATTATCAAAAGGTGAGAAGTTTCCATGAAAAGAATCATTTTATAACTACGTTAACCCGTAGGCTTACTGGTGGCCTAGCAAACACCATCATAATACCTATGAAATAACAATTAAGATCTCGGATCTATTTATTTTAGACTTATTCTTTGCAAGTAACCAGATACTTAACATCTGAATAAATCTAAGTTAATTATGGCAGACTACTTATCCTTGTAACATCATTTCAAATACCATTTTTCCAACTACGAAATACACAAACAAACCAAAAATATCATTTATTGTTGTGATAAATGGCCCTGTTGCCATTGCAGGATCAATTTTAAAACGATTGAGTATCAAAGGTATTGCAGTTCCCATTACAGAAGCAATCATAATTACAATAACCAAAGCACCACTTACAGAAATAGTCAGCGCAAAAGAATCGGAAAAAAAGAAATTGTACAAAAAGATTATAGTGCCTATTAAAAGTGCATTTACTGTAGCAACAAGAAATTCTTTGAAAATGTTAGAGAAAATCCCCCCCGTTCCTAAACGATTGCTGGCCAAAGCCTGAACCACAATCGCGGCAGATTGAACCCCAGCATTCCCTCCCATCGCAGCAATCAATGGAATAAACAGCGCAAGGCCTTTGTACTTTTCCAACTCGCCCTCGAACAAGCCAATTACCTCTGCACCAAGAATTCCCCCGAACAAACCAATCACAAGCCACGGTATGCGTGCGCGGGTCAGTTGCCAAACGGAATCTGTTGGCTCTACATCCGCAGATAGTCCCGTTGCTTTCTGGTAATCGTCATCGGCCTCGTCACGTATCACATCCACAACATCGTCGATAGTGATACGGCCAACCAAACGATCTATGCTATCAATAACCGGTACGGCAACAAGGTTGTATTTCTCCATTAAGTTCGCCACTTCTTCCGAAGGAGCGTCTGTGGACACCGAAATAATATCTTTGTCACAAACATTGATCACCTTCTCCTCGTCCGGGCTCACAAGAAGTTTCTTTAGGGGCAAGGTGCCCAAAAGCTTATTATCGTCATCAATAACATAAACATAATAAATCTCATCTACCTCTTCTGTCTGCCTTTTAATCTCGGTTATGCACAACTTTGCATTCAAGTTTTGGTTGACAGCAATAAGCTCCTTTGCCATCATCCCCCCAGCGGTATCGGGATCGTAGTTCAATAGATCGACAATGTCACCAGCCTGACCAACATCATCGATCATCGAGAGCACCTCGTCTTTACGCTCTTCGTCAAGATCTCCAATAAGGTCGGCAGCATCGTCAGAATCCATATGCTCTAGGAACTGTTTGGCAATCACCTCATTTGGCAGTACCTTCAGGAAACGCTCCCTATCGTCTTCCTCCAGTTCGGACAATACATCTGCTGCAATTTCACCATCGAGCAATAAGTACAAGAACTTAGCTTCTTCAATAGTTATCTCGTCATAAATCTGGGCAATATCGGCAGGGTGCAACCCTTTGATCATATCCAACGCCTGTTGCTCATTGTTCTTTTCGATATAATCGCGCAGGGTTGCCAAATACTCTTTTGTCAATTCGAAATTTTCCACAGAAGCCATTTTTAATTAACTAGCAGTTAGACACATAGTACTATTTATTAGGGAAAGTACAGTACTAATATTGACAATATCTACAACTATCGTTTTTATTAGCACACCTACTTACAACATCATTTTATGTGATTACCATTCTGGAAATCAGCACAAAATCAACTCCTACAAAAATTCTATGAATTTATTCTTCTTTCTGGTTTTCTATCAACTGAACAATCTCAACAAATTCAGCCACTCCAAGCTGTTCTGGACGCTTAGCCAATAATGAGTCTGGTACTTGAGCATTCTTCAGAATCGGTTTAAGGGAATTACGAAGTGTCTTACGCCTTTGATTAAAACCAAGCTTCACCACATTCTTAAACAAGCGCACATCGCAAGGCAGTTCTTTTACATCATTGCGAACAACTCTTAACACTCCTGATTTTACCTTAGGGGGAGGGCTGAACACATCTTCGTGTACCGTAAATAAGTACTCAACATTGTAGAATGCCTGAATCAGAACACTAAGGATTCCGTATGTCTTAGAACCCGGCCCGGCCGTTATCCTCTCGGCCACTTCTTTCTGAAGCATTCCAACCACCTCTTTCACCTGATCGCGGTTGTCATAGACTTTAAAAAAAATCTGACTTGAAATATTATAAGGAAAGTTACCTATGATCGAAAATTCATCCTGCGAAAACTTTGCAAAGTCCATTTTTAGAAAATCCTCTACCAAAATTCTACCTGCAAGGTCAGGTTTGTGCTCATTTAAGTAGGCAACAGAATCTCTATCTATCTCTACTACATGAGTTTCAATATCTTTTCTTTCTAACAAAAAGTCCGTAAGAACCCCCATTCCAGGCCCAACTTCCAACACCTTATCTACACCATCGCCCGACAACGCTTCTACAATACGCTGTGCAATTGACTTATCCTTCAAAAAGTGCTGTCCTAAACTCTTCTTCGCCCTTACTTTCTTCATGACTATAAATTTTATCTGTTCAACAACGATGTGGCCTGAACCAGTTCCCGTTCATACTATAAAAACAACAGCATTAACCAGAAACGTCAATAAACCTCAACATGGCAACCCGTCCGTTACCCGCGCTGCAAAACAAATCCAAAAAAACTTCAAAAACAAGAAGTGTAAAAAGCTTTCACAATAAAAAAACATGCAAATGCACAGAGGGATAAAGAGTTTCGCTACGTTTTTCATAATTTTGCGGCAACAATCGTTTATTTCGAATCGTAGACCATGCTGCTTCGCCCTATTTTACCAGCTCTTTCTGATGAACCAGTACTGAAGAAATAGATTTAACGACGTATTCCGATATGGCTACAGAAAATAACGACATATGAAAGGGTAATTACCCAGAGCTATTGAGATGAAGCTATTCAGGACACATTGCACAACAGGGCAAAGCAGATAACCGAACTAGAAGCGACGTTTAAAAGCCTGTAGAAAAATATTCAAAGTGGCTATTCTTAACTTTAAATAGCCGCAAGCACAATTTTGCTTTGAACCTTGCTAGCTCCAGATCAATCTCATATTGTAGTTTTTGTACAATTTTCCGCACAATCACAATAGCGCACATATATGCCGTATTGGATTCAGTACGCCAAAAAACACTTCGTGGTTGCAGGATTTTAATTTAAGGACAGATGAAGGAATATATACTTGAAACTGAAAGGCTGAAATTGAGAAAACTGACAGAAAAAGACGCTGAAAGTTTTTTTGCGCTTAATGAAAACCCCAGAGTTGTAGAACACACAGGAGACAAAGCCTTTCGTTCGGTAGAAGAAGCGCGCGAACTAATTGTTAACTACGACCAATATACATACCGCTTAGGTCGCTGGGCCGTTGAACTGAAAACAACTGGAGATTTTATAGGATGGTGTGGCCTGAAATTTAACTTAGGCTGCGGAGATGTCGACCTTGGGTTCCGCTTTTTTCAAGAACACTGGAAGCAAGGCTATGCTAGTGAAGCTGCTTATGCATGTTTAGTCTATGGCTTTGAGCATCTTTCCCTTTTCGAAATTATTGGACGATCGACCAAGGCCAACGAAGCATCCATCAAAGTACTACAAAAAATTGGCATGGAACCGTTTCCCGATCATGAGTCCAATTCTAAAGAAATTTTAGTTATGGCCTCCAGAAAGTTTCAATTTAAAAGAAAAACAGACATCAAGGTTTCGATCCTCTAATATTAATACTACTTTTGTCAAGATTCGTCTATAAGAGAAAATAGCAGGGTAGCCCCTAAAAAATAAGAACAGTTCGGTTGGGCACATATCCTAATCGTTGCATTCTTTTTATTGATCAAAAAACTACGGCAGCACGGCTTCGAATCGGAACTGTGCCGCCTATTTTTTTATCCTATTGTCAGCAAGCGACAGAACGATAAGTAGGTGTTCGAATAATAAATGACATTTTGGGATTGTCATAGCACTGAATATTAACACGATGCTTTTCCTAATAAATAGCACCACGTACTTAATTATTTCTTTATGAAAATAAGATACGTCAGTTTATCTTAGGGCATCGGAAAAGAAGTAGAATCATGTTTTATAGGCTAATCAAAAGCCTCATAAACGACACATGCAACACATAATCTAACAGATACACAACCACTTCACCTCTGAGCCTTTGTAATTCTTGGGGGTGTAATAAAATAAAAGCAGAAACAACCTAAAGTGTTTTCTCTTTTAAAAACGAGAGAGTAAATTACAGTTACCTAAATTCACACTCTCGGGGAATGATTAAGTTTTTTATAGTTTCCATCCGACCAATGAAAATAAATTTAAACGGATGAAACAACCATAACGCTATTGGTTTGCAGCACACACGAGCATAAAAACTCGTGAAAGGTTATGGCTATTTCACTAGATTTAAACATATGAAGCGACCATGATTTTTAACATGCTTAACAGAACATGGGCATAATTAAAATTCATCGGGAGTTACATCTGATAAATGAAGATCAATTTTAAACAGATGAAAGAAAGTGACAAGCAAGTTTGTGTATTGAAGTTTGGCGGAACATCGGTTAAAAATTCCGTCAACATCAACAAAGTGATAGACATCGTTAGTCCACGTGTCGGAAAAGAAGATATTTCAGTTGTAGTTTCAGCTCTTGGCGGTGTCACCGACCTACTACAAAAAGCAGGAGAAATGGCTGCGAAAGGAGACGGAGCCTACAAAGAAATTTTCTTCGAAGTTCGTTATCGCCACCTAGATACGGTAATGGAACTTTTTCAGTCGGAGCGAAAAAATGAAGTATTGGCCAATATCAACAACAGGCTATACGAACTCGAAAACCTACTGACAGGAATTGGCATGGTGGGCGAAATGACGCCACGTGGCTGTGATAAGTTACTGAGCTATGGCGAACTGATGTCGTCCTATATTGTTTCCGAAGCCTTCATCGAAAGAGGAGTAGATACTCTCTGGGTTGATAGTACACAACTGATTGTTACAGACGATAAATTCACCAAGGCAACAGTTGCTTATCCGCAGACAAATGCCAACATTCAAAAGTTCTACGACGATAACAAGAAGTTCAAACTGATACCAGGTTTTGTATCGCGCAGCAAAAGTGGCCAATTAACCACCCTTGGCCGTGGAGGTTCCGATTATACCGCAGCCATTTTCTCTTCGGCAATAGAAGCCGACGTATTGGAAATATGGTCAGACGTAAGCGGAATGATGACCGCCGACCCAAGAATTGTAAAACGTGCATTTACAATTCCTGAAATTTCATACAGCGAAGCACTGGAACTTTCACACTTCGGATCGAAGGTGATTTACCCAAGTACTATCATACCTGCTTTAAAAAGCAATATTCCTATCAAAGTAAAAAACACCTTTGAGCCAAAAGATACCGGTACACTCATTCATAAAAACCCTAGCGACAAAAACAATAGCGATCTTTTTGTGCGTGGTGTTTCATCCTTCGACGACATTAGCCTACTTACAATGGAAGGCAGCGGAATGGTTGGTGTAGTTGGTATCGATGCCCGGTTGTTTACCGCTCTTGCCCGTCATGAAATCAGCGTGATGATGATTACACAAGGATCTTCAGAACATAGTGTTTCATTTGCTGTTTCGCCTAAAGATGCAGAGCTGGCCAAAGAACTGATTGAAAATGAATTTACGCTCGAACGCACCTTCAACATGATAGAACCAGTACGTGTAGAGCACGATGTATCTATCATCGCAGTTGTGGGTGAACGCATGAAAGATACTCCAGGTATTTCGGCACGGCTTTTTAGCTCACTTGCTCGAAATGGCATCTCGGCACGTGCAACCGCTCAGGGAGCATCGGAGCTGAACATCAGCACTGTGATTCCGATGAAAGATAAGAAGAAAGCCCTTAATGCCGTACACGAAGAGTTTTTCTTATCACACAACAAAGTACTGAACTTGTTTATTGTTGGTGTAGGAGTTGTTGGTGGCACATTACTGGATCAAATTCATCAGCAATATCAGACACTAATTGACAACAACTCAATAGAAGTAAGGGTAGTTGGTATTGCCCGAAGCAACAGGTTCGTACTAGATGAACACGGTATCGATCCTAGTAACTGGGAAGAAACACTCAATAGCGCTCCACTTGGTAGCCTAGAAGATTTTGTTCAGGGAATGATAGACCTGAACTTGCGTAACAGTGTATTTGTTGACAACACAGCGCACAAGGAAGTGACCGATTTTTATAAGAACATACTGCGCTCAAGCGTGTCTGTTGTAACACCAAATAAAATAGCCAACTCGGCAGATCTAGAACATTATCGTAAGCTCCGCAAAGCAGCATCGAAATACGGTGTCCGTTTCATGTACGAAACCAATGTTGGTGCAGGCCTCCCTATTATCAACACATTACAGGACTTAGTACACAGTGGAGATAAAGTAGAACGCATCGAAGCTATTCTTTCTGGCTCGCTGAACTATATCTTCACGTGCTTAAAAGACGGAATGTCGTTTACCGAAGCCGTGAAACTAGCAAAAGAAAAAGGCTTTACAGAACCAGATCCGCGCCAAGACCTTAGTGGAATGGATGTAGCCCGAAAAATACTGATCCTTAGCCGTGAGGTTGGTGCTGAACTTAACCTGTCCGACATAGATGTTATAAGCTGTATTGGTAAAGAGAGTGAAAATGCACAATCTATAGATGAACTTTGGGACACTCTGGAGAAATTCGATACTCCAAAAATTACAGAAATGGTAACCAAAGCATCAGCAGAAGGCAAACGTTTGAAGTATGTTGCAACCTTTGAGAACGGAAAAGCAGAGACCGCAATCCGAATGGTAGATACCGATCATCCATTCTACAACATCAATGGCAGCGACAATATCATTTCCTTCAAAACTGTCCGTTATCAGACCAATCCTCTGATAGTTATTGGACCAGGAGCAGGAGCTGATGTTACTGCGGCAGGCGTTTTTGCCGATATTATTAGAATCATCAACAACTAGTAGTATGATTTCACGAAATCATACGATGGAACAAAATATAAGGAGAATCAAGAATATGGAAAAAATAACAGTCTATGTTCCTGGTACAGTTTCGAATGTAGGTAGCGGTTTCGATGTGATGGGTTTCGCAATGGAAGGTGTTGGAGAAGAGATTGAGGTTCGCCGCACTCAGGAAAAAACAATCAGCCTCCGCGACGAATCCGGTTACAACCTACCTCTTGTTGTAGAAAAAAACACTGCGGCAGTCGCTGTTCAATCTCTACTCAAGAGGTTGCAAACAGACCAAGGTTTCGAGATTGTTTTCAAATCGAAAATAAAACCAGGTAGCGGACTTGGCTCAAGTGCCGCAAGTGCTGTGGCAGCGGTCTACGGTGTTAACGAACTGATGGGCAAACCTCTGACCAGAACCGAACTTATCGACAATGCAATGGATGGCGAATTTGTTGCTTCTGGCGCAAGACATGCTGACAATGTTGCACCTGCGATGATGGGCAGTTTTACCCTGATACGTTCAACAGAACCGATGGATATTGTGAAAATACCAAGTCCCGATTCGTTGTTCTGCACTGTAGTACATCCTCAAATTGAAGTAAAAACGGCAGAAGCACGCAATATCCTACCACATCAGGTACCACTACAATCAGCAATACACCAGTGGGGAAATACTGCCGGACTCATTGCTGGTCTGTACTCATCGGATTATGACCTCATCGGCAGATCGATGGTTGACCACATTATAGAACCACACCGGAGCCAATTTATTCCGGGTTTCGATCTTGCCAAGAAACAAGCCATGGACGCTGGTGCCATTGGATATAGTATAAGTGGCTCCGGGCCTGCGATGTTTGCATTCAGCACGAATGAAAAAACAGCGCGGATTATTGCTCAGGATGTTATTACAGTCTTCAAACAATTAGGAATTGCGCGACAAGCGTATGTTGGCAAAATTGATACAACAGGAGTTTGTATACGTAACACCGACAACAACGAAAGTTAACACACTAGAGGAGGAAAAATTCTAGATATACAGACCTCCTCGCAAATGCGGGGAGGCTTTTTTATATATAAACAACTGGGTCGATACCTATTTCTTTGTTAAAAAGTTTTAATGCATTTGTAGATGTTTTACCGAAGCCTAAAATTTGCGACAGTTTGGAAAAGTAGAGTTAAGAACTCGATTTTTCCGTTGCAAAGAGGATCAGCTATTGAACAATTAGAGCAATAGAACTGATACCAGGGTAATGAGAACCAAACATTAGGAAAAAATATGTAGGTTTGAAATCGGCACAAAAACATCTGGGAAGCCAAAATCTGTTTTTCAGAACGGCATGCCACCCGACCCACTAAACCGTTATTGCAGATGTTATACTACAGTACCAAAGACAAATCGCACAAAGTCTCATTGAAGGAGGCTATACTAAAAGGACTGGCGCCACAAAACGGTCTTTACATGCCAGAACGTTTTGCCCGCCTAGACGAGACTTTTTTCCAAGAGCTACCCAACGCAAACGCGAAACACACAGCCATTGATGTGGCCAAAACCCTTTTTGGTGAAGATATCCCAGGACACGAAATCCGTAAGATCGCCAAACGGGCAATCAACTTCGATACCCCTGTTGTTCAGTTAGACGAAAATCTATATGTGTTGGAATTATGGCATGGCCCTACTTTAGCATTTAAAGATGTTGGTGCACGCTTCATGGCCAACACACTTTCATTTCTTACCAAAGAACACTCTGGCAAAATCCACGTGCTTGTTGCAACATCTGGCGACACTGGTAGCGCTGTAGCAAACGGCTTTCTAAACGTTCCCGGGATTGAAGTTACCCTACTCTACCCTAGTGGAATGGTAAGTAAAATTCAGGAACAGCAGCTAACCACTTTAGGCAACAACATAACCGCTCTGGAAGTGGACGGTGTTTTCGACGATTGCCAACGTTTGGTAAAAACAGCCTTTCTCGACAAAGAACTCAACGAGAAACTGACACTAACATCGGCAAACTCGATCAATCTTGCGCGTTTTCTTCCTCAGTCTATCTATTACTTCAGAGCATTCGGACAGGTGAAAGATAAAAACAAACCTGTTGTTTTCTCTGTTCCAAGCGGTAACTACGGAAACTTAACTGCTGGATTAATTGCCAAGAAAATGGGGCTTCCTGTAGATCAGTTTGTGAGTGCCAACAACGTGAACAATACCGTTTACGAATATTTGAAGAGCGGAGATTATTCACCACGTGCAACTGTTGCCACTTTATCTAATGCAATGGACGTTGGAGCGCCGAACAATTTCGACCGCATTTTGGATCTTCACAACGGATCGCACAATGAGATCAGCAAACAAATAAAAGGATATTATTACAACGACGAACAAACTATTGAAGGCATAAAAGAAGTTTACAATAAATATAAATATGTAATTGACCCGCACGGAGCAGTCGGTTATTTAGCAATGCGCGATTATCTGGCAGAAAATCCAGGAAAAACAGGAATCATACTGGAAACTGCCCACCCTGCTAAATTTGCAGACATAGTGAACAAAGCACTTGGTTTCGAAATCGAAATGCCAAAGCAACTAAAAAATGCAATGGCAAAAGAGAAGCATTCGATCAAAATGAGTAAAGAATACGAAGACTTTAAGCAATTTTTATTGAACAAATAAACATTAGGGAATTACTTAATTAGCTGACGAGTGATATTGATAAACCCTCGGTGTGCTATAATTGGAAAAAACAATGTACCAATATTCAGCAAAAGACCGATGTGAAAAATGCTGTTTATAACTATCGCACACACTAAAATGTTCAGTCAATTTTAATTCAACTAAAACAAAGTTTTTCGACAAAACGTTATGGCCTTGTGATAAGGCCATTTTAAAACACGAACCAAAGTTTCAAGTCAAAACTAGAACAATGATCTTACTTGCATCACCAGAATTATTCAGGTTTGCCCGTCCAGAACTACTCTGGCTTCTGCTTATCCTACCTATTCTTTTCTTGGTTTATTACATTGTTAGTTACCATAAAAAGAAGCTTTTGAAACAGTTTGGAGACATAGAGCTGGTACGAAAACTAATGCCAGACGCATCGCCAGCACGCCGCCGCTGGAAAGTTGTCCTCCAGCTTACCGCATTTCTATGCCTAATTTTTGCGCTGGCAGGGCCACAATTTGGCTCTAAGCTCGAACAGGTGAAACGCCAAGGTGTAGAAATCGTCATCGCACTAGATGTGTCACAGAGTATGCTTGCAGAGGATATAAAACCAAGCCGTTTGGAAGCTGCAAAACGTGCCATTACACAAATGGTGAAAAAGCTAAAGAACGACAAACTGGGACTAATTGTTTTTGCAGGAGATGCATATGTTCAAGTTCCAATAACGGCTGATTATGGTGCCATTAAAATGTTCTTGTCCACGGTAGACACTAAAATTGTCCCCAAACAGGGTACAAACATCGGAGCTGCAATAGAATTGGCGCTTAGGTCTTTTTCGCCAGACGAAGAAGTCAACAAAGCAATGATCATCATTACGGATGGCGAGGATCACGACGAAAAAGCAGTCAGCCTTGCCAAACAGGCCAAAGAGAAAGGTATTGTAGTGCATTCTATTGGTATGGGACTTGCACGCGGAGGACCAATTCCAGAATACGGTGCATATGGGCAGAAAGATTTTAAGAAAGACAAACAGGGTTCTGTTATCATCACCCGTTTGAATGAGTCTACACTAAAAGAGGTTGCAAGCTCAGGCGATGGTGTATACATACGCGCATCAAATGCCAATACAGGGCTCGATATTCTTTACAGCAAGATAAATGAGATGGACAAAACGGAATTCGAATCAAGAATCTATTCCGACTACGACGACCGTTTCCAATGGCTAATTGCTTTAGCATTGCTTCTAATCTTAATAGACATTGTTGTGCTACCAAGAAAAAATAAATATTTCAAGAATGTAAACCTGTTCGAAAAGCGTATTATAGAATAAGTCTTGAATTATAAATTATTAACTACGAATCAATAGGTTGAACATAAAAACCTTGTTTCAGCTAATTGATAAAGAAAAGCTGACTTAAATCCGTATAAGTACCCATATAAAATTAAGTTAGATCTATTTCTAGCCTCAGTAGCTGGTTACTTAAAGAAATTAAGTCTGCAATGAATAGGTCCGCGACCTTAATACAACAGTCAGATAATACAAAAGGTTTGAGATATGAAGTACAAAATAATGATCATACTGCTGATCTGTTCCTTCAGTAGCTTTGCACAAAAAGAACGCAGGGTAATAAGGGAAGGTAACGAAGCGTACAAAAAACAGAACTACACCAATGCCGAAGTTGCCTATAACGAAGCTCTTCAAAAAAACGAAGAATCGTTCGAAGCAAAGTTCAACCTTGGTGATGCGCTATACAAACAAAGTAAGTTTGAAAACGCTGCAAAGACATTCGAAGAGCTTTCTGAAAAAACGAAAGATAAAGAGCAATTGGCTAATGTATACCACAATTTAGGCAACTCCCTACTGAAACAGCAACAATACGAAAAAGCTATTGATGCCTATAAAAATTCGTTGCGAAACGGTCCCAATAATGAGGATACAAAATACAATCTAGCCTACGCGCTCGAAAAGCTGCAACAACAACAGCAGCAACAAAACAAAGATCAAAAGGATAAAAACCAGAAAGATCAACAGAACAAAAAAGATCAGAAAGATAAGAAAGACAAGCAGGACCAAAACAAAGACGATAAGAAAAACGACAAACAAGATCAGAAAAACGATAAGCAGGATCAGAAGAAAAATGATAAGAATAAACAACAAGATCAGCAGCAAAATCCGGGTCAGATCAGCAAACAAAACGCAGAACAGCTTCTGGACGCTTTAAAGGGTAAAGAAAAAGAGACTCAAGCGAAAGTGAAGAAGAAAAAATCGCAAAGCAAGAAAATAAAGGTGGAAAAAGACTGGTAAGCGACAACGCAAAAATAGCCTAAGAGCATTCGCCCTTCAACTCCTAAAAAGCCTGAATCAGTATTGGTTCAGGCTTTTTTCTCTTCGCAATTGGAGTATCTACGGAAAGCTTGTAAATTGCAGTCCCTAAATAAAATTAAAAAAATAGAACATAATTGAAGATGGAATATACGGAAGTACAATTTGACATAAAACCCTTTTCTACAGATAATTCTGAAATCCTAACAGCATGGCTTTCAGAACTTCCTTTTGATAGTTTTTCTGAAACCGAAACAGGATTCAATGCCTATGTCCCAACACAAGACTTCTCCGAGCAAGACCTGAAAGAAAGGCTAGAAGAATTCAGTTTCTTTCAGGTTGCATACAAACTAGAGATAATTGCCGATCAGAACTGGAACAAGGTATGGGAAGAGAACTATTTCGAACCAATTGTTGTTGGTGATAAGTGTCTTGTTAGAGGTTCTTTTCATCAAAACACTCCCAAAACTGAATGGGAAATTGTCATCGACCCTAAAATGTCGTTCGGCTCCGGCCATCACTCTACAACTAGGATGATGTTGGAGTTTCTTCTTGAAATTGACGTAGAAAACAAAACTCTTCTCGACATGGGCTGTGGCACAGGTATTCTGGCAATACTTGCTGCAATGCGAAAAGCGAAGGATATACTGGCAATCGATATCGACGAATGGGCCTACAACAATACAATCGAAAACGCGGAGAACAATAACCAGCCTCACATAAAAACCCTACAAGGTGGTGCAGAACTGCTCCAATTGCAGCGTTTCGACATAGTTCTTGCAAACATAAATACGAACATACTTGTTGCCGACATGAAAAGCTACAAAAAAGTACTCGAACCAAACGGGATCTTAATTATGAGTGGCTTTTACTCTTCCGATGTTCCAAAAATAGAAGAAAAAGCTAACTCTCTTGGACTAAAAAAAATTAACATGCGTATAGATAAGGATTGGTGCGCAATACAATTTCAGGGATAAATAGCGTTTGTATCGTATTCTGATTGTTAATTGCGGAAAATAGATTTTCAAACTTGAGAATATATTTTTCGCAATTATGTAACCAAAGAAAGACTTAAACTCGTAAATTTGAATGGAATAAAACTTCATGTATTTTATGAACAAATCACAGGTCGCAACACCTCAAAGATTTAAATCACTTTGGGACTTTGAGATTATTTTTTCTCCTATCTGGATAGTTCTAACACTCCTTTTATTGGGAGCATGTAATCCTGTAGATAGCAAAAAAACGGAAAATAATGATAAAAATAACCGTATCCTCATTGCTGCCGAAGAAAAAAAACGTGAAGAAAACCGCCAGCGGGTAAACCGTATCCTCGGCTATCTCCCCTCACCCATCGAAGCTATTAAAATTGTTGAGCAGGAAACTGTAAATTTCGATGAACATCTATTGCATAAAACCGACATGGCCTCGAATTACCTAACAACTACAACACAGGCCTTGAACCTTGGTATTTATGGCGCAGACCTTAGCTACATAAAACTCTATAAAAAAGTACCCCTAACAAGTTCGTATCTGAAACCCATTTTTCAACTTTCGGAAGAATTGGGCATTCCCGAAAAATTTACAGAAGATACCTATAAAAAAATAGAAAGCCATAACATTAGCGAAAAAGAAAGCTTAGAGGAATTAGCAAAAGTATACGAAACAACGGAAGATTATCTCCGAAGCAGCAACAGAAGTCAAACCGCCGCTCTATTAGTAACCGGGGGCTGGATAGAAGGAATGTACCTCGCCTGCGAACTGATGGCCGATAATCCGGATAAAATGCTTAGGCGCAAAGTTGCCGAGCAAAAATATACACTTGAACAAATAATCTATATGCTACAGAGTGTAGACAAAAATCGAAAAGTTGAGAGTGTCCTCCGAAACCTTCAGCTTTT
Source organism: Bacteroidales bacterium (assembly GCA_965230435.1). Taxonomy (GTDB): domain Bacteria; phylum Bacteroidota; class Bacteroidia; order Bacteroidales; family JBDKHP01; genus JBDKHP01. The sequence goes on from CBDDLB010000002.1 coordinate 1,728,186, forward strand.
GCGCCTGAAGTTCAAAAACGTTCACTTGAGCTATGTAAAAGACAACCTATCGATTGATTCTGTGAAACACAAAGCTTTCTGGCAAGATAATACATGGACATTGAACGACGATGAATTCGAAGAAATTCGAATGACACTTAAGAACCTTCGGGAAACAGTTACTAAATAAACTCTTCGCTCCGAACAGATAGTAATCCGAATTGTAAAAGGTAAACTTCCAAAAGTTTCAGAATAAAACTTCTGGAAAGTTTAAACGTCTATCGCAAATTCAAGTTTAAAGCTATAGAAAATGTTCTGCTATGAGGATACTGATAACCATCATGATGAACAAAAGTCTCAGGATTTTGCCCCTTATAGCTGGTAATAGTAAATGCATTCTGAAGCGTTGCCGATACTTTCAAGTCGCACTTCTTATAAATATTACCGAAACTATACCCTAGGCTCATCCAGTCTATTCGGAAAAACGATGAATTCTGAACATAATAACTTGATCCATGTTGTCCACTCTCGAACCCTACTTCCTTAACGGCTTTTGGAATATTCCGCAACTCCTCATAATAATAAAGTCCATTGTAATAGGCATCAGCCTCAATTTCATTATAATTGTGATTTCCCACATGTAATTTTCCGGAAAAGTCTAGACTCCACTTCTTATATTCTAATTTAGAAAGCAAACCCAAAATGAATTTTGGCATCAACTGCTCCCCCACCTCGTATTCAGTATTTCCTTCCGAAGTCTCATATACACCTTCAATCGGCTTTCCATCAGAAGAGTATACTTGAGGTCTTGTGTAATAAGAGTAAAAAGGCTTATCGTCAGCACTAACAATCGATCTTTTTATGTTCAAGCGGTCAATCAAATCATAATCCGAATTGTATACTTCATTATTGTATGAGAAATTACCAGATATAGACCACGTCAGGTTATTTTTTTTAACCAAATCAGCATCTAACAAAATATCAATTCCCCGACTTTTTAAGCCTCCAAGATTTGCCTTCACAGTGTTAATTTGATTCCCGATAAGTCGTTGTTCTAAATAGTAAATAAGCTCATTCACTTTCTTGTCATAATACAAGAAGCGCCACTTCAATCTATTATTCCAAATACCACATTCTACTCCTATGTCAAAGTTTTGATTATTTTCCGCCTGTATACCTGAATTTACCGCAATAACGTCATCCAAGTCTTCAACCCCAGAATACAGTCTATTGCTACTTTCCCCTTCTCCGTAAGAAAGGGTTTTAGAAACTCCTGCAAAGACATTTAGATGACTAATTGTGGTGCTAGATCTTTGAAAAAATTCTTTTTTCAAATTCCAAATTAATGACAAATTTTCAGAACCTATACTCGCTTTATATCCACTAAAATGAGAAGTTTTCGTATTAAAGAAACTAGCATACAAAAAATAACGATCTCTATAACCAAGTGTTCCTCTAAAACTCAATACTGCATTATACCTATTCGTTGTAATGTCCCGAATCTGACTGTTCCATTCACTATTCTCTTCTTTTCGTAATTCAACTCTTGAATAACCTGCCTTTAAACTAAAAATCCAACTATTTAAACCTTTAGATGTATAGTCAAAAAAAGCAGAGTAAAATTTATCCTCATTAGTCTGTCTTTTAAATGAAATGTCATCACGTCTATTATACACCCAAGCTGCTCTTCCGTCTATCTGTCTCTTCTTCTCATAATCGGTCACACTCTTTCCATAATTTGCAATTAACTTCAACTCTGGTAAGAAGTGAACCTTATACTTCAATTTGCCATAAATTGAATAATAGCTATTTTCCGATGTATAATTCTTCTGATGTAACAAACTTACTGGATTACGGCATGAAGCTGGCTCTCCTGTCCCATTTTCATATGTATAGTAACCACCATATTTACCTGTTGTATTATAAACTGGTTGTGTTGGATTAAACCTCATGGCATACCAAAAAATTGTTTCATCAACCATCTGCCTATCCGATACCGTTTTTCTTATATTAAAGTTCAGTGCCAAATGGTCATCGAAAAAACGCGGAGTAACATTCAATAAAAAACTATTCTGTTCCCAATTCGATGTTTTTACAATACCATTTTGCACCGTCCGCCCATAAGAAGCATAAAATGGAACTTTATTAGCTATTGTTCCAGAAAAACTCAGATGATGCTGTTGACTGAAGGCTTGGCGGTAAATTTCATCTTGCCAATCTGTATTAGCATCTCCTAATTGCTCTAGTAATCCTATTTGATCACTATATCTTTCACTAACGAGTCTTCGAAATTCATCTGCCGAAAACACATCTATTTTCTTTGGCAGATATGAGAAAGCAGCCTGTCCCAAATAATTTACTTCAAAGTTTTCAGATCCTCTTTTAAGCTGAAAAGCCATTCCTCCATATGGATTAAGATCCGCAAGTGTACCAGAATATCCATCTATTATCGAAACCTTTTCAATATCGTACGGATTCAAACTAGTTGCAGAATAAAAAACAGGCATATCATCGACAAAAAACTGAGGAGCACGAGTTGCAAATGATAATGTTCCGTGATGACTAAACCAGTAATCACCACCTGGGCTACCATCAATAGCAGAGAGCCTTAATCCAGCCACTCGTCCAGACAATAAATCGTATGGATTTGCAATGAAGCCGTCATTAAAATTTCCACAATCGAGCGTATTTACTTGTCCCTCCGGAAATAAGTCCGACCTGACTCCCCAACCGTTTTCTGTATTATTATTAACAATCGTATCATTGTCAATAATATACGAATTCGCAATAGTTCCTAAACTTGTTAACATAAACAATAAGAGGGAAATGAAAGGTCGAAAAAAGTGTTTCTCGGAGTTAAGTATGAACGAAGTACTATTTATTAGAAAAAGCATTGTTTTGATATTCAGAAAAGCGTTGAACCTAAAAATGTTTGCTAAAATTAATCACAGATATTTAATAAAAAAATCAGTTGCACTTATAGCTAATCTTCAAGTAAGTTATAAGAGCCGCTAAATACTGTAATTGCATTGTTCTTCTAGGTAGGTTAAATTATATCGACAAAAAAGAGGTTGCTATTCTTAGGTAGGCCACAACCTCTTCTTTTACAAACGAAGATGAAAAATAAGAAATACTTAAGCGTTATTTACCTCCTCCAAAATTTCCTCGATTTCTTCGTGACAAGAGCTACAACCAGTACCTGCATCAGTTTCTTCTGATACTTCATCTACTGTTGTTAGGCCTTTTTCTTTAATTGCTTTTACAATTTCACTTTTATATACGTCCATGCAGGTGCAAACCAGCACATCTTCTTGCTCTGACATTTGATTTTGTATTGTTAGTTAAACATAAAACACCACAAATATAGAAGGCTAAATAATATCAGCAAACCAAGTTCGCGACAATCGCAAACAATCAATAAGCCCAATAGCGCCCAGACTCTTTCATCATATTTAATATCAAGTCGTTCAGGTCTTCATTCTTTAACAGTTCTTCTATACTCATATGAAACCTGTAACGCCAATAATGTGTAGGATTTGCAGGTTCGTTAATGCGTTCGTCCATAGCATTTTGCAAGCGGAGTTCTGCATTCATACCTAAAAAATCCTGAATTGGAAATACAGCCCACATACTTGGCGAATAGATGTGCTGAACAATGATATCTTTCACCACCCAAGGCTCGCAATAAAAAGGAGAGCCTCCATCTTTGCCCAAAATTTCGTTGTAGAAACGCTGAGATCGGCTAGAATCTTCTTCCCACCAGCCTCGGATAGTAGACGTATCGTGCGAAGAAGGCGTTGCTACGGAAAGATATGGATAGTGGGAAGGGTGCCCAAACTCCTGACGGGGATCTTTTGGCATACGCTGTACTTCTAAACTTAAAATACCAAGATCGTTCATCACATCAGGCACGCATTTAGGTACCATTCCTAAATCCTCGCCACAAACCAGCATATCGGTAGCCGACTTGATAGGAGGAAGTTTCTCCATCGCTTTCTGACGCCAAAAATCCTCATTGCGCCTATAGAAGTATTCATTGTAAAGTTCCATCAGGCAGCGCTGAGTATTGCCGCTAAGTTCCTGAAACGACCACGTTTTAAACATGGAATGTCTTGGGTGGAAGGCGGCGCCATCGGAAAACGGAACCTCAAAAAACAGGACTTCACTGATAAGATAATTCAGGCCAATACGCAGTTTTTCTTTATTGGATTTCTCTGCAGGACTGGCTTCTGGCCCAACTTTAAAATAACGATCCACTTTTACTTGCGTATCAAACTCAGGCTTCAGGTAAAAGCAAAATGGTTGGTATTCAACCAAAAATTCGCTCTTCACCATTTCAACATCGTCACCAAAAAGCGGTTGCAACATATGCTCGCGGATATATGGCCTGCAATAGCGTAAATAATCGAAGTCGATTCCACGCTCAGCAATTTCGTTTCTGTGAAGCGCCCAAGCTGGATTAAAACGTCCCATAATTCCCTGACGCTGATCTTCGGGAATCTCCCAAATACGGAAGAAGCCAAGAATATGGTCGATCCTATAAGCATCGAAATACAAGGCCATTTTCTTCAGACGTTTTCTCCACCAACTATAATCATCTTTGGCCATTTCATCCCAATTGTAGGTCGGGAAACGCCAGTTTTGCCCCTGCTCTGCAAAATCATCTGGTGGTGCACCAGCCTGAGAGGACATATTGTAAAGATTTGGGGCTACCCAAGCATCCACACTATTCCGATAGATACCAATAGGAATATCGCCCTTCAGCACTACCTGATTTTCCCTAGCATATTCGGCCGCCTCCAACAACTGCTTATGCAAGTGATATTGTTGGTAGTAGTGAACTGCAATATCGTCGTATTGAGGTGCAGAAGGATCGGTAATTTCATCCACTAATTGCTTCGTATAATTGCGAAACCGGCCCCATTCTTTAAATCTTGGAGAACCGAAAAGATCTCGCAAATACGAGAAGGCCGCATAAGGCTTCAGCCATTCCTTATTATCTTCAAAGAACAGTTTAAATTCGGTAGAAGCTAAAAAGTCACTTCTATTTGTATCGTAAATCTGCTTTATGAAACGGGCTTTAGAGCGCATTACAGCCTCGTAGTCTACTTTCCCCTTACTGTTCAAGATGCGGCGGCGTTCCTCAAAAATTTCTTCGGTAAGCTGAGCAGGAAGTTTTCCCAAAGCATCTAAACGTAAATAAATTGGGTGCAAAGCAAAAACAGAAATTGCAGCATAGGGATAAGAATCCACCCAGTTGTGAAGAGCAACAGTATCGTTGATTGGTAAAATCTGGATCATTTTGAGTCCTGTTCGTTTTGCCCAATCCACAAGCAGTTTCAGATCGAGGAACTCCCCTACCCCAAAACCTTTTTCAGAACGGATGGAAAATACCGGGATTGCAACACCCGCCCCCTTCCATGGCGTGCGCGGATACATAAAAAAGTCGTCGGTATTGCAACTATGCTCTCTTTTGTTATTGAAATGGAAGTAACGATCCTGTGCTTCGTCCAAAACAATTGCGCCCGTTTTCTTGTCAACAATGCAGTACTTATAACTGAACCCATCCACCTTTTCCGGCACGTAGAATTCAGTTGTCCAGAGCGGGAAACCAGCCCCGGACATTTCAATTGCTCTTTCAAAATTCCATTTCCCCAATGTATCCAATTCTCCAACTACTGCTACCTCATGCCCCTCTTCAACTCGTGAATTCAACAATTGCAAGCGCATTATTTTCGAGCCTTTCTTCTTAGGTAGCGACCTGAAAGCCTTTTTTTTCCCTTTGCGCCTGAAAATAGCATTCGAAAAAGCCGAAGTAAACAGTGCATTTTCTGGTCGTGTCGCATTTCTCCAATGATCGGTCAACCTAGTCTGTTCAACCTTTTCTCCCAATGGAATAAATATTCTGCTCTTTCCCCATTCATGAAATTTCACCCCTGAATTTTCGTCAAAAAGAAAATACTTATACTCAAATGGTTCCTTCAGATCATCCAGGACCAAACTATGTTCCCAATAGCCATCTTCATTTGTCTCCAGCCGTATTGCTTTAGTTTCGTCAAAATTGCCTAATTGGGGCAAACTTCCGGTAATCATCATTACCTGCCCCCAGTTTGTTTGATAATGAATAGAGAAAGTTAAGTTCATAGAACTATTTATTTGGATTTGCTATGTGTCGTATATTGACAAAGCGGCAACTCTCAATGCACCATTTAACATTACCACACCAACTTCCTGTTGCCACGACTCATTTTTTCGACTACCCAAGTTATTGACATTTTGAGATAAAATAGCCGCTAGAAAACTAATTTTATAAAAAAAACTACGCAAACGTTTGAATTTTTCATGTTAAAAGAGGTGGATATTCTAAATTCGGTGCTAATTCATTTCTTACCTAAAATCAATGAAAACAGCCCTAGCTTACGATATCTTTGTAATGCAATTCAAGAAGATGACACACACAGAAAGATTTATTTAAAAAGCATCTCATCATAAAAAAAAACACTCTAAATCAACAACTTAACTGTAACTGGAGCATTATGAAAGATAAAGGTACTTTATTGTCAACACTTTGGATATTTGTCACATTCAACTATCTGTACTGCGATGTTATCGGACTCATGGATTCAAGTCTATTGAAACAATACCTCACAGGTAATGTAGAAGGCTTAATTATCAATGAAGAATTTTTATTCTATGGAAGTATTCTGATGGAGATTCCAATTGCAATGATTCTCCTTTCAAGGCTACTTAAACCCAAAGCGAATGCCTGGGCCAACATCATTTCCAGTTTTATAAAAACGGTAGCAATGATAATGACCCTCTTTGTTGGTAGTATAAGCATCTATTACGGATTCTTCGCTGTGATCGAAATCGCAACAACAATATTCATTTTCGTTTATGCAATTCGCTGGTTAAAAGGAGAGAAAAAATAAAATTCAATTTGACAAATTCTATATGCTCATTGGTAAATTGGTCATTGACCGTTAATAATTTTAAATGCAGACGAGCTTATGACCAATTTACCAATGACAAAAGAATCGACATAAGTATCAACTTGGTTTTCAAATCAATAACGTTCTCAAACGTAAAATCAAACAAAAACACAGTACAGTTTCAACACTGGTGCGCCTGTCCCATTCGTTTTCTAATCCTACTTAAAGATTCTGGTGTAACTCCAATATAACTGGCAATTTGATATTGAGGAACCCTCTGCAACAAACTTGGCTTCGATTTCATGAGTTTCATGTAACGCTGTTCTGCCGAATCTGTCTGAAAGGAAGCATTGAATTGCTGTAATTCCAAAAAAACAGTTTCCATTATTGCTCTTGAAACAGTTTCGAATTCTGGAAAATCTTCAAAAATCTTCTGACAGTCTTTCTCATCTCCACCAACAACTACCTCTGTATCTTCATGGCAAATTAGATACGAAGTCGATTTTTTGTTCTCAGTAAATGAGTTTAACGAAATTATCCACTCATCTTCCGTGAAGAAGTTCGTTGTTATCTCATTTCCATCAACCAAACGAAATTGCCTCACCAAACCCTTCATCACAAAAAAAGTATTCGTATCCAGTTGACCTTCCTCTAGAATAAAGTCTCCTTTTTTGAATTGTTGTACCACCATACTATCAACTATGGCCTTTTCTTGCTTTGGTGAAAAAGTGGTAAACTTCGAAAAGTGTTTTATAAACCTATTGCACATGAGTTATTCTTCTTCTCAATGATCTGATAATTAATCTACTTTTAAAAAACTTATCCTTCTGCTTCTTGAATCACCTTTCTGTCTTCAACAATTATTTTATCCAGTTCAAAACCCGCTTTTCTGTAAGTAGAAAGAGCATTAGGATGATCGAGTTCACAAGTGTTTAGCTGAATCCATTTCGGATTGTTGCTCCACGCTTCATTTATAACTGTCTGTAAAAAATGCTTACCATAGCCTTTCCCTATGTAATCTGGAAACAGGCCAAAATAGAGTATCTCCGTATATTCATCCTCTCTAACAAATTCTGCGAAGCCAGCAGGTTCGTGAGAGATGTAATAAACGAACACTTCTGTCTTTGAAGAATTAATTACTTCATGAAGATCCGACTCATTCATTGTAATCCTATCCAACCAATTGTATTCTTCACCTACTGTTCTGTAATAATAAAGATAATCAACCGTATCTATAGGCCTTGCTAGTTTTGAGAACTTTAAATTTAATATTCCGTCTGTATTCCTTACTAGTTTTTCATGCATTTTTAAGTAATACACTTTTGTTGGCATTACTGTATAATTCCTGTCCATTCAATTGTTTTAAGCACGTGGCACTATTATTAGAAAAAGTATCGTACTAAATATTCAGCGTTGTGACCAACCTAAAAATGCCGTTTATATTTGCACACCTATATGCACCAAAACAAAATTAAGATAAATCCATCCCTAGGCTTAGTTGTAGGCTATTTGTAAAGAGTAAATCTAAAATAAAAAAGAGCTACCCAAAACTAGAGTAGCTCTTTTTAAGTTCACAGACCTATTTATTTTAGATTAACTTTCTGTAAATAACCTGCGACTTACATTTGGAATAATCTACTTTAATTTTGCCAGAGTACTTACCTGTATTCGTAATCCTTTTTTAATGACGATTACGCTTCCTGTATTTTGTATGCAGCAATTCGTGCGACTTCTCTCCCAATGGTTTCTTAAGGAAGTCTGCATAAATCTCTTTAATCTGAGGAACTTCATGAGATTTACGGATAGGCATTCCTTCGTCTTCTGCATAAATAGCCTCAATACGCTTTTTACGGATTTCGTCGTTAGTTGGTATCGGCTGGCCACCTCCGCCTATACATCCGCCTGGACATGCCATAATTTCGATAAAATGGTATGGAGAATTTCCACTTTTCACCTGCTCCATTACATGTCTGGCATTCGTTAGCCCGTGTGCAATTGCCACATTTACAGTAATGCCTTCTAGATAACTGTATTCCTCTTTTACATTTTCCAGTTTCAATGACGCTTCCTTAATTTTTTCCATACCCCTAACTGGCGTAACGCGCAAGTTCTCGAAAGGTACCTCGCGACCAGTTACAAGTTCATAAACAGTCCGGATGGCAGCCTCCATAACACCACCTGTTGCTCCAAAAATAGCACCCGCACCAGAGGATTGTGTTATGATGTCGTCGAATTTCCCTTCTTCTAAGTTATCGAAAGTAATACCTGCCTGCTTAATCATTGCCCCAATCTCACGAGTAGTAAGACCCGCGTCTATGTCCACGAAACCGCTATCGCGCATTTCCGGTCGGTTAGCCTCGTACTTCTTCGCTGCACATGGCATTCCTGCAACACAGACAACATCCCAAGGATTTATTTCTTTTTGCTCGGCATAATACGTTTTTGCCAAAGCTCCGAACATTTGCTGTGGAGATTTACATGTTGAAAGATTACCAAGATAATCAGGATACATATGCTCTGCGTATTTCACCCAGCCCGGGCAGCAAGAAGTTATCATAGGAATAGGTATATCCTCATTTTCTACGATTTTCTTCCGTAGACGCTCAAGTAGCTCTGTTCCCTCTTCCATAATTGTAAGGTCGGCAGCAAAGTTTGTATCCAGAACTGCATCGAAGCCCATCTTCTTAAGCGCTGCTACCATTTTTCCTGTTACCCGCGATCCTGGAGGCAGACCAAACATTTCACCCAACCCAACTCGGACAGAAGGTGCTATGTTTATCATCACATGTTTTGTTGGATCGCCCATTGCTTCCCAAATATGGTCGAAATAACGACGCTCCGTAAGTGCACCTGTTGGACAGTGAATAACGCACTGACCACAGTTTACACATACCACTTCGTTCATTGGCATGTCCAGGAATGTCGAAATTTTCATATCCTGCCCACGTTCTACCACACTTACAGCATTTACTAACTGTAATTCGTTACATGTACGTACACAACGCTGACAACGTATACATTTCGAATCGTCCTTTTCAATTGAGAAAGATGAGTTATCGATTTCCAACTCTCTATTATCGAGTAAGTTGATGTACATTTCGTTATCGATATTGTACTCTGCCGCCAAATCCTGCAGCTCACAATTCGTACTACGGAAACATGTTGTACACTGCGTTTTATGTTCCGAAACCAACAAGGCAACAAGATCCTTTCTTGCCTGCCTAACCTTAGGGGTATTGGTACGTATCACCATGCCAGTATCTGCAGGCATAGCGCAAGAAGCCTGTAATGTTCTGGCTCCTTCCACCTCAACTACACATACCCTACAGTTCCCCGCAACACAAAGGTCTTCGTGATGACATAGTGTTGGAATCTTCACATTGACTTTTCTGGCTGCATCAAGAATTGATTTTCCTCGTTCGATCTCAACCAGATTACCATCTATTGTAAGAGAAACCATATCTGGCTTACCTTCTTCTTTTTTTTCTATTATATTCGAAGCTGCTTGTGCCATTTTATACAATGATTGATGAAATGAATAATGGAATAATTGAACTTCTCCTCACGATTAAAACCTCTTCCACAACTCCGTTCAATTATTCATGAATCTGTTGTTCTATTATTGAAATCTCTAGTAAATCATCTCTTCACGGAAGTTATCTACTATAGAGCTAAATGAATTCGCGACAGATTGCCCTAGCCCACATTTAGAGGTAATCTTCATTGTTGTAGACAACCGCTCCAATTGCTGCAAGTATTCCGCAGACTTTTCTCCTTTTTTTACAGCCTCTATTCCCCGAAGCAATTGCTGACAACCTATTCGGCAAGGTGTGCACTGACCACATGATTCTTCAGCAAAAAATTCTAAATAGTTTTGCAACACGTGGTACATAGAGCGCGAACTGTTAAAGACCTTCATCGAACCACCAGTAGGCACACCTTCGAAGCCAATAATTGTTTGATTGAATTTTTTCCTTGGCACACAGAATCCAGATGCACCTCCTACCTGAACGGCTTTTGTATCTCCATCGCCAAAATCGTCGACAAAATCGGCAACAGTCATCCCCAGTTCTAGCTCATAAATTCCTGCGTTAGGAGTATCTCCCGACACTGAAAACACTTTCGATCCGCGTGAATCGTCTGTCCCCAGTTCTTTGAACTTACGGGCTCCGAATTTGCAGATAATGAATGCATATACCAGAGTCTCTACATTGTTAATAACGGTAGGTTTTCCTAGATATCCGCATTGTGTTGGATAAGGAGGTTTATTTCGGGGTTCGCCACGGTGTCCTTCCATTGATTCGAACAAGGCACTTTCCTCTCCACAGATGTAAGCTCCACTCCCCATAAATATCTCTATCTTAAATCCCAAGCCCCATTCTTCGAGTTTTTGATGAAAACCGACAAGAGCCTTGTCCAGATTCTTTTTCAGGAATTTGTACTCTCCACGTAGATAAATAAACCCCCGCTTGGCTCCTATAACTTTTGCCGCAATGGCCATTCCCCCAAACACTTTCCAAGGTACACGGGTAAGGATTTCCCTATCTTTGAACGTACCAGGCTCCCCCTCATCGGCATTACAAATAATAAAACGCTCATCTGCTGGAGCTTCCATCGCAAATTTCCACTTCAGACCAGTGGGAAAACCAGCTCCTCCTCGTCCTTTTAGCCCAGATTCGAGAAGTGAATTTAGTATATCGTTTGGTTCGCGCTGAACAATCTGTTTTAGTGCTATATCGCATGATTCGTCGTACTCGCTAAAAATCAGGTCTACGCGATCTAATTTGACAGTCTTCATGTGTTTAATTGGTTTTAAAAGCGATATGCAACAGCTTATTGAACTGTAATTTTGCAAGGTAAAATATCCATTTCCTGTCCCATATGCTTCAATTTCATTTCCTTAAGGTTTGGATGTAGTTCATAAATATTTCATCCTTATTTAGATACCCATCGCCCTAAAGCATTTTAATCTCACATATCATCCCAGTGGCAGATTACAATTTGCAAATCAACATCTTCGCCTTCTAGGATTTCTTCTGATTGTTTAAGGTCTTGAATTATTCAGCTATGGCCGCACATCTGAACACACACTGCATAATTCTATTGGTACTTTTCCACTGATACACCTCTCTCATACAAATGTTTATAGAAAACACAGCTAGGGAGAATGTATCATGAATAAATGTTAAGGCCTAATCGTCAATCAAAAACTAAAAGAAATTCATAAGGCCATAAACATCATTAAGTAAATTTGTTACTTAGCAGCAGTTAGCATTTCGCACGGATAAGCTCGCCAATTATTTTCTTTACTTTTTCTGGCGTTAGGTCGGTATAGACTTCGTCATTAATTAGCATCGCGGGAGCCTTGTGGCACCAGCCCAGGCAGTTGGTTACCAAAAGGGTGAAACGGCTATTGGAATTTGTTTCGCCCACTTTTATCTTGAGCATGTCCTCAAGAGTTTTTATAATCTGTTTCTTGCCTTTCATATCGCAAGTGATAGTCTGGCAAACCCGAATGATGTATTTGCCCCGAGGCTCGGTATCAAGGAAAGAATAAAACGTAGCAGTACCATATACCTCTGCAGTAGCAATATCGAGTTCTTTAGCAATTTCTATCATAGCCTCTTTGCTCAAAGACTTTTCTTCATCAACCACACCTTGTAAAATCGGAAGGAGGCTCTCCCGTTCTTTGCCGTGCTTGTCGACTAAGTCTCTAACTAAATCCTTTGTTTCGATCATGGCTTTTGTTTTTAAAGCAGTTTTTAACAGAAAGGATCCTTTAGGGCACACCTTAATAGTCACCAACAGACTCATCGTAAACTAATTCACAATCAGTAAACCAGTTTTTACAATTCAATCTTTGATTGATTTTCTATTTTTAGGAAATACCCAACTGAAATGAAAATAACATACGCTTTGTTATTCATTTCACAAAAAGTTATTTAAGAGCTCTTATGCTTTGTTTACAAATTAACAATGATAGCGTTCTAAAAACATGATAAAAATCAGCTTTTCACTATTTAGATGCAATAAAAAAAGGGCAGCCAAGTAGTTGGCCACCCTTAAAAAAATAGTTATCAAAAAAATTATTTCACTTGTGCCGAATCTTGTACCTCAGTCTCTTTAGTTTCTATAACTTCATCAGCTTTTTCAGCTGGTATAGAATCAGCAACTTCAGCTTTAACAGGTTCAGACTTTTTCTCTACAATCTCAGCCTTTTTTGTTTCGGCCTCCATTTTTTGTTCTACATTCTTCGGCGAACGCCCAGAACAGGCTGTAAAAAAGAATGCTGCGACAGCTGCTGACACGAAAATTACCCTTTTCATTATGGTTTAGTTTAAGGATTAAACAAATAAGTTGGTTTAAGTTCCCACAATGTTAATAATTTTATCGAAAACAACAACTTTATCACCTACCCGAATTTTTTTCCTCTTTCGGTACTCAATTGCATTATTTACAGCAACCTGCCCATCTTCAACCATCATTTTAGCCTCTCCTCCTGTAGAGGCAACATCAATAAACTTTAGCAGTTTAATCAGCTCTATATACTCTTCCTGTAAAACAAATTCTTCCTCAATCATCGATTTACATTTTTAATAAAAAAATCTGAATCTATTTCGACACCCAGTAGTTCTGCCGTAAAACGGTTTGCAACCATATAACCTTTCTCAACAACATCAATAGGTATATCTAACGTTCGCTCTCCTTTGGCCAGCTTTAGGCATATATGAGCAGCTGCCCGTCCTTGTGCCTGCCCTTGTTGTACATAGGCAAACAAACATCCTCTCTGAACGGCTCTTTCTTCAAAAGCGATTGTTGGGACTTTACTGATATCTGCTGTCCAGCTAATTATTTCGTCGGCATCCACCTTTGCATAAGACTCGTCCCTAAGCCCTCCGTAAGAAAAAATCAGCAATGCGTCGGCATCTGGTTTTACTACTATTTTTTCCCATTCAAACAGATCCGAGGTAGAAACCACATGCTTAAGTTCCACTCCTATACGATTGCTGTTATAATCCAAATATCGTAAAAAAGCCAAGCTAGCATGGCTCTCGTCCGTTAGCACACTGATAGTGTCGAGCAGGTCTGGAATAAACTCCTCTTCTTCCTCTACAACCTCTTCCTCCTCATAAAATTCCAGTACTGGATCGAAGAACCGTCTTTTTCTTGCTTCCTGCATCTTTACTTGAGAATTTCTTACAAATTCCTTTATCGTTTGCAGTACCTTAAATAAATCCGGACGCTCCAGTACCCCTGTTTCATTTCCAGACCTGTGCAAATAAAACCCTTTGGAGTCCGGTTCATAGTTTTTATTTACAGAAACCGTGTCATTGACTCCGCAGTACACAAGTTTCAAATTCTTTCGGCCAATAAGCTTATTGCTAAAATACGTTCGTGCCTCATCGTCTACAGTAACAATTATATCCGGTTCAAAGTCATAGAACAATTCCATAGCCGCTTGTCCCTGTCTCACTTTATAGTCTATGGATGGATTTCTCTTTACATCCATATGAAAACGTTTTATTTCCACTGGTTTGTTAACCAACACTTCCATAAAACCTTCCTCTATTTGTTTCACCCAAGGCATGGTTTCGTGATAAGAATGCACTACCATTATTTTGGTCACTTCCTTGGAAGCCTTTTGTTCTTTGGAACCATCTATACACGACCAAAACATGACTATTAGAAAAATACTTATTAAGTAAATCTTCATCTGCTTCATTTTTCGATTGCTTGAAATCTCCTCTAAAATACATCATACAATCGTCTTTTTATAAGAAGTACGGAAAAACGTATCTAAATGTGCTTAGCAAAGCTGAAAAAACAACTTCGGTTTTCGTTGCACTATAGCTCATTCAATTCCTCACGTACTATATTATGCTTCGATATTGAACGCCTTTCGCGCCTTAACCGAAATCTTTTGAACTTCACCAAGAGGACAATTCTTTTTGTAAAAAAATAGTTTCTCTTACAAACCAGATAAAATCATCATTTTCAATTATACTAAGGGAATTATTAATTATGAGTTATTAATTGGCTTACGCCTGAAAACCAGCATTTAGCCAATTGTGGATGATCAATTATTAATTCTATAATGCCGTAAAGTGATTTTAGTTTTCAGTTTTTCTGCACATCTGAAATAAACACATAGCGGTGAAAGGGTTGGAGCCCATGGTGTAAATCATGGGAAAATATTTGTAAAAATAAACCGAATCGCATAGCGATGACATTTATAATGTTGTATCATCGCTACGAGATTCAGGACAATTGAGGCTTTTTCTTTACAGGGATTCACATCCCTGCCTAAAAACCTGTCACTGCTACGCAGTTTGCGCAAGATTCTGAAAAACCAAAAACCACTTTCACAATAGTATAAACAAAAAAGACTGCCCCTAAGACAGTCTTTTCCAAAACAGATGTTGTTTCTTATTTTATATCGATCGTCATTCCATCGTTACCTAGAACCGTATTTTCAAATTCTAATTTCGCTTCTTTAAGAAAAGCATCCAGTTTTTTGAACCTCAACGAAAAGTGCCCCAAAACCAACTTCCCTACCTTAGCCTTTTTGGCTATCTGCGCTGCCTGAAATGCTGTTGAATGAAATGTCTGCCTAGCCATTTTCACCATGTCGTGTGTAAACGTGGATTCATGATATAGAACATCTACTCCGGATACGTACGGCAAAATATTTTCTGTATAGGCTGTGTCCGTTACAAAGGCATAAGAACAAGTTTTTTGGGGATCTGTCGTCAGGTTTCTGTTTTTGATAACATTTCCGTCTTCTGTTACAAAATCCTCCCCTGCCTTAATACGGACAATATCTTTTACTCCTATATTGAACTCCTGAATGGCAGACTTCTTTATGTTCCTCTGCTTTGGTTTTTCCTGAAAAAGAAATCCAACCGTAGGCATACGGTGTACTACGGGAAAGGAAGTAACTACCACTCCATTATCCTCATATACAACCTCTGACTTCTTTGGATCATAGAAACGATATTCTATACGATAAGATAGAGGAACGCCAGCAAATACGGCATCTAATATCGCTTTATGCGGCTCTTGGGTATGTAACACTATAGGATTCTTCCGTCCCATTAAACTATAAGAAGACAGAAGCCCAAAAAGCCCATAAATATGATCCCCATGTAAATGAGATATAAAAATATTATTTATTCTAGAAGGTCTTTGCTTAAACCTCTTCAACTGTACCTGAGTACCCTCCCCACAATCGACCAAAAAAAACCGCTCGTTCACATTGAGTAACTGAGCGGTTGGAAACCGATTTGGAGCAGGAAGCGCCGAACTGCTCCCCAAAATCGTTACCTGTATAGACATAAGGTATTATTCTCTTAAATACTTTTCTGCTTCGCTAACTGTATCGGTAATGGTTAAAACTGTATCTAGTTGAGAAATTGAGATCAAACGCTCCACTGCTGTCTGAAGGCCTGTAAGTACGAAACTACCCTTAGCATTACGGCACAGACGGTTTGCGACAAGAATTGCACTCAAACCAGAAGAATCGCAATAACGGCACTGGCTCAAATCAATAACCATGTTTTTTTCACCGTTTCCTGCAATCAATACCAGTTCAGACTTGATAGCAGGAGCAATATGAGTGTCCAATTTCTCTACCAAGACTTTAATTAAGGTATAATTGTTTTTTTTATCAATAGCGAAGTCCATATTGAGTTTTTTTCGATTTGATTATTGTTTACCCAAAGATAAAAAAAATGGGAAGGAATTGTCAATCCCCTCCCAAATATTTATTTCAGCAAACAAAGTCAATGTTTACTCTTTATCTTTGTCATCTTTCTCTAACTGAGACTTCAATGCAGCAAGTTCAGAGATGTCACCAAGAGTTGTTTTCTCTAGGTTGATTTTTGTTTTCTTCTGGCTTTGCTGTTGTTTTTTAGCTGCTTTTTCAGCTGCTTTCTCTTCAGCACGCTCAGCCTGACGCTTGTCATCTTCCCAGATACGCGCGTGAGACAATACGATACGCTTAGCTGACTTAGAGAACTCAGTTACACGGAACTGAAGTTTTTCTTCAGCCTTAGCTACTGAACCATCTTCTTTAGACAACTGGCGTGTTGCAGCGAAACCTTCAACACCGTAAGGAAGCGCTACTGTAGCTCCTTTATCTGACATTTCAGTGATTGTACCTTCGTGGATAGAACCTACTGTGAAGATCGATTCGAAAACATCCCATGGGTTTTCTTCCAATTGCTTGTGGCCAAGGCTCAAGCGGCGGTTTTCTTTGTCGATTTCCAATACAACAACTTCGATATCGTCACCGATGTTTGTGAATTCTGCTGGGTGCTTAATTTTCTTAGTCCAAGAAAGGTCTGAGATGTGGATAAGTCCGTCAACACCTTCTTCGATCTCAACGAATACACCGAAGTTTGTGAAGTTACGTACTTTAGCAGTGTGCTTGCTGTTAAGTGCGTATTTCTCTTCGATTTTCTCCCATGGATCTGGCTTAAGCTGCTTGATACCCAACGACATTTTGCGGTCTTCGCGGTCTAGTGTAAGAACTACTGCTTCTACCTCGTCGCCCACTTTCATGAACTCCTGAGCAGAACGCAAGTGCTGAGACCAAGACATTTCCGATACGTGGATAAGACCTTCTACACCTGGAGCAATCTCTACGAATGCACCGTAGTCAGCCATAACAACAACTTTACCTTTTACTTTGTCACCAACTTTCATGTTCTCGTTAAGAGCATCCCATGGGTGAGCAGTAAGTTGCTTAAGACCTAGAGCAATACGTTTCTTGTCGTCATCGAAGTCTAGGATTACAACGTTCAATTTCTGATCCAACTGAACGATTTCTTCTGGGTGAGAAACACGTCCCCAAGAAAGGTCTGTAATGTGGATAAGACCATCTACGCCGCCAAGGTCGATAAATACACCGTAAGAAGTGATGTTTTTAACTGTACCTTCAAGTACCTGACCTTTTTCAAGCTTAGCGATGATTTCTTTCTTCTGCTGCTCAAGCTCTTCTTCGATAAGTGCTTTGTGCGAAACAACAACGTTTTTGAATTCGTGGTTGATTTTTACCACCTTGAACTCCATTGTTTTGCCAACGTATACATCGTAGTCGCGGATTGGCTTCACATCGATCTGTGAACCTGGAAGGAAAGCTTCGATTCCGAATACGTCTACAATCATACCGCCTTTTGTACGGCACTTGATGAAACCTTTGATGATTTCGTCTTTCTCCAATGCCTCGTTCACACGATCCCAAGAACGTAGTGCACGTGCTTTTTTGTGAGAAAGAACCAACTGTCCGTTTTTGTCCTCAGTGCTTTCTACGTAGATTTCTACTGTGTCTCCAGCCTTAAGCTCTGGGTTGTAACGGAACTCGTTCAACGAGATAATACCTTCTGATTTGTAACCGATGTTTACAACAACTTCACGAGGAGTAATGTCGATTACAATACCTTCCAACACTTCGTTTTCATTGATTGTTGAAAGAGTTTCTGTGTAAAGAGCCTCTAGCTCTTCTTTGTTCTGACCAGTGAAGCCTGCGCCGCCTGCTTCGAACTCGTCCCAGTTAAATTCTTCAGTAGACTGTGCTACAACTGTTTCTTCTACTTGAACTTCTTGCTCCTCCACCTCAGGAGTAACTTGTTCATTTTGAGGTTCTTGATTTTCTGACATTAATAAAATTAATTAATAACTAATGAGTTAGACATTATATTGTTTAAAATCGGCGCAAAGGTACGGTTTATTTTTTAGAAAGCCTCACTACGGGCAGATAATGTTTAAACAAAGAAGAAGCGTGTTAAATAGAAAAGTTTTTAATAAGCTGCTTTCTCTCAAAAAAACGAACGTACAATAGACATTACAACACCCCTAAAAGTATTGTTTATATTGCAGCACCAACTTAACAGAAACTCATACATAGCCAATCATGATATTAAACGACCTATTCAAACTAATAATAGTCCTTCTTATCTTCGGACTTTTTTTCGTTCAGAAAGTGGGAGAAGATCACAAACGCCTTGATTCTCCTTACGATCAGATATACAACGTATTTGCAAATATTTTTAATCCAATCTCTGAAATTTTAAAATCTATAAAACCTATCCCTATAGGGAGGAATCTTTCTTTAGATGTTGTTCCGTTTGTCATTCTTGCAATTTTAGCAATTTTGTTGAGCAGAATCTAAATGGATTAAAAAATCAGAAAAACATTAACTTAAATGAAGTGTGGATAATAATTTCGGTTAAGGCGCACAAGACGTTCAATACTGAAACGTGCTAGAGTACCTGAGGATTTGGACAACCGCAGCGCTACGAAAACCGAGGTTATTTTTAAGATTTACCAAACTACAGATCAGCCCATAACAATCAAGCTATCATAATCTTCAAAAAAGTAAAACGGAACAAATAAATCTGAAACCTTCTAATTTAATCGTTAAAAATAATTCAAATGAACTTTTTTACATTTTTTGTAGACACCTGGTATGGAGGACTACTGCTAATCACATTATCTTCTATTATTATAGCTAAAGCATGTGATGTGTTCGAAGTCTCCACCGATTACCTTGGCAGAAATTTTAGCGAAGGAGTAAAAGGAGCCACATTAAATGCGATCGGTTCTTCTATGCCCGAACTTCTGACCACAGCTTTCTTTCTCTCTTTTGCCCTTAAAGAAAACCTAGGGCGCGATTTGGCCGCTAGTATTGGAGGGGATACTGGTTCTGCCATTTTCAACAGCATTGTTATTCCAATGATTGTAGTATGGGTTGTGATAACTTTCATCTCTGGAGTAAAAGGTGTGAAAATCTCAAAAAAAGTTGTCTTAAGAGATGGGCTTTTTCTATTGGCGGCTGAAGTACTACTTCTTATTTTATTGTCAAGTAATTACATCACTCAATGGCATGGATGGATTTTCACCTTGTTTTACCTAATTTATATTGGGTACACACTAATGTCGATGCCTAAAAATGTAGAAGAAGAGAGCGACAATGAAGACGCTAACGAAGAACGGACATGGTTCAAAAACTATCTTTTCAAATCCGAAAACGGAAAGACCGGACGAAGCTGGATGTTACTCATCGCGTCAACTCTAGTAATTGCTCTTGCTTGTGCAGGTTTAGTAGAAGGCTGTAAAGGAATCTCTGATTCATTGGGCATCAATCCTTTGTTTGTGGCTCTTATTTTAGTTGCTGCGGCCAGTAGTGTTCCCGATACGATCATATCGCTCAAGGATGCAAAAAAAGGAAATCATGACGACGCTTTGTCGAATGTTCTTGGTTCCAATATTTTTGATATTACAATAAGTATGGGATTACCTTTAGCTATTTTCTTAATGATTACTGATCAAAGTATAGATTTTCGCGAAGCTGGCCCCACACTTATCGACATTCGGGTGATGTTACTTACCGTTACTGCAATAACCATTCTGATCTATTACTTTGCGAAAAAACTCACAATGAAACATGTTGCAATTCTTGCTGTGATATACCTGTTTTTTATTCTCTATGCGATTGGAGCTGCATCTTACAACGCAGGAGGGGAAGGCTTCTTAGCCAATATGGCTGGAGGTTTTATTGAACTTCTTCGCCAACCAGGAGGGCTCAACGATATTCTTAGCCACATGGCCAACGCCTTAACCGGTTCTTGGAACTAAGAATCAAATTCCGTTTGACAGGATGAACCTCTTATTTAGTTTCATCCTGCCGACACCTAAATATTAGTTTTAGAGGTGCCTGTAGTTTATCCCCTCGGAAGTATTCGCACGCCACGTATTTTGGGCGTGGATTTTTACTGGGAAATTGACGTATAATCGCCCATGTAAATGATGGTATAAGGGGCGTGCTGACGGGGGCACACCTCCGTCAGCCGTCTATGCAGTTAGGTGTCTTTATTGTTTCAATTCACATATTTTTGTTTTACCAGTACCTGACTTTTGGTGGAATAACTGAGGCTTTCCATTCCTATAAAAGACATTAATTCTGTTCCATCCAGCACTCCATTTTTTGTCGTAGACTCTTTTCCCCAAAGTTCCATTAGAATCCAGCTGTTCTATCCTTACAGTTCCGTCTTTGGGTTTATTAAAAAACATATATATGTTGTTGTTAAGACTGAAGAAACTTATATTGTTCCAACCAGCTGACCACTTTTTACGGTAAGATTCAGATCCAAGGTTTGGCGTTAGCAAACCTGCTTTTGCAGCACCTTCAATTTTAGCTAAATTAATTTTATTAATAACACATGTTCCTTCACCTCCTTTTTGATAAAGAATAAAAAAGTTTTCACCAACAGTAGCCATGGCAAAGTTAGTATACCCCTTGCTCCATGTTTTCTCGTATATCTTCGCGCCAACACTTCCCCCCTCTTTTGCTGCATTTAAACGAGCCAATCCCGTTTTCTTTTTGTAATGAAGAAAATAAACTATGTCATTGTGTACAAAGAATTTTGTAGCTGTCCAGCCCTTGCTCCATTTTTTATCATAAACTCTTTCCCCCATTGATGTATTTGACATGATTTTATCATAATCCAACTTGTTAATCCTAGCTGTCCCCTCACCTCCTTTTTGATGAAAAAAATACACCTGCCCTTGAAATTCATAAAAATCTATATTCGTCCATCCTGCACTCCACTTCTTTTCATAAACAGGTTTGCCTCCTTGAGCTAAATTCCAAATTGATGTTTGTCCTGTTTTAGAATTGTGTGAAAATAAGAAGTTTACATCATTCAATACAAAAACTTTAGACGTGGTATAACCTTTTCCCAACGTAACATCTACTTTACAGTCCAAAGAAACGTTCCCACTAGATAAATTTTGTGCTATAGATATTTGCATACCCACAAAGGCCATTAGGCCGATCAAAATAATTTTTTTCATTATCATACTTATTATGTTTTGCCCTACCTTGTTTTTGGGAGTGTTCGGGTCATTTTTTCTCCCTTTAAATCTTTATTTCAAAATATTATTAATCAAACGGTTCCCTTCTTTTTGAAAATTTTCTATAGAAACAGGCTCAAAAGAACTTCCTGAAGTATCTACTTCAATAATCTGCTCCACCACTTTCACGTCTAACATTTTCTACAACAACACAATTGGGATATATCTTTCCATGTTACCCCGCTCCATTACGGTACTCACATGGCCTGCTGATGCCAGAAGAAAAAAGCACTTGTAATCTTATGGTTAAAAGTGCAAGAGCAATAATTAAAACCCATGAAGTTTCTTAGAACTGGACGACTTGACTAAAATTTATACTTGAAACAATAAGCACTAAAAGTGCCTACAGACAAGGCAAATGTTCTGATAAGCGTTATAATAACCATCAGACTTTAAGTAAATGATTTTTGGACAATCAATTTAACAAGTTCAAACATTCTTGTCAACCAATTCCTTATATAAAGTACAAGAAAAACATAAAATGTCAGCAAAAGACACCTTCAGCTAACCAGAAGCAAAAAAGGGAGACCTAAGTCTCCCTCCAATTTATTATGTTACATTTTAAATCAACCCTTTCAAGAATATGGCTTAAGATCTCCCGCGTTAAAACGGGAGATCAAGCGATTCTAAAATCAAATCCTATATCTTTTACAAAGAGATATTCCGCAAAAACATTACTTCTTAACAAACTTAGCTTTTGCGCCTGTGCTTGTCAACAAGAAGTAAGTTCCAGAAGTCAATCTTTCAGTGTTCAACTTGTTACCTCTACGCTCCATTACAAATGCTCCTGTGCAGTCAAACACTCTTATTGTAGCAGTTTCCGGTAAAGTTGGAATACGAAGTTCATCAACCGCAGGGTTAGGATAAACTTCTACATCGATGTGCTGTATCATTGATTTTTTAGCTACAGCTTCCGAAGCTTTTGCTCCTGAATTTCCACCAAATACCTTCACTTCTTTGATTGCGTATACGCTTCCTCCGTTTACATTACCAACAACGAAAGACATGTCGTCACCAAATTCCTGTGCGTTTGAAGGCAAAGTGTACTTGTATTTGAAAGAAATGCTATCACCATCTGCAACATTATTAATTGTAAATGGCTCATTTGGTTTAGCAGGATAGCTACCTACATAATTTCCGTTTACTGAGTAATCTATGTAACAGAAACCTGTACCAATATTCTCACCTGTTGGTTCGAATGTAACAGTTGGAGCAGAACCAGCAATACTTGAAACCACAGCAACGAAGTTTCCGTGAGAATCTTCAATCTTCTTCACTGCACCATTGCTCTCAGTAGCAAAGATACGTACATAACGGCCAGCAGTGTTAGCAGGAGCAACAAGTGCATCAGTAGCACCGTCGCCATCTGTAATAGATGCCAATGTTGAGAACGTAGCGAAAGAAGCATCGTTAGAAACCTGAACCTCGTATGCAGTTGCAAAGGTAGCTTCGTCCCAAACAACATCTACCTGAGCAATGCCTTTAGATTCTGCAAGGTCGATCAACAGCCATTCTGGTTGATTTCTTTCTGCACTTATCCATTGCGTGGACTCGTCTTTGTCAATAACATTAGCAGGAGTACCTTCACTAGTAGAAGACGCAGTTACAGTACCGCCCTGTGCTACCTCTGGACGAACTACAACAACCACCTCATCGGTAGCTTCGTTTGCGTTGTCGTCTACAACAGTAAGAAGAAGAACATGCTCACCTACAGCAAGAGAAACTGTTGCTACTTCATCAGAAGAAAGAACAGTACCTGCTTCACTCCACTCGTAGCTTACAATATTACCTACTGGATCCAAACTCTTACTTGCATCAAGAACAACATCCTGAGCTCCATCACCATCTTCATCATTTACAGCTTTATCCTCACCTGCATCTGCGATAGGTTCGCCTGCTGTAACATGAACAGTAATCATTTCGCTATCTGGATTTACACCTGCAGCAGTAACTGTCAGTTCAATAGTATGTTTCCCTTTTGCTAGATCAACATCTAATAGTTTGCTAGTACCTACAACAACACCATCAACTTTCCAACTGTAACTAGACACTCCGCCTTCAGAATAGAAACTACAAGAACCATCAAGAGTAACCATCTCGCTTCCGCTGTTATCATTATCCATAATCAATGCTTCATCAGCAGGAGCCTGGATACATGCGGCAAGTTTTGTCACCTCTTTCGAAGCATAAAGCTCACCAGCAGGAACTTTTAATACTGCACCATCTGAGAAAGTAACTTTAATATCACTGCTACTAGGGTTATAAGCAACATATGTTTTATTGTCACCTTCGCCGAATACAGAATATGAAGGTGTATTAGCTGTAATATCCGAACGATATGGCCCCATTGCAGCCAAGTTGTGAATCCAGTGGTAGTAGTGAGGAGGAGTTTCTGTTGGAGGACTTGGCTGAGTTTCTCCCCAACGCTCTGAATTATAAAAACCTAATGCTCTTTGCGGATCTGCCAAAGCAAGATATGTCCAGAACAGTTCGTTCCATCTGTTTACTTTTCCGTACTTGTTTAAGAACCAGTCGATAAGATTTTTCTTAACATACTCAGGCTCGCGGGCAAGATAAGTAGAAGCAGCAGTCATTGGCAATAAGTTAATACCAACCGGATACTCTTGGTAACCAGTCTGCTCACTTCCAAACCAAGTAGAGAAATCAGATTTGTCACCAAATACGAAACCAGACATTGGGTATTTGTACTCAGCAGCTTCGAAAATTGCATGTTCTCTATCGCCATGGTCAGGGCCATGAGGATAAGTTTCTTCGTAAATATCCCACCAGTACTGAAGAGTACCTTCAGCTTCAGTTGCATATAGATAAGCTCCTAGGTCGATGATCTCGTCATTACCTGTAACCATACCCCAAAGAGCAACAGCGGACATGTAGTTCATTGCTTCCGAACTGGATTCCTGATTGTTACCATCTCTAAAATCTGCATCACCAGTTGCCCAAGAGTGACCTTGATAAGGATCCATGAAACGAAGGAATGGGAATTCTTTTTCGTCCCTTTTCCAGTTACTCACGTACTTAATCAAAAGCTCAACTCTGTCGCCCCAAACTTTAACCCACTCTGGGTCGTATTCTGCGATGATAGAAGCAGCTTTCAATATATAACCGAACTGGAAGTGTGCATCATTAAGGTGAGCATCACTAAACATTCCACTTTCTGGTGGAGCAGCGATCAATGCACCATAGTTTGTGTCGTAATATAGGTATGTATTATCCTCGCCACCTGTGTACGACAACCAGTTTTCTACACTTCTTCTTACCCAGTTCAAAAGAGTATCTCTATCCGCAGTAAGCCCAACCTGATCTGCAATTTTAATAACCTGAGCAGTTCTACCCACTGTTACTGAGGTTGCGTAAGCTGTATTGCCTTGGAAAACATTATTGCCTTCACCTGAGTCAATAACCCCCTGTACCATACCCTGAAGTTCAGCCTCATCGTATCCACTAGCTGCATCTGCAACAAGTGGAAAATGAGGAAGAACGCCACTGTAAACGATTTCGGTAGAGAATGTACCATTTTCAGCTTCATGAAGCTTCATTGGTCCTCTGGCAGAATTGAAAGTCATGACATCCTCAATCTTACCATCAAAATTCATCCACTGGTGTGGGTATAAAGCATAAAGAAGCTTGTTGTTGTTACCTTCTTTTTTGTCGAAAGTAGCTGTGAACGTAGTAATAACTTTTGCATTCTGACGGTCGTACTTCCAGCTTACTTTAGTGTCTGTGATAAAGTTGAAAGCAAAGTCTTTAAGATACTCCAACATCTGAATCTTCTTAGCCTCATCTTTTTCATTTGGCAAACTAGCAATCGAGCAGTATGAGCTACCACCTTGGCTAGAAGTGATCGTTAAAATGTTGTTTCCATCAGCAGTAGTACTCCAAGTAGAACCAGAAGGGCCATAGATTACATAGCTATCATTCCAGTTTACCCATTGGCCGCCCCATGAATCGTAAAAACTGATCGAAGATTCAATACCGATAACGTTTCCTTCGTTATACCACACAGTACATGGCAACTTCGTTATAAGCTTGAAGCCATCCGTAGATGTGAAGTTAACGAAAGGTGATCCGTTATAAGAAGAAGTCTCCAAACGTCCACCATCTTGAGTCACTTTCAAACCCCAATCGCTATATGCATCAATCATAGGTTCTCCGGGTACGCCTGAGTTTGTTTCTACAGTTATCGCATCTGCAGCTTCGTGTACACAGCGGAAGTGAGGGTTAGCTGGTCCTGCATTGTAGACAAACTGAAGGTTCATCGCAGCGATACTAGGGCCGCCGCTACCTTTGTCAAAGTGAACTGTTAAAGGATCTGCAATCAAACTGATCATGTTCGGATAATCACCATCAGCCCAGTTATTTCCATCAAAATAAAGGTTAGAAAACCAACTGTGAGTGTTAAGAGGTAATTGAATGTTACTAGAGTATCTAACAGGAGAAACAGGAAGATTTATACCACCTGCGTCTGTTGTAGTGTAAGGTTCTCCAGGTTGAGCAAAACAAAACCCAGACAGTAGTATCAAAGCTGACACTAGGGAAATACATCTTTTCATTTTTGAATTAGGTTTAATTAGTAAATAGTGTTAAAAATAAGGCTCAGGTTTAAAGAAAAACATTCAAAATAAAACAATTGAACTATCATAATAGTTCAAAACAAAACATATGAATCAGAAAAAAGTGAATAACTATAAAACAACTAAGTTATCAATAACAAAGGTGTTTTAATTTTCAAAATCAGATTAAATCAACTACTATTAACATTATTATCTATTCAAACTTCAAATAATAAAGCAGAATTACATCAAATAAAAGACAATCTACAAAAGCTAAAGCATACTTACTCTATATCAAATTATTTTTGATTAGTGACTCTAAAAAACAAACTCGACCATCTAACTATCAAGGTGCTTTCTAAGAAATAAACCACTAAAAACAATACTTAATTTGAAATATCATCATACATCTTACTTAAAACAAATATTTTCACTTCAATAAATAGATATACAATTAAATATTACCTTAAAAAATCGAACAATGTTAATTAAGATACAACAATAAGAAATAAAAACAATAAAAGTCAAACTTACTATTTAGTAAAGAAGCACAATATTGGTACATTTTGACTAAACATGACAAATTCATAACAAATATAAGCATTTATTCAAACTATACACCAAAATGAAAATATTTTTCTCTCCAAAAACTAAAACTCACTCGAACACAATGACTATAGCCCCTTTCCGTTTGTTATCCAGAGATCACAGTTCATTTAAACCAATAAAAAAAATGAAATCAGCCTTTACATTCTTCACAAACACCCTCCACCAACAACATCCTCCATTATTAAACCCAAAATTCGATTCTTGACATAACTTCTTTCATATGTGGTTTTTCTTTCTGAATTTAGCAAAGTAATAGCGCAACAAATAACTTCTATGCGCTCTTGACATATAGAACTGATTTTCCTAAAAAAATCGAACGGACATGAAAATAGTAATGGTCGGAACAGGATACGTTGGATTAGTATCCGGTGCTTGTATTTCCGAGACAGGCGCATCTGTCACATGCGTCGATATCGACAAAAAAAAAATTGAAAACCTAAAACAAGGTATCATCCCGATCTGGGAGCCAGGGCTTGAACCCCTTGTAAAACGCAACTACGAAAAAGGGACCCTTAGCTTTTCCACAAGCCTCAAAGACAGCCTCCCTGAAGCCGACTCTGTCTTTATCGCAGTAGGAACCCCACCCGACGAAGATGGCAGTGCAGACTTGAAGTATGTGTTAGCAGTTGCAAAAGAAATTGGAGAACACATGCAGGATTACCTAGTGGTTGTTACTAAAAGCACAGTACCAATTGGAACTGCGGAAAAAGTAAGAGCAACCGTACAAGCAGCCCTTGATGCTAGAGGTTCTGACCTCTCCTTCGATGTAGCCTCGAATCCAGAATTCCTGAAAGAGGGCAATGCCATTGAAGATTTCATGAAACCAGACCGCATAGTTCTAGGGACGGACTCTGAACGCTCTGAAAAAGTACTGGGGCGCCTTTACAAACCATTCCTACTTAATGGTCACCCAATCATTTTCATGGACATACCATCGGCCGAGTTAACAAAATATGCCGCCAACTCAATGCTGGCTACAAAAATCAGTTTCATGAACGACATTGCCAACCTATGCGAGATAGTTGGGGCAAATGTAGACCTAGTACGCAAAGGTATTGGCAGCGACTCCCGTATTGGCAATAAATTCATTTACGCAGGTGCAGGATACGGCGGTTCATGCTTTCCAAAAGACGTACAGGCACTTATCCGTACCGCAGATGAGCACAGCCATTCCTTAGAAATCCTTAAGTCTGTTGAAAGTGTAAACAACCGTCAGAAATCGGTTCTTTTCTCCAAAATCAAAAAGCACTTCGGCGATGGCATCAAAGGAAAGAAGATCGCCCTATGGGGACTATCATTCAAGCCTAACACAGACGACATGAGGGAGGCACCAGCACTTACACTTATCGATCAACTGATCAACGCTGGAGCCGAGGTTACCGCTTACGATCCTGTTGCCATTGAGGAATCAAAAAGAAAAATTGGAGACAAAATCCAATATACAGAGAACGCATACGAAGCTGCTACAGATGCAGACGCTTTAGTACTGATTACTGAATGGAACGAATTTAGGGTACTGAACTACCGCATGCTGGGGAAACTTCTTAACAACAAACTAATCTTCGATGGACGTAATATTTTCGACCTAGAAGAAATGCAAGAAAACGGATATACATATTATAGTATTGGTCGCCCTGATGTAATTATCAAGTAATAGATCATAAACTTTCGAACTGCCATTCTAAACATCCATTTTCAACAGTGATGTTCAGAATGGCATGTTGCATTTTCATTATAATTTCAAAGTAATACTTGGCAAGACTAACGCAAAAAGGCTACATCCGCCTGTTTGTCTCCAATATCAAACAAAACTCAAACATAAACATCATGAAACGACCTCTATAGAAACAATCATAATGTGATTATATTTATATTGGAAGTTGCATCTTGTAATTTGAAAAACTTTTATAACAGATGAAAAGAATATTGGTAACAGGTGGAGCAGGTTTCGTTGGCTCTCACCTTTGTGAGAGACTATTGAATGAAGGTAACGATGTTATTTCATTGGACAACTACTTTACAGGAGAAAAAAGGAACATAGCACACCTGATGAACAATCCGTACTTCGAAGTAGTTCGCCACGACATTATTCACCCATACTTTGTAGAAGTTGATGAAATATACAACCTTGCATGTCCCGCGTCTCCAATCCACTACCAGCACAATCCTATCAAAACAATGAAGACTTCCGTAATGGGAGCTATCAACACCCTAGGTCTGGCAAAACGCGTAGGTGCAAAAATCCTCCAAGCTTCAACGAGCGAAGTTTATGGCGACCCCAAGGTTCATCCCCAGAAAGAGGATTACTGGGGACACGTTAACCCAATTGGTCTGCGCTCTTGCTACGACGAAGGTAAACGTTCAGCAGAAACTCTTTGCATCAACTACAACCAACAGAACAACGTAAAAGTCAAGATTATACGCATTTTCAACACATATGGCCCAAGAATGCACCCTCAGGATGGACGTGTTGTTTCGAACTTCATTATTCAGGCTCTAAAAGGAGAAGACATAACTGTTTATGGCGAAGGACAGCAAACAAGAAGCTTTCAATACGTAGACGATTTGGTAGAAGGCATGATACGCATGATGCGGACAGACGACAGCTTCATTGGTCCCGTAAACATCGGAAATCCGAACGAATTCACAATCCTAGAACTTGCTCAAAAAGTGATTGAACTCACAGGAACGAAATCAAAAATTATCTACCAACCTCTTCCTCAAGACGATCCAATGCAACGCCAGCCAGACATCGGCCTTGCAAAAGAAAAACTGAACGGATGGGCACCAAATGTTCAACTGGAAGAAGGACTGAAGCGCACAATTACTTACTTCGACGAATACCTGAAATCATAACAAAACGAGGCACTTCAATGTGCCTCTATCCCTTGCCACATCAGCATTGTTAATAACTCAAATGGGGCTAAGTCTTTGATTCATTTGGAGGTTTAGATAAACTTACATATTTTCGTCCACAGAAAGATGGGAGTATTTATACACATATATGCTCCATATTGTTTCACCAATTTAATCAGTAATGGCAAAGACCAAATACAAATTTGACCCTGAATCGCTGGAATTCAAAGAAATACAGCTCGGGTTCAAAGAACGTATCGCTCACATTATTATTAAATACTTTTCACCATCACTGTTCCTGGCGTTCTTTTTCGCTTACCTTTTTTCTTATTTTTTCGACACCCCTGAAGAACGGAACCTAAAACGTCAGCTTGAACAATACGAAGCAGTCAAAGAACGTCTAAATCAGGCAGAAAAAGTTCTTGCAGAACTACAAGACCGCGACGATAATATTTACCGCGCAATATTTGGAATGAGACCTGTTCCTTCGAATATCAGACAAGCTGGTATTGGTGGAGCGATCAAATATACAAAACTAGAGCAGCTTGGTAGCTCAAAACAAATCCTAGAAACATCTAAAAGAGTAGATAAACTAGCCAAACAAATTGTTGTGCAGTCTAGATCTTTTGATGATGTTGCTGAACTTGTCAAAAGCAAACGGGAAATGATTGCTTCAATTCCTGCAATTCAACCAGTATCAAACAAAGACCTCCGTCGTCGCCCTTACGGATACGGCCCAAGGATTGATCCTATTTACAAAAAACCTGCGTTTCACCACGGCATGGATTTCTCTGCACCAACAGGAACTAAAATTTATGCAACCGGCAATGGAGTAATTACCCGTGCCGATGCAAGATCTAGAGGTTACGGAAAGCATGTCCGTATTAAGCACGGCTACGGTTACGCAACATTGTACGCTCACATGAGCAAAATCTTGGTGAAACCTGGTCAAAAAGTTAAACGCGGCGATTTGATCGGTCTTGTGGGCAACACAGGAAAATCTGTTGGTTCTCACCTACACTACGAGGTTAGGCTTAATGGCAAATCTGTTAACCCAATTTACTATTACTACGAAGATTTATCGGCTACTGACTATGCAGAGATGACCAAACAAGCGAATTCTGTTGGTCAAAGCCTTGACTAATATTTCTTTTTTAAACAAAAGAGGTTAAATTGTTTCCATACAGTTTAACCTTTTTTTTTGCTCTTTTATGGGGCATTAAATTCAAAAAAAACCATCATGAAGACTCTTTTTGCACTTCTATTGTGCATCGGCATTCATTTAATATCTTTTGCACAGGACTCATCGTACAGTATTATAGGTGTCGGCGACATTATGCTAGGTACCGATTTCCCATCAAAAGCATACCTCCCCAAAAGTAACGACTGCACACCTTTGCTTGCAGACGTAAAAGACATCCTAGTTGATGCTGATGTTACTTTCGGCAATCTAGAAGGAGCTTTCGCAGACAATGCCCCAGTTACAAAACGCTGTAAGGATCCCAAAGTCTGCTACGCATTCCGCACCCCAACAAAATATTTCCAATGCCTTATTGATGCTGGTTTCGACATCTTTAGTCTTGCCAACAACCACTCTGGAGATTTAGGCGCCAAAGGTCGTAACAGTACAATCAGCCTAATAGAAAAAGCAGGTCTACACCATGCCGGACTTTTAAGCCATCCAACTGCTATTTTTGAAAAAGACAGTATAAAATACGGGCTAGCAGCCTTTTCTCCCAACAACGGGACATGCAGAATCAACAATTACAAAGCAGTTAAACGTATCATTACTGAATTGGATAAAAAAGTAGACATTATCATTGTTTCTTTTCATGGAGGTGCAGAAGGCAGAAAACATCAACATGTTCCTAAAAAGCGTGAAATTTTCTACGGAGAAAACAGAGGGAACGTTCATGAATTTGCACGAGTAGCAATTGACGCCGGTGCGGATATAATTTTTGGTCACGGCCCACACGTTACACGCGCTGTTGATGTATACAAGAACCGTTTCATCTCATATAGCCTTGGTAACTTCTGCACCTATAGCAGAATGAATATTAGTGGAGTAAACGGCCTAGCCCCTATAGTAAAAGTATTTGTAGACAAGACCGGAAAGTTCCAAAAAGCGAAGGTTTTTTCCATAAAACAGATCAAAGGGAAAGGAACATTCAAAGATTCCAATAATGGTGTTTACAAACGTATACAAGCCTTAACGAAACAAGACCTACCTGAAGCTAAACTCAAGTTTTCAGTAGACGGATGGATATCGGAGGAATAATATTGCCAGCCAGAACACAACCTAAGCACATAGCACTATCTTAAGTTTGTCATCGCACTTATATTCAGAGCAATGACAAACCTAGAAGTGTCGTTTACATTAGCATAGTGACTTAACAAAACAAACACACTTCGTCCCCAATCGTAAACACTAAAACAAGACTTTTGAAATCACAAAATTGGAGGTTACTTTTGTAATGAATGAGAACCTGATTAGAGCAGGCAAAGGAACACTGTTTACTGGACTGCATCAATTAGGCTTTCACCGCTAATCATGGAGGGACTTATGAATCAAAGTCAAGCAGAAGAACTAAACAAATTGTACTATTCGATAGGAGAAGTAGCCGAAATGTTCGACGTAAACACTTCGCTCATCCGTTATTGGGAGAAAGAATTCGAAATCATCCAACCCAAAAAGAACAAAAAAGGGAACCGATATTTCACACCAGAAGACATAGACAACATCAAGCTGATCTATCATCTTGTAAAAGAGAAGGGTATGACCCTGAGAGGTGCACAACAAAAACTAAAAGATAACAAAGAAGAAACGATCAACACGTTCGAAATCCTTCAGCGGCTCGAAAACATTAAAACGACCCTTTTAGAAATTAAAAATGAACTCTAAGACTTACACCATACAGGAAATTACACAGGCAATTGAAAGTATTGCGCCTTGCTCCTATCAAGAAGATTACGACAATGCAGGGCTTATCGTTGGTTCCCCGCAACAAAAAGTAGACAAAGCAATTGTAGCGTTAGATGCTACAGAAGAAGTTGTTGACGAAGCCATTGCAAAACAGGCTCAACTAATAATTGCGCACCACCCTATCGTTTTCAAAGGGCTGAAACGATTCAACGGTCGCAACTATGTTGAACGGGCAATTATAAAAGCAATTAAAAACGACATTGCCATTTACGCGGTACATACGAACCTAGACAATGTACCACAGGGAGTAAATGCAAAAATTGCTGAGAAAATAGGACTTAGCAGAACCCGCATTCTTCAGCCAATGTCCAACGATCTAAGAAAGCTTGTCACTTTCATACCTAAAGAACATACATTAACTGTCAGCAAAGCTGTTTTTGATGCTGGTGCAGGTCACATTGGCAACTATGATCAATGCGGTTACACAACCAATGGTTTAGGTAGTTTTAGGGCTCTTGAAGGAGCTGCCCCTTTTGTTGGCAACCCGAATTCGTTTCATCAGGAAGAAGAAAGCCGGTTCGAAACAATCTTTCCTGCGCACAAACAGTCAGCAATACTAAATGCGCTTACCTCTTCACACCCTTATGAAGAAGTAGCATATGATATCTATCCCTTAAAAAATCTCAACCCAAAAGCAGGAGCTGGGATGATTGGTGAACTGGAAACAGCAGAAGACGAACTGACCTTTTTACAACGTATAAAATCTGTTTTTAGAGCTGGTTGCGTTAAATATACCCCTCTAAAGAACAAGCCCATTAAAAAAGTTGCCATCTGTGGAGGTAGTGGTTCTTTTCTCCTGAAAAAAGCTATTGCTACTGATGCTGACGTCTTTGTAAGCTCGGACTTCAAATACCACGACTATTTTGATGCAGAAAACAAGATTCTAATTGCAGACATTGGGCACTTTGAAAGCGAACAATTTACGAAAGAATTAATTTTGGAAATTGTAACAGAAAAAATTCCTAATTTTGCAGCCTACATTTCAGAGGTAAAGACAAGCCCTGTTAATTATCTATAAATATAAACAATATCAGCCGATATGGATAAAGCAACGGAAAAGGAGCTAACCGTAGAAGGAAAACTAAGGACGCTTTACGAATTACAAAAAGTACACTCGGAAATCGACAAGATCCGAATTTTGCGGGGGGAACTTCCATTAGAGGTGCAAGACCTTGAAGACGAACTGGAAGGTTTAGAAACAAGGATCAGCAATTTCCGTAGTGAAATCGACGGCTACAACGAAGCTATTGCCGGGAAGAACAACGAGATCAAAGAAGCTGAGGCTAAAATCAAGAAATACCAGAAAGATCAGGAGAAGGTTCGTAACAACAGGGAATTCGATGCTATTAACAAAGAGATCGAATTTCAGGAACTAGAAATAGAACTGTGCGAAAAGCGAATTAAAGAGTTTAAGGCTAAACTTGCTGACAAAGAAAAATCTATCGAGAAATCAGACAAAGTTCGCACCGATAGACTTGGCGACCTTGAACACAAAAAGTCTGAACTTGATTCTATCGTATCAGAAACTCAGAAAGACGAGGACACTCTTAACGAAAAAGTTCAAAACCTAGAACAGGCAATTGACGAGCGTCTTCTAAAAGCCTACAAACGTATCCGCAAAAGCGTTAGAAATGGCCTTGGAATCGTTCCTGTTAAACGCGGAGCTTGTGGGGGGTGCTTCAATCGTATTCCTCCTCAAAGAGAACTTGATGTTCAGTCACGCAAAAAAGTAATTGTTTGCGAACACTGTGGCCGTATCTTGGTAGATCCCGAAATCGATCAAATCGAAGAGTAAGTAATAAAATAACGGAGGTTCAATTGAGCTTCCGTTTTTTTGTTCCTCCTTTGTACCCCTTGCCCATATTTCCCTCTCAAATTCAACCTTCTTTCCATTTTAAGTCAAATTTACTTTTATGAAAAAGGCACTTGTCAGCATACTACTTTTACTTTTCAACATACACCTTATTGCACAAACCGAGATAAAGCTTAGCCCTCGTTTATCGATCAAACAACTAAGTAACGAAGTCCTCATTGTCAGCCACTACTTCCCATGGCATTCAAATTCCATGATAATAAAAGCCTCCGATAACGACGTTGTACTCATAGACACACCCTACACAAATGCTGCAACTAACCAAATACTCTGCTGGATCGATTCTGTTCTCCAACCCAAAAAAATCACAGCAATAAATACAGGATTTCACATAGATAATCTAGGAGGAAATGGAGCGCTACAGAAAAAAGGTATCGACATATACGGCTCAGATCTTACAGCCAAACTCGTCGATGAAAAAGGAAAAGATACCCAACAACAAGTCATCTCTTGGTTGAAACCAAATCAACATGAGATCAGACAGGTATACGAAAAGAAACAGTTCACAAAACCCAACAAAATATTCAATATAGAAAAAGGCAAAACTCTTGAACTTGGCGACCTTACTTTCGAAATATTTTACCCTGGCGAATCCCACTCTCCCGACAACGTAACAGTATACATAGAAGAATTGAAACTGCTTTTCGGCGGTTGTATGATAAAATCATTAGCATCCAAAACCCTAGGTTTCACAGGCGATGCTAACTTAAAAGAATGGCCAAACGCTGTAGAACAACTCAAAAAGAAATATCAATCTGCAAAATTGGTCGTGCCCCATCATGGCAAATTGGGAGGCAAAAACCTAATTGATCACACTCTCAACTTATGCTACAAGAAACTCAATAGCTCAAGAAACAGAACAGACAAAATACGAATAGATCAACAACCAGATTCTACAAAATAACTTCCCCAGTACATACACCCTTTCTTGAAGAATCTAAACCTCTGAAAATGTTATCCTAATTATAAGAAACAGAACATTGATAAAACTTCTACCAGTGCATTGTTCTGCAACACAGGAAAACATTAAACGGCTTGATATAAAATAATTTCACAAACACTCTGTCAGAAATATTTTCAACAAAGAATCAAATAAGCCAGCCTCCCAATAAACACACAACACACTCTATTTCAAAACATAAATAGAACAACATAGATTTCTATTTACAACTTGAATTGAAATAGTTATCCCGAAGCAACTTTGCTTTACTACAGGAACAATAGATTTGCGAACATTATGGAAGGAGAGACAAAATAATCTACCCACACTGGGATTTCAACATTAAGTCAACACTCAAAAACATTCTTTACTCATAAAATCACATTTTGAGATTGCATCAGACACAAAACTCTCTACCTGCTCTTTATAAGTTAACAAACAACGTTCAACTTATATCATCAGTCAAGAGGCTTGAGTTAGACTTTTGTAGAATCAGAACTGATTTTCAATAAACTAAAACTCATAACAGTCGGGCAGATTAACCCTTATTCTGCTTTCCTTCCAAAAGTTTTTAATTGCATAACTCAATAATTGTAAACCTCACAGGTAGCCAATCATTGAGAACAAATAATAAAACCTAGTAGTTGTGAAGACAAATCAGGACAAAAACAAGACTGAATTAACTGATGAAGAAGCGATACAACAACGTATCCGAGAAATGGTTCTTGAAGAAAGCGATAGAGAAAGTCGTGAACTAGAAAAGAAAATAAACGATCAAGCAAACGCAGAGGCTCTACATGAAATTACAGGGGTATCAAAAAAGAAGATCGCGGCCATTACCAAACAGGTTCGCACTGAGCACTATCAGGAGAAGAAGAACAGTGAAGAACACAAGAAAGACCGCACCTCTTTTTTTCGAAAAACTCCCTTTATTATCATATTGACTGTAGTAGTACCAATAGTTTATCAACTAATTCAAAGAATCGACACTAAATCTATCAATAAGCCAGATGCTAAAGTAGTTAAAGCCAAACAGAATGAAGCCAAAGAAATCATTAAGGCGATTGATGAGGCTGATATGCACTTATTACGCTACCTAATCATAGAAAAAGGATATGACATAAATAACACACACCGAAATTCCGCAGAACAAGATTACCTCTATCGTGCCCTAAGTAAAAAGAACCCTGCAATAGCAATCTTCTTAATAAACAAAGGGGCACTTGTAGCTCCCGATGCTAGAGTAAGGAACTACGTTTCTACAATGATTAAATACAAAAAATACTCTGAACTAAAACAGGTAATGGCAGAGGCAATGGCAAAAGAAGCAGGGGAAAATAGTGCTATTGCAAAGCTATTGGCAAAAGGGTATCCTTATTTTGAACGAGATTTCATTAGAGCTGTTACAGAACGGGATTACGAAGCCCTAAAGCTTTTCAGGGAAGCAAAACAGGGTAACTTCAATTACAACTGGCATAATCAGGGATTAATAACCGCAGCTTTTCAGAACAATCCAGATATGCTCAATTTTCTTTTCGACAACTGGTCTAAGTTTAAAAAGGGATCGTTGAGTGGAGCCCTCCATGTAATGGTTGCTTTTAAAAATAAAAAAGTAGCACAAAGAATACTTAATGAAGGAGCTTCAGTTGACGCTCCTTATTCCAAACTTAAATATGCTTATGGAGAGCCAGAATACACACACGTAGGCCGTTATTTAACTGTTCTTGAAAACGCACTGTGGGGCTCTAGAATAGATATGGCCAAGTGGCTTATTAGTCAAGGTGCGGATATTAATATTGGCGGTTGTTTGCCGTTAAATGTTCCATTTATATTAGGAGAAGGAAGCGGTAGGTTTACAATAGAGCATTATGATATGGTCAAACTTCTTATTGATAATGGGGCTTCGGTAAATAAAGTAGTAAGCGGCCAAGACAGACCATTAAAAAAAGCTAGGAGGATTAAAAGAGGAAGACCTAACAACCCATGGATCAAGAAAGCTATAGAATTACTGGAAAGCAATGGAGCTATTGAGTAATTCTACATCCTATTTGGAATAATATGCAAGCCATACTATTGAATTAATGATTTTTTCGTAAACAAAGCTTGGTAATTATTCAAGTGCGTGGTGTTATTTATCAGAAAAAGCATTGTACTAACAAATAGCGCTGAAGACTCATCTTACTCTTTTGTTGCGAATTAAAACGCCAGAACAAAGCAAATACAGGCAGACTTGATTTGAAGAAACTATTTTAATAGTAGTTTCTTCAGATTCTGCTATCGCCCTTTAAAAAGTTAGTCTAAGCAGTACTCCTCAAATTTAATTCAGATCACATTTTTCATACACAAAGTTTGAGATTGCGAAGGATACACAAGGGAGAAAGTACTTTTGATCTTCATAAAATAAAAAAAGCACTACCTCTTGGTAATGCTTTTCAAGTGACCCCTCTGCGGCTCGAACGCAGGACCCACGCCTTAAAAGGGCGTTGCTCTACCAACTGAGCTAAGGAGTCAATAACCGTCTGCACTTGGGTTTCTCTTTCAAAACCCGCTCACCTAATGGTGACCCCTCTGCGGCTCGAACGCAGGACCCACGCCTTAAAAGGGCGTTGCTCTACCAACTGAGCTAAGGAGTCAATAACCGTCTACACTTGGGCTTCTCTTTCAAAACCCGCTCACCTAATGGTGACCCCTCTGCGGCTCGAACGCAGGACCCACGCCTTAAAAGGGCGTTGCTCTACCAACTGAGCTAAGGAGTCAATAACCGTCTGCACTTGGGCTTCTCTTTCAAAACCCGCTCACCTAATGGTGACCCCTCTGCGGCTCGAACGCAGGACCCACGCCTTAAAAGGGCGTTGCTCTACCAACTGAGCTAAGGAGTCAATAACCGTCTGCACTTGGGTTCCCCTTCAGAAACCCGCTCACCTAATGGTGACCCCTCTGCGGCTCGAACGCAGGACCCACGCCTTAAAAGGGCGTTGCTCTACCAACTGAGCTAAGGAGTCGTTTGCTTTCCCAAAAAGCGATGCAAAGATAAGTGTTTTAATTTCTTTTATGCAAACTTTTCAATGATAAAATCGAGAAAAAACCTATATCCTTTTTATAGTCAGATTATGAGATCATTACAACATATGAGCATCTAAAAATTATGACCAGGCCTAGAAAACATGAAAAAAACTCTTGTAAACAGCTCCATTAGTTCGGTTTATAAGTACGTAAAAATACACG
Organism: Bacteroidales bacterium; assembly: GCA_965230435.1. Lineage (GTDB taxonomy): Bacteria > Bacteroidota > Bacteroidia > Bacteroidales > JBDKHP01 > JBDKHP01. The sequence goes on from CBDDLB010000002.1 coordinate 1,767,070, forward strand.
CCATCTTTTAAATCGAAGTTGTTCCAATTGTTTTTAAAATTGGCGTTCTCGTAACGTTTCGTTCCCCAACGATCCCAAACCGTCAGATGCCAAGACGCCCCCTCCCATTCTTTAATAATAAACGAAGCTTTTTCTGTGCCATCTCTGAAAATGGCGGTAGGTATTTCTACTTCTTTACAGTACGTAACATCAATATCCTTTGATGCTGTAAAAGTTCCACACACATTCGTCCCTGTGAGGCTATGAGAACCGGATTCCCTTATTATGTACTCTAACCCTTCCGTGCCATCGTGCCACACATACCTATCTGCACTACTTGCCACACGAACTTCGACAGGTGCTTCAAAACAAAGTTTATCTGCACTTATTATCTCGAAGGAGGGCTGCCTTTTTCCTTCAATAATGCGCGTTCCACGCACTGGACATTTATCTTTTATAATAAACTCGCACCAATATTCACCACTTTTTGTAATTTGAACATAGTTTCCAGAACTACCATCAAACCAAAGCCACTCTCCCTCTTCTTCAAACTCAGGATGTCTCTGTTTAAAACTATCACCTGCACATAGAACTGTGTCTTCTCCCAGATTTATCTCTAAATCTGGCGTCTCCCTCTCTACAATTGTAATATCTGCACGGCTCGTACAACCTTCCTTCTCTGTAAACTCACACCAGTATTTTCCAGCTTGTGTTATCAACATCGAATCAATAGTAGTCCCATCGGACCAAACATAACTCCCTTCCTCTTTAAGAATCGGATGCTTCAACCAAAATGAATCTCTTGGGCATATTTCTGAATTTTGTCCTAATGGAATTGAAAATGCCACAGACTGCTTTTCAACAACATCAACATCCGAACGCACAATACAATGGTTCTCCTGAGTAAATTCGCACCAATAATTACCTGCTTCAGTTATAAGAACAGAATCAGCTGCACTACCATCATGCCACCGATAAGTACCATTGACTTCCACTACAGGGTGTTTCAACCAAAATTGCGTTCCCTCACAAATAATCGTATCATTTCCTAAAGAAAAATCTATTGCTGGATAGATTTTTACAAATCTTCTTTCTTCTTTTTCCAATACATTATTCTTAAACGCTTGCAACGTTACCCAATAAACTCCCTCTTTCGAATAAGTATGGCTAGGAGATTCCTTTGTACTAAGATTATCTTCTCCACTTTCTGGATCTCCAAAATTCCATTTGAATGAATCGGCTCCTTTCACGCCTGACCGAAACTGCACTCCTGCTCCCGAACAGAAGCCTTCGAATGTAAAGGCTGGTGTTTGATCTGTTGGTCGTACTAAAAAATTTGGTAAACTTTCTACTGATTTAACATTGTTTAATGGGAACGACAAAATTTGAACATCACAATCTTTCCCTTGCCTATTTGGATAATTGATAACACTTAAAGCCTTCCGCTCTCTATGTGAAATATAAATCTTGCCATCATATGCATTTTGCAAAAGCTGAAACGCTTTGTCATTTGTTGCTATTAGCTCCTTAGATTGAGCAATTGAAACAGAATCCTTTTGTGTCAGAACAAACTGAAATAAACTATCCTCTTGAGTTATATATAAATAGCGACTATCCTGTGAAAACGCCAACCCAAAAGGTTCATCCTCTAGTTTTACATATATTCTATCTGACAATTCACCAGTTTCTATATTGAAATTATAAACCTCAAAACCGTTTGTATTTAGAGTAAAAGAAGTAATTAAACCTGAAGCTACAGTTTTTCCATCAGGAGAAATGCGCATCCAAGAATTACTCCCAGGTAAAGAATTTAATGCCAAGTTGTCTGGCTTATAAAGATCAGACGAAACAACTGGTAGATCAACTCCATTTTCTGTTATCTTCCAAGCATATATATCAGGTGAATTAACTTCCTGTCCTAAGACCCATGAATACTCTCCGCTAGGGTGCATTATCCCTGTTAACTTCTCAGAAGACCCTTTCAAAAGAACTTCGTTTTTTGTAACAACAGTTCCCCTACCCTCATTCCCTTCTGTATCGATAACAGAATAAGTCAACACTCCATCCTTACTAATTGAATCTGTAGCAAAAACATAGAAATGACTATCTGAATTTGGCTTAGGCAAAACCAACGCTCCTTGTGCAGAAGACCAATCCCCCTGCAAACCAGTACCATTCTCCATAATCTCATGATTTCTATTCCACACAGTACTTCCATCAGTGTAGAAAATAAGTTCTCCAGATTTGGAAGAAATAGAACTACAAGCTTCCCTTGTGCTTAGCTTTCCATCCTGCAACAGAACAGGAAACCCTCTATTAAAATCAATCCCCTCGTTATTACCAAAATACCAAATAGCATTTTCGCGCTGCGCCAAAGCAGAAACAGAAATCAGCATTAAATTCATCAATATCCAAATCGTGAAGCACTTTGAATTCATAACATGTAGTTTTTTGAAAAGCTATCCACAGTTTATTCAACCATATTTCAACGACAATTATCTCGTCTGAAAGGTTGACTGAAGTAAGGTAATCCACACCTTCTTTTGAGAGCTTAATGTCAGTATTCCATTATCAACCAACACAATCCGCCATTTTATTATTTCCCCTAAATATTAAAGCAATCAGAACTTAAGGTGAGAATCTCTAAAATAACACTACCTTTGCCATCTTGAAAAGCAGAAACGATTCTTTCCTTATAGCAAGGAAACGAACTTATAGAAATACGGAATCTATTTAAGATTATTATCGGTCACAAACAACATCGCAGAACAATTGTCAGATGTTGAGCTTAAAGAGTTGTTATTGTTCTAAAGGGCATTCCCATAAACAACTTAAACTTTAACGATAAGGCCGCAGACCTATTTATTTTAGATTTACTTCTTGAAACAAACAACTACTTAGTTTAGAGGCAAATCTAACTTAATTTATAACAACACAATATCAACAGCGTATTTGAAGTAGGAAAAACAGTAAGTTTATAATGAAAACCAAACAGGAAAAGCACAAAATCAATATTGTTACTTTAGGTTGTTCAAAGAACCTTGTAGATTCGGAGCAACTTGCACGTCAAATAGAAGGCAATGGACTTGAAGTAACCCACGACTCGAATGAAACAGATGCCAAGACCGTAATCATTAACACCTGCGGATTTATCGGAGACGCAAAGGAAGAGTCAGTAAATACGATTTTAGAATTCGCGGAAGCCAAAATAGCTGGAGATATCGACAACCTCTATGTTATGGGCTGCCTATCCGAACGTTACAAAAAAGACCTTGCTACAGAAATAGAAGACGTAGATCAGTTTTTTGGAGTAAACGATATTCAGGAAGTTGTTGAAGGCATTGGAATAGACTACAAAACAGAACTACTTGGAGAACGCAATACCAACACACCGGACCACTACGCCTATCTCAAGATTTCTGAAGGCTGTAATAAAACATGTGCATTTTGTGCCATTCCACTGATTCGCGGCAAGCACAAGTCAAAACCAATAGATCTGCTTGTAGAAGAGGCAGAATTTCTTGTTGCACGCGGTGTAAAAGAACTTATCCTGATAGCTCAGGATCTAACATTTTACGGTATCGACCTTTACAAAAAGCCAATGCTCGATGCCCTTCTAGAAAAACTATCCGATATTAAAGGAGTTGAGTGGATCCGCCTACATTACGCCTATCCAATGCATTTCCCCGACCGCGTGCTAGACCTAATGCGCGAAAGGGACAACATCTGCAAATACATAGACATTCCTTTACAGCACATTAGTGATCCAATGCTAAAAACCATGCGGCGTGGCAACACCAAGCAAACAACATACGAACTGATTGATAAGTTCAAGGAAAAAGTACCTGGGATAGCACTCCGCACAACACTGCTTGTTGGTCATCCAGGCGAAACAGAAAAAGACTTCGATGAATTAAAAGAATTCGTTACGTATTCAAAGTTCGACAGGCTTGGCGTATTTACCTTTTCTAACGAAGAAGAAACCTACGCAGACAAAAACTACAACGATGAAATCCCCGAAGAGACGAAACAACAGCGCATGGAGGAAATCATCGAAATACAACGCGAAATTTCACTTGAACTCAATCAACAACGCATTGGCAATGAATTTAAAGTGATTATAGATCGGTTGGAAGGCGAATTCTACATTGCACGTACAGAATACGACTCACCCGAAGTAGACAATGAAGTTTTGATTGACGCCAGCACAGAACTTGTAATAGGTAATTTCTATCATGTTAAAATAACAAGTGCAGAAGAGTTTGACCTTTATGGTGAATTAATTTAGTACTCCACATTACATCTATGAATCTCAAATGCCAAGAATGATTTACATTGTTGGCATTTTCTATTTCCCCCCTCTCCCTCACTACGAGAGTTAATCCAATGCTCATTTCAAACTTAAAGCCGAGCATACATTCTCATACATAGGGAGTGAAATTTTGAGCACAACACTAGATTCGCTTCTTTTACTCCCACTACCCCAGTAAAAGACTAATAAACAAACACATAAAGAATATTTCAAAATAAGCATCCATTTAATCTTCAAAAAAACTTCTTCTACTGTAACAAAACCCAACACCACACGTCATACTAGGTAAATTAACAATAAAATTTCCAAAAGATTTGTTGGTGTATTTTTTGATAGGAAGAATAAGTTTTAGAAACAAAATGTTTTTTTTGAAAAAAAAAGTTCTTATCAAATTTGACATTGTCAAAAATAGATGTATATTTGCATCGTCTAAATTTACCGATTTTTCAAATGCTGAAACAAAGACATATGATCTGGACAAATACACATATCGAATTCTCGGCAAGTATTTTTGCCGCAGATAACGGGGTTCCATCAAAACTGACCGGGAAGGTGGGATATGTCCAGTAATAATATACAGCGAGAGCTGCTTACCAAAACCCGGTCGCGATTAACGACCGGGTTTTTTATTTTCTATAAAGTCAGAATCTGACACAATCAAAATTGAGACAACCATGCTAATGTATTATCGAAAACAAGTGTTTAGCTATGCAAAGCGATAGCGGACACGCAGACAAATGGGAGTGCGCCAGACAAATAACTAAAACAAGTCCTTGGCTGTTTGATTTGTACCAGCGCACAGAGAGCAACCCATCATTAGATTTTTTGAGCAAATGCAGCCTCCTGTAAAGCAAGTCTCTAAAGGCGTTTAGGACAAAATGCAATACTACGAGGCGCAAATATCAACAGCCAAGGCCCTTCACAATAAAACGATCATGGAAACTATTTACAAAAGTATCGAAGCCAAATTTCTGGCAGCAGACGAGCACCTTGAATATGGCGACATCCGAGAAGCTAAGGATATGCTAGAAGAAATACTTCTGGACGATCCAACATACGGACGAGCGCATAATCACTTGGGTTGGATATATCTGATCAAGCTTGATGACTTCAAAAGAGCTGAATGTCATTTGAAGATGGCCATGCGCTATGCTCCAAGATATCCTGGTGGATATAGAAATTATGCACACTTCTTGTATACAGTAGGTAGGTACGATGACCTTTTGGCTCACGTAGCTAAAACATCGAAGATCGCTGGCATGGACAAAGCCAACATGCTCCGCTTTGTAGGCCTTACTCATGAAGCAAAAGGCAATTTCAAAGACGCAAAAAAGGTATTTACAGAAACAAGAGATCAGGCCATCAATGAAGAGTTTTTAAATCTGGCCTCGGAAGATCTTAAACGCATAAAGCGAAAAATGGGATGGCTTAAGTGGCTGTTGAGCTAAATATATCCAGCACTGAAATTTCAATTTTGTGTTAAAAAAACATACAGGACTTTTATGTCTATAAAAAATGCCCTATATTGACAAAAGTAAAACGTTTTTTTTCTTTTCGGTAAAATATAGGAACTGAGCAAATACTCCTTCTGTGTGGTAATTTGCCAACCTGGCCTATTGTTTCCGAACCTGTCGTGTCAATTATTAGAATTTGAGACGATACAAGAACTGATCTGGGAACTATCAACAGCTACTCCTTCATTAATGGAGTACCTGCTCTGAAAACCTGCCCCTTGTTGGTTCTTGTCTTGTCTCAGACAAAAATGTCACTGTATTCTAAAGCCTGAGAGCCTATGTCTTTTGAAAAAACGAATGCAAAAGCAACGTTGGGGCTTCCAACCACAGACACCTCAGAATCCCAATCCATCTACCAACGGCTAGAACTGCTGCTAGAGCTAAAAAAACAGCGGATAAACAACGCCAGCTCACGGAAAACAATCCTAAGAACAATCCTAACCCAGGATGATCTCCCAATCCTCATTAAAAAGCAAAAAGCAAGAATAGGCAGCTTACTCCAACATGCCTGGGGACAAAGACAAACTGGCATATTGCGAAGTATATTAAAGAAGGCACCAGAACAATGGGACGACAAGGAGAAAAAGATTTTTGACGATATGCTAGGCAAGTACCTTGTATCACAAAGAGCTCGAAAAAAAATGATTGCAGCTCTTCGTTCACTATGGTAAAATAGGTACCGTTATTCAAAAGCCAGTTATATTCAACCTACTGTTGTACCAACATAGGAAGTCTTCTGCGGTGTAATTTTTACTAATTTCAGCACACAAATGAAGCTCATTTACACTTCTGAAATGCAGCATGAAACGCAAGAGCAATTTCAGTAAAAAAGGCAGCCCACTAATTGAACTGCCTCTTATTCTATTTTTGAGAAATATTACCGTCCACCTAGGAGTTACCTTCACGCAACTTTTGCAGCCCTAATAGTTTCACAATGATGAATTTCTTGTTGTGAAAAGAAGAAACTGGATTCTATTAAAGCATTCTCTACGCTATCGGATCCATGAATTGCATTTGCCTCTATAGACTCTGCAAACATCTGACGTATCGTTCCTTTTGCTGCCTCTTTTGGGTTAGTCGACCCTATTAATTTACGAAAATCAGCTACTGCATTTTCCTTCTTTAATGTTAAAGCTACTATGGGGCCAGATGTCATGAACGACACCAAATCCTTAAAGAAAGGACGTTCTCTATGAATTCCGTAAAAAGCTTCTGCTTGCTCCGTTGTTAAACGAGTATATTTCATTCCGATAATTTGGAAACCAGCTTCTGAAATAATTGAAAGAATAGGGCCAATATGACCTTTCTTAACGGCCATTGGTTTAATCATTGAAAATGTGATATTCTCAGTCATTTTATCTGTTAATTTGGTTGTCGTGTTTCTGTGCCGAATATAATAAAAAAAACAATTACAAGACTTTAAGGTCTTAAATTATTTTAATTCATTAGAGCATCTTTAACAAAACAAAATCGTACTATTTGAATTAAACGTAAAGCAAAAGAGTTCGTTTCTTAAAACATCAAAAAAAAGACAGAAATAAAATATGCAAAACTAAGGAGAGATATTACCTGAATATCCTTACCTTTGGTGATTTTGGTAAAACCAACGAATATGTCCGTTCCCGATCGAGAAAGGAAACCGCAACTAGGCGCAAACCTGCCGATATTGAAGCTTATAATAAACATGATTTTTTTATAGATAAGGCAGCTTTAAAAGGGACACATGGCAATAATTTAATTAAGAAAACGTAGAATTTAGAACAATACTTAAAATGACACAACTCAATAAAGAATGGATAGAGGAAATTAAAGAATTGTTAAGCACCCCTAAGAAAATTGTGCTAACAATCCACTTCAATCCAGATGGCGACAGCCTTGGTAGCTCATTGGCATTGAAACAATATCTCAGTAAATATGGACATCAAGTTGAGGTGGTTGCTCCAAACTGCCCATCCCCCCACTATATGTGGATGCCAGGCGCTAAAGAAATGGTTATCTTTTCCGAAAATGTGACACAAGCTTCATCCCTAATTGAAAATGCCGATATCATTTTCAGTTTGGACTACAACGAACTTTCAAGAACTGGCGAACTGGAAGAAGAACTTAGAAAATCACAGGCCACATTCATCATGATCGATCATCACCCCAACCCGGAATCGTTCACAAAATACCTTTTCTCCGACCCGAAGGCCAGTTCTGCATCCGAACTAACATTCGAATTCATCCAATCGCTGAATGGCCTAAGTCAAATGAAAAAAAGCGTTGCTGAATGCCTTTTTACTGGAATCATGACAGACACAGGGCTCTTCAATCACAATTCAAACAACCCATCAACTTACAGAGTTGTAGCCCAGCTCCTTGAATGTGGAATAGACAAAGACCAGATCAAATACCGTGTATTCGACACCAACTCTATAGACAGGATGCGCCTTATGGGGTATAGCCTTAGTGAAAGAATGGTGATTGAATCTAAATATAACACTGGATATATCTACCTAACCTTAGATGACCTAAAACGCTTCAATTTTAAGAAAGGAGATCATGAAGGACTTGTAAATTATCCTTTATCAGTAGAAGGTGTCCGCTTTTCAATCCTTATTATCGAACAGGAAGAGTTTGTTAAGGTTTCTATGCGTTCTAAAGGCAATTTCGATGTGAACTTACTGATGCGGGAACATTTTTCTGGTGGAGGACATAAAAATGCTGCTGGTGGCCGTTCTTTAGACAATTTAAAAAATACAATCAATAAAATAGAGGCACTACTGCCGATATATAAAGAAGAACTTGAAAAATGGTGAAGACATTATTCTTAGTTTTAGTAATCGTTTTCTTTGCTGCCTGTGGTGACGCACCACCAAAAATAACTTACACCAAAGCAAAGGATAAAACAACCTATCAGAATAAACTAATTCAGGCTAACCGTGGCCTTGTGGAACAGGATGCGGACTCTATTGTCCGCTTTTTGAAACACAAAAAATGGAACATGCAAGAACATGGGCGTGGTCTTTGGTACGAAATTTTAACAGAAGGCCGAGGAGAAAAGGCGAAAAAGGAAATGGTCATCAGTCTGAAGTACAAACTATCTCTTCTTGATGAAACTTTACTTTACTGCTCCGACTCTCTTGGGCTAAAAACATTCAAAGTAGGACATGGAGGTGTTGAAACTGGTCTGGAAGATGCTGTTCTTCTGCTGAACAAAGGAGCTAAGGCTAAAATTATTCTTCCTCCGCACTTAGCGCATGGGCTTACTGGGGATAACCAGAAAATTCCTCCCAGAGCTATTTTGCTTTATGAACTTGAAGTGGTTGATCTGAAAAAAGCTGAGGAGTAAATGATATACCCTCAGTTTATACATCCTTCCAGTTAAGCGAGAAGCCTTTCAGAACATTTTCGCCGTCCAAAACAGTACTATCGGTTAAAGCAACTTTCTCGACTTCGTTTTCTGGTCGAAAAACATATGCAACATTCTCAAGAGGATCGATGAGCCAACCAAGACGACTTCCATTCTGTATGTATTGTCTCATTTTCACAATTAAATCTTTCACACGGTCTGTTGGAGAACGCAATTCCAAGACAAATTCAGGAACTAACGGAGCAAAACCTACTTTATCTTCATCACTCAACTCAGCTAATTGCTGATTAGAAACAAATGCAAGATCTGGTGATTTTATGCTTCCATCGGGCATCTTAAAACCTGTGGAAGAATCAAGCAATTGCCCAAGTTTTGTAGATCTGTTCCATATTCCAAACAAAATTAACAACTGCGCATTTATATGTCCTGTTCTAAATCCTGTTGGGCTCATAATTGTTAAGTTTTGCTCTGAGTCCGTTTCAATACGAAGATGCGTGTTGAGTTCGCACAAAGCTAGCAGTTGCTCTTGGCTTAAGTGTATTGACTGAGGCATGTATAAAACGAACTTGTCCATTGTGAAAATTTTGGATAAAAGTAAAAACATCTCGAATTTATTAAGACATATTGCCCAGAGTAAGAATGAAGGTGTAAACTAAGATCTTTCCTTATGTTCTCGATAAAGAGTTATAAAAACTATTCGCCGTTTACCCTTTTTGATGTAAACAACAATGAATTCACTAAAATTATGATAAACGTAATTCCCAAAAAAGAACATTCTCTTTTCGGAATCGCTCCTTTTTTGGCACAGCTGTTAAGTTCTTTTTTGCAAAATTTTTCCGTTCTTTTTTCATTATCTAAAGAACTGAAAGCCAGACACAACACAGGGCAACGCCCTACGTATTTGCCGTATGTTGGCCAAAGCTCTGAAAGAGCGGAACAAATTTCTCAGAAAATGTGTCGCTCTTTCAGAGCTTCCCCTTGATGGTGCTGTTACCTAGGGCGTTGCCCTAGGTCGTGTTGTTTAGGGCTTTCAGCCCACTTTTCTCGGAATTTTATTTGTAAAAAAGAACTTTACAACCCTGTCTAAAGGGAAACTTGATATCTAGCTTTTACTATGTTAAAGTTTACGTCTGTCTAAAATTAAAACTTGACTATGCCTCTTTGAGAGAAATACCAGCATCATCACTTATACCATCAAGCCTTTCATCTAACAATTGTTGTTTTTTAGATGAAAAATTATCCCACCAAGCATTACTCGAATCCTGTTGGCCTAACATTTCCTCTAGAAGAGTTATTTGCCTTTCATCTTCAACTTGCAATACTAAGTCTATGATTTTCAGTTTTCTTTCACTCAATTTCATTCGTTCAAATCTTGGTTAAATTCTCAAATTAGATCATGTTCTTTTTGGAACGATTGTTTCTCTATGCATAAACCTTTCCAAAGGTTTCATGCTTTGTAATACTTTGAAGATGGCGAAGTTAGGCAAGTTTAAACAACTCTGCAAACAACTTTTAGGGGAGTATAAGAACTTATTTCTATTTAATTACAGAAAAATAGCTACTGAGTTACACGAAAGACTTTCACACAACTTCCCTGAGCTCCGCTAAAGCAGAGAAACAGATCCTACTTTGCCGCAAAAGTATTCCTATAAGGCATATCAAAAAAAATAACTATCCATTCGTTCCACTGCGGACGGCCAAATCCTCACGTACGAAAAGTACGCTCCGGTTTAGCCTCCTTGTGCGCCTTTGGCTAATTATTTTTTTTAACATGCCTAAAATCAAATCTGAATTTGTACAAAGCGTACATTACATTAATTCAGGACACCAATTTTGCATATAAAAAAACGCCCTCGAAAAGAGGACGTTTGTATCATAAAAGAAATAGCAAACTATTTCTTGTTTATTAAGCATCAGCGTATTCAGCCAAGATACCCTTAACATCGTCTGGTGCGATACGACCGTAAGTTTTCTCGCCAACCAAAACAACTGGAGCAAGACCACAAGCACCAACACAACGAAGGCAAGAGATAGAGAATTTGCCATCGGCAGTAGTTTCGCCTACTTCGATACCAAGCTCTTTCTTGATTTCTTCCAATACGTTGTTAGCACCACGCACGTAGCATGCTGTACCAGTACAGATTGATACTGGGAATCTACCTTTTGGTTTCATAGTGAAGAACGAGTAGAACGTTACCACACCATAAACCTTAGCTGAAGAAATGTTCAACTGAATAGCAACTTCTTCCTGTACTTCAGCAGGTAAATAACCGAAGTGATCTTGACAGCCATGTAGAACGTTGATAAGTTCACCTGGCTCGTTATTGAATTTCGCAGCAATCTCAGCGATTTTTTCGATATCGTGCTGCTTTAGTTTTATTGTAGCGTCTTTCGCGATTCCTGTTTCCATGATGAAACTTTTTAGCCCACGCGTGTGGGGTTTTGAAAATACTTCAAAATAGGCAGAAAATTCTGCTTTCTTTAGAGACAGGGGGTTTGAATTATTATTATTAATTATGAATTGCTTCGCGTTCGGATTCAATTTGTAATTCAGAAGAAATAATAACACTCATTTATCCCTTTTCTTATAAACTAATAATCATGAAAACGTATCAGGCGCAAGCCCAATTAATAATTCATAATTAATAATTCATAATTAATTGATCAGCCTAGGAAAGCACTATGCTAGATGACTGCAATAATGCCTCCCTATGCACAGTCTTACTCCTCGATGTTGCGGTGTTTGCTCTTATCGAAATAGTGAGTGTGCAATAATTCGTGAGATTTGTGGCTTCCTGGCTTACCAAGGAACTCTTCGTAAAGCTTGATAACACTTGGGTTCTCGTGCGATTTACGGATTGGTTTACCAGCATCCTCTGCGTACAACGACTGAGCACGTTTCATCAAAATGCTGCTATCGCCGTGGTGCTGAGGCTGACCACCACCACCAACACAACCACCAGGACAAGCCATGATTTCGATTGCGTGGAAGTCTGATTTTCCAGCTTTTACGTCATCCAATAACTTACGAGCATTACTTAGACCGTGAGCGATACCGATTTTCACAGGGAAACCATCGAAATCTACCGTTGCGCTACGGATACCGTCCATACCACGAAGAGCTTCGAAATCTACTTTGTCAAGTTTTTTACCAGTGTGAACTTCGTAAGCAGTACGTGCAGCAGCTTCGATAACACCACCTGTAGCACCGAAGATAACACCAGCACCAGTAGACTCACCCATTGGAGCGTCGAAATCCTCATCTTCTAGCGATGCTAGGTCGATGTTAGATTGCTTGATAAGAGCAGCTAACTCGCGAGTTGTGATAGAGAAGTCAACATCTGGGTTGTTGTCTGTCTTGAACTCGTCGCGCTGAGCTTCATATTTTTTAGCAACACAAGGCATAACTGATACTACGATCATATCCTCGCGTTTCACGTCGATTTTTTCTGCAAAATAAGTCTTTGCCAAAGCACCGAACATTTGCTGTGGGCTACGAGATGTTGAAGGAACATCTTTTTGGTCTGGGTAGTAAGTTTCGAAGAAGTTAACCCAACCTGGACAGCAAGAAGTAAGGATAGGAAGTTTCACGTCTTTGTCGCCGTCTAGGTGTTTCTGAAGACGCTCAAGAAGCTCTGTTCCTTCTTCCATAATTGTTACATCGGCAGCGAAGTCTGTATCGAATACATAGTCAGCACCTAAAGCACGGATTGCAGCAGCCATTTTACCAGTAACTGAAGTACCTGGCTCGTAACCGAACTCTTCGCCTAAAGCAGCACGTACAGCAGGAGCAGTTTGAACAACTACTGTTTTCTTAGGATCTGCCAATGCTTTGATAAGGTCTGTTGTGTGATCTACCTCTGTAAGAGCAGCAGTAGGACATACAGCAACACACTGTCCACAGTAAGTACAAGGCGACTGCTCTAGGTTCATTTCGAATGCAGGAGCTACAACAGCCTCGAAACCACGGTTGATAGCTGAAAGTGCGTATACAGACTGTACGTCGTTACACATTGTTTCGCAACGACGGCACATGATACACTTGTCCATGTTACGGATAATGCTTGGAGATGTGTCCTCGCGGTACTCCGACATTTCACAGATTGCTTGGTTTGGAATTTCGCGAACACCAAGCTGTGCAGCCATATCCTGAAGATCGCAACGGTTGTTCTTAGAACATGTTAAACAATCTTTTGGGTGGTCAGACAAGATGAACTCCATCACAGTACGACGTGCGTTCAAAACACGCATAGTGTGAGTTTTCACCTCCATGTCTGGAGTTACATTTGTAGCACAAGCAGGAGCTAGGTTACGACGACCTTCAACCTCTACAGAACAAATACGGCAACCGCCAGGTTTGTTCTCGATGTCCATGTCGTGCAGCTCCATGTAGCACAATGTTGGGATTTCAACCCCTAATTTCTTTGCAGCGTGTAGGATGGTAGTTCCTTTCTCCACCTCAACCTCGCGGCCATCTATCTTAAGTTTAATCAAATCTGCCATTTCAAAATCTCTTTTAGAGCCCCTAAAGGTTTCTGGAACCTAATAGGACTGTAGATATATAGTTGGAATTAACGGATAAAGATTGCGTTGAACTTACATTTATCCATACACGCACCACACTTGATACAAGTCTCTTGGTTGATTTCGTGTGGTTGCTTACGCTCACCAGTAATAGAACCAACAGGACAAACACGTGCACAAGCAGTACAGCCAACACATGGCTCAGGCTCGATAACGTACTTCATCAAGTCACGACAAACACCAGCTCTACACTTGTGCTCTTCAACGTGCTCAACAAACTCGTCCCAGAAATTCTCCATTGTTGAAAGAACTGGGTTTGGAGATGTTTGTCCAAGACCACAAAGAGCAGTGTCTTTGATCACGTTGCTCATGTTTTTCAAGTGGTCAAGATCTTCCATTGTAGCTTTACCCTGAGAGATTTTGTCCAATACTTCGTAAAGACGCTTGTTACCGATACGGCAAGGAGCACATTTACCACAAGACTCTTCTACAGTAAAGTCTAGGTAGAATTTAGCAACAGATACCATACAGTCATCTTCGTCCATAACGATCATACCACCAGAACCCATCATAGAGCCAACAGCAAGAAGGTTATCGAAGTCGATTGGAGTGTCGAGGTGTTTTTCTGTCAAACAGCCACCCGATGGACCACCAGTCTGTACAGCTTTAAATTCCTTTCCGTCTTTGATACCACCACCGATGTCGAAGATTACTTCGCGAAGTGTAGTACCCATTGGTACCTCTACCAAACCTACGTTGTTTACTTTACCCGCAAGCGCGAATACTTTTGTACCTGTAGATTTTTCAGTACCGATTTTGTTGAACCAGTTCGCACCTTTAAGGATGATAAGAGGAATGTTTGCGAATGTTTCAACGTTGTTTACGTTGGTAGGTTTTTTATTGTAACCTTCTTCCGCTGGGAATGGTGGTTTGAAAGTAGGCTCTCCGCGCTCACCTTCCATAGAGTGGATAAGTGCAGTTTCCTCACCACAAACGAAAGCACCAGCACCGTAACGAAGTTCGATATCGAAGTCGAATCCTGTTCCGAAGATGTTTTCTCCTAGCATACCGATCTCACGAGCCTGATCGATAGCGATTTTAAGACGGTCGATAGCCAAAGGATACTCGGCACGGATGTAGATAAGACCTTTTGTAGCATTGGTAGAGTAACCACAGATAGCCATTGCTTCCAATACTGAGTGTGGGTCGCCCTCTAGGATAGAGCGGTCCATGAATGCACCTGGATCACCTTCGTCAGCGTTACAAACAACATATTTTTGATCGGCGTCGTTACCAGCAGCGAATTTCCACTTAAGACCAGTTGGGAAACCACCCCCTCCACGTCCGCGAAGGCCAGAATCCATGATCTCTTTGATAACGTCTTCAGGCTTCAATTCCGAAAGAACTTTACCTAAAGCCATGTAACCGTCGCGTGCAATGTACTCGTCAACGTTTTCTGGGTTGATGAAACCACAGTTACGCAAAGCGATACGAACCTGCTTCTTGTAGAAGCCCATGTCTTTTGATTCCTCTACTGTTTCTTTAGATTTTGGATCTTCGAACAATAGATCTGGCACTTTACGTCCTTTAACAACGTGCTCTTCTACGATACGCTCGCAGTCTGCAGGAGTAACCTGAGTGTAGAATGTGTTGTCTGGCAATACTTTTACGATAGGTCCTTTTTCGCAGAAGCCGAAGCAACCAGTAGAGATTACCTGTACTTCTTCGCTCAAAGATTTGTCGTCTACTTCTTTCTGAAGGTTTTTCTCAATCTGAAGGCTCTCAGAAGCACGGCATCCCGTACCGCCACAAACCAACAGGTGCATTTTATATTTTGACATAGCTAATTTTTTAAATCAGAAGTGTGCTAAAGAATTATGAATTATTAATTATGAGTTATGAATTATCCAGCAGGTAAACATTTTAAATGAATCAATTGTTTACACTCCAATGAGTAATGCTATTTAAAGATTGCTAGTACAATTCAGAACCACAAACCCGATAGTACTATATATTATGTAATGCACTACCTAAACCCAAAACTCTTGGTGGTTTATTTTTCCATCGAATCGTGGTAGTCTTTAGGAATGATTCCTTCTACCATTTCGTTGTTTTTGATGTACTTCTCGATGATTTCATCGGCTTTTTTGTTGTCAACATAACCGAAAACAACAGGCTCTTGCCCAGGACGGGTTACCTCGATTGTAGGTTCTGCATAGCAGTATCCCATGCAGCCAGTTTGTGTAACTACTGCATCGATGCTTCTTTTTTCAAGCTCATCAACGATAAAGCCCATTACTTCTTTAGCACCAGAAGCAATACCACATGTAGCCATAGAAACTTTCACCTGAACAAGCTCGTCAGGGTTTTCAGCTTTTACGCGCAAGTCAACCTTTTGCTTAAGTTGTTCTTGCATAGCCTTAAGGTCAGCTAAACTTTTAATTTTGGTCATGGTAATTTATTATTTTCGGTCAGCACCTATTTAATTTCCTGTTCTTGAACTATTTGTTAAATCGTTCACAATACAAAAATAGATTGCCCCCATACTCCTTTCCATGATATTTGTTAGCTTTTTTTTCAGCAAGAGCCTGAGAGGCTAAATTAGAAGTGATCTAAATAAATGAAGATGAAGTGAATTTCGTAACTCACTGTTTACTAATAGTAATGCATTGTAAATTATTATTGGACAATTGAGGGAAAGTATTCGTAAAGGCCTGAACCTGTCCTATAACAGTTTGTTAGTCCAAGAAGTTTTTGAAATCCTTAATTTGCACATTTCAACCTTAGCGAATTATAAATCATAATCTATAGGTGCGCACTCTATTCTGATTATGCAGTTTTTTTCAAAAACAACACCCTAACTACACTAATAATAAGGATAATGCTACCTTATTTGATATCTTCTTATCTCCTTTTTTCTTAATAAAAAAGGAGCAAAAAATCAAGGCTCGAATCTTTTCTTAACGCCGAAACGACTATCGAATAACTAAACGAAAATAACTCGTCCAAGACCTGCTCATGGAACGAAACTGTCACAAATCCCACTGTGCGTCCAAGGAAAACTTACTGCACAGCTCAAACAGATTTTCGTTCTTAACGCTATTCGACAGCCGTTTCGGCTAAAAAGATTAAGGCCAAAGGCTGACGCGAGCTCATCGATAATAAAAATAACATTCACTGCCGCACCCCCATATTGAAGTTCTTAACACAAAAACTTCTTGCTCACAATTTCTCCAAACACTACTCTTCTGGACAGAAGATAGTAGAAAGCAATACCGTTGTAAAATAGCCGTGACTGTAGCGGAAAGCCCGGAAGCACGCGTGCTTGTGAAACACGGTGCGGTGGCTATGAAGTGCAACGGAATAGACCGCCGCGCCGATGTTGAACAGCACGGGGGATGAGGACTTGTAGTGAAAGGCGCGCTGGATGTTTTTAGATAGAAATGACGTTGTGCTCCTAAATATTATACTTTGGTCATTAGTCTGTTCCTGAGGAAATAGAAGGTTTGCCTTTTGTTTTCGAAATGCTGCTTTTAAAATGGTTTTCCCCATCGTTCGTGGTCTTCCCGTTTTTTTCTTTTGAAATTGAGGTCTTTTTCGCTGATAAACCTTCTGATGTCGTAGCGAAAGCTTAGCATGAAATATTGTTGTAGGGTGTTTGTCTGTATGTCTTCGGTATACGATTCGGTTACATTGCGCGATAGGCTTGTGTTTTGCTTCATGAGGTCGAATACGGAAAGGCTGATTTCTCCGCGTTTGTTTTTGAAGAGTTTCATGCCGATACTGGCGTTTACTAGCAGGTAGTCTGAGTTGAATTTACTGGAAAGTCCTTCGTAAAGCTGATGTGTTACATCGGTTCTGAACAGGAATCCGTTGTTGAGTATCATTTTGAACTTGATGTGTGTTTTCTGGTTGAGGTAGGTTGTGTTGCTCTGCTCCTGCAACGTATTGTTGGAAATATTGTAGCTGGTGCGGGATGATAGTTTGAAGTCTATAATGCGAGCTAGGTTGCTGGACAGGGTGAAGCCAAGGCCTGTTGCTGTTGTGTTTGTCCAGTTTTTTTCTCCGTTGATAAGCCCCGGGGAGTGCGTATAGTTCCCTGCGAGGTCGATGTTTAAATTGGAGCTGATAAGTTTTATGGGGAAACCGTAGGTTAGGAAGGATCGCAGGTTGTAATAACCGTCTACATTGGTGGGACGTGAAATTTGTGCTCCTTCCAGTACTTCGATGTCTATTGGGTCGGGAAAATCCTTTGCTGAAAGGTAGGTGCTATTTGCAATGTAATCCTGTGTGTAATTTCCTGAAAGCATGAAAAAGAAAATGGATGATTTTTCGGTATTGGTTTTTGAATATTTGAAGTAGAGCCTGTGTGTTAGCGATTGGTTCAGTTCTGGATTGCCGACGCTTAGCTGAAGTGGGTTGCTGTTGTCGATTACGTTCTGAAGTTTTGTTATTGATGGTAGTTCTGACTTTGCATTGTAACGGATCATGATTTGATTGGATCGTTTTTTTCCGTATCGGATCATGGCCATTGGCATGACGTTCCAGAATGTTTTTTCGGTGGTGGCATCGTAGGGCTCTGTCTGGTTATTGAGCAGATCGGCTCTTTGGACGTTTGCCCGCACCATTGTCATTAGAAGCCCTTGACGATACATAAGGCCTCCGCCTGCTTGTTGGGTGAGGTAGTCGTTGGAGAAGATGTTGCTTAGTTCGGAGTTGAAAAGATCGTACTCCTCTCCTACTTCGTTGTAGTCGTAGGTTTCTTTTTCGCTGGTTTCTTGCTGAAAGCTTGAGCGGTAATTTAGCATCAGCATACTGCTCTGGCCAATTGGTTCTGTGTACTGCAAATTGGCTGATGCGTTCCATTTGTTTTGATCGAATGTTGCATGTTGCTGCATAAGCTGAGCATCTGGATCGGAACTGTCTTGGGCAAATAAATAACTACTGCCTTGTTTGGGTGAGTAGCCGAATTTTATGCCTGCTGAAAATGTTCTTCGCCGAGTGTCGAAACGGTGTTTCCATATTAGAAAGTTGTTGAAGTTTAAGGCTGAAAGGTCGGCGTTGAAGGAGTTATCGAGCTGGGCAAGTAGCGCGTTGTTGAGCGAAGTTTGTCCGATGATGTTTTCTCGGCCATCGTTGCCCTGCCAGGTTAGTTTTGGGCGAAAGACAAATGAGTTTTTTTTATCTAAGGTGTAACGGACTGTGGTATTGAACTTATGGTTTATGTTGGTGCTTGTGCGCTGGTTTTCTTCTTCGTAAAGCTCTTGCAGTGATTCTGAGTCGTAGTATTGCTGTTCTACGGACTGCTCGGTTTCGTTATCTGCGTGGCTGAAGAAATAGCTGGCTGTGATATCTATATTGCGCCCCCACTTGTCGGAGTAGTTTAGTCCTATGGCATTGGAGGTGGTGATTCCTCCTTGTTGCGAGACTTTGAAATCGCTGGCAGATGAGCCTCCGCCTTTTTTGCCTCCTTTTCCGCCTTTCCCTCCTCTTTTTCGCCCTCCACGCCCTCCGCGTTTTCCTTTGCCTGATGAGCCTACAACGCCTAGCAGATCTTCGGTTGTAAAGTTCTGTTTGTTGATATTGTTCGTCATGCCGACAATGGATAGTCTTCTGTTGCCATTGAAAAAGTTGATGTTTCCTCCTGCGCTATATTTTTCTTGGTAGCCATAGCCTCCGTAGATCTTGCCGAATTGACCGTTTCGCATGTTTATTTTTGTGATGATGTTGATGGTCTTTGAGCTTTCGCCATCGTCGAATCCTGTGAACTGGGCTTGTTCGCTTTGTTTGTCGAATACTTGAATTTTGTCTATTACTTCGGCTGGTAAATTCTTGAGCGCTGCGTTTGGGTCTTCCCCGAAGAAAGGGCGTCCGTCGACAAGTACTTCTTTTACGTCTTCGCCTTGTGCTTG
The DNA here is from genome assembly GCA_965230435.1 of Bacteroidales bacterium. Lineage (GTDB taxonomy): Bacteria > Bacteroidota > Bacteroidia > Bacteroidales > JBDKHP01 > JBDKHP01. The sequence goes on from CBDDLB010000002.1 coordinate 1,786,663, forward strand.
TACTTTTCCGTCTTCGATTATTATGGTTGGCATTTTTTCTACTAAATCTTCGGCACTGGCATCTGGTAGGGTTTTGTATGCCATTGCGTTGAATTCTGTTGTGTCTCCTTTTTGTACTGCTGCGGTTACTTTTTCTACTACTTTTACTTCTTGTAGTTCTAGGCCTCTTTGCATTTTTATTTGTCCTAGGCGAATGGCTTTTGTTCCAACTTTTATGTTTTGGATGTGTTTTTTGTAGCCTATGAATGAAATTGAGAGCTGATAGTTGCCAGCAGGGACTTTTTTGAACTGAAACTTGCCATTGGTGTCTGATGTGAGGGCATAGCCTTTATTGGATGTTTCTTGTTTTAGAAAAATATGGGCGCCGGCAATGGGAGTTTTTTCTGAGGCATCGGTTAGCCTACCCGAGACTGTTGTTTGGGCTAAAGATGGCATTGCGAACAGTATGGATAATATTAGTAGAATGTTTTTTGTCATCGGGTTGGGGATTGATGCTAGTGGAATGTAAAATACCCCCTATTTCCCACTAAAGGAGGACTTGGTTACCTTGAGTTGTTTTCAGAAAGACTTTTTCGATATGACTAATAATTCAAGTCCTCACTTTAGAGAGATTTAGGAGTAAAAAGAGCATTAATCGTGTAACGCTATCAGGCAATTACCGTCCTGCTCCGTCACCTGCACCTTGTCCTTTTCTTTTCTTGCCTTTTTTCCTTTTGCCCTTCTTTTTTGAGTTTTTCTCGTATTTGGTGTATTGCTCTGCTGATAGCACTGTTTTTAGCTCTGCCATCCGTTCGGTTCTGATTGTTTTCCGTGCGGCTCTTCTTTCTTTTTTATTTGTTTTTCCTCTTGCTTCTTTGCCTTTTTGGGCATATTTCAGGTTGATTGCTTTTACTTTTTCTTGTTGGTCTTCGCTTAGGGATAATGCCTTTGTCATTCGCTGGGTTTGTTTTTCTGCAAACTTTGCTGGATCGGGGTTTCTTTTTCCTTGTCCTTTTTGACTGAATGCGTTAAGTGATGATACTGCCAGCAGTAGTGTGCAGGCGATTGCTACTAGGTACTTCATTGGTGTTTTCATTCTTTTTGTTTTTATGTGTAACTTTTTGCTTGTTTGATCGTCCCTGTTTGTGCAGGGGAAAGTATTTGCTTTATTTTATAATTGGACACTTGAAGTTTTTTTTTCTTGCGTTGAAAAGTATTTTTTTTAAATCAGTAAACAACAGTAAGTATATGAAAACAATAGAATATTTGTTTAAAAATCTACTACTTACATTTTTTAATAAAGTAAAATTAATTGCGTCCACCTACTTACTATGTTCTAAAAACAGAATAGTTATAGAAGCCTTGCGTAACATCAAAAACACTTTCATACCTCTTGCACGCTATTTTCCATTTATATATAAGAGAAACAACATTACCTATTGGCCATATTTATAAAAACCTAAACCCACATCTACACCATGTGCCGTAAACACTCATACTGCCAGATGAATAAATACGACCATTAAATAAATGTTATCATTACAAAATATTATTACATCTATCTTCATTGCACCTTTATATAACAAAAAAATTTGCCGTAATAATAGTATGATTTACCTTTGTGACCGAAAAAATCACACTCGACACCAGAACAATTAACATGAATAGTATTTTTTAATGCTACAAATCATTAGAAATACAGAAAATAAACGATAAAAGTTATAGAGCAAAATACCCAATACTACATGAGAGCAAAATACCTTATTATTTCTTTGGCTTTGTTGACACTCACAAGCTTTTCAAGTTTTGGACAAATGGCGGCCACAAGGATTACCGTACAAGATACCATACTCACAAGTGTTATAGAACCGTGGGAGGAATTAACTGTCAAAGCTACAGACTACGTAGTTTTAAAAAACGGTTTTCATGCAAAAGAAGGCAGTAGTGTAACTATAAAATGCTCTCCGATGATGCCACTTGAAACATACGACATGGACAAGAACTGGAATCAAACCATAGTCTATGACGAAAATGGATCTTTAATTGGACAATCAATAGGCTACTTCGATTATACTGGCAAAGCGACCCAATCTTTGTCTAGAAATTTTGAAGCAGACAAACTTCTCGTCAGCCAGCCTATTTACGACGCATTTGGACGCTCTGTTGTTAGCCATCTTCCATTCTTAACAGATCATGATGGCTCAATAAGTTATCAAGACAAATTGATTACTCCAGCAGACAATTCTGACAAAAATTATGACTATAAAGATATAGGCAAAGCAATAAGCCTCAATTGCGCACTAGGTAAATACTACAGTACCAGTGGGTTTGAAAAAAACATTGCCACCTCGCCATATCCTTTTTCTCAAAATTATTATAGTCAAACCAAACCGGGAGTATTAACAAGATCCGCAGCTGCAGGAGATAAGCTCCAGATGGATAGCGGACACGAAGTGCAATCTTTTGTAATACCAGCATCTGACATAGAACTATCTGTTTTCAAAAATATCGACAATAATTTTCCACTCGAATATAAAGGACTTATCAAGAACATATCTATTGCCGCAGATGGAAAAACCGCAATCACATACATAACTTCTGATGAACGTATTGTTGCAAGCTGCCTAGTAGGTGGTTCTCATGAAAGGGAAATTTACGCAAATACATCTGAAGATTTTGGATTCGTAGACCTGCATTTTTCAACAACTAAGAAAGTTTCCTTAATAAATTATCAGAATTACAGTAAACAGTTTGATTATTCCACACGTAGTGCGGATCCTGATGATGAACCAGACGAGGGTTACATCAAAGCAACCGTTAACAATAACAAATTGACAATCAAAATACAAGGAGGTTGCAACTGGTCACGGGTAAAAGTTAATGAACTTTTAGCTACTCAACCTACCTTACCCGATATGGTTGTTGGAGAGGTAAACAATCATCAACTCTTTATTGAAAACGGCCGTCTAAAACTCACATCAAAAGCTGGCGGTGGCTCCATTTCTAGGGAACAAATTTTCAGTTTAGATTTGGTCTCTAAGAATTCCATTCAATGTACGAATCTATCTAACGACGAAGAATTAAATATTACAGTTTCGTCGACTGGTTATACACAACCAGCTGGAGTATATCGCATTTACAATGCAAATCTGGCTTATCGCCTTAACTATTATAACTATTCACTCAATTTCTACGATAAGGCAGGTCGCCTCCGTCGAAGCTTATCTCCAAAAGCAACACAAAAAATCATTGACAATGGGTACTCTAAAAGTGGGCTTGATATAGATGCCATAAGTTCAACGTTTGAATACAACGGAAGAGGCGAACTAACACAAAGTAAATCTCCTGACGAAGGAACAACAAGGTTCAAATATAGAAAAGATCGCTCTCTTCGCTTCTCGCAAAACTCAGAACAAGCAAAGAATAATGCCTTCTCCTATACAAACTACGACAAATACGGGCGAATTATTCAAACTGGTGAATATCAAGGGAGCCTTAGCTTTGATGATATCAACAGTTCGCACCTAGAAGAAATTGTTAGTGGTGATGGAAACAGCCAACACATATCGGTATCAGACTGCCATGACAAAACCATTACCTATTATACGACCAACTTCTCGGACGAAATAAAAGAAGGTTACCAGCAACATTATATCCGAGGGCAGATATCAAAAACCACAAATGGAGAAACTGGAGAAAAAGCTGTCTCAACTTGGTACAGTTATACCTACGATGGAAAAATTGAATGGACTATTCAGAGCATAGGAGATGATAATTCGAAAATCTTCACAATAGACTACAAGTACAATGCACGAGGATTAGTCGATGCTGTTATCTATCAAAAAGGAATATCAGATGAGGAATTTACCCATTTCTACGAATACGATCTAAACGGAAGTCTGAAGCGTGCATATACAAAAGCGGAAAGTGGAAGCAAACAATTACAAGCAACTTATTATTATTATGCACATGGCCCAGTTAAACGGATTGAATTGGCTAACAATCTTCAAGGAATCGACTATGTATACACATTAAACGGTATGCTAAAGAGTATCAACCACCCTGATCTAACTGCCGATTCTGATCCTGGCAAAGACAGTGACGATGCGTTTGGTATGACTCTCGATTACTTCAGAGGGGACTACATCAATGCAAACAATAAAATTACAACATCCTCAAGTATTGTAGACCAAAAACTTGAACAGTTCAATGGTAACATTGCTGGAATACGTTGGAACAACAAAGAACAACCAGCTCCTAACGGCAAACAGTTTCAACAGACTTTTACTTACAACCAGTTCAACTACCTAGGATCAGCAAAATGGGGACAAAGCACAGGCAATAGAAACCATGGCACACAGCATAATCTAGTGAATGGACTAACCTACGATCCTAATGGAAATATCCAGACATTGAAACGGTATACCACAACTGGTGTCCCTATTGATAACTTCACATACACATATAACGTATATAACAATCAGCTTACTAAGCTTATAGAAAATCAAAATAGTGACTTAAACCACGACCTAAAACAAGGAACTTATACATACGCCTATGATGAAATTGGTCGCATTACTAAAAATGACCAACACAAATTTACATACAATGCATATCAAAAAGTTGAAGAAGTTACAGGCAACGATGGGACTACAATTGCTAAATATCTTTACGACACTCATGGTTACCGTTATCGTAAAGACGATCTAAAAAATGGGGTAACCACATACTATGTTCGTGATATTTCAGGCAATATTATTAGCATTTACAAAGAAGATGAAAATGGTTTATTAAATCAAACAGCAATACCTATTTATGCCGCTAGCCGAATTGGCCTATACACAAAAAATAAAACTGCCAATACATTAACTCCAACATATGAGCTTCGTGACCATTTAGGTAATGTTAGGACAACGATAAAACCAGCTAATCCGTATAAAGTTGAAGAGTATGCGGATTATTACCCATTTGGGATGAAGATTGACGGATATCATTCCATCTCGGAAGGATATAGGTTTGGCTATCAAGGAGAATTTGCGGAACAGGATGACGAAACTGGATATAATCAATTTGAATTACGCCTTTGGGATAGTCGCATTGCTCGTTGGTTATCCCCGGATCCTTATAAACAATACAATTCCAGCTATCTGGGAATGGGAAACAGGCCTAATTCTGTAATTGACCCTGACGGTGGAGAAGGCTATGACTGGTATCAAAGAGGAAATACTGTAGTCCACATTGATGGTTTCTCTGGGTCACTTGAAAGTTATGGTTTCAAGAGAATACAAAGCAGTGATATGCCTTTGAGATATATTGGATGCTTACCAAAAGCAGAAAAGTTTTTCAAAAACACAAATGGATTCAGATACTGGTACGCGGGTTCCAGATTCAATCAATTAAAAGGTTCAATGACATCATCAATGAATCAGGCAGGTAGAGTAGTATGGAGCATAGCTCAAATATTAGCCCCAATGCCAAAGGTTGGATTGGCCACAAAATTCCTAGGCCGGTATGGAAAAACAATTGCTCAAACAGCTTTAAATTTCGGCGTTGATCTTACAGGGGAATTTCTTGGAACTGGAATGTCAAAAGGTTGGAATATGGAAGCAATGCTTATGAATACAGATGTTGGGGATGTAGCAATGGGGACATTAGGGGGTCGCTATGGAATAATTGGCCATGGTGCAGCAACTCTGGCTGAATCTTTTATTGATATAAATGGAGCCAATCTAACCAAAGCTATAGTTCAAAACGATCTCACGGCAGTAGTCGTGACGCAAGGAGATGTTATAATGTCAAATTTAATGTATAAGTCCTTAGGGAAAACAGCCACAAACTATAAAGTTGGAGGTAAAACAATGGGAGAGTATGGACGCAGTGGATTTACTACAGCATATTCACTGAACGTATTTTTAGGAAGCTTTAACAATGCAACGAACGACACATTGACAAGATAACAAGACAACCTTGCGGCAATATATATTCACCTTTAGCAATAAGAAAACGCAGAGCCAAATGAAAAAAAAGAACTATCGATTTGCTTTATTATTCTTAACTAGCCTTTTCCTATTTATTTTCATTCTAAGCGAACGCAAAATGAGGAAATTAGAAAATGCCAAATTAGGCATTGCTAAAACAATTAAATGCCTACGAAACAAAACTGATAAGGAAGTCTACTTTATAACACAGATTAATGGTAAAGGGTATATTGGAAAGACGCGTTTTTCTAAAGGTACTTTTTCATGCAAGAAAGGTACTTCTTATCATCTTTTATATACTCTTGACCAATTTGCTCTTTTGCCATTCAAAGCCGACCTTCCGTTAAACCCAGATACAATTGATTGGTGGACCCTACGCTATAATTCATTTAATACTACAGGGCCATATACGCAAAGTCAACTAGAGGCTATGAATCTATGGAATGAGTTCAAAGATATAAGTTGGGATACCCTTCATTAGGCAAGTGAATGTCAATTAAAATTGCAAAAAAGCATGCCTATTTAAACATTAACAACTATCACTTTGCAACTAAATGAAATTCAAGCTAAAACATTTAACAAACAATCATATGAAACATATGTCCAAAATAAACTTTATTCTAATTATTCTAATTATATCTTCTATCTCTTACCTACAATTTAATCCAGCAAAAGAAGCTGTAATAATAGACAGCCAAAAGCTATTAACCAACTACGAAGGTGTAAAAAAGCCAATGTCCGAATTTCAAGAAAAAAACAAGAAATGGCAAGCCAATGTAGATACCCTAGAGAGTAGGCTAAAAAAAGCCATTATGGATTATGAAGAGCGTATTTCACAAATGAGCGGGAAAGAACGCCGAAAAACAGAACAGGAGTTAACTGTTCAACGTCGCAAATTCATGGAATACCAACAAGCCATACAAAAAAAAGCTGTTGAAGAAGACCAACGCCTAATGCAAGAAGTAAAAAAGGATATCGACCGCTATGTAAAGCAGTACGCAAAACAACACGATATTAAACTTATTCTTGGAGCTACAGGTAATGGTACAATTGTGTACATGGATAAAGAAGTGATGGATATCACTGATGAACTTACTGAATACATTAATGCTAAATATCGGGGGGAAAAATAGGTCTAATCATTAATTGGGCTTACTACATTAACTTTTTTTGAGTTCACCTTTGCTCTAAATTGAACTTGAGATAATTTTAACTCTTTTCCTAAAACAGATTTTTAAGAAAGGGGTCTAAATACATTTTTTTGATGTTGAGTTAGCATAAAGGAAGGAAAAAGAAAAAATGAAACAATTATTCTGCATACTTTTTATTGCAGGTCTAGCTGGTTGTACCAATACAGTAAACAACAAATCAGAATTGCAAGCTTATCTATTGGAAGAAGACAATGGAGTAACGAAAGTTTTTCGTGAAGATGGTTTTGATATAAGCCTAACTTATTATCCTACTGACCTTATTGTTGCCCGTAACGATAATCCATCTAAAAAACAAATAGAACACACGTACAAAGAAAATAAAGCATACTGGCATTTCATTCTTGACTTATCTTACAAAGGGCACGAACTTACCAGTACTAAACTACAAACGGAAGCTTCATATACAAAAATAATTGAAGACTTCTCTTTCCATATGAACAATTATACTGAAGCCGTTACTGTAGATCTTGATACAATAAATTTAGGAACTACCCATTTTTCACGTACTTATGGAATGACAGGAAAAAACACTATCATACTCAGTTTTCCTAATGCGGAGCTAAAGAAAAGCAAACGATTTGATATTGTCTTGCACAATCACGATTGGGGATTTGGTAGACAACGCTTTCGGTTTCAGACAAAGGACATTGATGATGTTCCAAAAATACATTTTAAGTGAATTATTTACATTTATCCTTTAGTAAATAAAAATACAGGTCAGAAGCCTTATAAATTAATGAGCCGTAACATATAATTTTCATCTATAACAATGAATAAAAAAATATTCTTGCTTTTATTCGGTCTAATACCTTTACTTACAAAGGCGCAGGTTACAGGACCTAAACAGCCAGAGATGACAGGCTTTGAGTCTATCTCGACAACAGATATGGTAAACCTACTAACAGGTGATTTAACCTACAGTATACCCATAGTAAATGTACCGGGTCCTGGAGGAGGTTTTTCGATGCCTCTTTCTTATCATGCAGGCGTAAAACACGACCAAGATGCAGGCTGGGTCGGTTTAGGATGGTCTCTAAATCCTGGCGTAATTACACGCGATGTCAACCAATTTCCAGATGATTATTGTGGAAAGATTCATAGGCGGAAATATGAACATTCTGGTAATTCTGGCTTTAATCTGAACCTATATTATGTTCAGTTCGGTGGTGATTCAGAGAAAGGTTTCCACGGAAGTATTAACTATAATGGTTTTGGTGTTTCTTTTAGTGAAGATTCAGGGCTAGGAGCCACTGTTATGGGAGTCAGCTTTTCGAAAAATAGCGTATCTGCTTTTGGTATTAGTATGTCTAAAAGCGGTGTAGATGTAGATCCAGTAGGTGTACTTTTATCCATGACTGGATACCAAGTTGGAAGTTCTGGGCTTAGTTCTGGAATCAAGACAGCCATTTCTGTAGGTATAAATTATGGTGTTTCTGGTATTATGAGCCTCGCTTCATCCTCAAACTTAGATTCCAGATGGACATTTGAACGGAATAATTATATTTTTTATAGTGATTACAAATATTACTTAGACTACACTGAAGATGTAGAAGCATATGGTAGCTTATATCTTTCTTCAAGGCGTGGAACCCAAGCAAATGGATATAGAAGAGGAGGAAGAAACAATACCTTCTCTAAAAAATGCGGCGCTGACGTACATATAAGCCCCCCTTACAATGACTACCCTAGCTCCTCTAGACCATCAAGTATTGCATACGATTATTACAACGTATGCGGACAAGGAATCTCTGGCGCAATCAGACCTTTCCACGTAGATCATGTCCCCGTAAATATCCCCTATGAAAATGAATACCGTGCCATAGTACCAGGCATAGATGATAAAGTTCAATTTATATATTCGAAAGACCTGTCTAATTATTATGGTTTCCCAGAGAAGTATTACAAAAAAGATATAGGGCTTAACGATAAATTAAATGGAAGTTACGATTTTAAATTTCCATCTGATTTTCCTAAAAATAACTATGATACAGAACGGGATGGCTTTGTAAATAGAAAACTAGTACGAGCCAAACACATAAAATGGTTTACATACGAAGAATTAAAAACAAAAATCAAACGAATAAAAGATGATCAAGAAAATAAAGAAAAAGATGAAGAGAAAGCAAATTTAATAGGTGGTTTTTCTATAACAAATACAGAAGGCATCACGTACCATTATCATCTTCCAACCTTCACACTTACGCATACTGATGTAAACTCAAAAGAATCTGACACTTCATATGGAATAACGTCTGAATTCCTTACCCCTGTACCTAAAGCATGGTTAATCACAGAAATAACAGGGGCAGATTACTATGATGCAAACAACGATGATATTGTAAATGAAGGCGATTATGGCTATTGGGTAAAGTTCAATTACTGGTGTCCAGATCCCATAGAAGAATGGGCCATTCCTTTTTTTACAGTTCGTACATCGAAGCACAAAGATGTTAACTCTTATTCATACGGAACCCGAGAAGAATGGTATCTAGAAAGTATAGAAACAGCTTCTCATATAACGAAATTCAAAAAAGGACCTCGAGAAGATGCAGCTCAACGTTACCCTCACCCTGATGATGGAAAAGTTAAGATAACGCGTAGTGGTCTTCAGCTAGGCCCTCATCCTGGAGCTCCTGTATTTACAGATTACGAATGGTATCTTGGAAGTATTGAAAACTATAAAAAAACTTCAGGTGACCCAGCATTGATTTCTAAGGTTAATTTAGAGTATAAATATTTATTGCGCAAAAAATGGCCTTTAATAAAAAAAGGAAAAACCCATGGATGTTTAACTCTGAAAAAAGTTCACTTTTTTAAAAATAACAGTAAGATAATGCCTCCTTATGAATTTGAATATGGAAGTGGCAACTTAGACCCAGAATTTCAAATACATTCTAATGACGCTTGGGGAATGTACTCAAATCTAGCTACAGAAACAGTTCGTAAAGTCGGTTCAAACCCGGCAGGAATATGGTCTTTAAATAAAATAAAGACACCGACAGGAGCTACAATAGGAATTGAATATGAACGTGATACATATTCGTCGGTGGCAGGCAATAGCCTTAGGATTGACAAAGAAATTTCTTGCGATCTTCCGTACGATCCCAACATCAAAAGTGTGACAATAGAATTTGACGATTTTGATGCCAGAACTATTTGTAGCGTAGGTCAAAAAATAATCGCAATATGCAAACCAACCTATGCTCAATCACAGACCCAAACAGAAGATTTGAAAATAAACTTAACCGTTAAATCTGTTAATTCCTCAGAAGCTGTCCTGAAATTTGACGAAACCGACCAAGCACACGCAAAAGGAATAATTTCAAAGCTTGAAGGAAAATGCTTTTTTCATCCAGCATCTTTGCGAGGAGGAGACATTAGGGTGAAGTCTCTAAAAATTAAAGATGAGCTTGGACGAACAACAGAATCCGTGTACGAATATTCAGGAGGAGTAGCAAGTATTGAACCTCCAGCGGCACGTTCAAACAGTGTGTTTTACAGCACTATGAAACATGAACTATATGACTACCCTAGGCTACCCATTATGTATAGCAAGGTTATAAATTATCAAAAAGGAATGAACGATAAGTTCGAATCAAAGACAGAATATCAATTCCAAACATTCAATTCTGATCTCATAGAATTAAACATTAACCCAAGCCCAACAAAGAATATTAACGGGACTTACAAAAGGACTGTTGCCAGAAGGGAGGTTGAAACCACTATTGATATCAGTTTATTAAATCAACACTATATGATTGATTTAAATATAGGATCGGTTGGTGCACTTCTTGAAAAAAAGACCTACAATGGCAGTGGCGACCTTATTCAAAAAACTGTAAATTCATATGAGAAAATAGGAAACGGATTAAAAGAGCTAGGCCTACTAACAGAAGGGAGCTATATCTTTGAAACCCTTGAGAACAAAATATCAGGCGATCGATCCAGACGATCCCATAAAGCTAAATTTAAACACGTAGAAACGATAAAAAAATACCATGGAGTTTTTCCTGTTAGCACAACGGTTTACTCTAACGGTAAAACTATTATCAATCGCAACTCTAAATTTGACTGGGTAACAGGTAATATTCTAGAAACTACACAACAAGACCTATCTACAGGATACACACTAATAAAGAAAACAGTTCCAGCCTACAAAGTCTACCCTACAATGGGATCAAAATATATTGATGAAAACAACAAAAACATGCTAACTCAAGAAGCGGCAGTTTATACCTACATTAAGACACCTCCTTTTTCATCGTTATATAGCAAATCCAAAGTTATATCTGCAAAAGTAAAAACATGGAGAAATTGGAGTAATAACATATGGCGTCCTCACGAATCATATGCTTGGAACGGAGGTCTTTTAAAAGATGGATCTTTGGAAGACTTCGATGAATATAATTTTAGTCCAGATGCACAAAATAATTTTTGGCAAAAAATAAATGAAACTACTAAGTATAGTATGTATTCAGCTCCTCTTGAAGTCAAGGACATTAATGATAATTATGCTGCATCAATACTAAATAAGGAAGGATATCTAGTTCTCGCAACAGCTACCCACGCCAAACTAGGTAGCTTCCTCGCCACTAGTTTTGAGGAAGATGCTTTTAATATCAACAACTGGTTATCTAGCTACTTGAGTTCAGAACGAACTCTTGCACCTTCTGGTATCAATGCCCATACAGGAAAATACCTATTAAAAATTAAAGGTGGCTCTTCCCATATCGGCTGGCATGCAACAGGTGCACCTGCGGGACGTTACATTGCTTCTGTCTGGATACACAAAAGTAGTGCTACATCAACAGAACTTAAAGTAAAACATAGAGGTTCTATTCTAGCTTCTCAGAAACTCAACCTTCAAACTAACAAGTTTGGAGATTGGGTATTGGTGAACGTAGAATTTGACTTACCTACAACCATCCCGTATGAAACTGTTACAACAGATTCAAATGATTTAGACATAGAAATCAGAAATAATGGAACTGGCTACACATATGCAGATGACTTAAGAGTTCAACCAGTAGAAGCAGTAGTAACATCCTACGTCTACGATCCAATTACAGACCAAGTAACAGCAATTCTAGACAATAACAATATGGCAACAAAGTTCAAACACGATGATACAGGTCGCCTAGAAGCTACTTACAAAGAAACCCCAAAAGGATTCGTAAAAATTTCCGAACACAAGTACAACTTTGCACGAGGGAATAAATAACGAAATAGATTTTTATGTTAAAAAAGGCGTCGTAAGACGCCTTTTTTTATATCCCAATGCTATTCTCTAATAAAGAAACAACAATCTGAAAATAAAGAATTGAATAGAAATGAAAATGTAAAGCCGCAGGCTAAAAGCCTACGCTACATACAACACGGACGTTCTGTCTGTAATTTTCATACATCATCAATCTAAATTAAAAACTACAGCAAAAGCATCAAAAACCTAAAACTTAACACCCAAACTACAAAACACCCCAACACCCCGATCATAAGTACCATTACCCAAAAAAGTTGAATTATCGGGAGTGGGGCCATAAAATATGTCCTGATTCAGAAGGTTTGTACCATGCAAATTGAAGTACATTCCTGTTCCCAAAATATCATCGTAACGGACATTTGCATTCAATAATAGATAATCTGGTGTGGTTTTATAGAAGCGGCTGCCATCCGATCCAACAGACTCATCGGAATTTACCCAAAAAGTCTCCATCTCACCAACATAATTTGCAGTAACAGCAAAGGAAATATTATCTGTAACACTATAGCCTCCTTTAAAATACCCAAGCAAATTAGGAGAATAAGCTGCGGCTTTATCAATGCTTTTATCCTTAGTCCAGTGCATGGAGAGTGCCATGTCTAACACAAACCTATCGGAAGGCATGAACTGAAATTGCAGTTCTGTTCCATAAGTAGCCATTTTGCCACTATTGTTCGGGACAAATAAAACCCTGCTCGTTTCCCTGTCCAAGAAACTAGCATACACGATAAGGTCGGTTAAGTGATTATAAAAAACACTTGAACTCAGCCCAATTTTCTCACCTAGTGCTGCTGTGAAATTAATCTCTGTAGTAGAAATATGCTGAGGCTTCAGAGTAGGATGGACATCGTTTGTGAGGTAAGTATTCTCTGCAAAAGAAGAACGGCTAAGAGCTTCGCCATACATCAACTTCAGGCTGCTTTTTTCGGTTGGTTTGTAGACCATTGCAAACCTTGGTATTGTGTAAATGTCATCTATATCGTACCAGTAATGCAATTGACGAAATTCGTTTGGCGGTTCAAAATAAGAATTGGTCATTTTATACTTCTCCTGCTTCTCAAACCGAACTCCAGCCACAAACAACAACATATCGCTGATTTGGTAATCTATCTGGCTGTAAAGGGAGGTTTCCCATATTGCCCTGTCCGGATCGTAAGAATGATTGAACAACAACTTATCCACATCTATGGTGTATTCGTATTCAGAAACAGTTCCTTTTCCTCCCAAAGTGATAAGCATGTCGGTAATAGGGCGGTATAGCATCGTCAGCTCACCAGACCAACGTGTAGTTTTCGACCAAACACGGGCATAGTCGAGCCTTATTGGTGTAACAACAGCTAAACGGAAATTCTGATGCCGACTGGAAGAAATCAAATCCACACGGCCATCGACCGTAAATTTCTCGCCTATATCTTTTCGATAGCCAAGATTCCCTCTAAATATGCGGTTCTGGTAATTTGATTTTACGGTATCCAGCACAGGGGCAAAGAAGTCGATATGGTTACGGTCTGTTTCGTCGAACGACAGATTGCAATAAAAATCGCCGACCTTTGACGACATATTAAAATAGTGACTGTTTCTAAGAAAGAAACCATCCATATTACGGTTTTTCTGGTATACACCAGCATAGTTCACCACGGAATCTAAAATTGGGGAAAACGGAATATCCCGTCCGTCGGTATGGTAATATCCAGCTGAGATTGAAGTATGCCTATCCCCCTCTCCTATTTCGGCCTGTACGTTCAATCGGTAAGTATTGTCTGTTCCGTACCCTGCGGTAACGTTCGAATAACCTACACCGCCAACCTTTTCATTGGTAATAATATTTATTGCTCCGAAAAAAGCATTCACCCCATACATCACAGTCATTGGGCCTCTTATGATCTCAATTCTGTCTATGGATTCTATCTGAATGGTAGTAACTGCATCCGAATTTCTAGAAAAAAACGGTTGAACCTGCTGCACTCCATTCACCAACAACACAAACGCACGGTTGTATGCATTTGAGAAGAATCCTCTAACACCAAAGCTTACATCGTGATAATCGTCGTGCTTGTAAAAGCCTGGTACATTCATCAGCACCTCGAAAAGTGACTGATATCCGTACTTTTCGATTTCAGCCCTTTCTATGATGACGACACTCGCAGGAATATCTGCTACTTTCTGCGTCGTTTTCCCAGCTGTTACTACCTTCATTTCCAGTAGCTGTTCCATGCTCATCTCGAACAGATAAGCCATAGCATCTTTCAGACAAACGTCCACTACTTCTCCCTCAACTTCAACACTTTCCTGCTCATAGTGTTCCAGTTCGAATATCAATGTCTTTTTTCCCTCTGGAAGAACTATACTGTACAGTCCATCCTCGTCAGAAAAAGTGTGAATATCAGTAGACTTTACTTTAATTTTGACATCTGCCAATGGCTTTCCCTGAACATCGGTAATAGTACCCATAATTCCTTTTTGAGAATATGCAGATAATCCACAGAACAAGAACAAAGTTATAGCTACTATTTTCATGATGCGAGATTTTACCTGTTTGAATTGAAGCTAAGCCTCAGGCTCATTTAAATAGATTTACCCTGCTTTTAAGTGAACAACTTATCAACAAAATAGATTTACTTAAATTATATCTGACCAAATGAGTGTCCTAATCTTTTGTTTGCCCTAACAATCTCAACTTACTTATTCTTAGAGCTAAACCCAAAATTAAACATAATCACATCCTTATTTGCTCTATAAGTTTTATTCCAAAAACTCGGCCATAAATCAATAACCTACATGGTTCAAAACTTAAGACCAACATTCGCAAAAACACCTATTCCAGTGTCATAAGTCCCCTTAGGGAAGTATGAGTAGTTATGGAGAGTAGGGCCATAAAAAATATCTTTGTTCAGAAGATTTGTTCCCTGTACATTAAAATACAGCCCTGTCCCCATAACATCATTGTATCTGAAATTAGCATTCAACGTCCAATAAGAAGGCGTTGTGTCATAAAACCTACCTTTATGGGGAGAATTTGGGTTGGCAGGTGCCACAGGCGAATCATCCCAATAAGTTTCCATTTTTCCCACATAATTGCTAGTAATAGCTACTGAAATATCTTCTGTTATCTTGTACCAAGCCTTTACATAAGCCAAAAGATCAGGAGAATAAGACGCTTCAACATCGAACTTTTTATTCTGTGTCTGATGATAAGACAATGCAAAATCTAAAGACAAAGCATCCGAAGGGCTGTATTGTACCTGTAGCTCTCCGCCTATAGTTTCCATCTCACCACTGTTATCCGGAATAAACGATACCGTTTTCGCTTCTGGATTGAAATAAGCTGAACGAACAATCAACTGATCCAGTTGATTATAAAAAACACTTGTGCTCAAAGTCAACTGATCAGTTAATACCGCCATATAATTAAGCTCGATTGTAGAAATAAACTGAGGTTTTAGATTGGCATGACGGAGGTTATTAATAAACATATTTTCAATTATTGAAGGGCGGCTCAGCGCTTCTCCGTACATTAACTTAAGGCTGCTCTTTTCTGTTGGCTTGTACACTACTGCAAACCTAGGAACAACCTCTGCGTCATCAATATCGTATGAATAATGAATTTCTGCCAACTCTCCTGTTTGCAGAAAATAGGTGTTGGTCATTTCATACCGTTCCTGTTTCGTTAGCCTAGCTCCTGCTACAAAAGAGAACTGTTCATTGAGCTTATAATCTATCTGGGCATAAACAGAATTTTCAATTATAGGACGATCCGCTTTATAAACATGATTGGGCATAAACTTATCTGCATCAATAGTATAGTCGAATTCTGTTGAGACACTTTTCCCTCCTAAGGTAAGAAGCATACCATCAATAGGACGATACAGTAACGCCAATTCTCCCAACCATTTTGTCGATTTCGCCCAAAATTGTCCATGTTCCAACTTTACCGGCTCAACAAAAGCCATACGTGCATTTCCGAGAGTACTCGATGCAGCAAGCCCCACACTCGCATCAACAGTAATCTTTTCCCCAATATCCTTACGGTAACATAAATTCCCTCTCACTATTCGATATTGGTAGTTAATTTTCAGAGTATCCAGTATAGGTGGAAAGTTAGTAATCTGGTTTTTATCAGTTTCATCAAGCGATAGATTAAGGTAAAAGTCGTTAAACATTGAAGAAATATTGAAATAATAACTTCTTCGTTTAAAAAAGCCCTTTGTTGTCTGGTCTGAATAATAATACTTCCCTGCATAGTCGCTGATAGAGTCCAAAATTGGATCAAATGGAATATCGCGCCCATCAGTACGATAGTACCCAGCAGAAATCGATGCCTTCATTTTCTCCTTAGCTATTTTGGTCTGCACATTGAAACGATAAGTATTATCTGTTCCGTAACCTGTCGATACACGAGAACTGGACAAACTGTCTTTTCTCTCATTAGTGATGACATTAATAACCCCAAAAAAGGCATTCACACCATACATCACCGCCATTGGCCCCCGCACAACCTCAATCCGATCTATTGTCTCTATATGAATGTTTGTTAACATCTCTGTGTTCCATGCTGTTCGGGGGTGAGCCTGAGGCACCCCGTTAACCAACAGTACAAAGCTTCGATTACGGGCATTAGAGAAAAAACCCCGTACTCCAAAACTTATCCCTTCGTAGTCATCGCTTTTATAGAAGCCAGGAATATTATTGAGTATTTCAAAAAGAGACTGATAGCCGTATTGTTCTATCTCTTCCCTATCAATAATTACTACACTGGCAGGTATATCAGCTATCTTTTGCTTTGTTTTTCCTGCAGTTCCAATTTTCATCTCCAGTAGTTCCTCAATACTCATTTCAAACAAATATGCCATTGCATCTTCCATCTGGACATCTATAACGTCCTTCGAAACATCAAGTTCGATTGTTAAATAGTGTTCAAAATCGAACACCAGTTTCTTTTTTCTTCTGGGCAGAGTTATCCGATACCTCCCGTTTTTATCTGAGAAGACAGAGACCTTGGTTGACTTTGCCTTCACAAGTACTCCTTCTAAACTCTCTCCCCGAAAATTGGTTATCGTGCCTGTAACTGTTCTTTGCGCACTTAAAGACGAACATGAGTAAAATAAAACGACGAGAATTACACCTACAATTTTCATAATACCAACGATTGCTTTGTTTTAAAAAAATTCGCATCGTTTCGAAAATTAAACAAATTCAACTACCTTTAAATAAACTTGACTCCTAAATTACAAAAGCCTAAAAGGGCAGACACATTATCTTCCCTTTTAGGCATTAACGATATCCCAATGAAATGTGCTATTAAACCCTAAAATTTCAATCCTAGATTCGCAAAAACACCAATTCCTGTGTCGTATGTTCCTTTCGGAAGGAATGAAGAATTTGCAGTGGTAGGGCCATAAAAAACATCCTCGTTCAAAAGATTGGTTCCCTGCAAACTGAAATACAATCCAGTTCCCATAATATTATTGTACCTGAAATTTGCATTCAGCAACCAATAAGAAGGCGTTGTTTCATAAAACCTTCCTTCTGACTGGGAGTTTGGTTCGCCTGGCTCAGAAGAGGTCTCGACCCAAAAAGTTTCCATTTCCCCTACATAATTACTGGTAATAGCAAAAGAAATATCGTCCGTCACCTTATACCAAGCTTTCAGATAAGCCAATAACTCTGGCGAATAGGCTGCCTGAATATCGTATTTCTTATTCTGAGTGTTGTGATAAGACACTGCCAAATCAAAAGACAAAGCATCCAAAGGGCTATATTGCAACTGCAATTCACCCCCGATAGTTTCCAACTCCCCACTATTGTCTGGTGAAAAAGTCATTTTTCCTGTTGCCAGATCACGTGTGTTTGACGAAATAAGCAATTGGTCAAGTTTGTTATAAAAAACACTTGTACTCAAAGCTATCTGATCTGTCAATGCTGCCATATAGTTAATTTCGGTAGTAGAAATGAACTGAGGTTTTAAATTAGGGCGGAGAATATTGCTAGTCAACGTATTCTCTGTTATAGCAGGACGGGTCAGAGCCTCTCCATACATCAACTTTAAGCTACTTCTTTCTGTAGGCTTGTAAACTGCGGCAAACCTTGGTACTATAACAATATCATCTATATCGTATGAATAATCAAGTTCTATAAATTCACCTGTCGATGAAAAATAGGAGTTTGTCATCTCGTATCTTTCCTGCTTTTCCAATCTTGCTCCTGCTACAAATGAGAACTGATCATTGAGTTTATAATCTATCTGCGAAAAAACCGAATTCTCAATTATTGGCCGGTCTGCTTCATAACTAATGTTATTGGATACCTTCTCTACGGTAAGCGTATATATGTATTCTGTAGACACACTTTTGCCTCCCAAGGTAATAAGCATATCATCAATTGGGCGATATAGCATTGCCAGTTCCCCAGACCATCTAGTTGACTTCGACCATTGTTCTCCATAGTTGATTTTTATCGGTTGAACAAACAACATTCGAACGTTTTGATACCTACTTGCAGAAACAAGGTCAACTCTTGCATCTACAGTAAATCTCTCTCCAATATCTTTCCGATACCCTATATTCCCTCGCATTGTTCGGTTTAAATAACTAATTTTCAACGTGTCAAGTATCGGAGGAGAATAGTTGATGTTGTTTCTATCAGTCTCATCAAATGAAACATTGGTATAGAAATCATTAAATGCCGACGAAACATTGAGAAAATGACTTTTCTTTTTGAAAAAATCTTTCGTAGTACGCCCTGTATGCATTGTTCCTTTATAATCGCTTACAGCATCCAGAATCGGATCGAAAGAAATATCCCTACCATCCGTATGGTAATAGCCTGCAGAAATTGAAGTCCTCGTTTTAGCCCCCTTCAACTCTGTCTGCACATTAAAACGATAGGTGTTATCAGTTCCATAACCTGAAGAAACCTGAGAACTGGCCTCGTTATCTTTTTTCTCGTTGGTGATAATATTTATCGCCCCAAAGAAAGCATTCACACCGTACATTATAGCCATCGGCCCACGCACAATTTCTACCCGGTCTATTGTTTCAACCTGAATAGTGGTTAAATTTTCCGAATTCCATGCATTCTGAGGCTGTGCCTGCGGAACGCCATTCACCAGCAACACAAAACTCCGGTTAGGTACATTGGAGAAAAAACCCCGTACTCCAAAACTTACAGTACTATAGTTGTCATGTTTATAAAAACCTGGCACATTGCTCAACAGCTCAAACAAAGTCTGATAACCATAACGCTCAATCTCCTCTCGCTCCACAACCACAACACTTGCTGGAATATCTGCTACCTTTTGTTTGGTTTTTCCTGCCGTCTCAATTTCCATAGTCAGCAACTGTTCCAAGCTAAGCTCAAACAGATCATCCATGTGCTTACTCATGCGCACATCAATAACATCGCCATCTACATTCATTTCCACCACCTGAAAACCACTTAGACTGAACACCAAGGTTTTATTTCCTGCTGGTACAGATATCTGATAATTTCCGTTTTCATCGGAAAATGTAGAAACATTGGTTCCTTTCACAATTACCTCTACTCCAGAAAGCTTGATCCCCTCACCATCTATAGTGGTACCCCGAATAACTGTCTGAGCATTCACCAAAAGTGACAAACTCAGAAAAGCAAATAAAATAATCACTCTCATAGCTAATTAGATTTTGGTTACATTTTAATATTATACTACGAAAGCAAACCTCTTAAGTCTATCTATTACAGCTCATTTAATATTCTTTATTTCTATATTTTATTCAATATTTATACATTTCAATCCAAAATTCATTATTAAACGTAATTTTCACTTAAAATTCAAAGAATAAGAACACAAGAACAAAAATACCCAACACCACAATCGCCTCATTTATAGATAATTAAAACAAATGCCATTCTCATAAAAAAGAAAACAAACTCAAAGAAGAAGTATATTAAACAAAAAAACTTTTCTCATCCATAAAAAATGTACTAAATACATTTAATGAACAGAGATATGTAAAAACAAAAAGTGTCACTTATTGATATTTCTATGGTAAATCCGAATACCAACACGATCGATATGATCCAGAACAGGTCGTGATTCTATTGCGTGGTAATCAACAATATCAAACTGATAGGGAAGAAAAAGGTCGTCCATTAAAATATATAACCAGACAATATCATTGTAGCTCAGATTCCCTTTTACGGCAAGATCAATATCCGAACCATTATGATAGCGGTTCATTGCACGCGAACCGAACAAAACCACTTCTTGAACCTGAGGCATTTTATCAAATACAGCAATAATACCATTCAAACTGTCCTGTGTTAAGCCGTAGTGCATACCTTATTCTTCTAACTGTCGTTCCAGATAAACAATCAAGGTCTTAAAAGCATCTGCATAACGCAAACGGATAGATTCAATCAGATCTTCATTGGTACTTTCAATGTAAGTGTGCCCCGTGAGTTCTCTTTTTTTCAACATCTCCATCCAAAGCATACCATCTTCAATCAGCCCGTCTTTAAACGCCTGTTGTATACTGGCTCTTGGACCTTTTGCCTTTACATAACCTTGATAACTGAGGTAATCTTGAAGTGTTTTCCAGGCCAGTTCATATACATACTCAAAAGTATGTATCAGGCCGAGGCTCTCTAAATAATTAAGCTGTTCCTGCTCAATAGCAATGCTAAGGTGGGAGAAACCCTTTTTGAAGTTATAAAACCTTTGTTGCCAACGTATATCCTTTGTTTCCATACTCATTAGCCCAAAGTACAAGTTTTTCAGCACTCAATAGCAAGAAAAAAATAAGTGAAGTGTAAAAAATAATTTCGGTTAAGGCGCACAAGGCTTCAATACCGGAGCGTACCAGAGTACGTGAGGATTTGGACGACCGCAGTGCAACGAAAACCGAAGTTATTTTTTTCAGCTTTGACTAAGCTAATCCAAGCTGCATTTTGTTCTTAACCCAAAGCGCACTTTTCGTGATAAGAATTGGAAAGCAAAATGCAACATTGAAATGGCTTATTTTATCATATTCAATTAATTAATAATACGTTGAAATAATACTAAAAATACAGATCGCGGACACCTTCCTTAATCTTAGCCAAACGATCCACAATAGGTTGGATATCCCCAGTTTCTTTTAATTCCTTCAGCTTACCTTCAATTAATCGATATCCTTTTTCTTTTGTTTTCTCTGGAGCATAATCCTCAAGATATTCTGCCAAAGTCAGCAAGCCATTAGGGTCGCAGAAACGTTTAATAAAACCTGGCACAGAGAATTCCATAAAGTGCTCTCCTGTGCGCCCCAAACGATAACAAGCTGTACAAAACGAAGGTATATAGTCATTGTCAACTAGTTCTTCGATCACCTCGTTCAGTGTTCTATCGTCATTTATCTGAAACTGCTCGTTTTCAATATCCTGCTCAGTATCCTCTTTCTTATCCGAATATCCTTTCATTTCAATATTTGTTCCTCCATCGATCTGAGAAACACCGAATTGAAGAATTTCATCTCGGATATGTCGCGGTTCGCGTGCCGTCAGAATCAACCCCGTATAAGGAACAGCTAAACGAAGAATTGCAACAAGTTTTGTAAAATCCTCATCACTTACAAGGTACTGCTTGTCTATATCAAGATCGGATGCATACTGCACGCGAGGAAACGAAATCGTATGCGGCCCTACATTATAAACCTGCTCGAAGTGGTTCACGTGCCTAACAAGTGCCAATACTTCATACATCCAATCATACAAACCAAAAAGCACCCCAATTCCAACATCGTCAATTCCAGCTTCCTGTGCCCTATCTAGAGATGTTAGGCGCCAGTTGAAGTTTGCCTTGGTGCCTTTCAGGTGTACCTTTTCGTAAGTTGGCTTATGGTAGGTCTCCTGAAAAATTTGGTAGGTACCAATGCCTGCTTCATGCACAGTCTTAAACCCTTCGATATCAAACGGCGCAGCATTAATGTTCACACGGCGGATCTCTCCATTACCGACCTTTACTCCATAAACAGTTTTCACAGATTCTGCAATAAACTCGGCATCGTACATTGGATGTTCACCATAAACCAAAATCAGACGTTTCTGCCCTACATTTTCAAGTGCTTCTACCTGATTTATTATCTCTTTGCTATTAAGCGTTGCTCTTTTTACATGTTTATTGGTGGCCTTAAACCCACAGTACGAACATACATTTGTACAATAGTTACCAATGTACAACGGAGCGAAAAGTACAATACGGTGCCCGTACACTTTCTCCTTCAACTGCTTTGCCCCTAGCTTAATTCTATCTATCAGTTCCGGATCTGTTGTTTTTACCAATACAGCTACCTCCTGCATCGAAAGTCGGTTCTTGTTCAATGCCTTTTGAATCACCTCTTCAACCTGCTCTGCCGTAGGAGCAGTTTCTTCCAGAATTTTATGTATTTCATCACTGTCGATAAATGGCTTCATAGGCTCATCAGCGATGTTGTATATTTGTGGTTTGTAAATCATTGATATGAAAATTTATTTTATTTCCTGTTCCTCCTCAATTTTTCGAAGCCCCGAAGATAAGGCTTCTAAATCTTTATATGTCAGGATTACTACTTTGTTTGCGAAAACCGGCACCAATACAACAAAATAGTTCACCAATCGCCAATTTTAGCTTTAAATGCTTATTGCAGAGTCATACTTTCTCAAAAAAACCTTCTTTTATAAGCCTTTACTCGTACAAAACTATAAAAGAATATACACTTTCAAACAACACCAACAGAGATATGGATGCCTTTTTCCTATTTTAAGAAACCATAAAAATGAAACAAATGTTTCATCCTTTTAAAATTCTTATAATCAGAGCTAATCAACTCGAGGTAGAACAACTATAATTATTCCTGTTTGCGAACGAGCTAAATACTATTGCCGTACCACCACAAAACAGAACTACACTTCTGCTGGAGAAAAACCCACACGAACCAATTATTTTTTCTATAAACGGTCAGAAAAATAAGCTACTTTTTCCAAAGAAGTCACCATATCGTATTCCTCCAAGAAAACGTTTTCGGGCACTTTCAGCGATGTCGATGTATAGTTCAGGATTCCCTTTATTCCCGATTTCACCAAATGATCGGCCATACTTGTGGCATCTCTCTGGGGAACAGTCAAAATAGCAAGTTCGGCATTATTCTCACTAGCTGCGTTCTGCAAATCGTCGATATGATAGCAGTGTATTCCTGAAATTTTTGTATCAACAATCAGAGGGTCCACATCGTAACAGGCTATAATATTAAGCTGAGTATTCTGATTGGAGAAGTAACCAATTATAGCACGACCAAGCTTTCCTGCTCCTACAACTACAACATTTTTCTTCTTCTTACTATCTATCGTATTCCCTATTGCCTCAATCAGGCGCTTAATATCATATCCTTTTCGCAACTGCCCACTGTACCCCATCAGCATAATGTCACGGCGCACCTGCACTGCGGTTATATTGAGAATGTTTGCTAACTCATGCGAAAAGATATACCCCTTCTCATTCTCAACAAGACGCAGCAATGTCCGTCTGTATTGCGAAAGGCGTTCTATTGTTTTTTCAGGCAAAATCTCTCCGTTTTTCATCTGCTTAAAATTTGAGAAACAACCCTGGCCTGTCACGTTATATATTAACGAAAGTCCATGATCATCATGAACTTTAATCATGTCCGTGCGTGCCACGATATTGAACCAGGCAGAACCTGTTTCATCCGCTGTTGTCATTGTTATTTATATAACAACAAAGTTACTGTGCTTGTCCCTTTGAATTCATGACATTTGTTAGTTCTATTTTATGAACTTTATAGATTCTGAAAACCAATACATTACATTACAAAAAAGTTCTTCTGTAATTAGGCATTGATTATTGTTGTATTCAATATCCCTCTAAAGGCATGTTTTAAAAAAAATGTCAACAGCGCACAAGGCGACCAAATCCTTACGTACTTTTTATACGTGAAGATTTGGTCGTTCGCAGTGAAATGAATGAATAATATTTTTCTGATATGCCTATAATAAAATTAGAGTCACGTACTGGTCAGCATCTTCCCACAAGCGTTCAATCATACCTATCTTTCCACAATTTGTTCAACCGATCTTTCATTTTACTCTCTTGGGCATTTTCTTGGGGTGAATAAATGCGCAATTGCTTTATCTGCTCTGGAAGATAGTCCTGTTCACTGAAATTGTCTTCATAAGCATGAGAATACTTATATCCCTTGCCGTAATCAAGATCTTTCATCAGCTTCGTAGGAGCATTGCGCAAATGCAGCGGCACGTCTAGGTTTCCTGTTTTTCGGACAATCTCCTGTGCCTTATTTATTGCTTCGTAAGCGGAGTTGCTTTTTGGAGAGTTGGCAAGATAAATTGTTGTCTCGGAAAGAATAATGCGCGACTCGGGTAGACCAATCACATTCACTGCCTGAAAACAGTTGTTGGCCAAAAGCAAAGCATTGGGATTTGCCAGCCCTATATCTTCCGAAGCAGAAATCAGCAAACGGCGGGCTATGAACTTCACATCCTCACCACCTTCTATCATTCGGGCCAGCCAATAAACAGCCCCGTCAGGGTCGCTTCCCCGAATCGATTTAATAAATGCTGAGATAATATCGTAATGAAGCTCTCCATTCTTATCATACATCGCCATGTTTTTTTGTAAGCGCTGCATTACAAGATCGTCCGTGATAACAACCTTGGACAAATGACTTTCTGCCATAGCCACCAGTTCCAGAATATTTAGCAACTTACGGGCATCACCTCCCGAATGACGAAAAAGCGCTTCATGCTCTTTTACCTCTATTTCAACCTTCTTCAGGAAAACATCTTCAGTCAATGCGCGCTGCAATAAGGTATGCAGATCGTCAACATCAAGCGGTTTCAGAGTATAAACCTGAGCTCTTGATAACAATGCCGAAATAACTTCAAAAGACGGGTTCTCAGTTGTTGCCCCAATTAAAGTTACAATCCCCTGTTCCACTGCTCCAAGAAGCGAATCTTGCTGAGCTTTCGAAAAACGATGAATCTCATCGATAAACAACACTGGATTTGGAGCATTGAAATAACGGCTCTTCTTTGCCTTTTCTATTACATCCCTAATATCTTTTACTCCAGAATTAATTGCACTTAAACTGAAAAAAGGACGCTCAAGAAGATTGGCCACAATTTTTGCCAAAGTAGTTTTTCCAACACCAGGAGGCCCCCAAAGAATAAACGACGACAGCTTTCCCGATTCTATCATATTCCGCAACACGGCTCCTTTCCCAACCAAATGTTGCTGACCAATGTATTCATCAAAATTCTTCGGACGGAGTCTTTCTGCCAGTGGAGTATTAGCTTGCATACTTTTGCTTTTTAGTAAGTGGCCATATTTAATTTTATGAAACAGATATTTCTAAATAAGTCCACGACCTTTGCAAAGGTAAAATTTAGTTCCAAGATTCATATCTGCACACTTTATCCCCTACCCTTTACTTCTTATCCGATTGGTATTCCAACAACTGCTTCTGGGTTTTATTGGCCTGCCATACATATTTCACCCACCACATAATCAGAAAACTTGGAACGAAATCTGTTCCTGGAAGAAGTTCTTCTACAAATGTTACCGAACCGGCAAGCAATCCAAGTTTGCCCTTTAGCATAAAAAAATGTAGGATTGCAGCTATCGGCGACCAAATAAAGTCGATGCTTTCAGCGTAAATAGGAATTATATAACTTAACATACCGATTATGTCCATAAAAATAGACAGACGAAACATTTTCCGCTTCTCGATTTTAAATTGTTTTTCAATAGTATCCATAATTATATTATATGTATTGCTGTACTCGTGCCAAGATAGCTCAAAAAAACAGCAGATCGAATTCAGACACTCGGAGCCAAAGAAAATCATAGACAAGCCTCAAGAAATAAAAACAACAAAAAAGCAAATAACCGTAACTGAAAAACCTAAAGAGCCGAAGAAATACAAAAAAGGAGACCTCGTCCTACTTAAAGAACTGAGCTCTGATTTTTTTTACGACATCCGGTACTCCTCAGAAAACAATACATTCAAAGAACGCCTCTACGAGTGCGATGCCTGCCTACTACGTTACGAAGTAGCTCTGGCCATACAAAAAGCAAACGAGCGCTTCAAAGAGCATGGCTACCGTATTAAATTTTTCGATTGTTACCGCCCTTTATCAGTGTCTAAGCGTATGTGGGAAATCATCCCAAATCCATCTTACGTGAAGAATCCTTCCAAAGGCCCATCCATGCACAACAGAGGCGTAGCTGTAGACTTAACTCTCGTTGACCAGACAGGGAAAGAGCTTAACATGGGGACAGATTTCGACTTCTTCGGAAAGAAAGCCCATCATGCCTATACAAATTTACCACCCCATGTTCTAAAGAACAGAAAGCTTCTAAAATCAATTATGCAAGAATGCGGTTTTCGTCCGATACGCACTGAGTGGTGGCATTATTCTTACAAAAGAGCTTACCCAGCACTGGACATTCCTTTGCCTTGCGGACAAAAGCAGCTCGCTGAATAACGATTATAGCATTGTTCTTTTTCATCACCAATACGCCTGAAAACACTCAACTTTATCCCAAGCAAACACAACAGGTAGACCCTCAAATATTTTGAAGGTCTGCCCCTTATCTACTTCCTAAAATCAAATCTCTAAAAAACAACTTTACCTCTCCAATAACTTTCCCTACACACTTATGCACTCCACGTACCTGAGCTTATGAAATGATTAACCCGAATGTTCGTTATAAAGAGTTGGTACAACGTGGAGTTTTAAAAATGAGTTAGACCAAAGCACATTTCTATTTTTGATCTAAAACATATTTTCATACTTGAAGACTAAAAATCGAAATGCAACACTAGAATAGGTTATTTTTTCACTTTCACAACGCAATCTATTTGATTAACTTTATTCATAAAATATAAGGCCGCGACCTTAAAACTTTATACAATCATGAAATCTCTTAATGCATCTGCCCTATTCAGCGTAACGATCATATGCCTTACCCTATCATTTATTTCTCCAGGTCGGGCTCAGAACCTAAGAAAAGCTATTGCCAAAATTGAAACCAAAAATTTTAACGATGCCAAGGAAATATTCTCCAAATCAATAAAAAAGAAAAAAGATCCTGTTGTTGCCAAATACGGGCTCGCTCTGGTTTATGCAAATGATGAATATCCTAAAAAAAACTTCGGCAAAGCATACCGCAATATAAAATACTGCCTAAAACGGTGGGACAAGTTATCGGAGAAAGAACAACTGGAATACGAAGAAAAATATCAGTTAACCTTCAAATCGCTGATACAAATGGACAGCCTTTTACAGATGAAAGCTTACCAAGCATTCCTAAAAGCACCAACACAAGGCAACAGAGAAAAATTTGAAAAAGATTTCAAAGATGCACCCGTAGTTTTCCGTATGAAAAGCCAAATGGCCGTTCAAGAGTACAAACAGATCAAAAGCGAAAGAGACCCCCGTAAAATTGACGCATTCATCCGCAGATACCCCAACACTCCTGTCTCCGATTCCGCAGACGTTCTTTCTAAGCTAATGTGGAGAAGACTTTACGATCAGTTTCGTTTCGACGGAGTTATTGAATCCATTTCAACATTTGAGAAATCGTTCCCAGGACACAGAGTTCCGCAAGACACCATTGTAGCCGATAAAGAACTAGCTGTAGACGCTTCCGAATTGTTGCTCCACAAAGGTTACTACCCATCTTTTGTCGACAAGTATAAAGACTATATAAGAAAGGCAGGGCACAAACACACAATTGCCTACGTTGCCCTGCAAAGAATTCTCTCTCCATATATTGCAGAAAAAAAATGGGGCGAAGCAAAAGTCATTATCTCCGAACTCGAACCTTTCTTCAGAAAAGAAGACGCCCGAATAAGGAGCTTGAAAAAAAACGTGAATCAATCTAGCATGACACTCAAAATCGAAAGGCTAAACGACTCGGTCAACACCAACAAAAGTGAATACGTACCAATAATATCAGCCAATGGAAAAGAGCTATACTTTTGTGGGTTCAATCGCTCAGACGCCATTGGTCAAGAAGATATATATTTATCTCTGTTCGAATTCGGAGAATGGCAAAAGCCTGCCCCAATAAAAGAACTGTGTACACCAACAGGGTACGAAGCACCACTAGCTATTTCTACAGATGGCAACACACTCATCTATTTTCAGAACCGCCACCTGTTCTTCTCGAAAAAAACACAAGAAGGCTGGTCGCAACCGTCCCGCTTCAGTGAACCCATCAATAGTAAATACTGGCAGGGCGAAGCCCAGATGACAAGTGACGGCAAAAATCTCATCTTCGTTTCAGACCGCGCCGGAGGGCAAGGTTTATATAATCAAGCCAACAGAGATTATCATGGCGGTTCCTATGGCAACATAGACATTTACGTATCCGAGAAGAAAGGGCCAAACAGCTGGGGAAAACCAATAAACCTTGGCAAAGTCGTCAACACGCCATTCTGCGAACGTGGCATTTTTCTCCACCCAGATATGAAAACCCTTTACTTCAGTTCAGATGGACATGGTGGCCTAGGAGGACTGGACATATATAAAACAACGCGCCTAAACGAAGACTCATGGACAGAATGGTCGGAACCGGAAAACCTTGGTAAATCAATCAACACAGCTGTTGACGATTGGGGTTACAGAATCACAACCGATGGTACCCAAGCCTTTTTCTCTGCTCAGGAAAAAGGCAGTTACGATTTGTATGTCATGGATCTTCCTGAATCCATCCGACCAAACTTTATAGCTACCATCAGCGGTTACCTTCTCGACAACGACGGCAACCCAATATCCGGAACAATTAAATGGGAAGACCTAAAAACGGGCAAACCAATTGGTCAAGCAGAGAGCAACCCCATCGACGGAAGTTATTTCCTGGTTGTCCAATTAGGCAAAAACTATGGGTATTATGTTGATAAAGAAGGTTATTTCCCCTCTTCCTCAAACATAGACTTACGAAACCAAAAAACAAGTATAAACGTAAAGCATGACATAATCCTTCAGTCTTGGGAAGAAATGTCTGCTGGTAAGCCAGTTCGGCTTAACAACCTATTTTTTGACACCGGCAGCTACGAACTAAAACCAGAATCTTTTCCTGAGCTGAACCGTTTGGCAAAACTTCTGATCAGGAAAAAAGACTTGAACCTAGAAATCAGAGGGCATACTGACAATCAAGGAGGAAAAAAAAACAATCAGACATTATCAGAAAACCGAGCAAAAGCAGTACGTGATTTTTTAGTGGAAAAAGGCGCTAAAAACGATCGGCTTTCCGTTAAAGGTTTTGGGCAGGAAAAACCACTTGCCCCCAACAGCAATGCAAAAGGAAGAGCCCAAAACAGAAGGGTTGAAATAAAAGTGCTACAATAATACCTTAACTAAACTTTGGAGGCGTCCAGTTCAACATATTTTCCTATATTTGGCTAGTCAGTTATCTTTTAGTTCAAGACAAAGGGAAGTCAACTATTTGGCACTGCATTTGTGAATATTTTTTTGAGTAAGCCTAATAAACACATAATTTCAGATGAGGCAATATAACACCAAAACCAACCTCTACGATTTTTACCGAATGTTCGATCAGGATATCTTGGTCTCTTACAAAGGACCTTTTGATAAACATATCTTGGCTGTAATCGGGAATTATATCGAAGTTATCATTAAGGGAAACCAGAATGCTAGTCGTAAAATTTTCAAAATTTTCATAGAACTGGCACAAAACATCTCATTTTATTCTGCAGAAATCACTCACGGTGACAAACCAATCGGTATCGGAACACTTGTTATAGGTGAATACGACGAGTACTACACTTTTTCGACAGGTAATCTTATAAAAAAAGATAAATTGATACCAATGATCGAAAAGTTCGAAATTATTAATACTTTAGATCGTGAAGATTTGCGCGCTTTTAAAAGAAAGCAACGCTCTCTGCCTCAAGGACAATTCGGAGGAGCTAATATTGGGCTCATTCAGGTTGCCTTAACTGCCAGTGCTCCTATTGAGTACGAAGTGACCGAGGTAGACGATCACACTGCATTTTTGAGTTTATCAGTAAGAGTAAAAAAGTAAGAGATACAAATTAATATTGCAATGGAAAATATTTCGATCAAAGGCTACCATGACGATTATTTTGTTCCTACCGTCGATTTTAACAAAGACATTGGCGTTTGCGAATTGAGCGGGGAGTCCTATCTGGAAGATACAGTCGATTTTTACAACCCTCTTTTGGATTGGCTGAAGGAATATAAGGATAATCTTAAAAAACCTTTGACTTTTAATTTTAAGCTCACATACTTCAATACAAGTAGTTCTCGCTGTATTTTGGATATCTTATATATTCTGAAAGAATATGAAGAAGAGGGCGGTAACATTACCGTAAATTGGTATTTCGACAAAGATGACATTGATATGGAGGAAGAAGTTGAAGATTATACCATAGAATCGGAATTAGATATCAACTTGATACCTTTCGACAGAGAGGAATAGCGAGTTCAAATCTGGTCAACAGCGGTGGCCAGACAATTAATAACAAAGCCTTTGAATTCCTTATCCTTATGAAGAATGCTAAGTTTGATTTGTCAGCTGTATCTTCTTCTCAATCGAAATTTCGCACGCTAGTCATACTTAGTATTTTTTTTTGTTTTAGCCCTGTGTTTGGAATTTCGCAACCTGAACAAATCGGCACACCTTTTATTATTAATTACCATCCGTCTGTTTACAAAGAAGATCCGCAAAACTGGTCCATTGTCCAAGATGCAAGAAATGTACTTTACGTAGGCAATACCAACGGAGTAATGGAATACGATGGTGTGGAATGGAAAACAATTGCCTTAGATAAGGCCGCCTATGCATGGGGGCTTTCCGCCGATTCTCTAGGAGCGGTATACGTTGGTTCTATAGGTGAATTCGGAAAACTATGTGTTTCTAAAACAGGAAATGTTGAATATACTTCACTAGTTCATTTATTGCCAGATTCAGAAACGGAAGTTGGAGAAGTTCGAAACGTATTCTCTACCAGTCATGGAATATACTTTGTGTCCGACCGCAAAATTTTCCGTTTACACAATGATTCCATCAATATATTAGGCTACGGATTGGTTAATTATTCCGCTCACCAGATTGATGACAGAGTATGCGTTGTCACCCCCAAAGGCATTTTAATGATAGGTGAAAACTTTGAACATTTTCTACCAAAAACAATTCGTTTCGCCTCACCTCAAAGCAATACCCAACTTATAAAATGGAATAAAGGATCGTTGCTAGTTATCAGTCAGGAGTTTGGCTTAGTTGAATATGACTTGTACGAAGCACAAAGACAGTATCCCGATTCTTCAAGGCTCTCTCAGCCTATAGACTCAGAACTTAAAAAATACATTTCGGTCAATGGACTTAACCATGCAATAGCACTTCCCAACGGAAATATAGCTGTTGCTACGGACGCAGGAGTATTAATCCTGAATAAATCTGGAAAAGTAGTCAATCTACTTAATAAAAATAGAGGACTCCTAAGTGATTACGTACGTTATTTGTATGTAGACAAAGCTGGTACCTTATGGATGGCAACAGAAGCAGGAGTTGCAAAAGTAAAATTAACTAACCCTATATCTAAACTAGATGCCCTTAACGGACTTGCGGGCACGGTGCTTACGTATAATTCTCATCAAGGCAAACATTATTCAGGCTCTTTCTCTGGTCTATATCACATACCAGAATATAGACTACAAACTCAGAACGATAAATTTGAGCTTGAGAAAATCACTGGAATAAAAGCTTCAGTTTGGGAACTCCGCAGTTTCTCGGATAAGTTATTGGCAGCGACAAGCGACGGACTTCATGTTATCAGAAATTCTGGAATTAAGAAAGTTAAAACCCATAAAACATACGACCTAACAATAAGTCCAAAACTTCCCAATACTGTTTTCTTGGCTCAGTACAATGGAATCTCCTACTTTGATCTACGAAAACTTAATAACGGAACGTTAACCTCCTCAGATATTAAACAGTTAGGGCACATAAAAACACTAAGCTGGAACTTTACTCTGGACAAATACGGCGACATTTGGCTTGCTTCATACTATGCTGGCGTCTACCATATCCGCATTTCTGACAAAGGCCGTTTTGATGTACAATTGTACACATCGAAAGATGGTATTCCCAAGCCTTACACTGATTTATATGTGGAATATCACAACGACTCCATTTATCTTGGCACTCCTGACGGAATTTATGCTACTCCTATTCCCGAAAATAAGAAACGAGCATCTTTTACTCCAAAGAATCATTTGCAATACATTACAGAAGGGAAACCTTTAAAAAATGTAAGACAAATAAAAATAAAAGATGGACGTACATGGGTGATTTCTAAACAACACGTAGGGTATTTTACACAATCCAAAGAGGGATACAAATGGCATGAAGTACCTTTCATGAGTAAACCTGCATACATCCACAAATTAATTTTATCCGAAAATACAGCTTGGCTTTGTACAAACCGAGGGCTCTTTCAATATCAGGCCAACAAAAAATATAGCAAAGCTTATCGATTTGATGCACTGATAAGAGGGGTACACTATAACGGGGATTCAATTATCTTCAATGGAGCTTTCAGTAAAAACAAGAACGAATCTAATTCCTGCGCACAGCTTGTTCAGCATACTTCAGAAATCCCTGAATTCAGAGGAAGTACAGACCTTAGTTTCGATTTTTCCTCCACAGCGTATGAAAAAGAAACTGATACGAAGTACAGATACAAATTGGATGGCTTTGACGAAAAATGGAGCGACTGGACCAAACGCACCCACAAAGAATATACAAACCTAAATTCTGGCGAATACACTTTCAATGTTGAAGCTAGAGATATTTATGGCAACCTTGGCGTTCCTGCTAAATACACGTTTTCAATACGCCCACCTTATTATTGGCATCCAGTTGCAATTATTGGCTATCTCCTTCTAGGCCTTTGTGTTGTATACCTAATCGTAAGGTACAACACAAGAAGACTGAAAGAAGCCAATCGAAAACTAGAACAAATTGTTTCGGAACGCACAAAGGAAGTTCGGGAACAAAAAAATGAAATCGAACAGCAAGCTGCAACACTTGAAGCCACAAATAAGGAATTGGAGCAACTATCAATTGTAGCAAGCGAAACGCACAATGCTGTAACGATAATGGATGCTGAGGCCAATTTTGAATGGATGAATGATGGTTTTACCCGCCTACATGGATACGATCTGAATGAATTCACAGACACCTTTGGCAGCAATCTACTGGAATCCAGCACATCTGAGCAAATAAAAAATGATGTCTGGCAGTGCATAAACAATAAAACATCGGTTTCCTATGAAAGCCAGAACCGAACCCGGGAAGGAAAAACTGTCTGGACACAAACCACATTAACACCTGTATTAAACTCGGCTGGAGAAGTTGAAAAGCTTGTTTCCATAGACTCAAACATCTCAAAACTTAAACAGGCAGAACAAGAAATACGCAGACAGAGTGAAGAACTTAGAAGAACATCGGCAGAATTAGAAAAAACCAATACTGAGCTAGAAAAACTTTCGATTGTTGCAAGGGAGACAGATAATGCTGTCATTATTATGGATGCTGAAGGAAATTTTGAGTGGGTAAATGAGAGCTTCACAAAAATGTTCGGCTATAGTCTTCAACAACTTATCGACCGTAAAGGAGGAAATATAAAAAATACACGCAGGAAATTCATCATTGATGCTATAGACACCTGCATTAAAGAAAAAAAGAGTGTGCAGTACGAGTTTATGACTCATATGCATACTGGGCAAGAAATCTGGGTTCATGCCACCATCACACCTATCGTTGGGGCATCTGGAAACATCGAAAAACTTATTGCTGTTGATTCCAACATCACCATGCAAAAACTTGCAGAGTTTGAGCTTAAACGACAAAGTAAAGTTATTCAGGAACAATCCGAACGTGTAGAACGCCAGAACCAACACATAACATCGAGCATTCGATATGCAGAAAAGATTCAACGCGCCAACCTACCGATAAAGGAAAGTCTGGACAGATATTTTGGTTCGTTTATTATCTTCAAACCTAAAGACATCGTATCTGGAGATTTCTATTGGTACTCTCGTAGATATTTCAAACAAGAGAAAGTATTTTTCGTTGCAATAGTAGACTGCACTGGCCATGGTGTTCCCGGAGCATTTATGTCTATGATTGGCAGCCGTTTACTAAGTGAAATTGTTAACGACCGCCAAATACTTGAAACTGATCAGATATTAGAAGCATTGCACCAAGGCGTATGGACTACTCTTAAACAAGACAAAACAGAAAACAACGACGGAATGGATGTTTGTCTTTGTAAGATTGACATAAGCAATGAAAACAAAATAAAAGTATGTTTCTCTGGGGCCAAACGCCCTCTATTTTACATAGAAGAAGGAGAAACAGAGATGAAACAAATAAAAGGTACCCGACGAACCATAGGGGGAATAAGATCTAAAAATTCAGAAGCTTTTGAAAAACATACTATTGTGTTAGACAAAGGTACCATGCTCTACCTTACTACAGATGGCTTAATTGATCAGAACTCACCAAAAAGACTTCGCTTTGGAACACCACGTTTCTTGAAGTTGCTGGAAAACATTCACTCATACGATTTAACCAAACAGCAGACTGCTATAGAAAATGAACTGCAATCGCATCAAGGAACCGAATTGCAACGCGATGATATTACCATAATGGGAATTAAGCTGTAATACAACAATATACCCCCTAACACTTCCAACGTTTTATTTCGCCCCCTCTTCTCTTTCCAGATTGGAATAATTACTCCTCTTAGTCCTTTTTGGGAAAAATATTCGTTAAACATATTTGTGACTAAAAAAAAAAACCGAAATTTGAGTTCTGGGAGGGAATTATAACTCCTTTCCTCATCTAGATACGAATGCCTGAATTTCTGCCAAACAAGTAGTCCGTCGAAAAGCTCAAATTACCTAGGGTTGCTAAGAAGCTAATTTTTAAGGCAAAAACTTTTTATTAATTGGTCTGTGACCTTAGAAACAATTAGCCATGAAGAAGTTAGATAAAATAGACATTGCGCTGCTAAATATCCTACAACAAAACGCCCGCATTACCAATAAAGAACTTGCTGCCAAATTAGGTCTCTCCATTACACCAATATTTGAACGAATAAAGAAACTGGAAAAAAGTGGTTTCATAAAAAAATATGTAGCACTGGTAGACAATGAAAAAGTTGACAAATCGATGGTTGCCTACATGTTCATCTCTTCTGTAAAGCACAATTACGACGCTTTACATCGCGCTTTTCAATACATGCAAGAACTGCCTGAAGTTATGGAGTGTTATCACATTAGTGGCGACCACGATTATATGTTGAAGGTTGTAGTAAAAGATATTAAAGAATACGAAAACTTCCTACTAAAGAAATTATCGACCTATGATTATATTGCAAGGATAAAAAGCGTTTTCGTGCTATCAACGGTGAAGTACAATCAAGCATTTGAACTTAGGCACGAAGATATCGAAGAAGAGCAATAGACTGAACATACATCTGTAAGGGGGTTGGAAAAATCACCTATCCCCTAGTTTAACCTTAGAAGAATATCCAAACGTTTTTCTACCGTGACTTCTATTCTCAGAGAGAAAAAGTCCTAGGCATTAGTAAGTCCCCTATTACATCCAATTCATAGAGTTTTTCAATACTAAGACTTACCTCTTCAATTTCCTGCCTAACATATCGAAACTTCGGAGGAATTTGCTCAAACGCCTTTTCCCAAACCAAACGGCTAGGCCATTGGGTGTAATCAACATATCCGCACCCTTCTATTTTATGTAATCTAGCTCCCAGACTCCCCGAATGTACATATAGCTGCTCTGTCAGATCGTGCCAAGCTTCGTGAAACTCAGCATCCCTTCCCTCTTCTACTTTGTAAGCGTATACCACTACAAACATCTCATGCTCGATTTATCACATTTCAAAATCTGAAACCAATCATATATTCACAAAAGCACATGCCAGCAAACCAAATCTCAACTATTCTTGTTTAAGGTCATGAACCTACTTATTTTGATTTACTTTACTCATATAATCAGTAACTTACCAGCAGAATCATAGCTGACTACTTACGGACTTCAGGGGCTGTTCTGTTTGTTTGGGTTCGTTTGTCTTCAATGAAAATCTCAACAGGTAGACCGAAACCAAATGAATCAAGTTCACTTGTCCTGAAGATACGCTTTTATTTCCAATTAAACGCGCCGTACTTTTTATTCAGATTTAACACTTACCTGCAAGTACCCGTAAAATCACATTTCAAAAGCGTATTATTTCCGTAAATCACCTATTAAAACTAAAAAAGACCACAACAGAATTGTCGTGATCTTTAAAAGGAGTTTTGAAACATTTCTGTAACAGTTATTATTTAAACCATTAAGAAAATTTCTAGCAATAAGTTTATTATGCACCCAAAGTGGCTACCATAACTGCTTTTATGGTATGAAGGCGGTTCTCTGCCTCGTCGAAGACAATAGATGCAGAGGATTCGAATACATCTTCCGTAACTTCCATTCCGTCTAAACCAAATTTTTGATAAATTTCTTCGCCAACTTTTGTTTCACGGTTATGGAACGCTGGTAAACAGTGCATGAATTTTGCATCTGGATTGCCAGTAGCAAGCATCAACTCTTTATTTACCTGATAAGGCTTAAGAAGAGATATCCGTTCTTCCCAAACATTATCCGGTTCGCCCATAGATACCCACACATCGGTATAAATGAAATCCACATCCTTAACAGCTTCCTTTGCATCTTCTGTTAATGTAATTTTGGCACCTGTATCTTTCGCTATCGCGGAACACGTGTCCACCAGTTCTTTTTCTGGGAATAATTCCTTTGGCGCTCCGAGCCTAATATCCATTCCCATTT
Organism: Bacteroidales bacterium; assembly: GCA_965230435.1. Lineage (GTDB taxonomy): Bacteria > Bacteroidota > Bacteroidia > Bacteroidales > JBDKHP01 > JBDKHP01. The sequence continues at coordinate 1,824,025 of CBDDLB010000002.1, forward strand.
TTGCAGCGCCAACCATCAGCGAATTTCCCATATTATTTCTAGCATCGCCTAAGTAGGCAAATTTTATTTCGCGCAGTGGTTTGTCGCAATGCTCTATCATAGTAAGAAAATCAGCCAAAATCTGAGTTGGGTGAAATTCGTTGGTAAGACCGTTCCACACTGGCACACCTGAGTACTCTGCCAATTCTTCCACCACTTCCTGACCAAAACCACGATACTCAATTCCATCGTAAATCCGGCCAAGTACACGGGCAGTGTCTTTCATAGACTCTTTGCTTCCTATCTGCGAACCAGAAGGGCCTAGATAGGTAACTTGAGCTCCCTGATCATATGCAGCAGTTTCGAATGCAACACGTGTACGTGTAGACGATTTTTCAAAAATCAAGGCTATATTTTTTCCTCTCAAAGTAGGCTGTTCTGTACCAGAATATTTTGCCTTTTTAAGGTCGCGCGATAATTCGAGCAAAAATTTTATTTCTTTTGGAGTAAAATCCAACAACTTTAGAAACGAACGGTTGCGCAAGTTAAATGCCATTTTCCTCGTATTTAGTATTAATTGAGACTATCCAAAAGTCTCAAGTTGTTTTACAATCTTCTAATTTTCTTCAGGAGATATTCCAGCCCGTTCACTTTCATTTCGTAAACAGTAGCCAACATACCACCCAGCTTTCCTTGCGGAAAGCCTTGCTGTGAGAACCATACAAGATAAGGTTCTGGTAAATCGCTCAAGTAGCGCCCTTTGTACTTTCCAAAAGGCATTTTCGCATGAGCTATTTCTAATAATAATTCTTTATCAGGGCCTTGTTGTTCCATCTGTGTTATCTCTCTCGTGCATTAAACGTGAACGTTCGTCTAGCAGTTCATCGATTTCGGAAGACGACAGGCCACTCTCTTGCAATAGGCTATCGATCGTTTCTATTTCACTTAAAATGTCTCCTATAGTTTCATTTGGTTCTTCAGTTTCTCCTAATTCTTGTCGCAACTGATCTATCAGTTCCAGAATTACCTCATGAATAGGAGAACCTAACTGGTCTAGCATCTCGCTAGGAACCGTACTACGGATCATATCATAATTCTGTAGTAGAATATCTACCGTCTGAAAGAAAGATCGGTCTATTCCTGGTAGTTGATCGTCTTGGTGTTGTCCCCTCAGTTTTCGGAACAAATTGATCAATAGATCTAAATGATCGGCAAATCCAGCATTACTTTCCATATTCCATAATGTTTATCCTATCAAAAGTACAAAGACAACAAATAGAAGACAAAATGCACTTAAAAAAAGTCGTTGTTGCTGAGAATTCACTCAAGCATATTCTTAAGAAACAAAAGAGAGACCATTAAAGAAATTCTCTTTTAATTAAGTTGGTATCGAAATTAAGCGAAGTTTTACATGTGTCTCTAACATACAAAGTAGATCAAGAAAATCGCATCTTTGAAAATACTTCTGATCTACAAAACATCCTCTGGTGTTTCGTGAGGAACGTCTCCCTGATATTCCTTTGTTATTTTAGATCCATATCGACGGTCGACCAATTTCTTAGCTTCTGTAATGATTGCCTTTTCTCCTCCATTTTCAACAAATTCGATACAGGCATTTACTTTTGGCCCCATAGACCCTTTACCGAAATGCCCTTCTTCTAAATATTTACGGGCATCGTTCAGATTTAGGAATTCTTTTTTCTCTTGATCTGGTTTGTTAAAATTCACATATATATACGGAACATCTGTCAGCACATAAAACTCATTTGCTTCTATTTGATTTGCCAACACGGACGAAGCCAGATCTTTATCAATCACCCCTTCTACCGGACACAAAGTGCCCTTTTCATCGCGATAAACAGGAACACCTCCCCCGCCAACGGCAATCACAATATTTCCTTGCCTTGCCAGCGATTCTATCGATTCATAATTCAATACCTCTAAAGGTATCGGAGAAGGAACATTTCTACGCCAACCGCCCTTGGCTGTTTCTCTAAATATCCAATTCTTTTTAGCTGCCAACTCTTCTGCCTGGGCTTTTGTATAAATCTTGCCTACGGGTTTACTTGGAGTTTTGAATGCAGGGTCATTTCTATCGACCAGTACTTGGGTAATCATGCAGATTACATTTCTTTCAAGCCCTTCCTCGTGCAAAATATTACGCAATGTACGCTCTATTATGTAACCTATGCCTCCCTGTGAATCTGCCACACAGATATCCAAAGGCATTGGCGCAATGTCGTACAACTGCTCACCGGCATCGCTACGCATCAGGATGTTTCCAACCTGTGGGCCATTCCCATGCGAAATAATAAGGTCGTAACCTTCCTTTATCAAGAAAACTAAATTTCTGAGAGTATCTAAGGTATTTTGCTCTTGTTCTTCGATTGTCCCGACCTGATTACCTCGCAACAATGCATTGCCTCCAAGAGCTACAACAGCAAGCTTCTTACTCATCGTAGCAGTACGTTTTTGATGGGTTTAACAATAATTGAGTTCCGATTCTAGAATTGATTTTGTCCCGTAGTCAATTCAAAAAAAATAAAAAGTGGCCGTATGTCCCATAAAAAACAAACCCGCAAAATGTCTGTTTCTATTTTGCAGGCGGAAAAGCAAAGCTATTAAAAACTTTGATGTATGAAAGAAATTCTCTGGAAATTTAACCTTGTCAATAAAAGGAAGTCAGTTTTGAAACTACATTTCTCAAAACTGACCTTCAGACTCAATTTAAGTTATTGAACCACTTATACGCCAATCTTATTTTCCACTTAGTCATCAACAACAGCTAATACATTGTTATAGGTTTTTATTTCCGACATAATCTTCTCTTCCTTGCTAAAGAACAGTTATCGTAGTAACCCTCCCAAAAAAGAAGCACCCAAAATCAAAAAGATTTTGAGTGCCACTATGCCTTGAATAATTTTAGAGATTTCCTATAAGCCTAAATTTTCCTGCTTCGGAACTTCAATCAAGTAATAATATTTCAAATACTTATCGCGTGTAGATGGTCTTAAGAATTTGATATGAAGTGTTGTAATATGAAAGTCTTTGAACTTCTCAACCACATTATACTTAATCTTTTCCTTATCCAATATCTTCTTCTCGTTCTCATGGGCAAATAACCAAACCGTTCCATTGGCCATATTCGATTTGATCGTATCGATATCTGTTTTTTTAATTATTTTCTGATTATAAAACTCGAACGACATCTGATGTTCACCAAACTGGTACATGTTATTGAGTGGAATATTATTCTCTTGGATATAGAAAGCACCTTTACTGCCCGACTGATATTCCCCCAACGAAGGATAAAGGTGTGCATTCAGCAAAAAATTAATTCCCACAATGGTAATCAACGACGGCATAATGAGTTTCCCGAATGGAGTATTGTCCCGAGCCAGAAAGAATACCGCACCTCCTAAAGCTGCTACCATACCAAGCCAAACAAGCACATTATTCAAAGGAAAAACAAAACCTATGAACCAAATACCTACCAGCCACAAACAAAAACAGATGAAAATCTGAAAGCCCAGATACCACTTGTATTTTTTTGTAATATTCTGTAAAGTATTATCAATCTCCTCTGCGGTTAAGATCACGATAAAAATCCAAGCAACATAAATGTAATGTGGCAGTTTATAATGCGACATCGACATTGCAATCATTACCAAAAGAAAACCACTTAATGTTATAATTTCAGCATCCGGTTTCAAACGTCCGGTTACCAAATGAGCTACTTTTTTTAGGAATGCATACGATGCAATCACCATCCAAGGAATAAACGACCAAAGAAACGTATGCCAGAAGAAAAACGGATCAGAATCATTTTTCCATTCATTTTCGCCAGTAATACGCCCAAAACTTTGTGTCCAATAATAAAAACGCACTCCCTCTTCACCAAACTGCAGATAAAGTCCATAAGTCATTGGAGCTAGAATAACACCAACAATCACCAGCCCAACGAGCCATTGCCACTTAAATATACTCTTCCAATCCCTCTTATAAAGCCAATGAGGCCCAAAAGCCAGAACCAAAGCAACCATACCTATCGGCCCTTTGGAAAGCATTGCCAATCCGACTCCTGTAAATGCTCCAAAAAAGTTGATTGCTTTATTATCTCGACTATATGCATATAAATGCCACGAAGCAAATGCCATGAAGTTTGCCAAAATAGTATCGGTACGTACATCGTGATTGGTTAAAAAGAAAGCCTGATTGGTCACCCATAGGATAGAAGCAATAACACCAACATTCTGGTTATACATCAAACGCCCTAAACGAAAAGCGGAATATGCTCCTAAAACGGTGGTTAAGAAAGTTGGGAGACGGTAAGCAAACTGATTTATCCCGAAAAGTTTCATTGAGAAAGATGATAACCAAAAAAGCAAAGGAGGCTTATCGAGGTAATCCATGTGCCGGTGTTTGACAATTAGATAACTGCCATTCTCTAACATTTCCCGACTAATGGAAGCATATTGTGCTGCATCTACATCCATAATTACAGGAACAATCATTCCAACGAAATAGACAACAGCTGTGATTATAAAAATAAACCACAAATTAAACTTACTGACAACGTGCATGATAAATGGATGTTTCTAAAAAAAATTCTTTTATATTAATTGACCAATTCTAAAAAATCAACCGCAATCAACTCCTCTGAATACTGTCCCTCCAAACAAACACCTTCCCAACAATCTTATGCTTTGCTTAATTCCTGCTCGTGCCCAATTAAACTTTAACCTTACAAGTACAGGTTCACAGAATTATGTACCCAGCTTCAATCTATAAATCAACAGCTTGAAACATAATTAATCCTAACCAATTATACTGACTATTTAGAAGAAATAAGTTAGGCAAAAGCGTGCCTCTACTTCTTACCCCAAGTATAATTTTTATACTTGAACATTGAAACCTGAAATGAAAGGCAGAGCCAACTTTTTTATTTTTACTTACTGAATAAGTTATATTTCAGGATACAATAAATCGCACGAAAGCCATCTTTCCAATTAATTTTTTTGCCTTCTGCATAAGTGCGGCCATAATACGAAATTCCAACCTCATAAATTCGGATTCCTGGCAAACGACTAATTCTCGCTGTTACTTCTGGTTCGAAGCCAAAGCGCTTTTCTTTAAGTTCAAGGTTCTGAATAATATCTCTTTTGAAGAGTTTATAGCAAGTCTCCATATCGGTTAAGTTCAGGTTGGTGAACATATTCGATAATGCAGTAAGAAACTTATTTCCAATTGAGTGCCAGAAGAATAGGATGCGGTGTGGGTGCGATCCCATGAAACGCGAACCATAAACAACGTCAGCAAACCCTTCAATTACTGGCTGTAACAAATAATTGTATTGCCTTGGATCATATTCCAGATCTGCATCCTGAATTATGACATAATCACCTGTAGCCGACTGGATACCAGTATGCAATGCGGCGCCTTTGCCTTGATTTGTTTCGTGTCTGAAATACTGGATACCAGCTTTTGGATAACGTTCTTTATAATTTAGTATCTGAGCCTCGGTATCATCTACTGAGCAATCATTCACAATCACAATTTCTTTTTCGATACTATTCAAAAGTTCTACCTCCCTGACTTTATCTAAAATCAGGTGAATAGTTTTTTCTTCGTTGTAAGCGGGTATAATAATAGAGAGTTTGCGTAGTTGCATTTCAAGAGTAAGTAAAGAATATATTATTTTTCTGTTATATAGTATTTTGTCCTGATACTCAATTTCGGCGCAATTTAAATAAATGCAGACGATTTGTATAACAGAACCAAAAATAAGTTCACTGAACCAGTTATTGGGGTTTGCTTTATGTTGTATATCAACACCATGACAAACCTAAAAGTCTCGTATTTAAATAAATCCAACTTTTTGCAGTACTTTTCCAAAAAACAAAATCCCGCTATCAAGAGTTTAGCGGGATGGAAAGTAGTTTACTTTATATCAGCAGCTTTCAATGTATTTTTCAACAACGAAACAATAGTCATTGGTCCTACACCTCCAGGAACGGGAGTGATATAGCTACATTTATCTTTTACTGTCTCGAAATCGACATCGCCAATTAACCTAAACCCAGACTTTGTCTTGTCTGAAGGTACACGGTGAATACCAACATCAATAACTACTGCACCTTCTTTTACCATATCTGCTTTTACAAAGTGAGGTTTTCCAAGAGCAACAATTAAGATATCTGCCTCCGCCGCCACAGCTCCAATATTTTGGGTGCGGCTATGTGTAAGTGTCACAGTACAGTTCCCTGGCTGACCTTTTCTTGACATTAAAATCGATATTGGGGTGCCCACGATATTGCTCCTGCCAATCACAACACAATGTTTCCCTTGAGTATCTATATTGTAGCGATCCAGAAGTTCTACAATGCCAGCAGGTGTAGCAGAAACAAATGTATCCAGCCCTAGTGTCATTTTTCCAACATTTATTGGATGAAAGCCATCAACATCTTTCAAAGGAGATACTGCTTCGATTACACGATCTTCATTAATGTGAGAAGGCAAAGGTAATTGCACAATAAACCCGTCTATTTCAGGACTTTGGTTCAACTCCTCCACTTTTGCCAAAAGCTCTTCTTCTGTTGTTGTAGCGGGTAGTGTAATTTCTGTAGATTCAAAACCAACTTCCTTGCATGACTTTACTTTACTGGCTACGTATGTCTGGCTAGCTGGGTCTTCGCCAACTATAACGGCAGCTAAATGAGGACGCTTCTTTCCTGCATCTACACGTTGCTTCACATCAATTGCTATCTCTTCTTTGATTTGTGCAGAAGTTTTTTTCCCGTCAATGAGTATCATAATCCTTTCGTATTACGGTTTATTTTTCTGCGGGCAAAGTTAGGCAATTTTCGCAGCCCAACTGCAAATTGCATAACTCTCGCTCAAAAAAAGCATAACATGATCTGGATTTTTTGAAGAAGTACCTCTATTTGTAGCCCAAATGGTATTTCACCATAATATGTCCACCCCAACTGAAAGTGTTGCTGCGGTTATCGTCAAATTCTGAATATACTACCCTATCAATATTGCTAAGCCCATAGTTTGTTCTTAAGCCTGCTGCGATACTCCAACGTCTTGTAGGGCGCACCTCGTATTCATACCCCATACTCAGGGAAACATTCTCTTTTGTGTACTCTTCTTTAATATCAACACGCACATCGCCATCACGAAGTTTTGCAGCAGTAAGATATCCGAATCCAGCTCCAAAAATGAAGTTATGAGAGGCTGGATAATCTTCAATGAAGTGATTTCTCTTATGAATTGCTAGTATGTTCAAATTCAAATAGTTCACCAATAATTCCTCTGGTGAAAAATCATTTCCAAAAGCACGTTTGTAATTCTGGCTTGTTTCTGTATGAACAAGCTCCATCTGAAAACATAACTTCTCTGAATAATCGATAGAAGTAATAATACCTATATTCTTACCTAAACCAGAGATAGATGAAGCATCAGCATCACTCAGTTCATCCCACTCCTGACTACTTAGCAGCCAAGTGTTGTTGTACGAACCGATTACACCTATACTTATTCGCTTGAGCAATGGAAGTTTATAAAACTCATCTCCTGTTTCTACACCATCCATAGGGCTTAGGTACTGCATACCTCTGGATACTGTATGAACATAAATTCTCTCTGCCAAAACGGGGTCTAGAGCTGTTGTGATTTTTGATCGTTCTGTAGTTCTAGTTTTCTCTCCATGAACACCATTTTCATAAAGCAAAGCTGCTATTTGGTTAGCCGTAGAGGCTCTTTTCATCTCCTTTTTAATCGTCAAAGAAAATTCCGAGCTTAACTCGTGCCGAGTATTCGCTGCAACCAGACCATTTGCTTTTACAGATGTACCATATTTTGGATTCAGATCAGGTAACAGGTCTGTTGTAGCTGTAACCATTACCCCATCTGAAGTATTGAGGTTCAAACCTAAGAAAAGCAACACAACAGCAGCCGCTGCCGACCACTTTGTCCATGTGCGGATCCTCCGCTCTTCGCGATTATCAAACTCCGCTGCAATATTGGACCATACATCCTGTACATCCAATTGGTTCTGGATTTCATTCCAGACAAATGCAGGAGGTTCTTCGCGATGCTCTTCTATATTATTTTTATACCAATCGTCAAAACTCATGATTTCTACCGCCTTAGTTCTTCCAAATACCCCTGAAGCAAACTCTTGGCCCTGCTATACTGCGACTTTGAGGTGCCTTCGCTAATGGCAAGTTTATCAGCAATTTCTTTGTGAGAATAGCCTTCTAAAGCGTACATGTTGAAAATAGCTTTCGCTCCATCGGGTAATTTTCGGATAGCATCGTAAATCATCCCAATGTCAAAATTCGACAGAAAACTCTCGCCCAGTTCATTCTGGTATTTGATTTCTTCTTGAATATAATTCTGTTGACGAACAGATTTCCGGAGGCTATCAATGGCTGTATTGACAAGTATACGTCGAACCCAACCTTCAAGATTCCCCTCTCCTTTAAAACCTTTAATCTTATCAAATACCTTAACGAAACCATCCTGCAACACATCCTGTGCAGCCTGTCTGTCTTTGCAATAGCTCAAACAAATCGGGTACATCTTCGCAGCAAAACGTTCATACAACGCAGCCTGAAAATCCCGCTTGTTTTTAGAACAACCCTTGATGAGTTCCTCATCTGTATACGCTTTCTTACTCATTAGCAACCTCCTAATACTGCTTTTCCGCAGCTATTTCGGGGGGCATTTCAATTCTGCAACAACGACGAACCGCGAGCAGAAAAAGTTGTAGCCCAGATGCAAAGTTATAATTGCGGTTGAAATTTACAATCTTATCGATAACACAAATAGGACGGATTTAGACCTGATGTTACTACAAAAAACGTTAATTTTTCTCCTCTGAAAGCCATTCTCCTGCGATTTCTCATCCCAAGCAAATATTAAATAAAGCTTTCCATCTTCACTACCTTGGTTCAATTTAGAATAATTGCTCTTACTTTTGTGGCCTTAAAGCAGATGGTAAGATCGTAGATGTGATATGCTTGCAGTGTTGATTATGATCATTAATTCCCAGGTTATCATTACACTCTCATTGTATTTAACAGCGCGACACCCCTCTAAGTAAACTTTTGTTTCAAATTACGACATTATATGCAAATTCGAAAAATAGATTGGAAAAATCCTATTCATAAGACTTTTATTTTACACTTAATTTATTCCACACTGACAGGCTTCTTGGACGGAGCATTTTATCTGAATGAATTTGTTCTAATAAAAAGCCTGAAGGGATCTAATTACCAAATTGCCTACTTATTCCAATTCAGTATAGTTATTTTGATCTTCTCTGTTCTTATGAACGAAATTATCAAACGTTTCAGTAACAGAAAAAGAATGATCCAGATTCTGGCATTCCTGGCCAATGTCCCTCTAATATTTTTCATTTTCTTTCCGTCACAGAGCAACGACTATCATAATGGGTTCTTCTGGTACCAGATGATTTTTTTAGGAATTTTCCTTGTACATTATTCCACACGCCCTGTTCTGTTCCCTACTATCACCGCCATGCTTAAGAAAAGCTACGGAATAGGGAGGTTCGGGAAATTATACGGATATGCTACAACATTCAACAAAACAACAATACTTTTTGCCACATTTGCCTTTGGGGTATTGCTCGATATTGATCCATTTGTTTTCGTTTTCATCTACCCAATAATAGGAGTATTGGGACTTTTGGCTGTTCTTGCTCTAAGTTGGATCCCGAACATAGAAGAAAAAATAACAGTAAAGAAACCCATATGGGATTCGATCCTACACTCTACAAAAGAGATGTGGCGGGTAATCACACAGAATAAAGCTTTTCGCGATTTCGAAGGGGGATTTATGCTCTACGGTATTGCATGGATGGTAACAATGGCGGTTATCACTATCTTTTTCGAACGCCAGCTTCATTTAAACTATACGAGTATAGCCGTTTATAAAAACGCCTACAACATACTCTCGATCGCCATTCTTCCTTTTTTTAGTAAAATGATCGACAAAATAGACCCGCGGAAATTTGGGATTTATACATTCCTCTCCTTATTACTACACTTATTTACTCTTGGGCTTACTGAATACTTTCCGCAGCATACGTTTATCTATGGAGTGAAAGTATACTACATGCTCATCGTTTCTTATATTTTCTATGCTGCATTTGCATCTACAATGAGTTTATTGTGGTTTATTGGCGCAGCGTATTTCTGCAAAGAAGAAGAAGCATCACACTACCAATCTGTTCATCTAAGCATGGTAGGTATCAGGGCTTTAGTTGCACCTTTGGTTGGAGTATTCTTTTTGGATTATCTTGGCTTTTTTGGAGTATTTATGCTTGGGGTATTTTTTCTTACACTATCTATTTTACTGATGTTCTGGTCTATGAAAAAGCGTCCCACTGTTGAACCTTGAAGAATACAACAGCAATGCCATGATGAACTTTTAAAATAAAAAGAACTAAATGCATACGGGAGAATCAACCTCCAAGAATTTAAACCCTTTGGAGGTTGACCTAAATTAATCTGTTTAAGCTAGCTTCTTATCATATTCTCCAGTGCCAAACTGATGTAGCAGGGTAAAATGACTTTTAAGAGCTGAGAAAAACGTTTTGTGCTGATGGTAAGGCACACCAAACTCTTGTGCTGTTTGTTTTACAATTGCAGATATTTTTCGGTAATGCACATGGCAAATGTTAGGAAAAAGGTGGTGTTCTACCTGATAGTTCAGTCCTCCTATAAACCAAGAAAACAAACGGCTTCCATGCGCAAAATTTGCAGTAGTCTGTAATTGATGAATTGCCCAACTGTTTTCTATATTTTCGCTTTTCTCTGGATTGACAAATGAGGTGTCTTCTATAACATGTGCTGGCTGAAAGATAAGGGCCAGGGCCAGCCCGCAAATGAACTGCATTAACAAAAATCCAATAATCATATACCACCAAGAAACTTGAGCCGTAAGCATAGGGGCAACTAAGGTGAGCAGTATATACCAACTTTTGTGAAAAGAAATTTCTGCAATTGCTTTTCGGAAATTGATGCCATTTGCTTTCAATAGATTTTTACTCTGATAACGTATTATCTGAAGATAGTCCTTGCCGACAAACCAATAGATCGTCATTAGGGAATACAGAAAAGGTGCATAGAAAGCCTGATAACGGTATATCTTTTTTCGTGGGCGGTTTGGCGAAAACCGCATCAGGTTATTGCGGATATCTTCGTCGTAGCCTTCTATGTTGGTATAGGAATGATGCAGTACATTGTGCTGAATTTTCCAGTTCTGGTGATATCCTCCTATAAAGTTCAGCAAGAACCCAAGGGAGTTGTTAACGAATTTATTTTTAGAATAGGCTCCATGATTGGCATCATGCATTATTGAAAGACCGATACCAGACATTCCAAAACCCATAAGTCCCCACATTGCAAGCACAGACCATATTGATGTTTGTATGCCTAATATCAATATTGCTAAAGGAACAAAATATAACAATAGCATGAAAACGGTTTTTAGTTTCATGTTAAGGTTGGCGTATTTCGAAATGTTGTTTTCTTCGAAGTATTGACTGACGCGTTTCCGTAATTCTTTAAAGAATTCAGGTCTGTCATGTTTATTGAATTTTACTTTTGATAGGTTCATTCTTTGAATTTTAATTTATGATGATCAATCAGTCAAAGCTGATATTATGATGCATTTAAGTGTTTAAACGATAACAGCCTGACATGGTTGATTATATGTGCTTTTCTTTACTTCTTATTTTTAGTTTATTGCATTGAATTCATACTTAAAGAATTGACGATCTCAAAGTATTTAAAATAAATGGGTTTAAGAAATCAAGAACATTATTGTAGAAACCAGAAGCAAAAAAACGAAAGGTAAAATACAGAAAACGAAGTGTTGAATAGTATAGGCAGATAAACTCAACTATATAGCAAAAATACGAACTGCTGACCTACAGGTGAGTTCAACAACCTCTCTAATTTCATAAAACCAGAGCTATTAGTAGGGAGACGTATGTATTGATCATAACAGGCAATTCCTTACAATCTCTTATGCATCATATCCACTAAGTAAAGAAAATGAATATGATGCTTTATGAATAAAGGACGTAATTTTTAAGCGTGGTTATAATTTCAGAAAAACCAAATCTGAATCAACACCTGAAGACAGAAATAAACTTAAACCTTCTCCTGATTGTACTGTTGGTTTTTTCTCCGAATTATTTGTTCCCAATATTAATGCGGCCTGTTGAGTTCCGTCGTTTGCCAGTTTTAAGATGTGCAAATTGTCGGTTTTTGCTTTTTCGCTAAGTCCAACCAGCATTAGAGAACCATCTTCGGATTGCGCAAGGTCGTATGCTATGTCCTGTTGTTTGGTATTGTCGTAGGTTTTTTCCCACACAACCTGTGCATCTGCTGAATATTTAGCTAACCAAAAATCAGATTTATTGACCTTTTTATAGTCATAAAACCGTCCAACTACATAAAGTCCATCGGCCAGTGCTTTAATATTGTAAGCAGAATTTCCTTTACTGAACTCTATGTTCTGGCTGATCGCCAGTCGGGAATCAATTTTCAATAAATTCTTTTGAGTAGCAACGAAAATTTCCCCAGTTGCAGTTTTGGTAATGCCTTTAGGAAAACCAACCGAAGTGTGCTTTTGATTGGCTTTCAGGTTTCCTTCGGGATCAAGCTGTACAAGATTGAGCTGGTGCATTTTGTCTTCATCCAAAATGGTGCTAGCAAACAGAAGTTTGTCGTCTTGGCTTACAATGCCTTGTATCTGTACACCGTCAGCAGTTTTTTCCCAGACGGTCTTTCCTTTTTTATCAAGTTTCACAAACCAGAGTTCCCTATCTGTAGAGCTTTTCCCTTTCGTGTATCCGGCCAGTACAAAACCATCTTTCACGGCCAGCGCGTGAGATAACATATCATCGTAAGCTCCTCCGAGCTGTTTTTCCCACAAAAGTGTACCATCGGATTTTATCATTACCACCCAAGCATCGGAATACCAGCGCTTAGTATTTTTTAGTTTTCCAAGGAGAAGGTAACCATCCGAAGTTTTAATATGATTGACAGCAGTGGCAACAGTATTAAAACGGTCAAAAACCTTGATAAGGCTAGGCGATGCTCCTTCTTGGAGGTTAAACGTGAAGTTGGCCGTACTTAACTCCGCTTTCTTATTGAATGCTTTGGGATAATATTCGCTATCAGGAAACTTGCGCATGAAATAGTCGAAAGCCTCTATGGTGTTGATCTTCTCTGCACTACTTAAGGCCAAACCTTCGCGAAGCTTTTTTGCTTCAGAGGTTTTTGTATTTTCCGGATAGTTCTTAAGAAATTCGTCCCAAGCCTCGTCTGTATTTGCTGATTTTGCTTTTGCGAACTCAAGGCCAACTAAAGCTTCTTTTGCCATTGCTTTTTCTTTGGCTTCTTGATACTCTTCGAGAAATGCCTTGTAGGCTTCGATAGTATTTGCTTTTTGTGCCACTTCGAAAGCTAATTTATTTCTAATTTTCTCAGCTTCATTATATTCGTCAGCATCGGGATAAGTGTCTAGATATTCCTGATATGCTTCCAATGTATTCTTTTGTTTGGTACTTGTGTAAGCCAAAGCATTTCTGAGCTGAGTGGCTTCTTCGGTTTGTTTTTCAACAGGATATTTTCTTATAAACCAGTTGTAAGAAGCCACCGTATTGCTGTCTTTTACGGCACGAAACTGTTGATGGACAGCCAACTTTTCGACTTCAGAATAAAAGGTCCCATCTTTACATTTTTCGAGGTAGTTTTTTGTGAACTTCCAGCTATCTTTAGCCATCACCGAATCGTATAGCGATTGGTTGATTCGTTTGTTCAGTACATCAATACTATCGGGAGTAAAATATTTGCTGACATCTTCAAGCTTTTTAGGACGGATCGTTTTCTTTTTATCAACAGCAGTACGCATCATCTCGTGTGCTTTGAACATATCTGCCTTGGGATAAGCAGGATCGGAATACAGCAATGCCATTCCATAATGAGCTAGTGCCGAGAAACGGAACATGCGCACTATTTTAGAAAACTCCTCTTCTGCTTTGTCGAATTTACCCTTATAGTAACTCTTTAGACCTTTTTTTTCATCCTGGGCCTGAGATGCCAAAACGAGAAATAGTAATAAAATGGTTGATAGTCGTCTCATAACCGTTTATTTGGAAGGTTTTGATAACCAAAGTTAAAAAAATAACAACAAGCTAACTTGCACAAAAACGGATTTAAGGTTGATATTCTTGCTTTACTTATACTTTGTTTTTGTACCTCGATAATAAACCCACAGTTAATGATGTGGTAATAATGTCGTAATGTTATAAAACTAAATACCACTCTATGAAAAGAAGTTGTTTCTACTGTGAACATTGTACTTCCAATGAAACTTTAACTTTAGTATATGAGCTAAACTGGCACTTCCTATAATCACATAAAAATAACAAGTAGTTCTTTGCCATATTCAGTTTCTTGCTTCACAGCCTTTTACTGCTTCGCCGCGGAATACTTTCAGAGCAGAAACTCTTTAAATGAGTACTTACCAAAATGCAAGAACTGTAATTGTCAACACTTCAAGACTAAATTTCTTTTGCGTTATAAAAAACTTATTGTCAGGAACTAAACTTACAAACATGAACCGTCTTCACTTTAACAAACAAACATTGACGTTCCTAAAAAAACTGAATCGAAATATTCTTGTCGGGTGTTTCGCTTTGTTTTTTTGTATTGGAACAGCAAATGGACAGGCTACAGACCTAATCATATCAGAATATGTAGAGGGAAGCAGCAATAACAAATACATTGAAATTTACAATGGAACTGGAACCGCTGTAGATCTATCGGATTATGAGCTTCAGCTTTTCCCTAACGGAGCTAAGTCACCAAACAATACTTACAAACTGAATTCAGATCTTGCAAGTTTGGACAATGGAACAACGCTTGTTTTAAGAAATCACCAAGCAAAGATTTATTCCAGTCAAGCTTATGCGGCCTCAATAACCAATTTCAATGGCGACGATGCTGTTGCTTTGTTGAAGAGCGGCACTGTGATTGATGTTTTAGGTACTATAGGCAAAAGAATAAGTTTTGGGAAAGACAAAACACTGATCCGCAAAAGTAACATAACTTCCCCGAACACCACTTATACAGCAAGTGAGTGGGAGGTGAAATCGAAAGACGATGTTGCGAATCTTGGCTCACATACATTGGAAGAAACTATTCTACCAAAAGTAAACATTGAACTTTCCAGCACAACGGCAGCTGAGGCCGATCAAACTGCAATTACAATTACAGCAACCGCATCAGAGCCCGTTTCTGGGAGCCAAACCGTAGACCTTACCATTGGCGGAGCTGGTATCTATACTTCAGATTATACACTATCAGGAACTCAGATTACATTCGAAGATGGCGAAACATCCGCGACTTCAACTTTAACAATTGTTGACGATTCGGATAAGGAGGGCAATGAAACACTGACCATTCAATTAGCAAATCCTTCTTCTGGAATTGAGCTTGGCAATGCTGTATCAGGTGAGATTACTATTACGGACAACGACAACAGTACAGGCGGAGATGGGGCTGCTAGCGATTTAATAATATCGGAATATGTTGAAGGAAGCAGTAATAATAAGTACCTGGAGATATACAACGGAACTGGAAGTGCAGTAGATTTATCGGAATACTCAATACAGCTTTATTCTAATGGAGGTTTAACGGCAAATTCCACATATAAATTAAATTCAGACCTCTCAAGTTTAGAAAATGAAGCTACACTTGTATTAAAAAATTCCAGCGCCAAAATTTATTCCGGTCAGGCTTATGTGTCTTCGGTCACTAATTTCAATGGTGACGATGCCATTGCTTTACTGAAAGCCAGTAAGGTAATTGACATTATAGGTACCATAGGACAAACAGCCAAGTTTGGGAAAGATAAAACACTGATCCGAAAAAGCAACATAACTTCCCCAAACACAACTTACACAGAAAGCGAGTGGGAAGCAAAATCGAAAGATGATGTTGCAAACCTTGGTTCACATACATTGGATAAACCTGTTCTGCCAAAAGTAAACATTGAGTTTTCCAGCACATTAGCAGCCGAGGCCGACCAAACCATGATTACAATTACGGCTACTGCATCAGAACCTGTTTCGGGAAGCCAAACCGTAGATCTTACCATTAGCGGAACCAATATCAATGCTTCAGATTACACGCTGTCAGAAACTCAGATCACATTCGGAAATGGCGAAACATCAGGTTCTACAATCCTGACAATTGTTGACGATTCGGATAAGGAGAAAAATGAAATAATGACAGTTCAACTAGCGAACCCTTCTTCTGGAATTGAACTTGGCAATGCTGTGTCGGGTGAGATTACTATTATGGACAACGACGACAATACAGGCGGAGATGGCCCTGCTAGCGATCTAATAATATCGGAATATGTTGAAGGAAGCAGCAATAATAAGTATCTAGAAATATACAACGGAACTGGTAGTGCAGTTGATCTATCGGAATATTCGATACAGCTTTATTCCAATGGTGGTTCAACGGCGAATTCAACTTATAAATTAAATTCTGACCTTTCAAGTTTAGAAAACGGTGCTACACTTGTATTAAGAAATTCCAGTGCCAAAATTTATTCCGGCCAGGCCTATGTGTCTTCTGTTGTAAATTTCAATGGCGACGATGCTGTTGCTATGACGAAGAATGGTAATGTGATCGACGTTGTAGGGACTATAGGTGAAAGAGTAAATTTCGGGAAGGACAAAACACTGATCCGCAAAAGCAACATAACTTCTCCAAACGTAACTTATACAGAAAGTGAATGGGAGGTGAAATCGAAAGATGATGTTGCAGACCTCGGTTCGCATACTATGAATGGCAGTGGCCTTCCTAAAGTTAATTTAAGTCTTCTTGAAACAACAGGAAAAGAGGCAGACCAGACTGTTATTACCTTTATGGCAACTGCATCGAAAGCTGTTTCTGGCCCCCAGACTTTAGGTGTGAAAATAAGTGGGGAAGGAATCGACGCTACGGATTACAACCTTTCAGTATCTACCGTTACCATTGCAGACGGAGAAACAACAAGTATAGCAACACTTACTATTCTAGACGATGACAAGGTAGAAGGCAACGAGACACTAACGATTCAGTTTGTCGATCCTTCTTCAGGAATCGAATTGGGGAACAGTACTTCGGGCAATATAAGTATTATAGATAATGATGTTTCTTCCTCTCCAGTTGTTTCACTTTCCCTTTCTGAAAATTCAGCTTCGGAAGCCAATAAAACTACAGTTACTCTTACCGCTACTGCTAGTGATGTGGTTTCAGGCAATCAGACAGTTTCTGTGAACATTAGCGGAGCAGGCATTACAGCTTCCGATTATACGTTGTCCGCAACAGAGATAACAATTTCCGATGGTAATACAACAAGCACAGCAACACTAACTATCGTTGACGATTCGGAGGAGGAAGGCCAAGAGATCTTGACTGTACAGCTAACAAATCCTTCTACGGGAATTGAGCTTGGAAGCAACGTTTCCAGTTCTATTACAATCTCGGACAACGACAAACCTACAGGAGGAACTATTCTTGATAACTACGTCTACCTCGATCCAACATTGGATAACGAAGGAAACATAACCGTTGCCCTTACCCCTAAGGAGTATGTGCAAACAGTTTCGGAAAGCCACCACATGAACAGTACCGGCTATAATGCCACTTACTACAGCTCAGCAATAGGGTTTTCAGGAAGTGTATTGCGCGAGAAGGTTAAAGATATTGTTAGCACAGGAGCAAAAGAATTAAATTACAGCAAAGTTTGGGAAATGTGCGAATCGGGCGACCAAAACCCAAAGGATGCCAATCAGGTTTGGCAAATTTATGTAGAAAAAGGAATTGCCAAAACAGAACATGTAAGTGGCAGTAGTGGTTGGAACCGCGAACACGTTTGGGCAAAATCGCATGGAAATTTTGGCACTACCCTAGGAAGAGGTACCGATGGGCACCACTTAAGAGCTGCCAATGCTAGAGAAAACAGTGTTCGTGGCAGCAAAGATTTTGCAAACTCAAGCCCAGGCTACACACCTCCCAAATCGGCTCGTGGAGATGTTGCACGTATGATTTTCTACATGGCAACACGTTATGAAATGACAGTGGATAATCAGGTGAAATCGAGAGAAAGTTTACCTCGCCATGGTAAATTATCCGATTTGTTAAAATGGCACGAGGAAGATCCTGTTGATCCGTATGAAATCCGTCGTAACAATATTATTTTCGGATTTCAGAACAACAGAAACCCATTTGTAGATCACCCAGAATTGGTTCAGTATATCTTCGGGGAAGCGAAGGATTTAGGTTGGACAGGAGGAAGCAATGGCAAGCCTCTTAAGATCAAACTAGCAGGCCGCCTTTCTGATTTTGGAATGGTGAAATATGGAACAGAATCAACGGTGCAATCTGTTAATGTGTCTGCTTCCGATCTTACTGAGAACATAACAGTGACAGCCCCTCAGCATTTCCTTATTTCTAAAGACAATACTACCTTTTCGCAGACATTGACATTTGTTCAGAACGAAGGAGTACTAAATACGACTGCTCTTTATGTGAAATTTGTTCCAGAATCGGCTTTTGGTACTGAAACAGTTGCTAAAATTAAACTTGAGAGCGGAGAGGATAAACGCGTACTTACAGTTAAAGGAACGGAAAGCGATCCTGCGCTGGTTCCCGTAACTTTGCTAAGTGAGAATTTTGAAAGCACAACACATCAAAACTGGATTTATCAGTCTATGTCTGGAGAAAGAAACTGGGAAGCCAAATCATACAATTCAAATACCTATGCACAGATGTCTGCTTACGACAAGAACAGCTCAGCAGACCTTCCTACTGTTGCATGGCTAATCAGTCCAAAAATTAATCTTGCCATCTACCGCAATGAGACTCTCTCTTTTACAACCAAAAATGGTTACTACAAAGGGACAACACTTAAAGCTTTAATTTCAACAGATTTCGATGGACAAAACCTCAGTACTGCAACTTGGCAAGAACTGCCGGCTACTATCGATGAAAAAAATCATGGTGGTTATGGTAAAACATTTATTTCTTCGGGAGAAATAGACTTATCGGCATACGAAGGAACAGCATACATTGCTTTTAAATACGAAGGCAACCGCAACGGACTCACAACAACTTACCAGGTAGATGACATTTTAGTAAAAGGAATTGCTATTCCTCAAAAAGGATCTATCAGTTCCAATGCTGCTCCAGAAGGATTTACTTTCGATTACACAACGGCAGGCTCCATTAGTAAAATGCAATCATATGAACTTCAGTTCAGTGATATTGAAAGCAACCTTACGGTTGAAGCCTCGCAATATTATCAATTGTCGTTAGATCAGTCTCAATGGACGCAGGAATTGAGCATTGTTAAAGATGCCAACTCTTCTCAAACGGTTTTCGTGCGCTTTGCCCCTTCTGGATCTGTTGTGAATGGTTATTCAGGAGAAATCACACATACGGCAAAGGCTGCGGCAACGTATACAGTCAACCTGAGCTCAAAAGCTTCTTCTGATATTCTAGATGCTACAACATTAACAAAAGACAAAACATTGGATGTAGTAACTTGGAATCTAGAGTGGTTCGGAATACCAGAGAAATCAAAGAGTGCAAGTTCATTTAACGACCAGCTAAATGGCGTTTCTCAAAAAATTGTTGAACTAGACGCCGATATCTATGCCTTACAAGAAGTGGTTGTAGATGATCTTAATGGGAACTATTTCCAGAAACTGGTAGAGAAATTAAATGAGGTTAGCCCAGGGGCATACGAAGGAATAGTTGGGCCACGCTACTCTTTCGACGATAGGGAACCAAATACAAACTATCCTGCACAACGGATCTGTTATCTTTACAAAACATCTTCTGTAAGCGAATTGAATTCGTTCTCTATGTTCTCAGATATCTATCCGAACTCGTCAACGAGTGCCATTCCTGGCTATACAGGAAACGAGCCAAAGAAATTCTGGTCGTCGGGTCGTTTACCGTTTTTCTTAGAGGCTACTGTTACTGTTGATGGTAAGAGTGAAAACATCAAGCTAATTAATATTCATGCAAAATGTTGCAAAGATGGAGCTGATAGACGCAGAGCTGATGCCGAATTTTTGCTCAACGAACTGAACACCACTTACGCCAACGATAATTTAATTGTTCTTGGCGATTATAACGACTACGAAAAAGGAAGCATAGCCGGAGGCTCTAGTCCTTACAGAGGTTTCTGGGCAGACAACAACAAGAACTTCAGACATGAAATAGGAACCAAAATCGACCATATTGCAGTTTCGAACGAACTATACGACGAGGCCGATCTTCTTGACAAAAACACAAGTATAGTTTCTTCAAGCATCTCCGACCACGATCTGGTAATGTTGCGCCTGAAACTGAATCAGACTGAAAAATCCGACCAAACGATTTCTTTCAAGAAAATTACTGACAAAACATTCGGCGATCAGGCTTTCAACCTAACAGCAACAGCTAGTTCCGGTTTGCCAGTTACATTCGAAGTAATGAGCGGATCTGCAACAATTACCAACAATGTAGTTACAATTACAGGTGTTGGGAAAGTAGAAATTAAGGCTACACAAACTGGAAATTCCGTTTACAGTGCTGCGCCGGCCATTCTTCAGTCTTTTAATGTCAGTAAAGCGGATCAGGAAGTTGTTTTCGAAGCAATTGGGGATATTAAAATTGAACATGGGAAAGTAGAACTTAAAGCTGAGGCAACCAGCAAATTGCCTGTAAATTTTGAAATCGTAGAAGGAGAAGGTACATTGGAAGGGAATATATTTATTCCAACTATAGTTGGCCTAGTAACAATTCGGGCTACACAAGAGGGCGGAGATTTTTACAATACTGCATTTGCCGAACAAAGTTTCATAGTAAACAAGTCAACGGCAGTGGGCAGTTTAGAGTCTTTTGCTGCAAGATTGTATCCTAACCCTACAGCGGATTATATACAGGTAGAGTTGTCTCATGGTGAGGAAGCATTGGTTCAGTTGTTCGATTTAAACAACAGGCTTATTTCATCGCAAAAAGTATCTGGCAAACAGACTTTAGACGTAACAACTTTAAAAGAAGGAACCCACCTTGTTATTATCCAATACAACAACAACTTAGTGGTTAAGAAACTGCTCAAAATCAAATAGCTTTGCAGATTGTTAATTGAAAAGGTTGCCTACATAGGCAGCCTTTTTTCCTACCAGTTCACCTTTTCGGATTAGTGAAGTTCAAAAAATAATTTTGGTTTCACTTATGAGATAATACTTCAAAAAAACTAAGCCACACAAGGTATTTCTCCCAAGCTCCATTAACTTTTCCCAGTTAATTAGATTAGCATATCTCACCTCCACTTATTCTCAACCTCTCAATTACAAAAGTTAAATGATTATCTACTTTCCTATTTCAAGGAAATCATTTTGTAACTTGTGCAGGATAGATTTTTAAGATCGTGTTGCAATACAAGCGACACTTCAACAACTGTTACCATACAGTTCTCTGCTCGAAACGACGAATCCCAATAGTGCTCTTAATTTAATTAAACAAGTAGATGCATTAATAAATATGACATTTTTTTAGTTTTCTACCATACTGAATATTAACACAATACTTTTTCTTACAAATAGTATCATATGCTTTGTACAACCTATTTGTTCTTGAACAGGTCTTTCTGTTTTACTGCTCAATGGCTATTACATTAGAGATTTACAGCACAGAAACATACATATAAATAGACGCATTAATACAACATAGCACTTATATTCTATAAATATACTGGATTTCAGCACGATGTTTTTCAATAAAGCGCCGCGTTTTTAAAACCTCATGTCAACCTCCTATACCAACAAGATGATGTGCCGATACTTATATTCAATCTATTTGTCTTTTTTGTGTTTAACAGCAATTGCACAAAAGCCCACAGTGCAAGATTGTTTAGGTGCAATACCGATTTGTAAAAATATTTATACAGAACCCTCCCCCTATGCCTACACTGGAGAGGGTAATTATCTTTCTGAGATTCTACGTGCCAGAGAATGCTATACAGAAGAGAATAACGGTGTTTGGTATACATTCACAGCGCTTAGCGATGGGTATTTTAAGTTTGTAATTAAGGCTGTGTCTCCAAATAATGAAGACTACGATTGGATAATGTTCGATATCACAGATGCAGAATGTGCCGATTTAGCAACAAATCCAGAACCATATCTGGTCAGTTCGAACAATTATGGCAACTTTTCAAACAATCAGTTCACAGGAGCAGATACTGATAGTATTCTTTTGCCACCTTCAGGAAACTGCAATGGCCCAGGGGTGATAAATGGCCCTCATTTCAACGACGATATCCCTGTGCAAAAAGGCCGTATCTATGTTTTGTATGTTTCAAACTGGATAAAGTCGTTGAATGGCTACACAATCGACTTTAGTAAATCCACTGCAAAAATATTCGACGATACACCGCCAAGTGTCATATCAATATCACAAAAACACTGTGCACCTGTCAATGAATTTTCTATTTCATTTTCAGAGAACATCAAATGTGCATCATTAACAAAAGAAAAATTAAAATTAACGGGGGCAGTTGGCGAAATTCCAATTGCAGATATCATTAGTAAAGAATGTAGAGTAGGTGCAGAATATGGTAGGAATTTCACAATAAGAACTATAGCGCCACTAACAGATGGCAACTACTCACTTTTAGTAAGCCCAGTAATAGATATCTGCAACAACCTTAGTGGACAAGCAACTGTAAATTTGCTGGTTAAATCCCTTAAGGTGACAAATGTGGAGAAAAAGCCTTTGTTATGCGATCAAACAACAGGAACAATCAATATACAGGCCACAGGAGGACAACCTCCATACTTTTATTCCATCGATAATGGAGCAACCAATTTCAGCAAAGGAAGCTTTAACGGGCTTCTTCCTGGTAATTATACAGTAAAAATATCCGATGTCAATGATTGTTTTGTAACAGAGAATGTTGAACTGAAAAAAAATGCAGATATCATTCTTTCTCCAGCTTCCACAAAAGACAATCTTTGTTTTGGGGATAGCTTAGGAGAGATGAAACTAATTGCAACAGGAGGCATTGAGCCGCTCGAATTTTCTATTGACGGAGGACTGAATTTCAGTTCCGAAACTACATTCTTAAAACTTCCAGCAGGAAATTACCCAGTATGGGTAAAGGATCAGGCAGGTTGCAAAAAACATAGAACCGAGAGCATAAAACAAGGAACCATGATCGTGCCCAATGCAACAAAAACAGACCTAACCTGCTTCGCAAATGCTTCTGGTAAATTGTATTCTTCGCCACATGGAGGAACAGGAAAACTAACGGCAACTTGGTCCGATATGAATAAAAACCAGCTTTCACAACTCAACAAACTACAGGCTGGGAAGTATTGGATAAAAGTCATAGACGAAAACAATTGCTCAGTAACAGATTCTTTAACTCTTATTCAGCCCGAAAAACTTAGTGCTGATATTTCGGTGAGCAATGCGTTATGCTTTGGTGCATCAAACGGCAAAATCAAATACACAATAACAGGAGGCACCCCAGATTATAAACTCAATATTCTGAACCATAAAAATGAACTGCAAAACAACCCAGAACAGCTTAAAGCAGGAGAATACCAAATACAACTTACAGATGCCAACAACTGTCAATTTACTGATTTCAAAGAGGTAGGACAACCGCAGGAACTTTCTGTATCGGCATCCAAAACAGACTTGAAATGTTATGGAGACAAAACAGGAGAAATTGAGATAAATAGCCAGGGAGGCGTTGGCATTAGTTCTTTCTCGATAGATGGTGGAAAAAACTATTCCAACCAGAACAAATACTCAGGTCTGGCAGCTGGCATTTATTCCCTTGTTGTAAAAGATGCCAATGAATGCGAGAAAGGTTTGTCCTTGGAGATAAAACAGCCTTCAAAAATAGAAATTACCCCTCGGCCTCTTCATTTAAGGTGCTTTGAGGACGAAACAGGTAAGCTGCATGCAGAAGCAACAGGAGGAACTGGGCAGCTAAATTTTCTTTGGACAGATATCAATAATAAAACTTTGACACAACTCAATGGACTTCCTGCGGGATCGTATGTCGTAAAAGTTACTGATGAAACTCGTTGTAAAGCAGAGAATGTCGTTAACCTAACACAACCTAATGAGCTTCAGCTTATACTGTCGAAAGAAGACGTTAGGTGTTTCAACGAAACAAGTGGTAAAATTAAACCAGAAGCCTTAGGTGGAACACCTGATTATTCTTTCTTCATTCTGGATTCAAAAAAGCAAAGTATTGAGAACTTCGAGGCTTTACCCGCTGGAGACTACACAATCAGAGTTACGGATAAGAATAAGTGTGAGGATTTTGGGCAAATAACGCTCAATCAACCCGATGAACTTCAACTGAAAGCTACAATCAGAGACGTAACCTGTAATGGAGGGAATAATGGCTCAGTAGAACTTTCTGCCCTTGGTGGTATACAGCCATATCGTTTTGAGTGGGAAGAAAGTTTAACAGAAAAAACTCGCTACCATCTTACAGCAGGAACCTATTCCGTTTCCGTTAACGACCAGAATGGATGTATAACCAAGACTACCTTGAACGTAAACCAGCCCCAGAACCTTAGCCTGAAACTAAAGAAAAAAGATGTGTCTTGTTTTGGACAAAACGACGGCAGCATAGAGCTTGAGATAAACGGTGCATCGGATCAGGTCAAGTATAACTGGAGTGTGATAAACAAATCTGAAATAACAAACCTTCACAGTCTCAAGCCTGATCAGTATAAACTTACTTTGATAGACAATGTAATTGGTGAATGTGCAGTAGATTCAGTTGAAATATTGGAACCAGCACTGCTCACGGCCAATTATGAGGTAACAGAAGCGGTTTGCAATAACCTTCCAGAAGGAAAAATTCAATTGGACATTCAAGGAGGAACGCCGGATTACCTGCTTACATGGACAGATCCAAGCAAGACAGGAGATGTTGATATAGAGGCAATGTTTCCCGGAGCCTACAAGTTAGTTATATCAGATTGGAATCAATGTTCAACAACACTGTCTTTTGAGATCAAAAACGATGTCTGTCCACCTGAAATCGAAATCCCAAATATTTTCACTCCTAATGGCGATGGGCGCAACGACTATTACTATTTTAGAGCCACATATGTAGCAGCTTTTACTTCAATCATTATCAACAGATGGGGCAACGAGGTATATCGGTGGCACATGGGACAGGAAGGCTGGGATGGTAATCTGAAGACAGGCGAAAAGGCTGCCGAAGGAAACTTCTTCTACCTTATTGACATCTTAGGTCAGGATGGAAAGAAATACTTTTTCAAAGGAGCATTGCGCCTAGCTCGGTAATACACTCAATACATGACACTTATAGTTTAGTAAAAAAATCATATTTAAAAATCCAATATCTTGAAATTGGTTAATTTCAATATTTATATGCTTAAAAAATAGTGTAAAACATATAGTCTTACTATTTTTGCAACTGGGTAACAAAACTGGTGCTGTACTATTATTTTAACTATCAAGAATTCAATAGAAACACAACCAACTTAGGCTGACGTATATCTTGATGATTTAAAACCACTCATCCATATGTATGTTACAAGAAATAGATTCATCGCTTGGTAAAGTATAAAAAACAACTTCGACTAAGGCGTTCAATACCAGAAAGTAACTTAGAACACTTGAAGATTTGGACGACCAAGAAGCAACGAAAATCAAAGTTATTCTTTCAGCTTTACTTGGCAAGTTTACAGAAACAATCTGTTTGTTATACAACAAATATTTTAGCCTCTAGTAAATCAGAATCAAAGAATAAGCAACCCTGGAATAATGGCAGTCTCTGCACTCTCGTGTTGTTTTTGGTGTTGTTTAAAAAAGCAATTTAGTATAATAAGCTAGGTGTTAAAACGATCTATTCTACAGAAAAGCAAGATCTGCCTGTCTAAAATCATCAATGAATTAATACGCTAAATTACTTCGATAATTACCGAATTTCCGCCAACGACACAAATTGACACAAGAGTGGCTATTCTTAAAAAAATGAATTGATGTTTGATTGATTTATAGTCCTCGCCCAAGTTAACTATAGCTGCCAACTGTTTAGGTAGTTTTGTCTTTACCCTCAAAGAAGTACGACGTAACTCAGACATAAAAGAATGACTGAACTTATCTAGAGCTTGAAATTAAAGTCAATGTAACGTGGAAAAAATAATTTCACTTAAGGCACACATAATATTCAATACTAAGAGTACGTGAAGATTTGGACGACCGCAGTGCAACGAAAACCGAAGTTATTTTTCAGCCTTACTAAAGGTCTTTTATGAGAATGTGTTGAACTAATATTTATTTCAATTTATTGCAAAGCTCTTGTTTTTGACGTTGTATAATCTGCGCCTTCAGGGGAGCAATAACACGAAAACAGTTCTATGTCAATAAATAGCACTACGTGCATACATCTACTACGAAAAAAATATAAGCAGATGAAACATCTTTTTTCTTTGCTGATGCTAGTTTGGGGAATTCCTTCTGTTGCTCAGAACGCTTCAGAGTTTCCTGGTTTTATTGGTGCCAATAAGGTAAAAATTCATAGTTTTGCCGCAGGTACTAAAATACTTATGGGGGATGGGCCAGACCGCAACATAGAAGATATTAGAAAGGGCGACATCATTTTAGCTTATGACATCAAAGCCAAACGGCATGTTTTATCACAAGTAAAAAGTGTTTCCCAGAAAACAGTTGGCGATCTGGTTCGATATGTATTTGCCAATGAAGTAACGACCATTGCCAGTAAAACACACCCTTTTCTATTGAAGAACTTAAGCTGGGCATCTTTATCACCTCAAAAATCGGCACAGCACGAGGGGTACGATAAAGTCGTACAGATAAAAGTCGGGGATTATGTAAGACAACTAGGTCAGGTCATCCGTATAACTAAAATAATCCCTCTCAACGAACGGCGAATTACTTATACAATCAAGACTTCGTTAGGGGATGCCTATTTTGCCAATGGTTGTGCAGTTGGAGCAGGGAGAGCAAGTGAATTACTCGTAAAAAAGAATCCTTAGCAGAAACAATACCTTAGCCCTATATTGCGAGGCAAAATTGGAGTCCCACTGCGGTTACTATTGAACCACAGTGTGTTTGCAATGCATACGGTCACTTTTTATTTCTCATTACAAATTACTGTAATATAGAAGCTTACGTTTTTTTATTTATTTGTAGGGAAGTAGAAAAAAAGAGTAAAAAAAGACTTGCAAAGTCCAGAGAAATTTCCGTATTTTGCAAGCCGTTTGGAAAGTAGAAACAGAAAAGAATAAGACAATGTCAAGAGTTTGTCAGATTACCGGAAAAAAAGTGATGACGGGCAACAATGTATCTCACTCAAATAGAAAGACTAAAAGGATTTTTAAGCCAAACTTGGCTGTAAAAAGATTCTATATGCCTGAGGAAAACCGTTGGATCACTCTGAAAGTATCAGCTGCCGGTATACGTTTGATCAACAAATTAGGCCTTAAAGCAGCTTTAGAAAAAGCGAAATCAAAAGGGCACATCAACAAGTATTAAGCAGGAAGGGTAATCCTGGGAGTAAAGGGGCAAATTACCCATTGCCAGCCCCGATAACCAGAAAAATTTTTGAACGCAATGGCAAAGAAAGGTAATCGTGTGCAGGTGATTCTAGAATGCACCGAACACAAAGAAAGTGGTCAGCCGGGTACTTCGCGTTACGTAACGACTAAGAACAGAAAAAACACCCCTGACAGATTAGAATTGAAGAAATATAATGCTATCTTGCGCAGATACACTGTGCATCGCGAAATAAAGTAAAAATATCTTGAACCATGGCAAAGAAGACCGTAGCAACGCTTCAAAAAGGTGAAGGACGTAACTATGCGAAAGTTATCAAAATTGTTAAGTCCGAAAAAACAGGAGCTTATGCTTTCAAAGAAGAAATGGTATTGAAAGATAAGCTTAAAGAAGTTCTAAAGAAATAATTTTTCTAAGATCATACATCAAAGCCTTTCCTTACACGGAAAGGCTTTTTTGTTATAGGTCATTGAGGTGAAATTCCCAACGGCCAAGCACAGTAAGTGGCTTAATTTAAACTCAGTATAGGCATACTCATCAATTCCCATTAGGACAACTTATTGTAGTCTACGACAAGAACTATGATAAACATACAGAATGGTGAGACACAGGCATTATATCAAGTCAATTGTTTAAATTAACTTTTTGAGACCAAGTTGCTCATAGTCAAATTCCATTTTTGATTATGAATAGATTCGCAACCTCAGTTCAATAAATTTGCTTTCATACTGCTCAGAAAAACATCACTTCTGTGTAAATAAGTCTTTAGAGATTTCACCCCAAACTTATTACAGGTAGTCATTATCAAGTACTAGCTGTTTTATACAATTCTGGACTCCGAGCGAACTTTATCCAAATAGCTTACGAATTACTTTGCATGCATGGCTATTTCGGTAAATTAAGCTATTTTTGTCCGTTTCAAATACTTAGGCAAGCCTTAGCCGACCGGCTACAGGTGCAATTATCCAATTAATTCAAGAAGACAATGGGATTTTTCGACTTTTTTACCAAGGATAAAAAGGAAGACTTAGATAAAGGCCTTGAAAAAACAAAACGGAATGTATTCGATAAACTTTCGAGGGCTGTAGCTGGAAAATCGAAAGTAGACGACGACGTTCTTGATAACCTAGAAGAGGTACTTATAACATCGGATGTAGGTGTCGATACTACTTTGCGTGTGATACAGCGTATCGAAGAGCGCGTGGCAAGAGACAAATACGTTGGTACCAGCGAGCTGAATTCTATTCTTCGCGAGGAGATTGCAGCTCTACTTGAAGAGACAGATAGAGGGGAAGATGGCGATTTCAGATTGTCACACACACACAAGCGTCCATATGTAATTATGGTAGTAGGAGTAAACGGCGTGGGTAAAACTACTACAATTGGCAAATTGGCTCATCAGTTTCAGACTGCGGGGCAGAAAGTGCTGCTTGGAGCTGCCGATACCTTTAGGGCTGCTGCAATTGAACAGTTGGAGATATGGTCGGATCGTGTAGGGTGCGATATTGTAAAACAAAAACACGGAGCCGATCCTGCTTCTGTTGCTTATGAAACGGTTAAAAATGCTGCTGAGAACGGTTACGATGTTGCCATTGTTGACACAGCAGGACGCTTACACAACAAGATTAACCTTATGAACGAGTTGTCTAAGATCAAAAAAGTGATGCAAAAGGTAATTCCAGATGCCCCTCACGAAATCTTATTGGTTTTGGACGGATCAACGGGACAAAATGCTTATGAGCAAGCAAAACAGTTTACTAAGGCAACAGAGGTAAATGCACTTGCAGTTACGAAGTTAGATGGAACAGCTAAAGGTGGTGTTGTAATTGGAGTATCCGATCAGTTTAAAATACCTGTAAAGTATATTGGAATAGGAGAGAAAATGACTGACCTACAAATCTTTAACAACAGGGCTTTTGTCGACTCGCTTTTTAAAGATTAATAAGAGAAAAACATAGACAAGGAAAAGGGTAAAAGCCCCTTTCTCCTTTGGATATGTTTTAAACACACAGTGCTACAAATTAGGAAAAGCATTAT
This sequence comes from Bacteroidales bacterium, assembly GCA_965230435.1. Taxonomy (GTDB): domain Bacteria; phylum Bacteroidota; class Bacteroidia; order Bacteroidales; family JBDKHP01; genus JBDKHP01. The sequence goes on from CBDDLB010000002.1 coordinate 1,853,724, forward strand.
CCCAATTCAATACTGCTCTAACCTAATAAGGCTGTACGCCTACTTACTTTGTACGTTCTATGTCAAAAATAATAGGAGTGTACGCAGGTATTAGCGAGCTTGATCTTTCTCCATACGCTTTTTCCGATGGTATCAGTACTTTACACTTCTCTCCTTTTTTGAGTTTTGCAACAGCACTTTCAAAACCTTCTACGAATTTCTTTGCAGCAATAGTCACTTCAGCACCTTTTTGATTTCTTTCAAAAGGGTTTCCTGTCAAGAAATAACCTTCGTACTTAACGGTAACCGTTTCACCATCTTTAGGAAGTGTAAGCTCTTCATCATCCACAGTTAAGGTCTTCTTGAAATAAATACCTTTTTCGTCATCGCGCACAAGGTCAGTATCTTTATTCAAGATGTAATCTGTAATAGCGTCTTGTTCATCAGCTTCAAGATCTGCGCTTATAACCTCAATATCGAAAATAAGCGTTGAATAAGCAGGAATATTTCCGTAGGCTAGTTCACCATATGCAAGTTCGGACGGTATAACAACTTTGGCTTTTTCCCCTTGCCTCATTTTTTTCAGAGCTATATTCAAACCCTCAATGGCATTTCTGTTATTTTCAGGTTCGATTTGCCCTACTTTTACAGTATAATTTTGTGCCTTAACCACACGTTTGCCATTGATAAGCCATAGAGTATATTTTATCCTAGCTATTCTACCTTCTAAAACTCCTCTTCCCTCAGTTGTTTTTTCTGGAATAAAATAAATACCCTCTACAGTTTTCGTATCTTCAGAGATACCTTCCGCCTTCAAATAGGCTTGCCTGTCTTCTATTTCTTTAGTAGCGTAATCAAGATCACGTTCTTCGCAAGCCTGAAAAAGGTATAGGGTTACGAGAAACATTACAATATTCTTCATGTTCATTATTCATTACTTTTTTAGTAGAAGTGTTAATGTGATCGTCACTTCGGGGTTTGTCACGATATTGAAAAACAAATCTATATGCTTATAAACTAATTTATCGCTTGGTTATTCAGAGATCGAAACTATTGTCACGTCATAAAAAACACGCGAATTAGGAGGTACACGCCCACCGAATTGATATTGATCGCCGTAGGCTAGTTCTGGAGGGAACGAGAATCTATATTTGCCGCCTTTTCGTACGTACATAAACGCCTCTTGTAAGCCTATAATAGCCCCCCCTTGAAAGCCAATAGTATAAATACCTGGTTTTCCATCAATTGTAGTTGAAAAGGCTGTTCCCGATTCTGTAAAGGCACTAAAATCGTACTGAACAGTTTGCCCATGAATTGGCGTAGGCCCTTCTCCCGCTTCTACTTCATATATTTCAAAATCGTACCCTCTGAATTGAGGCCTGTCAACAGTGTGACTTGTTGGTTTAACACCTTCGATACTCCAAGGCTCTGCTTTTTCCAGAGCAGACTTTTTATCACAACCCGTAAATACGATCGATAGCGTCAAAATGCATATTGCAAAGTATAGCTGCTTCATAATCTATTGTTTTTATCTTTATTATCTTTAGTTACCCAGACATTTAGGCATATCAAAAAAAATAACTATCCATTCGTTCCACTGCGACGGCCAAATCCTCACGTACGAAAAGTACGCTCCGGTTTAGCCGCCTTGTGCGCCTTTGGCTAATTATTTTTTTTAACACGCCTTACTTCTTGGATGTTTCACTTTTCGCCTGACGACACCTCATCTTCTCCGGGTCTAATGATTTCATGAATAGTAAGCTGTAGCAATAATGGAGTATACTTAGGCACATCTCCTGTTTGTATTGTTCCATATGCCAATGCAGAAGGTACAATCAAGTCTACTACAGTACCTTCCTGCACATATTTAAGTCCTTCGGCCAGTCCTTCAAAAGTTTTATCTACTCCATATTTAAAGCGGATATTTTCTCCTGTTTTATCTAGATTATTGAAAAATATCGCATAATCTTGACCCGATTTTTTAGTTAGCATTTTACCTACCATATCAAACACGATTACGTCGCCATGCGATGGAGTAGCAGTGTCTGTTACTGTCGGAAACTGCCTCTGCTTTACTATAAAATAAAGCCCCGATGATGTTGGCTCCACGTCAATCAATTTATCTTTGATATAATTTTCTATTGCTTCTTCTTCTTTCAACTCAAGGTCATCTTTCTCGCAGGCTGTCCATAGCATCATTGCTCCGAAAAGAACAAATAGTATCTTCTTCATCTGTTTAGTGTTCTTAAAAACAGTTTCACTTAATTTTCTGTACTGATTATCGATATCCACTTTTAAGTCCCTTGCATCACCCAACTGAAGAAAGTCACTACTCAGCATCCAAAATTTCTATTTCGAATACAAGCGGAGTGTTTGGTGGAATAACCCCCTCCACGCCCTTATCCTCATAAGCATACCACGAAGGTGTGATTATCTGTATTTTGTCTCCAACTTGGGCATCTTTCAATCCCATCTCCCAAGCCGTAATAACTTCACCTGTTCCAAATACAAACGTAAATGGAAGGTTTCTATTTAGTGAAGAATCAAATACTTGACCAGTAAGGAATGCTCCAGTGTAATGTACGGTAACTTTTTTTCCTGGTGTGATTCTCTTACCCGTGCCTCCTTTAATTTGGCTGACATAAAGTCCGGAAGGACTGTCAGTTGCAATACCCTGCTCTTCTATATAAACAGTAATTTCCTTTTCTTCTTCTAGCTTATTGCGGTTAAAGATCGCTTTTCTTTCCCTCTCTATTTCAGCCTTTGTTTTGAAACCATGTAGTTTCACTTCAAAACGCAATTCATCTTCATTCTTGAAGTTCTCCGGATAAGGTCGGCGCAAAGAAAATTCATAAAATGACTTTGCCTGTAATTTGAAAACAGCACTGTCGCCTACATTCAACATTGCCAGACCTGTTTCTATACTTCCGCCATTGTGACGAGCAGAATCAAGACTAAGAAAAAAACGGTTGTCAAAAACAAGGCTGTCTGCAACAAAATATTTTACACTCAAATCCAGAATGTCTCCAATTTCGGGATTTGGCTTCTCTGGATTATGCTGGATAAAATTATATGTCAGCCCTGCCTCGTTTTTTTGAAAACCTCCATAGTTGCATCCGTTGAAAGTTGCAAACAGTAAGGTTAGAAATACAATAAATAATGTGCCTTGATAAGGCCTGCGATATGAAAAATACTTCATATGTTGTAATTAAATAAACTTCCAGAACAGAAGATTCTGTGCTTGTTCAAAAAAATTAGATAAGCCTTGATTTGCACAATGGCTGTATACCATTCTCTTCGGGGCGAAAGTAGAAAAAATGATGCACAACCTTAAGCTCTACTTATCAAAGATTATGGGTTTTAGCTTTTTTTAGCAGCCTAAGGTTTAGCAGGATGCTTTTGACAAACATTTGATTCTGAGAGAGGTCTTCCTTTAATTAGTTTCTTTTGGCAAATCAATAGGCACGAGCTGAGAACCCGTGCCTATTGATTTGCAAATTGATAGAGTCCCACATTGATGCTCTATCAATGTGGGACTCTATCCTATCTCCAAGCTTACTTCTAAAAATCAATGAATTACAACAACTAAAAACGTACATTGATTTAGAGCAACCATTTATGACAAATGGACTGTTCTAAAAGAATCGTTTAAAAATTAAACTTAGCACTAATATTGAACAATACACCTTCAGGTCTTAGGCCAGCCTTCAGAGGCGCTGCGCCACCATAGAAATTAATGTTCTGATAATCGTTGGTAATATGAGACACACGTCCAGTGAACGATATATTTTCAGAAAGTTCATACCCAAGCGTAACTCCCATATTAAAAGCCCAGCTATCAGATAAGTTACGATAGGCCTCAGAAACAGCAGGAGTTCCGTTTTCATCAACAGCTTTGATGTATGCTCCAGAGCGAAGTTTTGCCACTACTCCCGCCGAAATTTTTTCGTACCTGAACACGCCATAATATTTAAACATTTGTGTTGGGTATTTTGTCCACGAATCGTCGTCGTTAGCTACTTTAATGTTTGTTTCATACGAATCGATAGGAACAGACACACTATACGACAAGTTATTCGTAAAATTTAAAGCCTTGTATGTGATACTGGTTTCTGAACTTATCGACTGAATATCATCACCGGAATTAAAAAATGCACCTGCATCTGTATTCCAACCCAATGTATTTTTGTAAATGTTGTAAGCCACGTTAGTTGCAATGGATAAGCTTGATGACAATCCTAGTTCATAATGAATCTCAGTATTGTACATGCTTTCCGGTCCGATATTGTCTACATCTTTTCCACTGTTGTCTGCTATAAAATATACTTCTGGGAAACGAAAACCTTGTTGGTAAACAAGCTTTACCTGCTGGTTTTCCGACAACTTGTAAGCACCAAGAATCCTTCCCACAAAAACATCCTTATCATCGAGATCTGCTCCAACAGTTCTATTTTGGGCATCGACAATGTCCGATATATTGAAATAGTCGTAGCGCAGTCCTGCAGATACTGTAAATGGAGATAGATCGAATAACATTTCGCCGAAACCGCTAATCTCTGTTGTTTGCGTTTCTACTCCCGCCCAATATTCTTTTGTATCGGCATAAAGCAGTTCTGACTTTTTCTTAAAATCGCGGATGCCAGCTTGTCCTCCAAGGGCAAATTGAATTTTATCCGTAGGTTTAGATATATAAACGGCTTTCATAGAATAATTGAACTCTTCACCCATCCCTTCGTTAACTTCAGAAGTAACCGAATACCTGTCTATAGCATCATCCAATATTTTTGTGCTCAACTGACCTGCTGCTATGGCCTGGAAAACTGGTGTAAATTCAATTTTATCCTTCTCAGTTATTTTAAATGTTACTTTAGGAGCAATAGAAAGTACGTCGTAGTTAAACGTTTTGAAAGGGCCAAGGTTGCTCTCTGTCATGGCTTCAACTTCTTTCTCCCACGACGAATCTTCATTATGATTCCATTGCATTGCCGTAGGTGCGAGCGTAAGGTGTGCATAATATGCTGTAAGATCTAAACTCAGAACATCCTCTTGGTTACCTATCTGTAGCCTACTGCTTACTTTGTAATTGGGACTGGTGTATCCATACTTAGCTTCGTCCAAAAATTCTTGCGAAGGAATACTCCCAACGGGATATTCATTTCCCGAAAGAATTTGATTCAGTTCTACTCCATCGGTTTCATGATAACCTCCATATATATAAAAGCTAAAGTTATCTCTAGAAATTCCATGGCTCAGTTCAACTATCTTATCGTTGCCAGAACCATATGCTACATTTCCATGAAAGCCCTCCGAAGTTGCTCCCGTGTGCGAAACAGCATTATAGTAACCATTTATGGCACCCGAACCATGCTGTAAAGCACCAGGCCCGAGCATTACTTCCACTCTGTTAATGTCACCTGTAAGTGGCGATTTCAGATCGGCTCCCAAAATACCGTAGTGTGTCCTAATGTTCATGCCAACATTATTTCTCAATGACAATGTTTTGGAGTTAGCGTCTATCACAATTCCTCTTACCCCAATCAGATCCGATGTACGCGCATGGTACGACATGTTTACAGCAGGCACAACCATATCTAGCATGTCACTTGTAGAGTGAATTCCTATTAGATTTAGTTCACGCATATTGTAAACGTAAGATTTACCTGGCTCTTGAAATTTCTTAATATCAAAAAGGGCAGAAGATTGAACATTAAGGTTTAAAAGTTGTTCGAAAGACATATCAAAAATGTCGACAGTATCACTCTTTTCCTCAGAAGTAGGCATGCCTTGCCCAAATGTAAGCGTTTGCGAAAAAAACGTTAACAGAATTAAGGTTAGTAGATTTCTTTTCATAATGAATAGATTAGTAAATATTAAACACACGAACAGATATGCCATTGACCTGTCTCATTTTCAGCCCAATAGCATATCAAGCGAGATAGAAACAAGTTAGTCCAGTGAAAACACCAGATTAGCTTGTTTTCCAATCGTCACTAAAGCGAAAGAAATTGATTTTGTTCCCGAAAAAGTGTATAGTGTGCTAATTCCCTGTCCGTTCATTTACGATCGAACTCATATTATGTTCGATTTTTTTTAACTAATAGATTTTGATTATCAACGCTTTCTCGTATTTCCAATGGAGAATTTGTTATGTAAGGCTAATGAGCATACAACAAAAATCGAGCTGAAACAAATATTTATGATTATTGGAATTAAGTTCTAAGAGGTAAAGAAAATTGAGTTGAAAGTCAAGATGATTCAAGAAAACTCTTCAAGCAGAGGTAGAAAAAAAATCAAATAAAAAAGCCCTTGCAGAAAATTTCCACAAGGACTGTTTTGGAAGTGACCCTGAAGGGATTCGAACCCCTAACCTCCTGATCCGTAGTCAGGTGCACTATCCAATTATGCTACAGAGTCAATACAATAACAATAAATAAAAATCGGTGACCCTGAAGGGATTCGAACCCCTAACCTCCTGATCCGTAGTCAGGTGCACTATCCAATTATGCTACAGAGTCGTTGCTCTTTAAGGAAAATGTGACCCTGAAGGGATTCGAACCCCTAACCTCCTGATCCGTAGTCAGGTGCACTATCCAATTATGCTACAGAGTCATTGTACTGTGCCGTTTTCCTTAAAGGCGGTGCAAAGGTAGATACTATTTTTATTCTCACAAATATCCTGACACCTTTTTTCAAGATAATTTTCCTTCTAATCTATATTGCTCTGTAAATTAATATTTTGAAAATTTATTACCGAGTACTTTTTTCTGAAGTACGCTAGATGCCCTTTTTTGATTTAGCTTTTTCTTTGATGAAGCGATTTCGCTATACCAGACACTCTACTAGCTACCTCTCCCCCACTGACCAATAAACCAATAAAGTTTTGTAATTTCACCTTCCCAAAATGCCGCATTCCAATGCTTAAAAAAATAGTTGTTATATTATTCATTCTCACAGTTAACTCTGGCTTTGCACAAGACTCTTTGCGCCATGTAAAACAGCTCACCTTGGAAGATGGGCTATCACAAAGCACTGTCAACTGCATTTTTCAGGACTCATATGGCTTCATGTGGTTTGGAACACAAAGTGGTCTAAATAAGTACGATGGCAAGAAGTTTAGAATCTATTCGAACAATCCCTTAGATTCCACAAGTATATCTAACAACTGGATATTCTCCATTTCCGAAGATAACGACAGAAACCTATGGATCGGAACCCGCAATGGACTTAACCGGTTCAACCGAAATACAGAAACATTCGAGAGCATTGTTCACGATCCCGCAAACCCAAATTCCCTGCACGACAATTCGGTATATAGTGTCCTAGTAGATTCAAAAGAAAATGTTTGGGTAAAAACCAGCCGTATGCTGAGTAAGTATGTTGTAAAGGAGAAAAAATTCTATCATTACCCTAATTATCTAGAATCTTTCACTTTATCCCGAAGCGAGATTAACTTTCCGATTATAGAAGATCACGAAGGGAAAATATGGGTAGGCAGTAAAGTAGGGCTCGACTATTTCGATCCATTGACCGAAGACTTGATTATCTTCACTCATGATCAGGAAGACACTACAACAATAACACACAATCACATTACGGCTCTTTATCAAGACTCAGATCTGAATATATGGGTAGCCACACAAAACGGCCTATGCCGCTATAATTGGGACAAAAAGAACTTCTCTCAGTTACACTTCTACAGCAACGAATTCGGAGAAGAAGGGTTTAATTATTTTTCATCCATTACGGAAGACTCCGAAGGAAACCTCTGGTTAGGAACGCAAGGACGGGGAGTAATCCGGCTTAAAACAGATATCGAGGCAGGAACCGACAGCGCCAGTAGGCCTTTATCTTCGAACCTTTTCCGCAAAAAAGACCGCGACCATGTGGTGTATTCCCTTCTTCAGGATAAATCCCGTAATCTATGGATCGGAACAGATGTACACGGGTTATATAAAGTAGACTTGAAGCCTAAAAAAATAGAAGTTTACACCTCTGGGAGTGTTAAAGGCCTAACTTTGCCTACCAATACAATATCATCAATCCATATCGACAGGAGTGGAAAATTCTGGATAGGGGCAAGAGGTCATGGGCTAATTGTTTATGACAAAAAGAAAAAAAAATCCGAGATATTTAGCACTAGCCAGAAACTTAGCCGCAAACTTCTGAACGATTTCGTTCATACAATTTACGAAGACACTCAAGGACGGGTTTGGTTGGGGACACGAAATGGAATTAATATCTATGATCCGAAGACAGATAAGCTGTCGACCCTCAGCGATTATTTCGATTTTATTTTCTACTCTAGGTTCTCCAACAAACGAATAAACTCGATCCGCGAAGATAGCCATGGTAATATGTGGGTTGCTTCCAACGAAGGTCTTCACATGTTCAATTTGGAGACTCTAGAAGTAGAAAGCTTTCACCACGATGCGCTGGACAAAGGAAAAATCAGCCACAACATTGTTTACGATGTCGCCGAAGCACACGATGGTAAAATCTGGGTTGCAACTTTCGGAGGTCTGAACCTACTGGATCCTTCGAGCAAAAGAGCCAAACGTTTTGGCGAGGATCACTTTATGGGGAAAATAGGCGAAAGCTGTTCTTATTCTCTGGCTGTAGATGGAGATGATGTGCTTTGGGTAGGTACCGTTAGTGGCCTGAACAGGATCGACATCAAAAAGAAAAAACTCATTTTATATAGCACCGAACAAGGACTTCCGAGCAATGCGGTTTTTAAGGTTGTCAAGTCCAAAAACAATCAAATTTGGGGCTCTACAGGGCGGGGACTGTTTAGTATCGACCTAAATTCCGGTGAAGTGACAAGTTTTGATAGAGCAGATGGGCTGAAGAACCTAGAATTCAATACAGGAGTAGGAGAAATTGCCCCCGATGGTACTATCTATTTCGGAAGTGTATCTGGATACGTGGCCATCAAACCAGAGAAAATCATTCAAAACCAGATAATCCCTCCTGTTAGAATCACGGACATACATATCATCAGCAAAGAGGGGAAACGACGAGCAAAGATAAAAGACGGAGTATTGAACCTGCGCTACAACGATTATGATTTTTCTATCGATTTCGCCGCTTTGGACTACACAGCACCTAATAAAAACAACTATGCCTATCGTATGTTGGGATTAGGCGACGAATGGGTAAATGTGGGTAATCGTTCTTTCGTGAGTTTTTCACGCTTAAGCCCGGGGACGTATCGTTTTCAGGTTCAGGGTTCGAATAACGATAACTTCTGGAACCGAATTGGCGACGAACTGATCATTGTCGTTCAACCTCCTTGGTGGCGTAAACCCTACGCTTATTTCTTTTATGTGCTAATGAGCGGACTTACAGTCTATGGTTTTATTTTGTTCCGCGAAAGGCGCCTGAGACATGCAAAACTGCAACTTCAAAAAAGCGTGAAGATGCGGACACTTAAAATTGAGCAACAAAAAGAAGAAATTTCATCGCAAAGAGATCTTGCAATACAACAACGGGGACAAATCCAGAAACAGAACGAAGAGCTAGCGGATACATTGTCGCAATTAAAAGCAGCACAAAAGCAGTTGGTAGAGTCCGAAAAGATGGCATCGTTAGGAAGCCTTGTCGCGGGAGTTTCTCATGAAATCAATACGCCTGTAGGAATTGGAATCACTGCATCTTCCTCGATTCTAGAAAGAACAAAAGAATTTGCAAAGCTCTATGCCCAAAAGAAAATGTCTGCCAAAGAACTTCAGGAATACTTAAAAAGTGTTTATCAAGGTTCAAGCCTTATATTGAACAACCTACAAAGAACTGGTGAACTGGTGAGAAGCTTCAAGCAGATATCGGTAGATGAATCTACAGAACAGATAAGACGTTTTGTTTTGAAAGAATACCTGCTGGATGTAATCAGAAGTTTGCAGCCAAAATTTAAGAACAGACCAATTCAGTTCGATGTCAGTTGCGCCCCAGAGATAGAACCGAAGACTTACCCCGGAGCTTTAGCACAGATCTTCACTAATCTGATCATTAACTCTCTAAAACATGCATTCTCCGATTCTCAGGAAGGGGAAATTTCAATTAAATGCGAAAGAAACAATAATCTGATTACTATTTGGTATAAAGATAGTGGAAGTGGTATCCCAGAAGAAGTGCGGGAACGAATTTTTGATCCATTTTTCACCACCGACATGCAATCGGGAACAGGTTTGGGAATGCACATCGTTTACAATTTGGTTACTCAAAAGCTAAAAGGCTCTATCAAATGTTTATCCGAAGAACAGGGAGCTTGCTTCTCTTTATCCTTTCCTGAAGATGTATCCCTTTCTTCCAATGTTGTAAAGCCAGGCTTAATGTAGGCTTATTATTTATCAAATCACACCCTATACCACTTAAAAACCAAACACTTACACAACAGCTCATTCTCTAATCATTGTTTTACAGACGCAAAACATTCCACTTCTACAAATCACTAATGTCCAACTGAAAACATTCCCATCATTGGTGAGCAGGCGAAAGCATTCGGCCTTAATTTTTTTGCCGAAAGGACTGTAGAATATCTTGGAAACGTAAATCTGTCCGATCTATGAAGTAAGCTCTGTTTAGCCACATAGAAGCATTATCAAATAATGTTTCAGTGGTAAAGGCTTAACAATCTTTAACTGCAAAATAACTACCTTTGTGACGAGGTACATGTGTTTTATGATACTTTTATGTTGCGGATTGAACGGAAAAATCGACCTTGGATTGAGGTGATGTTGGAAATAGTTCTGGGAAAAAGTAAGTGAGATTATAGTTTGGGTTAGTATGTAATAAGGCCACTTAAAGAAATTGTCCAACGGTTATGATTTTTTTGTAATCAACAAGGTAGGTACAAAAACATTGGAATCTTCCAATTTCATGTAAAACACCACTATAGTTGGTCGATTTTTAATGTAACCTTATTACTGTTAAAAACGTCAGGAAGTAGAGTCGCGGTATCAATGATATTAAATTCGAAAGAACATAATACAAGAGTCAATATTATGAATGGGGCCGAAGCCTCAGAAGAGTTGGATTTCTCTTTCAATAACGATCTTGAAAGAATCTTAGAGCCTGTAGACGATTTTGTTCTTGAAGAAACCGAGAACGAAAATTCTACCAGTGATGCTTGGAAGGTTCTCGTAGTAGACGATGAAAAAGACATTCACACTGTAGTAAAACTGGCATTGCATGGTTTCAATTTCAGAGGGCGGAGCCTACAGTTCATTGATGCATATTCAGCAGAAGAGGCGCAACAATATTTGGAACACCACAAAGATATTGCATTGTTGCTTCTCGATGTCGTAATGGAATCGGAACAAGCTGGTCTTGAACTTGTTCGCTTCATACGCAATCAGCTCAACAATGAATTTATCCGTATCGTACTTTGGACAGGCCAACCAGGCCAAGCTCCTGAAAAAGAAGTCATTCTACAATACGAAATCAACGATTACCGCACCAAGACAGAACTTACTTCAGACAAGCTGTTCACTGTGGTTTTATCTGGATTAAGAAACTACGAGGCTATCAATACAATTGAGAACTACAGACAACATTTAGAAGCTAAAGTTCTTGAACGAACAGCCGAATTGCGCGACAAGCAAAACGAACTTGAACAGCAACGCAATCAGTTAGAAAAGCTGAACGCCACAAAAGATAAATTCTTCCGTATTATTTCTCACGATCTTAAAAACCCATTTGCTGCCATTCTCTCTATTTCGGAATCGATGATAACATCGTTCGACGATTTAGAACGGGACGAGCTGAAATATGGATTATCAAAGATCAAAAACTCATCATGCCGCCTTTACGAACTGCTTCAGAATCTGCTCCAATGGGCAAAGGCTCAAAACGGCACTATTCCATATCATCCAATTCAGGTTGAACTCTACGACCTGATAGAATCGGAGATTGCATTGGCAAGTATACATGCCGAACGTAAAAATATTACCACAACTATTTCCCTGCAAAAAGGAACTACTGTTTTTGCAGATCCGAACACTGTAAGAACAGTCTTTCGCAATATCTACAGCAATGCACTGAAATTCAGCAAAACAGATGGCATGATAGAAGTTCAGCAGAAGGATTGTGGCAATTGCTGGGAAATCAGCATTTTGGATGAAGGTGTAGGAATGTCTGGTGAAGATTTAGAGAAGCTATTTAAAGTCGATTCCTACTTTTCCAAAAAAGGTACTGCAAATGAAAGTGGTTCGGGGCTGGGACTCCTTATTTGCCTGGAACTTATCGAACAAAACGGAGGAAAACTCTCTGTTCATAGCAGATTGGGCGAAGGTAGTGAGTTCAGGTTCTCTCTTCCAAAACATCAGTAGTACAGAATTTCGTATTCTTACTTAATTATTCCCATAGGGCATTGTCCGTTGGGATTTATTATTTAAATTGTACTGATTTTCGGTACAATCATTGCTCAACCGAGAAATAGGTCTTGGCCTTCTATGCCGAATTTAACAGATTTCATGAAGAAAGCATTCTTTGTAATAATCATATTATTATCAACCTTTTGTATTGCTTCGGCACAGATCGGGCGTTTGAACTTGCGCGGTGTTGTAATGAAAGCAAATAAGCCTATCGAAAGGGCTGTTGTGCGCGTTTTTGAAAGCGGTTCGCTTGTTGACAGCACAGTTACACGAAAGGGAGGAAAGTACACTATATCTTTGTCTCTGAACAAGAAGTTCCTCATCCAATTCTATTATCTGGATTTTGCACCTAAAAGTATCAATATCGAAACAGCCTTGTCCTCAGGCATGGAAAATGTCGATTATGATAAATACATGGTGATAAACCTAGATGACCTAAAAGCTAAAGACATCAAAGATGTCCAACCTGTAGCTCAATTTAAATTCAATGAAAATGGGGAAATTCAAGATATAGGACTCAAGGATCAGAGTGTTCCATTGATAAATGTAAACAAACCTGTAAAGGACACGATTCTTCCTACAGTTGAAGCTTCTGTAGAAGCCAAAAAGATTCTGGACAAAGCCCAACGCAAGGCAAGAGCCATAGAGCAGGAGGCATCGAATATTTTAGACAGTGCAAGGCAGAAGGCATACCGGATAATTTACGATGCAGAAACGGTAGCACGCCAGACCAAAACTGCGAGTGAAAAGAAAGAACCAAAACAAAAGATTGTATATATACGCGACACAATTTATGTTGCAAAAAAGACAAAGAAAGATCTTGTAAAAGAGAAAACGAAGCAGAAAGAAAAAGTTAACGAACTTCAAAAACGCCAAGAAGAACTTTCACTTCGCAAGAAAAATTTAGAAATAGAACGCCTGAATGCTAAAAACATACGGGATAGCATTCGCATGGCCGAAATTGATAATCAAATCAGAATAGCAGAATCTGAGATCAACAATCTTACAGGGGAGATTGAAGATGCTAGAGAGAAAATAAAAATGAAGGATCTTGAGATACAGGCTCAGGAACTACAAAACAGGAATCTTCGTCTCACGATTGTGTTTGTTAGCAGTTTGGCTGTGTTAATCCTGATTTTCTTCATAATCACATACAGGAACTACAAATCGAAAAGACGTTTGGCAGAGGAGCTTAGAGAGAAAAACACAGAACTTGTTAAGCTTTCTACCATTGTCAGCGAAACGGATAATGCTGTCGTACTGTTCGATCTGGATGGTAATCTCGAATGGATCAACAAAGGCTTCACCCGCATGTATGGTTTCGAAATGGAGGATCTGGAAAACGAAAAACTGGATAATATTTTCCTCAGACAGGATAGAGAAACAAGTGCATTACACTTCGAAGCTGTTTTGGATAGTTCCATACAGGTATCGTTCGAATCCTCGGTCCCTCACAAAGATGGCCATACAGTTTGGGTACAATCTACCATGACACCAATTGTCGATAGCGATGGCAATGTTCATAAAATTGCAGCTATCGACTCAAATATTACTCAGTTAAAAAACGCAGAGTCCGAGATCAAATCGCAGAAGGAAAAGTTGGAGCTACACAATCGTATGATTCAGGACAGTATCAAATATGCCCATACAATTCAGGCTGCCTTTTTGCCAACAGACTCCGATCTAAATTCAGCTTTCCCTTCGTTCGTTATCAACAAGCCAAAAGATATAGTTTCTGGAGATTTCATATGGTTCTCTAAACAGGAAATTGATGGGCACCATTGGACATTTGTTGCCGCTGTCGATTGTACAGGACACGGTGTTCCGGGTGCATTTATGTCCATGATTGGAAATAGATTATTGACAGAGATTGTCACTACTATGCAGATTTATGAGCCAGACCTGATATTGGATCGGCTCGACCTAGAAGTCCGCAAGGCTCTGAAACAAGATACTACAGAAAACACCGACGGTATGGACGTTTGTCTTTGCCGAATAGAGTATATAGACGACACTTGTGAAGTGAAATTTGCAGGTGCTCAGCGTCCACTTATTCATTATATTGCAGAAACTGGAAAGATCGAAAAATTCAAAGGGGACATAAAAACAGCTGGAGGATTCCTGAGTAGTTTTATCGATAAACAATTTACCCTACATGCTATAAAAGCACAGGAGGGTGATATGATTTATCTTACCAGCGATGGTATTTTTGATCAGAATGGCCCCGACAGAAGACGCTTTGGTTCGAAACGGGTCAACTCTGTAATTAAGCAATATGCAACAGAATCTCTTGAACGTCAAAGAAAAGAGTTCTTGAGTTCTTTGTCTGAATATCAGGGCGACGCTGAACAACGCGACGATATTACTTTACTAGGTATCAGAATCTAAGCGATTTTGTCTTAAGGACATTTAGCCTTGGCAAAATACTTGTTAGAGAAGAGCAGATAACAAATAATTATTGTAAGAGTTAAAGGATTTAAGAGTTAGTTTTTTTACTTTCGCTCTTGCATATCATTAAAATTGGCCGACTGCCAGTTCCCAAAAACGACTGTAATGGATACGCAGCAGGAACTTTTAGAGTTTTTCAAGATGTTAAAGAACGACGTTATAGTTTCATATCGGGGAGCATTTGACCCGAAAGTCTTAACTACTATTGCATTCAACCTAGAGAGTGCCGTCTCCGATGGTACCAAAGGGTTCAGTCGCAAGGTGTTTAAGATTTTTATTGAGCTTGCCGAAAATATCTCCTACTACTCTTTAGAACGCGAACCTGTTGGTTTTGACGATAGTGCCGGTGCTGGCATTATGATGGTGAAGGATTACGACGGCTATGTCGATTTTTCAGCAGGAAATATTGTTGAAGCAGAAGACCGCAGAAAACTGATCGACAAAATAGATCGCATAAACACCTTAGACCGTGAAGGGCTTAGGGCGTACAAAAGAGATTTACTGGACATGCCCAAGAGCAAGTTCGGTGGTGGAAATATTGGACTTATCCATGTTGCGTTGCTATCTGGGCATAAAATCGCTCATGAAATGTTGGACATTGGAGGAGGAAAGATTTTCTACGTTTTAAAAGTCAGAATCGATAAAGAAGGAGACTAAAACAAAAGGCAGTTCCAAACGGAGCTGCCTTTTGTCTTTATAGAAATTCCTTTTGATAAATCGAAAATAGCACTTGTGCTTAGAATTCCGACTTAAATGCAAAGTTTAACTTTGGATAATTCTGCTGAGCATTCATTAGAACATAGGCCGATTCTGCAAGAAATACATCATTGCCGTGTTTGTCCGTTGCCATAGAAGCATACTTCATCTTTTTGAACTCGGTAAGCTGCTCTTCATCTCCCGAAACCCAGCACGCTTTGTGAATGCTGATGTTTTCCCAACGAACTGTTGCTCCGTATTCATGTTTCAGACGATAGTCGATTACCTCATATTGCAGTGCGCCAACCGTTCCTATGATTTTCCGTCCATTTGAAATACGGGTAAAAAGCTGTGCCACGCCTTCGTCCATCAGCTGGTCAACGCCCTTACCTAGCTGTTTGGCTTTCATTGGATCGCCGTTTTCCACATAGCGGAAATATTCAGGTGAGAAGGTTGGGATTCCTGTAAACTTAAGGGCCTCTCCTTCCGATAGTGTATCGCCGATTTTGAAGTTCCCAGTGTCGTGCAATCCAACAATATCCCCAGGATAGGCTTCTTCTACAATCGATTTCTTTTCGGCCATAAACGATGTCGGGCTGCTGAACTTGAACGATTTGTTCATCCGGACATGTTTATAGTTGGTATTACGTTTGAAAACACCGGATACAATCTTCACGAATGCCAAGCGGTCGCGGTGTTTAGGATCCATGTTGGCGTGAATCTTAAATATAAAGCCAGAAAATTTGGACTCTTCGGGAGATACTTCGCGCTCTTCTGTTTTGTTCGGTTGAGGCGGTGGGGCAATTTCCACGAAAGATTCCAATACTTCTTTTACGCCAAAGTTGTGCAGGGCACTGCCGAAGAAGACAGGGGAAATTTTAGCATCTAAATAATCCTGTACACTGAACTCTGGATAAACCTCGTCTACAAGTTCAACTTCTTCGCGCAAAGTATCTGCTGCATCTTCCCCAAGGTTTTCATCCAGTTCCGAATCATCAAGGTCTTCAAAAACCTTTGGCGCGTTAGCAACAGTTTTATCTTGGTTGTCTGTGTAGAAATTGATTTGCTTAGTGAAGATGTTGTAAATCCCCTGCAATCTATCACCCATGCCAATTGGCCAGCTTAACGGACGTACTTTTATGCCAAGCTTTTGCTCAATCTCGTCCATCAGTTCGAAAGCATCTTTACCTTCGCGGTCGATCTTGTTAATGAAGACCATAATAGGAATGTTGCGCATTCTACAAACAGCAACCAACTTTTCTGTTTGAGCCTCCACACCTTTGGCAACGTCGATAACAACGATAACGCTATCCACAGCTGTTAGGGTTCGGTAGGTATCTTCCGCAAAATCTTGGTGACCAGGGGTGTCGAGAATGTTGATTTTACGTCCTTCAAACTCAAAGCCCATTACCGAAGTTGCAACAGAGATACCGCGCTGGCGCTCAATCTCCATAAAGTCGGAAGTTGCCCCTTTCTTGATTTTGTTCGATTTTACAGCTCCTGCAACATGGATTGCTCCACCGTACAAAAGCAGTTTTTCTGTCAGTGTTGTCTTACCCGCATCCGGGTGACTTATAATGGCGAAGGTTCTTCTTCGTTTAATTTCCTCTAAAAGTGCCATAATTATAGAATGCTTTTTTGCGGCTGCAAATTTATGAAATTTGGAAGTGATTTCGTAGAGTTCTCGAAATCAATTTTTTGAAAAAAAGATACAAGAATTCCAACTTTTGTGAGCAGTACGAGTCCTTATAGTACACACCCAAAGATAGAATTGTGAAAGACGAAACCATCTTACCCAAAATACAAGAAAGGAAACAGAAAGACTCTGTATGCATTGTATCAGAAATATGCACATGCAATGTTCAATATCACTTTGAGGATAACCGCAAACGTGAAGGCACAGAAGAACTAAAAAAATAGCTTCAGTTTGAGTTTCGCTACGGTCACCTAGATCTGCACGCACTCTAGTCCGCTCCAATCATTGAACGCCTTGTGCTACTTAACTGAAGGTATTTCACACCATACTAAATCATAATCACTAAGGGTTTTATCATGAAAAAAAGTATTCTTTTCTTTCTGTTTGTGCTGTCAGCTAAGTTAGCATTCACACAATATGTTTCTTCATCCGATGTATTTTATCAGGAAGTAAATGTGTTGGACTGGCCAACTATTTCGCTGTTGAGCTACGATTCGAAACTGAAAATAAAAACAACCGATGAAAATAAGGTTAGCCTAAAATGTAATTATTCCATAAAAGCTAAATCGGGAAAAGACCTAGCATCTTTTCAACAGGTACTTAAAAAGTTAAGGATTGTTGGGAAGAAGAATGTAAAGATTAATACAAAGTTTTGGAAGTCTTACATTGTTCCAATGAGAAATGGGATTATGATTCTTAATAATGGTGAGAAGATCCAAGTGCAGGAATTTAAGATAGAGTTTATTATTAGTATCCCTAAAAAGTCTTCGTTGGAATTAGCAGCAAAGTACTCCGAGGTTAAGTTGGGAGAAATAGAGGGGACTCTTCAACTTAATCTATTCAACACCACAATAATGGCACATGACATTAAAAAGGAATTGCTCGGAGAATTAAAGTATTCGAGACTTAATGCTAACTCTGTAGGAGATATTAAAGTAAAACTACATGAATCAGCACTAAAAATAAAACGAGCTGATAATTTAAAAATAGAGAGTGAATATTCCGATATAAATATACCTGTCTGCAAAGCTGTAGATATCAACTCCTTCGATGATTACTTTAAATTCGGAGCTACTGGAGACATGATAATGAACGCTAAATATTCTTATTTCAAGGGCAAAGCGATAGGCAATTTATCTGCCGACATTTACGAAAGCACTCTTAATTTTCATTCAGGAAACAATTGTGGGATTGTAGCAAAGTATTCCGATTTCAAATTCAAACAACTAAACCATGTTAAAATAAAGAAGTCCTGGTGGAGTAGATTTGAAATCGATAATATCAACTCAGTAGAAGCTCAAGATGACTTTCTTTCCGATTTCATACTTGGTAGACTGAACACATCATTTCTTTTAAATGGAAGAAGTGCTAATGTAGAAATTGAATTTATCCCCAGTTCGTTCAAAGAATTGCGTTTTGATGGGAATTCAACTCAAGTAAAGCTGCATATATCGCAAGAGGCTTCTTTGGCACTTAATGCCAAACTGGAATATGAAGGATATGGTTGTGTGAAATTTGACAAAGAATACTTCGACATAAGAAAAGAAGTTGAGAACTACAGTAGTCTTTTTCTTGAGTGTTATACAAAAAAAGGCAACGAGAGAAATAGGTCACAAATCGAGGTAAAGGGTAGTGATCAGAGAATCTACTTGAATCTAGTTCCAGACGAAACCAAAACTAACTAAAAACAAGACTAATACGCATTCTTGTAAACTACGCTTTAAATCTGTCACTGTTCCAAAATTAGCACAATGCATTTCCTAATAAACAGCATCTCGTATTTATTTCTTTCCATACTGAAAGAATCCATTTAAAAAGTTATCTGGAAAGCCCTCAAATTTTTGAAGGAATCCTGAGGCAGTATACCATTTAATTGTTGTAACTATGTTGTCAGACATAAGCAGAAAATTCTTTTTGGGTTGATATTAGTACGTATGTCTTCTCTAAGCGAGAGCATTCTATATTCTTATTCATTCTATTTTATCCATCCAATAATCTTGTTTTTTCAAGACTGCGTCTGGAAACGAAATAGAAATTAGATCCTAAATTCATAAAACAATGAGAGATGTAATAAGTGAAAGCAGCAAGAAGTTTTATACAACAGCCTTTTTCGAATGGATAGTGTGGATGGTGGGGTCTTTGTGTGCTGTACTTTTCATCAAATGGTTGACAGGACAGTACGGGGCACAGGAATATGAGTTGCATATCTGGGTTTCAGCAACGCTTTACCTTTGGTATGTTTCTACAATGAGTATTGTTGTAGGAGGCACTTACTTCGTGGCCCGGGCTGCCGAAGCCAAATTGGAGCGGAGGCAGGAACACCCTCAGAAACCAGAAAACGTCGACCTGACGAAAGATATTGAACGCATAAAAAGGATCAAGAAAAGAGCAGGGCTTATTGCAATTATTGTTCACTTGTTAAATGCGGGGTTTGTGTTCGTTATCAGTAGGCACATCCCTGGAATTACCCCAGAATTCAGGATTTATGCAGTACTTGGAGTTTTTGCTATTGCTGCTATAAAACCTGGCTTTGCTGCTTTGAATGCAATTCGCATGGAAATTTTTGGTATGCAGGCAGAAGCTGATTATCCAGTTAAAGGTGTTGCTCTTTTATGGGAAAAAGTGGATCAGTTCGGCGATTATGAAACCCGTCTTAAGGAAGTATTTAAAGAAATAGAAAATACACAAAAAGCTCATGACGAACATATCGACGAGCAGCTTGTTGGCATTCAAAAAGCTTTGGAAGAATTTAAAAAAGAACTGCATGAGGTGTTTCACAACGAGTATAAAGCTTTTTCCTCTTCGGACGATTTAAGGCAAAAAGCATATAATGAATTAAGAGATGCGCAAATGCCTATTACAAAAGAAATCGGAAATATTTTAGCCGCTATTCAATCCTTAAAAGAATATGTAATCGAATTGAGGGATAAAAACATCAAAGGAGAACAATTGATGTCAGCTTTGAAAGAATTTGGCATCGATTCGTTAGCCGATCTGGATGTGAGCTTTCAAAAATCTGTGGCCAAGCAAAATCCTACCCTACCAGATATTTCAACAGGAAATAGCTGAATTGATAAGCCAGAAACTGATTTTAAAAATTTCTACCTTTGCCGCAAAATTAGAAAGTAATGCAGCAAAATGAAACTCCTTGTGTATCTATCATAATGGCAGTAAAGGATACAGAACCTTACCTGCCAGCTTGTCTCGATTCTGTTCTTGCCCAAACTTATCAGAACTGGGAACTGATCGCTGTGAATGATCATTCTACAGACCGTACCCCTGAAATCTTAAAAGAGTATGCAGATCGCGACGAAAGAATACGTGTTTTTAACAGCGACAGTCCACGTCTAATTCCTACATTACAGTATGCGTATGCTAGAAGTCGGGGAACGCTGATCAACCGTATGGATTCGGACGATAAAATGCCTGCGTACAAACTTCAGATACTTGTAGATGAGTGGCTGAAATATGGAAAAGGAACAGTGATTGCTGGAGGTACAGAGCATTTTGTTGACGAAGGCGAAGTTGGCGATGGATTTCGCAGGTATGAAAAATGGCTGAACGATGTTGCCCGCCGTAGTGCACATTACGAGGAAATTTATCAGGAATGCGTTATCCCTTCGCACTGCTGGATCATTCACCGCGATGATTTTGATGCCGTGGGAGCTTTCGATCCAATTATTTACCCCGAAGATTATGATCTTTGCTTCCGATTTTATCAGAAGAAGCTGAATATCATCGGTATTGACAAAATCCTACATTATTGGCGTGACAGAAGTACACGTATCTCCCGTACATGGGACGAATACAAAGACAACCGCTATTTCGATCTTAAGCTAAAGAATTTTTATAAGTTGGATCGCAATAAAAGCCGACCTCTTGTACTCTGGGGAGCTGGACGTAATGGAAAAGACATGGCTCGGCTTTTACAGAAATATGGCGACACATTTCATTGGGTTTGCGATAACGACAACAAAATAGGCAAGGATGTTTATGGAGTACGTATGCAGCACTTTTGCGATTTACAAGAAATTCAAGACCCACAAATTATTATCGTTGTTGCTTCGCCAGCAGGAAAGGTACAAATCCGCGAACAACTAAAAGAATGGCAAAAGCAACCTGTCGAAGATTACTGGTTTTTTGCATAATGTCATTGATATTCAAAAAGAAAGATGCTTGATAAAGATTTCCAGCATTATTTCTCTTGATTTTCTGTATCTAATTCCTACACTATGGTAAATGAGCTGGAGTAATTGTTACTACGTGTCTGTTACAACACTAAAAAAACAGTATCACACAGATCATAACAAACCTCATTTCACACTGGTTTTCAGCTCTTTTTATTATCTTTATACATGAAATATCTAGAAGAGTGGTTGTAGAGATGAGGTGTTGTTTTTTTAGAAATTCCAGAGTAAAACATTTTTAGTTTTGATACCATAGAGGTGCTACACTCTTTCTGATTTATTGTTCTTCGTTTCTACTATTCTTAGTTTATAACATAATTGTCAATGATCCCTCACCTCTCTTGCCTAGCAAAGGTTACGAGAAACAACACTGGTTAGGCTTACAAATTAAATATCATTCTCAAATTAGCCTATTTTACTTAGAAATAAATAAGAATAGGAGCTTATTTATTATCTTTTTAGATCTGATTTGAATGTTTTTACGAAATGAAGCTTAACAATGCCTATATGTAATACATTATTTAAAAAGGGTAAAGCTATGATTTAACAGTGCCATGTCTGCATTAGAAAATTGTGTGCAAAACATGCATTTTTCTGCATCAAGGTGCAACAAAGCTACAACGGTTCATAAGTGAACTTCACGAAGAAGTTGAATTAATTCTGTTTTAAATACTTTCGTGCTATCATGATTCAAATGCAGGAAAACAGAAACAGGAATGTTTTAAAGTTATCAGGGAACTTTAAACGTGTTGTAGTTGTTGGAGATATTCATGGTTGTTTTATGGAATTGCAACATTTATTAACGAGTGTGCAGTTTTCTCACGACGATATTTTAATAAGTGTTGGCGATTTAGTCAATCGTGGACCATATCCTATCCAGACACTACGTTTTTTTAGAGACACTCCTAACGCTTACCTTGTGAAGGGAAACCACGAGGTAAGGTTGGAAAAGTTGTTGCTTGGGGAAATCGAACCAAGTTGGTCAGAAAAACAGACATTGACTCAGATTACTCCCAAAGAGCGCAATATCTGGTTGAATTTTTTACATCCTTTGCCGGAGATTATTGTAACAGATTACACTACCGTTGTACATTGTTGTTTAGATGCTAATACATCGATCGAAAACCAGCAAACGTTTGTTGTAACAGGTGGAGCTTCTAAGATATCCGAACGCGA
The DNA here is from genome assembly GCA_965230435.1 of Bacteroidales bacterium. Classification (GTDB taxonomy): domain Bacteria; phylum Bacteroidota; class Bacteroidia; order Bacteroidales; family JBDKHP01; genus JBDKHP01. The sequence goes on from CBDDLB010000002.1 coordinate 1,876,277, forward strand.
TGATAAAGGTGTACCTTTTTGGTATCGCGACTGGGAAAAAACAAATGGGGCAGAATCACCAATATGTATTGGCCATGAGGCATTTTCAGATGTTGAACTGGTAGAAAAAAAGTTGTTTGCACTGGATACAAAGGTAGATAGAGGAAAAATGCTCACTGGTGTTGTTTTTCCAGAAAGGCATATTGTCCAGATCGATGCTTATAGAAATTACAGAATTCAATCTAAATCTTCATATTTTCAGGATTTACTCATTTCAGACCCAGAAAGTGTTCCGTTGGATGTTCTTGAACATACGCACAAAACAGGAAAGACTTATGGTTTGCTCGATAATTTAAGCAAAAGGGCGAATATAATTGAGAAACTGAAAGGAGTAGCCGAGCGCACACAGCGGCAATTTGGAGAAAATGGAGACATAGACCTATCTGTATTGAAAGAACTAGCTAAACTGGATTTAAAACAGCGTATCCGGTATTATTCCTTATTTACGAAAGAGTTTCAGGCTCAGGACATTTTAAAGTTATTTCCATCGAATATGAATTTTAGAGACGCAGCAAACATCATAGCCGAGCTGTCGGAATGATAATACTTCAAGCTAATTATTTCCTACCTTTGCCGAAGTTAAATTCAAAACAAGCATACAGCCTTATGGAGGAGAAGATCATTATTCTCGACTTTGGTTCTCAATACACACAATTGATTGCCAGACGTGTACGGGAATTAAATGTCTATTGTGAAATACACCCATACAACAACCCACCGCAGTACAACGAAAGCGTGAAAGGGGTAATTCTATCAGGAAGTCCGTTTTCTGTTCGTGATGAAGACGCTCCTAACCCAGACTTAGATCCAATAAAAGGTAAACTTCCACTTTTGGGCGTTTGCTACGGAGCTCAGTTTTTGGCACACAATTTTGGTGGTGAGGTAATGCCTTCGGCTCATCGCGAGTACGGACGCGCCAACTTGCAATTTGTAAACCGCGAACACATGCTATTGAAAGGGGTTTCAGACAATAGTCAGGTGTGGATGTCGCATGGGGATACAATCGCTAAATTACCTGAGAACTACGAGATCATCGCAAGCACCGCAGATGTAAAAGTAGGTGCGTATCATATCGAAGGTGAAGAGACGTATGGAATACAGTTCCACCCAGAAGTTTATCACTCTACAGAAGGGAAAGAAATTCTGAAAAACTTTGTTGTTGATATTTGTGGATGTGATCAGAGCTGGACACCAGATTCTTTCATTGAAACAACAGTAGCTGAGCTTAAAGAAAAACTGGGTGATGATAAAGTTGTTCTTGGGCTTTCGGGAGGTGTAGATTCTACAGTTGCAGCTACACTTATCGACCGTGCAATTGGCAAGAACCTATACTGTATTTTTGTAGACAATGGGCTGTTGCGTAAGAATGAATTCGAAGAGGTATTGGAGGGCTATAAAGAGCTTGGCCTAAACGTGATCGGTGTAAATGCCAAAGATCAGTTCCTGTCGAAGCTTGCTGGCATTACCGACCCAGAGCAGAAACGTAAGGTTATTGGAAATACTTTCATCGATGTTTTCGATGATGAATCAAAAAAGCTGGAAAATGTCATCTGGTTGGGTCAGGGAACCATTTATCCAGATGTTATTGAGTCTATTTCTGTAAAAGGCCCTTCAGCTACTATTAAGTCGCACCATAATGTGGGCGGATTGCCAGACTATATGAAACTCAAAATCGTAGAGCCTTTGCGACTGCTTTTCAAGGATGAAGTACGCCGTGTTGGAAAAGCTCTAGGACTGTCTCATTTACTGCTTGGACGTCACCCGTTCCCAGGGCCAGGGCTTGGTATCCGTATTCTTAGCGATGTAACGGCAGAGAAAGTAGCAATTCTTCAAGAAGTAGATCATATCTTTATAAAAGGTCTGCGCGATCACGGTTTGTATGACGAAGTTTGGCAGGCCGGTGCAATGTTGTTGCCAGTTCAGTCTGTTGGAGTAATGGGCGATGAGCGTACATATGAAAGTGTGGTAGCCCTACGTGCTGTTGGCTCTACAGATGGTATGACGGCAGATTGGTCTCATTTACCTCACGATTTCTTGGCCAAGATTTCAAATGAAATCATTAACAAAGTAAAAGGTGTTAACCGTGTAGTATATGATATTAGTTCTAAGCCACCTGCAACTATTGAATGGGAATAATCGAAAATCAAAATAAGAGAGTTTAAGGTCTCTGATCTATTTATTTTAGACTTACTCCTTGGAAGTAACCTGTTACTTATCATCAGGATGAATCTAGATTAATTATGACAGACTACTTATTAACAATTATAATGTTCTTATTTTGACAAATAAAATATATGTTCTGTTTTTGCACCCCAGTTATACAATTGGGTGCCTAAACAGAACTTTTGTTTTTTACGACGTCTGATTTCGTAAAATCATGTATCTTCACTTACCGTTCCTTTTTTCTTAGCACAACAAATAGAATCAGCAATAGAAAAACTCCACCGCTTATTATAATCCAAAAATAACGCGAAGGCCAGTCATTACCATCCCCTCCAACTTCCTTCGCCTGAATAGTTACTTGAGTTGTATCCTGTTTTTCGCCCATAAGACTATCCAAAACATAGATAAAACTGCTGTCTGCTTCCGGATATCTTTCCATAGGAATAGGTCTATAATCGACAACACGCTTTTTTTTAAAGCTCTGTAAAAATCGCCTAGTTGCCTTAAGGCTTTTGGTACGACCACTTCCGTGTTGAATTCTTTCTGAGATTTTAGGCGATTCGTAGTACTTTTTAGCAAACTCAACTTCAGGCTGCTTACCTGTTTTAATCCAACTTATTTCATTTTGTCTTACTTGGTCGTAAAAAGCTTTCCCTTCTGCAATCTCTTCGTTGAGGAGCGTTTCCAGTTCAAAAATCGAAAATTGCTTTCCACCAGGTTTAGTAAACTGGTGAAAAAGAGCAATGCTGATTTTTTTGTAATAACTATATCGGATTGCCGAGTCTTTAAAAGAATAAGCGGCTCTGAAATATGCTCGTGAAGCCAACTGGCGAGCTCCTTCCCGTCTACCACTTGCCATGAGCAGATCTCCCAGAAGTTCTAATAAAATGGGAGAATTATAGTTCCCAAACTTCATCATACCCAACAGGCCAATTATCGCTTTTTCAACTTCCCGGTCTGGAAGTCTTCTTGTTCTTGCTCGTTTTGTACTATCTAATTTTGCGCGGTATTTCCTCAGTAAAAAACCATAAAAGTTATCCGGATCAGGACTTTGATAGATTCGTTCAGGGTGATTTAACCACGTGTGATCCAAGGGAAAAATCACTTTCCCTTTTTTCATCTTTCCGATTACATATTCGGCTGCATACTGTTGATATATTTCACGGCCAAAGTGTGCATCTGGATTAATTTTTATGGCTTTACTGATAAAGGGAATGCCTTTTCTAAACTGATGGTTATGGAGATAGAAAGTACCAAGATTAGCATATGTTTCGTACAGGCCTGGCTGTTTTTTTTCTTTTTCCAGCATCAGTTTTATAGCTGTTTTCTGATCGTTTGTTTTTGAATAAGAAACAGCTAGATCGTCGTAAAGTTCCAGGCTATCTGGAAATTGCTTTAGTTTTGCTTCGCGGTCTTTGATTCTCCAGAGATGAAATTCTGAAGAGTGCCGCAGGAATTTTCCAGATATAAGTTCAATTACACTGGGAAATTTTTGCCGCTCCATTTCAATAGTGTCATAATCCCAGAAACAAGCAAAAGCAGAAGTTATGAAGCAGAAAGGAAAGAGAAAGAAAAGAATACTGTTTTTCATCGGGCTAATTTTTAGGTTAGGGAAACTTCCTGAGGTGAAGAAGAGCAGACCAAAGTGCGGTTCTTTTTTCACCCAGAGTATTTTCATTATAAAGGTCAGGTTAAGCACACGGTGCTATTTATTAGAAAAAGCATTGTGCTAGTATTCAGTATAGTGATAAAAGTGTTGTTTATAAACACACTGCTTATCTGGATGCAACGCAGGCATAGGTTGTTTTTTCTTCGTCAGTTCCTTTGTTGCGAGATTGTTCGTAGCTGAATAGTTGGGGCTTTGATGATAAGGAAGAGAAAAATAAGCTCAAAGAACAATTAATTAAGTCCGCTGGTTTATTTGTTTAGATTTACTCCATCTGATAAATCAGCAACCTGAAAGTAAGTACTCGGTCAAAATTAAAGTAGATTAATTCCTAATTTAAGTCGCAGATACTTACAGAAAGTTAATCTAAAATAAACAGATCTGTGACCTTATTAATAGAATGGTGGCAGCATTCAAAATTCATTAAATCAAGTATTCACAACTAAAAGAAACCACAACATCTTACATATCAAAACGTTGTGGCATTAATATCCTCTCAAAAAAATGTATATCTAACTATTTCTTGTTTACTTTTCTTGAATAACAAGGTATGTAAGTGTTTGGTTAAGCAATTGATATCCAATTTCCCCAAAAGTAATAGGACCAGCAAAGTTCTCAATCGATTTGTTTTCCAGTTCGCCATAGAGGTAGTTCAAAATACAGTTGCAAGAGAAAGAAAGATGTTCCTCTATTTTTGGTAGTTTGGATTCAAACATAGCAACATAATCGTCTATTGGCATAGCAAATTTGTATACCATGTTCTTGAAAATAGGAGCATAGAAACTCACTTTTCCGTTTTCTTTGTCTACCTCTTTGAACCCCACATTAATTTTTGCTCCAGAGTAGTTGGCTACGATTGGTAATTTTGTATCGATTTTGTTCTTTACGATATATTCTGCAAAGTTAGTAGGTTTGCCATCTATTAAACAATCTGTGCATTCAAATGCATCATCTATGAACTGAACCTCTACACTTTCTTCATTTTGAGAGAAAATGTTCACAATATCAAGATGTGCAAGCATATCATCTGGTAATTTAACATGCAGGGCTACAGCTTTATCTGTGTATTCCTTTTGCAAAGATCCATCGTATGTTTTAGGTGTATCTGAAGAGTTGAGATCAATACCAGTAACCCACCCAGTGACAGGGTTATCAAAAATACGATCTATCCCAGCTGCCTTTAATGCGAAAGTTTTGTGTATTTCTTGAAAAGGCGGCACAATTAGGATAGTGTACCCATTTTCAAATCCATTCTTTCCGATCGATTCAATATCGTTTTCATCATATGTACGGATTGAAAATTCGCCAACCGGGCTGAGTAGCTCATTTACAAATATCTGGTCCTGACTAAATTGACCTACATCCGTATTCATAAAATAAGGAATCGTTCCTCCTATCCAATTGCCTTTGGGAAGCTTGGACAACAGTCTTTCGTCGCCAGCTAAGGTAAGAAGTTTCCCTTGTTCAATGAATTCGATCACCTCTTGTAGAGGATACAGTTTACTTTCCATAATGGGTATTTTGGATTTGAAAATTAAAGTCTAACTGAGTTTGAAAATGGCAGCAATATCTTCCTGCACAATGATAGCGTATTTGTCGCAAAGTGCCTGTATATCAACAACAGCCTGCTCTAGACTGATTCTCCCTGATTCTACATCCTTACGGACTTGTGTTACTCTAAGTTGAAGTATATAATTTTTAAATTCGATAGTTAAATCTCCTTTTATGAGAGATTTCCAAGATGGATGGTTTACTGGAGGTATCTGATGCATAACTCTTGTGTTTGTGAATTTATAAGATGCATTTACTTCTATAAACATGTTGTATGTTCATGAAACTATCTATTAGGAGTTGATTTGTTATATTAATTTAGAACGTTACCAATTGGCTTAAGGCCGTGACCTACTTATCATAGACTTACTTAAAGCAACCAGCCGCTTAGACTAGAAATAGATCTAACTTAATTTCATCTGGGTACTTAGATCCAAAAACAACATATAACCAAATTAATTTTGTCGCCCCAATAAGGGAATATCAGGCTATAATGTATAACACAATTATCCTGTTTAAGCTGGTGGCCATATCAACCTAACTACACCCGAATATAACCTATTCAGATTAATTATCAGTCTTTAATAGCCCCCTTGCTCTTAATAGGTAGGTGTAGTAAATAAACAGAGCTACACCCTTAAGTTCAAGAAACAATATATTTTTAAGCAAAGAACAAACAATCAGACAAACTCAAAAGTGATGTTTATTATAGATCGTTTTTTAATTCTTCGAAAAGATTAAAAAAGGAATAACATCTAAAACTTTTGTTTGTTTAAGCGTCAAACATTAAACCAAAAGAAAACATATAGGAAAAACATTTGAATAGTGTACGTTATTATTTTTATAATGTTCTGAATTTATCGTACGATGAAGGGTGTGAAATACTACAAGAAAGTATTTTCAAAGTCATTAAGCATCAGACTTACTTTATATTGAGGACACGATAATTTGTAATCTTCCTCCCCAAAACTTCTAAATAGTTAAAATTAAAAAACTAAAAGTATTCATTAAATACAAACACAACACACAACAATTTGATAATCAACGCGTAACAATTAAGCCTCTGTAAAGATACCACGAATGATGTTAGAGTCCAATAACCTGTCCTACACTTCATTTTAGTTTTTTTCATAAAAAAACTATATTTGACAACCTGACACATTACACCTTGTACCACCAAGGAGTGTTGGTGGAGAACAAACACCTATCAATTGAAACACCATGAATGAGGGAAGTTATACACTTTTCCAACGCTTTAGTGAACCCGAAAAACTAAACGAACTGGCCACGTGCCTAAGAGAGCGGGAAATAGACTTTCAAATTTTTGACGGTTCTTCCGACCGTACCCCGCTGATATCGCTACAATCCATACCAAAAGAAGCAGAATTACAAGTTCGGCAACAAGATGCTTTACGTGTAAGTTATTTGCTTAATCTGATCGAGAGCAGGAACAGCAAGAAAAGATCTGTAAAAGCTCAATGGTTTTTGAGGTTTTTCTATCTAACTATCGCTATAATTGTTACTATTGCCGGTTTTTTGATAGGATGGGAGGCAATCTAACCTCTAATGATCTTCATTTCAAAACCAAATACTGATCTTTAGGGTAAATCTTATTCGAAGTAGATAGGGGGCCAACGCTAATCTTCAAGCCAGACTTGAGGGAGTTTTTCAATCAATTCAATATTCTGAAATTTTGGTGTTCGCCTAGCTCCTTTTTCTTTTACCCAAGTAGCCATTTTCTGTAATCCTCTATCGAGATCAATATACTGCTCATTTTGCAGACCATAAACCGAACGGAGTTTCGAATGATCTGCAAAAGCATGCTCGACCTCACTTCTTGCGTCACAGAAGCGTATTGTTCCAGACATTTCCATCGCCTGCGATACTTTTTCAGCAAGTTCCTTTACCGAGCAATGTTTTTCGCTTCCGATATTAAAAACCTGATTGTAAGTTTCTGGCATTTCCCCTGACAAGGCAATGTGCGGAGCAACATCATCGATGTAGCTAAATGCCCTTGATTGAGAACCATCTCCATAGATTGTCATTGGCTTTCCCTGAAGAATCTGATTCATGAAAATACCAATAACATTTCTATAACGGTCACCAATATTCTGATGTTCCCCATATACATTATGAGGTCTGAAAATCACATAATTTAATCCGAAAAGTTCGTGGGCACTCTTCAAATCTAATTCTACTGCATACTTCGCTATGCCATAGGGATCCTCTGGCTGTGGGTGAGCTGTTTCCACCATCGGCAGGACGTTGGTTCCATATACTGCTATGGACGATGTAAAAACAAAACATTCTACCTTGTACTTCACAGCTGCATTTATCAAGTTAATGCTACCGATAAGATTGTTCTGATAATTAAAGTGGCGGATGAAATGACTCAGCCCTTCTGCTGCATAAGCTGCCAAATGATAGACATACGTAAATTCATGCGCAGCAAAAAGCTGACTGACTAGTTCATTGTCATTTATTGAGCCAAGAACAAAATGTGCCCCCTGTGGGATATTATCGGCAAATCCACCACTCAGGTCATCTAATACAACTACTTCGTGTCCAAGATTTATTAAATGTCCTACAACATGGCTACCTATAAAACCTGCGCCACCAGTCACCAACGATTTCTTCATCTTCTCTCTTCTTTCTTACTCTCCTACTAGCCTTACTTTCCGTTCATCCTCGCCCCGCAAAGCCTTTTTTATCTCTTCGAAAGTTGGTTCTTCTATATAGAACTCACTATATATCTGCGCAATATGTTCAGGAAAATGAGCATCTGAACTTTGAATAAAAGTGTGGTTCTTCAAGTATTTGTGCTGTTTCAGTATCTTCTCCTTTGTGGTATTGCGCGATATTTCAACTGCATCTACATTCAAACCGAACGGAATTATTCCCAACTGACTGATAAGGCTATAAGACGGGCGGTCGATATGGGCAGGAATAAAAATACCATCTAATCCATGAACAACAGCCTCAATTTCTTCAACAGTCTGGTTTATAGCAGATATCAGCAAGTACTCTTCCTGATCAAGGATGTTCTCTTCTGCATCCACCACAACCTGATATCCAAATAAGTCTGGCTTGTTTTTCACCTTAGGAAGATGCTCATTTAAATAAGCCTGAAACTCTTCTACCTTCTCATCCGCCTCAAAAAAGCATAAAACATGAGCCTCTTCCTGAGTTGTTACTTCAGCTCCCTGCAGTACATAAATTCCTTCTTTTATAGCAAGTTCTTTTAATAATCCGGCATGCCGCAAGGTATTATGATCTGTCATTCCAATAATATCAAGTCCTTTTTCCTTTGCCGCCAAAACAATATTGGTAGGACTACTTTCCAAATCTCCACAAGGAGAAAGTACACTATGCAAGTGCAAGTCTGCCTTATACCACTTCATACGCTCTTATTTACTTTCTAAGATTGCATCTACAACATACAAGAATAAAAGAAATCAGCTATAGAATAATTTATACTAGAATGTATTTTAAACATGTCAGGCATTTCTCAAACCTGAATCAGCCCAAAATACTTAAGCTGAATATTAGCACATTACATTCAGAAAATTTAAATTCAGATACCCGCTAATAAGCTTAGGCATAGTCTTTTTTCGGAGGGATAGAGCATTTTTAACACCCCCTCTATATGAATCTTATTTGTTCAAAGTAACGGCTCTAATTTCTTCAATACCATTCCCGTTGAGAAATTCTTGATCTCCTTAAGTTCAAAATCAACAATTTCTGGCAAATTGGCAAACAATGGAAGTCCTTGCCCCAAAAAAGTTGGTTGAACAAAAAGCCAAAGTTCATCAATCAATCTATGTTTTAACATCAAAGTATTGATTTCACCCCCTCCCACTAACCAAATATCTTTGACGCTTTCCTTTTTCAGTTCAGTTACAAATGTTGGAATATTCGAACATACAAAACGAACATCGTCAGTATCCTTTCGTTTCTCATTCCTTGTAAAAACGTAATTCACTTGGTCTTTATAGGGGAAGTCTGGACCAAAGGATAAAATTTGTTCATAGGTCTTATGCCCCATTAGTGTAGTTCCAATGCCCGAGACAAAATCATCATAGCCATAGTCACCTCCATCATACAACCAATCAACACCTCCATTGGCCGTAGCGATAAATCCATCTGCACTCATGGCAGAATAAAGTATTAGCTTTCCCACAGTCAGAAGAAATTATGGGTTCAACAACTGATATAGTTTTCCAGACAATTCAAAGGTTTCCAGATCTGTACTTAAGACAACAACTTCCTCTTCTGTTGCAGTTCCCAACACCTCTTCGTCTGGGCGAAGGCCTTTAACAAGAATCACAGCTGCAAGTTCTTTAAGAGAAGCAATAGCAACAACATTTTTATGAGTCTGAAGCGTTACCCATATTTGCCCCTCGTCTGCATTCCCCATTACATCACTCAAAAGATCAGATACATATGCACCTTCAACATTCCTTTCAAGGCTTTCTTTTCCAACAAGGACTTCACATTCCAAATTCTCTACAATTTCTTTTAGTGTCATTTTGATTGATTTTTGGTTTTTGCAAGTTTATAAAAAACAGAGGGTTCATAGGGTGAGGAATATCAGGATAGCATCCTTTTAGTATCTTTTTGAAGAAACGCTATTCCTTCTTTCAACAATCCCCAATACAAAGAAATCTACTTTCTCAAAACAGCATACAAAATTGTCACTATCTGACGATATGGTACTAAATTTCTCCACTCATGAAGAATGAGCGAAAAACCTTATTAAACTCTCCACCTCATCTTTTTTTTCTAAGAAAAGTGTATTGTACAATTAAATTCCTCTCCCTCTAAACAACAATGAATGACGTAGTAAGCTTCACTCATTTTCATGAACCAATCTTTTCCAAAAGCGTAAGATAAGCCATAAGAAAACACACCTACTTTATTAATTACAAGTTAATTATAAAATGTTTCAAAACCAATAATGTTCTACAGCATGCAGTACTATTCTCTTCTCAAAAGAAGTATTGACGTTCCCTTGACGTATTACTTCTCAAGATCAACATTCGCAATGTAGCACGATTGTAGCATACGTTCACATTGAAAAAACTCTCATGTTAATAACTTTGTTCGAAATCCCCTAATACAAAAGTAATTACAATCAACAGAAAGAAATTGAGATGAAAACCTGGCGTCTATTTATTTTTTTATCCCTTTTGGGAACATTTCTCGGATGCGAACTTGAAGAAACATCATACATCAAACCCATCCCCAAAGCTGCTCCAGCAACCGACATTTCAACAACCTCGTTTATGGCGCACTGGCATCCTATGTTTGGAGTGAGCAAATATAGACTGGATGTTTCGGAACACAATGACTTTTCTACTTTTGTAGCTGGTTATTCCCAGAAAGAATTACCAGACACCTTTGCTTTAATTGAAGGCCTGAAAGTTAATACTATATATTATTATAGAATCAGCTTTGAGAACAACCAATCATTATCGCAAGCATCTAAAATGATTGCCGTTCAAACTGCTGTTTTTGAGTCACCTGTAGCGCTCCCTGCTGTTAACATAAATGAAATTGGCCTGACTGCTGTCTGGAAACCCGTTGACGGCGCAGAAAGTTACTCTATTGATTTCAGTGATAACCCTGCATTTGACAAAAGGGCAACTACTACCCATACATTCGAGACCAAAGATACTGCATATGTATTCTCGGAACTTGAAGTTTCGCGCACCTACTACTACCGCGTACGGTCTAGAAGCGGAAAGAACATATCCGATTTCTCAAAAATCATGTCTGCGCAGACCACTAATTTAGACAAACCCATCGCAAAAGATGCCTCAGAAATTACACTGACCAGTTTCAGGGCAAACTGGGCCCCTGTTGATGGAGCAAAAAAGTACCTACTTGATGTATCCACAGATGCCACATTTGCTAGCACATTGAAGGATTATACCGCAAAAGAAATCGAGGCCCTCTCGGAAAATATTGCAGGACTAGATGCAAACAGGGAATATTTCTTTAGAATCAGAGCTCTAAACAATAATATTAAATCTGAATTTTCTGATGTTGTAGCCGCTAAAACAGCACCTCTTGACATTCCAGAAACCACAGATGCCACTGACCATACACACAGATCATTTATTGCTAACTGGAAACCTTCTGCTAATGCACAAAGCTATCTGGTAAGTGTATACACTGATCCAGAATTGACTGTTCCAGTTCCTAATTACATTGACTTTGAGACAGTCGACGATTCTCTTCATGTTTATGATTTAAGACCTGACAAACAGTATTATTATACTGTAAAAGCAAAAGGGCTAAATGCAATATCTGCCCCATCCAATACAATATCAACAAAAACCTCTTTCATCCCAGTACCAGTACTTAAGCCTTCGGATGAAATCGGTGAATTTGGCTTTACCTGTCATTGGGAAGGCATAGAAGGAGTGTCTAAATACCTTGTGGAGCTGAGTGACAATGCAACATTCTCAAATCTTATCCGCGAGAAACAAGTAGAAGGGCTTACAACCACTTTTGCAAAACTTGCCCCTGACAAGACATATTATATAAGAGTCAGTGCTCAAAATGGAGGTACATCCTCAGCATATTCCAACACTGTTGCCACTACAACAGAAAAAATAGCAATACCTACGGCAACTGCGCCAACTGCCAAAGGAATCTTCGCCTTTACTGCAAACTGGGAACCAGTAGACATAGCCGAGGCATATGAAATTGAACTTGCCACAGAAGCAGAATTCGACAACATCATCAGGCAAAAAACAGTGAGCGTCAACTATATTATATTCGAGGGATTACAGCCTGGCCTTGAATATTTTTACCGTGTACGCACCAAGGTTAAACAATTCCGATCTGGAAATTCAAATGTAGTTTCAACTTCAACAGGGAAAGTTGCAGTCCCAGATGCTCTTGCAGCATCGAACAGTGGACTTTTCGAATTCACAGCGAATTGGTCTGCCGTTGAAGGAGCAGATAATTACATCCTCCAAATATCGAAGGATGCTGGTTTTGGACAGATACTTCTCCAGGAATCTGTCGATCAGACTTATTTCCTAGTCAAAAACCTAACCCCAGGAACCTCATATTTCTACAGGGTAAGAGCAGTAATGAACAACTTCCCTTCGGATTACTCAAATACCATGACTGCAACAACAAACGGTATGTCAACACCTGCGGCAGCCGATGCTACTAATGTTGGGCTATTTGGTCTCACTGCAAACTGGTCGAGCATAGAAGGTGCCGAAAAATATGAGCTGCAACTTTCTAAAACAGAAAATTTCAGTGTTATTGAAAAACAGGAAGAAGTAACTCAGACCTACTTTGAATTCAAAAATTTAGACCCTAGCACAAGCTATTACTACAGAGTACGAACTGTGGTTAATGGTTTCCCTTCAGATTTCTCAAATGTTATCACAACTACAACCTCCAGTATGGTAACTCCAACAACAACCGACGCAACAAATATTGGCCTATTCAATTTTACAGCCAATTGGAACCCTGTAGGTGGCACTGCCAACTATGTTGTTGAACTTTCAAAAAGTACGGACTTTAAGTCTATAGTACACAAAGAAACTGTTTCGCAAACCTATTTCGAATTCACAGGATTAACGCCAGGAACCACATACTATTATAGAGTGAAAGTTACGATGAACAATTATTCGTCAGACTTCTCAAATGCAAAAGCAGTAACCACAAATGGAGTAACTACACCTATGGCATCGCCAGCATCTGGTACAGGTCTGTTTAACTTCACAGCCAACTGGTCTGCGGTGAGCGATGCAGAGAAGTACGAAATTCAACTTTCGAAGAAATCTGACTTTAGTATTATTGAAAAACAAGAAGAAACAACACAAACCTACTTTGATTTTACAGGTCTGGAACCAAATACCACTTATTACTACAAAGTAAGAACTGTAATAAGCGGATTCTTCTCGAACTTCTCAAATGAGATTAATGTCAAAACAGGTGAAGTTCTTGCTCCTACAACATCAGCACCATCGAATATTAACCTGTTCCAGTTTACCGCTAACTGGTCTACCATAAGCGGTGCCGACAGTTATGTGGTTCAAATTTCAAAAGACAACACATTTAACACATTCGATATCCAGGAAAGCATAACCCAGCCATATTTCCAAGCTACAGGACTTAATCCAAACACGACCTATTATTATAGGGTAAAAACTGTAAAAAATGGCTTCTCATCTAGCTTTTCGAATGTTGAAACTGTAAACACATTGAATATTCAGGCTCCTGTATTGGCAGCAGCAAGCAAGATCTCGCTCTTTGGCTTTACTGCAAGCTGGTCGACAGTAGCAGATGCAGATGGATATGACATAGAACTGGCTACAGATAACGGGTTCAACAGTATTGTCAGCAAACAGACTGTGAATCAAGGATTCGTTGATTTACAGAGCCTACGTCCTTCCACTAAATATTTCTGCCGTGTAAGGACAATTGTGGGCAATTACTCCTCTTCCTTCTCTACATCAATCGAAGTAACCACTCTAGAGTTGGCTACTCCTGTAGCACTGGCAGCCACTGGCATTACTAACTTCGGTTTCAGAGCAAACTGGCAAACAGTTTCGAATGCACAAGAATATGAAATTGAAGTGGCAGAGGACAACGCATTCAGCAGCATTGTTACCAAACAGACAACCTCTGAAATCTTCTTCGATTTCAGCAAACTGGAACCAGGGAAATCCTATTACTACAGAGTAAGGTCACTCCATTCTGGTTTTGCTTCAACATTCTCTTCTGCTATCAACGTAAGTACAGTAGCAATACCTGCTCCTGTTACTTCCACCCCAACAAAGGTTGGTAATTTCGAATTCACCGCAGAATGGAGCACCGTGGTTGGTGCAGAATCTTACGAAGTAGAACTAGCTACGGACGCTTCATTCACAAAGATTATATCGGTTAAGAGCGTCTCCAATAACTACTTTGATTTTATAGACTTAAGCCCGAAAACAAACTACTATTTCAGAGTAAAAACGCTTAAAGGAACCCACAAATCAGCTTACTCAAATATGATGTCAGTGCAAACTGTAGCAATTGAAGCTCCTGTAGCCCAAAACGCTACTGCAATTGGCATTTTCAACTTTACTGCAAATTGGCAAACAGTAACTGATGCTAATGGATATGTTGTAGAAATAGCTCTTGATGCAGGATTTACCAGCATACAGAGTACAATAAGCTCAATATCCACTTATCATACGTTTACCGATCTGAAACCAAATACTGATTATTTTTATCGTGTAAAAAGTGATGTTAGCGGTTTCACATCTAGCCCTTCGAACCTTATAACGTGCAAAACACTACCTCTACCTGTGCCAACAGCTCACGAAGAGGAAAATAAGCATGCTTTTGGTTTTACTGCCAAATGGGATATTGTTGCAGAAGCAACCTCATATGAATTCGATCTAGCAACAGATGCAGGATTTACTCAAATGGTAAGTGGCTACGCTAATAAAAACATTGCTGACAATTCACTTATTATAGACAAACTTGATTACAAAACCACTTATTATTACCGTGTTAGGGCAAAACGCCTCAGCGATTATTCAGACTACTCTTCTACAATTACAGTAGAACCTGCTGTAGCGAACTGTAGATTGGAACAAATACACGAACGTTGGTCTAAGTCTTTATATAATATAGAATTCACCTACGACGCAGATGGTCATATTTCGGAATTCTTTATTGATAGATCTGGTACAGACGACGATGTTTCTTTCAAGGTATACTATGAAAACAATATGATTAAAAATATTGATAAATACGAAGGTGTTGCCTTTACTAAACTAAAAGAAAGATGGTGGCCAGCCCGTGACGTTAATGGCAGAATCGAATCTTGGGCTGTTCGCTGGAAAAGCTGGAACCTTAAAACACTGAAAGTTATCACCTATAAAACAGATGGAAAAATAGATCGTATCAAAAGCTATTCTGACTGGGCCAAAACAAAGCTTACTTCTGATAAACCATATGAATATTATAGCAACGGAGAAGTGAATGTTATCTATAAAGAAGCTGGTGTAAAAGAATTCCGATATGAATATGATGAAAATACATTAAATCCTCTCAACCTATTAGACCCAGAATTGTCTATTGTTATTAAATCGTACAGAGGCACATCTCAATTCCAGCCGTCCACACACTGTCCTGGCTTCGAATACTGGGCAAATGGAGACCCAAATAGGCTTGGTTTTTATTACGATGTGAATAACCTTAAGCTTCCTACATTGAAGTATACAACAAGGACTATCAAATACATCTATAATTCAGAATGCCCTATTGAGTAAGTGTTTCCCTCTGAAGCTACAGCCTCAGATTTAGCATTGTTTTTTTAGGTTTCAGGTATATTTTCTTCAGGTTCTCCCCCTTTTCTGCTCGTCGGAAAAGGTGGGAGTTTCATTATTCCAGAATAAACAACTTTCATTCGGTCATTGGCCAATTGATCACCCTTCATTAGACCTAAAATTACTCCCTCTCAAACGCACAAGCAAATTTCACACAATAATAAGCACACTACAATAACCACATGCAATAATCCCCCTCTGCAACAACTCAGCTCCTTATACCTTCAAACTATTTCTCAATAGTTCATCCTAGAAAACAACAAACCTAAGTCACCTTATAAACTAGAAAGACATTAAACATTACCACAAAAAAATGGTTGATCAAAACAGTTACATAAAACAACTAGTTTTATGTTCAACCACCCCTATATATATCCACTTCGAGTAATCCAGTTGAGACAAAAGACTAACCAGAATAAGATGAATCATTTGATTACCTCCAGTCAAATATTAAGAGTTCTATATACTTTTATTTTATCAAATCAACAGTCAATACTGTTCAATAACAACATAGACCAATTTAATCGAACAGTCTTTCTTGAATACTCTCACAGCCATAACAATCTAAAAACAAGAAAAATAAACACCTAACCAGTACACCAAGCCCTAGTTCTACTCTTCTATCTTAAGAAAAGCTAAGGATCATTAATATTACAATAATAAGATACCCAACTACTTTTGTAGCATCGTTGTAGCACACTTTTTTTCGTTTTTAAAAAGTATATTTATAACTTTGCTGAAAATCTACCTGAACTAAAGCGATTTCAATTAATCTGAATAACTTAAAATGAAAAACTGGCGTCTTGTTCTTTTTTTATCACTTTTAAGCGCATTCCTAGGATGTGAACTTGAAGAAACATCGTACATTAGACCTATACCCAAAGCAGCACCAGCTACAGACGTTTCAACAACATCGTTCACTGCTCACTGGCATTCAATGCTAGGTGTAGATAAGTATAGAATCGACGTTTCTGCAAACCCTGACTTCAATCCCCCATTAGATGGTTACGGTCCAAAGGAACTGTCCGATACATTTGCCATTATTGACGGACTAACAGTTAATACAACATACTACTATAGGGTAAGTTTTGAAAGCAACAAGTCTGTATCCGATGTTTCGGAAAAGATTACTGTAAAAACAGGGGTTTTTGCATCTCCTATAGCATTACCAGCAATCGACATCAACGAAGTAAGCCTGACGGCAGCATGGAAGCCTGTAGAAGGAGCAGAAAGCTATTCTATAGATTTCAGTACAAATCCAGCATTCGACAAAAGGAGCACCACAACCGAAACGCTTGAAACAAAAGACACCGTCTACGTTTTTTCGGATCTTGAGGTCTCGCGCACATATTATTACCGAGTGCGGTCACGCAGTGGCAATACTATCTCTAATTTCTCAAAGATAATATCTGCTCAAACCACTAACTTAAATAAGCCCGTCGCTAAAGAAGCAACTGAAATTACCCTAACGAGCTTTAGGGCAAACTGGAACGCTGTAGATGGCGCAAAAAAATATTTAATTGACGTTTCTACAGACGCTACATTTAGTTCAGTCCTAGAAGAATATTCTGGAAAAGAAATTGAAGCACTCTCCGAAAACATATCTGGTCTGGACGCAAACAAAGATTATTTCTTTCGTATCAGGGCGCTGAACAATGACATCTCATCAGAGTATTCAGATGTTATTGCCGTAAAAACTGCACCACTGGAAATTCCTGTCGCAATAGAAGCTACAGACCATACACATAGATCGTTCATCGCAAATTGGAATCCTTCCGAAAGTGCCCAAAGCTACTTAGTAAGCGTGTATACCGATGCAGCACTTACTGTGCCTGTAGCCAACTACATCGATATCGAAACCGTTGAAGATTCCCTACAAATTTACGACCTTCAACCATCGAAAGAATATTATTATGTAATTAAAGCCAAAGGGCTGAATGCAATTTCAGCACCATCCAATACAATCACAACCCAAACCGCGACTATTCCTGTTCCAATTCTGAAACCTTCGGAAGATATCAACGAATTTGGTTTCACATGTCACTGGGAGGGCATAGAAGGTGTGAATCAATATCTTGTACAAATAAGCAACAATTCAAAATTCACCACCCTACTCAGAGAAAAACAGGTAGATGGGCTTTCGACAACACTTACAGGTCTAGCACCAGCAAAAACATATTTCATCAGAGTACGTGCCCAGAACGGAGGAACATCATCGGCATTTTCGAACACAGAATCCACTGTTACCAAGAAAATCGAAATCCCTGTCGCAACACTCCCTACCGCTGGAGGCACATTCAAATTCACTGCAAACTGGGAATCTGTAAACATTGCAGAAACCTATGAAATTGAACTGGCTACAGAAGCTGAATTCAACAACATCATAAGAAAGAAAGAAGTAAATGTTAACTATATTGTTTTCGAAGGCCTACAGCCAGGACTTGACTATTTTTATAGAGTAAAAACTAAAGTAAACGGATTTGGTTCCGATTTTTCTAATGTCGTTTCAACGTCAACTGGATCTGTCTCTATTCCAAATGCCGTAGATGCTTCTAACATTGGATTATTTGGCTTCACGGCTAATTGGTCGGCAGTTGAGGGTACAGATAACTACATCATACAAATTGCAAAAGATGCTACCTTCGGACAGATTCTAGTTCAAGAATCAGTAGATCAAACATACTATCAGGCTACAAACCTAGATCCTAACACAAAATACTTCTATCGTCTAAGGACTGTGATAAATAATTTCCCTTCGAACTTTTCAAATACAATATCAGCAACTACATTAAGCATGCAAACACCAATTGCTGCTGATGCAACCAATGTAGACCTATTCAATTTTACAGCTAACTGGTCTACTGTTGAGGGTGCAGACAATTATATCATCCAGATTTCGAAAGACAACACCTTCAAAACTTTTGATATACAAGAAAGTGTAAGTCAGACTTATTATGAAACTACGGGACTTACACCTAACACAACGTATTATTACAGAGTAAAGACCATGAAAAACAATTATTCATCGGCTTTCTCATCCGTTCAATCTGTAAACACAACAAATATTCAAGTTCCTAGCTTAGATACGGCAAGTAAAGTTTCCCTCTTTGGCTTCACGGCCAGTTGGTCTACTGTAGCAAATGCCGATGGCTATGACTTTGAACTTGCAACCGACGCCGGCTTCACCAGCATTGTTAACAAGAAAACGGTGAATCAGGTATTTATCGATCTACAAAACTTAAAGCCTTCTACTAAATATTTCTGTAGGGTAAGGACAATCGTTGGTAATTTCACATCCGATTTCTCTACCTCAATTGAAGTAACAACCCAAGAGCTGGCAACACCTGTTGCCCTAGCCGCAACGAACCTTAGTAATTTTGGCTTTAGGGCAAACTGGCAAACCGTTACGAATGCACAGGAATACGAAGTTGAGGTAGCCGAAGACAAGGCCTTCAGCGTTATTGTTACGAAACAAAACACCTCTGAAATATTCTTTGATTTCAACAAACTAGAACCTGGAAAGAATTATTATTATAGAATAAGATCGCTTCACACTGGCTTTGCATCAGCATTCTCATCCATTATCAGTTTAAGTACAGTGTCAATTCCAGCACCAGTAGCGTCTGTTCCTACCAAAGTTGACAATTTCAGTTTCACAGCAGAATGGAGTGCTGTTATTGGAGCCGAATCTTATGATGTAGAACTGGCTACAGATGCATCTTTTGGCAACATTATATCAGTTAAAAATGTCACCAACAACTATTACGAATTTGTTGGGCTAAGTCCTCAAACGACGTATTATTTTAGAGTAAAAACAATAGAAGGCATCTATGGGTCTGCATATTCAAATTCTATTTCAGTCTCAACACTTGCAATTGAAGTGCCTGTTGCACTAGCAGCTTCTGCAATTGATATTTTCTCCTTCACAGCAAACTGGCAAACAGTATCGGCTGCCAGTGGATATGTTGTAGAACTTTCGACGGATGCTGGATTCTCTAGCGTTCAAAGCTCGGTTAGTTCTTCATCAACATACCATACATTTACTGATTTGAAACCAAACACAGACTATTACTATCGTGTAAAAAGTGAAATCAGTGGCTTTACGTCTGCCCCATCGAGTATAGTGAACTGCAAACTACTACCTATTCCAGTACCGACTGCTCATGAGGAAGAGGATAAACATGCCTTTGGTTTCACTGCGAAATGGGATTTTGTTGCAGAAGCTACTTCATACTCCTTCGATCTTGCAACAGATCCTGGTTTCACCCAATTGGTAAGTGGTTATTCGGACAAAAGTCTATCGGACAACTTCCTTGTAATTGATAAGCTTGATTATAAAACGACTTATTACTACCGTGTTAGAGCAAAACGTCTTAACGATTACTCAGACTATTCTTCTACTATCGTTGCTGAACCAGCTGTTGCGAACTGTAAATTAACACAGATAAAAGAACGTTGGTCAAAATCATTGTACAACATTGAATTCACATACGATGCTGACGGAAGGGTTAGCGAATTCTTTATAGACAGAAACAATACCGCTGATGATGTTTCTTTTAAAGTATATTATGAAGATAATATGATTAAAAATATAGACAAATACAGTGGCGTTGACTTTTCAAGCGTAACCGAAAGATGGTGGCCTACTCGTGATGCTGACAATGGGAATAGAATTTCGACATGGTCAGTTCGCTCAAAGGGTTGGGGGCTAGTTACATTAAAAGACATCCTTTACAAAGAAGATGGCCGTATCGACCGTATTCAAGATTATTCAGATTGGTCTAGAACAACCCTTACTGCTGATAGGCCTTACGAATATTATGGTAATGGAGAAGTAAATGTTATTTACAGGGGTGGAGCTAAAGAAATCCGCTATGAATATGATAAAAATGCCCTGAACCCTCTAAACCTATTAGACCCTGAACTTTCTATTGTAATTGAAACTTTCAGAGGAACAACTCAAGTTACTCCTTCACTCTATTGTCCTGGTTTCGAATATTGGGCAGATGGTGATCCTAATAGGCTTGGATTCTATTATGATGTAAATAATCTTAAGCTCCCAACATTTAAATATACGACAAGGACAATTACTTTTAAATACAATGCAGAATGTCCAATTGAATAAAAGCTGAAGCTAAAGAGAAAACGATAATTTAGAATTTTCCAAGCATACTGATATTTTTTCTTGTGCTCCCTCCCCTAGTTTACAAAGGGAGGGAGTTTTTTTGTTTATAGGTATGCAACGCCAGAATATTCATCTGGATCATATCTTTTATTGATATTCAACGATGTTAATATCAACAAAAAATTGGTTCATTTCCCTCTTACAATGACAGTAACTTATAGCCTGACCCACAAAACAACAACCTACATTACAGACACATACAAAAGTCTAATCTAAAAAACATCTAGAGAAAACTATTTTCGCTCTCTACACAATGTCTTCTATCAAATCTTTAGTGTCCATATAACGAAGAAAGCCAATTCCACTTGGCAATCTTTATGAAGTAATGTTAGATTGCCAAAACGAGGTATACCAATATCAGTCATTCAACATAGAAGCGTCCTAAATGAAGCATTCTCTATGCTACCAATAACATATTGTATTTTAAACAATTGTCAACACCTCTTATTGTTACTACAAAAGAGCCTCAGTTGCCGAAATTAAGTATCTCTTTTCCAAAATAGAGCATCTTCAACCATGGACATATTTCATTATGAATGATAATTTTGACTTGATTCTTCTTTAGGTTAAAGTGAATCAGCAAACATTCTTGTTCAATCAAAATGAATCAGAAACAATGAAAAACTGGTGTCTTTTTATTTTTTTATCACTTTTAAGCATATTCCTTGGTTGTGAGCTTGAAGAAACGAAATATTTAAAACCGATCCCCCAAGCTGCTCCGGCTAGCGATGTTTCAACAACATCTTTCATTGCCCACTGGCACCCAATGCTTGGTGCGAATAAATACAGGCTTGATGTTTCTGAAAACAAAAACTTCTCTCCCCTTCTATCTAGTTATTCTCATAAAGAAATAGCAGATACTTTTGCCATTGTTGAGGGGCTGAAAGTAAACACAATATATTATTACCGTATAATTTGCGAAAACAACAGATCGTTCTCCGACGCTTCTGAAACTATTATTGCACAAACGACAATCTTTAATTCGCCTAGAGCGCTTCCCGCAATTAATGTCAATGAAGTAAGTTTAACTGCCGTCTGGAAACCTGTAAAGGGCGCAGAAAGTTATTCGATAGACTTTAGTGATAACCCTGCATTCGACAAAAGAAAAATGAAAACAGAACAAACATATAGCACAAAAGACACTCTATATGTATTTTCTGGGCTCGAAGTTTCGAAAACATATTATTACCGCATCCGATCGTGTAGTGGCAGTAATATTTCTAATTTCTCAAAAATAATTTCGGCTCAGACTACAGACCTAAGCAAACCCATAGCCAAAGAAGCCAGTGAGATTACCCTAACAAGTTTCAGAGCCAATTGGGATGCTGTTGCTGGCGCAGAAGAGTACTCAATTGACGTTTCTGATGATGCCACATTCAGTACTGTTCTAGATAAATATTCAGGAAAAAAAGTCAAAGATCTTTCCCAAACCATATCTGGCCTTGATGCTGATAAAGAATATTTCTTTCGGCTCAGGGCTGTCAATAATAAAAGTGCCTCTGAATACTCCGATGTAATTGTTGCAAAAACGGCACCTTTGGAGGCCCCTATTGCATCAGAAGCAATGAGCCAAACGCACAAATCGTTTATTGCCAAGTGGTCTCCGTCTGCCCATGCACAAAGTTACCTTGTAAGTGTATACTCCGACCCTAAACTTACTGTTTCCGTAGCCAATGCCATTGACATTGAAGCCTTTGAGGCTTCCCTTCAAGTTGCTGATTTACAACCTTCAAAAAACTATTATTACATTATTAAAGCAAAAGGACTGAATGCTGTCTCTGCGCCATCTAATACGATCAAAGTCCAAACGTCCTCTATACCTGTACCAATTCTTAAGCCTTCTGAAGACATACACGAATTTGGTTTCACGTGCCATTGGGAAGGCATAGAGGGCGTTACCCAGTATCTTATTGAACTAAGCGAAAATTCCAGTTTTACGGCCTTATTGAGAGAAAAACAAATCAAAGGCAATACTGCTACATTTAAAAACCTAGCACCTGATAGAACCTATTACATAAGAGTGCGGGCACAAAATGGAGTAGCTTCTTCCGCCTATTCAAATACTGAGACAACGGCAACAGAAAAAATTACAGCTCCCGTAGCAACTGTTCCAACAGCGGGAAGCTCGTTTTCGTTTACAGCCAATTGGAATCCAGTTGACATTGCTAAAACTTATGAAATTGAACTTGCTACAGAACCTGAGTTCGATAACATTATCAGGCAGAAAGAAGTAAAAGTCAACTATCTTGTTTTCGAAGGGCTACAACCAGGTCTTGACTATTTCTATCGCGTAAAAGCTAAGAAAGATGAATTTAGCTCTGAGTTTTCTAATACAGTGTCTACATCGACAGGAAGTGTTGCTATTCCAGATGCAAGAGACGCTTCTAATATTGATTTATTTGAATTCACAGCCAACTGGTCTATTGTAGATGGTGCAAGTAGTTATGTTATTCAAATAGCCAAGGAAGAAACCTTCGGGCAAATACTAATTCAAAAATCTGTTGACCAAACATATTTTAGGGCAACCAATCTAACTCCGGGAACTCAATACTTCTATAGGGTACGAAGTGTTATGAATAATTTTCCTTCAAATTTCTCTAAATTCAGATCTGCAACTACACTGAACATGGAAGCACCTATAGCAACTACAGCAACCAACATTGACCTATTCAGCTTTACTTCAAATTGGTCTAGTGTTGAAGGTGCAGACAGCTATGTCATTCAAATTTCGAAAGATAACACCTTCAATACGTTTGACATCCAGGAAAATGTTAACCAGAATTATTTTCAGCCTACAGGCCTTACTCCTAACACCACCTATTATTATAGAGTTAAAACTATAAAAAGCGGTTTCTCATCCGACTTTTCAACTCCCATATCCACTACAACATTAAATATGGGAACCCCAATAGCTATAGAAGCAACGAACATTGGGCTTTTCGGTTTTACAGCAAACTGGTCTAGTATAGAAGGTGTTAACAACTACATCATTCAGATCTCAGAAGATAATACCTTCAATACATTTGATATACAAGAGAGTGTTAACCAGAATTATTTTCAAACAACTGGTCTTACTCCAAACACCACCTATTATTATAGGATTAAAACCATTAAAGACGGTTTTTCATCTGCTTTCTCAAATTCCATATCCGCAACCACATTAAACATGGAAACTCCTATAATAAGCGAAGCAACCAACGTCGATCTATTCGGTTTCACCGCAAACTGGTCTAGTATTGAGGGGGTAGACAACTTCATCATTCAAGTTTCAAAAGATAAAACTTTCAATACATTCGACGTACAAGAAAGTGTTACGCAAACCTACTTCCAAACAACGGAGCTTTCCCCTAATGCTACATATTACTACAGGGTTAAAGCTGTCAAGAATGGATTTTCGTCAGATTACTCATCTGTCCACTCTGTAAACACAGTAAACATTCAAGCTCCAACCTTGAATGCAGCAAGCAAGATATCCCTCTTTGGTTTCACAACCAGTTGGTCTACAATAGCAAATGCAGAAGGATATGACTTCGAGGTTGCAACAGATGCTGCTTTCGCTACCATCGTCTACAAAAACACCGTTAAACAAGCATTCCTCGATTTACAAAACCTACAACCTTCGACTAAATATTTCTGTAGAGTAAGAGCCATTATTGGACGTTTTACATCAAATTACTCAGTTCCAATAGAAGTAAGTACGCAAGAACTAGCAACCCCAGTTTCGCTTGCCGCTACTGCCATCAGTAATTTTAGCTTTAGGGCAAACTGGCAAACCGCAACAAATGCAAGCGAATATGAAATTGAAGTGTCCCAAACCAGCAACTTCGATGCAATTGTAACCAAGCAGACTACTCCTGAGACATTCTTCGACTTCAGCAACCTGAAACCTGGAGAAACATACCACTATAGAGTCAGGTCACTTCATTCGGGATGCGTATCTCCATTTTCATCTGCAATAAGTGTAAATACAGCATCAATACCAGCTCCAATTGCTAATGCTCCAACCAAAACGAACAGCTTTGGTTTCACAGCAGAATGGAGCTCTGTTATCGGTGCTGCCGCTTATGAATTGGAATTGGCAACAGATGCTTCATTTAAGAACGTCATTTCTGTTAAAAATGTCACCAATAATTATTTTGATTTCACTGGATTATCTCCAAATACGCACTACTACTTCAGAGTAAAAACAATACAAGGACTTTACACTTCTGCAAGTTCTAATGAAGTATCGGTACAAACGCTAGATATAGAAGCCCCTGTAGCCCTAGATGCAACAGCAGTTGGGATTCTTGAATTTACTGCAAACTGGCAGGTAGTAGCGGAAGCTAACAGGTATAGCATTGAACTTTCTTCTGATGCTAATTTTACAAATGTACTTAGTTCCGCAAATACAACATCAACATATCACACCTTCACCGGCCTTAACCCAAGCACTGATTATTACTACCGCGTAAGGAGTGAGATTAATGGTTTTGTTTCCAGCCCTTCGAATGTAAAAAACACAAAGCTTTTGCCCCTACCAGCTCCAATAGCACTAGAGGAAGATAGCAAACATGCGTTTGGATTTACTGCAAAATGGGCTACTGTTGCCGATGCAACATCGTACTCTTTCGACCTTGCCACAGATCCTAACTTTACGCAATTGGTCTCCAATTATTCGGATAAAAGTCTATCTGACAACTTCCTCGTTATTGATAAACTTGATTACAAAACAACGTATTACTACCGCGTGAGGGCAAAGCGCCTTAATGACTACTCGGATTATTCTTCGACAATCGTTGTTGAACCAGCCGTAGCTAATTGCCAGTTAGTACATATCAGAGATCGTTACAACAGAGAGGATTACAGCATAAATTTTTCTCATTATATGAACGGCATCCCTACTATATTTTCTATAAACAGATCGGGTACTTCGAACGACTTTTCATTCTTGGTTCACCTTACTAATGCCAAAACCACCATCTTGAAAGTGGAAAAATTTTCAGACCTAAACCGCCAAACACTCGTTGAAATTTGGGTTCCTTATTTTGAAAATGGAAAAATTAAATCCTGGTCTATTCAAGATGAAAATGGAATCGAAAAACATTCTAAACTGATTAATTATGGAAAAGACGGTCGGATACGGCACTTCATTGAATATTCAGATCCTTCAAAAACAAGCTACGAACGAAAATCATATGGATATTTCAATAAGAAATTACGTAATATTAAGAAGGATGGTGTCTTACTGTTTAATTATGACTTAGACGAAGAAGTATTGAACCCAATCAACTTAATACAAGCCCCAGAACTATCTATTTTCTTGGAATCTGCCAGAGGAGCAGTACAAGTGTTACCAGCAACTTATTGCCCTGGACGTGAATATTGGATAGAAGGCAATCCTAAAGCAATTGGGTTTTATTACGAAGTAAACAAGCTTAGGCTCCCAAAGTATGCGAATTCTTCAAGAACAATAGAATATAAATACAATGGATTTGGATGTCCTATAAATTAATGGGTTAGTGAGAGAAACTTATCTAAATTAACTTTCCTCTCTATATTCAAAAAAAGTTCGGGAAGAATGGAATATAACCTGCACAGAACTACGAGTACCTTGATTCCTCTAGAATACAGGAATCAAGGTGCTCGCCAAAACACTAGCTTACGTAATCGGATTCAAAAATCAACGATTTATAAAGCTCTGGATACTTCTCTGGATTATACTCGTGCATAACCGCGTAAACTGTTTCAAACACATCTTCAGCATTTGGATTTGAAAAATAATCACCATCGGAAGAGTATGCTGGGCGGTGTTCATGAGCAGACAACGTTTTTGGAGGGGCATCTAAATGGAAAAATGCCTGTTGTTTTTCCAAAACTTTATGCATCATAAAGGCTGTTGCCCCACCAGGAACATCCTCATCGAAGAAGACAACCTTGTTCGTTTTCTGAATCGACTTTGCAATGATATGCTCCGTATCGAAAGGCAGAAGAGTCTGCACATCAATGAGTTCTACAGATATTCCAAAATCATTTAACTGCTCTACCGCTTCTTCAGCTATACGAACACATGCCCCATAAGTAACAAGTGTTACATCTGTCCCCTCTTTTAGAATCTCAGGCATTCCGAGCGGAATTTTGTATTCGCCAATATTCTCTGGACGCTTCTCCCTCAAGCGGTAACCATTCAAAGGTTCAATAACCAACGCAGCATCTTCGCCTTCGAGAAGTGTATTGTAGAAACCTGCTGCCTGAGTCATATTACGCGGAACACAAACATATACACCTCGTATAGAATTGATAACCATACTCAATGGTGAACCAGAGTGCCAAATTCCCTCTAAGCGGTGCCCCCGTGTTCGTATGATCAGCGGCAACTTCTGATCGCCCGCTGTTCGCCAGTGTGTTGTAGCAACATCATCGGATATCGTCTGGAGAGCATAAAGCAGGTAATCGAAGTACTGGATTTCTGCAATAGGACGCAAGCCACGCAAAGCCAAGCCTATTCCCTGACCTATGATCGTAAGTTCGCGAATCCCGGTGTCTGTGATCCGAAGCTCCCCGTACTTTTCCTGCAAACCTTCGAGACTCTGATTAACTCCGCCTATTTTTCCTGTATCCTCGCCAAAGGTTACCAAAAGCGGGTACTTATTGAAAAGGTAATCAAAATTATCTCTTAGTATTTCGCGTCCAGCTACCATTTCTGAATCTTTCGTAAAGACGGGAAAGACGGGCTGAACATTTATTGCCCCAAATTTGGTTTCGTTATAGACCCTGTCGCTATAAAATGCATGTCCCTGCAACTGATATTTTCTAATATACGCGCTTACGTTCTGCTTCAAATCCTTCCTATGATCGCACTGGACACACACATAACTGAGAATGCGTTTTGCTGCACTTAGGTTATCTTTTCTATTAGGATTTAAAACCCTCTTCAAGTCGTCTTTTATCTTCGAGATTTTATCGTTACGATGCACTGGACACTCACATACTTTACCTTCAACGAAATCGATCAGTTCTTTCTGCTCATTTTTAATTGGTACCTGATAAGCTTTCCAAGCAACATTGCGGGCCTCTCGAACCTCATCTTTTACAGCCTGTTCAATTGCAAGCAATTCTTCTTCGGCAGCTATTCCTTCTTCCAGAATCCACTCGCGCATCATTTTTATACCATCGAAATCCTTCTCCCATTGCAAACGCTCCTCGCTTTTATACCTTTCATGAGAGCCAGAAGTAGAATGCCCAAAAGGTTGGTTAATCTCACTGACGTGGAACAATACCGGAACATGCTCTTCCCTGGATATTTTTATTCCTTCCTCAAACATTTTGCACAGTCCAGGATAATCCCACCCTTTTGCACGCATTATCACAATTCCTTCGTTCTTGGAATCGCGCTCGAAGCCTTTCAACACTTCGGAAATACTTTCCTTGGTGGTTTGATATTTTTTTGGAACGGAAATACCATAACCATCGTCCCAAATAGCGATAGCCATTGGAATCTGCAACACTCCAGCTGCATTTATTGCTTCAAAAAAATGCCCTTCCGATGTGCTGGAATCTCCAATCATTCCAAAAGCCACTTCATTACCTTTGTTTGAAAAGTTGGTATACTGATGCAGTTCTTCATTCTGACGGAATAATTTTGATGCATAAGCAAGACCGACCAAACGCGGCATCTGTCCTGCTGTTGGTGAGATGTCGGAAGACGTATTCTTTTGCTTCATTAAATTACACCATGTTCCATCTGGATTCATATTGGCAGAAGCGAAATGGTTGTTGAAAGAACGACCTGCATTTCCAGGGTTCAGTTGTTTATCGTTTTGTCCGTATAACTGATGAAAAAAATTCTCTGGCGAAGAGCCACCAATAGCCATCATAAAAGTCTGATCTCTATAGTATCCTGATCGCCAATCACCATCACGAAACTGTTTCGCCATAGCAATCTGGGCTATCTCTTTACCATCGCCAAAGATTCCAAATTTGGCTTTCCCTGTCAACACTTCTTTCCGCCCAAGCATACAGGTTTCACGACTTAAATTTGCTAATTTGAAATCGGCCAAAACCTCTTCAATATATTCAATACTGTATCCGTTAGGGTTACTCATAACCTCAAAAGTTTGATCGCGCACGTTTTTAACAATAAATGAAACAAGCAAAGTACCACACTGGCATACCAGAACGTATGCAGAACGTGAAAGGCAAAACAAAACTGTTTCAACAAAATTTAAACAGATGAAATAGCCCCAGTCCGTCTCAATGAAAAACAAACAGGCATGTTCAACTCAGATGCTCTAAAACAATTTGGCAACACATGTCCCAAATATGTTGAAAAACATTCTCAAAAGTACTCAGAAAATTTCAATTGCATTAAGGAAGTATAAGAAACGAAACCAGATTAGGTTTACCTTTGGGGCAAAACTCGTTTGTATATGAATACTTTGTTTGTGATAATAGGGCTTTCGATATGTATATTGGCAATCGGGATCCTTGGTATGGCCTTTAATATTGTTTTCAGAAAAACAAAATTCCCCAGTGGCTCGGTTGGTAAAAATCCGGAACTGAAAAAAAAGGGACTTTCTTGTGAAAAATGCGACGAATTGAAACGCTGTGAACCTAAATTGGAAGAAAAAAGAGAAAGAAAAGCCCAAACACTACAGGCCTTAGACGAAATTCTTAAACTATAAGGTTAAAGATTAATACTTTTATAAAGTACATATGCTTCAGCCTTGTCGCACCTAAGGCAATGTTTATAAGATACCTAACCATTAAAATACCCCTTGCACATCGGGCAAATGTGCAAGGGAAAAGCTTTTTAATTGGTAGCTACTGTACTCACGGTATTTTCCAGTGTGGTTTTATCGGCATTCTTTTGCAAGACATACTCCTCTTGTCTTACTTCGAACAATTCGGAGCTAATCCAAAAAGCAATACCTAACAATACAGCGATACTTACCCCTTCGAGTAAAGAGTAATTACCTACTTTTTTTTGTAAGAGCTTAAACATAACATTAATTTGAATGGGAGTTAAGTGTGAAATAGTAACGCATTCACAGCGCAAAGATAGATCGAATATGTAGATTTTAAACATTTTGTGTTAAAAATCACATTCAGGTCATATACTGGGTTCCAAAATTGCCCCTATTTCGCTTTATGTTTTTCCTTAATAATTAAACTATCTTAAAATAGACGCTCAACCTAGCCAAAAAGTTATATACAGATTTAACTTTTTTTTATATTCGGTTGCACTAAATTCTGAAAACCACACTCATGACCATCTATAAATTCTTAATTACCTGGCTATTATGCCTAATATTTCATTTTGTGTTTTCTCAACAGAATCCACCATCGGTACAATGGCAGGCTATACAGACCGAACATTTCGAAGTGGTCTTTCCAGAGGAAGTCCAAACAAGGGCAGTAAAGGTTGCAAACGAATTAGAACATATTTACGAACCCGCAGCATCATCGTTAGATACTCTTCCTAGTAAAATTACAGTTTTTTTATATAACCAGTCAACTATATCCAATGGTTATGTAAGGCTATTTCCTAGATTTTCAGCTTGGTATTCATCTCCAAATCCAGATGGTTCCAGTTTGGGCAACGACGAATGGTTGCGTTCGATGGGCATTCACGAATATAGACATATAGTACAATTTGACAAAGCAAATCAGAAATTTACTAAGTTCGTCAGCCGTCTTTTGGGTGATTTGGCCCGCACAGGGCTTGCGTGGTCTGTTCCATTCTGGTTTGTAGAAGGCGATGCTGTTGTTATAGAAACAGCACTAACAAACGAAGGGCGTGGCCGCCTCCCTACTTTTGACATGCCCATACGTGCAAACCTACTGAGCGATCGAAAGCTCTCCTATGAACAAGCTTATCTGGGCAGTTATAAAAAATATTTTCCAAGCTTTTATCACTTAGGATATCATGTAGTTACTTATGCCCGAAGAAACCATGGGAAGCATGTATGGGCAAAAATCACCGACAAATATTCTGGATACTCGTTCTACCCGTTCGCATTTTCTTTGGCGGCAAAACGTATCACTGGTCATAATATAAGAGGACTATACCATGCTTCCATGGATGACCTTAAGGAACTTTGGCTACAAAAACTACGTGAAAACCAAACGAACAAAGCCAAAACCGTGAGCCCGTACCATAAAACATGGACTAACTATACTTTTCCGTATTGGATAAACGACAGTAGCTATATTGCCTTACGTGCAGGCTACCGGTATGCAAATAGCCTCGTAAAGATTGACATATCGGGCAAAGAAAAATATCTCTGCCGATTGCCCAGCAAACAAATGCACTATGCTGCCGGTAAAGTAGTCTGGGCAGAGGAAAAAAGTGATTTGCGATGGGCTGAGCGTTCTCATCGGAACATAAAAATATACGATCTCACGTCTGGGCAAACACATAGCGTAACAAAAAAAGGAAAATACTTCTCCCCTTCTTTGTCGACTGATGGGAAAAAGATTGTAGCTGTGGAATTCACTACAAATATGTCGTCTTTTTTGGTTGTACTGGAAACAGCGACAGGAAAGGTATTACTTCGAAAGCTGATTGGGGACAATGAAACAATCCGCTCGCCACGTTGGTCGGAAGATGACAAAAAACTTGTTTTCACACATTCGAAATACAATGGTGCAGCACTTTCTGTATATAATCTGGAAACAGAAACACAAAATATCATTATCCCACATACATGGGAAAATATCACTTGGCCCTCTTTTGCCGGCGAATACATCATCTACAATACGAACAAATCCGGTATAAACTCTGTATTTGCTATAGACCCTTCATCTAAACAGCAATGGCAAGTTGTTGATGGCAAGTTTGGCACTTTTAATGTGAACAAACAAGGGAATAAAATACTGTATCAGAGCTACACAGCTGACGGGCACAAAGTAATGACGGCAGCATTTGAGCCTCAATCGTGGGAAGCACAAACCGCTGTACCCTACCGTGGTATCGATTACTATAAAGCACTTACGGAACAGGAAGGAAAGCCTGTTTACAACAGACCTATTCAAACTAGAGAATATGAGATTGAAAAATTCCCTTGGTATAAAGGCCTGATTAATTTTCATAGTTTAATGCTTTATCCAAGTTCTACAGGAACAGATGCATTAGCACTATCACGCAACAAACTAAATACTTTCGATCTTGAAGCTGGACTTGGTTGGGATAATAACGAACAAAGACTGATTTACAAAACTGGAGCTACCCTAAAAGGATTGTACCCCATAATTTCGGTGAATGGCGAATATAGTCAACGGGAATTCACAAACAAAACAGAGGAAGGCAACCTTGAAAAGCTAAAACTTCACCAAACAGATTTATACGCAGGTGTGACTCTGCCATTCGAATTTTCTGAAGGGGAGTGGTTCAGAAACCTTTCTTTCGGCTCGCGTTATCAGTTTACGTCCTTCAATGGTATAGGAAACGAAATCAATACTCAACGACACACTCTTGGACACTCGGCAACTTTCTATTCAATACGAACAGGAGCATATAAAGATATTGGCTATAGATTAGGCCTTTCTTCTTTTGTCTTCTACAAACATGGAATTGATAATATAAAAGACACCTACCTGTTCAGCACTCAAAACAGCGTCTATCTCCCTGGAGTATTTCGTCATCACTCCATGAAGCTGGAGTGGGCTTTTGAGAAAAAGAATCAAACTGGCTTCTCGTTCAGCAGTGTGGTTCCATTTGCACGGGGATATACGTCTTTTCTCCATTCTGAAATGAACCGCTTCAGCGCAAATTATAGTTTTCCGGTTTGGTATCCCGACATCAGGCTTGGCTCTTTACTTTATGTGAACAGACTACACTCAAACCTTTTTTATGACAATAGCCAAGTCAACAACATGCAACTAGATTCTTTTGGGGCAGAACTATATTTCGATTTCTTTGTTTTTCAGATCAAATTCCCTTTTACGATCGGAGCCCGCTATTCGCACAGGATGTACGACAGCAAAAATCGCTTTGAGGGAATAATGGTTGGTGTTAACTTTGGCTTCTATTAGAGAATTATAAATTTGCTTGCGCCTGAAAAACATAGCAAGCCATACGTCTTCGGATATGTTTTTAGCTGTGCAAGTAAAGACCGCACACTTCTCAACGTTTTCGTAAGCCCTTAAAAGTAACGGATAACTGCACTCCAAAGTGGGCAGTCTTTATTAACGTAGGCCAGAATCACTAAAAGTGATCATCGGCCTGTGTTTTTTGAATTTATGTATTGAATAGATTACTGAGTATCTAAGGCTTTGCTCCCAAAAACTAAAAACCTTATATCACTATACGCTTATTAAAAACAAAATTTCGATTTTCGTAGCCCGAAATACGGAAGCAATAAAAAACACTGTACTCCAGATGACGCCATTTTTACATGAAGTAGCCAAAGATATTATTAAGCGATATGGAACAGACTATGAACGTCTTGCCTTTATCTTCCCGAATAAAAGGGCAAGCTTATTTTTCAAGAAATATTTAGGCAAACTTCTTGGCCGTAATATCTGGGCTCCGAGCTTCTTCACAATAAGTCAGGTAATAGACCGATACACAAAAGTACAGACCCCCAACCAGCTAACCTTGCTCTTTTATTTATACGAAAGTTTTCGGGAAATAAAAAAAAGCAGAGGGAAGTGGGACGACAACTATACTTTCGATAAATTCTCGACACTAGGTGAAATCCTTCTGAAAGATTTCAATGATGTTGACAATTACCTTGTAGACCCGAAATCGATTTTTTCGAACATAAAAGATCTTGCAGAAATAGAGCATCAGTTCTTTTTCCTAAGTGAAGAAGAACAGGAAATACTGCGCCGCTATTGGAGCAATTTCACAGTTGATAAATTAAGCGACGAAAAAGAGCGCTTTCTTGAACTCTGGGAAGACGTGCCCCTTATTTACAACGATTTCGTGAACCGTCTTGAAAAAGATGGTCTGGCTTTTTCTGGAATGAAATACAGAAAAATGGCTGCCCTGCTCGACGAAGGAACACTACAGCTCACCAAATACGACAAGTTCGTGATGGTAGGCTTCAGTGCCCTTAATGCTGTGGAACGTAAATTCTTCAAATATCTGGACACACACCAGATGGCTGAGTTTTATTGGGACGATGACAAGTACTATATCGATTATCCACAACAAGAGGCTGGGCTTTTTCTTAGGAAGAACCGTATTGCCTATTCCAAATCTACCAAACTTGATGTCCCCAAAAACCTTCTGAACGAGAAAAAAATCAATATCGTTGGAGTACCTTTATTTGCTGCACAGGCAAAACTGATCCCTCGTCTGCTTGAACTATCGGGGATTGGAAGTGAACAATTGAATGAAGAAACTGCCATTGTACTTGCCGATGAACATTTACTGTTTCCTGTATTACAATCACTGCCAGAAAATGTTGAAAAGCTGAACATAACAATGGGCTTTCCACTAAAGGAAACCAGCCTATTTGCTCTTCTGGAAAAAGTAATCAACCTGCATGCCCTGTCTGCAAATCGAGGGGGGGCATATCATCATAAATCAGTACTTGGCATACTGCGCCACCCAATGCTGATGGAACTTGAACAGGAACGCTGTGAAGAGTTAATCAGTTCGATCATAGAAAACAACCTCAGTTTCGTTCCACCCGAGCACGTTTTTACTTCTGACGAAAGTGTATTCAGTACCGTTTTTGCCCCCCTGAACTCACCTAATGATTTTTTGGATCGCCTGCTCAACCTTCTTCATCTACTTTTCTCCCAAAACCAACAAAAAGAGCAGGGACAGATGGAACGCATAGAAAATGAATACATTTACCATGCATACCTGAGTCTACAACAGATAAAAGAAGTTCTGATCAAGCATGCCGGGGTTTACTCCTTCAATTTCTTGGTGAACATTCTACGCAAAACGCTCAGCGAAGTAAAAATACCATTTACAGGCGAACCACTTCAAGGGCTACAGGTGATGGGTGTGTTGGAAACTCGTAATATCGACTTCAAGAATGTTGTTGTACTCTGTATGAACGAAGGCATCTGGCCCAGTCAAGGGCGGGCACCGTCATTTATATCGGAAAGTCTTCGGCAGGCCTTTCAGCTTCCTGTTTCGAGTCAACAAGATGCTATTTATGCCTATTTGTTTTACCGCTTGATACAACGAGCAGAAAACATCACATTCGTATACAACAACCTAGCAGAAGGTGCTCATAATGGAGAGATGAGCCGACTACTCCTGCAATTGATGTACGAAACCGAACTGCCAATATCGCAATATCAGTTTGCTCAGGAACTCAGTCCAAGCACATCGCAACCAATAAGAGTGAAAAAAAATGCTTATATCCTCGACAAACTGAAGCATTACACTGCAAATGCGGGAGCTAGCGGCCTTACCCCTTCTGCTATAAATACTTATATCGATTGCCAGTTAAAATTCTACTTCAAATACGTAGCAGGCATACACGAAAAAGATGAAGTGCAGGAAGATGTGGATGCGGCATTACTGGGAACACTCATGCACGCAACGCTGGAAATTCTTTACACAGAAGAAATCCTAAAAAAAGGTAGAAAAGACATACAGAAAAATGATTTCAAACTTTTTCGGGAGAAACTATTGTTCTATGTAGAACAGGCTTTTGCCGATACTTTTAAAACCGACAAGAAAAAACCGTTTAAATACAGAAACGAACAGCTTGTGATGAAAGAGGTTGTAAAAAGCCTTTCGGAAATTGTTCTACGGATTGATGAAAAACTAGGTAGTTTCGAACTTGTTTCACTGGAAGAAAAAGATGCTTTTATATCTGTTGTTGAAGTTTCGGCAAACGATACAATGTACCCTGTCCGAATCAAAGGTATTATCGACAGGGTAGACCGCTTCAATGGAACGGTACGTGTGCTCGATTACAAAACAGGAAAGGCCGACAAGCATTTTGCAGATTGGGACAGTGTGTTTTCCCGCGAAGTAAACGAACGAAGAAAAGCTGTTCTCCAAACTTTTATCTACGGAATGTTGTTTACGGATAATGTGAATGCTCCTCTTGTTTTCCCTGGTGTTTACGATGTGCGTTCTATGACAGATGCTAACTTCTCACCTCATCTTGCTTTTGGATCGGGAAAAAACAAAACACTAATCGATGAATCTAATTTCAGTAGCTTTCTCAACGAATTTAAAACGCGGTTAAAAGAGACACTAACCGAACTTTATAACGGAGCTGTGGATTTCAACCAAACTGAAAATCTTAAGCACTGTTCTTTGTGCCCTTATAATGCCATTTGTTCGCGTGCTGAGAGTTAGGGCAATCCAAAATTCACTCAAAAACGACGCTTTATCCGCAATGAAAAAGCTACAGATAAAAGGCTGTGCCGCTAGAATCAGACAAAAAAGTGGCCAGAATTCAAATTACACTTTCTTTTTTAACCTTTTGAATTATTCCTGTATCCAGAAACTTTCATAAGGCGATAGCTTTTGGTTCTCCAGAAACTTACGCACCAGTGCAAGCAGCGTTTTCACAACAATGGGTTTAGAGACAAAACCATCGCAACCTGCAGCTATAGCCCGCTGCTGATCTTCTGCGGAACAATAGGCTGTTTGTGCAATTATTGGAATGTGAGAATATTTCTCCTTGATGGCCTCTGTTGCCTGATAACCATCCATTATCGGCATTCTGATGTCCATAAGTATCAAACCTATGCCCGGATGCTCATCGACCCTTTCTACGGCTTCATAACCATTTACTGCTTCGTGTATAGTAAAGTCCCACTCTTCCAATCCCTTAAAACTCTGCATAAGGAAAAAAAGGTTCGACTCATCATCATCTACTATAAGTACATTAAATGTTTTCTTGTTTTCTTCTTTGGAAACAGTCTCCTCGTCGTCATCCAAAGGCAAAATCAAACTAAATGATGCTCCCTTTTTATACTGAGATTCCAGTTCTATCTCAGTCCCCAACAGCTCAGCATATTTCTGTGCAATGGAAAGCCCCAGGCCTAAACCCTTTTCCCCACAGTTTTTTTCCGTATCGTCTTGCGAAAACTCCTTAAAAATAACTTCTTTCATACTGTGCCTCACACCAATGCCGGTGTCTTTCACAAAGAGTTTGACTTGTTTCTGATGTAAAGAGAATCCATACGTAACACTTCCTTTTTTGGTGAATTTCAAAGCATTATCGAGCAGTGCACGCATTATTTTCGACAAAGCAGCCCCATCTATAAGAACAATAAGGTTATCTGTTCCTGTTCCCTGCTGCAAAATTAGCTTGATGCCTTTTTCCTGAGCCCTAGGTGAATAAAATGTATGCAAGCTTGTGAAGAAATCTCCCAGACTAAGATGTTTTTTATTCAGGCTTATTGCTTCTGTTTCTAAGCGGGATATTTCCAATATATCGTCTACGCTTTTAAGCAGGAGCTTGCTGTTGTTTTCTATGATACCGCTATATTCCTGAATCTGGTCTGCTGTAATATTGGACTTGTTAAGCAATTTGGCAAAACTTATAATACCGTTCATTGGGGTGCGGATCTGCATGGACAAATTGTTAATGAACTGGGTCTTTAGGCGGTCGCTTTCTTCTGCTCTTTCTTTGGCAACAAACAGTTCCAATTCAGCCTTCTTACTTTTTGTAATATCCCTAACAACAACAAGGATTTGTTGAATGTGCTCACCAGTATCGAGTAATGGAACCACTTGATACTTCTGATATTGATCGGAAAAAAACATTTCAAATTCCACTTCGTTGCCCTCGAAGGCTTTTGCGTATTTTTCTTTTACAAAGGCTGCCGCCTCGCCAAAAATCTCATCTACAGACTTTCCGTTATATTCATTTGCCGGTTGAGAGTGCTTCTTGAATGCATCGCCCCCAGTGAAACTAACAGTATAATCTTCCTCTATTACAGAAATATACGCGTTAGGATAACAATCTGCTACCTTCTGTAGTAAAGCCTTTTTCTTTTCTATATCTTCTTTTGCCTTTGCAATTTCTTGGTTACTTTTAATAAGGTTGACGGTGCTCTCTTCTAGTTCTGCCCTTCTTTGGTTCAGTTCTACCTTACTTTCGAAAAGAGCCCTGTTGGTTCTTTCCATCTGAAGAATCTTCTCAAGCATATCCCTGTTCTTGCGCTGTAATTCCTCAATAAGTTTCTTATTCTGCAAGCTAAGGTCATAGCGCTCCTGTGCATTGATCAGAGCATGCCTTACTTCTGTTTCATTGAACGGTTTGGACAGATACCTGTAAACATTACCGGAATTAATTGCTTCTATAACTACCTCCATATCAGCATAACCCGTCAATAAAATACATACCAAATACGGGAACGACATCCTGATGCGCTGAATAAATTCCGTACCCGTTTCATCGGGCATTCTCTGGTCTACAACAAGCACCTTTACTTCATGCTGACGAAGCAGCTCTTCGGCTTCTTTCGTGTTCTGAGCCAAAAGAACATCAAACTGATCCAAAAAAATAAAGCGGAAGCCTTTAAGGTTTTCCTCCTCATCATCGAGGTAAAGAATTTTATCGCTCATACTTTGCTTTTGTTTCTGCCGGTCTATTGTGTTTTTTGCTTAAAATTGACAAGGAAATAAACCTTGAATTCTGTTCCCACTCCCACTTTGCTCTCTACATGAATTTCTGCTCTGTGTTTTTGTACAATGTTGTATACGATAGAAAGTCCCAAACCTGTTCCTTTACCTACCTCTTTTGTTGTAAAAAATGGATCGAAAATCTTGAATAAATTCTCAGAAGGGATACCGCAACCGTTATCCTTGATGGATACGCACACTATATCCTCCCGTTCCATGTAAGTTGAAATAGAGACTTCCCCTCGACCAGAAATTGCATGTATTGCATTGGATAACAAATTCATCCACACTTGATTAATCTGCCCTGCATAGCATTGGATCCTGGTTATTTCGCCATAGTTTTTCTTTATTTCTATGCGGTTTTTGTACTGATGTTTAAGAATGACCAATGTGTCGTCGATGTTTTCGTGTACATCGTATTCCGAAAGTGCCTTATCATCTGAACGGGCAAAGGAACGGAGGCTCCTTACAATTTGTGCTGTCCTTTCCACTCCCTTATCGATTCCTGCAAGTGCATCTCCAAATAATTCAAACAATTGTTCTACAGAAGCCTTCTCTTCAATTGCTCTTATTCTATTGGCCATTTCTGGAGTTGCCTTTTGCGATTGCACTTTGTAAAGCATCGTAAGTTCTTGCAAATTGCTCAAAAAGCGTTTCATCCCAATGGTGTAGCTTCCAATAAAATTCACAGGGTTGTTTATTTCATGAGCTACACCTGCCACCAAAGCGCCCAGAGAAACCATCTTCTCTGCCTGTACCAATTTTGCCTGCGTATTTTTCAGATTCTCTAATGTTTGCTCCAACTGTTCCGTTTGATCATTAAGTGCTTCGTTGGTTGCAGATAGTTCTTCGTTCGATTGCCTTAGGCTTTCGTTCAGTTCCTGTATTGCTTTCTGCTGCACATTCAGTTGTGCATTATATTGCTTTAGGCGTTTATTATTATCGAACAATTCTCTGTAAGCTTTGTGCAGCTCTGTATTTCTAGACTCCAGTTCTTCGGTTCGGCTCCGAACTATTTCAGTTAAGTGGTTTTGATGTTTTTCCAGACTCCTCTGATATCGTTTCAGTTCGGTGATATCAAAAGCCAATCCCCCAACCGCTTTGGTCCCATTGGGGAGTGTGAGCGAAAACTTAATATCGCGCAACCAAATTTGTCCTCCTTGCACATTGGCATCGTATTCCAGTTCTATCTGTTCCTCTTCCCCCTCCAGAATCTTTTTATCTGCATCTTCTAGGAGTTTGGATATGTTCTCATTAAAAATATCCTCGGCAGAAATCGATGCTTTCTCATTTTCATCTTCCTTTAGGATTGAATTAACTTTCTGATTGTGGTAAATATGATTCAATGTATTGTCTTTGATATAAGCAAAAGCAGGTACATTTTCCATGAAACGGCGAAAACGCTTCTCACTTTCCAACAAGGAAAATTCAGCTTTCTTTCTTTCAGTTATATCATTAAAACTGGTGATTACAGCATAGGGCTCCTGTACGCCTTCCCGGAACAAAGGCTGGCAATTGATACTGATCCAGATTGTCTGCTTTGCATTTTGAAGCCCCATCAGTATATTCCTGACTGGTTTTCCTGTACTAAGGCACCGGACAGAGGGCGCACTGCCTGTAAAATAAGATCCATTGTCCCTAATTATATTCCAGCCAGAATACTTGCTTTTTGCCCCAAGCAGATTATCGGTTTTTGTCTTGAGTATTTTGCAGGCTGCGTCATTAACAGAGAGAATCTCCCCTTGTGCATCCTCAACAATTACACCAACGGGCAGGCTCTCGTGCAAGGCTCTGTAGCGGACTTCGCTTTCAGTTATTTTCTGTTCTGCCTCTTTTAATTCTGTTATATCCTGTATAGTTCCAAACACTTTGTACACCTCTCCTTTTGGGGTTTTGGACATACGTATACGTTCCTGTACCCAACGCGTGCTACCGTTTGGCAAAACAATCCGATGGGAATATTTCTTTATATCTTTCTTCCCTTGCTCTATTGATTTTCGGAATTCCTTTAATTGATCCAAATCGTCGGGATGAATAATTGTTTCCACCGTTTCTAACGAAGGCTGAAAGTTCTGCTTAAGTACACCAAAAATATTATAGACCTCATTTGACCAAAAAAGTGTTCCTAAAGAGACATTCCACTCCCAGTTCCCGATTTTTGCAATTTTCTGAGCCTCGGCCAAACGGCTTTCACTTTCTTTCAGCGCCTGCTCTGCCTCTATCCGCTCTGTAACATCCCAATACACCCCTTGTATACCTTCTATTTGCCCTTCGTTACTGAATACGGGTATCTTGATCATCTCTACATATCCACTGCTTCCGTCTACCCCTATCAGCTCTTCTTCTGAGATATGAACGACTTTCTGTGTTTGGATCACAATCTGGTCGTCTTCTTTATGTTTCTTAGCTATTTCTGGGGGATAAAAATCGTAAGCTTTGTGCCCGATAACCTTTTCGGAGTTCACGTTGTAGTTCTCCAACATGAATTTATTTACAAAAGTCAGCCTACCTTCAAGGTCGGTTCTATAAATATTAAATGGCAATGACCTTACTAACGATTGATAAAGATTTCGACTATTTTTTAAATCCTCCTCTGCTTTTTTCCAATCCGTAATATCAAGAAATGACACAACAAACTTTCCGTTATCAATTGGTGAAGTAGAGATATAGAAAAATTTGTTGGTAATCGGACTTTTCATTTCCGTTACAATCACTTCCTTGCTGCCTTTATGCTTTCTCCAAAAAGCTGTGATCTGT
Organism: Bacteroidales bacterium; assembly: GCA_965230435.1. Taxonomy (GTDB): domain Bacteria; phylum Bacteroidota; class Bacteroidia; order Bacteroidales; family JBDKHP01; genus JBDKHP01. Next base: position 1,917,538 of record CBDDLB010000002.1, read on the forward strand.
TCAACAGGGGTTTTATATAATTCCGTTGCCAGCCGACCTATTACTTCATTGCCAACAAAATCCCCAATTTTATAAAAAGCCCTATTTACGTCTAAAATTCTATAATCTATTGCCTTTCCCTCTTCATTATAGACATATTCATTCAGAGCAATCCCCTCAGCCATTGTTTCGAAAATAGTCCACAGGTGCTCCGACGATTTTCGCTTCCCCCTAGGATTACCTCCTTTTATTTCATCTTTAGTTTCAGAGGCGTGTTCATTGGGTTCTTTTTGTATTTTGATCTCTTCCAACTCCTTCTTCAGAGCCTTGATTTCATCCTGTAATTCCTGATACCTACCGTCTATTTCCATGGATTTCTTTCTTGAACAAACCAGATTCTTTCTATAGGAAGTAAGCTATATGAAAACACTCAAACCTAAATTTGAGCAGGTTCATAAAACCAAGGTCGTGGATCTATTTATTTGACTCTACTCCACCCTATAAACCAACAACTTAAACATTAATAAATCCACTTTATTATGACTGACTACTTATAGGGAGAGCTGTTTTGTACTGTATATCTATGCAAAATCAACCTCAAATGAAGTTTACATTACCCCCCTCTTTCCTTTACAAAGGCACAGACAACTTTTGATATACCACATTGTCCGGCTCTGGAGGTAAAGCCTGTTGAAAATAAAGTTTTGGATAACAACACACCCGATTTATTGGATCAATAGTGCTATTTGTTAGTAAATTCAATATTCTTATATTCAGCACAATGAAAAATATAGAATTGCCATTAACACACCTAAGATTTTGGACTTATTTAATTTCAAAAACTGAATATGCCTCCACTTACTTATCAAAGCATTTTGAAGACTTTAGAAAGAGGCTATATAAAGGTATGGCATTCTGCCTGTAAAATCCAGATTCAACTTTAGATTTATAACAGTAACTAAATAAGGAAAGTAAAATTTGTTTCGGACATAGCCCCATTTGATTTCAGACCTTTATCTGAATATTTTATGTTCAGAAGAAGTTAGATTGAATAGGACACCCCTATACCAAGCCAAGAAGCTCTTTGTTCAGATTTTTTCTAGCATCATCCTCTAGTCGGTCATACATTTCTTCGGTATGATAAATTCGGGGCTTTTCCAGAAAATACCTCAGCACTTTTTTTCTGCCCATGCGATATAGAAAACCTGGATACACCTTAAATTCCTCCCTAATCTGTTGAGAATATTCTAGATATTTTTCAGCAGGACTTCCCAGAATGGATAAATCGAAATCGAGAAACCAATACAGATCGGCATCATGCGCCACAACACTATGTGAAGCTGTGGCACTAACCAGACTGCTAATCCTCTTGACTCTTTCTGGGGATAAAGACGTATTATCAAGCGCTTTTTCTACAAATGCAGCACTTTCCTTTTCGTTGTTTTTTGACCGAGGTTTATAAATAATATCGTGGAACCAAATAGCATAACGCAGTACATCATAATCAGACAGATGTTCTCGATACAGCTCTGCCAACCCCAATAAGTCGGCAACATGCTCTAGGTTATGATATTTCCTATGTTTTTCTGTGTAATGGTTCTCCAGCTCTGTCCATAATGAGCCTGCTTGTTGCTCTGTCATGTGCTGACAGGCAAGATCGAACCAAGATGATCTAAGAGTTTCCATGATGATTTTACTTTATGGGTAAGGACACTCTTAAAAAACGAAGTTCTGTGTTGTAATTAACGGGAGATTAAACTTATTCTTTTCAGTATTCCTTCGTTCTTCTAAGATTGTCTGCAAGAGATTTGACAAAGTAGAAAAGGTCAAACACAGTAAACTACACAGAATAAGCAAAATTGTCCTTCTTCAGATTTTACGCAGAATTAATCCATATTGTTCTGAATCAATTCCTTTAACATCTTCATTACGGAAAGGTCTGAAAGTGGTAAGCCCTCTAGCATTTCTTTAACTTCGCGTGTATCGAAAACAAATTCTTCGCTGTTTTCTTTCTGATAACGGAATACAAAATCTATATCCGGATTTCCACCAACCAATAAAACTATGGTCTCCGGCACATTTCCAAGGGGCAACATATCCCAATGTTCTGTATTAAAAACAGCCTGCACCTCAGTACCTGCACCAAGGACCGATTGAATTTGAAACGAGCCTTCTGTCTGCTCTGCACTCTGACGCAAAAAAGGGAGTCCCATTCCAACTTTACGCGTGGTGCGTGTAGTTGTAAACGGGTCTGAAACAGTTTCTATCATTTCTTCTGTCATTCCAGATCCATTGTCTTTTATAAAAAGCGACAACTGACTGTTCATTTGCTTTAAGCCAATTTCAATTAAAGAAGCTTCTGCCCTTGTTGAGTTTTGGGCAATATCGGTTATATGCTCAGACAAATCTTTCATCGATCTTAAAATTTAGTAAGGTCACCGACCTATTTATTTTAGATTAGCTTTCTGCAAGTAAGAAGGTTGATTTGCCTCTCATTTACTCAAATCATTCTGCTTTCTTTTTCTTCTCTTCTTCAGCTTTAGGAGCTTTGCTATCCTTTACTTTCTCTTTCTCCTCATCCTTCTTCTCTTTTTCCTCGTCCTTCTTTTCTTTCTTCTTCTTTCCTTTCTTCTTCCCTTCTTTCTTTTCCTCTTTTTCTTTCTCCATTATTGGAAGATCTTTTGACAGCTCTTCTTTCCTTTCTTCCTCTACCTTTTCTTTTTGTTTCTTACGTCTGTTACTTTTCAGTATAGTAACATAAAGACCTGCCGAAACCTCGAAATAACGATGTTGTGATGTATATGAATCTTCGCTATCAAACCTAAATATACCCATCAACGACTGCATTGCCCGGCCTTCTACCTGCACCCTTCCGAAAGGTAACGTTTTGGCAACACCAACACCGCCTCCGATACCAAACTGAAATTTGTTATCGACTTTAGCACCGTAGTAAAATGGAAATTTATCCTGAGTCTCGCTCTCCAATGTCTCTTTTCCACCACTCATAAAATTCAGGAAAGGCCCTAGGTTGACAATGTAGCGCCATCCTTTTGTTCCAAAATTTGCCTGGGTAAAAATAGGAATGTCCCAATATGTCATATAACGCTCATATTCAACCCCAGCTCCTTCAGGCCAAACATCTCTCCAGCCTTTGGTTACTTGGTTGAACTCTACATTCATTCCCCATTTTATACCCCAATAATAACTTGTGTAATATACCAACGACAGGCCATATGCTGTGGCCTGTAGAGGTTCTTGCGTTATTTGTCTACTCCGTGGACTAAAGCGAAAAAGCGAATACCCCATCCCTCCCCGAGCTCCCACCATCAGTTCAGGTTTGAAATACTCCTGAGCCATTCCGCTAAGGCACAAAACATTCATCACAAAAAGCAACACTACCCTAATATTCATACGCTTACAGTTTCTTTGCGATAACCAGACCGCATTCTGTCAAAAAGAAAGTTTTTCCAAACTTAAGGTCATAGACCTATTTATATTGATTTGCTTTGTTTATCCGATCAGCAACGTAGCAGCAAAATAAATCCACTTTGCTTTGCCTGACCGCTTACTTCTAAAAACAAATGAATTCCAATAATAATTTCAGGACACCCCTTTGCCTTTCTAAAGCCGAACTTTATCCTATAACTATCAATAAGACAGTACAAATCCTGTTCGATGTATTTTTGTTGGGCAAAACTAATAAAAAAGGTATTTAGAGCTGATAAAACGCAGTTATTATTACATTTTTTATATAGATCTTTAACATCTAGTGTCCGAAACGCACTTAATAAAAAACACTAGAAGGTATCCTTACAGAGAAAAAGATTATTTTCGCAACGCCAAAAAAAACATCATGAACAGACAACGCATTTTATACGAACAAGACGATAGCGATAAAAGCAAAAAGAACGGCGATATGGCCTTCAAAAAAGCATCTAAGCTAACTTTGAGTGCAGGTGAACCTATAAAATGGAGTCAGCACTCTAAAATTAAATTCACAAACGACGAAACTGACAATATAAAACGTTCAGAGTAAACCGGAACTCAATAAACTTGGTTTCTGACTTTGCATGCTAACAGGTTCGAATTCAACAAAAAATGAAATGGAATATTCTCAGAAAGAGGAACGTGTAAATGCCTATACGCATGCCTTAGGGATTGCTATGTCTATAATTGCATCATTTTTTCTGATTTCAAAAGCCTTTGAGTCTGAAAATATCTGGAAACAGGTAAGCTACCTTGTGTTTCTGGGTACGATGTTGTTTACTTACACAATGTCGACCTCATATCACTTGCAAAAGCCTGGCAATAAGAAAAAAAAGCTAAGGATACTGGATCATATCGCTATTTTCATGCTCATATCCGGAACCTATACTCCGTTCCTGTTAGTCCCTTTACGCGAGACTGGCGGCTGGGCAATGTTTATTACAGTTTGGTCAATTACTATTGCAGGAACCTTTTTCAAGATTTTCTTTACTGGGCGCTACAAGCTATTATCTAATCTATTGTATCTGGGCATGGGGTGGATTATTGTATTTGCGGGAAGAAGCCTCTTCGATCTCATCAACGACACAAGTTTGTTCTGGCTCGTTGTAGGTGGAGTATCGTACTCTGTTGGTGTAATCTTCTATAGCCTAAAAAAACTGTCGTACAGCCACGGAATTTTTCATATGTTTGTTTTAGGTGGAAGTCTTAGTCATGTGATCTCAATTTATTGGCTGTAGTGGTTCTTTTTCAATAGCACATCAAGCGCAATAAGAGATGTTGCTCAACAAGATTAGTGTTTGACTAAAGTAGGTATGATTTCACAAAATCAAACTTCGTTATAATATAACTAGAATTCAATAATTTAGAATTTTGTTATACAATCGTAAAACCTAATCTATGATCCTAAAACATGTCCAAATAAAACTTTGGGCACTCAAAATGAATAGATTCACTCCTCAGCTATACCTCCCGCCGCTAATGACAGAACAAAAACTCAGATATGTCAGGAAAATATATTCTGGCCTTCGACCAAGGAACCAGCAATTCACGCAGTGTTTTATTCGATTCGAGTGGCCTTATTGTAGGGATAGAACAACAGGAAATTTCTCAGAATTATCTCAATAGCGGCTGGGTGGAGCAATCGCCAGAAGAAATTTGGCAAAGTCAGTTCCAGACAGCACAAAAGCTCCTTCTATCACTGAGTATCAGACCTGAAGAAATTGCTGCATTAGGGGTAACAAACCAACGAGAAACTGTGATTGTTTGGGACAAGCTCTCTGGCGACCCGATCTATCAGGCTATTTCATGGCAAGACAGAAGAACTGCCCCCTTCTGTAACGAGCTCAGCAATGGGGAACATGCTGAATACATACGCAAAACTACCGGTCTTGTTATTGATGCCTACTTCTCTGCCACGAAAATTAAATGGATTCTGGACAACGTAAACGGAGCAAGAGCACAGGCCGAAAAAGGAGAACTCCTATTTGGCACTATTGATACATGGATTATTTATAATCTGTCGCGGGGACTGCTACACATAACTGATTATTCGAATGCCTCGCGTACTATGCTTTTTAATATTCATACAGGAGAATGGGATACTAAACTACTTGAAATATTTAATATTCCCCGATCGATCCTCCCTGAAGTACGTAACTCTAGCGAAATTTATGGTAGAACAGATTTATTCCTAGATGGCCAAATTCCAATTTCCGGAATTGCAGGTGATCAGCAAGCGGCCCTATTCGGACAGCTATGCCACGAAAAGGGCTCTGCAAAAAACACATACGGCACAGGCTGTTTTCTACTGATGAACACTGGTGACACCCTCGTAGAATCGGAAAGCGGACTGATTTCTACTATTGCGTGGAGCATTGACGGAAAAATCGAATATGCTCTTGAAGGGAGTGTTTTTATCGCAGGTGCTGCTGTGAAATGGCTTAGGGACGGCCTCAAAATCATAAAAAAATCTGACGAAACCGAAGAAATTGCAAAATCGCTAGGCTCCACAGAAGGTGTTTACGTAATACCTGCATTTACAGGACTTGGAGCTCCTTACTGGGACATGTACGCCCGTGGAGGAATTCTTGGCTTAACACAAGCCACCTCCTATAAACATATTGTTAGAGGTACGCTGGAAGCAATCGCTTATCAGACCAAAGACGTACTATCTGCAATGGAAGCTGATTCTGGTCTGAAAATAAAAACGTTACGTGTAGACGGCGGCGCATGTGTAAACAACTTTCTTATGCAATTTCAGTCGGACATACTGAACATCTGCGTCACAAGGCCCAAGGTTACAGAAACTACAGCTCTAGGAGCTGCAATGCTTGCTGGGATTGCTGTTGGTTTTTGGAAAAAAGAAGAACTGAACAACCAAGAGCACATCGACACTGAATTTGAACCGGAAATGTTGGAAGACGTAAGTACAAACCTTTACAAAGGCTGGAAAAAAGCTATACACAGAACGCGAGCGTGGCTGGATGAATAAATCCTAATATATTGGTATTTGGGTTTCTTTTTCTTTCTGTACTTTAACCTCTAAAAAATGGGACACGGACACGGACATCATACCAACGAGCGGAATGTACTGATCAGCGTTCTGCTTAATCTAATTATCACTATTGCCGAATTTGTTGGGGGAATTCTTTCCAATAGCCTGGCACTGCTTTCCGATGCCCTCCATAATCTAAGCGACACATTGGCCATTGCCATTTCTTATGCCGCTTTGCGTTTGGGTAAAAAGCCATCGACAGAAAAAAACACTTTTGGCTTTAAACGCTATGAAATTTTAGCTGCTCTATTCAACGCTACTGTTCTTGTTGCAATTTCCCTGTTTCTGTTCTGGGAGGCCTACGAACGCTTTATTGAGCCACAACCAGTAAAAGCAAGTCTTATGCTCAGCGTTGCTTTTATAGGCTTACTGGCCAATTTCATTTCTATCTTACTTCTTCATAAAGACCATAAACACAACCTCAACATACGTTCGGCTTATTTGCACCTACTTGGTGATACATTCTCTTCGGTAGGTGTATTGTTTGGAGGTGCGGCCATGTATTTCTGGCAATGGTACTGGTTCGATCCGTTAGTTACTGTAATTATTGGCATAGTAATTATCAAGCATGCTGTTGATGTGATAATTGAGACAGTGAACATTCTGGTTATGGCAAGTCCTAGCAACCTCGACCTTGTAGAAGTGAAAAAACGTTTAGAGAAAGTTGTCTTAGTAGACAATGTGCACCACATACATAGTTGGCGCCTTCATGACAAAGCTGTCCACTTCGAATGCCATGTCGACTTATCTGAAAATATTGCCTTACAAGAAGCTGATTCAATCCGCCTCGAACTGGAGAAAATACTACGGGAAGACTTTTTAATTGATCACACAATCATTCAAATCGAATACCACAGCTGCACCTCTAAAGACCTTATTCACAATTAGTTTAAACTTTCTATTACACTTTATTCATTTTACAGTTTGTCAACTTATACCTTTTCTGTATAACAATTGACATGTCATACCCCTGATCGTTCTTTGGACTAATTCCTCAAGAAAGCCCACCTTCAAATCAATACATAATATTAATAATCAACAAACTAGAAAACAAACAAAAAAAAGGTTCGTAAATATTTTCAAAGGATACATTAGAAAATAATATCTTTACCTATTCGATGAAGAAAAGAAATTTGGAGATATAGTTTGACCTGATTTTTGATACTTATAGGTTTTAATACATCCAAACGCAAAGAAATTTGAATTTGGATAACAGAACTAGCCCCAACAATATTATAATTAGCGAAGGGCTGCTTCTTAAATCACGAGCATTACAGTGAATCATAAGTTAATGATTTGGTGACATTGAAAAATAGGTTTTTACCCCATTTTACAGCGGGTTTTTCTAATTCTTATGTCCAGAACATGCGCCTTGGCTTAAGAATACCCGTTTTGCAAAAAACGGATTTTGATGTTGTCTAACGGAGCAAACTCATAAAATCATTCGAAAATGAAGTTTGCTGATGGATTGGTCAGTTAGGTCGTAAGTGATGAAGAAAAAACAGCCTATTACAAGGTTTATTTTTCTATTTTACGCAACCTGCTAAAATTAGATTACTTTCTCTTGTTTTTACTTTCAGTTAAATACCTGAATTTAAAAACAGATTTTCATGGGAGGATTGCTTTTTAGAATCCCTCCATAAATATTTCTTCTGAAAAGAAATATTCAGCGTTCGTTAATGTATAAATTGAATAAGATTACCTGATTATTTCCCTAAATAAACAGACCAATTTTACAACGACTTATTTTACACTTTACATAGCACTGAAAATCATGCAGGAGATTCTAAACCCTTTTCCTGGAATACGAAGCTTTGAACCTTTCGAGGCTCCAATTTTTTTTGGAAGAGAAAAACATATTGAAGAGCTAAAGGAGATTCTTCTGATACAGAAGTTTGTAGCTATTTTAGGTGCTTCCGGAACTGGTAAATCCTCACTGGTAAAAGCTGGTATTATTCCTCATTTACAAAATGTTAGCAACAATATAGAATGGGGAGTGTTTTACTTCAACCCAGGCCAATCCCCACTTGAAAATTTATCCAAGGCCCTAGAATCTTTATTTGTGGAGCTAAAAGAAGCAGATGTTCCACTTGCAGAAGAAGTTTTGGCTGCACAAATGAAAAGAAGCGACGACGTTTTATTCAATGTTTTTCAAGCGCACCATAAAATCTATAGAAAGAACTATTTCCTGTATATTGATCAGTTTGAAGAAATTTTCCGTTTTATCGACCAAGAAAGTATCGAAGCTCAGGCCTGGATAAAAAACCTGATCTATCTTCAGGAACAAAACCTACCTTGTTACCTCACCCTCTCGTTACGATCTGATTATTTAGGGCATGCGATTGCCTTTGAAGGACTTCCTGAGCTGATTAATAGGGGTAACTACCTAGTTCCACAACTTGAAAAAAAGGATCTTGAAAAAGTAATCACAGGGCCGCTAGAGCGTTTTGGGATTGAAATATCACCCGACCTTATAAAACTGCTCCTTGCCGATATTGACAACTCACCAGAACACCTACTCATATTACAGCATGTGCTCATGCGCACCTACAAGGAGTGGAAGCGCAATGGTCTCATGGACAACCCCATATCTAAACATCACTACCAAGCAGTTGGAACTATTCAGAAAGCTCTTTCCATGCATGGGGAACAAATTTATGGCGACCTGAATTCTGACGATAAACAAATTGCAGAAAGGCTTTTCAAGGCTCTCCTACTGGTTGGCACTCCGGAAGGAGACACCAAAGTACCGGTACAAATCAGCCAGATGGCCTTAATAACTGGTCAGCCAGTTGAAAAAGTAATGGAACTGGTAGATCGTTTCCGATCGTACGACAATGCATTCCTACATCCAAGCACAAGTATTAAACTAAGCCCTAAAACGATAGTAGACCTTGCTCATGAAAGTGTTCTCCTGAAATGGGAACGGGGAACAAAATGGGTTGAGGAAGAAAGTAATGCTGCCGAACTTTATATCCGTCTTTCAAAAGCTTCTGAATTATACCAGATCGGGAAAGGGGGACTGTGGATAAATCCAGAACTATCGTTAGCTCTTAACTGGCAAAAAACCAACACCCCAACGAAAGCTTGGGCAGAGCGCTACAACAAGAATTTTGAACGGGCAATTAATTTTCTTGAACATAGCCAGTACGAACATCTAGAAGAGCTCCGGCGAACCGACGAAGCGCAAAAACGAAAGATCACACTGTTCCGAACTTTTGCTATTGTACTCGGTACTGCTGCTTTGGTCTCCATTTTTCTTACCATCATGGCACTCAACCTGCGGTTTAAAGCAGAAAGTAGCGAAAAGGTTGCCCTTGAAAACGAACGGCAGGCAATCGTAGCCAGAAAAGAAGCTGAAGAAAAAAGCAAAGAAGCCATATCCAACAAAAAGGTAGCACAACAACAACAACTCATAGCCGAAGAGCAACAAAGGCTGGCAGAAAAACAAAGACTCTTTGCTGTTAAGCAACAGAAGATCGCTCTCGAACAAAAAAGAATTGCAGAAGAAAAAACGGTACAGGCCACCCAAGCGCGCAACGAAGCACTTGTTCAAAAAAATGTGGCGGAAAACGCCCAAAAAGTTGCAGAAACACAACGAAACAAAGCAGACAGCCTACGGGGAATTGCTGAAGACCAGACAAAAATAAGCGAACGGCTGCGAAACCTTGCAATTGCACGTTCAATAGCGGTACAATCTTCCAAACTTCATAGGGCACTTTCCGAACAGGAACTTCCCAAACTCCTTGCAAAAGAGGCTTTCTTAATGAACCAATCGAGCAAAGGTCCTTTTTTGGAACCGGATATTTACACTGCACTTTCAAACTTTGGGAATGCGGACAATGTACTCATAGGACACTCAGATCAGGTACGCGCAGTAACTGTTATATCTGAAACAGAACTGCTCACTGCTGCCGATGATGGAAAACTTCTGCATTGGGATTTATCGAAGAAAAAAAACGAACTGCTGGTTGAACTCAAGATGCCAATTCAGGATTTATCTTATGACCCCGTCAACAAAATGATTTATTTGTTGGCCAACAAAAAAGAGATCCTTCTTCTAGACAAGACCTCTAAGAAAAAATACGCTCCGATTTTCAAAAGTCAGACAATTATTAAAAAAATTGAATACTCGAAAAAAGGGCTTCTATTTTTCAACAACAACGAACTTCTGGTTATAAAACCTTCGTTTCAAGGGCAAGCTCATAAAATACTGAGCTTCAAGTATCCAATCATCCAATTTAAAACATCGCCAGACTATTCGAAACTTGCCTGCGCACTTGCCAACGGCGACCTTGTTGTTATCGATTTTACAGACAACATTAAAGAAATCAAACGCATATCGAATTCTACCCCCATAAATGCAATGGCATTTGATACAAAAAACGAACTTTTAGCTTTTGGTGACGAAAAATACGAATTAAAAGTCTGGGATCTGAAATTCAACCACATATCTGCTTCGAACATAAAGCACAGAACCCAGATCAACACAATAGTTTTTAATCCCAACTACCCTATTTTGGCAAGCTGTAGCTATGATCAGACCATTCGTTTTTGGGACTACCAGAGTGGAGTAAAAGATGAGCCTGTTGTAATCCCAGATCATGAATCTTGGGTGCACGAAATTTCTTTCTTGCCTAGTGGAAAAGCATTGATATCGGCAGCAAAAGACCGCACTATCAGGAAGTGGTACATTTTACCTGAGTTATTATACAATAAAATAAACACTTCGCGTAACCTTACCAAAGAAGAAAAGGAGAAATATATTGGTCAGGACATTAACATAATAGGATTTAGATAAGTCTGTCCATCTATTTGTTTAGAAACATTAAATGAATACAACCACCCATATTCATTTAAAATACAAACGAATATGGGTATCCATAAAAAAACATTACATTTAACTTATTTATCAAAAGCGCTTCCAATTATGAGAAAAACCACAATCTTTCTTCTAGGGCAAACACTGTTGGGGCTTCTCTTTTATCAAGGAACCATTGCACAAACATGTGGAGAATATCAGCTCACCGAAATAAGAAAGAAATATGTAATCGGTAAGTTCAATGAACTCACTCAGGATGTAAATGCCTGTCTGGAAAACGGATTTTCCGATAACAAACAAAAAGAAGAAGCTTTAGCCATTTTAGCCAAAACGTACATAGAAATCAATGAAATTGATTCTGCTGCTTTACACATCGACAACCTGCTTCTGATTAATCCCAACTACGAAGCTGCTTCGGGCGATCCCGGCATATTCAAAAAATTGATAAATGACTTAAAGCTGGCAACCATTGCCCAAACTGTAACATCTGTATCTAAAAAAGCCGAAAATGTAAAAGAAGCCCCCGCCACAGTACTTGTAATTACAGAGAAAGATATTAAAGAGCGGGGCTATACTGATATTGAACAAATTTTCAGCGATCTGCCCGGCTTCGATATTTCGCGCACATATGGAATTACGTACTCGAATATATATCAACGTGGCTACCGATCGGAAAACACCGACCGCACACTTCTACTCGTAGATGGAGTTGAAGACAACGACCTCTGGTCCGGAGGTATCTATCTTGCCCGTCAATATCCTGTTACGAACATCAAACGTATAGAGGTTGTTTATGGCCCAGCTTCTACAATGTATGGAGCCAATGCATTTCTAGGTGTTATCAACATTGTCACGAAAGATAAACAGAGTTTCCGATCCGATACCTTCATTTCCGCAAGTGCAGATTTTGGCTATGGAACCTACAACACCAAATATGCCGATATTACTCTGATGTTGAGAAAAAACAATATTTCAGGCTCGTTCACTGTTCGTAGGTTTTATTCCGATGAAATGGATCTGTCTAGCTATCCTGAATTCAATTATAAACCAGAGGACTATGATAATGTTGATTATCTAACAACTCTCACCGACACTAATTCAGCTGCTAAATTTGTAAGGAACAACGCATCTCATTCCAAATTCAACGAATACTTCAACTTCATGACCAATGACAATGGTGACACAATTAAAGTAACTCCAACAGAAGCTGCCATTGCAAAAGCCCGCGAACTTGACAAACAGGCTATGGACGATTCTGTAAATGGTCACCCCATAGAATACTCCAACTTAACCGATCACTTGTATATCTATGGCAAACTGAAAGTATCCGACTTCACTATCGGAGTACATTCATGGCAGTCTAAAAATGGTACTGTGAATTACTATCACGACAACCGCCGTGCAAGCCCCAAAAACGGATCTATCTGGGAACCTAAACAAACGTTTATTTATGCCAAATATGAAAAAGAAATCAACAGCGCTCTTTCTGTGCAAAACCTAGCTCAATATAAGGTTTCTGAGGTTGGAGACGAAAGTAAAACAGTGAGGCTGTACAATTATTCAAACAAACGTATAGGTAATGCTGAATTACTGGGAGATACCCCTTCTGAATGGAAAGCCTTCTACAGCAGTATCATATCGAAACAGTTTCGTAACGAATTCAAAATAAATTATTCTCCAATTTCGAGACTGAATATTGTATCGGGAATGGAGCTTAGAAATAGTATTATACAAGGAGATTACCGGAGCTATGGAGGTGAAAACGGAAGCGTTATAGAGCTAGGCAAAGCAGGTGGTGACGCCTTGGCAGGAGGAAACGACTACCATATTTTTGACCTTGGCGGTTACTTACAAGGAACTTACGAAATTCTTCCGTACATGAAGCTTACCCTTGGAGGACGTTACGACTACAATCGCATCAGAGTAACTTCCGGTTACGGTTCGCAGGTTAGCCCAAGAGCGGCACTTGTCTTAACCCCGAACAAATTCATCATCAAAGCTATTTATGCCCAAGCCTTTCAGAACGCATCCATCTTTAAAAAAAATGCAACAACAACAACAAGAGCAACAAACCCAGACCTAGCTCCAGAAACTGCTAGCAATTTAGAACTCAGCTTTGGATATAATATCTCCAAAAACACATTCCTAGACGTTGTTTACTACAGAGCCAATTACAACAGTGTTGCTGTTCTAAAAGAATTCTCGGATCCTGATGATCCAGAAAAGACACAACAATTCCAAGCAGTTGGGGAACTACAGGTTCAAGGCATACAAGCTAATATATCAGGGAAATGGCGTTTTTTAAACTACTTTGCAAATTATACCTTTACAGATCCGCAAAACAAAAATGTTGAAAATAAAAATGAATTCGAGCGGGTTGCAGATATTGCAGATCATAGGTTGAACTTTGGAATTGGAACAACTTTTTTCAATCACCTTAGCATGTTTATAAAAACGAATTACATTGGAGAAAGACCTGTCGGCGAAGGAACAACAACTCCCAATAACCCTGGCAGTTTTCCTTCTACTGCAATATTCACAGGCTCTCTCTCTTATAACAACATCATACCTGGACTAAGTTTACAGATTGTTGGGAACAATCTTTTAAATAAAGAATATTTTGATCCTGGCATTCGAAGTGCAGATGGATCTGTGAACAGTCCATCAAATAAATCATCTTATGCTTATCGTATTCCACAAAGAAGAAGAAATTTTATAGTCCGATTAATGTATGATTTTTAACTTCGCCTGAATGAAAAGGAATAGAAAACCATATTTTAAGAAGCCAAACGATATCTGTGTTGATCTTTCCGATGAACAAGGTGAAATACTGAGTATGAACAGGTTCAGCTTCAACAGGTGGTTGTACGATGACCTACAGAGAAGGCAAGAAGAATATAATGTTGTGCTACGCCGAGGCACACTCACCGACATACCTTTACTGCAAGAATTCACAGAAACATACTACACAGCCCTTGAAGGCAACAGCCTCACCAGCTACGATTATTATCGCTTCACGGAATATGGCAACTCCCTTATTTTGGAAAAAGACGAAAAGGTTGTAGGTGTAATTTTTGAGGTCGGATATGATACGCCAGAACGAACATCCTACGCAATGCGCTTTGTTGTGGAGCCAGGCTCACGCGGAAAAGGGTATGCGCAAATACTTACAGACGCATCGTGCTTAAAGGCGTTAGAGCGGGGTTCGTCTCTTATCAGAGCCACAATTGCTGTTAAAAACCATGTGAGCTTATTCTTCCACTTAAACAAAGTTGGCATGGTTATAGAGTCCATAAACCCTGTTATAAAAGGCCTTACACGTTATTATCAGGCCTCTTTGCCTGTTTCCCCGTACGGGATTTATGAAAACCGTATCGACAGAGCAAAACTGAAGATATTCCTTTCAGCACACAAAGAAGGAGAAGATTATTGGCTTTACGATTCAGATGATATAGAAAGCATAGAAGAAGCACTCATTGACAAAAGGCTAAAACTGGTATCCTACATACCAGTTGGAGGAAAAAGGTTTCAGTTCCTTGCTTTAAGTTCGCAGCAAATTAATTTCTTTTACGATAACTACTAAAGTAATGGCTGTAAAAGCGGACATAATGAAAGCAATGGGAATAAAACCTGATGAAAAAACAAACATCAGTTTATTTATTCTATATTCATTTGCCCTTGGCCTAGCAACTGCTTTTTTCTTTACCCCTGCTACATCCCTATTTCTTAGGGAATTTTCGCGCCAACAACTACCTGCCGGTTATATCCTTGGTGGCTTCTTTGTTTTTCTTGTTGGAAGAGTTGTAAAAAAAACTCAGAAGCGCAGAAGTATTACAGCCTTAGTAAAACGTTTACTTGCATTTCTGCTTCTTTCTACCGGAGCTATTGTTATAGGTTATTTTCTTATTCCCAGTTTATCCAAAGTATTCGTTTTTGCATTTTTTGCATGGATACGTTTATACTTATACATACTCGGACTAGGCTTCTGGGGGTTGGCCAACAGGATGTTCAACATAAGACAAGGGAAACGGATTTTCAGTCTCATCCTAGCTGGTGAAGTAATCTCATATATTATCAGTTTCTTCTCTATTCCGTTTATTTTAAGAATACCAGGAGTGGAAACACCCCACCTTCTATTCCTTTCTTTGATAGGTCTTGTTGGTACATTTCTGATCAGCAGTCTCCTAATGTCTAAAAATTCGGAGATACTTCAGAAGAAAAGTGCAAAGAAGACTGCAGCACAAGAGACATCAATTGTACAAGAAAAACCGTCAAAAAAATACTTCAGGCTGTTATACACAATGGCATCCTTGCCTATTCTTGCTGTTATTTTTGTTGAATTTCTCTTCTACGCACAAAGTCAGGAGGTGTTCAAAGGGCAGGACGAAACTTTATCTGGCTTTCTTGCCATATTTTTCGGCCTAGCTGCGGTTGTTGAATTCTCAATGAAAACATTTGTTTCTGGCCGTCTGCTAGATCGCCTAGGACTGAAATTTGGACTGATAGCATTGCCTGGTATGCTGGGGATTTCATTTTTAATTGTTTCCCTATCTGGATTTATTCCTTTAATTTATGGGCTATTTTTCCCAGCACTTGCCTTAAGCAGACTGTTTCTGAGGGCTTTCCGAGCCTCGTTTTATGAACCTACATTTCAGGTACTTTTTCAATCAATTCCAGAGGCAGACCGTTTAGGGTTCCAGAACATGATAGAAAGCAGTGTGAAATCTTATGGTAACATTCTCTCTGGAATACTTCTACTTCTGCTGATGTACCTGGATTTTATGGAATTGGAATACGTTGCCTACATTTTCTTTGGGGTTGTCATTGTTTGGGTATGGGTTACTCTGAAAATGTACGGTGCTTACCATTCCAATCTCAATCATTTGCTCTTCTCTACATCCAGAAAATCGAAGAACCAAGAAGAGGAAAAAACAAAAGAACACGCTAACGAAACAGAACTTGAGTTTTGGCTATATTTTCTAAAAGAGGTAGACTTCAAGGCTTTTGAAAAAGAACTGATCAATGCTTTTCCCCGCCAAAAAGGAAAAAATAGAGAGAGACTAAAAGAATGGCTAATCGAAAATTTTGATAGGCAATATTTCGAAAAGCTCAAGGACAAATTTACCGCCGAAGAAACCGATCAGTTCATAATAATGCTCGAAACCTCGTTAAATTACTGGGAAGCAACAGGTAAGTCGGGCTCTGGCAAAGAACAGGTGCTGGCTGCAAACATGCTGGCCAGCTCCAAAAGATATATGGCCTACAAACAGCTGTTGCTTCTGATGCACAGCGAAAACACCCATGTTCTGAAAGCTGCCTACCGTGCATCTGGGAAATTACAACGGTCGGAGATTTGGCCTTTTCTTTTCGAAGGACTTAAGCAAACCCCTACTGCCTTAGTTTCCATTGATTCAATCTTCAGACAGCGCGAAACCATTATCGACCCTCTGGTCGAATTCCTGCAAAAGAACCAGATATCGAGCTGGGTTCTTCGCCTTCTTATCCCTCACCTTGTGAAGCACCCGACAGATGCCGTAGTACGTTATCTGCAAACGTTGCGCTCGGAAAGTGACTATCGCCTCCGCAATGTTGTGCTACATGAACTTGCTACGCTAGAAACTGAAGTTTCTAAACGGGACCGCACCCAACTCTTTATATCGCTTGAAAAAGAGGTAAACGACATCGTCCGCTTTGCCCACGTATATCTGGATCTGCCAGAAGAGCTTTACGCCGATATAAAGTCGCAATTGCTGAATGATATTAATCAGAAACGTGAAAATATATTCCTGCTGCTTTCAGTGATGTACGATTCCAATATTGTTAAAATGGTATGGGATTTACTAGAAAGACAATCTGGAGAAGCAAAAGGTTTTGCAGTAGAGATTCTCGACATGACAGTTGAAGAAGACGTAAAACTACTTGTGCTACCTGTAATGGAAAACGAAACACCGCACGAAATTACAACTAAATACAGAACTACGCACCCTTTGGAAAGCCGTAAAGCATTTGAGCGTTTGCGCGAGATCGCCAATATTGGCTATTTCAAAATAAGCAGGAAAACCCGTCTGTTAACACTAAGGGCTATTGGCGAATACTTTCCAAAGGAAGGAGAAGTTTTGCTGAAAGCAACAGCTACACATCCCAACCAAATTTTTAGGCGTTTGGCCGGAGCTTTCCTAACAGATGATCCGAGTCTGAGAACTAAAGAAATGTTTTTCTTTAAGAGTACCTTTTGGCTTAGCAACATAGCACCTTTCAAGTCGTTCATCTTCGACGATCTGGTAGATATGCTCGAACGCTCAACACTATGCCAAGGAAAAAAGAAACTAGATTACAGGGATATTATTCTGATCGTACTACAAGGCAATTGTACAATCGAAGGGCTGGAACTCCATGCCGGAGAATACATTTTCATTGAAGCTACACATCCCTATCTGCTCGATTCTGGAGATGCTACAGTTTTAGTGCTTCCATGTTATGAATTCTTCTTTCTTCTTAAATCTATGCCTTCAGCGGTATTTGAATGGAAGGCCAAGAGTAAAATTGTATATGTTGAGAATGGCTCCGTTGGTGTAACTAAAAGCAATTTCAGCTATCGTTAAAATCCAATGGTTCTCTGTAGATCAATTCACGATTTACAAAAGGATCGCCCTATTTGAATTAGTTTTTTCAGAACATAAAATATTCAGATTGAGTTTTGAAATCAAATAAACCTACACCTTACTTACAGACCAACTAAATTCCACATCAACTTATTTCTGGCTACAAACTTGTATCTAAAAAAAAATCAGATAACTTGTAGAGTTTTTGGTAGTCATTATGTGCCCGAATGAAATACGATAAGACACTATGTTATACCTACACATAAAAAAATCACCTCATCTTTTCAACTGCACAGCAGTTATGCTCTGGCTGCTAAGTTTTGTGTTTCCAGGCATCGTCTCCGCACAAGAGGAATGGGGGATTCCTTTTATAAAAAACCATACTTACAAAGAATACGAGGGACATACTCAGAATTTTGCTATCGATCAAAATAAGGACGGCATTATGTTCTTTGGTAATTTCGAAGGTCTACTTGTATACGATGGAGTAGAATGGAATAAGATTATTACTGAAAAAAACACAAAAATCAACTCTCTGAAAGCAGAAGAAGACTTTTTATACATAGGAGGAGAGAATGAAATTGGAAAAATCGACCTTTCGGATGAAGAACCTTCTTTTCTGCCACTTCATACAGATTTGGACATTGGTACTGTCCAAAAAATTCTTTGGTATCAGAAACATCTCACATTTATTGCAGAAAAAGCTATCCTTAGCCTAGAAGGAGATAAACTTAAAGTGCTATGGGAATCGCCCAACGACACCTTACAAATTCAGGATGCATTTCTGCATCAAGAAAACTTATACCTCGAAACAGGTTATAATCTGTGGAAATTCGATAACAGATTGCTGCACCTTACTCCCAAGGGAAAAGCAATGCCAAACTTTCTACAAACGGTTGCCATATTAAACGGATCGGACCATGTACACCTTGTTTCTGAAGGCTATGGCATATTCCGTTTTAGGAACGATTCTATTGTAAGAGCCCCCCTTTTCGATAACAAAGCATTGGACAACAAAGCCATCTCCTGTGCTATTTTTACATCTAAGAATGAGATAATTCTAGGATCGGAACGCCACGGTATTTTTAGGTTTTCCGAATCTGGGAAACTTCTTGAAAGTGTGGCAAAAAAAGAAGGACTTCAGAATAATAAAATTCATGCCCTGCACCAAGATCATCATGGGAAAATTTGGGCAAGCCTCAATAACGGTATATCCTTAGTGGATTTCTATTTGCCGTTCCGCTATCTGAGTTCTGCTGTTGGCCTACGGGGCGAAATATTTGGGATGACCGATTTCAACGGAAAAAAGTATTTCTACGGCAACCAAGGTGTATACATCTGGAAAAACAAAACCTTTGAAATACTCCCAGAGATATCTACCGCTTGTTGGGATATCAAACCATACAACAATTCTTTACTCTTTGCAACCAGTAACGGAGTTTTGCTTTTAAACGGTAATAGAAGAGAATTTATATCAGATAGGTTCACCTTTTCCCTGTGGACAGACCCTGAGAAAAACAGAGTCTACACCGGAGAGCTGGACGGCCTTGGTCAATTGGTTCCTTCGAAAAAAAAATGGAAAGACCTTGGAATTATTCACAAAACAGAAAAGGAAGTAAGAGCACTACTCAAAACGGATGATCAGTTATGGCTAGATATGCGTTCCGAGGAGATTGCCAAACTTGACCTTTCAACTGGTGAATTCGAACACTTCAATCACAAAAACAGCAAATTGCCAGAGTTAATCAGTTACAAAGCCAATATTGTAGACAATAAACTAATGGTCAGCACAAAGGAAGGTGTATTTACATTTTCCAATAAATCTTTTACTCAATTCCATTTATTGGAAAACGGAGGAGCAGACAATAAGAACATATCGACAATTGCACAAAATAAAGACGAAGGAATTTGGTTTACCAACTGGAACGAAATGTCACTAAAACACGCAATTAAACATGGCGAAACGTTCCGTACCGAC
This sequence comes from Bacteroidales bacterium, assembly GCA_965230435.1. Classification (GTDB taxonomy): domain Bacteria; phylum Bacteroidota; class Bacteroidia; order Bacteroidales; family JBDKHP01; genus JBDKHP01. The sequence goes on from CBDDLB010000002.1 coordinate 1,937,460, forward strand.
CCTAATCTTCATCTAAATTACTTAAACGATTTTGCAGCATGGAACATTGTACCGGACAGAGCCGGACGCATATGGTTAACAGGTCCAGAAGGAGTTGTTTCTTATAATTCTTATCAACCTGACAGTCTTCCTGAATTTTCTCCAATAATCCGTGAAGTAAGAATAGGGGAAGACTCTCTCTTGTTCCAAAACAGTCTTTCGTCGGATTTGAGCTGGCCAACATATTCATTTACCTATAAAAACAATACTGTATTATTTAAATTCGGAGCCAATAATTATCAGGCAAAAGGCACTCTCTATTTTCAGTTCTGGTTGGAAGGCGATGCAAACTCGTGGTCGCCCTGGACAAAAATAAATGAAAAAGAATTCACCAATCTACACTACGGGTCTTATACTTTAAAACTACGGGCTAAAAATGTATTTGGCCAAGTATCCGAAACTACAACATTTCAGTTTGAAATAAGAAAACCATTTTCGCAATCTTATTGGGCATACGCCCTATATGTTTTATTCACCTTGAGCCTTATTTATATCGTAATCCGTTGGCGAATAAATTCTCTGAACAAGGAGAAAATTCATCTGGAAAACATTATTAAGGAACGTACTGAAGAAGTTACTGTCTCGAAAACAGAAATAGAGTTGAAATCTCAACTTATTACAGACAAAAATCAAGAACTACAGCGTATCAACCAGATTGTACAGGCCATCAACGCAGAAATTGATTTCAACAACCTGCTACGCTCTATCTTGGAACGACTAAAAGTGGTGAAAGGGATGGACACCGCAGTTGTTCTGCAACGCGATGCCGAAGGCCTTTTTAAAGTAGATGCCACATGGGGTTTTGCCAAAGATAAACTCTCTGGTCTTACTTTAGAGTTAGAAACAGTAGAAGCTATGTTTCTCGAAAATAGCGAAGAGTTTTTCGATGAGCTATTTGTAAAGGAGCAAATAAAAATTGATGCTCCTGATATAATGCTATCGTGGAACTACCCCCGCTCTTCGATTACTATCGTTATCACCATCGATTCTCAGATTGAAGGTTTTCTGATCCTTACCAACCATAGTTCGCTGGCTGCTTTCGACGAACGTGACCAAAGCTTACTGAAAAACCTGAAGGAGCATCTCGTATCGGCATTTATAAAAACCAGCCTACTTGCAAGTGTACAGCAGACCAACAAACAACTTAGCGAAACCAACGCTATAATTGTAAAACAACAAGAAGATATCCGAGGAAGTATTCAATATGCCAGCCGTATACAAACTGCGGTAATGCCTACAGATGACGTATTACAGAACAGTCTGCCAGATCATTTCGTACTGCTTCGCCCACGGGATATAGTAAGTGGAGATTTCTATTGGCTACAGCGTGTTGGCGACATTGTTCTCTATGCTGCTGCCGATTGTACCGGGCACGGTGTTCCTGGTGCATTTGTTAGTATGCTGGCTATCTCGTTCCTTAACGAAATCGTAAATAACGAAGGTATAATTAAGCCCTCGGAGATCCTTGAGGTGCTTCGGGAGAAAATAAAAATCTCCCTGAAACAGAACGATCCCGGATCTGAACAAAAAGATGGCCTGGATATCGCGCTATGTTCCATCAACCGAAAAACAAATGAACTTCAGTATTCTGGTGCCTACAATTCTCTCTATATCATCCGCGACAACGAATTAGAAGAAATTAAGGCAACACGGAATCCTATAGCGATTTTCATTAGAGAAAAGCCATTCGAAAATCATATAAGGCAATTGCAAAAAGGGGATGTTATCTACTCTTTTTCAGATGGGTATGCAGACCAATTTGGAGGTGAAAAAGGGGCTAAATTCTACGCTCGAAGGTTCAGGGAAACCCTTCTTGGCATACACAAAAAACCTATGGAAGAACAAAAAGAAATTCTCACTAAAGAACTGGATGAATGGCGTGGAGATATTGAACAGGTGGATGATGTTTTGGTTTTTGGTGTAAGAATTAGCTAAACTTATTGGTTATGCTACTCTTTATGTTCATCATCTACTTACATTTCTAGAAACATACTTATACTATTATGAAAGTGGTTTTCAGATGTGCAGAAAAACTGAAAACCAAAATCACTTTGGTATAAAGTCAAATAGCATCACATCCGTAGCACTAAAAATTTATAGAGGTGTTTATTTAAGTACAATCTACTATATCAATAAATTTCACAGGAGGTCTATTTGTCATACGTTCAATGAGTTTATGGAATATAGAGCCTTTGAAAATAGACCTGTTGATCCTGAAAGAATATTCAGCTAAATATTTATCGGTGTGTTTTGGTGCGATCCAGGAGAAATTCGTTCTGATCCAGCTTTTGATCTGATGTATCACATTGTGCAGCTGCATGAAATTCTTCCCTTCCCTACTGGGTATCTGTTCAATATTATAATCCTTGGCGATCGGCCGGTAGCCCTTCCACTCATCAGTGACCACCTGCGCCTGCCTGCTGATATGTTTTTCAAAAATCCCCCGAAGCGATCTGGAAGAAAAATCTTCGATCTTCTGTGAATACACCCTTTTGATCTGCTGTTTGTCATCAAGTTCCACGGCACAGACCACTTTTTTCTTTTTTGTATCATAACTGCGCCCCTGTTTGCCGTTCTCTTTGCCACCGAAAACAAATTCGTCCACATGGACTGTCCCTTCAACAGGCTGTCCCCCTTGACTCTCCATTGCCAGCCTGGCTTTATGGCTGAACGCCCAGGCTGTTTTTCCTGATATACCGTAACGTTCCGAAAGCTGGGAGGATGACATTCCTTTGGTTGTGGCACTGAGCTCAAAACAGATCAGGAAAGCTTTACGGATGCCGAATTTCAACTTGTGGAAAAGGGTTCCGGCCGTCGTGCTTTCCCTGTGTTTGCATAAAGTACAGGTACGTTCATGTTTTTTTCCGTTACTAGTGTGTATGACCGCACTTTTTACATTTATAACCGTTAGTCCATTTAATTTCAGACAGATAAAGATAGCAACTGTTGTCGTCCGGGAAACGTTCTATGAACTTTATGAGCTCTTCTCCGTGAAATTCTTGCATAATTATTTTTATTTCATGCAAATATAATTGTTTCTAAGTAAACATCTCTAAAAATTTAATAAACAAGCAATGAATAAAGCGAAACCTACATTAGATTTAAAAGGAAAAATTAATACAAGAAATTAAAAGGGTTTTGCAAATGTATTATACTGATTAAATATTATTTACACTCCGTAGGGTGCATCAGATTCTTATTCCAACCACCAAAATATCATCGATCTGGAATTTCGTTCCCTTCCATTGTTCGTGAGTGGTTTCCAGAATAAGTTTCTGTTCCGTCATTGCAAGTTCAGAGTTCTGCTGAATAAGTTTTTTCAGACGATGACGCTTGAAAGGCTCTTTTCCCTTGTGGTCGAACTGATCAGGATAGCCATCTGTACTCAGATAGATCAGATCTCCCTGCCTCAACTGTACTTTTTCTGTCTTGAAAGGTCTCTCTTTACGATATATCCCTATCGGGCTTTTTGTTGCATTCAATGTTATCAATTCTCCATTCGATAGGTAATAAGCAGGATTGAATGCACCCGAAAAGCGCATTTGCATTGTTTCTAGGTCGAAGATGCAAAGTGCTAAATCGATTCCATCTTTCTGCTCCCCAATCTTTCCTGTCTGGTTTAGCGATTTTTTAACTCCACTTCTCATTTCTTCCAATACAAAAGCAGGGTCGATCTTTTTAGTTCCATCGAAAGTATTCGTGAAGTCGTTCAATAGCGTCATTCCCAGCATACTCATAAATGCCCCTGGTACACCATGCCCCGTACAATCACCCACAGCAACAATAATCTGCTGCTTAATTTCTTTTACCCAGTAAAAATCACCGCTCACAATGTCGCGTGGTCTGAAAAGGACAAAATGTTCGGAAAAACTTTTCTCTATCAGATGATCAGTACGCAACAAAGCATTTTGTATTCGGCTCGCGTAATTGATACTTGAGGTTATCTGGCTGCTCTTGCGCTCAATTTCTTCTTTTTGTTTTCGCAGTTGCACCTCCGATCTTTTCCTATCTGTAATCTCAAAACGTATGGCCAGATACTGATATGGTGTTCCACTCCCATTCAGAAACGGCACAATAGTAGCGTCTACCCAATAAAGCGACCCATCCTTGGCCTTATTGCACACTTCCCCTCGCCATTTATCGGTTTTGATCGTCTCCCACATCTCTTCAAAAAACACACTATCGTGCGCACCAGAGTTAATAATTCTATGATCCTGACCAATTAACTCTTTCCTGCTGTATTGCGAGATTTCACAAAACTTATCGTTTGCATACGTTATCAATCCGTCGGGATCGGCAATAGAAACTATCGCCGTTTCATCCAACGCCATTTTCTGGTATTTCAACTGTTGGTTCACCCGTTCCAGCTCCCGCTGCGACTCTTTTATTTTGGCAGTACGCGATGCAACTTCCCATTCCAACTGCTCATTTTTACGGTTAAGCGAATATGTCTTATACCTAAGCAGTAGGTATACTATTAGTACAATAGTTATCAAAATCCCCAGCCAGATTGTCCATCGTTGATACCAGACTGGCTTCACGGTAAAACGATAAAAAAGATCTTTGCTCCATAGATAATTACCTTGCTGGCGCGCTCTGATCTTCAATGTGTAAACACCCGGACTTAATTTAGAAAAGAACAAAGCCTCATTTGCCTCGCCATATTTCCATTTATCTTCGGGCAAACCGTATTTATCGAGTTTCCACTCGTAACGTACGGAACGTGCCGGGAACACAGGAGACAAAAACTGAAAACTCAAAAACTGATCTGTATAGAATTTATCCCAAGTGCTAGGATCGATAATTTCATTCTCTAAAGTGACCTTGGAAAAAAAAGGTTTAGGTGTGACAACACTCCGCGAAATATTAGAAGCCTTCGCTATTCCAGCCATTGTTCCCACCCAAACAGTCTGCTGATCATCGACCAGCAACGTTCGGAAAGTAACAGTTTTAGACGGAAGCCCTTCCCGTTCGTCCAAAGTAACACGCATACCATCCTGCCACTTCACCAGCCCTTCGCTATTGGTAAACCATACATTGTTCTTACTATCTACTGCTAGTGATTTCGATGCCCTGAAACTATCTTCTCTTAAATCGGCACGTAGTACTTTACCTCGCTCCAAGAAGAAAAGTCCAACAGAACTGGCCATCCATATGCGGTCTTTTTCTTTGTCGAATGCTATGTCGTTAATCGACATTCCTTCTATATCTACATTAGGAGCTGCGTTCTCGAATCTGTCCTTCAGTGCATTGTACTTGTACAAAAATGCCGATCGCCCTCTTCCACCAACAAACAGCTCTCCATTACGGAAATTCAAACACAGAGGCAACGAGAAAATACCTTCTTCCCTACCATAACGTTTCCACGTTCCATCTACATTCAGCCGCATTACCCCCATGTTCTTATCCTGACAGAACCATACATTGCCCAACGTATCTGTGCGCAAGAAAAAAACTGCACCTCCATTTCCTGAAAAATCAAAAGTACGGCGCCTCCCCTCCTTATCGATAAACAAAACAAGTCCATCGCTATCTCCTAACCACATGCCGTGCTCAACAGGGTGTGCCTGCAAAACTGTTTGTCCCTGCTTTTGATAAACAATTTTATGGTCAAACCCATCCTCTTTCCTTTTCATTACAGCTACCTGTCGTCCATCGCTATAAACAACACTACCGTCTGAAGCTAGGCGAATAGACTGAATGTATTTTCGACTGAATTCTTTCTCTACAGAAAACATTCTTTGCTGAAAAAGGGCAAGACCATTATCGCTTGTCGTCCATACCTCTCCGCCTTTGCTTCTGTAAAGCTTATTGGCAATGACCAGATCGTAAGCATGAACTTTTTTCACCTGCCAACCATCAACCGAACGGATCATCCGATACAATCCGTCAAACCAAGTGCCTACTAAAATTTCTTTATCACTTTTTTTAAGAAAACTCGCAGCATCCAAATGTGCCACAACAGAATCCGAAACTACCTTATTTCCTCTCAAACGCACCTTATGCACCTGTCGGTTTCCTGCTACTAAAATTTCCCCTGGAGCAATATCCAAAGCGGCCTGTATTCTTGCAAAAACCGGTTCGCTGACAATCGTATCCAACCGATCTTCCTTCTCTTTGAAAACGTACCATCTACCTGGTTGCGACAATATTAATAGATTTCCACGTCCATCGTCGGTAAATGTGTATGCTCTTTGCCAATCAAAACTTTTATCGTGGGCAGGCATATGATAAGCCTTCAGGCTGTCACCAATCAAACGATAAGGCCTGAAATGATCAGAGAACCAAACATTGCCCGACTTATCTTCGAACAACTGCTTGGGATACCAAACCAAAGTATCTGCTTCCCGAATCTGCTTCTTTGCTATTGTTTTAAATTCAATATGATCGGTATGGGAAATTATCTCATGCAAAGCATCGTCCGTGGTGGCATACACGCGCCCATTGGAAGTAGTGAGTAAATCCTTTGTATATTGATTGGGTAATTCTTGTTTGAAAAGTTCGAACTTGTGCCCATTGAACCGAATTAAACCTTCATCACTTGCCAGCCATAAATACCCCTTTGAATCCTGCGTAACTGACTTTACAAGTTCCGTTGGCAAACCTTCGTTCTTGGTGTATTTTGCAATCCGGTAAGACTGTGGGAAAACTGTAAATGACAGAAAAACTACATTCACCACAATAAGCCACCGCACAAAGTGGTATCGCATAAAGTAGGGTTTAGGGAATTATAAATTGGTTGACGCCAGAAAACCAACACTTAGCCCAGATAATTATTGATTAATTTCATAAGGTCTCAGGCCCATTTATTTTAGACTTGTTCTTTGCAAATTACCAGCTACTCAGGCTGAATAAATCTAAATTAATTATGACAGACTACTAATATCTAATTGTTTTAGAACAAAATCAATGCCTACATAAGCATCTGATAATGTTTTATTGTGATAGTTTCCAATGCCATGACAACCTCAAAATGAAGAGCATACTAGCAATCCTGCTTCATATTCAACTACAGCTCCAATACTTAAGAAGCCTTCGAATACATAAATAAGAATAATGCCAACTCCTCAAAGGTAATTAATTTTAAGGCCTTCAGTCTATTTAGATTTCAGAAAAGCCATCTGAATATAAATACTTTACACACAGAAAAACCAACTTAAACATAGCCATTCACTCGTAGTTGAGTATACTTCTTCTTGGCTTCTAAATTAAAAAACTCAAATATGAAAAAGAACCAAATCACGTTTGTAATACTGTGTTAAGAAGATCATAGGTCTATTTCTTTTAAAAAACAGAAAATGTACTGTTTACATTCAGCAAAAGCTTACTTAGATACAATACCCAAATGAATGGGCAATAACAGAAGACGATATTTTCACCTAAATATCAATCAATTACAAACTTCTAATTATGTCCAACAGTTACTTGGCTATGCTAATATAAAACACTTTTAGTGTTTATCACCATGCTGAATATTAACATGATGCTTTTCCTAACAATTAGTACCACATACTCAAAAGTTGTTCTATGATTTAACAATTTTTCGAAAACTGTTAAACTTTACTATTTTCGACCACAAAATTATCAGCATCTTATATCATGGCAGAATCGCTTTTTATTGACAACAAAATATCCAAAGAGGAACAGTATCAACAATTATTGCCTCAGATTAATGCCCTATTAAGCGGGGAAACAGACTGGGTGGCAAACTTATCCAATGCCGTAGCAGCGCTACACGAAGCTTTTGGGTTCTTCTGGGTTGGCTTTTACCGGGTTATCGACAACGAACTTGTACTAGCTCCATTCCAAGGTCCTATCGCCTGCACCAGAATAAGAAAAGGAAAAGGCGTATGTGGCACAGCATGGGACGAAGACAGAACAATTGTTGTGGAGAATGTAGATGAATTCCCTGGTCATATCGCATGCAGTAGCCTATCGAAATCAGAAATCGTAATTCCCATACACAAAAACGGAAAAATTTGGGGTGTCCTCGACATCGACAGCCAAAAGCTTTCCGATTTCGACAAAATAGACCAGAAATACCTTGAAGAATTTATCCATTCAATTATAGAACCAGCTCTGTAAATACACAGTGTTGATCTTCTTAGATAGGAGAATTGACTTTGCATATTGCAACAGTTTTTATTGAACCGAAAACTTTCCAAAAGTTCTTTCATCGTTAATAAAAACGGTTGGAAGGTCAATTCTCATATCTATGACTATCAGCACCATACTATTTTTCAACATTGCAACAAACCCAACATACATTAATTTAGGACACCCAACTTAACATGCGACTACTCATCCTACTGCCCCTGTTCCTTTGCCAGATATTAACTGCTGAAGCCCAGCAGGACAGCATCGTGAAATATCGGCATACAGTTCCGAACCTAAGATATCTGGGTTCTTATTTCACAGATCTGGGGCACACAATGGCAGCTCCCGTAAAATGGAAACACAAAGAATGGATAATTTTTGGAGGTGTGGGAGCAACCACTTTGATCATCATGACCAACGACATGTGGATACAACAAGTGTTCACTACGAACAAGAATAGTATATCCGACTGGTCAGCCAAAAACATATTCGAACCAGCAGGCAATTACCAATACCTAATTGGCAGTACTGCAGCCCTCTATACACTCGGACTAATAACCAAAGAAGACCGTCATAAAAAAACTGCGTTATTAGCAGCCAAGTCTTACATAGTGGCAGGGGTTGTGGGGCAATTATTGAAACGTATCGGTAGCCGCCGCCGTCCGTATCAATTTAAAGGCGATCCGAATCCATATGCTTGGGAAGGTTTTAAATTCGATTATCACTCCTTCCCTTCTGGCCATACCAATGTCGCCTTTGCACTTGCTACTGTTTTTGCAGAAACCTACAAAGATATACCTGCTGTGCCAATTGTTGTCTATAGTTTAGCTACACTTTCCGGTCTATCGCGCATACACGACAATGCCCACTGGGCCAGCGATGTATTTGCAGGAGCTGCCCTGGGCTGGGCTGTGGGGCACTTCATGGTAAAACACGACGATAAGCATATAAAAACAGTTCCTTATGTCGATTCGCAAAGTGCAGGCTTAAGCCTTCAGTATCGTTTCTAAGTATTTTGTCGATTCATTATTTTTGTTTAAATTTATCGATTGAAAATTAAACAAAACAAAAAGTGATGACCCGACAATATTCTATTAAAGACCTTGAACGATTAAGTGGAGTGAAAGCACATACTATAAGAATATGGGAAAAGCGCTACCAGTTATTAGAACCCGATAGAACAAACACAAATATAAGATATTATAACGATCAGCACCTAAAACGCTTACTAGACGTATCTTTATTACAGAAAAAAGGTCTCAAAATCTCCAAGATAAGCCGCCTTAATGAACATGAGATCAAAAAAGAGGTAGAAGATTTTTACTCCATATCACTCGATATGTCAGGGGCGTATGAAGCCCAGATTCATGAATTGATAAAGGCCATGGTGGGAATGGATGAACCAATGTTTGAGAAAATTTTCTCGAACTCTGTACTGAAACGAGGCCTTGAAGCTACCATGCTCAGTATTGTTTTTCCATTTCTTTCCCGTGTTGGAATGCTTTGGAATACTGGTAAAATACATCCAGGACAAGAACATTTTGTATCGAACCTGATAAAGCAAAAGCTTTATTCTGCCATCGATGGGATTGCTCTATCGCAAAGCGAAAGGCCATTGTGCATTTTATATCTAATCGAAAACGAACTTCACGAGCTTAGTCTATTATTTGCAGCCTATCTGCTTAAAAGCAAAGGGAAAGATGTTTTATACCTTGGCCAAAGCGTTCCGTTCGAAAGCTTAAAAACTGTAATTGAAGAAAGACAGCCATCTGCCTTATACACTGTCTTCACTGTTCACAAACCTACCAGTGAATTTCAATTGCACTTAAACAGAGTATCCTCTCTGTTAAAAGATAAAATCCTTCATGTATATGCTTCCCCCGATTTAGCACAAGAACTCAAAACAAACAAATGCATAAGGTTTGTTTCATCTTTTTACTCCTTTCTTGACTAACACGCTATACTACTCATTTACAGAAACATAAACCAATCATCGCCAATACAGCACAAAGATGATTGGATATCCTTCTTTTGACCTTTCCTTATTTCAGAACAACAGTAACAATCTATATATCAGACATTTTAGCTTTAATATCAATAGCTAATTCACACTTGCTCTGATCCAAATCAAGAAAACAGGTTCGCCTTTCACAAAAGATACTTTTATATCTTATTTTCTTGTTTATATTATTTTTGTTTAATACATTTGTACAAAACCTAAACAAAACTCATGTCAAAACAAGTAACAATAGTAGGAGCAGGATTCTCAGGACTAGCAGCAGCAGCTCATATGGCAAAAGCAGGCCACAAGGTTGTTCTTCTTGAGAAAAACGAGACAATTGGAGGACGCGCCCGACAACTGAAAGAAGGAGGTTACACATTCGACATGGGACCAAGCTGGTATTGGATGCCCGATGTGTTCGAAACTTTTTTTGCTGAATTTGGGAAAAAACCGTCAGATTATTACGACCTGATACGCCTAGATCCATCATATTCGGTATATTTCGGCAAGAACGACCGACTTGACCTTTCTGCCGATATAGAAAGCCTAATGCTAATGTTCGAAAAAATAGAACCCGGCAGTAGTAAAATGTTGAACAAATTTCTGAAAGAAGGAGCCTACAAGTATAAGGTTGGAGTAAATGATATGGTTTACAAACCTAGCCTTTCGATCCTTGAGTTCTTGGACTGGCAGCTCGCTAAAGGAGTATTAAAGTTACACGTATTTGAATCTATTAGCAAATACATACGCCGCTATTTTCAGAATCCTAAACTAATACAGCTCTTAGAATTCCCGGTTTTGTTTCTGGGAGCAATGCCCAAAGATACGCCTGCGCTTTACAGCCTTATGAACTATGCCGACATGCAACTTGGCACTTGGTACCCAATGGGAGGCATGTACAAAGTAATAGAAGGTCTTGCTACTTTATGCGTGGAGCTTGGTGTGGAAATAAGAACAAACACCGAAGTGTTGGAGATGCAGACTGAAAACGAAAAAGTATCGGCACTGCATACCAACAACGGAACGATAAAAACCGACTGGGTACTGGCCAGCGGTGATTATCAGCATTTCGAACAGAATATAATACCGAAGCAATTTCGGCGATATACACCCCAATATTGGGACAGCCGCGAGATGGCTCCAGGAAGTTTATTATACTATTTAGGGTTCGATAAGAAACTCAAAAATATCGAACACCATACTTTGTTTTTTGACACCGATTTTACTACCCATGCCGAAGAGATTTATAAAAAACCAGCATGGCCGAAAAATCCGCTATTCTACCTGAGTGCAGCATCGAAGACAGATCCCGATGTTGCACCTGAAGGTCACGAGGCTGTTGTTATCCTGATTCCTCTTGCTCCGGGACTACCGGAGGGAGAAGGCACACGCGAGAAATATCTGGATATGGTACTTACTAGGCTGGAAGAGCTTACTGGTCAGTCTGTGAAACAACATGTCACTTATCAACGTTCATATGCACATAGAGAGTTTATCCGCGATTACCACGCATTTAAAGGAAATGCCTATGGTTTGGCCAACACACTAAAGCAAACCGCAATCCTGAAACCGACTATAAAAAGCAAACTGAAAAACCTGATGTTTGCCGGACAGCTTACTGTCCCCGGCCCAGGTGTACCGCCATCACTTATCTCTGGAAAAGTTGTAGCTCAGCAGATGCTTAAGGAATTCTAATTCATCATGAACAATTAATCAGTTTACAACTAAGGTTTTTGTCCGATTAATTCGAAGGAGCATTACGCGTAATGCTCTACCTAAACTATTACCATGGATGCACGCAAACTATTCGATAAAGTCTCGGCTAAAACCAGCCGAATGACCACACGGTCGTACAGTACGAGTTTTTCGCTTGGAATATATTTTCTTGATAAAAAGCTGCACGACCCGATATACGGTATTTACGGCTTTGTCCGTTTTGCCGACGAAATTGTTGACACTTTTCACGAACACGACAAAGAACGCCTGTTGCGCGAGTTCCGCGAGGATACTTACAAGGCTATTCGGGACAAGATTAGTTTGAACCCTATACTGAACAGTTTTCAGCTTGTAGCCCGAAAATACAATATTGATGATGTGCTGATAAATACTTTTCTGAACAGCATGGAGATGGATCTTCATGCACAGGAATACTCAAAGAACAAATACGAGGAGTATATTCTTGGCTCGGCTGAAGTTGTGGGATTGATGTGCCTGAAAGTTTTTTGTAATGGAAACCAAGAGCAATACGACAAATTGAAACCTGCGGCGATGAAATTGGGTTCGGCTTTTCAGAAAGTGAACTTTTTGCGCGACCTGAAGGCGGATTATGAGCAGTTGGGACGCTCGTATTTTCCTGAAATAGACCTTTCGCAGTTTAATCAGGAACAGAAGCGAAAGATTGAGGAAGATATTGAGGCTGATTTCCGTGAGGCGCTTGAGGGTATCCGACGGCTGCCAAAATCTGCCCGACTTGGGGTTTATCTGGCTTATATTTATTATCGGTCACTTTTTAAAAAGATAAAGGGTACGCCTTCGCATAAGGTTCTTGAGAGCAGGATACGTATACCGAATTCGAAAAAGCTGGGACTTATGTTCAATTCTTATTTGCGACATAGTTTTAATTTGTTGTGATGAACTGGTCATTGGATTATTGGTCATTGGTTAGTCAGCTGTTAATGAATAGAATATTCTGTAATTAAAAAAGAAACCTGAAGTTTTCAGGAAAAGCAAAGCTTTTCAATTCCCCTCCTTTTTCCAAGGAGGGGATTAGGGGTGGTTCTATAATACTTGAATTTTCAGAAAACACCACCCCCGCCCCCTCCTCAAAGAAGAGGGGAGCCTGATTACTGAATATTCCGCTAAAAACTGATAGAGTAAATGTATCTATCAATGGTTGGCTGTAATAGAACGAGATGCCGTTTTAAATGGAGCCGCGATTGCAGCGGAAAGCCCACAGGCACGGCAGCCAGTGACACACGGACTGGAAGCTATGGAGCGACAGCGGAATAGACTGCCAGACCGATGTGGAACGGCTGACGGGGCGAGGACTTGTAGCGGAAAGCGCGACGCAGTCTGTAGAAAGTAATAACGCTGTGCTCCCCAAGAAAAAATTAGAACTTTGCACACATGGAAGAGAGAGTCATTTTAGTAAACGATAAGGATCAGGTTCTGGGTACAATGGAAAAAATGGAGGCTCATAGAAAAGGGCTTCTGCACCGTGCTTTTTCGGTTTTTGTATTCAATGAAAAAAATGAACTGATGTTGCAGCGGCGTGCCCTGCATAAGTATCATTCTGGGGGGCTGTGGACGAATACTTGTTGTAGCCATCCGCGGGAAGGGGAGAGTTATATCGCGGCGGCTCACCGACGTTTGCCTGAGGAAATGGGTTTTGATTGTGAGCTGATGCCTACGTTTCAGTTTATTTATAAAGCTGAACTGGACAAGGGGCTGACTGAGCATGAACTGGATCAGGTTTTCTTTGGGTTTTCGGACGAGAAACCGGTTGTTAATAGGGATGAAGTGCATGAGTACCGTTATATCTCGTTGGATCTGTTGGATAAGGAAATGACAGATCAACCTGAACTTTATACTGAGTGGTTTAAGATTATTTATCAGAAGGTTAAGGATCGTTGGGAGGAGTATCTGCCATCTGGATCATTTGTGGAAACTGCTACTGTGCAATAAATACTTTGAAGCATAACGAATTAAATAGATAGTAGATGAAAACAGGAGATAAGGTTGCGATTTTCTGGTTTAGGCGCGACTTGCGATTGGAGGATAATGTGGGGCTGTATTATGCGCTGACCAGCGGAATGCCTGTTGTTCCTGTTTTTGTTTTCGATACTGATATTTTGGATAATCTCGAAAGCCCGTTCGACCGCCGCGTCGATTTTATTCATCGTTCTTTGACATCACTGGCTAAACGGATTGGCGATCTGGGAGGGACGATCAAGGTTTTTCACGGTCGGCCAATTGATATTTTTAAACAACTTGTGGAAACGCTCCCTGTGGGGACTGTTTTTGCGAACCGCGATTATGAACCGTATGCTTGTCGGCGCGATGATGCTGTGGAGGCTTTGCTGAACCGGCATCAGATTCGTTTTCTGACTTATAAGGATCAGGTGATTTTTGAGAAAGACGAAGTGCTGAAACCGCAAGGACAGCCATACACTGTTTATACTCCTTACTCGAAGAGATGGAAGAAACAGTATTTTTCGGATACGCCTCTGGTTTATCCTTCGGAAAAATTTTTGAACAACCTTTTCAGGGCTGAGCCTGAAGGCAACCTCATCAGTTTATCGGATTTAGGCTTTCAGCCGACTGATCTTGTTGTTCCTCCGAAAGAGGTGGACGAGGGTATAATCGCGAATTACGATTTAGATAGAGATTATCCTGCACGTCGGGGCACGAGCCGATTGAGTGTTCACCTGCGCTTTGGCACAATAAGCATACGGACGCTTGTGTCAAAGGCGGTGAAGCTCAGCGAAAAATGGCTGAACGAACTTATATGGAGGGAGTTTTACATGATGATTTTGTGGCATTTTCCGCATGTTACTGAGCGGTGTTTTAAGCCTCAGTATGAAGATATTGAATGGGATAACAACGAGGAGCATTTTCGAGCGTGGTGCGAAGGCCGTTCAGGCTACCCGATTGTTGATGCAGGCATGCGCGAGCTGAACGAAACGGGATATATGCACAACCGCCTGCGGATGATCACGGCTAGCTTTCTGGTGAAACACTTGCTGATAGACTGGCGCTGGGGTGAGGCTTATTTTGCTTCTAAACTGAACGACTTCGACCTTGCTGCTAATAATGGCGGCTGGCAATGGTGCGCTTCTACGGGATGCGATGCTGTGCCGTACTTCAGGATTTTTAATCCGCACTTGCAAACTGAAAAATTCGACCCCGAAAGGGACTATATATCTCAGTGGGTGCCTGAATGGAATACCCACTCTTATCCATTACCGATTATAGATCATGCTACGGCCCGCGAAAGGGCGCTGCTTATGTACAAAAGAGCGGCAAAAACTGTCGATGTTTAATTTTAGGGTTACTGCTCCTGATTTTCTGCGGAAGGTTGGGGGCTTTTTCTGTGATTGTGGGAGAGATTGTTGAATAATACGATTTAGAGGATGAATTTACCATAATCAATGAAGCCGTAAGTTTCAACGAAAAGCAAAGCTTTTCAGCTCCCCTCCTTAAAAAAGGAGGGGTAGGGGTGGTTGTATTTTTCATAAATTACTATAACACAATCTTGTATAAGCACCACCCCTACCCCCTCCTCAGAGAGGCGGGGAATAAAATTACTGAAGTTTTATTCCTGTAAATTCAGACTCGCTTAATTGAATTTTATGTACTCCAATAACCTATTAACCAATGATCCTATTCTCCAAAATCCATGAAATAAGAAGAACTCAGCAACTACCGATATCACTCGACGAGGCTTGGGGATTTTTTTCGTCTCCTGTGAACTTGGCCAAGATTACGCCCAGTTACATGAATTTCAAAATCTTGTCGGAGGATGCTCATGAGGCTATTTATCCTGGGAAAATTATTCAGTATAAAGTCTACCCTATTGCTTTTATTCCTGTGCTGTGGGTTACTGAAATTACTCATGTTGTGGAACGTAGGCTTTTTGTTGATGAACAGCGTTTTGGCCCTTTTGCTTTTTGGCATCATAAGCATTTGTTCGAAGAGAAAGATGGTGGCGTGGAAATGACGGATGTTGTTCATTATGCTGTTCCTCTGGGGTTCTTAGGCGATATTGCTCATTGGTTGTTTGTTCGGAAACAGGTTGAGGGGATTTTTGATTATCGGAATAGTGTTTTGGAGGAAAGATTCAATAGTCACAGGCCGCCGACCACCTCTGGTGATCTCTGACCTATGCTAGGAAAGGCTGCCTACTTTGGGACGTCTCCCAATGTTCTGTATAGTCACTGATAACAGCGCCCCGAAGAGGGCAACCTTTCCTAGCATTGCTTAAAACATATCGCAAGATATGTAACAGGCTATGTTTGAAAAGAAACAAGATCGCTGTTTTTACAAAAAATATTTCATCATGGAAATAGCAATAAAAATCCTAGCATTCCTAACTGCCTACATCGGCATGGAAGGTGTAGCATGGGGAACTCATAAATATCTGATGCATGGCCCTTTGTGGTTCTTGCACGAAGATCATCATACGAAAAATCCGAACCGTTTTCTTGAGAAGAACGATTGGTTCTTCGTTTTGTTTGCTTTGCCAGGGATTGCTCTCATTGTTGCAGGAATCAATGCTGGTTGGAATGCCAGTTTCTTTGCTGGGCTTGGTATTTCGGCTTATGGTTTTACCTATTTTCTTGTGCACGAGATACTGATTCATCAGCGCCTTCCCCTTTGGCGGAAGACTGATAATCTATATTTGGCAGCCGTTCGCAGGGCACATCGTAGGCATCATATCCACAAACAGAAAGAAGATGGGGAATGTTTTGGGATGCTCTTCGTTTCTAAGAAGTTTTTTGATGAAGAACGTGTTCGGCTTGAGAAGGAAGGAAAATTAACACCCAAAAATATAAATAAATAGTTTTCTCTGCCTTCTCAGACAAACCTAGGCACTTGGTGCTATTTATTACACACTTATATGTCCCAAATTTTCAGAGACCATTCGGTAATCTGGCTTCCCTCTTCTTTGAGGAGGGGGCGGGGGTGGTATTTTCTGGAAAGCCTGGTATTATTGAACCACCCCTACCCCCTCCTTGGAAAAAGGAGGGGAATTGAAAAGCTACGCTTTTCTTAAAGAAAGGCAAGAATAAATCGAAAAGTTAATTCCCCTTCTCAAAATGCATTCAGATCTGTTCGAAGAAAAATACCTCTACCTAGTGTTAAACGGCTTAGCAATAGCAGGCCCATTAGCGTTGAGTTTTCATCCACGATCAAAATTCTATAAAACATGGCCTGCCTTGTTTCCTGCCATGCTGATAATAGCTGCCATCTTCATTATATGGGATATCTTCTTTACAAAAATGGGGGTTTGGGGCTTTAATGAACGCTACCTTTCAGGTTTGTATCTTGTTAACTTGCCTATTGAAGAGTGCTTGTTTTTTATCAGTGTTCCTTACGCTTGTCTTTTTTCTTATCACTCTGTGAAGGTGTTAACTAGAAATGATTTTGCTCAAAAAACTGCATCTTGGACCACCCCTACCTTATTGATTTTTTTAGCCTCGGTAGGCATCTTCACTATTTCCCGTTGGTATACCAGTATTACCTTTCTTGCCCTTTTCGCTTTTATAATACTGTTGTCAAAAAAAACTTTCCTACCCCGATTCTACTTCACTTATCTGCTCATTCTTTTTCCATTTTTTCTTATGAATGGTGTTCTGACAGGCATGGGTATTGAAGAAGAAGTTGTATGGTACAACAATCAGGAGAATATTGGAATACGCCTCATCACCATACCAATAGAAGATATTTTTTATGGCATGTTGCTCATTCTGTTAAACGTGTGCCTGTATGAGTATTTTCTATTTCTACAGAAAAACAAACATCAATACTGGAAGAAATTCATAATTCATAATTCATAATTCATAATTCATAATTCATAATTCATAATTCTAAAAACATCCCCATAAATAGCTACCAACATCTAGGTAATTTAGCTCTAAACCAACGGTATCCCCACATGTAGGTATTGTTACCAGAGCAGTCTGATTCTATTTTTGTTTCGACAACAATAAGGATAACAAGTAGTCAGTCATAATTAAGTAGATTTATTCTGATGCTAAGTTGCTGACTAGATAAACAAGGTAAATCAATATAAATAGGTCAGTGACCTCAAAACAAATTTACGATGTCGAAAATTGGAATTTTCTTCGGTAGCACCACTGGAAACACAGAAACGATAGCTCAACGCATTCAAGAAGAACTTGGTAACGATGTAGTAGACCTACACAATGTAGACGCTGCGGATGCTGGGAAACTAAGCGACTACGAAAAACTGATTCTAGCAACATCTACTTGGGGAGTAGGCGATCTTCAGGACGATTTCGAAGCATTCCTTCCACAGCTACAGCAACAAGACTTTTCGGGTAAAAAAGTTGCTTTATTCGGCCTTGGCGATAGCGCTGGCTACCCAGAATCGTTTGTAGATGGTATCGGCGAAATCTACGAAACTGTTACAGAAAAAGGTGGTACTGTAGTAGCAAAAGTGCCAACAGAAGGATACACTTACGATGCTTCGCGTGCCGAAGTTGATGGTGAATTTGTTGGACTACCTCTCGACATAGACTCAGAAGATGAAAAAACAGACGAACGTCTAACAACATGGATCGAGAAACTAAAAGCGGAATTATTAACAGCATAAACTACTAGAGGGAAAGGAGCGGAAAGATGAAAGTACTAAGCCATCACATCTACGAATACAAAAAAGGACTTCGAAACCTTGTTCTGCATACCATGAGCAGCTCATACAGACATGTAGCAGAAAAGGAGTTAAAAAGAAATGGAATAGACTACATTGTTAACGAAGTCAACGAACGAAAAATAAACATATTCTTCGGAAGTAAAGCCTGCGTAGAAGTGGTAAAAGAATTCGGAAAAAGATCACTCACCGATCTTACACCCGAAGAAGATTTCATTCTCGGAATCATGCTTGGTTACGACCGTCTGCGGCAGTGCGACCGTTTCCTTTCCAGAAAAAATAAAACCATTCCTAATCTTCAAAAAATGTTACTCTGTTCATAATCTGTTTCTTAATCACACAACACAACAGAGATTTTTAGTGCTGAGCAGCATGCCTGCTCGTTGTTTCGATTATTTGGCAGGCCTGTTCTAATTAGAGCAGGCCTTTGTTGTGGCTGGTCATTGGTTATTAGTCATTGGTCATTTGTTGGTTTTCTGGTGAATAGAAGATAAATAACAGGCTTACAATTTCAAATGGAGACTATTTGCTAGAATAATACGTTTTAATATCTCTTGAGAAATTAATGATTCACTAGAAACAAGAGCTGAATTTATAGTACAACTTCACCTAAAATCAACATTAATGGGAAAGCTTAAAATCACTGTTTCTTTTCCTGAAACAGGAGAGTCCAAATCTCAATATTTAACTTTTGTACCAACGAAAAAGGCAACAGTAGAGAAAATAGAGTTAATAACACCATTAGATAACGGTTTCGACAACGAACAGAATAGCAAATCTGATGGGATATTACTTGGCAAGAGTTATAAGCTAAGAGTCAAGAAATTTAAAGATGATATAGAGCCAAAATCCGACGATGAAATAAAATGGGGGTTTTCTTATATCTCCAATAAAGGAGAATCTGTCGTAGGAGCTTTTAAAAGCAAAGGCAGAGAAGTTGTCTTTACAGCAAACACAATTGAAGCTTGTGGCACTGAGATTACATTTTATTGTTACATAGAAGATAAGGACAAAGAAGCACAGTTGGCCGTATCGCATCACAATCTTTTTCATGGCACATTTCTTTGGACAGAAACCAAAGGGACAGGGCACACTTTCCTATCAGTTCACAATCAAAACGAAATTATTCTTTTTACCTATGGTAGGTATGACGATGCAGATTGGATACCAATAACTGGCGAAGGGGTTTTGATTAGGTTTACAAACACCTTGGCTATAGAATACATGCACAAGGAATTGTTTAGGCTCAACGCCAAGGCATTTAAAATTTGTGATGTTAAAGGAGCGAAGGTCGCAAAGATTTATACAAAAATCTGGAATTCGAGTAAAGAGCTGCCAGATTCTGGGAAAGAAAAAACAGATAAGTATGGAAGAGTAATTGATAAGTATGATTTGACTGGAAACAACTGTACAACTGAAAGTATTGAAATATTGGAAAAAGCAGGGACTCAAATTTTTAAGCAGCACTGGATTAAACTTTTTGGGACAGAAATTGGAGAGTATAATGAAGACTTTGTGATTCCAAGTTCTCTTGAAAATTACTTATTGGAAGAAGAAGGTGACACCATTAAGAATTATACTGAGCAATTTAGGACTGTTTTCAGTACAGATGCCTTCTCTGAATTAAAAAGCGCTGGTTTAATGAATGAGTCCTCTGGGTTTTCTGGTGATAGTTCTGGCTCTTCCGCAAATTCATCAAGCATGGAAAATACAAGTAGCGGATCCAGTCCTGCTTCAAGTGGTGGCTCTGTCGGTTCCTCCTCAAATAAATGAGATAAATGAAAAAACGTATCAAATTCGTTATTCTTGCACTCTTATCAGCCTTTTTGATTTATAAAATCATTGATGTTTTAGGTGTATTTACCACAATAAAGTATGACATCGAAGAAACAAACATCAACAATCATAACCTTGAGTTTATTTACTACATGGCTAATAAAATGCTGTTTGACGTTATCTTATTGACTATGTTTTCTTTGGGAATAGCTGTATTGCTTTTTAAAAAAAGAAATCACTAGACGTGCAGTAAAACAAGGTACTGCTTCATGTAGGCTCTAACTACGCGACAAATAAAAAAGACAGAACATCAATTTCTAACGTTCTGCCTTTTTGTATTAAACATTGATATCAAAAGGTATGTTGAAAACCATACTCGCAGCTCATAATTCCCCCCTCACAACTCCCGATGATTAACAGCATAAAGCTCACGCGTCTCCCACTCCAAGCAAAGTAATTGCCCAAACTCCCGATGCTGTTTCATATATATCCCATTATCCAAAGGAATCACCTGAGCATTATCTTCGATCATTTTGCGAATCACCCCAATCGACATCGGATTATGCCCATGCACAATTGTCTTCTTAAAATCATCTGGAACATAACGAATCTCTCGCATCCAGAGCATACTCTTCGTATCCTCGAACGGGTGTTCCGTGCGGAAATTAATACCAGCATGAGCTAAAAACAGATCCTCCGTTTCCACAAAAACAGGCAAACTCTCAAAGAAAGTTCTATAACGTGGAATCACACGCTCTTGCTCATCACAGAACGGCTTTTTGCGCTTATTCGACATCGGTGCAAACTCCTCCAACCGATCGCTAGAATCAAGAAACATCTGCTCATGATTGCCACGAAGTGCTGTACACCGATACCCTTTTTCCTTAAGTTCCATAATACGGTCTACCACCTCACGGCTTTCTGGCCCACGGTCTATATAATCGCCCAAAAGAAAAAGCCGATCATCCTTACCAAGTCCAATTTTGTCCAATAGCGCATCGAACTCCCACAAATGTCCGTGTATGTCTGGAATAATGTACGTCATAAGAAAAAAGAGGCCACCAAAGCAGCCCCGTTATTAGTTGTGTGAATGATAAATCCAAATCCAGAGGTAGGGAATTATAAATTATGAGTTATGAATCTAGCGAAGCGATCTCATGAAGACCTTTGGAAATTAACTCTGCTGAATAATTATGAATTGACTATGCATAACAGGCCATGCCTATGGCATTCTGTGTATGATCTGTATATTTTCCAGTGGTTTCCACCACAGGCTTCCAATATGCCATCCCTACGGGATTCAGACGATACGCAAAGTCAAACCACCCCGTGAAGCACTATAAATCAAGAACCAACCTAAAGCCAGCTAAATGAATCATCAGGCGCAAGCCAATTTATAATTCAGGCTACCCACGTAAATTTGGACAAAATAGATATCTTGGGGCACTCCAAATTATAATTAAATGACACTCGGAAAGAAAATAAGATCAATATTTAATCTCAAAAACAAGCCTGCCCGTGCAATATCAGCAGAAACCGGAATTCCTAAAAGTACGGCACACTATCACAAACAGAAAATAAACCGCCGTATACAGGAGAGCGGGACTGATTTTTGGGAAACGGAAGAGGGGATGGATTTCATTATACGCCAGGTGGTGGGAACAATTTATATGTTTGCCATCAAAGCCGGTAATGGAGGGGGCCGGTTGAACGAGTTTTTCGAACTGTTGAACCTGGACCGTTACGTAGGTGTTTCCAATACCACCGTGCTAAAAATAATGGTTCATGGAACAGTTTTGTGAAATCAGTCAAACGCAGCTAAAATTCTTAGCCTAAAATTTCCGAAATTACGAAAGCCAAAGCCCTGTCTTTTTATCATTTTGATCTTGTTGTTCATGCCTTCCACTATACTTGTGGTCAGGCGTGTCCTAAAGTAATTTATCACGTGGTCTTTCCAGTTTTCGAACGTGCTGATGAATTTGTCCATATATTTGTTCTTTAAGCTTTTCGCCCTGTCGCTCCACTGTGAGAGCAAGGTTTCGGCTTCCTTTTTTTCTATATCTTTTTCAAATATCTCCCGCAGGCCTTCCTTTAGCCCATGCAGATCTTTTAGTTCGGGCGCCGCATCAAATGCGGCCTCGACGGTTTCGCGCTCACTTTCCGGGAGTTCCCCGAAGTTTTTCAGCAGCAGCCACTTGATATGCTTAAGCTCCTCCCGGTCTTTTTGTTTTCGCCTCAGCTCCTTGCGCTGGTTATCCAGGGCTCTGTTCATGTGCATAAAAAAATGGAAGCGGTCCACTACGACTTCCGCATTGGGGAACACTTCCCTGGCGCCATTGATGAACCCCTCCCACATATCACTGCAGAAGACCTCTATCCCTTCACACCAGGCTTTTCCCTGTTTGCGGAAATATTTGATCAGACGTGCCTTGTCCCTGTAGGGCAGCACTTCGGTCACCCTTAGGTTTTCAAGGTCGACGATAACGGCGGCGAAGTCACGGTGCCCTTTTTTGAGCGAAAACTCATCTATGCCCAAGGCCTTAACCTTGGATATGTCCTCTTTGGTTGCCAGTGAATTGGATGCCCTGTCATTAAAAATACGGTTCACCGTTTTCCAGCAGATATCCTCCTCTACTCCGGCCTGTTTTGCTGAACTGTGCCTGACCCGTAGAAATAGGTAATCCATATACCTATCTGTATAATGGCTGTGTTTTGGTGCAAAACTAAAGCCCTCCGTGAAAAAGCGGTTGCAATCCGGACAGTGGAACTGGCGGCTTTCCAAATGAAGGTAAACCGCTTTCCCGCTTATGGAAAGGTCACGCAGGAGCTTCCTGTATTTTTGGTTTACCCGGGTACACTTCCCTAAACAGCAAGGGCACAGCGATTCGTTGAAGGCACTACAGCAATATATGTTTATCCGTTGGTTTTCAGTATAAACATAAGTCACGATCAACTCATTTAAATTCAAGATTTGCTGGAAGACTATTTCTGTATTCATTTTTCTAAATTAGTACAGAAATTAGGTCTTTCACAAAACTGTTCCATGAACCAAAATAATCAAACAGGTAGAAGCCCTGATTTTAAAATATAAAGAAGCGGCCGAAGAGGATATTCGCCAGAGATGTGAAGAAATAAAGCTGGTCCTGGGGGTGGATGAGACGTGGTTTGATAATATGTATCCTGTGTGCCAGGATCTTACCAGTGGATATTTATTTTGTGAGTCAGAGAGCGGGAAACGTGATGCCGCCAGTTGGGACGGGCATATAAAAAAAACTTTTCAGCTTACTTCCCAGGGCTAACATCCTATACTTTGTAAGCGACCGTGCCAGAGCACTGATCAATTTGGCAACAGAACATTACAAAGTACCGAGTGTTGCAGATTGTTTCCATTTTAAGTACAACATTAACAAACTGTTGAGCCTTTCTTTAAGTGCTAAATTACGTTGCGCCCGTGGTGCTTTTGAGCAGTCTACGGAAAATATTCCCTGTGAAACAGTAGGATCGAGGTATGCACAGATACAGTTTTATATAGGCCAATATGTAGAGTGCATGGGTAATATGAGTAACATCCTTCATCCCTATCTGCAAGGTAATATACCACAGGGGTCACTCACTGCCCGAGCAAGAATAGGGGATGAACTTGAGAAAATTGAACAGATTGTCACGCAGTGCCACATCAATGACACCTACAACTTACTTGGCAAAACACAAAACCAAACAGAGGATGTTTGTGCATGTATAAACATTTGGCACAACCTGGCAGAAGAGTATGTGAAAGAAAACATTGAGGGTCAGGAACATAAAAAATGGTTTATTGATAAGCTCCTGCCCCAGACGTATTGGGAACAGGCATTGGCCAAGACCAGGCATAAACCGGCAAGGTTACAGATAAAACGTAAGCATACGGCCGTGTACACATTGTCACTCTCAGTAGCATAAGATAGTTTTGTCCATATCAAAATAACAACCATATGGGACAAAAGACGAAACGATCACAGCACCGCCAAGAAATGCTCTCAAAAGTAGAGGCTTGCCTTAATAGTGGACAAAGTAAAAGCAGCTGGTGCTCCGAACATGATATCTCTCCTGCCGTTTTCTACTACTGGCAACAGGAATATTACCGGTTTAAGGAAAACGAGACCGATAGTTTTGTTGAACTTCTACCAGAACAGGACAATGACAGTTTTGGTCAGGATATCCAAATTACCTACCCGAACGGAGTCCGTTTATCTGTGCAGCACAACCTCCCGTCCGAACGTCTGCGGACACTAATCCACTTGTACTGATGTTCAGCCTGAATTCTTCCGATCGTTTCCTGTTGTATACGGGAGCCACCGACATGCGCAAAGGTTTCGATTCCCTTTGCGGGATCGTACGCAACCAGCTTGGGGAAGACCCAGTCTCGGGCCACGTTTTTATCTTTATCAACCGCAGGCGGAATTCCATGAAATTACTGCACTGGGAAAATGGTGGCCTGGTGCTTTATTACAAGCGGCTGGAGAAAGGCACGTTCGAATTGCCGCCCGTGGAAAAAGGTTTGGACAGGATAATGCTCCCATGGCCCAAACTGGTGTTACTAGTGGAGGGGTTCAGTGTGCAACAACGTAAAAAACGGCTCCGTTTCGAAAAGTAGAGAAACACACAGACCCCTTATGTTTATTGAACTGTAGCTTGTTCGCATGCCCCATTTTTGTTATCTTTATGGTATGGAAAAGCAGGGAGGGCGACAACAGGAAGTGACCGTGCCAAAGGAGCATTATGACTCCATGGTCACCGAGATCTCCCAACTCAAAGAGACGGTAGCCTACCTTACCCAAAAGCTTTTCGCGCCAAAGACCGAACGTTTCACCGACGAACAGACAGGACAGTTGAGCCTGTTTGACCGCCCCCCCCAACCACAGGCCGAAGAACAAAGCCCAACGGAAACCATAAGCTACACCCGCAAGAAGAAGAAACAAAAAGGGCATGCGCGCGAAGCTATACCGGAACACATTCCCCGTCGTACAGAAACCTTAAAACCTGATGGTATACCCCAAGGCGCGAAACTTATGGGCGTGGAAGTTACCGAGGTTTTGGAATACGAACCGGGACAGATGTACGTACGCCGTATCGAGCGCGAGAAATATGTACTGCCGAAACAGGAAGGCATCCTGATAGCGCCCCTGCCATCACTGCCCCTTCCCCAGAGTAACGCGGGTGCGGGCCTGCTTGCGTTTCTACTGGTGTCAAAATACGTTGACCACCTCCCTTTCGACAGGCAAATAAAGATCTTTAAGCGCCAAGGGGTGGAACTGGCCAATTCCACCCTTTCCGATTGGTTTATGAAAGTCGCGGCACTACTTGAGCCGCTCTATGACCGCCTCAAGAAACAGGTACTGGCTTCGGATTATATCATGGGCGACGAAACAACGGTAAAGGTACTGGGAACGGGAAAAAAAGGGAAAGCACACCGGGGCTACTTTTGGGTCTATTACCCCCCACCCGATAAGTTGCCCCTGTTCGATTTTCACCCAGGGCGCGACATGGACGCCCCAAACAGGGTACTGGAAAATTTTCAGGGACACTTACAGACCGATGGTTACTCCGCTTACGAACATTTCGAAAAGGTGGAGGGCATCAGCCTGCTCGCATGTATGGCACATGCGCGCAGGAAGTTTTTTGACGCCCGTGACAACGACAGGCAAAGAGCCGAATATATGCTGGGCAAATTCAGGGAGCTCTATGAACTGGAACGTATTGCTAGAGAAAACCAAGTAGGATATCAAGCTCGCCACGCAATGCGCCAGCGAATGGCCGTGCCGATATTGGAGGAAATAGAGAAGTGGCTCAATGAAAACTGCCCCAGGGTACTGCCCAGAAGTAGAATCGGGACAGCTATACAATACACCCTCAAACTGTGGGGCAGGCTCAAAGCGTACGTGCAGGATGGGAAATTTGAAATCGACAACAACCTTGTCGAAAACTCAATTAGGCCTGTGGCTCTCGGACGAAAAAACTACCTCTTTGCAGGTTCCTGCCAAGCTGCTCAAAATGCGGCAATGTTCTATACTTTTTTCGCTGCATGCAAGGTGAACCAAGTAGAGCCGTTACGGTGGCTAACCTATGTGCTCAACAATATCCTGGATACAAAAGCATCAGAGCTCGATAAACTACTGCCGAATAATTTCAGACCCTAGACGCGACAAAATCATTGAACTGGTAATGATGTAGCGCCCCGTATGCTTACGATAAAACAGCATTTGGAACTCTGCCGACAAAATATGAGCACACAAGAAATGCCCGAAGCTGAAAAGTACAGCCAATTACAGGATAAAGCAAAGTGCTTATGTTCGATGTTTCAGAGGGCATCTTCTCAAGTAGAAGGGCGCAATGGGTATTTGTCACAGATTAACCACAACCAGAAAGGTTTTGATAAAAACCGACTGGAGGTAATGACCGTGGTTCATAATTTTGACACCAGAGGTGCCGACGGACAAACTCCTGCGGAACGCTTGTTTGGAGATAAACTGAAATTTGAACCTCTGTTTGAATACATAATCCAAAATATCGGCGAAATGCCAAGGCCTCGAAAAAGGAGGATAAGGATTTGATTATCTTAAATGTCCAACTTTACGTGGGTAGCCATAATTCATAACTCATAATTTATAATTCCTCCCACCCTTACTGTTTAAAATTCACCTCAATATAAGACTCATTAAACGACCGTTCCACCTCCTGAATCGTGCTTTTGATCCGTTTCACATTACTATCCCACAAAGCCTTATCAGAATCAGTCACGTTTCGGAACGGACAATCACGCTCCACCTCTTTCCTAAAGTCAGAGTAGAAACTACTCAACTGGTTCGATAACTTGTTGTATTCAGCAATCTCAATATCAATCCTCTGCATAAACGCATCAATCTCCTTAATACGGCTCGTCAAGCGGTCTTTATTAAACGACTTTCTACTCCCAAGCACCTCTTGAAAATAAGCAGAAATCTCCTTATCCAAACTCTTATAATCCTGATTCTTACTAACCTCGATCACCTTGTTCTTATCCGCCACAATCTTCGCCATGCCCAGATAATCAACAAAAAGCTTCATCACATCGTTGTTCAGCGATTTCGAATTTCGGTACACATCAAAAATCTTCCTGTTCAAAATCAAAGTCCGTTCGTTCTGCGCCTCAATATCCTCAAAAAAGTCCTTCGCCTCAAGATACAACCTCACCCCTTTCTTCTTCTCCTGCCTGATCTCACGTTTGCTATAACCAAGCATATCCAGCCGCTCCGTGCTAAAACCCTTCGTTACAAGCCCCTTAAAACTATCCACAACCTTACTCACAGCACCGCCCGTGAACATATCACCAATTCCCATCGCAATGTTCAGCGGGTTTTTAATCTTCTTAAAAAAACCATCCAGACGCCCATTCACCTGATCCGAATAAAAAAGCGTATCAATCGACTCCAACTTCGGGAACAACATCCCCTGCAACTGCTGATACTTCTGATACCGCACCGGGTTCGACAACTGGTTAAAATCGCCCAAAGTGGAAGCCGTACCCGACACAATCTTGATCATGTTCGATTTATCATACAACATCGACAAACTCTTCACCCTACTCCTATAAATCTTCTCATAGCTCCTCACCACGCGCTTCGCATCACTATAGCTCGCACTCTCCATCAGCTGATCAAAATCCTGCTTACGCTCCTGCCTCAGGCGCTCTTCCCGTTTCTCTTCCCTGATAATCGCCTCGGCCTCGCGGCTGATCTCATACAACACCACATCATCAACATACAACGGCGTAGCAGTCCCCACAGGCTCAAACTTCAACCTAACAAAATGCTGCTCCAAACGGTTAATATCCACAGTCCTCGAATCAAACGTACTCAGTCCCAGTTCCGAAGTAAACGTCTCAACCGTCTCCCACGCCTTTTCGTTACTGAAATTCATTTCGCTGCTCACTGCAATGTTCACGTTCCACACACCAGGCCCCTTCGTCATCATACTGAACTCGAATTTCCCCAACCTATCATAAGGAATCCTATAAATCAGGAACGACTCCTTACTAATCTTCACCGACTGCTTCCCGCTCCTATAAAAATTAGTATCCAGCTCAATATACTGCCCCTTGTTCCATTGCATATTCAGCCTTGGGGTAGACGTATAATTCTCAAAATTCTCTTCCAACAACTGCGCATACCCACCTACGCTCACCAAAAGAAGTAAAACACTAAGAGTAATATTTCTCATATATTCCGCTTTATCAGGTCAACGACCCATTTGATCTACAATAAAATTCAAACCAAAAAATCACTAAAAAAGCCCCCAATAATTGATCATCAAACGCTTACCAAACAAAAAAATCAAGCGCAAGCCAATTTATAACTAATAATTCATAATTCTTTTAGGAGCCGAACTTCAGCGCTCCCACCAACATCGTCGCGCTTTCCGCTACAAGTCCTCGCCCCGTCCACGGTTCTGCATCAGCATTGCGGGGTCTTCCTTCGTCAGCCTCCGCAATGCTGTGCATCACACGTGCCCGTGGCTGTGGGCTTTCCGCTGCAATCGCGGCTATACCTAAAACTTCGCCGCTCTCCATTACAAACCAGTAATTTGAATAATCGGAAAAAAGAAGAGTAGTACCCCACCCAATCAGCCCTTTCTACATACAATACGATATTTCACCCAAAAGTATTCATAATCAAATATTATTGAAAATGATTTTCCCGTAGAGACGCGATGCTTCGCGTCTATGGTTATGATAAGACGCGAAGCATCGCGCCTCTACGGTCACATCAAAAAAAATCAATCCCGATGCAGCTCCAACAACCCAAAATCAAAAGGAGTCCACAAACTAGCCTTGATCCCACTTTTCCGCAATCCAGAATTCGCCCAAGTATTGCAAGTAGTAAACATCGTGTAATTCCCAACAGCCTCATAAAAATCGTCCCGATGCGAATATCCCGCATCCTTTCTTCGGATTTTACGATTATTTTCATCGTATCTAAAGCCGTTCCCGATATACTTTATCAACAAAAGCAACTGTTCTTCAGAAACTTCAACTTCCACCCAACTCGCCTTTTTTCTCTCATAACGAGTCACATGCATCAAAGTAGGACTATCTAAGAAAAGTGCAGAAAAAGCCACATCAAAAGTAAGCTTATCCCAAGTAGGCACATTGATGTAGAAATTTTCATCACCCCAACCAAACGACAAATAACGGTGATCATCCGAAACACCTAAATCCGACAAAAAAGCAGAAGCCAATTCCGAAACAGGCACAGCAATATCCAAATGCACCCCATTCGTAAAAATAAAAATGCTTTTTTCCCAACTTACATCCTTTGCGGGTGTATTTACTGGAATATAAGTCAATATTAACGAAATGAATAAATAAAGAAGAGGAAGGATCAAAAAGAAGAGTACCAACCTAAGGAAAAAATTCAGCAACCGAAGCAAATATTTTTCTACCATATCCATCAAAATTATCAGGATTCTTATTAGGCAAACATATCAAAATGAAAACCAAAGGTTTTCCAGAAAGGCAAAGCCTTTCAGCTCCCCTCCTTAAAAAAGGAGGGCCAGGGGTGGTTGTATTATCATATAGACAGAACTGACTTTGCATAAAAGACCATGCCTACGGCATTCTGCGTATAATCTGTAATTTTCCTGTGGTTTCCACCACAGGCTACCAATATGTCATCCCTACGGGATTCTGATAAATATGCAAAGTTAAATCGCATCTCCATATACTAAAGTAGGCATGATTTCACGAAATCTAACTTCGTTATAATATAGCTAAAATTCAATAATTTAGAATTTCACCACCCGACAATACAGTTGATTACTAACACTTTAACAATACCCCCAATGACCAATCACACGAATTTGTATTTAATTTCACCAACAAAACAGTTTTGCAAAGCAAAACAAACTCTGTGTCCTCTTCGCAATAGAAAAATTCAGCGCAACTCTGTGAAAACCCTCTGTGCGACTCTGTGGTTAGTTCTCCAATAATTTTCATCAAATAAACACCAATGACCAATCAACCAATGACCAAAAACAAAAAAGGTCCACCGAAACGGCAGACCTAGGTGGAATTTATGTTGGGTGTTAGGGTGCATTATTTACGGCGTTTGCCTCCCATTTGAGGCATTCCCCCCATCATACGGCCAAGGTTTTTACCCTTACCGCCGGAGAACATACGCATAATCTTGCGCGTCTCTTCAAACTGCTTTATAAAACGGTTTACTTCCTTAATGTCCGTTCCCGATCCCATTGCAATACGTCTTCTGCGGCTACCGTCAAGTACTTTCGGGTTTTCGCGCTCGTATGGTGTCATCGAGAAAATAATCGCTTCGATGCTCTTGAATGCGTCATCGTCGATATCTAGATCTTTAATCGCCTTACCAACACCAGGGATCATAGAAGCAAGGTCTTTCAGGTTACCCATCTTCTTGATCTGCTGAATCTGCGAAAGGAAATCGTTGAAGTTGAACTGGTTCTTTGCAATTTTCTTCTGAAGCTTACGCGCCTCCTCAGCATCGAACTGTTCCTGAGCCTTTTCAACAAGACTCACGATATCACCCATACCCAAGATACGGTCAGCCATACGCTCAGGGTGGAATACATCAAGCGCATCCATTTTCTCGCCCGTACCAACAAACTTAATCGGCTTGTCAACAATCGTACGGATAGAAAGCGCAGCACCACCACGTGTATCACCATCGAGCTTGGTAAGTACTACACCGTCAAAGTCTAGCCTGTCGTTAAACTCTTTGGCAGTGTTCACAGCATCCTGACCAGTCATGGAGTCAACCACGAAAAGAGTCTCTGTTGGATTGATCGCCTTTTTAACAGCCTCAATCTCCTTCATCATCTCCTCGTCAATCGCCAAACGACCAGCGGTATCGACAATCACAAGGTCGTGCCCAAATGTTTTTGCTTGCTTGATTGCGTTCTGTGCAATCTGAACAGGATTCTTGCTGCCCTCTTCCGTGTATACCTTCGCCCCAATCTGCTCGCCAAGTACTTTCAACTGGTCGATCGCAGCAGGACGGTATACGTCACCAGCAACCAAAAGAGGATTCTTACTCTTCTTCGTAATAAGGTAGTTGGCCAGTTTACCAGTAAAAGTCGTCTTACCCGAACCCTGAAGACCAGAAATAAGGATGATGCCCGGTTTACCACCAATATTGATCTCCTCGGCAGATCCTCCCATAAGCTTTGCCAGCTCATCGTGAACCACCTTCACCATCATCTGCTGTGGCTTCACGGCAGAAAGCACGTTCTGTCCTAGGGCAATATCTTTTACCTTATTGGTAAACTCTTTGGCTATCTTGAAGTTGACGTCGGCATCTAACAACGCACGGCGAACGTCCTTTAAAGTTTCTGCAACGTTAATTTCGGTGATTTTTCCTTCACCTTTGAGCATCTTAAACGACCGCTCTAACCTATCCGATAAACTCTCAAACATATTGGTTACTTGCTTTTCTAAATTTTGTATTCCCTTGACCGGATATTCTTTTGAATCACACAAATGTAGAAAAATAGGTGGGATATAGAAAGTTGGTTTTCATCTTTTTAGTAAAACTCAAAATCAGGCATTAAGGCGTGTTTAAAAAAATAATTAGCACAAGGCGACTAAACCAGAGTGTACTTTTCGTACGTGACGATTTGGTCGTCCGCAGTGGAACGAATGAATAATGATTTTTTTTGATATGCCTAACAGCCGTAGACAAGTCGTTGCAGCATCGCCTTG
The DNA here is from genome assembly GCA_965230435.1 of Bacteroidales bacterium. Classification (GTDB taxonomy): domain Bacteria; phylum Bacteroidota; class Bacteroidia; order Bacteroidales; family JBDKHP01; genus JBDKHP01. The sequence continues at coordinate 1,969,515 of CBDDLB010000002.1, forward strand.
CAATACCTATCTTTGTGTTACAAAACAAAATACCGAATGAAACGCCGCAAGAGATTACCAATAGGGAAAAGTACATTTAGGGACATACGCAATCAAGAACAGGATTTTGTTTATGTGGACAAAACCGAAATGGCTTACAACCTTATCGACAACGGGTTCTACTATTTCCTTGCCCGACCGCGCCGTTTTGGCAAATCTCTTTTTCTGGATACACTTTCGGAACTCTTCAAAGCAAACAAAGCCTTATTCGAAGGGCTTTATGTTTACGATAAATGGGACTGGTCCGAGCCTTATCCTGTCATTAAGATAGATTTTACAACAGGAAATTTTTCTTCTAAAGAATTAATAGAAAACACCATCACTGCCTGTCTACAAGAAAACGCGGAACAACTTGGTGTTGAATATCAAACGTATAATTCATCGAACTTTGGATTATCCCTCCGCAATTTAATACAAGCCATCAATAAGAAATACAAGATGCAGGTGGTAATCTTAATTGATGAATACGACAAACCGATCATAGATAACATTCTTGAGGTTAATAAAACCGTAGCCTGTGAAGCCAGAAAAATTCTGCGCGACTTCTACTCGGGCATAAAAGCAAGCGATCAGTACTTACGATTTGCTTTTGTGACAGGCGTAAGCAAATTCTCGAAATTGAACCTATTCAGCGGCTTTAATAATTTACAAGACATCACCCTACACAGAGATTACACAACCATAACAGGTTACACACACAGCGACCTAAAAAACTATTTTGCAGATTTTACACAAGACACCGATTTAGAAGAAGTAAAACGCTGGTACAATGGCTACAACTATCTTGGCGAACCAATTTATAACCCATACGACATTCTACTTTTCCTATCGAACGGCTGCGAATTCGAAAACTATTGGTGGGAAACGGGAAACCCTCAATTTTTAATCGAAAAACTAAAAGAGCAACCTCGTTTTCTTCCTGAACTGGAAAACCAATTGGTAAGCAAAGAAAACCTGAACGCTTTTGATGTAGAACACATAGACCTGACCGCACTGCTATGGCAAACCGGCTATCTTACATTCGCAGAACGGGAAACACTTATGGGTGTTACCCAATATCGAATGAAAGTTCCTAATCTGGAAATTCAACATTCACTGAACACCCTTTTTCTGGATTACCTTACAAAACTTGGGAGCGAAAAAAACGCAAAACAACAGTCCATCGTTAAGAGTCTTTTGAACAAAGACCTACAGGCTTTTCAAGAAAATCTGAAAGCTCTTTTTGCTGCAATACCTCACGAAAATTACACAAACAATCCAATAAGCAAATACGAAGGTTATTACGCTTCTGTAACTTTCGCTTTTCTATCAAGCTTAGGTTTCTCGGTAATTCCCGAAGACACCACCAATCACGGGCGCATCGACATGACAATGATCGGCACAGATTCCATTTTCATCCTTGAATTCAAAGTGGACATGCCCGCAGAAGCGGCTCTACACCAAATTAAAACTAAACGCTACTTCGAGAAATATACTGCTCAGAACAAGCAGATTTATCTAATGGGTATTCAATTCGATAGCACAGTTCGAAATATTGTTGAGTTTGAGTATGAAGTGCTGGAAGAATATTGATCTAACTCTTAGGCAATACATTGGAAAAGATAGATTCGAATATTCTGTACCATCGAAACCATACTCTTCAAAACTAATCTCAAGGACGTTTTCGACAAAAATATTGCCGCACTCTGAGCGTGAGGAAGGTATTATACCGTTTGCATGATAAAATCACCGTAGAAATAACCTCAGAGTTGCACAGTGGACTTCTCTGAGTTTTGTAAAGTTTTTAGGTAGTAAAGAGTGCACTAAGTTCGTTTTGCTCCGCAAAACCATTACGGTAAAATCAAAAACGAATTCGTATTAAAAAAGCAGGGCAAACACCCTGCTTTTTTGTAAAACATATTTCGGAAAGCGTAGCCACAGGCTGACGCTTAGCGGCTATGCTATGGTCTATTCACTACTTGCAACGGGAGTGCCTGCTGCTCAACGTGGACAATTTTATCAAGGCGACCAAGTTGAAGATGTTGTGATTAACGGCAGGCTCTGGTGCATACTGAAAAAAGCAGGGCGGACACCCTGCTTTTTTGTAAAACATATTTCGGAAAGCGTGGCCACAGGCTGACGCTTAGCGGCTATGCTATGGTTTATTCGCTTCGGTCAGCTGGGGGAAATACTTTCTAACCGCGTTCTAAAACTTCCCCTTTCCAGTTGGTTTCTATCGGTCTATGGATTTCATGCCACCTATCTATGAAATAATCTATATTATTTAAGTCTTCCTCAATTAAATCTGTAAGTTCTTGAACCCTTTTTCTCAAACCTTCTTTTGTATAGTAAGATTTAATTCTATGTTCTGTAAAATTGAACAATGGAATTCCCTTAAAGTCATCCATCCGCAAGCGCATTTCTGTCAGACTGTTGGGGGGAAGGGAAAATTGTATCCCATCTATCCCTTCTAGCTGATTCAATGTTTCCAAATTCGGATTTAACTTGAAAATGTTTAAAAAAATTTGCACCCACCTATCTCCTTTTACAATGTGAGTTGTTAAATAGATCAAGTGGGATTCTTGTGATAAACGGCAAAATTCATACGTGAAATCCCCTAAATTGTTTTTTCCAAACCAAGAATTGGGAAACGGCGATTTTTTAAAGCCTCTTCTTTCTAAGGCTGGAATACCTTTTTCCTTAAACAATTTATTCTTCAGAACTAACAGTTCTTTATCTGAGGCTTTATAAAATAATCCCATTATTAATCATCTTTTTGTATTTGCCCTCCTGTTGCTGTAATTACTGTTTTTGTCACATTTCCAAGCTGTGTACTTGTTGTCCTATCAACAGTCACTCCCCCAGGTACATTTTTCATTGCTGCTTTTTGATTTCCTGATAATGGGGAACTATTAAACTTACTTTCAACAACCTTTTGTTTGCCTGTAAATAGATTCTTCATATTATGATCGTATTTAGCAACCTGATCTCTCCCTGTTTTAGTTTTCCCTCCTGTTTTCACTACAGCCTTACCTGTACTCTTATAACCTTGTGCTGCATACTTTACTTCTGTTACTGTTTCACCCAGTACACCCTTAGCGTGTCGTGACAGGTTATTCGTAACCTTACTTACAACTTTACCTGCTGCATGGCCTCCTGCTGCAAACCCAGCACCGACAGTCGCATCGATAATCACATCTGTTGCTTCTGTTTCTTTTCCCTGCACAGTTCTATTAAGGGTTCCTCCAATAGCATTTGAGGTTCCTGCAACAGTAACTGTTGTAACCAAACTCGCTCCGTACGTTAATCCAGCCATTCCACCGACTAAACCACCTTGTAATGCACTGCCGCCAACAGCACTCCAACTGGTAACTTCTCCATTTTCCCACAATTGCCCACCAATTTCTATTGCTGCTCCAACTCCTGCTCCAATAACTGCCCCAACAAAACCTTCAATAGGTCCTTCTCCGTTATAGTCAACATACCTAACTGGGTCATTCGCGGCATAAACATAAGGACTCTGAAAGAGGTAATCTTCAGCAAGAGGATCAATGGAATGGAAACGCCCAATCGCGGGGTCATAGAAGCGCGCCCCATAATCGTACCAGTTCAGTTCATGATCCTCCTGAAGCTCCTTACCATTATACTTGATCTTGTTTGTGGTTTCGACATTGATCAAGTTAAAATCCATCCCAAACGGATAATAATGGTAGTCCTGAACACTTGCCGTCTTACCCTCGCTGGCAACAAAATCCACACGTGTATTTCCCAGATGGTCTTTTAGGAAATAGTGCCATCTGTTTTCGCCGTCTATGTAGCCCTCCTGGTGGAGAATCTGTATCAATTTATTGTTGCCGTCGTATATGAAATTGCCGACATAATAGCGGCTGGCTTCCTTGTTGTATTTACCATCAGCAGTGTACACAGATTTATCCCACTTAGCCCCCGCGCCATCGTAATAATAATCAATCCTACCTTTTTTTGCAATTTTTATTTCTGTAGGTAAGTTAAGGTAATTGTATTTTATTCCGGAAATGCCCTTATTGTCATCCCGGGTCATATTGCCGTTATAATCATATCCGTATTCCCAATCGTTATTCACCATGTCTACAAAACCTTCGCTGTTGTTTTTTACACCATCGTATACAGACTTCAGCCTGCTTCCCTCATATCCATAGGTAAGGTTGTCGATTGTAGTTGATCCGGAGCCGACCATCCCCGATCTGGTAAGATGCCTGATGTTCCCGTTCATGTCATAGTCTGCCGTCATGTCGAACGTCCCTGTCGGGGAATAACCAGTTCCTTCCCCATAGCGGGCAGATGTAAGCCGGTTCAGTGCATCGTAAGTGAAACCATATGCACGTTTGCCGTTGTTCTGAGCCCCATGTGTTTTCCACTTCATGGCAGCGATGTTACCGTTGTACTGAGGCAGGGCATTTAGGGCGGGCATACCCCCAGTGTAGTCCAGCTCCATGGAGAAGAGTTTTGTACTTTTGTTGCCTTCTTCTGGGTTGTTGATGTGGGTCAGCCAACCGCGTATGTTGTATCTATAGTCAATATCCTGTACACCACCGTGCAGTTGTTTTTTTGAAAGTTGCCCCAGTTCGTTGTATGTGTTGTTTACCAGCAATTGTTTGGGATTCTTAGGGCTGGCCCCTTTGTACATTTTTACGGTTTTGAGGCGCCCTGCGTGGTCATATGTCATAGCTTTGGAGATATAGATCATTTGGGGGCTGTTGTTGCCGTGTGCATGCACGGTACATAGCGGCCTACCAGCAAAGTCGTAAGCAGTGCTTTCTCTGTCGGTCTCACCATTGATGTTTTCTGATACAGTTTGTATCACACGGTATTTATTATCGTAATAAATGGCTGCGTCATGCCCATGATCGGCATCATCGTCAACAAGAACGTAGTGTCCGGTAACTTGCCCTTTTACTTTGGGGTTGAATGTTTTTTCGAAAGGCCGGTTCTGAAGCAGGTCGTTTTTACTGAAATTAAGTTCAGATTTCCATTTGCTTATGAAAGCATAATTATCGTAGTAAGTGGCTGTTTGTATTGTCCCCAAATATTTTTTGTTACGGTCGTCCGACTCCATAAATTCTTTTCGAAGTGCCTCATGTGTTTTTGAGATTTTTGTTATTCTTGTTTTTGTAGGTCGGTTCAAATGGTCATGTTCTGTAAATATCCAATATGAGCCGGCACGCTGGTTGCCGTCCTGTGTCAGCACAAGACGGTTCCATTTATCGTAAACCATCAGGACAGGAGCCGCTCCCGGAAGTTTTTTATATATCATGTGCTTGTACCGATCGTACTTATACACATAACAAAGCTGATTCATAACGGCTTCCGATGGAACACCCACATCCCCTTTGGCTTTTGGTGGAATAACATAGCGCAAGAGTCCAAAATCGTCGTAGACATAGTAAGTAGACAGCGAATCATCATCTACATACGTTTTCTTCAGTACCACACGTCCACGTTTGTCTTTGTATTCGCGAACCGTATGTTCGTTGCCAGCTGCTTCTGTCCAGTTTTCATCTTTTGTAATGGTGAGCCAAAGCTGACGGGGCTGATAAAAACCTGTGCTTGTTAATTCTCCGTTGTCACCTACTTTGAACAGGCGTACTTTATCGGAGTCTGTATTTGTTGCTGTTCTTGTCTTTATCGTATGTCCTCCACTAGGTTGCCATTTCGTTCCTGGTGCACCTTGTTCTATTATACGGTTAAGTGGAGAAGGTTCAAAAACAGTTAAAGAGTATGGTCGTGAGTCTCTTATAGGACTCGCACCAACATTTGCACTATAAAAAATCTTTTGTTCACTGACAGAAGTGCTGTTGATATTTTTCTCTTGTATTACAGGTCGTATTTTTCCTTTATTGCTTTCGTTACTTAAAACATACGGAAGTAACTTATACCTCTGCCTACCAAATTCATCGTATACTATTGGCTCTACAACATCTTTAGCTTTGGGTGAAGATGCTACACTGATATTTTGCATAGGCTTGCCTAACCCATCATAGTATTGAACAGAAGCACCTAAATCTTTAATATTCTGGCTGTACAATGCTTTTTCGCTATTTACCTCCACCCTTGGGGCATAGTTTACAATATAATTTTCTGACAAAGGAGCAAGAACTTGCCCCGAGCCATATACAACTTCGATTTTTAGAGGTGCAGTATACTCATAATCCTCCTCACACATCACCATTCTACGAAAATAGGTTGTCTTATAAAGACGCAAGCTCTCTGTGAAATTAGGCTCGGTAGCGTTTTCAATAACGGTCCACTCTCCGCCTTCTTCTCGATATTCCCATGAATAATCATAGTTCTCTCCGCACATGCCCCCACTAGCGGAATAGCGATTGGTTATCCCATCCATACAAGTTCCGTAAAAAACACTGGTATTGCTTGTTATAGAGCCTGGATGAAGCTGCGAGAAACCTTCTTGTGTGATAACTATGTTGCATTTGTCTACTGGCTCAGCCCCGTAACTATCGTCTATAAAAAAACTAATATTAAACTCCTGATTCTGAGATTTATAACTGTAATTCGTATGACATATTGCTGTAAATTTCAATGAATTATCAGTTTGTTCGTAAAGGATAATAGAAGCAAAAGAATTTTGAGACACCGACTCTACCACCACATCTTTAATTTCATAATCACATGTATACTCAAGATCCAGATACTGCTTTCCTCCCTCTGCTCCGAATATCCATTCGCCACCACAATTAACAAACCCACAGCCCGTATTTTGTGCAAAGCCACTATTGAAACTACTTATAAAAAATACGGATAAAATCAAGGACCTAAAAAAAAGCCTTTTAAAACATACTGTATTACTTGTGCAAATATTATTGTTCATTGATGTCCTGATTAAAGATTATTGTTTCTGAAAATTGTAGTTATACGCATGAACGATATTGCCTTCATGATCCTTAATAAATGCCAAGCGACCAAAATCGTCATATTCATATGTAGTCTTCCTGCCATTTGGGTCTGTCTGTGACAGCATTCCGATCAGCGGAGCATAGGTATAAGTAGTTACAAATGCATTGGAAAGGGAAGACCGCAGAGTTGCTTCTTGAGAATCACTAAGACCTGCTGCTCCAAAATCCGGTATCGTATTACCAAAAACCTTTTCCACATCCTTTTTTGATGCATTTTCTATTTTTGCGACTGGATAAGCATGGTTATACCCCCACAAATAACAAATTTTAATTCCCTTCTCATGATCGGTAACTTGTACTGGATTTGCATAACTATCGTACTCATCATAGCTAAAACCTAAAGTATAAGCATCATCCATCTCAAACTCATATTGATAATTCGCCCCCTGTGTCGAAATTTTAGACTTGCTAAATTCTGTAGAAGTAGACAAAACTGGAGTTTCAAGCTTTAAACTTTCAAATGCCTTGGGGTAAACAAGTCCCTCTTTATATCCATACTTTACCACCTGCCCTCCTACTATTTTCTTACCAACTAAATTTGTTGTCTCGATAGGGGTTGCTAGCATATTTTTCTCTACTAGCTTGTAAATAGCTTGAGAAACACTATCTGAAGTTAAAGAACCATTATTGGGATTAAATCCTTTTACTTCTGCAAGATATTCCTGTGGATATTTATGATGTGTTCTTGTTGTTGTTCCATCACTATTTGAGACATATATATTTTTTATCTGAAATTCTTGGTTAAAACCAAAAGACTCTGATGTTACAATGTCCCCTTCATCTAAATGAGTTTTCACAACTTTAGAACTCAGTTTCTTTGTGCCTATCTGGATATATTTTGGCATTAATTCATATTGACGATAACCCAAAGCTGTGTTTCCTACAGCACAACCAAAGCTTTCATCTGTATTGTTACAATCTTTAGGTTCATATATATTTGTATATGTATCCACCAAGAACTTTTCATAAAGTCCACATGATTTTAGGAATCAAACTTTGCAATATATAACTTGGGAATACACCCGAACCTGAGCAAAGGCCGGCAGTCCCACTGGGGTTAAGTTTACCCCTTCCTAAAGTTTGGTCTTAGGGCATGGTTAAAATTCTGATTGGTTGCAAAGACACCGTATAGTAGAGTAAATTTTTGTCGATGCCCTTCTTCGGGTTCACAAAAATTGATCTGATGGAAGAAAAAAGGCGAGTAAAAAAGGAAAAGGTAGTCTACAATAGCGGCCTACCTGTGCTTAACGCACATGCGGCAGGGATTGACGTGGGCGACACCAAGTACGACGTAGCGCTTTACGACCGTCGGGGGCGTCTTGTCACCCGTGAGTACGGAGCATTTACAGAAGATCTCTGTGCCCTTGCCGGGTGGCTTTCTCAAGAGAAGATCACCACGGTAGCAATAGAAAGTACAGGGGTTTATTGGCTGTGCCTATACGTGATGCTGGAAGAGGCAGGCATCGAGCCCTGGCTGGTCAATGCCCGTCATGCCAAGAACGTTACCGGGCGCAAAAAGGATGATACGGATGCGATATGGCTACAGAAGCTCCACAGCTGCGGCCTGCTGAACAAAAGTTTCCAGCCCGATACGGACACAAGAGTACTGCGTACTTATGTCCGGCAGCGTAAGCAACTGGTGACCACTTCCTCTGACAGTGTCCGCAGGATGCAGAAGTCACTGGAACTGATGAATATCAAACTTCATACGGTCATCAGTGATATCCTGGGCAAAACAGGGCTGTCCATGGTCAAGGCCATACTAGAGGGCGAGCGAAGCCCCGATAAGCTGATCGCGTTCAAGGACTGTAGGATCAAGGCCAGTGATGAACAAGTGAAAAAATCATTGAAAGGCATATGGAAAGGAGAATACCTGTTTATGCTCAGGCTTGCATATGACCAGTATATGTTCTCATATGCCCAGGTCCAGCAATGCGATGAACATATAGCACAGGTGCTACAGGAGGCCGTTGCCAAAAACAACGGGGGAGAACTTCTGGAGATTAAAAAAAAAGCGGAAAAAGAATGACCTGACCTTTAACGCAAAGCCCCTGCTGCAGGCATTTGCCGGGGTAGATCTCTGCCGGATAGAAGGCATAAGCCAGATCAGCGCACTTGAACTGCTCTCGGAAACAGGAACCGGCATGGACAAATGGGAAAATGCAAAACATTTCAGTGCATGGCTAAATGTGTCACCAAACACAAAAATCACAGGGGGCAAGGTGATAAGCAGTAAAATGCAGAAGAAAAAGAACCGTGCAGGCCAGGCACTCCGCATGGCATGCTGCAACCTCTCACGGAGCAAGGGGCCTATAGGGGATTATGCACGTAAAATGAAGAGCCGGCTCGGAAAAAAAGGCGGAGTTGTCGCAACCGCCCACAAGTTAGGCGTGATCATTTTCACAATGCTTAAAACAGGTAAGGAATATGACATTGAACTGAACACAAAAAATCAGGAAAAATGGAAACTACAACGGATAAAAAGTTTAGAAAAAAGATTAGAGGAGTTAAAAAAAGAAGTCTAAAAACCCCTATATATCAACCAATTGCAATTTAGTTATATAGTAGGACTTCTCCTATACGGGTATCGTAATTATAAGTTATTGTTTGCTTTTGAACATAAGTTCCACCTACATTTGCATATGTTACTTCTTCTAAAAGTTGGTTATAACTAAATGATTCATCAGAATCTAGAAATAGATCTTCTGTATCTTCATAATCATAACGACCACTTTCTTTCCGTTGTATTAGGCTCAGGGGTTCAAAATTTGGCTCTCCCTGCTTATTCAGAATGTTGTATTTATAAACTTTCTTTCCTATATTCTTGCCTTTCGTCCCAAAATATTCAGTAACTTCTGGATAATAAACAGGTCTTCTATGACCTAATAAACTTCTAAATTTACTGTTCGAAAAAGAAAACAAAACCACGAACATCTCTGTCCCCTTTGCTGTTTTTGTTGTCTTATATGTTTCTGGACAAGGCACCACAGGAGCAACACCAAAGCCAGACTCGTTAACACCATACCTGTAGCTCCTTTGATTTAAGACACTACCGTCCTTATCATAATTGATGATTTCTTTTATTCTACTTCCTACAGATACAGTATAATTTGATCTATTATCATAATACCTATTATGCTTGTTCCCATCCCCTCTAAATTTATGATGTTCAAATACGTATTCCGTTTTACCTCCTGTAGGGTATATTATACTACCTCCTACCGTTGTTTCGGTATAATGGTTGGTGTGATATGACCCAGAAGGTCCAAGTTTTACAATTTCTTCTGTAGGCTTCGTCTTACTGTCGCAACATGATAGTTTTTGCGAATCACAATCTTTCCAATTAAGATAAGGATAGGCTCCCAGCACCCTAACTGTCCAGTCTGGAAAATGATATGTACCATTCCCATGTTCAGAACAAACACCAGCATTAGATATTTTAAAATCCTGTAAAGGAATATAATATCCCCATGGATCTGTAGCTGTATTTGAACGATATGGCAAATTCCGAGGAAAAAGATCAATCTTATACTCGCTAACTTTATTGACTCCTTTACCCCAAAACTCTATATTAGTAATTGTATAAAGTGACTTTCTTAATTTACCGACTTGCTTTCTCGTAAACTTAATATTTTTCCCTAATACTTTTGTAGATATTGAACTGATGAGCAAAGCTTTCTCCTCGCCCCCACTCTGTTCATAATGAAAACGTATTGTCTCGTCTTGGTAGGATATCGTAGATATATAACTCTCTTTATACGGATCCTCCTCACTCTTACCGCCAGATGTATTGTCTTTTTTATCTATTGTTACATGGCTTCCACCACCATTCCACACATGATAAGCTGCTATTTCCCGAGTCACCGAACTCGTTTTAGTACTCTGAACTTCTATCGCATCATAAGTAAAGTGAATTTTCTCCGTCCTATTAGGTAACTTAATACTTGAAACTTTCCAACTAGTAGTAGACCGCATATAGCCATTTGGATAATTTGCGGCACTGGTATAGCTATGTTCAATACCGTTTTCATCTACAATTGTAAAATTATCATTCTCTTTATCGTAAGGCTGTGTTCGGGTTGATTGTTGCTTGCTTTTTTTGTAATTTACATAAAAAAAGCAGATGGACAAATTAGACGAAATCAGAGCTCTTTTTGCAGACCTATCACCTTCCGATAAAAATAGTTTACTTGATGAACTTTATTTATGTACAGAAGAACTTGAACTGACAGGCAATACAGTTTCCCATTGCCCTCACTGTGCCTGTGAAAAAATGAGCAAATACGGATTCAGTAAAGGAGTTCAACGCTATAAATGCAGTGGTTGCGGCCGCACTTTTACAGAAACTACCGGTACTGTATTACATGGACATAGAGACAAGGAGAAATTTTTAAAATTTGCCTGCCATATGCTAGAGGAAGATTATACCCCTCTTCGCAAAATGGCGGGTAAGTTTCAGATACACCTTGAGACAGCATTCGAATGGCGTCACAAGGTATTGGTATCCATACCTGAGCTGGATGAACGGTTTGAAAAGGAAACGGAGCTGGATGATTTATGGTTCAGGTACAGTCAAAAAGGAAGAAAAGGACTTGAGTTTTCCAAGGTGAGAGGGGGAAGTAAAAAAAAAGGGGATAATGAATACAGTGTCAAGCTGGTTGCTGCAAGTGATGGGGACAAGTCCCAGTTCAAAGTAACCAGGATCGGTCGCATAAGTGCTGCGGATTTACAACGGACAGTAGGGGATAAATTTAGCAAAACAGCCTCTTTAGTTTCGGACAAACACCCCAGCATCGCTTCATTTGCAAAAAATAACAGGCTTGAACATACAACTTTCAAAGCCAGTGAACATACAGATGAAAATGGGAAAGGTGTTCAACTGATAAATAACATCGCAGAAAGAATAGACACATTCATTAACAAAAGGTGCAAAGGAGTAGCGACTAAGTATATCCAGTCATACGCCAATTGGTTCAAATATAAAGAAGATGCTAAAAAGAACCGGCTTGAGGATTTCTTATCCAGTGCACTCAAAAACAAGAATGGCTGGAAAGTGTTTGCTAATATTGAGAAAATCTACAAAAAGTTCATCAACAACCATTCTCAGCGAACATATAGGTGCCCAACTGTAGATAGATATAAGGCGAACAACTGGGAGCAAGAGCAGGCAATGCAATATGCTTTTTTTTGATCAAAGTCAATTTTTATTACCAACATTAAAGCCGAACACAGCCTATCGTAACTAATTTTTACATTCCTATGGGGCATTGTATGATAAATTAATTTATCATCTTTTTTATCAATATACATCTTAAAAAAAGACCCATCGGACATAGTAACAGAAAACTGATCATAGGCCATATCAACTCTTGTGCTTGATCTTGCATAATATCTTTCCGCAGTAGGTTCTACGATTCCTTTCTCAAATCCCCCTTTTTCGTCTGGACTTCCATTAACAGTACGAGATATCTCACCTCCACAAAACAAAGACCATCCTATACCATAAACATCGTGAACCATTCCCTCTTTTAGTCCTTGGCAATCGTATTTTAGATTTATATTCATTGTATAACCAAAATGGTTAATGGTAAGTAATGGGATTGTGATATCAGGCACTCCACTCCCAACATCAACTTTATATTCTCCAAACTGTGCCATTGCTTGGCTTTGGGGTGTTGGCGGTATCACCTCATGTTGCTGTGCAAGACTGTTAAACGAACACAATAAAAATCCCATAATCAGATAAATACTTCTTATCCTGCGAGACTTAGTCAACATTTTCTTCAATCTGTTTCTATTCATAGTTTATTTATTAAAAGTGCATACTATGGCAATGCTAAAAAGTAATCAGCCTATTATTTCCATTAATTTACAAAGAGAATAAATTCAAAGTAGACATATAGAACCTCATTTCAATCTCAAATAAGACATAACGGGTCTAGGGCAAACGCATCAAATGTAAAACATGTCTAATTTGCAGTGTTTTATATTTTCAGTCCAGCCAAGAAATGAAGTTTATAAAATTGTAACGCACTCATTTTCAGGTGTAATATTTATTGGTTCGTCTAGCCTAAATGAAATCAATTATTCTTAGACAGGGGGAATCCTTTAAGAGCCTAATAAGACATACCTCAACCTATAATCAAGTTAAACTAAGAAGAAAATATATCATGACAAATATATACTGAACAGACGAACCCATGAAATTTATCTCACAAAAAAAATTAAATTTCAAGCGCACAATATAACTAAAACCAACTAATAATTTCTCAATACAATCAAAAACAAACAGATAGACCTAATTCCAGTTCTGTTCGTTACGCTACCAACAAAAAGACAAAATAAATCAAGTATCACAAAGTCTCAAAAAAAGCAAAGAAAGGCAATAGACCAATAAACATTACTTCAGAAGTTTTGCCGTGGTTTCTGTACAACAAATCCTACAAAGGGGTTATTTTCCTGATATCCAACACAAATTTAATCCTAATAAACAGCCCTACGAATTCAACAAGAAACATAGTGAAACGTCACTAAGATATCATTACAAGTCTACTTAAACAATTATATAAAAAAACAATTACGAAATACAACCAATTAAAATCCAAAACAAGCAATACGGAACCGAAAACCAAAAAACATATTTACGTGAATAAGAAAAGCTTATAAGGTATGTTAGTTAAATATAACAAAGCTTTGCAACAAAACATCTAGATTTATTGTTGAATCCGCCGTAGTTACGAATCAAATATAATCTAATATAACTCTGAAAAGACCTAAGAAAAAAACTTGGAAGTTCTTCATTTTTTAATAATTTTGCCACACCAATGGCAACTAGTCTTAACCTGAAGCTCTTTAAAAGAGTAGCTATTTAATTCCCATTAAGGTTTTGTCCTGCTCGGGAGTCAAGCTTATGGCTCAAGTCTGGTATGGCAAAATTCCTCTGTCGATACTTATTCGTATGGGCTTCTGTGTTTTAGACTCAATCTTGGCAGTCTAACAATTGCCTCTTGCCAAATCATTAAAATTAATTATAGTAAATTAACAACTTACTTCTTTTATATTATTATTTGTTTATGTATATTTGACTAAAGTAAAACCTGTACCTAAAATGAAAAATCAAAGTTCAAGCAAACTTAAGCTAACTACTCTTCAAAGAGAGTTGCTTAACAGACAAAAACGCGAAGAAGAAACTATTCGCACGCTTAAACGCATTTTGAACCGTTTAGAACACGGCCAAAAAAAGTAATTCACACTTTAATTAAACTAACAAAAAGCATTGCTCTGGGGATAGAAGCAATGCTTTTTGTTTTCCACCCCTTCTATTTCACTCAATAGAGTTCCTAGCCCCCTTCAGCACTCCACACTTCATCTTAGAACCAGTAACTTATCAACAAATGAAGCTCAAACAATTAAAATAAACAAAAATATATCTAAATAGACACATAATAGCTCTCTTAGTTGAAATATCACTAAAACACCTAAAAACCAACAAAATGGGAACAACTCTTTTTTTTAAAATACCACATGTAGCACACTACCAATAAATGCTATACATTCAAAGAATCAGTTTATTTATTTTTCACCCACTAAGCTTTACAGCTCATCACACAAAACTCTTACACTATTCTTAAAATAGTAAAAACAGAAGCAGGTCTTTAGGGAAATTTCAACAAATAAATTCATTATTTCAAATTCACACTAGAAAGATGAGCCATCACAATTTAATACAAAAAATGTAATTTTTACTTTTATAAAAAACACCAGTCATTATATGATAACGTAACTCAACCATAGAATAACAGTGCCCCCAATATGCACTAACAAAGAATCTACAGTTCTCTACAAATCACTTCATAGTTTTCATCCAACACTCTCACTTCATTATTTGAACAATTGTCGAAAACAGACTAAAATTTTACATGAAATTTCAACTTTTTTCCATCTAACAGGTTTCCACATTTAATTTAGTTTAAAACAAACGCAAAACACTCATATTCAGATAGAGTTCCTAAACTTAGATAAATCGAAGACCCTATACTTTCAATATCAACAGTTCTCAACAAATCGGCACAAACTGTAACTTCAGGTATCAAACTGTAAATTAAATTTACAATTCTTGAAAAACTCTCTTATCGGTTGAAAATTATTTTCCGAAACTTTTTCTATTAGAGTGTTCTGAATCATTAAAAATGTAGAGCTAGAGAATAAAATAATAGAGGTTTTCAAAACAAAACCTTATCTTATTACCTTATTTTTCTCTCAAAACTAGGGCTACTTTTGAGACAAATTGAACACCCCTCCTTTCTGTATTTGGGGAAAATACGATTAATTAGAAGAGACAAAAACAACTATATCCCTAGAATACAAAAAAGTTACATCAAAAAAAGTTCAGTTGAGAGCCCTTTTCTGTACCTCTCAACTGAACTCTCAACCTTTCGACTTGATATAACCCAAAATCTTAATGGAATGAAGTAATACCCCCCACTCGACTTTAGTAATGTATGTTTTTTTTAATCTACTAACAGATATTGTCTCAGCATATTCAGAGCTGCAAGCGAAGCCCAGCCAATATTCCTTTCCCTGTTTTTAGAAAAAACAAACTTCTTAGCCTCAATTCCATTTGGCCCTGCTACAGCAATCCAAATAGTACCCACTGGCTTCGTTTCCGTAGCACCTCCAGGGCCAGCAATGCCAGATACAGCAACTCCATAATCTGCCATCATAAGTCCTCTTACATTTTCAGCCATTTGCCGAACCACAGGTTCACTAACAGCTCCATGTTTGTCCAAAACTTGCCCTTCGACCTTCAACACTGTCATTTTAATCTCATTACTATAAGCCACAACACTTCCGTTGAAATATTCCGAACTTCCTGCAACAGTAGTAAGCAAATGAGCAATATTACCTCCCGTACAACTTTCAGCTGTGGCTACTTTCGCCCCTTTCTTTTTCAACAAAACACCGACTACCTCTTCTAATGTTTGCGTACCATAACCAAAAATCAGATCAGGTATCAATTTTTGCAACTTCTCAACCTGAACGTCAATTGTTTTGTTAATTGCATCCTCATCCTCACCTATTACGCTCAGCCGCAAACGTATTACACCCGCACTGGGCAAGTAAGCCAACTTAATCTCTTCCGGAAGCCCTTCCTCCCAATATCTTATTTTATTTGCCAACATCGATTCAGGAAGGCCATGCGTAAGTACTGTCCGATGGACAATAGCTGGACTTTCGAAATGCTTTACCACACGAGGGAGCACATGATTATCCATCAACCATTTCATTTCTGCCTGCACGCCAGGCATCGACACAAAGACAACTCCATTGTGCTCAAACCACATCCCAGGAGCTGTTCCCACTTCATTATTCAACACATTACAACAAGCAGGAACCATAGCCTGATTTTTATTCAAATCCAACATTTTCTGACCTCTAGCGCCAATCACCCTATTCAAGTTCTCCCAAACGAGATCACTAAATATAAGATCACTCTCAAAATATTCCGTTAATGTTTTTTTTGTAATATCGTCTTTGGTTGGCCCCAAACCTCCAGTCAAAAGAATCAGGTTGGCATACTCTCTTGCATTATCCAATGCTTGAACAATATGTTTTCTCGTATCGGAAACTGAGGTAATCTGATGCACCTTTATTCCTGCTGCATTCAGTTGTTGTGCTATCCACGCCGAATTTGTATCTACGATTTGTCCGATTAATATTTCATCTCCAATAGTTATTATTTCTGCTAACATATATTTCACCAATTATAATGAGTAAAGAAAACTAAGAGAGAAATCTCTTAGATTAAATAAGATAAGTAAAAAGCTAAAGGCAAGTTTTTTTTCAATTTAGAAATGAGCTTACCCAACTAACATAGAAAAGGCTCTCCCAAAAAAACTCCTGAACAGAATGCTACCTGTATTTCAGATGGGAATTAATGTAAGAACTCTGTTTCACTTAAAGATTTTCTATTTTTGCTGTCCAATTTCAGACAAAACAAACTTACAAAAACAGACAATAAGTTCACCGAACTATTCATTAGAATCTTCAAAACTCTATTTAGCAGGAAGGAAAGTAATTTAGATGTATCGCATTAAAAATACAATATCAACTTCAAAACTTCAATCTTCTTTAAAGATGATAATTCAAAAATCAAAAATAGAAACTTCATTTTTAGAAAGTTACTTTCATTGATGGTTAAACTGAACTATTCAACCTCTTACAGTAACAAACAGAAAAGCCACAATCAGCATAACAATAGAAACATACAACACAAAGAATGACAACTCTCTCTTATAAAAAACACATCTTATCTATACTGAAATTAGCCTATCCTGTTTCTCTTGGACAGGTTGGGATAATGATAGCAGGCCTGTCTGACAACATAATGGTAGGTCTGTTAAGCTATGAACATCTTGCTGCCTCAGCACTAGCAAATGCCATACAGATCATTTTTTTATTTTTTGGAACTGGCTTTTCCATTGCAATCACATCTATAGTTGGCCAGGCATTTGGAGCTAGAAACTCAGAAAAAGTTGAGAACACATTTAGGGTCGGCTTTTTTCTTAACACCTTTATGGGAATTATTCTCTGTGGATTAATGGCCTCACTTTACTTTTTCCTTGATCACTTTGGGCAAGAAGTAAAAGTTGTTGAACTCGCGCGCCCTTATATGATCTATCTGGCTCTAACAATAATACCACACATGATATTCATGCATTTTAAACAGTTCACTGAAGGGCTTCAAAAAACAGTTCCTGCTATGGCTATCGGCCTAACGGGAAATGCACTGAACATTATACTCAACTACCTTCTAATATATGGCAAATTTGGCTTTCCAGAAATGGGATTAAACGGAGCTGGGTTGGCAACCTTGCTATTTCGTATTTTCATTGTGGGGGCATTCTTTAGTTATTTTTTTGCCGAGAAAAAATATCGTCATTTGTTGGCACAATTACTAAAACCTAAATTCGACAAAACAGTTTCTTCTGATATCGTAAAAACCGGGCTTCCAATAGGTGCTCAGTTTAGTATGGAAGCAGCAGGGTTTGCGCTTAGTGCCATAATGGTAGGGTGGATAAGTAGCACTGCACAGGCTGCACATCAGATAGCAATGAACATAGCATCCATCACTTACCTTGCAGCAAGCGGTCTTTCTTCAGCTGCAACAATCAGC
This sequence comes from Bacteroidales bacterium, assembly GCA_965230435.1. GTDB lineage: Bacteria > Bacteroidota > Bacteroidia > Bacteroidales > JBDKHP01 > JBDKHP01. The sequence goes on from CBDDLB010000002.1 coordinate 1,987,659, forward strand.
ATCAGCAATTATCTAGGAGAGCAAAAGTTTCAGGATCTCCGCAAGGCAGGTTTTTCTAGTTTCATTGTAGTAATTCTATTTATGACCACAATGGCAATCCTAATAGTAATCTTCAGAAATGAACTACCTAAATTTTTCGTGGAAGATCAAAATGTAGCCGCTATGGCAACACAGCTACTCATTGTTGCTGCATTATTCCAGTTGTTCGATGGGGTGCAAGTTGTAGGCCTTGGAACCCAACGAGGAATAAAAGATGTTTATTACCCAACTGTTATTGCTCTAATTGCCTACTGGATAATTGGAATGCCAAGTAGCTACTTCTTTGGCTTTCATCTTGGCTACGGAGCCATTGGTGTATGGTTAGGAATTGCGATTGGGCTTGGATTAGCTGCGATAGCTCTCTTTGTTCGCTTTTATGTAAAAACCAACATAGCAGTAAACAACTCAGTCAAACTCTAACTAAATTTTAACAGATATTACTTCCTACTTCAAAGAGAATTCTCAAAAATGAAGTAAAAGCGTTTAGTAACGTTTGAAAAATAGCTTTGGTCTAATTAGGCTTTGCACTTAGACCAAAGTGTGCTACAGAAATCGCAAGGGGCTCTTTTTCTATACTATTGGCTAATAGCTATTTGGATCAGATTCGTGCAAAAAAACCGATATTGATTTACGCTTCTCTTATGTTATGAATTTGCTGTAACGAAACAAGAAAGGCTTACTTTGTATACTTGCACAACAACGATTGTAACAGAATTATAAACACAACAAGTAGTAAAGAAATGATTGTTTGAAAATGAATTGAAGATAACAAACAGAGAAGGATTAGTATAAGAAATGGACTTACTTAGTATGCTACAAATCACTTACATTATACAAAAGCGGATCACTTCTATATAAAGTACAAAACCCCACCCAAAAGGTGAGGTATCTGTACTCCGTAGGGGATTCGAACCCCTGTTACCGGGATGAAAACCCGGCGTCCTAGGCCTCTAGACGAACGGAGCCTCAAAAACTTATTATAGAGAGCTAACGTATTTAGTTAACTTCGATTTTAAGTTACTAGCTTTGTTTTTGTGGATAATATTGGTCTTAGCCAATTTATCCAACATAGAAGCTACTTTTGGAAGTAATTCCTCAGCTTCAGCTTTATCTTCTGTCGAACGAAGTTTACGAACCGCGTTACGCGCAGTTAAGTGGTAGTAACGGTTATGTAAACGACGCTTCTCGCTTTGTCTAATTCTCTTCTTTGCCGACTGGTGATGTGCCATGTGTTCTTACTTTTTTTCGTACTCCGTAGGGGATTCGAACCCCTGTTACCGGGATGAAAACCCGGCGTCCTAGGCCTCTAGACGAACGGAGCAGGTCTTCCATAAATTATAAATATCGTACTCCGTAGGGGATTCGAACCCCTGTTACCGGGATGAAAACCCGGCGTCCTAGGCCTCTAGACGAACGGAGCGTGCGTCTCAAATAAACAATATTTCAAAAGTACTCCGTAGGGGATTCGAACCCCTGTTACCGGGATGAAAACCCGGCGTCCTAGGCCTCTAGACGAACGGAGCGTGCGTCTCAAACAAACAATATTTCAAAAAAGTACTCCGTAGGGGATTCGAACCCCTGTTACCGGGATGAAAACCCGGCGTCCTAGGCCTCTAGACGAACGGAGCATTGTGCCGTCTGTTTCTCTTTGAGCGGTGCAAAGGTAAACGTAAGATTTAAATTAGCAAAGTCTTCCGAACTTTTTTTGAATATTTTTCCTCATTTTTTTCAATGTACAGTTTTTCAATTACTTACAGACGCCCTCCTTGAGCCACCAGCTCAGGACGTTGTAAACCATTGCATTTCTGTGGATTTCGGAAATCAAAAACTTGAGGAAAGTGAAGCTGTTAGAATTCCATAACCAGAAAAGTATCTCAACCTAGTCCCCTAAAATAAAAAGAGCCGCCCCCGTCGGGGCAGCCACAAAGAGAACAAAATCTAAAGTCTAACAACAATTTAAACATTGCAATTACTTTGCCAAAAACTCAGTTTTGATTTAACATAGTAATTTTTCATGCCATTGTTGAACAATATCACTATCAATTATTGATGCTCATCTTCTGAAAAACTTTTAACTCAAACCTAGCAACAATCGCATACAAGTGCTCCAATATATCTGCCTGGAGGCTTTCTATTGCAGGCCAGTCTTTATTTCTACTAAAAACATAGATTTCGATCGGTGCACCCTCTCCTTTATTCTGAAGGTGTCTCACCAGAAAGGTCATATCGGGGTTAACATCCCGTTGTTCGTGCAGATAAAACTCAATATATTTTCTATAGAGCCCTATATTGGTTGCCCCTTCGTGAGGCAGTTGGCCTTTTCGTTTCTTCAGTTCTTCATTAAGTAACGGAGCCAGCAACGGGATATCCTGCAACGATTCCATCAAGGGGGCATCTGCAAAGCGAATGGTATCGGTTTGTATCGTAATATAGGTTTTTATCCGCCTCCCATCACCATCTAACATACCCTTCCAGTTTACAAAGCTGCTCTGAACTAAACTGGATGTAGGCAGCATGGTGATCGTTTTATCGAAGTTCTGCACTTTCACGGTCGTCAGGCTGATATCAAGTACCGTGCCATCGGCCTTGTCTTTCACCGTAATCCAATCTCCTGGCCTCACCATATTGTTTGCAGAAAGCTGCACATTGGCCACAAAGCCTAGAATAGTATCTCGAAAAACCAACACAATAATTGCGGCCATAGCCCCCAAACTGGTAAGTAGTGCATAAGGCGACTGATTCAGTAAAACACTCAGTATAAGAACTGCACCTATAATATGTATTAATATTTTTATTACCTGCACATAGCCAACAATCTGCACATTTATCGAAACAGGCAGTTTTTTATACATGTCGTGAAAGGCAGAAATCGTTGAACTGAATGTAAACACAGAGACAATTGTCAGGTAAATTTTGATAATTGCAACAACGAACGCCAATGCGTCTGCAGAGCTAATAATAAGGGGTGAACTGTAAAGCAAAATCAAACCAGGCACAAAATGCGTGAGCTTGTGGAATATTTTATGGTCTACTAGAATATCGTCGAACTGGTTTTTAGTTCTCTTAAAAACATGATTAATCCATTTCACCAATACCTTACGAGAAAAATAGCGTAACAGAAAAGCAATTGCCGTAAGAACTAGGAACAATAAAACCGTACTAAACTCATCTGCCAACGTTGGTGCTATGCCAAACTTAATAAGCTTGACAATGAGAAAGTTTTTGATGTCTTCCATACAATAAACTTAATTTTTAAGGCATGCCATTAATCTTTCATAAAAAATGTGGTTTCGACAAAAACTAGCTCCTCTTGCAAAAAGAGTGCTTTAATTTTCATTCAGAAAAGTAACACGAAGCGTAGAACTTGGATCTAGGTTAAGAAGTTCCGCAGCATACCCCTTTACAATAGCAACCTCCATGAGGCCGATGCTATTAAAAAGCGCTATCAAATCGCCATTTGCATCAGAATTATAGTTTCTACTGATGTGGCGGATCTCGTTCTGCCTACTCTGGACATGTATCACAAACTCTCTCCCCCGACGGCTCTCTTCAAACTGTTCGTAAGTGATATTTGAAATGGCATTATGATAGGAATCGACATAGAGGATATGTCCGCTGATGTAATTATCGTCAACAATGGGCAGAATTGGCACAGCTCTGGCAAAAGTTCGTTTTGGCTCACCAATACTATTCAACGCCGCCCCTTTAGCAATAGCGACAGCAACAGGAACTAGAATATTCAAACCCTGAAAGCTTCCTTGATGCTCTTCCTTTACAGGAATTGTCACCGCTTCTTCAATTCCTCCATCGAACATCAACGAAAACATACCATTGTCTGCCCCAACAAAATATTGACCTTTTGCCTTAATAACAGAGTGAGGTGTCTTCTCTGAATTCTCTGCACAAACATCTACTATGTGGACAGTGCCTTCTGGATAATAACCAAAGCAGCTTTTAACAACAAAAGCCGCCTGTGCAAAATTATAAGACTGTATCTGATGCGATATATCTACAATGGTGACCTTCGGTAAAAGAGACAATAACCTCCCTTTCACCGCCCCTACATAATAATCGCTTTGATTCCAGTCACTGGTAAGGGTGATAATCGCCATGTAATACTTGAATTCTTATCTTTTTCTCCGACAAAATTAATACATAAGAAGGAATGAGAGCCTGATATTACAAAGTTTTGTTGCGGCAATCTCCCAACACACAATGCCGGTAATTGTCATCATCGCCATTAATAACTTTATTATCAGACACAAAAAGCTTTAGGTAATAGTTGATAAGTTTTCTATTTGTTTCTTCATTTCTAAACGAAACAAATTCAATGCTTTTAATTAATTTTGCAGCATGTAAGTTAAAACCGAGGTAAGTTCTATAATTATTTATTTGGATTACATAACACTGAATATCAAAAAAGTAAAATCCCAAAGTGTCGTTTAAAATTACAACACCAACTTAAATATATGGCTGAAAAAAATCTCAATTTCCCTTCTATAGACCCATTGCAACTCTTTGGAGCAGACAATACGAAGTTAAAAATTATAGAAGCCTTCTTTCCTAAATTGAAGCTAGTTTCGCGAGGGCATTCCCTAAAAGTTATTGGCGACGAAACTTCTCTAGAAGTATTTGAACACAAATTCAAAACAATAGTTTCACGTTTGGAAAAATACAATAACCTAAGTGAAAGCAATGTTATAGAGATTTTAGAAGCCGATCTGTACAACGAAGAAACAAAAGACCCTCTTCAGGAAAGCAAAATTCTCGTATTTGGCAACAACGGCAAACCTATTAAGCCCCGCAACAAGACACAATACAAAATGGTGGATGCTGCAGAAAAGAACGATCTGCTTTTTGCCATTGGCCCGGCTGGCTCGGGAAAAACGTATTTGGCCATAGCCTTGGCTGTTCGGGCTTTGAAGAATAAAGAGGTAAGAAAAATCATCCTCAGCCGTCCTGCAGTTGAGGCCGGCGAACGATTAGGTTTCCTTCCTGGCGATCTTGCAGACAAGTTAGATCCTTATCTACAACCACTCTACGACGCCCTACGTGATATGATCCCGCATTATAAATTATCGGAAATGATGGATCAGAAGATTATACAGATTGCCCCTTTGGCTTTCATGCGCGGACGTACTCTTAGCAATGCTTACGTTATTCTGGACGAAGCCCAGAACGCGACCATAAAACAGTTCAAAATGTTCCTGACACGTATGGGGGAAAACTCCAAGTTCGTGGTAACGGGAGACATTACGCAGATTGACCTGCCCCGCCGTTCTACCTCCGGGCTCACGTATGCCCAACGCATCTTGGAAGGAATAAATGGCGTGGCCATTATGAATTTCAACTCCGAAGACATTATCCGTCACAAGCTTGTGAACCAGATTGTGAAAGCCTTCGACGATCATCAGGAAGAAGAGGACGAGGCTTTTGGTACGGAAAACGATGATAAGCGTTCTTTAAAAAAAAGGTAACCAATAATGAACAACACTTTCGGAGTGTTGCGATACTATAAAAAGCGCGAAACATTTCGCAATAAATAGTTCCAAGAACTTAATTCCAGACAATGAGTAAAGCTCTTATAAAGACCGATTTTAAATTCGAAAACCAAAAAAGCGTATATAAAGGCAAAGTACGCGACGTATATAATATCAGCAATGAGCTTTTGGTGATGGTTGCCAGCGACCGAATCTCTGCTTTTGATGTTGTTTTGCCAAAGGGCATTCCATACAAAGGACAAGTGCTAAACCAGATAGCAGAGAAGTTTCTAGACGCGACCAAGGATATTGTTCCAAACTGGAAAATAGCATCACCAGATCCAATGGTGACAGTAGGGCTACAGTGCGAAACTTACCCTGTAGAAATGATTGTTCGGGGGTACCTTACTGGCAGCTCGTGGAGGGCATACAAGAACGGAGAACGTCAGATATGTGGTGTGCCAATTCCTGAAGGCATGAAAGAACATCAGGCATTTCCAGAACCAATTCTTACCCCAACAACAAAAGCAGAGCAAGGCGAACATGATGAGAATATCTCTCGCGAAGAAATTATCTCACAAGGCTTAGTGTCTGAAGAAGAATACAAAGAGCTGGAACGAATTTCACTTGAACTTTTCAAAAGGGGTACTGAAATGGCCGAAGAACAAGGCCTTATTCTAGTTGATACTAAATACGAGTTCGGCAAACGCGATGGAAAGATTTATCTGATTGACGAAATTCACACTCCCGACTCGTCGCGCTACTTCATAAAAGAAGGGTATCAGGAGCGCTTTGCCAAAGGAGAAAACCAGAAACAACTGTCGAAAGAATTTGTAAGAGAGTGGTTAATGGAAAATGGTTTCAGCGGTCAGGAGGGACAAAGGCTTCCTGAAATGACAGATGAATTTGTTGAGGAAGTCAGTGAGCGCTACATTGAACTCTACGAGAAAGTAACAGGCGATAAGTTTTTACATGCAGATATTGGTGAGATAGAAAGTCGCATTGAAAAAAATGTTTCTGCTTATCTTTCTCAGGACTAAGACAAGCAGGCTTGCTAATATACACGACTCTTTTGGGTCTATCACTGTACTGAATACTAGCGCGATACTTTTCCAAATAAATAACACCACGTGCTTAATTGGCCGAAACTTATAGAATATTCATTGTATTGTTTTTTATTTAATGCTTGAAGTAGAAAGCAATACAGTTCTAAAATAGCCGCGACTGTAGCGGAAAGCCCACAGGCACACGGGCTCAGTGAAACACGGTATGGCAGGTATGGAGCGACGAGCGGAATAGACTGCCATGCCGATGTTGAACGGCACGTGGGGCGAGGACTTGTAGCAGAAGGCGCGACTGTGCAGTAAATAGAGACAGCGCTGTGCTCCAAAAAAATCCGTATAGAAAATTACGCCCATACCAGATCTAAGCATTCCTGCCATTGAAGCTCATAGCTGTTCAGTTCTAAACAAAGGAGTTTACCGAGTTCTCTTTGCCCTGCATAGACGCAACCATTGTCCAGAGGCAAAATATGCTGGCGCTGTTCTATCGATCTCAGTATTGTGTCGAAACCTGTTGGGGTGTGGCCATGAACAATAGTTTTATTGCGTGCCATGGCTGGCACATAAGAGTCTTCCCAGTCCCGCTCCCAAAGCATTGCTTCTTTGTTCTTAAAGATGTCGTCGCCAGAAAAATCGAATCCTGCATGAACAAGTATGTGATTATCAAGCTCATAATAATACGGTAGCGATAGAAAAAAATCCATATAGGATTTATCGTAGATGTTATTGTTCGGGTAATATCTAGAATAGGCTGCCCTACGCCTTTCGCTGGTCAAGTAGAACTGAAAATCTTCTTCATGATTGCCATGCAGGGGAAAAACCTTATATCCACTCTTTTGAAGATTTATTATTAAATCCACAACTCCTTTGCTGTCCGGCCCCCTGTCGATGTAGTCGCCCAGTAAATATAGTTTGTCGGATTTCTTCAGCTTTAGCTTTTCCAACAGAGTCGCGAATGTTTTTGCACAACCATGTATATCGGCTATTACGTATTGGTTGAAATTACGATTCATGCCTTTAGATTTGATTTTGCTCCTATAAAGAGCATATTCCTTACTTTTTGTCTTTCAGTCAGCCATACTCCACAACAAGAAATAAAACCCCATTCTCTACTCCACTTTATTTAAATTACTGAAAAACAACAATATATTCAACAAAAGTCATAATACCTGTATTTGTAATACCAACTCAAAGAGAAACAAGATGTCTGATATTAATTCATCGCATCAAAGCTTTAGTCAGAGATCCTTATGAACAGACTGCTATCCATACACTTACACAAACACATGGACATTCTTCTCATCGTATGCTACTGTTCTGAACTTTGATAACCTTATAATTATTGACCAGATTAGCATAGATACAAAAAAAAGGACTTGGTTATTGCAAAAGTGCTGCTATACTTGTTTGTGTTAACATGCAACAGGCATAGCCTTATTGAATTATTCAAGCTCTTTTTTGCTTAAACTACTTTTTCACTTTCTACTTTCGTAAACAATTATATTTGTGTCTCTTAATAAGAGGAAGACAAATTTTCCATTTCTAGAAGATAAGATATTTTAATCTTAAAATCCTAATAAAGGGAGTCAGAATCATTCTAAATTTCATTTTTTTCACACAATTTTTCGTTAGCATAAAGTACAAGAAATATTTGCTACATATATTTGCATGCCGTAATACGGTGCAAAATGAAACCGCCCCCGAAAATACCGTTGTGGTTTATACAGGGGCTAGGGTTTAAGTTATGAAGTATAAGGCCTCTACCCCTATTTGTAGGATATGTCTTTGAACATTTAAGGTTTCGAAACAGAAAAAGAGTTAACTTTAAGTGACCCGAAACTACGTTTGCAATAATTTTATAACGCACACACATATCAGCATGAAGAAAAGAACTAAAATTGTAGCAACAATATCAGATCGAAATTGTGAACCTGATTTCCTTCGTAAATTGTACGAAGAAGGAATGAATGTGGTTCGGATAAATACGGCACATCAGTCGCCGGAAGATACAATGAAGGTGGTGAAGAATATACGCGCCGTGTCCGAACGTATTGCAGTTTTAATCGACACAAAAGGGCCCGAAGTGCGGACTTGCCCAATGGACAATTTGGTTGTAGAAGAAGGCGACGTAGTTAAAATTAGCGGAAATCTAGCGTTTCAGGAGGAGAAGGATGTAGTTTGTGTAAATTACGCTGGTTTTGTAGCTGACATCGAAGTTGGAATGCGCATTCTAATCGATGACGGAGATATCGCCCTTAGCATTGATAAAAAAGATGGCGACTTTCTATATTGTACCGTTCTAAACAAAGGAACGATTAAAGGCAAGAAAAGCCTTAACGTACCTGGCTCTTCGCTTCGCCTGCCTGCCCTTAGTGACAAAGACCGCGACTATGTTAAGTTCTCGATTGAGCAAGATATCGATTTCATTGCACACTCATTTGTTCGCACAAAAGAAGATGTTGCCGAAATTCAGCAAATGCTAGACAAAGCTGGCAGCAAAGTGAAAATTATTGCAAAGATTGAAAACCAAGAAGGCGTTGACAATATCGACGAAATTCTTGAGAACGTATACGGAATTATGGTTGCCCGTGGCGATCTTGGTATCGAAATCCCTGGCCCGAAACTTCCTGCAATACAGAAAATGCTTGTTCGCAAATGTATGGCAGAACGTAAGCCTGTTATCATTGCAACGCACATGCTACACTCAATGATCGAGAACCCGCGTCCAACACGTGCAGAGATCAACGATATTGCAAACGCAATTTACGATGGTACTGATGCTGTAATGCTTTCTGGCGAAACAGCTTATGGTAAATACCCTGTGGAGTCTGTACGCACAATGGCTAATATTGCAACAGAAGTTGAGTCGTGCACTAAAGAATTCCGTGAGCTGCCAATGAAAATCCTTAGCAGCGAAATATCAGCTTACCTTGCAGAATCGGCAGTACAAGCATCTGTACGTTTGAACACAAAAGCAATCGTTGCTGATAGCACAACAGGCCGTACTATCCGTAATATTACAGGATACCGTGGCAGACGCCTAGTTTTTGCATTGTGCTACGAAAAACGTACAATGCGCGAATTGGCATTGAGCTATGGTGTTCTTCCAAGCTACATGGAGCCTCGTCAATCGACTGATGGATTTACGAGTGCTGCAATAGGTGGCCTTCTGAAAGCACAAAAAATTGAATCTGAAGATACCATTACTATTCTTGCGGGCAACTTTGGACGTCCAACAGGAGCTTCTTATCTTGAAGTTGCTACTGTAGAGAATTTGCTTAACCGCAGTTAATAGTTCTGATTTTCCAAACGCATTATAAGAGAAAAGGGTTGTTCTTGTATTTAGAACAACCCTTCTCTTTTTTGTACTGGTGCGAATTTGATATTCAATTACAGAATCAGTGGATAATGGAATAAACTTTACCTCTGATCACTCAATTATCGCTTTTTGGCCTTGCAGTAGACAGAGAAATCTAAAAACCGAGAGCCCTTTCTTAATAGTATGACAACCTACCTATTCGCTCATTTCCCGTCTGTGTTCTACAGTATGTTTTTCAAAATTAGAAGCAAATATAGCAATCAGCACCACCAATATCAGAATAGGAATCCCCGTAATTGCAGCCTGCCACCAATGCTTTCTGAAAAGTCTATAAAGTGTAGCGATCAAAAAAATCAAGAGAACTAAAAATGGTAATGGCGATATCCATATAAAAGGGATTAAACGGTTCATCCCTAAAGCTCCATGCAGCCATATAAAAGCAGCAGGGAAAAGCGATAGTAAAATCGGCATCCACCATGGTGTAAAAATGCTGTGAAATACTTTCTTTATCATCTTGAAAACTTACAATTCCCTAAAAACCAAGTTTCACTTTAAGACTATCAGTAAAAAACTTCGCTCCTTTCATGTGAAGATGAGAAGGGTCTCCAAACATGCTATCAGGCCAAGCATAAAGATTGGTCTCGAACAAAACATGACTGTAGCTTTTTGATTTCTGCTCTAAATAACTAGAGAAACCAGATTTAAAGGATGGCGAAAGTTTTTTAAAAGAACTCTCATTCATTGGCATATTCAGGAATACTACTTCTATCGAGTGTTTCTGGCACAATTCTAACAATTTATCGAAATACAAATCAAGAAGAGGTGATGGTTCAAAGGAATCGTATCGAGTTTCGTAGTTCAAACCAGAATGAGATTGATAACGAAGCGGATGCGGACGTCTTCCCCGTTCCACTATCATTGAAGTGGTCATTTTTCGATTCCTTTTTTTTCCGAAGAAAATACGACTAGCGCGAAGATCTGGCTGGTAATATTTGAAATACTTAAGTTTAAACAACCATGCCTGCCCTCTGGGGCATGTGCCTAAAATAGTGTCCTGTAGAAGTTCAGCTGCCGTAAATATCTCGTCCAGTTCTCTTTTCTCAAAAAAATCGTTTCGTACAGCATAGCCCCAAAAAGCAAAAAGCTCTTTGAAAAAACGAGGGGACTGCGAAAGAACAATCTTTTGTGGTGCAGGATAGCTTTCCAAATATTTCTTTAGAATAAAGTACATTTCTATCGAACTTGCTCCTCCTGCTGAAACATTAAAGCTTGAATCTATATCTCGAAAAACGACACCTGCATTCAGCCGGGAATCTCCGAGAAAGAGAGTTGAACAATGGGCGTAGTTTTGTTTTTCTTCGAAAGTGGTTTTCAGAAAATGCCAGCGGTTGTTAGTAGCTTCATTGTAAAATGTAGGGCAAAATTCCAGATAAGACCAATATAGACCATAGACAATTGTCAGCAGAATTACACTTCTTACAATCAGAGGCTTCATATAAGGAGGTGTATTAATATAAACGACACTTTTTGTTTTGTCACCATATTGAATATTAGCACGGTGCTTTTCCTAACAAATAGCACCTTGTGCTTATTTTCTTTTTTAACAAAACGAACAGGTATACTTTTCCTTGCCCCTACCCGATCAGAACTGAAAATAGATAAATTGCTGAGCTCCGAAATTCCCAAGCCCAACAAACAACACTCCAAGAAAAATATAGATCCCCCAACGTATTGGCATTGGTAATTGGGTGGATCGCTCTATAATATCACTATTCCGATCGTACCAGTGGACAACCATAAGAATAGAAATCAAGAATACGTTGACAGCGATGCCAATGTTTCCAAAAGCTAATGGTTCTGAGAAGTGAAATAGTATTCGCCTAAAAATGAGCATGGCACTACTGATAGATTCGGCACGAAAGAAAACCCAAGTAATATTTACCATCGAGAAAACAAAAATTGTACGCAGGAGGCGTTCGGGAGAGTAAAACTTGGTTTTCTCTAACCCTGAGATGTTCATTACTTTATTGAAATAAAGTTCTGCTAAATAGAAAATTCCATTCAGCACACCCCACGCTATGAATGTCCAATTAGCGCCGTGCCAAATGCCACTCACGATAAAAACGATGAAAATATTGCGGAATTTCACCACTGTTCCAAAGCGGTTTCCTCCCAACGAAATGTACACATACGATTTGAACCAACTGAAAAGCGACATGTGCCAACGCCGCCAAAAGTCGATAAATGAAAATGAGAAGTATGGCTGACGGAAATTCGGAACAAGGTCTATGCCTATAATTTTAGCTGTTCCTCTTGCTATAGCAGTATATCCTGCAAAATCGCAATAGATCTGAAAAGCAAAAAAGACCGTTGCTATTACCATTGCCAGTCCACTGTAGTTATGTGGTGCTCCATATGCAGCATTGACAAACGGAGCCATACTATCGGCAATTACTATTTTTTGAAAATAGCCCCAAAACATCATTTTCAGCCCTATCGCAAAGCGGTGTGCATCGGGCTTTGCCAGTTTGTCGAACTGTGGCCGCAGGTGTGCAAACCGCTCAATAGGGCCAGCTACCAATTGCGGGAAAAAAGAAACGAAAAGGGCAAAGGAGACAAAACTCCTTTCAGCTTTTATCTCTCCACGAAACACATCTATTGTGTAGCTCATGGACTGAAAGGTGTAGAACGATATGCCAATTGGCAATAGGATCTCGTCGATAGGGTTTGGCAAACTAGGGCCCAAAATATCCACAAAACGAATAACGTTTTTTACTGCAAAGCCTAAATATTTGAAACTAAAAAGGAATGTTAGGTTGACTAATATACTAAGCAGAAGAAAGTTTCGCTTTGCTGTTTTGCTATCTCGTTTCTCTATTTGGAGTGCAGAAAAATAATCGACAGCCGTAGATGTAAGTAAAAGTATCCCGTATTCTATTTTCCAGCTCAGGTAGAAATAATAGCTGGCAACCAACAAAAGAGGTTTTCTATATTTTTGAGGTAGGGAAAAGAAAAGAAGAACAAAGAATGGAAAAAAAAATAGGAAATGAGCCGAATTGAACAACATCTCTTTTCTGTTTTGTGAGTGTTACTAACTAAGACATGTTAAAAAAAATAATTAGCCAAAGGCGCACAAGGCGGCTAAACCGGAGCGTACTTTTCGTACGTGAGGATTTGGCCGTCCGCAGTGGAACGAATGGATAGTTGTTTTTTTTGATATGCCTAAAACCCTGCACTTTCCATAAGCCCATGCTTTTAAGGACAGGAACTTATGGAAAGCTTGTAAGAAAACGTTGTTTCTAAGGCAAAAGTTCAGTCAGACTATTAACTATGTCCTTTGCCACTTCTGTTTTAGGCTTCAATTCGTAACGTTTTATTGATCCATCTTTTTTCAGAATAGAAACTTTATTAGTGTCGTGCTGAAAACCTGCACCTTTATCTTCCATGCTATTAAGTACAATGCAATCCAACTGCTTTCGCTCAAGTTTAGACAGCGCATTGCTCTCTGCATCGTGTGTTTCAAGTGCAAAGCCAACCAATAATTGCTTCCCCGACTTTCTTTTTCCTAATTCCGCAGCAATGTCTTTTGTAGGCTGTAATTCGACCGTATAGTTTTCTTTGCCCCGCTTCACTTTTTTATCTTCAACAACAACTGGAGTAAAGTCTGCAACGGCAGCAGCTAGAACAGCAATATCGTATTCTTGAAAGCTGGCAGTACAGGCATTGTACATCTCTTCGGCAGTTTTTACTTTTTCAACAGTGATATTTTCATGTTCTGCATTAATTGTCACTGGCCCACTGACGATATGCACTTCTGCCCCCTGTTCTGCTAACTCTTCCGCAATGGCATACCCCATTTTGCCAGAAGAGTGATTGCCAATAAAACGGACTGGATCTATAGGTTCTTGGGTTGGCCCTGCTGTTAAGAGCACTTTCTTTCCTTCAAGTGGTTTTTCTACTGAAAAATAAGAAACCAGAGCCTCCAATATATGTTCTGGTTCTGCCATACGACCTTTGCCATGTAATCCACTGGCCAACTCTCCACTTTCTGCTTCAACAACATGAGCTCCAAAGCCCTTCAATGTTTCAATGTTTTTTAATGTAGTTGGATGCTGATACATATCCAAATCCATTGCAGGTGCTATAAAAATCGGGCAACGCGCCGAAAGGTAAGATGTCACGAGAAGATTATCGGCAATTCCGTTTGCCATTTTTCCCATTGTATTGGCGGTTGCTGGAGCTATTACATAAGCATCTGCCCATAGGCCAAGATCGACGTGACTGTTCCATTGTCCGTTTTCGGGATCAAAAAAGTCGACAAGGATCGGATTCTTCGACAATGTAGCTAGCGTAAGCGGTGTTATGAACTGCTTAGCCAGTGGGGTCATAACAACTTTCACTTCTGCGCCTTCTTTTACCAAAAGGCGGATCAAGTGAGCGGTTTTGTATGCTGCTATACCTCCTGTAACTCCTAATAATATATGTTTCCCCTTCATTTGTTTAGTTTTTTCGATGGTATACGAACTAATTGAAATCCATAATCAAACTCATTCAGTTTAATTATGACTTATACTATTTATGTGATGAATTTACCGATATAATGAAACCGAAGGTTTCAACGAAAAGCAACGCTTTTCAGCTCCCCTCCTTAAAAAAGGAGGGGCAGGGGTGGTTGTATTTTCATAAATACATCAACAGTATTATAAATACACCACCCACCCTCTCCTCAAAGAGGAGGGGAATAAAATTACTGAAGTTTTATTCCAGTAAATTCAAGTTCGAAATCGTATTAGTGAAGTTCAAAAAATAATTTCGGTTAAGGCGCGAAAGGCATTCAATATCGGAGCGTACTATAGTACGTGAGGATTTGGACGACCGCATCGCAACGAAAACCGAAGTTATTTTTTCACTTTCACTTACTGCTTAACTTTCCCAAAGTTCTAGTTGTCAGAAAAGAAACCTTTGAAAAATTGCACCAACAATTCTCATCTTGCATTGAGCTTGATGTAAGAAGTTAAAACTTAATGGCTATTCGATTACACAATTTACAGACATGTTTTGCCTGAATCAATATGCTAAAATAAGCACTTTTAAACACGATCGGGAGACTGATATGAAGGAATTGAAACGAGGAGAGAGGAAATATGGATAAGAAAAAAGGAGCTTAAAGCTCCTTCTGTTATTCTTCTAGTTCGAAAGCATCTTGTTCTTTAGCCGGATTACGGTGATACACTTTCCCTTCTAAAAACTCTTGCAATGCGATTAATGTTGGTTTTGGCAAACGCTCATAAAACTTAGAAATTTCAATTTGCTCTCTGTTCTCGAACACCTCTTCAAGGTTATCGGTATAAGATGCAAATTCTTCTAGTTTTTTGTTCAACTCTTCTTTAAGCTCAACGCCGATCTGGTTTGCCCTTTTTGAGATGATGCTAACTGTTTCATAAATATTGCCCGTCGGAGCGTCCAACTGATCCAAGTTCCTTGTAATAGTTGTTGGAGATGCGTTGGTCTTTTTGTAATCCATATATTGCGACTTTGAATTATTATAAACAATAGTTAGTGCCCGTTTTTAAGGTCTGAGACCTTTTAATCAAGATTTACTGTATGATAAATCTATGACCTGATAGTCAATTGAATCACCAATTGACTATTCATAACGATAAATTGTGATAAAAGGTTGCTTTAGAGGCTAGTCTGCAATTTCTCGTCCTCTTTTAGGTCTTTGATATTTGCATCTGCACGCTTGAAATAACGCTCAGCACTTTTCACAAACTTGCTTTCTGGAAAAGAATCGACAAATTTGTAATAAGCTTTCACCGTTGCCTCGAAACGCTCTAGCTGCTTTTCTTTGATACTGTTCTCTGCATAGTCGTATTTCGCTTTCACATCCAAGAAAAGTAAATCTTCTTTGTATACAGATTGTGGAGCGTCTTTCAAAGATGCTTTTATTGTTACAGCTGCTGCTTTGTAGTTGCCAAGATTGTAATATTGCTTAGCAGACATGTATGCTTTTTCCTGAAGCTTAGCATATAGTTCTTTCGATAGTCTTTCTACTTCATCTTTACGCGAAGAATTTGGGTATTTAGACATGAAAAGATCGAAATTCTTGATAGCCTCATATGTATCTTCCTGATCTAGACTTGGTTTCGGAGAGCTAAGGTAATTGCAATAAGCAGTCATGAACATACATTCCTCCGTGTATTTACTATTACGGTACGTCTGAGCAAAGTTATTGAAATAGTAACCTGCCAAAATGTAATCGCGCTCTTTATAATGACAGTATGTATAAAGATAATAAATTTCTTCGGCCTTGTCAGTACCTCTATAAACGTTAATCAGACTTTCCAGCAATGTTTTAGATTTGGAGTACTTACCATCTTCGTAGTATTGTTTGGCCATTTTGTATTTTAGTTGGTTGTCCTTGCTTTTAACAACCCTTTGGTATTGGCTACACGAGCTAAATGCAACGGCTAAGACAGTAATTAGGAGCAGGATGTTCTTCATTTGTTGTTCCTTGCGTTTTTTATGAATCGTTTTTCTACGAGACAGAAGTGTGATACTAAAGCAGTTGTTGATTTAACAAACAGTTCAATCCGAACACAATCTGTCTACAAAACATTCTGCAAAAATATAAATTATCCTGAAAAGGAATCTCCTATAATGCTAAATTAAAGATCGTTTGATAAATTTAACAATCACACGTACTGCAAAACTGCTTTACAAAGCGAGTCATTATCGGAGATACGAAGGCTAATTTCTACCTAAAAGCGCTTTCCTTTCAGTTTATCGTTAAGGAAATCTTTAAACTGTTTAGGTTCAAGCACTACAATGTCGCGCATCAGCCCCAGCACAAACCTTCCTACACCTTCGTAGCTACTCACCCAGCCATCAAAAAGGTACATTTTATCGTTGAAACGCTTAATAAACTGCTGCGAAAGAGGATACTCTTCGATCAAAAGTCTGTACGCCCTAAGGTTCAGGTAGAGTTTTACTTGATGTTTCTCTTTGCCCCCAATTCTGAAAATATCTATGAAGTCTTCTTCGTGCGACTGTTCGTTCTGCCAAGGTGTTTCAAGCTCTTCGATATCATCCATCCGCGATATCTTGAAAGTCTTGTTACTTTTTGAGGCCGTATCGAAAGCCCACACCGACACAAAATTATTAGTGAAGTTAAAAGCCTCTACCAAACGGTCTTGAATGTCGTTGCTATTACCAGATTTGTAATTCTTCAGCACCACTTGACGCTTCCACTGCATTGCATGCCTTAGCTTCGAGACCAGTTCAGTTTCTTCTGGTTTTATGAAAGGCAGTTTCGTATGTTCAAAGTCGTAAATTGCATACAACTTATTCAATAAGTTCTGCTTATTTACCGTCTCCCCACCAATAGCATAAATAGCTTTATTTATAATGAAGCTTTCTTCGTCTGTAAAGTAATAAAGCTCATTAATGTCCTTTAGAACTTTAGGCAGCTTTTCTATCTTGTAACGATTGTTTTCGTTCGTAACAACCAGACCAACTTCCTTGAATGTCTGAATATAGCGGTACGCTGTCCGAACAGACATATTGAACTTTTTAGCCATCTCCTGAATCGGCATACCGTCACTACTGATCAAGGCAAGCATCATCTTCAGGATCCGTTGAAATTTAGCGTGTTCTTCGAGAGCCATTTTTTTATTCTTAAATCAAGGTCGTAGACCTATTCGGTTAAAATGATCCTATTTGTAGCGGCACAAATAACATTCATTTAATCTACAGATAAATATTCCCAGCATTAGCTGGTCAAAAGTAATTGCTCAAATATTCTCAGCCAAAAGATTAATGATCTTAAATCAAACTAAGTATTTGAGTACATATAATTAACAGCACCATTGCAACAGGATAAACCGTAGCGTATGCTATCTGGGGTGCTTCCGATTCTGTTGTATTATCTAGCGCACTAAGCCCAGGAGTACTGGTCATACTTCCCATAATCAGTCCAAGTAAAGTAAGAGGGTTAACTTTCAACACATAAAGACCAACTATTGCGGTCACAAACATTGGTACTAGGGTGATTGCTGCTGCAATAGCAAATAATCCCATTCCTTGTTCCTGAATTGTCTGCATAAGTTGTGCTCCCGCACTAGTTCCAATAGGTGCTAAAAACAACAGCAAGCCCAACTGCCGGAGAAGTTGGTTGCCAGCACCAGACAACGACCATGTAATTGGCCCTGTTTTCCCCTTCCAACTCAAAAGCAAAGCTGAAAATAAAACGCCACCAGTAAGCCCAAGCTTAAACTCAATTCCACCTGGTAATGGAATTGGCACTAGGCCTACACCAATACCAATCAGGATTCCTAATGCAATAGGAAGAAAATCGGTCTCTGATAATTTCTTATTATCGTTACCAAACAGGCGGATAACGTTTTCTTTATATCCTGAGGTAGCTATCAACAGCCTATCACCATAACGAATGCTTGTACTGCCCTTAGGCGAAATTTGTACTCCACTCCTATTGATTCTGGTGATTGTAGCTGCGTAATTATCCTGCAAATTGAGCTGTCGGATTGTTTTATTCACAACAGCCTTATTACTTACCAGAACCCATTCTACTTTTATTTGGTTCTTTAAGTCTAGTTTTTCTTCGGACTCTTCTCCAACGAAAAGTTTCACCTTTTCCAGAGCATCTTCTGTTCCAACTGCTTTTATAACATCACCTTTCTCCAACACCATGTCGCGTGTGGCAAGCTGTACTTCATTGTTTTTTTTCACCCTTGAAATAGTAGCCTGTGTTAAGTTCCGCAAACGGAGTTTAGCTAAGCTTTTTCCAAATATATTCGGATTGGTAACCTCGAAATTAGCATTGCGGATATCTGGGAAACTTTCTTTTCCTTCGGCCTCATATTCCTTTTCTGCCTTTTTAAAATCTAGCTTAAATATTGTTGGAGCCAGCTTGCCAAATAGAATTACACCAATAACACCAAACGGATATGCAATTCCATAACCAAGCGAAGCCAACGGCGAACCTGTACTTTCTATAGCAGCTGCAAGTCCCGGCGTACTGGTCAATGCACCAGACAGCAAACCTACAGCAATATTCATATCAACTCCAAAAGCAAAACTTAATATAGCAGTGCTTAAACTAGCGATTAGAACGAGTGCTGCGGCCAATACAATCAGTTTTTTTCCTTTCTCAACAAAAGATTGGAAAAAACTAGGCCCGGCCTGAATACCAATGGTGAAAATAAAAAGAAGCAAACCTACTTTTTGAAAGTCAGCAGGTATTGTTGCACCAAAATGCCCAAGAAGCATTGCGACAAAAATAACACCTGACGCTCCAAGAGAAACACCTTTCAGGCTCACCCTGCCAAGAGCTAATCCCAGTGCTATGACTGAGAATAATATAAAATATGAGTTTGAGAGCATTAGTCTAAAATTTTTGGGTAAGGGGTTGTTTTGAGGATGCAAAAATAAAAAAATGAAGAACAACCACTGTCAGCTTTTGTCAAAAAAAACTGTGTCGGAATTCAATCTGTACTCCTCATGGTTCAGTAGAAAGTTTGTTTACCTTAGCTCAAGAATCTTAGAATAAACCCCAGCGTTTTCATTCAAGATTTGCTTCATGCTGTTTATCAACCTTATGGCACACATTCTAGGTGTCGTTCATATTACAATTCCAATTTATATTCATGGGAACACTATTAATAACGCATATTAAACAATTGGTTCAAGTAGAGAACAAGGCAAGAAAAAAAGTCGAAGGAACTGAAATGAAAATCCTTCCCTCAATCTCAGATGCCTACCTTTTTCTAAAAAATGGATACATTGAAAACTTCGGAACTATGGAATCTCTAGCCCCCAACATCCAAGCAGATTCCACAATTGACGCTTCCGGTAAAATGGTATTCCCTTCCTTCTGCGATTCACACACACATTTAGTTTATGCAGGTAGCCGCGAAATTGAATATGTCGATAAAATAAAAGGCCTTTCGTACGAAGAGATTGCTAAACGTGGAGGCGGCATTCTCAATTCCGCCAAACTACTTGCAAAAACATCCGAAGACGATCTTTACAAGCAAGCATTAGACCGCATTAATGAAATTATACACAAAGGGACAGGAGCTGTAGAAATAAAAAGTGGGTACGGTCTAACCACAGAATCTGAAATTAAAATGCTACGCGTTATCAAGCGGCTAAAAGAAACAACTCCATTGCAAATAGTTTCTACATTTCTGGGGGCACACTCCATTCCTCTTGAATATAGGGCTAACCAAAAGAAATATGTAGACCTTGTAGTAAACGAAATGCTTCCTGCTGTTGCTACTGAAAAACTTGCTGATTATGTCGATGTGTTCTGCGATAAAGGATTCTTCACTCAAGACGAAACTGATCGAATTCTAAATGCTGCCGCAAAATACGGAATGCTTCCAAAAATTCACGCCAATGAACTTGACTATTCCGGAGGGATACAGGTTGGCACAAAATACAATGCGCTTTCTGTTGATCACCTTGAATATGTTGGAGAAGCCGAAATTCAAGCTCTGCGCGAAAGTGAAACCATGCCAACAATGCTTCCCGGAGCATCATTTTTCTTAGGAATGCCTTATGCTCCTGCCAGAAAAGTTATAGACGCAGGCCTGCCTTTGGCTCTGGCCTCAGATTATAATCCCGGCTCGTCTCCTTCTGGCGACATGAAGTTTATTCAGTCGTTAGGTTGTATACAAATGCGCCTCCTGCCAGAAGAGGTTATTAACGCAACAACAATAAATACAGCCTACGCAATGGGATTAAGCGATGAGTTTGGTAGCATCTCGAAAGGGAAAAGGGCTAATGTTTTCATAACAAAAGAAATCCCAAGCTACGAATTTATGCCTTATTCATACACTTCGGATTTAATAGACACTGTGATTCTAAACGGCAAAGTAGTATAAACCTAAGCATAAAAGCGATAGGGACATCTGAAAGAACGAACCCATTGAAAACTTCTTTCCGAACTAATAGCAAAAACAGCCTCGGGCTTTCCACCAAAAAAAACAAAGGCTCGACCGGCTAGTTTTGTACGACCTAAAAACATCAAACAAATGAAACAACTTATCGAATGCGTGCCCAATTTCAGCGAAGGAAACGACATGGGCATTATCAAACAGATTACAGACGAAATCGAATCGGTAGAAGGAGTTAAACTTCTTGATGTAGATCCAGGCAAAGCCACAAACCGTACTGTAGTTACTTTTGTTGGAGAACCTGAACAAGTTATAGAAGCGGCTTTTCTTGCTATGAAAAAGGCTACTGAAGTAATTGACATGAGCAAACATAAAGGGGAACACCCCCGATTCGGAGCTACAGATGTATGTCCACTCGTCCCAATTGCCAATATAACAATGGAGGAAACCGTAAAATACGCTCACCGCCTAGCTGAACGTGTGGGGGATGAAATTGGCTATCCTGTCTATTGCTACGAATTTGCCGCAAAAGAAGATAAGCGCAAAAACCTAGCTAATTGCCGTAGTGGAGAATACGAAGGCTTATCTCAAAAAATTACATCGCCAGAATGGAAGCCTGATTTTGGCCCAGCCCAGTTCAACGACTTTGTTGCAAAAACAGGTGTTACAGCAATTGGAGCAAGAAATTTCCTCGTAGCCTATAATATCAACCTGAACACCACTTCTACCCGTCGGGCAAATGCAATCGCCTTCGATGTTCGTGAAGCAGGAAGAGTAAAACGAGAGGGGCATCCTGTCACTGGAAAAATTATTGAAGATGAAAATGGCCAACCTGTTCGAATACCTGGCACTCTAAAAAAAGTAAAGGCAATCGGTTGGTACATCGAAGAGTTTGGTGTTGCCCAAATTTCCATGAACTTAACCGATATTACAGTCACATCCGTACACGAAGCTTTTGAAGAGGTGGTTAAAAGTGCTACTTCGAGAGGCATCCGCGTAACGGGTTCTGAACTTGTTGGGCTTATCCCAAAACAAGCCATGTTAGACGCTGGCAAATATTTCCTACGTAAGCAACAGCGGTCAACAGGGGTTTCCGAAGAGGAAATCATAAAAATCGCAATCAAGTCAATGGGGCTCGATGAACTGAAGCCATTCAAGCCAGAGGAAAAAATAATCGAGTACCTATTAGAAAGGGAAGAACAGCGACCACTCGTAGAAATGAGTCTAAAAGACTTTGCAAACGAAACAGCTTCAGAATCTCCTGCACCTGGCGGAGGCTCAATATCGGCTTATATGGGAGCATTAGGAATTTCGCTTGGTACAATGGTCGCTAACTTATCTTCCCACAAAAGAGGGTGGGATGAACGTTGGGAAGAATTTTCAGATTGGGCGGAAAAAGGACAATACTATAAAGACGCCCTACTCAAAATGGTTGATGAAGATACATTAGCATTCAATAGGATTATGGACGCTTATGGTTTGCCTAAATCGACTGAAGAAGAGAAGAATATCAGAAAACAGGCCATTCAAGATGCCACAAAATATGCCATAGAAGTGCCATTTAAAGTAATGGAATTAACATTAGAATCCATGAAAATAATCAAAGCTATGGCAGAAATTGGTAATCCTAATTCTATTACCGATGCAGGTGTTGGAATTATGGCAGCACGCTCTGCAATTAAAGGTGCGTTCTTAAATGTCAAAATCAATGCTTCGGACATGAAGGATGAGGTTTTCATTCAAGATCTACTTGCAAAAGGAGGGGTAATCGAGTCTAATTCTGAAAAAATCGAACAAGGTGTATTAATAATAGTAGACAAACACCTATAATTTTCATTTTTAAATTTGCAGATTTCAAAAGGGTTGCTATCTTTGTGGTGCGACTCTTTTTGTTCTTAGACACATTTTCCAGTAGAAAAATAGCCTAAGAATAGATGTTTATATGTTATTTTTTTCTCTCCTATCACTTTTTCCTAGCTAAAACTCATTTTTATAAAATATTTTTTTTTGCAGATGTTAAGTTTTTTCTACATTTGCTATGCCTATAACCACTTAATATTTTTATTAATCAAAACTTAATTAAGTTGTATGAAGAAGTTTACTGCTTTACTTGCTTTCCTTCTTTTTGTTGGAATGCAGGTCGTTAATGCGCAGGATCGGACGATAACCGGTACCGTGACAGGCGCTGACGGTAATCCCATTCCTGGTGCGAATATTGTTTTAAAAGGGACAACACAAGGAGCAATTACCGACCTAAATGGAAAATATTCTATCAGCGTACCCTCTGGAGAACAGACACTCATCTTCAGTTTCATTGGTATGCAAACTAAAGAGATCGTCACCTCAAAATCTACCACTCTGGATGTTGCTCTAAATCCTGCTTCCGAGATGCTTACTGATGTTGTTGTTACTGCTCTTGGTATTTCTAGGGAGAAGAAAGCACTTGGTTATGCCGTACAGGAAGTTAAAGGCGATGGCCTTGCAGAAAAGAAAGACGTTAACGTCGTAAACTCTTTAGCTGGTAAAGTTGCCGGTGTACAGATTACTGGTAGTTCTGGTAACATGGGAGGGTCTGCACGTATTACAATCCGTGGTGTCAACTCTATTACTGGAGAAAACCAACCTCTATTTGTAGTTGACGGTGTTCCTGTAGACAACTCAAACTTTGGGGATGTAGACCAACAACGCGGTAGCGGTGGTTACGACTACGGTAATGCTATCCAAGATATGAACCCAGAAGACATTGAGTCTGTTTCCGTACTGAAAGGAGCTGGTGCTTCTGCACTTTATGGCTCACGTGGTGCAAATGGTGTTATTGTAATTACCACAAAGAAAGGTAAAAAAGGTAAAAAAGGATTAGGCGTTACTTATAACGCTGGTTTCCGTATGGAGCAAGTTTATGTGTTGCCTAAATACCAAAATGAATATGGTGGCGGCTTTAAATTCAACAAACTTTACTATGACGAAAATCCTGAGCTATTCGGATCTCGCACAGCAGGTCACTACACTGAAGGAAATCGCTCATATGATTTAGTTCCTCAAACAGAAGTTGATGAGAGCTGGGGGCCAAAGCTCCAAGGCCAAGAAGTAAGACATTGGTGGTCTTTTGACAAAGAGGCATCTGACTTTGGAGAAGTTGCACCTTGGGAAGCAAACCCTGATAATGTTAGAGATTTCTTTGAAACTGGACTTACTTGGACAAACAACATCACCTTAACAGGTTCAAACGACAAAGGGTCATTTAGGTTATCATACACTAACCTTGATCAAAAATTTGTACTGCCTAAATCCAGTTTAAAAAGGAACACAATCAACTTCAATGGTTCTTATAAACTTTCGAAAAGTTTAACTGCTAACTTCAGCGGAAACTATGTGAATTCTGCAGCAGTTGGACGTCCTGGAACTGGCTACGATGGCAACAATATCATGCAACAATTTAACCAGTGGGGACAACGTCAGTGGAATCTTGACAAAACCAAGAACTACAAACTGCCTAATGGACGTCAACGCACTTGGAACCGTATTTCACCGTCAGACGCAGCTCCTAAATATACAGACAACCCTTACTGGGTAAGACACGAAAGTTATCAGAACGATGGTAGAGACCGTGCCTTTGGAAACATTGGACTAACATGGAAAATCATAGAAGGCCTTTCTGTTACAGCTAAAGCAGCAACAGATTTCTATACAGATAAACGAGAAGAGCGTGTTGCTGTAGGATCTAACAATGAATCAGAATACTCAAATATTGCGCGGCGTGTCCAAGAAACAAACCTTGACATTCAGTTAAATTATAGTCGCAAACTTGGTTCTGACATAGGCCTAGCCTCTTTTGTTGGAGCAAATAGGCGCTATAAAAAATACTGGAGATCTGGCGCATCATCTGTTGGAGGACTTAATGCCCCTAATTGGTATAATCTAAAAAACTCTAATCAACCAGCAGAAGTAGAAGACTATTTCGAAGAAAGAGAAGTTCAATCTATGTTTGGTAGTGTTTCGGTTGACTGGAAACGCCAAATTTTCTTAGACTTAACTGCACGTAATGAGTGGGCAAGTACACTTCCAGATGGTGATAATTCATACTTCTTCCCTGCTGCATCTTTATCTTGGGTATTTTCTGAGATGGTGGGACAAGATTGGTTCTCTTTTGGTAAAGCTCGCGTAAGTTGGGGGCAGGTAGGATCCGACACTGAACCATACCGACTAATCCCTACATTTGAAGCTAACACAGGCTTTGGCTCATCTCCTAGTTTAACAGTACCAGCCGAATTACAGAACTCTGAACTCAAACCAGAATTAACAACGGAAATTGAAGCAGGTGTTGACTTACGCTTCTTCAACAACCGTTTAGGAGTAGATTTCACATATTATGACAGAAGAACTGATGATCAAATCATCCCTCTTAGTATTTCTGCAGCCTCTAATTATACTTCTGCCTATGTTAATGCAGGACGCATGACTAACAAAGGCTTTGAGCTGATGCTATCTGGTACACCTATTAAAAATGAAATCCAATGGGATGTTTCATTCAACATTGCCAAGAATGAAAATATGGTTGATGAACTGTATCACAAAAATGGAGTTGATGTTACAAACTACCGTTTAATAAATGCTCCATTTGCAGTAAGTGTTAATGCTCGTGAAGGTGAACCATTTGGAACTATTTTAGGCTACAAGTATACATATGATGAAAATGGTAATAGAATAGTAAAAAATGGTAAGTATGTTCGCTCTGAAAACCTAGAACCTATTGGTAGTGCATTAGCAGAAGTAACAGGAGGTTTAACAAACAGTTTGTCATATAAAAACTTTAGCTTTTCTTTCTTAGTTGATTTTCAGTTTGGAGGAGAAGTATTCTCTACTACAAACATGTGGGCTAAATACTCTGGTATAACAGAAGAAACTATAGAAGATAATATTCGTGAATATGGAACAGTTGTAGAAGGTGTTGATTCTGAAACTGGACAACCGAACCAAATTGAAATTGATGCAAATACGCATTTCTTTAATAATGGTGGATACCGTATTGCAGAAGCTGATGTATATAGCACTGATTATGTATACCTAAGACAAATTACTTTAGGTTATCGTTTTCCAAAATCTTTACTTGGAAACCTTCCTATACAAAACCTAAAAGTGTCATTGCTTGCAAATAACCTTTGGCTACTTTACACACGTATCCCTCACCTAGACCCAAGTAACTTAGCTGTCTCTTCAACTAACATTCAAGGTATTGAAGGAGCTTCTTTGCCATCTGTTAGATCATACGGTTTTAACCTATCTGTTTCATTTTAAATTCGAAAAAAATTGATCATGTTAAACAAATCATATATTTTATTATTTTTCATTTCGGTTTTTTTGATGACTTCATGCCTTGAAGAAGATATGAATGTGTCCCCAAATGAACCTGCCCAATCAAAAGCAGAGTGGTTGTTGACAGCGGCTCAAAAAAGTATGTCCGACGAAATGTGGGATGAATGGAACAATGGTCGTATGGGAATGTATTATGCGCAATACTTCTCAGCTACATCATATACAGAAGAAAGCCGTTACCAGATAAGGGAAAATGTAAACAACACCTTCTGGAACAGATTATACTCCAGAGCTTTAGCTGACTTAAATGTAGCATCAACCTTTACAGAAAACCCAAACAAGCTTGCAATTCTTGACCTTAACAAAGCCTACATCTACCACGTACTTACAGATGTTTATGGCCCAATCCCATTTAAAGATGCAGGTAAAGGGTTGGACGACCCAAACCCAGCTTTCGACTCTCAGCAAGATGTATACAATGGCATTCTAGCCCTAATCGATGGAGCTTTGGCAACTTTCGACGACAAGCAGGACTCATTTGAAGAAGGCGATATAATTTACAAAGGAAACATTGAAAAATGGACGAAATTTGCAAATTCATTAAAACTGCGAGTTGCTATAAGAATGAGCGATGTTGAGCCAGCTTTAGCTAAAACTGTCGGAGAAGCTGCAATTGCAGCTGGTGTTATGGAAGATAACTCCCACAGTGCATTATTTAAATACCAAAGTGGAGCTCCAAACAACAACCCTTTACAGCAAAATTGGGTTGGTGAAAAACGTCAAGACTTTTCACCTAGCGCAACTTTAATTAATTATATGTCAAGCGTAAACGACCCTCGCTTATCTGCCTATGCCCGTCCAGCAAAAAACTCAGCAGCTTATACAGGAATGGCTTATGGCCTAAACAACGATCATGCGACAGAAATATCAAATGATGCAATTTCATTACCTTCTGAGCTTGTAATCGAAACTCCTGAATCTCCCGCTGTCCACCTCAGCTATTCAGAAGTTGAATTCATGCTTGCTGAAGCTAAAGAAAGAGGTTGGACTGTTACTGGAACCGCAGAAGAACACTATAAGGCTGGTATTACAGCTTCTTTAGCTTACTGGGGTGTTAGTGAATCAGCCAACACATACCTTACGGCTGTTCCATATACAGCAGGTAATTGGAAAAATGTAATTGGAACTCAAAAATGGTTAGCAATGTACATGCAAGGTATTCAAGGGTGGCTAGAACGTATTCGCCTTGACTTCAAACAACCTGACGGTTCAAATCTTTTTGTTTTCCCTGCTGATGGTTCTTTAGATGATGATATAACCGAAGCTATCATGGTTCCTCAACGTATGACTTATCCTTCTGATGAAAAAGGCGTTAATGAAACAAACCTCAAAGCTGCAGTAGGATTAATTGGAGGTGAGGATAAGAAATCAATTAAACTTTGGTGGAACAAAAATTAATTTAAAGACAAATGAGAAATACATTATATATATTATTAGTGCTTGCTTTTGGAATAAGTTCTTGCGAAGACTATCCAAATGATCCGAAATCACCAGGAGCCGGTTTTAAAATTGGGAACCCAGGCATGACATTCTTGGATAACCAAATTACATATTCAGTAACTACCTATAACACCGATGTCACCTCTGTTGTGATAACTGGTGCAGCTAAAGCTACTGTTGCATTATCTACAGGCGAGGTTGAAGCTGACTTAGTTAAGAGTCCTGTGCTAACTGGGAATGTTACATTTATGGAAACTGATATAAACATTGACAAAGAAAATAGTTGGACACTCAGGTTAGAAGCAACAGGAATTCCTTCTGCTGCCGTAAAAATGGAGAAGACAACATTAAAAAGTGCATTTTCTAATTTGAATCCCTACAAATGGACTCCGGCAACCGGTGATGATCCTGAGAAAAAAGAACCTACACAGGTAACAACAGGCACTGATGGTCTTTACATTGAATATAAAGTAAAGCCAGTAGTCGCTGAACCAACAAACATCGTTGTAGAGAAGAAAGTTGTTCCCAAAGATGTTGATCCTAAAACTATTGATTTTACTGCTGAAGCTGGGACTTTCGTAGCAAAAGGACAAAAAATTAAAATCAATGGTTCCGACTACAATGCAGACGACACTGTTATCTTTAAATTTACAGCAACAGCAAACACAGGAAAATCTGAAACTGTAAATTTATCATTCACTGTTGCAGAAGCAGAAAAAGAAAGTACGGAAGAGTAGGCTAATTTTATATAAATTTTCTAGGAAAGCATTCCAACAGTCCCGCTTGATGCGGGACTTTTCCTAACATTACCTCCAAAAGCCCATAACAAATACTGACAGCTCACATTTGACCTTTTTCTCCAATACTCAATAGAAATACCCTCTTATACATTGACAGTCTACAAATAATAATTAGCGTTACCATTTAGTACTCCAAGATTTGTCAAAGAACACCTCTCGCAATCTTTGCCATTTATCGTTTAAGTCATTTCTTTATTGTCAATAGTAAAGAAATAACATTTCAGAAGTAAAACTTCAGATTTCTTTTATTACTCAAAATACATTAATTAACCTTATTTAAATTCCTCTTATTATGAAAAGAATTATCTTTCTATTATTACTTATTTCAACTCTGAGCTGTAGTAAACAAGAAATACCTACCGTAACTAAAACCGAAAGAACTAAGCAACTATCCGCTAAAAAAGCTTACTATGTTGGCCCATTCAATTTTGACTGGGAAAAAGAAACTTATATTGAGTATAGAGGCAGCTCAATAAAACTCCCTTGGGTATCTGGAGCAAATTCTGGAAGCATACCCAAAGAAATTAGCGATGACTTCAAATCTATTGATGGTTGGGAA
Organism: Bacteroidales bacterium; assembly: GCA_965230435.1. Taxonomy (GTDB): domain Bacteria; phylum Bacteroidota; class Bacteroidia; order Bacteroidales; family JBDKHP01; genus JBDKHP01. Next base: position 2,016,649 of record CBDDLB010000002.1, read on the forward strand.
TTATTATACAACGATTTTCCAGATGGAGAAGCAGATCCTAAATTCATACTATATAATAAATACAAAGGTTTAGTAAAAGTATTCCTCTTCGTGACGAACTCAACCTATACTGCAAGTAGCTTTACTTGGGGATTCGGAGCCAATACTACCAACTGCCAAACTTCAGCCTTCAATTTTACAAAAAACACAGCTGAGCCAGCGGCAAACAAATACTCCAATCCAGCAGTTTATATTGCAAACTACTCAAGTGATCCACAAGCAATACCTAATGGAGTTAATCCAAACTATTGGTATTGTGGCCAATTTGAGGTGATGTACGACCCTAACATTTCGAACTTATCTCATGATGACATTGATTTACGTTTACAATGTTTTGCAACTAATAAAGAGTTTATAAAACTAAAGGGAAATATTGATGGTAAAATTACAGGTACATTTTCAATGCCTTCATCAGGTGGCGTTTCTGGCTTATTTTCAGATTTAGTTTCAAGTTTCTCTATCAACAATATAGGTAAGATAAACTTCCCTACTTTAAGTGAAACTAAAACATTCCTTACTGATTATGCAACTAAACAAACTGACTCCTATCTTAAATCTCAATTAACACAAGGGCTAACTAAACTTGGACAATCACTAGCAACAACAAACCCTTGGGTAAAAGTATTAACCAACGGCCTTCTATCAACTAGCTCAAGTGCTCCTGGAAGAATAGACTGTTCAATTAATGCTAAAATAGCCCAAGAAGGAACAATAACTTCATCTATAGCAGGGCCCAGCGCTAGATTCAAATTTCCAGGTACCAAAAACACCAACCTTGGAGGAATCCTACCAAACTATGATAAACCATTAGGCGTTTTTTGCATTACAGCTAAACCTGTAATAAAATTAAACGAAAACATACAGTACCACAAGAACCCTGAAGAACCTGACGGAGGCACTTACTCTGTAGACAATAGACTAGAACTTGATTTGTCTTCTTTTGAGGTTATTATAAACCCAGAAGTAAGTGCTTCTTGCTCTCAGATTTCAATCGAAAAAAATATTGTTTTCGAACAGAGTATGTATAGATCAAATTTCCATGGAGGAACGCTTATCGATTCTTCTGGATATTCGGACAAGTATTTAAGTCAAGGCTCAAGCATTCGAGAATTTTATCGTTTTTTTGATTATTCTCATGTAAGCCAAGATCAATGTATGGTTAAAATTACAATTACATTAACTCCAATTGAAAAAAGTGACCCAATTATTATTATTAAAGAATTTATTCCCAAGCTAAAAAAAGTATAATCCTGTATGCACTCCTAGAAAGATCCCCAATAAGCACAAGTCTTGTAAAAATCTTTTGAGATATAAAATAATCACATATTCTAGTAAAGCATTCCAAGCCCCGCCCAAAGCGGGGCTTTCTTTTTATATTTGCCCACCAAATTAAACTTAAGAAGCATGTTAGCAATAATATCACCAGCGAAGTCTTTAGACTTCGAAAAAACTGCCCCAATAAAAAAACACACGGTCCCCACTTTACTTAACCATTCTCAAGAACTAATAGAAGAATGCAGAAAGCTTTCCGCAGAGGCCATTGCAAAACTAATGAACGTAAGCCCTAAGCTAGCACAATTGAACTATGAACGTTTTTGTCAATGGCAGCGACCTTTCGATCTTGAAAATGCAAAACAGGCCATATATTCATTCACGGGTGACGTATATGTGGGAATAGATATTGAAAACCTACCCGAAGAAAAAGTACTAAGAGCTGATAACCAATTGCGTATCCTATCTGGCCTATACGGTATTTTACGTCCATTCGATCTTATCCAAGCCTACCGCCTAGAAATGGGGTCAAAACTAGAAAACACACGCGGGAAAAACCTTTATCAATTCTGGGGTAATGTAATTACGGATCAGCTTAATTCTGATTTAGAAGAAGGCGGACACAAAATACTCGTCAACCTAGCATCCAACGAGTACTTCAAAGCTATCAAAAAGAAAGATGTTAATGCAGAAATCATCACCCCTGTATTCAAAGACTATAAAGAGGGCAAACTTAAAATGATCAGTTTCTATGCTAAAAAAGCACGGGGAATGATGGTTCGCTATATGTTAGAAAATGACTTAAAGGAAAAAGAAGACTTAAAACAATTCGATGGAGGAGGGTACTTTTTTGACGAAAGCCTTTCTTCTGAAAAAGAATATGTTTTCACGCGATAACACAAGAAACAGGTAATTAACCATTTGCAATCTTTCCAACTTCAAGCTTAACGTTTTTTCACACCCTTTCAATAATATAAACACATAAACGACGTACTTTTGATATAGCAATTGAGAAGGTGAACTTTGAACAAACATTACTTTAGTACTATCACTTGTTGGTAAACAACTCAAAGTATTGTACAATAATAAGATTCGCAATCTAAATTCAACGGTGAGGTTTTTAAACCAAAACAAAAACACACTACCATGAGAATTAAAATACTTTTCGTTGTACTGTTGGCTTTCGCAGCTCAGGCCAATTTTGCACAGTCTTTTAGTCAATCAGGGAATTCAAAAGGCAAAGCATCCATCAAATGGATTAATACGGAATTTGACCTTGGAGAAGTACCACAAGGGAAACCAGTTGATGTAAAATTCAAGTTGAAAAACGAAGGTCTAGTTCCAGTAATTATTACCAAAGTAGAAAGTACATGTGGATGTACAGTCCCTTCATATCCTAAAGCTCCTATCAAATACGGAAAAAAAGCAGAGATTGTAGCAACATTCGATGCCAAAAGCTTAGGTGCGTTTTACAAAACAATCAAAGTTTTCACAAACGCAGGAGGCAAACCGAAAGAACTAAAACTCCGTGGTACGGTAGTAAAATAAAAAGCTTTCAAATTGGTGAATTGTACAAGCCGTTAGGATTTTTCCTGCGGCTTGTTTTTTTTAGAATAGAAATCAATTAAAACTGTTTACGATCAGCACAGCTCCCATACACCATGTCTAACTAGCCATTTACAATGATCAAGTAAAATTCAGAAAATAATTTCAGATGGGAGCACAGGGCTAAAGTACTTATTAATTGATACTCACCCCGAACAACAACTGCAAACCATGCAATTGCATCTCTGAGTTATCTGATGCTGTCAATAAGTTTTGATAACGAAGTTCAAACGAAATATTGAAATCTGGATTGATATGATATAAGCAACCAACTCCCCCAAGGGCATTCAGACTAGGCGATTTAAGCGGCTCCGAACGGATTATGTCCTCTGACAGAGTTACAAAATAAGAATTCACTTTAATATTCCCCAAGAAACTTAATCCCATGCCAATATTTACGAAAGGCTTGAGTCTTCCTTTGATTGGACAATAGCGCACTAGAAAAGGAAGTGTCCAGGTGGAATGACTAATAGAATGTGTTGCTTCCAAACCTTCAACTTCTTCCTTTACTTGATATTCATGTTTTTCATATAGTATTTCCGAACGCATACTGAATTTCGAATTTTTATACGAGAAATCAACAAAGCCCCCCAATGCAATACTATTATCCACATATGGAGATATGGCACCATCTTCTAAAAAAGAAAAGTTCTTCGAAAAAACCGCCTGCATCATTGAACTTCCCAGAAGAACACCATACTGCGTCCTCTTTATCTCAATTTGACCACAGGAATTATATGCTTCAGCAAATTTATATATTGAACTTCTCGTATGCCTTAATTTTCTTACTGCTTTTTTCGTATGGTCACAATCAGAAGTCAATGCAGCAAGCTTCGTTTTATAACCAGCTCTTTTTCCTCGTCCTTCTTTTAATCTAATCAGCTCTCCATTTTCACCTTGAACAAAGAAAACTTCCCTCTTCTTTTCTTTTAAATAATACGTAATAAGCTTTCCGTCCGATAACTTTTCTAAAAATAAACGCTTAACTGTATTCCCTTGAGGCACATCAAAAGCGACATACACCCTCCCTAGGTTTGTACAATAACTCGAAATCTCTTCAGGTGAATAAATTTTATATATTGGTTCAGGTTTCTTTTTAATTCTAATTTCACAAAAACGTGAATTAGTATAATCATCCTTTCCTTTAATATAAAGCCCATGTTTCTCTTCTTCACCAATTGTATAATACCCATTTTGTGCATTTAAAGCTGAAGAAAACATAAAGCACCCAGTCACAAATAAAACAATCCTTCTAAAATCCATTTTTTTTTGCAAAAATACTATCTTTTACTTAAACCCAAAGATTTAGTAAATATTTCCATAACTTTTCATCTAGCTTGCTTTAATCCAATAAGTTGGCCGTTAAATGATTTTAACGGCCAACCCTATCAAACATTCAAAAACTAAGTACCTAAAGCGGTTTCACAGGAACGCACATATCAACAATAAACTTCCCATCCTTAGGCTCTTCCGGATAAGCCTCGAAACATGGCCCGTCCTCTGGTTGATAACCACTATTAGGAAACCATTGTCCAAAAATCCACTTCCATGCATTTCCGAAATCTTCACTGGTAAGTTCGAAGCGTGCCACAACGTATTTGCCTGCCTTCAGTTCCATTTTTCCAACTTCACCATCTACTTTTGTTTCTTCTGGTACTGTAATGCACACACTTGTCCGTAATTTTTCAGGTGCTGTAACTTCAGGGTCGTCGTGATACATTGCCAGCGACATAAAGTTTTCGCCACCAATTAGATTTCTTGGCCCAGCCCATGCAAAAAGTCTGTTCCACAACCCTTCGAATAACTTCTGATCGCCTTCATACGGCCCTATGTGTCTGATGTAGGCCAATGACATTGTTGGGAAGTCTTTTACCTCCACTCCTTTGTTTTGTGTCATATTTGTTTTCCATTTAATTGATTGAGAACTATGACAAAAATACATGGTTGGCCTATGATCTTCTTGTACACCGTTGCGTTCCAGTTGACTCTGGTTGCTATTCTGCCCTGCCCTACTCTTTCTGTATTCAGAAGGTGATTTTCCAAAGTAACTTTTAAAATTGCGGGAAAAGATGGATACATCCGAAAAGCCAAGTTTAAACGCAATTTCTGTTATGCTTTCGTTTGAATGCTCCGAAATACAAATTGCAGCCTTCTCAAGCCTAATCCGCAAAATAAACTGGAAAGGCGTTTCGCCTATCATTGCATGAAAGATTCTATGGAAATGGTACTTCGAAAAATTGGCCACTTGAGCCAGTTCTTCTAGAGTAAATGCCTTCTCTATATTGTTTTCTATGTAATCGAATGTTTCGTTAATTCGTCGCTTATATTCTTGTTCTGTAGCTTTTTCTTTAATTTTCATCTTAAGCTTGTTTAGTTCCAAAAGGGCAGACTAAGATGGAAACATATTATTCTCCGAACAAACAATCCTCCTTGTCAATCACTCCACTGTTTCCATTCTTTCAAATATAGATCGAGCAATATTGGACGATCCATTGTATTCACCTCTTCAACCTTTTTAATCACATCTTTCGGAAAATTATACAATTGCGCCAGCGTCTCCTGTCGCAGGAATTTCGTTGGGATATCCAAACGGATACTTTCTATAGGAATAGGAAGCATTGCTGCAACCACGAACCCCCAATCGCCAAAAGAAGGAACATAACTATGAAACGGCAAAGTGTACTGAAAACCAGCAGATCGAATTGTATTCTCTATGCACCAGAAAGTCGAATTGGTGAAATAAGTACTTGTGGCTTGTGTCACAAAAAAACCATTTTCTTTTAAATGACCACGTACAAGTCGATAAAATTCCCGACTGTACAAACGCGAAAGCGAAACGTTATTAGGATCGGGCAGATCGGCAATAATAAGATCGAAAACAGATTTCGAACTATTCATAAAAACAAATGCATCCTGATTGATCGTTTTCACCTTCGGGTTATCCAAACTTCCTTCGTTTACCTTTTTAAGATGAAAATTACTATTCGACAAATTAGTGATGGCAGGATCTAAATCAACTATCGTTATCTGTTTTACATTATCATATTTCAACAGTTCCTTTGCTACAAGTCCATCGCCTCCACCTAAAATCAGGATGTTACTCGCCCTTTTTAACATCATAGGTAGATGTACAAGAGGCTCGTGATAGCGGTATTCATCACGACTGGAAAACTGAAGATTTCCATTCAAGTACAAGCGCACATCGTTTTTCTTCTTGGTAACAACTATTTTCTGATATTTACTCTGCCCACTGTAAACCACCTTACCGGAATACATTGAATTGTCCCACTCCCTCAGCAGCTCTTTGGAAAAAAGTAAAACTGCTAGCAAAACAGTAGAAGCAACCACTGTATGCCGCACCAACTTCCGCTTTACTGAACGGTCCAGATCGTTTTTAAAGACTGTTAAGATTAGGATAGCAATGTTCATGTTAATCAACCCAAAAACAAGCGAAGAGCGAAAAGTGCCAAAAAGGGGAAGAAAAACAAACGGGAACAACAATGTAGCCAATAATGCTCCCAGATAATCCAGCGACAGAACATTCGAAAGGTTAAACCTCAATTGATAATACTGCTCAAGAAGCCGTGTAAGAAGAGGAATTTCCAAACCAGTCAGAATACCGATCAATAACACCAGAACTATCACGAAATATTGATAATTCCATTCCATCCCAAAGACAAAATAGAGCAATGGCACGCTCAATCCTCCAAAAAATCCCAACAATAGCTCTATGAACAGAAAATTCTCGAGCAAACGCTTTTCCATAAACCGGGAAATGTACGACCCAATTCCCATTGCGAACAAATAAACACCAATGATTACAGAAAACTGCTTAATACTATCGCCCAAGAAATAGGAGCTAATAGTACTAATCAGTAGTTCATAAATAATAGAACAAATTCCAGCAATGAAAACAGTAGTAATTAGTGCAGATGTTTTTACATTGAGATTTCTCATAAGGATTATATTTATTCACAGCTAGTTACACCTAGCCCAAACAATTTCGGAACAGGTGATATTAGAATAACTCCATCTAAAAATAAGGATTCCCAGAGTATCATCTCAAAAAAAAGCCGCAAAACTATGCTTTGCGACTCTTTGGGATAGGCTGTTGTGGTATTGGTCAAAAAAAAGAAGTTATAGTCTATGCTTCAGCAATGCCTCCCACACCTCACTCATCGGGCGCAGTTCTTTGCTTTTCGTTTTCGGTTTTTCTATCTTCTGCTGATAAACTGCAATCCTAGAAAAAATGTGTTCTTCGAGCATATAGCTCCCCAGGTCACCATCTATTCCCCCACTACTCTCCCATGTTACAAGATCGGCTTTAGTCCTGAGCACGTCAAGTTCTATTTGTTTTATCCTCCTATCGATCTGCCCCTCCAGCTCCGATAATCCCTGAATATTTGCATAATTGTGCTGCAAGAAAGTCAAAATGCTATTAACTTTTTCATCAGCTACAGCCTGAGCATAAGATAACTTTTCTCCATTCTGTTGAATCATAGAAAACTCAGCTATCAATTCCTCGTTGCTGTTATAAATCTGCTTTATTTCTGTTCTTATACGCTCCTTTTTCGATTCTTCTTTGTTTCTAAGCTGTTCCAGATCAGCTATTCCCTCTTCTATACGCTCTCTAGTTTCAACTTCTGGCAAGTTGTTATACACTCCAAAATAGATAAACATCATCGCCATTATGCCAAACAAGAAGAAAATAACTGCAAAGCGGGCAGTCTGCCGATTGTAGTTCTTCAAGAATATGAAAATAGATAGCCCAACCAATAAAATTGAAGTTATAAGTGCACCTAAAAAGTAAACCAGAACCATCGCTCATTTTTTGACTGTGGTAGATAAGACTAATTGCTTCTGAAGAGTTTTCAGTTGAATTCTCAGCTTATAATTTTCTGCCTCTATACTATCATTCTCGAAAGTCAATTTCTTATAGAATCTCTCATTATATTCCCGCTGAGCCTTCAATTGCTCCACTTCAACAATACGGGATTGCAGGTCGGCTCGCATAATAGTGAGGTCCTCTCTGGCATTCACAAATTTCTCTCTAATTTCAGTAAGGCTGTTACTGAAGTCTTCATTTTTTCCTCTATGAAACTCAATCGTGTCTTTCAACAAACTGATACTGTCCAACAAAACCCTATCAAATTTGTGTTTATCCAAGCTATCGAGCCTGCTAATCATCATCATCTCGGATCTGCGCAAATCTTTATATTCCTTGGCCATTTCCCTGTTATGATGAATCATTTCCGAGGCATTAAGCAGAGCACTCTTCACTGCTCCATATGCAAAGAAAAAATAAGCTATAAAAAGTCCTATTCCTATTGAAATAAGAATATTGTTTTTGTTCAGAAAGAAATGCCTAAAGTAGGAGAATGGGTGTTCCTCATCAGCCACAGTGATCACTGTAGTTTCAGAATTAGAAGTGTTCTCTTCCATCTTACCGTTAATTGGGTGATCGAATACCTCTTATACTAAAGTGATTTTGTTTTTCGGTTTTTCTGCACATCTGAAATAACCGTATAGCGGTGAAAGGGTTGTAGCCCATGGGGTAAACCATGGAAAAATATTTCGTAAAACAAACCGAATCGCATAGCGATGGCATTTATAATCAATATCATCGCTACGCGATTCAGGACAGGTGAGGCTTTTCCTTTACAGGGATTTGCATCCCTGCCTACAAACCTGCCACTGTGCTACACAGTTTACGCAAGATTCTGAAAAACCGAAAACCACTTTCACAATAGTATAAGTTGCTAGACATTCAAAGTTATTATTTTTTCAAGAATTCATAACCAGTTTACATACAGAAAATCATACTGAATTTCATTAACAAACCCTTCTCTGTTTCAAATAACTGCATCACGCAGAAAGGCCTGTTTTTTGAACTTAAAGAGATAGGAAAAATAAATCAATCCAAGTGGATTGTTTTTTCTCATCTTCACTTAAAAAATCACCAAAGCATCATATAAGATGAAAACACAGCTCCTGTTTATCTTAAGCCTCATCTACACTTCACTTTCCGCTCAGGAATTAACCATCAGTGGACAGCTACGCCCCAGATTGGAATACAAGAACTATCTGGCAGGTTCTGGGCTAGATCCAATACTCATTGCTACTCAGCGCACGCGCCTACAATTTGGCTACAAGGACACGGCAAAACATTTCCACACAAAAATTGCATTCCAAGACGCCCGTATAATGGGTAATTCCGACCAACAGGCCACAAGCGACAACAATTCCTTCAACCTCTTTGAAGGCTGGGCGGAAATATTCTTCACCAATAAGCTATCCCTAAAAATAGGACGTCAGGAAGTATATTACGACGACGGCCGTATACTTGGCCAAAGCGAATTCAGTCAAGTTGGTCGCACTCACGACGCTGCTCTTATAAAATACGAAGGAAATTGGAAAATTCATTTTGGTGCCTCAATAAGCACCAACACCGACAGGCTTTCGCAATCCTACGACATTCCATACGGACTCAAAAATTACAAAAACATGCTGTTGTTTCATGTAGAACGAAAATGGAACAAATTCAAAATAAGTGGTTTAATATTCAACAACGGACTGGAGTATATCGACAACGTCAAAGCAGACAGTCTACAAATAGCTTATAATCAAACACTCGGTACAGATTTCACATGGAAATTACTCCCCAACCTAAAATTCAGGAACATTTACTATCACCAAACAGGGCACGATCATGTCAACAGGAAACTAAATGCCCATAATCTCAAATCCACAATCAGCTACACACCTATAAAAAAGAAACTTACATTCACAATCGGTATAGATTATTTCTCTGGAAACCCACCCGATGCTCCTGCTGATGAAAACCGTTCGTTCACAACTATCTACGGAGCAAGACTCTTGCACTTAGGCATGGCTGGCATTTACTTACTACGCTACAATCACGGACAATTTGCATACAACAACGGGGTATTAAAATATCTTGTAGAAACTCAGTTTACATATAAAAAATGGACAGTCCTAAATCGATTCTACACCTACAATACAGAACATACACCCATTGATACCCAAGGCCAAAACCTCTCCCGATATCTAGGTCTGGAAGAAGAACTATTCCTAATGTACCGCTTCAACAAATTCATAACATTCCGTGGAATAGTGGGGCTTTTTAATATGAGCGAGACAACAAAGCAAATGCAGAATCCAGACTACAACAACTGGCAACAATGGTACATCTTCGACATCAACATACGTCCAGAGTTGTTCTACAAAAAATGGGATAAGTAGCCTGTCATAATTAATTCAGATTTCTTCTGGTGCTGATAGCTAGCTACTTGCAAAGAGTAAGTATGAAATAAATAGGTCTGAGACCTTAAATAGAAATTGACGTTTTTTAGGAGCAGAGTACCTATGCTACAACAAACCAAGTCGCGTTTCCGTTTCAAGTCCTCACTCTGCGGGCTTTCCACTCCAGCCACGGCTAATTTTAAAGCTTCATTTCTATCCATTGTAGTCAGCATACGAATCGTACTTAGGTCAATCTGAGTGCTCACTCAATGATCCAGTCGCCTGTCCAACCGGTTCTTTCCCCAAATCTGCTCAATAATCTTGATCGCCGTGTTTGGCCCCAGCTTTCGCTGCTTCTCCATAGTCCGCTGAATAAAAACACAATGCGAAAGCGTCGCATTTTCTTTAGCAATATCATTCGCCAATGCTTGGCAACTCGGAGCACCACAGGCACCACAATCAAATCCTGGCAAATAAGCCATCAGGCGTTTCGACACCTGCATGCGTTTCATTGCAGTTCTTCTATCCTTAGCAAGTGCAAACGCAGGGCGCGCTTCAATCTTCCCAAGAAAAAGGTGCCGTTCCCAATCAGGTTCCCACCTCTTTAGGTCGTGATTTACAACTCGGTCTGCATTTCTTCTATCGTATATAGTTGCTCTTTTAAGAAGGCGTTCAACACTCAAAAATCGGTTCCAAGAAGTAAGAATACCACCCGCACAACTTTCATCGCAAACACGCATTTCCAAAAAATCAATATCTGGCATCTCTTCATTCTCTACCTTTTCCAGAAATTCAATGCTATTCCGCATACCATCAACGGCCAAACATCTACCATTAATATTCTCGGCCTCGCCACGTGTCAAGCTCCATTTTACACTTTTACCCGTAATCGTATTTTTCTGAGAGGGTATTCCCTTCAAATCTTTCTTCTGGTTAATAACAGCCTGAACCTTATTAAATATCGTATCAAGATTAAACACACCATCAATAACAGACTTCGAACCTACCGCCTGACTCTTCACCGCAGCAATCTTTGCCGCACACGGTGTAACGTAGAAAATCCCGATTTTTTTCTCCCCTTCCTTCTTCTCGAACTTCTCTGAAAGGTATTCCGCAGCAACATCTACCGGTGGCTTTATCCTAGAAATATTATCCACCAAAGAAGGGAAACGAATCTGCATCAAACGGACTACTGCGGGACAAAACGAAGACACAACCGGATGTTCGCCCTTATAACTGCTCAACATACTGTTGATGCCCTTATTTACCAGCTCCACTGCCTGCTCCACTTCATAGACATGAGTAAAACCAATCTCGTTCAGTGCCTGATATATTGCAGACGTACGGACATTTTCATTAAACTGCCCAACAAGTACAGAAGGCACCAAAGCTATGCGGGTTTCGAATTCCTGCATAGAATCAAACTCATCGTGTTTCACCCCTATAGCATCTACAGGGCATGCCTTGTAACACTCTCCACAGTCTATGCAATAATCTGGATGAATCCCCGCCGTTCCACTCCAAATGCGTATTGCTTCCGTTGGGCATACCTGCATGCAGTGCGAACAACCTATGCACTTATCCTCATCTACGTAGATAGCGTGATATAATTTGTCTTTCTGTTTTTCCATCCGTTAAAATTTTGCAGCAGTCTCATCAGAGAAGTCCTGCAATAGCATCGCAGCAAATGTGTCCACCAAAGAAGTGCAGGGTTAAACACTACCTTTATTGAGTATGTCTCAAAACAAATTCCAGCAACAATATAGACTCTTCAGCGCCTACACATACCCCATACACGATAGAAACCTAAGGTCTGTAATTAAAGAATCAGGAAAGCTATCTTCCGACTTTGACAAACTAAAGCGCTGGATATAAACAACATTAACACTCTGCGTATGCTTAATAAACATGCCGTGTTATTCGTTACAATTGCCTTCTTTTTGTTTACCTATATAGGCAGATCAAACAAGTGAAGAACAACACACTAGCTCTTAGAAAAGTCTAAGGGAGACTTCCTACACAAAAAAAGACGTAATCTCAACCGTAGTTCCCTTACCGACAACAGAATTAATCTTCAGCTCGTCGCAATTTCGCTTTATGTTCGGTAGCCCCATTCCTGCACCAAATCCCATCTGCCTTACCTCATCGGAAGCTGTAGAGAAACCTTCAGTCATCGCATCCTCAATGCTGGCTATACCGGGACCTTCATCAATTAATTGCACATGAATCTTGTCTTCATCAATCTTCGCAATCACCTCTCCCCTATATGCATGTGCAGCAATGTTAACTTCAGCTTCGTAAAGCGCTACCACAGTTTTCTTCACCAATTTCGGAGGAATGGCCAACTCCTTTAAAGTCTTCTTTATCTCACTAGACGCCTTTCCTACTCGAGCAAAATCGCCCCCTTCTACCTCAAAACGTAATTCGATCATTTAATACATAGGTTTTATTCCGGCCGCATATAACTTGCCCGAAGCATTAAACAAAGAATGACGGCACTGGATAAGTCCTATCCCGCCTTCTTCTGCCATTTCAATAATTTCCGAATCGACTTTCTTCCCTCTAAGAAAAACAACTAGGGGAATATCTGCCATTTCAGCTGTCCGTATGGCCTGAACATTTACCAGTCCAGTTAACAGGACAATATCATCGCCATCGAGCGTAAGTACATCGCTCATTAAATCAGACGCAACGCCAAAATGTACCTTAGCCTCCGTTGGCAGAAGTATTTCACCATCAATAATTCTAGCAATCTCTTGTTGTGTCATGTGATAGTTTGCTGTTTCTAAACAAATCAACATTTTTTTTTTGCTTTAAAGCGTGACATTTGTCAGACTCCAAAACATAAACTACTTCCACTCCTAAAACCCCAGTAAATAAGGCATATAAAACTATGCTTTATGTATACTTCCACCCGCTTTTTTTACCAACAAATCTTTTCATTCGGTCGATCTAAAAAACTTAGATATTTAAATAGATTACAACGCAACATTTTCAAAGTCAATTACGTCTTATTGAGGATTCCCTATTTACATCTCTACGGTTTTGTGATTTTTTCATAACTAATGGAAGACGCCCGAAAACGTTTTCTAAACGTAGCTTTAGTGTCAATTTGTAGGGAAATAAGTAATAACAAGACTTAAGGATAAAATTTTATCTTTGAAAAAAGTAAGCAATCTTAAACAGGTTTGATATTTTTAATTGGATCAATACTTGTTCACAGTAGATGAAGTATTCATGTTAAATAGGTTTATGTCTCCAGTCATAGAACTTAAAGCGTTCATGATTAAAAATAAGAATTTCATGTTTAACAGAGTCGGTTACATATTCGCCTTGGTAATGCTGTTTATGGCAATCGGACAATATGCGAATGCCGCTTGGCAACCCCACCCTCTCTCTCGGCAAGATTCAGCCACAATTAAGGAATACCGAAAAGCCCACGAAGACTGGAAAAACAAAGGAGACCTAAAAGAAGCATCTCGCTTTTTGAATCAGATTGCAATAATCTACTGGGAACACAACTTCTACCGCGAGGCAATTTCTTACTACGAAAAATCTAAAGGGTATAACCAAAAAATTGGTAACGAAAACGGTGTTGCCATGATTCATAATAATCTGGCAATGATCTACTCGGACCTTATGGACTACAAGCGATCGCTGGATTACTTCGACAAAACCTTAGCAGCACGCCGATCGCTAAAACAGAAAATCGGAATTATTTCTGCACTGATTAACCGTTCCGTTGTACTCAATAATTTAAAGCGTTTCAACGACGCAGTGAAGAGCCTGGAAGAAGCCCTGTCCCTAGCGCGTGAGGATTACGACCTCAAGCAAATGAAGAGCTGTTATCTGATGCTTGCCGAAACCTTCGAAAAAGCGAACATGTCGAAAGCTTCTAACCAGTACTATGAGCTTTACCGCCAAATGAACGAAAAAGTACAAAGCAAGAAATTACAAAAGAAACAAGAAGCCCTGAAAAATGCCGAATTGAAAGCAAAACTGGCTGAATCTGAACGAAGAAATAAAGAACTTGAACTGATAGCAAAAGAAAGGGAACTTGAAGAAAAAGACAGAACCATAAATGAATTCTCAACACAACGCGAAAGGCTAAGAAAAGGACTTACACGCCGCGACCTTGAAGTTAGGCTATTGCGGCAAGAGGCTGAGTTAGAAGCTCAACGAAAAGAGCAACAAAAAGAAAAACAAGCTCGTAAACAGCAAGAGGATTTCCTTTCTAAAACAATCTTTGGGATGATTTTCGTTTTCGTACTGGTGTTCACTGTCACATTGTGGCGGAGCAACCAAGTGAGAAAACGCACTAATAAAATCCTTGCAGAGCGCAATAGGGCAATGGTTGAACAAAAAAACAAAATTGAAGAACAAAACCACGAACTGAACGCCCAAAAAGAGTACCTTGTAGAAACGCTAGACCAACTGAAACAAACTCAGAATAAACTAATTGAATCGGAAAAAGTAGCTGCAATAGGCAACCTTGTAGCTGGCGTGGCACATGAAATAAACACACCTGTTGGTGTAGGCATCACACTGGCTTCTGATATGATGGATAAAACAGAAGGTTTTGTAGACCTTTACAAAAAGGGCGAAATGAAACGCTCGAACCTTGAAGGATTTCTTCAGAACAGTTACGAAGCAAGCAAACTAATCCTGAGCAACCTTGAAAGAACAGGCAAACTGATCCAGAATTTCCGGCGTGTATCTGTAGATGAAGCCGTAGATGTAGAGCAACAGTTCGATGTTGTGGAATATGTCAGAGATGTTGTTGCCAGCCTTAGACCAAAATACAAGAAGAGGCCAATTAGCATATCTCTCAATGGCGAAGAAAAGATGATGATAAAATCGTACCCTGGGGTTTTCGCCCAGATCATCACAAATTTATTGGTGAACTCTCTGAAGTATGCTTTCGACGAAAATCAACCTGGAAAGATAGATATATCTGTATCCCAAGAAAAAGCGGACGTTATTTTGGAAGTAAAAGACGATGGAAAAGGAATACCACCAAAAGTACAGAAGAAAATATATGAACCTTTTTTTACAACAGACAAAAACAGGGGCACAGGTCTAGGCCTGCACATTACTTATAATCTAGTAACCCAAAGGCTTTCTGGCAATATAGATTTCAAAACACAGGAAAATAAAGGAACTAGTTTCATAATAACGATCCCTATCAACAGTAATAGTTATGTCGAATAAATCAACTTTTAATTTCGATAAGGATGCGTCGCCAAAGCATTTTAATTTTTTAGAAAGCTCTTCCAACGATGACGAATTGATCTTTCAAGAAGAACAAGATCTTGAAGAACAAGAGGTCGAGGGATGTTATAAAATTCTGGTTGTAGACGATGATGAAGATGTTCATTCTGCAACGCGTCTGATTTTGAGCGATTTTACTTTCGAAGGTAAAAAATTAAACATCCTTCATGCACATTCTGCCAAAGAGGCTCGCCAAACACTTGCAGATAATCCGGATATAGCTCTGGCTTTTCTAGACGTTGTTATGGAGACTTCCGATGCCGGACTGAGGCTAGTTAAAGAAATCCGGGAAACGTTCAGAAACCCGTACATCCGCATCGTACTCCGTACCGGACAACCTGGCTATGCCCCAGAACGTAAAGTTGTTCTAGATTACGACATCAACGATTACAAAACTAAAACAGAACTTACTGCCAATAAAGTTATCACAGTGCTGGTTGCAAGCCTACGCTCGTACAACTCCCTTATTGCCCTCGACGATCTGAATCAGAATTTGCACAAACGTGTGGAAGAACGCACAGCTGAATTAAAACAGAAGAACGAATTATTGGACGCGGCCGTTCAAACAAAGAATAAACTGTTTTCTATTATTGGCCATGACCTGCGGGGGCCTATAGGCAACGTTAAAAACATGCTGGAAGCTCTTGTTAACCAACCTTCCCTTGTTTCGAATGAAACTACCCACACCTCTATAAAGCAGTTACACAAAAATGCCGCTCAGACATATACTCTATTAGAAAATCTGCTCCTCTGGGCAAGAAATGAACAAGGAGAAGCTGTTTTTTCACCTTATGATTTCGACATCAACCTTGCTGCTTACGAAAGTATCAGCCTGTTAGAAAGTGTCGCCCATGATAAAGGCATCAAAATAAAAACGAACATCCGTTCCTCAAACCCTGTTTACGCAGACCAACGAATGATTGCGACAGTCTTCCGCAACCTTATTGCCAACGCTATCAAATTCTCTAAAAGTGGCGATGTCATCTCTGTTTTAATGCACCGTCAGGGCTCTTCTACAGAAGTTTCCATTGCAGATCAGGGAATCGGTATAACAGACGAAAACATTGCCAAAATCCTTAACCCGCACGAGGTATATACAACTTTTGGTACCAAAAATGAAAAAGGTTCGGGATTGGGGTTAACACTCAGCAAAGCTTTTATTGAAAAAAATGGTGGGAAACTAACCATTGAGAGTGAACCCAATAAAGGAAGTACATTCAAGTTTACCGTTCCGAATGGGAGAGAGTAGTTTTAGATTCTTCATGCATTTCCATGATAGAGTACACTTTCATGGAAATGCTTTATTGACTGACAAATCTAGAAGTGTAGTTTGTATTAACTTCCACTTATTTATTCCCGACCTAACAAATCGTTGATAACAGTATAAGCGCACACCAAACCAAACATAGGAGGCATGTAAGAAATTGTTCCAACATTGGATTTTTTGTTCTGCTCGCCCTCAGTTAGTATCACAGCTGCTGGATTAATAATCTCTGGCGAATATACAGCTTTGAAACCAGTATGTATTCCAAGCCTATGCAGCCTTTTCCTGAGCATCCTGGCCAGTTTGTCGTTGTTCGTTTTTGCAATATCTACCACGTCAACCATACGAGGATCCATTTTTCCGCCTGCCCCCATTGAGCTTACCAGTGGAATATTTGCTTCCAATGCATTTTTTATCAAACAGATTTTAGGTGTTAGTGTATCGATTGCATCTATAATATAATCGAACTGATTCTGAGAGAAAAGCTCTGCGAAAGTGCTATCTTCCATGAATCGTTGTATGCAATTCAATTTTACAGCAGGATTTATTGCCAAAGCCCGTTGTTTGGCTGCTTCTACTTTAGCCAGATCTTTATTTGTTGCTAAAGCTAAAAATTGACGGTTCCTGTTTGAAGGCTGCACTACATCGCCATCGATCAATGTTAATTCACCTACACCAACCCGAACAAGGTATTCCAAGGCAGCACCACCAACACCTCCTAGTCCAACCACAAGAACATGGCTATTCTTCAAATTTCCCAACTTATCTTTGCCCAATAAAAGCTCAGTACGCTCCAGCCAATTCCCATCATTCAAATCCGACATCAAAAACAGTATTAAAATTATCACAAATCTCTTCCCCTAGTTGCTCAATTGTATATCCTTTAATCTTAGCTGCTATTGCATATATTTCCCTGATATCGACATCAGCCTCATCGGTCTCAAAAAAAACCTTGTGCAATGGCAATTCTGAAAAAGTTTTTTGTACACCGAGATTCAAAATCAATTGTGCTCCAAAAGAAAGATACATTCCAGCCTTTATAAGCTGATCTGCAAGTTCTTTTTTTCCCCGAAAACCATGTACAACACACTTCACTTGGTCTGCTATGTACTTTTTCTTCAGATACAGTAATTCCGAGAAAGCTCTTACACAATGTATAATTATCGGTTTTCCCAAATCTAGGGCTATCGCAACCTGCCTCAGAAAAACATCTTGTTGATTTGCTAGCTCCTCCCCCCTCATTCGATCGAGCCCTATCTCTCCTATTGCAATCACATTGGAGTTTCTCGCTTTTTTTTCGATATTTGTTATCTGGCAATCCAATGTTTGTGCATCAATGTACCAAGGATGCAAACCAATGGATAACAATCTACCATTATCCAATGTGTTTTCTGGAAACAGGTTCACTACGGCCAAAGAGCCTTCAACTTGTTGTTTATTATGCGTGTGTATGTCGATATATAGCATATATAAAAGAGCAAGTATGAGATGGCAAAAATAGCACTTATAAATAAATCTCAAACCTTCTGGAATTGTAAGAATTTGGTGGTTATCCCTGCACTGGTATGCAGTAAGATGAAATTACCAGAAAGGAATATACAGAGTTTGTTTTGCTAAACATATTGATAAACCATTTCTAAGACGGATCAATGTCTTTCATTACGTACTTTTTTCATTTACCATAATTTAATAAGTAGATTTTAATTCCAACAGATCAGAAAATGGGATAACACTTATCAAAAGAAATCCCATACAAACTTAAAACTATGTAAAAACATGAAACAGATCACGCTACTCAGCACCTTGTTTCTTCTATCGTTTATGGCTTGTCAAAGCCCCAAATCAAATTCAGAAACAAGTAAAAAAGCCGAAGCTGCCACAACAAACAAAGCAGACCAAAAAGAACAAAAAGCAATTGATGCCTATGCCAAACTCTTTGGCACATTACCGAAAATAGCCGAGAATCCCGCAAATACAGTTACAGATGAGAAAATTGAGCTTGGCCGAAAATTATATTTCGACCCAAGACTTTCTAAAAGTGGTGAAATCAGCTGCAACAGTTGCCACAACCTTGCCTCTTATGGAGTAGACAATCTACCTGTTTCGCTTGGGCACAAATGGCAGGTTGGTACCCGAAATTCTCCATCGACACTAAATGCAGCACTGCACACAGTCCAATTCTGGGACGGACGCGAACCTGATGTTGAAGCTCAGGCCAAAGGGCCGGTTCTGAATCCCATAGAAATGGGGTCGCCCCACGAAAAATTTGTTGTAGACCGTTTGTTATCCATTCCTGACTATGTGGATGAATTTAGCACTGTTTTCAAAAAAGAAAATGCTGTTACTTACGACAATATGGCCAAAGCAATTGCTGCTTTTGAACGCACATTGATTACTACGTCCCGCTTCGACAAATATTTAGATGGTGATGCACAAGCTCTTAGTAAGGAAGAAAAAATTGGTTTAGAGACTTTCAAAAGAGTTGGGTGCACAACTTGTCATGCTGGCCCTCTTTTGGGAGGTAATATGTATCAGAAATTTGGCCTTTTCAAACCTTTTACCGATTACGGAATATCAGACGATACCGGTAAATACAGTGTAACAAAAGAAGAAAAGGATAAATATCTATTCAAGGTACCAAGTTTACGCAATATTACCCGTACTTATCCATATTTCCACGACGGTAGTATATGGAAACTTGAAGAAAGCATACAAATTATGGCAGAAACACAGTTGAACAAAAAACTTTCTGAACAGGAACTTTCTGAAATTAAGACTTTTTTAAGTACATTAGAGGGCGAATTGACAGACAATATACTCAGGTTGCCAATTTTACCGCCTTCTGGGCCTAATACGCCAAAACCTGATTTTAACTAATATTCATTGGCCAGATACCTAGGTGTCTGGCTAAATGAAGATTGGAATATATTTTGTTAGTAGCATTAACGCTAATTATTTAAGCATAAAGCTGAAAATGAAACCTGTCATTAATGCCTACTTTATAACTCAAAACATAAGAAAAGGTATAGACAGCGTTTTAGAAATTTATTAAATTGCCAAAGAGAGAAATTCTAGAAGAAAAACAAAGATTCGTTCACTTATTGTTTTTTATTTTACTTGTTAAACGGAATGAAGTACTTAGAACAGCTAGAAACATACACTTCCGTAATTGATGACATAAACAAACTGATTCTTGATGGGCACTATAATGCGCTACATCTTAGTATGCCTGGTCTTCAGAACATCAGTTCGCTGGCACTTGCAGATGTTGTAGAAGTATTTCAGCTAACGGATGTAGATGTTGAGGATATCTCCCCGATTAAGGAATGGAGTACTCTTATTGCGCTGGCCGTAAGAAGAGCAAAAGTAAAAGACATTACAAGCTTATCCTCGTTGAAAAGCCTCAAAGTTTTAGACCTTGCTGAAAACGAAATTGAAGATGTTTCTCCCTTAAAATCCCTTAAACAACTTGAGATTGTGAGTTTAAAAGGTAATCCTGTTCAAGCCAGTCAAGTAGACCAACTGCGAACAGAATTACCTAATTGTATTATTGTTTTCTAAACAAAGTGCCCAACTTATCGTCGTATAGAATTCCTCCACGTAAACGGATATTGTTCTCGTAATTAATATTCTCAAATGCAAAAGGCACAAACGCTGCTTTTTTAGCAACTACACCTGCTGCATGTGAGAGTGCTACATTCAACATATTTTCGTTCTCGTCTCCTAGCTCATGAATAAGATCGTCATCTGCTTTGAAATCAGGCTGAATACCGTTCCAAAATTCCGTCATCCCCTTGTCGCTTTCATATTTGAAAACAATTGGTTGAATTGCCCACGAGTGATTTTTTTCATCATCATTTATAGTTATTGAACCTGTAAATTTTCCATGCGTAGGCTCTCCTATTTTTATGACATCCATATACGATTGAAGACCTGAAATCACCAACTCACTTGCTGAGGCAGACCAATTTGTTGTAATAACATATACTTTATTCAAGTTCAGGTTTTCAGGAAGTTTCTCGAAAACCTCTTTTCTAAGGCTTGCATATTGCTCTTCATCTTGCTGAATCAACTTATCAATATCTGCGTTCGCTTTATCGTTCCATGTTTTCTTAAAGAAAACTTTTTCCGCAGAAGATGATGGAGCGATTAAGCTCGCCAAACGAATTGCAGCTAGACCAGCTCCTCCTGAATTATAGCGCAAGTCTAAAATCAACTCGTCGATGCCTTCATTTTTAAATTCACTGAAAACATTACTCAAAGCATCATTAAACTCATGAAGAAAAGATGTATAAACCAAATAGCCTACTTTCTTTCCATTTCTTTCAATAACTTTATGTTCTAAAATAGGATCTTTCTGAAATTCAGTTGGAGTTACAGTCACCTTAACACCTGTTTCCTCAATAACATTGCCTTCTTTAATCTCGGCCAAAGTATATTCATGAGTACCTTCACTAAAAAAAAGATCGAGATAATTTGCAGTAGTAGGGGTAACTCCATTTACCGCAACTATGGCATCTCCCCTCTTTAACCCTTGTCTATCGGCAGGAGATTCCTTATCTACATAGTAAACTATTGCAACAACTGAATTTTTATCTAATTGAAAAAAGCCTAAGTTGGCTCCCGTTGAAGCAGAACGCCCCCGCAATTCTTTTATCCATTCTTCGTAATCCGGTACTATCAAAGACCATTTATCATACTTTACATTAGTATTATGATACAATAGTCCTTTGAAAAAGATTTCAGGTGTTTCTGTTTTGTTTGGATATTTTGGCATTTCTTCTCTCCACAAATAATAAGTGTCCATTTTATCATATACCCAAGAGTTAATTTTCTTGTTCTGTACTGAATTTTTTGGATTTTTTGAATCATTTTTTTCACACGAGGAGAAGACAAAAAAAACAGACAACCAAATTAAAACAACAATTCTTTTCATATTATTATAATTTTCAGAGTGTAACAATCTTTCTAATTATATTATAATTCATGCGATACTTTTTCAAAAGAAATTCAAATAAAAATTAATGTTATCATTCTAAATCATAAAAGCGAAAGGATAAAAGAAACCTATTACGACCTCTATTAGCTAACCAGCTCCTTAAGATCTTCAATTTTATCTAAAATATAATCGGGGTTCAATTGTTCCAGCTCCTCACGCGACCGATATCCATAAGTTAACCCACATGTTTTTATTCCCGCATTTTTCCCCGCCATTACGTCAGCATCTCCGTCTCCAACCATCATTGCCTTTTCTGGACTCACTCCCAACTCATTAAGAATATACTCGATTGGTTCCGCAGAAGGTTTGCGGGCAATATGTGATGTTGCCCCCAATACAATGTTGAAATGAGAATCTAACCCAAGCTCTTTGATAATTGGTTTTGTAAGATGATCGGGTTTGTTGCTCAAAACTGCCATTTTTTTATTCTTGAAATGCTTTATGGTTTGTTGTACATAAGGATAAAATTCAGTTCTGTCTGTTAAATGCCCTTCGTAATATTCCATAAATGTATCTAAAGCCAGTTGCAATTCTTCCGTCTCTAAATCCAAATTAAAAGCCCTCGAAATCAACATTCGTACTCCATCACCCACCATATCTGGTATTTCAGATTCTGGTATTTCTCCATAACCTAGCTTCTTTGCTGCATAATTCAGAGAATCTGCAAGATCGTACTTCGAGTCGACGAGTGTTCCGTCTAAATCAAATATCAATAAGTCGATGTTCATATTTTAAAAAATCTAAAAAAGACTTCCAATGCAAACTATAACACTCAAGCTTGTATTCCTTTAAACATTGCTCCGAATACCCAAATATGAATTTAAAACATTACTCCACCACAAAATCCATGGTGGTATTCTGTAAAAGCATCGTGCCAATATTCAATACAGTAACAAAGCTAAAAGTGTCGTTTACATTATTAGTCTTTCATTCACCTAAAAAGTTACAAAACTAAAAAAGCTGTAGAATCTATAATAAACCTACAGCTTAAAGAAATGCTTACCGAAAGCTATGTTTCCTGTTGTCTTATTTCAATTCCTTTAACTTATTATGTATACTTTCCATCAGCCACAAAGGCGTTGATGTGGCACCACAGATTCCTATTGAATCTTCTGGTTTGATCCAATCCAGATTTACCTCGTCCCAGCCACCTACAAAATAAGACCGTTCGTTTTCCTGCTTACAAACACCATGAAGCGTTTTCCCGTTAGAGCTTTTCTTACCGCTCACAAACAGAACAACATCGTGTTTCTGGGCAAACTTGCGCAATTCTGGTTCTCGGTTCGAAACCTGTCTGCATGTTGTGTCATTAAACTCCACACTTGCGTTCTCTGTACCAACAGCACCCTCTGCTCTCCGCTTTATTTCCTGATGTATCTGCGCTAATTTCTTCTTTGGCTTTGTTGTCTGCGAAAACAGGCTTATCGGGCGGGTATAGTCCAAATCATCGAGGTCTTCGAAATCCATCACCACAGTTGCATCCCCGTTTACCTGCCCTAACATCCCTGTCACCTCGGCATGACCTTTTTTTCCAAAAATCACAACCTGCCCATTTTCCTGAGAGGTTTTGTCGTGCCCCTTCTTTACTCGGTTTTGAAGCTTTAGCACAACAGGGCAAGAGGCATCCACCAGTTCTATTCCATTTTCTATTGCGGTTTTGTATGTAGATGGCGGTTCTCCATGGGCACGAATTAGCACTCTTTCGTTTTTGAGTTGCTTAAACTCTGTGTGGTCTATTGTTATCAATCCTTTTTTGCGCAGTCGCTCTACTTCCATTTCGTTGTGAACGATATCGCCCAGACAATATAATTTTCCATGTTTCTCAAGCTCTTTTTCCGCAGCCTCTATTGCGTAAACTACCCCAAAACAAAAACCTGATTTCTGATCTATCTCTATGTTCATAACTTGCTAATTTTGAGAATTTGTTCAGGCACTTTCCCACTTAAAAATCAATTAGTAAGAATTCGATACCCTTTATGTGAAGTATACCCATCGACATAAAATTGCCTGAAAATAAAAAGATAGCAAGATACTAAATTATAGCCGTATTCAAGGGGGTTATTCCATGAAAACAACTTTGCGTACACCTTTGTTTAATTGTTACACAAAAGAAGCTTAACAGCCCGAACTGTTATCCTTTTAAGATACTGATTAAAAAAAAATTAATAAACTTGGAACGAATTGTGAACAGTTCGAAAGCTTTGAAACAGCAATTTACCTGATTACCAGCGATTGTTAAACACAAAGCACCTAATTCTTTAATATTACATTCTCACAAATTCTTTAAAACACTATGTTCAAATCTAACACTTTATTAGCTGCGCTGCTTTTTCTGACCAGCTTTGTTACAGCACAGGATAATCCATTGTGGCTGCGCTACCCATCGATTTCTCCCGATGGACAAACTATTGTATTCAACTATAAAGGCAATATCTACCGTGTAGACTCAAAAGGAGGCGTAGCTTTTCCTTTGACAACAAACCCTGCTTACGATTTTCACGCCGTATGGTCGCCCGATGGGAAACAGATTGCTTTTGCAAGTAATCGTCACGGTAACTTCGATGTATTCACTGTTCCTTCGACAGGAGGAACTCCTACGCGGTTAACTTATCACTCGGCAGGTGAAACTCCAACAAGCTTTACTCCTGATGGAAAAGATATTGTTTTCTCTGCAACAATTCAGGATGTACACACAAATATCATGTTCCCTAGCGGTGTACTTTCAGAATTGTACAAAGTGCCAGCTATAGGCGGAAGAACACAGCAGGTTCTTTCTACTCCTGCATTGAACGCAACCTTTAACAATGATGGCAGCAAAATTTTCTATAACGACCGTAAAGGGTACGAAAATATTTGGAGAAAGCACCATACGTCTTCTGTTGCGCGTGATGTATGGGTTTACGACAGCAAAACAGGTAAACACACAAAACTTACAACATCGAACGCAGAAGACCGCAGCCCTATTCTTTCCAAAGACGGCAAAACTCTTTATTATCTAAGTGAACAAACAAAATCGACATTTAATATTCACAAGCTTTCGTTGGACAACCCTAATCAAGTAACTCCTGTTTCGAGCCTTGAAAAACACCCTGTCCGTTTCCTTTCAAAATCGAAAGACGATCTGCTTTGCTTTAGCTATAATGGAGAAATCTATACACAAAAAGATGGTGAACAACCAAAGAAAGTAAGCATCCAAATTTTTGCCGACGAAAGTTACAACGCAGATCAGTTCAAAAAACTTAGAGGCGGTGCAACTGACATGGCTGTATCTCCTGATGGAAAAGAGATCGCAATTGTTGTACGTGGTGAAGTTTATGTAACTTCTGTAAAATATGGTACTACAAAGCAGATCACAAATACTCCAGAGCAAGAGCGTTCGGTGAGCTTCAGCCCAGATGGAGATGCTATTCTATATGCCAGTGAACGGAAAGGGAGTTGGAACCTTTATCAGACTAAGCGCATCCGCAAAGAAGAGAAGAACTTTACGAACTCTACTTTACTAAAAGAAGAGGTTGTTTACGAAAACCTAGAAGAGGAAAGTTTTCAACCAAGTTATTCCCCTGATGGGAAAGAGGTAGCATTCCTATCAAATCGTACTGCGCTTAAAGTTGTTACCTTAAAAGATAAAAAAGTACGCACGGTGCTAGACGGCTCACAGGCATACTCATATGCTGATGGCGATCAGTGGTTTGAATGGTCGCCAGACGGCAAATGGTTTGTTGTTCAGCACTCTCCAACGCACTTTGTTCGTGATAATCTTGGTATTGTTGCTGCTGATGGAAAAAGTCCATTGCGCACAATTCTCATCACAGGTTACAACGACCGTCGCCCACACTGGGGAATGGATGGCAAAGTGATTTACTGGTTCACCGATCGCCAAGGTCTTCGCAGTCATGGCAGCTGGGGGTCTCAATACGATGTTTATGCAGTATTCCTGACTCAAAAGGCTTACGACGAATATAGACTGAACGAAGAGGACTTCAAGCTTTTGGAAGAAGAAAAAAAAGATACCAAGAAAAAGGATAAGAAAGAAGGAGGTGATAAGAAAAGCGATAAAAAAGACAAGAAGGACAAAAAAGATAAAAAGAAGAAAAAGGTTGATCCTGTAAAAATAGAATGGGAAGACTTAGAAGATCGTATGACCCGATTCACTCTTCACTCTTCAACTCTTTCAGATGCTATTCTTTCTAAAAAAGGAGATAAGTTATACTATATGACCCGTTTCGAAAAGAACTTCGATCTTTGGGAATGCAACCTTCGTAAGAAATCTACCAAAAAACTTGTTAGCCTGAAAGGTGGAGGTGGAGGCCTTCAGTTCGATAAAGATGGAAAGAACCTTTTCTTGTTCTCAGGTGGACAATTGGTAAAAATTGAACTTAGCAGTAAAAAACGCTCGAACATTAGTTTTGCAGCTGAATTTAACCTAAGCAAACAAGGCGAATACAACTATTTCTTTGAGCATGCATGGCGTCAGGTTCGCGAAAAATGGTACAAACCAGATTTACACGGTGTTGACTGGGATTTCTACAAAAAAGAATATCAACGCTTTATCCCACACATTAACAACAACTTCGATTTTGCTGAAATGTTGAGTGAAATTCTTGGCGAACTGAACGGTTCGCATACCGGTTCTGGGTACCGTCATCGCGATCCTAATGGTGACCAAACCGCAAGCCTTGGTGTTTTCTATGACTGGAACTATGCTGGTGAGGGTATTAAAATTGCTGAAATCGTTGATAAAAGTCCTTTGAAAAAGGCAAAATCGAAAGCTAAAGCAGGAACAATCATTGAAAAAATTGATGGTCAGACGATCAACGCTAATGATAATATTTACAAGTTCCTGAACCATAAAGCTGGAAAAAGAATCCTGATCAGTTTTAACCACAACGGTAAACGTTGGGAAGAAACCGTGAAACCGATCAGCATTGGTCATGAATACCAACTGTTATATGAGCGTTGGGTGAAATCGCGTGCCGAAGCTGTTGAAAAACTGTCTAACGGGCGTCTTGGTTATACTCACGTTCGCGGTATGAACAGCTACAGTTTCCGCAAGGCTTACAGCGATATTTTAGGTAAGAATGCTAATAAAGAGGCTCTTGTGGTTGATACCCGCTTTAATGGTGGTGGCTGGCTGCATGATGATCTTGCTACTCTTCTTTCTGGACAGGTGTACGTTACATACTGGCCAAGGAACAGCAAAGCTCCTGTTACTCAGCGTGGGCACGACCCATTGGGCAGATGGACAAAACCGTCGTGTGTTATCATGAGCGAAAGCAACTATTCCGATGCTCATGGTTTCCCTTATGCTTACAAAACGCTTAAAATCGGTAAGCTTGTTGGTATGCCTGTTCCTGGTACTATGACTGCGGTTTGGTGGGAGTCTTTCCCTGACCGCTCTATGTATTTCGGTATTCCTCAGGTTGGAACGCGTGATATGAACGGTAATTATCTTGAGAACCAACAGTTAGAACCTGATGTTAAGCAGCCTATTGAGTATGAAAAGGCTATCAAGGGTGAAGACCAGCAACTTCAGAAGGCTGTTGAGACTCTTTTGAATGATCTTAAGTAAGATTGGGCTACAACAAAGTTTTTTCAGTTGAATAAGTACTTCTATAAGCCGTTCCTTTTGGGGCGGCTTTTCTTTTGAGTTGTGGTCTTCATTGATTTCTGAATAAAAAAATGCATGGAGCTGTAACTTTTTTGCCCCCTCGAACGTCGAGCGTTGGATTCGAACTTATAGTAAATTTACCAATAGTCGTATGAAGAAGATTTTTACACTGCTTTCGTTTTATATCCTTATCGCGATAAGCTCTGTTTTCGCTCAAGGTACTTCCCTACAAAACCCTGACAACATCAATATGCAGGAGCTTCAGGCAAAGCTCCAAAAAACTAAAATACCGTGGGTTCACAACTCTGGGCAACAGGACAAACAAGTGGCTTACTATGCCAACACTTTCGCAGGGACTGTTTTCCTGACCAAAGAAGGTGATCTTGTTTACAACCTGCCTAAGGAAAAAGGCAAGGCTAATGTTGTAAAGGAAGTTTTTGCTGGAGCAAATCCTAAAAACATTCAAGCTTCGAATAAGGCTGTTGCCAAGATCAACCATTTTATGAAAAAAGGCGATGGTTTTACTGAACATCACAATGAGAGTTTCTATACTGTTTCGCTTGGTAAAATATGGGACGGTATTGAGGTGAAACTTAATGCTTATGGTAGCAATATTGAAAAGCTTTTCTTTGTTGAGCCTCATACTGATTATAGGAACATTAAAGTTGAGGTTCCTGATGCTACTGAGCTTGAGGTTAAAGATTCTGGGGAACTTCATATCACTACTCCTTCTGGGAAGGTTGCATTTTCTGCTCCTGTTGCTTACCAGATGATTGATGGGGAGAAGGTTGATGTGGAGGTTGAGTATCTTGTTTCTGGGGATTCTTATTCTTTTGCTGTTGGGGAGTATGATCCAGAGGTGCTTTTGGTTGTTGATCCTTTGATTGCTTCTACTTATTTAGGGGGCAGTTCAAGAGATGACATCTATGACATAGACATAGATTCTGAAAATAACATTTTTGTTTTAGGAACTACTTGGTCCGATGATTTTCCTATTACCTCAGGTACATCTGAAGAAACTGTCAATTCGTACCTGGTTAAATTTTCTTCAGATTTAAGCGAAATCAAAGCTGCAACATTTTTCGATCTGTTTAAACCTAATAACATGGATATCAATGAAGATAGGGAAATATATGTAATAGGAGCTAAAGACAAGAAAAAGGCCAATGTAAACCACGAAAGTATCCTAAAGTTCAGCAATGATTTAACAGTGCTATTAGGACATTACGATATGCCTAGTTATGCAGCAAGTTCTCAAATTGTTGTCAAAAACAACAAAGTATTCGTAGCTGGTTTTACAACTGGCATTATCTTTCCCACAGAAGGAGCCTTTTCTAACAATAAGTACGAACGAGACAATATCTTTATCGCAAAACTTTCCTCCAATTTAAGTACAGTTGAAGCAATATCAGTATTTGGAGATCAGTGTGCTTATGGACTGAAATCAATACAGATAACAGAAGCGAATGAAATATTAGTAATGGGAAAGACGGGGGATAGTAATTTTCCAAACAAAAAAACAATAGGTAATTCCAACTACTACATCTTCCTTACTAAACTTTCTTTTGATTTAACTGAATTGAAAGCTGGATTGCTAATTGAATGTGAAAAAACCACACCAACTTCAATGGCAATAAGCAAATCCAGTAATGTTATAATTACGGGCTACACAAGCAATACTGAATACCCTACAACAGCCAACGCCTATTTAAGTAATTTTCCGACCAACCATCTATCTAATTCAGAAGTATTTATCACTTCTATCAGCTCTGATTTATCTAAAATCAATTATTCTACTTTTTGGGGAGGGACATTTAACGAAACCCCTACAGAAGTTTTAACTGATTCTGAAAACAACATATACATCGTTGGTAAAATATCATTAACAAAACCAGGACAACAAGATTACCCTTTTCTTGAAGAAAACTCCTATTCTCCTCAGCTGAAAAACTTATTTATTTCTAAATTCAATGAAGAACTTTCTAGTCTTGTTAATGTCATGTATTTTGGACAAAAATATCCAATCAATAGCTCTATTTATAATTCTCCCAAGGTTGCTATTTCTCCTATTGAAAACATCATTATAGGAGACAGAGGGATGAACGACCTTAAAAACAACAACCTATCTAACAAAGAAACACCAAACTATGACGACATTGGCATATTTAAGATTTCCAACAATTTAGCCCCTAATTTACCTATTATCAACACTCCTGAAAGTCAAAATGTATGTGTTGGTTCAAATGCTACATTCACATTTATTATAGATGTCTTTACAGCTGTTAAATATCAGATAGACATAGGCAATGGTTTTGAAGATATTGTTGACAACGATACTTATCAAGGTTCAACAACAAATACACTAACATTGAAAAATGTAGCAAAAAAAAAGAATGGCTATTTAATACGTTGCATTGCAAACAACGGAATTTCGCAAACCATCAGCACTCCTGTTCAGCTAAATGTTACAGCGCCCGAAATAAACATAACACAACAGCCTCAAAACATTGCCGATTGCGAAGGAAACACAGCAAGATTCTCAATACTGGCAGACTGTAAAATTGAAAAATATGAATGGTATAAAGACAATCAATCAATCAATGTGCATGAAAAGGAGCTAATACTTTCTGAGATCGAAACGTCCAATGCAGGAACATACACCTGTAAAATATCAAATATATGTGAAACCGAAGCAACAACTTCTCCTGCTACTCTTGACGTACTGACTTTAGAATTCTCTGAAAATCCCAAAGGGAATAAGGCCTGCATTGGTTCAAATGTTTACTTTTCAGCTAACAGCAAAAGCAAAAACATCACCTACCAATGGAAAAAAGACGGCTCTCAAATTGACCGAGCAACAGCAATCACTCTCAATATCAAAAACATCCAAGCCTCAGATGCAGGAAATTATAGCTGCATGATCTCCAACGGCTGTGCTGAAAAAGAAAGCACTGCCGCAACATTATACATCGATACTCCTTTAGAAATTACCAAACAGCCTGTCAATACATGGGGGTGCAAAGGAAGTGAGATAATTTTTAGTGCTGAATCCAGTGGCTCAAGGCCTTTTTTTCTGTGGTATAAAGAGAATAGCCCCATTATAGGTTCAAATTCAACAGAATTAAAACTCACTGGTATTAATTCCGCAGATCTTGGGAAATACAAAATTACTGCAACAAACACATGTGGAACCGTCGAAAGCGAAGCAGTTGAACTGACCATACCAAAACCGAAAACTCCTACAATAGAAGGAAAAGAAAAGGTATGCTTCAAATCCGAAAAGATATCTTACTCCGCTGAAAAGAACAAAGACTATACTTTTGACTGGACTGTTTACAACGGCATATTTAATTCCACGCAAGAGAACAATAAAATCCTTGTAGACTGGACGAACGGAAGCAGCAAAGGACAGATCAAGCTGAAGGTAACGGACAACAAGACAAACTGCCGAACCGAACTTAACAAATGGGTGGACATTGATAGCAACCTTCCCCCAAAACCAAACATACTCATCAAAGGCGATGCCCTGCTCCTATGTACAGACTCTGGAATGAACGCCTACCAATGGTATCTTGATAAAGAAGCGATCGAAGGAGCAGATAGACAGTTCTATGAAATCCCTGAAGGCAAAAACGGGACATATCACATCAAAGTATTCTTCGAAAACGGATGCGGGACAGCTTCTGACCAGATCACAGCAAGTGATAAGAAAAAACTTTCAGTAAAAATATCGCCAAACCCAGCAACAGAAGTCCTGACCTTCCAGATGGAAAACAGTTATAAAGGAAATATCAGTTATTCGATCTATCACCCATCAGGCAATATCATAAAAACTGGAAGGGTGAAAAAAAATGAGGGACAATTTAGCCATTCCCTGAGCCTACCACAGGTAATGCAAGGAAACTACCTTGCTGTGTTCCGTTTCGATGACAGGCAAATGATAAGCAAACAGATCATTGTTAAGTAAACCTTTAATATTCAAGAAAAAACATGGGGGGGGGCTGTAACATTTCAGCTCTTTCCTCGTTGTATCGGCGGTTTGATTCTTACACGTTTACCAATAAATTATATGAGAAGGTTAATTACTTTTTTATTGATCAATATCCTGTCCGGCACAGGTATTATAAAAGCACAGGGGACTGCATTAAACCCTGACAACATCAACATGCAGGAGCTACAGTCAAAGCTCCAGAAAACTAAAATACCGTGGGTACACAACTCTGGTCAACAGGATGGACAGGTGGCCTACTATGCCAACACATTCGCGGGTACTGTTTTTCTTACCAAAGACGGTGACCTTGTTTACAACCTGCCTAAGGAAAAAGGCAAGGCTAATGTTGTAAAGGAAGTTTTTGCTGGAGCAAATCCTAAAAACATTCAAGCTTCGAATAAGGCTGTTGCCAAGATCAACCATTTTATGAAAAAAGGTGACAGCTTCACTGAGCAACTTAATGAGAGTTTCTATACTGTGTCCCTTGGTAAAATTTGGGACGGTATTGAGGTGAAACTTAATGCTTATGGTAGCAATATTGAAAAGCTTTTCTTTGTTGAGCCTCATACTGATTATAAGAACATTAAGATTGAGATTTCTGATGCTACCGAGCTTAAGGTTAAAGATTCTGGGGAACTTCATATCACTACCTCTTCTGGGGAAGTTGCTTTTTCTGCCCCAGTTGCTTATCAGATAATTGATGGGAAGAAAGTTGATGTAGAGGTGGAGTATCTTGTTTCTGGGGATTCTTATTCTTTTATTGTTGGGGAATATGATCCCAAGGTGCTTTTGGTGATTGATCCTGTAATCGCCTCAACATATCTCTCTGGTGATGAACTTGATTTTTGCATCGACCATTGTGTCGATTCATATGGAAACATCTTCATATCAAGCGATCTGGAAGCTTCTTTCTATCCAAAAACCCCTAACAGCTATAAGCCTAGCCGCACCTTCAAAGATATATTCATAGCTAAATTTTCACCTGATCTATCCCAACTATTAGCTGCCTCTTGCTTCGGAGCTGATGGTGATGAAAAAAATTATGGGATCGCGATAGACAAAAATGATAATGTTTTTGTGGTTGGAGAATTTAACAGTGATTCTTTCAAATCATTATCCACCGATAAAAATGAAAGTCATATGGATTCATTTGGTTATTTTATTGCAAAATTAGACAATAATCTATCCCAATTATTAGCCTGCAACCTTATAGGTGGCCCACAAAATTTCATATACATTGAAAGTATCAAAGTTTCTCCAGATAACAAAATCAATATTTTTGGACAGAGTTTTAGATATAAACATCAAATAAATGGATATTCCAATGTCGAAACAATAGAGTCTGGATATGATATTTTTGTGAACCAATATTCTAATGACCTTTCTACTAATCTTGCTCTTTCAATTTTCGGAAGTACACAAGGAGATTCTATCAAATCCAGTTTTATAGACGAACAAGGCAACATCTACGTAGCTGGGAAAACTGAAAATATCAACTTCCCAACAACTACCTCGCCACTTGGCAGTGGAAACAGATACCTTTTTATCACCTGCCTATCACCTGATCTTCAGTTGATTAAAAAATCAATAGTATTTAAGACACCAGAGCAAACCCACATAACAGACATATCAGTCAATAACTCTGACTGTACCTACATTGCTGGCTACACAAGTAACGCTGGTTACCCTATTACAAAAGGTTCTTATTTCTCTAATCCAAATGAAAAACAACTATCCAGTGGCATTTGCTTCGTAACTAAGTTCACTCCTGACTTTTCTAAAATAGAAGCATCCACTTTTTGGGGAGGTTCTCGAAATGACAAGGCAACAAGCATATTGATTGACAAAAAAGACAACGTATTTCTTGTAGGAAGTAGTATTTCCGCCTCTTCTGATTATAGCGATTACCCAAGATTTGAAACTTTAGCATATGATGCAGACCCTAAGGAAGGGTTTATTGCTAAATTTTCCTCTGATTTATCTGTATTAAAAAACACAAGTTACTTTGGCATGAAAAATTCAAACAATAAAAACTTTTTGCCCAGAACTTATTTTTCTCCCATAGCGACTTTTGATAATGAAGAAAACATAATAATAACAGGAAGCTTCAGAGGAGGGCTACCAGTAAAAGAAAATTCCTATCAAAAAGAAATACTAAAGAACTCTGCATGGATAAATCAACCAGAAAAGAACAAAGATATAGGCATCTTTAAAATTACTAATGATCTTGCTCCCGATTTTCCTGTAATCAATAGTCCAGAAAATCAAAATGCTTGCACTGGCACCAAAGCCACTTTCTCCTTCAATATCGACACCTCAACTAAGATCAAATACCAAATAGACAAAGGCAACGGTTTCGAAGATATCACAGACAATGATATTTACCAAGGTACCACAACAAATCAACTTACAATAAATAACACAACTAAAGAAATGGATGGGTACCTAATACGTTGCATTGCAAATAATGGAGTATCGCAAACCATAAGCAAATCAATTCGCTTAGATATTACCCCTTCAGAGTTGAATATTACCCAACAGCCCCAAAATGTCACAGCATGCGAAGGGAATACAGTCAAGTTCCTAACATCAGTAGACAACGAAACTGCAAATTATAATTGGTACAAAGATACTGAACTGGTAGGTAATGAAAATGAGTTGATACTTGATGATATTAAAGATTCTGATAAAGGAACATACATCTGTAAAGTAACGAACATATGTGGAACTGAAGCAAACAGTACTCCGGCTACTCTTGAAGTATTAACTTTAAATTTCATAGAAAACCCTGAAGAAAATTCTGCCTGTCTTGGTTCTGATGCCAGTTTTTTGGTAAAAAGCGAAAGCAAAAACATTGCCTATCAATGGAAAAAAGATGGCAACAAAATCGATGGAAAAACTACAAATACCCTCGACATCAAAAACATTCAGGCATCAGATGCAGGAAGCTATAGCTGCCTAATATCCAATGGCTGCGCAGAAAAAGAAAGCACAACCGCCGAACTACTTGTCGACATCCCGCTTGAAATCACTAAACAGCCAACCGATACATGGGGCTGTAAAAGCAGCGATGTCTCTTTTATTACAGAAACTAACGGAACAAGGCCTGTTTATCAATGGAAAAAAGATGGTATCCTCATTGAAAACTCAAACTCCACAGAACTGAAACTTTCAAATATCAGCATTGCGGATCTTGGAAAATACTCAATCACGGTAACCAACACCTGCGGAACCATCGAAAGCCAAACTGCAGAACTGACCATACCAGAACCGAACACTTCTGCAATAGAAGGAAAAGAAAAGGTATGTTTCAAATCCCAAAAAATCTCTTACTCTGCCGAAGAAAACAGAGACTATACTTTCGACTGGGCTGTTTACAACGGCTATTTCAATAACGCTAACACCCCCAACAAGATTCTTGTAGACTGGACAGACGGAAGCGGCAAAGGACAGATCAAACTAAAGGTGACGGACAACAAGACAAACTGCCATACCGAACTTAACAAGTGGGTGGACATTGATGACAACCTTCCCCAAAAACCAAACATCCTCATCAAAGGCGATGCCCTGCTCCTATGTACAGATTCGGGCATGAACGCCTACCAATGGTACCTTGATGAAAAAGCGATCGAAGGGGCAGACAGGCAGTTCTACGAAATCCCTGAAGGTAAAAACGGGGCATATCACATCAAAGTATTCTTCGAAAACGGATGCGGAACCGCTTCTGACCAGATCACAACAGGTGATAAGAAAAAGCTTTCTGTGAAACTATCGCCTAACCCAACAACGGATATCCTGACATTCCAAATGGAAAACAGCTACAAAGGCGATATCAGTTACACAATTTATCATCCATCAGGAAACATCATAAAAAACGGACAGATCAAAAAAGCAGAAGAATTTCTCAGACATTCACTGAACCTGCCACAAGTTATATCAGGAAATTATCTTGTCGTGTTCCGTTTTGAAGATGGGCAATTGGTGAGCAAACAACTTATCATAAAATAATTTCAACTCGAGAAAAACACAAAACAACAATATTATAAAATGAGATTTATAACGATCATATTTGGATTATTAACACTTCTACAAGTCGGAAGTCTTAAAGCTCAAGAATTAAATGGGGAAAGATCCGAAATTGAAAATCAGATCAGAACACAACTTAAGAAGTATGAAAAATACGGCGATTTAACAGAAGATGCCGTAACTATATCTCAAGAATACATTTCTTCTTTCCAATCTTTATTCGCACAAACAAGACAAGCTCAAGTATACGACTTTTTGAATAGCAAAGGAGGAAGCATTTCAATTAATGAATATATCGAGAAAATTAGCACTTATTTTCCGAACGGTATAGAGTTAATTATTGAACCTGAAAGTATTGTTCTCGGTGAAGAAAAAATAATTGATGGTAACACACAAAGACCTGTTCAATGTCAACTTTCGGTGATCGGACTTTCTAAAGACAACACACTAAAAAAAGTATCAGAAAAAGTGCTTTTTCAATTTGTTTACAGTTCTGCTTCGGATGTTAAAATCCAGTCAGTTCATCTTTACAAAGCATTTCACCAAACGAAAATCAACAGAGCAATTAAAGGGCTTTATGTTGGTGTTGGAGCATCCTATCTTTCAACCGAAATTCAAAATGATGCTATCGACTCTGATAATGATTGGACAATCCAAGGGCAGAAAAAAATATCTGCAAGTATAGAAGCAAAGTACATGTTC
Organism: Bacteroidales bacterium; assembly: GCA_965230435.1. Classification (GTDB taxonomy): domain Bacteria; phylum Bacteroidota; class Bacteroidia; order Bacteroidales; family JBDKHP01; genus JBDKHP01. The sequence goes on from CBDDLB010000002.1 coordinate 2,052,689, forward strand.
CACCGCAATTTCGGAGTTGCTTCTGGTATTTCATATACGAACTATGAAGCCCAACTCGCGGGCAATTACTCCACAAAATCAAAAGATAGTCCGCTCATCGATAAAGATGGCGATACCTATCATCTTCACGTTAATTCGAACTTAGCAGAAACGAACAATATTCACTATCTCGAAGTGCCATTATATTTTGTATTAAGTATTGGACCATCAGAAAGGGTTCGGTTCAATGTACAGCCTGGCGTTAAACTAGGTTACAACATCTTATCGGAATACGACGTGAAAGGCTCTACGGACAGAAAAGCATATTATCCCAAGTACAATATTCTTCTGGAGGATGTAAAAAGTTATGATTACACCACACAGACTTACGATGAAACTGGAGAATGGGAAATTTCCCAGTTCAACTTATCTGTTTCTCTAAAAACAGAATTTGGAGTTCAGTTAACAAACAATATTTTTGCAAACCTTGGTTATGAATTCAGCAAAGGTCTTACTGACCTAAATTATTCAAAACCAAAATATCGCGATGATTTTATCGGTGTAAAAAGCAAAAAAACAGATATGACAACACTCTCTCATGGGGTTTATTTTTCAATTCATTATAAGTTATGAGATAAATAACACTAAAAACAAAAGCGCCTAAAATGAAGAAGTTTTACTTATGCATATTTCTAGCTGTATTGGCAATACATTCATTTGCTGATACAAAATCAGATATATTGTTTTCAACAGCCAATGATGTCAACGGAACGATTAGTATTGAAAAAACTATTGTAGAGCGCAATAGTTTTTCTTTGTTTCTGCACATTAATTGGGTTGATGAAAAGCTCCAAAACACAGGGGATCTGAAATCATTTATTGTTATTGACGAAGAAAAACTAAAGACACAAATTCCCAAAAATCTGGAATTTCTACGAAATCAATCAACTCTTCTTTCTAACAAAAAGATTGAATTGAAATTCAAAGTAAAAAGTGATTATCCAGGTGGAGTATTTCAGTTCAAAATTCCATTCCAATACGCTCAAGACTGGAAAGCTGCAACTGAGAACAAGTTCACAAAAATCATTTTTAAGCAACCGAAAGCGCTACTGGCTAATGTAGCCATAAAAGCTTCTGAACTGGAAGACATTCAACCGCCAAAAATAAAGCTCCTATCGCCAATTTCGAGAGGTTTTAAACAAAAGGACACAACCATATTGGTCGCAACAAAAACAGTAGAAATAAAGGGGATAGTTAAAGACAACCGAGATGTAGCCAAAGTTAACATAAACGGACTAGACCTAATCCCTGATAAAACAGGAAATTTCTCCAAAGAAATCATTCTGCGTACAGGTGAAAATATCGTAGAAGTTAGAGCATTTGATAAAACTGGCAATCAATCGCAATTGAACCTACGCTTATTATGTTCTTATCAGTATGATATTACTGTTGGTGACGGGAAATATTTCGCCCTACTTATTGCCGCAGAAAACTATCCTGATGCCAGTATTGAAAATCTTATGAATCCGATTAAAGATGCAGAAGCGCTTCAAAAGGTTCTTATTGGGAAATATACCTTCGACGAAAAAAATGTAACCATTGTTAAAAATCCTACCCGACCAGAGCTTCTTGAGAAATTCGAAGAACTTGCTGAACAAGTAGGCGAAAACGACAATGTGCTTATTTTTTATGCTGGACACGGCTATTGGGACAAAAGCAAATCTATAGGTTATTGGCTACCAACCGACGCCAGTAGATCGATAAAAGCAAACTGGTTAAATAACAGCACGATAAAAGATTACATTCATGCTATTAATTCAAAACATACGCTTTTGATCTCGGACGCCTGCTTCAGCGGCTCTATCTTCAATGCAAGATCGACAACCGCAACCGTCAGAGCCTACAAAAAACTTTACAACCTTCCGAGCCGAAAAGGTATGACCAGTGGAACATTGGAAGAAGTTCCAGACAAAAGTGTTTTTATCAAATATCTCTTGAAGCGCCTCGAAAACAACACTGACACTTATCTTTCTTCCGAAAGCCTATTTAGCCAATTGCGACCTGCTGTACTAAACAATAGTCCAAACGTTCCGCAATATGGGGCAATTAGGGATACTGGCGACGAAGGAGGTGAGTTTATCTTTATTCTGAAATAAAACGGAATTTGCCAAACCAGTATCGTTCATATAACTTTCCAAAAGTTTCTTTTTTCAACAATGAAGAACTTTTGGAAAGTTAAACCTTACAACATCTACCTTGTCTCCATTGGTTTCATTTTCGACACACGATACGTAAACGACTTTCTGATGCTTTCCAAACGCAAAGGAAACTTTATATACTTCCCTTCTTCCCAAAGTTGAAGCTGATCTGCATTGTGCTTGCTTTTCATCCAACCGTCCTGACCTCCAAGTAGAACAAAATAATTTTCGTCAACATCTGACATATCGCTGATATGGCGGGCATTTGATCCATAACTGATTCCGTGCTTTTTAGGTGTGAAATCATGAGCCGTTTTCATCAAAGTATGACTGGTGCCACTCACTGGCACTTGAGCTAAACGATAACGACCACCTATTAAAGGCAAACCAGCCAATGGTGAGCCAAAAGTTATTTGGTGCATCTCGCCCCAATTTTTGTAATCGTTGAAGTATTCTCGACCTTTGTCGAAAGCCTTCTTTGCAAACTGATGCACCTCTGCTAATGAAGCTTTTTCTAGTAAAATAGGTAACATCTGGCTCCAATTATCGCTATTCAATAAAAGCTTACGGTAACTTTTATCATCGTACTGAGCTTCAACTAGATTTTTTGCAAAGAAATACATCATTGTCTCGTAAGCAACAGGCCCCCTGCTCTCTTTTCTATAGTGTCCGTCCCATTTATAGAAACTCTCCCAATATTCACCATAAAGCTCAGCAAACAATTCCGTGCTATCTTTTAAATGCCCCATCAACTGCTTTTTCAGTTCAAAAGAAGTATAGGAAAAAACATCACGCTGTAAACCCATTAAAGTTTCTTTGGTTATAGAATCGTTTGCCCTGCAAATTTCTCCCATTCGCTTCATTCTATTTTTCCCTGTGTACTGAAGAGCTATCGGCACTTTTGTAGCAAGCGGAAGGTTATTCGCTGATGCAATGAAACCTTTGGCAGGGTTAAATGCATAAGGCAAATTTGTAGCATCTATCACACTTACAATGGGGTTGTCGGTTTTCTTGAAAACATCAAGAGTTGCTTTAGGATCCTTCAATATAGGCTGGCTATATGCCAAAACATGCCCTATATTGCCCTGATTATCGGCATAAAGCAAGTTATAACCCGAGACAACATAACCTTTCATGGCAGCTCGGAATTCATCGAAGTTAGATGCGCGATTTGCTCCCAAAAATGCAGTCAGTTCATAAGATGGTTTGTGCCCCAACCATTTTACAGCAACATTCTTGTCGAAACCTTCAAAAAATGGCGAATCTGAAATAACCGGGCCAAACTCAGTTTCGCGGACTGTTATGCTTCTATTCAGCCAACCACGTACCTGAATGGTATCCTTCCTTTCAGTTGCTTTCTCCAGTTCCTCATCGCTCAGTTCATACAGATGAGTGCTCAATGAACGCATATTTGTGCCTCCCCAAGCAATATTTTCATTTCGGCCTATGCCTGCAAATGGGAGGCCTGGAAAGTGCATTCCTACCAAGTGGTAATTAGGTGTTTTATAGCCTATCAACAACCACATGTTTGGTGCAAAAATACCCAAATGAGGGTCATTAGCCAACAATGCATGTCCATGTGCGGTCTTTCTCGCAGATACTGCCAATGAATTGCTTCCTGACTTCGAAATACCATTCAATATATGCATCATCCCTGCCATACTGTTCGACTCGAAAGATGGTATCGAATTCTGACTCACCCGCAAATACTGCGACCAAAGATCTTTCCAATCGTCCCGCTGCATCAACTGAACAAACTGCCCATAAACAGCCCACGACAAATCCGATGAAATAAGCCGAGCCATTGCAAACACATCGCTAGATTCCCACTTGCGTTGTGGAATGTTAAACAGTTCATACTCGTATGGCATTTCATCTGTCTGACCAATAAACCAATTTACTCCTCGGACATAATTATCAACCCAGTTCTTTGTTTCGGCAGAAGTTGTTTGGGCAATCTCCTGCGCCGCTTTATCTGGATTCAATATTTTCAATGTATGATCGATATCCGTTACAATAGGCCCAAACATCTCAGCCAAGCGCCCTTGAGCAACCATCCGTAACATTTCCATCTGACCTAACCGCAGATAGGCATGTATAACACCTATCGTAAAAGCAGCATCTGCATCGTTTTGAGCTTCTATAAACGGAACCAGATATTCATTCCAATACACTGTAACTTCCCCTTCGGTTGGAAAGTTTTGTGTTGGAAAGTTATTAACACGCTCGTCTGAGCTTTTCATTTTAGGGACAGTACTGACAATTGAACATTGGCTGATGAACACAGCTATCAGCACCAACAATACCAATAAGATTTGGAGTTTTCTGAATTTCTTCTTCCTGAACATTATTACACAATTTTACTAAGCATTTGATCAAAATCATACGCACCCACAGACACATGAGCATACTTATTCTAAGCAGCTAAAATGTCTATATTAAACCTGCGACCATGCTTGATAATAAAATATGCTACGGAAAGGTAAGCCGAATTTATTCCGATAAACGTAAGGTAACGTTAAATGTTCGTGAAAATGTGGTGTTTAACTTTTGTTAAGAAGAGGGGGGTAGAGAGGAAGATCATAAAGAATACAACCAAGCAACACAATGGCTGTTTGGTTGTATATAATATTAAGTTAAAATCTGAATCCCAACTTGAGGTTTGGTTGACTAAAGAAACTATAAGTATGGGTATCCGCTTCTAGAGGGTCAAGTCCTGCGGCAGGAAACTTCTGACTATAAGCATAAATATAAGAGAAAGGTTTAACCTCAAACCCTAAATAAAAGCCTTCTGTTAAATAGAAATCGATTCCTCCTGCAATTTGTCCTCCATAAGCCATAATTTCCACATGGCGTACCGTCACATCAGTAACTATAATTCCTTTATTCTGATCCTGAACAACCGTAGGGTCGTACATAGATTTTCTAGAATAATAGAATGGCAAGCTTACTCCTAAGTATGGATGAACTCGGTCAAACTTAGAAGGGAAATGATACTCTCCAGCAAGAGACAAGTGCATCTTGAACTCATTGTGTTTTATTACAGCATCATAATTAGGGATCCACGTCACATTGGGAGAAGATGGATCGATAATAGAAGGGACATTATCCCTGGCAGGTGTACTGCGCAATACAGCACCACCTGTTAACTTAGCTGCAATATTACTAGCTACAAAATAACGAGCCTCAACTCCAACCATATTGGTTACTGGATTGCTATTATCGTTAACCATATTTGCCGAAGGAGCAGAGCCAGATATGTACCACCAAGACGAACCTGGAGAAGATGGTACATCAAGCCCTCCGTTGAAGAAATTGCCTTGCCCTAAAAGTACCGCAACTGAGATATCACCAGAAGAAGGCGAATATTTACCTCCCTCCTGTGCCCTCGTTGCACCTATTAGGCTAAAAAACAAGACACATATAATTAAGTGTTTTTTCATGAGAAAGATCTTTTAGATTTAAAAATAATGAAGAAAGGATGGGGAAGCTATAATCTCCCCCAAATTAATCCTACCATCAGTTCTTAGCCAAGGGCTGTATCTAAAAGAGTTTTCCATTTAGCAGCTAACTTCTCTTTATCTGCAATCTGAACCTTCAATTCATCTAAGTCTTTTTGTAACTCATCAACTTCAGCTTGGGCATTAGCCGCGTCAACACCATTGGCTGCGATGTCTCCATCAATTCCTGCAATAGCCTTCTCAGTAGCTAAAATCTCATCTTTCTTAGCAGAAATAGCGTTCTCAATCGCATCAGCATCATCGACACTTGCCTCTAACACTAATTTTACACTTTTCATTTGCGCCACCATTGTCTGGTTTTCATCATACGCATCTGCAGCAGTATCATTAACCTTTTGCGCTTCTTTTTGTGCCGTTTTTAACGCAGCAAGATCAGCTGCAGCCGTATCATGAGCTGTCTTAAGGTCTGCCAATTCAGTATTCAAATCGGCTAGTTCGCCCTGTAGTTCAACTAATTCTTCCTGAGATGTTGCAAGATCTTCGTTAGCATTATCTAGGGCTGTCTGTGTATTATCTACAGCTGTCTGTGCATTATCTACATCTGCTTCTGCTGCATCATATTGAGGTTTAGCAGCAGCTTCTACAGCTTCTGCTGTTACTAATGAAGAATTAGCCGTATTAAGGGCCGTTTGAGCTGCGGCAAGAGATGCATTGGCTGCGTCAAGAGCATTCTGGTTTGCAGTTGAATTATCAGCATCAAAAGCTGCCTGCGCAATTGTTTGCTGGTATGCCGCAGCATTATATTCCTCTTGTTTTGTATCTACAATTGCCTGCTTAGCATCTACATCCGCTTTTAAAGGATCGTACGTTGCCTTACGAGCTGTAAAAACCGTTTCTGCATCTGTTAGAGTAGTCTTAGCATCAGCCAAATTCGTCTCCTCATTTGTTACAGTTTCTTGATTTGCGGTAATCTCATCATTTTTTGCAGTAATTTCATCTTCTTTTGTCTTCACTTCATCCTGCTTTGTTTCATAGTCACTTATAGCAGTTTGCGCATCAGTCAACTTCGTATTCGCATTCGTCAAATCATTTTGAGCTTTAGTATATGTTTCCTGCAACCCATAACCCGTAGACTCAAGCTCTTCAATTGCTTTATTCTGCTCGTCCAATTTAGTTTGAGCAGCAGCAGCATCTACAGAATATCCTTCTAAGACAGCCAAAGCAGCTTGTTGCGCAGCCAAATCCATTTCTTTTTTAGCTTTACTTGCCTCTAGTTCCTTTTTTAGAAATTCCCACGTTAAATTTCCATTTAACAATAGCTTTTTCAAAGCCAAGTCTTTCTCTTTACTCAATTCTTGATTATATAAGCCGAATAGTTGTGTCATTACTTGATCATACTCTTGCAAATATTGCTCTGCTTCAGCATTATTGGCTCCAGCAATAGCTTTCGCCAAAGCAGTAATAGAGTTTTGAAGAGCTACTTCCTGAGCTTTCAATTTAGCCTCTTGCTCTTTTGCTTGAGCTAAATATAATGCTTTATTCTTCTCAACTTGAGCCTCTTTATCCGCTAGTAAAAAGGCATTTAAAGCAGTGTTGTATTCATTATCAATTGTTTTCGCTGCTGCCTCAGCAGCCCTTAAATCTGCCAATGCTTGTTGATAAGTAATCTGTACTTTACGCAATTCCTCAATTTCTGAAGAGACTTCATTCTTCACACATGAACTCGCAACAAAAAGAGTAACAAACATCAATGCGATGAACTTATTAAAACGTTTCATTTTTTGATAGTTTTAATTTATACTAAAAAATTGGTTAATATTTAACTTGATTCAGTAACTACATTGTGAAACAAGAATGCCATAAGCACTCCTACCAACTAAAGTGTTTCAAAATCATAGGGGACATTTATTAAAAGAGAAATACAAGTATGAGCTTAATTCTTATCATAAAAAAGTATAGTTCCTGAAATGTCAATCTGACTTATATCCAAAATAATTATCATTTAATCTACATTTGGAATTACTTAAAACAGACAATTGAAGTCTCATTATACAAGCGCAAATTACGGAAAGTTAAAGATACAAGTCAAGTGTTTAAATTTCTTTTTTATTGTTAAAACCCTTAACCAACTAATATACAGGAAAACAAAACATCATTTTTTTTTGATTTTTATTCTGTCAATATTAGTAAACACACTATAGTTACAAATAAGAAACAAAAACTTTACATTAATGTAAGGGAAACACACCATAGTATTTATAATAAGTATCAAATTACTCAATAAACATTAGCTATATTTACAATATACAAAAAAAAGCAATGGAATTACTTATAACTTGGTTGGGAGCTGCTGGCATTTGGATGAAAATAGGAACTACCGAAGTGGTATTCGATCCGTACTTTCACAGATTACACAGCTCAGATAGTATTACTACTAAAATAGAACTCTTGGCAAATGCAAATGCCGTCTTCATTACTCATGGGCATTTCGACCATATTGGCAGCGTAGGCTGGTTTCTCTATAAAGGTATTCCCGTTTATAGTTCACAATCCAGTTTTAAAGGAATAGAACGCTGGAGCAATATTGAGAACCTAAATGCAAATTTCAGACCATATCATTTCATCAACCCTACCCCAACTCCTTTTACTCCCAAAAGCCGCTCAAGGTTACATGCAATAAAGGCAAAAGATAAAATACACCTCAACAGCAGCGTCTACATTGAAGCTCTTCCCTCTGAACATATACGCTTCGATTTCGAAACATTTTATTCCCGTCTCAAAAAACTAAGCAACCTAAGGTACCTTAGTGCATCAGCCAAGCTCGGGCGCTGGTTTCCTAAAGCAGATGTACTGGGGTATTGTGTTCATTATAAAGGCAAACGTATTGTAATATATGGGAGCTTAAGCTCAAAACATGCAGAATATTTTAGGGACACATATAAAGATTGTGACCTTCTCTTAATTCCTCTGGCAGGGAACAGCGCTGACAACATGGCAAAGAAAGGGTTGGAACTCACAAAGAAACTTTCCCCAAAAATGGTTATCCCTATTCATCAGGACAATTTCTTCCCACCGATCAGCCGCAAGGAAAACATACATCCGTACAAAGAGGAGCTAGAAAAGCATTATCCCAAAACACCATTTCAGGAACTAAAACTTGGCAAAACGACTACAATTTTTCTTGAATAGTAAACCGCTAACTTCACAAATTCCTAATCTTCTGGTTTTCAAAACAAAAGTTGATTAATTATTCATTTTTTGCCAATAACTGTCCTTGGTACTTAAAGAAGAGTATTGGTATAAACTTACGAACAGTGTAAGCTATAACTTTGCACTTGTGTTCCCTTGTATCTGCCTATAAGTAAACAAACATAAGATTACCAACCAATTAAACAGTAATATTAGTGATTTTTTAAGGCTAGAAATTTCAGCTCAAAAAAAGTTTATTTTTTTTTTCGACCTAAAACGCACACAACAAGCAACATCCCAAACGTCACTTATTGACACGGCTTTTTCCTCTTTCACAGGTCGTAAAATAACCCTACATTTGGTCTTATTAAAACCAAAACAAGCGGCATTAAAAAAACCACTTGTTTTTAACCTGTTTTTTTACAAGTATTTATATCAACTATAAAAGACAAGAAGTGGAAGCAAATGGGAATACTAAAAAAGAAAAGGCCCCTACTCACTTTGGGGCAAACATCAAGCTACTACGCAAAAGAAAAAACTTATCGCAAGAAGATGTAGCATTCACCCTTGCGCTGAGCCGCTCGACCGTAAAAAATTATGAAAATAATACGGCCTCACCGAAAATTGATAACCTAATTGCTTTTTCGGACTTTTTTAACATTGCTATCGACACGTTACTAAGAATAGACCTTGGCGGATTAAGAGAATATCAACTTGCAGAGCTGGATAGAGGCTTTGATGTTTATGTTTCCAGTGCCAAATTAAGGGTACTTGCCAAAACCGTTGACAAAGACGACCAAGAAAACATTGAGCTTGTTCCAGAAAAAGCAGAAGCTGGATACACTAGTGGTTTCGCTGATCCTGAATACATCAGTCAGCTTCCTATTTTTAACCTGCCGTTCCTATCGCGGGAAAAGAAATACAGAGCTTTTCAAATCACAGGAGATTCCATGCTACCTATACCAGATGGAGCTCACATTATTGGTGAATACATAGAAAACTGGTACTCAATAAAAGACGGCGAGGCTTGTATTGTGGTTACTGAAAACGATGGTATAGTTTTTAAAAATGTAGAAAATAATATTGAACAGGATCAGTCCTTGAGACTTTCTTCCCTAAATACAATTTATGAACCTTACAATGTGCAAATTATGGAAGTGAAAGAAATCTGGCGTTTCGTTAATTACATATCTGAAGAAATGCCGGAAGGACAAAGCTCTATTCATAATGTAGCCCAAACTGTAAACCGCATGAGTCGCGATGTTAACGATATTAAGAGCCATATCATTAACAAAAAAATAAACTGATCTAGAAACAGTTTAGAACCAATAAAAAATAAGCTAATCCAATGTTCTCTCGCCTTTGAATCCAGAACATTATTTTCATATATGAGGATCAAGAAGTGGACTGTAACATGGACTAGCTTATTTTCATCTACTAAACAGTAAATATTGATTGCCAGATATTCAACTCTTTATTCAGATTGAGATTTAACCAGAAATATCACGTAGCCTTCACTTAAGCAAATTACCATCTAGGCATTTCTCTTCTTTTGCTAAAGAACCTTAAGTTCATCTGCATTGCGAGATGTTTTGTATTCTGTCTCAATCCCTCCAGAAATAACGTTTCTTCCGACACATGCTCTTACTTACTTGAATTACAATATTCAATTAAGTAAATTAGACAAACTAAGCTTCTGGATCTTTCTCCCAGACTTACTTCGCCCTATTAAGACAACAATCAGATAGTCAAACAAATAGTTTTAAACTGCTTTTTGAAAAATATAAATAACTTATACCTTCTGCTCATGACGCAATACATGCCTACACAATTTATAAGCCTGAAGGATAGACAATACTTCAAACTACAGTTATAGATTGTATAATACAATTAAAACTGGAACAAATTTCTAAAAAAAGCTAACTGAGTAAGCTGGAAACAGATACACTGGACAGAATTTTGAAGGAGTATCAGTCGCATCTTTAGCAATTAAGATTAACGCAAGCAATTGGAATTTTTTCTATACACAAATTTCAATCAGAGTACTATATTAAGGTCACAGACCTTTTTATTTTAGATTTATTTTCTGCATAAAACCAATTACTTAGCACCAGAATAAATCTAATTTAATTATGACATGGTACTTATTAGGAAAAGCATCGCACTACTATTCAACATTGCAATAAATTCACAAACATCAGTTGTTGGCACTATCATTTAGGTGCCTAAATTCATTCTGCTTATTTCATATGCAACTTGTCTTGATCTCAAATATAATTAAGTCTCTAATTTCATGCCTTGGAATGAACAATATACTTACGTATATCCATTTCAAAACCGAACAATTTAATATAGCATCCAATTCCTCTCCATTGTTCCTCGCTGGCTTAATAATTCTTGCTGTAATATGGTATTGGACAATACGTATCACAATTAGAAAATATTCCAACCGGCAAAGCGACCAAACGAATAGTCAAGGTAAATCCCAAACTGGCAGTAATATAGACCATGAAGAATACTGTAGGTTAACCAACAATATTCCTGTAGCAATTTTTCAATATAAGATAGATAGCGGAAAACATTCCATTAGTTTCATCAGCAAGAAAGTTGAAGATATTTTCAATATCAGCAATGATACCAGTTTGCCAGAGTGGTCAGAACTGAAAGCTATCCACCCAGATGATCGGGGTACATTGAAATCTTCTGCTGAAAAAGCGTTGATAAGCGCATCGAACTGGTATTTTGAAGGTCGCCTGATAGATAAAAACGGACAGGAGCATAAATTTAAAGCCAATTCTTCGTTGAACAAAAGCAATGGCAATATCCGTTTCGAAGGAATACTTATGCCCTCGGAACAAGGACAAGAGGAAGAGCTTAAACAGAACATAACGACACTCCGACGACTAATTGCCAGAACATCCAGCAAAAACGGAGAGGCTTTTTTTCTAGAAATCGCACAAGCTGTCAACGAAGTTGCCAAAGCGAACTACACCTTTATTGGAGTACTGAATAAAAAATACGACATTGATACTATCGCCTTCTGTAGTCAGAACAGTATAGAAAAAAACTTCACGTATAGTCCCATTGGAAAAAGTTGTGCACTACATCAATATGATGCCAACAAGAAATACTGCAAAAACGAAATTGAACTTTTTCCCACGCGTGAGTTCTTCGACCGTTTAAAAATCAGAAATTATATTGGGACTGCTCTTTACAATAAAAATGGTGATAAAATAGGTATACTGATGTCTATGTTTGCTGACATGCCCAAAGAGCGAAACGCCCTTAAATCTGCGTTCGAAATATTCAGTAGTAGCATTGCCAGTGAAATACAACGAAATCAGACAGAGGAAGCCTTAAGAAAAAGCGAAACAAACCTGAAACGGGTGATTGAAGCATCACCAGTAGCAATAGCCATTTCTTCGCCTTCGAACCAGATACTCAGTCTAAATAATAAGTTTGTTGAACTTTTCGGTTACACCAACGAAGATATAAACAGTATGAACGACTGGGTGCAGAAAGCTTATCCAGATGAGAAATACAGAAAGCACATTATTGACAAGTGGCAAAAATCAATGGAGAACTACCTGACCAACGGTACTTTCTCTAAGTTAGCATCGAGAGTTTTTTGCAAAAACAGGAGCAAAAGAAATATAGAGATCAATTTTACATCGCTCCCTGAAGCCAATATCACCACCTTTGTGGATCTTACTGAACAAAAACGGGTTGAGAGGGAGCTGTCCCAAGAGAAAGAATTCTCAGAAAAAATTGTAAACAGCCTACCTGGTATTTTTTATCTTTTTATGAACACGGGAGACAAATACAGGCTCGTGCGCTGGAATACAAATCACCAAAAAGAAACAGGCTATTCGAACGAAGAGCTATTTGGCTTATCTCCAGAAGAATTGATTGAATTTGAAGAAAATCTTTCGCTGACATCAGTAGCCAAAATACTAACTCCGGGCAAGAACATTAAACAGGAGGGGCTATTGAAACGAAAGTCGAAAAAAAAGAAACCCTTCTATTTTAGTGCTAGAGTATTCCGAGACCAGAACATGGACTTCTTCATGGGAGTTGGGCTTGATATCTCAGAACGCCTAAAGATGGAAAAAGAGTTAGAGGCTCACAAAAAACATCTAGAACTACTCGTTAAAGAACGAACTGAAGAACTTGCAAAAACCAATTCGGAACTAAGTGCTGCAAACAAAGAACTTCATAGCACGAACGAAGAGCTGAACAACCAAAAAGAAGAGCTTGAAAAAACAATCGTTCAACTCCATTATACGCAATCTCAACTTATTCAATCAGAAAAACTTGCTTCGCTTGGTATACTCACAGCTGGCATTGCTCACGAAATAAACAATCCTGTTAATTATATAAATGCTAGCGTATATGGCCTCAACAATTTCATTGAAGGCTTCTCCCTGATCTATAAAAAATATGGACAACTGACCCAACAAAATCAGAAAGTGCTCATGAAAGAAATCGAAAACCTGAAAGAACAATACGATTTCGATTTCATGTACGATAATCTTACCTCTACCATACAGAACATTGGAAACGGAGCCAAACGAATTGCTGCAATTATTAAAGGCCTACGGACATTCTCTTCTCAAAACGACAACCAAAAAGAACACATCGACATTCACGAACACATAGATGCCACTCTTGCCATGCTTCAACACGAAATGAAAGACAAAATAGAGATTAAAAAATCTTACGGAAACATCCCATTGACCTCATGTTTTCCTGGCAAAATCAATCAGGTGCTGATGAACCTTATCGTGAACTCCATTCATGCCATAAACAATCAACATGGACAAATTACAATCACCACACGCATTGCAAAAAAGAAAAAACACATCGATATCTTAATATCCGATACAGGGACTGGAATACCTGAGGACATAAGAACAAAAATATTTGAACCATTCTTTACTACAAAAACACTTGGGAAAGGAACCGGACTTGGTCTTTACATCTGCCATAATATTGTGAAAGAACACAAAGGCGACCTCATTCTTTTGGAGAGTAGCAAATCAGGCACAACCTTCTGCATTAGCTTGCCGATTTAAATTCACCGCTTTTTCGGGCTAAATAATATTAGAAATATACTGCTAACGCTTTGAAAATAAATTTGCCTTCAGTAATTTGCAACATAAACCTAGACATCCGCCATAAATGAAACCACAGTACCCAAATCGTTTTTTCTAATTAAATTCCTAGCATGCCAAATACAATGAAAGAGCCAGTCCTATACATCGACGACGAAATAGCCAATCTCAATTCTTTTCGTATGGCACTCGGTATGCACTACAAAATTCACCTTGCCCATACAGTGGGAGAAGCTTTCAGGATTCTTGAAAAAGAAAAAATCAAAGTGCTCATCTCCGATCATCGGATGCCAGAAATGAGCGGACTCGAATTCATTAAATCTGCAAGAAAAACCTACCCTGAAATCATTTACATAATCCTTACCGCATATTCCGATGCCAGCGTCACGCTACAAGCTCTTAACCAAGGGGGCATCTATCGCTTCATCCTTAAACCATGGGACAAAGAAGAAATGAAACAAGCTCTTAACAATGCCTTGGACAAATATCACCTTATGGCGGAAAACCGAGTCTTAATAGATGAACTTACCAATAAAAATCAAGAGCTGGAAGCCTATACAGAAGAGCTTCTTACAACCACATTTGCACTAAGAGAAACGAACGAAAAACTACGGCAAGCAAAAGAAAAAGCAGAAGAAAGCGATAGGCTGAAATCAGCTTTTCTAGCAAACATGTCGCATGAAATACGCACGCCAATGAACGGCATTGTTGGCTTCTCTGAAATGCTGAAACTTCCAGACCTACAAAAAACTCAAATCGACAAGTACGTAGACATTATTCAGAAAAGCAGCACCCAACTCCTATCGATAGTTAACGATGTGCTGGACATATCCAGAATAGAAACCGGACAGCTAGAAATAAAACAAGAAAAACTCCCCCTTAACCAACTACTAACAGACATCTTTGGTTTCTTTCTACCTCAGGCAGAGGAAAAAAAACTAACCCTAAAGGTTTCCGAACTAGAGGAAGAGAGTACAATTCTGGCCGATGAAACCAAACTGAAACAAGTAATTTCGAACCTTCTTTCAAATGCCATAAAATTCACTCACGAAGGCCATGTGCATTTTGGCTGTCAGTTCAAGAATGGGAATGTACTGTTTTTTGTTGAGGATTCAGGTATTGGTATAGATGGCAAAAACCATCAGTACATTTTTGAGAGATTCCGTCAAGTAGACACAACTCTCACTAAAACATATGGAGGAGCAGGACTTGGCTTATCGATTACAAAAGCTTTGGTTGAGAAAATGGACGGCAGAATCTGGCTCAATTCAAAACTGGGAAAAGGAACAACATTCTATTTCACCATTCCTGCCGAAACTATAGCTGAGTGATCTTCTCTCTACAAAAAACTTCCCAAAGCCCTAACCAATGTAGGAACCCTTGGAAAGTTTTTTTACACTATAACATAGTTAAACAGGTGCTTAATGTTAATTGATAATCTCCTTCATGTTCTTGATTGCCTTTTTTGGATCTGTTGCATTGAAAACTGCCGACCCAGCAACAAAAACATCAACACCAGCCTCGGAAATCATGCCTATGTTGTCTGCTTTCACCCCACCATCAACTTCAATCAAAACATTGTAACCTTTACTATCGATAATCTTTCGCAATCGTCTGATTTTATCCAATGATGTTTCAATGAACGACTGTCCGCCAAACCCTGGATTAACGGACATTATCAGCACCATATCCACAAAAGGCAAAATCTCTTCGACAGCAGTCAGAGGCGTACTCGGGTTCAAAGCAACTCCCGCCTTAGCTCCTGTTGCTTTTATCTGCTGAACCAAACGGTGCAGGTGCGGATCGGCCTCTGCATGAACAGTGATATAATCGGCTCCTGCCTTGGCAAATTCCTCAACATACTTCCCTGGCTCAGTTATCATTAAATGCACATCTAAAGGCATTTTTGTATGAGGGCGTACAGCCTCCACAATAAATGGCCCCATGGTAATATTCGGAACAAAATGCCCATCCATCACATCTACATGTACCCAATCGGCACCGCCATCTTCAATCATTTTAACATCACTACCCAACTTAGAGAAATCCGCAGATAAAATAGATGGAGCAATCTTCTTTGTCATTTTCATAATTTTCGTTGAAACGAACTTTGACCTATCCTAAATTTCCTTCCCCTTAAAAAGAAGTCTAATAATGAGATATATCAGTTTCATAAATCTTAATTCGCCGCAAAGGTAAAAAGTTTACCTCCTACTACATAACTCATTCATAAGAGAAATTAGAAAACTAAATAAAGGGAAGTTAACGTTACAAAAAAGAAAAGTTAATATTATTAGCTCGCATTGCTGTTCAATATTAATATCTAATCAACCTTAAAAAATCGGTATATTTGCAATGTACCCTAAAAAAACCTTAGCTATGCAAAACGGAAAAGACAATGGACTATGTCCGTGCGGATCTGGTATTGCTCCGAATAAATGTTGTTTACCTTTTATTTCAGGAAAAAAAAGTCCGAAAACAGCAGAAGAGCTTATGCGATCGCGCTATACAGCATATTCATTACAACAGTTTGTGTATGTATTCGAAACTTGGCACCCAGATTATCGTCCAAGTCTAAAAGAGTTATCATCTGATCACAACCCGCCAAACTGGGTTAGGTTAAATGTATTGGATGCTCAAATGGGAAAAGCCTCAGACAACTATGGCGACGTTGAATTTGAGGCCTACTTTATGCAAAACGGAATTAAACACACTATGAAAGAGCGTTCCGAATTCATTAAAGAAAACGGAAGGTGGCTCTACACAAAGGGCATAAACCGTTTTCATGCAATACAATAAACATGTCCGTTTACAATAGCATAATGCAACTGACCGTCTTTCTCAAGAAAGAAGCTAGCGGCTGCGTTTAAGCCAATGTTATGTTCAGGGGTTTCATCCTCAGAAAGAAAATAAATAGGGGTAGCAGGAGAAAAGCGTTTTTCCTGAACATCCTTCATCCGAAGTGACACTACCCTTTCTTTCGTTAACGAAGCCATGTCTATCGAATCCAATTCCTGAGTTGTTTCAACAACCCTATCCAAAGTCTTCCCTTCCCTCAATACCATTCCATCTGCAACAATCTCTTTTCTGGCACATTTGGTGCTCAAGTCTCCAATCTCTGAAATATAACAACGCTCGAAGAAATCACGGTTATTCGAAATACCGCATTCTTCACTTTCAATTCCAATATCTACCTTTACAAAAGTGCCGTTCCTTTCCAATTGAACGCCTCGTACAATTAATTCCAGAAAACCATCGCTATCATCAGGGATAGAGAAATAGTCGTCACATGTATATTTCTGCCAATCAGCACTTACCAATGCTTTCAAAGCTTCCACAATCAACAAAAAATTCAGTTTACGTACATACTGACGCTCAGCATCCTTTGGGTATGCTCCTGACTCTACCAATATAGTAGCTGCTCCTTCCATCTGCAAACGCTCTCCAAAACAGCGGTTATCAAAACTATCGTCATAGCGACTAACCTGACCAGGAATTTCCTCTTGAAGCTTTTTATTCATCAACGCAATCAGTTGCATTGCTCTTTGGCGGTTAGGAGGAACACTTTTCTCTGGATCCACAGCCGGGGCTAAAAAAGCAATGGAAGCCTGTTTCCCAGTATCCCCAACGTAATGCCCGGCATGCATGTCGTGCAAATTGAAACCAAAGTCTGGCCGAAACTCTTTAAATGCCTGCCAGAGTATTTTACTCTCAGGAGCTACACTTCTGGCGGCATCCCTATTAAGATCGACATCCCATGCATTCTGGCGCTTGAAAACTTCTGTCCCATCCGGATTCAACATTGGAACAAACAAAAGAGTCAGTTTCTCTTGAATCTCCGTACGGACATTGTCATACTCGTCGGAAGCTAAAAGAAAGTTGAACAGATCCAGAAGAGCTGCCGTCGCTGTTGGTTCATTACCATGCATCTGAGACCAAAGCATTACCTTGATCTGCCCGCGGCCATAAGTAAACGCCCTAATAGACCTTCCTCCAGCCGACTCACCTAAAGTAACTTCCGCAAAAGATGCCGAGCTACCCAACCTATCCAGAAACGGCTGTATATCACCATGCGTAAATCGTCTTTTGTCAATGCTCTTCTCCTGATAATCTTTATAACGGATTTTCAACACTTCCCAAATTTCCATAAACAAAAAATAATAAGATAAAAAACTTGATTCTAATTTACACATGCTTCTATCCCATGTGCAAATGATATGAAACTGGTACGCCCCGCAATCGGTCTCTTTCTTATACAACTTCCTGCCTATCACACTTGCTTTTAGCTATATTTAAGTGGATTTATTAAGCTATTAAGCTGATGGCCTTTAAGATGAAGTATATCCAGATAAATAGGTTCACAACCTCAATATTATCCTCATGCAGGGAAAAAACCAAATATACATAAGTAAAGGGCTGAATATAATGTACCATTCGGTAAATACCTAAGAAAAACTTACATTTACTCAACAAAACAACATACCACTACGACAAATAACTTGATTGAATAACCTTTTAACACAACAAAATGAAAGCATTAAAGGAAAAACTCGCGCAGAAAATAGTCGACTGGCGTCCGAGAACGACTAAATTGCTAAAAGAATACGGAGATGTAAAAGTTGGGGAAGTGACAATGGCGCAAGTAATCGGCGGTATGCGCGGAGTAAAAAGCCTTGTAACTGACATTTCTTACCTAGATCCAGAAGAAGGTATCCGCTTCAGAGGACATACCCTACCAGATACATTGCAACTACTTCCAAAACCAGAAGGCGCCGAACAACCATATGCTGAAGGATTAGTGTACCTTTTGCTCACTGGAGATGTTCCCACGCAGGAGGACGTACAAGAAATTATTGATGCCTTTAAAGCACGCAAAGGTGTTCCATCATATGTTTTCGATATCTTGAATGCAATGCCCGAGGATTCGCACCCAATGGCAATGTTCTCTACTGCAATAGTTGCTATGCAACGCGAATCTGTATTTGCAAAAGAATATGCGAAAGGCATTAAGAAATTGGATTTCTGGGAATATGCACTTGAAGATTATATAACTCTACTTGCCCGCCTTCCAGAAATTGGCGCTTTCATCTACCGTAAGAAATACAAAGGTGGAGAAATCATTGCATCTAATCCCGATTTGGATATGGGAGCGGACTTTGCTCACATGATGGGCATCGGCTCACCTTACGACGAAGTATCGCGCCTGTATTTCATTATTCATTCCGATCATGAAAGTGGCAACGCATCTGCACATGCAGGCCATTTGGTAGCTTCTACACTTTCAGATATGTACTATTCAATATCGGGAATGCTAGATGCCCTTGCCGGCCCTCTTCACGGACTTGCCAATCAAGAGGTTTTACGCTGGTTGCACGGAGTAATGGAAGACATGGGGGGCAAAGTACCTTCGGAAGAACAAATGAAAGAATTCGTGTGGAAAACCCTAAATTCCGGACAGGTAATTCCTGGATTTGGTCATGCAGTATTGCGCAAAACAGATCCCCGCTACACTGCACAACGAGAATTCTGCCTGAAACATCTTCCTGACAGTACTTTGTTTGAATTCGTGAATGTACTTTATAAAGTTGTTCCAGACATTTTATTAGAACAAGGCAAGGCAAAAAACCCATGGCCTAA
Source organism: Bacteroidales bacterium (assembly GCA_965230435.1). Lineage (GTDB taxonomy): Bacteria > Bacteroidota > Bacteroidia > Bacteroidales > JBDKHP01 > JBDKHP01. Next base: position 2,072,267 of record CBDDLB010000002.1, read on the forward strand.
TGTAGATGCTCAATCTGGCGTTATACAATGGCACTATGGTGTAAAAGAATTCGATTTCTATACCGTGATGTTCGGCATTGGCCGTGCCATTGGTGTTGGAGCTAATATTGTTTGGGACCGTGCTCTTATTTATCCAATAGAACGTCCAAAATCGCTCACCACAGATATGCTTGAAGAAATGGCGGGGGTTCCAAAAGCCGAAACTGCCAAAACTGCATAAGGGAATTATAAATTGGCTTACGCCTGAAAACCAGCTTATAGTTATCTATATTCCCTAACATTCAGCTTCATTTATAAAAAATAACCTAATCTAAGGCACATTTGGTTTTTCACCCCAGAATGCAACCTCAGGATTAGGTTATTTCTTCACCTTTACCTGTTGCTTTCCTAATCTTTACTTAAACAACCCCTTAAGCAATTTCTTACCTTCTTCTTCCAATTTCTTTTTATTCTCTTTGTTAAGGAGTGCATCTTTTGTCTTCTTAGCAAAACTTTCTTTTAATTTCTCTTGAGCTCGCCTAGTATCTAAACCATACTTAGGATTATTCATCTTTCCTGTCACTTTAATGTCTACTGGCACCAGTCCAAAATCAGGTAGGCCAACGTCCTTACTGTTTACATCCGTGGATACAAAATAATTCAAGTCGCCTTCGAGAGTTTGGGATCCTTTAAAATTCAATTTCTGTCCTTTAATATCAAGAACTAGAGGCTTCACTGTAAGCACTCCTTTTTTTACCGTGTATTCCAAATTGAAATCTTTCAGATCTACATCATCCCAACCATCTTTCTTGATAAGCTTTCCTGTTTCGCCCAATAACTTAGACTGAACGTTGATATTCTTTGAACTAACAGTACCTTTGCTATCTATCGTATTCAACACTGGAGACATCGCAGTATCCAAAACAGTGAACAAATTCATTTTTGCAGACACTCTCCCTCGTGTTTCTCTTGCAATTGGAGCTACCTTAGGTACAGAGCTAAACGATTTCACCGCTTTTTGAATGTCGAACTTCTGAATATCTAAATTGAAGTCCGCAATTGGCTTTTTTATATTTTTTGTATTGTAAGCCCCTGTGGCAATCAGCTTACCATCTAACATCAACATGCTCAAGTTCGTTAACGACATCTTTTTGTTTTTCACTTCAACAAGACCTTTTATTGAGCTAATTGTCAAACTGTCGTACTTCAGTTTCTTGATATTTGTGTTCATCCTGAAATTAATCTTATCTGGCACCTCTACAATTCCACTGCCCTCTGCTGCCTCAATCTCCGCTTCTTCTGGTTGGGACTGTGCTTGTGCTTGAGCCTGGGTTGTATCTGCACTTTCTGGCATATTCGCCATTAACTCATTGGCATCAATCAGGTTTGAATTCACATTCAACTGCCCGTTTATTGTTTGATTTTTAAATACATATTGAATATAGTTGCTAACGTTACCCGTTAGAGAAAAATCGGTTTTTCCAGTTTTGGCTTTAAAAGTGTTTAATGCCAATGTTTTTGAAGATACCTCTAACTTTGCTTCCCCAATGTCCATTCCCTGTGGAAGCATTTCATTTTTAAACTGGAACGCTTTTAATTCGACCGATCCTCCAGTCTTAAATTCCTCGTAATTTTCTTTCTCCACATCGGAATACTTTCCCTTCATCGTAGCATCAGCAGCAATCAACCCTTTCAGTTTGATATCGTCCATTGGAATAGCATCGGCTATACTTTCAAGATCGATTCGTCCTTTCAGAGCAGCATCCAAATCCATGTCTGTTGGATAATAATGCACAAAGAATTTAACATCGACAGGATTTTTTGCCAATTCAATATGCCCTTTGCTTAAATTAACTTCAGCATCAATGTCCTTACCCGCTTTCGTATCTACTTTCAAATCTACCTGAATGTTATCTACTGATTTTGGTAGATCGGCATACTTAAACATTCCGTTCTTTACCCATAAATGCACAGATGATGCGGGGTAACTCGCTGGTCCAAAACGACCTTTTGCTGCACCTGTCAGCCCTAGCTCTCCTTTAGCTGTAAGCTGATCGAAATCCTTTGTATAAATTGCTGGTACCATCGAAAGCAGCTCTTTGAAGTTCAATTCTTTTGCTCCAAACTTCAAATCCATATCAATATTTACGGTATCTGGCATACTTACCACACCTTCAAACTCTAGCTTTATTTTGTTCAGACCAAAAACATTGTCTTTGAACGTAAACTTCTGATTCTCCAAATCTGCTTCAATATCGGCATTAGCTGTCAGTTTTGCTTTGTTGAGGTACTTCACCCCTCCCATCAGAACAGTAAGACGTTCTATTAATGCATCATTGGATAGGGTGGTACTCTTCTCTGAGAAATTCCCGGAAAGCGTATAATTAAAACCATGGATGTAAGCAAAAAGATTGGACGTTGAATCACGATATGTAAGATCAGCATCTGTAATTTTAAAGCTCTTCAATTCAACACTGAAATCTCCAGAACTTCCTTCTTCTTTTGCTGTTGTTTCTGTTTTTTTCTCATCAACAGGAGCCTCACTACTTTTCGCAATATCGTAATTTGCCAAACTGTCTGCTGTAACAATTACATTTATCTTTGGGCTTTTCAGCAGAATTGATTCCACATTAAGCTCGCCGCTCATCGCACTTACAAAATCAATGCTCAGTGCGAATGTTTCGATCTTCAATAGGGTGTCCTTCTCAAAACGCTCCTTCCCTACAACCTTCAGGTTGCTCAATTCAACAGTAAGATTGGGAAAATCCGAGAATACAGATAACCCAAAATCCCCAAATGTGACTTCTGCATTTACATTATTGGCAATCTGTTCTTCTACAGCGCCCTGTATTTTACCCTTAAATACTATTGGCAACAAGATGATCAGCAGAATAAGCACTGCGAAGATTATCCCTACCATTTTCAGGAACTTTTTCATGACATTTAGTTTTGTAGTTTTAGCTTGAACAAATTTAAGGATAGCAATAATAAAACGATAGTATATTAACCTAATTTATACTAAGCACCTGGATAAAATTAAGTTAGATCTATTTCCTAGCCTAAGCAACTGATTATCTGAAGGAAGTAAATCTAGAACAAATAGAGCCGCGACCTTAACGTGAACTTGGGGCACTGGTTATTTTGATAGTGACTCCAGTAGCGCACGTGTACAAGTTATGAATAGACGCTAATAAACAGTAAAGTCAAATTACGCTCGCTGAATTTTACAACAAGGCTTCAATGTTCTGCATAAAAAGAAAAGCCCCTACTAAAACGGCAGGAGCTTTTACTTGTATATGTTTTGGCTTTAATTTCCTTTCAGTTTAGAAACTGTAATCTCAGCCTTTTCCAGTTTTCTTGACAAATCTTCGGTTTCTTCCACATAGTCCGAAACATCTTCAAAGAAGGCCAATACTTTATAATACTCATCATTCTCGTCGCGGAGTGGGGTAAAAGTAACCTTGAACCAATATTTTTGATTATCGAATGAATACCTATCCGTACGGGTTTGTATATGCCCTTGGGTCAACGAAGACCATATTTCCTGAAATTCAATAGCTGCTATAGTTTCATCGCTAAGGAAATCGCTAAGAAACTTACCCGTCATCATATCTTCCGACATTCCTATCTTAGCCAGGATAAAATCGTTCACCGTATCAATCACCCCTTTCAAGCTCATGCTTATACGGCCCAAGGTGTTGTTAAGTGCAATATCGTTATGAACAAGGTGCATTTCTTTACCAAGCATTTCTACTCTTTGGCTTTCAATCTCCTCGTACATTTCAAGAATCTTCATCTCGTACTTATCTATCCTATCCTGAAACTCCTCATTATCTTCTGAAACAACCCTTACTACATTATCGCCATCTTTCTGTTCTTTGGCCTGTGCTTCTTGTTGAGCAAGCATTTCGGACTTGCTTTTGGATTCCTCAAGAAGCAAATTGGTCTGGATCGTAATTTTAACCCTTTGTATGGTAGATGCGATAGTTTCGCCGATTTTCTCAACAAAATCGATCTCAAACGGCTTAAATTCATTAAACGATGCAATTTCTACAACACCGTAAATTTCCTCATCTAGCTTAAGGGGAACAATCATAAGGCTCCTTGGAGTCTCATGGCCTAAACCTGATGTAATTTCGATATACCCCTCTGGCAGATCTGTTAAATAAATTGTTTCTCCTTCTTGCACACATTGCCCTACGAGGTTCTCTCCAATCATAATCTCCTTTTGCATGTACTTCTTACGCGAGTATGCATAAAAGGCTATCAATTCAATGAACACATTGTCTTTGTCTTCGTCATTCAGAATAAAAAGACCTCCTTGGTTGGCATTTAGGTATTTTACAAGGTTCGAAATAATTACTGAAGAAAGTTCCTCGATGTCTTCACTGTTTTCACGGAGGATGTCACCAAACTTAGCAAGTCCCTGAGCTGCCCAACTACGCTGAGCGTTTTCTTCTTTCTGCCGTTCTTCTACTTCTCCTGCTCGTTTTAGGTTGTCGCGCATGACCAACAGCGCATTACCCAGCACATCGTTATCTCCTAAGGGTGTATATTCCGAACTAAAGTTTCCATCACCAATTTCAAGAGCAAAGCGAGATGTTTCCTTCAAACCACTTACCAAGGAATTCAATGCCACGGACATGTCCCCGATTTCGTCGGCCCGTACCCTGAGTTTTTTCTTGGGAAGTATACCACGCCCCATTTCCTCAATTGTACGCTTTATGGAATCTATAGGCCCCACCAAAGTATTGGTTGCCCAAATTGCAATACCGATTACACTAATAACCAGTATAAAACCAAGAATGATTACCAGCCGCTGGAAATTCGCAAAAGAATTTTCCATATCCTGATTCGCCTCATTCATCTTATCCTCTTGAATCTGCCGCAAATTTCCCATTTGCTTCAGAATTCTATCCGTTAGAGCGGATATCTTACCTTTATTGTCTACATCGTCCCTAAGTACAAACAAGATTGCCGTGTTGTTATAACTGGCAAAACTGTTAAGCGTAGACATTATGTGTTTATGATATTCGAATAAAGTATCTACTGAGAAACTGATACTGCGGTAAGCATCCTGTTCATCCTCATCCCAAGCCTCTACCAATTTCTGTATTTGGTCATTTAGTTCGGGGTATTTTTCGGAGTGCGTACTAACAAGTTTTTTCTTATCTGTCGTCTCTGGTTTTTTCTCGATATAAGCCCAGTTTTTGATAAGCATTTTAGATTCCGCGATCAAAGAATAGAGATCATTCAACACAGTTGCAGAAGGACGGTAAATCTCATTGATCTTTTGGTTATCCTGAAGGTTTTCCTGAAGGGTATAATAGGTCAGCGCACTGGTAGATAGCACGGCAACAAGTAAGACTCCAAAACCTACCGCCAGTTTTTGGCCAATCGTAAATCTAAATTTGATCGTCATTATCGCTTAAGCTTTTTTTGCTCTTAATACAGAACTCGGAAATTGATGACTCCCGCTAATTTAAAACAAATAATGGAACAAGCACGTAATTTTCATCATCCAAATTCAGTGAGCTAAAGATCATGAAATTACTTCGACACTCTATCTTACATTTAGCAATGGCATTATTACCCTAACAGGGTAAGCAATCCACGGCTAATTTAGTAACGTCTTTCACCGTAATTTATGTCGTATGGCAAAACACGTAACGCTTAAGTAAAGTGTAAAAAACAACCTTGGTTTTCGTTGCGATGCCTCCGTCCAAATCCTCACGTACTATAGCCCAATCTGGTGTTGAACGCCTTTCGCACCTTAACCTAAATTATTTTTTGAACTTCACTTAACTAAAAAAAATGAAGTATCCACATGGAGATTCGCAAATCTTGTGCCTTTAAATGAAACCCAACCAAATTAGAAATACAAGCGAGTCCATATGCTATATTGCAACAACTTCTGAGTAAAGCTGAAAAAAAATTCGTCTTGCGTTTCACTGCGTTTATTCAATTCCTCACTTACTGTAACTCTGATATTGAATCTTGTACGCCTTAACTGGAACTTTTTTACTTAGAATCAAAAAAAGCTGCTTCAGTTCCCCGCGCAGCTTTTCTTATTTTTTATGTGTATGGATTGGATTAATTACATGCCTTCCCTAACGACTTAAAATCTAAACTCACACTCAGTCCCTGCTTCGTGATATTGTTAATATTGTATTCGTAATCGATTCCACTGTCAGACTTGATGAAATTAATGCCCGATCCACCTTTGCACGATCCCGCAGTATCAGTAATGATAAGCGAAGGCTTTCCTCCAAGCGCCCCAACAGCGCCTCCTAATTTACCGGACTCTGTGCCGCCAATGAATAGAATGTGACAATCGCCAATAGCTCCTACATCGGCCACTTCTTTAACAACAATAGGCTGATTTACTACTTGTTTGTTTAGTCCTGATATTTCGCTGGCAATTGTAGGGTTGCCCATAACAACAATGACAAAGTCGCCACTTTTTTTATCGGCAGGCCATTCTATCATCTTTGTGAAATTGTAGATAAACAATGCTTTAAATTTGTCGTCTTGGGCATTGATGGCTGTAACCTTTAATAACAATGCAGCCAGCAACAAAAAGAAAAAGTTTTTCATACGGACGCTTTTATAAGTTAGATGATGACATACTTTACTGGTTAAAAATCAATATAGCGGATTTCAACCCGCCTGTTTTTGCTCTCTTCTTCTTCATTCTTTGCTTTAGGATATAACTGCTTAGAGCTGCCAAAAGCTTTAATAAATACCCGATGTCGCTCGACTCCTCTTTCCACTAGGAAATCTTTTACCGACTCGGCACGTGTATAAGATAGTTTGCTATCTACTTCGGTACTTGGATACACTCCATTTGAGTGTCCCTCAAGCTGAACTTTAAGCCTTGGGTTGAAACGTAGCTCTTTCAAAAGTCTTTCTAAACGTTCCTGCGATTCATCGTTAATTTTTTCTGCCGAGTTTGGCCTGAAATATAAATGTTCTGATTCCGAATCTGCAACCTTTCCCTTGGCCAAGGAAGCTAACGAAAAGCTAAGGTCATTTATTTTTCTATTAAAGGTAGTATCTACCAATTTAAATCCTTTCCCTGAAACAATCAATTCATAATCCTCGAACCGAAAATCAGTTTCGTCTACGATGGCCTGCAACACAAAGTTTCCTGCTACATCAGTTTTTGTACTGCTGGCAACCTTATCTAAGGTGTTATTCAACCAAATCAATTCTACAGGTTGTTCAATTTTTCCTTGCTCGGCCTTTACAGTTCCCTTTATCTCCAAAGATGTGTAACGCTTCAGCCTCAATTGATGACCTTCCGTTCCGTAGACGTTATTTACCACAAGATAAAACTCTTCTCCTTTTTTCGTCTCTATTGGTTCATTGAATCGGATAGAATTATTTTCAACAGAAAGTCCTGTAAGCGCATACCTCTCATTACCAGCCTTTGATAGATTTTTACGAATAGGCTGTATCTGACCGTTTTCTATCTGTGAACATGTTTTCTTGCCATCGGCCTTAAAAACTACAAAATCGAGATTAGCGCCTTCCTGCATAGGTCTGATCTCGAAGCCCACCAAAATATCCTCTGGCACTATAAACTTATGCCAGCTCAGATTTAGCTCTTTATGAAATGAAGTAAGAGCTGATTTTGCTGTTCCGACCTCTACAACTCCCAAGGCCTGAGGCATAGTAAAACTAGCATCTTCAAAACTTAACATTACGGCTGTTTCACAACTTTGCCCTAGTTCCAAACTACCTTCATCTTTCTCCTGAGCAACCCCTTCCTTACCTACGAGCAATAAGCACAGAACTGCAAGAAGAAACCTAGCGTTTATCACACTTTCGTTTTTCCTTGCACTGATCCTTTTTGCTAAACGTAGTAATCGACTATAGACACTTCCTCTATCAATCAATAAACCTGCAACCATTAGTTTCATACGTTTTCAATTGCGAGACAGCAACACAAGACTCAAATTTACAACACATTGCACTGTAAAGTAAAGAGCTGAACGTTGCTGTTTCATGTTTTAAATATATTGTGGTTAATCTTGTTAACAAAACAAAAAAACCAAAAAGCTTCATATAAAGCTTGTACAATATACTTAAGAACAGTGCTCGCCGCAAAAGTATGTCAAATTATAGGAACATGCCTAAAATACCCCATTACAAATTCCTTTCACATTCTTTCAAAACATTACTCGAACAACATTTCGATGTTTTCTAAGGACAAGGATTTAAACGGATTGTTAGTATTTATAAACAGTTCGGCCAATGCACTCTTCTTCTCTTGTAATTGTACAATTTTCTCCTCGATGGAATCTTTACTGATAAACCTGTAAACAAAAACATTTTTGTCCTGTCCGATACGGTGCGCTCTATTGATCGCCTGATTTTCGGCAGCAGGGTTCCACCAAGGGTCAAGTAAGAAAACGTAATCAGCCGCTGTTAAATTGAGTCCAACCCCACCTGCTTTTAAAGAAATTAAAAACAACTGAGTTTCTTCGTCGTCCTGGAAGGTATCCACAGCCTTTTTTCTGTCTTTAGTTTCACCTGTTAGCTTGGTGTATTTGAGGCTTCGCTCCTTAAATTTATTTTCGAACAGCTCAAGGTGTTTAACAAAAGAAGAATAAATAAGTACTTTATGATTCTCTGCTATCAGGTTGTCGATATGGTCGAAAACAAGATCAAACTTACCTGAATCTGCTTCAGTGTCGCTTTGAATCATAGAAGGGTGATTGGCTATCTGACGCAAACGGGTTAATGCCTGCAATACAATCATAGAAGATTTCTCTATTCCTGTTTCTTCTATGCTCTCAAAAATCCGGTTACGCACCTTCGACTTTTCTTCTTCGTAGAAACTACGCTGTTCGTCAGTCATATTGCAGTATACGACCTGCTCTGTAAGAGGTGGTAAGTCTTTGGCCACCTGATTTTTTGTGCGGCGAAGTAAGAATGGCTGAATAAGCGTCTGAAGTTTCTTTTGTTTGTCTTCGTCGCGGTTACGCTCAATTGGAGTGATGAACTCGTTCTTGAAGAATGTTAAGTTACCCAACATTCCCTTGTTCAGAAAATTTAATTGCGTCCACAAGTCTGTAAGGGAATTCTCGATAGGCGTACCTGTAAGTACAAGTTTATTTTGAGCCGAAAGCTGGTTTACAGCATGATATATTTTAGAATCGGGGTTCTTAATATATTGGCTTTCGTCCAATATTAGATAATAGAAATTATATTTTTTGAAAAAAGCAGTGTCGTTACGGACAATTCCATAAGAGGTAAGAACGATATCAAAGCTATCTAACTTGGTTAGGCTTTTGGTACGGTTTGCCCCTACATGTTTATAAACACTTAATTGCGGAGTGAATTTCCTGATTTCGTTTTCCCAGTTGTGTATAAGGGAAACGGGCATGACAATGAGTGTCGCTGGAGAGTAATCCTTTTTTTTAGGAGCATTCTTTGTAAGGGTCTTCTGAAGTGTCTCTACTGGCTTACCGAAAATATCCAATTGTATGGCAACACCGCCAGTACCGTCGTCGAACACATCCTCCTCCTCTACCGCAACTTCATAACGTGGTTTAATTGCATGCAGAAGCATTGTTAAGGTCTGTAAGGTTTTTCCAAGCCCCATATCATCTGCCAAACAGCCTCCAAAACCTAGCGCCTTCAAGTGTGTCATCCACGAGAAACCAACCTGCTGATAACTTCTTAGCGTGGCTTTTAGTCCCGTTGGCGCTGGCACTTCCTGCATCTCGGACTGTGTGAGCTTTCTTAAATTTCCAAGATGAGTATTGTCAATACCCTGAATTTTGTTGCTAATTGCATTGAAATGGTGTTTTTTCAGCTTCAGACGCCCTCCTTTTTCTACTCCCATTAGCATTAATTCCTGATATTCAGAAAACCATTCATCAGGTAATACTGCAACTTCTTTGTTTGGCAGTTCAAATTCTTTAATTCCTCTTACGATGTATTTCCTCAGTTCGACAAAAGGGATTTCGTAGTCACCGAATTTAATTGTTCCATAAACGTCGAACCAATCGTTTTCCTCTGTAAGTGCTACATTTAGCTTGATGTCGTTCGTAAAATATCGCTTACCGGACAATTCTGGGTTCACATCGACATTATGTTCATCTAGGAAGTCGCTATTTGCATTCAGCCAAGAAACGGCATTGTAGTGGCTTTTCAGATCTTTATCTTTCATTCCAAAAAGGCTACCTGAAATCGGAATTAAGTCCTGTTTTGCCAATTTCTTGACTACCTCTGCCTCGAACTCTTTATTCCTACAAATTTTCTCAAAAGAAAAAACACCATCTTGGTTTCTCTTGAAAACCTCAAATTTTCTTTTCTCTCCATATTTAAATTCAGTTTCTCCATATGAAAAACTCAAATCGAAAAGAATACGATTGTAAATATCTGCAACCAAGGACAATTTTATTTGAGGATCCCGTTGTTCTTCTACAATATCAAAACCTTTGGCATTTACGTCAAATTTTTTGATTGCATTGAAGATAAACTTATCGAAATAAACTGCTACAGATGTTTTTGGAATCTGTACAAAATCTTTTGAGAAAAACGGTAACAATTTCTTAAAATCGATATCGTTGAACCATACCAGTTCATTGTCTATTACAGCAATGCAGGGTTCATTTACCAGAACCATTCCCCGTCTACGATTCAAACGTAAAATCTCATCTTTTTTCTTAACAGATAAAAAGTACTTTAGACCGTCATCTGTTTTTTCGAAATTGAAAATGGCACTTGAACAAATTGGCAACAAACTAATTTTGTCATTTGGATGGAGTGTTCCCAAATCGTCGTTCTTCAGGTAAATATTCAGAAGCCCTTCCTCTCTCAGTTCGTGCAGAATTGGCATAGCTGCCTTAATCTTGTCCTCTATAAAAGGCCGTATCAGTTCGTCTATTTTATCTTGCTTAACGGAGTGTAGAAAAGCCTGGAGGCTATCCGATTTTTTATCGAAGAGCTTCAGTAGATTAGCATCGCAGTACGAGTCCAGAATCTTTAGAAGTTTTTTCTCTTTTTCAGAAAAAACATAAGAATACTTTTTTAATTCGCTGTAGTTGATAAATGTTTTAAGGGACAGGAAAGATTTGCCCTGAACAGACTCGGCAAGGTAAGGTGTGAGGATATTTCCCCAAGTGCGGTGCTTTCTTAGTGTGATAATTAATATTTGTTCCATTTAATTCTATTCGTTTCGACACCCTGTGATTATTGGTACAATATTATACAGAGCGGAGTTCCCAGTATTTTTTTCTTATACTACTGAAAATGAAATCTCAGTAATATATACTTCGTTGCAATAAATTTTTGTAATAAGAGTACTAATGTTAATGTGCGAAAGTAGAATTATACAAGGGAAATCCAAAATTGTTTTTGATGAACTTTATCAGATCGAATAAACACGATACAGTAAAAATAAGAAAAAAAACGATACCGAAAAGCACTCTGGAATTACAAACTGCTAAAAAACAAAAACTTAAAAAAAGAAAAGAAAATCTATAGTCTTAATAAGGTGTTGATAAAAAAAAGATTTTTAGGCTAGAATATTGAAGACTTTAGATATTTGACATACTAAGGGAAGCAAGGCTATGTTATTCGAATCAAAAAGACCTGCAATATACAGGTCTTTTTTGCTATATAAGTAACCTACAAACCTCCAAGTAGCTGTTCTGTCGCCAGAAGGACGTTGTCGGCTGTTATCCCAAATTTCTCATATAAAGTTTTATATGGCGCAGATGCACCAAAACTGTCAATTCCGATGATGATTGCATCTCCAGCAAGATATTTATGCCAACTAAATGTAGATGCAGCTTCGATAGCCACCTTAGGTAGCTCTCCAATTACCTCATCTTGGTATTGTTCATCCTGCTCATCGAAAAGCTCAAAGCTTGGTACGGATACAATACGGACACCCAGACCTTTTGCATTTAATTGTTCTTTTGCATCAAGAAGGATTTCCACTTCTGAACCAGAAGCAAACAAAGTAACAACAGCGTCTTTGTCTTCTAATAAAACATAAGCACCTTTTTCTGCTTGAGATACAGGAGCTGCAATGTTTCTATCTACCGTTTTAAGTTTCTGACGTGTAAGTACCAAAGCTGTTGGCCCCTGAGTGTTTTCCAGTGCAACTTTCCACCCGATAGACGTTTCGTTAGCATCTGCGGGTCTAAAAACTGTTACATTTGGCATGACTCTTAAAGCTGCTAGGTGCTCAACGGGCTGGTGTGTTGGCCCGTCTTCCCCAAGCCCAATAGAATCGTGAGTAAAGACATAGATTGCCTGCTGCCCCATTAATGCCGCCATTCGGATCGCAGGGCGCATATAGTCTGAGAATACAAAGAAAGTACCTGCATATGGCACTACACCACCGTGTAGAGCAAGACCGTTCATAATACCACCCATTCCATGTTCGCGCACACCATAGTGTAAATAACGACCTGTTGGGTTTTCTGTACTAAAAGATGTCTCACCTTTCGCAAAGGTATTATTCGAAGGAGTAAGATCTGCCGACCCTCCAAGAATCTGCGGGATTTCACCAACAATAGCATTCAAAACAGCTCCCGAAGCCTGACGCGTTGCTAAATCCTCGGTAAACACAGGTAGTTTTTCTTGCCAATTGTCACCTAGATTATTATTCATTACAGCTTCAAACTCCTTCGCCAACTCTGGGAAAGCTGCCTTATATGCACCTAGGTTTTCATTCCATTCTGCTTCTGCTGCTTTTCCGTTTCCGGTCTCAGACCCCATAAATTCACCAGCCTCTTCAGACACATAGAAATCTTTATCTACAGGTAGACCTAATTCTTTTTTGGCCAATGCCAATTCTTCAGCTCCAAGAGGAGCACCATGCACGCCACTTGTTCCCTGCTTGTTCGGGCTACCAAAACCGATAGTTGTCTTACAGGCAATAATAGAAGGCTTTTCTGTTTCTAGCTTTGCAGCCAAGATTGCTTTCTCTACAGCAGCCATATCGTGCCCGTCTACCTGCTGCACATGCCAACCGTATGCTTTGTAACGTTCTATTGGATTTTCTGTAAACGAAAGAGCTGTTTCTCCATCGATAGTGATGTTGTTATCGTCGTATAATAAAACCAGCTTGCCTAATTTCCATGTTGCAGCCAAAGCCGACGCCTCGTGTGAAACCCCTTCTTGTAAATCTCCGTCGCCACACATTACATAAGTATAGTGGTCTACAATATCGTGTGAATCGCGGTTGTAGCGCGCTGCAAGCGATTTTTCGGCCAAAGCCATACCAACAGCATTAGCAATACCCTGCCCAAGTGGTCCTGTTGTTGTTTCAACTCCTGGAGTATCGTGATATTCTGGGTGCCCTGGCGTTTTACTTCCCCACTGACGAAATTCTTTCAAATCTTCCAAAGAAAGATCGTAACCAGTCAAATGCAACAGACTGTACAACAACATACTCCCATGCCCACCAGACAAAACAAAGCGGTCGCGATTGAACCAGCTTGGATTGGTTGGATTATGATGCAAAAAATTTTTCCACAAAACCACTGCCGTATCGGCCATTCCCATTGGCATTCCCGGATGTCCCGAATTAGCTTTCTGTACACCGTCCATCGATAGCCCACGAACAATATTTGCCGATTCACGCAAGACTTTTCCAGCTTCTTTTACTGTTGATTTCTTCATTTTTCGAGTTAATTTACAGCCATTTGTATTCGCTATAGCTGTTAGAGTTGTGCCATGATTTCGGGAGACAAAGGTAAGTTTTTTCAACAATTCGCTTCAGAAGAAACAACTTTTACACATTTATATATAGTCCATACGACCGTACAATGACTTTGTTTATGAGATTAAAAGATAAGAATTACAACACTAATAGTAGCCTGTATTTCAATATATTATTTAAAGAAGAATTGACATATAAGAAAAGCCTTTCAGAAGAACCAAACACGCAGCAACAGTGTTGTAGGACATTCCCTTACTTATCGAATATCTTAGTACAACCTCATGAAAATTTGAATCAATCCTGTGGTGTTTCTTCCACTTCTGGTAAACTGGAATCCTTATGAGAGAGAGCGTTGTAATTAACTAGTGCAGCAGATAATCGCTCATGAAGGCGCATGCGCAGTCTATCGGGCGAAAGAACCGTTATATCCTGCCCAAAACTTAAGATAAGAGTTTCTAACTCGTAGTTCAACTTTACATGCAAACTAACTATCAAACTATCTGCATGATCTTCAATTACCTTTGCCGTTGGGTGCATTTTTTTTGACCTAACATAAGGTACAGATGTACCCGAAACTTCCAGTGTAACTTGCTCTGCCAGCTCCTCTCCTGGATTTGGCAGTGTTATTCCAACTAAGTTACTAAAGAATGAGTTAATATCCTTGCGTGTGTTTTTTTGGAACTTGAGCTCTGAAGGATGAGAATAAAGAATACGCTCCAAACTTAACACCTCCAGTTTTCCCTCACATGCGCCAATTACATACCAACGATAATAACTCTGTTTCAGCTTATAAGGAGAAAAACCATTCAACTGTTGGTTACCCTTCCCAAATGGAGAATAATGAATATCCAAAGCATACTTTTTTCTTATTGCCCGATAGATATCCTCTAAATGATAGTCATAATTAGATAAATATTGATTGTGATCGAACTCTATCTGACTTTTTGCCTTATCAGCTACTCCGTCTGTTAACTGTAACTTATTCACTAACTTATCTAATTCTGGAATAAATGCAAACGCTTTGAAATAATTGGTTAAAGGTTTCAAGGCCAGTAAACCATCCACTTCTTCTGGAGCTACTTTAAGGTCTGGTAGCATTAGCAGTGTACTGTTGAGTCTAAAATAACGATCGGAATATTTTTCAATTTTTATTTTTCGACCAGCCCAACCTTCTTTTTCCAAATACTCTCTATCGTTATGAAAAGTTGAAACAGTTATAGGCTCACAACCATGTATACCCAATGTTTTATTTGCATTCTCGATAAGCGCTTCTGCTGTCCACATTTTGTCTGCTTGAGCAAAGCATTTCACATAGGCCAAAAGCCGAATTAAAAAAACCCGTGTTGCTCCCATGTCTTTTGTAATTGTTCTTTCTTCTGTTAGTGGTATTCAGAGAAGCTTCTGGCCACTCAGAATCAATTTACTTCTATTATTCCTTTATACATCAGAAAACATATATAGGTTCAGTTTTTGGGAGATCATTCGAACAACTTCAGGCTTTAAGTATTAAATACCTGCAAATAAAAAATGCCAGAGAAATTCTCCAGCATTTGTAAAAGGTTGTAAATCTTAACAGTTATATTCTTCCGACTGAACATACAGTCAATATATAATCAATTTAAACAATTCAAATAAAGTAAAAAACACTTTTCCGTCATTAAACCGCCCTAACAACCTCTAAACTATCATGTCCACGACCAATTGCCTTTTCATTAAGAGGTATTAATTTATGATGACGGGCCGGCAGTGACTTCTTAAGGCCTTCGTGTACACTTTTCATTTCTACAATAGGCTTTATTTTCAAGAATGCCCCTAACACCACCATATTCGACACCTTAGCACTTCCCATTTGCGCAGCCTCTTCGGCTCCTGCAATATGGTATATGTTAATGTCCTTACGTTCTGGAAGTCGTACCAAACCATTAGAATCGTAGATTAAAGTTCCGCCAGGCTTCACCTTTGATTCAAATTTATCTAAAGACTGCTGATTGAGTGCTATCACCGTGTCGTAAGTTTTAAGAACAGGCGAATGAACTTTTCTGTCGCTTACAATTACGGTGACATTTGCTGTTCCACCTCTCATTTCAGGCCCATAAGCAGGCATCCAGCTCACCTCTTTACCATCCATTACTCCGGAATAAGCAAGAATCTTCCCCATCAGAAGAACTCCTTGTCCACCAAAACCAGCAATTATTATTTCTTCAGTCATAGTTTCGTTGTTAATAATTTCAGACGATTATGGGAATTAATAAATTATTTCGTTATGAATTAGCTGAAACTAGAAAACTGGTACTAAACCAATTTTCAAATGATCAGTTAAACTTTATATTCCCAGAAATTTCAAACGGACAGCTCAAACAAATCCCTGCATTTTCACCCTTTCACTATTCAACCAATGTACGAAACACTGCCCAATAACTTCAACTGCTTTATACGTTGCGTCCTGACCAAACAAGGATCGCCCGTTCAGCCTTAAACACAAGTAACTTTGTCCAAAGACCTTTTATTTTCCTGCATCCGTCATATCACCCAATGGGTAAAAAGCAAGCATGTTTTCGTCTAGCCATTCGTTTGCCTTTACAGGAGGCATTTTCCAGCCAGAGTTGCAATTTGTTACAATCTCAACAAAGGTGGTTCCCTTTTTTTCTCCCTGATATTCGAATGCTTTACGGATTGCTTTTTTAGCTTTGCGCACAAGAGCTGGCTTATGAACAGCCTGACGCGTTACATAAGCTACTCCGGGTAGGCCAGCCACCATCTCTGCCAGTTTCAATGGATGTCCCATACTTTCTATATCCCGACCATAAGGCGATGTTGAAGCCCGCATTCCTTCGAGTGTTGTTGGAGCCATCTGTCCACCTGTCATACCATAGATGCCATTGTTGATGAAAATAATAGTAATATTCTCTGCGCGGTTACAAGCATGAATAGTTTCTGCTGTACCGATTGCCGCTGCATCACCATCTCCCTGATAGGTAAATACAAATTTATCTGGCACAACCCTCTTAACACCCGTTGCTACAGCAGCTGCTCGTCCATGGGCAGCTCCCTGCATATCGATATTCATAAAATCGTAAGCCAAAACTGAACAACCTACCGGCGAAACTCCAATGGTTTTCTGGGCAATGGACATTTCCTCCAGCACCTCCATAATTAGTCTGTGCACCACACCATGTCCACACCCGGGACAATACGAAAGGGTTTTGTCTGTTAGGTTTTTCGTTTTTTCGAAAACAAGGTTTTCCGGCTTAATAATATCTTGAATTTCCATTTTAGTCTTTTTAAAAAGGTGAACATACCTAGAAGGAATTACAATGGAGGTTACACCTGAAAAACCGGTATATCTTCAATTTTATCTTCCAAAAAGTTCGCAGAACTACTGATCAGGAACCGCTTCTTGAGATCTAGCTCAAGATCATATTCCCAAATGCCGCCAAATAATTACTACGGCCAATTAAACAACAGGCTCCTGCGTTGAAACTGTTCTGACAAACTTTTCCAGTCCCTCGAATATCTCATCAGGAGTTGGAATCATACCACCATAACGCCCGTAATGCTCAACAGGAATACTATCCCTCACAGCCAAACGTACATCTTCAACCATTTGCCCAGAACTCATCTCAACAGAAAGCATCCCTTTCACTTTACCTGCTAGTTCCTTTAATTCCTTTTTTGGGAAAGGCCATAGTGTAATCGGTCTTAGCAGACCAACTTTCATCCCCTTTTCCGCAGCTAATTGTATCGCTTTTTTGCACAAACGGGCACTTAAACCGTAAGCTACAAATATGAAATCTGCCCCTTCTACATTGAACTCCTCATAGCGAACCTCGTTCTCCTCTATTGCCCTATATTTGGCCTGAAGATGGTGGTTGTGTACTTCCTGTGCCTCTGGCTGTAAGTTTAGCGATGTAACAATATTAGGTTTTTGTTCTGTAGGCTTTCCTAACGATGCCCAGTTGCCGCTCATTTCCCTAATTTCATCTTCAGTCCAACGGGGAGTCTGGTCGCCAATCTCTACTTTTTCCATCATTTGCCCAATAGCACCATCTGTAAGTATCATTGCAGGAATTCTATATTTAAAAGCAACATCGAACGCATCTGCAACAAAATCATATGACTCCTGCACCGATTCCGGTGCTAGAACAAACACTCTGTAATCCCCATGTCCACCACCTTTCACTGTCTGAAAATAGTCGGCCTGTGATGGTTGAATTGTCCCCAGACCAGGCCCCCCACGCTGCACGTTCACGATAAGGCAAGGCAATTCGGCACCGGCAATATACGACATCCCCTCTTGCATAAGGCTAATGCCAGGAGAAGACGAAGACGTCATAACACGTTTGCCACATCCGGCCGCACCATATACCATATTAATAGATGCAATTTCGCTTTCTGCCTGCAAAACGATCATACCCGTGCGCTCTTCTGGACGTTCTGCTGTTAGATATTCCATAATTTCCGATTGAGGCGTAATCGGATAACCATAATAAGCATCGACACCAGCGCGGATTGCTCCCTCGGCAAGGGCCTCGTTGCCTTTCATCAACCTGAGTTCCTTCATGGGTATATTTTTATCTATTTTTTCTAATTTGAGCCGTAGACCTACTTTCTATACAATAGCATTGCGTAAATCACTTAAATACTATGAGCTTTCCAACACCATCAATCTCCGACCATGTTTTTATAAATTGTTTTTGATAACCAAAGGCAAACCTGCCCTGATTTTTTTACGATGCTTTAGCTCGATATACTGTGATCACAGTATCCGGACAGACCATCGCACAATTAGAACACCCCGTACACGCTTCTGGTTTATCCATGTAAGCGACGTGATACCCTTTTCCATTTAATTCTTTTGACATAGCTATAACTTGGGTAGGGCAGGCAGAAACGCATACTTCGCAACCTTTGCATGCTTCTTCATTTACCACAATAGCTCCTCTCATTTTGGCCATAGGTAGTGTGTATTTATCGGATTAAGTTCTCAGAACTATTTACTAGGGTTTGCTTTCAACTGAATTACAACTAAGAGACAATCCCCTAAGGCGTTATTCTTGCTTACAACATCTGCCTCATCTAAGTATTAACAGGCTATTTCTCTGTCATAGCTGGCCTATTCTTATTGCCAGACAAGATTTTTTCTGCTGTAACACAAGCAAATAAACCTTGACATTACCCCCTTCAATACATTAAAACAGATTGCTGATTAGTTTAGTAGGCTCTTTAATTTCAACTAAAAGAATTTCCTACTGACAAAGCTGCTCCACGCTTTCTAAAGATAAAAACTTGGACTGTATTTGTGAAAACTTGTTATATGTTTAACAATAGCTAAAACAACAGAGTTTACACATAACGAAAACAAAACATCCTGTTACTTCATCAATACTCTTATGCAAAGATAATCTAATGGTAAATTTATCTACAAAAAATAAATATGTTAGAAAATTATGTTGGACAGCATAATCCTAAAAAGAATAAGACCTCATTATCTTATCCCAACAAAACTAATGTTCACAACACCAAAACATGACACAATAAGCTCAAAGTGTAATTCAGTTTACAATTGATGTGTAAAAAACTCACCCTAAGTTTAAATATCTGATTATTCAACCATTACTCCATTAGTTAATTGAACAATTTGCCCCCATGATCTATCATGATCTAGTTGTATACATTACTGATTTTCAACTATGTCAACTTACTTTTTTATTGAAATTTCAAAAGTAAGAACAGGCAAAAATCAGTATGAGCTTAGAATAACTGATTCTTAATTCTGAACAAAAAAGCATTACAGACAGATCCTTTTTCGTATATTAACAACTGGTTAATCAACACTAATTCAGAATAAAAAGACAAATTCATCTGAATATTGAGCTGTAGAGCTTGAATAGTCATTGGAATAAGTTGAAAAGACTAGGATAATGCTCGGTAGATTTAGTCTCCGTCTTACAACTTTTCTCTTATTAATAAGCAATTTAAGCTTATTGGAATACTGATTTCAACATGGCTTGCCCTAAAAAATTAAAGGTTGGTGTACGCTTTGAACATTTTGCAATAAATCAACCTACAATATTGAAATCATAGTACAACTAAACCCATAAAAATGACAAACACAATAATAGCACGCAGGTTTCTCAAGAGGACGTTGTTATGTTCTTTCCAGTATCATTATTATCACATCTTTTTTCTCTCAAATAAACTCCCCTGCGTAACCTGATGTGTATTATGGACAACAAACACTTTCTATCTAAAAAACAAACAGTTAAACAAAAGAAAGTTAGCTATTGCAACCAAAATCGGGAATAAACCATCTTAATATACAAGTCCACATTTAATTTTAAACATAAATTCAGCAAGACTAAATGCATGCTTAAACCCAATTCATTATGCCTACACTAGATCCTATTCAGAACGTTTTAGGCACTAAAAGAGCCGCTCACTTGTTAAGACGCGCTACTTTCGGTGCCACTAAAGCACAGATCGATGAATTTGCAGCACTAGAAATTGGCCCTGCACTGAACAAATTACTAGAAGATCAGCCTAAACCTGAACCTCCAATTGATCCCAAAACAGGAAAAAGTTGGCTTCCAAAACCAGAAGAGCCAACCAATAGCGACGATCGAGGTTTGTTTGCAGCTTTCAAAACTTGGTATCTCGAACAAATGCGCAAGTCGGGGGCAAACCTAAAAGAACGTATGACTTATTTCTACCATACGCATCTGCCTGCCGACAATGAGCTTATTATGAACACGACCTCTTTGTATTACCAGAATGCACTTTATAGACATTATGCCCTTGGTAATTTCAAAAAGATGTTCACGAAAGTTACGGCAGACAACGCCATGCTTGTATACATCGACAATACGCTTAACGATGTCGACGATCCGAACGAGAACTACGCCCGTGAAATGTTCGAGCTATATTCTATTGGTAAAGGGACTCAAGTTGCTGATGATGCTAATGGCGATGCGGACTACACGAACTACACAGAACACGATGTGCGGGAAGCTGCCAAAGTATTAACTGGTCTTAAGCACAATTTTAATTTCGACACAAAGGATCCAGATACCGAAATCCCCCGTGGGTATTTCAAATTGGATGGAAAATCAGCAATCCGCCATAATGCAGGAAAAAAAGTGTTCTCTGCAAGGTTTAACAACACCGAAATTGCCCCCAAAACAGAACTTATGGAAGGCAATTACGCAACAGAAGAAGGTGCATGGGACGAAATCGACCAACTTATGGACATGATTTTTGCTCAGGAAGAAACCGCTCGCTTCATCTGCCGTAAACTGTACCGTTTCTTTGTTTATTATAAAATTACAGATGAAATTGAGAAAGATATTATAGAACCACTTGCTGCTGTTTTCCGCGACAACGATTATGAGATAAAACCTGTTCTAGAAAAACTTTTATCCAGCCAGCTTTTTTTTGATGATGGTGCTAAAGGAAAAGGAGCTGTTGGTTCACTCATAAAATCTCCAATAGAACTAACTCTTGGTCTGTTCAGAACATTTGAGATTTCCTTACCTACTGATGATCAAAAGCTATATACGGAGACTTACCCAAGCCTTCAGGAAGCTCTTGAACTGCAAGGCATCTCGTTCTACAATCCAATTGATGTTGCGGGCTATCCACCTTATCACCAGGTACCTGCTTACAACCGCAACTGGATATCACCAAATAGTTTAGCTGAACGCTACGCTTTTATTCCAAAAATTATTGAAGGTAAAAAGAACGATAAAGAGGAGATTTTATACAAACTAGATGTGATGACGGTTGCCAACTCCGTTCTATCGGCCCCTGACGATGCCGCGCAGGTCATTCAGGATTTATCAGACCTTCTTCTTACTACGGCTCTTTCAACCGAACGGTTCAACTACTTCCATGACGATGTACTCCTGGATAACCAATCGGCTACCGAATGGGCAGACGAATGGAAAAAGTATACCAGCTCCAACGACGACACTGCCGTACGTACGCAATTAGAGAGTTTATTCAAAGAAATGTTACAAAGTCCAGAATACCAATTGTTCTAAACAATGATTTGACTACTAAATGTATCAACTTGTTTATCAACAATCATTTTACAATTCAAAGGGTAAAAACAATTTCCAGACTTTCACACAAAAGATTTTAGCCAGATGAAAAGGAGAAATTTCATAAAAAATATAGGTTTAGCAAGTGCCGCCCCAGCAATGTTAGGTGGTATTCCCGTTCAATCATTTGCTCAAGAAAACCTCAAGAAACTTCTTGGTGATGATAATGACAACAAAAGAGTTCTTGTTTTAATTCAACTTCATGGAGGGAACGATGGACTTAACAC
The DNA here is from genome assembly GCA_965230435.1 of Bacteroidales bacterium. Taxonomy (GTDB): domain Bacteria; phylum Bacteroidota; class Bacteroidia; order Bacteroidales; family JBDKHP01; genus JBDKHP01. Next base: position 2,094,265 of record CBDDLB010000002.1, read on the forward strand.
ATTAATTCCTGTAGGAAAATACGCCGAATACCTCAACCGACGTGCGAATATCGCAATCCCTAAAGATGAAAGCCGCAGATATATAGTACTGAATTCAGACGATCCTGAAGAAAACCACGCTGGCGTACATCCAGATATGGAGCCTGTAAAACAAATGTACGACCAAGGCCGTATGTCAGCAATTCAAGCTGTGGGCTACGAAAACATGAACATGTCGCACTTTCGTGGGAGAGATATCCTGTTCATGGGAGGGAGCTATAATGAGATAAAAGATTCATCTTGGTTAGGACGATTCCTTGACTCGAAATATCCGGGCTACCCAGATAAATACCCCAATGACGACATGCTTGATCCGCTTGGCCTTGAACTTAACAACAAGGTTTCACTAGCCTTTCAACGATCCAATAGTATACCAGCTGGTATATCTCTCAACAACCCAGATGCCTTTTATAACCTCATCAACGGAACTACTATAGATAAGACAATAGAAACTAGTTTTCCTGACAATTATTATGGAGAAGAACTTAAATACCTAAACCAATTCGAGCTAAAAACTGAGCAATATTCTGATAGGTTAAAAGAGGTATACGATGAAGGAAAAAATGCAGAAGGAGTAAACTACCCAACCTCATATCCATTGGTTACACCTACACCATATCGAAAAAACCATCTTTCCGGACAACTCAAAATCATCGCCCGCCTACTAAGCGGAGGTAAAAAACTAAACGATAGCTTTAAGACACGTATTTTCATTGCCCGCATTGGAGGCTTTGATACCCATGCCCAACAGGTAGATCCAAAAGATGCAACAATGGGACGCCATGCGGCATTACTTTATCACCTCACTCACTCTATCAAAGCATTCCACGACGACCTTAAAGCTCAAGGGCTTGAAGACAGAGTGCTAACAATGACTTTCTCGGAATTTGGCCGCCGTGTTCCTTCTAATGCTAGTTATGGAACTGACCACGGTAAAGCCTTTCCTGTGCTGATGTTCGGCCCATGGCTGAAACGCAAAATCCATGGACCTAATCCAGACCTATCAAAGAGCAATCTTGATCCTGAGTTTGATTATCGTGAGATTTACGCCCGTATCCTGAAAGATTGGTTAGGCGCAAGTAACGAGTCAATTATTAAATCTGGTTTCGGAGACTATATGGACTCCAAGCTTGGTGATTTATTCCGAAGTGCATTGAGCACAGACGATGTTTTTAACCACCATCAAACACATGAACTTGATAACTGTTGGCCGAACCCTGTACAGGGCAATGTTAAATTCCGCTACCACTTAGCTGAGAGTGAAGATGTAAGATTCCGGATTTTCAATTCTGCCGGACAAATGATTCAGGAACTTGTAAACAGGCATCAAACTGCAGGAACGCATGAGGTGAGCACAGACCTCTCGGAATTGAAGCCAGGTAACTACATCTACCGCCTTCAGACCAGTAAAAAAATGCTATCCAAAATCCTATTGATTTCTAAGTAAATAATATTGTCGTTATGGATACTTATTCTATCCATAACGACGTTTTACTTTTAATTTTAAAAGAGTTACATATATAAATTGCAAACCTTGAACTTTGGTACATATTTATTAAAAAGAAAAAGTGATCCTTATATAATATATTACACACTAAACAATAAGCCATTCCATAAATAGAAATAACAAAAAAACAATATATCAAGCAATTAAAATATACCAATTCAATACATCAACAGTTTCTTCATTCACTCATAAAGGGGCTGTTTTTCAACTAGACAATTCAAAACATCATGATACAGATAAGAAGTTTTGTTTGCATCGCAATTTTACTGATTCTGCTACAAGCAGTAGCTTCCAATGCCCAAACCCTTGCAGAGCGATTCCACATTGGGCTATACGGAGGTATCAATTCGTCTCTGATACTACCCTTAGAAAGGAATAGTGTCTTATTGGAGAATTCAGAGAACACAGACAAAGAATATGCTCCGCTAACAGAAAATCTGGGGATGCAATTTGGCTTTATGGCGCGTTTCGATATTCTTCCTAACCTTTGCATCAGTCTGGAACCAGGCTACACAACTTATACATATGGCTACAGCAACCGCTATATGTGGCAAGGATTAGAAAGTATTACATATGATATTGAATACAGGCATCGTCTCCGTTTCATAGACGTTCCTCTTTTCGCTGAATTCAAGCGCGCTGGAAAATTTCAGCCCTATGCCAAGGCAGGAGGTTATATGGGCTTTATGCTGGGAGCCGGTTCGCAAATAACAATGCAACAAACAAATGAACAGCTAGGACAGCTGAATACAACAACCGAAGACGGTGATGTTAGTAGTGCCAATGCTTTTATTCCTTTTCAATACGGCCTAGCAGCTGGAGCTGGCATACGATACCCCATTGGCAGTACTTTTATTGGTCTGGATTTCACATACAAGTTTCCATTGTCGAAAATGAACAATACAAATACGCGATTTGCAAACAAACAGTTGGCTGGAGGTTTTTACGATATTTCTGATAATGTTATGCTCCACAACTTTGCAATTAACCTACAGATAATTGTTCCGTTCTTTAAAAAAGGTGGTGGAAGTGGAGGAGGTCGTGGTGCTGGCCGAAGAAAAGGAACGATCCCCTGCCCTTCTGATCTTTAGCATTTGTTGAGTTCAAAACAAACAACTGCTATTTTGAACCTTGAGCCTTCCAACAAGTTGTTCGGAAACGATAAAGGCTCTTTTCGAAAACTAATCAGACCACAGAAAAATAATTTAGACAAATGAGAATCAACAACATTATATTATTAGCTTTTGTACTCATCAGTATTGTGTTCATAGGCTGTAACAAGGAAACCTTAAAACCAGAAGACATTTATCTACGCGTGTACGACGATCCTAACTCGGACAGATCGTACTATTCTGTGGACATCATTGAACTGGCAGATGGCGGATTCTATGTTCTGGGAGCTACAACTATTGATACTACACGCACATGGCTTTCCACATATATTATGCGCACAGACAAAGAGGGTAAAAAAATATGGGGAACAATTGTTGACAAACCATATATGAACCCTGTCCCTAAGTTAATGGTTTCTGGAGGAGATGTTATCTTCTTTTGTCTGGATGATAATGTACAAGGAACTTATGTAATGAAGATCGATGAAGCTCAGCGGTCTGCTAGTCTGGTAGCATCTATGCCTAACCGTGTTTTTCCATTAGCTGTTTCACAGACTCCTGACAGTGGTTTTCTTTTGGTGAACTACGACCGCATCACCCGTAATAGTCAGCTTTCTAAATACAATGCAGGATTTAATCAAAGCTGGAGTGTTGACTATGGTGTGATTGAAAATGCTGAACACATGTTTGTTGACCACCTTACGCACACTGGTAGACAACTTCCTTTTTTCACAGGAACAGTAGGAAACGGCTCGCACTATTATGCAAATCTACTTTACAATTACTCCATAGGGACTGTTTTTGTGAGCAGTAGTGGAGGTAAAGAAAGTATTTATTATGGATACCAATATGCTGGTGGCATGAATGCCATGCAACCGTTGAATGAAACTACCTTTGCTTTGTCGCGCTTTAGTTACAACGATCATTTTTTATTACCTGCTACACCGCTTGCTTTTTCAGGAATTGCAGTCACTGAAGATTTGGGAGGAATAAGGGTGTCTGAAGTTGCTCCTGATTCGGAAAACCATATTATTTTGGCTCCAGTTCAAGATAAAAGCCTTCTTGTGTATGCATTTACTACAAAAACAAATCAGGTAACTTTATATTTCCATGATCCAGAGACTGCTGAATTTGTTGGCCAGAAAGTTTTTGGTTTTGCGAACCCAGTAAAAATAAAATCGGTGAAACCAACTCAAGATGGAGGATTGGCACTTCTATTGGAAACTCACGTTTTTGGACGTTACAGGCGTATTGCTTTACAGAAAGTGCCTAAAGATTATTTGAAGTTTTAATTTTTGGTCGTTTGTCGATCTTCTATAAAGTAGATTTTTCTAAAGAAATTCCCTACTGAACAGTTTGCATTCTACACTCTGTGTTTTCTGTTTTGAAAAGAGATACCTTTCTAAAAATAGCCATGATTGGAGTGTGAAGCCCACTGCTACGGGCATGTGTGATGCAAAGTATTGCGGAGGTTGCCAAAGGAAGCCCCCGCAATGCTAATGCAGAACCGTGCTCGAGGCGAGAACTTGCAACAAAAAGCACGACTATCGCTGGTGGCTGCACTTCTGTCCTGCTCCTAAAAAATCATCATCTTTTTGTTTTCTACTTACCGTAAAAGTTTTTTCACGAAATTAGAACCAACGAAGTGTAGATATTATTGAAATATCTACTTTTGCCGCGCTGAAAAAACTTTAAGGTTAAACACTGGTCTATTGGCCGTTGGTAAGCACACAGTGCTATTTGTTAGGAAAAACATTATGCTAATATTCAGTATAGTGACAAACCTAAAAGTGTCTCTTTTATTAGTACACTTTTTTAAACAATGACCACAGCCCAATGACCCAAAATAAATTGTACGAACGATGGGAAAAGTCCTCATTATTGGTGCTGGCGGCGTTGGCCGTGTAGTGACGCACAAAGTGGCTTCTGTGCCAGAGGTGTTCACTGATATTATGCTGGCCAGCCGCACAAAATCGAAGTGTGATGTGATTGCGAAAGAGGTTGGCCAAGGACGCGTGAAGACTGCGCAAGTGGATGCTGACAATGTACCTGAAATGGTGGCTCTGATCAACGAGTTTAAACCGGATCTTGTAATCAATGTTGCGCTTCCGTATCAGGATCTGCCGATTATGGATGCCTGCCTGGAAACTGGTGTGAGCTACTTGGATACTGCTAACTACGAGCCTAAGGATGAGGCCAAGTTTGAGTATAGCTGGCAGTGGGCTTATCAGGAGCGTTTTAAGGAGAAAGGCATTACTGCTATTCTTGGCTGTGGTTTCGATCCGGGTGTAACGAGTATTTTTACGGCTTATGCTGCGAAGCATTATTTCGACGAAATGCACTATCTGGACATTGTTGATTGTAATGCCGGTGACCACGGACATCCTTTTGCTACGAACTTCAACCCTGAGATCAACATCCGCGAAATTACCCAGAAGGGTAAGTATTTCGAAGATGGAAAATGGGTGGAGACTGAACCGCATGAGTTTAGGAAGGATTTGAATTATCCGAATATTGGTGCGCGTCCGTCGTACTTGATTTATCATGAGGAATTGGAGTCGCTTGTTAAGAACTTCCCTACTTTGAAACGTGCGCGTTTCTGGATGACTTTTGGCGACCAGTATTTAAATTACCTGCGTGTAATTCAGGATATTGGGATGGCACGTATCGACACTGTTAAGTACAAAGGTGTTGATATTGTTCCTCTTGAGTTCTTGAAAGAGGTGTTGCCAAACCCTGGAGATCTTGGTGAAAATTATGTTGGAGAGACCTCTATCGGCTGCCGTATCCGTGGTGTGAAAGATGGCAAAGAGAAGACTTACTACATCTACAATAACTGTAGTCACGAGAAGGCTTTCAAGGAAACTGGTGCTCAAGGTGTTTCTTACACTACTGGTGTTCCTGCTATGATTGGTGCTAAGATGTTCCTTGAAGGTAAATGGTCGGGCGCTGGCGTGTTTAACGTGGAGGAGTTTGATCCAGATCCATTCTTGGCTGATCTTGGTAAGTATGGTTTGCCTTGGTTGGAGGAGCATGATGGGGAGCTTGAGCTTTGATTTTAATTATGAATTATGAGTTATAAATTATGAATTGGGCTTGCGCCTTAAAGTGTTTATAATTCAGATCTTTTTCTTTATATAAAAGGCTCTTTCTGAAGAGCCTTTTGTGTTATATGTTTACGGTTATTCTTCGTCTTGTGGTGGAGCTTCTTTAGGAAGTTCAAAATTAATTGGTAATGTCATTGTTACTGGAACATACTTCCCTCGGGGCGGTTTAGTATTCCACTTCGGGAATTTTGTAATAACCCTACATGCAGCACTGTCCAACAAAGGGTGAACACCCCGTACTACTTTGATATTCTCAGGAGCACCGACATCACTAACAACAAAGCTTACATAGACACGACCTTCTATTTTATTTGCAATAGCTTCTTTGGAATATTCAAGGTTTCTTTTGATAAACTTCAGCATAGCTTGGTCTCCACCTCGAAATTCCGGCATGTACTCTGATATAAATATGAATTTGGGAGAGCTAACTGAATCCAGTTCTTCTATAATCTCAATATCTGGTTCTTCTTGAGCACTTAAATTGAGTGAAACAAATACTAAACTAACAACCAATACAAACCACTTCATATATTTCAACTTTTTGTAAAACAATTTTTGAGTCTCCTCTCTTTCCTTCCTCCTAAAAAAATAATTTTGCACAAACGACAACGATGAACTACGAACAAGTACCTAGCCCAGCTTATGTGCTGGATGAAAAGCTTTTGCGTAAAAATCTGGAATTAATTGCAGATGTGCAAAAACGTGCTGATATCTCAATTATTTTGGCCTTTAAAGGTTTTGCTATGTGGAGTGCATTTCCGCTTGTGAGACAATATCTGTCAGGAGCTACGGCCAGCTCACTAAGTGAAGCCCTCCTTTGTTTTGAAGAAATGAAACAGAAGGCTCATACCTATGCTCCTGCTTATGCCGATGGTGAGTTTGACGAGATTATGCAATACAGCAGTCATATTACATTCAATTCTATTTCGCAGTACAAGCGTTTCAAAAAGCGGGTGCAGAATCATTCTGAACATATATCGTGCGGTATTCGGGTGAATCCTGAGTATTCGCCTGTGGAAACTGATATTTATAACCCATGTGCAGTTGGTTCGCGACTGGGCGAGATGCACGAAGCTTTTGCTGATAGTTTGCCCGATGGTATTGAAGGGCTACATTTTCATTCGCTTTGCGAATCTGGGGCTGAGGATCTGGAAACTGTTTTGGAACATTTCGAAGAGCGTTTTGGGAGATTTCTTCCTCAGTTGAAATGGGTTAATATGGGTGGCGGTCATTTGATGACGCTCAAAGGGTATGACATTGAGAAATTGATTTCTTTATTACAGGCTTTCAAGAAAAAACATAATGTAGACGTCATCTTGGAGCCGGGTAGTGCCATTGCTTGGGAAACTGGTGTTCTGGTAGCTTCTGTTCTTGATGTTGTTGAGGCGCGGGGAATACGCACAGCTATTTTGGATGTATCTTTTACTGCACATATGCCCGACACATTGGAAATGCCTTACCGCCCACGGATTATCGGGGCTACCGATCCTGAAGTAGAAAATGCTGAGGGAAAAGAGCTTTACCGCCTTGGTGGCATTAGTTGTTTGGCTGGCGATTTTCATTTCGAATATGGATTCGACAAACCTCTGAATATTGGCGACCGTATCGTTCTTGAGGATATGATCCATTACACTATGGTGAAAACCACAACTTTTAACGGTGTAACTCACCCCAGAATCGCCATCTGGCACGAAGACGAAAGTTTGGAAATCGTTCGTGAATTTGGGTATGAAGATTTTAAGAACCGATTATCTTAGCACCTGAGAATACTTTAAGAGACCACTATGAACCGCTTGGAAGGTTCAGTTTTTTCTATATTCCCTTCTAGGTAAGTATAGTAGGATTAACCACACAACCATGACGAGAGAAGAAAAAATAAATCGATTCGACCCAAATGGCGTCGGTATTAGCAATAACAATTTTATTGGATTACCTTTTTCCGAAGAAGAAGCCAAAGTGGTTCTCCTACCTGTTCCTTGGGATGTAACCACATCGTATAACCCAGGGACATCCACAGGCCCTCAGAATATACTTGAAGCATCTACCCAGCTCGACCTTTTTGATGAAGATGTCCCTAATGCTTGGAAGATGGGAATTTTTTTTCGCCCCGTAGATCAGACGTGGCTAAACCGAAATAATGAGCTCCGTCCAAAAGCTGAGCGCTACATTAAATACCTAGAGAGCGGAGCTAAACTAGCCGATGATCCTAAGATGCTTGGGATTCTTAACGAAATAAACGTTGCTAGCCGCGAACTGAACAGTTGGGTGAAAAAGCAAAGTACTGAACTTCTCGATCAGGACAAAATAGTAGGCATTATCGGCGGAGAACACAGTGTACCTTTTGGGCTTATAGAGGCATTGGCAGAGCGACACGAGGAATTCGGCATTCTCCATATTGATGCCCACATGGATCTGCGCGAAGCATACGAAGGCTTTGAGTATTCTCATGCGTCGATTATGGCAAATGCTCTTCGTTTTAAACAAGTGACGAAAATATCACAAGTAGGCATACGGGATTTTTGCGAAGCAGAACACGAACTTGCCCTAAAAGACGATAGAATAAATGTTTTTACAGATTCGAAAATAAAAGAAGCTCTCTTCCGTGGACATAATTATCACGAACTAAGTCACTTCTTCATAGAAAACCTACCAGAAAAAGTTTACGTGAGTTTCGATATCGACGGGCTTACCCCCGATCTTTGCCCAAATACAGGTACTCCTGTTCCTGGCGGCCTCGATTTTCAGCAAGCTGTCTTCATTCTCAAGCACCTTGAGCTTTCTGGCTGGAAGATCATTGGTTTCGATGTATGTGAAACTGCCGGTCTTCCCAATATGTGGGACGGTAATGTCGGTGCACGCATGGCTTATAAACTTTCCAATCTGGCAGGAAAGTCAAAATACAATCCAAGCAAAAAATAAAGTCACAGATCTTCTTTTGAAACAATACGACAATCAAAATCTTCTTTCTTACTAAAGCAACAAAAAAGGCCGCTTAATGCGGCCTTAGTTTTTTCCCTTCAAAAGAGCTATTTATTTCATATTGATGTAGTCTACTCGGATTTTCGCAACTTTCTCTGCAATTTGCTCAAACTGTTTTTTTGTAATCTTTGTGCCTTTAGGATTCTTATCCAACTGATCGTAAATAGCCTGTAGTTCCATTAACTCCTTCACAATACGTTGAATATCCTGATTTATCTTGAAAACCTTGATATCAACCAATGTTTTGTAAAGGTACTCAATCAACTGACCTAGAGGTTCGCGCTGTGCTCCCACTCTTTCCATAATTGATTTCTCGTTACTTGGAGCTTTCTCAATAGCATGGATGCTTAAATGCATACTTTCTACCCAGCTACCTACAATAATGAATGGCAAAACATTGATATGCTGCGTTTCTTCTAGAAAATCACATGTTTTCCAATAGTTCTGCGTAGAAATCGCATACAAAGAATCCGAATTGTTGATATTACGGTGAAAGCGATCTACCGTTTCCTGTGTATACCCTACATTAATTTTCAAATCTTCACTAAGACGCTTGGTAACCTCAAAAAAGTCTGTAGCGTCTTTGTTCTGATCAAACACCGTACAGTAAGCCAGATCCGAAGAGTAGAAGCCTAGATTCATCGCTTTGCTAACAGAAGTTACAGCTTTATCAACTGCTTTCGGGTCAGTAAGGATGTCACTATTGTATGGTATTTCTTCTTGCTTAAGCGCCAGATACAATTCTACCGGAAGTGGTAACTTATACTTCGTGTAGAACACACTGTTGTGCTTCATTTTAAATTTTGCATGCGGATCGGTCTGGGGAGTAACGGTATCCAAAACATTATTATCCACGACCGTATCTTTTTTATTGGTTTCACCGTTGCAGGCTATCAAGACAACAATAGCAGCCAATAAGAAAAGCTTGAACTTGAAGATGCTCATAAATCGGTGTTTCATAGACTTTATTACTTTTATGATTACGTGTTTTCCTTTAGTTGATGGTTTATATTTCCCTTAAGGTAGGTGTTAAAAAACCATTACAATAATAGTGCAAAAAGCAGGACAATAATCCTACCTTAAAATAATTAACTTATTCTTGTGTCCAAAAATTATAACGGAAATATAATTTAAACCCTTTCTATCCGGTACAATTGCTTTGTTTAGTAGCCCTTCGTTAATGTCACCAGAACACCGTAAACCCAATTTGTTTTATACAATAACGCTTCCCTGAGGCTAAAATACAAAAACTTCAAGTATAAATATTACTTAATTCCTATTTTTACACCACTGGAACATAACGGTACAACTACTCAAAATTCATTTTCATGAGAATATTGAAACAAGAAGCGATTGGTGTTGTGATAGATATACAGGAACGCCTTTTCCTACATATTCACGAACACGAACAACTTACGCACAATTGCCAGATACTAATACAAGGGCTACAGGCACTACAGGTACCTCTACTTGTTACGCAACAATACACAAAAGGTTTAGGGGAAACAATAGAACCCCTGAAAACGCTTCTTGCACAAAACGAATGCATTGAAAAATCTGCTTTTAGCTGCTGCGACGATGAAGGTTTCAGCAATCAACTTGACGCAACAGGAAAAAAAAACGTTATTCTTCTAGGCATTGAAACTCATGTCTGCTTGCTTCAAACAGTTCTAGACCTTAAAGCTAAAGGCTTTCAACCTATCGTTGTCGAAGATTGCGTATCCTCACGCAAAGCAGCAGACAAAGCTACAGCAATAGAACGTATGCGCCAAGAAGGAGCAATTATTACTAGCTACGAATCTATCCTATTTGAACTGGCACGTTATTCTGGCACTCCAGAATTCAAACAAATCTCTAAGCTTGTTAAGTAACGGATAATAGCGAAAAAAAATACGGGAGTATAGAAATTTTCACTCCCGTATTTTCCCTATTTAAAATATCGACAAATTTACATGATTAGCTATCAAAGGTATTTTCAATTGAATACCAACACAATAGCAACACATATTACCAACAGATCAACCTCAATTTAGTTACGCATAAGATACAAAGCCCCTTTGTATTGGTAGCGGATATCGTCGTAACCTACAGCATTGATGATGTAGAAATAAGACCCTGGGGCTGCATCGGCACCTCCTTTGATTTTTCCGTCCCATCCCGCTGGTGAAGTGTCCCAATTCTCTTGAGGATTATCCATATTACTAACTTCATATTCGTGCACCTTCCTTCCCCATCGGCTTAGAATCATCACCTTATAACTGCGCATCGATTTAGGAGCTTTAACCGTAAAGTAATCATTCACACCATCACCATTTGGAGAGAAGAAATTAGGCATTTCTGATTCCTCGACCAGTTCTGAATCAATAACTTTTACCCACTCTCCTTCGCCTGCTTCTTTCTTTTCATTAGTACACTGATCAAAAGCAGAAACAACTTTTATCCCATAATTGCCAGGGTGCCCTAAAGTATATTCTACTTCAACATTCAGCGCCTCTATGCCAACTATAGAGTCTATAGGCTCTTCTTTATCATCTAAAATATACCATTTTATATCTGTTGCATGGGTACATTTGTTTGTTATTATCAAGTCGAACTGAGCTTCATCGTTTCCTGTTGCGTTGGTCTCGAAATCGGCATCTACAGCTTCAATTTCCAATTCTTCACTATGCCGGCAACCAAAATCGTCGGTGACAAAAAAGGTATAGGTTTGTTTACCTGCATTTTTTAATGGAACGAACGTCACATTTCCTCCCGAATTAATACTAACGCGTGAACCTTCCCATGTTTGCTTTTTTTCATCATATGTATGCGTATGGATTCCTGTTGTTCCTGGGGTTATGGTTGCATTAAGCGTAATGTCATCTGTAGTACATATTGTAGAAGGGCCATCAAGATCAAACGTTGGATCGCCTGCAACGATGAGGGTTTCAGTCTTTGTCCCTGTCCCTCCATCCTTATCCAGGACGTCACAAGTTACAGTAATCGTAGTTCCTTCAGAAAAGGAATATTGAGAAGTACTCCACAATCCGACATCATTTTCAGATTTTCCATTACTCAAAGTCCATTTGTAATTTGTTGTGGTACGGTCAGTAGCATCCGCTGCTTCAAAAGTCACTTTATCTTTGGGGCAAATTCTGAAAGGCTCAGTTGCAGTTAGGCCATTAACCCTAACTATGATTTTCACATCAATTTGAGCCACGGAATGTAACCATATGGGCAGGATAAATATAAACACAAAGAAACGTCTCATTGCATGTAATTTTTTAACAATTGCGGGCTAATATACTTACAATTTTGAATAATGAAGAGGACAAAAACATCCGCTAACAAAATATTTTTGGCAGCTTAAAAGGTAAACGGAAAACACATTTATAAGCGTATGTGATGCAAGATAAACTTGGAAGGCATTCGTTTAAAAATGTATTTTTGCTTCTTGGTTTTAAGGCAAGAATACGAAAAGGTAAATACAAAATGAGTGACTATTTAGCAGGACTGAACGAGCCACAACGCTTGGCGGTAGAGAACACAGAAGGACCTTCGTTGGTAATAGCAGGAGCAGGATCGGGAAAAACCAGGGTGCTAACTTTCCGAATCGCCCACCTACTAAGAAAAGGAACTCAACCAAGCTCTATACTGGCACTCACCTTTACCAACAAAGCAGCCCGTGAGATGAAAGCCCGGATTGCTCATGTAGCTGGCAATGAAGTAGCCAAACAACTATGGATGGGGACATTTCACTCAATATTTTCCAAAATCTTGCGCTTCGAACATGAGTTCATAGGTTTCCCTTCGAGTTTCACGATTTATGACACTAATGACTCTAAAAACCTTCTCAAAACCATCGTAAAAGACCTAAAATTAGATCCGCAGGCATATAAACCCAACGAAGTGCTCAGCCGCATTTCAATGGCAAAGAACAATTTGGTTACTGCGCAGAGTTATGCAGAGAAAATCCAGTTTCACGAGTCGGATGCAGCCCGTCAGAAACCATTTCTTTATAAGGTGTATCAGGAATATGCCAAACGTTGTTTCAAAGCTGGAGCTATGGATTTCGACGATCTTCTGCTGTACACCAATATACTTTTCCGCGACCATAAAGAAGTGCTGGAAAAATACCAGAACCGCTTCCGCTACATTATGGTAGATGAGTATCAGGATACGAACCATTCGCAATACCGCATTATCCGCCAGCTTGCAGCTGCACACCAGAATCTTTGTGTTGTTGGTGACGATGCCCAGAGTATTTACTCTTTCCGTGGTGCAAAAATCGAAAACATACTGAACTTTCAGAGCGACTACAAAAACTATAAACTCTTTAAGCTGGAACAAAACTACCGTTCCACACAGACTATTGTAAACGCCGCGAACAGCATTATTGCTAAAAACCAGAACCAGCTTAAGAAAACTACTTTCTCGGAAAACGACGAGGGCAACAAAATAAAAATCATCCAAAGCTACACCGACAACGAAGAAGGTTTCATGGTAGCTAACACTATCGTTGAAAAACGGATGGATGACCATTCGGCCTACAACGACTTTGCAATACTTTACCGCACCAATGCCCAGTCGCGTATCATGGAGGAATCGCTCCGCAAAAAGAACATTCCTTATAAAATATATGGTGGTACATCGTTCTATCAACGAAAAGAAATTAAAGATGTACTTGCCTACCTACGCCTGATCATCAACAAACGTGATGATGAGGCTTTTAAACGTGTTGTCAATTATCCGAAAAGGGGAATTGGCGATACTAGTCTTGGTAAGATCGAGAAGCTGGCCAATCATCACGGTATGAGCATATGGAATACCATGATGTCGAGCAATGCCATTCACGATGTGGCCAGTAAAGCAATCGTTAATAAGCTATACAAGTTTGCAGAACTGATTGAAGAGTTTTCTCAGCTTGCAAAAACAGAAGATGCACACACTGTGGCCAGTGAAGTTGTTTCTAAAACTGGCATACTAAAAGAGCTTTTCGAAAGTCGGGCACCGGAAGATATCAGCCGCCATCAAAACGTTCAGGAACTTCTGAATGGTATCAAAGAATTCGTTACCTTAAGGGAAGAAAACGATGAAAGCAGATCCCTCTCGGAATATATGCAAGATGTAGCACTGCTGACCGACATGGATGGTGAAGAAGAGAAAGATACAGTGACACTTATGACCATTCATTCTTCGAAAGGGCTTGAGTTCAGACATGTATTTTTGGTTGGACTTGAAGAAGAACTCTTTCCAAGTCAAATGACGACCGTCACTCCACAAGATCTTGAAGAAGAACGTCGTCTTTTCTATGTAGCGGTTACGCGGGCAGAAAAATCGGTACAAATTTCATTTGCCAGAAGCAGATATAAATGGGGAAAACTTACGCAGGCTATGCCTAGCCGCTTCTTAAGAGACATCGATCCTCAATTTATAGAATCCTCTTTTGAGAACGAAGAGTATGTAGAAGGTGGTTTTTCTCGAGAAGGCAGTCGTAATTTTGGAGCTAGAAGAGATCAGCAATCATTCTCAAACAGAAAATTCAACCGAACAGAAAACAATACCGAACAGGATATAAGGCCAAAGTTTAAACGGGCCAACAATACCAACAGTTCGCACTCAAAACCAAAGCTTACGAACGTTAATAAAACCGAAACGAATTTCAAATCAGACAATCCGCAGGATTTAAAAGCTGGTATGCAAATAGAACATCCCCGTTTCGGAAAAGGACAAATTATCAGTTTAGATGGAAGCTGGCCAAACACAAAAGCATCAATTAATTTTCAACAGTCGGGCAGCAAACAACTCTTACTGAAATTTGCTAAACTCCGCATTATAAAGTAAGCATCATAACCGTTCATCCAAACGTAAACCCAAATAGATAGTAACATGGCGACAATACTTATCACAGGAGCTAACGGACAATTAGGCAATGAATTTAGAGTTGAAAGCAAAGAAAGTCCACACCAATTCATCTTCACAGATGCAGAAGAGCTTGATGTTACAAACGAAGCAATCATAAAAAAAACTGTAAAAGAGAATAAGCCTGACTATTTGATAAACTGTGCCGCATATACTGCTGTAGACAAAGCAGAAACGGATATTGATTTAGCTAGAAAAATCAACTCATATGCGCCAGGTTACCTTGCAGAAGCTTGCCGACAAAATGACGCAAAACTAATCCATATATCTACAGATTATGTTTTCGACGGCAGTGCAAGCCAACCATACATAGAGCGAAAATTTACCATTCCAACGGGAATGTACGGAAAAACTAAGCTAGAAGGTGAAGAAGCAGTTCATGAAGCAGGTGGACAATACATGATCGTTCGAACTTCTTGGCTGTATTCTTCTTTTGGTAATAATTTCGTAAAAACTATGATTCGCCTAGGCAAAGAGAGAGACGAGCTTGGCGTGATTTACGATCAGATCGGATCCCCAACATATGCTAGGGATTTAGCAACCACTATTCTTGAAATTATTGACAAGGTTGAAGTAGCAGAAAAGGACTTTACACGTGGTGTATACCATTACTCTAACGAAGGCGTGGCAAGCTGGTACGATTTCTCCAAAGCAATCTTTGAATTTCAAAATATCGATTGCCATGTAAAACCGATAAAAACAGAAGACTATCCAACACCTGCACAGCGACCTCATTACAGTTTGCTTGCTAAAGAAAAAATTAAAAAAATCTATGGCGTCGAAATCCCATATTGGCGTGATAGCCTAAAAAAATGTCTGGCATTATTGAAATAGTGCCAGACTTTATTCAATAACCGAAGTGATTAAGAACGTAGAAGGAATGGAAACAACGATTTTTCCGTGGGGGCACGAGAAACGATACAACGATTATTCATCTTATCAGAAAAAAAAGTTTACAGAGCGGGTACAGAAAGTCTCTATAGATGCTGGATTCACATGTCCAAACCGTGATGGGACAAAAGGAGTTGGCGGATGCATTTATTGCAACAACAATTCTTTTAATCCACACTATTGTAAACCGCAAAAGACAGTTACACAACAAATTGATGAGGGGATTGAAATTTTTGCGAGTAAGTACAAAAGTCAAAAGTATTTGGCTTATTTCCAAGCCTACTCCAACACCTATGGTGAGATGCAGGAGATTAAAACGCTTTATCATGAAGCTCTTCAGCATCCACAGGTTATTGGTCTTGTAATTGGGACTCGACCTGATTGTGTAAATGCAGACTTGCTAGATCACATAGCCGAACTTTCGCGCAAATATCACGTGATTGTAGAATACGGACTGGAATCTACCATTGATTCTAGCTTAGAGTTTATCAACCGCTGTCACACTCATGAAGAAAGCGTCAATGCAATTAGGATGACTGCTGAGCGTGGAATTCCCGTTGGAGCACACATGATTATGGGGCTACCTGGGGAAAGTCGAGAAATGATTCTTTCACATGCAGACCGTTTGTCTGAGCTTCCATTGAACTTCTTAAAAATGCACCAGCTACAGATTGTTAGACACACTAAACTGGCGCGCATGTACAAAGAAAACCCAGAAATAGTTTCTCTGTTTGAAGCTAATGAATATATTGACTTCATGGTTGAGTTTCTTGAAAGACTAAACCCAAGAATCATTGTTGAGCGGTTTGCAAGCCAATCTCCTCATTCTCTTCTTATCGCTCCTCTATGGGGATTGAAAAACTTTGAGATTGTTGCACGTGTTGAAAAGCGTTTGGCTGAACTTGATAGTTATCAGGGAAAAAAATATCAGTAGTAAGTATTTAATCCTAATTAGCTAGGGTTTGGTTTCATTGTCAGGTAAAATTTTAACAAGCCTAGCAACCTTATTAATATAAGTGAAATAGGTTCACTTCATCTAATTAATATTGAGGGAGAATAAATTGGTTTACGCCAGAAAAGCAATGCATGGCCAAACCCGAATGGTCAGTTATTTATTCCCTGAAGTGAACCTATTTGAACTTATCTTTAGCTTCATTATACTTTTATTGAAAAACGTTGCTTTTCAGAAAACAGTTGCATGCCGCTTCATTATCAAATCTGAGCCCAGTGTTCTCAGTTTTTCAACAGTTTATTTACTTCAAAAGAGATAGCCAAGGGTTAAATTCACCATTAAAGGGATTTTTCCCAATGATTGTCAAAACTAATATCATTAATATTAACTTCCTCTGGGCTGATAACAAGCTGTGTAGTCAGGCCTTCCCCTAAAGAGTTTACATTACGTTGAAAAAAAACACAGTAAGCGTTTAAGAAATCGACTTTGAGGGGAGATTGGGCAGATTTCAGCTGAAAATGAATACTACCCTCCTTCGCTGATGATGTCATAGCCCAAGTATAAAGGTTTGTAGTTACAACTTCAGATATAGTTACATGTATCTTCCCTCCCCTAACTTCTGCCTGCGGTTCTCCCTTATAGTCAGTTTGCTGATTAAAAGAAATATGAAACTGCTCTACATCATACTCATCACCATCTACAGTCATTACTACTGTATAATCTGTGTCAATCTGTGAAAAGTCAAACATGATAATTGATATTAAAGGTTATTCCATCGGTTTTCTAACTGAACGTCTCCCACAGCTATTCTTCTGGCTTGTATCATAATATGCGATTGTATGTAGCCTTTTCCTTTTTTCTGATAGTCAATCCCTGTATTAACACATATTGCATCTTCAAAAAAAATCTTTTCCAAAGGAACATCGTCCAAATCACAAATAACAATCGCACCAGACTCCAGCTTACTTCTGTTCAACATCCATTGCAAAATCTCGTTACTTGGTATACCTGGCAAAACAAACGATATATTCCCACCAACCACTTCTGTCTGCACCTTTCCATCGTCATCAATTGCTTGGGTAAACCCAAAATTGCAATCCATTAATTCGTAACTACTCCTGTATAAGCCCATAATGCTGGCATCATCAAGAGGACCAATACGCAAAAAACTCTTATATCCAAACATAATTTCTTGATTTACAAAATTACAAAGGGATCAAAAATTAACATTAACCATCTTTACCTGGCTGCATGTCAATTTTCAAACATAAACCAATTTATAATCCCTAATTCACTTTTGTGTTTTTTAGTTTTTTACTTAACTGAAAGAAATACCTCCTTTAAGCAGAGGGTGTCAATTTCATCTTTAATCCGATTCTTGGTGCTTAGAGATATCCCATACTAACTCCGTATTCTCATCGACATCGACTTTTAGCGTACTATTCTTTTCTAATTCCCCACCTATTAGATATTTAGAAATAGGACGACGCAGGTAATTCCGTATAACTCCAGAGATCTGCCTAGCCCCGTATTTTGGAGCAAACCCTTTATGCGCCAGCATATGCTTGGCTTCTGGGCTTATGTCAATGCAAATACCTTTTTTAGTTAACACCTGTATAATCCCCTGTAGTTGGATGTCGAAAATTCGGAGCAATACCTCTTCGCTAATAGGTGAGAATGGGACAATTTCGGAAAGACGAGCTAAAAATTCAGGTCGGAAATGCGCTCCCATTACTTCCATAATTTGTAGAGTAGTTGGGGTATTACCCGCTTTTTTCTGATCAATAATCCACTGACTTCCTACATTCGAAGTAAACAACACAATAGCATTCGAAAAGTCTCCTTCCTTCCCAAGCCTATCGTGCAATTTTCCTTCATCCATAATCTGTAAGAAAATATCATATACAGAAGAATGAGCTTTCTCAATTTCATCAAAAAGCACAACAGAATATGGTTGTTGCCGTATTTTATTCACCAACATACCTCCTTCTTCATACCCTACATACCCAGGAGGGGCTCCATATAAAAGTGCAGCAGAATGCTCCTCCTTAAATTCAGACATATCGAACCGAATCATTGCCTTTTCATCGTTAAAGAGAACTTCGGCTAATGCTTTTGCTAGTTCTGTTTTACCTGTTCCTGTTGGCCCCAATAAGAAGAACGACCCAATAGGTTGCCCTGCCTTATTCATGCCACTTCTAGACTCCAAAATCGAATCTACAAGGGACTTCAATGCAGAATCCTGCCCCACAACACGTTTTCTCAGAAGACTTTCCATGTTCAACAAACGCTCTTTTTCTCCTGCTTGTATTTTACCGATCGGGATTCCTGTTTTATTGGAAATGATTGCAGCTATTTCATTAGAAGTAACACTTTCTATTTTTTGCTGAGCAAAAGAAGACATCCCTTCCAATACTTCTAAAAGATAAGCTTTCCACTCCTCATAACTGTCGATTTCATTTGTATCGGTTTCGTTTGTGAGTGTACTGAATAAGATTGGACTTAACTTCTGTGTAAGCGAAAGATGAAGCAAACGTAGAGACTTACTTCTCTGCTCTTCTGATTCTTCAGAATCTGTTGTTATTTCATCAAATAAATTTGAAAAGTACTCCAGATCGCTCTGGGCAGTTTCATTCATCATTTTTACAGCGGCAAGGGTTCTGTCCAGTAAGTCAATTGCTGAATCTGGCAACCTTCTATCTTTGTCATACCGCTTAGCCAGACGCACACATTCGGAAATCGCCTGTTCTGTTACTCCGATACTATGATAATCAGAATACTGAACAAGCACAGAACCTACTATCTCAATTGCTTTTTCGATGTCCGGCTCCTCAAGAAAAAGTTGTTCAAAACGGCGATTAAATGCAGAATCTGGTTCTATACATTTCCTATACTCATCAATAGTCGTTGCCCCTATAACAGTTAGAGTGCCTTTTGAAAGCTCAGGTTTAAGAATACCAGCAGCTCCTGAATTACCTTGCTTTGGGTCAAGCAAAGTATGTATCTCATCGATAAATAAAATTGCTCTGTCTACTTCATTTATACTCTTAATTATTTTCTTCAGCCTATCTTCTATTTCTCCTTTGTAAGTAGCTCCTGCTATTAATGCACCTGTATCAAGTTCATATATAACAGCCTCTTCCAGATAAGACGGAACAATTCCTTTTGCAATATTATAAGCAAGACCATCAATGAGAGCCGTTTTTCCAACTCCAGCATCTCCCGTTATCAACACATTGGGTTTTCTATGGCGCCCCAGGATTTCCATCATCATCCTTGTTTCCTTATCGCGCCCAACAGCAGCATGGATTTTTCCTTTTGCAGCAAGCATGGTCTTATTGATGCAATACTTGTGCATAGCAGAATCCGCTGTAGCCACAACACTTACAGCTTCTGAGCTAACGCTTGTGTTCTCTTTAGGAGAACTTTCATATAAGCCTGAAATTTCGTTTTCCCGTATAGGAAACGACTTTAGCTCGTCTGTAGAAAAAGCTACACCTGGTTTTGTTAATGCAGCAAGTACGCAAACAGGATTGATTTCAAGTAATCCCCATTGAATACGTACATTATCAGCCTGTTCAAACATAGCTGTTGTTTCTGGTGCAGCTGTTATTTCTACAGAAGTATTACCCTTAGGCGCCTCTTCCATCCGAACTTCTGCCCACTCTTCCAGAAAAGACAAATCTTTATCTAAAGATTGAATAAAACCCTGAAGGCCTATGTCTGGATGCAAAATTGCCTTAAGGATATGTGCGGGGGTATAGTAGCCATTTCCATACTCACGTGCTAAGCTTTTAGCTATACGCACCGATGTTTGGACTGATTCATTTAAACTTAAAAAATCCATTTGCCCGGTTTTAAATTGATATCGTATGCAAACGACATTTGCAGCTCTGCACCATATTCTAAACAATAAAACACAGAAGTTGCTATATAATTCTATAACTCATTAGATTACACTATCAAGTTTGCTTGATCAAAAAACATTGATATATTCTCAACATCACGCGTGGTGTTTATCAATTATCAAGCTGCATAGAATTAAAATACTCTACTGATCGTTTTGAATTCTTTGAATACAGAACAAACTCCTGTAACACATATAGAACTATTGTTCAAAACAACCAGTCATAAACGATTTACTGTTTTCAACTACAACACTAATTAGGCTAAGCTCTCAGACTTATTTATTTTAGACTTGCTCTTTGCGAATAACCAGCTACTTAGCAATTAATCTTTCTGTACAGTCTACAAAAATATCAGATAGCTCCTCTCCTACTTACGTAATATCAGTTGCCCATTTATTAAGATTCATCTAAAAAAAACATTGACCTGTACCTAAAATTCTTGAATTAAACGAAATTTAAATAATCAGTCATTTATGTTATTCCTAATAATTTTTCAATAAATGTGAATTGATATTAAATTACTTAATGACAAACTTTGAACTATCGGGTTTTAAGTTTGAGCAAAAAAAAATTTTATAAAACTCCATAGCCTGTCGGATCATGAGTTTTAAACTAAATAATGAGAATAATAAATTAGCTAACGCTTAAAAATCAGAATATACTTAAGTATAAGAATTCAGTATTCTTCCTCAAAAAAGCTCGAAATTAGAAGCACAACAAATGTTTCTTTCTTATAAAAGCTACAAACTTCACAAAACTAAATATCTCAAATTGGTTATTACTGTTCTTTATGCGTAAACCAATTTATAATTCCCTTAAAAAGCCAGAACAGAGTTTTTTAAATCTTTGATAATCCTCTGTTCAATTCACAACCATATCTTCACTTTATTCAAATCGCGTCCCTATCTCAAATAGCAGTAACACCATCAAAACAAACTGGAATTCATATTTACCTCTCTTATAGATTAGGTTAGAAAAAAGGTACCACTTTTTTAAATTATTGTAAGAACACGATTTTCTTAACGAATCACAAGTTAGGTGTTTCTCAAAAACACCTATTATCCTTGCTCATAATCAGAGCTCCATTCAGCTCCATCATCGCCTTTAATTCCATCCAACTTGATCACAAAGCTCTTAGCAGGGAAATAAGGTGTCAAATGAATGTCAAGAAAAATTCTGTCTTTTTGATTAGGATCACGCTCAAAACGCATAATCTTAAATTTTTCAATCAAACGGTCCGGCCCCTGAACACTATCCAAAAACTTCACGATTTGAGAGCGCAAATCTCTTTCTGCTTTAGATGTCCAATTTTCAAACGACCTGCGGTTTAAGAAATCGAATAATACTTTGGTGATATAATCGAATACACGTACAACAGAATAAGTTTGCAAACCTAAATTATCACCATTGAACAAGGTCTTTGCAGAAAAGGCCATTACCTTTCCATATTCATTTACCATTGGGATAAGTCCCATTTTTTCCAATTGAGATATTTCACTCTTTTTCAAAGGGAAAGCAACACTATCTATTTCGTTTATGCTTCCATATTTTTTACCCGCTGTTACTTGAGATAAAAGAGTGCGGTAAACTTTTCCAGCCAAAGCTGCCGAAGGAGAAACACGCAAGTCTTCCTCTTCTCCAAGCTCAGCATATTTACCACGCCCTACAAGCCAGTTACAGGACATAGTTGTATTGCATTTGAAAGTATCCGAACTTGCCAAATTAGACGACATAAACATCTCCACAACGTCGTCTGGTTTATCCAAATCAACAAAGTCTGTAAACAACATCACTTTGTTGTTATGTGCCAATTTAGACCACTTCTCAAGCACTTTATTAGAACCAAGGTAGCCTGGGATTGCTAAAATAGAGTAGTTCATACGCAAGTCCAGCTTATCATAATTCTGCTTAAGCTCGTTACCTACATAATCAATGAAGCGAGAGTTATCCAGATCAGTAATCTGTTCTGGAGACGCATTCATTATTGAAATATTTGTTAATTTGTCTACTTCTGTATTTTTAAAGAAAAGCATTACCGACCTGTACGAACGCTCCAAATCCTTAACTGAATTCACAGCTATCATCTGACTTTCTGCCAATTTCTTAGTAATGGACTCAGATTTTGTTTTGCTCTTATCCAGCATCTCGTTTATTGTTTCAGATGATGTCAGCAAATCTAACCATAAGTCTATCGTTCCCTTCAGTGCTTTCCGTTCTTCTCTTTTTTGTCCGTCAGTCAAAAACATTTTCTTTCTGGCCTTACGCTCAGGGTTCAGATTCTGAATTCCGTCTACTGACGATTCTAGAAAATTGAACCCACCAAATTTGGCAAGACTAGCCAAGGAATCTGCTAATGAAGCAGAGCTCTTTTCTTTCGCTGCTTCTTTTCTTACTACACTTTCATCAGTCTGTTTATTTGACGATGCTAAATTTTCTGCCATGATATAGTTGTCTAAGTTTTTTTAATCTAAGTAGTCAGCCATAATTAATTATGCTGTCAAGTTGCTGGTTTATAAAATAAAATCGATCCAATTACAGTCTGCGACCTTATGAATAATTTACTAGTCTTCAAGTTCTTCACGAAGTTGCTGAAGCGCCTGAATAAAAGCAGTCTTTGTTTCTGGATCTTCTAAAACTCGCTGAAGCATTTTGTTCGAACGCAACTGCTTAGTTAACAGCTCGTAGAAGTTACTTTGCTTACTAAGTCCTTTTAAGAAGTTGCTGTTCTCGGTCATGTTTTTTACACTAAAATCACCAACATTAGCAAATCTCATATTCTCTGTTACAGGTTGGCCATCTTCAGTTGAAAACTCAACATCCACATTAGGATTAAAGTGTTCGAAAACTTCTTCTATAGTACTCAATTTTTCAACTACCTCAGGATTTGGGGATTCCTCTGAAGTTAGTCTTTCTATCAGCAATGTTCTGTTATCTGGGATATTAGAAATACCATCTGAAGCATCTATCTTTACTTCATTACCTCCTATTTCATAATCTAAAATTGCCATAATTTAATTTCTTTAGAGTTAAAGTAATTCAAAAAAAAATCAGGAGGCTTGAAAAAGCAAGCCCCCCTTTGCAGAAAACTTAGACTGGCCAGTTTTGTTCAGCGTGAACGCCGCCAATTTTAAATACCTGAGCCGAAACTACAAATTCAATTGCCATTGGACGAGATCCAATGATATCAATTGACTCTTCAAACGAGATAATATAACCGTTTTCCCAAGTCAACTCTTTCATCTTTGCCTCTTCGTCACCTTTTTTAAAGACAATACTACCTGTAATTGGTTTGAATTGGTTAACCATTTGTTCCAAAATAGTAGTATCTTCAGTAGATTCTACACGAATAGTTACTTCGCCTCCATAAATGTTTGAAGCAGGACGACCTTTGCCATCAACATCACGCTTTAACTTGTAGTGACAATCTAATACGTCGAATTCTTTACCTGCTAGGTTTAATGATGCTCTAAAAGCCATGATTAAATATATTAATAGTGAGAAATTTGCATGTTGTAAAAACATGCTTTAATTATTCTGTATATAAAAACTAGGGCAACCAGTTTGCATTAACCCAATAATAAGAAATACCTGAAGAAGAAAATTTTACTCTATTATCTATTTTCTTATCAATTTTTTTCTTCATTACTTTATAATAATTCAACAAACTGTCTAATTGTTCGTCAGGAAGAAGTTTCTTCTTCGTCAGAGACCGTAAAGTTGTTTGTTTTAAAACTGGCGTATAAGTTGGTGCTTTAAAGATTTTTTCATGAATTTGAGCAAGTGTCAACCGTTTGCTTTTGCGTTTACTAGAACAACATTCAAAACCTTGCAATTCCTTTTCAAAAATCTCTTTCAACCTTTTTCTTGCTTTTTTTGTTGACACATACTCCTCTCTAACCGTTGAATCCCCTTCTGATTCTTCCTTTTTAGTCAATAGTGGACTTTCTTCCAAACAATCGCATGAGGTATTCGGATATTCATTTTCTGCATCAACCAATACTCTTTTATCCAGTTCAATTTCTGCAATACCATCTATAACACTTCGTATTTTCTCAAGTTCCTTTTCTGAAAATAAAAGTTGATATTTGTGTGTTGAGTCGGCAACAAATGCAGTATCTACAATAGAACTAAACCAATATGGATAAGTAGTTTTGAAGCTTTGTTTAAGGTTCCGAGGAAGTCCTTCTCCCTCTTTGGGCTGAAAGCGAGAAATGTAAGACGCATCCAATTTATCCTTATAGCTTCCTACTGTTAGGAATGCTTTTTCGATACTTTCAGTTAAATTCTTATTATCTTGCAGTACCTGGATAAGAAAACTGTCTGTTGAATTCGTAATATGATCTAGGGAAAGAAATTGATTCTTTTCGGGAAAACTAACCCCTCCCTGTGTCATACTATTTTTGGGAAAATCCAGCCAAAATGAATTTTTACCTACCTCAGCAAAAGCATTATTATCTCTCAATTGTTCTGAATAGACGATTTTGTCTTGTTTCTTTTCAGCAACTATTCCTGCTGCTTCATTTATCATATCTGAAAACTGAATTACAAAATTATTGAAATCATTTTCCACACCTGCATACAGTTGAAACCCAAACAAACGACAATTCAAACGTCCTGCCCTTTTAGCCAAAGACCTCATGCCCAAACCTTTATTCTTACCCGTTTCTCCGAGTACAATAACAACATTGGTAGTAGGTTCTTCCTCTTCAATCAAATCTAAAACAGTTGAAACTCCCTTCCAAGCCATTCTGGGAGGTATGGGCTGTAAAAAATCTGCCCTAGATAATACCATCAGATCCTCCGTTATTTTGTTGAAATCAGAAGTAAAACCTGTAGTAAACCTTCCCAAGTTTCCATCATTAAAACTTATCACTACAGAAGAAAACTTAAACGAATAGTTGTTTTTGTATTCTTTGAATAGAAAACCAATATTCTGCAAAGAATTCATTAATGCAGGAAATATCTGGATAGTATGTTCTCCCGGTTCTATTACAAAAGAGATATTAATTTTTTTGAGCTCCTCCTCATATTTCTTTTTTTTTCGGAAAGAAATATGATCTCCTTTAACATTAAAAATTGAATTCTCACTCCTATCTATCAATGGAGACAATCGACACGTATTCAACCCTTTCGAATTATGCTTATAATACTGAATGAAAGGACTATATTTTAATGAATTAGGTCTATCTGAGACAAAACCTTTATTGCTATTATTCATATTATTTCCATAATCCACAAAAATATGCTGCCCAATATTTTTCACAAGCGACGCAGAAACCCAACCTAGTGTATTGTCCTGAATACTTTCAGGGTCAAGGTATGGAGCTTTAGAAATAAGAACTTTATCACGGTCTGCAGAACGCTTTAGAACATATACAATATCATACAAACTAGCCTTTTTGTTTACTTCCTGTAAGCGCGGCGTTAAATATGTTATAACTGAATCACTCTCAAAAAAAGCATCAGATCTAGACACATGAATAGAATCAGATATTGCCAATATAGACTTATATTTCCCTCTATTCTTAACATCTGTTATACTCTGATTCTCCAAAAGCAACTTTGATTTATGAATCCATCCATAATATTCTGCTTCTTTATATTTCTCCAGTTTCCCGTTTTTAATCACTTTCGGATCATACTTTATCAGCTTTAGATAATTATCTTTCTCCTTGATCACCAACAAAGGCTCTAGATACTTTAATTCCTTGCTTTTAACCCGACCTCCAGGAATTAATGTACTAACATTGTTTTTCCTGTCAGAATATACAATCCACTCCTTTTTTGTTAGACCAGATTTTGGTGCCTTAACGCCTTTTGCACACAAGTTTTCTGCATGAACTCGAGGAGTTTTCTTTATCCTTGTAAAGTAATTCACTGGACTACAAGAAGAAAACAATAGCAATATCACCATATGAAGTTTCAAAATAAAATCTTTCATTATTCGGAGATCAGTTAGTTATTTTTTTCCTTTTGAATCATATTGAATTACATTGAGCTGTTTAATGCAGCTTTCATTCTCAGGATCTAAGTCAAGAAGAACATTTTCAATAATAGTTTTATTACTTTTTCCAATTATCCGCAAGCCTTGACAATATGAGTAAAAATCATTATAAGTATTATTGTTAATAACAACAAGAGTATTTGGTTTCTTGCATAAAAATGTAGAAAGAATATAATTATAATGTTTATTAAAAGAGCGTCCAGCCACAATTGCTTGTAAATTACGCTTAATGTCCTGTCCTATCTGTGATAAAACATCAGTAGTATCGTTTTCTTGATAATGAGGCGTAACCTCAATAATATGCAAAATTGGATATTTTGTTGTTTCTGTAGAAAGCTTCACACTATAAATGCCAGGCTGAGAATATGAATAAATGGCTTGTTTATCCCTTGAATCGATAACTCCTGACTCTCCAAACTCCCATCTCCATTTTTCAGCAAGCCCAATTCCCTTGAACACAACTTTTTCATTTTGAATCACTTTCTCAGGAGCAGAAATTTCTATCAGCATTTTTTTCTCGGAAGAATGTGGATTGTTCCTTACCTCAATGATAAAGCGTTTTTCCAATTCATCATTTATTGTTAAACGTATCTGATATGTCCCTGGCTCCACAAAACGGTATCCTCCACTTCTTTCTGTTGACTGATCTCCATTCCCAAATTCCCAAAGCCAACTATCAGCACCGGCCGTACTGTCAGAAAAAGAAACCAGTTCATTAGGTTCCACTAAAACATCGGAAACACTAGCTAGTACCATTTTATCGGGAGAAAACGAACTCATGGTTAGAGAGAAAAGGAAAACTGATCCGATAACACAACCTACAACAATTAAAATTTTGATGTTTAGAAGACGATACATACTTACTTACTCCTAAATTTTAGTTTTATAGTTTCTTTTTTCTTATCTATTCCCACCTCACACTCCTCTAAATTTGTTTTAAAAAAATGTATATTTTGCTTCAGAGACCAAAGTTCTTTTTTATCTGAAAGCCAATCCTCATAAAAATTACCAAGAAGCTCAAATATCTTAAATCTTTCATCCTTGCTATTTTGAATATACGACGACTTCAAATCGTTAATTAAATATTTAATATCACTCTCTTCATAACTCGCCTGCACACTAGGATTAAAATCTCTTATTTTAACAAAAATAGAATCGCACAATTTTGAATTTTGCTTTTGTACTTTTCGATAACTCTTTACGTGTTCCATTTTTCTTACAATAGATTCTTTTCTTGAAAAGAGCTCTAAACTTCTATTTTGCTGTATTAGAAAATATAAGCAGCTTCCAACAATAATTAAGAACATTAGAAAAACATAAATGTAGCTGCTTATCCTTTCTTGTTGATTTAGATATCCTCCAGATTTAGACTTGTTCTTTTTATCCATTTATATTTGCTAATTGTTTTCAATAAAACATAAGATACCCTGTCAACGTAAATTACCACGCCAACTAAATTATCAGATATTATAAGATCAATAGTTGATTGTTTTTATTTTGTTATGCAGATTGTAAGCCAACGTAAACACTCTACAGAGTTAGTTATTAGAAGCTATAGCATTAACGTTGAGTCATCTTAATCCCTTCAATTGATAATTTTCGAACCAGCTTTTTATTATCTTCTATACAACGACTCAAATCTTCCCTAGCTAGCTCTACTTCCCTTGATAATATTCTCAACGAATCATTAATAACCAAAAATGTACTCATTTGCTTTCCGAACTTCTTATACAAATACGAATCATCATCTTTAATATTGTTTAAACCCGTTAAAAATGACATCTTTTTTTTGCTTATCATCTTTTGCAATAAAACATCATTTATTTTTTCACTTGTATTCAACAATCTCATATAGCTATAAAGAGTGTCTACTTTTTCTACCAATTCATTCTGATAAGCATTTACTTTATCATACTCCTGCGTCTTTTCCCCTATTAGCAATAATTCCTCCTTTGAAGTTTGCACAAAAAAAAATGAAAGCAAAACTACAATACTTGCAGAACATATAAGGCTAAATGAAAACTTAATATATGCACGCCAAATTTCTTTATTATTTCTAGGTTTCATAAAACACTATTGATTTTAGCGATTACGACTAATTAACTACAAACCTTATTCTTGTTAAAAACAGCTAATAATCCTACTTAGTTACTCTGCCAAACGGGTTGAATACCCGAGTAAAGTTTTTTGTCCATCTTCCTTTCCCCGCAACCTGAACCATCCCTCTTCCCTATTAATTTTATAATCAACACGCACTTGGCTATTTGCAGAAAAAATCAATTCTATTAGGTAATTCACCAATTCAGATTCGTTCCCTTCGTCACAAAAATTATTGTACCTCATTGCAGACATCGGCCCTATTTCAATAACATAGGTTTCATCTTGTCTATTTGTTCCTCCCCTAAGCGTAAAGCTTTTTCCTAATTCGAAATCTCCCAGGTTCAAACAAGGGACTTTCTCTAAATCACTATTCTGAGTATCTAAACGAACAACAACTGGCAATTCAAAAATTAAAGCAAGAGCTTGTTCGACCTGTAAGAAGTCCATCCTCACCCTATGAATTATTGGCAATACTTCAAGAAAAATTGCAGCCTGCCTTTTTTCCAAACGGTCAATTATCGGACAAAATACAGTAAAGAGCTGCGTAAACTCATCGAACTCGTTTTTTCTATCAAAATTCAGTTCCTTAAACCTTGTGCTTACAGAAAACCGATCTATCTCTTCTTCAAAAAGCTGAAAAAACCTCCTTGTGAAAAACTCTTCGTCTCGCCGTTTTCTTATTTCCTGAACAAGTTGTTCTTTTGACTTTACCCGAGCACTTGTACTTGCCCGGTAAAATATACCTTCCGGCAGTTTGTCATAAATACCGTTTCTATTGACTAGTATTTCAAAAAACTCTTTGCTTTGAGCAACATTACCTTTAGCAACTGTGATCTCTTCGACATCTTTAGCAACACCACGAGAGCTACCACCTGCCCGCCTAAAGTTGATCCTTTCATTTTCCACCCCTTGCTGCAATAGTTTTGCAGCTACAACCTCAGCTTGTAAGTCAGTATCTATCGCGTTTGTTTGCTGTTTCTTTCTTGCAGAGAAGTCCATAAGTTTTTTTACGGGTATGATTTTTTTTGTTTTTCCAATATACACCACAAGTTAAAGTCAACCCATAAGAATCGTATTAAGGCATACGACAACTCACCTTCTGACAATTAACCCAATAAATTCACATGCGCTGCTTTAATAATGCTGGAATCAACAAATATTTACTCAAAAGAATTTAGAATAGTACTAGAGAAGTTAATGCGCTGACACAAAAAACACCTGTTTTTTTTGCTATTGTTTAACACTGACGCAATAGTTCCCTGATCAAAAAGAATAATATTCCCTGTTTATCATGAACAGTTTTAGATTCGACAAACCATCAATCTAAAATACTCCATTTCGATTTAGACTTCGATCTAGATTCCGTTTGTTGAAATCTTTCCGACACGACAATATTTTCTTTACGCTGACCTATATAATCAAGTTCACCTAATTTTTTCCACAATTCCGACATGACAGAAACAAAGTTTTCCACCATTATCATCATACTTCGGATTTTATCATGTTCGTATATAAGCTCAGCCATAGAAGCCAACATTTCCTCAAATGAACCAGGGGACACATCGCTCCATTCATAAAAATACTTCAACACTAACTCCTTGTCGTTGCTCTTCATACAACTAAGGCCTGTCAGTACAGTGTGAGCAAAACTTGAGAAATAGCTTACGATTTTAATTGGCGGCAAGTATTTTCCTGTATTGCGATAATCGAAATAAATTCTAGACACGTAGAACATCATTTCTTGACAAATTGCCCTGATATTTTCAGACAGTTCAGTTTGCTGCTGCTTACTAACTATTTTAGCCACAATTGCTTTCGCAGACTTTTCAATACTGCTTAAATGCTGGCCAAATGTATTGTAATACTGCATCAAATCTGGATGACTAAGCATGGTAGTGCATGGAGGGATATAATTACTATTTACCTCAAAACGGTCTCCATTTTTTCTAATACGCCCAATTGTAAGATGATGAGTACCAAAATCCCATGTATTTATCTCTCCATAAGGAACTACTTGAAGGTCCAGATAACTACTTACATCTGGGTGTCGTGGGGGGGTCTCCTGCGGATCTAACTCTCCAACTGGATTTCGTCTGAATGGATCAACAATAACTATTACATCCCATTGTGTAACTTCTTTTTGAGTATTCTTTGCCGAAATAGCATCTAAAGAGTATGTTTTAATTAGATAGTCTGCATTTTCGGGGTTAAAGCCCACCCTCAAACCGGAAGCTGTAATAGCATTGCAACGGATTAGTTTTATTTCTATATGGCCACTAGCATGATCTGTAATACTAATTCCATTCATATCATCTTCCTCATTGCCAGCTGGCAACAAACCATAATTTGCATTTGTCAAGTTCAGAGATGCATGATCCCTGATCATTTCAATGAAAAAATCTTCGGTTTGAGTAAAATGATTGGAAGAAATACTCATGCCTTCTTGCCAATTGACCATTTTCAAATGGGGGTGATGTATCATTTAGTTTAAGTTTATTTCATTCAATAAGATTGCAAACATCATACTCCTAGCTCTACAAATTATAGTGATAAAATTCTGCAAGGTAAAAATCACTATCTGCTCTTAACTAGGCTTCCTGTTTACTTTCTTTTACTCGCTTGGCTATAATCGTTTGATTCTCTCTTATCATGTTCTGCTTAAAATTCCTCTCAAAGTCAATATAGTTGCGAGGCAAAAAAACAGATGGTTTAGTATAAAAAATCCATCCAGAAGTAGCCTTTGGCTCAGCATCTTCTATGGGTGAAAGTGGTGATTTTAAATTATAATCATTCAGTAATCTGGAAAACCAAGCCCCAAAAGACAGTTCAAACGGAGCTTTCGCATTTATAACAGTTGTTTTATTATCCGATTCTGTTTTAAACAACTCTATCTTCACAAGTTTTAAATGATTATAATCCACCTCTTCATGTTCAATATTCTTTTCATTCAATGTCGACTTCCAAACCTTATACACGGCTACCGGTATTTCCGCAAAAAGAGAATTTGTTTTTACATATATAGATGGAAACATAAAAGCAATATTAGAAGTTGCCACCCAAAAACCTATTCTCAACTCATTGCAATAGTTAAAAACTAATCCAAACAGTACTCCTGCTGCAAATTGTGTAAATATAAGCAAAGATAATTCAACAGAAAAGGGTGGAGAGTCTTTATACATCCATTTCAATATTTTCTTGTTATAGTACCCCAGAAGCATATATACAAATACTAGAAATAAGTAACCCAATGGCATAAAATTATAATTGAGTAACCCTAATAAAGCAGGTATAGTAAGGCATACAACACACAATAACAAATAGCTTATGAGTTTTTTATTGCTTGTGAGCTTGTTTTTCTTAGCAATAATGTAGCCAAAAACTATTAAAAGGATTCCAATTATAGGATAAATAATATATGTAAACAGTACACTCATGAATTAAGATTTTCGGTGCAAACGTATATAAATAATTTTATATCAAAAACATTTTTTGCTTTTTTTTCAGTCTTGAAAATTAACAAAAAATTACAATGTATTGAAATACAGATATATGAAACTCAGTTGATGTAGTTTTGTATAATATGTTCTTTTATGAATTATTACATATATTAATATCCTTATTGACAATAATATATTTATATACCGTGTACTATACTAATTTTGGTATTATTTTCGTTACAAATTTTGTTTGGCAATTATCGCACCATTCTCTACTACATAGATAAAAGTAAGTTATTTTAAATGTATAAAAAGACAATATAGCAGATATCTTTATCCGTAATACAACTTCATACATGATTAACACTCAATAAAATTAACAATAAATTCAACCAACATAAACACTTAATTATCAAAAAAATAAATCATTCATAAAAGAAGAAAACCCACAAAAAATTAGTTTTTAAAAAGAAGTATCATATATTTGCAAAAACCCATTTCATGTCTGAATATAAAACTTTTTTAAAGTTACATAAAAACAAAAGCAATGGTATTTATGAAAAATTTCAGGATTCATTTCCTGTTATCTATTGCGATTATGAGTTTACCAAACCAATAAACAGAAAAGGAGAAGCAGAGGCTCCTGTAAAAGCAGGAAATATAAAGTTAGCTTTTGCTATGATACCTAATCCTGTAATAATGGACTGGCTATTTGATGTAAGTAGAAAAGAAAGTGGAGAAATTACAACTCTAGATTCTGATGAGGGAGTGCTTGAAAAAATTGCATTCGAAAAAGCTCGCATTGTCGGTTTTCGATTTCATTATGAACTATCATCGACGCAGCGCCCAACGACAATCATAACATTAAATGCTCAATCTATTGCAATTGGAGATAACAATATAATAAATTAAGTACAGCAATGAGCTTCTTTGACCGACTATTACCGTCTAGAGTCTTTTCGGGAAAAAACTCTATTGGCCTATGGGCAGAACTAAGCCTAGAAGGGAAAGTGTATACAATACACGAATTTGATTGGGAATTTAAACAGGACCTAGACTGGCACCAACAACCAAGTAGTGAGCTTTACGGAGGTGCAATGGGCATTACGCTTCAAGGGAATGTAGACTCTACGATACATAACTGGATTATGAACCCAGGCAGAAAACACTCTGGTATTTTGAAGTTTTATAATAATGTAGAAACCTATTCGGAAGGAGCTGTTATGGAAATCGAATTTGAGGACGCAATCTGCGCACGTTACCACAAACAGATTATTGCTGATGGAGGCTTGTTATCAACAACACTAGTCCTTTCCGCTAGGGTATTGAAAGTCGGGAATCAAGTATTTGAACAAAAATGGTCTTAATAAACCTATCTAGTTCATAAATATCACTTTGAACCTTGCTCATTTTGGTTTTACAGAACAATTGACTGACACTAGAGAGCTTATACTCATTCAATTTTTGACAAACTGATTATTTATGAACTACCCTTATTTAACTCTATAGATAGTAATGCAGCATACAACTGATCACTGGTTAGGCTTTGTAAAATTGGACATCTGGAAAGAAGGCCATGTAAATGGCGTAGGGCATGTGAAGTTATCCAAAGATGCTTTGTTTGGCACTAAGAAACAACTATTTGATGATGATTTGTTTATTCCCCACACCCCTGTTTCAAATGGAGTATTTCTTGATGAAGTCACACAACAATCCAGTAAAACCAATTATGGAGGAGCAATCTATAAGGTTATTTTTAAAGTACATAATAAACTGCAAGGAAACTGGGAAACACGGTCGTATACTATAACTACTGGGAAGAAAGACACTTGGCTGCAACAACTCATAGGGGCGGACAAAAAAATATCAGGGAGCAGGGATTTTATTCTCTCAAGGAAAACGCCTTTTGAGAAAAAAATAAGTTCCAATCAATCTGTTTTTGGCTTTTTGCTTCCCAAACCAAAGAACTTTAAACGCTAATTTTTTATGAAGAGTACCTATTACCAATTACCACTTCGGTTAGCCGATTTCATTAGTGACGGAGCCAGTGGACGTTTCAAACGTTGTAGTTTATTGGAGTCCATAGACCAACACATTGAACTATTGCTGATGACCTGTCCTGGAGAACATTCATTTAATTCTGAATACGGCACTTTAATCTGGGAGCTTGATTTTGAACGGATTTACTCTCAATCTGTATGGGTAGAGCGCTTTGCCACATTTATAAATGATGCTATAGAGAAGTATGAAAAACGAATCTATAATGTCCAAGTAAAAGTTGTTATAAAGGAAATTGAAAAGGAAGACGACATCTTTGACTCTGTCTCAGTAAGAAAACGAGTTGATATATCTGTTATCGCTGTGCTTTGTGAAACCAATGAGCAATGTGGATTTAAATACCAACTTTATTTAGGGCCACTTTCGAATGCATAAGCACCATAATTTAGTTCTATACTATAATGTTCATCAAGCATATCCTATTGAGATTGATACACTGAAATCTAAAAAAATACAACCATAAACCATTTAATTTAAATAAGATAGGAGCATTTCACCGCAGTTTCAATTCAAACTGGAAACTAAAGACATTTCATGCTCATAAGAAGTCAACCTTAATAATAATCAACCACAACAACCAAAGAAACTTCAGTTTTCATTGCACTGCGGTCGTCCAAATCCTTACGGTTGTGCGCTCCAGTCTTGAACGAAAAGGTTCTTAAAAACTGAACCGCGTTACTTGTAATGTATACTATTTTATCATCATGAATTTAAAAGCAATAACC
The DNA here is from genome assembly GCA_965230435.1 of Bacteroidales bacterium. Taxonomy (GTDB): domain Bacteria; phylum Bacteroidota; class Bacteroidia; order Bacteroidales; family JBDKHP01; genus JBDKHP01. The sequence goes on from CBDDLB010000002.1 coordinate 2,128,985, forward strand.
AATTATTCCAAAGAAAGTATCAAGAACCGAATGTTCAAGCGGGCAGCCTCGTTATGGGAAGTTAGGAATATAGATAACTTGGATCCCCTCATTAAACTGATGATAGAAGCTTTAGCGAGTGAGATCTTTCGACTTTCGGGGGAAATGAACAGCATGGAGCAACGTATTCTGGAGAAAGTATCACGCGCCCTTACTCCAGGCCAACTGCTTTCTGCCCGCCCGGCCCATGCAATTATGCATGCCAGAGCAATTGACGACTATTGCGATCTCCCCAATAGCACCGAATTTCATTACAAAGATGCGAACTACCTAAAAAAGCATAAAATAAAACGACTGGCCTTTACGCCAATTGTTCCTGCACGTGTATTTAACGGAGATGTAGCATACATTATAGATTCCGAAGGGTGTTCGGCAATGGATTCTAAATTGGGGAAAGACCTCATTGACCGTTGTACAGATCAGGATCCAGCTATGAACCATCAGCTTTGGATTGGTCTAGAACTAGCCCCAGAGGTAAAAACGCTAGAAGGGGTCTCTTTTTATTTCGACCTTCCATTTATTGAAGATAAAGAAAAATATTTTAAACTATTACCTTTTGTAACGTGGCAATTGGCAGGACAGGATATCACCCTGCAACCTGGCATGTTCATACCCGGTGGTTCAAGTTTTAACAACCCAACTGCATTACTCGAAAAATACAGTGCCGAAAACCAGATTAATGAAAACACCCTGAATTTATATGCTCACAGGTTCCTACATTTGACAGATAATATAGCTGTAGAAGAAGAGGCTCTTGATTTTCTTCCAAAAGAAATTGCACATCTGTTCGAAGACGATATAGAATTAGATGCTGACAGACCTCTACTGTGGCTAAAGGCATCTTTCCCTGCAAGTTTCCCTCCAGAAGTACTCAAAGGGCTTACTGCACAAATCAATGCATTTCCCATAGCCAATAAAATATTGCAGCGCACAGAGCGTAAGGTTGAGGAACTATCCGGTATGATACCCTTGCAGAAGGGCGACAATGAATTTTTCCTGTTCGTTGAAAACGTAAGCGATGGACATGGCAATAATTATCATGAACAAAAATACAAATTCGAACACGGCGATACCCAAAACAATCTCTACGTACTACGCAGGGGAGGATGCGAGCGTTTCAACTCTGCCAGTGCATATGAGTATCTGGACAGATTGGTAGATCTGCTCCGCGATGAAAGTATGGCCTTTGCCAACATAGAGAAAGACACCCTGAGTGAATATGCGTTCAACCTAATTAAGCAGCTTAATCAATTACAGGAAAAAGTAAATTCCAGTGATTTGAACAAAGAAGCAACTTCGTACATTATTCTGAATGATGAACTCCATGGAGCAACATCTTTTTTTACCGAATACTGGCTTACAAATGCTCTGATAGGGAATAACATTAAGGCTCACGAACTGTTGAGTTTTAACGATCTGGACAATATTGACCGAAAAACCACCTTATTATTGACCACCTCGCGAGGCGGGCGGGCTGCTCCGAATAGTTCGGAACTTCTAACAATGTACCAATCTGCTCTTACGTCACATGGTGCAATTTATTCCAAACGTGATATAAAGTCATTTTGTGCATTACAGGTTGGCCACCTCCTTTCGGATATCAATGTGAAGCAGGGATACGAGAACAGCATGTTGCCAAAGACTGGAACTGTCCGTACTATAGACATCCACCTTCAACCTTCTCAGGAGCTGAACATTGAGCAACGCTGCGAACTTAAAGAAGATCTTCTGGCCTTACTCCAGGTTAACTCACCGCCAGATTTTAACTATAGAATTATTTTGGAGAAACCGAAATGATAACCATATGTCTAAAAAAACATACTATCCGATATCTAATGGACAATAATAGAATTGCTGAGTAAAGACCATTCAATTATTCTTTTACTCAGTTCTAATCCATCAATCGATTGTGTCCATGCAATGTCACGGATTTATTTGAATTCAAAATCATCTGAATATAAACTATTTACATTCTAGAGAAGTCAACTTAAACATAACCAATTATTTAATTTTCTCCTATGGGATGTTACCCAGGAGCAAATAATCTATGATTAATCAAACACCCATTATATGTCTTCAAATAATTTATTAAATCTTGTAGCAACTACAGTGAAAATTAACGGCGAAGCTGTTGATATTGACACTTTGGTACTAAAGCAGACCATGACGGGACATCACAGCTTCATAATAACAGCAAACTACAGGCACGACCGCCCAACTGTATGGAGCACAACACCTGAAAAAATCTTCCAAAGTTTGGGAGATCCTGTCTCTATCTCCTTTGTACATATACAGAATGAAGAGAAAACAGAATTCGAAGGGATTATCACCAACATCCGTGTTACCGGAAAACTAGGAGACCAGGGCACGGTGATACTGGAAGGCGGTAGCCCTACCCTACTACTGGACATGGCTCCTTCTATGGCTTCCTATACAGATTCTACTATAGACAATATTATAAATATAGAACTGGAAAAGGTAGACTCGGGCATGGAACTACAGAATGCTCCCCAGTTCTCTTCTGTAATCCCATATTGCTCCCGCTATAAAGAAACCAGTTTTGCTTTTTTGTCGCGTATAGCAGCCAGTTGTGGTGAATGGTTCTATTACGATGGAAAAAAACTGATACTTGGCAACCCGAAGGTGGAAACAGATACACGTGCGGCCTTCGACATGGAACTACTTTCTGTTGACATAGCTGCAAGCCTTGGCAATATGAACCAGGAGCTGTATGATTACGACCCTGCTGAAAACGACTTTAAGGAAGACGCCCCAACCGCGCAGGTAGAAGGTGTAAACAGTTATATGCGCGAAGCACGTACCAAAAGTGACCCGTTTTTCACTACCCCTACAAAGATGCCGACCGACCGTTTCATGATAAACGAAAACGACATTGTTGCACAGATGAGGGCCACTTATAGCCGCAGATATTCAAAAATGTCGGTTTTCTCTGCCAAGGCCAATACGTGTGCCATCCGCTTGGGCGAACAGGTCACAACCCGCCTCCCGGAATCGCTACAGAAGGATGCAGGGCCCGATCTTGGCCGCTTCAGGGTGATAGAAATCACACACACTGTTGACAAAATGGGTAAATACGAGAATATATTTAAAGGTATGGCCGGAGCAACAGAAGCCCTACCAACAGACCATGTTGTACAGCCAACTGCATTTCCTGAACCTGCCATTGTTACGGACAACCAGGATCCCGATCAGCTGGGGCGCGTAAAAGTCCGCTTCTACTGGATGCCGGAAGGCGAATCTACTAACTGGATACGCGTACAGAGCACTAGCGCAGGGCAAAGTCCTGCAACCGGATCTGCACATGGCCTACTGTTTATCCCATCAGTGGATGATGAAGTGATGGTAGGCTTTCAGCAGGGAGATCCCAGCAGGCCGTTCGTAAGCGGATCGGTTTTTCATGGTGGCAATTCCACTGGGGTACAGCCCGACGATGTTATCAGCAAGATCGTCAGTAACAGCGGACATACAATTGAGCTGAACGATACTGATGGGGAAGAGACCATAACCATTTACGATAAAGAACAGAACGTTATCCAGTTCAATACTGTAGAGAAAAGCATAAAAATTCAATCTGTGGAAAACATTGAAATGATTGCCAAAAACATTAAACTATCCGCAGAAGAGAACATAGAATTAGGGGCTACAAAAGATATAAATGTAGTGGCAGATGGAGCCTTAGGGTTGCAATCCACAAAAGATACTACAATAAAAGCAGATGGAGCCACTACCATAGAAGCCACCAAAGACGCCACCCTGAAAGGGATGAACCTGGTTGCGGAAGGATCTCAGAATGCTGATTTGACAGGTGGGGCGCAGACAAATGTTACAGGAAAAATGACTGCGGTTAAAGGAGCCGCTTTTGCCGTTGAGGTAAAATAAAAAGATTATGGCAGGACAACCAATAGCAACAGTGGGCAGCATGCATATCTGTCCTTTATCCAGTGGAACAGTACCTCATGTAGGAGGACCTATTAATGGCCCGGGTATGCCGGGAGTTACAGTTAATGGACAGGTAGTAGCAGTAATGGGTGATATGTGTACCTGTGTCGGGCCACCGGATATGGTAGTGCAGGGCAGTCCCGGGGTCACCATTAACGGAACACCAGTAGCAACGGTGGGCTGCATGACTGCCCATGGCGGACAGATCACCGCAGGAGTACCCGGGGTGACAGTTGGCCCGTCTGTTCCAACACCAAACGCATCAATGGCTTTAAAGGAAATACCATTTCCTGAAGTAACACGGGTGCAGGTATTGGCCAATCAGGTAAAAGATGCCGTAACAGGCAGCAACAATACCGAGCAACTTAAAGAGGCAAAGGAAGCCCAGGAAAGAGTTAAGGAACAAGCGAAGAAGCATGGGTATTTGCCTGACATTACTTTTAGTCATTAAATCAAAAACATTATGAAATTTGTATATCCCGTTGACCCTAAAAACGGCAACGATAAAAATACATTTTATTTAAAAGGGGCATCCAATAAAACAGGATATTACCCTATTGGACGGATGAACACCTGGCACGGGGGAATCCACTATGAGGGTGATAACCCAGTAAAAGCCATTGCCGATGGCAAAATCATTGCCTATAGGGTTCCTAAAACATACCACGAAGAAACCATTGAAAACAGAACCAGCCAATATTCCAATGGCTTTGTGCTGATGGAGCATAATTATAAGAGCCCCAATGACCAGGAACTAAACTTTTATTCGTTATACAACCATTTGAGCAGTTTTGATGAAATGGGTGAAAAAAAGAAAGTTCCTGGATTTTTACAGATACAGTCCTATAGTGTTGCAGACAGTGCCAAAGACACAATTAAGGTTAAGGGGGTTAAGATTAAGGATTCCAAAAAAAACGTGTTGGCTCATGCAAAAAAAGGCACTCAACTTGTTTTTTTAGAACAGGATAAAAATAAAGACAGACGGAAGGTTAAATATACAACACCACAGGGCAATGAAATAACCGGGTTTACTTATGTTGCCAAATATAATAAGAAACAACTGGTAGATCCAGAATCGGGCAAGGTGCTAGAAGCAGAATTTGAAGGCACTAACGGTGATCTAGGGGCAAATCTGAGGAAAGAAGCTGACGGTAAATCCAATGTTGTAAAACTACTTTTAAGGGGCACATCTATTGAAATAGCGAAAGAGGACCAAGGGAAAACCACCGGTTGGCTGAAAGTAGTAAAGGCAGAAGGGAAAAAAGTTGATGGATATATTCATTCCAGTGGTCTAAACATAACAAATGTAGCATCTATAAAGGAAGAAGATACCGACAAAGTGATATCCGACCAATGCTATAAGATAAAAGCAGGCGATATTATAGGATATGCCGGATTGAACGGATTTGAAAGAAAGGAGAAATACCGTGGCGTACACGTGGAAGTTTTTACACACGAAGAGGTAAAGGATTTTTTAACAAACACCAAAGGCGACGGCGAAAAAAACAAAAGCTTTGCAAAGCTGACCGAGGGCACTGAACTGAAAAAGAAGATACCTCTAAAAGTGCTTAAAAACATACCCGTTAAAAAAACAGGTAAAACAACAGAAGGTTATACAGAGGTTGAAATAGAAAACTTAGAATTAGTGATCCAAGATAGGGACACACAGCTCCCTAAAACCTACGGTTCCAATATATATAGTTTTAGTAATGAAAAGAACGCGGCCATAAATAAAAAACGGTTAACTGAGTTTAATAAAATTGTAGGCGATATTGCCAAAATGGGAAATACTGTTAAACTCAAAACACAGTTGGAAGGAAAACAACGACGCGTGATATTCCAAACTCCCAATAAAGGACATACCTTTTGGGTGAAAAATGAAGATCTGGAAGAAAAAACACTCACCTTTACCACCCAAACTACCACCACCCAGACTACCGCCAACAATGCAACCGCCAACAATGCAAATGCTCAGAATTCCCGGGCAACTGCTCCCCCGGCGGCGGCAGACCCCAATCCACAAACTGCCCCACCAACGCAGAGAAACAACCCTCAACCTGCTACAACAGACACAACCGTAAATGCCAATGTACAAAATCCACCCGTAACCCCCGCTCCAGCCACAAACGGAGGGCCGGAAAACCGGGAAGCAACCGTAGATGGCAATGCACGCCCCCCCCAAGCAGGCACAAACGGAGAACCGGAAAACCGTGCAGCAACTGATGCCACAGCCACTGAAGCAGCAGCACCTGCACCCCAGGCAGGCAATGCTCGACCCACCACAACCACCACCACAACAACCACTACCACAACCGAAACAAAAAAATATTTTAGGCTCAACAAAGAACTGACCGAAGTGTACATCATCAGCCCTGAAGAAAAAAACATCAACACAAAAATAGAGGCCGATGTGATTGTTAATGTTAAAGAAGGTAAGACCTTTAAGGATAAGGACAATAAAGAATGGTATTATCTTGAACCAACGGGGCTGAAAAAAACGGGGATAAGCATAAAATACAAAGGCGTAATCAGTAAAGATGACCTGGGCGAAACATTTTCTGCTTATAACTGGGACAAATTTGGTTTTGAAGTAAAAGAAGATACAGATAACAGGTATATTTATGACTTCGAAAACAAAACACCGTTCTTTGAAGACATCTGCAACATTGTAGACCTGGACGGGGATGGCATTTTGGAACCCTACGAACTGCAAAGGGCCCTGAACAACCACTATACGGCCAATAAACTATCGCATCTGGTATGCAAACACCACAACGAGTGGGCCTATAGTGGAAAATATCTGAGCGGCCTGATTGATGAACTGGATGAATTTTACACCAAAGCATTGGAAAAAGATGCAGAGGGCAAAGAATTGGAAAACCAACAGGAACTGGATGTCATAAAAGAAGAACGCAAAGATGCTTTTAAAGCAAAAGTTGAAATGTTGTCTTTATGGGAAGGCATAGAAGCCCGCGAAAGCAGCTACCTTACCAAATATGTGAGCGGCACCCTACTGACTGCACCAATAACTAGGGACATCTACTTAATCTACAGAGCTGGCAAATGGATTCACGAGAAAATTACAGAAGGTGATGAACAGGAAATACCTCTGAGCCCTTTCCCAATCAAGCAGCCAGAGGTTTATCACTTTCACCCTGTGGCTTTTGTTGAGCAGATGAGAAGGATGAATGTGGGATTAAGATATGAAATTCATCATACGGGTAAAATAGTACAGTTTGGGAATTATTTAAAAGCTAAAGAGGTTTCTTATTCATATGTTGATTGTAATGGGAAAATACATAATTTAGGCTCTTGGGAGCTAGTTGAAGCAGATAAATATGCTAATGGAACTAAAACAAAAATTGATACCAGTAAATGCCATTCGGAGTACAGTTCCTATTATGAATGTATGATTTATTACAAAAGATTAGAAGGAAAAATTAAACTTTTGAACTTCAAAGATAAGAAAGTTGATTATGATAAGGATGGGGTATCTATTTCTTACCAATTTAAGTCTACTATTAATCGAAAGTACGTAGACCCTGCTGCATTTGCTGTTCTAATCGGAGCTTTGGCTGATCTAGGTTCAGACTATAAAGATGTTACTATTAATGGTTTTACTGACATAACAGGAACTGGGTCACCGAGTGTAACTCATCCAAGAGGAATTAATTTTGATATGAGAATGTTGAATAAATCAAAAAAAATTAAGCCTTTATTAATAAATGATAAAGATTTGGATATTGTTAGGAATAATAAACTATTAGATGCACTGCATAAGTTTGGCTTTACACAGGCAGTATCCAATTATTACAAGCCAGGTAAGTTATTAAATCACTGCGTACGAGATCGGCGTGACAAACATAAAGATCATTTACATGTACAGGGGTATAAGCCAAATATTGAAATACGTTAATTTCCTAATACTAAACAATATGAAATATTTTCTTTTTTTTTCAGTGCTTTTTTTTTGGACATGCCAAATTCCAAGCACTAAATGTTCAAATAAAGATGAGAGAGGACTACATTTTAAAAAAACATTAGAAACTAAGAGCCAAAGTGAGTTTACATTCACTAAATATATAGAATCAATTCCGATGGCCAAATTCCCTATAAAGTATAGTGACTATGAAAAATTATTTACCTCATGCCCTGAGCAGAGCTGTAATACTCTATGTATTAATAAAAGCCAACTAAAAGGACTTATTTTTTTTCATATCGAAAATCACAAATTTCTCGAAATAAAAAAACACAAAAATTCAAATACACCTTTGTCAAGTGTGAATTTCAAATACGGCCCCCAAGGAGGAAAGTTTGGAGCTGAGTTAGGGATAACAAGTCCATTATTCCATTGCAAGAATGATAAATTTGTACTTATAGGGTATTTGTCCGAATGGTGGATTAGGGGTGAAGGGGGAGATTTTTATACCCCTAGAGCCCAGTTGGATTTGGTTACCTATACATTAGTTGGAGAATTGATTGAGGAGAACATTAATAGTTCCAGAGGGTCAGTTTTTCCGTATAACCAGCTCATCGTAAACCTTCCTGACCTTGAAGGATGTAGGGAAATTAGAGCTGACATTAAATCCTGGAACTCTTTATCGGTTCAGGAAAAGGTTATAAAAGAGTATGAAACAAGACTATCTGAAAATGGTTTGGATGAAGAATATATTGAGTATGATAAACCTAAAATAATACTCAAAGAAATTACTTATACCATTTCTAAGGATGGTGTTATCTCTAAAATATAAACAATTGATTCTCTGATAAAACAAACCATGAATTAAATTAAAAGCACCTTCACAAATTGAGTAGGTTTGCGAAGGTGCATTCATCTTTTATCTTAAACCTCATAATAGCCAAATTATTGGAGTAAATGCTTCGCCTGCTACTTCACACCCAACACAGACAAACAACCTTCTACCTGCTACTATAAACACAGCAGTAAATACTCATAATCCCCAAGCAACTCCTGCCCCGACAGCAGCTACAAACGGAGGTCCCGAAAACCGGGCTGCAAATAATGCCACAACCACAGAAATAGCCGAACCTGCAACCCAGGCCGACAATAAACAGCCCACAACAACCACTACCACAACCGAAACAAAAAAAATATTTCAGGCTCAACAAAGAACTGACCGAAGTTTATATCATCAGCCCGGAAGAAAAAAACATCAATACGAAAATAGAGGGCGATGTGATTGTTAATGTTAAAGAAGGTAGGGTTTATAAGGTTCAAGATAAAAAGGAATGGTATTATCTTGAACCGGAAGGGCTCCGAAAAACAGGGATGGCCATTAAATACAAAGGCCTGATCAGTAAAGATGACCTGGACGAAACATTTTCTGCTTATAACTGGGACAAATTTGGTTTTGAAGTAAAAGAAGATACAGATAACAGGTATATTTATGACTTCGAAAACAAAACACCGTTCTTTGAAGACATCTGCAACATTGTAGATCTGGACGGGAATGGAATTTTGGAACCCTACGAACTGCAAAGGGCCCTGAACAACCACTATACGGCCAATAAACTATCGCATCTGGTATGCAAACACCACAACGAGTGGCCTATAGTGGAAAATATCTGAGCGGCCTGATTGATGAACTGGATGAATTTTACACCAAAGCATTGGAAAAAGATGCAGAGGGCAAAGAATTGGAAAACCAACAGGAACTGGATGCCATAAAAGAAGAACGCAAAGATGCTTTTAAAGCAAAAGTTGAAATGTTGTCTTTATGGGAAGGCATAGAAGCCCGCGAAAGCAGCTACCTTACCAAATATGTGAGCGGCACCCTACTGACTGCACCAATAACTAGGGACATCTACTTAATCTACAGAGCTGGCAAATGGATTCACGAGAAAATTACAGAAGGTGATGAACAGGAAATACCTCTGAGCCCTTTCCCAATCAAGCAGCCAGAGGTTTATCACTTTCATCCTGTGGCTTTTGTGGAGCAGATGCGGATGCAGGGTACCGTTTGGCATGATCCAGTATCCAACCCTCAATTGAACAAATACTCTTTTAGTGGTTATGTAACACCACATAATGGATCATTTGGAAAGGTTAGAACCTTTAGAAAGAATCCTCTTCATTCTGGAATTGATATTTTTGCTGTACCAGGCACCCCTGTATATTCATGTATGGAAGGAATTGTAGTTAGAGCTAGTTCTGGAGGTGGAGGCAAAACGGTTACCGTAAAAGTAAAGTCAACAGGCAATTTTATTAAACAAATGAACAGTGTGAATTACGCTTTGGTATATGCAGATAAAGGAGAGCTTTTAGGGGCTGAAGTTGAAGAAACAGATAGTGTTTACTTAATATATATGCACCTAAGTGAATTTAAATGCAAAAAAGGAGATAAAGTTGAAGCGGGGGATCTAATTGCATTGGCTGGTGTTACGGGTAATGCAACAGGAACAAGAGGACCTCATGTACATTTTGAAATTGCTCTTAAAGAACGACCTTATGGGACGGGAGTGAAATTTAGAATAAATCCTGCTAGAGCAATAAATTTAAATTCATACAACACTAAAGAACAGGATGAATCTAAAAACTATAAATATTATGACAATGGAACAAAGAAAAAAGTGTAAAGGTCATTTCTCATACATTATTAGAATCTGGGCTGTTAGTTTACTTTTTGTAAGTCATTTCACAGTTTTAGGTAATACTATCAACTTCCCCCAAGGCCGTCCTAATGTATTAAAGAATACAAGGCCGATCCCTATAGAGAATATAGACATCAGAGTACTTCTGAAACAATATACTATATCAACTAATGTTAAGTTGAACCATATCGTACTAGAGGAAATATCAATTCTTACTATATCAGAAATTAACTTCCAATCAGCTTATAAGTATGGGAAATATAAAATAGCGATAGGAAACTATAAACAAAGAAAAGATGGAGGTTTCTCTATTAATGATTCGGAAGGTGATTATGGACTGAGGTTATTTTTATATGATGAAAATGATAATTTACTGTTCAAGTCATCAGGTGCTCATGATACGTGGAAACTTCTCCCTGCTTTTTATGAATTAAAGGGAAATAAAGGGTTGATGATTTTTTTAGAAAAAGCAGATGAAGAGTTTCTTGGAATTCAGGTTTTTAAAATGAACAATGATCAAATTCAGAAGATTGGAGATATAGACCATCTGGCATATAATGAATTTGAGTCGGTTCCTTCTAGAAACGTGATTGATATCTATGACAAAATGAATGATACATTTGAGTTTGTTTTTAGTACAGATTTTGTTTGGGAAATTAATAGCAAAACTGGAGAATATATAAAAAAGAAATCTCAGGATGTAAAATATATCTACAATAGAGAAAAATTGCTTCTAAAGTAGAAAGTAATTATAAATTATAGTTTTCACTGGACATACAAGGAAAAGCAGACACCCCTAGAGACAGAAATAGTAAAGTGGGTAGCCCAATAGGTTATCCATTTTCTTTTTTATGGATTTAGATTTGTAAAAAAGCAATCGCGCCAGATAGATGTGCAGAAATTTAAGGACGTACGCTTCAAGTTCCATAACGGCACAAAAGAAGTATGGCATTTTCACCTTGTGGCTTTTGTGGAACAGATGAAAATGCTTGGATATCAGTCTGATCATGGAGATTGGCATGACCCTATAATTAATCCACAAATTAGGGGTTATTATTCGTCAGGAGAACGAAACCCAGAAAGCAACGTAGCTGGATGGAATCCGTTTGCTTCTTTATATTTTAAAAAAGCAAAAGAATCAGATACTGATGCATATAAATACGGTAGACCTCAAAGAGGCGGTAACGGACATAGTGGAATTGATATTTATGCTCCGGTAGGTACACCCATTTATGCAGTAATAGATGGAACCATAACTGTTGATGGTTTAAGCAGTAGCAAGATTAGTGACTGGATAAAGCTTTTGAAAGGTAAATACAAAAACAAGACTGAGGATTTCTATTATTTGCACCTGATGGAGTTTCACGACGATAAGTTTCGCTTGCTTGGGAACAGCAATACACCTGGGAAGTTTTATATAAAATATTCTGAGTTAAGCTCCACGCCTAAAAAGTTTACATTTACCTACACCTATTCAAAAACAGAACATACAAGCTCATATATGATTTCGATTATTGGAAATACTCTGATTATCGACAACAACAAACTAAACCTAAACATTTAAAAAAAAGATTTAGTGGAAAAAAGTTAAAAAAGGTGACATTATAGGACATACAGGTTCAACAGGAAATTCTTTTCAAGGAAGAAAGTTTGATCACTTGCATTTTCAAATTGGTTATAAAACGTCAAATAAGGATTCTTTTGAGTTATTGAAAGGAGCAAAGGAATATTTACATATTGATAAAAAAGGAAGCACAGCAAAACAACAAGATGGAGTAATATCAAGCGAAAATTGGACATAAACACAACAATATATAAAACATGAAGAAATTATTATTTTCAATAGGCATCCTATTAGCTCTTAGTTCTTTTTCTCAGTCTTCTTATAAACCAAAGGTTGGAGATGTAAAAACTACAAATGAGTGGAAAACTTTATGGACAAATGATGTAAGAAAAGACAACTTATTATTTTGGAAATACTACAAAAAAAACTACCAAGATAGTGTTCCTAAGGCTTTAATTTCTTTAAAAAAGAATGACACTGGAGTTTTTGTTGTTTATTGTGAAATATCTAAAGGCTCAGTTCTGGAAATAAAGGATTTTCGTAAGTTATCAGTTGAAGAGACATCCTGTATAGAAAATGTATCATATATAATTTACCCTAAAAATATTTCATCACGTTATTATTACACGGACTGGTACGATAATGATTTTAGTGAGATGTACTATAAAAAAAATGGGAAATATGTTGATCATTTTATCTATGAAATTAGAATAATGAAACTAAACGAAGATGATAAACCTCAATTGGTTCACAGAGAATTATGGGCAATTGATGATAAAAATAAGCAACTGATTGAAGTCGAAAAAGATAAATATAAGTTGGAGATTATTGATCCAGAAGACGAAGGATTATAATTATGACTTTTTAAGTAAACATAAAAAACCTTAAAAACAGAAATACCGGGAGAGATCAACAGATAATGGAGGTGTAAGGAAAAAGTAGACACTCCCAGAGACAGAAATAGTAAAGTGGGTAACCTGTAGGTTATCCACTTTTTCACAGCCCTAGATTTGTAAAAAAGAGGACCAGTCTAAAAAGGAAAGAACCAACAGGACACACCCCTACAGCAGTTCGTCAGCAGCGAACGCGCGGCCAGCACTAACACCCAGATGGTTCAGCAGGCCAAGTTCCATCAGAATGCCATAGAAAACATAAAAGAAGAACGCAAAGATGCTTTTAAAGCAAAAGTTGAGATGTTGTCTTTATGGGAAGGCATAGAAGCCCGCGAAAGCAGCTACCTTACCAAATATGTGAGCGGCACCCTACTGACTGCACCAATAACTAGGGACATCTACTTAATCTACAGAGCCGGCAAATGGATTCACGAGAAAATTACAGAAGGTGATGAACAGGAAATACCTCTGAGCCCTTTCCCAATCAAGCAGCCAGAGGTTTATCACTTTCATCCTGTGGCTTTTGTGGAGCAGATGAAGCTACAGGGTACTGTTTGGCATGATCCGGTAAAGAATCCTCAGTTAAATAAATATACCTATAGTGGGAATATTAACCCTGTTAATGGTATGTATGGGCATGTGAGAAAATGGAGAACAAAGATTCCTTCTCATTCTGGATTAGATATATTTGCCATTCCTGGTACTGAAATCTTTGCCTGTATGGATGGTTCCGTAACAGATGTTTCTATATCACAAAAAAAAGGCAAGAATAAAACTGTTAGGATTAAAATAGACAATACACTGCAGTTCATAAATCATATGTCTTCTATATCATATTCATTGCAGCATGAGGATAAAGGAGAAATGATGGGAGTAACTCCAACAGCTAAAGATTCAATATACCTAATATATATGCATTTAAGCGAATTTAAATGTAAACGAGGAGATAAGGTTAAGGCTGGAGATTTAATTGCACTGGCGGGCGTTACAGGGAATGCAGAAGGAACACGAGGGCCTCATTTACATTTTGAGATTGCTACCGTGAGGTATCCATATAATGAAAAGAGAAAGCTTAGAATTAATCCAGCGAGAGCTATGATATTAAATTCTTATGATAATAAAGAGCAAGATGAAGCAAAAAGCTACAAATATAAAATAGATGGAGATCATGAAAAAGTTTAAGTACTGTATTGTTTCTGGAATAGTATTGTTTACTCTATTGACTGGTTTTATCCCCAAGAGTAAAATAAATACTCTTGATAAAAAAGGTACAGAAGATTTGGCAGCAGTTGATAATTCTTTATGCTGGGATGGTTTATTTAAACGAAAAGTTGGGGAGGAAATACATTGGGGAGGAAATATGGACTATAATTATGAATTGGAAAAGATTGATACATTTTTCATATCATACAAACACGGACTTTTCTCATCGGATCAGTTAGATAGCTATCTTCAAATCTCAAATGGGAGATATCTTAAGGCTGATTCGGTTTTAAAAAACATTGGTAATTACAGCATATATGTAATTACGGAAACAACAACCAGTTCTACTTATGTTTTCTCTTTGAGCAAGGGTACAAAACAAGGCTGCATGTTAGTAAATGACTTTTTTTCTTTAAAAAGGCCATATGATGTTTTCTTTACTATACGTCCTCCCGAATCAAAAACATTTATTGATTTTATAGGTGTCGGGGGATATCAGGACAGTTCTGGTAGACTGTATGACGATAGACAAAAAAGATTTTTTCAAGGTATTGAAGAATTAGAAGGGGCTTTTCATATTGAGAAAATCTACGGTATTGATAGTAACGGGAAATTTTTGAACTCGGGCAAGCAGAAAGCGGCCTTCGTATTTCCAGATGCAGATGTAAAATCACATTATAGCAAAGGAACAGTTCCGTTCAATATAGCACCATATTATTGATTTTTAACATAATATTTTCACTTAAAAGAGGTTATTTCGAAAATATCTTTTCAAGAGCCACTTTTATGCTTTCATTGCCCAGAGGAATCTCAAACCCTGATCCGTTTTTATTTATCATGAGACTACAAAGTGGAGTGGAGGTGTAAGGAAAAAGCAGACACTCCCAGAGACACAAATAGTAAAGTGGATGGCCGATAAGTTATCCACTTTTTTTTACAGCCTTGGGTTTGTAAAAAAGAGAACTAACCTAAAAAGGACAGAATCAACAAGACACACTACCCCACCTTTGAGAGTCTATTAAATTATAGTTTTACAGATATATACTGGTTATTAACAATAGAATATGGGACATGAAAAGTTTTTTTGATCATAAAAAGGCTTAAAAAGGCAATTTAATTGGTTTCACTGGAGGCACTAGTAATTCTCGATGAATTTGTATTCTGGAGAGATTACTTAGAAATAGATTATCTGAATTGCAAGACAAAATAACTAGAAGTTCAGACTGGTAAAATTTAATGTTATGAAAAATATATTATTAACTCTTTTTTATATATTATCATTTTTTTTCAACACTAAAGATTTAGTCGGTCAGACTATCGAATCGCATACTGAATATTTCTATGTTGAAAAAGGTCTTGAGAAATTATCTGATTCTATTGTTTTAAAAAATCCGTATTTCAATAATTCATATAGAATTATTGTTAAGAAATCTACTATCAAGCTAATGGGGAGCGATGATTTTTTAGAACTGAACATCATCAATAAAAATCAAAATTTTCAATACGATTTAAAGTTGGACAATTTTGAAGAGAACATCCAAATAATGTTTCGCAAAACTAGGCTTAATGGAATTTACACAGTAAGCAAAAGTGAAATTTTAGACTTTATTCCCAGCGGGCTATATATAGAAAAGAAATACCTTAAAGGGTATATTGATGTAGCAGTTTTTCAAAACATGGATTATTATGAACTTTTAAATATAGGGGAACTCAATTCAAAAGATTCAATTTCTTATTATTATAAGGTGCCGAGGTGACGCTGCGCATCAATACCTATATCAGGGAATGAAGGTGCAAGAAAAAAGTAGACACTCCTAGAGACGAAAATAGTAAAGTGGGTAGCCAATAGGCTATCTACTTTTTTTACAGTCTTAGATTTACACCTTACTGAAAGTGATGAACAGGAAATACCTCTGAGCCCCTTTCCCAATCAAACAGCCAGAGGTTTATCACTTTCATCCTGTGGCTTTTGTGGAGCAGATGCGGATGCAGGGTACCGTTTGGCATGATCCAGTATCCAACCCTCAATTGAACAAATACTCTTTCAGTGGTTATGTAACACCACATAATGGATCATTTGGAAAGGTTAAAACCTTTAGAAAGAATCCTCTTCATTCTGGAATTGATATTTTTGCTGTACCAGGCACCCCTGTATATTCATGTATGGAAGGAATTGTAGTTAGAGCTAGTTCTGGAGGTGGAGGCAAAACGGTTACCGTAAAAGTAAAGTCAACAGGCAATTTTATTAAACAAATGAACAGTGTGAATTACGCTTTGGTATATGCAGATAAAGGAGAGCTTTTAGGGGCTGAAGTTGAAGAAACAGATAGTATTTACTTAATATATATGCACCTAAGTGAATTTAAATGCAAAAAAGGAGATAAAGTTGAAGCGGGGGATCTAATTGCATTGGCCGGTGTTACAGGTAATGCAACAGGAACAAGAGGACCACATGTACATTTTGAAATTGCTCTTAAAGAATACAAGGTCGATCACTATAGGGGATATAGACATCAGAGCACTTCTGAAACAATATACTATATCAACTAATGTTAAGTTGAACCATATCGTACTAGAGGAAATATAAACCAACTTATAAAATATACAGATGGATATAAAAAACAAGTATTTTATTACTAGATTATTGATGTTTTTGTTTGTTATAACGTCATGTCAAAATAATGAAAGCAATAATCAAGTAAATGAGAAAGTAGTAGCAACTTCCACTAATAATGCAGGTTCAGCAATAAATATGCTGAAAGAGTTTTATACAAGTTATATTACAGCTCAAAAAAATGACTTTAGAGGCAAATCAGTAGATGCTATTTTGAGTAAATATCTTACTTCAGAATTGATTGAAGAGTTAAATAATAAAGAACTAGATTGTGATCCTATTGTTAACGCTCAAGATATTAGTATAGAATGGCTAAAAACATTGGAGATAACTAAGAATACAAAAAAGAAAAATGTTTATGATATCTCGTACAATGGGAAACAAGTAATGGTTCAAGTTTCTGTTATTGAGAATAATAAAAATTTCAGAATAAATGAATTCATTACTGGATCTGAAGTCAAAGACGATTATTCATCTGTGATCAATACCTTAAAGGGTAATTGGAGAATGGATTGTGAATCAAGTAATGCTTCGATTAAAATCAATGATAATGATATCTTTATTGCTTTAAATTCCAACCAAATCTATATAAAAACAACATTTAAAGTTAAACATAAGTACTCATTGGATTTATATCTTTCAGAACCTAAAGACTTAGGACGCGGAGGAATAAATTTAAATTGGAATTACTTTTCAAAAGACAGTATAATAGGGCGAATTAATATTAATCCCCACAATAAGATAACATTTAACTGGTTAGGATTTTACGATGAGCAAGAAAATAAAAGGGTTTGGATTGGCGATACAGATTTTCAGTTTGATTATGACCACATAAATAAAAATAATCCAGATTTTGAAGAGAGTGATAATTATTTCATCCTGCAAAAATGTAAGTAGTGAATGTAGAGAGATAAAAAGGTTAATTCTTCAAAAAGTGCATTTATGGATTCGTATGCCGCCAGTATACGGGCGAAACCATCACAAAAATAGTAAAACTAATAATGAAGCAATTAACAAATGCTACTTACCTAATTATGGCATTAAGTATATTTTCATGCTCATCGGCGCAAAAAAAGGAGAAGCTTCAGTTAGACTGGGAACCGGGTATTAATGCACCCAAACATTACCCAATTACAACTGTTTTCGGTTCTTTTTCAAATGGTGAAAAGGAGTGCGGTATAACAACTGGAGTTTGTCAATATGGAGGATGGGGGCAAGGGGGAATGGAGATGTCTTCGGGGCATTTTGTACCCAATAAACTAACGCTTGGATGGTTTTCTCATGCCGAAGACAAATTTTACAAAGGCGAATTTGCGCTTCCTGTCGATACTATGGAAGCTTTATTTAGACAGGGATTTGTTAGCAGGAAAGGAAGTCACTTTCGCTACAATGGGATTATCGTTAATGTTTATCCCAAGGGGGGAGTTGCCCTATGGATGGATGTGGGTGGGTGCAGAACTGTAGAAATAGCTCATTTTCAAGGCAAAGAAATGGATTACAATTGGAAATCGATGTATCCGAATATGACGGAAACTAGAGAAGAAGACAATAGGTTAACTATGCAAGAAGCTAAAGGCTCTATTGAATACATAGCCAAACATGGTATAACACAGGAGCCTTTTAAAACCATTTATAGACAACGCTACAATTATACAATTACTATAGACAGTGTACCAAATGACAAAACATTGGTTATTATACCTAAATTTTACAATGGCGAGATGGACACAATAGGGGGAGAAGGGCTAGAGAATAACTTTTTCAAGGCTAAAGCGGTACCTGACCATATTTATTTTGAATGGGTAAAAGATAATGTGGTTTACTATGGCGAAGTATATTTCGAGGCCAAAGAGATGTTTGAGTTATTTGAAGAGATGGGCAAAGCCTGCCCCGATGAGCCTTATGTAATGCATTTAAAACCGGATTATAGCACAAGGAAGTTAAGTATTACGTTAAGCAGCAGTTCCAGAGAAATTGAAATCCATAAAAAAGGTAAAATCGGTAAGTCCATTAATCAGAAGGAAGCTAATTAGAGTATGATTTTGGTAAGTGGAAGGATTTGCATTATGCATCCCAAGTACTCTATGATTTATTGATAAGCTATCCGGTGAATGAAGAAGTTGTTAAATTTCATTATGAAACTAAAGAAGATAATTTATTAACGCGTTTGGCATAAGCGCTGAACTAACATCAGCTACAGCTTATTTTATGGGAAAGGCTTTGGCTGGAGCCGTGAAGGATACTGCGATAACAGCTTTTAATAGAGTTGGCGCTGGAGCAAATGTAGTAGGTTCAGGCGTAACAGTTATAATGTGCACTTGGGATGCATGCCTTAGTTTTGACGCTAGGGATATAGATGCTGGATTTGCCTGGGCTGGTGCAGCTGCTGCTTTTTTAGTAGCTACTTCTATTGAAACTGCTATAGTGCTTAAACTGAGTGCTTCTTTTGTCCCAGTTGGATGGGTAGCCGCAGGAATTGGTGTAGGTTTAGTGTTTTTGGCTTATTACTTAAAAGATACCCCTATAGAGGGATTCTTCAAAAACAACGCTCTGAGTGATGAAGAAGGTTTTAACAGACTGGAAGGGGAGAGTGTAGGAGAATATAACAAGCGTTTATATCTGAATAGAGAACTGCTATGTCCAGATTCAGATTACAAAAAATGGAACAACTTCAAGTTGGCAGGAGCTCACCTAACTGACTTATTGGTATCGAGTGGAGTACAAATTAAACCTACCAAGTTAATTAATCAAAAAGAGCATACTGAAGGACGGTATACCAAGCCTGATTTTATTACAACCGGTTATATTAAAAGCATGGAGATAGGTATAAGCTTTAGACAGTTTTTAAAAACAGAAGAGCAATTGGCTTACGATTTCTACTTCTATAAGAACGGGCTGAATGGAGGTTATGAAAATATAACCCAGAAGATAAATCCTGTTCTCAGAATAAAACAGGGAACTGAAAAATTGCCCCCTCAGATTGTGCTGAACGTAGAAATACCTAAAGAATATACTGATCAATATACAGATGATAGCATATTAATGATTGTTAGCGCACTGTCGCTGGGTGAGGGTGAATTTTACCCAACAAATTACAACAATGAAACCAGACTTTTGGGTACCTACGTCAGTGTACTATATACAGAAACCGAAGAAGTAAGGAGGTGGGGTAGATCAACTAAAATTTCCCTCCCACAAAGCAATGTTGCTATAGATCCATTAAACCAATTACTATCAGGCCAAGCCTGGGAGGATTAAAAATATGTTTGGAAAATTCAGAGCGCAAGTAAAAGGTATTTTTGATGCACGTTTACCTTTTGAAATATTAGAAGAAGGTAGACCTTTAGAGCAGAAATATCTTAAAGAAAAGGGTACCAGATTTCCCATTGTCAACGATAACAGGGCTGTTATTGATTTAAAAATAAAACAAGCGGCCATAATTTATTTATTAATTGCGCTAGTTACAATAGTTGTTTTTGTGGCGTTTGGTATTGTAATGATAAATTCACAACATCACAATGCTACGATAAGTGATTTTGTTTGGCATCCTGCTATTTTTATTATCCTTTTGCTTAGTGTCCTAGCTGCCATTTATTATTCACGCGAGATTTATGTAAACAGACATGAAGCAATAACCTTAGACAGGGAAAATGGGTTAATCACTTTCCCTGTAGGCTTAAGGAAAAACAAAGTATATACCAGCCCTTTTCATAAAATTAAAATACACTGGTACGGTACAGGTGGGGCAACCGGAAATTTAGATATGAAACTGGTAGCAAACCATCCGGATAAAAAAGGAGGGGCATTTTTAGAAGGTCTGGATTCAAATTACAGAAAACTATGGTCCTTTTATGTATGGTATATGGACAAAAACCGCCCCCTGCCTCCAGGAAGTGCCTTTGATCCATATAGAGAGGCCGATTTTGAGCGCCGCAAGGCAGAAGGTTTCCCCAGGCCCTTATACCGCAGCCATATCCCAACACCAGAAGCAACACCTGGACAACAGGCAGAAAGGGATAAGCACTGGAAAGATCAGCTGGAAGAATTTACACGCGAACCAGAGTCGGTCATGTACGACCCCGAAATACATAAAAATTGGTTAGAAGTTAGATATACCAACCAGAACAGAGAACCCTTTGCCAATGTTTACTTGCGGTTCGAATTTGAGAACGGTGATATAATTTACATGAAAACCGATGAAAACGGGAGCGGCCACCAACCTCCGGAAACAGAAAAGCACAGCAAATCGAGGATGGAGCTTTTTGAATCGTGGTTCTAGAAAAACTGACAATTATAAAAAATGAAGATAAACAGAGTTCAGATTACACTCTCTTCAATATAGCACCATATTATTGATTTTTCACATAATGTCTTCACAAAAAATAGGGCAAGCGCATCAAAAAGATAAGGAGGGTAGAATCTTTCTACCTTGTTTTATCATCCGAAGGCGTTCTCTCTTCATTTTTCTAAGAGGGCGAATTTCTTCCTCCATGAACTTTTCTATTGATTCTTCCATATCTTTCTGAATTAAATACTTAACCATTTCAATAGAAACACCTTACCCATAATACGCTATAAGAAACTCTTTAAGTTCGTCTTTCTTTATCTGTACTAAGGTTGCGAACCAGTTTATTTTAGACTTACTTTCTTCAAGTAACTAGCCACTTAGGTTAGAATTAGATCTAACTAATTTTTATCTGGGCACTTATCACAAAAATTCTATAAAAAAGCCCCACCAAAAGGTGAGGCCTTAAAATATATCGATTAATCAAAAAGATTATTCTTCAGAACCATTGCTCCAGTCCATGTCTGCATGACGACGATAAGTTTCGTGACGCCATTTAGCATTTTCTTCAGCAGCTAAGAACAACTCTTTAGCTTCTTCTGGGAATGCTTTTGCTAGTGCAGTGTAACGTACTTCCGATTTCAAGAAGTCCTGGAACAGCTCCCATTTCGGAGGCTTAGAATCCAACTGGAATGGGTTTTTACCTGTACCCTCTAGAGTTGGGTCGTAACGGTAAAGTGACCAGTATCCGCACTCTACAGCATCCTTAGTCTGGCGTTGTGCCTGTCCCATACCAGAACGTAGACCGTGAGCAATACATGGTGAGTATGCAATGATCAATGATGGACCATCGTAAGCCTCAGCTTCGCGCAATGCTTTCAAGTACTGAGCTTGGCTAGATCCCATAGCAACCTGAGCTACGTAAACGTAACCATAAGAGATCGCCATCATACCAAGATCTTTCTTACGAATTCTCTTACCTGAAGCAGCAAATTTAGCAACTGCACCTACTGGAGTAGCTTTAGACGACTGACCACCTGTGTTAGAGTAAACCTCAGTATCCATTACCAATAGGTTCACGTTCTCACCAGAAGCCAATACGTGGTCTACACCACCGTAACCGATGTCATAAGCCCATCCGTCACCACCGAAGATCCAAGCAGATTTCTTAACTAGGTATTGCTTCAAGTTTTTCACGTCCTGAGAAACTTGGCTTTCGTCATCTGCGATAGCAGAAAGCAAGTTGTCAGTAGAAACGCGAGCTTGAGTCATGTCCTCTTTGTTCTCCAACCAAGTTTTGAAAGCTTCTTTAGTTGCCTCAGGAGCATCGCCACCTTCAACAGCTGCTTCCATACGACTAACTAGGCGGTCGCGAAGTTTAGTTTGCGCAATAGCCATACCGTAACCAAACTCTGCGTTATCCTCGAATAGTGAGTTAGCCCAAGCTGGTCCGTGTCCGTTTTCGTTAGTTGTGTATGGAGTAGATGGAGCAGATCCACCATAGATAGAAGAACATCCAGTTGCGTTAGCGATAGTCATACGCTCACCGAACAACTGAGTGATCAATTTGATGTATGGAGTTTCACCACAACCTGTACAAGCTCCAGAGAACTCGAATAGTGGCTGAGCGAACTGTGAGTTCTTAACTGTTTTCTGAGCGTCGATCATGTGAGCTTTGCTCTTAACCGAATCTACAGAGTAATCCCAGTTTACACCTTCTTTACGTTGGCTGTCAAGTGCATCCATTACAAGAGATTTCTCTTTAGTAGGACAAGTAGCAACACAGTTGTCACAACCTGTACAATCAAGAGGAGAAATCTGGATAGAGAATTTCATTCCTTTGAATTCTTTACCCTTAGCATCGATCATCTTGTAGCCTTCCGGTGCAGCAGCAGCCTCTTCTTCGCTCAATACGAATGGACGGATACAAGCGTGAGGACAAACGTAAGCACACTGGTTACACTGGATACAAGTATCTGGTTGCCATTCTGGAACAGAAACTGCGATACCACGTTTTTCGAAAGCTGAAGTACCAGCTGGGAAAGTTCCATCTTCGTAACCTGCGAAAGCAGATACAGGAAGAAGGTCACCTTCTAGGTTGTTGATAGGCTCAACAATATTAGTGATGAATTCTGGTTTGTTGCTTTCTTCTACTTTTTCAACAACTTCTTCTGCCAAGTTAGCCCAAGCTGGATCAACCGTAATTTCTTCTACTTGTCCACCGTTATCAACAGCAGCGTAGTTCATGTTTACGATTTCCTCACCTTTACGGCCGAATGACTTCACGATCATTTTCTTCATTTGCTCAACAGCAAGCTCGTAAGGAACTACGTCTGTTACTTTGAAGAATGCAGACTGCATGATTGTGTTGATACGGTTACCAAGACCAATCTCTTTAGCAATCTTAGTTGCATTGATGATGAAGAACTTGATATCGTTCTCAGCCATGTATTTCTTCATGCTAGCTGGTAACTTCTCAACAGTCTCTTCTTTGCTCCAGATAGAGTTCATCAAGTAAGTACCACCTTTACGAAGACCTTTCAACATGTCGTATTTCCAGATGTATGATGGAGTGTGACATGCAACAAAGTTAGGCGTGTTTACTAAGTAAGTAGAACGGATAGGATCGTCACCAAAACGCAAGTGAGAAATAGTGATACCACCCGACTTCTTAGAATCGTATGAGAAGTATGCCTGAGCATATTTATCAGTGTTGTCACCAATAATTTTGATCGAGTTTTTGTTAGCACCTACAGTACCATCAGCACCCAATCCGTAGAATTTAGCTTCGTAAGTACCTTCTACAACAGAGATTTCCTCTTTCATTGGAAGAGAGTGGAAAGTAACGTCGTCTACGATACCTACAGTAAAGTGGTTCTTAGGCTCATTAGCCATAAGGTTCTCGAACACAGTAATCATCTGTGCAGGAGTAGTATCTTTAGAAGAAAGACCATAACGTCCGCCGATTACCATTGGAGCGTCTTCTTTCTCGAAGAACATTTCGCGAACATCCATGTACAATGGCTCACCGTTAGCTCCTGGCTCTTTTGTGCGGTCAAGAACACAAACGCGTTTTGTAGTTGATGGGAACACGTTCATGAAATATTTCGCAGAGAAAGGACGGTATAGATGAACTGCGATCATACCTACTTTTTTGCCTTGAGCTACCATATAGTCAATAGCCTCGCGCAAAGTTTCAGTTACAGAACCCATAGCAACGATTACGTACTCAGCATCCTCAGCACCGTAGTAGTTGAATGGTTTGTAGTCACGACCACACATTTCTGAAAGCTTCTCTAGGTACTCGTTTACTACGTCTGGTAATGCATCGTAGTATTGGTTAGAAGCCTCACGAGTCTGGAAGTAAATATCTGGGTTTTGAGCAGTACCGCGTGTTACTGGATTCTCTGGGTTAAGAGCTTTGTCACGGAATGCCTGAAGAGCCTCTTGGTCAACCAATGAAGCCATTTCTTCAGTAGTATAGTGCTCTACTTTTTGAATCTCGTGTGAAGTACGGAATCCATCGAAGAAGTGGATGAAAGGAATACGAGTCTTCAATGAAGCTAAGTGAGCAGCTGGCGCAATGTCCATAATTTCCTGAACAGAACCTGTCGCTAACATTGCGAAACCTGTCTGACGGGCAGCCATAACGTCTTGGTGGTCACCAAAGATAGAAAGGGCTTGAGCAGCCAACGAACGTGCACTTACGTGGAATACACAAGGAAGCAATTCACCTGCGATTTTGTACATGTTAGGGATCATCAGAAGAAGTCCCTGAGACGCAGTAAAAGTAGTAGTTAAGGCTCCTGCTTGCAACGAACCGTGTACTGCACCTGCAGCACCAGCCTCTGATTGCATTTCAGTAACCGTAACCGTTTCGCCAAACATGTTTTTTAAGCCGTTAGCAGCCCATTCGTCAACATTCTCTGCCATGTTCGACGACGGCGTAATTGGGTAAATTGCAGCAACTTCACTGTATGCATATGCAACGTGAGCAGCAGCATGGTTACCATCACAGGTGATAAACCTTTTCTCTGTTTTTGACATAGTCATTATGATATTTAAAATAACAACAATAATCTTGACTCGGATAACAATCGCAAAATTGCAACTTTTTTTCCATTCCTACGAGAGGCTAAGAATCAATCTGATCGGTGAGAATGCTACACAAAATTCGCTAAAATTTCTTGGCTAAAAACCTTAACTTTTGGTAGTAAAAGGGTTATTGCTATTTGAGCGAACTTTCGCCAACGTTTGATATGCTAACAAACATATCCGAAAGGGGGTCTAAAGGTCATTCTGAGAGCTATTTTAGACAGAATCTAAATACCAAAGTCGATTTTTCTTCTTCAAATCCACTACAACATTGCACAAAAGCTATACATGAGGAAACCTTTTAGAATTACCGATACGGAAAACTCACACTATAACGTTGTGTGGTTGGCACAGTAAAAGTTTATTATCGATATATTTCAATAAATACAGCGGCTTTCTGTTCTTAACAAAGAGAACGTAGAAGTTGTTTACAATTTGATATATAAAAGTGCGATTTACTTTTAATTAAAAATAAGCCTACGTGCAACAAAAAAAGGAATACAATGAATCAGTTATGCTCACTTCCAAAATAGAATCTGCATAACGGTTACACATACTAGATTGAAAATAAAAGTTTAAAAAAAATGAAGAAACAACTTCTTATCCTTACTATCTACTTTCTAACAACCATTGGCCTTTATGCCCAAACTTCTAATGATCAAAAAAACACAAGCATTTCTTCGTTCATTGGATCTGAGCGGGAAGGTGCCATAAGCTTTGTTATCGACAATGTTCTTTTTGTTGGACTTGGTAAAAATGCCGATCAAGTTTTTAACGACTTTTACAAGTACAATTCAGCGACTGACAAATGGACACAAATTGCTTCATTTTCAGGAGAAAGCCGCACAGAAGCAGAAGCTTTCGTATTAAATGGGAAAGCGTATGTAGGACTAGGAAAAGGAAACGACAGATCAACACTATACAAAGACTTCTACGAGTTCGATCCTGCTACAGAAACATGGAAACAGGTAGCCGACTTCGGAGGTACAGCCCGTTATTCTGCGGTAAATTTTGTAATCGACAATATTGCGTATGTAGGAACGGGAAGGGATGCTGATGGTGATCAGAAAGACTTCTGGAAATATGATGCTACAACTAACCAATGGAGCCAGATAGCTCCTCTGGACGCTGATAAACGTTTCATGGCCTTTGCTTTTTCCGTTTCTGGAAAAGGTTATGTTGGTGGTGGGTATACTATCGATCCGTTTGCTATGCAACTGAGTGGTATCCGCCAATACGACCCAACAACAAACTCTTGGAAAGAAATGATTTATGCAGACGGCATCAATCTATCGTTTAACGATGCAACAGCATTTGTTGCAAACGGAAAAGCCTATATTGCTTATGGAAATAAGGAATCTGTTACAGAATATGATCCTCAAACAAACAAGGTTAAGGACTTAGGCGATGTACTTGGACAAGGTACAAAACGAAACAATGCCATATCTTTTATCTTAAATAAAGAAGCATACATCGGTTTGGGAAAAAGCGGCAGCGTTTTCACCCCTGTTTACAACAAAGACATTCTTTCAACTGGAATTAAAATAAATGAAAGTCCTGTAATCGCAGACCAAGCTTTCTCTATTGAAGAAAACTCTGCCAAAGAAACAATCATTGGTACTTTAGTGGCTACAGATCCTGAATCTGAGCCATTAAGCTTTGAAATCGTATCTGGAAATGAAAAAGGCGTTTTTTCCTTAGACGCAACAACAGGTAAAATAAGTGTAGCCAACGACAAAGGTTTGGATTACGAATCAGAAAAGGAACATGCTTTTATAGTAAGTGTATCTGACGGAACAATTGCCAATAGTGCCACAGTTACCATTACTGTAAACGATGTAAATGAAGCTCCGGAATTTGTAACTCAAGAGCTTTCGGTAGATGAAAATTCTGAAAAAGAAACACTAATCGGTACGATAGTAGCAAAAGATCCAGAATCGGACAAGTTGAACTACAGAATTGCCTCTGGTAACAAACACAATGCATTTACTCTTGACCTTGCAACAGGAGAGCTTTCTGTAAACGATCCTGCATTTTTTGACTACGAAACAGGCAACAAGTTCACTCTCACAATAAGCACTTCTGATGGTGTAAATACAATCAGTGCAAGAATCGACATCAACATTGAAGATGTAAACGAAGCACCAGAATTTGCCGATCAAGAATTTTCAATAGACGAAAACCTTACTAATGGAACAACTGTTGGAATGCTACAAGCTAAAGACCCAGAATTCGACGCGTTAGATTTTACAATTGAAAGTGGAAACACAAACGATGCATTTCTTATTGAATCTGGTGAGCTAAAAGTAAACAACGAAGCAGCTATTGATTATGAAACTACTCCTAAATTTGAACTGGCAGTAAACATATCGGACGGTGTGAACTCAGGCTCTGCCAAAATTACTGTAAACCTAAAGGATCTTACTGAAATCACTTCTATGAAAGAACTCGCTGCGCAAGGCATTCGCCTCTACCCTACCCCAGCGGATTCTTGGATTAATATTGAGCTTGAAGGTACTCAACTACCTTTCGACCAATACACCATTGTTGATTTTGGAGGGAAGAAGATTAAATCGGGAGCAATTATCAAAAGTAGAACACAGATTGACGTAAGTGACATGAACAATGGTCTGTATTTCATTCAACTTAAAAACAACAGAAGAACAGAAACCATTAAATTCAGCATAAAATAATCCGATCGAAGTATTTTGATTAAAAGCGGAAGCACCAATTGTTGTGCTTTCCGCACTCCAACTTCTTCCATTTCAATTTCACCTAAAGAACAATAATAATTCTAATTGTTAAACATTCAGCCATTCAATGTCATAAGCGCATTAATGTTCTGATGGAGTAAACGTATCAAAAATATTACATCCTGAGAACCACTGATTTTCTAATAAAAGGTGTAGCCCTTTGACTCACTTCCTTAAAAAGACTGGGAACTTAAAGACTTTGTCTTTTTGAAAAACCTTCAGTTTTCATTTTGATGCTTTTGCCCTAAAATTCCGACCGAATTATTAATAACTTACAATCGAAGACTTTTACTGGCACTTGTAATTCTTACATGAACACATATCTTTACGAAACAAACCCAGAGCAGATATTTTGTAAAGAAGCGCATGAAAATACTCCACACCTCCGATTGGCATTTAGGACACCGCTTGCACGATCAATCGCAGCACGAAGAACAAGCTCAGTTTCTAGATTGGTTAACCGCTTGCATCAAAAAAGAGCAAGTCGATATACTTCTACTCGCTGGAGATGTATTTGATACAGGCGTACCTGCAACACAAAGCCAGAAACTATACTACGATTTCTTGGTCAGGCTGAGGGACACTAATTGTCAACATGTAGTAATTACTGGAGGAAATCACGACGCTCCAGGAACGTTGAATGCTCCAAAAGAATTACTACAAGCCCTATCTGTACATGTAGTTGGAAAAGCCACTGATGATATCTCGGAAGAAATCCTTCAATTTACAATAGGAGAAGAAAAACTGATTGTTGCTGCCGTTCCATACCTGCGCGATCAGGACATCCGTAAAGCTGTAGCTGGCGAAAGCTTCGATGAACTTGGCGACCGCTACAAATCGGCTCTAGTAAAGCATTACAACGATGTTGCCAGGCAATGCGAAGCACTAAAAGATGAAAACACGTTCGTTATCTCAACAGGTCACCTTTTTGCAATCGGCGGCACAACATCCGAAAGCGAACAAACCATCTACGTTGGCAATCTGGGTGATATTGGCTCCAACGATTTTCCTGATGTTTTCGACTACATTGCCTTAGGACACCTACACCGTCCACAAAAAGTTGGAGGCAACGAACACATCCGTTACTCAGGTTCACCTTACACTTTAAGTTTTAGTGAAATCGGCAACAACAAACAAGTGCTGCTTCTCGAAACTGAAGCTACGCAAATCAACACCATTCAAGAAGTAGAAGTTCCAACTTTCCGCAGCATTCAGAAAGTAACAGGTACGCTGGAGCAGATCATACCACAGCTACAGGCCATCGACTCCGAAGAACACAACCTAACACCTTGGGTCGAAGTTCTCCTCGATGATGAGCCTAACGCTCCAATAGCCTTTCAAGAAATAAAAGACACATCTGCCCAGCTCAATCTCAAAGTTCTAAAAGTTAGCCTCAAGCGCGAAAACCGACTGAAAGGACTCGAAAAACTGGTGGAGGAATCTGTCAATGTACGTGAACTGTCGCCTCTAGATGTTTTCAGACAAAAATGCACCGACATGTCTTTCGATTTAGAGACACAACCCGAACTGGAAGATGCATTTCTTGAAATTCTTTCCCTGGCCAAAGAACAATAGTTTTAACTACACGCAAACTACCTTACATTCAGATTAAAAATCTGTCTTGAAAGAAATTAAGACACATGAAAATCCTAAAAATAGAACTGCAAAATATAAATTCCCTGAAATCGGAAACACCCATCACTATAGATTTCGAAAACGAACATTTTCAGGATGTTGGCCTTTTTGCTATAACTGGTTCTACTGGCGCTGGAAAAACCACTTTGCTCGACGCCATTACAATCGCCTTGTACCACAGTGTGCCGCGTTTCAAAAAATCGAATATCAAAGCAGGTCTTGAGGATGTGGTGAGCTATGGTGCTGCCGAGGCAATGAGCCGTGTCTGTTTCGAAAACGGTAACGACCGCTACGAAGCACATTGGAGCATGCGTGTTAAAACTGCAAAAGGAAAACAGCTTGGCAAACCCAAGGAAGAAGTCAGGCTGAAAAACTTATCGACAGAAAAAATCATAGCCGAGAAAAAACGGGAAGTCCAACAAGAAATCGAAAAGATAACCCAACTTACTTACGATCAGTTTCTGCGCTCTGTAATGTTGGCGCAAGGTGAATTTGCAGCCTTTTTATCGGCACCTGCAAAAGATAAAGCTGCCCTGCTCGAACAGATTGCTGGTGAAGAAATTTTCAGAAAAATCGGCGATGCACTCAACGACAGAATTTACAACGAACGCGAACGCCTTAAAGAGATTGAAGCCAAAATCAATACTGAAGACCTGCTAACTGAGGAACAACGCACTGAATTAGAGACCGAAAAAACTACGCTTCAGACTGAATTAGGCAAACTGGAAAAAGAAACAAAAAACAACGAACGCTTTCTACACTGGTTCAAACAAAAAGCAAAAATTGAACAAGAGCAGGCAAAATTACAACAAAACAGAGGACAACTAGAAACCGATCAAGAGAACAACAAAGAAGCCTTTCTGAAACTAGAGCAACACGAACTTGCCGAACCCTTCGCTCCTATTTTAGATGAAATCAAGCGCACAAAAACTCAGCTTAAAAAATATACAGAACGTGCACTGGCTTTAGACAAAGAAATCGCAACCAACAAAAACAGATTAGAAACACAACAGAAAGACGAAGAACAGCAGCGCAAAACATTAATAACAGAAGAAGCAAACTTTGAGGCATGGCTACCTAAGCTCAAACTGGTAAGCGAAAAAGATAGCCAGATTAAGAATTTAAACGAAAATATTAACCATACTAGTAAGCAAATCACCGAACAACAAACTTCAATCTCAAAACTACAGACCAGACAAAAGACGCTAAAACAACAGATAACAGAAAACGAAGAGCTTAAAACAAAAACAGAAGCATTTCTAGAGAAGAACAAAAAAGCTCCAGAAATCAAGAAAAACCTAAGCAACTGGTCTGCAAAGTTCAGCGAAAGAAACACATTGCACAAACAACTAAGTGATCAATCTTTAAAGGTTGAAAAGCAACAAAAGGAACTTGCTGCCGCACAAAAAAGCATTGCCAAGTCAGAAACAGAGCTAAAAAAAGCATCTGATCAATTAGAACAATTCGAAACCAAAATTCAAGAGGCCGACCACCTGCTGCAAGACCTCGACCTGTCGAAACTTTTATCCGCACAAAAGCAAAACACAGAACTTCTACAAAACCTAAAACAACTTTTCGATTTAGCTACCCAGCACCAAAAAAGTGTTGAGCAGAAAACAAAGCTGGAAAACGAACAAACACAACTGACAGAGCAAAAAAGCAAACTCGAAACTCAGTTAACAAAAAACAATTCTGAAACCGAAGTTGCAGAAAAAGCACTAGAAGATGCCGAGCGGATTCTTGAATTAGAAAAAGGGATAAAAAGCTTTGAGGAAGAACGCAAAAAACTAGAGAAAGGCAAGCCTTGCAAACTATGTGGCTCCGAACACCACCCATATGTTGAAAAATACGCCACTATAGAAATAGAAAAGAGTGAACAGCAGTTCCGCGAACGCAAAAAAGCACTTGAAAACCTTCGAAAAGAAAAAAGCAAACTAGATGTAAAAACAGCTGAGACAACAACAAAACTCCAAAACGTATCCGATCAAATTCAGAAGCAACTCAACGAAATTAAAACGACAGAAGAAAAATTCAACGCAATTGACTCCGATTTACAAATCACAGCAATCGAACCAATTTCGAAAAAAATAGAAGAACAACAGAAGCAACAAGAAAAGCTTCAGCAACAAGTCAAGCACACACAAGTACTACAAAAGCAAAAAGACGAACTTCTGAAGAAATCGGAAACCATACGCAAAAAGCAACAAAAAACACAAAGTGACTTTGCAAGGCTTGAAGAAACAATAAAGCAGGTTGAAAATTCCATTCAACAAATCGTTAAAGAAAAAGAAAGCGCAGAACACAGCTTCGGAGAAGTAGAAGGCTACCTTACAGAACAACTATCGCTATTCGAATTAAGTTTGCCAGAGCTTTCAGAAGATCAAACTTTCATCTCTCAACTGGAACATAAAGCCAACCGCTTTGAAAAAGGAAAAGAAAACCTGCAAGAAACCAAGCAGAAAATAGCTGAAGCAACAACAGAACACAAAGCCCTTGAGCAACAATCGGAAGACAAAAAGCAAGAGCTGACCAAACTACAACATCAGCAAAAAGAAAGTGAAGAACAGCGAAATAAAGTTCAGGCCGAACGGCAGGAAATTCTTCCGATAGAAATCAGCGTAGAACAACACACCAACAAACTACAAAAAGAGCTGACCAAACTCAAAGAAACACTAGCAAAAAGCACAGAGAAACTTAAAGAACTAAACGAACAACAAGTTTCCCTGAACAAAGAGCTGGAAACAACAAAGAAAGAAGAAACCGAACTGACCGAAAAGCTTCAAAAAGCCAACGATCAATTGGTAGAGCAGCTGAAACCATCAAGCTTCACCAACCAAGAAGCTGTTCAGGAATGTCTGCTAAGCAGAGAAGAGAAAGAGCGAATCGAAGCAACCAGAAAGAAACTTCACGACAAAGCCCTTACGTTAGAAACCTTAGAAAAGAAAATCACGGAAGAACAAGATCAACTCCAAGCCCAAAAAGATTTTGAAACCAGCGAGGAAGAAGCAAAGCAACAGCAGAAACTGCTACAAGAAAATCAAGAAAGGCTGCTGAAACGACAAGGCGAAATCACCCAAACATTCGAGAAGGACAACGAAATAAAAACAAGAAACCAAACCGTAGTCAATCAGATCGAAGCACAACAAAAAGAGCTGAAAAAGTGGAACGACCTGATGAGTCTCCTTGGCGGATCAAAACATGCCTTCAACACTTATGTGCAACGCCTAACGCTAATCAACCTGATCCACCTAGCCAACATTCACCTATACAAACTGAACAAACGCTATTCGCTGCACATCAACGAACACTACAGCAAAGGCGAAGAACTGAACTTTGTGCTGATAGACCACTACCAAACCGACCAGTCCCGCTTAGTAGACACTGCCAGCGGTGGAGAAAAATTCCTGATCAGCTTAGCACTCGCACTTGGCCTTTCCGATTTGGCCAGCCACAATGTCAGCATCCGTTCGCTCTTTATCGACGAAGGATTCGGCACACTCGACAACGACATGTTGGAACTTGTGATTTCCACTCTGGAAACCCTACGTTCTCAAGGAAAGATGATCGGGGTTATTTCGCACGTTTCCAGTCTTAAGGAGCGTATTCCTACTCAGATTCAGGTTCTGAAACTTAGTAATGGGGTTAGTGATGTTATTTTGAGTTGATTTTTTATTGAAGGGTTGGCTATTGGCTGTGTCGAATAACCAACCCTTCAATAATTAACAAGCACGATTTTGATTTTTCGAAGCCTCCCACTCAAAACCAACAATATTTTTCTCTTCACTATTGAAATGAATAACAATTAGATATATCGTTTTTTCCATAGCCATATTCATAGTAACGCTTGGTTTTCATCTGATGCAATTCTATCTCAGCAGAAATATCAACCTTAAATTCCAGAATATAAATCTGCTCTGGCCCAATCATAGTCATATCTATTCGACCGCTATTTGTTGTTTCTTCTGCGATTACTTGAAAACCCAAGCTCGACAAAAATGCAAAAATCACAGAAGCATAATAACTTTCATATTCACGGATAGTATTACTGACATAACTCTGATATGAAATAAAAAAAAAGAGATTCAATTATGTTTCAAAGCCTACAACATCATTATCCAATAATACATCAGCAATATTAAATTACTGAATTTCCTTGGTATAAACATGCCCGCGATAAGATAATCTAGGAATAAGCTGTTCTACGAATCCTGTATTTCAAGATTAGAAACTCTCATCCTGAAACTGGTCTTTCCAGTTCTAGTCTCTTTATCTGCAAAAGTCAAACACCCTGTTTGCCACAGTAACTCTGCCAGATCTGGAAACAGCACCTTCATCCCAGTGTGATTGTTCGGGACAACGCATTGGTACATAAAAGTGCGGTTTTCCTGAAAAAAATGAAAGAATGAAAACAGCAGGGGCTTTACATTTTTTTCCTGCCAACCTACAGTCCCACCTGAACCCAATAGAAATTCTCTGGAGAAAGATAAAGTATGAATGGATACCTTATGGATCCATAGAGAACCAACAATTGCTTGATGATAAAATTGATGAAATAATACAAAATTTTGGTGTGAGCTACATATTAACTTCGGTGAGTCATCTTGAAAAATGCCGATTATTTATGCTCAGTACTTAATTGTGTTTGTTGGACAACTAGTCCGTATTTTTAAGTCCTTATAATATTTCTCCACAGAGCTTATTTTTCAAAGACCTTCATAAGGTTGCTCCATTCAATTTGCAATTACCTAGCAAAAGCATTGCATATGATATATAGCGATATATTGTGATATGTAGCGATATATTTTTTCTATTCAATATTTCAGAGATTTGTTACAGAAGCAAAGACAAAATATATCGATTTAGTAGCTACGCTATTTTGTTTTTTTGTTCTAAAAAAGGACCCTCTTTATAAACTGAAGTGAGAAGGTTTGTTTTAAGCAATAAGATTGCGTTTTTGAAATTGAAAAACTTTTTCACAACAGCATAATGAAAAAGAGAACTGGAGCTATAAAACACAAAGCTCTAACTCAACTATACCCATAGTTGCAATATGTAAATAATGCCCAAACTATTGTTGAGAATATGAAGTTTTTAAGGAATTAAACATTAACAGCAGTAATTATTTTTATTATGAGTACAAATCATCATCACGGTCATCACAAACATGTATTACCAATCGTAGGCGTGTCGGAGCATAGCTTTGATGAAGCTGTTAGAAAAGGCATTGAAACATTTAGAGCCTGTAAGATAGTTGAAGATTATCAAAAATTCGATTTTTATGCTTTCGAAGTAGTAAAATTATATGGAGGAATTAAAGATACTGGAAAAATCAAAGATGGTAAAAGAATAATTGATGGGTTGACTTACAAAGCTGAAATTAATGTGATTGCAGAACATGATCATTAAAACGAAAGTGAGAATACATAAGTAAATAAGACATTAATAAAGGGCCGTTTTAACCTGTTAAAACAGCTCTTTTATATTTGTATCAAATCTCATTATAATGATTTAGCCATACGAAGTAGTTGCGTAGGCTTCTTCTGAAAAGATAAATACTTTTACCCAAGCATCAGCATTATTTTACAAGCCCCCAACAGAAAAAACAGTCCAACCACCTCCCAACGTCCGAAGAGAAAAATCAAACCCATGGTTCATCAGAATATCACGAACAAGCGTTAACCCAATCCCTTGTCCGTTCTCTTTTGTGGTAAAGAATGGTGTAAAAAGTTGAGCAGCCTCAGTTTCTGAGATAGGCTTTCCGTTGTTAGCAATTGAAATTTCTTTTGCATCACTGTCCAGTGTAATCTTAATTTCGCCTTTGCCTTCAATAGCCTCAACCGCATTTTTTACGATGTTGATAACGGCCTGTTCCAACTGAAAGCGATCGGCAGAAATTGAGAACGGTACAGTAGCTTCCGAAAAACTAAGTTCAACACCCGATTCCTCACAACTCTTTTGCATCAGTAGCACAATGTGGCGGAAGAAAGTATTCAGGTCAATTTCCTGTTTCGATGGTGTGGCAAGTTTTACGATGTCGGCAAAGTTTTTCATAAAATTGGCCATGTTCGAATTGCGTTCAATGGCCACTACAACAGCCTTGTGCGAATCGTCCTGCAAATCACCTGAAACGGACTCCAAAATTGAATTGATAGCCCCCACGCTATTGTTCACCTCGTGCGACATGGTGCGGATTACACGGGCATACGCTTCCTTTTCTGCATGTAGCAGTTCGTTGCTCATTTCCTGCAACAAGATGTAGTGACGGTAGAAACCACGGTCGAGGAATTCACCTTTGTAAATAAAGAAGCGTTCCTTACCGCTGATGGAAACTGTTTCCGACGTGTTCACCTTTAGCGACAAGCTTGCATCAGTCAGTTTATTGCCAACGTCTTCGAGTTTTTTCTGCAAAAAAGCTTCGCTCGTAGCACCACCTAAAATCTTCACAGCCGATGGATTGATCTGTTCAATAGCACCATCAAAATCCAAAAGAATAATGCCCATAGGCGACACCTCGGAGAGCGATTGCAACAGGTGGTAGTTCTCTAACTGCCGTGTACGCTCGTTTTGTAATTGGGCGGTCATTTTGTTGTAAACATCAATCAGGTTATCAAGCTCTTTTTGCCCAACAGGACTTAACCTTGTTGTAAAATCCTTATCCAACAACAACTTAGTCCCTCTATTAAGTAGTTCTATCGGGCGCACAAACTGACGGTAGAGGCTAATGTAAATAATCAGGGAAACAATCAGCAGTGCTTCCAGACCGAAAAAGACATAAACATCTTTCTGCGCTAAATAAAACATACTACCCAAAATAGCAGTGTAAAAGCAGGCTCCCCAGAGTATGTATTTTGTTTTTAGGCGCATTTGGTAATGGTTAATTGGTTATTCGTCATTGGATTATTGGTAGAGGCGTGACGTATCTGTACACAGAAATATAATAATCTCAAGTCCACATGAAACTCACAGTGATATAGCATTCAATTATTCTATAATTCCCTTATTCAGTTATTGACCTTTTTCATAAGGTATCCCAAATTTCTCCAACCGCCGATAAAGCGCCCCACGGCTAAGTCCCAGACTACGCGCCACCTTACTAATGTTGCCATTAAAGGACTCCATTGTTTGACGGATCAGTATCGCCTCCATCTCGTCGAGTGTAACAAGTCCAGGCTTTATTTGCCCTTCAATGCTTGGACTGGAAGGTGTTGGCTGAAAACTTTCTTCCGTAATTTCATCTCCTGTACAAAGTAGCACACTTCGTTCCACCATATTTTTCAACTCGCGGATGTTGCCAGCGAAGTTAAGTTTCTTTAAATGACTGATCGCTTCTTTGCTAAGCGTAGGCTCGGGCAACTGTTGAGTAGCACAGGTTTTCTTTACAAAATGTCTGGCCAGTAAAGGAATGTCGGTAACGCGTTTGCGTAAAGGTGGCAATGTGACTTGAATCAGGTTGATACGATAGAACAAGTCTTCGCGGAAAAGCCCTTTACCAACCATCTCTGGCAGGTTCTTATTCGTTGCACATACCACGCGGATGTTGGCCTGCCGTGTAGTGGAATCGCCCAGTACCTCGTAGCTCTGTTCCTGTAGTACACGCAAAAGCTTCACTTGGCTGCTTAATTCCAGTTCGCCAATCTCGTCGAGGAAAATAGTTCCGCCTTCTGCCATCT
The DNA here is from genome assembly GCA_965230435.1 of Bacteroidales bacterium. Lineage (GTDB taxonomy): Bacteria > Bacteroidota > Bacteroidia > Bacteroidales > JBDKHP01 > JBDKHP01. The sequence continues at coordinate 2,166,308 of CBDDLB010000002.1, forward strand.
CGAAACGTCCCATGCGGTCGGTGTGTGCATCTGTAAACGCTCCTTTCTTGTGACCGAACATCTCACTTTCGAACAGCGATGCAGATATGCCACCAAGGTTCACCTTCACAAAAGGCTTTTGTTTGCGCTTGCTGTTGTTGTGCAGTGCTTCGGCAACCAATTCCTTACCAGTTCCGCTTTCGCCAGTGATAAGTACAGGTGCGTCGGTCTGCGAAATGCGTCCGATAAGCTTCAGAATATCGATCATCTCCTCACTCTGCGTGATAATGTTAGAGAAATCGTAATTCTTCAACGACTCCACCTGCGACTTCTCTTCTTGCTTTTCAGTTTTACGCAGCTTGGCAATTTCCAAAGCATTGTTGATGCTCTGCACCAACTGATGGTTTTTCCATGGCTTGGTGATGAAGTCGAACGCTCCGAGCTTCATCCCTTGTACAGCCAAATCTATCGATCCCCAAGCTGTGATGAGCAGCACTGGCGTATCTGGACAGAAAATCTTCAACTTCTGTAGCAGTTCCATACCTTGCTCGCCTGATGTTCTTGCCCCAAAGTTTAGGTCGAGTAGAATGGCTTTGGGCATGTTGCCCCGCACCCAGTCCAATGCTTTTTCTGGCGTGTCGCATTGGTGCGTTCTGTGCCCTGCTTTGTTCAGCAAAAGCTTTAGCGAGGTGCGGATGGCTATGTCGTCGTCTATTATTAGTATCATTTTTTGTTGTGGTGTGATGTATTGTTCACCAAGACCCGACAGGTTTTAAAAACCTGTCGGGTCTGCCTTCTTCAGTCTGTATTTCAGCTTATTCTGGCTTCACCCAAAATACATCATCATTTACAAGATAATACGTGTCGGTGCGTTGTCCTTCTGTTTTTTTGTTCAACGTTATGTTTTTAGGATTATATCCAATAGGGTACAATTCAACATAGACTCTTTTTTCTTTAGAAGACTCAAAGCCAGACATACTCACCAATGGAGTTGAGAAACGATAAAGGTTCTTTGTCATATATTCATAAAGGTATCTTTTGCCTCCGCCACTGTACTTTTTGTCATTCCAATGGATTTTATTGTAAACCTTCATAGGCTCTTTATTGCAGAGTTTTTGTCTAACCTCTTGTATACTCAAGGGAGCATTATTTTCATCCATTACATATGTTTCAAATGACGGGTCCATCCACAGCCATTTGCCGAATTGTTTAGAATATACAACGTTTATTACATGGCAATCGTTGAACTTTTCGCCTTTAGGCATACAAGTAACAAAACGGGATTTAAACCCCATTGAAAGATAGGCTTCATTTAAAATTGTGGCCATCATTCTACAGTTAATACCTCTGTTTTCAGCCTTACAAACTTTAATTAGGGCATCAGCAGTTTTATCTTTAGGGTTTTGTGAGCTTCCATCGTGCCTCACCATATGGTTTACCCACGACATAAGATTTACAATTTTAGAAAATTCATCACCATTACCAGCTACAGAGTCGAGATTATATTTCAGCCTGAATTCTTTCAGCTCGTCTGCATTCTGATAAGAAAATGGAGGTGTTTCTGTGTGGATATCCGAATATCGAGCATCCTTTTTGAGAATCTGTACGTAATCTCCAACTTCTTTGAATTTTACCAAGAGTTCTTTGTATCCCGATTCTTTACGGATATTATCCAGATCGCTATCTTTCAGAATGTGATAATAGTTCTTCCAGCCATATTTATAGCTTAGTTGAAGGTGCTTTATAGCTTCTTCTTTCTGATTTGTTAGTGAATATGCACAAGCTAAATTATAAGTCAGACTTTGTGCAATCCATTCATGCTTGTTCTTCTTTTTTTCGTCCAATTGCAGGTAGTTCTGATAAATAGGAAGCATACCTTTAATAGCATCCTCATATTTATGATCTTCCCACTGTTTATTTCTGGTCTGTTGGTTTGCCTTGTAAGCTTCTACAATATCCTGACTAAAAGTCTCGGTATTAAAAAGTAGAAGAAATAAAATGGCACTGAAGTAAAATTGTACTTGTTTCATGTTTTTTTGTTTTTTGGTTGGTTCGACTTTACCTCGTTAATACTCCATTCGTAATGACTTTAATTTATTAATCAGTTGTTGATCATTAGATATGTCTCAAAAACCAATGACTATTGACTAATGACCAATCCCCCTACTCATTCATCTTTTAGAGCAAGAGCAGGTGATAAGTTGGCAGCTTTTATACTTGGAAATATTACACTAACAGCTACTAGCGATAAAATAAGCAAGGTGGAAATGGCAATTCCGATCAAAATCTGTCCAACATTATAGTTATATCCCAGTAAATTCATCTGTAGTACCAATAGAATTCCAGGCAAAATTCCCATAAGTGCAAGTACTATCATTTCGGATATGAGCTGACTGCTTACCTGAGTTGTGGAAGCTCCTAATGCACGGCGTACAGCCAGTTCACTAGCCCTTTGTTTGGCTGCATTACCAAAAATACCGATAAGGCCAAGTGCAAGGTTCAGCAACAGAAACACAATAACCAAACCCATAACTTTCGATTCGAAACTCGAATTTTGCATAGAAATTCTTTCCGTGACATCCATCATTGAAATATCCGACAATAGCCAACCTTCTTTTACTAAGTAATCCTGTAGGCTGTTTAGTGATTGATCTTGATCCATTAATGATTCGCCATTAAAAGATACCAACAAATCAAAGTACCCACTCTTGCTGCCCCAAGCGCTCAAAGGAACAAAAACAGAGGGGCTTAGCCTATCATGTGCTCTATGCTTAAAATATCCAGTAACACCAACAATCTGGGCTCGAATTGTATCTCCAATAGGAATGGAGCAGTGCGTTCCAATAGCTTTTTCTCCTTGCAAACGTTTCTCTACAAAATCTTGAGTGACTATGATTGGAGTCCGCTGCGTAAAATCCAAATCCAGATCGAACCATTTGCCTTCTATTATTTCAACATTAAAAATGTCTTTAAAGTCAGTGTCTACATGGCGAATCATAGGTGCAAGACCAGAGGTGTTATTGCCTTCAATTTGCAGTGAATAGCTCATATTACTACCACAATATGGAATCGCGAAGTTGCTGATCGAAACTGCTCTCACACCCAATAAACTTTGGGCAAAACCTTTTAGTTCCTGAAGCTTTTTTTGAGCTTTTTTATATCGGAAATCATGTGAAATTGTATAGTGAAAAGTGTTGTCTTCTATAGTATAAGCGTTTTTCTGAAACTGCCTGCTCAGAATTTTATTAATGGATACTACACCAAAAAACAATATGATAAAAAGTCCAAAGATTTCCAGAATAATGAACAAGTTGCTCCGTTTCTGGCTCCACATAGAACGAATAATATACCTGATCATGATTTACCTCCTTTCAATACTTTTGCAGGTTCTAGCTTTGCGATTTTTATAGCTGGGAAAAAGCCAGATGCTACTGCAAAAAATAAACTTACAAGCATTGCTACTCCGAAAACACCCAGATTGAGCTGTATAGCGTAAGGAACTTTTGTTCCTGAAAGGCTAAAACCATCGAATATAAAATTGGGAATGCTGTATGCCAAAATAAGCGCAATGGCAAACCCTACAATTGCTCCCATGAAAGTGAGAAATATGTTCTCGGCTAATACCTGTTTGATGATGTTGTTGTGGTTAGCTCCGAAAGTTTTTCGCACAGCAATTTCTTCCGATCGTCCGTTTGTACGCGTAATATTCAGCGTGATAATGTTTAGAATAGGAATGAGTAAAATGCCGAACAAATGCCCGAATTTTTCTTTCCAAACAGAGAAATCACCGGGATAAAAAGTTGTTTCCCAGGTCATATGTTGCTTTTCAAAAGCCGTACATGGACCATTGATGTGCAAGCTACCCGTGTCTGTATATTCTGCATTGATACGCTTAAGAACAGAGGCCATCTCTGCTTTAGCTTTAGGGATATCGTCAGTGTGACGTACTGTTGCTATTGCGGAATACATTCCAGAAAATTCGGCGCCTCCTCCTATTGTTTTATCCATACTGTGAGGAGACCAAAAATCGGCATAAGCATGTCTGCAACTGCGAGGAACATTTTCAACAACACCAATAATCCGATAATCACGTCTTTGGTAGTGAAAGTATTTTCCAACAACAATTTCATCTTCGAAAAAAAGCTCTTTAACACGGCGACTAATTACGAGTACTGGTTCTGCATTGTCGAATTGCTGCTGTGAGATGCCTTTTCCTTCGAGAAAGGAAAACTGATTTATTTTGAAATAGTCGGGATCGACTTGTTGTATTGCAAATTTTTGAAGCTTACCCCGTTTAGGCATTGCCCAGTTTTGTTCTGTGAAAATTGAAAAATGCTCGAATGATTTCATTTTGGAGAAATGTTTTTCCAGAAATTCTTTTGAAATAAAGCTTCTAGTTACATCTCCATCTTTATGTCTAAAAGTCGTACGCCATAGGTAAAGCGTTCTGTCCAGATTCACTTCCGGCCCTTTAGGTGAAAAATCGCTTTCCAACTTTATAACAAAAAGCATCACAATTGCGATAGTAACGGCTACCCCAAATAGATGTAAGAAAGCGAAAAATGGCTTTTGTCGGATTTCGTAGAGTACTATTTTTATAATTTGCATTTTTATGAAATTAAGGTCGTGGATTTTTTTGTTTTATTCTGCTTTGAGTGCTAATCCAGGTTCAAGCCGACAGGCCAATCTGCTTGGGAAGTAAATACTGACAACCACCATACTGAAAATAATAATTGTTGAAAGCAGAACTGCAAGCAACACCTCATCATAAGCGGTGAAGATGCCTAGTAGTGGAATTTGCAAAACAATAACTATAGCTGGGATGCACCCCATTAGTGTAAGTGTTAGGATTTCTCCCATTAATTGATTTCTGACTCTATGGGTAGATCCACCTAAAGATCGGTAAATTGCAATTTCGGCAGCGCGGTGTTTGATGGTGTAGCCGAATGTCCCGCTAAGGCTTAGGGCAGTCAGGGTTAAGAGAAAAATAATCAGCATGAGGAAGTGTTGAACAGATGTAATTAAATGCCCCTCTTGCTCTTTCTGTAAGCTTTCAAAAGCTACAATTTTATATATCTTGGCATCATTATCTTTCAAAAAGTCACGGATCGACTGAATTACTTTGGCTTTGTGATCGATCTCTTTTTTTAATTGTATACTTAAATCGCATGAAGAAGATTGATTTATAACTCCAAATGGGAGAAAAATGCCCGGCTTAAAACTGTTGTACCCATCACTTCTATACTGTTCTGTTACTCCCACAATAACAACTTCATTCCCTCTAATTCTTCCTGACGTACCAATAGCATCTTTCCCAAGCCTTTCTGCAAAATTCTTGGTAACTACAACAGGAATTTTTCCGTGATGTTTTGTTTTGGGAAACCATTCTCCTTTTAGCATTTTTACGTTGAACACCTCAGCAAACTCAGCATCGACCTGATAAAATACAGTCTCAAATGCTATTGTGCTGTCTTTCTGGAAACTATAACTAGAAGAGGAGTTGTTATACGGATGGCTTCCGAAACTGACGGACACATTTTCTATTTCAGGAAACTGACGGACAAACTCTTTGATAGCTTCATCTGTAATGAGTTTTCCATTTCTGTATGTGAATAGATAATGATCTTCTGATATTTCGAGTGCATTGGGGGCGAATTTGTTTTTTATGACAGGAATTGTCTCTGTAAAACAGAAAAACAAGACGTTGAAAAGCCCAAACATTTCAATAATAATGAACAGGTTACTTTTCTTTTGTTTCCACATTGACCTGAAAATGTAAGAAATCATTTTTGTCCTCCTTTCAGAATATTAGCAGGGTGGATTTTAGCATTCCTTAAAGCAGGAGTTAAACCTGAAACAGTACCGAAAAATAGAATGACAAAAAAAGCAATTAGAAAGATTCTGAAATTAAGTGCAAGGTAAGTCATGCTTGCATAATAGTCTGTGTCGGTACCTAATGCTAGGTTTGGCGCAAAGCAGACTATTAGCATACTTATGCTAAGTCCCAATAATCCTCCAATGAATGTTTGTAGAATGTTTTCGGCAAGTGTTTGACTAATAAGCTTGAAACGAGTAGCTCCAAAGGCTTTCCGAATGGCCATTTCTTCAGCTCTTTCGCGGATATATACTACGTTGAGACTAATTAAACCCGCGACAGGGACAAACATTAGCATTAGAAACTGTTTTATTATTGTTCCCCAGACCCGAAGATTGCCTTTATATCCATTGGGATTTTCAAACAAAACTTCTGGCCCTCTAATGCTTAAATGTTCTCCTTTGGTGAAATTCCCATTTATTTTTGCAAGAAGTGCTTTCACTTCTTCTTTAATCTCTCTGATATTGTTGTTGTCAGAGGCTTTTAAGAGTACTTCATATCTACCACAAAATTCCTGTCCTCGGTTGGCTGATAGTTCCCGAGATGTCCAAAAGTCAGCATAAGCATTTCGACAACTTCTAGGAACATTCTCAACTACACCTACAATACGGTAGCTTTGGGATTCGTATTCGAAATACTCTCCGACTACATTTTCTTTTCCAAAAAACTCATCCCGTACCCTACGACTGATCACAAGAATATTTTCCTGTTCTTGAAATTGCTTTTCGGAAATCGGTTTTCCTTCTAAAAACTCAAACTCATGGAGCAAGAAGAAAGAGGGATCCACCAGTCTAGTATTATACATGGCTGTTTCGGTCTGACGCAAGAATTGCCATGAGGTATGCACAAAAGCAGTTGTCAGTTCTGGACTTTTCAATTTCGATAAATGGTCATTGAAAAACTTTACACCAACACCCCTGCTATAGTTGTTACTTGTTTTATCCTTAAACTTTACTCCCCAGATAGAAAGGGTCTTGTTTCGGTGAACTTCAGGAGCTTTTATCCCAAAATTATTTTCCCGCCTCATAGCAAAAAGCATCACCACCGCAATTGTAACGGATACAATCAGCAGGTTTAGGAAGAAGAATAGCTTATTGCGCATTAGCTCCCTTATCAGTTGTTTTATTGTTTTCATTTCTTATTCTGTTTTCAAAGCTAATCCCGGTTCTTGACGACAGGCCAATCTGCTTGGGAAGTAAATACTGATAATCACCATACTAATAATAATAGCCGCCGAAAACAGAATAGCAAGCAGCACTTCATCATAAGCTGTGAAAATGCCCAGCAATGGAATTTGTAAGGCAATGATTACGGCAGGAATACAGCCCATTAGTGTAAGGGTTAGTATTTCTCCCATTAATTGCCACCTTACGGTTCGTGAAGATGCTCCTAAGGCGCGATAAATGGCAATTTCAGTTGCGCGCTGTTTAGTAGTATAGCCAAATATTCCACTTAGGCTTAGAGCGATCAAGATCAGAAGGAACGTGATCAGCATTAGGATCTGTTGCATTTCAGAGGTTGACTCTATTTCATGCTTATGTTGTAGACTTTTGAAAGCAGAAATTTCATATACATGTGCGTTGTTTTTAAGTAAGAAGTCATGAATCTTATGGATTATGTCTTTTCTGTTCTTAGCACCTTTTCTGAATTTAATACTCAAGTCAGTTGCAGAATACTGGTGAATAGCTCCAAATGGAAAGAAAACTCCAGGTCTAAACAGTTCGTATTCCCTTGGCCTGTACTGCTCAGTAATCCCAACAACAATCACTTCTTTTTCTGCTATTTCTCCTGTAATACCAATTGGATTTTTACCCAATTCTTCCCCAAAACTACGAGTAACCACAACAGGAATTCTCTCTGTAAGGTTTATTTCAGAAAACAATTTTCCATTTAACAGTTCAATATCAAAAAGCTCGAAAAAATCAGTGTCCACTTGATAAAGAGCGATATTAAAAGAAGTGTCTGTGCTACTTTTCTGAAAAGACAGACCTCCATGAACGTTGTTATAAGGTATGCTGGATGAACTGATCGAAGCAGACTCTATTTCTGGTAACTGCAAAACAAACTTCTTGATGGCATCTTCCGAAAGGTCTTTCCATTTGCTATATTGAAATAGAAAATGATCATCGGTTATCTTAAATGCTTTTGGGGCGAATTTGGGACGTAATATGTTGATAGAGTATACCAAACAGAAGAACAACACTATAAACAGTCCAAACATTTCAAGAATAGTAAACAGGTTACTTTTCTTTTGTTTCCACATTGATCGCAAAATATAAGGAATCATATTCGTCCTCCTTTCAGAATAGTAGCAGGTTCGATACTAGATATTCTTAGGGCTGGGATAAAGCCAGAAATAGCTCCAAATAGGAGAACAATGAGAAAGGCTATCAGGAAAACCTTAAAATTAAACACAACATAAAGCATGTTTGTGTAATATTCTATGTGTGTACCAAAAGCTAAATTTGGAGCTATATGAACAACTAAAATACTTAAGCCTAATCCCAATAAGCCACCTGCAAAAGTCTGAAGGATATTCTCTGTCAGCATTTGTCTAATGAGCATAGAACGGTTAGCGCCAAAGGTTTTTCGAATGGCCATTTCCTCAGCTCTTTCTTGCACATAAACCAAGTTAAGACTAATCAGGCCGATAATAGGAACGAACATCAACATTAAGAACTGACCAGTTATTTTACTCCATATCCATAATCTACCTTTATATTTCTTAGGGTCGGAAAAATCGATATGAAATTGATCGAAAAGAAGCTCTGGCCCAAAGGTTTCTATATGTTCTCCTTTTGTGAAATTCCCATTTATTTTATCAACTATGCCCTTTACTTCATCTTTAATTTGTTTTACATTCTTGCTGTTCGATGCCTTGAAAAGACCTGTGTACCTTCCGCAAAATTCACCTTTATAATCAACTGTATAAGAGCGGGGAATCCAAAATTCTCCATAAGCATACTTGCAACTTATAGGAACATTTTCTACTACGCCAACAACACGGTAGTTTTTCCCATTGTATTCTAAATAGTCACCTACAACTTTTTCATTTTCAAAAAACTCATCCCGCATTCTACGACTAATCACCATCACATCTTCTTGCATACGGAATTGTTCTTCCAAGATCGGCTTGCCGTCTAAAAATTTGAATTCATGAAGTAGAAAATAAGATGCGTCAACCATATTACCCAGATAAGATTCTGTTTCAGTCTGACAAAGGAATGTCCATGAAGTCTTGCAGAAGACAGATATTAACTCTGGACTTTTCATTTTCAACAAATAGTCATTAAAGAAGCTCAAATTGAGTGCACTTCCACATCCTGAGTTTTTTCCTGTTGAAAAATTTATATGCCACATTACAAGAGTCTTATCGAAATGAACTTCAGGAGCTTTCACTCCCAGATCATTTTCCAACCTCATAGCAAAAAGCATCACCACAGCAATTGTAACGGATACAATCAGCAGGTTTAGGAAGAAGAATAGCTTATTGCGCAGTAGCTCCCTTATCAGTTGTTTTATTGTTTTCATTTTTATTCAGCTTTTAACGCAACACTTGGTTCTAATCGAAAAACCTGTTTACTCGGAAAATAAACACTGACAATCACCATACAGAAAATAACAACAGAAGAGAACAGAATAGCCAGTAACACATCCCCCATAACAGTATAGAAACCAAGCAAAGGAACTTGTAAGGTGATTAAAATGGCAGGAAGAATGCCCATCAGCACAAGAACAAGCATTTCTCCAATAAGCTGTCGCTGAACTCTCTTAGCACTAGCTCCTAAAGCTCTGTAAACACTAAGTTCGGAAGCACGCTGACGTGTTTTGTATCCAAAAATACCGGACAGACCCAAGGCCAAAAGCAGCAGCAAACAAGCCAACATAAGAAGTATGCGTTGCATTTCGATGGTGGTGCTTCGTGTAACCTGATCACGTAGTTCGGTAACAGGAGCAAGTTTAATGACAGACCATTTTTCTTGTTCCAAAAAATCGTTGATTAGCTGAAGTACAGGTGCATGATTTTTCAATTCCCCACTTATTTCTACAACAAGATGAACATCGGAATTACTTTTAAAAACTGCATCTGTTGGAATAAAAACACCTGCTTTGGACGATTTAAAATCATTGTTTCGGTAAGCTTTCGTAACAGCCACTATCTCCACTTCCAATCCTTGCATTTTGCTGTGTTTGCCTTTTGCAATATCATCGAGTGAGCCTTGAAACTGGATGTTTCCGTCTTCTAGTATGCCCTGTAATCCAATTATTTTTTTAGGAAGTTGTTTTGCAAAGTCATCTGTTACAACAATGGGGATTCGTCCAGTGTATTTTTCACCCTGAAACCATTTTCCCTGTATTGTTTCTAATCCGAATAATTTTGGAAAGTTTGCATCTGCATAAAATATTTTGCTTCTCAGCTTTTCGCCAAGCACATCTGCCGAAAATGTTCCACTACGGGATTTGTTTGAGTATGGTACGCTCCCCAAGCTTAACGAAACATTATCTACATCAGGTAGTTGCTCTATAAATTCCTTAATGTCAGCGGTATTCTTCTCTGGTCTGTAATTGTTAATATGAAAAAAGTACGTGTTGTTGCTTATGTGGAACGCTGTAGGTTCAAACTTCGGCTTCATTATTTTGATAGTGTACAATAGACCGAAAAACAGCGCCACAAAAAGTCCGAACATTTCTAGGATAATAAACAGGTTCGAGCGTTTTTGTTGCCACATCGAACGGAAGATATAAGTAATCATTTCCCACCTCCTTTCAGGACAGTTGCAGGTTGAACATTTGAAATTTTTAATGCAGGAACAAGTCCCGATAACACACCCAAGAGCAGGATGATACCAAGTGCGATAAAGAAAATATTGATGTCGATAACGGGCTGATAAGTACCATGGAAGTAACCAACTGTAGCATCGAATAGGAAGTCGGGAAAGCTCTTGGCCACAACAATGCTTAAACCCAGACCAAGCAGACCACCCAACAGGGTTTGAACAATGTTTTCGCTCAGCATTTGTTTGATGATCGAAAAACGCTTGGCTCCAAATGCTTTGCGAACGGCTATTTCTTCTGAACGCTCGTAAATATAAGTTACATTCAGGCTGATGACACTGATAATTGGGACAAGCAAAATCAGAAAGAATTTTCCCAAAATTTGCATCCAAACACCCCATCGGCCAGCATATTTTGTGTCTTCAGTTTTCCCGATATTGATCATTAAATCCCCATGACCAATGTGAAACTTGTCGAAATGCAATTCGGGTCCTTTTAGAGCAATATGTTCACCTTTTGTGAAATTGGCGTTGATTTTAGCTACAATACTTTTCACTTCGTCTCGTACTTCTTCCATGTTTTCTTTGCCTGTTGTCAGAAAAATACCAGTATAATTACCGCCATATGGATTACTGTGGGAGTTAGGCAGCAATGGACGTGGAATCCAGAAATCGGCATAAGCATTCTGGCAACTGATAGGTACGTTCTCCACCACACCAACTACACGGTACCGTTTTCCCTTGCGTTCGATTGTTTTGCCTACAGCTTCATCTGTCTCAAAAAACTCGTCGCGCACCCGTCGGCTGATGATGATTACTTTTTTCTGATCCCGAAACTGATCTTCTGATAACGCCTTGCCTTCTAGGAAATCGAATTGATGGATTTTGAAGTAAGCTGGGTCAACCGAGTTTACAACAAATCTCTCTGTGCGTTTTTTTCGCAGAAAAGTCCAGCTAGCTCCTTTGTAAACAGAAACCATCTTGGGACTTCTCATTGTCAGTAAATACTTATTGAAAAATCCCAAACTGAGATTGCTTTCGTATTCATGATTTTGCCCATTTGCAAACTTTATGCGCCAGATAAAAAGTGACTTGTCTAAATTTACCTCGGGTGCTTTCGGAGAAAGATCGTTCTCCAACTTCATTGCAAAAATCATTACCACCGCAATAGTTATGGCAACACTGAACAAATTCAGAAAAGCAAACGACTTGTTTTGAATCAGTTCCCGTATTAGTTGTTTTATCATTTTGGTACAATTAAGCACATGGTGCTATTTATTAGGAAAAGCATTGCACTAATATTTAGTGTAGTGACGGCCCAAAAGTGTTGCTTATATTAGCATGCTAACTGATCAGGCGTAAGCCAATTCATAATCCATAATTTATAACTCATAATTCTTAAACAAGCTCTCCAGCTTTATGATTAATATTCTGTCCAACCTGTCGTCCGTCGAACATGCGGATGATGCGGTCGGTCTGCTTGGCTTGGTTTTCGTCGTGAGTCACCATTACCACAGTTGTCTTTGTTTCTTTGTTCAGCTTTTTAATCAGATCCATTACTTCCTGTCCCATTTTGCTGTCGAGGTTTCCTGTCGGCTCATCGGCAAGTAGAATGGCTGGCTGACCAACTATGGCACGGGCAATTGCTACGCGTTGGCACTGTCCGCCCGAAAGTTCGTTTGGGTAGTGGCGCATGCGGTTAGCCAACCCAACACGTTCTAGGCATTCCGAGGCCAGTTGACGGCGTTTTCTGGCAGAAACACCACGGTAAGCCAATGGAATTTCTACATTGTCAAGTGCGTTTAGGCTTTTGATCAGGTGAAAACTCTGGAAAATGAAACCGATGTTTTTGTTTCGGATGGCGGCCAGCTCTTTGTCCTTTTGGCCGTTGATGTGTAGGCCGTTTAGTTCCAGCTTCCCAACGCTAGGTTTGTCTAGCAGTCCGATGATGTTCAGCAGGGTACTTTTTCCACAGCCCGATGGCCCCATAATGGAAACAAACTCTCCTGCTTCTATGTTGATGTTAATGTTGTCCAAGGCTACCGTTTCAATGGTTTTGGTTCGGTAGATTTTTTGAATTTCCTGTAGTTTTATCATTAGTCTTATGTTTAGCGCTGTGTAATAAATTCGTTGTCTTATTTATCTCTGATAACTTGATGTTTTCATGAAACATATAGTAACCTGGCTCCCCGCCTCTCTGAGGAGGGGGCGGGGGTGGTGTTTTTTGAAAAGTATAGTATTATTGAACCACCCCCTAATCCCCTCCTTGCAAAAAGGAGGGGAATTGAAAAGCGTTGCTTTTCTTAGAAACCTTCAGTTTCTTTTAATTAATTCAAAAGGTTCTGCTTGCTAATAAAATCATACAAGCTCAATGTCCTTATTTTGTGCGATGTCAACCAAAAATCCCGCAAGGTATTTACATAACTTCGATTTGTACCATCTTTTTGTGTCATAGCTAGGTTTAGATCAATCAGTTTGATGTCGCTGGCGATGTAGCGGCCTTTGGCTATTGCGAAACGCTCTTCTGCCAATTCTTTTGCTGCTTGTGCTAAGACTGCTTGCTGTTTCAGTGTGTTGTAAGCACCTACCAGTGTTCGGATTTGCTGTTTGAAATCAGCCTTTTCCTGTTCGATATTTTGTTCTACCAACATCTTTTTTGCCTCAACGGTTTTGCGCTTGGCCTTAGCCTCGCCCCAATCTAGAATTGGAATACTGAACTGAAGACCAATCATCTGCAAACTATTTGTATTGTCTAAAACAGTGGGCAGGTCTTCCGATTGTGCCGAATAACCCAACGAAGCTTTCAGTTTGCCCGAAATACCTGTTTGTCCGCGCACTCTAGCCTCTTCCTGTTGCACTTCGAGTAGGCGGCGTTGCTGACGAATCAGCTCTGTACTGTTGTGCTGGCAGACATTCCACACTTCATCAAAATTTAGAGATTGTAAGGGCAATTTCTCGGGCAAAATTAATTGAATGCCGATGTTTTCTTTCACTGCCAGATGCGTTCTTAGTTCGTTCACTGCCTCTGTATTCTGCATTTGTTCACTGATAGCGGCAATTTCAGCGTTTTTCAAAAGAACTTTTGCCTGTAAATATTCATCCTTTGAAATTTTGCCCATTCTGTATTTTTCCTCAGCAATCTTCAGGATGGATTCGTTTGTTTTTAGGTTGGTTTGTGCAATTTCTTTGTTGATCTGGTTTAAACTTAGGTTGAAATAAAGCTGAACCGCTTTAAAAGCAACTTCTTCCAAACCAGCAGAGTAATTCTTCTTCGACTCTTCGAACCTGATGGGAGCTAATCGCTTTTGCCATTTGTAATGATTGTATGCAAACAAAGGTTGCTGCAAACCTATCTCCAGTGGCGAACCTCCGTAAGCCATTTCGTCTTTGGACAGGTTGTCGAAGCGTTCCAAATTGGTTCGGACAAAAAAGTTTCCGCCCGTGAACGGTACTAATTGCTGAATCTCCAACGTGGCATTGCTTCTGTTCTGTGTCACCTCCTGATAGCGGATAGAGCCGTCTTGTTGAGTGATGGCTTCAACGGACTGTTGAAAATTCAAAGCCGATAGGTTCATGTTCAGCTTTGGTTTTAGTTCCGATCGGAATAGCTTCCATTCCCATTCGGCATTCATTTTTCGCACGGCTGCCGATTTGGCTTGCAATGATTGAGACTTGGCCAGTTCTACTACATCGCTTAGGCTCAGCTTTAATGTGTCTTGAGCTGTTGTTGAATTGTATGCGAACATGAAAACAAGGCAGATTATATTTCGAAGAATGGATTTCATTTTAAGTTTCAATAATTGAATTAAGCGTTAATTAGATGCTTTAATTCGTTCAAATTCAACTTTTAACAATTCTATTTTTTTAGAAAACGTTCAGTAATTTAACTCTCCTCCTCTTTGAGGAGGGGGCGGGGGTGGTGTTTTCCGAATAATTCAAAATCCAGGATTATTGAACCACCCCTAATCCCCTCCTTGCAAAAAGGAGGGGAATTGAAAAGCTTTGCTTTTCTTTGAATTACTGCATTCAATTATTGTTGATTTTTAACCGTTCGCTATTAGGATATTTTTGGCTGAGTTTTGTGTTCAGTACTACTTCTTCATTCTCTTGCAAACCACTGATGACTTCAACAAACTTGTCAGACGCACCTCCGAATTTGACTTTTCGTTTCCTCAATTCGCCACCCTCTAGCACGAAGATGTAGGTCTGTTGGCGGCCTTCGTAGTAATCTCCGTAGGGAAGACGAAGGGTGCTTTGCTGTTTCGATTTCACGATGTTTAGTTTCACACGCATATTGGCCATGAGTCCTGCTGCACGGCGACTGCCATAATGCACAGTGAATTCAACGCTACCATTGTCGGCCGAAGGAACGATTCCTGAAACCTGTCCCCGTATCTCGGTGGTGTCGTAACGAATTACAACCTCTTGACCAACGCGCATGTCGGAGGCATAACGGTTGGGCACTTTCCCAACAATTTTGAAGTATTCAAGATTCGCGACCTTAGCTAAGGCTGTACCGTGTGGTGTGTTTTGGCCTATCTGGCAATTGAGTTCTGTCAGTACGCCTTTGCCGAAGGTGCGAACGATGCACGATTCCAGAATTTTTTGCTGTTTCTGGATATCGCTCTGTTTGATGGACTTTTGTAGACGTAGCTTGTTTAGTTCCAGCTGGTTCAATTTCTGGTCTACACTACTGTTGTGCTTCAGATTTTGAAAGCTGAGCTGAGATACTTTCAGTTGGTTCTTTAGTTTCTTGATGGTTTCCTGCGAGCTTCCGCCAATGCTGTTCAGGTGCTCTTCGTTTTTGATGTTAGCTTTCATCTGCTCCATTTGAACAGAATCTACAGCCAGTTTATATTGAAGTTCGGATCTGCTCTTTTCAATTTCCAGCTCTGTTTTCTGTATGTTGCTTTGTAGCAGCTTTAGTTCGTCGGTGAGTTTGTTTAGCTTCAGTTGTTCGGTTTCGGTGTCGAGTGTCAGGATGGCGTCGTCTTTGTTTAGCGTGTCGCCTACCTGTTTGTCGATGGTGCGCACGGTTGCCGAAACAGGGCTTGTTATCAGAGCCTCGGACATGGGAATAGCGTGGCCGGTGGTTTCTATCGAAATACTCACCGAACCACGACTGACTGTACCTAACCTATAGTTCTTTAAATTGACAGAACTCTGCATCAAACGGGGAATAAAAGCAAAGCTCGATGCAAAGAACAGAACCAGTAGGCCAATGTTGATAACCCACTTGCGTCTGCGCTTCTGAATATGTTCTTTTGATATCTCGCGATCCATTTTGTTCATTTTTGGATCGGGTATGCCAAAAGAAGTTCCGAAAATATTAACGAGTTGATTTTTAGCGAAAAGAGAGATTCTTCATATTAAAAAAGTGTCCATTCATGGACAGGGTGTCCATAAACATTTCGACCCGATGGGTTTTCAAAACCCGTCGGGTCTAGGAATCTGTTAAAAAAGAAATACAGTTGTAAAATAGCCGCGACTGCAACGGAAAGCCCACAGCCACGGGCACGTGTGATGCACAGCATTGCGGGGCTGACGGTAGGAAGACACCGCAATGCTGATGCAGAACCGTGCACGGGGCGAGGACTTGTAGTGAAAGGCGCGCTGGAAGTTTTAAACGGGTAAAATGTTGTGCTCCTAAAAAATCTAAAATGCTATCGGTGGGATTGGTAGAGACGCAAGATTTTGCGTCTCAGCGTCTCAATATTTTTATGAAAAGAGACGCAAAATCTTGCGTCTCTACGGGGTACATGTATTTTATTTGATTTCGAAATCAGCCGTCAAAGTTTCATCGTCTGAATGGGCTGCAACCCAGACAGTAAATTTCCCTTCTTCAACAACATAGTCTTTGCCGTTGAAGAATTTCAGGTCATCGGCTTTCAGGACAAATTTCACAACTTTCGATTCACCTGCTTTGATTTTGACTTTTTTGAATCCTTTCAGCTCCTTGATCGGGCGTGTGAGGCTACCAACATGGTCGCGTATGTATAGCTGAACGATTTCTTCGCCGTTGCGCTTGCCTGTGTTGGTGATGGTGGCACTTACTTTAATTTCTCCGTTAACCGTCATCTGGTTCGAAGATAGTTTCAGGTCGCTGTATTTGAATTTGGTGTAGGTAAGTCCATAGCCAAACGGCAGAAGCGGCGTGTAGCCATAGTCGAGATGGAACGATCGGAAACCAAGTGACAATTGCTTGGAGTTACGCGGGATACTGTCGAAGTGAGTGTACGTATCTGGCGTTGCTGGGCGTCCCGTATTTTTTCGGTAATAATAGAACGGCACCTGACCAGCTCCTTTTACAAACGTTACTGGCAACTTACCTGACGGGTCGTGCTTGCCGAACAGTACATCGTAGATTGCAGGGCCAGCCATTGTTCCGCCATGCCAAGCGTAGAGCACAGCATCGGCACTTTTTAGTTCTTTTCCGATGGCAAGCGGACGTCCGGCCATTACCACAACCACAAGCGGTTTGCCTGTTTCTTTAAGTTTAGCAATCAGTTTGTGCTGTTTGCCCGGTAAGTGAAGCTGACCACGTGCGTTCGCTTCGCCTGAAAGGGCAGCTTCTTCTCCTGCAAAGAACACGATAACATCGGATTTCTTTGCTGCTGCGATTGCTTTTTTGAAATGCTTTTCCGATTTGTCGCGGCTATATTCCATTCCAGCCTCGTAAATCAGTTTTGTGCCCAGCATAAGTTCAAAAGCTTTACGGGGTGTTTGTGAATCTTTTTCGTCGCCATCGAACACCCACGTTCCTAGCTGATCGCGCGGAGAATCGGCCAAAGGGCCAATCATTGCAATTTTTTGGTTCTTGGAAAGCGGCAATAGCTCGGCTTTGTTTTTCAGAAGTACCATGCTTTCGCAGGCCACTTTCTTTGCATGCTCGATGTACTCGTTTTTTAGGAACGGTTGCTTATCGTCCGTTTTAACGTAAGGGTTGTCGAATAAGCCAAGCTTGAACTTTACACGCAAGATGTTGGCCACTGCCTCATCGAGCAATTTTTCTGGAATAATGTTGTGAGTAACCAGCTCCTTTAGGTTTGTATAAGTGGTACTCGACATTTCCATATCCACACCTGCCGTTAAGCCTTTTTGTGCTGCATCTTTTTCGTCTGCTGCGAATCCGTGGTTTATCATTTCTTTTATCGAAGCCCAATCGCTTACCACAAAACCGTTGTAGTTCCATTCTTTGCGCAATATCTGGCGGAGTGTGAATTCGTTGCCCGATGTAGGCACTCCGTTCAGATCGTTAAAGGCCGACATAAAAGTGAGTGCATCGGCTTCCACGGCAGCTTCGAACGGACGGAGGTATACATTGCGCAGCAAAGGCTCTGGAATGTAGGTGGTGTTGTAATCGCGACCTGCCTCAGACATACCATAACCAACAAAGTGTTTGGCACATGCTGCAATACGCTTCGGATCGGATGGATCTTTTCCTTGAAATCCCTTAACCATTGCTTTCCCGAGAACGGACGTTAGGTACGGATCTTCTCCACAGCTCTCGGCAATGCGCCCCCAACGCGGATCCCAAGTGATGTCTATCATTGGTGCAAATGTCCAGCTAACGCCCTGCGATGAGGCTTCGGCTGCTGAAATCCGCATGGCTTCTTCTATTGCGTCTGGATTCCAAGACGAGGCCATTGCCAATGGTATCGGGAAGATGGTTTTGAAACCGTGAATCACATCCCTACCTATTATTAAAGGTATTTTCAGGCGGGATTCTTCCATCGCAACCTTCTGGTAGGCATTGACTTTTTCTGCTCCGAGAACATTCAGGAAAGAACCAACTTTGCCTTCTCTTATTACTTTTTTTGCAGTTTTCTCATCGGGATATGTGCCATCGAAGGACTGCATCATCTGTCCGATTTTTTCTTCTAGGGTCATCTGTCCGATAAGATCCTGTACTTTTTCTTCTATCGAAAGATCTTTTTGGGGCATTGTATCTTTAGTTTCTTCTTTCTTAGTAGGTTGGCAGGCAATAAAAAAAAGTACAAATGCCCAATAGCATAAACGTTTCATAGTGTTTGTAAAAGTGTGACATAAAAAGAAAACAGGTTGTGCCTACTCAAAAGCGGAAATTATGCAGATATTTCAACCAAGGTAGAACCTTTTTCTGAGTTAAATTAAGACGTATGCGGAAGACTATACCTAAGCTTATAAGAGAACTCACAAGTGGCGGTTACATTGCAAAGCAGGGTAAAGCTATTCCCTATTCAAATACATATTGAATAATATTAATATGTCGTATTGAATATCCCGAAGTGTGTTCTAGCTGAAAGTTCTTTAGAGCTGGAAAAATACTAAAAAAGAAATATAATTAGCAAAATGTAAAAAATAATTTCGGATAAGACTTTCTATACCAAACTGGCCACAGAATACGAATTCTTAGAAGTTAAGTAAAGTGTAACGAATAATTTCGTTCAAAGCGCCCAAGATGTTCAATACCAGAGAGTACATGAAGACTTGGGCGACTGGAGTACAACGAAATATCCATCAGTATCGTGCCTCTTCATAAAGTGGGAGACTCTCAGAAAATAATTCTTAACTTCGCGCGACACATTTAAAATAGAAATTACTCTGTGCATTTAAAGAATCTTTCCATACTGAATTTTAAAAACTATCAGCAGGTAGAACTGGAGCTATCCCCTAAGATAAATTGCTTTTCTGGTTTAAATGGTGTGGGCAAAACCAATTTGCTCGATGCCATCCATTTTTTATCGCTGACCAAAAGCTATTTCTCAATTGCAGATGGGCAAACCATCCGTCATGACGAAAAGTTCTTTGCCCTACAGGGAGAGTACCTGCGCGAAGAACGTACGGAAAGAATCAACTGTGGCCTTAAACGTGGCCAGAAAAAAGTATTCAAACGCAATGGAAAAGATTACACGCGCTTTTCCGATCATATCGGCTTTCTACCTATTGTAATGATTTCGCCCTCGGACTATTCCCTCATTGCTGATGGCAGCGAAGAACGCCGTCGTTTTATGGATAGTGTCATTTCCCAGTTCGATCATCATTACCTCGACACCCTAATCCGTTACAACCGCGCCCTTAGCCAACGTAACAAACTGCTCAAAGGCGAGCGTGTCGATCAGGAAGTTCTATTGGTATGGAACGAGCAACTGTTCGATCTCAACCGACAGATTCACGAAAAACGAAAGCATTTCATTGAGAAGCTAATTCCTATCTTTCAGTTTTTCTATTCCTTCGTAGCAAAAGACAAAGAGCAGGTAGGCATACGTTACAAATCCCAGTTGAACAATGCCGATATCACAGAGCTATTTCATGCAAATCAAGAAAAAGACCGCATTCTACAATACACAACTACTGGTATACACCGCGACGATTTAGTTCTCGAACTCGGTGATCACCCAATGCGGAAAATTGGTTCGCAAGGACAGCAAAAAACTTTTCTTGTGGCGCTCAAGTTTGCTCAGTTCGATTTCATGAAACAAGAAAGCGGCCTCCCTCCCATCCTACTGCTAGACGACATTTTCGATAAACTGGACAAAGAACGCGTGGAACAGATCATTAAGCTGGTCAGCGACGACCGCTTCGGACAGATATTCATTTCCGACACCAACGTAGACCGAATGCACACAATCTTAAAAAACATAGCTTCGCCTTTTCACATCTACGAGGTGTCCAACAACGATGTCGCATTAGTAGATTCATTAAGTGCCGAATCGACCTCCAATGCCAATGACCAATAAACCAGTATGGTTCCGTGAAATCATACTACCTAATACAAATTAAACCCAATACCAAATTCCAACATCTTGGCATACACCCAAAAACTCATCAGGGTAGCATTCACATACATGTGTTTTGTCACTCTTATTTTCCCCCCTAGTCTGAAGAAAAAATACTCCTCCGTGTCGTAACCTTCGTACACAAAACCACCAATCTGAGTGGTCAGGTAGGCACGGTTGATAATAAAATCATGCCCAACATGTACACCAACACGATGCTGAGCCTCTGGCCCCTGCACAGGACTCCATTCTGGATACATCCGCGACGGATCAAAGAAATAGTCGGCACCGAACGTAACACGTGCCAAGCGCGAATACCTATAAAATGCTTCAGCATAGGTCGAATTAATATTATAAATATCACCCTGCGCTTTTATCTGTTTCACCCCACCGTTCACTGCAACATAACACCCCCAATAAGGCTTATGTTTCTGATCTATACTGTCCAGTCCTTCTCCCAATTTAGGTTTAAAATAACTTCTTTCCTTGTAGCGAAATTTTTTGCGTATCCCAAGATTACCATGCATAATGTTCACTCCAACATTAGGATACCTAGTAATAGAGTTCGAATAATGTGTCATTCCCACCCCTGTCGTAATTGACCATTTCTCAGAAATAGGATATTCAAAAATCGCATTAACATTAAAATGAACATTCACCCTCGACGATATCTCTCTATTATCTGGGTTTGTTTCCGGATGATGAGGATTAAACCCCCAAGCTATCCCCGCAGCGCCATCAATTATAGTATGCCATTTTCCCAATTTCCAAAGTGGGATACCCACAAAAGCGTATACTGCCCTTGGAAGTCCATAAATACTCTTGTCTCCATATGCACTATAATGAAAACCCAGACCATAATACGGATGCTTAAGATCCCGGCTCCATTGCTCTACACCATTCGTATATTTTCCGATACGGGCTTCAATCCCCCTATGAGGCTCGAAACCCACCATCGGAAATTTAGGGTCGAAAAAAGCCCTTCCTCCTGCCAATCGTAACTCTGTAAGATATTTTGGGAGAAGTTCTGCCTGTTTTTGTTGCTGTCCAAAGCTGTACATAACAGTGCACATTACTATAACCAGATTCAAAAACAATTTCATGATCAGTAAATTATAATGTTAACTTCAGGTTAGTGCCACAACTATCATGCACTATCATTAAGGTTGTTACTACGTCCATTCAACAACGCAACTCCCTATAAATAGCCCAATAACAGTTTCACTAAAATAACGACTTTACCTAACTCCAAACGAAAACAATCCCCCTTTCGCACCCCAACACAGCCTTTTTTCGATCAACAATCTTCTCAAAACTCTTTTTTTAGGAGCAGAACTTCTGTGCCATTCTCCACGATAGTCGCGCTTTCCTCTCCAAGTCCTGTCAGCCCTAAAACAAATATTCCAAAACCAATCCTCCAACAAACACCAAAAAACTTATAATTTTGCAAACAAAGAAGAAAACAGATATGAAAGAGAGTAGATTAGACAAACGTTTGAGCAAATTCCTGAGCTACGTTTTGCGGCACAATCCACATAAAATAAATCTACATCTCGACGAAAAGGGTTGGGCTTCTATCGACGAACT
This sequence comes from Bacteroidales bacterium, assembly GCA_965230435.1. GTDB lineage: Bacteria > Bacteroidota > Bacteroidia > Bacteroidales > JBDKHP01 > JBDKHP01. The sequence continues at coordinate 2,188,282 of CBDDLB010000002.1, forward strand.
AATTACCAAAGCAACGCAAGACGGATACAAGATAACCCGCCACGAGATAGAAACCGTAGTCACAAACAACGACAAACAACGCTTCGTTATAGACCACGAACGCAATCTCATCAGGGCAAACCAAGGGCATTCCTTCTCCGTAGATCTAGGTCTGGAGCCTAAGAAGCCATTAACTGTACTTTTTCACGGAACCGTTGCCAGTGCCTTGGAAGGTATAAAGCAAAAAGGGCTTCAGAAAATGAACCGTCAGCATGTCCACCTAAGCCCCGACACCGAAACAGCAATTAAAGTCGGAGCACGGCGAGGAAAACCAATAATTCTGAAAATACAAGCAGAAAAGATGTTCCAAGATGGCTTTGTGTTCTATCTTTCCCAAAATGGAGTCTGGCTAACGGACAATGTGCCTTTTGCATATATTGATTTTCCTACTGGAGCATGACCTTTTTCAAAAACAAACTAGCTTCAGGTTCTCAAACATAACATGTTTTTACTTTAAGAAATCAGACCTGTTCTCACAAAAACGAATATCATGCGCAAAAAAAACACAGAAGAGCTGAGCGATGCTCTCAAACGCTACCTCAAGGCAATGAAGGTAGATCACAAGCTTCTCGAAATACAGGTTGTCAAAAACTGGCACGAATTCGTTGGTGGCTATATGGCACAGGCAACAAAAAACATTTATATCGAAAACGGGGTTCTCTTCGTACAACTATATTCGGCCGTGGTACGCAACGAACTAATGATGATCCGCGAGCCTTTACGTCAGAAAATCAACGAAAAGATGGGGCAAGAAATCGTTCGCGAAATCGTACTTCGGTAAATCGTACGATAGAATTAGGAGATGAAATGTTACTACTTGTTCTTTAAACCATAAAACAACAAGCTACAGTAACTAAAGTGAATATTAATTTAGATTGTTCACTTATATTTCATTTTCTCAGTCTAAGGTTACAAGGTGAATTTTATTCTTCAACAAAAAAAGGTAAAGTATGATTCTTACAAAACGGGAAACGAAACTCTTATTAATACCAATACTGTTTACAGTAAGCTTTCTCACAACAGCCTGTAGCGATGATTCTGATAATTCTAAATTAACCGACAATCCAAATCCAGACCCAAAACTAATCCCTTTTGTTCAAGAAAAGGTTGAAGTAGTTACTGAATTTGAAACTCCCGCTAGAGCTGGAAACGGGATTGACAATATCGACACCCCCTTACTCACATACAATGGCAGTACCTATTTTATCTGGGAAGATGAAGACTTTAGGCCATATATAACAAAAATCACAAACGGCAATGTAGATACCAGACCTTTAGACCCTACCCCAGATTATCATGCTTTACCTAACGATGGCCACAATCGTTTTTCTATTGGCGTGGACGAAAATGGATACTTGCATGTTGCTGGAGATATGCACAATTACCCAGGAAATCAATCGCACCTTCCTGAACGTTATCAAAATAAGGAAAACTTATATTGGGTATCAGATTCACCCGAAGATATATCATCGTTTTCGTTCAAAGGAGGCGATCCCTCCACTGCCTTAGCCCATACTAAGATGTCGTACCTTGGATTTTTCAATGATAACTATGGGAAACTGTATTTAAAATGCCGTATCGAAGTATTAAAGGCTAATGAGCCCTCAAAATATGGAGTAGCTCTAAGCAGTTACAATGCTAACAAAAAGAAATGGACAGCCTTGGGCGGTATTGTTACCCCACCCAAAGGAGCTACCGATAGAAAAGTGATTTTATGGGAAAACTCTGGGCATGCAGATGTTACGTTTTACCAACATATGATGACCAGCATAACATTCGACAAAAACAACAGGCTTCATTTTATTTGCACAATAAATAACGACATAACGAAACTTAGTGCAACACATATAGTATATGGCTATTCTGATGATGGAGGAATAAGCTGGCATAAAGCCAGTGGAGAAGCAATTCCATCTTTGCCACTGCGAGCTAAAGCTAGGCCCATGTACGGAGGTTCGCAGGGCGATATTGCTTTTGCTCCTAACGGCACAAATGATGTAAGGTTCGATCAGGGATGTTTTGTTTTTGTTGATAGAAACGGTACTCCTGCAGCTTCAGTTACTCCAATTGTAAATGAAGAGAACACAGGGGCTCATTACGTGTATTACAATACACAAGAAAAAAAATGGAGTGGGCTAATTCCCAGTCCGGCAGAAGGAGGTTACAAAAAAAGGCACATAACTGGTCCGGATGGTGTCATAACCTACTTTGGGAACAGAAAAATATTTAGAACCAATGCATTTGATTCAGAAGATGGACAATTTACAGATGTATTAATTGCTCATGGACTAGTTTGCCCAGACGAATTGGGACTAAAGCAAACTGGGATACTAAGATTCATTGCCAGATTACCTGGCGGTAAACTCGGTGTGGCAAAACTGAACATTACTCCTTTGGAAGATAGCAACAGTGCTGATTAAGCAATTTCCAATCAAACTCAACAAAACAAACACAGGGCATTTAATAGTCTCCAGTTTTATGTTAAAAGAAAAGTTCTTACAGCACATCCAACAGATCAAAAAGTTTTGGAACTCTTTCGATCGCGAAAAATTCAAACTTAGCCCCAAGCGTTTTACATTTCTGTTTTTTTTGTTGCTATCTACCATACTTTGGTTTCTAAATGCGCTTTCACGTGAATATGCAGATAGAGTAGACTATCCTATCCGGTACATCAACTACCCAAAAGATTTCGTGCTGCTCAATCAACCTCCAGAAGAATTACAATTAGATGTAAAAGCTTTCGGATACAGCCTTTTCTATCACAAAATAACTCCCGACCTAATGCCTTTACGTGTCGATTTTGGCAAAACCCCACTCAGACTCTTAAGAGGGGGGGATACCTTGAGTTACTTCATCGAATCAAACTACTTGCAAAGCGAAATCTCGAACCAAATCAGTTCCGAAATTAAACTCAACGGCATCAAGCCCGATTCCATTATTTTCACCTTCACCAAAACAATATCCAAGAAGGTACCCGTTATTTTCAATGGCAACCTAAGCTTCCGTAAGCCTTTTCAACAAAAAGGCACAACTCGCTTAGTACCCGATAGTGTCGTTGTGCAAGGGCCCCAAGCGATAATCAACAATTTGGATTCTGTCCAGACCGAAGCATACGAAAGTGATCTATTGGGAGAAAACAAGAAAATTGAACTAAAGCTCGAACAATCAAAATACATAAACACCTCCGTTTCATCTATCATTGTAGAAATCGAAGTAGAAAAATACACAGAACGGGAGATCATTCTTCCATTATCAATCAACCACCTACCAGATTCATTGGTACTATTACCTTTTCCCAATCAGATACACGTAAGTTTTACAACCAGCTTAGAAAACTTCAACAAAATCAGTAAATACGATTTCAAGGCCGAACTTGATTATAAAGACGTCAAACATTCTATTTCCAACAGAATACCCGTAATTTTACGCCACTACCCCAATGGTATCCGTAACTTAGCGATCAGCCCCCGACGGGTTGAGTTCATTGTCGAAAAAAAATAGCATTTCGAATAAGTAAGTAGTCAGTCTTAATTAAGTAACGTGTCAGTTCAATCCTACAACAAAGAGAAACGAAAAACACTTACAATAAAACAAAACCAACCAACGAAACTCAACACCTTATAACTTAGGAATCCACTATGCTAAAAATAGGAATCACAGGCGGAATAGGGAGCGGAAAATCTACACTTTGTCAGGTATTCGAAAAACTGGGCACGCCTGTTTATTATGCCGACCCAAGGGCAAAAAGGTTAATGATAAAGCATCAGGGTATCCGTCAGGGACTGATCGCTCTTTTTGGAGACAAAATATACATGCCGGATGGACAGCTCAACAGACAAAAGTTAGCTCAGATTATTTTTAACGACGCAGAAGCATTGAAAAAAGTTAATCAGATTGTGCACCCTCGCGTACAAGAAGACTTCATAAACTGGACAAAAAACTTTAATCACCAACCTTACGTCATAAAAGAAGCTGCAATTCTTTTTGAAAGCCGGAGTCACGAAAAACTTGACGCTTCTATCTTGGTTCATGCTCCAGAAAACCTTCGAATAAAACGCGTAATAAAAAGGGACAGAGTTGACGAACAGGCCGTTCGTGCAAGAATGAAAAATCAGTGGACAGATGAAGAGAAACTCAAACTGGCCGATTTTGTGATTTACAACGATGGCCTACAATTACTGATGCCACAGGTGTTGGATTTGCATCAAAAATTTTCACAAGGCCAAACAAGATAATCACTTAATTTCAACCAACTTAACACACACCAAAAACTATACTCCCTACGCTGGCACGATAACAACAGACAAAAACTCATAATAAATGGCTCTATGAACTCAAAAGAAAACAAAAAGACTAAAATCGGCAAATGGATAGGAACAGGTTTGGGATGGGCTGTAGGTGGGCCAATTGGCGCTCTTATCGGATTTGCAATAGGGTATTATATCGATCAGAAGCCAGGACTGATCCCTACATCTATCGGAAATGAAAAACAAACTACTCCCGGCGATTTTGTCGCAAGTATGCTTGTTTTGGTAGCAGGGGTAATGAAGGCCGATGGGGTGGTTCGGCGTTCGGAACTTGATTATGTAAAGGGCTACTTAATAAAAAGTTTTGGCGAGGAATCAGCTCGCGAAGCAACTCAAATGCTCCGCGATATCCTGAAAAGGGAAATTCCAATTATGGAGGTGGGTCAACAAATTGCTCAAAATCTGGACTATGCATCGCGGTTACAATTGATGCATTTCCTATTTGGAATATCCAATGCCGATGGCGAACTACACGAACGGGAACTTAATTTAATTCAGGAAATTGCTCATTATCTGGAAATTTCCCAACCAGATTACAGTTCTATTCGTTCTATGTTTAAGAGTGGAACAGAAACGGCTTACGATACGCTTGGAGTTACTTCGGATGCTTCTGAAGAAAAAATCAAAGCATCTTATCGCCAAATGGCAAACAAGTATCATCCAGACAAAGTTGCCTATTTGGGAGAAGAATTCCGATCGGCCGCAGAACAAAAATTCACAAAACTTAATGAAGCATACGAGCAAATAAAGCGAGAGCGTGGCTTTTATTAAACAATTTAGCGTACCTGTACGACTTTTACAAAAACGGCTGCAAATTAATGGAATTGAGACTATTGATGATTAACATCAACTTCTTAGAGTAGAATTATAAAGAAAATAGCAAAATCGTCCTTATGCTTTAATCTGTAAAAATCGAACCTTTTCTGACTTTTATCCGGTTGGTTTTTTTCTATTTTTGCTGCCCGCTAATATTTGAAAAATATAAGGGATAACTATTAGACAATTTTCAGATTCCGATCTCGTTTTGCAAAGTAGGTAATCTAACAATACTAACGCTCAAGGTTGCTAAACTGTCAATAAACGACACAATAGCATCTCACAATGAAGAGATCTTCAATCTTAAATAGATTATCCCGACAAAATCATAAATTATGGATTTAAAAGATATTCTTGCAATCTCTGGTTATCCAGGCCTTTTCAAAATGGTAACACAAACACGTACTGGTGTTATTGTAGAATCACTAATCGACGGCAAGCGCATGCCTGCATATGCCAGTTCAAAAATCAGCTCGCTAGAGGATATTGCCATCTACACAGAAGTTGACGAAGTACCACTTAAAGAAGTGTTTGCAAAAATTTTCGAAGCAAAACAAGGAGAGAAAGCGCCTTCTGGAAAAACCCCGGCAACAGAACTTAAAGCGTTTTTTGAGACAATTTTAGCAGACTACGACAAAGACCGTGTTTACGTTTCCGACATCAAACGCGTTGTGAACTGGTACAACCTCTTACTCGAAAAAGGCATGATTACTGAAGAAACAATCAAAGCCAATGATACAACAGAGGAAGAAGAAAAAGCTGAGGAAGAGCCTAAAACAACCGAATAAGCTTTTGCTTTTCAAAAACTGAAAAACATATACTATAATTGTATGTCGTTCATGAACATCCAAGGTTTTCTCTTTGAGCCTTGGATGTTTTTTATTTGGTAGCTGCCATATTATCGTATACTGCTAATTCCAAAATAAGATCACGGATTTATTCATTAGTAGACTTACTTCTAGCAACCCGCTACTAGGTTAAAAATAAATCTAACTTAATTTCATCTGGGTACTTTTATGTATGAATTATTGGAAATTAAACCTAGATTCTCAACAGCTTCTTTTTTAGTGCTTTTGATATCTACAGCATTTTGGGCAAATGCCAGTTACACAGTGGGGATACTTCTCTCGATCTTGACTGTTGGCCTGTTATTCTTAACTTCTGGATTCATTATCGATAAAAAGAATAAGAGAATCAAGATATTCACTTACTTCTTTGGGGTTCGATTTGGGAAGTGGCGTGTATTACCAGAACTTAAGTACGTTTCTGTATTGCGGGTGAGACTAAAGAAAAAGACGTACTCAGCATCGTCAAGGCAATTTGAACAAATAACATCAGGAAGCTACACCTATAGAATTAGTCTGGTTTTGGAGGATAAAAGAGAAAAACCTCTTCGTTTAACTTCAACCAATAAAGAGAAGGCAATTGAGGAAGGATTGAAACTAGGGGAGTATCTTAATCTGAACATTTTAGACTCAACTACAATCGATAGAAAATGGATCGGGCAACAAAAATGATGTTGAAAAATCCATTCGTCTCAAAAAAAAGCTCCTTGATGTTGCAAGCTATCCGTAAAAAGCTATATTTGCACTTAAGCAAAAACAGAGGTGTCAACAAGCATTTTGTATGCTAGTTAGCACCTTTTTTAGCCTGTATTTGTTCGATTCAAGCGTGAATCGGTAATTGAGGCTAAATTTTACAACCAAATAAGCAGCCTGTCTGTTGTATGGACGGGAGAAACAACAAAAGCTTTCAGGAATGATAAACATTAAATTTCCCGACGGTTCTGTACGGGAATTTGAGGCCGGAATAACTGGCCTTCAGGTAGCGGAGAGCATCAGCTCTCGTTTAGCTAAAGAGGTAGTATCGGTAAGCGTTAATGGCGAAGTATGGGATGCCACACGCCCAATAGACACCGATGCAGAACTTCGTCTACACAAATTCGAAGACGAAGAAGGACAAGACGCCTTCTGGCATTCTTCTGCCCACCTTATGGCCGAGGCATTGGAGTTCTTTTATCCTGGTATTAAATTAGGCATTGGGCCAACTATCGAAAATGGCTTTTATTACGATGTCGAATTACCAGAAGGAAAAACAATCTCTGAGTCAGATTTCTCAAAAATCGAGAAAAAGATGCTCGAAATCGCTCGTGGTAAGCACAACTATGTTCGCGAGATAATTTCGAAAGAAGAAGCTCTAAAAACTTACACAGAGAAAGGCGATCCTTACAAGGTAGAACTTATCAGTGACCTAGAAGACGGTAGTATTACTTTCTATTCGCAGAACAATTTTACCGACCTATGCCGTGGGCCTCACTTGCCTAACACAGGTCTTATTAAAGCTGTTAAACTTCTAAGTATTGCAGGTGCATACTGGAGAGGAAACGAGAACAACCAGCAGTTGACACGTATTTATGGAATTTCGTTCCCTAAACAAAAACTGCTTACTGAATATCTAGAAAAGCTAGAAGAAGCCAAGAAGCGCGATCACCGTAAGATCGGCCGTGAGCTTGAGCTTTTCACATTCTCGCAGAGTGTAGGCCAGGGATTGCCGTTGTGGTTGCCTCGTGGTGCTCAGCTGCGCGACCGTTTAGAGCAGTTTTTGAAAAAAATTCAGCGTCAGTATGGTTACGAGCAAGTAATCACTCCGCACATTGGAGCAAAAGAGCTTTACGTAACATCTGGACACTATGCTAAATATGGCGAGGATTCGTTCCAGCCAATCAATACTCCAGCAGAAGGAGAGGAGTTCTTGATGAAACCGATGAACTGTCCTCACCACTGTGAGATTTATAAGTCGAAGCCTCGTTCGTACAAAGATCTACCGGTTCGCTTTGCGGAGTTTGGTACAGTATATCGTTACGAGCAGAGTGGAGAGCTACACGGTCTTACTCGTGTTCGTGGTTTTACTCAGGACGATGCTCACTTGTTCTGTACTCCAGATCAGTTGAAGGACGAGTTCAAGAAAGTGATCGACATTATCCTTTACATCTTTAAGACATTGGATTTTAAAGATTATGTTGCTCAGATTTCGTTGCGCGATCGTGAAGATCACTCAAAATATATCGGTACAGACGAAAACTGGGAAAAAGCTGAGCGTGCTATTATCGAAGCTTCAGCAGAAAAAGGTCTGAACACTGTAACAGAATACGGTGAAGCGGCGTTTTATGGGCCAAAGCTCGACTTTATGGTGAAAGATGCCATTGGACGTAAATGGCAGTTAGGAACAATTCAGGTGGACTATAACCTTCCTGAGCGTTTTGAGCTTGAGTACACAGGAAGCGACGACCAGAAGCACCGTCCGGTGATGATTCACCGTGCTCCTTTTGGTTCTTTAGAGCGTTTCGTAGCCGTACTTATTGAGCATACAGCAGGTAAATTCCCATTGTGGTTAACACCTGATCAAGTGATAGTTCTGCCAATCAGCGAAAAGTATCAAGAGTATGCAGAAAAAGTTTCAAAATTGCTAAATTTTTCCGAAATTCGCACCCTGATTGACGAGCGCGCCGAGAAGATCGGAAAAAAGATCAGAGATGCTGAGCTTAAGCGCATTCCGTTTATTCTGATTGTTGGCGACAAGGAGCAAGAAACAGATACTGTTTCTGTTCGTAAGCAAGGTGAGGGCGACAAGGGAGCTATGAAGGTGGAAGAATTTGTCGAATTCATCAACAAGGAGATCGAAGATCAATTAAAACCGATTACTAATTAATTAAGGAGGATTTAATTATAGCACCACCAAACAAAAAGCCACGCGGGCCAAGACGTGGCCAGTGGCAAAGACGAGAAGAGCCAAAAGCTCAGCACAGAATTAACCGCTACATCCGTGCGAAAACCGTACGTGTAGTAGGTGACAATGTTGAAGAACAAGGAATTTTTCCGATTGATGAGGCACTGCGAATTGCGGAAAACTTGGAGTTAGACTTAGTAGAAATTGCAGCAGAGGCGAACCCTCCTGTGTGCCGTGTGATCGATTACCAAAAGTTCCTGTACCAACAGAAGAAAAAACAAAAAGAAATGAAAGCCAAAGCCGCAAAAATTGTGGTTAAGGAGATTCGTTTCGGCCCTCAAACTGATGATCACGATTTTCAGTTTAAACTGAAGCATGCTCAAAAGTTTCTTGAGGATGGTGCAAAAGTGAAGGCCTTTGTATTCTTTAAAGGACGCTCTATTGTTTTTAAAGATCAGGGCGAGATTATTCTTTTGCGTTTAGCTTCTGAGCTAGAGGCGGTTGGTAAAGTAGAACAATTGCCGAAGCTAGAAGGGAAACGTATGACGATGTACATCTCTCCTCTTAAAAAATAGAAGATAAAGTTGATATATACAGGGTGTGTTATCTTGCATAACACACCTTATTTTATGTTAGAAGGGTAAGAGCGGATGCTATCTGATTAGCTCATCCTGCCAATTTTCGGAGAGAAGTTTTTGTGTCCGAAGGGAAGATTGTCAGGAAGTGCAAGGTTCAGGGGCGTCAGACCCCGGAATTGTTTAATCATTTTAAAAAAGGACTGTCATGCCTAAGATGAAAACCAATTCCAGCGCCAAAAAAAGATTTAAACTTACAGGCTCTGGAAAATTGAAGAGAAAACACGCTTTCAAAAGTCACATTCTTACTAAGAAGACTAAAAAGCAAAAACGTAACCTAACTTACTTCACAACTGTTCACAAAGCTGATGAGAAAAACATCAAGACTTTGTTGGCTATGAAGTAATCGTTTTTTAGAAGTTATTTAAGAAAGTTGAACACAAGAGTACCTTAGCCCCAAAGAGCTCATAAAGAGACGCTAAGTATTCGTAAATCGTAAAATTATGCCTAGATCGGTAAACGTTGTTGCAGCACGCAACAGGAGAAGGAAAGTGCTAAAAATGGCCAAGGGCTATTTTGGAGCACGTAAAAATGTTTGGACAGTTGCAAAAAACGCTGTTGAAAAAGGATTAACTTACGCATACGTTGGTCGTAAGCAAAAGAAAAGAAATTTCCGTGCGCTATGGATTCAGCGTATCAATGCTGGTGTTCGTCAGTATGACATGTCTTACTCGGAATTCATGGGAAAGGTTCACAAGAAAGGTATCGATTTGAACCGTAAAGTATTGGCTGATTTAGCCATGAACCACCCAGAAGCTTTCGAGGCTGTGGTGAAAGCAGTAAAATAATATAACATATATCAACTTTTTCATAGGGAAGCTTTTCTATAAGGCTTCCCTTTTTTATTTTCGTGCTTCGCATAATTAGTTTATTGCTTCTATTGGGATAAATCGAATCTTATACTGATTGACGATATTGCTTGCGCCTTCTATGAAATAGTGCATAATTAAAAAGCATTGTCGCGTCAAAAATAGCCATGATTGTAGTGGAAAGTTGGAGAACTAAGAACTAATGGCAGAAGAGAGGGAGGCTTACGAATGTCCTAATAAATCAATGCCTCCAAATTATTACACTTACAGGCCGTTTAAGTAGCCTGTCATAATTAATTTAGATTTATTCAGGCACTAAGTAGCTGGTTATATGCAAAGAGTAAGTCTATAAGTAAATAGGTTCGAGACCTTATTTACTTATGAGCTGAGTTAATTTGTATTTTGGAACAGAACCAACGACTATTGACCGATAAACTAATTCAACTTTGGATAATTAAATATTGACCATTGAAAATAAACTTCAAACAGATGAAAATAGCATTGATCGGATATGGCAAAATGGGAAGAGAGATTGAAAAAATCGCTTTAGAACGTGGCCACGAAATCACATTGATAGTTGACAAAGACAACCCTGAAGATTTGAATTCGGAAAAGCTTAAAAATGTTGATGTTGCCATAGAATTTACAATGCCTGCAATTGCCTTCGGAAATTTCCAGAAATGTTTTGCAGCAGACACTCCTGTTGTCTCTGGAACCACAGGATGGTTGGACAAAATGACTGATGTAGAAAAAGCCTGCAATGGTGGACAACGCTTCTTTTATGCTTCAAATTTCAGCCTAGGAGTAAATATATTCTTTGAATTAAATAAAAAACTAGCTAATTTAATGTCCCCATTTGGCGAATACGAAGTGGAAATGGAAGAAATTCATCATACTCAAAAGCTAGATTCACCAAGTGGAACAGCAATCACCCTAGCAGAAGGCATAATCGACCAGCTTGATAGAAAAAGCAAATGGCAGGAAGCCGAAAATGTTAGTGATGACACAATTAAAATCGTAGCAAAACGTATTGAGAATGTACCGGGCACGCATATTGTTAGTTATAACTCAGATATAGATGAGTTAAAAATCAGTCATCGGGCAAAGAACCGTAAGGGATTTGCACTTGGTGCTGTTCTTGCTGCTGAATTTTTATACAAACAAGATTCAGGTATATATTCCATGCATGATTTATTAGGTCTGTGAAAAAGGTGAGTAAAAAATTACAGTTTATTATAGCCCTTGTGGGCTTCTTGTCAATAGTGGCCTATCTGCGTCACTATTGGCTTGTTTTAGGTATCCTTCCTTTGTCTTTCCTATTTTCCTCTTATCGGGGAAAAGCAAGAAAAGCTTTTGCATGGGGAAATGTGGTTTTAACTGCAGTTATGGCAGCAATCATTATCCGAAGTTTCATTTTTGAAGCATTTAAAATACCTTCTTCTTCGATGGCGGATACTTTATTGCCGGGCGACTACATTCTCGTTGAAAAACTTAGCTATGGTGCGCGTTTACCCATTACGCCGCTATACATTCCCTTTTTTAGCGACAACCTTTCCAAAGGACGAAGAACTATCTTTTCCGACAATTTACAGCTACCATACCGCCGTACGGCTACTTTTGGTAAAGTGAAATTGAATGACTTTCTAGTTTTTAACTTTCCCGAAGGAGATACCATTGTAAATGCAGCACGTACAAGCAACTACTATGTACTTGCACGTGAACAGGGGCCAGAACGTGTTCGTGAAGCTTACGAAATCGATTATATCCCTGTCGACAAACGCGAGAACTACATTAAACGTTGTGTTGGTGTTGCTGGCGATACTCTTGAAATTGAAGGTGGACAGTTATTGGTGAATTCCAAAGTGTTGGAAATGCCTAAGACGGCTCTTTTCCCTTACGGACTTGAACTTAGTGATTCTTCTGGTTGGAGCGAGATTGCGTTACCAAGAAGGATTGTTCGAAGAAAAGGTAATTTTGGTATCGTTAACCTTTTACAAAGCGAAGTGGAAGGTATTAAGAATCATCCTAAAGTGAAACTATTCTATCCTAATTTATTGTCTTTGCCATCGAGCCGTTTGCATATTTTCCCGCACGCTCACGATATGCCGTGGAGCGAAGATTATTTTGGACCTGTTGTTGTTCCACAACGGGGAATGACAGTTGAACTTACACCTGCCAATCTTGAACTATACCGCCGCGTTATCCGTGTCTACGAAGGGAATGAATTGGAAACCGCAGATGGAAAGGTATTTATCAACGGCAAAGAAGAAACTCATTACACTTTCGGTCTGGACTACTACTTTGTTTTAGGCGATAACCGACATAATTCTTTCGACTCCCGCTTTTGGGGATTTGTTCCTGAAAATCATGTTGTTGGTCGCGCCTTTATGATCTGGTTGTCTATGGACGAAAAGACCAAAAAACTGCGTTGGGATAGGATGTTTACTGCTTTAAAATAACCCCCAGTTTCGAGACTTATTGATTTATCCGATCTAAGGAATTATGTTTTTAAAGGAAGAGTGGTTTCTGAACCATTCCTCCGTTAAAAACTTTACCTGAAAAGTTTCGAAAATAAAACATCTCTAATCTTTGATTGCCTCCCCATTTTTTTCCCCCACCCCGTTTTATATTTTTGCACATCTTTAGTTCCATCACCCTTCAACTAAGGCACATTGTGAATTAAAGCAGGCAAAAGACTAAAACCACAGAAATGAGCATAAAGAAATTTCCCGATACGATAACCATTGTAGTTTCAATCTTATTAGTTTTTGTTGGCCTTACGTGGCTGATTCCGGCAGGTGAATATCAACGCGATTATACTTATAAGCTGGACGAAAGTTTTTACCAGAAAACGTTGGAACACGATGATCTTGATGAGGTTCGGCCTTATTTCAGTAGCTTCTATCCGTCTACATTTATTGGAGAGAAAGAATTTAAAGAGACGCTAGCACCTGTGATGGAAGAAGGGCAATGGGAAAAACATGCAGAAAAAATAAAGGAGCTATCGCGCTATCGTAAAGTGGTTATTCCGGGGACTTACGAAAAGGTGAAATCGAATCCTCAGAACCTTTGGGACTTTCTTGTTGCCCCGATAAAGGGTTTTGAAAATGCGGTGCTGGTAATTGGTTTTGTCTTTTTGGTGGGTGGTGCTTTTGGTATTCTGAACAAAACGGGAGCAATTGAGGCTGGTCTTGCACGCATGATCACCTTCAGTAAGGATCGCCCACAATATAAAGTGGCGATTATTCCTATTGTGATGGTGCTGTTCTCTATTGCAGGGGCTACTTTCGGCATGAGCGAGGAGGTGCTGGTGTTCATTATGATCACGATTCCTTTGGCAATGGCGCTTGGCTATGATTCTATCGTGGGGGTGGCAATGCCGTTTATTGGTGCTGGTGCTGGTTTTGCTGGTGCTTTTAGCAATCCGTTTACTGTGGGTATTGCACAGGGCATAAGCAATGTGCCTATGTTTAGCGGTTGGGAATATCGCTTGGTGGTGTGGCTAGTGTTTACAGTCGCGGCTATTGCGTATGTGATGTGGTATGCGCGCAGGGTGATGCTTAGTCCAGAGAGAAGCTCGATGTATGAGATTGACAACGAGCGCGAACTTCAGGAGAACGCGCATGCTACTGAATTCAACATACGCCATAAGCTTGTGCTGCTGTCGCTGACGGGGGCATTGGTACTGCTGATTGTAGGTGTTACGATGTGGGATTGGTATATTCAAGAGATTGCAGGGCTGTTTATTGGCCTTGGGATTCTTTCGGCTTTTATTTACAGGCTGTCAACAGAAGAATCTACGAGTGCTTTTCTGTCCGGTGCTAAGGATATGATGACGGCGGCAATGGTTATTGCTCTCACAAATGGCATTCTGACTGTTGCTACTGATGGTAAGATTATCGACACGATTCTTCACACCCTTGCCACTTCGGCCAATGGTTTACCTAAGGCTATTTCTATTCAGATCATGTTCATGTTTCAGGGCTTTCTGAACTTCTTTATGCCTTCGGGATCGGGACAGGCTGCGCTCACAATGCCTATTATGGCTCCACTTTCGGATCTGTTGGGCATCACGCGGCAGACTTCTGTTTTGGCTTTTCAGTTGGGCGATGGACTTTTTAATATGATTATCCCTACCAGTGGTGTAACGATGGGGGTGCTGGCAATTGGTAAAATTCCTTTCAATAAATGGTTTCGCTGGTTGCTGCCGCTTATGATTGGTTTTCTGGTGCTGGGGATGTTGTTGCTTGTACCGCCTGCTGTTGGGTGGGTTAATTTTTGATTTATATAGTATTCCGTAGAGACGCAAGATTTTGCGTCTTTCAGCGTGTATGGGATGATTTAAAAGACGCAAAATCTTGCGTCTCTACGATAATCGCTGCAATTCAGTTTCGGAAAAACAATGTTCTTCGGATAGCTTGCAGATAGTGGTCTCCCCTACCTCAAAGCCATTGATCTTATAATCGGCGACATTGCCCAATTGTTTCTTTATTGTTCGTATCACCTCAGCATTGTGATACGGTTTCAGCACCGTGGTTCGGAACTGATGATCTATTCCTGATTTCTTGATGATATCGATGGTGTGCAATATATCATCGAACATTTTTGGGGTTAAGATCCCGCCTGTTATTTCATTGTATTTCTCATACTCCAACTCTGTTTTGATGTCCATTGCAATGAAATCTACCAATTTCCGCTGGATGAGTTTTTCTACAACAGTGGGGTTCGTTCCATTGGTGTCGAGCTTAATTTTAAACCCTAACTGCTTGACTGTTTCTGCGAATGGTATCAGATCTTTGTGAAGCGTTGGTTCACCGCCTGATATCACTAGGGCATCTATCAAAATTTTGTTTTTGGATAAGTAGTCTAGAACATCTTCTGTGCTGATTCTACCATTATCCATCCGCTCAGGCTCTACCAAATGTGCATTGTGACAATATGGGCATCTGAAATTGCAACCCTTGGTAAATGCCATGGTTGATATGTTGCCGGGGTAGTCTATCAGGGTTTGCTTTATTAGGCCTCCTATGTTTAGGTGCATGCTATGTGTATTATAGCCCCCTATATCCCCCTAAAGGGGGACTTCGTTACCAAATAGTCCTTGACAAGTCTTTCAGAAAACAATTCATAGTAACAGTTCTCAGAAACACGCAGTAATCAAGTCCCCCTTTAGGGGATATAGGGGGCAAATCATCAAAAAAATCTAAGAAACAGGCTCCAATTCACGATCCAGCTCCCGATCAAACAAACAACGATCCTCAAACTCCTGAGCCTTTCCATCGTTCCACTGGTTCACAGGGCGCAGGTAACCTACAATACGCGAATAAACCTCTGGCTTAACAGTTTTACCAAGCTCAAGACACTTAGGACACAACTTATGCTCACCATACAAATAACCATGCTCTGGACAAACGCTAAACGACGGAGAAAGCGTAATGTAAGGCAACTGGAAATTGTGCGTAACCTTCTTGATCAGTTGTTTAACAGAAGCATTCGGCAACTGTTTCTCACCAACGAACGTGTGGAAAACTGTACCTCCCGTGTATCGCGTCTGCAAAGGATCCTGTAGGCGAAGAGCCTCGAAAAGATCGTCGGTGTAGTTAACAGGCAACTGCGTTGAGTTTGTGTAATAAGGCGATGCCCCTTTCTCGAAATGCTTCTGGTTAGAAACAATAATATCGTCGTATTTCGCAGTATCCTTCTTCGCCAATCGGAAAGAAGTACCCTCGGCAGGAGTAGCCTCTAGGTTGTAGTTGTTCTTTGTTTCATCTTGGAAATCCTCAAGCTTGTTGCGCATAAAATCAAGAACGCGCTTTGCAAACTCATAAGCCTCTGGATTGGTCATTTCTTTACCAAGGAAGTTCAGGCAACATTCGTTCATCCCCACAATACCGATCGTAGAGAAGTGGTTTTTCCAATACTTACCATTACGCTTATGAAGGTGACGAAGATAAAATTTCGAGTACGGGAACAGACCTTTCTCAGTAAGCTGCTCAATAACCTTACGCTTAATTTCCAAGCTCTCTTTGGCAGTTTCCATCAACTTCGTAAGGCGCGTAAAGAACTCATCCTCCGATTGCGAAACATAACCAAGGCGCGGCAAGTTGATCGTAACCACACCAACAGATCCAGTCAACGGATTAGAGCCGAACAGACCACCTCCACGTTTCTGAAGCTCACGCTTGTCCAAACGCAAACGGCAGCACATACTACGCACATCGTCAGGCGACATGTCAGAGTTCACGAAGTTCGAGAAGTAAGGAATACCGTACTTCGCAGTAATCTCCCAGATCTTTTCGTAGTTCGGGTTATCCCACTCAAAATCCTTCGTAATGTTATAAGTTGGAATTGGGAACGAGAATACACTTCCGTTACCATCGCCCTCGGCCATCACCTCAGCAAAAGCACGATTGAAGATGTCCATTTCCTCCTGAAAATCGCCATACGTATTTTCCTGAATCTCACCACCGATAATCACAGGCTGCATCTTCAAGAAATCAGGCACTTTCAAGTCCATGGTCACATTAGTAAACGGCGTCTGGAAACCAACACGCGTAGGCACATTGATGTTGAACATAAACTCCTGCAACGCCTGCTTCACCTGATCATAGCTAAGCTTATCGTAACGGATAAACGGAGCCAACAACGTATCGAAGTTAGAAAAAGCCTGTGCCCCGGCAGATTCACCCTGCATCGTGTAGAAAAAGTTGATAATCTGACCAAGCACCGTGCGGAAATGCTTCGCTGGTTTGCTCACAATCTTTCCTTCTACGCCCTTGAAGCCCGAAAGAAGCAGATCCTCCAAGTCCCAACCAACACAATAAACACTCAAGAAACCAAGATCATGAATATGGAAATCGCCGTCCTTGTGCGCACGTCCAATCTCTGGTGGGTAAATCTTATTCGTCCAATACTGCGAACTGATAATTGTAGAAATATGCTGGTTCAGCCCCTGCAACGAGAACGACGAGTTTGCACTCTCCTTCACACGCCAGTCGCTTAAATCGAGGTAATTGTCCACCATCTCCACATTAGCAAACAGCTCCTTCGTTTCACGAACCGTATCGTGCTGCTTTCTGTATAAAATAAACGCCTTTACCGCTTTAAAATGACCTGCCTTAAACAACGTTTCTTCCACCAAATCCTGCACCTGCTCCACCTTCGGCATCTCCCCTTCGGGCAACAGAGCCAGCACCTGCGCACTCAGCTTTTCGGCCTCATCCTTATTTCCACATCCTGCACTCTCAAGCGCTTTATTAATCGCTACCGCAATTTTTTCAGCCTTGAAAATCGCTTTCTTTCCATTTCTCTTAATAATGTAATCGAACTGTTTTGTTACTGTTGTCATATTTTGGATTACTGTTTATGTAATTACTTTTTTGAATTGGTTGTCAATTGGTCATCGGTCAATGGTCATTAGAGTGTAGAACGATCGGTTCATAACATCTCCACCAATGACCATTGACCGATGACCAATGACTATGTTAAAAATCAAAATCAGCATCAGTCACCTTCATGTCCAGACCGCCCACCACATACGAAGTAATTTCCGTCTCCTGTGGCAGCACTTCCACCGACTCGTTCGTCAGCCAATGATCCATCCACGAAAGCGGGTTTTGCTTTTGCCCGAAAATGCCATTCAGGCCAATTCCGTTCAAACGCTTATCCGTCATAAATTCCATGTACTTAATCAGCAGCTTATCGTTCAAGCCAATGATAGATCCATTCTCAAAAAGATACTTCGCCCAGTTCATCTCCTGTTCCGCCGCATCCTTGTACAAAGCATACACCTGCGGTTCGCACTCCTTAATAATCTTGGCAAAGCCCTCCTTATCGTTCATGCTCAGGTCAGCAATAATGCTTTGCGTAATCGCAAGATGCTCGTTCTCATCGCGCGCAATAAACTTGATGATCTTCGCATTGCCCTCCATCTTCTTATTCTCAGCAAAAGCAAACGAACAGGCAAACGAAACATAAAAACGCACGCCTTCCAGAATGTTTACCGAAACCAGCGCCAGATAAAGCTTCCTACGCAATTCATCCAAATTAATATGATCCAGCCCCGCCGTACCCAGCTGCTTCGCCTGATACAAAATCAGATAATGATAAAAAGCATTATAATGCTCCGTCACACTTCCCGCACGCTCCTTAATCATCGCATTTTCCATTACATCATCAAACACCTTCTCCGGATCCGGATACACATTCTTGATAATGTAAGAGTAGCTCATCGAATGAATCATCTCAAAGAAATCCCACGTAATAATCGCCTCTTCCACCTCCGGCAACGTCACCGCCTGACCAAAAGTGATAAAAGGCGAACGCCCCTGCACGCTGTCCAGCAACACCTGATACTTCAGGTTCTGCGTAAAAATAAACTCCTCCTGCTGCGTCAGCGTATTAAAATCGTTGATGTCCTTTATCAGCGAAACCTCCTCTGGCCGCCAGAAGAACCCCAACATGCGCTGCGTAATTTTCTCATAAAACGGGTACTTCTGCACATCGTAGCGCTGCATATTTTTCCCCTCGCCAAAAAACATATTGGCCTTCGTAAAATCAATTTTCTGTTCCGAGTATAATGTTGGTTTCTGCGTATTCATTTCCTTCAATTTTATTGTTCATCAAACAGCAACCGTTATGGGACAGTCACTATTTGTTTTTTTCGATTAGGAGCAAGACGTCCCCCTTCTTTCCCAACCACGTCGCGCCTTCCGCTACAAGTCCTCGCCCCGTGCACGGTTCTGCATCAGCATCGCGGTGTCTTCCTACCGTCAGCCCCGCCATGCTGTGCATCACACGTGCCCGTGGCTGTGGGCTTTCCGCTACAGTCACGGCTATTTTTACAGCTGTAGTGCTTTCTACCACATCGCTATTTTAGACCCGACGGGTTTTGAAAACCCATCGGGTCTAATCCGAACCTACTAAATAAAAAATCAGTAATCTCATTCCCCTCCTCTCCGAGGAGGGGGCAGGGGTGGTGTTAAAACCATACTATTTATGATCAAAAAAAAATACAACCACCCCTACCCCCTCCTTTTTTAAGGCGGGGAACTGAAAAGCTCTGCTTTTCGTTGAAACCTTCGGTTTCTATTCTGTTAAAGCTACAGGCTAAAAGCCTGTGCTACATGTAGCGTAGGCTTTCAGCCTGCGGCTTAATCCATAATCATGAACCAGACACTCACATCAATCCATTATACTATAGTGAGATTGGCTCTTAAATTTTATAACGATCTGGTTATCCGAAACAACCCAATGACTAATGACCAATTAGCTAATCCACTTTAGGCATTATAAAATAAATAATTGGCTATCTAGAATTTGCTAAATACTGATTTTCAGGCGTAAGCCAATTCATAATTCATAATTCATAATTCATAATTCATAATTCATAATTCATAATTCATAACTAATAATTTATAATTCCCTTAGTCTAATAAATCAAACCGCACAAGCCCCACTCTCACAATCATCCCCCACAGCTTCAGCCTGCAAATTCTCAAACTGAAACACCACCTGCGGTCTCACATTCTCCCGAACCGACAACTGCGACACCTCACCTGAATTGTCATTCGTGTTCAGGTAATACAAGGTCTTCAGTCCATAATTATAAGCCATCGTCTCATGCTTAATCAGTTCACTAACAGGAATCTTATTATCTGGATAATTCGCCACAGAATAATACTGGTTCGTACTAATGCTCTGATCCAAAAACTTCTGCACCGTAGCCACCAACTTCGTATACTCAGCATTGTCCACATCCCAAGCCGTAACGTAACTACCCTTCAGCTCACCGTACTCAGGCACAAGCTGCTTTATCGGACCAAATTTGCTCGTTTTCACCGTCAACAGCTTTCGCGGCGGATCAATCCCAGGCGTGGAATTCGAAACCATAGAGCTAGACGCCGCAGGAGGCACAGCACTCAATGTAGAATGGCGCAGTCCTGTCTTCTGAATTTCCTCCCGCAAGCTTTCCCAATCACATTCCAACGGCACAGCAACCAGTTCATCTACCCTTTTGCAATACGTGTCAATCGGAAGAATACCATCGGCATATTTCGTTCTGCCGAACCACTCACAAGCACCTTTCTCCTGCGCCAATTTGTTCGAAGCCTTCAACAAACCAAACTGAAACCGCTCAGTATAACGGTGAATCAGATTACGCGCTTCCTCCGAGTCGTACCACAAACCTTGCTGAGCCAGAAAATGAAACACATCCGACAGGCCAATTCCCAAACTACGGCGCTTCTTCGTAGACAGTTCCGCCGCCAACAACGGATATTCCTGATAGTCTATCAGCGCATCTAGAAAGCGAACCAACAGCTCCGTAAGTTCATCAAGCTCATCAATGCTTTCAACCTTACCCAAATTGATGTTGCTAAGAATACACATAGCAATCTCACCACCGTGATCCGAATGAACATTCTCAATCGGCCTAGTCGGCAAAGTAATTTCCTGACAAAGGTTGCTCATGTACACGCTGTCCTTAAACGAACTGTGCGTGTTCACATGGTCGGCATTCAGAATATAAATCCTACCAGTTTCGTAACGTTCCTTCAAAATCGCTAGATAAAGCTCCCGCGCATTCACGGTTTTCTTTCGGATATTCGTCCGCTGTTCGTATTGCAGATAAAGCTCCTCGAAGCGTTTCGGATCAGAACTATAAAATGCATCGTACAGTTCGCGCACTTCTTCCGTCGAGAACAAGCAGATATCGCGGTTTTCTTTCACCCGCTTACGGAAAAATCCATTTAGTGCAATGGAATAATCCATCCTCCGCACACGGTTTTCATCGTTGCCTTTGTTGTTTTTCAGCTGAATAAAGGTTTCAATCTCCCAATGGAAAAATGGCAGTGTAGAAGTAGAACCACCACCACGGACTGAGTTCTGCGTAAAACCTTTAGTAGAGGCTTCAAATATTTTCAGGTAAGGCACCAGCCCCGTGTGTACAACTTCGCCCCCACGGATCGGGGCATCAATACCACGGATGCGACCAAAGTTCAACCCAATTCCTGCACGCTGGGCAGTGTAATATCCCACCGCAGTATTGGAATTCATTATGGACTGCAACGAATCGCCCACATCAATAAGGCAGCACGAACTAAACTGGCGCAAAGGCGTACGCACCCCAGCCATTATCGGAGTCGGCAAACTGATCTTGTGCTGCGACAAAGCGTCGTAAAGTTTTATTACGAAAGGTTCGCGGGCTGCTTTCTCCATGTCCTTGAACATGTACATGGCTATCAGCATAAAAGCTTCCTGTGGCGTTTCGTGCAGTTCTTTGGTTTTGCGGTCTTGCAGCAGGTACTTATCCACCATCTGCCGCAAACCAGCGTATGTGAACAGAAAATCACGATCATAGTCAATGTACTTGCTGTAATACACTATCTCCTGCTCGCTGTAGCATTCCAATATCAGCTTATCGTAAACTCCCTTGTTGATGTTCGTATGAAGAAGGTACTCAAACGGGATAGGTGCATTTTGCTTGTAAACCGATTTACGCAAATCCATCAACAACAACCTAGCCGCCACGTATTGGTAATTCGGACGCTCTTCCGATATCAGATCGGCTGCCGACTTAATCATTACCTCTTGTATCTCTTTCGTACTTATACCTTGGTAAAACTGTAGTTTAGAGTTCATTTCCACATCAGACACCGACACGTTATCGTAGCCATTGCAGGCCCACTCAACAGCGTCGTGAATCTTGGAAAGCTTCAGTTTTACTTTCGTTCCGTCCCGCTTACAAACAAATATATCGTCCATTTCTTATTAGGTTTTGAATATTCCCCGAACGAATCGAGGCCAGAAAATCCCACGATGCAAAGGAAACCACTAAGGCTCGATGCAACAGATATCTGGTTCTGCTTTTCTTTATGTATTATGGGTTATGTGGGGTTGGGAGGAATTATTAATTATGAGTTATGAATTATAAATTATGAATTTAGCGGAGCGATCTCATGAAGACCTTTGAAATGAACTCCACTGAATAATTGGCCAAACGCCTGAAAAACCAAATTAACTATCTAGAATTGGCTAAATACTGATTCTCAGGCGTCAGCCAATTCATAACTCATAATTAATAATTTATAATTCCTAAACTCCTCCCAATGATAATCAGTTCATTACATTTTGTTCCGCTGTTGTATGAAACCATCTTCACCACTGACCACCGACAATTGCAGCCTAGAATATTTGTTCAAGATGACTTCAAATAGACCAAAGAATACCCCTGTATAAAACAGGTTGCCCAACAGGGTACTAACAAAAAACGGCAAAGCAGCCGAGTAGCAAAGCAGGAGGCCATTGAAAGTGGCTGGATACATGCCCCCGCCTGCCCAGACTCCAAAATTGGAAAGGAGAAAAAATAGAAGAGAAGATAAAACTGAGGCTGCCAAAAGGTTTTGCACTTTTATTTTCTTCAAAAGAAAAAAGCCCAGCAAACCAATCAGTATAAAAGACAGATATGTCCAGTAAAAACCTGTGTGGAAAAAAACAAACCCTTCGAAATATTGCGCATACACCACATTGTTGATTACAAGATCGCTCACCCAAAGCGACACAAGCGGAATTAGCAATGCCACATAGCGATTGGCAAAGTAAGCTGCACCAAAAAGCGCAATTGCCCCAATGGGTGTAAAATTTGGTGGATGCGGTAAAAGCCTGCTCAGGGCACCCGATAGCACAATCAGGGTAATTAGCCCAAAACGGAGTTGTAAGCTGCGTTTTTCCTTCTTCACTGCCTTATCTGTTTTAGAGGTGAAACAAAAACATGATTTTGCAGCAAACGACAAACGCATGGAAGTGCGAACATTTACCGATCAGCTATCTGTTCTCCGCAGACTACAAAATCAACCTTCCATTGGCAGGTCTTCTGACTTAACCCAAAAGTTTGATGCCTTCTCATTGCAACACTACAACAATGGCATTCTTCAAACTCCCTGAGAATCATAATTTATTAATTCATAACTCATAATTAATAATTCATAATTCCCAAAATGG
Source organism: Bacteroidales bacterium (assembly GCA_965230435.1). Classification (GTDB taxonomy): domain Bacteria; phylum Bacteroidota; class Bacteroidia; order Bacteroidales; family JBDKHP01; genus JBDKHP01. Next base: position 2,211,613 of record CBDDLB010000002.1, read on the forward strand.
GTATTACAGCAGCGGGAACTGTTGCCGATTCTCACGGCATTCCCTTTTAATTTCTAGTTTTATCGTTTTCAAACGACAATGGTAGAAAACCAATGAAGTTACAAACTTAGGCCTTCATTCCGAGCAATGCTATTTTTGCGCATAAAAGTTATTAACCAACTTTTCAATACAGTCTCTACAGAGGCAATCGTCGTATAAATCAGACATATAGTCGATAACTTCTTGTGGTAAATCGAAGTCGTTGCACCAGCAATGCACTGATTGTGTGCAGGTAAAAAGTTGTTGACAACTTGGGCAGGTTATGGGTTCGTATTTGGGGTGTAGGTAATCTGACATATAGGAATTATAAATTATTAGTTATGAATTATGAATTGCGAAGCACTCATAAAGACCATTGAAAATTAACCCTGTTGAATAACTAGCAGAACTACATCATGAGGAGTTTAAAATACGAACTCTACCGAATAATTGGCTTACGCCTGAAAACCTACACTTAGCCAATTTCACGCGGTCAATTATCTATTCTATACCACCTTACACAATTGAGGTGATGAATCTACCAAAATAACGAAACCGAAGGTTTCAACGAAAAGCAACGCTTTTCAGCTCCCCTCCTTAAAAAAGGAGGGGCAGGGGTGGTTGTATTTTTATGATTTATCAATAATATTGTATAAACACCACCCCTACCCCCTCCTCAAAGAGGAGGGGAATAAGGTTACTGAAGTTTTATTCTAGTGGATTCATATTAATCAAGCCTCTACTAGACTGATAATTCAGTCCGAAGGTCTTTAGCAACCCGAACAATATTTTCAAGTGCAGACTTGGTTTCAGGCCAATCCCTTGTTTTCAATCCACAGTCAGGATTGATCCAGATATTTTCAACAGGAATCATATCCGATGCTTTATGAATAAGCTCCTTCATCTCATCAACAGTAGGTACACGAGGCGAATGGATGTCGTAAACACCAGGGCCAATCTGATTCGGGTATTTGAAATCCGAAAACGCATCGAGCAGTTCCATTTGCGACCGCGATGTCTCAATCGAAATCACATCCGCATCCATTTCTGCAATATGGCGGATGATGTCGTTAAATTCGGAATAACACATGTGCGTATGTATCTGCGTCTCATTTTTCACTGACGAAGAACACACCCTAAATGCATGAACAGCCCAGTTAAGATATTCCTCCCGATCCGATTCCCGCAACGGCAATCCCTCGCGAATTGCAGGTTCATCTATCTGGATGATATCAATCCCAGCCTTCTCCAAATCCAATACTTCCCGCTGCAATGCAAGAGCTATTTGTAGAGCCGTCTGCTTCCGTGGCTGATCGTCGCGCACAAAAGACCACTGCAAAATCGTTACAGGCCCCGTCAACATCCCTTTCACCTTTCGCTGAGTTAGCGACTGTGCATATTCCGACCACTCAACAGTCATCGCAAATGGGCGGTCTACATCACCAAAAATAATCGGAGGTTTCACCCCACGCGAACCATAACTCTGTACCCATCCATTCTGAGTAAAAACAAACCCGTTGAGCTTTTCTCCGAAATATTCTACCATATCGTTACGCTCGAACTCACCATGAACCAGCACATCTATACCGATCTCTTCTTGTATGCGGATGCATTTTTCTGTTTCCTTTTGTATAGCCTCCCGATATTCTAGCTCCGATATTTTGCCTTTTTTATGATTTGCCCTTAGTTTGCGCACCTCTTTTGTCTGAGGAAAAGAGCCAATAGTAGTTGTTGGTAGCAATGGAAGGCCAAATTTCTGATTCTGAACCTCAATACGCTCATCGAAAAACTTCTCTCGTTTAGCTTCCGCTACGGAAATTTCCAGAGTTTTTTGCTTTACTTCAGCTTTGTGTATTATCTCAGAATGCTTTCGGCTTTGTATTGCCTGAGTGTTCTCGCCTAACTTCCGAAATACATCAGCTTTAGGATCTACACCAGCCAACCGGGCAAGTGTGTTTACTTCCTCCAGCTTTTGTTTTGCAAATGCAAGCCAGTTTTTAACCTCTGGTGTTAAGATATCTTCGTTCGTTTCTAGATCAAGGTCGTAAGGCGAATGCAACAACGAACACGATGGAGAGATAATTACTCTGTTCAATCCGACCTTTTCTGTTGCTACTTCAATAATTTTCAACGTCTTTTGGAAATCATTCTTCCAAATATTACGACCATCAACAACACCCAGCGAAAGAATCAAGCTTTCTGGTGCATTATCGCAGATATCTTTCAGTTGCTTTTCTCCACGCACCAAATCCAAGTGAAGTGCATTGATAGGTAGGTTCAAAGCCACCTCCTGATTATCACGAAGGTCGCCAAAATATGTTGCTACCATTATCTTCAACGACGGGAAGGCGTTTCGTATTTGCTGATAAACCTGTCCGTACAATTCTTTCGCAGTTTCTGAAAGATCCATCGCAAGATAAGGCTCGTCCAGTTGTATCCATTCAGCTCCTTCGCTTTGCAACTGCCGTATGATTCCGAAATACACAGGAAGCAGATTGTTGATCAGTTCCAAGCGGTGAAAACCTTTGGTCTTTTCCTTTCCCAGCAACAAATAACTAAGCGGCCCAACTAAAACAGGTTTAGTATCAATGCCCTGCTCTTTGGCTTCTTTATATTCGTTTATGGCTTTTTGTGAAAAAAGGGAAAACTGCTGGTCTTTTTCAAATTCAGGAACGATGTAATGATAATTTGTATCGAACCACTTTGTCATCTCCATTGCAGTAATGTCGTGATCTTTGCTCTGATAACCACGGCATGTTGCAAAATACAGATCTGTTTCTGAAAGAACCGTTTTTAGTTTTTCATATCGCTTGGGAATAGCTCCAAGCATAAATGTCACGTCCTGAACATGGTCGTAAAACGAAAAATCGTTGGATGGAATAAGGGTAATACCAGCATTTTGCTGTAGCTGCCAGTTTTTTCTACGTTCTTCTTTTGCTGCACTTTGCAGTTCCTCGACAGTAGATTTCTTTTGCCAGTAACTTTCACAGGCTTTTTTCAATTCTCGTTTGACTCCAATTCGCGGGAAACCAAGATTCTGCGTTAACATACGCTTTTTCAGCTTTAAGTGTTAAACATCGTTTAATTCAGATGCTTTCGAAAAAACACAGCAAAGCCAAATACATTCACAACACGTATGTTAGAATTCAGTATAAACCTGTCGTAAGGAACATGTCAACAGTACAAAAACAATTGATGCCCACTGACCTATGAACTAACACAAAGGGAGTAGAAAGAAATGCTTTGATTGTGTTTTATTTCGCGAAAACATCATCATTTAGAAATAAGACAGGTCTCCCGGCTTGTGTCACTTCTATCATCCTTCCCACCCATATTTATTGGGCAGTGGACATAGTTGATAGAAGCATTTGCGACATTTACGGTTGCGCGTCAGCCTATGATTTTCACATAGTTCCCTATTAAGACGATTCCTCATCATCTTATTTCTGCATATTCACAAAGAACTCTTTGAGCCTGCTAATATAGACATTTTATTATTTGTCGTATACCACAAGTTACAATAAAGAATATCAAATCTTTAATTCTCTTTGGATTTTTTCTCCTCAGGGTAAGAAATTCGGGCGTGATAAATGTTCATCAGTTTTTGTTTAAAAACCTCTTTTATCGTAGTGATGTCTTTGAAAGTAATGTCAGATTCAAAAAACTGCTCTTCTTTCATCTGAAAGCTGATAATTTTTTCAATAAGCTCAGAAATGCTCTGTTCCGAAATCTCCTTCAGACTACGCGAAGCAGCCTCCACAGCATCGGCCATCATAAGTATAGCGGTCTCTTTCGAATATGGTTTTGGGCCAGGGTAGGTGAATTTATCAGGATCTACTTCCTTGTTCGGAAACTGATTTTGGTACATGCGGTAGAAATACTGCGCTTTGCTAGTTCCATGGTGGGTACGGATGAAATCAATCACCATATTGGGCAACTTGTGTTTCTTCGCAATTTCAATCCCTTTATTCACATGACCGATAATGATTTCAGCACTTCTATCGAAAGGAAGATCGTCGTGAGGGTTAATGCCCGAAATCTGATTCTCAACAAAGTAATGCGGCATTGCAATCTTTCCAATATCATGATAAAGCGCTCCTGTGCGAATAAGCAACGGATTAGCTTCTTCAATCTTAAATGCTGCGCTTTCACCCAAATTCGCTACTTGTAATGAGTGCTGAAATGTACCCGGCGCTTTCTCTGCCAATTCGCGAAGTAGCGGATGATTCACATCTCCGAGTTCAATTAAGGTCAGTTCGGAAACAAAGCCGAAAATTTTCTCGAAAATGTAAATCGCAGGATAGGCTACCAACAGCAAAACACTGTTTCCAACAAACCACAAATACACAGAGTAATCTATGGTAAGTATACTCCCTTCCTGAATAATGGAATAGGCCGTGTAAGTAAGTGCATAAACTCCCGCAACAACTCCTGCTGTTGCCGTTAGGCTTCCGCGCCTATAAAAATTCGTCAGATAAAACATGCCGATAAAACCAGCCGCAAACTGTATGAACATAAACTCGAAACTGTTCGGCACAAGCAGCCCCAAAAGCACAATATTTATAATGTGACTGATGAACGCAACACGTGTATCAAAGAAGTTCTTAAGTAAAATCGGGATTGCAACATACGGAATAAGGTAAACTACCGATGCGCTAAATCGCAAAACAACAGTTGTTACAAGTAAACTCGCCAACAGCAACATCATAATAAATACAACATTCCCCAACCGAAGAAGCACATAATGGCGGTACGACGACAAAAACTGATACAGAATATACAACACGATGGCCACTAGCATTGCCTGCCCAAGAGACAACCAATAAAAATCGTAGCTACCTATACCCATCTGGAACTCTTTTTTCAGCGAGAAAAGAATCCGGAACTTATCCACCGTAACCATCTCGCCACGCGAAACAATACGCTGACCTTTTTGCACCATGCCCTTGGTGACCGATAGCTTCTCTAACTGACTTTTCTGGATTTTTTCAGTAGTAGCCTCATCATAATTCAGGTTCGGAACAATGAAATTGCTGATGTTCAGCTTTCCAAAAAAATCTAAATAACTTGAGTCGCTTTTGAGTGAGTTCACCACAAAATTCTCAAAGTTCTTTCGCAGGTAGTTGTAGGCTGTTAGCTGACTAAAGACTTCACTATTGTCCAGCTCCTCAGCAAAATTATCTTGCATCACCACCAACTGGTAATGCTCTGGCAAATCGTCTTCCATTTCGAGCAAAGGAAGCACTCCTTTAATGTATACAAACTGTAGCTCTTGCAACAAGTGTTTCTGAGCTTTCGAAATCTCCTTTTCGTTGTGCGGATAAGCATCCTTAGCTTTAAACGCTGGAATGGAGTCCTGAACAGACCGCAAAGTAGAATGAAAACGTTGCTGAAATGCCCCCAGCATATCCTGCCCTACTGTTTTCTCGAAAACGAAATAAGGCTCAAATGCATTTTTTATACTGTCCTGTTCGCGTTCCAGCTCTTCGGGCAGTTTGTAAATCGGGAAATCGTAGGTTGCAATCAGGTCGTTATGTAGCCAAGGTTTTCCTTTCTGAAATTCGTACTTGAACTTTGTCTCTTTCGGCAACAGGTAAGTAATTGCAGCACCTGTTACAATAAATAGTAAAGTGATGTATATCGGTAAGCGGTTTTGGTTTATCCAATTGATTGCCCTTATCATGGTTTCTGTTTTTTCTGGAAGGCAAAGGTAATTAATCAATAATTGAATAAGCGAATGATGGAATAATTGAATGCTTAGGAACGATGCAGAAATAAAGTAACGATTTTATGCGCCGATATTTTCTTCTTTAACAAACACTAAAAACTGCGAATAGTGTACTATTTAAAGCGTTTTAGTGTGAAGGTAAAGGGGGAAATATCAAGCAGAAAACGTTAGGTTATTTTGAAATCGTTCCTTAGCTAGTGGCTAGTCGTTGATCATTGTTTTTTCGTATTCAGATAGATCTAATGACTGATGACCAATTAACTAGTCACTAACTCTGCGACATAGCCACAACAGGATCCAGCCGCGAAGCCTGCCAAGCAGGAAAAATACCAGACACAATACCAATGCTACTAGAAATAAAAATTCCAAGAAGTACATTCCCAAAGCTCATGGAAATCGCAAAATCCGAAACACGTGTAGCAACCAATGTCAATCCAAAAACCAACAACAGCCCAATAAAACCTCCGATAAGGGAAAGCAAAACAGCCTCAGACAAGAACTGAAACAGAATAAAACCATTCTTCGCCCCCAATGCCTTTTGAATTCCAATAATCCGTGTCTGGTCGCGCACCGATACGAACATGATGTTTGCAATTCCAAATCCGCCCACCAAAATCGAAAAACCACCAATCAACCAGCCAGCCATATCCAATACCACAAAAAGGCTATCAAGGCCATTTGATAAAAGGCTAATCTTATTAAGAGCAAAGTTATCCTCCTCCCTAGGTTTTATTCGCCTATAAGCCCTCATTATGTTCTGAATATCGCTACTGATTTGTTCAATGCTTATTCCCTCCGCAGGTTTAACCATAATCATCGGGTTTAAGCGTTCGGAACGGATATTCAAAAACGTTCTGGCAAAATTAACCGAGGTTACAGCGACATTATCAAGGCTCGTATCTATAATACTACTACCTTCTTTCTTGAACACTCCAATTACCCGCATCTTGTTTCCTGAAATGATCACCGTTTTGTCAATAGGGCTTTGATCTGGGAAAAGTTGATCTGCAATTTTACTCCCTATCACAACTACTTTTTTGCCAGCTTTTATTTCATAAGGCGAGATGAAGCGTCCTTCAATAATTTCAAACGAGCGTATGTTCTCATAACCATCCGTTATAGCCATTGCCGCAGCTCCACGCACCTCATTCTTTTTGTACTTAAGCGTTGTGCCTGTTGAAAGCATAAATGCAGCATCGTGCATATTATTCAGATTCTTTTTCAAATACTGATACTCCCGCAGTGTAGGAACAGGCCGTTTCAAATATTTCCACCACGGATATTCTCCTCCCGTACCCCAAGGCCATTTCTGAATATAAATTATATCATCACCAAGAGCATCAATGCCTTCCCGTATGTTTTTTTCGAGCGAAGAAACAACCGTGAGAACAGAAATAATTGCAAAAATTCCGATCGTGATGCCCAATAACGATAAAATTGTACGAAGTTTGTTAACCCTCAGTGAGCCGACAGCAAATCTTAAACTCTCCCTTACGAGAAAAAAGCCGTTTTTAGAGAACATTTTCGATGTGATTTGAGTGAGTTTATGTAGTGTCAAGTTTAGTGTTTTTTAGGTCTTTGTACAAGCAAAGTGAACCGATGTGACTTTTGTTGAAAAATGTAGGGGTACACCTCCGATTACCTTTCGAAATAAGTTGCAATTTGATTAGCTTTGCGTTTAGAAAGATGCACAATACAATGCGCATTTTAATAGTTTAATGTACGAAACCTATCAATTCAGGGTATATGCAAGGAGAAAAGCGGATTAAGTCAGCCTTAATTTCTGTGTTCTACAAAGACGGACTAGAACCAATCATAAAAAAACTGCACGAGTTAGACGTAAAATTGTATTCTACGGGCGGAACTCAGAAGTTCATCGAAGAGTTAGGAATTCCTGTAACTCCAGTAGAAGACGTTACTAGCTATCCTTCTATTTTGGGAGGTCGTGTAAAAACACTTCACCCTAAAGTGTTCGGAGGAATCTTAGCACGCCGCGAATTGCAGAGTGATTTGGATCAACTTTCGGAGTTCGAAATCCCTGAATTCGATTTGGTGATTGTCGATTTATATCCTTTCGAAGAAACTGTAGCTTCTACCAACGAAGAGCAAACTATTATCGAGAAAATCGACATCGGTGGTATTTCTCTTATCAGAGCTGCTGCTAAGAATTTTAAAGATGTGCTTATCGTTGCCTCGCGCGATCAGTACGCTCCTTTCTTAGAAGTATTAGAAGCTCAGTATGGAAAAACATCTATTGCACAGCGTAAATTCCATGCAGCATTAGCGTTCAACGTATCTTCGCACTACGATACTGCCATTTTCAACTATTTCAATCAAGAGGCAGAAAAAGACGTTTTCAAAGAAAGTGTTCAAGAAGCTAAAGTTCTACGCTACGGCGAGAACCCTCACCAAAAAGGATTGTTCTTTGGAAAGATGGAAGAGATTTTCGACCAAATTCACGGTAAAGAAATCTCTTACAACAACCTACTGGATATCGACGGAGCAGTAAATCTTATTGCAGAATTCGACGAAACAACTTTTGCAATCCTTAAACACAACAATGCCTGTGGCGTTGCATCGCGCGCTACTGTTGCAGAAGCTTATCAAGCGGCACTAGCTGGCGACCCTGTTTCTGCTTTTGGCGGTATTTTGGTAACTAACGCTACTGTAGATAAAGAAACTGCCGAACACGTAAGCAAATTGTTCTGCGAAGTACTTATCGCTCCTGCTTACAACGAGGATGCTCTTGAGATTCTTACTAAGAAAAAGAACCTTATCATTCTTATTCAGAAAGAAAAGCTTCAGCGCAAAGAACAATTCCGTAGCCTATTGAATGGAGTACTTGTACAGGACAAAGACCAGAAAACGGAAAGCGCAGGCGATCTTAAGCCAATTACAGATCAGAAGCCAACAGATAAAGAAATTGAAGACCTGATATTTGCAAACAAGATCGTAAAACATACCAAATCGAATGCTATTGTTTTAGCAAAAGATAAACAGCTATGTGCTAGCGGTGTAGGGCAAACATCTAGGGTAGATGCATTGAAGCAGTCGATAGAAAAAGCACAGAGCTTCGAATTTGACTTGAACGGAGCTGTTTTGGCTTCAGACGCCTTTTTCCCATTTGCCGACTCTGTAGAGCTGGCTCATCAAGCCGGGATCAGCGCAGTGATACAGCCAGGAGGCTCAAAACGCGACCAGGATAGCATAGACTATTGCAACAACAACAATATTGCTATGGTTTTTACTGGTGTACGTCACTTTAAACATTAATACACGCAGTTAGCGCTTTTTAGCGAAAACTGTGTTATCTTGCAAAACATATTTAAGTAAAGCGATTTAGGTAAAAACCAATATGGGATTATTTTCTTTTCTTACCCAGGAGGTTGCGATCGACTTAGGCACTGCCAATACCATTATTATCCACAACGATAAACTGGTGGTAGATGAGCCTTCCATCGTAGCCATGGAAATCTCCACCGGAAAAGTGTATGCAATTGGTAGCAAAGCACGCCAAATGCACGGTAAAACGCACGAAAACATACGTACTATCCGCCCATTGAAAGATGGTGTGATTGCAGACTTTGAAGCCGCAGAACAGATGATCCGTGGTTTCATTAAGCTGATCAACAGCAGGAGCAGACTGTTCCCGCCAGCTTTGCGTATGGTTATCTGTATCCCTTCGGGTAGTACACCTGTAGAGGTAAGAGCCGTACAGACGTCTGCTGAGCACGCTGGAGCACGCGACGTGTACATGATACACGAACCAATGGCTGCCGCACTTGGTATAGGTATCGACGTTGAAGCACCAGAGGGCAACATGGTAGTTGATATAGGTGGTGGTACCACAGAGATTGCTGTAATTTCGTTAGGAGGTATCGTTGCTCACCGCTCATTGCGTATTGCGGGTGACGATTTCACTTTCGACATTCAGGAATACATGCGCCATCAGCACAACATAAAAATCGGTGACCGTACTGCCGAAGACATCAAGATCAATGTAGGTTCTGTACTACCAGATCTTGAAAATCCACCAGAGGATTATCTTGTAAGAGGCCCACACCAGATGACAGCCCTGCCTGTCGAAGTGCCGGTTTCGTACCAAGAGATTGCTCACTGTCTGGACAAGTCGGTTTCCAAAGTCGAGAATGCAATTCTGAGCGTACTGGAGCAAACGCCACCTGAATTATATGCCGACATCTACCGTAAAGGTATCTGGCTAGCTGGTGGTGGTGCGCTACTGCGTGGACTATCGAAACGTATCTCGGACAAAACGAACGTGCCTGTAAACATTGCCGAAGATCCTTTGCACGCAGTTGCTAGGGGAACAGGTATTTCGTTGAAACACTTGGATAAATTCCAGTTCCTAATCAAAGGAGGAGCTGTTTAATAATAGACAGAAAACAAAAAATGCCACCCTCTAAGTTCTTGTTTTCTTAGGGGGTTGCTTTTATACTACTGTGAATGTGGTTTACGGTTTTGTTATCTAGTAAAAATCTGTTTACCAGAAATAAACCATTGACTAATGACCAATCAACTAATTCACTATAGTATAAACATCACTTGTTGGGGTTATCATGTTGCTAACAACACGAAGCATCTCGTAATAAATAGATCCGCGATCTTATAATTCAGCGTGTATGCAAAATCTAATTCGATTTTTTCTACGTTACCATTTTTTTATTCTTTTTCTTTTACTTGAAGGCCTCTCTTTCGGTCTTGTCGTGGCTCATCATAGAGATGGAGGCCGTTTTCTAAATTCAGCCAATTCTACAATTGGTGTTTTTTATTCAGGTATAGATGCTGTCTTTGGCTACATCCACCTGAAAGAAGAAAACTACAAATTAGCCGTTCAAAACACAAAGCTCCTAAGTGCCTCGCGTATGGCCATGAGAGTTGACACTGCTCAATTTTGGCAAAAAAATGACAGTGTGCTAAAACAACAGTATGAATATATGGCTGCCGAGATTGTGAATAATAGTATTCATAAGCAGCGAAACTTTATTACAATTAATAAAGGACGCAAGCAAGGAGTTAGAAAAGATATGGCTGTGATTTCCAGCTCTGGAGTTGTTGGTGTTGTTATAGATGTATCGAACCATTATGCTTTGGTAATCTCTATGCTGAATGTGGACGTTGGGGTTTCTGCTAAGCTGAAGGGAGCAGAATTTTTTGGTTCTGTAAACTGGAACGGAAGAGACCCGCTAATTGCAGAGCTGAAAGGTATTCCTAGCCATGCAGAACTGGCAATTGGTGACACTGTCATAACAAGTGGTTATTCTTCTATTTTCCCGCAAGAAATAACTATTGGTAGAGTGCTTTCGTTTCAGCACAGCCCAGGAACAAAACGCTACAACGTGTTAATCAGTTTTTCAGAAGATTTTTCGAGTTTAAAGCAAGTATACGTAGTTAAGAACTTGTTAAGAAGCGAACAGCTAGAATTAGAGGAGGTGATTAAATGATAAGGTTTTTCGTCCGGAACGCATTCCGTTTTTTTGTACTCATTCTATTGCAGTACTTCTTCAATTTAATTCATTTTACACCTTGGGGCATTAGTCCTTTTTTCTATATTATTTTCATTCTCTTGCTGCCATTTGAAACACCGGGGTGGTTAATACTATTCTCTGCTTTTCTTCTAGGGCTAGGGGTCGATGCCCCACAAGATAGCTTTGGGCAACACGCTTTTGCCAGTGTTTTCATTGCAGCCTTGCGGCCGATTGTTCTGCGGTCGATCACCGAACGCGACCAATACGAACAAGGTACTTATCCACGGCTCATATATTTCGGACTACCATGGGCATTACGTTATGCTCTGATCATGAGTTTTGCTCATTCTATTGTTTTTTATACGATCGAAGCATTCACTTTTGCAAACTATTTGCAAGTGATATTTAAAACTATAATTGGCACATTATTAACAACATCGTTAATTATTGCAAGCCAATATTGGGTGTTCCGAAAGGTTGCTTAACAAAGTACTTTTCATTATAAAAACTTTACACCCAAAAGCTCTTGTGCCGATGATAAGTGAAAGTGAAAACAAACTAATCCAAGGCACATTCTGGATTAACTTACTTTTTCTATCTCGCTAAGCAAGAGAAAAGGATAGTAGTATATCCTAAAGAAACACAATTTATCAGGGGAAAATAAAATTCGAAACAACTTCTTTACAAGGTACTCGAGCCTTTCTTCTTTTTAAGCTGGACTGTAAATTGAGTATACTCGATATAGCCACCATAGAAGTTTTTTTTTGCATTTTATTACGTTCAAAACCATTCATAAGAACTTCAGACGCATGAATTATAGTAACGATCGGGATGCATACAAAGAGCGGCGATATATCCTTATTGCTGTTTTTGTGCTCGTCGCTTTAACCTATGTCTCAAGGTTATTTTACTTGCAAACAATAGATGAAGACACAAAAAAATCTGCTGCCCAAAGTTCTAGGGAAGAAAAAATTATTCGTCCTGAACGTGGACTAATCTTAGACCGAAACGGGGAGATTTTAGTATTCAATGAAGTTGCTTACGATTTGGAAGTAACACCTTTTCTTGCTAAAAATTTTGACACAACGGCTCTTGTCGATATTTTAAATGTAGACAAAGAAGATTTCGTAAGGCGGTTCAAAAAGATTAGAAGAACACATTACCGCACATCTACGGTAATCGAAAAACAATTATCAACAGAGATGCACGGCCAGTTACAAGAAGTGATGTATAAATTCCCTGGTTTTGAAGTCAGTACAAGGTCGTTACGCAAATACCCGAAGCCAATAGCAGCTATTTTACTTGGAGACATTGGAGAAGTTGGCAAGCGAGATATCAATGCCGATTCTTATTATAAACAAGGAGATTATATCGGCGTCAGTGGCATTGAACAAGCTTATGAAAAGTTTCTTCGTGGCTCTAAAGGAAAAGAAGTTTTTCTTGTGGATAAATTCAATAGAAAAATTGAATCTTATAAAGGTGGGAAAAAAGATATTATCCCTGAAGTTGGACACAATATAACAACGACTATAGATCTGAATCTACAGGAATATGGGGAAAAATTAATGAAAGGGAAAATAGGCAGTATAGTCGCCATAGAACCTTCCACTGGCGAGATATTAGCTCTTATCTCTTCCCCTTCCTTCGACCCCAATTTAAGGGTAGGCCGTAAACGAACAAAAACTTACAGAAAACTATCAAATAGCACACTAAAACCCCTATATAACAGAGCACTACAAGCAAGGTATCCTCCCGGATCAACATTTAAACTGATAAACGCACTTATTGGTCTTCAGGAAGGAGTTCTTACACCGGATTTATACTACCGTTGTCAGTTTGGCTATGTTGTTGGTAGCTTCAGGGTTGGTTGTCACCATGCTCACTCCATGGCTTTGGAAGAGGCCATTCAGCGATCTTGCAACGCATATTTTTGTAATGCTTTTCGGAAAATTATAGATCAAAAAGAATACGACAATATAAGTGCTGGCTATACACAATGGAGAAACCATGTACTCTCTTTTGGCATTGGCAAAAAGCTTGGGAGTGACTTCAAAGAAGAAGCACAAGGATATGTACCCTCTGCAAAATCCTTTAACAATAAGTTTGGTGAAAATAAATGGAAATCGCTATGGATTGTTTCAATGGCAATTGGTCAGGGAAGACTATTATTAACTCCATTTCAAATGGCAAATATGACTGCCGCTATTGCCAACCGAGGCTACTACATAACTCCACACGCGGTAAAAAAAATTGAAGGCGTTGATACCATTCATCGTAAATTCACACTACGCAATCACGTAACAATTGACCCACAACACTTCGATATTGTAATAGACGGAATGGAGAAAGTAGTTACTGCCGGAACTGCAACATCTGCAAGAATACCAGACATTGTTGTTTGTGGGAAAACAGGAACGGCAGAAAACCCACACGGTAAAGACCACTCCATCTTTACAGCTTTTGCTCCAAAGGAAGATCCTAAAATTGCAATTTCTGTTTATGTAGAAAACGGAGGTTTTGGCTCTACATGGGCAGCCCCAATCGCAAAACTTATGATGGAGAAATATCTTACGGATAGCATTTCTACACAATGGGTAGAAGACCGTATCGTTAAAGCGGAACTTATTCCAGAGATTTATAAAGAAAATCCAGATTCAAGCAAAATCCTAAAATACAGAAAGAAGAAAAGATGATAGCAGGAGCAAGCAAACGTGGACCAGCCCCCTTCGATTGGGGACTAATCTTACTATTCGGTCTTTTAATAGTTATTGGCTTAGTAAATATTTATGCAGCAACGTATACATCCCACAGTGAAGATTTTTATAGTTTCAGCAATAGCTACGTAAAACAAGCTGTTTGGATTGGCTCTTCAATAGTACTGGCAATAATAATTCTTCAGGTAGACAGCAAGTTCTTTTCTTATTTTGGGTATGGCTTTTTTGCTTTTATGATTTTCATGCTGGTGGTCGTCCTTCTCTTTGGTAGGGAAGTAAATGGAGCACGATCGTGGTTCGAACTTGGCCCCATTCGCCTACAGCCTGCTGAATTTACTAAATTTGCTACAGCATTAGCTTTTGCAAAGTACCTCTCAACGCATGGAGTTAGAGCAGACCTTACAAAAAACCAACTTATAGCACTCTCGCTGCTTCTTATACCTATTTTATTAATTATTAAGCAGAACGACACTGGATCCGCACTTGTATATTCATCTTTTATTTTGGTATTATACCGCGAAGGTCTTAGAACAGAAATCCCTCTTCTTGGCGTACTAACAGTTGTTCTCTTCATTGCGGTTCTAAGAAGTGATGACAACGAAGGTATATTGATCACCATTCCATCTCTAGCCTTATTGGCTTATTTATTCTTCGATCGAAACATTCGCAACTTTATTGTAGCCCTTGTCTCCGTTAGTGGCTTTATTGCGCTCTCTTTCCTTGGCATATCATTTCTACAAATCAATATAGCGTTTGAAACGATCCTCATCATTTGCCTAAGCTTCTGTCTCATTTGTTTCACCATCTACGCTGTATGGAAACGCATCCAATATCTTTATTATATCCTTTTCTTCACCGCATGGTCAATCGGTCTTACTTTTTCTGTAGATTACGTATTCAACAACGTACTTAGTGAGCACCACCGCACACGTATCGATGTACTTCTTGGTAAAACAGAAGATCCACAAGGTGTAGGATATAATGTTAGACAATCTAAAATTGCCATCGGATCTGGAGGATATTACGGGAAAGGATTCCTGCAAGGAACACAAAACAAAGGCAAATTCGTGCCGGAACAAAGCACTGACTTCATTTTCTGTACCGTTGGAGAGGAATGGGGTTTTGTTGGAAGTACGGCTGTAATTCTCCTTTTCCTTGCTTTTCTCTGGCGGCTTATTTTCCTCGCCGAACGGCAACGATCCACATTCTCCAGGATTTACGGGTATAGTGTAGCCGCAATTATATTCTTTCACTTAACCATCAATATCGGTATGACAATCGGGCTTATTCCTGTAATTGGTATCCCATTGCCATTCTTCAGTTATGGTGGTTCGTCGTTGTGGTCGTTTACTATTTTAATATTCATTTTTATTCGTTTGGATAGCTCCCGTGATGAGATAATCTGATTTTTCCAAAAACATGATACCATTTCCCTAGAAGCAAACCTCACCATGAGTATATGGTAAGGCTAGCCTATGTGGAGCAAAAATAAATTTGCTATAATAGCAAACAAAGAACAATTTACAACATCAGGGACAGTTTTAGCATTCCTTAGAAATCCATCGCATGAATTATAGTAATAAACGCAACGCATACAAAGAGCGGCGATATGCTCTTGTTGGCTTTTTTATGCTTGTTGTGTTAATTTATATTAGCCGCCTTTTCTATCTACAGATTCTTGATAACAAAACAAAAATAGTAGCTGAAAACAGCTCAACACGAGTTGAAACAATTTATCCAGACAGAGGACTTATTCTTGACAGAAACGGAGAGGTATTAGCCTTCAACGAAGTTGTTTATGATCTATTAGTAACTCCTGCTCAAGTCAACAACTTCGATACCACAGCATTAATCCATATCCTAAATGTAGACACAGAGAATTTTATAAAACGCTACAAAAAACTTCGAAGATATAGGTACCGAGTGCCTTCACGCATTGAAAAACAACTATCATCAAAAACTTATGCCCGTTTACAAGAAGTAATGCATAAATTCCCTGGTTTTCATGTACAGACAAAAACTTCACGTAAATACCCCAAGCCAATTGCTGCCCACCTATTGGGATATGTCAGAGAAGTAAGTCAACGGGAAATCGATGCAAAACCATATTACCAAATGGGAGATCAAATTGGTATTAAAGGTATAGAACAAGCGTATGAGAAATTCCTACGAGGCGAGAAAGGGAGAAAAATTTTTCTAGTCGATAAATTCAATAGAAAAATAGAACCTTATAAAAACGGAAAGTTGGACAAGCAACCTAGAGTTGGTTCTAACATTACAACTTCCCTTGATATGAATTTGCAAGAGTATGGAGAAAAGTTAATGAAAGGAAAAATCGGCAGTATAGTTGCAATAGAGCCTTCTTCTGGAGAAATATTAGCTCTTGTTTCTTCGCCAACTTTCGATCCTAATTTACTCGTTGGCCGCCAACTTGGAAAAAACTACAGGAAACTTAACAGGAGTAAGCTTCTACCTCTTTTTAACAGAGCACTGATGGCTCAATACCCACCTGCATCTACCTTCAAATTGATAATTGCCCTTATTGGTTTACAAGAAAAAATCATTAGCCCCGATTCTCATTACCCATGTTCATCTGGTTACGTTGTTGGTAACTTCCGGCTTGGCTGTCACCATACACACTCTATGGCCTTAGAAGAAGGCATTCAACGATCTTGTAATGCATATTTTTGTAATGTCTTTAGAAAAATTTTAGATCAAGAAGAATATGACAACATAAGTTCAACATATACGCTATGGAGAAATCACGTTCTCTCTTTCGGCATTGGCAAAAAACTAGGAAGTGATTTGCAAGGCGAATTAACTGGAAGTGTCCCTACAGCATCATTTTTTAACAAGAAGCTCGGGAAAAACAAATGGAAATCCCTTCAATTAATTTCCATGGGAATTGGACAAGGTGAATTACTAGTAACACCATTTCAAATGACCAACATGACAGCGGCTATCGCCAACAGGGGACACTACATAACACCACATATTGTAAAACGAATAGAAGATAGTGACACCATTCAGAAGAAATTTTCCCATCTCAATCATGTAACGATAAGCCCTGCACACTTCGATGCTGTAATAAACGGTATGGAAAAAGTACTTACACCTGAAGGAACAGCTGCTTCTTCAAAAGTACCCGGAGTAGTTGTCTGCGGAAAGACAGGCACAGCAGAAAACCCACATGGCCAAAATCACTCAATTTTCACAGCCTTCGCTCCTAAAAATAACCCTAAGATTGCAATCTCGGTTTATGTAGAAAATGCTGGTTATGGCTCCACATGGGCAGCTCCTATTGCAAAACTGATGCTAGAGAAATATTTGAACGATAGCATTTCGTCCAAAGCGGCGGAACAACGTATCATCAAAGAAAATCTTATTCCAGAGATTTATAAAGAAAATCCAGATTCTAGTAAGATTCTAAAATTTAGAAAAAGAAGAAGATAGCAAACAAAATAAAAACGTACTAGAAATTAACAGAACTGTTTACCCAAAGTCGTTTATATTTATTTGCCAGAAAAAACAAGTAATAACCAAACACTCGTGATTCAATCGCTAAGTTCTTACAAATATCGAACTGTAGTTTCCTATCTGAAATAGCCGCATAACAGTGGCAAGTTTCAGAAAAAACGAAGACTGAATTCAATGCAGCTCAAATCTCAGTAAAATGCTTACCTGAACATAGATTCTACTAAGATAATTTTCAACCTGCATATCCTATCATTCATAACGCAAAGCCTCAATAGGATCAAGTTTAGCAGCCTTAATAGCCGGCATAATACCCGAAGCCAAACCTACAACAAAACAAACTACAATCCCAAGTACCATCCAGCCCCAAGGAATCAGAAACGAACTTCCAAGCGCCAGTGCCAAAAGGTTACCCAACAAAATCCCCAAAACAATCCCCATTAATCCCCCCAACTGACCAATGAGAACAGATTCGAACAAGAACTGTTGCTTTATAATTTTAGCTGTTGCCCCAATAGCCTTACGCGTTCCTATTTCTCGCGTGCGTTCTGCTACAGCAACCAGCATTATGTTTGTTAACCCAATTGCAGCATTGAAAAGCGTGATAATCGCAATAATTGTAGCTGCAATAGACACCATCGATAAATTTTGGATTAACATCGAAGACATGCTATCGCTACGTGTTATCTCAAAATCATTTTCATCCCGAACACTCAATTTTCGCACAATACGGAACGTACCTTTAGCTTCCTCTTCTGCGCTGTCCATCAATTGAAAATCGAAAGGCGTAACATTAATACCAAAATTCATATTCGGCCTCGAAAAAAACTGCCTTACATTTTGTATTGACAAATAAACCACACGATCAGTATTGTTGATACTCGATCCCTTCTCTGCTGTTACGCCAATAATCCTGTATTTTATCCCTGATACTCTAATTGTTTTCCCAACCGCAGAAACTGAGGCTCCAAAGAGCTTGGTCTTAATCTCAGTTCCAATCACAGCAAGATGTTGTGCTGATGTAGCTTCTTTAGTTGTGAAATTCCTTCCCGATGCAATCTCTAAACCTGCAGTTGTAAAATAATTCTCATCGATCCCCATCACCCTCACATTTGGATTGGTACGCTTATCCTTAAATTTAACAATTGCAGTTCCCGTTGCCCCAATCGAAAGTGAAACAGTAGCAGGAAATAAAAACCTTTTTCTAAAACCAGAAGCCTGTTGATACGTGATTTCCGGATTATTCTTTCTCCTTGCCCTGCCGCTGCCCATCCGTACCTGTAGCCCCTTATTACCTATTGAAAAGGTATTCGACCCCATTTGTGCAAAATTATCCGATATAGACCCTTTCAGTGCATCAATAGCAGTAAGCGTACCTACTAGAGCCGTAATCCCTAAAGCAATTATTAAGATAGTAAGGATCGTCCGGAGCATATTCGCACGGATAGATGAAAGGGCAATTTGAAAATTTTCACGATATAAGGTCATGAACCTATTTTATATTGACTTACTTCGTTCCTCCAATCAGCAATTTAACATCAGAAGAAATCCACTCAATCACGACTGACTACTTAAATGATTGATTTCAAACAACTTCTATTACATTCTATTAACAGAAGGTTCTCTTGTCATTTTTTAGAATTGTTCGGCACAAGTTAATTTTTTACTTTCGGTAACTGAAAATCTTTTATTTAGATTTTGTGTTTCGGTGAAGTTGATACGCTCATTGAGCTGTTTATTAGGATTTACTTCATTCCAAATACTAATGAAGCCAAATTCCTAACATGGCACTTAAATTTAAAGCGCCTATTTCCATCAGCTATTTTTTCTAAAACAACGATGCAAATGAACCCAAATATTTTTTTAAACACATACGAACTCAGTTCTTACCACGTGAACCTGCACGGAAACCTCACATTACCTATGTTGATGAACTTTCTTGTAGAAACAGCAGGAACACATGCGGATAATAATGGTTTTGGCTTCAGACACACTTTCAAAGCGCAAAGAACATGGGTTTTGAGTGGAGTGAAAATTAAGATGTCCCACCTGCCAAAATATCTTGATAAAATACACATAAAAACCTGGATAAAAGGAACAGACCGTATCTTTTTTGACCGCCATTTTCATATCTTAGATAAAAATGAAAATGTAATCGGAGGAGCTATTACTCAATGGGCTTCGATTGATTTGAAAACACGTAGACCAGTGCCTACAGAACACGTAGAACATCCGTTGGAATATTATCCGGACATGTCATCAATTGACGAAAACATAGAAAGACTGCCAGATTTAGAAAATCCAGCCTCTCAAGGCATCAAACACCCAAAATTCAGCGATATTGACCTAAACAAACACGTTACAACGGTAAGGTACATTGACTGGTTGATAGATGAATATCCATTTCAGTTCCTAAATGAGCATGTGCCTGAAAAGTTCGAAATTCAATTTCTCAAAGAAGTACTGATAGACCATTCCATACAGGTACACACTGAACAATTGGATGCAAAAACCTATTTGCATAAACTTATCCGCCTAGAGGATAACAAAGAAGTAACCCGCGCCCGTGTTCATTGGGGTTCTATCTAAAATTAGCACTGGATTAATATTTTAAACAATAAAGCGACCACATTACTGATATTATTTAAAGAAATTCTATCAGCTTAGTAATGTGTAAAAAATAATTTCGCACAAGGCATTCAATACCAGAGCACATGAGGATTTGGACGACCAAAGTGCAAGGAAAACCGAAGTTATTTTTTCAACATAACAAAAGGAAAAAATTACTGCAACTAAGCCCGCACACTAACAAAAGCGAGTAATTAACGTTAGCTAAAAAATATATTTACTGAAGCAAGAATAAGGCAATACACTTATAATCAAAGGTTGTTGAGAAAGGAGAAGCAACCTAAGCCGTCAGGATCATAAACTTCATCAATAACATAAAAAGTCGGTAAGGTTTTTGGTCTTAAACTATTAGGAGTCAGTCGTAATTAAACAGGCTTATTTACCTGTCAAAGGTATAATTTGATTAAAAAGCCTTGGCAGATAAGTCTGAGACCTTATCATTACAAACCGTTAACAATGATTAAGACAAATCAGTTAATAAAGGTATTCAAAACCGAAGAAGTAGAAACTACAGCTCTTAACAAGGTAAATTTAGAAGTGCAGGAAGGAGAGTTTGTTGCTATAATGGGGCCATCGGGCTGTGGAAAATCTACTCTTCTCAACATTCTTGGGCTACTGGATCAGCCCACCGATGGAGAATTATACTTCGATGGCATCGATACCACACTCTTGAACGAAAGAAAACGCACCTTGCTCCGTAAAGAGAACATCGGTTTTGTATTCCAAAGTTTTAACCTGATCGACGAGCTTTCGGTTTATGAAAATATTGAACTTCCCTTACTCTACCACAAAATTTCTTCTCAGGAAAGAAAAGCTAAGGTGAACGAAGTGCTTGAGAAAATGAAAATTTCACACAGGGCAAAGCATTTTCCTCAACAATTATCAGGTGGTCAGCAACAACGGGTAGCTGTAGCACGCGCAGTAGTTACCAACCCACGACTTATTCTGGCCGATGAGCCCACAGGCAATCTCGATTCTGTAAATGGCGAAGAAGTGATGAACTTGCTAACAGAACTCAACGAAGAGGGTACCTCAATAGTTATGGTAACACATTCGCCCACCGATGCAGAGTATAGCCATAGGATTATTCAACTGTTCGACGGCCATGTTGTCACAGAAAATATCCGCAAATAGTTTTTACATGTTAACAATTTGTACGAAAAAGAACAAGCACTGTCATAGACGTTTACTTTTATGACAGTCTTTTGTTTTATTCAACCTTCTACAATTCACTAATAACCAAGCTACTCCCCTCTTTGGCACAGTCCCTGTTCATTTCCTGTCAAATTATAAATTATGTTTGCTGATCATTTAATCCTCAAGCAGATCGATAAGATAGAGATTCCGACTGTGTTTGTAATATCATGTGCCTCGATCGATTTAAAAGAGACTGTTGGATTCCTGCACTGACATATCCGGCAGGCAACAAAACGCAAACAGTGAATCGATAAGTTTAAACCCAGAACTAATTATAACTCACAGACAGTTGAGAGGGGGATTCCTGTGTTTTACTCTCCTGTTGTTTGATAAATTTTAGAATAGATGAGAAAATTTTGGACATTTTTAATAGTTAGTTTTTTTGCTATTAACTCCTATGCTCAGGACACATGGTCGCTGGAGAAATGCATTCTACATGCACAAGAAAACAACCTTACTATTCAGCGCATGAAACTTCAGGCCAACTACTCAGAAAATACACTAAATCAATCAAAAGAAAGCTTACTACCCAACATTTCTGGGTCAACAGGCTATTCTTACCGCATAGGCCGTGCAGTAAACCCCTTCACCAACGAAATAACAACAGAATCGAACCACTCGTTGAATTTTTCCCTTAATGCATCGGTTGTTCTCTTTGATGGCTTTCGAAACATAAATACCATCAAAAAAAATAAAACCGAAATGATGAGCAACCAAGAAGCCGTGGAACGAGTGAAACGAGATATTTCCCTCGAAGTCGCCCTTGCTTACCTATTAATATTGAGGAACGAAGAAATCCTAAATTCTGCAAAAGTTCAACTAAAGACCACCCAAGGACAAGTAGCCCGCACTGAAAAATTAGTTGCAGCTGGTAGCGCCCCAGAAGGTAGTCTTCTGGAAATTAAAGCTCAAGAAGCAAGAGAAACTGCTTCTATTGTAGAAGCTGAAAACCAATTGAAAATTGCGACATTGAATCTGACTCAGTTATTGGAACTTCCTAGCCCTGATGGTTTTCTGGTTGAAAAACCAAACATATCACACATCGATTCGGAAAGTCTGAACCTTCCAATAGCAGATATCTACGCTGGTATAGGAAGTTTGCCAGAAATAAAAGAAGCCGAATTAAAACTACAAAGTGCAGAACAGTCGCTAACAATCGCGAAAGGTGCTTATAGTCCAGAACTATCTGCTTCTGCCGGAGTTTTCACTGGATACTCCAGCGCCAGGCAACGCATCATTTCTGTAAATGATCCTGATGCCGGAATGGAAACTATACCCATTACCGATCAGTTAACGGACAACCGCAGCCAACAGGTCGGCCTCACATTGCGCATTCCTATATATTCCCAAGGTAGAATACGTCAACAGACCAGCAACGCCAAAATTGGTATCATGGATGCCAGAAACAACATAGAGATTGTAAAACGGAATGTTTATAAAGCTGTTCAGCAAGCTTACACAGATGCTCAGGCTGCACTGGCTCGTTACCGATCGAGCAAATCCTCAGTTGAAGCATTGGAAAAAGCTTTCGAATATACTGAGCAGCGTTTTAATGTAGGGGCAGTAAACACACTTGAGTACAATCAGTCCAAAAACAACCTTTTTAAATCTCAGGCCGATTTAACACAAGCGAAGTACGATTACATTTTTCGCTTAAAGATTCTAGACTTTTATCGTGGAGAGCAGTTGAAATTTTAATCTCGATATAATTCAAAAAAGAGGCTTTCATCAAATGAGAAGCCTCTCTTCTATTTATTCTACTCTACTTATGCTGTCAGACGATCCAGTACAGTTTTTATCAGTTGTTCGATCGCAGTTTTGTAATCCCCGCCAAAATTCTTCTTCTTGCGGTTAGCTATCACATTACACACTGTAGCTGCCTCATGGCCAAGAAGTAAAGATAAACCAAACAAAGCCGAACTTTCCATTTCGTAGTTTGTTATCTTCAGTCCATCGAATGTGAACTGCGAAAGCTTTGTGTTCAACTCCGGATCTGCTGTTGGCAAACGCAACTCTCTCCCTTGTGGGCCATAAAAACCAGGTGCAGAAACTGTTATCCCCTTCAGCATGCCAAAGCCTATTTTCTCCGACAAACTTACAGACGCTTCTACAAAATAAGGCTTAGCTAAAAGCGGATTCCAGTTGGTATGATTTACAAACGCTTCTTCAATATCCAACCTTGCAACTTTGTTTCTATCGCGATAAAAATTCAACATACCATCGAAACCTGAAGAAATAGCTGAAAGCACTGGTGTATTTGGCTCTATATCATCTTGCAGCGCTCCACTTGTACCTATTCGGATCAGTTTAAGGGTTGTATGCTCTGCTTTCACTTCGCGGGTGCCGAAATCAACATTTACCAGAGCATCCAGTTCATTTAATACAATGTCGATATTGTCTGTACCTATACCTGTAGAAACAGCCGAAATTCTTTTGCCATTCAACCTACCAGTATGCGTTACAAACTCCCGGTTCTGGCGTTTTACTTCCACCGTATCAAAAAAACTTGATACCATCTGCACTCGCCCCTGATCGCCTACTAGAATAATTGTATCCGCAATTTCTTCTGGACGAAGATGAAGGTGAAAAACACTACCATCTTCATTAATAATTAACTCAGACTCCCCTATCATACCGTAAAATTTATAATCATCAACCTTAAGAGTTTCAGATCAATTTAT
This sequence comes from Bacteroidales bacterium, assembly GCA_965230435.1. GTDB lineage: Bacteria > Bacteroidota > Bacteroidia > Bacteroidales > JBDKHP01 > JBDKHP01. The sequence goes on from CBDDLB010000002.1 coordinate 2,235,539, forward strand.
TAAATATTTTATCTATTTCTACTTTGCGAATTTAGTTTAACAAAAGGTAAGGTACTACTTATTGCATTGTCTCCAGTCATTGGTCGATAATCATTGGACATACGGAAGACCAAGACTCTAATGACTAACAAATTCCTGATCACAAAAGTAAAATTCCAGATTAGATAGCATTACATGGTTATCACTACCACCTGTCAAGTTACAAGAAAATTGAAATGAGCTACACCCCATGAATTCACGACTATTTCGGCTATTATTTTTATACATTGTTGTGGTGTCGTTATTCATCTTCAACTAATTTTCCGTTTTTCCAATCCATCCAAGTAATATAATTATTCCAAGTCAATCTAAAATCTGCAAATGTCAATCGCCAATCCAGCCACCCGTTTACCTCTTTGTAATCAATAAGCCCACTCAATTTAAACCTATTTTTATCCTCTAATTTATTTTCAAGAATCAGCCAATTATTAAATAGCTCTGGGTTAAAATCAATCTCTTGAGATTGTTTATTTTCATGTCCAACAATACCAGTAAAGTCAAGTTTTAAGCTTTCATTTTTTATTTGGTTAAATGTCAATTTACATTTCCCAATTATTATCTCTTCATCAATATCTTGTTCTACCTAAAAATCTAAAATGGGAAGAGTAAAAAGTGATGTATTTTTCTTATTTTAAAGGCATTAGAGCAATAAAGCAAGCATCACTTTCCAGATGAAAAATAGCCAAAAAAGACTTAAGAATAAAACAGCAAAGGTAAAGGTTTCATTTACAGGTGGTAATGTAAGTAAGTATGGAGGGTTGAGCGTTGTCGCGAAATATATTGATAGGCAATCGGTCACTAAAGAGCTGAATATGCTATTCCCAACAGTTTACCACAATGCCACCAAATTCAGCACGGTTCAGGTGCTGATGTCGGTCATTTTGGCTTCACTGTGTGGAGTGAACCGCATCAGGCGTATCGCAGTTTTCACCTGTGATGCGCTGGTAAAACACCAATTGCGTCTGGTTAAAGGTATTAACGCAGATGCTATTTCAGGGATATTAAAGAAGCTTGGCCAGTGCGGAGCCCGCAGGCTTGAAAAACTATTGCTCCGGCGTCATTCGTTATGGCCGGAAAAGTCAGGGCTTAAGCAGATTACTTTAGATGCGGATTCCACTGTCAGCCTGGTGTGCGGCAATCAGGAAGGTGCCGCAAAAGGATATAGCGATAAGAAAAAAGGGGCAAAAAGCTATCACCCCTTACTGGTTTTTGTAAGCGAGATCAAACTACTGTACCATAGCTGGTTCAGGACAGGGGCAGCCTATACATCCAATGGGATTGTTGAATTTCTTAAGCAGGTCCGCGCAAGCCTTCCCGGCAGCGTCGAGAAAGTGTTCTTCCGTGCCGACAGTGGTTTTTTCAGTGGGAAACTATTGGATTATTTAGAAAAAATGGGCTGGGATTACCTGATAAAAGTAAAGCTAAAAGGTCTTCAGCAGCTGCTGGACAAACAGGTATGGCTGCCCGTGACCTCTAAGAGCGGTGCATCGGTCTGCGACTTTGAGTACAAAGCCAAAGAATGGGGAAAAACGAGAACCTTCAGGGCAATAAGGACTGTAAAAGAATACCGGGAAGTTGAATACCTCGGGACAAAACAGCTGGTCCCGGTTTATGTATATGCCTGTTATGTGAGCAATATAGAAATAGATGCGGTAGTACTACATGACTATTATAAAGAGCGTTCCACCAGTGAAACATGGATTGAACAGGTCAAGGCCCAGTTAATGGCAGGCAAAACGTTAACGGATGATTTCTGGGCAAACGATATTCTCTGGCAGCTACAGGTTTTCGCTTACAATATATCAACAATGATGCGTTCGAAACATAAGCGTATAAAAAAAGAAGAACACCGCACATTTATGGAGTGGTTCATATACGTGCCGGCACGCCTGGTTTCAAGTGCCAATACTGTTGAGCTGAAAATGCATGAACATCACTTTGAAAAACAGCGGTGGCTCGAATTTGAAAAGTTCGCTGAAGCCCCGTAAGGGGGCTGCCTATGCATATAAAAAACGGTATTTCAGTGAACTGAAGTTGGATTTTTGTGTCCATAGGTGAGATTTTGAACCAATCTCATGTTTTACATGCAAAAAAAACAAAAAACATATGAGTGAATAATAATAAAACGTGATATGGTCATCCTATTTTTTTAGCGTAACAAACGCTAATGAAAACTCATATAGAATAAAAAACCATTTTAGATTTTTAGGTTCTATATAATCTTCAAGTTTTGCCCAATCCATTATTAAAATTAAGGAATCCTGACTTCTCTCAATTTTATTGAGAGAAGAATCATGCAAGCTTAATCTATCTATATCTTTAAATATTTCTTCTTTCATAACCAACTTAAGAGTATGTAAACACACTGCCTAATGCACCACAACATATTGATTTTGTTCAATGCCCACCTACATACTTATAGATAGGCCATTAAAAAGAACAGGCACACCAAGAACGTTCACTGGTGCACCTGTTTTTTTACTTTTAAAGCCAATAAGCTTAATTCATTGCATAAAGACAGTCCCTAAAATCTGTTAATAGAGTTCCTGCTTCTTTCGCAAACCTCCAGTTATCCGAATTAAATCTTCGAAAGCCTGTTTTCCCCTAAGATGCAGATCAGCTCCGTTGCCCAGATAAATATACCCACGATCCAACACCTGTATTTCGTGATGCACAGGTTCTCCTACCATAACTTCACCTGTTTTTAGACGTTTTTCTGTTTTGGCAACAGTCTTTTTTACAATTGCTTTCTCTGAATCTTGAGGATGAAGTACAACACCAAGTTCCAGAACTGGTTTTCCCCAGAAACCGATATCAATATTAGGGGCATCGACGGACTCCACTTTCATAATTTTATCTAGGAAATAACTAAAAGTGTATTGAATCCTATTTTCAACGACCTCACTATCGCTAACCTTTCTGATGAATTCTGTGTAGGAAGTTTCCATTCGGTTTTCTTCAAACCAAAGTTCGAAACCAGTCCGCTTAACAAAAACTTTTTGGCTTCCTAAATCAAAACTCCATTCGAAATTACCGGTGTGTGAAAATTCCCACTTCTCTTTAATCCATTCGCATATAGCGCGATGGCTCTTCTTATTTGTATTAAAGCCAAACATGATAATTGTGTTTTGGCATAAGCCAAATTAAACCATAAGATTTACTTATAGAAATTGAGGGGGAGAGCTACACCTGAGGCTTCAGGAATACTTAGTATGTGCGTTAGGGATTAACGCACTATTTTAGATTTTTTGAGCATTTAAATATACTCAATTCATCTAAAAAGCAGAAATCCAAATCAATTTATTTTAGAATTAGGCGTTCTACAGTGGCCAAATCAACACCCTAAATGAGCAACGGAAACTATTAATTTCGTTGCTCATAAGTTCATAAAACGGTGCTGTGCTTAACTTTTGCGTTATGCAACAGGGTTTATTTTCTTTCGTGTAAATATCGATGTTAGCAAGGAGATGCTCATTCCTAAAACAATTGTCCCAAACAATGAATAAACCATCATTAACTCTGAGCTGTACAGCCTCTTGACCATCGCCATAGATGCATCTATTGCATCGTCTGTCATATTCGGATTTTCCAGCATTTTGTTTTCAACCATATCGAACATTTGACTAATCAAGTCGGGATCTATCACCAAGAAAAGAAGCGCAGAATAAATAGCAGTTAATATTCCGGCATAAATACTCATCACAGTACCAACCTGCCAAGACCTGCCCCATGTAATGAAACCATCCATTTTCTTGTCGCGGTACTGCTGAGTGCCCCAATAAAGAAATGCAAATGCTAAGAAATAGGAAAGATAACTAACCCAATCTTCAAACATTAAGTTTGTAAGGTAAAAGATAAAACTGACTAGAATGGAAGCAACTCCATAAGTAAGACCATACGGAAAAGAATCTTTCCAAAGAGAATCTTGCTGTTTCATAATGTTTGTGTTGTGAAGTTTGTGTTTGTGAAGTTTAGAAGCGAACTAGCACTACGCTGAGCTGAAAGCCATACGTAAAAAGGAGACTTTCAACGCTTCAGTTGTTAAATGTAGTTTTTTTTGGAAAATCTGGCAGTAAAAATCATGTATTGAAACATAAAAGCCACCCTAAAAAAGGGTGGCTGTTAGCAAACAAGATGAAAAGAATCGCATAAAAATATCTTCGAAAGAAGTTTTCGCCATAAAACAAATGGCACATCTACGTGAGATAGAAAAAATAAGTTATTTCAACGTTATCTAGAATCCCCCCCCTGTACGTGAAATAAAATTCAGAAGAAACTCTGATAATTTATTTTTTCATCTTTCCTACGAACTTTAGTCTTTATAAAAAGGCAATTTTACAATTTGAGCCTTCAACAATTTTTTACGGATTTTTATGTACACTTCCGTCCCTAGTTTCATATGACTTGCTTGTACATAACCCAATCCAATACCTTTTTTAAGCATTGGCGACATAGTACCCGAAGTAACATTACCGATTATATTACCTTCTATATCACAAATTTCGTATCCTTGGCGTGGGATACCACGGTCGATCATTTCAAATGCCTTAAGACGGCGAACAGCTGGTGAAGCCTTTACTTCTTCTATCAATTTACGATCTACAAAATCGTTGCCTTCTACCAGTTTTGTGATCCAGCCCAAACCTGCTTCTATTGGAGATGTTGTGTCATCGATATCATTCCCATAAAGACAATAACCCATTTCCAGTCTTAATGTATCACGCGCCCCAAGTCCTATTGGCTTAATATCAAACTCTTTACCTGCTTCAAAAATGGCATTCCAAACACTTTCTGCATCGTCATTGTAAATATATAGCTCAAAACCGCCAGCGCCAGTATATCCCGTATTGGAAATAATGACTTCAGCTCCTGCTACTTTACCAATTGTAAACTGATAGAATGGAATTTCCTCAAGATCCACATCGGTCAGCTTCCCGATCACTTCCTGAGCCCTTGGCCCCTGAATCGCTAGTTGCGCTGTGTTATCAGAAGAATTTTCCAATTCAGCGCCCACAGAACTATTGTTCTCAACAACCCAGTTCCAGTCTTTTTCTATGTTAGCTGCGTTTACAACCAAAAGATACTTCTGCTCTTCGTAATGATATACGATAAGATCATCCACAATTCCTCCCTTTCCGTTCGGGAAACAAGAGTACTGAGCTTTTCCCGGGGTGAGCATAGCAACATCGTTGCTGGTAATTTTCTGCACCAATTCTAATGCTTTTGGCCCTTTTACCCAAAACTCCCCCATATGCGAAACATCGAATACACCAACTGATTTTCTCACCGCTATGTGTTCTTCTGTTAGGCCAGAGTATTCAACAGGCATCTCATAACCTGCGAATTCGACCATTTTGGCACCCAAATTTTTATGAAGGTGTGTAAATGGTGTTTGTTTCATTGTATTTGGTATTTAGCGCATATCTAGCTGCTTCAGTTAAGAAATATACTCTATAAAGAAGCATGCATAAGTGCGGGGTTTTCACATTAACATTCTGTTTTAGAAACAAAAGCATCCTTATCCTTCTTAAACATCACCTTTGGTTGTGCAAGCTTTTTTGTAGGTAAAAGAATACACTTTTGTTAGCTGCAAATATAGCTTAGTTTATTGTTTTTACTAAGTTCAACCAGAAAATATTTTTGGTTTGATGTTCTGGTTTGGATAAACATTCTTTTTTTGTCTTTCTTTGTCAAGGTAAGAGAATGGAAACGAATTTATTTAGGGATTTAGGATACCTATTTTCGTATTGTCAATATTGGATCAATTGTAATTGCTTTTTTTATTTGCTAAATTGCTGTAATTGTATGAATAAATTACCTTTAACATATAAATCAAGGATTTTTTTTTCAAAATCATTTCTCATTCTCCTTTTCTTGGTAAATGGAGCTTTTTGGGCACATGGAGGCACTGTTCATCCTGTAGCAAACTCCCCTAACATCATGACAACTGAAATCGTTTCAATTTCGCCTTCTTTTTTGCCCATTACCACCATTATGTTTCTCCTCTCCGATGAATACGGTTCTGGAACATATGCCCTTTGTCAATCTGCGGTTCAACACTTAAACAGCTTGCAACAAACCCGATATACAGTTCTGCGCGGTTCGCTGATAGAAGACAATGGAACAGATAGGCGTTTTTTAGATTTAAGCCTTTCCGTAATTGACAAAAAAAGTGGGAAACGTTTAGAACATGTATTTTTACCGGTTACAGAACAAGGGCACTATTATGTAATTCTTGAACCCGGAAGACATTATGACCTTTTTTTTGAAGTCCCAGGGTATAAACCTCACATTGTAACTATAGCTATTCCAAAACAACGTTTTTTTTATCCTCTTTATCAGCAGGTAGACCTTACCCCTGTCCGAATGGGCTCAAACCGAATAGGGCAGCACATACGCATACGCAACACCTTCTTCGATATACATAAAGCTTCAGAGAAAAGGCAAGAAAGAAGTTATATACAGAGCGGAGGCCTTCTTTTCGACAAAGTTCAGGAAATCGTTGCCCTTCTTGTTGCAGAAAAAGACACCCTTGATACTGAACGCCTCAATGCAAGAAACGACACAGAAGTTCACCTAAATGCTGTGAGAAGCGGAAAAAATTATAGCAACCTATTGCTGAAATTACGTAAAGCAATAATCGAAACCGATTCACTTGCCGTAATGGCATTAGCAAACAGTACACTAAAAGAAAAAGTATTCGAACGTTTATTCCTGTACAACGACAAAGCCCCCTATTCACAATTGCAGGAATATGAAATTGGAGGCCTAAAAATTGCATCTCTGCCACCTATAAAAGCATATGACGATGATAACTTAACATGTACAACTACAAATGTGCTTCAAGTTCGCTACACAGACCTTTCTAAATACGACGTACATAAGCACAAAGCTCTACCAGTGGAATTATGGAGACTCGATACTGAAACCAACGCATCCGTTTTCAGGTCTCATTTACAACGCCTGATCGACGATTATTGCACCCGCTACCCCCAACGTACTATTAAAGCACTCGTACGCTCTGTTGGGAAAGAAGCCCACGCGGATAGATACATTCATCTGATCAAAGAAATTTTTCAGGAAAAGTGCTATATTGAACTAGGTCAAGACCTCCTGAAACTTTCTACATTCGAAGTAAACACATTTGAATACGATTTATTTGCAAGAGGATTTTCCAAGAGCGCTATCGAAGTGTTAATTTTAAACCCAATTGAATAATCTAAACTATTGATAAGCTTAAAATACACATACAGCTTTTGCATACGAGCATCCATAACTTTGCTTTTTCTGTGGTTAGCTTCCCCTACAAAGGGACAAAAAACTTATACAGAATACGAGCTTAAAGCGGGGTATTTAGTAAATTTCTCCAAGTTTGTTCAATGGCCCAATAATCACAGTACATTTTCGATAGGTATTATAGGGAAAAATCCCTTTGGCAATATTTTGGAGGAAATGACAAAACAGGTTATTGAAAAAGGAGAAGAGTGGACAATTGAACAATACGGATCGTTAAACGATATAAAACCGTGCAATGTGCTTTTTATCTCAAAAGATCAGATTCGGCAGCTTCCTGATCTGATACAGGCTGTAAACGGCAAAGCAATATTGACAGTCGCCGACGGAATTCCCGGCTTCTGTGAAACTGGCGGCATGATAAACCTGACCGATGGCAAAAATGGAAGACCTTTTGAAATATGCCTAGAGGCTCTAAAAGCAGAATGCCTAACTGTAGACATGGAACTGCTCCGTTTAGCAACACTCAAAGAGGTGTCGAAGACTCTTAAAGGACCTTGTTCAAAAAACTGATACAGCGTGAACTACTATTCAAGATTATCCATAAAGACAAAAATTATTATTCTGGCAGTATTCGTCAGTTCAATAGTGTCTATCGTGTCGATTTTGACCTTCTATAATTATGACAAAGCAGAAATTCTCAAAAGAGAAATCCGCGATGTAGAAGCAATCTCCGAACTTGTCAGTAGCTATAGTGGCGTCTACGTTCAATTTAACAACTCTGTTGGCGTTGACAAAATCTTAAATTCGTTCGACTCCCTGAGCCATATCACACAGATCAAGGTGTTTTCATACGATCCTGTTTCGAAGAAGCACAACAAAAAACCATTCTCTACATTCGCCAAACCTACGCCAGATGCTCACGACTTCATTCCTTTTCTTCAGCCCAAGGATACAGTTTGGGTAACAGGGCATTCTTTTGCTGTATTCAAGAAAGTAATGGATAAAGATAATTCTGCCGTAATAGGTACAGTTATCGTTGTTGCCAGCCTAGATTTCTACCGCGAACAAAAGCGCCGCGTCTGGATGATCTCCATTGGAATGATCTTCGTTTCCGTATTATTTGCCACATTGCTTGTCTTGGCATTGCAGGGGTATATCTCGCGCCCCTTGCTCCAACTTTCGGGAAGAGTATACGACATCTCCAAGGCCAAAAATTATGGTATAGAATCGCTGAAACAAAACACTGCCGATGAGGTACAGCAGTTAAGCTTTGCGTTTCATAAAATGCTAGAAAAGATTGAAAAAGACAACGCCCAATTGGTGGAGGCTAAAGAAGCCGCGTTAATGTCCCTGAAAGCCAAAGACGAATTTCTAGCAAAAATGAGCCACGAAATCCGCACTCCACTAAATGCTGTAATGGGACTTTCGAACCTATTGGAACAGACCTCCCTAGACGAAGATCAGATGTTTTATGTAAAAAGCATACGCTCATCTTCCGACAACCTTCTTGTTATCATTAATGAGATTCTAGACTTCTCGAAAATTCAGGCAGGCAAACTGGCCATTGAAAAAGCACCGTTCAATTTAAGCGACCTGCTCGAAAGCTTTGTCAGTTCCACTAAAATCGGGATCAACGAAAAATGGCTTGGTTTTCACTTTGCAAAGCCAGATGATTTACCAGAATGGATAATCGGCGATTCTGTTCGCCTCAACCAGATTCTACTGAACTTGGTATCCAACGCAATTAAATTTACTGAAAAAGGAGAAGTATCTATCCGGGTCGACCTAGAAAAACAGATCGATAACAAAGTGCAGATCAAATTCACAATCACAGACACTGGTATTGGCATACCAAAAGAAAAACTCGCCGATATTTTTGGAAGTTTCAATCAGGCCAGTAGCTCAACCACACGCCGATATGGAGGAACAGGACTGGGACTTACCATCGCCCGTCAACTTGTGGAACTTCAGGGAGGTAATTTAGGAGTGGAAAGCGAAGTTGGAGTTGGCAGCACTTTCTTCTTCAGCTTAATTTTTGAGTTAGTTGACAACCCTCAAAAGAGCCTGTCCGTAGAAAAAGATGATGCAGAAAAACTAAAGGAACAGATCAAAGATATGTCCCTTACTATTTTATTGGTAGAGGACAATAAACTTAACCGAATTTTAGCAAAGCGCATACTGGAGAATTTAGGCATCGAAGTCATCGAAGCCAACGATGGACGCGAAGCCATCAATAAGCTTAGGGAACATACTGTAGATCTTATACTCATGGACCTGCACATGCCAGAAATGGATGGCTACAACACAACAGCATACATCAGGAAGAAATTCGATGCTCCAATCTCAGAACTTCCAATTATTGCACTTACTGCCGCAGCAACAAAAGGAGAAGTTGAGAAATGTTTTGAATACGGGATGAACGAATTCGTTTCAAAACCGATCAATACAGAAACTTTAATCGGGAAAATAGTATCGTTGGTTAAGAAATAAGAAAATGTCCAAAATTAATAAGCAAAGCTGAAAAAATAATTTCGGTTTTCGTAGCGCTGCGGTCGTCCAAATCCCACGTACTCCAGTACGCTCCCGTATTAAACACCTTGTGCGCTTCAACCAAAATTATTTTTTACACTTTACTAATTGCTTCAATTATCGCAATCTGCTTGCTTAGAATCGAATTCGAAATTTAACTATACCTTAGTTTTCGGCTTCTTTTTTGCAAGCTCATCCCGAAGCAAAAAATGATTCGACCTTAGCGACAATAAAATATTCTATATGTTAAGCTACAACTTCAAATATATTCAGTTTTCATACCTACGTCAGAATTTTGGTGATGAAACTAGTTTCTACAAAGAAATCATACAAGAAGCACAATCCAATATTCCTGAAATTATCAAGCAATTAAATAATGACCTGAGAAAAAAAGCTTGGGGAGATTTAGGAAAAACAGCTCATCAACTAAAAGGTGTTGTTCAGATTTTCGGATTGGAAGATTTAGCTCAAAAGCTTAAGACGATTCAAATAGACTCCGAACAAGAAACGGACGTAGCCTCGTTCCCCCCAAAAGTGGCATATGTTACCACACTTTGCGAAGCCGTTGTTAAAGAATTAAAGATCGCCTACGATCTGTTATGATCTTAAATCAAATTTGTACCACAACATTTTTAGAAGCTACCACTACAAAAGGTAGCTTTTCTACCTCCTACCCTCACCTTTTTTCTGGACATAAACAATAGATTCTTCACCAATTTTCATCTTGACACAAGATAAGGCCACCTCGCTTCCAAACAATCAAAATATTCAATTAACAGTTATTTAAACTTGAATTGCATTCTTGTTTTTAGTAATTTATAATCTCATAAAGAAACACTTGTGAGTTTAACTTAAATTTATATATTTGGAAACGTTTCGATAAAAGACCAACTCATCATCTCACAGCTGATCTTCTGCAAACGCATATGGCCAACGGGTCATATACAACATATGCAAGCCAAAAGCTTGCTCACTTCCTAAACATTATTCACTAACTACCAACTATTTGCTTATGAGGGTTTATGAATCAAACGAAATCAAGAATTTCGTGCTTTTAGGGAACGCCGGCTCGGGGAAAACTACTTTAGCCGAAGCAATGATGTTTGAAGGTGGAGTAATTAACCGTCGTGGCGAAGTAGAGAAACACAATACCGTTTCTGACTACCATGCCATTGAACATGAACAAAGCAGCTCTGTTTTTTCAACGGTATTATACACCGAATACATGGACAAAAAGCTGAACATCATTGACGCGCCCGGGTCGGACAACTTCATCGGCGGAGCTGTAACTGCACTCAACATCACCGACACAGCCCTTATGCTGCTCAATGCTGCTCATGGCGTCGAAACAGGTTCTGAAATTCAATGGCGTTATGCTAAAAAAGCAGAAAAACCTGTAGTATTTGTGGTAAATCAGCTTGACCATGAACAGGCAAATTTCGAAAAAACGCTAGAAGAAGCCAAACATCACTTTGGTAACAAAGTCGTACTTGTTCAGTACCCCATAGAGGTAGGCCCTGACTTCAATGCCGTTATTGATGTGCTTCTAATGAAAATGTACAAATGGGGACCAGATGGTGGGGAACCCGAAATCCTAGACATTCCAGCCGAAGAAAAAGAAAAAGCCGACAACTTGCACAACGAGCTGGTTGAGATGGCTGCCGAAAACGACGAAGCGCTGATGGAGCTATATTTCGAAAAAGGCACTCTCAACGAAGATGAAATGCGCCAAGGAATAAAATCGGGGATGATTCATCGTGACCTGTTTCCTGTTTTCTGTGTGTCTGCAAAAAAAGACATGGGCATGCGCCGCCTAATGCAATTCTTAGTAAATGTGGCGCCTTTTGTGAACGAAATGCCTTTCCCTGTAACACAAGATGGCACAGAAGTAAAAACAGAATGCAAACAACCTCCGTGTTTGTTTGTATTTAAAGTATCAGTTGAAGAACACATCGGTGAAGTACTGTTTTTCAAAGTAATGTCTGGCATTGTAAATGAAGGAGAGGACTTCTACAACGTTAACAAAAGTTCAAAAGAACGACTATCCCAGCTTTTCGTTGTTGCTGGTAAAAAGAGAGACAAGGTCACGACTCTAAAAGCTGGCGATATTGGCGCAACTGTAAAACTAAAAGCTACCAAAACACAGCACACATTACTACTCGACAAAGATCTAGGATGGCAATTCCAAGCAATAGAATTACCTAAACCGAAACACCGTACTGCCGTAAAAGCCGTGGTTGAATCTGACGAAGAAAAACTAAGTGAAGCCCTCACTCAGATGCACGAAGAAGACCGCACACTAGTGATCGAATATTCCAAGGAACTAAAACAGACAATTCTTCACGGCCAAGGAGAGCATCATCTGAATTCAGTAAAATGGGCACTTTCAACATTGCATAAAGTAGAAGTTGAATTCATACCCCCTAAAATACCTTACAGAGAGACAATTACAAAAATTGCTTTTGCAAACTATCGTCACAAAAAACAATCTGGCGGAGCAGGCCAGTTTGGAGAAGTACACTTAGCCATAGAGCCATACATCGAAGGGGAACCAGATCCTAAAGAATTGAAAGTTGGCGGCTCAGCCATCAAACTAAACATAAAAGACAAACAAGAATACGATCTTGATTGGGGAGGAAAATTAATCCTTTACAACTGCATTGTAGGTGGGGCTATCGATGCCCGTTTCATTCCTGCTATATTGAAAGGGATCAATGAAAAAATAGAAAATGGCCCACTCACAGGTTCATATGCACGCGACATTCGGGTGACAGTTTATGACGGAAAGATGCACCCCGTAGATTCAAATGAAATTTCTTTTAAAATTGCTGGCGCAAAAGCTTTCTCTTCTGCATTCCGCGAAGCGGGGCCAAAAATCATGGAACCAATTTGCGATGTAGAAGTTCTTACGCCTTCCGAAAACATGGGCGATGTTATGTCCGATCTACAAAACAGGCGCGCAATTGTTCAGGGCATGAACTCCGAGGGCGGATACGAACGACTAAACGTAAAAGTACCATTAGCTGAAATGAGCCGTTACTCTACCACCCTACGTTCTATCACTCATGGAAAAGCTACTTACTCGATGGAATTTGCAGAATATCAACAAGTTCCTCACGATGTTCAGGAAAGCCTTCTGAAGGAACATGTAGAAGAAGAACTAGAGGTGTAAATCCGTAACATTGGAATTTTACCACACGAAACATCAATAATGCTGCGGGATACTCTGCGGCATTTTTTTTCACATTAGTAATTTACTATAAATAAGAACAATAAAAAGTAAAATATGCACCCCGATTTCTTTTGTCTTTTACAATGAATTACTTACCTTTGCGCACCGTTAGAAAAAGAAATCAAGATTAGGCAATTATAAATAAGACTGCACAATGAAAAAGGGAATTCATCCAGATAGCTATCGCACGATAGCATTTAAGGATCTTTCGAACGGTCAGGTTTTCCTAACAAAATCGACTGCTAACACAAGCGAGACTATCGAAATCGAAGGAACTGAATATCCACTAGTCAAAGTGGAGATTTCAAGCGCATCTCATCCGTTCTATACTGGTAAGATGACATTTGTGGACACTGCGGGACGTATCGATAAGTTTAAAAACAAATACGCAAAGCATTTCGCAAAAAAGAAATAAACGTATTCTACGTTCAATTGGAATTAAGGCCGATACTAAAGTTGTATCGGCCTTTTTTTTGCTCTGTAGTCATTATGTGAAACTCAAAGGGTTGGAAATCAATTGCAATTTGCATAATTTTAGTTCCTCTATTTTTTGACGTGTAGAGTTTCTCAGGGAAAAATTAAATACGAAAGATTAAGTTTTAGTGAGATAGAAAAAACAAGTTAACCCAAAATGCGTTTTGAATTTTACCCCTCAGTACACATTTCATACATGAGGATAAAATTCTGAATACAACGCAGTGTTAGATTTTTTTCATTTCACTTAACTAAAACAAACTTGTTTTAGAAAGGGTGGGTTTTTTGACACGCAGACCATTCTTCGATTAAAAAAATATTATGCGAAGATTCTTGTTCATTGCTTTACTGTATTGTTGCACTTGTGCAGCCACAGCTCAGCACAGTATTCCAGATAGCCTTGTCAATGTTCTAGAAAACACCTCTGACAACACATCTAAAATAGACGTTCTAAATAACATTGCTGAACACTACATGCCTTTCAACAAAGATTCAGCATTGTATTTTCAAATGAAAGCCCTTCTGCTATCGCAGCAGTTGGACATAAAAAAGCAACAGGCATACTCCTACAACATCATTGGAGAAATACACCTCAACCACAACGAATACATAAAGAGCCTGAGTTACTTCAAAAAAGCCTATAGAATCGCAGATTCAACTGGAGCCCCCATCGAAATTGCCAATAGCATCAACAACATGGCCGCCCTATTCTCTATATGGAAACAGGACGAAAAAGCACTTGAATATTACCTAGAAGCCCTCGAAATATTCAAAGAACACGGAACAAACCACGACAAATTTATAGGATATAACAATTTAGGATCACAATATATTGTTCTAAAAAAATACACAAAAGCTATTCATTATTTAAAAATAGCTCTTAATTTCGCCAACAAAGTTGATAAAAAAAACGACATTGCCTACATATATGGCAACCTTGCTGTTTGTTATGCAAAATTAGATAAATCGGATCAAGCAATGGTAAACTACCAAGCAGCTCTCAGCCAATACAAGGAAGCGAATAATCATAAAGGCATTTCGATCACTCTATATAATTCGGCAACTTTATGGCTCGAATTAGGTCATTATAGCAAAGCTCAGGCCCTAGCCGAAGAAATGGAAGCATACAGCTCTAATGACATTCACACATCGTACAGATATCACATTCAAGGGAAAATTGCAGATTCCATGGGCAATTACAAAACTGCAATATCTCATTATAAAAATTTCTACCGTATAAAGGATTCTTTATTTAAAAGAGAGAAGTTCGAAATCATCAACAAGATGAATGCCGTGCACGAGAATAAGGTCAACCGGAAAGCAAACAACCAATTAAAAGAGATAATAGCAAAGGAAAAATTATCGAATTCCTATAAGCGGAATGTGATAATAATCATCTCTTCGTTATTGGTGATTGTTTTGGGCTTATTACTCAAAATTTATTCTCAGTTTTATGATAATAAAGAGCGCAGGAAAAAGCTTGAGAAACAAAATCAAAAAATTAGCGAACAAAACAAGCGTTTGACCGAACAAGGCATTGAAATTGAGCAACAAAAAGAAAACCTAAAATCAATGCTTGTCCGCACACAGCAATTGGATCAGTTTAAGAAAGATATGAGCCACATGTTGGTTCATGATTTAAAAACTCCCCTAAATGCAGTAATCGGAATCTCTGAGATCTGCCTAATGGACGAGGACAAATGCAACGAGAACTGGAAGCTTATAAACAATTCTGGCAAACAGATGCTTCACCTTGTCAATAACATTTTAGATGTTGGCCGGTTCGAAGAAGCCCACATAAACTTGAACATTGGAGTTTTCGCAGCTCAAAAACTAATAGAGGACGTAAAAGACCAATTCCTTTATTCGTTAGAACAGAAGAGGCTTACGTTCCAATATGCAGTTCAGGAAGGGATGATGCTAAATGCGGACAATATTATTGTTGAACGTGTGCTCGTTAATTTGATATCAAACGCTATTAAGTATTCTTCGGAAAATTCTTCAATCTTAATCCGAGCCTCACAACAAAAAAAAGGCTGGGCCAAGATAGAAGTTAAAGATTATGGAGAAGGCATCCCTTCCAATTTCTTGGATAAGATTTTTGATCGGTATGCATACTTCTCAAAAGACACTGAACAGATTAAATCATCTACCGGCCTCGGCCTAACATTTTGCAAAATGGCAATTGAGGCTCACGATGGAGAAATTGGAGTGGAATCTGAATTAGGAAAAGGTTCTTTATTTTGGCTTACGTTACCATTAGAAACAAATGCATAAATATATCATCTACATATGGCTTCTTCTTTCTTGTTTTATACTCCTCCCCAGAGCGAGTGCAGGACAGCACCTGCAAACAACCGATAGCTTAAAGCAACTGCCCAAAACAAATCTAATGCAGTATGCAGATAAGTGCGAAACCACTGCTGATAGCTTATTCACAATTAAGGAAATCAAAAGTGCAGAAGCATATTACAATACTGCATACCGAATCTACTTCTCGGCCAATAGTTTATTCAAAGCAGGCCGTGTTTTGCTGCGCCTAGCTGCATTATACCAACAGGCAGACATCCCAAAAAAAGCTGAAGAAAGCATTAAGCAAGCAAATACCATTTTCATGGCACTAGATGATGCTTCTTATGAATACCAGTCCCTTTGGCTTTTGGCAGAATTTGAATACGAAAGCAAAGACTGGAAAAAGTTTGACAAGTATGCTCAGCTGGTCGAGAACAGAGCAAAACAAATTAACGACAGTGTGAGTTTAGCTAAAATGTACTGGTTGAAAGGGGAACGCTTTCGCAAGAAATCCGCCAACAAAGCAAAAAAGTTATTCAAGAAAGCACTTGCCACACTCCCCAAGGCCAAAGGTACTGAACTAAAAGCTGATGTATGTAGCAGCTTAGGTTCCGTTCATTTGGATAACCATGAAATTGAAGATGCCATAAGGTGTTTAAATCAATCGCTTTCTCATTACAAAGCAGTGGATGCGCTAAAAAAAGAAGCGCACGTCACCTATTTATTGGGGTTGGCAACAAAGAAAAAGAAACAACTACAGTTTGCAGAAGAACACTTCATGAAAACTTACTCCATTGCTTCCAGTTTTCAGTATTTCAATCTAGCCTCACTCTCTGCAAAGGAGCTTTCCCTTATCTTTGAAACACAAAAAGACTTCCTCAAAGCATCGTTATATTACACTCATAGCCTTAATTATAGCGACAGCTGCTATTTCCAAGAAGTAAAAAAGTCTCACCAACTGCTTAAAGACAGATACGAAATAAAGCGCAGGGATAAAATATTGCGCATCCAACAGGCAGACATATCGCTGAAAGAACAACAAAACAAGGAATGGAATATCCGTGTAATCTTCTTAGGCATTATGTTATTCGCGATTCTGGCTGTTATTGTTTTTCTTTATTATAAATCCAACCAAAGATACCTTGACAACGAACTAATAGGGAAACAGAACAAAGAAATTGCCGCCTATAACGATAAAATTGTTCAACAAAAAGAAGAACTAGAAGTTCAGAATGCATGCCTAATAGAAAGTAAAGAAGAAATTCTGGTACAACGAAATATGCTTGAGGTCCAGAACGGATATCTTAACAGCCATAGGGAGCACATTAAACAACAAAGAGAAAACCTGTTGCAAAACCTCCAGTTTGCTCAAAAGCTTCAAAACTCAATGATGCCTCCTAAGCGTAAGATGAAAGCCCTTCTGCGGGATTATTTCCTCATCAGCTATCCTCAAAATGTTGTAAGCGGAGATTTTCATTGGATAAAGAGGTTGGACAGCAACCGCCAGATCGTTGTCGTAGCAGACAGCACCGGACATGGAGTCCCCGGCGCCTTGATGAGTGTTCTTGGCATTGCATATTTAAATGAACTTGTCAGTGAAAAGCCTGTTGTGACAGCTGCCGAAGTCTTGGAAAAACTCCGTAAGAGAGTAAAAACAGCTCTCAGGTCTTCATCTGGCGACATGCAAAAAGACGGTTTCGATGTTGCAGTTTGCATTATAGAAAGATCAACAAACCGATTGCAATATGCTGGAGCTCTTTCTCCTTTGTACTTAGTGCGCGATGGCCATCTTGAAATGTTCAAAGCAGACCGTTTCCCTGTTGGAAGCTATGTCGCTTTCGACAAACCTTTCTCGAACCACGAATTTACGGCGCAAACAGGCGACATGATATATATGTTTTCCGACGGATTAAAAGACCAGTTCGGCGGTGAGAAAGGAAAGAAGTTCAGTTCTAAGCGTTTGCGGGAACTGTTCCTCGAAATAGCACATGAATCAACAGACATTCAGTCTGAAATTATAAAAAAACGTTTTAAAGATTGGCGGGGCGACAACGAACAAACCGACGATTTAATTTTGTTAGGTGTGAGATTATGAGATTCTTTATTGGTCGCTATTCAATTTTGCTGTTTCTACTGTCCATTCTGACAGTGAAAAAAACTCATGCCCAATCACAACCTATAGCAACGCTAATACAGTATAATGAACTAGGAAATCAGCACTTTCAAACTGGGCGTTACGATAGTGCCAAGCATTACTTTTCCGAAGGTCTCAGGTTATTTCCCGACACGGCCCCTTTTCAGGAATTAGATTCCGCAACCGCTTTATGGATCAGCAAAACACGCGTGTTATTTGGACAATTGCTTTTTCGTCAATCCGAGTATTCGACTTCAATAATTCAAAACCAAAAAGCGATAGAGCTGGCAAAACAGATAGCAGCAAAAAAACAGATCGGAAGAGCCTATTACGGGTTAGGGGCTACCTATGCTGCTATTGGAAAAACTGAGCTATCCAACGACAGCTATAGAGAAGCTGTACACTTCTCTCGCGAAGCTGAAGATACTTTGGGACTCTCTTTAGCACTGAATAACATCGGCATGTATTTCTTTCATCAAAAAGATTACCAACAAGCCCTTATATTTTTCCAAGAATCTTTGCAGCTAAGCAATTCATTACAAACACAAAAGACTGCGGTATTCGCCTATGCAAACATTGGGCTTACTTATCTTAAACTATCCAACAAGCAAAAAGCTAAAGCATATCTCGACAGTACAATTTCACAGGCCTGCCCCTCGAACGATATATTTTGTGAAGTTTCCTCCCTAACTGCATTTGGAGAATATTACCTCGCAACCAACAATTTCGACAGAGCAGTCTCCTCTCTTGACAAAGCAATAGCACTGAACGAACAAATCAACAATTTCTCCGGCATCGCCAAAATATACTTTCTGCTGGCAAAATTACACATCAGGAAAGGAAACCTTCAAGAAGCAAAAAAAACAGCACAGCACGGCCATAATATAGCCTCCTGCTACCATTTAGCCCATGAAACCTATCAAGGGCTAAAAATCATGGCATCCATAGCAGACAAACAAGGAGAGCATGAAAAAGCTTACCAATTGCTGAAACAGTATAAATCAATGAAGGACAGTTTAACTGTCTCAGAGAATAAAACCAACCTCTACGAACTAAGTATCACATACCGCGTAGATTTACAGAAACAAAAAATAAAACAACAGAAAAAAGAACTTGCCCTCATTGCTGCAAAAAACAATGCAAAACGTATAGAGATCGTATTCTATATAGGCCTTTTGGTAACTGTAGGTTTAATTTTTGCTTTTGTTATCTCTGTTTTTAAAGGCAGACTGAAAACTGGCAAAGAACTAAAAGAGCAACAAGAAGTTATTGGTGCAAAAAAAGCAGAACTTGCACAACAGATCCGTCTTTTGCAAGAAAAAATGGCCGATAACAAGGTAACAAATGAAGAGATCAAAGCCCAGAGAGACCATTTTGAAAGCCAGAAACAGGAAATCAAGAATCAAATGCACACAATGGAGCTACAGCAGACAGAACTACTGCACAGCCTAATGTATGCACGTAGAATACAAACTGCTGTTTTTTCTGCCTTTTTAGGAAAGAAGCACTCAATGGTGAACGATTTCCACGCCTTTGTAGCAGGAGACATCCTGAGTACAAGCTTCGTTTGGAAAGCAGAATACCAAGACAATGTGGTCTATGTGATTGTAGACAGCAAATCGTCTGGAGTATTGAATGCTCTTGCAAGCCTGCTCACTTTCACACAGATGGACGCTTGGTTCTCAAAATCGAAACGCTTCAGAGCTTTTCAAATTCAAAAATTCCTTACGCAAAAACTTGACGATATCCTCGCTGCATACACTGATACTCTGGGGCTGTACCTAAGTG
This sequence comes from Bacteroidales bacterium, assembly GCA_965230435.1. GTDB lineage: Bacteria > Bacteroidota > Bacteroidia > Bacteroidales > JBDKHP01 > JBDKHP01. The sequence continues at coordinate 2,255,263 of CBDDLB010000002.1, forward strand.
TATTCATACTTAGTCCCAAGTTCGGACACATCGACTTCTCCGGCAGTCACAACCTACTGATTGCAGATAAAAACAAGACTGAAAAAGTGCAGGAATGGCACGAGGAGAAAACGTTTCAGTTAAACACCTCGAACCTTTGTTATATTTTCTCTTTTGCCTATGAAGATTTTCTGAACGAAAACCAGAAAAACAAAAGCTTTTTTATAGAAGACGTTCTCAACAAACCGTTATCGGAACAAAAAAGCATCATAGAAGCAAATATTCCAAGTAATAAGAATAAGGCCAAGACTGACTACTTCGTCCTAGGCATAGGGCTTACTCAGCATTAACCGGAACTTCTTTCTTTTTGTTATGGTTCTTCTTTATTCGTACGATATTCCCCTTACCCAAATATTCTAGGTTATCGAACATGAACTTTGAGATAAAAATACCACGGCCGTTCATATCCAAAAGGTTATCGCTAGATGTTGGGTCTGGTAGATCTTGATAATCGAAACCATTCCCTTCATCAGAAATCATCCACTCGCAACCATCCTGGTTCTGATTATAAAGCACCGTAACCTTCCTGTCTTTATAAAGCTCATCCTGCTTGCGCTGATCGTATAATTCCGTCAAGCTATTGCTTTCCAGAGCCTTGTTTTTTTCCTGATAGGTTATGTTCAAATTTCCATGCTCAACGGCATTCATCATTAATTCTACCAATCCAAGCTCCACATTTATCAGCTCGTCCTTAGTGAACATATTCCCTGTCTCAGCGATCAGAAAATCAACCACCCGTGGTATGATGCCTACATCGGAATCGAATTTCATTGTCAGCGAGCGCTGCATTACCAAACTTGGAATCGATTCTTTTAGGTTCTTCTGGGAAATGATTGGTTTGTACTTGGCCAATAAAATCAGCAGTTCCTCTTCATAAATTGGCTTCTTGAGATAGTTATTTGCTCCTTCCCGAAATGCTTTTATCGCATAATCTTCCGACCCGTATGCCGTCACCATTATTACAATCGCATCCGAGTTGTCACGACGTATGGCCTTAAGAAACTCCAAACCGCTCATTTTCGGCATCTGGATATCGCTCAATACAAGGTCTGGTTTAAACTCTTCAAACATCACAAGGCCTTCTTCGCCATTTTGTGCTGCTTTACACTCATATTGGTTAAGCGTAAGTAGTGAGCTTAGATAGGTACGTGAAGCGTGATCGTCTTCTAAAATCAATATCTTCATCTGGTTTGTTTTTTCAGACAGCTATGCCTCATTAGGCTACAATCTCACACCGTGAATACTTCATTGTGGCTTTGTAAAAGCTGCTTATCTAAATCTTTGTATTGAGTACCGCTCAGCGGCATTTACTTTCCATAACTTAGAAGAGATCCATTCTATTAGCAAGGGTGAAAGCAGCTCTACTAAGTTTTTCATGTTAAAAATAGGAACTTTTAAGTTATAATCGTAAGATTTTAGAAAATACGATATAATTTCTTAAACACAGTACGATTCCCAGCCCAATCCTTTAGCTCTAGATTAAACTGTATTTCAGACTTTTGAACACAATGCTTAGCCAACTCTATTGTCAATAAACGTCGCTTTGGATCCCAATCATATAATGCCCATTCTCCATCTATTGTAGGGGTAATTTCATCAATACCACTCAAGTTATCAGAAATGCGAAAACTAATGCTTGAGTTCCAACGAACTCTACCATTTGTAGCTGACCTTAATGGCTGAATCGTTGGCGATGTAGTATCTGTCACTATACAAAATTTCCCAAAGTGCTTGGCTTTTGTGTTTAAAAATCCATTAATCCAATTACTTGAATAAGCGCGCTTACGCCCTCTTTCATCTATCCTAACAATGAGAGCTTTATCTTTTAGGTTTTCAGGTAAATTTTCAGGAAGAATCGACAAGTGATAGCGAGCATGAACAGGAACCAAATGATTGTGTATTTGATATATTTTCGAATAAGTACCCGAAGTTTTGTCCGAAGAGGAATATCTGAACTGAACATCATCGTAAAAACTATTCATTGGAAAAATAATCCGTATATCGTCCTCAATAACATAATTAGCCCGATCGTATTTAAACAGTTCTCCCTGCATTTCCCCCTTATTCATCACGGCCAACTGTGCTTTTTGAGTTTCGAATTTCAAGGTGCTTTTGTTTCCATTCGCATCGAACACCGAAAACTCTACAGTATGTTTATCCGAAAATTTAAATGTCCCATCTCCAATCTTACGATCATAAATACTCAACTTGTTGTTGGGCATGATATAGGTTTTATGAATTTTCGAACGGTGCTGCTGTCTGGCAGAAAAGTCGATATGAGCATTAATATAACGAGTTTCATCGAAACCATGCTCATTCATTTTCATACTGAAATTCGGCTTGCCATCAATCAGCATCGCAATGGAATATACTCCACAACGGTTCCTAGTTCCATCCAGATAATCATGAGCCTGCAAACCAAAACCAACCTTTCCCTTTAGCAATATAGGTTCAGCAAGTCGGTATTTACCATTTGCTCCTACAACCTGAAAACGATGTCGTCTGTTTCTGCCATTGATACTGGCAGCCTCATTCAAAGGATAAGCATATAAATTGAAAATCACAGGTCTTGAAGTATCCTTCACTGGAAAACCGAACAGAAGCGGATTGTGTGGGTGTTCACTTTCCGTATCCCGAACTTCAAAATGAAGGTGCGGACCTCCCGAACTGCCCGAATTACCAGACAATGCAATCACCTCTCCTTTTTTCACAGGCAATTCGCCCTTTTTTGGATAAATATTGATCTTGAATTTTTTCTGACGGTATTGTTCTTTATGTGTAAACTCTTCAATCTTTTTATTCAAACGTTTCAAATGTCCATAAACTGTTGTATACCCGTTAGGGTGATCGATATAAATGGCTTTACCATAACCAGTAGGAGATATCGATATTCTAGAGACATAACCATCTGCTACGGCATAAATATTCTTGCCTTCAGCACCTTGAGTTTTAAAATCTACACCTCCATGAAAGTGATTGGGGCGAATTTCGGCAAAATTACCCGACAAGAGCAGTTCAATATCCAACGGCGACCTGAAATAGTTCTGTGGATAAGGCTGCGCAACGATGTACAACGGAGCAGCCAGCAAAATCAATACTAATAATCTCATTCAAATTATTTTTTGTTCTCTACTTAGCGAAGTTGAAAAAACAAGCCACCCAAAGTGCATTTCGATCCTTAACCCAAAGCCTACTTTTCTCGTACAAGAGGATAAAGGTTCGAGGGGCCAACACCGGAAGAAGTTATTTTTTCACTTTCACTTACAAATATACGTAATGCCCATAGCTTAAGTTGAGTTCAGCTTTTTTTTGTATTCAAATACAATAAGCTATATTATTTTTTGGTAATTTTTGCTTACATATTACTTTTGTACTAAACGCCATTGGTACATGACAAACGAACAGTTAGAGATTATAAACCAACTGAAGCGGAAGGTAGACCTGATTATTGAGATGAATCAGGAACTTAGAGAAGAAAACCAAGAGCTTAGAACGACCAACAAACAGCTTTCTTCAAGGTTGTCGTACCAAAGTGAGCAGTTGGACGAATTGGAGCAGAAATACGACAGTTTGAAAATGGCGAAGGTGATCGGTTCAGGTGGGGTGGATACGCACAATACCAAGATTAAGATCAATCGAATGGTGCGGGAAATAGACAAATGTATTGCTTTACTAAATAGATAAAACTTCGTTCAAATTTTTGTAGTTAAATGGATAGCAGTGAGCGTGTGTCGATTAAGATAAGTATTGGAGACCGTAACTACCCGTTGCGTGTTCCTGTGGAAGACCAGCAGAAAATTCAGCGAGCTGCTAGCTTAATTAACGAAAAAGTAGATGCCTATAAAGGAAAGTATTCTAATAAAGACACTCAGGATTTCTTAGCTATGGCAGCTTTGCAACTGGCAACAAAAACTCTGGAGCAGGAAGTATTGGAAGATGCGGCCTTAATGGACGATTTACTTAGTTTGAACAAAAAATTGGACAGCTATATTGAACAGATGAAGCAGTAAGGGTTTGGGTACTTGTTTATTTCCCTTATTCTTGCTTGAAGCATTTTATATACAAACATAATTAGTGCAGCGGCACTAAATGATTTTGCCCGCGTAATTTTTCAGTATTTGAAAACTCAACACTATATAAATTAGGGTTAAGCTTAGGGCTATGTAGAACAGGCCTCATCCTTCGGGAGTCTTTCGGGACCAGTGGACGTTCGAACCAGTCAGCAGCCCTATCCGTGTTCTAAACGGAGTTTTCCAAATATTCATAGATTACGTCGGGCTTTTTTTATTTAAAAAAGACCAGAGATGGCGGATTCAATCACCGCCTAAATTATTCATGATTTAATTAATCGATATAATGGAATACATAATAACCATTTCTGTCAGTTTGGTCACCATGGCCCTAGGCTGGTACATGGGAAACTCACTGAAGTTCAAAAGCATTTCCAAAAAGGCTGATGCAATAATAAATGATGCAAATACAATATTAAGTAACGCAGAAGCTGATGGAGAAGTTATCAAAAAAGAAAAGATGCTTCAGGCCAAAGAGCGTTTCATACAGCTGAAATCTGAGCACGAGAAATACATTAACGAGAAGAACGGTAAAATTCTCAACCTTGAAAACAAAATCAAACAAAAGGAAGCTAACCTAAATCAGCGCAAAGACGAACTAAACCGCAAAGTGAAAGATTTCGAAGCTGAAAAAAAAGAAATTACAGCTATCCGAGAAAACCTTTCCGCTCAACTAGAAATGGTTGAGAAGAAAAATTCAGAGCTAGAAGAATTCCACAAAAAGCAAGTTGCCCAACTAGAAAACATCGCTGGTATTTCTGCCGAAGATGCAAAAATACAGTTAATTGATTCGTTAAAAGAAGAGGCTAAAACCGAGGCCATGTCTTATATCAACGAAACAATCGACGAAGCAAAAATGGCTGCTAACCGCGAAGCAAAACGTATTGTTGTTCAAACAATACAGCGCGTTGGAACAGAAGCTGCCATTGAAAACTCAGTTACAGTTTTCCACATAGACAGCGATGAAATTAAAGGACGTATCATCGGCCGCGAAGGAAGAAACATCCGTGCTCTTGAAGCAGCTACCGGAATCGAAATTATTGTAGACGACACTCCTGAAGCGATCATTCTTTCTGGCTTCGACCCAGTACGTCGTGAAGTTGCCCGCCTAGCGCTGCACCAGCTTGTAACAGACGGACGTATTCACCCTGCACGTATTGAAGAAGTTGTAGATAAAGTTACAAAGCAGATCGAAGAAGAAGTTGCAGAAATTGGTAAGCGTACTGCTATCGACCTTGGAATTCACGGTCTACACCCAGAATTGACTAGAATGGTTGGTAAAATGAAATACCGCTCTTCTTACGGTCAGAACCTTCTTCAGCACTCACGCGAAACTGCGAACCTTTGTGCTATTATGGCATCGGAGCTAGGTTTGAATCCTAAATTAGCAAAACGTGCTGGTCTGCTTCATGATATTGGCAAAGTGCCAGACGAAGAGCCAGAATTGCCACACGCATTGCTAGGTATGAAGCTAGCAGAGAAATACAAAGAAAAACCAGACGTTTGCAATGCAATTGGTGCTCACCACGACGAAATTGAAATGACAAGCATGCTCTCTCCTATCATTCAGGTTTGCGATGCGATTTCGGGAGCAAGACCAGGAGCACGCCGCGAGGTAACAGAGTCGTACATGAAGCGATTGAAAGACCTAGAAGGCCTAGCCCTATCGTACGAAGGCGTTCTAAAAACTTATGCAATACAAGCAGGTCGTGAGCTTCGTGTTATTGTAGGGAGCGAAAAAGTATCTGACAAAGAAGCAGAAACGCTTTCTTACAACATCGCGAAACGTATTCAAGAGGAAATGACATACCCAGGACAAGTAAAAATTACTGTAGTTCGGGAAACACGTGCAGTAAACTACGCTAAATAATGTAGTAGTCCACTAGACGATATGCCAATCCCCTTTCGTTTGAAATGAAAGGGGATTTTTTGTACCTTGTAGCTATCAAACTGCCATATTGGCGTTATTTTCACATGGTCTTATTCTTGCATAAGATTTTTCGTCATAGGGAAAAGTTATTCCCTTTATTGTTCATCAGTCGCATTCTAGCTGTCAGGATTAATTTATTTCAGGATACTATAATCTAAAGCTGCGATAAATTATCCAACTCTAGATAACTGTTTAATCATCAAAAAGGCCATGGCCTAACACCAAAAAATTGCTGAACTATGGAAGAAATGAAAGACAAACCCCAGTTGCTGCACGCAATTGAAATGTTACTAAACGACGTTGAAGAAATTAAAGTAGAAGCAAAGAAATATCGTTCTAAATACCGCCTGCGTTACCAAAATACAAAGTCAGATGCGGAAATACGCAGATATGCTGCTAAAGCTATAGTAAACGATTTCTCAAATAAATCGGCAATATCTGGTGGAGCTACAGCGCTTACTGGCGTAATCCCAGGAATGGGAACCGTAATTGCAGCATTCGGAGGCACTTTAGCAGATTCTGCCCTTGCAATGAAATACGATATCGAAATGATGCTGTCGCTAGCCACTCTTTACGATTACGACATCAGCGAAGAGAAAAATTTCGATATGGCATTTGTTCTTGCTGGCCTTGGCGTAATTGTAAATTCAGAAGGCAAAGGTATTGATCAGTATCTGAAAATGGCGAAAGCAACGATTGGACGCTCTCAAGAAGGTATTATTGCCAATGTATTTAAGCATGTAAGTGTTTTACTTGCGAAGAAAGCATTAGGCAAAGCTATTCCATTGGGAATTGGAGTTGTATTAAGCGCCACAGCTAATAAAAAACAAGGCTACTCTTTAGGTAAAAGTGCTGTTGCATATTTCGAAGAGAATGTAGAGGAAAACAGAAACAAAGAATAAGCTACTGCTTATATCTAAATAAACAAAGAGGCCATGTGTTCATACACTTTAGGCCTTTTTTATTGCTAATTGTCCTATACAAAACCGTTTTGTACACAATCGTAGACATAGAAACAACAGGAGGCAATCCCCAAAAAGAAAAGATCACCGAGATTGCAGCTTTCCTTTTCGATGGAGAAAAAATAGTTGACAAGCTGGTAACTTTAATAAATCCAGAGAGACCTATTCCTGAATACATTACGAAAATCACGGGCATCAATAACGAAATGGTGGCCGATGCCCCAAAATTCTACGAGATAGCCAAACAATTGGTAGAAATTACAGAAGGACAAGTATTCGTAGCGCACAATTCAGCTTTCGATTTCGGCTTCATCCAACAAGAATTCAGAAGCTTAGGTTTCACCTTTCAAAGAAAAACTTTAGATACCGTAAGACTAAGCCGCAAACTTCTCCCCGGCCACAAATCATACAGCCTTGGAAACATCTGTTCCGATCTTGGGATAGAAATATCGGCACGTCACCGCGCAGCAGGAGATGCATTGGCTACTGTTGAACTGTTCAAACGGTTACTATCAGAAGCTGGAAACGATCCATTATTTGGCATTCAAGCTTCAAAAGACCGCAAACTAAAACTGAACCCAAAGCTCGATTGGGAAACAATCGAAGATTTACCCACAGGCGTTGGAGTTTATTATCTCTACGATGAACAAGACGAACTAATTTATATTGGTAAAAGCACCAATATCCATTCACGAGTAATTCAGCACTTAGGCAATATAAAATCCGAAAAAGCACGTAACATGCGCGATGCTGTCGTCAATGTTAGTTACGAGATAACCGGAAGTGAATTAATTGCCCTTCTGCTCGAATCCGATGAGATAAAAAAGCATACTCCATTATATAACCGGGCTCAGAGGCGCTCGTCCTTCAGCTTTGGATTACATACAAATTTCAACGAGCAAGGCTATATTTGCTTCGATGTGAAAAGGAACAATAAAAAGTCGCTTCCAATAGTTTCTTTCGCCACTCAAAAAGAAGGCAAAGCCTATTTAACCAAACAGGTTCGGGAATTTGAACTCTGTCAAAAACTGTCAGGCCTGTACAATCACACAGGAGCCTGCTTCCATCACAGCATTGGACAATGCAACGGGGCATGTATCGGAAAAGAAGCACCAGAGGCATACAATGCCCGCGCACATAAATTCATAGCCGAACATAAGTACGATGAGAACAGTTTTCTAATCATCGACACTGGCCGGTCAGACGATGAACGCTCGGTTGTAAAAGTTGAAAACGGACAATACTGCGGCTTTGGTTTTGTTGGTGTGGAAGAAGCCAACGACATCGAAGTGCTAAAGGATGTAGTAAAATCCAAGGCAGACAACAGAGAAATACAACAAATTATCCGAAGCTATCTCAAAAGCAAAAAGTATCAACACCTGATTCCATTTTAGGCAGGAGATTTTTTACGGAATAAAACCTGAATAAACTTAGCATCCTGAGCTGGCGTATAAATTTGAATCAATTCAAAGTTTTCATCATAATCAACTATCGCCTGCCGCAAGTTTTCGATTTTCATACTTTGCTCAACATCTTTTTCTCCCCAATCAAATGCTTCTATCCTAAAGTGAAATTTATGATTGTTTTTCGATGTCGAAACAGTTATTTCCGCAGTTTCCTCGTCTAAGTTTTGTGGTATCGGTAAGCTGATCTCTCTCATTTTTTACTCAATTGTGAAACAAGCACGTGGTGCTATTTATTAGAATTGGCATCCTACTGTTTATTAATGCATTGACAACCTCAAAAATGTCGTTTATTTTAGCACACCTAAGTAGGTGGACAATAATAGAATGACTGAATAAAAGAATAATTGAATAATCATTCAGCTGAAAAACAGTCAATTATATTATTTATTAATTGAAATTAATTCTGTCCGACTACTTACTTATTGTTTGGAGTAATAATTATTCCATCAAAAAGATGTACAATTCTCTGGCCACAATCAGCATCGTCCTCCGAATGTGTCACCATTACAACAGTTGTCCCCGCTTCATTTAAATCTATCAGAAGTTTCAGTATCTGACTACGGTTGTACGAATCTAAATTCCCCGTTGGCTCATCAGCAAGAATAAGTCTCGGCTGCCCAACTATAGCACGGGCAATAGCTACCCGTTGCTGCTGGCCTCCCGACAACTGCCCCGGATAGTGTTTCTCCCGATGACTGATCTGCATCTGTTCAAGAACCTCCCTCGTCCGAACCATCCGCTCTTTCCGAGTAAAGGAATGATAAAGAAGAGGAAGTTCTACATTCTCAAAAACAGTAAGCTCATCAATCAAATGGAAGTCCTGAAACACAAAACCGATATTCTCTTTTCGTATGTGGGTACGGGTTTTCTCATCCGCACTGGACGTATCCACACCATCAAAAAAAAGTTGTCCCGAAGTTGGGCAATCCAACAACCCCAGTAAGTACAACAAAGTAGATTTCCCACTCCCCGACGGCCCTAGAATAGAAACAAACTCACCAGCTTTTATATCCAAGTTGACCTGTTGGATAACTTTCGTTTCCACGTCTTCCTTCCAAAATGTTTTCACGAGGTTCTCCGTACGAATCATTTAGCCCTCTAGTTATTTGTTAGTTGTACCCAAAATTGCCAATCAAGCCACATACCACACAACCTAAGCCATTTTCAATCAGATACTAATACTACACCGTTCCACACAACCGAACTAGGCTGTTGATTTTTAAGACACACCATGTTCGCAAACGAACAGCAGGCAGCACCCACAAAACAGAACATTTAAATTTCACACCAAATGGCTCAAAAGCTTAAAATTCATTCTACATTCATTGACATTCATCATGTGTAAATCCTAAAAGTTCTTTTAATTTTACCACTCGTTTACTGGTTATTAGCGGGGAAGTGTTGCACAGCACCTCTTCGTGTATTAATGCAGAATAGGCTTGGTCAGCAATTTTAATTCGTTAAATTAGCGCTGCCAAAAAATAACAAACCACAAGTTAAATTCTAATCTTGGTAATTATGTCAAAGATTAAAGTAGGTATCAACGGATTCGGCCGTATCGGTCGTTTTGTTTTCCGTCAAGCAATTGCAAAAGGTACAATCGAAGTTGTTGCTATCAACGACCTTATCGATGTTGATTATATTGCTTACATGTTGAAGTATGATTCAACTCACGGCCGTTTCGATGGCGAGGTATCTGTAGTAGATGGAAACCTTGTAGTTAACGGATCTGTTGTACGTATTACTGCTGAGAAAAACCCAGCTGATATCAAATGGGGTGATGTTGGTGCTGATTACGTTGTTGAGTCTACAGGTATTTTCTTGACAAAAGAAAAAGCTCAAGCTCACATCGACGGTGGTGCTAAAAAAGTGATCATGTCTGCTCCTTCTAAGGACGATACTCCTATGTTCGTAATGGGTGTAAACCACACTTCTTACACAAACGACATGACTTTCGTTTCTAACGCATCTTGTACTACAAACTGTCTTGCTCCTGTAGCAAAAGTATTGAACGACAAGTTCGGTATCGAAGAAGGTCTTATGACTACTGTACACGCAACTACTGCTACACAAAAAACTGTTGATGGTCCTTCTATGAAAGACTGGCGCGGTGGCCGTGGTGCTGGACAGAACATCATTCCTTCATCTACTGGTGCTGCTAAAGCTGTAGGTAAAGTTATTCCTGAATTGAACGGAAAACTTACAGGTATGGCATTCCGTGTTCCAACTCCAGACGTATCTGTAGTTGACCTTACTTGCCGCCTTAAAAAAGGTGCAACTTACGAGGAAATCTGCGCTGCTATGAAAGAAGCTTCAGAAGGCGAAATGAAAGGTATCCTTGGTTACACAGAAGATGCAGTTGTATCTAACGATTTCTTGAGCGATCCACGTACTTCTATCTTCGATGCAGGTGCTGGTATTGCACTTACAGACAACTTCATCAAAGTAGTTTCTTGGTACGACAACGAAATGGGTTACTCAACAAAAGTTTGTGAACTTATCGAGTACATGGATTCAGTAAAATAATTCTGAAACCTCATAAATCCATAGCGCCTCCTAATTTAGGGGGCGTTTTTTGTTTTGGAGAATTGGTTAATTGGTCATTAGTCATCGGATGATTAGTTTTTTCTTTTTTAGGAGCACAACACTATTACTATCTACTACTGCGTCGCGCCTTCCACTACAAGTCCTCGCCCCGTCCACGGTTCTGCATCAGCATTGTGGTGTCTTCCTACCGTCAGCCCCACAATACTGTGCATCACACGTGCCCGTGCCTGTGGGCTTTCCGTTGCAGTCGCGGCTAGCTTTAGAACTGTATTGCTTTCCAAATCAGCCCTTAATTAGATCCGACGGGTTTTGAAAACCCATCGGATCATAAACTCATACGACATTACTTTCGCCGTTTAAATTTCACACCCTCATAAGTCCGAACAGGATTTCCCCGCTCAAGTTCATTATGCTGCTGCCAGTTATCCTGAGCCTGTTGCGCCGCTTTCTCCTTTTCATACGAAGCCATCAACATCAATAACCGCTCACGCGCATTCTTCTTATTCTGATGCTGCGATCGTGAATCACTGGCCAGCACCGACAAACCACTTGGAACATGCGTTGCCCTTACGGCAGTTTCCACTTTGTTCACATGTTGCCCACCCGGACCTCCAGCTCGCGTTGCCGAATACTCAATCTCATGCTCCTGAACATTTGATTTTTTCGCATTCTCTTGAACACTCAATCCTATGAACCAATTTTTCCGTTTATGAAACTTACGGAAAGGACTTTGACAAATCCAAAGAATAGAGCCTTCCCAACTTTGTAAAAAAGTAGTCAGCGATTCTCCTTTCAGCCAAACAGTAGCAGACATCAACGTATCATGTTCCGTACCCAAAACCCGATGCAAAACATCAGCTTCCATTCCTTTCTCTCTGGCTTCACGAAGAAACTCCTTCAAAACCTTAGCCACAACACGCATGCATTCAGCAGGACCTCGCCCCGCTGTTATCTGAATTATTTTTTCCGTCTGTGCCATAACTATCGCTTATCCATTCGTACAACTTTAGGCTGAAATACGCCTTCAATAGCAACCTGACCTTTTTGTTCTTCCATCACCTTGTGAATATCTTTATACACCATTGGCGCTTCATCCACTTGACCACCGATAAGCTCAACACCAGAATTCTTCAACTGCTTACGCATATCGCTTCCTGTTATTGTGCTTTTGGCCTGCTTGCGTGGAATCTTACGACCAGCACCATGCGACGCAGAAAGCAATCCTTGTGAATTCCCAAGACCACGCACTATAAAACCAGGCGCAGTCATCGAACCTGGAATAATTCCATATACACCTTCGGCAGCTGGCGTTGCTCCTTTTCTGTGAACAATATATTCTTCGCCGTCTATCACCTCTTTCCATGCAAAGTTGTGATGATTCTCAATCTTAGCGACAGGTTTCAACCCAAGTGTTTTTCCCATTGCATAATGAATGGTTTCATGACAGGCTTGCGCATATTCACCAGCAAGCTGCATCAATGTCCAATACTCCTGCCCTACCTCAGAATCCATATCAAGCCAAGCCAAATGCCTGTAACCCTTTGGTAGATTAACTCGCTTCGAAGCCAAATCCGTATAGTAACGTGCAATTTCAGCACCCAAACCTCTCGATCCCGAATGCGACAGAATAGCAACATACTCACCTGCATCAATTCCCAACGTCGTATCCTCAGGAATGTCAACAAGTCCAACCTCTACGAAATGATTTCCCGAACCAGATGTGCCCAACTGACGCTGAGCCTTCCCATGTAATTTACGGGTAAGTTCAAACATGTTGAACTCTGGTCGGTCGAGCACTTCGTGTTCATAACGTTGGCTGTTCAAGGTCTCTAAACCAAAGTGCGTATCGGTCAACAACGACTGTTTTATCTGGTGTTTATACTGTTTTACAAAACTAGGCCGGACATCATAAATAGTAAGGCACATCCGACAGCCAATATCCATTCCTACACCATAAGGCAGCACCGCATTTTTGGTCGCCAGCACTCCGCCTATCGGCAAACCATAACCTTGATGCGCATCGGGCATCAAAGCGCCTTTTTCTGCAATAGGCAGCTGCATCACTTGCTCCATTTGCCTAATTGCTCCTTGTTCTATGCCCTTTTTCCCGAAAACCGAAAAACTCAACGGCTGAGCATGCAAGACCACTTCCTGAGCCTTTTCTTTTATATCTTCAACCTCAGATTCTTGCCAAAAGCTTGCAAACTGCCCAAGCCTTTCGTCATCGAGAAAATCTTCGGGCGCAGCCATTACCTTTTGTAGAATATTTAGTTGTTCGCTTCTGCTAAGCTTTTTGAAATGTTTCGATAAAATATCTAAAGCAATACTCTTATGAGTATCATTTGATATACCAATTCGTGATAAATCCTTACCACGAAGTTTTGAATTGCCCATATTGCAATAACTCTAATTGATAATCTGATTAAGCACGAAGTGCTATTTATTAGGAAAGCATAGCGCTAATATTCAATATAGTGACACACTTACAAGTGTCGCTTAATTAGTACACATGCTTAAGTTGAGGATGGCATCTTTGCTAAAAACAAAGAAAAGACAAGTCTTGATTTCTAAAATCAAGTTTGTTATACCTGTAGGGCAAAAAGAGAGAATCCCCAGCAATCTTCAATAACTGAGAAGCCGTTCATCAAAAAGAAACTTCATGCAAATAGAAATAGCACGACAGCTCAAAAACGATGATTTTAGACCACCAATTTATTGATCGCCGAACAGGCTACGGAAAGAATATTCAAAACTGAGCATAATGTGTCCTCCTGTTCTTTGGGTTAATATTAATGTAGAATATTGACTACAAAATTAATAAAGAACTATTATTTTGCAAAAAAGATCCTACACCCTAAAGTGTGTGTGCAAGCTTTGTTGCATACACCTTAAGGTATTTAGATATAGCAATTTGTATTTTTGTTATGTTGTAGCACTATCTATTTTCCAGAAACCGAAAAGTGAATTTTACGTTTATCTTGAAAAGCCCACATCAATGAAAAACGTTTGTTTTGTCTTGTTTTTTTGTTTTGTTTTTGCAGCATTTGGGCAATCCGAATACTACCTTGAGTCATTCCCTTCAAAACAGGAATTGCTCAAATTAAACTCTGTTAATACATTTACCAGAGAGCCTAGATCATATGTAGACGAGGAAAATTTCAGGTGCGAGGGAAAACTTAAGTTTTTCAAAAAAGGACGGGATATAGACATTAGGCCAATTGGCGAATGGAAACATTATTACCCAAGTGAGAAAGTAAGAGAAGCAGTTCTGTACGATGACAAGGGAAACATCCAAGAACTATTTTTTTTCAATGAAAAAGGAGCATTTCTTTCCGATTCAAGGTACGAGTACAAAAAGCATCAAGGGGTAACATATCGGATTGAACGTTTTTCCGCCTATAACTCCAACGGTACTATAATAAGAAAAGAATATTGGTACAGCAGAATTACCTATAAAGGTGTCTTCATGGAGATATCGCTTCCAAAAAAAATAGGAGTATGGCAAGAATTCGATGATACTGGAACGGCCGTACTCGACACTAAAGAATACAAAACAAAGTTAGCCGAAAACCTAGGCATTTTAGGCCGATAACCTTCTAACTAAGTTGGTATAGTAATTAATCCGGGTCTTTTAGACTCGTCATAAAACTAACATTCAGCATTAGCCCCCTCAATAAATCGTTCCAAGAAATTACACCCTATCTTTTATTAACAAGGTATACTCCCAATAATATTATCCCCATACATGCATATTGTAATAGGGATACAGTTTCGCCATCAGCTACACCCCACAAGATTGCAAAAATCGGCACAATGTAAGTAACAGAAGAAGCAAACAATGGAGATGTCTTATGAATCAAAGTATTGAATGCCATTAACGCTAAGGTTGTCCCAAAAACAGCTAGAACTACCACATAGGCCAAGTTCTCTAAATAATCCGCAGTCTGTAAAGCCGGTGAAAAATCCGAAGCAAGAAGATATATTGCAGCTACCGGCCCTACAAACATCATTGCCAGAGCAGCAACGGTAACACCTCCCATGTCAGACAGTTTATACTTTATCACATTTACAGTAGTGCCATAGCAGGCTGTAGCCAATACAACTAATCCCGCATAACGGATATCACCAGATAAAATATTCTGTGCACCTGCTGCAATAAGACCGCTAGCTCCAACTAATCCTGTTACAACACCAAAAACATTCCACCACCTTACATTGCTCTTGAACACAAAATATCCTATGGCCAAGGCGAAAAAAGGAGTCAAAGCATTCAGCATACCAGACAACGAACTACTGATCTGCGTTTGAGCTGTGGTAAACAAAAAAGCAGGGATAAAATTCCCAATAAAGCCGACGAACAGAAGCCAAAACACATTTTGCCTATTCACCTTTTTTATGTGCTTAACAATTACCGGCGTAAAAAACAATGATGCAAAAAACATCCTAAAAGCCCCCACCTGATAAGCATTATAAGATTCAAGTCCTCTTTTCATTAAAATAAAAGAACTCCCCCATACCAGAGCTAGAGCAAAGAGGGAAAAAAGCTGACCACTACGAGTATTTAAATTGAACATTGTTTTCATTTTTACAGAGCCACCAAAGCTAATACTTTAATAGGTGTTTGACATGCCTTTCTCCGCTTTCTTACTATTTTTTCTCCAACTCCCTCCCAACAAAAACATTGTTGCATTCAGGAGTCTGGGTTAACAACAAACCAAGGCATTACCCTCACAAATAAGATAAAAACTAGCCCAGCATGAACTGTCTGCTTTTGTATCACATCCCTTTCAAGTTTTTGATAAGATTAAATACCTTTGGCCGAATGTTTTAACACTAAGATTATCATAACAAAACACTCACCCCAGACCATATCACATCAACGCTATAACACCCAATGGTCAAGGGATTTAAAAATGAACCGCATAATGAAAAAACAACTATTACTTCTTCTCCTACTGATGCTTTCTGTAGGACTTTGGGCACAAAAAAAATCGCTTACTGTCGATGATTTTGATAATTGGAAGAGACTTGGTTCTGCCCAACTATCATCGAACGGAAAATGGCTGAGTTTTGAACAAACCCCTTATAAAGGAGATGGAGAACTTCGGCTACAAGATGCTGAAGGCAAAGAAGAGCTTATATTTTCCAGAGGATATTCGGCTAGGTTTTCTGGCGACGGATCTTTTTTTACATTCAAAGTAAAGCCTCAAACAGATTCTGTACGGGCATTGAAACTTAAAAAAGTAAAAAAAGATAAATTGCCTAAAGACTCTCTGTTTGTTTATCTAACAGAGGCAAAAAAAACGTTCAGCTTTCCTGCCGTAAAAACGCTCAAAGTTGCCCAAGATGGTGGGGAATGGATTGCTTTTACACTGGAAAAGAAAAAAGAAGCTAGCAAACCAAAAGAAAAAAACAAGAAAGAAGATAAAAAGAAGAAGAGAAAGAAACGGAAGAAAAAGGATAAGAAGAAAAACAAAAAAGAAGAAAAGAAAAAAGACACTAAGCCAAAAGCGAAAGATAAAAACGCTCCAAAAACATCTGAGTTGTTTTTATTGAACCCAATAAAAGGCGACACCATTACAATTAAAAATGTTTCGGCTTACACAATCTCTAAAAACGGACAAGCAATTGCTTACGTGGTTTTGAAGAACGACACCATCGTGCAATCTTCAGTATATGTTTTCGACACGAAAAAAGCTGAACATAAACTTGTTTTCAAAAAAGAAGGAATTGCTAAATCTCCATCATTGTCAGAAAAATCGGAACACTTAGCGTTCCTATTCTCAGCAGACACTATCAAAAACAAAACATACGATTTATACTTCACATCTGGTTTCGAGAAAGTAAATACGCCATTAATTAGCGTTGGAAATCCTGCATTGCCTAAAGACTGGACTGCAAGTGAAAATGGCTCATTAATTTTTTCGCGCGATGCGAGTAAACTTTATTTCAAAACCGCATTAAAGCCTGAACCAGAGAAAAAAGACACAATTCTCGAAGAAGAAAAGGTAAAAGTAGATATCTGGCACTGGAAAGACCTTAGACTACAACCCCAACAGTTAGTGCGACTAAAAAGCGATAAAAAACGCGCTTACCAAGCTGTGTATCATATTGCCGACAATAAAGTTGTTCCGCTTAATGATAAATTCCACAGAAGCCTACTCACTTTCGACTTCAAAAATGCAAACTTTGGGTTATTAAGCGATAGAGAACCTTATTTACGAGAAAAATCGTGGAATTTAGACAATGGCAGCGACTATTATTTCGTGAACTTCAAAACAGGTAAGAAAAAATTGATTCTGAAAGCTAGCCGTAACAGCCCAAGCATCTCCAAAGATGGAAAGTATTTCAGCTATTACTCAGCATCAGACAAAGCATGGAAAATAGTAAATACCGAAACATCCGAAGAAACTAAATATGCTATTCCATATCCTGTATTCGACGAAGAATTCGATTACCCTCAAAATCCGTCTCCATACGGAAGAGCTGGCTGGACTGAAGATGGTAAGTGCTGGGTATACGACCGCTACGACATTTGGCAACTTGATCCTGAAGCAAAACAAAAACCAATAAACTTAACCAATGGGCGATCATCAAAAACAAAATACCGCTACACGAAGATCAACCATGAAGTAAGTTATATTGATAATAAATTTGTTCTTTTATCCAGCTTCGAAGAGGCTACAAAACGCCATGGATTTGTACAATTAGAAGCTGGGAAAGTAAATAAACTTACAGGAGGCGACTATCGCTATGGAACTCCCCGAAAGGCAAAAAAAGCAGATGTTTTACTTTGGTCACGTTCTAACTTCCAAGAATATCCAAATTATAGAATATCTGGATTGGACTTCAAAAATCCTCGTAAAATATCAGATGCCAACCCTCAGCAAAAAGACTTCAAATGGGGTACTGTAGAACTTTTTAAATGGAAAGTTGATGGCAAAGAAGAAGAAGGATTATTATTCAAGCCAGAAAATTTCGATCCAAAGAAAAAGTATCCTGTTGTAGTTTATTTCTACCGTTTGTATTCAGATCTTCTTTACCGTCATATTTCGCCAAAACCAAGCCGAAGCATTATCAACCCGACTTTTTATGTGAGTAACGATTATATTGTATTTATTCCTAATGTTCGTTTCGAAATAGGGCATCCAGGAAAAAGCTCAACTAAATATATTACTTCTGGAGCGAAAGCTTTAGCTAAACTTCCTTACATCGATGGCAATCACATGGGAATTCAAGGCCAAAGCTGGGGAGGATATCAGGTTTCGTACATTGTCACTCAAACAGATATGTTTAAAGCAGCTTGGGCTGGTGCTCCTGTTAGTAATATGACAAGTGCTTATGGCGGAATTCGTTGGGCATCTGGCATGAGCCGCATGTTTCAGTACGAAAAAACACAAAGCCGCATAGGAGCTACACTTTGGAAAAAACCTGAATTATATATCGAAAACTCACCTGTCTTCCATGCTCCAAAAATCAACACACCGCTCGCAATCATGCACAACGATAACGACGGTGCTGTGCCATGGTATCAAGGTATAGAACTATTTGTTGCTTTACGTCGCTTAGAAAAGCCTGTTTGGATGCTGAACTACAACAAGCAACCGCACAACCTAGCTTCTAAGACTCCAAACAGCAAAGATCTTAGTATCCGTTTGATGCAATTTTTCGATCACTACCTGAAAGAAAAACCTGCTCCAGAATGGATGACTCATGGTATTCCTGCTTTAAAAAAAGGTAAAAATCTCGGTTACGACATCAAAGAATAAAGCTTTTTAAGAAGCACCAAATTCTGACACTTCGTTAGAGTTTGGTGCATATTCTTCACATTACTGCTATCTGCTCTAGTTCCAATAGGTCAGTAATTCGATATCCTGAATAATCTATATGCTCCGATCGTGGATCATAAAGTACAGCATCAATACCATAATCAATTGCCCCTCGCACATCTACAGTTAAATTATCCCCCACCATAATGGCGCTTTCTTTAGGTCGTTTAATTGTATCAAAGATTGAGTCAAAATACTCTACAGAAGGTTTTTTCACTCCCAATTCCCGATAGCAAAACACATCTTTCAGGTACATATCTAAACCTCCTCGACGAAGAGCCATAATAATCTCCTCCTTTGTCGAGACAATTGCATTGGTTGCAAGATAAACATTTGCACGAGTGCTCAAAGTTTTCAGAATTTGAGCAGCATGAGGTATCACCTCTACCTTATCCCAAGTATACATAGGTGTTTTAACCTCAGGATAATCACGCATAAGCGTATTTCCCCAATCGAACAGGAAAGTATTTTTAGGTTGGATTGTTTTCATAAGTAGATGCAATGATTTTCAAATTGTTATCTCTAAAGATACGACATTCATATATGCTGTATATGAGAAAATCATTTTCGAACTAAATTCCCTAGCCCCCTGCTTCTAAATGTCACCTACGAAAAAAGCCGCCTCCTATAAAGGAAACGGCCTCGTATATTTGTAATTCAATCTAAGCAAAAATTAAGCTTTGTTGCTGTCGATGCACTGAGCTGCAGCACCCAATTCTTCCTCGATACGAAGAAGTTGGTTGTACTTAGCCATACGGTCAGAACGGCTCAATGAACCAGTTTTGATCTGTCCCGAGTTAGTTGCAACTGCAATATCAGCGATAGTTGAATCTTCAGTTTCTCCAGAACGGTGAGATGTTACTGAAGTATAACCAGCACGGTGAGCCATCTCAATAGCGTCAAGAGTCTCTGTCAATGTACCAATCTGGTTAACTTTGATAAGGATAGAGTTAGCAGCTTTCAACTCGATACCTTTTTTCAAGAACTCAACGTTAGTTACGAACAAGTCGTCACCAACCAACTGGCACTTGTCACCGATGCGTGCATTAAGAGCAACCCATCCGTCCCAATCTCCTTCGTCCATACCATCCTCGATAGAATCGATTGGGTACTTAGAAATCAATTGTTCAAGATAATCAACTTGCTCTTCACGTGTGCGAACAGCACCTTTTTCGCCTTCGAATTTAGCGTAATCGTATTTTCCGTCTACATAGAACTCAGAAGCAGCACAGTCTAGAGCGATTGAAACTTCACCACCTTCAGACTTACGTCCTGGCTTGTAACCAGCAGCCTCGATAGCTTTGATGATGCTTTCCAAAGCGTCTTCTGTACCATCTAGAGCAGGAGCAAAACCACCCTCGTCACCTACTGCAGTGCTAAGGTTACGATCGTGAAGTACTTTTTTCAAAGCGTGGAATACTTCAGCACCCATACGCAATGCTTCGCTGAAGCTTGGAGCACCAACAGGACGGATCATGAACTCTTGGAATGCGATAGGAGCATCCGAGTGAGAACCACCGTTAATGATGTTCATCATTGGAACAGGAAGTGTCTTAGCGTTAGTTCCACCAATGTAACGGTAAAGTGGAAGACCAAGATAAGCAGCAGCAGCACGGGCAGTAGCCAAAGAAACGCCTAGGATAGCGTTAGCACCCAATTTGCTCTTTGTTTTTGTTCCGTCAATCTCAAGCATTTTGTTATCGACAGCAACTTGGTCTGTAACGTCCATTCCCAACAACTCAGGAGCGATGATGTTGTTAACGTTTTCAACAGCTTTTAAAACACCTTTGCCCAAGTAACGGCTTTTGTCACCATCACGAAGTTCTAGCGCTTCGTTTTCGCCAGTAGAAGCACCAGAAGGTACACCCGCACGACCTGCGAATCCGCTTTCAGTAATTACCTCAACTTCGATGGTTGGGTTACCGCGTGAGTCAAGAATTTGTCTTGCCCAAACTTTTGCAATTTGTCCCATAATTAAATATTTGTGTAGTGTATGTTAAATGCTCAAATAAATACTATTGATTACAGCACCGACCAATCTGCTGGCAATACCCAAAAACAAACTAGGATTACACCAATCGCATCAGGTCATACTCAGCACTGTAAGCAACAGCCCAGCCCGAGCCACGTTAAATACTAATTTACTTGTTTAAATACAGTTAAGCACCTGAATTCAAACATTCTACCCCATGAACGGTTTAAACTGTCTGTAATAAATCGCTTCACAAAGGTTTCACTAGTAAAAACTGATGCACTAGGTTAAAAACGTGCAGAAATTCGAGACCAAAAATAGAGAAAAAAAGAAAAGAAAAAAGGGGATAAATATCATATTTACCCCCTAGTATATTAAGTCATCAATAACTTTCGGTTTACTCCTCTGCCTTTGGCTCTTCCGAAGTTGTGTCTGTTGTTGGTTCAGCTGTTTCAACCGCAGTTGTAGTTTCTTCTGCAGCCTTTTTGCTACGACGCGTACGACGTGTCGCTTTCTTAGCCTTTTTAGCCTCCAACATATTTTCGTTGTAGTCAACCAATTCTATAATACACATTTCAGCGTTATCACCTAAACGCGTACCTGTTTTTAGAATTCTAGTGTATCCACCTGGACGGTCACCTACTTTTTGAGCTACTTCACGGAAAAGCTCAGTCACAGCATATTTGTTCTGTAGATAGCTGAACACCATACGACGCGAGTGCATGGTATCGTCTTTCGATTTAGTAATCAAAGGTTCTACATACGAGCGCAATGCTTTAGCCTTAGCCAAAGTTGTCGAAATACGCTTGTGCATGATGAGTGAAGCCGCCATGTTCGATAACATAGCTTTTCTATGCGAGCTCGTTCTACCTAAATGATTAAAACCTTTTCTATGTCTCATCGCACTTATTCCTTATCTAATTTAAATTTGGCAATGTCCATCCCAAAGCTAAGGTTCAGATTTGCCAACAATTCATCCAATTCAGTCAACGATTTTTTACCGAAGTTACGGAACTTCAATAGATCGTTTTTGTTGTAAACTACCAAGTCACCCAATGTTTCAACATCAGCAGCCTTTAGGCAGTTAAGTGCACGTACCGATAAGTCCATGTCAACAAGTTTGGTTTTAAGCATCTGACGCATGTGCAGTACTTCTTCATCAAACTCTTCGTTATCCATCTTCTCATCAGCATCCAATGTGATTTTCTCGTCAGAGAACAGCATGAAGTGGTGGATCAAAATTTTTGCAGCTTCCTTCAATGCTTCTTTTGGGTGAATCGATCCATCAGTTTCGATATCTAACAACAATTTCTCGTAGTCAGTCTTTTGCTCTACCCGATAGTTTTCAATAGCATACTTAACATTTCGGATAGGTGTATATATCGAATCAATAGCTACTACACCAAATTCAGCGTTAGGATCTTTATTTTCCTCTGAAGGAACATATCCACGACCTTTATTTACTGAAAACTCAATTTGAAGCTTAACATCCTCCTCCATATGACAAACAACTTCGTCTGGATTCAGTACTTCAAAATTGGTCATAAACTCATTAAGGTCTCCTGCCTTAAGTTGATCTTTTCCTGTAATAGAAACAGTAAACTTCTCGAACTCTGCCTCTTCAACAATCCGTTTAAAACGGATTTTTTTGAAATTCAGAATCAGTTCTGTTACATCCTCAATAACCCCAGTAATGGTCGAAAATTCGTGCTCAACGCCTTCGATCTTTATCGAAGTTATTGCAAAACCCTCCAAAGAGGACAACAGAATACGTCTTAACGAATTACCGATAGTAATTCCATAACCGGGTTCAAGCGGACGAAACTCAAATTTACCGAACTTCTCGTCGGCCTCCAGCATGATAACCTTATCCGGTTTTTGGAAAGCTAATATTGCCATGATTAGGATGATTACAGGGTTATTTTGAATACAATTCGATAATCAACTGTTCTTTTATCTGTTCTGGAATTTCTTCACGCTGTGGAACATTCAAAAATTTACCTTGCATTTGGTTTGCATCCCACTCCAACCATGGAGATTTTGCATGACGTCCCAAAGACAACGAATCTGTGATTGCTTCCAAAGACTTAGACTTTTCACGTACACCAATAACTTCACCAGGACGTAAAGAATAAGATGGAATGTTCACAATCTTACCATTTACAGTGATGTGACGGTGAGATACCAACTGACGAGCAGCAGCACGCGTTGGAGCAATACCTAAACGGTAAACAACGTTATCCAAACGTGACTCCAATAATTGAAGCAATACCTCACCTGTTACACCCTTACTACGCTGAGCGCGGGCAAAAAGGTTACGGAACTGACGCTCCAATACGCCATAAGTATATTTTGCTTTTTGTTTTTCCTTCAACTGAACACCATATTCAGAAACCTTACGTCTGCGGTTGTTACCGTGCTGGCCTGGAGGAAAATTACGTTTCTGGAAATATTTATCTGGGCCATAAATTGCTTCGCCGAATTTACGAGCAATCTTTGTTTTTGGGCCAATGTATCTTGCCATTGTAATTTCTTTTTAAATTCTACCCCTTCGTTCAACTAAATTATACTCTCCTTCTCTTTGGAGGACGACATCCATTGTGTGGCAATGGTGTTACATCAACGATCTCCATCACCTCAATACCAGAGTTATGAAGAGAACGAATAGCAGATTCACGTCCGTTACCAGGTCCTTTGACGTACACTTTAGTTTTGCGCATACCTAAGTCGTATGCAGTCTTTGCGCAATCAGCAGCTGCGACCTGAGCTGCATATGGAGTGTTCTTTTTAGAACCACGAAATCCCATTTTTCCAGCTGAAGACCAAGAGATTACTTGACCACTACTATTGGTAAGCGTAATAATTATATTGTTGAAAGAGGAATGAATGTGCGCCTGCCCTACCGCTTCTACTTGAACGATCCTCTTTTTTGAAGAAACTTTCTTTTTAGCCATAATCAATTACAATTATTTAACTGCTTTCTTCTTGTTAGCCACAGTTTTTCTTTTCCCTTTACGGGTTCTTGCGTTGTTCTTAGTATGCTGTCCACGTACAGGAAGACCAATACGGTGGCGAATACCACGATAACAACCAATGTCCATCAAACGCTTGATGTTTAATTGTACCTCCGAACGAAGTTCACCCTCTACAGTGTAATTCTCGTTGATCTCTTTCCGGATCTTCGCAGCTTCTTCATCGTTCCAGTCCTTCACTTTCTTATTCACGTCAATACCTGCGTTTTCTAAGATCTTTCGGGCTGAACTTCTACCGATACCAAAAATATAGGTCAATCCTATCTCACCTCTTTTGTTCTGAGGTAAATCGACTCCTACAAACCTTGCCATAATATCTTAAGGATTTTCAATTAATAACCTTATCCCTGACGCTGTTTAAACTTGGGATTCTTCTTGTTGATAACGTAAACTTTGCCTTTTCTCTTAACGATTTTGCAATCCTCAGAGCGTTTTTTTACAGAAGCTCTAACTTTCATTTTTAGCCGTTTGTTAGTTTTTGTATCTAAAGGTAATCCGTCCCTTGGTTAAATCATAAGGGGACATCTCTACTTTCACGCGGTCACCTGGCAGAATACGAATATAATGCATACGCATTTTTCCGGAAATATGAGCAGTGATGATATGTCCATTCTCAAGCTCTACTCTAAACATTGCGTTCGAAAGAGCCTCAGTTATAGTGCCGTCTTGCTCAATTGCTGGAGTTTTTGCCATTTTCGTTTCTTTTTTTAACAAAGTTATGGGGTCAGGCAAAAAGCCAAACCCCACATTTCTTATTATATTGCAGAAGGTGCGTTACCCGCACGCCCTTTAATTCTACCAGTTTTCATTAATCCATCGTAATGGCGCATTAACAAATGACTTTCAATTTGTTGCAAGGTATCCAAAACAACACCTACTAGAATTAGTAGCGATGTTCCTCCGAAAAACTGAGCAAATTGACTGTTGATTCCTGCTCCCATTGCAAATGCAGGCAAAATTGCTACAAAAGCTAAGAAAATAGAACCAGGTAATGTTATGCGAGACATTACTGTATCAATAAATTCAACCGTTTTACGACCTGGTTTTACTCCTGGGATAAACCCACCGTTTTTCTTCATATCCTCAGCCATTTGTACTGGATTGTATGTTACGGCTGTATAGAAATATGTAAAGGCAATGATTAATAATGCAAATACTAAATTATAACCAAAACCTGTGTAATTAGAAAAAACTGAAACAAACCAGCTCATACTGTCGGCACTAAAGTTGGTAAACACCATAGGTATGAACATAATAGCCTGAGCAAAAATGATCGGCATCACACCTGCTGAGTTTACTTTCAACGGAATGTACTGACGAACGCCTCCATATTGACGATTCCCAACAATCCTTTTGGCATACTGCACTGGGATTCTACGGGTTGCCTGTACTAGCGCGATTGAGGCGACAAAGATAAAAAATAATATGATCATTTCAACAAGAAAAACAATCATTCCTCCTGTTTGATCTCCAAATCTTGAAACGAATTCTCCTACTAACGAAACTGGAAGGCGTGCAATAATACCTACCATGATCAGTAAAGATATTCCATTTCCGATACCTTTGTCGGTAATTTTTTCACCAAGCCACATTACAAACATGGTTCCTGAAATCAGGATAACTACAGAACTTACCCAAAAAAAGAACCCATCATTAACAAATGCTTCTTGCGGTAATTGTGCTTTTAGGTTAGTAATGTATCCTGGAGCTTGCATACCTGTAATTGCGACAGTTAGATAGCGTGTAATCTGATTGATTTTTTTACGGCCGCTTTCTCCTTCGCGCTGTAAACGCTGAAAATACGGAACTGCCATTCCCATAAGCTGCACGACAATAGATGCAGATATGTAAGGCATAATCCCTAATGCAAAAATAGAGGCGTTAGCGAAAGCACCTCCCGAAAACATATTAATGATCCCTAATAAACCGTCGGCAGTTTGCGACTGTAATTTATCCAACTCCATAGGATCTATACCAGGCAAAACAATACGAGTACCGATACGGTAGATCAAAATTAATCCTAAAGTAGTGAGGATCCGATTTCTCAGTTCCTCAATCTTGTAAATGTTCTTAAACGTTTCGATCAGTGCTTTCATCAGACTATAATTTTACTGCACTCCCACCAGCTTTTTCGATTGCTTCTATTGCTGACTTGGAAAATGCATGAGCTTTAACTTCAAGTTTAGCGCTTAGACTACCGTCTCCAAGAACTTTCACACGATCGTTCTTGCTTGCAAGGCCAAATTTAACAAAAGCTTCCAGATCAAAAACAGAAAGATTCTTTTTCTCGCTAAGATCTTGCAATAAGCTGATGTTTACAGGAAGATATTCCACTCTGTTACGGTTTTTGAAACCGAATTTAGGAACACGACGCTGTAATGGCATTTGTCCACCCTCGAAACCTAGTCGTCTTGAGTAACCAGATCTTGATTTGGCACCTTTATGTCCACGAGTAGAAGTACCACCGTGTCCAGATCCTTGACCACGTCCAACGCGCTTACGATTCTTTACCGAACCTGCTGCCGGTTTTATATTACTTAAATTCATATTAGTAAGCGTTAGTATCTTAAAGTTGTTCTACTTTAATCAAATGATTCACCTTAGCAACCATTCCCATTACTTGAGGAGAAACCTCTTTTTCAATAGTATGGTTCATTTTCTTCAAACCCAAAGCCTCCATTGTACGCTTCTGGCGCTGGCTGCTTCCGATAATACTCTTCACCTGTGTAATTCTAATCTTTGCCATAATTTCTAGATTTTATCGGCAATTAGCCATTAAAGACTTTGTTCAACGAAACACCACGGTGCTCTGCAACTGTACGTGCATCACGAAGTTCCATAAGAGCGGCCATGGTAGCCTTTACCAGGTTGTGTGGGTTTGATGAACCTTTTGATTTTGCTAATACATCAGTAACACCAACACTTTCCAATACTGCACGCATCGCACCACCGGCTTTAACACCTGTACCATTCGATGCTGGCTTCATCCAGATACGAGCACCACCGTACTTGGCAATTTGCTCGTGAGGAATAGTACCGTTTAGAATCGGTACTTTAATCAAATTCTTCTTAGCGTCTTCAACGCCCTTAGCAATCGCCGCTGTAACTTCGTTAGCTTTTCCTAGACCAAACCCTACAATGCCGTTCTCGTCGCCAACTACTACAATTGCAGAAAAGCTGAATGTACGTCCACCTTTCGTTACTTTTGTCACGCGGTTAATCGCTACCAAACGATCTTTAAGTTCAAGATCGCTTGTTTTTATTTTTCTGATACTTGTTGACATACCTATTAAAATTTAAGACCAGCTTCTCTTGCAGCCTCAGCTAACGACTGCACTCTACCGTGATACAAATAACCGTTTCTGTCGAATACAACTTGATCGATCCCTTTTGCTAATGCACGTTCTGCGATAAGCTTACCCACTAGAGCCGCTTTTTCTTTCTTAGTTCCTTTTTCTGCAGCAATGTCTTTAAGTAGCGAAGAAGCAGCAACTAATGTAACACCTTTTAAATCGTCCACTAACTGGGCTGATATCTGAGCATTGCTCCTGAAAACTGACAAACGTGGTCTCTCAGCTGTTCCTTTTATTACCTTACGGATGCGCCTTTTTATGCGCAGTCTTTTATCTGATTTTGAAATTGCCATGGTTTAATTCTTTTATTTACCTGCTGCTTTACCTGCTTTTCTGCGGATCTGCTCACCGGCGAATTTAATACCTTTTCCTTTATATGGCTCTGGCAAACGGTAAGAACGGATCTTTGCCGCTACCTGACCGATCAACTGCTTATCGAAACTTGTAAGCTTAATCGTTGGGTTCGAACGGCGGTCTGTTACAGCCTCAACTTTCACCTCGTCTGGCAAAACAAAATAGATAGGGTGAGAGAATCCTAGGTTCAGCTCAAGTATCTGTCCTTGGTTTTCAGCACGATAACCAACACCTACCAGTTCCATGTTGATTTCGTAACCTTTGGACACACCTTCTACCATGTTGTTGATCAAAGAACGGTATAACCCGTGCAATGATTTGTGCTTCTTCAAATCCGAGGGACGTTTCACAACGACTGTGCCTTCTTCAACCTCTACTGTGATAGCAGCATCGATTTTTTGGCTTAGCTCCCCCAGCTTACCCTTTACCGTGACAGTTGAATCTTTTACCTCAACTGATACACCATCGGGTAAATTAATCGGTAGTTTTCCAATACGTGACATTCTATTAAATCCCTTTATTAATATACATAACACAACACCTCACCGCCTACACTTTGCTGACGAGCCTCTTTATCGGTCATCACACCTTTAGATGTAGACAGGATTGCAATTCCTAACCCATTAAGTACGCGTGGGATTTCATCTACTCCAACATATTTTCTCAAACCGGGAGTACTGATACGCTTTAACGACTTAATCGCAGGAGTTTTTGTAGCTGGGTGGTATTTCAAAGCAATCTTGATTGTTTCGAACTGACCACTGTTTTCGAACTTAAAGTTTAAGATATAACCTTTATCCATAAGGATTTTAGTCATACTTTTTTTAAGTTTCGATGATGGAATTTCAACCACACGGTGGTTTGCCATCACTGCGTTTCTAATCCGCGTTAAATAATCTGCTATTGGATCTGTAACCATTTCTTTCTACTACATTAAAAGATTACCAACTCGCTTTCTTTACACCAGGTATCAAACCCGCAGATGCCATTTCGCGGAACTGAATCCTACTGATACCGAACTGACGCATATACCCTTTTGGACGCCCAGTAATACGGCAACGGTTGTGCAACCGTACAGGAGAAGCGTTTTTAGGCAATTTCTGAAGAGCTTCGTAATCGCCTTCTTCTTTTAGCCTTTTACGTTTTTCAGCATAGCGCGCTACCAATTTTTGACGCTTTACCTCACGCGCTTTCATTGATTCTTTTGCCATGATCTTACTTGTTTTTTTCTTTGAATGGTAAACCGAATGCTTTTAAAAGCGCATATCCTTCTTCGTCAGTTTGGGCAGAGGTTACAAAAGTAATGTTCATACCTAAGATATTACTTACCTGATCAAGAACAATCTCTGGGAAAATGATCTGCTCAGTAATACCTAAAGTATAGTTTCCTCTTCCGTCCAATTTGCTTTTGATACCTTGAAAGTCACGGATACGTGGCAAAGCAATAGCAACAAGACGCTCTAGGAATTCATACATTCTCTCACGGCGCAAAGTAACAGTTGCACCAATCTTCATCTTCTTACGAAGTTTAAAGTTAGAGATGTCTTTTTTAGATTCAGTAGCGATAGCTTTCTGTCCAGCAATAAGTGTTAATTCACCTAGAGCAGACTCAAGCACCTTTTTATCGGCCACAGCCTTACCAATTCCTTGGTTGATTGTGATTTTTTCTAAACGAGGCGTCTGCATTATCGATTTATAACCGAATTCTTTCATAAGTGCAGGAACGATCTCCTCTTTGTATTTCGTTCTTAAAGTTGGCTCGTATCCCATTACTTAATCTCCTTTCCTGATTTTTTCGAATAACGTACCAGTTTGTTAGTCTCCTCGTCACGACGACGTCCAATACGTGTTGGAGTGCTTGTGCCTGGATCTACTGGATTCAAGTTAGAAATATGTATTGGAGCCTCTTTTTCAATGATACCTCCGTTAGGATGGTCATTCGTTGGCTTTGTGTGACGCTTAACGAAATTCACCCCTTCTACGATAGCTCTTTGCTTAGCTGGGAATACCTGCAAAACTTTGCCTGTTTTTCCTTTATCCTCGCCTGAGTTTACGTAAACGGTATCACCTTTCTTAATATGGAGTTTCATCGTCTTTCTAAAATTTACAGATTACAACACCTCAGGTGCAAGTGAAACAATTTTCATATTTGTTTGACGCATTTCCCTTGGGATTGGGCCAAAAATACGAGTTCCGCGCATTTCACCAGCTTGGTTCAAAAGAACTACGGCATTATCATCGAAACGAATGTACGACCCGTCCGGGCGACGTACTTCTTTTTTCGTACGAACAACAACAGCTCTTGATACCGTTCCTTTTTTCATCTCTCCTGATGGTAACGCGTTCTTAACGGTTACTACCACTTTATCGCCAATACTGGCGTATCTTTTTCCAGTACCACCCAATACGCGGATAACAAGGACTTCCTTAGCTCCGCTATTGTCTGCTACTGCACAACGTGATTCTTGCTGGACCATGATTACTTCGCTCTTTCAAGAATTTCAACTAATCTCCATCTTTTTCTCTTGCTCAAAGGACGAGTTTCCATAAGGCGAACTGTATCACCGATTTTGGCGTCTTCTTTTTCGTCATGAGCCATAAATTTGGAAGTCTTATTCACGAACTTTCCATAGATCGGGTGCTTTTCTTTGTGCTTTACCGCAACAACAATGGTTTTTTCCATCTTGTTGCTCACAACTACACCTATACGCTCTTTTCTGAGGTTTCTCTTTTCCACCTCTTTTGTCCCCTTTGCCTCTACAGCCTCTGGAGCAGCCTGTGTTCCTTGTGTCTCTTTTGTTTCTTCCATTTTCTCAAACATTAAGCATTACCACTAAGCTGGCGTGCACGCAATTCAGTTTTAAGACGAGCAACCGTTGCACGGCACTCTTTCAACTGATTTGGGTTGTCCAACGGTGAAACTTCGTGATTAAGACGCATACGAACAAGACGTGCTTTCTCCTCTTCGATCCGC
Organism: Bacteroidales bacterium; assembly: GCA_965230435.1. Lineage (GTDB taxonomy): Bacteria > Bacteroidota > Bacteroidia > Bacteroidales > JBDKHP01 > JBDKHP01. The sequence goes on from CBDDLB010000002.1 coordinate 2,285,791, forward strand.
TCAACAATTTCTTGAGTGGACAATTCTTTGATTTCTGAATTCTTCATTGTCTTACTCTGCTTCAACTGATTCTACATAATCGCGTCTCACGACAAACTTAGTTTTGATCGGCAATTTCTGAGCTGCTAGGCGCAATGCCTCTTGAGCTATTGCCAATGGTACCCCTTCTGCTTCGAAAATGATACGGCCAGGTGAAACTGGAGCAACAAACATTTCAGGAGCACCTTTACCCTTACCCATACGAACCTCTGCTGGTTTCTTGGTAATCGGTTTGTCTGGAAAGATACGGATCCAGATTTGCCCCTGACGTTGCATATAACGGGTTACAGCAACACGGGCAGCTTCGATCTGGCGTCCAGTAATCCAGCTCTCTTCTAAGGCTTTAATCGCAAAAGAACCGAATGCGATCTGGTTTCCGCGCTGAGCGTTACCTTTCATCCGGCCTTTCTGATGCCTTCTATATTTTGTTTTTCTTGGTTGTAACATTACTTAAGAAGCTTTTGTAAAATTAGTTTTTACGTTTTCTTCCACCGCCGCCTTGGCCGCCACCGCCGCCTTTGCGCGTATTCTTAGTGCCAAAGCTTGGTGAAAGATCTACTTTACCATATTTCTCGCCTTTTGATATCCAAACTTTGATACCTAGAAGACCTGTTTTGGTAAGAGCTTCTGCCAAGTGATAGTCGATGTCTGCACGCAATGTGTGCAAAGGAATACGACCCTCTTTGTAAATTTCGGCACGAGCCATCTCTGCTCCGTTCAAACGACCAGAAATCTGGATTTTGATACCTTCTGCTCCCATACGCATTGTAGAAGCGATAGCTGTTTTGATCGCACGGCGGTATGCCATACGGCCAGCAAGCTGACGCGAAATATGGTTAGCTACGATTACAGCATCTAGCTCAGGACGTTTGATCTCGAAGATGTTGATCTGAACTTCTTTCTTAGTAAGTTTCTTCAACTCTTCTTTCAGCTTATCTACTTCCTGACCGCCTTTACCAATGATGATACCTGGACGAGCAGTGCTTACTGTAACAGTAATAAGCTTAAGAGTACGCTCGATAATGATACGTGAAATACTTGCTTTTGCTAAACGAGTCTGCAAGTACTTACGGATTTTGTTGTCTTCAACTAGTTTATCAGCATAGTTGTTACCACCGTACCAGTTAGAATCCCAACCACGGATGATACCTAATCTATTTGCTATTGGATTAACCTTTTGTCCCATTACTCTTGGATTGATGTTTCTTCAACTTCAGTCTCAGCAGTACGGCTACCCAACACAATGTTCACGTGGTTCGAACGCTTACGAATACGGTATGCGCGGCCCTGTGGTGCAGGTCTTAACCTTTTAAGGATACGTGCTGAATCTACACTTATTTCTTTGATGTAAAGATTTGCATCTTCAAGACGTTCGCCTTCATTCTTTTGCTGCCAGTTTGCAATTGCAGAACGCACTAGCTTTTCAACGCGACCTGAAGCTTCTTTTGGGTTGTAACGCAACACCTCTAAAGCTCGGTGTGCATCCATACCACGAACAAGATCTGCTACAAGGCGCATTTTACGGGGCGACGTAGGGACATTTCTTAAGGTAGCAAAGGCAACTGATTTCCTTTGCTCTTTAATTTTTTCTGCTCTAAGACGTTTTCTTACTCCCATCTCTCAATGTTTTTTTTGCACAGATTACCTTATTTCTTTTTATTGCCACCGTGTCCGCGGAAGGTACGTGTAGGAGCGAATTCTCCTAATTTGTGGCCAACCATGTTTTCGGTAACATAAACCGGAATAAATTTGTTCCCGTTATGTACAGCAATCGTATGCCCAACGAATTCAGGAGAAATCATACTAGCACGAGCCCATGTCTTGATCACGGATTTTTTTCCGCCTTCGTTCATGGCTGACACTTTTTTCTCCAGATTTACGTCGATAAATGGTCCTTTCTTTAACGAACGGCTCATAATACGCTATTTTTTAATTTATTTTTTACGTTTTTCGACAATGTACTGACTAGAGTGTTTCTTAGGCGAACGAGTTTTATACCCTTTAGCCAACACCCCTTTACGCGAACGAGGGTGCCCTCCAGACTGACGACCTTCACCACCACCCATTGGGTGATCTACTGGGTTCATAACAACACCACGAACACGTGGACGACGTCCTAACCAGCGTGAGCGACCAGCCTTACCAGAACGCTCTAATTGGTGATCTGAATTCGAAACAACTCCAATAGTAGCCTTGCACGTAATAAGTACCATACGGCTCTCGCCTGATGGCAATTTCAAAATAGCATACTTACCGTCTCTTGCAGACAATTGTGCAAACGCACCTGCACTACGAGCCATAACACCACCACGGCCTGGGCTTAGTTCGATGTTATGAATGATAGAACCAAGTGGAATTTCAGAGAGATAAAGCGTATTTCCAACCTCTGGGGCTGCTCCTTCTCCTGATACAATTTCCTGCCCTACTTTTAATCCGTTAGGAGCAAGTATATAACGTTTTTCACCGTCTTGGAATTCAACCAAAGCGATGCGTGCAGTACGGTTCGGATCGTACTCTATGGTTTTAACCACTCCAACCACTCCGTGATTGTCGCGTTTAAAATCGATAATACGGTAACGACGTTTATGGCCGCCCCCGCGGTAACGCATCGTCATTTTACCGGTATTGTTTCTACCACCTGTTTTTTTCAGCGGTGCTAAAAGCGATTTTTCAGGCTTATTGGTGGTAATAGTTTCGAACGTATTAACGATTTTGTGCCTCTGTCCCGGTGTAACGGGTTTTAATTTTCTTACCGCCATCTTACTTAGATATTGCTATAGAAATCTATTTTATCTCCATCTACCAAAGTAACAACTGCTTTTTTGTAAGCATTTGTTTTACCAGCGATTACGCCAGCTTTAGTATATCTTGACTTTACTTTTCCACCGTAGCGCATCGTGTTTACAGATGCTACTTTGACCCCGTATAACTCTTCTACAGCTTTGCGGATCTCAACTTTGTTGGCGTTTTTATTTACAATAAAACCGTAACGGTTGAGCTTCTCGCCCTGTAGGGTCATCTTCTCGGTGATAATTGGTTTTTGAATGATATCCATCGGACCCCTTCTTTATGCATTCAATACTTTGTCCAGAACTTCAATTGCTCCATCTACAAATAGTACTGCTGAAGAACGCATTACCTGATAAGTGTTTATATCTGAGGCAACTACAACTTCAACATCTTGCAAATTTCGCGACGACAAATATACGTTTTTATTTTGTTCTGGCAATACGATTAACAACCTTCTATCTGCGATAGTTACGTTGTTTTTAAGCGCTACGATTTCTTTCGTTTTAGGAGCATCTAATTGCAAGCTTTCAATGATCGCAATTTTGTTCTCTTTCGCTTTGTATGCTAAAGCCGATTGACGCGCTAAACGCTTCAGTTTTATATTCAACTTGAAACCATAGTTTCTTGGACGTGGACCGAAAATACGGCCTCCTCCACGGAAAATTGGAGATTTCAAAGAACCTGCACGTGCTGTACCCGTACCTTTTTGGCGCTTGATTTTCTTTGTACTTCCCGTGATTTCGCCACGCTCCTTAGACTTGTGAGTTCCCTGACGCTGGTTAGCTAGGTACTGTTTTACATCAAGGTAAATAGCGTGGTCGTTTGGCTCAATACCAAAGATCGAATCTTTCAGCTCAGCTTTTTTACCGGTATCTTCTCCGGCTTTGTTTAAGATCGCTACTTCCATTACTCTTCAATAATTAAATATGAACCTTTAGCTCCTGGTACCGAACCTTTCACCAACAATAAGTTGCTTTCAGGAATAACCTTGATTACCTCAAGGTTGAGCACCTTAACACGATCACCGCCAGTGCGGCCTGCCATACGCATTCCTTTGAAAACCCGAGCTGGGTACGATGCTGCACCAATAGAACCTGGTGCTCTTTCTCTGTTGTGCTGACCGTGAGTTTGTCCACCCACACCAGCAAAGCCGTGACGTTTTACAACACCTTGGAAGCCTTTACCTTTGCTAATTCCAACTACGTCTACAAAAGGGGTTTCCGCGAAAGCCTCAACAGTAATCACATCGCCTAACTTCACTTCATTCTCGAAAGGAGTAACTTCGACAATCTTGCGTTTAGGTTGTGTATTCGCTTTCTTAAAATGGCCGCTCATTGGTTTTGTAGTGTTCTTCTCTTTCTTATCATCGAAAGAGATTTGAACAGCTTCGTAACCATCTACATCCGTTGTGCGTACTTGCGTAACAACACAAGGGCCGGCCTCAATCACAGTGCATGGTATGTTTTTACCCTCGGCACTGTATACAGAAGTCATTCCGACTTTCTTTCCAATTAATCCAGGCATTTTTTCCCTTTTTACCTATCACACTTTAATTTCAACTTCTACACCGCTTGGTAGCTCCAATTTCATCAATGCATCGATTGTTTTTGGAGTCGAACTATAAATGTCGATCAAGCGCTTGTAAGAAGACAACTGGAACTGCTCTCTCGATTTTTTGTTAACAAAAGTCGAGCGCAGAATTGTAAAAATTCTCCGGTGAGTCGGAAGCGGAATTGGCCCGCTCACTACCGCTCCGGTAGTTTTTACAGTCTTAACAATCTTCTCAGCAGACTTATCTACCAAGTTGTGATCGTAAGACTTAAGCTTAATTCGAATTTTTTGACTCATGAGATATATATAAGCTATTTGTATAGTTTTAGGAGGCACCAAGAATGAAAGCTTTCACCTCAGCACCTCCTAAATCTGCACTTAATTATAATAAATCCGTTCTACCGTTAGCTTCTTCAACTACTTCTTTAGCCAAACCTTGCGGTACTTCTTCGTAATGAGAGAACTCCATGGAAGAAGTAGCACGGCCAGAAGAGATAGTACGCAAAGATGTAACATAGCCGAACAATTCAGCTAGAGGCACCTTGGCGTTCACTACTTTAGCCCCTGACTTAGAATCCATACCAGCAACAATACCACGACGCTTGTTAAGGTCGGAGATAATGTCACCCATGTTTTCTTCTGGAGTAATGATCTCCATTTTCATGATAGGCTCAAGTAGAACAGGACGTGCCTTACCTGCAGCTTCTTTAAATGCGTTACGGGCACAAACCTCGAACGAAAGTTGGTCTGAATCGACAGGGTGGAAAGAACCGTCTTTAAGAACCACTTTCAAACTATCCACTTCGTATCCAGCAAGAACACCATTTGCCATGGCATTTTTAAAACCTTTCTCTACAGAAGGGATAAATTCTTTTGGGATGTTACCACCTTTAACTTCGTTGATAAACTGTAGACCTGCTTTTTCAGGATCGTCTGCTGGGCTGATTGTAACAACAACATCAGCAAATTTACCACGTCCACCAGTTTGCTTTTTGAATACCTCGCGGTGATCTATAGTACCAGTAATAGATTCTTTGTATGTTACCTGAGGAGCACCTTGGTTACATTCTACTTTAAACTCTCGTTTCAAACGATCGATAAGAATATCCAAGTGCAGCTCGCCCATACCACTAATTACAGTCTGACCTGTTTTGTCGTCAGTACGTACTTTAAATGTTGGATCCTCTTCTGAAAGCTTAGCTAGACCAGTTCCTAGTTTATCTAGGTCTTTCTGGCTCTTTGGCTCTACTGCAATACCGATAACTGGCTCTGGGAAATCCATAGATTCCAATGTGATTGGATTATCTTGGCTACACAGAGTATCACCAGTACGGATTTCTTTAAAACCTACCGCTGCACAAATATCACCTGCTTCAATACGCTCAATTGGATTCTGCTTGTTCGAGTGCATCTGGTAAAGACGAGAAATACGCTCTTTTTTACCAGAACGCGCATTGAACACATATGAACCAGCGTCAATAGCACCAGAATAAACACGTATAAAAGCTAAGCGCCCAACGAATGGATCTGTAGCAATTTTAAATGCTAATGCAGAAGTATGATCCTCTGGTTTTGGTTCGCGAGTAACTGTCTCGTCTGTGCCAGGAACAGTACCTTCGATAGTACCAAGATCCAATGGGCTTGGAAGGAACATAGTTACAGCATCCAACAAACGCTGAACACCTTTGTTTTTAAAGGCAGTACCACACATCATAGGAATGATATCCATAGATAGTGTAGCCTTACGGATAACACCGCGAATTTCTTCTACAGTGATAGAATCTGGATCTTCAAAATAACGCTCGAAAAGAGCCTCATCAGATTCAGCAACAGACTCCATTAGTTTCTCACGCCACTCAGCAGCCTGATCAACCATATCTTCAGGAATATCTTGAACTTCGTATTGGCGACCTTCGTCATCGGCCCAAACAATAGCCTTGTTTTCGATAAGGTCGACAAAGCCTTGGAATGTTTCTTCTGCTCCGATTGGAATTACAATAGGTACCGGATTTGCACCTAATTTTTCCTTAACCTGATTTACTACGCTGAAGAAATCAGCACCAGAGCGGTCCATTTTGTTAACAAACCCCATACGAGGAACGCCATACTTGTTAGCTTGACGCCATACAGTTTCTGACTGAGGCTCAACACCACCAACTGCACAGAATACAGCCACAGCACCGTCCAATACACGAAGAGAACGCTCTACCTCAACAGTAAAGTCAACGTGTCCAGGGGTGTCGATGATGTTTACTTTGTACTCTTGTTCGTTGTACTTCCAGAATGTTGTAGTAGCAGCCGAGGTAATTGTAATACCACGCTCCTGCTCCTGCTCCATCCAGTCCATGGTTGCTGCACCATCGTGAACTTCGCCAATACGGTGAGTTAGCCCAGTATAAAACAGAATACGCTCGGTAAGAGTTGTCTTACCAGCGTCGATATGGGCCATGATACCGATATTCCTTGTAAATTTAAGATCTTGTGCCATCGCTAAATCTGAACTATTTTAAAGATTAAAACCTAAAGTGAGCAAATGCTTTGTTTGCCTCTGCCATACGGTGTGTGTCTTCTTTCTTTTTGAAAGCACCGCCTTCTTCGTTGTAAGCAGCGATGATCTCAGCAGACATTTTGTCGGCCATAGACTTGCCGTTACGGGCACGGGCGTACTTAATAAGGTTTTGCATGCTTATCGCCAATTTTCTACTTGGGCGAATCTCCATTGGTACCTGAAAAGTAGCACCACCAACACGGCGGCTTTTTACTTCTACCTGAGGAGTTACGTTTTCAAGCGCTTTTTTCCATATTTCAAGAGGAGATTTGTCGATATTCTTTGCTCGCTCCCCTACCATGTCAAGCGCATCATAAAATGCTTTTAAAGCAACGCTTTTTTTACCATCAAGCATCATGGAATTCACGAAACGTGTTACCATGGTATCGTTAAATTTCGGATCTGGCAAAAGTATCCTCTTCTTTGGTTTGGCCTTTCTCATCGTTCAGTCAAATTTACTTTTTCTCTTTTGGTCGTTTAGTTCCGTACTTTGAACGTCTCTGCGTGCGTCCTTCCACACCAGAAGCATCCAATGCACCTCTTACCATGTGATAACGTACACCCGGCAAGTCTTTCACCCTACCACCGCGGACTAATACGATTGAGTGTTCTTGCAAATTGTGACCTTCACCAGGAATATAAACGTTCACCTCTTTATTGTTTGTCAAACGTACTCTGGCTACTTTACGCATAGCCGAGTTTGGTTTCTTAGGGGTAGTTGTATACACACGAGTACATACGCCACGGCGTTGAGGACAAGCATCCAGCGCCGGAGCTTTACTTTTCTCGTTGATTCTCTTTCTCCCCTTTCTTACTAACTGCTGAATTGTAGGCATATAGATAGAAAATTTTGTTTATTCACACCTCCAAAAATCGGTGTGCAAAGGTAAAACAATAATCTTTCAAAACAATAGGAACCCTATTATTTTAAGATTTATAGCTACACGCTGAAAGGCCCTATCGTCGTGGCCAGCTATGTGTTACAATGCTTTCTTTTGGATTCGCAAAAGCGACCGCAAAGATAGTTTTTATTTTCATTAATCCATTATAAACCAATGTTTTTTTTGATATACAAAGTGATCTATTACATCGTCTCTGTTTTCAGTTCTAGATATTCAACCGAATGTTTTTATTTTCTGAGCATACATTGTCATTATTATATTGCTGTGCGAACAATGCTTACAAGTAAATAGAAGCAACATTTCTGTAATGCTTCGCACCTTATGAAAAGTCCATAAAAGCCTATCGCTGTCCTGAAATGAAATGTCAAATGTTTGTATTTTGAGCTAAGTTCATCAGTACTAATAGCACCATTCCGATTTTTTCGTCTATTTTTGACAACTATAATTTTAGAATTTAAACGGAGAGACGTATGAACAACTGGTTTGAATGTAAAGTAAAATACGAGAAGATCGACCAGAACAGTGGAAAGACTAAAAAGGTAACGGAACCTTATTTGATCGATGCTGTTACATTCAGTGAAGCAGAAGAGCGCATTTACAAATCGCTAGAAGAAATGATTAGCGGTGAATTCGTTGTTAAAAGCATTGCGAAATCTAATATATCGGATGTTTTCGAATACGAAGCTGGTGAATTGTGGTTTAAATGCAAGGTTAGCTATGTAGATGTTGATGAAGAGAGCGGCAAAGAGAAAAAAGTAAACAACTATATGCTTGTTACAGCAGATGATGCCAGAGAAGCTTATGACAGAATTCAGGAGAGCCTTAAGGAAATGGTAATTCCTTTTGAGATCCCCAGTGTTGTTGCAAGCCCTATTGTTGATATTTTCCCTTATGACCCAAACAACAATGTTCCTGAGAACTTGAAACCAGTCGAAGGCAGTGCCAGACCGGCAGAATCTAAAGAGGACGATTTTGAAGGTGTTATTTAATTGACAAATGGAGTCATCATAGTTCTGACTATATTGACTCCATACTTTGTTCCTTCCTCATACAACTCACTTTGCGAAAGTTTTCCATTTTCCATCACAATTATTTCGTCCGCATTAAATATGGTACTCAGGCGATGAACTACCATAACAAGTGTTTACCTATTAAAAGCAAACACTTATTGTTAATTTTAAATCGGAATACGATAAGATAACTTCACCAAGAAAACATCGCTTGGATATTCACGGAACATATTTCTTATGTCCTTCGAAAACTGAAAGCGTCCGTTATCATGATATCCTTCACGATTCTGTGACCATACAAGAAACAATGTTGATCCAGGCAGGTACTCCCAGCGGAGAACAAGGTTTGAGAGAAAGACCTTAGTGTTAAAATCTGGCTTGCCAAATGTATATGTTGAACCTTCAGGTTCAGTAACTGTGTATTCTTCGTTTTCACTAGAATAAGTTATGTGTTCACTTGAAATCAGCTGGTAACGATCTGAAATATGCTTCGCTCTAGAATCTGTTATTTCCTTGAATTTGTCATAAAGTCCAGTTCCTATGAAAGGCTGTCCGTAGTATTGGATCGACAAATCTGGAGTTAAGCTGAGGTCGATACGGAAGGTCATCGAAAAAGTCCTACGCTTGATATCGGAAAAGACATAACGTGTGTCGATTGGTTCTTCGTTGATGTCTTCGGATATTTTATTGACATACTGCAATTCACTTCTATTTCTTGAAAAATTGAAGCTCGTAGATAAACCCATAGCCTTAATTGGCCGATAGTTTATTCCACCCCAAAACTCTGCGTAACGCGACTGATTTTCGGCTCCCCAATAATTGAACATACCAACATTAGCCCTTAATTTCTTCCTACTGTCAGACTCTATGTAGGTCCATGAGCTTACTCCTCCTGATTGTCTTAACACTGGGCCTCCTCGCAATTCATTAGGAGAATAGGTGATTCCATCGTAGTTAAGGCCAGAACCAAATTCCCAATAGTTTTTAAATTCCATGTTGGCATTGGATTCTAGTCCCCAAGAAACCCGATCGCCACCATAATTGACACCATACCACTGAGCAGCACCAACGGATAAATTCCTAAATATTGAAAAAGGTTTGCCCCAACGATAGCCAACCCACATTAGTTCGTAGAAAATATCAGAAGAACGCATAGACCCAAGATCATTAATTTCGAACCTTGGCGAACGCACGGTTGTGGAAATTAGATAACGAAGACCTTGCGATCCGCTTTTTCCAAAGGCAAGCTCACCTGAATAACCAGAAAGTGATGTGGCAGAAGAATCGACATCTACATAGCTGGCATCTGGTCGTTGAAACAGCCGGCGGTTAGAGGTTTGGGTGTCTAATATTGCATCTTTATGACCATTAACGCGCGACACTGCCATGTTTGCTTTTAAATAATACGTGCGGTCTTTCCAAGCATGTGCAAAATCCACTGCACCACTATAGGCCTCGTAGTGCATAAAATTTAAATGGTCGTGATCGATTTTCCTGTTGGTTGATGTGAACATTCCACCAATTTGAGTATTTCCCCCATTAAGATCTTTCTGCAATCGAGCAGCTAGATAATTTGTTAACGGCTCAACGACCTCTTCACTCTTTTTTATATTAGTATGCCCATTTACTCCTTCCCGTTTTGTTATTTCGGCCTTCTCCTCGGCAGTTACAGTTTCTACAACACCTACAGACCAGCCACTTTTTGTTTTCCCTGTGAGTTTTACAGCTCCCAAGATCCTTGTTTTGTCAGGCTTATCTACGTCCTGATCATCGTTATCGTCGGGACTATGTTGTGGTTTTCGCCCTATTCTCCTAGAATAAAAAAGGTTATCGTTACGGAAACGTCCGCCGAAAGAAGTCAGTCGGAAATCTGTTATGTTTTTTCCCTCAACAAAGAAAGGACGCTGTTCCCTAAAGAACACCTCGAAACCACTTAAGTTTACCTGAGAAGGATCGGCTTCTACCTGACCAAAATCTGGATTAACAGAAAAATCCAGCGTAAGATCATTAGTGACACCAATCTTACCATCAACACCTACATTGTAGCGCCATTCCGAACCAGTTTTGTATGGATTGCCTTCTTCTCGCTCGTATGACTCATAACCGCCTAAAGCGTATGGAGTAGCTTCAATCAGCCGCTTTGGCGATAATCCTTTAAGGTTCTTCAAACGACCAAAATGTTGCGCCCAACCTGTTGCCTCAAGAGAGAAATTGTTCCATAAACAATATTCCTTCTTTCTGAATAATGTTCTACCTATCTGTAAGCCCCAGTTCTGATCTTCGGCAGCATTGAACCGTAACTGATCCAAAGGAATCTTTGCTTCGGCCACCCAACCTTCGGAATTAATGTTTGTTTTCACAATCCAAATCGGGTTCCAGTTAGAGTCGTAATTATCTCCATCGTTGGAAGAAATACCATCAGATTTCACACCTGCTGCACTAACTTTAAAAACAAAAGCTGTACGTTTATCATTATAACTATCGATTTGTATCTCGACCTGATCGCCTTGCTCGTTATCTCTACGGGCAAGCCTTTTCTCAATCAGTTCCGGCTGGTTGTCGTATGCAAAAACAGCAACATATAAATTATTATTATCGTAAAGTACGGCAAACTTTGTTCGCTGAGAAGGAGCCGCCCCGTTTTCGGGTTCGTACTGCTTGAAATCTCCCTGCCAATTGGCCTGTTGCCAGTCGGCTTCCAGAAACAAACCATCGACACGAATAGGGGTAGCAGTCCGTTTTGCTAGTATTTCTTTTGTTTCTTGAGAAAACAAGGAAAAAAAGAAAGACATAAAAAATAAACATAGTAAGGTTGTACGTAACATATTCTTAGGTGTTGTTTCTACTGTTTTGATCAATGAACATACCAATAGCAGCAAAAAACTTTTACACAAGGCGTTTGAGCGATAGGATGCCATTCTGTTGTTTTATATTTTAACATTAATGCACCACAACGTGCATACCATAATTATGCATATCTTGGAATCAATATTTAAGAGAATGACCGAAAAAATACAGACAAAAATTATAAAGAAAAGAAACACTGTGGCATCTAAAAAAATTGGAGACGAGTATATGATTGCTCCTACTGCAAGCAACATGAAAAGTGTACAGTATATTTACACTCTTAAAGATGTTTCTGCGTTTATTTGGGAAAGAATCGATGGAAAAAACAGCTTTCAAGAAATAGTGAACATGATAGCCCAGGAATATGAAATAGAAAAACATGAAGCAGCTGAAGATTTTGAAGAACTGCTTTCTGAAATGTCTGATTTAATTGAACTTGTCTGATTTTTGCTTACAACTGTCTCAACAACCAAATCGGACAATCAAAAATAGATCAAAAGCGGTGATGACACGTACATTAAAATAGATACTTTTTACCCACGGACATAAATTCTAGAAGATAAAACCGAATACCATACTTAAAGATATTCGCAAGTCATGCATGTGCTGTTTCGTTATCTTTAAATATGTTGTGTTGGTTGATGAAAGTGGTTTCATATCTTTTAAACAAAGTGTTTTAGCAATGAAAGAAGTAGAAGTGAAAAGCAGAAAGAAATACAATAAACCTAAACTGATAAAAATTAAAGTTGATCATCAGGTTGCAATTACAATGGGGTCTGTAGATCCGCCACCTCCAGGAGGAGATCCATCACATGGAGGAGGCTCACCTTGGTAACAAAGAACAATGCAACAGAGAAGCTTTATCGGTTCGAGATAGCAGGAACACGAATACAGTTCATTTCTGATAACGAATTAGCTTTCCCTGTTGCATATACTCATTATCGATCTGATGATAAAACAGCAGATATTACTGTTTATATTCAGCAGGAACACTTCTCTCTTGAAGACGGAAAACTTTTATTCGAAGCTCCATACCCGTTCAATCCATCTCTAAAAAAGACACTTTGGCAAGTATATGAAACAGCAGAAGGAAAAACAATATGCTGTGAAAACCCTTTAGATACTAATTCTAAGGTGTGGGCAACTTGCTTAAAGGATCAACAGACATGGCACATGTTCAACCTTCCCTCATTCAATGGGAAACTTCAACCAATGCTCTTCCCTTTTGGCAATTTATTTCTTTATTACATGCTATACCCAAAGAACTTTTTGGTAATGCATTCTTCGTCTGTCAATCTGGAGGGAAAAGCCTTTATTTTTTTTGGAGAATCGGGAAGAGGGAAAAGTACCATTGCACAATTATTTGCAGAAAAGCATTTTTCAACAATACATGACGACATTAATATCATAAAACAGGAGTCTAGTGATTTTCTTGTTTACAACGCTCCGTTTTCTGAACCGTATCCAGTGAATAAAGGACTGCTCGATAAGCTTTTCTTATTGAAACATGGAAAAGAAAACCACTTACGCCAACTTAGCGTAGGAGAAGCAAGCACACAACTTGCAGCCCATTCCATTCATCATAACTTTGATGTAAAGCAAACTGAAAAACTCTTTGAGAAGTGTTTTGTTATCGCCAATCGTTGCCCTGTTTATGAATTACATTTTAAACCCGATCATGAAATCGTGAACCTTCTGACAAGCTTATAGAGCATCCCGTTTTGCAACCAATTCTTCCTGCTCGCCAGTAACTCCTTCCCACTCTTCCATGAGCTGTTCAAGTTCTGCCTTTGTGTTTTCGTAGTCTTTGAAGAAATCTGCATCTAACTCTTGTCCATCTGGATTAGCAAGACGCTCATCACACTCCATCACTTTTTCTTCAAGTTCTTCGATCTTGGTTTCGATTGTTTTAATCCGATTATTCAACTTGCGGAGTTGTTTCTCGATCTCCTTCCGCTGCTCGTAACGCTCCTTATTGTCTGAAGAGGAGCCTGACTTTTCTGCCTGTTTTGCCTCTACTTTCTTCTGTTCGATGGCCTGCATATTTTCGAGCCTTCTTTTCTTAAGAAAGTGTTCGATTCCGCCATGATATTGCTTGATGGATTGATTACGGAATTCATAAATGGTATCGAGAAGACCATCCAGAAAATCACGGTCATGGGAAACTATGATCATTGCCCCGTCGTATTTCAACAATGCCTGCTTGAGAACATCCTTCGATTTCATATCTAGGTGGTTCGTTGGCTCATCGAGTACCAACAGGTTGTATGGCTGAAGAAGTAGTTTTGCCATTGCCAAGCGGGAACGTTCACCACCGGACAACACTTTCACCTTCTTATCCACATCTTCGCCACTGAAAAGAAATGCACCTAAAATATCACGCACTTTTGTTCGGATATCGCCAACAGCAACATCGTCCAGCGTCTCAAAAACTGTCTTGCTTTCGTCCATCAGCTTATCTTGCTCTTGGGCAAAATAACCTATGCTTACGTTGTGTCCCAGCTTCAACTCACCTTCATATTGCAACTCACCGACAATAGCCTTTGCGAAAGTTGATTTACCCTCTCCGTTTCGCCCTACGAATGCAACACCAGCACCACGCTCCAATTCAAAATCGATATCGTTCAAGACTACATGATCTCCGTATGCCTTACGAAAAGCAGCTCCCTTAACAACAACAGAACCGGCTCTTGGTGCAGGCTGAAAAGAAAAGTTCACCTGCGAATTATCTTCTTCTTCAATCTCTATCCTGTCGATCTTCTCCAATTGCTTTATACGGGACTGAACCTGAACCGCCTTAGTGGCCTTGTAGCGAAAACGCTCGATGAAATCCTCTGTCTCCTCGATCATTTTCTGTTGGTTCTTGTAAGCAGCCAATTGCTGTTCGTAACGCTCGCGACGCAAAACCCTATACTTTGAATAAGGCACACGATAATCATGCACTTTCCCTAGGGAAATCTCTATAGTACGATTTGTTATAGTGTCCAAGAAGCGTTTATCGTGAGAAATAAGTACCACTGCTCCTTTATAAGCTTTTAGAAAATCTTCGAGCCACTGAATAGATTCAATATCGAGGTGGTTGGTCGGCTCATCCAGCAAAAGTACATCTGGGCGTTGAAGAAGGATTTTTGCCAATTCAATACGCATACGCCATCCTCCTGAAAATTCTCCAGTGGGGCGATCCATGTCTTTCGATTCGAAACCTAGCCCTTTCAAGGTACGTTCCACATCGGCATCAATAGCCCCTCCTCCTAGCAACTGAAACTCCTCATTAAGTACCGACAGCTTTTCGATCAGTTTGGCATAAGCATCGGACTCGAAATCTGTGCGGGTAGCAATTTCGTTTGTGAGATCGTTGATCTGTTTTTCTAATGACAACTGCTTCTCAAATGCCTTTTTTGCCTCAACATAAACGGTAGAGTCGTCCTTCACCACCATTGTTTGTGGCAAATAACCTATTGTGATGTCTTTTGTTGTTGTAACGCCTCCTTCAGACGGCTCCTGAAGACCTTTTAGCATCTTAAGAAGCGTCGATTTGCCAGCTCCGTTTTTACCCACCAGACCGAGCTTATCGCTCTTATCTATCATAAACGTCACACCTTTTAGCAACTCAAATCCCCCAAAACGGACAACTACCTTTTCAACCGAAATCATTCTTAACTTTTTTTAAGGTATCAGATCTTCAAAAAACACATACTTCACTGTATAAATCAGCAAGTTGACAATTGAACCAACCCTTTTAGTTATGCCACTGCTTACCTATATAGAAACTCTCAACCGTATACTAAAAAATACTTATTGCTGTAGATAAGTGCATTGTATAATATTTATCATACAACTAAATTTGACCAAAACTTTTACAAATCTAACAATAAATTAATGCAGCCTTGCTTTCACAAACAAAAGTATAAATTTGTGCGTATACCCTACAAGCTAATTTTACAGGCATGCGAGCGGATCTGCATGATTTTTGTGCAACAAACTGTTTATCAAAGTTAGGACAATGGACACAATCAGACGCATTAGTCTTTTATTCATTCTGCTACCCCTATTTTCTGGATGTTTTTCAGAACGGATAGCCCTACTTGAGAAACGCATAGAACGCCTCGAGCAAGAGAATTATACGCTTCAACTTGAGAAGCGTTATAATAGCTATCTCGAATATGGCCCAACATATGTTTTGGAACACATCAACTTCACTCATAAAGGCAGTCGGATTTTACCTTCGTCTTATCAACAATTGAACGATCTTGCCAAAAACCTTACCAGTAAGAAGGACATGCTGGTAAGAATCATCTGCCATACGGATGATTTGGGCACTCCTCGTTTCAATTATCGCCTGTCGGTGAAACGTTTAAATGCAATCCAAAACTATCTCATCAGAAAAGGGGTAAGACGGGAACAAGTAATCGGAATTGGCCAAGGGGAATTCTGGCCTATTGCTACCACTATGACACGTGATGGAAAAAACGAAAACAGAAGAGTGGAAATACAGTTTGCTATGATGTAAGTTGAACAATCTATACTGAAAACTGAATTGAGAACTACCCAAAATTACCTGATTCCGTTCTAAACAGAATGCAGGAGGATTTTGGGTAGTGATTTTTTCTAAGTAAACTTACTTAACCTCTTCGGCATCGGCTACATTTTCATCGGCAAAAGAATCGATAAATTCCATTAACTTTTTGCCTCCAGGTGCTTGTTTGATCATATCCATGAAATCACTAGTCGTACCTTCCGACTTTAGTGTCTTTACGATCTCTTTTATCATTGGCATAGCAACTCCTACATTCATCAAAGTACTGATGATACCACCCATTGGGCCAGAATTTGGCAATTGCTGTGCCTGCCCACCTTCTACTGGTTGGCCTCCAAGACCATTAATATTAAGGTACTTGATGCTTTCGATCTTCTCAGCAGGAGCCATAAGTTTCTCAACAATAGTTGGAATAAGTGGTATAAGCTGACTGATAGATTCCGCCATAATTTTATTCTTACCAATAGCATTTTCTGCTTCTAATTTCGCAAGAATAACCTCTGCTTCGGCCTGACCTTTTTTACGAACTGCTTCAGCTTGCTTCTCTGCGGCTTCATATTCCATCTCTGCAGCATCTTTATGCGCCTGTGCAACTGTTTTCAGTTTATAAGCTTCCATATCCGCAGAAACGTTACGCGCCAAAAGATCTTTCTTTGCTTCTTTCTCAGCTTCGATAATCTCTTTCTTTGCCTCAAGATCTGCTGCTTTCAGGTCAAATTCTGCTGCTTGGAACGAAGATTCCGATTCTTTCAGCAAGTTGTAAGCCTTTGTATCCGCAGTTACTTTCTGTGCTGTTAACTGAGTATTTGCACGTTTCTCTGCACTAATAATTTCAATCTCTTTATCACGATTTGCAACCTCTACCTCACGAACAGTAACTGCCTGCTCTTCCGCCTTAATCTTCTGAGCTTCTTGCAATGCAGTTTGCTCCAACATCGATAGTTTCTCTTTCAACTGTTCAGCAACCTCACTCTCACGGCGGATTTTTGCAAGTTCAATCGCTTTACTTTTATCTTCTTCCGCTACCTGCTGTGCTTTTTCCTTTTGCTTTTCGGTAATCGTGATCTCCTCTTGCATTTTCTGTTGAGAAATCTCAATAGAACGCTTCCTTGCAATCTCGGCCTGCTCAGACAGGGCATTCTGCTCCTCTTGCGTTTTTTTAGCCGCAGCCTCTTCTTTTGCTTTTGTTTCCTGAATTTCACGCAACTGTTTAGCACGCTTCATTTCAAGATCCTGTTTTATTTCCAGGTCACGCGTTTCTGCCTCTTGGTTTTGCTCTGAAATACGGATATTCTTTTCGTTCAAACGCTGGTTAGCAGATTCGGCCTCAGCAGCAGTACGGTGGGCAATTTCTTTGATACCCTTTGCATCAAGTACGTTATTTTCATCGTGCTCGCTACGTGGCAATTGCTCTAAGTATTGGATTGCCACATCATCTAAAATGTAACCGTTCAATACCACATCGTTGTCTCCTTCTTGACCAAGAGCTTTAAGAATTTCGTCTTTAAACTCTTTACGGTTTTGATAAAGTTGATCGAAAGAAAGTTTTGATCCGGCAGTCTTCAAGGCATCAGAAAATTTAGCTTCGAAAAGCTCACGGATAGTTTCCAAAGAAGAAGCGCGGGCACAACCTACAGAACTGGCCACTTTTCTGATATCTTCATCGATCGGGTTGATTTTGATATAAAAATCCACTTCCACTTCGGCACGTATACCGTCGGCACACGACAAGCTGTCTGACTTACGACGGCGTATACGAACTGTTTTCACCGTCAGGTCAATAATATCTACCTTATGTAGCAAAGGTATAATTACAGCAGAACTGGTTGAAATAGAAGCCTTGTTCAATCCAAATCCCGTTTTCACAAGAGCTGTTCCTGGAGAAGCCTTACGCAGAAAGCGGCTCAGCATAATACCGATAACAAGTAGAAGTAATAAAATGACACCGAGAAGAGGCAACAAAAGCCCATCTCCGATTGCAAGTAATAAATGGTTCATGATATTATAATGTTGGTTGAAAATTAAAATATATGAAACTGATTTTGTTTAGTTTAAAAAAGCACAGAAACAAAACCGATTTTTCAAAAAACTAGAGTTACAAATAGGTATACTACTTGCTTAAAAACGATCTGACGATCCTGATTCTTCAGCCCAACATCACTCATCTTTCAACATCTTGCCGTAAGACTCAAAAACTTTATCTATCAAGAAAAACAGTTCATTCTGCTTTCTGGCCCTGTCGTACGTAATCAAATGATCGTACGCATGTTTGTTCTCTTTTACTAATTTGTGAGAGAGCGACTGCAATCCCATGTATTTCAACAAAGCATATTCATGCGATTCACTTATCACAATAATTGCACTCTTTGCTTTATTGCCTTTCCCGGTAGCAAGAATGCTGTTATAAAACGCCTCCGACAGATAGGCATATTTCTCAGCCATTTCTATATCTCCACTCAACCACGCAGCTTTAGCAATAGGCAAATAAAGAGGGAATTGCGTAGGATTTTTTTTCAGTGTCTCTATCCCGACCTCTATACATTCACTGTATAAGCCTTCCCTGACAGCACCCCACAGTGTTTCTTCCTGCATCTGAGTGAGTTCAAATGCAGAATACTCATTTGTATTACTATATCCGAAATACAGCATGAAATATTCCTGGAGCGAAAGCCTTTGATAATCGTTCTCAAATTTTTTTACTAAAGCTTCATAACTCCACCGCGCTGTTTTGCTCAACTTCACCAAATCCTGAAAATGATCTGCACTTATTTCCTTGAAATAAAAGTTATGCTCATCTTTCTCAATTTCGTCGGCAGGAGTGTTCTTCAAAAGCCTAACGTAAGCATGGAGCGTCAATAACTCGAAAGACGGACGACTGTTAATTTCTGTCATTTGACTTAACATCCGATCTGCCACTTCTAATTTACCAGAAAATACATATGCCCTAGCTTTTTGCGCTAATACGTAATTATCATCAGGATAAATTATTAATGCTTTATTACAAAATTCGATACATTTTGAATAATCCTGTTCCTGATATGCAATTTCTGCATTGATAAGGGAAAACCAGTATGTATATTCTTCTTTCCCTTCAAAAAATACAAAATCTTTTTTTGACGACTCAAAATCACCAATTTGAGCACACGCCCAGGATCTGTAAACGTAATTTTGGATCGAAGTATCACCAGATTCTATCGCTCTATTCAAGTCTTTTAACGACTCAATAGGATAATCGTCCAATAACATTTGTGCCCGCAAAGCATAAAAGTAATTCACAGTAGAATCCAAAACTATGCTTTTTGTCACATTTCGATAGGCCATTGCTTGATCTGCATACTGATACCAGTAAATCTGCGCCATATCAAAATATAAATCTGCCAATGTAGAATCTACTTTTGCTGCTTTGTTATAATAAACAAGAGCTGAATCATACATCTCAAGAACAGAATATGTATCGCCAAGGAGCCGGAAACCTTGCACATTCTCCTTTAGATTACAATAACGATAGCCATACTCCAGTACTGCAACATAATCTTCTTTTTTTGTGTTGATGTAAGCCAGATTCAGCAAAGGTTGCGCTAAAGTAGTATCTGCCCTTAACGAAATCTCAAAATGTTGGATAGCAGTATCAAGCAACTGATTTTTTCTAAAAAAAACACCAAGGGCATTATTCAGATCAGCATCGTTTGGATCGATACCATACAATGAATCCAATTTTGATTTTGCTCTGATCATTTCTCCTTCGGACAAAAGCATATAACAAGTATCGATAGTTGCCGTATCAATCTGGGCTTTTACCTGAAAATGAAAAAATGAAAAAACAATAAAGCATATGATGCGCATAAGGTTCATGATCTCAATTTGATTCCCCTACTCTATTGCCTGATAAGGAGCTATATAATAAATGTTCTTCTCAGCATCGTAATCGACCACTAAAACCCTTTCTCCGTACTTAGCCTCGAAACCTTCAGTACAACGGACAGTAACCTCTACACTATCCCCATCATCCAGCTTTATCTTTGCTTGGCCAAAATTCAGTGTTGCCTTACCAGAAGTAATACTAGCTGCTTTGCCAACAAGGTTTGCTGATTTTTCGGCCTTACCATAATCCTGAAAAAAAGGATATAAGGGTCGCATAATGTAGGCTGTAGAATATAGAGCAACGAAAAAGGTAAGTACAAAACCTGCAATTCCCACAAGCCAGTTCAATGCTTGTGATAAACTGAATTCGTTGAAAAGATAATAATTGAACACAAGTCCCAATATTCCCTGCAAAAACATTAACACTGTCACAATTAACGTAACCGGCACTTTTCCAACACCAACGAAACCAAGCATGGAAACAAAGAAACCCGGTTCAACTACATGAGTGCTTAAATCAGCATCGTGGTCTAAATCCAAATCATGATCCAGATCAACATCGTGATCGATATCTGCATCGAAAGCAAAATCGAAAATGCCGTCCAATGCAGACATGCTTATAAAACCAACAACAGTAATTAACCAAATCCCTACTGCAACAAGTATAAATAGTGAATAAACAATATTGTACGGTTGCTCAAGTAACTGAAGAAGATCGCTCATTGGGATATAACTTTAATTATTCATCCTGAATTTAATGTTTTTATAGATAACCGTACATACACAAAGTAAAAAAACACCGTAAAAAACGTCTTCTGCTAAAACAAGGCGTTTAGAGCTATCAAATACGAATTCTTTTATTGATCCTAATTATGCACGTGGTGCTATTTTAAAAAAGTATTGGTATTTATTTCAAATAGCGACAAACCTAAAAATAGCCGTTTATGATTGGCACATCTATTTATCGCTGCGATCAATCTGA
Organism: Bacteroidales bacterium; assembly: GCA_965230435.1. Classification (GTDB taxonomy): domain Bacteria; phylum Bacteroidota; class Bacteroidia; order Bacteroidales; family JBDKHP01; genus JBDKHP01. The sequence goes on from CBDDLB010000002.1 coordinate 2,306,858, forward strand.
AAACGCCAAATGTTAAGCTCCAACATTGAACCGTTAACTGACTTAACAACAAAAACTTTATTTGAATGTAAGCAATTTACCACCAGACAACATCAATTTGAACATGACTACCATTTATTTTACTTATTCGCGCAAGCACACTTTCCGAACAAAAAGAAAGCTATGTTCAGAACTAGAAAATAAAACTAAACGTAGAACTATAACAGCACATCCCTTTTATATGCTCTGGTACGGGGAGAGAAAGCAAAAATAGAATTTCGTTTAAATAAAACGAAACTTTTTCTAGTATTCTTTACAAAAACAAGCTCACTTTAGATGGAAGAAAGACTCAGAATTACGGATTTAGCAGAAGAAGATCGTCCACGTGAAAAAATGCTCAATAAGGGCACAGCTGCTCTGTCCGACGCTGAACTTATTGCAATATTGATCGGTAGCGGTAACAGAAACGAAACAGCTGTTCAACTGAGTCAACGTATACTCGAAGCGTCGAACAATAACCTAAACGAACTTGGGAAAAGAAGTATCAGCGAATTAATGAAAGGCTTCAACGGAATTGGCGAAGCAAAAGCTATTTCCATAATTGCAGCTCTGGAACTGGGAAGAAGAAGAAAGGTTGCCGATGTAGTGCATAGAGCAGAAATTAATTCTGTAGAGCAAGCTGCCGAGCTTTTTATTGCTGAAATGGGAGACCTCCCGCACGAAGAGTTCTGGGTGCTGATGTTAAACAGAAGTAATAAAATAATACGAAAGGATCGTGTTGCACAAGGAGGTATTGCGGCAACTATGGTCGACATAAAACTACTTATGAAAAAGGCCATTGACCACTATGCATCGGCAATTGTTATTGCGCACAACCATCCATCTGGCAATTTAAAACCTAGTCAGAACGACTTGGAACTAACAAAACGGATTAAAAAAGCGACTGAGATATTCGACATCGCTTTACTGGATCACATTATTGTGACCCAGAATAAATACCTCAGTTTTATGGAAGAGAATCTCTTGGAATAGTTCAAAAGGCTTAGATATCAGCATTCTTGGCGCTTACCTTTTCCATAACCAGAATAGGTTCTTTCTTGATCTTAGCAATTAAGTTGTTGATAAGTGATAAGATTATAAAAAGCAATACTACCACCGGAACTGCCGCTGGTTGAAAAACAGAAATTCCAACTGCTGCTATAAGCAGAAAAAGCCCCCTGATGATATTCTCCCTAAGTCGCTGACCACGGAAACGGAAAGAGAACATTGGGAAACGTATGATCAAGAATATTGAAAAAAATGTAATTATAAGTAAGAACAGCGAATTACCAATCGCCAATGTGAGCCCTATAATTGGTAGTATAAACCAGAACTCAAAGTTCCATTCTTCCACCAAAAGAAACTTACCTGTAAAATCGAGTACCATTGGTAAAGATGCAACCAATATAGCAAACGTTGGTGTTGGCATTCCGAGATAATTGTTCTGTATTTTCCGTTCTACATTGAATTTTGCCAAACGCCAGGCCGAAAACATAACTATTAGAACAGGTGAAAGCAGAATTAGAATGCTTGTCACCGGTAAATCGAGAGAAAAAGCATCGACCTTGAGCGACACCTTCAGCAATTTATACATTATAGCTGCTGGTGCCACACCAAAACTTACGAGATCAGCTAAAGATGCCAGCTCTTTACCTACGTCGGTATGCGTATGGCTACGTCTGATGACGTAATCTTCAAAAAAATCAAAAAATGCAGAAACAAGGATAAAGTATGCTCCGTAGATCAACAAACCTTTACCTTCGCTAGCAAGAAACAAAGCTGCACTTCCTGCGAAAAGGTTCAGGGAAGTGAGCAAACTTGGGATATGTCTTTTAAACTTTTTCAGTTTCATCTTTTTGCCGATTTGGCTATGACAAAAATAATTGAAATATTGTAAGGACAAAGAATTAAGACTCTGAGCCTACTTTAATTTTGAATTATTAATATCTGCAAATTAAGTACTTACTATATTCAAAATCACTGTTGGTTTCTTGTATTTTTTTATCAATCTAATAATCAAACATTTACCAGTCCAATAAAATTCATTAAGTGACAACTATATTAACGCACTTGTTTAATTAAGTTATGTCTGTATAATATAACGCCACGTCCTTGTGTTCATAGTAATATAGACGGAAAAAAAGTAAAAGTGTTTCACAATACCAAACTATAGCAAAGGCTTATTCCCTTTGCAAAAGATATGAAAAATCATTACAAGCCTTATACCAAAACGCATACGTTGCGTATTTCATTTTGCATCGCTCTTCTCTTTGTAGCATCTTTGACGTACAGCCAAGTTGTTCGATACAGTAACGATTTTCTCCGAATAGGCTTAGGTGCAGATGCGATTGCTCAATCTGGAGCAGTAGTCTCCAATAGCAATAATGTTGCAGCTGGCTTCTGGAACCCTGCCCGCATTATTAACATCAAAAGCCGTTATGATATTGCCTCGATGCATGCAGAATATTTTTATGGCATGGCACAGTACGATTATCTGGGAGGTAGCTATAAGTTAGCCGATGGCTCTGCAATAGCACTCAATATCATACGATTTGGTGTTGATGACATACAAAATACGCTTGAGCTTTTCGATGCTCAAGGTAATATTGATTACAACAGAATTACTAAATTTTCTGTAGCAGACTATGCTTTTTTGGCGTCGTATGCCCGCCAACTCCCTATTAAAGGGCTTTCCGTTGGGGGAAGCCTGAAGGTATTGTACCGCGATCAGGGTGGTTTTGCAACAGCATGGGGCATGGGGCTAGATTTGGCAGCCTCATATAAAATGGGGAAATGGCAATTTGGAGCGATATTGCGCGACGCAAGCACCACCACCACCACATGGTCGTTTAATGAAGAAAGTCTCAGGGTGCCGTATGACACTCTAGGACTCAGCAATCCTATTCCTGAAGAAAACCTTGAAGTCAGCCTACCATCGCTAACAATCGGAGCTTCTAGAGATTTTCTACTGTGGCCCAAATGGCTTTTGCGCACAGCTATTGATGCTGATGTCTTTTTCGATGGAGAACGCAATACTTATGTGACATCGTCATTTGCCAGCATGAACCTCAAGACAGGTATTGAGCTTAGTTATGCCCAGTTGGTGTTTTTACGCACTGGAGCTGGGAATTTTCAGAAGTTAGAAGATTTCTCAGGGAATGAAAAATTCCGTTTTTCACCATCTGTAGGACTGGGGCTCCACTATTGGGGCTTTTCTCTAGACTATGCCCTTGGCAATATCGCAGGTTTTGGTGGTGGACAATTCTCAAACTATTTCTCGCTTCGGTATTCTTTCGATTAACCGAGATGGTTGCCATCTGCGCAACCTCTCTTTTTGGTTCTTTTCATCAACGGAAGTATGTGGTGCGATTTCTTAGGAAAGATCACACCAAAATTCTGAGCAGGACAGACCTAAGAACACCTTTTCCCTAGCACACCTGCTTATTTATTCCGCTCGTAGGCTCGTGCTGGGCGAACAAAATCTTTGACAGACTCATCAATTGCCCCATACTTCTTGTAATTGGCCTTTGCCTGATTAAGCGACATTTTATTTGCCCCATCTTCCATGTTCGGATCGGCATATTGTAGCCCATCATCTTCCCAAAAGCACACTGGACAGATCTCAAAACTATTAGGCGGCTGAAGAGGCAGTGTGTAAAAGCCACAACAAGGACATGTGTAAAGTCCTTTACTATTTGCTACAAAACTCATTCTGTATTTTTTTGCTGGCATATTGGCTCACCGACACTAATATCGCCAAGCCATATCTGGATGCTTCATTAAATTTTTGCAAATATACCAATACCGTCCAAAGCTAAAGAAAAGAACTTGCTGCCGCTATGTGTCAAATAATGACATCAAACTTTTAATCTCTATCAACCAAGCTAATAGCATTGCAGTTCGAAAGCTTAACAGTTCACTTTTAGAATATTTAACGCTTATAAAAGAATCCAGATAGTGTTAAAACTCTTTCTTTTCTACTATATTTATATCAATAAAAGCATAATGTTTTCATTAGTGAAAGTGAAAGAACAACCTCATTTTTGAATGATAATTTTTGCTGGGAAGAATTACCTATAGTTTGGTATTTTGGAAAAAAAATAAACTATTGAAATTAGCACCTGAGAATTGCGCGGTGGCTATCGAGTGATTTTCAACAAGAGAATAAATATGAAAAAATATGGTATCATAGTTCTAATTGGTTTTATAGTGCTTTGGGCAGGTTGCGATGATCTACGTTCGTACCCGCCAAGACCTGATGTTGAATTTAAAGATTATAAGGTAGACAAGCTTATTAGTGAGACTCAACAGGTTTCGTACAAAGTGTATTTCCGGTTAAAAGTAGAAGATGGAGATGGAGATATAGGTTTACATGACAATGATACTCTTGGCGTTCATGCATCTGGACAACCTTACCACTCCAACCTTTTCATTTCTTTGTACAAAGAAAAAGACGGAGAGTTTGTAGAAGAACCAGGAAAAACCCCTTATGACCAGCGTATCCCATTTATTAAATTGGAAGGTCAAAACAAAACCCTTATTGCTGATGTGGAAGTTGCTTATGAGTTTTTTCCTGAGTTTAATACAGATTCTGACACTATCAAATTTCGATTCCATATAGTGGACAGGGCATTGAATCATAGTGATACGGCTTATACCTGCAAAATCCCATTTAAAGAACAAACAAAAGGATACCGGAAAGAACCACCTGCACCAAAACTTAACCAATAGAAAAATGATTACTAAACATATGAAGATGGCCGACCTTATCCATCTTGACTACCACCTTACGCTTGTTATTAACAGATTCGGCATTAAGCTTGGGTTTGGAGACAAAAGTATTGAAGAGATCTGTACAGACCACGAGATAGACCCTAACTTTTTTGTTGAAATTGCCACGGCATTTCACGACAAGAACTACTTCCCAGATGAGAAACTTAAAAATTTCCCGATAAGCCTAACTGTCAATTACCTAAAAAGCACACACTGCTATTATGTTGACGAAGAGCTTCCTAAAATTGAGCGATTAATTAACAATGTGATCAACATAAATAAAGGCCAGGAAAAGCATTTTACGTTGATGAAGAATTTCTACATGGAATACAAACAGGAGCTTATCAATCATGTAAAAAAGGAAGAAGTTACCGTTTACCCTTACGCAATTCATGTAGAAGAATGCTACAAAAAAAACGAGATTTCGGACAAACTACGCGAAGAATTCGAAACATACTCCATGGAAACATATGAACGTGAACATGAAGATGTTGAGGAAAAATTACTGGACCTGAAAAATATTATCATAAAATATCTTCCCCCACCTACAGACAACCGATTTTACAACCAAATTCTCTTCAACCTGTTTCGACTAGAAGCTGATCTTAATGAACATTCACGTATTGAAAACACTGTGCTTATTCCTGCTATACGGGTAATGGAACAAGAACTGCAAACTTTAATGAAGGCATAGAAAGAATGAATAAGACCAGTTTTATAATTGCAGAGAAAAGTTACCTTATCCGCCGTGGTATTATTGCTACGCTAATGGAACTTACCAATGCCGAAATACTGAAAGAAATTGAAGAAGGTGAGCAATTATTGAAGATTGTGGAGAAACAAGGTCCCGATATTGTTATCGTGAATCCAGAGTTATGCACCTCTTCAGAAGAAACAAATAGATTACAGTCTAATATACAAAAAAGCACAACCACTAAATTTATTGGTCTGTGCGACACTGAAGATGCCAGGGCAAACAATTTTGGTTTCAAAAACATACTCTACTTTAATGATTCGAAAGCTGAAATTGCAGATAAAATTGGAGAACTACTAGCTCCACAAAAACAGCGGGACGAAAGTCTGACCCAGCGAGAAAAGGACATTGTAAGAAGTATTGCTCTTGGTAAAACGAATAAAGAAATTGCTGATAGTTTGTTCATTAGTCCGCACACTGTAATTACACACCGAAAAAACATTACACAAAAACTTGGGATAAAAACTGTTTCTGGTCTTACTGTTTATGCCATTCTTAACAATCTGATTTCAGTTGATGAAGTAAATGACTGAGTAAGGGAATTATAAATTATTAATTATGAGTTATTAATTGACTAACGGCTGATATCCAGCATGTAGCAAAACTAGCATGGTCAATTGTTAATTTTATCACCCCCAAAGTGCAAGAAGTCTGAATTTATTTTTTGAACTTCATTTACAAGTAAATGAGCCAGAGAAATGCATTATATTTCTCTGGCTCATTGATTTTTCGTACTCCTCCAAAGAATCCTTTTTAAAGCACCTTCAAATTCTCTATGTAAAGAATGTAGATTGCAAGAGCGATCACTCACTATGAGTACAATTAACCACCTCCCTTCTTCCTGTTAATAAATCCTATACACACACTCATATGTAAACTTAATGAGGTTGCCAGTCTAGCCTTACGAGATAATTTGAGTGCTTAAGCCGCAGGCTAAAAGCCTACGCTACATGTAGCACCGCCTTTTAGGCTGTAGCTTCATTGATTGCCCCCAAGATGTTACGCACTCAAATAATTTCGTTATTTTCGGTCGGTCTCAAAAACTCTTGTACTTAGGGTTTTCTATTTCGAAGCTTTTACAACATTCAAACAATAGGCATCTGCATAAGTAGACATACACGTCTGTTAAGGGCAAAACAACAAAAAAATAATATGGAATACTTTTTAAAAGAAATTGAAATAATAAGGAAAGAATATAAAATGCTTGCAGATAGAGAAGAAAAATTTAATATATTTTCAGCTCTACATAAAGACCACGATGAAAAAAGATTACATTCAAGATTTATTTCTGTTTTACTTCAACCGAAAGGAAGACATGGACAGAAAGAATTATTTTTAGACTTATTTTTATCTCAATTTACAGAGATAACGGAGTTAGACGAAAATGAGAAAATTAATCTTGAATGTTCAAAAGCAATTGTTTATCCAAAAGAATTTGATAAAAAGGAGAACAATAATATTGACATTTTAATAATTGACAAATTTTCAAATCAAGCAATAATTATTGAAAATAAGATTTATGCAGAAGATAGTATTACTACATCAGGCGGGCAAATTGAAAGATACTTAAATCACGTTATTAATGACATAAAAATCCCAGAAGAAAATACATTTTTGATCTACCTTACATTAGACGGACACGAACCAAATTCTAAAAGCGTTGGAGAAAAATATAAATCTTTCAAAAATATTTTTTCTTTGAGTTATGTATCTTTAATAATTCCTTGGCTTGAAAAGTCGTTAAAAGAAGTTCCTACATTACCATTTTTAAGAGAAGCAATTGTACAATATATTAAACTATTAAAAAAAATGACAGGAAATAAAACAAGTAAAGAAGAAATATTAAAATACAAAAATATAGTTTCAAGCTCACAAGATACAATGAATGCTGCAAAAACATTAATTGATAACTTCAAACATATCAAGTGGCATAGTGTTCACGAAACTTGGGTTAAGATTAAACAAAAAATATTATCAAATAATTACAAAATAGTTAGTGATTTTAAGAACAATTCCATTACAGATACAACACATTATGAACCATATAGAGTTGGACAAAAAAAGAAACAAAATATATCAATAAAATTTCTTACTTCTAATGATATTAAAATTGAAATTATATTTTCCGCAAATTATGGACATTTCTATTTCGGTTGCACCAAAAAAAATAAAGAAAATGACAAATTAAGAGAAAAATTAGAAAAAATAACAGAGCAATATCCTAAATACACAAAAAACAACTGGATGTATTTACATAAAATATTCGACACAGACATTAAATTCAATGATTTTGAAAAAAAATCTACTTTTGATTTAATTATTCCGCAAAATCAAGATGAATTAGTAGACAAGGTTTGGAGCGAAGTTGTTGAGTTGATTGGAATTGTTGAAAAACAAATAAAATAATGAAATGCCCTTAACAGCAGCTTGGCTTTCTGCGGGTTCAAAGTGCAAGCATGAAACAGAAGAATAAACTTTTTACAAATTACTAATAATTGGCTTGGGTGCGAGAACCCGCCGAAAACCAAGCCGTATTCGTTACACTTTAGATTGGTTGTTGAACGCTACTTTAAAATAACAATCAAGTATTTACTATTCTACACTTTTTCAAAACTAAAAAATGAAGACTTCTGGACAAACAAATTTCCGACAGGCTTTCGTTATGATGATCATCCTGTTTTTTCTTTTTGGATTTGTAACCGCCATTAATGGTGTATTACAGCCAGTATTGAAAGATATTTTTCAACTCAACAACTTTCAGGCAAACCTTGTCACATTCTCATTCTTCGCAGGATTTCTTGTTACATCGCCTGTAGCTTCAGCAATTATTGCACGTTGGGGATATAAGCGGGCTATTGTTGCTGGGCTGTCCCTTGTTGGAATTGGGATGGTAATCTTCTACTTGGCTTCTGTTGTTATGGAAAATTTATTAAATTCAGGAACAGGAAACGCGAGCAGCAATCTTCCATATGTTCTTTTCTTGTTAGGAGTTTTCTTCGTCGGATCTGGAGTTGCAACAATTCAAGTTGCGGCAAACCCTTATCTGGCAGTGCTTGGCCCAATAGAAACGGCCGATTCCCGGATTAATACAGCAGGCTTTTTCAACTCTATTGCCTCAATGAGCGGCCCAATGATACTTGGAGCTTACCTACTAAAAGACAACTTAACATCTGAGATAGAAAAAGTTGCTTCTATACAAGAACCTTACATTGCGCTTATTGCAGCTTCTTTTATTATGGCACTGGGGTTTTCTTTTATTTCTCTACCAAAGCTATCTACAGAATCTAGCTCTGACGAAAAAGTTGAGGGAAATCCGCTTAAATATCGTCACATGTGGAGCGGCGTCTTAGCCATCTTTGTATATGTTGGCGCTGAAGTTTCAATCGGTAATAACCTAATTCAATTGATAGACAGTGCTGGTGAAAGCTTTGCCATTGCTCTTAAAAAAGAAACATTTGTGTCTGCATATTGGGGCAGTTTAATGATCGGCCGTCTGGCTGGCATTTTCATTATGCGTAAAGTTAAAACGAGCTACGGATTGTTGTTCACTTCGCTAATGGCATTACTACTAACAGTTGGAGGATTGCTGACAGATATTAATACTGCAATCTGGTTTTTTGTAGCAATTGGCTTGTTCAACTCTGTGATGTGGGGAGCTATTTTCCCTCTCGGAATAGCTAAGATGGGCAAACTTACCAACAAAGCTTCTGGCTACATGATGATGGGAGTATTTGGCGGTGCATTAATTCCACTGTTGCATGGTCTTGTTGCCGACGCAATTGGTAGTATGCACTTGGCTTATGGAATTGTGCTGGTATCGTATGGCTATCTATTCTACTATTCAACGATAGGCTGCAAAGTTATCAGCCATCCAGAAGAGGCCTAAGAACATTTTGATTAGAATATTTAGTAATACGAAGGTTAAAAAACAAACTTATTTTTATCTGATAAATAGCTCCTTGCATATCTTAAATTGAAGTTATTTTTTAACCTTCCCTAACTAAATTACAACCTATAAAGAACTTAGATTATGAATAAAATTTCTGTAGGTGTTGATATCGGAGGTACCAACACAGTCTTCGGCCTTGTGAACCAAGAAGGAGAAGTATTGGCGAAAGGCAATATTCCCACCCCCAATGATCCGGATGTTGAAAAATATGTTGCAACTCTGTCCTCGGAGATTAAACAGCTTATCAGTTCCGTTCAAAAGCAGAGAGACAAGATAGAAATTATAGGAATCGGTATTGGGGCACCCAATGCCAACTACTATACCGGGACAATTGAGCAAGCACCAAACCTTGCCTTCAAAGGAATAGTACCATTGGTTGATTTGCTCAAACAGCATTTCAATCTCGCTATCATTGAGATAACGAACGATGCCAACGCCGCCACAATGGGCGAAATGATTTATGGTGGAGCTAAGGGGATGAAGAACTTCGTTATGATCACACTTGGAACAGGTCTGGGTAGCGGGCTTGTTGTAAACGGAGAACTTGTTTATGGCAACGATGGCTTTGCAGGAGAATGCGGACATACCACAATAATTCCAGAAGGCAGAGTGTGCGGATGTGGTGGCCGTGGACATTTAGAGGTTTACTGCTCAGCTTCAGGAATCCGGCGCACTGCATTGGAACTTATGGCACAACACGGAGATTCAAATTGTCTCCTAAGCCAATATCCAATCACAGAGCTTAGTTCTCAAAAAATATACAGCGCTGCTGTTGCTGGAGATATAATTGCCCAAGAAACATTTAAACAAACGGGCTATTATTTAGGAATTGGCTTGGCCAACACTGTTGCACATACAAGTCCAGAAGCAATTTTTCTGTTTGGTGGCCCAACAAAAGCTGGCGACTTAATCCTAAAGCCAACCATTGAAAGCATGGAGAAACACCTTCTGCCTATCTTCAAAGGAAAAGTAAAAGTGCTTCCTTCGGAATTAAAAGAAGGATCGGCGGCTATTGTGGGAGCAAGTGCATTGGTGTGGCAAAAAGTAGAAAAACAAACTGCTGCTATGTGCTATTAAGGATCAAATAAACTATACACCTTAGAACGTATGCCCCCCTATAGCTAACATGCTAAATATTTTTACATATTTTGTTCAATAATGAAAGCCAGTTCTTAACAGACCTGGCTTTGTGTTAAAATTATAGAACGAAATTGGAAAATGCAGCTACTACACCTTATTTTAGAGTGGCAAATAAAATGAAATAGTTTGGCGGGTATGTTCCCAGATGATGGGACTGAATTAAAATTCAGGCAGAGAAACCCCAAAGCTACTTCATTTCACGATAAAAAGCATCGAAGAACATTGAGGATTTTATTGTTACTATACCTAGGCAGTCTTGTACTGAATTTATGCGCTCAGGATAAAGAGAGCCCATTTTTGGTGGAAGCTAAACTGATTGACAGAAAGACAGGCAAACCTATTAAGGGCGCCCATGTTATTAACCTAAGTAAGGGGTATGGGGCGGTTTCTGATACTAGTGGGCTGTTTCAGGTTTTTGCCTTATCTGAAGACACTCTTATGTTTTCTGCCATTGGATACGAAAAAGCCAAAGTCAGTGCTATCCGCTTTCTTGGCTTCCTCAAGAAATATATCTACGAACTGAATCCCAAAGTATATATGTTGGATGATGTTAAGGTTTTTGCAATGACATGGAAATCGTTTAAAGATAGTGTAATTGCCACAGTAATACCTGAAGAACTATGGCGTGAACAACGCTGGATAGAAAGGATATTTACAGGGACACAATTAGAAGAGCTTAAAGAACTGGCTAACAGGGGCAGAGCTATTCCGATGAATTATAAAACCAAAGCTGATGTTCAGCGGGAAAAGGTAGTAGAATTTGAACAAAAAGATCGTGAAGCTGATATTGCCGAAAAGCGGTTTAATAAAGATGTTGTTGGGCAAATTACCGGACTGAAAGACAAGGCGCTTGATGATTTTTTTGCTTCGTTTTCGTTTTCTACAGAGAAAATTCAAAAGCTGAGTGACTACCAACTAATTCTTGAGATTCAGAATATCCATAAGGCTTATCAGCAGAAGTTGGAGAAGACTGATGAACCGTAGGAAGCGGAAAAATGGTCTTAATTAAAAGTGACACTACAAAGACCGTTTTTCCTTTAGACGGATAGATTGAAAAAGGAATCATCAAAAGAAATAGAGTTAAAACTTGCAAATTACACCATAGCACTTCAAAATGCAATGTAAAGAATAGTTATTGAAACAAGGTGAAATAGAAATGCAACAAGAATTTTTATTAGCAGCTGGCACTCTTCCTTCCTGATCACTAATACCTTTCACTACAAGTTACGGATATTATAAAACAACGGTACTTTTTAATTCGGCTCTATTCGAGGACATTATGTTTGTCTAATCAGTCACGAAAAGTATAAATCTCTTATTTATAGAGCAATTAAAGATCGCCTAAAAAAGCATAATATTATACATGTAATGCTTTTGCTGTGAAATCACCTCCTACCACCCTTCTAGAAGAGTACCCAAATGCGAATGTTTTTGAATGTTATTGTATCAATATGCTTTTTCGAAACTACCAGACAACCAAATCTTCTTTAGGAGGAAATAGAGGGCATTTCGAACGTGCATTACTATAACACTACCTACAGGAAACGGAAGGATGTAGATTATTGTATGCGATATGTACTATGTCAGGCGCATGAAATGTTATTAAAAAACATCTATAAAGTTAAATGAGATTTAATCATTTTGATTGTAAAGAGTGTTTTAGCTTACCTTTTCAGTTGAATTGTAATTTATCATATGCTAAACTTGATAGTGTTATATATGTAATGCTTTTATTGAGAAATGGCCTCCCACCGCCCTCCTAAAAGAGGGCCCAAATGTGAATGTTACGAAATGATATTGTGTTGATTATCATACTTTTAAGAACTATTCAGTAACCAAGTCCCCCTTTAGGGGGAAATAGGGGGCATTTCGAACGAGCATTACATGTATAACACCATCCTAAACTTAGGTATCGATTTGTTGATCTTCTCTCATGTAAAATAATTGTTAATTCCAACATTTATCCATCTTACCTAAGTAAAGAGGTTATATATAGGCCTTTTCAGCATACTCTATCTATTTTTATAATTGTTTTACCTCTATAGTTTCATTGTAATTTCAGCGAAATCAACAGGGAGGTAATTTTAGTCACAGATTTATTAATGTTTTAATTTATCAGATCAAACGCAACGAAAAAAAAAGCTTTTAAAGCAGATTTCTTAGCTAGATAAAAAATCTAGAGCATTAAAAATCAAGTGTAGTTTATTTTCCATATCAATTATTTTACTATGAAAGAAACAAATTTACTTTTGAAATTGTTGATCGTTTCATTTCTGTTCCTACAGATAGATCTAAAAGCCCAAAACGATGATTATCTTGATGTTGTGACCTACAACATAGAATGGCTCGGAGTCCCTTCCAAAGCGGGACTTAGAATTTCGCGTAGTGAGCAAATCAGAAAGGCTGCCAATGACATTATTGATGCAGGTGCCGATGTGTACGCCCTACAAGAGATAGTTACAGATAGTAGAAACGGCGATGCATTAACTGATTTAGTGAATAAACTGAATCAATTAGATAACGAAGGTAACTGGGAAGGTGTTTATAATCAGCGTTTTTCGTATTGGTGGAATCCTAACTTTTCGCAGTTTCCTGCTCAAAGACAGGCTTTTGTTTATAAAACCTCTACTGTAAAGAAAGTGAGTGCATCAACGATGCTGACGTCACAAATATCTTCTGGTAGTTCGTTGTTCGCTTCTGGTAGGTTACCTTTTAGGCTCGAAGCTGATGTCACCATTAAGGGAAAAACACAACGCATTCATTTTATTTGTTTACACCTAAAATGTTGTAGTGGAAATGCTAGCAGAAGAAGAAGTTCTATGAGAATGTTGGTGGATGAACTGGCAGACAATTACGCTAATAAAAATGTAGTGATATTAGGTGATTTTAATGTTGCTGATGATGGAGGTTCAAATGGTGAAATTGAAACTTGGGGAGTGTATGATGACAAAGATTACAATAGCAAGCCCGATTATTATCATGCAGCGGGAGTTAAGAGTAGTTCGTCATGGAACAATATCGACCATGTACTTATCTCTGACGAGTTGAACGATGAATATCAGGCTACGCCTCCGAGCTTGCGAAACAAAACATTAAAAACTACAGTTTCTGATCATAAACCTGTGGCTACAAAATTGAAATTTTCCGGAAATGGTGGCGGAGGTACAGATCCGGACCCAGATCCAAACCCAGACTCTGGCTCTGAACTATTTATTTCTGAATATATAGAAGGCTCATCTTATAATAAGGCAATTGAAATTGCGAATTTCACAGGTTCTTCCGCTAATCTTTCCGATTACTCGCTAAAACTTGCTTCAAACGGAAACGGATGGACACAACAAGTAACCTTAAGTGGAAATTTAGGTAATGGGGAAGTATTTGTAATTGCACATGAAAGGGCAACATCAGAAATAAAAAACAAGGCTGATTTGATCAATAGTTCGGTTATAAACTTTAATGGTAATGATGCTGTAGGTTTGTTTAAAGATAGAGATGTTTTAATTGACATAGTAGGTGTTTATAGGAACTCTGCCGATTATGGAAAAAACAAAACATTGGTCCGCAAATCAACGGTTACTGCTCCGAGCACAAAATACAATGCAAGCGAATGGAACCAATATTCTATGCATGATTTTTCGAACTTGGGCAGTCATACTATTGAGGGAAGCAAACAAAAAAAGGCTATAGCAGATAACGGTGGCTTATATAAAATAGAAAAAGGCAACGTCTGTAACTTTATGGTATATCCAAATCCTTCAGGTGATTTTATCAAAATTACAAGTAAAGTCGATACCCAACTGTCAGTAAAGATATACAACCTATCAGGCCGGAAAGTGAAGTCTAGCATTATTTATTCTAATGACTTGATGAATATTTCGGAACTGAAATCTGGGACTTATATACTGAAAGTGAATGATGGGGAATCAACCTCGGTGCAGAAAGTAGTTAAACACTAGGGTTTTATTGATCTTTATTGATTTTCTGTCTGATAAATAGCAGTGTTGTTGCAGATACAAAGAAATGTTTCGAAACAACACTGCTCATAAAATAGGAGCCACAAACAGGTGCGGGACAAAAGATCAGCTCTGCTCCTAATCTTTAATAAAAAGAATTGTTTTCTACGTTACTTCATTCAGTTATTGATTCTTCCTACCTTTGTGCTCACTTGCAAAAAAGATATGGATAAAAACGAAAATAAACTCACCCCAATCTCTGAGCTTGGAGAATTTGGGTTAATTGAGCTTTTGACGAAAAAAGTAGAACTAACGCAACCGAGCACAAAGCTTGGTATTAAGGACGATGCTGCCATAATGAATTATGGTGGCGAGGATACGGTGGTTTCTACCGACTTATTGGTTGAAGGTGTGCATTTCGACTTGGCTTACGTGCCGTTGAAGCATCTTGGTTATAAGGCTGTATCTGTGAATGCGTCCGATATTTATGCTATGAATGCGCGGCCACAACAGATTACGGTTTCTATTGCATTGTCGAACCGTTTTCCTGTGGAAGCTGTTGAAGAACTTTACGAAGGTATCGACTTGGCATGTAAACACTATGGTATCGATCTGGTTGGTGGAGATACTTCTTCGTCGCGCTCGGGACTTATGATTTCTGTTACTGTGATAGGATCTGCCCCTAGTGAGAAAATTGTGCGCAGGGGAACAGCAAAGCCAAACGACCTGATCTGTGTAAGTGGTGACCTTGGCGGTGCTTATGCCGGACTTCAGTTGTTGGAGCGTGAGAAAATGATCTTTAAAGAAACAGGAACTCAGCCTACTCTTGATGGTTGGGATTACATCATTGCCCGTCAGCTGAAGCCTGAAGCCAGAAAGGATATTTTTGAGTTTTTGGAGGAGAAAAGGGTTGTACCTACCTCAATGATTGATATTTCAGACGGTTTATCGTCTGAATTACTACATATTAGTAAGCAATCTGGTGCTGGCGTAAAGGTATTTGAGGAGAAAGTCCCTGTGGATGCAATGACGGAAAAAATGGCAGAAGAACTTAATCTTGATGCTACAACTTTTGCTATGAACGGCGGTGAAGATTACGAACTTCTTTTCACAATAGACCAAAAGGACTATGAGACTGTGGCTGAATATGCTGGCATTTCAGTAATTGGTCATGTAATGGAGTCTGAAGAGAGTTGTGTGATTGCGCGTGATGGCACTCCTGTAGAGCTTGTAGCTCAGGGATGGAATCACGCTGAATAACTCGCACTCCTCGCAATAAAATATTTCACAGAACTTCGGCACTTCTTCTGTCGAAGTTCTGAACAAACACGCAGTGCTATTTTTCAGGAAAGACATCGTACTAATATTCAGCATAGCGACAAACCTAAAAATGTCGTTTAGTTTAGCACACCAACTTATTTAAGGTTTGAGAAGTATATAATTCCGATATTCCCAAAGCCGATGCCCTGTTAGTTTTTCGAACCAGCGTTTGAACCTTTCCTTGTTTGTATATCGGTTTGTCGAAATGTCAAAATCAAACTTCCAGTTTTTCTTCTGGATTCTGGCTTGCATTACTTTAGGATGTGTTTCTTCGAAACGTTGTAATGAATTTATATTGGAATAGTCAAATTCTTCTGCAGAATATCTCTCTTCTACCTCTTCATCACTTTTATTGTACATTTTTGCAAAGTTTGCCTGCTTACTCTGCATTTTTTCTGGCGGACGTACCCAACCATAGTGATAGACAAAAGCGTCTATAAGTTTAACTTTTAGCTTGTCGTTTGGATGCTTTCGAAAACCTTGTGCATCGCGATACGAGAAAATCCCTTCTATATTTTTTACAATACGTATTTCGCGTCTATACCAATTGGTAGCATCTCCAACATAATCGTACGATCCGAAAAAATGCTTGTATTTGAAAAGTAACCCCTCAACATTCCCGTCGTCTTTATGTTTTTCCATAGCAGCACGGATATTATCGTGATACTTCTCGTGTACAACTTCGTCCCCTTGAATGTAAAAAGCCCAATCTGAATTTTTGGGAATTTCGGCAAAAGCCTTATTCGTTTCAACTGCTAAAACCTTCCCGCCTTCGCGCAATGAATCGTCCCACTCTGTATCGATGATTTTGATTTTTTCTGGAGAAATACCCTCTATTAATTCCCTGGTTTTATCATCAGAGTTTCCAACTGCTACTATAAATGAATCGCACAAAGGTAAAATAGATGTGATTGCCTCTACAATAGGGTAGTCGTATTTGACGGCATTACGAATGAAACTGAAGCCTGTTACTTTCATTTGTTATATTGAGTCTGCTAACGGTTTTTGAGTATTGAATGGGAAATTTTCACAAAAGCCGAAATCGAAAAACTTCGGCTTTTGTGCACGTCATTTTCTAACCTTAACGCCGTATTGTGTCAATTCCTGTCTTAATTCTTTTCAATGTTTCTTCTTTACCAAGAAGAGCTACTATGTCGAAAAGGTGTGGGCCTTTTGCTTCGCCAACTAGTGTTAGGCGGAAACAGTTCATGATCTGTCCCATGTTGTATTCCTTTTCGTTCAGCCAGTTTTTTACAACTGTTTCTGTTTGTTCGCTGCTGAAATCTTCTACTGCTGATAACAGCTCGATTAGTTCGGCCATTTTTTCAGGAACACCTTCTTTCCAGCGTTTCTTTACCACTTTTGCGTCGTATTCTGTTGGCGCTTGGAAGAAATAGTTGGTTTGCTCCCAGAAATCTGGTATGAAATCTACGCGGTCTTTTGTCATCTCAACAGTTTGCTTCACTGTTACGATTGGTGCTTCAATTCCTTTTTTTGCTAATTCTTTCTGAAACAGTTCAGCCAACTCGTCGTCCGTTTTTAGGCGAAGGTATTGTTGGTTGAACCACTTGGTTTTCTCGTGGTCGAAACGCGCTCCCGACTTGCTCACTTTTGTTAAGTCGAAAACTTTTACAAGCTCTTCCAGTGAGAAAATCTCTTGCTCTGTTCCTGGGTTCCACCCTAGCATTGCAAGGATGTTCACGAAAGCGTCTGCAAAATAACCTTGCTCGCGGTAGCCCATTGAGGTATCTCCTGATTTTGGGTCTTTCCACTCTAGCGGGAAAACCGGGAAACCTAGTTTATCGCCATCGCGCTTGCTTAGTTTTCCTTTGCCGCTTGGTTTTAGTAGCAATGCCAAGTGAGCAAATTGTGGCATGGTGTCTTCCCAGCCCAAAGCTCTGTAAAGCATTACGTGCAATGGCAGCGATGGCAACCACTCTTCGCCACGGATTACATGGCTGATCTGCATTTTATGGTCGTCAACAACATTTGCCAAGTGATAAGTCGGCATGCCGTCCGACTTGTACAGTACTTTGTCGTCCAGCTCTTTTGTGTTCACTTTCACTGTTCCGCGAACGATGTCCTGCATTTCTACCAACTCGTCGGCTGGCATATTGAAACGGACTACGTATGGTTCGCCTGCTTCTATCTTAGCTTTTACTTCTTCAGCAGAAAGTGTAAACGAGTTTGTCATTTCGCCACGTGTAGCGGCATTATATTGTTGTACGCTCGACTTTTCGGCCTGTAGGCGTTCGCGCATGGCTTCCAACTGTTCTGGTGTGTCGAAAGCGTAGTATGCTTTTCCTGCTTCTACCAATTGCATGGCATATTCGCGATACATTTCTTTTCGCTCCGATTGGCGGTATGGTCCGCAATCGCCTCCTTTTTCTGGACTTTCGTCGAAAGGAATACCACACCATTCTAGTGCTTCTACAATGTATTTTTCGGCTCCTTCTACGTAGCGTGTCTGATCGGTGTCTTCGATACGTAAAATGAAATCGCCACCGTGGTGTTTTGCAAATAGATAATTGAACAGGGCTGTGCGCACACCTCCCATATGCAACGGCCCCGTTGGGCTTGGGGCAAAGCGTACTCGTACTCGTCTGTCTGACATAAAGCTAATCGTTTATTTTTGGGCAAAGATAGTATTATCTGAGATATGACTGCGATGGGAGCAATAATTGAATAATGGATTGATCGAATAATTGAATTAGTCTGTGTGTAAGGGGAATTATAAATTCATAAGGTTCTGAGGGAAATTGAGAATCTACTACATCATTACAAATTCACCAAGAAATATCATTTTAGTACAACAGAAAAAATAACTTCGGTTTTCGTTGCACTGCGGTCGCCCAAATCTTCACGTAATCTAATACGCTCCGATATTGAACGCCTTGCGCGCCTTAACCGAAATTATTTTTTACACTTTACTTATCACTTATTCTTCAACGTCTGAAGTTCCTTTTTAACATCCCGAAGTTCAATACTCTGCTGTTCTAGTTTTTCCATCAATTCAATTTGATACAATGTTAACTCCTCGATTTTCTTTAAGAGTCTCATGTTCATTTCGCCTACATTGATGCCGTTAGCACCAATTTCTTTTGCAGATGGAATTTCGGGAAGGTGTTTGTTTTCTTCGATGTATTCTTTGGTTTCTTTTAAAGTACGCAATTCATAATCAGGTTCAAAAACGTAGTCAGGGACATCTATTTTTGCTAGTACCTTGACTTCTTTTGCTCTTATTTCTCCGTTTACAGAGAGTTTTGCTTTAGGAGAAATAGTTCCAATACCAACATTGCCCCCCCAATAAAACACTTTATCTCTGACCCTGAAATGCCCCAATTTAGTTGGCTCTGTTGAAAAAACATCTTGATTGTCAAACTGAACAATATCCAAATTTAACCCGCTGTCCCATTTAAAGCCAATTCCATATTTCTGCTGTTCTCCAATAACCATCATGGATTTATTCGATGTATTGTCGCCATTTAAAGCTATGATATTGCTTCTGTTACCAGTAAATAATAAGTCTCCGGAGTCTATTGTTAATTTTTTACTCGGAGATGCTGTTCCAAAACCAACATTACCATCCCAGTAAAATACTTTATCTCTAACCCTGAAGTGCCCCAATTTAGTTGGCTCTGTTGAAAAAATATCTTGATTGTCAAACTGAACAATATCCAAATTTAACCCGCTGTCCCATTTAAAACCAATTCCATATTTCTGTTGTTCACCAATAACCATCATGGATTTATTCAATGTATTGTCGCCATTTAAAGCTATGATATTGCTTCTGTTACCAGTAAATAATAAGTCTCCGGAGTTTATTGTTAATTTTTTACTTGGAGATGCTGTTCCAAAACCAACATTACCGCCCCAGTAAAATACTTTATCTCTAACCCTGAAGTGCCCCAATTTAGTTGGCTCTGTTGAAAAAACATCTTGATTGTCAAACTGAACAATATCCAAATTTAACCCGCTGTCCCATTTAAAACCAATTCCATATCTCTGTTGTTCACCAATAACCATCATGGATTTATTCAATGTATTGTCACCATTTAAAGCTATTATATTACTTCTGTTACCAGTAAATAACAAATCTCCAGAGTCTATTGTTAATTTTTTACTTGGCGACGTTGTTCCAATACCTATTTCATCTCCGGTATCTGTAATTTGACTATAAGAGACTATATAAATCAGCATTACAGCAATTAAAGTAGCGATTCTTTTCATATTTCCTTATTTATATTATTTGAACAAGTTTGGCAGCTGTATCACCACCGTTGAAATTTAGTAGCCGTAGGAGAGACCAAAGTTTAAAAAATAACTATCTAGCAAGATGGAAAAACAGGTGCGGTTAGCGAGTTGTATCTAAACTGATAAATACCTTTGAGATTTTAAAATATTGAGTTTATTCTTTCAAATAAAAAGAACGAAAATAGGTAGCTTTTCAATTAATAGTCAAGCAATATATCTAAGTTTAGTATCCTGCAACAGCCTTTCACACCTTGCCATAATTTTTGAGTTTACCTCTATACTTCAACCACCACAGTCACAGTATACTCAACTCAAATTACCTTAATGGGAAAGAGATGCCGTTAGCAACAAACTTTTACTAAAAAGCATTGGAAATCAGCATATAAGATAATACGATTAGTTATGAGGTGCATTTTTACAAGAAGTAGCGGTTGACATTCTTACGCTTTGGAGTTTTTAAGCGTAAGAATGTTGTATTTCATGAAATTACTCGCACCAAAGACGCACCAACACAAAAGTAGTTTTATCTTTCTCGTATTCGAAATCGAAACCATCTGGGCCACAAACGTAATCGAACCATCCGCCTTGTCTGTTGTCTACTGCATAAGTTCCATAACTGCAAAGCTCTTGCTCTTCTATGAAAGTAAAACCATTATCTCCTGTAGAAAGCATATAACCTTGACGCTCATCGTATAAACTAGATTCTACTTCGCAATCTGGATCTGGAGTTCTGTAGATAGAGTAATTCCACCCTTCCTCCAATATGATGTTTTTATCACCTCTAGTTTCAGTGAAAGCAATAACAACGGCAGGTAACAGATCTTTACCGTATGCTTTTTGGGCTTTTTTTACGACTTCGTCTGGCACATCATCAAAATGATAGGTGATTATTGGTTTTGATGTGCCTTTTTTATCTGCAATCTCTTGCTTTTCTGTTTTTAACTGTTCTTGGTTTTCACAGGCTGTAAAAAGTAATGCTGCGACTAATGTTAAGAAGAATAAATTTTTCATTGGTGTTTAGTTTTAATTGTTACTAGCAGAGCGAAGGTGGGCATAAGGTTGCAGTTGTTTGTGAAATTTGCGTTATTTCTTTCTAAAATATCATTAGGTTCATAGAAATTCATCCCTCAACAATTATGCTTCTTGGAAAGAGGAAAAGAACATCAATTTCTTAAGGAATTTCAAAACGAAGTAACTTCAGCTTAATTTTTGCGTCATAAGGTTTAAAACTCAACTCATATGGCGCCACTAAAAACAATAGTCCCCTTAGTACTACTTCTTTTAATCCATTCTGGCTGTAAAAAAATGATTGTTCAAGAAGTGTTGGCGGTATAAAAATCTATCCTATAGTTAATTACAAAACCAATGAACCTTCTGCAATCTCTGGATGGTATCATTCTGAATTTCAAACAAGCCAACTACATTTCTCAATCGAATTTTCTCATTATGGTGCGGGAGATTATTGTAAATATCATTGGGAAAATTATCCTCTCGAAAATACAATTGAAATATTTTGTAACAAAGACATTATAACGAATACGGATACTATTTGTGCTGGCAAAAATTTAAAAGAATACTTTTTGATTGAAAAAAAAGAAGAAAATTTCTTCATTTCATTCTTTCTATCCGAACGCCGTGAGAAAGGAATGCAGCTAGACTCAACATACTACACTTTCAAAATAAAATTACTGACAGATAACAATGAAGAAATGATTGATGAATGCGTAATCAAAACACATTAATTTTTTTCATATTTTCTTACATTCAAAATCTACCTGAAGCAATTGCTATAGAACACCTTAATCAACAACAACCTTCACCCCATACTTACCACAAACCTTCCCTCCCAACAAAAAAGAAATTCTCCCCACCACCAAAACTAATCACCTCACCACTCTTAATCGATTTTGCCCCATCAAACAAAAGGTATGTTAAGTAGTAAGAATTGCTTACCTATAACAGGTTACGAGCTAGAGCAGAAATATGGCGCTCATAGAACCCTAAAAGACTTCAAAGAGCTTTGGCAAACCACAAATGAAGGTGGTTCTCAAGTGACAATTAGAGAATTGACAAGGCTAAACCAAAAGTTAGCAGACTTAGGGTTTGGTAATGAGCGAATTTCTGGCTATATAGTGGCTATATCGCTCAAAAATGATGCAATATCAATTACATAAAAACACGGTATCCTTCATACAACATGTCCGTGGTCAAGATTTTCATATTAGCCTAATCAATAAAATACTATCCTAACTACACAAAGATATACCCAAATCATGGAACAAGTTTTAAATTAGACAAGAAAACGATGTCATATATGTACCTTTTATTTCCATAAAAACATATAGTACTCTGAACTATACGCTACTCTATATCTCAGCCTATAGTTCTATTTCATATTTTATAATCTTTACACGAATCGAAATGAGATTTACTTTACCTTTACTTTTCTTATTCATCAACCTAGTTTCTATTTCTCAAAACATTTCCCTTAATAGAATTAAAACCATTAATGACAACCTAAATGTAGAAAACATTATCAAATACAATGAAAGCGAAATATTTAAACAAGTCTTTCCAAACCAAAAAGGCAAAGTTAATTTCAACACCCCGCTTTCACACACTATGCCACGATCACTTTATCTAGACAGTACTTCCTTTAGAAACGAAATCACAAAGAAGCGATTAGTTTTAAGAGTCGAACCTGCTCATTCTGCAACATCTTTTAACTCTAAATCCTCGATTTATAATCATTTAAAAATAATACCAAATCAACATAGCGTCATCTTTTTCAATAATGAAAATTTAGTGCTCGGAACCCTTACCAATTTCGTATTTCCCTTCGGTTACCATGACGTCAGAAAAGATAAGCTTTCAAACAGAAAAGAAAGAATTTACATGCGTCGCCGTATTCATGCATATGAAAAAATAATCAAATACTGCCCTGAAGTTATAATGTTCAGTGTTGGTTTCGACATAAAACATCAGACTATTCTATTTATCAAGAATGATAATATTTATGTTTACATGTGTAAAAAAAGGAAAAAATATGAACTAAACGAATATATAAAGAAGTATCTGAAACCATGCATCATACGAAAGCTCGCCTCAAATTATTATTCATATGGCGATTATCACTATAGATTAAAAGAAATGCTCAAGTGCTCTGGAAAGTCTGACAAGTAAATATAAAAAGTGTTAACAATTGATTCTCTTTTTTGGGGCTATCCATCATCAATAGCATACGCAAAACTTTATTATGAAAAG
Organism: Bacteroidales bacterium; assembly: GCA_965230435.1. Classification (GTDB taxonomy): domain Bacteria; phylum Bacteroidota; class Bacteroidia; order Bacteroidales; family JBDKHP01; genus JBDKHP01. Next base: position 2,330,283 of record CBDDLB010000002.1, read on the forward strand.
ATAATCTCTATCTAGTAATAACCTTTAAGCGATACTCACCACAAACCTTATCCCCCCCAACAAAAAAGAAATTCTCCCCACCACCAAAACTAACCACCTCACCACTCTTAACCCGTTTAGATTTATAAAAAACCTCAACATCACCAGAAATTTCAAAAGCCACCTTCCGAGACTTTTTCAACTTCAACATAAAATAATCTCTATCAATCTCAGAAGACTTACCAAGACGAACCTGATGCAAAGAACCAGAATAAGTTGTACCAATCTTTACACGCTGCGCCATTTCCTCCCGATTATCAGGCTCAGCAGCATCAGCAAGCACAGAGTTTGAGTTCACTTTCCAGTTCTTGCTCAACTTTTTCTTTTCAGCAGTATAAAGCATCACAGCCTTCTGACCTCGGGAAAAGCTAACCCGGCATTTTCGGAAACGCGGATAAGCCATTATGTTGGTAGGGTCAGGCCTGTAAGCATCACCCCATTTGTCATTAAGATGCGTTCCATTAAAATTGCAATTTTCATCCACATACCAGCCAATTTTCGGATCAGCTGGTGTATCGCACAATTGGTCGCCGTTAACTTCGCAGTTGCGCACCTTTTTGCCTTTGTACTTCTTCATGCGGTCGCGCTTCACTGCTTCTTGTTTCGATTTGCCCTTTTTAGAATATTTGTGCGTATGAAGTAACCCAAAGTAATGGCCAATTTCATGAGTCAATGTAGTAGTAGAAGCATGATCTCGAACAAAAACCCCCGATGTCCTTCCGTTGTAAAGTCCTTGATAACTACTTGATTTCTTTCCAAAAAGAAAAAGTTTCTTTCTCACAATCTCATCGACCAAATGAACATTAATGGCCTTCTTATTTCTATATTTCCGTGCTACCCACAGTGCCTCTCCATCCCAGCGGATTTGCATATGCTTTTTCTTCTTCACAAAATTGATTTTCGGCAAAAGGTAATAACGAAATCCAGTGTTATTCTTCTGATTAAAATCATTCAGATTAGCAATCAACTTGCTCATCATCTTAAACGTATAAGGCGTAGCTCCACTTCTGTCGGTGTAAACCCAAAACTGTACAGGAATCTGATAATATACCTTATCCTTCTCTTTGTAGTCGATCGACGTCAAATACTTCTCTAGGAAAGCACCATTGCCCACCCAAGGATGTTTTTTTGATGAAGAACTATGGTTCTCACGCACACCACAACCATCGGCATTATTTTGGGCTATTGACAAAAAAGGTAACAGGAGGCCAAGTAAAAAAAGGGATAGCTTCGACATTTTCTCAGTGTGTTGGTTGGTCAATACATTTACAAGAAAAAAACGCGCTTTGTTACAAAGTAACGAATAAAGCGCGACTAATTCCAGTATGTGCAATAATTGAATAATCGAATTGTAGAATAATTGAATCCCTCAACCAACAAACTAAGCAAAGCGCAAATAATAACTTCAGCTCTCTGAATTAAAAACAACTATCCATCAAATAATTTATAATTCCCTACCCCAAATCCTTCAAAGAAAGCTGAATCCGCTTACGCTCAATATCAACACCAATAACCTTCACTTTCAAATGCTGATGAAGCTTCACCACCTCCGTAGGATCGCTCACATAGCCATCCTTCAACTGAGAAACATGGATCAACCCATTCTGCTTAAGGCCAATATCAACAAAAGCCCCAAAATTGGTAACGTTCGTCACAATCCCAGGCACAATCATGCCTTCGCGCAGATCCTCTATCGACTTCAAGCTCTGATCAAACTCCAGCACTTTCACCTTCTCGCGAGGATCGCGGCCAGGTTTCTCCAGCTCCTTCATAATATCCTGCAACGTAGGCAAACCGAATTGCTCCGAAACATACTGGTTCAAGTCGATCTGTTCTCGTTTGCTTTTATCAGCAATCAACTGCTCCACAGTAAGGCCATTATCCGAAGCCATTTTCTTCACAAGCAGATAAGCCTCTGGGTGAACCGCTGTATAATCAAGCGGGTTCTTCGCCCCACGGATACGTAAGAAACCTGCAGACTGTTCAAAAGCCTTAGCACCCATTCGCGGAACTTTCATCAGTTCCTTTCTACTTCCAAAAGCACCATTTTCCGAACGGTAATCCACAATATTCTGAGCCAGTTGAGGCCCAAGACCAGAAACATAAGTCAAAAGGTGTTTACTCGCAGTGTTCAGTTCCACCCCCACTTTGTTCACACAGCTTTCCACAACAAAATCAAGGCTTTTCTTCAAAGACTTCTGATCAACATCGTGCTGATACTGCCCCACACCCAACGACTTCGGTTCAATTTTCACAAGCTCTGCCAGCGGATCCATCAAGCGGCGGCCAATAGAAACCGCCCCCCTAACAGTAACATCGAACTGAGGAAACTCCTCACGCGCCACCTTCGAAGCCGAATAAATCGACGCCCCGGCCTCGCTCACCACAAAAATCTGAATTTCCCTATCGTAGCGCAGATTCCTCGCAAACTCTTCCGTCTCGCGGCTCGCAGTTCCATTACCAATCGAGATAGCCTCTATTTTGTACATATCCACCAACGAGGTAAGTTTCTTCGCAGCCATTTTCCTATCGCTACGTGGTGGATGCGGATAGATAGTTTCATTATGTAGTAAATCGCCCTTTTCATCAAGACAAACCACCTTACAGCCCGTACGATAACCCGGATCGATAGCCAAAATCCGTTTACCACCAAGCGGCGCACTCAACAAAAGCTGACGAAGATTTTCAGCAAAAACATCAATCGCCTTTTGGTCAGCACCAGTTTTCGAAAGACCACTAAATTCAGTTTCAATAGCAGGCTGAAGAAGACGTTTATAAGAATCCTCCACAGCAAGCGCCACCTGCTTTCCCGTTGCGTTCGATGTCTTCACAAACAAACGGTCTAACTTCTCCAGAGCATGACCGCCCTCAGGAGCAATCCCAACACGCAAAAAGCCTTCCTTCTCACCACGGCGCATCGCCAAAAGCCTGTGCGAAGCCACCCGACTAAGCTTCTCGCTGAAATCGAAATAATCCTTATACTTCTCCCCCTCTTCTTCTTTCCCTTTTATCAGCTTACTTTTAATCAATGCATCGCGCGAAAAACTGAATCGCACCGTATTCCTCGCAACATCGTTCTCGCTCACCCATTCCGCAATAATATCCCGTGCGCCTTGCAGAGCCTCTTCCGCATTCTCAACATCGTCGTTCAGGAAACCTTCGGCCAGCAGATCAACCTCCTCCCTGTTCTGACTCATCAACCGCTTTGCCAACGGCTCCAATCCCTTTTCTTTAGCTTTCGTAGCCCGTGTTTTCCGCTTGGGCTTATAAGGTAGGTAGAGGTCTTCAAGCTCTGTCAAAGACATCGTTTTCTCAATCTTTGCTCGCAGATCAGGCGTCAACTTACCCTGACCATCGATGCTTTCCAAAATCGACTTACGTCTTTTTTCCAGCTCATCAAGCTTATCGGCCAAACTCGCAATCTGTTCAATCTTAATTTCGTCGAGCATACCCGTGCGCTCTTTCCGATAACGGGCAATAAAAGGAATACTCGCACCTTCAGCAAAAAGTGCAAGCGTGTTTTCTACTTGGTTAAGTGATAATTGAAGTTCTTGTGCAATATATTGTGCGTGGTTCATCCTTCGAAACTATTTTAGATACGGTCATTCTGTCCCGCTAAAATAATAGTTTCTTAAGAATGGCACATTCGAAGTTATGAACAGGCAAAATTATTCTTCCACAATCAAAAATATCTCCTCATTCTCCCGCTTCATCAGATACTGCTCACGGGCATAACGCTCCAAGACTTTATTATTACGCTTCAGCTCGTTCAAAAGACGGGTATCCTCCACCACTTTCTTCTTGTAATACTCCTTAGTCTCCTGCAACTCACCCAGTTCACGGATAGCCCCGGCACGGTTCATCAGATTATTGCTATCAAGAAAAGTAATCCACAGAATAAAAATGGCAACAGCAATAGCATACTTCTGCTTTAAGATAGAACCGATAAGCTCCACCCATTTTTGCGGCAATATTTTCTCAAACACCTTTTTCATAAACAACACTATTTCAAACCAAAACCTCCAGACAAAGATAAAAGCTTATCCAAAATTCAACAAAACGAATTCAGACCAATTCATTTTTAAATTTTTAGGAGCACGACATCATCTCATCTACCAGCATCGTCGCGCTTTCCGCTACAAATCCTCGCCCCGTAAGCTGTTCAACATCGGCACAGCGGTCTATTCCGCTCTCGCTCCATAGCCCGCTGCACCGTGTTTCACTAGCTTCCGCTCCTGTGGGTTTTCCGCTGCAATCGCGGCTAGAACCAAAACTGTAACTCTTTCCACAACAGATTCTTATACTATTATCCGTACAGGCAAAATCTTGCGTCTCTACCTATTGATAACCACTTCATATTTATTAACCCCCATGTAAACAATCCGCACACGCAACTCCTTCTTCGCAGCATCATGGAAATAACCATAATACATCTTTTCAAAACGCTTGGCAGTCTTTCCCATTTCCAATTTTGTACCACTAACCTGAACACTAGAAGGAACATTTTCCTGGTCATGAATAACAAATTCCATCAGATGCTGATCTGGCATTACATCAAAATTAGGCCCCTCTTTATTGACATCTAATTTCAATACCGTCTCTTCTTCCTTCGCTCCAAATAACAACATTCCATAATCACTATAGAAATACGCTTTATTTCTCTTTCCGTCATCTTCATAAAGCGTATAGTTTATCTGCTTTCCCTTCTCTCCTGATGGATAGAAATGAATCAAAAGACTTTGCAGACTATAATCCTCAGTATTCGAAAAAGGCTTTTTCGTCATCGGGATAAAACTTCCTCCCCGTGCAAAAACAGGAATATTCTCCATGCTCAATTTTTGAGTTATCCACTGCTGTCCCTGATGCTTTTCTCCAGTATAGAAATCAAACCAAACACCTTTAGGCAAATAAACTTTTCTCTCCGTTACCCCCTTTTCCAAAACTGGAGCAACAAGCAAGTTCTCTCCCCAAAAATAAGTGTCGTCAATTTTATACAGTTCCCTGTTAGCTGGCTCATAATACCAAATCGGACGGGTAAGTGGTGCACCTGACTGATTATTCTCCCAAGCAAGCGTATAAGTATACGGCAACAGTCTATAGCGCAGTTTTATCGCTTTACGGACTCTATCTTTCGTTTCATCATCCCAATAAATCGGCTCAGAAGGATGCCCCGAACCATGCGGACGGAAAACAGGATTGAAAACACCAAACTGCAACCAGCGCGTATAAAGCTCTGGATCTTTCTCACCTTGAGCAAAACCACCAAGATCGGAATGCATATAACCCAAACCACTCATAGACATAGCAAGCATAATCGGTGGCTGTGCCTGCAAACCGCCCCACGAACGCGAAACATCGCCCGACCAAGGAAAAATCGAAAATCGCTGAGATCCGGCATAACCACTACGGCTAAGGTTAAACACCCGCTCCTCACGATATTCTTTTTCATAGCCTTCAAAAAGCACCTTCTCCCAATAATGCCCATAAATATTATGTACCTCGTCAGCCTTTCCATTCACATGCATAACATCTTTTGGGTGATGCTCTGGCTCACCAAGATCGCCCCACCAGCCAGCAATGCCTGTTTCTTTATGCTTTTTGTACTGCTTCCAGAACCATTCCTGCGCCTCTGGTTTAAAAATGTCTATCAGCCCACCATTCCCGAAATAGAATTTCGTAAGGAAATAAGAGTCCCCGTTTTTATCTGTCGCCAACAACTTATTCTCTTTCAAGTAATCGTAATGCGTAGTACTATCAACAAAATACGGTTCGGTAATCAATACCGTCTTCACCTTCTTTGCTTCAAAATCCTTGATCATCTTCTCTGCCGTAGGCCAGTTATCCCTGTCCCAATCCAAATTGCCCATATTTGCAGGCCCACTACCAAATTTCCCGAACCAGTTCAAATCTATAATAATCGCATCCATAGGAAAATCCTCAGCTTGCATTTGCTCTACAACTCCTCTGGTTTCTGTTTCGTTCTGGTAAGCCATACGCGAAGTAAGGTTGCCAAGTGCCCAACGCGGTGGCAAAGGCTGGCGTCCCGTAAGGGTAGTGTAGTTCTTAATAACATCATGATGCGAAGTACCTGCAATGAAATAATACGTTAACTCACCACCAATAAAACTCACTTCCCATTGCTTCGGATTTGCTTTCCCAAAGTCCATATATCCTTTCTGCGGATTATCGAACAGCACAGAATACAACTCCGATGAAACAACATAAGGTATCCCGTAATTCAGATTCGTCTCTCCAATCTGGTAGCCATAGCGTGGCTGATTGTACAATTGAAAACTATGACCACGTCTGTCCATTGCAATTGCCCGTTCACCACCACCAATCAACACCTCTGTTGCTGGATAATTAAACCGAAAACCTGTTACCGAATCATTCTTAAAAACCTTCTGATCTGTAAGTGCTGTTTTACCTCCAGACTTCAGTGCTATAGAAAACGGCTTCTTATTGATCGTTACAGAATAAAAATTTGTTCCCAGAGTGACGCTCTTGGGCTGTTCATCTAAATTGAAACTAACCACTTCAGCTTTCTTTACAACACTATGCGACTCTACAAATGAATTAACACCTGTAGGCAAAAAGCTCACCTTCAGAATTTGCTTCGTATAAGGTTGAAAATGATATTTCCCCTGATCGGTATCAACAACCAAAGTCTCATTTACAAATGAATGCTGTAAGTAACGTTGACCTAAAGCATATTGGCCAATCAGAAAAAGATTCAAGAATAAAATAACCGCCAAAAGCGGAACAGGAAAAAACCGATGCAGTTTCTCCTTGGTAGTGATATGATTTTTCATGAGTTAAGTTTTGGGTTCTAATACTAAATTCAATTCTAATTTGGAAAATCTATGAAACTCTCAAAATCCCTTCTAGGGTTTTCTTCTCCAATCGAACAACCTCAGAAGAAATATCTGCTTAGAAGGTATACAAGCGAAAGTGGTTTTCGAATTTTGTAACTGGCTATTCTTGATCTGCACAGACGCGTTACTAGTGCGTCTCTACGCAATAACCAATAACAAATTCGCATCTAATATACTCAACACGAACGTTTGCAATGCCCATAAAAGAAAAAATGCCCCTACCCAAAGGGCAGAGGCACAAATAAGATTGGGTAGCATATCTTATGCTTAAGCGACTTTTGCTTTCTTAGGTTTAAGTTCTCCATTGCCTTTCTTGTCTTCTGGCAATGTATCAAAAGCAACAGGAGTTGCAATGAACAGCGATGAGTAAGTACCCACAACAACACCTACCAGCAACGCGAAGATAAATCCACGAAGTGAAGCTCCACCGAACATAAAGATCGTAAGAAGTACCACGAATGTACTTAACGACGTACTAAACGTACGGCTCAATGTAGAGTTAAGTGCGCTATTGTATACTGTTACCTTATCGTCTTTTTTATGCAAAGCTACATACTCACGAATACGGTCGAATACAACCACGGTATCGTTGATCGAGTAACCAATCACCGTAAGGATAGCTGCAATAAATGCCTGATCGATCTCCATTGAGAAAGGCATAAAATTGTAAAGTATTGAGAACAGACCAAGCACTACCAATACATCGTGCGCCAAGGCAGCCACTGCACCAAAACCGAACTGACGCCCACGGAAACGGAACAAGATGTAAAGGAAAATAATCAGAAGTGAGAAAGCAATTGCAATAGTAGCATCCCACTTGATGTCATCAGCAATCGTTGGCCCCACTTTGTGCGAACTCATTCTGTAGTCATTCGAAAACTGCTCAAAAGTAACTCCTTCATCCAACAGAGCCTTTGATCCAGCATATAGTTTTTGTTCGATTTCGCGGTCGATATCCTGACCTTCTTCATCGATTTTGTAGTCAGTAGTAATTTTAACTTGGTTGTTGCTACCAAAAGTTTTGATCTCTGGAGAATCTCCAAACTGAGCATCTAGTGCCTGTGTCAAATCCTGAGTATTAACATCCTTCTCATAACGCACTACATAAGTACGACCTCCTTTGAAGTCAACACCTAAATTCAATCCTTGAAAAACTAGCGATATAAGACCTAGAGCAATAATAGCTCCTGAAATAGTATAAGCAAGCTTGCGTTTGCCCAAGAAATCGATGTTCAGGTTTTTGAAAGCACCTTCTGTCAACTTAGTAGAGAACGTAATCGCCGATTTGCGCTTCAACATTGTTTCGAAAATCATTCTTGTAATGAAGATTGCTGCAAATAGAGATGTCAAGATACCAATAACAAGTGTTGTCGCAAAACCTTGAACCGGCCCACTACCAAACACATAAAGGATAATCGCAGTAAACAATGTCGTAAGGTTGGCATCAATAATCGCAGAATAAGCGTGCTTATAACCATCAGAAATTGAAAGGCCAACTCCTTTTCCTGCCAAAATTTCCTCTCGGATACGCTCGAAGATAAGTACGTTAGCATCCACTGACATACCAATAGTAAGAACAATACCCGCAATACCAGGAAGAGTAAGTACTGCATTCAACGACGAAAGAACGCCGAAAATGAAGAATACGTTTGTAATAAGAGCTATGTTGGCAACCCATCCAGACTTGTTGTAGTAGAAAATCATGTAAATAAGTACTACAACAAAAGCAATAATAAACGATACAAGACCCGACTGAATAGACTCTCTACCCAAAGATGGACCAACAACTTCTTCTTGAATAATGTGTGTTGGAGCAGGAAGTTTACCCGACTTTAAGATGTTTGCAAGGTCTTTCGCTTCCTGAATTGAGAAATTACCCGAAATCTGAGAGCTTCCTCCTTTAATCTGTCCATTAACAACAGGATAAGAATATACATAGTTGTCCAATACAATTGCAACCTGTTTTCCAATATTTTCACCAGTGATACGCGACCATTTAGCAGCCCCATCACCAGTCATACTCATACTAACAACAGACTCGCCTGTCATTGGCTCCAAATCCTGACGAGCATCCGCAATAACATCGCCTTCTAGAACTGGGCCTAAATTACGTTTCGATCCTTTTAGAGCAACCAAACGAACAAAAGATGTCGGTTTCTTATCTTTATCCAGAATTGTTTTAACCTCCCAAGCCAATTTCAATTCACGAGGGAAAAGTTCTTTCACTCTTGTATTTTTCAAGTACGACATAATTTTTGCCGTATCTTTTATGTGCGCCGTACCAACAGTAGCTCCTTGGAATGGCTGACCATTCTGAGCAATAGAAGGCTGCAACAATGAAAACAGAGGAAAACGTTTTTGCATATCTTCCTTGCCAGCTGTTAAGCTGTCCGTCTTCAACTCATTTACCAGTGAGTTGTCTACTTTTGTACTGTCAGACTCAACCACACCTGTAGAATCGGTAGTAGCTACAGACTCTTTAACTATTTCTTTAGCCTCATTTTGCTTAGCAATCTCATCATTGGCAGCAATTAAGAAATTGTAAACTTCACGGTTGTCGTAAGTTTCCCAGAACTCAAGGTTCGCACTTCCTTGAAGAAGTTTACGCACACGCTCAGGGTCTTTGATACCTGGCAGTTCCACAAGTACCCTTCCTGAACTCTCCAAACCTAAACGTTGGATGTTTGGTTGGCTTACACCAAAACGGTCGATACGTGTACGAAGGATGTTGAACGAGTTATCGATTGCACTTTGAGCTTCTTCGCGAAGAACTGCAATAACCTCCTCGTCTTTAGAGTCATATGCCACACGACCTTTCAGTTTGATAGAAGAGAAGAATGCAGAAAGCTGTGCATTCGGGGCAACTTCTTTCATCGAACGTGCGAAAAGTGTAATGAAGTCGTCCTGACTCTTTTTTTGATACTCTTGAGCCTTGCGGATGGCAGCAGTAAAGGTAGTATCTTGGCTGTCGCTCGAAAGTGTTTTTACTAGTTCAACTACTGAGACTTCTAAAGTTACGTTCATACCGCCCTTTAAGTCCAGACCGAAGTTTAATTCCCGCTCTTTGGCCTCTCTGTAAGTGAAGTTTTTCAGACCAAGAAAATATACTTCTTCGTTGGCCATTGAATCCAAATAAGCCAGTTCCTTGGCTACATCACCCTGCGCATACTCTTTAGCATCACTCTCTACACCACGTGTAACCCATGTAAATGACAAATGGAATAAACTGAATACTGCAAAGAGAATTGCGACTAACTGAATTGCTCCTTTGTTCCGCATTTCTAATCGTCTTTATTTTAATTTCAAGTTCATAAGTTCCTCTAAGAATCGCGCAAATATATTGTTTTTTTTTAATTCCTTACGTTTGATGGGCTATTATTCTACATTACTTTAATTCACTGAATTTATTTTATTTACCTGTCCAATGCCACGTGTTGACATATCCTCTTATTTTATTTCCATTTCAATGTAATGCTCTACTCTTAGTAACGTTCTTTGAACGATAATGAAACTGTGGACGGATAAAATCCATTCCTTTTCGAATTGACTTAAGAGAACATTGCCATAAAACCTGACATATAAACAACTTAAAATAAGCTCAAAGGGGAGCTTACTTCCTCTCATATCTACCCAAAAACAACTCTTGATCGCCTAAAACCGAAATTAAAAAGCAGGATTGCAGTTTCTTTCAGTTTTGTTACCTTTACCTTGATATGTTCTATTGTATTTAACAGCAAAGGATGTTCTGTAAAAGGCATGAACTTTGAATATCCTGTGAGTGTTTCAGGTAAGGTCGTAACCCTATTCTGTTTTAAAACTCACTTCTGGTTAGGATGCTTTCATTCAGATTGAGTTTTTGTAATTATAATAAGTCCACGACCTTAGCATAGTGATATAATCGACATTTTTTGGGGTGTCATATTACTGATAATCAGCACAAAATTAAATTTTAACAAGTAGGGACATTTAACTTTTTTCTCTGGACATAAGTAGTTCATATTCAGTTTGATTATTTGAAGTCTTAGAAACCAATGACCTTACTTGTCTATTTTTAAAGACGCTGTAAAAACAGGCAATGTCACTTCCCAGCAAATAGCACCGTGTGCTGTAAATAGTTCCAAGAACTTAAATAGCGAATCTGCTTCATGAATTTTTTCAATAAACTCTCGTTGCGCCATAGGCTGCTTCTCGTTACGCTACCTACAACAGCTTTGTTGTATACATTAGCGGCATATGTTATTCACACTACGCAGGTGAGCGGTATTTTTAACAATTCCCGCCCACTGATGGAGCAACACCTAAGCAATCTATCCGACCTGATCAGTACCTACAACAAACAGGTGACTTCAGAAGGCGATTTTGCAAAGCGGCTTATCAACGACCTACAGACAAAACTGAGTGTCAACCCTGAAGATACCGCAGCAATGAGCCTAAAATGGAAATTGCTGAAACAAGCAGAACAGTTTGAACAAGAACACCACAAACGAACAGGCGAGAATAAATTCGAAGATTTAAAAGAAAGCTTCTACTCAAAAAGGTATTACAAATCTGGCTTCCCGTATGTAATAGATGCCAAGGGTTATTTTGTAATCCACCCCAACCGCGAGAAAGAGAATGTATTGTCCGAAGCATTTTTCCGGGAGATGCAGGAAATGCGTAAAGGAGTTCTTGAACTATATGACGAGAAATTACTGCGCGATATTTACGTTTTTTACAGCTTCGACATGGAAAGCGAAATGTATGTCTGCATCCTTGTTCCTAAAAAAGAGTTCATTGACGAACAGATACGTTCTGTAGACCTTGCCATTATTTTCCTTGGAATATTAGCAGTTCTTAGTTTTAGTTTGTTCATTTATTTCTTGGCACGGGCAATCACCCGCCCTTTAAGAATGATCAGCGTTTTATTACAGAACATTCTAACTGGGAATTTCCGAGCCGAAATAATGGACTATCCTTATAACGACATCATACGCAGGATACTCGATGCGCTCAATGAGCACATCAAACACCTTCAATCGGCAGCCAAATTTGCAGACAGCATACGCGAAGGGAATTACACATTGGAATTCAACCCGCTAGGAAACGATGATGATTTAGGGAACGCCCTAATTGCCATGCGCAATAACTTGATGAAAGCAGAAGAAGAACGCCATACCAGAAAAAAAGAAGATGAAATACGTAGGTGGGAAGCAGAAGGTATCGCACGGTTCAACGATCTTTTACGACAATCTGGCCAAAGCTTTGAATCTTTCTCGTACATCATCATAAAAGGAATCGCAGATTATGTCTCTGCCCACCTTGGAGCAATTTTCATCTACGACCAGAAGGATTTCAGTGGTGGTATACACACGAACGAACTGGTTTTGGTAGCATCTCACGCATACGAGCAAAAGAAATTTATCGATAGGAGGTTCAAAACGGGCGAAGGCCTTGTTGGTGTTTGTGCCGCTGAAAAAAAGTCAGTGTTCCTGACTGAAGTTCCCGACAATTACCTAAAAATACGCTCTGGGCTTGGCGATTCGAAACCAAGAAGCTTACTTTTTGTACCAATACTTTTAGAAGACGGCCCCTTTGGAGTTATCGAACTTGCCTCTATGCACGTTTTCCAACACTACGAAGTAGAATTTGTAGAAAAAATATCTACTACCATAGCCACCACATTGGCCAATGTAAAAAACAGTATTCGTACTCAAGAGCTTCTACGCGATTCTCAGAAGTATACTGATCAGATGCGCCTGCAAGAAGAATTAATGAAGGCTCAGCTAGATGAAATGATTCTTGAAAAAGAAATGTCTGACAAAGAATTAGAGACACTTAAAGCTTCGGAAAACCGCTTCAATCTAGTCTTCGAAAAATCCATTCAGCCAATAATGATTGCCGACGAAAAGGGTAAAATTCAATTGAGCAACCAAGCGGCACTTCAGCTTTTTGGTGTTGAGAACGAGCAGGTAAAAGAGTTCCACATTCAGGAACTTATTATTATCAAAGATATGAAACTGTTTTTCTCTCGCCTAGGACAATGGCAACGTGTGAAAGCTATTCACATGGAAGGTAAGATTACACCTGTAGAAGTATTTATGAGTCTTGTTTCTGCCCGTGGCGAAAAAATAATGCTTGTATATATTCGGAATATTTCCCGTTTGGCAGCTATGGAAAATGAGATTAAGCGACATATTGAAGACAATATGACTTTGCGGAACCGCATAACCGACCAAAAGAAACGTATTGAGGAACTTGAAGGAGAGGATTAACACCTCTCCACCATATTAATTTACGGTTCAATCTTTTCTGGATTTGGAATAATGCACAAAAATTCAAACGCCTCCTCATTGGGATTCAGAAACTGATGCAGCTCGTTTGGCGCTATAAACAGACTCTGCCCTTCGGCAAGTTCATGTTTATTACCTTCAGCATCATGAAAAATGCCCTTGTTCTTTACCACGCGCACAACATGTTCATAGTTGTGGGTATGTCGTGGAGTATTGCCGCTGGCTCCAATTGAAAAATGCCTCATGATAATATTATCCGAACTTTCATTAGGCCCTATCAATATTTTCATTTCTACATTATCTGCCCCTTTCATATTCACTTTCTCGAAAGAGAGACTTGATTCTGTGTTTATTTTCATGAGTTTAGTTTTTAGTTAAGAGTTTGAATTTTACGTATAACCACATAGGGGATTATGGTAGGCTATGTTTACAAATAGGAATGTTAATATAAACGGCACTTTTGGGTTTGTCACCATATTGAAATTAGTACGATGCTTTTCCTAACAAATAGCACCACGCACTTATTTCATGTAAGAATTTCTTCATCAGTTTCATTCAAAACAATAAGTTTTATCAAGACTAAAAATGAACTTAGCAGTACAGCTTCAACTTCTTTTTACTAAAGACACATTTAAGAATAAAAAGTGCTACATGTAAGCAAGGCATGTTAAAGAAAACTAAAAAAGCCAGAAGCATATCCTAACTAAATATACTTCTGGCTCTCCTCAGCCTTAAAACGTACACATCTAAATATTGTATTCTTACCGCACAATATTAGCATCCGCTTCGCTAACCTCCATAGCCAAAATAACAATCTTGTGCACTTCCTCGTCGCGATCTAGAATGCCCGCAACAATAGAATCCAACCAGATAATCTCACCTTGACTAATAACACGGAACTTAATATTCTGTGGTGTTCCATAGTTGTATATTTCGTCCCATACTTCCATGAAAGTCTCTTCATCTATCGCTTGAAAGAAGTTTGTAAAGGCCTGCCCTATCACCTCATCAATTTGTTGATTAAGTACCCCAAGGAACCTATCGTTTACATATTCCACCTCTCCCGTAATGGTCAACTCCACGCGGTACACCATCTGGTCGAGTATTGCAATCAAACTAGACGAATCTGTATCTTTTCGAATAAGCTCATCTTGTGTAGTACGGAGTTCTTCAAGGTTCTGGCGCATCTCTTCCTCCTGAGAAGCCATTTCTTCCGATTTCGTACGTGTTTCTTTCAGAAGACGTGCAGTTTGCTCATTGATGTTTACAGTCTTCAGTGTTCCGGCAATACTTTCTCCCAACTGTTCCACAAAACGGATAACGTGTGTAGGAAATTCAACAAACGATGCTATTTCCAGAATACCCAACACCTCAGTTTCTATTTTCAGAGGTACTATCAGCAAACAGTTTGGCGTGGCTTCTCCCAGACCAGAAGAGATTTCCATGTAACCATCAGGCACATCGTTCATGTAAATGGTTTTGCGCTCAACGGCACATGTTCCAACCAGCCCTTCTTTCAACGCAATTTTCCTGTTTAAGAATTTCTTCTGATCATAAGCAAATGCAGCGCTCAACTCTAAATAAGTTTCTTCTTTCTCTGGATGCTTAAGCGTGAAAAAACCACCTTGATTGGCTTCCAAGTATTTCACAAGACTCCGGATAACGTTGTCTGCAAGAGTTTCTATACTGGAAGTGTTTTCCCGAAGAATTTCACCAAATTTTGCAAAACCAGATGTGGCCCAGTTCCGCTTATCATCGTCCGCTTTTCTTTTTTCCTCTTCATCTCTGGCCGAACGTAAACTGTTCCTCATTTCCAACAGCGAGTTCCCCAATAAATCCTCATCACTTAGTGTGTTAAACTCTGCCTCAAGATTTCCTTTCCCGATCTCCCGTGAAAAGCGGTTATAAGTTGTAACACCATCAATAAATGCCCCCATCGCCAACTGCATCTCCCCGATTTCATCATCGCGGACACGCTTCACCTTCTCTACGGTTTTACCTTTGGCCATCTCACTCAAGTTGTTACTGATCTCATACAGAGCATCCGTCACACTATTAGCAAAACGCTGCAAAAGAATAATCGCCACCACAGTGAGTATAAGTCCCAGAAGCGTGATAAGCATAACCATGCGGTTGATCTGCTTGCTGAGTTCGTCTTTTTTTCTCTCTACAATTTTATCGATGTTATCTACGTAAACCCCCGTACCAATAACCCAGCCCGTAGGCTCAAAGAGCTTCAGGTAACTTATCTTGGGCATTACGTCCCGTTCTCCAGGTTTATACCAATCGTATTCGGAATATCCTTCGCCACTTTTCTGCACTATCTCTGCAAAGTGCGCGTATATGTTCTGCTTAGACCCTTTGGCAAGGTTAAATTCTGGCCCATCAAGCTTTTGCCCCTCCAGCTCCGGATTGATAGGGTGCATAACCACTCGATATGGCTTATTTACATTATTGATCCAAATGTAGCCATCTCCACCATATCGGAGCACGCGAAGGTTTTCTAAAGTAAGATTGAGAATATAGTCACTGGCCTCACGGTATGCTGACTCACGAGCCTGAGTTGTAGAATCTACATCCTGCCCCTCACCGGCATAAAAATGCTGAAGGGTTTCAAGGTCGCGGGAATTCTGATAACTTACAGAAACCATTTCGTAAGCAATGTCAACAATATCCTTCAGGTGCTGCTTTACTTTTACGATTTCCTCTTCCTTGAATTTTTGAATGCTTCGCAGAGTTGACTGTCTATAGTCTAAAATTGCATAAAGTGTAACAACACTGACAGTGATCAGTACGGCTATACTCGTATAAAAAGGGAATTTTGTCCGAAGCTTCATATGCAATTTATGCTTAAGGTCGCCGACCTATGATTTTCAATTTTCTAAGCTAAGCCAATCTATTCTAAAAACAAACTGCTCGCTTTTGTTATTTTTAAGGTCAGACGCTTTATACTA
The DNA here is from genome assembly GCA_965230435.1 of Bacteroidales bacterium. Taxonomy (GTDB): domain Bacteria; phylum Bacteroidota; class Bacteroidia; order Bacteroidales; family JBDKHP01; genus JBDKHP01. The sequence goes on from CBDDLB010000002.1 coordinate 2,346,420, forward strand.
TTTTATATTTTAAATTCACAGAACTTTTCAATCAGGATCAGCTTTAAGCAGCTTATTAGATTTATAGCCAAGACGTAATGTTTTATGGCTACAGCACAACGTACTCAAAAAATAAGGCTATAAATCCATTTGTATTACTTTCACTTTACACACTCTATCAGCGACTTAGCAACAGAATGAATATAGATAATTATGACTGACTACTTACCAAAATTAATGCCACCTGAAAGCTAGTCTTCTTTTTCAATAGAATTGGTTTCGCTGTTGTATTTCAACCCCTCTTCGGCAAGACTGGCTTTGAAAAGAGCCATATCCAATTGACCTTGCCGCCATAGGGCCAGTTCCGCCTTACAAATATCTAATTCCAGCTTTAGCTCATCAAATTCTCTGTCATCTTTTGGCTCTGAAACGTTCTGTTTGTCGAGCCCTGTTTTGTTAAAAGTATTTTCGAGTAGGCTTCCCAACCCACCCTTAAAGCTTTTCTTAGCCATGTCTTATAGTTTAGCCTGTTGGATCAGTATTCTTCTACACATTTTACGGTTCATCACAAAATTCGGTCTGTTCCAATTGCTACGATCGTGGATCAATTTGTACAAAAGTGAATCAGCTCTTGCGTTATTTGTTTTATTCGAAAGAATAGACTGTTACGACAACAACGAGCGAAAACCATTTTCACATTAGCATATCATAAAAGGCTTCGCATTGTATGCAAACCACATATCAACCCTAAAGTGGTTTTTATTTTAGATCAGCCCTTAAGTAAAGCTGAAAAAATAACTTCGGTTTTCGTTGTACTGCGGTCGTCCAAATCCTCACGTACTCTAGTACGCTCCGGTATTGAACGCCTTGTGCGCCTTAACCGAAGTTATTTTTTACACTTTACTAACTAAATACGCTTTCCAAATTTACGGAACTAATTGTATTTTTTTTCAATTTCAACACAAAGTTCTAAATAATCCTGAGCTCCATGACTCTTCGGACTATACCGAAATATATCAGTTCCCGAGCTGGGCGCTTCTGCCAGAGCAATATTGTTCCTGATTTTGGTGTCGAAAACTTTCTCTCCAAAAAACTCTTTAATTGCAGAAGCAACATCGCGGTTGAGTATCTTGCGACTATCGTATTGCGTAATCACAACTCCTTCAATGGAAAGCTTACGGTTCAAGCGTTTCTTGATCTTCTCTACCACTTCTATAATTTTCGTAAGTCCCCGCATTGCTAAGTAATGTGCCTGCAATGGTATGTATACCTCGTCTGCTGCTGTGAGTGCGTTGATTGTAAGTAGTCCCAAAGTCGGAGGGCAATCGATAAATATAAAATCGTACTGTCCACGGAAACTTTCAATAATTTCACGAAGCAAATATTCCCGTCCCGGCTCGTTACTGAGTTCCAGCTCTGCTCCCGAAAGATCGAGAGTAGAAGGGATGCAATCTAAATTCTTAAGAACATTGATTGGTTTTGCTTCGGAAAAACCGCGCATAGCAGTGTAAACATTGGCAGCTTCTTCCTCTATGCCGAAGCTTTGCGAAAGGTTCGCCTGAGGATCGATATCCATCAACAGAATTTTTTTCCCCATATAACTCAATCCTGCACCAATATTTACAGTCGAAGTCGTCTTGCCCACTCCACCTTTGTGATTGGTGATCGCGATTACTTTGGTTTCCATAATCAACTCTCTGTTTTATCAACAGGTAAATATACATTTTTTCAGACCTTCCGAAAAACATGGCAAAGATTAAACCATACTTTTTGAAGCCTATACAACCAGCTGCTCTTCTTATAAATTAGCAACTGACACAGAATAATGTAAACGCAATTCTTTGGCTATAGAGTATAAAATAAGGTCACAGACCTATTTTTTATAGGCTTACGTCCTTCAAATAACAAGCTACTTTAGCCAGAAAGAAATCTAACTAATTTTATCTCGGTACTTATTAATTATGAATTGAGCGGAACCGTTCTCATGAACGGCTTCTGAAAATGATCTGCTCTAAACAACTAACTACCAACTGATAACCAACGCATAGTAAAACAAAAATAAGGTTAGGGCACAAAGCTTATTCGGTTATTCGTAGATTCTGTTATTGAGCCGAATGATCAAATTCTCTTCAATATAGATTTCGCCAGCAATTAATTTCCTGTTCCAAATCATTATTATAATTTTAGGCAACAGAGCTGATTACTCCTAAGCTTTGATAACTCCTCCAAGAAGAAGAATTACGGTAAAGATTTTGCAGACCAGCACATTCTACAGCCAAGTTTACGAACAAAAGATTCGCAAAACTACTGTTCAAAATACGATGGCTCAGATTTTGATTATGATTACCTGAAGCCATTTCTAAATAACTGGCAACGTTCATTAGCCTTCTGTAACATGCATTTTCCAACAGGTCATGCCACATAGAAAAGAGATTACAGAACACTCTATTTAAACAAAACATCTTTAACGAAAAGGTCTCGGACCTCAGTTCTAATTCAAAATATAACTGTTTTTAAAGATTTTGCAAAGGTGAAACACCTCAATTACAATTAACCCTAAGGATAATCCGGTTAGAATTCGGTGCTTCATCTGACAACTGAAAGTATATAAAAGCAATGAAAGGGATTTTCGCAACAATATTCGCATTCTATATCTTACTCGGATGTTCAGAGCATAAAGCTCAAAGATTTAGTTCTGTAGAACCCATGCAAAACATCTATCGAGATAAGATAATGCAAAAAATTCACGACTTAAAGGACAAAAGAGATACTGAAAAGCTCTCTCAATATTTACAGCATTCGGAAGCAAATTATAGAAGTCAGGCTGCATTGGCTTTTGGCTCTGTGCAAGACACTACAATTTTAAATGATCTGTACCAACTTGTAATGGATCCTGAGGCTGAAGTCCAACGTGCTGCCGCCTTTGCTATCGGACAGACTGGTTCTGGTGCATCTGAAGAGTATCTCATAGCACTTAGCCTAAAAAATGACAACCCAATTGTTAAGGCTGAGATTTATGAAGCAATAGGAAAATGTGGTTCTGAAAGAGGACTAAACTATTTGTCCGATCTTGCCATTACGCACGAAAGAACAACCGAAGGCCTGTTGTGGGGTTTTGCACGCTTTTCTATCAAAGGAATTACCAATTCGAAATCAACGTCTAGAGTTCTTGATCTGCTAAAAACAGAGAACTTAACTGAATATCAGCGTTACGTAGCGTCAATCTATTTCAACAGATTGAAAGTGCTGACACCGGAACAGCTTAAAGATGTTTCGGAGATTTTCTCAGAAGTAGAAGACCAACAAGTAAAAGAAAATTTAATCAATGTACTGGCGAAGAACTATAGCAAGAGACATTCTAGCATTATTGACTCAGCATTGAAAAGCAACAATAATAATATTCTGATCAACATTCTCCGCTCATTGCCAGAAGAGGCCTATTTCCCTAATCAAAGTAGAGTTGAAGAATTGTTGAAACACTCAAATATCAATGTGGCCATTTCTGCCTCTGAATTCTTCCTACGGCTTGCGAATAAAAAACATGCTAGACGGTACCTAAGCCTTGCATCTCCAGAATTGAACTGGAGAGTGGGAACAACTCTTTTTCATGCTGCCCTAAAAGCTTCGCCATCGAACGAGACAACTATAGATGCGATAATGACCCGCTACAAAAACAGCATGAATATTTACGAAAAAGCATTTCTTCTTAGGGCTTTGGGTGAAGATATCGGTTCCTTTAAATTCTTGGCCAAAGAAACATTCGGTTCTGAAGAAAAAATAATATCAGCCTATGGAATGGAAGCTTTGGTGCATATGCGCGAGTCCGAGAAATTTGATTATCACAACGACCGATATAAATCGAAGGGAGGCTCCGATCTTTATCAGGAATTTGCTCTGATATTGAAACAGGCCATCAGTTCCAACGAGACCTCTTTGGTGGCTCAGGCTGCTCAAGTACTCCGTGTCCCTGGATATAATTACATCAACACGTACAGCAATACCTACTTCCTGAAACAGGCATTGCATCGGTTGGAAGTGCCCGAACAACTAGAAGCTTTCGTTGAACTGAAAAAGACGATTGCTTACTTCGAAGGAGAAGAATATGACACCAAGAATAATTCTTTGTTCAATAACCCTATCAACTGGAAGCTTGTTCAGACTATCGATCAAAACGAACTTGCTGTTCTGGAAACCAACAAAGGAAAAATCACCTTAGCACTAAAAGTTAATGAGGCTCCCGGTACTGTTGCCAACTTCCTAAGGCTGTCTAAAGATGATTTTTATAACCAACTGACCACGCATAGGGTTGTGCCCAATTTTGTTGTTCAGGGAGGCTGTCCGCGTGGCGATGGCTGGGGAGAAACTGAGTTTTCTATCCGATCAGAATTTTCTTTTTTGAAATACTCTAAAGGTAGTGTTGGTATGGCTTCGGCCGGTAAAGACACCGAATCGAGCCAGTGGTTCATCACACATTCTGCAACACCTCATTTAGACGGGCGCTACACCATTTTTGCTGAGGTTGTAGATGGAATTGATATTGTGAACCGTCTGGAAATTGGGGATAGGATTATTGATGTGAAAATTCATTGATTCTTGATCAATGGTTATTCGTTGATTTCCGACGGAAAAATATGGCAATTCTGTAATTTCGAATCTGGACTATAATCTTAAAAAAACACAGATTAAAACCTGAACTGCAATCATATAAACTTTCAGTCTACGGCTTCACTCTTCGATTATGGTAATAATTCCGATACAGACTTGAATTCATCGAAAGAAAGGGAAACTGAACATCAAACACCCCAAAGTAATTAGGATGATGCCAAAACGGACTGCAAATTTTGCCGGCGAAGCCTTTTGCCCACGTTTGGCCCCGAAAAAGTTTGTTGCCAGATAGGCCAAAAGTAAAATCGCTGCAATGTGCCAATCAATAGATGCGTTTTGTTGATATTTTATTACTGCACCTATACTAACAGGAGGGAGAAGAATGGCAAGTCCAAGTAAACGGGCATCGTTCTTATGAATATGAAGGCCGTTTACAAAAAAAGGAAGCATAATTACTCCCGCTCCTATTCCAAAAAGTCCTCCAAAAATACCTACAATTGCTCCTACTGCTCCCACAGTTAGCAAGTTGATCGGGAAACGAACATTTCCACATACCCAGAAACCACTCCTATGCTTTCGTGGTGTTGAGGTGGCCTGCTGTTTTTTGCTGTTGCGTATCTGACTAATTCCTAAAATCATTAAGAGGCAACCGAAAGTTACTTTTAAGATTTTCTCGTCCATAGAAAATGCAAAAGCGGCTCCTACATATGAGAATAAGGCATACAGTAATACTCCTGCCAAGATATATTTCCACAGCTCTAAAAAGCGCTGGCGAAAAGCCCAAACAGCAGGCAGGCTCATAGGCCCTAACATTACAGCCAATACTGTCCCCTGTGCCAAATGCTGCTGAAAGCCTACCCCCATTACAAGAAACGCTATAAAAAATGGAGCACCGCTTATACCAGCATAACCACCTAAATAACCTATAAGTAAGCCAAAAAGAATAATCCCTAAAAGTTCCATAGCTGATACAAAGGTAGAAATACACTGACGGGAAGACGAAAAGAAAGGGGTGTTTTACAGCAAAGAGGGTTTATGAATTATGAATTATGAATTATGAATTATGAATTATGAATTATTTAAGAAAATTTTAGAAAGCAGGAACGTTTTAAACTAGCCGTGACTGGAACGGAAAGCCCGGAAGTACTGACGCTAGTGAAGCACGATGGAGCGGCTATGGAGCCTCGGCGGAATAGACCGCTGTGGCGATGCTGAACAGCGGCAGGGCTGAGGACTTGTAGAGGAAGGCGCGCTGAATGTTCTTGACAGAGCTTGAAGTATTGCTCCTAAAAAATATTTTGATCTCGTCTGAAATTAAAAGGGTGGCCGTTTGATAATATAACATGGCCACCCTTAAAAAGTATTGCTTGATGTTTAATCGTCGTTGGATTCTTCTATAGCCATGAATTTCTTCATAGCGTAACGCGCTGCAAAATATGTTGAAGCGATTACGACCGGCCAAGTTGAAAATACTATTATACTAGCTGTCATGTAATTTCTGTTTTTGTTTAAAAATTAAGATTGTTTTATTCTGTTGTTAATAAATATGGTTCCCTTGATTTAGTTCTTTGTCGTCCATCGGTTTGCTGTTAATCGCACGCCAGACGTATACTATGTATGCTATTACGAACGGCACCAACAGGGACACATAGCTCATTGCTGTGAGCGTGTAATGGCTCGACGATGCGTTTTCTATTGTCAACGAACTTTGTAAGTCGTAAGTAGATGGATAGAATGCGGTGTTGTTGTATCCCAAGGCCAGAAGCAGTGCAAGTACGGTAAATACTGTGCCAAGACCTGAGAACCAAAAGCTGGAACGTCCGTGCTTCTCGGCATTGACTACAACACGGTATATCCCGAAAAGAACCCCAATCACTCCTACCAGCAACAAAACCAATACTAGTGGCATTGCAATGAAGTTGTGCAGGTATTTGTATCGCTCCATAAATACTTCTTTTGTTGTAGGATTCACAGCAAAACCATCGCGGAGCAATAGCCAGATAAGCCATGCAAGAAAAAACACCAGAAAAGGAACGGCGTTTACCATAACCTGTTTCTTTGCCCTTGCGAAAACCTCGTTGTTGCGAATGTGGTTCATGAAATACATTGCTCCTAGTACTCTGGCCAAGAAAAAGACTGCAAGGCCAAGAAATACATTCTGGATGCACAGAACGGCTTCGAGTCCGCGCAGGCTTCCTTTCCATGTTGAGAAGTTCATTTCGTTGATGGAAAATTCGGAGCCTGTGAACATTGTGCTTACTGCTGTTCCCAGAAGTATAGTCCCTAAGGCTCCATTGATGAAAAGGAAAATTTCGAAAACTCGCTGTCCTAAGAAATTATCGGGCTTTGTGCGGTACTCGTAAGAAACTGCCTGTATTACGAAGGCAAACAGTATGAGCATCCACACCCAATATGCTCCTCCGAAACTGGTTGCATAAAACAGAGGGAAGGAAGCAAAGAATGCGCCCCCAAATGTTACCAGTGTCGTAAAGGTAAGCTCCCATTTTCTACCTAGTGCGTTTACTATGAAGGAACGCTCTTTTTCTGTTTTTCCTATTGTGTAAATGAGTGTCTGGCCTCCTTGGACAAACATTAAAAAGATAAGTATTGCTGCCAGTAGTGATACTATGAACCACCAGTATTGTTGTAGGCTTAATAATTCTAGTGTCTCGAACATATTAAGTACTTTGTTATGTTTATTTTACATCGTAAATAAAAATCAACAGTTCATTTAGGCATATCAAAAAAAATTACATGGTAAACTATACCAATCTGTAATTTTGTTGACGATAGCAGGTTTATTTTTCTTGATCTCCTTTTTTCTTGAAAAAAAAGGAGCAAAAATTCAAGGCTCCAATCTTTTTTTAACGCTGAAAATCCTGCCGAAAGACTAAACGAAAATAACTCGCCCTTCGGGACTCAAACAGATTTTCGTTCTTAACGCCTTTCGGCAGGCTTTTCAGCTAAAAAGATTAAGGCCCAAGGCTGACGCCAGCTCGCTGATAATGAAATATTGATCGAGTAAGCTTACTTCTCTCCTATCTGTTTTGGTCCTATTCCTATCTGTTTGAACATAATGCGCAGCTCGGCAATGAAAAGCACAATGAATGTGACTGCGAACAACCAGAAGGTGGTTTGAACGGTTCCTGTGTCTACTTGCGAAACTGCGCTGAGTGTTGGCATAAGATCTTGTATCACCCACGGTTGGCGGCCAACTTCTGCCACTATCCAACCTGCCTGACTTGCAACGTAGGCCAGTGGAATTGTGAGAACGGCTACGCGAAGAATCCACCTGTGTTTTTGTAGCCTTTTCTTGTAAGCAAGGTAGAGCATTACCATGAACAGGATTGTAAAATGCATCCCCAGCCCTACCATTATGTGAAATGAATAGAAGGTTAGTGGAACTGGTGGAACCAATTCGTGAGGATCGCGTCCATGGTAGTAGCCGTAGCCAAAGTGCTCGAAATTTGCACGGAGTACTTTCAGCGATTCATCGGCCTTTTCTTGATTGCCTTCTTTTTTGTATTTCTTGTAATCTTTTAAGGCTAAAATGGCTGTACGACCTTTTGCTATGCGTTCTTTGTAGCTCATTATCCCCCGTTCCTCATTGCCTTGAATCAGGTCTTTTACACCTGGGATATAGGCGTTCGGGTCGAGATAGGTCATCCATGAAAGTAGATCGGGAATCTGCAGTTCGAATATAAACTCGTGTTCTTCTTTTATGTCGCCGTTCTCTTTCTTTTGCAAGGCTCCCATTAGCACAAGCGGGGCATGTGTCTGTCCCTCGTAAAGGGCTTCCATTGCTGCGAATTTCATAGGCTGTGTGCGTGCTACGCGCCGTGCTGATTCGTCGCCAGAGATGATCAGGTAGATAGATGTTATGAAACCGAAAACTCCTGCTACTATGATACTGCGCTTGGCCAGTACTACTTCGCGGTTTTTCAGAAGGTACCACGCACTGATCCCAATCACGAAAACAGCGGCAAGCACATATCCTGAAGAAATGGTGTGCAGGAATTTATTGATTGCTGTTGGCGAAAAGAGTACTTCCCAGAAGTTGGTCATTTCGTTGCGCGCCGTATCTGGATTGAAGGTTACGCCAACTGGATCCTGCATCCAACCATTGGCTACCAAAATCCAAAGTGCCGATAGGTTTGAACCTAACGCCACAAGCCATGTAGATAGCAAGTGAAAGCGTTTGCTTACCTTGTCCCAGCCGAAAAACATAACGGCAATGAACGTGGATTCCATGAAGAAGGCCATGATTCCTTCTACTGCCAGCGGCGCTCCGAAAATATCGCCTACGAACCATGAATAGTTGGACCAATTGGTTCCGAACTCGAACTCTAGAATGATACCTGTGGCAACACCAATGGCGAAATTGATACCGAAGAGTGTTGACCAAAATTTTGTGATCTGTTTCCATTTTTCGTCACCCGTGCTCACATAAAAAGTCTCCATTATTGCAATAATGAATGTGATGCCAAGGGTGAGCGGTACAAAAATCCAGTGAAACATGGCCGTGAGTGCGAATTGTGCCCGCGACCAGTCTACTAAGCTTATATCGATTTGCTCCATTTAATTATTCGATGTTTGTTAGATTGTTAATTACATGCTCGCTTCTAGCTTTATCCGAGTCGAAATTTTCTTTTAGATGATTCTCGAAGAAGAAATACTTGAAAACGCCAAACATTATAAACAGTTTGAGCAGGATGATTGCCCAAAGCTGGCGTCCTACTTTCATATTTCGAAAGCCATCGTAGTATAGATAGAAGATGCGCTTTAGTATATTCATTTCCTATTGTTAATTATTTAACAAATAAATAGTCAAAAAAAACCGTCTGAGGCAATCGCCAGTTTGCTTAGTCCCAGTTGGTCTATGTGTAAAACCATTTCTCACAAAAACACAACAAGCTTATATTCAGCTCATTTCGCCTTTATTGAGAATATGATTATTGCGGTTCAAAACTAAATAAAAGATTTAATCATCCAAATACTCATTTTTTCAATCTTCAATCGCTGTTTGGGCATTATAATTTACGGGTAAGATGTTTTAAATTGGCCGTAATTCAAAATTTGAATTATCGACTAACAATGCCTCGTTGAGATGAACCACAACGACTTTTTACTATCTGATAACCAACAAAATAACTCACTTCAATAAAATCTAAATATCATGAATGGATTTAAACAATTTAGCTTGAGCTTTGGCAAGTACTTTCAGGCAATAGGATTTATCAACCGAAATGGAATGGCTTGGTTTTATATTTTTCCTGTTTTATTTAGCGTACTGCTATTTTTCCTAGGTATAACTGCTACTTCCGAATTGGCCGATCAGGTGAAAGTATGGATAGGTCTGGACACAATGGATCTCCCTAGCTGGGTAATGTGGAGCATTAATGTTATTTTCTGGATTATGTTCCTTATCTTCTTTGCTTTCTTCTCTGGTTTTATCATACTTATTCTTATGTCGCCTGTGATTGCTTATGTGGCTGAGAAAACTGCCGACATACTTGAAGGTCAAGGAAGTGGTCAGGGTGGTTTTGCTGACTTTTTTAAAAACCTCTGGCGAGGAATTTCACTTTCGCTGATTAATATGGCTTATGAGATTTTCTTTTCTATTCTCTTCTTTTTTATTGGGCTAGTGCCTGTGATTGGTTGGTTTGTGGCTCCTGTGGGGATGTTTTTCGTTTCTTCGTATTTCTTTGGCTTTGCTTTTATCGATTACATGAATGAGCGTGCCCGCCGTAACGTGAAGGAAAGCCGGGCTTGGGTCTACAAACACAAAGGTCTAGCACTGGGCAGTGGCATGCCTTATGGTCTGGTGATGATGATTCCTTTCTTTGGGACTATTATCGGTTGTTTTTTGTGCATTGTTGGGGCTGTGGCTGGTAGTATGAGTATGCATGAGTATCGGGTAGCTGTTGAGGAAAAGTATTGATTTGTTTTTTCTTGGTTTGACTTTCCGAGGCATTCTGAGCTTTGGAAAGTTTCTTTTCTTTTGATATGTACTAGCTCTATTTAATGCCAAAACTGTTATTCTAATATCACTGCTTAATGACATATCCCTAAGACCGAATTACATTTGTGCATCTCATACAATTAAAAGTCTAACATACACTTAATTTTATTTGTAATTGTAACTTTGCTACCTGTTTAAACGTTTTCAATTGATATTCGAAATCTAAATGGATCAATCTCTGAAAACAAAATAGCAAGCAATTTTATGAAAAAACAATTACTTCTCTTTTCAATCTTTTTCATGGCCATAATTGGCCTAAAAGCACAAACTTATAATCAGTACGAAGTTGATAAGCTTAAAGCATTTTTTGCCCAGCCTTCGGCCATTGAAGGTAAGAATAATGGCGAAGCGCTAGACATTTCTAGCCTTAACAATCCTGCGAGCTGGAATGGAGTTATCTGGCAGGATGATGTAAATGAAAACAAGAGAGTTGAAACTATAAGCTGGGCAGGTGATTATGACGCTCCAAAAATAGCTGGCAATTTAGACTTGAACAACTTCAGTTCTTTAGTTCGACTAACTTGTAACTACAATAAAATTAATAATATAGACATAACTGAGAATACACAATTAACGAACCTAAATTGCTCATATAATCAACTTAACAACATTGACATAACTGAGAATACACAATTAACTGATCTGAATTGCTCATATAATCAACTTAACAGCATTGACATAACTGAGAATACACAATTAACTGATCTGAATTGTTCATATAATCAGCTCAATAGCCTTAATTTTTCTAAGAACCACCGATTGACTCGTCTAGACTGCTCGTACAACCAACTCAAGAATATTGACCTTAGCTCAAACACTCTACTGGTTAGCCTAGCCTGTAGCTCAAACCTAATTACTAATCTAAATACAACAAAACACTCTCAACTCTCAATCTTGATATGCTCTGACAATCAAATTGAAAAATTAGATCTATCTGAAAATCTAGAGTTAGATTATTTATCCTGCGAAACTAATCAACTAAAAAAACTTGATGTAACAAAAAACACTAAACTAACTATTTTGTATTGTTGCAACAACTATATAAAAAAACTAGAGATAGCCTCTAACATTCTTTTAACTCAGTTATGGTGTTCAAATAATCAGCTTAACAGTTTAGATGTGGCAACACACACACAGTTAGTTAATTTTGATTGCAGCGAAAATCTCCTGACTAATATAGATGTAACAAAAAACACACAGCTAATTGACTTTAATTGTGGCGAAAACCTCCTGACTAATATAGATATAACAAAAAACAAAAAACTAACTTGGTTATCTTGTGACAACAATAAAATCACCAATTTAGATATATCCACAAACAAACAGTTAACAAACCTAGACTGCTCTAATAATCAGCTTAGCAGTATGGACGTAAAAGAGAATACAGAACTTAAATATTTTTACTGTGACAATAATCTATTGAATAACCTAAATACAACTACCAATGAACAGCTAATTGAATTCTACTGCAACAACAATTATATCAAGGAACTAAATGTAACAAAAAATACAAGTTTACGCTCTCTAATCTGCTATAGCAACCAAATCAGTAATTTAAACCTGACGATGAATCACAAAATGGACTTTTTATATTGTGATAGCAATCGGATTAGCAGTTTGGATGTAACTGAAAATGAAAAATTGTATCGGCTGTCTTGCAATTATAATCAAATAAGCAGTCTACATTTAATAAACAACACTCAACTTGCCAGTTTATCCTGCAATAATAATCAACTCTCAAATTTGGATTTAACCAAAAATAAATCTTTACTCTATTTACGCTGCTCCAATAACAAACTTACCCATTTAGATTTAGAAGAAAATACACAATTAACCTTTTTGGTATGCGATGATAACGAATTGAGCGAACTGGATATATCAAACCATAAACAACTTGAAACCCTCTCATTCTCTCGCAATCAAGTAAATAACATTAATTTGATAAAAAAAGAACGACTTACATACTTGCGGTGTTCCGACAATCATCTCAAAAACTTAGAATTGGTAGAGAATAAACAATTAACATACTTGATATGTGACAGCAACCAAATTGAACAACTTGATATTTTACACAACAAGCAGCTCAATACATTATCGTGCTCAAGCAATAATCTGACTAACTTAAACTTAACTAAAAACAAACAACTCCAATACGTTAACTGCTCTCACAATCTGCTAGAGAATTTAGATGTTACGGAAAACATACACCTAAACTATTTTTATTGCCATAGCAATCGAATTAACGATCTAAGTATTGAGAATAACACAGAACTCACGCATTTTTGGTGTTCAGACAATCAACTCCACAATCTAGATTTTACTCATAATACGCATTTAATCAATTTAAACTGTACTAACAACCATCTTCAGTTTAGCCAATTGACTTCAATTAAAAACATTCCAGAATGTGAATATTCACCTCAAATTCTTATTCTAGGCGAAGAGATTAATGGTAGTTATTTTTTACGAGTTGGTAGTCCAATCGATTTAAATACTGAGAAGAATGTTGAAGGCCATCAAAGTTCTATCGTTTGGAAAGATAAAGACGGAAAAGTCATAACTCCATCCACCAACAATAGTTGGATTTTTACTTTTGATGAATCATTAGCTGGGGTACAAATATATTGTGAGTTAACCAATCCATTATTTCCAGATCTTACTCCTTTGAAATCGAACACTTTTACAATTAGCGAAGGTTTCTTGATACTTAAAGATCTAGAGTTCGAAATAGATGAAAATACATCCGAAAAAACGGTAGTTGGCACATTAGTGGTTACTAATCTGGAACAGAATGCTTTGACTTTCGCAATAGAAAGTGGCAATACTAACGGTGCATTCTCAATAGACACAAACACAGGCGAAATAAAAGTAAATGATGCAGCACTTCTAGATTATGAAACGGCACAGCAGCATACACTGACCGTAAAAGCCTCCGATGGAACAAACGAAAGTACTGCCACTGTGACCATAAAAGTGAACAATGTCAATGAAGCCCCAGAATTTTCTGATATGGAATTCGAAATTGATGAAAATGCATCCAAAGAAACAGTTCTCGGCCAGTTAACAGCAACAGATCCAGAACAGGATGCTCTAACTTTCACAATCGAAAGTGGAAACAGCAACAGTGCTTTCACAATTAACAAAACTACAGGAGAACTAAAGGTAAATAACACAAACGCCCTAGACTTCGAAACGACACCGGAATTCCAGCTTTTGGTTAGTGCTTCGGATGGAGAAAACGCAGAGGAAGCGATAGTAACAGTTAAATTGAATGACCTAAATGAAGTCACATCTATCAGAGATTTAGCAGCACAAGGCATCCATGTCTACCCAATTCCTGCTGATTCTTGGATCAATGTGAAATTCGACAACCCTAATGTTCCGTTTAACCGTTATGAGATTATTGATTTCAACGGGAAACGGATTTCATCTGGCCAGATTCAGGGAAGCAAAACTGAGATTGATGTGAACGGAATGCGCGAGGGATTGTATTTTATCCAACTACAAGGAAAAGGCCGCACCGAAACAGTTAAGTTTAGTGTAAAATAAAACATCAGGTTAGACATATCAACAAGGCTTCCTTCTAATTACAGGAAGCTTTATCTTGGAAAAGGCTATGAGAAAAGTGATTTGCTTTTCGCATAGCCTTTTTTATGAAAGGAAATTTATTAATTAGTCTGTTTCTGACAAACACCTTCTTTTTACACTGATAATCAACACTATCATTTTTACTGCGCAGAGCAAATCAAAATAAATAGATCAGAGATTTGAACTAAAAACCCGTCATACATTTCGCTCGCAAAAATTCAACACTTCGAAGTGTCCCACCTCCGCTCTGTAACTTTTACCGATTGCTCCCCCTCTTACAGTTCCAGTTTCAAATAAGCATTGAGGTACTACGGTGAGAAAATCACAAAAGCAAACTACCAATTCTCGCATAATGATCGTCACCCTTAGTGCAAAGCAAACTGCGAAGGTTTCTAGCTTATTCTTTATCACACACAAAATCGCAACAAATGAAACAACTACTACTTTTAACAACATGGCTAATTGCTTCGATGAGCCTACAGGCACAAAGTTACGATCAGCATGAAGTGGAAAAGCTCAAAGCTTTTTTCGAACAGGCTTCGGCTATTGAAGGCAAAAGCAATGGAGAAATTCTAGAAATTAAAGACTTTAATGACCCAAGTTCTTGGTCTGGCATTGTATGGCAAGATGGCAAAACTGAAATAAAGGCAACTGAAATAAAGTGGGACAGAGAGAAAAATCCCTCTAAAATCGCAGGACATCTTGACTTAAGCGGATTTACAGCTCTGACAACGCTTGATTGTAGCTATAACCAAATCAGCAGTTTAAATGTTAGTGGAAATACCGCTCTGACCAACCTTAAATGTGGCACAAACGCGTTAACCGGCTTAGTTTTGAAGTCTACCAGCGCATTGACCTCTTTATCCTGTCCAAACAATCAGCTTCCCAGCCTAAATCTTACCGAATGTACAAAACTTGCAGGCCTACTATGTAACAAAAACAAAATCGCACAACTAGATGTAAGCAAGAATATTGAGTTAATACGACTTTTCTGTGCCCTCAACGAACTGAGTAAGTTAGATCTTGAAAACAACACAAAATTAAAAGCTGTCTACTGCAACAAAAACTGGATTAGCTATTTGGATGTAACCAAATGTGAAGAACTGACTTTTTTGAACTGTGCCGATAATCAATTGGCTAATTTGGATGTGACGAAAAATATAAGATTAGGATTTCTAATCTGTAGTAACAACCAACTGGTAGATCTAGATATAACAATTAATCCAATATTGAAGCGGTTGTATTGTAATAATAATCAACTGAAAAAAATAAACACGGCACACAATGCAAGCTTGCAAACTCTGTTCTGTCATAACAATCTACTCACAACGCTTAATGTAGAAAAAAATGAACAACTCAGTTCCCTA
This sequence comes from Bacteroidales bacterium, assembly GCA_965230435.1. Taxonomy (GTDB): domain Bacteria; phylum Bacteroidota; class Bacteroidia; order Bacteroidales; family JBDKHP01; genus JBDKHP01. The sequence continues at coordinate 2,361,981 of CBDDLB010000002.1, forward strand.
GACTGTAGTAATAACTACATTCGTATGAGTCAGCTTCCTGTTGTATCTTCTAACAACTACTTTTATAAGTATAGCCCTCAGTTTCTAATCTTTGGAAGCAAGAGCGAAAAAGGTTATCACCTTGCTGGCGATGCACTTATCGATCTCAGTACTGAACAAACTATTCGGGGAATCGAAAGTTCCATTATCTGGAAAGATGATAAACATCGGGAAATAAAACCAACAATCAACAGTGGATGGGTCTTCAGCTTCGATGATTATCCAGACAAAACCAAGATATACTGCGAAATTACCAATCCTCTATTTCCAGACTTTAAACCGTTAGTTTCCAATAAATTCATTATTGACAATGAGACACCAGAATTTGTAAATCAAGAATTCTCCGTTGCCATAAACGCAGCAAAGACGAGCTATGTTGGAACGTTGACTGCGAAAGATTCAGAACAGAAAGTATTGAATTACACAATTGTATCTGGAAACGAAGAAAACATTTTTGCTCTTAATTCTTCAACTGGAGAAATAACCGTAAACAAGTCTTTAGCTTCGGACTATGAAGCAGGGCCAAGATTCGTTATTAAAGTAGCAGTTTCGGATGGAGCAAACACTGCCACCGCAAACATTAGCATCTGGATTACTGAAGCGCAAATTGCCGATCAGGAATTCTCGATACCTGAGAACTCGCCTGAAACTTCTGTAGTTGGAGTAGTAAAGGTAAATAAACCAAAGTCCGATGCTTTGCATTTCGAAATTATGTCGGGCAACGACTCTGGTATTTTCGAACTAAATCCCACACTTGGTCTGATAAAAATTGTCTCTCTTTTGGATTATGAAACAACACCTGAACATACTTTCTTGGTAAAAATTACAGATGGAAAAGTTAAAAGCATCATTAGCGTAGTTATAAATGTAAAAGATATAAATGAAGCTCCCACCATCGAAGACCTAGAGTTTAGTATGAATGAGAACATAGACAATGAGACTGTGCTCAAAACATTAACCGCGACCGACCCTGAGAATAAAGACTTAATGTTCAGAATTGTAGATGGAAACGTAAATGATGCTTTTGCGATAATTCCTCATACTGGAGAGTTAATTGTCAACAACAGACCGGCCCTGGATTTTGAAACAACTCCTGAGTTTGAACTTGTGGTAAGTGTGTCGGATGGGGTGAACATAAGCAATGCAACTTTGAAGATAAAACTAAATGACATAAAGGAGGTTACATCAATAACAAAACTTGCAGCACAAGGAATTCATATTTATCCTATACCAGCCAATGATTGGATCAATGTGAAATTTGACAACCCTAATATACCGTTTAACCGATATGAAATTATTGATTTCAATGGGAAACAGATTTCAGTAGGACAGCTTGTCGGAAGCAAAACAGAAATTAATGTAAGTGGAATGCGTGAGGGCTTCTATTTCATTCAATTACTGGGCAAAATGCACATGGAAACTATTAAATTTAGTGTAAAATAAGTACGTTGCAGGTTACTTGCAGAAAGCGAACCTAAAAAAAATAGACCTGAGACCTTATCGGTGGTATCTCCGTTCTGAAACTAGAACAATTAGCATAAGAAAAATGGCTTTGAAGATAAATCCTCAAAGCCATTTTTCATGTAAAAATTCATTTACTTATTCAACAACGATAACTTCCGGGAACTGCTTCTTCAACTGCACAACCTCATGCGGTGGTACTTCCGTACCTGTGATTGAAAGCACTTGTAAGTAAGCATGCGCCATCAGATACTTGATGGTTTTAACGCGTGTTTCCGAGATATTGAGTTCTTTCAACGTCCTAACCTTCATCAGTTGCCGGACACTCAGTAACGGCGTTTTTGAGCAATCCAGAACCTGAAGTTCTGGTAATCCCTCAAGGGCAGCCAGCGACTCGATATTCGTTCCGCTACAGTTTACCTCGGTCAGTTTCTTCAGTCCTTCCAAAAACATTAGATCATAGATACCTGTGTTGTTGGCAACATTCAGATTCTTTAGGTTGTTGAGGTTAGCAATTGGCGACAGCGAACGTATCGTTGTGTATTCACAGTTCAGTTCTTCCAGTTCCAGAAGTCCCCGCACAGGACTTAGGCTTATCACCATAGTTTCTTGAATATTGAGGCTTTTTAACATTTCTAGCCCTTCCACTTCCGGGATCTCCAAAAGATTGTCATTAAAAGAACAGTCAAGCTCTTTGAGTGCCTTTAAATTTTCAATTCCCTTTAGTGATTCAATAGTGGTGCGCGATAAATTCAGTTTCTCCAAGTAAACAAGCTTACGCAATGGCTCTAAGCTTTTGATCTGTTTATTCCCTGAGATGTTGAGCCTGCGTAATTTCATCAATTCTTGCAGGTAAACATCCGGAAGTTGGTCGATTTTCTTTCTGATATTTAACTCTTTCAAAAAAGCAGCCTTCCAGACAGGAGTTAGGCCGTCCCACCAACTCCTGTCTACTTTAGGAGCCTGTTGGGCAATCAAACTTGTCGATAAAACCAGTGCAATAATTGATGCAAAAAATCTCTTCATCTGTTTAAATTTTTTTCATTTGCCAGATGTAACTCCCAAATAAATCAGTCCATTCCTATGAGTAAAACTTGAATGAGTGAACTTAAATGGTCGTTTCATTTTTCTTCGTATGAATATAGCTATCGTTGGTGTTATGAACGAACGTGTTGTATAATTGTTCCCCATGTACTAGGAAAACAATCAGTTTTAAGATGCAGATACATGAACTGGGGTGCGATTCCAAACTGCAACAAAGTTACTACATAATAAAAAAACTGAAAAACAGATTCCGTGCCAAGAATAAAAAAGTAGAGAAAGATCGAACATTAGTAAAAAATTCTATCTTTGCTTCTATAATACGAATATCATTCAGAGTTAACAACTTAATTAAATAAAAAACAATGTCGATTTTCACTCCGCCAGCGGCTAAGAACGAGCCGGTTTTGGAATACCGCCCAGATTCGAAAGAAAGAATACAACTGAAAGCTGCCATTGAGGAAATGCGTTCTGAGCAAGTAGAAATCCCAATGTACATTAACGGAAAAGCTGTAACAACAGGCAATCTTGGTACTCTGCACCCTCCACACGATCACAAACACACACTGGGTTCTTTTCACAAAGGCGGAGCTGAACACGTTGAAATGGCGATTGAAGCAGCATTGGCCGCACGTCCAAAATGGGCTGCAATGCCATGGGAGCACCGTGCTTCTATCTTCCTAAAAGCTGCTGACCTAATTGCAAGTAAATATCGCGCAAAAATCAATGCGGCAACAATGCTTGGGCAGTCAAAAAATGTATATCAAGCAGAAATTGACTCAGCCTGCGAATTGGCAGATTTTCTTCGCTTCAATGTACAGTACATGACAGAAATTTTCCGTCAGCAGCCAAACAGCTCAGAGCTTATCTGGAACCGTGTTCAGCAACGTGGTCTGGAAGGCTTTATTTTCGCATTAACACCGTTCAACTTTACGGCCATCGCAGGTAACCTACCTTCTGCTCCTGCTATGATGGGCAATGTAGCAGTTTGGAAAGCTTCGAACACACAGATTTATGCTGCACGCGTTATCATGGAAATCTTTATGGAAGCTGGCCTTCCAGCAGGTGTTATCAACCTTGTTTACGTTCCTGGCCCTGTTGCTGGCGAAGTGATCTTCCAACATCCAGACTTTGCAGGTATCCACTTCACAGGATCTACCGCAGTATTCCAAAACATCTGGAAAACTATCGGAAACAACATCCACAAGTACAAAACTTATCCTCGTATCGTAGGTGAAACAGGAGGTAAGGACTTTGTAATGGTTCACCAATCGGCAGATGTTAAAGCTGTGGTAACTGCATTGGTGCGCGGCGCATACGAATTCCAAGGACAAAAATGCTCGGCTGCTTCACGTGCCTACATCCCTGCCAGCTTATGGCCTGCAATAAAAGAAGGATTGGATGAGCAAATCCCTTCCTTAAAAATGGGTGGAGTTGAAGATTTTACTAACTTTGTTAACGCGGTAATCGACGAAAGCTCTTTCGATAAGATCCAGAAATACATAGACGATGCCAAGGCCTCTAACGAAGCTGAAGTTATCATTGGAGGAAAATGCGACAAGTCTGTAGGTTACTTCGTTGAGCCTACGGTTATTCTTACGGCCAATCCGAAGTACGTAACAATGGAAGAGGAAATCTTTGGGCCAGTACTAACAATTTACATTTACGAAGACGACAAGTTCGAAGAAACTCTTGAGGTTCTCGACAGCACATCGATGTATGCCCTTACGGGAGCAATTTTTGCACAAGACAGAGAGGCTGCCATTCTTGCAGAAGAAAAACTTGTACATGCCGCAGGAAATTTCTACATTAACGACAAACCAACTGGTGCCGTTGTAGGTCAACAGCCATTTGGAGGTTCGCGTGGTTCGGGAACAAATGACAAAGCTGGCGGTATGATCAACCTACTACGTTGGGTAAGTCCGCGTACAATAAAGGAAAACTTTGTACCTCCTTACGAATATAGCTACCCGTTCATGAGCGAGGAGTAAAATTTCATAAAACTGGTATAAACTTTAACCCCTAAATAACCAGTATGTGTTGCCTCGGTCTTTAGGCCGGGGCTTTTTATTTATTTTTCGATCGCAATACTAGATTATAATTTACATAATCAGCCTCTTAATGAACTACAGATCATAATCAATCCTGCAAGCATAACACTATAATTCGGTCTTTCCATTACCTTTCTTGTCACAAGGTTTACCTGCGCCAGTTCCTCTTTCTTTGGAGTAAACTTAGGATGTATGCTTTCGGCTTCTAAGTATTTGTCAGTAAGTCTGGATAATACACATGTCGCTGCCTTTCCAATTCCGTTTCTCTTGTTCACTTTATCATCTTCTTATTCTTGTCTTTTGTACTCGTTGAAAAGGTGAACTACATCATAATTAAATTAGAATCATTCTAGAGCTAAGTGGCTGGTTACATGCAGAAAGTAAATCAAAACAAAAAAAGCCAGAAACCTTAGAGGTGAATGAGAAAAGTATTTATTTTGCACGGCCTGCCATACACACCTACGACAAATCCTTCTGAATTAGAATCTTACCTTCTAAAATCTGCCGTTCGTTTATCTAGGAACGCATCCACCCCCTCTTTCTTGTCGTCGCTGGCGAAACATTCCCCAAAGAGTTCGGCCTCTTTTTCAAACCCATCTACCTCTTTATTTGAGTGGGCATTTACGGCTCTTATTACCCCTGCTATTGCTATTGGTGATTTCGAAATGATCTTCTTCATCAGCTCCACAGACTTGAACATAAGTCTCACCGCAGGAAATACGTGATTTACCAAACCTATTTCCAATGCCTCCTTGGCACTTACCATTTCGGCTGTCATTAGCAGCTCCATTGCTTTTCCCTTTCCCACCAACTGTATCAAGCGCTGCGTGCCGCCAAAACCAGGTATAAGGCCAAGGTTTACTTCTGGCTGTCCGAATTTTGCATTCTCCGAAGCCAGACGGATATGACAGGCCATAGCCAGTTCACAGCCCCCGCCCAAAGCGTACCCGTTTACTGCTGCTATAACAGGTTTCGGGCAGTATTCAATTAAACGGAGAACCCGCTGTCCTGATTCGGCCAACAGTTTCCCTTCGTTATCGTTGTGATTTGCAAATTCCGTAATGTCCGATCCAGCTACAAAAGCTTTATCGCCCACACCAGTAACAATGGCTCCGTAGAGTGTGCTATCTTCGTAGAGTTCCAAAACAGCTGTCTCTATTTCAACAAGTGTTTCAGAATTTAATGCATTTAAAAAATCTGGACGGCTAATCCTAATAATCAGAATCCCGTCTTCTTTTACTAATTCTAAATTTTCAAATTTCATCGGTTGTCTGGTTTGAAAATACAGGATCGATTTGAAATGTGTATGAACAAACGTCTTTTCCTCGTAATTTTGTATTTCATGATGCCCCGTCGTAAACATCTCATAATCAACATCACAAAAAAATTTACTATGAAGAAAACAGAACTGTTGAGTGCCTTTTCGATAATTCCGTACGTTCTACCGATTATTGATAAAACCATAAACATATTCTCTGCAAATAGCTCTTAGTTCTTGTATCCAACAAACTAAAAACAAATAGCTAGCCAATGTATGGAAGTATATCAAGGAACTGAACTTGAAAAATACAAAAAAACATTTAATCTTCGGTCAGAACCGCATACTTTTTAAACAATATGAGTGTTGAAACAGCTCAGTTTTTGCCTTGTAAACGAATGATCTGCTAAGCAAATTCATTTGGTAATATCGCCCAGCCTTGGAATAAAGATGCCAAATATGGTTTAATTATCGTAACCCACTCGTTCTTAGATGTAAATTTAAGATTTAATCGCTCCTCACCCTTGATATAAGGCTACTGTTTCCATTTGATAAACTTCAAACAATTTGAAAAAAAGGTGGTTATTATAAGATCACTGTTCTATTATTTAATTACTCATTGTTTTTCTGATGACTGAATAAAAATCAATAAAACTAATGCTTCTATCGTTTTAACTTCTAAATCGTAACTGTAGAACTACTTTGAAATAGTTTTTACTGATTTTCAGAAGTCATTTCAGAATTCCAGACATTCTATGGAATTATTTTGGCTTGTAGAATTAAAATCGGCTATCAAAAACCTATGAAACATCTTATAAATTCCTATTTCAAAAAAGTAGGGGCATAGAATTTGATCCAATTACAACGAACTGTGTTGTGCTAAAAATCTTGTAGCAGCCCTACATTAAATATTTTATTCGAAATAAGTCTGCCTGAATTGTTGTGTAAAGATGTATCTCAAGCCTTACCCTTGATAACATTCAAGCTCCCGAATGTGTTAAGAAAGAAGATTTCTTTTGACAAAACCAACACCTTAGCACCCGAACAAGTCTATATCGTTCCAGTGCGGAGTTTATAATAAATTGATTTATATTCGTATCACCAGTCGATTGTCTGGAAGTCAATGGCTATTTGAAGTTCGACTGCCTGACAACAGAAAAAAAGAAACCTATGCAGAACTTAAAAAGAACTATACTTTTTGTTTCTATGTTGTTGCTTGCCTTTGCCTGTGACAATACAACAACAGATAGCGGCAACACCACCAAAAGAGACGTGAACACGGTAAAAGCAACGGAATTCGAAGCTCAGGATTATAATATTCCCAACGAACTGAAGTACATTAAACAGAAATTTGATTTCCTGTACGGTAAATTCCGACCAATTGGCTGGTCCGGCGATGGTAAATTGGCTTACATAATAGAACCTGCTGACGAAGCCTGCGGTTGTTATTTCTTCGAACTATATATTCAGGACATGAAATCTGACAGGCTGGTCTATGAGTTCAAACACAACGACAATGGCAGTGGGGATAACTTAAGCTCGGTCTGGGATAAAAATTATGAGCTTTTCAAAAAAGAGCTCACCAAGCACAAAATTATTCAAAAAGGCTCCCAGAAACTTCAAAAACGTGATTTTACTATCAATAAACAGAAATACACTGCAAAAATAAAGACACAAAGCAAACAAGATCCTGATTTTTCGATAGAATTGGTGAAAAACACCAAGGTTTTCATCTCTAAAAATGGCAAAGAAAAACAGGTTATGGACAGAAAATCAGACAAACATGACCTTCTTGAGAATGTAACATTGTCTGGGGTAATTGCCAGCCCTTTTGAAGAACGTATTGCAATAGTACTTCAGGAAGAGAATAGAGGATACGAAGGGCCTCCAAACGTACTAAGTATACGCCTTGTTGGCGCCAGCCTATCAAAAGGCTTTTAAATCAGATACAAACCTCACAGACACCACAAAACAACCACGACTCTATTGTCTGTGATAAAAGTGTTTAGAGGTGTTTATTTAAGTACAATCCACTATGTCAATAAATTTCACAGGAGGTCTATTTGTCATACGTTCAATGAGCTTATGAAATATAGAGCCCTTGAAAATAGATCTGTTGATCCTAAAAGAATATTCAGCTAAATATTTATCGGTGTGTTTTGGTGCGATCCAGGAAAAATTCGTCCTGATCCAGCTTTTGATCTGATGTATCACATTGTGCAGCTGCATGAAATTCTTCCCTTTCCTACTGGGTATCTGCTCAATATTATAATCTTTAGCGACCGGTCTGTAGCCCCTCCACTCATCAGTGACCACCTGGGCCTGCCTGCTGATATGTTTTTCAAAAATCCCCCGCAGAGATTTGGAAGAAAAATCTTCGATCTTCTGTGAATACACCCTTTTAATCTGCTGTTTGTCATCAAGTTCCACGGCACAGACCACTTTTTTCTTTTTTGTATCATAACTGCGCCCCTGTTTGCCGTTCTCTTTGCCACCGAAAACAAACTCGTCCACATGGACTGTCCCTTCAACCGGCTGATCTCCTTGACTCTCCATTGCCAGCCTGACTTTATGGCTGAATGCCCAGGCTGTTTTCCTTGAGATGCCGTAACGTTCCGAAAGCTGGGAGGAGGACATCCCTTTGGTCGTGGCACTGAGCTCAAAACAGATCAGGAAAGCTTTGCGGATGCCGAATTTCAACTTGTGGAAAAGAGTGCCTGCCGTTGTACTTTCCCTGTGTTTACAAAGGGTACAGGTACGTTCATGTTTTTTTCCGCTACTGTAGTGTGTATGACCGCACTTTTTACATTTATAACCGTTAGTCCACTTGATTTCAGACAGATAAAGATAGCAGCTATTGTCGTCTGGAAAACGTTCTATGAACTTTATGAAACCTTCTCCGTGAAATTCTTGCATAATTGTTTTTATTTCATGCAAATATAATTGTTTCTAAGTAAACACCTCTAAAAGTGTTTTTATTTCTTTATCGGGAACCGAACAAGAAGCCCGACATGTGAATTTCGCCCTATATTTCATAGAAGAAAGCATGCCGACATGGGCTGCTGCTTGAGAAAAAATAGGGCAGTCAGTTATTTTCTTTTAAGAAAAAGCCTTACTTTTATAAAAAACTAATTTCTAAAAATCTAAACCACATATGGAAATTAAAGGAGATATGCTTAAAGGCCCTGAGGTTGAATTTGTTAAATCTCCCACTCATGGAGGTAAATTCAAGCCGGGATTGCCAGATACTGTGATCTTACACTATACAGCCGCTCCAAGTGCTAAATCTGCACTGCGCACACTTACAAACCCAAGAGTAAAAGCATCTGCACACCTTTTGGTACAGCGCGATGGAAATGTGAAGCAGTTGGTTCCGTTCAACATTATTGCTTGGCATGCCGGCAAGTCGTCTTATAAAGGCCGTTCCGGTTTCAATCAGTATTCTATTGGTATCGAGATCGACAACGCTGGACCACTTAAAAAATCAGGGGGTTCGTTCCGCGATGTTTATGGTGTTGAATACGCTGCAAACCAAGCGATAGAAGCTACTCACAGAAACCAGACCCAATCGAAATTCTGGCATGCTTATACCGATGTTCAGATTGAAAAGGTGATCGAGATCCTTGAGCTACTTGAAGAAACTTACAATATCAAGAGTATTCTTGGTCATGAAGAAATTGCACCCCGCCGCAAAACCGATCCGGGACCAGCTTTCCCATTGGACAAAATCCGCAACCAGATTCTTGGCAGCGACCGCGATGTTGAGGAAGAAGAAGAACTACCAGAAACAGGACGTATATCGGCCAGCAAACTGAATATCCGCGACAAACCAGAGGGCGACCTTGTTGCCAAACCGCTGAAACGCGGATCGAAAGTGACAATTATCGACAAAAATAAAGACTGGTACAAAGTGAAGACAGAAATCGAAGGGTGGATGTCTGCAAAGTATATCGACACTGACGATTAGCCATTTCAAACAAAACCTAAGTTTGAGGATCTATTTTTGGCATTAAGGTCTCAGACCTATTTATTTTAGATTTATTTTGCACAAGTGACCAGATACTTAGCATCTGAATAAATCTAGATTAATTATGACTGACTACTTATGAATTATTAATAACGAGTTATAAATTGAGTGGTGGTTGATAAATACCCGTGTCAATTGTTTAATAGTTATTAATATTTATTCCTTAATTTTTAAATAATTCGATGTACTAACGATACATTCTGGATTCATTTAAATTGAAAATATATCCTGATACTTAAAAACATATATTATTATGAAAAAAATCTGGATAATACTGGGTTTTGTTGTGCTTGTTCTTGCGGTGGTTATTCTTTCTGCTACAGGTATAATTGATATATCGTGGCAGGACTTATCTATGATTGCGGCAGCAGCTGTGGCTCCTCTGAAAATGCTTTTTGACAAGCTTGGCGGTCAGGACGAAGTTGACAAAATTGTCGATAATCAGAAACAACGCCAACAAGAGGAAAAAGAGCACCGTGAAAAAATGGATGCCCTGATTGCCGAAAAAACCAAACGCATAGAAGAGCTGAACAAAGAGCTTGAGGTGCAGGATGCCAAACTTCAGGTGGTTGAAGAAAAAAAGAAAAGAGTGGCTACTGAAGTGAAAAGCATGACCATAGAAGAAACTAAGAAAGAAGCTATGGATCTGTTTGGCGAATAAAGCTTCGCTTCGTGCATTATGAATTATAAACTATGAGAATTATTAGATTGGCCGGCACATACTTTTCCGTTTCTGCCAATTATGTAATTCAAGGTTATCCTTTAACCTTCACTCTGTTATGAACAAACACTTTTTAATATTACTCGTAGCTTTTCTTCCTCTTTTTGCTTTGGGACAAAATTATCCTTACGAGATACTGCCAGGCCAGTCTAAACTGGTACAGCCAGAGCAGGATACTCTTTGGGTACTGAAACACTCTCAAATGCAAAGGGCTATTATTTTTGGGAAAGAAAATAAACTCCTAAAGGAAGAGATAGCGATACTGAAACAGAAAATCGGTACCAAGACCAACATTAACCAAGAGAGTGATTCGTTGGTGGCGCTATGCAAGAAAGATCTTGAGTTTTACATGACCAAACATCAGGAAGCTGAAAAAGATCTGAGCATCGTGGTAAAAAAATACAAACGCCAAAAGTTATTTAAAAACATTTTCTTAGGCGGCATGGCTGCTTCGTTTTTATTGGGCGCATATCTATTCCGCTAAAAAAAGAAACAGATGGAAAATAATATGGAAGATTCAACATTCATCCTTTACTTTTACCTACCATTGATGATATGGATGGTACTTATCGTAATTTTGTTCGCTTTCTTAATGTATAAATACACGTTTGGGGAATGGACAAAAGAGAACCCGAACCCATATGCTAAAGAAACTTTAGGGCTACCTCGTGGAATTTTCAGAGCTGTATTGACACTCAGCCTCTTGTTCGCTACAATTGTTTTCGAACTTGTACAAATGAAACTAGGAAGACCTGAGTCTTGGGTAGCTGAGTTTATGACAGCTTTCCAGATGATGATTGCATTCTACTTTGGTTCGAAAGTTATGCACCATGTGGCCTCTAACGACCGTAAGAAGACAAGCGAGCGTGCAAAAGAAGCTGTTGAGGTAGCTAAATATGGTGGAACAATCGGAGGGGCTTACAATCCACCTTCAACAAACAGAGGCACTTCGAAAGGTGACTCTGGTAATGATTTCTACGACCCCGAATCGGCTGGTTGATAGGAATTTCCACTAACGATCTTATACAAGGCTATCCTATTAAACTTTCATGGGATGGCCTTTTTTTGATTTCTAACCAATAACGAACTACATGAAAACTATTATCTGCCCTGAATGTAGCTCTGTAATTCCCAACGAAAACATAAACATAAGCACAAACCTTGCGCAATGTGGAAATTGCCAGAGTATTCATAAACTTGATGAGCTTGTTGGGCAAAAAACTGAATCACCTGTGATGACAAAGCCTCCTAGAGGCAGCAATATAAAACTGTCGACAAAAGGCGATAGCAATGTGGAAATCACACTTCCAGCACTTGGCTTTAAAATGAGCCATATTCCAATTATCGTCTTCATGACATTTTGGTTGGGGTTCGTTGCCTTTTGGACAAGTATGGCTGCTGTTGGCAGCATTATTTTTGCACTGTTCTCTATACCCTTTTGGGCTGTTGGTATTTTCATGCTTCTAAGCGTTCTAAATTCAATACGGGAAGAACAGACCATACAAGTGAACAGCAAAGAAATAAGAGTCGTAAAACAGCGTGTTACCAATAGTAGTATCAAAACTTTTTCTGTGCAGGATGTTGAACGAATTGAAATGAAATTACAAAACATGGATATACGGCAATTTCATCTTGCATTCCGAAATTCGTCTAGAGTTAGCCGACAGGGTAAAACTTCTATAATCAGTTTACCTTGTATTATTGCGGGAGTAGATCAGCATTCATTTTTCGAGCATGCACTTGAAGCTGAACAAGATTGGGTCGTTTCCTTTTTGAATGCTTTTTTTCATAAAATTCGATGAGTTTAAATTTCATCTAAATTCCTGATGGTGTTACACATGTAATACTTTTATTGTGAAATGGTCTCTCATCGCCTTCCTAAAAGAGGGCTCCAATGTGAATGTTGTGCGCAACTAAAACAAGCGACCGACAAACAAGTAATAAACAGTATGATAAAGCTAAAATTTAAGGATATACAATTACATTTAATAAGCATTGTTCTATTCCTAAACTCTTTTTTATGTGTTGCTCAAAATGATATTTTAAAGCGAATACAACCAGAAGAAGCTGGTTTTTCATCAGAAAAACTGATGGAACTTGATTCTTATCTTGAGGAAATAGGTTCAAGTTCAGTGATATTGATTTCAGATGGTAAGGTTTTCTATGAATGGGGCGATATTCACAAAAAGCATCTTGTACATTCGGTTAGAAAAGCAATGCTTAACTCTCTATATGGAATATATATTGGGAAAGGGGTAATCGACACTAGTTTAACTATGGCAGAAATAGGAATAGATGACATTGAACCTAAACTTTCCGAGCTCGAAAAAAGTGCTAAAATTATTGATTTGCTAAAAGCACGTTCAGGAATTTATCATCCTGCGGCTGCAGAAACTTCTGATATGGAGAAATCTAAACCTGCTCGTGGCAGCAAAAAGCCTGGTGAACAGTACTATTATAATAATTGGGATTTTAATACTCTTGGGGCAATATTTGAAAAAATGACTGGAAAGAGTATCTATAATGCGTTTTATGAGGATGTTGCTCAACCAATAGGGATGCTAAATTATTATGGGACATATGATAGTATTAATACTTCAGTTCCAAACTGGGAAATTCCCATGACAGATGGATATTATCGATATGAACCGAATAAATCTCAATACCCAGCCTATCACTTTAGAATTTCGGCTTATGACCTTGCGTTATATGGAATTCTCTATGCAAACAATGGTGAGTGGGAAGGGAAACAAATCGTACCGATGAATTGGATTGAATACAGCATAAAACCTCACTCAATTACTAACGAGAAAAAAGGATATGCAAGTGGAATTCTTTGGGACATTAATTTTAAACGCGGTTCATATCAATTTGCAGGTTATGGGGGACAGCTATTGACTATTTATCCAGATTCTAAGCTTGTAATTGTACATCGGGCCGATACGGAAATGGAACATTCTTTAATGCCAATGGGAAAAATGTACGCTATATTCGGATATATTTTTGGAGCAAAAAATAACTGATAGACTAAGAATAGCAGCGCACAACGTGTATAGTGCACAAGGGGTTCAGTGGTTTTCGAGCGGTATCACCCGCATCGATTTTGAGTGGTAACTTGATAGTTTTGAAGTCCGCAATCCCTTACAACACCACACACTCAACGTTCCTTAATTAGCATCGTATTGATTCGTAAACTTTTCAATGCTATTCGATAACTAAATGCTCCTTAAGAAGACAATAGGGATATTTCGAACAGCATTACATGTAATCAAATTCCCAAGGAAGAACGTAAAAAGGATTTTACCTCACGCCATTACGCTGATAAAATTCACAATGGAACCACAAGCGCACCACTTTCCCTCACAGAATGATAAGGTACACTCTGCTCCTTGCACTCCTTTTCAATATATTTTGAACGGAACCTGTTATTAGAACCATCGATAATCAACGAATCGAAATTGAATAAATGCTTCAACTCCCCAATTTCAACTTTAACATTATTTGATATTATCAGCCAATCTACATCAATTGGGGTTGCAGCAGACCGTTTCAATATTGAATTATCGCGTAACAGAAAAATCCGTTTTCTTCCAAACTCCGCGAAACCATGATAACCAAATCCGTCGTCTACATTTCTGTATTCTGCGTGTTTAAGTGGAGTATATCGAGAAACTAAATAAGAATGCGTAAAATAGTCCAGCTTCCCATACGATGTTTCGTCTTCATCCGTCCAAAAAACCACACGCCCTTCCTTATTCATAGCAATGAGTGTTTTTTTATTTACATTGAACACCACAATTTCGGAAGTCCTTGACCGTGTTATATCTTGCCAGACCGAATTAGCAACAAAGAACAAAAAGGCTCCAAGCATTGCATAAACGAACCCTTGCTTCTTGTACTGCAACCAAAGGCCAATCATTGCAAGCAATACATAGAACATTATCAATTGAAAGGGAGAAATGGATATTGCCACCCATGTAGAATTTGGCAATGCTTCCACAGTCTCAACGCCTGCTATAAGTTGTTGTAAAAAGAATTTAAAAATACCTGCAAAATCACCCAGAATCTCAGGAGGAATAAAAGAAAATGGAATAGCCAACAAGGCTAACACCACGAGAATAAATGCCAGCGGAACTGCAAACAGATTAGTGATATAAAAATAATTAGGAAACTGATGAAAGTAATACAATGTAAGCCCAAGTGTACCCATCTGAGCGATGAAAGAAACGGAAAATGAATCGATAAGAAATTTAGGCAACCAATCAGGAAGCTTGAGTTCATTGTCCACATACCCCTGAAAATAAACAATAGCTGCAACTGCTGAAAACGACAACTGAAACCCCACATCAAACAGAAAGGCAGGTCTCCAAAAAAGCAATAAAAAAGCCGTAGCAGCCAACTTGTTGAAAAAGTTTGAGGTAGACAAAAACACCTCTCCCAGAATAAATATGGAGAACATAATTGCAGAACGCATTACTGAAGGTGAAAGTCCCGTAAGCAGAGCAAACACCCAAAGAATACCTATAAGAAGAAACGGCCGCAACCAACGCCGAAAAAACAAAAATGGGAAAAGACTAAGTATGCGCAAAAACACGAGATAAACAATACCTACATGAAGCCCTGAAACTGCCAGAATGTGCATTGCCCCGCTACTAGAAAAAGCGCTCTTCGTACCTGGATCCAATGCATTTTTATACCCCAAAGTCAATGCAGAAGCTACAGCGAACTCTTGTTTGCTCAAGCCCATTCTTTTGTAGTTCTGTAAAAGATAACGCCTCCACTTTTTAGCTTCGTACACAATGTTGAAACTTTCGTTGGAATGGCTATACATGAAACTTCCGTCCTTTAAAAATACAGACTGAAATATTCCACGCAAAGCCATATACCTTACCTTATCGAATTCTCCTGGATTGCCTGCATTCCTTATCCGTTGCAAACTACACCTTGCCAGAATCACGCTCCCTGGAAAAAGATTGGGCTGACTATCCGTATTGAAATATAACTGCAACTTTACCAAACGGGCATAGGCCGAATCGCGTGTACCATACAACAAGCCTGTGGTTTTATAAGCTGTTGTAGTAGCTGTGAAGTCGTCTGTAATTTCAATTGCATATACATCTTCGCCTGCTTCCACATACATAGGCTCCACTTTCTTCATCTGCCACATCCATGCACCGGAGACAAACAAAAAAGCAACAACAGAAGGAACAAAAAACAAACGGAAAGAATAAAAAATGCTTAGGTTAAGCAAAAAGACAAGGATGAGTAGACCAACCAAAAATACAACATATAGTTTTTCAGAAACACCCCAATATTCCTCAAACAAGATCCCCAAAATGTAAGGTAGTAATAACCGAAGAAAAATATGCCGACCAGAAATGCTGTGAATAGAAATAGCCATCTTTTCTTTGAATCTCACTACTAAATAAAGTGTAAAGAATAATTTCAGTCAAAGCACACAAGGCGTTCAATACCAAAGCGTGCCAGAGCCGTAAGGATTTGGACGACCGCAGAGCAACGAAAACCGAAGTTGTTTTTTCAGCTTTACTAAGGTAAGTGAAATTAAAAAAGTAAGCTAGTCCAAGACGCATTTAGTTCTTTAAACCAGGATGAAGCCTTCGTATGTAAAAAATAAAAATCGGAATACTACGAAGGAATAGATTTTTACGTCCACTAAAAAAGCGCCGAGTAAAATCTCCCGACGCTTGCCCAAAATAATTGTAATCAAATAGGTGAATTACACCATTTCATATTTATCCAACACTCCCTGAGAGTTAATCAGTAAATCGACATATTGTGCGCGAGCATATGCAAACGGATCGCTATTCTGCTTACGGGACAGTTTACCTTTGAAATCAGCTAAACTGGTATATCCTTTTTCGTTCATCCAAACTTGGATATCCTTAAGCATTGTCGTAATGTATTCCGGTCCGTTCTGGAATAATGCACTTACCACCTGAACATTATCAGCTCCGGCCAACAACATCTGAACTATAGTAGTTCCATCGAGTATTCCATTAGCAGCTGATATTGAAGCATCGATATTTCCATACAAAAGTCCTGCAAAACGAAGAGCAAGGCGGCTATCGCGCTTGCCACTCATGTTCCATGGGAAGTAGTTAGTTTCGGCCTGAACATCGATTTCTGGCTGGAACAAACGGTTGAAGGTTACGATAGAATCCACACCAGCCTCATCCAACTTTTTGATAAAACGAAGTGGGCTTGTGTAATATGGGCTAAGCTTCACTGCAACAGGAATATTGATCGCATCTTTCACCCTCTTTAGCACTTCAATCTGTTCGCTTTCTATTTCATCTGCTGTTTGCTCAAAATCTTTAGGTACGGCATAGAAGTTAAGTTCCAAACCATCGATACCTGTTTCGGCCAACAGTTTTGCATAATCTGCCCACGACTCTTTGTACAAACAGTTAAGGCTACCGAACAAAGGAATACTAACCTGCTCGCGTGCCTGGCGCAACCCCTGCAAAAATTCATCTGGTCCTGCGTGCTGAATTTTTGGGAACAGAGAAATCATTTCTGCATGACGGTCGGCATATGCTTCAAGATCTTGAGAAAGTTTCCATTCCTCAAGATGTAATTGTTCTTCGAATAGAGATTTATATACAACTGCACCCGCTCCATTTTCTTCTGCTTTACGCAAAAATTCTAAATTAGCGGTCATGTTATTTGCTCCAACTATAATAGGGTTCTTCAAACTCACACCCATATAGGTGGTACGTAGATCTGCCATAATTTAATAGATTAGTTTAAGTTAAATCAAAATGATGGTCTGGTCGGATGGTACTGCCCCGACAAAAAACCAGTTGCGGTATCGTGGTGCTTAAAAGTAAGAGAATAAAACAGAAAAACGAAATTTCGCTAGAGGATTTTTTTTACGTAAACCACAGTATAGCTCCTTTTCTGAAGGATTTTAACTTTGATCTTTCAGAAAACTAAAAAGCAAAGAGCCTTCTGGTAATATCTACACACGGACATTAAGTTTGGCGGCATCCAGAATTCAGTTCTTTGAACTATCTGTCAGGTGAGGCGTTCGGAATCATTAAAAGGTATTATTTAAAAATAAGGCAATAATGTTTTTATATTCAGAATCTTATCAATGAAAATCAAACCTTAGTAGAATCGGGAATAGCATCATCATCCAACCTTATTTGCTCCCAAAACTGGGACAACTTTTGAGACAAACCGAACACGCCACCTGTCAGGTATTATTCCAAACATCGATATCAACAGCTCGGCTCCTCAAAATTTGTATTTAATACATTTCAACAAATCATGAATATTTCTAAGAAGATAAGAAACACGATCAATTCATATAAGTCAATTGATGAGCAACTAGATAGCTTGGCTCAGTTTGACAATATTACTGATGCTGAAATTCGGGAAATAGGACGTACCTGTCATAAATCAACAGAAGCAGGGATTCTTATTGAATATCTTGGTTTTGAAAAGCTAAAACCCCATCTACCTCTATTTCTGGAATTTCTACAAGATTTAAATTGGCCTGCTGCAAGAGGTGCTTCAAAAATGCTGAACAGGGCAGGAAAAGAAATCGTTCCGGAAATACAAAATATCTTTACAGAAGTGAAAGATGATGCAATTTGGCACTATTGGATTCTTGTGGAAATTGTTCAAAACTTAGAAACAAAATTAATTGGAGAACTAAAAGCCAGTTTATTAAAACTTATTGAAAGAGCCGATGAAGAAAGTGCATCCATCTATGCATTAAGAATATTGAAAGAAAAAAAGCTTATTTCGGAAGATGAAATTGAAATTCATTATCAGTACCTATTGCAGAAATATGAAGGAAATGGAAATCTGATATTTGAACTGAACGACGAAATAAACCCATCTATGAGTCAAAACTAATCTGGCCTGTGGAAATCATAATCCAACAAGCTTATTTTGTCTGACAATCAATACTTAATCATTTATTAGCTTTACGTTCTCTTATTCCATTCATCCAAAAATTACAGCAACCTACGTGGTATGCCCGTTTAACAAACATGAAATAAGAACTTCAACACATAAACATAATGGCAAGTAAAAAAATATGCGTTTATTGCAGCTCCAGCAAAAGCTTATCAGATGATTACTACGAAGTAGCTGCCGAACTAGGTAAACTTATCGGAGAACAAGGACATGAACTTGTTTACGGTGGTACCGATGTAGGAATGATGCAATCGATAGCTGATGCTGTTAAAGATGCAGGCGGAAGAATAACAGGAGTAATACCAAAAGTTATTACCCAAATGGGTATTGCCAAACCAGACTGCGATGAGTTTTACGAAACAGACGATATGTCGGAGCGCAAATCGTTGATGGCCTCGCTCAGCAACGCTTTTGTTGCCCTGCCCGGAGGATTTGGGACACTAGAGGAATTCAGCGATATTGTCACAAGAAAACACCTAGGATCGCACGACAAAGCTATCGTACTGCTCAACCACAACGGTTTTTACGACTCACTTTTGGAATGGTTCAATAAACTTTATGAGCAGGAATTCGCAAGTATGAGTTATAAAAGTTCGTTTTTTGTTGCAAACAATGCCCAAGAAGCTATTGAGCTTGTTAACAATTATAAAGGCTTTTTGGGAGAAGATAAGTACTAAGCAAAAAGAATGGCCGTTGACTACAGAAGGAATCCATGAAATTGATTTCTGCAACAGACTTATCTTTGTACTAAAGGCAAAATCAGCTACATTTACAGCAAAACAAATGCAATCTTATAACACCATGCAACAACAAGAACAAGACCAGCCAATTAACATTGAACTAGAAGAAGAGGTATCGCAAGGCATTTATTCAAACCTCGCTGTGATTACTCATTCCAGCTCAGAGTTTGTTGTCGACTTTGTCCGTATCATGCCAGGTGTGCCAAAGGCTAAAGTGAAATCGAGAATTATTCTAACGCCTGAACACGCTAAAAGGCTTTTACAAGCTCTTCAAGATAATATTGCCAAATACGAACAGTCTTTCGATAAAATCCGAAATACTGATGACTCTGGCACTCCACCTATTCCTATGAATTTTGGTGGCCCTACAGCTCAAGCATAAAAATACTGCCTGAGGCTTTCCCCTCAGGCTTATTTTTTTTTCTGCCCCAGTAAATCTTCCAGCGCTTTGTCTATGTTGGTGAACGAAAACTTAAAACCTGTCTGCAACAACTTGCCCACATTTACATAATTTCCACCCAATACTATTGAAGACATCTCCCCAAGTGCAACTCTTAGGGCGAAATTAGGCACATTGGGCAGAAAAAGTTTACGCCCATAGAAACGGGCTATTGCCTGTGTGAATTCTCTATTCGTTAACTGCTTGGGCACCGCAGCATTGAATGGACCGAACATGGATACATCTTCTATCGTTTTTACAAAAACCGCCAGTAAGTCGTTGATGTGTATCCAAGGCATAACCTGATTTCCTGTTCCTAGTACAGTTCCAACCCCCGCCTTAATAGGATTCGCTAATTTTGGGAGTGCTCCTCCACTGCTACTAAGCACCAATCCAATACGCACTTTAACCACTCGTACTCCTAATTTTTCAAAAAGATCTGCAGCTTCTTCCCATCTCTTGCATGTATGCCCAAGAAAGTCATCTGCCGATTCGTCAGACTCGCTATATGTTCTACCAATACCCTGGCCATAATATCCTACCGCAGAAGCTGAAATGAAACTCTCAATACTATGATCGACTTCTTGTAAAACTTTGTAGATCAACTTGGCCGATTTCACCCTACTATCCAGTATTACTTTCTTTCGTTTCGGTGTCCAACGCATATCTGCAATACTAGCACCAGCCATATGAACAATATGGTTTACGCCTTCAAATGCCTCTTTGTCGATTTCACCCCTTCCCAAATTCCAAACAAAACTCTTTGCCTGAACATGGTGCACCTTTTTTCGGCTTAGAATATTTACCTTATAATCTTTCGCTATCAGTAAATTGACTAACTTAGAGCCAATTAATCCCGAAGCCCCTGTAATCAACACTTTCTCTCCCATCTGATTCTATGTCGTTAAATATTGTAATTGGTTTCATCCATTCAAAATTCCTCCTCAGATGTAATTCCTGATGAATTCCAGTGATGCTCATGCATGCAATTCAGCATACAAAAAACATTGCCGTTTTACCTCTTTAAATGTACCAATAAATACCTCTTTTCAAGAATATGAATAGCCATCCTCACGCATTATTACAATTATAGATTCCTGCATTAAAGATTTATTCCGCAAATCACACAACGAAACAACAAACTCAAAAAACGGTAGTACTATACATGTAATGTTCGTTAGAAATGCCCCCTATTTCCCCCCTTAAGGGGACTTAGTTACCGAATAATCCTGAAAGGTTTACGAATCAACACGATACAATTCAGGAACATTCACATTTGGGCCCTCTTTTAGGAGGGCGGTGGGAGGCCATTTCACAATAAAAGCATTACATGTACAACACCATCTTTTTTTTTATACGTTGAAGTCAATTCTGTTCTTCTACTTACTTAACAAAGACTCTATCTACAACTAACAATGTTGCTCATACCCCAATGTTCCTAACACACACTGCACAAATCCTTTTATTTATCAAATTTTCAATACCTTAGCGCCACAGGACAGCTCACCTAAAGCTACCTTAACGAAGATAACACTAATTTAGATTCATTCCATTCAAGGCTGGCGGACTATTAGTACTTTTTTCCGAAAGAGCTTATTAACTTTGCCACATTGTCTGTATTTCGGCTTTTGGCACATGGCTTGACAAACAGCAATGCAAGCTAGATGAAAAGAGAAATCGGAAAAAACGGCAAAAACTGACAGTCGAGCCAAGCAAGAACAGAAATTTTGACAGCATTTTTGAGAAAGTTAACTATGAGGAATCTGAAAAACAAAATACTTAGTCCTATATTTTCTGACGAGATACTGCATGAAGACCGCGAATATATACCATTATTAGACGGGGATTCAAGCGAACTTTCGCCTGAAAACTTCCCTGACACTTTGCCACTTTTACCACTACGGAATACCGTGATGTTCCCGGGTGTATTGATCCCAATTGCAGTTGGCCGTGAAAAATCGATACAACTGGTACGTGAAGCGAACCGTGGCAACAAGCTTATTGGCACAATCAGCCAACGCGACATGAATGTTGAGAATCCAGAATTGAAAGATTTATACGAGGTGGGTACAGTCGCCCAGATCGTAAAGATACTTGAAATGCCTGATGGATCAACTTCGGTAGTTATTCAAGGAAAAAACAGATTCCGCACAAAAGAACTCATTCAGGACGATCCCTATCTTGTAACTACGATTGATCGCCTTGCCGATCATCATCCTGTGCAGGGAGAAGAAGAATATGAGGCTATCATTACTTCGATAAAAGAGCTGTCTGTAAAAGTTATTCAACTATCGCAACAGATTCCTTCCGATGCAGCCTTTGCTGTAAAAAACATTGATAACCCAGCTTTCCTTATCAACTTTATCTCGTCGAACACAGATCTTGACACAGAAAAGAAACAGGCTCTACTAGAGATAAACGACCTTAAAGAAAGAGGCCTTCGCTTACTTGAACATTTGGCTTACGAGGTTCAGAAACTAGAGCTTAAAGACGACATTCAATCCAAAGTAAAGACTGAACTCGACCAACAACAACGCGAATACCTGCTAAATCAGGAGATAAAAACTATCCAGAACGAACTTGGACACGGCCCTCTTGAATCTGACCTAACGGAACTTCTTGAAAAAGCGGAAGCTAAGCAATGGTCGGAAGAAATTAAGGAAACATTCGAGAAGGAAATAGAGAAGCTTAAAAGGCTAAATCCATCTACACCAGAATACTCAAACCAAGTACTTTATCTACATCACCTTGTAGATTTGCCTTGGAACGAATATACTGATGACAATTTCGACCTTAAAAATGCTCAGAATGTACTTGACAAGGATCATTTTGGACTTGAGAAAATAAAAGAACGCATCATTGAACACTTGGCCGTACTTAAACTAAAAGGCGATCTGAAATCTCCTATCATCTGCCTACATGGCCCCCCCGGAGTTGGAAAAACATCGCTTGGTAAATCGATAGCGGAAGCTCTTGGCCGTAAGTACGTTCGGATGTCTCTTGGCGGACTTCATGACGAAGCAGAAATCCGTGGGCATAGAAAAACCTACATTGGTGCAATGCCAGGGCGGATAATGCAGAACATAAAAAAAGCAGACTCATCTAACCCTGTGTTCATTTTGGATGAGATCGATAAAATTGGTAGCGATTTCCGTGGAGATCCATCTTTTGCTCTTCTTGAAGTGCTGGATCCTGAGCAGAACAATGCTTTCTACGACAATTACCTAGAAGTTGACTTCGATCTATCGAAAGTAATGTTTATTGCTACAGCTAATGACATTGGCACCATTTCCCCACCCCTACTCGACCGTATGGAACTGGTTAATGTGGCAGGCTATGTAGTGGAGGAAAAAATTGAAATTGCCAAACGTCACCTTATCCGTAAGCAACTGGAAGAGCATGGTCTTGAAGGCAACCTTTGTAGTTTCCCGAAAAAGACATTAGAATACATTGTTGAGAACTATACGAAAGAGTCTGGCGTCCGTAATCTGAACAACAGAATAGCAAAACTTGCAAGAAACCTAGCCAAACGTGTTGCTATGGGCGAAGAGATTCCAAAAACAATCTCAATAGAAGAAGCGAAAGAAATCCTTGGCCCTCCAAGCTTCAGCAAAGACCGTTATCAAGGGAACGAATTTGCCGGTGTGGTTACTGGCCTTGCATGGACTTCTGTAGGCGGCGAGATTCTTTTCATTGAATCCAGCTTAAGCAAAGGTAAAGGTAAAATGACCCTTACTGGAAACCTTGGCAAGGTGATGCAGGAATCTGCGACTCTTGGTCTTCAGTATGTAAAATCACACGCTGGAAAACTGAATATAAAGCCTGATGCATTTGAAAACTGGGACATTCACCTGCATATACCAGAAGGGGCAATACCTAAAGATGGCCCTTCGGCCGGTATCACAATGGTTACTGCCTTAGCATCGCTTTTCACGCAACGCAAAGTGAGACGGCAGCTTGCAATGACAGGCGAAATGACACTGCGAGGAAAAGTTCTTCCTGTTGGCGGTATTAAAGAGAAGATTTTAGCTGCTAAACGGGCAGACATGAAAGAGATTATTCTTTGCAAAGAAAACGAAAAGGATATTCTTGAAATTCCTGAAGTTTATGTAAAAGGTGTCAAGTTCCACTATGTGGATACTATTGACGAAGTGCTTGAAATTGCATTGCTTAAACAGAAGGTGGAAAGTCCTTTGAAAGTATAAAGCCTTATAAAAAACTCTGGTTAGATACCAGAGTTTTTTTGTTCTGGATTGAGTACTTGCTTATATCTAGTTGCGATTTCAATACTAAAGTCTTTTAACTCTTGAGCGCTGAATTCCATAGCAAAATCCATAACCCCGTTATTATTATTCCAAATTATAACACCTTCCCATTTCCCACCTTCATTTTTCGGAATGATATTTTGATGAGCAATTCCATTCCTAAGTTTGGTTAATAGTTTAGATAATCTCATCGTGTTAAATTCATTTTCTCCTTTGATTCTGAAGTTACACTCCTGACTTCTAAACTTTTCATCAAAATTTATCTGATTAAGATTTTCACCTTGCTTCTTAAGTTCAAATTTCGCCAATTTTCTGTAAGAGGAAGGAATAATACTTTTTATCTTATCATCCTGTAATGTCAAATCAAATTCTGAAGGAATATTTTTAGAAACAATATTTTACAGAACTGCAACTATCAACCCTAAAAGGCAATTAAGTAAAAAGGTAAATTCTAATTTTTCTTCCTTTGCTTTAGGCTCAAGTTTTTTTAATAGATCTAGAGTTCTTTCTATAAATTCCTTTCTGTAGTCTTCTTTTATTTCCGCCATAATTTTCTTAATATTTACACAGCAATGTTTTAAGCAATAAGCTAAAGCATCAACATGAAACCAGAGTCTTTTCTTCGATGTTTTTCAATTTCCTCTTTCAAAAACTTAGTCTGTTGCTTTCCAATAAACTCCCTGAAAACATCTAAATTCTGCTCTTCTTCTGTTTTATTTAAGGCATCAATATATTCAGCTCGGTCTTCTGTAAATATTTTTATAAGAGGCTCGTTATGGTACCGTTGAATATAGTTCATCAGCAATCTCCCCGTACGGCCATTGCCATCGCCAAAAGGATGAATATTTACAAAATTATAATGCACATCAGCAGATAACTTAAGGACATCAGTACCATCTAATTTATCAAGCTTGCTATTAACCGAATCTATTAACTGTTCCAATAAATCAGGAACTTTCTGATAATTAGGAAAATATTTTTTATCCACATAAACTTGAGCCAAACGTAAATCTCCTTTAGCTGTATCGAAACTACCAGCCATAGTGTTAGATTCACCTCCGGTACCTTTCATCACAAGGGCTCCAATTTCCTGAATAAACTCAAGCGATAGCTTTCTCCTCTTTTTGGCTTGTTCTCTTATAAACAGAAATGCATCAAAATGATCTTTAACCATCAAGTGATCACGAAGGGGCTTGCCCGCCGAAGTGATATCCTGTTCTAAAAGCACCTTGGTATCCGTTTCTGTCAAAGAACAACCTTCAATCTTTGTCGAATGCCAAACAATAGAAATGGTACAGAACTTTTCGTAATCAATTACATCCTGTAAATTAAGGTTTACATATTCATTCTTCAGTTTATCCAGTTTTGCCCACATGATCTTTTTCGGTTTGTTCTTACCTATGCAATTTATTACAAAAACAAAAGACACCAATGCGAACACTGATGTCTTTCTATATCATTTTGATAAATCCTTACACTGCAAAACGGAAATGCATAATATCACCGTCCTGAACAACATATTCTTTTCCTTCTACTCCCATTTTTCCAGCTTCTTTACATGCTTGCTCAGAGCCAAGGTCTATGTAAGTATCGTATTTGATTACTTCTGCACGGATAAAACCTTTTTCGAAATCGGTGTGAATAACACCGGCCGCTTGAGGAGCCTTCATTCCTTTTTTGAATGTCCAAGCACGGACTTCTTTTTCTCCTGCGGTGAAGTAAGTCTGAAGATCTAAAAGTTCGTAAGCAGCACGGATCAGTTTTGCAACACCAGCCTCTTCCAAACCTACTTCTTCCAAAAACATCTGACGCTCTTCGTAAGTCTCCAGCTCTGAAATGTCGGCTTCTGTCTGCGCTCCAATAACCAATACCCCAGCATTTTCCTCCGCTACAGCGGCTTTTACAGCTTCTACGTACTTATTGCCGGACACAACCGAGTTTTCGTCCACATTACAAACATAAAGCACTGGTTTCTCTGTAAGCAACTGAAGATCGTCAGGCTTTTCGTCATCCTCCAGATCAATTACGCGGGCAGATTTTCCTTGCTCTAAATGAGCTTTGTATTTTTCAAGTATTTCTACAAGCTTCTTGGCAGACTTTTCACCTGTTTTTGCCATCTTCTGTGCCTTTATCAGACGAGTTTCGATAGTCTCAAGGTCTTTCAGCTGTAGTTCTGTATCAATCACTTCCTTATCACGGATCGGATCGATTGAACCATCTACGTGCGTGATGTTATCGTCGTCGAAGCAGCGCAAAACATGAAGAATCGCGTTTGTTTCACGGATATT
Source organism: Bacteroidales bacterium (assembly GCA_965230435.1). GTDB lineage: Bacteria > Bacteroidota > Bacteroidia > Bacteroidales > JBDKHP01 > JBDKHP01. The sequence goes on from CBDDLB010000002.1 coordinate 2,388,261, forward strand.
CGAAAGAAACTTATTTCCTAAACCTTCTCCCTTACTTGCTCCTTTTACAAGACCAGCAATATCCACAATCTCAACAGTAGTAGGAACTACTTTCTGAGGGTTTACGATATCTGCCAATTTATTTAGACGCGGATCTGGTACATTGATTACACCCACGTTTGGTTCAATAGTACAGAATGGAAAGTTTGCCGATTGTGCTTTTGCATTCGACAGACAATTAAATAGGGTAGATTTACCAACATTCGGCAGACCTACAATGCCACATTGCAATGCCATATATTTCAGTAGATTGTATGTTCAACTTCTCTTGCGGCGCAAAAGTAAATATTTTTTTGTAGATGTGTCGGTTATACAGATAAGTAGGTGTGCTAATTTAAGCAACACTTTTTAAGGCTGTCACTATTCTGAATACTAGCACAGTGCTTTTCATAACGGTAAATTGTATGAGCAGTGTTAGATTGCTTGGCACTTCACTGTCAAACCGTTAACAGTTTGAGCGGGATACAAACATTGACATTTAGCACTTTCGCTGCCATTACTTATACAAAGTGTTAGCGTTTCGTTATTATTCACTCAGCTCAGGTGTATATTTTTGTATTAATGAAATCAGCACCTTACTATCAATGGGTTTTGAAATAAAATCGTTAGCCCCAATCTTTAAAGCGTTTTCAATATCTAAATCGGAAGCAAATGCAGATTGCACAATTATTGGGATTTTTTTATTCTTCTTGCGTATTTCTTGTATGACTGATAATCCATTTAACTCAGGCATTTTAATGTCCATAAGTATAATGTCAATTTCAGGTGTATTTAAAGCCAAGTCAACAGCTTGTTTTCCTGTTCTTGCGAAGTATAATTTATTTGGTGTATTACCCATTAATTCTCTAAAGAACTGGAAACTGACCTCATCGTCCTCTGCAATCAAAACAGACAGCTTTTGTACGTAAAAACGGTCTAACGAAAAAACAGGATTTAATGGTCTGGTTTCAGATTTATCAGGCTTCTGCTCTATTATTGAGAAAGAAAAGATAGAGCCTTTTCCTAGAGCAGATTGAAGGGACATTTTGCCACCCATAATTTCTACCAGACTTTTAGAAATTGACAATCCAAGCCCAAGCCCTTCTTCTGCTTTTTCTTTGGATAGGTCTCCTTGACGAAAACGCTCAAATATCTTTTTTTGCATTTCTGGAGCTATTCCCAGCCCTGTGTCTTCAACATAAAATTCGACTTGTTCATTTGTCTTGGTGAATCCGAATTTAATATACCCACTACTCGTAAATTTGAAAGCATTCTTAATAAGGTTCGTCAATACTTGAGATAGTCTGTATTTATCTACACAAATAATTTTATTCTGTCTTTGTGAAGTTTGCCGAATTAATTCTAATCCTTTTTCTTTTGCCTCCTCGTAAAAGAAATTCTTCATGTCTTCAAGTAATTCGTTGCAATCAAACTGTTCATTTCTAAGTTTTACTCCACCGGATTCTATTTGGGAAATATCGATCAATTCGTTAATTATATAGAGCATACGTTCTCCACTTTTCCTAATAATATCCAAGTACATTTTGTGTTTTTCAGCCACTAAATCAGGATTCTTTAACAAATCAGCAAATCCCAAGATTCCATTCATTGGAGTTCTTATTTCATGGCTTAGGTTTGCTAAAAACATTGTTTTCAGTTTGTCACTTTCTTCGGCCCTTTCCATGGCTTTTAATATCCTTTCCTCAGAATATTTTCTATCAGAAACATCCTGATGGGTAATAACGATATTTTTAACCCTGCCTTTAGAGTCTTTAAGTGGAAACACACTTGTACTTAACCACCTCTTACGCCCAAAACCTTTTGATTCTGTTGCTCCTTTGGGGTTGAATTCATATTCAGGAACTATAACATGTTCGCCTGCATAAGCTTTTTTGATATAATTCAACAATCCTGTTTTTTCAACTTCTTTGCTTTGTAAAACATTGAACGAATTTACAGTTGTGCTGGCAGGAAAACTCCATAGCTTTTCATATGCTTTATTGACGGCTATTTGCAAACCGTTTATATCATAAATCTCAATTACAGACGGAGTTTGCTCCATTAAGGTTTTAAAGTAGGAGTCTGATTCTGTAACCCTTTCAATAATGTTTTGCTTTTCTTTTATTATTCTTTTTTCCCTTTTTATAGTTTCTCTCAACTTTCGGGAAAACACGCAACCGATAACTCCTATTACAAAAGGTGTAAGAAAATGATGCCATTGGCTAATTGATTCTACAATTGAGAAATTATGAAAAAAATCTTCAATTGTAACTCCAATCAGAATTATCGAAAATATTATGAAAAAATCCAACACCTGAATTAAAAAAATTCTTAGGTTGCTATTATCTTCTTTTTTCATATTTCTATGATAATATAGGGCAAACGCATCAAAATGAAAACCGAAGGTTTTCCCAAAAGACGAAGCTTTTCAGTTCCCCGCCTTTTTAAGGAGGAGATAGGGGTGGTTTATTTTTTAGAATCATAAAACGCTAATAATAAAACTATTACACTTCCAACATTACACAACTACCCTCGTCCCATCCTTTTTTAAGGCGGGGAGCCAAAAGGCTTCGCTTCTATTAGAAATCCTCTGATTTTCAATACGTAATATTTCTGATGCGTTTACCCTAATGATAAAAAATTGTATTTTCAATTTACGATTTTTTTCACTGGCAAAGTAGTTTCCTGCATCATAATGAACGCTAACAGGTAGCCTCTGTACTGACAAGGCTAAAAGAAACGCTCATCTACCTCGATTTCCACCGCACATTTGTAATGATCTTTAGGACAGGATTTATGCCCATGAAGTCCACAAGGGCGACATTCCAGTTCCTCTACATGTTCAATAACCGCACTGTTGTCTGAAAGTGGTGTGTATCCAAAATCAGTGACTGTGGAACAGAATACTGCCCGTGTAGGTGCATTCATCGACGAAGCCAAATGCAACGGAGCAGAATCGTTCATGTAGTTCATTTTTGCATCTTGCATAAGAGCTGCCGTTTGTAACAGGCTGAGTTCACCAGCAAGGTTTACAACCGCCTTCTCTTTGTTTGCATCCTTAATGGCCTCACAACCATTTTTGTCGCCAGGTGCCCCTACAAGGTATATAGGAGCATTGTCTGGAAGCTTTTTTATAAGCTCTGCCCACTTTCCAGCAGGCCACTGCTTTGTGTACCAAACAGAAGTTGGAGCAATCACGAAATATTCCCCAATTTTCAGTTTGGCAACTTTTTCGTAATCGGATTTACCGGGATAAAGCTTTGGGCGTTTTTTGGCATTAGGAACAAGTCCCTGAATCACTCCGTTGTTGCGGTCGGTTTCGTGTATACCTTTCTCGAAGGTATGATCGATTCTTTCTGAAAAAAAAGCTGACAATGGGTTTTTCTTGAACCCGATTTTATGCCTTGCCCCTGAGAAAATGGTGAACAACCCGCTCGACAAATAGCGCTGAAGGTTGAAAACATAATCGTATTTCTCCTTTCGAATCCGCTTAATAATCTCGATCTGGCTTGCTGTTTTCCTTTTCTTGTCCCAAACATACAGTTTGTCAAGTTTAGGATTGCCTGCCAATAGCCCTTCGTTGCCTTTTCTTAACAAAAAATCCACTTGAGCGTTGGGATATTCATTCTTTAAATCTTCTACCAACGCTGTTGCTAATATTGCATCTCCAATAAAAGCAGTTTGAATAATTAAACACTTCATTGTTTAGAATATCGTAGACTGATATTTATTGTCTGGCCACACCAAACATTTTACATCAAACTATTGAATAGCAGTCTATTTCTCTGATTTAAATTTTACAAGTTCTTCTTCCAACCAATTGATTTGTCCTTCAATACTTCCAGTATTATTCTTTTTAGGGTCTTTCAACGATAGATCATTCAGTACACTCACAGAATCATTGAACCAAAAAGCAAAATAAGTACGAGAGGCCTCTGCCAGTAGGTTTTTTCCATTGGTATAATATTTCTCTTTCGTATCGTAACCCATAGCATTTGCCACAATTGGAGCAATGTCTACAGATTGAAGCGAACGATGTTCTGCTTTTCCCTCTTCGGAAGGAATGTAGAGCAGGAACGGAACACGCAATTTGTCGTGGCTCATACCCGACCACTTAGCTATCGAATCATCTAAACCATTAGAAGTAATTACTACTACTGTATGCTTAGACCAGATATTCTGCTTTATAAAAGCCCAGAGTTCTCCCAAAATTTCATCCTGATAAGCCAATGCATTTCGATAAGCGTTATAGATTTTTTCATTAGGTTCCTTTGGAAAAGCAAAGTTTGGCTCATTAATGAATGGAAAGTATTTTATTTTTTTTAGATCGAAAGTGTACGGAAACTGAGCCACATCGAAATGCAGAAACATTGCAAATGGAGCATTGCTGTCGCGTGTAACCAGCCAGCTCTTGAAATATTGCAGAACAGTTTGATTGGCCTGAAGTTTATCTTCAGTTTCGAGCGAATGCTCTATCTCAATGAACATTAACTTTTTAAGCTCCGATCTGGATAATCTATTAGGTAAAAATGCTTTTAACTCATATTCATCTTCCTGCAAACGCTCAAACAACAGGGGCGTCCTAGATTCCTTCTGAAAATGAGGATAATACGGAGGAAACAGTCCGTAGTAAGCTGAAAAAAGGTTACGATTAGGATTGGACGATACACTGTAGCAGTTTTGAAAATCTATACATTGTTCCGAAATTTTCTCAAGTTCCGGAAGCTTGTTCTTCTCTCTTTCTTGCGTGTTCAGCCCTTCTACAGTCACCCATATTAAATTGTACCTATCGTCACTGCCTGACAAGCTTCTCAAAGGATAATTCAGTGCCGAATGACTTTGGGCCTCCTTATTTATTGGTTTAGACGGAATTAAACGAGCTAAGCTTCTTGGATAAAAAGGTATTGCCAAAGCATAACGCTTTATCGCCTTATTGTTGTAAATCTGAGCTTTAATAAAAATATACTTCTCTGAAACAAAAGCCAAGCTGGCCAACAGAACCAATGTCAGTTTCCATTTGGACGGCAGCTGTTTCTTGAACAATCCCACCTTGCCCCAAAATGGCATTACCAAACGCCCGAAATAATATTCAAAACCAATAAAAACTAAAAGTCCTATAATAAACAGTGGAATAAACTCGCCTCCAATCTCCAGAAAACCCTGCTGCAAAAAGTTGAAGTCGTAATTCAGCATGGCATAAAGATGAAGCCCTAACTTCAAATAGAAAGTACTATCCAACAGAAAAAAAACCTGCACACCAGCAAAAGTGAGAATACTTATCTGGAAAATTCGTCTAACTTTTTTGATCCTATGTACAGCTAAAAAGAGCAGTCCAAAAACAACAAGGTAATTAATTACCATTGTAGAAGCTAGAGCAGAATTAGAGAAAATGAAATCACTAAGATCCATTTTCTCCAAATGTGAAATAAAATTACGATAACCTATCAGTATACTCGCTATAATATTTATGAGTGTCAACCGCCCAAGAAATGAAATTATCCGGGGTTGTTTCACATTCAGCTTGAGTCGTTTCATTTGTTTTATTTCCTTATGGTGCTAACTTCAGCTCATTTCTTCGATACATATACTCAACATACCTTTTATTTCCCCCAATTTACAAAATATAGAAATGCATCATTAAAATCACAGATCTATTATTGCGAAATACCCCCTTGCAGTCTACAACTATGCGATGCTATCTGAAGCAATAGTTTAACACATTGCCTGTCCAAAATAACCTGCATTGCTCAGTTCATCAATTGAATCGAAAAACTGTACAATGATACCCGTATCCCTGCACCTAAGTCTTCGACTTATTCAGTATCGAAAGCTCTATCGAACAAAAATCGTTTACGTTCTGAAAACGTTAGACCGAACTAGGATGTCAAATTACTTATTAAAAAGGGAATCAACTGCTTGTAGGACAAAGTTGAGCAAATTTTCTCAACAGAAAAAACAAGAGTTTTTTCTGTTCCCAAACATAAGGTGAAGTAACTTATTTTATCGACCAATTTTAATAAACAGCGATGTAAAAAACAAGTTCAAATTGAAGAGTATTGAATCTGCCTGAACCAAAAAGAAAAAACAACATAAGCATTCCTAAAGATTGCGATATAAATCTTTTAAGAATGCTTTGTTCCAAAGAAATAAAACGATTGTGCTTATAACATCTGCATTTCGTATAGTTTCCTGTAAGTTCTGTTCAGTTCTATTAGTTCGTCGTGTTTTCCACGTTCGATGATCTCACCATCCTGTAGTACACAAATTTCATCCGCTGTTTTAATGGTAGAAAGACGGTGCGCAATAACAACCGACGTTCGGTTTTTCATCAGATTAGTCAAAGCATCTTGTACCAAGCGTTCCGATTCTGTATCGAGAGCAGATGTGGCTTCATCAAGAATCAATATAGGAGGGTTTTTTAAAATTGCCCTAGCAATACTGATGCGCTGGCGCTGCCCTCCCGAAAGTTTATTTCCACGGTCACCAATGTTGGTTTCGTAACTTTCTGGTGTTTCGATAATGAAGTTATGGGCGTTGGCAACTTTTGCTGCTGCTTCAATATCTTCCTGAGAAGCATTATCTACACCAAAAGCAATGTTGTTCTTAATTGTATCGTTGAACAAAATCGACTCTTGGTTAACATTTCCCATTAAAGAACGAAGCGATTTCAGTGTTAATTCTTTGATGTTCACACCATCGATTAGGATTTCCCCCTCAATAACATCGTAAAATCGTGGAATAAGATCAACCAAAGTAGACTTACCAGACCCAGACTGCCCAACAAGTGCAACTGTTTTTCCTTTTTCAATTTTCAGGTTGATGTTTTTCAGAACAGGTTCGTCGTTGTAAGCAAACGACACATTTCTGAACTCTATACAGCTACCGAACTCGTCCAGCTCTTTTGCCCCTTGTTGATCCATAATTGGGTTAGGGCTATTTAATACCTCTTCGATTCTATCGAATGAGGCCAAACCCTTCAGAATGTTGTAATATGATGTTGAGAACGACTTTGCAGGTTGCAGAACCTGAGAAAAAATAGCAATATATCCGATAAAATTTTGAGGTTTAAGTGCCGCATCATCTGTCAGTACTAAAGATCCGCCATAATACATCACAATTGCCATAATGGTAACTCCCAAGAATTCACTAGTGGGACTTGCTAAATCACGTCGCCATATTGCCGTGTTCATTAGTCTCATGAACTGCCCCGTCTCTTCATCGAACCTCATTTTTATTTTGTCCTCAGCTCCAAATGCCTTTATGATCCGCAGTCCTCCAATAGTTTCCTCGATGCGTGAAATAATTTCACCAAGTTTATTTTGAGCATTCATGGAAACTTTCCGTAGGGTTCGTCCCACAAAACCTATTACAGCACCACTAAGAGGTAACATAACCAATACAAACAAAGTCATCTCCCAACTGATGTAAATCATTGTACCTAGATAGGCTATAACCATAAGAGGTTCTCTGAAAATAATTACCAAAGAACTCATAATAGACCATTCTACCTCTTGGGCATCGCTTGAAATACGAGAGATCAAATTGCCTTTTCGCTCATCTGAATAATATCCTAGTGGTAATTTCAAAAGCTTCTCGAACAACCGGTTTCTAATATCGCGAACAACTCCGTTTCGCATATATGTTACAATGAAACTAGCTGCGTAAAAGAATAAGTTTTTAAGAAGAATTGCAGCAACAATAAAAACACTCACAAAAAGAAGTGCGTCTATTTCTCCCCGCGTTTCAACAATCTGAGTAAGCTCGTATCTGAAATACTGGGCAACAGAATCCGCAGAAAACCCTAATTCCGGGGCTGTATGCACACGTTCTTGAGTATCGAAAAGAATACCCAAAAAAGGCATAACCATTGCTATTGAGAAAAGGGAAAAGAAAATATAGAATACATTCAGAAAAAGATTGCCCGCAATATGCCACTTATACGGCGTTATATAAGGCAACATTAGTTTATAAAATCGCTTCATCAGTTTTAAATTTCAATATGCTATCCACCTAGACGGTTCTAGTGTAAAATAAGTTGAATGCAAGGTGGTTATTCTAATTCAATTATTCGTGTTAAAAAAAATTAAGGTGAGACTACTTGCGCGGTCTCACCCTTAATAAATTGTTTCTGGATGCTCTATATCTTGCTGCCATAAGCTAAGTCTCCTGCATCGCCAAGGCCTGGTACGATGAAGGAATGAGCCGTCAGTTCTGCATCTATAGCCCCCACCCATAGTGTATAGTTTTGTTCCTTTAAATGCTTCTGTAGATATTCCACCCCTTCTTTACTAGCAATAAGGCTTACGATATGAACGTGCTTAGGGTCGCCTTTTTCCAATAAGCCCCTATATGCCAGAACCATCGATGATCCTGTTGCCAACATGGGATCTGTGAGGATAACTAGTTTGTCATCGATTTCGGGAGAAGAGATGTACTCAAAAGCTATTTCAAAACTTCCGTCGCTTTCGTGTTTTCTGTACGCAGAGATAAATGCATTTTCCGCCCTGTCGAAAAAATTGAGCATGCCATTGTGAAGCGGTAGGCCTGCCCTCATTATTGTTGCAAGAACAAGATCTTCGTTCATCCTATTCATTTCGGCTACCCCCAGCGACGTTTGCACTTCAGTAGGCTCGTAAACGAATGTCTTGCTTATTTCGTAAGCAAAAACTTCTCCTGCCCGTTCCATATTCCTACGGAACCTCATACTGTCTTTCTGAATATCTTCATCGCGGATTTCGCGCATGAATTCATTGAACACCGAATTATCTTCTCCAAGCACTCTTATCATAATCCCTTGCTTTTATTCTTGCGAAGTTAATCAGATTTTTACAACCTTCAGATACCAAGGGAGGTTATTTTGCTCTAGTGTATACTGGGAATAACGTTTTGCTCCTATTCCTGTTATGAATTTCTCTCTATCGGGCAAGTTTAGTCCCTCAAAAAGTATAGTAAGGTTGTATTCGGCCTGTTGCTCCAAATAAACATTTAACAATAGTGCCATTGCATTTTCTTTGATTCCCTGCTTAGATGCTCCTGCTGCTACAAAGTATGCTTTATTATGGGAACCTATCAACAAAGCCGCAGCACTTAGGTTATTGTTGGCAGAATAAGCTCCATAGATCACCCCTACCCGATAACGAACTGCATTCACAGCCAAACGCCTAAGTATTTCTACTTTGTCTTGGTGAAGTTTGTTTTTAAGTTGTGCATTGTTCTGCATAAAATCCACAAAACTGTTCGGGGAAAGTCCGTTCTGCACGGCAACATTGGAACTTATTGACTTAACTAACAAAGCATTAAACTCAGTAGTATAACGCTGTTTTGCTTTGGAGTAAGAAGAAATCATATCCAACCTGTAACTGGGTGAATTCTTCACTTTAAAATTAACATCTACTGAAATAGGATTATGTACATTTAGTGCGTAACCAAGGCAAGGGTATGGTATTTTTTCCAAAAATTCATGCAAGATCTTTTCATCCAACATTTTCTTTGTGAACACTCCCAAATGCACCGAAAATTTTGGCATTTCGACATATGTGATCCCCATGATATGACGTAAAGGCAAGGGCATTACATATTCATAATCCTCACTCACAAGTGCTTCCCAGTCTTCCGCAATAATATCCAGATACCAAGAAAAAGCGAAAATCACACCGTTAAAGGAGTCCCGTATGCTTTTGTCCCACTTCAGTGTATTAATTTCGTTATGTGTTAAATGTTGGATTTCCATCTTCCGGATCGTTTGAGATCGTGGGCCTTTTTCTTTTGAGATGTTTCATGCCTTATACTCACAACATGATACTATCAAAATAAAACCTATTCTTCGTGCCAAGAGCAAAATGGCCGTTTTGACAGATATGTATTGTAGTAACGCACATCTCCCGTAACTTCCTTTCCCAGCCAAGCAGGTTTTTCGAAGACCTCATTTTCGCTATTCAGTTCAACTTCTGCTAATACAAGCCCCTTGTTTTCTGCAAAAAACTCGTCTACTTCAAAAATATGTGTTCCAACTGGTATCTCGAACCGTATTTTTTCGATCCGTCCAGCTTCGCATATTGCCAATAAATCCTTAGCTTCTTCTACCGAAATTTCTTTCTCCCACTCGAAACGGCTCATACCAGAATCGCTGCTCTTACCTTTTACCGTAAGAAAAGCCTTTTCTCCTTTTATTCGCACACGAACACTTCTCTCTGGTACAGAAGATAAATAAGCCTGTGCGATAAAAATCTCCTGTTGGGCCTGATTTCGGAACTCTCCTTTTACGAGGAATTTCCGTTCGATTTCTGTTGCCATTTCGATTTCTTTAGCTAAGTATTGAACGCCTTGTGCGCCTTAACCGAAATTGTTTTTTATACTTTACTAATGTCAATATAGTCGCGAACCTATTTATTTTAGGTTTACTTTCTTCAAGTAACCAGTAACTTGACAGCTAAATAAATCTACTCAAGTATAGCTGATTACTTATCTGAGTACTTAAAGGTAATTAGATTTGATTAAAATAGAAAAGCCTGCTTATATCAAGGCAGGCTTTTCTATGCTCGTGGTGCTATTTATTAATCGGCACGGTTCCGTCTTTAAATGTTACAACAGTCCCAAAAGTGACGATTATATTAGCACACCCACTCACTTATCTTTTATTTTACATAAATGCATTCATTTTCAAGAGATAAATTTCTCTTTCACTCAGGAATCTCCAATGCCCACGATTGAGCCCTTTTTTTGTAAGTCCTGCAAAATATACTCTATCCAACTTTTCTATCTGATAGCCGAAGTGTTCGAAAATACGCCTTACAATACGGTTCCTTCCCGAATGCAGTTCTACACCAATTTCTGATTTATCTTCACCAACATAACTAATGCCATCGGCTGCAATGAAACCGTCTTCAAGTTCAAACCCTTCCGCGATCCGGATCATGTCGTTTTTCGTAAGTGGCTTGTCCAGAACTACATTATAAACTTTCTTCTTCTTGTACTTTGGATGGGTAAGACGCTTTGTAAGCTCACCATCGTTCGTAAAAAGCAACACTCCTGTAGTTGCCCTATCCAATCGTCCAACTGGATAAATCCGTTCGTCACAGGCTCCGCCTACGATATCCATCACTGTCTGACGCCCCTCTGGGTCATCCATTGTAGTAACGTATCCTTTAGGCTTGTTCAGTAACACATACACCTTACGTTCTGGGTCTATACGTTTGCCATTGACTTCCACTTTGTCCTTCAGCTTAACACGAGTACCCAGTTCTTTAACAACTTCTCCGTTTACCAGTACTTTACCTCCAGTAATAAGTTCATCGGCCTCTCGGCGTGAACATGTTCCGGAATTGGCAATGTACCTATTGAGGCGCAATTCTCCATCTTTAAACAGATCCTTTTTAGCTTCGCCTTTCTCTTCAGGACTTATATATTCCTGCTTTTTTGATCGTTGAGGTCTAAATTTTCCACGCTGTTTTTTCCCTCTGAAACCGCGCCGGTCGCCAGAATCATCACCGGAGCTATGTCGAAAACCGCCCCTTGATGTTTTCTCAGAACTTTCGTCCCTGCCTTTTCCTGAGTGAGGGCCACGTTTGCCCTCTTTGTTTGTTTCGCGCTGTGGCCCACGTTTATAACCTGTAGCCTTTTGCCCGTTTCTTCTACCTTTTCTTTCCATTTAAAATCAATTAGCTTCTTCCCAGAAGATTGCGGCTGCAAAATTAAGTTTTTTTATTCACAAACCAGAGCTTATTCATCATTGGGCAAACATTATTAATCGATCGACCTTTAGGGTGTTGAATTATCTTTCCAATTGCTTTCCCCTAATTATCATTTTTCTACCTTTGCTGATTATTTTATACCGAACCAATATGTTTAATCTTCGCGAAGCTTAGCCCTACCTTCAATTCTTAGGCGCATGCTTTGCTGTAAATTATTTTGGCAAAAATGGCAACCAATCCAGATAAAAATACATTGCGCAAGCCGAAATGGCTGACAACGCAACTACCAACAGGAAAAAGCTACATGAACGTGCGTGATATTGTGAAAACGCACAAGCTGCACACCATCTGCGAAAGCGGGAAGTGCCCCAACATGGGAGAATGCTGGAATGCCGGCACAGCAACATTCATGATACTTGGCGACATATGCACCCGCTCGTGCCAATTTTGCAACGTAAAAACAGGGCGTCCGAACGCTACCGATCCGAAAGAGCCTGAAAATGTTGCAAATTCAATTCAGCTCATGAAATTGAAACATGCCGTACTTACCTCTGTTGACCGTGACGACTTGCCCGATGGTGGCTCTGGACACTGGGCAGAAGTAGTTAAAACAATAAGGAAAACTACACCTAATGTAACACTGGAAACATTGATCCCTGATTTTCAGGGCAGAAAAGATCAGGTAGATAATATTATTGCCGTGCGCCCAGAAGTAGTATCGCACAACCTAGAAACTGTCCGCCGACTTACAAAAGAAGTTCGTGTGCAGGCGAAATACGACCGCAGCCTCGAAGTATTGGCCTATCTGAAAGAAAAAGGCATCACGACAAAGTCTGGGCTTATGGTTGGACTTGGAGAGACCGAAGAAGAAATTTATGAATCTATGGACGACCTACGTGCAGCAGGTGTGGAGATCCTAACTATTGGGCAGTACCTACAGCCTTCAAAAAAGCATCTTGAAGTAGACCGTTTTGTGACACCGGAAGAGTTTCAACGATATAAAGAGGTTGGACTACAGAAAGGTTTTGAAGTGGTAGAGAGCGGGCCATTGGTACGTTCGTCTTATCATGCCGAAAAACACCTTTACAACGACTAATGAATTAGCTCATTTTACAACGGCCTGCTTCTAAATAATAGAATAGGGTGCATGTGTCATTCCTATTCATTCTACTTACTAGGTAGTCCTTTAGGATAGACGCATCAAACTGAAAACCGAAGTCTTTCAGTTTCCCGCCTTCATTTAAGGAGGGGAATCAAAAGGCTTCACATGTTAATATAAGACTTTGGTTTTCAGGATGTAAATATTTTTGATGCGTCTATCCTATCATACCTTCGGTACTTGCTAAAGAAAAGACACAATCAGTAGAGCTCCCAGTAAGGCCAGTAACCAAAAGATCCGTACTATCTGCTTTTGTCTCACCCTTTTTTTGTGCCTTTCGATATCTTCTTTTTTGTGCAATCCCTCCTGCATTCTCAATGTTATGTGCAAAGCATTTATCAGCCCTTTGCCCATAAAAAATGACAATGAAAAAGCGAAAACGGCAAAAGCACCATAGGTAACACAATCGCCCCATGTTAGGTGTGGTAGTTGCCCAAACTGGTAGTAAGAGAAAATCAGAAAGTAGACAACCAGTAAAATTGGGTTCGATAAAGAAGAGTTAAGCAAACTTCTATGACTTTCTTTTTGAAGGAACAGTAATTTTTCGTCTAAATTGTCGGGCTGATTAACAAGCCACGATTGAATACGGTTTAAGTTTTTTCTTTGATAATAGAAAAGTGTGCTTAATAGAATAGCCAGTAAAAACAGAAAAATTTCAATACCAACAGATGAAGAATGCAGATAAGCAGCCCAACCTGTTGATAAGATCAGTATCACCTTATAAACTAAATCGAAGCGGATATTGTGGGCAAATCGTAGAGTGGGATCCATGTGTAGAAAACTTTCTTCAAAAGTAAATTAATTCGCAACTTCTACAATCTCATATCTTCATTATCAAAAGCCCTTCCCTGCTAGAGCTAGCCTACCTATTCGCCAACTAACTTAACTACCGACACACAAGTACCAATTCTCTATGTAAAAAACCGCGACCAAAAAACGTGGATTTCAAATTCGATTAAACCTCCTTCACAAAGTAATTGCTTGGTAGAATGCGAGCCTGACTTTTATGTTAAGATTACATATCTATTTATTTACAATTTACTTTATCGCAAGTATCCAGTAACTTAGCATAAGGATAGGTCTGGCTTAATTTAATTTGGACACTTAATAGGAATTCTTAAGTTTTAAATATTTAAATCATGTTGTAGCTTTGCTGTATCAAAAAGTACCGCATGTATGAAACATTTCTGAAAGGCATTCAGAAACTAGGTATTGTTTTTGAAGTTTTTTTGAAATATTTGTGTACATTGACACAAATTAAGAGAACTCACAAATTACAACTGGTTAATAAATAAGCAATTACGTTTTTGTTTGGCTCAAAAAAAGGAACAGAATAACTGGAAACAGGTCTTATAGATGATTATAATTGGCGTGTTAAGTTCCTTGAGCAATTTATCGGAGGTTGCTTCTTTCTGTATGTCTAAACTGTAGCAGGTCTAACAATGTAATAAAATCAAGAATCTTAATTTTATCATAAAACACTATATATCAATTTTATGAATAGAGTACATTATTTAAGTTACCAAGGTTACACTTCAACTTTTCTCAAGCTTTCCCAAATTAATAACGGGTACTTTGTAATTGTTAACAAATAAGCTGAATATGACCTACTGCTACTCAATAACAATTGAAAAGAAATTTTTAGACAGATGAAAAATTCACGCGATAAATATCAATTTATATTAATTCCTCTCTCTTGGTTATACGGCTTTTTGGTTCGGTTCAGGAATTTCTTGTTTGATACAAAACTCTTGAAATCTGAAAGTTTTGATATTCCTATTATTTCGATAGGCAACCTCACTGTTGGTGGTACAGGGAAAACACCACATACGGAATATATGATTGGCCTGTTAAAAAAATTCGAAGTAGCTGTACTTAGCCGTGGCTACAAACGCCAAACCAGTGGCTTTGTTCTGGCAAAAAAAGATTCCTCATCGTTGGAAATTGGCGATGAGCCTAGACAAATTAAAGCAAAGTTTCAGGATATTCCCGTGGCCGTAGATGGTAACCGCCGCCGTGGGATCAAGAACCTGCTCAAGGAATTTAAAACCTTGGATGTTGTGGTCCTTGATGATGCGTTTCAACATCGTTACGTGGCTCCCTCGCTATCGATAGTGCTTATGGATTATTCCCGTCCGATTTACAATGACACCATGCTACCCAGCGGAAACCTGCGCGAACACATAAGTTCGCTGAAAAGAGCCAATGTTGTAATTGTAACCAAAACGCCAGAGGATATAAAACCGATAGAAAAACGGGTGGTTAGCAAGCAGCTCGACCTTTATCCTTTTCAGAGCCTGTTCTTTTCCAGATTAAAATATGGTAAACTTCAGCCTGTTTTCCAAAATAGCAGGGCTTTTTCACATAAAGAATTCACAAATGGCGATTTGGGCGTAGTTCTCTTAACCGGAATAGCATCTCCAAAGCCTTTGGTGCAACATCTTGAGAAATATTCTGAAAAAGTTGAACATCTTATTTTTCCAGATCATTACACTTTCAAAGCAAAAGACATCAAACTGGCACATGCCAAAATGGAAAAGCTAGGGTATAGCAAACGATTGATAATCACCACCGAAAAAGATGCTATACGGATGCTGGACATGAAAGATTTTCCTAAAGAGGTGAAGAACGATATTTATTTTATTCCTATTGAAATTGAATTCCTAGAAGATCAGGACAACTTTGATGAAACTGTTATTAGTCTTCTGCGGAGAGCAAGACCAATTACTAAATAGTGACTAGGAGTCAGATTCTTTTCAACTTTCCAAAAGTTTAAAACTTTTGGAAAGTCCCCCTCATTATTGGACAGGTTTACGAATGGCTTCTTCTCCATCGGAAGATTCTACCTTATAACTACGGAACCAACTTTTCACTTTCATCTTGATAACCCCCCAAAGTGCTTCGTTAAAGATCCCCCCACTCATCTTCGATTTTCCTTTTTCGCGGTCTTTGAAAATAATCGGCACTTCTTTTATTGTGAAGCCATACTTCCATGTTGTGAATTTCATTTCTATCTGGAAGGCATAACCGCGCATTCGGATTCTGTCGAGAGGTATCGATTCCAGTACTTTTCTGCTGTAGCATTTGAAGCCTGCTGTGGTATCCATCACCTTCATTCCTGTAACAAAACGAACATAGGCCGAAGCGTAATACGACATAATAACCCTACCTATTGGCCAGTTGATCACAGTAACACCATCGATATAGCGCGAACCAACTACAAGATCGCCACCTTCTTTGGCCGCAGCATGAAGTCGCACCAAGTCGTCGGGATTGTGCTGAAAATCTGCGTCCATTTCACAAATGTAATCGAACCCATGATCCAAAGCCCATTTGAAACCTGTGAGGTAAGCAGTACCTAGCCCCAACTTCCCCTCGCGCTCAATCATGTGCAGGCGATCTGAAAACTCACTTTGAAGTTCTTTAACTATGTTGGCTGTACCGTCTGGCGATCCATCGTCAATAATCAATAGTTCGAAAATAGGTTCAAGGGAAAACACCTTGCGTACCATTCGTTCTATATTTTCTATTTCGTTATATGTAGGTATGATTACCAGAAGCTTATCCATCGATGCCAACTATTAAAATGCTCAGAATCTTATAAAGTAGCGACAAAGTTAATTAATCTGCCGAATTGCTCTGTTTCGGCATCTCGGAGACAGGTGTTTTTAACATCTTTTTCGTGAGTGCTTCACCTTCTGATATTAAAAACCGACTGGAATAAGTTCAATCGGTTTTTCACCCTGATTTATTTTTCTTCTGATTCTGCTTTCTTAAGGTTTTTCATCTCCTGCCATCTCTTCAATTGTAATTTCTTAAAATCCTGAATTCTTTCCGGATTAAAGAAAAGAGCTTTACTTAAAATCCTCTTATGTTCTCCTTTCTTTTCCGTTTCAAACATTCTTTCTTTTTTCTTATATAAAGCTAACAACTCTGGATTATCTTTCTCTTCCATCTCAACTTTCTCGTTAAGAGCTTCAATAAAAGCCTTAATATCGGGGTTATTATTGCTTTCATCTGTTAGCAACTCGTACATTCTCCAAGGATGTGAAATCTGAAATTTAGCAGCGAACTGCTTTGCTTCATCTTCTTTCAACCAAGTATAATAGCCTAGCCTCTTCCAAGAGAAAACAATTTTAAGCTCTGCACTTCTTGCCTTTTTCCAATCGCCAAACTCAACCATCATCACTATACCAAGCGAATCTTTGTAGTTCTTAATCCTTTCCGGATAAAAATTATACTTCTCAATACATTTCTGAAAAGTTGAACTATCTATTTGTATTTGAAAATCTTCTGTTAAGTATTTATAGTCGTAGTCTAGAAAATCGATTTCTTTCTGAGATTGGGCATTAAATGAAAAAAGGCTAAAAGTAATTAGCCCCAACAAGTGGATAAAGTTCTTCATGTGAATAATTTAAATCTAAGTTCTGACATCATATAAGTGACAGTTAATCTCTGTAGACTCACAACCACCCTGTATTTTAGACGACAAAAGTATGAATAAGGCTAAATGTTAAAAACCAATTTCTGTTAAAGTATATAAGACAAACAAGTATTAAATTACAATCGAAAATCGGAAGATTATTGCTCATTTTCTCAAAATGCACCATTGTATTTCTCCAAGTAGTATTTAGATTAGCAAGGTTTTCCGTTTAAATGACATGACGGGTGATAGCTATTTTTGTTCACTAATATTTTAACCTAATGAGATTATTCTTTTCTGTCGTATACCTTCTATGTCTTTCTTTACCCTTCCCCCATATTTCGAAAGGGCAAAACATTAATTGGAATCACAGACCGCAAAAAGGGATTGTATTCATAATCAGTAACGACGAAGCCGAACATCTATTAAGGCAAACTAAAAAAGCGCCAAAATTTGAGAACTTATTAGATTCCGTTTTCGATACTTTCGATCCAAAGCAAGGCTGGATCGACCGTCCCAAACAAGGACATTTCATTTTGGGCACAATCGAACGTAATAAAATGCATTGCGAGTATACGGCTGTATTTCCGTATCAGGTTTTCTTATTTAAAGAATATGATTCATTTGCAATTCAAGTTCTGGATGCAGAAGGCAATGTGCGGGAAGATGCAAAGGTGAAACTGAGAAGAAAACGTATCTGGTGCGACAGGGAAAGTAAAACCTACCGATGGGAAGCTCAATGGTTTCGTGGAGATGACCGACGACTTACTGTTGAACTTGATGGTTTCAGATCGGTATTCAGAATATACAAACATAGAATATCTCGCTGGTTCCAAAACGACGGGTTCAACCCTGCGCCCGAGTTCTATAGCTACATGATCACGGACAAAAATAAATACCGCCCCGGCGACCTTGTGCGATTCAAATCGTATGCCCTGTCGCAAAGCCGCTGGCCTCTCCGCCGCGATCTGGAACTCAGGATGTGGGCTAACGGAAAATACACAAAACTTTTGGATGCCGAACGCCATAGACCAGGAGGTTACACAGGAGGCTTTGTTTTGCACGATTCGCTGAATTTGGCGCTAGACAAACACTATTCTATACAGTTGTTAGATAAAAAGAAAAGAATTGTTGCAAACTGTGGTTTTAAATATGAAGATTACGAATTGCAGGGAGAAAAATTGGAAACCAAGCTTAAAAAATCGGTTCACCATTTTCAAGACGACAACGAACTAATTATAAAAGCAACTGACGAAAATGGCCTATTGTTAAAAGACGCAAAAGCCAGTATACTGGTAAAGACAAGCGCCATCCAAAACAGCTTTCAGCAGGTTTTAACACTTCCAGATACACTTATCTACAAAGAAATGAAGCTTGACCCTGCGGCTCCCACGAAAATAAAAATTCCAGCAGCTTTATTCCAGAAATCGAAAACAAACTATACTGTTTCTGTAACGGTATTAAATAACCAAAACCGACGTCTGGAAAGTAGCGAACATGGCTTCTATGCTTATTCGAACTACGACCTTACTTCTTACCTTTTGAATGATACAATTTGTTTCGACCTACTTGAAAACGGGAAACCGACCAAAGGTCACAAAATCGAGATTCGGAAAAATGGCCGTCACGCAAGCAAAACCATAACACTACCTTATAAAGAACTTATTAACCCTGCCGACAAAGTTTACAGCTTCAAAAGCAAACTGTTATCGAAAGAGTTCAGCATGTCGAACCTAACCCCAAAGCTAAAGCTGCTGGGCGGAGTGGAAAAAGACAGTTTCAACATTACACTGGAAAACCCTCAGCAAATAGAAGTTTCGTGGTTTGTGTACAAAGGCGATGAACTGATGACCAAAGGCTGCGGAAAGGAAATAGAATACAAATCACTGATAGAAGACAGGTTCTTTACATACTACGTCGATCTGTTTTATTCTTTTGGAGGAGAAGAACATTCTAAAAGCAGAGAATTCGTATTCAAAGAAAAGTTTCTTAATGTAGAACTGGATGTGCCAAGCAGAGTGTATCCAGGACAAAAAGTAGATGCAACCATACGCGTTACCGACGACCTTGGCCAACCTGTGCGCGGTGTCGATCTCACAGCCCTTTCCACAACCAGCAAACTGAGCTACAAGCTGCCGAACCTTCCTTACTATGGCAGTAAATCGTTGTCAAGAGAAAGAAGCGATTATTTCAGCAAACACACCTACCACAAACCAAGCACAACTTTACCGCTTAACTACAAACGTTGGAAAAAGCTGGCAGGTCTGGATACCATGATGTATTACAACTTCACCTATCCAAGAGACTATATATTCAGGCATACCACACCAATAAAAGACAGCACACAGTTTGCCCCGTATGTGATGGAAGACGGAAAACGGCAAATGATTTATGCAATAGAAATGAACCGGCAGCCGATCTATTACTCTTGGGTAGATCAACCAAGCCAATATTCCTTTTATGCAGATCCGTCGAAAAAATACCAGCTCACTTTACGTTTAGCAGATCGGTTGATCGTTCTGGATTCAATGCAGTTTGAACAAGGCAAAAAGACGGTTTTCAGCCTTGAGATGTCGTGGCCACCAGAAGGCAGTAAGGTTTACAAACTAAATAAGCGTTTCAACTCAAGCGAAACAGAAAGGTTCAAGCATCTTATTTCCAAGTTTGAGGTTGAAAGAAACACTTATGCATATCTACAGTCCGGCAATAAGTACACTCCATTGTTCGACACAAGAAACAGCAACCATCGACACAAAACAGAAGTACTTATTGGTCCGGTTAAACCAAAACAACTGTTCTACATACAAGACAGCACTTATCAAATAAAATACTGGCATTCTGGTAATTTCAAACATAGATTCGATGCAAATGTTGTCTATAAGCTCGACACATACGGCTTATGGCCTAATAAATTGAACCAAATTGGTAGCAAAGAGATTTGGCGTATCAACGACCTCGTCTTAAGAAAAGACAGTTTTCTTGCAGGTGCTTTGCAGAGAAAAAAACATCGGCCAGCCCCTTGGCTTCGGCGTAGTCTTAACATCAGCCAATGGGATCAAAAAATAAAAATACGCTTGCCTCACGACCATGCCCGCTCCGGACTGTTTGCGGTACTTCTAGAAAACATAGAAGACAAACGGACTACTGCTGTTTTTCACAAAAAATATGGAACTGCTGGCAAAGTCCAAAGTGGATTAAACAATATCATTGTGCTGTACAACAATGGGAATTATCTGAAAATGGATAGCGTCAATTTCAGAAAACACAGCCAAATGCTTATCGATTTCAACAAGTCTAAATTATTGAGCAAAGACTCCGCATCCATCGGCTGGAAGAAACGGTTCAAAGCCAGAAACTTTTATAACGGGAACGACTTTTTTCGATCTGCACCGCGCATTCAAGCTTATTCCTACAAGAATATTACGGGTACGGTAACTGACGAGAACGGGGAACCGCTCCCTTGCGTAACTGTAGCAATCAAAGGTGCAACAACAGGTACTATTACTGATTTCGATGGAAAATTTACACTCGATATTGAAACAGAAAAAGCAATACTTATTTTTTCATTTGTTGGGTATCAAGACGAAGAAATAGAAGTAGAAGCTGGAAGTGAAATATCAGTAATGCTAAAACCAGAGGAAGAACTCCTTCAGGAAGTGGTGGTAGTTGGCTACGGAACATCCAAACAAAGCTCGGCAACTGGGGCTGTTGCCAGAATAAGCTCAGCTCCAGCAGGAAAAGTAGGAAACGAAAGCGAAGAAGAAATAACGGCTCAAGATGTGGAAGAGCAGATATATCAGGAACTGTTGACATTGAACACCGTCCGATCCAATTTCAGCGATGTTGGTTTTTGGGAACCCAAACTATACACCGACCGACAGGGGGAATCGAAATTTGAAATAACATTCCCTGACGATATCACACAATGGAATGCTTTGGTTTATGCCATGAACCGACGCCTACAAACTGGAACAGCCCGCAAAAAAATTAAGTCGTACAAACCACTGATGGCCAAACTGCATACTCCCCGTTTTCTTACCCGTGGCGATTCGGCAGACTTTTTAGGCGAGGTGCTCAACTATACAAAAGACACCCTTATCCAAGGCAATGTCGACTGGAGCGGAGCCAGTGCTGATTTCAAACGCCCCATCAGCTTTAATCAATACCACTCAAATAAGCTGATTGTACATCCGACTTCGTTGGACAGCATGAAAACCAGATATATTTTCTCGCGCAACGATGGTTATATGGACGGCGAAGAGCGCAGCATACCTGTGTTTGAACAAGGAGCGGTGCGGGCAAAAGGAAGCCTATCTATCTTAAAGAATGGAGATAATAAAGGGATAAAGGCTGAAGAAGGAGAAAGCATTACGGTTAAAATTTTCGGTAACCAAATCGAAATATATGAGCATGAGGTAAAACACCTGATCCGATATAGATATGCTTGCAACGAACAACTCGCCTCTAAACTAATCGGACTACTCAATGCCAAGCTCATTGCAGAATACAACGGGAAAAAATTTAAGCATGAAAAGCATATCAAAAAAATCATAAAACGGCTGCTTGATAACCAGAATGACGATCGCCTATGGTCGTGGTGGGGAAGAAGCCAACATACATCGTACTGGATGAGTGCCCATATTCTCCGTGCACTAAAAAAAGCAAAAGATGCTGGATATTGGATCGATCTAGATACACAAACTCTGGAAAGCACATTTGGCTACATGTTTAACGTAGCCCGCTATGTTGAGATCAGGGACATCGATATTTTGAACGCTTTAGCAAACTGGGATATAAAATTAAATTACCAGAATTACCTCAACCGCTTAGACTCACTGATTTTGGCAAAAGATGCAGAATACCATACACACGGGGGCAAATATTACAATTGTGTATCGCACATGCACGAAAAACTTCTTTTGCAGGAGATACGCCAGATGAAAGGACTCAACTATCAACGAGACACTCTTTTAAAATACCGACAGGAAAGCATGTTGGGTGAAATTTCTTTCGGGGATAACTTGCCGAATCGATATTGGTATCACGATGATCTTAATTCTCAATTGGTAGCCTACCGACTGATCGGTCGCGACTCTAGCTTAATTCATCTCAAAGCAGCTATGCAGATGCATATTCTTTCTTTGCGCAAAAAGCGTCGTTGGAACACCTACCAATCGTCGAATGCGGTAATGAGTATTTTACCCGATTTACTCAAGGCTGGAGTTACAAAAGAAAAATCCGCAACTGTTAACATTACAGGAAAAGAAAACAAAACAATAAGCAAGTTCCCGTACAATGCTGAACTGGAGTCTGGAGAAGAACTTCTGATCAGTAAAAAAAGTGGCCTACCACTATTCTACATGGACTTTAAAGAAGAGCGGGTAACAGAAGCTAAAATAGGTGTGAAAGGTTTCGAAATAGAAAGCTATTTTAAACACAGAAAAGAGACTCTCCAAGCAGGAAAGCCAGTAGATTTAATTGTTGAGGTGAAAGTAACCAAGAAAACTTCTATGGAAAACGTAATGTTAGAGATTCCTATCCCTGCTGCATGTAGTTATGCCAATAAATGGCAACCTTCATACTATGGTGTTGAAACACACCGCGAATATTTTAAAGACCGCACCGCTATTTTTTGCGAAAAAATGCAGCAAGGGGAATATAAATTCAGAATCAGCCTTCTGCCCCGATTCACAGGGAACTATATCCTGAACCCTGCTCAGATATCGCTTATGTATGTGCCTGTTGTTAATGCTAATACTGATATGAGGAAGGTGAGGGTCATGGATGATAATTAAGAAAAACTAAAGCATCAGCTTCGGTTTCTAATCTTTGGCCATGGATTGATCTTAGTTCAATCTTTTCAATAGAAAATCAAATGTCTTGTAGAAACCGAAGCTACCTTCTAACGTATCACTTTCAATAATTACATCTACAAATGAAAACACCCAAAATTCTAATATTTAACTTTTTCACTCGAAAGGTTTTCAGACAGTCTCAACAATTTCTTTTTTTCTGACAAAGGCTGAATTCAATGGTCATAGACTTTTCTTTTATGTTAGGGTTACTATTATGATGATTTCGTCTATCTCTTTCTTTTTTATAGCTACCTCAACGAGGCAATCATATAGAAGCAAATTTCCTTATCCTTACAAGGATCAACTCCATCTTTTTTTCTTTTTTGGTATTCCTAATACTGAACAAGGGCTTCTTTAACGCAAAAAGTATCGCCAAAAGACACTTCGGATATCAAATTATTGATTTATATTAAAATTGCACTTGAAGTGTTACTTTAAGTTCACTAGGATCATACCCATTCCGATCCAACACACAAGAGGAACCGATACCGCCACTTCTTGCCCAAGTAGCCCATCGTATAGTACGATCTTGTTGGCCATCTAAAATTCAAATCTTAATCCCCATAACCAAAATATCATCAACAGCAGAATATTCCGTCCCCATCCATTCTGCTAATGTTTCATCGAGAATTTCTTTCTGTTCTGCCATTTCTTTTTGGCAGATAGAAAGAAGAAGCTCTTTGAAGCGTTTTGCTAAGAATTTGTTCCCACTGTTGCCGCCAAACTGATCTACATAGCCATCCGAGAACAGATAAATAATATCGTTGGACTGTAACTGGAATTCTGTGTTTGTGAAAGGAGTTTCCTTTAGGTGGATTCCTATTGGCTGCTTGTCGGGCTTGGCTTGAATAATTTCATTGTTGCGGCACAAATAAACAGGATTATAAGCTCCTGAATATTGCATCATCAAAGTCTTCGTATTGATAATGCAGAGTGCAGCATCCATTCCATCTTTGCTCACATTATTTTCGGTTTGCTTTAAAGCCTGTTTGATTTCTGTGCGCAAAGCATCCAAAACATGAGCGGCAGTATGGACATCTTTCCGTCGGAAGACCTCGTTCAACAACGAAATCCCCAACATGCTCACAAAACCTCCCGGCACACCATGCCCTGTGCAATCTGCTGCCAGTACAAAGATTTCGTCCCCCCTCTGCTTTGCCCAATAAAAGTCTCCTCCTACTATATCTCGGGGCTTATAGAAAATGAAATAATCGGAGAAAGTTTCCCTAAAAAGCTTATCGGCAGGCAATAGAGCATTTTGTATCCTTCGGGCATAATTAATACTAGCGGTAATTTGCTGGTTTGCATTTTCCACCTCTACCCTCCTCTTCTCTATCTCATCTTTTTGTGTACTGATAAGTTCCACACTTGACTGCAAGGCAGCATTTGTTTGATCTAGCTCATAAGTGCGCCTCAGCACCATACCCTCTAGGTTTTCGTAGATGCGGGCATTATCGATAGAGATCATAATCTGAGTAGACAGATGTTCAAGCAATTGTAAGCGGTGCGAGGTAAAAACACCTTCTGAAAGTGAATTTTCCAGATACAAAATGCCTAGCAATTCTCCCTGCCGAACTAGAGGCATACAGAGCACCGATTTTGTTTTCTTCTCTTGAACAAAATGAGACTGAGCAAAACGTGAATCGAGATAAGTATTGTCAAGCACCAACGTTTCCTTTGTACGCGAAACATAATGAATAATATTCAGCGGCAATAGTTGTGCTCCTACTTCCCGCAAATGTAAGGTGTCAATATTAATGCTTCGTAGAACTTGAATTTCATCACTGTCGAACCTAGCCTCGGCTTCTATAAGCAGCCCATCTTCGTCCTTCAAAAGAAGATATCCAATGTTGGCTCCTGCATTCTCTATAATTATTGACATCATCTTCTGAAGTAAATTTCCAAGATTTACCTCTTCAGATAAAGTATGGGCAAATTTCAGTACAGAAGTTAAATCGAATGACTGATTGTTTCTACCACCAGATGCAGTGGTCGATGCTATTGTTTTCAGCGTTCTCGTCCCCTTATCTGCATCCTCCAAGTATAGTACTTGCGGATACTCCGCCTCGAGCATAGTCAACTTCACATTATCTCCCCATTGACTGTAAGCATAGTGAGCTTGCTTTACGAAAAGATTCGCAATCTGATATTTCTGCTTTTGAAAATAAAAATCGGCCAACAATTCATAACCTATGGCCTTTATGTTCCGGGTATTATTGCGCTGAGCAGATTCAATCGCCTGCTCGAAAGCTTCGGTCACCTCCCACTTTCTTCCTTCGAGACTGAGCTGCTCTGCTTTAAGGATTGCATAATACTGTAAATAGTTTTCTGGGTTGCAGTCTGCATATTTCTTTATTTCCTCTAGGTGCTTCTGTAAAACGACTTTGTAGTCGGTCTTTTCCCCGTCTGTAAATCCAGCATAATTTTTATAAATCGATAATGAATAGTAGAAATAATAATACACCTCGCACACAAAACCCTTGAGGTGAAGAATAATCTCGGGATATTTCCTGATCACTTCCAGACATAAACGATACTGCTTGGTCATAAACAAGTGTTCGCAATAATAAATCGTGCAGACACCTACGCCCAGCCAATAATTGAAACCCTGAAAGAACTCAACAGTCTCGGAATATCGCTTACCAATTTCTAAATTAACAGATAGAAAATCAGTCTCTTTTTTTTGTTTGGCCCGAGCAAGAAACTGAAAGAAAAAGGCCATCTCTTGCATTACCTTAATATTGGTCTGCTCAAGAAACCGTCTGTAGCTTTCGATATATTCATCTATAGCTGCAAGCTGTTCGCCAGTTGAAAATTTAAGCACAATAATATCCACCAGAGCATAATTCGCATAAGCATAGTCTCCGTTCTGCCTTGCCGTTTTTAGAGCAAGCGACAATGTGCTTATATTTTCGTAAAACGGCTCTTTTAAATGCCCCGACATAATACCATGAAAGGTAAGCACCTTATGATGTATCTTAGGGTTATGTATTTCATTGGCCAGTTTCACCCCAAATGCAGAGACATTGTATCCTTGCTCCAGGTCGTTAAAAAGAACATTGGCAAACATACCGTTCAGTACAAAGCCGATAGAACTATTCTTGTTTATTCCATTCTGAATTGCAGAATTGATAATTTTAAGCGACGAAAGAACAGTCAAGTTTATTTTACCTGAAACCATTGACGTGTCTAAAATAGACGCAAATATCTCAGTGACAATAATATCAATAGGATTTTCGGACACCTTGTGCAATAAGCTACTGAGCGGATGTTCTGCCAGAAAAGTTTTAAATGCCTCTGAAGCTGCGCTGTTCTCTTTCTCTATAAATTCATCATCATTGCAGATCTGTATGCCTACATCGTTCAGACTTCTGATTGCAATTTCTATCGCCGTATCATATTTCTGGATATTGGTAAAAACATCAATCTCAAGCAGTGCCACATTCAATTTATCGAAATCGTTTTGGGCATTCTGATAAATTTCAGACAAACGTCCAATGGCTGTTTCATGGTCTCCAAGCAGGTATTCGCACTCTCCAAGTTCTTTGTTGATATCGTAATAAAAACGCCCGTCTTCCTCCATATCGGACAATATATCACTTGCCATTGTTAAATACCTATAAGCTACATTGTATGCCGTGTTCTGCTTTGCTTTTCGCCCGGCTTCCAAGTTCAGATTGCAGACATTGACCCTCTCCTGAGAAGAAGTAATAAGATGTAGGCTTTTATTATAATGATCTGCAATGTCGAACAAAGCAAGCTCGGTGGTGTTTGCAAATCGTTTATCAAAAAACAAACGGGCAATTTTCAGGTGCTTTTGAGCCAGTTCTTCTTTGTTGTTCTGCCTATATGTAGCTTCTTGTATCTTGTCGTGGAGAAATGAGTATTTTATCTTATAGGTATCTTCGTCCCGAATGTCTTTCAGTAGTTTATAACTATTACTAATGGGAATAACGAAATTTTCCTCCGCCGCTACCCACAACAAGCTATGAGTTTCTGTAGGAGTAAGTCCCGATATTGCAGAAAGCGTTAACAAATCGAACGCTATTCCTATACTCGCTGCATTTTTCAAAACGGACATTGTATCTTTGGGCAATTGAAGAAGACGTTTCTCCATTAATTCGACAACATTGTCCGATATTTTTTTCTGCTCTATTTTCTCTATGTCCCAATGCCAAAGTTTCTGCTGATCGAACTTAATGTCTCCCCCTAGATATGCTGTTTTTATAAACTCCTTAACAAAAAACGGATTGCCATCAGTTTTCTTTACAACTAAATCGGCTAGAAGTGAAATATTCTGCGGATGAGAAAAAGTATCTGCAAGAAGTTGGGTTATATGCTGTTTCTCTAGATTTTGCAGTTTTATATTGCTCGTAAGAACGCCTGCATCTTCTATTTCTTTAATTGTTTGTGTTAAAAGGTGCGAACAATCAGTTTCACTATCACGATAGGTACCAATTACGTAGAAATATTTTATTTCTGGATCAACAAGAGCTTCCTTCAATATTTCAAGCGTTTGCAAATCTGCCCATTGCAGATCATCAATAAAGATTATGAATGGCAAATACGACTCTCCGAAAAAAGAAATAAAGCGCTGAAACACCCGCTTAATCCTGTTGTGCGTTTCTGTTGCCCCTAGCTTCTCTACCTTTTGCTGTTCTCCGATTATGTGTTTCAGTTCGGGCATTAGTTCCGTTAGAATTTGACCATTACCTTCTACTTTTTTGAGGAACTGGTGTCTCTTGAAAGCAATTTCCGTTGGCGATTCGGATAAAATCTGCCTAATCAGTTCATTGAAACACTGCACTAAGGGACGGTAAGGCTGATCTTGCGTAAACTGCTCGCATTTACCTTTTATGTAATAGCCCCGCAATTCGAGCATTACCTGTTGCAACTCATTTACCAATGCTGTTTTACCCGATCCTGAAATCCCACTTATAAGCTGAAATCTAGTTTCACCTTCGGCAACGCGTTTCAGCGCATCCAACAACTGTTGTTTTTCTTTTTCCCTACCGTAAAGTTTATCAGGAATTTGCAGTTTGTTCGAAAGATCTTTTTCTCCTGGAAGAATGTGTACCAAATGCTCAGGTTGCTCAAGATTTTCCTGCACAAGTCTAAGGTCGTACAACAGGCCATATAACGATAGATAGCGGTCTTCAGGATTTTTTGCCAATAACTTGTTTATGATCTTATGCAAAAGCTCGGGGATCTCCTGTTTGCTCGGGAACTCTACCTTTTTCGCTATATGCGCATGAATCAGCTCTACCGGATCTTCTGTACGGAACGGAACCTGATCGTAAAGTAACTGATAGAGAGTAGCCCCTAGCGAATAATAATCACTACGATAGTCTACTGGACGATTCATACGTCCTGTTTGCTCTGGTGCTATATACTCCAATGTTCCTTCTAGCTTCTCGGGACTGCTCACCTGAGCAATTTCAGTATTCAACTGCGTGGCTATATCGAAATCTATCAGATGGATATCTCCTGTTTTGGGAGAGAAAAGGATATTGTTCGGGTTGAGGTCTTTGTGAATGATATTCTTTTTGTGAATCAGGCTGAGTGCCGTTGCTATTTTTATAGCAATATCAATAAACGTGTGTAAATCGAATGCATTTTCTTTGCGGTACACCGATAATGAAATCCCCTGCACATCGTCCATTACAATGTACGGGCGTTCTTTCAATCTTCCGTATTCAAAATACCTGACAGTCCCCTGCCCTCCACACTGGCTAGCAATGTCAAACTCGGTTCGCAAACGGGCAATTTCCTCTGGGGTAGGGCATTCGTCCCTCATGATTTTTATAATACGCTTCTGATGTTCTTTTCCTTTCTCCGCCCTATATACTACCACCCGGTTACTTGTGTACAGCTCCTCTAAATTCTTATATCCTGAGATTTCCATCTTTATTGATAACAATTATCCGATCCTAAGGTCTTGGATCCATTTATTATAGACTTATCCTTTGCAAGTAACCAGCTACTTAGCATCAGAATAAACATGTAAAAATAATGACAGACTACTTATTTCCCCTCAAACCCAATTCTGAATAAAAACAAACGTAATGTAGATAGCCCCTTCGGAGAACCTGTTCCGAAGGGTGAAGATTCTATTTTGGCACAGCTAAACCTATGCTCTTGTCCTCATAATCAAATATGCTATAGACAGTATCTAGAAACAATGATCCTACAAGTAACATGCCTTCTGGCATTCCTTTAAGCACATTAAATCCTAACATCCACTTGCTAGGCTCAACTTGTAAGAAATACTGCTCTGGCGTTAACAAATAAACCTGATCTCCAAGATGTAATTCAATATCTGAATATTGCCCCAACTCGTTTAGGCTAGACACTTCCCGTGGTAAAGTTCCATTCTCAGTAACTAAAGCAATAAGATCGTTTATTAAATCTTTAGGCCCTTTAAACCAGGAAGATCCTGTGTCTAGAACAAAGTCTGTTATTGCTACAGATGGTTCCTGTCCGTTCACCTTGAAGCTGTCGAGTTTTACATTCCATAGATAATCAAAAGCGGGAATTAATGGTGTTTTTAGAGGGAGCCACTGTAAAGTATCAATCTGAAACATATCTGGATTCATTGCCCCAAACAAACACTCCCCAGACTGGCGATCTTCTGAAACACTAAAAGCAACAGCCCGATAGGCGATAATGTTGTCTTTATACAAACGCAAAAGTAGAGATTGAAGCTCTGGATCTTTTTTCCAATACGGAGAAGGGACAGCAAGGCCGCCATCAAACTTCAACTTCTCGAACTGTTCCCCTTCATAATTCACTGCCAATTCAAAGTTCAACCTTTCCCGCGTACATATATCAACATCTTCTCCCGTCACACTTCGTTGACACAATGTAAACAGGTCGTTCCCAATCTTAACCTCCATTTTTCCCCAAGGTCCAAAATCTTTTGGTTCAACTTTGAAGTTTACTTTTTCGAACGTATTGGATTTCTCATAGTCAAAACACTTATGAGCTTTACATGCCTGAGTAGTACATTCGCATGAAGTAACCCAAGTGTTGTCCGTTCCAGTATCAATCATCACTCCTAACAACTGCGTGGGAGTTCCAATTTTTATTTCGCTCCACCATGGAGTTGCTCCATTCGTTGTATAACCTCCATTTTCCAAAGGAAAAATAACACAAAAAGTTTCACTTTTCGATCTGATTTTCAGTGTAGATGATGGTGCAGAAGCAATCTCCTGCTGTGATTTAATTTCTTTTGCTGCCATTGTGGTTTTAGTGTAGCAATTAAAATTTAAAGAAAATTTCAGAGATCAAGGAAAAAAGTATTTCCACGGGTGAGAACGATGATTGATTCATCGGGAATTGTGTTGATTAATTCTACAACCATCGTTTGCGATGATTATTTCTTTCGAAATGCACAAGCTTATGGCTTTCCACTCAAGATTTTCTCTTAAAAAGAGCTGTAGCAACAACTGTTGCCCCCCAGTTTTCATCTGGTTCACTATTTTTCTGCAACAAGTAGGTAGTCGCGATTTGCTCCTTGCCATCTACAACCTGTAGCTGGCCAGCAAAAGCAGATGTCCAGTTATAGCCGGTTTCATCTTTTTCGGGTTTGAAACTTCTCCAAGAGATAGAAAACGAAACAGTTTGGCTGTTCACTTCAGGATCTGGCTTTATGTCTGTAATTCCCGTTACATAATATACTCCTGTAGCCCCCGTAGTAGAGCTATATGTTCCAGAAAAAACACCAGTTTGTCGATCTAATTGATCGATAACCATTTCTGAGCCGAACTCGTTGACCCAAGTTCCGCGCAAGTCAATAAAATCCATTGGTGAGTGGTTTAGTTTGAGAATGAAATTGATCGATGCTTTTTCAAAGTTAATCAATTTTATTGTTGCAGAATACAAAAGGACAAAATCATTTCCCCATTGATTCAATGACTCTCATAAGCATACATATTTTACTATTTTCAACACACAGAAGCTTTTATATAAAAAAAACAATTTGAGCCATTATTGTACTTAAATGAATATAAAAACAAATATTTTTTTACTTATTCATAATTACAACTACAAACCCACTTAAAATTTGTATATTGTAGAACAAATAAGGAATAAAAAAAGCAAATACCGATTGTAAAGTCTTAAATCCTACTTACACTAAAGCAGGTGTAACACCGCAAAATATAACCAAAAATTAAGATGTTATATTTTATCATGTCACAATATAACTTCGTCTTCCGTTTCGCTATAGACATACAAATCTTCACATAATTAAACATAAAGACTCACAACAAAAGCTACAAATAGCCAGATAGTTCCGTTCCTAAAAATAAAAAAAACACAATAGTCACATACTTTTAACTTAAAAAATGAACATCATGAGAAATTTTAGACTTTTGAGTTTTATTGTATTTTACTTCTAGAATCTTAAACTTCTAAAAATAATCCAAACCTAAAAAATCATAAGTAGTCTGCCATAATTAATTTAGACTTATTCTGGTGATAAGTAGCTGGTTACTTGCAAGGAGTAAATCTATAATAAAAAAATCCGAGACCTTATGGTATAGTTCACAAGACTAAAACATTTTAACTCAAGCATACAAATATGTTTATCATCAACATATTTCCTATAACAAACAGGAATTCTTGCCGTCTGCATCCTGAAAATTAATCAACATCCACAAGCAGAAAGAGTAACTCAATAACAACCAATACTATAACTACACCGACCTAAATCAAATAGAGTCACGACCAATCATCCTGCCAACAACTAGACGATACAAATTGATTTTCTGAATGTAAAATGTTATATTGCATAATAGACAAAAGAAGATCATTATTACAACCCTAATAGTCAGGAAACGGCCAAGTAAATTTGATTGTCACCGTAATTTATGCAAAAGTACAATCGTTTTTCAGGGAGTTTCACTTGATTAGATGTAGTGAAACAACTACGATCTATAGCAGATTTAATCAAGTTCGTGTGTGTCTCGATAATCAATCGCGCCATGCCCGTTTCATCTGGCAGTAAAAAATAAAGCAGATGAAAATTTTAGTGTGTATCAGCCATGTTCCCGATACCACATCGAAAATTCGGTTTACGGACGAGAACAGAACTTTTGATAAAAAGAACGTACAGTACATCATTAACCCATTTGACGAACTTGGGTTAACACGAGCCTTGGAACTAAAAGAAAAATTAGGGGGGGGGACAATTACTGTGATCAATGTAGGCTTATTAGAAACAGAAACAACCCTAAGAAAGGCTTTAGCTATAGGAGCAGACAATGCAATTCGGATTGATGCAGAACCATTTGATGCTTTTTACGTAGCAAGTCAAATAGCAGCCATTGCCAAAGACGAAAACTATGACTGCATTATTACAGGAAAAGAATCCATTGACTACAATGGTGGGCAGGTAGGCGAAATGCTTGCTGAAATATTGGGAATACCATCAATATCCTGTGTATCTAATTTCGAATTCAATGGAAAGGTTGGTATTTGCCGTAGGGAAATTGACGGGGGCAAAGAAAATATTTTGTGCGAGAAACCTTTTGTTGTTACTGCCCAGAAGGGCTTTGCTCAAGAAGCACGCATAGCAAGCATGAGAGGTATTATGCAGGCCCGGCGCAAAAAGCTCACGGTTATACCAGCCATAGATATAGATATGCCAACAGAAGTTGCTTCCCATAAATTGCCGGAAGAAAAAGTAGCTTGCAAAATGGTACCTGCCGATACTCCTGAAGAATTAGCGCGCTTGCTTCATCAAGAAGCCAAAGTTCTTTAAGTCAACACTGTATACACATTAACCTGTAACCTGAAAAGTATGTCTGTTTTATTGTACGCTGAAAACACGGAGGGAAAGTTCAAGAAGGGGGTTTTTGAGCTTGTTTCTTACGCTAAAACTATCGCTGATGATTGCAACCTTGAGGTAATTGCCGTCACTTTTGGAGAAATATCAGACGAAGAGCTGAAACAACTAGGACAATATGGAGCCTCACGCGTCATCCGAACAACAAACGACAACCTAAAAACTTTCGATCCTCAGGCCTATACCGAAGTCTTACAAAAATTGGCTATTAAAGAATCTTCTCAATATCTTATCTTTCAAAAC
Organism: Bacteroidales bacterium; assembly: GCA_965230435.1. Classification (GTDB taxonomy): domain Bacteria; phylum Bacteroidota; class Bacteroidia; order Bacteroidales; family JBDKHP01; genus JBDKHP01. The sequence continues at coordinate 2,421,499 of CBDDLB010000002.1, forward strand.
AATTCCAATGGCCGTGCTTTGTCTCCCCGTCTATCAGTCCGTCTCAAAGCAGGGCTGGTTACAGGAGTCATTGGATTACCTCAGAATTATTCTCCTTTCAGAATACAGAAAAAAGTATACTCAGGCAAAGCCTTTGCCGACATTGTTGTTAAGTCAGAAACAAAAGTACTCACGTTATTTGCTAATTCTCACAAAATAGAAGAAAAAGCTGTTGACACAACTACTGAAGAACTATCTATAGACTTCAATTCAGGTCTGCTAAACATAGAAGTAAAAAGCGTTGAACGAGCAAAAGGAAAGGTTCCAGTAACAGAAGCAGAACTAATTGTATCTGCCGGACGTGGATTGAAAGGCCCGGAGAACTGGAACTTAGTAGAAGAACTCGCCGAAGTGTTAGGTGCATCTACAGCCTGCTCCAAACCTGTTGCAGATATAGAATGGCGCCCGCACGAAGAACATGTCGGTCAAACAGGAAAATTCGTTTCTCCCAACTTATACATTGCAATCGGTATTTCTGGAGCTATCCAGCACCTAGCTGGCATTAGCTCTTCGAAAGTGATTGTAGCCATAAACAACGATCCAGAAGCACCAATCTTCGAAGCAGCTGACTATGGTATTATCGGTGATGCTTTTGAGGTTGTGCCAAAACTTACAGAAGCAATACGCAAGCTTAAAAATGGCCAGAAAATTTGACAGCTAGATACCACAATTGTAATGCAGAAAGTTTTAAGAACTGTTTAACAAACTGCTAAACAGTTCTATATTCTTTTAAAATCTACTTTCCCAAAAGATCGTCATAGCAGCATATAAAACGATAAAGCGGACGTCCTTCTTCGTCTGCTTTGCGGTATTCAACAACCAGATTATCCAGCTCATAACTACCACATCGTCTAATTAAATCCATTACCACTGGCAAAGCCTCGTCTCTTAAACTATTTTCAATCTGCTTCTTATTATCGAACTTCTGCCGATACTCCATCGGTAGCCCTTTAAAATCCAAAGTTCTTGTTTTTGCATTATAAATCAACACAACCAAACTGTATTCTTTGGAAAAAGTAACCCTGCGCTCTTTTGTGTAAAGCACAACCGAATCGGCATTGTACATTTGCTTTATTTCGGATTTAATTTCCGATATCCGTTCAGAGAATCGCAATTCCCCAAACTTATCGTTCAACGGAGTTGTACATCCAACTGCAAAGAACAAAATCATTACGAGAAAAAAAACTTTTTTCATTACCCCTCTATCTTTTATCTTACAAGCACTTACCTTCTTCTCATTATCGATATCATCACCATCTAGTTCAAAATCCAAAACTGCAATGCTAGACTTTCCAAACTTACATCTCCCTGAAAATGGTGAACCTTCGACAGTTACTATCGCTTCTGCGACACTATCCAGAACGTTTAAACACATTGGACGAATGCTATGGAATACGCAACTTAACTACAACAACCTGTAAGGTTCTATTAAGACGCCCATTTAACGATAGTCCCTACAATTTTGTTTATTTTTTAACAAAATTTTAACTTAAAATTGGATGCAAAAGTATATAAAAAAGAGGAAGGCTTAAAAGAGTTTTTCTCCTATTATGCTACTGCATTACACTTTTTCGGAGTTGCCCATAAGTAAAACAGAAAATAAGTACACTCGCATTTACAAAAAATGTAAATTCCAAAATTAACACAGAACAAATCAACACCTAACCAGCTTTTAAAAAGCAATTTAAATTCAATTCCTAAAATAATTTCACGAAACAAAACGAATCCTATACACCCTGCGCCATTGAGAAGTTCAACAAAAATTTCACATACCTCCTGCGATTATTCTTCAAGTAAATTCGCCATACAGACTTCTCTAGGCACTTATTGCCCTCAAAACTCGGCATATAAAATTTACTTGTAAAAGATGACCAACAAGCTCGCGAAAGAATTCAAGAAAGGGAAATTTCTGATATGATCCAGAAAAAGAAAGGGAGGTGATTTAAATAAATAGCGGCTTAAGTCCGAGTTAATTAAAGAAAATAGAGGTGTTTATTTAAGTACAATCCACTATGTCAATAAATTTCACAGGAGGTCTATTTGTCATACGTTCAATGAGCTTATGAAATATAGAGCCCTTGAAAATAGATCTGTTGATCCTAAAAGAATATTCAGCTAAATATTTATCGGTGTGTTTTGGTGCGATCCAGGAAAAATTCGTCCTGATCCAGCTTTTGATCTGATGTATCACATTGTGCAGCTGCATGAAATTCTTCCCTTTCCTACTGGGTATCTGCTCAATATTATAATCTTTAGCGACCGGTCTGTAGCCCCTCCACTCATCAGTGACCACCTGGGCCTGCCTGCTGATATGTTTTTCAAAAATCCCCCGCAGAGATTTGGAAGAAAAATCTTCGATCTTCTGTGAATACACCCTTTTAATCTGCTGTTTGTCATCAAGTTCCACGGCACAGACCACTTTTTTCTTTTTTGTATCATAACTGCGCCCCTGTTTGCCGTTCTCTTTGCCACCGAAAACAAACTCGTCCACATGGACTGTCCCTTCAACCGGCTGATCTCCTTGACTCTCCATTGCCAGCCTGACTTTATGGCTGAATGCCCAGGCTGTTTTCCTTGAGATGCCGTAACGTTCCGAAAGCTGGGAGGAGGACATCCCTTTGGTCGTGGCACTGAGCTCAAAACAGATCAGGAAAGCTTTGCGGATGCCGAATTTCAACTTGTGGAAAAGAGTGCCTGCCGTTGTACTTTCCCTGTGTTTACAAAGGGTACAGGTACGTTCATGTTTTTTTCCGCTACTGTAGTGTGTATGACCGCACTTTTTACATTTATAACCGTTAGTCCACTTGATTTCAGACAGATAAAGATAGCAGCTATTGTCGTCTGGAAAACGTTCTATGAACTTTATGAGATCTTCTCCGTGAAATTCTTGCATAATTGTTTTTATTTCATGCAAATATAATTGTTTCTAAGTAAACACCTCTAAAAGAAAAATTCTATCTTCTCATTATCATTGTTTGTGACGAAAACAATGCCTCTACAATTGCTTTTTAGGAAAACCTGATACAAAACCACATAAAAAAAGGAAGCCTAAAAAGACTTCCTTTTTTGTCGGGGCAGCAGGATTCGAACCTGCGACCCCCTGGTCCCAAACCAGGTACACTAACCGGACTGTGCTATGCCCCGAACTTCGAAGCGGAGAGAGGGGGATTCGAACCCCCGGTACCAGTTTCCCAGTACGCATGTTTAGCAAACATGTGGTTTCAGCCACTCACCCACCTCTCCTTGAAATGTTGTTGTAACAATATCTTAAAAAAATCGCAACACCTGCGAAAGATACTGTCTATATTTTTGTTAACTACAAACTGATCTTTTTAAAAAAATACAGCACAGAAGTGCATAAAAAAAGGAAGACTATGAAAGCTTCCTCCTCTGTCGGGGCAGCAGGATTCGAACCTGCGACCCCCTGGTCCCAAACCAGGTACACTAACCGGACTGTGCTATGCCCCGAACTTCGAAGCGGAGAGAGGGGGATTCGAACCCCCGGTACCAGTTTCCCAGTACGCATGTTTAGCAAACATGTGGTTTCAGCCACTCACCCACCTCTCCTTAGAAGCGTTGCAAAAGTAGCGTTTATCTCGAAACCGCCAAAACTTTTAGGAGGTTTTTTATGCAGTTTTTTTGTACCTAAACACAGCCAAACTGATAATCAGAAAGCTAAACACAAATAATTTTAGTAAATCGAGCTGTATGTCAGTAAAACCAGAGCCTTTGAGCAATATCATCCGTGTTATTTTTATGAAATAAGCTATCGGATTTATTTTCGTAAGCCACTGCGCCCACATGGGCATGCTTTCTATACTCGTAAACAATCCGCTCATTAATATAAACACCATTGCCAGAAACCATGAAATAAACATTGACTGCTGCTGTGTATCGACCATTGTTGATATCAACAGGCCGATGCCCAGAATTACAAGAAGATAAATTCCAGCCGCAAAAAAGAGCAGAAAAACACTTCCCAAAACTGGTATTTCGAAAAGCAACAGACCAATAGTGAGACCAAATGCCAGTTCGAACAAAGCAATGATCCAAAAAGGAACTAGTTTGCCAATGATGAACTGGTATTTCTTTATTGGTGTTACATTGAGCTGTTCAATAGTACCTATTTCTTTTTCGCGCACCAGATTCATCCCGGAAAGAAACATTCCTATTATTGTCACCAAAAGCACCAAAATGCCAGGAACCATAAAGGTGGAGTAATTCAGCTCTGGATTATACCAAAACTGATAAGTTGTTTCAATCCGGGTTATCTGCACTGGCTTTGTTATCAGCTTTTGCCAGTCTACAATAACACTTTGATTAAAATCTAAGATGATATTCTGCGTATATGCCTGCGTAAGTCCAGCTGCCTGCCCGTCAATAGCGTTAAGTATCAGTTGAAGCTGTGCATTCCCTTCATTTATTAGGAGTTGTTCAAAATCGGGAGGGATTCTTAGTATTGCATGCGCTTCATCATCTACAAGCATCTTTTCCCCATGCTTCACACTCGGCACAATTCCTTTTACTTCGTAAAAAGGCGATCCCTCAAATTTTCTTATCAAATCGCGCGAAGTACTACTGCGATCGCCATCGACTACAGCCAAACGGATGTTTTTCATCTCGAAAGTAGCTGCATGTACCAAAATCAACAGTTGGGCTATTGGCATAACGAAAATGATAGGCAGCATTACCTTGTTCCGAAAAATCTGCTTGAATTCTTTTTTTAGTATGATTCTTATTGTACGCACAAGTCAATAATTGAATAATGGATTAAATGAATAAGTGAATGTTCATATTTAACCTAGCTTTTTCTGAACTCAAACTGCTCATACCTAAACAAAATCTTTATTCCGCGACATTAATTGAATACGACTAACGGATCAACATTCTATTACTCTCTTATTCAATGATTCTATTATTAATAATCACTCTAATCTCACTCGGAATTTCTTTGTTGCCATAGCAATGAAAAAAGTAGCCATACCAACGAGTATCAGGGTTTCTTTCCAAACTGAACCGAAACCTGTTCCTTTAAGCATTATGTTTTTTATAATAATAATGAACCACCTTGGTGGCATTATGTGAGCAAGCCACTGCAATGGCCAAGGCATGTTTTCAATCGGGAAAATGAAGCCTGAAAGAAGGATTGTTGGTAGCATAAGACCAAACATGGACATAAACATGGCCACCTGCTGTGTCTTTGCTACTGTTGAGATCAGGATTCCCAGCGAAAGAGCCATTAGAATAAACAGCATGCTTTCGCCCATAAGCAATGTTACACTGCCGCTAATAGGAACTTCGAATACAAATCGTCCAAGCAACAGAATAATGATTGCGTTGATAAAAGAAAGCATCAGGTAAGGAATCACTTTTCCCAAAATTATCTGTACAGGCCGCAATGGTGAAACCAGTAGCACTTCCATTGTTCCCATTTCTTTTTCTCGGGCAATAGAGATGGAGGTCATCATTGCAGAAACCAACATTAAAATCATCGCCATAATACCTGGCACAAACATGTAAACGCCCCTCATCTCTGGATTGTAATACATTTGGGATTCTGTCTGTACAACAAAAGGCAACTGAGCATTTTTATTACGCTCTTGTTGATAATCTGCCACAATAGCCTGAGTGTAATTAACTAATAGATTGGCCATATTCGGTTCGGAAGCGTCCGCTATAATCTGTAACTGTGCTTTTCCTTCTTTTTCGAGCTTGTAGGCAAAATTGGGTTCGAACACAAGCACCTCTTTGACTTCTCCTTTCTTAAATACGGGTTCGATCTGATCTGTATTTGTTAGATTCTGCGAAACCATAAAATACCCCGAAGAAAGCAGTTTATTTGTCAGTTCCTGAGTTACGTGGTCTTTGGATTGATCGAGCAGTGCAATTTTAGCGTCTTTAATCTCATTGGTTAGCACAAAGCCAAAGAGCAACACTTGGGCAAATGGCATCCCAAATAAGATTAACATTGTGCGCTTATCGCGGAAAATGTGGTAAAACTCTTTTATTACAAATCCTAGAAACCGTTTCATAATTTATGAATTATGAATTATGAATTATGAATTATGAATTATGAATTATGAATTATGAATTATGAATTATTTATCTATTCTTTTTGTTTGAAAAAATATTCTTGGTGCTTATCTCTAAATAATTACGCTTTAATAATTTATAATCCCTTTATGCTGTTGCGCGGGCAAGTTTTAAGAATACATCGTTCATGCTATCTGCATGGAACTGTTCTTTTAGCTTAGCTGGTGTATCTAAGGCATCTATCCGCCCATCTACCATTATGGAAACACGGTCGCAATATTCGGCCTCATCCATGTAATGTGTTGTTACAAAAATTGTGATGCCGTTGTTCGCAGCCTCGTAGATCAGATCCCAGAATTGTCTGCGCGTTATTGGATCGACACCTCCTGTTGGCTCATCCAAAAAGACAATGGATGGATTGTGAAAAATAGCCACTGAAAATGCTAGTTTTTGCTTCCACCCAAGAGGTAGCGAGCTAATTAGGCTGTCCTTTTGCGCTTCAAAACCGAGTTCTTCGAGTAGTTGTTCTGTTTTGGCCTTGATTTCTTTATTCGTCATTCCATAAATACCTCCGTAAAAAGCTAAGTTTTCAGCCACCGTAAGATCTTCGTAAAGCGAGAACTTCTGACTCATGTAACCGATATTCCTTTTTATCTCTTCTGTTTGATTATATACATCAAAACCTGCGACTGTGATTTCCCCAGATGTTGGAGAAGATAACCCACAAAGAATACGCATCGCTGTTGTCTTTCCTGCGCCATTTGCTCCGAGGAAACCGAAGATTTCACCCTCGTAAACATCGAAAGTCAACTCTTTGTTTGCTGTGAAATTTCCAAATTTCTTTACCAGCTTTTTTACTTCGATCATCTTTTTCATTTTTCTACTCAGATAAACAGGTAGTTTGAATCTACAGGGGTTAAAACTGAAAAGATTACCTTCTCTTCATCAAAGTTTCACCCCAATAATCTCCTGCGGTTTCATCACCCTCTAGCAAAAAGAATTTCTCTAAAAAAGCATTGTCGGATGCTGTCAGTTCATTTATCATCTGTTTCTTGTTGGAATAAGACTCCTCACTCTCGACAATTTTCCTGTACTTGATTAAAGAATCCCAAAAGGCAGGCTTTTCCTGGACTGCACTTTCTAACGTGCCATCAATAATATCATCCGCTTTAATCTCAACCCAATCTTCAGCCCGACCTCCCATCTCTTTTCTCTTCTTTTTATAGTCATCTGCACTTATTAGCTTATATGCATTATCAATTACTTTTTGTGGAGAAGTCAGTTCAATTTTGGGGATATATTGATAATAGAATACTATTGTATGAGCCTTACGGAAAGCGTCTTCATAGACCCTATACAATCTTTCATACTTTGAAACTTCGAATCCTGCGTCTTGAAGCTTGTCTAACAATTTTTGAGATTCCTTGCCAAGTGCTTTTATATCATTTAGTGTTTTAACTCCTTTTACTAAAGAATTAACTGTCGGTATCTTGAAGCTCTTGGTTTCACCTTTTCCCTTATCAGCAGCACCCTCGTAATTATCCGCTGACATCTGTTTACCAGAAGCTATGCTCACTCTGCCCAGTGTACTAACTGTGACATAGAGAGTTAAAATTATTCCTATTATTAAAATCGTTATTCCCATAATCTCTTGTTTAGCTTTACCAATATTCTATTGGCTAATCCACTACACCTCCCATCAGTTCCATAAAGCAATCTTCGATATTTGCCTGCATAGGTTTTATATCTAGATTCCCAATGCCTCTTTCACTCAGAAAAGCCCTTAATTCTTCAATAGATAGCGTTCCCTCTTTTACAGAAAAATGTATGTACTCCCCAAAGGCAAACACAGAATGACAAAGTGGATGCTGACGAAGGTTTTCAATCAATAAAAACTGATTATCGCCTTTCACCCCCAATAATTGGCGCTGATAACTTGCCTCAATTTCTTTCGGTGTTGCTACCTGAAGAATGTTTCCTTTTTGAATAAGGGCAACGCGATCGCAAAGCGAAGCTTCATCCATATATGGCGTAGCAACAATAATTGTGATACCATAACTCTTCAGTTTTTTGAGCATATCCCAGAACTCCTTTCGCGAAACGGCGTCCACTCCCGTCGTTGGTTCATCTAAAACAAGAAGGTCAGGTTTATGGATAAGGGCACAGCTCAGTGCCAATTTTTGCTTCATTCCACCAGAAAGTTTCCCTGCTGGTCGTGTTTTGAAAGGTTCTATCTGTTTATAGATATCTTCGATTAAATGGTAATTCTCCTGAATTGTTGTGCCAAAAACTGTCGCAAAAAAATTAAGGTTTTCTTCTATACTTAAATCTTGATACAATGAAAAGCGTCCAGGCATATAACCTATCTGAGTACGGAGTTTGCGATATTGTTTCTTTGGATCCAAACCAAGAACACTTACCTTTCCTTGATCTGGCAACAGCAGCGAAGTGAGAATACGAAACAAAGTTGTCTTCCCTGCCCCATCGGGTCCAATTAACCCAAACAGTTCACCCTCGTTTACCTGCAAACTGATGTTGTTTAGGGCAACCACATCGCCGTAGCATTTTCTCAATTCTTGTATGTCTATTGCGAACATCACCGATGTGCTAATTATGAGTTATAATTTGGTTTAACACCTGAAAGTCTGAATAATGATCTGAACACTTACTTCTTGTGAAACCCTTTGATATGCCACTAGCTTTATTCAGATATCATGATCATTCTTCATTACCTTTCGTCCAACGTAATTCACCCGGCATTCCAATCTTGAGGCGACCGTCGTTCTTTACTTTCACTTTTATGGCATAAACCATGTTTACCCGCTCTTTTTTTGTTTGAATAATTTTTGGTGTAAACTCAGCAGAAGATGAGACCCAAGATATTTTTCCAGGAAGTTTATCCATAGTTTTTGCACCATTGTCGAACCAAACGTCTACTTCTTGTCCTATTTTGATTTGGCTTAACTGTCCTCCATCGACATATGCCTTCAGTTCCAACTCGCTCAGATTTGCAATTTTGTAGAGTGCTTTACCTGGCATTACCAGTTCGCTTGTCTGTGCATATTTCTTCAGCACAACACCATTTATTGGATTTGAAATCCGACAACGCCGAATCTGATCTTCTAGCTGAAGCAATTGTGCCTTTGCAACTTCTATTTCGCTCAATACTGATTGATTTTGAACTTTCACCCTACGCATATTCCGCCTTAAAACGTCGATCTGAGTATTTAAATCGTCCAATTGCTTTTGCGTAGCAGCCTCGCCTTTTAACAACTCTTCTACTCTTTTCTTTTCACGGAGCATTGACTGCTCCTGCGTTCTCAATACATCCAGTTGAGTGAGTACAGAACCTGCCTTACTCCGAATGGCAGCTACCTGCGCAGCTACCTGTAATTTTTTCAAATACAACTGTACGGTATCTATTTGCCCAACGATATCTTTCGCAGAAACTATTTGCCCATCTTCAATTCTGAAATCGATCAGTTTTCCTGCAACTTCCGATGAAACGGTGATTTCCGTAGCTTCAAAATTTCCATATGCATCCGAACCATTCTGATCTCCTGAACAAGAAATAAAAATGACCTGCACAAACAGCAAAACCATGAATTCTTTGCTCCTATGAAATATGTCTTTAGCCTTCATTTTCAATGTCCATTTATAGTATTAAACCTAACTTTCGATTGGATTAATTCTAACTGATGCATATCTAACCTGAGTTTGGCCTGAGTTTCCGCTGTCAGTTTTTTGATATAATCGCTGGTAGTAATAACCCCGTTGGCCAGTTGCACTTCGCTACGTTTTCGAATGCGTTCATGTAATGCCGTAATCTCCTTATCTTTTTTGATTAAAGCATGCAGTTCTTGCTGTTTCATCCGTTCTTTGGTTCTGGCAATGTTGATGTTCCTGATGAAACCTTCCTGCTGATTATCGACCAAATGCTGCTGAACTGTATACTCCTGTTGCTTCCTTTTCGTACTTCCCCAATCGTAGATATTCCATTGCAGACGTGCTCCAACAATGTAGAATTCCTTCCATTCATCTTTTAACATATTCAGTGCAGGATTTCCATATCCTAACTGAGCAAATGCTCCCAGTTTTGGCAAGCGTGAACCCTTGCTAATGGTACTCAGCTGTTGCAATCGGCTTTTTTGAGTCTCGAACAACTTTAGTTCTGGTCTTTTAAAATCATCACTTAGGCTGATTTCTGGTGTTGTGAGAGTAGTTGAACTGTCCAATATTTTCCCTGTCAGTTCGGTTAGGATACTAAATGCGGTTTTTAAAGCATGATCTGCTTGCGTCTGTTTCTGCTGTAGCTCCATAATTCCTACCTGCAACTCGTCCTCGCTTCCTGCTGTTAACACTCCGTTTGCAACTCCACTTTTCACTGCCCCTAAACTATTGTTTAGACTTTCTTCCATTGCTGCTAGTAGTTCTTTTTGCTTTTTCAACAGTAGAATAGTGAAGAATAAATCGTTGACCTGCTTGTTCAACTGAAACAGTTCTACTTCCAACTGTTGATCCTGACTCTCTAGCGTTCTTTGTTCCAATTCCTTCAGGTTCTTAGTTACACCGCCATCGTAAATTACCTGTTGGATATCCAATGTTAACTTGAACTGTTCCAATGGTGGCGATGGAAATTCAACAGATCCTAAAGGCAACGGAATATTTCCGTCCATATGAGGTACATCTGATTGATAATGAGCCTGAGCATTGAAATCAATCTTAGGGAAAAAATTAGTTCGGAGATTTTTTATTCGTAATGTATTTGTTTCTATGAAAACCTGTCTGTTCTTGAGTTTGGGATAATTCTCCCTCGCCCAAGCGTAACAGGAATCTAAAGGAACGTTTTGCCCCTGCACAAGCGCAGGAAACAATAAAAACAATAACCAAGTTAGCTTTCTCATGTCATTTGTCTTAAAAACCTACCCCAGATGCCCTCTCTCCTACTGAACACGGATCATATCCCACATCATTTTGGGTAAAACACGCTTTCTTTCCTCTATGAAATCATGAAAACTTTCGCTGTCAAAATGCAGTGCTTCTTTTAGCAGGGGTTTGGCCATGAAGGGAAATACGCTCAGGGCTATCATATTTATCAGCACCTGCTTGGGATTAACATCTTTTACCCGACCAGCTTTAATTTCCTCTTCCACCTGATCCAAAAGATCCTTCAACGGAAACTGACCATAATTGAACAGACGCACCAGCTTTTCGGGATCCTGATTCAGCTCATTGATAACAAAGCCAGGAATAAACGGATACTTCTGCATAAACGAAATGTGCTTATCGAAATACACCGCAAACTTTTCCTCTATTGTTTGCGAACCTTTCAGAATATTTCCAAAAAGAGGCGCCATCTTCCTTATCAAATATTCGAACACTGCCTCGAACAATTTGTTCTTGCTCCTAAAATAGTAGTGCAAAAGTGCCTTGTTGATATTCGCTTTATCGGCTATCTCCTGCATACGCGCACCTGAAAATCCTTTGGTTGTGAAAATGCTTATTGCCGCTTCGAAAATCTTATTCTCGGTGTCTTTCTTTTCTTCTTCGCTCATCTGAGTCTTTATCCTTTTGGTTTTATTATTTAGTTTAACCTTTTGGTTAAAATTAATGATTAAAAAATTACCGTCAAAATTTTCGCTAATATTTTTTTTGTAATGCACTACTATATAATGGGCTATAATCTTCCGTGCAGTAGATGAATAGAGGGCTGTAGGTTATTTTCTGCTTTGTGTAGAATAATAAACAAATCGTAAAGCAGTCCGAACAACTCACAACTTTTCAATTCTGAGATAACAGAAGAAGTAGACATAAATGGTGGTTACGTCCAACAAGGTGCTTTACCTTTTGACTGGCGATACTGGTCAAACTATTTGGTAAACATTGAAAATGATGAAATTTTCAATTGCTTAAAAAGCGACCTATTCAAAAGCAGGTAGTGTTATAACTAAATTATAATTTATTCTGGAGCTAAGCAGTTGGCTACATGTGGAGAGTAAATCCAAAGTAAAAAGGCCTGAGACCTTATCTAAATTGTTTTGGTGTCAAATTTTCACTTGCATTTTCTACGATTTCTAGAATTCTCTTTTGCCTTGTCTCTTTCCTTTTAGCAGAAACGACCCAATACAATAAAACCTTTTTAACGGACTTACTTAAGCTATCAAAGTATTCCTTTGAACCTTCGTAATTTTCAAATTCTTCTTTTAAGTCTTCTGGAATTACGAGTGCTTCAACTTTATCTAAAATTGTCCAAGAACCATTTTCTTTTGCAATTTCAATGCTTTTGTAACCTTCTTCTTCCATAAGTCCTTGGTCAATTAAGTTTTTCACTTTGTCCTTATTTATCTTTGACCAATTACTTTTTGCTTTTCGTTTGCTAAAATACTGTTTGTATTTCTCAGCATCTATTGTCTTTTTAACGCTATCAATCCAACCAAAACAAAGTGCTTCATCAACAGACTCACTCCAACTTAGGTTATGGTTAGGAGATTTTTTCTTATATAGAATTAGCCAAACAGCTTCTTTTTTCTTGTGGTTCGATTCGAGCCATTTTCTCCAATCTTTTTTGTCATCAGGACAATAGTCTTCAACATCTTTCATACTCTAGCTTGTTCTTTTTTGATGGTTTACAACAAGGAAGTTAAGCTTTAAAAATTCGAAAAGAAAACATTGTTGAGGTTAAAGTCTATCAAGCTGAAAGAACTAAAGACTAAACTGAGAAAATAACAATGAAGCTGAAATACCATCAATCAAACACCTTGTCCAACTCCAAAACAAACCCCTCAATAACTTTAGACCGAACAGTTTCACCCTTACCAACCTTCTGTACAAGTCTCATCTGTTGCTGCTCATTCTGATAAACCTCAATTGTCTGCTCTTGTGGCGCAACAATCCAATATTCCAACACATCGTGCTCGGCATAAAGCTGCATTTTCCGAATACGGTCGTCGTCTTCGTTGGTTGATAGAATTTCGACAACAAAATCAGGAGCACCAACTATTCTCGCCTCCCCTTCTGCGATATGACGGCGTTTAACTGATACAAATAAAATATCGGGCTGAACAACAGTTTTTTTATTTAATTCTACATCTGTAGGTGCAGGTAGAACTTTTCCTAACTTATTCGTCTGAACATGCATCCAGAGATAACCATGTAAATTACTTAATATTTCTTGATGCTTAAGCTTCGGAGCAGCCATGTAAATCAATTTTCCATTAATCAGTTCAAAGGGATCGTTTTCTGGCAATAGGTCATAATGTCCTGTGTGGTATTCTTCTTCGTCCGAAATTGTAGTAATAACGTAGGACTGCCATGGTTCATAGTAGAATATAATTTGCTCTTGATCAATTGGATAAAAGCCTCCTGCTCCAATTAACTTCTCTGGGGCAAAACGGCAAAAAAGCTCCTCGGCTAACTCATCATTCATATCTCTAGAGGGTTATTATTCTACGCCTTGAACATATTCAATTTTATACCTCACATAAGGAACTTCTGAAGTGTCATCAGAATAAAGAACATGATAATGAGATGTGTGTTCAAAAAGCATAATCCTATTATCCTCTCCCATCTCGTAATTGAAACTTTTTCCTGAAAATGGGAACACATGATCATCATGTTCACTCTGAAATAAATATTCGGGACAAGCATACGCAAGGAATTCTCGTCCAAATGCTCGTTGAGCATAAATCTGGAAAAATCCCAATTCGTCTTTAATAGAAGTGTAACTCACAGTACAATCATGAGCAAACTCATATGGCTCTTCTTTGTAATCATAATAAATAGAACTAAATGGAGAAACATCTGGCTCTGTATGTACAATGTAATCTTCTTGCGTAGATAGACCATCAGTAAACCTGTGCGTTGTGGTAATAGTTAAACTGCTCTCTTCGTTACTCCTCATATCACCAACAAGCAAGATATTTTTGTTTTCAAATTCAACAAGGCAGCTATCAACGTAATTGCCAGTTTTATATATCGATATTGTTTTCAACAATTCACCTGCAGGAGTTAATACCCGCCTTTCTATACCCCAATCTGTATAATCTACCTCTCCTTTTTCTACAAGTTGATCAGCTACCTCTAGTGACCAATTCGATATTTGACCATTACCATTTAAGTGGAAAACAAAACGGGCTTCACAAGTTGGTTCTCGTTTCGGTTTCGATTCTGATTCGTCCTTTTCACAAGAAGAAAAAGCACATACTAGAAATACACCAAGAAACAAGTTTAAAAGTTTGTTCATAACACTCCTATTATAGATTTTCATTAGCATTAATTACATCTCCAAACTCCCTTGCTCCCCAGTCCCTTCATCCTCTTGATCCAAATCGCTTAAATCCTCTTCACTAAGTTCCTCATCCCGCTCAAACGGTTCAAGCGCAACAACCGATTTTAAATTAAAAGTAGTCAAACGCTTACCACGTGCCTTAAAGCTTTTTTCGCCGATAAACTCAGCAGCATCAATCTCTTCAGGCTCACGTCTAGCATCCTTTCCACCAAACTTAACCTCCAAACGCGGATACTTATCATCCGTAAGCAATACATACTTATTATTAGGGTGCTCCCCAATAAAGCTCTGGAAGTTCGCCGACTCTTCCATTTTGAATCGCTTTATATAGTAGAAGCCCTGATCGGCCTCATAGAAAACAGCCGTCCATATTTTATCTCGATCTAACTTTTCAATACGGATCAAGTTATGCTCATAATGGTTAGTAAGATCGAAGTTCGTTGTGCGCCACTGACCTTGATCATTAATAACCAAAATCCTATCATTTCCACCAAACTCACCAAGATGTTCACCCCGTCCTTCAGCATTAATTCTAAATACAGTCTGATCCCAATAAATATCGCGCCCTCCAAGAGTAGAAACACCTTCTTCTTTCAACAAAATGCGGTGGACACCATTCTTGGTCATCAAGTTACCTTGCGATGCACGCCCTTTAATGCCAAGCGTACTGAAATCTACTTGGAAAGTAAGTCTGCGCAGACGCGGTTTCGGCATCAAATAAACCTTCACCACCTCGGCCTCACCATTCGGGTTAGCCGAGAAATACAAAATCCGCGATCCCTTTTCCGACTTCGACACATTGTATTCACGGTCGCGCGTAATAGCTGTCACAGCAAAACGCTTCATGTAATAAAATCCAGACTTACCATCGCGGTAAATCAAGTTATATATCGTACGCTGATCGTTTTTCTTAAACACAGCAATATGCAAAATATCCTTCCCTACGAAAACCTTCTGCGAAACCTTTGTCACAATGTATGTTCCATCCTTTCGGAATGCAATCACATCATCAATATCCGAACAGTCCGAAACAAACTCGTCCTTCTTCAACGAAGTACCAATAAAACCATCCTTACGGTTCACATAAAGCTTCTCGTTACGGACAACAACCTTCGTTGCCACAATATTATCGAAGTTTCGGATCTCGGTTTTTCGCTCACGGCCTTTCGAGTACTTCTTCTTTATGCGCTCGTAATAATCAATCGCATACTGCACAAGGTGAGCCAGATGGTGTTTAACCTCTTCCATCTCTTCCTCAAGACCTTTAATATAATTATCGGCCTTAAAAGCATCGAACTTCGAAATCCGTTTAATCTTAATCTCCGTCAAACGGACAATATCCTCTTCGGTCACTTCCCTGCGCAACGACGGTTTAAACGGTTCCAGCCCCTCATCAATCGTCTGAATAATCGCCTCCCAAGTTTCACACTCCTCAATGCGGATATAAATCCTGTTTTCGATAAAAATCTTCTCCAACGAAGCATTGTGCCAAGCATTCTCAAGCTCCTGCAATCGGATTTCAAGCTCACGCTTCAGTAGATACTTCGTGAAATTAGTTGATGTACGGAGAATATCACTAACCCCAAGAAAAGCAGGACGCTCCTCCTGAATCACACTCGAATTCGGCGAAATCGAAACCTCACAGTCCGTAAAAGCATAAAGCCCGTCAATAGTCTGGTCAGGCGAAACATTCGCAGGAAGGTGCACCTGAATCTCAACCTCGGCAGCAGTATTATCATCAACCTTTTTAATCTTAATCTTACCTTTCTCATTCGCAGCAACAATCGACTCAATAAGCGAACTCGTTGTTTTAGAAAAAGGCACTTCGCGGATCACAAGCGTCTTTTTATCCAGCTTTTCGATCTTCGCACGCACACGCACCTTGCCACCACGCAGGCCATCGTTGTAGCGTGTTGCATCCATCAAACCACCTGTTGGGAAATCCGGAATAAGCTCAAAATCTTTACCCTTCAGATGTGCAATAGCAGCATCAATCAGTTCAATAAAGTTGTGCGGAAGAATCTTCGAAGCCATCCCCACAGCAATACCTTCCACACCCTGAGCAAGCAACAACGGGAACTTCACAGGCAAAGCCACCGGTTCTTTGTTACGTCCGTCATAAGACATTTTCCACTCAGTAGTTTTCGGGTTAAAAACCACCTCCTGAGCAAACTTCGACAAACGCGCCTCAATATAACGCGGAGCAGCAGCACCGTCCCCCGTCAAGATGTTACCCCAGTTTCCCTGCATATCGATCAGCAGCTCCTTTTGTCCCAACTGCACCAGAGCATCACCAATAGAAGCATCGCCGTGCGGGTGAAACTGCATCGTATGACCAATAATATTCGCCACCTTATTATATCGCCCATCGTCCATACGCCGCATCGAATGCATTATCCGTCGCTGAACAGGCTTAAAGCCGTCGTAAATCAGAGGTACGGCACGTTCCAGAATTACATACGAAGCATAGTCCAGAAACCAATCTTTGTACATTCCAGAAACATATGTTACATTCTTTGCTTCTGTATCTTTTGGTTCTTCTGACTGTGGTGGATTTTCGTTGATCTCGCTCATTTTCTTTTTCTTGAAACAAGTACTGTTGCTGCAATAATTTTTAGGCTAAATGCCTCGGCTTGCAAAAATAGATAAACACAGGCATTGGCACAAGTTAGGCCATGAACATCCTTCTGTCATTCCTCATTGGAATTTTTCTTCTGGTATATCCTCGTTTTAAATCTGTACCCCCACAAAAAGGAGAGATTCCTGTGTGCGGCCACATAGAAAAACACCATATAGATTAACTTTATTGTTAACTTTTATACCTTACCTTTGTCACAAGTAAATAGACTATCATACTTAACCGAAACCAATCAAGATGTCAAATTACTGGTTTACAAAACAAAGTAAATCCATATAAATAGATTTGCGACCTTTAAAGTGAAAAAAGAACCTATTCTTGCGTTGCCTCCCGATTTTTAATCCTCATGTACTATGAGTACACCTAGTTTTGAAATCGGAAACACGCTTTAGATTAACTTTTTATCTCGCATACAGGAAACAAAAGCTTTTGAACAATCAAATTTTGTGCTCATCTAAACGAAAGAAGAATGGAATTCACACCAACTTTAACACACCAGTTAGGTTTTCTTTATGTCGCATTTGCACATCAGACCGATGGTGTTTTTGCTAAAGAGGAACAAATAACAATATGGAAACGTTTGGAAGAATGGCCTACAATTCAGCTTACCAAAGGGGAATTTGCTCAACTGATGGACGAAATCATGATCTGGTATAAAATAAAACTTACCGAAGATGCCATCCTTTCTACTGTTGTGGAAATTGCTAAAGAGCTCACAGACTATCCTAGTTTTGATACCCAAAGGCGTCTGTCTGCATTGCAAGATCTGAAACTAATTGCCAAAGCAGACAACCACGTAATTGTAACCGAACTGGAATGGATACTGACAATAGGTGAAATATGGGAAGTTCCCCAAAAAGACCTTGCTAAACTTACAAACGTACCTAGAAAAAGGTATTAATCGCGTTCGAAATAAGTATTGATAAGTAGTCTGTCATAATTAATTTAGATTTATTTAGGTGCTAAGTAACTGGTTACTTGTAAAGAGTAAGTCTAAAACAAGTAGATTCGAAGCCTTACTCAAAGTTACCGTGTCATCATATACTACTTATTCATTCTTTTATTTAAGCCAATGCATAAAATACTAAACCTCTCTTTTTTAGAGCAATAAACTCTTGTTTTTTTCAAATGCTTTACTTACTTCTTTGTATCTTATCCAGTGCATCAATAGCGATGCTTTTTAAGTTTTCGGAACGTTACCATGTTAAAGTCTTCCATATTGTTGTATTGAACTACTTTGTTGCTGCAGCAGCAGGTTTTGCCCTGACTGATGTAAAATTAAAGCTAACCTCACTTCCTGAGCAACCCTGGATCTTCATGGCACTCCTTATTGGAATTCTTTTCATCATCATGTTTTTTCTAATCGGGAAAGCTAGTCGGGAAGTAGGTGTCTCCATTACAACTGTGGCCACTAAAATGTCAGTGGTACTGCCTATTTCATTTTCAATATTCTATTATATGGAATCATTGAACTGGATGAAAAGTATTGGAATTGTTCTCGCTATAGCTGCCGTTGTCCTTACTGTTACTAAGAAAAACAATGTTCAGTTCTCCTTACGGCAGTTTTATTTTCCAGCACTGCTTTTTCTGGGTACAGGAGTTATCGATTCCTTAATAAAATATGCCCAACAGGAGTACTTAGACAAAAATAGCTCTTCTGTTTTCTCTGGAGTGTTATTCTCTATTGCTGCGTTGTCGGGTATAATCGCAAGTATTCTGAAACGCGAGAAATTTTCAAATTTCTTTGAAAGCAAAACGCTTCTGTTCGGGATAGCCCTTGGAGCTGTCAACTTTGGTTCTTTATACTTTATTATCCAAGCCCTTGGGTCAGGAGTTTTTGATAGTTCAATAGTATTTGGACTTAACAACGTAGGTGTTGTGCTGGTTTCAGTGGTGGGAGCTATTTTACTTTTTCGTGAAAAACTGAGCTGGATCAACTGGGCAGGTATTGCTACTTCTATTTTAGCTATCGGAGTCTTGGCAAACGCTTAATCTACCTCACAAAGCGATACTCTTCTTTTGCTGTTCCTTTCTATTGGACAACATCTCTTGAGCTATACGCCTCTGCCAGAGATACCACTTGTACAGAGCCTTGATTTTCATTACAGTTAACCGTTAAAAAGTTTGTTGGTTTTGGTTCTGCATCTTTAAAAACAGCCTCTAGTTCCATATCTTGATAAACAGAAAAAACTATTTCCTGACTTTCTACAGAAGTAATAATCTCTGGACATCCGAGCCAATTCGAAAATAAATACTCTTCTTTTGCCTCAACTTTGAGTATTACGACCTCTCCCTCTGAAAAAGAACTCTTATCGGCTTCGATAACAACAAGCCCTTTGGTTGAATCAAAGATGACATCTACATCGTAAGCCTCTACTTTTTCATCTTCACTACAGGAAATAGCGAAAACCATAAATGCAACGGCAAAGAAAAACTTGAAAATATTCATTACGTTTCTGTTTATTGAGTTTAGTGATTTTGAAAAATAAGTAATTATATAAGCGTAGCGTCCTTTAGACGTTTTTCTGAAAAACAAGTTATAGACTGACCTATGATTTGAAAAATAAGTAATTATATAAGCGTAACGTCCTTTAGACGTTTTTCTGAAAAACAAGTTATAGACTGACCTATGAACTGTACTAAATTAAATGTACAGTACTATTTAGAAACTTCTTTTTTCATTGGTGAATTGTTACTTTCGCAAATTGTCGTTTTTAGCGCCAGATTATTTGCCCGGTACATATTTCCCAACTATAAACTGATAGTGATCGCATTCATATAATACAACAGGTTCTAACCACACGCAATAAGGATTAAGAAACCGACCTTGTCAGTTATACTTTAAAGCCTAGTGCGTAATCCTAGAAGCTTTCTCGTATATTACTGAACAAACCATTTAGCACAACAAAACCACTTTTCATGTCCGAAAAAAAAAAACTTAAAGAAGATGAAGCTTATTTTGAAAAACCGATTCCGTCGGAAGAAGTAAAGAAGAACCAACATATTATCCACGAACATTACGACAAACAGTATACTATTTCGATTCTAGAAAAGCTAGGCAACATCTGTCACGATACATATTTTAGAAGTAAATTCATTGGCTTTGAAGATAGTCCAGAGCGGATTAGAGAAGACACACCATATATTCTAATTGGGAATCACTCTGGCATGGCTTTCCCCTGGGATGCTATTATTTTTGCAGGTTTTTACAACTACAAATTCCTCTTTGAGAAAGATTCGCTAAGACCTTTGGTTGCCCCTTCCCTCTCGGAAACAGCTCTGATGAACCCGTTCCTGATCCGCAATTTTTGGAAAAAGACGGGAGGCATAGATGCCACTTATCTGAATTTCGAAACCTTGATGCAGCAAGAGGAATTTAACGTAATGATATTTCCTGAGGGAGTACCCGGCATAGGGAAAGGCTTCAACAAAAGATATCAATTACAGAAGTTCCATACTTCTTATCTGCGGATGGCTCTAAAATACAAAACAGATCTGCACTGGATGTCTACAATAAATGGAGAATACATCAATCCATATTCGTATAGTTTTGATTGGATCAATAAACTTTCAAAGCAAATAGGGATCCCCTTTCTACCCATTAACCTAATGCTGATTGCCATTGTACTTCAACCATGGTTTTTTTATTTTTCGTTTCCATCAAAACTCATATTCGTACGTGGCCCCCGCATTCAGCCTTACCGAATGATCGACAAACCTTACGAACAAATAACAGAAGAGGAACTTAACGAACTGAACAGCAAAATAAACGATATTGCCCAAGCCCACATAAACGAATCAGTCAAAAAGTATGGAAAACCTCATTACAACTGGAAAGAGTTATTGTCGAAAATTTGGGAAAACCGACGGTATTTTCCGTTCTACCTTCCACCTTTCTGGCCTCTGATCTATTCCGATTTTGATAAGAAATACCGCAAACTTGGGCATACAGATTTTGATGTTGAGTTTTCTTTTAAAGGTTTTCTGAAAATGATTATCAGAAACCCTATCTTCTTTGCTTATTTCATTCCACTATTGGGATGGATTCCTATCTTGCTAAAAGGCTATCACAAGCATCGGATAAACGCAAATGAAAAACGACGAAGGGCAAATCTTATTCGAAGACAACAAAAAAGGCACAGTAACACTTGTTAAAAAGACTATTTATACACATTTGGCAACTGTTGGATATTGCTACGGATGTACCGGCTTACTATTGCATAAGTAAAGCCGAAAAACAACTTCAGTTCTCGTTGCACTATAGTCGTCCAAGTCCTTACATAATTTAGTGTTTTCCAGCGTTGCACGACATGTGTGCCTTAACCGGAATTATTTTTCATACTTTACTAAATCGAATTTGAGCAATACTATATTTCCATAAAAAGGGCTGTCTCAAAACATTGAAACAGCCCTTTTTTATCTATTGACGTAATTCTAGGTATTTAAGACCTAACTATACTTTTTACACTTTACTTAAGAGAAAAAATCATCTTCCTCATCATCAACATCATCGAAAATTTCTTCAAGCTGATCCATCATCGACTTAAGGTATTTGTCTGCCCTTTCCTTTGTACCATCATTAAATACAATTACCTGAACAGGCTCCTCTTCACCCGCAATAATGTCAAGCTGAATGATACCTATTTTCTCTTTGCCAGGATAAGTACTAACCGTAATTTTTATATTTTCATTAACCTCTGCAAGAGCTGCTTCCTGATCTGTTTTCACCGGATTCAGTATCACCTTCATAATCTCTTCAAAATCAACACTGCCTTCCACCTTCACCGCTCCATACTGGATATGGCCAGACATTGAACTTGGAATAGGTTCTCCATCCTCTTCCTGCATGCCTTCAAAAACTGCGCCTACACCAATAGATGCAAGGCTAGTACCACCTTTAGAGAACGTACGAGAAAACTCCGCCGCGCTTTTGCTCATAGACATACTGAGTTCATCTTTGTAAGGAGGAACCTCTAATGCATAAGACATGCTTTCCGGATCCGATCCTTCTCCCCACTCTGCATTCAAGTTGAAATCAAGAACCTTTTTATCATCAATTACAAGATCCATTTTTATCTTCGTTGGCTCGTAATTAACATCCATGTCATCAACAACTTTAACTGTCTCTAAAGCATAAATTGTCCAAGTGGCATTATTTTTAGAACTGCCTTCTGTTGGAAAAATCACAACAATTTTGTCGTCAGGATTATTTGCATCGATAGACCATCTGGCGTTGGTAGCATCATAAGTATAAGTACCTACTAATTGTGAGAATTCTTTATTCTCCTCACTCTTCTTAGCTGTCAGTTTTACGGAAGGTTGCTCATCTAGTTCAGACACATACTGCTTCACCATAAACAGATCGTCTTCCCCTGCACTGAACGGAAGCTTCATGTCACTTACCTTATCCAAAGCTTTCATGGCAGCCATGTTCTCCATCTCCTTAAATTCTGTTTCTAACGAAACTGAAGAGGAATTCAGAACAACTTTAGCTTCTGTTGCAGAAAGCTCTTTCGGATCATCATCTTTTTCACAAGCCACAAAAACCAGAGTAAACATAGCTAGGAAAAATGGAAAAAATAACTTCTTCATAATTCGAGTTTTAGTTTTCAAATGTATTGGTTAAGTACTGTGTGATATCTGTTTTCTTAGACGAAATCTCATTCCAGATTGTTACAAAGAAGAAAAAAAGCATGCATTATGATGAAAGAAAATTGTCTTAGAATAATAAAAGTAAAGACAACCTTTATCTATTATTTCGATTATTCGATCATTTTATTCTAAATGATTTTTTACACTATTGTCAACATACAACGCCACTGAAAAGGAGTTGTTTTTGCAATTTTTAGTTTGAAAAATATTCGTAGGAGTAGTTAATAAAGTGTAAAAAATAATTCCGGTTAAGACGCACAAGGCGTTCAATACTGGGGCGTATAGAGTATGTAAGGATTTAGGCTACCACAGAACAACGAAAACCGAAGTTATTTTTAAGCTTACTTAAAGGAATAGTTCAACTGAATTTGGTGAGAGAAATTAAATAATTTCATCCGGTACGACGCAAATAAAACAGTACTCTTTATTCGATACGTGACTTAATTTTAAATGACATAACTTTCCAAAAAATTTCTTCGAAAGTTCTCTATTCAATAGAATTACGTAAAATCATCTATCAAGTAAAAAAATAAGAGAGGCTGTCCTTATGAGACAGCCTCTCTTATTATATATAACATAACTTATAGTCTCAGACCTATTTAGATTTACTCTTTTCAATAGATCAACAATTTAGCATCCAAATAAATCGAACTTAATTACGACTACACTTATAGAAAAGAAAATAAGTTATCATCTTCGTCCTCATCGCCTTCTAATAGCTTTTCTAACTCTTCTATGAAAGACTTAAGATATTTCTCCATGGATTCTTTTGAACCGTCGTTAAATACAATCACAGGCTCAGGTCTGTGATTTATAGTACCTAGTTCAAGCATACCAATTTTTTCATTGCCTGGGTAAGAACTGATTTTAATCTCAATTTTTTCATTAATTTTTTCAGTCAACGATTGGAACACTTTTCCGCCAGACAAAGTCACAACTTCCATAATCCCTTTAAAATCAATTTTACCTTCTACTTTGATCGTTCCTAACTGAATATGTCCTGTCAATTCTCCAGGTACAGGTTTTCCATCATCTCCGAACCCTAAAACATTAGCCTTAACACCAATTGATATAAGGCTTACATTCTCCTTTGAGAATACTCTGTCCAATTCCAATCCAGATTCACTGACCGATAAACTGAATTCGTCTTTATATTGTGGGATTTCGAATGTATACGAAAACTTTTCTGGTGTTGAATTCTCACCATACTTTGCTGCCAAATGGAAATTGAGAACTTTTGTGCCATTTACAACAAGATCTAATTTCAAATTTGTAAGTTCTTCTACTACAAAAATCCCATGCTTCACCTCTACCGTTTCCAAAGCATGGATTGTAAGAGTAGCATTATTGTCTGAGCTTTCTTCCGTAGGAAAAACAACAATTACTTTATCTGCTGGCTGACCAGCAGCAATCGACCAACTACCTGTAGCAGCATCGTAAGTATAAGTACCAACTATATCCTTAAATTCTTTTTCATCACCACTCTTCTTAGCAACAGCTTTAGCCTCTGAGCTTTTTCCCAGATCAGATACCGCTGCTCTTATCTGAAACGGATCTATTTGTTCTTCCAAAAAAGGCAAATTCATTCCTGATAGCTTCTTGAGTGCTTTTACAGCTTCGCTATTTTCTATTGCCTCATTCTCTGCTTCCAACGAAACTGCGGATGCCGTTAACATTGCCTGAGCCTCTTCTTTCGAGAGTTCTTTTTCGTCTTTATCTTTTTCGCACGCTGTGAAAATTAGAGTGAAAAGAGCCAGAAATATTGGCAGAATCATTTTTTTCATAATGTGAGTTTTTGTTTTGTAAGTGGGTTTAAATAATCATGAGATTTATCCCTTAGACGAGGGCCGTCATGGATTGTTACAAATAACGAAAAAAGGACAAAAAAACATATATGATTGGCACATTAAAATTCTTACTGCCTAAAAATCAAGCATTTTGACAAAAATAAAGGTTCTGACTTTTCTGCTTATCCAAGGGAAGGAACAATAAATCTAAAAGGAAGAAAAGCCCGAGCGAACGGGCTGAGTATTATCGCTGAAGAAGTGCGTTGTATACTTTGTCGAAATTTTCACCGAGATAACGTTCCCGCACAATTGGGTTATTAACCAAGTCCATAACCTCACCAGAAGCCATCTCACGACCTGCAAACATCATGTAAGCACGATCTACAATTGTTAACGTCTCGTGCACATTGTGGTCTGTAATAAGCACTCCAATATTTTTATCCTTAAGAGTGGTAATAATATTTTTAATGTCCTGAACTGCAATTGGATCCACACCAGCAAAAGGCTCATCGAGCAACATAAACTTAGGTTCGGTAGCCAATGCCCGTGCTATTTCTGTACGACGTCGCTCACCACCCGAAAGCTGTATGCCAAGACTTTTGCGGATTTTCTGCAAGCTAAACTCATCTAGCAATTGCTCTACACGCATCTCTTGCTCTTTTTTGGTAAGCTTGGTCATTTCCAGTACAGACTTCAGGTTGTCCTCTATACTGAGCTGACGGAAAACAGAGGCTTCCTGAGGAAGATAACCAATACCGTTCTGAGCACGTTTGTACATCGCCATCTTGGTAATCTCCTTGCTGTCCAAAAAAATCTGACCCGAATAAGGTTTAATCATTCCTACAATCATATAAAACGATGTAGTTTTCCCTGCCCCATTAGGCCCCAATAAGCCAACTGTCTCGCCCTGCGAAACCTCTATCGAAACTCCATCAACAACAAAGCGCTGACCGTATTTTTTTCTTATGTCCTTAGCGTAAAGCTTCATTTCTAAGTCTAATTAAGTGTGTTGCCTTCCGTAACGGTTCAAAATTAGAGAAAGCTTTTGAGATTCGCCTTCGTGTTTAAATAAATTAACACATAAGCGCTTATACCAGCAATTCCTTATCTTTCCGTTCTATGTTCTTGGCTATAATAATCCCCGCTTCGTAAAGAATAAGCAACGGAACAGACACCAATATCTGACTGAAAACATCTGGCGGGGTAATTACCGCAGAAAGCATAAGTATTATTATGAGCGAATGTCTACGGTATCTTTTCAGAAAATCGGGCGTCACCAGTCCTGCTTTAGCAAGAAAATAAATCAAAATCGGCAACTCGAAAATCACACCAGAAGCAATAACAACCGAGGTAACTGTAGAGATATACGAACCTAGATTGATCTGATTCTGCACCTGACTACTAGTTTCGTAAGAACCAAGAAAATGTACTGACAAAGGTGTAATAAGGAAATAGCCGAACAACACTCCCATAAGAAATAATATCGATGACCAAAAAACCGCACCACGAGTCTGCTTTCGTTCGTTTTCGTACAACGCAGGTTCTATAAACCTCCAAAATTCCCAGAACACATAAGGAAAACCAACTATGAAACCAGCAACAATAGATGTGGTAATGTGAGCAGAAAACTGTCCAGCCATTTTGATACTGATGATATTGAACGGCTTACTATTGATACAAAGCGCCTTGCTCCCAATCCAGTTTCCAAAGTCACATAATTTTATATTGGTAATAAATTCTGGAGTGCGGGGCGCCAATATGATGTAATCGAAGATAAACCTACTGAAAACAAACGCCAGTATACCAAAAGCAACTATAGCCAATAAGGAACGTATGATATGCCATCTTAGAATCTCTAGATGATCCAAAAAAGACATTTCCTGCTGGCCTTCTCTATTTTCTGATGATGTTTCTGTCATTGCAGATTTTAGATATGGTTCCGTAAGCGGGCAAATATAATAAATTTGAATCCGAAACCTCCGCTTCAAAAGAAGTCTTTACCCTCAAACGGTTCATAAAATACAGCAAAAAAAACTTTAGTCATAAGCACTGTTTTTTAGAATCCTTTTCCTTCAGAAAGGTAAAAATCTAGATTCAATCAACTACATTAGCACCTTTAATACAAGCAAGGTATAATTAACCTTCACTTATTCTATTTAAGTCAGAATCTTACTTTCTGCTTAATAGTTTTACATTAAAAAAATGGTCAAATCAGAAATATTAAGACTTTATGGCTTTTAATCTAAAAGAATTCCTGAAGAAGATCATTCTCTTTCAGGATCTGAACGATACCGAACTGGAACAAGTGATTGCGCTTACCAACGAAAAAGAATACATGGCGGGCGAACTTATTCATGCCGAAAATGGCCCCCGTATTGGAGTTTATCTGATTATTGATGGAGAAATTGAGCTTTTTAAGCGTACTCCATTTGGCGAAGAAAGAAGACTATCGTACTTCACGAAGTTTGATTTTGTAGGCGAAGGTGCATTACTGAATGATACGCCTCACTCAACATCGGCACGGGCGATTACAGATACTAAAGGGGTTTCGATATCGCGTACAGGTCTAGATAATCTTTTGGAGACAAATTCTGCTACTGCGGTGAAAATTATCCGCAGGGTTTCGCGTGTTATCTCGCGCAGGATGAGTCAGGCGACTTTGCGAGTGATTAATGCTTCGGCGGCTTATACATCTGGGCGTACACGTGAGGAACACGACCTTCTGGGAGACCGCGATGTTCCTTTCGAGGCGTATTACGGGGTGCAGACATTGCGCGCTATTGAGAATTTCAACATCAGCGGTGTTACGCTCACTTTTTACCCTCATTTTATTGAAGGACTCGTAGAGGTGAAAATGGCAGCAGCAAAAGCAAACCATGAGCTTGACCTGCTTTCGACTCCTATTGCAAATGCTATTATCGAAGCATGCCAGAACATTATCAACGGACGTTATCACCGCCACTTTGTTGTGGATATGATTCAGGGTGGTGCCGGCACATCTACCAACATGAATGCTAACGAGGTGATCGCAAACCGTGCTCTGGAACTTTTAGGTCACGAAAGAGGCGAGTACAAATATGTTCATCCAAACAACCACGTCAACCTTTCGCAATCGACAAATGACGCTTACCCAACGGCTATTCATTTAGCGATTATGAAATCGAATAAAAAACTGGTTTCTGTTTTAAAAGACCTTATTTCTTCTTTCCACAATAAAGCTGAAGAATTTGCGCATATCCTGAAAATGGGACGTACACAGTTACAGGATGCTGTTCCTATGACTTTGGGACAGACTTTCGAAGCTTATGCCGCCACTCTTGAGGAAGAAATTCAGAGATTGAACCAAAACGCAGCTCTTTTCTTAGAAGTAAATATGGGAGCAACTGCTATTGGAACTGGAATCAATGCCGATCCTGAATATAGCGACAAGGTTGTAAAATACCTTCGTGAAATCACAGGTCTTGACATTAAGCTTGCAGAAAACCTTGTGGAAGCAACTCAGGATACTGGTGCTTTTATTATGTATTCTTCTGCAATCAAACGTTTGGCAACGAAGCTTTCGAAAATCTCGAACGACCTCCGTTTGCTTTCTTCTGGCCCGCGTGCTGGTCTGAATGAAATCAACCTGCCACCAATGCAGCCCGGATCTTCTATTATGCCAGGGAAGGTTAACCCTGTTATTCCTGAGGTGGTAAATCAGATTGCTTTCAAAGTAATCGGCAACGACCTTACCGTGAACCTTGCCGCCGAGGCTGGGCAATTGGAGCTTAACGTTATGGAACCTGTCATTGTGCAAAGTATTTTTGAATCGACAGAAATGCTTAAAAACGGGATGACTACGTTGAAGTTCCGCTGTATCGACGGTATTACCGCCAACGAGGAAGTTTGCCGACAGCATGTTGAGAACTCAATTGGTCTAGTAACAGCTCTGAACCCTATTTTGGGGTATGAGACTTCTACTGCTCTGGCAAAAGAGGCTCTTGAAACTCATCGTGGAGTTTATGAACTTGTTCTTGAGAAAGGACTTATGTCGCAGGAGGAGCTTGACGAGGCACTTAAACCTGAGAATATGATTTCTCCTAAGAAGATTCGTCGGGAGAAGTAAAAGCTAAAGCCCCATATCCTAAAATATGGGGTTTTAGTTTTTAAAGAGATTTAAACAATTCTGTGATTTTCTTTCCATATCCTTCCCAAGAATGCTCAGTAACACCCTGTCTCACATCTCCTTCCAACTTAAGAGCCTTCTCTATTAACTCCCGTACAGACTCATGCGAATCTTTCTCAGGATCGAACAAAAAGCCATTTTCTCCATGTTTAACAATATCAGGACAAAAGCCTGTTTTCGAAGCAACAGGCACAATATTACTCAACATTGCCTCAAGCAAAGGTACCGGGCCTCCTTCTAGGAAAGATGGGGATACAAAAACATCCATTTCTCTGTATAGACGCGGATATTCCTCATAATCCATGTTTTCATAATACGTAAAATTCTCCAAGTTTTTAATCTCTTTGAAACGAGGATATTGATCCCAGTGTCTACCCACAAGTATAAAATTCAAGTGTGGCATATTGAGGACAGTCTCTATAAGTAATTCTGGATTTTTTCGTTCATAGAAAGCACAGCAAAAGCCTACAGTCTTACCCAAGCGTTGTTCCTTAGGCTGGAAGAAATCTGGGTTAGAAGCAAGATGATATACCTTTATTTTTTCTTTGTGCACCCCCATCTCGACTAAATCATCAGCCATTTGCTGATTCAAGCAAATCACATAAGATGCCTGATTGAGGGTGAACCTTGCATGAGCTTTGGAATAATATTTCGTCCAAACAGGGTGCGTGAACATAACAATGGTCTTTGCTTTTCTTAAATGAGGATTATAGCGCAATGCCCGAGCAAAATATTTCTGATGAAGAAAAAAGTAGCCTGGCGCTTTTGGCACTACTTTGAATTTCTGAGAATACATTACTTCACTTTCCTCTCCCAAATGATTCGACAAGCGTTTTGCCTTAGCTCCAAGTATCCAGTTCTCATTTCCTTTCTGAACAACAAAAAGATACTTATCAATCAACGTTGTTTTTTTGAACAAACTTAACAGTCTGTGCGCAGCATACTTCCATCCAAATTCCAGAAAATCACTCATAGCACCATTTAGTTTTTGAACCTGTTTTAAAAATGAGAGCCAAAGTTAGTTGATGTTTCCTACCTTATAAAACAAATCTTGATGCTATTTTTCCTTAACTCAAACCGACTTCTATTCGATAGCATTTTGGCCTTCTGCAACAAATCCTTTTCTTTGCACAAAAATCGGACATCGCAAAACAAATGATATCGCTCTTCTGACGGGCTATTATCGCTTGAATAGAATATGAAGATATTTATTACAGGACAGTATGAGACCGACTATAATCGAAATATGATTTTGATTGCTGGTCTCAAAAAGTTAGACAGAGTTGAGATCAAAGAATATCCTTATTCTTCCAGAAGAAAAGCTGACAAAGGAGAATTACATAAAGGCTTTGATTGGGCTGATGTTGTTTTTCTACCTTCGTTTACGCATTTAGATGTCAGGTTTATAAAGAAGCAATGTTCAAAACCTGTGGTCTTTGATCCGTTGATATCTAGGTATCTCACCAAGGTATTTGACTACAAGGCTGTATCCCGTTTCTCTCCTCGCGCTTTTAAGAATTACCTAAAAGATTGGATAGCTTTCAGACATGCTGACCTAATTTTTGCAGACACAGCAGAACACAAAAAGTACTTCATTGAAAAATTCAAAATTCCAGAAGCAAAAATAAAAGTCCTTTATATTGGTATTAACAGAGACGACTTGCCTTTACCCCACGAAACAGATAACTCTGGAAAATTTAAGGTCGGTTTCTACGGAAAATTCATCCCCCTTCAGGGAAGTACGCAGATTGTAGAGGCTGCTAAAATTTTAGCTGATCACGACGATATTGAATTTGAATTAATTGGTGATGGGTTTGAGTTTAAAAAAGTTAGGCACTTAGCTACAGGAATATATAAACTACCGAACATAGCCTTTTTGGGCAGCTTAGGGTATAAAGAGCTATTGCAGAAAATAACAGGTCATGACATTTGTCTTGGCATTTTCGGATCAAGTCTCAAAGCGGATTTAGTGATCGCTAACAAAGTTTATCACTATGCTGGCTTTGGTAAAGCAATTATTACCAAAAATTCAAAAGCCATTCGTGAAATATTTACTGACGAAGAAGACATATTACTTTGTTCAACAGATCCTGAAGATATAGCACAGAAAATCCTTAAATTAAAAAATGATGAAGAACTTCGTAAAAACCTTGGCAATAAAGCTTATGAAAAAATAGCTGTCGATTTTCACGAAGAGAAAATAGCTCAATCTTTTATTGATTCTGTTTCTAACTTTTTAAATCAAGAAGCAATCAAATAAGCTTTTAGAGGCGTTTACTTTAAAACAATTATATTTGAATGAAATAAAAATAATAATGCAAGAATCTCACGGAGAAGAGCTCATAAAGTTCATAGAACGTTTCCCTGACGACAATAGCTTTGGCTGTGTTCGGTCTTAATGTTGGTAATAAAAATTGACTTTGATCAAAAAAAAGCATATTGCATTGCCTGCTCCTGCTCCCAGTTGTTCGCCTTATATCTATCTACAGTTGGGCACCTATATGTTCGCTGAAAATGGTTGTTGATGAACTTTTTGTAGATTTTCTCAAAATTAGCAAACACTTTCCAGCCATTCTTGTTTTTGAGTGCACTGGATAAGAAATCTTCAAGCCGGTTCTTTTTAGCATCTTCTTTGTATTTGAACCAATTGGCGTATGACTGGATGTACTTAGTCGCTACTCCTTTGCACCTTTTGTTAATGAATGTGTCTATTCTTTCTGCGATGTTATTTATCAGTTGAACACCTTTCCCATTTTCATCTGTATGTTCACCGGCTTTGAAAGTTGGGCTACCCACGTAAAGTTGGACATTGTAGATAATCAAATCCTTATCCTCCTTTTTCGAGGTCTTGGCATTTCGCCGGTATTTTGGATTATGTATTCAAACAGAGGTTCAAATTTCAGTTTATCTCCAAACAAGCGTTCCGCAGGAGTTTGTCCGTCGGCACCTCTGGTGTCAAAATTATGAACCACGGTCATTACCTCCAGTCGGTTTTTATCAAAACCTTTCTGGTTGTGGTTAATCTGTGACAAATACCCATTGCGCCCTTCTACTTGAGAAGATGCCCTCTGAAACATCGAACATAAGCACTTTGCTTTATCCTGTAATTGGCTGTACTTTTCAGCTTCGGGCATTTCTTGTGTGCTTATATTTTGTAGGCAGAGTTCCAAATGCTGTTTTATCTGTAACCTTGCCGGTTTATGCCTGGTCTTGGCCAATGCCTGTTCCCAATACGTCTGGGGCAGGAGCTTATCAACAAACCATTTCTTATGTTCCTGACCCTCAATGTTTTCTTCTACATACTCTTCTGCCAGGTTGTGCCAAATGTTTATACATGCACAAACATCCTCTGTTTGGTTTTGTGTTTTGCCAAGTAAGTTGTAGGTGTCATTGATGTGGCACTGCGTGACAATCTGTTCAATTTTCTCAAGTTCATCCCCTATTCTTGCTCGGGCAGTGAGTGACCCCTGTGGTATATTACCTTGCAGATAGGGATGAAGGATGTTACTCATATTACCCATGCACTCTACATATTGGCCTATATAAAACTGTATCTGTGCATACCCCGATCCTACTGTTTCACAGGGAATATTTTCCGTAGACTGCTCAAAAGCACCACGGGCGCAACGTAATTTAGCACTTAAAGAAAGGCTCAACAGTTTGTTAATGTTGTACTTAAAATGGAAACAATCTGCAACACTCGGCACTTTGTAATGTTCTGTTGCCAAATTGATCAGTGCTCTGGCACGGTCGCTTACAAAGTATAGGATGTTAGCCCTGGGAAGTAAGCTGAAAAGTTTTTTTTATATGCCCGTCCCAACTGGCGGCATCGCGTTTCCCGCTCTCTGACTCACAAAATAAATATCCACTGGTAAGATCCTGGCACACAAGGTACATATTATCAAACCACGTCTCATCCACCCCCAGGACCAGCTTTATTTCTTCACATCTCTGGCGAATATCCTCTTCGGCCGCTTCTTTATATTTTAAAATCAGGGCTTCTACCTGTTTGATTATTTTTAGCACGGTGGTATTGGAAACACCTACGTAACGGTCCAGGTTCAACAGTTCGAAAAACTCGTTCAACCGGCCCCCTCCATTACCGGCTTTGATGGCAAACATATAAATTGTTCCCACCACCAGGCGTATAATGAAATCCATCCCCCTCTTCCGTTTCCCAAAAATCAGTTCCGCTCTCCTGTATACGGCGGTTTATTTTCTGTTTGTGATAGTGTGCCGTACTTTTAGGAATTCCGGTTTCTGCTGATATTGCACGGGCAGGCTTGTTTTTGAGATTAAATATTGATCTTATTTTCTTTCCGAGTGTCATTTAATTATATAGAGGTGTTTACTTCAAAACAATTATATTTGCATGAAATAAAAATAATGGCTATATTAAAGGAAATTGTGGGTGTTTTTATTTGACCTTGGTATGGTTTTAGATAAAAACACCTACCTTCGCATTTTCATAATTCCAGCCCTGATACTTGCGTTCCCTGATAGTTGGACAGCGGTATGTCCTTTTCGATTTGTTCTTGATGAACTGTTCATATAACCTTTCAACATTCATAAACATATCCCATACTTTATTCTTTGTCAATAGCTCTGTCACTACCTCTTTTATTTTTTGTGTCCCATCCTTAAGCTTTTCCTTGAGGGAAAACCAATTAGCGTAATTTTGCAGGTACTTCGTGGCTACTCCCCTAAGACAATCGTTGACGATTTTGTCAAAACGTTGCGCTAAACTGTTTGCCGTCTGTACATGTACCTTTTCTCCTTTGGCATGTTTGCTGGCCTTAAAGCTCTGGTGATGAATCTCCTGTTCCTTGGCAAAAGCCGCGATACTAGGGTGTTTGTCGGTGAACAAAGAGGCTGTAGGCGTGAATTTCCCGTCCAGCCTTGCTCTTATCGAGACACTGTCCAACCTGCCTATCTTTACCAAGGACATATCAAGAGGCCCTTCGCGTTGTTTGGTTACTAGGACCTTACATACGTAACCATTATCGCCGCGGTGACTGGCCCGTCCTCTAACACGCCTATGTTTGAGTCCCTTACGTCCCTTTTGGCTGTACCTGAACCAGAGATCGTCCATCTCCGTCTCGGCTTCGAACGTCGGGGCTTCGTCCCTGATGGACATCAGGAGCTTGTGCCTCCACTCAAATGCGGTAACTTTACTAATGCCGAACCGCTCAGCCTGTTTGGATAAGGCGGTTTCGTCCTCCGAAAGCATCGATATGGAAAAATCCATAAATTCTTTGGGCTTCTTTGACCAATGGATCGCAGTGCCGGTGGTGGGCAGGAAGGTTTTCTTACATTCCTTGCACTTGTACCTGTGGCCGTTCTTATAGGCACCCCATTTTATATAGTCAAGGCTGCCGCAATGCGGGCAGCTAGACAGCTGGTTTTCCTGCTCTTTCAAAATCCCGTCCCTATCATTCTCAAGAGTTTGTTCTATTCGCTCCTTTAACAAAAGAAGCTCTTCCATTTCAAAAGTTGACAGCTTGGCCAACACCTCTCTTAAAATTGCCATAAACCTACTGCTTTTTAGTAAGTTACGGCTTTTTAAGAAGGTTTCAAGATTTCCAGATAACTTTACCCACAATTTCCTTTAATATAGCCAAAATAATTATGCAAGAATTTCACGGAGAAGAGCTCATAAAGTTCATAGAACGTTTCCCTGACGACAATAGCTGTTACCTTTATCTGTTTGAAATTAAGTGGGCTAACGGCTATAAGTGTAAAAAGTGCGGTCACACACACTACAGTAACGGGAAAAAACATGAACGCACCTGTACCCTTTGCAAACACAGGGAAAGCACGACGGCGGGAACCCTTTTCCACAGGTTGAAATTCGGGATCCGTAAAGCTTTCCTGATCTGTTTTGAGCTCAGTGCCACAACCAAAGGGATGTCATCCTCACAGCTTTCGGAACGTTACGGCATATCAGGAAAAACGGCTTGGGCGTTCAGCCATAAAGTCAGACTTGCAATGGAGAGCCGGGGGGCCTTCCTGTTGAAGGGACAGTCCATGTGGACGAGTTTGTTTTCGGGGGCAAAGAGAACGGCAAACAGGGGCGCAGTTATGATACAAAAAAGAAAAAAGTGGTCTGTGCCGTGGAACTTGATGGCAGACAGCAGATCAAAAGGGTTTACTCTCAGAAGATCGAAGATTTTTCTTCCGGATCGCTTCGGGGGATTTTTGAGAAACATATCAGCAGGCAGGCCAAGGGGGTCACTGATGAGTGGAAAGGCTACCGGCCGATCGCCAAGGATTATAATATTGAACAGATACCCAGTAGGAAAGGGGCGAATTTTATGCAGCTGCACAATGTGGTACATCAGATCAAAAGCTGGATAAGGACGAATTTTTCCTGGATCGTACCAAAACACACCGATAAATATTTAGCTGAATATTCTTTCAGGATCAACAGGTCTATCTTCAAAGGCTCTATATTCCATAAACTCATTGAGCGCATGACAAATAGACCTCCCGTAAAATTTATTGATATAGTGGATTGTACTTAAATAAACACCTCTATAATTATAATTTGGAGTGCCCCAAGATATCTATTTTGTCCAAATTTACGTGGGTAGCCAAAAATCCGAATATCGTTCGCATCACAAACCTGACGCAAAATATCTCGACAGCGCTTTTGATCTTCGCCTTTGAGAACATGATACCTATATTTGGTAACCCAAACTAAGTGTACACTCAATGTGAATATACTATGACCTCCTCTTCTATTTGCTACCATAACACAAAGTTACGCTAAATACTTTGGAGATGTGTAGCAACTGAAGGTCTTGCACTAAAGTGCATAGTTTTCACTAGCGTATTTAGGATAATACAGTGGATAACGGCCATAAACACTTTTGTAATTCTCAACCTGTAGTTTCACATCCCCACCCTCGTTAAAAGCCTCCCAGCTAAAGCAGTCCACCCTGCAAAAACCGTTCACTTCACTTACGTTGATCTTCGATCCGAATTCAGTCTTTGTTTCATCCTTTCCCCTAACAATTGGTCGCACATGAGCCTGATAGAGGTTCACGGTACGAGCCTGGCACCAGTTCGTTTTATTATCGTACATCTCTTTCTGTTGTGTGTATATCAGTCTTATTGTTGTTAGGAGTTCCTTATCCCGGCGGGCCAGGCGAATTCCCCTTCCGTTTATGGACAGCAGCCTGTTTGTATGCCTGAGGTTTCTACCAACATACTAAGCTGTTGTTTGATACCCCTACTGATAACTTTCCTGGACTTCCTCTTCTTTTTAGCAATTGTCAAATAGGCCTGACGTGCCGACTGCCTATAAGTCCTTGGCTTTGACCTGTCACTCTTGGAACCGTACAGCAGATCTATGATCCGTTTCTGGTTTTCGCGGCATTCGTTGAGCAGCTTTAGGTCGGTAGGGTAAGTGATTCCCAGGTCTGCAACGGTGGCATCAGCTTTCAGTGCCCCTCTGTTTTGGGGCAGCTCACCATCACCATTACTTTCCTTGGACTGACCCCTGAACCGGTGCGGTTTTAGGTTTTCAGACTTTTCTATCACAATACGGTTAAAGGCATCAAACTCACATCCGCCCATTCTTTTACGGATGTCAACAAAAAGACTGGGGTCGAAGACGGCTTTGGTGGTAAAACTCTCCGGACCACAGAAATACTGGAGATAAAGGTTTTCCTGAATCATCTCAACCGTACCTCTATCATCCAGTCTTAGTTTGTGTTTAATGATCAGGGCCGCAATCACAGTGCGTACATTAACACTTTTGCGACCAGAATTGCTGCTGAGCTTTTTGCTGTATACTGCGGCAAGTTCGTCCCATGGAATAAGCTCCGCAAGAACTGCCCAACGGTTTCCTTTGTTTAGATTCTTTTTGAACGAATTCTCAAAAAGGTCGAGTTTTAGCTGATTTTGTGGTGTGTAATGGATCATACAAGGCCTATTCATAAAAAAAGGTTCATCCAAACTATTAGCTTTGTGTTGCTCAAGACATAAAACAACAGTAGGATGAACCCGAACGAGAACGAAATTAAGTTATATTACCAAGAACTGCAATCACAATTGGAAGACGGGCAGGACAGCCGTGGCAAACGTCATGATCTGGCTTTTGTGATCCTGAGTTTTTTTTATCCATTCTCAGAAGCCATGGAAGGCTAAACTATTCAAAACTGCACCGAAAAATGAAGCGTGACCATGAGATGCCGGTAAAGGACGTCGGTCTTGAAGGGGTCAGGGTGATCAGTTACAGCCAACTTAAACGAATTTTACAGACCTTCGACTGGGAGTCGCTAAACAGGATAAACGCTTCATATATGGGCAAAGAAGTACAAAAGGAGGATACCCATTGGAAAGCTGTCGATGGCAAGGAGCTGCGGGGGACGATAGACAAAGCGCTAGGGCAAAAACGCAGCGAGAACGTTATCCAGTTGGTTTCACATAAGGGCAGGGAAGCGGAAACCGTCGGTTTCTACAACGGAAGCAAAGAGTCCGAGAAGACGGCCGTGGGTAATTACGTAAAGGCCTGTAACGACCTTAGCGGCATTGGTGTCAGTATGGACGCACTACATACCGAGAGCGGGCTTCTGAGTGGGATTTCGGATAAAGGGGGGATTTATCTCGCCCAGGTAAAAGGCAACCAGCCTAAGTTATTGCAGGAATGTAGGTACACCCATGAACAGGTACCCGTCCGGCACAGGTTCGAAACGGTCGACAAAGGGCACGGAAGGGTCGAGAAAAGAACCGCGCTCCTTTACCATTTCAATGAAGAAAGTCTTGAACCACGGTGGTATGGGTCGGGCGTGAAAACCCTGATCGTAGTAGATCGGGAAACCTATAACCTGAAGAAGGGAAAAAGGAGTCAGGAAACCGCATTCTATATGACCAACAGGCCTTTGAACCAAAAATCTGCCCCTGAGGTGTTCCATGCAACAAGGGAACACTGGGGAATAGAATCCAACAACGGTGTGCGTGACAATAATTTTGGTGAAGACCATATACTGAGCTTCCACGCGAATATGGCACGGACAATGGCCGTCTTCATTACATGGGCATTAAACCTATTACGTAGGAACAATAAAGAAAATAATATCAGTGCTTTAAGGGAGGAAATCGCAGATGATCGAAGTTGGCTGTACACTCTTTTAAAGACTGATTGATTTTTATGAACAAGCCATGATGGATCATAAGGGGTGTACGACAAAATTCACTTTAGAAAAATAAGATATCTTAGCCAGAGAAATTATCTCAACATGTCAGCAAATTATGATACCATCCTAGCGGAGATGAAAGAAGCATTGGAAAAGTTCAGTAAAAACTCAAGCCTGTTGGACGCTTATGAATACGAGAAACAGTTCCGAGAATTGACCGATAAGTATAACCTGATGCTTCTGCAGGCCAGTGTCGGTAAGGTCCCAGGCTCGAAAAATGAGAAAAACAGCATAGAGACCAGCTTCGGAAAACTCGAAGTAAAAAAAAAGGACACCCGATGAGCTCCCGCCCTTACGGGTTTAAAATTAGCCCTTTGTTGCAGGAACACATGTGCCGCCTGGGTTCAAAGCTGGTTTTTTCAGAAGCATCCGAAGAGCTGGGCCTGCTGCTGGGCCTATCGGTGAACGCCAAACAGATAGAGCGCCTATGCCACCTATATGGGGAGCTGCTTGAACAGCAAAGGCAGGAAGGACCCTTTTCTGCGGGTGACGGAAAAAACCCGGTCACCTATTGCATGGCCGATGGGAGCATGTTACTGACACGCGAGGAGAAATGGAAGGAGATAAAACTGGGGCGCATATTTTCTGAAGAATCCCATCTGGATGAAATCTCCAAAGGCAGGGGGTACATCAGTAATTCGCTGTACTGCGCGCATTTTGGGAATTCCGAAGAGTTCTGGGACAGATTCACCAACATGATCCCGGTCCGTGCAGAACCTGTTTTTATATGCGACGGGGCCAAGTGGTTATGGAACAACATCGACGCCTATTATCCGGGAAGTGTACAGATACTGGATTACTATCATTGCAAAGTAAGCATACGGGGCGCTACATCATTACCAGTTCAATGATTTTGTCGCGTCTAGGGTCTGAAATTATTCGGCAGTAGTTTATCGAGCTCTGATGCTTTTGTATCCAGGATATTGTTGAGCACATAGGTTAGCCACCGTAACGGCTCTACTTGGTTCACCTTGCATGCAGCGAAAAAAGTATAGAACATTGCCGCATTTTGAGCAGCTTGGCGGGAACCAGCAAAGAGGTAGTTTTTTCGTCCGAGAGCCACAGGCCTAATTGAGTTTTCGACAAGGTTGTTGTCGATTTCAAATTTCCCATCCTGCACGTACGCTTTGAGCCTGCCCCACAGTTTGAGGGTGTATTGTATAGCTGTCCCGATTCTACTTCTGGGCAGTACCCTGGGGCAGTTTTCATTGAGCCACTTCTCTATTTCCTCCAATATCGGCACGGCCATTCGCTGGCGCATTGCGTGGCGAGCTTGATATCCTACTTGGTTTTCTCTAGCAATACGTTCCAGTTCATAGAGCTCCCTGAATTTGCCCAGCATATATTCGGCTCTTTGCCTGTCGTTGTCACGGGCGTCAAAAAACTTCCTGCGCGCATGTGCCATACATGCGAGCAGGCTGATGCCCTCCACCTTTTCGAAATGTTCGTAAGCGGAGTAACCATCGGTCTGTAAGTGTCCCTGAAAATTTTCCAGTACCCTGTTTGGGGCGTCCATGTCGCGCCCTGGGTGAAAATCGAACAGGGGCAACTTATCGGGTGGGGGGTAATAGACCCAAAAGTAGCCCCGGTGTGCTTTCCCTTTTTTTCCCGTTCCCAGTACCTTTACCGTTGTTTCGTCGCCCATGATATAATCCGAAGCCAGTACCTGTTTCTTGAGGCGGTCATAGAGCGGCTCAAGTAGTGCCGCGACTTTCATAAACCAATCGGAAAGGGTGGAATTGGCCAGTTCCACCCCTTGGCGCTTAAAGATCTTTATTTGCCTGTCGAAAGGGAGGTGGTCAACGTATTTTGACACCAGTAGAAACGC
This sequence comes from Bacteroidales bacterium, assembly GCA_965230435.1. Taxonomy (GTDB): domain Bacteria; phylum Bacteroidota; class Bacteroidia; order Bacteroidales; family JBDKHP01; genus JBDKHP01. Next base: position 2,461,131 of record CBDDLB010000002.1, read on the forward strand.
AAGCAGGCCCGCACCCGCGTTACTCTGGGGAAGGGGCAGTGATGGCAGGGGCGCTATCAGGATGCCTTCCTGTTTCGGCAGTACATATTTCTCGCGCTCGATACGGCGTACGTACATCTGTCCCGGTTCGTATTCCAAAACCTCGGTAACTTCCACGCCCATAAGTTTCGCGCCTTGGGGTATACCATCAGGTTTTAAGGTTTCTGTACGACGGGGAATGTGTTCCGGTATAGCTTCGCGCGCATGCCCTTTTTGTTTCTTCTTCTTGCGGGTGTAGCTTATGGTTTCCGTTGGGCTTTGTTCTTCGGCCTGTGGTTGGGGGGCCGGTCAAACAGGCTCAACTGTCCTGTCTGTTCGTCGGTGAAACGTTCGGTCTTTGGCGCGAAAAGCTTTTGGGTAAGGTAGGCTACCGTCTCTTTGAGTTGGGAGATCTCGGTGACCATGGAGTCATAATGCTCCTTTGGCACGGTCACTTCCTGTTGTCGCCCTCCCTGCTTTTCCATACCATAAAGATAACAAAAATGGGGCATGCGAACAAGCTACAGTTCAATAAACATAAGGGTCTGTGTGTTTCTCTACTTTTCGAAACGGAGCCGTTTTTTACGTTGTTGCACACTGAACCCCTCCACTAGTAACACCAGTTTGGGCCATGGGAGCATTATCCTGTCCAAACCTTTTTCCACGGGCGGCAATTCGAACGTGCCTTTCTCCAGCCGCTTGTAATAAAGCACCAGGCCACCATTTTCCCAGTGCAGTAATTTCATGGAATTCCGCCTGCGGTTGATAAAGATAAAAACGTGGCCCGAGACTGGGTCTTCCCCAAGCTGGTTGCGTACGATCCCGCAAAGGGAATCGAAACCTTTGCGCATGTCGGTGGCTCCCGTATACAACAGGAAACGATCGGAAGAATTCAGGCTGAACATCAGTACAAGTGGATTAGTGTCCGCAGACGTTCGGACGGGAGGTTGTGCTGCACAGATAAACGGACTCCGTTCGGGTAGGTAATTTGGATATCCTGACCAAAACTGTCATTGTCCTGTTCTGGTAGAAGTTCAACAAAACTATCGGTCTCGTTTTCCTTAAACCGGTAATATTCCTGTTGCCAGTAGTAGAAAACGGCAGGAGAGATATCATGTTCGGAGCACCAGCTGCTTTTACTTTGTCCACTATTAAGGCAAGCCTCTACTTTTGAGAGCATTTCTTGGCGGTGCTGTGATCGTTTCGTCTTTTGTCCCATATGGTTGTTATTTTGATATGGACAAAACTATCTTATGCTACTGAGAGTGACAATGTGTACACGGCCGTATGCTTACATTGCAAAGAACACTTACATAAGCTGGCCAGGCTCCATTATGGGGAAAAACCCCAGGATGGGGAACTGTTCGTAAAAAAAGTAATGGACTGTTTTTTTGAGAGCCGGGTCGGCAACGGCATACAGGAAGTGGAAAAACTGGAAACAAAAAAACAGAAAGCTAAAGAGAAAAAAGAGCTGTTACTTAATTATTTAAAGTCCAATAAAAAACGGATTGATTACGGTAAATTCAGGAAGCAGGGTTACCTTATCGGGTCGGGGGCGATCGAAGCGGCACACCGGAACGTTATACAGAAGCGGTTAAAGCTTTCCGGGCAGCGATGGACAATGAAGGGGGCGCAACAGGTTGCCAATATCCGTGTGGAAGAAAAAAGTGGACGATGGGGAAATGTCCTTGATCTTATTGTTAATCAGAAACCTGCTGCTTAGGGAATTTTGTCGTACACCCATCATAAGCGCACGTCTTTTAATATTAATTTACTCAAAATCAAACACTTACACAATCGACCATAAATCTTTATTTGGTATTATTTCACTGATATATAGACTAATACCGCTGTAAGATTAGAAAATCAGCAGACCCTAATTAAACAAACATCTCTATAAACTTAAATATATCAACGTATTAAACCGATTAACCTTTTCAATCGATATCGAAAATATTTCTTTGAGTAGTCTGCTCTATGAATTCCAATCATGTGGAACCATGGGTTACCCATTCTTAGGTCGCCATCTATCACCTTGTAAGAAAAATTATCTTTCCAAGCTGCATAATTAAAACTAAGCTGATCTCTTTTGCTTTCTGTTAAAATAATCTCCCACCATGTCTGCATTGTCTGTTTTACATCTACTGCATGATGTTTTCTTATCATAACCGCAGCAAAGATAAGTCCATTTTCCTCAGGATACCCTTCTTTCCTAAAACGCTCTATCTGCTTTCGCATGACCTCTGGATCATCCTTGTGTTTGCCTGTAACCTCTGCCAGCTCTATTAATGAGTCATATTCCTTATAAATACAATCTCTGGAGTCGCTTATAGTCTGATTATGATCAAAACCAAGCATATTGGTATCTTCCAACCTTTCAATCAATTGACTTGGGTGCTTTTTAAGAATATAATTCCCGTCGATATAAATACTAATTTCGTTATCAGGAAAATGAATATGAGGTAAAATTTTATAATATCTATTATTGCGCGTATGATCATCTCCAAAACTAGGGTCTACAGTTCTAACTTCCCAATTTTTCGACTTTAGCTTCTGGTCTGTAAAACAAACATATTTCACATCTTTAAATTTAGGCTGAGGAATAAGCCCATCATATTTTCCGAAAATTGCAGTATACACAACAATCATAGGTTACTGTTTTTTATTTCTAGTCACGATAATAAGTTGATGAAGTGATTTAGTCTTTTAAAGATTAAAAACCCAACAGTTATAACATTACCAAATCACACCAAATATGCTATTGTACTAACTATCAAAAATCTAGTTTTAACAAAAAAACTAGCCTATTTCTATTCTAAGTCTTAACTCACAGACTTGCAGAGTTCATAGTGAAAAAAAGTTTAAATCACTTCATTGTATTAAACCAACTAATCTTTTTAATCGATATCGAAAATATTTCCTTGAGTAGTCTGCTCTATGAACCCCAATCATATGAAACCAAGGATTATCAACTCTAATATCTCCATCAATCACAGCGTATTTCAAGTTATTCTTCCAAGCCGCATAATTAAAGCTAAGCAAATCCCTCTTACTTTCTTTTGAAACTACTTTCCACCAGGTGTCCATAGTCGCCCTAACCTTATCAAAATGATGCCGTCGGATCATCACTCCGGCTGAAATTAGTCCATTATTGACAGGATAACCTTCCTTTTTAAAACGCTCTATCTGTCTTCTCATAATCTCTGGGTCATCCTTAAATTTTCCAGTTTCTTCCCCAAGACGAATGATAGCTTCATATTCTTTGTATATACAATCACGAGAATCACTTTTTGTCTGATTATGGTCAAAAGTGAGCATGTCAAAATCCCCGACCTTCTCAATCAACTCCTCAGGATTCCTTTTCAAAACAAAATTTCCATCAACATAGATACTAATTTCATAATCTTGGAAATGAATATGAGGTAAAATCTTATAATACCTATTATTACGAGTATTATCATCTTCAAACTTAGGATCTACCGTTCTAATTTCCCATGCTTTAGACTTTAACTTCTGATCCGTAAAACAAACATATTCTACATTCTTAAATCTAGGTTGAGGTATGAGTCCGTCGTATTTTCCAAAAATCGCAGTGTAAACAACAATTTTAGGTTTCTGTTTTTGATTTTTAGTCATTATTATAAACTATAAAGATAATAGATACTCTTCAGTCTTCTTAAACTGATTTAATCTGTCAAAATTCTCCTTAACAAACCTATTCCCAAACTCTCCCATTTCTTTTCTCATCTGAGCGGAAGCAATAAGTTGTTTTGTTCTTTCCAAAAAAGCATCTTCTTCAAAAGCAGGCACGATAAATCCACTTTTCTCGTGCATTACAATTTCAGGGTTACTATCAACATTATAAGCAACAACAGGTTTTCTGTTCAATAAGGCTTCTGCTGTCACATAACCAAATCCTTCCCAGCGGGAACTCATCAGAAAAACATCGATGGATGCCATAAATGTGTGAATATCTTCGATAAATCCAACAATATCAACTTTATCTGATAATTCATATTCATCTATAAAATCACGTAGCTCTTTCTCTAATTTCCCTTTTCCTGCTATTAATAATTTAAAATCGATATCTTCTTGTTTCAGCCGCTTTGCCAGTTCCAAAAGAAATTTCTGATTTTTCTGATACGTAAACCGTCCTGCATTCCCAAGAACCACACAATTAGATTTGTTTTCATAGATCGGTTTAATGGGCATAGAAACAGCTGTTTCCAATCCATTATATATCACTTCTATTTTTTCTGCTGGAAACAGATTTGAGTTTTTCGCAAGAATGGTCTGCTTAGTCCCTTTGGAGTTGGCAATGATGTTTGTAATAATTTTACCAAACAAAAAACGATTAAGTGGAGAATTACGAATAGGTACTGCACTCCCTCTTCTGTAGATTATATTAGGAATACCAGCCCTCTGTGCAGAAACACCTGCTGTCTTAAGGTCTTCAGACGAATTAATCAGGATATGGCTAACGCATTCCTTCTTCAGTATTCTACTTACTTTAATAATTTTCCCTGTATTGAGAAATGAGAACTGATTAACCTTTAACTTAAATATTTTGTAGTTTTTAAAACTTGCTGTTTTCTCTTCCAATACACTTCCTGGCGAAAGAAAGAATAAAACCTTATAACCCTTATTCAGAAGAAATTGAGAAAATTCAAAATGCCACTTTTCTCCCCCTCCCCAAGTTGGTGTAGTATTAAAAAAGCAAAAAACAGGTTCCATATAGTCAAGCTTATTTCTGTCTGGGCAACGGAAAAAAGCTGGCTTTTCCTATTGCCTCTATTTTTTTACAAGCACCACAAACATAACAAATAGTTGGGAAACAAAAACGAGCTAATATTTTGTTTAATCCAGATATAAAATCACATTCTTTGTTTTCTGCGGGTAGGCTAAAAACTATTGTAGTATCTGTGGGAATAATCTTATTGGATAAAAAAATACCCCAGAAAAAATCTGAGGTATCACTCTAAGAGCTAACTAAATTACAGCCCAAGATCTTTTGTCATTGTATCAATTAAACCATCAAGCTTCTCCTGCGATGCCTCAAATTCTCCTTTGCTAGGAAGAGAACCTTTCACGCTGAAGTAGAATTTGATTTTTGGCTCAGTACCCGATGGACGAACCGAAATCTTAGAACCACCTTCTGTGAAGAACTGAAGTACGTTAGATTTTGGAAGGTCGATAACACCATCACCACCGTTTACCTTGTCGATAATTTTAGACGCTTGATAGTCACGAACCTCAACCACTTTCTCACCACCTAGAGTAGCAGGAGCATTGCTGCGGAAATCAGCCATCATTTGTTGGATAGCATCAGCACCAGCTTTACCCTCTTTTACAACGTTGATCAGTTTTTCTTTGTAAAGACCGAATTCAACGTAGATGTCAAGAAGTAGGTCGTACATTGTTTTGCCTTGATCCTTTGCCCAAGCCGCAGTTTCTGCAATCAAAGCACAAGACATAATTGCATCCTTATCACGAACGAACTCACCAGCTAGGTATCCGTAGCTTTCTTCACCGCCACCGATGAATGTACGCTTGCCTTCGTTCAGGCGGATCATCTCTGCAATGAATTTGAAACCTGTCAAGGTATCGTGATAGTCAATTTTATATTTTTTAGCAATATCAACAAGCAGCTCAGAAGTAACGATAGTTTTCACCATGTACTCTTTGCCTGTCAATTTGCCATTTTCTTTCCATTTTGTGAACAGGTAATAAAGTAGAAGAGAAGCCGTCTGGTTTCCGTTCAATAGAACCCACTCGTCCTTGTCGTCCTTCACTGCAATACCCACACGGTCGCTATCTGGATCTGTTGCCATTACCAACTCAGCATCAACAGCTTTAGCTTTGTCCAAAGCCATAGTAAGTGCCTCTGCATTTTCCGGGTTTGGAGAAATAACAGTTGGGAAATCACCGTCAACAACGTCCTGCTCAGGAACATTGTATACAGCCTCGAAACCAAACGCTTTCAACGATTCAGGAACTAGTTTCACTCCAGTACCATGAATAGGCGTGTAAACAATCTTCATGTCTTTCTGACGCTCGATAATCTCTGGCGAAAGTGAAAGCTCTTTGATCTTAGCTACATAAATATCGTCCAGTTCAGAACCGATAGTTTCGATAAGTTCCGGTTTGCCTTCCCATTTCACGTCATCGATACTGCTGATTGCGCGTGCCTCGTTTACGATATTTACATCGTGCGGTGCAATAACCTGCGCGCCGTCTTCCCAATACGCTTTATAGCCGTTGTATTCTTTTGGGTTGTGCGATGCAGTAATTACGATACCGCTCTGGCATCCTAAATGTCTGATTGCGAAAGATAGTTCTGGCGTTGGGCGCAATGCATCGAACACATATACTTTAATGTCGTTAGCCGAGAAAATATCGGCCGATGTCTGACAGAAAAGTTCTCCGTTGTTGCGGTTGTCGTAAGCAATAGCTACCGAAATCTGCTCTTTGTCAGCAAAGTTTTTTTTCAGGTAGTTGCATAGCCCTTGTGTAGCCATACCAACCGTGTAAACGTTCATACGGTTGTCGCCGACTCCCATGATACCGCGCAGACCGCCTGTTCCGAATTCTAGATCTTTGTAAAAAGAATCAATCAGACCAGTTTCGTCGTTTTCCAATAGGTGGCGGACTTGTTCTTTGGTTTTTTCGTCGTAGTTTCCGTCGAGCCAAACCTGGGCTCTTGCTTTAACATCTTCTAACATAGTGTGTGTGGTATAATGTTGAGCTAAACAAAATACTTGTTTGGGGGGTGCGGCGCAAAGGTAAGAAAGTTTTTCTTAAGGTCGCGGGCCTATTTATTTTAGATTAACTTTCTGCAAATAACCTGCGACTTACATTAGGAATTAATCTACTTTAATTTTGACTGAGTACTTATGTGAATTTAAGTTGGTGTTTATATTTATTTCACATTGCAAAATACGCTACAAACTTCTCATTTTCAAACAAGAGAAACGTTCCCAAAATAATCAGAAACATTAAATCATTGTTTGAAAGTACCTTATAATAATTCAAAAGTATTTTTCTACTTTCAAATTTTAAGATGGGTTAGTTTGCATACTATTAAAGTATACCTGATGCTTTCAGTAGTCACAAAACAGAATAAGATTTATTTATCTGATTTTTAACTACTTTACCTATAATTCAATTCTAAAAGAGTATGAGAATTCTAGTATAACCTATCAATTTCGTCAGCAAAAGCAATATGTTTGTTCCAATTCATTAACCTAATAAAAACACGAATTACAGCTTAATATTCAATACTTTACTCACTTTGTGCATAATTGAATGAAAAAAAACGAAAACACTTTATGGAATTTCCGCACTTCCTGCATTCTATAAGCAAATAAACACAATGTCTGTTTTTTAGGGCAATCATCCTACTAAAAACGAAGGGATTTAAACAGTTACGAAACAGACATTAAGAAAAACATTAATTCAATTAAACGGACTTCAAAACATTGCGTAATTATGAAACACATTTTCTGGATTTTATTACTGATAAGCCACACCTCTTTTTCTCAGCTTAAAGAAAAGGAATTGACCTCTCAGATAGAAAAAGCAACAGTCTTTTTTAATGGTGCTCAATTGGACAGATCCGTAACCACAGATGTTGTAAAAGGCACAACCATGCTCAAATTCGTTGACCTTTCGCCATACATCGACAAAAAAAGCATTGTTATAAAAGGAGCTGACAGGTTCAAAATCCTGTCGGTACGTCACGAATCGAACTACATGAAAGAGCTAGCCAGCTCCGAAAAAGTTAAACAATTAGAAGGCCAACTGGAAAAACTTGACATTCAGCTAGAAGACGTCAACACCGAAATCTCTGTATTGAACGAAAAAGTGAAATTCTTACAAAAGAACCAACACATTGTAAGCAAAGAAAACGGTATATCACCAGCTCACTTAAAAGAGATTACGACTTACTACGCCAGCGAAATGCTCTCTACAAGAAAAAACGTTTCTGTACTCAGAAGGCAAAAACAAAAACTGAACATAGAACGGAATAAACTTAGCCGCCAACTTTCGTCCTTGAAAGCCAAAAACAAATTACCTTCCAGCGAAGTTATTGTTTCGGTATCGTCAGATTTGCCTCAAAAAATCAAGTTGTCAATTTCATATTTTGTAAGCCATGCAGGTTGGTCTCCATCTTACGATGTAAGAGTTACTAATACAAAAAAGCCATTAGAAGTGGTTCACAAAGCCAACATTTGGCAGAACACTGGCGTGGAATGGGAGAATGTAAAACTTACGTTGTCGAATGCAAATCCATTCAAATCGGGTCAGCTTCGGGAATTGAATCCTCATTTCCTAAAGTTTTATCAACCCGTCGTTTATTACAAACAGAAAAAACGGCACAACAAAAAGTTTGACAATCAAATGAATGAAGCTGATCTAAGCCAAATGTTACAAGGCAAAGTGGCAGGAGTAGCTATACAAGAACAAAAATTATCTGAGCCAGTCCAGATACACGTAAGAGGAGCAAATAGTGTTTCTGCTGGAGAAGACCTACTGTATATTGTTGATGGAGTCCCTGTAGGTACAGATCCTAACATTTCTCCCGATCAGATTGAAAACATTGAAGTGTTGAAAGATGCAGCACAAAGTTCTATTTATGGTTCTAGAGCAAACAATGGGGTTGTCCTTATCACAACCAAGCAACGCCTTAAAACAACTAAATCTGCTCTTGCAAACGTTACAAATGACACAAAAGTTGAATTTGTAATACAAACACCTTATTCGATACCAACAGGATCGAAAAAAATCACTGTTGAAATGAAAACAGACCAAGTTCCTGCAAAATACCTTTACAAAACAGTACCTAAAGTCGAGGAAGAAGCTTTTCTTTTTGCAAGAATTCCAGAATGGGAGCAGGTCGGACTGTTAAGTGGGGATATGAACCTGTACGTTGGCAACACCTACGTTGGTCAATCGAAACTCGATGTAAAAGCTGTTATGGATACCTTGGATATCTCCATTGGCAGAGAAAAAAATATCGTCGTAAAACGAAAAGCACAAAACGATTTCAACAGCAACCAACTTATTGGCAGTAAACGAAAAGCAGAACGTTCTTGGGAAATATCGATCCGAAACCTTAAAAACGAAGAAGTTGAAGTCGATCTTTTCGATCAAATTCCTGTTTCAACGGAAAAATCAATTAACCTAGAACATATAGAACTATCAGGAGCTAAATTGAACTCGAAAACAGGAGAACTCAAATGGAAAATTAAACTGAAACCTCGCGATACAAAGAAATTCATCGTCAGGTACAGTGTAAAATACCCAAAGGACAAGCAAATAAACTTAGAATAAAACAGAACAAAAAAATATAAGGCTGTATGAAAATGCAGCCTTTTTAGTCTATCCCAATCCCCATTACAAGAATATCGTCGATCTGGTCGTTCGAGCCTTTCCAATTCAAATAAGTCTTAAAAAGCTGCTCTTTTTGCTCATCCATAGGCAACTTGCTCAGTTCAGTCAGAAGCTTCTTAAAATTACGGCTCTTAAATTTCTTCTGGTCGTCACCTCCAATCTGATCGGGAAAACCATCGGAGTACATATATAAAGTGTCTCCTGCTTCCAGTTTGATCTCATGCGTATAAAAAGCCTCTTCTTTTTTGTAGTATACCCCCACAGGCATTCGGTCTCCTTTAACCTCCATCAATTCTTCATTTCGAATGATAATCAATGGATTGAAAGCCCCAGCATACCACATCTCACGGTTCTTGATGTCAATTACCGACAATGCAACATCGATACCATCATTCGCTTCAGCCTGTTTTCCTGTCTGCTTCAACGTTCGTTTAATATAACTCCGCATTTCATCAAGAATAAGCCCCGGATTGGTAAACTCCCTGTGCATTACAATATCATTGAGCGCCAAAACCCCTATCAGGCTCATAAATGCCCCAGGTACACCATGTCCGGTACAATCGGCAGCCGCAACCACAACATAATTATACACCTGCTCTACCCAGTAGAAATCTCCACTTACAATATCGCGGGGAATGTAAAAAATAAAATGTTGGGGAAGAATCTTATTCACTTCTTCCTGAGAATGTAGCAGCGCCTCTTGCAGCCTTCGTGCATAATGAATACTCGCACTTACTTCTGCATTTTGTTGAAGGAACCATTGTGTCTGCTCTTCAAGCTCATCGCGCTGAGCAAGTATTTCATCTTTCTGAGCCTCAATTTTATCCCGATGCACCAGTATTTCTTCGTGCCGTTTTCTTAGTTCTTCATTCTGAGCCTGAATTTCTTCCGTCCGCACCCTCACCTTACGCTCTAAATCCTCTTTGGCCTCGGCCTCCATCGTTCTATTTATCCGCAACTGGCGGATCAGTTTACTTTGAGATTTCTGCTTTGCCAGATCTTTCTGTCTAAACCTATAGGCCAAGCCGTAGGTAAAAAAAGCCAATTGAGAAACCTGCCCAATTTGATAAAAATATTTCATCGATTCCTTACCCAAAAGCATTACCCCGAAATGAAGTATCCAGCCTACAGACAAGAACACTCCTCCAATACCAATAATTTTAGCATTCATATTATTGGAGGTAGCCAAACGATAAAAAATCACGATACTAAAACCGAACATCAACAAGAGAAAAACATTGCGGATTATGGCATAATTCGCAGCATAAGCACTAAACTGGACATAATAAACACCCACTGGCGACAATAGAGCAGAACAAACAATCAACCAGTTCATTAACTTATGTTCTTTGCTGAAATAGTCTCTGGTATCAGCAAACGCCTGCATAAAGAAAAGGAAGGTGATCCAGTAAAGAAAACCTGTAATTTCACATAGCAGATAATTATAGTGCCTAAACTCCCCCAATAAAAACTCGGTACTCAACTGAAAAACACTTACATTATACAGCACATGAAGAGCCGTGAACAAACAGTAAAAAAAGTACAAACGATCTCTACTGAAAACATAAAATGTAAGCGTAAGCATACATATAAAAATAAACAAGCCAATATACAAACCTACTAGAAGCCTCTTCTGACGTCCCTCTTCTGCAACTTTACTAAAGACAAAACCAACATCATACAGCACAGGCTCTATCTGTAAAGTATATCTTCCGGATATCCGAAAGAAGACAGTATAATTGTAAAACTCACCCTTCGGGGGAATATCAATTTTTAACAAATTTGAATTAGGAAGAATTTCATCATTCTTAGATGTAGCTACAGTACTCCCCGTTAACATCCTTGTGTAATTTCCATGATTGTTGGGGATAAAAACAGATATAGTATCAGCTTCTCCTAAATCCAATACCATCGTAACATTATTGTCCCGCTTAGGAACAAGAGTAAACTTCCCCCAATAGGCTTGATTATGTCGCAAAGGCACGTCCTCGAACGGTAAAAAAGCTTCTGGGTGACGATTAACAAAACCCAACCCTTTGCCATACACATCCTCAAACAGAGCACAATTCTCCTGAAGGTTTATCTGGTTATGAACGGCCTTGAACGGATAGGCAGGTACTTGTGCAAAAACAGCATCTCCACTAAGCCAAGAAATGCTTATCGTCAGTAACAACCATACGACATGGAGCAATAGGCTTTTGTACGCAGATTTCATTCAGTGATTTTGATAGGCCATTAAAAAAATCGTACAACCGTACGCAATCAACAACTTGTTTCTCAACAAACGTATACAATTATATTTGTTTACCGGGGCAGAAGTTGCTATTATAATTTTCAACTATGATTTTGTGAGTATCAACCATTCATAATTTAGAACGAAACAACCCTAATAAACAGATCTTTAATTGATGTGACAACCCAATAAATATTCTAAACCAGTCTGTATCCTAATGGAATGTACACTACATATCGTATCCCGTTCTTCTTAGAAGTGTTGCCCCTAGATATTTTAGGTCTTTCCCAACACTGAAAACCAAAGCAGTATCGATCACAAATAGCATCGCGTGTTTTTAAACTTAGCTCTGCTAAAAATTCAGTGTTAATCAAATTTAAGAAAAAACTTCGAGGTATCAGAGTGCTTGTTCCGTCCAGAAGCTTCAAAACGAATGCTCACATTTACTTCAAGCAATAATTTTCATACAAACCACAATCTAAAGTTAATGACAGTAGCTAACAATCTATATGATAATTATTGAGAAAAAATAAGTCAACAATACAAACCCAAAGAATTGCTTTACACTAATGGTAAGAATATTTCCTTTCACAAACGTTCTAGCTAGACTTATGATGAATCCGCAAATTCACTTGAGAATACACACAAGAATAACTAAGTTGGCGTTGTAATAAAAACAGTAGTTCTAGAGTCTTCAATTTTTTCTGGCTCCACAAAAGTCGATCCTAATAAATAGCCCTAAGAACTCATATTGTAAACGTTTTTCCAACAGCTAAATAAACCAAAGTAAATGAAAATTCTTGTAATGGACGACAGCCACTCCCGGCTAAAACGATTCAGAGAATGGCTAACCGGCCAAGATCTAACAATCGCAATGAATGCAGAAGATGCCCTGACATCCCTAAAAACATACGGTTTCGATCTTGTATTCTTAGACCACGACCTTGGCTTCGACGCCACTTCTGGCAGTGTTATGACCCGCCAATGGCGACGTAGCAATTCCGATTTCAAAACACAACAACCTACAGTAGTCGTTCACACCTCTAGCGATGCGGGAGCTAGCTTAATGACTACGGACCTAAAAACAATCGGATGCAAGATTATACGTAAACCATTCTATGAGCTGTCCCCAATGTTCATTCAGCCTTTACTTTCCTGCTTATCTAAGAATAAATAAACTGGCACAAATCTTTTCAAACTGCAAACAAGAGTTCTATAAATAAGAAATTCAAGTGGATTTTTTTTCTTTATACATAAAGACAAAACCAATCAAAGATCCGTATAATGTTGAATTAACCCGATCTGATGTTATCGCACAAGTTCCATTATCACAGCCAACAAAATAATAATAAGCATAGCCTGCTATTGCACCAACAACTCCCCCAACAATTAATCGTATGTAACTTATTCTTTTTATGCGCTCTTTCCACCCCATAAATCAAGATATAAATAGATGTATTAATACAACTGGCATGCTGTTCTGCCACCATATTGAAAGCCAGAACAATGTCGATCATAACAAATAGTACCCCAAGCCTAAATTGTGGCGCAAAGCTTGCACCAAATCATTTGTTTTTACCGTTATTAGAATTACAATATGGAATTGCAAAATTATCATTTTATGAGAATAATAAGTAAAAGCCTTAATGCAAATCACATTTATAAGGCTATAGAAATGCTGATATACAACGCAAAGCGATTCCTTGCAAATAGTTCCCTGAACTTAAGTAGAGTTTCTTTTATAATACTCTTACTAATACCTGTATTAGGAACAGCTCAAGAAAACGAAGATTCTTTCTTTTTTGAGAAAGAACAAGCAATCCTCAAAGAGCTGAGAACGATTCAAGAAGTTCAGGACGACTACCTAAGGGAAAAAGCGACAGAAAGAATGCTCACAAACTTCGAACAGGCACTACAAAAACCCAGTTCTTTCGATTACGAATTTGAAGGGCTGAACATTAGTAAATTAAGATCTGAAGACGACCGCGTTCGCATAATTAGCTGGAACGTACCACAAGAAAACGGAACCCAGAAGTATTTTGGGTTTGTACAGTACAAAACCGAAAGCAAATACAAAGCAACACGGTTAACCGATGCTTCAGAAGGGATGGAAATGCCGGAAAAAATGCGCTTAACTCCAGATCAATGGTATGGAGCATTGTATTACGACATAATACAGACAAAAACAAAGAAACGGACCTACTACACTCTTCTCGGCTGGGATGGCTATAACTACAAAATGAGTCAAAAAATCATTGATGTGATGGGGTTCAAAAATTCAGGAGAGCCCGTTTTTGGAGCCAACATATTCAAGGCTAGGAGCAAAACCGCAAAACGGGTTATTCTTCGATATTCGTCCCAAGCCAAAGTTACACTGAAATATGAAAAACGGAAAAAGTGGATTGTGTTCGATCATCTGGCTCCTTTCAAACCTCAATATGCAGGCGTATATGAATATTATGGTCCAGATATGTACCACGATGCTTTTGTGTTCAAAAAAGGAAAATGGTGGCTCGACACTATTGTGGATGTAAGGAACGATAAGCACAAACGCCCCAACCGAGATTTAAGATATTCAACCTACTAATACAGTAAAACCAAACAGTTCCCACTCCCGGAACTACTTTAAAAAGCGTTCTGGGAGTGAAATTCACACTAAACAGATTCTTCCAACCGATCCTCTTCTACCACTAAGTTGTCGATAATAAACTCCTGACGTTCAGGCGTATTTTTGCCCATATAGAACTCCAGCATCTTACTAACAGATTCATGATGTTTCATCAAAACAGGATCGAGACGGATATCTTCGCCAATGAAATGCTTAAACTCATCTGGCGAAATTTCTCCAAGTCCTTTAAATCGGGTTATCTCCGGGTTCGAACCTAAGGCGTTCAATGCAGCTATGCGTTCTTCTTCTGTGTAGCAATAGCGCGTTTCCTTTTTATTACGGACACGGAACAAAGGCGTTTGCAAGATATACAGATGCTTGTTCTTAATAAGGTCCGGGAAAAACTGCAAGAAAAAAGTTATCAGAAGCAAACGGATATGCATTCCATCTACATCGGCATCCGTTGCTATAATTACCTTATTGTAACGAAGATTTTCTAACCCATCTTCAATATTCAATGCGGCCTGAAGAAGATTAAACTCTTCGTTTTGGTAAATCACTTTCTTGGTAAGCCCAAACGTATTCAACGGTTTTCCACGCAAACTAAATACAGCCTGCGTATTAACATCTCTGGATTTTGTAATCGAACCACTTGCCGAATCGCCCTCTGTTATAAAAATCGAAGTTTCATCTTTCCGCTCATGCTTGCTGCTGAAATGAACCCGACAATCTCGCAATTTCTTATTGTGCAAACTAACTTTCTTTGCTCGTTCACGCGCAAGCTTTTTCACGCCAGCTATAGCCTTCCGTTCCTTCTCTGCCTCTACAATTTTTATTTGTAAAGCTTTTGCTATATTCTGGTGCTTATGCAGATAATCGTCCAGGAACTTTGTAATCACGTCCATTACATATTGCCGCACGGAAACACCATCTGGCGACATATTTTTCGAGCCCAATTTAGTCTTTGTCTGCGATTCAAAAACTGGCTCTTCAATTTTTATACTCACCGCCGCTACCAGACCTTGACGGATATCGTTTACATCGTAATCCTTTCCATAAAAATCACGGATCGTTTTAACCACTGCCTCCCGAAAAGCCAATAAATGCGTTCCACCCTGTGTCGTATGTTGTCCGTTCACAAAAGTGTAATACTCTTCTCCGTACTGTGGGGCATGCGTAAGTGCAATCTCAAGATCTTTTTCCTTTATATGAATAATTGGGTAAGACCCCTCGGTCGTCATGTTCTCATTCAATAGGTCCAAAAGTCCATTTTTGGAATAGAAATTCTTTCCGTTGAAATTTATAGTAAGCCCCGAATTCAGGAATACATAGTTCTGTAGCAACGATTCTACATAATCGTAGATATACTTATAGTTATGAAAAACATCACCATCGGGCACAAAAGAAGTCATCGTCCCATTGACTTCCTCCGTAGTTTCTACCTCTGGGTCATTTACCACATTACCTTTTTCGTACTCAACAAGCTTTTTCTCTCCTTCCCGAAAAGCACATATTCTAAAATCCTCCGATAATGCATTCACAGCCTTGATACCTACACCGTTCAGTCCCACCGACTTTTTAAATGCATTCGAGTCATATTTAGCACCAGTGTTCATCTTCGACGATACATCCAGTACTTTTCCCAAAGGTATACCGCGGCCATAATCGCGAACTGTCACTCGACGTTCAGAAATATTTACATCTATTTTTTTTCCAAAGCCCATCATATACTCATCGATCGAGTTGTCCATCACCTCCTTTATAAGGATATATATACCATCATCTGCGGCTGATCCATCGCCCAGTTTTCCTATATACATCCCAGGACGTTTCCGGATGTGTTCTTTCCAATCGAGTGTTCGTATACTATCTTCGGAATAATTACTCATAGTTGTTTTTAATAAGTTTGTGCCTCATTTGATACTCGACACTTTCATAATTATCACTGCTGTGAGATAAAAAAACAATTAGTGCAAGGCACATTCCAAACTTTAGCCCTGCATGTACATCTATTCATGAGGATTCAAATTCTGGATGCAACACGGGATTAGTTTTTTTATCTTCACTATGGTATATGGCAAAAGGCAATTCTGAACTAATAGTTTTGCTATCTATTTACAACAATCCAAACGCAAATCCTCATTTTTTCGCATCCGAAAACTACATTTCAACCGTATATTTGTAATAGACCCAATCTACCAAAGTCCCTCTTTAACAATGATTCGTACTGGATTGATAGGCCAATTCGGAAAAACCATTTGGCACTAAACTTGCAAATTTGCATTAAAACAAATCTGGCACACAAATATATAAGCAGGAATTCAAAATCTCAAGTATTTGTTTGAAATCAGGTTAAGAACCTATCAACTTCTGTTGATAAGTGAAATATGTAAGCTGACATGTTCAAATTTATAATACTTATGTTCAGATAGAGTTTCTGAAATTAAATAGATGCACAACCTTAACGTAAAATATAAATATCACTTTTGATATCGTTATTTTACTATAAGAAATGAAAAGCATTTCAAATCTATTGTCTTAATGAAATAATGGGAAGAAGGATATATAACATATTAGCAATTGAATCTCGAACACACTACCAGATGTTACTGGAGTTTTTCCTCGAATCGGGAAACATTGAACACAACCTACAATTTGCTAACGATGCAGAAGAAACAGTAGTCGCCCTACAATATTCTTCCCCGGACCTTATCCTTCTCAACTCAAGCCTAGACACCATCCAAGGAATGTCGGCTCTTGAATTCATCCGTCAGAATACGCTTACTGTTAATACGCCTGTTCTTGTAATATTAGAAAGAAACAATAGGGAAATAATAAGGGAAATCGTTGCTCATCCATTTGTAGATTTTGTTGTACGTCCGCTTGATAAATACATTTTCATTGCCCGTGTAAAAACAGCCCTTACATTATTCGAAACTATAGAACAAACCGAGAGCCAAAGGACAAAAATACAGGAACAGGTACACGAATTAAACCTTCTCTCAACGGTTGTTGAACAAAGTGCGAACTCAATTGCCATCTTCGATTACTCCAAGCAATTGCAATGGGCCAACAACGGGTACCGCATGCTATATGGGTTTTCTCTGGAACAATATCAACAACGAAGGGGCAATAAAATTGAAGAATTAAGTAGTGCTCCTGATATCAAGAACTACATCGAAAAGCTTTATTCTTCAAAAAAACCTGTTGAGTACATCACACACCTACGCACAGGAAAGCTAGAGTATAAATGGATAAAAACCACGCTTACCCCAGTGATGAACGGAGCTGGTGAAATTTGTAATTTTGTGGCAATAGGTACTGATATCACAAAACAAAAACTCACAGAAGACGAACTTGTGATCCAACGCGATGATATCATGGCCATGACTGAGGACCTGAAAGGTGTAATTAACGAAACGCAACAGAAAAATCAGGAAATTCAACAACGGAATAAAGAAATAGAACGCGAGAAACTGATAATTGAAGAAGGAAAGAAAAGAACAGAAAAACTGTTGATGAGTGTTCTCCCTTTTGAAGCTGCGATTCAGCTAAAATCCAAAGGAGAAGCCCGTCCACGGAATTACAAAATGGTCAGTGTCCTTTTTACCGACTTCAAAGGTTTCTCCAGAGCATGCATGCACCTTTCCCCGCGCGAGGTCGTCAACACAGTCCACGCCTATTTTACAATCTTCGACGACATCACAGAAAACCGAAATATTGAAAAAATTAAAACCATAGGCGATGCCTACATGTGTGCAGGAGGAATTCCGCTCCGCAACAAAAGTAATCCTATCGATGTTGTATTGGCAGGTCTTGAAATTCAACACTTTATGAAGCACCTCGACCAAATACCCGAATTCGAAAGCATTCCCCAATGGCAACTTCGTCTTGGCATCCACACAGGGCCGGTTATCGCAGGTGTTGTAGGAAAGAAAAAAATCGCATACGACATCTGGGGCGACACTGTTAATGTTGCAAGTAGAATGGAAACTGCTGGCGAACCAGGAAGCGTAAACATCTCTGGAGATACTTATGAACTGATTAAAGAGTATTTCGATTGTAAACATCGTGGTAAAATCGAAGTTAAAAATCGCGGAGAAATCGATATGTATTTCGTAGAACGCCTAAAGCCTCAATTTGCACTAGATGAATTTGGAGTTAAGCCAAACGAAAGGTTCAAGCGTTTCTTATTTTCCCTTTAACTTATTGTATTACTCCCATAATTAAAGCATTGAAAACCCTACCGAACACAAAGGTTGCTTTGTCATTTTTTGTAACAGCTCAGGAAGTCTAATTGCTTGAGCTGTTATTAGCTAAAAAGTCTTTCTTGACCTGATATAGTTCAATCGCCCACAAAAGTGAATCAAAGATGTTCACGCCCCTTTTAATCCAAGTGTCAATTACGGATCTTATGGTAGCGAAAATTTCCGCACCCCTTTCCGCCCGGAAGCCACCGGATACCTTCTGTTTCACTTTAAGGTTTCTCACAGCCCTTTCCGAGGCATTATTGTCAAAAGGCACATCATGATGGAACAGGAAAGTAAATACGCTATCCTGATGTTTGACCATCCGTTTTTTAAAGGCTGTAAGTTTGGGGACTTTATCATCTACATCCTGGACAATTAATTTATGGAATTCACCGATTATCGAATCCCGCCGTGAATTGGGTTGGGGATATTGCTCGGGTTCAAGGCTGTACTTTAGTTCAATGGCCTGATCAAAAAGCTGTTTCATCTGCACTGCCCACCCATTATTGGAGTGTTCAATGAACGCATTGAGTTCCCTTAATAGGTGTGCCAGACATAACTGGTGCAGAAATGCCGGTGTTTTAAGCTGTGCGCCCAATGAGTCGCTTACCAGGACTGCATGGGGGAAGCCATCCCTGAATTCACCTTCTATTACCCTGTAGGCTCTTGAATTGCAGATTACGATAAAGGTTTCGCTGATAGTTTGCCATATCCACCCCCAGAAATTTTTTGAACCTACTTTTATACCTGACTCATCACTTCCTACCACAGGGGCCTGAAGGATGGATTCTTTAATTGCCTGATAAAGCGGGTCAAGGCTATCGGCCACCCGTTCAAGCATGTTGTAAACCGTCCCCTGGCTCAACGGGATGCCGAAAAGATTGTCCAGTAACTCAGGGATTCGGCCGAAAGGAATGTATTGACGGGTACTGAGGTAGCTGACAAAACCTGTAAGTCTGTTCCCGTATTTAACAGGTGCCGTGACACCTGCGGGGAACTTTCCCTGCCGCATATGCCCACATGTGCACTGGAAGCCATATACGCGGTGCTCGGTCACATGTGCGCGTACCGGTGGTATATCCACCGTTTGCCTTGTAGCATGCAGGTCCGGTTCCTCTTCACTATGGCGTCCGCCACATTGGGGGCATACACCTTCTGGCATATGGCAGATAATCTGATCGGGTTCACCGGTCTGATGCAGGGTATTACCTGTGTGACCCGGTTGTCCTCCACTTTTTTTCCCGCTGGGTTTGCGTAGACTTTTTTGGCGTGGCAGTTTCTTTATGTCCTGCGAGGGCGGGCGTGAGCTGTTCCTGCTGTTTTTGGGTAATTTCAATGTGCGGTTTTCTTCACGCAGGTCATCAACCTCTTTCTGCAGCCCTGCCAGTTTTTTTTCGATTTTTTCTGCAAATGCAACAAACAGGTCGATGATCTCATCTTTGTCAAGTGATTCAAGTTCACCGCGTTTTACCATAGCTCAAAGGTTGATTTTTATTTCCTAATTCGATAAAGTAAGAATGGTTTTTTATACACAATCAATGTTTTTCCTGTGGATAAAACACCGTTTTTTTGACAAAAAAATTAAGCCATTGAGAAATGCATGGCCAGCTGATAAACAACCAAAATTCAAGTCGCGCAAACCTGAGAGGCTTTAAAATGAACCTGAGTTGTTACCATTTTTTACATTTTGTTGGAAAAATGAATCTCATTCACAATTGTTACGTATAAAGCAAATAAGCCATACCTAGATATCCTTTATTGCTATTTTTTTCTATTAAGTAGAAAATTAGACCTGATTCTGTAAAAATAAACTTCCGCCCAAAAGTTTATCAATCAGGTTTTATTTTTTATTTAGTACGGTTGAGAGTTGTTGTGAAATTTTTCAGATTTCTATGTTCAAGTTAATGAATATGGAATAATTATCAACAAATTTCAATCCTGATTGTAATACCTTATATTTTAACGCACAGAACAACACTGTTTTATTTAATTCACCATTTTATGACAGGAGTAATTTCTATCACACCGCAAATTGATTATATCTCAAAGTTAGTTCAAAAAGGAGGCCCAGCTCCAAGTGAGTGGAGCAATTATCAACAATGGCTCGATAAAACAATTTCATCAATTAAAAAGCACAGATACAAAATATCCGATATCTATCTTTTCTACGAAGCCTATGGCGATGCACTGTCAATAGACACAATGCAAGGGTTCTGTCTGCGAAAACCCCATGGCTATGTTGGCGACTTCGAGATTATTGAACGCATCTACAGCCAACGCGTATCCAACAATCCATTGCTAAAAAACTGGGATTTGTTCTTCCATAGCCAGCCAGCCGCCAAAGCTGTACGAAATCGCAAAGCTTATTTCAAAAAACTATTGGAAGAAAAAACAAACGCCACCAAAGGTAAATTACGCATACTCAACATTGCTAGTGGCTCAAGCCGCGATTTATTTGAATTCTTAGAAGAAAATCCGGATGTTGACGTCGAAATACAATGCATCGATCTTGATGAAAATGCTATTGCTTTTTCTAAAAAACTTCTAAAAAATAATCTCCACAGAGTATCTTATCAACAACAAAACATTTTCAGGTTTACTACAGAAAAAAAGTTCGATCTAATTTGGTCCGCAGGTCTTTTTGACTACTTCAACGACAACATTTTCACAAAAATTCTGTCCCATTTCCAAAAATGGCTCGCTCCCAATGGAGAAATCGTTGTTGGTAACTTTTCGCCCCGAAACCCAAGCCAACACTACATGGATCTTGTCGACTGGATTCTTAATTACAGAACAGAAAGTGCCCTCGTTGAGCTGGCAAAAGCCTCTGGAGTAACGGAAAAGAAAAACATTTATGTTGAACAAGAACCTGAGGGGATTAATCTTTTTTTACGTATCTTATAGTACAAATCGACAAAACATATAAGACTCTGGTCAACCATAAGTTAACGTTTTCCTTGGCTTAGTTTTTGGTTCTTTTTCTGCAATTGAATTAATAACAATCGGCCTAAGTGACAAGCACAAATAAACTCAGGAATAAAGCTCAGATCAATGACGTACAGGTAAATCTAGAGCTCGCTTCTATCACAAGGCGTCATGCATTCATTGTCAGCTATGTAGCAATAGTTGTATACCCCTTTTGGGGCATGTTGGATTATCTGTTTGCTGGAGAATTATGGGTTCTTTTCCTAACAATACGTTTTTCTGAAAGTCTACTAATTGGAGTTGGTATATTCATGGTAAAACGCCTAAGCCTGAAACCGGAGGTGTTGGGCTATATCGTTTTTCTAGGAATAGCACTACAAATCAGCTACATGTGCAATAATATTCCTGAAACATCCTTATTAACATATTTCATTGGTTTCTCAACTCTTTTTATCGCAGCAAATCTAATTATCATATGGAAACCAATAAATCCTGTGATTATTCTTTTGCTGACTTTAACCTCTTATATAATCTTCTTTTTTCTCTTCTCGGAAATTAATTTTAAGTATATAATAAAGAATGGTTTTCTTCTATTTCTCACACTTTCAATAACATCTACCTTTGTGGCTTGGCTTCACTTTTCTTTCAGACGACGCGATGTTATCTCCCGTCTTGAACTCGCCCAATCCAATGAAAATTTATATAAAGCATACCAAGAAATAACAGATAACCTAAAATATGCAAAACGAATCCAAGAAGCTGTACTATTAAAAAACGAACGCGTTAATTGCGTTTTCAACGACTACTTCATAATACTACGCCCAAAAGGTTTGGTCAGTGGTGACTTCTTTTGGACATCTAATTTCGAATTCTATAAACAAACAGGCAAAGTTGCAATTGCTGCTGTAGATTGCACTGGTCATGGTATATCTGGAGCAATGCTGACTTTTCTCGGAGAAACAAAACTTAACCAGATCGTAAACATCGAGCAGGAGTCGTCGCCAGATAAGATTCTCTCCCAGTTGAACTTAGGGGTAAGAGAAATGCTCCAGCAGGATATCAAGGATACTCAAGATGGTATGGATATTGCCATGTGTGTTGTAGATCACAAAACCAGAAGGGTTGAGTTTGCTGGGGCACACAATCCTCTTGTTTACGTGCAAGATGGTGAAGTAAAGCAAATAAAAGGGGATCGGATGTCAATAGGCGGCAAACAATTTTCTAAGAAGAAAAAGTTTCAAACGCATATTATTGAACTAAGCGACGAACCTACTTCATTTTACATATTCTCCGATGGTTTTGTTGATCAAACAGGAGGGCCATTTGGTCATAAGTTCATGATCCGCCATTTTAGGAAATTGTTGTCCTCAATCTCAGACAAATCAATGGAAGAACAAAAAGAAATCCTCGAAAAAACATTCGACGACTGGAAAAACGGGAAGGATCAAATCGACGATATGCTAGTCATAGGGTTCAATCTCTAAAAATTAAAGCCAAAGATAGTTTATAGCTCAATAGTAAGAGATTATGAAACACAGAACTATTACACATATCAAGAACAGTTTTGTTCATAAAATTGAATCAGGACAAATTTATGTGGATAAAACTTCTGCAGCCTGGGAGCTAATATCCAACAACAAATTTGCATTTGCCGAAGCTCGTAAAGGAGCGGGCAAAACATTACTTCTAGATACTATTGAGGCTATATTCTCTCAAGATTATCAGCTTTTTCAAGGTTTGGAATTATCATCTCAACTTGCTCACCTCCCCTACGTAAAGGTCGTTTATATAGATGGAGAACAATGGATGAACAAAGCCAAATATTACTTAGAGTATTTGCAGAAAGCAATGTATCAGCCCAATGTAGTTGTACTCTTCGATAATCTACATGTTTTAAAAGAAAGCTACAGAGGCTTCAGTAATCCAAATATCCAATCTTTCTTTTCCATACTAAAACTCAACAGAAATAAAATCCGCCTGGCAGTTCTGTTTGCAGAATACGGCCACTTAAACGGTGAAGAAAAAGATGATTTCTCTCAATTCAATAATATCAGTAAAGCCAATTACGTATTGAATGCTTTTCACTTCAGCCTTTCCGAATTAAAAAAATACTATGAGAAATCAATTATCCAAATAGCAGATGAAACAGGTTTAAACAGTGAAGATATATTCGAATATATTTTGCAGAATTACCGTAGCTCATGTTGCAATGGGGTCTCTCCCACAGCTTTTCTTAGGTTTCTCAATACCTAGCAACCGTCTTTTGCGTTCAAAAAAGCAATATTACGCTTTAGCCCTGCATATTTCGTTCTTTTTACAGCCGATTTTCGAAATACTTCTCTAAACACATGCTCAGTCAGTTCCTCCCAATCCCTCCAATGCATCTCCAATAAATCTGGATGGGGAGAAAAAGCTTTTTCTTGAGTAGGAACCGCTTTTCTGT
>CBDDLB010000002.1:2490000-2491648 GCA_965230435.1 Bacteroidales bacterium
GCTTTTCACCTTTCCCTCACGGTACTGGTTCACTATCGGTCTCCCGGGAGTATTTAGCCTTGGCGGATGGTCCCGCCGGGTTCGGACAGGGTTTCACGTGCCCCGCCCTACTCAGGGTACTGCCCTCCGAGTCCTGCTTGCGTGTACGGGGCTTTCACCCTCTATGGCGCCGCTTTCCAGACGGCCTCCACTTCGCATCGCTCGGATCATGGCAGCCCTACAACCCCGCAGGTGCCGGAACACCTGCGGTTTGGGCTGTTCCCGCTTCGCTCGCCGCTACTAAGGGAATCACTTTTGTTTTCTTTTCCTCCGGTTACTTAGATGTTTCAGTTCTCCGGGTTGGCCTCCATATAGGATGCCATGCCTTCAGCATGGCGGGTTGTCCCATTCGGAGATCCACGGGTCAAGGGCCATTTGCGCCTTACCGTGGCTTATCGCAGCTTGTCACGTCCTTCATCGCCTCCGGGAGCCCAGGCATCCGCCGTACGCCCTTGTTCGCTTCTTTGCAATCATATATTGCCTCTTCTTACTCGTTTTCTCTTGCCTGTCGTGTCAATGAACTCTTGTGCCCCTTATTATGTATATGCTTCCATATACAGGGCCGTGTGGAGGATATCGGAGTCGAACCGATGACCCCCTGCGTGCAAGGCAGGTGCTCTGAGCCAACTGAGCTAATCCCCCTCAAGTCCGTAAATATATATACGGGCGTAGTTCCGCCCAGACTTGAACTGGGGACCTCTACATTATCAGTGTAGCGCTCTAACCAGCTGAGCTACGGAACTCTATCCTGCCCAGATCATGGAAAATACACAGAACGTCATAAGGACAGCGCCCTCCAGAAAGGAGGTGTTCCAGCCACACCTTCCGGTACGGCTACCTTGTTACGACTTAACCCCAGTTACCGGTCTTACCCTAGGCCGCCCCTTGCGGCAGCGGACTTCAGGCACCCCCGGCTCCCATGGTTTGACGGGCGGTGTGTACAAGGCCCGGGAACGTATTCACCGCGCCATGGCTGATGCGCGATTACTAGCGAATCCAGCTTCACGGAGTCGGGTTGCAGACTCCGATCCGAACTTGGACCGGGTTTCGGGATCCGCGCCCTGTTGCCAGGTGGCTGCCCTCTGTACCGGCCATTGTAACACGTGTGTAGCCCCGGGCGTAAGGGCCGTGCTGATTTGACGTCATCCCCGCCTTCCTCTCACCTTACGGTGGCAGTCCCGCCAGAGTCCCCGCCTTCACGCGCTGGCAACTGACGGTAGGGGTTGCGCTCGTTATGGGACTTAACCCGACACCTCACGGCACGAGCTGACGACAACCATGCAGCACCTTGGTACACGCCCCGAAGGGAGGGCACATCTCTGCGCCGGCCGTGCACCATTTAAGCCCGGGTAAGGTTCCTCGCGTATCATCGAATTAAACCACATGTTCCTCCGCTTGTGCGGGCCCCCGTCAATTCCTTTGAGTTTCACCGTTGCCGGCGTACTCCCCAGGTGGATAACTTAATGCTTTCGCTCAGTCACGGACTGTGTGCCGCCCATAACCAGTTATCATCGTTTACGGCGTGGACTACCAGGGTATCTAATCCTGTTCGCTACCCACGCTTTCGTACATCAGCGTCAGTGAGTGCCTGGTAAGCTGCCTTCGCTAT
>CBDDLB010000003.1:0-752500 GCA_965230435.1 Bacteroidales bacterium
ATAGAACACCGATAGCGAAGGCAGCTTACCAGGCACTCACTGACGCTGATGTACGAAAGCGTGGGTAGCGAACAGGATTAGATACCCTGGTAGTCCACGCCGTAAACGATGATAACTGGTTATGGGCGGCACACAGTCCGTGACTGAGCGAAAGCATTAAGTTATCCACCTGGGGAGTACGCCGGCAACGGTGAAACTCAAAGGAATTGACGGGGGCCCGCACAAGCGGAGGAACATGTGGTTTAATTCGATGATACGCGAGGAACCTTACCCGGGCTTAAATGGTGCACGGCCGGCGCAGAGATGTGCCCTCCCTTCGGGGCGTGTACCAAGGTGCTGCATGGTTGTCGTCAGCTCGTGCCGTGAGGTGTCGGGTTAAGTCCCATAACGAGCGCAACCCCTACCGTCAGTTGCCAGCGCGTGAAGGCGGGGACTCTGGCGGGACTGCCACCGTAAGGTGAGAGGAAGGCGGGGATGACGTCAAATCAGCACGGCCCTTACGCCCGGGGCTACACACGTGTTACAATGGCCGGTACAGAGGGCAGCCACCTGGCAACAGGGCGCGGATCCCGAAACCCGGTCCAAGTTCGGATCGGAGTCTGCAACCCGACTCCGTGAAGCTGGATTCGCTAGTAATCGCGCATCAGCCATGGCGCGGTGAATACGTTCCCGGGCCTTGTACACACCGCCCGTCAAACCATGGGAGCCGGGGGTGCCTGAAGTCCGCTGCCGCAAGGGGCGGCCTAGGGTAAGACCGGTAACTGGGGTTAAGTCGTAACAAGGTAGCCGTACCGGAAGGTGTGGCTGGAACACCTCCTTTCTGGAGGGCGCTGTCCTTATGACGTTCTGTGTATTTTCCATGATCTGGGCAGGATAGAGTTCCGTAGCTCAGCTGGTTAGAGCGCTACACTGATAATGTAGAGGTCCCCAGTTCAAGTCTGGGCGGAACTACGCCCGTATATATATTTACGGACTTGAGGGGGATTAGCTCAGTTGGCTCAGAGCACCTGCCTTGCACGCAGGGGGTCATCGGTTCGACTCCGATATCCTCCACACGGCCCTGTATATGGAAGCATATACATAATAAGGGGCACAAGAGTTCATTGACACGACAGGCAAGAGAAAACGAGTAAGAAGAGGCAATATATGATTGCAAAGAAGCGAACAAGGGCGTACGGCGGATGCCTGGGCTCCCGGAGGCGATGAAGGACGTGACAAGCTGCGATAAGCCACGGTAAGGCGCAAATGGCCCTTGACCCGTGGATCTCCGAATGGGACAACCCGCCATGCTGAAGGCATGGCATCCTATATGGAGGCCAACCCGGAGAACTGAAACATCTAAGTAACCGGAGGAAAAGAAAACAAAAGTGATTCCCTTAGTAGCGGCGAGCGAAGCGGGAACAGCCCAAACCGCAGGTGTTCCGGCACCTGCGGGGTTGTAGGGCTGCCATGATCCGAGCGATGCGAAGTGGAGGCCGTCTGGAAAGCGGCGCCATAGAGGGTGAAAGCCCCGTACACGCAAGCAGGACTCGGAGGGCAGTACCCTGAGTAGGGCGGGGCACGTGAAACCCTGTCCGAACCCGGCGGGACCATCCGCCAAGGCTAAATACTCCCGGGAGACCGATAGTGAACCAGTACCGTGAGGGAAAGGTGAAAAGCACCCCTGACAGGGGAGTGAAAAAGTACCTGAAACCGTACGCCTACAAACGGGCGGAGCACGCAAGTGTGACGCCGTGCCTTTTGCATAATGAGCCTACGAGTTGCTCCGTGCCGGCAGGTTAAGCCCTTCAGGGGCGCAGCCATAGCGAAAGCGAGTCTTAACAGGGCGCAGGTCGGTACGGGCAGACGCGAAACCCGGTGATCTACCCATGGCCAGGCTGAAGTTGCGGTAACACGCAATGGAGGGCCGAACCAGTTCACGTTGAAAAGTGTTTGGATGAGCTGTGGGTAGGGGTGAAAGGCCAATCAAACCGGGAAATAGCTCGTACTCCCCGAAATGCATTTAGGTGCAGCCTCGCGCATGAGTGTCACAGAGGTAGAGCTACTGATAGGGCTAGAGGGCTTCACCGCCTATCAACCCCTGACAAACTCCGAATGCTGTGACATGCTCCGCGGGAGTGAGGGCATGGGTGCTAAGGTCCATGTCCGAGAGGGAAAGAACCCGGACCACCGGCTAAGGCCCCCAAATGTATGTTAAGTTGTTTAAACGGGGTGGGGCTGCATTGACAGCTAGGATGTTGGCTTGGAAGCAGCCATTCATTTAAAGAGTGCGTAACAGCTCACTAGTCGAGCGGCCCCGCATGGATAATAATCGGGCATAAACATACTGCCGAAGCCGTGGACTTGTGGTAGGGGAGCATTCCGGTCAGCGCCGAAGCTGTGGCGCGAGCCATGGTGGAGCGTCCGGAAAAGCAAATGTAGGCATAAGTAACGAGAATGCAGGTGAGAAACCTGCACGCCGAAAGACCAAGGTTTCCTGATCAACGCTAATCGGATCAGGGTCAGTCGGGGCCTAAGGATAAGCCGAAGGGCGATTCCGATGGACATCCGGTCAACATTCCGGAACCGGCAATATTTTCAAAGGGGTGACGAAAGAGTGAAAGTCCCGCGCACTGACGGCTTAGTGCGTTTAAGGGTGTAGCCCCCCGGGGCGAACCTGAAAGTACACCGAACCTCCGGGTAAGGTGAGCGGGCGTAACCATATTTCCGAGAAAAGCCCCTGCGGTAAAGGATATTGCCGCCCGTACCGTAAACCGACACAGGTGGTCGGGTAGAGAATACTAAGGCGCTCGGGATATCCATGGCTAAGGAACTCGGCAAATTGGACCTGTAACTTCGGGATAAAGGTCGCTCACTTCGGTGAGCCGCAGAGCATAGGTCCAGGCGACTGTTTACCAAAAACACAGGGCTTTGCCAAATCGCAAGATGATGTATAAGGCCTGACACCTGCCCGGTGCCGGAAGGTTAAGGGGGGATGTTATCCGTAAGGAGAAGCATTGAACTGAAGCCCCGGTAAACGGCGGCCGTAACTATAACGGTCCTAAGGTAGCGAAATTCCTTGTCGGGTAAGTTCCGACCTGCACGAATGGTGTAACGATCTGGACACTGTCTCAGCCATGGGCCCGGTGAAATTGAAGTGGCGGTGAAGATGCCGCCTACCCGCAACGGGACGGAAAGACCCCGTGAACCTTTACTACAGCTTAGCACTGGTTCCGGGTAAGTGATGTGTAGGATAGCCGGGAGGCTTTGAAGCGCGGCCGCCAGGCCGTGTGGAGCCGTCCTTGAAATACCGGCCTTTGCTTATCTGGGCCCTAACCCGTAAAAGGGGACACTGCTTGGCGGGTAGTTTGACTGGGGTGGTCGCCTCCAAAAGAGTAACGGAGGCTCCCAAAGGTACCCTCACGCCGATCGGTAACCGGCGGAAGAGTGCAATGGCACAAGGGTGCTTGACTGTGGGGCTTACAGGCCGAACAGGTACGAAAGTAGGGCATAGTGATCCGGTGGTCCCGTATGGAAGGGCCATCGCTCAAAGGATAAAAGGTACTCCGGGGATAACAGGCTGATCACTCCCAAGAGCTCACATCGACGGAGTGGTTTGGCACCTCGATGTCGGCTCGTCACATCCTGGGGCTGGAGAAGGTCCCAAGGGTTGGGCTGTTCGCCCATTAAAGTGGCACGCGAGCTGGGTTCAGAACGTCGTGAGACAGTTCGGTCCCTATCTGTTGTGGGCGTAGGAGACTTGAGGGGGCCTGGCACTAGTACGAGAGGACCGTGCCGGACATACCTCTGGTGTACGGGTTGTTCCGCCAGGAGCACCGCCCGGTAGCTACGTATGGTGAGGATAAGCGCTGAAGGCATCTAAGCGCGAAACCCTCCCCGAGATAAGGTCTCCCCATAGGGTCGCAGGAGACGACTGCGTCGATAGGCCGCAGGTGCGCGCACAGCGATGTGTCAGCCGAGCGGTACTAATAACCCGGAAGCTTTTCTGCACGGGGGCCCCTTCTTACTTCATAAAACTCTTGCCGGTAATGTCAGCCGCCGTGCACGCACAGCGCACGGGAAGGCACAGGACTTATAGGATATTCAGAAATTTAAGGCAGCTATGGCGGCGGGGCTCCACCTCTTCCCATCCCGAACAGAGAAGTTAAGCCCGCCAGCGCCGATGGTACTGCGAACGCGGGAGAGTAGGCCGCTGCCCGACTTTAGATCATGCTCCCCTATCATTTATTTGGTAGGGGAGTTTTTTGTTTCTGTAAAACGGTTTCTTCCAATATCTTTTCTTTTGAATTTCCAGAAAGGGAGACTGTTAAGTGATGCTCCAAGTTTTAATGAACTTCACGCATACTGATATGCTATTTCGTTTTCTAAAGGATTTTTACCTTCGTAGCTGAAAAAACTTCAACATGGAAATATTATTTCTACTATTAGGTATAGCAATAGGAGCTGTAATTATTTGGTTTTTAAAACAGAGCAAACAACAGGAGCGCTTGCGTGGGCAGGAGTTTGAGTTAAAGAGTAAGTATGAAAAGGAAATTGTGCAGTTGAATGATACAGCGCAAGAACAGGGGCGGGAATTTCAACGTTTACTTCTACAGGAAAAAGAACGAAGAATCCGAGCAGAAGAAAAGCTGAAAGTCATTCAAGAAAATGCTGAAGAGCGCGAGAAGCATATTATTGACACTTTCAAGAACATGGCAAATAAGGCGATGGAAAGCAATAATGAAGCGTTTCTGCGTTTAGCAAATCAAAGCTTAGAGAAATATATATTAAAGGCAGATGCGAGCTACGAGCAGAAGACTCAAGCTGTTGATAACCTGTTGAAACCAATACATGAAGCTATTGAAAAACAACAAGCGGCAGTAAAAGAGTTGGAGAACAAGAGTAGTCAGACGTTTGGTAGTCTGCGTAATTATCTGGAAGCATTAAATAAAAGTCATCAGGAATTACAAAAAGAAACAGGGGCGCTCGTCACAGCTCTTAAATCGCCAAAAGTCCGAGGACGTTGGGGAGAGATAGGTCTGAAACGTATTGTGGAATTCTCAGGTCTTTCTGAATATTGTGATTTCAATGAACAGGTTAACTACAACACAGAAGAAGGCCGTCTGAGGCCAGATATGGTGGTTCATCTACCTGGGAATAAAAACATAGTTGTAGATTCTAAAGTGCCGCTGAATGCCTATTTGGAATCACTCGAAACCAGCGATGAAACAGAGCAAAAGCTTGCATTGCAGCGGCACACTAAAGCTGTGGCAGGTCATATGAAAGACCTTGGAAGTAAAGCTTATTGGTCAGAATTGGGAGAGTCGGTAGATTTTGTGGTATTGTATATTGAGGTAGAATCCGCTTTTGGTGCAGCTCTGTCACTTGATAACAGTCTTGTTACAGAAGGAATTCGTAACAGAGTGGTGTTTGCTACTCCAACAACTTTGATTACATTGTTGCAAACGGTAGCTTATAGTTGGAAGCAGCACAAAGCAACAGAAAACAGTCAGGAGATACTGAAAACGAGTGTTGAGTTGTATGAGCGTTTGGCAACTTTTGCTGATAACTTCAAGAAAGTAGGCAGTAATCTTAATACAATGGTCAAGACCTATAATTCAGCTATTGGTTCTTGGGACGCACGTGTTCTACCGAGCATTCGTAAATTGGAGAACATGAGTGTTTCTTCTGAGAAAAAGACGGTAGAATCGATAGAACAGGTTGAAAGCATACCTCGGGAACTGAGTGAATAATAGAAATAACATTTAGCTTTTTTAGGAATTCAAAAATTTCCAGTTACCAAAAAACTTGATACGTTTGCCTAATTCTATCTCAGAGCTTTTGTTGATTAAATTAAAACAATGACGATGAATAAAATATACGGTCTTCTTATCACTTGTTTGGTATTGTTTTTTGGATGTGAAGAGGAAGAATACACTTCCGCAGATTACGTACCTTCGTTGGATATCATAGTACTAGATAACTCAACAAACAAGAACCCGTTTGATCTTGAAAATCCAATTTATGATGTTGAAGGTGTTAAGTTTTATATTGAAAATGGAGACACGCTTGATATCGCGGTAAAAAAAGATGCCAAGTATGGTACGTATTTTACTGTAGACCCGTTTGGTGGAATGCTTTGGGAAAATTTTTTAGATTCCATAGGAGAATCTTATACAGGAATGTATAAATTCAAGTTGGCTGAAGGTGTAATTGAAGATGTGAAGTTAAGGATAGAAAAGATTCCTCCTAGAGCTAGAGTGGATATTTTTTTCAATGGTATATCGGGCACGTATTCCGATTTGGATTTCAAGTTTGTACTAAAGAAAAATCTACCTAAAGTTCCCCCAGTTAATATCCTTATTCAAGACAGCGAAAAAGGAAAAAACCTTTTAGATCTGGGAGTACCATTTTATAACGTTAGAAAGATTAAGTTTTATAAAGAAAACGGAGAGCAAGCTAACGTTACAACGAAAAAAGATGCCAAACGGGGCACTTACCTATCTATTGATCCGTTTGAAAATATGCTCTGGAAAGAACTTTTAGACAATGCGGGTGAAGAAACTTCCATAAAAAGAACATATCTGCTTAAGCTATCTGAGACAGAAGTAGACACTATACATTTCAAGATAGAGAATATTCATACAGCTCCTACAACGTCGCTACTTGTTAAAGGTGTGTTAGATGGGTATTCCGAGACTGATTCTCTTTTTGAATTAAAGAAAGAAGCGCAAAAATTTCCTCCGTTAGATATCTTAATTGTCAATAAAGCAACAAACGAAAACCTTTTGGATTTAACACCTCCTACTTATGTGAGGGAGCAATTGAAGTTTTTTGACAAGGACAAAAAAGAAACCCCTATCTCACTGAAAGAAGATGAAAATCTAGGTACATACTTATCTGTTGATCCATTCAAAGAACAACTCTGGTATGATTTTCTTGGCGATATAGATAAGGATTTCTTTAGTAAGATATACAAGCTTAAGTTATCCGATGTAGATACTGTAACTGTAAAGCTGAAAATAGAGAATATTACCTTGAAGCCGGAGACATCGGATATATCGCTGTTTTTCGATGGTGTTTCAGGTATATATTCTGATGTTGATTTCAAGTTTGTATTGAAGAAAGAAGTCTCTGCAACGAAACAAGAATGAAGTCCTTGATTTTAAGGTTGCAAACCTATCTATTTTAGATTTACCTTCTGTAAGTAACCAACAATTTAACTTGGGGATAGATTGAACTAAATTTAGTCTGGGGGTACTAACCGTAATAAATGCGACGCTAAACTACAGTGGATAACTGTATCTGCATCGCATTTTTAGTACGAGTCTAATACTCTTAATAGTTTTCAGCCTTACGCTCGAAGTATGACTGAGGGTGTTGACAACAAGGACAAGCTTTAGGAGCTTTCTCCCCTTTGTGCATGTATCCGCATTTACGACAGTACCATTCTGTTTCACTTTCTTCTTCAAAAACTTTTTCAGCAGTTACTTTTTCTAGTAGACGGCGGTAGCGGTTTTCGTGAGTAATTTCAGCCTTTGCGATCATGCGGAAAGCAACAGCTACTTGTTTAAAACCTTCTTCTTCGGCAATACGTGCAAACTCAGGATATAGCTCTTCCCATTCTTCTTTTTCGCCTTCAGCTGCGTGCAGAAGGTTTTCGGAAGTAGTTGCGACTGTACCAGCAGGATAAGCAGCTGTGATTTCTACAACGCCACCTTCGAGAAAGCTGTAGAATTTTTTTGCATGAACATGCTCTTGCTCTGCAGTTTCCAGAAAAATTGCAGCTATTTGTTCGTAGCCCTCTTTCTGAGCCTGTTTCGCGTACATTGTATAACGGTTACGAGCCTGTGACTCGCCAGCAAAAGCTTTCAAGAGATTTTTCTCTGTTTCTGTACCTTTTATACTCTTCTCCATAGTGGTTTGAATTATTTGGCAGTAAAATTTTCGTTGTCTTAAAAACACGAAAGTCTCCTGTTGAACTTGTAGATAAGCATATGGCACTATTTATTAATTAGGTGTGCTATTATAAACGACACTTTTAAGTGTGTTAACAAGCTCAGAGGTTGAGAGATTTGTTTCGTGTTCTGTGAGACAATCTGAGGTTAAAGGTAAGGAGAGTTAAAGAAAGCTAACCTTCACGCTTGTATATTTTATAACATAGTAAAGCTGAAAAAATAACTCCGGTTTCCGTTGCACTGTGGGTGTACTCTGTTACGCTCAGATATTTAACGGCTTAACCGAAATTATTTTTTACATTTCACTAGCCTAGCTAATATTTTCTTCGCTAAAATTTTTATTAGGACAACTGGAGAAACCAAATACTGAGTATAAAGGACAGAAGCCAGTAAGTGCTGTTACTAGGAACGCAAATGCAAGTGTTCCCATGATAATGAGTAGGGCCGGACCAGAGATATGACCAAGTAGAAATAGAATAATCACTGCTCCTGCTAAGACAAAACGGACGATTTTGTCGATACTTCCAACGTTTTTCTTCATAGTAGTAAAGTATTTGAAATTCAATTACTAATTTTGGTTTTGTATTTCGACGAAAGAAGGTTGTAAACCTTACAGCTGCTTTTGTAATTTACTTAAGGTATATTAAAAAACAACTATCCATTCGTTCCACTGCGGACGGATAAATCCTCAGGTACGAAAAGTACGCTCCGGTTTATCCGCCTTGTGCGCCTTTGGCTAATTATTTTTTTAACATGCCTAAATAGTCTTGTTCAACTCGAAAAAAAAACTTTATGAGCAAAACGACCATTGCAAAAATAGAACGCCTGAAAAAGAGTTTGGATAATTCGTTCATTATCCACTATGCTTGCGAATCGTTAGACCCTGCGGCTGGCAGATCGCCTCATATTGTTTCCATATCGCTTATTGGTTATAGGGACGAAACTGCCCGTACGTTTTCGTTGGCAATAGAGGCTGAAAAGCTGAAAATTGATTTTTCTGAAATAAGGATCAATATCGACAAGCTAGAACGTTTGATGCTTGTTTCTTTTTTTCGGTTTGTTGAGGAAAATCCGGAAGCGTTGTTCGTGCATTGGAATATGAGTGATGTTACTTTCGGTTTTCCGGCCATGTATCACCGTTACAATGTTCTTACAAAGCTGGAGGCACCACAGGTAAGTGAACGGAAGCAGTTCAATATGGCAGCTGTGTTTAAAGCTCTTTATGGTCAGGACTATATTGATTATCCTAGGATGAACAACCTAGCGACGCTGAATAATTATGATTCTATCGACCTTTTCACGGGGGAAGAAGAAGCGAGGCTTATCGAAGATGGTGAGTATGTGAAGGCGTCGCGGTCGAATATTGCAAAAGTAAAGGCTTTGCGTTTTATTCTGGAACTTTTTGTGGATGGAAAGCTTAAGGTGAAGAATGCCCCAGAAGGGACAGATAAGAAAAAAGGTTTCTGGCAGGGACTGTTTGGGTAATCGAATTTATAGATAAAACGCAAAGACCTGAGTATATATATGTATATGATATGAAAACGAAATGCCTTCTGTTTGGGAAAGGGATGACGTTCTAAATTTAGCCGTGACTGTAGCGGAAAGCCCACAGGCACGCTGGCTTGTGGAACACGGTGGGGCGGCTATGGAACGATAGTGGAATAGACCGCCGCGCCGATGTGGAACAGCCTGCGGGACGAGGACTTGTAGTGGAAGGCGCGACTTGGTTTTTCACAAGTACTACCGTCCTGCTCCAAAAAAATAATCATAAACTTTCGGTTATTGGGGTACAATGCTCCAAAAAGGCAAAAGTCCTGTTGTAGGATGTTTTGAAAATAGTGTAGAACGCTTACTTTTGCATTTAGTAAGTGGGTGATATATAATGAACCTCACTTGGTGGTGTCATGCGGCTAGTATACAGAGGGTCGCACATCATGATGGAATAGATCCGTGATCTAAAACAAGGTTAAACGCACAATACTGTATGGAAGAAGTTACTAAGGATAAGAAGTCGTTGAACTTCATCGAGCAAATTATTGAGGACGATATTGCAGCCAATAAACACGATGGTGCAATTCAGGTTCGCTTTCCTCCTGAGCCAAATGGATATCTGCACATTGGCCACGCGAAGTCTATCTGCTTGAACTTTGGTCTTGCCCAGCAGTATGGCGGAAAATGTAATTTACGTTTCGACGATACGAACCCAGAGAAAGAGGATACGGAATACGTGGATTCGATAATGAACGACGTGAAGTGGCTTGGTTTTGAGTGGGCTGGGGATGTGAGATATACTTCTGATTATTTCGAGGAGCTGTATCAGATGGCTGTGAAGTTGATAAAGGACGGAAAGGCTTATGTTGATGAGTTGTCGGCAGAAGAGATACAGCAGTACCGTGGTACGGTGAAAGAGCCAGGGAAAAACAGTCCGTGGCGCGACCGTCCTGTTGAGGAAAGCTTGGATTTGTTTGAGCGTATGCGTAAGGGCGAGTTCGAAGAGGGTACTTATTTGTTGCGTGCGAAAATTGACATGGGACACTCGAACATGTTGATGCGCGACCCGTTGTTGTACCGTATCCGTAAGGCTGAACACCACCGCACGGGCAACGATTGGGCTATTTACCCGATGTACGATTTTGCTCATGGACAATCGGATTATATTGAAAGTATCACGCACTCGATCTGTACGTTGGAGTTCGATGTTCACCGTCCGTTGTACGACTGGTTCTTGGATCAGTTGGCTGAGGAAGGCCGTGTGCGTCCGTATCAGCACGAGTTTGCGCGCCTGAACCTGAACTACACGGTGATGAGCAAGCGTAAGTTGTTGCGTTTGGTACAGGAAGGTGTTGTTTCTGGTTGGGACGATCCGCGTATGCCGACGATCTCGGGAATGCGCCGTAGGGGATACACGCCTGAGTCGATCCGTAATTTTGCCGAGCGCGTGGGTGTTTCGAAGCGCGATAATGTGATTGATCTTGCTTTGTTGGAGTTTAGTGTTCGTGAAGATCTGAACAAGCGTGCATCGCGTTATATGGGTGTTCTGGATCCGTTGAAAGTGATTATTACGAACTATCCGGAAGGAGAGACTGAATATCTTGAAGCGATTAATAATCCAGAGGATGAGAGTGCTGGCACGCGTCAGATACCTTTCTCTAGGGAACTTTATATTGAGCGTGAGGACTTTATGGAGAATGCTCCGCGTAAATTCTTCCGTTTGACAGAAGGCCGTGAGGTGCGTTTGCGTTATGGCTATTATATTACTTGTACGGAGGCTGTGAAAGATGCCGATGGTAACATTACTCATTTGCTTTGTACGTACGACCCTGAGACTAAAGGTGGTCAATCGGCCGATAACCGTAAGGTGAAAGGTACTTTGCACTGGGTAGATGCAAATGCGTCTGTTCCTGCTGAGGTGCGTTTGTACGACCGTTTGTTCTCTGACCCGAACCCGGATGGGCATAAGGAGAAGGAATTTATGGATTTCATTAATTCTGATTCCTTGCAGGTGATTACGGCTAGAGTCGAGCCAATTATGAAGGAAATTCCTGCGGGGGAAACGTTCCAGTTCGAACGTAAGGGATACTTTGTTGGGGATGCTGATTCTTCTCCTGAGAAATTGGTTATCAACCGTACGGTTACTTTGAGAGATAATTGGGCAAAAGCACAAAATAAGTAAGACAAACCTGATGGAAGGTTTTGAGAATTAGATAAGACTTCCCAAAGCACTGGATTTTTTCTGGTGCTTTGGGATTTTAGTTAATTGGGTTAAAAATGGAAATGCATTTAGGGCTAACTTTTTTATTGGGTGTTTTTGTTTTGTCTTCCTTTTCTTTTTCTTTTTCTTTTTCTTGAATTTTATGACTTACCTTGAATAATTTCTTTTCTATTTCCTCTTTCTGACTTCAACCTTTTTTTTACTTGGTGCGTTTTAATAGTACAAATTAAAACCTTTGCCACAATGAATGATAAGATAAGAATACTTACCTTGTTTGTGAGTTTTGTTGGTATTCTCCTGTCGTGTGAATTAGCTAATGAACAGAGTGAGAGTTATTTCAATGCAACGGATAGTCATATGGCCGGCAGGAATTGTATGGAATGTCATGTGAGTGGGGAATCTGGGCAGGGCTGGTTTTCCGTGGCAGGTACGGTGTACGATAGTGGTAGGCAGAATCCATATGTGAATCCTGTGATCAGTTTAACAACTCAGCCAAATGGGGGAGGACAGGAGGTACTTCGTCTAGAGGGGGATGCGAGGGGGAATTTCTATACTACAAGGCTTGTTGATATGAGAGGCGGACTGTATGTTTCCATTATTGATTATACTGGAAATGCGAAGCATATGAAAAAGCCAATTAATGATGGTGCCTGCAACCGTTGCCATGGAGAAAATGGCCGTAGGCTTTGGTTAAATTAGGACGATATCCGATTGTGAACAGAGCCTTGTTCTTAAAACCTGAGCTTTGCAGCTAACTATCTACTCTCCATATTTTTGCTCTAACTCAAATTTGATATACGACTTTTGAAAAAGATACGTTTTGCATAAACTGGGCATGCATCCTAAGATAAATGTGGTTATGTATATTTATAAACATTTAATTGTCAGGGTGGAGTATGCTGAGCAAATTAGGTCTATGGCCTTACTCTTCTTCAAAATTTTTATATTTACTGCGTTTTGGGTGAATATCAGATATCCAAAATGATTCCTTACAATAAAACCTAAATTATGAAACGAGCCATGAAGAATAAAGATTTGTTCTTCGGACTGGCTGGTTCCATGTGACCATTAAACAATTTAAACACATGAAACTGGCATGGGCCGATTTATAATCGCGGAGAACACAACAAGGTTGAATTTCGCTCTAGGCCACGACAGTTTCTCAAAATTTAAACACATGAAAAAGATAATCATTACAGCAGTAATTGCATTGTTTAGCATGACTACTTTTGCCCAGGCAAATTGGGAATTAGGTTTACGTTTTGCAAATGGCGATTTTGATGCAGTTGCTGTAGATGCTACAGTTCCTCTTGGAGCACCCCGTTTACACATGACAGGTTATTTTGCGCATGATTTGTTTGCAACGGGTTTTTATTTTGATTGGTTGTTTACGCTTCCAGAGACAGGTAAGAGTTTGAAATTTTATCCTGGTGTGGGGCCAGAGCTATATTTTGGACACGATCTGGAGTTTGGCATTGCGGGGAACTTAGGTATGGAATATTCTTTCGATTTTCCATTGACAATTGGTCTGGATTGGAGACCTGCTATCCAGTTTTTTGCTGATACAAAGGTGAATGCCAACAACTTAGGTCTGACTGCGAGATTTAATCTTGGTCGGGCAAATTTCCAGAGAGCAAGATAAGTAGGTGTGTTAATATGACAGGCACTTTTAGGTCTGTCATAAAGCTGATGAAAAATATAGTGCCAATCATAATGAAGTAGCACCATGTGCTTAGATCGAAAATTAGGTATTGAACTTATAACCGCCATCTGGCGGTTTTTTTATCCGATTTAGAGCATTATGTTTATAAGTGGGGATCGTTATTTTGGTATTGTTGTAATGTTGAAAAACAGAATGATAGCGATCATAAAAAATTATGAGAATACAAGCTGCTTATTCCTTTTTTGAAAGCTATTGTTTCAGATGTATCTTTGCAAACAAGTTTTTAAAGGAATTTATATGAATAACAACGATATTCTTCGCCGTTTGCGCTACGCATTCGATTTTAATGATGAAAAAATGATAGAAATCTTTGCTCTTGCTAACCAAAAAGTGAGCAGGGGTGAAGTGAAAGATTATTTAAGGAAAGATGACGATCCTCTTCTTGTAAGTTTATACGATGAGATGTTGGCTACTTTCCTCAATGGGCTGATCACCGAGATGCGAGGGAAAAAAGACGGCCCCCTGCCAGTTCCAGAAAAAAGATTGAACAATAACCTTGTTTTCCGAAAGCTGAAAATTGCGCTGAACCTGAAAGATGACGATGTTTTGGAGCTTCTCCGAATAGCTGATTTTAGGTTTGGAAAGCATGAACTTAGCGCGCTTTTTAGAAAGCCTGGTCATTCTCAATATCGGGTTTGTAAAGATCAGGTACTGAGATATTTTTTACAGGGGATACAGCTGCGTAACCGGAAAAAATAGAGAATCGACTATTAATTTATTACAAGGGTATTTGGTTGATCCGTTATACTAATGATTCGGTTGCTTTGCTATTGATTTTTCCGTTTTTGAGCAAAGAACTGTTTCATGATGTTGCTGCACTCCTGTTCCAAAACACCTTTTGCGATCTGGGTTTTAGGATGTAGAATTTTTTGCTGTTGCGCACTGAATCCTCTTCCCGGATCGCTGGCTCCGTAGACTATTCTTCCGATTTGTGTCCAGTATGCAGCTCCTGCACACATTACACAAGGTTCTAGGGTAACGAAAAGAGTACATTCTTTTAGGTATTTCCCCCCAAGGTAGTCGGCAGCAGCAGTGAAAGCTTGCATTTCTGCATGTGCTGTTACGTCGTTTAATTTTTCTGTTAAATTGTGTGCCCGTGCTATGATGCGGTTGTTGCAGACAATCACAGCTCCAACTGGTATTTCTTCGGCTTCGAAGGCTTTTTGAGCTTCTTCGAGGGCTTTTCTCATGTAGTATTCGTCGTTCATGTTTTTTTTGCAAAGTTATAATTCGGAGAAAGTTAATAAAGGCCTTTTCTAAAACATATGGCAATGTGATCTTATTGCTTACTTTTACTTGCGAAAATCCGCAGCCTTATGGCTAGGAATTAATTTGTCCGAACCACAGGCTTCTATAAAAAACAAAACACTATGCTGACAATTGCTCTTGTTGCACACGATGCAAAAAAGAATGAGATGATGGCTTGGGCCAAAGAGAATATCAATATTTTGCGCAACCGTAAGCTTATTGGTACTTCTCATACAGCAAAATTGCTGAACGAACTGTTGGATTTGGACGTTACTGCTTTTGGACATGGCCCTAGTGGTGGCGATATTCTTCTTGCTGCTAAAATCCTAAGCAACGAAGTCGATAAAATCATTTTCTTCATCGACCCAGAAACGCCACAAGGGCACGAGCACGATATTCAGACATTGATCCGCACAGCGGTAATCCATAATATTCCAATTGCTCTGAACCGTTCTACTGCTAGCCTTATTGTTCAGGAGCTTCCTGCTGACAAGGAATAAAGGGAATTATGAGTTATGGATTATAAATTATGAATTGGGTACGCGGTTTTTTTGTGTGCCAGTCTCAGTTCGTAATTTATAATTCATGGTTAACAGATTGCTTACCACAAATAAAATCAACATAACTATGTTTTCAGGAATTGTAGAAGAAGCTGCAAAGGTTGTAGCATTGCGCGAAGACCAAGAAAACCTTCATATAACAATGGAATGCTCGTTTGTGAACGAGTTACAGATCGACCAAAGTGTTTCACACAATGGAGTGTGCCTTACGGTTGTTGAGGTTACAGATACGAATTACACGGTAACGGCGATTAAAGAAACTCTGGAAAAATCGAACTTAGGGCTTTTAAAAGAGGGAAGTCTGGTGAATCTTGAGCGTTCGATGAAAATGGAAGGCCGTATCGACGGACACATTGTTCAGGGACATGTAGACCAAACTGCTACCTGCACAAAAGTGGAAGAGGCCGATGGAAGTTGGTATTTTACTTTTGAATACGATTTCGACAACCCAGATCATGTAACTGTTGAAAAGGGATCTGTTTCTGTAAATGGCGTTAGCCTTACGGTAGTGAATTCTAAGGATAGTTCGTTCCAAGTTGCAATTATCCCTTATACTTACGAGTATACCAACTTCAAAACATTTGAACCTGGATCTGTGGTTAATCTTGAGTTCGATATTATTGGAAAGTATATCGCTAAGATTGTTCGTCAGCAGATGGGGGCTTATAAGAAGTAAGTTTTTATTGAAAATCTGAGTTGAATGATTTTGTGTCTCGCTCTGAAATTCTTTTTTAGAGCGAGGCTATTATGGCAATCGTTTTGAACTAAAAAACTTGAAAAGCATATAGTTAAAAAATTATGACTATCGTTGAAATTACCTAAAATCAGGTTTAAATGTGTTTTTA
The DNA here is from genome assembly GCA_965230435.1 of Bacteroidales bacterium. Taxonomy (GTDB): domain Bacteria; phylum Bacteroidota; class Bacteroidia; order Bacteroidales; family JBDKHP01; genus JBDKHP01. The sequence continues at coordinate 16,026 of CBDDLB010000003.1, forward strand.
GCAGCGACACCGGCAATTAAGAGCCTTTCGAAGAGTACTTCCCTCATATATCTCCGGTTGAAATTATAGACAAATTCGTTCAGGTAATTCTGTATATATTTTTTGGAAACTGCATGTGTATGGCCAGGAACCAGCGCTTGGCGTTGGAAATACAGATATGTACCCAGGGGAGGACTTTGCAGGCCTCCGCCCCGGAAGCAGTCTGCTGCGTCACTTTTTCGATCTCCTGTCCAATGTTGATATATCCTTTATGCCCGTCGGTTATTGCCTGTGAGCTGTTTTCCGCCCTTTGCCCCACGGTCTCGTTCAGGGTCCCGCTTGTGGCGTCAGGTACGGCTACCATTTTTACATGGCCGACTTTTCTGTCCGGCCTCCCTTTTCCGACCTCCCCTTCAACCTTTTTACTTTCGGCCATCACAACGACCGTGGTCTTGGAAAGGCTCCCACGCCCGCGCTTCCCCTGCTCTCCATCTTCGCCCCCACCTTCCTGTTTGCCGGCGCAGAAGGAGGTGAACATCCCTTCGTCTATTTCCAGTTCCCCGCCAAGCAGGTAGCGGTCGTCACGTTTTCCCATCGCAGCCTTCAGTTTATGGCACATTGCCCATACCGGTTCATAGTATTTATGCCCCAGCTGGCCCTGGATCTCACACGACGAAAAACTTTTGGCCGTTGAACTCAACAGGTGGATACAGAGAAACCAGTAGCGAAGCGGCAGTTTGGTCGCATGCATGACCGTCCCGCTGGTCAGGCCGGTACGGCGGTGGCACTTTTTGCATTCCCAGCACTGTTTGTCCCCCTTCCAGTAATGTTCTTCATGGCCACATCTGCTACATTTTAGCCCCTGTTCTTCCCGCAATGATTTAAGGAACTGCTTACAGGATTCTTCATCCGGGAACCGGTTTGGAAAATCTATCAGGTTCATATCTTACTGTTTTTCTATAAGATACGAAGTTTTAGGTAATTTCGACGATAGTCATATAAAAAATCGTATTCACATCCAGTTCAAATCCTTCAATCGCTTTGGATGAAATTATACCTCAAGAAACTGCCTTTTGTACCAATTCCATTTTCTTGTCGGAATTGGGCGGGTTACTCGATTAGCACAAGTTAATAATATAAAATCTGAGTTCCATTGATTTCAACCAGTCGTCCATCCTCATCAAATATAAATCTATTTTCACGTACTTCTCTTTCTTCAGTAATCCAATCAATTAGTTCATATTTTTTTATCAATTTATTGCTCAGTCTTAAACTTGTACTCCCTAAACCCGTATATGCAAAGGTCGTAAAATAAGGAAAGCCAATTTTATTACTTATCCACCAGTACGGATTAACTCCATTTTCATAATCTTGAACAAATAGTTTCTCAGGGTGCATGGAAAATCTATATATTTCCTTAAAATCATTTGTTGAACTGTACGTAATAGAATCCTTATATGAGTATGATTGACTATTTTCATATTGACGAACCTCCATTATCTTAATATTACTGCTTTCGTCGTTGTACTTAATTCGACATGGATATTCCATTTTTACAATCTCAACGATTTTGCTTTCCGCATTTTTACTGAAATAAATCATTGAAGTGTCTGTTTTATTGTCAGGTTCATGATGAAATATTGATTTTGCAGAATCTAATAAACCATCTGAATAATAGAAGGTCAATGAATCAATGCTATAAGATGATAAAACATTGTTTACAATCGAAGTTATTAATGTATCTGTGTAGTAAATTTTAATGTTTTTATAAGAATCTTTAATTGCCATTACCTTATAATCTAAAGATGTTATCAGTTTAACATCCTTTTCTTCCTTATCGCAAGAAGTTATCAAAACAATTGAAGCTAAAATGATGATTAAGTTCCTCATAAGTTGTTTTTCTTGGTTTTATGTTTGTTCAAAGTGATACTCTAATTTGTGCTAACATGCAAATTAATATAGGTATGTAGTTTTGCGGCTACTCTTTGGTGTTGTGCTGATGCCCCCATTGTGTAAACAAATTTTCCGTCGATAAGTTGATATGGTGATTCTTCTGGTAGTTGGTAAAAATCTTCGGCTGTGTATTCCACGCCGTCCTCGAAGGTTGCGATAATGTATTTCTGCATTTCTTCGTGATAGAAAAGCAGTCCGTTATCTAGCTCTAAGAATGGCCTAGAGCCTAACAGCGCTTCGAAGGTGGCTTCGTTTAGGAAAGTTTGTTGTTGCATCTGTTGTGAGATTTAGGAGCAAAAGTAAAAAATATTGGAGAACGATAATTTTTAGGGTGGAGCAATGCAAAAAGCCTCTGATTTATGAATCAGAGGCTTGTCAGAAAGAGGTATTGTTAGCTAGTTATTCTGAATACACCCAAGCCATTCAGAGAAACCTGTAGTATTAGTACCCAAAAGCTGTTTAGTTTTGCTGTCGTCGGCGTTGTCCTTTATTTTCTCGAAGTAGCCGAACATTTCTGCTGCTGTCTTTAGCTCTTTGTTTCCTGTTAGCTTTCCTATGAATTTTAGAAGTCCTATGGGAGCTTGCCCTACTTTTTTAATTTCGGGGTGTTCCTGTTTGCAATATTCTGGCAACAGTTTTTTCATGGAGTGCTTTTCTGGGCCATAAACATAAAGTACTTCGTTGCGCAGGTCTTTTGAATATGCTTGTGCTACCATTTTGCCATAATCGTCGGCAGCAATCCAGCGGAACTCGTTGTCCGATTTTCCGATTAAGCTTGCTTTGCCATTGCGTACCATCATACTCAATGACTCGTAGAACCATGTGGGACGGAAAATTAGGTAAGGAACGCCGCTTTTTATAATGGCCTGTTCTGCTCGGTATTTACTGTCGATCATCCAGAACCAGCGGTTATTTTCGCAGACTGAGCTTCCTGATACGTAGCTTACGAGCTTAACAGGACTGTTTTTAACCACACTCATGATTTTTTCAACAGCTTCGGCTTCATTTACTTTTGAGATGGTAATGTGCACTGCATCGCATCCGTTGAGTGCTTTTTTAAGATCAATTTCGTTGAAGAGGTCGCCCTGAACAGTTTCGTGAGTAGGGTATTCTTCAGCTTTTACCGATCGGGAAAAGAGCCTTAGCTTAAATTTCTGTTCCTCTAGATGTTTAATGACTGGCTTGGCAAGCATTCCTGTTGCTCCAATAATTAGAACCTTCATTGTTTTGTTTTTTAGTGTGTTTGAACAAAATCAAAGGTAAGGTGGAGGTGCTGCAAGTCGGTTTGACAATTGTCAAAAAACGATTTTCTTTCGGATACGGCTTAGGGTTGCAATGTCAATTCCTAGGTAGCTGGCAATATGGCCTACAGCAGCCCGCTGGCAAACCAGTGGATGTTCTTTGCAAAACCGCTCGTAGCGCTCTTTTGCAGAGAGCGTCTGGAATTGAATGCTTCTTTCTACTAATTGCTGGTTCTTGAATTCGGCAACCTCCATGCATATCTGCCTCCATACTGGTATCTGGTTGTACAAAGTCTGCATGCCTTCGTAGTCGATATAAAGTAGCTCGGCATCGTCGATGGCAACGATGTTTTCTTTTGCTGGGATTTTTTTGTTGAAACTCTCAGGGCTTAGAAGTATAGTGCCTGGTTCGTGGAAATTGAGTGTTAGTTCGTCGCCGCGTTTATCATAACTGTAGGTACGGAAAAGGCCTGTCTTGATGTAGGCTAGTTTGTCGGAGATCTGTCCTTCTTTTAGGAAGAAATCTTTAGCTGACATGTTCATTGGTCGGTATTGGTTTATTGTGAACTGTAGCTCTTCTTCTGTGAGTCCGTAATGTTGCGAAAGGGCTGTTGTGAGATCCATAGGTGGAAGTTAGTGATTTATTATTGAATTGATTGGTGTGTTTTGTATGTGAGTATGATTAGTGAGGACGCAAGATTTTGCGTCTCTAGGTATATCATGTAATTTTTGTTTTGGGAAGAGGTTGCGCTTTAGAATTAGCCACGACTGTAGCGGAAAGCCCACAGCCCCGTGCCGTGTGATGCACTGCATGGCGGGGCTGACGATAGGAAGACACCGCCATGTAGATGCAGAACCGCGCACGGGGCGAGGACTTGTAGCGGAAGGCGTGACTGGGCTAGTTGTGAGCACCAACGCTCTGCTCCTAATTTTTAATAATTGAATAATGGATTAAATGAATAATTGAATGGCTTGTACGAGGACTGATTCTATAATTCAATTATTGATTATACCTTTGCCGCCTTATTGAATTTGCAAACAAAATAGTTATGATACGAATAATACATTATCGCGCAAAATGCATCGGCTGTAATGCCTGTGCGGAGGTTGCGCCTTACCGCTGGGTGATGGACGATGCTGATGGAAAGAGTAATCTGGTTGAGGGAAAAAATAAACGCGATGTCTACAGCGCACTTGTGATGGATGATGAATGGGATGATAATTTGGAGGCTGCGGAGAGCTGTCCTGTGAACATCATTAAAGTTGAGAGGGTGTAAGGACGGAAAAAAGGTTAAAAAATGCAGTAAGCAGCACAAGTGAGATGACAGTTGTGCTGTTTGATTCTCTGTGTTCTGAAAAAATAAACTATTTTCGCCGTCGAATGTTACAACAACCGAATAATCAATTCAGTTAGATATGACGCCTTTTCGAAAAGTCAACCTGATAACAGGTTGGGTCGTTTTCTTGCTGGCAACCGTCACGTATTTGTTGACGATTGAGCCTACAGCAAGCTTTTGGGATTGCGGGGAATTTATAGCCGCAAGTTATAAACTACAGATCGGTCACCCTCCGGGCACACCTCTTTTCTTGCTCTTGGGCCGGTTCTTTAGCCTTTTTGCAATGGGTGATACCAGCCTTGTTGCTGCAACGATAAATGTAATGTCGGCCTTGTCGGGCGGTTTTACGGTGCTGTTCCTTTTCTGGTCCATTACGCACCTTGCGCGCCGCTTTATGCTGGAGGAAGGTTCGTACCCAACGGATAAGTTAATTGCCATTATGGGTACTGGTATAGTTGGGGCTTTGGCTTATGCATGGAGCGATACTCAGTGGTTTTCTGCTGTTGAGGGCGAGGTTTACTCTATGTCGTCGTTGTTTACCGCATTGGTGTTCTGGGCGATATTGAAGTGGGAAAATGTTGCCGATGAAAAACACTCTAGCCGCTGGTTGATATTGATTACCTATATTATGGGTCTTTCGATAGGGGTTCACTTGTTGAACTTGCTTACCATTCCGGCGATTGTATTGGTATATTATTTCAAAAAGCATAAAGTAAGCCCGAAGGGTATTGCTTCGGCTTTGGGGGTGTCGGTACTGATTTTGGCTGGTATCATGTACGGTATCATTCAGGGAATTCCGATTATTGCTTCGAAATTCGAGCTGATGTTTGTTAACGGCTTTGGCCTTCCTTACTGGTCGGGTGCTTTCTTCTTCACGATTCTACTAATTGGTGGTATGGCTTACGGACTGTACTATTCTTTGCAGAAGGAAAACAAACTGCTGAACACTATTTTGCTGGGAACAATTGTTGTCCTGATCGGTTACTCTTCGTTTACGCTTACGATTATCCGTGCGCAGGCGAACCCTCCGATGAACCAGAACAAGCCTGATAACATGTTCTCGCTGTTGCCTTATCTGCAACGTGAGCAGTATGGCGACCGTCCATTATTGAAAGGTCAGTACTTTAATGCTCCTGTTGAAAAATGGGGAAAAGGAAAAGCTTATTATGCTCCGATTGGGGATAAATATAAAGTGATCGACCACAAACCGATCCGTGAGTTTGACCGCAAATACACCACTCTTTTCCCACGTATGTATAGCGATGGAATGGGATCGCATGCTATGGGGTATAAAATGTGGGCTGGTATTCCGCAAAATGTAGATCCGAAGCGCAAGCCTACTTTTGGTGAAAACTTGGCGTACTTTTTCCGTTACCAGATAAACCACATGTATTTCCGCTATTTTATGTGGAACTTTGCTGGCCGCCAGAGCGATATTCAGAACTCTGATGGTAATATTATTGATGGTAACTGGCTGAGTGGAATCACGTTCCTTGATGAAATGCGTTTGGGCTCGCAGGAAAACTTGTCGAAAAAACGTGCGAATAACCCGGCACGCAATACATATTTCTTCTTGCCTCTGATACTTGGTATTATCGGGGCTGTTTATCTGTATAAGAAAGACCAGAAGATGTTCTGGGTGGTTTCGCTGCTTTTCTTCTTTACTGGTCTTGCGATTGTGCTTTACCTGAACCAACCTCCGTTCCAGCCTCGTGAGCGGGATTATGCTTATGCTGGATCGTTCTATGCATTTACGATTTTTATTGGTTTTGGTGTGGCTGCTCTTTTCGAGTGGACTCAGAAAATATTGGGTGGTACAATTGCTGCATCGGCCTCGTCGGTGCTGTCGATTGCTGCTGTGCCTGTGTTGATGGTGGGACAGAACTGGGACGATCATGACCGTTCTGGACGTTACACTGCGCGCGATTTTGCGCACAACTACCTAAATTCTTGTGAAGAAAACGGTATCATCTTTACTAACGGCGATAATGATACATTCCCATTGTGGTACGCTCAGGATGTTGAGGGTGTTCGTACAGATATCCGAGTGGTGAACTTGAGTTATCTGGCTACAGATTGGTATGCTAGTCAGCAACAACGTAAGGTGTACAACTCGCCTACTGTTCCGTTTAAGATGACAATTGATCAGTACCGTCAAGGTACTCGTGATATTGTTTATGTTTTTGATAAGATTGAAGGTTATCGCGATATCCGTAAGCTGATGGATTTTGTTGGTCGTGATGATACACGTATACAAACACAAAGTGGAGATTTTATTGACTATTTCCCAACTAAATTTGCGAGTCTTCCTATTGACTCTGCTGCTATTGTTGGTAAAGTTGTTAATGAGAAGGATTCTGCCCGCGTGGTGAAAGAAATGAAATGGGAACTGAAAGGTCAGGCGATAAGAAAAAGCGAATTGCTTGTTCTTGACCTTTTGGCTAACAACGATTGGAAGCGTCCAATGTATTGGGCGATTACTGTAGGGCCTGATTCGTACGCTAATCTTCAGAGCTATTTCAGGCTTGATGGTATGGCTTATAAGCTTGTTCCTGTAAAGTCTGATGCAAAGCGCGGAAATACAGGTTATGTAGATAGCGATGTGCTTTATGATAACTTGATGAACAAGTTCAAATATGGAGGTATTGAAAATCCTGATGTTTACTTGGATGAAAACAACCGCCGTATGTTGATGAACCTGAAAAATAACTTTGTGCGTTTGGCTGAAAAACTTCAGGAAGAAGGTCAGAACGAAAAGGTAGGTAAAGTGATAGAAAAGGCTAATGGATTGATGCCAGATTCGAGAGTTCCATTTAACTACTACAACCTTCTGATGGCATCGCCATACTACAAAGCAGGATTTAAAGATGAAGCGAAAGAAATCTTGAAAACAGTGTGGGATAACAACATCGACGAATTGATGTATTTCCTAACGGTTGGTGATGACTATATCGCGGCCATTGGTGATGATAAAGACCGTGCTTTTGCAATTCTATACGAGATTGTAAATACGCTCGATCGCCTTGGTGAGAAAGAAGAAAGCGTTGCGTATGCAGAGCAGGCGATGGCTCTTATGGAGAAACTTCTTCCGTACATTCTTCCGTTTAAAACCATGGAGAACGAGCAAGAGGTGTATCAATTGTATGGACGTCTGTCGGAGTCTGCACAGCAGGATGTTTCGCTGTATATGCGTCTGATTGATAAAGTAGAGAAAAAGTAAATTTTAGATAATATTTTTTGCCCCGATGGCTTTGGTTGTCGGGGCTTTTTTGTTTTTTATTACATTGCCCCTATGTCCCCCAAAGTAGATTGATTTCATGAAATCAATCTACTTTGGGGGACATAGGAGTGAAAAGACCAACTAATTTTGCAAGCCCCAAATCTATATTTTTTCAATCCAACAGGAGAAATGGCAATTGCCAATGGAACGCACAGTTATCAGGCGCCAAAGTTGTTGCAGGAGTTTGAAGCTGCATTGTCGAGCTTACCAGCTTTCTTTGCACAAAAAGATGATGTTTTGCTCTGTCCAAGCGAACCGTTGAGAGAATCGTTTATTGATTTTTGGGGAAATTTTGGAGTTACTATGCCGCAAAGTCGGCTTCTTGAAGAAGCGGCTAATGATCCTGTTTTTCTTTCTCAGAAGAAGAATGAACTACATCCTTGGTGTTGGAGTCCTGCTGTACATCATAAACTGGCACCGTTTAAAAGCAACTGCTCAGGAGCTTTTCTACAGCAACCCAATGCCTATTGGCATGCTGATTTTAAAGCGTTATATAGTCGGGAAACTGCTCGGGATATTCTGAAAAGTATAATTCAAGAAAACTCTTCCAACTCATTTCTACCTCAAGAACATTTGCCTCAATCATGCAGCGATTTAAAGGAAATTGAACAATTACTGATGCGATGGGGAAAGATTGTACTAAAAGCCCCTTGGAGTTCTTCTGGAAGAGGTTTGCAGGTATTGCGTCATGGAAAGTTAAATAGTGCTGTTGAGCAATGGACAGGAAGCATTTTTAAGCAACAGGGCTTTGTTATGGTAGAGCCTTTGTTGGACAAAATTTCAGACTTGGCTTTTCAGTTCGAAATCAAAAATGGAGAGGTTTATTTTTTAGGTACAAGCTTTTTCAACACGAATTCAAATGGGCTATATCAAGCAAATCTAATTGGTCAGAAACCTGACTTGCTAGCTCATGAAGAGCATTTCTTGAATGAAAACAAAGAAGTAATACCCAATCTGATCCAAAAGGCTATTGCTAAAAGTCCCATCACTAAAAAATATCATGGATTCCTTGGTGTTGATGCTTTCGTATATCGTACGGAACAAGGACTTCGTTTCCAACCTTGTGTAGAAATTAATCTTCGTTACAATATGGGAACATTAGCTCTTCAACTAGAAAAACTGATTCACGAACAGGCTCGCGGAGAGTTTAAGGTTTACTTCGATCCTAAATCTAATTTTGAAGATTTCTCACACCAACAACAAAAAGAGAATCCAGCTAAAGCTAAAGCTGGTAAAGCCTATTGCGGTTTTTTCCCTGTTAGTTCTACTGTTAACACTCGCTTTGGGGCTTATCTGGAGCTTGGTCAATAATTGAATAATGGATTAAATGAATAATTGAATGGGCTGACGCATGAACTTATTCAATTATTCGGTTATTCTTTGATTCTATTATTGAACGGGCTGGCGCATGAACTTATTCAGTTATTCGGTTATTCAATGATTCTATTATTGAACGGACTGACGCATGGACTCATTCAATTATTCGATTATTCTCTGATTCTATTATTGAACGAGCTGACGCATGGACTCATTCAATTATTCAGTTATTCTCTGATTCTATTATTGAATATTGAATGAATTCGTAACTTTGCGCTCTGAATATTAGAAGCATTAAGAGAAAGCATATGTTCAATTTCGATGAAGTAAGACTAGGTAAAATAGTTGTTCACAGTATAGGCAACCGTCATAATGAAGAAGGAATCCGTTTCTCCCGCCACTTGTTAGAGTTGGATGAGATGATGCGTGACTTGTTGAAAAAGTATTTTCTCTCTTCATTCAAAACGCCACAATATTTCCGTTTTGCCTCTACCGAAGAGCTTGGTCCGAATATGGTTAATGAACAGGTGGATATGATCTTTGGCGAAGAACAGCTTTTCTTCAACGCCTCGAAGATTATCACTGAATTTCTCTATGAAAACTCAAATCACCCGAAAATAAAAGCCGGTGAGTTTTACATGGTGATGCTGAAAGATTGCTTGGTAGATGGAGAGGTGACAGACGCAATAGGCATCTTTAAGTCAGAGAACAAAGAAACTTACATCAAGGTTTTTCCAAAAGGTGAAGTGTTTGAAGTTGAACAAGAGAAAGGTATCAACATTAACAGATTGGACAAAGGCTGCCTTGTTTTCAATACCAATAAAGAAGACGGCTACAAAGTACTGATTGTCGATAACCTTGGAAAAGGCCAGAATGCCCAATATTGGAGCAACGATTTTCTAAAACTTGTGCCTCTTGAAGATAATTTCTTCCAAACACAAAACTACCTAAAGCTTACAAAGGGTTTTGTTGACGAGGTATACAACTCTGCTAACGAAGTGGAACGTGCCGACCAGATCGATATGTTAAACCGTTCTGTGGATTACTTCAAAAACAAAGACCATTTCGACCAAGAAGAATTCAACCAAGAGGTAATGCTTGGCGATGATAGTATTCAAGATGCTTTTAAGGAATACAAACAGCACTACGAAGATGTGAACCAAGCGCAGATGGAAAAAGCCTTCCCAATTTCGGACGATGCTGTTCGGAAAGAAAAGGGTAAACTTCGAAGTATCTTAAAATTAGACCGTAACTTCCACGTTTATATTCATGGCTCTCGTAATTATGTTGATAAAGGTTGGGACGAAGAGCGGGGGATGAAGTTTTATAAGCTTTATTTTCATGAGGAGAGTTAATTAAATTACAAACAATAAAATGAAGATGAAAAGAACGTTATTATTATTTGGAATACTTGGGATTGTTTTGGGAGCGACGGCACAGAATACATTTCCCGCTAATGGTGATGTTGGTATTGGAATCGATCCTAAGTTCAAGTTACACATGTATATGGAAAGTTCCCCTAACTCCTCATTCCCATCAGTAAATTCAAAAGGGGATATTATTCAACTTTTACAGAGTTACAATAATGTTATTGAAATAGGAAATGGGAGGAAAATAAATGAAAGAAAAGCATGGATTTTAGCGAGACATAGTCAGGCTAACTATGGACAATTTTACAGTACTCTACACTTACAACCAGATATTGGAGATAAATCTCAATATAGAGGAGTTGCTATTGGTTTCGGAGCTAATACCTATGTTACAACAGGAACACATTTGGCAGTAAATGGTAATGTTGGTATTGGAACATCAGCCCCAAAAGAAGCAAAATTTGTAATAAATAAAAGTTCAGCCCCTGGATTATCAGGAAATAAAACGGGAGCAATTGCAATACTCGGACGTAATACAGAGTTAGCGATCGGGGCAAGCCCTGAAATAAATGGCGCTAGTTGGATTCAAACAAGGCATAAGGATGTTCGTTATCCTAATTCAGCGTATGCTCTAACATTAAATCCTTTGGGGGGGAATGTTGGTATTGGAACATCAAACCCAAAAGAAGCAAAATTTGTAATAAATAAAAGTTCAGCCCCTGGATTATCAGGAAATAAAACGGGAGCAATTGCAATACTTGGGCGTAATACAGAGTTAGCTATTGGTGCTAGCCCTGAAATAAATGGTGCCAGTTGGATTCAAATAAGGCATAAGGATGCTCGTTATTCTAATTCAGCATATACTTTAGCGCTTAACCCACTAGGAGGAAATGTTGGAGTTGGCACAACATCACCCGATTACAAATTGGACGTAGCAGGAACAATAAGAGCATGCGAAGTAAAAGTAGACCTTAAAAGTGGAGAGTGTCCAGATTATGTATTTTCGGAAGATTACAACTTGATGAAGTTAGAAGCCGTAGAAGATTACATAAATAAGAATAGCCACCTCCCTGGAATAAAACCTGCAAGTGAGATGGAAGCTGAAGGAATGGGACTAAAAGAGATGAATGTTAAGTTGTTGGAAAAAATGGAGGAAATGACTCTCTACATGATAGAAATCAACAAAAAAGTAAAATCTTTAGACGCTGAAAACTCAAACCTAAAAGAAGAGATCAAAGAACTCAAATCAAAGAAATAGCAGTATTCTATTGCCCTATGAATGTCCAGTTTTTTAATGAAGAAACTGGACATTTTTCTATCCTCCTTCCCGAGTAAAACCAACTCAGCAATTTAGATCAAAAAACAACCACACCTTAGCAAAACTTGTCAAGCCCCCGTCTACGTTCTATCATAATTTTGCTGTCAGTAACCTTCAAGTCATCACAAAAACAGCAAAAAATGAAAACAGAATTTCAACTTAAGCCAATTGGGGTAGTAGAAACCGACAAAGGATTTTCAATCAAAGTAAACAAAGAGTATCTACCCGCACTGAAGAACATTTCAGGTTTTAGTCACTTGCAAATAGTATGGTGGGGCAACCTGTCTGACTCAACGGAACAACGCGCTATTCTAACAACAGAAAAGCCTTATACAAAAGGCCCAGACGAAATCGGTATATTCGCAACACGCTCAGAAGTGCGCCCGAATCCGATTCTGATAACCACGATATTTGTGTCGGAAATTGACTTCGAAAATGGAGTGATCCACACACCGTACATCGATGCAGAACACAACACACCAGTTCTAGATATTAAACCATATCACCTTGTTGAAAGGGTTGAAAATTGTAGCGTTCCAGATTGGTGCAGTCATTGGCCAAAGAATTACGAAAGTGCTGCTACATTTAATTGGGAAGCTGAATTTAGCTTCTAATATTAATCGTGTAACGATCCGCTCATCATCCGTACAGACGCGCTACTAGCGCGTCTCTATCGAAATCAACCAGTTTCCCCATGACAAACAAAGAAGTAATCTACAAAGCAACTCAGTTCATCGAGAAAAACCTAAAAGAAGATATCGACGTCTTTGCTGTATCGCAAGAAGTCTGCTACTCTCTCTATCATTTCATCCGTCTTTTTCAGCACACAACAGGCTTTTCACCCAAAAGCTATATCCAAAAACGCAGACTGACCGAATCTGTAAAAGAGCTACGGGAAACAAACAAAAAGATAACTGACATTGCCTACGATTATCAATTCGGAAGCCCAGAAGCATTTACCAGAGCATTTAAGAAACAGTTCAATGCTAGTCCTTCGGAAATAAGGAAAGGGCAAACAACAGCTCCAAATCCAACAGTACTTCCTCTTACTTTCGATTACATTTCGCAATCGGACAAAGCGAAAAACTATCAGCCCGAAATAGTTGAACTTCCCGAAACAACACTCGTTGGAACATCGTTTTTTGTACACGAAGATGCATATCCCGACGACCTGTCGAAAGAATGGACTCAGTTCCTAAACGAACTGGAAAACATAGAAAATAAGCAGGAACCTTTTCGTTGTTATCAGGTTCAGTATTGGTCAGAAAACCAAGAGATAGGAGGGCTTTATTTTTTCTTGGGAGCTGAAGTGAAACAGCTTTCGAATATCAATCCATTTTTTGTTGTTAAAATAATCCCTGCTGGAAAATACCTTCGTTTTATTCACAGAGGTTTTTCCAACAAAGTCGGTCATACTTACCAGTACATCTACAATCAATATCTACCCGAAACAGAATTTAAGCTTAAAAAATCGTTCAATTTCGAGTTGTACGGAGAAAAATACAAAGATCCTTTTAACGAAGAATCTGAAAGTGAGATTTATATTCCAATAGAATGAGGAAACTATGAATTATTAATTCGTAATTATTAATGAGTTGAGTCTTGGAAAACAGCATAATTTTAAGTTTCTGCTCCTTTAAATCATTCAGAAGCGTTCATTTTAGCGACTTTCACAATGTACTGCGCAATTAATAACTACGAATTAATAATTCCATCCACCTAATTCCCCATCAACATCTTCTCCAGCCCAGCATCAAACTTAGTGACCAAAGTTTTGCGGTCTTGCTTCTCAACAACATCAAGCAAGCCCTGAAGAAGAAATAAAGCCTTGTTCTTATCATACTCCAAAGCCTTACCATAGCTCTCAGAAAGGCCAATATAATAGTTGATCTCATTCTCTGCCACTCCCCAAACTTTCTCTGCCAACTGATCTCCTTTTCCAAAATCTCCAGCCATATAATAAAGCTTGGTTAAGCCAACCATTTCCTCTTCGAACGGGAACTTTTCGTGTGGCATCAGTTCCACAATCTTATCAATTACAGCAATTGCTTTTTCCTTTTTTCCTTCCTTAATAAGCTCCGATGCCAATCGATAGAAAACCTCACGGAAGCCTATGATTTTTGATGTGCGTATATTCTGCTGATCAATAAAAACATCTTCCTCGGCCATTCGTCCCCACTGGAACTTATTCATCAGGCGATCATACAAAATATCAGTATCAATCCAGCCCAACGATTCGCTTCCAGCATCAGCCTTTTGCGGTACTAATCGATAGGCAAGTCCGTCTAACCTTAAATAATCCTTCAGTCCCAACATATTGCTTTCCCCAATACTAATCGCAAAGTATATTGGCCTATCCCAATTGAACGTTGCAAGTATATCCAAAATCGCAAGCTCACTTTTCGTGAAGTAGTTATTCCCAACTCTCCATTCCAGAACAGGAACAACAGGCCGTTTCCCGATTTGACTTGCAGTTTTATTCTTAATCACCTTCAAAGAATCCACTTCTAAGTGAAATCCTTTCGTAGGAATGTAATTGAACCATTCACCGGACTGCATCTGTAATTTTGCTTCCTTCTCATCACGAAGAACAAAATCCATTATACTTTCCAAACTGGCACTACGTCCAAGCCTATCGTACAAAGGAATTACATCGCGCGTTCCCTGAATATACTGCTCACGCTTCATCACCATAGGAACAGGAGCAGACGAATATGCCTTTCGCTTTATCTGATCAATATACCAATCCGTTCCTAATAAACTTAAGTTTACAACCCGCACATCCGTACGGTAACCTTCCACCTCTTGCACATACCACAATGGGAAAGTATCGTTATCGCCATATGTAAACAGAATCGCATTCGGATCGCAAGAATCCAGATAATTCTTTGCCCAATCCCTCGCAGTATAACGCCCAGAACGGTCATGATCGTCCCAATTCTGAGCAGCCATAATCACAGGACTTACCATTCCAAACACAACAACAAGAATAGCCACCGACTTGGCAGGGATTTTAAACTGTTTCTCAAGATTTTTATACAGCGCCATTACACCCAAACCAATAAAAGCACCCCAAACATAAAACGACCCTGCAAAAGCATAATCACGCTCACGCGGCTGATAAGGAGGCTGATTCAGATAAAAAATAATGGCGACTCCTGTAAAAAAGAAAAACAGGAACAACACCCAAAAATCCTTCTTTCTTTCACGAGCAAGAAACAGAAGACCAACAAGTCCTAACAACAAAGGCAGAAAGAAATACGCATTTCGACCCTTGTTCCCAGCTAACCAGTTTGGCCCATTATCAACAGGTAGCGTACGCAGATTATCAAGAAAATCGAAACCACTTATCCAATTCCCTTTCGACGCTCCACCATGTCCCTGCACATCGTTTTGCCTTCCCACAAAGTTCCAAAGTAGATATCGGATATACATATGATCTACCTGATAACCAAAAAAGAACATCATATTCTCTGCAAAACTCGGCGCCTCATTCTGCGGGCGGGTAATATGCGCCCAATTACGGTAACCAGAAACATGAGTACGGTTACTACTGTACATCCTCGGAAAAATCGTCTTATAACCCGATTTATATACATATTCGGTTTTATTCCCTGTTTTTACATACTTTCCATTCAGACGTGCATACTGCGCTTTCCCTTTTTCGTAGCGTTCTGTAGGAGCATTATAATAGTGTCCATAAAACAATGGCCTGTCTCCATACTGCTCCCTGTTCAAATAAGAAAGCAACGAAAACATATTATCAGGGCTGTTTTCATTCATCGGTGGGTTTGCAAACGAACGGATCACGATAATCGAAAACGAAGAATAACCAATAAGAATCACCGCCACAGCTGTAAACACAAGATTCAACACTTGCTTTTCCTGTTTCAGAGTATACCAAATTCCAAAACAAAGAGCACCAATAAGAGCGACCATATAGAAAAGCACACCAGAAAAGAACGGTAGCCCAAGTCCATTAACAAAAAGAAGGTCGAATTGAGAAGCCAAATAAGGCACACCCGGAATAATCATATACTGTATTCCAAACAAAATCAACACCCCAATAATACCCGCATAAGCAAAACCAGACCACGAGAACTTAAACCTCTTAAAATAATAAACATAAACAATTGCAGGAATAGCCAGCAGGTTCAACAAGTGAACCCCAATAGAAAGCCCCATCAAGTAAGCAATCAGGATAATCCATCGGTTAGAATTGGCCTCATCAGCCTGAGTTTCCCATTTCAGGATCAGCCAGAAAACCGCAGCAGTAAACAACGAAGAAGTAGCATACACCTCCGCCTCAACAGCCGAAAACCAGAAAGTATCCGAGAAAGTAAACGACAAAGCACCAACAAGTCCACTGCCCAAAACGGCAATCTGCTGCCCAAGGCTCATCTCGTCACTATCCTCACCCATCAAGGCAATCTTTCGGGCAAAATGTGTGATCGTCCAAAACAAGAACAAAATAGTAAAAGCACTTGCCAGAGCAGAAAGCCCGTTGATCATCATAGCGGCCGACTCCACATTCCCAAACGAGAACAATGTGAAAAACCTAGCCAAAAGCATAAAAAAAGGCGCACCCGGTGGGTGACCAACTTCCAATTTATACGCAGAAGCAATAAACTCCCCACAGTCCCAAAAACTAACTGTAGGTTCAAGAGTCGCAAAATATGTTAATGCCGCTATGGCAAAGCTCAACCATGCAAACAGGTTGTTGTAGAACTTAAAGCTTTTCACTAGTCTAAATTTCGGTTACGTGTTTTTCTTACATTGCCCAACGGTCAAAATAGGCATGCCGCTGAAAGATTCAAATTCGGACTAAATGTAGCTGTTCCTAACATAACTATAAAATAAACCTTATTCCACAACATCCAGATCTTTAAATATCATTAATCCTTAAAAGAAGGCATAAAATCCTTGATATCCATCTCAAAAACAATAGCCAATCTTACTAGGGTTCCCAACCGTAGGGCATATTTCCCTTTTTCCATCTTCGAAATACGTTGGCGCGAAGTTCCCATTTTTTCAGCAAGTACCTCTTGGCTCCATCCGCGTTCCAACCTCAAATTCTTTATTTTCAGTCCAACACGGAGAATATAATATTCGGTTTCCAACAATAAATCAGTACTATCCATAGCGCCATTTTTTGTTTTTCAAAGCTATCTTGTCATATTATAATATGACAAGACTTGTCATTTATTATTCGTAAACTTGAATTGTCAACATAGACATACCATTTCCTGTTCAAGTATCAGTCAAGGTCCCCACCAGTGGGGGGCTTTGATTGTTTTTGTACCCACCTCAGACAACCTTGCTCAATAATATTGGTCTCAAACACAGGGCTTTTGATTTTGGTCCTCATTTTCAATATCTTTCTTTGCAGTTTATTCTGTTTTATAAAACATATTTATTATGAAAATCAATCTCTTATATCTTCTCTCAGCTCTGGCAATCATTGCAGTTTTTGCTTGCAACAAAGACGAAAGCGATCCGGAACCACCAATAGACAATCCTCTTGCCAATCCGGCCTACGGGCCACCCGCAGGAAATATCGGGAGCTATTATCCAGTTCCAGCAGAAGCTCAGCTCGAAGATATCAGCCAGCCCGACCATATAATTGGAACAGGAACACCAGAAAGTTGTACAAGCGAAGCTTTCATAAAAGCCTTAGAACAAGGTGGAACGATTGTTTTCAATGGCGGTGACAAACCATTTACGATAACACTCGACCGAACTGCTAAAATCTTCAATAATTCTAAGCCCGACATTGTTATTGATGGAGGAGGTCTTGTTACCCTTAGCGGAGCAGGTAAACATCGAATTCTCTACATGAATACGTGCGACAAGGACCAACACTGGACAACAAGCCACTGCAACAATCAGGATCATCCCCGTCTTACAGTCCAGAACATCACTTTTGCCGACGGTAACTCAATTGCCGATCAAAAATTCGATGGCGGTGGAGCAATTTGGATTCGCGGCGGTCGTTTTAAGGCCATCAATTGCCGCTTTTTCAACAACGTGTGCGGAAAAACAGGCCCCGACATCGGAGGTGCAGCAATCAGGGTGTTCGACCAATACGAAGACCTTCCCGTCTATCTTGTCAACTGCACATTCGGAGGAGCCAAAGGCTTCGGCAACACAGGAGCAAACGGAGGAGCCATTAGCAGCATTGGCGTTTCTTGGACAATCATCAATTGCCTATTTACCCATAACTCGGCAGTAGGTAATGGAGGCAATCCAGCAAAAGCAGGGACACCCGGAGGTGGCAGTGGCGGAGCAATTTACAACGACGGCAACACCATGACACTCACAATTCTTGGCTCACGCATAGAAGAAAATATCGTAAACACCCACGGATCGGCCATTTTCTTTGTCACCAACGATCATTCCGGCAATATCAGAATCGACAGCACCACCATCCGCAATAACCATGGAGGTACTTGGTATCCAAAACATCCAGCTATATCCATGCACAGCGACACAAAAATATCCGTTACCAATTCTACAATAGAATAATCGTCTGTAAGATTTTTAGGAGCACGACTTTGGTGCAATATAAAACCAAGTCGTGCTTTCCGCTACAAATCCTCGCCACGGAAGCTGTTCCACATCGGCTAAATCTACAACGCTATCCCTTTTCCCAACAGGAAACGGTTATTCGCATAACTATCAGGCAAACATTGATTCGTATCCAATTAATCAATGACAGGAAAACCATCTTTGGAAAATCCCCTTCTTATCCCGAATTTTGCACCTTGGAGTTACATAAGTTTAGTGCCGTAGTATAAACGTCACTTCTAGGTTTGTCACAATGCTGATGTGTAGCATCACGCAAATCCTAGTTAATAGTTCTATGAACTTAAATGCGATGCAAAAAATGAGAAAGCCTTTCGAACCCAATTTTAAGTTGGGCATATTAGGAGGTGGCCAATTGGGACGAATGTTAATTCAACAGGCCATTAATTACAACCTTGACGTGGCCATTTTAGATTCCGATCCCAATGCACCATGCAGTTCGATCACACCTTATTTCACGGCCGGGAAACTGACCGATTACGAAACCGTGCTCGAATTTGGCCAAGACTGCGACGTTATCACCATCGAAATCGAAAATGTGAACACCGCAGCGCTGAAAGAACTTGAGAAACAAGGCAAAAAAGTTTATCCGCAACCGCATATTATCGAAATGATCCAGGATAAGCGCCTTCAAAAGCAATTCTACAAAGACAACGATATCCCTACGTCTGATTTCATCCTCACAGAAAACAAAGACGACGTAGCTCAAAACGCCGACAGACTTCCTGCCGTTAACAAACTCGGCACAGAAGGTTACGACGGCCGCGGGGTTCAGATCCTGCGCTCCGAAAACGATCTTCACAAAGCATTCGACAAACCCGGCCTGTTAGAAGCCCTTGTCGATATCGAAAAAGAAATCTCTATCGTTATTGCCCGCAACGAAAAAGGCGAAACAAAAGCCTTCCCAGCCGTAGAACTCGTTTACCACCCAGAACAGAACATGGTAGACTACCTGATCTCTCCGGCGCACATCTCCGAAGAAGAGCGCGAAGAAGCCATTGCCATTGCCACAGAACTGATCAACAAAATGGAAATGGTCGGCCTACTTGCCGTAGAAATGTTCATAGACGAAGCCGGCGATGTACTTGTAAACGAGATAGCACCACGCCCACACAACAGCGGTCACCAGAGTATAGAAGGCAACATCAGCTCTCAATACGACCAGCACCTTCGTTCCATTCTCAATCTACCGCTGGCCGCTACCGACGTAAAAATTGAGTCTGCCATGGTCAACCTTCTCGGCGAAGACGGCCACTCCGGTATGGCCAAGTACGAAGGTATAGAAGATGTTTTAAAATTAAGTGGTACTCACGTTCATTTATACGGAAAAAAAGAAACTCGGCCGTTCCGCAAAATGGGGCACATCACCATTACTGACAATGACCGACACGAACTAATCGAAAAAGTAAAATTCATTAAAGAAAACTTCAAGATAAAAGCATGGGACAACCAGTAGTAAGCATCATCATGGGCAGTATTTCCGACCGCCCTACTATGGCAGCAGCAGAGGAAATGTTAAAAGAATTCGGTATTCCTTACGAAGTAGACGTTGTATCGGCACACCGCACACCTCACCGCATGGTCGAGTTTGCAGAAAAAGCAAGCGAACGTGGCATCAAAGCCATCATTGCAGGAGCTGGCGGAGCTGCACACCTACCGGGTATGGTTGCTTCCATTACAACACTACCAGTTATTGGTGTTCCTGTAAAATCGAGCAACTCCATCGATGGTTGGGACAGCGTTCTTTCAATTCTTCAAATGCCAGGCGGTGTTCCCGTAGCAACTATGGCTCTGGACGGTGCAAAGAATGCTGGCATTCTAGCTGCTCAAATCGTAGGAACTTCAGACAGTGGTGTTGCTCAAAAATTAGTAGATTATAAACAAGCACTCCGCAGCAAAGTGGAAGATATGGTTGAAGAATTGAACAAGAGTAAGTAAGTTATTAAGAATAAGAGGAAGCCAATAAGGTAAAGTAATAGCCTTTTGGCTTCCCTGTTTAATAATCCTAGGAAACAGAACCTTGGCTATCTGGGTTTCCAAAATCAAAAGCATCAATTTCCCACCCTTCCGAGATAACATGTTTTTCCCAAACATCTGTACTTTTAGGGTCTTCCGGAATTTCAAACTAGTATACTCGAAGGAATACGGTTCCCGTCACTATCAACTATCCTTTTATTTTTGGTATTGTTGTGGTTGTTATACACAAGTTCTCTATCTGCATCAATGTCAAAGAATTCCATTCTGTAACCAAGTCCTGTAGTGTGATCGATATTATGACGCTTCCACACGCCTTTCCAAGCGTTTGAAACTTCAGGTGCGGCAAGGTTCTCTAACCACAAGATCGATGCATCTTCTGGAGCAGTAAAGAAACTGGATAAGAAAATATCCTTATCTCCATCTTTATCTCCATCGAATAGTTCTATGAAGACTCCACCAATAGTTTCGTCAATAATGTGATTTTCCCTTTGCAGTATTAGGAGTAAAATGTTTTAGCTCTTTAAAATCAGGCCCCTCAGACCATTGGAACGTACCTCCTTTTGTGTTCAGAAAACCTGTTCCAACAGTAATATCAAGAATATTGTCGTTGTTCAGATCAAAAACAAACGATTTATTCACAAAAGGGAGCTTTTGGCTGGTCGAGATAAGAACTTTTTCTTTCCAAGGCCCTTCTAGTCATGTGCCGCTGTTCTCAAGCAATCTCAAAGCACCTTTTGTGCTGGCCATATTTGCTGGTGAATCGCTTTCCATAAGCGACGACATGAGTATATCCTTCTTTCAGTCTTTGTTTATGTCTTCTATAGTTATAAACGCAGCTGACTTAGTTGGCGCTTTAACTGTTATTTTCTCCCAGTTTAGTCCTCCTGAAGCTTGCGCTAGGGCTTTAGAAGCTAGGGAAATAAATAATAATAAGCTCTTTAGTTTGATTTTTATTACAATTAGTTGATTTAGTTTAGTTATTAAATTGTTTAATCTTAAGATTTAGAGCCAAAAATAGATTAAATAATTTTTAAACTAAACGACTATTATAGTCTAAAGGTTAAATCCTTAAGTGATATTTTAAGTGAAAAATAAGGTTGTAAAGACTTATAAATGAAAATAATGAATGTGTTATAAAAGTGAGGTTCACATTTTATAAATTATCCGGTAGTGGTTTTTAAACAAATATGTCATTTGTCAGCAACCCTATTTTAAGGGGGGATAAGTGCAAAATTGAATGAATAACAAATAATGCAATTTATCAACCTCTATAATGTGCTTGCAAGTCTGGGATTCGGGATAAATATGAACCATTAATTGTAAAAAATACCCCAATACTTTCCTGCTACATGTGATGGAAAAGTGAAACATTATAAAATATTAGAACTTGCATGTCGTTATTTCAACAGAAGTACAATAAAAAGCTATAATTAAGTATGTTGTAGTATAAACTGTATAATCAAAGCATATGTAAATAACTACATGCGACATTTTAGGTAAATAAAAGCGCTACTAAGTAAGCCCAATACTTACATTCCCATTGTTTATGTTTTGCAATATTTGATTGGAACCGTAAAAAATAAGCCTATAATTAAAAAAGTTCCATTTGCTTACATTGCAAGACAAACTGCTCAGTAACCTTAACAACTAAAAAAATGAAAAACTTATTTTTCTATGCTTTGTTATTTTTAACATTTGCTACATCTTGCGAAAAGGTAGAGTCTACAGACCCTACAGGACACAAAATAAGCATTAGTTTCAATATTAATAAAGGAACAATACAGGTATCTCCTCAAAAACAGATTTATGAACACGGAGAATCAATAACGCTAAAAGCAATCCCAAAAGAAGGCTATGCTTTTGTGAAATGGAAAAACCTTCCTGACAAAGAAAAATCTACTGATGAAGAGGTTGTGATCAAAGTAACATCCGACCTGAGATTAGAAGCTGTTTTTGGCCAAGGTACTGATCTTGGAGAGGAAAGTTTCAGTATCGATATTACCTGTGAAGAAGCTCACGGTAAGGTTGAAATTCTACCAAAGAAAGACAGTTATGAAAAGGGAGAGACCGTAAAAATTAAAGCAATACCTACTGAAGGCTATGAATTTTCGGAATGGAAAGGTCTCCCAAAAGGTGCTAATTCTGAAAAGAGTGAACTCAGTTTCAAAGTATTAGCGGATATGAATCTTACTGCTGTTTTTGCTGAAACAAAGAAACATAAGCTTACAGTTAATTGCGACGCAGCTAAAGGAACTTTATCTGTAACACCTTTAAAAGATTATTACGAAGAAGGAGAAGAAGTAAAAGTAGAGGTTGTTCCAGTGGAAGGATACGTGTTTAAGGGATGGACTGGAAGTGTTGTCAATAATAGAACTGTACTGAACTTGGTTATGGACCAAGACATAACAGTAAATGCCGCATTCGAGGAAGTGAACGAAACTACAAACACAGACATCATGCTGCAGGCTAAAGGTTGGTTCGATGTTAAGATTCAGAAATGGGTGTTCCAGGTAGCACTAGAAGATAAATCGAAAGAAAGAAGCCAGATAAAAGATGCTGTGGTTACCATTAATGGAACTCAATTGGAATATAGCTCTGTAGATTATCTCTACAAAGGAACTTTCGATAAAGTAGACGGTTTACAGGATTTTGAGGTGAAAGCTGTTCAGGCTCACATTGGCACATTGAAATATAAAATTGATGTTCCTCCAGTTTTTGATATAAACAACCTTAAAGTAGAAGAAGAAAATCTAAAGCTGAATTTAGAGTGGAAGGCTCTTAACTGTGATAGCTATAGGGCATACAGAAGGTTAATTACTGACGCTCGCGATGTTTTTGCCCCTCTTTTAACAGGAAGCTCGATAGCTGATACAAAATACATGGTAACTCTAGATGAATTTTGGAACAGTGATATAGGTGTTTCTTTTGGCCAGAGACCAAAGAAAGGTAGTTTGTGGGTATGTGGTCTTAATCGTAAGACAGAATTAAAAAACATACACCAAGACAGTTATATAGAACTAGCTGGCGAAGCTACAGGAGATTATCCAATGTCGCGTTAAGCAAAAAAAAGGACTCAGCTTTTAACTGAGTCCTTTTTTAGAATTTGCTTTTAACGTTATTGCTACGAAATTATAAGTTTATAGCCTTTGCCGTGTACATTTAAAATCTGAATGCTTTCATCAGACTTCAAGTGTTTACGCAGTTTTGTGATGTAAACATCCATACTGCGGGCGTTGAAATAGCTATCATCCTTCCATACTTGCTTCAGTGCGTAATTTCTTTCCAGAATATCATTTTTATTCAAACAAAGCAGACGTAGTAATTCAGATTCTTTAGTGGTAAGTTTCTGATCATTGCCAGAATGACTGAGAATCTGTTTGACCGAGTCAAATTCAAACTCACCAATTTCAAAAGAAGACTGACTTGCATTAGGCATTGTAGGGTGGGTTCTGCGCAAAATAGCTTCTACACGTAGAAGAAGCTCATGCATGCTGAAAGGCTTAGTGATATAATCGTCAGCTCCGATCTGAAGCCCTTCTATAACATCCTCTTGCATCGATTTAGCAGTTAGGAAAATAAAAGGTACAGTTTTGTTCAGCGCCCTGATGTCCTTTGCCAACGAAAAGCCATCCTTGAGTGGCATCATAACATCGAGCACACATAGGTCGTATGGATTTTTCTGAAAGGCTTCATACGCTTTTTCTCCATCGGGGTAAAGGTCTACCTTGTAGGATTTTGCTGCTAAATATTCTTTCAGTAGTGCTCCTAAGTTTAGGTCATCTTCTGCCAAAAGAATCTGGGCTTTATGTTCGTCAGTCATCATCACGTGGTAATAATATTTTAAATGTTGTTCCTTTATTTAATTCACTATCTACTTTGATAACACCTCCGTGCGCATCAACAATTTTTTTCACATAACTAAGTCCCAGGCCAAAACCTTTCACATCGTGGCGGTTACCTGTCGATACCCTGAAAAACTGATCGAACACATGCTTTATATCTTTGCTCGATATACCAATGCCGTTGTCGGAAATTGAAATCTGCACAGCGTTGCGTTTGTCTCTGGTCTCGATTTTTATCTGTGGTACAAGTTTAGTGTATTTCATTGCATTGTCGAGCAGGTTCACCAGAATGTTTGTAATGTGGTGTTCGTCAACATATACAGTCGGTTTTTGTGAGTTCAGTTCACAATCGATATTGCCGTTCTTTTTTTCTACATGTAGGGAAAAATTCTTTGTAATCTTTCTCAAAAGCTCATTTACATCCACATCCCGAGGTTTTAACTTCAGTTTTCCTTTTTCGAAAACTGCGGTTTGAAGCACTTTTTCCACCTGATGCAACAACCTCTTGCTTTCATCATCGATCACATTGGCAATACTACCTACATTCTTTAGTTCCACGGGGATGCTGTCGTCCTTAAGCATTTGAGAAGCAAGGGAAATCGTAGAGATCGGGGTCTTGAATTCGTGGGTCATGTTGTTCACGAAATCAGTTCGTATTTTGGTCATCCTCTTCTCCTTGAAAATCACGAGAACGGTAACTGCAAAAATCAGAATTACAATTAAAGTGAACAAGATGGACAAAGATGTCATATAATTGAGGCGCGTATCAAGCAGCTGTCTTTCGTTTGTAAACTGAAGGCTCAATACATTGGATTCCGCTAAAAAATCGTTCTGACGCAAGCGAATCGAATACAATGGATCGTTGCTTTGCGGGTTGAAATCTTTAGAGCGATCGATAATGCCTTCTGCCCGGCTGGTAATAGCAAACTGAAAAGGGCTGTATATTCCTCTGCCGGCAAGTTCATTTTTGATAATTTCCTTAAGAGCCTCTTTACTAAAATGTTCTTCAATACGGATATTACTTACCATCCGGTTCATTATCCTTTGCAGAAAACGTGCTTGTTCTTCAGGGTGGCGCCTTAGTCTTTGAGCCAGCTCTTGGCGTACTGCACTGCCAGAATCCCTCATCCGTTCGCTGGGCAATTGAGTCTCACTTTTTTTATAGGCCATGGAATCTTTCGAATAGAAGTATGAACTCAGTTCTCCTTGTAGTTCTCCTTGCGATGTTCCTGTAATGGAGAAATTAAAGCCTCCTTGCCCTTTTTTTAGTTGGCTTTTCTTTATTTGCTGTTTTTGAGTCAATACTACACTGTCCTGAAAGCGGTCGTAAATTTCGTTAGAGATATGATAAATAGATTCTTCAGTTTCTAAACGTTTAACTATACTACCCAAAGCGGCACGAACAGAGTTACCGAACTCTTCGCGTTGTAAAGTAATCGAAGTACGGATCCAATATACTTGAACCATAATTAACCCCAAAAGCGTGCAACTCATTACACCAATCAAAGTCCACAATAATCGTTTGCTCATATAACCTATTCCAGAAATTTTTAATGCCTCAAACTTATCATTACACTGAGACAAGACAAAAGTAAAGAAGAAAAAAAGCTGTAGCTAAAGGGCTTAACATTGTTTAACAGAGATTAAACGCCCTTAACTATAGTTTCGGCTACTTTTGTTTGAAGAGAAAGCTGAAAAAAAAAACATGCTTGATTGACAAGTACTTTCAGTAGGCAATACTTTTCATTTTTTGGTGGTCGTCATTAACAGATGGTTTAGAAAATAAGTTCATACAAAGAAGCGTTCAATACAAGAACAAAGTATAGAACTAAGTTCATACTTAAGAGAACATAAACTTATGCTTATTTTTTCTGAATACGAATTGTTCATGTTCGAATTGAGCTTTGGAACTAAACATGTCAACAACTATAAATATTGGATTGGTTGACGGAAGAGGAGGAAAGAAAGGATAGAGCAGTAAGCCAGAAAATGTAAAGCAGATTAGCTGTTGCCAGAGAGAAGAGGGATCATCGAATTGTTAATAAATTGAAGAAACCTACTGGTGCATCTAGAAGCGGAATTTAGAATTAAAAGATACGAAACGATTTTTGTAGCCTTTTCTGGGCTTTTTATTTAAACTGCGATTCTATTTATTCCTCCCAGAAGATTCTAACGAGAAGTTCTGGGAGTTTTTGTTTTAAATGAAGTAAGTTGAGAAGACTTCTACTGTAGATTTTTTCAATAACAGGTTTGGATATGGTTTGTGTGAAGAATTACAAAAAAATGGATAGAGCCACTCCCTTAGCTGAAGTAAAATAATGTCACTCCTCCAACAACGTAAATTATTATACTGAGACAATTTTTCAATTGAGGAGTTTTACTATTTGCAGAGAGTATTGATCATCTGCGTTTTCAATAGCATTAGATTTAAATACTACTAGGATAATCAAGAGGTTTACCAAAACCTTATTTATTATATTAAAACTGTTACATTTGCGTATCATAAAATCAATTCTTTTTCCTGTTTAGTGGTTATGGTAGAAGCACAAAATAAAAAAGGTAGACTACAACGATGGAGAGATAAATATCTTGTAATTGTATATGACGGCAACTCCTTAGAAGAGATTGCAAACTTTCGGACATCGAGAGTGAACATTGCGTCTTATGTCAGTGTGATTGTTATTCTTACAAGCATCACTTTATTTCTGTTATTTAAATACACTCCCATGCGTGCGGTTATTGGATATCAGTCCGATCCGGAAATGCAGAAGGCTGTGGTTAGAAATTCCCAACGCGTAGATTCTCTTGAAGAGCAGATTCAGATTAGGGATATGTACTACGAGAACCTAAAGCAAATTATGCGGGGAGAAGTTCCGCAGGGGTCAGAAAGTAGCATAGCAGATTCTACATTGGAATATGCAGAAATTGACTTTTCTAAATCGAAGCACGATTCCATTCTTCGCAAACAGATAGAGGAAGAGGAACAGATTACTCTGTCGATGTTAGAAGAAACAACCCAGAAGACCAACTCCTTACAGAGTCTTCACTTTTTTGCACCAATCAAAGGTATTATTACAAACCGTTTTAATGCAGCAGAAGGACATTTTGGTACCGACATTGTGGCCGAAGCCAATAAGCCAGTTTTAGCAACATTGAGCGGAACGGTTATATATGCAGGGTGGACAATGGATACTGGACATGTAATCCAGATACAGCATGAAAACAATCTGGTTTCTTTCTACAAACACAATTCCTCTTTGTTAAAGAAGACCGGTGACCATGTGAAAGCTGGCGAAAGCATTGCTATTATAGGCAACTCGGGAGAATTGACTACAGGGCCGCATTTGCATTTCGAGATATGGCACAACGGTGTCCCTCTTAACCCTGAAAGTTACCTTGTGTTTCAATAATGGATTTCAGTGGTTATTGGGACTGTTTATTTGCGTTACGAGAACAAAAAGTGAAGTTTAATATTGCACACAATTTATAAGACACGAAGCCTTTAAAGTTTATAAGGTCTAGGATATCATTTATTAAATGATTTTCGTATAAAATGAATGCTCTAGGATCGTTTAAACGCAAATAATATGGCTTAGTGCTTGAATTTTTATGAAGAAAAAAAATATCGCAATTCTAGGATCGACAGGTTCTATTGGGACACAGGCTCTGGAAGTAATAGACCAACACCCTGATAAATTTGAAGTATCGGTTCTAACTGCGAACAACAATACACAGCTTCTAATTTCGCAGGCAATACAATACCAACCAGATACAGTTGTTATTGCCAATAACGATAAATACGAAGAAGTAAGTAAGGCTCTACGTTCCGAGCCTATTAAGGTATTTGCAGGTATAGATGCAATAGAGCAGGTGGTACAATTCAACAATATAGATACTGTACTTACCGCAATGGTAGGCTATTCGGGGCTTTTGCCTACAATAAGCGCAATAAAGGCTGGCAAAAGAATAGCACTGGCCAATAAAGAAACCCTTGTGGTCGCGGGGGAGCTTATCAACGATCTTGCCCGCCAGCACAAAGTAGAGATCATACCTGTAGATTCGGAACATTCTGCGATTTTCCAATGCCTTGTTGGTGAATTTCACAATCCTATAGAAAAAATTATCCTTACAGCTTCAGGAGGCCCTTTTCGGGGAAGAAGTCGCGAAGAATTGGCGAAAGTCACTAAGGCGCAGGCTTTGAAGCATCCGAACTGGGATATGGGGGCAAAAATCACAATAGACTCTGCAAGCCTTATGAACAAAGGACTTGAAGCAATCGAAGCCAAATGGCTGTTCTCACTTCGTCCAGATCAGGTAGAGATTGTTGTGCACCCACAGTCGATTATTCATTCAATGGTACAGTTTCAGGATGGCTCTATGAAAGCACAGATGGGACTTCCCGATATGAAATTACCGATTCAGTATGCAATGACATACCCAAGCCGTGCCCAGTCGAACTTCGAAAGGTTCAATTTCGTGAATTATCCTCAGCTTACATTTGAACAGCCAGATACAAAGACTTTCAGAAACCTAGCCCTTGCTTTTGAAGCAATGAACAAAGGAGGTAACTTACCGTGCATAATGAATGCGGCCAATGAGGTGGTTGTAGAAGCTTTTCTTCAGGATAAGGTTAGTTTTTTAGAGATGCCAGACAGAATAGAACATGCTATGCAAACAATTTCATTCATTAAACATCCTAGTTTAAAGGATTATATTGAAACTGACCATAATACGCGTGAATTCGTAAAAAGTGTTATATAGAACATTCCTCTGAATATTCTTTTTATATTAGGCAGCAACAAGGAGTTCATATTTAGCAGTTAAACAGATAAAAACAAACCCGAGACAGTAGCCGCGAAGGGTAGGATAGAGTGGAGATGGGCGGCAGAAGGTTTCTCTATGAGGAAACCAAAACACGATGACAAAACTATAAGTAACACAAAATGGAGATTTTAATTAAAGTAGGTCAATTAATTTTAGCCTTGTCTATATTAGTGCTCTTGCACGAATTTGGGCACTTTTTCTTTGCAAAGTTATTTAAAACAAAAGTTGAGAAGTTCTACCTTTTCTTCGATCCTTGGTTTTCGCTATTTAAGATTAAAAAAGGTGAGACCGAATACGGTATTGGCTGGCTACCTCTTGGTGGTTATGTGAAAATCGCAGGTATGATCGATGAATCTATGGATAAAGAACAGATGAAAAAGCCTGCTGAAGAATGGGAATTTAGAGCAAAGCCTGCCTGGCAGCGTCTGTTGATAATGCTTGGTGGTGTGTTGGTGAACTTTCTATTGGCATTTGTTATATACATAGCTGTTTTGTTTACTTGGGGCGATACTTATCTGCCTACAAGCAATGCTAAGTTTGGAATTGAGGCGGACAAAGTGCTTCAGGAAGTGGGATTTCAGAATGGAGATAAAATTATTTCCCTTGGAGGAAAAGAAATAACAGAGTTTCATAAAATACTTCCAGAACTTATATTGAACGGCCCTACACGTGTGCAGATTGAACGTGATGGAAAACAGCAAGAAGTTCTTGTGCACCAGAAAGATATTGC
The DNA here is from genome assembly GCA_965230435.1 of Bacteroidales bacterium. Lineage (GTDB taxonomy): Bacteria > Bacteroidota > Bacteroidia > Bacteroidales > JBDKHP01 > JBDKHP01. The sequence continues at coordinate 45,779 of CBDDLB010000003.1, forward strand.
AACAATTATTGAAAAGAGAGGATTGATGCTACCGCGAGTTCCATTCTTTGTGGGAGGTTTTTCTGAAAAATCTGTAGGAAAAGAAGCGGGAATAAAAGAAGGAGACCAGTTGATTGGTATTAATGGTGTGGAACTCATGTTCTTTGACCAGTATCCTGCGACACTTGACACTATGGCAAACCAGAAGATTGTAGTTAGCCTATTGCGCGATGGAGAGAAAATGGATATTCCAGTACAGTTAACAGAGGAAGCCCGCCTTGGTATTGGTCGTCAGTTTGATCAGAAGAAATTCTTCGATATGTCGGTTAAGCAATATTCTTTTGCAGAAGCTATTCCTGCAGGAATGACACGAGGTACAGAACAGATTAATTCCTACTTTAAGCAACTGAAACTAATTTTCAATAGCGAAACGGGAGCATACAAACAGGTTGGTGGTCTTGGTACTATGGCTAAAATTTTCCCTTCTGTTTGGGATTGGCAAAGTTTCTGGAATCTAACAGCCTTGCTTTCTATCATGCTGGCCGTGTTAAATGTGCTTCCTATACCAGCACTAGACGGCGGACATGTTGTATTTACACTGTATGAAATAATTACACGCCGTAAGCCAAACGAGAAATTCTTAGAGTATGCCCAGTATGTAGGTATGATCTTTTTATTGGGCTTGCTTGTATATGCTAATGGCATGGACGTGTTCAGAGCATTTAATTAACCTCAACACCGTAAGCTATAATTGCGGCAGAAAAACAGATAACAAATGATACTATTAGGAATGGTTGGCCCGTGGCAGATCGTAATAATCGTAGTGCTGGTACTGCTTCTGTTTGGCGGAAGAAAAATACCTGAGCTAATGAGAGGTCTTGGCCAAGGAATGAACGAGTTTAAAAAAGCAACGGGTGCTGGTGACGACGATAAGAAAACTATCGAAGAGCACAAAAATGAACAGGAAAAGCGCACCGAATAGAAAAAAAGCGACTTTTCATAATATCTTTAATTTATATGAAGCTGCATGCTGGAAAGCCGTGCAGCTTTTTTTATTTTTGAACTGTTTCGCGGCATGAATATTCATATTAAGTGGTGTTGTAATATATTCAACACTTTTAGGTTTGCTATAGCGCTGATAAACAGTGAAAGTGAATCCTAACAAATAGTTCTATGAACTTAAATTAAAAACACACAAACATGAAGTATATAAAATATCTTACCATAGCCTTATTGCCTGTTTTGTTTATTTTTTCAAGCTGCGACCGGTCAAGAGATAGCTCTTACTTAGTTCCAAACATTTCGGGCAAGGCAAATGAGGTAATTGTGGTTATTAACAAAACAAAGTGGGATGGACAGATCGGGGATTCGCTTCATCAAGTGCTGACGACGGATTTGCCTGGGCTACCTCAAGCCGAACCATATTTCGATGTAAGTGATGTGCCTCCTAAAACTTTCTCTGGATTAGAAAGTTTACGCACATTCAGAAACCTTGTTTTTGTTGATATTTCGAAGAAACACAAAGAAGCAGGTATAGGTGTTAAGCGTGGAAGGTGGGCAAAACAGCAGTTGATCTTAAACCTGAGAGCACCAAGTGATGCGAAAATGGTTGAATTGTTATCCAAACAGGGAGGTAAAATAAGAGATCTGATTAGAGATGCAGAGGCTCAGCGGATAGCAAAAGCCTATAAGAAATACGCAAATATAGACCTGATTGAACGCTTACGTAAGAAGTACGATTTGGTTCTTTCAGTTCCTAAGAGTTATAGGCTCGATCAGAAATACAGTGATTTTCTTTGGATAGGACATGAAACCCCTGAAATGACACAAGGTATTCTGGTTTATTGGTATCCTTATAATAGTGAAAGTCAGTTTAGCAAGGATAGCTTAATAAAGCGACGTTCTGCTTTTGTAGAGAAATATGTTCCTGGCCCGTTGAAGAACAGCTTTATGACGACCGATACCAAATCGCCGATCGATTACCGCACAATAACATTGCGCGAAGAGTTTGCTGCTGAACTTAGGGGACTTTGGTACACAGAAGGGGACTTCATGGGAGGGCCGTTTGTAAGCATTTCGAAAGTGGATAAGAAAAATAACCGAATAGTGACAGCCGAAGGGTTTGTTTATGCTCCCAAATACCCTAAAAGGAACTACGTATTACAGTTGGAAGAGATTATTAAAACCTTAAGGTTTGTTGATTAAATATTGGAGATGAACATACAAGATGTTGTGTTTTGGTAACACTTATGTTGTTGTAGTTCTGAATAATGGATAGTTCTGAGAACTTAATTTTGGGCAAATGCTTTTGAGTTTTTCTTAAGTGAATTTGACAATTGGTCATTATTGCTGATGCGTTTGCCCAAATCAGAAAAAGACTTAATCATCATTTCTTAAAATAGCACCACAATGGCACAAGATAAATTAATAATCAATGCAAAAATCGTTAACGAAGGAGAGGTTTTCGAAGGTGCATTGTTAGTGAGTGGAGAAACGATACAAAGCGTTTATAGGGAGAAAGAACCTAAAGTAGAAAATTGCGAAGTGATTGATGCAAAGGGACAATTGCTTATCCCTGGTGTTATTGATGATCAGGTACACTTTCGAGAGCCTGGTTTAATGTACAAAGCAGACATTGCAACAGAAAGCCGTGCAGCAGTTGCTGGGGGAACAACTTCTTTTATGGAAATGCCCAACACGTCGCCACAAACAACCACGCAAGAGGCTTTGGAGAAAAAATATGCACTTGGTGCGGAAAAATCGTTAGCTAACTATTCGTTTTATATTGGAGCTACTAACGATAATATAGAAGAGTTATTAAAAACAGATCCTAAACGAGTATGCGGGATTAAAGTATTTATGGGCTCTTCTACTGGAAATATGTTGGTTGATAATGAAGCCAGCTTACGCCAGATTTTTTCGAAAAGTAAACTTCTGATCGCTACACATTGCGAAGATGAAGAAACGATACGAAAAAACACAGAAGAGTATAAAGATAAGTATGGCCCGGATATGCCAATTGTGCATCATGCTGATATCAGAAGTGATGAGGCCTGCTATTTATCGTCTAGTTTTGCTGTGAAACTTGCGAAGGAATACAATACACGCCTGCATGTTCTTCACCTAAGTAGTGCTAAAGAAATGGAATTGTTCAGAAACGATATTCCATCTAAAGAGAAACGCATTACTGGCGAAGTTTGTGTTCATCACCTTTGGTTCGATTCGCAGGATTATGAGAAGTATGGAACACGTATCAAATGGAATCCTGCTGTTAAATATCCTGCCGATAGAATTGCGCTGTGGGAAGCTCTAATGGATGACAGGCTTGATGTGATTGCAACAGATCATGCGCCACATACTCTTCACGAGAAAGAAAATGGCTACTTTAAAGCTCCATCGGGAGGACCTCTTGTTCAGCATTCATTGGTAGCTATGTTGGAATTTCATTATCAAGGAAAAATCTCTTTGGAGAAAATTGTTGACAAAATGTGTCATAAGCCAGCGGAGATTTATCAGGTTGAAAAGCGTGGCTTTATCCGCCCGGGTTATAAGGCTGATTTGGTTCTGGTTGATATGGATGCGAGTTGGACTGTTCAAAAAGATAATATCCATTACAAATGTGAATGGTCGCCTTTTGAGGGTACTGAGTTCCATGCAAAAGTAATGCGTACTTTTGTGAATGGTAACATTGTTTATGATAATGGGGAATTTGTAGAAGAGATTAAGGGGCAGCGCCTTTCTTTTGATAGATAGTTCTTTATAGGGCGAAAGAATTTAAATTCTCAGAAGAAGTCCAAGAGTATTTGGGCTTCTTCTAAGGATAAATGGCTATTCAGGCTTGTCTTTCTTTTTCATCAAATAATGATAGATGTATTGACCACCACTAATCATTGTATAGGCTTGAACAAATTCCCATCCGTGTCCTCCAAAGTAATTTAATGCATCCACCATACTGTTAAACACTCGGGGCTTACCTGTTTTTGGATCTCTTAGGTAAGCCTTCTGGAAGAATTTCTGTTCCTGACCAAAATCAACTTCAATTTTCACTTTTTTCGAGAATGCCTTTTCTGTACCTTCTATCAAGCAATATTTGTAACTGACGGTTTCACTCTGATCCTTAGTGTTACCTATTTCTTGAGCTTTACCAACGTAGAATAATGAGATTAGAAGTAATAAGGAAATAAATCGTTTCATACATTTCTATTAAGGAATTAGACCTTTTTAGAACGTTGATTACTTCCTTAGAGTTACACAGAATTTCTTTGATAAGAAGTACTTCACATTCATTAGAGTGTAAATTGAATGGAGTTATCTACGTGTTTAAAAATAAGTTACGAGAAAGCATTATCTCACCTAATTTACCTATTATTATATCTACAAAACAATGAAGTACCAAAATGGCTAATATAGATACATCAAATGTCCCGAAAGGGAAAATAAATAAAAGTGGCATTAGTAGTGCCTTGAGGCTGTATAAGTACATTCGGCCTTACAGGTGGCAATACTTTTTAGGCGTTTTCTTCTTATTGGGTTCAAGTTTGGCAAGTTTAGCTTTTCCGAAGCTTTTGGGAGATCTGGTGAACACGGGTAATAGTACAACGCTTGGTCAGAATTTGAACCAGACTGCAATTTTGATTACGTGTATACTGATTCTTCAGGCTACGTTCTCCTATTTTCGTATAGTGCTGTTTGTTAATGTGACAGAGAAATCACTTGCTGCGTTGAGGCAGGCCAGTTATCGTCATTTAATAAAACTCCCGTTGCATTTTTTTGAGAAAAGAAGAGTGGGGGAATTGAACAGTAGGATATCTGCGGATGTGGCTCTACTTCAGGAAACGATGACCAGCACTTTGGCTGAATTCATAAGGCAGATCATTGTAATTGTTGGTGGCATTACTCTTTTGGCTATCACCTCGTTTAAACTTACTGGTTTTATGTTGATAACCTTGCCTCCAACCATGATCTTTGCAAGGTTCTTTGGTAAGTTTATTCGCAAATTTTCGAAAGACGTACAATCAAAGTTGGCAGATTCAAATACAATCATAGAAGAAACGCTACAAGGTATACAGAGTGTAAAGGCCTTCACCAACGAATATACTGAGATTGCCCGCTACAAAAAGAAAACTATAGAGATTGCTAAATTAGGCATGACCAGTGGTAAATACAGAGGTGCATTTTCATCTTTTATTATCCTCGGACTTTTTGGAGCTATTGCAGCCGTGGTTTGGCAGGGTTCGCGTTTATTACAGGCTGGGGAAATGCAGGCAGGCGATCTGTTTTCGTTTGTTATTTATTCAGTATTTGTTGGTGGTACGATTAGTGGACTGGCTACTGTGTATACCAACATACAGAAGTTTATTGGTGCTACAGAGGACTTGTTTAAAATTTATGATGAAGATCCAGAAGATATTCAGGACATCAATGAGATTGATCCTAAGTTTAAGATGAATGGAGAAATTAGGTTGAATAATTTGGATTTTGCTTATCCTTCAAGAAAAGAGCAAGCGGTTTTGAAGAATATCAATTTAGAAATCAAAAGCAATAATATGATCGCACTTGTGGGACATAGTGGTGCAGGGAAAAGTACCATGGCCGCACTTCTGCTGATGTTGCACCGTCCTCCTCAAAACACATTGTTTTTTGATAATGTTGATAGTTATGATTTTCCGCTATCCGCTCTAAGAAGTCAGATTTCCTTAGTTCCTCAGGACATTTTTCTCTTTGGAGGGAGCATAAGCGAAAACATTGCATATGGAAAAACTAGCGCCAGTGAACAAGAGATCTACGAAGCTGCAAAAAAAGCAAATGCATTAGAATTTATAGAGAAGTTTCCAGAGCAGTTTGACACCATTGTGGGAGAGCGTGGCACTCAGCTTTCTGGTGGTCAGCGACAGAGAATCGCGATAGCACGTGCTATTTTAAAAGATCCGAAGATTTTGATTTTGGATGAGGCCACATCTTCGTTAGACTCACAATCGGAGAAACTGGTTCAGGAAGCTCTTGAGAAACTGATGAAAGGAAGAACATCCATTGTTATTGCACACCGCCTCTCCACCATTAGAAAAGCTGATGAAATCGTTGTTTTGGAACAAGGGCAGATTGTGGAACAGGGTACACACGAAACACTTATGGGGATTGGGGACGGTAAGTATAAAAAACTGATTCAGTTGCAGTATTCTTCTTAGTGTTTTGTCATTAGTTGGTTTTTTGGTGAATGGATGTGGCTTTACCCGACATTCACCTGAGTTTTTAGCTCAGGTGAGTGAGTATCACTGATATAATCACTCTTGGAAATTTACTCGTTGTGCTTTGATGTTTTTATTTTCTTTATTTCGTTTGGATGCCTACTGGTATGGACAATTCCAATAAATACGAGAAATTTTTTGGTTACTTTGAATATGAGCTTCCAGCGCTTCATCACCAAAACAAAGCGGTATAAGATTCGTTTGGCATTTAGATAATCTTCAGGAGGATATCCTTCTGGATTTGTTTCTACCTTATCAATTGCGTCTAAAAGTTCTTGTTTAAACTTTTCAGCATTTTGAGGTGAATCAGACTTGATGTAATCATAAATTTCTTTCGCTTCAGCAAACACTTCAGGTTGAATTATCGTTTGTCTGTTATTGTTCATTCCCAATTGTTTACTTCGTTAATGAATGCTTCTTTTGATATGCCCTGTTGTCTTTCTGAGTTATAAATCTTTAGACGGAAATCAAGAAGTGTCATTCCATATTCAGGAATGAAGTCATTTAAATTCAATTCATCATCAAATTGTTTGTTCCATTCAGAAAATGATAATGTTTTAGCATCAAATTCATCATCAGCTTCCTGTTGTTGAAAAAGTAATTGGTTTACATATGATTGTATCTGATGAATCTTGTTTATATCATTCAATGCCAAAATTGTTTGGGCTAGTGATATTTTTTGTTCGGCAAAGTTTAATGTTTCCATGTCAACGATTTCATTTCAAATGATCTTTTTTGTCTGGATTAACTAGTGTTTGATCAATTAATGACCATTGACCAAACACTAGAGTTCTTTGAACCATAAATGGGAAAATCTAAAGTTTTAGGAACTAGATCAACAGTTCCCAAAACACAGACAATTTTATTATCGAATACTACCAATAAACCCCCCAACACCATCAGCAAGAGTCTCAGCCTCCAAAGCCTTGATAAAAGCACTACCAATAATAGCCCCGTTAGCATGCTCACAGGCCGTTTGATAAGATGCAGCATCAGAAATTCCAAAACCAATCAGGCGTGGAGTTTTTAGGTTCATAGACTGAATACGTTCGAAATAAGCTTTTTGAGAGTCAGAAATACCAGTGCGTGCTCCTGTTGTGGTTGCTGTCGAAACCATGTAGATGAAACCAGAAGCCGAGTTGTCAATTTTGCGGATGCGCTCTTCGCTGGTCTGCGGAGTGATTAGCAGTACGTTTGCTAGCTCGTATTTTTCGAAAACAGTACGGTATTCCTGTTCGTAAAGATCGAAAGGAAGGTCTGGTAGAATTAGGCCGTCGATGCCCACTTCCTTACATTTCGCACAGAAAGCTTCTACACCATAGCTCATCACAGGATTCAGGTAACCCATTAGCAGAACAGGAATAGAAACGCTTTTGCGCATGTCTTTCAACTGATCGAAAAGTACTTCTACACTCATGCCATTAGCAAGTGCTACTTCGCTGCTGTGCTGTATGGTTGGCCCATCTGCCAAAGGATCGGAAAAAGGAACGCCGATCTCAACCATATCCACACCACTTTTTTCCAGTTCCTGAAGCACACTCAATGTGTCGTTCAAATTTGGATATCCAGCAGTAGCATAAACCGTTAGTACGTTGTTGTTTTTCTTTTGAAATAGTTGTTCTATCCTGTTCATTATCTATTTGTTTTTTGATTTCGATTTTTTCATAGTTTCCGTTTTGTAGAGTTCTTTCCGAAGAACTGCTCTTTCGTCGAACATCACGCGCTTGAGAACGAAAGCCTGTACTACAATTCCGAAGAAACTGTTCACTAAAATACCTATTATTATTGCAATCTGATACTTTATGGCCAACATTGGCGACGAACCTGCGATTACCTGTCCGGTCATCATTCCGGGAATGGTAACCAAGCCAATAGTTGCCGTATTGGCAATTGTTGGCTGAAAGGCAGCGCGTAACGATTCACGCAAAAAAGGCTGAACAGCTTCGCTGGGGCTTCCCCCAAATCCGATATATTGAAAATACGTTGCTTCGTTTTCTTTTGCAGACTTTGCAAAAGCATTCAACGCAACGATATTGCTTTTGAGCGAATTGCCCAACAGCATTCCTCCGAGCGGGATCAGATAGCGGGCATCAAAAAGTAGATCTATTCCCACTACAGCCAAGTTGAAGAAAAGCAGGTAGACCGAGAAACTCAACAGTGCCGACACAAAAATAGGAGGCAATAATTTTCTCCATTTAACAATTGTATTTTGGATCGAAGTAAGGCTTGCAGCAAAAACCATTAGCGCCAGATACAGAATGTTTACGAAAGGATTGTTCAGCTTAAACAAAAACTCTAAATAGAGACCTAACAACACAAGTTGTGCAACCATACGAGCAACACTCAACCATACGTTTTTGGAAAGCTTAAGCCCAAGAAGCCTAACAAGAATCGTTACAGGCAACACACTAGCTGTAACTATAGCCAGCGAAAACCACGGAATATCATAAGTTTGCATCTGTCCAGTTTTTTATCACGCGAAAACCTTCCCGCTGCCAGTTTTTGTCATGCGAAGCAATAATAAAAGTCTGTTGGGATTTAAGCACCCAGTCAATCACCTGTTCTTTTAAACTGTCGTCGAGAGCAGCAGTAGGTTCGTCGAGCAATACAACAGGGCGGTTGAGCCAATGAACCAGAGCAAGGCCAATACGCGTTTTTTCACCTCCCGATAATATTTTTATGCTTTTTGTAGCATAGCTGGAAGGTAGATCCCACATGGAAAGCACGTCTGTTAATATCGTTTCATTTAATTGAAGTTCACGGTTTTGCCCGAAATTATGAATCAAGTTAAAATACTCGCTGACTGAAAATTCATCACTTATAGGTTCTTGCCCTAAATAGCTGCATGCAGAACGAATCTGGGATAAATTCCCGTTTGTAAGAGTTTGGTTGTTCAATAAAATTTCGCCTTGGTAATTGCACCAACCCATAAGAGCTTTTAACAGACTGCTTTTTCCTGTTCCCGATGGATTTGAAAGAATCAGTTTTTCACCAAAACGAATATGAAAGTTTACCGAAGGAAATATTTCCTCCGAAACAAAAGGAATACGGAACGCACGAAAATGTATTTCTGGTTTGGAATTCAGCATATTTTAAATGTGAGAAATCTATCTTCCCTGTTGTTTTTCAGTTACCAGAATATCCAAGAGAAGTAGAGAGTGACGGCTATTCTTGTAGAACTATGCCTTTTGAATAAACAAGAGATTTGGGTTGAGTCAAAGATAGAATTTTACGAGCTTCAAGGTTTAAGACTTAATTTATTTAAAATGATTCTACTGTTTGGCCAAAGGTTATCATAGAAACACGACTTAGCTTTGCATATTATCTAAATCCAGTAGGGATGACAAATTGGTAGCCTGTGGTGAATATACAGATCATACGCAGAATGCCGTAGGCATGGCCTTTTATGCAAAGTCAATTCATCTATCTACGGTACCCTATCCATAATATAACCAGCCAATTGATGACCAATAAGCCAATTCCCAAAGTATAATTTAGCAAGAATGAGAAAACGATATATTTCCACAATGCTCAACTTTGCATTAAACAATCAAACAAGATGGATCGAAACAAAGGCATAAAACCAGATTATATCGAGCGGATCAACCGGGTATTAAGCTATATTGAAAACAATCTCGGCGAGCAGTTCAAACTGACTCAGCTTTCTGAGCTGGGCAACTTCTCTCAGTTTCATTTTCATAGAATCGTTAAGGCATATCTCAACGAACCGATCGGGGCTTACATAAAGCGGAAAAGACTTGAAAAAGCAGCTCAATTGCTGCAATTTTCCAACAGAAGCATTACTGATATTGCTTATAGCGTTGGTTACGAAACTGCATCTTCTTTTAGCGACTCGTTTAGCAAAAGATTTGGTATGTCGCCTTCTTCGTTCCGAAACAACTATAATAACACAAAAGATAAGATAGCAATGGACATTCCAGAGAAAATAAATTTTGATTTTCAGCCTGTTATTGAATCACGCCCTGCGATAAAAGTAGCCTACGTGCGTCAGTGGGGAAGTTATGGAGAGGCAGATATTACAAAAGCTTGGAATACCTTGTTCGAATTTGCAGGCCGGAACGGTTTATTGGGCAGTTCCACAAAACTATACGGCATTTCGTATGACAACCCAACGGTTTCCGAAGAGAATAAATGCCAATACAACGCTTGCATCAGCATCGACAGAGAGATGAAACCAGAAGGAAATATTGGCATTAAAGAAATAGAAGGGGGAAAATACGCTGTGTTTACCTACAAAGGAGACTATGATAATTTTCCTTTAGTGTACGATCTTATTTTCCATGAATGGTTACTGAAGAGCGATTTCGAGCTAAGGAATACGGAAGTCTATGACCAGTATCTAAATTCGCCTTTCGATGTAGAGAAGCATGAACTTTTAACCAAGATATGTTTACCAATCAAATAAGGCATATCAAAAAAAATAATTATTCATTCGTTCCACTGCGTACGACCAAATCCTCACGTACGAAAAGTACGCTCCGGTTTAGTCGCCTTGGACGCCTTTGACTAATTGTTTTTTTTAACATGCCTATAGTTATCGCAAACTTGTCAGAAACCAATCAATGACCACAGATCAAAAATAAATACAATGGAAAAGATAGATTACAAAAAGGAATACAAGCAGCTTTACAAAGCATCTGCAAAAAAGATAGAACTGGTTGAAGTGCCGGCACTTGGATACTTAATGATTCACGGAGAAGGTAACCCAAACACTTCTACCGACTACAAAAATGCAATTGAAGCCCTGTTCTCACTTTCGTATGCGATCAAATTTCATATCAAGAAAGAACTCGAACTGGTAGATTACGGCGTTATGCCACTCGAAAGCCAGTGGTGGACAGATGACATAAAAGATTTCTCAATCGACAACAAGGATATCTGGAAATGGACAGCCTCAATCATGCAGCCCGATATTGTTACCAACGAAATTTTCGAGTTCTGCAAAGAAGAAGTACAGCAAAAGAAAGATTTACCAGCATTACAGAATATCGAGTTTGGCTGTATTGATGATGGTTTAAGTGCTCAGATACTCCATGTGGGGCCATACTCAGCTGAAGCTCCAACAATAGACAAACTTCACAGTTTCATTGAAGAACAAGGATTGTCCTTCAACGGAAAGCATCACGAGATTTACCTGAACGATTCACGGAGAACAGCGGAAGAAAAACTGAAAACGATCATTAGGCAGCCTGTGAAAAAGTAGAGTTTTGTAGCACAGGAAAGCCACCGACAAAAAATCAGTGGCTTTTCAATCCTTTTAAACATTAAACAAATTCTTAACAGCCTTCAAGTTCTCCTCATTCACATTGTTCGAACCTTCGGTAGTGTACATAAAGTCGATCTTAGGCTTATACGTCTCTGTGATTTTATAACGTACCATCTTCAAAGTCGAGTTGATCATGAAATTCTGTTCCGTAAACGACTCTTCCAAAATAGTGAACGTGTTCGGAATCCATTTTTCCAAAAACTGACCTTTATACTCAGGTTCGTGTTTAAACGTATGTAGCTCTTTATTTATTAGTTTAATGACATCTTCTGCGTTTTGCGTGCCATTCTGCTTAAGTTCTTTCTCAACAAGAGAATTATTCAACGTAACAACACAAGTTGTGTATTTGCTATGATCGTTGTAAAGCATAACCTGATTAATCAGTTTCGAGCAGTTCTGAATAGCCTCTTCAATTCCTTCTGGCGAATATTTCTCTCCATCCTGCGAAATCAACAGCGCTTTTTCACGTCCGGTTACAATCAGGAAGTCATCTTCGTCGTAGTAACCAAGATCGCCCGTGTGCAGCCACTCCCCTTTCACAGTTTCTGTAGTAGCCTCTTCGTTTTTGAAGTAGCCTTTCATCACGTTCAGCCCCTTAATGACGATTTCACCCTTCTTGCCCGTCGGCATTTCGTTGCCTTTGTCGTCCATAATTTTGCAGTCAATGGTCGACAGTACTTTACCGGAAGAACCCATCTTATGCACCGCAGGCGTATTGGCCGAAATAATCGGAGTAGCCTCACTAAGACCATAACCTTGGAAAATCGGAATTCCCAAAGCGTAGTAAAAATGCTGCTGTTTCACATCCAGCAAAGCCCCACCACCAACACAATACTTAAGGTTCTTTCCAAAAACCTCACGTAGTTTCGGGAAAATCAACGAATTTGCAAGTGCATAAGCTGGCCACAACCACAAACGCTCAAAAAAACCAGCTTTTCTAAACCCATCCTTGTTGCGCTTCATACCAGCATTTATGCCTGCTTTGAATATTTTTTCAACAATGCCTCCTTTAGCAGCAATTCCTTCCTGCATCTTGGCCATAAAGTTGCCTGTCAGTGCTGGAACTGTCAGAAGAAAATCAGGATTAACCTCCTTTAGGTTTATCGGAATATTCTTCAAAGCAGCCATCGAACTACCTCTCGAATCAACAAAATACATTTGAAGCCCCCTAACACACGAAGTATAAATACCAACCGTATGAGCAAAAGAGTGGTCGAGCGGCAGAATAATTAACGTACTAATCCCCTGCTCTATCTGAAAATGCTCAACAGCATCAAGGGAATTCTCGTGATAATTAAGCTGCGTTAGCATAATTCCTTTCGGGTTTCCGGTCGTTCCCGAAGTATACGAAATGGTCACTACATCACTCTCCTCAATACCGTCCACAACTTGCTTCAGCACCTCGCTCTTCTCCGTCTCAAGTTCCTTCCCTTTTGCAATAAGCTCTGCGTATGTCGTCACACGATCCATTACTGAAACTCCATGCTTATCGCAATGTTTCTGGAGCTGCTCCTTATTTTCGTCTAAATAAATAATCTTTATGTCCTTATTCTCAAAAAGAGGCCACGCAGCAATTACTTTCTCCGAGATATTGCTCGAAACAATAATCACCTTCGATTCGGAATGGTTCACCCGAAAAGCAATCTCCTCGGGCAGTAATTTTATCGACAGCGGCACTACAATAGCACCGGCCTTCAATACCCCGAACTCAGATATAATCCAGCTCACTCTACCTTCCGATATCAAAGAAACTTTGTCATAAAGCCCAACACCAAGCTCCAAAAGGCCATGTGCCATATAATCAGCTTCTTTATTCACTTCAGGATAAGTTTTTCCCACCCATCCATTATCAGTCTTCTCGTTTACATAATTTGTATCTGGAAAACGCTCAGCAGCACTGTTCAGTAACTCTAATACGGTTCTCTTCATTTGTTCGGGTTTAGTTATCAGGATTACATGAGGATTATGCCAAAGGCCAATGTTCAGTACAGAAACGAGTTTATTAAAGGATCATGAAATTAATAATCGATCACCCTAAAGAGTTTATGCGTTGGTTATCAGTAGAAAGTAGGTTTATTGCAACAACACCCCAAACTATTCCACAAAGCAACGAAACAACTATTTCAGAACAACGAACCAATATATAGCACTATACGCCCCTCAATTCAAGCATTAACAATAGTTTTCTGGAATCAGTCTGGCGAATTTAAAAATATTTTCTTTTTGGAGCAGTGCTGTATTGCTCTGAACTGACGATAGTCCCGCCTTCCACTACAAGTCCTCGCCAAGGGCAAGGTTCTGCATCAGCGTTGCGGTGTCTTCCTACCGTCAGCCCCGCAACACTGTGCATCACAAGTGCCCGTGGCTGTGGGCTTTCCGTTGCAGTCGCGGCTATATTACAAGGCCTTCACTTTTTATTACAGCCCCAGTTCTGGTATTGTCCTATACGGACAGGGTACTCCGTGTTTCCATCAAGATAATTTCGGTATTCTCTAAATATGCACATTATACCTAGCGTCGCAGATGCTACAGCAATAGCACAATGTAGTGTATTCATAAGCAATAATGACTACTGGGAGCGGCGCATTTTTTGCTAAATTCGATGCGGTCTTTTAGAGTTTCTTTCAAAAATATGGAAAATACATAAGGGTTGTCCTGTGTAATATCAGGTTTATAGCCTTTTTTACCATAAAAAGAACAAAGGAATTTTGAAAAAGATTAGGGTAGGAGGAGCTATAATTTTAAGCCATTAATAGTTTAGCATAAACACCACTCTTCAAAAAGGTGAGAACAAAAATATTGACGTTTTATTCCAATAAATCCAAACTTAAAGTCATAGAATTCAATAAGAAAAGCAGGTAATTTTATCAGAATTGCCATGTAATATTACAGACAGACCTCTATGCTGCGTGTGGTACTGTTTTTTAGCTTGTTATTATTGTTTTGTTTCAGTCTAAATTAGAAACAGCCATATTATTCAGTTATTTTGCAAATCTATATATTGATTTATTTTAATGTTTATGTCTCTTTTGTCTCAATTATGGCGTATATCTATTGAGTTAGTTGTTTATTTATTCATAAAGACAATATAGAGGCATGAAATATTATTTAAATTCGTACTTTAGCTAACTTAAAAATACTAGAATGTCATTATTATAGTTATATATGTTGTTAATAACAATAAATCTGTTCATAGGTGATTATCGTTTGCCGTACAGATAAGCAGCTGTAGGCATTTCTTAGTAAATAGCATATTGTGTTTAGAATTCAATTCCCCCATTATGTCAAACATCAGGATTAAATTAGTGGTTGGTGAAACAGAAAGATGGATCAACCACATCTATTACGAATATTTCCGCCCCGTATTAACCGACCACGACAGAAAAATTGACGGCCACACGCTGGAAGACAGCACTACCTTCGGAGAACCGAAAAAAGAGGAAAGCTGGGAAGAAAAGTTCGAGGCCGGCTTCCGGGAGCTCGACCTGAAAGACACACAGCCCAGCGTGTTCAACTACGACACCTGCGTACGGCCGAAAGAGGAACAGGGCGCAACGCTCTACACGATAATCGTGGGCGGGCTGTTCGACATAGAGATGGATTCCAGCGAAAACGACGAATTCTTTCTCGAATGGATCGCCAAGGGCAGGATGGAACATGGCTATTTTCAGATCTTCCGCCCCCACGAGGACCAGATCATATGGCTGGAGTTCTGGGACGGCTTCTGCGTCTCCTATCAGGAACATATGTCGAAAGGGAACAGGCCGCCGGTCATGAAACTGAGGATCTCTCCCGCCATCACACGCAACAGGAAGACCGTTGTGCAGCAGGAGAACTGGAAGATATCGGATATTGATATGAAGTGGAAACTTGCGACCGTTCCGCCCCATGAACCGGAAGAAGAAACAAAAAAAGAAGAACTACCAAAGACCATTTACCTTCATTTCCTACGAAGAGGTATAAGGTACGTTAAGAACACACAACACAAGAAATGTAATGATAATGTAGACCCTATAACTGAACCAATACAAGGTCATGATAGCTTTGTCAGTTATTACACCTCCATTAGACCTGGATATCTATATATCAAGGAATATAAAACAGAAACTTCGGAAAGTATATATTCAGAATATAAAATCAGTGAGACAGGTTCGCTCACCCTTCTGAACGAAGGGAAAAATGAAGTATGGGAAGAAGGAAAAAGTAATAAAGGATCTAAAAAGATACCATGTTTCAAGACAGATAACAAGAGTATAATCTTTGCTATCTACAGCGAAGTGAGATGGAGTGCACACTATGCCAACGAAATATTCTTTGAATCAGGAGACCCTGTGAGTGTGTTTGATGGTGAGGCATGGTATAATAGTGGAACTGTAGATGGGGCAATCAACGGAAACGACTACCTAAACTCATACTACACTTATCACCCTATATTAGACGCCTTTAATAGCGCCCACAATAGCTACGTAAAGAGAAAAGATACCGAGGCATATGAAATGGATGCCTTTCTGATAATGAATGATTCACTGGGACAAATTTCAGATTTGTGCTACGAAACCCTTCATAGTGGGTTATCCATTACTTCGCATATGCTGGCTCCACTGTTAGACTCAACTGCGGGTGGGTTACTTTCTTCTGTAGAGGAAGGGAAACTCAACGAGTTCATAGAAAAAGCCCCCGCAATTGATCCGGAAAGCGTCAGTCTGGAATCCACTAACCTAAAAGCAAGGGAAGAAGAGCGGGCCGCTATCAATGATGCCAAAAGTATGATTATAGACCTCTTGGACCAGGATAATGAAAATGCCCCGGTGAACCTAGAACTCGAACACTACCAGCAAAATGATATATTCCTGGGGAAATTCAGGGTGTTACAGATAATGAATTTTCTGGGCACGCCAAACGACCTTGTCGACTTTATGATAAAGGATGAAAACACAACAACAGACGTAGGCGTAAAATTCTTACATGAATTCATTCTATCTAAAGGGGAAAGGACAGCAAAATTTTACACCCTTCTAACAGAAAGGATCGAGATAGTACCAAAAGAGCTATCGGAACAACATTATAGCTTTTGGGCACAGACCATTAATATTTTTGGTTCGGTAGCAATGTACAAAACCAGTTCTGGAGGATCCTTAAAACGCCTAAACAGCATAATGAACTCAATGGACCTGATATTAGGACCGGATGTACCTGAAATATTCGAAATAAATGAGCAGGCTTACCATGTAGAGGAATATATACTGGATCTTCCACGGGCAGAAAAGGATGTCTACGAAAAGAAATATAATCTAAAAGTACCCCAAAGCAGAAGGTTTGTGTTTGCAGAAACGTATTATACACAGAACGAGATCACAGATCGCTTTTTTGCAAAGTCATTCCGGTTCAACTGGGAAGGACTAGACAGGATCAACTTACAAAAGAACATGCGCGAACATTGCCAAGCTTTGTTTGAGCTAATTCAGCATACAAACCAGAAGGCAATATTATGGCTTTCTGAAGATGCTATCGGGGACACATCCATTGGTAAAGAAAAAACTTTCACCAAACTGACTGAGTATTCTCAGTATGTGGCAAAACGGCAGTTCGGGATTAATGGTGACAACCCTAACGGCTCAATAGTGAGGGACGCTAAAGACCCTAACTCTCTTTTATATTCCGGTTATGCTTTGAAAAGAACCACAGAAGGAAAATCCGAACGGGTAAAAGTATATGCCCTTAGTTCGAAAAATTTGGCAGATGGGCAATTTTCTGTACCGCTACAGGATCATAATGGAAAAGCCGTCCGCACCTTCTACAGAAAATCGAAAGTAACAGGGAAGGCTGTTCCCGCCTTAAAACTTAACGGGGCAAGCACCGTTCCTATCGAGCCTTTTTTGCCAGACGGTTCTGTAAATAGCGCTTTTGTGAAGCAAAGTGATTCTGGTGAAGTACTTCTGCTAAAGAGTAAATATTTAACCAATGAAGAAAAATCCAAGATAATTATCAGCGGTATCCATAAAGCTCATGATGAGTTTTTGAATCACCCTGTTACCCAAGGTGCAATATTTGTGCTTACCAGTGTTGTTACAGCTGGAATGGCTCAGGGAGTAGCTACAGGATCACAAATGCTCAGCCGTAATATACTTAGGAAACTTGTTCGGAAAACCATTGTAAAGAGCAGTGAACTGACCGCAAAGACCATTGGAGCAAAAGCAGCGGTAAGTGTGAGTTATCAGGCTTTAACTCAAGGTGGAGATGTTAATTTATTCACTGTAATTGGAGATTCGTTCTTTATTCCATTTGTGGGAGCTGCCATTGGAAATACATTTACCCTCAATGTTAATTTAATAGAAAGAAAAGTAAGCTTTGATATGATATTTATTGGAGACAAGAGCACAAAGTACTATGTTTCTGCAATAACTAAAACTATCATTGCAGGAACCTTTGGAACATTATGCGGTGTTAATTACTCTGGAAAAAATTATCTTCCAGAGATTTCAGGAAATTTAATTATGAATACAAATATTAATGCACTGGCTGTTGGTGCTGGTTATGCAATAGAAAAATGAAAATAGATAAAAGCTCAATCATAATATTCGGATTCCTATCATCTTTAGCACTGTATATTATATATGGACAAATAGAATGGAAAATAAAAACGAAAAAATATGCAATAGCTTATGTTTTTAAGATCCATTCAGTCAGAGGCCCTGGGCCTCGTGGAGATTATCTTTTTACAATTAACGATGAAGAATACAAAGGCACTGTTGAAAACGGCAACAAAAAACTTCATAAATTTTTCATTGTTGAGTTTATTGAGGGAACACCTCGGATGAACAGAATCGTCATTGAAAAACCGCTTAAACGCCATTTGTTGATTCCTCAACCTTCAGGAGGTTGGCAAGAATGCCCGATCAACGAAAATGGCACTATCAAAAAAAAGTTTAGGGTAAAAAAATAAGTTACTATAGAACATTGTTCCTTGGCGTTCAACTTCTCTGCAACATTTGCAGAGAAGTTTTTCATTCCAACCCATCCTAAAACTTAACGGGGCAAGCACCGTTCCTATCGAGCCTTTTTTGCCAGACGGTTCTGTAAATAGCGCTTTGTGAAGCAAAGTGATTCTGGCGAAGTACTTCTTCTGAAGAGTAAATATTTAACCAATGAAGAAAAATCCAAGATAATTATCAGCGGTATCCATAAAGCTCATGATGAGTTTTTGAATCATCCTGTTACTCAAAGCGCAATCTTAGTACTCACAACTGTTGCTACAGCAGGTTTTGCTTCAAGTTTCAATCTTAAAAGCAAAGCATTGGTATATGCCAGAAATGCCTATTCCGGCATTAGTCGCATGACTACGAAACAGATTCTGAAACAGGTAGGTAAAGCTTATATTAAGAAGAAAGGAACAGAATATGCAATTGACGCTACCCGAAGTATTTGTTATCAAGCAGTAATCGAACACAAAATCAACTTCATTACAGTGACTATGGACACTTTTATCCATCCATATGTGGGGGAAATTATTGGTAATACTTTTTTTATTGGAATAGACTTCACTGGTGATAGCCCTTCTTTTTATGCCGATTCAATTTTTAAAAATGGAGTAACTTCTAGTGAAATCTTAAATGTACTTGCTAAAAGCGCAACTAAAGCAATCTTAAATGGTACTCTAGGGCTTGATGGACACATAAATAAAGGATTTGGCCTATTATTTACAAGCTCTTACGATATGATGCTGCATGCTGGAGTTATGACTTTAGATAAAAACATAATGAGTTCAGAATAAAAAAATGAAAAATGAAAAATGCTAAAGATAACCCAATAATAGTTTATACTCTACCCGACTGTTTATGAATTCTGATTTCGAGAGGTAAAAAGAAAAGTTGAATTTTGTGGTTCCTACACCAAAAAAACAACTTTTCAGCATGGAGCAATGTCCACAAACAAATATATATGAATTAATTCGTAACCTAGGGATAGTAAAGCACAAAAAGAGGCAGGAGTTTATATGTGAACTGACAGCAGGGATTATCAAGAGCCGCTCTGTAGTTTTTTCACAGATAGCGGACAAAATAGAAAGCGGTGCCAAGGTAGAATCGATAGAAAGGCGGATACAGGATTTTTTTGAGAAGGTCAATTTTGATTATCTAATGTTAGGTGTCTTTCTGATGGGCTTTGTGCACCATGACCGCCTACTGATCAGTATAGACAGGACGGAATGGGACTTCGGCAGGACACGGGTAAATATCCTGTGCGCGGTTGTGAGTATCGGAAAAATGGCAGTGCCCATTTATTTTGAAATGCTTGACAATAATAGCGGGAACAGTAATGCTGACGACCGAATAGGGCTGTTGAAATCCATCATTGGGATTGTCGGGCCCGATAGGATCAGCATGCTGGTGATGGACCGTGAATTCGTTGGCAACAAATGGCTTTCATGGTTAAGAAAGAAAGGGATAAACTTCTGTGTAAGAGTGCCGAAAAACCATAAGATAACACTGGCAGAGGGAACGGTTGCCAGTGCAGAGGAACTACTGGGGGACAGGAAAACTTTTTATGCCGAAAATGTGATTGTTGATAACGTAATTGTTAACCTGTCCCTGACTTATGGTAAGGACGGCGAACTGTTGTTTTTGATCGGGACAGTACCTTGCGGTGAACTGACGGGGTCCTATAAACGCCGATGGCCGATAGAAGTATTCTTTCAGGCCTTGAAGGCAAGAGGTTTTAATATGGAAGACTCCTGCCTGCAGGACCTGAAAAAATACCGAAAGCTTTTTGCCGTAGTGTCGATAGCCTATACTTTGTGCTGGGCAACAGGTATTCAGGACGGGAAAAAGAACCCTGTCAAAAGAAAAAAGCACGGTTATCCTCAGTATAGCGTGTTCAGAAGAGGGTTGAACTTAATGAGGGAGTTCTTCAAACGTAAAATAACTGAACCTGTTAAAATGGCTATTGAACTAGCCGTCACGAGAATATGCAATAATTTAAAAACAGTCGGGTAGAGTAAATAGTTTATAGTGTGTTAGTATCTTTAATTTGCATTCTATATTATAAACAATGTATTAATGTGGGAAACCTCCACCAAAGGATACACATTGGCATATGTTTACGACCTTGAATATCACAGTCGAGGCGAATACAATGGGAAATACCAATTTAAAATTGGTAAAGCGACTTACAAAGGGAAAGTTAATCATGGAAAAGATAAACACCTGCAATATTTTATTGCAGAATTTATTATTGAAGTTCCCAAAACAAACCGTATCAACATTGAAATTCCGGTAAACCCTAAAAGCCTTACTGCCCAGCCCCCTGAAGGTTGGACTGAGTGCCCTATAAATAAAGACGGTACAATTAAAGAGAAGTTCAAGGCTAAAAGTAAGCTGCAATAAAACCATTATCATCTGGCATTCAACTTCCTTACAACATGTGTAGGGAAGTTTTTCTTCCCCCCATCCCTAAACTTAACAGGGCAAGCTCCGTTCCTATAGAGCCATTTTTGCCAGACGGTTCTGTAAATAGCGCTTTTGTGAAGCAAAGTGATTCTGGTGAAGTACTTCTGCTAAAGAGTAAATATTTAACCAATGAAGAAAAACCCAAGATAATTATCAGCGGTATCCATAAAGCTCATGATGAGTTTTTGAATCATCCTGTTACTCAGGGGACAATATTTGTACTTACCAGTGTTATAACAGCAGGGTCACTAACCGGTATATCCAGCGCTGCTCAAATGGTAAGCCGTAACGTACTAAAACCTGTTCTGCGTTATTCTTTTGTGAAAGGAAGTGAACTTACTGCTAAAACAATAGGAGCTAAAGCCTTTGTAAGCATAAGTTATCAGGCTTTAACTCAAAAAGGCGAGATTAATTTACTCACTGTAATTGGAGATTCTTTTTTCACCCCTTACGTTGGAGCTGCATTAGGCAATACTTTTACTTTAAGTTATAATTTTATAACAAAAGAAAAGAAAGCAGAAACAATCTTCGACAAAGATAAAAGTGGAAAACATATTGTGTCTGCAATAGTAAAAACTATTATAGCAGGTACATTGGGACACTTGGGAATAAATTACACAAAGAACCAATACAAGCTGAGAATGGGTGGTAATCTGCTAATTAACACAAACATTAACACACTTGCTGTTGTGAGTGGAAAAGCGATAGAAGAATGAAAATTGATAAAGAAGCAATATTTTTATATGGTTCATTAATAGCCTTTGTACTATACTTTATATATGGGGAAATTCAATGGAAAACAGAGAAAAAACGCTATGCAGTAGGATATGTATATGATATACAATCAATAAGAGGAGCAGGTCCTATGGGTGTTTTTTACATGAAAATAAACGGGAAACGCTATGAAGGAACAGTTGGACATGGCAATACAAATGTTAACAAACATTTCATTGTTGAGTTTGTTGAAAACACACCGCGAATGTGCAGGATCGTAATCGAAAAACCAATAAAACGATATCAACTTGTTCCCCAACCTCCAGGAGGATGGGAAGAATGCCCAATCAAAGAAAACGGAGCTATCAAAGAAAAATTTAGGGCGAAAAATTAAACTGCAGCTGGACTATTATTAATTGGCGTTCAACTTCTCTGCAACATGTGCAGAGAAGTTTTTCATTCCAACCCATCCTAAAACTTAACGGAGCAAACTTCGTTCCTATCGAGCTTTTTTGCCAGACGGTTCTGTAAATAGCGCTTTGTGAAGCAAAGTGATTCTGGCGAAGTACTTCTGCTAAAGAGTAAATATTTAACCAATGAAGAAAAATCCAAGATAATTATCAGCGGTATCCATAAAGCTCATGATGAGTTTTTGAATCATCCTGTTACTCAGGGGACAATATTTGTACTTACCAGTGTTATAACAGCAGGGTCACTAACCGGTATATCCAGCGCTGCTCAAATGGTAAGCCGTAACGTACTTAGGCCGATTTTACGACACTCTATTGTTAAAGGCGGTGAACTTACTGCAAAAACTATAATGGCAAAAGCAATTGGTAGTATAGGCTATCAAGCTTTAACACAAAGAGGAGAGATTAATTTATTCACCGTAATCGGAGATTCTTTCTTTACTCCTTATGTTGGCGCTGCATTGGGAAATATCTTCACATTAAGTTTTAATGTATCATCAGGAAAAATTAAGATGGAAACACTTTTTGACGAAAACAAAGGTTTTAAAGAATACAGTTCTGCATTTATTAAAACTATTATATCTGGAACAGGAGGAAAATATCTAGGCATTAATTATCCAGGGAGTAATATACTGCTAACAGGAACTGGAAATTTCATACTTAATATATATATATATTAACACTTTAGCCTACAACACAGGTGCAGCCATAGAACAATGAAAACAGATAAAGAAACAATTATATTAAGCAGTATTTTATTGGTGTTTGCTCTATACGTTATTTATACACAAATACGATGGGAAGTAACCTCTAAAAGCTATGCAATCGCATATGTATTCAAAAGCCAAGCTGGTGTTGGTGCGATAACAGATGGATACTATTTCTACTCAATAAATAACAAGAGATATGAAGGAACGGTTGAGCGAGGAAATGTAAACCTGAACAAATATTTCATTGTAGAAATCATTTCAAGCAATCCTAAATTAAGTAGAATAGAGATAGAAAAAAGTATCAAACCTGACTTACTTATTCCTCAGCCGAAGGAAGGCTGGGAGGAATGTCCTATAAATAAGAATGGTACAATCAAAGAAAAGTTTAGGGTGAAAAATAAGTTAAAGTAAAACATTGTTACTTGCCGTTCAACTTCTCTGCAACATGTGCAGAGAAGTTTTTCATTCCAACCCATCCTAAAACTTAACGGGGCAAGCTCCGTTCCTATAGAACCTTTTTTGCAAGACAGCTCTGTAAATAGCGCTTTTGTGAAGCAAAGTGATTCTGGTGAAGTACTTCTGCTAAAGAGTAAATATTTAACCAATGAAGAAAAATCCAAGATAATTATCAGCGGTATCCATAAAGCTCATGATGAGTTTTTGAATCATCCGATTACTCAGGGGACAATATTTGTACTTACCAGTGTTATAACAGCAGGATCACTAACCGGTATATCCAGCGCTGCCCAAATGGTAAGCCGTAACGTACTAAAACCTGTCCTGCGTTATTCTTTTGTCAAAGGAAGTGAGCTTACAGCCAAAACTATAATGGCCAAAGCCTTTGTAAGCGCAAGCTATCAGGCTTTAACTCAAAAAGGCGAGATTAATTTACTCACTGTAATTGGAGATTCTTTTTTCACCCCTTACGTTGGAGCTGCATTAGGCAATACTTTCACTCTTAGTTTTAATTTCGTCACTATGAAAGGAAAGGCCGAAACAGTTTTTGATAAAAACAAAAGCACCAAACATATTGTTTCTGCTCTTGTAAAAACAATAATCGCAGGTAGTTGTGGGAAGCATGGAGGTACTGATTATAACCTACTCGGAGTTGGTATATCTAAAATAATGTTGGCAAATACTGCAAACAGTGCTCTTGCCAATAAAATTGCATTACTCTCTGGCGATGTCATTGAAAAGTAGAGGACAACTGGGTAAGGTATAAAAACACATCAGGGGCATTGTGTGTCTTTTGATTATCAATAAAATCCCTATTAAGGTTACGGTAGAAAATCAGGTTTCTATTCTTATAAACTTGATTTTTTTCTGATATCTTACTCCTTATTTTTTGACATTTCAAACTTATTCATTGTCTCAACGCATTATACATTCAAATACTTGAACTTCTATTATTGTAATATTGTAACAGCTCAGGAAGTCTAATTGCTTGAGCTGTTATTAGCTAAAAAGTCTTTCTTGACCTGATATAGTTCAATCGCCCACAAAAGTGAATCAAAGATGTTCACGCCCCTTTTAATCCAAGTGTCAATTACGGATCTTATGGTAGCGAAAATTTCCGCACCCCTTTCCGCCCGGAAGCCACCGGATACCTTCTGTTTCACTTTAAGGTTTCTCACAGCCCTTTCCGAGGCATTATTGTCAAAAGGCACATCATGATGGAACAGGAAAGTAAATACGCTATCCTGATGTTTGACCATCCGTTTTTTAAAGGCTGTAAGTTTGGGGACTTTATCATCTACATCCTGGACAATTAATTTATGGAATTCACCGATTATCGAATCCCGCCGTGAATTGGGTTGGGGATATTGCTCGGGTTCAAGGCTGTACTTTAGTTCAATGGCCTGATCAAAAAGCTGTTTCATCTGCACTGCCCACCCATTATTGGAGTGTTCAATGAACGCATTGAGTTCCCTTAATAGGTGTGCCAGACATAACTGGTGCAGAAATGCCGGTGTTTTAAGCTGTGCGCCCAATGAGTCGCTTACCAGGACTGCATGGGGGAAGCCATCCCTGAATTCACCTTCTATTACCCTGTAGGCTCTTGAATTGCAGATTACGATAAAGGTTTCGCTGATAGTTTGCCATATCCACCCCCAGAAATTTTTTGAACCTACTTTTATACCTGACTCATCACTTCCTACCACAGGGGCCTGAAGGATGGATTCTTTAATTGCCTGATAAAGCGGGTCAAGGCTATCGGCCACCCGTTCAAGCATGTTGTAAACCGTCCCCTGGCTCAACGGGATGCCGAAAAGATTGTCCAGTAACTCAGGGATTCGGCCGAAAGGAATGTATTGACGGGTACTGAGGTAGCTGACAAAACCTGTAAGTCTGTTCCCGTATTTAACAGGTGCCGTGACACCTGCGGGGAACTTTCCCTGCCGCATATGCCCACATGTGCACTGGAAGCCATATACGCGGTGCTCGGTCACATGTGCGCGTACCGGTGGTATATCCACCGTTTGCCTTGTAGCATGCAGGTCCGGTTCCTCTTCACTATGGCGTCCGCCACATTGGGGGCATACACCTTCTGGCATATGGCAGATAATCTGATCGGGTTCACCGGTCTGATGCAGGGTATTACCTGTGTGACCCGGTTGTCCTCCACTTTTTTTCCCGCTGGGTTTGCGTAGACTTTTTTGGCGTGGCAGTTTCTTTATGTCCTGCGAGGGCGGGCGTGAGCTGTTCCTGCTGTTTTTGGGTAATTTCAATGTGCGGTTTTCTTCACGCAGGTCATCAACCTCTTTCTGCAGCCCTGCCAGTTTTTTTTCGATTTTTTCTGCAAATGCAACAAACAGGTCGATGATCTCATCTTTGTCAAGTGATTCAAGTTCACCGCGTTTTACCATAGCTCAAAGGTTGATTTTTATTTCCTAATTCGATAAAGTAAGAATGGTTTTTTATACACAATCAATGTTTTTCCTGTGGATAAAACACCGTTTTTTTGACAAAAAAATTAAGCCATTGAGAAATGCATGGCCAGCTGATAAACAACCAAAATTCAAGTCGCGCAAACCTGAGAGGCTTTAAAATGAACCTGAGTTGTTACGTAATATTAGCTCTGTTTACAAGAGCTTCATAACTGCCTATTTACCAAAAATAGACTAATGACCAATTAGCAACTATACAGTTTATAACAGAGCAAACACTTATATAATTCACAAATTAAGCATTCGGTTCAACAATTACAAATAAAATACTAAACACATGAAAACAGATAAAGAAACAGTTGTCTTAGTAACGATTTTCTTAGCCATAATTGCCTATGTAATCTACGGGCAATTCTTATGGAAATATGAACCCAAAAGTTATGCTATCGGTTATGTTTATGATGCTTTCTCAATAAGAGGAGCCGGTCCGTTGGGGAAGTTCTATATAACAGTAAATGGCAAACGTTATGAAGGCACTGTTAAAAATGGTTTTGAAAATATAAACAAACATTTTATCGTTGAATTTATTAGCAGTACTCCACGAGCATGCGATATAGCCATTGAGAAATCTGTAAATTATCACCATCTAACCCCCCAGCCGCCAGAAGGATGGACAGAGTGTCCAATCAATGAAGACGGTTCTATAAAAGAGAAATTCAGAGCCAAAAATTACAACCAAGCAAACTAAAAAAACGACATTCCCCATGATTAGTGATAATTTATGCGCCTGATTTACGAATCATTTTTCGAATTAAGCCACTGTATTTATTATCTTTTAAGATTTTAGTTTTTAAAAAGTATTTATTACTACTTAGAGACTTTTAAATTTGCTTTTTTACTAAATAATAGCATTTAATTATAAGAAAATCATGAATTCACCACTTAATCGTGAGGAATGTCACAATAAACTGCAGCTGGACTATTATTACTTGGCGTTTAACTTCTCTGCAACATGCGCAGAGAAGTTTTTCATTCCAACCCATCCTAAAACTTAACGGAGCAAGCACCGTTCCTATCGAGCCTTTTTTGCCAGACGGTTCTGTAAATAGCGCTTTTGTGAAGCAAAGTGATTCTGGTGAAGTACTTCTGCTAAAGAGTAAATATTTAACCAATGAAGAAAAATCCAAGATAATTATCAGCGGTATCCATAAAGCTCATGATGAGTTTTTGAATCATCCTGTTACTCAAAGCGCAATCTTTGTACTCACAACTGTTGCTACAGCAGGTTTTGCTTCAAGTATTAATCTTGGAAGCAAAGCATTGGTATATGCCAGAAATGCCTATTCCGGCATTAGTCGCATGACTACGAAACAGATTCTGAAACAGGTAGGCAAAGCTTATATTAAGAAGAAAGGAAGCCAATACATTATAGACGCAACCCGAAGTATATGCTATCAATATTCTGTTGAACAGAAAATCAATTTTGTTACTGTTACCATGGACACTTTCATCCACCCCTATATAGGAGAATTCGTCGGAAACACTTTTTTCATCGGAATAGATTTTACTGACGAGGGAGCCAAATTCGAAGCTAACAGTATCTTTGATAATGGACTTACTTTCAAAGAATTTACATCTTTAGTTGTAAAATCTTCAATAAAGGCCTTTTTAAATGGAAAAATAGGGATTGATGGCGAAGTTGGTAAAGGTTTTGGCGCTTTCGGTCAAATTCCATACGATATTGCCTGCATCACTTTGTAATTTCTGTAGGAAATAAAATAGAAAATTAACAATGAATACAAAAACAGTAAGAGCTATTGCTTTTCTATTATTAATAATTGCTTTTCTAGTCTACACCAATATTACAACAAAAAAAAGTTGGGAAGATTCAGAAAAGTTATACGCAATAGCGTTTGTGAAAGGGAAGGTTTCCGGTTCTGGGCCTTCCAGAGAAAAGTATATTTACACAATAGAATCTAAGAAATATGATGATTGTAAATATAACTTAATACAAGACAAATACTATATCGTAACTATTCTGAAAGATGATTTTTCTAAAAATTCAATTGAGGTTGAAATTCCTGTCGACCCTACGAAACTGCTTCCTCAACCTCTTAATGGGTGGAAAGAATGTCCGATCAACGAAGATGGTACTATCAAAGAAAAATTTAGGATAAAAAATTAATTTACAGTAAAAAAACTGCTATTTGGGGCTAAACTTCCCTACGCATTTTGTAGGAAAGTTTGGCTCTTTCGTAAACTGAGTGGGTTTGACTTTTCCCAAAATTAATAAAAAGCCGAACTTAGAGGTGTAAAATCAAGAAATCAAATAAAAATGTACAAAGAACTTTTCGCCGCGGCCTTACATATAGAATCACCGTTTTATGTAGAAAGTCTGAACTTCGATGAATCAGCCAAGCGTTTAGATATCCAGATTAATTTCAAACGTGGCACACACTTTCCAGAAGCAGGCAAAGCAGATTCACCGGACAAGTTCCCAGTTCATGATACCGTTGAGAAAACATGGAGACATCTTAACTTTTTTGAACACGAATGTTATCTGACAGCCCGTGTACCACGAATCAAATTGCCCAATGGGAAAGTACGGCAGGTAAAAATGCCCTGGGAAGGTGTTGCCCCCGGTTTTACCTTATTGTTCGAAGCCTTATTGGTAGGGCTATGTCGAAATATGCCCGTACGCTCTGTGGAAAAACTAACGGGGGTATCCGATGACAAGCTATGGGGCATACTTCACTGCTATGTTGACCAGGCGCTTGAGGGGGGAGATTTTTCAGATGTTGAAGAAGTCGGGATAGACGAGACCTCCCAGCGCAAACACCATGACTACATAAGCCTTTTCGTAGATCTTGCCAACAATAAACTCATTCATGTTGCAAAGGGAAAAGGTTCGGACACCGTTGCCGATTTTGCACAGGAACTGTCCCGGCATAATGCTACCGCCAGACAGATAAAAGAAGTGAGCTGTGACATGTCGCCTGCCTTTATTAAAGGCGTGGGAGACCATCTTCCAGATGCAAATATAACATTCGACAAGTTCCACATTATCAAAATCCTCAACAAGGCAGTGGACACTGTCCGGCAGCAGGAAGTGAAACTGCATGAGATACTTAAAAAAACAAAATACATCCTCCTGAAGAACAAAGAGAACCTGACTGAAAAACAGGAACAAAAACTTGAGCGGATTTCCCTCTCCAAACTCAACCTTAAATCAGTAAGGGCAATGCACATCAGGGACAGTTTTCAGGAAATATATGACGCCCAAAATGCTCAGGAGTTCGAAATACTGTTACGTAAATGGTACTACTGGGCAACACATTCGCGAATTGAACCCATAAAGAAGGCTGCACGGACAATAAAGGAACACTGGGACGGTGTGGTAAGGTGGTTCCGGACCGGGATCAGCAACGGTGTTCTGGAAGGGTTAAATTCTATAATTCAGGCTGCCAAAGCTAAAGCAAGGGGATATAAAACCTTTATAAATTTCAAAGCTGTCGCATTTTTACTCGCGGGTGATCTGGACTTCTCGAAAATCAATAAACATGCTTTTTAATTTTGGAAAAAAGCCAAACCCACTCAGTTTACGAAAGAGTCACAATTCTAATGCCTCCGGTTTTTGGCCTTGCATACCAATCCTGGAGTTTTTGGGTATGGTACATGGACAAAAACCGTCCTTTGCCTTTTGGTGAGGCTATACGATTTAATTATCTGTACCCATATAACCTGCAGGCCATTTAAAGACAACCCTGAACATGAAAAAGTTGACCGTTTAAGGCTAACAGGGTACACACCGGTACTTGGTGAGCAATATGAAGCTATCGATTCCCACATCTATTATCAATATACCATGTCAGCCAATTTTATGGCCTTTATCAATACCTCTAGTAAATTGCAGTATAAATTATATTTATACTCAGATAAGAAAAAAGAAATGACACCACTACCATTAGAAGACAAAGAAGATTACACCATTGAAAGAAACGCCAATAATTATCATGAAGTAACGATAAACTTTCTACTTGAAAAAAACGAATGGCACAAGATAAAACGAAACAGTGAATTGCTTTTCGTACTGCGCGTTACTGATAATAACACTGGCTCTATTGGCTATCCTTTTCCATCTCCGGACGATCAAGAAGTACCCCGTTGGTTAGGTGTTTTGTTCAACGTAAAACAAATAGACACCATGGACGACAGTATAAATCTAAAAGTCAGGGTAGATTCTGAATTTAACTTAAAAGACATGAAGAAATGGAAAAATTAGAAGACAGAAAATACCATAGGGAAATTACACATAAAAGATATGATTATTGGTTTGTAATAGGGGCAGAAGGACATAAACATTGGCTTCCAAAAGAAATTTACGACAATATGTCCTCCTATTCTACTGGACGAATAAAATATGTTTCAGACAACTACATTGAATTCAAAACAGATGCTAAAGTAGGTCCAGTTATACTTTTAACCATGTCCCTTGGGCTTATATTATTTTATTTATATATATACTCATGGAATGCTGTTGACACTGTGTTGTTCTGGTCGAGTGTTACCCTTGCAATACCTTCCTTGATTTATCTTTTTACGATGCCTAAAAAAAAATTCGTCCTCAACCGAAAGAAGGGGACAGTAACATTTCCCGGTTTCTTGTGGCTCAAAAACTCTACTATGTATTTAGATGATTCTCAGTTTTATTATGTCAGAGCGAAAACAACAGGGCTTTCGATCTTAAGAACAACGAAAGTTGGCATTTACAATGTTCTATCTCTCGTAAAAGGTGAACCTCTTGAAGATTTGTCATTTATAGTGAGGTATCTAGACCGTAACCGCCCATTGCCCCCAGGGGAAATCTTCGATGAATTCAGAAAGAAAGATTTTGAACGCCGGAAAAAAGAAGGTTTTCCCAGACCACTTCACCTCAGCCGTGTCCCAACACCAGAAACCACTCCTGAACAACAGAAGGAAAGATTTCGTATTGGGGGATGGTAATAAATGAAAATGTAATTAGGACAAACATCAAAAATATTTTGTTCAACCAAAAACCAAAGCTTTACATAAAACTTTGGTTTTTATTTAGAAAGCACATCATTAATTATCACAAAGTAAAAAGACAAAAAAACGCAAAAACAATATTAATTCATATACAATCTTTAAGTATTCAATCAGCATACAATTATCAGAGGTGAGGTCTAAAAGACTTCAAGAGATCTCCTCGCTGGATTCATAATTCCTTTAAAAGTATTTTATCAGAATAAACACAAATCATGCAATTAAATTAATAAAATGCCTAAACTACATTTTTCTCTCTTAATTAGCCTTTTGTTCTTGTCCTCCTTTACGAGCAGAGCTCAGCATTCTTATGTTCCGAAAAAGCTGTATGAAAAGAAAGAACAAATGAACCCGAGCACGTTCGAGATCACACAAAAAATGATTTTGCACGCTGACAAAAACGAATCGCTGTCCAGTATGAAAATACAATGGAAAAAAGACTACCGCACTTACAATGCCAGCTGGGTCTGGAATTATAGAACAAAGCTAGATTCTATCCTACGTATACATAAAAGACAATACTCACCGGGGGAGGAAGAGTTCAAAAAAGGAAAACCGAGCACTTCCCTTACTAACCTTGCAGAAGATTCAGCTTACATTAGCTACGTAAAAAAAGGATTAACTTTTTTTCAACAGTTTTTCCGAGACACCTCTAGAGTGCCCCTACTTTTCGGTAATGATTATGACCGGTATGAGTATCCGAGCACACATACCAGAACAGTACTCAAAAATAAATTAAAAGCGGTCTATTATGCTAATGGCAAAACAGATCATAACATTAGGCTGTGCGAAGACCAAGGAGACGTTATCTATTTACCGACCAGACTTTTCATAGACAGCATGACCCTCCAACATTCTCTTAAAAGTATTTCAAAAGTGGATACTGTAATTTTCCGAAAGAAAGACATTGGAAAAACAAAAAACGGCGTCACCCTGCTTGAAATGTCAGACAATTATGTGTGCTTCGAGACACCCAAAGATTATTATGAAGAAAGGGAAATTGGCAGTTTAATGACATTTGAAGCATTCAATACAGAAAGCAAAATGTTGGCAACCGACTATTTTGATAAGGACGCTCTGTATTTCGATAGTCTAGATAAAAAGTATGACTATTGGATGAAACACTACAAAAGCTTATATAAAGGAATAAAAAAAGCAAAAACAAAACATGAGGCCATCAGTGTTCTGGAGCATTACTGGGTTGAGCTAGGTACTCTTTACAAGAGGCCAAAGAATTTTCAATTTCACTTTCTCACGAAAGGTAATATCGACCATTTGCAAGTTTATGTTTTGAGAGATTTCAAAACATCAAAATTAGACATCACCATTACCAACAGTAGAATGCACCAGAATATATTCACCAATAGGTTCAAAAACAAGACTGACATAATAAATAAACATGGAGAAACGATAGCATCATTTCCTAAAAAACTAGAATTCATTAATTCAATACACATGGGAATAAGAGGCTATGAAAACACCTACTATTTGGTAGGCAACAAAAACTTCTACCACTATGACCGTTCTGCAAAAAAGATAAAAAAACTCCCTGAAGTCAGGCGCATAGAATATTTGAAAGATAAACTTGCCTACGGATGTACAGATAATGGCTACATAATAATGGATACCTGCGGAAACAGGACAATAGATGAATATTTCAAACTGATTTACGGCTACAAAGATGCTATCATAGTACAACGAAAGAACCTAATGCACACAGTTGTGCTCGATAATGGAACAAAATTGAGCAACAATGAATACTCTGTAATCGGAGCATTTAATTATGGGGTAGCCAAAGCTGCAACAAACAACTCTGTGATTTTTATAAACCCAGAAGGAAACCCAATAAATAAGGACAAATACGACCTTCAGTTTATCAGAACAGGAGAAAGCAGGATTGATGATGCACAGATCGTCAAACGCAATAACCATTATGGACTTATAGACTTTAAAAAAGCAGCCAAAAACACAGTTCCCTGTATCTACAAAAAAATTCACCATGTCCATGCAAGTAGGGGTAGACTGTATATAGCACTAAAAGAGCAATACGGGGTAATTGACATTTCAGGGAAAGTGCTCGTCCCTTTTAAATATTCCCTGAAAGAGGCGAAAATACTGGCCTACGGGTTACGTTAAAGATGGTTGTAGGTTAGGGTAGAGGCATCAAAATGAAAATAGAAGGCCTTAAGTGTATAATACTTTTGGTGCCCTGCCCCATTGTGAGTTTGTAAGGGGACGCGAAAACAAACCTGCAGCCCTTATGAAAAAAACGCCCTACTTCTTTGGTCTGTGAGAAGATTCAAAATTTCATTAAAAATCATGATAAAACTAGAAGACAGAAAATATCATAGGGAAATTACACATAAAAAATATGATTACTTATAAAATTTTAGAATAGACTATTGAAATATGCGTTTGATAGAACATTTAGAAAAGCACTTTGTTGTGTATCTGGTTTATTTTATAATAGAGATGTTTACTTCAAAACAATTATATTTGCATTCAGCACTTTTATTTTAATAGGACCAGTATTATTGGCATTATACTTTAGTACCCCTAAAAAGAAATGGGTATTCAACCGCAAAACCCAAATGGTATCAGTGCCTGGGAAATATTATAAGCGATGCTATGAAAAAAAGCTAGATGAATTATATGTTAAGTCAGAATACTCTTTTGCTGCAACAGCAGATAGAACAGGAAAAACTTCCTATCATACTTTTCCAATAATAATATTACCAATTAAAGGACCTGACCTTTGGTTTAATACCAATTGGGTGAGTCTTTTTAATTTAGGGAATTCGAATAGTTTTAGTGAAATATGGAGTTATATAATCTGGTATATGGACAGCAACCGCCCATTACCCCCTGGAGAAAAATTTGATAAATTCCGTGAGAAGGATTTCCAGAAACGTAAAGAGAAGGGGTTTCCTTTGCCACTGTATTATAGCCAAATACCCACACTTGAATATAAACCTCACTTACAGAGCATAAGGGCTTTGGTATGGAATCATGAAATGTTCTGCCCTGATATCAATAAGTACGGCAAATGCAATTTAAGTATCTCACAATTTAAATTGCCAAAAGGATCTTTGGAATACTCAAAAGAGTATAACCCAGAAAAATGGACATACAAAGAATTAAAAGAACCAACACATTTTTCAATATGCACCTTATATATCGTGGGTTAGATATATACTAAACGATAGGAGAGTAATATACACAAAGAATGCATCAGGGAAAGTTTTAGTTCCTCCAATAGGCGTAGAATATACAGTAGAATATCTTAGGGAAGAACACAAGCCTATTTTTGGAGGATATTTATAATTTAAATAGGGGAAACACCGTATGTGTTCGTGTATTTTACACACAGAAAGTTGAGAAATAGGCCACAGAATTACAAATAATAATTTGAGATATAAAAGCATTGTATGAAACTCCCACTTATTTATTCTGTAATAGTATTTTTCATTTTAAGCTCATGTAAATCCACAATAAAACTAAGCGAAGTAGACTTCAGCGAAGGAATCATCTGGAAGTACAAAGGGAACTCAAAAAAATAGTAATCCCAGAAACCCTTGACAATAAAAAAGTTGTAGGCATAGGGCCAAAAGCTTTTGAAAAAAAGGAACTTACATCAGTAAAGCTCCCCAATAGTTTAAAAGCAATTGGTCTATATGCATTTTCAAAGAATCAGATTCAAGAAATAGAGTTTGGCTCTGGACTGGTCTACATAGGCGGAGGAGCTTTCGATGAAAATGAACTGGAACAGGTAAGTATTCCCAGATCGGTAGCCCGCATTGGGGAGTTATTCATTTCGAAATAACAAACTGAAAAGTGTAACTCTACATGACAGGATAAAGGTAATAGAGCAATACGCTTTCGGGGAGGAAAGGAGTTATGCTTACATGCATGGCGATCTAAAAAACTGCAAGTTTAAAGTTCTGACACGTTCTCAACAAGACATAAAACTTTCTGAAATATTTGTAAATGGAAGATTCAATCCCTGTGATGATAAATTTCACCTAGACAATGAATATAATAACATAAGCCTGCACAACACCCTTAAATTGAAAGATATTGTTTTTGAAAGTGGTGAAATAAAAAGTTACACCCCTCCGAAGGAAATACAGACAATAGAAAAATTGATAAAGAGAATAAGGCTAGGTAAAGACAGGAAAAATGCCTCCCTTGATAAAGAGTTACCGCTGACCGGTGGTGAAAATTACCTGTTCAATAAGACACAACAGCGTTTAAAGAACTTGACGCCTTCTTTTATTTTTGGTTTAGTAATTCCAGATCGTTTCAAAGGGGAAACAGTAACATCAATTGCTGAAGGGGTATTCGCTATGAAAAACCTAATCAACCTTCAATTACCTAATAGTCTGAAAAAGATTGGGAAGGTAGCTTTCTATGACAATAAAATTGTTTCTGTAAACATCCCTAATGGAACAGAGAAACTTGAATGTTATGCATTTTCAAGAAATAAATTGAGGAATGTAAAGCTTCCCCAAAGTGTGAATTACATTGGGGAGTATGCATTTACAAATAATCTATTGGAGAAACTGACACTTTCGCCTAAAATAACAATTATCCCCCCCTACTGTTTTGCTGGAAACAAACTACGCAAAGTAAAAATTCCGACCATGGTTGATAGTATTATGGAAAGTGCATTTAGAGGTAGTGAAATAGAAGAGCTCTATTTTAATACTAAATTGGTATATATTGGGAAAGAGGCCTTTCAAGCAAATCATATAGAGAAACTAGATTTTCCCAAAAGTTTGGAATACATTGGAACCTCTGCATTCAGATCCAACCCTCTGGTCAGCATAAAATTACCCAATACTCCTGTTTCTGTAAATGAATATGCTTTTAGATCTTTTTTTGATGGCCTTCCTTCTTATTCTGTTGAAATAAAAAAAGGTTCAACAATAGGAAAATATGCATTTGATAAAGGAGTGAAAATAATCTATAAATAATGAAATTTGATCCTATAAAAGTACCGGATCCGCAGGCTATAATTACAGGAGAAAGTAAGGGGATGTTTATCAAAAAGCTTGTTCTGGCAGCACAGACTTCGATTCGTTAAAAACTGGGACAAAAGAGTTTTTATTAAACGGTGAAAACTGGTAAGTTATGAAAACGATGAAAAAAAGGAACTCCCACAATGTAACTCATACCGATTACACAGGAACAAAATTCAGATACAGAACGAAGAAACGCTAAAATAACAGTTAGGGATCTCCAAAACAATGATTCTATAACACGGGAACTGGAACCGGCAAAAACACGTCTACACTTTTTACGCTATGGCTTTTTTTAGAAAAAAAGTAAAGACGATATAGGTTATGCCCTTGGTGACCCGGAAAATGGCGACACATACTCTGTTAACGAAATGGATGTCTCAAACGGTGATATTCAAAGCACAGACCAGTTTTATAGCCTTTTTTACCATAAAAAGAACAAAGGAATTTTGAAAAAGATTAGGGTAGGAGGAGCTATAATTTTAAGCCATTAATAGTTTAGCATAAACACCACTCTTCAAAAAGGTGAGAACAAAAATATTGACGTTTTATTCCAATAAATCCAAACTTAAAGTCATAGAATTCAATAAGAAAAGCAGGTAATTTTATCAGAATTGCCATGTAATATTACAGACAGACCTCTATGCTGCGTGTGGTACTGTTTTTTAGCTTGTTATTATTGTTTTGTTTCAGTCTAAATTAGAAACAGCCATATTATTCAGTTATTTTGTAAATCTATATATTGATTTATTTTAATGTTTATGTCTCTTTTGTCTCAATTATGGTGTATATCTATTGAGTTAGTTGTTTATTTATTCATAAAGACAATATAGAGGCATGAAATATTATTTAAATTCGTACTTTAGCTAACTTAAAAATACTAGAATGTCATTATTATAGTTATATATGTTGTTAATAACAATAAATCTGTTCATAGGTGATTATCGTTTGCCGTACAGATAAGCAGCTGTAGGCATTTCTTAGTAAATAGCATATTGTGTTTAGAATTCAATTCCCCCATTATGTCAAACATCAGGATTAAATTAGTGGTTGGTGAAACAGAAAGATGGATCAACCACATCTATTACGAATATTTTCGCCCCGTATTAACCGACCACGACAGAAAAATTGACGGCCACACGCTGGAAGACAGCACTACCTTCGGAGAGCCGAAAAAAGAGGAAAGCTGGGAAGAAAAGTTCGAGGCCGGCTTCCGGGAGCTCGACCTGAAAGACACACAGCCCAGCGTGTTCAACTACGACACCTGCGTACGGCCGAAAGAGGAACAGGGCGCAACGCTCTACACGATAATCGTGGGCGGGCTGTTCGACATAGAAATGGATTCCTCCGAAAACGACGAATTCTTTCTCGAATGGATCGCCAAGGGCAGGATGGAACATGGCTATTTTCAGATCTTCCGCCCCCACGAGGACCAGATCATATGGTTGGAGTTCTGGGACGGCTTCTGCGTCTCCTATCAGGAACATATGTCGAAAGGGAACAGGCCGCCTGTCATGAAACTGAGGATCTCTCCCGCCATCACACGCAACAGGAAGACCGTTGTGCAGCAGGAGAACTGGAAGATATCGGATATTGATATGAAATGGAAAATGGCTTCCGCTCCGCCAATAGAGGAAGAAGGCAAGCTTGTCAACTATCATATCGAGAACGAAGAAGGAAAACGAATTAAAAAATACAAAATAGGTGATACCATAGTCTTAGTCATTGAAACGCAGAACAAAAAAGGCGACACACTTGAAATAGACATGCAGGATAAAGCAGCAGACTTTGAACTTAATGGTGAACGTCTTGAGGACGATATACTTGAACATACCGTGCAGGACGACATTGACCGTATCGAATTAAAAGTAATACGACAAGAGCAGCAAGAAGAAGCCTAAATTGCTAAACCTTATGCTCAAGGCATAAAGCTCCATGAAATTAATGTCCTTGAGACAATACCTAATTATCTAAAACAAGAAATAGTGGAACAAAATTCAGATACAGAACGAAGAAACGCTAAAATAACAGTTAGGGATTTCCAAAACAATGATTCTATAACACGGGAACTGGAACCGGCAAAAACACGTCTACACTTTTTACGCTATGGCTTTTTTCAGAAAAAAAGTAAAGACGATATAGGTTATGCCCTTGGTGGCCCAGAAAATAGCGACACATACTCTGTTAACGAAATGGATGTCTCAAACGGTGATATTCAAAGCACAGACCAGTTTTATGTGGGCAGAACCTCTTTGCGCAAAGGTTACATTTACCTGATTAACGACGAGGACATAAACGATTTTATAGAAATTGAAGTTGCTGCCGATGGAAAAATGAAAAATATACTCTGGCAGCCAACAGGCGATTCACAGAAACCATACGACGATATACGCCCTGCCGAGGAAGAAGAACTTCCGCACCTAGATTTAGATCTAATGCAAATGCGGCACATGTGGGTAGCCTTTAGCCCTGTGCAGTGGACTTACGATTATCATCAGCAGATGCTCCAAGACAAGGAGAAAAGAAAAGAGCACATGACGCTGATAGATTGCGGAGGTATTAAAAAAGGGGAAGAAACCGCACAGGAACACGCATTGCCACACTCGGAGCTGAAAATTGCACATTACAAAAAGCATCCGAACCACAGGCTACTGAAAAATAAAATAAAGAAAATAGAGAATACTGAACAGAAAAGTGATGATGAATATTACGAGGACATATTCATTACCCTGCACGACCCTATTGGCGCAGCAGACGACATTGCCGATGTACTCGGCATAGAGCTGACAAGGCAAAAAGCCCTGCTAGAGGCCATGCAAACAGGTCGCGATCTGGAAACGGTGCTCGACCGCATGCTGGAAAACAAAGCTGCAACCCTACCAAACGACGAAGAGCAGCAGATAGGTGCTATGGTAAACTTAGCACTTACACAATACAAGCTCGTCTACAGCAATGGCGAAATGATAAAGGAGTACGGAGACCTTATGTCTAAACCAAAAATCCTTAATTTATTAGCTGTTGCAGAGCGTAAAAAACTTA
Source organism: Bacteroidales bacterium (assembly GCA_965230435.1). Classification (GTDB taxonomy): domain Bacteria; phylum Bacteroidota; class Bacteroidia; order Bacteroidales; family JBDKHP01; genus JBDKHP01. The sequence goes on from CBDDLB010000003.1 coordinate 84,639, forward strand.
GGGAGCTTATAAAGGCATTGCAGGCCGACTTGGGTAACTTCCTTTCTGCGGATTATTATAAAGAAGCCTACGATGCACACGAGCTTGGTTCTAAACTGAACCTGCTTGATGGTAAAAGAAGTGCCGTGCGTTTTTATAAGCTGCTGGCAATAAAGTCGCACATGCAGGATAAATCCTTCGACTTACCAAAAGACGAAGAGAAAGACACCACATGGGATAACCTTTTATTGGAGAGTTTACAAGAAGACAACACCTCTTCTTCGGTATACCGAATGCTGAACAAGGTGCTGGATATAGACGACGACCTCACCAAAGACGGCAGAAAAGAAGAAGTATCCGAAAAAATAGCCGCATACGTGCAGGAAACCCTGGAGACTTATGCCGAGTTTGCTATGCAGGATATTATTTACACTGCAAAAAGCGGGCAGGGCTATAGCTTTAGCGCCTCTGCCGAGGATAAAGGCAAACAGGCCATCGACCTTTCTAATAAATCCATAGCAGCCATAAAAGGTGCGGGGCAGGATTATGTTGACCAGACTAAGACAACAGACATCCAGACCCACATGCTTAGTAAAACGGAGATGGTAGAAAAAACCAAAACCGTAACAACAAAATTTACCGATCAGGTTCATGGAAGTTTTGAGGCCACGCTAAGCCGACTCAATAAGTTGCATGTATATGGTGAAGATATGTTCGAGGTACGCACTCCAGAGCTAGAGTCTCAATTGCATGCACATGGCTGGGTTATAGACGAAAGCAAAGTAACGTTTGGTAAATACGCAGGTAAAAAAGCACTGACACGTATGACCCAACAGGGTTCGCCTGAGTTGGTATTAAAAGAATCGTCACATGGTCGCCATATTTTCGACGTTCCTGTTACAAAAGAAGTAACTACAGAGATTCAATCTACGGTGAAATATATGGATAAAGTAACAAGGAATGTTCCAGTGGATATGGAGGTATCAACGCTATCGAAATTTGGAACAAAAGTAGATGCAGTATTGGATGGAGCTCCTTTTAAAGGTGTAGTGGCATTATTTCAAGCATTTAATATGGTAGCCGCAATTCATACTTATGCAGATAAAAAAGATCTTAAGCATGGTATAAATTTAGGTGGGATTACTTTTGAATTTGCTTCTGCTACAGCTTATTTCTACAAAAAAATTGCAGAAAAAAGTCTTTCTAATAAATCACTAAGGTTTCTTGGTAGGTTTGCTTTATTTACTGAAGCTATAGGTGGTGGAGTAACAGTTGCTATGTGTGCATGGGATGCTATGCTTAGGATAGATGCCCGTGATTACGATGCAGCAGCAGCTTGGGGCGGTGCGGCAGTAGCCTTTGCCGTGTCTACTACTGCTGGTGTTTTTGCAGCAGGCGCTGCGGTTAATGCCGCATGGGTTCCTGCGGTGTTTGCAGGTTCTTCTTGGTTGGGGCCTATTGGCTGGATAGCAGCAGCGGTGGGTACAGGGCTGGTATTTCTAGCGTATTATTTTCAGGATACACCGCTGGAAGAGTTCTTTAAGAACAATGCGCTCAGTGAAGAGGAAGATTTCAATCGGACGGATGAAGAAAAAGAAGGAGACTACAATGCTATAGTAGGTTACATTAAGCGTTTCTACGCTTCTAGAGCGAAACTGTGTCCAGAAGAAGAGTACCAGAAATGGAACAACTTCAAATGTGCAGGGTCTGAACTTACCGATATTCTGATATCAAGCGAAGTGAATTTTAAAGCCACAGAGTTTTTCAACGAAGAAAACAGTCCGCAAGACTGGTGGTACAAACTACTCGGAGGGCCAGAAATAGAAACAGCCTTTATTAAAAGGTTCGAAATAGCTATTACATTCAGGCAGTTCCTCAATAGCCCAGAACAGTTCGATTATTCGTTCTATTTCTACAAAGATGGTTTCTGCGGCACTTATGAAGAAATGAAGGGCATAAAACCAAACCTCAAAATACAGGAGGCTACCGACAAAAAAGCTCCACAGCTAATAATGGATCTTGATATCCCAACGTCTTACACCGAGCAGTTCAACACCAACAGTATAGTACTGCTGGTAGGCCGTTTATCTTTGGGCAACGGAAACCACTACCCAGGTAAGTACGACGACACCACACGTTATTGGGGTGGTTATTTCGGCGTTTACCGCTACGAGTCTACCATTACAGATCCTGAAATTGGCTTCCCGATAATGACAAACATACAAGATAAAGGCAATGTGAAGTTAAAAACAAAAGACGAGCTACTTTCTGGAGGGGCTTGGGAGAATTAAAATATTTAAATCCGCTAAAGAAACACCCTAAATTCACCTTGGTGAATTTAGGGTGTAAAAAATCAAAAGTATTATAGCCTGTTTACAAAAACAGACAGTAATCAAAGTCCTCCTTCAGGAGGATTTAGGAGGTAAATTATTATGTTTAAAAAATTAGGATCGAAGATAAAATCAAGATTAGATACAAAACTGCCTTTCGAAATATTATCTGAATTCAGCCAATTTGAACAACGCTATTTGGAAGAACCAAAGACCTCATTTCTTCAGGTTGACCAAAACTTTTTCAGATATGATAAACATAAGAAACAAGGTGCAAAGTTGTACCTAATATTAACAATTATTTCTGTTGTTTTTTTTGGATGGATAGGAACTACAAGTAAAGAAGGGTTAGGTCACCCCGTTATGATACTAATCTTATTAATTGGACTTATCGCTAGTATTTATTTTTCGTATAAAATATATTTAAACGAATCCTTGCATATCATATTAGATAGGCAAAAAGGCTTAATGTCTTTCGAAAAAACACCTGACGATGGCCGCAATACCCCATATCCTTTTAATGATGTAACGCCATTCTGGTATGGAGCGGGAGGTACTACAGGCAACTTACGAATGGATCTTTTTGTAAGACCCAATGATGGACAGCGTGGTGGAAAACTAGAAGGGCTAGATGATAGCTATAGAAAGTTATGGTCTTTTTATGTGTGGTATATGGATAAAAACCGACCTTTACCGCCCGGTAGTGCTTTTGATCCTTACCGTCAGGCCGATTTTGAACGTAGAAAAGCAGAAGGTTTCCCAAAACCACTTTACCGCAGCCACATACCTACACCAGAGGCCACACCCGAGCAACAGGCTGAGCGCGATAAGCACTGGCACGATACGGTAGAGGAATTCGACCGCGAGCCAGATTCCGAAATGTACGACCCAAGCATACACTTAGGCTGGGTAGAAACCAGCTTCTCCAACTCCAACGGAGAGCCATATGGTAACTGCCATTTCCGCTACGATTTCGAAGATGGCAGGAAGATATACGTAAAAACCAACACAGAAGGCTATACCTACGAACCACCAGAGCATGAGAAATACTCTATAACATTTATAGATGTTAGAAGGGCATTTTTTTAAGTTGCTTACGCTTCTTCAGTTACCAAAATCTTTTTAGTTGTTAAACTAAGCCAATGAACTAGTGAATTAGGCTGAAAAACTAGGACTGTGAATTGGGTTGGTGAGCCTGTCGAACCATTAGGAGGTAAATTATTATGTTCAAGAAATTAGGATCGAAGATAAAGGCAAGATTAGATACAAAACTGCCTTTCGAAATATTATGTGAATTCAGTTCATTTGAACAACGTTTTTTGGAGGAAAAAAATCCACTTTTTTTACAGGCTGATCAAAATTTCTTTCGCTACGATAAAAAAATAAGGCAGGGTGATAAAATAAGTTTAGGTTGGGCAATTGGAGTAGGTTTTGCAATGAATTTAGCAGCAATTTCATTTGAAGAAATCTTTCATCCTGTTAATATATCGATATCTTCAGTTTGTATTATAGCAATTGTTTATTTTTCCTATAGAATATACCTAAACGAATCCTTACACATTGTATTAGACAGGGAAAAAGGCTTAATGTCTTTTGAAAAAACACCCGATGATGGCCGAAATACCCCATACCTTTTTACTGATGTAACGCCATTCTGGTATGGTGCAGGAGGTACTACGGGCAACTTACGGATGGATCTTTTGGTAATGCCCAAAGACGGACAGCGTGGTGGAAAACTGGAAGGGCTAGATGATAGCTATAGAAAGCTATGGTCTTTTTACGTGTGGTATATGGACAAAAACCGACCTTTGCCACCCGGTAGTGCTTTCGATCCTTACCGTCAGGCCGATTTTGAGCGTAGGAAAGCAGAAGGTTTCCCGAAACCACTTTACCTCAGCCACATATCCACACCCGAGGCCACACCAGAACAACAGGCCGAGCGCGATAAGCACTGGCACGATACGGTAGAGGAATTCGACCGCGAGCCAGATTCCGAAATGTACGACCCAAACATACATTTAAGCTGGGTAGAAACCAGCTTCTCCAACTCTAACGGAGAGCCATATGGTAACAGCTATTTCCGTTACGATTTCGAAGATGGCAGGAAGATATACGTAAAAACCAACGCCGAAGGCTATACCCACGAACCACCAGAACATGAGGAATACTCTATAACATTTATAGATGTTAGACGGAAATTTTTATAAAACGAAGAGGTTACCAGATTTTAGAGAAGGGTTGTCATGACATAAGAAAAAGTAAGGTATCGGGCATCGCACATGTTGTTCCTATTTAGTTAATCAGCAATGAAAATAAACTATAGAAGTATATTCCGAAAACAACTTCAATTTTTAAAAAACATCACGTTGTTTCAAGCTCTATTAATAATGTCAGCTTTATTAATATGCTTTGCAGCTACAGATGTAATAACAAAAATTATAAGACTTAACAAATATGATACAGAGCGTTTAATTGCAGACATTCAATCTAACTATCCTAATTCTGAGTTGACAGTTCAGAATATCAAAGTGGTTGATAATTTCATGAAAAAAGGTACTGGAAGAGGAGAAGATTATTATGACTCTAACTACTTTTACATTAAGGATAATCAATTGCATAAAGAACCATCTTATTGGTGGCTATTGTTTTTCGTGCCTCCATTTATTGTTTTGTCTATGTTTAAAGATCCTCGTAACTTGAAATTAAAAGACATTAATACAGTAAGTGATACAGCTTGGCTTAGTGCTTTGGCTGTTTTTTTTCTTTTTCTAATCGTAATGGGTTTTTTCTATTGGTTGGGTGGTGATGGAGAATATGTTTATGGAGCATCTACTGGAAATTTTGATTCTAAGTCGCAGTGGTTCATGAGTACTATTGATTTAGATAACTACTTAAAGCCCGTTGAAAAATGAAAGAAATATGCGAAGCTATTAATGCGGAAATTGTTAATGAAGATTGTCTTGTAATAAACTCTTCCAAACAGCGGGAATTGAGCTTTGAACTTACATTCGCTTTTGTTCTATTGTTACCACTAGCTTGGATGCTGGTTAGTTATAATACAATGGATATAACAGGCTTATTATTTACCTGTTTTATGATAGGTCTTGTAGTTGCCTTACATTTTCATAAGGGCAATTTGTGTTACAAAACGATAATATTTAATCGTAAATTGGGTGAAATAAAGATTAAACAAGGTTTTCCCTCAATTGATGAAACTATTAAATCTTCAGAGGTTGTATTTAATGAGTTCAGTTCAAGAATAAAAAGTGATGCATATGATAATTTAGTATTGGAGCACAACAACAAAAGATATCGTGTATTTGAGGTAACGGTAGGTGCTGTCCCTTATGGTTTTTTACAGGATTACATGAAGTTGCCTTGTCAAACTGAGAGTGGTGTAGTAGAGAGAATAGACCGTGAACCAGATTCAGAAATGTACGACCCAAGTGTGCACATTGGCTGGACAGAAGTCAGATACTCCAACACTAACGGAACTCCCTATGCCAATATCGACCTCTATTACGATTTCGAAGATGGCAGGAAGATATACCTAAAAACCAACGCCGAAGGTTATACCCACGAACCACCAGAACCTGAAAAATACTCTATAACATTTATAGATGTTAGACGGAAGTTTTTTTAGAAACTCTAATTACGATGTAGAGTGGGGGATTCGATTTGCTATAAGTAAAACAAATTTTAATAATTGATTACAAGAAATAAATGATGGAAGAGTTAGATTCAAACAAATTAGAAAGAAATCCTCTTGAGAATTGGATTTTAATGGTAGGGATGATAATTGTATATGGTATCATGCTGACCTTATTTATCCCATTATGGAGTAAAAGAGATTGTGATGCGGGAAGTGTTATATTTCTGGCGGGTGTGTTTTTTAACATGGCTTTGCTTACAGGCATTCATAGAGAAGAGTTTTTAAAAAATGCATATAAGATTTCAAGTATAGCTTATTTATTAGTTGCGCTTATAGCCGTATTTACTGAACGATTCAGCTTTAGTGAAATAGTTATTGGCACATTAGTTCTTGCTGCAATATTTTTAATGAAATATGGAATAATTGTTATTCCAAAAGTTAAGAAAATTAGAAAGGAAAAAGAGGAACGGCTGGCTAGATCTGCAAGCTAGGTTTTAGATTGTGAATGTGTTATGTTCAAAAAATTAAGATCAAAGATAAAAGCAAAGCTGGATACAAAACTGCCTTTTGAAATATTGGATGAAGTTAAAGATTTAGATAAAAAATCCGTTATAAACAAGAGAAAGTGTTTAAATCACTTCATCTATTAAATAGGTGTACTACTTTAAGTAGGAGGGTAATAATGAATGACTGAATGAAAGAATGGTTTTTGTCTGAAAATCAGCAAATTGTATTTTTGCATTAAAGTTAATTCCGTCCACCTACTACGCTTGTAGATATTTATATATATATTGATTTTACTATATGAGGTTAACGCAGAAGCATCAGTGTCAAAGTATCAATAATCTAAAACATTATTGAACAACAGTGTTCTGATACCGAAGAAAGCATAAGTATAATCCGAGGTTCTTTCTGTATTTTCAGATGAACGAAACACAGCTCCAAATTCCAATGCAAGATTAAGTTTTGGATTGATTAGGTAATAGGCCTTAAATTCAGAGTAGCGTATGTCAGTTTTTAAACCCTGTAGCAGTTCGTGACCGAAATCATTTTCTTCCCAGCCTTCAACAACCACTCTTTTATTCTCAGGAACTGTGCGTGTGGAATAATCCTTATGAATATCGCCTCCATAGTTTTTCTTTTCTGTATCAAGGCCTTTCTGAGCATAAATATACTTCAATGATAAGCCAAACCTACCACTTCGATAACGAGCAATAGCAAGCCCTTCAACAAAATTAGCACCCAAGGGGTGGGCTAGGGGCGAATGTAAACTTCCGTAAAGTTCCCCAGAAGAACCATGTGAATAAGTAAAAGGACGCACCATGTTCATCTCGCCCCGAAAGCTAAATCCATGAAGGCGTTTTGTTGGGCGCCATTTCAAACCAGCCTGAAGGCCGTATTTGTTCCCCCAAAAGCCTCTATCGCTTCTGATTTCTTTCAATATAAATTCGTCAACAATGGCTTGTCCATATAGTTGTAGGCTTTTTGAGATTCTTATTTTGCCACCTACACCTATTAGGGCATTATCTGGCGAACCAGAATTGAACTCAACAGGACGGAAAAAGGATACAGGGTTGAAATAATTAGGATCTAGGCCTGTGTTGGTAACAGAATCTGCTGACTGTTGTATGATGGTTTCGAAAAAATTGATGTTCAACCATTTTGTTACGTTATAACTTAGCAAATGACTGGCTGTATACTTTCTGCTGTATTTTTCGTTGGGCACATTGGGGTTCAGGTCTTGGTGCTGTCCAAGCAGGAAAACATATTTGAAACGCCAGATATCTGCTGTTGCACGGAAGTAGTTGTAATAAGGGGCATTGTCCGAAAGTAATAGTGACCGGTAGCCATCGCCAAAAAAATGCTTTCCACGACCAAGTTGAAAATGAAAACTTTTAGATGCTGCATAAGAAATCTCTCCAATGAACTGAAAATCGGCAGCACTATACTGATCTCCATTTTTGTATTCTCCCCAACGGGGAATTACCTCAGTGGAATCAACCATTGTTTGAAGGTATCCTGGGGCTGACCAGTTCATGAACACGAACGAAAAATCGGCAGTTAAGTTCGTGAAAATATCTGTGTACAGGTTCATGCCCAATTGAAGTTCTTGGACAGCTCCATCGCGTTCCGACTCATAACCCAGACCACTTTTGAACAGAGGGCCTAGTTCCGTAGTAATAACTGGGTTGAAGAATACTTTTCGGTTCATAACTTCGCCGCTTATCCATTCTCTGTTATACAAAAGGTGAGAAAAACGGCTGTCCACGCGTATACCCAAGCTTTTTTGCATCTGTTCAAAACCCTTCACCTCATCCCGCCTGTAAGGTTTCACGGCTGTATGAAAGGTTGGGTCTGCATTTATGGAATCAAGTACAAATTGCTCTATAGTTTCATTAAGCCTTATGTTTCCGACCTGAGAGAGCATGCTTGCAGGAATAAACAGTAAACCAATAGTAAACCAGATGATTAATTGACGGTTTAAGACAAACGCACCTCTAGAAGCTTCAGTTTTATTAATATCCATCATCATGCAATTCTTGACACGTGGGTGTGTAAATATAAATGACATCTTTAGATTTGGCAGAATACTGAATATTGGCACAATGTTTTTCATACAAAGAAGCACTGCGTGCTTGAACAGTTCTAAGAATCTAAATAGACCTGTGATCTTATATTTGCTCATTTTGCTTCAGTTTTGTTAACTTTTTTTTTGCCTTTTTCTCCGGATATCATAAATCAACACAGGGATATAAGACAGTACCATGGCCAGAAGGATTTCAATTAAAAGTAACCGCCTTATGCTTATATGTTGAAAAGCAAAACCAAAAATAACAAACAGCAGGCTAACTCCAACCAACCAATATGTGACATAGCGGTGAGCTAGCCCTAGCCTCAAAATCCGATGGTGTAGATGTAAACGGTCTGCCTGCATCAGTTTTCTTTTCAGCACTAGGCGTACAAAAATAATGCGGAAGAAATCGTAAATTGGTAAAGCCATAACGGCAAATGTTACCGATGGGGTTGAGTATACGCTATATGGAAGATCTTTAGAGATGTTCATTTCATTAAACTTTATTGCCATAAAGGCAATGAGGAGCCCAACCATTAAAGAACCGGTATCGCCCATAAAGATTTTATACTTTTTGCTATATACATTGAACCAAAAAAAGGCAATCAGTGCTCCAGCCAACGAAAAAGAAAGTATGGCAAAGGACAGTTCGCCACGTAGATAGAACCATGTTCCAAAAGTCAGGGCATTTAAAATACCTATTGACGCTGCTAGCCCATCAATGCCATCTATGAAGTTGTAGGCATTGATAATCACAATGTAAATGAGCATGCTCAGCAAAATGCTTGTCCAGTAGGGGATTTCAGTGATATTATTGAAACCGTGTAGGTGACTCACACGTGCATCTGCAAAAACAGTCAGTAAAAAAGCGGCGACCAATTGCCCGATCATTTTTTTCGATGCTGATATAACAAGAATATCGTCTTTAATGCCAATGGCAAAGATGATGATCATGGCTGATATCAAATACCTGAAAATACTCCAATTGGCATCGTTGGCAAAAAGTGGGATCACAATCATTATACTAATGAAGATACCTACTCCGCCCAAAGTTGGAGTCCGATATACATGTGCTCCTCGTTCATTAGGCTCGTCATAAAGGTTTTTTTCCTTAACTACAGTTATAATTGTTGGAATAATAACAAAAGCACAACCAAAAGCAGCTAAAAGGCTGCCGATGATAAAAATAAACGATGGAATGTCTGACATATAAACAGTCATTTTTTTTCACAAGATTGAAACAGGCCTAAATAATCAAGTAACTATATTCTTTTTACATAAATTTATTCAGTTTTCAATGTGTAAATAGCTGAATGATTGCTGTATTTAAAAGTTGTTTTCTTCAGCTTTATGAACGTGTCCTATTCAAATTTTAAACTTGTATCCAAAAATAAGAGAGACAAGTAAGGGCTCTATTAAATTTCCAAATTTACGATAATTAAATCATACATTAGATTTAAGACATCCACTTACTTATTTGTTGTTTTGCATTTTATACGAAAAAGATGCAGACTAAGGTCAAACTTTGAGAATAAACTTTTGTATTTAAGAGTGCAGCCCAATTTAAGCTAAGGCTGGCGTATCAATTATTTATTTTTATACAAATTTGTGTTTGATTTTACTGGAATAGCTTTGTGAAGCAAAACAGACTTTGCCCTACCCAAGAAACTCAGAAAAACTCTTCAGTGGTTACTTTCCCAGTAAGTTCACGCCTGAAAGAGTAAACAGCAATAGTTATTCCTAATCCGAATAGAATAGCACCCTTTTACCTTTAAAGGTCGAAAATTTTGAACGTTGTTTCAAGCTTTCGAACAAACAAATTCAAATTTAGGACAAGTATTCAGTCAAAATTAAAGTAGATCAATTCCTAATGTAAGTCGCTGGTTACTTGCAGAAATTAATCTAAAATAAATAGATCTGTAACCTTAATCTTATTTTCAGTGGGGCTATTTTCCAAATAAGTGATAGTTGAATAAATAATTGTTGTTGCTGGAAACAAGCGCGTCGAAACTGTTATTGGTTAGGGAGAAACGCCCTATGGTCATAGGTGATTGAGCTGAGAGGGGGAAACCTTTGGCCATTGTACCATCGTTATTGAAGATGTAATACTGCTCTTCGTTTTTAGAAAACAGGCCAAGGCCTTTATTTTTTAATGAAAAGTTGAAATAAGAAGGTTGTGTGAAAATTTGATTTTTAAACTTATAAGAAAATAGAGGTTCGAATAGCTGATTGTAAACAGACACCTGTTTATTATCCACAAAAATGTAATCGGGAAGTCCATCAGCGTCGAAGTCGCGGTAGGTAAAGAAATGGTTTTCTGTGAACGGCTTAATGCTTTGTTTGCGGACGGATCCGTCTAGAAACACCTTGAAGATATCTCCAGAAGAACTTGTTGTGACTATGTATGGTCGGTTTTCGGCAGGGTTCATTTCTAGATAGAGTAAGTTGTTTTCCGAAGCCGTAAATTGTTGTTTTAGCCTCACTCTCTCGTCCCCCCGTCTGTTGAGTACATACAGGCGCTCTTTGTCGGAGAAAACAATGTAATCCTTGTTGCCAACTAAAAAATGCCTAATTTCCTGTTTCACTTCCGAATTGGCCACCGGTCTTGCCCAACCGTCTACCTGTTTTCCTGTTTTTGTGAAAGCATATACCCTTTTGTTCAGGCAGGCAATAATGTAGCGATATTTACCATTGTTTTCGTAGTCAAAAACAGCAAGGGGGTTTGTTGCAGGGAAGGGGAGGTTTATTGGGTAGCCTTCAAGGTCGCGACCAAGTCTGTCCAGTCCATATATTTTGTTTGTTGTATTGAAAACCATCTGTAGTTTGCCGTTTTGATAAAAATCGATCTGATAAACCCGACTTTTGATTTTTTCATTAATCTTTCTTTTCCAAAGAATTTCGCCTTTTTCATTGATCTGGTAAAGGGTATTTTCCATATCCTGAACAAGTATCTCGTTGTTGCCTGAATAATGATTCTTTACAAAAGTAGGTTTTTGCGCAACCGGAGCATCGAGTTTACATGCCCATGCGGCTTTTGCTTCTTGGTTTTCTTGTGGGCTGAATTCTAATAGCATACCAGTGTAGATGAATTTACCGCGATACTCGTTCTGCAAAGAAAAACCGCTAAAATCAGCCCATATCGATTTGCTTTTCTTAATTCTGTTCTGGTATTCAGGAAGAAAGAAATCAGATGTCCAGAACTGTCCTCTCTCTGGATTTAGATAAAAACGGAAAGTCGAGGCATTGGTCCAATTGCTTTCGTGCTGTTGATATTTGGTCTTTTTTTTCAGACTACGTCCACGGTACCAATTTCTTAGCGTTGTTTTTATTGCAGATGTTTCACCTATAATTGCCATATTTTCTGCAATTGCCAAATGAAGTTCGTTCGTTGATTCAATGAAGCCACTGGACAGGCTTAGGGGGATTTTGAAGATAGATAAGTTTTTTCCTTCCACAGCAAGGTTTAGCTTCTGTTCAACTAATTTCCGTTCGCTGAAGAAATAATAGAGTTGTTCGCGTAATGCCTCTGCGCTCGATATTGGTATCAGTGCTATCTGGCTTTTTCTGTTGCTTTTCAGTGGGTTGAAAATTAGGGCATTTGTGTATTCTTCTTGCAAAATTGGTAACCAAAAGTCTTTTGCTTGTTCAGAGTGTTTTTCAGGAAAGGAATCGTCGATAAACTGTTCTTTAGTGGTTAGCGCATATTGTTTGAAACTGATAACAGAACTGGGTAACCATTCGTGGCTTTTAAATCGAACGGGAGTTTTGTCAGAAGTTTGTGTTCCGTTTAGGTTTAGGCCAGAAACAAATAATTTGTCGTTCTGAATATTAATATCGAAAACACCCCATTTGAGTTCATTTATATTCATTGGCGATTGATCTTTCTGGAAGAGTACATCTGCAAATGCAGGGTATTTATCGTAGTTGAACAAGATATTTAACGCTGCGCTATGGTCGGCTGTTTTCCATAATTTTACTAAATTCTCAGAAGGCTCTTTCTTTGGTACTGAGTTAGTTTTTAATAAACGTATGTGTTTTTCTATGTCAATGCGAAAAGGCGATGCAAGAAAATAATTATCGATGAGGCTCAGGTAAAGGGTTCGTTTGTCGTCCACGCTCTTAAAAATGCTGCCGTAATCGTAGAATAGGGTATCAACAATATTCAGGTTCTGGCTCAGATCTGTGAAAGAAGAAGGACTGTTGTCGCTTTTTAGATTTGCCAACATTATCCAACTTAGCTGATGCCTATCGCTTTGTATATGTACATATGGATCTCTGAGGTTTTGTTTAATAGTATTATGTCTCTTTTTCCAAAAAAATACAAGATCAGACAATTCTTTAATCTCAACTATTTTTTTGCCAATAGTATTTTCTATAGAATTGGAATTTTCTATTAGATCGTCGTTGATGCGTACAAGTAGCTCTATGGAGTTTTCTGGCAATGGTAGTAAATTTAGCGTCTTCTCTTGTGGAAGTTTTTGTAGCTGTAGATATCCTAATATGACGAAAGCCAATGTGATAAGTAAGCCAATGATGAAAAGGGTTTTCTTCTGCATGAGCATAATTTTCTGATAGATATCACGTACTAGTTTCTGAAACTTGGAGTTTGATTTTTCCTTGTTGTGTAGTACAAAATTAACAAACCTAATTCAGACCAAACTGGAAGATACTTATAATTTTGCACAGTTGACTGTGAGTAACAGTCTTTACTGATTGATTTTCGCTTATTAAGCTGAATTTTATTAATATTGCAAAAGACCGACCATATAAACTTAAAATGGCTCGAAGAACATAATACACAATCACTTATGGCTTATTTGAAGCACTGTACGGCTATTCTACTTTTTGTTTCCCTGTTTATTAATTCCGGTTATGCTCAAAATAAGGGCAGGGTCTTGAACCAAGTCACAGGGTTCCCTATTGAACTTGTTGAGATTCATACATTTGATCTTAAGCGTTCTTCCGTTTCGGACAAGGACGGATATTTCGATCTGGATCAGTTTAGTACTGGAGATACTCTTTATTTTCGACATGCTGCCTTCACCCCAATGCTGATGACGATGGAGGACATTAAAGCCAAGGATAAACTTATTTTAATGACACCTCAGGTGTTTTTGCTAAAGGAATATGTTGTGACAGCTCCAAGTATAAGGCAAAATGCAGATGAACTGCCCAACAAGGTTAATTTCATTGATGCAAAACAGGTGGCGGCTTCTACTTTTCAGAATAGTGCAGATGTGCTTACTGCAACAGGTAATGTAGCAGTACAGAAAACCCAAGGTGGTGGCGGTAGCCCAATTATACGGGGGTTCGAGGCAAATAAGATTCTTTTGGTGATCGATGGAGTACGTATGAACAATGCTATTTACAGAAGTGGTCACCTTCAGAACTCAATAACAGTCGATCCTGCTGTTTTGGAACAGATAGATATTATTTTCGGACCAACTTCTATTGTATACGGTAGCGATGCCCTAGGTGGGGTAGTTCATTATAAGACCAAGTCGCCAAAATTGAGTACAAGTGAAAATACACTGCTCAAAGTGGGGGCATATTCGCAATATGCTACCGCGACAAATTCATTTAAAGAACACCTTAACTTCAATATAGGAACAGAGCAGTTTGGCTCGTTCACCGCAGTTACGTATAGCAACTTTGGAGATACAGAAGCTGGTAAATGGCGACATAGCGATGTTGAGGACGATTATGGGCTTGTGAAACGCTATGTTGAACGCAGGGATGGAAAAGATGAGCTGATAACAAATAAGGATCCAGAAAAACAGGTGCCTACTGGTTATGAGCAGTTTGATCTGTTACAAAAATTCAAATACGTAGTAAACCCTAGGCTTGAACTCGAAGCAAACTTTCAGTATTCAACTTCTAGTGATATCGATAGGCTGGATAAATTATTAACACCTAAAGGCGAGGGACTTAAATTTTCGGAGTACGGATACGGCCCTCAAGAGCGTTTCTTTGGGGCTGTTAGCGCTTGGTACAAAAAGCAAAACAAACTCTTTACAAACGTTAGGACTGTTGCTGCTTATCAAAGAATCAACGAAGATCGTTTTCAGAGGAAATTTGACAATGACTACAAAAGATGGCAACGCGAAGATGTACATGTGCTTAGTTTAAATGTAGACTTCACTAAAATTGTTCAAGAAGAAAACCGCTTGAATTATGGTATCGAAATAACACACAATGTTGTAGATTCGAAAGTAAACAATAGGAACATTATTACAGGAGAAAGAAAAGATGCCTTGACTAGATATCCCGATGGAGGAAGCAAAACCTATAATTTTGCGGCCTACGCAGCCTATCGTTGGTTAATCTCTCCTGGGTATACGCTTAATGCAGGACTTCGCTATAATTATTCTATTCTAAACTCCGAATATACAGACAATTACGCTTCAGAGGGCATTGTTTTACCTTTTGACGAGACAAATATCAGCGATGGAGCTCCTACAGGAAACCTTAGTCTTACGATAAGTCCAAGTCCACGCTGGAAGCTTAACCTTGTAACATCGAGTGGCTTTCGTGTACCAAATATTGATGATTATGGTAAGGTTCGTGAAAAGAGTGGTGATGTAACAGTTCCAAATAACGAATTACAATCGGAATACGCATACAATGTCGAAGCTACATTTCAATTGAATATTACTGACGAATTGGCTGCGAGTGTAACGGGGTATCAGACCTGGTTGATAGATGCGATAGTCCGTCAGCCATACACCATCGAAGGTTCAAGCACAGTAGATGTTGATGGAGATGGAGAGCCAGAACACGTTGTGACCAACCTGAATGCTGACGAGGCTCAGGTACGAGGTGTTTCCGGAACAATAGCAGGTCGATGGGAATGGGGAGAATTCTCAACCTTGAAATTCCGCAGTACATTGAATTATACATGGGGGCGTAATATGACTCAAGATGAACCTTTAGGCCATATACCACCTGTGTTTGGCCGCACAAGCATTAACTTTGAAGAGGCACGTTGGGCTTTGGGACTTAGTAGCTTTTATAACGGAGGAAAATTGTTTGAGGATATGGCTACTACAGGCGAGGATAACGAGGATTTTGCTTCGCAACAATACGGGGGCTATCCAGATTGGTGGACATTGAATTTCTCTTCGTCTTACCGCATTACGGACTTTCTGAAGGCTCAGTTTTCTGTAGATAATATCTTTGATGCTCATTATCGTCCGTTTGCTTCTCCTGTTGCGGCACCTGGTCGTAATTTTGTTTTTACCTTATATTTTGATTTTTAAAAAAGAAAGCAGAATTTTGCAGTTCATACACTACAGAATATGAATTTGAAAGACCGATATAAAAAGCCGAAGAGTTTAAAGCGCAAACATCTGCAAGTCTTTTTATTGAATGAAAAAGAAATGGAGGCTTTGGCACACTATTGCAAACGTTATAAGATTGAGAATCGGTCAAAATTTATCAGGGAAACGATTTTCAAACATATCATCGATGAAATTGAGAACGATTATCCAACATTGTTCAGTTCCGATGAGATGACACAAATGGTGCAGAAATAAGGATTATAGAATTGCGAGCTAATTCATACTAACACCGCCAAGGTTTTCTTGAACTTTGGCGGTGTTGTTTTTATGGTTAAGTGTGTTTGATGAGGATTATTTCCTGTCTTTTTAAAGAAAATATTGCTTGGTAACAATAATTTCTCGGAAAACTCCAAGTACATAATTTTAATGTGAGAGATAGTGCTTTAGATTTTGAAAATTAAGAAAAATACTATCCACAGAGCTCTTCCATACCATTTTCAGGAGTCCAACGCCGTAGGTTAATAAGTTTAGGAAAAGCCCGTGGTTTCATCACAGATTTATGGTCGAAAACACGGAGACATTCCTGAATCCCTTCCGTAACGCTTGGGTGCGGATGTACAATTTTCGTAATCTCTTTCAGCGTATTTCCTTTATCTATGAGGTGTGCAATAGAAACAATAAAGGCAGAGGCCTGAGGGCCCGCTGCTCGCATTCCCAGAATAAGCTGCTCATCGGTATCGGAAATCATAATCTTCACGAAACCATCTGTAGCCCGCATGGCTATTGATCGGTTTACCATTGTGTTCGAATAAAAAGCTACGCGGTATGGAGTGTTGTTCTGTTGCAGCTGTTTTTCATTTAGTCCCACGGCAGCTACTTCTGGCTTGAAGAACATTAGTGTGGCCATGTTACTGTACGATAATGGGAATTCATTTTGATTATAGAGAGCTTTAGAAGCGTATCGCCCTTGTGTTTCAGCTATGTTGTACAGTTGCCCTTGTCCTGTGATGTCGCCAACAGCATAAAAATGAGCCTTGTGCGGGTTGTTTTCAACCAAACATACATCGTTGATTTTGAGAAAGCCCCGCTCGGTCGGTTTTATACCAATATTTTCCAGGCCAAGATCGTCGGTGTTTGGGATACGGCCTATTGCAATTAGGGCAATGTCGGCTTCAATCACGCGGCTGTGCCCGTCTTTATAGTCAAGCACTACCTCAAGGTGGTCCTTTACTTTGCGGATTGTCCGTAGGCTGGCGGTGTGATGAACTTCAACACCATTATCGGAGAGGTTTTTGGATACAAAGTCACTTAAATCGTTGTCCTCGAATGGTATTACACGATTATAGCGGTCGATCATATGCACCTCTGTTTGGCCGAAGTTGGAGAAAATTGTAGCAAATTCACAACCAATAATTCCAGAACCGATAATCACCATGCGCTCTGGGAATGTTGTTAGGTTAAGCACACCATCCGAGTTGATAATCTGCTTTTGATCTACTGCTATTCCTGGATATTCTCTTGGACTAGAGCCAGTTGCTACTATAAAATCTTTCCCCCATATGTTTTCCTTACTGCCATCTTCCTTTTCAATTTCTACTGTGTTCATGTCCTTAAAGCGGGCATGTCCATATTTCAGAGTAAGGCTTTCTTCAGATTTTTCTTGTGTTCTATAAGTTTCTATCTGCGAAAGAAGCTGATATTGTTTCTCTTTTGCAGCTTCGATAACTGTCTTTCTGACTTTGTCGTAATCTACCGTAAGCCCAGAAGCACGGTATCCACGGTTTACTTTCGCAGCTACGGCATAATCCATCGACAGTGCCCACATGGTCTTCGATGTAAGGGCGCCGTTCATTACTCCGGCTCCACCTAAGTTTGATTTTTCGACAATGCAGACATGCTTTCCGAAATCAATAGCGCGCATCGCTGCGGAAAAACCAGCAGGGCCACTTCCAATTACGACAAGGTCATACTTTTCCATAAGCTTAAGATTCTTGAAAAAAGAGGGTTTATTTAGTGGTTGTGGAATCTAGGATTTTAAATTCTTAAAAACATGTACGTAAAAATAGTTTTTTGTTGGCTCATACGGAAAATTTGAGTTGTGTTTATTAGGAAAATATCCAGTATAAGAGAAAGTGAAAAAGTTTTGCAAAAAACTATAAGGCTTTTTGCGCGCGAAATTATAGTTTAGCGCCTGATTATTTTTGGATTAGATAGCCTATCCACAGACAGTGTCAGCTATTGGCATTTTCCATGTAGCAAGAAAACCTCTTATATAGCAAAAGCGGTGTTCTTATTTTAGTTTGGAAAAATTTCTGAACTGGGTTTGGCCGTGTTCGAAATAATTGAAAGGTTTGACCCTCGGTTTATGATTAACTATTTGTAATTCTGTCTTTTTCAGTATCTAATATAACCGATACTGAAATCTTATGCTCAAAGGTTGTCTTTATAAAAAACGCGTGGGACTATTTGGCTACATGAACATGTACTTGTTTAAATAGATAAAACCTTGTTGTAACAATAGGTCTCAGACCTTAAACCAAATATCTAACTTCTATTTGTCTTCTTTCTTATGTATGAATACATTTCTGGAAAAGTGTCAGAATTGACACCAACTTATGTAGTGATTGAAAACCATGGTATTGGTTATATTATACACCTTTCTCTGAACAGTTACTCGTCGTTACAGGGAAAAGCCGAGACAAAATTATTCCTTCATCAGGTAATAAGAGAGGATGCTCATACGTTATTCGGTTTTAGTGAAGCTGGTGAACGTGAAATGTTTCGCTTGCTGATCAGCGTAAATGGTATCGGGAGCAATACTGGTATTATGATGCTTTCGGCAATGACCTATCAGGAGATCCAGCAGGCTATCCTCAGTGAGAATGTGGCAGCGCTAAAAGGAGTAAAGGGAATAGGGGCAAAGACAGCACAGCGCGTAATTCTTGATCTTAAAGATAAACTGAGCAAGACAGATCTCGAAGAGCCATCAAGCATACAGACATCATCGGCAGTAGTGGAAGAAGCAAGTATGGCGCTTGTGATGCTCGGTTTTGCAAAAAAAGCAGTAGATAAGAGCCTTGGCAAAATAAGTAAAGAACAGCCCAATGCAAGCGTGGAGGAGTTGGTCAAATTAGCTCTAAAAGATTTATGATCACTTTCTGAATTGATTGGGTAGGCATTCGTTTTTTGCTTCCCCTTTTTTCCGAAATAAGAATTCAATAACAACATTACAATTGACGAGAGAATGATTATTCTTTCCCTACACAAATCAGAAACATGAACAGGTTCTTTCTAAGCCACAGAGCACAAGCAGGTTTAGTATTCTTACTTTTACTTTGTTGTAATTTCTCTTTTGCTCAAAACAATCCACAAGACACCATTCGCGGAACGCAGACCCGCTATTCCTTGCCCAAGGAGGATTTATTGTTGAACCCGAACCAGCCCCGACCATCAGGCTTACACCTGCCATCGAAGCAGATTACTCACGACGTAGAGTACGATCCTCTTACAGGCATGTACAAAGTGCAGCGCAAAGTAGGTGGAATGCCTATCGGAATGCCGAATTATATGAGTTTGGATGATTACCGTAAGTTCGATCTCCAGCAATCGAAACAAAACTATTGGAAAGACAAAGTAGCCCAACAGGACAGTGCTCAGGGACAGGATAGCGATTTGTTCAAGCGTTTTTTGAACCCAACCATTGGGATCGATGGGTTCGATAAAATTTTCGGCAGTAATAAGATCAGCATTAAACCCAACGGAGCTGCCGAACTTAGTTTCGGTGTGAACATCTCAAGTCAGGACAACCCAAGTTTGGAGGAAGATCTGCGTACAACTACCAATTTCGATTTCAGGGAAAAAATCCAAATGGGAGTATCCGGTGAAATTGGAACAAAATTGAAAGTTGGTATCAACTACAATACCGAAGCTACTTTCGATTTCGAAAACCAGACGAAAATAGCCTACACTGGGGAAGAAGATGAAATTATACAAAGTATAGAAGCTGGTAATGTTAGCCTTCCTTTAAATGGAACATTGATTACCGGTGGGCAGAACCTTTTTGGTATAAAAACAGGATTGAAATTTGGTCGGCTGAAACTGACCACCGTCCTTTCCCAACAACGAAGTGAAACTCAGGTTGTGGAACTTGAAGGTGGGGCAATGCAACAGAAATTCGAAATTCAGGCCGATGAATACGATGCCAACCGACACTTCTTCTTATCTCATTTCTTCCGAGAGAGGTACGATGAAGCAATGGCGAATCTGCCAGTCATCAATTCGAGCATTAATATCAATAGGATAGAGGTGTGGGTTACTAATAAAAGCGGAAGCTACGAGAACACCCGAAATGTATTAGCTGTAATGGATCTTGCGGAAGCTCCCCGCGATGCTGATGCTGAATTCCCTTGGCCAAGCTTCGTTAACGATAAATCAGGAAGGTTTTTACCTACCAACGATAGGAACGACCTCTATGAGCAGCTGAGTACGAATGCGGAGGTTCGTGATATTAATAAAGTAAAATCAGCCCTATCTGTTTATGATAACTATAAAATTGGACAGGACTACGAAAAGATTCAAAATGCAAGACGCTTATCGGAGAAGGAATATACTGTTAATAGGCAGTTAGGTTACATCTCGTTGAATACAGCTCTTAATCCGGATGAGGTTTTGGCCGTAGCAGTAGAATATACCTATGCGGGTGCTCCTACTGAAGAACCTCTTAAAATAGGGGAATTCTCAAACGATCATATTGCTGCACCTCAAACATTGATTCTTAAG
This sequence comes from Bacteroidales bacterium, assembly GCA_965230435.1. GTDB lineage: Bacteria > Bacteroidota > Bacteroidia > Bacteroidales > JBDKHP01 > JBDKHP01. Next base: position 105,231 of record CBDDLB010000003.1, read on the forward strand.
ATGTTGAAAGGTACAACACCAACGCCATATTTACCGATGTGGGATCTGATGATGAAAAACATTTACGCAATCGGAGCTTATCAGGTGAAGCAGGAAGAGTTTATGATGAACGTAATGTTCCGAAACGATAAAACAGGAAAAGCAATTAACTATATTCCAGAGGGGCAGAAAGTAGAGAACGGAGGAATCAATGGTAAAATTCTTTTGCGTGTTTTCAATTTGGATAGACTAAACCAGAATAGCGATCCGCAACCCGATGGTGTATTCGATTTCTTGGAGGGCAGAACTGTTGTTTCTTCCAACGGACGGATTATTTTCCCGAATATTGAGCCTTTTGGTAAAACATTGGCGGATCAGCTTCAAGATCCCGTTCTTGCAAGAAAATACGCTTTTTATGAGCTATACGATTCCACACAGAATATTGCCCGGCAGATTGCAGAAAAGAACAAGTATTTCCTTCAAGGAAAGTATCAATCGAGTGGAGGGTCTGAGATTCAGCTTAATGCTATGAATGTTCAGGAAGGTTCGGTTACTGTTACGGCCAATGGAGTGAAGCTAGAAGAAAATGTAGACTATACGGTCGATTATACATTAGGGCGTGTAACTATCCTGCGTCAAGATCTGTTGCAGGCAGGAACACCGATACGTGTTTCGTTAGAGAACAATGCTCTTTTTAATGTTCAGACCAAGACTTTGATCGGTGCACATGCCGATTATGAGATCAGTGAGGATTTTGTTTTGGGAAGTACTTTTATGCACTTATCAGAAAGACCACTTACAAGCAAAGTAAATATAGGGGACGAACCAATTTCGAACTCAATTTTTGGGTTAGATGCAAGATATCGTACGGAGGTGCCTTGGCTTACAAGAATGGTGGATAAGTTACCGTTTCTGGAAACAAAGGAAAAGTCGAGTATTGCTTTCGAAGGTGAATTTGCACAGCTGATACCAGGAACTTCTTCAGTAATTGGTGATGGTGGAACTGCTTATATCGACGATTTTGAAGGAACACGTATCAGTATCGATATGAAAACACCAAGCGCTTGGGCGCTGGCTTCAACTCCACAGGGACAAGAAGACCTATTCCCTGAAGCCATAGATGAGGTAGACCCGGAAGATGTTGCAGCTAGGCGCTATGGTTACAACCGTGCGCGTTTGGCTTGGTATACTATTTCCCCTGATATCTTAAGAAATCGTTCTGCAAAGCCTTCACATATTAATGAAGATGATCAATCGGACCATTTTGTGCGAGAGGTATATGAACAGGATCTTTTCCCAAATAGAGAAAGCCCGAACAATATTCCCACGACCATTCCTGTCTTCAACTTGGCTCTTTATCCCGAAGAGAAAGGCCCTTACAACTACGATGTTGAACCTACAGATGTATCGGCAGGTGTAAATAACGATGGGGGATTGAATGAGCCGGAATCTCGTTGGGCTGGTATTATGCGGAACATTCGCACGAACGATTTTGAAACAGCCAACATCGAATTTATTGAGTTCTGGATGATGGATCCGTTTGTGAATGATCCTTCTGGAGCAAACGGTAGGGGTGACGATGCTTACTTGTATATCAACTTAGGTAATGTGTCGGAGGATATTTTGAAAGATTCGCGTAAATCTTGGGAAAATGGACTGTCACGTGATGGTACTGCAACCAACGCAGATGAAACAGCTTGGGGACGTGTTTCTACCCAGCAGTTTACGGTTCATGCTTTTGATAACAACCCTTCGTCCAGGGAACATCAGGATGTTGGTTTTGATGGTCTGAAAGATGAAGATGAGCGGAATTTCTTTAGAACATACCTTGATCGTTTGAAGGCAGTGGTAACTAATGATGCTTTTGTCCTAAATGAGAAAGATCCAAGTAGTGATAACTATCATTATTATCGAGGTGGTGATTACGATAGCGAAAGGAAAAGTATTTTGGATCGTTATAAATACTTCAACAACCCCGATGGTAACTCTCCAACTTCAGCTCAATCGGCAGAGAGTTACCCCACTACAGCAACTCTTCTGCCAGACATAGAGGATATTAACCAAGATAACACCCTTAACGAAACCGAAAGTTATTTCCAGTATAGAATCCGTATTCATCCAGAAGAATTTCAGGTAGGAAGAAACTTCATTACCGATTCGGTAGTGGATAAGGCTAAAAGAACGAACGAACAAGAAAGTTCTGTTACTTGGTATCAGTTTAAAGTACCTATTTATCACAAGTCACGTAAAAGAGTTGGTACAATTCAAGATTTTAAGTCGATCCGCTTCATGCGACTGTTCATGAAAGGCTTCAATGCACCAACAGTATTGCGGATGGCGCGTTTTGAATTAGTACGTGGCGAGTGGAGAAAATATCAGTTGGATCTATCAGAGGCGACAGAAGGTACACAGACTGATATTTCTTCAGATGCGACGTTCGATATTTCAGCTGTGAATATTGAAGAGAATCCCAATTATGTATTACCTCCTGGTATCGATCGTGTGATAGATCCTGCAAACCCGCAGCTGCGACAGTTGAATGAGCAATCGATGGTCTTGAAGGTCGATGGTCTTGAGGATGGGGATGCCCGGGCCGCATTTAAAAATGTTGAGCTGGATATGCGAAAATATGGTCGTCTGAAAATGGAAGTACACGCAGAACAGTTCGATGATACTAAGCCATTGCAAGACGGACAGTTAACCATATTTGTCCGATTAGGTTCAGATTATCAGCAGAACTATTATGAATACGAAATACCTCTGGAGGTAACACCAGAAGGAAGTTACAATAAAGACGACAATACAGACCGTCGGATTGTTTGGCCAGAAAACAATCGCTTCGATTTTGATTTGGATATCTTACCAAAATTAAAACTAGGACGCGATGCAAAAGTGCTCAATGGAGAGCCAGGTGTGAGATATAATGCTCCTTATAGTGAGGAAATTGGAAATGGAAAGATAACTGTTGTTGGTACACCTAGCTTGTCTAATGTTCGCACGGTAATGATTGGTATACGTAACCCAAGTAGGGCAAGAGCTGGAGTGGGTGTAGTTGACGATGGATTGGAGCAGTCAGGAGAAATCTGGGTCAACGAGCTTCGCCTTACAGATTTCGATACCAAAGGAGGCTGGGCAGCAAATGGCCGTATTATTACCAAGTTGGCCGATTTTGCAACAATAAGCATGGCTGGGAATATGATGACCCCAGGCTTTGGAAGTATCGAGAAGAGGGTGAGTGAGAGAAGTCAGGAGGATGTAAAGCAGTACGATCTCTCGGCAAATTTTGAACTGGGTAAGTTTTTCCCAAAGCACAATGGTGTAAAAGTTCCTGTGTTTTTAGGCTATTCAGAAAGTTTCCGCGATCCTGAATACAACCCTCTTGATCCTGATGTTGAAATGAAAGACGTGAAGGATAGCGAAAGTTATCCGGAAGAGGAGAAAGAGCGCCTTACCCGTCAGACACGAGATTACACACAAAGAAAATCTCTTAATGTCACGAATGCTAAAATTCAGACTTTCAGGAGTAAGAAGAAACAGGAAAAGCTGAAAAAGGAAGGAAAAGCAAATAAGACTCATCCATTGAGTATTTCGAACTTTGCGGTCAGCTACAATTATAGCGAACTTTATCACTACGATATTAATACAGATTTCGACCGTGTGGTAAGGCACAGTGGGGCATTCAATTATATATGGAACGTAAAACCAAAAAATATTCAGCCTCTTAAGAAAGTTCGTTTCCTGAGAACACCTTGGTTGAGACTTGTCCGCGATTTCAATTTCTATCCATTGCCAAATCAGGTACTTTTCCGCTCTAAGGCGAACAGGCTTTATCAAGAAACTCAGACCCGAAATGTCTCTAACCCTGATCTTATTATTGAACCATTGTTCCAAAAGAGATTTACATGGAGCAGGGAGTACGGTCTTCGTTATAATCTATCCAAAGGTCTGAAGGTAGATGTTAAGGCTAATGTAATGGCAAACATCGACGAACCAGCAGGATCTTTGAACCGCGACGATGAAGATTATTACATCAAGAGAGATTCTATTATTCAGAATGTTATGGAATTGGGACGTACTACACAGTACAAGCATCAGGTTAATGTAACGTACAATGTGCCGATCAATAAAATTCCTTTGTTCAACTGGGTAACAGCCACTACACGTTACACCGCAAATGTTGATTGGAATACCAGTTCTCGTACACCAGAAGCAATCAGAAGGGGTAATATGCTGAAGAACTATCAGACATACCAAGGAAACGCGAGTATGAACCTTCAGAACTTCTATAATAAGATTCCTTATCTGAAGAAAGTGGATAGGCGTTTCAAAAACAGAAAGCGTGGTAAGGCTGGAAAGAAAAAATACAAAAATGTTAATTGGCAGAAGGAAGGACTCAAACTACGAGCAAAACGCAAGAAAACATACAAACACCGTCTAGGTACAGAGAGTGTAAAAGTGCGTGTTGTAGATGATAAAGGCGCTGTTGTAGGGGGAGATATGAAGATTTTGGACAAAAACACGATATCGTTCAAACCAGACAAGAAGGTTGAAAATGCCAAAATGATTATCACAGGAAAAAAAGAGCAGAAACCTTCACCAGGATTGATAATTTCAGATGGATTCCTGAATCTGTTGACAATGGTGAAAAACGTATCGGCGACTTATTCTGAAAACAATGGTACGCTTATGCCGGGCTACATGCATACTCCTGAGTATTTTGGTCTAACTCCTTTCGATAATGATTTGGCGCCAGGGTGGCCGTTTATTTTTGGATGGCAAGATGATGGTTTCCCGATGATGGCTGCTGAGAATGGCTGGTTATCTATAGATACCTTACAGGTGCAACCTTACGTAATGACACACCAGACCACTCTTAACCTACGCGCTACACTGGAACCTCTGCCAGGATTACGTATTGATTTTACGGCAAACCGTTCTATGTCTAGAGATCGAAACGCATTATTGTATCCAGAAGACCCATCTAGTTTTTCCTACAAGGAAAATAACCGTTTGATTACGGGGACATTCCAGACAACTTTTTGGTCGTTCCCTACGGCTTTCGAAACTATAGATGAGACGAATTATCGATCGAAAACTTTTGAGAAGTTTAAAGAGAATCGGTTGGAAATTGCACATCGACTTGCGGCAAGAAGAAAGAAACCAGTATATTTAACTGACAACGCTGATACAAAACCAGGGGAATATCCTGTTGGTTATGATCCAAATTCACAGGATGTTTTACTGCCAGCTTTCCTCGCTGCATATAGCGGACGTTCGGCTTCCAGTGTTGGTTTAAGTAAATTCCCGCGTATTCCACTACCAAACTGGAGAGTGAAATACGATGGATTATCAAAGTGGGCACCAGTTAAAAAAATATTCAAGAAGGTAACTCTTGCACATGGATATAATTCTGTATATTCTCTTGGTAACTATAGGTCGGATGCAAGTGTGCACGATACAAAACGCTATGATGGAGATGGCCTTAGCTATGTAATTGATGAATTAGATAATTTTATGCCAGAATACCAGTTGACGAGTGTTACCATAAGTGAAAAATTCAGCCCCTTGTTCAGTATCGATCTTGGTTTCCAGTTTGGCTTAACCACGCGTTTCGAATACAGAAAAGGCAGAAACATTTCACTGAGCTTCGCAAACAACCAGCTTACAGAGATGCTCAACAACGAAGTTATTGTTGGTGTTGGGTGGCGTATTCAGCAGTTACCAATTAATATTAAGGTTGGAGGGAACAGTACAGGCTTTAAAAGCGACCTTAACATCCGTGCAGATGTTGGCTTCCGCGATAACATGACTGTGATCCACAAACTGAGTGAAGATACAGACCAGATTACGGCAGGATTGAAGAATACTTCGATTAAGTTTTCTGCAGACTATAACCTTAGTGAGCGTTTCAACTTGCGTTTCTACTACGATCAGGTGATTAACAATCCGCGTGTATCCACATCGTGGAGAACATCAAATACTCAGCTTGGATTTAGCTTGCGTTTTACGCTTATTTAAGCTGAAACTAAAAAATAATTATTGTTTATTGAAAGGTTGGCTATAGCGAATGTTGTAGTCAACACACCAAAAGATAAAAACAAATACAGATGTTAGAGAGGCCAAGAAGAAATAGAAAGTCGACAGCCATTAGAGATATGGTTCGTGAAACTAGATTAGATGTTTCCCAGTTAGTGTACCCTCTATTCATTGTTGATGGTACTGGTATTCAGGATGAAGTAGTATCTATGCCAGGTAACTACAGATGGTCTTTAGATTTGCTACTAAACGAAATAGAATCATGTATTGCATTAGGCATTCAACAGTACGTGTTGTTTCCTGCTGTTAAGGAACATTTAAAAGATAGCATAGCCTCTTATAGTTATTCAAGCGACAACTTCTATTTGCATGCCATTCATAAGATTAAGACTACATTCCCACAGATAACATTGATTTCGGATGTTGCGATGGATCCATATTCATCAGATGGGCATGACGGTTTTGTGGAAAATGGTCAAATTAAAAATGATGCAACATTACCTATTTTGTCTCAAATGGCAATTGCTCAGGCACAAGCTGGTATCGATATTATTGGCCCTTCTGATATGATGGATGGAAGAGTAGCTTATTTGAGAGAAGAGCTGGACGAAGCTGGTTTTATGGACACAAGCATTATGTCTTACACAGCTAAATACGCATCTGCATTTTATGGCCCTTTTAGAGATGCTTTGGATTCTGCACCAAAGGCTGGAGATAAGAAAACCTATCAGATGGATCCTGCCAATAAGCAGGAAGCATTAAGAGAGGCTGAGTTAGATACAATGGAGGGGGCTGATATTTTAATGGTTAAGCCAGCTACATTATATTTAGATGTAATCCATTTACTTAAGCAGAATTCCAATTTGCCAATTGCGGCGTATAATGTCAGTGGGGAGTGCTCTATGCTCATAGCAGCAGCACAGAAAGGGTATTTGGATTATGAAACAGCAATGCAAGAGATGTTGATTAGTATAACAAGAGCTGGAGCAGACATCATTTTAACTTATTTCGCAAAAGATTACGCCAAGTTGCTTAATGATTAAGGTATCTCGCTAAATATTAGAGAATTAATTTTCATAAAGCCTTGATATGGAAGCACGTGATGCTATGTTATTAGAAGAAGCATCACGTGCAACTATTCAACATATTGACAAACCTAAAAGTGTCGTTTATAAATAGCGAACGAACTTGAAAATTAGTTTGTGCTTTTTATTTGATTTTTTATTCAATAATGGTTTGAATTTCAATAATAAAGCTAATGACTAAAGACCAATAAGCCAATTCACCTAAGCATACATTTCCACATCAGCCGAAAAAGCTATTTCTTTGCCGAAAATAGAAAGAAACAATCCCGACCATGGCAGAGAAAAAATTATTCCTCTTAGATGCTTATGCATTAATCTATAGGGCTTATTATGCTTTTATTAAAAATCCGAGAATTAACTCCAAAGGGCTGAATACTTCTGCTATTTTGGGTTTTACCAATACACTGAACGAAGTTCTTCGCGAAGAGAAACCAACACACGTAGCTGTTGCTTTCGACTTAAAAGATGAAACTTTCCGTCATAAAATGTATCCAGAATACAAGGCGCAGCGTCCGCCAATGCCAGAGGATTTAAGGACTGCAATACCATACATCCGTCAGGTGATTGAGGGATTCAATATTCCTATTGTTGAAAAGTCTGGTTTCGAAGCCGATGATGTTGTCGGTACGTTGGCAAAGAAAGCAGAAAAGGAAGATTTTCAGGTGTTTATGATGACGCCAGATAAGGATTACTGTCAGTTGGTGTCGGAAAATATTTTTCTTTATAAACCAAAGTCAAGAGGAAAAGGTGTAGATATTTTGGGTATTCCTGAGGTTCAGGAGCTTTTTAATATTGAACGCCCAGAGCAAGTGATAGATGTACTTTCGCTTTGGGGAGACACGGCAGATAATATTCCGGGAGCAGAAGGAGTAGGAGAGAAGGGCTCGAAAGAGTTGATCGGAAAATATGGGAGTATACAAGGACTTTACGATAATATTGAAGACCTGAAAGGGAAGAAGAAGGAGAAGATCATCAACTCACGAGAGAAGGTGGATATGGCAATGAAGCTCATTAGAATTGAACAGGAAGTTGATGTTGAGTTCGATGAGGAAACTTTCCGTTACGATGGTTTTTCGAAGGAAGTTTTAGAGCCACTATTTTCGGAACTGGAGCTTCGGGCGTTAAGCACCCGCATGTTTGGAGCTGCGCCATCGGAAGCTGCACCCCAGCAGGGAACGTTGTTCGATATGCCTGCCAGTGCGAACGCTGCAACAGAGAACGAACCTGTTGTTTCAAGTTTTAAGACGATAAAAGAAGTAGAGCACGAATATCATTATATAGATACTGCTGAGAAAAGAGCTGAGCTGATTGGCAAACTTCAGCAAACAACTTCTTTTTGTTTCGATACGGAAACTACAGGTACAAATGTTCATCTGGATGAGCTTGTAGGGTTAGCTTTTTCGTGGAAAGCACACGAAGGGTTTTATGTTCCAGTGCCAGCAGATCAGCAGGAGGCGCAACAAATTGTTGATGAGTTCAAAGCTGTGTTCGAGAATCCAGCAATTGAAAAAGTGGGGCAGAACATTAAGTTCGATATTTTGATGCTGAGGGCTTATGGTGTGCAAGTGGCAGGAAAGCTTTTTGATACTATGATTGCTCATTATCTGATAGAACCAGATATGCGCCACAATATGAATGTGCTTTCCGAAACTTTCTTGAACTATTCGCCAGTGAAAATTGAAGAGCTGATTGGTGAAAAAGGCAAGAAACAAGGAAATATGCGTGATGTTCCTGCTGAAAAAATTAGGGAATATGCAGGGGAGGATGCCGATATTACTTGGCAGTTAATGGAGATTTTGCGCAAGAAACTGGAAGAGGCTGGAGCTTTGCAATTGTTCGAAGAGATTGAGATGCCGCTGGTATATGTGTTGGCAGACATGGAGAAAGCTGGTGTTAGTCTTAATTCGGAATCGTTGAACGAATATGCTGTTAGTTTAAAGGTTGATATTGCTGAGTTGGAGAAAGCGATTATTGAACTGGCAGGAATGGAGTTTAATGTTGGTTCGCCAAAGCAGTTGGGAGAAGTGCTTTTCGACCATTTGAAGCTTGATCCGAATGCGAAAAAGACAGGCAAAAGCAAACAGTACAGCACCAACGAGAAGATATTGCAGAAGCTTGCGGCGAAGCACGAAATCATTGGCAAGGTGCTGGAATATCGCCAGCTGAAAAAGCTACTTTCTACTTATGTGGAGGCGCTGCCAGCATTGGTGAATTCTAAATCGAAGAAAATACACACAACATATGGGCAGGCTGTTGCTGCTACAGGGCGTTTGAGTTCCAACGATCCTAACTTGCAGAACATTCCTATCCGTACGGCAAAGGGGCGCGAACTGCGCAAAGCATTTATCCCGAACGATGATGAGCATGTGCTGTTGGCTGCCGATTATTCACAGATTGAATTGAGGATAATTGCTCACCTGAGTGGTGACGAAAATATGATTGAGGCATTTCGGAAGAAAGAGGATATTCATGCTGCAACGGCTGCAAAAATTCAAGGAATATCTATTGATGAGGTAACGAAGGAAATGCGTTCGAATGCTAAGGGGGCGAACTTTGGTATTGTTTACGGGATTTCGTCGTTTGGTTTGGCCGAAAACCTAGGTATTACACGTCGTGAAGCTAAGGCTTTGATCGATGGCTACTTTGCTACTTATCCGAAAGTGAAAGAATTTATGGATAAGAACATTGCTTTTGCACGCGAGAAGGAATATGTGGAAACGATTAAGGGACGCAAAAGAATGCTACGCGATATTAACTCCAGAAACGGTATTGAGCGTGGTATTGCTGAGCGAAATGCGATAAATGCTCCTATTCAGGGTTCGGCTGCCGACATCATTAAAATTGCGATGATCAATGTGCAGAAAGCGATCCGTGAGGCTGGATTGAAAAGCAAAATGATTCTTCAGGTGCATGATGAACTTGTGTTCGATACATTGAAGTCGGAACTGGATAGCCTGAAAGAGATTGTAGCTCGCGAAATGCAAAATGCCGTGGAGCTTTCTGTGCCTCTGGATGTTGATATGGGTGTTGGTGTGAACTGGTTGGAGGCGCATTAAATTTTTATTGATCCGTAGAGACGCAAGATTTTGCGTCTCCCTATTCATGTAAATTCATTGTACCTGCATAAAGAGACGCAAAATCTTGCGTCTCTACGGAGTTCGGTAAAGGGATAGCGTTGTAAATTTAGCCGCGATTGTAGCGGAAAGCCCACAGCAACGGGCGCGAGTGAAGCACAGCATGGCGGTGGCTGACGAAGGAAGACGCGGCCATGCTGATGCTGAACCGTGCACGGGGCGAGGACTTGTAGCGGAAAGCGCGACTTGGTTTTTCTTAAGCAGTGCTGCTTTGCTTCTGAAAATCAAACACTTGTTGCTTTTTCTATATAAATAGCATCGAGTGTTTATTATTTGTTGAAAATAAGTGTTTTGTCGCCTTTTTGTTGGCCTAGTGTTTGGTGGTGGGGAAATATTAGTTATCTTGTATATAGCTTTTTCTTTTTTCCTTGTTGTGAATGCGGGTTGAAATAGAGGGGTAAGTTTGTTTTTCCTATTTTTATTTTAGTAAAACTTAGAACATAGTCTGTATGTCTGGGATACATTTGGCTGGCTATACATTTAGTTATATCCAAGTCGGAATTGCTTCTGCATTTGCTTTCGCGCTGATTCTTCAGCTTTTTGTTTATCTGTTTTTTTATGTTAGGGTGTTCTTCTTTCGAAAGAAGAAAGAGGCGAATGCAGAGCAGAGAAAACTGCCTTCTGTTTCGATTGTGATTTGTGCCCGGAACGAAAAGAAGAATCTAGACCTTTTTTTGCCAGAGGTGCTAGAACAGAAATATCCAGATTTTCAGGTGGTGGTGGTTGATGATTGCTCCACGGATGGGACTCCGGCGTTGTTGACTGTGTTGAAGGAAGATTATCCACATTTGTATTATACAAAGATAGATTCGGACAGGGTTTTCGATCATTCAAAAAAACTTGCTCTAAATATTGGTTTAAAGGCAGCAAAAAACGATATTGTAGTGTTAACTGATGCCGACTGTAAACCAACCAGTGAATTCTGGTTGAAGGAAATGGTGGAACAGTTTGATGAGAAGACAAACTTTGTACTTGGGTACGGGGGATATGAGGCAAGGCCGGGTTTATTGAATTACCTGATACGTTTCGACACGGCTTTGATCGGGCTTCGTTATCTGAGTTTTGCAAAGGCGGGAGTTCCGTATATGGGCGTGGGGCGCAACATGGCGTATCGCAAGCACCTGTTTTTCGAAAACAACGGTTTGGGGAAATATAGCGGAATGAAGTCGGGCGACGACGATTTGTTGGTAAATAAATTTGCAAGGGGCAGAAATACCAAAGTATGTGTTTCTGATAATTCGCTGACGCGCTCTGTACCTAAGCTGAGCTGGGGAGAGTGGCGCCGTCAAAAGAAACGGCACTTTACGACTGCACCGTATTATCGGTTTGTTCATAAATTCCTGTTGGGCTTGGAACCGTTCAGCAGATTATTATTTTATGTTAGCTTTATTGCTTCCATAGTCTTTTTTCCTACTTTTGTTTATTATTTTATAGCGGCTTTTGTCTTCAGGTATACAATCCAATTGATGGTGTATTACAAAGCGTTCGAAGTATTTGGCGAGAAACGTTTAATTTGGGGGACATTGTTCTTGGATGTAATGCTACCGATTGTGTATATTTGGTTAGGCTGGCCGAAAAAAACATATACACGTAAGCAAAGCTCATGGATGTAAATCCTAATCTTTCAGAAAACGCTAAACGAGACTACAAATTGGTAGAGGCTGCAAAGGCGGGCGATCAGCATGCTTTTGCGACACTGCTCGACTATTATCGTGATACTATCTACTACATGTTGTTGAAGATGGTGAACAATAAAAGCGATGCAGAAGACCTCACGATTGAAGCCTTCGGCAAAGCATTCAAGAACCTACACCTCTACACACCTACCTATGCGTTTAGCACATGGCTGTTCAAAATAGCCTCTAACAATGGTATCGACTTTCTGAGAAGTAAACGCGTGAAACAGCGCCATGTATCGATCGATTCGTCGGCCGATGATGAGATTAATCAGGCTGTTATTACGCTGAAATCGCACGACCGTGATCCTGAAGAGACCATGATCCGCGACCAGAAAGAACGACTGATGCGCCATATTGTTAAGAAGCTGAATCCTAACTACCGCAAGATTATTAAACTTCGCTATTTTGACGAATTGTCGTATGTGGAAATTGCTCAGGAGCTGAACCTGCCGCTTGGGACTGTGAAAGCCCGGTTGCACCGTTCGCGCGAACTGCTGGGTAATATTATTAGAAATAGCACGGAGCTTGATTAAGGTTGTAGATCTTTTACTAGAGATGTTTGTGTTGTGTGTTTCGCAACATGGCGGCTCTTGATGTGAAGTTTTTTAGATCACATACTTAATAAGTCCGTAGAACTTTTTGTTAGGATTGACATTGTACTTTTACTGATGCAGTGACATCCCCAAGCGACATTTAATATTGATATGCCTAAGGGCGCGTCCTATTGAATTCCTGAACTTTCGTAAAAAACGAGTGAGTTACAGCAATTAACGGGGCATTTATTTAGAACACCCACTTATCTTAGTAAATGGATATTTTAGAGAAATACTTTGAACTGAGCGCTGAAAGAAAAGCACGGTTTGCTCAGCTGCAAGAACTTTATGCTGACTGGAATAGTAAGATTAATGTAATATCGAGAAAAGATATCGATCATCTTTACGAAAAACATGTTCTGCATTCGCTGGCTATTGCCAAACTGATTCACTTTCGCGATGGGGCGAAAATTATTGATGTGGGAACGGGAGGTGGTTTCCCGGGTATTCCTTTGGCAATTTATTTTCCTCAGGTTCAGTTTCACTTGATTGATTCTATTGGGAAGAAGATAAAGGTGGTGAAAGGTGTAGCTGAGGCTCTGGGACTGAAAAACGTAACTGCCGAGCAGGTGCGCAGTAATGAGTTGCGTAAGCGTAAGTTTGAGTTTGTAATCAGCCGTGCGGTGACGAATCTTCCTAAGTTTGTTGAGGAAACCCAACATTTGCTTCACAATAAGGATCAGCATGGTTTGCCTAACGGTACTATTTATCTTAAAGGTGGTGATTTAACAGAGGAGATTGAGCCATTCAAAAAGATTGTTGATTCGTTTGATATCTCTGATTTTTTCCAAGAGGAATTTTTTGAGACTAAGAAGATTATTTACCTACCTGCATAGTTGATCCAACTTTTTATTTTATCGGAGGTACTGTCTTTTCAAAGGCTATTGTAATAAGAGCCTTTGAAAAGTTTGGTGATTTGTCTGTATCGGTAAATGATTACCTAAATAATTTCTTCTGTTTTTGGTTTGACTATTAGCTTGTTGTGGTTTTGTGGCGTTAGGGTGTAGTTTTATAGGCTGCGAGCTTTTGTTATGTTTGCGACTCCATTTTAATCAAAGAACAGAAAGATGAATTTAACTGAACTTTCAGCGGAAGAGAAAGCACGCTATAACAGACATATTATCTTGCCGGAAATTGGCGAAGAAGGTCAATTGAAGATTAAACAGTCCAAAGTTTTGGTTGTTGGTGCAGGGGGGCTAGGTTCACCTGTGCTGAGATATTTAACCGCGGCTGGTGTTGGGACAATTGGAATTGTTGATGATGACGTTGTTGACGCGAGTAATCTACAGCGTCAGATTTTGTACGATACAAACGAACTTGGTAGACCAAAAGCCGAGGTGGCAAAGGAGAAATTAACGGCTTTGAACCCTAATAGTGTGTTCCATATTTCCATTGCACGCTTTCTGCCAGAAAATGGTTTGAAATTGGCCGAAGGCTACGACATGATTGTTGACTGCACGGATAATTACGAAGCCCGCTATACAATCAATGAGGCAAGCAAGGAACTTGGTATTCCGATGGTTTATGGGGCTATCTTTAAGTTTGAAGGGCAGATTTCTGTTTTTAACTATGAAGGTGGAACTTCATACGATTCTGTTTTCCCAGAACCTCCACCTGTGAATAATGCTCCCGATGCAAAAGGTTTGCTTGGTGTGCTGCCAGGTGTAATAGGAACAATGCAGGCGACGGAAGTGCTTAAGATTGTTCTAGGACTTGGAGATGTGTTGAACGGGAAATTGATGGTAGCAAATTTACTAAAGCATACTTTTACCGTACTCAAACTTGCGTAACTCTAAATTTTGTAGGACAGGCTTTTAGTGTGTGTGCTGTTTCTGAAAGCCTGTTCTTCATTTGTTTATCTGTTAAATTGATCATTTTATAAGCGAGTAACATTACAATTCCCAATCTGTTACAGCTTCCATTGTATTTCATAAGTGATTACGGTAGCCTACTTCTGCTTCCCACTTAGTCGAGTCGTTCAATTCTTCAGAGTCTTCATCAGGCATTTCAGAGAGACGTTGTTTAAAACGGTCTAAATCCATCTGATATTTCTGCTCATGTTTAAAGATGTTCAACAGAGTTTTTTCTAGTTCATTAGAATAGTATTGTGAAAGGGCTTTTTAAAGTTCTTCTTGTTCTATTTTCATCCTAGCAGTTTCAATATGTGGTTTGTTCTTTAAACTGATGATTGTCTTCTACAGTATCATGATAAAGAAAAATATTGGTTCATGGAACAGTTTTGTGAAAGACCTAATTTCTGTACTAATTTAGAAAAATGAATACAGAAATAGTCTTCCAGCAAATCTTGAATTTAAATGAGTTGATCGTGACTTATGTTTATACTGAAAACCAACGGATAAACATATATTGCTGTAGTGCCTTCAACGAATCGCTGTGCCCTTGCTGTTTAGGGAAGTGTACCCGGGTAAACCAAAAATACAGGAAGCTCCTGCGTGACCTTTCCATAAGCGGGAAAGCGGTTTACCTTCATTTGGAAAGCCGCCAGTTCCACTGTCCGGATTGCAACCGCTTTTTCACGGAGGGCTTTAGTTTTGCACCAAAACACAGCCATTATACAGATAGGTATATGGATTACCTATTTCTACGGGTCAGGCACAGTTCAGCAAAACAGGCCGGAGTAGAGGAGGATATCTGCTGGAAAACGGTGAACCGTATTTTTAATGACAGGGCATCCAATTCACTGGCAACCAAAGAGGACATATCCAAGGTTAAGGCCTTGGGCATAGATGAGTTTTCGCTCAAAAAAGGGCACCGTGACTTCGCCGCCGTTATCGTCGACCTTGAAAACCTAAGGGTGACCGAAGTGCTGCCCTACAGGGACAAGGCACGTCTGATCAAATATTTCCGCAAACAGGGAAAAGCCTGGTGTGAAGGGATAGAGGTCTTCTGCAGTGATATGTGGGAGGGGTTCATCAATGGCGCCAGGGAAGTGTTCCCCAATGCGGAAGTCGTAGTGGACCGCTTCCATTTTTTTATGCACATGAACAGAGCCCTGGATAACCAGCGCAAGGAGCTGAGGCGAAAACAAAAAGACCGGGAGGAGCTTAAGCATATCAAGTGGCTGCTGCTGAAAAACTTCGGGGAACTCCCGGAAAGTGAGCGCGAAACCGTCGAGGCCGCATTTGATGCGGCGCCCGAACTAAAAGATCTGCATGGGCTAAAGGAAGGCCTGCGGGAGATATTTGAAAAAGATATAGAAAAAAAGGAAGCCGAAACCTTGCTCTCACAGTGGAGCGACAGGGCGAAAAGCTTAAAGAACAAATATATGGACAAATTCATCAGCACGTTCGAAAACTGGAAAGACCACGTGATAAATTACTTTAGGACACGCCTGACCACAAGTATAGTGGAAGGCATGAACAACAAGCTAAACGAGCTATGCACTGAAAGTGCATAGGTTTATTGTATGATTGAAAATCATAAAACTCTAGTCTAAAGACTACTGAAAGCTGTATACTGAAGTATAGTGAACTTTTTGAGAATGAAATTCTTTTTCTAATTCAGAATTCCATTGTCTTTTACCTTAAGTATAAAAAATGATATTATTTCTGAATATAGATAAAGAATAGTTAACTCGAAATACTCTTTAATCCTTATTCATAACCTTATACAGCTCACTCCAAATTAGCAATTTAGAATTGAGTAGCAACTGAAAGTCTTGCACTAAAGTGCATAGTTTGAACTAGCGTACTTAGGATAATCAAAATGATAAAAAGACAGGGCTTTGGCTTTCGTAATTTCGGAAATTTTAGGCTAAGAATTTTAGCTGCGTTTGACTGATTTCACAAAACTGTTCCATGAACCAAAATATTTTAGTACAATATCAGAACCTTAAGTGTCCAGATATAATAAAGCTAAATCTATTTCTAGCTTAATTGACAATTTGATTTAAATGATTTATTTTGAAGTGAATAGATGCTAAATGTTTGATCTTAATTATATCTTTTTTTCATGATTGTAAGTATTCTAAGAGGCGTTCTGTTTTTCTCTTTCATTAAATAAGTCCAGTTTTAGACCAAGTCATAGTTCTATTGAATTAAAGATGTGATTTTTTGCTTGTAGAATGATTAAATTAAAATATGACTATCGTCGAAATTACCTAAAACTTCGTATCTTATAGAAAAACAGTAAGATATGAACCTGATAGATTTTCCAAACCGGTTCCCGGATGAAGAATCCTGTAAGCAGTTCCTTAAATCATTGCGGGAAGAACAGGGGCTAAAATGTAGCAGATGTGGCCATGAAGAACATTACTGGAAGGGGGACAAACAGTGCTGGGAATGCAAAAAGTGCCACCGCCGTACCGGCCTGACCAGCGGAACGGTCATGCATGCGACCAAACTGCCGCTTCGCTACTGGTTTCTCTGTATCCACCTGTTGAGTTCTACGGCCAAAAGTTTTTCGTCGTGTGAGATCTAGGGCCAGCTGGGGCATAAATACTATGAACCGGTATGGGCAATGTGCCATAAACTGAAGGCTGCGATGGGAAAACGTGACGACCGCTACCTGCTTGGCGGGGAACTGGAAATAGACGAAGGGATGTTCACCTCCTTCTGCGCCGGCAAACAGGAAGGTGGGGGCGAAGATGGAGAGCAGGGGAAGCGCGGGCGTGGGAGCCTTTCCAAGACCACGGTCGTTGTGATGGCCGAAAGTAAAAAGGTTGAAGGGGAGGTCGGAAAAGGGAGGCCGGACAGAAAAGTCGGCCATGTAAAAATGGTAGCCGTACCTGACGCCACAAGCGGGACCCTGAACGAGACCGTGGGGCAAAGGGCGGAAAACAGCTCACAGGCAATAACCGATGGGCATAAAGGATATATCAACATTGGACAGGAGATCGAAAAAGTGACGCAGCAGACTGCTTCCGGGGCGGAGGCCTGCAAAGTCCTCCCCTGGGTACATATCTGTATTTCCAACGCCAAGCGCTGGTTGCTGGCCATACACCATGCAGTTTCCAAAAAATATATACAGAATTACCTGAACGAATTTGTCTATAATTTCAACCGGAGATATATGAGGGAAGTACTCTTCGAAAGGCTCTTAATTGCCGGTATCGCTGCTAAAAACACATTTAAACCTGATTTTAGGTAATTTCAACGATAGTCATAAATTAAAATATGTAATTTTTTGGATGTTTATTTAGTGTATAATGATTATAACTCAATTATTTCATGAGTTAATGTAAAAAATAGTTATTGTTTTGCATACTTAAATAAATATTGTTTCGTTTCTCACTTTTTTAAAAATTATGTAGCAGTTTCGTAGTACCTTCTATTTTTTATAAAAATCGAAAAGAGTATCAAATCGATTTCGTCATTTCGTATTTGTTATCTGGTACGGACAAATATGAAAGAATTACCTGTTCTAGTTTTATTATTTGTTCGTTAGGTTTTCGTATTTGTTCATAATTGACAATTGGTACAAATACGATTGTTTTCAGGACAAAGCTGTAAGACGAAACTAGATTCTGTCTATATCTTCGCATCGAACAATTTTTAAATCAGGGAAACAAAAACAATTGTCTATGATTAGAATCTCTACTCTAATTTTTTTTTAAATCCTAACTATTAATTAGACCATGAGACTCATTTTTTGGAGAACAATTAGCATTTTTATGATGCTATTAATTGGCTGGAAAGCCTCCGCTCAGTTTGACGGAGGACCAGGGACAACCAGCTTACTTATTGGGCAGACTTTTCAAAAAGAATTTCAGGATTATGTAGCGGGTATAGGAACAGCACCTGCTGGGTCTTCGCATTATGCGGAGCTTTATTCTGGAACCATCAATCAGGGAGATGATGGTAAGAACTTTGATGATTCTGCACCGTACCTAAACTGGATTAACCAGAATTATCCAGGAGCTACTGTTCTGATTGCGATAAGTATTAAAGACAATCCGGAAGCAGGTGGATATGGCGCATTGAATGGAGCCAGTCCGAATTACGATCCAAATTCTGTTTACAAAGCAACTAAGGATATTGCATATTCTTCTAAGTGGGATGCTAATATTCGTAAGCTTGCTAACAAATTCAAATCGTACCCGAACATTAAGTTTATGGTTCGTTTGGGTTATGAAGTTAGCTTACTTGCAATGGGTAACGCAGCATCTGGAATGGATTTCGGCGATGTACTTAACATCTACAACGATCAGGGAGTCAATATTTATGATATCCCACGCGACAAGTTTTACAACACAGTAAGTAAAAATCATATTGATATTGATGCTTACCCGGATGCTTTCAACAAAATGGCGAAAATTATTCGCGAGGATGTTGGTGCTTCGAATGTGAAATTTGTTTTCCACCCTGTTCGTGGTTTTGGAGAGGTAAAACTTCTTTACCCAGGAGATAAATATGTGGATTTCATCGGTTTCTCGATCTTTAACCACGATGTTTCGATGGGTACGGATGAAAGTATGCCTGTTATTAGAGCAATCGGTTCGGACGGATCGAGACTGGATGGCAACTTAAAGCAAGCTCTTCCTTGGGCTACAGCTAAAAAACCTGTAATTATTGCTGAGGCAGCGTATCAAAATGCTCCTAGCGAGTGGAAAGATTACATTAGTTCGCCGCATAACAGCGCTTTCTTAGAGTATTTGGATCGCCTTTTCGAAGTAGTTGAGGAGTATGATATCCGTTCGTTGGCTTACATTAATTCAGATTGGCAATCACACGGTTGGCCTCAACAATGGGCAGATTCGCGTGTTGAAGCATTCAGCGATGTAAAAGCGCATTGGATGAAAAACGTGATCAACAACTCGCGCTATATTCAATATGGCGGCAGCACCCCTCCTCCTTCGAAGCCACTTGTTACACCTACTAACTTAACCACAAGCGTTTCAGGAACCTCAGTTACATTGAACTGGACAGATAACTCTACAGCAGAAAAAGGAGTTAAGATCAAGCGTAAGAAAGGAAACGGTTCTTTCAAAGTAATTTATACTGGAACTACTGTAAACCAAACTTCTTATACAGACTCGAATCTAGAAAAAGGAGCTACATATGCTTACAAGGTAGCGGCTTACGATGCAAGTACAACCACTAAATATTCAAGTGAAAAGCAGGTAACTATTGAAGATGGATCTACATCTACTGGTGACTGTAAATTGGAGTTAGGAAACTATACTTTAAACTTCAAAGAACAAGGAGCAGATTTAGTAGCTTCTCTTGATGTACAGGCAGACGATGTTATCATTGACTATAGTGTTAATGGTGGTTCTGAAGGTGGTTACTGGATGAACAAATCGGGTAATTCTTTTACTTATACTATTTCTGATGTTAAGAGTGGTGATAAATTGAAAGTTCGTGTGCGTGTAATGAAAAGCAGTGGGCAAGATGTTACTGAGTACAAAAACTTTACGGTTGGCAACTGCGGTGGGACAAATCCTCCTGCTGACAAAATCATTACTCCTACAAACCTAGCGGCACAAGTTTCGGGTACAACAGTTTCTTTAAACTGGACAGATAAATCGACAGGTGAAACTGGTGTTAAGATCATGCGTAAGAAGGGAAATGGATCTTTCAGTGTTATTTATACAGGAACTACAGCGAATCAGACTTCTTATTCTGATGCGAACCTAGCAAAAGGAGCTACATACACATACAAAGTTGCAGCTTACAATTCAAGTGTAACCTCTGAATATTCAAACACTGCAGTAGCTAAAATTGCAGATGGATCTACTTCTGGAGATTGTACTCTTGAACTTAGCAGTTATACTTTAACGTTCAAAGAACAGGGAACCGACCTTATCGTGTCTACTAAAACGCAGGCTGAAAATGTGATTATTGATTATAGCGTGAATGGTGGTAGCGAAGGTGGTTACTGGATGAACAAATCGGGCAATACTTTTACTTACTCAATTGCGAATGTTAAGAGTGGAGATAAACTGAAAGTGCGTGTGCGTGTAATGAAGAACGGTGGTCAGGACATCTCGGAATACAAGAACTTCACAGTTGGAGATTGTGGTGGAACAAAACCTCCTGTTGAGGAAGTAGCTACTCCATCTAACTTAAACTCTTACGCAACATCATCTTCAGTAAACTTAAGCTGGACAGACAATTCATCGGCAGAAGAAGGCCATAAGATTGAACGTAAAGTGGGTAACGGAAGCTTTGCTCAATATGCAACAGTTGCTGCTAACGTAACTTCATACACAGATAATTCTGTGACAAAAGGCGAAACTTACAGCTACCGTGTTTATGCATATAAAGGAACCAAAAAGTCAGGTTTTTCTAATGTAACAAGCAAAACTATTACTGACGGTGGAGACACTCATAATGGTGAAGAAGGTAAGATCAAAGGTAAATTTACGGCTAAGACAGGTCAGACTATGTTGATCATTGGTCAGGATTTCGGTTCTGTTCAAGGATATACTAACAGCGGTAAATTCCCAGAAATTGCTGGTATTACTCAGTACACGAACATTTACGACCTTGCTGGGCTTACTAGCTCTGTAAATTACGGTAGTGGTGAAATGAACCTTCAGAAGGCTATGGATACTTATCCGAACTCAGCTCTTTCAATCGGTCTTTTCATGGTTGAAGATAATGATGGAAAAGGTAATCCTGACCGTCTAGGACGTGTTGATCATCCTAACGGACTTACTGACATTGCGAATGGTACTTATGATATTGAAATCAAGCGTCTTGCTAAATTTGCGAAAGACAACGTTCCTCGTCCAATCTTCTTGCGTATTGGATATGAGTTCGATGGCGAATGGAATCACTACGAGCCTTCAAAATACATTAGAGCATACAACCACATTGTAGAAACAATGAATGCAGAAGGTGTAACGAACGTTGCTTACGTATGGCAATCTGCTACTTATGGAACAACTTATGAAGGACGCCATATAAAGGATTGGTATCCAAACCCTGCTTATGTAGATTATGTTGGTATTTCTTTCTTTTTCTACGATGAAAACTTCAACGGGCCTAACTTGCAGAAAGCTCTAGATATAGCACGTGCTGAGAAGAAGCCAATCATGATGGCAGAAGTGTCGGCTCAGTACTATGAATTGGATCAGAAAACCTTCCACTGGGTTGGTAATGGTGCATCTCTTCAGGGTACTCCTATGACATCAGAAGAAATCTGGAAGCAATACTGGGAAGATCAACTTCTTCCATTCGTACATAAAAATGACGATGTAGTTCGTTGTGTGGCATACATCAACGCAGATTGGCAGTCACAGCCTCAGTGGAAATTCCCTGATGCAAACAATGGATTCTGGGGTGATACTCGTATCGAAGTTAACGAATACATCAGCCAAAAATGGAACGAAGAGATCAGAACTGATTTCTGGTTACACGGAAGTGCAGACATGCTAAGCAAATTGAACGGTACTTCAATAGTAATTGAAGAACCAACAGAACTGACAGCTCCTAAAAATGTATCTGCTTCAGTGAATAGCAATACAATTACAGTAAAATGGGATGCCGTAAAAGGTGCTGCTAAGTATAGAGTTAGCTACGGAACATCTGCTACAAGTCTTACTGAATCTAAAACTGTTACTTCTAGTTCAGCTCAACTTTCTGGTCTTAAGTATAACCAAACTTACTATATGACAGTTGTTGCACTGAGCAATTCAGGAAAAGAAAGCGATGAGTCGGTAAAAGTGAGTGCTACAACAGAAGAGGAGGATACTATTGTTATCGGTGATAAAGTTGAAGGTAAATTCACGCCTAAAAACGGTAAAACATTATTAGCAATCGGTCAGGATTTAGGTGCTCTTGCAGGATACCGTTACGGTGCTGTAATGCCATCAAGCTATGACTATAGCCTACAAGCAGGTGAAGGTGACATGCCAGAACCAGGGGCAGCAGTTGCTTATGTTTCGTTCTACAACAACAGAGCAGACGAATATGGAATTAATTACGGAGCATTGGGTATGGACAACGGAGGTAGCCTTACTGGTGTAGATTCAGATTGGGGTTCTGGTCCTTTGAATGCTGCCAGCACAGCCGATGGATGGGATCATTCAGCTCTTATCATGGCAATGTCAATCACAGAACACTGGGTTGCTAACGGTCTTTCGGGAATCAAGAACGGTCAATACGATGCAAACATCAAGAAATTGGCTATGTTCTGTAAGAAATATTCTCACAAGAAAATCTTCTTACGTATTGGATATGAATTCGATGGTCGTTGGAACGGTGAAGATGTTACAGGATACGGAACATCTAACCCATCTCCAAATTCAGGTGGATACCACAAGCGTGAAGAGTATAAAGCTGCTTGGAGACACATTGTTAAAACAATGAACAATGAAGGTGTAAACAACGTGGCTTACGTATGGCAAGGAAGTTCATCTTTCGTAGACGATGTTGCTGATGCTTGGTGGGGACAAAGCGGTACAATCGCTGGAACACGCGAAGATATCAACGACTGGTATCCTGGTGACGATGTTGTGGATTGGGTTGGACTTTCATGGTTCGTTGCTCCTGATGAAGCACGTAACACTTTCAACTTGCCTGCTGAGCTTCCTAACCAAGACGATCTTGCAGATGAACTTGTAAACTTTGCTCGTAAGCACAACAAGCCTGTAATGATCTGCGAAGCAACGCCTCAAGGTTTCGACTTAGAAATTAGTGAATACGATGCAACTCCAGGTAAAGTGTCTCGTGCCTCTACAGGCATTACTTACGAAGGAGCTCAAGTACTATTCTCTCAAGGTGAAGCTGCTGCTAACAACCAATTCAAGTCAGGTACTTGGTTTGAGAACATGTCTGGAGAAGATGCTTGGACACGCTGGTTTAAGCCTTACTTCGACTACATCCACAAGAATAACGATATTATCCGTGCTGCTACATATATCAATGTTGATTGGAACTCGCAAGCCAAGTGGGCCTTTAACCAAGAGGTTGATGGATATGTAGAAGGTTACTGGGGTGATTCTCGTGTAGAAACTAACTCAGTTATCAAAGAAAAATGGTTGAATGAAATCGAAGATGGTAGCTTCTGGTTGCTTGGAAGTTCAAATATCAACGATCAACTTGAAGGAACAGTTAGAGTGACTCCACATGCAGGAAGAGCTTTGGCTGTTGAAAATCTTGATGCTCTTGAATTAAGAGTATACCCTATCCCTGCACGTGACAAAGTATATATCGAAGGTGTTGGAAACAACGAGGTATATAGAGTGTACGATCAAAAGGGGCAATTAATGCTTCAAGGTCAGGGGAACCAAGTAGATATTTCTGCATTGGAGAATGGTATTTACTTCTTGAAAGCGCGTCAACAAAACCGTAAAATAGTGAAATACTAATCTGGGCCTTATATAAATCGCGGAGCTGTGCCCTTCGGGGCATGGCTCTTTTTGTTTTGTTTCGTATTTGTTTTTTAGAGGGGAGAGCTTCTTATACGGCTTATGCGATGAAATTATTATAAAAACAACCCACCAGAGTAAAAAGTACTATATGTGCTCCCTAAATAGGTCATGAAAACACTCTTGTATATATTTTTTATAAGGCCTTTTAAATAAGCGTTTTGTTAGAATTACTGTCGATTTATGTCAGTGGAATTCCATTAATGAGCCCTCAGCCATAAGGCCATAACGTACCAAGGAGTGTTTTTATAATGGCACTTCAATTTTGCAATATTGAGAAAGGGAACTTGAAGTCCCTGAGCTACTCAGTAGCTCCATTACTTTCCAGAAGTTCAATAGCTTTATTGAGCCATACTCCTCTTATACCCTTTTTCTTAATCTTTTTTGCGTTGTACAGCGGACGTTTTCCCCCGTACTTCTTATTCACCCAAGCACCATTTTCGACGAGCAGTTTAATCATTTTATAGTGTTCTTCTGTAAATTTACCATTTGCCCGCCCGAGTTCAAACGGAATATTCAGCGGTAAAAAATAACCAATATCAATACTGGCTCCTTTGCCAATAAGCCATTTCGCCATTTCTGTTTTGGAATTCAGAAAAGCAGTCTCAAGAGCAGTGACTTCTGCCCCCCACCATGTGCCTGGGTAATATTGCGGTTTTCTATTTTTACGGACAGTCATGTAAAATCGTGCATCAACAGAAGCTCCTTTATCGAGTAGCTCTTGAGCTGTAGCCTTATCTCCCCTGTAGACCATCTTATGAAATGCAACATTCAATGCTCTTTGGGAGAAACTAGACCAATTATTGAAGAAAAAATTCACGATATCAGGTTTATTACGTGAGGCTGCAAGTGCTAATCCCTGATTATGCCATTCGTTATCGAATTCGTCTTTCTGCGCTTCTTTGAAGAGCTTCAGTGCTTCGCAGTCCTCATCTGAAACTGCTCTACAAAAATCGGTTTTAAAATAGGAATATCCTTTATCCAACAGTTTTGCAACAGCACTTCCTTCCCCTGCCTGTTTTGCCATGGCTTTTGCCATTGCCTGTTTAAGCTCTTTATCTTTATTTTTTTCAACAATTTCAGTTAGATCGTTTCTTGTAGTACTATTGGGAGCTATCAGTGCACCGTTGTTTATTAAAAAAAGTGCAATTCCTTTTTGCTTTGCTCTTATGGCATGTAATAAAGGGAAATAGGTAGAGCTGTCATTAGTCATATATAGCTGATAACTATAGCCCCCGTTTAGATCATATCCTTTATCAATAACAAAATGACGTAATAATTGCATGTTTTCCTCTCGGATAGCTTTTTGAATTTCTTTGTCTTTTCTTTTTTCTTTACTTCCAATCACTGTAGCTACAAACATAATGCACATCATTAAAGCCATGGGAGTGAAAAAAATTGCTCTAAAGCTAGGAGTCCTTCTATGTTTTTTTTTGTGCTTATTTTTCTGAGAATGTTCGGTGCGAACCTTTTTGGTTATAGCTGCGATCTTTTTTTTCGAAACCCCTGTAACTTCATGCAAAGCTTCTGCTGTAGCTTCGTCGTCTAACTTTTTTTCCAATTCACGGTTTTCCCGCTCACTTTCCTCGAAAATCAGTTCACGGATACGTTTTTGTATTTCGTCCTCGCTGTTAAGGTTTTTCTTGTTTTCCCTCATAGTTCAATCGGTTGATGTTGCATACTAACACAAAATAAAAATTCCCCCAAAGAGAAAATATTGAATAGAATTATGCTGCAGTGAAAAAGTTTTTAGTTTCAAATTTTGTAACGATCTATTTATCACCAGTACAGATGCATTGCTTCTTGATCAAAATTTCCCTGTCCTGTTGTTTAAATAAGGAGGCATTGTAGTGTTGAATATTAATTATTTATAGTCTTCTTTAATAAATAGCACTACGTGCTTATAACTGCAAAATTACTTACTATATGATAATTTGAAGTTGTTTCAGGATAAGTTTGTATTGGCAGGTATGGATCAAACAAAATTCTTTGCCAAGAAAAAACACTGAATAACCAATTGTTAGTTTGACGAAACACTATACTTAAACAAAGAATAGCTAAATGCTAGACACATAGGTGATTATATAAAAACGACTCTGATGATGTGTTGTAAAGCGAGCTCATTTCTCTTCATCGTTCGGGAAAAAAAGCTACATTTGTAGCCATCTGATTTGGGGGTGCCTTTATGGCTGAGATCATACCCTTTGAACCTGACACGGATAATGCCGACGCAGGGAATAATAGGTTTCGTATTTACCCCATTCTAAAAATGTAGACACATGGAAATTACAATGAACGGGGAAGCATGCGAAGTTCTTCCCACCGACACACTGCAATCTTTTCTAGAAAAACAGCTCGAAGATTTACGCGGGATAGCCGTAGCGGTTAACAATACTGTTGTACCAAAACCTAACTGGGAAGCTACACAGCTTCAGGAACAGGATAATGTTTTGGTGATTACTGCTGCCAAAGGCGGATGATTCTTCAAGATTTGAAAAGATGCATTGCTAGGTAAAATCTAGCCAAATTGTAGTTCAACACTTTAAATTCGGATACAGGAGCATCTGCCTTAAAAACGCTGTTTTTCTGGTTGGTTTTCCTGTACCCAAACGTAAGCGGATTATGCAAAAAGAATTCACTCAAAAAGAAGAAGTTGCTAAACTTAGCATTAAAGCAGAGGCTTATCCAGGCTCTGAGAAAGTGTATGTTGAAGGAAAGCTTCACCCTATAAAAGTAGGCATGCGCCAAATAAAACTATCGGATACTGTTGATCTGGATGGTAACCACACGCCGAACGATCCGATAACAGTTTATGATACATCGGGACCATATTCAGATTTGAATGCAGAAATTGATCTGCAAAAAGGACTTCCGAAAATCCGTCAACAGTGGATTGAGGAGCGCGATGATATTGAGCGCTTAAGCGGTTTAAGCTCCGAATACGGAAAGCAACGCATGAACGACGGATCGCTTGATAAGCTGCGTTTCGAACATGTTGTTGAGCAACCATATAGAGCAAAAGAAGGAAAGCGTCCTACGCAGATGGCTTATGCACGTGCTGGGGTTGTTACTCCTGAAATGGAATACATTGCCATTCGCGAAAACCAGCGTATCGACGAGCTTTTCCCAGAACGTCCGCATATTACTCCGGAGTTTGTGCGCCAGAAGGTGGCAGAAGGAAAGGCTGTTATTCCTGCAAACATCAATCACCCAGAGTCAGAGCCAATGATTATTGGCCGCGATTTCCTTGTGAAGATCAATGCCAATCTTGGTAACTCACCAACTACTTCTAGTATTACAGAGGAGGTTGAAAAGTCGATCTGGGCAATCCGTTGGGGAGCAGATACGATTATGGATCTTTCGACAGGTGCGAACATTCACGAAACGCGCGAATGGATTGTTCGTAACTCTCCAGTTCCAGTTGGTACTGTACCGATTTATCAGGCTTTGGAAAAAGTAAACGGAAAAGTTGAAGACCTAACTTGGGAGCTTTACCGCGATACTTTGATTGAGCAGGCTGAACAAGGGGTTGACTATTTCACAATTCACGCAGGTTTGTTGCTTCGTCATATTCCAATGACGCAGAAGCGTATGACAGGTATTGTCTCACGTGGAGGTTCGATCTTAGGAAAATGGATGTTGTTCAAGCACGAAGAGAATTTCTTATACACTCATTTCGAGGAAATTTGTGATATACTAGCGGCTTACGATGTTGCGGTATCGTTGGGCGATGGTCTACGTCCGGGGTCAATTTACGATGCTAACGACCGTGCTCAGTTTGCAGAGCTTATAACTTTGGGCGAACTGACTAAGATTGCGTGGGAGAAAGACGTACAGGTAATTATTGAAGGGCCAGGACACGTACCAATGAATAAGATTCCTGAAAATATGGACGAGCAGTTGAAGCATTGCTATGAAGCTCCGTTCTACACTTTAGGACCTTTGGTTACTGATATTGCTCCGGGTTACGATCATATCACTTCTGCTATTGGAGCAGCAAATATTGGAGCAGCAGGTACAGCTATGTTGTGTTATGTGACTCCAAAAGAGCATCTTGGTCTTCCAGAAAAAGAAGATGTGCGTGTAGGTGTGGTGACATATAAAGTAGCGGCACATGCGGCTGATTTGGCAAAAGGTCACCCAGCGGCAAATATTCGCGATAATGCTATGAGCAAGGCGCGTTTCGAGTTCCGTTGGCGCGATCAGTTCAACTTGGCGCTCGATCCGCAACGTGCATTGGAATATCACGATCAGACGTTGCCAGAAGAAGGTTCTAAGATCGCTCACTTCTGCTCGATGTGTGGCGAAAACTTCTGCTCTATGAAAGCGACTCAGGAGCTTAGAAAAGAAGCTGGAAAATATTCAGAAGAAGAGCTTGAACAGAAGCTGACCGAGCGTTCTGAAGAGTTCAAGAAGGTTGGTGGCGAGATTTACATTAATTCGTAAAATAAGATATTGAGTTATGGGGCGTGCAATTTGTTGAAAGAATCTGACTCAGTGTGTGCAACTGATTCGCGCCCCATTTTCTTGATATGTAAATAATTAAGTGCCATAAAATGTAAACCCTTCTAAGGTTTTAAACCCTAGAAGGGTTCATGATCAAATATTAGCACTATAACTTTAAATAGTTTGATCCCGATTCTAATTTCGCCAGAAACCATTTGGAAAGACGAGAAAGAGAGCTTATTGAGGCTTTTCGAGTCTGGTTTGCAGTTTTATCATCTGCGAAAACCAGAAGCGGACGCAGTCACAGTACGTTCATTTATGCAGGAGATTCCAAGTGAATTTCACAAGAGAATTGTTCTGCATTATCAGTTCGAATTAGCAGAAGAGTTTAACTGGAAAGGTTTTCATTTCAACAAGAAGAACATAGATCATTTATCCGATCTGAAACACCTTGGAAAGCTATCTTCTTATTCTGCACATAGTTTCGAAGAAGTAGAAAGCTTAATGGATGTGATGGACTATCAGTTTCTCAGTCCTGTTTTTAACAGCATTTCTAAGGAAGGTTATAAGTCGAATTTTGATCTACAAGAACTGAGTAGCTTTTTACAGAAAGTTCAGACTAAAATTGTGGCTTTGGGAGGAGTGAAACCTCAACATTGGGAACAATTGAGCGATTGTGGTTTTTATGGAGCAGCTGTTTTGGGATATATCTGGGAAAACGGATTAAGTACAGAAGATAGAGTAGAACGATTTAAGCAATTAAGGACTGAATGTAGCACAGGCTTTTAGCCTGTAGTTTTAATTAGAATAAAAGAATGTCTCAGAACAACACCAACGAAAAAGCAGAGCGTCCATTCGTTCTTTCAATAGGAGGTTTCGATCCAAGCGGAGGGGCTGGAGTTCTGGCCGATGTGAAAACATTTGAGGCTTGTGGAGTACAAGGACTAGCTGTGGTTTCTGCGAACACAATTCAGACAGACTGTGAATTTCTCTCGATGCATCCAGTACCTTTTGCAGAAGTAACAGATCAATTGAAGGTGCTATTAAAGCGTTTTGATCCGCGTGTTGTAAAGATTGGTTTGGTTCCAGATTTCAACCAGCTTCTTGATGTGCTGGAGCTTTTAGAAGGACGAACCATTGTTTGGGATTCGGTACTGAAGGCAACGGCTGGTTTTTCTTTTCATGAAAATACAGATCGGAAAACGATCATGAATATTCTTCAGAAAGTTACGGTCATCACGCCCAACTGGAACGAGGCTACTAAACTTTTTGATTTATCTGGACTTTCTAAGAATGAAATCGAAGAGAAGCTAACAAGTATTTCACAGGAAACAGAATGTGCAATCTTGTTGAAAGGAGGCCATATGGAAACAACTAAGGCTTCCGATTTTTTATTCGATGGCGATAGAAAATTTGTGTTCGAAGGGAAACGTTTTGGAGGGTACGACAAACACGGAACAGGTTGTATGCTTTCTTCTGCCATAGCAGCAGGCATAGCAAAAGGTATAGAATTGTCTGAAGCATGTGGAAATGCAAAAATATTTGTAGAGGAACGCATGCTAAGCAATAAAAGCCTTTTGGCTTACTTTACAAAATAGTGAATTAGTTTTTGGTCATTAGTCATTGGTTTATTCTTTTGGGATAAATGTTTTGAAAACTAGAATAAAGCAATGAGTTTTCATGCGTCAGCCAATTAATAATTCATAATTTATAATTAATAATTAGCCAGTCATGATTTCAAAAATTCATTACATAACCCAAGGAACAGACAGAAAAACACAAATCGAAGCTGTAAAAACGTTCTGCGAAGGCGGTGCGGATTGGGTTCAATTACGTGTGAAAAACGCTGATTTCTGGGAGTGGGCAGAGATTGCTAAAGAAGCCCGACAAATCACAATTGATGCAGGTGCAAAACTGATCATTAACGATAATGTGCAGATTGCAGTGGCAGTTCAGGCCGATGGTGTACACCTTGGAAAAAATGATATGTCTGTGCAAAATGCCCGTGAAGTATTGGGAAAGAACTACATCATTGGGGGAACGGCAAATACTTTTCTTGATGTCGATTACTTGGTTGCCCAAGGTGTTGATTATATTGGTTTAGGGCCTTACCGTTTTACAACCACGAAAGAGAATTTAAGTCCGATTTTAGGATTGGAAGGCTACAAGAATATGATGACGACCTGCAAGAACTTTCATATCAACACGCCAATTTTAGCGATCGGAGGAATTGTAGCCGATGATGTTGAAGAGATTGTTGGTACAGGTGTTCACGGAATTGCAATTTCGGGAGAAGTATTGAAGGCCAGCAAGCCTGTTGAGAAGATGAAACAGTTAAAAGAGCTGATCGAGGCAAAGCACTTAGCAGCATCTTGATCAATAATGGATTAAATGAATAATTGATAAGCTGATGCGTAAGGAACGATGCAGAAATAAAGTAACGATTTTATGCGCCGATATTTTTTTCTTTAACAAACACTAAAAACTGCGAATAGTGTACTATTCAAAGCGTTTTAGTGTGTAGGTAAAGGGAAAAATATCAAGCAGAAAACGTTAGGTTATTTTGAAATCGTTCCTAAGCCTATTCTTTTATTCGCTTATTCAATGATTCTATTATTTGAATTAATCTAAGAAGAAGACTACTACCATGTTAAAAATAGCAGATAAAACATTCAAGAGCCGACTATTTGTTGGTACAGGCAAATTCAATTCAAACGCAACAATGCAGGATGCTGTTTTGGCGTCGGAATCAGAATTAGTGACGGTTGCTTTGCGCCGTGTCGATGCCCGTAACAGTCAAGACGATTTGTTGGCTCATCTAGATCATCCACAGATCAATTTGTTGCCGAATACGTCTGGTGTAAGAAATGCTCAGGAAGCTGTTTTTGCAGCACAATTGGCTCGCGAAGCTTTGGGAACAAACTGGTTGAAGTTGGAAATTCACCCAGACCCAAAGTATCTTTTGCCAGATGGAGAGGAGACTTTGAAGGCAGCTGAGGAATTGGTAAAGCTGGGTTTTGTCGTTCTACCTTACGTTCAGGCCGATCCTGTTTTGTGTAAAAAGCTTGAAGAGGTTGGTACGGCAGCAGTAATGCCACTCGGATCACCAATTGGTAGCAACAAAGGGCTTCAAACCCGCGATTTCTTACGTATAATTATTGAGCAAAGTAATGTACCTGTTGTTGTGGATGCTGGTATCGGTGCGCCATCACATGCTGCTGAGGCATTGGAAATGGGAGCAGATGCAGTGTTGGTGAATACGGCAATTGCAGTTTCTCCAGATCCTGTTGCTATGGGAAAAGCGTTTAAAATGGCTGTTGAGTCAGGTCGCATGGCTTTCGAAGCAGAGCTAGGCGAGCGTTCGGATGTGGCGCAGGCAAGTAGCCCGTTGACAGCTTTTCTAGAGGATTAAGGGATTTAAATACCATGTCATAATTAAATTAGGTTTATTCTGGTGCTAAGTAATTGGTTTCATGCAGAAAGTAAATCTAAAGTAAAAAGGTCAGCGACCTTATAAAATATTAATTCGTAATTATTAATGAGTTGGTCGGAGATTGACTGATTAATAGTTGCTTTGCGAAGCAAACAACTCTGAGTACTCTTGAGATAGATCAGAAAAGCTCTGTGAAATACTCCGTGAGACTTTGTGGTTAAAATGCAAGAAGAAATGGCCTTCATAGATATTATAGAGAAGACACCGTGGGAATCGGTTCGTGAAAAAATATATTCGGCAACAGAAGCAGACGTGCAAAGTGCCCTGAGAAGTACGCGTCGTACCTTGGACGATTTTGCGGCATTGATTTCGCCTGTTGCTAAGAATTTTCTGGAAGAAATGGCGCGCGAAAGTCAACGGCTCACACAAGAGCGTTTTGGAAAGACAGTACAACTTTACATTCCGCTTTATCTTTCCAATCATTGTCAGAATGCCTGCATTTACTGTGGTTTTAGTGCCCAGAACAAAATGCAGCGCAAAAAACTCACTATCGATGAACTTCACGAAGAACTGAAGGCCATTAAACAGATGGGGTTTGAACATATTCTTCTTGTTACCGGAGAAGCATCAAATAAAGCAGGCATAGAGTATTTTCGCGAGGTATTTCCAATTGTTAGAGAGTATTTTTCGTTGATTTCGATAGAGGTACAACCGCTTGCCGAAGACGAATATCAGGAACTTATTGGTTTGGGACTGAATACAGTGTACTTGTATCAGGAAACCTACAACAAAGAAGCTTATCCGAAATATCATCTGAAGGGCAAAAAGAGCGATTATGCTCAACGAATAGATGTCTATGAACGACTTGGAAGTGCGGCGGTACACAAAATAGGGCTTGGTATTTTAGCTGGACTTGAAGATTGGCGAGCCGATTCGTTCTTTACAGCCATGCACCTAAAATACCTAAGCAAAACATATTGGCGCACCAAATATTCAATCTCATTCCCACGCTTGCGACCGCATGAGGGCGAATTCATGCCAAATTATCACATGAAGGACAGCGATCTGTTACAACTGATTTCAGCTTACCGCCTTTTCGATAATGAGGTGGAAATTGCGTTGTCAACTCGGGAACGTCCAAGCTTCCGCGACAACATGCTTGGACTTGGTGTCACAACCATGAGCGCAGGTTCGAAAACCGAGCCGGGTGGTTATGCAAAACCTCAGGAGGAACTAGAGCAGTTTGCCATTGATGATGACCGCTCTCCTGAGCAGATTGCAGAAATGATACGCCAAAAAGGGTATGAGCCTGTTTGGAAGGATTGGGATTTGGTTATGCAGATTTAGGGAATTATAAATTATTAGTTATGAATTATGAATTTAGCGAAGCGATCTCATGAAGACCATTGAAAATTAACTCTGCTGAATAATTGGCTTACGCCTGAAAACCAGCACTTAGCTAATTCTATATGGTCAACTGTTGCTTTGTAATGATTTGATTTTCTCAGAGATATGAGTTGTGGGAGGCTGGGTTTTGTTTTGCCTCCCTTACCATTTTTTATCATCATATTTGATCAGGAATGTTGAAATCTCAATGTCCTTGATTGTGTCTACAGATTCTCTCACAGCTTCAGGAAGGTGTAATCCATCGGGACAAAAAACAAGGTATACTCCTTTTTTTAAGCTAAGGCTTTTACAGTAATAAGCAAGCTGTTTCTTTCCGTCTTCGAACTGTTTATAGGCATAATATATTTTCGTTTCAATGAGGTATTCTTTGTTGTTGACATTAATGATCATATCGCTTTTCCCGAGTCCTGTATTGGCTTCTCTGTATATTTTGCCATCCGTCTGGGTAATAAAAGCATGTATGTAAGTCTCAAAGCTATAAATTAGGGCGGCCTCTTTTATGGATTTATAGTTTCCATTTTCATCTTTTTCCCGATGTGGATCGAAACCTCTTCTTTTTATATATGCTTTGTAAGTTTCAACTAATTTCTCCAATTTCAGCGCGCCTGTTTCCGTGAAATAGTCGGGACCATAAATGGTTTGGCTAATTCGTCCTTGTTCTCCATTCATATAAGGATAAAAAGCATCGTAAAGGCGCTTTTTGTAGAATGGAACCCAAAATGTAACATAGCCTTTCCCGTCGTCTTTTATTAGTCCGTTAGTGTGGAGGAGTTTGATGCTTGGACGATCTATTTTGAAAGGGATTTTATCTTCTGTAAACAAAAGTCGCTCAACAAAGTTGCGTTCTTGCTTAGCTTTGTTGAGAATGTTTGAGAAGTTTTTATCAATTGCAATGCGCAGATACCAATCTTCAACTTTTAGGTAATCTGTGTAATTGATTTTCTTTTTGTTTGAATTTTCAACAACAAGTCGGTTGGCAAAACCATTTACCAGACCAGGTTGGTTGGCTGTAATTTCGCAAATTTTTTCTTTTACCTTCTTCGCAAATTGTTGTCCTGTTTCAGACTCATGTTGCTTCAGTAGCTCGAAAACTTCTTTGGAGGTAAAATATGGTACGTTCAGGTTATCTGCAATGTTGAATGGGCTTGCATTGTCGTTTACTACACCAACGATATTCGAAACTCCAACAAGAATTACGCTTTTGAGGCAATGAGATTCCCTTGAATGATAAGCATTACGGATTGAATGTAAAAAATCGCCAAAATATTCTGGGTTGATGCCTTCTACTTCGTCGATGATTAATACGCATTTGTTCTCTTTGTGTTCGGACACCAGACTAAACACTTTTGCTATTTCTGTCTCTTTACGTGTGTCAATATTCCAAAATTCGTAAATACGTTTTGAAAATTCGTATAGAAAGCTATCAAGTGAAGCGTTTTTATAGTTTTCAAAATTGATGTGCGCTACTTTATAGTTTTCTTTTACAAGTTTTTCTGCAAGTTGTCTAAAATACGTACTCTTGCCTGTTTGACGTGGTGCCCAGATCGTAAAATAGCGTTCATCTTTTACCAGTTCGATACCTTCTTTGATTAGGTCGGTACGTTCGATCGTGTAATGTTTTTCCGGTATATTGGGCCCTGATGTATTGAACTGCCTCATTTTCGTTCTTTTTACAAAGTTACTGCTTTCCTCGACAGTACGCTAATATAGGATTTGATGCTGAATATATTTGGTTTTTGCATATAAGTAGGTGCGCTATTATAAACGACACATTTAGGTTTGTCACTGCGCTGATTATTAGAACGATGTTTTTCCTAATAAATAGCACCACGTGCTTACTAGGAGGTCTTTTTGAAAGAGTTGGGGCGTTAAGTGAAAATGAAAAAAATAAAGAGGTGTGATATTGAGTATTTTTACCTTCTATATTTTTTTGAGATAACCAGTTTGGTTATCAGTATCCAACAAAATACAATTCAGAAATAGAAAAACTCCTATCGTCAACCACACCTTTGTAAACACCTTTAATATAGATACGAACCTTTACAACTTCGAACATCGGTTTTCTATTTCTCCGTCCCGCAAGATATGGATTGTCAGCAAGTTTTTCCACATTGCCCGATAAATCGCCAAAGGTCTTATATTGAGGCTTTCGTAGTGTTACGATTTTATTTCCACCATCGATTTCCCAAGGTTCGGTACTGTAATAAATTGAATCGTTCAGAACCAAAGTGCATTTTCGCAACTTCCCACTTTGAGAAAAGGCTTCTGGGCTTGAATAGTTGCCATTCAGGAAAAGGATACCTCTGAGTTTATTTCTGCTATGCTTTGTATTGGCTCTTTTCAATAATCTAAATTCAACTTCTATCCAATCTCCAATACTTCCAGTCCAGAATGTCTTAGGATTTTTGTCTGTTAGGTTTTTAATGTTTTCAGGATCAGTTGATGCTCTGATTTTCTTAACAGTTAGACTATCAAGTTTGTATTTATTAAGGAAATCGATCTTTTTCAGATGGCTGTTGTCGTAAGTTATGTTTATTCGATTGGATTTCTTTAGGTCATAGTTATCTGTTTTGTAAGAATATCCATATTCAGTTTGCTTTAAACTGTCGATACCTTCTACATTGATTATGCAATTGTTCTTCTTCAATTCAGAAATATCAATATCGACACTAAACTCATTCACAATACCATTCCCCCATTTCGAAGATGGGAAAAGGTGGTATGTAAAGTTTCTATCTGAAAACCTGTGGACAAATTCGAATCCGCGAACTACATCACTTTTATTGTTTTCGACTGTATATTCTACTTCGAGTTCTTTGTGTTCCCCTTGTTTGAAATCAATTTTGACAACATACCATTTACGATAAATTTTATATCTGCCAACTGTGTATAGGCTATCTCTTACCCAATTTGTTATTTTAACAGGTTGTCCGTTTGATGAAACGTTGAAGTTTTTGACTTTTACGACGTCTTTATGTTTCCAACCAAATGGATTTCTATTTTCAGGATCAATATAGGCTCCCCCTTCATATGCATCTATTGGAAAACCGTAAATAATCGTTTCCTCTTTTCCGTTGTTTTGTAAAGTGTATTTTACCTGTACGTTGGTATAATCCCCTTCTACTTTTAAAGACAAATCTTCTTTCAAAAGTTGAATGTCTGCTTTCTTTAAAAGTCTTATGTTTCCTGTTTTCCTAAAGAGGCAGATATCAACAGGGCCTCCATTGGCAATAGCACTGATTTGTGATAATATCGCTGAAAGTATGATTAATGATGTTTTCCAGTTCATTTATTTAGGAGAGTTACACAGTAAATGTTCTGGAACAATGGTACTTAAAATTTCATGAGAAAAGAAATAGGAGGGAGGTTAATCGTGAAAGACGTAACAACCGGCAATGTTTTGCTGAGCAAAACAAACTCAGTGTACTCTTCACTACCTGAAAACTCAGCGAAACTCAGCGAAACTCAGTGAAGATCCTCTGTGCAACTCTGTGGTTATTTTTTCGGTAACTTCATCACATAAACAGTATTACAATAGCTCTTGAAATATGTTGCTAGACCAAACTATCAACAGACAAAAAAATCATAACCAACAAAGCATAAACATTAATGTGCATAAAGTAAACCCGAGGATTGAACTGTTGTTGAGAAGGCCTTAACAAACGTAAGAAGATTAAAATAAGTCCTACTGACATAATCATCAAAGAAACACCAGTTACAGAAGACTGTACAGCTCCAAGAGCAACAATCATAATGCAGGCAATAGCTGTAGCGGCTGTCCAAATGAAGGTGATGTTCTTAATCTGTTTTTCACTGTATATGCTTGTGAGGGTAGGGAATCCAGCTTGTTCATATTGTTTACCAAATTTTAAAAGAAGAAGCCAGAAGTGAGGCACTTGCCAGATAAAAAAGAAAAAAGCAACCATCCAAATGCGCGGATCTGCAATTGACCCACCCGCAGCAACCCAACCAACAGCAGGAGGTAAAGCTCCGATTACAGAACCGGGAATTACAGCAAAAGCAGTTTTTTTCTTAAGTGGCGTGTAAATGAGGTTATACCAGACAAGCGCCAATTGTCCCAATAACATAGCTGTCAGGCCAGATTCAATCCAAAGAATAACACTACCAGAAACAGATAGTACAGCTCCCAGAAGGAAAGCTGCCTGCGGAGAAATTTTACCAGACGGAATAGGACGTTTTTTAGTACGATCCATCAACGCATCGGTTTTGCGCTCTTGCCAATGGTTGAAAACAGCAGAACCAGCCGCCAATAACCAAAGTGCAAACGTAGGGATAATCATCCCTTGATCGAATTTTCCAGCAAATATTACATAGCCAGTAATTGTTGTAAAAGCAACAGCTATAGTAATCTTAATCTTGGTTAGTTCTGCGAAAATATCAATTGCTTTCCTCATTTCAGTTTGGTTTCAATCCTGAAATATCCACTCGCTACCCCGAAGAGTAGGAGTGGATTTCAGGTTTAAGTAAAATTCTCACTATAAAAACTAATCAGCCAACGACATGGCCATCACAATCACTTATTTTTTCATCATCACTTAAGCGATTCTAGATATTTTACAATCTCGTTCAGTTCCTCTTCGTTTATGGTTTCTTTGTACGATTGCATCAGCCCTTTATTAAAACCTTCCACAATGTCAGCATTAGGCTCTGTTATCGATTTTTTGATGTATTCTCCATCAACAGTAATTTCCCGTTTCTCACCACCGGTTGTAACGAATTCTTTTTTTCCGTACAGCCCTTTGAAACTTGGCCCAACTAACTTCGATCCGTCGAACGAGTGACATGCAGTACAAGCATTTTTCTTAATCACTTGCAGACCGATAGGTTCGTCGGTATTGTATGTCTCCTTTTTGGCCAACCATTCATCGAATTTTTCTTGCGACATAACTTCTACAGTTGTAATCATAGCAGAGTGATCCAGACCACAATACTCGGTACAGAACAGATCGTAAGTACCTTCGCGTTTGGCCTCGAACCACAAATAGTTATCCTTTCCCGGAACTACATCTTCTTTTACACTGAAAGCAGGGATGTACAAACTGTGCAATACATCTACAGATTTTAAATCTAAACGAACCGATTTGTTCAGCGGCACATGCAGCACTTTGCTCGATTTGCCGTTGGGGTATTTGAAATCCCAAGTCCACATGCGACCAACAGATTCGATTACCATAGCATCTTTTGGAACTTCGCGCATTGGAGTGTAACCAGTCCAGCCAAAATAAAACATAAGAAGTACCAGCATGGTGGGTATTACAGTCCAGATAACCTCAAGTTTTGTACTGTGTTTTAGTGTTGTAGTTGCCTTGGGGCTTTTCTTGCGGCTATATTTGAAAACAAAAACTAACATGGTAACGGTAAGTGCTATCAGGAAAAGAATCGCAATACCAAGAATCACTAAGAAAGCCGTATTTACTCCCGAACTGAAATTTGAAATATCTCCGTACATAGTTTTTGTTTTTCTATCGGTTCACGTAATCAAAAAAGGTAAGTATCATAAATGCAACAAATACAAACATTACAATGCCTACAAGCCAGCGGAAGAGCGGCATATCGAACTTAAGGTGCATGAAATAGGCTAGTACGATGTAGGCTTTTACAGAGGCTATTATCAGAGCCATTCCCACGGCAAAAGCTCCAAGGTCGAAATTAACAACTGCTACGGTAGCAATCGTAAAAATCAGTAACGTGACCAGTACATGAATAAGGTCGCGGTATGGTGTAATATGTTGATGTTCTTCTTCGTGATGATGATCGCTCATTTTGTTTCAGTTTTCGGGTTAATGAATTAGGTAGAACAGCGGGAACAGGAAAATCCAGATCAGATCGACTAAGTGCCAGTAAAGTCCAGAATTTTCAAGGAGTACATAATCATCCGACTTTACTTTGTTTTTCGCAGTAAACCACATTACAAAGCCAATGAAAATAACACCGATAATAATGTGTAGCGCATGCAGGCCTGTCATAAAGAAGTACAGGCCGTAGAAAAGCACTTGCCCACGACCAAGTTCTACCAAATGCTCAGAACCGGGATAGAGTCCATGACTGATTTTTGCTTCCCATTCAAAATACTTGTTCACCATAAATACTAAGGCCAAAATCACGGTGATACCTTGAAGCCAAAGGGAGGCCTTTACTTGGTTTTTCTGAATAGCAGTAATGGACATTGCAATGGTCATACTGCTGATCAGAAGCACTACGGTGTTCACAGTTCCTAAGACAGTATCTAAATGATGTGCAGCTTCTTTAAAAGCATCTGGATAGCTATATCGATAAACCGAATACACCAAGAAAAGTGCTCCGAAAATAAGAAGTTCAGTAAAGATGAAGAGCCACATACCTAGCTTTGCCCCAATGTCGTCACGATGTCCGTGCCCTTCGGAGTGGGAAGCTTGAGTGTGCTCTTGTGTTGCGGTTATTTCTGTTGCCATGTCTGTTAATTTAGGGTTTGCTGTTTTGGCTGTTAGTCGTGGTAGTCGTAAGCTCCTTTGCTTAGGTCTGGTTCTTTCTCGAAGTTCAGCAATACAGGCGGCGAGGCAACTTGCCATTCGAGTGTAAGTCCGCCCCAAGGATTTTCGGAAACACCTTCACCTGTTTTCCGTGAGCGGATAAAGTTGTAGAACATGATAGCAATACCTGCAAGCATAACAATAGAACCAATGCTGGAAAGCATATTAAGCGGAGCAAATTCGGGTACATAATCGTAATAGCGACGGGGCATTCCCATTGCACCTAAAATGAACATTGGGAAATAAAGCATATTGAAACCAGCGAACATAAGCCCAAATGCCCAGTTTGCCCGTTTTATGTTGTACATTTTCCCAAACATTTTCGGATACCAATAATGCAGAGCTGCAAAAAAAGCAAAACCTGTTCCTCCAAAAACAATATAGTGGAAGTGCGCAACCACAAAATAAGTGTCGTGAACATGCACATCCGTTGCTAATGCACCCAATACCAAACCAGAAAGTCCTCCGACCATAAACAGGAACAAGAAACCCAGGGTGTATAGCATCGGAGGTTTCAGGTCGATAGAACCACGGTACATAGTGGCAATCCAGTTAAATACCTTTATGGCTGAAGGAATGGCGACAAGAAATGTCAGAAGAGAAAAAATCCATCGCGAAGTTTCACTCATTCCAGCAGTGAACATGTGGTGTCCCCAAAC
Organism: Bacteroidales bacterium; assembly: GCA_965230435.1. GTDB lineage: Bacteria > Bacteroidota > Bacteroidia > Bacteroidales > JBDKHP01 > JBDKHP01. The sequence continues at coordinate 145,550 of CBDDLB010000003.1, forward strand.
AAAGTAACCAACAAAAGCAATTAGAAGGCTAGAAGCAACAATTGCCTTATAACCAAAAATATGACGGCGCGACATGGTAGGGATAATTTCAGATATCACACCCATTGCAGGAAGTATCATCACGTAAACAGCGGGGTGGGAGTAGATCCAGAACAGATGCTGATAAAGAATAGGATCACCACCAAGTGCAGGGTCGAAAAAACCAATTTGCAGGTGACGTTCAGCAATTACCATAATCAGTGTGATGCCCACAACAGGCGTTGCCAACAGCTGTATCCAAGAAGTAGCGTACAAAGCCCATGGGAACAAAGGCATTTGCATCCATCCCATGCCTTCCATCCGTAGGCGATGCATGGTTACAATAAAATTCAGTCCAGTTAAGATGGACGAAAATCCAAGCACAAAAGCAGCAAAAACAGCTAACGAGACATTTGTTCCTGTTTTTACACTATAAGGCGCGTAGAACGTCCATCCAGTATCGGGTGCTCCGCCCCACACCATTGTAAAAAGAGCTAAGGCGGCCCCAATGATGTAGATCCACCAAGAAAGGAGGTTCAATCTTGGAAAAGCCACATCGTCAGCACCAATCATTATCGGAAGAAAGAAATTGCCAAACACGGCAGCTAATCCCGGAATCACAAAAAGAAAGATCATAATAACACCGTGCATCGTAAACACGCTGTTGTAAGTTTTAGCTGTCATAATGGTCTCGCCGGGAGCGATGAGTTCCATACGCATTAAAAAACCAAGCGATGCACCAACAGCAAAAAAGAAAAGCATTGCCCACATGTACATCAGGCCAATACGTTTATGGTCTGTAGTAAAAAGCCACGACTGCCAGCCCGAAGCCCTTTCTAGGTAGTTCGGTTCAGTCCGGTTCAGTGTAATAGTTTCTGACATGGTTATATTATGGTTTCTGTTGTTTATGGTTCTAATGTTTGTTTTTGGAAGTATGAAATCAATTATTAGAGTTTTTATGAGTGCTTCGCAATTATTCAGAAGAGTTCATTTTCAAAGGTCTTCATGAGATCGCTCCGCTAAATTCATAATTCCATTATGCTGTTTCCACCCGACGACGGCGAATAGGCTTAGAAAAGATCAGGAACAGAAGAAGAACAACGGCAAAAAACAGAATAATGCTTCCCGTTACTTTTGTGATGTTCAGAACATATCCTTTCCCTTCGGCATCGTAGCTAAAGCAGTATTGCAAGAGCTTGCTCACTGTTGGTTGCGACTTCTCTTCAGATGCTTCTATTGCAGCCATTTTCAGGTCGAAAGGAAGGAACTTTGTGCCATGTAAGTAGCGCGTTATTTTTCCTTTTGGGCTGATCATTATCAGCGCTGCTGTGTGGACAAAGTCATTTCCTTCGCGCTTATATTTGAAACCAACGGCGTCAGTTATTTTCTCGATAGTCGAGCTGTCAGTTGTTAGGTATTGCCAATGTTTTGCGTTATCGCCAAGTTCAATACGGCCTGTGAAGTTTTCTTTTTTTCTGGCAGCACGTTCTGGTTTGTCCGTGTAATCGAAGCTTATGGTTGCAACTTGGTAGTCAACGCCAAGTGTCATGTCCGACTTTTTAACAACATCTACCATTCCATCTAGCAATGGGCTGCAGAGTCCAGGGCATTGGAAGTACACAAAGGATAGCACCGTTGGTTTATCTATCCAATCCTTGAGTTTTATTTTTTCTTGCTTTTCATTATAAAAGACGAGATCTTCGGGCAGGTATTCATCCAGTTTCTCATAGATTCCTATTTCAGGAAGCGGATCATTTAACGACTTAATTTCAAGTGTCTTTTGCTCTTGTCCAAATACAGGTACCAAGAGCAATATAATAAAGGAGATACTTATTATGGGCTTCACAGTTATATTAGTTAAATAGTTTATTTAGAATTATTCTAATTAGGGAATAGGCGAAGGTATCAAAAAATATTCAAGAATAAAAGATTGTTTAATCTTTAATTGTGGAAAATTTATTTTTCCGTTCTTGATTTGATATTGAGTGTGTTATGATTTTTAATTTCGTCTGTAAAGGAGTATAGTAGTAGAACAAGAAACTAGCTTTTTCCAAAGAAGATAGAGGGAGCTATTCGAAAATTGCAGCCAATTGTTATTGCTGTACTGGACAAATTTCAGGTACGATAAAACACCATTGGCGAATTGCAATAGATAGGAGAGGCGTAGAGGAGTCGTTTGTTAAGCTCTTTTGGGTAGCATTCGTCCCCAAGTCCGCTTTGCAAAAGCAAAGAAGAATTTGAACTGACCAAAGATGAACCCATATCCAAGCGTTAGAAGATAATACGAGGGAACAATAAGCAATAAGTAAAGTAGAATATAAACAAGCAACGGAACAGATTCTGTTGTAATGTTCATCAGTCCAAACAAAAATTTGCGCACATATAGTACACTGCTTCCAGAAAGAGAAAAGACAAGCATTATCAGCCAAAAGTCAAGATTGCGCTCTATGCCCCAACGTTGTTTCAGTTTGTTTATCATGATAATATCTGTTTTAATTCTTAAATAGGATTACAAGATGCAAAATTAGATAAATGTTTTGTCGAAATGAAATTTATCTTGTGGCCGATGCTAGTAATGCTGATTAGAAAATGAGTTGGATTATCTGCGAATTTCAAAATTGGGCTAATGACTGAAGAAACAACTTGCTTGACAAAACTTTTGCTGAAGCAATAAAAAAGGTCTACAAGCAGATGCAGACCTTTAGTATGCGTTAGAAAAGATACTTCTATAGTTGTTTTACGGTTTCGGTGTCTTAGCTTCTGTAAATTTGTTACCTAAACCGTATTACTTGATCGACTTTTTGTGGAAAGTCAGCTGTACTACAAGTTAAATAAGTTCATTAGCGGTGCTACTTTTTCGAAAAGAAATTCTTTTTTACATAGCGATATCCTAGATAAATTAAGATAATAACACCAAAGAAGATAATGAACTTTAGTGCTGCTTTAATAATCCAAGCCAGATAACCTAAGCCAGCTAATACAACGATTGCAATAATTGTATACAAAAGAAACTTGTTCATAATTGTTGTTTTTTGTGAGTGTTCTGTTTTCTAGACAACAAAGAGAATGCCTCTCTTGTATAAAGTTAAAGTATTTCCAACTACTTCACAAAAACTGACAAATAGACTTGCTTCTTGCTTTCGCTTAGGCGAACCGTTGTTTAAACGATTGAATGAGTCTCTTAATGGGCAGTTCGTAGTAAAGAATTCCAGCAAGAATAAGGCTTGCACCAGCGAGTTCCCTAATGTTTAGGACTTCTCCCGAAATGAAATAACTGAAGATAGATGCAAACACAGGTTCCAAAGAGAAGATGAGTGCTGCTGCAACAGGGTTAACGTATTTCTGTGCCCAAGAAGATGCAGCATAACAGAAGAGTGTACCAATGAATCCTAGATAAATCAAAGAACTCCAAGCATTATAACTAAACTGAAATTGAAGAGGGGAATGCATTAGGAAAATTCCGAGATTGAATAATGCAGAAAAGAGGAACTGGTAGGCCACCAATGACATAACGTCATGTTTATGTACCATTCTGCTAACAAATGTAATATGAAGGGCCGCAGTAAGGGCTGTTACTAGAGTGATCAGGTCGCCTTGGTTCATTTGGGTCTTAGTGTCGTAAGTAAGAAAGAAGAGCCCGAGTGTAACAATAACTATTGCTGCAATATTCTGCCTGCTGAATCGGTATTTGAAGAATATGAACATAACAATGGGCACAATAACAATTGCGATACCTGTAATGAAGGCACTGTGTCCCGACGACGTGAATTTCAGACCAATAGTCTGTGATGTATACATACACCCAAGCAGGCTTCCCAGTATAGCACCGTCGCGCAATGTTCGCCAATTCCATAGTGCTTTTGGTTTCCGCAACAGCAGAAAAGCAAAAAGAGATAATGCGGCAATAATACAGCGCATAAATACAAGTAAGTATTCATTCACCTCGGAAACCGTACCTTTTACAATAAAAAAAGTAGTACCCCATACCACAGAAACTATCACTAGTAACATAGGTGGAAACCAAGTAAGACGAGTTGTTTTCTTCATTTATTTTAACAGATGTTTATAACTGAGTTGACGCGAAAGTACCAAAGCTCTTCGGATTTTTCTTAGCTTTGTCTATAAGTGATAGGAAAAAACGGATACTGTTTTTATTTTGCACTTGTAAGTAATGTTTAAAAGTAATTTCTGTCGAAGCGCATAAGACGGCTGAACTGGATTGTACTTGGATACGTCAAAACATAGGTAGCCGCACAACAACGTGTACGCAATTATTTTTTCATCTTTACTAAGCAGATAAGTAATCACCCATAATGAAGTAGGCTTATTATGTTGCTAAATTGCTGATCGGATGAATAAAGAAAATCAGCATGAGATAGACTTATGGCCTTAGCCTTATTTAATCATCAGTCCTTTGGGTGTAAGACACTCATTGGAAGATGCCATTTTTAAGAATTAGATAGGCACGAATCTTAACTATTGAATTATTGCACTTAACCACAAAAACTTAATCCCGTGGGTAAGTTTTTAGATAAGTTGATTTCTCAGGGAGAACATCAACAACAGGATTTTAAGTTTGCGATCAGCGATTCCCGCAAAATAGCAAAATCGCTCGTTGCTTTTGCAAACACAGACGGAGGTCGACTTCTGATCGGCGTCAAGGACAATGGAGCCGTTGTAGGCGTAGCCGACGATGAGGAGGTTTATATGATAGAAGCTGCTGCTCAGATGTACTGCAAACCGCCGATAGATTTTTCCACAGAAACGCACCAGACCAAAACCAATAAAATAGTATTGGAAGTCCAGATCAAAAGAAGCGACAGAGGGCCGCACTATGCTCAGGACAATGAGGGCAAGTGGTGGGCTTATCTCAGAAAAGACGACGAAAACATTCTTGCCAGTAAAGTTCAATTAGAGGTCTGGAAGAAAAAGCGCAGTCCCAAAGGGGCACTTATACGCTATTCGGATGTTCAGAGGGGAATATTGAAATGTCTCCAAGAAAACGAACCCTGCAGCCTGAACCAGATAGCAAAACAGGCGAAACTGCCCTACCGTAAAGCAGAACGTGTTGTGGTGCAGCTTATACTTGCCGATGTAGTTAAAATGGAGATGGTAGAGAAATCTGTAGTTTATTTCCTTAATAAGAAGCCCAGTAATAGGCGATGATGTGTATTTGCTGAGGCGGACTAATTTAACGGTACAGGAGAATCTATCCTCAATCTTGGTTCTACTCTTTATAATGAATAGTATTCATAGTTCTTAGAATGTAGAATCATAATACGAATTCGTATTTGATTTTACCGCAACAGTTTTGTGATAAGATCGCGGATCTATTTAAGTTAGATTAACTTTCAGCAAGTAACTAGCGCCTTACATTAGGAATGAATCTATTTTGACTGAAGGCTTACTAAATAAATTTTGAATTCTTTTTTTTTGAAAAACTAGGAAATTCAATGAATTTTTTTTGCGAATTTGTCAGTCATCTTTCTTGTGACTTTTTCTGGATAAAAAAATACAAAAATATCCGTAATTGTTTTATATGATTTAAGTCTATATTATTGTAAATCAATATGTAAAATAAATTTAGGTGAAAGTACTTATTCTGTTCTAATAAGGGTTTTTACTCTTATAAATTGCTTGTGAGTGAGGTATTTTTGTATCAAATGATAACCTCAAAAGAAAAAGCAATGAGAACGATTAATTACCCCCAAAGAAACAAGAGTATTTTAGTAATTGTTACTACACTTATTTTTTGTCTTATCGCAATCACCACATTAGCCGATGATGGACCAAGGCGCAAAAGGCGTTTCAAAAACCGTAAGGCACGTGTATACCAGAAGGCTTTGAAAGCAAACTTTTCAACATCTTTTATGAACACTGCAAGTGGGCATAAGTCTGGTTACAGTGCAAATGTCGGTTTCGGAAACAGTCGCAATCTATTCGAGGCAGGAGCCATATTAAATTCCGAGACAAGTCAGTTAAGCGGTGCACATCTTCGTTACAAGCGTTTTTTCATGCCAAACCACAGAACTTCTAGTCTTTATATTCAAGCTTCAGCAATATACCGCAACAACTCACCATTAAAGAGCAAATTGAACGAAGTGATGCACGACCAAGATTACGTTGGCGATTTCGAAACCTTCAATACAACGGAACTGTATGCAGGTTTAGGTTTTCAGCAACGTTTTTTTAGGAGCCTTTTTGCTGATGTAAGTGTTGGATTAGGTGGCTACAAACGATCAGTAGCAAGCGACTTCGATCATCGCCATAACAGTTTTATCCGTTACAGTGACGATCAGGGCTTAGGTTTAAATGTAAAATTTTCAATCGGGTACTACCTCTGGTAAATAATATCGTCTCATAGCTATAATTTTGGGGATTATCTTAGACCTGGGCTTAATGTTCAGGTCTTTTTTTTTGGGGCATAGTCCGTTTTTTCTTTTGAAGCGAAACATCAATCTCTATTTACCAACATCCAGCGCGCCCTCAGCAATAAGTCTTCGTTCCCCGTACTGTTTAACATCGGCATGACAGTTTATTCCGCTTTAGGCTCTACCAGTTTGTCATCAGCATAACCATTCGGAATAAAACATTTATATTTCATAATTGCTTTATTTGTAAATATTTACAAGGAGAAGTGAAAAATTGAAAAAAAAATCTAAAAAAAGCTTGCTGAAAACAATAAACACCTCTATATTTGCAACCGCAAAACGGAAAGCTGACCTATGGTGTAATTGGTAACACAGCTGATTTTGGTTCAGTCGTTCCAGGTTCGAGTCCTGGTAGGTCAACACTTTTTCTTTTTTGCGTCACACATTTTCATGGTGACCTATGGTGTAATTGGTAACACAGCTGATTTTGGTTCAGTCGTTCCAGGTTCGAGTCCTGGTAGGTCAACTCTCAACAAAGACTGCTTCATCCGAGGTGGTCTTTTTTTATTCCCTAAAGCATATTCTGATCATTCGCGAAGAACTTATTATCTTTGTCATCCAGTAGAAAAAAGAATTTATTTTGCTTGAATAGCTTTTTTGTATGCATAGCTATTAGGCAAAACAGAAAGCCATTCGATTGTAGATGAAAGTTTGTATCGCAGAGAAACCAAGCGTAGGAAAGGAAATTGCGCAGATAGTAGGAGCCAAAACAAAGCGGGATGGCTATTTTGAAGGCAATGGTTATTGTGTAACATGGACATTTGGGCATTTCTGCTCATTGTACGAACCAGAAGATTACCGTGGCGATTGGAAACGGTGGAGTTTGGACAGCCTACCGATGCTCCCACAGCGCTTCGAAACGAAGGTAATCAACGACGAAGGAGTAAAGCGACAGTTCGAGGTAATAAAATCGCTGTTCGAAAAAGCAGAAGTTGTTATTAACTGTGGCGATGCTGGGCAAGAAGGTGAGCTAATTCAGCGCTGGGTAATAAAACAGGCTGGATACACAGGCAAAGTACAACGCCTATGGATTTCTTCGCTCACACCAGAAGCCATTCGCGAAGGCTTCGAAAAACTGACCGATGCAAGCGATTACGACAATCTATACTATGCCGGAAGTTCCCGTGCAATTGGCGATTGGCTGTTGGGAATGAATGCTACCCGCCTGTTCACACTTCGTTTTGGTGCGCAGAAACAGGTACTTTCCATTGGTCGGGTACAAACCCCAACGCTTGCAATGTTGGTCGAACGTTTTCTTGAGATAGAAAACTTCAAACCAAAACCCTATTGGGAGCTGCAAACGCTTTATCGCGAAACGCAATTCAATTCAGCCCAAGGACGCTTCGAGAAAAAAGAAGACGGTGAAAAGCTCTTGGAGCAGGTGACGGGAAAACCGCTTACCATAACAAACGTCACAAAGAAGAAAGGAAAAGAAAGTCCTCCTTCGCTTTTCGACCTTACGAGCTTGCAGGTTTATTGCAACAATAAGTTCGGTTTTTCTGCCGATTACACACTGAAAACCCTACAGCGGCTTTACGAAATGAAGGTAGTGACTTACCCCCGTGTAGACACTACTTATTTGCCAAACGACCAGTATGCAAAAATTCCGGGCATTCTGGACAAACTGAAGCAATACTCTGTCTTTACCGAACCTCTAAAAGGCAAACCGATACGCAAATCGAAAAAAGTTTTCAACAATACAAAAGTTACGGATCACCACGCGATTATTCCAACAGGCGTAGAGATAGGCTTAGGAGCCGATGAACAAAAGTTATTCGATGCTGTTGCCCGAAGGTTTATCGCAGCTTTTTATCCAGACTGTACCGTTGCCAAAACAGCCGTAGAAGCAGAAGTTGACGGAATAAAGTTCACAACAACAGGAAAAGAAATTCTAGATCCGGGGTGGCGTGTACTGTATCCCACGCAAAAGAAAAGCAATACTACCGAAGATAAAGACAAGAAAGACGAGGAAAAAACGCTGCCTACTTTCGAAAAAGGCGAGCAGGGCGATCATGAACCATCATTTCTAGAAAAAGAAACCAAACCTCCAAAACAATATACTGAGGCCACTTTGCTCCGAGCTATGGAAACCGCAGGCAAACAAGTGGAAGACGATGAGCTTAGGGCGCTAATGAAAGCCAATGGTATTGGTCGGCCATCAACCCGTGCCGCGATTATTGAGACTCTGTTCAAACGGCAGTACATCAAGCGCAACAAAAAACAAATTCTCCCTACGGAAATGGGGATTCAGCTTGTTGAGATTATCCAAAATCAGTTGCTGAAATCGGCTGAGTTAACGGGCATGTGGGAAAAACAGCTCAAAGAGATTGAAGATGGGAATTTCAGCCCAGTGCATTTCATCGACAACATGAAAAAGATGGTGGATCATCTGGTATACGAAGTACGATCGGATACCACCAGCCTTACCATGGCAAGCCTGCAAGCCCGTATGGCTGAAAAAGAAAAAGCCAAAAAAGCTCAAGAAAAAGCACAAAAGGCTCAAGCAAAAAGTTTGCAAGGGAAATGCCCAAAATGCAAAGAAGGCGATGTGTTGAAAGGCAAATCGGCATATGGATGTAGCAATTGGAAAAATGGTTGCGATTTCAGGCTTCCATTCAGCTTTATGGGAAAGAAAATCTCCGAAAAGCAATATCAGCGCCTACTGGACAAAGGTGCAACCGTTAAACTTAAAGGCTTCAAAGACGGAGACAACAAACTGGACGGCATTGTGCAGTTCAATGATAATTTCGAACTGACACTCAACTCTTCATCAACAGAATCTACTTCAAAAAAGACCGAAGAAAAACCAACCCAATCGGATACAATACCTTGCCCGAAATGCAAAGAAGGCCAAGTGATGAAAGGCAAAACGGCATACGGTTGTAGCAATTGGCAGAACGGCTGTGATTTTCGCTTTGCCTTTTCTGAGATTTTCGAAAAAGCTGGCGGTCGGGAATTGACTAAGGAGCTGGTTTTGGATATTATTAGTGGGAAGATTTAGATAATTCCGAATCAAATTATTATCAGCAATATAAAAGAGAAGGCTGGATGCTTGACTTTAGGGAACATAAAATTAATAATTAACTATGTTAGATTATTAACAGACTGGCAATCAGAAGATTACATCTATCCCTAACCAGCTTAACTGCCTCATGTTAGTTTGTCAATGGGTTAGTCTTCAGGCGTCGGCCAATTATGACAAGAATAATATCATAAGCCCTCTGGATAATCTCGACCTTAATGACTCAAACGAAAATTCTCTATAAAGGGTAAGACATTCCATTGTATTATATGCAATATCTGTTATATATGTTTTTGTTTTCAGAATCATCATTATCATGGTGTTAACTCACATTTAGTTCTTCTATTTATCACTATTACAAACATTGCTTTTATGAGTAGAAAAACAATTATTGTCAAAGACACAAACATATTGATAGTTGAAAAAAATGAGTCAGATTTCATTTCGTTAACAGATATGATTAAATCTTTTGGGGATGAGACTGTTATTTACAACTGGATGCGTAATAGAAATACAGTTGAGTTTTTAGGAATTTGGGAGCTGATAAATAACCCAGATTTTAAACCTATCGAATTCGATAGGTTTAGAAAAGAAGCTGGCCTTAATAGCTTTACTCTTTCTCCAAAAAAATGGGTCGAATCAACAGGCGCTATTGGTGTATATTCAAAATCTGGAAGATATGGAGGAACATTTGCCCATAAAGATATTGCGTTTGAATTTGGCTCATGGTTAAGTCCTGAGTTCAAACTCTATCTAATAACAGAATTTCAGAGATTAAAAGACAAAGAGAACGAAGCTAATTCAATAGAATGGAACTTACAGCAAACCTTAGCCAAGGTCAATTATAGAATTCATACAGATGCGATTAAAGAAAATTTGATTCCGCCTGAATTAACTAAAGACCAAATTAAATATGTTTATGCAAACGAAGCTGATTTATTGAATGTTGCAATGTTTGGTAAAACAGCTAAAGAATGGAGACAAGAGAATCCAAGCAAAAAAGGAAATATAAGAGATTACGCCACAATCGAACAGCTAGTAATCCTCAGTAATATGGAAAGCATTAATGCTCTGTTAATACGAAACGGGCTAGAACAAAGCGAACGGTTAATACAATTGGCTGTGTTCGGGTTGATTGTTGCTTGCTTTTTTTATGTAAATTACAAAAAAAGCAAGCAACAATCAACCCGAACACAGCCAAAGATCTTAAGCTCATGTTAATAGTCTTATTTTAATTAAGTTGAATATAGAGTTGGTTATTTTTCTTTTTAGAAACGAAGAAAATGTGTTCTAAAATCTACATCACAAAATGCATCTTATAGTCTTATAATCTTCTATTCATAAACATAAATCGACTATTTTACCTATAAATTCAAATATCGATAGGGTTAATAGACTTTTTATATGTATTATAAATACATTTAAAAAAATCATTTGTAGTATTTTTGTTTGGCACGACACAAATAAAATCACCCACTCCACTTATTGTCCTTAATTTCAACAACAAACAGAATATAATGACTAAACTATCATTTGTTTTTCGATTTAAAGTTGCCTTGAGATAAGTTCTGAAATAAGTGTTTATTTCTATTTTATGACTTTAAACAGGAGGAAACATTCTGCTATCTAACAGCCTTTCTCAGGTCATTTGTTTATTGGTCATTTGGAACTCGGTTTTCCGCATATCCAATGACTATTGACCAGTGACTAATGACCGAAAACGATGTTATAAATCGTACCTTACCTCGTGTTAAACTAATATGACTATCGTTGAAATTACCTAAAATCAGGTTTAAATGTGTTTTTAGCAGCGATACCGGCAATTAAGAGCCTTTCGAAGAGTACTTCCCTCATATATCTCCGGTTGAAATTATAGACAAATTCGTTCAGGTAATTCTGTATATATTTTTTGGAAACTGCATGTGTATGGCCAGGAACCAGCGCTTGGCGTTGGAAATACAGATATGTACCCAGGGGAGGACTTTGCAGGCCTCCGCCCCGGAAGCAGTCTGCTGCGTCACTTTTTCGATCTCCTGTCCAATGTTGATATATCCTTTATGCCCGTCGGTTATTGCCTGTGAGCTGTTTTCCGCCCTTTGCCCCACGGTCTCGTTCAGGGTCCCGCTTGTGGCGTCAGGTACGGCTACCATTTTTACATGGCCGACTTTTCTGTCCGGCCTCCCTTTTCCGACCTCCCCTTCAACCTTTTTACTTTCGGCCATCACAACGACCGTGGTCTTGGAAAGGCTCCCACGCCCGCGCTTCCCCTGCTCTCCATCTTCGCCCCCACCTTCCTGTTTGCCGGCGCAGAAGGAGGTGAACATCCCTTCGTCTATTTCCAGTTCCCCGCCAAGCAGGTAGCGGTCGTCACGTTTTCCCATCGCAGCCTTCAGTTTATGGCACATTGCCCATACCGGTTCATAGTATTTATGCCCCAGCTGGCCCTGGATCTCACACGACGAAAAACTTTTGGCCGTAGAACTCAACAGGTGGATACAGAGAAACCAGTAGCGAAGCGGCAGTTTGGTCGCATGCATGACCGTTCCGCTGGTCAGGCCGGTACGGCGGTGGCACTTTTTGCATTCCCAGCACTGTTTGTCCCCCTTCCAGTAATGTTCTTCATGGCCACATCTGCTACATTTTAGCCCCTGTTCTTCCCGCAATGATTTAAGGAACTGCTTACAGGATTCTTCATCCGGGAACCGGTTTGGAAAATCTATCAGGTTCATATCTTACTGTTTTTCTATAAGATACGAAGTTTTAGGTAATTTCGACGATAGTCATATAAACTAAAGTCGTAAAGTAGAACTAAAAGCCAACGTTGGGAATAGCCTTGAGTAGAGACGATTGCAAAAAGAACAACCAGCAGGAATTTTTGCCCCAATAACACTAAGGCTGTTTTCTTTCTGAGCGATTTAAGATTCATGGTGATAATTTTTTTGTTGTGAGATTTTTTAACAATCCAATCAAAAAAATATTTTTCAAATAACTGCTGGACTTACCTTGAGGTGGTAATATTTGATTTTAAGTCAATTAAACAATCAGATGTTAGTTATTGTAAATTTCAGTATATTTTACCGCATTCAAATACCCAATTCCTAAAAATTAGCTATTAAATATATATTTACACAATAATAAAAGACTTATTGATTATTTTAAACGTTGCTTTAGACAATTTATTCTTACTGATTTTCTCTAAAAGGAAAACTCAGATTTACTTACTATATATTCTGGAGACTCTGATTTACAGTTTGATATTTGTTGGGTTTTCCAAAGTTCATTTAACTATTTTTTACAGTTCAAGCACAAAAAAAGCTTGTATCTTGCGCTCTTCAGTTTTTTTTAATCATTTACGAATACAAACAAGATTGACCAAGTTTTAACAATAGAATACAAATGAAAATGATACTGTTTACTATTTTAGGCCTTGCAGGTATATTTTTGGTTATCGGACTAGGTTTTTATACTTTTTCTCCACAGTTTGGAGCGAGAGGGGGAATTTCTGCTGCAGCCAAGAAATCTCCAAATTTTGAAAATGGTGTTTTCAAAAACCTTGAAAAGACCGTGATGATGACAGATTTCAAATGGAGTTCTCTTGGCGATTATTTCAAAAAAGGAAAAAAAGAACCTGAAAATTCTTTAACTGCAGAAAAAATATCGAAGGAAACTATAAATTCTCTTGCGGATAGTCTTACCCGTGTAACTTGGTTTGGACATTCGGCCTTATTGTTGGAAATTTCAGGGAAAAAGATCTTTCTAGATCCAATGTTAGGTGAAAGTGCTTCTCCAATTCCGTTTATGGGGCCTAAAAGATTTCAGGACGAACTGCCAATTAGCATGGAAGATTTACCAGAACTTGATGCGGTTTTAATCTCTCACGATCATTACGACCACCTCGATTATGAGTCAATCTTGAAATTAAAGGACAAGGTGAAAAAATTCTACTTACCGTTGGGAGTTGGCGAACATCTTATAAAGTGGGGAGTTGATAAAGAAAAAATAGTGGAATTGGATTGGTGGACTGATGTAACTCTAGATGATCTTACTTTCGCAGCCACTCCTTCGCGTCACTTCTCAGGAAGAGGTTTTGCACGCAATCAGACCTTGTGGTGTTCTTGGGTAATAAAGAGTGATTCTTCTTCTGTGTTCTTCTCTGGTGATTCTGGCTACGGTAAGCATTTCAAAGAGATTGGAGAAAAATATGGGCCATTCGACATTACCCTGATGGAATGTGGACAATACAACAAGCAGTGGGCAAATATTCACATGATGCCCGAAGAAACAACACAAGCACATGTAGACGTAAAAGGAAAACTACTTTTGCCTATTCACTGGGGAGCATTTGTGCTGGCATTGCACGATTGGACAGATCCAATAGAACGCGTAACAGCAAAAGCACAGGAATTGGGAGTTGATGTTGTTACACCTAGAGTTGGACAGCCAATAGTTTTGCAGGATGCTGAAACTTATTCAAACTGGTGGAAGGTTCAATAATTGATTAAGGGAATCATTGAATAATAGAATGGGCTTGCAAGTTATTCAGTTATTCGATTATTCAATGATTCTATTATTGAATTTAGTCTACAATCCGTAATGGCTGACCATAAGCCGAGAAAACAATCTTGTTCAATGGCCAGTTATGCTTTTCTAAAATCAGGTATAGGTATTTGAAGTTTTGCGACAAAAGTCTTGAAGGCATTATGTCGTTTCTCTTTTTTGTCATTACATCCTTTAAGCTTGTGTATCCATTTTCTGCCCGACAGAGTTCTTTCTGAGTTTTGAAGAAGCGTTCGGCTCTAATTGTGTAATATTCTTTTTGAGTGAAAAGATGAAGTAGGAACAAGCTTTCGCACTGTTCCGATCTAAGACCAAAGCCTTTCGATGTCCAACGATTTTTCTCTAAATCCTTCAATTCTGGAGATAAAATCAGACTGTCGATCTGAGAATTACAATAGTTGTAGTGCTTTTCTGCAAGTTCGATATTTCCCGCCAAAGCTAACAAGCCTGACATCGCAATCTCGGAATATTGATAAAGGCTATCGTTGTGGCTCAACTTATTGATACGGGCGAAGCGAAACCACGCCTGATCTTCGTTCTCTTGCAAAACATTTTTCTGCAACGCTTTCATTCCATTCTGGAAAATGGCTTTCAAATCGTTATCTCCTAACAAAAGGTAAGTTTTTAACAACGCAGCCCAGTAGCCAGAGTTTGCTCTGGTTACATTCACAGATGCATTCACCCATTTTCCTTTTTCTACATCTATTTTACTTCCCAATAAATCGTCTTCGCTACGCAATTCCCAAAGTTTCAACGCTGCGGCTTTTGCTTTTTGGTAATAAATGGGGTTGTTTGTCAATTTAGACAATAGTCCGAATTCTACAACTAATCCCCCTACTTGCTCTGGTGTACATTGGTTCTCACGGGACGCACGTCTTCCGATACTGATGAGCCTTTGTGGCATTCCTGTGGGTGTGTTGAAAGCCACAAGCAAACGGTTAGCTAAGTCCTGTGCTAAATCGAGGAAGCGCTCATCACCATCCAATTGATATGCTGCAATAAGAGAGCCTACAACGCGCTGTCCAAATTCTGTTGTAGGCACGTTTACATAATCTTTGAAATTCAGCTTTGCCAACACTTCCTCTTTCACCTGAAGTGCTTCTTGTTCGAATCCCATTAGCTTAAGTGTACTATAGCTCTCAAGTGGCGTTAGCATAAAGCTTTTATAGAACTCATTATATCCTTTCTTTGTAATGGGTCTTAATGCATCGCTCCCTTTTGCATGAGCTAAGTATGCATCGTATGCATGTCGGAATTCCGCTTTGATTTCGCCTGTAAGTTCTGTCTTATTTTGAGAGAAAACAGCTGTTGGCAATAGGAAGAAAAGTATGAAAATGCGCTGCATATCAAAAAGTCTTGGTTGTACAGAACAAATGTAATAGAGCTTTCTGAAACAAGAAAATCTCTTTGAGAACATCATTTCAATGAGATAGAAAAAATGAACTGATCCAAGGTGTATTTCTGTTTTCAATTTAGAGTGTACTTTTGTCACCTGAGGGTTGAAACTGGAATACAACGTCGGAATAGTTCTTTTTCATCTTCACTTGCTTGAGAACTCATGGTTTAGAAAAACAAATTTAACATACATTTAATATTTTGCACCTTTCTTTGCTGTCTTAAGTTTCTGAGATGCAAAAAGATTTTCATCATGCGGTAACTTATACCGTAGCTCGTTTAGCTGGTTTCGATCATCATTCGGCAAATGTAATTGGGTCGAGCGCCCAATATGTCGACGATGCAATAGGGGAGGGTGTGATCGATTTCACTAATGGCACCCAGTACCGTTATATCGCATCGGCTCATAAACATCTGGATAGAAGAAATTTCCGCGATCAGGAAAACCGAAAGATCTGGATACCTTTCCATTTTCTTCCTGGTAACAATGGGAAACGCCCAAGGGGAAAGTTGGCCAAAGGCAAAGACTATCGTAAGAAACTGATAACACGTAGAAACAGTCATGTAGCACAGGATATGCTGCGTGAGTCTATTCGGTCGAAAAACGAGCCGTGGGGATTGCATCTTTTCGGAATAGTAATGCATGTTTATGCTGATACTTGGGCTCATCAGGATTTCATTGGAAAAGTAGATAAATACAACAATGTAAAGATTGTTGATAAGGATCATAAGCTGGATAGGGCGTTCTTGAAAAAGCTGAAACAGTTCTTTAAAGAAAATTTCGATGAGCTTTTAGGCCGTTTTGTTAGTGGCTTGCTACCTCTTGGGCATGCTGCTGCTTTGGCCTGTCCCGATTTGCCATATCTGAAGTGGACATACATACGAAAGGGTGAGGTTGTATTCCGCGACAACCCAAAGGAATACACACTTGCGGTGAAGCATATGTACAGGGCAATGTGCCGTTTCTTAACTGGTGATCCTGAAATGAAAGTTGCTGATCTTTCTAAGGAAACGCTCAAGAAGTTCAAGTATCTTTTCTCAAAGATAAAACACCCATCGCCAGAAGTAAGACATGAAGAATGGGTTAAGTTGCTCAGAAATGATGAGTTTGGTTTTGGTTCGCTCGAACTTGATTATCATGAACACGGTAAGCAATCTTGGGTGTTTAAAGCTACTGGGCATAAATCCGAAGATCGTTTGAATGATGCACCAGTTGAATTGACAACAGGTTTCTTCTCCAGCGATTGGAAACTCTTCCACGATGCGCTTCTTGTACACCGCTTTAATATTATCAATCGCATTTTGCCTACTTATGGCATTGTTGAACCTTATTCTTAGGATTTTACGATGTGATTACGTTTTCTTTTTTGGCTCAATTACTAATTAATTAGTAATTTTATTGCCGAAAGTTTTAATTACTAAAAAATTAGTAATATAATTGCGGTATGAAAGAGTTGACCAAAGCAGAAGAGCAGGTAATGCAATATCTGTGGAAAATAAACAAAGGACAATTAAAAGACATCATTGCTCAGTTTCCTGAGCCACGGCCAGCCTATACTACTGTTGCAACAGTGGTGAAGGCTTTAGTCGATAAAGGTTATGTAAAGTTCGCAGCGAAGGGCAAGCAACGGGAGTACGAACCTGCCGTTGAAAAGCCAGATTATTCGAAACGGATATTCGGTAAATGGTTCAGTAATTTTTTCGAAGGCCCCAAAGCCTCTTTTTTCTCATACTTTATAAAGGAAAAAGAGCTTAATGTATCGGAGCTGGAAGAAGTTCGTCGTTTGCTTGACGAAGAAATTGAAAAGAAAAAGAAATCGTCTGACAATAACTAAAGGAAGTTTTTCTTCAGGATGTTACTTTCGATGTATTTCAATTGATTAATTTGAATCATTGCTGACACATAATTTAAAAATATGAATAGTACTCTATTGTATTTCGTGAAGCTGAACATAGCTTTCGGTCTGTTGTATCTAATGTACCGTTTCTTCTTGTCTGATGATACCAGACTTAATACCCGGCGCATCTTTTTGTTGATGATAGCACCTGTTAGTTTTTTGTTGCCGTTGATCGAGATACAATGGTTTACACAGTCAAGTATAGGCAATGATATGATAGAATTTGCCTATACGCTCGATGCCGTAACCATAAATGTGGAGCCCACGCCAAAAACAACACATACAACCAATTGGCCTTTGTTGTTTGGGATTGTTTATGTCTCAATTGCAGCCATTCAACTCTTTCGTATGTTGTATGCTGTTGTTCAAATTTGGCGTCAGACAATAAGCCCTCGCCGCAGTAGGAAAGGTGCTTTTGTTTTTGTTCATAGTGATAATGTTACACTTCCTTATTCTTTTTTCCACTACATATTTGTTGGTGTAGATGCTGGCAAACATAGTTCTAGTGAAATGGAACATGAAATGGCTCATGCCAGTCAGTGGCACAGTTTAGATAGGATAATTGCAGAAATTACCGTTGCTTTTCTTTGGATCAACCCTTTCATATACCTCTGGCGGAAAGCAATAGAAGAGCTTCATGAGTTTCTGGCCGACCAAGCCGTACTGAGCAAAAACTCGGACTGGGAACAATATTGCAAGCACTTGGTAGCCTCGGTTTATCAAGAAAGTAAGCTTCGCCTTACGAGTAATTTTAGTGCAAGAATCTTAAAAAAACGCATAAAGATGATGACAAGGGAGAAAAAATATAAATACTGGAACATTGCAGCTTTAGGTCTTTTGGCTGTTATTTTAACATTTGGCTTTGCTTGTTCAAAAGAACTTCATAGGCCCAAAACAGAAAACGCAGTAGCTAGCATACCCAAGAAAAAGAATGATAGTGATACCCCTTATGTAATTGTTGAGGAAATGCCAGAATACCCAGGTGGCAAGGTTGCTTTGATGAAATTCATTGCTAAAAATGTTAAATATCCAGAAGAAGCTAAAAAACACAAGGTTCAAGGCCGCGTATTTATACGTTTCGTTGTGAAAAAAGATGGCGGTGTCGACCAGACAACAATTGTAAGGTCTATTCATCCATTATTGGATAAAGAAGCTATTCGTGTAGTTGAACTTTTGCCTAAATGGAAGCCCGGACGACAAAAAGGAGAGGCTGTTGATGTTTGGTATACTGTACCTATTAATTTTCAACTTCAAGGGAACAAGAATAATGAAGTTTCCCGTCCAGATGTAAGACCTAAATTCCCAGGAGGTACTAAGGCTTTACAGAAATTCATTGCAGATAATATTAAATATCCTGAAGAAGCTAAGAAACGGGATATTAAAGGTAGGGTTTTCGTTCAGTATACTATAACGAAGGATGGAAGCATCGATAGTATAAAAGTCGTAAAACCTGTTCATCCGCTGCTTGATAATGAGGCTATCCGTGTAATAAAGCTCCTCCCGAAATGGGAACCAGCTAAAAAAGACGGAAAAGCTATTGATGTTAAGTTTACTGTGCCTATCAATTTCCACTGGTCGGATAAGAATAAGGAAGAAACGAAACATCCTTATGTCCGAGTAGATAAAATGCCTGAATATCCAGGGGGACAAGAAGCCATTGATCAGTTCATTGCAGCAAATGTGCAATATCCTGAAGAAGCTAAGGCACAGAAAATAGAAGGGCGAATTATTGTAAGATTTGTGGTAACAGAAAAAGGAAACATGGAGAAAGTTAAAGTTGTACGTTCTGTTCACCCTTTATTAGATAAAGAAGCTGTTCGTGTTGTGAAGCTTTTGTCTGGTTGGAAACCAGGAGAACATAGGGGTAAAGTAGTAAAGGTCTGGTATACTGTAGTTGTAAATTTTAGTTTGTAGAAAAAATACCTAGAACTAAGGAGGTAGTCTTGAATACAAAGATATAATAGGTTGTTTGCTGAAAAAATGGTACAGGTGAAAGGATCGAATACTCTACCCGGCTGTTTTTAAATTATCGCATATTCTCGTGACGGCTAGTTCAATAGCCATTTTAACAGGTTCAGTTATTTTACGTTTGAAGAACTCCCTCATTAAGTTCAACCCTCTTCTGAACACGCTATACTGAGGATAACCGTGCTTTTTTCTTTTGACAGGGTTCTTTTTCCCGTCCTGAATACCTGTTGCCCAGCACAAAGTATAGGCTATCGACACTACGGCAAAAAGCTTTCGGTATTTTTTCAGGTCCTGCAGGCAGGAGTCTTCCATATTAAAACCTCTTGCCTTCAAGGCCTGAAAGAATACTTCTATCGGCCATCGGCGTTTATAGGACCCCGTCAGTTCACCGCAAGGTACTGTCCCGATCAAAAACAACAGTTCGCCGTCCTTACCATAAGTCAGGGACAGGTTAACAATTACGTTATCAACAATCACATTTTCGGCATAAAAAGTTTTCCTGTCCCCCAGTAGTTCCTCTGCACTGGCAACCGTTCCCTCTGCCAGTGTTATCTTATGGTTTTTCGGCACTCTTACACAGAAGTTTATCCCTTTCTTTCTTAACCATGAAAGCCATTTGTTACCAACGAATTCACGGTCCATCACCAGCATGCTGATCCTATCGGGGCCGACAATCCCAATGATGGACTTCAACAGCCCTATTCGGTCGTCCGCATTACTGTTGCCGCTATTATTGTCAAGCATTTCAAAATAAATGGGCACTGCCATTTTTCCGATACTCACAACCGCGCACAGGATATTTACCTGTGTCCTGCCGAAGTCCCATTCCGTCCTGTCTATACTGATCAGTAGGCGGTCATGGTGCACAAAGCCCATCAGAAAGACACCTAACATTAGATAATCAAAATTGACCTTCTCGAAAAAATCCTGTATCCGCCTTTCTATCGATTCTACCTTGGCACCGCTTTCTATTTTGTCCGCTATCTGTGAAAAAACTACTGAACGGCTCTTGATAATCCCTGCTATCAGTTCACATATAAACTCCTGCCTCTTTTTGTGCTTTACTATCCCTAGGTTACGAATTAATTCATATATATTTGTTTGTGGACATTGCTCCATGCTGAAAAGTTGTTTTTTTGGTGTAGGAACCACAAAATTCAACTTTTCTTTTTACCTCACGAAATCAGAATTCATAAACAGTCGGGTAGAGTAAGGATCGAAAAGTAAGTCTCGATCTTTCATAGATAGGCGTGTCATTAGACACGTCTATTAATTTATAAGTACTCAGTCATTAGAGTAGATTTACTCTAGTGTCAAGTCAATTTTAAATTGACGTATTAATTTATATCTTAGCATAAAAAATATGATAAGATATAAAGTCACATTAACAGAACCGGAGCGTGCAGAGTTGATGGAAATTATCACCAAAGGGAAGCATAGTACTCAAAAATATCGCAATGCCTATATTCTTTTAAATAAGGATGAGGGTGATTTTTCTGATGGAAAAACAACAAATGAAGAGATATGCAGGGTATTAAAGGTAGGCATGCGTACTATAGACCGGGTTAAAAAGCGTTTTGTGGAAGAAGGGTTTGAAGCCTGCTTAAACCGAAAAGTAAGTTCACGTGTTTATGACAAGAAAGTTGACGGGGATGTTGAGGCACACATTGTATCAATAGCCTGCAGTGGGGCACCCGAAGGTTTTGCTAAATGGTCGCTGCGTTTAATCGCAGACCAGATGGCCGAACTTAACTATGTCAACAGTATCTCGCATGAATCCGTCCGCCAGGTTTTAAAAAAACGAACTGAAGCCCTGGAAAGTAGTTGGATGGGTAATCCCTCCAGAACAGAACTCTGATTTTGTGGCAAATATGGAGAACGTATTAGACGTTTATAAACGAGAGTACAATGAAAAATATCCAGTTGTCTGCATGGATGAATCCCCCAGGCAGCTGATTGCAGAAACAAAAGTCCCAATAAGGAATTCGGATGGAAGCACAAGGATCGATTATGAATATCTTAGGAAAGGAATCTGTAATATATTCATTGCCAATGAACCGTTAGCAGGAACTCGGATGGTGAAAATAACAGAGAAAAAAACGAAGGTAGACTGGGCTGAGTTTGTGAAAGACATTTCGGACAGGTATCCATATGCAGAGAAAATAACTCTGGTAATGGACAACCTGAACACACATAAATCAGGAGCATTGTACGAAAAGTTTCATCCGGAAGAAGCAAAAAAAATCTTGGATAGGTTTGATTTTGTATACACTCCCAAACATGGAAGCTGGTTGAATATGGCCGAAATAGAACTTAATGTACTAAATGGTCAGTGCCTTGACCGACGAATCGATAACATAGATACAGTAAAACAAGAAGTTCAGGCATGGGCAAATAAACGCAACAGTAAAACCGCTAAAATTAACTGGCAATTCACAACGAAAGATTCAAGG
This sequence comes from Bacteroidales bacterium, assembly GCA_965230435.1. GTDB lineage: Bacteria > Bacteroidota > Bacteroidia > Bacteroidales > JBDKHP01 > JBDKHP01. The sequence continues at coordinate 167,292 of CBDDLB010000003.1, forward strand.
ATAAAACTAAAGAAACTTTATCCGTCAATTAATTATTGACTTGACACTAGTACTAAGTAAGTGGTTACTTGTCAGGTCTACATATAGAAAAATAGGCGCATTAAATTTAAACGCCTATTTTTAAATGCCTTACAGAACTATAGAAAGCGTTTAAAATACAACTATTCGAAGTGGTAAAGGAAAGTAACCAAAGCATCAAAAGCAGGTTTCTTCTCACCTTCGATTTCCATTTTTACTTTCAGTTGAAGTTTCGAAATTCCACGAAGGTTTGCAAGCGAAGCTACTTTTACCCTAATTCTAAGCTTGTTGCCAACTTTTACAGGAGTCCCGAATTTGAGTTTGTCGAGACCGTAGTTAATTAAAGCTTTGACGTTGTTCACTTCTACGATGTCGTCCCAAAAGTATTTCAATAAAGAAAGCGATAGGTAACCATGTGCAATTGTAGCTCCGAATGGAGATTCCTTTTCTGCACGTTCAGGGTCTACGTGTATCCATTGATGATCAATTGTTGCGTCAGCAAAAAGGTTGATTTGTTCTTGCGTAACCTCTAGGAACTTCGAGACTCCAATTTCTTCGCCTACATATTGTTCAAAATCAGCGTGCCCGTTAATAGTAACTTGTGCCATACTTGTAAGTTTCGTTTTGTCTGTCCAATTGTTGCGCAAATCTATGGTTTTATCTCGAAGGAAGGCACAAAAAAAGGGACGCAATAGCATCCCTTTTGTCAAGCCTAGAACGATTTTTTATATGCTAACGAAGCTATAACTCTTATTCAGTCTGTATTTTAGTTTAATCTAATGTACATTGCGACAGAATTATAACGCATAATGTAGCATGGGAATTAGTTTTTTTAGTTTCATTTAAGGAATCCAAACGTTGTCAGTTTTAGATTCAATGGCCGACTGTATCGAAGATGAAACTTTAGATAAAAAGTTATATCCTGTTCTACGCTCAATGTAATCTACACTAACACGGTAGTTGTACCATCCTCTTCTGATGCTTTGGCTATTAGGCATATAAACAGCAATCACGCGAGTGTTGCGGTCGATACGGCGAAGATCGTTAGAGCCATTAGGAAGAACAACAATAACCTTCCAGACGTGAGCTGGTACTGTTACTTTATCGTTCAATTCAGTTTCGTAACCATTTCTACCTGTTCCGCCTACATCATCAACACCTGCAATAATGTATAGTTCGTTACCATCGCGAACAAGATCGCGGCAGTATTCCTCTAGGTAACGCCAAGTTTGCTGGTTGTTGTTTGGAGCTTGAGGTACAATATTAGTAGTTTCGAAAGTCTCGTAGTTATCAGTTACAGAGCCAGATCTGTCTGCAGATGGGCACAGGTGTCCACGATCGAATCCTGAATGAGTATAATCGCGTGTTGTTACTGCTGTAAAACGGCTAGGAAGCTGGTTGTCTACATAAAAAGACGGACGACGGCCTGTGCCACCGAACCAAGCAGTACTCAAGTGCCAGCTCACCCAGTTAGGAGTTCCTTTGCTGTCGTTGTACGAAATAGCTAACTGCCTTTTGTTGAAAAGGTAATTGTTTGGCTGGTTACTTCCAGCACCACTAGGATTACCTAAAGCTAGGTTATTATCGCGGCTTGCAGAAGCTTTTTTCGATACAGAAGTGTTCTGCTCTTCTGAAGTAGGTTTTACAATCTCATTTTTGCTACATGAGGCAAAAACAAAAACGATTGCAACAATTAAGAGTTGAATTTTTTTCATTTCGGTTAGGTTTTTTTGTTTTAAATGAACATTGCAAAACTGTCCCGAAATTCATCTAGAGGCAATTACAGTTCAAATATTTGAGTAAAAACTCATAAGGTTCAACTTTTACATTTACAAAATGTTAATAATATATCTGGTCAAGTTGTTATTTTCTTATTATACGGATTTTGTGATTAATTACTTATTTGTATTTAAGTTTCTTATGTGATTTTATTCTGATTAGAAAGTCAAAGAATGGAGAAGGATAAAAATTGATGCAAAGTCCCGACAATTCTCTTTTTAATAAGAAAATACACCCTAGTAATGTTTACTTAACTCAAATAAAACAATGGGGTCATAATTTAAAAGAGGCTTATCGATTTGTCCATAACTCACTTATTATTAGTGTTACACTCTTGTGTGGAAAGTAAAAAATCAAGCTGGGAACAGTGCTTTTCGAATTGAAAAAGATTCCAGAATGAACATTCTTCACTTTTATTTAAAGCAAAAAATCCTTTCATCTAAAAAAAATATATCATGCATAATAATTTATTTAAACGTCTATCATTGTCAATGGTAATGTCGAACATAGTTCCGAACCTTAAAGTATCGTTTATATTAGCTTTTCTATTTATCAACACGTATCTAATTGCTCAAGAAAATGCAAAAGGGCTAGTTTTTCATGACAAGAATAACAATGGATTATTCGATAACAATGAAAAAGGCATTAGTGGAGTCGTTGTTTCGAATGGCCGTGATGTAGTTACTACCAATAAAAAGGGAAAGTATGAAATTAACCTCTCAGAAGGTGAAATACTATTTATAAGCAAACCTTCAGGTTATAAACTCTCTTTGAACGAAAACCATTTGCCTAAGTTTTACTATCACCACAGCCCACAAGGCGCGCCAAAACTTCATTACGAAGGTGTAAAACCAACGGGGGAACTTCCCAAATCAATCAACTTTCCTCTTACCGAAATAGAGCAGGAAGAGAATTTTACGGCTTATGTAGCTGGAGATCCACAACCAAAGAACAAGAAGCAATTGGACTATTATCGTGATGATATTCTTGCCAATATGCTTCACTATGATGCAGATATGTATATAGCCCTTGGTGATATTGTAGATGATGACTTATCTCTTTATTCCAATTATAATCAAATGGTGGGGTATTTGGATGTGCCGGTTTATAATGTATATGGAAATCATGATATTAATTTCCGAGCAAAAGGACGGAAACATGCTGCGGAAACTTTCATGAAGCATTTTGGACCAACGTACTATTCTTTCAACTATGGTAAGGTCCATTTCGTGATCATGGACAATATTGATTACAAAGGTTGGGACGAAACAGAAAATAAAGACAACGGTTATCGTGGTTTTTTTGGTGAACAGCAGTTGATTTGGCTTAAGAAAGATTTAGCTTTTGTTCCCAAAGATTTTCTAGTGGTATTTTCTATGCATATACCTATTACCTCTGCAGTATGGAAGGGAGAAAGGGTTAGCGTTGCTGATTCTCTTCAGTTTTTTGATATTGTGAAATCGCGTGAGAATGTTCTATTGCTAGCTGGCCACATGCACATTGTAGAATACCTGAAATTTGGAGAGAAAAACGGATGGTCGGGCAAAGGCAATTTTTGGCAGATTACAGCTGGAGCTGGATGTGGAGCTTGGTGGCAGGGACCTGCGGATGATCGAAATATTCCTATAGCTACTGGCTACGATGGTGTTCCGAATGGTTTTTACTTATTCAATTTTAAAGGCAACGCCTTCGACTTCGAATACATACCTGCCAACAAATCGGAAAAGTTTCAGATGCGTATTGAATCGCCAACGGGGACGGTTTTGCGCGATAGCCTACCTAAGACCGATATTGTTGTGAATGTGTTCAATGCAAGCAAATATACAGAAGTTATGGCTGATATCAATGGTTTGAAATTCATGTTGGATTATAAGCCAATGGAAGATCTGTTCATGAAGAAATATATTGAAAACCATCGTGATCATTATGCCAAGAAGATTTATTTTCCAACTCATACCCACATGTTTGTTGGGGAATTACCAACTAAATTGCCTTCTGGAATCCATACTATAAAAATAGAGACTAATGATCCATTTGGGCATAAGTATACAGGGTATCGCTTTTTCGAACTTAAATAGCAGGTAGTATCTCTGTTTATTAGTTGTGACTGTTGTTAGCTTTTATAGTGAAGGGGGGAGTCTGAAGTTTAAAATTGCTATAGTTCTATTCCTAAAAATACTTCTTCTTGATTTGGGATTAAAACATTCTCAGGCTACCTTGGCACTAAAGGATTGCAATAGTGTTTAAAATAAGCTGTTGTTCCTATCGTTTTTCTAGTGAACAGGGTAATGAACTTTGTTTATCGATTTAGACCAAGAAGGTAAGAGTTTTCAATAATAGATTTTAGATAAAGCACATGAGAAGCATCCTAATCATCTTTTTGTTTTTGAGCCTATCAGCTACAGCTCAGCACACAACCTACAAATATCCGAACGATAAGAAAAAAAGCGAAGGCTTTCTTTACGATCAGAAAGAGCACGGAGTATGGAGCTATTACGATAAGAAGGAGGTAAAAACGCATGAAATAGAATATTTCCTTGGCACACCTCATGGGCGTATCACTTATTTCTACCCAAGCAAACAGAAACAAAATGAGTGTCAGCTAAAAAAAGGTCTTCTAGATGGAGAGTATAAGGCTTGGTACGAAAAGGGGCAACTTATGGAAGAAGGTTTCTATAAAGCGGGATTCAAAGACAGTTTGTGGGTAACTTATGCGTTAGACGGAAGAAAGTTAAAAGAGGAGTATTATTACACAGAAGACTCTGTTAAGCTGTTGAACAAATGGGATAATAGGGGAAAACAGCAAATCGCAAATGGTAATGGTACTTACATTAGCCTATTTCATAACGGAAAAACAGAGAGTAAGGGCGATTATAAAGAAGGGTTTAAGAATGGGGTTTGGCAAAGTTTTTACTCAACTGGCCAGGTACGTTCTGAGGGGCATTATCAGCAAGGTAAGAAGGTAGGCCTATGGAAAGAATTCTATGACAATGGGAAGAGGAAGAATGTCCTGAACTACGACAATGGCAGTAACGAAGCATGGTACGTAAACGGACAGAAAGAGTTTGAGGGAGCCATGAAAAATGGCAAACGCGAAGGCAAGTGGACAATCTGGAAAGAAGATGGCACGTTGCACACAATAACTCATTTTCAGGGTGGAATAAAAAATGGCTTGTCAAAGAAGTTTTTTGCAAATGGAAAACCTGAGTATGAGATCGAATACAAAGATGACCTGAAGGAAGGAAAGGCCAAGTGGTACCGCGAAGACGGAACATTGGATATAGACGGCTATTTTACAAAGAATGTTCAACAGGGAGATTGGCTCTATTGGCGTACCGATGGTAAAAAAGGAAACGGAGGAAAATATGTCGATGGCGCAATGCACGGAGAATGGACATGGTGGTATGCCAATGGTAAGGTATGGAAAAAGGCTATTTATAACATGGGACGTCGTGAAGGGGCATATTCTGTTTTTTTTGAGAACGGCAAGGTTAGCCACAATGGACAGTTCAAAGAAGGAAAAGAGCAGGGGCATTGGATTGCATATTCCAAAACTGGCGATAAAATCCGAGAAGGCGATTTTATAAAAGGATACATGACAGGCCTTTGGACAGAATGGTTCGCGAGTGGCCAGAAACAGTATGAGGTTGAATACCTGAACGGAGTAAAAAACGGAAAAGCTGAGTATTGGTTCGAAAATGGAACGCCACGTTTGCAGGAGGTTTATTCCGATGGTAAACTTCATGGGCCAAGAACGGTTTATTCCAAAACAGGCAATATGCTCGTGGCAGGCCGTTACAAAAAAGGAAAGCGTAACGGACAATGGGTTTACAACAGCCCGTATGGCAATAAAATACGAGAGGAAAGTTATCTCGATGGAAAACAACACGGAGTTTGGCGCGAATGGAATGACAAAGGGCGCATAACTGAAAAAAAGAGCTATACCAACGGCAAGTTACATGGTACTTTGGTAAAGTATGGAAGACGGGGGCAGCCAAGCATGATTATTCCATATGTGAAAGGGAAACGCCATGGTGTAATGCGTGAATTTCATACCAATGGGCAGGTTAAAAAAGAAACAGAATATAAGGATGGTGTACCTCAGTTGAATATCAACTCGAATTTTCCTGGAGCAAAAAGAAAAAAGAAAAGAAAATAAAACCTTGTAAGTATGAAAAATATATAATCTGAAGGGGCGGCATTTTCTACAAATTGCCGCCCCTTCTGCTATATTTTCATTTACAACTTTTACATTTGCATTGTTTCGTACAATTCATAGAGTTAATTTTTAATTGAATATGTGCTGAGAACAAGAAACGAAGCAATAGTTACAAACTACAGCACAAATTCATAATTAGGATTGCTGGTTAAACAAACCTCCAATCTGCTATTTTTTGAAAAACATGCAAATGACACTTACAACGCCAGCACTGCTTTTCCCAGCCCTGTCGCTCCTTTTGCTGGCATATACAAATAGATTTTTGACATTAGCAGGTCTTATTAGAAATCTCCATAAAGAAAAAAATCATAAAACAGACGAACGAATTCGTGGTCAGATTGCCAACCTGCGTAAGCGGATTGGACTAATACGGGATATGCAGTTCTGGGGAATATCGAGTCTGCTTTTCTGTGTAGTATCAATGTTCTGTCTTTTCCTAAATTGGGTTATGATAGGAGAGATTGTCTTTGCTATCAGTTTGGTAGCAATGATGATTTCCTTGGCATTTTCAATTTACGAAATCAGAATATCAGTTAAAGCTCTCAATATTGAACTTGATTATGAGTCGTAAACAAAAAAAAGAGGTGGCTCAGATTATCTGAGTCACCTCCCAATATGTTAGCGACCTGCTAACTAGTCGCCAGTTTATTGATCCAGACATTCGTAAATAGAGTTTTTACTAAGAAACTCAGGAACGATATGCTTCATTTGTTTCACAATCTTCATGTTGTCGTTTTGAGTCCTCATTCCGATGAGGCTTTCAATCTCTGGGCTTATCTGTTCATATTCATATTCACGAACTTTAGCAACCATGATTTTTTCATGGTGGGTCGGTTGGGTGTTTTCTTCAGAATTCAATAGTTCTTCGTAAAGCTTTTCTCCAGGGCGTAAGCCTGAATAAATAATCTGGATGTCTTTGCCTAATGTTAAGCCAGATAGTTTGATCATCTTTTTTGCCAGATCGACAATCTTCACAGATTTGCCCATATCGAAAATAAAGATTTCCCCACCTTCGCCCATAGCACCAGCTTCCAGTACAAGTTGGCAGGCTTCTGGGATGGTCATGAAAAAGCGTGTGATGTCTGGGTGGGTAACAGTTACAGGCCCCCCGGCTTCAATTTGAGATCGGAAACGAGGAATAACAGACCCATTCGACCCCAAGACATTTCCAAAACGGGTAGTGACAAATTTTGTCTTCACATTTTTGTTCAAGGTCTGTGTGTAGATTTCAGCAATTCGTTTCGATGCTCCCATTACGTTAGTTGGGTTCACTGCTTTATCTGTCGAAACCATAACGAATTTATCCGCTTCGAATTCAACCGCAGCATCAGCAATCATTTTCGAACCTAAAATATTGTTGAAGATAGCCTCATATGGGTTGTTTTCCATCATTGGCACGTGCTTATAGGCTGCTGCATGGTAGATAACTTTCGGTTGGAAAGTTTCAAACATCTTCCAAACACGGTCTTTGTTAGTCACCGAACCAATTACAATTTCAAAGTCCTTGAAGTGCGACTTTTCGAGTAGTTCCAGTTCAATATCGTACAATGGCGATTCTGCCTGATCGAACAAGATAAGTTTCTTTGGGTTGAATTTAACTACTTGTCTTACAATTTCGCTTCCAATAGAACCGGCAGCCCCAGTAACAAGCACTACTTCATTGCTGATCTGCTCTCCAATTGTTTTTTTATCCAGATTTATGGGCGGACGCTCCAGTAAATCCTCAATTCTAACTTTTCTAAGTTGATTTACACTTAGCTCTCCATTGATCCATTTGTCCACGCTTGGCACCGATGTTATTCTTAAGCCAAGTTCAAGGCAGGTATCTATAACTTTCTGTTTTTCTTCTCTGGTAACAGATTTTCTGGCTATCACCAAATGACTTACGTTATTGTTTTGTGCAATTTCAGCAAGATCATTAACATGATAAATCCTTACGCCAAGAAGTTTGTTGTTTACTTCTTGTTTGCGTTCCGTTATAAAAGCTGCAATGTTGTATCCTGTATTACCATCTTTACGGATAGTCTGTGCTGTTAACGATGCAGTTTCATCAACACCGTAAATAACAACATTGGTTTCGGAAGATTGTTCTTTTAGTAGCGATGCATATATTCTTTTCACCGAATAGCGGAAAGCTAGCAGTAGAAAGGCGGAAATGAAAAAGTTGATGATCACTACTGAATTAGGAACCAGAAAAGCCCCATTCCCAATGTGTGCAGACAAGTAATTAATAAGAACAAAAACAACGGAACTGGCCAGAAGGGTAGTTGAAATACGAACAGAATCCTCAACTCCAGTGTATCGGATGATTCCGGCATAGGTACGGCCAAGGATAAATGCAGCCAGTTCTATTATAAGTACGAATACAAAAACCAGCCTGATTGCAGTTGCATCTATGTTACTCAGGTTGAAATTGAAGCGGATAGCGTATGCTAATACTAGAGAAATCCCACAGATGAATAAATCAATGAGGAGAACCAGCCATCTGGGTGACCGTCTTAAATTTGCTGTTAGAAAAACCATATGATTAATGTTGAAAAGATCTTTATTTCTAGATATTGTTGGCCATCCGCAATGCTAAGTGATGCCCAAATGCCTTAAATACTATAACTTATAGCTCAAAAACAGTTAATTATTTTCGAGAGCAATGTTGCAAATGTATAAAACACGAAGATTATAATTTACTTCTAAGAAGAACAAAAAATAGAAGATACGTGCAGCAGTAGGGAGAGTCTTGTCGTCTTTTAATAAAATAACAAAGAATAATATGGATACATGCGCTTGTGTATCCATTATAAATGGAATTTATAAGTCTATAGGATAACCAAAATTAGAGCATATTAACGAGCGTGTAAATTTTATCATTCAAATCAGCACACCAAGATGATTTAATTTATTCGGGAGTTATATCTGACAATTAAAAATTAACTTAAGAAGATGAAAAACACACTAAACATTTTGTTTGCGATTTTACTGCTTACAACAGCAACAACTTTTGCTCAGGAAAGTAAAACCTTTGAAGTTGATAAATTTAATAATATTTCCATAGGTGTTCATTCTATTGTAGAACTAAAGCAAGGGGCTGCGCAGCTTAAAATTGATGGAGATGCGAAAGAACTTCAGGATATCGAAGTGAAAGTAACTGGAGGAGAGTTGATTGTAAAAAGGAAAAGTAGATGGGGCAAATTCAATAGTAAACCTTTACATATTTATGTGCAGACTCCTGATATTAATAAGTTAAGCTTATCAGGCTCCGTTAAATTGAAAGCACCTTCTGATATCAAGACCAATAACTTAAGAGTCGATGTTTCTGGAGCTGGTAAATGTGACTTTGCCAACATCATGGCAGATCGCATTAATATACATATTTCTGGGAGTGGAAAGATAAATATGGCAGGCGATCAGCGTGTTAAGGAGTTTAGTATCAGTGTATCGGGTAGCGGACGGTTAGAGGCACTTAATCTACCAATAGATCATTTCGATGCAAATATATCTGGAAGCGGCAGGGCAACGGTACACTGCACAGAATTGTTAGAGGCAAACATTTCAGGAAGCGGCAGAATTTTGTATAAAGGACAACCACGTTTCGATACATCAGTTTCAGGCTCGGGCAAAGTGAAACCATACGTGGATTAGGGTACAAAATATTTCGAATCCTAAATCAAAGTGTATTTTTTGCCGGGCAAGCATTTTACCAAGCCCTGAAATTCCAAGGTTAGCAACGAGCTTGATATTTTACTTATAGTCAGGCTCGTTGCTCTTGCAAGTTCATCTATTGTAGACTCCCCATTTTTCATACTCTCAACAAGCATACTCTCTTCTTTGCTCAGTTTCACGAAGAGTTTCCGCTGTACAGCTTTTTTAGGTTTCATATCCCAGTTCAGGGCTTCTACAATGTTGGTTGCAGAACACAAAATCTGAGCTTTATGCTGTTGTATTAATTGGTTGCATCCCTGCGAGTATTTGTCTGTTATGCGCCCTGGTAGCGCAAAAACCTCACGACTGTATCCATTGGCCATTTCGGCAGTTATCAATGCTCCGCCTTTTTCAGCCGATTCAATTACAATAGTGGCTTCCGAAAAACCGGCAACAATTCTATTTCGGCTAATGAAGTTACCCCTGAAAGCTTTCGTATCATGTCTGAATTCAGTTATCAAAGCTCCATTTTCCAGCATTTCTTCAGCAACTTTTTTATGAGCGGTAGGATATATTTGAGAAAGGCCATGAGCCAGAACAGCAACTGTTGGCAGTTTATATTTTAGAGCTGCTTTGTGTGCGCAAATATCTATGCCATAAGCAAGTCCACTTACAATTACAGGAGAATAGCCAAGTTCTGCAAGTTCCCCTATCAATTTCTCACAGAATATGGTTCCGTAGCTGCTGGCATTTCGGGTTCCAATAATGCTTATTACGTTCTCATGTATCAAACTGCCGTTCCCTTTTTTGTAGATTATCAAAGGAGAGTCGTTGCACAACCTCAAACGTTCGGGGTAGTTTTTCTCGGTGTAAAAGATAGCGTCGATTTTATATCTCTCTATGAAAGCAATTTCCTTCTCTGCTGCTTCTAGGTTGCTTTTGTTAGCTATTTGTTTTGCAAGTTGTTCACTTATTCCTGGTATTTTTCTAAGTGCAGGTAATGATTCTTTGAAAACACCTTCAATAGAGCCGACATAAGCAATTAATGCTTTAGCTGTAACAGGTCCAACCTTAGGGATCAGACTGATAGCAATCTTGTAGAGAAGGTCACTTTCCATACTTAATGTGCTGTGTTATTGTAAGTTCAATTTAACTAAAATTAAAGAATATGTCCGTAACTTCTTTCGTCCTTTATTGGTCTAAAGATCAATATTCAAATAAATTTAGAGCAGTTGTAGAAGAACAATTGTTGTAGCCCATGGGCTAGTTTTATGACAATTTTTGTGTAAATCCACGTTTATTATACCAAGTGAAAGTAAATAAGGTTTTACAAAACTCTGGATTTTACGACAACGTAGAAGTTATATTTAAAAATGAAGAATATTGTCCTGTTTGGATTTCATTGAGTAAAAGCTGAAGAATATAAGATTTGGATAGATATGGTAAACAATAAAAAGGTAGCCCCCGAAGATGAAGTAAGAGAAATGAAAAATAGCCCCATAAAGGCAAATAATGAACTTTACACGGTTAGCTTTTTTAACTAAATTTATATAGACAAAGAGGGTAGAAAGAATTATCTTTATACTTAACCCGCATCGTCTCATTTTACACTACCTGTTTAATAACCAGATCATTGTACTTTATATAGAAATTATCAATTAGCTTATGTTGCTTTTTTCCAACAAAATTCAGTAGCAAACGTATGAACCAAGAGAGGACTTAAAAATATCAAGAAAGAAATGAACCAAACAAAACGCCCCACTGTGATGGTAATCGACGAGATACCAGCCCATATCAACCAATTTCTTGACATAATTAAGAATCAACCCCTATCCATTGAGACACTTAAAGAATTACCTAAAGCTTGTACTAAGATTGAAGCAAAAAAACCAGATTTAATTGTACTTGATTTAAACACTCGTTTTGCCGAGAAAAAAGCTATATGCGAATATGTATTTGCAAGACCATGGCTTCAGGTAAAATTCCTATTTGTAGTCGCCAATGTGTTCTCAGATTTGTTTTATGTACCTCCTCATAATTTAGTTGGTTATATATCCAGACCTTTTTATGCAGGAGACGTTTTAGGAAAAATTCATTCGGCCATTTACGACCAATGTGTGCGGCAACTGGCAACCTAAAGTGTTTAGAATCCGTTAAAAAGAGTAAGGAACTAAGAAAAATCGGTATATTTGTGCCGATTTTTCTTGTATATAGAGCTTATGTGTTTGAACACAGCTAGATACGACATTTTACTATAGCACTGACCTGTTGGTGCGGATAACAATGGGAGAAGGTTAGCATTAAGAATATGGAAAACATAAGGAATTTCTGCATTATAGCCCATATCGATCACGGCAAGAGTACCCTCGCCGATCGTCTTTTGGAGTATACGAAAACTGTTTCAGAACGTGACCTGCAAGATCAGGTTCTCGATGACATGGATTTGGAACGCGAACGCGGTATCACTATTAAAAGCCACGCCATACAGATGGCTTACAAACATAGTAACGACAAAGAATATCGCCTAAACCTGATCGATACCCCAGGACACGTTGATTTCTCCTACGAGGTTTCCCGCTCTATTGCTGCATGCGAGGGCGCTTTATTGATTGTAGATGCCACACAGGGAATTCAGGCTCAAACAATTTCCAACCTATATCTGGCCATTGAGCACGACCTTGAAATTATACCTGTTCTCAACAAGATGGACATGCCAACAGCAATGCCAGAAGAGGTAAAAGAACAGATTATAGATTTGATTGGTTGCGACGAAAGCGAAATCATTGAGGCCAGTGGAAAAACAGGGCTTGGAGTTCAAGAGATTTTAGATGCAATCATCGACCGCATAACAGCTCCTGTTGGCGATCCTGAAGCGCCTCTTGAGTGCCTTATCTTCGATTCTGTTTTCAACTCATACAGAGGTATCACAGCATATTTCAAAGTTGTAAACGGTACACTAAAAAAAGGCGACTGGGTTAAGTTTATTAACACAGGAAAAACTTACGAAGCTGACGAGATCGGAGTTCTAAAACTAGATTACGATCCACGCCCGAGCTTATCGGCAGGTGATGTAGGCTACATTATTTCTGGTATTAAAACAGCCAAAGAAGTAAAGGTTGGTGACACGATCACCCATCGCGACAAACCAACAGAAAACGCAATCGAAGGTTTCGAAGAAGTGAAGCCAATGGTATTTGCGGGTATTTATCCGATAGAAGCCGACGATTACGAAGATCTCCGTTTTGCTCTGGAGAAACTACAGCTCAACGATGCTTCATTGACATTCGAACCAGAATCGTCGATGGCATTAGGTTTCGGGTACCGTGCCGGTTTCTTGGGAATGCTCCACATGGAAATTATTCAGGAACGTCTCGACAGGGAATTCGATATGAACGTCATTACAACCGTCCCTAACGTTTCCTACCGCATACACACTACCGACGGAGAAGTAGTTGAGGTACACAACCCTGCTGGAATGCCCGACCCTAAATACCAGTCAAGGGTAGAAGAACCTATGATTTCGGCGAGTATCATCACCAAATCGGAATATACGGGTGCCATCATGACGCTTTGCATGGAAAAACGGGGAATACTCACAAAGCAGAATTATCTTACAACAGACAGGGTCGAACTAGAGTGGCGGATGCCATTGGGAGAGATCGTTTTCGATTTCTACGATAAGCTCAAAAGTATCTCAAAAGGGTACGCATCGTTCGATTATCATTCAGATGGGCACGGAGATTCAAAGCTGGTAAGGCTAGATATTCTTCTTAATAGCGAGAAGGTAGATGCACTTTCGTCACTTGTACACGCCGACAACGCTTACAAATTAGGCAAAGGAATGTGCGAAAAGCTAAAGGAACTCATCCCACGCCAGCAGTTCGATATCGCAATTCAAGGTGCTATCGGTGCAAAGATCATTGCCCGCACCACAATCAAAGCCGTACGTAAAGACGTAACCGCAAAATGTTATGGTGGTGATATCTCTCGTAAACGTAAGCTTCTGGAGAAACAGAAGAAGGGTAAGAAAAAGATGAAACAAATTGGTAATGTTGAAGTTCCTCAGAAAGCTTTCTTGGCTGTACTGAAATTGGACTCATAATAAATCTAAAACATTGCATAAAAAAGCCTGAGCATATTGTTGTTCAGGCTTTTTTGTATGATTATAATTTCTATTAGGAGCAGAACAGCATTGCTTTCAACAAGCCAAGTCGCGTTTTCCAGTACAAGTCCTCGTTTCGTCAGCCGTTCCACATCGGTCTGGAAGTCTATTCCGCTGAGGCTCCATAGCTTCCAGACCGTGTGTCACAGACTGTCGTGCCTGTGGACTTTCCGCTGCAACTGCGGCTAAAATTACAACTGAATCCCTTTTTAAGACATAAGGTCGTGAACCTATTTATTTTAGACTTATTTCCTTCAAGCAACCAGCTACTTAGGCTAGAAATAAATCTAACTTAATTTTATCTGACTACGTTAAAAACATTGTCGTTATGATATTTAAAAACATCTGGCTTGTTATTAAGTTTTTCATTTTCAGCAAAATGATAAAGCTAGTCGTGTTTGCAGAAGATCGATCTGCATCGGTAACGAACCTAACAGACCTGATTCAAAAAACTGGAAGTTTTCTACTGCCAGAATATGAGGTTTCCTTATTTAGTTTAATTTCGGGGCAAAAACAAAAGTATCCAATAGATCAAAACCTTACTCCATAGTTGAGTGGGTGTCTGCAATTTCTGAAACGTTAGGGGATTTGTAGAGGCGCAGAAACTTGCACCTCATTATAGAATGCAAAATCTAGCGTTTCCACCAATAGTACAAATGGTAATTTTACCCTCATTGACTTGTGTTTTCTAATCATTTTGTGGACAAAGGCGAGGTAATTTTGTGATGTCTACTGTCCATATGCTATCAAAACTATAACAATATGAAACGTTTAACTTTAATTGCTCTTTTGTTTGGCCTGTTTGCCTGTAATGCTCCTAAAAAAGAGAAAAAAATGAAACTGAACTATCCCGAAACCGCTAAAGTCGATTCTGTTGACGAATACTTTGGCGCGAAAGTACCCGATCCATACCGTTGGCTCGAAGACGACAACTCCGAAGAAACAAAAGCTTGGGTAAAAGCTCAGAACGAAGTCACATTTGGTCTTTTAAGCAAAATCCCATTCCGCGATAAAATCAAGAACCGCCTAACTAAAGTCTGGAACTACGAAAAAAGGGGAGCTCCGTTCAAAAGAGGCGACAAATATTATTTCTACAAAAACGATGGACTCCAAAACCAAAGCGTACTCTATGTTCAGAAAGAACTTGGAGCTGAGGCTGAAGTTTTCTTCGATCCAAATAAGCTTTCAAAAGACGGAACTGTAGCTCTAAGTTCAGCTTCATTTTCCAAAGACGGAAAGTATATGGCCTATAGTATCGCAAAAGCAGGGTCTGACTGGAACGAAATCTTCGTAATGGATACCGAAACTAAAGAAGTGCTAAAAGATCATATTAAATGGGTAAAATTCTCTGGTATGGCGTGGCACAACAACGGCTTTTTCTATAGCGCCTACGATGCTCCCAAAGAAGGGGATGCTTTAAAAGGTAAAAACGAATTTCAAAAAGTTTATTATCACACTGTTGGCAAAGCTCAGGACACCGACGTTCTTATTTACGAAGACAAAGACCATCCTCAGCGCGGTTTTTTTGCCGGTACAACAGAAAACGAAAAGTTCCTAATCCTAAATGCATGGGAAAGCTCTGACGGGGGAATGCTTTTTGTGAAAAACCTAGAAGACGAGAAGTCGGATTTCATTCAGGTAAACAAAGACTTCGAGAAAAGTCACAATGTTATTGACGAAAAAGATGGTAAACTCATTATCATAACCAACCTAAATGCACCAAAATACCGTTTAGTAACAGTCGATGCTTCTGCCCCACAAGAAGAAAACTGGAAAGACCTGATTCCTGAAAGTGCAGACCTTTTACAATCATGCGAAATTGCAGGCGGCAAACTATTCACTACTTATTTAAAAGATGTACATACAGAAATCAAGGCATTTGACTTCAACGGCAAATTTCTTTATAACCTTGAATTACCTGGCATAGGCACTGCAAGCGGTTTCAGCGGAAAGCCAGACGAAGACATCGCTTTTTACGGCTATACTTCATACACCACTCCTACAAAAATTCTAAAATACGACATCAAAGAGAATAAATCAGAAGAGTTCTTTGTGCCAAAAGTTGACTTCGATCCTTCTCTATACGAAGCTAAGCAAGTATTCTTCAAAAGTAAAGACGGAACTAAAATCCCAATGGAGATTGTTCACAAAAAAGGTATTGCTCTAGATGGCAACAACCCAACAATGATGTACGGTTACGGCGGTTTCAACGTAATTTACGAACCAGATTTCCGCAGCAGCAGAATCCCATGGTTAGAAAACGGAGGAATCTATGTAAACGTTCACATGCGCGGCGGAGGTGAATACGGAGAAAAATGGCACAAGTCAGGAACAAAGTTGCAAAAGCAGAACGTATTCGACGATTTCATTGCGGCGGCAGAGTATCTCATCAAAGAAAAATACACATCCTCAGAAAAACTAGCTATTCTCGGCGGTTCTAATGGCGGTTTACTTGTTGGGGCTGTAACCAATCAACGTCCCGATCTATTCAAAGTAGCTTTCCCAGCCGTTGGCGTTATGGACATGCTACGTTACCACAAATTTACCATCGGTTGGGCTTGGGCTGGCGATTACGGCCGCAGTGACGACAACAAAGAAATGTTCGAATACTTGCACAAATACTCGCCATTGCACAACGTAAGTACCTCGGCAAACTATCCAGCGGTAATGGTTACTACAGCCGATCACGACGACCGTGTTGTCCCTGCACACTCTTTCAAATACATTGCAGCATTGCAGGCAGCATATAAAGGAGACAACCCTGTAGTAATTCGTATCGAAACAAAAGCTGGTCACGGAGCAGGAAAACCGACATCTAAACAGATAGAAGAAAACACAGACATGTGGGCATTTGCATTCTACAACATGGGGATTGAAGCTTATGCAGATATCAAGAAGTAATATAGAATTTTAAATTGAAGGGGTGGCTAGTCAAGCAGTCACCCTTCTAAGTATATAGTTCTGCAATGGTAAACTGTTTATATCAGCTCGTATTAAATCAGATCAATTTCAATATGCTCAGCCATTAATTCAGCACCACAAAAAACTTGAGCACGTTCTTCGAATATTTTAGGAACTTCTGTAGTATAGTATTGAACTGATCCTCCTTTTGTACACATTTTATCTATTTCTGGATGACGATTTAAATAATCTTCCAGACTAGGAGCCACAACTTCACCTTGAGACAACAGACGTACGGAATCCGGTAAAAACTTTTGGATTACAGGTACAAGCAAAGGATAATGCGTACAGCCCAAAATAAGAGTATCCAACTCAGGAGCTTTTTTCAGGATACTATTAATGTGTTGTTTTACAAAATAATCCGTTCCAACACTATCCAGCTCATGATTTTCAACTAAGGGAACCCACATTGGGCAAGCCTCTTGCACAACATTTATGTCGGGATTCATCTTCTCCAATTCCAAAACATACGATTGAGAATTCACCGTTCCAATGGTACCGAGCACTCCAACATGATTGTTCTGGGTATAATCCGATATAGCTTCAACACTAGGGCGAATTATCCCCAAAACCCTTCTCTCTGGAGCTATCCGAGGCAAGTCTTTTTGCTGTATACTGCGAAGGGCTTTTGCTGAAGCTGTATTACAGGCTAGAATAACCAAGTGGCAGCCTAAATCGAAGAAACGTTTTACGGCCTGCAATGTATAATGATAAACGGTTTCAAACGACCGGGTTCCGTAGGGAGCCCTGGCATTATCTCCGATATATAAGAAATCATATTGAGGAAGTTTTTTCGTTAGCTCTTTTAGAACAGTAAGCCCGCCATATCCAGAATCAAAAACACCAATTGGCCCCATAATCTATAAATAAAAAAAGCTGCTTGCGCGAGCAAACAGCTTTGTAGTCGTTATAAGAAATACGTTTATTGTATACCTAGTTTCTTCTTTACAAGAGGCATAACATCTGTAGCGTTGTCAGCAGCAAAGATGATAGAACCAACTGTTACATCGAAGATGTAGTAGAAGCCTTCTTCTTTACCCACTTCTTTAATCGCATTTTGTGCTTTCTCCATCACAGGGCCAAAAAGCTCTTGTCTTTTTTTACCCATTTCCTCTTGCGCGTTTAGCTGAAATTTTTGGATACGCTCCTGAAGACCCTGAAGTTCCATTTCACGGCTCTCACGCATAGGAGCTGTTAATGTTTTAGATTCCTCTTGGTATTTTTTATACTTCTGGTTAAACTCTACCTGAATGGCTTCTAAATCTTGGTTCATTTTCTTAGCATAAGCCTCAAATTCAGCCTGCTTTTGTTTTGTCTCTGGCATAAGAGACATTAATTGTTGTGAGTTGATATGTCCTAATTTAAGCCCTGTTTGAGCCATTACTCCTGCTACACTGATTAACATCAACAGTACAACTGCATAAAACTTTCTCATGGTGAAAAATTTGAATACTTGTTAGTTTATTTCGTTTAAAAGTTAAGTTTACTGAATTCATTTATACAGACCTACAGCGATTTACTATAACTTAGTAACCTAAAATTTCAAGTACATCGCTGCTCAGGTCGTACCGTGGCATTGCATACAAAATGTTTGTGCCCGATGATTTATCAAGAACAATAGAATAGTTTCCCTCTTCAGCAACAGTTTTTATTGCGTTAAAGATGTCATCTTGTATAGGTGCTATAAGTTCCTGACGTTTCTTAAAAAGATCTCCTTCTGGACCAAAATACTTTTTCTGTAAATCTTTTACGGCTTGCTCTTTTGCAACTATTTCGTCCTGTTTGCGTTTTTTCATTTCCTCAGAATAAAGAGCTTCCTCTGCTCTGTATTGCTGGTACATTTTTTCTACATCCTTAAACCCTGTTTCTATTCGGGTCTTCCATTTTGCAGAAAGTTCGTCGAGCTGTTTCTGTGCAGCCCTGTACGAAGGTATCTTTTCTAAGATAGTTTCCGTATCAACATAAGCTACCTTTTGCGCCCAAAGAGAAGAAACAGGGGCAAGGAATAAGAATAGAATAAGTAATTTTTTCATGATATCAGGTTTTAAGCATCAGGCCACGTTTGTCCGATGCTAAACGAACAAACGTAGGCTTAGATCTTAGTTTAGAATTGTTGTCCTAATACGAAGTGCCATTGCGAACCACTTGCACTTGGGTCTCCTGGTACATCGTCAAATCCGTATCCCCAATCGATACCAATCATACCTAACATCGGTAGGAACATACGTACACCTACACCTGCAGAGCGGTAAATGCCAAATGGGTCGTAAGAATCAAATTCTTGCCAAGATTTTCCACCCTCAGCAAAAACGAAACCATAAACAGTAGCTGAAGGGTTTAGTGACAATGGATAGCGTAGTTCCATACTGAATTTATTGTACAGGTTGTCGCCAGAGCTGCTACTTAAGCTTCCGTTTGAGTAACCACGCAAGGCAATATTTTCTACGCCGTAATAGCTATATCCTGACATACCGTCTCCGCCAAGTCTAAATTTTCCGAATGGCGAAGCACCGATATCGTCATTGTAGTATCCCAAAAATCCGAACCAAGCTTTAGAAGACAAAACCAAATCCCCAGCAATTGGAGTATACCATTGTGCAGAAAAATTCCATTTGTGATATTCAACCCATTCGTACTTCTCATTGTCATCTGCGTTTTTATAATCCTTATCACTGAGTAATGAGAATGGAGGAGTCCATTTCAAAGAAAGTTGGAATGACGATCCGCGGCGCGTATAGATCGGATTGTCGATAGAATTACGGGCAATGGTATGAGTGAAACCAAAGTCGTTTGACGTTCCATTGGTAAAGATACTGTAGCGCCAGTTATGCATTCTATAGCGGCGGAATCCAACATCATTTCGCATTGTGAAATAATCATCTGGCCATTTTAAACGAACACCTAGACCAACAGAAGCTCCTGTTATTGTCTGAGACGGATTATCAAATTTTTCATCTCCTACGTAATAATCAGGCACGGTTTGTCTTGTATGGAAAACAGATACAGATAAAGCATTAGGTCGTTTCCCTCCAAGCCAAGGTTCCACAAATGTCATGTTGTACGCTTGATAGCGTGTTCCACTCGATTGTGCACGTACACTTAACGTTTGTCCATCTCCAGTAGGAAGTGGTCGCCAAGCTGTTTTATCAAAAAAGTTACGTGTCGAAAAGTTATTGAATCGAAGTCCTAAAGTTCCAACAATTTGCCCAGCTCCCCAACCACCAGAAATTTCAATCTGGTCGTTGGCACGTTCTTCAACGACGTATTGTAGGTCTACAGTTCCATCGGCTTGATTAGGAATCGGTTTTACGTCCAATTTCTCTGGATCAAAGTGTCCCAATTGGGCAAGTTCGCGAATGGTACGCATAATTGCAGTTTTACTGAACAACTGCCCTGGACGTGTGCGAATCTCCCTTCTAATTACATGTTCGTTGGTCTTTGTATTCCCTTTTATAATTACCTTGTTGATAGTAGCCTGACGACCCTCCTGCATGCGCATTTCAAGGTTGATGGAGTCGTTTTCAACAGAAACTTCAACAGGAGTAAGGTTAAAGAATAAATATCCATCGTCTAGATAAAGGTTCGATACAGCGTCGTCATCTGTTGTCAGGCGTTTGTTCAGGATAGTTTTATCGTATACATCTCCTTTTTTGATGTTTAATACCTGATTTAACTGTTCTGTTGTAAATTTCGTGTTACCAACCCAGTTGATATCACCAAAGTAATATTTACGGCCTTCAAAAACAGTAATGGTTAGGCCTAAGTCTCCGTTTGGTAGGTGATAAAGTGAATCGCTTACGATTTTTGCATCTCGATAGCCGAGCTCATTGTATTTTTCAATAATAAGCTTTTTATCGTCCTTGAAATTTTTCTCTATGAATTTCGATGCCTTGTAGAACAGATACCATTTATTACGTTTGGTTTCTTTCATGGCTTTTCGGATTTTACCATCAGTCAGTACCGTATTGCCCTCAATATTGATCTCATCTATATGCGTACGGTTGTTACGGTTGATGTTAAAAACCAGAATCACACCATTTTTCATTACAGTGTCGTTCTTCTGTACAATCAGCACCTCAGCATTATAGCGCCCTTTATCAAGATAAAAATCTCGAATCTTTTTCTTTGCCGTCATCGTTACATTGTCTGTAACCTGACTACCAACGGAGATATTTAAAAGTTCACGAATCTTTTTTTCTTCCGATTTTTTTGCACCCCTAAATTCTACCTTCGACACCCTAGGGCGTTCTTGCAGGTAGATTTCAAGATCTATTTTATTGCCTTCGCTAGATGCTATAGCAAGTTTGACATCAGAGAAAAGACCTTGGCGCCATAGTTTTTCTATAGCCCTGGTGGTTTCATCTCCAGGTATCGCGAGTTTTTGTCCCACGTATAAACCAGACAGCTGGATCAGGGCATTGTGGTCTAAGTATTTAATACCTCTTACCTTAATGTTTTTTATTTCATATTCTGCTGGTTTTGAGTAATCTACAACAGGAAGGCCTTCGTAATCTTGAGCGAGAACAGAAGTGCTGGACACAAATAAAAAGAAAGCCAATAGCTTTCCTATAAGTCCGAATGATCTTAGAGCACGATGCGTCATCGAAACATTTTTAATTCTTATTAACCTCTTAAGTTTCCGAATTTTAGAAGGAAACCCACATTTCAGGTGGGCAAAGCTAAAAAATATACCTGAAATTAACGGGAGCATATTGCAAAATAATGTTAACGTACTATAAATGAGGAGTTAACATTTATTATGAAAACCATTTGAAACTTCATGAAAATGCTTTAAATCAGAATGTCAAACTATTCTGTAAAAAGGAATTAAGTATGTGGTGCAATTCATAAATGATACATCAGGATTTGTCAATGCTTTGACGAACTGTATGAAGTAATTCCTTCATAAATAGTTCTATGAACTTATTACATACGCTTCAAAATTTCTATCTTGCGTCGATTTCTAGATTTTAAATGGGTGTTCTAAATACGAACGACACTCCTGAGACTGTTACAATGTTGATATTCAGTATTAACAGCTCATAATAATTAGTCCATGAACTTATCTAAAGCCAGAGCAATGAAGCGCTACTTGACAAGTATCCTGATCTTAGTTTTACTCGCTACGGTAAACGGATGTTCGGCTAAACCTAAACCGCCGAAAGTACTCATCAAAACAAATTTGGGAGATATTGAGATCGTTCTTTACGACCAAACACCTCAGCATAGGGATAACTTTCTGAAATTAGTAGAAGAGGAATTTTATGACAGTCTCTTGTTTCATCGCGTTATCAGGGATTTTATGATTCAGGCAGGCGATCCAAAATCGAAAGGAGCCAAATCGGGGGATATGCTAGGCGGTGGAGGTCCTGGTTATCGTATTCCTGCAGAATTTGTACCTGAACTTTTTCATAAAAAGGGAGCACTTTCTGCAGCTCGTCAAGGAGATCGAGTTAATCCAGAGAAAGAATCATCAGGTTCTCAGTTTTACATTGTTCAGGGAAAAGTGCTGACAGATGCCGAATTGGATAGGGTAGAGAAGCAGATTAATTCTAAAAGAAACAGTGCTGGAATCAGGGCTTATTTGAGTGACGAAGCTAATGTACAGATGAAAGAAGAAGTGATAAAACTTCAGCAGGAAAGAAAAGGAAAGGCGTTGGACAGTATTGCAGAAGTAATTTTGGACACACTACGCGTGCGAGGCGAAATAAAAGAGTCTTTTGTGTTTACGGAAAAGCAGCGCTCTATTTATAAAACAGTAGGAGGAACTCCATTCTTAGATACTGAATATACAGTTTTTGGTGAGGTAACCAAAGGGCTTGATATTTTAGACAAAATTGCTGCCGTTCCAACAAACAATACAGATAGGCCTCTTGAAGATGTCGTTATTTTGAAAATGGAAAGAATAAAGTAAGGCTAAGCCTCTTTATAATATAAAGTGTTATGCTAGATAAAGTAAAAGAATATTTAAAAGACGTTGAAGAGTATGCTGCCACAACTCAAGATGAGCTAGAGCAGTTCCGTATAAAGTACCTTGGCAGCAAGAAAGGGTTAGTGAAAGAACTTTATGGCGAGTTTCGTAATGTATCCAATGAGGAAAAGCCACAGATGGGTAAGCTATTGAACGAGCTAAAGGCTAAGGTGCAGGAGAAAATCGATGGTCTGAAATCTCAACTGGCTTCTTCGGTTGACGTAGATCAGACACAAGACTTAACACGTCCTGCAGAACCATTAAAGTTGGGTTCGCGCCATCCGGTATCTCTAGTACGCAACGAGATTGTTGATATTTTTGCACGACTTGGTTTCACTGTTTCCGAAGGTCCGGAAATAGAAGATGATTGGCATGTTTTCTCTGCTTTGAATTTCCCACCGGAACACCCAGCACGTGATATGCAGGATACTTTCTTTATCGAGCAGCAGCCAGATATTTTGTTGCGAACGCATACTTCGTCTGTTCAGGTACGGGCAATGGAGAAGCAAGGTCTTCCATTGCGAATAATCATGCCAGGGCGTGTATTTAGAAATGAAGCAATATCTGCCCGTTCACATTGTATTTTCCATCAGATAGAGGGACTGTATATCGATGAGAACGTTTCTTTCGCCGACCTAAAACAGACACTACTATATTTTGCAAAAGAATTCTTTGGGCCAGATACGAAAATCCGTATGCGTCCGTCTTATTTCCCATTTACCGAGCCATCTGCAGAAGTAGATGTCTCTTGTTCGCTTTGTGGCGGAAAAGGGTGTAACGTATGTAAGTATACAGGCTTCTTAGAAATACTTGGTTGTGGTATGGTAGATCCTGCAGTTTTGGAAGCAAGTGGTATTGATAGCACTAAATATACAGGTTTTGCTTTTGGTATGGGAGTAGAACGGATTGCTATGCTGAAGTATGGAATTAAGGATATCCGTTTGCTGTTCGAGAACGATATCCGATTTTTACAGCAATTTGAAGGGGTTTAACCTTTGCGGTACGATATTTTGAAAGCAGTCTTTAAAGGCTGCTTTTTTTGTAAAGTATTGTTTCTTAACTTGTAAAGCATATAAATAGAACAGGACAATATGCTGATAGGAAAATTCAATGTAGAATTCCAGATGCAATACTGCAAAACCCCAAGGGAATTCCTAACTTTGTTGTATACAAAAGAGCAGAACTTTGGTGTTAAGTTGGTATTTTAAAATTAAACTACACTGTTGAGGTATTATATTTTGGGTATTCAATAGAAGACAAAAACCAAAAAATTGTTCTGTGACTTATCAACAAGGAATCTAATCCTAGGTTAAACCAGATAAAACAAACAACGAAATGGCTAAAATTAATAAGTACGTTGACATTAGCACTTTAGATAAAGAAGCAAAACGCGATTATATCGATCGTCACTCAGCTTTTGTTCATTGCGATGAATCAGCTGCAAAAGGCGAAAAATTCCAAGTCAAAGTTCGTGTTGGAAATGAATATGCTCACCCAGATGATTTCGATCATTTTATAGAATACGTACAACTTTGGAACGGAGAAACTTTCTTGGGAGAAACCCGTTTTACTGCCGGTGCTCTAGGAAACCAGCCTGGAAATGTTGAGGTTGATTTCTATATCGTTCCTCAAAAAGGCCTTAAGCTTACAGCGTATGCTTATTGTACCAAGCATGGTCTTTGGGAGAGCGATGTAAAAGAAGTAGCAGTTTCGTAAAAATTTTTTGAATGTGAATTTAAACAGGCAGTGGCCTGTTGTTTTATAGTGAGAGGAAATATTTTCCAATTCAAATTTTCCCAAAGCCAATAAAAGCCGGACGTTTTACACTTCCGGCTTTTTATATTTTGTTTGTCAGGTGCGAAAATTACAGTGCCCAGATGACTTTCTTAGGGTACTTATCAGTGAACTTAGTGTAAGTTCTCATCGCCCTAGAGGTATTTGGGAATTCCCCAATTGTTACCCGGTAGAAACCATTTTCGGCACTTAATACTTGTGAGTTGAAACCATCTTCACGTAGCTGAGCCGCATAATTATCGGCATTTCTTCTGTTTTTGAAGCTACCAACCACCAAGTAAATAACAGAGTTTTTTCTGAAATGAGTCTCAAACGTTTTGTTTGCATCTTCTGAATTGCTGATTTTTGCAGGTGTTCCCGTTACGGTTTTTTCAACTGGTTGGGTCACTACTTTTACAGTATCAGTTTTAACTGCTAGTTTCGACGAATCTATCGTTGTGTTTTTTACAACTTTATTAGTGTCTTTTTTCAGTACAGGAGGCGTCTGTGTAAATCCTTTCCAGTCTTTTCCTCCAAAATAGAACCACCATACTCCAACAGAAATAGCCAGAATAGTTATGATACTAAAAATCCACCATAGCCAAGCTAAGCTTTTCTTATTCTCCTTGGTTGTTGTGGTTGTATTTTTTTTGCTTGCGCTTGTTTGCGCTTTCTTTTTGGCTGCCGCAGCTGCTTTTTTACTAGCAATAGAAGCACCCGTTGATCTTGCTTTTTTTCCCATAATACTTAGTTCAACAGGCGCCATCCCGAACGTTTCGGGCAGCAGGTTACTATGCTGGCTCTGATGGAAGTGAAAACTACCATCTGGCTTAGGCGCCACAATCCCTATCCCTTCAAATACAACGGATTGACCAGCTTTCAGCTTTTCGTTCGAAGCCTTTACAAATTCATTTATTGCTTTTGCGGCTTCGTCTTCTGTTACGCGTTCCTTTTTTGCCACTTGAATGGCCAAATCTAAAGCAAAAGAGTTTTTGTCACGGATAAAGTTTACTGTCTTCGAAGGAGGATAGATTGTCCCATCCTCAACACGAGATGCATTTCTTTCTCCAATAAATTTCCCAAACCCTGAAATAACTACTTCCTGACCAGAGTAAAGCCCTTCTGTTATATGCTTTATAATGTCCACTTTATATCTCTTTAAGGCGAATTCTATGTTCTGATGTAAACAAAGGTAACGATTAATCGTAATTTTCAAACTACAAGTAGCATGCCTTTCCTTTTTTCTTGCCTTAAGCACTTATAAATCAGACTGAGGTTTGTAGCTACCTCCATTTGTTTATTTTTGCTCTCTATTTTTAAACGCGAAAACATGTTAGTCGATACACATACTCACTTATATGCCGATCAATTCGACGCTGATAGAAACGAAATGATCGCACGAGCTATTGCTTCAGGCGTTCAAAAAATGATACTACCGAACATTGATTTGAA
Source organism: Bacteroidales bacterium (assembly GCA_965230435.1). Classification (GTDB taxonomy): domain Bacteria; phylum Bacteroidota; class Bacteroidia; order Bacteroidales; family JBDKHP01; genus JBDKHP01. The sequence continues at coordinate 193,263 of CBDDLB010000003.1, forward strand.
ATCTGTTGTAGCAATGTTGGAGCTTTCTGCACGATATCCGGAAAATTGTTTCCCTGCAATCGGTATTCACCCTTGCGACGTTAGTGAGGATTATGAGCAACAGTTAATGTTCGTGGAGAAGGAATTGAAGGAAAGAAAATATTGTGCAATTGGAGAAACTGGGATTGACCTTTATTGGGATAAGACAACCCTAGTTCGTCAAAGAAAGGCTTTTGAATGGCATATTGAAAAGGCGAAGGAGTTGAAACTACCTATTATTATTCATGCCAGAGATTCGTTCGATGAAATTTTTGAAGTGCTTGAAAACTTGCAGGATGGTACCTTAAGAGGTGTTATGCACTGTTTTTCTGGAGACATGCTTCAAGCGAGAAAAGCTATTTCTCTTGGGATGTACTTAGGAATTGGAGGTGTTCTGACATTTAAAAAATCTACTTTGCCAGAAATTGTGGCCGAAACTGACCTTTCGCATATTCTTTTAGAAACAGATTCTCCATATTTGGCGCCTGTTCCATATCGTGGCAAACGTAATGAGAGTAGTTATTTAAATTATGTTGCAGATAAAGTGGCTACAGTAAAAAATATATCAGTAGAAGAGGTTGCAAGGGTAACAACGCATAATGCAGAAATACTTTTTGGTATTTGATCAATGTGAACCTTCAAAAGGATATCTAATTGGAGTATAATAAGAGAAGGTAGTAATAAACTACTTTGATTGATTCATTCGAGAAAATTGCCTGCTGAAGAAATTATGAGTAATTCCAAAATTTTGATGGTTTATACCGGTGGAACCATCGGTATGTACAAAAATCCAGAAACTGGAGCTTTGGCTCCAGTCGATTTTAGTCAGATATCGGCACAGGTTCCGGAGTTGAAGAAGTTTGATTTTCGGCTTGATGCAATTTCTTTCGATCCGGTAATTGATTCATCAAATGTTACTCCTACATTTTGGCAACAACTGGCCCTGACGATTGCAGACAATTATGATAAATACGATGGATTCGTAGTTCTGCATGGAACAGACACAATGTCTTATACTGCATCTGCACTTAGTTTTATGCTCACTAATTTACTAAAGCCCATTATATTGACAGGTTCACAACTGCCTATAGGAACTTTAAGGTCCGATGGTAAACTGAACCTGATTACCGCTTTGGAAATTGCAGCAGCTAAGCATAAAGGAAAGGCTATTGTACCAGAGGTATGTGTGTATTTTGAGAATCATTTGTACAGGGGAAACCGAACTTCGAAACAAAATGCTGAGTTTTTCGATGCGTTTCGTTCTAGTAATTATCCTCCGTTGGCTGAAGTAGGTATTAATATAAGGTATAACTATGGAGCAATTCGTGTTCCCAAAAAGCAAGCACAGTTAGAAGTAACAACGGCATTGAGTGCAGATGTTGCGATATTGAAACTATTTCCAGGGATGAGTGCCAAGGCGGCCAGAGCTATTATTAATTCTGAAGGTTTAAAGGCTATTGTGCTGGAATCTTATGGGGCAGGGAATGCTCCAACCGATTCTTGGTTTTTAGAACTTATAGAAGAGGCCGTGAGTAAGAATATAATTGTTTTGAATATCACACAGTGTTCAGCAGGAAGTGTAATGATGGGACATTATGATACAAGTGTTGAATTGATGCAGTTAGGTGTACTTAGCGGAAAAGATTTGACAACAGAGGCAGCGGTAACAAAGCTTATGCTCTTGCTTGGAAAGCAAAAAAAGCTAAACTATGTAAAAGAGCTTATTCAACAACCTCTTGCAGGGGAGATGAGTGCAGTTTGAAAATTGGTGTATAGTGCTATTTATTAAAAAAGACATTAAGCTAATATTCAATATGGAGGCTAAACTAAAAGTACCGTTGATATTAATCTGTTTGAGACAGTGAAACTATTTAACTCCAAAAACTTAGTCTGAATATAAGCTGTTTAGATTCGGAAAAAGTTAATATAAAATAGCTGACGACTAACATATCATTTTTTATACAGCAAAAAGCTCAAAAAAGGGCTGACAATTTCCAACAAACATGCTGTATAACGCCTTTTACTTGTCAAGAGGTTGTTAGTTTGTATTTTATAATGTACTGATAATTATGTTGTTGTATGGGTATTGCGGTTGGTTTTCTGATTTACAAAATATTTTTTCTGTTAAATATTTTTTTTAGCTTTGACCTCCGTTAATCCGCCATTTTCAGGCAGGGAGAGGTGGCCGAGTGGTCGAAGGCGCACGCCTGGAAAGTGTGTATACCGCGTGAAACGGTATCGTGGGTTCGAATCCCACCCTCTCCGCACAGGAAGGCGTCGTCAGATTTAAACGTTTCTTATTAAGGAATATTATTCTGAAAGCATCTTGTTTTGTGCTTGAAGAGGGGAAAACAATCGTCAAGTAAAACTAAAATTAAATACTCAAGTTAATCTCAAAAAAAACGGAAAACAGACCATGAAAAAACTATTTGCTTTTTTCGCTGTATTCAGCTTACTTTTCTTGAGCGTAGCAACATTTGCTCAAGAAGAGACTGCGGATTCATCAAAAACAGAGGTGAAAGATTCTACAGAAGTAACAGCTCAACAGCCAGTTGTAGAAACTAGTGATGCAGAAGTTGAAGAAGATTTGACAGCACACCAACAAATTAAAAAGAAATTTATCGAAGGTGGTGCCGAGTTTATGGGCGTAGTACTTTTAGCTCTTATCCTTGGTTTAGCACTTTCTATTGAGCGTATTATTTATTTGAACTTGGCTTCTACAAACACAGACAAGCTATTGAAAAACGTTGAAAAAGCGTTGAACGAAGGTGGTGTAGAACAGGCTAAGGAAGTATGCCGCTCAACTCGTGGCCCAGTTGCCAGCATTTTCTATCAAGGTCTTGACCGTGCTCATGAAGGCGTAGAAATGGTTGAAAAATCAGTTGTTTCTTACGGTAGTGTACAGATGGGACTTTTGGAAAGAGGTATCACTTGGATCTCTTTGATGATCGGTCTAGCACCTATGCTTGGTTTCATGGGTACGGTAATCGGTATGATCGACGCATTCGACTCTATCCAAGCAGCTGGTGACATTTCTCCTGCACTTGTAGCGGGTGGTATTAAAGTGGCACTTATTACAACAGTATCGGGTCTTATCGTAGCGATGATTCTTCAGGTATTCTACAACTACATTGTATCTAAAGTAGACAGCATTGTAAACAAAATGGAGGATGCTTCAATTTCGTTGGTAGATCTTTTAGTAAAATACAACCAGAATAAATAATCGCAACTATGTCAGATACATTATCAAGAATATTGAGAATTGTTCTCGCTCTTTTGATAGCTGTATCGTTTGCGATGACCCTCTGGTTCTATTTTACAGCAAGCGGTATTGAATCAAGTCTAGAGACCGAGACCAAGATAGAGCAGTTCGGTTCAGTATTAGAATACTTTGTCGATTGGACATATGTACTACTTTTTCTCGCGGCTGGTGGTACTATATTGTTCGCAGTTTTAGATATTGTGCTTAACCCTAAAGGGGCTGTTCGGACACTAATTCCTGTAGCTATTTTAGCAGTTATAGTAGGTGTTGCTTTTTCTACAGCTTCATCAGATTTGTTATACATGCCAAATTATGATGGTGCAGGTAACGAACCTACAACCTTGAAGTGGGCAGGCACTAGCCTTTATGTGACATATATACTCTTTGCAGGCGCTTTTGTAGCAATTGTAGTTTCTGAAGTATCAAAAATATTCAAGTAAGATGTGGCTTTAGGCCACATCCATTTGTCAATCATTAAACTGAATTGCAATATGGCTAAGAGAGAAACCCCGGAAGTAAACGCTGGGTCTATGGCCGACATCGCATTCTTGCTTTTGATCTTTTTCTTGGTAACGACTACCATGGATACGGATTCGGGTCTTGTTCGTAAACTTCCACCTTGGGTGCCAGAAGATGAGCAGCAAAAAGGAGATAAAGTTAAAGAACGTAATGTTTACCCTGTCCTTATCAATAAAGACAACTTGCTTGCTGTTCGTGGTGAGCTAATGGATGTCAAGATGCTGTCGGAAGGGGTGAAGGAGTTTATTCTTAACCCTGGAAATAAAGATAATTTATCGCAAAAGAAGGAAGTTGAAGTTCCATTTTTTGGACTTGCTCAAAAATCGAAAGGGGTAGTATCACTCCAGAACGATAAAGGAACTGAGTACGGTAAATATATTGAGGTACAAAATGAAATAGTACGTGCTTTTAACGAAATTCGCGATATGTATGCGCAGAAACAATTTGGTAAAAAGTACGAAGATTTGCAGGAAGTGCAACAGGATGCTATTCGTAAAATTGTTCCACTAGCTATTTCTGAAGCTGAACCTAAAAACATTAAGTAATCATGGCTAAATTTCAGAGAAAAGGAAAAGGTGGTACACCAGCAATTTCTACTGCATCTTTGCCAGATATCGTTTTTATGCTTTTGTTCTTCTTCATGGTTTCTACGGTAATGCGTGAAACGGAATTGAAGGTTAAGAATAAATTGCCGAAAGCGTCGGAGGTGAAGAAGCTTGAGAAAAAGTCGTTGGTGGCTTATATTTACGTTGGAAAGCCAACTAAGAACTTCCAAAAGGTATATGGAACAGAAGCTCGTGTTCAACTTAACGATAGATTTTCTGAATTAACGGATATCAGTAGTTATGTTGAAGCAGAACGCGAAGCGCGTGACGAAGCTGACCGTTTGAAGATCATGTGGGCTTTAAAAGCTGACCGTGATACAAAAATGGGTATCATTACCGAGTTGAAGCAGGAGTTGAGAAAGAATTCGGCTCTTAAATTGAACTATTCGACATTAAAAGCAGAACGTAAGTAATTACGCTTTGTCTAGATATTTTAAAGGAGGTCACTTTTGGTGGTCTCCTTTTTTTATGATTTCAGTTTTAAGCACGTAGTGCTTATTTATTGGAAAGTATAGTGCTAGGTGTTGTGATAAACTTAGAAGTATCGTTTTTAGAGTACCTACTTATTTCATTGTTTTTGTTGGGAAACAGATACTGATCTGCATTTGATTTTACTTCAATGGTTTTGCGAAGCAAAATAAATTCTGTGTCCTCTTTACTTCCCAAAAAAACATAGCGAAATCCTATGAAAATTCTCTGTGCGACTTTATCGCATCAGCCGAATTGGTAAAGATATTCTCATTACAATTGAAGAAGTGGGGGCTTAGCTGTAGGTTATAGAGGTTGAATTTGATGAAAAGAAATTTTTATCACTTCTTTATAAGAGAATTATTGAGAAAGTAGTATAAACTTTTATTGTTAGTTCCAACGGAAAGGAGGCTATCAGAGAACTGATAGCCTTTGTTTATTTGACCAATGCCAGAGGGTGAAGAAGCCCTTTGTATTTTACCAGATCACATTTAAAAGAGCCTATGATCAGTTTCATTTCTGCACGTATCGGGATGTAGTTTTTGTCTTTGGACACCCAGAAAGAGACGTCGTTTTCTGTATCGAAAACCCTTCCTTTTTCGACAATGGGGTTGAATTTCATACATAGCACTTTCCCGACCTCAGTTTCAACTTTATCAAGTCCTCTGTATATAACTCTCAGGTTGAATATACGGTCGTCGAAATAAGTCTGAAAACTTACCGTGTCACCAACACTTTTAACCTTATCAAAGGTTACGCGGCGCGAGTAGTAAAAGGCTGCGACAAGATCCATAATCCCACCTGGGACTTTTTTGTATTTCTTGGATCGTTTGGAATAAACGGTGTCGCGATCGTGATAGAAGTCTACTTCGTTGTAGAAGCGGTAACTGCTTTCTTTGATGTTTCTGATGGCACGGACAGGTAAATTGGTTTCTGGATCAAAATAACTTTCGTAAATGTCCCTAACACCAAATAGTACGTTTGCAAAACCAACTGTTTCTGCCAGACAATATGAATGATAAACACGCTGCCCATTCATTATTGTGTCGGTTAGTGTAGCGCTGAGTTCAGCTCCTGTAACGAACCCATAGTGCATTTCATATTTGAGCCATTCACCAGTTTTGAAGGCTCCATTGGGAATTTTTGCCGCTTTGAATTTCTCGCTGTATTGCTTTGAATTGGTACTTACAGGACTTAAAAGCCCTTTTACGGCTTTTTTGGACTGATGATACCCATTTTTCTGTGCAGATACAGATAAGGCAATGATAAGGGAAATAATTAGAGTAACAGATCGTTTCATGTGTTTAAATTTCTATTCAATTACCACAGATGAACTCGACACAAACTGGAATGGTTGACAAGTTCATAGAACTATTTATCGCGAGCTGTGAAGTGTCGTTTATTGACAGTATGGCAGCTCTAAGAGTGTTGTTGTGATTTCAACACATACTTAAAAACGAGAATAAGCAAAAAAGTCCGATTTTGGAATTCGGACCTTTGAAATAAACGTTAATTGAAGATGCTTGTTACTGATTTTGAGTCTTAAGATTTGTTAATCTGTTTTCCCAGTACTTTGTTTTTAGGAGTTGTAGCCATGAATTCTTTGAGGTAGAAGGGTTCGAAATAGGCTACATCTACGAATTTTTTTAGAGTAAAAAGTTCTTCGGATAGTGTTGACATATGGTTTGCCGAGATTACATAATCTTCGCAGAAGATTGAATTCTCAATTAGCGTTTCTTTGCATTTTGATGCGCCGTCTCCAAAGAATAATGCTTTGCTTTTGTTGAGAAATCCGCTGAATGAATCTTCTTCTATAATAACTGGCTGCACTGCTTCTACTAGTTCCATTTTTTTATTCCAGACAGAGGCATAAACTTCCATTCGGCGGGCATCTATCATTGGAATTAAGTATTCAACATTGGTTAGCGAATCTGGGTTCATACTGAGCAATCCTTTCGCCATTGATTGTAGTGTGTCTACTGCAATTAAAGGAATGCCAGCTCCATAAGCTATCCCTTTTGCGGTAGAAACTCCGATCCGTAGACCTGTATATGAGCCTGGGCCTTGGCTTACCGCAACTGCGTCCAACTCTTGTACAGAAATATGTTGCTCCTTTAGAATTTCGTCGATGAATACGGTCAGTAGGTTAGCATGTGATTTTCCTTCGTGACTTTCTTTAGTTGATATGTTGATTCCGTCTTTTGCCAATGCAACAGAACAAACCTGTGTTGATGTTTCAATATTGAGTATAAATGCCATGTGCTTCTTTTTGAAAGGCAAAGATAGTTAGTGCAGCTGTAATGGGCAATGTTAGAATGCGTTTGTAAGGTTTGCTTTCCTATCCTGATGTAAGTTTATTTTTTTGTAACCCATTGTTTATTAGCGTTATTTTTGGAAAATGCATTCCCTTTGGAAGGGAAGGTTTTTTCTTATTCTGTCGATCCAGTGATTTCTAGTGTGAATGGAAGTATTCGAAAACTACAGGCTTTCAACGGGCGGTTTCATTATTGATTTTAACGGAGTTCTATTTAAACTACACCAAATTAGAAATTCCAGTGTCAATATTGTTGGATTTGTAAGTTGTTGATATTGTATGTGTTTTGGCTGTTGATGCATTTGTGAGATAAAAAAGGAAATGTATGATTAATAATTGCTTAACGTAAACTTAAACTTTGTATATTTGCCCGAAACTGAATCGTGATGAATAGGAATAAGATATTATTTATAATAAATCCTGTTTCGGGACATGGGAAACAGAAAAAAGTAAAGAAGTACATAACGAAGTATCTTGATAAGCGCAGGTTTGAGTCTGAGATAGCTTACACAGAACGACCGGGACATGCTTCTGAGATAAGTTTAAGTGCGAGGGATGAATTTGATTATGTTGTTGCTGTAGGAGGCGATGGATCTATTAACGAAGTGAGCCGGGGATTGATTAATAGTAATGTTACTATGGGAATTCTTCCTTTTGGGTCTGGAAACGGACTTGCTCGTTATCTGCATATTCCTTTGCACCCAACAAAGGCTATCGAGCTACTGAATTCTCAAGCAAAGAGAAATATTGATACCTTTTTAGTGAATGGAAGGGAAGCTGTGAATGTTGCAGGTATTGGGTTTGATGCTCATATTTCGCATAAGTTCGCAGAGGCTGGCACTAGAGGTTTTTCTACGTATGTAAAACTCAGTGTTGGTGAATTCTTTAAGTTTAAACCTAAGCAATATGAACTGACAATTGACGGACGAAAGCATGTTACGGAAGCTTTTGTTGTGAGTTTTGCTAATTCAAGCCAGTTTGGTAACAATGCGCATATTGCTCCAAAAGCACAGATTGATGATGGATTGCTTGATGTTGTGGTGCTAAAACCATTTCCCGTTGCAAGCACGTTGAATATTGGTAGTTTGCTTTTTACAAGACAGTTGCACAGGTCTCCGTATTTTGAGAGTTTTAGGTGTAGTAAAATACGTATTGTTTCGGATGAAGCTCTTTTGACGCATATTGATGGAGATCCATATTCTTTTGGAAAGGAGCTTGAAGTGAAGATGAACCCGCGTTCGTTATCTGTTATTGCTCCTTAGCTATTGTGTTGATAAATATGAGTTTATGATTTCATAGGATAAATTTATATAACAGTCTTTGGTTGATTTGAATCGTTGAAATATGGTCTTTGTTGATTAAACTTTACTTAGAGAAGTAGAGTTAGTGTTGAGAACCGAAAATTTTCTTGGTTTCCTCTGGAAATTTCAGGAAAATTTTCGGTTTTTTTTATCTCCTTGTTACAAGATTACATTCTATGGTGTCAAATGTTCAAAAGCACTATAAGTATGGCACAATAATGTCTCTACTACATAGCTTGCTCATTTAGATTTAATTTTACTTTTTCTGGAAATGATGAAATGTGTTAATATGTTGTTTTTTAGTGTGTTATGTTTTTATTGTCGCATTTGTAAACTTGAAAGGTAATATATGAAAGGAGCATTTTTTTTCTGTTCTCGTATATTTATTCGAACTGGGTATGAAAAATAACGAAAGGAGAAAATTTTGTGTGATTCAGTCAGTTCATGTTTTTACTCGTAAGAACTAAACTAAAGACACATGAACAACAGCATTTATTTGATTATACTAAGCTTGGTTATACTAAGCAGTACGGCATGTAACGAGTTTGACATGCAACCTAAACAAATGAAGACCTATTATGGTATTCAGGAGAATGAACAGGGTATTACACTTCAGGCGATTGATATAAAAAGTGGAAAGGCATCTACTTTTGCCAAAATCAATAAGATTTCAGACCTACAAAAAGGCGTTTATACTTACGATAGTAAGCGGGATTTCTTAATTCTGGGAACAGCAAAAGGAGTATCTGTGATTGATGTTAGAAGTAGTGAGGTTAAAAGGGAATTTGAAGGAATCACAGAAGTAGAATACGATCGAAATTCTGATAGGATCTGTGGTCTTAGCTTTGATGAAATTGAACGGCAATGGTATTATGTTCATGCTGATCATTTGGAGGGAAGCATCCGTCGGGTTAAAAAATTAACGTATTTATTGAAGGTTTCGCAAGGCAGTGCAACATTTGATTATAAGAGTAATCGTTACATTTTTAATTCGGACAGAGGTCTTCATGTTTTAGATGCCAGCACAGGTGAGCTAGAGATAACTTTGCAAGGGGTAACAAATACTGAATTCAATGAACGTACAGGTATGTTAATTGGATTGAAGACGAATGATTTGCGAAAAATAGTAAAGATAAACCCTAAAGCACAACAAGTAACTGAAATTGCAGAGATAGCTGGGATAGGAGGCGTGGTTGTTGGGATGAGCGCTTTTGATTCGGATAATGGCTATTATGTATTGGAAACGAATTATGGAATTACAGCAATAAGTTATGAAACTGGCGATTTGGTAGCCTCTTTTAGAGATATCTTACAATTGGTTGTTCTAGACAAGATTATTCCTGAAATAGAGAGCGCAAAATCTTATTAAAAAGAAAGTGGATACTGATCCGCTTTCTTTTTAGATAAGCCAATTGTTTGCAAAGTTCATTTTAAATATTTTTATGATGAACTTTGCAATTTATGCCTTCCTTATGCCTCAATTTGTTGATCTATTGTTTCCCATATAAGAGCAGCTGCGCCAAGAACTGTAGCATTTCCGTTGAGTTCAGAAGATACAACAGGGATTTCACTATCATAGATCGATAGAATATTAGCGCGAAGTTCCTCTCTAGCCGGTTCCATTAGTATTTCTCCGGCTTTGGCCATTCCTCCAGTTAAGAAAATAGCCTCTGGACTGGTGTGCGCAACTACATCGGCAAGTTTTCGTCCTAGGATTTTACCCGTTTCAGTAAAAGCTTGAATTGCAACCTTGTCACCTTGATTGGCAGCAGCATAAATCATTTTTCCGGTGAGGTCGTCCGGTTTTACATCCCGAAGTTGACTCTTTTCTATTGTGTCTCCCAGTATGGTCTGCACAGTCCGTATTAGTCCGTGAGCCGACACATATGTCTGTAAACAACCCCTTCTGCCACAAGTGCATAAGCGGCCTTCTGGCTGAACATTAACATGCCCTAATTCTCCGGCATGTCCGTCTTTTCCGTACACCACTTTTCCATTTACAACTAAGCCACTTCCAAGGTAGTTCCCTAATGTTATGGTTACGAAGTCTTTCATTTCGTGGGCAGCTCCGTAAGTCATTTCTCCTAATGCTGCGGCATTGGCATCGTTAGTAAGCACAACCGGAAGCTTGATGTGTTTCTGGAATAGATGTACCAGCGGAATTTCTCCTTCGTATTGTAGATTGATAGGGTTGTCGAGTGTTCCATTGAAGATATTTCCGTTTGGAGCTCCAATACCGATTCCTTTTACATTAACTGCTTGCTTTGTTCGTTGTAGGAGGTTTTCAATTTTATCGTGTATGGCTTTTACAAGAAGGTCTGCGGTTTTGTATTCTTCTGTATACAAAACATCTTCCCCTATTACATTACCTTTTCTATCTACAATACCAATATTTGTAGTAGCAGCGCCTATATCAACGCCAATTGCAGTGTCGGTAATTCCACGCGATATTGTGTATTGGCGTACCTTGTAGCCATCAATTCCAAAGTATGTTAAGTAGAGTAGGGCTCCTGCTGGCACAAAAAATGCCATTCTAACACCAGCAGATGTGCTTACAGTTTCAGTAAGAAGTGGAAGAAGAGCTCCTCCTACCATTGCCATTACCAATATGGCAGCACCTTGACTTGTGGAGCGTCCGAGTTCGCGTATTCCCAATGCAAAAATATTTGGGAAAAGAACAGCGCTAAAAAAGCCAAATCCGATAATTGCCCAGAGTGATAGGTTAACTTCTTCTGTTCCTGCTAAGATGTTGGTATTTAAAAACACTGCGGCAAGTAGAAATAGAATACTTGCAACAGAGAAGACTATCAGATTGTTTTCGGCCTTTTTTCCTCCAATGGCAAAACCAATAAGTGTTATGCCTGAAAGGGCAGTAAACAGGACTGGTTCGAAAAGGCGATGGGAAAACCAAGCACCAATATTATCAAGATTGAAATCGGCAACAGCGTTTATGAGAGGAGTTACCCCTGCGGTTGCAAACTTTGCAAAAACAAACCCGCCTAAAATCCACAATACCATTCCGCCAATAATATGATTGGTCACTCCTTCTTTTTGAATACTGGATCCCAAAAGGCGTCCCACTACAACAGCTCCTGCAAATAATGTTATGTATTGTGATATGTCCTGATTTTTCAGTGCATTTAGACCATTTTCGCCTGCGAATTTTTCAAAATAAAAAAGTACAGAAGCTTCGGCTCCAACAACAAGAAAGACTCCAATGGCTGCAAGAATCAAGTGAATGAAAGCCCATGCAGAGGGAGCTTCTTCAGTCTCTTTATCTTCTTTTGTAGTTGCCCCGATTTTTGGAAGTTTGATCAAGTAAGACAGAACGGCAAGAATTAGAAGAACTACGGCTCCAATAAGGTAAGGCAATTGAAGAGCAGAAAGAATTTGTTCGGTAGTGATTCTGTTCTGAAAGAGTACTCGTACAAAGACTAAAGGTAGCAGAATACCTCCGAGAGAAAAGTAAGCTTGAGCACGGTTAAGACGGGCTGCTGCACTTTCTGGGGTGCCAAGCACTGCAACATATGGATTGGCTGTGGTTTGTAATACAGCCATTCCCGCTCCGAACACAAAATTTGAAGCTATCAAGAAAGCTACTGAGCTTAGCCCGAGGGCTGGGTAATATAATACCATTCCTAATGCAGATGCACCTAATCCCAAGACAAGACCTCGTTTGTATCCTACACGATTAACAATCCAAGCCAGCGGAAGGCTGACTATGAAATAAGCTACGAAGACACCATAATTCAGCAGCCATTCTTGTTGCTGTGTCAGTTGAAAGCTTTTGGATATCTTATCGATCAGAAGAAAGTTAGCTGAGAATGCACTTCCCCATAATAAGAAAATAAAAGATAGGAATAGGAGGGTTCTACTGTAGTCAATTCCAGAGTTAGATATATTACTCTGACTTGCATTTGTTGCCATAGTATGTCTTTTCTGTGTAATTGTTGTTCGCTGGAGCTACTGCGTGTCCGAAACAGCGGCATATAATGCTATGTGAGCTGTAGTCCGAAAGTAGCTTTGTTTGTGTTGATAATAAATTCAACAGGGAACTCTAATCGAAATCTCTAGGATTTGCTTTACTAGAGCTTACACAAATATCCGAATAAAATTAACATGTCCGCTAATATGAGTCCCAATTTACAGGATTATCCAATGCAGACTATATACAGAAGCGATATTCATGAATTTTTCTTTCCTGAATATCGCTTCTATTATGCGTAAGAAGGTGTACGATATAATCAGCATTTTTAGGTCTGTTGTAATATTGCAGAGTAGAATAATGCTGATCGTAAAAGTAGCACTATGTATTTAGTCCTTAAGGCGTTTTAGGATTACTTTTTCGTTGAAGATACCTTTTTTGAACAACTTTTTCATTTGTCTTTTAGAAGGGTTCATTAAGTATTCATCTTCTCCAATCTGTTTTACATCAGCAATTTGAGCTGCTTTTTTTGCTTTCCCTTTTGTGAAACGCAGCGGTTTCACCTCAAGCATGTTAGGTTTTGCTGGGTAAGCTGAAATTACAGCCCAGTGTCCGTTATTTGCTTTTAGGTTTACCCAGAAGTAATCTTTTGTTTTTCTAAGTTCCATGTTCTTGCCAATCTCAAACAGGTTTTTGTGGTGCTTGATAGTAGTGGCTTTGATGTATACTGTATCGAGATTATCGGTTGTTGAAATATTACCGACAAAGGTGCCGTGATATTCACTAGGGATCTCGTTTGCTTGTTGCCCCTTTTGTGGCTGTGGATTTTCGAAGTACACATTTGTACAAGAGGTAGAGATAAAACCGATAAATAGAAAAAACAAGATCAAATTTCTCATTGCATTTGCTGGTTTAGTTAAGGTCATCGACCTATTTATATTGATTTATTTCATTCTTACAATCAGTAACTTAACTGCATAATGAATTTGCAATTATTGCTGACTATCTAAACAACCCTGTTCTGCGGAATTTTTCCTTCAAAAAAATCGATTAAATTCTGAGCTGCCTGAAGCCCCATCTCTATGCGGGCTTCGTGCGTTTGTGTGCCAATGTGAGGTACTGCTACTACATTTTCTAAGTCTAGCAGCCCTTCCGTAATTTCCGGTTCATTTTCGAAAACATCTAATGCTGCTCCAGCGAGATGATTGCTTTGTAGGGCTTTTAATAGGGCCTTTTCATCAATAACTGCTCCCCGCGCTGTATTGATAAGATAGGCACCTTTTTTCATCATCTCAAGCTCATTTTCTGCAATCATGTGATGCGTTTCTGGACTCAAAGGTACATGAATGCTCAGAATATCCGATGTTTTTAACAAATCATCGAAGCGTGAGTATTCAGCGAACCAGCTATCTTCTTCTAATCCAGATAGTCTTCTGCGCTGATAATATTTTATTTTTAGTCCGAAAGCACGGGCTTTGAAAGCAACGGACTTTCCAATCTTGCCAAGACCTACAACCCCGAGCGTCTTTCCGTTTAGCGATGTTCCGAGATTATGCATCATGTCCCAGTTCTTATAATTGCCGGACCGGAGAGCTCTTTCGAATTGGGAAGTCTTGCGAAGCAGGCTTAAAATTAGGGACATAGTGAGTACGGCTGTTGGTTCGGTAACAGGATCGGGGGTGTTACAGACAACAATATTCTTTCGTATGGCAATGCGTGTATTGATATTGTTGTAGCCAACTCCATAGTTTGCAATTATCCTAAGTTTTTTTGCAGCTTTGAGTATTTCGCCGTTTACTTCTTGATTGAAGATGGAAAGAAGGCCTTGACAGTCTGGAATTTTTTCTATGATTTCATCCTTGGTAAATGGTCGGCCAGCTTTGGGGTAGATTAGTTCGGCTTGTTTTTGTAGGGTCTCAATTACCACCTGGGGAATCGGGTAGACAATTAGAATCTTTGGACGCATTTAGGTTTGGTTTTATACAAAGATAGCTCATCAACATAATTAATGCAGTGGATCCAGAATCTAATATAAGAATTTTATCTGAAGGGAGGCCTGTGGATTGTCCTATTCAGTTGGGCGGGGGCAGCTTCGTTGTCGACTTAGTGGATAAAATTGCAGAGCCACAATTTCATCGAAAAGTGGCTCTTGGGAAAAGGTGAAATTATAGAAGAAACTTCTGGCCTACTGACCAGAAGTTCTTACAAGCAAATCACAAAACAAAAAAACAGCATTTTTAAACAGCAACTACCTCTTTGATCTGAGGTACGGTACGGCGTATCGTAGTTTCAACACCAGCTTTGATAGTCTGATAGCTGATATCGCAAGTTTCACAGGCTCCTAGTAGTCGGACGCGGATAGTAAGGTCATCAGTGATTTCTACTAAAGAAATATCTCCACCATCGGCCTGTAGATAAGGACGGACAGCATCAAGTGCTGCATTTACCTTCGCCTCAATACTTTCATTATGAATATTTTCCATCGAAATACAGTTTTGTGTATATGTGCAGGTAAGTTGACGCTTTTCCTAAAATGAAGACCTCGATCTTGAATAGGTTCAATGTCGCAGATCTATTTGAGTTCGAAGCACTATTTGTCATGAGTTGTTTTGTATTGTATGTCTCGAACAAATAATGTCACGAACTCACTTACCTGCAATGTTAACTTTTTGATGCTGCGCAACCATCTGTGTTTGTAATCTCTACTATTTTAGTCGGGTCTAGCATCGAGTTGCGTTCTTCAATTTTCTCAGCTACAAGCTTTGCTAGTTCCGTAAATTGCTCTTGTTGAATTTTGTGGCCAGAAATAGCAGCAGGTTCCCCATTATCTCCACCTTCGCGGATACCCTGTACTATTGGAATTTGTCCAAGAATAGGTAGATCGAATTGCTCTGCAACTTTATCAACACCGCCTTTCCCAAAGATGTAGTATTTGTTGTCTGGAAGTTCTTCTGGAGTAAACCAAGCCATGTTCTCCACAAGACCAAGGATAGGTACGTTGATCTGTTTGCTACGGAACATAGAAATGCCTTTGATGGCGTCTGCGATTGCAACATCTTGAGGTGTTGAAACAACTAGAGCGCCTGTTACCGGAACTTCTTGAACCATTGTCAGGTGTATGTCACTAGTGCCTGGAGGCAGATCGATAAGAAGATAGTCCAGTTCTCCCCAAAGAGCATCGTTGATAAACTGACGAAGTGCAGAAGTAGCCATAGGGCCGCGCCAGATAAGTGCATCTTCTTGTTTTACAAAGAATGCGATGGAAATAAGTTTAACTCCATGTCTTTCAACAGGAACAATTCTGTCGCGATTGTCAATTTTTCTTACTTCAGGACGCTCGTTTTCTACACCGAACATTTTTGCTTGTGACGGGCCAAAAATATCGGCATCGATCAATCCTACTTTTGCTCCGTTTTTGGCCAATGCAACTGCTAGGTTCGATGAAATGGTAGATTTACCAACACCACCCTTTCCAGAAGCAATTGCGATGATGTTTTTAACTTCTGGTAAAACTTTGCGCTCGTCCACACGGCCAACGCTTACTTCTTTAGTCTCTACTTTTGTAGTGTATTCTATTTCTATATCTATGCCTTCTCCAACAACAGGTTCAAGGGCTTTTGTACAAGCTTTTTTGATAGCTCCTTTGAACGGGCTATTGAACTGTTTCAAAAGAATGGCAAAGCTAACCTTCTCGCGGCTGATGCTTATATTTTTGATCATGTCTAGGCTTACAAGGTCTTCGCCTTTCTCGGGGTCGTTTACTTGTCTGAGTGCGTTGATTATATCTTCTCTTGAAAAACTCATTTCTTTATATATTTACGATTCGTGTCTTGGAATCACGCAATCTGTTTTTAAACAAAATTTAGTTCGCTGAACTGTTTATTATAGGTTACTTCGCCCTGTTTATCAGTAAACTGATGAGCGAATTATTGTTGCGGATATTATAACTTGTATTTATGCGTTGCAAATATAGAAAATCATTCGTTAATTTAGATCAATTCTTAATAAGAATATTCTCATAATTCAAGTAGGGTGTTAAATAAAACCAAGAGAATCAACTTTTTCCATAATTAATCGTTTTATTCCGTATAAGGATGCTTAGTCTCAAGTCTGTCGATATGAAATTTGGTGCTATATGTATAATTATATTGTTGCTATTGCCTGTTGGTGAGATATATGCACAGCAAACAGTTTTTCGGGACACAACATTGTTCGATGGGTATTTTGTGCGGTCTATAGAAATCGATAACCAGCGTTATCCTCATGTTCGTATGCCCAGTATTACAATATTGCCTCCTGTGAAGTTCAAGAGTAAAAGACAGCAGAGGCGATATACGAAACTGGTAAGGAATATTAAAAAAGTATATCCCTATTCTCAGATTATAAAAGGGATTTTTATTGATGTACATGCGGCTTTGGATACCATACCAGACAAAAAAGAACGCAAACGCTACATAAAAACACGCGAGGCCGAACTGAAAGAAAAGTTCGAGAAGAAGTTACGGAAGCTTACTTTTTCTCAGGGGCGTTTGCTGATAAAGTTGGTGGATAGGGAAACCGGTCATACAACTTTTGAGGTGGTAAAAGAGCTTAAAGGCTCGTTGAATGCCTTCTTTTGGCAGAGTATTGCTCGGATTTTTGGATCTAATTTAAAGTCGGAATACGATAGCAATGGTGATGATTGGATGATTGAAGATATCATAGTCAGAATCGAAAATGGCCAACTTTAGTTGCCTTTGAGCAGTTGTTGGTATTGTGGCAGAATAATTTCTTCGTAAGCTTGGCTACGGATTTTGTCCAGCTTATTGGTTTCTTTCTGAAAATTTGTCCATAGTTTGGATCGGTCTTCCGCAGACATGTAATTAACAATTTCCTTAAACTGAGTTTTGATGGAAGCCGGTATGATGGCTTCATTATCAGATATGAATTTGTTGTATTTTTCTTTGATTTTCTGTTTGTATTCTGCAGGGATGATTTGTACGTTGAAGTGTAAAGGGCGGTGCAAAACGTTTAGATAAAAACCTGTTGGTGTGATCATTTTTGCGTTAACAGCAAAGCGGTACAGGTCTGGAAGATGGATAATATTGAAAACTGACAGGGTAGGAGCGATCTTGAACTGAATGTGCGGATGCTCAGCAATCAGTGATCGGTTTTTCAGAATCTGTTGCCAGTCCATGCCCTTACGTATGTATTCGCCGAGCTTTTCGGAGGCATCGATACTGGCGAGGATTTCTATAGAGCGAAATTTTTCCCAGAGAGGAAGTACATCTCGGTTGCCTAGATTTAGTTTTGAGAAGTTCGTATTGTAGCGAAGCCGTACGTCCGTCACATTGTTTTCGATCAGCCAGTCTAGCAGTTGGTAGTGGGCTTTGGTAACAAGCGGTTCTCCTCCTGCAAAATAAATCTCTTCTGCTTGGAGTAGTGAATTCCCTATCTTGTCGATGAAGCTCTCGAAGTGCTCTATATTGTTCAGTACAGCCTGTTTGCCAATAGCTCTTCCAAGCAATTTAGCGTCGCGAAACCAACCGGAACTAGCACCGTGCCAGCAAGTCCTGCAACTGAAATTACAGGTGTTTGAAAAGCGAATGTCGAAATAAACAGGTTGTTGCTGAGAGATATCTATGTGAGCGAATTTTTCATGTGTCTCTTGGCGAATGCTTTTGCCTCCTGCTTCTTCCAGTTTGAAACAGGCTGCACATCTGTTGTCTTTTTCGCCTGCTGCGAATCGTTGCCTGAGTTTATCTATTGCTTCTCCCTGCCAGATTTCATCGAATGATTGATCGTTGATATTACCATAAGGAATATTGGCTACACAACATGCCTGTACTGTTCCTCTGTTGCCCACGTGGAAATGTATCCATGGCATAAGACAGTAAGGTTTTTTTTGTGTTGTGTGCGGTTCTTTATTCCTCATAATCGTATGTTTTTGTTACACGCAATGGGTGTGCGAACACATCTTTTTATTATATGTTTTGCGGATATTAGGTGCCAATGTGTGTTCTATCTGTTTTCGATTTCGGCGAAGGGTAATGAAATAGAAACTGTTGTTCCTCCTCTGGGAACAGATTTCAGGCTTACTTCTCCTCCCAGAAATTCAATATGCGATTTTACCAAAGAAAGACCAATCCCGTTACCTCCATAGCTTCGGGCTTCGCCTTGTTCTACCTGAACATAGGGTTCAAAAACACTTTCTAGCATGTTTGCTTCTATACCGATACCAGTATCTTCAACCTGAATTATGATAGATTCGTTGGTAATGTGCGAATATAGTGCAATGTGCCCAACTGGGGTGAACTTTACAGCATTGTCCAGCAAATGCCGTACAGAGTGCTGTATTTTTCTAATATCCGATCCGATGACCAACCGTTCGTAACTGATCTGTTTTTTGAACGTAAGGTTTGAGCTGGAATAGAAATCATGGATCTGTTCGAAAAGTTCGTCTAAAAGTTGTTTTAAGTCAAATTCGGTTTTATCAAGAACAGTCTGCTGGCTTTGTATCTGCGATACTTCTATTGTGTCTGTTATTACGTTTAGGAGGCGGGTACTACTTTTTCTTATTTCATGGATGTACTGTTTTCGTTTTTCTTCGGAAGAGGTGATGGCCAATAGTTCGGAGAATCCGATAATCCCGTTCATGGGGGTCCTGAATTCGTGAGATATATTATTGAGGAATGCCGTTTTGAGTTGATCGCTTTTCTCTGCTTTTTGTTTAGCTATAGATAGGGCTTCGTTCAGTTTAAGGTATTTCTCGTTCTGCTTTTTCAGTTTCTTGTCTATTCTAATTCTTCGTAGTGTATTTACAGCCAAACCAGCCGATAGAATAGATAGTAGAATGATTATTACTGAAGCAATTAAAATTTCGTTCAAATTATTTCTCCAAAAAGAGCGTGGACGGTTGATGATTGTACTTTGTTTGGGCAGTTGGGAAATGTCTATCTGGAAATCGGAAAGCTGATTGAAATCGAAGACATATTTATTTGGACTTTTTTGCACAACATTAAACGAAGACATTGGTTTGCCTTGCAGAAGCTGTTTTACGATAGTAGCGGCAGTTTTGCCCTGTTCGAAATGGGAGATCAATTTGCCTCCAAAAATACCATCGCCCATTCCATGATACCAAAGGTGGAAAATAGGAGCTTTCAGGTGCTGTGTAATTCTTTTGAAGTTTTCTTCGAAGTTTAGCGTAACTCCGTTTTTCATATGAAAGGCAGATAACAATAATACAGGTGCCGATGAAGGAATGGATTTCAGTTCATTTTCAAACTCTTTGATACCGATTTTAGCAAGAGATAGATCATGAAACTTTACAGTCTGAAAAGTGTTGGCAAAAGAATAATAGGTGTTCAGGTCGTTCATGCCCGAAACACTCGAATCGGCAATGGCGTAAAAATTTGGTGAGTTTGGGAAAAGTTCTCCCATAAGCTGCAAGGTTTCTTTCATCGATATGGCTTCTATAACGCCTGTTACCATTGGGTTGTGGTTCTGCTCAATAGCTTTCTCAATGTTGTTGACCCCAAAGAAGACGATAGGGATATTTTTAAATAGATCGTTCTGGTGACATAATGCATATGTGAACGCCTTGTCGTCAGCAACCACTATAGCTTCGTATTTTATATTTTGTTTTAGTTTAAGACAAAGCCTATTATGGAAAAGTTCAAGGTTTTCAGCTTGTAGAAACCGCTTGCTGTCCAACGATTCTATGTCGAGTCTTACATTCAGCGAATCCAAGACAGATCTAACTCCTGCAATTTGTTTGAAAAAAGTAGGAAAGCTAGAGTTGTAGGAGCTGATAAATAGGACTCTAGGGTATTCTTCAGCTTTTAGAAAAAGAGAAGCAATCGTGAAACTTACACATAGGATATGTCTGATTTTAGATCGATTGATGCCCATCGTATATAAGTCTGTAAAAAACTTAACTGATTGTAGCAAAACTATAAAAGTTTATTTTAAAGTTTGAAATAGAGAAAGAGTCATGTAATTTCAATTATCCAATCGTATATTAAATGAATTCATTCTATGTGTTATGTATTTGACACGCAGGTGTTTGTTTAGGGGGTAAATAGATTTGGATAGAATAGAGGGTACTGTGAGATGACAAAAAAAGAGATTCAAGAAGAGCTGATAAAGCTTCAACGACTGCTGAAGAAAGAAAAAGACGAAGACCTAAAACAATATAAAGAGCGGATGAAAAGCGCTTCGCTAACCGATAGACGCAAACAAGGGGTCTGTTGGTATCCTGTTCAGTTGGATAAGTCAAAGTATAGCTCCACAGAACAGTTTATGGTGAAGGTTCTGCGTAACGAGGAACACCGCGAAGGACACCTTTTTCAATCGGGGAAGCTGGTGAGCCTGTTTTCGAATGCAGGGCAGGGCAAAGATGAAGAAGATGCTGTTCAGGGAATTGTTAATAACGTTCGTGAACACGAGATGATCATTACCTTAAGCACAGACGAACAACCAGATTGGTTGAACGATGGAAAGTTGGGGGTGCAGTTGCTTTTTGATGAGAATTCTTACCGCGAAATGGAATTTGGACTGAAGAAGTTGCAGGAAAACGTAGATGAGCGTATCGAGGAATTTAAAAGTATACTGCTTGGTAATGTAGCTGCCCGCTTTTCTTCTCGGCATGCGGTTGAACTTCCAGAACTGAATCCGAGCCAAAACGAAGCCTTGAACCTGATTCTTTCTGCAAAAGACCTTGCTATAGTACATGGGCCCCCAGGTACAGGAAAAACAACAACACTTGTGCAAGGCATAATACAGACTTTAAAGAAAGAAACTCAGGTATTGGTCTGTGCGCCCAGTAACGCGGCAGTTGATCTGCTTGCAGAAAAGCTTGGGCACCAGAATATCGATGTTGTACGCATTGGAAACCCAGCCCGTGTTACCGATGAAATAGTGAATAAAACACTCGATGCCAAGATAACAAAGCACGAGCAATACAAAGAACTAAAGCTTTTTAGACGCACAGCTGAAGAATGCCGCAGTCAGGCGCTAAAATTCAAGCGTAATTTTGGAGCGGCCGAACGTCAGCAACGGCGGGAATTATTGGCAGAGGCGAAGCAATATCGTTTAGAGGCGCGAATGTTGGCAGACTACATCAAAGAAGATGTGCTGAACAGAACACGCGTTATCCTCACTACCCTGGTTGGGGCCAATAACTCATCCATAGCCAAGAAAGAGTTTTCTACAGTGTTTATAGACGAAGCAGCTCAAGGGCTGGAACCTGCAACATGGTTACCAATACTGAAATCGAAACGTGTGATACTGGCTGGTGATCATCATCAGTTGCCGCCAACTGTGAAATCTTTTGAAGCCGCCAAGGAAGGGCTTTCACAGACCCTTTTCGAAAAGGCAATTAGCCGAAACCGTGCCGATGTGATGCTTTCCGAACAGTACCGAATGCACCGCGACATAATGAATTTTTCTAGTCAGTATTTCTACAAAGGGCAACTGATTGCAAATTCACTGGTCGCAGATTGGAGAATAATGCCTGAAGATTTACCGATTGAGTTTGTAGATACAGCGGGCTGCGGATTTGCCGAGCAGATACACCCCGAAACCCGAAGTTCCCTGAACGAAGAGGAGCTGCAGGTGCTTTTCATGCACTTCGATAGTTACATGGAGAGCCTCGCCCAATTGAACCTTACGGATGAGGTGAACGGCATCGGTATCATCTCTCCATACAAAGCTCAGGTAAACCGAATGCAGGAAATTATGAGGGAAAAACGGGCAGAACTGCCAGACGAGCCTGTGATTACAGCCAACACTATAGATTCGTTTCAAGGGCAGGAGCGCGACATCATCTACATAAGTTTGGTTCGCAGCAACGAGAAGCGGGAGATCGGTTTCCTAAAAGATATCCGCCGCATGAATGTAGCCATGACAAGGGCACGCAAAAAGCTTGTAATCATAGGTGATAGCGCTACCATCTGTTCTCACCCGTTCTACAATGCTTTCTTCGATTATGTAAATGAGATTGGCGGATACCGTAGCGCTTTTGAGTTCATAGGATAGTTATTTTTCTTTTTTGAGGTAAGTATTCGGTCAGAATTAGAGTAGATTAATTCTTGATGTAAGTTGAAGGTTATTTACTGAAAGTTAATCTAAAACACATAGGTTTGTGACCTTAGCAAGTAAATAGTAGAAAAAAGGCTTCTCTGAAAATCCTTAACATCCTGTTCTGTTTTTGGTAGGAAACAGTTTGCAAACTCCAAGATTATCAGACCTACCTCTGTAGAACGCTTTAAGAACTCTTTCCCTTCATTAAATGGGAAACGGTAGCGTGATCGATATGAGTGTAACGATTCGTCCGAAGTTTAACTGTGTGCATGGCCGTATGCTTACAAAGCGACTTCAATACTTATCTTTAAACTTCACATTATAGCTGAGCGCTAGCCTGTGGCTACGTTCAATATCGTAATTGTTGAATTGTATGGTATCGAGCGTAGCCACAGGCTAACGTTCAGCGGACAGTGCTATTTTTTTACTTTGCCGAGCGGGGGGGGCTTTATGATCTTCTTTTGCTATGCCCTCAAGTTTTCTAAGGTTTAAAACTACCTGTTGTCTGGTTTTGTTACCTATTCTATATGAATGGGGTAGCCTATGGTAAGTATATGACTTACCTTTGTTTTTATCTTTTTTCTAGACTGCACGTATGAACATTGCGAAGAGGTATATAATTAAAAATTAATATGTAAAATTTGGGGGCACTACATTTGATATTTGAAAATACTATAACATTTAATATCAATATTTTACAGTTCTAAGAAAAAGATAAAAAATAGAATTTCGCTCATTATCAGTGAGTTGTAATTTAAGTGGTTTTCTCAGATTTTCAAATTGGGTTAAAGATCAGCCTTCTGATTTTACCTCAAAGAACGCAAGGAAGGATACATAGATCCATAAGTTTTTTTCAATCAAATACCTTTCTGTTCTTTGTGGTAAAAAAAGAATTTAGTTTGCCAGAAAGTACTTAGCATATAAAACCGAATCCACAACTTCCCATTGCTTTTCAGGAATACGCGAAGAAATAGCAACTGAAGAAACATAAGTAATTCCGCTTTTTTCCACTCCAAAAGGCATTTCTTCTGTCAGAATAAAGTCAACATCTTCTCCACTTTCTTCTGTTTTTAGTGCCGATAGTTTAGTGCCATCATCAGCTTTGAGAACAGGGGTTAGCTCCACAAAATGTCTGGAGTTTTTCTGAGGTAAGAAATCGACAGTGACCACAATTGACCCGATAAAAGCAAGTGTGCAGATGCTGAAACAAGCCCATTTCGTCCAAACCTTGTTGGGTAGATAGCGAAACAGTGAAATGACAACTCCTAAAAATACAAGCACCAGAACTGCAATCAGTAGAACCGAGCTTTCCAATCTACTGTGCAAGTACAATCCGGAGAAGCAAGCTGCCGAGATAGCCACTGCAAACAAGAGCCATCGTGTAATTCGATAATTGCGTTCCAAAAACAAAGTTGCGGACAAGAAACCTAAAGCCAGCGATACATAAATACCGATGAAATGACCTGTATTGAAATGGTAGAAATCTCCTGTTGAGTTTTGGAAAAAGTAGTTATTATGGCTAAAAACACCTTGGAAAATGGCGAGTAGTGCAAAAGCAAGGCTAAGGGCGAGGAATATTCTGTATAGTGTTTTTTGTTTCATTGTTAATTCATCGAATGATATAAGTTTGAGGAACGATATTACAACAAAATATCTTTATCCTGATATTTGTTTCATTGAAAATGATCCCCCGCTCCCTGTAGGTGTGCTGTGAGTGAAACGCAAGTTTCACGCAACTGCAAATAAGATGGTGGAACGGGCCTACCAAGGCCGACGCACAGGCGCAGGCTTTAAGCCGCTGTTTTAGTGCATTTCTGGCAACGGCAATGTTCGAAGCGAAAACAGAAAAGGCAGGGGTGAACTTGTCCCTACTCGACCAAAAGCGACTTCAATACCTATCTTTAAACTTCACATTATAGCTGAGCGTTAGCCTGTGGCTACGCTCAATATCTTAATTGTTGAATTGCATGGTATCGAGCGTAGCCACAGGCTAACGCTCAGTGGACAGTACTATTTTTTACTTTGCTGAGCGGGGGGGGAATTAAACATTCTTGTTTTTTAATTCACTAAAATAATCAGGAGGTAAAGAAACATCTAATTCGCCATTGTAGAAAAATTCGTTTTCTTCTTCAAGATAACCATTAGCTTCATAAAAAAAGGGAGTTTCAAAAGTACAATAAATTTTGGAACTAACCGTCAAATTTATTTCGTTAAAATCATACAATTCAATTTTTAACTCTTTAATTCGCACTCTCGTAACAAAAGGTTCCTCGATCATTATTTCATACATAATAAACGAAGTGTCATCTTCTAGATAAATAGAGAAATCATTCAGGTTTGTTAAATCTAATTGTTCTGTAAACATTAATGGACTTAACTTTATAATAAACTGATCAAGAATCTCCTCTCCTTCATTGATAAGTTCAATGGCCCAAAAGTATTTATACTCATCAGTAAATAGTTCAGTTATTGGGCGTGGTTTTAATAACGCTTCATACAAAGGCTTTTCTTTTCCAAAAAGTTTAATTTTTCTCATAGAATAATTATTACTTTTAGTTTCGGAAACTATTCAGTTTTTTTTAGAAGCTGAACTTTATAAGTTCATAGAATTAAGTATAGAGCTCTTTGTTTCAATAAAAATCACCATGTTTCTGAAACTTCTTATTCTTTTTGTTTTTATGGAATGGATGAATAATAATGTTATCGCCTGCAATACCAGCATCCCTAATAATCTGTCCTGCTTGGGCTAGTTCTGCTTCAGTTGTCCAAAAATGACCTGTATCATTATCTATATAAGTAACCTTACCTCCTTCAACTTTTATACCTCCTGCGGCAAGAACAGCTTCCCCATTTTCGGACAAAAAGTCATGCCCCCTCCCTATTCTTAAATTTCCATCAGTAGTTATAATATAACTCCATTCGATTAAGCGTCCGGTCCTTGGACGAATTGATGTAAAAGGCTTACCATCTTTGTCCAAAATTATGTTATTTTTTATTTCCAACGGCAGCCTTTGTGTTGCCTTTGGTGTCTTTGGATTTGGAGAGCCAATTTGAACAGCTTTTCTGTCATAATTTCGGTATTTTCTATACTTAAGAGGGTTAATATTTAACTTTTCTCTAAAGGTCGCCCAAGCAGTTTCCCATAGACGGTAAGATGCAGCATGTCGAATTTGCTTAATAATTTCCGCATGTTTTTTTTGTGGATATTTGTCACGGTATTTTTTAATAAAATCTAGATTTTCTATATTCCTTCTAGTTTTATCATCTACGCCAGCACCGTTAAGAATTCTCCAACTATCAACTAACTCAGGTTCATTTACAAACCTGTTTAATATAGCAGTTTGTCCTGAAAAATCAGCAAGAAGGCGATCTAGTTCACTTGAACTCAACTTCCTTGCAAGAGCAGTCCTGATCGAAGAATTATTGTGTGATAGAGAAACAGCATCATCTACTACTTCAACAATCCCTTTATTAAGATCTGCTTTGACACTTGTTTTAGGCGGAGCATTGGGCATACACTCATTCCAATTCCCTGTATCTCTAGCCCTTTCCGAACCTGTTGTGATACGCGAATCAGAATGTACCCACACGTTTTCAGGACTGTACTGCACTTTAGAATTAAGGGAATTGGAAAGGTTTTGGGCGATTTCGTCTTTAGCTGCCCCTTCACCACAAAATAACAAGCGGACTGGACGTTTGCTCCCTTTCTGATAATACTTGTTGCGTCTGAGCGTATTGACCAGGTCACGATGAGTAAGGTCGTGCCACTTTGAACCGTCAAAATACTTCAGCGTTTTACCATCACTGTGAATAAGTACGTTTAACACTTCGTCAGTAGCTTCCCTCTGCTGGAGCCACCTGACTGCTTTAATCAGATCATTATCTTTCCCCAAGCCTACAATGCCCTTGCGCAACTGGCTGATACGGTCTAGCTTTGCGTTTATTTTTGCAGCCAGTTCTGGGTAATCGTCAGCAGATAACAGCAGTTTTTCATAATAGTGCCTAAGGCTCAGGTAATGCTCATCACTGCTAATAATGAGATGTAGGTCATCATCTTTTAGTTTGTCTATTTCAGTATTCAGATCGTCAAATGTCTTTTTCGTAAACAGCTCGTCAGGCTTTAACTTCTTTGCCCATTTAGGCAGTTTTGAAGCCTGTGTTATGGCCAAAGAAGTTATCCCTGTCAGGGCGGAACAACCTGCAAGAGCATGTTGTAACTTTTCATCGACTACACCATGAGCGGCAGTTGAAGACAGGCTTGCAACATCACTGACAAAATCCATATAGAGAAGTGTCCTCTCCAGCCTTGTTACCTGGGCAACCCTGGCCAAAGGCCCTGCCCCTATTGCAAGACTGCCAATGTCTATAGCCGTATAAATTCCGTCTTCGATAGTTTTTTGAGACGTGGTCTTATCTGCATAAGCAAGAATAATGGCAGGAAGAGGAACGCTTGTTTTCCTCAATTTTGGGTTTGGGGTAACAAAGCGCAAATGGTTCAGGCTGGTTTTATTGGTCAACTGGATAAGGTCAAAAGGGGATAGCTGATCTTCCAACACTGTCCCTTTGGGAAAAAAACCGAATTTCCTGGTCTGTTTAGTTTTTATTTTTCCATTATCCAAAAGTTCTGTGCTGATATCATTGTGGGCTATTTCACCATACAGTCTTTCATCGAAAAGTGAATAAAAGTCGGTTAACCGGGAAACAGATTGTTCGGCGAGCTTGAAAACCACATTTCGGTATTCAAGCTCATATATCCGCTTTTCTTTTTGCCCTTCCATTTCATCGAACCGCTTCTCATAGTCCTTACCCGAATTCAGGCTAAGCCTGACTAACGCCCGTACTAATCTCTGTCTGTTGTCCTTATTACCTAACAGGCCGAACCAGATATCATCAACCCCTAAGAATAATTGTTTGTATAAAATCTCTTTGGGTTCATAGGCATTAGGCCCTTCCAGGTAGCCGATTACTTTATCTGCAATTTTAGGGTGGACAGATTCTAATAACTTAACAACTGTACCTTCCTCATCCCTGAAAGGAAGTTTGTCATCTGTGATAAAGGATTGGTTGGCAATCCGGCTCAGTATAAAGTAAATACCACTGTCTGACAGAGACTCCAGTTCCGACCTGCTAGACAGAATGATAGATTCTAAAAGTTCAGAAAACGGAGTGTCTGCTATTTTCTTTCTGAGACTTACCTCTCCATCCTGAAGATTTAAGTCGGCAAACAGTTCCCCCTGTTTACTTAACCGCTCAGGAATTTGTTTTTTTAGGTAGTTATAAAAAAGATTGAACCATTCCCCGTCGCTATCAGGAAACTCTTTGACCTGCCTGTACACAGTCTTTTTGAATACTTCATTCTCATTTGCATCAGTAACCTCTTCTAT
The DNA here is from genome assembly GCA_965230435.1 of Bacteroidales bacterium. Lineage (GTDB taxonomy): Bacteria > Bacteroidota > Bacteroidia > Bacteroidales > JBDKHP01 > JBDKHP01. The sequence continues at coordinate 221,121 of CBDDLB010000003.1, forward strand.
AGCGAAATAATTATCTCTGATATAATGCTCAAAGAGTTTGAAGCCTGATTCTGCGTTAAAGTATCCAACATCAAAAGCTTCCTTCCATTCAGCATAAGATGCAGTTGAATAGTCCATTAAATCCGAGCTATATGCCCAGAGCTCGGCCATCTTGTTCCGCAGAAGTATCAGGTCACTTGTCAGCTCATACTTTGCAAATGCTTTTTGTAGTACTGCATCGTTAATACTGTACTGTTTGTTGCCCGTTTTAACATAGGTCTTCTTTGGGCTCTCGTATTTAAACGACAAACTGAATTTATCCAAAGGGACAATAGGGGAGCTGGGTTTATAAACAGAAAGAGCTGATGTATTAACTTGAAAAATATAATAAGCTTTAGGTTCGAATGCATAGATAATCCCCTGATTTTTATTACCATCACTGCTTACAAGCTCAAATTCTTCCGGTTTGTACTCTTTATTATTTTCAGAAAAATACCCCACTAAGGAATACTCCCCAACCTGCCCTTCAACTTTAGCTTTATATGTCGTTCCATCTATCATGAAGCTTTCCAGTGTTCCTGGGCAGATATCCAAGAACTTAAGCAGTTCTTCTTCCCTTACCATACCATGATAGCCAAAGAACTTTGAAACATTGGACACATTTGAAGGAAGTAATATAGTCTGATAGGCAGGAGTAATGAACGTAAACGATGAGTCCTTGTTCATACCAAAATCCAAATCAGCAAACGGCCCTTCTTTTACATAGTTTTCCGCTTCCTCCTCAGTCTGCAAAACATCAAACACCCAACTAGCAGGATCATGAATAAGATCCCACTGATACTTAAACAGCTCCTTCCCTTCACCATAAGACATCAGATTATGCTTTTCGTTTTCCTCTAGCTTATGCTCCATAAAAGGATGCCGCAATCCAAAAGCACCATGCCCAAGCTCATGGGCAAGCGTACGGTGAAAATTCTTAGTTTTACCTGTAAACACAAAACCAAATGGATTCTGAAGCCGCATATAACCATCTGGCTCCTTATCCATTCCTGTAGCTCTATCTGCAAGGAAAATATAATATGTTTCGTCATTGTTCTGGTCATAAGCTGTCTTCTCCGCATCTCGGTAACTGTTGATGATCGCTTTCAAAGTCCCATTATATGCAGAACCTATCAGGTTACCGCCCGCTTCCAGCACCAATCCTTTTTCACCATTGATTTCACTGATATCAAAAGGGTCAACAACCTGAACATCCCATTCAACCCCTGCCTGTTTATATATCTCATTCAGCTTTGTCTTTATTTCCGCTTGCGAACTACACTTTGCTGTTTCATTACCGTTCATCAGCGGAATAATCACAACCTTACGGCTCAGTCCCGCATAACCAACAAGGTTCAGCTGGCCAAGGATCAATCTTTTTGCCTCTTTGCCTTTCCCCACAGTAGTATAAGCATACAGCTCGTTCACCTGATCCGCAGCAGGGCTTTTCAGGGTTAGCTGCCCTTTTTTGTCCAGCTTGTAATCATCGCCGAGGATGGTCGTGAAACCGATGCCCTTTGCACCTTTTACATCCACCTTCACAGGATCGGTCATCCCTTCCTTGAACGATTTCCATGAGATCTGCCGCTGTTTGCCCAGAATGTTCATCTTGCGGTAGAAACGGTCGAGCTGTTCATAGCGCCAGTTGTCAAAACCGTACTCCTGCTCGGCCTTCGAGAATTCAACGTACTTGTAATCCGTCTTCGTTTTCGCGTCCACCTTTGTGCCGCTTCCGCTGTCCGTACCGCCGCCACTGGCGTTGCTGTTCCCCGTCCCTGTCGCCGCTGCCACATCGGTGGTCATCACAGTAGGGCTGCCGCCACCTTCTCCGCCGCCTTTGGGCGTTATCACAGTGGTGTTGCCGTCAGAACCGCGTATTTTCAGGCCGTCCGTTATATCCCGTGCCAGTTCCCCCGGTACACTGTCACGTGTCATCAGGGAGATGCCATTGCTGGAGATCACAACATCGGCCACTTCGGCATCCACCTTTATCAGGTTCTTCTCCTCGCCCTCTTCCAGCGTGACCTCGAACTTTCCTTCGCCCACGATCGACTTCAGGTCAGTGCCCGCTTCAAAATGCCCGTCGATAAGCTGATAATCCGTGTTCACTTTGATGTTCTCGAAAGTGAAACGCAGCTGACCCTGTTTCAGGAACGGGATGCCCACTGTGCCCTCGCCCGTGAAAGTACCGCGGCCTTTCACCTTATCGATCATCACGGGGAAATCGCCTGCCATCACCACATCGCCTGCCATTAATATGTCCAGCGGCTCCTGGTTTTCTATTTTTATATCGGCAGGATCGCCGCCGCATACAAAATCGGGTTTGTAGCTGGCATCGGTCGTCACGAAATGGCTTTCGGGCGTTTCGGTATAGTGCGAGCCGCAGTAGGTCTGCAGGCGGTATTCGATCTCCATTTCGGGCTGCAGCCTTGCGATGGTGGTGCTGTTCTGTTCGGTCTTTATGGTGTACCAGCTCTCCTCGTCATCGGCCAGACGGTTCTCCTCGGTGCTGCGGTACTGTACCACGGTGTGGGTGTGGTTGTTGTCAGTCTCCCACGTCAGTTCCACGCTGCTGTCGGTCACCTTCACCACTTCGTGGTGCTCCACGGGAAGGCACGGGTCGCCGTACCGGAAGCTGTACACCTCGCTGCGGCCGCCGTTCTTGAACAGGTCGAAGTCGGCTGTGCCCGCAATGGGCTGTGCCGTTACGCGCCATGCGTAACGCCGCCCACGGAAAAGTGCGGTCTCGCCCACGGTGTAGGCCAGCTGCGTCTGCATGGTCACGGTACTGTAGATGGGTGTCTGGGTGCGCACGGCATCCTCGGCGCGTGCACCTTCCGGCCAGATCTCAAAGAGTTCGAAAAGGTATTCGGTGCCGAAGGCCGAATTGGGCGAGCCCATGTGGCGCGGTGTCCACTGGAAAGTGAGGTACTGCGGTTCTTCGGGCTTTACTTTCTTGGCACGTGCGGGGAAGTTGAGCATCGGCGGGTCGTTCAGGATCAGCCAGCCGTTGGTCTGCCCTGCAATGGAGAGCGGCAGTCCGCTGTAGTAGTCGATGGCGGTTATGGAAAAACGGTAGTGGCCTTCGGGGAGGCTTGACCCTGCGGCATACTGCGCGCGCGGCATGCCCGTGATGTCGAGGTTGCGGGCGTCGAAATATTCGGCAAGGTCTGCCCCCGAGAGCATCAGAGGTATACCTTTTTCCACGGTGAACGGTTGCGGCACATAGCCCTGACGGGTGCGAAGTATCACTCCTGGCCCTTCTACCTGTATTTGCAGGCGTACCTGTGCCATGTCTTTGGTGGCATCGGAAAGGAACATGCGCAGCTGTAGCTTATCGGCCCCGGGACTGGTGTAGTCGGTCATCCGCGTGGAGTAGGGGGGACGGATGTACATGTCCAATTGGACGGGGTAGACCTGCCCTAAAGATGGCAGTGTTATGAAAAGTAATAAAAGTAGAAAAAAGGCTTCCCTGAAAATCCTTAGCATCCTGTTCTGTTTTTTTCGTAGGAAACCTGCTGCCTTCTATCCAATTACACTGATGTAAATCAATTTACTTCATGCAGAACAATAAGTCATTGCAACTATTGAAAAAGCATTATTACATCAGTACAAATTAAGCCAAGAGTTGGCTTTTAACTCAGAACAAAGTTGAACAATTCAACATCCCTGATACTTTTTGAGCTAAAAGAAGAAAAAGGAAACTATGGAATCCTACCTAAATTCGAAAGATATACGATATGGAGGGTGAAATTACAGAAATAAGATAACAAAAAAAGGTTTAAATAAATGTAAGTTGACCTTGTATACTTTTTGTTTGGTTTGCCAATAAATTTATGATTAGCGATGATTTGGCACAAATTGAATGAAAGCTGAAGAAGTTATGGGTATCTTATTGCTGAATCTTCATAAATACAGGAAAAGGAAGTCTCTCAGCGAAAAAGAAAGAGACTTCCAAAGCGAACTTAGAATACGTTATTGAAACTTAATCACTTTTTTTTTCTGAGTAGCATCGAGTTCTACATCGCGTTCGTTCCTTTTGTAGAAAACATCGGCCGTTAGGTTGCCCAGTTGGCAGAATTCGATAAGAAAGGCATCGTGCCCATGTGGCGATTGAATTTCGCGGTATTCAACATCTACTCCCATAGAACGCAAAAAGGGCAGAGCCATTTTGTTCTCTTCGGCAACAAAGAAAATATCCGAATCTATACCTATACTTATCACTTTTGCTTTCACCTGTTTCAAGGCTTCTATTTCTCCACCTCTGTATTTACTGATGTTGTGTGTGGTCAAAAGGTGGTTCATCAGTTTGTACGATTCTAGGAAGAAGCGTTCTTTTATTTTTTTACCGTGGTGCAACAGGTAGCTTTCGGCATTGTAGACATTTTGTTGAAAATTCCAACTGCGGTTAAATTTCATCTTGAACGACTTGGGCGTGCGGTAAAACATCATGGCCATCATCCGGGCATCGTTCAGTGGATCTTTTGAATTTTCTAGAATTTGCATCTGTACTCGGTTGTGGGCAAGCACCCAGTCCGTTACTTTATAATCGGAACCAATAGGAAGTATGTATTTGGCCAGATTAGGAAATTCAATTGCCAGTTCCCAAGCTATTGCGCCGCCAAGGCTGCCTCCGAGGATTGCGTGCAGTCGTTTAACACCAATTTCTTCTAGGCCTTTGTTGAATAAAATGGCGATATCACGAGTCGTAAATTCGGTGTAGTTTTCGAAAAACTGAGGACTGGGGCCGTATCCATTTCCAGGAATATTAAATGCAATTACGGTATAATGCTTCAGATCCAGTCCTTTGCCATAGCCTATATAGTCTGTCCACCAGCCACCTTCTCCAGCAACATTGGAGTTTCCTGTAAGTGCATGGCATATCAGAACGCCATTGGTGAAGAGTTTCGATTCGTCGCCAAAGATTTCGTACGACAAATCGATTTCAGGAAAATCTGAACCAGAAACACTTCTGTAGTTTTTTATTTTTATGTACCTAAGTTCGCTCATTTGAATGTGTTATGTTTTGATAAATTGTGAGGCAAAATTAAATAGGGCGCACCCATAAAACGAATAATGTTTAGGCCAATAACCTACACAGGTTCAAAAAATAATTCCAGATTCCAGTGTTAAAGTGAACACGAGGGAAGAAATTATCTTTTGAACACGAAGAAATTATCCGTATGAAAATCAGATTATTGTATTCTATTGTTTTAACGTGTATAATGTGTTTTGGGTTATTTCCTACAGTTCAAAGTTTAAGCTTCCTTGGTTGAGGTATTCTGGTTTTATGTAAAAGGAGCAGGTGTCCCGCCCCTTGTGTATTGGTTTATATTGTTGCTAAAGCTTGTTCGATATCTGCAACAATATCTTCTATTGCTTCAATTCCAACAGATAAGCGTATCAGTTCGTTACTTACTCCTGCTGCTGCGCGTGCATCATCAGACAATTGCTGGTGTGTTGTGCTTGCTGGGTGAATAATGAGCGACTTAGTGTCCCCAATGTTAGCAAGTAAAGAGAACAGTTTTACGTTGTCTACTACTTTTTTAGCAGCTTCGTAGCCCCCTATTACACCAAAAGTAACAATGCCACTTGCCCCATTGGGTAGATATTTTTGTGCAGCTTGATAGCTTTTATCGTTTTTAAGTCCAGGATAAGACACCCATTCAACCTTGTCGTTTCCTTGTAAGTGCTTTGCAAGCTCTAATGCATTTTCTGAATGCTTTTTTATCCGTAAAGGAAGCGTTTCCAGCCCTTGGATAATCTCAAATGCAGCTAATGGGCTAAGTACAGCGCCTTGGTCTCTAAGACCTTCGAGGCGAACGCGGGCAATGAATGCAGCAGGGCCAAAAGCTTCGTGATACACCAATCCATGATAGCCAGGAGAAGGCGAAGTGAATTCCTCAAATTTTCCATTGGACCAATCGAATTTTCCTGCATCGATAATTGCTCCACCCAATGTGGTTCCATGTCCACCTATGAATTTGGTTAGGGAATGAACAACAATGTCGGCACCGTGTTCTATAGGACGTAGCAGGGCTGGGGTTGCAACAGTGTTGTCAACAATAAGTGGAATGTTGTGTTTTTTAGCAATAGCAGAAATAGCATCCAGATCGGGAATGTCTAACCCAGGGTTACCAACGCTTTCTAAGAAAATAGCTTTCGTATTTTCTTGAATGGCGGTTTCGTAGGCTTCAGGATTCAAGGGATCGACGAACGATGTTGTGATGCCGAAGCGGGGAAGAAATACAGATAGTTGAGTAACAGTTCCTCCGTAGAGACTACTAGAAGAAACAATGTGATCGCCATTTTTCAATAACGTTAGAAACGTGGTAAGCAAAGCAGAAGCACCTGATGCAGTTACCGCAGCTCCTATTCCTCCTTCGAGTTCAGCCAGACGTTTCTCAAGAATATCATTAGTAGGATTGTGCAGACGTGTATATATCCACCCTTCTTTTTTAAGAGCAAAAAGATCTGCAGCATGATCCGTGTTTTCAAAAACGTAAGAGCTGGTTTGGTATATTGGCACAGCGCGGGTTCCGCCTGTTACTGATGTGTCGTGTCCTGCGTGAAGTGCTTGAGTGTTTAATTTAGCCATGATTTTTCGAGTAATAAAGAGTTATTGATTGGAATATTTTTGTTGCGTTTAATACTTCTACCTTATGACCTTAGAAATTCAGGAAACTAAGGCATTAATTCCAGAATGAATCAATTTTTATTAGTTAATCTGCATCGTTGCGTACGAAATGTATCGCATTTCTATAAATGACCAGCTAATTGATAATGTGATGAATTAAAAAAGTTTCCGATCAGTTTTAACCTCATAAAGTAGAAATACTCAGATATAAAAAAAGCCCCTGCAATCTTTGGTCTGATTGTAGGGGCTTTTAAAAAATCGTTTTGTGTATATCCTACATACAATCAGACCAACGCATGGGCATGCACATCATCATATCCATCATGATGAGTACCATCCAAGTTGTCATTTTTTGTGAGTGTAGGTTCATTTTTTTATTGTTTCGTTTTTAATCTGAAAATACAAGTGCTTTTAAAATCAAAAAGCCCCTGAATTTCTTCAGAGGCTTTTTTCACGAACGCGATGCCCAATCCGAAATTCATCGTTGGATTAATTCCTAAGCATCATATGCATTCGTACTTCTTTCATCTTGTTTTGCGATAAACTTTAAGGCTTCATCAATTGCTTGCAAAGCAAATATCAAAATATTTTTTCGCTTTGGGAAATTTTCACTTCTTAACCGCCCTAAAATCAGCTGAGTCTTCTAGAAAATAGGTTTTGAATCTCGTCTGATGCAGTTTGTTTTTTCTAGTATCCCCTCTTCAGTCAGATTATGTTTTGTGAGGTTGAGCTTAACTATAGATTTATTTTATTTTTTTCAAGAAGAATGTGATCTACTTGTAAGTTTTCGATTTATAGCCTTATGTAAACTTGTCCCTGTTTGGTGTATTTTTCAGCAACAGGCCCCAACATGCCTTCGTGTACTCCCAGTATTAAGCCGCCGTTGTCACTTAAATTGCGGTGAAAAAAATGAAATAGCTTTTCTTGTAGAGGATGATTGAAATAGATGAGAACATTTCTACAAAGGATCATGTCGTAGTTTATATCGAAGGGGTTTATTAAATCTACGAGGTTGCTTTGTTTGAAACGTGTCTGTTTCCTGAATTTAGGTTTTACTGTACATTTATAATTTCTGGTGTTGATGCTAAAGTATTTATCAATGTCTATATCGAAAGGAAGGGTGGGGAGTATGTTTTGGAAGCCAACAAAAAAATCATTGTCATGGCGGTAGGGATATTCCCCTTTTTTTGCTTTTTCAAGCATTGTAGTGTTCAGGTCTGACCCATAGATGTGGCAACGGTCAAGCACATCAAGTTCGTTTAGAAGAACCAGTAGGGAGTATACTTCAAGTCCGTTCGAGCAACCGGCACTCCATATATGCATCTCTTGGTTAGAAGCGAAAAAGCGCTTGATAAAATTCAGGATATCAATCCATGTGTCCTTATCGCGGAATAATTCTGTTGTGTTAACCGTGATTTCTTTTACAATCTGTTCAAGAAAAGTTCCATCGTGCATTATTTCTTTTACCAATTGCTGTATGGACATATCGTGGTCAGATAGGATTTTCTCAATACGCCGTTTGAACGACTTTTCTGAGTAGTTCGAAAAATCGTACCGCGAATTCTCTTTGACTTTGCTGATAAAATCGCGAATATCCTCGTCTTTTAGGTTCATCTCGGGCTTATAAGATGGTTGATTGACTACTGTTGTTCTCTTGAAAAATTTCTCTAGTAATTTGACTTTCATTCTCTCACCGTTTATTCTCCTGTTCTACTACGTTTACCCAGACGGCGGATCTTAATGCCCAGATAGGCAAAAAGAGTTGTTATTATTGGACTGATTATATTAAAAAATGCATATGGAGCATAGGCAAAGGTCGACACTCCTAATACAGTCGATTGTGTGGCTCCACACGTGTTCCATGGAATTAATACGGATGTTACGGTAGCTGAGTCTTCTAGTGTGCGGCTTAGAACTTCGGGTTTCAGATCCCTGTCTTTGTACGTTTCTGCAAACATTCGTCCCGGCACAACTATAGCAAGGTACTGATCGGAAGCCGTAACATTAAAGAATAAACAGGTAGAAACCGTGGAACCAACTAATGAACCTGTACTTCTAGCCCATGTAATAATAGCTAGAGTGATGCGCTTGAGAAGGCCGGCAGATTCCATTACCCCTCCGAATACCATAGCAGACATAATAAGCCAGACGGTATTCAGCATTCCTGTCATTCCTCGGGTATGCAAAAGCTTATCCATGGAAACATTTGATGTCTGGATACTTATTTCTCCGAACATAGATTTCATAAAAGCAATATAAGAAACTTCGGTGTACGAACCCTTGCCTCCGATCTGATAAATGAGATCATGTTGAAAAACAACGGCAAAAATACCCCCTAGAAGTGTTCCTGCCATTAGAGCCGGTAGTGGAGAAACTTTGCGCATAATGAGTGTGAACAAAGCAAAAGGAACAAGCAGAAGAACGGGATTAATGTTAAATGACTTCTTTATGATACTTAGCAGTTCTGCGACATTTGTAGCATCTGTAGAGGGCTCATATAAAAAGCCAATAATAAGAAAGATCACCAAAGTAATAACAATGGAAGGAACGGTGGTGTACATCATGTAACGGATATGTGTAAATAGGTCTGTACCGGCCATGGCGGGGGCAAGGTTTGTTGTGTCCGATAAAGGGGACATTTTGTCGCCAAAGTAAGCACCGGAAATGATGGCTCCTGCAACAAGTGCTTCGTCGAAACCAAGTGCCTGACCAATTCCTAGAAGTGCAACACCCAGAGTGGCAATTGTTGTCCATGAGCTGCCCGTTACAAGGGATGTAATTGCACAAATGATAACTGCTGCGAACAGAAAAATGGTAGGATGAAGAACTTGCAGTCCGTAGTAAATCATCATAGGGACAACTCCGCTCAGGAGCCACGTGCCAGACAGTGAACCGATAATGAGCAATATCAGTATAGAAGGCATGGCAGATCCTATACTTGCAACAATTTTATCGCGCACAGAGTCCCAGTTGATTCCAAGACGGGCTGCTATAATAGCCGCTACGGACGCAGATAGGAGCAGGGCAATCTGATTGGGGCCTTCAATAGAGGTGTCTCCAAATAGAAAAACATTGTATGATAAAAGGCCAACTAAAAATAAAATAGGAATGAGTGCTTCTACAAGCGTTGGTTGTTTTGTTTTGTTCATTGTGTATGGTCTACGAGGTACTTCAAAGCGTGCAAAAATATAAATATTGTTGATACAGGTTGATTTACGATAGCTCTATCGTCGAAAAATGCTTTTCGATTTCAAATAGGTAATCGGGTGTCGCTTTCTGGTATTTTTACAGTAAATTAGTTTTGACAAAACTATCTATTGAGCTATAAGTTGGTACAACAATATAAACAACACTTCAAAGTATGTCATTTTGTTGATATTCAGTATGAAGTAAATACCAATAAGTAGTTCTATCAACTTAGATGTGTCTAAACCATAAATTTAATAAATAATGAGTAAAAGTGCAGTAAAAATTTCTTGGCAAGATCAAATGGCTTTCGAGGCCGATATAAATGGGCACAAGATAATGATCGATGCGGACGAATCTGTTGGTGGTCGGAACCTTGGCCCTCGTCCTAAACCATTCATGTTGGCGGCTTTGGCCGGTTGTACTGGAATGGATGTTATATCTATGTTGAAAAAAATGCGTGTGGACGTTAAAAATTTCGATGTCCGCGTAGAGGGCGATATCACAGAAGAGCACCCTAAGCATTTCTATAAAATGCACATTATCTACGAATTCTGGGGCAGCAACCTACCAAAAGATAAGCTGGAAAAAGCTGTAAATCTTTCAGAAGAGCGTTATTGCGGTGTAAGTGCATCTTATCGCAAGGCAATGGAGATTTCAACCGAAATCATTGTTCATGAAATAGAATAAAGCAAATGCAGAACAACCACGCCAATCTTCGGAGGTTGGTGTGGATGCATGCAAAAACTTATACTAAATGAACTCGATGTCTTTAAAATAGCTGATAATTCCTTTCTTTATTAAGGCTTCCTGATCTTTTAGAAGAAGTCGGGGAACTTCTTTCACTTTATCGTACAAAGGCCAATTGTCGTTATCCCTACCGGAATATTCGTAATAATCGAAGTAGCTTAGGACTTTACAGTTGCCTACATGTATAAGGTCCATTTTTTCTTGTTTTGAAAACTCCTTAAAACCTAGCCCCAGCTCCTGAACTCCAATTAAGTACAGTGCTTCTGTAATGTCGATTTCTCCATCGAACTGTTGGCCTAGTTTTTTACTTAAATCACTCCATGTTTTTTGGTATTCTTCCATATTGCTTCTAATGGTTTTAAGATGTGCGGAATTTAATAATGTATAGGCCGACTAATTGCATGAATAAAGCATAGCAATTAATAGAACTGGATTACGGGTGAACAGTTCCATGACCGTAGGTTAGCTTTAGCAGGTTGATGCAAAGGTGCAAAAGTATGAGCAAAATAAGTAGTTTAAGTAAAATAACGAAATGCTAAATCTTATTGAGAATTTAATCTTGATTCTAAAGACAAGTGAGTTACGGCGTTTGAAATGAATGTTAATTTAGGGCACCTAATTTTTCATTTGGATTATCTAAATCCATTAAATGCAGGTTACCGATTATGTCTTGTAACCTCTGATTTGTGCTGGCATCGCTAACAACATAAGTCGATGTGTCAAAATAGTTTTCAATTATTATTTTGTCTGAGTGGTTGATTAATATAGGTTTTTTCCGTTTTGTAAACAGCGCGAATTAAGTACAGCGCATCACGAATACCTATGAAATAAAAGTACTTAATGCTTATAGGTGATATTTTGTAGAAACAAAAAACACCCTCCAAGGCTTCAAAACCAAGGAGGTGTATTTGTTTATCAATTAGCTAGGATTTATTTACCAGAAAGTGTAACTACGGGAATAAGCATTTCTTCCATAGACACACCACCATGTTGGAAAGTATTCTTATAATACTTCACATAATGGTTGTAGTTGTTTGGGTAAGCAAAAAAGTCTTCGTTGCGTGCAAAAATGTAAGTTGAGCTTATGTTGGTACAGGGTAGGCGTGCGAGTTCCGGTTTCCGTATTTCAAAAACTTCCTTGGCTTTATAGCTCAGGTTTCGCCCTTGTTTGTAACGCAGGTTGGTTGTAGTTTTTCTGTCGCCGATCACTTTTATCGGGTTCTGCACGCGGATGGTACCATGATCGGTCGTAAGTACAATTTTTATATCCTTCTCACTCAGTTCTTTAAATAGCTCAAGAAGAGGTGAATGTTCGAACCAGGAAATAGTCAGCGATCGGTATGCAGACTCATCGTTAGCGAGTTCGCGTATCATGTTCATCTCTGTGCGGGCATGCGACAGAATGTCTATGAAGTTGTAAACAATTACAGAAAGATCGTTTTGTAGAATATTCGTTAGGTTCTCAAGCACCTTTTTTCCATCCTTGTTGTTCTGTACTTTTTGGTAGTAAATTTTTGGAGACAGCCCCAATCGTTTGGCATGTTTGTGAAGAAGCTCCTGTTCGAACTGATTTTTACCGCCTTCATCCTCATCGTTCAGCCAGAATTCAGGGTATATTTTCGAAATATCAAGAGGCATCAGGCCAGAGAACATTGCATTTCGGGCATATTGTGTTGCTGTAGGAAGAATGCTCGAAAAAACACTGTCTTCCTCAATCGTAAGAAAATCGCTAAGAAGTGGTTGCATAACTTTCCACTGATCTACCCTGAGGTTATCGATCAGTATTACCATCACCTTTTCTCCATTTTCGATATGAGGAAAAACCTTGTCTTTAAATATATTTGGCGACATGAGAGGTTTGTTTTCGTTTCTGTCGTCAAACCAATCTGTATAGTTCTTTTGTATGAATTTAACGAAAGCAGAGTTGGCCTCGTTTTTCTGCATCACTAGCACTTCGTCCATTGTAGAATCGCCAGAGTTGCTTAATTCTAGTTCCCAGTATACCAATTTCTGATAAATCTCTACCCAGTCTTCAAAGCTATGTGCATCGTTGATCAGCATACCCAGCTGACCGAATTTTTGCTGATAGGAAGTTGTGGTTTTTTGCGAAATCAGTTCACGCTTTTGAACATTCTTCTTGATGGAAAGTAAAATCTGATTCGGGTTGACAGGTTTGATGAGGTAATCAGCTATTTTGGAACCAATAGCCTCATTCATCAGGTCTTCTTCTTCGCTCTTTGTTATCATCACAACGGGGATGTTTGGCGAAATCTCCTTCATCTGTTCCAGTGTTTCCAATCCAGAGAAGCCTGGCATATTTTCGTCCAGAAAAACAATATCATAGAGTTTTTCCTTTATCATCTGAAGCCCATCGTTTCCATTATTGGCTGTGTCTACCTGATAACCTTTTTTTTCTAAAAAGAGAATTTGAATCTTAAGTAGGTCTATTTCATCATCGACCCAAAGAATATTTACATTTTCCATCTTAGTTAACTAGTTTATACATTGCTTCCGTAATGGTTTGCAACCGCTAATTCTAAGTTACAAAATAAAGGCCAGATAAATATAGCAATGCAATGTTAATTCCTCGTTAGGCTGTAGACCTAATTTATCTAATTTGTCTTCCGTTAGTTACGAACATATCTTTTTTTCTTTTTTTTTCAGCTAAGTAAGTGTGCTAACATAAATGACTCTTTTGGATTTGTCACGATGTTGAATGTTGGTATAACTATTTTCCTGATAGATAGCACCACATAGCTTATGTCCGCAGTTAAAAATTGAACTTCAATTTAAATCCTGTAGATTGATATTTTTCCCCTGAAAAAGATGAAATTACTTCTAAGTCCATCACAAAGAAAATATTTCTAAGACCATAACCTGTTTCCCAATAAGGCTCTTTGTTTTCAACAGCCAAAAAATTGACGAAAAGCGATTCATTAATCAGTGTTTCGTTAAGTTTGGGTAGGTATTTGAGCAATAGCCTGTCGGTTTCCCACTGTGTATGAATGTTTAAGTAGAAGTTTTTGCTGGTATATTTATAATAAGGCATTAACCTGAAAAAATGCTTTGGAGCTGAAATAACAACAGGAGAGTATTGTGTGTTAAACTGTTTGAAGTCGGGATAAAGAACATTCTTTTTGTTCAGAAAACCTCCTGCCGATAGTGCATAATCAAACTTATCGTTATGTCCAGTGTAAAAATCATCTTGAATGCTGAAGCTGATAAAGTCGTAGTCAATATCGCTGTCTGCAATATTAGGAATGGTTTTTCTATAAGTTAGCAAGAGGATTGGGTATCCGCTCCCGACAGGTGTTTTCTTATATTGAGTAAGGTAGTACTGTCTTCTGTGCTGATATTTCAACTTTACTTCAAATCCGGTAATTGTACTGAACTGGTTCTGCTGCCAATGAATGTTATTGTTGGTGAAGCTTCTGTCTTTGTAGTCGATGAAAGTGTGATGGGAGTTGTTTTCTAAAGAGCTGCGCTCAGCCCAGAACACCCCAAGTTCAGTATCAAGTCCATTTAACAGTTCCATTTCGTGAGACAAACCAATATAATCCATTCTGTATAATTTCTTGAAATTTTCTTCAGCAAGAAGCGAGTGAATTGAATTCAAAAGGTAAGGCATGCCGCTGTATTCATTGAAATCGAGAGTATAAGAACCGCCCCAGATATTTACAGCCGCGTTTCTAATACCATTGTACCGGTAACTAACACGTGCCTTAGCATCGATCTTTTCTCTAGCAAAAGAATAGGCAACTTCTGGGGCAACTGAAAACCTATGTCCAAGGGTGTCTTCTACGTTGTATGAAAATGGGAAGCGCAATCGGTATCCATCTACTGTGGTATAAATAATCCCTTTTTGATTCAGTAAGCCGGGAATTTTTAAATTGTGATCATGTTGCTCTGATTTGCTTTTGAACTTGTACGTTTTACCGAATACGAATGGAGGAAGCTTAAATGCCTTTTCTTTGTTGTTAATGGAATCTTTGTAGGCAGGATCGTTCTTTACTTTGATCATGGAATCTTTTTCTGCAAAAGATTTTTTTTCGCCCGAAGAGAGATTGATTGGACGTATCTGAGCCCAATATGTAGAGTCGCTCTTGGTTGCTTTTTTGCTCAATTTTACACGCTGTTTTATTTCGAGAGGGGGAGGGGGGCTGTTGCGCTTGGTTTCGCGCCTCATTATCCGTTGCAGTTTTCGCATGTCTCTGTTCGACAATTCATCTTTGGCAAGAAGTTTATTGATTTCCTGTTGACGTTTGTTGGTTCTGCTTTTTATAATAATTGTAGGCTCATCTTTCTCCAGTAGTTTGGCGTCTTCTTTTTGTTGTTGATGAACATTGTCCAGAAAATTATGGTCTAGTTTGGGGTTTAATGTGGTAGAATAATCACTAATTGAAGCAATGTAGTTGTAGCGCACTTTGAACCCCATACCTGCAAACTTGATCTTGAAACCTACTTTCACGGGCATCCATGTGTTTTCATCTACAGGGGCGTAGAGTTGGTGCATTTTAACCTCTGTCATAGGCTGATCGAGTTCGAGCTGCACCGAGTGTATGTTCCAATATTTATCGGCTATGTTCAGGTAGCCTCGGAAAAGGTCTTTTCCTTTGCGGCGTGGAATCACTTTTATTCTGTTGATGAATCGTCCTTGGTCTTCGAAAACACCTTCGAGCCTGAATTTATATACCCGAAAAGCACCTCTATCGAAAGGGGAAATAATACCATAATTTGTAGTCTGATAAAGGCTCGTTGTAACATATTCCATCGGAGAAGTTCCATTGTCGTCGCCAGATGTTTGTTGTGCTATCACCACCTGATCGAGTTTGTCGGGCAGCTCGAATTGTACTTTACTAACACTTTCCATCACGAAAGGTTTGTGTGCCTTAAGGCCTTCTTTTTCCATTCTTCGGCGTAGTATCGCCGGAACTTTATCGATCACGCCCGTACCTTTAAGGTAAACTTTGCAGCGGTATTTCGATACTTGCTTCGCGAAATACGGAGCCAGAGCGATGGCTTTGCGCATGACATAATATGCAGGATCTTCTCCCGATGCCAATACTTTTACTTCAGATATCTGAATAACCTGCATGGGCAGAGAAACATCCATCACTTGTTCATCTGCACTTAATTTCACTTTAGCAGTGTGGCTTTTGTGCCCTAAGTGCTGAAATACCAACGTAAACTCTTTCTCTTTTTCAAGTTCAAGTTTGTAGGTGCCATTAAAGCCAGATATGGTTCCAGTCTTCAGTTCCTCAACGTAGATGTTGGCATATGGAAGAGCTTTACCGTATGAGTCTGTGATTTTTCCTTTCAGGGTTTGAGCAGAACTAATACCTGTTACAAAAACAACTGAAAGAATGAGCATTACTAGCTTCATGTAGTTTTGCGTCTGGTTTTTAATGATGTGTGTTCGTCCGACAAAGATAGTAGGCTGATTGAATCCGAAAAGTGAAAATTTGTGAATAGATTAACAGGACATTCTGATGCATATTTACAACTTTAGATACTTTGAGGTTCATTAATTTATCAAAAACAGTTCTGCTGTCAGTTAATTGGTCACTTGTAATATGTAAAATAGATTTTTTCTGTGGCTGAGCTACTAATCTTCAATTTCGCTAAGTGGAATTAAGATTGAATGATACCCTTTAAAATTTTTATTTTGAACATATGTTCATTATATTTGTTTCGTTGAAATTTGAATACAAATGATAGGTTTAATAATTTCAGTAAAACTATGAGTGATATGAAAATAGCTCTTCCTTCAGACAATCAGCAAACCATCGCTGCACATTTCGGTAGAACAAAAGGGTTTCTTGTTTTTCAAGTTGAAAATGGAGAAGTTCAATCTAAAGAATACAGACAGAATACATTTACAGGCCATGCGAAGGGGCTGCATGTAGATCATGATCATGAACATGATCACAAACATGGACACGGACACGCTCACGGACAGCATGATGGGCATGGGCATGGAAACGGCCATGGACATGGTCATGATCATGGTGGAATTATCAAAGGCTTGGCAGATTGCGAAGTGGTGATTGCAAAAGGTATGGGAAAACGTATGCTTGTACATTTTAGAGAAGCGAATAAGCAAGCTCTTCTTGTAAAAGTAGACAATGCAGAAGAGGCTGTTAAGGAATTTTTGGCAGGCAGTTTAGTTCACGATGAAAATGCAGCCTGTAGTCATTGATTGCGATTAGATACAGGAAAGTCACCTGCCCGAAGTCCCAGTTGGGTAGTGTGACTTTTAAATAAGTTTAAATTTCGGAAAGTTTTTCGCGGAATTTAATATTAGGGAAGATACGCCTTTCGTCAGTAGCATATTTCTCTTTTATGCCCTCTACAAAATACATATCAATTTCTCCTTTGTTCTTAGCTTGAATTTTTCCTCGGTAAGTGCAGTCGAAAAACTCTTTGATGTGTTGGTAAGTAGCACCCGATATGTTCACTTTGCCTGATTCTCCAGAAGATTCCATACGGGCGGCAGTATTTACTGTATCTCCCCAAATATCGTAGGCAAACTTCTTTTTCCCGATTACCCCAGCAATTACTTTTCCTGTGTGAATCCCCATCCGCAACTCCCAAACTGGTAGTTCGGCCATTTCTAAGCTGCGGTTATATTCCCGCATGAAATTTTGTATTTCGAGAGCTGCCAAAACTGTATCTATCGGATTACTTTTATTTCTTAGGGGTAGTCCCCCGGCGCACATATAGGCATCGCCAATGGTTTTCAGTTTTTCAATAAAATGGGTTTCCATCACTTCGTCGTATACACCAAACAGGTGATCTAGCGTGGCCATTATCTCCTCAGGCGACAGTTGTTCCGATATTTTAGTAAATCCCTTAAAGTCGGTGAACATGATGGTCACCATCCGATATGTTTTCGGTTTTACTTTTCCTTTGTTTTTTAGCTGTTCTGCAATTTCGTAAGGTAAAATACTCAGTAGTAATTCGTCCGCTTTTTTCTTTTCGTCGAATAGTTTGGCACTTTGGTCTTCTAACGCTTTGTTTTGTTCCAAAACCCCTATGTGAAGCCGATACATGGCCAGTGCCGATTTTATGCGGAAACTTAGTTCAATAGGATTAATGTTGGCATTTACATAATCTGTAGCCCCTGAGTGATAAACCTCTTCCAGAAGGTTTTCATGTGCAATTGCTATAATTGGGGATTGATAATTGGTAACTGTAAGTTGTATGTTCTGGAAGCTTCCGGGCATGCGCTTTTCGAGTATCCAATCGAACAGCACCAGGTCTGGATTACCGCGTAAGGAAAGGGCAATGGCCTGAGCATGGTTTTTTGCATGGAATACACGGTATTCCTGCCCCAAGGACTGAAGGGTTGTCTTGATTAATTCCGCTTGTTTTTCATTAGGCGTTATCAATAAAACCTTATAAACCATGTAGTATAGAGTTCTAAGAAGTGGTTAAACAATTTACGAATTTTTTCATATCAAAAAATATGAAATTCTTTATAAAAGACACTTAAACAGCAGATTTAGCTGTTACAGTTTCATTTTATGTTAAAATGAAAAAATATTCTAATTCAGGTTGTATCCAGAATCAGAATCCTCGCGTGCGAAAAGTCAAATTGGGGCTAGAATCAGAATCAAACCTTGGATTAACTGATCTTCCATTTCGCTATATTGCAGGTCCCCATTACAAAATCAATTTTAGGTATTATGGACTGTAAATTCCATACTTCTTTCAAACAACATATTTCAAATAGTGTGTGCAGTATTTGGAAAAAACTATTTTTGTATAGACGATAAACGCTTAAAAGAACAATCGATATGCAAAAAGCTGATTTGAATTGGGCAGACCTTCCGTTTGGCTACGTAAAAACCGATTATAATGTTCGCTGCTATTTCCGAAATGGAAAGTGGGGAAATTTAGAGATAACATCTTCCGAAGAGGTACCTATTCATATGGCTGCAACTGGCCTTCATTACGGACAGGAGGCCTTTGAAGGGCTGAAGGCTTTTGAGGGCAAGGATGGAAAAGTGAGAGTTTTTCGTTGGGAAGAAAATGCAAAACGTCTTCAGGCTTCGGCAGAGGCTATAATGATGGCGAATGTCCCATCGGAAATATTTCGCGATGCAGTTCTGAAAGTTATAGAACTGAACCGCCGTTTTGTTCCTCCTTATGGTTCTGGGGCTTCTCTGTATGTACGTCCGTTATTGATTGGTTCTGGGCCACAGGTTGGTGTTAAACCTGCCGAAGAATATCTTTTTATGGTTTTTGTTACTCCAGTTGGACCGTATTTCAAGGAAGGTTTCAAGCCTGTAAACCTAATGCTTACAAGTGAGTACGATAGAGCAGCGCCACAAGGGACAGGACATGTGAAAGTTGGTGGAAACTACGCTGCCAGTTTACTATCGTCTAAGATTGCGCATGAGAAAGGTTATGCTGCGGTATTGTACCTAGATTCTAAAGAGAAGAAATATATTGATGAATGTGGGCCTGCAAACTTCTTTGGTATAAAAGAAGGCAAATACATTACGCCGCAATCAAAAACAATACTTCCTTCTATTACAAATATGAGCCTTGAGCAGATCGCAAAAGACATAGGTCTGGAAGTTGAACGGCGTCCAATTCCTGTAGAAGAGCTGGAAACGTTCGAAGAGGTTGGGGCTTGTGGTACGGCAGCTGTTATAAGTCCTGTTGGAAATATAGTAGACCAGAGCAGTGGTAAAAAAATGTGCTTTGCTAAAGATGGAGAACCAGGAGAAACCTCAACAAAGCTTTACGACCGCTTGTTAGGGATTCAACTGGGAGATGTTGAAGATCAGCATGGTTGGGTCACAGTTGTAGACTAATTCACAGAAGTTTTTTTTGACTTTCCAAAAGTTTCTATTCAAGAAGTAGAACTTTTGGAAAGTTATAGTAGTTATCGCATTAATACATAAAGCATTACAGCCTTAGGGTAGTAATTTTCTAATATCGATTGGTGTTTATTTTGAGTGTTCAGGCGATATCTTAAGCATGTGCTGTTTATTAGGAATGACATTCTGCTGGTTATCAATACGCTGACAACCTCAAAAGTGTCGTTAATTTTAGGATACCTACTTATTTGAAGTTCATGGTCTGGGAACATCAAAATTAGATACTGCTAAGTTTTGTTCATTGATGTCGATAAGGCTAAGTTCTTTTATTAACTTCCAGAGCTTGTCCGTTTTTTTCACTTTTAGTGGAATGTAACCCTGAGCATCTTGCAGTGCGGTGAAATAGTGAAACATATCGGAGAAGTGAACGGCAACAGGAGCAAGTTTGTTATAAAAACTGAAGTCGCCTTTGTACACATAGAAAAGCATCATATCTTCCTGCGTGTCATTCTTTACAATCCATTGCAGGCATTCCTTTCCCTTAACTTGTTTTGTGTTCTCTTTCTTTTCAATAGAGAAAACACTTGAA
This sequence comes from Bacteroidales bacterium, assembly GCA_965230435.1. GTDB lineage: Bacteria > Bacteroidota > Bacteroidia > Bacteroidales > JBDKHP01 > JBDKHP01. The sequence goes on from CBDDLB010000003.1 coordinate 241,132, forward strand.
TTGGGTACTTTAGGTAGCTTATTATGCTCAACTAGGTTTTGCGAAGGATAAACTGTTGCCGACTCCCCTTTGGTTAAGTCCACCACAATGTAACGCTTTATTGAACCATTTGTGAAAATCTCCTCGTATTTTACTAGAGGTTCTTTTACGTAGAAATTACATAGCAGCGTATCTTTTGGACTTTTCTGTTTGAAAGAGATTACTCCTTCGAACTGAGCAGGACTACGTTTGCCGATAAAACAAAAAAGTATAAGAAACGGTATTGCGATAGTGAAGAATACAGGCTTATTCATATTGAAAGGTAATTAATTCATTTAGACTTTAATCATTAGTTCTCTTATTCAATATTTTTCAAAACACTTATGGCAGAGCATAACGATTTGGGTAAAGCAGCTGAGAATATAGCATACGATTTTTTGCGGCAAAAGTTGTACCTCATTCATGCAAGGAATTGGAAGCACGGGAGGAACGAGATCGACATTATCGCGGAAAAAGACAATACGCTAATAATTGTTGAGGTTAAAGCCCGGAAGAGTAATTTCTTCGAAGAACCTCAGAATGCAGTTGACCGCAAAAAACAACAAAGAACGGTTTTGGCTGCCGATGCCTATATTCAGGAGCGCGAACTGGGATTGCCTGTGCGTTACGATATCATTGCAATTACAGGAACGGTAACTAACCATAAAATTAACCATATCGAAGACGCATTTGTTCCAGGCCTATGAAGGCAATATAGGGAAACACAACTGTATTTCCCTTTGGAAAGTAAAATTAATTTTTGACTACCTAAAAATGGCTGAATGCTGTTTTTCAGGCTTCAGCCAATGTCGCAATTAATTATAAATTCCTTTGGTAGTGTGTTCGTTTAGCTCACCACTTCTTTTACTAAATCAGCAGCCTCTTGCAATGTAATTGCAGAGTGAACCTTCAGACCAGACTCATCAATCAATTTTTTGCCAGCTTCTGCATTCGTGCCTTGTAGCCTTACAATAACGGGAACGCTGATGTCGCCAATTTTCTTGTAAGCCTCAACAACTCCTGCTGCTACGCGGTCGCAACGTACAATGCCTCCGAAAATATTCAGTAGGATTGCATCTACGTTCGGATCTTTCAGAATAATACGGAAACCAGCTTCTACGGTTTCAGCATTAGCAGAACCACCTACATCTAAAAAGTTGGCAGGATCTCCTCCCGATAGCTTTATGATATCCATTGTTGCCATGGCAAGACCAGCTCCGTTCACCATACAGCCAACGTTTCCGTTTAGTTTTATGAAGTTCAGGCCATACTTTCCAGCTTCTACTTCCGCAGGATCTTCCTCTGTTAGATCGCGCATCTCTGCATATTTCTTATGGCGGAAAAGAGCATTATCGTCGAGGTTCACTTTCGAGTCAGCGGCAAAAACAAGGTTGTCCGAAGTCTTGAAAACTGGGTTGATCTCAAACATGGCAGCATCTGACTTTTCATAAGCTTCGTACAGCTTCACCACAAACTTAGTCATTTCTTTGAAAGCTTTTCCGCTAAGTCCAAGATTGAAAGCTATTCTGCGTGCCTGAAAGCCTTGTATACCCACAGAAGGGGCTACTTCTTCAAAAAATATCTTCTCCGGTGTTTTTTCTGCAACGGCCTCAATATCCATCCCTCCTTCTGGAGAATACATGATCATGTTCCGACCTGTAGAACGGTTAAGCAGAACGCTCATATAATACTCTTCAACTTGGCTTTCCCCTGGATAGTAGATGCTTTGCTCAACAAGGATTTTATGAACTTCCTTGCCTTCAGGGCCAGTTTGGTGTGTCACTAGCTGCATGCCAAGAATATCTTTAGCATACTTCTCTACTTCATCGTAATTTTTAGCAATTTTAACGCCACCTCCTTTGCCCCTTCCGCCAGCATGGATTTGTGCTTTCACGGCCCAGGTTTCGATACCTGTTCTTTGGGCAACCTGACGGGCTGCCTGAACAGCCGCTTCTGGTGTATCCGCCACGATGCCCTCTGGGACACTAACGCCAAAATCGCGGAGAATGGATTTTCCTTGGTATTCGTGTAAATTCATTTTGCCACTATTGTAAGTTAAGATTATGTTTTCTGCATACTAAAGTATATATTTTTCACTAACCTCAAGGGTTTGTAAAAAAATGTTTAACTGGTGATATTGTCCCTGAGGATGGAAAACTTAGCACAGTACTGTATCATCGAGATTGTTCATTACATTTTTCCGAAGGTTGTCGGTCTCAATTCGGTCGATTTACCAAGGTATTGCGTACTTTTGTGTTTTTAGTAGATGAGCAGCTTTAGAAATAAAGAGCTCAAACAGAAAGTTTATCAGAATTTTACAATGCGGAAATTACAAGTAACGGAACTCGGGCGGAAGTCTGTAGAGGAATTTAAATTAGCAGAAAAAACACCCTTTGTCTTTGTATTGGACAATGTTAGGAGTGCTAATAATGTGGGGTCTGTTTTTAGAACGGCAGATGGCTTTGCTTCCACTGCAATTTACTTATGTGGAATTACAGCCAAACCACCAAGCCGTGATATTCATAAAACAGCTTTGGGTGCAACGGAATCGGTAATGTGGAAATACTTCGACAATACTTTACAAGCTTTGGAAGAACTTCGGCAGGAGGGGTATCAGATTATTTCGGTGGAACAGGCCACTGACAGTGTTTCTATTTTTGATTTAGAAATACGGAAAGGAGAAAAATATGCCTTTGTTTTCGGCAATGAAGTAAAAGGAGTAGAACAGGCTGTGATAGATCAGTCCGATGCCTGTTTGGAAATACCGCAGTATGGAACCAAGCATTCTTTCAATGTTGCTGTTACGGCAGGTATTGTTATTTGGGAAACATTCAGAAAGTGGAAGCTATTGTAGGTTGATGGTCGTACGCTAGTGTGATTTATGTTTGTTCAGAATAGTAGTTTGTGTCTTTTTGCATCAATCTGTAGGGCGTAAACCCTATTCTTCTGGATTTTGTACAAGAACATTTATGTTTCTAAGAACTCTGATAAGAAAAAAATAGAATGTCTATAAAACAGCTCTATTTGATACGGCATGGCGAGACCGACTTCAACAAGAAGGGAATTATTCAGGGACGATCTGTGGATTCAGTTCTTAATGACCTTGGAGAAAAACAAGCTCAACTTTTTTTCGAAAATTACCAACACATCCAGTTCGATAAAATTTATACGTCTAGCCTGAAGAGAACCCAGCAATCTGTTAGCAGCTTTATTGAAAAGGGCGTAGCTTGGGAACAGAAAAGTGGTTTAGATGAGCTGTCTTGGGGGATTTACGACGGACGTTATCCATCGCCACTCATTCGGCCTGGCATGAAACGGATTATTAAGAAATGGGAGAGGGGAATGTACCATGCAAAAGCTTATCAGGGCGAAAGTCCTTTTGAAGTAACAAACCGTTTGCACAAGGTATTATTGGAAATTCTGGACATGCGCGAAGAGAGAACAGTACTAATTTCTACGCATGGACGTTCTCTTCGTTTGTTGTTATGCGATATGTTCGGTCTGCCGATTGTGAAAATGAGCGAATTTACCCATGACAATTTGTGTCTTTACAGGGTGGATTATGATTACGACACGGAGAAGTTTGCAATGATATCGCAAAACGACACAGAGCATCTTCGAACACTAGGGTTGTAGAAACATACTGTATGTATTAGAGTGTGGGAAATACCTCATTACGTGTTTTTCTTTTGAATTCTGTTTCAGAATTAGTAGACCGTTCTCTGGCAAATACTCATACGCAGGTATTTGCTTTGTACTTTTGAGTTTGGTCTGATAATTTCCCAAAAACCATTTGCCACCTTTTCGACCGGCTTTGATTTTTTTGATCAGTATCGGTTCATCAAACTCCAGCACGAGGGCAGGACTGCTGTTTTTGAATAGAATAGCCAGTGCAAAGTGGTTCAGTTGGCGGTTGTGCAATACGCAAGAAAAGTCGCTTGTACTGTCGTTATTGAGATCTATCTTTGCTATTGTATTGTAAATATTGGCTTCTGGGCCAACTTTAAGTCTCCACAAGGCTTGATTTTGTTTTAGCCACTTGTTTTTTTTGAATAGTTGAAGAAGGGCATGTTTCTCAGTGATATCAGTCTGGAAGCGTGCCTCTCTGTTGGCAAGTATACTGTTGGTGATTTCGAAATTCTTGGTGTCCATCAGGAAGTTACTAATAACAAACCCATCTTCGCTATATTGCGAACGAACGTTGAGCCAAACGCCACGGTTGGGACTCCAGAATTCATCATCAAGAATTCTCACGGTTTCTCCATAGTTCAGGGTAGCAATTACATCGGCATCGGCTTTTTTTTCTGCTTTTAGATTCAGATCGTTTTGCACCACATGTAATAAAGTGTCTCCTCTGAAGACCCATTTTGCAATGCCAGCTGCTATTATTATTGCAAAAAGCATAAGTATAAGGCTCCTCCAGAATTTGCTGTTGAAAAAGCTGCTTTTTATCTGTTCCGGTTGATTCTGAGATAGAAAAGCGGTTAGATTAAAAGGAAATGGGAGTGTAGTTCCTGAAATATCTTCAGCAAATTCTTTACAAGACTGATAGCGTTCGTATGGTTTCTTCTGAGTTGCTTTTTTTATTGATTTAGCAAGTGTAGATGAAACAGTCGGGTTCAGTTTCCTTGGGTCGGGAAACGGATCGTTCACGATTTTTACAGAAATATCGAACTCCGATAAATCTTCATCGTACGGAAATTCCCCAGTGAGCATCCGGTACAGTGTCACCCCAAGAGAGTAAATATCCGATCTGCGATCTACTAGTTTACCTTTAATCTGCTCTGGGCTCATGAACATGGTCGTGCCTACTTTCATACCGGTCTGCGTGATGCGTACATTTGCACGTTCAGGTTTTGCGATACCAAAGTCCAAAATTTTCACCTTCTTGTGCTTGTTGATCATGAAGTTCGATGGCTTCAGGTCGCGATGAATAATTCCTTGCTGGTGTGCAAAATGAATAGCTTCCAGTATTTGAACAAACATACTAATGGCCTCTTCTTCGTCCATTGGTCCATTTTGTTCTATATAATCAGAAAGGGTTTCGCCTTCAACATACTCCAAAACAAGGTAAACACCATTTGGGCGCTCTATATAATCGTACAGTGTTACAATATTTGGGTGCTTTAGGCTTCCAAGTGTAATGGCTTCGTTGCGAAAGCGTTTAACGATCTCGGACTGTGTAATTGCCAGACTATTTAAGGATTTAATTGCAACTTTTCTCTCCAATTGGGTATGAATACCCAAATAGATATTGCTCATCCCCCCTTCGTTAATATGTTCTACAATCTTGTATTGTTGCAGTTTGCGTCCTACCATTCTGGTTCATTAATACGGATCAATATAGCCGTCAGGTTGTCTTCGCCCCCTTCGTTTTTGGCCGTTTCAATCAATTGTTCTACTTTTTCTTTCAGACTTAATTCATTTTGTACCAAAATTGTAGCCATTTCTTCATCCTGGAGCATTTCGGTTATACCATCTGTACAAAGTAAAAAAAGATCATCGGGATGGCATTCTATCGGTGTCTCCGAAATTGTAGGTTTTATTTCGTAGTAAATGCCGACAGCCTGTGTTAAATGATTGCGCTGAGGGTGCGAGCGGGCTTCCTCTTTAGTGATAATACCTCCATCTACCAGTTGCTGAACGTAGGTATGATCTTGCGTTAGTTGCATCAGTTGTCCATTGCGCAGAAGATAAAGCCTGCTATCACCAACATGTGCAAAATGAAGAAATTTATTACGGATAATGGCAGCCACTACAGTGGTACCCATCCGCTTGAACTCTATTTTGTTGTGATTTAGGTTTGCAATCTCCTGATTGGCATGTATGATAGAGGTTTTTAGGCCAAATGTTATGTTTTCAAAGAACTGACTTTTCATTACCGAATGAACCAGTTCAGCCGCAGTTTTTGCTGCTAATTTACCTCTGCTATGTCCTCCCATGCCATCACAAACCACAAAAAGCTCCCCATTTCCTGTGCTGGCATTCAGAAAAATGTCTTCATTAATACTGCGCACAAGACCAACATCAGTACATGCTACATGGCTGTAATTCAATACTTCAATCTCGTTGTCGCTACTTAGTTCACTATCGTCATACATACGCCCTATTCAAAGGTTGACAGATGTCCCGAAGGTAAAAAAAAACTATAGATGAGGCCATAGGGGTATTTACGCTTTATAAAGCGTTTCAAAATGTGTAGATTGAGGCCTTGATTTACTGTCGGTTTTTATATTAATGGTATTAACATTGTGCCGTTTGTGATGTTGAAGTTTGATGTATTATTTTTTCATGAATTGGAAAGCAAAAATAAACTTCGCTGAATATAATTTCTACGTCATAACTTCAGGCAAACTAATTTAGATGTAACATAGTAGAATGTTACTTTCTTGAAAAATAGAGTAGTAGTACGGATTTTTGGTAAATAGCGCCGAGAGCTTATGTATATTCTACTGATTCTTTACGAGAAGGAATTTGTAGGTGGGTAGAAAACGGTTTGGTCAAAGTTATTTCTAAGAAATTTTAACAAATGAAGATAGCGATTTACGGAAAGGAATTCAGTTATGGGTTTAATGGAAAAATCTCATTTCTATTTGAACTTCTGAAAAAAAACAATATGGAGGTTATAGTGCACGATAAGTTTCATAAGTTTCTTCAAGAGGAGGCCGGACTTTCGTTAAGTGGCACTACTGTTTTTAGCACACACAAAGAGATCGGTGTTGAAGTTGATTTCTTCATCAGTATAGGTGGCGATGGCACTTTTCTAGAAGCTATTTCTTACATCCGCAATAAAAATGTACCAATTGTTGGTATAAATACTGGGCGGCTAGGGTTTCTTGCGTATGTCTCCGAAGAAGAAATTGAACAGCTCGTTCAGGCAATTATGAATGGGGATTATACGTTAGAAAAGAGAGCTTTACTGCAACTTCAAACAGAAAACAATATGTTTGGAGATTTTAATTGTGCACTTAACGAAGTCGCTATTCTAAAAACGGATACTTCATCGATGATTAAGGTACATGTGTTTATGGAGGATGAATTTCTTAATTCTTATTGGGCAGATGGATTGATTATTGCAACTCCAACAGGCTCGACAGCTTATTCGTTGAGCGCAGGAGGGCCAATAGTGACACCTAATTCAGAAAATTTCATTATAACTCCTTTAGCTCCACATAATCTGAACATAAGGCCTTTGATTGTGCCGAACAATAAGCGTATCAGGCTAAAAGCAGATGGACGAACGGATACATTTTTAGCGTCGCTGGATTACCGTTCTGAAACGTTTGGTAACGATCTGGAATTAACAATAAAAAAGGCAGATTTTTCTGTCTCGGTATTGAAGTTAGAACATCATAATTTTTTCAGTACCCTAAGAGGGAAGTTGATGTGGGGAGCCGATAAAAGAAATTAAGACTGTAAACCAATTTGGTCGAATTATTTTTAATGTTATTGAGATGTTTATTCTATACTTGGACTTAATGGCTCTTGACGGTTCATGTCTAAGTTTAACTCTTTCTGGAGTAAATGCTCAGAAGTAGTCTGCCATAATTAATTTAGATTTATTCTGAAGCTAAGTAACTGGTTGATTGCAAGGGGTGATTTTAGAATAAATAGGTCTGAGGCCTTATTCAGATTCAGTTTTATGAAGATTAAATAGTTCGGAGATTTTAACCCACTTGTTCTAGCATAAAATCTGGGAATGTAAAAGGTTGTATTCTTACTGCCTTTGGGGGATGGTCTTCGTGTAGGTTTGTTTGCCTGTACAGCACTATATCGGGCACGAAAGGTTCTTTGTCAAATAATAAATTAGCCCAGGTCGTAGCACTTTTGTTGAGAGAAGGAGTTCCCAATATTGTTGATTTATAATTATTTTGTAGACTGGTGCATGTTTTTTGCATTGGTTGGAAGATAATTAAGCAGAACAAAAAAACGAGAATCAAAGTAAAATAAATCGACAAAGAAACGTTTTAAGAAATGTACAGCGATGAGTGGATATTTGTATAAATTTAAGGATAGAAAGGAGATATGGGAAGTCGGGAATTTTAAAATTGTCTTGACTTTGTGCGATCTTAGATTTTGGAGTGTGATTGTTTTGATGTTCATATATCTTATTCCTACAGATACCCATGCCCAGAAATGGAAAAGGCGACCTTGGGATGCCACAATGGGTATCGGTTCCACGAACTTTTTTGGTGATCTTGGCGGAGGTCAAGGAGATGCGGCGCATTTCATGGGAATAAAGGATTTGGATTTTGCTGCAACACGGCCTGTATTACAATTGGGTCTTCGCTATCGTTTTATGGAACGGTTTTCAGCACGCTGGAATATTGCAGGAGGAATGATAGGTGCGGATGATGAGCTTTCGGGGCATCCGGGACGAAAATCCCGTAACCTGCATTTTCGGTCTATGATATTTGAATCCAATGCGCAGCTCGAGTTTTATTTCATAAAAGAAGAAATAGCCGCCCGTTACCGTTATTCTTCTGTTACAGGGTGGAATAGTATAAGTGCCTATTTGTTCATGGGTATTGGAGGTGTTTATTTCAATCCTCAGGCAGAATATGAAGGAAAATGGTACAACCTACAACCCCTAGGAACAGAAGGGCAGGGATTGGAAGGTGCTCCTGCGAAATATTCCCGTTTTGCAGCTGTTTTCCCAGGAGGAATAGGGGTAAAATATACCATAGATAGATATTGGTCGGTAGGGGCAGAGTTTGGAGTACGTTATACTACCTCCGATTATATCGACGACACAAGTGGTAGTTACTACAATTCAGATGATATCCGTGCCGCGTATGGCGATGTAGCAGCAGCTCTTTCTGATAGAAATAAAGATGCTTCGTGGGTAAACGAAGGCCAACAATATTATACAGATAAGACTTTACCTGAACATATAGCTTCAATACCACCTCGTGGCAGCGCTACATTTAACGATGCTTATATGTTCCTTGTTTTTCAGGCCTCGTACCGTTTCCGCTATGGATTGTTTGGCGGATTGTTTGGTAGGCGTGGGCGTGCGAAATACTAGAGACAAAATTACAGATTGCTTTTTGTTGATTGCAAAAAGCTCTGGCTACATGAACTCACAGATAGATTTTGTATGAAAAAGATTCTTGTTATGTTAACCTTGAGCCTTATGACACTTGGTCTTAAGGCTCAATTTGCGAGAAATACCGACTATGGTATTTTTCTTGGTACGGCCTATTACTTAGGTGATGTTAATCCTAGTTATCATTTCGATCACCCTAATATTTCGGTGGGTGGAATTCTTCGAAAAAACCTCAGCTCACGTTATTCGATAAGGGCAACTTTGCTTTATTCGAAATTGTCCGGTAGCGACAAAGATTTCGAAAACCCTTTTAAACAGGCACGTGGTTTTGATTTTAATACTACGGTTCTTGATTTTGGAATGAGTGGAGAGTTTAACTTTGTGCCTTATGGTGAATATGGCGGAGATAATCGTTTTACGCCTTATTTTTCGCTTGGTATGGGGGCAGCTTATTTCATTACTCCAGAGAATAGTTACTTTGCTTTTATCATTCCATTTTCTGTGGGAGGAAAAATTAAATTGTCAGAACGGGTAGACTTGTGTTTGGAATGGGCTCCTCGTAAAACTTTCACCGACGATATAGAAGGAATGGGATCTGCAATGTTTGCTTCTGACTCTCCTCATTATGGAAAGCAACGTTATTTTAAAAGTGACGACGATTGGTTTTATTCAGTAGGAGCCTACCTTACAATTAAATTCTGGGAGAGTAAAGGTACTTGCCGGGCCTATCGTGGTTTTCAGAGACGTTAATCCTTACCCTGAGGTTGAGTATGGATTCGTTGAACCGTTGCAAAATTTCTAGAGCTGCTGAATTGTTTTATAGTATTTTTGGACTCATTAGCAATCTGCCAGAGATACGTTAGTGCTGGGAGGTAGTTATACAGTTTCTCAAAAGATTTAATTATCTTATATGTTCAGGAAGTTCATAAACTCTTCGTACCGTGAACTCATCATGTTTTCAATTATCTGATCTTCTGAATAAGTGGCTATTATGTTGTAACCATATCGGTCAAAAGTCTGAATGATAGAGCTTAGGTCGTTTCGGTTTACTTTTATTGTTACGTTCACTTTCGTTGAGTCTGCATGAGATGAGGCATATAGGCTCAATATTTTTGCATCGTTTCCTTCAATAATCTGCGATATTTCGGTGAGCGTATAGTCGTGGATATGCATTTCCAGTAGAATGATTCCGCCAGGGTTGTTAGCAGAGGCAAGCTCTGCAAACTTCTGTACTAAATCCTGAAGGGTGATGCTGCCCATGTACAGATCGTCTCTTTCAAGGACAGGAATTAGGGTCAAGCCAAGTCTTGAAACCACATCGATAACCTCGTAGATGTGTTGGTCTGCATATACGTATGGCCGAATAAGTGAAAGTGGGTGGTCGCCGATTGGGCTTTCTGCCATATTCAGGTCGTAGATGTCGTTGTCTGAGATCAGTCCCAAAAAGTCGACATTGTTTACAATGGGCATGTGCGCGACCTTAAAAACCTCCATCAGACTCAGTGCAGCCTGACCAGAGTCTGAGGTTCTGACAACAGGAACGATTTCTGATATGAGCGTTTGTGCTAACATGAATACAATGGTACGAAAAGTTTGCTTTAGCTCAGCCTTAGATTACAAGATTCTGAGGAATTTTTGATATTAAGCTTATGGCCTGTCTTTCAGGATGTACATAGGGCATGCTGAAGAATTAACGTTAAGATGCTTTTTCTACACTTCATTAAAATACTAACTTGCACTTCCTAAATTCAGGATAGTTTATCGATCGCATGCCTATATTCTTTGGCTTGTATATCCAATATTCAGGCCGATATTTTATTGGTGTTGATAAATGAGTTCTGCAAAAGTACAAAACTGCTTCAATAGCAGGTAGGGTCTGCGGCTTTATCTGTAAAAAATAAATGTTATGACAAGGCTAAGTGTAAATATAAACAAGGTTGCCACAATACGGAATGCCAGAGGGGGGAATATTCCAGATGTGGTGAAAGTGGCTATAGATGCGGAACGGTTCGGTGCCGAAGGTATAACTGTGCATCCACGTCCGGACGAGAGGCACATTACACGCAAAGATGTTTACGATCTGAAAGAGGTGATCGCTACAGAGTTCAATATTGAAGGTTATCCAAGTGAGGAGTTTATAAAGATGGTGTTGGAAGTGAAGCCAGATCAAGTGACTCTAGTGCCAGATCCACCAGAGGCGATTACATCTAATGCTGGTTGGGATACGGTTAAATATCAGGATTTTTTGCAAGAAGTGATTACCCGTTTTAAGAAAGAAGGAATCCGAACTTCGATTTTTGTCGATACAGAACTGATAAATATTGAATATGCAGCAAAAACGGGAACAGACCGTGTTGAGCTGTATACAGAGCCTTATGCGGCAAACTATACACAAGATAGGGAAGCTGCAATTGCGCCTTTTGTTTCTGCTGCAATAAAGGCAAATGAGGTTGGATTGGCATTGAATGCAGGGCACGATCTGAATCTGGATAACTTGAAGTATTTTGTTGAAAAAATTCCAGGTTTACTAGAGGTTTCAATTGGGCATGCATTAATTGCAGATGCTCTTTATTATGGACTAGAGAATACAATTCAGATGTATAAGCGTTTGTGTTCGTAATTCTATAATGATGTTTGCTTTGTGGGTAGTATTTTCTGCCCATAAATGTTTTCTTTTCTTATATAGATCTGCTCCTGAGAACCTAAACCTCACCAAGTAGCGGAGCTTTCTATTAGCCTGTCTGATTTTTTATTAAGCACGTGGTGCTATTTGATTGTGTAATCATCGTGTTAATATTCAGTATATTGACAAACCTCAAAGTGTCTTCTATTATTAACACGCCTACTTAACAAATTGTTTTATGGAACTGTTTTATCGCAAATATGGTAGTGGTGTGCCACTTATAATTATACACGGACTGTATGGGGCTTCTGACAATTGGGTGACGGTTGGTCGTGCTTTGGCCGAAGAGTTTGAAGTTTACATTATCGATCAGCGAAACCATGGACGTTCTCCTCATTCGGAAGAACATAATTATGCTCTGATGCGTGATGACCTTTTAGAGTTTATGGACAAGCAAGGACTTGAAAAAGCAATTATTGTGGGGCATTCCATGGGAGGGAAGACTGCAATGTTCTTTTCTGTGGCTTATCCCGAGCGAGTACAGAGTTTGATTGTGGTGGATATTGCACCAAAGTCCTACTTAAATGTGGATGGATTTGAGCAGCAGACTATCGATCATAAGAAGATTTTGAAAGCTATGAGTTCTGTGGATTTTAACCAGATAAAGAGCAGGACTGATGTGGATGTTCATTTGGCCTCAATGCTTGATGAGAGTAGAACACGTCAGTTTTTGCTTAAGAATCTTCGTATGGAAAAGGATAATTCGTTTTATTGGGGATTAAATGTTGAATCTCTAGAGAAAAATATCAATTATATTCTGGAAGGGTTGAATTCTGATGATTCTGGGCATGAAAAAGAGGTTGTTGGTTTTCCTGTTTTATTCATAAGAGGGGAAAAATCGGATTATATTTCAACAGAAGACATCGATTCCATATATAATATTTTCCCTTATGCAGAAATGGCAACTGTTTCGAATGCAGGACATTGGGTGCATGCAGAACAGCCCCAGTTGTTGATAAAAAATATTTTGTACTTTGTTTCGCAATAATTAAAGCATAATTTGCCTTATATTTGATCTCGTATTCTAAATATCTAACAGCAAGGAAGAGATGAACGTTTGGATACACATATGTTCCTCTTTCTTAATTTCCAATCTAATTCAAACCCATTAAAATTAAAAACTATGCAACAAGATCCCTTTGCTGGAGCTGCAATGTTAAGTGCTTTTTTGGCAGCTTATTCTGGTTTTATGGCAGTGATCTCGCTTCTGCTCCTAGTGTCTAACTGGAAAATTTATTCTAAAGCAGGAAGACCGGGTTGGGCGGTGATCATTCCGTTTTATAATATAATTGTTTTGCTTGATATTATAAAAAAACCTTGGTGGTGGCTTCTTTTAATGATTTTCTTGACCCCAGTTTTTGGACTTGGAATTATCTGGATGATTTGGGCTACTAATCTTTTAGCAAAAGCATTTGGAAAAGGAGTAGGATTTACATTAGGTTTACTCTTCCTTCCGATTATTTTCTATCCGATTTTAGCATTTGACAGTAGTCAATACCAATTAGAGGAAAATCAGTATGATTACTAATTCGTGTTGTTAGAAGTTATTGGCGGCCTGATCTTATGATTTCAGGCCGTTTTTGATTTAAGTAAACTTGTTTATAAAGATGGACGGAACAATAGATTTCAAAGACGAATTGACTGCGAAATTGGAGCAGTTCGAGAAGTATAGGCAAAGCATGAACCGAAAGTTTATTGCCCATAAGACGATTAGTAAGGTATTTAAATTTGTTTATTACCCAGGTTTAGTAGCAGCGATAGCAACAGCTATTTTACCGTTTCTTTTGCCGTTTACGCTTATCTTCATTGTAATTAGTGGAGCGTTGTTTATTCTGGACATTGTGCTGTATCAATATGTATTCAAAGCTCCAGATATACGATTCAGGAAGAAATTTAAAGAGGATGTAGTGCGCTGGTTGATGAAAAAACTGAACCCTTCGTTTGTTTACGATCCAGAAGGGAAGGTGCCTGTAGAAGATATTCAGAGGGCAGATGTTTTTAAATCGTCGATAGATAGCTACGATGGAGAGGATTACGTGAAGGGAACGGTTGAAGGAGTAGAGGTGCAATTTGGTGAAGCTACTCTTTATGTGGATAAGGAAACTTTTGGATCCGTGGCGGGTGATATTGCAGAGGGAATTCTGGATATTTTCACAGGGGCGGATGATACTGCGGATAATGCTGATACAGCGAATTATGTAAAGTTTTTCAATGGTTTGGTTATGAGTGCCAACTTTGGAAAACAGGAAGCAGGAACTGTTTTGGCAATTCCAAATAAAGTGGTGGGAACAGGTTTGTTCCGTAAGAATACTTTTCAGGGGAAAAAACGTTTTGAAACTGGAAATTCGGAATTCGATCAGCTTTTCTCGTGTTATTCTACGAATAATGTAGAGCCGCATTCAATTCTCAATAGCGAAGTACAGGAAGCTATTATGGAACTGGTACGAACAGTGCGAGTAAGGGTGTATTTCTCATTTGCTGGAGGTACTGTTTTTCTAGGTATTGATTGGAACAAGGATTTGTTTGAGGCTGATTTGAAGCAGGGAATTAGTACAATAAAGGATATTGAGTTTGTAATCGAACAAATCCGCTTCTTTGAGTATCTGGTGAAGCGATTGGCTGTGGATACACAGATTTGGGTTAATTAGAAAAATGAGGGCAGGTTTCGGAGAATGTATGAAACCTGCTAAACACTCACAATGTGCATAGTGCTATGCGATATTGATTGTGACAGGTTTGTTTAGTTTTTTCGAAATTTCAATTACTGACATTGTACGAAAAAAGTGGTCAAAATACCCTCCCCACCACGCTATTACCTTCCCAATATATTTACCAATATTCTCGATGTGAATCCTAGCATACACAAACAACAGTGAGTAAGGCATACTGTTTGATTGAAAACAATCTTAAACAAAAAGCGACTGAAACCCTACACTCTGTAAGCCCTCAGTTTTGAGCTTTACTCATTTTAATGAATAGATATATCTTAAACTTTACCTAGTTTTGCCCATTCGTTTAACTAAGAAATCGCGTTTTTAGCACAATGACAAATCCTGACATATTTTACACAGAACAGCTCACCCAAGAAGAACTACATATAGAACACCTTTCTAGATATAACACAAAATTATCGATTGCCAGACTTGTTGTTTTTATATTGGCAATTGCTGTATTCATCTCATTATTTGAATGGTCTTGGCCTATAGCCCTTATCTCGGGTGGGCTATTGCTCTGCGTGTTCTTATTTTTGGTAAAACACCATCTTCGCAAAGAACAACAGCTCGATTTTATGAAACGAAAGGCTAGGTGGTATTCAGATGAACTGAGATACCAGAAATTCGATTTTACAGGTTTCGACAGTGGAAAAGAGTTCGAGCCTCAACGACATAGCTACGCCTCTGATCTTGATCTGTTCGGCAGACACAGTCTTTTTCAGTATATCAATCGGGCATGCACTTTTTTTGGGAAACTGAAGATATCAGAGTATCTCTTATCAACAGCGGATGAACTGGAAATAAAACAAAGACAACAGGCTGTGTCGGAACTGTCCGAGAAGCACAATTTCCGTTTAAACCTGTTTTGTACACTACAAGGGCTGAACAGTGATAACTTAAAACAGCTCAAGAACTGGGCTCAACAAGACGAAGAAAAAGTGCCTGTGTGGCTCCGTTGGTACCGTTACGTTTTTCTGGTCTGTTTCTGGCCTGCCTTACTTGCCATTCCGTTTGTGGAATTTGCCCCTACTGTTGCCCTTAACTTATTCTTATTGAATGTATTTTTCCACTTTAGGTTTGCCCGTTATTTTATGCAGAAACATAACTCTGTTTCAAAAACTGCCGAACTGCTTAGACAACTGACTTCATCATTGAATTTGATTGGCGGAGAAAATTTTGAATCGGAATTGCTAATGAAGCTTAAAGCCGATGTTGCTGGACAAAACAACTTTTCGAAGAAGATAAACCGCCTATCGTCGTATATCAACTATTGGGACTACCGATTGAATATGATTGTGTACATCATTATAACTAGTCTTTTCGTATGGGATGTGCTATGGCTGTTGCGGGTAGACAGGTGGAAACAGAAGAACAGAAAACTTATCCGTTTTGCAATTGAACAACTTGCAGAACTGGAAGCTCTGTGTAGTTTGGGTACACTTCGGTTTAATCATCCGGAATGGACATTCCCTAGAGTAGAACACGACAATCTGCCATATTTCCGAAATTTCGGGCACCCTCTTATACATCCGCAGCAACGTGTTAACAACGATTTTAACTTTCTTTCTAAAAAAGAACTTGTCTTTGTATCTGGTTCCAACATGGCCGGTAAAAGTACTTTTTTGCGGAGTATTGGTATCAATCTGGTGCTGGCTCAAATGGGCGCACCAGTATGCGCCAGTCAGATGCAGTTTAAGCCTGTCCGGATTTTTTCTCTTATGCGGATAAAAGATTCTATTGAAGAAAATACATCGACTTTCTATTTTGAAATCAAACGAATAAAACAGCTATTGGAGACTGTTGGAGACAACGACAATGTTCTTTATCTCCTCGATGAGCTCTTACGAGGTACAAATTCTCATGACAAGCATTTCGGAACCGAAGCCTTAATAAAATGGCTGTTACCACAGAATGGATCAGGATTTATTGCAAGTCACGATCTTGGACTGGCCGAGTTGGAGGCAAAGCATCCTGATTTTACGAACTATCATTTCGACGTGAAGATCGACGAAGATCATATGGATTTCGATTATAAATTACGTCATGGACCTTGCAACCACTTCAATGCATCGGTTTTGTTGCGCGAAATCGGGATTGAAATTGAGAAGTAAGCATGTGGTGCTTTTTTTTTAGGAAAAGTATCATACTAGCATTCAGTACAGTGATATACCCAAAAGTGTCGTTTACATTAGCGACCTATTTTATTATAGTCGGTGTATTAATTATCGAATGGTAGAGGCTCAAAATCTTGCATCTCTACGTGTGCATAAAAAGGGTACTGCTCAACTGTCTATTCTTAAAAAGAAAGCTTTGCTCCTAATCTACAATCATAAAAACGAGTTAGTGCCTATTGCTCTTTTCCATAATTGAATTTCTAAAATGTTTCAGTATCAAACTTCCCCTGTAACTTTATATTTTAGCATAAAATATTGTAGATAAGTGAAGCTGCAAAAATAACTTCGGTTTTCGATGCACTGCGGCTGCCCAAATCCTTATGAATTTTGTAATGATCTGTCATTAAGGGGCTTCTGAGCTAAGAGTGAAGTTGCTTTTTGCACTTTACTAAGTCTACCAATTGAGCATGTTGCACGAGCCTTATTGACTACACGACACTAATTTTATAAAAATAAAACAAATATGAGTTTAACTGAGAAGATCAATTCCGATCTAAAGGAGGCCATGAAGGCCAAAGATAAAGATAAACTGATGGCGCTACGTGCAATTAAATCAGCACTACTATTGGCAAATACTGCACAAGGGGCATCGGATGATGTTAGTGAGTCTGAAGAGCTGAAAATTCTTCAGAAGCAGCTGAAACAGCGCAAAGATGCTGCGGCTACTTTCAAAGAGCAAGGGCGCGACGACCTTTACGAAAAAGAAATGTTGGAAGCTGGATTTATTCAGGCTTATCTTCCTGAAATGTTGGAAGGCGAGGAACTTGAAAAGGCAGTGAAGAACATTGTTGATGAACTGGGAGCTACCAACATGCAAGATATGGGGCGTGTAATGGGTGCTGCATCTAAGCAACTAGCAGGAAAGGCTGAAGGAAAAGCTATTTCGGATGTTGTAAAAAAATTACTTGCCTGATTTTGTTATCATTGGTTAATTAGTTATCAATTATATTGGATACAGGAAACTTATAATTCTTCTTGTAGAACAGCATTCTAATTTCCCAGCCCCAAAAGGTCGTGAAATACGAATTGGCAAAAATGAAAAAGCACGGCGTATATGCCGTGCTTCTCTTAACTCTCAAAAAAATGAAACTATTGTTTCACAAACCGAAGTGTGTTCTTTTGATCAATTTTCAATAGATACACACCATTTTCTAATTGCTCAACATTCAACTCTCGATTAGTTTTCTTTGTCAGCACCAACTTACCTTGTGCGCTGTACACAGCAACGTTTCTTTCTAAGGAAAGACCTTCTATGCTGATCTGTCCGCTGGTGAAGGTTGGATAAACGCGATAAATCTGTTTATTAACTACACTGTGGTTAACATCCATTGTAAAATTCGGGTCGTAACCGTAAACCTGAATTTCCTGAAGCCTAACTGCAGTTGATTTGGCTGTAATGTTTAGTCTTACTTTCTGAGTGGTTACCTCATCGAAAGCATGTTCGTATGTTTTATTTGTGTTGCCTTCTTTTTTGAAGATTTCGACCCATTTCTCGCCGTCCCAATATTGGAAATCGAACTCTTTGAAATACCCTTCTTTTTTCTTTTTTCCAATAGCAAGCTTCATTCTGTTGATTACATACGATGCACCAAGATCAATTTCTATCCACTCAGGAACCTCTTCGCTTGCAGTTACCCATTGAGTGTTGCTTTTTCCATCAACAGCCAACTCGCCTGGGTTTTTACCTTTTGCGTGTGTAGATGAAGTTTGTACTGCTTTGTTCAGAGCAAGGTTTTCTGGAATTGGCTTCTTGTGTTCTGCACCGAATACCTCTATTTCATAAAGTCTTACAAAGTTATCAGAAGCTTTCGTTACGTTCAGTTTCACTTTGTTTGTCAATACAGGTTCGAATCCATTGTGGTAAACTGCACTTGAATTTTCAGTAACAGACAGGGCAGTCCTCCACTCTTCAGTCTCGATATCCCAATACATGAATTCGAAATCGCTTATTGGCTTGTTATATCCTTTATCGCCTGTATAGAAAGACAACCAGAAGATATTATATGTTCCCTTCAGATCAATTTCGATCCAATGAGGAAATTCAGTTTCACCATTACTGATCCATCTACTTGCTTTATTTGCTCTTGCATCGCTATCTACTGCACCTTGTCCGGAATATTTCTCCTCTGAGAAAGAATCCACTGTAACAGGCTTGCTTACTGCAACATTTACAGAACCGGGTATAGATACTTTAACCAATGCCACATTAGAAAAGTCAGTCTCTTTTTCGCTATTGAAATACTTAACACGGTAGCGGTAAGCCCCTGGTTCGTCTGCAGTTTCGTCAATATAGCTTGAAATTTCAACTCCTTCTAGCTTCACAATTTCCGAAAATTCACCACCATTAAATGAACGCTCAATAATAACACCTTCATCTTCTGCTACATTCTCATCCCATTTCAAATGTACTCCGTCTTCTTTGCTAACGCCTTTTGCTCCATAAGGCTTTGTTAAGCCCATATACTTCTGATGAAATTCTTTGTCTGGATTGAAAGCCAAAGGAGAAACTTTATCCCTGTATTCCTCTCCTGCTAGAGTAGGCGCTTTGTTAAGAATCACTGCTCTTGTTTTTCCAACCCAGTTGTAAACAGCATATCTTTCGATCCAACTGGTAGTATCCATCATTGAGATGAAAGCTTTTATTTTTTTTGCTTGCTCTTCGTATGTTGGTGTAGGGGCATATTTCGTCCAAGGTGCACCGTTGTTCCATTCAGTAACCCAAACAGGACGACCTGTTTTCTTATATACATCTTTCAGCCAATTATACATCTGCTTAGCAGTTCTACCCCCCTGATAAAAGTGTACGGCACAGAAATCGACCCTAAGGTTAAGTTTATCAGCCTTTGCCATAAATTTATATAGCCAAGGCTTTCCATTGTCTGCAATGCCTGGAGAACCTAGACGTAGACCAGATTTTTGCAGTGATGACCAATATCTAATAGCGTCATCAACGCTTACGTTCGATTGCTCTTTGTGGCTAGGTTCGTTGAAACCAAGCACGTGTGTTGCATCGGTTTTATTTGCATAGTTAACACCTGCATAGCCACCTCCCCATTTCATAGGTACGAATTCAACATTGTCTGTCGAAGAAGCTCCGCCTCCCCAGTTATAGAACCAAGAGGCATTAAGCTGGTTTGCTCCGCTTGCATAAGTGAAGCCTTTCTTTGATGGGTAGTTCCAAGGAAGAACCCTTACAAACGAAATACGTCCCGTTAGACCTTCTGGCATCGATGATATTTCAAGGTCTTCTTTATCTGCGATATACACTTTACTGTATCCTGTTCCGTCTTTCGATTGTGCAAAAGTGGCCATATAACCTCTCTTCAACTTGAAAGACTCAATAGAGTTATTAAAACCTCCGATTGTTACCACTTCGAAATCTATTGAAGCGTCGTCCTCGATTTCCTCTGAACGATAAAAAGTGAAAGAGTTCATTTTCATTGAAGCTCCGCCAAAGTCTTTTGCGGCATAAACCTCAAGAGCCTGATAACTGGGTGTATGTGGAATAATCAGCGTTCCCATGCCGTAGTTTCTAATCCGTACATTCGTATTAGAAACAGCATCAGCTCCGTTTACTTTTACCAGACCAAGATAAGTTTCAATGACAACGGAAGGTTTAATGTTGTCGAAATACAGCCATGCTCCTTCTGAATTTAGGCTGACCTGAGAGTTTGTTAACACATCTGCCGCACCAGTTAAGTGCAACTCAGATTTACCAGTAACGGTTACAGTACGAGAATCTAATGCTTCATAACTAGCAACCTGATCTTTGATTTCAAGAGAAGTCTGTGCACATAAATGTGTAGTACCAATAATGAATACTACGCACAGCACCGCTTTAAAAAGCGTTGAGGTTAGTTTTAAAATAGAATTCACAGTAAAGGGTTTTAATAGTTCAATGTTCTCTTTTAAGGCCAGTGCTTTTTCATCAACAGGCAATAATATGATTCCATATTATTACATCTTGACGTTTGGATATTTCGAACTAATGCATAAATAGTGTTTCAGGTGCATTTGCCTTAAAAATCGTCAAGTCCAAAGTTCTAATAATATTCTGGAATAACAAAAAAATGAAGTCTAAATGCAATAATGCTTGCACGCATCTAGGGTATAAGTAATACATACACTTGCACACCTTAATAATGTAGAACAATATCATCCAACAAAATCTATCAAACGGATAGTGCAAAGCAGATACAACAGTTTAGAATAAACATGATCATTCTGTTTTTCAATATTGTGATGAATTACGAAGCGATAATCGCATCAATGCAACACATATAAAAGTGCAAAATACTTTTGAATGACAACAAATCAAAGTTAGTAAGAGGTGAAAATCAATATTTTTCTATATAAAAACACCTTTATCATCAATTATGAAGTATTGTAAATTTACTAATCAAATATGAAATATTGATTATCTCTAGTGAGCAAGAATAACAGGCATGTTTTATAGGTATATGAGATACAGATAGAGAACATCTGTTATCGGTAATGTGGTATTTGTGTACAAAGACATCAATGGCGATGAGAGACGTGAATTCGTATAAGAAAAAAACTATTCGTCTGAGAAGGTTGCAATTTCAACATTGGTTTAATGTTGAATTGAATTTCATCAAAATCTAGGAATAAAGAGGACAGTTGATAACTGAATGCCTTTTAAATGCCCTAATCCAAATTATAAGTTGCAGTAGAACTCTAAGGTTACGGATTTATTAATCAATCTGCTTCGTTCATCCAGTCTGTAGCTTAGCAGCAGAAAAATCTGCTTAGTGAAACTGAGAAAAACTTCGGTTTTCGTTGCACTGTGGTCGTCCAAATCCGCACGTACTCTCAATGTGAACTGGTATTGAGAGTCTTGCGTATCTTAGTCGAAATTATTTTTCACACTTTACTTATATCTAAGGCATGTTAAAAAAATAATTAGCCAAAGGTGCACAAGGCGGATGAACCAGAGCGTACTTTTTGTACGTGAGGATTTGTCTGTCCGCAGTGGAGCGAATGGTTAGTTTTTTTTGATATGTCTAAGTCAAATCATAGAAAAACAGCCATTCTCAAGTGCAGTTTTCAGAACTACATCTCTGGTATGTAATCAAAACATTGGAAATTATAGACCTTGAGTATCTCTTCTTCTTCGGATGTAAATAAAAACGCTGCCCAAAGCCTTTAACCTCCAATCAATGATTTACTGCACCAACGTAGTTCTATTGCATTCCGTGGAGAATAGCGGAATCTACATTATTGAAATAAATATCTTATTATGAATAAGTTGTGAATATTTTGTTTTGTCTGATTATTTCGAATTATATAATTTTCGCACACAATTGCCATTAATTTTCAGCTGCCACAAGCCCACCATTACTTCCAACTTCTTTTTCTAGCTCATCTATGCGTTCTTCCTTTTGGGTCAACATTTGTTTCAGTTCCCAAATTTCACGTTCCAACTCGCTATTTCGGGTACGTTCAATTTCGTAAATTGTCCGTACAGCCTCCATGGCCACGCTATTATCTTTGGGTATTGCTGATTTTTCGACCTCGCTCCAGATCTCTCCTTCTCCAAAAAACCACCAGCGCGCATTTAGTTTTTCAACCTTTTGAAAAACCAAAATCTGAACTTCAGATCCAATATTACCCTCGCCATTTATCCAACGGCTAACTGTTGTTGTGCCAACACTTAATAAATCCGCAATGTTTTTCTGTTTATAGTCCAGTTCGTTTCTAAACAGGATTTTAAATCGTTCATTTATAGGCTTCATAATTCAAAGTAATATCACTAATTAAAAATATAGTCAAATTCTATGGAATTAAATCCCGAAAAATGGGATTTAATTCCCGCGAAATAGATATCATTGCAGTGTCGAAAACAACAAACGACAACACACATTACATAAACGATGTAAAATTACAGTATTACAACCATCACTCCAATATATAGCAATGGATAATAACACCACGAAACATCAAAAAATCCCAGCTAATGTAATTTTCTCCACATTAGTAAAAGAACTGCCCGTAAGAAGCAGGCAACTTTTAAAAGAAGAATTGCAAGAACGTATTCCCGGCCATACTGTATCTCAATTCAACAACTGGGTAAGCCTCAGGGGAAAAATCCCACCATATCTGTACAAAGAAGTAAACGAGGCCTGCAAATGCATTTTACAGGATCACATAAACAGTCTAATACTAGGAATTGAACAAGACGATTACCATTTTAATTTATTCAACATTGACACAATGAAAAATTCTGCAAAAACAAACATCTTCATTCAAATGGCTGAGAACGGTATCAGAACCCAGAAAGAACTAGCCGAGAAAACTGGTATTTCTGAACAGACCCTAAGCCGGTTGATGAATCGTGATAGAAGACCCGCTGGTATCTCTTGGAGTACGGTAAAAGCTATTTCAGGTTTCTTTCAAAAATCGCCTGATGAATTTGAAGAATTTTGTGGATAAGTCAACCCAATATAAACAGATAGATGTGAAACATGCCCATAGAAAACAGTCGGTCAGAGTTTTAATGTTTAAAGAACTAAAAGGTATGCTTCTCAATGATGAAAAAATCGAGCTGAGGGTATTTCCCCTCAACTCGGACTATTTTTTATATTTAAGAAGACTTTTCGACTAAATAAGTCTATTGGTCTATTTTCTGATTGTTCGATTTAAAACTACACTGCACACTATGAATAACCGCATAACAAACCACAAAACAAATGATTATGAAAAAACTCAACGAACCGCATCGGCCTTCAGTGCATTTAAAGCCAGAAGTTAAAGAACTTCTAGATCAAATCCTACAGATTGCCATGCTTGTGAACGACCAAACGGAGAAAGAGGTCATAATTGAATACCGAAAAAACAACATAATGATTGAAGGTGGCTCTAAAAGAGACATTAACAATTTCTCCTATTTCATAAAGCCTCTGAACAAACAGGCAGACATCTCCCTCAGTGCAGCACTTCGCGATATCGAAGGCATGCTATAGACCAAGCGATTCAAATTCCGCCTACTTACACAAAAGAGAAAAGCCGATCTGGAATAGGTAATGGTAACTCATCCTACCAATAGCATCAGCATGGTACCGGTGTGTTCGCACAATACTAGTTTGATATTCCACTTCCTGCTGCTTATCAACAGGTGAGCACAAGCCGAAGTGCTGTTTTCAAGCTCAAAACAACTTACCTAGACCAAACGTGCATGGCATAAAGCATTTTGCCATTTAGCACTTCAGTGCAAATTAATAAGAACACAAGGGCATTTCGAGAACCTTACTTTATTTAAGATCCTATGATTCCGAAAGACTTAATCCTAAAAATTAAAGCCAGTGCCAATACCTTTAAAACTATACAACAATACAGTTCTCTCGATCTTAAAAAAGTAGGAAAAGATTACAAAACCAGTTGTCCGTTCCATAATGAAAACACAGCCAGCTTTGTTGTTTCTCCAGAAAAAAACATGTACAAGTGCTTTGGGTGTGGAGCATCTGGTAAAGCCTTAGATTTCCTAATCAACTATAACAATCTCGATTTTATAAGCGCAATTAAACAATTAGCACATGATGAAGGAATTGAGATCAACGGTCAGACTCCAGATGTCCAGATCGACATTGTCAGAGAAAAAATCATCAATGAAAAGCTGTTAACCCCAGCAGAACAGAAAGCCCAGAAAGAAGCTGAAGAAGAGAGGCTTTCTAGAATGATCTATTTCATAAAAAAGGAAAGTAAGACCGAAGCTATAGTATATTTAAAGGAAAGAGGCATAAATACAGACAAACTTCCCAGTTCTGCGTTTTATGCTTCTGCCCCCTATACTTCTACCGACAGAAAGCAATTTCCTGGAGGTGTGGTTTTTCTGAGCTCCGATGAAAAGTTGTTGAATAAACGGCACATTGGAGAATTAGATGAAGATATTCCTAAATCATACAATAAAGGAACACTTGTAAATTCTTTTTATACAGAAACTTACCGTGCATTGAAGGAAGATGTATGGATTACGGAAGGGGTTATCAATGCTCTTTCTATCTATCAGACCGGCCACAGTGCTGTTGCAAGCTTTGCTACATCGAATATATATTATGATGTACAAGCTATGCCGTTCATGAAAGACAAGATTGTAAGGCTGGCGGCCGATGGTGACAAAGCGGGACAACGCTATATAATAAAACAAGCTAAATTTCTACTTGAGAACAAGGAACAGATTGGTTTTAAGTCTGTTTACGCTTTCGTTTTTCCCGATCCCGATTTAGATGCAAACGATCTGATTTGCAATATCCCCCTTTCGGAGAAGCCAAAAAAACTAGAAAACCTGCTCAAGGATAAATTTAACTTACAAAAGCTGAATCTTCCGTTTGTTCTTGAAGAATTTGAAAAATTAGAAAATCCGAACTACACTCCTATATTTTCAGATAGGCAAGAGCCTTTAGGCCTTTCGCAAAACTTTGAATTCATAGCAAAAGAAAAAAAAGCATTTATAACAAACGCTTCTTATCGTGCTAATGATGAAGGTGTAATCTGCTGGGAAAAGGGCAATTATAAATTATTACTGAAACTAAAGGATGTGGTTAAAAGAGTTATTCTCTACAACCAGATAACCAATATCTACGAAGATATAGATCAGGAAGAAGAAACCGACGAGATAAATTGTGCCAAATATCTGGTACGCCATGGGCTGCCGGTGTATGTAAAGCCAGGAATAGACTGGAACCCCGATGAAGAGAACGAAGAATATCCATCCTTTATCGACTTCTACACCCGCATGCTGGCTACATTGTCCCCAAGAACCGATACTGTTCTCCGCCAACGTGCTATAGAGCGGGCTGCGAAGTTCATGGCCTATCTTCCAAAATCAACCTATACAATTGAATACGATAAAGTGCGCAAACGCTTCGATCTGTCAAAAACAGACTGG
This sequence comes from Bacteroidales bacterium, assembly GCA_965230435.1. Lineage (GTDB taxonomy): Bacteria > Bacteroidota > Bacteroidia > Bacteroidales > JBDKHP01 > JBDKHP01. The sequence goes on from CBDDLB010000003.1 coordinate 266,675, forward strand.
AATGAAGTGATAAAGAGGCCATTGCGAGAGGCTCAGGGTAAGAAGAACGCACACGATATTCTGAAAATCAGCAGAATAGGAGATGGAGAAGAAGTATTGGATCCCGACCGTTATTCCAACGCCAACGACCTTCCCTCTTATGTTGATAAGGGAGAGTTTATACGAAACGGCTTCTACAAACTACAAAACAGTAATGGGAAGCCTGTAATGTATATGATGAAAACAAAAGAGGAGTTTGTAGCACCTGTATCGAACTTCACTTTCGAAATAAAAGGGCACATCTACAGCGAGGAGTCCAGTTTGAACAAGCGCATTTTAGCACTGACAGATTCGCGGGGAAAGCAAGAATATATGGCTGTTGAAAGTGCAATTCTCCGATCTAAAAACGAATTCGATAAAGTGCTGTACGAAAACAGTGCTATGTTTTTTCATGGATCCAAAACTCAGTTCGAACGCATTCTTGCTGTTGAGAGTGCCAATATTCCCAAATGGTTCGAGCTGGATATACTGGGACAACAACCCGAAGGCTGTTATGCTTTTGAAGATGGTATTTATGATTACACAAACAAACAGTTCTTACCATGCAATGAAGTAGGCACTGTTGAATTTAAAGGCAATACATATTATTCGCCAACAATTTCGAGTCTGAATAAGCTTGTCCGCAATGGTGCTCACGAAAAAGAAGGGAATTTCAGGTATTCGAAATCCCAAAGCGATCAGCAGGCTAGTTTTAAAGAATGGGCAAATCTGATGCACAATACCTACACAATGGATGATGCAGGTATGTTTGCGACCATCTTCGTTATTATGTCTGCTTATCGGGATTTTATTCACAGACAGCACAAACGCTTTCCTCTTTTTTTTATGGGCGGCGACACAAACGCTGGCAAGTCGCAAATTGCGGACAGTATAAAAGCTCCTTTTGTCGGAAAAATGAAAGAGCAAAACTTGAACTCTGACACCGACGCTGCCTTTTTTGTTCTTTTGGAGAACTACCGCAATTGTCCGGTTGTTTTCGATGAGTATGAAGAGAACAAAATCAGCCCAACAAAGTTTCAGGGACTAAAAGCTGCATACGACGGAGTTGGAAAAACAAAAAAGAAGGAAGCCAAATCTAAGAACCTCGATATATCGGAAGTAAATGCTTCTGTTGTATTCCTTGGACAATACATTCCTGAGCAGGACGACTATGCACTTTTTAATCGTTCGATGACCATTTTTGTTAAGAAACAACAGTTTACACAGGCGCAAGCCGATGTGTTCGAAAAGTTAAAGGCACTTGAAAACAAAGGCATAACAAACATACTGATTGAAATTCTAAACCGACGTCCTCTCTTCGAACAGCATTATTACCACGAACAGATCCGTGTGAAAAACGATTTGAAGGAAGAACTGAACAAACGAGGGGAGAAGTATGTGGAGCGGATCCTAAACACCGTATCCGAATTTCTGGCCACTGCCAAAATTTTTCTTGAAAAGACAGACTTAGAATTTCCGTGGACTTATGAACAAGTGAAAGAAAAAACCTGGAATAAAATCCTGAGCCTTTCCGAAATGATTGTGCAGAGCAACAAAGTAGCGGTATTCTTCGGAACTGTGGAATACCTCCAGACCCAGCTACGGATAGTTGATGGTAGGGAATTTAAGGTTGAAGAACGAACCAGTTTCAAAGTAAAACACAAAGGCAAAACAGATATTAAATGTTTCGAAAAGAAGAAGGTACTATTCCTGCGCATGAAGCTTATTGAGCCTCATTATAGAGATTTAGTTAAGCAAGATGCACTGAAAAGCAATGCGTTGAATATCTACCTGAACAGTCACCCAGCTTACATAGGCCATGCAATAAACGAGGATTTTAAATGGGTGGAACAGGAACAGTTGGCTAATACTGATGGAACATTCACTCCGGGCTTTGTAGAAAAAGTTCAGCGGAACACCACTGCAATTGCTTTTGATTATGACGAATTGGGTATTGAGCTGGAGAAGAGTATGTACGAACAGATGGATAAAACAGAAAAACAGTCTACTGAGGAAATGCCTTTTTGAATAAAAGAAATATGAAGAGTGCTATACGCAAAGACAAGAAAAACAAAACCCTATGAAAGTCAAAATTCCCACTGTTGAAATTGAAGTCAGCAAAAAAGAGTTTTTAACGCTTCAGCTACAACGGCAATATGTTAAAACTGAACAATTCGATTCTGAAAAATTGATCAGTGCATTTGAAATTAATAATTCTCAGAATTGGGCGAAACTATCTCTTAAGCATGAATTTTTCATTGTTATGAGGGAACGCCTTGATGCAATAGTTGCCGAACAGACTTACGAAACACAGATGCTTTCGCGTAGTTGGAAAGAGTTTTCTGAAATTCTTAATCAGGCCAAAATATGAACTCTCAGCTACATATACTTAAACAGTTCTTCAAAATCTGCTCATACCTTATTAGTAGGCGTCTGTAGTTAAACCGATTACTCCAGTTATTCAGATATAAATTGCTGATTTATTGACTAAAGAAAATCAAGATAAATAGGTCTTCGACCTTAATAATCACAAAAGTATCTTTTCACAACACCAACTTAAGACAACTAAACCATGGAAAACCAAGAAAAGTACACCCCGACTATTCATGAACGGATAAATGCACGTCAGAAAATGCGCAACTTCAGAGTGCTTTTACATGGCCACTATCCTGATAATGGATTTACTGATTCGGTATTCGAAAAGTTAGTACATATCCAAAGGACCAGGCAGCCCCAAAGCTGGTGGTGGCAAACAAAATGGTACGAGCTGCGGTTTAAAGATTGGATGTGCAAATCTGTTAAAACACCCCGCAAAGTAGCTTTGGCCAATGAAAACATGAAAAGGTTTGGCTCTCGTTCAACAAACCAACATGAATATTTCAGAGAAAATAAGAATTCAATATCCACGGCTACGAAATACAGTTTAAACTAATCGTTCTGAACAGCCATTCGTTCGTGCCAATAACGTCCATTTCTGGCTATCTTTAGTTCTCTCATATAGGACTTGCCCTTCACGGCCAATGTTCCCCAAATAATAAATGCCCTAGCTTGCTTAGTTAGGGCATTTTTGTATCTCTCTCCAAAGTCTTGGCCCAATTTGCAAAAACACTATAATGTCAATTTGCGACAGACGCTTGCAGATTATGGGATTAAGATAAAACTCAGAAAAGCTAAAGAAAAGCACATTCTACAAACCTACTTAACTACACGGCCTTTTAATTATCTAATAATAAGAGTTGTATGTAATAATTATTTAAGTAGTTTGTAGTTTTTATGTAGGTTGCTTGTAGTTCTTTAGGTTTTGCTCTGTTATTGTATCCCGAAAATGGCATTGGTGCTGATATGGCTATGCTTCTTCAAGCAAGAAGCGTGACTACTAAATAGAAAATGATAATAACCCACATCAAAAACTATAAATGTCGATATAAAAACTACATCACTTTCTCTATAATGTCTTTAGGCTTAAGTCAACGTGATGGTTATGAAAAGATTAAGCTGTAAAGCGACTTGGGTGTAGGTCGTTAGTTTTGTAGATGTCTAAACACGATCTAAAAAGTCAAGAGAGACTTAAAAAGGCAAAAGTTAATTTTACTGTCATAAATTGACACTTTTTAGAGGTGATAATGAGAGTAATTTTCGTCACAAAACTTAATGGTAGGCACGCGTATAGTCATTAAACAAACAGTAATAATATGATTCTGTAGTAAGTTCTCAAATTCACCCAATATATTCCTGCTTATAATGAAAAAAGTGTAGGCTTGTAGTTTTATAAAAAAGGCATTTTTACAGACTTCATAAAAAAAACAATAAACACTTCTGTTTGGACAGAAATTGACACAGGCCAAAAGTTAATATATCCATCCCCATCTTTAGAACATAAATAAAATTTAGTCACTGATGTAATATTAATGCTTTGATATTTAGAGGGTTATGAGCTTTTCGAGGAGAATACCTAATCATACATCGCGAATATGTCAGCCATAGAACAATTTTTAGATTTAATTTTTATGTAGAAACTACACAAAAACATTTGAATAAATAGAACAATTACTACCTTTACATCATCAAATAACACTACAGAAAACTACAAAAGAAATTTTAAATAACATTTTACAATCTTTTTGTAAAACAACAACGAGAGAATATTTATAACAAGAAAAAGCAAAAGGAGCACACCAATGCTCAATGAAGACCATTTTTAATAAATACAAGAACTAAGAAAATTATAGCAAGAAGAAAAAACTATTCAACAAAAGTATAAAAACGAACAAATCGTCTTGACTGAAGTGAAAAGGAAGGAAAAAGCCAAAGGTAAGCGGCCTTTCCGCAACGATTTACTACAAAAGGTATTATTTCCATATCCTTTTCATTCATTCAAGACAATGAAAAACTGGCGAACCAGCATCATCAATTATAAGTAGATGTGCTAATACAATCAATACATTTAAGTTTATTGCTATACTGAAAATTAGCACAATACCTTTTCCTATAAATAGTAGTATACACTTGTTTTTTTAGGAAAATACCTTAAAATAGTTTGAAAGAAAAAATAAGCTCACTATTCAATAAAACAACAACAAAATGACTGGAATTGAAAACATCAAAGAAAGCCTACAAGCTATTATCTATTTTGCTGAAGATGTAAATTTTATAATTGACGATGGAAAAGCTTCGTTTTTCGAAACCATCACGTTACTTAGTGGAACTGCCGATTTTTTAAAGGTAGTAAATAACTGGGAAGATCTTAAAGACGAATACAAAAGCTTGGAAAAAGAAGAAAGAGAAGACCTTATTAAACACTTCGAAGAAGAACTCGACATCGATGCAATAAAGGCCGAGAGCATTATCGATGATGCATTCCAAGTTATTATCACGCTCGACCGCTTGGTACAGCGTGTTTCCCTTAATTAAAAGACGTTTCTATTAATGAAATGATTTACAGACATACAAAAACTAGTTACGTCGAAATACAATCTGCTTCTATATTCAGCTTGACTCAAAAACTCCACCCTACGCTGAGTCAAGCCTGATACCATTATAACTTCAGGAAGGGGATGTTTCCCCTTTCTTTTTTTTAAAAGTCTTTGCTAGTTATTTAAAGGTTCCGTACAAGCAGCTTTATAAGAACGAGCAATGGCCCAGCTTTTAAGGAGAGCAAAATAATTGTTATTTTATGGTTTGCTATAGTATTGATAAATAGAATGATAGTCATAATTGCAATAAATAATCCCGATGTTTATTACCGGTATTCTCAAGATCGCCACCATAGTTTTGTTCTGCAACCTCAAACGCTCCAACCTTACAAAAACAAACCTCCACACGGAGCTTTGTTCCTCATTTCCACTTCACAAAATCCGCACTTGGGAATTATTAATTACAGGCCGAGACCATTTTCGGTTGAAAATCAGCACGTAATCAATTTCAGATAGCTAACTGTTAACTTTATAATACTTGATAGAATCGATTTAGAGCAACGCTGGTATTTTACATAATAAGCATTTGACACAGTTTCGATAAAAAGTGTTGTCAAATATTCGGAATCTTGACCATCTTCCTAATATTAGCATGTTTATCTATCTTCTCATGAAAAAGTTCATTTTACCAGTTATGTTTTTTTAGCTAGTTGCTAAACCTTGTTAAAATAAGGAGAATGTATCATATACATGTTGAAAGAATTAATTTTCTGGTAATAGGCAAAATATTTTGAATTTCAATCTAAGAAAAAGAGTCTGAAGTATATATTGATTTGAAGACTAATTTATTTATTAATAATCCATTGTGTGTTTAAGCGTAAATCATTATTAAGTGTTCGGTTACTTAAAGGCATGAAAAAAACTTAGTTTTCATTTTAATTCTTTTACTCCAATATCCAAAAAAGCAACGAAATAGAATAAATACAGAACATAACAAACTAAAAGTTTAATCTATAAACGAAATTAATATATCGAGAAGTTATAATATCAACTATGAACTAACAAGCTCATAACAATAATGAAGTTAGTTTTAGGTCACAAGCAGACCGCTACTCAATTTCACAATAATATAAAACTTTTTTTCTAAAAAAAATTTACAAAGAACTATATTTTATTCTTATTTCGTATTCGGAATTGGTTTTGTAAAAGTAAACAGTAGTTTCTATTGCTGAACAGAAAACGGAATCAGGCACCACCTCCTGAAGAATAAATTCCAATCAACTAAATATCAGTAATTTATCGAATAAAACGAATGAGAAATTCATACATTGATATAGTTAAATTTAATGATAATTAATGTAAAACTAGACCTAAAATTAGACATGAAGTCTGTACGAAAGGAAAAGCACTAATTAAAAAATGAAAATAAAGCATGTGAGTTTAAACCCCAAATCAACCAGATATTTATGGCAAAAATTGCTATAAGTGTCTTTTAAAGATTCATGAGAAGGAATAAATAATATGTCAGACACACAAAAGCAGGTTTTACTTTTCTACCTGTGGAAAGACATATTAATACAACCATCACCTATGACTCTATCGCGAATACCGAGAAGCAAAACGGTGTAAATTTTTAACAAATAACACCGCGCACTTACACTATGCAATTATTGGCTAATAAAACTAAAGCAAACATTAGGACATGTAGCTAGGATTACTACTACACACCAAAACTGTATTCACATTATAATACTTTACTTAATTTCACCAACATGATTCTTGTTAAACTTCCAGTATTTAATTCAATTGAAGAAGACTTTTTGCGCTATCGTTTTAACTCGTGGGGGAAAAACATAAAAATAAGTTTACACCATGAGATTGGTCAGGGTATTTTTGCTGCAATTGAGAGATCCTACGATAAACCAGTTCTTAAAGCCGATACTCAATATGTTACCTTAGAGGTACCAGATCACAATATGTTCAACTTGGGCCGCTACCCTTTCTTTGAGATATCCATACAGGATGCATTACGCATAAAAATGGAACTTATGTCGGCTTATTATGCAGAAGTAAACAGAGTGGTCAACTGGGGAAGAAGAAGGGGGCTCAACCTAAAAGAGAGCATCACTCGCTTTCTCGATGCTTTGGATTTTATTTCGGGGGACTATGAACTGTCGATAAACTATGAGCAGATCCGTAAAATGATTACCCGCGACGACAGAAAACTTTCTGAAATAATGAATGAATTCAACAAACTATCCATCTACAAAAGCACTTTATAGGTTTCATCATTACTTTAACTGACACTTATGGGATTGCACAAAGTAATTCCTAATGAATAGCGATGTGAACTAACTATAAGCAGGTGAATTCACGCAAATACTCATTTTCAAACATTAGACATGAACTAAACAACACAGCATTTTTTCACAACAAGTTTGAAATTACATTTTCACCCCAAAAAAATATCAAAAAACATGTCTACTTAAACGCAAACGAAAAAACAGAAACGTAGACGCCAATCTGCGAAATTCAAGTCCCCCTAGTCATTATGCTACTTCTTTTCTGACAGGTTTTAGAATAAAACAAGCTTATCCTGTTATGTTTTCATGAGATGTACAGTTCCGTTTAGTTCTTTTGTTTTCAAACAGCTGCATTCGCATCAAAAAGTTGTTCAAAGCCCACAGAACAACAAAAAACAATGCATAGAATAAGCAAACAAAAGCAACTAAGGGAAATAGAATTGACAACTGCATTAAAAGCTCTCTGTAAAAATCTATAGCATCAAGTATTTAAGTTGCCCACTTCACAATAGTTGATGCTTGTTTTCATATTAACAGACCTGATTCCGAGCAAAATGAAAGGGGGAAGCAAGAACTATGCAGGGAGAATATTTATTCAGCTGGTTAGTTAAAGAACCAGCTACTTAGCTACCAGACTTTTAGATGAGAGGGGATTGCAAGAAATGCAATAATTCCATCTAAGGTTGCAGACCTATTTATCTTAGACTTACTTCCTTCAAGCAACTAGCCGCTTGGGCTGGAAATAGATATAACTTAATTTTATCTGGGTACTTAACACTCCCAATTGGGGACTTACCAGCCTTGAATTTATGAGGAACTATTGGATAGTTGAGCACATGTAGGCTCGCCTAAAACAATGGAATAGCAGTTAGAAGACCACAGGCCAATTGAGAACAAAGAGAACGCTGAGCGCAGACAAATCCACTTCTTACATTAACCGACAGGTTCTTTTGCAAATAAAAAGGCCTGTTGGAAAAAACGAATATCTAAAAAACTTATTGGCTCATTATTCTTTTTTCCTAAAGATAAATTCAGATTTATCTTAAAATGGACAGCAGAACCACAGAGCTTCATTGATTTTTGAACTGAGAGGAGTATCCATTGCTAGATAGCAACTCAAAACTATCTCTATTTGAGTTGTATAAACATCTGTGTACGGTGTCTGATCATGCAATTTTTAAACTGGCATCTATTCTGTATTTTTGAAATTAAACAGACAAAACATAATTTATTTATCAGTAAATAATACAGAAGTAATCAAATTCAATAAAAATCCAGTGTCCTTTAACAATGCATATCAGATTAATAACCTTTGGAAAAAAAAATCAAAACAATGACACCATCAATTTTTCTTGACACAGCTGCAACCACACAATTAAACATAAAAGAAATTGCAGTACTAATAAGTGTCTTTTCCATGCTCATCAGTATCGGGAGCATTCTTTTCAGCGCAGGAATACTAAAAGCTCAGGTAACACAGAACAAAATCGATATTGTTGCTTTAAAGAGTAAAGAACTGGCCGAACAAAAAGAGAAGCTGACAATTTCAGTTCAGTACGAAAAGCGCCTTACCAGCATAGAGACAAAAGTGGACACTGTGTTAAAGATAATGCAAGAGAATATTCATTCCCATCCAGAATAGTAACCTTGCTATACACGGGTACCTGTTCTTATTAAAGCATCCTTTCTGTGCCAGACACACCAATACAACTAAACTTGTCGCAACAAACACTCCTATAGATTATGATAAACCACGATGGAATCTATTACACGATAACGCCGACAGAACTTGAAATCACAAACAACGAAGGGATATTGCACTTAAGTGCCAAGCTTAGTTTCTTGTTAAAAGATCCGAACAGGTGCCCTTCTTTAGGCAAAACCTTATTCCGCGTTGAGTTAAAACATGTAGGTGCGGACCCTTTCGATTCGGAAAATGTGATTCATGAGCTATACAAAGATTCTCAAAATTTAAAAGAAATCTATGTTAATGACTGGGACAACATTCAAGTAACTCCTGGAAGCTATCAACTTGTCGCATGTGTCACAATAGCAGACAACGGTATTCGTGATGCATATTCCATTTCTGACATTGTAACTGTCAGACCATTTGCCCCTTATAGCTGTTGCCCAACAACATTCTCGCAAAATTCAAATAAAAATAAATCAGACAATAATCAACTTAATAATATCTATTCCAATAAACAAATAGTTAATAACGTTGATTTAATTGAAGACTTAGCAAGTCTAAAAAACAGATTAGTCGAAAATACAAAGGCTATTTCAACCATTATAAAAGCAATTTCTGAAATTAAAAACACTACCATAGATGATACCACGTACCAAACCAACAAAATATCAAACAATTTCAGCAACCAGTTCAATAAGCTTCAGCCCAGTCAATCTAACCTATTCGAATCTGAAAGAAATACAGTTTCAGGAACACTCTGCCAGCCTAACCAGATGGAAACAGGGACGTGTAGATTTCTAAATAACAGTATAGTTATCCCAAGGAATAAATTGTCAAAAACAACGATGAAAATCCAATTCAACACAGATGATGTTGAAATAAGAATTGAAGAAAACAAGTAAAGTACATTTAGATCCCAGAAAGACAGGAGTGGTCATTCTGTCAATAGGTAGTTTCTAGTAAACAAATAGGATTCAAACAAGAAAACTCCATGTACTTTTACAAAATATTCAGCGAAACCTGTTGGACAGGATTGTTATATTTTCTTATGTTTTGTCTTGAACTCAGAAGTTTTTCCGGCAATCATACTCTCTAAGTATTCTTGGGTGATCCGCAGGTCATAATGACGCATCTGCTGGCGTATACTTTCAACATTTATTCCTTGTTCCAATGCAGTAGCCGCTCCAGTATGTTTCCAATGATAGAGGTTGTATTCTGGAGGGATTCCAATCTCTTTTATCCGTTGGCGGTAATGTTCACCAAAATAGTTGACGCCAACAGGTTTTTCGGCAGGTTTCTGACTTAAAGAAAAAAGATAATAGTCTTGCGATAACTTATGCCAACCTAAATCGATTAACTCTTCAAGCAACGGATCAGGAATAGTTACGCGCTGTTCCTTGCTATTCTTACTCACCTCGGCAGGAATTACTACGGTTCCATTCCAAAAATTAATGTGCTTAATTCGCAACAAACGAAGCTCACCCGGTCTTATGTAAGTGTAATAAATGAATTTAACAACATATAAAAGCTGAGGTTCTGTCTCTGCTAAATGCTTCGTAATAGCCCGAACCATCTTTTCGTTATACCACTGCGGCATATTGCGAGAACGTTTAAATGCTACAATTACATCGATAGGGTTTTTCCGCATTCTCTTCTTAGATTTTACATACTCAAAAAAAGAATGCAACAAAATCCGGTACTGGTTGTAAGTGGCTGTAGCTGCGTTACGCCGCTCCAGTAAATATTTAAAGAAATCTTTAGCGTGATCTTCGGTAAATAACGAAGGGTGAATATTGTCTAAGTCTTTAAGACGCAACCATGAACTGAAAACCCTGAATTTAGACTGGTACGATTGATAAGTTTTCTTTTTCGTTTTGGGTGGCTGATGTTCTGCTAAATAAGCAGATATCAGAACAAAAAGCTTTTGTTTGCCTTTCTTTAATCTTCCGTATGTTTTGGCAGAAGCCTGATATTCTAAAGGGTCGGAATAAACAACTTCTGAATTGTCGAAAGGTGACCAACCGTTCATAAGCTTATCTTTCAACTGCTTTCTCAATGTCTCAGCAGCTTTCAGTTTCTCCTCGTAAGTTTTGTGTTTATTAATTCCTGTTTGCTTTCGAAACCTCTCCATTATACCCGTTTCCGGATTTCTGTACGAAAAAAAAACATGCCACTCTTTTTCTAGCTGATCCCCGTTTGTGTAAATCTGGGGAAGGATTATTTTCTTTTGACGGGATTGACGGATTTGAGGATTATTTTTTCCGTTCGGTTGATTGTAAGCCATTGATTTAAAAGGAAGTTAGGGGAAGGAGTGGAGGATAGCGGATTCTCCACTACTCTCACAACTCCTTGATTTTCAAATTATTGCCATCTGCCGTTTCTGCCTGACAGCGGCCTTTTTGTACAATTTTTCAGAAAAAGAATCACTCTTCCAGTGCTTTAATTTCGACCTCTAAGTTACTGATTTTATTCACCTTTTCCTCCAACAACCTCTTCATTACCCTATTTTTCCTCTCTGTTATACTGCGCCGCTTTTGTTCTTCTTTATAAAAAACATCAGCAGTACTAGAAAACAAATCAGGTTCTGAATCTGGAGTTTCATCGATCTCTTTTTTATCACCCCAAACACTTCCTTCTCCAAAAAACCACCAACGGCCATTAAGCTTTTCGAGCTTTTGATAAACATCCAATTGCACCTGAAGCGGGATCTCAATTTCTTCATTTGCCCAGCTGGCTAAAATGAACTCGTCGACTCCAAGAAAAGCACAAGCCTTCTTTTTGTTGTATTTCAATTCATTCCTCAACAGCTTCACAAGTCTATCATTTACAGTGCTCATACGGCTAGTTAACAGAAGACCTCTTTCCTTTTAGCCTATCAATTTCAGCCTCCAATTCGCACACTTTCGCCTCCTTTTCTTCTAGTTGCCTTCTTAGTTCCCAAGATTCCTTTTCTGCTTCACTGCTACGCGTTCTTTCTATCTCATAGAAAGCTTTAACAGCATTAGGATCAGCCGGAGCTACAGAAGCAGCTGAAGAGCTCACTGCCCCTTGAGCGTTCCATATATCCCCCTCTCCAAAAAACCACCAACGACCATTAAGTTCGTTAATTTTTTGATACACATTCAACTGTGATTGAAGCGGAATATTACTTTCTCCATTCATCCAGCGATTTAAAGTCGCTCTACTTACTCCGAAAAGCTCTGAAGCTTTTTTCTGAGTATAGTCCAATTCATCCTTGACTAGACTTGCAAACCTTTCATTTACAGTATTCATAGATTAAAATTATAACAAACAATATAATATTATTAATACGAATGAAATTTAAATAGCATCAAAAGAGACAGATTTGCATTTATTCTTTAATATTGTCTCAAGTGATTTTTACATAATTCCATTATTAGTGCAGGCGCATTGTAAAAGTACACCTTCACGTACCATAAACCAACATATTACAATGGATAATAACATACAAGAAGAACATAAAGTTCCACCAAATGCAACATTCACCTCATTCATAAGACAACTTTCGATAGAAATGAGAACTTATGTAAAGCAGGAACTCCAAAAGCGCATTCCTGGACACACCGAAGGCCAGTTCAACAACTGGGTGGCTCAGAGAAGCAAGATTCCGCTTTACCTACACAAAGAAGTAACAGAAGTGTGCAGAATTGCTTTTCAGAAGCACATAGACAACCTGATCACAGGAATAGACCACAACGATTATCACTTTAATTTATTCAATAACAATACAATGGAAGCTAACAACAAGACTACCATTTTTCAAGCAATGGCAGAGAAAAAAATCAGAACACAGAAAGAACTAGCCGACCAAACAGGTATTTCTGAACAGACCTTAAGCCGCCTAATGAACCCCAACAAAAGAACCGCTGGAATCTCGTGGGCTACAGTAAAAACAATATCCGACTTCTTCGAGAAAGCCCCCAATGAGTTTGAAGAGTTTACGTCGTTTGATGAGTAACTAACCTCAAAATAAAAGATCAATGTATCTCTTACAAAAGCAATTTTCTATTGAATGGCTATTCAAAGATCCCAATATAATTGACATTGACTTTGAAGATATACAGCCATCGGCACAGGTCTCAGAGCAGAAAAAGTTCAAACTCAAATGGGACAGCAGTACCCTACCCCCATCGAATTATTTAATCGCCCTTAGTGGAGTTGGAATCTACGGTTTAGCTCCGGTATTGGTACTAACATCAATATTGTTCTTGCTACAAATTGTCCCATATCAAACCGAACTGGTAATTGTATGGCTGGCATATATGAACATACTTCTTTATTGGTTGGAAACTTTGCGACTAAATGGAAGGTTCTGCATCAGAGGTAAAAAACATTAAAAACAAACCCCTAAAGCCTGACCTGCGTTTGGCGACCCGGGACGGCTAAAGGGGCAATACAAAAATTACAATGGCTAAAATAACCAAATTCTTGAAAATGTTCGATAATGCTTCGTTCAATGCATTCATCGACAGACAGGCGGAGGATTTCAACCGCCTAAAGCCCTACAGGGATGAAATGAAGGCAGGTTTCCTTGTCTTCTCACTACTAGGGCTGTTTGCTAACATAGTTAGCATGGCAAGTGCGTGGCAATTTTTCACGCGCTTGCTGGGAGTATTAATAGACAGTAAGACATTAATATACAGCGCAACAGCCCTATTACTCATTTTATTAGAAATGGCTACAATCTGGCTTATACACAAAACAGTGAAGTTCATTGTTCATACGCGTATTATCACAGCGCTGACCTTCTTCCTGTTTGCATTAGCTGCATCAATAGCTAATTTCTACACCAGCACAAACGGCTTAAAAGAAAAAAGCCTCGAACTAATATCGCGTAAAGATGAAATACGGAGACAATACAGCTCCGACAGCTTGGCTCTCGAAGCTCGAATTGTACCAACAATTGACAGTCTTGTACTGGCCAACAGTCGAATAGCTGGAACCACTACCCTACAGAACACAACAATCTTTGCTGCAAATTCCAAGATGATAGCTGATTTACGCGAAGAGCTGAAGAACGAAAGAAAAGCTATGTATATGCGTTTTGAAGCCAACCTCTCGAAAGACGAAATAAAAAGCACTACCCGCTCCGATATTTACTGGCTATTTGTAGTGGGCAACCAGATACTTCTGTTTATCTCTTATGTTTTCTGTGCTTTCTATTATCACAAAACAGACGAACAGAACAAGACTACAGAAACCAAGGTTCAGGAATTCGCTATTGATATGCGCGATAAAGCAATGGTCGCAATTCATGAGATGGCCAATGCTGCAATGGGCAATTACTTTGCTGGTGTGCTTCATCAAACAGAACGCGAAGTTAACCTCCAAAGACCTGTACAGTTCGAAGCAATAGATACCACAACGGAAGAACACACAGATACCTCCAAACAAGGGCAAACAGGCGGTGAACATGCTACAAAACCGCAAACAAAAGTTATAGGCTTCTCTATGGAAAAACTGGACTCAAAACCAGTTTCAAAAACTTCAAGTCCACTTGGACGTCCAAGTGGACACAGCCAAAACCAGTCCTTTCAGAACCAGTCCCAGAGCCAGTCTCAAAAACAGATTGAGAAACTAAAACGACATGCTACACTAGTACGACACATCGTAGAGATAAGTGACGACAAAACAGAGAGCATAACCAATGAAACTATCAGAAAAATCCAAGATGCTGCCTCTACTGCAAAATCAAAAAGCCGCAGCTTGATACGAGAACTACACATGATAACTGTGGCAATTGGCCATGAAAAAGTGGAGGGAGTATTATGAAAAACCACACAACAACACAGCCTGTGCCTTCACCAGAAGAGAAGGGCATACTAAGGGATACTGAAATTCTGGTAGAAAAGATCATAAATGCAACCACTCAAGTAAACAGACGGCAAGACAGGGAGGTTTTAATCGATTACAGCAAGAAAACCTTAATGATCGATGGTTTTTCCAAGAAAGGCGTTCTGAACTTCTCCTACACCGTAAGGTTGAACGAACCCAACATTAACTTATCTCTCAACAATGCACTACGCGATATAGAAGGGCTATTATGAAAAAGGAAAACAAACCTCTATACATAGATCTAACTTATGTACTCGAACATAATAAAAAGATCCTAGAAACTGTTACAACCGCTTTTATGGGCGAAATAGACAACATATCTGAAGACCACACTATAGAAGCCATTGACAGCCCTAAAAACATGCGGTTGATGCGCATCGCCCAAAGCATACAAACTACAAACAAGCTAATAAAAACAGAGCTAATGCAGCTTGACAACTGATGTCCTTCAAGCCCTAACAGTGGGGGAATACCTTTGAATTCCCCCACTTTAAAGAAACTTCATCAATGATCGATAAAGAACTGATTGACAAAATCAAAGGAAGTGCCCGCACTTTCGAGACAATACAACGATACAGCAACCTTGACCTAAAAAAAGAAGGAAAGGTCTATTCTGCAAACTGTCCATTTCACAATGAAAAAACGGCCAGTTTCAAAGTAAGTCCAGAAAAAAATATTTACAAATGTTTTGGGTGTGGAGCTTCTGGCAATGCCGTCGATTTCTTAATGAATTACAGCAATCTAGACTTTATCAGTGCCATAAAACAGCTTGCCGCAGATGAAGGGATTGAAATCGAAGGCAAGGTTCCGGAAAGAAAACTAAAACTTATTCGAGAAAAGGTAACGCAGGAAAAAACACTCACAGCAGCAGAAAAGGAGACATTGGACAAAGAGCAGGCCGTGAAACTCTCCCGAATGATATATCATGCAAAACAGACGAAAAAAGCTGATGCAACAGCTTATCTTCGGGGAAGGGGAATAAAAACAGAGCTTTTACCCCAGACCGCCTATTACGCATCAACACAGTACTCCACAAAAGACGGCAAAGATTTCCCCAGTGGGGTAATATTCTTTAGCTCCGATGAAAAATTGCTGAATAAAAGACACATTGGAGAGCTAAATAACGGCATTCCAAAATCTTACAACAAAGGGACGTTGCCGAATTCATTTTATACCGAAACATTTCGTCCTAAATCTGAAGACGTCTGGATGGTAGAAGGCGTTATCAACGCGCTTTCAATTTACCAGACGGGACGCAGTTCGGTTGCCAGCTTTGCCACATCAAATGTTTACTACGATGTAAAAGCAGTACAATCGTTCATGAAGGGCAAGCGCGTGATCCTGGCTGCAGATGGGGACAAGGCAGGGCAGCGCTATATTATTAAACAAGCAAAGTTTTTGCTCGAAAATCAAAAAGCTATCGGCTTAAAATCGGTTTACGCTTTTATATTTCCCGATCAGGATCTTGATGCAAACGACCTGCTTGAAGCATCTTTAGAAGAAGCCAATAAGGACAAGCCCTGTCTTTTAAACCAAAATTTGAGTGAAGAATTCAATTTTCAACGGCTTAACCTTCAGTTTGTTCTTTCAGAAAACAAAAAACTGGAAAGCCCTGAATACATTCCTGATTTTCCGGACCGTCTTGTTCCACGGTGGTTCGCAACTAACAAGGAAATAATTGAAAAAGAGCAAAAGGCTTTTATTACGAACAAAGAGTATCACACCTCGTACCACGCAGGGCTAGTTGGATGGAAGAAAGGTAACTACAGCACTTTACTAAAACTCAAAGAACTGGTAAAGAAGGTTATCATTGAGGATTACATGACCAATATCTACAACGACAATGATCAAGAAGAAGAGACTGACGAGATTTTATGTGCTAAATATCTCATTCGGCACGGTCTACAAGTGTATGTTAAACCAGGCATAGACTGGTACAACGATGATGATTCAGAAGACGGAGCTTCATTTATCGATTTCTACACTAGAATGCTGGCAACACTCACCCCAAAATCGGATACCGTAATGCGTCAGCGAGCCATAGAACGGGCTGCAAATTTCATGGCTTACCTTCCCAAAGCAACCTACACAATCGAATATGACAAAGTGCGCAAACGCTTCGATCTATCCAAAGGCGACTGGAACGAGATAATAAAAAAGCCTTTACGCGAAGCAAAAGGAAAAAAGAACGCGCGTGAGCTTATGAAGGTGGGGGTATCGGGGGAGGATGACGAAATAATAGATCCAGAGCGCTATTCAAACGCCAACGACCTTCCGCCCTATGTTGATAAAGGGAAATTCATCCAGAACGGTTTCTACAAACTACAAAACGGCAAAGGGAAACCTGTAATGTATATGATGAAAACCAAAGAGGATAATGTTGCTCCAGTATCAAATTTCACCTTCGAAATCAAAGGGCATATCTATAGCGAAGAATCCAGCCTGAACAAACGAATTTTATCCCTAACCGACTCTCTAGGGAGAGAGGATTACTTAGCTGTTGAAAGCGGTGTTCTACGCTCTAAAAACGAGTTTGACAAAGTGCTGTACGAAAACAGTGCTATGTTCTTTCACGGTTCCAAAGTACAGTTCGAACGGATACTGGCCATAGAAAGTGCCAATATCCCGAAATGGTTCGAGCTGGACATACTTGGCCAACAACCAGAAGGTTTTTACGCCTTTGAGGACGGGGTTTATGATTATGTGAACAAACAGTTCAAGCCATGCAATCAGGTCGGCACAGTCGAATTTAAAGGCAACACATACTATTCCCCAACAATTTCGAGCTTAAACAAACTTGTACGTAATGGGGCCCTTGAGAAAGAAGGCAACTTCAGATACACTAAATCCAAGACCGACCATCAGACAGGTTTCAAAGAGTGGGCGAACCTGATGCACCGCACCTATACAATGGACGATGCCGGAATGTTCGCAACCATCTTCGTTATTATGTCGGCTTATCGCGATTTTATTCATCGGCAACACAAACGCTTTCCTCTATTCTTTATGGGAGGAGACACAAACGCAGGTAAGTCACAAATTGCAGACAGTATCAAAGCTCCGTTCGTCGGTAAAATGAAAGAGCAGAACCTGAACTCGGACACCGACGCTGCCTTCTTTGTTCTTTTGGAAAACTACCGTAACTGCCCTGTTGTTTTCGATGAATATGAAGAAAACAAAATCAGCCCAACAAAATTTCAGGGACTAAAAGCGGCATACGACGGAATTGGGAAAACAAAAAAGAAAGAAGCTAAATCCAAGAGTCTCGACATATCGGAAGTAAATGCCTCTGTTGTGTTCCTTGGCCAATACATTCCTGAGCAGGACGACTATGCGCTTTTCAACCGTTCTATGACGATCTTTGTTAAGAAGCAACAGTTTACCCAGGCACAGGGGGACGTCTTCGAAAAATTAAAATCTCTGGAGAGTAAAGGCTGTACAAACATCCTAATCGAGATCCTGAACCGCCGTACTCTTTTCGAACAGCACTATTACCACGAGCAGATCCGCGTTAAGAACGAACTCAAAGAGGAGCTGAACAAACGCGGCGAGAAGTACGTGGAACGAATCTTAAACACGGTCTCTGAATTTTTGGCCACTGCCAAAATCTTCCTCGAAAAAACAGATCTGGAGTTTCCATGGACTTATGAGCAAGTGAAAGAAAAAGCCTGGAATAAAATCCTGAGCCTTTCAGAGATGATTGTACAGAGTAATAAAGTGGCCGTGTTCTTCGGAACAATAGAATACCTACTTACACAGCAAAAAATTGTTGACGGTAGGGAATTCAAAATTGCGGAACGTTCCGACTTTAAAATCAAATCAAAGGGCAATATCGATATCAAACGCTTTGAAAAGAAGAAGGTGTTGTTCCTGCGCATGAAGCTCATAGAGCCACATTACCGCGACATGGTAAAAATGGATGCTTTAAAAAGCAACGCTCTTAACATCTACCTGAACAGTCACCCAGCCTTTCTCGGCCATGCTGTAAATGAAGATTTCAAATGGATTGAACAGGAACAGCTTGCCAATCCCGATGGCACATTTACCCCTGGTTATGTGGAAAAAGTTCAGCGGAATACCACGGCCATTGCTTTCGACTACGACGAACTTGGTGTTGAACTGGAGAAAAACAGGTTTGATCAAATGGACAACAGCTCTGTTCAACCGCCAGTAGATGACGACATTCCTTTCTAACAATGCATCCTAATGAGAACAAAAATTATAACTGTTGAAATAGAACTCAGCAAGCAAGAGTACCTGATGCTTCAGAGTCAGCGCCGATACGTAAAAACGGATTTCTTCGATTCAGACAAGCTTATCGGTGCATTCGAAATCGACCATGCTCAACACTGGGCGAAGCTCACCATAAAATACGAATACTTCACAGCTCTAAAAAAAAGACTCGACAGGGTATTGGCCGAACAGTCTTACGAAAACCAGATGTATTCCCGTAGTTGGAAAGAGTTTTTTGACAACATTAACCAGGTTAAAATTTAATTCGATGCCAGACACTCCTAAAGCAATGTATAAACGCATATCCTCATACAACAGAGAGGAGCTGCGCAGAAGACACAATACTGAATTAATCCACATTATCATAAACATAAAGCACGAATTGTTTTTCGAAAATGGGCCAAGCTGGTATTCTGAAGTTAGAAGGCTTTTCAGAAGAATGAAACGTGCAGAAGTAAAGAAGTTCCTTATTGAAAAAACAAAGGATCACCCTCTAACATTAAAGCCCAAGTCAAAGGAAGGGAATAAAACCCATTACTGGCATTACGACGAGAGGTATCATTCTGAAGCATTCTCTTTACTGACTCTACACACTTATCCTTTTATGAAAAACTAAGATATTTGTCTCACTACAACTTATGTGAATAAAATATGAAAAGAATATCGTTTCACTCTGATCTAATGCCCAAAGTGATTTCTGGTGAGAAGACCCAGACGCGAAGATTAATACGTATTAATGAAGATGGTAAAAAGACCCCAATATTCCATACTGAATTGAGAATGGAGTTTCTTAAAACCAATCCTAAATATGAGGCAGGGGAAACAGTCGCAATCCTGGAACCGTACAAAGACATTTACAAAGATCAAATACTCCCTGGTATACCCGTTAAGAACAAGTATAAAACAATTATAAGACCCGAGGATGCCCGCTATGGCATCAAAATTCTCAATGCTGAAGAGGAACGGCTATTTGATATCTCTGAAGAAAATGCCCTTACCGAAGGTATAGAATGCAAGTACCTAGCGGATATAGGCGAACACGCCTATGCAAACTATTCATCAATTCATACATACCGTAAAGAAAGTAGCTGGTATAATGAATCGGAGAGGCATGCTAAATATGGCAGATATTTCTCTGCAGCTGAACTCAGCTTCATAACGCTTTTTGAGAAATTCTTAGATGCCAAACAACGTGGCCGTAACTGGTGGGTATGGGCTTATGAATTTGAACTTGTAAAACTTAAACCAGAGTTATGCCATGCCCAAATGTCCGTATTGTAACAGATCGTACCACTATCTTGGAATTGCTAGGCATCGTGCTGCTTGCAGAAATAACCAAACCACCAAAATGGATACACATAGAATAATCGATAACAAACCCCTGATCATTGAAAACAGCCAGGAACAAAGCTATGGTAGTACTCTACAAAAACTAATAGAATTTCATCGACTAGAGTTAAAAAACGGCTGGTATGTACAAACTCCTCCAGGAGGATCGCCTTGGAAAGTTTTCCGTAAAAAAGACGCAGAAACCAAAGGGTGGTTTTGGGCATTCTTCAGATTACATAAGCTATGTTCTGCAAAATACATCTGGTTCTCTCAGTACATAGATCACGTACGACCATTTATAACAGTTCCCTCCTTTATATATACGGAAGTTCCCAAAACTGAAGACTGGATCCGCACCGAAGGCTTTTTCTTTCCCGCTACCCAACGCTTCTTAACTTTTACAGCCCTGCAAAAGATAGCAGATAAACAAGTATTCCTCGATACAGTCAACACCTGCGCCGACCTATAAAAAATATATCGCTCAAGACAATGCCGCAAGCTCCAGCAAACCCGCCGGGGCTTTTTTTGTACCCAATAGGGGAGACACAGATATAAAGAGTAAAAAAACACGGAAAATTGAGCGAAAAACGCGTTCTACAAACCTACAAGCCTACAATACTATATAACTAACTAATAATAAATAATATATATAATAATAGTTTAAATAGTTCTTAGGTAGGTTGTAGGTTGCTTGTAGGTTTTAGGATTTCAGATTGTAGGTTTCGGGGGTTTGTAGGTAGGAAATGCAGCAAACTGCATTGTAGGTTTTAGAAATTGCCTGCCTACAGGCCTTTTTTGTTGCTTCATAACAGCTAAAATAAATAAAATCAAATAGTTATATCTTGACCGATTGGTCATTGTAGGCTTGTAGGTTTGTAGATTCCAAAAACACACACACTTATTTAAAAAAGAAAAAGTTTTTGGTGAACCTGTGTAATTCGTCAGATATTGACACAACTTTATATTGTCTTATCTATAAAGTAGCAATACATTATTACATCAGCTTATATCGTGAGGTTTTAGTTGTATAATTAAGCTTTTCGTTACCTACAATCGCCTTTTCCATGTAGGTTTTGTAGACGCGCAGCCTACAAATCAAAAGGTAAGGTCTACATTGAAAGTAAAATCGACAGAATGAATTCCAATTGGAGATTATTCTCTTTTGATTATCGATATGAATACTGTTGAGAAATTATTGGAGAGAGACAAAACTGTAAAACATCAAACGGATCACATCACCTCCGAATTAACAACCGCCGCAAAACTCATTGTAGGTTTTAGAAATAGCCTGCCTACAGGCCATTTTTGTTGCTTTCTAATAGTTAAAGCAAATAAAATCAAGTAGTTATATTTTGACCAACTGGTTATTGTAGGCTTGTAGGTTTGTAGATTCCGAAAACACACATACTTATTTAAAAAAGAAAAAGTTTTTGGTAAACCTGTGCGATTCGTCAGATATTGGCACATTCTTATATTGTTGAATCTATAATAATATCGATTAATATAAACCTCAACTATATCTTGAGAGTTTAGTTCTGTAACTAAAACTTTCGTTGCCTACAAACGCCTTTTCCATGTAGTTTTTGTAAATGGGAACCTACAATCGAGGGGTAAAATCTGAAATTGTATCGGTTTGAAACTTCTCGCTAACGTCCAATCGAATTCTTTAAGTATTTGGTAATGAGATGATTGAGGCTTCTGTAAAGAATGCTCTCTCACATTTGGCTGGTAGCCGTATCAAAGAATGCTAGGAATCAGACCAAAAAGGGGCTGTACAAAAAAGAATTGACAGCCCCAATATCTACTCATATGAAACACCTTATGCTTCTAGTGATTCAATTTGATCCACACAAGCTCTAAACTGCCAATTTCTCTTGCATTAAAGCTTGTGCTAATGGAAGTTCGTTTTCCGTAAAGATGGCCTGTAAAGGAAGTTCGTTTGTATTCACACGTCCTCTCTGCTGAAGTTTTGCGTGAGCAGTTTCGACCTTCTTAACAATAGTCATGTGCTTTTTATACTCGTTCATTAAGTCATCTAATTTTTGTTTAAGGTCATCCATTCTTGCAGAATAGATACCCGCGGTCGTATCATCCCCTACAAGCACTGCATTCATCCATTTATCGGTTAAAAAATCAACTACTATTGAAACTTTGTCAATTTGTTCTTGTGTCGATTTAATAATTGTGTTAAGGGATACTGCCCTAGCTTCGGAAATACTAAAATAAACCGCATAAACAAGTTGATTAGATGAAATATAGTTCTTTGTTAAAAAACCTTTTGAACTTATAACTTCGCTCGCCGCACCAAAAAATAGATGTATACCTCCAGGAAGCACAATCTCAGTTATTGATTCATCTCGCGCCCCAACTTGAACAGAAGTAAACTGAGTAAGAACCGCAGAAATAACCGTATTTAACTTTTTGACAACCAAAATTTTCAGGTCTTCCAATCCATCCAAGTGCTCAGTTATTTGCTTTTTAGTATCGCCACTAGCCCCTTCTGTTCCTTCTATTTCATCTAATTGTCCAGCAAATAAACTATCACATATTTTTGTTATAATCTCATTGATACGGTCAAGTCCCCATTCTTTATAATCATGATAATGATCTTTCTCTGCTCCAAAGAATCTGTCATAATCCCATTTGTTTTTCTCATAGTGGTCTTCTACATTCTGTCTCACTTTTTCTTTAAGAATGCCCAGAACCTCAGAGCCTTTTTCTCTTACCTTTTCCATATAATCACGAAACTCATCATGAGTTTTCTCTTGTTTTTTAATTGACTTAGATTTTCCCATTTTGAACTTATTAAATTAAAACCTACCCTGCTTAGAGCTTTTTAGTATCCGTCTTCAAAATTAACACTGAAAACCTACATACAGAGACCTCAAAAACTACATGACCTACAAATACACCTCACAACTAACATCATAACCAAAATAAAAACAACAAGTTACACTTTCAAACATTGATCTTTGTAGGCTTGTAGATTTGTAGTTTCAGCATATACACACACATAAATCAAAAATATTTTTTTCTAAATCCGCAATATGATTGTCAGAAATTGTCAAAACCCGTATCTTTCTATAAATAACTAAATCTTATGCAAATAGTTTGGCTTTATAATCAAGGCTTTCAGAATTTATTGCTTGTTTTTTGTAGGTATGAAACACAACATAACATATATAAAAAAGAACTAATCAATATTAAAAATACAAAAGTCGTATAATGACACTTTAGATGTTCTTGCTTGCGGATACTGTTTTTATATATTTGTCAAATACTAAAAATTTATTTATATGATAATTGTTAAGCTTCCAGTATTTAATGAAATAGAAGAAGACTTTTTGCGCTACCGTTTTAACTCTTGGGGAGAAAGAATAAAAATTAGCCTTAGTAACGAACTTGGTCAGGGAATTTATGCCGCTGTTCGTCCTGCCTCTGAAGAACCCCGACTGGCTAAAGATACCAAGTTCATAATAATAGAACTTCCCGAACATGAGAACTTCAATCTTGGCCGCAGCCCTTACCTTTCTATCTCAATTCAGGATTCACTGCGTATCAAAATGGAAATAATGTCTGCTTATTATGCAGAAGTGAGCAGGGTAGTCACCTGGGGAAGGAGAAGAGGGCTAAGCCTAAAAGAAAGTATCAGTCGGTTTTTGGACGTTTTGGATATTGTCTCTGGAGACTATCAGCTATCGTTAAATTATGAACAGATTCGAAAAATGATCACTCGCGACGACCGAAAACTAGCTGAGATCATGAAAGAGTTTAATAAACGATCTATGTATAAGGTAGTTATGTAAATGCGTCTACTCAAACACAAACCTTTTTATACTATTCACTGACATGATAGCTGGAATTTGCAAAATAGAGTACGTCGAAATAAAGGACGTGACCGACTTTCCTTTTCAGGATTTCTTACAGGCTCCTCCTGTTTCTATACAAGCGTGGAAACTTCCATATAAATGGACAGCTATTAGAACCATATCCAAAATACCAGATATTAAGTTCGTCTCGAAGGGAACCTTTTACGAGATACAGTTCTCATTTTCCGCAGACTTATCTCAAGATAAGCTCCCCGCCATGAACGATAGACGCGTTATCCTCCGTCTGACGACCCGTGCAGGGGAAACTTTCCTACTAGGACTAAGAAACCAACCCGCCCTGATGCTGGTCAGCACATCATTACCGGAAGCGGGTTCTGCATTCTCTTCGTTCCAAGTAGAAATTCAACATAAACAAACGTTCTACCCAGCGCGGATCACCTAGACAGTCCTTTTAAACAGCATATTTAGAGCATAGCTTTGTCAATAAAGGATTAAGCTATGCCAATTTTCCACAAATCAGTACTGCGAGGCTATTGGGCCATTCGGCAAGAACATGCCGAAGCCGAAGCTTCCCGTTTTTCCTCCAATATCCAGCTCGGGCTTGAGTTTGAAAAAGGCGAAGAGCCAGAAGAGAGCAAACCCTATGCTATATCCCAGAACTCAGAAGCTACAGTGAGCCGAACTGCTATGTCTGATATGATATCAGATTCGGATAGTTCTAATAGGTATGTGGCAGTTATACCATTAATGAACGTGATGTTCAAGAATTCCAATGCCTGCGGTCTTGTTGGTACACGCACCATTGCAGAACGCATTGACATTGCACGAAACTCCCCCAATTGCCTTGGTACTGTAATCTTATCCGACACCCCTGGAGGTCATACCGATTCAATTGCCCTACTGGAGACCGCTGTGGAGCTGCACCGAAAATCAGGCAAACCTATAGTTGTCAACGTAGAACAATGTTGCTCGGCAGGGCTTATGTCTATGTGCGGGGCAACAGAACTGCACATGTCAGGTAAGCATTCTGAAATCGGCAGCTTAGGTGTTATGGCCACACTTCTTGACAGATCCGAAGCCCTCAAAAAAGACGGCGTTAAACAGCACATAGTTTATTCCAAGCTGTCACCGGAAAAAAACGCCCCTGTAACAGATGCCCTCAAAGGTGATTATGAACGCTTACAAAGTGAAATTCTAGATCCTTTTGCACAAACGGCTATCGAGTCACTGAAAAAAAGACGCCCACAGGTCAAAGAAGAAACTGTTTTCCAAGGCAAAGTTTTTTATGCCGATGAAGCCATAAAAATTGGGCTTGCAGACCGCATGGCAACACTGGATGAATCCATAGCAAGAGTAGTTGAACTATCTGGGGTAGTAAAAAAGGCACAGAAGAAAAAATCAAAATCAGCAGTAAAAACCAATTCTCATAAAATGGAACAACTTACAGCAGGGGTACTCCCCTATGTTTTGGCAGCACTGGGTACAGAACAGCTCTCCATAAATTCAGAAACAGGACAGTTCGAACTAAAAGCTGGAGCTGCCGAAAAAATTCAGAAAGCTTATACCGAGAAGTATAATGCAGCTCTAACTCTTTCTGGAATCGCGGTTGCAGCCGACGGTTCTTTTTCTGCTACAGCAGAACAGCTCCTTTTGTTAAATGGTATGTTTGCCAAAGCTGAGCAGGATAAATCAACTCAGGAACTGCAAGCAGCCCAACAGCAATTAGAGGCGATGCAGGATGATCCAGAAACACCACCAACATTTACCACCCCACAGGGAACTGAAATCCAGATGCCAATAACAGGCTGGAATGCTGTTTCTGAGGAAAAGCCTTGGAACAAAGTAGCATGGATGCGCTGGCAGGCAGCACAAGGATTAATCAAACGTCACGAAGCTCAGGCATATGAGCTGCAATTAAACTCAACTCTGGTCACTGAGCAGATGAACGAGGAACTAGGAAGCTACCACCGGATGCAAAACACATCGGTAGTAGAATTCCTGTGGCCAAACGAATCTGCAGATACACTTTTTCCCTCATTTTCAACAGGACAGTACGACGAACTTCCACAACCAGCCCTCTTTCTAGGGGAATTTCTTCAGGCGCGTAACAGTGCCTGGGCAGAAAAAGGCGGTTTCGAATATCAGGCAGACAAGACAAAAGTGAAATCATACCAAATGTCTTACCGCTTCACCGAAGAGGACATGTTCGGTTTTATGCATGGCTGGTTAGCTGAACTAGCAGGGAAAGACCACCCATTTCACGAAAGCTTTGTTGCCTATCTTTCACGTAAGATTGCCAGCAAAGTGGCCGATGAAATCCGCCAGCACCTTTTCACCGGAGTTTATCTGACCCCGAAAAAAGGAGAGGCCGGGAAAGTTCAACATGCAGTTCAAGGTCTTTTTGCTGTACTGGTACAGAAATATAAAGAAAACCGAATGCTCCCTACACCTACAGGGAAAGGAACCTATGAACATTTCGACAAGGATGGGAATATAAACAAGAACCACATTTATTTCAAAGTCCAGAAAGTCATAGAAAGTATGCCTAAAAACCCGCGTGATTCAGGAACGTGGAATGCTTATATGTCAAAGGATGATTTAACCGCTTACCGTCAATTTGAACAGAAAGTTGTATTCTCGCACCCGAACTTCCGTGATATAAAAGAAGCATACAAACGTGATAATTTCACTGAACACGGCGTACCGAACTGGCCAGACGGCGCTATTGTAATCGCACAACCTGGCATGATCCGTCAGGGATACCGAGAAAAAGGCAGTGAGAACAAAGTTTACACACAGCGCGAAAAACGCGACACAATCGTATTTCTTGACGGTGCCCATCTTATTGAACCGATCTTTACAGGTTATAAATTCGATTCCCGTGAGAAACTAATCGCAGCCAATCGCAGCAAGCAGCTTATTTTCACCAACCTTGAATTCGGAGCTTTATCGCCTGCGGTAATGGAATCGGATACTGTTAAGGCCGATGCGACCACCCATTTCGCATTTGAGACTCAGGAAAACACTAAAGACGTAGCCTTTAACACTTTCGAAAAAGCAGAACCAGGGCAGACACTTTATCTCATTGGGGGCAGCTCGACAAAACCAACGAAAATCGCGAAATCCAATTCTAATTTTGTTGGTATTGATTCCGATATCATTCTCAAAGAAGGAGTACAATGTAAATTCCTTGTTAATAAATCAAAGAAATTCGTACTGGTAGGACTTTCTGAGGTATCAGGTATTGGCATTGTCCAGTTTCCGAAAGACGAAACAGAACCCGATGTTTCACAAGGGCTCGCGTTTTCGGTAAACCCAAATAACGACGCTGCAAACAAAGAGATCGCTGACTTACAAAACCCAGCAATCGGGGCGGAATATACAATTTACGGAGCGACGGGTAAAAATACATGCGTGCTTAAGAACAATGACCGCTTGAACATTGGTGCTGATATTGAAATGAAGACAGGCACTGTAGTCATGTTAATGTATACCGATATGGACAAGTTTGTAAAAATCAACTAATCTCTTTGCTTACATATACTCTGCTGCTCTCAACTACTATTAAGGGGGGCGGCTTTCTTACCTCACAAAACTATAACCAATGGATTTAACAGCAGACATCAAAAAAAAACTGAGAAAAAGGACTGAAGAGTCTCAGACGGGCGGGGGATATTCAAATTTTCGTTTTGTAATTGAAGACGACGCAATAAAAGCCCCGCTTGCATCACAAGGCGAACGGGCTGCAGAAGTACTTGACTCGTTTATTCTGGAACCAGGCGCGGACTTCATAAATATCCATGCCAATGTAAAGGAATTCGACCTGAACGAAGAGGCTAACGATACAGAGGGATCCGACGGTATTACCACTACCTTCGAAGGGGTTTTCGATGGTGATGAAGTAGCAATCCGCAATCTGATCAACCAGTACAAAATTAACGGCAGGCCTGTTTACGCTCTCGTTGACCAATGTCACAACCAGCGCACCTATATTTTCGGTCTGGGCAAATGCTGCCCTGCAAAGTTGAAAATCGGCTACAAGGGGGGAAAAGCCAATACAGATACAAAAGGTTTCCCATTCAAGATTACGGTAGAAGGTGACGGTCTGGTGCCGATCTATCGCGGTGTCGGTTCTATCAGCCGCGAACTGCCTGTTCCTGTAGACACATCTGCAATTGATGTTAGTGCAGGTACGGCAACTTATGTATTGCCAGAGAACACAAAAGCTACAGAAATCACAGCTCTGAACAACGCTGTAGCAGGACATGTATATACCCTTAAATGGGACTCTTCAACAACCCACTCGGCAATTAAAGACGGAGCCGTATTTCACCTAACAGCAGCGTTCGCTCCTAAAAAAGGGGCAATGCTCCAGCTAAGGGCAATAAAAGCAAATGAGTTTGTTGAAACCGGACGCCATATTCCAAATCCATGACAGACTGCCCATTTGATAATCTCCAGCGCTGTGAAGCATGGCAGGGCTGCGAGACCCAATTCCACGAAGGCGTCGCCCTAATGGGTAAAGTGTTACCTAATAAATTTGTGGACAGGGTAAAACAAGAGGGGAATACCTCTGAAAATGCAAAACTGATCTCAGAATCTGTCAAGACCTTAAAAGAGCGTAGTGAGAACCACATAGAGGACCTGCGCAAACGGCTTGCAGCATACGATAAAGAAAAGGCCATTAAAGCGAAGGCTCCAGTTAAAACCAAAATCAAAACCACAACCACAGGAAAAGGGGCATAATGCCCCTTTTTTGCTATCTTCACCCTCTCTAAACAACTAAATATACTTAGTAACAACCTAAACCACGGAGGGTATTTTTCATGGATTTTAACGAATTTTCAGGTGCTTATGTCAATCTATTAGGCCAGATCCCCACCGAACCTACAGACCCTGACAGAATGGCTTTTTTTCACAAAATAAACAAAGAGGCTTTTGAACTGCTTACAGACATCAAAAGCTACTTCAACGACGAGCTTCCCAAAGACGAATAGTCCTTTCGGCTGCTTTGTGCAATCCATAATTTTATATTTATGGATACACAAACAGAGATACAGGATATTCTTGGGGCACGGTTGCTTTCAATACCTAAAGCTCAGGCATTGGTACAGCGCATTGCCCCAGGAAAGCTCAACCCATATACCTTCCACAACCTCACTGTCACGCAAAAGCGTACATGGCTCAAAAATCAGCTTAAAAAACTTTCCAAAGTTCAACCTGCCGACCTTCCAGTTGTTAAGATTGCAAAACAGATAGAACCTGTACGCAAATCTATTTCAGAACTGGTAGCAGAAGAATTCCCAAAACTCCTTTTCTCTCAATTGCCCGATACCCTTCAACGTCTTATCATTCGCCGCTACGAGTGCAAACGCCTTGCAGTGATCGAACACAAAAATATGCACAGTGCCCAGACTAATACGGAGCGCTATGTGGCAACCGATGCGTGTGTAAGGTTGATGAAAGAAAACTGGGAAATATGGGCTGAAATAGATCATTACCACCGAAAAGGCAAGGTACTCGGCAAACATGACGTATTTAAGCTTGAAGCATATGATGAGCGTATTGCCACAATTGAACGCACAAAACCCGCAATGCAAGCTGCAACCGAATTTATAGGCATGATGCGTACAGCAGAAAACCGCATCTACAAACTGCGGCAAAAAGAAGGTAAAGAGGAACTTGTAAAAAGGTGGGTCGAACGTTACGACCTACTAGCAGTAAAACTTAATAAGAAAAAATGGGACGACAGATCAACCCAATCTACGAAGAAAGGGAAGTAATAACAGATACAGAAAGCGAACAGCAAGCTCCCGAAAAAATTGAAACACAGGTTTCTGTAGAAGAACATGAATTCTACATTGTCGAGAACTACAAAAAAGTTGCAGAACGCATTCCGGAGCTTCATCATGGCCGTTCCTATAGCCTCCTCAGTTTTGGTCAATGGTCACTGAAACACCTTGTTTTTCATGTGGCCAAACTCATTGGCCCCTGCGATGTGGTAAGCACAACTTTCGGACTGGGGCCAGGAGCCGCAAAAGGGATTGTGAAAGCATTGGAAAAAGGGATCTTTACCAGCTTTCAATTTTTATTCGACAATAAAGTCCGTGAATATAAAGAAGAAGCCTATTTTCTATGCGAAAGCACCTTCCCTGTAAAAATCACCTCAATACATGCAAAAGTAACGGTACTACGAAATGAAAAGTGGTCGGTGATGATAACCGGTAGTGCCAACTGGAGCGATACCAACAACAAGATCGAACACGCCGAAATTATTGTAAACCGAAAGAAAGCCGATTTTTTCTATAACCTAATCGAAAGCGCGGTTAACACCGAATCATCCGTACCATCAGAGATTTTAAAAGAGCTAGGCTATGAACTATGAATACACAGAACAGATACTACTGCGCATAAAGGAACGTGCCCGAATTGGCGTCTCCTTACAGGAGCTTGCTGTTGAGCTGGGGCTTGAATGGTCGCTTTTTTTGTCCGATTACCTTGCCCAAAACAGTACGGTCAACGCACATTACAATGCAGGTATCGCACAAGGGCGTCAGGCCACATTGGACAAAACTTTTACCCTTGCTCGTGGCGGTAGCGTACAGGCCGCACAGGAATACCACAAACAACAGGATATACAGCAGCGGAAAGATTTTCTAAAACAGATGCGTGAGTTATGAACCACAATATCCATCCAGAACAGGAATACCTTAAACTGATCGATTTCTATCAGCACGGCGGCAACCTCGACGACATGCCAGAGGAATACCGCCGTATGGAGGAAATCTTCCGTTTTTCCTCTCAATATGTCGAACGCGGGTATGTTACTGCCGCCGCACTCGGAAAACTGATATATGCAGAGTATGGAGAAAAGTACAACCTGAGTAAAAAGACCTGTCTCAACCATGCCAGAAATGCATTCTCCTACTACAAAGAGGTGAACTACATTGACACCACAATGATACGCATCCGCCTTACCCGCATCCTCAATAAGATGCTGGATTTTCATTACGAACACACCCTTGCAAAAAATCCGGTACAGGGACAAAAAGCTATAGATGCGGTCATAGGTCGCATACTGGAGCTTAACCCAGATGCCAAACGCTCAGAGGCCGACACGGAAAAAGGCGGCGATACCATGTTCATACTTAGTGACAATGCTGAAGAATTTCCAGAGCTTAATAAAGTGCCAGAAAAGGCCATGATGAAAATGCTCAAGGAATGGGAAAAATCACATGACCTCGCAGAAGAGGATCTGGACAGACTGATCAAAAAGGACATCGAAGGCAGAATCATATGACAGACCGCGAAATTTCAATTGTAAAGCAGTACCTGACAACAGGCCAGAAAAGGGCTGTTCTGATACACCCCAATATCCTAGTGGTGAAAAAAGCCCGTGGCGAAGGCAAATCAACGCGCTATCAGGCTTTGCGGTCGATGATGATCGCGCAGACAGTACCACAGTCAGTTAATGTCTGGTACGGCCCCACACTTATAGGTTTACAGGGACGTATGGTAGCAGGGCTATTGGGTGGCTGGTCTGAATTCGGTTGGATAGAAGGCCGCGACTGGGTGAAGAATATCGAACCGCCTGACGCTTGGCCAAAGCCCCACGATTACCGACCGCTTACTTACAAAAACACTGTTTCCACCAAAACAGGTTCTCTGTATATCCTTGGTTCGAACGACCGCCCCGGCCTTGTAAACTCGCTCTCGATAACCGGACATGTGGGTATTGATGAAGCCCGTTTTCTGAATGCCGAACGTATGAAGCAGGATCTTTACCCTGCCATACGTGGAAACATCCGCTATTGGCCAGATAATCCTCACGTCAAGTCCATGACCATCTCTACAGACCAACCGTTTGTAGAAGATGATGCCGATTGGATAGATGCCTACGAGGGTATGATGAACAAAAAGCAGATTTACCTGATCGCTGTTTTTTCCTTACATGTAGAAGGTGTGAAACGTAGGCTGTTAAAATACCGTCAGCAGTTGAACGCAACACAGAACTACGAAAAAAGGGCAGGCATATTAAGTAAAATACAAACGGTAACAAATGAGCTGCGCTTAAAACAAAAGAAGCTCGACAGGCTCCGTATGAAATCCGTCTACTTTGACACTGGATCAGTACTGGGCAACCTGCACGTACTGGGCGAGGAGTACGCCCTACGTGCTGCCAATCCTGCCGAGATCGATATACCTATCTTCAAAACCTCGTTCCTTACCATCAAGCCCAATGAGGTAGCAAACAAATACTATCCGAACTTTAAGAAGCACCACATCATAGAAGGTCATTTCAGCTCCTCTGTAGATGAAATGGGCATAGGTGAGATAAACCTAAAGTCTATCCATATCGAAGATTGTAATCCCGATATGGAACTGGACATTGAATTCGATTTTGGCGATATGTGCACCTGTGCCGTATCCCAGACACACGGACAGGAAGAACGCTACATTGCATCTTTCGAGGTGCTTGACCCGCTCGATGAGAAAGACCTGGTGAAAGTGGTAAGCAGCTTTTTCCAGTTCCACCGCAACAGGCGCATACATATATATAAAGACCCGTCTGGCAACTGGATGGAGAATAAGGCGGGTACAAATTCCTTTGCTGCAAGCATAACAGAAGAGCTGCGGGCAAATGGCTGGTTCCCTATAGACGAAACGCCCGAAGGTCTGAACAACCCACCGCACAACCGAAAGTACCAGCTGATAGCCAAGATCCTGAAAGAAGACGATAAGCGTTATCCCACCGTACGCATCATACGCCACACCTGCGAGAACCTGATAGCCTCTATCCGTCTGGCGCCACGCATAGTGATCTATCACGGCGACAACAGCAAAGAGATACGCAAAGACAAATCATCTGAGAAAAATCTGGCACTGAATAAAAAGCCAGGGCTTTCCACCGATCACTCCGACCACTTCGATATTAAACTCTGGCACAAATACGGACACTTACTACCTGGTGCCACTACCTCCTCTTTCTTCGATTTCTAACCTACCTGTCGTAAGACAAACATGTCGGTCTGTATGCCAGCTTAAAAGCTGACATACAGACACGGCCTTCCCATGCCCTTTCCATATCAATACCGACCCGAAACAGGTGGGTAGCTCACAACTAAAACCCAACATAGTAAATGACATCTTTATGTCATGCCTAAAGCGGGTAAAATGTGGATTTCACCCAATAATTTTTAAGGTGTGCCCTTTGGGGGCACTCGTTGTTGGGTGTGCGACCTCAAATGTATAATTGACTGACAAACAACACCTTAACAAGTCAATATCGGATTTTGACGAAAGTGTGTATGCTAAACAGCCATAGAGCGTGTCGCTAGAGTTACGTGTAGAACACGTTGTTCCTTTGATCTTAAACAGCATAACAAACTGAAAAATAATAGATTAAATTTATTTTGATGGGTTTTTCATAAGTACAAACAATAGTCATTATATCATGTATTTTTGCTCAAAACCCACAAAATTACTACTTTAGAGTATTGAAACACAAAGGGATAGCGCGACCAACGCCCTTTGTTCGGGATTGTCTTGCTTAAAATTTCACAACATGGAAAACAACCTCTCAAAACGCGGCCTGCTGATAAAAATGACTCAGGAGGCCGAAAAAAGGATTAAAAACGGCTTTGCAGGCTCTCACAACAGGGCAATACTACAGATTTACAGGGAACAGGGGAAAGGCGAAATTTTTCGCACCATTGAAGGCTGGAACAAAAACGGCTTTATGGTAGAAAAAGGTCAAAAAGCATTACCATTATGGGCAAAAGGAAGCGGCAATCTAAACACACGCCCCCTGATTTATATCTTTTCCAACCAACAGGTTTTTAAAGTAAACGATTTTTCTAAAGCGCCAGTTATTGAACGCGAACCAAGAACGGCGCCGACTCATGTTAATATCTAAAATTCAACATCTTACTTTTAAAAATTTCACGAAATGAGTAAAAAAGCAATTTATCAGACAGAAGGTTTATTTTTTTCAAAATTTGAAAACGCCAAGGCTGAGGCCGAAAAAAACGGGAACAAGGAAAAGCCTGTAAAATCCTTTGTTTCGGAAGAAGAATTTATGACAATGCTAGAAGACGGTCTTATCGTTGATTTTGAAATTGAAGGGGAAACGCAAGAGGGTGAAAAAGCACAGGAAGCAATAAAGGCAGTGCAAGCCCCGAACATAGAAGAAGTATTGAAACGTCTAGAAGCCTTGGAAGCTGAAAACAAGCGCCTGAAAGAAGATAAGCCCAACGGAAAGCTTTCTTTTGAAGACATCAAGAATGCAATGGAGAAACGCGAAAAACTACAGGAACAGGCCGACGAACTTTTAGGCGTAAAGGAAGAGTTTGAAAACATGGTTATTGAACCAGATGATAATTTCGCCCGCCCACATCTTGAGCTAAACGGTTATTCAAAATCTCACGACAGGATAAGTTTAGAAATTACAAACCCTTTCGCAATCGGTGCTGTTGTTGATGAACTGATAAAATTGATTTCAGAGAAGATTTCTAACCTAATGTATGAGATAGAAGTAATTGAAAAACAGGTAGCATAAAATAAATAAAGGGGGAAACTGCGCGACCAGCTCACCCCCTTTGTGTCTTACTTATAGTAATTTCACATTGTAAAATTATGAAATATTTTGATATAAACCTCCGTGATCCCCACGAATTAAAGCTACAGTACCGCCGCCTAGCTTTCCGCCTTCATCCTGACACGGGAGGGAACAAAGCAGATTTTCAAACCCTGCAACGGGAATACGAAACCATGATTACCATATTGGAACAAGAAGCCGCCACCGCCAGCGACCCGACACCAGAACAACAGGAAGTAATTAAAGGTTTTGATTGGGATATTGTGATAAAACCGCTTTACGACGAAAAAGGCGCTATAATACAGGGGTACAAGGCCATTTTCAACAGCAAAACGGGTAGTCTGCTGAACGTGGCCAAGAAAAGCTACACACCTACCACAAACGCCCTTTTTGTTGAAATGATAGAGTATTTGCGCGATGTTTCGGGCTACGAAATAGGAGAATTCTGCACACTTAACGGAGGGAAAAAAGTATTGGCCAACCTTACAAAAACCGAAAGATCCGTAATTGTCGGACATGACTTTCAGGAACATATTGTTGTCGGCAACGCCCACGATTACAGCAGTAGTTTTTTTGTTGGCTACTCCGCTATGATGTACCGTTGCGAGAATATGTTTTCAACAGACAACAAGCAGCTTAAAATATACCACACAAGCAAACACGAAACCCACCTTCGCAACCTGAAAGCCATTTTTGCAGCCTATAGTCAACTAACAGGCATAACACACGGCAATCTTGCCAAATTTGAACGGCGCAAGGTTACAGCAGGTGAAAAAAACAGGCTCTTAAGGCATGTTCTCAGTTTACCAGAAAATACAGCGCTGGAAGAGGTCAGCCCAAGGAAATTAAACCAGTTCCACGAGCTGAATGATTCAATAGTACGGGAAACCCGCGACCTCGGACAGAATGCTCTGGGGCTTTTCCAAGGCGTAACACATTACACCACCCATAAACAGAAGCAAAAAGAAAAAGTTTTTGGGAACATAATGGGCGCAACCGCCGCAAACAACCGAAGGGCTTACGAATACTGCAAAGAGCTGGTAAAGTAGCTTAAGACTAAAAATAAAAGCCACTTTTCCCACATGGGAGAAGTGCGCTTTTTTGTGCCCATACCAGCGGTGTGTCAGATTGAAACCTGAAAAAAGATTCGTTATTATGCACTCTCCTCTCTTTTTTCAGGTTTCAATTGCCACCTCATTTTCAATGACGACAACACTAAAAATCCTACGTTTGATAGTGTTGTGAGGATTTTTACCATCATCGCCAGCTGGCGCATGAACTCTTTCGGATAAACAAATGTGTATTTTCTTGCTCTGGTTAACCAAATAAGGTAAATTTGAAAGGATAATTATGAATATAGAAGCAAAAGTTTTAGACTGGAGAAACAAACAATAAAAATGAATTAATTTTTTTATATGCCTAAAAGAACTAAAATAGAAACCATATTTAGGAGTTTACGATTAGCAATGTCTGAAGCTATACGTTTGTTTACCGGAGAAAACACTGTGTATTCATGGTGGACTATTATAATTGTGTATTCGTTATTCATTGTGATCAGTATTCTAATTTTTCGGTTGAGACATTTATAAGAAAACTTTGTAACCCAAGACACATCAAACCCCAACAAGAAAAAAAGGAGATTGACGCGAGCAGTCTCCTTTTTTAATGAAACAAACAAAATTACTTTAAATTTGTCCAACCTTTACAGATCAGACAAATCCTAGCCCAATGGAAAAAGAAACCCTAGACATAGTAAAAACAGCACTATCAACAGCCGCACCGCTCATTACCGAAACAGTAAAGACCTACATCACCCCAAAACTCACAAAGCACAAAACCGATCAGGAACATGCTGAAACAAAAGCTAATTTCCTCTTAAAAAAAGAGGACTTTGAAAAGTATTTAACATGCGAATTTTCAAAACACATTGTGATGAACCCTATTGCCTTAAAAAAAGGGCAGTGCTTATTGGATAAACTATACATCCCATTAACGATAAAACAGGAGGAAGAAGAATATCTAATTGATCAATACCCGAATGATCTAATAGACAAATTAGGTTCCATATTGATCGTTGATAATGCAGGGATGGGAAAGTCTACCATCTTAAAAAAAATGTTCACTGATGTAGTCAGGAACAAATTAGGCTTCCCCATTTTCATCAATCTCCGACGCATTACATCTGAGAACTCTGTAATTCAAGAGATTCATAAAACCCTGAATCCCATCAACAAAGAAATTCCGCTTCAAGTGATTCTGGATTTACTAGCAGAAGGGGAGTTTATCTTCTTTTTGGATGGATACGATGAAATTAAATTGGACGAAAAGGAACAGGCTACCGCTGACATTCAGGACTTTATCCACAAAACCCAAGATAATTTATTTTTCCTCACCTCCCGTGAGGTTGATAGCTTAACTAGTTTTGAACAGTTTTCCCGTTTTTCCATAGTAGAATTATCTGAAGAACAGGCATATGATCTGATAAGGGCTTATGATAATAACGGAGAACTATCCCAACGGCTAATTAAAACATTAGAGTCTGAACCACATGGAATCAGTGAGTTTTTAGGAAACCCACTACTGGTATCTCTCCTTTACGCTGCATTTCAACACAAAGAAATCATCCCTCAGAAAAAGCACTTGTTTTATCGTCAGGTATACGATGCGCTTTTTGAAAGACATGATTTATCCAAAGGGGACTCCTATGTACATGACAAAAAAACAGGATTGGATACTGATAATTTCTTTAGGGTTCTTAGATTCATTGGCTTCTGGTCTGTCCTTAAGCAACAGGTCGAGTACGATAAAAATGAACTTATAAAAATTATAGATGAGTGTAAATCTCGCAATAGTGACTTGGCATTTAACAGCTCGGATTTTCTGTCTGATCTGCTGACCTCTGTGCCTCTGATCAGGCAGGAAGGGGGAGCATATCTCTGGAATCATAAATCATTAATGGAATATTTTGCTGCGGAGTTCATTGCTTCGGATGCTAAATTAAGACAGCCTGAAATTCTAGGCCGAATATATGAACACTCAAACCTGATGGGTTTTTATCATCTACTTGATCTATTTTACGATATTGACTACCCTTCATTCAGAAGATATATTCTAAAGCCCCTGCTTGAGGAATTTATAAAGCATATCTCTACTCCTAATCTATCGCACTTTTCAGACGATGAATATAGAACAATAAAATCCTTGTCTTTTTTATCTGGTCTTGTAGATTACAAAAATATAACTCTAGATATTAGGGAATTCATGAGAAAAAACAGACTAATGTTCGGCTCTAAATCATTTGCATTAGGACGTATACAGACAAGAAAAATGATAAATATGGTCGATAAAATTAAGCAGGCACTACTTTATATTCTTTATAGGAAAAATTCTCCTCTTGTAAGAGAAAAATATCCAATAGACAAAACAATAAACTTTAATCAAAACGCTCTTCTAGAGATCATTGAAGAACAAACAGATCATTGTTCTTCTTTTTTTGTAATTGATAATGATTTTCTTTTAAACAAAAAAAAACTCAATTACAATGATTATCTATTCATATACGGAAAGAGGTTACATCTAAATATTTCTGCGGTAGAAAAAGAATTAAGTGAGATCCGCGAATTAATTATGAACGAATCGGATGACCCTGTCTTTGATTTCTAATTCTCAATGAATGTCCTTTCCCAACCAACCGCAACCAACCAAATTGCGGTATGGAAACAAACAAACCCCAACAAGAAACAAAGGAGATTGACTTCTACCAATGCCTAAAGCGCATACGTAGCGAGCAATCTCCTTTTTCTATAAAACACGTAAAGCTCTCGCTCAACAAAAACGAAGGAGGCGAGGCCAACTGGCTCGAACAGGTAAAAACAGGCCCCAACAGGAATAACATCAATTCCGATATTATGATCGGTTTTGAGAACACCGCAGGCGAGATTCGCCAGATATATATCCACTCCATTTTAGAAGTACAATTTCCCAGTACAGGCGAACACTTCAAATTACGTTTAAACTTCTAAGCTATGATAAACCCAGATATACATAGCGATGTAGCAATATTGCCAAAATCGAACGCAGTAATCTATTCTGCTGCCGATCCCCGCGAACAAACAGAATCGGGCACTCTCCAGTTTACAGACCTCAAGTACCTAGAAGATTCCCGCAGGGACAATTACCTTCTCTTTGGCAATGAACGCATATTGCCCAACGGCTTCGACAACAACTTTCCCATCAACTACAAAAACCTGCTCGATCAGGTATACATTGGCCACGGCATCAAACGCTCACTGATCAACCTGTTGCTATCGGGTGGTGTGGGATTGTATAAAGAAAAAAAAGAAGGTAACAACGTTGTAAAAGACTGGCAGTTGCTCTCAAAACATCCCGAAATTGAGGACTGGTTGAATTCATGGGGATTTTTCACCAATTATCTTCCAGAAGCAGCAACGGACATGATCTATGTAGAGAACAATACCGTCATGTTTTCGCGTAACAAAGGGGCCAGAATCGGTTATCCTCCGAAAATCGCCTCCATGAAGCTCATCAACGCAGAAGAAAGCCGTCTGGAGTATGCCGATTTCAACCAGACACACAAACATATCTACCAAAGTGATTGGACATTCGGGAACCTGAAAGAACAGCACATCATCAAGTATCCTGTTTTTGATATCACAAAACCGTTTGCCAAACCATATTCGGCCATGTTCGTGAAGATGCCAACTTTTGCATCACAGGCATACGGACGGCCTACCGACATCGGGGCAACCGAAATGCTCAAGTTGTTGGCCATACTCCCACAGTTCCACCGTGCCAACCTAACGGAAAAACCTATCCGGTGGCTGATCAAAATAAATTCTGCTTATTACGATGAGATCCTGAAAGCCAAAGGCTGGACAAAAACAGACAAGGATTTCCTTGACTGGAAAGAGGATTTCAAAAAATCCATAGACACTTTCCTCTATGCAGCCAAAGGTGACAAAGTGCAGACACGCTTTTTTACAGAGTTCTCCAAAGGCGTTACCGGACAGCTTGAGGATAAGATACAGATCGAGCAGCTCGACGACAAAACAAAAGAGCTTTCGGAAACAGGTCTAGCGCTGATGGATTCCGTTACAATAGGTTACGTGTCCGCCAACTCCATTCATCCACAGTTGGCCAACATACACCTGAAGAATCATGCGCTATCGGGCTCCAACCTCAAAGAGGCTTACGACATGCACATACAGACGGCAACGCCCACCATGCGAAATCTGTTGCTATGGCCTGTTAACACCGCAATGAAGGTCAACTGGCCAAGTTCTGGACTGAAGCTCGGCTTCATGGATGCAGAAATCAACGGCAAGGAAAAGACCAAAGAAAAAACAGATCAGGCACCACCCAATTAATAACTAATAATCCCAAACCATGCTATTCAATAAAAACGGAAACGGCGATGATGAAATAGGAAGGCTGGCCAGCTGGACGGCAGGTCATGAATTCCAATATCTGGAAGAGGCCATAACACTCTCGCAGGACTGGCTACAGTTTGTCATAGGTGAAGATGTGGTAAAAGCGCTGACCGCATTCTATGAAAGTACAGATTTCGACACCCCGACAACAGAAGCCCATCAGCATAAGAAAAATGCTGTGACGCTGACCCAGCGCGCACTTCTGAACCGTGCCTACAAACGCCTTGCTCCCAAAGCTGCCGTGCAGATCGACAACACAGGCATATTTGTAAAATGGGGGGAAGACACAAGGCCAGCAAAAGAAGAACTCCCCACGTTGTTGAAATCGCTGGAGAACGACGCTTTTGCTTTCCTGAACATGCTGATCCGGCACATGAACGCATATCCGGCGCTTTTCCCAGAATGGACAAACGGCACCGCAAAGAAAAAAGCTGACGGGCTGCTGATCCGTTCGGCTTACGAGTTTTCGGAGCTTTACAATATCGACAATTCAGAGAGCTATTATTTCTACATTATCGATAAGCAGCGCCGCACACAACAGGAAAAAGTACAACCTGCAGTTGGAAAATTCTGGCACGACCTGATGCTCTATCACAACAACAAAAACGATTTCTCCAGTTACGGCGAAGCCACCAGTACCGACGGCCTGCCACCATCGGGCGATACAAAACTATGGCTGTTGACAGAACCACGTGAATTCTGGAAATGGGACGGCTCACAATGGGAACGCCATTGTCAGGATGTAAGGAAAATGTACCGCACTGCCCAGGAACTGATTGCAGAACATACTATTTACCTAAAAATACAGTCAGATGTGGCAGAACTGCGTGAAAGTCCTGTCGGTACGGTAGCACGTATAGAATCGTACCTGAAATCAATTCAACATATGGCCACACATCAAAAAACAGCAGCCGAGAGCCTTACTGCCGAATTGGTAGCAATGCGCGAAGCTTTTGAGGCGGCTCCGGTTATAGAAACAGAAGAAGCTCCTATTTCCACAAATACTTATATCCCTACCTCAACAGGGAATTCATTTATG
The DNA here is from genome assembly GCA_965230435.1 of Bacteroidales bacterium. Taxonomy (GTDB): domain Bacteria; phylum Bacteroidota; class Bacteroidia; order Bacteroidales; family JBDKHP01; genus JBDKHP01. The sequence continues at coordinate 307,933 of CBDDLB010000003.1, forward strand.
TTATAATAACAATTCCAATGTTGGACGTCAGAATAAAGAAAAGACTGGTTAAAGTCCCTGAAAACTGGGAGGAACTAAAGAACGACCGGAAACTATATAATTATGTGATGCAGCTATTGGCAACACCAATGCAGGGCGATGTACTGTTGTTACAGGCAATGCTCCGCATTCTTGGTATTCCAAAGTGGAAGGCATTCATGGTACCAAGAGATGCGGCCACCATCCTTACAGAACGGTTACAATATATTATAGAGGACCACCCTGGCACAATCAGCGAGAACCGCTTTCCGAAACTTGGCCGTGGCCTGCACGGTACGGAACACATCTGGCGCGATATGCTCACATGGGAATACGCCAAGGCTGAAAGCCATTTTTTGAACTTTGGAAAAACAAACGATCCCCACGAACTCGACCTCTTTCTAGCTGTATGGTACAGGCCGCGCCGATGGTTCACACGGAAAAAAGACGTGCGTGTAAAATTCGACGATTCCACATATCAGGATCGCGTTGCCAGACTGGAGAAAGTGCCGATCTGGAAAAAGCTGATAGTATGGCAGTATTTCCTACAGCTGCGCGAAGATGCCGTAAAAACACACCCGCACCTGTTTTCAGGCAAAGAAAGCAATGGTGAGGAAGCAAGTTGGACAGACACCATCATTGCCCTATCAGTTCCGGGCAACGAGGACATAACAGGAAATGTGCCCGTGGCCATAACACTGCGCCGTCTGGAGATGAAAGCGATAGAGAAAAAAGTAATGGAAACTAAAACCCCGATCAATGAGGATTTCTGATTACACCCAATATTTCGAAAACATTTCGGAACTGTACACCGAAATTACTGGCTTTTTCGAAGCTTCCCTTTTCGATGAAGATGCACTGAAAGAAAAACTGAGGGGCGGACAGGCAAAACCGTTGGCATTGGTCATTGAGCCGTATTCCCGTAGATCGCTACAGACACAGACAGGCAACGAGATTGACGGACTTTCGTGTGCATACACTGTCCTGGATAAATTGAACAAAAAAGATGCTGGCCGTTTTTCCGCACTGGCAAAAGCAGAGGCCGCTGTTCTGGAAATAAGATCACGTATGATACTGGATTATAACGAACAGTGCAAAATTTTGGACGGTCTCAATACTGGGAGCTTCCGAGCCGATGCCGTGGGCATGATTGCTAATGAATGGGCTGGTTGGCGCATGGAATTCTTTGTTTCCGTGGAGGAAAGGCCTCTGCTTTCCGATGCACACTGGCCACAGTACACACCTTTCAAAAGCTTGAAATGAGCAGTAAACAGCATGTATTCACTCCCAAAGAAGCCTTCGTGGCACGTGAACTGGAGCGACACGGGGGCTATCTTACAGATTTGTTCGAAGCCGACATCAAACGCCGTAACCTGATCTCCAATCCGGCTACTGAAAAAGACGAAAAGACGAAGCTGATCAACCATATCAGATCAAACCCGTTCACTGTCGATGCCAGCAACCAGAAGCTAAAAATGGACTTTCCCGACTATGGCCGCTTCATCGAGATCCGCTATCACAGAAAAAAACGTGCCTACAAAATTCTTGGGGAAGAAGCCCGGCGCGATGTGTGGAAAATCCGTGGTCTGAATGGCAAGCGGGGGAAATTTGCAAAGTGGTATGCTCACAATGTCTACGGGGCACTCAATACTCTGATTGGGCGTATCTCTTGGGGATATGTTGAGGAAATTGCTGCTGAGCTTAAAGAAGCTCTGGAGCGTGATCCGCATGGTGTGCCTTGGCTTGGTGGGCAGGGGATTAAGATTTAATATTGCTATATTAATTTATTAGTTATTTTTAATCTTTGGATTTAACGCATTAATTAATAATTAATCTATTTATACTATTATTAAATACCTAAATCATGAAAAGACTGATTCTGACCACCTTAATCGTAGCAATTGGAACTTTTGCATACTCGCAATGGACTAAATCTGGCAATAACTATACAACTGGTCAACTTGCAATAGGAAGTTCAAACTCATGGGCTCCAATCACAATAAACTCTATAGCCAAGGGTGGTAGTAACGAAGGAATTGCACTTGCACTTGATGGTAGGGATTATCCAGAAGTTGGATATTGCTTTGCCGCTAATGGCTTTAAGTTTTATAAGGTCTCATATAACGGTTCATCTGTTAATTGGGGACATCATGACGGACGTAAATTTATCACAAAAATGTCATTGACAAACCTTGGATTCCTAGGCCTGAACAACACAAATCCTTGGGCTCCAATTACGATAAACACTGAATCTGGAAGCAGTAAAAACAAAGGAGTTGCAATTGCTTTTGATGGAACAAACTATCCAGAGATGGGATATAGGTTCAGGGCAAATGGAAATAACTTTTATCAGGTTTTATATAACGGCTCTGCAATAAACTGGAAGCATTATGAAGGCGGTAACTATGTTTCAAAAATGTCATTGTCGAACTCTGGTTTTTTAGGCCTGAACAACACAAATCCTTGGGCTCCGATCACAATAAATACAGTGTCTGAAAGCAGTAAAAACAAAGGAGTTGCAATTGCTTTCGACGGAACAAACTATCCAGAGATGGGGTATCGGTTCAAAGCAAACGGAAGTAATTATTATCAAGTTCTATATAACGGTTCATCAATCAATTGGAAACATTATGAAGACGGTAACTATGTTTCAAAAATGTCATTATCAAATTCAGGCGCTCTTGGCATAGGCACAACATCAACAGGCACTCACAAATTAGCAGTTGCTGGTTCTATCGGGGCAAGAAAAGTCGTAGTTGAACCAGACGCATGGTCTGATTTTGTATTTGAGAACGATTACGACCTGCAATCACTTGATGAAATAGAGAGTTTTGTAACAGAAAACAAACATCTTCCAGGGATTCCAAGTAAAGCTGAGGTAACAGAAGATGGAATTAATTTAGGCGAGATGGATGCAAAACTGCTCCAGAAGATAGAGGAACTCACGCTTTATATCATCCAGATGAACAAAGACATGAAAAAGATGAAAGCAAAGAACGAACAACTTGAAAAGCAAGTTCATATCTTGAAGAATAAATAGCAGATCATAGTAGGATACTATATTTTTAAATGTCCTTTCCTCAAAAAAACAAATAGAGCAGCTTTGTTAAAAAGCTGTTTCTATGAGTTTAAAGATCGACCGCGTACAATTAGAGATTGCCATTGGCAACGACAAAGCTAGAATGAGACTTCGTGAACTGGAGAACGAAGTAAAGAAGAACACCCGCGAAATGCGCAAACTCAAACGCGCGGGACGGGAACAGTCCGACGAATTCCAAAAACTGGAACAGCAGACCAAGGAGCTGGTACAGGAACAGGACAAACTTATCGAAGGCATCGGCCTGAATGCCCTCTCGATGAAGGAACTCACCCAGCGCAGCCGCGAACTGCGCGCTATCCTTAATAACCTCGACCCCAATACCGATGTCTGGAAACAGTACAGTACCCAGCTAGACAAAGTAAACGAAAGGATGAAAGAGCTGCGGGGGACATCGCTGGTTTCTGAATCTTCTGCGCAGGAAATCCTTAACCTGCACAACAAAATGTCCAAACTCCGACAAGAAGGCCAAGAAAATTCCCAAGAGTTCAAAAAGCTGGAGCAACGGACGAAAGAGCTACGCTCGGAACAGAGAAAACTGCTCGAAAGCACCGACCTCAATGCACTCTCGATGGACGAACTCAGCAAAGAGAGTAAAGATCTGAGTGCAATACTGAACAAACTTGAGCCCGATACTGCCGAATGGAAACAGTACAGTGCATTATTACAAAAAGTAAACGCACGAATGAACGAGCTAAAAAAAACTTCGCTTGTTCAGGAATCTTCCATACAGGAACTGCTCAACCTACAGGACAAAATGAGCAAGCTCCGGCACGAGGGAAAAGAGACCTCCGACGAATTCAAAAAGCTTGAACAACGGACGAAAGAACTACGCTCAGAACAGCGCAAACTAATTGAGAGTGTTGACCTGAATGCCCTCTCGATGGATGAGCTTGGCCAACAGGGGAAAGAACTGGGGGCAGTATTGGAAAGGCTTGACCCAAATACAGAAGAATGGAAACAGTACAGTGCCCGTTTACAGAAAGTTAAAGCTCGGATGGAGGAGCTTCGCAGAACATCGCTTGTACCGGAAACCACATTGCAAAAATTACTGGAGTTACAGAACAGAATGAGAGAACTCCAGCGTACTGGCCGAAAAAACACAGACGAATTCAAGAAGCTGGAGCAGCAGACAAAAGAACTTCGTTTAGAGCAGGGTAAACTCATTGAAAAAATTGGCCTGAACAACCTTTCAATGGATGAACTAGGCCAACAGGCCACCGAACTGCGCACAATATTAAACAATCTCGACCCCAATACAGAAGAGTGGAAACAATACAGCGCACAATTGCGCAAGGTTGATCAGCGCATGGACGATTTACAGCGCAGGGTACGTGGCACTGATTCTGCTTTTTCCCGTCTTGCAGACCGTTTCAACAAATACGAAAGCATTTTTACATGGTTTACCGCCGCACTTATCGGGGTCTTCTATTCCATCAGCCAGTTCGTACGCGGCATCTCCGAAATGTCCGATGTTATGGGTGAGGTGATGAAAACCACGGGGATGACACTCAATCAGGTGCGCGAACTGAAACAGGAGTTCAAGACCTTCGAAACACGCACCGCCAGCCGCGAACTGCTCAACATTGCCTATCAGGCAGGTAAACTGGGCATGAAGACCAAAGAGGAAATAGCCGGCTTTGTAAAAGAGGCCGACATTGCCGTGGTATCACTGGGCAAAGCACTGGGCGGGAATGCAGAGGAAACGATCAATACACTCGGTAAGATCATCGGTGCTTTCCAGCTCGAACAGACAATGGGCTGGGAAAAGGCCATGCGCCACACTGGCGCGGTGATCAACGAACTCGGCAAACGTTCCACAGCTTCAGAGGATGCCATCGTTAACTATATGGCAAGGCTTGCATCCGTTGGCGTTTCGCTCAAAATCCCGATGGAGAACATCGCGGGCATCGGTGCCACGCTCGACTCGCTGAAAGTACCCGCAGAACAGGGATCAACGGCCGTGCAGAAATTCCTGCTCACCATCGCAAAAGAAAGCGGCAAGCTCTCCAAATTCCTTGGCGTAACGAAACAGGAGTATGAGGAAATGGTCGAAAAGGACATCATGGGCGTAATGCTCATGCTGCTCCGCACGGCCAAAGCGGGTAACAAAGGCCTGTTCCAGATGGTACAGCAGCTCGACAGCATGGACGTTACGGGCGTGCGCATGATCAACACCGTCTCGCAGATGATCAACAATGTGGACACACTGGCCGGACAGATGAAAATTGCCAGTAACGAGTTTAAAAAGGGGACATCCACGCTCAGCGAGTTCAATATCATGAACAACACCTTTGCCGCGCGTATGGCCAAGGTGAAAAAAGAAATCAATTCAATTATTTACGGTCTGGGTGTAAAGCTTGAGCCAGTTATCCTGTCAACCGTTGAAGGTTTCGGGGCTTTCCTGAAATTCCTTCAGCGTAACGCTGAAGCCCTTGCCTTTCTGGGCAGACTGCTTGCAGTGTCCACAACAGCGCTTATCAGCTATACGGCAGCGGTGAAACTTGTGGAGCTGTGGACAAAACGCGCCACGGCCGCCAAATGGCTACAGGTAACAGTGGACAAAGTGGCACTGGTAAAAACAAAAGCCCTGCGCGGCGGGCTCCTGCTCCTGTCGGCCGCACAGGCACTGCTCACGGGCAATGTAAAAAGGGCTTCGCTGGCCATGCGGGTTTTTAACCGCACAACAAGGCTCAACCCAGTAGGGCTACTGGTCTCCGCCCTGACCACAGCCATAGCCCTGTATGCCGCCTTCAGGGAGGAAACAAAGAAAAGTTCCGAAGCGGTCACTGCCCTCAATACAGTAAATGAAATTGCGGCCTCCAGATATGAAGAGGCTTCTGGAAAGCTCGACAATTACCGCAGGGCGCTGCTACGTACCGAACCCAATTCGAAGAACCGTATCGAGATGGTAAAGCGGCTCAACGAGATTTACCCGAAACTGCTGGAAAACATCGATGCGGAAAATGCAGGGGTAAAAGAGCTTTCCAAAGCATTCAAGACCTATGCTGAAAACCTGAAGGAAACTATAAAGATGCGCGTGCTTTCCGAAGAATTCGGGCGCACCTATACCGACGAACAGGAGCTGATCCGACAGCGGAATGCGGGCGATATCGGTACGGACGAATTCTATCATAAAAACAACGCGATAACAAAACGTAGGGAGGCATTACAGGAACAACTCCAGTACCAGAGCGACGTGGTACAGTACAATAAAGAGATTGCAGACCTACTGAAGGAAAAGCGGGGACTGGAGGAAAAGCTCAACCGCCCATCGCAGGCACTCATTGACGAACTTGACGGCGCAGCGCTCACGTATGCCGAATATTTCAAGCTACAGATGCAGATCACAGGGAAAGGCCGCGACGAACTGATGGAGGAATACAACGAATTCGTAGAGGCCGCACAGCAGGGCGGTCATGAAGTTTTCGACTTCGATACGTGGTTCGACAACCAGGCCGAATTCCTTACCTCCAGTTCCGCCCTGAAGACCCTTTTCGAAAAGGAATATGCCGAATATCTCAGGCTCTCGGTGAAATCCCGAAAAAGTGCCGATCAGGAAAAGGAGCGGCTCATAAAAATCAATGAGGAGCTGGAGGCCTATTTCAGCGGCAAGGACAGGGACAGCGGAAAGGAAAAGGGTAAAAAAGGCGGCAGGACTGTCAAGGTCATGCCCGAAATACAGTTTTCCGAAGGGGACATCGAATGGGCATGGAACGAGGTCAGCGGTAAAAAAAAGCTGGGGGTCCTTGCAAAAATTGAGCTGGAAGAAGAGGAAACCGATATCGACCCTGACCTTGTGGAAAAGCTTTTCAATAAACTTGGTCTGCGGAAGATGAAGCTTGAAGAGGTCAAAGAGCTGATCGGCGAGATCAACAAAAAATACGGTGAAGTACTGCCCACCCTCCTGAATGAAAAATCCACACTTGATGACATCCAAAAGGCACAGGAAAATATAGGGAATACAACCGAAGACCTTACCGGAAAAGAAAGGGAAAAAGCAAAGCAGCTCCTTGTGGAACTGGAACTGAGGAAAAAAGCACTTGAGGAAACAAAAGGCATCGCAGAAGAGATCAACAGCGAATTTGGGGGAAAGCTCCCTGTCCTACGCGGGGAGTACGGCTGGCAGCTTTCGGACAGCTCAACACCTGAAGAAATCCAAAAGGCATATGATGAACTACAGAAGATTCTCAGGGACAACGATACCAAAGAACTCGACTACTGGACAGAGCAATGGAAAAAGACCCACGAGGGACGGGCAGCATTTGCCAAAGCGGCCTACGATAGCAAACTGATCTCCTTTTTGGAATACCAAGACAGGCTAACACAGATCGAAAAGGAAAAGTCCGCAGAACGTGCCCGCATCAGCGCTGCCGCACTTGACGGTGCATCCCGCCTTTTCGAGGCACAGGCCAGTTACAACCGGGCACAGATGAACAGGGAGCTGGAGGCCGCAGGCGACAGTGAGGAGCAAAAAGACCGTATTCGCAGGAAGTATGCCCGCAAACAGAAACAGATCGATATCAAACAGGCACTGATCGACCAGGCCAAAGGTATCGTAAAGATATGGTCGGAGTTCGGCAAGCTGCCGCCTTTGGCCGCCGCCCTCACGGCCATTGAAGTGGCAAATACCGCCTCCCAGATCGCCGTGATCGAATCCCAGCAGTTCGCCAAAGGCCGTTATAACGTAAAAGGGAAGGACGACGGCCATATCTATAAAGACGTGCCGTTCATCGGCGAAGCCAAAACAGGCATCCGCACCCGTCCCGCCCTGATCTCAGAACGCGGTTCCGAAGGCATAGTCGACCACCGCACACTGTTCTCCAGAAAAACAGACAGCCTCGGCATGACGGCAATGGACCATTTCCGCGCGATCACCGCCCTGCGCTACAACACTGTACCCGTTCCCCAGTACGCTGAAGGCAACTACAGTAGCGCAACAGATATAATATCCCGTACAGGCGTAAAGCAAAATCAAGATTTTGCTACCCGAAACGAACTGGCCGAAGTCTTACAGACAGTAAAAGAATCCAACGAGGCCAACCGCCAGATGATCCACAACATCAGGGCGAGTGTCAACGCCTTCGAAGTAAAGGACACGATCGACAAAAACCTTGAGATCGAAAGCAGGGCGGATGCCTAGTGTCCTTTAGCAACATACTCCAAAATACCAAATTTGAAAAAAACAGAAGATGGAATCACTACTTATCCTTTTATCAACAGGTACACAGGCATTTTCCATAAACAACCTGATCGGAATAATCGCCTTCCTCATATCAATAGGCGGCATTATTTTCAGTGCGGGCGTATTGCGCGCCCAAATCGCCCACAACACCAATATGATTGCGGAAATAAAAAAACGCGAGGAGGCTGCCCAGAAAGAAAAACTAACACAGGCCGTTGCCGACGAGAAACGGAAAGGTGTAATTGAGGGTAAGCTCGACACTCTTATTGTGCTGATAACTGAGCTATTGCCGAACCTGAATATTGAAAAACTACCTATTCAAAAGAACTGAGATGTCGATAAGCCTGATCTCACGCCCCAAGGGCGATGTCCTGTTCTCGGGTGACCCGATGCCCTTCGAAATACAGACGGGTGGCCACGGCGGTAAAAAAGTGCAGGTGCGCTGCCATGTCATCCTCAGTGCGGGGGGGAAAGAGGTACACAGTTTCACCGTGCGCCGTTCCCCGTCAGACGGCACCGCCCATTTTGACCCGCAGCTTATCGTGGACAGCTACCTGCGCAGTTTAGAACCGTATTTTGACCATGCAGCGTTGGAGAAGGACAACCGCGTAAAGTCCAATGTTTATGTGGGCATGCACTGTAGTTTCAGGAACATCGATGCCGTGACAGGCTCCCCCATTTCGACCCTTTATACTGACTGGCGCTACCATGTGGTAAAGGGGCGTACTTCGCCGGGCATGGAACTTTACCTGGAACAGCTCAATGCAACAGGGACGCTGCTGAACACGGCACCCTCCCCGCATTTCATTACTACGGACATGGGCGCTTATCTCAGTTATCTGGTAAAGACAGACAGCCTACGACTGGCCGTGATGGCGCAGTTCCTTTTTTCAGAGGGCACAAGGAAAACCGTGTTCCTGCTCAAAGGCGGTTTTGACAAGGGGGTGTATTATTTCTGCTGGACATACGCACAACTAGAAACCGTTGCGGGGGGGGATTTTGAAACGGTAAGGTTCTGGATAGTCAACATTAACGAAGACCCCGTTTCGGACGTGGCCACCTATAGTGTTTTCAGTAAAACACCGGAACATGCCCGCACCCTGGTATTCGAAAACAGCCTGGGCGGTCTCGATACCGTGTGCCTGTTGGGAAAAGCCACTGAAAAAAGCCACTACAGCTGGACGGTCAACGGACGCACTGGCAACAAGCGAAACACCCATTTGGGGCAGGAACAGAAATTTGAAATCGGTTCTGGTCATTTCGTTTGCCAGACAGAAGACCGCAAAGCACTACAAAAGTGGTTCACAGGTGAAGTCATGGCCGCAGAAAATGCCTACTTGTACACAGAGGATTACCTTTTTGATGTACGCATGTCGCACGAAGAGGCAGAGGCCTATAGGGACAGAGATTACCTTGCCTCTACCGACCTTAAACTTACAACTGTAAAAGTACTGAAGGCCTTCAGGCAGAAAGAAATCGAACTGCCGGGGCCTATACAGCGCTACCATGAGAAAGGGCGAATACAGGAGGGCTATTACGAAATCGACAGCCCGCCGCAGAAAACAGCGGCAGCCGCACAGGCCACTCCGCAGAAAAAGCCCGCAGCGGTCTCCGATAAACTGGTATATCGTATCCCCAAGGGCAGCGAGCTGACCTGGGCAGAGGGCGACAACAACCTGCGGTTGCTCTCGGAGCGCATCGCAGAGAACGAAAAGGGCGTGACAAAAAAAATGGTTATCGATATCGACAGCTCCGGCAGTTCAGCTACGGGAACGGATGTTATTCCCAAAGGTTCAAGGGTCACGGGAGCCATAGTTTATATCAATGAGGCCTTTGATGGGACACTGAACAACCTACAGCTAAAACTAGGATACGACATACTACTTGATTTCGATTCCTTTGACCTTACAAGAACAGCGCAAGTACCTGTCCCTCTTTACTACAGACTGTCAGTAGACAACATCCCTATCCTCAGCGGTTCGGTCACGGGCGGTTCAAAAGGAGGTGCCGTAATCTTTCTTGAATATGTAGTAGCCTAGCACCTTTCATTTAATCAAAAAAAACGATGAGAAAACTTGTCATTGACGGCCATGTGGCCGATATAGGTACAGGGACGGTGATTGAGCTGAAGCTCCGTTCGTCACTTCTCCAGTTTGCCAAACTCCAGGGCAGCTTTTCCCTCTCCTTTAAACTGCCCTATAGGAAATCACCGCGCAACACGGTCATTTTCGGCCATTCGGGGAACCCTTCAAGGGGGGACAAAAAAGAAAAGCAGTACAGGGCGGAACTGTATTTCAGCGGCCACCTGATCTGTAGCGGAAAGCTCACCGCCCAGGGGTTCGGTGATGATGTGGACTGCGCCATCCTCTGCGGCAATGGTGAGTTCAACGATGATTTTGCAAAAAAGAAGATCACGGAACTGGCATGGGGGAACGGCATAGGCGACAACGGCTGGAAACAGGCCAAACGGCATTACCCACAATCGGGCTGGGCACTCCCCTTCGCCAACAACTCCCGCCCGGGCAAATCGGATTACCTGAACGCCTACAAAAGCGGTTACCTGGTCAGGGACACGAAGGTGCCGTCCCATTACAGTGATGTGATGTCCCTGTATCACCCGCTGGTGCCGATGCTGTACGTACCCTATGCCGTTCGGCGTTTCATTGAACTCACCGGAAGGGGCAGGGGGAAGTTCGAACTGACGGGGTACGACGATGCCGTGCTGCTCTCCTTTTTCGACATTGCCCAGAAACACACCTCCACACAGGGCAGTACCGTTACCGTTGAATTTAAACCGCCGACCGTTTTTGAACTGAAAAAGTGCCTCCCCGAAATTACAGTAAAGGACTTTGTGCTGGGCATCGAGAATTTTTTCAATGTCAAGTTCCTGTTCCGTGACGGCAGGGCCGACCTGATCAGCCGCAGGAAGCTGCTGGAAAAGGAGGCGGGACGCAGTTTCACCGTCATGGACTTTTCTCTTTCTGTAAAAAAGGGCAAAGGGTATAAATACAGATATCTGGTGGATCAGGATGATGTCAGCTATAAGCGCTGGCAGGACATGGGCAGTGATGAACGTAAACGGGTATACCTGAACTTTCAGCCTTCCGATAAACCCGAAAAGGGACAGATGGACAGTAAACTCTATATAGACCCCAATGGCTGGTTCTACGAGAAAGAGAAAGATGAAAAGGATATGGGCAAAATATCCTATAAGTTCCTGTCGACTTTCAGCCTCCAGCCGATCGGGGAACCCGAAGGCGAAGAGATACCCGTGCCGCTCACGCCCTGGGGAATGGACAATTTTAAGACCGCACCCAGCAGCATCAGCTCGGCAAAGATGGCTGCTGAGTTCGAAGAAAAGGACACCTTTAAAAACTTCAGGGTGGGTTTTGTTGTGGATAACAGCAGGCAGCAGGACCTGGAAACGGAGAACGGTAAATACTGCACTTTCAACAATGACAAGGGAGGGAAAACACCTGTTTTCGAACACGAATGGTCGGACTTCCTGCACTGGCTCAATGAATACGCAGAAGAGGTGAGCGGTTATGTGGCCGACAGGTCACAGGCCTCCTTCCTGCTCAACCTGGATTTTTCGGAAAAGTACAGTGACCGGGACGGGCAGAACTATATCCTTGAGGAGGTTGTTGTGCCCGTCCATCATGACAGGATCGGGAGGATCAAGTTTTCCGGGAGAACAGTCTGGTGAAAAAGAGGAATATAAGCCCTATTTAATCAATCAATAGTGTCCTTTAGCAACTTCCACAGCTCTCCTATCATTGCAGTGGATGACGTCACCGATATTATCAAAGTTATAAACCAAAATATTTTTTATGGCTTCAATCGAAATTAAGGATTACACACTGGGGTTCCACATCGACAGTACAGGAAAAACAGTGTTCGACAGGGCGGACATCAGCCTAGAGGCAACAGGGCTTGACCCTACACAGAAAGTGACCGTCCACCTGTACCAGGGGATCAGTCAGTCAGTGAATTCTCAGATCCTGTATTTTTCTATGCTGCCTATCCCATCGGGGAAGGGCAGCTTCGGACTCAAGGATGCGGTCAAATCACAAGACCTTGACCTGAATTCAAATTACCTTAAGTTACATGTGTCGGGCTTTCCGGCTGCCACACAGGATGTGACAGGTGTCCACAGCCTACAGAAAGGGAAAAGCTATACGGCAACAAAGGCGGGGGGCTTTAAAGAATCAGCAGTACCATCAACACCAACAAATTCAACAATGGAACAGTTAAATTATTTTCTGAGCGCGGTAAGCGCAAAAGTACGTTTCGGAAAAGGGAACGGTCTGATTGAATGGGCAACAGGAAAATTTCGTCTGCTGAAAAGCAACGGTACTGGACTTGCCAACCTTGCGGTTGCTGATGCGGTTGCCGATGAAGATGCGGTGAACCTGAAACAGCTCAACGAGAAAACAGCGGCACTGGCGAAACAGGGCGCCATGGTGGTCACCGATCTGGACACCTCTTCCAACCCGTGGGGGGGCAACGAGATTCGCATCACCTCCGCGTTGAAGTTCAAACGCAGCACCCCGAAAGGACAGGACGATTTTACTCCTGCCGACGGTACGCTCATTGCCGTGGCAAAGGAGCTGACCGTGGACGCGGGGAAAGTATACGGTAAGCCGACCGAGACCAAGCTTTATGCCGATCATGTATATATATATGATGCACCGACGGGCACACTCTACGACAACGGTTCCGTGGGCGATGCCTATGACGAGGCACATGTGACCAAGAAAATGCCCGTGATCATCGGAAATTCAGGTTCGGCAACAGGTATAGGGAAAATTCCTGCGGGTGCTCATGTCATCGGTGCCGAGGTAATGGTAACGGAGGCATTTGACGGTACGGCCAGCGCCCTGAAACTGGCATTCGGGAGCGGGACTCTGGTGGATTTCTCGCTGATCGATATTTCCTATACAGGAAAAATGCCCATCCCTGCCTATTTCAGGGAAGTAAGCGAAACACAACCGCAGGTCTCGGGCAGTATCACGGGCGGTTCCAAGGGAAAGGCCGTCGTACTGATCGAATACATTATTGACGAACTGCCGACCAAACCTTAGGGCAGACGCATCAGACCTTAAGCAAAGGGGCCACAGGCCCCTTTTTTTTATAACCCAAAAACATAAAAAATGAACCTTCCTTACAGGACACAGGGGCGCGATCTGGATACCGTGGTAACGGACATCACCGCAACAGAAGGCATAGTGGTCGACCCCGATAAGTTCCATGCTGCCTGCATAACCTACCCCACTGGGGTAAAAGAGGTAAAACTGCGCAGTGATGATCCTACACCCGAACAGGGCATCCGTACGATAACAATCGCACATGAAAATGATGGACTACAAAGACTGCTGTCCATATACGATCCCGTACGTGGCCGTTACATGGTATTCTATGTTCAGGACAAAACCATCCTCACCCTTGCCCTGATCAGGTACAGGGGTGAAAGCTTTTATTACAGGATAAAATATGACAGCATCAAATGAGGGAACTAAAGTGGAGGCGGACTGTATAAAAAACAGTCTCTCCCCTACCCTAGATTTTTTTATGTTTTGTTTTAAATTCGGAAGTTTTTCCAGCAACCATACTCTCAAGATATTCCTGAGTTATCCGCAAATCATAGTGCCGCATCTGCTGACGGATACTTTCAACATTGATTCCCTGCTCCAATGCCGTAGCAGCTCCTGTGTGTTTCCAATGATAGAGGGTGTAGCCCTCTTGAATGCCAATTTCCCGTACCCGTTCACTGTAGCGTTTTGACAGATAATTAATCCCAACGGGCTTAATGTCCGGTTGCTGACTTAAGGAAAACAAATAATAGTCTTGAGGCAATTTCGACCAGCCTAGCTCAATAAGATCATCAAGCAGTGGATCGGGGATGGTTACACGCTGCTCTTTGCGGTTTTTACTCACCTCAGCAGGGATCACCACAGTTCCGTTCCAAAAATTTATATGTTTTAACTGCAACAAACGAAGTTCTCCAGGTCTTATATAAGTATAGTAAATAAATTTAACAACAATCAAAAGTTGAGGTTCTGTTGCTGCCAGATGTTTTGTTATTGCCTGAACCATTTTTTCATTATACCACAGAGGCAAATTCCGAGAACGCCTAAAAGCTTCAATTACATTGATCGGGTTTTTCTTCACTCTCCGTTTTGTTTTCGCATATTCAAAAAACGAATTCAACAAAACCCTGTATTGATTGTACGTAGAAGAAGAAGCCTTTCTCCGTTCAAGCAAATATTTGAAGAAATCTTTCGCATGGTCTTCTGTGAAGGATGAAGGATGTATATCATCTAACTTCTTAAGCCGTAACCAAGAGCTGAAAATCCTAAATTTTGATTGGTACGACTGGTAAGTTTTCTTTTTCGTTTTTGGTGGCTGGTGTTCTGTCAGGTAACCGGATATAAGAAAAAGAAGTTTCTGTTTGCCCCTTTTCAGCCTGCCATAAGCATCTGCAGACGCCTGATATTCGAGAGGGTCGAAATACACAACTTCCGAATTGTCAAAAGGTGACCATCCGTTCAGTAGTTTCTCCCTCCACTTTTTTTTCAAAGTCCGGGCAGCTTCTAATTTTCCCTCGTAAGTTTTGTGTTTATTGATCCCGGTCTGCTTCCGAAACCGTTCCATTATCCCTGTTTTGGGGTTTCGGTAGGAAAAAAAAACATTCCATTCTTTATCTGGATTGTCCCCGTTTGTGTAGATCTGAGGTAGGATTATCTTCTTTTGACGAGTTTGACGGGTTTGACGATTTTTTGTTTCGTTTTTCTCTTCGTAATTCATTGATTTTTAAGAACTTCCTTATGGCTGGTGGAGGATAGCGGAGTCGAACCGCTGACCTTTTGACTGCCAGTCAAACGCTCTAGCCAACTGAGCTAATCCCCCATTTATAACGACGCAAATTTAAAAGAATAAGGTTTACACGCAAAACTAATTCGTCCCCTTTTTCTTCTTTTTCACCCCATGTAGCAACTGATCTAGCCCCGAACGCTGCACCTTATAAATAGTCACATCCTGATAAGGATCGTGCACCTGCGTCTCTTTTCGTCTCTCTTCTAAGGTTTTCGACTGATAAACAGGTTTTTGTCCTTTAATAAGTTGTTTCACAGGGCCAGGTGCAGGCTTATTAATATAACTTTCGATCCAACCTACATCCTGAACTGCCTTTATCATCTTAAACACTTTTTCTCCCAATGCAAAATCGCTGAACTTATGAATACCGAATTCAGCCAACAACTGGCGCTGCTTCTCAAAAGCCTTCAACAAAGAATCACGACGCTGTTTCATGAAATCATTGATCAACTGTCCATTTTTGTAAAGTACAGAATCTGGAATCGTGTACTTTGGGTTTGGGATGTACCAGCCAGAATTATCAGCAGGATAATGAGGATGCCCCTGAAAACGTAGGCGCCATAAATTGTCGATCGGATCCCAGAAAGGATTATCCGTTTTAATGCCATTCTTTCTGAACAGATCAACATCACCCGGGTTGGCCTTAGAAGGAGCCATACCAGATGCCTTCATTATAAATTCCTGACGTGTGAGCCAATTGTAGCGATATTTATTCGGAGCCACTACTTCCACTTCTGCAAAATGATAAATATCCCCATTAATATTCGGTATCAGGTTGATACCAAAAAAATGAGTTTGAGAAACTGTAGTGCCTCCAAAAGTCTCTTGTCCCTTACCTACTATAGCCCATAGTAACAGGATAATTAAAATTTGCAATCTCATGTGCTTCAATATTTTTACCTATAAAATCTTTTACGTAAACCAACTATTTTCTGTTGATTTTAAATGGCTTTGTCCGCCTCTGTTTTTTTCTTTTGTACAGAAAGCATTTACTTTGTGTGTCGCCCGAAGACTTAAACATCAAACCCTTTTTCCTCCAAGTTCACCTTTTGAGTAGCATCTGCAACTAAGTTAGCACCACTATCGCATCAGCACTTTTTTCCTTAGTTGTCGTACTGTTATACAAGGCTAATGAATTGGTCATATATTAAGCGGATTTATTCTGCTATTAAAGTAAAGTTGGAAAAACTCAATGAATTTAACATTAGAAACCCCATATAATATGAACAAGTTTAAAGCTCTCTTTATTGCTTACCTGCTCGTGCCATTCGTAGTTTCCGGACAAAGTCTCGAACTAAAGAAAATCATGAGCGGCTACGACTGGATAGGCCATTCTCCTGACAAAATTCGATGGAGCGCCGACAGCAAACATGTTTTTTTCGACTGGAACCCAGAAAACAAAGCACACACAGACCTGTACCGCTACGACATAAGCACAAAGAAGATCTCTAAAGCAACAGAGCAAGAACGCTGGCTGAACGAAGGTAGTATACACTACAACGAAGAACACACGGCAAGAGTCTTCACACGAGACGGCGATATCTATTACCAACGCCTACCACTTGCACCAATACGGGTAACCCATACTTCAGCTTTTGAAAAAAAAGTACGCTTCTCCCATGACGAGAAAGGAATTTTATTCCAAATAAGTTCCGAGCTATACGAATGGGATATCAAAACTGGGCAACTAAGACAATGGGTCGAGTTTTCTCAGACGAAGCAAAAAGAAGTTCTACCACTCAACAAACAACAACAATGGATTGCAGACGAGGAGATGGCCCTTTTTACTATCCACCAGCGCCACAAATCAAGACGAAAAGCTATCCGAGCCCACAATCTGGAAAGTAGAAACGACGTGGCCGAAATTTTTATTGGCAAAAAGAAAGTTGTACATGTAGACATCAGTCCAGACAGGCGATATATCACTTATCTATTATCGCGTTCTGCAAAAGCAGAATCCACTACTGTCCCGGATTATGTCACAGAAAAAGGGAGTACAAAAGACCTACGGGCAAGACCCAAAGTTGGCTCTGGAGCACGGAAATTTGAAATGTGGTTCTACGACCTGAAAGAAAAAAAATCGTTCCCGTTGAAAACAAGCAAGCTAAAAGGCATATACAGACGGCCAGATCACTTCTTCCTTACCCCGCAAGATAGCAGCACCAATAGGGCAAATTTCATCAATGGCCCAATATGGAGCAAAGATGGGAAAAAAGCACTGATCGAAATAAAGGCCATCGACAACAAAGACCGCTGGTTGGCACTTCTGGATTTACAGACAGGCGAACCGCAGGAGCTTTACCATCAAAGAGATTCAGCATGGATCGGTGGCCCGGGCGTAGGTTCGTACTACATATCAAGAGGAAACATTGGCTGGCTGCCCGATAACAAACACATCTATTTCCAGAGCGAAGAAACAGGCTGGTCGCACTTGTATGTAATGGACATAGCAACAGGTAAGAAAGAAGCTCTTACACAAGGGAATTGGGAAGTAAAATCTGCCGAACTTTCAAAGGACAAAAAATACTGGTATCTCACCACCAGCGAAGCAGATCTTGGACAGCAGCAATTTTACAAAATGTCGCTCGTAGGTGGGAAGCGCAAATTACTGACCAAGCTGCAAGGTCGCAACGATGTATCCATCTCTCCCGACGGGAAATACCTTGCCATCAGAAGCTCGTCTGCAAACAAGCCTTGGGAAATTTATCTACAGAAAAACAAAGCAGGAGCAAAAGCTGAAAAACTTACCGATTCGCAAACGAAAAAATTCAAAGCCTATCCATGGCGCAAACCGGAATTCATACAGTTCCAAGCTAGGGACAGCATAAACGTACCTGCACGCCTTTACAAACCCAGAGAAGGTAAAGCCAACGGCGCAGCTATTATTTTTGTACACGGGGCTGGCTATCTTCAGAATGCGCACAAATGGTGGAGCAACTACTACCGCGAGTACATGTTCCACAATTTCTTGGTCGACAAAGGCTACACCGTACTCGACATCGACTACCGTGGCAGTGCAGGCTATGGCCGCAATTGGCGTACAGCCATCTATCGGCACATGGGGGGCAAAGATTTAGACGATCAAGTAGACGGAGCAAAATACCTTATCCAACAACAAGGTATCGACCCCCAACGGATTGGCATCTACGGGGGATCATACGGAGGCTTCATCACACTAATGGCAATGTTTAAAGAAGGGGATACCTTCAAATGTGGTGCAGCCCTGCGCTCCGTAACTGATTGGGCACACTACAACCACGGTTACACCATGAACATCCTGAACACCCCTATAACTGACGGCACAGCCTATCGCCGAAGTTCACCAATATACTTTGCAGAGGGGCTAAAAGGAAAACTGCTGATGCTGCACGGCATGGTAGATACGAACGTTCAGTTCCAAGATGTTGTGCGCCTTTCGCAGCGCCTCATTGAGCTAGGGAAAAACGATTGGGATGTAGCAATCTTCCCAAAAGAAGGTCACGGTTTCCGCGAAGCAGATAGTTGGTACGATGAATACCGCCGTATTTACGAACTCTTCGAGGAGAACCTACGATAATGATTTTTTGATTAGAAAGACAAAACCTTTAACAGAAAACTGAACATTCTAAAACCGCGTAGTGGTGACAGGATTGTAGGCAGGGGTGTAAACCCCTGTTTTGAATAATAATTATCGTTGGAATCGCGTAGAGATGGAACAGAAATTCAAGTGCCATCGCTACGCGATTCGTGTTCGTTGATGTTATTTTACCCATGGTTTACACCGCAGGCTACCAATAGTCCGTCCCAATGGGACTCTGTTCTTGAGTCAGATTGCTTATATCTGGACACGGTATCTCAAAAATTGTTATGCACTCAAAAAAATCGCGTAGAGATAACCTCTTTAACTAGCGATGAAAACCTCTTTAGTATTCTAGAAATAGAGAAAGGCAGGAGGGTAAAACAAGACAATTAAGAAGAGGTATAGTTTTGAACAGTTAGTTTCTAAACTCGTTATCCGTAGAAAACTCTTTTACCGTATATAAATAAAATCGCGTAGCGATGACCTATTGGTAGCCATTGATGGAAATCACTGGGAAAGGAAAGAAAGAAAAACAAAATCAAACAAAAAGCGATGGCAAACACCTACACCCAATTAACCATTCAATATGTCTTTTCTGTAAAAGGACGTGAAAATCTCATTGATCCAGAACACAATAAAGAATTACAAAAATACATATCAGGAATCATACAGAATCGAAAATCAAAATTGATTGCAATAAACAATATGCCCGATCATATTCATATTTTGATGGGGCAGAATCCTTCGTATTCACCTGCAAAAATGGTTCAGGAAATCAAGAATAATTCATCAAGGTTTATCAACGGAAAAGGTTGGTTTGTTCATCGGTTTGAATGGCAAACTGGTTATGGTGCATTTTCTTATTCGCATTCACATCGTGATCAGGTGGTGAAGTACATCGAAAATCAACAGAAACACCATGAGAATATTTCATTCAAAGAAGAATACATGAACTTTTTGAACAAATTTGAGATAGATTTCTCGGGAGAGTATTTGTTTGAGTTTTATGAGTAGGTCATCCTGATGGCATTCCAATTAATTTTGTGGCGTTTTCCCCCGGTTTCCAACCGGGGCTACCAATAGATTTTCCCTACGGGAAATTGTGCCAATAAGGACAGTGGTAGGAATAAAAATCGCGTAGCGATGACCTAATGGTAGCCAGCGATGGAAATCGCTGGCATAAAATAGGATCAAAAAATATCATTAAAACTACAAAGTCTCCAAAAGCACAGAAAGAATCTGTTGAGCAGCCTTAGGCACAGAAGTGCCAGGGCCAAAGATACCCACAGCACCAGCTTCGTAAAGGAAATCATAATCTTGGTGAGGGATAACACCACCCACGATAACCATGATGTCTTCGCGGCCAAGCTTTTTCAGTTCTTCCATAACGGCTGGTACAAGAGTTTTGTGACCCGCTGCCAATGAAGAAACACCCAAAACGTGAACGTCGTTTTCAACAGCCTGACGAGCTGTTTCTTCTGGTGTTTGGAACAATGGACCTATGTCTACGTCGAAGCCGATGTCGGCGTAACCCGTAGAAACTACTTTCGCACCACGGTCGTGCCCGTCCTGACCCATTTTGGCGATCATGATACGTGGACGACGACCAGCCTTCTCTGCGAATTCGTTGGCCATGGATGAGGCCAAAGCGAAATCTTCGTTATTCTTACTTTCTGATAAATACACTCCTGAAATACTTCTAATTACTGCTTTATAGCGTCCGAATTTGTTTTCGCAAGCATCGGAAATTTCACCAAGGGAAGCGCGTTTGCGGGTAGCATCTACGGCTAGTTCTAGTAGGTTACCTTCGCCAGTTTCGGCAGCTTTTACGATGCGAGCCAATGCTTCCTGCACTTCTGGTTCGTTGCGCTCTGCGCGTAGTTTTTTCAAACGTTCGATCTGTGAAAGGCGAACCGCTGTGTTGTCTACCTCCAGAATTTCCAAAGGATCTTCTTTCTCCAAACGGTATTTGTTAACACCCACGATAGTGTCTTCGCCAGAGTCGATACGTGCTTGTTTACGCGCAGCTGCTTCTTCGATACGCATTTTTGGCACACCGGTTTCGATTGCTTTGGCCATACCACCAAGCTTTTCGATTTCCTCGATGTGCGCCCAAGCTTTGTCGTACAATTCTTTCGTTAGTTTCTCAACGTAGTACGAACCAGCCCATGGATCGGCCTGACGACAGATTTCTGTTTCTTCCTGAATGTAGATCTGTGTGTTACGAGCAATACGAGCAGAGAAGTCAGTTGGTAGAGCAATGGCTTCGTCAAGCGCATTGGTGTGTAGCGATTGAGTGTGACCTAATGCAGCTCCCATTGCTTCGATAGCCGTACGTGCAACGTTGTTGAACGGATCTTGCTCGGTAAGCGACCAGCCCGAAGTCTGCGAGTGTGTACGCAAAGCCATCGACTTTGGATTTTTCGGGTTGAAGCGTTTTACCAACTGTGCCCAGATCAAACGTCCGGCACGCATTTTTGCAATCTCCATAAAGTGGTTCATGCCGATTGCCCAGAAGAACGATAAACGCGGAGCAAACATATCAATGTCGAGACCAGCCTCAACACCTGTGCGAAGGTATTCCAAACCATCGGCCAATGTGTAAGCCAGCTCGATGTCGGCAGTAGCACCTGCTTCTTGCATGTGGTAGCCAGAGATGGAAATCGAGTTGAACTTAGGCATGTTCTTCGAGGTGAATTCGAAGATGTCTGCGATGATTTTCATCGATGGCAATGGTGGGTAGATGTAGGTGTTACGCACCATGAATTCTTTCAGGATGTCGTTCTGGATTGTTCCCGAAAGCTTTTCCATTGGTACACCTTGTTCTTCGGCAGCAACAATGTAGAATGCCATTACTGGAAGAACGGCGCCGTTCATGGTCATCGACACAGACATTTTGTCTAGCGGAATCTGGTCGAAAAGCACTTTCATATCCAGAATAGAGTCGATGGCAACACCTGCTTTACCAACGTCGCCAACAACGCGTGGGTGATCGGAATCGTAACCACGGTGAGTAGCCAAGTCGAATGCTACGGAAAGGCCTTTCTGCCCAGCGGCAAGGTTACGGCGGTAGAATGCGTTCGACTCTTCGGCAGTAGAGAAACCTGCGTACTGACGGATTGTCCAAGGACGCATTGCGTACATGGCCGTATATGGACCGCGCAAGAACGGAGGCAAACCAGCCACATAATTTAGGTGCTCCATGCCTTCTAAGTCGGCACTTGTGAAGACATTCTTCACTGGAATTTGTTCGGGCGTGTCCCAAAGCTTTTCGTTGCCTTGATTTTCTTTTGCCCATTCGCTGTCGCTCTGTTTACTCTCGACAGCTTTTATATCTATATCATCAAAATTTGGTCTCATTTCTTTTTGTGTTGTGATGAGAACCACCCCTAGCCCCTCCTTGGAAAGGCGGGGAACTTGAAAAACTTTGTTTTTCTCGGCGAAAAGCGAAGCTTTTCTATGAAAGGCTTGCCTTTCAAAACTCCCCTCCTCTCTGAGGAGGGGGTGGGGGTGGTGTTCAACCAAAATTCTTTTTTATTTCTTCCAATACGAAATCGATTTGCTCGAACACCATTTTGTTTTCAAAACGGATAACCTTAATCTCTAATGAATTGAGGTATTCTGTTCGAGCGATGTCATTCGCTTCGCCACTTGGGTTAAAATGTTGTTCTCCATCTAACTCAACAACTAACTTTTCTTCAGGACAATAGAAATCTACAATGTATTTTTCGATACCATGTTGCCGTCTGAATTTTTTACCCTCAAGTTGTTTTCCTTTTAGGTGATTCCAAAGAAAAGATTCGGCGGATGTTGCATTGTTTCTTAATGCTTTTCTTGTTGCTTTTTGTTCTTTTCTATTGAAATCTTTGCTCATTGTTGTTGTGATGAGAACCACCCCTAGCCCCTCCTTGGAAAGGCGGGGAACTTGAAAAACTTTGTTTTTCTCGGCGAAAAGCGATGCTTTTCCAGAAAGGCTTTGCCTTTCAAACTTCTCTCTTCTCAAGGGGGTATTAAAACCTAAATGGATAAAATTCAGATTACATCAAACGATTTTGAAAATCTGTTAAGCTCTCAAGTACGTTTGTGCGTACGTGGATAAAGTCAGTAACGCCAGCTTCTTTGATGGCATCAGCTTCTTTGGGGTTACCAGCTACGACGATAATTGCTTTGTCGCCGATGGTTTCTTTTGCAGCTTTTGCCATTTCCACGTATTCGTCGTCGGCAGAGCAGAGTACTACGATGTTTGCACCAGCTTCTAGAGCTGCTTTTGCTCCTTCTTCTGCGGATGCAAAACCATTGTTGTCAACAGTTTCGAAGCCTGCACAGGCAAAGAAGTTGCACGAGAACATTGCGCGGGCTTTGCGCATAGCAAGGTTGCCGTACGTTAGCATGAATGCCTTTGGAGTAGTTGCAATTTTTTCTGTTTTCAGACGTAATGCTTCGAAAGCTTCTGCACCACGGTACATTTTCAGAGGTTTTACCTCAGGTTTTTCAACAGGAGCGATTTTGGTGTTTACGATTTCTTCGTTGATGTTGTCAGAAATGGTTTCTGTGAAGTTAGGGAACTGGTTAGTTCCAAGTAGAACCTGACGGCGTGTAGCAATGCTCATATCGCGTTTTTGAGCCGATGCTTCTACTTGTTCTTGTACGAACCCAGCTTTTAGCGCTTCTACAAAACCGCCTTTTCCTTCAACTTCTTTGAATAAGTTCCAAGCTTCGCTGATGAGGTTGTTGGTAAGCGTTTCGATATAGTACGATCCAGCCGATGGATCAACGATTTTATCTAGGTAAGATTCCTCTTTAAGTAGCAGTTGAACGTTACGTGCAATGCGCTCGGAGAAATCGCTCGATTTTTCGTATGCAATGTTGTGTGGTAGAACTTCGAAAGAATCGACACCCCCGATAACAGCAGACATTGCTTCTGTTGTATTGCGGAGCATGTTTACATTAGGATCGAAAATGGTCTGGTTCCATTTTGAAGTAACCGCGTGGATGAACATTTTGCACGACTCATCGCTTCCGCCATAAGCTTTTACGATTTTTGCCCATAAGAAACGTGCAGCGCGGTATTTAGCAATCTCCATGAAGTAGTTTGCCCCCGTTGCAAAGGTAAATTGTATTCTTGGGGCGATTTCGTCTACAGAAAGTCCTTTCTCGATCAGTTTAGCAAGGTATTCGCTACCTTTTGCAAGTGTGAATGCTAATTCCTGAACGGTAGTGGCACCTGAGTTGTGGAATAGGAAACCAACAATGTTGATCACTTTGAAGTTAGGTAGGTTCTCTTTTGCAAAGCTGATAAGCTCTTTGGCGGTGTCCAGATCTGCGGATTCGTCTGTGTAGTACCCTCCTCGGGCGGCCAGTTTGCTGTAAGGAGCAAAGTTCACAGAACCTTTAGCTTCTTTTTTAGCAACCTTGGCGAATTGCTGAAG
Source organism: Bacteroidales bacterium (assembly GCA_965230435.1). Lineage (GTDB taxonomy): Bacteria > Bacteroidota > Bacteroidia > Bacteroidales > JBDKHP01 > JBDKHP01. Next base: position 332,097 of record CBDDLB010000003.1, read on the forward strand.
TACATTCAAAGAAAGGTCGCATGCAAGAAAATTGGTGCTGACGCATTCTGTACAAATGTTTTTCATTAGGGTTGACATGTCGATGTCTTTTTCGCGAACATCGAAGCCTAGGGATGTAATTCCTTTGTTAAGAATATCAAGTGCTTTGGCGTTTGCTGTTTCTTCGCTTTCGACGCTTAGGTCTTGTCGGATATCCCAATCGTTGTTTGTTTTGGAGTTTCCGCGTACGTAGGGGAATTCACCTGGTTTGGCATTGGTAAGTGCCACGTTTTCTGTGTCCTCGGCGCGGTGTAGTGGCTTTAGGGTGAAGCCTTCCATAGTGCGCCAGACTAACTTTTTATTAAAATCGGCGCCTTTGAGGTCTGCTGTGGTTTTTGCCATCCAGTCTTCTGTACTTACTGGTACAAAGTCCTCTAAAAGCGGCGTTTTCATTGTTTCATCTGCCATAATCCTGACTGTTTAAAATCCTGTATCACAAATTAACATTTTTCGGATGGGAAAACGCTTCTTGGTGAATATGACTTTTGTCAAGAGTGTTGTATAACAATTTTTTGGATAAGTCTGTTTTCAAATGATTTTTTATTAGTTGGAAAAAGACGCAAAGCTTTTCGTTCGTACATTTTGACAATAAAAATACGTGATCACTGCTGATGTAAAAGGAGGTAGCGCCTTGGTATTAGCCGTGACTGTAGCGGAAGCCCGGAGCCACGGGCACATGTGATGCACAGGATTGCTGGGCTGACGAAGGAAGACACCGCAATGCTGATGCAGAACCGTGCACGGGGTGAGGACTTTTAGCGGAAGGCGCGACATGGTTTGGGAAAGAGATTGAAGTTGTGCTCCTAATTTTCAAAAATCATAATGAATTCGTTAATTTAAAATAATATTATATTAACTCAGTAAATTATTGTTTGTTTTTATAGGGTTGAAGTATAGGTGTTTAGCGTGATGTTACAGGAGAAATGAATTAAAAATGAAATAATATTATAAAAAGATAAGAATATCCTTTAGTGTGTTTCTTTGCAGTGTGTGAACAATAAACATGAAACAAATTAAAGACAGATTATGAACATTTTTTCAAAATTCGCTTATGTTGTATTCGGCTTTTTAACATTGACGAGCTGCAACGAGGATGATAAAGACGATGATAAAACGGACAACAAGCCTGAGGTAAAGGTTGAGTTGAAGTCTCATTCAAAAACTCCGGCTTTTTTGAAGCTAACACCTGAATTTTCGGGAGTGGAGGTTTATTCGATTCTTTCTTCTGAGGATAAACTTTCTGAAAGCCCAGAATTCGTATACGGTTCGATGGCCGATGGTGCCGGACTGTTGAAAAACGAAGATAATACTTATACACTGATCAATAACATTGAAGCGGATTACTCAATTGCGCGTATTACGCTTGATGGAACTTTTAAGCCTGTAAAGGGTGAATATATCGTAAATGCGAAAGCATCTGGTGGTACGGCTCAATGTTCGGGAACGTTGCTTACTCCTGAAGAGCACGGACTGGGGCCGATTTATCTTTCTGGAGGTGAGTGGGACGGTTCGTCGCAAGGTGTTTTTGCAACAGATCCGTATAAAGATGTGGATATGGCATCTTCTGCAAAATTGCTAACTGCAATGGGGCAGTGGTCTACTGAGAATGCTGTTGCTATTGGTAAGGATGCTTACCCTAAAAAAACGGTGGTGTTGATTGGCGATGACCAGTCTGCTAATGATGTTCCGTCTGGTCAATTGGCAATGTATGTTGGTGCGCGTGGCGATCTTGAGGGTGGAAAACTTTATGGACTACGCGTGACTGACGAAGCTGTTGATTATGAAATGGACATGATGGAAGGTAAGTCTTATCCAATCGAATTTGTTGAGTTTGAAGAAACTCAGCTTGACCTATTAGATGCTGAGGCTAAGAAAAAGAATATTATGGGCTTCTCGCGTGTTGAAGATATTGACTGGAGACGTGGTTCTTCGGAAAGTAACCGTGAAGTTTATTTCTGTGTTACTGGTCGCAAAAAAGATGGTCTTATTGGAAAAGGTACTTTGTACGGACGTGTTTATAAAGTGGTACTGAACGAAAACGATCCTACTGGTGCAGGAACAATTACATGTGTTTTGGATGGCGATAAGCTTGATGGAAAAGCGAAGGCATTCCACAGTCCTGATAACATTGTTGTGACTAAGGATTATGCTTACATTCAGGAAGACCCTAATGGTTACCCGGATACTGACGATAAAAAGCATTATGCACGCTTATATCAGTATAACTTGAATACTGGAAGTTTGAAAACAGTATTGGAATGTGATCAGGATGTTGCTCTGGCTAAAGGTTATGGTAAAGAAGGTAAAACTTGGGAGCTTACTGGTATGATCGATATTTCGGAAACTATTGGTGTTGACAATACTTTCTTATTGATTACTCAGAACCACGGTTGGGAAGATGCTTCGTTTACAGATCCTAAGGCAAATACAGATTTAAAAAATAGAACAGAAGGAAGTGTTTTATATGTAGTTAAAGGCTTGGACAGATAAGCACAATGTGCTTTTGTTATGACCGTCGCACCGTTTTGCTGTTTAATCTTGTGAAAGAACGAAAAGAGACGGTTATAATTTAACATTCCTATTTTCATGATGCAATATCAATATTTTATTTTAAGAAAGGTGCGCACTTTGGGTGTGTGCCTTTTGTGCTTTCTGGCAGTAGCTTGTCAGCAGCGTGAAAAAACGACTTCTTTAGTTGAATTGGAAGAGTTTTATAAAAAGGAACTTGAGCTGTGCATTGCAGAATTGGATTCTATGGCTCAGTCCAATGTGGAATTGAAGGAACATTATTTTAAGGGCAGAACGCATTTTAAAAGAATAGAACCGATTCTTTCTTTTGTGGATAAACCGAACTATAAAGCACTGAACCGGACTAATTTAATGATAGTGGATGAGGAAGATGCCACTGCTGTAAAAATTCATAAGCCGTTTGGTTTTCAGGTTTTGGAAGAATTGATTTTTTCAGAAAAGACTCCTTATGACGAAATACAGAAAATTGCCGTACAGAGTGGAGACAGGCTGAAGTTAGTGCTTGCTAATACTAAGCTTAGGCTGAAGGATTATCATGTACTTTGGCTGATCCGAGATGAGATTGTCCGCTTGGCGACTGTAAGCCTTACTGGCTTTGATAGTCCTGTGCTGGAACAGTCTTTAAAGGAAACTGTTGCTGTTTATGATGGTATTTTGAAGATTCTTGAATGTTACGAAGGTCGCTTCAGTAACGAAAAGCTTTATCAACAATGGGAAGATGAAATTGCGGCATCGAAGGTAATTCTAGCTGGAGATTTCGACAAGTTTGACAGGTATTCCTTTATTAAAGCTCATGCGCATTCTCAGCTGAAGATGATTGTTGATAGCCGTGAGGATTGGAAGGTAGACTTTCCGTATCAATTGGCTTTCCAAAATAATATGACATCGCTTTTTACGGATTCGACTTTCAATATCGACTTCTTTTCGGATAGAGATGGCAAAGCTGATCTTCTGCTGGAACGCGTTGCTCTGGGAAAACGGCTTTTTAACGACAACCGCCTCTCAAAAGACAATAGAATGAGTTGTGCTACTTGTCACCATGCTGACAAGGCATTTACCGACGGTCTTGCGGCTTTCCCAAAGCAAACACGCAGTACTCCGACTTTGCGCTATGCTGGACTTCAGCAAAGTTTCTTTCACGATGGAAGGGCTGGAAGTTTGGAAGGGCAAATTGTAGGCGTTGTGACCAACCCGAATGAGTTTCACACAGACCTGAAACAAGTTGCTTCTGTGGTTGCTAACGACAGTTCTTATACAAAAGCATTCGGAGGTACTTACAATGGAGAAGTAACCAGCCTAACGATCCGAAACGCAATTGCAACATACATCCGCACTTTAAGTACTTTCAATTCGAAGTTCGACGAGAACATCAACGGAAATGAAACTACCATTACAGAGCGCGAAATTCATGGCTTCAACCTGTTTATGGGAAAGGCTAAATGTGCTACCTGCCATTTTCCGCCTTTATTTAATGGTACTGTTCCTCCTTATTTCGATGAGAGTGAACTGGAGGCTATTGGCGTTCCAAAAGATACTTTGCAGAACTCGGAGATTGATCCCGACTTAGGCCGTTACCACTTATTCAAAACAGAGGAACGCAAGCACTTTTTCAAAACACCAACTGTTCGGAATGCTTCGTTAACAGCACCTTATATGCACAATGGAGTTTATGCAAATCTAGAACAGGTGATGGATTTTTATAACAAGGGTGGGGGAACTGGTCTTGGTTTCGACTTTAAAATGCAAACTTTGCCTTCCGATTCGTTGGAGCTTTCTCAGGAAGAAATTGAGGATATTATCTTGTTTATGAAAACCCTTACGGATAGGTAAAGCTAGAGTAAACTCAGCTAATGACTGCTTATTGCTGTGCGTCAGTTTGACGATAATTGAATAGGCGTTGTTTATTTTGCTGTTCAGCTGAAAATGTTTCTTAATTTTGTATTGAAGGGCTATCTTGAAAGTGAGTTTCAGGATAGCTTTTTTTGTGTTATATTTAGTTCTACTTTACGAAGTTAGTAAGATCGGAAAAATAGACTGGTGTTGGACCCATTTTGCTTTTTAAGCTAGAGTTTACTTTTCGTATGTGAAAATTAAAAAGCGATGTGTAACCTAGGATTAGGTTATTTTTTTCATCTTCACTTCAAGTTTTAGCGGTAACAACTTTATAATTCTATAGATTTTCATTCTTTCATTTGTTAATTGGTCATTTGCTATTTAGAATGCAAGTGCACCACTGAATAAAGAACTGCTTTGTGGAAACAATTTAAATTACAAGGATTTCAGAAGATCTAAAAATAGAATTAATGTACTACCTATGTTTAGAGATTTTAATCGATAATTTAACATATCAGCAAAATGAAACCTCAGCTTTTAAAGAAAACCTTATTCCTGATATTTATCGTTTTGCAATTTCAGGTTCAGGCCCAGTACGAAACGAAAACAACGTTTCTTTCGCATGAAGACATGCGGGTAGATTTTAAGGAATTTGTGAAACTGTTGGAAGAAACCCATGTTGATCCATATACCGCAATGGGGGGAAAGATAAACTTCAAGGTGCGTGTAGTCGATTTCGAGGATAAAATAATTCACACAGACGCTATACGCAGAGGCTTTGCAGAACTGATTGCTGAGTTCATTGCTCCATTGAAGGATAATCATACTTGGATAAAGTTAAGTGATGCCCCATCTGTTAATGAAAATAAAATATTGCCCCTTTTCTTTACAGAAGTTTCGGATGGTATCTATGTGAAATTTGCAAAGAAGGCTTATAAAGAGTTTTTTAGAGCAAAAGTGGTATCAATAAATGGTAATAGTATTGATGAACTTTTGGAGAAAACGAAGAAGTTAAGGGCTTCCGAAAACCGTTCAAATGCTTTGGTGAACTTATGTAAACTCCTAGAAAAGCAAAATACAATAAGAAAGCTTTTTCCAGAAGTGAAAGAATCGCTTTCGTTTTCTGTGGTAACAACGAATTTAGATACCCTTCAAAGAGAAATACCGCTGTTAATCCCCACTACGTATAAAAAAATGCCTTGGCTCAAAGCTGCTAACGGCAAAGGCAGTAAGCAAGATGGAATTTTCGGGTACAAATTTACGGATAAAAAGAAGAAGGTTGCATATTTCCGTTTAGATGAGATGTTTGCTCAAGAAGTTGTTCAAATGATTAGGGCAGAGAAGGCTAACTATTCTGCTTGGATTGCAATGAATGTGAACTTATACCCAAAACTTAAGTCTAAATACGGAGCAGAAAAAGTAGCAGATCATTTACCATATTTTTCAGAGGCATTTCGAAATCTGTTATTAGAAATGCAGGAGAACAAGAGCGAATACTTAGTACTCGACCTTACAAAAAACCCAGGAGGTTATACAGATATGGCAATTCCTGCATTGTACATGTTGTTTGGGGATAAAGCTTTCTCCAATAAGGCAACATGGGGAAGTGTAACGCGCATTTCGCAGTTGTTTCTAGACAAATTTCAAACAACGCTAGATGAATACAATGCAGACCACGAGATGGAATTAAGCTTAGGGGACTACCAGTTCTTTGATAAACAAGAAGGTGAAGCAGCAGACACAACACTAGTCAAAAGACGTAAGGCATACTTCAAGAAACTAGAAAAAAATAATTACGGCTGGGGAAAGTTTATTGCCGATTTAGATGGGAAACCGATTTATACACCAAAGATTATTGTTCTCACATCCGCCAAAACCAATAGTGCGGCATATCATTTTCTTTACAAGCTCCATCGGTTATCAGATATTTCAGTAGTTGGTGTAGCGCCACAACAGGCAGGAAATACACCAATGGAGGGAACTTCGTTTACACTACCGCTTTCTAAACTGGAAGGTTCAATTTCAAATGGTTATCAAATGCTTTTCCCTCAGGGGCATCCCAAAGTACATCTCTTTACTCCAGATTTTCAGATGAATTGGAAGGATTATAAGAAAATGAACTTTGTTCCCTTTGCAGAACTGGAATATGCTCTGGAGCTGATAGAGAAGGGAAAGATAAGACGGATTGATCAAAAATAAGCATCTTTACGGGCAGAACGACTAAATAAACCGAGATGCAAAAGTTGAAAGAGTATCTGCCGCTTATAGAAAAAGAAATAGAGACTTCACAATCTGGCTTTCAGGATGAATTAGCGGTAAGGGAACTGTACGAACCTATACAATATATACTTTCCATTGGAGGTAAACGTCTGCGTCCTGCTTTGGTATTGATGGGTGCAAACCTTTTTCAGGACGACATATCACAGGCTATAAGGCCAGCAGTTGGCGTTGAGGTGTTTCACAACTTCACACTCTTGCACGACGATATAATGGACGAAGCCCCACTTCGACGGGGAAAAGAAACGGTACACACAAAGTGGAACCAGAACATAGCGATACTTTCTGGCGATGCCATGATGATCAAGGCATATGATTATTTTGCTGATTTGCCCAGCGATCTGTTCAAGTCTGTTTTTCATGTCTTCAGCCGCACTGCAATGGAAGTTTGTATTGGGCAGCAGTACGATATGAATTTTGAAACTCGGGACGATGTCACTATCGATGAATATATTGAGATGATCAAGCTTAAAACGTCAGTTCTGATAGCAGGGGCTTTGAAAATCGGAGGTATTATAGGAGGAGCAAGCGAGAATGAAGTAGAGGCACTTTACGATTACGGTGTCAACTTAGGCCTTTCATTCCAAATGCAGGACGATATCTTGGATGTTTATGCGGATCAAGAAGTTTTTGGAAAAATGATCGGTGGGGACATTGTGGCCAACAAAAAAACATTCTTACTCATTAAAGCACAGGAATTGGCAAATGGTGCTCTTGCGCACGAACTGGACTATTGGTTACAGCAGCCACAATTTGATAAGGTGGAGAAAATCGAAGCTGTCAAAAAAATCTATCAAGAATTAGGAGTTAGGGAAATCACCGAGCAGATGCGCGAAGAGTATTACCGCAAGGCACTAAAGGCACTCGAACGGATACAAGACAAAAAAGGCCGTTTGCATCTCCTCTACGAATTTGCCGAATGGCTCATGAAGCGAAATAAGTAACAAAACTCATCAACAAAGCCGTCTAACAAATCAGACGGCTTTGTCGTTTAATATACAATAGACATCATATCAAATACTTTCATCACAAATGATTCATTACTCACAACCCCCTCCTAAATCCATTACGAAATGAAAACCATCGCCCCAATACTAATCCTATTTTGCACTCTATCGGCATATAGTCAGCAAAAAATCACATTCGACTGCGACAAAGTAAAACGATCCACAGAACTACTACCAACAGAAAACTACGGAAAAGCAATACAGAACCTTGCAGGAGCAAAGATCGAAGCCTTTCTCCAAGAACACAAAGGCGAGCAGATGATCCCAGCACGCTTTCATCCCTTCATGTACACTTTGCAGTTGGCCTACGACCAGCACTATCCTGTAAGCATTTCTCCCGATATGATCTGGCTTCTGATAAGTCAGGGAATGGCACAACACATCAACAATCAAAGTTCCAGCCTGCGCAACAAGTTTGTCAAGTTCGATGGCAAAAAGAAAATCAGCATCGACACCCGCCGCTATGGAAATTTCATAAAAGGCAGCCCGCAAAGCCCGTGGGAAAAACTCACACCAGTATTTTCAGATTCCATACGTTCCCATATCGGCAACGAATTCTATCAGGCCATGACACCCGATTTCAGCACCACCAATGCAACAATCAAAACGACCTACGAGATCACCCTAATGAATTCAATGAACAAATTCTTCAATTACGAAGCACGCACACTTTGTGGCATTCCAGAAATCACAATCGAAGGCACACCCGACGATTGGAAAACAATACTAAAGAACACACAAGCACTCAAAAAGTACGGAGCCGCCTATTGGGTTAAAGAATTAGAACCACTACTACAGCAGTTCATAAAAGCCTCAAAAGGCAAAATCGACAAAGCATTCTGGCAGGACATTTATAAACTGAACGGTGGGAGCGGAGGCCCCTACATTTCTGGTTGGATCATCAAATTTTTTCCATACGTAGGCGAAACAGCAACAGAAAAGAATCAATACCTGCACACCAAGCCCGAAGGCATTTTCGCCGGTCTCACCTCCGTGATGCTCACCACAGGTCAGGCACAAGCACCTTTCGTTTGGTTGTACTACAGAGAGCGCTTCGAGATGGCATTCGTAGCAGGTTTCATCGGGATAAAACAAGATCCCCAAACTTACACTCTACGCCCAGAAATTGGCTGGTATGTCCGTGAATTGAAGCCAGAAATAACAAAACGAACAGATTAAGGCTTTTGATCTATTTATTTTGACTTACTCTCTTCAGTAAATCAATAACTTAGCAGTCAGATAAATCAACTTAATTAATATCTCATTGAGAAACGCGGCAGTATTCAAGTATTTCAATATTGTCGCATTTTCACTTTCTCCGAATGATTTCAGAATATTTTATCCACTTCCAATTCAAAACCTTCAATTGCCTTAGAAACAATCATATCACCAGATGAGGCTGTTTGCGCCAGTTGCATTTTCTTGTCAGAATTGTAATACACTTCGATGAATTCATCGTCCGGGTGCACAATCCAATATTCCACCACATCGTAAAGACCATACTGGGTCATTTTAACATTACGGTCGTTCTTTTCTGTGCTTTGAGATAGGATTTCAACAACAAATTCGGGAGCACCTATAATACGGTTTTTCTCCATCTGCGAACGACGGGCAACAGAAATGTATAGAATATCGGGTTGGTAGATATCTTTTTCTCCTAAAACGATATCTGTTGGTGCATGGAATACTTTTCCTAGGTTGTTTTTTCGTACGAAGTTGAAAATCTCAGACGACAAAATCATCGATACTTCCTGATGTTTTAATGAGGCTCCCATTGTGTATACAAATTTTCCATTGATAAGTTGATAAGGCACTTCTTCCGGCAACTGATAGAAATCATCGACAGTGTATTCTACGTCATCTTCGAATTGGGCAATGACATACTTCTCCATCTCTTCATGATAGAAAAGTAATCCGTCACCGATCCTAAGGAACGGACGTGTCCCAAGAAGAGCCTCAAACGTGGCTTCGTTAAGGAAAGTTTGTTTTTGCATGTTGTTATAAATAGGTGTGCTAATATAAACGACACTTTTAGGTATGTCACTATACTGAATATTAGTACAATGCTTATCCTAATAAATAGCACCACGTGCTTATTATGTGGCAAATGTAGAAAATTTTAAAAAAGTCGAAATAGCACAGTAATAGCTAAATGCTATAGTTTGCATGTGTTATACTAATCGTGCGGAACTCAAGAACCATTGACCAATGACCGCTGACCAACCTACCATTTATATGTTATAGGACAGGTTTGCTTGGGTTTCAGAAAAATAATTCCCCTACCAGATACCATTTAAACAGATTCCTTCCTTGTGGGTATTGAAAAAATATTAAATTTGCGACCGTTATACTGTAAAAAGTAATGTTGATCAACAGCAAAGAACAGCTTCACCTCAAGCTACGCATTACTTCGCTGTTCTTCCGCTTTTATACAAGATCGATCTGAGAAATCTACAAAACTTTAAATAGATGTCTGAAAATATCGGTAAATTAGTACAGATTGTAGGCCCTGTTGTCGACGTTAGCTTCGAGGCCGCTGGTTCTAAACTTCCGAATATTCTTGATGCCCTCGAACTTAACCGTCAAGATGGAACCAAACTCATTTGCGAAGTACAACAGCATATTGGTGAAAATACGGTGCGTGCAGTGGCAATGGAATCTACCGACGGTCTTAGCCGTGGTATGGAAGTAGTTGCTACAGGCGCTCCTATCAAAATGCCTGTGGGTGACCAAGTACGTGGCCGCCTGTTCAATGTAGTTGGCGATACTATCGACGGTATCGGCGAACTTTCAAAAGAAGGGGGTTATCCAATTCACCGCGAGGCTCCGGAATTCGAAAATCTGGCTACTGAATCTGAAATCTTATTTACTGGTATCAAGGTTATTGACCTTATCGAGCCATATGCAAAAGGTGGTAAGATTGGTCTTTTCGGTGGTGCTGGTGTAGGTAAAACCGTACTTATTCAGGAACTTATCAACAACATTGCAAAAGGACACGGAGGTTTCTCTGTATTTGCTGGTGTTGGTGAGCGTACTCGCGAGGGTAACGACCTTTTGCGTGAGATGATTGAGTCTGACCTTGTGAAATACGGAGAAGAGTTCACAAAGTCGATGGAAGAAGGTAGTTGGGATCTTACAAAAGTAGATACTACTAAGCTTAAAGATTCTCAGGTATCAATGGTATTCGGTCAGATGAACGAGCCTCCTGGTGCACGTGCACGTGTTGCTCTTTCTGGTCTTACAGTTGCAGAAAGTTTCCGCGATGGAGATGGCAAAGGTAGCGGTAAAGACATCCTTCTTTTCGTAGACAACATCTTCCGTTTTACTCAGGCTGGTTCAGAGGTGTCTGCACTTCTAGGACGTATGCCTTCTGCGGTAGGTTATCAGCCAACTCTTGCAACAGAGATGGGTGAGCTACAGGAGCGTATTGCTTCTACAAAAGCTGGTTCTATTACTTCGGTTCAGGCTGTATATGTACCTGCCGATGACCTTACCGACCCTGCTCCTGCAACAACATTTGCCCACTTGGATGCAAAAACGGTATTGAGCCGTAAGATTGCCGAGCTTGGTATTTATCCTGCGGTAGATCCATTGGATTCTACTTCTCGTATCCTTACGCCAGAGATTGTTGGTGATCTTCACTACAACACAGCTCAGCGTGTAATCAATATCCTACAGCGTTACAAAGAACTTCAGGACATTATCGCTATCCTTGGTATGGATGAACTTTCTGAAGAAGATAAACTTGTTGTACACCGCGCACGTCGTGTTCAGCGTTTCTTGTCGCAGCCATTCTTCGTAGCAGAGCAGTTTACAGGCCTACAAGGGGTATTGGTGCCGATCGAGGAAACTATCCGTGGTTTCAACATGATTATCGACGGAGAAGTGGACAAATATCCAGAAGCAGCTTTCAACCTTGTTGGTACAATTGAAGATGCCATCGCGAAAGGTGAGGCAATGCTTGCTGAAGCTGAAAAATAAACCATATTGGAAGAGGACTCTTTCGGGGAGTTCTCTAAACTAGGATAAGAGTAGGATATGCAATTAGAAATCATAACACCCGATAAACAGGTCTTCTCTGGCGAGGCTGAATTAGTTCAGTTGCCAGGTAGCGAAGGTTTGTTCGAACTGTTAAACAACCACGCCCCGATCATTGCAACTTTGCGCGAAGGCAAAATTAAGGTGAAGGAAACAGATAACAGCCCAGAGCGTTTTTTCGAAATTGGTAAAGGCGTTATCGAGGCTGCTAAAAACAAAGTCGTGGTGTTGGTTGAGCATGCGAAATAAGACTTCCTTTTAGGAATATGATATAGAAAGAGCTGTACTATTTAGTGCAGCTCTTTTTTTATACGATTTATGTAAGAAATTACCAGAAAAATAAATAGAGTCGCGCAGAGGATTTTTACAGAGTTTCGCTGAGTTTTTCAATATCGAAGAGTGTGCAGTGTTTGTTTGACAACAACATTCTAGTATTAGTTGAAAAGAAAGATTGAAAAGCTGGCTAAAAAATAACAGCCAGCCTTTCAGTAGTTAGTATCTTTAAATATGTCAGTTATGAATTGAAAATCAGCATTGACTAATGACGCAATTAACCAATAATCATCCCAGCAATAGTAGCAGACATCAAGGAAGCCAATGTCCCTCCGATAAGAGCTTTCATTCCAAACTGAGATAGCAATTTACGTTGCTTAGGAGCAAGAGATCCAATTCCACCTACCTGAATACCGATAGATGCAAAATTGGCAAAACCACAAAGCAGATATGTAGACATAACCACCGATTTATTATACATAAAACCACCTTCTGTAAAAGAGAGTGCTTTGTATTTTGCAAGGCTGGCATAACCAACAAATTCACTAGCAATAATCTTTTCTCCCAACAACTGTCCAACTAAGGAAATATCTTCCGTTGCAACACCGATTAGCCACATAAGAGGAGCAAACACATAACCTAAGATGAATTGTAGTGTCAGCCCTTGGTGCTTTCCACCAGTCCATTCAACAATAGTGCTGTTTAAGGATGACCACTCTCCAGCTTGCATAAACACTGCATTTATCATGGCAATGAATGCAAAGAAGACGAGCAACATAGCACCAACGTTCAGGGCGAGGTTAAGACCTTCTGTAGTTCCTTTAGACATTGCATCTAAAATGTTTGAGCCAACTTTGTCGTCTGTGATTTTCACATCGGTATCAATTTCATCCTGTTGAGGGACTAAAATTTTGGAAATAACAACAGCACCTGGGGCTGCCATTACAGAAGCTGCAATGAGGTGCGTGGCATACATACTGCGGAGCGTTTCATCTTCGCCTCCTAAAAAGCCAACGTATGATGCTAGTACCCCTCCGGCTACAGTCGCCATACCGCCAATCATAACTAGGAGGATTTCTGAGCGGTTCATTTTTTCTAAATAAGCTTTTATCATCAGAGGACTTTCAGTTTGTCCAAGGAAAATATTCCCTGCTACAGAAAGACTTTCTGCACCGCTTAATTTCATCAATTTTGTCATTGCCCAAGCTAAGGCATATACGATCCGTTGAATAACTCCAAGATAAAACAGAACACTTGTTAAAGCAGAAAAGAACAGTATGGTAGGTAAAATCTGAAAGGCGAACACGAAACCAAATTTCTTTACATTCAGAAGGTCTCCAAGTAGAAATTCGGAACCGGATTTAGTAAAATCAAGAACGCTTGTAAACAGTCCGCCCACGGATTCGAAAAACCAGCGGACAGGAGGGATCATGAGAACGCCTATGGCAATGGCGATTTGAACAGCTAGTCCAACACCAACCACTTTCCATGAAATTGCTTTTCTGTTTTCACTGAATAAAAAGGCGATGGCTATCAGTACTGCCATGCCCAGCAGTCCCCTGATTAGTGACATAAAGGTGAACCCAGCAGAAGGTTCAGCTATCGATTCTTGTTGTGGAACGGCTGCCCACGCTACATCTGGCAACAAAAAAAATGACAGTAGAGCCAGTACTGCCACAAGAGTTCTTTTAGTGATCATAACAAAGGAAAAAGTTTTTAGCCCACACAAAGGCAATAGTTTATGCACATCAATATTAAATAAACATAACTATCCAGAGGGCTAATTCCAGAGAATGCCAAAAGTAACTATTTATGGGCTGAATGAAAATGAGTTATATAACAGATTTTTTAGCTCGGATTGTTTTCTCTTCGTTGTATTTCGTCACGAATATTAGAAGCATATTCGTAATCTTCTTCTGATATAGCTTGTTGAAGAGCTTTTTCTAAATCCTCTTTACTCATTTTTACGAGCTCGTTGGGCTGGTTCTCTTTTGGCTCAACTTCTACAGGTTTTGGGTTTTCCTCTCCGTAGGTGTCCATTGTAATACCAGCTTTTTCTATGATAGAAGAGTCTGCGTGTATGGGACATTTAAACCGTAATGCAAGTGCTACTGCGTCGGAGGTACGTGCATCGATCACAATGCGGGTATCGTTGTGTTCGCAGGTTAGTTCGGAGTAAAAAATACCTTCCTCTAGTTTGGTGATATTAACTTCTGTGAGGCCAATGTTGAACGAAGTGAGGATGGTTGTCATTAAATCATGTGTCAACGGTCGTGATGGCTGTAGGCCTTCAAGCTGAATTGCAATTGCCTGGGCTTCCATGCTTCCGATAATAATGGGAAGACGTCGTTCTCCATTTTCTTCCTCAAGAATGAGGGCATAGGCCCCTGTCTGAGTCTGACTGTATGAAATACCTAAAACGTTTAGTTTTATCTTGTTGCTCATTTCTTAAATGCAATCTTGGGAACAGCATAGACGCCATTGACTTGTATGCCTGAACACATTAAAACACAGCAGGTATATAGGCTGGCGGGTTTAGCTGTTTTGATTTGAATTCATTGAGTGCCTGCAAATGTAATAACAAAGGTAAACAAAAATGAGCTAACCAAATGCTTTTATTGGAGAATTCCAAGATTTCGCACGGGGTTAAGCTCTTGGTGGGGGGTGAAAAAAAAGCTAGTCCAAACTGGATTTCAGATTTTAATTGGAATGTGCTTTAGTACAAACAGATCATAAATCGGAATGCAATGCTGGAATAGTTTTTTTCATCCAACTTATCGTAAAACCTCCATTTGTATTGTAACGTCGTTTATTGGCCAATCGCCTCTATCGCGTTTAACCTTGGTAATTTTATCTACTACATTTAGGCCAGATATTACTTCTCCGAAAACTGTGTGTTCACCATCCAGATGAGGTGTGCCCCCAAGTGTACGGTAGGTTTCTTTGTGCTCTTCTGGTACACGTGCAAGTTCGCCTGGAGTTAGGGCTTGGCCATGTACAATGTAGAAATCCCATGACGAAGACTTCTTTTCTGGATTTTTTTTATAACGGCGCGACATTGCCAGTGCTCCTTTTTTATGTATGTATTTTGGCTTAATTTCTGGAGGGATTTCATACTGCCCAATTTTTCGTTTCCAATGGCCTTTTGAGGAATCGTCTGTATCTCCTCCCTGTATAACAAGCCCAGGGACAACTCTATAGAAGACAGTTCCGTCGAAGTAACCATCTTTGGCAAGCATCAGGAAATTTGCACTATGAAGTTTTACGTCGCGGTAGAGTTTAACTTTAATATTGCCAAGGTTGGTTTTTATAAGAATGATCGATTCTTTGTTTTTACTAGCAAATTCAGCAAGTACCTTTTCTAGGTTTCCATTATTGATGAAGCCCTGTTTTGTTTTCTGTAGTTTTTTTTTCTTCTTAGGTTTTGCTTTTTTTTGTATTACTACTTGTTTGTTCTTCTTCTCTTCTTTCTTTTGCTTCTTTTGCTCCGAACATGCTGGGCTTATCAACACTGCTATGCACATAATTAGAAGTTTGCCAAGAAGAGTGCTGAGTTTTCTGACAGACATAGTTTTAATCTTTGAAAGGAGGTAATTCATAATTTTAGTTGCTATGATCTAGGCAACTGGGCGTTTTTCGGCTTAGTCCAACGAACAGCAGCCATATGAAAATATATACTTTTTGAATGCAAAAAAGGCTGTCCTTAATGTTAAGACAGCCATATATTTTTCGAGTATTACGTTTGCTTGTTAACTAGGTAGTAACAGCCAAAAAGACACATCGTTGAATGTCTTCCGCAGTTTTTTGAGTTCAGCTCTTGCTTTCACTTCATCGTGAAAAGAACGGATTGCAACGCGGTTATAGCCCTTGTGTGGTTTTAGTACTTGGGCTTTGTAACCTTTGCTTTTCAAAGTCTTCTCAAAGCCTTGGGCATGTTTTAGTTCTTTGAAACTACCTCCGATCACGTAAAAATCTTCTTTTACAAGCTGATTTTCAATTTTGATCTTTTCAGCTTCTTTGGCTTCAACAACTTTTACTGAATCTTTTTTTTGAACAATAGGCTCAATGTGTACTGTGTCTACCCTTTTTTTAAGGATAGGAGTTGAGGCTGTCTTTTTTTTCTCTGGTTTTTTCTGTGTATCTCCGCAAGCTGCAAAAAAAAGCCCTAAGATTAGGGACGCAGTTAGGTACTTGTATTGAAGAATCTTCATAAAAACGTGATTTAGTTATCTGAAGTGTTCTTACAAAGATAAGCCTTTTTATCTAACGAATCCCTGAGAAAAAGCCAAAAGCAGTCTTCTGGCCATTGCCAAAACAGTGTTATTGGTCGTTTGTGAACTTATAGCCAATCCCTTTGATGGTCTTGATGCGTTTGCTTCCGATTTTTTCGCGCAGTTTACGAATATGGACGTCTATTGTACGATCGCCAACAACAATATCGTCACCCCACACGGAGTTATATATTTCGTCACGTGTAAACACCTTTTCTGGCTTAGTGGCCAATAAAACGAGAAGTTTGAATTCCTTTCGGGGCAAAATTAGTTCTTCTTCGCCTACCATCACCAGGTGCTTTTCTTTATTGATTGAGATATTTCCAACTATAATAAGGTCATTAACAGATTCTTCTTTTTTCTCTGCGCCAGAGCCGCGCCGCTTTAGAAGAGCCTTGACACGGCTAACAAGTACTTTCGGCTTAATGGGTTTGGATATGTAGTCGTCTGCTCCGGCCTCGAAACCAGCTATTTGAGAGTAATCTTCACTTCTGGCAGTTAAGAAAGCAATGACAGTATTATTTAAAGATGAATGTTTTCTTAACTCTTCGCAGGTTTCAATGCCATCCATTTCAGGCATCATTACATCCAATAGAATTAAGTTTGGTAACAGAGATTTTGCCTTTTCTATTGCTTCGTTTCCATTTTGAGCAGTATGCACGTCGAAACCTTCTTTCTTTAGGCTATAGCTTAAAAACTCTAAAATGTCAATCTCGTCATCTACAAGTAAAATAGTACCCTTGTCCATGTTTTGTTCTGATTGTTAATATAATCTCATTGAACTTTTTTCGACTTCTCAAAGGTAACATATAAGTATTTAACCTTAGTGTTAAATTAATGTTTTTAGAATGTTTTAAAATTGTCTTTCAATGGCCGTCAAATAACC
Source organism: Bacteroidales bacterium (assembly GCA_965230435.1). Taxonomy (GTDB): domain Bacteria; phylum Bacteroidota; class Bacteroidia; order Bacteroidales; family JBDKHP01; genus JBDKHP01. Next base: position 349,250 of record CBDDLB010000003.1, read on the forward strand.
TTCAATTAACAATTCAGTAAATTTCTGGTCAAAGCCTACCACTTCTTTTGCAGCGAAATGAAATTCTAATTTCAAGCGAAAAAAAGGAAACATTTTTTAAACCGATAGATTATCATGAAAAAGTTTAACTGGAATTTATTTGCTGCACTTCTTGTATTTGCAGGTCTTGTTTTCACTTCTTGTGAGGACGATGATGATGACAAGAAATCAACCAAGACTATTTTTACAGTTTCAGGTAAAACAGTTACAATTAAAGATTTAGGAGAAGGTATTGGTAACTATACTATGCATTCTGACACTACTTACGTTCTTGACGGTTTTGTTTTCGTTAATTCGGGACAAACTCTTATTGTAAAGGCAGGAACAATGATCCAAGGAAAAGGTGGTAGCGCGGAAAGTGCTTCTGCTCTAATCGTAGCTCGCGATGGAAAAATGGAAGCTGTTGGTACTGCTGATAAGCCAATTGTACTTACTGGGGAAGGTGATACTTACACAGGAGAAGGTAGCAACCTTACAATTGACGACAATGCAAAATGGGGTGGTCTGATTATCTTGGGTAACGCAGAAACTAACAATACTGACGACAAACGTATCGAAGGTATTCCATCAACAGAAACTCGTGGTTACTACGGAGGTAATAACAATACTGACAACTCTGGTACTTATAAATACCTTTCAGTTCGTCACGGTGGTACTTTGATTGGTGAAGATAACGAGATCAACGGTATCTCTTTAGGTGCAGTTGGTTCAGGAACAACTTTCGATTATCTAGAAGTTGTAGCTAACAAAGATGACGGTATCGAATTTTTTGGTGGTGTTCCACGTGTTAAACACGCTGTTGTTGCTTATGTTGGTGATGATTCTTTCGATTACGATGAAGGTTTCTCTGGTTACGGTCAATTCTGGGTTGCTCTACAAGGAACAAAAGGAGAGCGTTGTGCAGAACAAGATGGAGGAACTAAAGCTGATGAAACTAGCAAGCCTTATGCAATGCCTGTAATCTCTAACGCTACTTACATCGCTAACGGTGGTAGCAAATTCATGATTTTCCGTGACAATGCTGGTGGTACTTACAACAACAGTATTTTTGCTAATGCAGGAGAAGGTATCCGTATCGAATTCCGCGACGACAAAGAAAGCACAAGTTATAAGCAGCTTACTGAAGGTAACCTTAAGATTTCAGGAAACATTTTCTCTGATATTAAAGCTGAGAAAAAGCTAATCTTCGCTAAAGTAGAGAAAGATGATGACGATAAGCCAATCGGAGAACTTCCTGCTGACCACGAGACTAAAACAAAAGCAGAGATTGAGAAGAACACAGTTGTAAGCTTAGGTCTTTCTGATACTAAAATGATTCCAACAGGTGATGTAAGCGGTTTTGATAATCCAGGTAACGCTTGGTTTGAGACTGTAGATTACAAAGGTGCATTCAAGCCAGGAGCAGAAAACTGGGCTAAAGGATGGACTCTTTCTGTAAAGTAATTCACAAGAACCGTATTAAGATATAGCTATTGGGCTGGCAGATTATCTGCCAGCTCATTTCTATGAAAATCATCAATAACCAAAAGCTCAATATCATCAGGGGAAATTTGATATGAGCTTATAACTATCAATTAGCTTACACAATCCAAAATTTAGAAAAACGGAGTACTAATATATTTCACAGATGAAAAGGTTTATTCTATCGATATTTTTATTGGTTGTCACAGTAGGGTTAGTTTCTGCGCAGAATGGAACGTTACGGGGTAAAATTATTGATCAAAAAACAGGGGAAACATTAATCGGGGCTACCGTGTCTGTAAAAGGGACTGCAAAGGGTGCAATTACAGACTTTGATGGAAATTACACATTGATCTTGGCTCCAGGAACATATGATATTGCAATTTCTTTTGTTTCATACGAAACGAAGGAGATAAAAAGTGTTGTAGTTAAAGAAGACGAAGTAACGGTTATCAATGAGAATCTTGGAGATGCAAACTTACAGCTTCAGGAAGTTACAGTAAAAGCAAAGGCTGTTACCCGTACGGAAACTGCAATGATGGTAATGCAGCGTAAATCTGCAAAAATACTTGATGGTATATCAGCTCAGCAAATTTCTAAACTTGGAGATGGTAATGCCGCAGCGGCACTGAAGAGGGTAACAGGGGTGTCTGTACAAGGCGGGAAATATGTTTTTGTTCGCGGTTTAGGAGACCGTTATACAAAAACAACACTTAACAACGCAGAGATACCAGCATTAGATCCACAGAGAAACACTGTCCAGATGGATATGTTTCCAAGCAACGTAATTGAGAATATTGTTGTAAACAAAACATTTACTCCAGACATGCCAGGAGAATCTACAGGAGGACATGTTGATGTAGTAACACGCGATTTTCCTGAAGATTTCACAATGCAGATATCCACAAGCCTAGGATATAACACACTTTCTTCTCTTAATGATAAATTCCTTACCTACGAATCAGGCAAATACGATTGGTTAGGTATCGATGGAAAACATAGGGCTATACCAGATGTAGCGCAAGGCTATATTGATGGAATGAAAGCAAAAGGAGCTACCTCTATCGATAAAAATGGTCACTATGGTAATGCCGACCTTAATAAATTCACAAACGATTTCTCAAAAACTGTAGCTCCTGAAGAGAGAACGTCTTTCCTCAATCATGGCCATAAATTGGTGATTGGAGATCAGATAACATTAGCAGAGGAAAAAGCTATTGGTTATAACTTTTCTGTAAGCTATAACCACTCGTACGAATATTTTGAGAATGGAGAAATTGGACGCTATGAAACTAATCAGTTGGATTTAAGAAAGGTAACTAGCTCTAGAACAGGTAATGAAAAGTTTAAGTTAGCGGCCTTAGCAAATGTTAACTTCAAGCTTTCTAACAATAACAAAGTAGGATTACGTTTCTTGCGAAATCAAGCTGGTAATAAGATTGCTTCTTATCGATATGGTGTTGTGCCAGATGATGGCGATAATTTTCAGGAGCGTAACTTGAATTATCAAGGCAGACATTTTTCTTCTGGACAGTTACATGGTAAGCATGTATTAACTGGATGGAACAACGCAACAATTACCTGGTTGGGGTCATATACGTTTATGAAACAAGAGGAGCCAGATAATCGCTATTTTTCTAATAATTACGACGAAGCAAACGGCGAGTATAGATTGCAGGAGATCGATTTGCCAACTCGTACGTTCCGTGATATTTCTGAAAACGACATTGATACTAAGGTTGATTTCGAATTACCGTTTAATTTCAGAGGTAATAAATCAAAATTCAAAACAGGACTTGCTAACGTTATGAAAGACCGTAATGGTGATCAAATGTTGATATCGATGAACTCTGGGGGACTAAATTCTTCTGATTATCGTGGAACTTTAGAACTACATGGAAATTGGGACGAGTATTTGAAAAACAATGTCATTACAGAATCGGATAAAGGATACTATTATACTTTCAGCCAGAGTGACTTAACTCAGGCTAGCTACGAGGCCAATTCCAGAGTAACCAGTGTGTATGCAATGGCCGACATGAAAATAAATGAGAAATTAAGAGTGGTATTCGGAGCGCGTTTTGAAAACTACTACGTTAAAGCTGCTAATAAAGTTGATGAGAATGAACCTACTTATAAAGGTAATTCAACAACAACCAATAATGTGTTACCATCTCTTAACTTTACATATTCGCTAACTGATAATATGAATTTGCGTTTGGCAGGAAGCCAGACAGTTGCTAGACCAGTTTTCCGTGAAATTGCTCCACAAAGTTTCTATGATTATATTGCTGGTATGCGCTTTACCGGAAATCCGAATCTTGAACCAAGTTCGATCACAAATGTTGATTTACGTTGGGAATATTTCTTTGGAAGAGGAGAGATGATAGCAATTAGTGGGTTTTATAAGTATTTCGAAGCTCCTATCGAGCGGCGCCTAGATCCAGGTTCGGCTGGCGAAATACTTTATTTCAATGCTGAAGCTACGGATCTTTTGGGGGTTGAAGCTGAGTTCAGAAAAAAACTTGATTTTATTGGCTTTGAAGGATTATCTTTTGGATCCAACGTTACTTTGGTTCAATCTTCTGTACGGCTTACTGAAAATGAAAGACAGTGGAGAGAAGGAAGTACTAGACCTATGTTAGGTCAGGCTCCATTCTTAATTAATGCATATTTGAGCTATAGCAATACAAAGTCTAAATTTGATGCTAACTTAGGATTTAATGTTGGAGGAAGGAAAATGTTCCTGATTACAGCACAAAACACACCATATATTTATGAAAAACCACGTGAGCTGTTGAACTTTACAATGAGTAAAGGCTTTGGAGATCATTGGAGTGTCGATTTATCAATAAACAACATTCTTAACGCTCCATACGAAGCTGCATATATGGAAGATATTGAAAAGTCATCTGTGAAGTATGAGGAGGGAGTTACATACCAAATCGGTGTTAAATACCGAGTAAATTAATCCCACCTTATTAATAGGAGGCATTCCCCTGCCTCCTATCTTTTAAAATTTCTGAAGTATGCGTTTATATTTTACGTTCACGTTTTTTTGCCTTTTCAATATTTGTTGTTCCAATTCAGTTTCTAAGAAAGACGATCAGAAACAGAATCAGGGAACAAAACAAGATACTTTATTGAGCTACGAAGAGCTGATTAGGGCAAATCGTTATTCTTCCCTTAAAGAAGCCATTTCATCTACAGAAGATGTTTATAAACTTGTATTGTTCGATAAAGGCTTGAAGACTTTGTCCGATAGTGTAGCACAATTAAATAAGCTCAACACACTAGAACTTACCGGAAACGAGCTTGTAGCTTTGCCCAAAACAATTGGGCAGCTTAAATACCTTCAGAGTTTGTACATGTCTAGGAATAAATTGTCCGAATTTCCAGTAGTAGTTTCTGAGCTTAAATACTTAAAAAGGCTGAATTTATCCGAAAACCCTATTAAATCTTTTAATGGATTAAATAAATTGAAGAGCCTTCAAAAGTTGGATCTTTCTACACTGGATTTAGAGAAAGTACCAGAAGAGATATTTGAGTTAGAAAATCTAGAGATGCTCAATCTGAAGAAGAACAGAATTAGTGAACTTCCTGTTGAGATTCTTAAGTTGAAGAACTTAAAAGTACTGAACCTTAACAAGAACAATTTGAGTTCGTTACCTCAGGAACTATTTCTGCTTAAGCACCTTAGGAGATTAGAACTCGAAAGTAACAATTTCCAAAAGGAACAAGTTTTGGAGTTCAAAAAACAACTTCCAAATACTGTTATTAAGTTTTAATAACAAAGTCATTGAAAGGAAGACTTGCAAGCTTCCTTTTTTCTTCTTATTTCCTCGCAATAAGCCCTTTATTAACTGCTGAATCCGCAAAGATCATCTTTGCGAAGTGTGGTTTTTTCTGTTTAACCCATTGTCAATCCAAAGGCTTTCTTAATTTTGCTGTGCAGAATTGGATAATCAAGACACAATATATGTTTTCTAAAGAAAAAACCACACCGACCGTGCAAAATGAAGTAGATCCAAATGCCCGCAACCAGATTGCTGCGGGCACGTCTATTGTGGGCGAAATTAAATCAGATGGCGTATTTCGTATCGATGGTTCCCTGAAAGGAAACCTAACTACGAAGGGAAAATTAGTAGTTGGTAATTCAGGAAGCATACAAGGCGAAGTAACAGCAAAAAGTGCCGAAATATATGGAGCGATCGAAGGAAAACTCTATGTAGAGGACATGTTGATACTGCGTTCTACAGCTAAAGTTTCTGGCGATGTTAGAACTAGCAAACTGAGTATCGAGCCAGGTGCTGTATTCTCCGTAACTTGCGATATGAGTGGTGGAGGCACCAGCAATATGCAAAAGAATGCCAAACAAAACGAACGACAGTCAACGAAATAAAAACCGACTGAAAAATTACGCAAAGTACTCTGGGATGGCTTTTCAGATGATGGGCATTATCCTGATGGGTACTTTTGCTGGTTTTCAGGCAGACAAATGGCTCGAACTTAAATTTCCTGTGTTTACAGTTTCAGGAGTGATAATTTCTGTAATCGTAGCCATGTATTTTGCAGTTAAAGATTTGCTGAAGAAATAACCCTTTCAACCCAGCCAGCACAATCTGTACCTATAGTAAGCTGGATTTTTTAAACCCTAAACACATAATGCGAAATTTTTTACTCTCTATTCTGGCAGCTACTGTCGCTTTATCAGTATTCGGCTATGGCCTTTTTTCAGAAATTGGAACTATTCATTACACGCCTGCATTACCCATTACCATGCTCATTGTTGCAACGGTAACTTGTTTGGCGCATTATTTCTTACGCGAAGCAATTAAAAAGAAGAAGCAACGAGAGTTCAACAACCTGTTTCTTACTGTTACAGGGGGCAAACTGATGCTTTATCTTTTCGGTACGGTTATTTATGTTGTTTTGCACACAGAAACCGCTAAAGCTTTTTTGTTAAGCTTTCTGGTGCTCTATTTTGTTTATACCTCTATCGAAGTTGTTGCGATTATATCGCACATTAAGCGTTCGCGGGCGAAAGGAAATTAAATCATTTTATTACATTTGTGGCGAAAAAAAAATAGGCAGATGACTACTAAGATGCTAAAATGCTTGTTCTCATTACTTTTCATTTTGTCCCTGAGTTTCAACTTTGCATTTGCCACTGAAACTGATGGACATCAGGACGGGCATAAAACAGAAAAATTTAAACCAGGAGACTTCATTGTCGATCACATTGCTGATTCCCATGAATGGCATATTGCAACATTCGGGCACACTCATGTAACAGTACCGTTACCGATTATTGTGCAGAGTACCCAAACTGGAAAATGGCATGCTTTCATGTCAAGTAACTTTCATCATGGGCACGACCTTTATAAAGGATTTGGCCTAGGAACAGAGGGTGAGCACAAAGGGAAAATATATGAAGTTGATGCCAGTGGTCAGTTTGTTGGGTATCCCCTTGATTTTTCGCTCACAAAAACAGCTGTAGCTATTATTATCAGTGTTATTCTTATGCTGGTAATATTCCTTAACATTGCCAAAGCCTACACACGACGTCCTGGTCAGGCACCCAAAGGTCTTCAGTCTGCTATTGAGCCGTTGATACTTTTTATCCGCGACGATGTTGCGAAGCCAATGATCGGCGAAAAAAAACACGAGCGTTACCTACCGTTCCTGCTCACAGTTTTCTTCTTCATTTTTATTAACAACCTATTAGGACTTGTTCCTTGGTTCCCAGGGGGAGCAAACGTAACAGGGAATATTTCTGTTACATTGGTACTTGCAGCTTTGGTATTTATAATTACAACCTTCAGTGGAAAAAAAGACTACTGGATGCACATTGTTTGGACTCCGGGAGTGCCTTGGTGGTTGAAAGTACCAATTCCTTTGATGCCTTTGGTTGAATTCTCAGGAATCATTATTAAGCCATTCGTTCTAATGGTTCGTCTTTTCGCCAATATTTTGGCAGGACACATTATTGCTCTAGGTTTCTATAGTCTTATCTTCATTTTTGGAGGCATGGCAGTAGCTGCAGGTTTTGGGGTTTCGATAGTTTCTATTGCATTCACCATTTTCATGACAGTGCTGGAACTTCTAGTAGCATTCATCCAAGCATTCGTATTTATGCTTCTTGCAGCTATTTATTTTGGACAAGCTGTTGAAGAACATCATCACGAAGAGCACGCACATTAATCAAGGTTATTAGTTTTGAGTCCGTTTTCAAGCTCGCTTCATAACCTATGTGCTAAATTTTGATTAGCCAATAACTAGGATTTAATTCATAATCAATAAATTCAATACATTATGATTTCATTAGCAGTATTGTTACAAGCTGCAGGTAGCATGGCTCTTGCGAAAATGGGCGCTGGTTTCGGTGCAGGTTTAGCAGCTATTGGAGCTGGTTTAGGTATTGGCCGTATTGGTGGTAGCGCTATGGAAGCTATCGCACGTCAACCTGAAGCTGCCGACGACATCCGTTCAAACATGATTCTTGCTGCGGCACTTATCGAAGGTGTTGCCTTCTTCGCGGTGGTAATCTGTCTTTTGATCCTTTTCGTATAAGCAGCAAAAGCATCACTGTTCAGCGGTTGGCTGATCAGTGACGCTTTTCTTTCGATGTATTGAACAAGAAAAAGTAACTTCTAAAAAAATATAATACAATGGGATTAGTAACACCCGGCATTGGTCTTATCTTTTGGATGAGTGTTTCGTTTCTAACGGTTCTATTTATTCTTAAGAAATTTGCTTGGAAGCCTATCTTAAGCGCTCTTTCTGAACGGGAAAAAACTATTCAGGATTCGTTGGATGCAGCTCAAAAAGCAAAAGACGAAATTTCTCAGATGCAGGCCGATAACGAGACTGCACAGAAAAAAGCGCACGAAGAGCGCGAACGTATTTTGAAAGAAGCAAAGCAGCTAGGTGATAAGTATATTACTGATGCTAAAAAGCAGGCAGATGTAGAAGCAGGAAAACTTCTAGATGAAGCGCGTGCTGTAATTTCTGCTGAAAAAGCTGCGGCATTGAAAGAGATTAAAACAGCGGTTGCAGAACTTTCTGTAGATATTGCTGAGAAGGTTTTACGTTCTGAGCTTTCAGACAAACAAAAGCAGCAAGAGCTGATCGATAGATCGCTTGAAGATGTAAACCTAAATTAATTATTGCCACGCATTTCAAAAACGGGAATTAGGAATGAACCAAAGTAAAATAACTGTACGTTATGCCAAGGCACTTTTTGATGTGGCAAAGGAGAAAAACGTACTGAAAGCAATTAAAGACGATGTGCAGGGAATCTTGAACGTTTTTGAACAAGGCCCTGACCTTTCTTACCTTTTAACAAGTCCTGTTTATACGGCAAGCCAGAAGAAACAAGTATTGCAGGAGACTTTTGGGGGTAAGGTAAACGAATTCACAGCCTCGTTTTTGAATATGTTGGTAGACAATAAACGAGAGGGATATCTTAAGAATATTGCACTGTATTTCAATGATCTCGTAAAAACCGATCTAGGTATAAAAACTGTTTCGATTAAGAGTGCTTCGCCACTTTCGAACCAGGCAGAACAGACTTTGGTTAAGGCGGTAAAAGAAGCCTATAAAACTGAAGTTGAAATTAGTACCAGTATAGACGAAAACCTGATCGGTGGTTTTGTGATGCGCGTTGACGATAAAGAACTTGACGCGAGTGTTGCAACAAGCCTTAGAAAAATTAAACGAGAGCTTTCAGAGAAGAAATAAGGAGTGCCTATACAAAGGCTTGCTGTAGCAAATCATAATTTAGAATAATTACAAAATTTATATACTACAATGGCTCAAATAAAACCTGCTGAAGTATCAGACATTCTGAAAAAACAACTTCAGGGTCTACAGACTGCGGCTGACTTAGAAGAAGTAGGTACAGTATTGGAAGTGGGCGATGGTATTGCCCGTATCTACGGCCTTTCAAATGTACAAGCTAACGAAATGATTGAGTTCGAGACTGGTGTTAAAGGTATCGTTCTTAACTTGGAAGAAGACAACGTTGGTGCTGTGCTATTAGGCTCTTCAGAAAACATTAAAGAAGGTTCATCTGTTAAACGCCTTAAGCGTATTTCTTCAATCATGGCCGGTGAAGGACTTCTTGGCCGTGTTGTGAACACTGTGGGTGTCGCAATAGACGGAAAAGGGCCTATCGAAGGTGAATTGTACGAAATGCCTTTGGAGCGCCGTGCTCCTGGTGTTATTTACCGTCAGCCAGTACAAGAGCCATTGCAGACTGGTATTAAAGCTGTCGATGCGATGATTCCTATCGGTCGTGGACAGCGTGAGTTGATCATCGGTGACCGTCAGACTGGTAAAACAGCTATCGCAATCGATACTATTATCAACCAAAAAGAATTTTACGAAAAAGGAGAGCCTGTATTCTGTGTATATGTTGCAGTAGGACAAAAAGGTTCTACGGTTGCAAACATCGCACGTACTTTGGAAGAGGCTGGAGCAATGGCTTACACTGTTATTGTTGCAGCTAACGCATCCGACCCTGCAGCCCAGCAGTTCTATGCTCCGTTTGCAGGGGCAGCTATTGGCGAGTATTTCCGTGATACTGGACGTCCGGCTTTGATCGTATTTGATGATTTATCGAAGCAGGCGGTTTCTTACCGTGAGGTTTCGCTTCTTCTTCGTCGTCCTCCAGGCCGCGAGGCATATCCTGGTGACGTATTCTATTTGCACAGCCGCTTGTTGGAGCGTGCAGCAAAGATCATCAGTGACGATGAGATTGCACAACAAATGAACGATATTCCAGAGTCTCTTAAAGGTAAAGTAAAAGGTGGTGGTTCGCTAACTGCACTTCCAATTATTGAGACTCAGGCGGGTGACGTTTCAGCATATATCCCAACCAACGTAATTTCTATTACAGACGGGCAGATTTTCTTGGAATCGAACTTGTTTAACGCTGGTGTGCGTCCTGCTATTAACGTAGGTATTTCGGTATCGCGTGTGGGTGGTAGCGCTCAGATTAAGTCGATGAAGAAAATTGCAGGTACATTGAAGCTTGACCAAGCACAGTACCGAGAGCTTGAAGCTTTTGCTAAGTTTGGTTCAGACCTTGACGCTGCAACTAAAGCTACACTGGACAAAGGTGCGCGCAACGTGGAAATCCTAAAACAGGGACTACACCAACCGTTCCGTGTGGAAGAACAGATTGCAATTATCTACTGTGGTACTAAAGGATTGCTTTCTGGAGTACCGATCGACAAAGTAAAAGAGTTTGAGAAAGAATTCTTGGATCTAATGCACATGAAGCATCAGGACGTATTGGATATATTTGCTTCTGGTAAACTTACCGACGAAGCAAAATCTACAGTAGAAGCTGTTGCTGCTGAATTGACAGCAAAATATTAATAAGATTTCTTTAACCTTTGGCAAGTGTGGATATGTTTGTCAAAGGTGTTTATAATGAGACAATAAAAACTCTCAAAACGATACAATGGCCAGTTTAAAAGAAATACGTACACGAATCAGTTCGGTGAAATCGACCAAGCAGGTGACATCAGCAATGAAAATGGTATCTGCAGCTAAGCTCCGTAGAGCGCAAGATGCAATTTTGCAGATGCGTCCTTATGCTGATAAACTGTACGGTATTCTTACGAATCTGTCGAGTAGTCTAGATAGCTCAGAGGATAATCCGTATGCTGTAGTACGTGCCCCAAAAAAAGTGTTGTTAGTAGTGATTACTTCTAACCGTGGACTTTGCGGCGCATTCAATGCCAACGTAGTAAAACGCGTAGAAGCTTTGATTCGTGGCGTTTATGCGAAACAATATGCAAGTGGAGGCGTTAGCATCTGCGCAATTGGAAAGAAGGCTGCTGACCTGTTTAAATCAAGAGGGATTCCTGTTGAGGAAACTTATCACGATTTGTTCAATGATCTAAACTTCGACAATGTATCCGCACTGGCCAGCAACGTGATGCAAGAGTTTGTTGATAGAAAATACGATAAGATTGAATTGGTTTATAACCAGTTTAAAAATGCAGCTTCTCAGAATCTTGTAAATGAGCATTATTTGCCTGTTGAGGTAAGCGAAGCAGAGCAGGGGGAATTTCAATTCGATTACATATTTGAGCCATCGAAAGAATACATTGTAAACGAATTGATTCCGCTTTCGTTGAAGACGCAGTTCTACAAAGCGTTATTGGATTCGCATGCCGCAGAACATGGTGCACGAATGACAGCTATGCATCAAGCGACAGATAATGCAACAGAATTGCTTAAAGAGCTTCAGTTATCGTACAACAAGGCGCGTCAGGCGTCAATTACCAACGAGATTCTCGAAATTGTTAGTGGTGCAGAAGCACTACAGGGGTAATGGCCAATTGGTCGAACCTAATGAATTCAACACTATTGATTTTGAAAATATATTTCATAATGAGCCTTTCTATACAGAGAGGCTCTTTTAGTTTAAGTGCCTGCTAGTGTTTACAGAAAAATATGTCAGCATCGCAATCGCTTCAACAGCCAGGCCAACCAACAATATTTTCTCAGACCATGGCCATTGCATTAATTTAAATACTGAGCCCATAAGTACGAGTAAACTTCCCCACACAAGAATTATAATCGCTATTTTTCGACGGGGGTGTTCGCGCCAGTGTTGGTAGCGATATGCTAAATAAGCCCCAAGTGCGACAAGATCTGCAACTAGTCCAATAAGTATAAGTTGTACAGCTATGGGCCATTCCATTAGTTTGAGCACAAAAGCAATTAAGATAATAGATGTGCCAAGTGCTAAAGTTGTTGCTATTATGTTTTTCATATTTTAGATGTTTTATCATTTAAAACTCATAGAACCATTTTCAATAGGCGTTGTTTGTAATTCCACTCTACACAAAAACAAAGCGGTACTGGTTGACTTGCACCGCATATTTATCAGGATTCACCTTCTAGTGAATATTGGGAAAGTGTTAACCCTAAGAATGTTGTTTATATGCAACACCAACTTGTAAGACGGAATTGTTGTAGGTTTTGCTATTTCTTTTTGAAGAAAAAATGACAAATTTAGTAGGGGGACGGTTTACTTATTAGTTGCTCTTCTTTAATAAATGAGTTGATGAGCTGACTTACCTTATTGGCATCTGTGTATATCATAGAGTGAGTACCCCCTCTTACGACTGTGCAGCTCTTTATTCTCCGTTTTGGGAAAAGCCTGTCATTATCGCCATGTATGTGAAAAACCTTCGTCGTAGAATCCGTTCCCTTCCAATTCACAATCTGATGTGTAGACCAACGGTAGTAGTGATTGTCATATTGTGCCATCATATCCTTAAATGCATGAAACACAGCAGTGTGTTTGAATCCGAATAATTGTCCCCATATATGAACAGTGTTTACTCTCCATTTCATTGGAACAGGAATCTGGTACAGAGGAATATATTTGGCCATCTTCATCCAGTATGGAAGCTCTTCCGGATGTTTAACGGCAGATACCAATATCACCTTGTCGATATTCCGTGTGGAGGCAATTTCCTGCGCGAGAATACCACCAAAGGATAGCCCAACAAGGATTACATTTTCATTTTGCTTTATGTTTTCTGCCATTCTCTTGGCATAAGACTGTATTGTCTCTTTTGTTTTTGGCTTTTTGAATGGAAGAAAAGTAATGCTGGCGGCGTCTACTTCAAGACGTTGAAATACTCGTTGATCGGTTCCTAGGCCTGGAAGGTAGTAGACATGAGGTTTGTTCATAGTTGATGCTTTTGATACCGTGATTAAAGATAAAAAACTCTTATAATTCTAAATATAGCATTTTATGAGATAAAAAAACATGATTTCTGATAGCTTCTATTGAAATACAAACGTTTTTTGTTGCTTTTTTTGTTTGTTTGAATCGTTAGATTTGTCTTTCGTGCTAAAATGCCTTAGCTTTGCCAGTCTGTGGCTAGTTATGAGATATTTTCATAAGTATCAATGCCATATTTCAGTCGAAACTATTTTTTTACTAAATATTATATGAGTTATGGCTAAATATTATCGGCCGTCGGGAAAATTTTCTCCTTTGGCATTTGTTGGTTTTATTGCTTTGGCACTGTTTGTATTTCCAGTTCTTTCATCGGCTTATGCCTTAGCAATTAGATTTGTTCCTTTTATATATATCAGGGTTTTGCTGACTGTTGGTTTTGGTTTTTCTATTTCATACTTGGTTTCTAAGGTAATTATTCGTTTTGGACAAATTAGAAATGGGAGGTTGGCCTTTGGAATGGGAGCTTTAAGTAGTCTGTTTTCATACTATTTTCATTGGGTAGTCTGGATTGTGGTTTTATTTCGTTCTGTTGGTTCGTCAGAAGAGAGTATGGGTGTATTTGCGCAGATTACAAACTTAGCATTAGATCCGGGTACTTTGATAGATATGGTAAGGTTGCTCAATATTACAGGAACATGGGGGGTAGGAGATAGTGCAACTTCTGGGTTTTTCCTTGGTTTTATCTGGGTTGTTGAGGCGGTTATTATTATAGGTATGGGGATTTTATTTTCATGGGCTAAATTCAGTGACCCGTTTGATGAAAGCACTGGAAAATGGATCACTCCAGAGACTCTGCCCCCTATGGCGTTTATAGGTAACCCAGATGTTATACGGCTCGATTTAGAAAGTGGAAAAAATGAAAGTATTGAAGCATTGCCAGTACAATTTGGTGGGCACATGGAAGACCATAGCTTGTTTGGACTTTACCTAAGTGAAAATGGCGAAAATTACCTTACAATAACGAATAGGAAGAAGAAAGTAGATGATGAAGGGAAAGTGACTTTTGATGAGACAACAATTGTAGACCAAATTTGTGTAAACCGTGAACTCGTTTCTGTTTTAAAGGGTAAGTGGAAGAAGTAAGTAAAACAGAAGTTATTTTTTCAGTTTCGCCATGTAAAATATGTAAATATATCCATCACTTTGCAAAGAATGGGTTTAAGTTATCCAGAGATAATTTTAGTCCTATATGAACTTTGTACTTTTGTGCCTGTTCAATTACAAATAAGGTCACAGACCAATTAATTTTAGATTTACTTTTTGCAAGTAGCCAGCTACTTAACAACAGAAATAAATCTAGCTATAAATTATAGCTGGCTACTTAGCACATTTAAATAAGAATTGTTTTTTAATGGTTTTATAGACTATGAGTAAGTTTTATCAACCATCAGGTAGGTTCTCTTCTTCTGCTTTTGTTACGCTTTTTTTATTGTCGTTTTTGTTTTTGCCAATTTTTGCTACTATATACGTTTTCTTTGTTAGGCTTTTGCCTTATTTCAATTTTGTTTTTGTGGGTATTTTTGGAATAAGTATTTCTTTTGTTACAATGATGGCTATTGCTTTGGGGAAAGTAAGAAACACTAAGGTTGCTCTTCTCATGGGGTTTTTGGCATGCTTTTTTGCGTATTATTTTCATTGGGTAGTCTGGGTGGTTTCCGTACATAACGACCATTTGGCTGGAGGAAATATGTTTGCTCAGGCATTCAATCTTATGGTAGACCCTGATAATTTACTTCATCATATTTCCACTATAAATGATAAGGGAACTTGGTCGCTATCAAACTCTAGGGGGACTATAGTTTGGAGAAAACCAAAGCCTGTAAGCGGTGGTTTTCTTGGTTTTCTTTGGTTTATTGAATTTCTTATAATTTTTGGAGTTGGTATGATTTCTTCTTGGAAAGAGGCTTATAAACCATTCGATGAAGATAGGGAGGATTGGGTAGAGCCAGAAGATTTGCCAGTGATGCAGTTTATAGAGGATGTAGATAGTGTAAGTTCAGATTTGAACAGGGGAAGGTGCGATGCGATTGCAAAAATAGGAGTTGGGCTGAATGGAGAGGAAGAAGATCATAGTTTGTTTAAACTCTATTTGGGTGTTAATGGAAAGAACTATTTGACAATAAAAAATGTGAAGAAAACCAAGAATGCAAAGGGCAGGGTTGAATTTATAACTCACAAGATTGTAGACTTAATTTCTGTAAATCAGGAGCTTGTTTCTGTTTTAAAAGGGAAGGAAACAGGTATAGAGAGTTCTAGTTGAAAGCGTTTTTAGTTTGTTGTTTGAATAATTATTCATAGAGAAAGGGGGATTAATAATCTCCCTTTTTTTGTGCGAATTCTTCAGTATTTTTGGAATAGGCAATAGGATTGATGTGCGATGCTTTTATTTGATTTGTGTTTTGGAGGCTAACGCAGAAATAGTGATTGATGTGAGCATTCGTTAAAAGAATATATCTTTGGCACAGTCAATCTCTAAGCAATGGAAGTGTATAAATTTGGAGGGGCATCGGTGAAAGACGCCCCATCAGTTACGAATGCGGCAAAAATTATTCAGAGGCACAAAGGGCCGCTCATGGTAGTGGTTTCGGCGATGGGCAAAACTACGGATATTTTTGAGGAACTGCATCTGGCTTATATGAACAGAAAGCCTACGGAAGGATTATTGAGCGATATCTCAAATTTTCATTATAATCTGGTTGCTCAGTTAGATATGTCCGATGCGGAAAAGCAGTTGACAAATTCAGAAATAAGAGCATTCATTATAAAGTTGGAAGATCGTCTCAGCTTTCCTCCTTTTCATACGGCCGATTTTCACTACGATCAGTTAGTCAGTTTTGGGGAATTACTTTCTTCAGCTATTGTGGCATCATATCTAAACACTAGAGGTGTGCCGTGCGAGTGGTTGGATGTACGAAAGGTACTTATCACGGACAAAAGTTATCGCTATGCCAAACTGGATTGGGAACTATCCACTGATTATACACGAAAAGGAGTAGGACAGGGGAAGCGGCCAATTGTAATAACGCAGGGGTTCATAGCTGGTAATCTGGAAGGGCATACAACTACGTTCGGGCGTGATGGTTCGGATTATACTGCATCGGTCCTTGCACATATTCTGGATGCAGAGAAGGTAACAGTTTGGAAAGATGTAGATGGCGTTTACAATGCAGATCCTAAGTGGTATAGGAATTACGCCAAGTTGAAGAAAATATCGTATAAAGAAGCCATTGAACTGGCCTTTTTTGGAGCGCAGATCATTCATCCGAAAACGATAAAGCCGCTTCAGAATAAGCACATACCTTTTTACGTGAAGTCTTTTATTACACCGGATTCAAAAGGGACTTTAATTGATGAAATTAAAGGTGATCTTGATTTGCCCCCTGTGTACATCCGCAAAACCAATCAAGTGCTTATTTCTGTTCAGCCTACGGATTTTTCATTTATCATGGAGGATAATTTGAGCAGGATTTTCGGGGTATTTGCTCAGTTGGGAATTAGAATTCATTTAATGCAAAATGCAGCAATAAGTTTTTCTGCCTGTTTCGATTTTGATGAGGAAAAACTTCTGGAATTGATTTCTTTGCTGCAAGGGGACTTTAAGGTTCGTTACAATGCAAATCTTGAGCTGATTACTATCCGACATTTCACTAAACCGGCGATACAGGAAATGACATCCGGGCGGGAAATCTTTATCCAACAGAAGAGCCGTAAAACTGTAAGGTTTGTACTGAAATAGATGTTGGAAAATACTCTGCTATAATTAATTTAGATTTATTCAGTTTCTAAGTGGTTGGTTACTTGTAAAGAGTAAGTCTAAAATGAATAGGTCTGAGACCTAGGTAGCGTTGGCTGTGGATTTTAATTTGAGCAGGTTGCAATGCTTGAAATAATAGATATCGATTTTGATATGTGTAAGGCGGCGGTAACATCGCCGTATAAGTGAGAGGTCTGCTTAAAAATCAAAGGTCGATTTTTGGGGTAGCCTTAAGTGTTTCTACGAAATTAAACAGATACAATGATGAGAAAGATAATATGCTGTGCCATCTTATTTCTGTGTTTTTCGTCTGCTTGGTCTCAGGCCAGACGAAATGTTAGTGCTTTTCAGATAAGGGCTAACGCTTACCCTGTTGGAGTAGATATCGAGCTTGCTGATAGCGATTTTAAGACTATAAATGTAAGCTTCGGGGTTATGGGAAGCCTTTCTACGGTTGGTAACGAAGATGGAGCAGAGTTGGCATTTGGTTTTGCTCCTTATGTGGATATGCAATACCGCTGGTTTTATAAACTGAAACACGAAGCAAAGCAGGGCATGAAACTTCGTGGTAATTCAGGGAATTTTTTGGCTTTTCGCGCAGAAGCAAAATCGAAGCCAATGTACGATGTGCTGGAAGAGGCACCGAGCCGTTTTGCTGTAGGTGCAGTGTGGGGACTGCAAAGACAATATGTCACTGGTTTTCATCTAGGTTTCGAGATTGGCTTTGGTTATGCTTTATCCGAAAGTGCAGAAACAGGTTTTGTGCCAATGGGAAATATAAAGATAGGGTGGTTGATTGCCGATCTTAACTGAGAATAGATAGTTAGGCAATCGTCTCTCTTGAATAAGGAATTCCTACATGGAAGGATAGGCATAATTTCGAAGCTTACTGTAATCAAGTTTGCTGAAATTAAGGGGGTACTGTTCTGTTTTATCAATACAGTGGCCAACCTGAATGTACCGTTTAGTATTTAACACCAACTTTAAACACATGAAGAATTACTTTTTATCAGCGTTATTTTTATTAGTTATTGGAGGAGCATGGGCTCAGGAAACAGAATATAAGTTCGAGGAAGTGAAAAAGGTTGCCACTACTCCAGTTAAAAATCAAGGACGCACAGGAACATGTTGGAGCTACACTTCTTCATCATTTATAGAAAGCGAAGCATTGCGACAGGAAAAAGATACGGTTGATGTTTCTGAGATGTATTTTGTGCGTCGCGTATATCCCAAAAAGGCAGTTAATTTTGTGCAAAATGGAGGAAAGGCAAATCATAGTCAGGGTGGTCTGGCTCATGATGTTACTTCAGTTATTGCAGATTTTGGAATTGTGCCAGAAGAGGCTTATTTGGGACGGAAGTATCAATCTCAGAGTCATGATCATTCCGAAATGGCAAACATACTAAAAGGAGTTGTGAGCAGTGTTGCAGAAAGCAAAAGCAAAACAGAGTTGTGGCTACCTGCTTATGAGAATGTTTTGAATACGTACTTGGGAGCTATTCCAACGGAGTTTATGTACAAAAAGAAATGGTATACGCCACAGGCTTTTGCGCGTGATGTAGTGGGGTTCAATACCAAAGATTATGTAGAACTGACATCTTTTACCCACAAGGATTATTATTCTCAATTTGCAGTAGAAGTACCAGATAACTGGGACAAAACGAATACGTATTACAATTTGCCTTTGGATGAGCTAATGCAGGTAATGGAAAACGCTATCAATACAGGTTATTCAATAAACTGGGACGGAGATGTGAGCGAGAAAGAGTTTATGCACAAAAAAGGTCTTGCGATTTTTCCGGAGAAAAACTGGAAAAAGAAAAAGAAGAAAGAACAGAAGAAGACAGGAGTGAAATATGAGAAAGAAAAAGAGGTGACCGCTGAGTTGCGTCAGAAGCTTTTTGAATCGAAGGAAACTACAGACGACCACCTTATGCACATTGTTGGTATATCGAAGGATGCTAAAGGGCGTAAGTATTTTATTACGAAAAACTCTTGGGGAACAAAAAATCCTTATGGTGGTTATTTGCACATGTCTTTCAATTATGTGAAAGCTAAAACTATTGCCGTTATGGTGCACAAGGATGCTATTCCTGCTGAGATTTCGGCTAAGCTGTTTAAGTGATTTTTGCTTTTTTTGAACAACCCTTCTAAGATTTCAAAACTTAGAAGGGTTAGTTTTTAGTGAGTAAACCTGTTATTTAAAGATCGATTCAATGAAACTCTTTTTCTCGCTGTTGTTTTTTTTTGCATTAAGTTCTTTATCTGTAGCGCAGAAAGAAAAATTCGTAGTAGTAAGCGACTACGACGACACATTCAGGATAACGGGACACAAAACCCTACCCAAAGTGTGGAACGGCTTAATGACAGATCGGATTTATGCAGGAGCAGATATGTTGTACCAAGCCTTACAGCGCAATGCTCAAGCCCTTTATTTTGTATCGAACACACCCGAAATGATGCGTAGAATTGCCACGCGCAGAATAAAAGGCTATCAGCTCAATCCCGATTCTGTTTTTTTATTTCATGGCGATGGCGAAAAGTTCGACTACAAAATGGCCAGCGTAAAGTGGGTACTAAAAGCTCACCCTGATTGTAAATTGATATTGTTGGGAGATAATGCAACTGCCGATCATTTGGTTTATGATAGCATTCGGACTCTGTTTCCTAAGCGGGTGCTACAGATTTATATCCGTCCAGTGAAAGTAGACAAACCGATACCTCAAAAAATTCAAGAATATTACACTGCTTTCGAGATTGCGCATCTTGAGTCGGAAGCTGGCCGCATTGCTTCCGCGGACGCGAAGAAAGTGGGAGCGGAGATTCTTAAAAGTAAGAAACGTGGACTTGCTCCGTCTGTTCTTAAACTTCCCCCAAAGCGAATTGTAGTGAAGGGAAAAGATGATGAACTAAATGAGCTGCAAGAGCAGGTATTCGATTATCTTTGGTCGCTCAAGTGAAGGATGGTTGTGTGAGAATAATACTTGAAGATCGTTTGTTAAAATCCGTTCTTGGTTTGTAAGTTATAGAAATGCAAAAAGAATCATCATCACTACAGTTATTTGCAATCAAGCTGCTTTATTTTGTATCCTATGCAGGTTTTGCCTCTTGGCTTTCTTTGTTTTATGTTTATCTGAAAGAAGAAAACCACTTCTCAGGCTTTGAGATAGGCGTAATTGCAGCTTTGCAACAGGTAAACATGATGGTAGCGCTTCCGTTTTGGGGGATGTTGGCCGATAGTTATGGGCGAAAGCGCATTTTTTCCATAGCCTTGGCAATCACTATCGTTTTGTTCGGGGGCTTTTATTTATCGCATTCGTTTTGGTATTTTGTTTTCTTCATTCTCTTTTTTACACTTTTCTATCAGCCGCTTACTAGCCTACTTGATAGTATCACATTAGATTTCATTGAGCAATCCCCAACAACTACCTATGGCGAGGTAAGGTTGTGGGCTTCCATTGGCTGGGCAGTATCTACAGTGATTACAGGGCAGTTAATAGACAATACGAATTTGTATCTAATTTTCGTTATTGCAGCCTTGGTTTTAAGCATATCATGGAGCATTGTCGCTTTTTTGTATAAACCTGTTAAGACCAGACGTAATTTGGCTGCTCTTAAAATCAACACGTTAAAGAAAATTCTTCTAATAGACTGGCGCTTGACAGTGACATTGGTGATTCTACTTTTCTTTGGGTTTGCATCTGCACCGACACATATGTTCATCAACATTTACTACATCGATCTTGGTGGAACTTACCAACATATTGGAATCGCATACGCAGTGCAGGCGATGAGCGAGCTGCCGTTTTTCTTTTTTGGGAAGAGACTTATCGATCGTTTTGGAGTGAAAAATGTTCTGCTCTTAACGATGTTAGTAACTGCTGTGCGTATGGTAGGCTATGGTGTAATCACGGATCCTTGGGTTGCGGTTGCGATTGGAGCAACTCATGGTATTGGTTTTGGCTTGTTTATGGTTGCAGCAGTTGATTACCTGCATCGTTTTGTGCCATCAAATTTAAAAGCAACAGGACAGTCTTTTCTTTATGTTTTTTACTTTGGGGCAGGTATTAGTCTTGGAAACATGTTCACTGGTTGGTTGAAAGACATTGCTGGTATGCAGGAGGCTATGATATATCAAGGTATTTTATCGGCATTACTTTTTCTTATTGCTGTTGTTACTGTTCGTATGCCCGGAAAATAATGTTTCTGCTTTTGCTCTAGGTTGTTATCATTATTTTTTTTAATTTCATTTCTGTTGATTCTCAGTTGAGTACTTTCCTGCTCTCTTCTTATTTAGAATAATTCTAGATGCTTTTATCTTTTTTTCTATCTTTGCACATTTTGGTGACGGAGGCAAATTAGGTCGCCAGCGAAAATAATGAACATGTGTTCATGAACGCTTTCATTTTCATATGTTTATCTATTTACACTAAAGCGAAAACACAACAAATAAACACGCACATATGTCAGATTTTGAAATCATTATGCCCAAATTGGGCGAAAGTGTACAAGAGGCAACTATTACCCGTTGGTTGGTGAATGTTGGCGATACTGTAGAAGAAGATCAGCCGCTTTTGGAAATTGCAACAGATAAAGTCGATTCGGAGATACCTTCGCCTGTTGAAGGGATAGTGACCAAAATCTTATTCGAAGAGGATAGTCTGGTACCAGTAGGGAAGGCCGTTGCAGTTATCAATATGGACGGTGAAATGACAGAGGACACTACTGAACCTGCTACGGAAGAGAAACAAGAAGCGGTGTCAGCTCCAGTAGAAGAAGTCAAAGCTGAAAAGCTGCCAGAATCAGACCGTTTCTATTCTCCATTGGTACGTTCCATTGCTGCTCAGGAAGGAGTTGGTTTCGAAGAGCTGGAATCTATTGAAGGAAGCGGAACTGGCGGACGTGTTCAGAAAAAAGACATCCTAACTTTTATAGAGAATAGAAAAGCAGCGCCAGTACCTGCAAAAGCTGTAGCAGCAGACGCAAAAACGGTATCAGCGCCTGTTGAAGAAAAACCAAAAGTTCATGTTTCGGTAAATGCTGGCGACGAAATTGTAGCAATGGATCGCATGCGTAAGCTTATTGCACAGCACATGGTCGATTCAGTGAAGACTTCACCACATGTAACTTCAATGGTAGAGGCCGATGTTACCGATGTTGTACTTTGGAGAAATAAAATCAAAGGTGGTTTCGAAGCTCGTGAGAAAGAAAAAATCACTTTCCTTCCGATCTTTATTGAAGCAATGGCTAAAGCGCTAAAAGAGTTCCCTCAGGTAAATGCATCTACCGATGGCGAAAACATTATCCTGCGCAAAGCTGTTAACATTGGTGTGGCCGTAGCGTTGCCCGATGGTAACTTGATTGTACCTGTTATCAAAAACGCAGATCAGTTGAATCTGCTTGGCATTACAAAAGAAATGAACCGTTTGGCTGTCGCAGCACGAAAAGGGGAATTGAAACCAGATGATATTGATGGTGGTACGTTTAGCGTTTCAAACTTCGGTTCGTTCAAAAACGTAATGGGAACGCCGATTATCAATCAACCTCAGGTTGCAATTATGGCAGTAGGTACAATAGAGAAAAAACCAGCTGTTGTTGAAATGCCAACTGGCGATATCATTGCTATACGTCACAAAATGTTCCTTTCGCTTTCTTACGATCACCGTGTGGTTGATGGAGCACTTGGAGGGGCATTCCTACGTCGCGTAGCGGATATAATTGAAGCATTTGATCCAACTCGTGAAGTCTAAATAAATAGGCGTGGCCGTATTTCAAGATAACTTTTTCTGAACGTAAATAGTTCATATTAAGTTTTCGAATAGATAGCCACGACTTTGAGATGCTAATTGAACGGCACTTTTAGATTTTTCACTATGCTGAATACAGCACTATGCTTTTTCTAATTAATTGCACCATGTGCTTAATTCTCAATAACAGAATAAATGATTGATCGTATGAATGAATTGATTGTTCACAATTCAATTGCTCATCACAATCTTCATTTTTTTGTTGATATAGTATTCTAAGATTCCATAATTCTTTATTCAATTACTGAAAAATGAAGGCAGATAAAATTCACAGCATAAAAAACACAGATAAAGAAACCTTAAAAGATTGGTTTTATTTGATGACACTGGGACGGGCGTTAGATGACCGTGCTCCAAATTATCTAAAGCAGGCCGTAGGTTGGTCATATCATGCACCAGCAGCTGGTCACGATGGTATTCAGATTGCAATTGGTCAGGTCTTCGATCGTAAAACAGACCACCTTTTCCCATATTATCGCGATTTGGTAACAAACGTATCAGCAGGACTAACAGCAGAAGAAATTATTCTGAACGGTATTTCGAAAGATGGTGATGTAGCAGGTGGTGGCCGTCACATGTCCAACCACTTTGCAAAGCCAGAATGGAATATCCACAATGTATCGTCATGCACAGGAAACCACACGCTACATGCAGTTGGTGTAGGGCGTGCGATCAAAAAATATAAGCACAAAGGAGTCTCGATCAGTTCGCAAGGTGAATCTTCGGTTTCGGAAGGTTATGTTTATGAGGCTATCAATGGGGCTTCGAACGAAGAACTTCCTGTAATTTTTGTATTTCAGGACAACGGTTATGGCATTTCAGTACCCAAAGCAGACCAGACAGCCAATCCAAAAGTAGCAGATAACTTTAGTGGGTTCAAAAACTTGGAGATTATCCATTGTAATGGCAAAGATGTCTTTGATTCGATGAATGCGATGATTACTGCTAAAAAAATTGCAGTTGAAAAATCGCGACCTGTGATTGTACATGCCAACTGTATTCGTATCCACTCGCACTCAAACTCGGACAGACACGAACTCTATCGGGACGATTTCGAGTTGAACTACGTACGTGAGTACGATCCGCTTGGCAAATTCCGCCGTATGCTTCTTCGCTACGGGCGTCTTACGGAGGCCGATTTGGTAGAGATAGAAGAACGTGTGAAGGTAGAAGTGAAAGAGGCTCACCGCATAGGAATGAAGGCTCCTCATCCAACTCCAGAGTCGGCAATGGATTTTGTTCTGCCAGAGGCTTATCCGGCATCGAAATACCCAACAGGTACACACAATTTCACAGGCAACGACAAAAAGCTGATCGAAGGATTGAACGAAACCTTGAAAGCCGAATTCCGTCACAACCCGGATACATACATCTGGGGACAGGACATGGCCAACAAAGACAAAGGCGGTATCTTCAACGTATCGAAAGGTATGCAGCAAGAGTTTGGCCGCGAACGTGTTTTTAATGCTCCTATTGCAGAGGACTTCATCATGGGAACGGCCAATGGTATGGTTCGTTTCAACGACAAAATCCGTGTGGTGGTAGAAGGAGCTGAATTTGCCGATTATTTCTGGCCGGCAATGGAACAGTTCGTAGAAACTACTCATGAATACTGGCGTACCAAAGGGCAGTTCTCTCCGAATATTACTGTTCGTTTAGCTTCTGGTGGTTACATCGGTGGTGGTTTGTATCACTCTCAAACAATCGAAGGTGCTCTTACAACATTCCCTGGGGTACGTGTTGTATATCCATCTTATGCCGACGATGCAGCAGGTCTGTTGCGTACTTCTATACGCTCGCGCGGTATGACTGTATTTTTAGAGCCTAAAGCACTTTACAACGACCCAATAGCTTCGGCACCAGTTCCAGACGATTATGAAGTACCGTTCGGCAAAGCGCGAATTCGCCGCGAAGGTTCAGATATCACAATCATAACGTATGGTAATACTACACACATGTGCGAAAAAGCTGCTGAGCAGTTAGAAAAAGAAGAAGGCGCAAGTGTTGAACTTATCGATGTCCGTTCGCTGATTCCGTTGGACGAAGAGACAATTTTGGCTTCTGCCCGCAAAACAGGAAAAGTGCTGGTTGTACACGAAGACAAAGTGTTCGGAGGTTTCGGAGGAGAAATTGCTTCAATCATTTCAGACAAAGCGTTCCGCTCTCTAGATGCTCCAGTAAAACGTATTGGTTCTGAATTTACACCTGTAGGTTTCAACCGTATTCTGGAAGGTGCGGTTCTGCCAAACCATGAAAAAATTTATGCTGCACTTAGCGAACTGTACAAATATTAATTTTCTAACTGAACAGAGTTGTTAACAAGAATCAGTTTTAGGGAAAGTAAAATTAATCACTTAGAATTGGCTACCAACAGGTTTTCGGGTGTTAGCCAATTTCCAGTTCCCTTACATTTTATTGCGACAGATTCGTGCAGCTCTGTAGTTACAATCCTAAAAACATACATACGATGAAAAAAGTAGGGTTATTCTATAGTTCCAACACTCAAATGACCTCAAGAGTTGCGAAACTTATAGCTTCTAAGTTTAAAACAAATCAGGTAGAAGAGGTTAATATTGAGAATGTAACAGAGGAAGAGTTTTTAAAGTATGAAAATTACATATTAGGCTCTTCTACTTGGTGGTATGGTGAGCTTCCAAATCACTGGGATGAGTTCCGTCCTGCATTGGAAGATCTCGATCTTTCAGGGAAAACATTTGCATTGTTCGGGCTTGGTGATCAGGTGAAATATCCAGATAATTTTGGTGATGCAATTGGCACGTTAAAAGAAATTATTGAGTCTTGTGGAGGAAAGGTTGTAGGATCCGCTCCTGTGGATGGCTTTACGTTCGATAGTTCGGCAGCCGTTGTTGATGGGCGTTTTGTTGGAGCTATGATCGACGAAGACAATCAGCAAGATCAGACCGAAGCACGCATTGATGCATGGCTGGAAGGTGTGATGCCTGAGTTTAAGTAATCCGTGAGCGATATAGGACGAACCAGTGGTTGACAGCTCTTGGTTCGTCTTTTTAGATGCTCTCCCTCTTTAAGTGAAAGTTGATATTCGAGTGTATATGTATTTGATTAATAGGGCTTAGTTGACAACTGTGCTTTTGGTCACTTAAATATCATTAAAGAATTTGTTGTCGGTTTCCAGCATTTTTATTTTTACTTGAAGAAAACAGCCTCCAAACTAGGTTGTTGTGTTGACATAAATTGACAAGCAAAACCACATGGATTATAGAAAACTAGGAAATACGGACATTGATGTAAGTGTTATCTGCCTTGGAACAATGACTTTCGGGGAGCAAAATACAGAAGCCGAAGCACATGAACAACTTAACTATGCAGTGGAGCGGGGTATAAATTTTATTGACACTGCCGAACTGTATGCTGTACCTCCAAGGAAAGAGACCCAAGGAAAAACAGAGGAGTACATAGGTACATGGTTGAAAAATAGACAGGATCGCGACAAGCTGATTGTTGCCTCGAAAGCAGTAGGGCCCGGAGCACACGTAGATTATTTGCGTGGAGGACCGGACTTTTCTCCAAAGCAATTGCGCGAGGCAGTTGAAGGGAGCCTGCGTCGTTTGCAGACCGAATACATTGATTTGTATCAATTGCATTGGCCAGAGAGAAATACAAATTTCTTTGGTAAGCGAGGTTTTCAGCATGACGGTACAGCTGATAGTTGGACAGATTTCAAAACTGTTCTTGAAACACTACAGGCATTAAAAGACGAAGGTAAAATTCGTTACATAGGACTTTCGAACGAAACGCCATGGGGACTGATGCAGTTCTTGCGTTTGGCTGAACAGTACGACCTTCCAAGGGTAGTAAGTATTCAAAACGCATACAGCTTGCTAAACCGTCAGTTCGAAGTTGGACTTGCAGAAATGTCTGTCCGCGAAAAAGTAGGGCTGTTGGCATATTCGCCTTTAGGCATGGGAATACTTACAGGAAAATACTTAAAAGGAGCTAAACCAGAAGGGGCACGTCTTACGCGTTGGACTTATTTCAAGCGATTCAATTCTCAGGTTACAGCAACAGCTGTGGAAGAATATTGTGCCCTGGCAGATGAATATGGTATTTCCCCAGCTCAGATGGCTCTTTCTTTTGTCAATTCACGTCCGTTTGTTACTTCAAATATTATTGGGGCTACATCAATGAAACAGTTGAAGGAAAATATTGATAGTATCGATCTTCAGCTTTCAGACGAATTGATAAAGAAAATTGAGGCAATACATAGCGTTTATCCAGATCCTGCACCTTAACAACTAGGTTCCGAGCGTAAATAAGACCATGTTCTGATTGAACTTTTGAAGTTAAATAGGTGCACAGTCTTATTTTCCTTTTTTTAAACGAACATGGAAAGTGGTGCCTTGTTTGGGTACGCTTTCTATTTTCAGTTGCCCACCGTTTTTTTCAATGAAATCTTTCACAAGAACAAGTCCTAATCCTGTGCCTTTTTCTCCATCTGTTCCAAATGTACTTTCGTTTTTGTGGAACTTAAATAGTTTAACAATCCTATCTGTAGCAATGCCTACACCTGTGTCGGCTATCGAAATCTGAATATATTCACCATCTGTTTGTGTGAAGATGTCTATTTTTCCTAGTCGGGGGGTGAATTTGATAGCATTAGAGAATAGGTTCCTCAGGACAGTACGAATAGCATCGATGTCTGCATATACAAAATCCTCGTTTTCAATAAAGAGGTTAACTGTGATTCGTTTCTTGGTTAAGTTTGCGCGGTAGATATCTGTTATTTCATGTAGAAGTTCGGGTAATGCGAATTTAGTAGGTTGCATCTGAATAGCACCAAGTTGATTTCGAGTCCATTGAAGCAGGTTTTCTAGTAGAAAAAAAGCAGACCTGAGGCTATTTATCGATGCATCGATTAGTTCATGCGAAGAGGCGTCTTCTGTGTCAATTCTCATTTTAATAATTTCTAGTAAAGAAGTGGAATTTCCTAATGGGCCTCTAAGATCATGAGCTAAAATCGAAAAAAGCTTATTTTTTCCTACGTTGAGGGCTTCCAATTCAATGTTCTTTTGCTTCAAAAGAAGTTCTGTTTGTCTTCGTTTGGAAACATCGCTTTTGATGGCAATGAAGTTCTCTATATCACCAGCTAGGTTATGCAATGGGGCTATGATGAGATGTTCGTTGTAGAGCTCTCCGTTTTTTCTTGCATTTATTATCTCCCCTTGCCATACTTTGTTCGATGTAATAGTGCCCCATAAATCTTCGTAAACCGTAATGGGAACTTTTCCCGATTTGAAGACACTTGGTTTCTTCCCAATTATATCCTCAGGAAGGAAACCTGTGAGGGTAGAAAGTTTTGGGTTGAGGTATTCAATGGTTCCATTTTTATCAGTTATCAGAATGCCTACAGGACTTTGTTCGAAGGCCACAGATATAAGTTTGCTTTTGCTGAATATTTCGTGTGTGTCCACTTCTTTCAGCAGTAGTAGAAAAGCAACACCATGTACAAGGGAGGCACTGGAAACGATGAGGGTAAACAGATCTACAACAGGTAGTTCAGCTGGGTTGAAATTGGGAGGTAGTTGAAACATTGGAATTGTCCATAGAATACGGCTAAGAGCAAAGAAAAGATAGCTAAGGGCAATTAGTATCGGAAACCTGAAATTGTATCTGAATATTAAAAGATCAATGCCAACAATTAGTGTTGGTATCCCCGAGAATAGGGCTGATACAATTGATCGGTGAATGAAATTAGAAGAGAAATAAAGAAAAAGAATTGAACCAAGTAGGCCTATGCTGGTTAGAAGAATGAACAGAAACCGTTTATTTTTGTTCATGAATATGCTCACACTGTACACTTCCAGCACTATTCCCCAAATGACAACAATGTTACTGACTTCTATTGAGAGATAATCTGGTATAAGGTTGCGAAGTGCAATACCTATCATTCCACAGGCTTCGGCTGTTTTTCCGATTGTAAAAAGTAATAAACTTAGGCGCCGATCTTTTGTGATAATGATATAAGCAGAATAGACTATGCCAATCATGAAGGTGACCAGCCCAAGACTAAATAACATTGTAAAGAAGTCGAATTTCATTTGTGGCATTTTTATTCTATTTGAATAAATGAATTGTTGATGCGAATTGCGATCTGTTTGATTTTGGAAGTTTTATAGTGTTCAAAAAGTAAGTAGATGTATTTGATATAACCAATACATATGAATTAGTCTGCTATTGAAAGCAGAGCAATTTCAATCATTATAAATAGCACCACATACTTACTTCTTCGGAACCGTATCTTCCTGAAGGTATCTATTTTTATATATTTGGCCTAAATAGTTGTTTTAATATTTAGTGAGTTGGTGTTGTGAATTTTACGCTGTGCTTATTCGCTTGTTGGTGCGAACTTATTTGGTGTGTTTAACAAAGTTACATATTTGCGTAATCAAATTTAGGCTTTCTAGTAATGCTACGCGTTTTTATGGCTGTTGATTCGGTTTTTTTTATATTTTCAGATGTTTGAGATAGAAGAAGTATAATTGTAGTATGGAAGAAGGCGCTATTGGTACTAAAATTTATTTATTCCAAATAAAAATTATGCACAGGGAATTGTCATTTCGCCTATTGGTTCTTGGCTTTATTGTTCGAAAACTCTTATAGAGATTTTAGGGGGAAGGGAAACTATACCGTGGATTTTAAGAAGCAGAGGTTCTGTATAAAAGAAAAAAACAGCCATAAAGACTGTTTTTGTTCGTATTAAGTTCTGTTTGTAGTGTTTTAACTATTCGTGTACTTCCCAAGTGTTTCCACTGTTCAGTAGATCGTCCATGCATTTAATTGGATTTGTTTCCTGTTCGTGTTCTATCTGAGCAGAAAGTTTGTCTTCGTAAACAGAGCCTTCAACCGAACGGATAACTCCAAGAGCAACAGGATATTCAGGAAAACTCATCCGTGCAAGCATCAAGTGCAATGTAGGATCTTCTAGCGTAGGATCGTGTGTCAGAATATCATCTTTTGTGTAGCCGTTTTCTCCAATGGTTACTACTTTCAGCTTCAAACCATCTAAAACTAACCCTTTGTCGTCTTCATTACCAAAGATCATAGGTTCGCCAGCCTTAAGTACAAGCTGACGTTCTTTGCGTAGTTCTTTGTCGGTAAGGTAAGCGAATGCTTTGTCGTTAAAAATAACACAGTTCTGAAGTACTTCGACAACAGAAGTGCCTTTGTGTTTATGTGCTTCCTTAAATACTTCTACAGATAGCTTTAAGTTGCCGTCGAGAGTGCGGGCAAAGAATTTTCCCTGCGAGCCAATAGCCAGTTCTCCTGGATCGAAAGGATGCTCAATAGTGCCGTGAGGCGATGTCTTGGTCACTTTTCCCTCTTCCGAAGTAGGGGAGTACTGACCTTTCGTAAGACCGTAGATGCGGTTATTGAGCAGCACGATGTTTAGATCGATATTACGTCGTATCTCGTGTATGAAGTGGTTGCCTCCAATGGCCATAGCATCGCCATCGCCTGTAACCTGCCATACACTGAGTTCTGGGTTCGCGGTTTTTGCACCAGAGGCAATAGCACCGGCACGACCATGTATACCGTGGAAACCATAAGTGTTCATATAGTACGGAAAACGGGAAGAACATCCAATTCCCGAAATCAATGCAATTTGTTCGCGGCTAAGCCCGAGTTCAGACATGGCTTTATGTACAGAGTTCAAAACAGCTATATCTCCACAGCCCGGACACCAGCGTATCTCCTGATCGCTTTTAAATCCTTTTGCTTTTATATTTGCTCCGTTTGGTGTCATATTCTTTCGAAATTGCGTTGGACGTTCTTAGGCTTCCAACATTTGATTGAACTTGTTTTTTAATTCCAAAGCAGTAAAAGGTAATCCTTGTACCTTATTGTATTGTTCCAGATGTAAGCACTCAAACAGAGAGCGTAGGTAAAGAGCAAATTGGCCTTGGTTAAGTTCGCAGACCACCACTTTTTTGAAACTGCGCAACAGCGTTTCTGTATTTGCAGGCAATGGGTTGATGTAGTTGAAGTGTGCAAAAGCAATTTTCTTCCCTTCTTTTCTCATTTCGCGCACGGCAGTAATCATGTGCCCATATGTACCTCCCCAGCTCACAACCAGTAGGTCGGCATCGGTATCGCCGTATACCCTCTGGTTAGGAACATCCTTAACAATACGGGCTACTTTTTCTGCCCTTATCTTCACCATTTCTTCATGGTTTTCTGGATCATAAGATACATTTCCCGTAAGTTGATCTTTTTCCAATCCACCCACACGGTGTTCATGGCCTGGTGTTCCTGGAATGCCCCACGAACGCACAAGTTTTTCTACATCACGTGCATACGGATGGTAGTCTTCGTCTTTGTCTGCAAATGGAACATCGATTTTCGACAAATCTTTCATCTGTGGAATCCGCCAAGGTTCGGAGCCATTGGCCAAGAAGCCGTCCGTTAAAAGAATCACAGGAGTCATGTGTTCAAGGGCAATGCGCGCAGCCTCGAATGCGTAATCGAAGCAATCCGATGGGCTGCTGGCTGCAATAATTGCAACAGGACTTTCCCCATTTCGCCCATAGAGAGCCTGCAATAAGTCCGACTGTTCTGTTTTGGTAGGCAGACCAGTTGATGGGCCTCCGCGCTGAACATTTACGATAACAAGCGGAAGCTCAGTCATCACAGCTAGTCCGATAGCTTCACTTTTTAATGCCAGTCCTGGACCGGAAGTTGTTGTTACGGCCATAGAGCCTGTGTAGGCAGCGCCAATTGCTGTGCATATACCTGCAATTTCGTCTTCTGCCTGAAATGTTTTTACACCAAGACTCTTTCTGTTTGATAATTCCTGCAAGATTTCAGTTGCAGGAGTGATAGGGTACGAACCACAGAAAAGATTAAGTTCAGCTTTTTCTGCAGCTGCAATTAGCCCCCAAGCAGTAGCAACATTTCCACTGATATTCCGATAGGTTCCTTTTGCAATTTTTGCAGGTGAGATGCAATAGTTACGCGTTAGGGCTTCTATCGTGATGGCGTAATTATAGCCAGCGCGTAATACGCGTTTGTTGGCTTCGGCTATTAGTGGAGCTTTTTGAAACTTCTTTTTGAAGAAAAGCTCGGTATGATCCAATGGGCGGTTATACAGCCAAAATACAATACCAAGTGCAAACATGTTTTTGCAGCGTGTAACACTTTTCTTTTCAATATCAAGATCTTTGACAGCTTCGCGTGTGAGTGATACAATTGGTGCTTCAATAATGTTGAAATCCTGAAGCTGTTCTTCTTTGATTGGATCATCTGTCGTATAGCCTGCTTTTTTCAAGTTTTTCTCGTCAAAGCTATCGCTGTTTACAACAATAGTCCCTCCTTTTTTTACCCATTTGGCATTTGCTTTCAGGGCGGCTGGATTCATCGCAACCAATACATCGGCATAGTCCCCGGGTGTATTGATTTGGATGTCTCCCAGATGAATCTGAAATCCTGAAACACCACCTACTGTTCCCTGAGGTGCTCGGATTTCTGCTGGATAGTCGGGAAAAGTAGAGACATCATTCCCTATCAAGGCTGAGGTATCAGAAAAGAGCGTGCCCGTAAGCTGCATCCCATCGCCTGAATCACCCGAGAAACGGATAACGACCTCATCAAGCTCAATGCATTCTGCTTTTTTGCTCATATATGTTTTTTAATATAGGATTAGTGCGATATAGTGTGTTGTAACTACACACCAAAATATCTGTATGTAAAAAATTGATAATTTGATAGATGCTGCTTGTTTTTTTGTGCTTCTAACAAAGTTAGAAAGTTTATTAACCTGTGATACAGCTAAGCAATGTTTTTTAGCGTAATTTCGCTGAGAAAGGAATTTTGCTATTTGATGTGTTTTCTCTGACGGTGGTTTTTTTTTCTAAATTAAGAACGATAAGCAGTAAGATTTTATTTTTTTATTTGGTTGAATTCGTATTTTTAGAATAAAAGTCTAAAAACAACCATAAGAATAGGTTTGATAACTGTTATGATGTTTTACAGCAGTTTTTTGTTTTGAGTCTCAAATGCAATTCAGACTAATTGAATCCTTTTTTCCGAAAAAAGTATTGCGAAAGCTTGACCGTTTTCAAAAAGAGGCTATCTTTGTTTCTTAACCAGAAAAACAACCATTGTTTTAATTAATCATTTAAACAGAGAGAGTTATGGCTGTTAGAATATCTGACGATTGCATAAGCTGCGATGCTTGTGCTCAGGAATGCCCAAATACAGCGATTTATCCAGGTGGCGAATCATACACAATGGCAGATGGAACTGCATCTGGCGACGATGAAGAGCGCGATGCCATTGCCGACGATCATTATTTCATAGTTTTCAATAAGTGTACGCAATGTGTCGGGTTCAACGATGCGCCAGCTTGTATGGCAGTTTGTCCTGTCGATGCTATCGACTTCGATCCAGATCATGTTGAGAGCGAAGAGGATTTAATGAAAAAGAAAATCACCTTGCACGGAAATTAAGCACACGTTGCCTTTTCAGTTTTACTTTGATGAGTTTAAAGTTTAGAAACTGCGAGGATGCGTGACTTATGGTGATTTGAAATGGACATTTTTTGCGATAGCCATTCTGTCAGTAAATGACAGAAGGCGCCTCGTAAAAGGCTGATTTACGATTTTAATCGCTACGATTTAATAAACTTTATCTTTAGCCCGGTCATTATTATGGCTGGGCTTTTTATTTTTGCTTTTCTAACGGATAGAAAAAACGTAACAGAAGTAAGTGGGAGAGTCATAAACTTAACTTTTATAAGTAGTCTGTCATAATTATTTTAGATTTATTTAGGAGCTAAGTGGTTGGTTACTAGAAAAGAGTAAGTTTAAAATAAATAGTCAGGAATCTTAGTGAAGTTCAAAAAATAATTTCAGCTCAAGCGTGAAAGGCGTTCAACACCAGAGCGTACTATTAGTATGTGAGAATTTGGACGACGGCATCGCAACGAAAACCGAAGTTATTTTTTACACTTTACTTAAGTAGATTTATTCTGCTGTTAAGTTGATGATTTGATGAAGAAAGTAAATCAATATATAATTAGGTCTATGACCATACGACACCAACTTATTTAAGAAGATAGTTATGCATAAATTAATTTCTGTGTTATTTCTTGTTGGCTTATTGGCATGTAATTCAACTGAAGAAAAATATCGTATTCTGAAACCCAAGGAGTTTGAGCAAGTGATCTATGAGATTCATGTTGCCGATGCTATGTTGAAACTTAAAAATAAAAACGACCGTTCGCAGAAAAGTGTGTATGAATCGTATTATAACCATATTTTCCTGAAGCACCAGATTTCACAAGCAGATTTTGAAGCCAATATTCGAAGGTATAGTGCAGAAACTGGCTCTTTTTCGGAGATGTACGAGAAAATCCTTAACCGCCTTCTGAACGAAAAGAATGAATTGGAACAGGTAGATACTACAAATAAGAAGGAGCTGCTAGAGCCAGTGAAAAAATGAACGGCATTTGGCAACATACCTTACAGTTCGAGCGCTCCAATAGAGAGCTTGCCGATGTTCCAACAGAAAGGATTGGAGAAGAACTTGTCAAATATCTAGGAAAAGATTTTGAACTGGAAGGACATCTTCCACATTTTACTTTACTTTATCAAAGTATATGGGCTAGTCCGAACGTAAAAATACGGGTAGATCGCTCTGCTCCGGAGTCTTTTTCTATTGGGATAAGTTATCGGACAATTGATGTGCTTGTTGTTGGGTTTTTGATCTGTTTCCTGTTGGTGTTGATAGGGCGTTTTCAGAATGAACTTTTCTGGGCTATCGGTCTGATTGTTTCTATAGCTTACGTATTTCTACATAATTTTCTGATCTGGTCGCGTATAGACCTACTTTTTCGTAAATTCCCACTCTACGAACAATTTTCAGATGAGGCAGTCTTGCTTTCCAAGCAAGAAAACTGGGCACAGCAACGTAGTTTTTGCCCGGGTTGTGGCGCACCGCTCAGTCAGTATCATGAATATTGCTCGTCCTGTGGACTTAGGGTAAATACAGATCCTAAGGTGTATCCTGTGACAATAAGCAAACATGCTCATAAGGGGATGGAGTATACTTATAAGAAATCCAAGAGGAAGAAAAAGGGGAAGAAGTAAAGTGGGGAAATAGTAAGAATATTAATAAAGTGTGAAAAATACTTTCTGTTAAGGCATATAAGGCGTTCAATAACAGAGTGTATGAGAATATGGATGGCCTCAGTCCAACGAAAACGAAGTTATTTTTTCAATTTTGCTTAGTAAAATATATTCCTGCAAAAATATCATTATAGGCCGATTGTTATAGAATTAGGTTCTATACCTTAAAAAGAAACAAATGAAGATTCGAAAATTTTCTGCAACTTATGTGTATACTGGTAAAGGGGCGCCATTGAAGAATGGTATTGTTGAGCTAGATGAGAAGGGAACGGTTGTTTCTGTAATAGATACTGGCGGACAATTGGCAGAATTTTCAAATATGGAATTCCATTCTGGGGTTATAGTTCCAGGTTTTGTAAATACGCATTGTCATTTGGAGTTGTCGAATCTACGTGGAAAGATAACGCCCAAGCAAGGGCTGGTCGATTTTGTGGGACAGGTTGTAGGCAAGCGTTCGTCGTTTCAGCAGAATGCGCAACGGGCAATGCGGGCAGCCGATGCTGATATGCATGCCCAAGGAGTGGTTGCTGTAGGAGATATTGCTAACTGTACTGCTAGCATAGATGTAAAGACCAAGAGTAAGATACACTACCACACTTTTGTAGAGACTTTTGGGCTGGATGAGGAGAAAGCTACTGAAATTTTTGATCGCCACTGGCATATGAAAGTCGCTTTTATGGAAAAAGAGCTAAGTGTTTCGTTAACTCCGCACTCTCCGTATTCGCTTTCTCCAAAGTTATTCGATCAGTTGACTGACTTCTTTAAATCGGCACCTGAACCGATATCCTTTCACAATCAGGAAACACCTTCGGAAAATGAATGGTTCCTGAATGGTGACGGTGAGTTGTACAATTCATTAAAAAGTAAAGGTTTTCCAGTTGACAGCATTAAAGCAACGGGAAAGAGCTCTTTGCGTTCGACACTTGAGCGGTTTCCATCACAGAATAACCTATTGCTGATTCATAATACTTTTACTCAAGAGCAAGATCTTGACTATGCTTTGCAGAAGCATGGAAATATCTATTTTGTGTTTTGCCCGAATGCAAACTTATTTATCGAGAACAGATTACCAGATGTTCACCTATTTCGTAAAAAAAATGCGAGTATAACATTAGGTACGGACAGTTTGGCATCTAATGAGCAACTGTCTGTTATGGAAGAGATGATAACGCTTCGGGAAAACTTTCCGGAAATTCCGTTCGGAGAAATGTTGCAGTGGGCAACCATCAATGGGGCAAAGGCACTTCAATTGGACAAGAATTTAGGAACAATTGAGAAAGGAAAACGCCCTGGGCTGGTTCTGATCCAAGGTTTTGATTATGAGAACATGCACATTAACGACGAATCTTTCTCTAGACGTTTGGTTTAAGCTTATTGATCTTTTTTATAACTTCCTGTTGTATATCAGTAGTTTATAACTGCTGTTGAGAGTGGTTGTTACTGCAGTACATTTAATTAAAATCTACTTCAACAATGAAACACCTTGTAGGTATTGCCTGTATTCTACTTCTAACTTCTGGTTGTGTACTGAAGAAAAAAAGCTCTGTTAATCGTGTTGTAATGGACGAAAAAGCAGGGCAAAAAGTATTATTGGGAAAGTGCAATAAGTCTGGCTTCATGAATGAAGAGTTTAAGGGCTGGTACGATACCAATTATGTAGCTTACGAACCAGATTTGGCCATTGTTGATCAGTTCGATCTACAGTCTAAAATGGGGCTGGAAGTCCTTCTTGTATTTGGAACTTGGTGCAGCGATAGCCGGCGGGAGGTACCCCATTTTTTCAGAATATTGGAACAGGTAGATTTTAATTTGTCAACCTTGAACATGTACGGTGTTGATCGCAACAAAAAGGCTCCGGATATCGACACTGAAAAGCTGAAAATAGAGCGGGTGCCTACGTTTATATTCTATAAAAAAGGAACAGAAATTGGACGTATTGTAGAAACTCCGCAAGAAACACTTGAGCTGGATATGTTCAATATTCTTCAGCAGTACTAACCAATAGTAACCGCAATGCGAATACTTGAGTCCTTGTTTTATCTGTTTTACCTTGTGGAACATAAATACTATATTCTACTTGAAGGAAGGAAACTCGGGGTTGGATTTTGGCAACTACTTTTGCATGACATATCCAAGTTTAGCCAAGCCGAATTTGTTCCTTATCTCAATAGATTTTATCCCAAAGAAGGGCGCGACAAGGAAGAGGCCGATATTGAGTTCGAAGTTGCTTGGCAGCACCACGTTAGACACAACCCACATCATTGGCAGCATTGGTTAGAAGAGACGGATAATGGAAGGGTGCCAAAGGAAATGCCCAAGAATTATGCTCTGGAAATGGTTGCCGACTGGAAGGCCGTGAGTAGGAAGTTCAAAAACGATCCTTATGAGTGGTACAGGAACCGCAAGTCGAGGATAAAGCTACATGAGAATACAGCTCGCCTTGTTGAATATCATCTAAGTGGAGCCGCAACTTCTACCGAATAGATTTCTCTAAAGTCCTTTGTAGCCTTATCTGTTCTTCGTAGTACAGTTTTAGTTTTATCTCTTCGTGTTCTGTCATTTTGAAAGCAGGAGGAGGATCAGGAAATAGGCGTCCGCTTACCAGATAATAGGTTAGGGGCACAAGTGCTAGGAAATTGAAAGTTTCGGCAGGGCTAATCTGACCAGCATAAATGTAATCGTTCTTGAACTTCTGCATTTGATATTTCTGGTTCATCTCAGCATCCCACACCTGTTGTTCTGGTTGATAAGCAGCTTGATATTTGGCCAAAGCTATGTTGTTCTTGAGGTTTTGCCTATCCTTTTGTTTTTTTTCAAGAGAAGCTTCCATTTGTTTCTTGTCGATAATCACCCTTGGTAGGATTACAATCTCTGGCAAGGCAACAGTGTCGCGCTGCATAAAAATACCCAGAACATAGCTTTGTTGTTTCAGTGTGTCGGGAACAATGAATTCCACGGGAGAGAAGCCAATGTGCGTAAAGTGTATCGTGTCGTTAGGATATAGCAGAACTGTGAATTTTGCATCCTGATCGCTAGTACCTGCATGTGTATTGTTGATAATGTAGTGGCAGTTCTTTAAATATTGCATAGAATCGGCACTCATAACAACACCACTTATAATCAACGAATCGGCCTGAGAAAAGGCAAACTGTTGAAATACGACGAACATAAAAACAAGTATAAGTTTTCTCATGTGTAAAGAGTTTTCTGTTGATCACATGGGGCTTAGAAAGAGTCTTGGACTAGTTCTGTTGCCGAACAATACTTAGGTTCTCTTCCAGTTGTTTGGGATCGTACATACCATACCGACCATAAATATACTGATCAATTTTCGTTTGTATTTTTTCAAGTTCAATGTTTTTGCTTTTTCCAACGTTAAAAATTGTTGAACACTCGGTATGGAATTGCTCTTTGGTGATAAAACGGAAGTTTGCCTGGGTAATCTTTTTCGAGGTTTTGGTTTCAGGTTCGAACGAGTAGATGTTTACACGTTGTAGCGTTTCACCTTCCATAGTTTCAGTTTTTCCTTGGAACAGGTCATTTTTTATAATGATGAGGTGCTGATTGTCAAAAGCTACTTTTTTAGACTGCTGTTCTCCGTTTATTTTATAATGAAAAACAATGAATTTCTCGCTGTTCAGCGGGTACTTTGCAATGTCGAGAGGAATCGAAAGCGAATCTCCGATGATGGTAAATTGTTTTGGGCCAAAATAAATCTTCAGATTTTTGATTGCCTTGGGTTTACGCTTAAAACCTCGGTGCTTGGTATTGAAATCTTCCAGACACTCGCCCAGTTCAATTTCCCCCTCGAAAGATTCCGCTCTATGGAACCCCAGCGAATCGTCAATGAGATAGAGCTGATTGCCATCACTCTTGAAATCAAGAATACTCTCCCCGTTTAGTTGGTCGCCAACTTTTATTGTCTGTCCATTTTTGTTGATATTGCCCTCTATTCCAATCACAGTAAACTGTGCATGTAAATTTAAAGAAGCCGTTAGCAGAATTATTAAAAGAAAGAATAGGTGTGCAAAAGTATTTAAAACGGACTGCTTGGTGCTGTTTATTTGTGCAGTGACAACCCTAAGAGAGTTGTTTATATTGCTATAACCTTTTAAATCTTTCATGTTGTTTACTTTTTCAATTTTTGTTACAGGTCTGGCTATTATCACATGATATTTGAATGGCAGGTCAGCCCGAATCGAAAATGCAATTTGTACATTACAAATTCAGGTTTAATGTCCTCATAAACACGATGAATGTGTTGATGGGGTACATTGATTTCTACTGAGGAAGATAGCGATATGTTTTGTTTTTTTACCGTTTTTTTATGCGCAGGCCTACAAAAACACCGTTCTGGAATTCTTTCGGTAGGTGAAGTTTTTCCGGTTTGTGTAGTTGCGCCAGTACTGGTAGGTGCAGGCCAGGATACATTTGAACATTGATGCCTTTTCTTATTAACACCAAAAAAACAGCAAGTTCTTCTATTAGGTAGGAAATAGAAAAATTATGCGCCTGTTTTGGGCTTACGGTTAGTTTGTTGCCGCTTTCGGTTTGGTTTTGGATGAATTTACGAGTCGATTGTACAAGCAGACTTCGGAAAATAGGGCTAAGCTCAAAAGCTGTTTCTATTTCTTTTTTTGCAGGTTCGAACTCTTCAGTCTCCATCAGTTCTTTCCAGCGGAAAACAGAAATCGGTCTAGTTTGGAGTTCTGTTGCATACGTCTGTAGCAATTGATCGCCCTGTTGGATCGACCTACAGGCGCATTCATCGGGTGGATTGGATGTAAAAATCTGTTCGTTCCAACGGTTAAGATAGTCTCCAACGAGAAGATATGGAGATTCTACGTTTTCCGACATCCAGCGCAAAACGAATATAAACGAATGGTGCCAGAACGACGGATTGTTCATACTAATGCCCAGATAAGCTTTGGGAATGGTATTTACCTCCATTTTGGCTTGTCTGGGGAAAATATTTCGAATTTTTACCTTGTAACTTCCTGCAATCACTTTGTCCATACTGAAATGCTCAAGAAATCATGTTCCAGAGTTGTTTGAATTCTTCTAAACGTTCTGCTGTATCTTTATAACGTAAACTTGTGCCTTGAACAATCTGTTGGTTCTCGGAATGAATGTACGATAGAAAGCCAATGTTGTTATTGTTAATCAACGAGAATACCCACATAGCATTGTATGCCGTGTTGTTACTTGGTTCCTCTAGGAAAGGCTTATAACGTTGGTCGTCCCGCGATATGGTTTTCACGTGCACTTTTTTCATGATCTTATCAAACTCCTCAAGCAGATGTTTGTTGTGTTCTGGTTGCTGAGAAAGTGACCTGTGCAAATTTCGTTCAAAAATACCTCTGACTTCTTTTGCCGACAATTTGTCTTCTACGAAAAGTAAGTTGACTCGTTGGAACTGACTTCCCCAGATGTATTTGTATTGGTATCGTTCAAGGTTTTGGTAATCCGTAACTCCCTCATGATTTAGAACAACGCCATGCAATGCCGTGAAATCGTTGGAGTGTATTTGTTCCCATCGCCATAGTTCACTAAAGAAAATACTTACAGGAAGAGCTTGGAGGCTCTTGAGAGTATTTAATGCAAATTCCAGATAGAAACTTGGAGTTTGGTCAATGAGTTCGTTCAATTCGTGATCTAACCTTTTCTCAGGCTCCAGTTCATAAAACTTATTTGTCAGAAATTCACGCACTTCGATGTAAACGGTCTCACTGTCAAGGTGTTTTTTTACTAAGGCTTGTTGTTCATTTGTGTAGTGATCCCAAATGGGTTCAAATGCTTGCAGTAGTTTTTCGAATTCGGCATCGGCTCCCATCAGTTCCTCAAAGGTCAGCTTTAGTTCTTCCATCGAATTTAGGCTCGATTCTACCATTTGAATACCAACGACATACTTGCATAATAAATCGAATTCGATACCACTGTTCGGGTAGGCATTGATTACTTTTAAAAGCCGACTAGGATGTAGGTTGGCAGAGCCAGCCTCGATCATACGGTAAAAAGAACTTCCGATTTCGATTTCAATGGCAACCTCATTAGATGTTTTGCGAAGCAAGTCCCGCTCTTTTCTAAAATATGACCCAAGTGCCTGGCTCAGGGGGTTTTTCTCAATTCGTCCTCTTACTTTTCCTTTCGGCATAGTGCACAAGTTTTTGCAAAGTTAATAAGAATATGCACAAAATGTTCGGTCTGATTAGCTTAGCTGCGTTGTTTCTGATGTGTATTCTTTTCTTTTATATGTTGGTTTTTCTTGTTTTTTGCTTGGTAAAACCAACAGGGCTTTGGTAAGTTATTTGGTGGCATAGTTCAGATGGTACAAGCTTGGGTGTTATTTGTTTGATAATTAATTATATAGCGGTGTTGTAGTATGGTTTTTAGTGCTGTCAAATAGATGGACGTGTAAGATAGATAGAATATTGACGCGATAAATGAAGTGTAAAGAATAATTTCAGATTCTTAAATATTATGAATCAAAGATGAATTGTCAAGTAGGTTAGATCTATTTCTAGCCTAAGTGGCTGGTTACTTAACGAAAGTAAGTCTAAAATAAATAGGTCTGCGACCTTAATTTCAGTGGTAAAGTGCTATCATATAGAGGATTAAAATCTCCGTTAACAATCCAGAATAGAACTACAAACCGCATGAGTTTCAAAGAACAAAAAATACTGTTACTGATAATCTTGTTTTTGTAACAGAGATATTCCCATTTTCTTTCATTCATAGACAGAAATCAAGCAGCACTTCAATAATTGAAACGTCTTTAAATTGAGCCTCAAGAGCTTTCTAATCTTCTTTTAAGTTACTATTTGAGTATGCAAGTTGTTGATTGTTAGATTTATTTCTTTTTGTTGCAGACTATTCTTCCTTCGTTTTCGAAAATAAAAACACTCTATGTGTAACCATTTGAATTTGGGCTCGTCTAAAATAAAACAGTACTTTGCATTGCATAATACCTAAAAAATTTTATATCTTTGTAATGAAAATAATTAAGCAATGAATAGTACCTGATACAAACACTTAAATCCCCAACTGTCATGAAACGAATTGACACAGACCAGAAACATCAACTTCAGCTGAAAATTCTTTCTTTGGTAAAGAAAGGAACAACAAGTGCTAATCAGTTATTCGAACAGATTACAGAGCAAGGCTGTGTTTCAGAAACCCGTTTGTTTCATCCCGCTTTATCGGGGTTAAATCGTTCGAACGAACTCTGCTGGCACTGGAAATACAGTGAGAGCGCACCACCTGAAAAGCATTTTTTCCTAACTTCTAAGGGTGAAAAGAAAATCATGAACCAACTGGCTGTTGTATAAGGACTTTCGTTGAACAGAATAATAAATCTGAGTATGAATCTTCTTGCGACAACGGCTCTAAAAACAAACCAAGCTGAGATGAAGAAAACGGTACAAGTTAACATTGGTGGAATGCCTTTCCATGTAGATGAGGATGCTTATCAAAGGTTACAGGTTTATCTATCTCACATTAGGCAGTACTATATTAATACGCCTGAAGGTGCCGAAATCCTATCTGATATAGAGGCACGTATTGCCGAAATATTGCAGGATAAGATCAGCAAAACAAAGCAAGCTGTGTCGTTCGAGGATATTTCTACGGTAATACTCATTCTTGGCGAGCCAGAGCAGTTCGATACAACCGAACAGCCAACTGAGGGAAGGGAAGATGCCAATAGATATTTTGAGGATAATTCAAATGAATCACACCAAACACAAGATCATATGGAACGCAGACGAATATTTCGGGATACAGATCATGCCAAATTGGGAGGAGTTTGTGCTGGACTGGCAGCTTATGTTGGCGTAGTGCCTATTGTTGTACGGATTTTGTTTATTGTGGCAACATTGTTTTATGGTTCGAGTTTGTTGGTGTATTTACTGTTGTGGGCTATGATACCACAGGCAAATACACGGGCCGAAAAAATGGAAATGCATGGCGAACCGATCGATATATCGAACATCGAACGTCGGATAAAGGATGAGTTCAACAACCTGAAAAAGAACGTTGGAATCTGATAGAACCACCATGCAAAATCAAGCATTCTGGTTATACACACGCGGATGAATAAAATTTTAAAGGGTTTTATCTGATAAAGTGAGGATAAATTTTAGACAGATGAAACATCGGTTTACGCTGCACGTTTGCAGTTAAGTGTGTTTAAAAACGTTTTTGACCACTTTTTGTGGAATAGAAAACCTTCAAAATTTGAAAAAATGAATGTAGAAAACGCAAAGGCCCAGATGCGGAAAGGTATATTGGAGTACTGTATTTTGTCGATACTATCGCATGGCGATGCCTATGCGTCCGATATTATAAAACAGCTTAAAGAGGCTCAACTAATTGTAGTAGAAGGTACTTTATATCCACTGCTTACGCGTCAGAAAAATGCAGGGCTATTGGCTTACCGTTGGGAGGAATCTACGTCGGGGCCACCGCGTAAATATTACCGTTTGACGGATAAGGGTACTGAGTTTCTGACGCACCTGGATAATTCTTGGATCGACCTAGTAAAAGCTGTAAGTCAGATAAACGGAAACAGAAAAGGTACCTTGGCTATCGAAAGCTGATTGATAAAGTAAGTTGTATTATCGATTTGTTTTGTACAGAAGTTGAAAAGACAAATTTGAAACAGTCGTTTAAGATTCGGCGAAAATATTGGCCATTTCATAGTTTAGACACAAAATGAATGCGAATGTATATTTTCCGATGGCGGTATTTAGTTTAAATGAGTTTACGACCTTAAAGGATCTAACATAAACAATTACTACTTTTGAGATTGTCAAATTGTATGTATTACGAAGTACTCAACATTAGATCCAAAATCTTATAGCCTAACTCGATCATCACACACCAACTAAGATCATAGAGGCAGCGATGGCTGTTTCATAATTTTACACCAATGAAGAAGTCGCTAAACATAAACCTTGCAGGCCAAGTTTTCCATATCGACGAGGATGCTTACAGTCTGCTGAGCAATTACCTCGACAGTTTGCAGCGGCATTATGCTCAAACGGAAGAAGGGGAGGAGATTATCACTGATATCGAAGCTAGGATTGCTGAAATCTTTCAAGAGAACCTGTCGGAATTTTACACCGTCGTAACTATTGCGGAGGTAGAACGGGCCATTGAGCTTATTGGCAAACCAGAAGACTTTATCGACGACGAAGCAAAACCTTTCGAAGAGCCATATTCCACACCTTATACAGAACAAGCAGAACAGCCTAAAAACAGAAAGCTTTACCGCGATCCGGACGGACGTTATGTTGCAGGTATAGCTGCTGGCTTTGCTC
Source organism: Bacteroidales bacterium (assembly GCA_965230435.1). Taxonomy (GTDB): domain Bacteria; phylum Bacteroidota; class Bacteroidia; order Bacteroidales; family JBDKHP01; genus JBDKHP01. The sequence continues at coordinate 393,574 of CBDDLB010000003.1, forward strand.
ACTTCTTGGGTGTTGCACCAATTTATGTCCGTGCTGGTTTCATTGTTCTTCATCTTTTTTATGGACTGGGCATTATCCTATACCTAGCCATGTGGATTTTTATAAAGGAAGCCCGTACATCGGCACAGAAGTTAGAGATGCGTGGGGAGCAGGTGAATTTGTCGAATATTGAGAAAACAATCCGCGACGAGTTCGAAAATGTGAAGGAAAATGTGAAGAAAGGGTTCGAGCAGGTGCGTTTTGAGCAATATGCACATCAGTCCGGCGATGCTTTGAGAAAAGTTATGGAAGGGCTATGGGTGTTTATTAAAGGGGTAATGCGATTGGTCGGAATTCTGATTGGTGTTGGCTTCGTAATTGGTGGCACAGTGCTTTTTACTGCATTAATGATCTCGTTGCTCTTCCCAAACCTGCCTTTTGCATCGCATATCGATGGAGGAATCCTTTTTCAGTCAGTTATAGGTTTGGTGCTGCCTCCTGAAAAGCTTGTTTTTGCCACTCTTGGGCTGTTGTTATTATTGGGGATACCTTTTGTTGGTGTGGTGTATCTGGGTATCAAAATGATTTTTAATCTGAGGAGTAACCACAAGCCTATGCTGATAAGTTCTTTGGTGCTTTGGATTATGGGCTTGGGCATAGTTGTCAGTATTGCAATTACTACGGGGCAGAATTATTCCAATCGGGCAAATATTGACGAAACAGTAGTTCTGGATAAAATACAGCCAGATACGATTGCTTTGACATTGAAAGAATTGAGCCGCTCTGAAGATATTGTTCATTCAAGCCTGAAACTAGGTGATATCAGGGTGCTGGCAGAAGATGGGAAAGTCTTTGGTATGCCGAAATTCGATATTAAAAAAGCACACGACAACAAGTTGAAGTTAGAACTGGAGCGCCGATCATATGGCAGTGGTAAAAAAGCTGCAAAAGAAAATGCTTCGCAGATAGAATATGAATGGCAGGCTCAAGGTGGAGAAATCCGTTTCGATCATTATTTTAAACTAAATGGAGCAGAAAGGTGGCTAGATCAGGGACTTAGGCTTGTACTGAAACTTCCAGTTGGCAAGGTAGTGTATTTGGACGAAAGTATGGTAAAGATTATTTACGATATCAAAAACCTACAAAACATGTGGGACGGGCACATGGGCAACAAGTACTGGGTGATGACCGAAAAGGGTTTATCTGTTCTCAATCCAGAAAAATACCGCGATGAAGAGGCTGTTTGGCCAGAAACAGTTCAGGAGGAGATGCACAAGGAACTTCAGAAAGAACTCAGAGAAGTGGAAAAGGAGATTAGGGAAGAAATAAAGATTGAGATTAAAGAGATGAACAAAGAGCTTAAAGATGTTCATCGTGAGGTAATTCAAGAGAGTGAAAAAGCTCTGCGTGAAATGGAGGAAGAACTTGAGGAGGTTGAAAAGGAAATAAAGTGATTTTTTGTATAGTGGATTACATGTTTTTGCACTGAACAATTTTTGAGAGTTAACAGTGATATTTTAGCTCAGGCCTTTTGGTCTGAGCTTTTTTATTTAAGTAAAGTATACAAAATAACTTCGTTTTTACTAAGGTCACGGATTTATTTTGGATTAACTTTCTGCAATTAACCTGCGACTTATATTATAAATTATCTACTTCAATTTTAACTAATTACGTACACTTTTTTACTTGAAAATATTGAAATTTTGATAGGTGCTTTATTTTGACCAATCTTCATATGAAAATACATTAAGAGTTATTTTTTTCATTCAAAAAAACGAGATGTAACTTTTTGTTGATGAGTGTTGTGAGTGATTTTTTGAATTTGTGGGCAATAATGAAAGTGTTTTTTAGTTTTTTATTGTTGTTGAACAGAGTCATTCAAGTCAACTGAGCTAATAATGATTATAATCATTTAATAATCTATAGAGTAAATACTAATTAGCAAAATGATATTGTCTTATTGTTTATAAATTGATCAGAATTAGATTCTGAAACCTTTGATTTATATGTTTTTTATGAGAGGTCAAAGATTTGTATCATATAAGGATGTGATTGTTTGTATTGCTTTGTAAATTAATAGTTTAGTTTGTTTTTGACTTTGTGGTGATAATCAAAACTCAAAAAAATACTATGAAACTGCTAAAAAAAGGCATGAATGCATTGCTGTTATTGGCATTGTTTTCATTTGCAGTGACAAGCTGCGAAGATAAAGACGAAACTGATGAACTAACAGGTAAAGTAGTTCTGGATAAATATGAAGTAGATTTTGGAACAGTAATCCGCTCTGCAAAAAAAGGCACTGCTCAAACGAGTGAGGTTGTCTTAACCCTCATCAATAAGACCAACCAGACAGTTACCAGCTTAAGTTCGTCTATCGAATTCCCTGGACAAGCAGGAGTGAAGGTAGTTTTTAAGCCACTAGCTCCAGGAGAATCAATAGATGTTCCGTTCACTTTTGCTCCTGGTAGCCTAGAGGCTGGTGAATATACAGGCAAAGCAACGCTGACTCCTTCAATTGGCGATCCTATAGAAGTAACCCTAAAAGCTACGGTTGAAGAAGGAGAAGTTTCAGAAAATTTAATTGTATTAGATAAATACGAAGTTGATTTTGGAACAGTAAAGCGAACTCCCAAAAAAGGCACCCCAGAAACTAGCGAGGTGGTTTTGAAATTGACAAACAACTCAGATCAGACCTTAGAAAGCCTTGGTTCTTCAATTGAATTTCCAGGTAGTGCAAGCGTAAAACTTAATTTCAGTCCTCTTGCTCCGGGAGAGTCTATCGAGGTGCCGTTCACTTTTGCTCCGGGCAGCCTTAAAGCTGGTGAATATACAGGTAAAGCGACATTAACTCCATCTATCGGCGACCCAATCGAAGTAGAGCTGAAAGCAGTTGTTGCGGAAGCAGAAGTTGAAGGAAAGCCTGTTGTTTTGGATAAGTATGAGGTGGACTTTGGAACAGTTCAGCGTTCAGCAAAAAAAGGAACACCAAAAACAAGCGAGGTGGTTTTGAAATTAACAAACAAATCGGATCAAACGTTGGAAAGCCTTGGCTCTTCAATCGAATTTCCAGGTAGTGCAAGCGTAAAACTTAATTTCAGTCCTCTTGCTCCAGGAGAGTCAATCGAAGTGCCGTTCACTTTTGCTCCGGGCAGCCTTAAAGCTGGTGAATATACAGGTAAAGCGACTTTAACACCATCTATAGGTGATCCTATCGAAGTAGAATTAAAAGCAGTTGTTGAGGAAGCAGAAGTTGAGGGAAAGCCTGTTGTTTTGGATAAGTATGAGGTGGATTTTGGAACAGTTCAGCGTTCAGCAAAAAAAGGAACACCAAAAACAAGCGAAGTTGTTCTTAAACTTACCAATAACTCTAATGAAACGTTAACCAAAGTAGGTACGTCTGTTCAATTTCCTGGTAGAGCTAGTGTAAAACTAAACTTTAGACCTCTTGCTCCAGGAGAGTCAATCGAAGTGCCGTTCACTTTTGCTCCGGGCAGCCTTAAAGCTGGCGAATATACAGGTAAAGCGACTTTAACACCATCTATAGGTGATCCTATCGAAGTAGAATTAAAAGCAGTTGTTGAGGAAGCAGAAGTTGAGGGAAAGCCTGTTGTTTTGGATAAGTATGAGGTGGATTTTGGAACAGTTCAGCGTTCAGCAAAAAAAGGAACACCAAAAACAAGCAAAGTTGTTCTTAAACTTACCAATAACTCTAATGAAACGTTAACCAAAGTAGGTACGTCTGTTCAATTTCCTGGTAGAGCTAGTGTAAAACTAAACTTTAGACCTCTTGCTCCAGGAGAGTCAATCGAAGTGCCGTTCACTTTTGCTCCGGGCAGCCTTAAAGCAGGTGAATACACAGGGAAGGCAACATTGACTCCTTCTATTGGCGATCCTATTGAAGTAACTTTGAAAGCAGTTGTGGAAGAGGCGGAAAACACTCAGAAGCCTGTTGTACTTAGTGCGTATGAAGTCGATTTCGGAACTGTAAAAGCTAATTCTAAAAAGAATTCTTCAGAGACAAAACAGGTGGTGTTGACACTTACCAACAATTCTAATGAAACGTTAACCAAAGTAGGTACTTCTGTGCAATTTCCTGGTCGCGCGGGTGTGAAACTAAATTTCAGACCTCTTGCTCCAGGCGAGTCAATTGATGTGCCATTTACATTTGCTCCAGAAAGACTTAAGCCTGGAGAATATACAGGAAAAGCAACTTTAACTCCTTCGATTGGTGACCCTATCGAGGTTGTGTTAAAAGCTACTGTGGAATAGTAAGCAATCGTAAGTGAAAATAAATCCTGAAGGCTGTCTGCATTTGCGGATGGCCTTTTTTGAATCTTTAGGAAGTGTAACCAGTAGACACACAGATTCTATAGGTTTACCTCAGGGGAGGATTACACCATTCCCCTGAGTTTCATAATTGCAACAATGCTTGCTGTTATTTCTTCTTTGCTCAGGTTGGCTACGTTAAAGTTTATATCAAAAATATCTCCCTGAACCTTTAATCCGGAATATGACTTCAGTAAGTTTTCTCTTTTCTGATCTACAGTTTCTAAGTGGGTTTTGAGTTCCTTTTGGGAAATTTCCATTTTTTCACCTGCACGCTCTAGTCGCCACTTTTTTGGAGCAGTAAGCTTAATATGAATAGCCTGAGGGTAATTGCGAAGAAGGGCAACGCTGCCTAACCCGATAATGATCTTATGTCCTTCGTGAGCAATATCAACAATCATTTCTTTTAGTTTTCCTCTTATTTTGGCATCACTGGCGTAATATTTCTCTGAGAAACCTCTGAAAATATCCCACACTAAATCCTTCCGTTCTCCTTCAAAGACATGTAGGATACGGTCCTTGCTAACTTCAAGTTCTTTGGCAACACCTTCGAAAATTTCTTTGTTAACCCATTCCCATTCTGTCTTGCTGGAACCCTGCTCGTTTAGGAAATTTGCTAGATCTTTTGCTATAACTTTTGCCGAGCAACCAAATTGTCTCGATATGGTAACAACAGGAGCTTTTTCTATGCCCGAAGGTTTGTCCTCGATACGATTTGACATGTAGTCGATAAGGTTGAATTTCATATCTTTAAGTGTTGGTGAGTACTTCCTTGAAATTACAAAATATCATAACCAATGCCAATTTTAAATGGTCGATTGACGGAGGTGATTAGGTAAAGTATAAGGTCGCAGATCTATTTATTTTAGACTTATTTCCTTCAAGCAACCAGCTACTTAGGCTGTAAATAGATCTAACCTAATTTTATCTGGGTACTTACCACTTATAGTTTTGTGTTTAAGATGATGGAATACCGCCCATACCAAATACCATTGCCAACAGTGCTACGGTTTCAATAATCCCCATAGTGGCAATGTACATACCAGATCCTTGTTTGGAATCTACTGCTAAATTTACACATGCAGCAGCACCTACTTTGCCTTGCATTATAGCGGAAGTAGCAATGACAACACCAACGAAAAACGCCCAAATCATTTGGTTAAAATAGCTATCAACATTCAAGTTAGCACCTATCAGTGCATTCATGAAAATCATACCATAGATAATCTGACTGAGTGGCATACCAACCATTACTAAAGCTAATGGGGGTAGCTTTTTCTTATCCTGAATTGATTGCTTCCACAATCCCATGGCGCCAAATGCAGCTATTCCTGTTCCAATTGCCGAACCTACTCCGGCTATACCTAAGGAAATGGCATGACCGCCAAAACCATTGACTGTTGTTAACAAAACTGATAAGGTCATAACGTCGATTGGGTTTATAAGTTAATAATTGCTTTTTTAGTCACTGGTCAATAGTCGTTTAGGGCAGGCCCATCAAAAATATTTACTCCTGAAAACCAAAGGTTTTCTAATAAAAGGCGAAGCCTTTTGACTCCCCGCCTTAAAAAAGGAGGGGGCGGGGGTGGTTGTATACGAAAAAAAACATAATTATTTCATTATTATCGTCTTATGACTTAAAATAATAAACCACCCCTAGCCCCTCCTTAAGAAGGCGGGGAACTGAAAGACTTAGTCTTTCGGGAAAACCTTCAGCTTTCATTTTGATGCGTCTGCCCTAATAGTCATTGGACATGCGGAAAGCCGATACTCTAATGACTAATAAACTAATGACCATTACTTACCATTTTTTAGTACAAAAGGATTATATTCATTTCCTGAAAATTCGACACCTGCATGCCCAGCGTACTCAAGCATATTTAGTCGCACTCCATGCACAATAACTGCCATCGCGGCCAGTATCATATTCAGTCCGTGCCCTAACACTAGAACAATAACGGCAGTAATTCCTGAAGATACGGTTGTAATTCCATCGCCAATTGCCATCTGGTTAAAGCTTACGGCCATCAGAACGGTTGCTAATCCAACAGCATAAAGCCTTATGTATGAAATGATATCAGAAAATCCGCTGAGCAGGCTTAAGGGCAAACCAGCAAGTGACGATAATACACCTTTAAAGAAATTGGTTCCTGGATTTGAGAATAATGCAATAAGTAGCGCTCCAACGATAAATAACCATAGCATAAGGTTTGGAGCAGGTTCGGCCAATACCATTTGATTTACAATTAAATATAAGCCCCAAATAATAGCAACCCAACCAAGTTGAGCAATTGCTTTAACGGTGTTGATATGCCGTATGCCCGTTTGTATATGCCCTATGGACAAATGTATTGCGCCTATAGTAAACATAAATTTTTGAACGAATAAACTATCGCCACCAAAAGAGGCAAGTTTATCAACAACCAGATGGCTTAAAAATGGGATTTCGGCAATTTGCTTTGCACCGAAATAAGTGCCAGTGATTATACCCCAGAACATTACTGATAGAGAAAGGGTGTAAATGAGCGTAAATTCAATTTTAGTTTTGAATTTCTGTTTTCCATGTACCACTAATGTAAGCAACAAAAAAACAAGGCCATATCCGGCATCACCAACAAGTATTCCTGCAAAAAATGTAAAGAAAAGCATGAAAATATGGGATACATCAAGTTCTTTATATCCAGGTACAAGTCCCATAAAGTTCATAACAGGTCGTATGTTCTCGGCCCATTTGGGTGAGTGGATGAGTGTAGGAACTTCATCCAATTCCTCTTGTGTTAGCGCCTGTAGCACATAGCCCCAGTTATGCTCTTTGGCTACATGTGTGAAATTTTCGATAGAATGTTCTGGAATGTATCCTTTCCAGTATCTGAAACGGTTTTCTACATCAAGACCTTCAAATTGTACGTTGCGCAATTTATACAGGCGAATAAGTTCTTCCAAGGCATTTTTTAGCAAAGAGATTTTCGCAAATAGCGTTTGTAATAATGCATCTGCTGCTTTAATTTCTTGCCCAATTTTTTTAATGGATTTTTCAAGTGTATTTAAGCCATATTTGGGTATCGTAATCTGTTCAAATTCTAATTGCTCTCCATCATTATCAGTAATTAGAACTACCCGGTTCATGTTCCTAAATTTCCCTACAACAGTAACATCATCACGTTTGGATATTATTTTAAGTTCATTGTCTTTCAGTAGGTACAGCTTTAGGAAAACTCCTTTTCCTTTAAGCACTTTTAAGTCCTCTTCTGAAACATTTCCCCAGTCGTCATAAAACTTTTTGGCTTGTTTAAGCTCATTTTTAAGTTCTATTTTCTGAAGCCTTGTTTCTTCTGTTTTTAGTACATCTTCTATTAAGAGAATTTCTCCTTGAGGCTTATCATAAGACGATAGATTAACGTCATGTTCTTTATGTGGGGGGGTATTGTCATATCGTTCTAAAATGGATATGGTCTCTTTTATTTGCTCAATTCGTTCATGAACCCGATCTATTGATTCGTCTTCTGCCAGTTGAAAAGGCTGTATATGCATTACACCGAGTTTACCTAAAGCTGTCAGGCCTTCAGTAGTCTGCTTTTGGGACATGAACAGCACAACTTTTTTCATTTTTATAATCATCTGTTCACCTCCTCTGCATTTTTAGTTTTCATTACTTTGGCAGTTGCTATCATAAGCCTTTCATCATCCTGAAGCTTTTGACCGATTTTGCGTATTGCTGTTTTGGCATTAGGTATCCTTCTGTTTTCAAATAGTTTAACCCGTGCACGAACTTCTAGCAATTCTTCTTCTAAGACTTCTATTTGAGCCTCAAGGCATTTTATTTCAGCAACAAGCTGAAGCTGGTCTTTCATCAACTCAATGGCATCATCTACCCAGAGCGGGGTTTGGTCAGTTATAGGCGCTATATTAAAGTCAACTTTATCGAATTGCTGCACGCGAACACCTGCAACATCAGTTGGCTTTGTAATAATCTTATTCACAGAAACAAATGAACTCACATCAATCCAAGAATCGTTTAATGCGGCAATCCATGGTTCGGCTTCTTTTTTATTTTGTTCAATGGCTTGCTCAATGCGTTCAATATTTTCGGTAATGGAGTTAATGGTTATCATTAATGACTTTTCCATTGCTTCAAATAGAGGAAGCATACGCAAAGAAACTTTGAGTATTTTCTTTTGTCTGGCTCGTTCTGTTTTTGTGTATTTTATTTTTAGTCCTGCCATAATGATGTGTTTAAAGCTACTTTTTTCCTTTACATCAGTTTTTTCCTCTCTATCCGCTCTTTTGCTTGCTGCAAAGCAATGTGTAATTTTTCTTCAAAATTGCTTCTTTACCTAAATTGCAATTGTCGTGACAATGCAACGACAATCTGTTTCCTATATTCGGCTCGTTGATTCTTTAGGGCATGTTGTTTTACCTTTGTTCCAATATGCCAGACTGACGACCAAACTGCTGTTGTGCATATTTATTTTCCAAATAGTTTACGTTTTATCATTGATAAAAATCCTGTTTCTTTTTGAACTTCTTTTCTGCCAGAACTCGGATCAATCTTACTTCTAACTTGTTTTTTAAAGTCAAAATCTTTTGAGGTTTTAGTATTACGTTCAGCTTCCTCCTTCGTTTTTCTTTCAGCCTCTTGTTTGGCTTTCAGATTAGCTTCCTCTTTTGCGTTTCTTTCGGCCTCTTGCTTGGCTTTCAGTTCAGCTTTCTCTTTTGCTTTTCTTTCGGCCTCTTGCTTGGCTTTCAGTTCAGCTTTCTCTTTTGCTTTTCTTTCGGCCTCTTGCTCGGCTTTCAGTTCAGCTTCCTCTTCTGCTTTTCTTTCGACCTCTTGCTTGGCTTTCAGTTCTACTTTCTTAACTTGATTAATGACATTTTCATCTTTAGTGGCTTTAAGAAGCCTATATTCAAATCGAATAGGTCTTTCTATATTATCATTTACGAAGAATATTGTGTATTCCTGTTTAGTCTTATTTACTTCTCTTATTCTTCCATTACCAAAAATTGGATGAATGACAATAGAATTTTCCGCATAGATAACCACATCTTCAAGTTTCATATTTTCATATTCCATATGATTTTTAGCCTCTTGAAGATATAAGTCATTAATTTCTCCTTTTTTGATATACAGATTTTCTTCTATTTCGAATAGAAAGCGAGAAGGGTACTTTTGTTCTTCAGTACTATAATTATAGCCTTCCGCTTCTGTCATATAAAACCTTTTTTCCGCTCTTGTAATAGCAACATAAGTTAATCTTCGTTCTTCTTCAAGAGCTCTTTTTCTTCGCTCTTTTATTGCCATTGCACTTGGAAGAATACCATCTGTAAATCCGCAGAGAAAAACATATGGGTACTCCAATCCCTTAGCTGTATGAATTGTCATTAGATTTACTTTACCAGTATCTTCTTCAAGTACATCTTTGTTTGTGTAAAGTGCAATTTCTTGTAAATACTCATTAAGCTCAAACGTCTCATCTTTATCCTTTTCTAAGGCAATTATAGAATTAACTAATTCTTGAATATTCTCTAATCTTTCCTGTTCTCCATCTGTCCTTAGTTCCTTTGTAATACCTGTATTATCTAATACGTTCTTTACAAAGTCCGAAACAATCATTGTTTTAGCGTCTTTTCGATATAGATTGATTTGTTCAAGAAATTCTATTGCTCCTTTTTTATTAAATGGCTTTTCGTTAATACATTTCGTCAAAGTTTCAAATAGTGACAACCCAAGTTCAATAGATTTTCGGGATAAATCTTCAATGAATTTCTTTCCTAATCCTCTTTTGGGGTAATTTATCACTCTTAAAAATGACATATCGTCCTGAAATTCTATAAGCCTAAGGTAGGAAAGGGTGTCTTTCACTTCTTTTCGCTCGAAAAAACGGATACCTCCAAAAACGACATAGGGAATATTTTCTTTTATTAAAGCTTGCTCTATGTTCCGAGAAAGGTGGTGTGCTCTAAAAAGTATTGTTATTTCAGATAACCTTGCACTGTCCTTTTCTTTAAGAGCTTTAATCTCATTTGCGATATAAATACTTTCTTCTAAGTCGCTCTTTGCATGAAAATATATTGCTTCAAGGCCATTGGGGTTTTGAGTAAAAAGGTCTTTGTCAACCCTTACTTCATTTTTTTTAATTACCTGATTTGCAATGTTGAGTATCTGAGGAGTTGAGCGGTAATTTTGATTTAATATAATACTATTGCAAGTTGGAAATTCTTTGTCAAAGTCTACAAGAACTTCAGGTCTTGCCCCCCTCCATTCGTAAATAGTTTGGTCTGGGTCACCAACTATAAAAAGATTTTTATGATGATTAGCCAATAGTTTAATCAATCCAAATTGCTTGTCAGAACTATCTTGAGCTTCATCAACTTGAATGTAGAGCAATCTTTTCTGCCATTTTTCTAATATATCATTGTAGGTATTTAGTATATGAACGGTGAAGTTCATTAGGTCGTCGAAATCTAATGCGAAATTTTTCTGTTGTTTGAACAAGTACCGATAAAAGATTTTATCTAATTCATTTTTTGGTTCTTGTTTCTCGTTTTCTAGTATATAACCGAGGTAAGACAAATCAGTTTTTTGATGGCTAATATGTCTAAGAGTTTGTTTGAATGTAAATTCCTTTTGAGTTATGTTTAGTTCAGAATAAACTTGGCGAAGAATAGTTTTTTGGTCTTCAACATCCATAATTACAAATGTATTTGGATATTGAATTTTGTGTATATCCTCTCGTAAAACTCGCACACAAAAACCGTGGTAGGTTGTAATAAAATTTAATGATGCAGTATGACTAATTAATTTTCGGACACGATTTTTCATTTCTTGTGCTGCTTTGTTTGTAAAGGTAACACATAGAACATTTGCAGAATTAACCCCCAGACCTTCGACAATATAAGCGTATCTCGAAGTTAAAGCCTTGGTTTTTCCAGAGCCAGCTCCAGCTATTACTCTGACATAACCTTCTGTTGCCTTAACCGCTTCAAGCTGTTTGTCATTCAATTTGTCCAATATTCTGTCTATTCCATTCATTCAATTTGTCATTATAGAAATTATGCACAATAAGAAATGTATATTCCTTATATATTGAATTAGCTATATCACATAAATACAATGTAAAACATCAAATTAAACAACAAAAAGCACAGTGCTATTGAACACTTATTTCTGCTTGCTCAACCACAGATTCAAGTATTTCCCTCCCTTTCTCAGGCTGAAATGAATGAAGCCTGTGTAAAATTTGCAGTTTAAGCTTATAAACAAGCACTTCGGTAAATGTGAATGTTTCGCCCACGTCAATATTCGTTAACTGCTCCCATTGCCACTTCATTATGCTTTTTTCCCGCTCAAGTGGGTTTTGCTCGATCATAACTTTAGACAATGTTGTAAGTTTCAGACTTCGTTCATTTGCTTTTGCATTTCGTATCTCAACAAAATCGGTATGTAGTTTTTCAATGGCTTCAATAAATCTATTCAAGCTTCTCGGCGTCTCATGGTTTATATTTTTTAAATCCAGCTTCAGAAGTTTTTCAAATTTTTTAGACGACAACTGCTCTTTTGCTTCGTTGTGAAAATTTTCAAGCGAAATGGGAGGCGATTGCCCGAAAGTCAAAGATGGCAAGCTACTAATCAGGTAGACCACATTCGGTATAATTAAATTCTCCAGCATAAGGCTCAACATTTCAATTTTGTTATCAAATCTTTATTCCATCGCGTAAGCAACAATAAAAAGGTATGCGACCTTATTCCTCCTTGCTATTTTTGATCCGCTCCACCAAATCCTTGTTTAAGGATGTAAACAGGCCATCTTCAATATCTTTTGAGGTTAATACAAACTGAATTCCTTCATTACCGTTGCATTTTACAGAAATTTTAGCTTCACTTTTTGGGAGTGGTTTTATTTCAATACCATCTTTTAAAGCGCTACTTGCAATAAATGATTGCATTTTCTGCACCTGTTCAGGCGAAACGTTAACGGTTTTATTTCCTTCTATTGTTTTCAATACAGCTTCTAATAACTCTTTCAGGTATTGCTCTTCATTTAAAAGACTTTCGCACTGTGTTCCGAAAACATTTTTCAGATGATTGATTATCGCAATTTTCGTAGCTTCAACCATATCGCGTGCTGATCGCGAAATTGCTGCTTGAGAGTTTTTTTCAATTTGAGCAGCCTCGGTCTTCGCTTTCTTGATGATTTCTTCACTTTTAGCCTTTGCATCAGCAAGCATTTCTTCAACTTTCTTGTTGGCAAGCTCAATCAAGCGATTTTTTTCTTTTTCACCGGCCTCGATACCTTGCTCTTTAAGCATGGAAACGATTCCCTGCAAATTTTCCTGATCCATCATTTTTAGGAATTATGAGTTATAAATTTAGTTATGAGTTATGAATTATGAATTATGAATTAGCTGACGCGAGAGTGTGTGACAATGTAAAAAGCTAAATAACAAAGTTGTTTTTTCATAATTTATAATTCATAACTCATAATTCCCTTTCCCAATATTGTTCAATAAGCTTCTTACTTAAACCAGTTTCGGAAGGTTCAAAATGCTTTTTAAGCATATCCCAACACATATCAAGAGCATCTTCCAATTTAACAGGGTCTCCAAATGGTTCTTCTATTTTATCTATAAAGTCAGTTCGATAACGCAGCAATTTTTGAGAAAAAGCATCATTTGCAGCCCCTACCTCTGCTGCTTCATGTGCTTTTTCGGCATCGGCAAGCAAGGAGGCCATTGCCGTCATAATAGCGCGGTGGTCGGAGCGGGTATCACTGTTTACCTGCTGTTTTAAGCGGGACAGGGAACGGGCAAGTTTTAGCTTACCTCCTTCAAGGAAAAATTGTCCTTCGGTAATATAGCCTGTATTATCCGGAACGGGATCTTCTAATGACTCAAGTGTGGTAGCTCCAATAATGGTTATTGAACCAGCTCCCTCAATATCTGCCGCAACTTCGTAGCGACGTGCCAGCTCTGAGTAAAGAGCCCCTGGATACCCCTGAAGCGAAGGAATCATATCCTGATAATTCGCCACATTCCGAAGTATGTTCGACCAGTTGGTCATATCGGTTAGTAAAACAAGTACATCCTTTCCATCATCGGCAAATTCACGGGCAACAGTCAGTGCCGTGTCGGGCAACATAAGTCCTTTAATTTGAGGCTCTCCGGCAAGGTGTGTGAACATTATGGTTTTGTCCATATTACCCGAGTTGGATAATTCATCTTTAAAATAATGATACTCATCGTATTTAAGACCTATGCCTGCAAAAATAATTACATCGACCTGTGCCCCTTTTGCAATTTGCGAAAGCAGTCGGTTGTATGGTTCGGTGGGCCCTGCAAAAACTGGTATTTTTTGTGATTTTACTAATGTGTTAAAAACATCAATCATCGGAACTCCTGTCCACATCGGCTTTTTAGGAACAAGCCGAACGGTTGGGTTTAGGGTATCGAGTCGGGTTGAGAGTTGTTTGTTGTAAATAATTTCAGGGCCATTATCTGCCACATTTCCTACACCATCGAAACTTCTACCAAGCATGTTCTCGGAAAACCCAACTGTCATAGGCATTTCATGCATTCGGATTCTTGTTCGGGTGCTCAACCCCTGTGTGCCATTATAAACCTGAAAAGTTGTAACATCTTCTTTAATATTGATTGCTTTGGCAAAAGAAATGCTTTGATTGTTGTCTGCATTCAATAATTCAACCACATTGTTAAGCGCTACTCCCGGATTTCCTTCAACAGAAATAAGAGCTTTACCAATTTCGCTGATTTTACTTATTTCCTTAATTATCATTGCTTACGGCTAGTTTTGGTGAATAAACTGATCGATTTTATCAGGAAGTTCTGTTAATTTTTCATCTGATTCAGCACCTTCATTCCAGTCTTTCCACCATTGCCGAAGGTTGTCGAATTTATTTTTTATAAACAGCTTAAATTCATCGTCTTCTTTATCGCCCTGAGCAAAATCAATTTGATTATCAATTAAATTCTGAACAGCCAAATTAATTGTACCAAGCCTTTCGGGGCGCGTACAAGCATCTATATCGTGAAAAGCATTTTGTTGAAGTACACAAAAGTCAATGGTTAATCCTTTTTGATAAAGAATATATTTATCAATTGGAACTTTCTTAAGACCAATAGTACTTATGGTTTGGTCGATTCCGTTTGCTTCGTGAAGTGTAGCAAGGATTTTGTTTCTGTCGTCCCAAGAAATAAAACCATCGTAAACTGATGTTGTATACACCAGAGGGTCTATAGCGGGATATTTTTTTGCATCAGCTCTATCTTGCGATAAGCCCCAAAAACCTCCGGTTGAGTCCATTGTCGCCTGAGTTACCGGTTCCTGAAAGTTACCACCAGCTGGCGATACTGTTCCAATAAAAGTAAGAGAACCGCCCGTTTCGGCATCAGCACCTGCACGTTGATACATACCTTTTATCTGGTCGGGTATATCCATTGGAAAGGCTTCTGGTCCGGGGATATCTCCCTGTCGTCCGCTACGTTCGCGTAAAGCTTGTGCCCACCGCGATGTGGAATCTGCAAGCATTATTACATTATACCCCTGATAACGATAGTATTCGCCTACGGTAAGTGCAATAAAAACACTGGCTTCGCGCGCAGCAACAGGCATCGAGCTTGTATTCCCGAAAATACACATACGGTTCATCAGCGATTCGCCTGTTGTCGGGTCTTTAAGTTCTGCAAAATCTTTAAATACCTCAACCGCTTCTCCGGCACGTTCACCACAAGCAGCCATAACAATAATGTCAGCAACTGCATATTTGCAAAGTGTATGTTGCATCACAGTTTTTCCAGCACCAAAGGGGCCAGGATTTCCAACCGTTCCTCCATAACCAACTGGTGCCAGCAAATCGATTACACGCACTCCAGTTGAAATGGTTTGTGTTGGTATAGTACGTTCTTTAAATGGAATCGGACTTTTTACTGGATGTCTGAAGGCAAGTTTTAATTCATGCGTGTTGTTTATCTCATCTTTTACAACAGCAATGGTCTGAGTAATATTTACAGATTTTTGTTCGATTATACTTTCTACAGTACATTTCCCTAAAACAAATGGCACGAAAACTTTGTGTTCAAATCGTCCTTCGGGAACCGAGCCAATTGTGTCGCCACCCTTTACAGTATCTCCTTGTTCCACTAAAGGAGTAAATTCCCAAAGCTTTTCTTCATCCAAGGCAGGAGCTTTCATGCCGGGAATAAGGTAGGCATTCTCTCTGCTAAGCGGGTAGAGTGCGTTCTGCAAACCATCCCAAACACTGGTAAGTAGTCCGGGCCCTAACAAAACCGAAAGTGGTGTACCTGTGAACTCAACTTTATCGCCAATTTTTGCGTCAGTCAGGTCTTCAAAAACCTGCATTTCGGCAATACCAGTATCTTTATTCTTTGGATCGGGTTTTATCTGCAACACTTCAGCCTGCAACATTTTCCCGTTTACTAATATCTCGGCTGTTTCCCCCATTATAACCTCATCAGAAAAACGAGCCTGAACCAACGAGTCCTGAATTGCGATTAGCTTTCCTATTCGTTTCTTTTGTTTTTCCGCCATGTATTATGGATTTAAGATCATGGACCTACTTATGTTAAATTACTTTGAGCACGTAGTGAAAAGTATCGTGCTAATATTCGGTGTCGTGACAAACCCCAAAATGTCGTTTATATAGGGCATCTACTTATAACATCCCAATGATTATGATACTTGAAGCTGTATACAAAAACACAAGGAAATAAATGCCATATAGAAAAGAGGATTTGTGATCAAGATTTCAGACAGGTGAACTGCTTTTCTTTTAGTGCTTTGGATCAAGAAGACAATGCCTGGCTTTTTAAAAAGGTTCGGGACGTCTCCAATTTTTTTGATGAGCAAGTAGACAATCGGATTTAGCACATTCGGCACGTTAAAGAGTTGAAAGAATAAGGGTGTCATAAAATTCTTTAGAGAGCCCCAAAAGCCAGTTTCCTGAAATGAGTTAAGACTTTTCAGGAAGCTGGCTTCAAAAATATTTTATGTACATAGTGCTATTTATTAGAAAAAGCATTGTGCTAATATTCAAATAGTAACAAATCCCAAAGTACCTTTTATATTAGCACTCCTATTTATGTCTGAAAATCAGTAATGGCAGGGTACTGCCCTTCATTATTTTGGTAAGGTTGTCGGGATTGAACAATTTATGTAAAATGCCGTATTCTGGAGAAGTGAAGGCAATCATCTCGATGTTTTTCTCTTTGATATAGGCACTAAAACCGTTCACCAAGTTGCTATCTTCAAAGATATCACTAGTGATATTGAATTTTGGTTCTTTTGCTTTTTCGATTTCGGTCACCAGTTGATCCATGTTTTGTTTAGCAGCACTATTTGAACCTTCCTGTGTCACGTGCATTATATGGATGGTTGTTTCATATCCCAAAGCCAAATTTTGCAGTAGTTTGAACGATGGTAAATCATTTTCATCAAAATTGGTTGCATACATTATGTGCAACTCATGAATAGGGCTGTAGAATACTTTTTGCGGAATGTAGAAAACAGGGCAGGCTCCTAGGTCTACCATGCCAAACACTTTCTCTCTGCTAATGCGAAATTGCCAATCGCGGTCGTTGTTGTGTGCCGCTATTATAAGCTGTGGATTGAAAGCTCCTATGGTTTTGCTTATTTGATTAATTAGCTTGCCTTCAGCGCCAGTAAAGTAATACAATAAGTTCTCCGGCACTTTGCATTGTGCAATCAATTTCTCGATTTTTTCGATAAATGCATTAAGCTGAATACTGATCTTTTGCGAAATTTCGTGCCGTTGCATGCGTTGAATCTCTTCTACAGCAGTACGCATAGCTATAGAAGCATCCAGTTCGTCATCCCACACGTACAAGAAATTTACTTCAACAGGTCTTTGGGAAGCAATATCGATCGCATATTTTGCAGCTTCAAGAGATTTATCGCAAAAGTCGAGAGGAATGAGTATCCGTAATACCTCACCAGGACTTCTCTGAAGTTCAAAATCTTCGTTAGGATATTCGTTGTATGTTTTCAGGAATACGTCTACTGCTTTTTCGCATTGTTCGGCAACAACTTGAACATCGTATTTTTCTTTAGATTCAGCTCCAGAAGCAGGGCTAAGTTCAATTTTGCATTGTATTCCAGCCTGTTCTAGCCTATATTTTAGGTAGCCAGCTTGCTTTACTGAAGCGTATGATCGTATGCTAACAAACATTTTTTCAAAATTTTAATTAAACATAAGACAAAAAATATAGGTTCTTGTATGTTAAGCACGTGGTGCTATTTATTAGGAAAAGCATTGTGCTAATATTCAGTGTTGTGACAAACCCAAAAATGCCGTTTATGATTAGCACACTACTTATCTGTGAGAGTAAATATGCTGATCCTTTAAAAAAAATATCCAAAACTGTTTTGATAGAGTCCTAGGTCAGCTAGCCCTGTTGATAATCTGTAAAACATAATGTTCAGGCCACCCTCTCATAAATAAAGACATTTGGCTAAAACAATCAATTCTTTTAATAAGAGTTGAACATCCTGTTTGGCTGTTAGGATTACTATAAATATAACAAAAAATATAGTATTAACTATTATTATCTATGGGTTTATTACTAAACAGTTTGTTGTACCTGAACAAACATCTTTATAGGTTTCCAACCATCCAACTGTTATACTTAATACGTTGGCTCATATTTTAATTTCATAGATAAGTGTACAACTATCATAGATTAGTATTAAATATCTGGCTAGAATCAGAGTACTTTTACATAAGTAATCTTTAAGGTTTTTAAAATAAAGTGCTTAGTACTAACTCTAGTAACACTATTTACGATGACAACAACAAAGACAACAGCACAGAATTTCAAAGCAGGTAAAAACATGGTAAGCTTTACCAGCGATGGCGAAAAAGTTGCAGCACACTTATTTTTACCAGATGATTATGAAGCAGGTAAAAAATATCCAGCTGTTATTGTTTCTCCACCTGCAACAGGGGTGAAAGAACAAACTGCAGGTATTTATGCGGAGGCTCTTAGCAAAAGAGGATTTGTAACATTAACTTTTGACCCTAGAGGATGGGGAGAAAGTGAAGGGAGACCTTTTGTTGTTAATCCGGACTGGCAGGTAAGAGACAGCAGAAGTGCCGTAAACTACATGATGACTCTTGATGCAACAGACAAGGATAATGTTTTTAACCTGGGTATTTGCATGGGATCAGGATGGGCCGCTTATGAAACAGCATTTGATACCAGAATTAAAGGCTTGGCAATGATCAGTCCATACTTGCTAGACCTTAACGATTTGGTGGATTTAATGGGCGGTTCTGATAACCTTAGGGCTACTTTGATTGCTCCAACTTTACAGGCGGCACAAGCTCAATTTGAAACGGGAGAAGATTTTTATATAAAACCCGTACCTGAAACTGAGGAAGAAATGAAGATGGCTGATCCAATTTCTATAGGAATGAGAGATTATTACCTACCAGGAAAACCTGGTGACGTTCCAAACTGGAAGAATAAGGGATGTATAAGTGAATCTTACACCATATACGGTTTTTCAATCTTTAAATATGTAAAGTTACTTGAATCAACACCTAAATATGTAGCTTACGGAGATCAGGCAGTTTCAAAAGGTGGAGCTATTAAATTTGTAAATGAGGCTAATCCTGAAAAAGTAACTGTTATTGAAGGTGAAGGACACTTTGATTTATATTGGAAGCCGGAACATGTAAAGAGAATCTCTGATGAAATTTCAGCTTTCTATAAAGAGTACATAAAGTAAGAAAGCAGGTGTACAGCTCTATTTAATCGTATATGATAAGGTTGAACAGTTGGTTATTGGTTACTTTAAAGGTATATTTATCAGTAACTTTAACCAACTGTTTTTGTTGAAAAAAGGCAATAGTATGAGCAATATACTCAGATTAGAAAGTATAAGTGAATTAAATAAATCGCTCAATCAGGATAAACCAAAGCATCCCTTAATAAGTATTGTTGACTTTTCAAAAATCAAATTCCAGGAGCTTGAAAATACAGAGGTAAAGAAGGTTACGTATAATTTTTATTCTATTATACTAAAGAATTTAGTGCCTGGAAGCTTGAGATACGGTAGGAACATTTATGATTTTCAGGATGGTAGTCTATTCTTTATGGCACCTGACCAAGTTTGGGCTTTGGAAAACCTGAACATACAGGATGTATATGGCTGGGGTTTGTGTTTTCATCCGAATCTAATTCGAGGTACATCTTTAAATTCAAAAATGAAAGAATACACTTTTTTTAACTATAAATTAAATGAAGCTTTACACTTATCTGATGAAGAAAAACTCACACTGAGTGACATAATAGCCAGTATCAACAAAGAACTGAATCGTCCAATTGATAAACATAGTAAAGCGGTTATAGTATCGTCTATTGAGCTATTGTTAAATCATTGTTCGCGTTATTACGACAGACAGTTCATTACTCGTTCAGAAGTTAATAAGGATGTTATAGCAAAAATTGAAGAGTATTTAACCAATTATTTTAAATCTGAAAAACAACAAACTTCAGGAATACCAACAGTAAAGCAGTGTGCCGACGAAGTTCATTTATCTCCAAATTATTTGTGTAACCTATTAAGAAAGGAAACAGGGAAAAGTACACAGGAACATATTCATTATTATGTGTTAGAACTTGCTAAGAATAAACTTTTAAGCACAAAAATTCCAGTTAACAAAATTGCTTATGATCTGGGGTTCGAATATCCCCAGTACTTTAGTAAATTATTTAAGAAAAAAACAGGTGTGACTCCTGCTGAATATCGAAATTTAAATTAATCCTATCCAATTTACTCAAACACCATGCGCATCCGCGCGTATTCCCTAAAACGAAAAAACCGCCAATGTGCTGTGCAATGGCGGTTTAATATGATTTAATCTGCATGCAGTTTGTAGCCCCAACAGGACTGGAAATATTGCTATATCATTACAGTAAGTGATTCGATATGAGTTAATAACATAGGCCAATAGTTAAATTCTAAGGTTCACTTTGCCCCATTAAATAGCAACCAGTTTCGCACCTCTTGACGAACTTAGGACGAACATATCTTTTTGCATCCCTTAATTTACTTACTACAAAAAACTTATATTGTGGAGACCTAAACTAAACACAATAACAATGACAAAGTTTACTGTTACTGATGATACAGGCAAGTCTATATCGGTCTATGCAAGCCTTATCAAAGATACTGGAATACTAATCAACTATGAAAATTCCAAAGGCTACCTTAAGAAGATCAAGTATGAAATTGGAATGCAGTATAGTGGAGATAGTTTTGTAGAAGAAGTTGTGAAACAACTAAACCAGATGAGCAAGTCAGAGAACGGAGCTAAGGTTTTATCACATTTAGTCAAATCAAAAAACACCTTCGACTATAAAAATAAGTATCGTTTAGATTCAAAAGGGAATGTTGTTAATAAGGATTCAGCCCAATTTAAACCATATGAAAAAGGAGGCGGTGTGGTTCGAGTCGGTTTTATTATGAATTCCAATGTTGGATCATTAGACAAACTGGACGGCTTAACTCATGAATCTTATCATGCCTATCAATCAGAATTTGGATTCAATAATTCGAATGATATTAGTACTGAAGTTGAGGCATACTTATATGCAGCAACTGTAACTTGGCAAACGATGAAACAAATGAAAACATTTGGCAGGATCAAGAACAAAAATATTGCTCAGATGTATTATGATATGTCTATTGATGAGTTGCTCAGGAACGGATACGATCAGGTTACGTACGAAGCTGCTATTAATAACTTTTTACAGGGAAGTGAAGCGAATAAATTCGGACATTACAACAGTTTACAAAAACACATAAAAGTTCCATTGTTGAGCCTACACAAATTCAATCTGAAGGTGAAATGAAAAAAGTAACAGTTTTCATATTTTCAATTCTCAGTATTATTCAGCTAAATGCACAGGAAAAAGAAGGCTTTATTTGTGTTTTTCATCCATCTGGTTTCAGTTTTGAGTGGACATGTTGCAACGATAGAATTATTCTTCTTCCCGATTCATTGAACCAGAATATAGAAAAAGGGAAAGTAGATTTTACAATACATAGAACTGGAAAAAGAGAACTGGAATTTTGGGTTTCTGACCTTAGAATTACCTATAAAGATTCATCTACAAAGGAATGTCGTGAAATGATCTTTAAGGACTGCGAAGAGTTTTTACCAATAAAAAAGCACTTAATGCAATATGAAGATAGCTTATCTGTACCAAATCATGTGAAGAAATTGAATTCTTGGATGTTAGGGCTTCAAATCAGTTATAGGGATACCTTTTCTAATAAATGCAGAGAAATAATTCCCAAAGACTGCCAAGAGCTTCTACCGATCAAAAACTATCTGATGCTTTATAAAGATAGCCTGTCTGTTCACTGGAACGACAATGTTAAAAAATATGATGATGGTAATGGTGTTATAAGCTCTTTTGATATCAATTCTAAGAAATAATGAAGCTGTTTCATAGGGTAAAACAGCTTCGCTCTAAATCAGTCATAGTAAAAGTAAGCTTGTATAAATTCGGTTATCAGTTTAATCTCTTCTCAATAGTCTCTTTCATCTTAGCAAAATCATCCTTCGCCAAAAGTTCAGGGTTCAGAGCATTGATATCAGAAACAAAAGCCAATAGAGTACTTATGTTTTGTTTGGCCTGTCGGATCATATCAAGCTGTTTATGCTCTTGCGGGCTTATCATATCAGGAAAATCAGATATATAGTCCTGCATTTCCTGCTCTTTGCTTTTCCAGTGAGTGAACAATTCGCGCTTAAAACTGATATCATTAATATTCAGTTGCTCAACCCAAATAGGTAGAGCCTGTTTAGCAAAATTCTCAATCTTACCCTGAGCATCCAGATACATTTTATGAAGCTCATTCATACAATATTCAGAATACAAATACTTCTTACTCAATCCCACAACAACCAATTTCCCCTCTCCAATTTCATTCATGAACTCGCTAATAATCCCCTGATACCCCAAATCCATCTTATCACGCTTAAGACTATAATCCTTCTTCAGAGAATCATAAACCTCATTTACCAGTCGCTCAATATCTGGATGATCATCATTCTTCCAAGCATAAGAGAAATAAATATGTTGTTCTTCGTTCGGCATAGCTTTATATTTTGGTGGTTGTGTTTCCTTACCTTCATGGGTATGTTTCTCCTTTTGTTCGGTAAGGCTATCATCTGTTGATTTGCTAAAGAAGGGCTGAAAATCAGCAGGATCAATTACATTTTCCTGAGGGGAAAGCATTGGTATGTTTTTCTCAAAATGCTTTTTTACATCCTCAATTTTGGGGTAATCAGTACCATTAACAGAAACATAAACCTCAATACTAGCCCCATCCGTCATTTTCTCAAACTCATTTCGGATACGGTCAAGGAAATCTTTCGGTGTTTTTCCAGAAACACCAATTTCAATAGTACCGCTCAGGTCGTTTCCATCAGTTGAATTCTGAGGAAGCTTTTCAATGTAAGCCCGATTACCCTTATCGTCCTCTATTTCAAGAAAATTCCTATTCCTGAAATTATCATTGTCCTCTATCATTTTCCCCAGACGCGCAATAAAGCGGAACATAACACCTTCATGATAAAACTGATGCCTGTATTGCAGGTACAAAGCACTTGTATACCTGCCCTTTCTTCGGTTGCAATTCTCTACGCTCATTTCTGGGAGCAATTGGGGCGCGATGTAAGTTGTCTCTTTATTCGAGCGCTCATTCAAGCGAAAACACAGTTCAGCAGACTCCATAAAGCTTAAGAACACCTCTTGCGTTTCTTTTGGATGGTCTTTCCACGCTACCATTGCCAAATCTTTCCGTGTAAATTTACCTTTCCCTAAAAGCTGATGATAAGCCTCGTTTCTGTCGAAAAGTGTGTAAATAGCCTCAATAGCCCATTGCTGGTTAAGAATAATTTCATCCGAAAGATTAGAGTTTCGGTAGACAGTACCAGTGTTGTGTAAAAATTCAAGCAAAGAGTTTTCGGAAGTATCACTGATTTCAGAAATATGTTCCTCCTTACAAATTCCCTGATATTCCTGATAAGAGATAGTGTTTTGACTTTTAGCTATTTCCTCAATACGTTTTCTGACAGCATCCCACGGCTTGGGGATCATGCGGAGGCAATCTGTCATTTTCGGGATAGTCTTTTTTATTTTTCTGATAAGCTCATCAATTTCCTCACCCCCTTTTTTCGAACTCAGACTAATGTAATCAGCTATGTTGTATGTGTCTTTTAGTTTCTCAATTTCATCAGGGGCACGTTTATCATTGTCCTCTTTTTCCCCTGCCTTATTCTGTACGATTATGATCTGGCTATCAGGTGAAAAACGCTTGATGTAGTCCAGCCAGTAGTGCAAACGGAAGTTCCTGTATTTATCCCCCTTTGGATCGGCATTGGCTTTTTTATATTCCGAGACAGCATCCCACACCAATAAATACAGGGTTTTGTTGCGCATAAACAAACGGTGTGTACCGTGGTAAATATCCTGCCCTCCAAAATCCCATATTCTTATATCCAACGGATTATCGTTATAATCCAAAGGCCATTTTTCCAGATAAATAGCATGTGTTGAAGCTCTTTCGGAATCAAACCCATTACCCAATAAACGGTCTGCAACAGAACTTTTTCCAACACGTCCGTTACCCAGCAGCAATACTTTAAATTGTAGGTTCTTTGTCTCTCCATATTTTTCTATCGCTAGCCAATAGTCCTGTAAACTTCTCCTGCAATTATAACGTGAACTATTGCCAAAAATCTCTTTTTCAATATGAGAAATAGGGTTGTTAAACAAAAACAGTTGCCCCCCCCCCCAATGCTTGAAACAATTAATATCCTTGATTTCATTGGACGATAAATTCAATTCCTTTAGAGAAGTTAGCTTGCTCAGTACGGATATGTCTTTGAGGCCATTGGACGATAAATTCAATGTATTTAGAGAAGTCAGCTTGCTCAGTACGGATATGTCTTTGAGGCCATTGGACGATAAATTCAATGTATTTAGAGAAGTCAGCTTGCTCAGTACGGATATGTCTTTGAGGCCATTGGACGATAAAATCAATGTATTTAGAGAAGTCAGCTTGCTCAGTACGGATATGTCTTTGATTTCATTGGACGATAAATACAATGTATTTAGAGAAGTCAGCTTGCTCAGTACGGATATGTCTTTGAGGCCATTGGACGATAAAATCAATGTATTTAGAGAAGTCAGCTTGCTCAGTACGGATATGTCTTTGAGGCCATTGGACGATAAATTCAATGTATTTAGAGAAGTCAGCTTGCTCAGTACGGATATGTCTTCAACCTTATTGTGCCATAGGTTCAACGTATTTAGAGAAGTCAGCTTGCTTAGTACGGATATGTCTTTGATTTCATTGGACGATAAATACAATTCCTTTAGAGAAGTCAGCTTGCTCAGTACGGATATGTCTTTGATTTCATTGGACGATAAATTCAATGTATTTAGAGAAGTCAGCTTGCTCAGTACGGATATGTCTTCAACCTTATTGTGCCATAGGTTCAATGTATTTAGAGAAGTCAGCTTGCTTAGTACGGATATGTCTTTGATTTCATTGGACGATAAATCCAATCCTTTTAGAGAAGTCAGCTTGCTCAGTACGGATATGTCTTTGATTTCATTGGACGATAAATACAATTCCTTTAGAGAAGTCAGCTTGCTCAGTACGGATATATCTTCAATCTTATTGAGCCATAGGTTCAACGTATTTAGAGAAGTCAGCTTGCTCAGTACGGATATGTCTTTGAGGCCATTGAACGATAAATTCAATGTATTTAGAGAAGTCAGCTTGCTCAGTACGGATATGTCTGTGAGGCCATTGTTCTCTAAATCCAATTCCTTTAGAGAAGTCAGCTTGTTCAGTGCGGATATGTCTGTGAGGCCATTGTACGATAAATTCAATTCCTTTAGAGAAGTCAGCTTGCTCAGTACGGATATGTCTTTGAGGCCATTGAACGATAAATTCAATGTATTTAGAGAAGTCAGCTTGCTCAGTACGGATATGTCTTTGATTTCATTGTACGATAAATCCAATCCTTTTAGAGAAGTCAGCTTGCTCAGTACGGATATGTCTTTGAGGCCATTGGACGATAAAATCAATGTATTTAGAGAAGTCAGCTTGCTCAGTACGGATATGTCTTTGAGGCCATTGGACGATAAAATCAATGTATTTAGAGAAGTCAGCTTGCTCAGTACGGATATGTCTTTGAGGCCATTGGACGATAAATTCAATGTATTTAGAGAAGTCAGCTTGCTCAGTACGGATATGTCTTTGAGGCCATTGGACGATAAAATCAATGTATTTAGAGAAGTCAGCTTGCTCAGTACGGATATGTCTTTGAGGCCATTGGACGATAAAATCAATGTATTTAGTGAAGTCAAAGTCCTAAGAAATCCACAATTCAGAATTTCAGTATAAGTCAAACTTAGTTGCTCCAATTTTTCACATGGTTCTAGCAAATCCGAAGACAACCGCTTAAAATCAACATCAAACAAACTCAACCCAATCAACCGTTGGTTCTCATCAAGACTATAGCTACAAGTCCCATTTATGAAAGAATATTCATGATGCTCAATCTCATAAGCACTCAAAAGTTCCCCCAAAGGCACACGTTGCATTTCAATGCCAAAAGTCTCCTCAATAACACGGATACGCTCTAAATCAGTCATAGCAAAACAGTAAGTAGTAAAAACGGTTACTAAAAGTAGGAAAAAGCCCCACAAGAACCACTTTTTACATTCATAAAGATGACAGCTATTGATACCGAACGGTAGCCAATGATACATCAGAAACACCCAAAGCAAACTTTTACACTATAACTTTGAGCCACTAACAACCACTTAGAACTCAGCTCTTTGACGAATAAATGCCGAACCCTACATTTGCCAAGAACAAAAAAACAGAACAATGGCAGATGTACGGCTATTTTTACACGCAAGCCCCACTACGCGCAGGAAAATAAAAGCAAACCCGAAGCTCCTAAAAGACCCGCTCTTCAAACTACCGATACACATAAGTTATCCAGTAAGACCAGGGCGCTTCCGTATCAGTACGGGAATTGTGGTTGCACCTATCCAGTGGGACAAAACACAGCAGAAGGTAAACCGCAGGCACAAAAACTATTCAGACTTAAACAGGCATTTGGATTTCTTGGTAAGCAAGGTTGACAAAGCTTACTGGGAAATGGTCTACAGCAACGAAACACCCACACCCGAACGCCTAAAGCAGATCTTAAAACCAGCCAAAGAACAAGAAGGCGAAAAGACATTCTGGGATTACTTAAAGATTTACTTAAATGCAGAAAGCGTAAGCATTACAGAAGCCACAAAACGAAAGATCAAAAGCGTTTTCAGCGTCATAAAGCGGTATGAAACATTTTCGGGCAACCCTATAACCTTCCAATCCATAGACTACCAGTTCTATAGCGGCTATGTGAATTACCTTATCGAAGAAAGAAACCTACTCAGCAACACCATAGGCAAACACATAAAATGCCTTAAACGCTTTATGAACTACGGCCTTGAAAAAGACTGGCACACCAACACCGAACACCGAAAAAGCTATTTCAAAGCCCCGAAAGACGTAATTGCAGTAGAGCGGCCAACAACAGAAGAGGTCGAAACGCTCATAAAAACCAAGCTCTCAAAACCCAATTTGGAGCAGGCTAGGGACATGTTTGTTTTTGCCTGCCTGACAGCCCTACGCATAGAAGATATTCTGAACCTATGCCCCGAAAACATTGTAGGTAACGAGATTGTATTAAAGACCCAAAAGAACCGCAAAAACGTAAAAATCCCACTAACGAAAGTAAGCAAGGCCATTGTTGAACGCTACAAAGGCAACCCCTTGCTTGTGTTCCCAAAAATCAGTCAACAGAAAGCCCGTGTCAACCTGAAAAGTGCAGCACAGGAAGCACAGTTGACACGCGAATTTATACGACACCGCACACAGGGAACAAAAGCCAGAACCGAAAAACTACGTGTCTGCGACATGATAGGCTTTCACCATGCCAAGAGGTTCGCAGTTTCTTTCATGCTGCAAAGTGGTATGGATCGCGAAACCGTTATGCGGATTACTGGCAATACCAGCGCCACCATAGAGCATTACATCAAGATGGACAGTAAGCACGTTCGGGAAACTTTCCTGAATACTATGAACGATGCTTTTTCGAGCTAATCAGGTGTTTGGTGCACCACTTATAAGCACATTAAATACTAATCATTAAATAAAATCAGATTATGAAAATTGTAATTATTTCCAGTACCTATAAAGGCAATGGGGTACAAAGCATTATTAAAGCGGGCGAGAAGAAAGGCCATACTATGAAAGTTCTTTCTCATCTATATTTATATCTCTTCATCTCTGACATAGAAAACGGTTATGACCGTGTTTATGACGGTTATAGTAGCGATGGAAAACCAGAACGGATTAAAGCAAAAGAAATTGATGCTATTATTCCGAGAATTGGTAATGGGCTTGAATATGGAGCAAGCGTTTTGGAACATCTCAATAACAATCTTGGAATTTTTTCTACTCAAACAGCCAGCGGAATAAAGACTGCAACCAACAAACTTCTGAGTCTTCAGAAAATTTCAGCGGCAAAACTAAAAGTACCTAAAACAGTTATGGCTAACACAGCAGCTCATGTCAATTGGTTGGTTGAAAAAGTTGGAGGCTTACCGATTATTATCAAAACACTAAAAGGGTCTCAAGGGGTTGGGGTAATGATCGGAGAAACACCAATGGCTGTAAATAGCACTTTGCAAAGCCTATATAAATCAGGTCAAAGAGTTCTGATACAGGAATTTGTTAAAACAGAAGAGAATGGAGCTAAAGACATACGGGCTATTGTAATTGATGGAAAAGTGATAGTTGCAATGGAACGTATCACTAAAGGTGACTTTAGAAGTAACCTAAGTTTGGACGGGCAAGGTAAAAAGGTAGACTTATCAGAAAAAGATAAGGATATATGCATACGGGCAGCCCGTTCGTGTGGTTTAGAAGTAGCAGGTGTTGACATAATTAAAGACACAGACGACCAAACTTATGTTGTGGAGGTAAATGGGAACTATGGCTACAAAGTGGAGAAAATAACAGGTATCGATATTAGTACGCCGTTGATTGAATATTGTGAGCGCAATTATAAGAAGGGTAATAGAGCCAATGATGATGATGGTAAAAAGGAGGCTGCTATCGATGAGATTTTCAGAGTACAGAACAGGATTAAAGGTTGTTTGTTTTTGTACGAAGATACCCAAGATACAATAGTAGCTGATTTAAATCAAACAATAAGTACTGTTGATTCAATGACTGATAGTGAATTTACAAAAGCTACCTGTAAACAACTTTCTTATGCCCAAAGCTGTATCGGAAGAAGAGATATAAATCTAAGTCACATAGAACAAGCTGTAGCGCATCTACAATCAGCATTTAATTCACTTTCAAAATCATAGAACTATGAAAGAAACAAATGATCCAGAGTATCAAAAACAGTTAAGCACTTTAGAGCAGGCAATGTCTCAAAGGGGTATGTCCATTTTTCTTCCAGAAACAGATGCAGTTGTGAATTTTGAAGATCATAGCGATCCATCCCCAAGATTTGAACAGGCAGTTGATGCAAGAAATGAAGCTGCCAATAAGGAAATGCTTGCAGAAAGAAAATTGAATCATTTACCCACAGAAGAGGCAACAAAGATTATAAAAGAACAGATGCACATTCTTTCTCTTGATGGTACTGTTTACGATAGACCCCAACTACATGAGGCAATGAGACTCTTCTGCGCTAGCTTCATTAATGCGTACACTATTTCTGGAATTAGATTAACTATCATGAAGGACTACATTGAGGGACTTCGGAAGTACAACTTTGATTTTATACCCGAAAGTAATAGGCAAGAGTTTGATGATCATTTAGATAAGGTTTTGTACTATATGGGTGGTATGGTCTTTAGTCAACCTGATGTTGCATGGGCTAGGATGCATCTTCATAGGTTACTTTGTTGTATATAGTTTGGGATTGAATAAACAGCAAGAAGCATAGAAGTATTTCTATGCTTTTTTTGTGTCTTAAAAAGCTAAAATCGGATTTTTCACCCCCCTACATTGTAACGACTAAATTCTTGCGGTGTCGCCCTCTAACGACTGTTACATCACTTCTACTGAAAAGGAAAATAGGTTAAGGTGTTGTTTATGTGTGATTTATATTTTTTTTGAATGTAATTGATTTCGTTCTTTTAACGCCAAAAATTTGAGATATCTTTTAAAGAAGTGATCATTTTTGATACTATCATGGGGTCAGTCATAGCAGGCGGGTTTGCTAATTGCCCCATGTCATGTAGTTTTTGAATAGCTTCGTGTTCCATACGTCCAAATTCTTCACTCTCTATCAAGGATTTCTCAATCATAGAATCATAAATCGCTTGATATATCTTCACTTTGTTTCCAAGTCCTGTATTTTCAATTGTAATTTGGTTGATTAGCTTGTGTGCTATTTCCTTATCCTTTTTACACTCTTGGATTTGAGCAGTAAGACTTTCAACTTCAGTATTATTAGTTTCTCCTTGATCACCAATAATCAAATCAATAACACTAACTCCTAGCGTATCAGCAATTTGAGTTAAGTTTTTTAAGTCTGTATTATTTGACCTGTAAATACTTTGCAAGTTGCTTTCTGTCATATTTATCTGGGAACAAAGTTCTTTAGCCGTCATCCTCTTCTCTGATAGCCAAAATTTAATATTTGTTTTTAAATCCATGTATTGATTTGTTAGTCAGTTATTTAAAATTATAATGTAATTCTTAGTTGTATTCGATGTGATTTTAAGTTGTATTCAATGCAATTTAAATTGTAATTTATATTACATTTGCATTATTCAATACAAATATAAATATCATTTGCATTATGGACTCAGTATTTTTCGATTATTACAAGGGCATTAGCGATGTCGAAGAAAAGCGACGATTAAGAAAGCAGGTTATTGAAAACTGTGAGATTGAACCTACGACCTTTTATAGTTGGTTATATAGAAAAAAAGTTCCTCGACTTGCTCAAAAAGTCATTGCGCAGATACTTAATAAACCACAAACAGAACTATTCCCTGAAACCAACCAGTAATGAAAGTTGAGCAGTTCAAAACAAAAGAGGAGTTCAACGACGCTTTGCATTTCTCAATCGGAACATTTGAAAGCATGAAAGCGATATTTAAAGCTTTTGAAGTGGGAATGAAACCAGAAGAATTTGGAGGCTTCGACTATATACTAGATGCGGCAATTGAAAAACTATGTTCAATTGAAAAGTATGTATCTCAGTTTCATAGAGCTTTCAATTATGCAAATAGAAACACTTCTAGCTGGCTTTCATTCACAGAGCAGCTTCCTGAATTAGGAGACGTGATTGTAATGCACCCTTGCCCAGAGCAGAGTGCAGCCCCATATATTGTCGTTTACAGCGATGCAGTAGAATGGATCGAAGGCGATATGTACGTTAACCTAAGCCAATCAACAAAAATGAAAAAAGCCCCGAATGAGGCAACATTCGAGGCTGGGCGTTAATTCTAGCAAATATAAAACTAACATGACAAAGTTAGAGAAAATTCAAAGAAAACCGAAACTTGTGCAAAGCACACATTTCGAAGAGTTTCCCGAAGATTTAGGGGGCACAGAGCTTAATTTCCTATCAGAAAATAGCAATTGCATTTGTCTATTGAAAGGAGGCCAAAAATGATAAAGCTCCAAAATCTCTGGGAACGTCAGGCCAAAAAGCAAATGACCTTACACCCAACGGCCAAAGAATACAGTCCTCTTTTAGTGCTGGCTGTTATCGGTAAAATCTTCACCATGCTATTAAGTGTAACAGGTGGTGTGCTTTATTTTACAGGTGTATTCAAAGGGCTTTATGTGCCCTTGGTTGTCTTTCTCAGCGCATCGTTATTGCTTTTGCTGGAAGGCTTAAACCTCTTTACCCTATCCAAAGCCCTGAAAATGGGTTTGCGCTCCAAACCTGTCCCGTCAGTAATCCTTTCGGTGTTTTCGCTGGTACTCTTTGCAATCAGCTTCTTCATTACTACCGAAGGCGTAAAACAATGGAAAACAGAAGAGGCAAGCCAGCAGACCGAAATATCAAAAGATTTCGAAGCAGAAAAAACAGAACTGAAAAACAGCTACGCCAAACGTATCGAAAGGCTACAGAATGCAATTGCACCTTTGGAACAATACGCTTGGAAATCGCAACAGGTAGCAATCTACAATCAACGGATTGATAGCCTCGAAAAAACATTGGCCGTTCAAATACAGAACCTAGAACGGAAAGAAAAACAGGCTCAGGAATCGGACAGGCATTCAACCGACAAACAGGCAACCAAGTATTGGGCTATCGGTGTGGGCTTAATGGTTTTTCAATTGGTTTTTAATGTGGTGATAGCGGTGCTTTACAACCGAATCCATAAAGAAAACAACGAGACCCAGCGCATAGACGAAGAACTGAACCAGTTGCGCGAAACCCGTTTGAGCAACTTCTACACACAGGTGAAAAACGATTTTGCAGGACTTGAGAACCTGTTCCTGCAACGTCTGGCACTTATCGGCAATACTCCTGCTCTGGCAGTGGCAACGGTTACGGACAGCGTAGAAAAACTGTCCACGGATAAAAAAGAAGAACCAAAGAAAACAACCGACCACGGAGCGGAAAAAGAAGAGGCGAAACCTACACCGATAGGCTTTCATGTACCCAGCCCCAACGAGTCCCGTATAGACGCCTCCCGTAATAACGAGACCCGTATAAACGAGACCCGTTATAATAATACAGACGATAAAGAACCTATTGAAACACAAAAGGTTAAATATACCCGTATTTGTCCCAACTGTAACACTGGTTTTATACATAAACACCACATGCAAAAGTACTGTTCAACAGCTTGCAGGGTTCAGTATTGGGAAAAGAAAACAGGTAGGAAACTGAAGTATAAGAAATCAAAATAAAAGCTTGGGGCTTCGTGCCCTAAGTTTCCCAAAAACAAACAAACGATATGCAGACACAACTGATTACAATCGACGCTGAAGCTTTTTATCAGGAAATGGAAGTAAGGTTTAGAAAGATAGCCAAAGAAGAGTTTCATCAAAAAACAGGAAACACAACGGACGACGAACTGTTGACGGTGAAAGATATACAAAGGCTTTTCGGGATATCGAAAACCACGGTTTACAGATACATCAAAAACCAAGTACTGCCATCAATAAAGCTTAGGCACACTAGGTATTTTAAGAAAAGCGATGTTATGCAGGTAATGCAGGATCATTACAAACAATACAAAAACTTATGATGTGATAGGTCAGTTAATGGGCATCCCCCCAATTGTAGAAAAAGCGTTATCAGGGTATCCCAAACAGTTCCTAAATCGGTTGCTGCTCTCCGGTCACATCATCAGAACCGAAGACGATCTTTTAGGGCTAGAGGGTTTTTACGCAAAGCACAACCTACAATTGAGGCTCTATACTGTAGATATTCAGATGTACCGAAGGGTTTTCCCTTTCTACAGTCAGAACCCCTCTCTTCACGATATAAACGCAACACATCCCATCATAGATTTATTGGCTCAGGTTCAGGAATGCTTCCCGTTTCACGAAAGTATTCTTGATCCCTCATTGAGCTATAACAGGGCTGTTTTTGAGCTTAAGAGGGAACTGTCCGAAAAACCTATTGATTGGCAACCGCCAAAACGAAACCATGTGTTAACCGAAGAAAAAAGCAGACAAATGAAAAAGCCAAGAATAGAGTTTACCGATTACGAAGTTTCAGACCAGAACTTTCAACAGTACCTAAAAGTGACCCAAATGTTGCGCACGGCACAAAAAGAACTGGCCACCGACAAAACCGACCCGAACAAGCTGGCCTATGTGCAGAAGCTCGAAAAACGCTTCGACGAACTAACGGAAAGGTTCAGCACCCAAAGCAGTGTTGTATGTAGCACCCTTTAGCGATCTGGTTCGGTAATGAAGCCGTACAGTAACACGGCGGTTATCGTTACACAAAAAGGGGTCAATATTGAAAACAATAAAATTCTAAAAAACAACAACTTAAACACTCGGCTACGGGGGGTTAACTTTACCAAAAAAGGGGGGGCCACCACTTTTACCCAAAAAAAGGCCGATTTTGTAGCACCTTAATTCTAATGAAAAACGTTAAGCTTCTAAATATTGACTGGCTTACACTTTCCTGCTCGGGTGGTCTGGAATCCAACGACCCGAACTTGGTAGTTGAAAGGCAGTATTTAGATAACGGTGCTCCAAGAACGTCACGCCAATACGGCAACCTATCCAAGATTTACTACAAAAACCAGCTTATAGCCACAACCGAAAGCGAACCTCACAGCCAGATAATCCCAGCCAATAACGTAAGGGTGAAAATCGAAAACAGGATTCTTTACCTACGCAACACCAAGAACATAGTTCAGAACATGTTAAACGCTCTTGACCTTAAATTCAATCAGATTTCAAGGCTCGATGTTGCAATGGACTTTCAGAAGTTTGACAACGGCCTCAATCCCGAAAACCTAATCAGACGGTTTGTAAAAAACGAATATGTAAAAGTAGGACGGGGCAAGTTTGCTATCATAGGCTCACAGAAGGTAGTTCAGCACAGGTTTGAATATATGAGGTGGGGGAGCAAAAGCACAGGTAAGCAGATGTACCTCTACAACAAGACCAACGAGTTCAAAGAAACCAAGGACAAGCGCTACATAAGGGAACTATGGGAAATGGAAGGGTTGACAGGTAAGGACGTTTGGCGTTTGGAGCTATCCATAACAGGCAACCAGCAAAAGGCAACGGACACAAGCACAGGCGAATTCAAAAACATAAACCTGTTTAAAATCTTTTCTCCCGATTTTCTAGAAGAGCTTTTCATGTCGGGCGTAAACACCTTATTTTCTTTTCGGGTCAACAACCAAGGGAAAAACATTTCCCGAATGAAAGAACTCAAGCTGTTTAAGGACGATGAATTCTGTACAAGAAAACTTGTAAAAGTTGTTGACGCTCCCAACGCTACCAGATATCAACGCGGCGTAATCTCAAGTCTTATCAAAGACCTTCATCATGTCCCATTGGACAACTTCAACCTACTGCAACAACAGGTAAATACAATATGGCATAGGGCTATCTTGTACGACCTTCGGGATTATGCTTTGGAGAAAGTAGGTTATCATTTCCCTCAGGAAGAGGAGTTGATTCTACAGGCTTTTAAACTTGCAACTGAAAATTATATTACTGATATGGATGTTTTGTTTGAGTCTCTACGGCCTGATTCCCATCAAGCTTCTTTCAAAACTAATGCTAGTATTTAGGGGAAAAGGTAATGCAAAAAGGGCTGACTGATTTCAATTTTTTTAAAAGGATCTGTAATTATCAAAGCGTTTTCTAAGTCGTGCAGATAATAGAAGAAATATGCAACCAGCCATAAATAAGGGAAATTCAGGATGTTGTAAATTATTCTATATCCTCTAGCCTTAGGCTTGGGAATGAAAAAGAAAAGAAGCGAGAAAACGATGGCTTGAATTTCCAAGCCTTTTTCTTCAAAGCGTTTAAGTTCCTTCCCTTTATGATATGTTATTCTTAATATCTCTTTTGCTAGGCCAACTCTCAATAACATGAAGAGTATTAATAGCACATATATTAGAAACATATCAAACGACGAAGACTGTATTTTATATGCCCAAAGTGCACGTTTTATTACCTTTTTTTCACCCTCGTCATTTCGGTGTAAACCAACCAATTTTCCCTCGAAAAATATTCTCGTTTCAATAGTATCTTTCATGGAATTGAAATACAGCCATTCCCCATACATTTCTCCTCTGTAGTTTCCTTCGATTATTACGACACTATCTTGTGTAAATTTCCATTTGCCTGAAAGTAAAGTATCACCGTTATTTAAGATTTCAAGAAAGCCCTCTACCTTTACATTATGCAACGAATCAAAATATTCAATTGGTTTTCTTTGAACTACAGTGAACTGGTTTTGTCCAAATAATGAAGCGATTTGCAAGAAAACAATTCCAAGTATTACGGTTAATTTAAGAATCGTTTTTTTCATAAATTGAACATGTAGTAAGTGAGATTAGATACAACGGAGTTAAAAAGGGATAAAGAAAAACCTTGACGAACCTTTAACAACTCCAAAAAGAAAACCCTTATAAAACATTGTTTTATAAGGGTTTATGTGGTGTTGTGGTAGCCCCAACAGGACTCGAACCTGTATCTAAAGTTTAGGAAACTTCCATTCTATCCCTTGAACTATGGGGCCAGCTTTTTTCTAAAAGCGGGGCAAAGTTAACGAGTTTGGTTCTTAACCCCAAATTTTATTCACTGTTTCTGGACTTCAGGAGAGTTTTCTTCTTGTTCCAACTGTTTAATCACTTCACTTATTGTTGTTTTCATTTTAGCATTTACGTTTGCAATAGCATCTGGAATATCCTCTTTAGTAGGAGCTAGAGCGAAAACGGTATCAATGCCAAGCCGATCTTTTAGGCTTTGGTCGCCGTCGAAGAATCCGCACAGTAGAATAGGTTTAGTATTGTATTCTTTTGCTAGTTTTAGCGTTTCTCCTACTAGTTTTCCATAGAGGCTTTGTTCATCGGCTTTGCCTTCTCCTGTTATTAGCACATCTGCCCATCTCATGTGCTGTTCCAGCTGTGTAGCTTCAAAAACTAATTTTGCACCAGCCTCAAGGTCTGCACCAACAAAAGCGGCCATTCCGCCACCAACACCACCGGCAGCTCCAGCTCCAGGGAGCAGTTGTAGGTCGAGATTATATTTTTCTCCAATACATCGGTTCAAGTTCTTTAGGCCATTATCCAACCAAACAATCTCCTCCTCATTAGCCCCCTTTTGCTTAGCATAAACATGTGCGGCGCCCTTTGGGCCATAAAAAGGATTACTGACATCGGTAGCAACAATAAACTCAATATCATCAGTCCGTACACAAAGCGAATCATCAATCAAGGCTATTTTTCTAAGGTTTCTCCCTATTGGCTTCAGATTCCCCCCCTTCTTGTCAAGAAAGCGGATTCCCAATGCAGAGGCAATACCCATCGCGCCATCATTGGTCGCGCTTCCACCTATAAAAAGTATTATTTTTTCAGCACCACGGTGAATAGCATCCACAATCAGTTCACCTGTTCCCAGCGTGGTTGTGTCCATGCAGTTTATCTTTGTCAGGTCGGCTTTTTCTAGTCCAGAAGCCTCAGCCAGCTCAATGTAGGCCACATTCATGTCTGTGTCGTACAAATAATAACTTTCAGTGAGGGAGAAATCTGGACTGCTAACAGTAAGCTCTATCACCTTAAAAGAAGACGCATGAAGGATAGCCTCTAGAGATCCTTCACCACCATCGGCAAGAGGTACTGTTTTGTATTCTAGCGATGTAGTAGAAAGTCGTTTCGTAAAAGCATTGCAGATTTCTACGGCACGCATACTTCCTTTGAACGAATCGGGCGCGATAAGAATCTTCATGATCTTATTTTAATCGTTATCGAAATAATTGCTGATACAATTTACTAAAGAATTGTAGAAAATATGCTATAAACCCTGTATTTCTTATAGAGTGAGCCGTAACTGTCTGGAAAATAGCAAGACTGTTTTGGAAAAAGTAGATGTGCCAGTGTAAACCCCTTTTTTTAAAGCCTGTTATTATGTTAGATATAAAGTGCAGTGATTTTGCAGTTGGATAGTACCACATGCCTAAGTTTGCAACAACCTGTACGGGAGATGCAATGCATGTAATTTACATTTTAAACTAACTTTTCTTTGGTAGTTTCATTTATTTCGAAAATAAGTCGCCTGATATTTACCTCTTTAATTATAAAAAGAACTGAAATGTTATGTTTTTGTGTTTTTCAATTGTTTATAATTAGTTAATACTTACATTGCTCCTGAGAATGAATTATAATGTATTATAACAAAAAATTCTAAGGTTTGGATAAGCCTGATTTTTATAAACTATATTCTATTGACGATGAGTAAAACAAAACCTAAAGTAACCAAGAGCTTAGAGCTTTTAGTGAAAGAAGAGATCGTGAATACAATTACGCACGCAGTTGGTATTGCTCTAAGCGTTGCTGCTTTGACTTTGCTTGTCGTACGCTCAAGTCTGGGAGGTTCGGCCTATCAGATTGTGAGTTTTTCAATATACGGAACCACACTTGTGCTCTTGTATCTAGCCTCCACAGTATACCACAGTGCCCGCAATGTGCGCAAAAAAGTACTATACAATAAACTGGATCATGCAGCCATTTATCTTCTTATAGCAGGCACATACACCCCATTCACCTTGGTTACGATGAAAGGCGCTTGGGGCTGGGGTATTTTTGCACTTCAGTGGACACTTGCTGTTGTTGGTGTTCTTTTCAAGTTGTTCTTTTATACCAAGAAATACCGCAAGCTTTCAGCCCTGCTTTATGTTCTCATGGGGTGGGCAGGTATTGTTGGAGTGCATGTAATCATACAGAACCTATCAACAATGGGGCTTCTTTGGTTAGGGCTTGGTTGCCTTTCCTATAGCCTTAGCGTTTTCTTTTATCTTTGGGAACACCGCTTACCATTTTCGCATGGAATATTTCATCTGTTTATACTAGCAGGTAGTATATTTCATTTCTTCTCGGTCTTATTTTATGTTGCCTAGAACAGTACTCTAAAACTAAAACTGATGATACTGTTGGGGCAGTATCAATAATTTCCAAGAACAGAACCTAGCTTGTTATTTCATTTTCACTTTGTATTTTGGATTTCGAAATTAGAAGACTGAGCATCGCACGCTAAATTAGATTCATGTCTTAATACATTCAAAAATGAATTTAACCAAACAGTACTTCAAATTTGCAGATGTAGTAATGCCGTCCTTTGCAGCCAGACGAGTATATCATGTTATGTCCAACCCACGGCTCTGGAAGCTGAAAGATTTCGAAGAGGAGGTGTTAAACCGTGCTGTCCAAAGCACAATTAAGTTCAACAATTTCGATATACAGGTATACAAATGGGGGCAGCCATCCAGCAAAATATGCTTTCTGGTACATGGATGGGAAGGTCACGCGGGCAACTTCGGGGCTTTGGTCGATATCCTGCTCAGCAAAGGTTACCATGTCATATCATACGATGCACCATCGCACGGAAGAAGTTCCCGTGGCAACACCAACATGTTCGAATTTGCAGACCTCGCAGGCTTTATGTTCGATAAATACAGGCCAGACGCCGTCATCAGCCATTCCTACGGTAGTGTTTCCACAGCCTATTCCCTATATCATAACCCCGAGCTTAGCCTTAAGAAATGGGTCATGGTCACAACCCCCCATAATTTCAAAGAAAGGATCAGACATGTTATTGATTACTTGGGAGCCTCTGAACGTACAGCTCGCCGTTTGATGAAGATGGTTGAACAGGACACAGGCCTGAGCATTGATGCACTGAACATGACTGAGTACGGGGCCAACCTAAGGAACGTGCAGCAGGCGCTTATTGTTCATTCAAAAACCGACCGTGTCCTACCTATCGAATCGGCACGGAAAACAAATGCAGCAATGCCACAGTCGGAACTAATTGAACTCGATGGGCTAGGGCATTATGCAATTCTCTGGTCAGAAAAACTAAAAGAGATCATCACTAAGAATCTTTAGGTTGGCTAAGATGGAATTTCAGGCAACGCATTTATACATGTCGCAGAGCAGATAATTATAATGTTTTTTAGGAGCAAAGCGATAGTGCATTCTATTGCTTTGCTCCCGCTTTCCACTGCAAATCCTCGCCCCGGTAGCTGTTCCACATCAGCGAGGCGGTCTATTCCGCTCTCGCTCCATAGCCGCCTCTCTGTGTGTCACTAGCTACTGGGGCTGTGGGTTTTCCGTTCCAATCGGGGCTAGATGCCCAACGATATTGCTTTCCAATCAAATTCATATTAGATTCTGTTGGAATAAGTAGTCATCCTAAGTAGCTGGTTATTTGCAGGGAGGTATATCTAAAATAAAAAGATCTGGGATCTTAGTTTCGCGAAGCAAAACAAACTCTGAGGTTATTCTTCTAATAATCTATTACGTAAATCAATTTCCAAAAAACAAAAAGGGCAACCTTGCTGAGGCCGCCCTTTCCTTGTGTAGTAAAGTTTTTTTATTGTAGCTGGAAGTTAATAGGTACAGTATACCAAACTGGTACATTCTTACCACGCTGTCTTCCCGGCTTCCATTTCGGAAGTTTCTTCACAACGCGAATTGCTTCTTTGTCCAAAAGCGGGTCAACGCTACGTACAACAGTTACTTTATCAACACCGCCAACTTTTGTTACAACAAAACGAACGAAAACACGACCTTGAATACCGTTTTCACGGGCAACGTTAGGGTATTTTACGTTTTTAGCGATGAATTTCATCAATGCAGAAGGTCCGCCAGGGAACTCAGGCATGTTCTCCACAATAACGAAAGGTTCATCTTCTTCTTCTTCTTCTTCTTCAACCTCTACGATTTCGATCTCTTCTTCTTCATCAACCTCAGCATCTTCTACTTCCATTTCGTCTTCGATTTCTTCATCATCGTCAACGATCTCCATTACTTCGGCAGGTGCCTTCGGTGGTGGTGGTGGTGGTGGTGGCTTTTGCTCGTGACGGGTAACCGGAATCTGTTCATCTTCCATTACCACATCCTCCATACGTGCAATCTGGTCAACACTTCCTGTCGACGATGTCCATTCGAAAGCTCCATACACCAAGCCCAGAGTAATTACAAAGCCGATAAGAGAAAAAGTTAACTTCTCTTTCTCCAGATCGGCTTTTGGATGTTTTTTAACCTCCATTTGAAAAGCTTTAAGAGTTATGTAATTAATATAGTTTTAATGCGTTGTTCTCCGAAACACAACAGTTTTTCTTTCTGGGCGCTAAAGATAAATAATAATTCATGTTTTGGAACAACTAAATCCAAAAGCATTTTGTATAACAGGTTTTGCCCAGAATTCAAGACAATACCGTTAGGTTTCGTCCTGTTTTTGTTTTACCCTATGCTTCTGGTATATCGTTACGAATTGAGTTCATTTATTAAAGTTGAATAAGCCTGAGGCTTTATGCCCCAAGCTTTATTTAGAAATCCTTTGGGATTTCGATCTACCCTGTACCTAACCTGGGTTGTATTATCGTAATGTAAATGCAATCGGTAATGTGTACCATACTGGAACCGGTTTGCCTCGTTGCATTCCTGGTTTCCATCCTTTCATCTTTTTTGCAACACGCATTGCTTCATTGTCCAAAAGTGGATCAACGCCTCGTACAACAGTTAATCTGTCTACGTCTCCGTCTTTGGTAATTACAAACCTTAAAAAGACACGGCCTTCTATCCCGTTTTCACGCGCTACATTTGGGTATTTTATGTTTTTAGAAATGAATTTCATTAGTTTTTTCACGCCTCCTGGGAATTCGGGCATTTGCTCTACAATAACAAAGGGCTGATCTTCAACTTCTTCCTCTTCGGTTTCTTCAATTTCTTCTACTTCTACTTCCGTGTCTTCAGTAATTTCCTCTTCTACAATCATATCCTCGTCAATATCTTCGTCATTGTCGAAGATTTCAATAAAGTCAGCAACCTTCTGTTTTGGAGGCGGAGGCGGTGGTGGCGGAGTTTGATTAGTACTGATTGGAATATATTCATCTTCAGCAATCAGAGCCGTTTGTTCCATAGCGATAACAGTTCCTTGTGCGGATGTCCATTCCATTGCCGTGTAAACAAGAGTCAGCGTAAGTGCCAAGCCTACTAACATGAAGGTGAATCTGTTTTTTTCTAGATTGGCTTTTTCATTTTTTTTCGTTTTCATCTCTAGCTTTGTTTTCAGTAGGACATAAAGCTGGCCGTTTCATCTTGTTGTTAACAAGAGAAAATGGTGTGAGCAGCTAGTGCCCAAAGGGTTAATGATTCGTTTGATTTTAGTTGGTAGCAGTGTCAAACCGTAAAAGAAGAACTGTTGTGGTGATGTTCAACTTTTGTAGGCACTCCAACCTTCTTTGTACTTTATTCTAGGCGTTATAAACTTAATGATTGACTATTTAGAATTGGATGAGTGCTGCTTTTCAAGCGTAAGCCAATTATTCAGCTGAGTTTATTTTCAAAGGTCTTCATGATGTGCTTTGCAGTTCATAACTAATAATTTATAATACCCTTATTCTTTTTGCTTTACGAAAGTGATCGGAAGTACAACCCATGCTGTCTTTTTGCCGTGGTGAAAGGCAGGTATCCAGCGGGGCATTTCGTTCACAATCCGTATGGCTACTTTGTCTAAATTGGGGTGGACGGAGCGTACAACGCGTGCACGCTGCACCCACCCTGTTGTGTCAACAAGGAAGCTGACCAACACTTTGCCTTCGATGCCTTTTTGTTTCGCTTGTTTGTAGTTGCACAGTTTGTTTTCGGTATATTTTTTAAGTGCTCCCACTCCCCCAGGAAACTTGGGCATGTGCTCTGCTTGTTGCAGATAGGGACTTATTGTGGGCATTGGTGCGCCCACCGTCGAAGAACCGTGTTGGTGTTTGTTTTCGTTTGTGCCTGTATCTGCCGAGTCGGAATAGAAGACAATTTTTTCAATGTCCATTTCGATCCCCACCGTTGTTTTGTTTCGCGGCTGTTTTGGTGAGGCCGTCCATTCCAGTACCAACCAGATTAGGGCAAGGGCAAGAAAAAAACCAAGCTGTAGGAACAAACCTCTGTTTCGTTCTAAATTTGCGCTTCTTGTTTTTTCCATGCTTTAATTAGTTTTTAGTTCACGGTTCCTTCAGTTTGCATTCTTATTTTGGTAGCAAATAGAACAACCAGCTACCTTTTTTGCTCGGCTTTGTGCCGAAGGGTTTTTTACATAGGCTCTTGTTTTGGTTAATGAATTCATAGTGTTTGGTTGCAGCACTTTGCCATTATTATTGCCCGGCTCTTATGGTTAATTAAAGATGGCTAAGTGCCTATAGTAGCCGCTTTCGCATCGTTATGCGCAAAGCTGGTTTCTATTCATAAAGTGTTAGAGGGTCTATCCGTTTTCCTTTGTCCCATAGTTCGAACGATAGGGTAGGATATAGCTCGTTTTTTCCTGTTGTGCCGATCTGGTCGCCCCGTTTCAGTTGTTGGCCTCGCTTTACTTTAGCTTTGCTCAGCCCTTCGATCACGAAAACCAGATCGTTCTTCAATTGCAATGAAACTCCTGTTTCGTATACTCCCGATTTATTATTTTTCCACACATTCAGCACCTTTGCATCCGAAGGGACAATTACTTTCTGATGCGCTTCGGCGACCAGCGTAACCCGTTTGTGCGAAAGATGGTACACAATATTGCCATGACTCAGCTTTTCCGACTTACTAAAGGGTTTCACCACCGAAAAGCGTTTTGTCATTGGAAATTCCCACTGCGAATTGCTGAGTGATGCTGGCGATATTTCTTTCAGGACAACATGCTCTATCAGTGAAAATGTCATCAGCAGAACTGCAATTAGTGGCAGTACCAGCAAGAACCTGAGTTTCTTTAGCTCCGATTGCGGCGGGCGGTTCAGCATGCTGATTCTATCACCAACAATCTGATTGGTGAAAGCAGTTCCTAAAATTGGCTTCTGCTTTTGGCCTGCCAGTTTCAGAATCAGGCGCGAGTATTCCTGAGCATTGTATTGCTTGGAAACCATATGGTCTGCCATGTATTCGTGCAGGGAGACAATCTCGCGCTTTATTTTTGGCATTAGTGGGTTGAACCACAGAATTGCCGTTGCTGTTTCTACCAAAAGTGTATCGATAGAGTGCAGTTGTTTGGCGTGTGTTTTCTCATGAACGATTACTTGTTGACGCTCGCTTTCTTCCAGTTGTTCTACATCTTGATTGATGATGATCCTGTTGAAGAAAGACCACGCAGGCACTTGTGATTTCGCGACCCTGACTCCGTTGGCTCCTTTTGTTGCCCTTACTAGATAAATCTGGGCTAGGTTCCTAGCTATTTTTAGAATGAACCATAAAAGCCCAACAACATAGGCGCCGAATATGAGTTTTACTGTCCACGATCCCACTGTATTTGGCTCGAAACTGGGAGCGTTGTGGAAATAATAAATCCTGTCCGACTCATCGGCCGTGTATGCAAAGAACGTTTGTGGCGATACCTTCATAGGCATCAGTGGCAGGTCGAATGTTGGTACGGCAAATGCAATTAGCAATGCCGAAACGAAAAAGAACCTGCTCCAGCTAAAGAAAGACAGCTCTGCCAGAAATTGTCTGTAAACCCAATACAGTAGGTTAAGACAGAGTGCAACTTCTGTTATGTAAATCAGTGTGTCTTTCATTTCGTAATCCAGACTTTTCTATCAGTTCTTGTTGCCTTTGTTTTCCTGTTCGGCTTCGTCGATGATCTGGTTCATCTCCTGAAGATCTTCTTTAGAAAGGTCTTCTTCTTTTACCAGATACGACATCACGTTGCCGTAAGAACCTTCGAAATAGTCGGAGAACAGTTTCGAAAAAGCAAATTTCCGATAAGCAAACTTTGTGATTTTTGGGGAGTACTCGTATGTTTTCCCGTATGCTTTATGCCCCACAAAGCCTTTTTTCTCCAATATTCTAATAATGGTCGAAACAGTATTGTAGGAAGGCTTTGGCTCTTCCATTTCTGCAATGAAATCTTTTACGAAGCCTTTTTTTAGCTTCCAGACAATTTGCATTACTTTTTCTTCTGCTTTGGTTAACGTTTCCATATGACAAATGTAAAACTAAAAAGTTAGTTTTCAAACTAAATCTTTAGTTTTATTCTTAAAAA
The DNA here is from genome assembly GCA_965230435.1 of Bacteroidales bacterium. GTDB lineage: Bacteria > Bacteroidota > Bacteroidia > Bacteroidales > JBDKHP01 > JBDKHP01. The sequence continues at coordinate 437,732 of CBDDLB010000003.1, forward strand.
ATTAGTTGATTGGAATTATTTTATTGATTATGAGTAGTTTGTGTTTTTGAAAAAAATTAGGAGAATATATATGTTATCTAATAAACTATGAGAAAGGTGGCTTAATAGAGGGCAATACAGTTCCGCTCCTAAAGAATGGAATAGGATAATTGTTTATTTCAGGATACTCGGATGTGATCGGGTAGGCCTGTGTTATGTTTCGGAGTCTAATGACATCGGTTCTTCACAGGGTATTCGTCTGTTTCTTGCTGAATAATAGAGAGCATCTGTTTCATTTTCCGAAGCATTTCGTTGGAACTGTTCGTTGTGTGCCAGATGTCACTCAGTACGGCAGCGCCCCAGAAGCCAAGATGTTTGAGTTCGGAGATGTTCTGTTCGGTTATTCCACCAAGAGCAACGAGTTTGGGGCACTCCGTTTTTTTAAGAAGTTTTTTCAGGTTTTCGCGAAGTACAACGGAGTCTTCGCGCAGTATTCCCATAAAACCGGGACTAAGGAGCACATAGTCTATCTTGCCTCTTAGGTTGAAGACTTCTTCGAATTCTCTTATTGAATAGGAGCGGATACCGGGAATATTGAAGTAATCCTTGAAATGGTTTATACTGATAGAGTTGAAGTGGATTCCTTTTAGGTTGAACCGTTCTGCAATTTCAAACTGGTAGTGCAGAATAATTCGGTGGTGAAAATGTGGTGGTATTTTTCTAAGATAGTCTTCTATGTCTTCATTCGAGAATTCAGGTTTGCGCAGGTGAAAGTGTTGTAGGCCTGCTTCGAACATCAGGGTTACAATTTCGGGTTCGCCAGGTCGGTCGTCTGGTGGAGAAACTAAAATTAATTGCATATTTATTGTTTTGCAAATTCAAATTGGGTTTGAGGATGCACGAACAGGTGGATACAAAATTACAACAGTCAAAGTAGTTGCAGATTAGAGTATTGTTAAGATCGCGTTAATCCTTAGTGAAAAACCAAGAACAGGAATGGAGGTTTTCGGTGTATAAATATACGCCAGAATACTGCTTTATTTCAAGCAATATTCTGGTTTGTGTGATATTCTTAAGAAAAAATAACTGCTATTTGTAAAGAAAACGGCGAATACTTCTTTTGGCCGTTTTTTCAAACTCTTCGTCTTTTAGCTCATAATCGCTGATAGCATAGTACGAAGGCATCTCGGCATTGATCTTTTTTATAGATGAGCGGATAAGCTTGTCCTGCTCTTCTGGTGCCATGCCGCTAAGCTTATCTTTGTCGGGATGAAGAAGGATGATGTTTTTCATGTCCCGGTGTACAGCAAGACTCTCAACCACGAAACTAAGATTGTTGAAACGGGCTTCTATCTCTTCTGGATATATGTTTTTCCCAGAAGGGCCAAGAATAAGACTTTTGCTTCTGCCCCGTATGTAAATATAACCATCCTGATCTACATGGCCTAGGTCGCCGGTATGCAGCCACCTGTCTTCTGTAAGCACCTCCTGGGTGGCTTCTTCGTTTTTATAATACCCCAGCATTACGTTGTTGCCACGCACCATGATTTCCCCGTCTGCATCAGTTGGGTTCTCTTTTTCTATTTTCACCTCTAGGGTGTGAACAAGCTTACCTGCACTGGCCATTCGGCTTTTGTCGTTGTTAACGTACGAAATCAGAGGGCCACATTCTGTCATGCCATAACCAACTGTGTATGGGAATTTAATTTTCCTTAAGAAGTTTTCTACTTCAGGGTTTAGTGCTGCTCCTCCGATAATTACTTCTACAAAGTTGCCCCCAAAAGCATCAACTAAGCCTTGTTTAATTTTTTTGTATATCAGATTCTTTATCAAAGGTACTCTTAATAGCGTTTTTGCTGGCTGTTTGCTAATTTGTTCTTTGATCCTGTTTTTGTATACTTTCTCAAGAACAAGGGGCACCATTAGTATAAGGCGTGGCTTCACATGACTGAATGCCTTGAGGATGATCTGTGGCGATGGCACCTTGCCTAAGATAACAATATGGCAGCCGAGCGAGAACGGGAAAAGAAATTCGAACGCACAACCGTAGGCGTGTGCCATTGGAAGAAAAGATACAATTTCGTCGCCTCCTTTTAGTGGCATGTTGTTGTGTGCAAATTCAATATTGGCAATCAGGCTGTCGTGGTTTAGCATTACGCCTTTCGAATAGCCCGATGTTCCCGATGTATATAAAATTCCAAGAAGCTGATCGTTTGGAATGTGCTTCAGGTTGAAGGATTCCGGTGTTAGCTTCTCTTGTAATTCTTGTGTAAGGGCAGTGCTAAGTTCCTCTTCGGAAATTCCATTTACATAAGATAGACTGAAATCTTCTATATTGGCAATGAAACGTACGTTCTCCAGTTCTTCTACGGGCAGTAATTTTCTGACTGCATTACAGGTGAACATTGCCACTGAGTCGGAGTGCTTGGTAAGTTCAAGTACATCTTTGGGTTTGAAGTCCACCAGAAGAGGAACCACAACAGCTCCATAGCTTACGATTGCTATATAACTGATGCCCCAACTAGCTTGGTTCTTGCCGATGAGGGTAATTTTGTCGCCTTCCTGAATTCCTGCAAGTTCGAATGCATTGTGAATTTTTTTTATCTGATGGGCGACATCGCTAAAATTATATGTTTCGCCCTGAAAATTCGATAAAGCTTTCCTGTTCCAGTTTGCTTTTATCGCGGCCTCTAGGGTTCCTACAAAATTGCTTGTCAACATTTTCGCTTTTGTCTTAGTTTATGCAATTGTAATTCATTAGAAACGTTCGAATCTGGTTTTGAGGTTCGTTTGTTTCTGTTTCAATTTCGCTATATGTTATTGTAAGTGTACGTTATTTAATGTACAGCTTGGGATCGAGAGCTTTTTTTGTCCAACCTTGAAGAAACTTCATCACAACTTTCTCGTTGTAACCTTTACCTTCCTCTAAATAACCACTGTTCTGGGTATGAATGCGCTTACCATCCTCGTTTAATACAACCAGTACAGGAAAACCAAAACGGTTAGGAAATTCGAGCTGCTGTAGTACATCCCAGTTTTTGTTTTCCTTGCTGTGATTAATCTTTAGCATTACATAATTCGTCTTGATGTATTCTTTTACCGTTGCGTTTTCTTTGATATACTTATCAAGCAGCATGCACCACGAGCACCAGTTGCCACCAACAAAAGCTAATATATGTTTATCTTTAGACTTGGCTTCAACTATGGCGGCCTTTAAGTCTTTGCTGGCATCAGATTTTGGGTTGTATACTTTTTCTTGAGAAAAGCTTTGAACAGCCAAAAGAATCAGGAATAAGTTCGTAATCAGTAATTTCATATGTTTAAACTTGGTGGTACTTCCCAATAGGGAAAATATTTTTTTGAATGCGACCTGAGAAACTAGACTACCACTTGGGAGCAAAAACTAAAAAGCCTGAAATGGCATCTAATTTTATAATCATAGTGCTTTTTTGAACAAATGATTCTTATCTCACGTTTTTCAGATTTTCGCATAATTGGGATAGTACCTTGTTTTACAATTAAATGGTTTTGCACCAAAACTAATGATAAATGTTTTTTCTCTGAGTATTTTTATCCTAATTTCGCTTGACAATGAGGATTTGCTACTTGTCGGTCTGTTTGTTTAAAAAACAATTTTCAGTTAAACGGGCGTTGTAGTATAAATGATACTTTGGAGGTTGTTCCTGGTAAATAGCTCCACGACTTTACATCCTAATTAATAGTTCCATGAACTTACTTGCTATGTTAAGGCTCCTGTTTCTTTCTTTGTGGATTTCATTGCTTGTTATTGCTTGTTCACCAGAGAAAGCGAAGAATGATATGCTTCCAGATGTTTTAGAGGAGAAGGATAGTGTGAGATTTTTTGAGAAAAAAGCTTTCGAAACGAAGAAACCTGTTGGTCTTCCAGGGGCGATAATGGGAGCAATGGCATATCACATTGATGACAGTATGCACGTAGGAGAGGTGTCTTTTGCAGAATTGAAGATAGGTTTGAAGGAAGAAACTGAACTAATAGAGGAAATAAAGAGAATAAATAGAAGTCGCGACAATAGAGTGCAGGATGCTGATATAGAGTCAAGAGCAATAACGATCGGTGAAAATATGAAGGCCAGGCTGATAGATCCTACAGGGGGAGAACGCTTCAAAATTATTCAGTTATCAGCAACAGAGCAGAAGTTGGATTTGTCAGGGCAGCACTCTACTTTGTGGCAATGGTCAATTACACCGTTAAAATCTGGAATCGGAGAGCTTGTTATATCCATAGATATTCTTGTAGATGGTGTCCCCAAGAGTTTTCCTGTTTATCAGACACGCGTAGCTATTTTTGCTCTTAATGGGACTATTTCCACTTGGTGGATATATGTGACGGGTACATTGCTTGTTGTTCTCCTTGTTATACTGACGTTGTGGTTCAGAAAGAAGAAAGTCCATAAGGGAAATGAAATTTTCATTAGTTATCGTAGAGCAGATTCTTCAGGTTTTACGATTTCTCTTTACAAAGATCTTAATCAAAGTTTTAGAAATAAAGTATTTAAGGATATCGAGAATATTCCTATTGGTTCCAATTTTCTTCAGGAGATCCGTTCTAATTTAGAGGGATGTTCAATTGTTATTGTAGTGATCGGGAAACAATGGCTTTCAATTGCAGATAAAGATGGAAATAAACGCTTGTTTGATGAGAACGATTTTGTTAACCTTGAAGTTGCGACGGCTCTACAGTTGGGCAAAACTGTGATTCCTGTTCTTGTAGATGGCGCTGTAATGCCCTCGGAAGAGGAACTGCCGGACAACCTGAAACAGTTAGCCTTTCTAAATGCTATAGCACTGCCACACGATAATTGGGATGCAAGCGTTTCTAAACTTACAAAGCAGATGAAAGCATGGATATAGAAGGGTTCACCTCAAGGATGACAGGTTTAGTATGAATTCTTATCTTTGTACTTTCTATTTTTGTAAATTGTTTTTTTGATGAAAGAATACAGGTCATTCATTGGAGAAAGCCTTACCAAATTAATCTTGGTTTGGTTACATGCTGGCTTTCTGGCATTAGCTAATTTAGAACTCATAATTAATTTCCCGTAGACATTTGACCTTAAGATCTAAACTGCACAATATTCTGAAAAAAATAAATTATGTCCGCAAATAAAAAGACAGACAAGCCAAATTATAAGCCTCTCGTAATTTTTATGTGGCTGATCTATTTCGTTGGCTTTTTTACTGTTGTTTCAATCTTCTATCGAATTGCCTCTGGAAAAATGGGGTATATGCCAACTTTTGAAGAGCTCGAAAACCCCAAAAGTGATCTAGCTTCGGAAATATATGCCACTGATGGTGCTCTGCTAGGTAAGTTTTATAAAGAAAACAGAACACCGGTCCGTTTCGGCGATCTTTCTCCAAACCTAGTCGAAGCACTTCAGGCTACAGAAGATGCCCGTTTTTACGAACATTCAGGGATCGACCCTCGGGGGCTGTTGCGTGTTCTTGTGCGCACGGTTATCCTTAGGCAGGGTGCCGGAGGGGGGAGTACCATTACACAGCAGTTAGCAAAGAACCTATACAAGAGGGATACAACCCGCTACACTAGTAAATTGCAAAAAGCTTGGGCAATGGGCAAGATCAAATTTAAGGAGTGGGTTACCGCAGTTAAGCTTGAGAAAAACTATACCAAGAAAGAAATTATGGCCATGTACCTGAATACGGTGCCTTTCGGGCACAATTCTTTTGGTATAAAAGCTGCCGCGAAAACATATTTCGATACCACACCAGATTCGTTAAAAGTGGAAGAGGCTGCCGTTCTTGTCGGTATGCTCAAAGGGCCGTCGATGTACAACCCTATTACAAAGTATCCGCCAAAGAGACGGAGAGTGCACAACCGCAGAAATACGGTTTTTGAGCAGATGGTGAAATATGGTTTTATGACTCGGGAGGTAAAAGATTCGATTTCTGTAGATTCCATAAAGTTGCGAGTTAACAAAAGTTCGCACCTGCGTGGGTTAGCTCCTTATTTTAGGGAACACTTACGTACGCAAATGACGGCAAAAGAACCAATCCGTGAGAAGTTCAAAAATGTGAATAGTTGGAAGAAAGACTCTACTGAGTGGGCAGACAATCCCCTTTATGGTTGGTGTATTAAGAACCGCAAACCAGACGGCAGTGTATACAATTTATATAAAGACGGACTGCGCATTTATACCAGTATCGATTCGCGTATGCAGCGCTATGCAGAAGAGGCCACCAGAGAACATATGACTGCCCTTCAGAAATTGTTCATGAAGCGAAAATATAAGTCGAAAGGTTGGAGAAAACGCGGGCCTTTTTCAAGTGACCTGAAACCGGATGAAGTCGAAAATATACTTCAGCTCTCTAAGCGTAGGAGCGATCGTTACCGTACAATGACGGCTCATGGAATCAGTAAGAAAAAAATAGAAAAAAGCTTCAACACGCCAACTGAGATGAGAATCTTTACTTGGGAAGGGGAGAAAGATACGATTATGACTCCAATGGATTCTATAAGGCACTACAAGTATTATCTCAATGCAGGCTTTATGTCTATAGAACCAGCTACAGGGCTCGTACGGGCATACATTGGAGGAGTTAACTATACACATTTCAAATACGATCATGCAGTAAGGGCAAGGCGTCAGGTTGGGTCTACTTTCAAGCCATTTATTTATACTTTGGCCATGCAAGGGGGATATTCTCCTTGTCATAAAATTCCAAATATCGATTACACTTTTGTATTGCCAGAAGGACAGGAACCTCCAACTTATACACCATCTTTTTCTACAAATAAATACATTAAGAAATACGATGGAAAAATGATAACCCTGAAGTTTGGCTTAGCACATTCGATGAACCAGATTTCAGCTTGGGTACTTAAACAATATACTCCAGAAGCCGCAATTAAGATAGCTCGGGCAATGGGCGTAAGAAGTCATCTCGACCCCGTTCCTTCGTTGTGTACAGGTGCTGCTGAAGTTACTTTGTCTGAAATGGTCAGTGCATACACCACTTTTGCGAATAGGGGGGTGCATGTTGATCCCGTTTTTGTATCGCGAATAGAGGATAAACATGGAAATGTATTGGCTTCTTTTATGCCAAAGAAAAAAGTTGCAATAAGCGAAGCCACTGCATATAAAATGGTGAGTATGATGCGTGGTGTTGTTGATTTTGGAACTAGCCAGCGTATCCGTTATAAATATAAGCTGACGAACCCTGTCGCTGGAAAAACAGGAACTACAAATGATAACTCCGATGGATGGTTTATTGGACTTACTCCAGAACTTGTTTCTGGTGCTTGGGTAGGAGGAGAAGAGAGAAGTATTCGTTTTGCCAGCACTCTTTATGGTCAAGGTGCTAACATGGCATTACCGATCTGGGCATTGTACATGAAAAAGGTATATGCCGACAAAAATTTAAGTTATTCACAAGGAAATTTTTCAGTTCCAAGAGGAATAGATAAGAATAGCTTAGACTGTAAGGCTTATGAGCAAGAGCAGAGAAAAAATAATGATAACGACTACGATAGTTACTCAAGCTCTGAAGACGAATATTAATGATAAAAAACCAGAGCTTTTGCTCTAGGCATTAATAAATTGGTGTTGTTTTTACAGCACCAATTCATAAATCCTAAACAATTATTCATAATCTAGACGAATGGAAATATTAGGAATAGATATCGGTGGATCTGGGATTAAGGGAGCCTTGGTAGATGTCGAAACTGGAACATTGAAGACAGATCGTTTTAGGGTAGAAACTCCTAGGCCAGCTAATCAGGAGGCTTTTGTTTGGGCAATCCAACAGATCAAGTCGCACTTTGAATATCAAGGGCCGATAGGGATAGGATTTCCTGGAGTGGTTCAGAACGGAATAATACGCACGGCTGCCAATGTCGATAAATCATGGATAGATGTTGATGCGGCCTCTATGTTCAAAAAAAAGCTAGGGTCAGATTGTTTTATCCTTAACGATGCAGATGCTGCGGGTGTAGCTGAAGTAAAGTTCGGAACAACTGTTTCAGACCAGAGCGTAGTCATTTTCCTTACTGTAGGAACTGGTATTGGATCAGCGGTTTTTACAGATAAACAGCTGCTTCCTAACACGGAGTTTGGGCATGTTCTAATAAAAGACGATTTAGAGGCAGAACATTACGCTTCCGATGCTGTTCGCAAACGCGAGGATCTTAACTGGGGAAGATGGGGAAAGCGGTTCAATCGTTATCTCAAGTATATGGACTCCCTATTTTGGCCAGACCTTTTTGTTATTGGTGGTGGGGTGAGTAAAAAAATGGATAAGTTCGAAGAAAAGCTAACGATTACCAAGAAAGTACCTGTTGTTCCGGCATCGCTGTTAAATGAGGCTGGAATTATTGGGGCAGCTTATTTTGCTCATGAGCAAAGTAATAAGTAATATAGCGCAGTTTTTGTTGAGAAGTAGACGCATCCTAAACTTACGAATCGATAGTTAAGAGGAAAGCTTTTTCCTCTTATATGTGAATACCTTATCAAGACCTTAGGCTGTTACTATAAGGCTATAAGAGGCTTGCAAAAGGCATTGATATTATCTATTTTCCGAATTCCGCTATTCGACTTTCCTATGAAGATGTGCTGTAACTTGATCAATAACCTTTTTTAAAGCAATAAAATAAAGGTTCTTAGAGCCTGACCATGATTTTTTTTATACAGATTTAGTATGCCACGACCTAAGCGACACCGCAATATGCAAACGCCACCAATAATGAACGGCTTCAGGCCGTTTGGTGTGCCGGCTCAAGAAGCAGATTCGGTCATTTTATTATTTGAGGAATACGAATCCCTTCGTTTGGCTGATTACGATAACCTTACGCAGGAAGAAGCTGCTGAGAAGATGCAGGTTTCAAGACCCACTTTTGCCCGTATCTACGACAAAGCCCGAAAAGTAATAGCAAAGGCTTTCGTAGAAGGGAAAGCCATTTTTATCGAAGGTGGAAATGTCAATTTTGAGAAGGACTGGTTTCGGTGCCGGAAATGCAATCATACATTTATTTCAGGTCTTCAGGCAGACAATCCGCAGTCTTGCCCTAAATGCAAGGCAATCAATATCGTTCATATCAATACCAGCCTGAATCGTCCAGATACAGATAAACCTACTCCAACAGAGGATAGTGGTCTAAAGCTAATTGTGAGCGACTGTGCCGAAGAAAAAACTTGCGTATGTGTTAATTGTGGAGAGATCGAAATGGAAGGTATAAAAGTACCGTGCCGAATGGTAGACTGCCCTAAATGTGGACAGCCGCTTATGCGCAAGGATTCATACCAGTACAGTTTAATGAAACAGAGGGGGCTAATCGAATAATCAAGAGATGATAAAATGCGGTAAATAATACGGTTACTTGCAAACAATAAATAAAAAGCTCTGAGATTTCATGCTCATTTGTCGAATATGTCCCTGCTCCGCGCTTAATTATTTGTTTGCAATACCAAAAGGAATATGAACCAAAGGGATTTTGTTTTGCTTAGAATCAAGATGAATCATCTGGTCGTCGAAATAAATGTGAGGATTCAGAATATTCAGTACACGGCTTTTTTCTACGCCCCCCATCAAGAATAGTTCATCTACCTCAACGCCCCAACTGGTCAGAGTATTGATAGCCCTTTCGTGAGACGGGGCACTGCGTGCCGTAACAATGCTTGTTCTGAGAAGTTTTTGGTAGTGAGGATTATCATCTCTTTTTTTGTTTTCTAGTTTCTGAAAGAATGATAGTTTCTTGAAAAAATTAGCAAGTGGCCCAGACCGGTGAGGTTCCTTTTTGTGGGCTTCTTCATAATTTTGAAAAGCTTCCAATGTCTGTTGTTTAAATACTTTTTCAGCTTCATCGTCTGCTATTACCCCGTCGAAATCAAAAGCAACACGTAGTTCCGTATCATTTTCGTCATCAATAAAATCAGTTTTTAAAATTTTACCCGCAGCAAATCCAGCTTTTGTGGCTTCGGAAACGTCTTCTGCACTGTTCGATAAAAAGAGCGAAATATTATACGCTGGAATATATGGGAAAGGTGATTTTCCAGAGGTGAAGGCCGCCCGTGAAATATTGAGCTCATAAGCTTTAATCGAATTGAAGACCCTAACTCCCGATTCTGGCCCATTTTTAGAAAGCAGTACCACCTCAACAGGCTGTTCTTCTGGGTAGAAATTGTTAATATTCAGAAAACGACGGATAAACGGAAATGCAGCTCCTTTTTCCAGAACATCTAATTTGTGCGAGTTCTGATACTTTCTATAGGCATCCAAACCTTTTTCCTGAAAGATCATATCTTCCTCTTCTAGCTCAAATAGTGCCCTAGACGATACTCCAACTACTAATTTCCGCTCTATTGGATAAGACATTCAATGTTTAGTTTAATTAGTTGATTTGTTTTTATTGAAAATCAGAACCTTTATGAATGAATAGTTTGCATACATGTCAAACTACCTTTTGTCATAAATCAACTTGTGCTGACAATATCCGACACAAAGATAAGTAAATTATCAATGACCTCTTTCATGACCTTGAATCACAAGCTTGCTATTTTTTTACCTTTACGTTTCAAATAGAAAACTAAGTACGGTACAACCTGCTGCTATTCTTAAGACGTTATAAAATTAATAACCGATTATATACTGGTTTTCAGGAGTAAACAAATTCATTATTCCATAAAAGCAACACGAAACAGAATTCCCCAATGAATAAAATCGACCGTAGACATTTTCTAAAGACAACCGGAGCAGCCCTTGCAACAACACTACTATTGCCATATTGTACATCTTCTCAAAAGAAGAGAGACCCCAATAAACCCTTATCTTTTTCTGGTTCAATCAAAGGTGAGAAGCATAGTTTCGGGCACCAAATGCGCGACAAGAAGATGAAACTTCCTGCTTTAATCCCCAGCGATCATATCTACGATGTAGTTATTTTAGGAGGAGGAATGTCTGGACTAACAACAGCAAGACGTTTGCAGAAAGACGGAATTTCCAACGTACTCATTATCGAGAAAGAAGAGCAGGTAGGAGGATTATGTCGGGGGGGGGAACACAATGGATTGCCATACGCATGTGGAGCTCACTATTCCGATTTTCCGGAGCCTCACATGAAGGCCGTTAACGAGGTGTTCGAAGATTGTGGGATAATTTCAGGCTATGATAATAACAGTTGGCCAATCATAGACCAAAAATATCTGCTCAAAGAAGACATGCATCAATTATTCACTAACGGGAAATGGGAACCGCACGATTATCCATATCGGTTGGCTAATGATGAAGACGAAGCACAATTAGGGCTTTTCGAGCAGAAGCTGTGGGAATTGTCTACATGGACAGATTCAGAAGGGCGTTATGGCTTAGGCCTACCTTTGCGCGGATTATCCAACGATTCCTCAATACTGGCACTCGATAAGATCAGTATGGAAGAGTTTCTCATTAAAAACAAGCTCACCTCTAAGCTGCTCCATTGGTATTGCAACATTTGGATTGTTGATGAGTTTGGCGTTACCATCGACCGATGTTCCGCTTGGGCAGGACTTCAGTTTTTCCGTAACAAAATCAAGCCCAAAGGAAAGAAAACCCCAACAGTTACCTTCCCAAAAGGTTTAGGTTATTTAAGCGAAAAACTTGCAGGGAAATTACCTCAAGGCACCATCCAGACCAATCACTGGGCGGTACAGATGCAGCAGCAGGAAAATCTAGTTCTTACAACCATTTGGGACGAAAACAAACAGGAATTCTATCAGGTAAAAAGTAAAAAAGCTGTCTTTGCTTTGCCCAAACATCAAGTCTATCATATCGTCCCCGAACTTCGGACCATCGGGCGCAACGAGTTCCAAAACCTACATTATGCACCTTGGATTGTAGCAAACATTCATTTAAAGCATTTACCTGATTATGGAAGTGAAAGAATCAAGTGGGACAACACAATCTACGATTCTTGGACAATGGGCTATGTCAATAACCAGCATCAGATGCCCAACCCTCCTTCGCCAGACGAACCTCATATTGTATCGCTTTACGCCTGCTATCCCAACGAAATAAAAACAAAAAGAGCTCTGATGGAAAATCTAGACTGGGAACATTGGGCGGGTACACTTCTTACCGAACTGGAAAAAGCTCACCCTACAATAGAAGAATTAATCACCCAAATGGACATTTGGATCTGGGGGCATCCAATGCGGCAACCGGTCGTTGGTTCCGTTTGGGGCGAGCAAAGAAAAAAGATGAACGAACCACACGGTAATATTCATTTCGGTCATGTCGATGTTTGTGGCATTCCGGTTATTGAAGAAGCCATCGATCGGGCTACACAGATTGCAATTACACTCAAGCAGGAATTAATGTAGAAGCAGGGTAATTATTATTTTCTATTTGGACTAGAACGTTATTACAACAGCAACATAATTTGCTATCAGTGAGCCTACGTTAGTCTTTGGCAACACTTTTTCGGTGTGATTTTCGGCTTCAAAAATGGTTCTACCTTGTTTTTTTGCTCCTTCTTCCTTGATGAAAAAGGAGAGGGGGGCTTAACACTTTAGCCATAGGCTTCAGTACACCTTTTAAGGTGTGTAATGTGTTTTTTTGTTTGGTCTCTAATTCATAGCTCATAATTTATTTCTTTCAGCTTTAATTCATTCAAAACAATTTCACTAGCCCATCATTTTTCATAATTTTGCGAGCACTGTGAAAGGAAGTGTCAACAAAAGGATTAACTAGGGATCATAGATTGAGCTGACTGATATCCATGTGTCAGCCAATTTATAATTATTCAGTAGAGTTAATTTTAAAAGGTTTTCATGAGATCGCTCTGCTAGATTTATAACTCATATTTTCCACCTGACACTCGACGCTGTAAGACAACGGCACAACAAGAAATCGAAGAAATGAAGGACTACAAAAGGTATTTGATCACGGCAGCTTTGCCGTATGCGAATGGACCAATCCATATCGGACACTTGGCTGGGGTTTATGTCCCTGCCGACATCTATACTCGTTATTTACGCCTAAAAGGGAAAGACGTTGTTTGGGTTTGCGGATCGGACGAACACGGTGTGCCAATTACCCTTAAAGCAAAGAAAGAAGGAGTTAGCCCTCAGGATGTAGTAGACGAGTTTCATGGAATAAACAAAAAGGCCTTCGAGGATTTCGGAATTTCATTCGACATCTATTCGCGTACCAGCAACAAAATACATCACGAAACAGCTTCTGAGTTCTTCAAGAATCTCTACGATAAAGGAGAGTTCGTAGAGAAAACATCTGAACAGTTCTACGACGAAGAAGCAAAACAGTTCTTGGCCGACAGGTACATCACTGGCACTTGTCCGAAATGTAGTAACGAACGTGCTTATGGCGATCAGTGCGAGGCATGCGGTTCTTCTTTGAACGCCACCGATCTGATCAATCCGGCATCAACACTCTCTGGCAGCAAACCAGTTCTAAAAGCTACAAAGCATTGGTACTTGCCCTTAGACAAATACGAACCATTCCTAAAAGAATGGATCCTAGAACAGCATAAAGAGTGGAAATCGAACGTATATGGGCAGTGTAAATCATGGATCGATGGAGGCCTACAGCCACGTGCCGTTAGCCGCGATTTAGACTGGGGGGTTCCTGTTCCCGTAGAAGGTGAAGAAGGAAAAGTACTTTACGTTTGGTTCGATGCTCCTATTGGATATATATCTGCAACTAAAGAACTAACTCCGGAGTGGGAGAAATATTGGAAAGATGAAGAAACCAAGCTTGTTCATTTCATCGGAAAAGACAACATTGTATTTCACTGTATCATCTTCCCAAGTATGCTCAAAGCGGAAGGAAGCTATATTTTACCAGAAAACGTTCCTGCAAACGAGTTCCTGAACTTGGAAAACGATAAAATTTCAACTTCACGTAACTGGGCAGTTTGGTTACACGAATACCTTCAAGACTTCCCAGAACAACAAGATTCTTTACGTTACGCCCTTACGGCAAACGCTCCGGAAACGAAGGATAACGATTTCACTTGGAAAGATTTTCAAGCGCGTCACAACAATGAGTTGGTTGCCGTGTTGGGTAACTTCGTAAACCGTGCAGTAGTACTAACTAACAAATATTACAACGGAGAAATCCCTGCGGCAGCCCCAACGGCAGAAGATCAAGAGGTAATTGCACAGATTTCAGTATTGAAAGTTAAAGTAGAACAGGAAATAGAAAACTACCATTTCCGTTCTGCATTAAAGTATGCTATGGATTTAGCCCGTCTTGGCAATAAATACCTGGCAGATCACGAGCCGTGGACACTCCAGAAAACAGATCCTGAGCGTGTAAAAACAATCATGAACATTTCGTTGCAGATCACAGCTGCTCTTTCAATTCTAATGGAGCCTTTTATTCCGTTCAGCGCAGCAAAACTTCGTAGTTTCCTGAATATTGAAGAAGCAAATTGGGAAGACCTTTCTAAATCGGAGCTGTTATCAGCAGGGCACGTTGTAAATAAACCGAAGCATTTATTCCAAAAGATAGAGGATACTGTAATCGACGCTCAAATTCAAAAGCTAGAAGATACAAAAGCGGCCAATGAAGCAGCTAATGCTTCTGCTGCACCACAAAAAGAAAACATCTCGTTCGACGATTTTACAAAAATGGATATCCGCGTAGGTACCATTCTGGAAGCAGAAAAAGTTGCTAAGGCAAAGAAACTTCTAAAGCTGCTTGTTGATACAGGTATAGATAAACGAACGGTAGTTTCTGGAATAGCAGAACATTATAAGCCAGAAGACATTGTGGGTAAACAGGTTTCTATTTTAGTAAACCTTGAGCCGCGTAAAATTCGCGGAATAGAATCGCAAGGAATGATTCTTATGGGTGAAGACTTTGATGGTACTTTGAGTTTTCTTGAGTCTGATAAAAAACTCAAAGAGGGTTCTGAAGTGAGATAAACGAAGTTGGAAAAATAAGCGAAGAAGTTGTAGACAGGGATGTAAACCTGTTTTGAAATTTAAATGGAACAGAACAGTTCCTAAACAAGTAGAAGAGGGGAGGAGTACAAAAAACTTCTCCCCTTTTTATTTTGGCAAATCGGCACTCTCATTTACCCACTCTATTCGATTTTCAAATAAATTATGTTCCAGAATTTCATTATACCTACGCATGATGCGTTGCAATATAGGATTGTTAACGTCGTAATCCCATTTGTCAATAGAACAAACAGGTAACACTTTGGGTGACGTTCCTGTAATGAATGCTGCATTTATCATTGCGAGTTTGTTCACACATAGCTGTAGCTCTTGTATTTTTATGTTTTCTTTTTCACAGGCTTCAATAACATATTTCCTTGTGATACCAGGTAAAACACATTCTGTAGGAGATGTAAAAACTGTATCATCTTCAATAAAAAAAGCGTTTGATTTGCTTCCTTCAGTTATAAAACCATTATTGTCTACAAGTAAGGCTTCATACCAGCCTTTTTTATCAATTATCTGGTTCACAGATCTGCGAAGATCTTGTTTTATTACTTTAGCTGTCGGATTAGATCGTTCAGCAGAATAAATACCAGACCTTACACCTTTTAAATAATCATTTTTTGTTGGGTAGCACGATTTTATTTCAAAGGCAAAAAACGAGCGCGTATCTCCAGATATCAAAAACTGAATGTTTCCATTGTTTATTTGATTTATCTTGATTAGCTTTTTTATACAGTTCATTATAGTTTCAGAGCCAAAAGCATATCGCCTTTGAGTCTTCACTAAAGATTCAAAGAATCTAGATAAATGGTCTTTCCAAAACAATGGTACACCTCCAATAATGCGTATTACTTCGTAGACAGTTTCGCTTTCCTGAAGGACTGAAGGTGAAAAACTCTTTATTTCAGCAGCAATCCCATCTTTTATAAAGTAGTTTCCTATTAAAGTCATTAATATACTATTACACTAGGATTTGTTATAGATCCTTCTTCCCCTTTCTTCAACCTCACTCGCGCTATCTTACTCATACTAGAACTGAAGCCTTTTTTTTCTGCAACAACAACAAAGGTATACTTCTTTCTGAACAGAACCCACCTTTTTCTAGCTATCAGTAGCTTTGTCCTTACTGTTTCTGCATAAAGTTCCCCCTCATCTAAACTATTGATTTTTTTCTTTTTAAATCTATATATTTTGAACTTCACATTTTCCAAGGGCTCATTTTTAGGTGTATCCCAGGCAAATAGAATCTGGTTTTTCTGTCGAGTAATTCTGAAGTCTGTTGGAGTGAGAACAGTAGTGTCTTTTTTTTCTAGTTCTGTTGTCGCAACTGTCAAACTATCTGTTTTCGATGCAATTTGTATAGTATCTATTTGTGTAATCAGCGGCTGTTTCCAAAGCATCATTGGAAGTGTAGCATGTGTTGCAAATAATTTAGAAGAAAGTTTCTGGTTGATGTTGAATGGGTTTTCGACGAATGACGTAGAAGTGAAAAAACACATGCCGCGTATGTTGGCTTTACTTCGTAAATAAGTTATTTGACGTTCAATCTGATCCCTTTCCCGCCAAAGAGTTTTCTTTGCCTTAGGGCCAGAATTGAACAGGCCTATGCCAATATAAACATGTCTATCGAAAGCATTTTCGTTCCACCAATCAACAAGAGTCGAAAAATCAGCTACGGTATCTCCAATTGGCCAGTATAGTTGTGGAATCACATAGTCTACCCATGATTGTTCTAACCAATAACGAACATCTGCATAGAGTCCATGGTAGTTTGTCATTCCATTTGTTTCAGAGCCAAGTGGGTGTTCTCGTTTATTGCGCCAGATTCCGAAAGGACTAATACCGAACTTCAATTTAGTATCATGAGCCGTTATAGTTTCATGAAGCATTTTTACAATCTGATTAACGTTATCTCTTCTCCAATCAGCTTTATTAGGGAATTCTTTTCCAAACATCTTATAGGAGCGTTCGTCATTGAATTCCTCACCGTTTACTTTGTAAGGGTAGAAATAATCGTCAAAGTGAATTCCGTCAACATTGTAGCGTGTAATGATATCTTTTACAATTGATAATATGTATTCACGCACTTCAGGAATCCCAGGATCGAGATAGGTTCTCCTTCCATAACCAATGCACCATTCAGGGTGGATTTGTGACACTTGGTTGGGGGCTGATGCTTTTTTAGCACGATTTATTTCAGCTCTATAAGGGTTCAGCCAGGCATGAAGTTCCATACCTCGTTTATGAGCTTCCTCAATCACAAATTCTAGAGGGTCATAAAATGGTTCTGGTGCTACTCCTTGTTTTCCCGATAGCCATTGTGACCATGGTTCTATAGAAGATTTGTATAAAGCGTCAGAACTTGTACGCACTTGAAATATTACGGCGTTAATGCCATTCTGGGCATGAAGATCTAGTTGCTGGATCAGTTCTGCTTTTTGTTCCTCTGTACTTAAGCCAGATTTCGAAGGCCAATCCTTATTGAATACTGTAGAAATCCAAACTCCCCTAAATTCTTGTGATAACGAGTTCAGTGATAACAATGATATTATCCCGGCAATTAAAAACTTTAACTTCATAAGTTGATGTGTAATATAAACAACACTTTTAGAGGTATATCATTCTAACTTATTCAACAGAAAACAATACCTAAGTAAAGTGTAAAAACAATTTCGGTTAAGGCACATAAGGTGTCTAATACGTAGAGTACGTGAGTATTTCGAGAGCCTCAGTGCAACGAAAACCGAAGTTATTTTTTCAGTTTTACTGACATAAGTTTCATAAAAAATAAAACCCCGATAACGCTATTGCTATCGGGGTGTAAAATATAAAAACTCTTCCTTTTAATATTCCCACAAATCTTGCTCAAAATTAAAGATGAAATCTTTAATTCTTTCAGATTCGAGTAGAGCTTCGGTACCTATGGCGTATGATCCGATTTCACGGTTGTTAAAGACGTTGGACTCCTGAACAATGAAACTCTCATAATAGCGCTTGTTAAACAAGTCATCATAAGACATGTTTTCGGCATCGTTATGAGGGTTAAATACACGGGTCTTAGCAAACAAACGACGAGCTTCTGGGAAATAAATCCAGAACAGTTTCTTCTGAATAGGTGTTTCCTGATCAATATCCTCTTCCTTGTAATATAGACGAATTGGAGCGAGACCAAGAATTCTAACATCTAATGCAGAACGTTGTTTGTCAAAGAACCAAAGTTCTTTAATCAAATAGAACTTTACATCAGTAGTATTGTAGGTACCTGCAATACGCTGAGTTTTGATTTCTCCTGTTACAGGATCTTCCGTTTGTATGATTTCATCTTTTGCACCGAATTTCTCTTCAATATCGGTTATTGTCATTTCAATGGCAAACTCATCAAGATCATTTTCGTCGAAAGCTGTGAGCTGTCCAGTTTTTACACCTTGCATAATCACATCAATCAAACTTTTATATTTCCCTTTAGGAAACTCAGGGTAATAAATAGGATGATTGATCTTCTGGCGTAAATCGACTTTTCGCCAAATAGTTTTCGACCACATTACATCACCTTCTCTTAGATATTGATAAGGTATTGGACGCTTGTCTTGAATGTGACTTTCTGGATAAACTCCGTCAAGAACCTGCGCTTTAGACTCAGAAAACCAAGCTAAAGCTACAATTAAACCGATAAGAATTAATACGCCTCTCTTCATCATTATTAGTTTTTATTTCAATCTAAAGGTAATCGATGGTAGGTTACGAATAGTTCCATCTGGGCCTTTAGCTCTAATATCTGAGATGTAGAGCTTCGAGTTCGGTTTCAATTTGCCAATCAATTGCTTCTGTTTAGCTGTAAAACGATAGCTATTTGATTTTGCTTCCTCTTCGTAACCTCGGATTGTAGCTGAGACAACAAAGCTTTGGACTACAAATTTCAGATCGAAGTCGAAATTTTCTAGGTCAGCAGCAACGCCAGCCTGAGCCTTTAGAACATTCCTTTGGATAACACCACCTTTTAGCTTTGCAACTTTTGCAACTGGATCAGGAACCCGTTTTACACGGAATGTTTTTGTTCCCATGTTGGTAGTTTTACCATCAATTTCAGCATTTACTGTAATCTTAACCTTGCGTCCTGGTCTTTTTACACGAACTGTATATTTACCACCGCCGCCAGCAGATCGAATACTTCCACCTCCTGTTATAACAGGTTTTAGTTTTTCCGCAGCAACGCCAGAAGCAAGAACTTCAACTGGGTTATTTACACCAACATAAAATACATTCATCTTAGTCGGAGAAACAGTGGCACTAGGCTCACCTACCATATAAGTAGATTTGAAGTTGTATGTCTTAACTTGTTTTGATGGTGTTACTAGTTTAATAACACCTCCCCAAGTCTTCTCTCCAACACTAGATGCAGAAGTAACATACTTTCCTTTACCATCTACTATTTTAAGAGCATTTCCTCCTACAGTTATATCAGGCGTTACAGTAGAGTCCGAAGCAGCAATAAAAACATCAGCTTCATATTTCCCACCTTTCATGATATAACTAGATTTCGGAAGAACTATTGCCTCAATCTTATTAAAACGGAAATCATCAGCGCCAATCTGCCCCATTAAGAAGGAAGCAAAATCGGATTCTGCGTTACGGATATCCGTTTGGATTTTAGTCATATTAGTAGTTACAGCTACTAGAGGTAAATGTTCGAACTGTTGCTGTTCCCATTTCTCCATTGCTCCGCCAGCATTAGGCTTGTCAGGATCCGAAGTATCTAAGCCTCTTCTTAAGTTTTCAATCAACGCTTTCGCTGCTTCACTATCACCTGCCATATTGATCAGGAACTCGCGATATTCATTGATTTTTTCTTTTAACTCAATACCTTTCTTTTTGACAATAAAAACTTCACCGCCAATATCTTGATTATCTTTAGCATTAAGTTCATACTTGCGTACAGTGTCAATTCCTACTTCGATGCCATCAGCAATTCTATATAGCTCAACTTTTAGTTCATCAATGTAGCGGCTAAGTTCTTCAGTTTTGACTTTTACTTCTTTGGCCTTATCATTTAATTTTCCAGCTTTTGCTGGATTCATAGTTGCAGCCTTTTCTAATGCCGAATAAACGATTCCACTCTTCGAACTAAAGTTCTCTACAGTTTTATTTAGACCTTCGTCTACAAGGATAAAAGCGTTCAGTATATCTTTTGATACATTAAGCGCAAGTAGCGCCGTTAGTACCAAATACATCATACCGATCATCTTCTGCCTTGGGGTTTCCTTACCGTGTCCCATAAGCTTCTTTTAAACAGATTATTTTAATAATGAAAAAATAGGATTAGTCTACTCTAACATTCATCGCACCCAACATGTTTCCGTACACAGTGTTGAGTTTTTCTAGGCGATTTCCTAGTTTTTCCATTTCTGATCTGTAACGTTTAGAAGCTTCTACACCAGTAGAAAGATCTTCCATCATCTGATCTAGACCTCCTTCTAGCTGCAATTCAAAAATTGCATTAAGAGCAGTAAGGTTTTTGTTCAGTACTTCAAGTTTCTCACTATATGCAGCGTTACCTGTATTTACAGTGCTGAAGTCAATATCAACAGTCAACGAATCGTTGAGTTTCTTGTAAGAATCTGATAATGTACTAACAGAGTAGTTCAATTCTTCAGACGATTGTTTATATGTATCACCAAGCTGAGTAGCGCCTTCTGATACCTGATTCACAGCAGAAGAAGCAGATTTCATGCTTTCTGTGTATTCTTGAGTAGCAGTTGTTGCGTTAGAGATGTCAGCAAGAGATGAGGCTGTATCAGTAAGGCTTTTTAAGCCAGCACCAAGTTTCTCGAACAATTGTTCATCGTTGTCTACGCCTTTTAGCAATAGACGATCGATGTCGCTCAATCCGCCACCACTTATTTCCTGATTCTTTTTGCCTGGTAATGTTGCATGGCTTGAGATCTCATCTTCTGGATCAAGTCCTCCCAAAACAGGATAAACTAAACTCCAGTCCCATTCTTCATGTAATGGTTCGAATGCAGAAACAACGAAAATCAATGCTTCAGTAAGAAGTCCAACGGTAAGTAAAACTCCTGCAAATGGCCAGTGCATGATCTTAAACAGAGCACCGACAATAACAACAGCAGCACCTAAGCCATAAAGTTTGGCCATGAACTTTTTCCAAGCGGTACTTTCTAAGAATTGGGCAATATTCATAACAAAAGAGTTTTGATTGTTACTATTTGTTTATTTCAAATTGTGGATGTATTAAAACTTGGTTCAAGATATGAAATACTAGTGATAAAGTCAAATGGTGAAAACCCCTTGAATAAGGCTTAAATAAAGGGATTTGGCCATTATTAATAAAAATTACTAGCATCCCAATCTGCGGCATCACGTCCCATGTATGAACGAACACATCTAAAGCCGATATACGATTTAGCTGTATCTTGATATTCGTAAGTACGTGTTCCTACTTGTAGATAGTAAGCAATATCTTTCCATGAGCCGCCACGTACAACTTTACGCTTCATTGCTGGTGGATCGTCCTCTACAGCATTATATTCGTAGTGAGGGTTAAGGTCGTGCGTTATTTGATATGCAGATTCGTCAAAAGCATTGGCAGTCCACTCAGAAACGTTGCCAGCCATATCAAAAAGACCGTAGTCATTAGCAGAATATTTTGCAACTTCCAAAGTTCGGTTTCCTCCATCATCACCATAGATACCTCTTTGGTTTTTAAAGTTAGCGATAAAACAACCTGTATTGTTTCTTGTGTATGGTCCACCCCAAGGGAATGGTGAAAGAGCTAAGCCTCCACGTGCAGCATATTCCCATTCTGCTTCTGTTGGTAGACGGTAATCCTGAACACTAGGTTCGTGTATTTGAGATAGGTAGCTGTTCATTAACTGGGTTCTCCAGATAGAAAAAGCTCTAGCTTGTTTCCAGGTCACACCAACTACAGGATAGTTGTCAAAGGCTGTGTGCCAGAAATAACTTCTTGTCATTGGCTCATTGTAGGCATAAGTGAACTCTGCCATCCACACCAATGTATCAGGGTAGATATAAAGCTCATCTTCAAGAATAAAGTCTTTACGGCTTTGGATTGCACGTCGTTTACCTTTTGCATCAATGATTTCACCTGAATAGGCTCCATTACCATTGTTTGCTTCAGGGTTCCAGCGGTTCGACTTCTTGGCAGCTTGCTTCAAGTCGATCCATTGATATTTGTATTTAAGCTTTCTTGAATCAATTTCTTTTTTTCTAAAAAAGCGTTCGTCTTCTTGCAAGAACATTTCAGAAAGAATTTCTGAATATTCAGGATTTTCCCAATCAATTTCTTCTTCCCAGTTCAAGAATGCAGGGTCAATTTCATTGCCTTCATTATCTTCTGCAATGAGAAATTCATCAGGATAATCTTGACCTAACAAAGACCGAGCAATTGAATCGCGCACCCAGTAAACAAACTGGCGGTATTCGTTGTTTGTTATTTCTGTAACATCCATAAAGAAAGGGTCGATTGACACTGTTTTGGTTGTTGCAGTTATGGCAAAAGGCACATCTTGGTCACTAGGTCCCATATTGAATGAGCCCATAGGAATAAAGACCATGCCGTAAGGGTCTGCTTCGTACCATTCCTTTCTATCCGGCACTCCGACAAGTTCTCCATTGCCGCCGCCGCCTCCACAGCTAAACAAGAAAGGAACAAGAATAGCTAAGAATAAGATTCTTCTCTTCATCATAACACAGGTTATTAAAATTGCTGCTGCAAAAATATGTCCATTTTATAAAAACCTAGCACTCTTATACTTTTGAGTATATTGAGGAACGCTAATTTCAAAACAATAACGTAAAAATATTTCGTGGGTTCCGTCACTATGCTTTCTGACATCTGATGTTGTTATATCATAAGCATATCCAAGTTTTAGGCCGTTTAACAACTCTAAACCGAGTAACGCAATTACAGAATCGTCAGCTCTATAAGTAACGCCACCCCAGAATTTTTTATTGTATACTACATTCGTATTTATGCTAAATTGAAATCCGCTGGCGTCAGATTTGATAAACGCAGAGGGTTCCACTTCTAACGAAGGTATTGGAGTAGAGAGCCTATACCCTCCTGTTAAATAATAATGTCTTTTAGTTTTGGTTGAACGTTGTGCATTTATTGTTAGTTCTGGTTCTAGCAAATGTTTTGCAGATATTCCCAAAAATAAGCGGTTGTTGCGGTAAAATACCCCAAAATCCATATCAAAATTTGTATCGTTTGATTCCTTAGGCATATCTTCACTTTTGCTTGGATCTGGAAACCTCCAGTCTCCTTTAAAGCTTTTGTTCAAGATTCCAAAATTCATACCAATACCTAGATTTCCTCCAGCAATCATTGTATGATATGCATATGCAAGTTTTAGGTCAAAATTGTCTTCAAAGCCTAATTTGTCATCAGAGAAGATCAGGCCTACTCCACTGTTGATGCCGAAAGGACTTATCGCTGCATCAACTGCAAAGAAAGAAGTTGTTGGAGCGCCTTCCATTCCAACCCATTGAAGTCTATGCATGGCAGTTGCGCAAATTCCATCTTCTGACCCCGCAGCTCCAGGGTTGGTCGCAATGTGGGAGAACATGTTGTGACTAAATTGGGGATCTTGTTGCCCTTTGACTATTAGAACAGTGAAAGATATGGCGAAGAGTAAGAGGTAACGGTTCATCTGTTTTATGCTAATTTGTGACATATCACCTTAGTATTGTTCTGTTTGGAAAAAAACTAAACCCGAAAGAAAACAAAAAAAAGAGCTTGCCCAAATTTAAATGAGCATTAGTGATTTTCTTTTGATAAAATTATGATTTTCTTTGATTTAACTTTTGCAAGGTCTTCCACCATAAATCTGGAATTTGGTTTGCGGCTGCTAATTGGTAGTCTTCTTCTGTACAGGAAACAATTTTGTTATTGTTAATTTCATTTACTTTGTATGGGACTTCTGCCCACCATCTGCCATTTTTTGTATTCTTGTGAAAAATTAACTCTTGCTCGGCATCCTCTACTTGAACGATAAACTTTGTGTAATGTTTTACATGGGAAGAAGGAAAATCGTTTTGTCGTTGAGATACTCCTTGAATGAAGTGCCAAATCAGCTGAGCTACGAGGGCTGCGCTTTGTGAGTGGTTGTCAAAAACAGGATTATATTCAAATATTCCAAGAAATGAGACAAGATCACTTAGCCCTGCATATTTTGTTATCTGACAAGCTTCTTCTGCGAAGAAACCATTTACGGACGGTCTTTTATGCCCTGGGGAATCGGATTGTCTTATGGCTGTCATGTCGAAGGATATCAGATGACTGTCTCGAAATATTGGCTCTAAGTTCGGAATGTTACTGCGGGCTGTACCTAGTCTGTGGATGTCAAAATAGAGGTCTTCATACAATTTAATTGCTTGTGGGGAATTGTAATAGGTTTGAAGTCCAATGTTTGATATGTTATATATTGAATCTAGTTGTTGGAGCACAACTGAATGGAGATAATTATTTGCATTCAGTTGTTTTTGTTTTGAAATGATGTCTAATCTTGGATCGACAAGAGCTATGCTTAGTTGCTGTTTGTGTTTTACTGCGGCAGAAACAATTGGACAAAGCAGTTCGTTTCCTCCTCCGATTATAATCGGGAGTATTTCTTTTTCAAAAAGAGCTTCGGCAACTATTTCTAACCCTTTCAAGGTATCTTTATGGGTTTCCCCAGTGTTTAAGTCTCCGAGGTCGGCAATTTTGAGCTCGCCTATGCATGAGAGTTCTTCGAATTGATTACGAACAGCAGAGGCGGCTCTGGCAGTTCCTTTGTTTGGAGTGCCTCTTTCTTCGCCGACACCTATGATGGCTATATCGAAATTATCCAACAGCTCCCAATCTTTTGTATTATTAAGTACTTTGATTTGGGAAAGCAATGTTTCACTATAGGGCAATAGTTGTTGAATGTCCCTAGAATAGCTTGCTGGTTGGAAAAAGTGATGTAGTTCCATAGATGATAGTCTAAGACTTTTTCGTTTTTCGTTTTGTTGTTGTTTTTTTCTCGCTGGTTTTTTTTGTTGTTTTGGAGGACGTTTTCTTTTTGTCGTCCTGTTCTTGAATTAGCTTTTGGCAATCTTCAAATGTAAGGGTTTTAGGATCTTCTACGGTTTTAGGTATTTTGAAGTTCTTCTTTTGATATTTGATGTAAGGCCCCCATCTTCCGTTAAGAATTTGCAGTTCACTATCTTCTTCAAATGCTTTGATGAATTTCTTGCGGTCGGCCTCACGTTTTTCTTCAATAAGCTCTATTGCTCTGTCAAGTTCAACAGTAAGAGGGTCGTCGATGTCCTTTTTTAGAGAAACAAATTTTGAATCGTGTCTGATATACGGGCCAAATCTTCCTATTGCAGCAACAACAACTTTGTCTTCATATTTACCAAGTGTGCGCGGAAGTTTGAACAGGTCAAGAGCTTCTTCAAGTGTTATTGTTTCTAGGTGCTGACCTGTTCGAAGGGAAGCGAACTGAGGTTTTTCCTCGTCAACATTTGTCCCAAGTTGAGCTAATGGGCCGTATCTGCCTATTCTAACAGATACCTGCTTGCCTGTTTTAGGGTCTTCTCCAAGAATACGTTCACCGCTTTTTCTTTCAGAATTTTCTAGAGTGTCTTCTACTTTTACGTGAAATGGTTTGTAGAAGCGATCTATCATTAGTGTCCATTCTTGGCCTCCTGTTGCAATATTATCGAACTGTTGTTCCACTTTTGCAGTGAAATTGTAGCTCATGATTTCTTCGAAATATTCAATCAGGAAATCTGTCACAACAATTCCAATATCGCTAGGGAACATTTTCTTCTTTTCTGCTCCTGTGGTTTCTGTTTTTTGTTGGTTTTTGATTTTATTGCTTTCGAGGCATACATATTTATAGTTACGCTTTTTTCCTTCTCTGTCTTCTTTTACTATATAGCCTCTGTTCTGAACTGTAGATATTGTTGGTGCATAGGTGGAAGGCCTACCGATACCCAGTTCTTCAAGTTTTTTCACCAAACTGGCCTCGGTGTATCTTGGCGGATGATGAGTAAAACGCTCTGTTGCTTCAATTTGTGACATGTCAAGCTCTTTGCCTACTGAAACTTTAGGAAGTAGCCCTTGATCTTCTTGTTCCTCTTCGTCGTCGGTCGATTCGATGTAGAGTTTTAGGAAACCATCGAATTTCAATACTTCACCTGTAGCTGCAAAGTCTAACTTGTCCAGCCCAGTGGAGATTGTTATAGTTGTTTTTTCTAGTCTCGCATCGCTCATTTGAGAGGCCACGGTGCGTTTCCAGATTAGAGAGTAGAGTTTCTTCTCCTGGTCTGTTCCTCCCGTTGTCATTTTATCAAGGTAAGTAGGACGGATGGCTTCGTGAGCTTCTTGAGCTCCTTTTATCTTCGACTTATATTTTCTTTGTTTGTAATATTCTTCTCCGTACTCTTCAATAATAGTTTTTTGAGCTGCACTAAGGGCTGTGTCTGAAAGGTTTACGGAGTCGGTACGCATGTATGTGATTTTTCCGGCCTCGTACAGTTTCTGAGCAATGCTCATTGTTTGCGAAACCGAAAAACCTAGCTTGCGGCTAGCCTCTTGCTGTAAAGTGGATGTAGTAAATGGCGGTGCAGGGCTTTTCTTTCCTGGTTTTTTTACAACGTCAACAACACTGAATTTTGTTGATTTGCAGTTTTCAAGAAATTCATTCACCTCTTCTTCTGTCTTAAGCCTTTTTTTAAGATCAGCTTTTAGAACTTGAGAAATCCCACTGTCATCAAGAAATGTAAATTCCCCAACAACTTTGAAAGCAGATTCTGCATTGAAATTCATAATCTCGCGTTCCCTTTCCACAATTAGCCGTACAGCAACAGATTGTACACGCCCGGCAGATAGTGAAGGTTTTACTTTCTTCCATAGGATCGGGGAAAGTTCAAAGCCCACTAATCTATCAAGTACGCGTCTGGCTTGCTGAGCTTCAACTAAATTGGAGTCAATCTCGCGAGGGTTTTCTATGGCATTCAGTATTGCTGGTTTTGTGATTTCGTTGAAAACAATACGTTTGGTGTTTTCCGGTTTAAGACCTAAAACTTCATACAAGTGCCATGCTATAGCCTCTCCTTCACGGTCTTCATCGGAAGCTAACCAGACCATCTTTGCAGCCTTGGCCATTTTCTTCAGTTCGGAGACTACTTTCTTTTTGTCGTCGGAGACGATATATTCTGGTTTGTAGTTGTTTTCTATATCTATACCGAAATTTTTCTTGGCCAGATCTCTGACATGCCCATAGCTTGATGTTACACTGAAATCATCACCCAGGAATTTTTCGATAGTTTTAGCCTTCGCAGGGGACTCGACTATAACAAGATTTTCTTTCATCTGTCTAAGTTGACTATTATTTACCATACGGAGCAGACTGGATATTTAGACTGCGGTTGTCTTTGTTCGTTATGTTTGACTGCTGAACTCGAAATTAATCATTTTGTAGGAGTTGTTTTCTATAGAAAGGTTACTCCAGCCAGTTCGCCCCAGCTAATTATTAATTGGTAAAGCATATGCCAGGGTGGGCATTGTTGCCCAGACAACCACTTTGTAATCGATATCGCCGACTCTAAGTTTTAGCTTGCAAAATAAATGAATTGTAAAGTATGCTACCAAATTTTTATTGACAAGGCTCTTCAAAACAGCTCTTACGAGAGTTAAATGAAGTTTGTTCAAGTGGTATTTTTTTTATACTTTTGCGCCACAAGTAGAAGATAAACCAAAGGGACTTCAGTAGTCCCTTTTTTATTGGTGTAGAGTTATGATCTCTAAAGAGAAAATTGAAAGCTTGGTGGCAGAAAAAATTAGTGGGACTGATTTTTTTGTGGCTGAGCTAAAAGTGAGCGCAGACAATAAGATCAGTGTTTACTTGGATAGCTTTTCTGGAATTAAGATTGAAGACTGTGTAGCTGTTAGTCGGCATATAGAGGGAAACTTAGATCGCGATGAAGAGGATTTCGAATTAGAAGTTTCTTCGGCAGGAGTTGGGCTCCCTTTTAAAGTAATTGAGCAGTATAAGAAGAATATCGGCCGAGTAGTTGAAGTACTTACTGCCAATGGACAGAAGATTGAAGGGGAATTGACACAAGTTAATGAGGAAGACTTTACTGTCCGTTACGAGAAGAAAGTTGCAGTAGAAGGCAAGAAGCGTAAGCAACTGCAAGAGTTTGAAGACAGATTTGCCTACTCAGATGTGAAGTCGACAAAAGAGGTATTAAAAGTATAATCGAAGCTATATTCCTTTGCTATGGAAAACATCAATTTAATTGAAACATTTGCTGAGTTCAAAGAACTTAAAAACATTGACCGCCCTACAATGATGGGGGTTATTGAAGATGTTTTTAGAAGCTTGCTTATTAAGCAGTATGGCTCCGAATCTGAAGATATATTCGATATTATTATTAATCCAGACAAGGGTGACTTCGAAATCTGGCGTAATAGGGAGATTGTTGCCGACGAAGATTTTGAGAATCCGGATGTGGAGATTTCGTTGTCGGAAGCTAAGAAGATAGATGCCGATTTTGAGATAGGAGAAGAGGTGTCGGATGAGGTAAAGCTTGTTGATTTTGGGAGAAGGACTATTTTGTCGTTACGCCAGAATCTAACGTCTAAGATTTTGGAACTGGAGAAAGATAACTTATATAATAAGTATATCGAACGTGTAGGTGAAATCATTACTGGTGAAGTTTATCAGATTTGGAAAAGAGAAATCTTGGTACGTGATGATGAAGAAAATGAATTGATTTTGCCTCAGTCAGAACAGATTCCTTCGGACTTTTTTAAGAAAGGGGATTCTATTCGTGCTGTTGTACTTAAGGTAGACCTGAGAAACAACAGCCCGTTGATTGTACTTTCGCGAACTTCGCCAGTGTTCTTAGAACGTTTGTTTGAGCTTGAAGTACCTGAGATTTTTGATGGCCTTATTACTATTAAGAAAATTGTAAGGCAGGCAGGAGAAAGAGCAAAAGTAGCGGTAGAATCCTATGATGAGCGAATAGATCCAGTTGGAGCATGTGTGGGAATGAAAGGCTCGCGTATTCATGGAATTGTTCGAGAATTGCGAAATGAAAACATTGATGTGATCAACTATACAGGTAATGCACAACTCTTTATTCAAAGAGCGCTGAACCCAGCTAAGATCACCCAGATAAAAATTGACGAAGAACAAAAACGAGCAGAAGTATTTTTGGATGCTTCTGAGGTTTCGAAAGCAATTGGTAAGGGAGGGGTAAATATAAAACTGGCCAGCCAATTGACAGAATACGAAATCGATGTTTATAGAGATAACGTAGAGGACGAGGAAGACGTAAATCTTGACGAGTTCTCGGATGAAATTGATCAGTGGATTATCGATGTCATTAAAGGTATCGGATGTGACACTGCGAAAAGTGTCTTAGAACTCTCGAAGGAAGAGCTTTTAAGAAGAACTGATTTAGAAGAAGAAACCATAGACGAAGTACTTGGTATTTTGCGTGAAGAGTTTGAATAATAATTGATGAGATGCCTAGGCATCTCTTTTTTCTCTTCTGTTCTTGTTGAATTTGACGACGGAAAGGTGGTTTCGTTGTGCGGAGGGAAAGAATTTAGGGCGAAGTAAGAGGTCTTATGTAGAGCTTTTTTAACTTAAGTTTTTATTTTTTATAACTTTACGCCGCCAAATCTGGCTATAGGGGCATATTAAACATCTTAAATTACAGTATGGCAGAAAGAAAACCAGAGCGATTAAACCGATTAGCAAGAAAGTTCAATGTTGGTATTCAGACAATTGTAGATTTTCTGAACAAGAAAGGCTATAGCATAGACTCAAATCCGAACAACAAAGTACCTGTCGAATATTTGACCATTTTGGAAAAAGAATATGGTTCGGAAATGAGCGCTAAACAGGAATCTCAGAAGTTCACCCGAAAGATGAAGGTGAAAAAAGAGAGTGTTTCTATTGATGATGTTAGCGAACAACCTGCAACCACTCCAGAGAAAAAAGATGAAGATACTGTTTTCATAAAAGATTTAAGTAGTTCTACTTCCAAAGACGACGTAAAGAAGAATGCCCCGCAAATAAAAGTTGTTGGCAAGGTAGAGTTAGGTGATCGTGGAGAGAAAAAGGTTGAAAAGAAAGCCCCAGTTGAAACCCCAGCAGAGAAAAAAGCAGAAGTAAAGGAGGAAGTTAAAGCTGAGAAAGTAAAAAAAGAAGAGAAAGCCGAAACTTCTGAAGCTGTGGAAGCTAAAGAAACTAAAAAGCCAGAGATAGAAAAGCCAGCTGTAAGCCCCGAAGAGACAAAAAAGTCGGTGAAAGTAGTAGGAAAAATAGATTTAGAGCCTAAGAAGAAACCACAAGTAACTGAGGACACTTCTGAGACTAAAAAAGCCCCAATAGAACCTGTTAAAAAACAGGATACCCCCAAATCAGAGGCTACTGAGCCTACACCTAAAGAAAAAGAAGAAAACGTGGAATCAACTACCGTAGAAACGCCTACCGGAGAGCAGGAAATTTTCAAGTCAGAAGTTCAGAAACTGTCTGGCCCAAGAGTGGTTGGTAAGATTGAATTGCCAACAACGCCCAAAAAGAGCAGTAATAGCCAGAAGGATAAAGATAAGGAAAAAGAAAAAAGGAATAAGCGCCGCCGTAGGAAACGTGTAAAAGAAGGAACTACCAATGATGCCGCTAAAGGAGGAGATGATCAGAATAAAGATCAAAAGCCAAAAGGAGAACGTAGCGGAGAAGGTAACCGTGAAGGCAATAACCGTCAAGGTGGTGGCCAGCGTCAAGGTGGCGGCGGCCCACGTCAAGGTGGCGGAGACAGAAACAGACCTGCGGGAAACAGGAATGATAGAAGGCGGAATGATAGGAGTAGACCTGTTGCCCGTAAAAATGATAGAAATAAGCCAGACGAGGAAGATGTTCAAAAGCAAGTAAAAGAAACATTGGCTCGTCTTACCAATAAGAAAAAATCTACAGGAGCAAAACACCGTAGACAGAAACGTGATGAGATACGTCAGCGTCAGGAGAAAGAAATGCAGGAGGCAGCTGAACTGGCAAAATCAAACATTCAGGTTACCGAGTTTATGACAGTTGCAGAACTTGCTCAATTGATGCAGGTTCAGGTTACTGATGTAATTAAGAGCTGTATGGAGCTTGGAATGTTCGTGTCGATCAACCAGCGCCTTGATGCAGAGACACTGTCTCTGGTTTCTGAAAGCTATGGTTACACAGCAGAGTTCCAAGGAATAGAGGAAACTGAAAGTATTGAGGACGAAGAGGATGCTGAAGAGGATTTGGTGCCAAGACCGCCAATTGTGACGGTGATGGGACACGTAGACCACGGTAAAACGTCCTTACTTGACTATATCCGAAGTGCGAACGTGATTGCAGGTGAAGCAGGGGGGATTACCCAGCATATTGGAGCATACTCTGTAGAACTGAAGAACGGACAGAAGATTACGTTCTTAGATACTCCTGGTCACGAAGCCTTTACTGCAATGCGTGCTCGTGGTGCGAAAGTTACCGACGTTGCAATTATTGTTGTTGCGGCAGATGATAGTGTGATGCCACAGACGATAGAGGCGATCAACCATGCTACTGCTGCAAACGTACCGATCGTTTTTGCAATCAACAAAGTAGATAAAGACGGAGCAAATCCAGATCGAATTAAGCAGCAACTTGCCGAAATGAATTACCAAGTAGAGGAATGGGGGGGCAAATACCAGTCCATGGATATTTCGGCTAAGTTTGGTAAGAATGTAGATGAACTTCTTGAACTTGTATTATTAGAGGCTGAAATTTTAGACTTGCAGGCTAATCCTGAAAAGAAAGCTGTGGGGTCAATTATAGAATCTACATTAGATAGAGGACGTGGTTATGTTGCTACTGTTCTAGTTCAGGGAGGAACATTACATGTTGGAGATATAATGCTTGCTGGAACTTACACAGGTAAAGTGAAGGCGATGTTCAATGAACGTAACCAGCGTATAGACAAGGCTGGCCCAGGTGAACCTGCCGTTATTTTAGGATTGAACGGTGCGCCTCAGGCTGGTGACAACTTCAATGTTCTGGGTACAGAAAAAGAAGCAAAAGATATTGCAAACAAACGTGAGCAGTTGAAGCGGGAAATGAGCTTGCGCACGCAGAAGCATGTTACGCTTGACGAAATCGGGCGTCGTATTGCAATTGGTAACTTCCACGAACTTAATGTTATTGTTAAGGGTGACGTGGATGGATCTATTGAAGCTCTTGCAGATTCATTGATCAAGCTTTCTACAGAAGAAATTCAGGTGAACGTTATTCACAAGGCTGTAGGACAGATTTCGGAGTCCGATGTTATGTTGGCAACTGCTTCTGATGCTATTATCATAGGTTTCCAAGTAAGGCCATCTATGAGTGCCCGTAAGATTGCAGAGAAAGAACATATCGATATACGATTGTATTCGGTTATTTACGATGCAATCGAAGAGCTTAAGGATGCGATGCAAGGAATGCTTTCTCCTGAGCTTAAAGAAGAAATTGTTGGTACATTGGAAATCCGTGAGACCTTTAAGATTTCTAAGGTGGGAACAATTGCTGGCTGTATCGTGAAAGAAGGTAAGATTTCCCGTAATACGAAGGTGCGCGTTATCCGCGATGGTATTGTGGTATATACAGGAGATTTAGGATCGCTTAAGCGCTTTAAAGACGATGTAAAAGAGGTCTCGAAAGGCTTTGAATGTGGTCTTAACATCGATAAGTTCAATGATATAAAAGTTGGAGATATTATCGAAGGTTATGAAACACGGGAAGTGCAGAAGACACTTTAAATAATCTTTAACATTGAGAAATTAAAAACCGGCACCTGCCGGTTTTTTTGTTATTGTCCTACCTTTACCCTCGAGAAAGATAGACCTTACGTCTAAAATTAGTCGTAGATTTGTTTCATATAATCAATATTTACGCTACTTTTAGACACCCCTAAGTTGTCAATAGAGTAAACAGATACGCAATATAGTACCTGAAAGCGTTCAGTTAGTGGGCTTGCCCCGCATCCAATTCGTAAGTCACTCAACAGCTAAAATAACCTTACTATCATGAGCTGCATGAATTTTGACCACAGTCTTTTAGTCAATCTCGAACAATCGTTGCAAAAAGAATTTCTCCGATCAAATAGAGCGGGAGCCTTTGCTTCTTCAACTTTGATTTATTGCAACACACGAAAACATCATGGATTATTGATTTGTCCGATTGATAATGAAAGCCGGGAACACCACGTTCTTCTTTCGTCTCTCGATGAAACGGTTGTTCAAGAAGGGCAGGCGTTTCACCTTGGAATACATAAATATCCAAATTCATACTCTCCTTTAGGACATAAATACATAGAGAAATTAGGAGCTGCCCCTACACCATACGTTATCTATAGAATTGGGGGAACATTGCTTAAGAAAGAAACTATTTTAGTAGAGGAGCAAGACCAGATACTATTCAAATATACGGTTGAAGAATCAACCTTGCCATTAACTCTTCGTTTGCAGCCCTATTTAGCATTTCGGAATATTCATGCAATTACGCGTGAGAATTTTGGTGCTAATACACGGTATGAAGATGTTGAGAAAGGGGTGCGTTTAAAACTCTATGAGCCTTACCCATATCTTTACCTTCAAAGCTCAAAAAACTGTGATTTTGTTCCTGTACCGAGCTGGTATTACAATGTGGAGTATCTAGAAGATCAAAAAGCAGGAGAACAATCTCAGGAAGACCTATATGTTCCAGGTTATTTTGAAATAGAGTTGAAGAAAGGAGAAACAATCATTCTGTCTGCAAGTACAGAGGAGATTAAACCAACTACTTTACAAAGGAAGTTTACTAGTGAGATCAAAAAACGACTTCCTAGAACAGATTACCATAGTTGCCTGATAAATGCAGCAGAGCAATTTATTCGCAAAAGAAATGGCAGGACGGATATCATTGCGGGCTATCCTACTTTTGGAGCCTCTGCTCGTGATGCATTCCTTGCCCTATCAGGATTGACGTTGCACCGCGATGGTGACGAGCAGAATTTTTTCGCTGTTATCGATACTTTGTTAGAAGATATGCTAGAGGGCGATTTATTTGAGCGCCTGGGCAATTATAAAGATAAACGGGCAGCAGATACACCCTTGCTGTTTTTTTGGGCTTTACAGGAGTATGTGAAGTATAAAGGATCTTATGCCGGAATTTGGAAGAAATACGGATCCTTTATGAAACAGATACTTAATGTATATGCGAAGGGTGAAGACCAATACATTAAGATGCATGAAAATGGTCTGATTCACGCAGATCAGCCAGGAATGCCACTTACTTGGATGGATGTGGTGGTAGATGATGAAGTAATCACACGGCGTCCTGGCTATACAGTTGAAGTAAATGCCTTCTGGTACAATGCAATTATGTTTGCAATAGAGGTTTCGCAGAAGGCAAGAGTTAAGAAATTTAAAGAAGAATGGGAACCAATAGCCGAGAAAGTGAAAGAGAGCTTTGTTGAAGTTTTCTGGTCTGCTGAACACGGTTATTTGGCCGATTATGTTTCCGATGAACCAGACTGGAGTATTCGCCCGAATATGATTTTTGCAGCTTCTTTGCCATACTCTCCATTGTCTGACGATTTAAAAGCAGATGTTCTGGATACTGTTTATGCTAACTTGTTAGCCAAAAAAGGTATCCGTAGTTTGTCTCCACGCGACTATAGATATGTAGGTTTGCCTTCTGATGATAGAAAAGATGCAAGGAAGGTTTATCATCAGGGTAATATTTTCCCATGGTTATTTGGACATTTCATCGATGGGCTGTTGGTGCTGAAAGGAAGAATTGCATTGCCTATTGCGAAGCAGTTCTATGATGAATTTGAGAAAGAAATGACCAGAAAGGGACTTGGAGCAATATCGGAGTATTTTCACGGCAACCCCCCTCACGAAGGTCGTGGAGCTATTTCTCAAGCTTGGAACACTGCAGAGCTATTACGTATCAGATCTATGATAGAACAACACGACGCTTAGGATTATTAACACAACTGCTTAACACCCATTTTTAATATGCGCATTCTAATGTTCGGTTGGGAATTCCCGCCACACATAAGTGGAGGTTTAGGAACTGCTAGCTATGGACTTGTAAAGGGACTTGCCTATCACGACGTAGATATACTCTTCGTTGTGCCCAAAGCCTATGGCGATGAAGACCAAACCAATGCTCAGATTATCGGAGCTGGAGATGTAAGTATCCAGCACCGTAGGTTTTCCTACAAAGAATTTTGGAAGGAAATTACCTATGTTGAAGTAGGATCCATTCTTGCTCCTTATCTTGATGAGGAAAAATATGAAGACCGCCGTAAGGCTGTAGTAAAAGAAGATGAAGCCTATGCAGAAACCGATGATTCGGGAAAACTTCATTTTACTGGAAAATACGGGAAAAGCCTCATGGAAGAGGTCGCCAACTATGCCGTTGTGGCATCTACTATTGCTACTCAACAAGAATTCGACGTCATTCATGCTCACGATTGGCTTGCCTATTCTGCTGGAGTTGCTGCCAAGCGGGTAAGTGGAAAGCCTTTGGTTATTCATGTTCATGCAACAGAATTCGATCGATCGGGAGAACATGTGAATCAGGCTGTTTATGATATAGAACGAATGGGAATGCATGCAGCAGATAAGATTATTGCTGTAAGTAACCTCACACGCAATACGATAATCAATCGTTATGGAGTTGATCCAAATAAAGTAACAACTGTTCATAATGCAGTAGAGCCTAAGCTGGAAGAAGTGCTGAAAGTACCTGTTAAGAGAACTGTTGACGAGAAGATTGTTACGTTTCTTGGTCGGATAACATTTCAGAAAGGCCCAGAATATTTCATTGAAGCGGCTCAGAAAGTACTGGACAAAATGGATAATGTACGTTTTGTTATGGCTGGCAGCGGCGACTTAATGACCAAAATGATCAGACGGGTTGGATACCACAAAATGGGTGATAAGTTTCATTTTGCCGGATTTCTAAAGGGACCAGAAGTAGACAGGATGTTTATGTTGAGCGATGTGTTTATTATGCCATCTATTTCGGAGCCGTTCGGTATTGTGCCTTTGGAAGCGATGAGATCAGGAGTGCCAGTTATTATTTCCAAGCAGTCTGGTGTTTCAGAGGTGTTGAAGCATGCCGTAAAGATCGATTTCTGGGATGTTGAAGCATTGGCCGATTATATCCACTCCCTTTTGAAGTATCAGGGGCTTTCGAAAATGTTCAGGCAGCACGGAAAGAGCGAGGTCGATGAAATTCGGTGGGAAAAACCGGCAAAGCAAGTTAAGGGGATCTACAGCAAGACTATAGAAGAACTCAGTACCAGTTTAGTAAATGCGTAACAGAAAAACATAAAATCCAATTCACCCATGAGACAAATCTGTTTCTATTTTCAGGTTCATCAACCTTACCGTTTACGGAGATACCGTTTTTTCGATATCGGAGCTTACCACAATTACTACGACGATTATCAAAACCATCAGATATTAAATAAAGTTGCAGCCAAGTCATATTTGCCAACAAATGCGCTGATGCTTGAGCTTCTGAAGAAGTACAAAGGCAAATTTAAAATCAGCTTTTCGATCTCAGGTACAGCCTTAGATCAGTTTGAGAGCTTTGCCCCTGAGGTACTGGAAAGTTTTAAGGAGCTGGCGAAAACAGGCTGTGTGGAGTTTCTTGCCGAAACAGATTCTCATTCGTTAGCTGTATTGAAATCGAAGAAAGAATTCTTTCGTCAGGTAAAATTGCATACTGAGAAAATCGAAAGACATTTCGGACAAAAGCCATCCGTGTTCCGTAATACTGAGCTTATTTACAGCGATGAGATAGGAGAGAAGGTATACGAGATGGGTTATGAAGCAATGTTGGCCGAGGGTGCAAAGCAAACATTAGGGTGGAAAAGCCCTAACTTCCTATATCAGAATGCAAGAGAACCAAAGTTGAAGCTCCTTTTGAAGAACTATCAATTGAGTGACGATATCGCTTTCCGCTTTTCTAACCAGGGCTGGAAAGAATGGCCTCTTACAACAGAGAAATATGTGAGCTGGCTGAATGAAGTGCCAACAGAAGAAGAAGTAATAAACCTTTTTATGGATTATGAAACTTTTGGAGAGCACCAATGGGCTGAAACAGGAATTTTTGAGTTTATGAAAGCTCTGCCTGATGCTGTTTTTGATGATGGGAATTTTTCTTTCTCTACACCATCGGAGGTAGCAGCTTCGCTTCAGCCTATTTCGAAATTGCATGTTCCGTACCCAATTTCTTGGGCAGATGAGGAACGCGATTTATCAGCTTGGTTGGGTAACGAATTACAAGACGACGCTTTTGATACACTTTACAAGCTAGAGGAAAAAGTAAACCTGATTAATGACGATCAGTTGAATAAAGATTGGGGAGCACTGCAAAACAGCGACCACTTTTATTATATGTGTACCAAGTTTTTTGCAGATGGCGATGTACATAAGTACTTCAACCCATATAATGATCCTTATGATGCATTCATGAATTACATGAATGTGGTAAGCGATTTTGCAGACAGGGTGAACAAAGCCTATGAAAAAGCAAAAGTTCAAATGCTTACACAGCAAGAGGCAGAAGATGCAATTTATCAATACGAGGTAAAAATTAAAGAGTTAAAACAAAGGCTAGCTTCTGCCGAATTGATAAATTCTGTTTCTGATAGACCGGAACCAAGTAGCTTGCCTAAGAAAACAACGAAAGCACGTGCTACGAAGAAAGTAACTTCGAAAACAGCGTCAAAAACCGCTACTGCAACGGCTACGAAAGAAGCTCCGGCAGAAGGAAGTGCAAAGAGTAGCTCTACTGCTAAGAAAACCACTACCAAAAAAGCAAGTGCCAAGACAGGAACAAAAAGTACCACAACAGGTACTAAGAAGCGTGCAACAAAAAAGAAGAGTTCTGAAGCCTAAAAAAAACTACGGATTATTTAGTAGTTTATTAAAACAGAATGTGCTTTAGGTAACTTCTGCACTTCAATATGTTCTAACTTAAAATTTCAGGGTAAAATGCTTACTAACATTATTAAGAATGATGATCCCAACTGGAGAGATGTTAGCGTACAGCCGTCGTTGCCAGAAGAATTACAGGGATTGAACGAGCTGGCACAAAACCTATGGTGGTGCTGGAATTACGATGCTAAGGAACTTTTCAAAAGCATGGATCCTGAGTTGTGGAGCGAAACCCTCAACCCGATCCGTATGCTCAAAGAGCTTACTTATGAACGTTACTTGGCCCTTAAAGAAGACGATGATTTTAAATTTCGCTATAACTCTGTTTATAGGAAATTTAGAGAATATATGAACGAGGCTCCGCCTAAGAAGCTTCCTACAATTGCCTACTTCTCTATGGAGTATGGTCTTCACGATACAGTGAAGGTTTATTCGGGAGGTCTTGGAATCCTCGCGGGTGATTACATGAAAGAAGCCAGTGACTATAACTATCCAATGGTCGGTATTGGTCTGCTTTACAAATTCGGTTATTTCACCCAACAGTTGTCGATAAATGGAGAGCAGATTGCTGGATATTATCCTCAGGACTTTGCAAATGTACCAGTGCAGCAGGTACGCGATGCAGAAGGTAAGAGATTGACGATTCAGGTTAACTTCCCTGGACGAACAGTTTACGCTGCAATATGGAAGGTACAGATTGGACGTATACCATTGTATTTGTTAGACACAAATATCTCTGAGAATTCAGCAGAAGATCAGAAAATTACAGACCAGTTGTACGGTGGTGACAATGAAAACCGTTTGAAACAGGAATTGATTCTTGGGGTCGGTGGTAAACGAGCTCTTGATGTTCTTGGTATCGATCAGCAGCTTTATCACCTAAACGAGGGGCACGCAGCTTTTACTTCTTTGGAGAGAATGAACCAGTTGATCAACAACAAAGGGTTCTCTTTTGATGAGGCTTTGGAGCTTGTCCGTGCTTCGTCTCTGTTTACAACTCATA
Organism: Bacteroidales bacterium; assembly: GCA_965230435.1. Classification (GTDB taxonomy): domain Bacteria; phylum Bacteroidota; class Bacteroidia; order Bacteroidales; family JBDKHP01; genus JBDKHP01. The sequence goes on from CBDDLB010000003.1 coordinate 476,667, forward strand.
CACCAGTGCCTGCGGGACACGATTATTTCAATGAGCAGATCTTATTGAAATACATGGGACATTACCCAGATCGCTTACACATTACGTGGGATCAGTTCTATAACCTTGGTTTGGAGCACCCAGGAAACAAGCAGGAGCTTTTCTCTATGAGTTATCTTGCTACACGTATGTCGCAAGAAGTGAATGGTGTAAGTGAGCTTCATGGTGAGGTAACCCGTACTATGTTCAATCCTTTATGGAAAGGTTATGCTGAAGATGAATTGTTCATTGGTCATGTAACTAACGGTGTTCATTACCCTACATGGACTGCAAAACCTTGGCGCGATCTTTATGAAAGTACATTCGAGAAGGGTTTTTTCAAGAACCAATCCGATAAGAACTTCTGGCGCAAGATTTACGATATCGAAGATGAAAAGATCTGGGAAATCCGGACAGCGCAGCGTAGCCGATTGATTAACTACCTGCGTGAGAAAGTTCGCGATTCTTGGGATCAGCGTCAGGAAGATCCACGGAAGATTCTAGAGGTAATCGATGCCTTGAATCCAGAGGCTCTTACAATAGGCTTTGCCCGTCGTTTTGCTACTTACAAGCGTGGTACGTTGCTGTTCTCTGATTTAGAGAGATTGGAGAAATTAGTAAGTGATCCAGAACGTCCTGTTCAATTTATTTTTGCAGGAAAGGCTCACCCGGCGGATAAGGCTGGTCAGGATATGATCCGTTACATTGTCGAAATTTCCAGAAGAAAAGAATTCCAAGGAAAAATTCTTTTTATCGAGAATTACGACATGGATTTGGCTCAGAAACTATTGCGCGGTGTTGATGTTTGGTTGAACAACCCGACAAGACCGCTTGAAGCTTCTGGAACAAGTGGTATGAAAGGGATTATGAACGGTGTTCTTAACCTAAGTGTTCTTGATGGTTGGTGGGTTGAAGGTTACCGTCCAGATGCAGGATGGATGTTGCCAAAAGAAAAAACCTATGCAAGCCAGAACATGCAAAACCAGCTAGATGCAGAAACTATCTATCGTCTTTTGGAAAGTGATGTAATTCCAAAATTCTATACACGCGGGGATAGTGGTGTGCCTAGCGAGTGGGTACGTATGGTGAAGAATAGTATTGCGCATATAGCTCCAATGTTTACTACAAAGCGTATGATGGACGATTATAACGATCGTTTCTATCTGAAGCTGAAAAAACGTTCAGAAGAATTATCTGAGAATGATTGTGGAAAAGCACGCGAAATTTCTGCTTGGAAGAAAGAATTCTTGAAAGAGTGGGATAAGATGGAGCTTGTTGATTATAACGATGAAGCGTTGAAAAACGACATTGAATTGGGCAAGGAACATCAGGTTCGTGTGGTTATCGATTTAAAAGGGCTTGATCCTGATAAGATAGGAGTTGAGTTTGTAATGAATGAAAAGCATGAAGGCAGGAATGCGAATGATTTCATGGTTCATAAAATGGAGTTTGAGCGTACTGTTGGCACAATTGCTTTCTATTCTGTAGAAATTCGCCCTGGAAAATCGGGTTCGTACAGCTATGCAGTCCGCGTTTTTGCTAAGAATTACGATCTTCCTCACCGTCAGGATTTTCCTTTGGTGAAATGGATTTAAATAATTTGTAGACTACGGTCTTAATATCAGGGGAAAGGCGTCAGTCTTTCCCTTTTTTATGCGAAATCTGATTTCATTGATTCTTCTCTCAAATATCAGAGCATAAAAAAACCCAAACCATAATTGGTTGGGTTATATTTAGAAAGTGTTTTTTTCAGTTTAGTCACCTAAGCAGATACCCAAACCACGTGCGGTTTTGATCAATTGAGAATCAAGACCTACATAGTTGTATTGAGCAATTGCTTCTGTGAATGGAACAGAAATAATGTCTGGGTGACGGTAAGCTACCATTTCACCATATTTTCCTTCTAGTGCAAGTTCGAAAGCCTTTACGCCAAATTGAGAAGCAAGAACACGGTCGTAAGCGATAGGCACTCCACCACGTTGAATGTGGCCAAGAACAGTTACGCGAGAGTCAAATGGAAGACCTGCTTCTTTTAGTTGTTGCTCTAATTGGTAAGCTACACCACCCAAGCGAAGGTTATGGTTACCTAATTCGTCACTTTCACGAACAACCATTTCCCCTTTATTAGATTTTGCACCCTCTGCTACAACGATAATTGCAAAGCCTTTGTCGTTACGGTAACGAGCTTTTAGGTGAGACATAATTATATCTACGTCATAAGGGACTTCAGGAATAACACAAACATCGGCACCTCCTCCGATAGCTGAGTTTAAGGCAATCCAACCAGCATCGCGTCCCATTACTTCCATAATCATTACACGGCTATGGCTTGCAGCTGTAGTAACTAGTTTGTCAACAGATTCTGTTGCTATTTGCACAGCAGTCTGAAAACCGAAAGTTAAGTCAGTAGACGAGAGGTCATTATCAATTGTTTTTGGTACACCAATAATATTCAGTCCTTTTTCGTAAAGAGCCTGAGATATTTTTTGAGAACCATCTCCACCAATATTGATAACGGCTTCTACTCCCAAATACTGAAGCTTTCTTAATAATTCATCAGAACGATCCACAGTACTGTACGTTCCGTCTGAATTTTTAATCATAGTGCCATAAGGGCCACCTTTTGTAGTTGTGCGAAGAATAGTACCTCCCCTGAAGTGGATACCCGAAACCGCACGGTCGTCAAGTACTTTGATTTCCATTGGCTCGTTCATCACGCCGTCAAACGATTGCATACTACCGATTACTTCCCAGTCATCAGTTTGTGCAGCACGCTTAACAATTGCACGGATTACTGCGTTTAGTCCGGGGCAGTCTCCCCCGCCTGTAAGTACTAAGACTCTTTTTTTCATAATCTATTTTTTTCGAAGCTATGTAATATTTGATACCTGTCTGCAAGAATCGATCGAGCCTTTAACCCTACAAAGTTATATAACTTTTTCAGGAAGGCAGATGAGGAAAGTCAGTCTTCCTCGGTTTTGAATGCAGTTTGTTCGATGTGCGACCTCGGCTTTTGTAGATGTTTTTGGTGTTTCCAGCTATTACATCTGAATAAATCCTGCTGGTTTTTCCTTGTCAATATCAACGTTAAGAAAAATCCTCCCAAAAATAATTTTTTCTGTTGTAGATTCTAAAAAACGTTAAACCAAAAATGATAATTTGTGCAAAGGCGCATCAAAATGGATCGCCATTAAAAGTATTGGTCGTGTTCAATGTGTTGTTTTTTAGGGTAATCTATATTTTAATTGTTTCAATTAGCTCTCCTTCATTTATGGTCTTTACTCCAACAGGCAATGCGGCAATTCCCCATGCATTGGCAAACGAATTAATATGCCCAGACCCATTATAGTCAGCTTTAACAACCCTGTTGTCCTTCAACAGTACAGGAATCCAGCCTTTTCTCTTATCCTTCTTTCTGGAGAAAACTTCTCCGGCTTCTATTTGTATGCTTGTGTTTTGAATTAAATTTCCCATACAAGTAAGAATAAAAGGTTTGGCCATGAGTTCGAATTGGATAAAGGCAGAAACAGGGTTGCCGGGAAGACCGATACAGAATTTCTGACCACTTCTGCCAAACATTGTTGGTTTGCCTGGCTGAACAGCAACTTGCCTGAATAGTAATTCGAAACCAATAGACTTCAGTATTTGAGGAACAAAATCAAAATCGCCTTTCGACATGCCACCTGTGAATATGATGATGTCATTTTCAGATAGAGCCTTTTGTGCTTTCTTCTTTAGGGTATTTTCGTCATCAGGGACAATTCCATAATAGCTTGACAAAGCTCCAGTTTCATGCAACTGAGACATAAGTTGCATACTGTTCGTATTCCTGATTTGACCTTCTTCTGGAGCAATATGAGGCTCAACAACCTCTGTTCCTGTTGTTATAACGCCTACCTTTATGCGTTTGAAAACAAAAGGTTCGGTTTGTCCAACGCTGGCCATGATTGCAATGTGCTGAGGCTTTATCCAAGTCCCCTTTTTTATGAGTAAATCCCCTTTTCTACAATCTTCACCTTTAACCCGTATGTTTGTATTTATTTTAACATTAGTATCGCAAACGTTAGGTTCTGTAAGTTTGGTATATGTCATCTTACCTTCGGAGGTGAGTTTCGTATCTTCAACCATAAGTACAGTGTCTGCTCCTTGGGGGATCATGGCGCCAGTCATTATTTTAGCGCACTGTTTTTTACCGATCCGTTTCTTGGGAATAATACCTGCAGGAACGACTTCTATTACTTCTAGTTCGAGTGCTAAATCTTCTTTACGGATTGCATATCCGTCCATGGCGGATTTGTTAAATCCCGGAGAATCTGCATCTGCAAATATATCTTCAGCAAGAATACGTCCGATTGAATTTGGTAATGTTGTTTTTTCGGAGTCCGTTTGTATGGCAGATTCCAGCATTATCCGAAGGGCTTCGTCAAAAGGTTTCATTTGTTTTGTAGTTTATTTCTCTGATGTTGCTTGTAGCACCTATACATAATGTGGGAAGGTGTTTGAGCTATGAATGGGGTTTTAATTGAACCAAAGTAAATAAAAGGTGCAGTACAGAAAACTAACTGTTGTGTTTAGATTTGCACAGTATATTAGTTTTATGCCTTTCGTTATTGGTTGCGGTGCAAAAGTTCCCATTTGTTATCAATTATTGTGATGTGTTCTGGTAGGAAGTCGAATTGTTGGCCGTCAGACCAGATAATTCTGTCTGCTAACTGTTCCAATTTTAAAGCATGATGTTTGGGATGCTCTTCCCCAGTTTTGCTCCGTATCAAAAGAAATAGGGCAGGATTGATGAATTCTCTAAGGCTGTTCGATTCGCATACAATTAAGTGTTCTTGCCCGATTTCATTGAACAATGTTTGTATTGCTTCAAAAATAGCCTGTTGCTTGGTTTTGATGTAAAATACCCGTTTTGCTCCTGCGCTGAACATTTTTCCGGTATCTTCTTCACTAAGAAAGCTTTCCTCCCGAATCAAGAAATTGGAGTTTGAAAGTTTGCTTCTTTTTCCATGATATCGTTCGTCGCCTGGGCGGATGGTTTTTACTTTTAGCCCAATTATCGAATGGAAACGTGAAAAGTGCTTAATGACAGAAGTGGAGAAAGTGGTTTTTCCAACATTTCTGGCAGCTCCTCCAATGAGTAGGATGTTGGGGTAATTTACTCTTTTCAAGGTGTAGGTTGTAAGTAGTTAGCGACACATAATCTGTTAACTTATTGAACAAAAGTAAAACTAGATAAGTGAGATAGAAAAAACAACTTAATTTAAGTTGCATTTGAGGTTTTAGTCTAGAGTGTACTGTTCGTAAAGGAGCACTAGGATTTGGAGATACAACGATGGATTAGGTCGCTTTTACGGGGAAGACTTTAAAGATGCCTAATTTCGTTTTGTGTTTAATTTAATAATGCATTCTGTGCGGGATTATAAAGTCAATAATTGATTATCTGATTCTGGTCGATAATTGGCTTTCAGTTCTAATTGATTAGGATTAGCGGTTTTCTATAAAAGTAGTTATTTGTACGACTGGATAAAGCTGAAAAAAAGCTTCGGTTTTTGTAGTGCTTCGGATGCCCAAAAAACTCACGTATTCTAATACGCTCTTGAATTGAACGACTTAAAAAATTATTTCTTACACTTTCCTAAGTGAATCCTGACAATAGGTTTGTGATCTAATGCCAATTTATAATTCTTCTTATGCATTAAGTACAGACTGACAGTTGAGTTGCCTAAACTGTATGGTAATACTTTATGTAGCATTCTTTAGAATCTGGAAAAGAGAATCAAATGAGCAAATAAAAAAAGCGGTTCCCGTTGTAGGAAACCGCTTCAAATGCTTTTGTACCAAACTATTCTTGCTCTCCTTCAGTTTTAGGTTGCTCAGGTTGGTTTTGAACAGGTTTTTCTGCTGGTTGAGGAGCTGTAGTAGGAATAACATTCTGAGTGTTGGCATTCTCAATCTGATCTTTCAGCAAAGAGTCTTGTGAGTTAGAGGTACGTGTGATAGTAACACTAGCTAGAATACTGAACACAATAACCGCGCTTGCTAAATACCATGTAGCCTTCTCTAAGAAGTCTGTAGTTTGTCGAACTCCCATTACTTGGTTAGAGCCTGCAAAATTAGATGCCAAGCCGCCGCCTTTAGAATTCTGTACTAATACAACAAGTATTAGTAGTACGGCAGCGATCAAAATTAAAATAGAAAAAAGCGTAAACATAACTCGCTGGTTTATTCTTGGTTCATTAACTTCTTCACGTTCTCAATCTGGTCGGCAAAGTAAGTATTTTTTTCAGGATATTTCAAACTTAATTTCTGATAAGTTGCAATTGCCTTGGCATAATATTTCTGAGTAATATACATTTTTGCCAGTGCTTCAGTAGCAAGGTCTTCGTTTTCCCTCACACTATCTTTCACTTCCTCTAGGTCACCTTCTGCTTTTGCTTCAACATTTCGTTTTATCGAAGGTTGTTCTTCAATAAAACGATCGATTAAGTTGAGCTGACGTTTTTCCTGAGTGGGATCAGAATTTTTTTTTTCCTCTTCCGTTCTCTTGTTACTTGTTGTTGCATTTTCTTTTTCCTTACGTAATTTGTCCCTTTTCTCTGCTACTTGTCGAAGAACACGTTCTGCTTTAGTCTCCGAGCTGTTTTCTTGTTCTTCTTCGGAAATAGTTGGTCTATCGTCTTGTTGTTTCTCTTCTTTTTTTTCAGCGTCCGAAGTTACATCAATTTTAGGTTCTTCTTGAGGTTTAGGCTCTACTTTTTCAGGAGTTTCTGTTTTTTCAGGGCCTGCTTTTTTTTCTGCTACTTGTCGAAGAACACGCTCTGCTAGAGTTTCTGAGTTGTTTTCTTGTTCTTTTTCAGAAACGCTTGGCCTATCTTCTTTTTGTATTTCTTCTTTCTTTTCTGTGGCTGAAGTTATATCGGTTTTGGACTCTTCAAGAGGAGGAGTCTTTGCCTTTTCGGAAGTTTCTGTTTTTGCAGGTGCAACTTTTTCTGATTTTTTCTCAGCTACTTGTCTAAGAACACGTTCTGCTAAAGTCTCTGGGGTGTCTTCCTGCTTTTGACTTTCAGAAACTATTGGTTTATTTTGAGATTGCTGTTCCTTTTCTTTGACAGGTTGGCTTGAGGTTTTTTTATCAATATCTTCGCGCATGTCGCGATATTCTTTTTGCTCCTCTTTTTCGCTTTCCTTCTCCTCTCCTGGAAGAGGAATATAAGTGCGGCCAAGTTCTTTCCCCTTGATGGCAAGTTCTACTAATGAACCAGAATCTAAGCTCAACGAAGTTTCTACTTCAATATCTTTTGTTGATGGCTTTTCAGTATTCTCAGTTTTTTTTGCAGTTGATTTTGTTCCAGGAGCATCATTCAGAATGTTCTCATATTCTTTCTTGAATTCAGAAAGGTCACCATCTGTATCAACAAAACTGCTTAGGTCGTCATCTGCCAAAGCTATTGCCTGATCTTTTGCTTTTCTAAGGTTGACAATTAATTTGTCAATAATTTGCTCGTGATCAACATTTGAAGGGTCTAGTTTTTCAGGTGCCTCTTCATGTTGTTGCTTATCACTTGTGGTAGGTTCTTCCTTTGGTGCAGGTTCGGACTTTAGTTTCTCAACCTCGTATTTTATGAAGTTTTCGACATCTTCCTCAGATAAAGGCTTTGGTTGTTCTACATAATTACCACCTGCCATACGGATAACTTCGTGCTTGAAATCTTCTTGCTTGAAAAAAGCGGTGACATTTTTTGGCTCTGTAGCATAGTACACCTTCATGAAGGTTGCTTTGCGTACTTTTTTGTTCGCTGTCCGTTCTGCGAGAATATCTTTAGTGGTTTTCTTCTGCGACTTCTTTGCGTCGGAAGTGGCTTTTGCTTGCTGTACCGATTTCTTTATTAGTTTATCTTCTTCATCTTTGCGGGAGGATATTGTCTTGCCTGTTTTTGTATCAGCCTTTGGTGATTCTTTTGCTGTGGATTTATGCTTTCTTTCAGTAGTTTTAGAAGAGGCTGTTGCATTGTTCTTCGATGACGCCTGAGAAGATTGTCCCGTTTTGCTAGTTTGGTTTGGTACGTTATGCTGTAAGCTCTGACTTTTTTGATGAAAAATGGAAAACAAGCGGGCTCTGTCGCCTGCATAGGCAGCGGTGGTTTTTAAATGAGCCGCTGTATGAACGTTTTGCATCTTTGCCAAATTATAATTCCACAGGACTCTAGCCGTCTGGAAATACGGGTAGATGTCTATGAGACCCTGTAATTCAACAAGATCTTTTTCCTGTAGGTTGTTGTAATTTGACATTAACTCATAAAATCTATCAGCCTTCATGGGAATCGGGTTACCAATTTACTACAGACGCTCTAAATACGTCGTCGATAATCTCTTCTGTTATTTCTTCAACCAAACTCGCCTCTACGGTTGCAAAATCGTCCGTGTAATCTCTATAGCGGGTAAATGGCTTGTCGAATTCGTAATCTTTGATCAGCTTGTTGGTGTAGCTTACGCGTATTGTTATCGTTAGGCGAAACGTTGCCGCCTGCTCCTCTGACGTAACAGCCATAGGCTGATTGGTATATTGTGTGATCTCGCCTTCGAAATCTAGGTCTCCGTCGTTCTGAACCAAAACAAGGTCTGTATCGTTAATGAACTTGTCCCGTAGCTTGTCCGTGAAATCTTGACTGAGCGGCGGAAATACCAATGGCGCAATGTTGCGAAAATAGTTAATCGATACTGTTTTTGCATCGCCAACAGACGCTCCACTGAGCGTGTACTTAATCTTACAACCACTTAGTAGTAGCAGAAACAATACCAAAGTAGAAATAAACTGAAAACGTCTCATTTAATCTTGTATTCATTGATTTTACGGTACAATGTCCGCTCTGAAATACCTAATTCTTTGGCCGCATTTTTCCTGCGGTTGTTGTGCTTTTCAAGAGCTTTTTTAATTAACTCGATTTCTTTGGCTTCCAAAGATAATGTCTCTTCTACAATTTCTTCGGTATCCTGTATGTATTCTTCTTTTTCTCTTGAATTAAAATCAAATTGCTTACTTGTCGCAGGTGGCCCAGAGAATTCATTTTCAGAGTATAAATTACGGACAAGGGCAGAACTAGTATCAATATTAGCAACAGATTGAGGGTCTACGTTTCCGTCCATTATCTCTTTTACCAGTTGTTTGAGATCGTTCATGTCCTTTTTCATATCGAATAGGATTTTGTAGAGGATCTCACGCTCGGATGCAAATGTTTTTTCATCAACAGACGATCCTTCACCATCGATAACAGCAGGTAAATTTGGCTGTAAGGGCGGAAGATAGCGTTGTAGATTCTTTGCATCAATATCTCGGCTACTTTCTATAACGGAAATCTGTTCGGTTATGTTTTTCAGTTGCCTAATGTTACCTGGCCAAGCATAATTTTCCAGCATAAGTGAAGCTTCGGAAGATAGTTTTACTGCCGGCATCTGGTATTTTTCACTGAAATCCTGGGCAAATTTTCGGAAAAGCAAATTGATGTCTTCTTTTCTTTCCCGAAGTGGGGGAACCAATATGGGTACTGTATTCAGGCGGTAGTAGAGATCTTCCCTGAATTTACCTTTACTGATTGCTTCAGCAAGTTTTACGTTGGTTGCTGCAACAACCCTAACATCTGTTTTTTGTATTTTAGAAGAACCGACTTTAATGAATTCGCCTGTTTCCAGAACGCGAAGAAGGCGTACCTGTGTAGAAAGGGGCAGTTCTCCAACTTCATCTAAAAAAATGGTGCCTTTGTCTGCAACTTCGAAGTATCCTTTTCGTGTATCGTGCGCTCCAGTGAAAGCTCCTTTCTCGTGGCCGAATAGTTCAGAATCAATAGTGCCTTCTGGGATGGCTCCGCAGTTTACGGCGATGTATGTGCCGTGTTTTCTGGAACTGAACTGATGAATAATTTGCGGAAATTTTTCTTTCCCGACACCGCTTTCCCCCGTGATCAGAACGGACAGGTCTGTTGGTGCTACTTGATGGGCTACATCGATAGCACGGTCTAATTCATGCGAGACCCCAATGATACCGAACCGTTGTTTGATCTGACGTACGTCCATAATGTATAAGTGCTTTTCTTTTTTAGCCAATAGGCAACGAGCAAAAGTACTAATTTTATTGGCTTACAAATAATGAAATTATTTTATGGTAAAATTTTTGTATAACCTGCAACCTATTTGCCGTTGTGTGAGTCAATACACGTCGCTGAGCCATTTTTATTTTTGAGTAACAAATTGTGTATGGTTTTTGTCGTACATTAAATTGTTTGAAATCAACAAAAAACTATGCAGTTTTGTAACTGCTAAAACGTTTGAGAACGCAAAAAACGAAATAATATTTTTACTTGAAAAATGGTTTAACAACTTTTAAATCAAGCACCGAGAAGATGCGAGATTAATAATGTACATTTGCGCAACGAAACTTTGAGGTGTCTATTACGTAGAAACCATAAAAAAACAAGCAATGAAAAGACTATTGACCATTCTATCTGTTCTGTTTATCACATCCTTATATACGGTTAATGCCCAGTCAAATGTTTGGAGCGGTAGCAGCAATGTAGCACTTGATGAAGGAAAGCCTCAGGTGATGCTTTTTCCAAATCCATTATATAGGCAGGATTTTACAGTGAAATCTTCTGTGAAACCGTCAAAAATTGTTGTCATAAACGCTATTGGACAGACAGTTTTTAATAATGATAAAATTGACTACAGCTTCAACAATGAGTATGAAGTGAATCTGGATCAGCCAGAGAAGGGCTTGTACTTAGTCAAAGTCGATTTTCCGAATCAGAAATCAATAGTGAAAAAACTGCTTATCAAATAAGCGTTACTTTTTTGTACTTAATTTTCATTGTTGTTTTTTTTCGGATTATTGACATAGAAGTAGCTTAAGGCGTCTTCTAGATTAAGAAATGGATATTGTTCCTGTAGCTCTAAAACCTGATCGGCATAGCGTTGCAGGAATTTTTTATGCGAATCGCTTTCTGGGTTGTTCACTTTATGCCACATTGCTTTGTTTATCTTCTCAATTTCCTTTCCTAGTTCAATTGCGTTTTTATCGAAATAGGTATCCTGAAATTTTTCCCATACATAGCTTACTGCACTGTCTGAAGGATGTACTAAATCGTCTGAGTAGAAGCGATAATCCCTTAAGTCGTCCATGAATATTTCGTAAGCTGGAAAGTAGCTGCAGAAATCAAATTCAGAAATGAGCTGATCTACAGCGAGCAGTAAAATAGATTTGCTTAATTGATTGCCATGAGCACCATCTTTTAGATGCCTAACAGGGCTGACAGTGAAAATAATTTGAAGTTCAGGGTTCAGTGATCTTAGTTTTTTGAGAAGGATGCTGTATTCAGAGACGATATTTTCTACGGAAAGACGGTATCTTCTAAATTGTTGTGCAGGTATTTTATGATTGTTGGATACAGTGATGCCAGATGCGGAATGTTCAAAACAAAATGCAGTACCGAATGTTATGAATAGAAAGTCTGTTTGTTTGAGGAAACCTGCCCCGTTTTTAATTGATTTGTTCATTTGTGACAGGCCTTCGGCAAGATTGGGGGCTGAAAAGTTGCTGTGAAAGTAGAAGTTGTTCCAATGATCGTTGAGTTGGAATAAATCTTTTTCCGCGAATTGCTTTTCTTGGATTAAGAATTCTAAGCTGTTTTTTACAGATATTGGGTTGTAGACTATTCCAAAAGGATTTAAGCTGGTGGATATTCGCATAGAACGAACGCGTTTCCCAATGTTTTCAGTGAAACAAGAACCGATGAACATGTTTTTTTGCTGGTAGCCAATTTTAAAAGTTGTTTCTGGTATTGGTATTTCTGTTCTGAACTTCATTATGCTATTTAAAAAGTTTTTCTTTATCTGTAATTGTTACTAGAGTGTTGTGTTTGAGTTTTTTGGAAATTGTGCGATAGGGACCGGTTATGGCTAACTGTTCTTCTGTAAGGCCTTCTGTGATTTCGATGTAATCGTTGTTTTGAATGCCTGTTTTTACGAATGTGATTTTTGCTTTCCCATTTTCTTCTATAAAAACAACTTCTTTTAAATCTTTTTTGTTATCTTTCTTTTTGTTTGTTTTTGTGGTGTCGGAACGGGTTGTTACGGCTTGTATTGGCACAGAAAGAACACTGTGGCGTGTTTTAGTCTGAATATCGGCTGTGGCAGACATACCAGGGCGAAAAGGGTGCTTGTTTTTTTCGATCAGTTGTTTGTAGGACTTGGCCAACAGAAGAATTTTGACTTCGAAGTTGGTTACTTGATCTGTTGACGCATTGGCAAGTATCGCAGAGTTTGCTATTTCGGTTACTATGCCTTTAAAATGTAAATCCAGGTATGCATCAATTTCAATGATAGCGGTATCGCCTAGGCTGACTTTAAGAATATCGTTTTCATTCACATTTACTTTCAATTGCATGCGGTTTAGGTTGGCAACCCTTAGCATTTCTGTTCCGGCCATTTGCATTGTTCCAACTACCCGCTCTCCTTTTTCAACATTGAGCCGAGAGATGGTACCGTCCATAGGGGCATAAAGTGTTGTTCTGCTTAGGTTTTCTTTTGCTTCTTTTACGCTAGCGGCAGCACTCTTTGTTTGAAATTCGGATGCCTTTACGCTTTGTTGGCTGGCATCTACTTCTGCTTTGGCAACTTCGAATGTTGCTTCGGCAGTTTCATAGTCGGCTTGTGATATGGTTTTTTGTTCGAAAAGCTTTTTGTTCCGTTTGAAAGCCAGTTCTTTTTGTTTGAACTGCGCTTTTACCTGTGCAAGTCTGGAGCGGGAGTTGGCAAGGTTGGAGTAAGCGGAATTAAGAGCAGCAGTTGCTCTTTCAAGAGCTGACTGATATATATCTGGGTTGATTTTCAGCAGTAATTGGCCTTCTTTTACAGTCTGTCCTTCTTTCACCCAAAGTTCCACAATTTCACCAGAAACATCGGGGCTGATAATTACTTCGGTTTCTGGTTCGATCTTGCCGTTTGCTGTGGTTATTTCTGTTATGGTACGTCTTTGTACTTCTTCCGCAGACACTTTCTCCGATTTTTTCTTCCCAATCCAACCTGCACTTTTTCCAATAACTAAAACTAAAATGAGTATGGCCAGAATTGCGGCAGAAATTTTGACCAGTTTCGAGGAATTCATGGATCAATGTTTTGTGATTAGAGATTGCCCTAAAAAGCATAAAAGTCATATGATGATTTTGGGACGACCAAACTCACCTCATACTCCTTGAAATAATTAAACGTGGGCAGATATTTCAGGTAGGACTAAAATAAAGAGAATAGGGGAAGAAAAAAGAAAAGACGCAATTTATTTCGCGTCTTTACAATATTTTGAAATCCATTCAGAAGCGTCTTTGTGACCAAGTTCTTCTGCTTTTTTCCAATCGACACAGGCCTCGGTTTTATTCCCAATAAAGAAATAATTCAATGTGGCTCTGTTGTAGTATGCCCCTGCAAAATTTGGACTCAGGTCGATGACCTTGTTGTAATCCTTTAGTGCAGCATGATAATCCTGAGCGTCTTTATACAGAGCACCTCGGTTATAATATGCCGATGGCTCGTAAGGAGATAGCTCAATAGCTTTATTAAAGTCGTGCAGGGCAGACCGTTTGTTAAATAGGTAGCGGGCATTTAGCATGCCTCGGTTTACATATGCAGAAGAGCTTTCTGGATCAAGCTTGATAGCTTCGTTAAAGTCGCGCAGTGCACCCTGAAAGTCCTGTTTCATCATTCTGTTCTGAGCGCGTTGAATATAGAAAGTTGCGTTCTTCTGTGCATAGACTCCAAGAGTAAGAGTGGAAAAAAATAGTATTGTAAGCAACCGCAATTTCATGATAAGGAACTTTTGTGAATTAAGTTTTCTTAGTATAATTCATTGTTAGAAAAGTAATCACTATCGTAAATATCTTTTAGTCCGATACGATAAGAACGCGTTTGAGTTTCACGAAAACCGCAAAGATCATTTCAGTTTAATAGTTATTATTACAGGGTTGTGATCTGAATGCACAAAATTCAGGTTGATACCTTTTACAGATACAACTTCAATATTGGGAGAAACCAAAAAGAAATCGATTACTTTTCTGTTTGTTGGTTCTTTTGAAAATGGTTTGTTCAGCTCCCTGTTTGTCGGTACGTTGTTATCGAATGCAAATTCCCACCCTGTAAGAAAGTCTGCATCTATCTGAATAGCCCCCCATGTTACTTCTGCTGTGTTTGAGAAGTTAGGTGAATAGTTTGGAGGTAGTTGATTCCAGTCGCCACCGACGACTGCAAAGTTACCTTTTTTTTCTTGTTCTTTCAAGAAGCTTTTCATCTGTTCATTTTGTTTAGCTTTCAGATTGCCATCGTCATAGGCCGAATTATGGGTGTTGATCACGACAAGTTCCTTGCCAGAAGTGAGAGGGAAATGTTGAGCCATAAAGCAACGGTCGAGCATGAATACACTCATAGGCCAGTTGTAATTGCCAATGAAAGAATAGCGTTCCGTTTTGTTGGGAATGTGTTTGGAATAAGAAGCAAGGCCTGCTAGTACTTTCCCATATGGGTTGCTTAGCGGTTGCGGGATGAACCCGACTTTGTAATTGAGGGCGTAATGACCAGCGAAATTGTTTAGCACAGAGAGAATGCTATCGTGCTGGTTGGTGTAATAACTACGGCGTGATTCCAGATCGACTTCTTGCAGTAAAATGAAATCGATGGAGTCGTTGTTTTTTAAGAATTTTTGTACGCTGGCTAGATTTTGTTTTAGACGATCTTCTGTTGTACGTACCTGCTTGCCACCATCATAGAAGAAATCCATATCGTCGCCAAGACCGGAATAACCAATGTTCCATATCAGTAGGCTGAATGTGCTATCGTTGAGAGGTGCTGCTGATTCGTTTTGACTGATAACTTCTATAGGGGCTGGTTGATAGTTTGTAAGGGTTGCATATATGAGCAACAATGCTACGGAGAAGATTGGAATTGCTATGATTGCTAATAGAATGCGTAAGAAACGTTTCATAATTCATTGTGTTAAGTTTGTGTTGTAAGCATGGGTCTATGCATTGTGGCTGACATTGTTTTATATCTTTAGTATTCATGGCAAGCCTTCAATGTAATGATTATATTAACATACTAACTTATGACCTTCTTTTTACATTAAAATCATGTATTTAAGAAATGTAGGGACAATGTGTTGAATTTTATGAGAATAGGATAGTCTAGGGTAAAAGTGATTAGTTACTGGGTTATTTCCTGTTCAATAGCATGGTGCTAAGGCCTCGGATTTATTTTAGGCTTACTTCCTTCAGGTAATCGGCTGTTTGGGTTATAAATAAATCTAACTTAATTCTATCTGGGTATTTAGTCTTTATATGAAATACTTTACCAGAATATGATCCCCCTGCGTTCTGGTAGTATGAAAACTAAATGCAGCGCCGACTTAAGTGGCGCAAAGATGAATAAAATCATCAGTGATATGAAACGGAATTATTGCTCTGTACTTGAAAATCCTTTAATTTATAGTTAAATTTGAAAGAAAATGGCCATGACCTTCGGTATACTTGATTTTCCGCATTCGATTTGTACAAATGACTTCGTTCATGCTATTAGTAGGGTACTTGAGCAGGAGCTGATGATTGTGAACTGCAATACGGATACAGTTCCAGATGTCGATGTCCTCATTATCAGTGATTATCTGGAGGGACTTTCGTGGCCAGTAGTTAGGGTAATGAGAAGTTACATTGAGGAGAACAGGAAACTGATAGGGATCGGGGAAGGTGTGAAAACATTGCTCGAGCAAGGGTTGTTGCCTGGTTGGCTTGGAGTGAATATGTCGGAACGCATTCTCAGTAAAGAAGTAGAATTTCAGGTGGATAACCCCAGCCATTTTCTTACAAATGCAATTGATGGGGAATACCGTTTGAAATTTAGTGTTTCGGGAACACACTGCCGTTGGATTTTGGGTGATGATTATGCAAGGGTAAAAGCTAATGGACAAGTACTTTTCCGCTATTGTGGTATGGCAGGTGACATTGTTAATGTTGGTAAAGAAGAGGAGAATGTTGCAGGACTTGCCAATGAGGAGGGATCTGTGTTTGGGCTGTTATTTCACCCGGAAAGAGCTGTAGACGATGAACTTGGTAATACTGACGGGCGAAATGTATTCATGTCTGTAGTTGCTGAAGCAGATGAGATTAATGCGTTGTAGATTTATAAATCTTTTTAAGATAGGTGTCCTTAGATTTATTCAGATTTCTGAGGACACCTTTTTTATATTTTTAGGACTTGTATCTTCTTAGAACATTCTGACATCTTGCTTTGCTCCTTTAAATTCTGTGGAGGATTCTAAGAGTTTTAGTAGCTTTTGGGCTACAGTTTCAGGTGAACTCAATTCTCCTTTTTTCTTGTAGCTGATGAAGCGGCTAACTTCGCTAAAATCTTTCTGGTTTACATCTCTGATTTCATCTTGCATTTTTGTGTCCACAATGCCTGGAGCCACAGAAAAAACACGGATTTTATGCTCCGAGAATTTTTGTTGCTCTTCTTCGGCCACCTCGCTGAACATGTCAAGAGCTGCTTTCGAAGCACAATATGTTCCCCAAGATTCTACCGTATGGCGGCCTGCTCCAGAAGAGATGTTCAGGATTGTTTTTTTTACTGAACTATTTTGGTACGCTTTCACAAAATTGTTCATCAGTACACTAGGGGCTACAATGTTGACATTGTAGGTTTTTATGATCATATCTGCATCTTGATCGCCAAGGTGTTTGGTGTCGCCCAGTAGACCGGAATTGTTTATAAGTGTAATGGATTTTGCATCAGGCAATGGGATGAACTGAAAGTTTTTTACTACTTCAAGTTCGTTTAGGTCGAGCTGTATGTGTTCGTAACGTTTGTGCGAAATGGATTTCCCACGTGAAACCCCCACTACATAGTTGCCTTCGTTTTGAAGAAGAAGTTCGGCCAGAGCCTTACCAATCCCTCGGCTGGTTCCTGTGATATAATAGTAATGCATGATGTTCTTTGTTTTTGCTGTTGATAGTTCTTTGTTTATGTTGCTACTGTATTCCCAAATTTTTGTTTCAGCCATCGGGGAAGAAGAATTGCCCCAATGAATAAATAAGGATAATAGCTGATCAGTCGCCATAAAAAGGCTAAAATGCCAGTGAAACCGCTAGGGATAAATTCTGTTAAGTATTCGCTGAACACATATTCTGCGAAACCAGAACCGCCAGGTGTTGGGCTAACTATCATCATGATCCACATTACAAACTGGCGTGTGTAGATAAGAAACTGATCGCCTGTAGTGCTGAATGCCAAAAGTAAGAAGTTTACAATAAGGTAGCGGCCGGACCATGCAAATATGGTTGCTCCAAACGCTTTGAGCCAGAAAACTAAGCCTTGACTCCGTAGTTCTTTTGAAGCATTAACAAGGTCCACACCTGTTGCTGCGGCTTTTCTTCTCCAGCGCCTGATCAGAGGTAGTTGAAAAATCCACCACAATAGTATTTTTAAGCCTCTTGGATTGATGAACAGTCCGTAGAAAACAGCAACGGTGTAAGCAAACATGAGAGAATAACCAATCAGTGCAGCATAGAAGAACATGTTTGTGAATGAAAGTACATCTGCTTCCGCAACAGTTTCGTGCCCGATTGTGAAAAGGGCTCCTGGCCCCACCAGAAAGAAAAAGAGCGGGAAGAATATTGAGAAGTATAACTGGTCGAGAAATGAAGTGGCCATGACAATGGCCGACGACCTGCCGACCGATATCCCTTCCCTATTGAAGAAGAGTACGGCAACACCAGTTCCTCCGATCATGGAGGGGGTGATGGCAGATGTGAATTCCCATATCATTATGATATTGAAGGCCTGACGCCACGAAAGTTCCCCATTTGTAAGTACCCTAACGCGGAGCATGTACCCAAAATCGCGCAATGCCATCATGGACCATGCGATTACGATCCAGAAAATCATACTAAAATTGATGTGTATGATCGGAAATTCTTTTTGACTATATTCATTGTAAAGCATGTAACTTGCTACTCCAAGTCCAATGACTATTGGGTACAGGATTTTATCGCCGCTTATTGTGCTAAGAATTTTTGTAGAATTTTCGGCCATGAATGTTTGGTCTGTTCTGTTTAAAAAAACAAAAAACACAACCTTAGCGTAGTGCTTACGCAGGTGATGTTTTTCAAAGTTGATCAAGGTGCCGGCAGAATGGTTAGCGGAGCCGGATTATGTCTGCAAAGGTAATGTATATCTTTGGCAACACTTCATCAAAAGCTGTTAATTCGCAATAAGTTCACAGAACTATTTGTTGCAAATTGCTTCATGCGGTTTGTCAGTCTTGTGGTGCCCTAAAAGTATTGTCTTATTGTTATAAGTAGTCTGTCATAATTAATCTGGATTTATCCTTGTGCTAAGTAGCTGGTTACCTGCAAGGAGTAAGTCTAAAATAAATTGGTCTGAGACCTTATTATCAACTAAAACTGAACATGAATAAAGTTTTAATGGCTCATTTGGCAGTACTTACAGCCAATGTTATTTATGGGGTCAATTTCACCATTGCCAAAGGTGTGATGCCCGAACATCTCGAACCGCTTGGTTTTACGGCTTTGCGTGTGATTGGTGCAGGAGGGCTTTTTTGGCTGATGGCTCTGTTTGGAAATTATGAAAGAGTTGAAAGAAAAGACATGTTGGCTCTTTTTGTTGCGAGTCTGTTCGGGGTGTGTATCAATCAGGTTTCCTTCTTTGAGGGACTCAGTATTACGGGGCCTATTAATGCAGCAATTATTCTTACCTCAGTTCCAATTATAGTGTTATTGACATCGTCGGTAGTGCTGGGCAATAGAATTAGCATACAGAAAATCGTGGGTATTGCAGTAGGCCTTACAGGTGCTGTTCTTATCATTACGCGGGGAGGAGGTATCGATATGTCTGCTGATACAATGATAGGTGATTTGCTGATGCTGGTAAATGCATGTTCTTTTTCTTATTACATGGTGTATGTGAAACGCCTGATGATCAAATATGAACCAGAAACTGTTGTCCGTTGGATTTTTACATTTGGTTGGTTGACTGTTGTTCCTTTGGGAATGCCTCAGGTTTTTAGTGCGGGTTGGTCCGGGATGCCGTGGACTGTTTATCTATCCATTGGTTTTGTGATTGTTTTTACGACATTCTTCACTTATCTGTTCATTAATTATGGAATTAAGCACGCTGGCCCTACTGTGGTAAGCACTTATGTTTATTCGCAGCCCATTATTGCTTCTTTGGTAGCAGTTGGATTTGGGAAAGATGTTTTGGATAGGGAGAAAATAGTAGCTGGGCTTCTTGTTTTTGCTGGTGTTTATCTGGTGAGTGCTCCTGATTGGGTGAGAAAGTTGCTGAAAACTAATGTAAAAGCATTTTGAGAGATAGAGAGGGAAACTGAAGAACGATGTTTTAAACCTCCAAAGCTTATGAGCATTGGAGGTTTAAGTGTGTTTATTTTTTGACCTGTTCGCTGGTTTTTCCAAATCGGCGTTCGCGGTTCTGGTAATTGATAATGGCTTCGAAGAATTCTTCGCGGCGGAAGTCTGGCCACAATGTGTCGGTAAAGTATAGTTCGGTGTAGGCGATCTGCCATAGAAGGTAGTTGCTGATCCTATATTCTCCGCTTGTGCGGATGAGAAGTTCCGGATCGGGCATTGAAGCAGTGTAGAGGTAATCCGAAAATAAATCAGGATTAACAGTTTCTGGATCCAATTTGCCTGCTGATACGTCTAGGGCAATTTGTCGTGCTGCGTTCGTGATTTCGTTGCGGGAACCATAACTTAATGCCACAACAAGGCTTATACCTGTATTGTCTTTAGTGATGTCTATGCACTCTTCAAGGTTTTTCCGGGCATTTTCGGGCAGAAGGTTGTGGTCACCAATGGATAGAAATCGCACGTTATTTTTCATTAGACGCTGAATTTCTTTTTTCAGTGTCCGGATGAGGAGACTCATTAGTGAATCGACTTCGAATTTTGGACGGTTCCAGTTTTCGATAGAGAATGCATAGAGTGTAAGGTATTTTATTCCTATTTCCCCAGCTGCCTCTAATACGTCTCTCACAGACTCAACGCCCGCGTTGTGCCCTAGGACACGCATCTTTCCCTGCTTTTTTGCCCATCGTCCGTTGCCATCCATGATAACTGCAACGTGTTGTGGAATTTTATCTTTTTGAATCTGATTAATCAGCGACATTTCCTTGTGCTTTTATTTTCCCTTTTTTTAAGATCTGAGACCTATTTAATATCAAATTTTAGTCTGAAAATGAACGGACTACGATCGTTAGGATGTATATTAAATCAGGCCAACCACTTATTTGTTCTGCAAAGGTAAAAATTAATGCTGTGTTTAAGAAAAAGTAGGCTGTATTGAATATTGCTGCTGTGTTTTCTTTGTACTTTGGGTTTGTTGAATTGTGGATAGGGCTGTTGTGCTAATGAGAATTTGATCATTTTAGGCAAAGGGACAGAGCTTTTGGCCTAGCCGCGGTTGGAACGGAAAGCCCACAGGTACGAAGGCTAGTGAAACACGACGTGGCGGCTATGGAACGGGAGTGGAATAGACCGCCGCGACGATGTTGAACAGCCTGAGGGGCGAGGACTTGTAGTGGAAAACGGGGAGGACTGTTTGTGGGAGCAATGCAGCTTTGCTCCAAAAAGAAATTGTTGATTATTTTTTGAAAAACTGGAAGGGTTTGTATGGAAGAGAATAAGCCTAAAGAAAATTGGTTTGTTGAGCTGATAACTCATTTTGTGCCTGAGCGTGTAGAACTGCGAGGGAAGACTCCTAAGCAGCTTTCGCACAGTGCATCGTGGAAGGCTTTTGCTTCGTCGGCAATTGTGGGGCTGATTCCTGCGCCTGTGGCTTATGCTGCAATTGTTCCTGAACTGATTGCGTTGGTGAAGATTCAGGTAAATCTGATCTATTCAATAGCAGAATATCATGGGCAGGCTGAGAAAATAAACGGCACTTTACTAATGTATATTTTTGGCACTCAGATGGGGGTGCAAGGCGGACAATATCTGACACATGTGCAAGGGAGTAAACTCGTGGTGAGTGCCCTGACGGCACAGGCAAGTGTTGAACTGGCAAAGAAAATTGGAATAAAAATAACGGAAAAGGCGGTGGCTCAGGCTGCTGGTCGTTTGGTGCCGTTGGTGGTGTCGCCCCTGTTTGGTTATTTTGCTAAGCGGATGACTCTGGAGGTGGGGCGAAGGGCTGATGATCTGTTTTCGGAGGATATAATTATTGAGAAGGTTGGCGATTGATTTTGAAAATAGAAAAGCGGCTCCTTAGTGAAAGCCGCTGATCGTTATTTTGCTATAAGAATGTTACTTCTCCGGTTCTGATATTGTACATTGTGTCCACAATGCTTACTCTTATGTTGTAAGCGTTGTTTCTAATTGATCTTCGGAATATAATTTCCCGTTGTGATCGATGGCTTTTTCTATCCATACGGCGCACTCTTCGAAGGTCTGGAAAGAGAATTGCTCGGAAATAAGCCCAGGCAGAAGGTTGATGCGCCGGAACATGTCCTGCGGTTGACCATGAACGCCTGTAAACACTACTTTGATACCTCTTTCGTGAAGATCCTGTATGCCTTCTTCCATAGCATATAGACCAGATTGGTCGACATAAGGAACACGATCCATACGGATGACTACAACTTCTAGGTTTGGAATAGACTGAACCATTTCTGAGAAGCGGGAAACGAAGCCAAAGAAAAGTGGGCCGTCTAAGTGTTTAATGTACACTTGGTCGCCTGCACGCTCTATTATATTGCCCTCGTCCTGCCAAGCAACTTCTCTTGAGAATTGGCGAAGGCTTACGCTTTGGGTTCGTTGCTCGATGATGTCGGATGTTTTTTTCATGAACAGTAATGATGCGAGCACCATACCTGCGGCTACGGCTATCAGTAAATCTACCCAAACGGTAAGGAACATAACCGTCAGCATCACGAATGAGTCTGTGCGGGGTATAGTGCGCAAGTGGCGTAGGCCTTTGTAATCTATGATTCCAATACCGACTGTGATAAGTATACCTGCAAGTACAGCGTTTGGTATGTGGCCAACGAGAGGACCGATGCCCAGTAGCACCGCAAGAAGGAATACTCCAGCTACAACACCAGATAGTTGTGTTTTGCCTCCTGAGTTTATGTTGATTACTGTACGCATAGTGGCTCCTGCTCCAGGAAGGCCTCCGAATAGACCCGCAACCATGTTTCCTGCACCTTGACCGATAAGCTCTTGATTGCTATTGTGCCGTGTTTTGGTCATGTTATCGGCAACAACAGAAGTTAGAAGCGAGTCGATCGCACCTAGGGCTGCTAGAGTGATCGCATATTCAACCGCCTTTAGCATAAGTTTGAAGTCTGCAAAGACAGTTATAAAACCAAGCTGTATTTCTGGAAGACCTGTTGGAATAGCTCCACGGGAGTTGATCCGGAGGATGCTCCCCTCTGGTAATAAAAAGAAAGCGCCTACAGACATTATAACTAAGGCAGCAAGTGCTGCTGGAATTTTTTTTGTGATTCGAGGAAGCAGATAAATAATTGCAATGGTTCCTATTGCTCCAAGAACAGAGTAGAAATTGACAATCTCGGGTATTTTATGAATGTCGCGGACTGTACCCAGAGGGCCACCGGAAGGAGCGTTGACTCCAAAGAATGGAAAAATCTGTGTAATAACGATAATGATACCGATTCCGCTCATGAAGCCCGAAACAACAGGGTAGGGGATGTAGCGTATGTATTTACCAAGTCTAAGTACCCCGAAAAGCATTTCAATAAGACCAGCTAATACAAAAGTGGCTATGATCATAGGAAGTGCTTTGTCTATGCTGCCCGCTGTTTTTATTGCTTCGGCAATAATAAGCGCAGAAACGACAGTCATTGGAGCGGTAGGGCCACTGATCTGTGTCTTTGTGCCACCTAGTATTGCTGCTATAATACCAATAGCAATAGCTCCGTATAGCCCTGCGATAGCACCTAATTCTGTTTGTTCTCCAAAAGCCAGAGCTAGTGGTAGAGCAACAATACCAGCGGTGAGTCCACCAAAGGAATCTCCCTGTATATTTGAAAAAATGTTCTTAAATCTGTTCATAGTATTGGAGGTGTTAATTGTGCGCTACACAAAAATATAGTTTTACTATTATTTATGTACGTTAAACATTGTTAATTGGTTGTTATGCTTTGATTGTGCATTTTGTATCTTTGTAAATGTACGCGTAAGAGGGTTTTAGCCTTTGATAGTCATGCTTTATGGTTTGACAACTTTAGTGAAAAGTCAGTCGTGTATGAGTAAAAGTTGGACAAAAGGCTTTTAAGATGACTTATTCTTAAAAATGTTTTGCACCAAATACCTATTGAACTAGGTTTAATTATTGAGTGCAACTAGTTCTGGATATCTATTAAGTAAAGCTGAAAAAATAACTTCGGTTTTCGTTGGACAGCGGTCGCCCAAACCCTCACGTACTCTAGTACGCTTCGGCATTGAACGCCTTAACCGAAATGATTTTTTACACTTTACTAAGTTGTTTAAAATGCTAGCGGTTGTTAATTTGGTTATTGCTTTATGTTATTATAAAGCACTTAACCTACGAAGCACATTTGGTGTTTTAGGTTAGAATGTATATGTTTTCTGCTTGATTGCAAGATAGTTAAAAATAAGTAAAAAGAACTATTTGTTCGATGTTGCTTAATGTGTTGCTGTTGGGGATGTTTTGAGAAGTGTAGTTTTCAATTGCGGTATTTAGTTCTTACTTGAGAAGGTGAAAATATGCTTTACTTTTGGACTGATTAAACCACTAATGTTGTGTTGGCTTATTTTAAGATAAAAGCTAGAGCTTTTTATGAAGATTTTATTTCATTAGGGAAATCAGAGACTTGGATATTGAATAGGTCTATTTTGTAGAACTATATCATTAAGAAATTTGGATCAACAACTATTTAATTCAATAAAATGAGTGCTTCAATTCAAATTAGGGTAGATGAGAAGTTATTTTTGAAAGACCCGCAGGATTATAAGTTGGGAAAGAAAATTATAGAACAGGGTATTTTTTTACTTGATGAAATTGGTTTCGAGGCTTTCACATTTAAAAAATTGGCCAGTCGAATTGGTTGTACAGAAGCTACTGTGTACCGTTATTTTACTAATAAGCACATTTTTTTATTATACCTGTTGGCTTGGTACTGGGAATGGGTGCGCTACCGTATCGATTTCAACTGTATGAATGTGACCGATCCATGCCAGAAAATCAAAATTGTAATTAAAACAATTGTTGATACCGTTCGGTTAACTACTCCAGCTCATTATATAGATCGCGATGCATTACAGCGCGTTGTTATTGCAGAAGGAATGAAAGCCTACCACACAAAAGGGGTGGACGATGAGAATAAAAACGGCTTTTTTAAGAATTATATTTACTTAAATAAAAAAATTGCAGGCATTATTTTGGAAAACAAGCCAGATTTCCCTTATCCTAAAACTTTGGCAACTCACCTTCTTGAAATGGCTAACAATCAGATGTTTTTTGCTAAACACATCCCTTCGCTCACTGAGATAGAATACAGGGAAAATCAGCTTGATGAGATTGAGAGTATGATGGAGTTTTTTGTGCTTAGTGCTTTGAAGACTAATGTTATGTCAGTAGACTAAATTATTGACTTCAAATAAATGGTGGTTTGTTAAATTGTATTAGTACGTGTGTTCCGTAGAGATTGCATTGGACATACGTACTAATACAGATCAAAACCAAATTAATTTCCCTTTTTAGAAACCTCTTCGGTAATTGTTATCTAGAGAATAATTCTGGCTTAAAAAGTGTGTTGTAGTCTTTACATAACTCCCGAAAACATGCCTTTAGAAGGTAGTTTTTAAGTCTAAGGGTTTTATAACCAAGTTCTTATTTTTATGCATTTAAATTCATTAATGCACATAACCAAGAAATGTAATACTTTTGAAGGCCAAATCTACAAAGAATGCGATCATATCTACAACGACTCCAACGTGACATAGAAGGTGAAGTTTTGTGGGACGAAACCACAATTATTGCTTATGCGACAGACGCTTCTGCTTATCGGGAAAAGCCATTGGCTGTAATCCGACCAAAGAGTAAAGAAGACATCCGTAAGGCGGTTCTTTTTGCGCGTGACCATGAAACTTCGATTATTCCCCGTGCCGCAGGTACTTCATTGGCCGGTCAGGTTGTGGGGGGCGGTATTGTTGTGGATATTTCTAAGTACATGACCCAAGTTTTAGAACTGAATGTAGAAGAACGTTGGGTACGTGTGGAGCCGGGAGTTGTTCGTGATGAGCTGAACCTGTTTCTTAAGGAATTCGGACTGTTCTTTGGCCCTGAAACTTCAACATCGAACCGATGTATGATCGGAGGGATGTTGGGTAATAATGCATGTGGGGCACAGTCGGTTCTGTATGGTAGTACACGCGATCATACTTTGGAGGTGAAGGCTTTTCTGAGTGATGGGAGTGAAGCGCATTTTAAGAGTGTAACATCTTCTGAGTTCGAAGCAAAGTGTGAGCAGGATAATTTAGAAGGGCAATTGTATAGGGACGCGAAGAAAATGCTCAGTAAAGTGAGCAATCAGGAAGAGATTCGTAAAGAGTTTCCAAAGGCAGATATTAAGCGGCGGAATACAGGTTATGCGATTGATCTGCTGTTAGAAACAGCTCCTTTTACCGAAGGAAAAGAGAATTTCAACTTTTGTAAGTTGTTGGCAGGTTCGGAAGGTACGTTGGCTTTTACTACGGAAATCAAATTGAACCTAGTACCTGTTGCACCTCCCGTAGAAGGTGTTCTTGCAGTTCATTTCGAAACATTGGACGATGCTCTGCGTGCTAATATGATCGCGTTGAAATACAAGCCAAGTGCGGTGGAGCTGATGGACGATATCATTATCGACTGCACTAAGGGCCATAAGGAACATGAAGCGAACCGGTTCTTTATAAAAGGGAATCCGAAAGCTGTTCTGATGATCCAATTTGAGAGGGAGACGCAAGAGGAGATAGCTCAGATTACAAAATCGCTTATTGCAGTGATGAAAACGAGCGGTTATGGTTATCATTTCCCTCTGATTTTTGCTCCAGATACAAAGAAAGTTTGGAACTTACGAAAAGCAGGGCTTGGACTTTTATCGAATGTAAAAGGAAAGCGACGTAGTACCACAGTGATAGAAGATACAGCTGTGAGTGTTGCGGATTTGCCTGAATATGTTCAGGATTTTCAATATAAGTTGGATGAGAATGGGCTGAGTTGTGTTTTTTATGCTCACGTAGGTTCAGGAGAGCTGCATTTGCGGCCTATGCTGGATCTTAAAAATGAAGATGACCTTAGGCTTTTTTATAAAATAGGGAAGCAGATAGCGCATCTTGTAAAAAAATATAATGGATCGTTGAGCGGAGAACATGGTGATGGGCGTTTGCGTGGTGAGTTCATTCCCTTGATGTTAGGGGAACACAACTACAAGTTATTGCAAGATGTAAAGCACACTTGGGATCCTGAAAATGTTTTCAATCCTGGTAAAATTGTTGATGCGCCTTCAATGCGCGAGGATTTGCGCCTGGATCACACTCTCCCAGTTAAAGATACTAAGACAGTTTTTGATTTTGATGAAAGTTCTGGTGGTATATTAGGTGCTGCGGAACGTTGCAACGGATCGGGAGATTGTCGTAAGTCCGAAATTATTGGCGGCACGATGTGTCCAAGCTTTAAGGCCACACGTGACGAGAAACATACGACAAGAGCGCGGGCTAACCTTCTGCGAGAATTCCTGACACGTTCGCCAAAGGCAAATCCGTTTAACCATAAAGAGCTTTACGAAGTGTTCGATTTGTGCCTTGCCTGTAAAGCCTGCAAATCGGAATGCCCATCGAGTGTTGATGTAGCTAAGCTGAAAATGGAATTTCTTCAACATTATTACGATGCTAATGGTGCGCCACTACGTAGCAAATTGATTGCGAATATTACTAGAACCAACCAGTTGGCAGCGAAAGCACCTCGTATCTTTAATCTATTTATGCAGAATGCTGTTTTCGGACGATTGGCAATGATGATGATTGGTTTTTCTGGTAGACGTAGAATGCCAGCATTGTCCAAAACTACACTTCGTAAATGGTACGATAAGGCTCAACCACAGTCTGAAAAAAAGAAAAAGTTAGGTAAGGTTTTCCTCTTTAGTGATGAGTTCACAAATTACAACGATAGCGACATGGGCATTAAGGCTATCCGTGTGCTTACTGAGCTTGGTTATGAGGTTGTTATTCCTCAGCATGTGGAAAGCGGCAGGACATATCTTTCGAAAGGCTTTGTTCGAAAGGCTCAGCAGTTGGCTATACGAAATGTGGAATATTTGGCAGATCTGGTTTCGGAAAAAACTCCTCTTATAGGTTTGGAGCCGTCGGCGTTGTTGAGTTTCCGTGACGAGTATCCCGATCTAATAGGCGAAAAATTCAAGGGACAGGCTGTTTACGAGAAAACAAGACATCTGGCAGCGAACAGTTTTCTTATTGAAGAATTTTTGGCGAATGAAATCGATGCTGGCAGAATAAATAAAAACCTTTTCCGCAAGGATAAACTAAAAGTGAAACTGCATGGGCACTGTCAGCAGAAAGCGATAGCATCTACCAGTCCTACCATGAAAATGCTGACTTTTTTGCCGGGTATAAATGCAAGTGAAATTCCTTCTGGCTGTTGTGGTATGGCCGGATCGTTTGGTTATGAGGCCGAGCACTACGATATTTCAATGAAAATCGGAGAGCAGGTACTTTTCCCTGCTGTCCGAGAAGCTGATGAGCAAACCATCATTGTTGCGGCTGGTACTAGTTGCCGTCATCAGATAAAAGATGGTACTGGGCGCAAAGCTGTTCATCCTATTGAGGTTTGGTTTGATGCTTTGAAATAGTTTGATTTTTTTTGACTCTTATAGTTCTGTTTCTTCTTCGATTCCTGAAATTAACTTTGAGGCTTTGTTAATTAGTGGCCTGTGTTCTGATAACCAGATGACAATTCCTATGATAAAGGCAATGGCTAAACCTCCAAAATATTCAATTAATATTTGAGTTGAGGAAATGGATTCTGGAGGGTTTATGGCTGAAGCAATACCAGGAAGGGCTGCTGCAATAACTACCCATAAGTTTTTTAGCTGAAATGGATTATACCTTTTAGTGGTAGCTTTAAGCATGAGAAGGGTAGGTAGGGAATAGTCAACAGATTTATATTGCCTATAGTTTTTTCGAAGTATTATAACGAATATCATAGAAGCTAAAAGAAAGGAAAAAGGGACTGCTAGCTGCGTTATTTCTCCCGTATTAGTGTATATATCTATTAGGATTGTTATGTAAATTGGTATGCAAATCACAAAACTGATTCCTAATACTTTCGTTACTTTTACATATTGTTGATCTTCCTTTCTAAGTTTTTTCAATAGTTTGTTCAAATCGTTATTTTCCATTGGTTTTACTTTTAGAGAGGTGAGACAGTTGGTTTATAAGATTCCATTTGTTGAGGTTGATCTTGTGTGAGCCTTTCTTTTAGCCCTTGTTTGATCCTGTGTACTTTTACTTTGGCGTTGGGTTCTGTAATGCCTATTATGTCAGCAATTTCTTTCATTGTTAAGCCTTCTAGAACGAGAGAAATGATTGTTTTGTCCATCACAGGAAGCGTGTTCAGTTCAATCTGTAATTGGTTTAGTTGTTGTTCTTTCTGTTGTTTTTCTGCAAATAAGTTCTCGTCCAGAATGGTATTAAGGTTTTGCGTATCTGCATTTACAAGCAGTTTCATTTCTTTGAATACTTTGCCTGTAAAAGTCAGCGATGTGTTTACTGCAATGCGATATATCCAAGTACTGATGGCTGAATCCCCACGGAAAGAATCTAGGCTTTTCCAGATGTTGACAAGTATCTCTTGATACATGTCTTTTCTGTCTTCTGGGTTGGGATTGTAATACTTGCATATGCGCTGAATACGTTCGCTGTTTTCGGATAAAATAGCTTTGAACCTATCTTCTTTGTTTTGCATATGAATTGGGTTTGATATCAAATGTCTTTTGTTTAAAAGAAGAAATACTTTGCGATTGTTTCAAGCGTGTTAAATATGTTTCTGTATTTATTTAGTAGGCAAATATTGGAATGGTTACAGATTTCCTCAATTTTTGTTTAAGGCTACAAAATGACAAGCAGAAGGTGAGTATTATGTTAACTTAGAGATTATTGGGGAGGTATGATTGTTATAAAAAAAACGGTCTGATCAAGAAATGACCAAACCGTTTTAAATATTTTGATTACGAACTTAGATGTTAACGCATAAGATTATTGCCTAGGCTTGCAAAGAAATGAGCCCCCACATCAGATGTTTCGTACTGAGACAAGATAGATGATTGAAGTTCTGCTTGTTTTACTTCAGTAAGAGGGAGAGCAAAGATATTTTCAGGCTGGCGTGGTGTACCACCGGCACCGATAACTACAAATACTGGCCCTTCCTGCGCTTTTGCTTCTTTATGAAAGGCTAGAAGTTCGTCAGGATTTGTCCATGTAATACTTTGACTGGGGATATTTTCAGAGTAATGGCAGATTACAGCAAAGCGCTGTCTTTTGCCGTTGTGCTTCATTTGAATATCAAATAGATTTCTCTTTCCTAGGCGTGTGAAACTTTCTTTGCTGAACTTGTTGGCAATAGTATTAATAAAAGATGTTTGTGTAGCAGATGCCGATTGTTCTATAGAAGATTTACTCCGCTTTTGAGAGTGGTGCTGTCTTTTTTCTATCGTTTGTTTTTTTGTGTTTGGTTGTTGAACAAACTGGTTTCTCGTCTGAGATTTTGGACTGAGATAAAAACCTGCAAGTACAAAAACAAGAGTTACTGTTGCAAAAATTACACTGATTCTTTTCTTCTCCATTTCTTCACATTTGCTTTTAAGTCTGACGAACGTTTTGCTTTTGGATTATATCAGGATGAGTATAGGTATAGAGCAGTTTAATGATTTATATGTCGTGTTTACATTGTAATTTGTTACTTCTAGTTTGTTCAGTAATCATCAATTGAAAATATTATTTATCTTTTT
Source organism: Bacteroidales bacterium (assembly GCA_965230435.1). Taxonomy (GTDB): domain Bacteria; phylum Bacteroidota; class Bacteroidia; order Bacteroidales; family JBDKHP01; genus JBDKHP01. The sequence goes on from CBDDLB010000003.1 coordinate 506,797, forward strand.
TAACGTTTGTAGATAGAATCTATTTTTCAACCTTTTATTTTTTTACTGAAAAATTTGTATTACATAACGTTGAAAATCAGCAATCTGTTCGCTCAAATTGATCTATCTTACAATCTGTATGGTGTATGTTGTATCTATACATGTTTAAATGTATAAAATAATATACAAAAATGATTCAGTAAGCCTTATAAAGGATTATATGATCATTTATGCTGATAAATTAGAATACGTCCTTTATGGCTTAGAGTTGTTTGTTTTAAAACATTTTTTTTAGAAGAATAGTATTGAGTTCTTACTTAAAAAGTTTTAAATTTTACAAAAATGAGTAATTAGAATGTTGGTTTGGGGTATGAGAATGAATCTATTTTTGACAATTTGTTAGAAAAGCTTAATTCATTTAAGAAGTAATGGGGTGAGCTTTTATTACTGTAGTGTTTATAGGAAAATAGCTGAAAGTTTACGCTACATGTAACGTAAACTTTCAGCCTGTAGCTTTCAAACAATTCAAATTAGAAATGCTCATATTATATATGAGATTCTTAAAGAAAGTATAGGCACTCAAATGTCACAAATAGTTTTGGTAATCCAAAAGTAGCGCTTTGGTACATTGTCCATATGGCTAGTAAATATGATTTTCTGTATTGTTAGGTTTATTTTTATCGCCTTGGGCAGCAAAACCGAAGACACTACCTATTATACCCCCAAAAATATGAGCAAACTGAGATACATTGTCGGGACGTAGGCTTGATAAAACTTCTTTGCCAATGAATAGGGCTGCGATGATCAGGAAGGTGAGAGGGACTTTGCCGACCTGTACGTTTGTGAATGAAACAAGAATAATCAGCATAAACACAATTCCACTTGCACCCAAAAGACCATGAGGGAAGAAGAAAAGGTGAAAAACAGCAGTAATCAGAGCTGTGGCTACCATCATGAAAAGCGTCCGTTGGCTTCCGTATTTCTCTTCGATAACAGGGCCGATTAGAAGAATGAATGTCATGTTGCCCCAAATATGATCGAGCGATGCATGGCCAAGAGTGTAGCTGAACAGCTTGAAATAGCTGAGCGGATTGTAGAAGCTAAAGTCGGGTGTTAATGTAAAAAGCCGCATTAACATACCTTGAAAAATAACATTGTTGGCAATGAAAACACAGATGGAAGCCAATGAAAATGTTAAAATAACTGGAGAATTGTATTGAATTTTTAGTGACATGGTGTGTGAAATAAAATCCGCTCCTGCAAAAAGAAGATGCAAGAGCGGTGTTAAAAATTAATTGTTTTTGGAATCTTCGGCACGCAGTTCGCTTACCCGGCCTGCTATTTCGTCCAAAGTATCCTTATAGCGTTGTTGTAGTGCGTTTACTTCGTCTAGTTGAATATTTTCGTTACCTGTAACGTAGTATTCTATTTCTTTTAGTATCACTTTATAACGTTCCTCGACAGTTGTAAACAGCACCCAAAGGGCGTGATTGTCCATAAATGAACTAAGTCCTGCAATAAATGTCATAAAGGCTGAGATTACCAGAGCTACGTTGTTAATATCTTCGATGTAGATTTCTGAAACTTTCACCCCTAATAGTATTGTTACAACGGCAGACAACCCCGTAGTTAGCATCTTGAAGATCAAAGCTGGCCCACGGTTACGGTACCTTTTCTTGGTAGCTACGCGCAAAGAAGCATGAATCGAATTGTACAAGAACTCAAGCTTTTTCTCGGCTTCAGTTTTGGGTTCATGTCCGAGCAGTTCGTCGAAATTTATCGCCCGTTTGTTGTTCATCGAGGCTGAAAAACTAGCAATCTTATCTTCCGTTTTTGTTTTAGAAGAACCTGCTTTAGAATTTGATTCTTTTGAAGACTCGCTCATTGTGTGGTGAATTTAGGTATTGCTTTTTGTCCGATTAAAGATAAGAAATTCATAGTTACACAGGAGTGATTAATCGAGTCTCCACTGGAGCAGATAATTAAAACGAATCGCACAGCGATGAATCTCCCAAAAGAAGCTTTCATGACTGTGCGATTGATCCTTGCTAAGGAAAAGAGAAGCGGTTTTTCTGCTTACTGGACTTTGTTAAGTAGGTGTGCTAATATAAACGACACTTTTAGGTGTGTCACTATGCTGAATATTAGAACAATGCTTTTCCTAATAAATAGCACCATGTGCTTATGATAGACTTGTGGATACCTCTTGCTGATGCTGTTTCTGTTTGATTTTTCCAACAACAATTCCAAGAAGTGCCCCTAAAACAATGTTTGTTGATAGGATGATTATCAGTAATTGGATTCCTTGTGGTACGAGCATCAGGGTTACAGGAATGCAGCTTATAAGAGATATGATAATGCCTTTCAAGAAATCTTTGATTTTGACATCTATGAAATAATTTGCCAGTGCTATAACTATCCAAAATGAAAAGGCAGAAGCGGTTTCATACCAAGGAAGTTTTTGAATAAGCATTGAAACGATGTCGATGAACCCAAAGGTAGCGCCTGCTAGTAGAACAAAGTTGATTCTTTTCATTACTTGAAGTTTTAAGTTGGTTTCTACTATTAAGACCCAGGACTGAATCTGGTGTGACCACTTGGGGAATTATAAATTATGAGTTATGAATTTTTCTGATGCTTGATGGGGTTAAGTTGTTGTTAGATAGATGTTTAATTTTGTTGGGTTAGCTCTCTGCTAATTGATAAACTTTTTTCATCAGGTCGTTAGATACTGCGTAATTGGGGTTGTTTTTGAATATATCACCGAGATCTTCTAGTTCTTCCATTTTAGAAATTTTGTGGGTTAATTTATCTTTGATATGCGTATTGTTTGAGAAGTACATGGAATCGGACGAAATACGGCCTTGAAGTATAGCATAGTTTACCCGTTGTCTGCAATGGCATGAGTTGTTTTTGTTGAGCAGACCGCAATTGTTGTCAATAAAATTTTTGAGCTTGGCATTGGCTCTAGATACCCGTTTCCTTGTTGATGGAGCAGAAATACCTATTATATCTCCGATTTCTTGACTGTTAATATTGAGCAAGTTGGAAAGTAGGAATATTATTCTGTCTTCTTTCGACAAGCACATCAGCATTGCTGTTGTACAGGATACTTTTAGTTCGTAGGCCAGTTCTCTTATGTCGTTCGACTCCTGTGAAGAATCTGTGTTTATTTCGAGATGGCTTTTGCTATCTGCTTCCATTGCTTCGAAAGAGATGTTTGCGAATTTTTTATTGTCGCGATGGTAATTGCGGAGGTAGTTTGATGCAATTGTGTATGACCAGTTTTGGAACTTTGTAGCATCTTCGATTTTGTTGAGGTTGCGGATGATCTTGATGAGGATTTCTTGAGAGCAATCTTCTGCCAGATGAAAATCGCCGCAGAAGTAAAGGCTGATGTTGAGAATTTTATCTTTTACAAGATTGATTAATATTTCTATGGATTTTGTATCTCCGCTTTTTGCTTCTTTGAGTGTTTTTGTTAGCTCTGCGTTGTTCATGTTAGGTTGGTAGGTAGTTTTTAAGATTGAATATAGTTTTTGTGAAGCACCATAGGGTGAATGATTTCGAAAATATCATTATTGTTCCGATGATACAAATTTGAGAAAGTAGGGAGGATGAAGAACTGTAGCGTTTTCGGGAGGATTCAGTAGGTAGTTTCTTGTTTTCAGTCCCACTTAAAAGAAAAAAACGGAGCCTAAACAGACCCCGTTTTTATATATTATAAAGCTAAAGAACGATCTTACATCATACCGCCCATACCGCCCATGCCAGCAGCACCAGCAGCGGCCGCAGCAGCGCTAGCAGCAGCTTCGTCGTCAGCGTTTTCTGTAATTACACACTCTGTAGTTAGGAACATACCTGCGATAGAAGCAGCGTTCTCAAGAGCAACGCGAGATACTTTAGTTGGATCGATAACACCAGCAACAACTAGGTGCTCGAAACGCTCAGCACGTGCGTTGTATCCGTAATCTTTTTCGCCTTCTTTAACCGCGTTAACGATAACAGCACCTTCGCCACCAGCGTTTCCTACGATTTGGCGCAATGGCTCTTCCAAAGAACGTTTTACGATAGCGATACCTGTGTTTTCGTCTTCGTTGTCGCCTTCAAGACCATCTAATGCTTCGATAGCACGGATGTAAGCAACACCACCACCAGGAATAATACCTTCTTCAACAGCAGCACGTGTAGCAGAAAGAGCATCGTCCATACGGTCTTTTTTCTCTTTCATTTCTACTTCAGAAGCAGCACCTACGTAAAGAACAGCAACACCGCCAGCTAGTTTAGCCAAACGCTCTTGTAGTTTTTCTTTGTCGTAGTCAGAAGTTGTAGTTTCAACTTGTGCGCGGATCTGAGAAACACGAGCTCCAACAGCTTCTTTTGCTCCAGCACCACCAACAATAGTTGTGTTGTCTTTGTCGATAGATACTTTTTCTGCCGTACCTAGTTGCTCGATATTAACTTCCTCTAGTTTATGACCCAATTCTTCAGTGATTAGAGTACCACCTGTTAGGATAGCGATGTCTTCCAACATAGCTTTACGACGGTCACCGAATCCTGGAGCTTTAACAGCAGCGATTTTCAACTGTGCACGAAGACGGTTAAGTACAAGAGCTGTCAATGCTTCGCCTTCAAGATCTTCAGCGATGATCAACAACGGACGGCCAGACTGGTGAGTTTGCTCCAAAATAGGAACGATATCTTTAGCTGCAGAAATCTTTTTGTCGTAGATAAGGATGAATGGGTTGTCCAATTCAGTTACCATTTTCTCTGTGTTGGTAACGAAGTATGGAGAAATGTATCCGCGGTCGAACTGCATACCTTCTACTACTTCTACAGTAGTGTCAGTACCTTTTGCTTCTTCTACAGTAATAACACCTTCTTTACCAACACGGTGCATTGCTTCAGCAATAAGAGTACCGATAGAAGAATCGTTGTTTGCAGAAATAGTAGCTACAGATTCGATCTCTTTGCTGTCTTCTGCGATTTCTTTCGACATGCTCTTAAGTTGGTCAACAACTTTAACAACAGCTTTGTCGATACCGCGTTTCAAATCCATTGGGTTAGCACCAGAAGTAACGTTTTTAAGACCAACGTTTACCATAGACTGAGCCAAAACAGTAGCAGTAGTTGTTCCGTCACCAGCATCGTCAGCAGTTTTAGAAGCAACTTCTTTTACCATTTGTGCACCCATGTTCTGGAAAGGATCTTTAAGCTCGATCTCTTTTGCAACAGTAACACCATCTTTAGTGATGTGTGGAGCACCGAATTTTTTGTCGATAACTACGTTACGGCCTTTAGGTCCTAGAGTTACTTTTACTGCATTTGCCAATGCGTCAACGCCAGCTTTTAGCTCTTCGCGGGCTTCAACATCGAATTTGATTTCTTTAGCCATTTTGCTTTATGTTTTTTTGTTTTTGTCGTTGTGTTGAGTTTTGATTTTCAGTAAGGACGTGGGCAGCACCGTTGGCACTGCTCCAGTTTTTTCCTTTACTGACTTCTTAGAAGGTTGCCAGGATATCCTTTAGGTCAAGGATAAGGTAAGTTTTACCTTCGTGGTCGATCTCTGTTCCTGCGTATTTTCCGTACATAACGCTGTTGCCAACTTTTAGTTCGCTGTCTTTTACACCGCCGCCGATAGCCAAAACTTTAGCTTGTTGTGGTTTTTCTTTAGCTGAATCTGGAAGGATGATTCCGCCGGCAGTTACTTTTTCTGCCTCAAAAGGCTCTACCAAAACGCGCTCACCGATAGGTTGAATGCTTACTTCTGCCATTTTTCTAATCTTTTATGTGGGTTAGTTTATATGTTTTAATTTTAGACAACAGCACTTTTTCAGAATTTATGCCAAAGTGAAGAATGGCAGGAAATGCAGTTTTTATCTGCCAAATTGCCATTTTTTTCGAATGTGCAGGTGTCAGGTTATCTATTTTTTCAGGAGAATGATTGTAAGAAAAAAAGGACATAAAAAAGCAATGGTATCCATAGCTTTAGGTGGTGAGTTCGAAGAATATTACAGAAAACACTGTAAACAAGGCTGGGGAAACTACGCTGACAGATATGGGTATGATATCATTATTTTTACGGATGCCTTGGATACTTCAGCGAGGGCAGGGCAGCGTTCGCCATCTTGGCAGAAGTGCCTAATTTTTCGTCAGCCAGAATTACACGGTTATGAGCGCGTGGTTTGGGTTGATATTGATGTTGTGATTAATCCCAAAGCACCTTGCATTGTTTCACAAGTGCCAGAAGCAAAAATTGGAGGTACGGATGCTTATGCTTTTTTCTCTCACGACCTGCACGATTATCTTTATAGTGAATACATTGAAATGTCAGCCAAATGGGGAAGAAAGCTGATTGTAAACCGGACGGGAGCAGAGTACTATCAGAACTTTGACATTGACACTTCGCTGAATGATGTAATCCAATGTGGGGTGCTTGTTATGACACCAAGGCTGCACACGGAAGTTCTGGATGCGGCTTATGCTTATGAGGCCAAGTGCGACAAGGTTGCTAACTATCATTATAACTATGAGATGCGGCCTTTGTCTTATGAAATTGTCCGTAGGGATTTGCACTACTTCATTGACCAGCGTTTCAATTTGATTTTGAGCAACTTTTTGTATTTGAGTGCGCCTTATCTTTTCTCGGAAGAAGCAGAAATGAAAACGAGCTACGATTTATTGACGAAATTAGCTGTACAAACTGCTTTTGCTCACTCATATTTCCTACACTTCGCAGGTGATGTTTATGGTAAGACATACGTTAGGCATTTAGATTCTAACTTGAACCAACCTTTGGATATTGCAACGCTTTTGAGTTGATTGAGGGTTAATTAATTTTAATTGTTTGTTATTTTCTGTATAATCCAGAAATAGTTATTTATTTTTTGCCTGTACATGTATTTAAGTATTATTAATTCAGCGGTGTTTTTAGATATGGAAATCCTGGTTTCAATGACCAATTAGAATAACAAACCCTATCTTTGCACCATGAATCCCAATTTTTTAGAACTTTTAGCACCAGCCCGAAATCTGGAGACAGGAATGGCGGCGATAGATCATGGTGCAGATGCGGTGTACATAGGTGCAGATCAGTTTGGAGCAAGAAAGCAGGCAGGCAATTCGGTTGCGGATATTGCCAGGTTAGTACGTTATGCCCACTTCTATCGGGCAAAGGTTTTTGTGGCGTTGAATACTATTCTTTATGACGAAGAATTGGAGGCTGCACAGAAGCTCATTCACCAGCTATATGATAGTGGGGTAGATGCTCTGATTGTTCAGGATATGGGGATTCTGGAGATGGACTTGCCTCCTTTGCCACTTCATGCCAGTACGCAGACTCACAATTTCGAACTAGATCGGATTGAGTTTTTAGCTAAACTTGGCTTGCAACGTATTGTGCTTGCGCGCGAACTGTCGCTTATAGAAATTGAGGCTGTGCGGGAAAAGACTGATATCGAACTTGAATATTTTATTCACGGTGCTCTTTGTGTGAGTTTAAGCGGGCAGTGCTACATGAGCCATGCGATAGGAGGAAGGAGCGCCAATCGTGGTGAATGTGCGCAAGCGTGTCGGTTGTCATATTCGGTGGAAAATCCGTCGGGGAAGAAGCTGTTACACGATAAGCATGTGCTTTCGTTGAAAGACCTGAATCATTCAACCCGCTTGGAAAAGTTGGCTAGGGCAGGTATACAGTCTTTTAAGATTGAAGGAAGGCTAAAAGGGCTTGACTATGTGAAAAACACTGTCGCTTATTACCGAAAGGAGATTGACGATTTGCTAAATCGAGGAATTGGAACAAAAGCCAGTTCAGGAACTGTGACAACTAAGTTTGAGCCTGATTTAGAGAAGTCGTTTCATCGTTCCTGCACAACTTACTTCTTGAATGGTAGGGAAAAGCAAATGGCCAATTTCGGAAGTCCAAAATCTACTGGAAAAGAAATAGGAACTGTAAAGCGTGTTGATAAAAAAGGTATTGAGATAAATACTAAGGAAACGGTTTCGAACGGTGATGGACTTTGCTTTGTTGATCCGCAGGGCAATTTGAAAGGTCTGCGTGTGAATAAGGTGAATGGTAATTTTCTGGAAGCGCAGTTGCCTAAAGGTTTGCAGAAGGGAATGGTGGTTTTTAGGAATCATGATCAGGTGTTTACGCAGTTTCTTGAGAAAAGTAAGGACTGTAGACTGATTGCTGTAGACTTGAAGTTCTCGGAAACAGAAGAAGGCTTTTTACTTGAAATAACTGATGAGGACGGAAATCGGGTCGCAAAAGGCTTGAAAACGGATAAGGAGCTTGCGCAGAAGCCAGAAAGTGCATATGAAAATTTAAGCCGGCAATTGGCCAAAACGGGAGGGACAGCATTTGTGGCTGGGAATATTGAACTTTCGCTTTCCCAAGCTTACTTTATTCCAATGGGGAAGTTGAACCAGTTACGGCGCGAGGCTCTTGAGGAGATTGAACTGCTTCGGAACAAAAACTATATTCGCGAAAAAATTGAGTTCAAGAGAACTGAACATAATTATCCAACCTCGCAGCTTGATTATAGTGCAAATATTGCGAACCGTTTGGCGAAGCAGTTTTACGAACGTCATGGTGTTGTGAAAACGGAACGGGCGTTTGAATTGCTAAAAAACCGATCGGGTGCAGATTTAATGACCACACGCTATTGCCTAAAGTTTGAAATGGGAATTTGCCCTGTGCATCAGAAGCCGAATGGGAAAGCTGAAAAAGGTTCGCTGTTTATAGAAAACAAAATGGGGCGTTTTCGGTTGGATTTCGATTGTAAGAATTGTTTGATGCATGTTCGAAAGGCTTAGCGTTCTGTGCATCCTCCAGTGGTTTCCACCACAGGCTACCAATTTGTCATCCCTACGGGATTTGGAGTCCCAGCGGGACGGACTATTGGTAGCCTGCGGTGGAAACCGCAGGTAAAAGTTAGAAGAATCGGTGAATGCCGTAGGCATGACCTAATTTTCAAAAGGCTATGTACCCCCAATGAATATCTGTATAGAGGTGTTTACTTAGAAACAATTATATTTGCATGAAATAAAAACAATTATGCAAGAATTTCACGGAGAAGGTTTCATAAAGTTCATAGAACGTTTTCCAGACGACAATAGCTGCTATCTTTATCTGTCTGAAATCAAGTGGACTAACGGTTATAAATGTAAAAAGTGCGGTCATACACACTACAGTAGCGGAAAAAAACATGAACGTACCTGTACCCTTTGTAAACACAGGGAAAGTACAACGGCAGGCACTCTTTTCCACAAGTTGAAATTCGGCATCCGCAAAGCTTTCCTGATCTGTTTTGAGCTCAGTGCCACGACCAAAGGGATGTCCTCCTCCCAGCTTTCGGAACGTTACGGCATCTCAAGGAAAACAGCCTGGGCATTCAGCCATAAAGTCAGGCTGGCAATGGAGAGTCAAGGAGATCAGCCGGTTGAAGGGACAGTCCATGTGGACGAGTTTGTTTTCGGTGGCAAAGAGAACGGCAAACAGGGGCGCAGTTATGATACAAAAAAGAAAAAAGTGGTCTGTGCCGTGGAACTTGATGACAAACAGCAGATTAAAAGGGTGTATTCACAGAAGATCGAAGATTTTTCTTCCAAATCTCTGCGGGGGATTTTTGAAAAACATATCAGCAGGCAGGCCCAGGTGGTCACTGATGAGTGGAGGGGCTACAGACCGGTCGCTAAAGATTATAATATTGAGCAGATACCCAGTAGGAAAGGGAAGAATTTCATGCAGCTGCACAATGTGATACATCAGATCAAAAGCTGGATCAGGACGAATTTTTCCTGGATCGCACCAAAACACACCGATAAATATTTAGCTGAATATTCTTTTAGGATCAACAGATCTATTTTCAAGGGCTCTATATTTCATAAGCTCATTGAACGTATGACAAATAGACCTCCTGTGAAATTTATTGACATAGTGGATTGTACTTAAATAAACACCTCTATATCTGTATAATTTATGACTGACCATGTTTGGACATACAATGCGAAGGTCACACAGAATTAGAAAGCACAATAGTTTTAAAAATAGCCGTGACTGTAGCGGAAAGCCCGGAAGCACGCGAGCCAGTGACACACGGTGTTGCGGCTATGCAGCCTCAGCGGAATAGACCGCAACGCCGATGTGGAACGGCACGCGGGCTGAGGACTTGTAGCGGAAGGCGCGACAGAGGTTTTAGAAAACAGATGGTGTTCTGCTCCTAATCAAAAAAAGAACGAGGGAATTATAAATTGTTAATTGGCTGACGTCTGATAATCAATATGTTGTCAAACTTACTTGAGCAGTTGTTAATTCTATTACCGAATCGATTCCTGTAACGCCGCAATTCTATTATTCCTTTATTGCCTTATTCAGTTATTGAAACAAAAAAAGCCAGCCTCCCGATAGGAAACTGGCCGTCATGCATTCACAGGTATGCGATTAGTTGCTTTTTTCTTCGATGTAAGAAACAGCCTCGCCTACTGTAGAAATATTTTCTGCTTGATCGTCTGGAATAGCGATGCCAAATTCTTTTTCGAATTCCATGATCAACTCAACAGTGTCAAGAGAATCAGCTCCTAGGTCATTAGTGAAGCTAGCTTCAGTAGTAACTTCAGTTTCGTCAACACCTAATTTGTCTACGATGATAGCTTTAACTCTTGATGCAATATCAGACATGATAAATAAAGTTTAGTTAGTAATTATTATCTGTTTCCAAGTACTTACGGAAAACAGTGTGTTCCTTCTTGTGCCCCTGAAAGGCCGAGACTGTTTTCGAGTGGCAAAACTAATAATTCTATAAATTATTGTCCCCGATATTTGATTTTTTTATGAAATGCCCCTAGTTTATAGGGCATGTAAATGACAACGGTTGTTTGTGTTTGCTTTCTGCGCCTGTTCTTTAGCCTTCGAACCAGCTTAATGCCGCTGAGAAGTTAACAACTTCGCCTATAATAATAAGAGCAGGCGGCGCAAAGTTATGATTTTGTGCCTCTTGTGTCAAGGTAGAAAGTGTTGCTGTTAATATTTCTTGATCTGGCAGGCTTCCGTTGCGTATAATTGCTGCGGGAGTGTCTTCTGCGCGTCCGTGTTTGATGAGCTGGGTTGTGATTTCCTCTAGGTTGTGCACTCCCATAAAAAAGACCAGTGTGCCGTTTAGCTTTGCCAAAGCTTGCCAGTTACGTTTTGGCGATGAGGCACTTGATACGTGGCCTGTTACAAAAGTGACGCTGGTGGCTGCACCTCTGTGAGTGATCGGTATGCCAGCATATGCAGGAACGGCAACTCCAGAGGTGACTCCGGGTACAATTTCAAATTGAACACCATGTGCAGCTAGAAACATTGCTTCTTCGCCTCCTCGCCCGAAAACAAACGGATCGCCACCTTTTAGGCGCACAACATGTTTATATTCCTTTGCATATTGCAGGAGCATTTCATTTATTTCTTCTTGCTTTGCGCTGTGGTGTCCAGACCGTTTGCCTACAAACACTTTTTTGCAGTCTGGCTTGCTGTGTTTCAGAATTTCTTGACTAATCAATGCGTCGTACAAGATAACGTCGGCCTGTGCAATCTGGTCGCGGCCTTTTATGGTCAGTAGATCGGGATCGCCCGGGCCTGCGCCTACTAGTATTACTTTTCCGTATTGGGTGTTTTGCTCCATTTGTTGTTCGAAAAGTTGGGTGTGAAATTCTTTTGGTTTACAGTTGCTTATAGCCACTTGTCATCATTAAAGTCTTTTTCAAAATCATCGACACCTTCAAAACCTAATGCTTTTAGTTCATCACGATAATTTTGGAAGAGGTCTTCGCCGGGAGTTTCTTTACCCTGAAGATTTCAGATGAAGAGGATAACCCATGCTAGCCATCTTGGAGGGGCAGGATATTTTTTGATGTATTGTATCCTTTCCTCACGATTCATGTTTTGTTGATCGAGCCATTCCCCTAGTGTCAAGTCAATAATTAATTGACGGATAAAGTTTCTTTAGTTTTATCCTTGAATCTTTCGTTGTGAATTGCCAGTTAATTTTAGCGGTTTTACTGTTGCGTTTATTTGCCCATGCCTGAACTTCTTGTTTTACTGTATCTATGTTATCGATTCGTCGGTCAAGGCACTGACCATTTAGTACATTAAGTTCTATTTCGGCCATATTCAACCAGCTTCCATGTTTGGGAGTGTATACAAAATCAAACCTATCCAAGATTTTTTTCGCTTCTTCCGGATGAAACTTTTCGTACAATGCTCCTGATTTATGTGTGTTCAGGTTGTCCATTACCAGAGTTATTTTCTCTGCATATGGATACCTGTCCGAAATGTCTTTCACAAACTCAGCCCAGTCTACCTTCGTTTTTTTCCCTGTTATTTTCACCATCCGAGTTCCTGCTAACGGTTCATTGGCAATGAATATATTACAGATTCCTTTCCTAAGATATTCATAATCGATCCTTGTGCTTCCATCCGAATTCCTTATTGGGACTTTTGTTTCTGCAATCAGCTGCCTGGGGGATTCATCCATGCAGACAACTGGATATTTTTCATTGTACTCTCGTTTATAAACGTCTAATACGTTCTCCATATTTGCCACAAAATCAGAGTTCTGTTCTGGAGGGATTACCCATCCAACTACTTTCCAGGGCTTCAGTTCGTTTTTTTAAAACCTGGCGGACGGATTCATGCGAGATACTGTTGACATAGTTAAGTTCGGCCATCTGGTCTGCGATTAAACGCAGCGACCATTTAGCAAAACCTTCGGGTGCCCCACTGCAGGCTATTGATACAATGTGTGCCTCAACATCCCCGTCAACTTTCTTGTCATAAACACGTGAACTTACTTTTCGGTTTAAGCAGGCTTCAAACCCTTCTTCCACAAAACGCTTTTTAACCCGGTCTATAGTACGCATGCCTACCTTTAATACCCTGCATATCTCTTCATTTGTTGTTTTTCCATCAGAAAAATCACCCTCATCCTTATTTAAAAGAATATAAGCATTGCGATATTTTTGAGTACTATGCTTCCCTTTGGTGATAATTTCCATCAACTCTGCACGCTCCGGTTCTGTTAATGTGACTTTATATCTTATCATATTTTTTATGCTAAGATATAAATTAATACGTCAATTTAAAATTGACTTGACACTAGTACCATAATGTGATCTTCTCCTCCTCCCATTCTCCATTCCATACTGTAAGGGTGTGAGTCAGGTGAATAAATCCATGGAGGGGGAACATCACCGTATTCTTCAATTAGTTTTTGACTCGATTCTATGTACCATTTTTGTTCGCTGTATTTTCCCATGTTGTTTTTTTTAATGCGAATTTGCCTTTGATTTTGCCGTAATAGTTTTGCAGAGCAAAACGAACTCTGTGTACTCTTCGCTACCTAAAAAACTCTACAAAACTCTGTGAAGTCCACTGTGTAACTCTGTGGTTATCTTTACCATAACTTTATCACATAAAAAGCTAATTCAGAATTGCCTAAACTTCCTCAGGTAAATCCTTAAACAAAATCTGCTCATTCATCATGCTCATAGCAGCATCCATCAGATGAAATGCAAGGGCACAGCCAGTTCCTTCGCCAAGCCGCATGTTCATATCGAGCATGTAAGACATTTTCAGTTCGTCCATAATCACCTTGAAACCGGGTTCGACAGATCCGTGCGAAGGAAACATAAATTGCCGCACTTCAGGCGAGATACGACAAGCCAGAACGGCCGCTGCACCAGAGATAAAACCATCGATAAGTACAGGTTTACGGGCAGCAGCGCAGGCAAGATACACACCAGCTAAGGCAGCAAGATCGAAACCTCCAACTTTTGCCACAACATCAATAGGATCATCGGGATTTGGCTTGTGTTTCGAAACCGCCTCGGCAATTACATCCTTTTTCCGTTGCAAAGCCTCGTCAGTAAGGCCAGCTCCACGTCCTACGAGAATATCCAAAGGTTGTTTTGTGAATGCATACAGAATGGCGCTGCTTGTGGTCGTATTTCCAATTCCCATCTCTCCAGTACCGAAAAGGCTGTAGCCGTCCTCTATCTTCGCCAGCGTTTCCTGCATGCCAACCTCAACTGCTCGGATAGCTTCTTCGCGTGTCATTGCATGTTCACAGAGGAAATTCGATGTCATTGCACGCACTTTTCTTTGCACAATTTTAGGATTGGTAGAATCAGTTTCCAGCCCAACATCCACCACGTGCACATCTGCGTTAGCCAACTTCGCTAGAACACTCACACCAGCGCCGCCATCTACCATTGCATTGGCCACGCGGGTAGACAGAAGTCGGTCGCAAGATGCCACACCTTCGTCAGTAATGCCATTGTCGGCACACATTACCATCACCACTTTTTTCTCGAAACGGTTTTTGGTCTGCCCTGTTATGCCAGCTACCTGTCTGGCAATATCTTCCAGTTTGCCCAAGCTGCCTTGGGGTTTCACGATCGAGTCGATATATTCCTGAGCTGTGGTCATTGCCTCTGCATCCAGATCGCCAATTTGCTGGATGGTCTTATAGAAAAGTCTCATTATGTTCTGAATTTGGATAACAGTTCCTCAAAACTACTGCACAGTTCTGGATAAACAATTCTGGGACGTTCTATAATGATGATCGGTATCCCAGCTCTTTCAGCAGCAGTCACTTTTTCTGGCAAAGCCCCAGCATCTCCGCTATCTTTACTCACCACATACCGAATGTTGAATTCGCGGATAATCTGATAATTAAGCTCAGTAGATACCTGACCGTTGAATGCCAGAATCTGTTTCATCGAAATGCCCAACACTTCACAGGCCTCCAAACCTTCACGGCAAGGCATCACCCTAACAAAAAGCCGATCCGTTTTCAACGGACTGAACTTTTGCAACATCCGCGATCCCGTTGTTAGCAATACGTTTCCGTCCCGCGAAGACAAAAAATCAACAGCCTCCTCGTAACTGTTCACATACATTGCCGAACTGTACCGCTTAAGAGGCCGTTCGTAACGAACATAGTTTAACTTTGCCTTTTGCGCGGCAATCAACGCATTCTCCGAAACATTCTGCGCAAAAGGATGGCTGGCATCAACAATCTGTTCCACATCGTGTTCACGAATAAATGCACCCATCCTATCGGCATCCATAGCCCCAACAAACACAGAACATTCAAGTCCTTTACAGGCCAAACGCCCCTGTTCGGAAACAACTGTAACAATAAGTTTGTGGTTAAGCGAAAGAAGTTGCTCTGCGATGTGCGTAGCATCGGAAGTCCCACCAATCAGCCAAATCATAGTGTGAATTATTAATTATTAGTTCGTAATTACTAATGGGGTGTAAGTACTGGTACATCCTCAAGCGCCAGCCAACTAATAATTAATAATTACGAATTAATAATTCCCTTATATCCTCGCGGAGTTATCATTTTTCCCTGACTGATGTAGGTTTGCGAGTTCCCAACAATCAAAGTAGTAGTCATATCAATTTCGTGCGAAAGCATCTCGCCGAGCATCGTCACGGTCTGATGTCCCTCTTCCCTCATCGCCGATTTCACAATGGCAACAGGTGTAGAAGCATCGCGGTGCTCAAGAAGCATCTCAACACATTGGTTCAGTTGCTCAATCCGTTTTTTGCTTTTCGGGTTGTAGATCACCATTACAAAATCGCCCTTTATCGCATGTTCCAGACGATGTAGAATCACCTCCCACGGCGTCATCAAATCACTCAGACTGATCACCACAAAATCATTCATCAACGGCGCACCAACAAGCGAAGCCGACGAAATAGCCGACGTGATCCCGGGCACAACCTCCACCTCAACATCAAGTCCACGTTCATGAACAATCTCCAGTACAAGTCCGGCCATGCCATAAATACCAGCATCACCACTACTGATCATGCTCACACGTTTGCCCTCGGCAGCAATATCCACCGCCTCCTGACAACGCTCCACCTCTTTCCGCATCCCCGACGAAAGCACCTCTTTTCCCTGCGTAAGAGGCTGAATCAAATCGGTGTATGTTTTATAACCTGTAATCACTTCGCTGTCAGCCAATGCATCCAATGCCCGTTGGCAGATATAATCTGTATGTCCCGGACCAGTTCCCACGACGTATAATTTTCCCTTTCCCATTTCTCAATAATTGAATAACCGAATCATTGAATAATCGAATGGTCAACAACCAATCATCCAATGACCAATAAACTAATTCTCTAAATATTTTTTTGGAGCGGAGCTGCATTGCTTTTCACAAACGATAGTCGCGCTTTCCGCTACAAGTCCTCGTCACGGGAGCTGTTCCACATCGGCGCGGCAGTCTATTCCGCTAGTCGCTCCATAGCTGCCCCACCGTGTTCCACAAGCTCCCGTGCCTGTGGGCTTTCCGCTGCAATCGCGGCTAGATTAAAACGGCATTGCTTTCTACAACACCCCTCTGTTCAACCATGTAGCACAGGCTTTCAGCCTGTAGCTTAATCCGAACTAATTTTTCAGAAACCCAAAGTAATTTAAAGCTACAGGCTAAAAGCCTGTGCTACAAAATTTCAAAAACAGAAAGCGTCATTCCATTAGATTTGACTTTATGGAGTAAAAACCGCCCTTCACCTTTGCCAGCCAAATAAGCCGTAGGCTCACTAACAGCACTAACACCCAATGTCCGTTTCACAAAATCAGATCCTTCGAAAAGATGCTCTACACTTGCGATCTCTTCTTTACTAAAAAATTGAAGGTCTACTCCCAGATCTTTGGCCAAGTCAAGAATTGCAGCTTCGTCGTGCTTTATGTCAATAGAGGCAATTTCGGCGACAGCCTCAATTGGGCACGAAAGAGCAGCAAGCTCTTGCCTGACGAATCGAACTAACTTCTCGGGTTCTGTATTACGGCGGCATCCAACACCAAGAATCAGATTCGGCGCAAATAAAGTCATAGCATTAGCATCGCCCTCAGCTTCTTCCCTATGGCTGATATAGACAGTGGCATCAACTTCCTTCGGAGCATCTTCAATCGGAAGCTCCCAAGCCGTCTTATTGATATACGCTATTTCCCCACCATTGACCATAATAGCAGTAAGACGCGTCAACGTTTTCCAATCACCGATTTTAAGGCCATGCTGTTTAGCAAACATATCTATCGACTGTTTCCCTTGTGTGTCCGAAGCTGTAGTAATCACCGCAGTAGCCCCAGTTTTCCGAGCGATCAATTCAGCAAGCACATTAGCACCACCCCAATGACCAGAAAGCAGACTGATAACAAACTGTCCAGCTTCATCTACAACCAACACCGCAGGATCCTTCGACTTATGCTCCAGAAGAGGAGCAATGCACCGTACAACAATCCCCGTTGCCATAATAAAAACAAGCGATTCGTATTTCTGAAACAGTTGTTTCACTAATTCGGACAAACGGCCTTCAATAGGGATCACGTTTTCGCCCGTTCCATACTTTGAATAAATATCCATTTCAGGAAAATATTCAACGTATTTTTGTGCTAGCTCAAAACCATTTTGAGTGATAGCAACTAAGGCAATTTTCTGATTAGCAGACATCAATAATTATGATTTGAGAACAGTATTTTTATTAATTCATAATTCATAATTCATAATTCATAACTTACTCCTATACTCATGACTAAACCCAGCATCATAAAGCTTAGAAAAGTGAAACTCATCACCTAAAAAGCGACCAACCAAAATCATAGCTGTTTTCTTAATCTCAGCATCTTTTACTTGTTGTGCAATAGTTTCGAGAGTACCCCGAATAATCTTCTGGTCTGGCCAAGTTGCCTTCATAACAACAGCAACAGGT
The DNA here is from genome assembly GCA_965230435.1 of Bacteroidales bacterium. Taxonomy (GTDB): domain Bacteria; phylum Bacteroidota; class Bacteroidia; order Bacteroidales; family JBDKHP01; genus JBDKHP01. The sequence continues at coordinate 524,543 of CBDDLB010000003.1, forward strand.
GTGTCCCAAGGATAATGCTGTGCAAGTCGCTCGCTAAGTTCATCCATCATGTGCACCGAAAGAAAAATTGCCATCGAAGCCTGATGCGAAGCAAGGCGCTCAATCTGTTCAAGCTCAGGAACAGGCGTGCGGCCTTCCATGCGTGTGCAGATCACTGTTTGCGTGATTTCCGGCACTGTAAACTCTTTTCCCAGCGCAGCCGCCGAAGCCACAAACGAACTGACACCGGGAACAACTTCTCCTTTTATGCCTTCACGTTCCAGCATTTCCATTTGTTCACGGATAGAACCATATATACTAGGGTCTCCTGTGTGTACTCTGGCTACAGTCTTACCGTCGTTAACAGCCTCTTTTATTGTTGATACAATTTCACCCAGGTTCATATGGGCACTGTTATAAACCTGTGCTGTTTCTTTGCGATGGGCAATTACTTCTGGGTTCACTAACGAACCAGCATAAATAATAACATCTGCTTCTGCAATAATGCGATGTCCACGCATGGTGATGAGGTCTGGACTCCCAGGCCCAGCTCCGATATAGTATACTTGCATATTGATTTTATTTATCAAGAAATGTTCTGTAATCTGGCTCCCCCCTCCTCATTGAGGAGGGGGCGGGGGTGGTGTTTTCTAAAAAATCAAGTATTATTGAACCACCCCTAGCCCCTCCTTGGAAAAAGGAGGGGAATTGAAAAGCTTTGCTTTTCTTTTGATCTATTTCATGTTCAGTTAAGGCTTCGGATCTATTTGTCTTGATTTACTTAACCCGCTTAATAATAGCAGTAGTAAAATAATGAGGCGCCTCCCTAAGCGCTTCAATGCTAACATTAACTTCCTGCAAAGGCTTCCCGACTTGACTGACCATCTGGAACTGCCATTTATTTTCTTCCTTCAAAAACTGATACAATTCAGAATGATAAGCCGAAACTTTCATGCAAACAATAGTATCAAACTTAGAAATCGAAGTGCGGGTTTCGTCAGAAAAATCGCAGATAACGGCCAGCTTTTCGTCTCCCTGCACAAGAGGCAGGTTAAGTAAATTGCTGATGGAAGAGAATGAATATATACCAGGAATGGAAATGGCCTTAACTCCCTTTTCTTCTAAGGTGTCTAGTAGATAACTGTAAGTGCTATAAAGCATCGGATCGCCCAAGGTAAGGAAAGCGATTTTCTTACCTAAGGCAATCTCTTTGGCTATAATTGCGGCATTTTCGTTGTGATTTTTTTTCAATGCTTCCCAATCCCGCGTCATCGGAAAAACTAAAGTCAATTGTTCTACATCGTCTTTCAAATAAGGACGGGCGATTTCTAAAGCGACGCTGCCTGCTTTTTTTCTACTTTCAGGCACAATCACAATATCTAGGTTTTGCAGAATTTTTACTGCTTTCATTGTTATCAGGTCAGGATCGCCTGGACCAACACCTATTCCATAAAACTCTCCACGCATTTCTTCTCTTCTTCTTTGTTTGTTTCTTGTTCACATTCGCTTGGCGAAGATGTGGTTACAATAAAAATTGGGTTTTGGGCTTTCAATAAAGTACTGTTGCCCATCTTTTCTAACCTATTGACAGATAGTTGAATGATTTCAGGTTCTGCAAAATCATTTTCTTTGATGCACCGTTTAAGGGTTTCCAGCGTTTCCAAGGTAATTGCATTAGCAACAACTGTAGTTTCAGCTTTGCAGTATGTTTTTATCCAAGCAAAAATCTTAGGTAGTTTTCCTTTCGATCCACCAATAAATACTTTAGTTGGTTGTTGAATGTCTTGCAAACTGTCTGGTGCAGTTCCCTTAACAATGTTTATGTTCGTGGCTTCAAATTGTTGAGTATTCAGAATAATCAGCTTGACAGCCTCGTTGTTATTGTCGATAGCTGTCACTTTGGCTTCTGGTACGGAAACGGCAGCTTCTAGCGTTATTCCACCAGTTCCAGCACCAATGTCAAGTAGGTGATCGCCTTTTTGGAGGTTCAGTTTCGAGAGACAAACGGCACGTACTTCAGATTTTGTAAGAGGTACTTCACCTCTGATGAATTCTTCGTCTTTTATGGCCATGATTTTGGTTTTTGGATGATGACAGAGCATAGCTCCAATTCGGGTTCTTTATTGATGAAGTTTGCTACTTTGTCCGACCAGATGCTCTCGTCTGGGTAAGAGAGCCGATTACCTACATGCATCATCCATTGTCCTCGTTCTAGTGAGTTGAAGGTTGATGCTATTTTTCGGTAATCCATTTTCTTGTCTGTTAGAAAGAAATAGGATGAAAAGATATCGGGAAGAGACGCGATATCGACATGGTTACCGTGAGCACTACCCAAATACGCTTGTTCGTAGCTAAGTCCCAGTTTCGCAAACATGTATTGGAAACTGCTAATTCCGGGAATAGCCTGTACAGGCCAGTTAGGCAGGTGACGTTTCAGCGTTCGCAAGAAGCTGTAGTAACCAGTGTCGCCCGAAACAAGAACTACAATCCGTTCGTTTTGGCATTGTGAAAGTTCTTGTATTACAGCCTCTATATTGCTGCCTATGAAGATGCAATGTTTTCCTGTAGTATCAAAAAGAGTTTGCTGACGTTTTCCTCCGACAATAACAGTCGCCTTTTCAGCAGCTTCAAAAACAGCAGGTAGAATGAGCTGTTCGCTACCGGGGCCAATACCGCAAACAATAGTTTCGTTGTTCATCAAAAAATAGCTAAAATTCTTGTTCTTAGCGAGCCAATTTATAATTATTCAGCAGAGTTAATCTTCAAAGGTCTTCATGAGTGCTTCGCAATTCATAACTCATAATTTATAATTTCATACCCCAATTAAATGCCCCATCAGATTCCCCCAATAAACCTTCTTTAAGAGAAAAGACAATAGTCTCAACCTGAAGCTCACCTTTTATATGTTCCTCGCACCTTTTCTTTATTGTATTGCTGAAATGGTTGAAAAAAGAAAAGTCGGAGATATGATCCAATGCATCTTCAGTTGTGTTGCTTTCCATAATAGCCACAAAGGCTTCTGCATTTTTGCTGTGAAGCATATAGTGAGAAGCTAGAATTTCATTCCGCGCATCAGCAACTTTACTGTGAGTATGAAAAATACCTCCTGCCACTTTTACCAATTTTCCCAGATTACCAACGAGTAAAATTCTTTTAAACTGTTTTTCGGCAGCTGAAGTCAACATAAAGCCAACGAAATTAGAGATCACCACGATTTTCTCACTTAGCTGTGGGAAATGTTTCTCAACGAAATGCTTTCCATAATTTCCAAGAACAAAAACAACGCTATCTGGCGAAAATGCTTTTACAACAGAAAGCTCAACAGCAAGCGCATTTTTAAAAGCCTCTTCGGACATTGGTTTTACAATGCCAGTTGTCCCTAAAACGGAGATTCCTCCAAGTACACCAAGTTTGGCGTTCAATGTTTTCTTTGCAACTTCTTCTCCTTGCGGAATTGATATCGTAACTGTTAGTCCTTGTTCTTCTAATAATTCAGCTACTTCTTCTTGAATTGCATCTTTTATCTGTTGCATCGGAACAGGATTGATTGCTGGTTCTCCAACTGGTACTTGTAAGCCACGTTTAGTTACCCTTCCAATGCCCTTGCCTGCTACAATCTCAACTTGTTGCTTATCGTTCCATTCAGCCTGAGCATAAATTTCAATACCGTTCGTAACATCAGGATCATCGCCAGCATCTTTCACCACAAAACATTGAGCTTGGGTTTTAGAAAAATTCTGGCCGTGTATAGCTAAACTGGCTTCAACCTGCGCAGGCAAACGTAAACTGACTTCACTTACCAAAGTCTGCCGTAACAACATCCGTACGGCTGCTTTACAGGCCGCAGCAGAACATGTTCCTGTGGTATATCCGTATTTATATTGCTTTTGTTTTATGATTGTAATTATTTTAAAATTAATGCACTAGTATGTTTTGGCACCTTTAGAGCTGTTACCGCATCAAAAAATTATTTCGTGACCAATTGCCCAAGAAATTTGGAGAAATATGAAATATCTCCTTCAGCGCTTGCTTTTTCAAGTGCGCTCATGTATTTGTCGCGTTGTTCAACAGGTATTACTGTCCAAGAATAACCGCCTGAGGCCAGCATTACATTGAATAGAAAACGTCCAATGCGGCCATTTCCATCCATGTAGGGATGAATGTAAACAAACATGAAATGACCTAAGACAGCCCTAACACCAGCCTCTTCTTCTTCGGCCAGCAGGTCGAACAGGGCGGGCATTGCATCGCGCATAGCTTCGGGACTGAGCGGTGTATGTGCCGAACCTTTAATGTACACCTGATTGGTTCTATAGCCTGCAAGATCGGCCGTTTTAAGTAGTCCGGCAGTAACACTTGGAGCAAAAAGCTCCCTGTACCAATCGCCATGATCATCGTCTGCTACGTCCCCAGCATTTTCTCCAGCAAGTACTTTTCGGATACTCTGCTTCACCTCCTGAAATGCCTGATAATAACCTCGGGCGGCCATTGCATTTCGAATCTCACGATCGGCACTATTTTCTTTGGGATTCCAGTCACCAGTTTGCACCTGTTCTATCAGTGAGCTTGTAACACGGTATCCTTCTATGGACAGCGAATGGTAGGCATCCTCACTATAATGTTCCTCCACCTCACGTAAGTAATTTTCAATATTACTGTGCAACACTTTTGCCTTTGGGAAATTTGCCAGAACTATCGGTCGCATCTGATGCCACATCAGCCTAATACGATTAATGTACGGCGATTTTTCGCGCCTGCTCAGTATGTTTTCCTGTAGTTTTGTGGCAAAAGGGTCGGATTCCCTTACATCGTAGCCAGCCGTTCTCATGGTTTTTACAATGTTGTCGGCTACTTTCCCGTTGCCAATATTTCGAAATGCACCAGCAAGGCGTCCTGCAACAGTACTGTGTCCGCCTTCAAGAATTGTTGCCAGTAGGCGTGATGCATCTTTTATTGTTGAAAGGCACGTTCTGGCATCAGTTGGGTGACGGGTAAAAAAGTCAGTTCCTACAGAAATTAACGCATTCTCCAGAGCATAAACCTGCACTCCGTTGATGTTGGAACGTGAGTCTTCTTCTGGGATTTCCAGTTTATGGTCTAATATGGATGTGTTGTGCAGTAGATTTACAACATTGTTGTTGGCCTTTGGTGAACGTATCAAGAGTTGCGTGGGCACAGCTGTATTTCCACTGTGTAGTAGCAAAGATTGTTCGGGTGATAAGCACCACTTGTTTCCCAAACGAGAATTAGCATAGTGAGCTATAAAAGCCCAATACGACATGTACCAAGATGTAGTGTCGCCCAGTTTTTCGTCAGGTCGAGATGCAATATACCATCCCTTAATGACCTCTTTTATAAAACCGTTGTTTTTCAACAGCCTTTTGTGCGGATCAGTTAAATCGGAGGATTTTATCACAGTAACATCGTTGTTCTGTTGAAGTTTCTGAAGTGCTTCAAGCGCTTTTGCTAATTTCTCCTGTGGTGCTGGCATTGTTTATTCTTGTGTTCTATTTAGTAAATAGAACGGTGTTGATTTTAGTTTATATAAATGTAGTAAATTTAGTTTATATATGTGTGCTATTTTTAGTTTATTTAATATTGTCAAATTTAGTTTATGTGTACGTATCATTTTTAGTTTATGACATCAGCTTAAAAATTCGAACAAAACTATTTTACAAAACAGCCTTCCCAACTACCGTTTCACCCTTAAATGTTAGACCAAAAAACACCTAATGACTAATTAACCAATGACCAAACCTACTCATTCTCTTTATCAAGCATATAAAGAATAGCATTAAGAATAGAAACAGCAACAGGACTACCACCTTTCCGCCCTTTAGTAATAATAGATGGCACTGAACAAGACTGAATAAAATCCTTAGATTCAGCAGCACCAACAAAGCCAACAGGAACACCAATCACCATGGCAGGTGAACTTTTCTTCTCGTTGATCAGTTCTCCAATTTTGAACAGTGCAGTTGGTGCATTGCCAATAACGAACAGTTTTACATCCGTCTCTCGTGCAGCTTTTTCAATGCCAACGATAGACCGTGTGATACCTTTTTCTTTCGCCTCCTCAGCAACGTCTTTGTTACTGATATAGCTGAATATCTCACAGTTGTATTTTGCAAGAAGACGCTTGTTCACACCAGCAATAATCATCTGTGTATCTGCATAAATTCTACAACCCGATCGGATAGCCTTTTTTGCAGCGTCCACAGCACCTTCCGATATTAGGGTAATGTGCGCATAATCAAAATCAGCCGTTGTATGTACCACCCGTTTGATGATAGGTGCTAGTTCGTCTGATAATTGCAAATGCCCTAGCTCTTCGGTAATGATGTCGAAGCTTTTCTCTTCGATAGCCGAAGGGTTTACTATATGTGTTGTGTCCATAATTCAATGATTTTTTGGTAAAAAGATGCCGATGAATAAAAATGGATGTGCGGATAACCTGCAAGTACATTTTTATATCGAAGGCCACATTGCCATTTTCGCGATTTGTTTGGCTTTTCAACAGAAAAGGCAAGTTCGTAATTAGGCTCTTCGGCATGTTCAACATCTGATCGGTGAAATTCGTGAGCAGAAGATTTTTCGCCTTCTAAGTTAACCTCGCAGTATCCAAAGCGCTTGAGCCTTTTACTCATTTTCACTTCTGCGTTGAATATGTTGCTCATAGTGTATTTTCGCCCCTGAATATCTTCTATAGCCGAACAAAGATACATTAGGCCTCCACATTCGGCAAACATAGGCATGCCTCTTTCTGTAGCCTGTTGAATGTCTGTAAGCATATTTTCGTTTTGAGAAAGCTGATCTGCAAATACTTCTGGGTATCCTCCTCCGAAGTAAACTGCATGACATTCTTCTGGAAGTTTTTTATCCTTAAGAGGACTAAAAAACAACAGCTCTGCTCCGCTTTCCTGTAGCAATTCGAGATTGTCGTGATAGTAGAAACTGAAAGCGACATCTCTCGCTATGGCCAGCTTAAATCCAGTTAAATTGCATTGCCAATTAGCAGGAGCAAAATTCTTCGGTGAAGGCACATTAGCTGTTTTTGCCAATTCGAGCAGACGAGGAATGTCAATGGTGTTGGCAAAAGCATCGCGGAGCTGTTCTACTTTTCGGTTCAGTTCTTCAACTTCTTCTGCTTGGATCAGTCCAAGATGTCTACTTTCCAGTTCGGCATCGGCTACATGCGGAAGATAACCAATGCAGGGGATTCCTGTATTTTCTTCAACAAAACCCTTTATGGCATTGTAAACAGCTTCACTTCCCACATGGTTCAAGATCACACCGCTGATATTTAGTTCCCGATCGTACTCCACAAAACCCTTAATGAGGGCAGCAACGCTTTGATACATTCCTTTGGCACTGGCAACAAGTATCACTGGGAGCTTGAGCGTTTTTGCAAGTTCAGCGGTAGAGCCTTTTGCTTCTGATCCCATGCCATCGTATAGTCCCATTACTCCTTCTACTACTGCAATATCTGCTTTTTGCGAATGTTTATGGAATAAATACTTGCAGGCGTCGGAAGAAAGCATCTGTGTGTCCAGATTGTATGACGGCCGTTTTAGTACTTGTGAATGAAAAGCTGGGTCGATGTAATCTGGCCCTGTTTTGAAAGACTGTACTGTATGTCTTTGTTGTTTTAACAGGGCTAACAGGGCTAGAGTTGTGGTGGTTTTGCCACATCCGCTGTTTGTGCCTGCTAGTATGAAGGCTGGTATGTTTTTCTTATTTTGAGTCACTTACAAACTATTAATCAATAAAACGTTTAGTAATTTGACTCCCCTCCTCTTTGAGGAGGGGGGTGGGGGTGATGTTTATTAAAAAGTTGGTATTATTAAACCACCCCGAATCCCCTCCTTGGAAAAAGGAGGGGAATTGAAAAGCTTTGCTTTTCTCAGAAACCTTCGGTTTCTTGTTAATTTTAAAGAAGACTAAAATGGATTTTGTAATGGTCGATTCATTGTCCGTACAGACGCGCTACTAGCGCGTCTCTACCTGATGATCAATAAATTTTCCCAAAAAATGCTTCAACTCCCCTTTATCACGAGGAATACTCCCAATTAATTTCCCTTCCATGTGCAAATAAAGCTCAAGAGCCAAAGGTTTTGGGAGTTCAGTCTCTTGCAATAATTTTTCATTGGTGAACAAATCTGTCAAACCACCATCGAAAACTAACTCGCCTTCTTTCAACACCAGAGCACGGTCTGCCCATTGCCATGCAAAATCAATATTGTGCGTTGCAATAAGTAGTGTTTTGTCCTGTGCCGAAAGTTCATCCAACAAGCCTGTAACTATAGTCTGGTTTTTAGTATCAAGTCCGGCAGTTGGTTCATCAAGCACAACAATATCGGGTTGCATGCTGAGAATCGAAGCTATAGCAACTCTCTTCTTTTGCCCGAAACTTAATGCATGTGGAGCTTTATCTTTGAGCCCATTTAAGGCAAGCATATCCAAATTTTCAGCAACTCTTTTTTCAACCTCTGAAACAGGAAGTCCTATATTTAAAGGGCCAAATGCAATTTCGTCGCGCACAGAAGATGCACAGAGCTGCGACTCGGGCTCTTGAAAAACAACACCCACTTTTTGACGGAGCTGTAGGTTTGATTTTTTCTTGTAATCGTGTGCTACACCTTCAACTTTCAGCTGGCCAGACTTGGCTTTGTAAATAGCATTCAGCAACAGAAAAAGCGTTGATTTTCCTGCTCCATTATGTCCCAATACCACAACTTTCTCACCTTGTTTTAGCTGAAACGAAATATCACGGACAGCCCAAGTACCATCTGGATATTGAAAAGAAACTTTATCTAATTCGAAAAACGCTTTGCTCATGCCCAACCCAAGGAATTACTTGTCCACAACAAAAGCGAACTACAACACAAAAAAATACCAAAAACAAAACTATACTTTCCTCCAATTTCAAATGAAGTGGGCAGTTCACGCCACGTTCCAGAATAGCAACGGGCATTTAGGCTGTTGTACTGATCTTCCCCACGACGGATTGACAAAAGCAACACGCTCACAAGTAATTGAGAAAACGACCTTATAGATACCCGCCAGTTAACATATCCTAATCTCGTCTGTTGAGAAAGCCAAATTTCATGAGCAAGCGAAAGCATGATGAACACATTGCGATAAATTAAGTTAACCAGTTCCAATATCGTTTCAGGGAAGCGCATTTTTCGCATTAGGAAAAGTAATTGATGAATTGGTGTGCTTAAAATTAGGAGTAGCAAAGCCGAAAACAAACACCACGATTCCAAAACAAGAATGGTCACCCGGTGTAGTTTCGCAGAATGGAAATTGATTTCTTGCATAGAAAACTCATTTGCTGGTAAGCCATCAATAATCAACAATGGCAAAACAGAAAGAGACAGCGCAAACACGGAATATAACATCAGTTTGCAATGTTGCCAAGGACGGATAGCATTCAACGATAGCGACAATGCACTCATTCCACCACAAAGCAATAATGCATACAATACCGACTCATTAAACTGCAAAAGAACAATGTAGAAAACAAACATCCCAACCTTGTAAGCGGGGTGAAGATTATATATTTTGCTTTTACGGGTGTAGGTTTCCAATAACATTGTGAATGTCTAACTCTTCCCAGATTTAGGTCTCAAACCTATTTATTTTGATTATCCTAAGTACGCTAGTTCAAACTATGCACTTTAGTGCAAGACTTTCAGTTGCTACTCAATTCTAAATTGCTAATTTGGAGTGAGCTGTATAAGGTTATGAATAAGGATTAAAGAGTATTTCGAGTTAACTATTCTTTATCTATATTCAGAAATAATATCATTTTTTATACTTGAGGTAAAAGACAATGGAATTCTGAATTAGAAAAAGAATTTCATTCTCAAAAAGTTCATTATACTTCAGTATACAGCTTTCAGTAGTCTTTAGACTAGAGTTTTATGATTTTCAATCATACAATAAACCTATGCACTTTCAGTGCATAGCTCGTTTAGTTACTCTTTTCAATAAATCAATAGCTTAGCAGCTAAATCAACTTGATTCTGACTAATTATTTTTGGTTATGAACAGACATTGACTTCAATTTTCTGAGTCCCCAAAACAAAAGCCCAAGCCCAAGTACTATTTGAATGGCAAACATAGAAGCTTCTGCTACATCCGAAGGAAGTTCAATAAGAGAATCTGCCCACGGAGTATATTCCTTGTCGATGTTCCCGATTAGCGATGTTGCTTGATCGTCTGTACCCTGCGCATCAATTATCATTGGTAGCCAAAAAGGAGAACCAACTAAGGCAGCTGCGAATATTATTAGGCTTACTTTTTTAAGCATAGATCGATCAGTTAACAAGTTGAACTTTTTCACCTGTACGCTCTTGTACTAACTGATAGACAAAAGCAGTAATTACACCTTCCAAAACCGCCAAAGGCAATTGCACAACAGCAAACACGGAAAGGAATCCAATAAAAGAACTCCAAAATCCACCTTCCGAAGCAGGAAAGGCCATCGCCAGTTGAAAAGAAGTAACGAGATAAGTGAAAATATCAGAAACAAAACCAACAGCAAACGCTCCAAATTTTTGCTTGACATTCAACTTCTGCATCAACTGCCAGACAAAAAAAGCAACGAAAGGCCCTGCAATAGCCATTGAGAACGTATTAGCTCCCAAGGTTGTTAATCCACCGTGAGCAAGTAAAATAGCTTGAAAAAGAAGCACGCACACTCCAACCAGTGTCATTGCACGTGGCCCCAACAGAAGAGTACCTAAACCTGTGCCTGTCAAGTGCGAACTGCTACCTCCAGCCGAAGGCGCTTTTAAAGCAGAAAGCAAAAACGCAAAACCACCAGCAATGCCAAGTAGTATCTTATTTCGTGGCGATTCGTTCAGGCGTTTTTTTAATCCTAAATAACTCCATATAAAAAACGGCAGGCAGATAAGATACCAAACCCCACACCATGCCATAGGTAAAAAACCTTCTGCAATGTGCATAGCATGCGTAGGTAAGGCAAAAAGCATCGTCGCCCAAAATACGGATATGAAGATCAGCAGTTTCCTAGGAATATTCATTTTTAGAGCAATAATGTATTAATCAACAAACCATCAGGCGTCAGCCAATTAATAACTCATAATTTATAATTCCTAAATTGTCACTTTCTCACCAGCAGCACGGTTCAAAAGGATATCAGCGATCAAAGGCTCATAGCCAATAGGTTTAGCAAAATCAATCTCAAGATCGGGATAGTTCGCTTTTTCTTTGTTCAAAATTTCAGGAATATCTTCACGGATGTGCATACCATTGTATAAGAAATAAGGAAGCACCGTAATTTTTCTGAAGTTGGCGTCGTAAAGCTCTTTCAATACTACTTCAATCGAAGGCTCTGCAAGTTCCATAAATGCTCCTTTTACAGCTCCAAAATCGGATTTTTGTGCTGTAAGATCCACAACCTGAAGCATCTGCTCGTTTGCTTCTTTCGATTTGCTACCATGACCAACTACTAGTAGTGCTGTTTCTGAATTCATCGTCTCGTTTTTTTAGATTGAAAAAATTCCAGACGAACTTTTAGGAAGAAATAAGTACGCGGTGCTATTTATTATGATCAACATCGATCTGTTTACCTGTGCTGCGACAGATCCTCGTGTTGCGATTATATTAAATGCATATCCACCTTTGCTTTTTTTCCCGAAAGCTACAACTGGTTCTGTTTGGCCGGTCTTCTGACTTGCTTCAGGCATGGCCACCTTCCCATCATAAATAGACAGTGGTATCGTCGGTCAACCCTTATAAGAAGCTTACAGCAGCGGGTACTGTTCAGGACTTTCACCTGATTCCCAGACATATATTTCGTTCAATATGCCTTTCCAAACAAAGCGCAATTTACGTTTTAAAACTAGCTTTCTGTACATGATATTTGTCAAGTCTAGAAGTCTTGAGGTTTGCTAAAATTATTGAACAAAGTCGAGATTTTACAGCAATATCTCAACCTGAAGTCTATGCGTATTGTAATACATAAAATGAGTTAGAACTCTCGTTAAGCACAAGGTGCTATTTATTGGGAAAAGCATCGCGCTAAAATTCAATGTGGTGACAAACCTAAAAGTGTCGCCTATAATTAAGGCATATCAAAAAAAAAATAACTATCCATTCGTTCCACTGCGGACGGCCAAATCCTCACGTACGAAAAGTACGCTCCGGTTTAGCCGCCTTGTGCGCCTTTGGCTAATTATTTTTTTTAACATGCCTAACACAACTACTTATGCACAATCACGTCTGCAAATAGACCTGTGATTTTCAATTTACCTCTTCAATATCAAAGATTCTATACCTATTGAAATCTGACCAATATTCTATGGCCAGCGTCTCAATATAACGCCAGTATTCGTCGGTCAGTAGTCCGTAAGTTTTTATACCGTGTTTAATTTCTTTGCGCATTTGTTGGGCAATTTCCTTCTTTATGGATAGGTGTACCCTTTGTTTATTAAACTCGAATATTGCAGAAGGAATACCTGAAACGCTATCTGCAACGGTAATCAAGCCTTGCCCTATAGTTGCTCCTGTGCTGATCTGAACACCATCGTTAAAACAGCTCAACGGTGGTTTTCGACCTGCAAAAGTGATTACCTTCATGTTATTAACACCAACATTGAAATATTCCATAGCCCGTATTCCTGCTTTTGCTCCAATGATGGAATAAATGCCTGTATGGCCATGAATCTCGTTTGTCATCGCTATTGCTTTCCATTCAATAAGTCCAAATTTTTCGATTGTCGAACTCACTATCTCGACATACTGAGGCTTGTATAATGCAGTATCAATAGGAAAGCTGGTAAAGACCCTGTTGTTGGTCTGTGTCGAGGAGGCCAATAATTTACCTATGGTTTCGTATACAATTTCCGCTGGCATTACTTTAGACAGAGCCACATATTTAATTTGATCTTCAGCCTTCATTTCAAACAAGACGGGAACGGTTAAGTACAGAGGCACAATATCATCCCACAATTGTAAGTGCTTCTGTTTGATTTTTTCAACAACAGCTGTTTGCTTATGAACCAGATTAATCTGTGCAGCGTAAAAAGACCATTCCTTTCCTATTTCTTTTAAATAATCTGGTGTTACCACAAGGTTGGTTGAGTTGTTTGCAACAATTTCTAAAGGAACACCGCTTTTCTTGATGAAGTCGAAGCCCTCTGGTGAAATCCGATAATTGAAACCGTTCTTTACTTTGTGACTATTATACCAAATGATACGGTCTATTTTGTTGATAATTTCAGGAGACGAACGAAACCAGTCGGCATAAGTTTTCAGCGATCCCAAAGCAATCAGGGTGATTTTACCCTTATAGTTTTCGGTGCTTTGATTCAGAACCTCTAGTGAGTTTGGCGAAAAATCAATGTCCTGCTGATCAATAATGTTACCCCACACAATGTTCTGAGCAAAAGATGACCAAACAGGTAGTTTAAAGTCAACTCCAGAACTCAGCCCTACCCGAATGCCTTCGTGATGAAATGATGAAAGCAAGGATTTTATTTTCACATACACACTATCAGCTTTCAAAGTCCCTTGAGAGGAGTTAATCGCCAAAACCCGAATGTCGTTACCTGCCAAAAGCATTGTAATTGCCCGCATATCGTCGATAGCCCCATCGGTGTCAATAATTACATGATATTTAGGCTTTCCTGAGTGAGCAAAAGTCTGAACATAAAGTCCAATGATTAATAATGTTGCAACAATAAATCTTCTCATATCAAAGTGTCAGTTTTATTCCTCCTGAGAAATTAATTTCAGGCATCGGGTAGCCATAATTTATTTCATACTTTTCGTTCAGCAGGTTATTTGCGATGAAATAGATGTTGGTGTGTTTTAAAATATTAGCACTCACGCGGCAATTCACCAGCGTATAATCTTGAGTAGTTTTAGGCTGAACTGCGGTATGAAGTTTATTGATATGCTGAGCCGATAGGTTTACATTAAAAATTTTGTATGTGTAATTTGCGCTGATGTTAAATTGGTGTTCTGGCGCTGCAACTACTACTTTGCTTAAATCTAAATAACTGTAATTTGCATGAAACATAAGCTTATCGGTGGCTTTTAACCGCGATGCAAATTCTATCCCTTTGTTTGAGAAAGAACCTACATTGCCGCGTGTCATGTTTGGATATTGCCCTACAGTCTGGATGATATTGCTTCCTTTGGCCAGAAAAACTGTAAGCTCAGTTTCTAACCTACCTTTTGCGAATTGTTGTAGCCAGCTTGCTTCGTAGTTTATTAGTCGTTCTGGTGTTAAATCGGGGTTAGGAGCAAATAAGTAGGTTTCCATAATGGTAGGACTTCGAAAGCCTTTTGATATAGAGGCTTTAAACGTAGTCTGATCTGTAGGATTGTAATTGATTCCGGCCATTGGGACAAGCTCATTCCCATAGTTTGAATTGTTCTCGATCCGCAAACCAGCACTTAGTGAGAACTTTTGAACTAAACGCTGTTGCACATAAGCATAAAAGGCAATTTCGTTTACGGTCAATAATTTATCTTTCTCTTTTCCTTTGTTTCCTTTGCCTCCGTATTGTTTTGCATCAACACCGACAGTCAGTTTGTTGCCTTTAAATAATTGAAGGGTCTGATAAAACATTGCGCCACTATTACGATCGGTAGAATGCCAACCGTCGGACAGATCGTGTGTGCCGAAATTGTGGTATAGCTTCAGCGCTCCTTCTACGTTTTTATGCCTGTTTTCGATAGAGAGTGATGCTTTGCCACGTGTAATGTCGATATTAAAAGGCTGTGGTTCCTCAGAATATACGGAACCGTTGTCGTCGGCATTAAACTTAGCCAAACTAACATCGCCTGTAAGCTGAAAATGTTTGTTGAGCTGATACCCTATTTTCGTGTAGCCATTTGTAATTTCAAAATCGGTGTTGTCGCGAATACCACTTGTTTGGTCGTGGTTGACAGAAGCAAAAACACTCAGTTTGTTGTTTTTATAACCAATAGTTCCATAATATTTCTGCGTATTGTACGAACCATACGAAGCTCCTAAGTTGGAAGTGAAACCATTTTTATGTTGCTTGTTTGTAATGATGTTTATCACGCCCGACATTGCGTTTGAGCCATATAAAATCGAAGCTGGCCCTCTCACAATTTCCACCTTTTCAACATCGGAAGCTACATAGGCATCAGGAAGCGGATGGCCAAAAATACCTTGGTATTGAGGATGCCCGTCAATTAACACCAGTACATTGGTGTTGGGCGAACCGCTTGTTCCACGGATACTGATAGCCCCTGAACCGCCAGCTGCTACGCCGAACCCTAATATGTTCCGTTTTGTAACAAAAACACTTGGTGCATAATAGTTTATTGATGGCAGGATGTTTATCTCCCCTGTGTGTTCAATATTCTGTTTAGAAATCTGTGATACCGAAATCGGCACCAGCTTTCTCGATACCTCAATTTTGGAGCCTGTAACAATTACTTCATCAATTTTGACGGTGTCCTTGAGGTTCTGTGCTGTTGAAAAATTGACTAGCAGCAGCAGTAGCCATAAAATCAGCAGTTTGTTTTTCATTTTAGTTAATGGTGTATATTATTCTAGTGAACGTTTTTGAGCCTAAGCCGATTTACGGCCTTTGTGTGTGACAAAAAGCTTTTTTGAGTATGAATGATATTAAGCACATAGTGCTACTTATCAGGAAAAGCATTGTGCTAATATTCAATATGGTGACAAACCTAAAAGTGTCGCTTATATTAATTCACCTAAGGAACGATGCAGAAATAAAGTAACGATTTTATGCGCCGATATTTTTTTCTTTAACAAACACTAAAAACTCCGAATAGTGTACTATACAAAGCGTTTTAGTGTGTAGGTAAAGGGAAAAATATCAAGCAGAAAACGTTAGGTTATTTTGAAATCGTTCCTAAGTAAGTAGGTGGACATAATTAATTTCATTTTATCGAAAAATATAATTGACTGGTTTTCAGATGAAAGATTATTCTTTTATTCAGTCATTCTATTATTGTCCATCTACTTACCTAGGATGTCGGTTAAATTAATAATTCTGCATACAGTTGAGAAGCTAAAGGCTACTTCAATTTTCTTCTGTTCTTAATGCCAGTTAAAATTTCAGTAACTTGCGGCCATGTAATCAGCCAAACGTTTACTTTTCTAGTGTTGGGAGTAATGGTTTGATTATGTGTTTTATGGAGTTAATTTTCGTTTCAGGCTTTTACATTTAACATAAGTAAAGCTTCAAACAATTTCTGAAAAATATTAGCAAATGAAGAAGATAGCCATATTTGCTTCTGGTTCTGGTACAAATGCTGAAAATATTGCAAAGTACTTTCAAGATAACCCTTCTGTAGAGGTTTCCATTATTCTGTCTAATAAAAAAGATGCTTATGTGCACGAACGTGCGAAAAAGCTAGGGATAGAATCGCTGACATTTAATCGCGATAGCTTTTATCGTAGCAATGAAGTGGTGGAGCTTCTGCAAAGCAAACAGATAGATCTTATTGTTTTAGCTGGTTTCCTTTGGCTTGTACCAGACAATCTGCTTCAGTACTTTCCTAATAAGATTGTGAATATTCACCCAGCGTTATTACCAAAGTTTGGAGGAAAGGGAATGTACGGGGACAATGTTCATCGTGCAGTAGTTGAAGCAGGAGAGAAAGAAAGTGGAATAACGATCCATTTAGTAAATGAGAACTACGATGAGGGGCAGGTAATCTTCCAAACACAATGCGAAGTTAAACCTACCGATACTCCTGCTGGTTTAGCTGAAAAAATTCATGCTTTGGAATACGAACATTTCCCACGTGTTATAGAAGGTCTGTTGTAATCCTATACTGTTTGAGATTGGTTTTTCAGAGAGGTACAATTCAGAGACCTATTATTTATTAAAAAATAGGTCTCTGAATGATTAAGTATTAGGCTTAAATTGGATAGAACCACACCCTCACCAAGCGCACTTAAGCTTAGCGTAATCCAAAATACCGAAGTAATAAGCTTCTGCCACATCCACGACACGTTTGGGTATTCTTCTTTTCCCAACAATGGTGTCTTTTTTTACAAGCCGTCGCGCTTCTGCAAGGTTATCTTGAAAAAGTGTTTCCCCATAAACCATAGGAAAGTTAACATATCGAGCCAGTGTAAGATTGCGGGAATATATACCTTGTATGCCCGTGTACATCGATTTTTCTTTCAAATATTTCCGTTTCGAGTTCTCAGGTTCTAATGTGCCCAGTCTTTTTTGGAAAGATGCTGTTATGCAAGCTGATGCATTTATAGACTTCTCAATTTGCTGCGACAGCATTTTGTAAAGGAATTGCATTCTCTTGGTATCCTTGTTTAATTCCTTATTCATGAATGCTCCTGGAACAAATACTAAATTGCTGTTTTCAGAAGTAGCACTTAGGAAACCTTGTGCATCGCGTTTGTTCTTTTCATTAGCGTTGAAGTGTAGTATAATTGCAAGATTGGGCTGAAATCTATTAATTAAATCAGCACGGTTTTTCATGTCCAGATATTTGAAGAAGGTGTGGAATATCTGTGCATCCGTAGCTTTATTCTTTAGAAAATTTGCTCGCCATTTTGTGATTTCTTTCTTTTTTAGGGCTTTGTCTATAGCATTATCTAAATCTGTTTTTTTCCAGTCTGCAAAATTTTTTCCGAAAGAAGAAACACCAATCGAATTACGGGTAAGAAACACCTCTGCTCCAGCTTTGTGCAACAGACTGGCCAATACCCAAGCGGTTTCCATTGCTAAATTACCTTCGCAGAAAAAAAGTTCGCCCTTTGGTTGGGTGTGGTCGTGAAGCAGTATATAGCGGTGTTCTAGTTCTGCCTGTTCGAAATTTCCACCAAGGTGCCCAGGGTCTATTGCGATTTTCATCCCAGACAAGGGTAATATGCCGTAGAAAATTTTGTGATTTTGAGACAAAAAACTAGATTTGAACCCTAAATGTTTCGTGCCTTTGTTTTGGTAAAGACTTAAAATACTATCTGTTGGAAGATTTTTAACCATATCGACAAATGTTTTGGCTTCATCGTAGTATAATCTGATCTCGAGTTTGCCGCTTTTGTCTTCAAAAATGTCGACATAGTTGTCGGTTAAGGAGAAATATTTGTTAAGTGAAGGAGATTTGACAAGATAGCTTGAAACCTTTTTTTTAAGGTAACTTTTTGAAACATATGTGTTTGTTGGCTTTTTTTGTGCTTTTGCGGTTTGATATATCCCCGCAACAAACATACAACATGCGATAATTATAGATATTACAGATATCTTTCTCATGATTGTAACGTTTAACTGATATAGGAGTTGGTTCTAAATGCAAAAGTTTAGTTTTAGTATCAAGGCCTTGACTAGCTAAATGATTTGATTCGTTTGTTTTCGGTTTCTAAAGAAAACTATTTTCTGACAAATGGGGAAACCTACAAAGGTTGCTTCAGCAAACATACGACGAAATATCAGGGAAAGATATTCTTTTGGCAAATTAATTGCCAGAGCAAAAAGAAATAAAATTTTAATTGATGTAGGTGAGACACATCTAAAGCTTGCGTCAGAAAACTTAAATGCTATGGGAAAAGCTAATTATCCGACTCAGGAACAATGGACGTTGGAAGCATTTGACTTTTTAAAAGATGTAAAGGAATTGCTTTCTGTTAAGAAGGGGAAAAATGCCCCAGAACTAATTGATCGTTTGAATGATCTGTTGAACAATTACGAAACTGCGCGTGAGATTCGGGAGGAAGAAAGGGAACGTTTCGATTCGCAAGTAGGTTTAATTGATACTTCAATGTATCACGATTTGTCTACCCTCTAGGCTGTTGCAAATCAATATAATGTCGAAGTGGAGTTAGCTGTGGCTTTCTCCACTTTTTTATGTTGTATTCTGACATTCTTATGCTTTATTCCCAAATTTCCGTCTAGTTGTTCAAGTGATAACATTTGCCAGTACCTTGTTCAAACAGCAGAAGTTTATCGAAGCTCGAGCTAAAATTCCAGCGTTGGAAAAGGTTGTTGAG
Organism: Bacteroidales bacterium; assembly: GCA_965230435.1. Taxonomy (GTDB): domain Bacteria; phylum Bacteroidota; class Bacteroidia; order Bacteroidales; family JBDKHP01; genus JBDKHP01. The sequence continues at coordinate 543,522 of CBDDLB010000003.1, forward strand.
ATTGAAACTGAAAGAACCTTGTAAGCAATTTATCGTGATAACCAACCAATAGCTATTGAACGACTTGTGCCTGTAAAGTCTGAGCTTCTCTTCCTTTCTGTATATGACAGCTTGGAGTCTGTTCAGAAAACTTTCTTGATTCAGACAGTGACGGCCATGTCCCCAATATGAAACTTTATCTTCCGGATGATGGGCTAAAAATAGGGAATCGATGACGGACGGTAGTTTTTCTCCTGAAATTTTTTGCTGAAAGTAGCGATTACTGTTCAAATGCCCGATCTGCTTATGGATGGCTTGAGAGAGACCTAGTGTATTGGTTTCTTTGAGTTCCTTCAGGTTTATGTTTTTTGAGAAAATGAAATGAGCAAAACTTGGAGCCGTGGTTAAGCTTTGTAGTTGTGCCTTAGCTTTTTTTATGATATTCTGTTTTGTGGCGTCCAATATTGTCCGATCGGATGCATTGTAATCAGACAGGTGCAAAGCGGTAAGTTCAACGCCTGTTGTGCTTTTTATACTTTCTCTTACAGCGAAATCCGGTGATTCGCATTGTTCAACTTTTCCTTTTGGAAAGTCTGAAAAGGAGGCCATAAGATGATTCAATAGTTGACGTTCCCGTATTTTTTGTTCTTTCTGATTGTTCATCTTGAAGGTGTAGCGAGATTAACCTGTTGTTTCTACCGGACGGGCATCGGTCAGCGGCAGTTCTATATAGAAATCGGTGCCTTTGTCAACTTCTGTTTCGAACCATATCCGTCCATTGGCTCCTTTTATTATGCTTTGTACAATGTATAGCCCCACTCCGGTTCCGCTTGATTTGGTGGTGAAGTTGGGCTGAAAAAGCTTAGTGCGGATTTCTTCCGGAATTCCCGAACCATTATCCTGAACTTTTATGCGTACACTTTCCGAGTTTGCAAAAATCTCAACTTCAATAATCCCATCTTTTTCTTTCGGAATGGCCTGAATACCATTTTTGATCAGGTTGGTGAGTGCGCGGGCAAACTGTTCATCATCGGCATATACCCAAAGTTCTGAATAGTCGTTAAGTTCTACGTTCAGCACAACGTCTTCAGATAGAAATAGTTGTGTTATTTTATCAACTTCATCTATAATATTGAAAGGCTTATTGTTCGGCTCTGGCATTTTCGCAAAATTCGAAAATTCAGTAGCTATGTTTGTTAGGCGGTTGATCTGCTCTATCAATGTGTTGGCTGTTTTCTCTAGGCGGGTTCCAAAGCGAGGATCGTCGTCGCGCCAGGAGCGGAGCATAAGCTGTAGGCTTAGCTGCATAGGCGTTAGCGGGTTTTTGATTTCGTGAGCTACCTGTTTTGCCATTTCCCGCCAAGCACCTTCCCGTTCTTTTGCAGCGAGTTTCTCTGCACTTTCGGCAAGTTCTTTCACTTTGTTATTGTATTGCTTCACAAGGTTACCAATTTCGTCGTCGCCAGAATAGATGATGGTGTTGCGTTTCCCAAGTTCCATTTCTCCAAAACTTTGTTGGATCAACTTTAGTGGCTCTGTTATTTTGTTGGATATTAGTACGGTGACGAAGATTGCAAACAAAATCAATATAACGTAAATGTTGATAAGGGCAACAATAAGCGTTGAGAGTTCTCTTTTCTGTTCGCTTTGTTTCGAGAAATATGGTATATTGATGTAAACTAGCTCGTTGTTTTCGTAATTGCGTAAAACTGAATAAGCAGAAAGAAATTCCAGTTCGCCGATACGTTCGTTATGTGTAAAATTAATCTTTTCGTTTAGAATAATTTCATTGAACACATCGGGATGTATTTTTTCACCCTGAAGGCCTCTGTCAAAAATTTCTGAGCGGGATGTGGCCAGTAAGTTCCCATTTAGATCGTATAGGTTTATATCGGAATTGAAAACATCGGACAATTGGTTAAGAAGGGCTTCAAGGTTTGTAAACTTGTTTGTGTGCCAACTTTCATTCACTTCTGGCTCTTGTCCCAAATGGTTTTCCAACTCGTTGACTACTGATTGCATCTTTTCTCGAATGGCCTTGTAATGTTGGCGCTCAAATTGTTGTAGGTTGAAGTAAACTGTTCCTCCGCCGATCATAAAAAGAGACATGGATAGCATACCGATCATTGAAACCTGTATACGGCTTTTAAAGAAAAGCTTAGGTTGGTCGAGGTGTGTACGTATCCTTGTGAATAATAGGGTAACCAGTAGCAATAGATAGTATGATGCGAATATGTAGGCAAAGAATACGGTGAAATCGAGCCAGGTTGTTAGTTTCTTGCTCAGTACGATACCTGTTTCTTTGTTGGTATGGTAAACTAAGTGACTAAACCCATTGTCTTCAACAAATCTAGGGATGGTATCCTGAAAAGAGTAGGCCTGATACGATTTATACGGGTAATCGCCATGTTTGGATATCAGTCTGTTGTTTTTGTATTTCGCATAATGATAATCTTCTCGTAGCGTCTGTTGTTCAACTTCCCTATCTAAAAGAAGCTCTGGATATCCAAGCTGAGGTGCTTCTGTCTCTGATTCTAACTCAATGAATAGACTAATTTCCTTTGTTTCCTCTGATGGATAGGAATAACGTATCCAGACAAGATAATTTATAAGGCCATTCTGTTTATCCAGATAATAGAAATTTGATGGCGCAATGTGAATGCCGTACATGTGCAACATTTCCCTATAACTAGTGTAGCAGGTTTGCGTTTGCCACGAAGCGGGATTAGTTAGTACTGGCGTTTTTTCTGAGCAAATATTTAAAATGAAATTATACTTACTTAAATAGCCTCCAAAATATTTTTTCTTTATGTGATTATGTAAATCTTTTGGCGGTGTACTACTGTTCCTATTTTCAAAAACATAATCCTTCGCGAATTTATCGTTTTGTAGTTTTTCTTCTACAATTTTTAGGAGCACCTCAGCAATCATGTCCTGCTCCTGTATCATGTCTTTGGCCATGGCTTCGCGGGTATTCATGTCCTTCTGCTGCATGGTGCGGCTAACAATTGTAACTGTGAAGACGGCAGATACAAAAATGACGAGGGTGTAGATATAGTAGGGGTAGCGCTTGTGCCAGTGCTGAGAGAAGATAAGAACACATAGCAGGACTGTCTGAAGGGCGATTTGTGTAAATTCCGAATCTGAACCTATACTTGTGATTAATCCAGCGGCAACTGCGGAAAGAATAAGCAGGATTAGGTTTGTCCACCATGGAAGAAGAACAGTTAGAATACGGGCGAATTTGTCCATTAACACAAGCAGTGCAGCAAGGCTGATGCCAGCGATGAGATAACCAAGGACTGTATTTTGGTTAATTTCCAATATCTGATATACTTCAAAAGAAAAGCTGGAGTTCAACACCAGCCCTTTTAACATATTTGCAATCTGAAATGAGAAGAACCAAAAAAAGCTTAGTATCAGTAGGATCACTACAGGTTGAAGATATTTGAAGGACGGGGCTTTTTCTTTTTTGCCTTGCAAATATTCGAGAATCGACTCAGTATCTGTAAACTTATGGAACTTATAGGCTATGTAGAAGTACAGGATATTGTTGATGAGCAGGTCTCCTAACGATGATTCCCAAAACGATTCTCCATATACTCCTGGTTTAAAAAGGTCCAGTAGATATAATGCCGAAGGGTCTTTTTCGGCAATCATCCACCAACGTATCAATAGCCATATTAGAGCAAATGGAATGAGCCAGAGATTGGTACGTTTGTATTCGTACAGTTGGTTAACAATTGAGTTCAGATAAATAATCAGAAAGATGTAGACTAGAAAATAGATGCTGATAGAAGTATAGTAAAACGGTTTTGCGGAATGGGCGATAGACCCGGCCACAAGAGTGAATAGATGATCGTCTTTGAAATCCAGAACCCTACTGTCTTCGCTTATATCCAGTTCGGAGATGATGATGTAGTCCTCTAAGGGGAAGTCTTTCTGAAAAGCATTTTTTAAGAACTTATTGTTTTCGCTATATTTATGTTGTATCAAAATTAGGCCAACTATAGTATATTGGCCTACCTTCTTGGAGTGAACCGTATAGAAACCGTTGCTAAGGTTTACAATTTTGTCTTGTAATTTACTTTTGCTGTATGTGTCGTTGACAGGAATTGAACTATCCGACCAATATTCCAGTTTGTTGTTGTCGTAAACTAAGAGGAAAATACCGTTCTTTGTTAGGCTGGTATGATCTATATTTTTAAACAGCACCTCCCTTTTCCCATCGTTTTCTTTGAGAAGCGATTCTGCCTTGCGCCTTGCTGCCAGCATAATGCCCTCTTTGGCAGAATACACATTTTGCACATTTTCTATTTCAAATCCCATAAAAGGTTTGCCGTTGTGTAGTAGCATATATCCTTTATCGAGCAAAAGGGCTAGGGCTAGGCTGAAGAGTGCCGCAACCAAAAAAATGTGCCTGTAGAGTAAAGTCTTCAATCGAAATCTCATAAAAAACAGTTGAAATCCCCAGCTAGAGGAGTTTGTATTGTCAACTTAATCTCGTGTAAAAATTGAGTCTGCAATCAAACTGTTGGGGTTTGATTCAAACTTGAAAAAAGGAAGTTCTGTCTGTGTTCAGAAGCATTCATAGAGGCAGATCAAGAAACACAGCCGAGCATTATTGGTGATGATACGGTTCGCCTTTTAGGATTGTCATTGCACGGTAAATCTGTTCAAGAGCAATCAGCCGAACCATCTGGTGCGAAAACGTCATTGGCGACAAGGAAATTTTACCAGTTGCTTTTTGTTTTACCTGATCGGAAAAACCATAAGGTCCGCCAATTACAATAACCATCGTTTTGGTGCTAGCCAGCATTTTTTTCTCAATAAAGTTAGCGAAATTTACCGAGCTATACATTTTCCCGTTTTCGTCGAGCAGAAAAAGTTCGTCGCCCGCAGCAACTTGTTCTAAAATCAGTTCTCCTTCTTTTTCTTTCTGTTGTGCCTCCGAAAGTTTCTTACTTATCTTTTTGTCCGGTAACTCTAGGTATTCAAAAGGAATATAGTGTTTAAGTCTGTTCAGGTATATTTGAATTCCTTCACGGAGGTAAGCCTGATCGGTTTTCGCTATCGTTACTAATTTGATTTTCATTTGTTCTTGAATTATGAAAAGACAGAAAGTGTCAAGTAAAAACACCGCTTACTTGATCTGTCGATTTTGAGAAGTAAAAATATAGATTCTTTTGTTTACGCAGAGATTTGAGAGTTGAAATCGATCGATAGGTGTTTTTCAGAGCTCGTTTTTTCTTGAAATACTTCTTAACTTGAAACCTCAAAATCGCTTATTTCATCTCTGCGACAGGTGAAGAATCAATTGCACAAAACCGTCAAACATGAAAGATATCGATATTCTTTGGGAGCTTGAAGAGGAAATAAAGATGAAGTTTATTGAGTCCGATCTGGAAAATGTCAAGTTGTGGCGCGATAATAAAAAGCCAGCTTATGCTTGTGATGAAGATGGGTGTATTATTGGGATTAAAATAGCGAGTCAGTACATAAGCCAAATTCCCCGCAAGCTTGTTTTGTTGAAGCGCCTTCGTTATTTGAATCTATTTCAGAATAAAATAATCAGTCTGAGATTGTTGGCAGAATTCCCAAACCTGATCTATCTGAATTTAGCATGGAACAGAGATATTCGTGATATCAAGGAAGTAGGTCGGTTAATAAAACTTCAGGAACTCTACTTGTTTTACAATGAAATACAAGATTTGTCATCTCTTGAAAATCTTTCTGGTTTGCGTTCATTCCGTTTCGATTATAATGAAGTGGTTGATATTTCTTTGTTGGGCAAATTAACGCACCTTGAACAGCTGAATATTAGCTCGAACCAAATTGAAGACCTTTCTCCATTAACAAACCTGAAGAATTTAAAATCGCTGAGAATAAGTAAAAACAGGATAACGGATATTTCTCCAATAACTCGTCTTCCAAATCTAGAAGAACTGTGGTGTTATGGTAATAAAATAAAGGAAGTTCCTGATTTTCAGTTTGCAGATAAAATGCTCGATTTGGGAGTAGGAAATAATGAACTTAAGGAGGTAGATGGTGTTTTACAGTTTACAAACCTTATCAACCTTAGTCTATCTGGCAATCAGATCGAAGAGATCGAAAAGTTATTTAGCCTAAAGAATTTGCGCTTTCTGAACCTTGAAAACAATAAGATTCAGTTTTTACCCCAAACGATATCAGAATTAAAACTAAAGATAAATACAGAACCTATTCTGAAACAGACCAGAGGTGTTTTTGTGAACAATAATCCGATAGAATTACCTCCAGTTCCTGTTTTGGAACAAGGAAAAAAGGCCATTGTTGAATTTTTCAAGCAACGGAATGAGAGTCTGAGGAAATACAAAAAAGATTTTTTCTTGCATGAAGCCAAACTGATGATAATTGGGGAATCAGGAGCAGGGAAAACTACTTTCGTGAAGAGGTTGCAGAATGCCAGTGCAGAAATGCCAGTTGGCGCAGACACAACACTTGGGGTAGAAGTGCAGAAGTGGGAATTCCCTGTTTTGGACGATGATGCGCAATTGTTCAACGTGAACTTGTGGGATTTTGGAGGGCAGGCGGTGTATCATGGCACGCATCAGTTTTTCTTTAGCGATCGTGCTCTTTATGTTTTGGTGGCGGATACAAGAAAGCAGGATGCAGACTTCAACTATTGGCTTCTTGCGGCAGAGCAATTGGCAGGAGATAGTCCTCTGATTATTTTGCTAAACCTGAAAGAAGGACACCGATGGGAAGGTTTCGATGAGGTTGGCCTTCGCCAGCGTTTCCCAAAACTTATCCGCGATGTTGTGCGTGTGAATTTATCGGATAGTGAAGCTGTATCGCCATTGCAGAAAAAAGTAAAACTGGCACTGAGCGAATTGCCGCACATTGGAGATGTTGTGCCTTTTAGCTGGATAGAAGCTCGTAAAGCTCTATCCGGTAACCAAGAGAAATACATATCGTTCGATCGTTTTAGGGAGATTCTTGCTCAATTCGGGATGAAAACGCAAGAACAAATTGAGTTGCTGAGCCGATCGTTTCATAACCTTGGTATTATCACCCATTTTTACGACGACCCTATTCTACAGGAGCGTGTTTTCTTGGATTCAAATTGGCTAATGCATACAGTTTACAGGTTACTGGATGCAGAAAAGGTTAAGGAAAAAACGGGAGTTGTTTCTTTAGTTGAAGTGCAATCAATTTGGAGCGATTTGCATTACGAAACACCAAAGCTAATTCGGCTATTGCAACGCTTTGGCCTGCTTTATCCAATAGAAAGTACAAACAATTTTATTGTGCCGGAACATTTGCCTATGGAAAAGCCATACCAACAGTGGTTCGCTGAGTCTGTAGGTTCGCAGTTGCTGTTTCGTTATCGGTTCGATAAGTTTATGCCAAGGGGAATAATGTCGCGTTTGATAGTAGCCCTGCATCATCTTGTCCCAGAGCATAAAAGGGTATGGAGAAGGGGCGTTAATTTAAGTTACCAGAGTAGCCATGCAGAAATCGTACAGCCATATGGTAACGAAAACCGCTTCGATATCCGAATCGTTGGCGATGAAAGAACCGAACTTCTAGCGTTGATAATAGACCGCTTTGATAACATCCTGAAGAAATTCCCAAAGCTGAATTACGAAAAATTAGTGCCTTGCATTTGTCCTGAGTGCGACAAGTCTTCGGAGCCACATTTCTATGTATATGCAGATCTTGTTAGAAGAAAACAAAAGGGAAAACAGACAGTTGAATGTGAGAAGAGCTATGATGATATTTTTGTAACGGAACTTCTAGAGGGGTTAAAAACAAAATTACAAGAGGTGGATGAAGAGAAAGATTTAACAAAACCTAAAAAAGCTAAACTTTTTATTTCTTATTCTCATAAGAATGAGCCTTTCAAAAACGAATTTCAGACCCACTTAGCAATATTGGAGCGTCTGGGGAAACTTGAAATTTGGCAAGACAGAAAGCTCCTTGCTGGCGATGGCTTCGACCAGGAGATTTTTACTGCACTGGATCAGGCAGACATTATTTGCCTGCTGATAAGCCCTGAGTTTATTCTTTCTGATTATTGTTTCAGTACCGAGATGGAACATGCTCTAGAGCGCTTGGCAGAAGGGACAGGGAAAGTTGTACCGATTATTTTAACTGAAACGGCTTTGTGGCACCGTTTCCCCATAGGAAAGTTAAATGCGCTCCCAACAGACGGAAAGCCAGTAGATCAATGGGCGAACAGAAATGAAGCTTGGAGCGATGTAATCCGTAAGATTGAAAAGCTAATAGAAGCTCTTTAAACGTCTGTTTTGTATTGCTAACTAATTGCATTATCGTAATTTAACACTCATATTTTACACTGTTTGCCAACTTCCATTTATGTACTATATTTGCCGCCATACTAGAACGAAAAGCAAATTAGGCTCATATTGAGCCAATGAAGCTATAGCTGATAACTTATTTTGCTGTACTTCAAAATATTAAACCCAGATTTTATGGAACTAAAGCGAGTTGTTGTTACCGGCTTGGGTGCCATCACTCCGCTCGGACACACAGTTGAAGAAACGTGGGACAACATGAAGAAGGGCGTTAGTGGAGCTAACAAGATCACTAATTTTGACGCTGAGAAATTTAAAACGAGGTTTGCCTGCGAAGTAAAAGATTTTGATGTCAAAAAATATATCGACAGGAAGGAAGCCCGCCGTTTAGATCGTTACTCACAGTTTGCCTTAATTTCAGCTGCGGAGGCGTATAAAGATGCTAATTTGTCGGAGGAGAGCTACGACCCAGACCGTGCAGGTGTAATTTGGGGGTCAGGTATTGGAGGTCTTGGAACTTTTCAAGAGGAAGTAAAAAACTATGCTCTTGGCGATGGCACTCCAAAATTCAATCCGTTCTTTATTCCTAAAATGATTGCGGATATCGCATCTGGTCATATTTCGATGAAATACAACATGCGTGGCCCTAACTTCGCTCCAGTTGCAGCTTGTGCTACTTCTACAGTTGCTTTGATCGACGCTTTCAATTTGATTCGTTTAGGAAAAGCTGACATCATCGTTAGTGGAGGTTCGGAAGCTTCTGTTAACGAGTCGGGAATTGGTGGTTTCAATGCTATGCACGCATTATCTACCAATAACGATGAGTTCGAGACAGCTTCACGCCCATTCGATAAAACACGTGATGGCTTTGTAATGGGAGAAGGCGGTTGTGCTGTTATTTTAGAAGAATATGAACACGCAGTAAAACGTGGAGCAAAAATCTATGCTGAAGTATTTGGCGGTGGACTTACTGCTGATGCTCATCACCTAACAGCTCCCCATCCAGAAGGACTTGGAGCTGCAAACGTAATGAAGCAGACTTTGGCTGATGGCGAGCTTGCTCCCGAAGACGTAGATTACATCAACGTACACGGAACTGCAACTCCTCTTGGTGATGTTGCAGAGCTGAAAGCTATCGAAAAAATCTTTGGTGAGCATGCATACGAACTAAATATTAGTTCTACAAAATCAATGACGGGTCACTTGCTAGGTGCTGCTGGTGCGGTAGAGGCATTGGCTTCTATCATGGCAATTAAAGATGGTGTTGTGCCTCCTACAATCAATAACAAGGAGAGAGACCCAGCCATTGACGAGCGTTTGAACCTGACACTAAATCAGGCTCAGGAACGTGAAGTAAGCGTTGCTATTAGTAATACGTTTGGTTTTGGTGGACACAATGCTTGTATTGGTTTTAAGAAATTCAATTCGTAGTTTAATATAAAAGGGAAGTAGGATTTATAATGGTTTCAGATATGAAGAACGCGTATAAGGTTACTTCCCTTTCTTCTTTCCTTCGTTTCCTAAAAATTTACCGTTATTCGCAGCAAGATCTTCTTTTATTGAAGAACCTGAAGGGGATTATGGGCTTCAAACCTAGGAAACTTAACCTGTATAAAGTTGCATTGATACATCGTTCGGCATCAATTCAGAATGGCGGAGGGCAGATTATTAACAACGAACGCTTGGAATATCTTGGAGATGCTGTGCTTGATGCAATAATAGCAGACTATCTTTATCACATGTACCCTCAGGAAAGTGAAGGCTTTTTGACTCAGGTACGTGCGAGAATTGTTAATGGAGAACACCTTAGCGAGATTGCTAGTGGAATAGGGCTTAATCATTTAGTAGTTTCGAATACCAACCGTCCGCAAGCACGTAAAAATTTATTCGGAGATGCTTTTGAGGCATTAATAGGCGCAATTTATCTTGACCGTGGTTATGAATTTACGGCTAAGTTCGTCGTAAGTAAGATTTTACGTAAGTATGTTAACATTGGAGACCTTATTGCAACCGATACTAACTACAAAAGCCAATTGATTGAATGGGCTCAGCGCGAGAAGAAAGATGTTAGGTTCAGCACGGAGGAAAGTCCTGAAAGTTCTAAACTCTTCATTGCCTACGTTATTGTTGAGAACGAGCGCATGGGAAGGGGAGAGGGGCTATCTAAAAAAGTAGCTGAACAAGAGGCTGCACGCGAGACTCTTATTGAGCTGGGCGTTTCATAAATTACTGCACTATACTTATCTATTTGTTAAATTTCTGAAGCTGTAGTTATATAAACTTTGCTTTTCGTATCTTCGTACCATTATTTTTAGATGGTGCATTTAGGCATATTATGTGCATATACATGATGGATGCAAATAGTTTAAATACTTCAGCTGAAAAAGTGGGGATACGAAGAAAATTAATACAACATTACGAGCTAAATGATCCTAACTATGCTTTGATCGGTATAGTTTCTTATTTAAAAGGTCATAAAGTAGCAATGTCGTTTAACGACGAGCTTGGTGTTAATTTCCAACAAAGTGACGATGTTGTTTTTCGGATAAGTGAGGATGAATCTTTGTTTTTCCCAGTTTTCCTGTATGAAGACGAAAATAATTCTACTCTTTTTCGGCTAATTACCAATAGAACCCCCAAGGGAATTTTAGTTATGGAATTCCGACAGTTCGATTTTTTTATTCAGATAGAAGGCGATTATGCAGAAAACTTAGCTAACCGCCTTTTGCTCTCGCTGAAACAGAACGATGGAGTACTGGCCTCTGGAATTCTTCCTGTCAAAAAGAACGCGAAGAAAATACTTAGCTAAAAAGTATTTTTAGTTTCTGAAAGAGTGGCATTTGCTTTATTTGCCGGATCATCTCTTGGCGCGGATCTTTAGGGTAATATTCCTTTTTATCGCCAATTTGCTCCCATACTTCGCTCCATCCGGGAAAACCTCCTAAGTTGCGGTCGTCGAGGAATAAATCTACATCTGGTTTTCTGCTTGTTGTAGCATCCAGTTTTTCTCCAGGGTAACTTTCGTTGATGGCATAGAATTCTACCCCATTTTGTTTACAGAAATCTACAGCATCGTTTAGGGTTTTTCCTGCACGGAAAGTCCATAGAATAAGCTGATGCCCTTGCTTCTGCAATTCTTTTAGGGTGTCAAAAGCGAAAAGCTGTTCTTCGCCAATATCTGGATATTTGTGTTCAACGATTGTTCCGTCGAAATCTACCGCTATTTTCATTTGTTCAAGTTTCTTAGAAACTGCCTAACTCAACCTAAGTATAAATTGTACTTCAGGGAATTCCGGTTACAAGGTAAGTGCAGACCGTTTCACGTTTCAATAAAGTCGTTCTATACTGTCAGGGTTTTCTTCGAGGGTTCAAAAATATAGGCTTCAGGCGAATTTCAAACAGAGATTTACATGTTTTTAAAGTAATTTCAGATGTTTGTCTCAAACTAAAAAGAGTTAATAACCCTTAAGCTAAAAGTCAACTTCAATTTTCTGAGGGTTAATTGCTTGGTTGTTAGAGGTTAGTGTGTTAGTTTTTTATTTTAATTGTTGAAATGATCTGTTCTTTAAAATTAACGATTATGGATTAAGTAATTGGGTGTCCATATTTAATCTGATTTGTTTTGAACGCAACTGGCTCAAGTTCAAATATAGTTGTTGAGTTTCAATAGGTCTTTGGCCTTAGTTTTTGAATTTCAGTTTCCCTTCGGCATCAAGAAGGATGTATACAAATTGATCTGGATTTGATACAGTGCTTTCTTTCGTCCCCAATAGGTTGATCGAGTTATCGTTCAATTTCAGTACATCCGAAATGCGCACAGGCGTACTGGATAGATATTTCTCCCAACCGATTATCTTTCCTTCTCCAGAAATTAAGGTAGCGCAGGTGTTTTTGCCTAAACAGCCACTTTCGTGAGTGTGTTTGCCATCGAAGTACTTTTTAAAATTTGAGAAAACGATATAGTTCTTGTCCATCTTCGAAAGCCCAGCAATACTGCCTTCTACAGGCAGATGTACCGACCATATTGGGCTACCATCAGTTTTGTTAAAATATACAAGTGCAGAATCTGTTTCCAAACTAGTCTGCCCGCTTCCTTTGTAGACAGAAAGAATGGTTTCGTTAATGTCGTCGAAAATAAAGCTGTGCGGTATAGATCCTGTCTGCATAATGGTTTTGCCTTGTTCGTTGCCAAACTCGTCGAATCTTACAAGCACATTAATTGCAGGTCTTTGAGGTGAAAGGCTTCCATGGATTAGGGCAGTACATCCGGTGGGGAGTAAATTCACAATAATAGTATCGGCATATTTTATTCCTTTGATATTGAGTTTGCGTAGCCAGTCGATGCTTTTCCCATCTTGAGAAAAGGCTACATAGGGCTTAATAATTCTTTTGTTGATTTTATGTAGACCTGCAATATAAAAGCCGCCTTTGGGCACCATTTTTACCACTGTTGTTTTGAAACTATTGTTTGGGTGTAGGCTTAAAGAAATGGTGTCTAGGTGAGGAACTTTTAGTCTTTTGAAAAGAAATGAACCATCAGGTTGGGACACCCTTTTTATGTCCGCTACACGAAATGAATCCAGTTGAGCCAGTGAATTACGCAAAAGATTGCCGTTTCCTTCTTTATGGGCTTTTTTTGCATCATTTAATCCTGCAATACCTTTGTATTTGCCCTTGAAGAAGTTAGGATACTTATTTACCTTGGCAGCAGAGATGTGTTTTTCAAAAATTTTCAAGTTCTTGTCGCACTTCAGTTTTGCGTTTATCAGCTCTTCGAAAAGTTTTGCCCTGCGGAGTATGGGGTATGCCGAACTGTCTTTTGGGTTCAGTAGAGGATCTTTATTTTTTGTTAAAAGTTCTATCTGCGCATCGCGATAACTGAACCAATCGATAACGAGCGAACTGTTATCAAATTTCCCTATCTGATATTTAAGCTTGTTTGTGAAACGGTACAACTCAGTTTCTTTGTTAACTATCGTGTTGCTGTCGTTAAGGAACTCTGCTGTTTTATCGAATTCTGTGTCCGCATCTTTTATGGCTTTGCGTAGCAAGGCAATGTTGGTGTCCAATGTTTCGAATAACTGATCTACCCACTTGCCGTAGTCGTAGATATCTATCTTGGGTTTCAGGAAGTTCTGTTGCGACAGTCCTTCCAGTCGATAGGTAGATATTGGGTGAACTACAAGCTTTTGGTCATATTTAACAAGGTCGTATGTGCTGACTTCGTTACTATATTGCTGAAAGTAGATCAGTGCGGAATCATAATTTTGTTTCAGTGATTTTGCTTGTTCAATTGTAGAATCATCAATTGTTAGCACCATGTCCTTGAGGCGCGCATTACGATCGTTGATCATTTTGTACTGATCGACACAGGTGTTGTAGAAATCGATGCTTTTGTTGAAGTAAAGATTGATTTCGGCAGTTTTCTTTTCATAAAGCTGAACCATTGCATAAATGGAATCGAGATAGTTTTTTACGTCGGAAAACTGTAGCTCTTCCCCAACAAGTGGCCGTATACCTTGGAAGTATTGCTGATTTCGCCGTACTTCACGCTCTGTCATATGATGACGCGCAAGACCAAAATAAAGCCTAGCGTTGTAGCAGTGTTTGCTGACATCTTTGTAGCTTATCAATGGGTCGTAACCGAACATCCAGTGTAGGGAAAGCCGTCCCAATTGGTAGTAGGTGTTCATGTGATCTGGATTTTGCCGTTGAAAATCCATAAATAGGTCGAAGGCCTCTTCTTTACTGGAAGCCATTGCCAGAGGATATATTTTCTTGAATCGTAATTGAGCTTGCGTGCAGAGGGCAAGTAATATGCTTGCGATGAAAATGATTGACTTTTTCATGACTGTCTTTGGTTTTGAGTCTTTTCCCGACTTCTTGTGATTTCAAAAAAGTGACACTGTGTCGAAGCTAATCGATTTTGTTTTAGGACGAAAGATATGTTTAGTGAGATAGAAAAAATAAGTCAATCCAAGGCGCATTTTGGTTTTTAACCAGGAGCGTACATTTCGTACCTGAGAATTAAAATTCGTGATGCAACGCTGGATAGGTTTATTTTTCATCTTCACTTGTGGTTTGATCGATAGAATAATTATCTCTGATTTTTGTCCAAAATCTCCAATTCTACTCTTCGGTTTTTAGCTCTGTTCTGTTCCGAATCGTTAGGAACAAGCGGGCGTGTTTCCCCAAAGCCGCGTGCTACCAGTTTTTCTTCAGCAAGACCTTGTTCTGTAAGGAACGAAACAACAGATTGGGCACGTCTTTCGGATAGTTTTAAGTTGTAGCTATCGCTGCCTTTATCGTCGGAGTGTGCTGATATTTGGACTTTTAACTCTGGATTGGTTAGCAGAAGTTCAATAACCTGTTTTAGTTCCTCGTACGAACTTTGTCGGAGTTCCGACGAGTTATATTCAAAAGTAATGGCTTTCAGTTCTATCTTTCGCTCTGGTTTAAGTGGTACAAGATCTACTTTTAATTTCGAGGTTTCCTGTCTCGAAGCCATGTCAACATCAGTTGTGAAGAAACCATAGCCTTTGGGGTTTTTTACTTTTACTTTGTAGCGGTCGCCCTCGCGGAGTTTTACTTTGAATTTGCCATTTTTTCCACGTTTGGCTTTAAGATATATGGTTTCGTTTTTATCTAAGTTCATTACAACGATATCTACTTCCAGTGCTTCTTGGGTTTCTGCATCGGCAACTTGTATTTCTAGCTCTTTTGTGTTCGGCTCTAGCTCAACATCGCGTTCAAATTCAAAATAGTAAATATCAGTACTAAGATCGAGTAGCATTTCCTGTGTACTGTACGCCTTCTTACTGATCAGAATTTTGTAGGCTTTCCCTATTGGCAAAGATATCTGATAAATACCTGCCTGATCCGTTTTTACAAGGTTCTTGAGCGCGTTACCGCTGTTGGCATCAGTAACAATGATGCGGCAATCGAGAGGTTCGTATATCAGGTTGTCGTATACATTCAGTATCAGGTTGGCTTTGTCCTTTATTACAAAAGTTGCTGTTTGCAGCGCACTTTCTGTAACGGGTGTTGTTTTCAGATTAATACTCTTAACTTCTTTCGAATAACCTTCGCTACTGATTTCCAGACGATAATTTTTGTAGTTGGGGAGACTAATGAAAACCTCTTTGTTATCCTCATTTGGAGAGAAACTGGCTATAAGTTGAGAGGTGTACGGATCGAAGACGTTGTAATTGGCCGAAATAGCTTGGTTGTGACCGTCCTTTGTTACGGCAGAAAGACAATAAACGGGCGAGGTGGGAACCGCTTTTATTTCTTCAGCTTTTTTTCTGTTGAGAACTCCGTTTATCTGTCCTTTCTTTATTGTAAAAGCAGAGCAGAAGAATTCTTTATCAAAAAGTGAAGAGGCAAAGAACAGGTCGTTATGAAGCGAACTGAACTGTTTTATGTGTATAGGTTCTGTCCAAATTTTCTCTGCTAGGCGTGTTGTTGCGTATAGATCGAAACCGCCCATTGGCTCAAGAACAACTTTGTCGCCTATTTTTACTTTATCCCGCACAGAGGAAAAAACGAGGGTTTTGCCATCGGGCATAATATGCGGAGCAAATTCACAATCCTTATTAACTATTTTGGGCAGTTTATAAGGGCGTTTCCATTTGCCTTTTTTGTCTTTTTCAGATATATAGATGAAGCGGGCATCATAGTCATCGTTTTCGGGATCGGGGTTAGGGCGCGTGAAGAAAAGCGTGTTGCCATCCGAAGAGATCGACGGGCTGCCTTCCAGACCACCTGTATTGATAATGTCGGGCAATTTCTCTGGAGATGTCCATTCTCCCTTTTGCTTATGGAGGATATAGATATCTCCTGTTGGGTTTTCTCCTGTTTTTACAACCGAGATGTACAATTTTGTTCCATCGGCCGAAAACGAACTCCCCTCGATGTCTTCTCCTGGTTGACGTAACGAGTTGGCAGCTTCTACAGGCTTAACTTCCGACCAGTTGCCATTTGCTTCTTTCTGTACAGCGAATAGTTTCCAATTCCCGTTTTCAAAAATTGTATAAACAATTTCGTCCTGACGGTAGTTTACTGATAACGAATTTAATACTCCGTACCTAGTGGTGAGTGTATTTAAAATATCCTGAGCTAGTAACTGAAAGGAGCTTCCTAGCAGGCAGAACCATAGAAATACAACCTTGGAGAGACTCATGGGTGTGGTTTTTTGGTTGATTAACAAGTGTGAACCTTTTGCTCACTAGTTCTAAACAAGTTGGTATTGTAGCCATGGGAACACTTTTGTAAGCGCCACAAAGCAGATCAACAATACAAGAAACTTGCAATTATAGTTTTAAGAACTTAAGTGTGATTGAATATAAAATTGTCCTTTTGTTGAGGGATTGAACCGTCGAAACACACCCCACAGTGGGGGTTCTGTTAAACAAAATTAAACTTTAATGCATGACATAGGTACTAAATTTAAATTTATTTTGGGGTGTACTTCGTGCAAATCTTCTTCAACTTCCGTACAAAGAAACAAAGGCAAAGTGTATGGTTATCTTGCCTATTATCCATTTTGGGGCTTTTGTTTTTTCGTTTTATTTGTTGCCCGAAACCAAAACAAAAATCAAACACCTTTATGCAGGATACACTAACTAGAACAGCATTAAAAAAACGCAACGTATGAAAAAGATATCATTTGGAATCTGGGCCTGTTTTTTCTTCGTTTTTTCTTATGGACAAAATTTGAACGACAAATGGCAAATGGCCATTAATAAAGGAAAAACTGAATATGCAGTGGATAATTATCGTACAGCAATTCAGTATTTTACCAAAGCTGCTCATTGTATTCCAACAGACACCCTTGCTTACGATTATCTTATGGACTGTGCATTTAAGCTTAAGGATGCCGTATTGGTAGATACTGTTTTTACAAAAATTAGACTTATCGGCAAATTGAAGCCCCAACATTATGAGTCTGCTATTGCATTGAAACGTGATGTTGAGAAAAGTGCAGGAAAAGCAACGAAACTGATAAAGGAGGGGAAGAAAAAATTTCCGAATAATGATGGTATTCTCACTCAGGAAATCATAACATATTACAAGCTGAAGCATTTTAAGCGTACCCGAAACTTAATTATGCGTTATCTCAGAAATCACGATGGTACAGAGCAGTTGTACAGTATGCTTATTTGGATTTATTTGAAGCAAGAGAATAACCTTGCAAAGGCGCAGCGTACTTTGGACGAAGTGCTGATTGCTTTTCCAGATAGTTATAAGTTCCGAAAGCAACAGGCCGACCTTCATATCAGAAGAAAGGAATATAAAAAGGCTAAACCGATGCTGGAAAAGCTGATTAAAGAAAAACCAGATGACGCCCTGAACTACTACAACCTTAGTCTGATCGAGTTTGGGGAAGGAAAGTACGCTGCTTCTGCCGAAATCTGTAAAAAAGCTATTGCTGCCGACAGTTCTTTCGTAGAGGCTTATTACAATGTTGGAACTTTTTATCTGCACGAAGGCCTGTCGTATAATCTTGCCCTGAACGAGATGACGGTTCATCAATATCAGGATCAAGGAGAAGGATTCGAGTTTGAAGCTAAAACTAACTTTGAAAGGGCCATTCCTTACCTTGTGAAAGCCAAAGAACTTAATCCAGATGACCTTGATGCGTTTGAGAATTACAACACCGCCACTGAGCTTTTAACCACGATCAACGATAATTTAAAGAAAAAGGGGCAGGCTAAAATGCTGTCGGACGAGGCTGCCGATAATAAGGATATGGCTAGCAGTGTACAGATTTTGATCGATAGCGCAGGAACCGAGTTGTGTGCATCGGGTACAGACTGTGGATTGCCTGCTATCCGAATCAATAAGCTTCATGTAAAATACCCCGACAATAAAGAAGTCCTGCTCAAAGGTAAAGAGGCGATACTTGCATTTACGGTGCAGAATATTTCAAATGTAGATGCTTATGATCTGGATATTGTCTTGATGCAAACTGTTACTATCCCAGGGTTGAAACATAATGCCAGCATCAAGATCGATACGCTTAGAAGCCTGAAATCATTGGATTTTGAAATACCGATTCAGTTTAGAACTAAAGACCTTGATGTACCTGCAATAAAGTCTTTCAACGATGTAGAGAACAAAATGCGAATGTTCGTAAAGGAGTCCAAAGGGCTGAGTTCTTCGCTTGTTGAGTTCAACCTGAACCTGGCATACAACCTCAAAACAGAAACTGTTTCAGAAACGGAAAATCTGGACAACTTTGTTCCTGAAGAAGAATCCCGGAATTTTCTGTTGATAATCGGTATCAACAAATACAAACACTGGACACCATTAGATAATGCTGTTATCGATGCAAAAGCTGTAAAGGATGTGCTTGTGCAAAAGTACCGTTTTGATAAAGAAAATGTCTTTGAAATTTATGATGAGCAGGCCGACTTGCGCAGTATCCGTGGAACTTTAATAAAAATCCGAAGAGAAATGACCCCAGCCGACAATTTGGTTATTTATTATGCTGGGCACGGCATCTATAACGAAGATCTGCAAAGCGGATCGTGGATACCTGTTAATGCAAACACAGGTACAGAACGGGAATATTTTAGAAACGAGCAGTTATTGAATTATCTCAGCAAGTTGGAGTCGCGTCATATCTTTGTAATCGCCGATGCCTGTTTCTCAGGGTCTTTGTTTGTTGAGGGCAATACGGTTGCTTTTCAGGAGAACAACGATAAGCTATCTTCGCGCTGGGGGCTGTCTTCTGGCAATTTGGAAGAAGTTGCAGATGGTGTAACGGGAGCCAATAGTCCTTTCGCCAAGGAACTGATTAAAACACTAAAAGAGCATAATCGGGAAAGTTTGCCAGTTTCGGAGCTGATAAGCGTTGTGAAATACAACGTGAAGAATTATAATGCACAGACTCCTGTTGGTAGGCCACTTGCCGTGGATGGCAACGAAGGAGGCGAATTTATCTTGTACAAAAGAGAAATAAACAGATAACTTCTGCTGATATTGCGATAGATATTTAAGATGTAAGGAGGGTGTTTATTTCGGTGGGGTTTTCCTATCTTTGTCACTGCCGGTTTGCTAAAAGCAATACTTTCAGGCGCATGAATGAATTGGTAGCACACAATGGTCATAGGCCATACCAATATATTAACTTGGTTTAACGTTCAAAAAATAAAGAATCATGACAATTGACGTAACGGACTCAAATTTCGATGAGGTTGTACTTAACTCAGACAAACCGGTTGTAGTAGATTTCTGGGCTGAGTGGTGTGGCCCTTGCCGTATGGTTAGCCCTGTACTGGCTGAACTGTCAGAAGACTACAAGGACAAAGTGACTATTGTTAAAGTAGATGTAGACGACAACCCAACAGTGTCTCATAAATTCGGAATTCGTAATATCCCAACTATTTTGTTTTTCAAAAATGGTGAGGTAGCCGACAAGCAAGTTGGTTTTGCACCGAAGAATGTTTTTGAGGGCAAGATTTCAGGATTATTATAAACAACTTTTAAAGCCCTATTACTGCCTCGACAACGATGTCTCACCTTACTAAAAAAATGGCAGTTTTAGGGTCATTTATATTTTAGGCGCTTTTCATGCAGATACAGCTTCAGCAATTTCAGGAACTCGATAATTTGGAAGTGATTGCCCGTGAGGTGGTCGAAGGATTCATAACAGGGCTTCACAAAAGTCCGTATCACGGTTTTTCTGTGGAATTTGCTGAACATCGTCTTTATAATACTGGAGAGGCCATAAAGCATATCGACTGGAAGCTGTATGCTAAAACCGACAAACTTTTCGTAAAGCGTTTCGAAGAAGAAACCAATCTGCGTACCCACATCCTTATCGATACTTCTTCATCAATGCTCTTCCCGTACAAAGAGCGGAATATGTCCAAGTTGGCTTTCGCGGGGCTTAGTGCAGCTGCATTGATCTATCTTTTGCGTAAACAGCGCGATGGTGTTGGTATTTCTTTTTTTTCGAACGAACTGGAACTTCATACTCCTGCAAAACTTTCAACAGTTCATGCCAAAAGGTTGTATGCGGAGCTTTCGAATTTGGTTTATGATGAAAATCGTACCCTGAAAAAAGAATCAGCAGCACCAGCTATATTTCACCAAATTTCGGAGCAAATACATGCACGTTCTCTTGTGATCATATTCAGCGATCTGAACGAATGGATGAACGAAGAATCTGCAGAGGCTTTTTTCTCTTCTTTACAGCATTTTCGCTACAATAAGCACGAAGTAGTAGTGTTCAACCTTACTGATCATCAGAGAGAAAAAGGCTTAGCTTATCCGAACCGTCCTACGCGCTTTGTTGATCTAGAAACTGGGGAAGAGATTCGCTTGAATCCAAACTTGGTTCGGGATCAGTATAGCAAACTTGTGAATAACTACTTCGAAGAAATTAAGTTGCAATGTGCGCGTTACGAGATCGATTTTGTGGATGTTAACGTGGAATCGGATTTTCGGGAGGTGTTGGTGAGTTATCTTATTAAGCGAACTAAGCTTTATTAGTATTTTCCAGTTTCAATATCGATTGCTGCATAATGCGATTTATATGATGGATTTACTGATATAATGAAACTGAAAGTTTTAACGGAAAGCAACGCTTTTCAGCTCCCCTCCTCAGAGAGAAGGGGAATAAAAATTACTGAAGTTCTATTCTGGTAAATTCAAGTTCGAAACCATATTACAGTTTTTCAATCTCACGGTCACGGAAGCCCATCAAGTAAAGAACAGCATCCAGACCAATTGTAGAAATCGCTTGCTGTGCATTTTCTTTCACTTTTGGTTTCGCGTGGAATGCAATTCCTAGTCCTGCGATATTGATCATAGGAAGGTCGTTTGCACCATCGCCCACAGCTACTGTTTGTTCTAGGTGGATGTCTTCTTTAAATGCGATTTTTTTCATCCATTCGGCTTTCATTTCGCCGTTTACGATGTCCCCTAGATGCTTCCCTGTTAGTTTGCCGTCTTTTATCTCAAGTTCGTTGGAGAAAACGTAGTCGATACCTAATTTGTGCTGAAGGTATTTGCCGAAGTAATTGAACCCTCCGGATAGAATGGCTGTTTTGAAACCGTATTTATTCAGGGTTCTAAAAAGGCGCTCTGCTCCTTCTGTTATCGGAAGGTTTTCTGCTATTTCCTGCATTACGTTTACATCAAGGCCTTTTAGAAGGGCAACACGGCGCTCGAAACTTTCGTTGAAGTCGATTTCCCCGCGCATGGCAGCTTCTGTGATTTCGTGTACTTCTTCGCCTACTCCTGCGCGTTTTGCTAGCTCAACGATTACTTCTGTTTGGATAAGGGTGCTATCCATATCGAAGCATACTAGGCGGCGGTTGCGGCGGTAGATGTTGTCTTCTTGGAATGCAATGTCCGATCCTGTTGCCTGAGCTATTTCCATGAGCCTTTGGCGCATTCCGTCTTTGTCTGTTGGATGGCCGCGTAGGGTGAACTGTACGCTGGCTTTCGATTTTTCTCCGTTTTCATCGAGTTTAACACGGCCTGTAAGACGCGATATTTTTTCGATGTTGAGGCCTTGACGGAAAATTTCGTTTGTTACCCCAGAGAGGTGTTCTGCTTTTATGCGTCGTGCGATAATGGTAACAATGTAGCGCTCTTTGCCCTGTTGGCTTACCCAGCTTTCGTAGCTGTTTTCTTCGATAGGGGTGAATTTAACTCCTACTTTTAGTTCGTAGGCTTTAAAAAGTACATCTTTAAGAATGGGTGAGGATTCAATATCGTGTGGTAGTTCTATCAAAATACCCAACGAAAGATGATCGTGAATTACGGACTGGCCGATATCGAGTATGTTTACTTTATAGTCTGCTAGAATGCTTGTCAAAGAACAAGTTAACCCTGGCTTGTCTTCTCCTGTGATGTTTATCAAAACGATTTCACGTTTTGCCATATCGTTTAAATTTGAGATGAATAGATTGAGGAACGAACAAGAACCATCTCATGGTTTTACCCCCTCAGGTTCTTTGATCTATTGAGGTTATAAATTTAGAAGATTTTGTTGGTTTAGGGTAAGGAATGTTGGGGGTGTTACTAATTTGATTTGTATGTTTTAGGAATTGGAGTATATCAATGATTCTAGCATGCGGATTATGTCTGAGCATTCATCTTTATCGACATATTCCATGATGTCGTTAACAATGGCTTGTGGTTGGTAACCTGTTTTGTGTTTATAGAGGCAATCGTTCTGATTTCCTGTACTGCAAGATCTGCATTGTGGAATTTCATTGTTACGGCATAGTTCCAATAGTTGTTTTATCTTTTCATACGCTGTGTTGACATAGTGGGATAGATACCATTTGCCTTTGCAGATAAGCTTTAGGTCTTCTTCGCTTAGTGCTTTTCCTTCTGCAAATCGTAGGAGATCATCAGTTCTTGGAGTTAGTTGTGTTCGAAAATGATTTAGTCCACCAGAATTTTTAAGGTCATCATTATCGTAGCCAAAAACTGAGCTGTAGTCATGTGTACAGGCATTTTTCAATGCTTCTAACGAGACTAAATATAGGTCTTCTTTTATGGGGTCGAAATTCTGTTCAACCAGATCAACAATTTCATCTGTGACAGAATCGTGAGATAGGTAGGTGTGTTTTTCTATGATCTTGGCTAGGTTCTGTTTTGTAGCGAAGTATGTTTCGATGGAGTAGTGTTTCAGAATAAATAGTCCTGTTAAGGTTTTATAATCAATTTCACCTTCTGCAAGTTCTCTATAAGGTCGTACATCCCTGTCTATTATTCCGATTATTCTTCTATCGTTATCTTCCCGTTCTTTGTATTTTGGTTGTAGTTTATGTACCGCTTCAATAACAGATTCGCAACCCGATGCATAGTCTTCGATTGTATTGATGGGGTATATATCTACTGTTTTGCTGATGGATGTCGCGATACGATTATATACCTGAAAATCGTCTTTTCCTTCTACTAACAATACTGGGGTTCCAGTGATGATTGATGTGTTTAGAAGCTCAGATAAATCGTATTTCATTCGTTCAGATTGTTTGGTTGCAGAAGGAATAAGGCTTTTGGGAATGTATATGATTAGGTTGCTATATGTTATTTCAACTGAACTAAGTATTTCGAGTTGTTATGTGATATAGACGGGCTATGAGATGCAACGATTATCTGAGCATTCGAATTCAACCTGCTCAGCAAGGGAAGAAAGTCTCTTTGCCATTTTATGTTGAATGAGATTTCTGGCTCGTCGATCATAAGGAAGTTTCGTTCATTTCCGATTATCAGGAATAAAGTTAGGATACTGAGCAGGTTGCGTTCTCCACTTGAAAGTTCGCTGAGCTGGTGAAAGTTATCGTTTTCTAATTTGATATAGGCTTTTTCTATATCAACAATTAGTTCTTTGTTGCCGTAAAGGTGTTCGTTAAAGATTTCGATCAGTTTGGTAATTGCTTCAAGTGTAGGGTTGGGCTCTTCTGCACTTTCTATAATATTCAGCAGCATTGCTCTGAAGATTTTACTCTTTTCTGTTAAGCTGTTGTCTCCTGTCTTTAAATATTTTTTAATTCGTTCTGTTAATGTTGAATTTTCTTTGGTAATGGCTTTTAGAATAAAGTCTTTGTTTTCCTCAATTCGTTTTTCGAAATCGTCAGGAAGTTGGAAATCTTCGTTTGTTTCATCTATTTCAACTGCTTTTTCTATGGTCTCGAAAAAGGCCGTTTTTATTTTTTCAGATATTATACTTTGGCCTTCTTTGAATTGGTTTATGATTGCATTTTGGATGTCTTCTATCTTAACAAAGTCTGTGGATAGATGAGCTTGAGTGTCCAGCTTGTTTAAGAAACGGCTTTTTTCGTTTTGGTAAGTTCTGTCAAACGCATAGTACTCAAGTTCCCTCCTGATCATGTCAATTCTTTCATGCTCTTCTGAATGTTTACGATTGCTGATTGAATCTCTGATTTTCTTAATGAGGTACAGTATTTCTTCTATGTTCTCATGAGATTTTATTTCTTCAATTTTGTCGAATAAGAAAAATAATTCATCTCCGAATAAGCCTGTTTTATCTTTGTATTTAGAACGTCTTGAAATATCACGTAAATCATCGATAAGAAGCTTTAATCTTTCCTTGTCCATATGTTGGTTTGCACCTTTATCTTGAAGAACACCACGGTGTACACCAAACAAAATTGAACTTGTGTTGAAAAGGTCTAAGTTATCCCCCCAGTTTATTTGGTCATCATCTCTAGAGATTAAGAGGGTCTTTTGTTCATTTGCTTTTGTGTATTGAATTTCGATATGACAAACATTTTCTTGGAGCAAGGTTTTTTCATTCTTACTAAGAACAGCAAAAAGAATTTTTAGGAGGGTTGTTTTTCCGGATCCATTTTCACCATAAATTACGCTAATTGGCTCGTCTGAGAATACCAGTTGCTTTTCGTATGTTGGGTCTTTGAAACCTTTTATTTTTATGCTGTTGAGGCGTATCATTTGGCGTTTTGTTTTTTATCTAAGCTGCAAATGCCGCAATTCAGTTTGTCTAGTTCTTTTTAAGCTGAATTGGATTGGAATTGCCAGCTAGATCGAAGGTAACGAATTATGTAGAGTATACAAATAGGTTTTTCCCTAATTATAATGCTGTGGAATTGAGAAGTGAAGTATAGTTGATCCGATTTTGAATAAAAAATCAGCTTATACTTTGATTTATTTGGTTTTTTATACAGGCTATAGGTTGATTTTTTAATTTGTTTTTTGCTGAATTATACCGTTTATGTGATGAAATTACCGCTATAATGAAACCGAAGGTTTCAACGAAAAGCAACGCTTTTTAGCTCTCCTCCTTAAAAAAGGAGGGGTAGGGGTGGTTGTATTTTTATAAATACATCATGTTATTATATAATATGACTATCGTCGAAATTACCTAAAACTTCGTATCTTATAGAAAAACAGCAAGATATGAACCTGATAGATTTTCCAAACCGGTTTCCAGATGAAGAATCCTGTAAGCAGTTCCTTAAATCATTGCGGGAAGAACAGGGGCTAAAATGTAGCAGATGTGGCCATGAAGAACATTACTGGAAGGGGGACAAACAGTGCTGGGAATGCAAAAAGTGCCACCGCCGTACCAGCCTGACCAGCGGAACGGTCATGCATGCGACCAAACTGCCCCTTCGCCACTGGTTTCTCTGTATCCACCTGTTGAGTTCTACGGCCAAAAGTTTTTCGTCGTGTGAGATCCAGGGCCAGCTGGGGCATAAATACTATGAACCGGTATGGGCAATGTGCCATAAACTGAAGGCTGCGATGGGAAAACGTGACGACCGCTACCTGCTTGGCGGGGAACTGGAAATAGACGAAGGGATGTTCACCTCCTTCTGCGCCGGCAAACAGGAAGGTGGGGGCGAAGATGGAGAGCAGGTGAAGCGCGGGCGGGGGAGCCTTTCCAAGACCACGGTCGTTGTGATGGCCGAAAGTAAAAAGGTTGAAGGGGAGGTCGGAAAAGGGAGGCCGGACAGAAAAGTCGGCCATGTAAAAATGGTTGCCGTACCTGACGCCACAAGCGTGACCCTGAACGAGACCGTGGGGCAAAGGGCGGAAAACAGCTCACAGGCAATAACCGACGGGCATAAAGGATATATCAACATTGAACAGGAGATCGAAAAAGTGACGCAGCAGACAGCTGCCGGGGCGGAGGCCTGCAAAGTCCTCCCCTGGGTACATATCTGTATTTCCAACGCCAAGCGCTGGTTCCTGGCCATACACCATGCAGTTTCCAAAAAATATATACAGAATTACCTGAACGAATTTGTCTATAATTTCAACCGGAGATATATGAGGGAAGTACTCTTCGAAAGGCTCTTAATTGCCGGTGTCGCTGCTAAAAACACATTCAAACCTGATTTTAGGTAATTTCAACGATAGTCATATTATATAAACACCACCCCTACCCCCTCCTCAGAGAGGAGGGGAATGAAATTACTGAAGTTTTATTCTGGTAAATTCAAGTTCGAAATCGTATGATACGATCATATGATTTGTTCAGGTGTTTTTTGAAAAGCACAACAGTTCTAAAAATAGCCGTGACTGTAGCGGAAAGCCCACAGCCACGGGCGCGAGTGATGCACAGTGTTGCGGGGCTGACGGCAGGAAGACACCGCAACACTGATGCAGAACCGTGCACGGGGCGAGGACTTGTAGCGGAAGGCGCGACGGAGTTTTAGATTGAGGTGAAGTTGTGCTCCTAAAAATAAAAGAAGCCTCTGTCTGAAAAGACAAGAGACTTCAGTTTTTCTCGGAGGATGAGAAAAGTTAGTTTGCTGCAATTTAATTGATAGGCTTGCCTTTTGATGGTGAGAATAGCAAGCCTATCAAAGTTTGTAGAGCGTGAGCTTAGAATATTTTGTACTCCAGTTGTGGTTTCTCCTGAAGGCGCGCGATCAGATCGTCGTTGATCTCTACCTTGTGATTGCGCGAGAACATTTTCACCCACACTTTGGTAGAAGGGTCCCAGATGAGGAACTCCAGATCGGTGTTGCCTTTGTGCGTTTCGGCTATGTTTTCGATGTCGGAAATAAGTTCTTCGTCCAGATCGTCGATGCTAACTTTCAAGGCCAAGCTTTTCACTTTTAAGTCTTTAATGTCGGCTAAATAGTTGATGCTCGTTATTTTGTATTCCAGTTCTCCCTCGCGGAAAGGGTGTTGCTGTACTTTCCCTGTAATATAGAGTGTGTTTCCTTCCATAAGGTATTCGCGGTAGGCAGAATAGTCTTTGCTGAAGAAAACAAACTTGTATGACCCCTGATAGTCTTCTACGGTCATTGTGCCAAACGGTTTCCCTGTCTTTGTGGTGCGGTGCTCTACGGATGCTACCATGCCGCCTACTTTCACCTCTTTGCCAAGGTGGTCGTTAAGGTTTTCGAGCTCGGAAATGGGGTGTGAGGTAAATTGCATTTCCAGCTTAAAATCGTCGAGCGGGTGCGCGGAAAGGAAGATACCAACGAGCTCTTTCTCGCGGTTGAGCATTTCGAGCTTTGGCCATTTTTCGACTTTTGGTGGCTCTGGTTTTGCTACGCTTATTTCTACGGTGTCGCCAAATAATGTTGGCCCTGCGGATTCGCTGCTTTTGAGTTTGTTGCCGTAGCGAACGATTTGTTCTATGAAAGTAGAGCCGTCGGTTTCGCCGAAGAATTCAGCGCGTTTTAAGCCGAAATTGTCGAAAGCTCCTGCAATGGCAAGTGCTTCGATGTTCTTTTTGTTTACGCTTTGTAGGTTTACGCGTTCTACAAAATCGTAGATGTCCTTAAATGTGCCGTTTGTGTCCCTTTCTGTTACAATGGCTTCTACGGCTGCTTCGCCAACGCCTTTAATGGCGGCCATTCCGAAGCGGATTTCCCCTTTTTTGTTTACTGTAAATTTGTTGTAACTCTCGTTTACATCGGGGCCTTTCACGTTCATGCCCATGTTACGGCATTCTTCCATGAAGTTGGTGATCTTGCTGATGTCGCTCAGGTTGCGGCTCATTACGCCTGCCATAAATTCGGCCGGGTAATGGGCTTTCAGATATCCTGTTTGGTAGGCAACGTAAGCATAACACACCGAGTGCGATTTGTTGAAGGCGTAGCTGGCAAATGCCTCCCAGTCGCTCCAGATTTTCTCGATGAGTTCTTCTGGTTTTTTTGGCGATTTTTCGCAGCCAGACATAAAATCCTCACTACCAAGACAGCCATCGATAAACTTGGTTTTCAGTTTATCCATCATGGCCATGATTTTCTTACCCATCGCTTTACGCAAGGAATCGGAGTCTCCACGGGTGAAACCTCCCAATGCTCTGGACTGGAGCATCACCTGCTCCTGATAGACTGTAATTCCGTAGGTGTCTTTCAGGTAGGGTTCCATCATCGGGTGATCGTATTCGATCTCCTCGCGTCCGTGTTTACGGGCAATGAAGGATGGGATGTATTCCATCGGTCCAGGACGGTAGAGGGCGTTCATGGCAACAAGATCCTCGAAACGGTTGGGCTGAAGTGCACGAAGGTGCTTTTTCATCCCAGGGGACTCGAACTGGAATATGGCGGTAGTTTCGCCACGGCTGAAAAGCTCGAAAGTTTTTTTGTCGTCCAGCGGAACGTGGTTGATGTCAATATCTTCGTCTTTCGAAAGCTTAACGTTTGCCAGTACTTCTTTAATAATGGACAGGGTTTTCAGTCCCAGAAAGTCCATTTTCAGAAGACCGATATCTTCTACGAAACGTCCGTCGTATTGTGTGGTGAGCAGTTCCTCGCCTTTGGTCGGCATTACGGGCAAGTGCTCGTCGAGCGGGTTTTTGCCGATAAGTACACCGCAGGCGTGAACACCTGTTTGGCGCACAGAACCTTCGAGCGCTTCGGCAAATCCAATGGTTTTTGCGATGAGCGGGTTCGAGGATTCTTTTTCTTCGAGCAGGGCAGGTTCTTCTTTATAAGCTTTCTTGAAACTCATTTTCGGAGCTTCAGGAACCATTTTGGCCAAACGGTTGGCTTCTGCCAGTTCCAGACCAAGTACGCGCGCTACGTCTTTAATGGAACTTTTGGTAGCCATAGTTCCGAAAGTACAGATGTGTGCTACCTTGTCTTGTCCATATTTATCGGTTACGTAGTCCAATACAGCTTGGCGACCGTCATCATCGAAGTCGATATCGACATCGGGCATGGAGATACGGTCGGGGTTTAGGAAACGCTCGAACAGCAGATCGTACTTAATGGGATCCACATCCGTGATTTTTACGCTGTATGCAACGGCCGATCCTGCTGCCGATCCACGGCCGGGGCCTACAAGTACGGCATTGTCTTTTGCCCAGTTAATGAAATCCTGCACGATGAGGAAGTAACCGGGGAAACCCATAGTCTTGATAGTTTCCAGCTCGAAATCCAGACGTTCGGTTACGTGTTCTTCTAATTCTTTTCCGTAGCGTTCGTGAGCACCTATGTAAGTTAGGTGATGAAGAAAATCGGCCTCTAGTTTAATCTGGATCACTTTGTCGTAACCACCTAAACGCTCGTAGGACTTTTGGCTGAATTCTTCAATAAGTGCTTCTTCGGTATATTTTTGTTTGTATGCTTCTAGTGTGGCGAAATCTTCTGGAATTTCGTACGGGGGCATAATAGGAGCGGAATCTAATTCGAAAAATTCCACTTTGTCCGCAATCTCTGCCGTGTTTGCCAATGCCTCAGGAGCATCAGCAAACAGTTTGTTCATTTCATCTTGGGTTTTGAACCATTCCTGCTGCGTATAGCGCATCCTTGTAGGGTCGTCGTAATCGCGACCTGTACTTAGGCAGACCAATACATCGTGTGCATCGGCATGTTCTGGTTCTACAAAGTGAACGTCGTTGGTGGCAACTACTTTTACACCGAGTTCTTTCCCTAGTTGAAGGATCGTCTTGTTTACTTTAACCTGATTTTCCCAGACATCCATTCTCAGTCTAGGGTCATCGGTTTGGTGGCGCATAATTTCGAGATAGTAATCATCGCCAAAAACACCCTTGTACCATAGGATGGTTTCTTTGGCTTTTTCGAAATTACCTGCCATTATGTTTTGGGCAACCTCACCTCCCAAACAGGCGCTGGTTGCAATTACCCCTTCGTTATATTTTTCAAGCAACTCTTTGTCGATACGCGGCTTGTAGTACATACCTGCGGTGTAGGCAATGGAAATAAGCTTTAGCAGGTTTTGGTAGCCTTTGTAGTTTTTTGCGAGAAGGATCAGGTGGTTACCCCCACCATCGGACTTGTCTTCTTTTACCAAGTGTCCTCTGCGTGCCACATAAGCCTCTACTCCGAGTATAGGTTTGACTTCTGCTTTCTTGCAGGCTACGTGAAATTCCTTACCCCCGAAAAGGTTGCCGTGGTCGGTTAGGGCTACGGCAGTCATACCGTCTGCTTTGGCTTTTGCGGCGAGGTCGGCGGTTTTTGCTGCTCCATCTAGAATAGAATATTGCGAGTGCACGTGTAGGTGAACGAAAGGCTGTGAGCCTGCATTTGCTGCGGCTTCTGCCAGTCGGCGCTCTTCTTCTTCTATGGAGATATGGTCGAAACTATCGACCTTGAAGGACTCGTATTCAATGCCCGCAGGCTCAATTGGTTTCGGGTTGTTTTTGCGGAAGGCTTCTATTTGAGCATCGCTCATCTGAAGCTTGTCTTGCCCAATTCCACCAACCCGTATTAGTTCCAGAAAACAGCGGGTGGTGTATTCAACATCGGCTGCCGCATTGTGTGCTTCGGCAAAAGGTTGGTTGAAAAGCTTAATGTGCAGCTCGGTAAGTGTTGGGGGTTTTACAGAGCCGCTTTTGTTCTTAAGGCCGCAGAATTCGGTGCTTTCATCTTTGGTACATAGGCTAGGATGCGTTGTAAGCGTTTCTTCCATGTCGCTACGTAGCAACTCACATCCTACGATATTAATATCGAATTCTACATTGTGGCCAATGATGAATTTTGCATTCTTAACATCACCTATAAAGTCATCAAGAGCCTTTTTAAGATCAACTCCTTTTTCATTGGCAATTTCGTTGCTGATACCGTGAACGCTCACCACATCGTCTGGAATGGTAAAACCGTCAGGTTTAATCACATGGTTTTTTGCGTAAAGCAGTTTTCCCTCAACATCGTGACATTGCCAGGCCAATTGAACCATCCTAGGCCAATTGTCGAAATCGGTTAAAGGTGCTTTAAACTTCTTTGGTAAACCAGTGGTTTCGGTATCAAAAACTAAAAACATTGTCTCTTCCTCTTCATTAAGGTCTATGACCTATTTATTTAAAACGCTTTGCCGAAAATCAATGCTCCGCTTCAGTTTCCGAAAGGGAGGCAAAAAGTATTGAGAAAGCCTGTCTGAAGTTTCCTCCAATAAGACAGAACCATAAACCTCTTGATTATAAAACTGTTTGCATTAATCAATTGGAATGTAAGGTTCTGGAAAATAATACTTTCCGTTGATTTTTCTCCTGTTGTTCTAAGCTTGTAAAATTATCTATTCTCGAACGAAATAACTAGAGGTGTTGATAAATTGTTGTGGAGTGTCATAATAGGGGTGTATTTGAAAAAGTATTATTTATTTATAATAATACCCCTGTTTCAGTTAGGGGTTGATTCTTTAAAAATACATTGTTATGGAGTTGTAGTATTAAAAAATTTGGGGGTGTTTGGTAAAATTATGATATTGCAGTCGAGTATTATATCAAACATGTCGTATTAAAAAATTAATTGCTATGAGAGTTGTTACAAAATTGTTTTCATGGGGAATGTTACTGACTTTAATGCTTTCTTTTTCTGCTGAGACAAAAGCGCAGGAAGAGGAATCGCCAATAAGTTTTGGTGTAGGGTTGGAAAGCCGTTATGTTTGGCGAGGATATAACTACAATGGAGCTTCGCCTAGTGTACAGCCTTCGTTTAGTGTTTCCTTTGGAGGTTTAGAAATTGGAGCTTGGGGAGGATATCAGCTTGGAGGTATCGGTTTAGTAGGAGGAGATGATAATGGAGTCGCTGCGGAGACGGATGTTTATGTTTCATATACTGTGGCCGATATGGTTACTTTGACAGTTACTGACTTTTTCTACCACAATGAGGCAGGAACAGGAGAGGTAAACAAATATTTCGACTATGAGGCAGGTAATGGTCACTGGATAGAAGCTTCTGTAGGTGTAGCTCCTGAAGGTTTCCCTCTTTCATTTTTAGCTGCGGTTAATGTTTATGGTGACAGACATGTTCCTGAAGGTGAAACTGAAGACGAAGAGGCTTTCTCTACTTATCTAGAGGCAACGTATTCAAAATCTTTGACTGGTGGGGTAGACTTTAAGGCTTTTGCTGGTTTTGCTATTGCTCCTGAAACTTCAGGTTGGTATACTGGTTACAGTGGAGAAGGCGTAACTGGTTTTGTAAATGTAGGTGTTGCAGCGGAGAAAGAAATCAAATTTACGGATAGCTTTTCGTTGCCAGTTTACAGTAAAGTAATTTTTAACCCGGCTCAAGAGAACTACTACATTGTTTTTGGTCTAAGTATTTAATGAAAAAATTCTACGAGTTCTGGTTGTTTAAAATGGAATTCTTCCGTGTAAACAATTTATAACTCAGATTCAATGAAGCCGATTCAATAACCTTCAATCCAAATTATTTTGAACTGGCAATCATCTATCATCATACAGATTAACAACGATAAACTACATTGCGTTATGTAACCGGCCTCTGGGCCAACAGAGTTTATCTGGGGATATTAAAAGAAAGCTTGTGTGCACAGGGGCAAACAAGCTTATTTTTTATCTGAAAGTTTCAATATTCAACATTATGAGAGTCTACAATCTGAAATAGCACATTTGAGCTTAAACTCTCTACTCGTCTACCTTATCACTCTTAATCTCTTTTTCTTCGTTAAGTTGAGCTTTTAGGTCATCTAGGGCACTGCTCGATTCTGAACTTGGAGAACTATCTAGAGTTTTGTCGCTACTGGTGGCTGGATTCATTTTAGCTTTTAGTTCAGCTAGTGCACTCGAAGCAGTTGCAGATGTGCCTCCTAGTGCTTTATCGATTTCGTCGTCCACAGTTTTGCTTTCGCCAGCTATTTCTGCATAAGCTTCAGATTCTGCTTCTGCTTGGTCTACACGTTCTTTCATGCGTTCCAGCATGGCAACTGTGCTAGATGAGTCTATTCCTGAAAGCTGTTTGTTCACGCGTTTTGTAGCTGCGCTTACTTTCGCTCTTGCTTTCAGTGTTTTTAGCTCGTTTTCATATTTAGAGACGTCCGATCGTAGTTTTTTGACAGCTACGTCAAGTTTCTTCACATTCTGGTCGAAACGTTGAAAGTCTTGCATTGAACTCTGAAATCCTGCTTCTGCTTCTGCCTTTTTGGTAAGGGCAGATTCTGCTAGTCGGTCGGCTTCTTCTGGCGATAATTCTCCTTGTTGAGCTTTGCGTAGCAATGCCATTGCTTTGTGTTCGTATTCTTTGCTTTGTTTTTGGTAGTTGTCCGCTTCGCGTTTAGCACGGATGGCCATCGCTTTTACTTCAGCAAGAGCTTTTAGGCTTTTATCTAGGTCTGCTTTTAGATCCCTGATTCCCTGTTCTGTCATTTTGATAGGGTCTTCAAGTTTATTTACAGCGTCGTTGGCTTCTGATTGAAAAATTTTAAAGATTCTTGTGAAAATATTCATGATCTAAAGTTTTATATTGCTTTGGTGTATTTCTACTTACAAAATAGGAATGCTGTATAGTTATCGATTTTTATTTGTCGAAAAAATGAAAAACATAAGGATGTTAATCATAGTGATTGCAACCTAGTGCTTGTTTTGTGATCTACGAAAAAAAACAATGCATTGTTTGTGCTTTTCTATAAAAAGCTAATCTACAAAGATTTGTTTGTATGCTGGTTTTTTTGTCAATATACAGCTCTGCTATACGTAAATTCCAAAGCTCTACGTTACTTTTTATCTTAATTTAAAAACAGCACAGGAAAGAATCATAGTGCCGATTCCTGACCTTTGCTCTCAACTGATTTAGTCTTGGGTTTGTTTTGGGATTTAATCAATCTTCCTGCCATTAGTATAAACGAAGAGCTGAAAATGCTGATCGCTGGGGCTAAAAAAATCATATTGGAGTCGTTAATGGCTTTTCCAATAAATGCACTTCCCCATCCGGAAATGAAACCAATAAGTATTGCCCAATTAGCTGATACGCTAAGGTTTTTAAGTGTGTTTTTGCTGAGGAATAAGGCTGCAAGAATTATAGGGAAAAGAACGAGTTGACCACCGTAAATTGCAAAAACAAGATCAGCAATTGAGAACCCGGTAAGGTTCAAAAACTCAACGAAAACGACTGCCACTATGGCAGATATCAGAAGTATACGTCTGCTAAACGACAATTCGTCTTTTTCTGCAAGTCTCTCTTTCAGTGTCTTATTGCGATATTTAGAAACAATGTCTTCATATATGGTATGCGAAACAACAATAAGCTGAGTGGATGCAGTAGAAAGCATAGCTCCATAAAGGCCAAGTGCCACACAGAAAATAACAACAGTCCCTCCAGGCAGGGAAGATATATCTTTCAGGAATGTGATGAGGAAATTCTCTCCTTCTACAGGTGTAGATAGGCTGAAAGCTAACACTGCAATCAAAACCAAACTTCCCCACGACAAAGCAGAACCTAGTACACTGTTCCACAAACCAAGCACAACGGTTTTTGTTTGGGAAGAGGCTGCTATTCTTTGCCAGATGCTCATGTTCGAGACGTGTGTAGGTATATTCATTATCGCTATTCCGAAAAGAAAAGCTCCGATGCCTTTTGTCAGTGAAAAATTGTATAGATTGTTAGGTATTCTGTCAATGTTAGACGGACTTATATAAATGTATACTCCTATAAAGACTGCAAGAGAAATAATCAACAGCCAGATAAAGCGCATTTGAATATAATCTGTACGAATAACGGCGCGGAACCCTCCCAGTGCGGTGTAAAGAAAACCTATAAAAGAAAGTAGCCCTATTGTAATCCACTGTGGAACTTGAGGAATAAGTCCGGCAAGAAAACGTGCCCCAACAGTGAGTTCAACTGCAAATATCAGCAAGAAGCCAACACTCGTACAAAAAGCTCCTACTAGGGAAACCAGCGGTGAACTGAACTCTGCACCTAAAAACTCGTGTAGCGATGGTTTGTGATCATACGAAGACATCTTTTTTAAAATCTGCTTAGACGCAATGGCCAACAAACCTATTCCCAGAGCTGTAGTAACAACAGTCCACAAAAGCCAAAGTCCCATCTGTGGGATTAACTCAAAATAGGCAACAATAATTGTGGCAAGTGAAATTGTAGTAGCCACAGTGCTAGAGCTAAACTCATTTGCATTTCTGACAGACGCCTGTTGTCCACCAACAAGAGGAATAAGATCGGCCAGGCCTTTAGTTTTCTTGCTAAGGCGATATCCAACTCCTATGTAGATAATTATAGAAACAATTAATGCAACTGAGACAGCTATACTCATAATCCCACCCAAGTTTGAGGATTACAAAAGTAATTGCTTTTTTCTATTACAGATGGACTATCCTGTTCAAAATCTTCAAACGAGCTTGTTGATGTGCTGTGTTCATTCAATCTAAAATAATCTGCGCGTATTTCGCACAAGTCCAAATTTCAGTATAAATATTGTAATGCTTTTTTTTGCAGCACTAACTGTTTTCATGAACAGAGTCTCTTGTTTAGTTCAAAAACACCAAGAATAAGCTGTTTTGCCAAGGAATAATCCAGTCTTGTTCATAAGTTCTTGTTTTTTTTCGTTGCTGTTGAATTTAGTTTTCTTAAGTTGCATGTTGAAAAGAGCAGTAGTTCAAATATGTTTTTGCATAAGGGTAAAGGCAAATCCATATTGCTATTGGTTGTACCAAGACATTTATTCTCAGAACAAAATATTTCAGGGTAAATAAGGTTAATGCCTTAAAGACACAAAGCTCATGCGTATTCATTTCATAGCAGTTGGTGGTGCTGTCATGCACAATCTTGCGATAGCTCTCCATAAAAAAGGTTATCAGGTAACAGGTTCAGACGACGAAATCAGGGAACCATCCAAAGGAAGGCTGGCAAAATATGAGTTATTGCCAGAGAAAGAGGGATGGGATATGGAAAAAATATCATTGGAACTGGATGCGGTGATTTTAGGTATGCACGCCCGTGTAGATAATCCTGAGCTTTTAGAGGCACAACGTCTTGGTGTGAAAATTTATTCTTTCCCAGAATATCTATATGAACAGACCAAAAACAAGAAGAGAGTTGTTATTGGTGGTAGCCATGGAAAAACGACTGTCACTTCCATGGTGATGCATGTCCTGAAAAAGCAGGGGGTGAAATTCGATTATATGGTTGGTTCACAGATAGAGGGATTTGAGACAATGGTCGGGTTGTCCGAGGATACAGACCTTGCGATATTCGAAGGCGACGAATACCTTTCTTCACCATTAGATCCCCGTCCAAAATTTCATCTTTACAAGCCTCATATAGCCGTTATCACTGGCATTGCTTGGGATCATATTAATGTCTTTCCCACTTTCGAAAACTACAAAGAACAGTTCCAGATTTTTGTCAATAAAATTCAGAGCGGAGGTTATTTGTTTTATACAGAACACGACAGCCATATCCAAGAAATTTTAAACAACTGCACTGGCGATATAAATACGAAAGGGTATTCTGCTTTGGAATACAATGTGAATAACGGAGAAGTTGCAGTAGTAGAGAATGGGCAGGAGTTTGAAGTAAAAGTCTTTGGAAAGCATAATTTAGAGAATTTACATGCCGCTAAATTAATATGTGAAGCTCTTGAGATTTCAGAATTTGATTTTTTCAGTGCAATAAAATCTTTTACGGGAGCAGCACGGCGTTTAGAAACCATTTATTCAGATAAGCAGACAACCGTCTATTGGGACTTTGCGCATGCACCATCAAAATTAAAAGCGACTGTAAATGCAGTAAAAGAAATGCATCCGGACAAGGACGTTGTTGCCTGTATCGAACTGCATACTTTCAGTAGCCTGAACAAAAAATTTTTAGATCAGTATAAAGGGACTATGGACAAGGCAGACAAAGCTATCGTCTTTTTCGAAGAACATACCCTTAAGCTGAAACGTTTACCCTATATATCAGTAATTGAAGTTGAAGATGCTTTCCAGAAAAACGACCTAGAGGTTATTCAACAAAGTGAGCTTCTTAAAGAAAAACTTAACGGTATCGATTGGAATGGAAAAATTCTTCTCCTCATGACTTCTGGAAGTTTCGGAGGATGGGATGTAAAAGAAGAAATTAAAGGAATCCTATGTAGATAACTCTGCAACCATGTCCATATTTCCATTGTCTTGGGAATGAAATACTGTATGTAGAAGAATAGGTGGTCAAATATAAAATTGGGTAAATGGAAACGGGCAAAAAAAAGTTTAGAAAGAATTTTTGGTCAATTTGGATCAGCATTCTACTTGTATTTTTGGGAGGGGCGGTGTTTGCTCAAGCTCCTAATGTAGTAGGTGTTGTTTTGTCGGACAATATTTTATCAGATCCAGATGATGGATCTACTCTTACTGTGGAGGTGACATATGACCAAGTAATGGATACAGGTTTTCCCCCTACAATTACATTCAACTCTGATGTTGTTGTGTCTGGAGAGCTACTTTTCGCTGGTGGCGTTTGGTCTGGAAGTGATAAAATTTATACAGCTTCTTATACTGTCTCCGATACAGATACAGATAACTCCAGCATTGATATTACTGTTGAAAATGCGCAGAATACAACAAGTGATGTGCAGAACTCTTATACAGAAAATAATGCTTTTGATTGCAAGTTCTCTAACCCTACTATATCTTCAGTTTCTGTTTCAGATGCTAATTTAACCGTTGTTGACTTAGGAGGGACATTTACAATTACAGTGGAGTTTGGTCAGGCAATGAACACAGGTATAAATCCTTCAGTTTCTTTTCCTGTTGAAAATCCAACAGGAACAATAACAGGACCAAGTGGTAGTTGGATCAACAGTACAACTTATGAAGTGGATTATTCTATCGGTTCAGGAAATCAGGAGGTTGCAGATGTTGATATTCAAGTAACGGGAGGTGTGGATGCGAATGGCAATAATCACCTTCTAACGCATAACGAGACAAATGAGTTTAGTATAGATAATAAAAAACCATCTGTCGTTTCTGTCACACCAAATCTAAGCGGAAACATTTCAGATTCTGATCAAGGGGCTTCCAAGTTTACCCTTACGATTCGTTATGACGAGAATATGGACACAGGTATTGATCCAACAGTAGATTTCAACAACGAAAACCCATCAACAACATTGGCTGAAGTGTCTAAGGTATGGCAGCCGGACGACAGAACTCTTGTAGTAAGCTACGATGTGAGTGATAATGATGTAGTTCTTGCTGGTGTCGATGTTCTGGTCTCAGGAGGGCAAGATGTTCTGGGAAATATTGCTAACGATAAAGATGACGATGATAAATTCAATATCGATACATCCAATCCTACTGTAACGTTACTTACAGAGAACATAAATACTATAGCAGATAGTGATGAGCCTTCAAATTTCACCCTTACAATAGATTATAATGCGAATGTAGCATCTTATCCAACAGTTACTTTTTCCCCAGCTGTTTCCTCAACATTAACAAAAACGGGGGAATCAGGAATCAATACCAACCAGGTCATTTATACCTATAGTATTACAGACGTTAATTCGTTGCAGACAGGAGTAGATGTGGATGTTACTGGGGCAACTGCTGCAAATGGGAATATTCAGAATGCTTATAATGAAGCTGATGTTTTCAACATTAACATGAGCGATCCTCAGGTTCTTACTATAACTCCGAATTTGACAACTGTTACAGACGACCATCTGGGGACTGCCACTTTTTCATTAACAATAAAATATGATAAAAATATGAACACGGGCATTTCTCCAACTATAGCAACACCAACAGCTGGAGAAGATGCTTTTGCTACCTTGACTCAGAATGTTGCAAGTAGTACATGGACAAACTCAACAACTTATGTGGCCTATTTCGATGTAGCAGATGCCAATGAGCTGGTAAAGGATATAGACGTTAGGGTTACTGCGGCTAAAGATGCCAATAATAATTTACAAGTCCAGAAAGATCAGGTAAATGTGTTCAGTATTGATAGTGAAAACCCAGATGTTGTTTCCGTTACACCAAATCTAAGCGGTAACATTTCAGATTCCGATCAAGGGGCGTCCAAATTCACCCTTACGATTCTTTACAACGAAGATATGAACGCGGGTATTTATCCAACAGTAGATTTCGACAATGAAAACCCATCTGCTACGATAACTGAAGCGTCTAAGGTATGGCAGCCAGACAATAGAACTCTTATTGTTAGCTACGATGTCAGTGATAATAATATTGCTCTTGCTGGTGTTGATGTGTTGGTCTCGGGAGGAGAGGATGTTCTGGGAAATACTGCTAACAATAAAGATGACGATGATAAATTCAATATCGATACATCCAACCCCACTGTAACGTTGCTTACAGAAAGCATAAACACAATAAAAGATAATGACGAACCTTCCAATTTTACTCTTACAATAGATTATAGTACAAATGTTGCATCGTATCCAATAGTTACGTTTTCCCCAACCGTTTCTTCAACATTAACTAAAATTGGAGAATCTGGAATCAACACTAGTCAAGTCATTTTCACGTATAGCATTACAGATAACCATTCATTCCAGACGGGAATTGATGTGGATATTACTGGAGCAACAGCCGCAAACGGAAACATACAAAATGCTTACAACGAAATTGATGTTTTCAACATTGACATGAGCAACCCGCAGGTTACCAGTATTATACCAAATTTGACTACAATCACGGATAGTTACATCGGTTCGGCAACATTTTCGTTGACAATAAAGTTTGATAAAGACATGAACACGGGTATTGCCCCTTCCATAGAAACTCCTACGGTGGGAGAAGATGCCTTTTCTACTTTAACTCTAAATGCAGGCAGTAGTACATGGACAAACTCAACCACTTATGTGGCCTATTACAATGTAGGCGATGTAAACGAGCTGGTAAATAATATAGATGTTAGAGTCACAGCAGCAGAAGATGCAAACAACAATCTACAGATTCAAAAAGATCTGATAGATGTTTTCAGTATCGATACTTCGAACCCTGCAATAACAGGTATAGTAGCTAATGATGCATTAATATCTGATTCCGATGTCGGTACAGGAAAGTTCTTCGTGACGATTACATATGACAAGGATATGAATACGAGTATTTTACCATCTGTTACATTTCAGAACCCTTCTCATGCGTTAACACTTGGGCTGAATTCAGGTTCATGGCTAAATGCCCGTAATTGCAAAATGATTTACAATGTACTAGACTACGCAGTGGAAGTAGACGATGTAGATGTTTATGTTTCTGGCACAACAGCTAAAGACCCACAAGGGAATAAGCCGGCTGCATACACAGAACCTGACCTGTTTAACATTGACACTAAAAACCCATCAGCGACGGGCATCTTAGAAAGTGTGGATCCAATAATAGATTCTCATGTGGGGGCAGGAACGTTTACTCTGACATTTAACTTTTCGGAACCAATGAAAGACGATGGTTCCGCGCCACCAATAATCAATTTTCCAATAGAAAACCCATCTGCAACGCTGTCTGGGCCAAGTGTTACATGGCCTGCCAATAATCAATGCGTAGTTACTTACAATGTTTTTGATGCAGGACAGGACATAACCGACGTCGATGTAAAGATTCAGAATGTAAGAGATGCCGCAGGCAATTTAATTCCTGCAAAAACGTTCACGAATGTTTTTAATGTCGACATGAAGAATCCAACAATTACTAACATGTCGATAATTTCTAACAATGCAAACAATACTGCACTTGCAAAAGTCGGCGATGAAATAACAGTGAATTTTGGTGTCAACATGGCATTAGGAGCCTTGCCTAACGCAACTATTGCGGGGCAAACAGCAACTGTAGTGTCCGCAGGTGGTTTAAACTACACAGCAAAGGCTACTGTAGGTGGTACATTTCCAGAAGGAACAACAGCGATAACGTTGGACTTTGTAGACATTAATTCAAACCCAGGTTCAGCTGACGAATCGGATATTACGAATGGAAGCTCTGTTGTGATAGATAGAACTGCTCCTCCAGCAGACATTCTCGCTGCGGATATTACTCAGTTCGGAGGAACATCAGTAACAATATCAGCTTCTGATCATGCGAACAATAAAGTATGGTTTGCACCAGTTGGGCAGGCTGTAGAAACAGATTTCGCCACAGGTTCCACAATGACTAAAAATACACATGGTTTTTCTACTACGATACTAGCACCTGCAAATGTCGGCACATATTATATATATGTAATAGACGAAGCAGGAAACGTTTCCGCAGAGTCATCAAAAAAACTAACAGTGGATAATAATGTCAAGCTTTCATCTATGGAAGGTACTCCACTAACATGGACTGAAGGTGCTTTGGCAATTCAAATAACGAGTGCTTTGTTGGTAGAAGACGA
Organism: Bacteroidales bacterium; assembly: GCA_965230435.1. Classification (GTDB taxonomy): domain Bacteria; phylum Bacteroidota; class Bacteroidia; order Bacteroidales; family JBDKHP01; genus JBDKHP01. The sequence continues at coordinate 584,806 of CBDDLB010000003.1, forward strand.
TAGCGATAACATTCTTTCAGCATTGATCTCAATATCAAACTACGACAGTGGCGACATTTTAATTTTTTCAAATACGTCAAAAATCACAGGTGTTTGGAATGACGTTGCAGGAGAACTTACATTAACAGGAAATGCAACTAAAGTAGAATATCAAGCAGCATTACGTTCAATCACATACAAATCTACATCAGAAAAACCCGATGAGGCCTCCGCCCGGACAATCAATTTTACGGTCAACGATGGTTTTGGGGATTCGAATGTGCAGTCACGCCTAATTAATGTTATCGAAGTAAACGACCCTCCAACGATTAATTCTATTGCAGTTTCTGTTGGTCGCCAAGGAGAAACATATACTTATGAATTTGACGTGACTGATGTTGACGACAATATTACTGTAGCTGGAAATATTACACTTACAACGAAACCAACTTGGCTGTCTATTGCCCCAGGAGGATCTGGAGTTGCAATTATTTCTGGAACTGCCACGCAACCTAAAAGAGTAAATCCAGTCGTTATTACTGTGAACGACGGACGGGGAGGGGTAGATATCCAATCTTACGATATTATTGTATCTGCGGCGATAATTGTAAATCCAAGTGGCGGAGCAAATTTTAAAAGCCTACAGGATGCGCTTGATGATCCATCAACGCTATCTGGAGACAGAATCGAGCTTGCCGATGGGACATATAATGAGAACATTGTTTTTCCTATAGGAAAAGACATTGAGATAATAGGTAATACTGTAGATCCAACTCAGGTTGTTATATCTGGCGACGGAAATTCAGCAGTAGTTACGTTTGCAAAAACAACTAAAACGCATATTCTTAAAGGAGTAACGATAGAAAATGGAAATGGAAAGAATTATAATTGGGTTGCTCAAACTTTACATGCTCCCGAATCAAATTTCGGAGGAGGGGTATTTATTGAAGGGGCAAGTCCTACACTAGAAAAATGTGTGATTAAAAATAATAAAGCTGCACACAATAGCGCAACTAATAATGGGGGATCTGGCGGAGGTATGTATATAGGTAAAGGAGCCAATCCTACGATAACTGGTACAATAATAGAAAACAATACTGCCGAAGTTTATAGAGGTGGTGGGGTTTGTATTGAGTTAGCTTCAGCTACTTTTACTGGCTGTACTATCCGTAATAACTCTAGTGGAAGCTATGGAGGTGGAGTCGCAATTTTTAACAGCACTGTAACATTTGATACGGTGACTGTAGAAAACAATTCTGTCACATCAGATCACTCCGAAGGAGGAGGGATTTATTTGCATAATTCAGTTTTGATACAGAATTCATGTACAGTAACAGGAAATTCTGCAGTACTCATTGGCGACGGTATACATGGATATAAATCGACATATTAATTTAAATCCATAATTGACGGATACAATGGCTCTCATGGAGCAATAATGTCATTAGGTCTGGAAAACCAAAGTTCGGTTTTTCAGATTTTCTTTGTATTGTGGTTTCTCTTTCAGGTTTTTACTGAATAAATATTGTAGAGAAACAGCAACCTTTTAAACGAAGTCTGGGTCATATTAATGACAAGTATGTTAGATGAAATTGAAATTATAAAAAGGTGTAAGAAAAACGATTCTCGGGCGCAAAAAAAATTATACGATACATACTCGCCTGTGCTATTTGGCATTTGTCTGCGATATGCTAGCGATTATAATGAAGCTGAGGACGTATTACAAGAGGCGTTCATAAAAATTCTTACGAAAATCAACAAATATCAAGGAACGGGTTCTTTTGAAGGATGGATGAAAAGAATTGTTGTAAACACTGCAATTACAAACTTTCATCAGGCTGGAAAACATAAACACCACTATGATATCGTTGATATTCAAGATTCCAGTCTAGGACCAAGGGAATATAAAGACCTCGATTATACGCAAGAAGAACTCTTAGGGGTTATACATTCTTTGCCAGAGGGGTATAAAATGGTTTTTAACCTTTATGCAATTGAAGGATATAAACACAAGGAAATAGCTGATATGTTGGAAATTGATGTGAGCACCTCAAAGTCTCAATATTCAAGAGCTAGAAAGTTAATTCAGAAACGCTTAGAAGAATTGAGCGAGGAAAGATGATTGGACAGGTAGTTGTATCATGTTTATGATGTATAGTAGGTGTATTATAATAATCTGTATTTAAGGTTTGTCACTATATTGAATATTGACACAATGCATTTTCAAATGAATGACACCACATACTTAACAGTTACTTTTTAGATAAAGAATTTTACACAGGTATAATGGTTGAGGATAAGAATAATATTGAAAATTTGTTTCAGACTTCGTTTGATAATTATCGGGCGCAGCCCTCTCAGCGTGTTTGGAATGGTATTGAGGCTCAAATGGGCTCGAACAGATCTTCTTATTTTAAGGGCGGGTTAAGTATTGTCCTTGTGGGAGTGATTGCAATTACTTTGGCTTCGCTTTGGGATAATACACTTCCTTATGTGACAGAACTAGTTTTTCAGGAAGGAGTTGCTGAAATTCCAAACAAATCAGAAAACACTGAGCTGTCTTTATCCGTTAAAGACATTAATGTAAAGGAAACAAGGGAACAATCAAAGAAGACGTTGACTCTGATATCTAAAAAACAAGAGGAAACAGAAGAGCTTAAGAAAGATATGTTTGATAAGCCTTCTCAGACAAAATTAGATGAACCACTTACGGCAAAAAATGTCAAAGAGCTTTCAGCAAAAAAAGCAGATAGCAATACCTATAATATAAGTAAGCTTGAAAAGGCTTTTGAAATTTCAAGTAACAAAGGGTGTAAGCCTTTCAGAATTTCAGCAAAAAGCTTAGTTGAAGGGCAAGGCCAAATTGTTTGGGATTTTGGAGATGGTTCTCAACAACAAACAAAGGATGCTTCTCATACTTATTCTGAGGCAGGAACATTTACTGTCACTTTTTCCTTTACTCATAATGGTAGTACGTATAAATATTATGATCAAATTGTGGTACATGATACTCCTATTGCTATTTGTGAGCTCTCCGTTAATGATGTATCTGAATCTTCACCTGTCTTTTTCTATAATTATTCCGAGCAGGCTGTACGCTACGAATGGTCAGTTGGCAATAAAATTATTTCTCAAGAACGTGAGCCTATGATGGAACGTGGTCAATTGGCAGGAAAAGCAGTTAAGTTAAAAGTTTGGTCGGAAAACAATTGTGCTGATGATACAGTGATTCCAAATCCTATCCAGCTCAAAAATGAATTCTACATAGAATTTCCAAATGCATTCACTCCAGATCAAGCAGGCCCTGGAAGTGGTTATTATCAAGAGAAGGACATCAACAATACAGTTTTTCGTCCACTACATAGAGGTGTTGCTGAATACCGACTACAAATATACAACCGTTGGGGAAATCCTGTTTTTCAAACCGAAGACGTAAATATCGGTTGGGACGGCTATTTCAATGGTCGCATCGCAAAAGAGGACGTATATATTTGGACGGCCGTAGGCACTTATTCCAACGGAAAATCGTTTGATAGAAGAGGCAATGTCACTTTATTGAAAAAATAGTGTGCTCTGTGCAACTATAAATTGAAAGCCAATGTCTCTGATTTATACTGAAAAAGATACTTTCAGGTAAGACAGTTTATAATAGATCGCAGTTTTAGTGAAATGACTCAAGCAGAAAAAGGCATTGTGTTCTTTTCCTTTAGGCATTTCATATGGTTATAAAATAACAAACTAGGCATATGAAAACTTACATGTCTTCAATCCGCATCATCATTTTGACTTTAGTAATGGGGCTACTATGGTCATCTCAGTCTGTTTTTGCTCAGGCCAATGCTGGACCCGATCAGCAAGTATGTGCAACGACTGCTAAATTGGATGCCCAAAATGGCCCAGGTAAGTGGACGACAACAGGCGCGGCAATTATCTCGAATCCTAATGTTCAGGATCCCGATATTACAAATCTGGCAGAAGGTGATAACACCTTTGTCTGGACTTTGGATTCCGATGGAAGTACTGATGTTGTAGTAATAACTAACAGACAGATATCAGGACTCTCTGCGGGTGCAGACCAACCGGCCGTCTGTTCTACCGCAAGTCTATCAGCCGATAATCCTGCCCCATATACAGGAACATGGACTGATAATTCAGGCGCAGTTATATCATATGCAGATGCCAATCAACATAATACAACCATATCGAATATTCCTCCAGGAACAAGTATACTAACTTGGACTGTTACTACAGGACTAGTAGGATGTAACCCATCTGCTCAGGTCACAATTACTAATGTAACTCCACAAGGAGTAGATGCAGGAGGAGATGCCTTAGGAAACATGGCAGTTTGTTCTAATACAGCACAACTTAATGGATCCAATCTGAAGGCAAATGAAGTTGGAACTTGGAGCTGGCCTGGTGGGCTTGCTCTTACCTTTTCTAATGTTAATGCTCCGAACTCTACAGTTTCAGGCCTTACAGAGGCTTCCTTTGGTGTTAATACCTTAACATGGACTGTTTATAATATAAACAATCCTGCTTGTAAAGATGATGACCAGGTTTTCATAACAAATAATGCAGTTATTGCGAAAGTAACTACATCAGAAATTTATGTTTGTGACAAAACTGCAACTTTAACAGCTGTCGATCAATCAGCCGATGGCATTGCAGGTAATTGGACGGCTGTCAACTTAGGTCCTACTTTTACTGATCCAAACACTCAGCATGATGCCCGTGTAGGTGACCTAGTTAAAAAAATGAATACCTTCAGATGGGAAGTATCTAAAGGTACTTGTACAGATACTAAAGATGTAACGGTTATTAGTCATCAACTGTCTACTTCTGCTTCAACAACACCAGCTGCTAGTACTTGTGGAACACTAGCTACTTTGAATGCAGATGCGTTAAGTTATAGGGAATCTGGTTCATGGTCTGTGTCAGCTGGCGGTTCAACTGTTACTGACCCAACTGCTGCCAGCACTACTGTTACAGGTCTGACTGCTGGTCTAAATACTTTTAGGTGGACTGTATCAGCAGATGGCTGTTCTACAGATGAAACTGTAAGTATAACCAATACAGCCAATGTGGTAGCTAATGCAGGACCTGATAAAAATGTTTGCTCAGGTAATATTACCCTTGATGGGAATTCTCCAGGAGGAGATGTTGGAAAGTGGGAATACGTTGGGGGGGCAGGGCCAAATATAAAATTTAGTGATTCTGCTGATCCTAATGCAATTGTTTCCGGGGCTGGTCCCGGAACTCATACGTTTAGGTGGACAATTACCGATGCTGCAACAGGGGCATGTACAACTTCTGACGAGGTTGACATTACTGTTGTTAATCCAATAGTTGAAGCTGGTCCAAATCAGAATGAATGTTTTGCCGATTTCACAATGGATGCTACTCCTACCGCTGGTACAGGAACTTGGACTCGTATAAGTGGAACTTCTGGAACGATTACAAATATTAACGATCCGAAAACAACAATTACAGGTATTACTTCAGGGGAAACAGTTGTATTTAGATGGACTGTGGATGAAACAGTAGGTGCCATAACCTGTTCTTCTTATGATGAGGTTTCGTTAACAAATTCATCAACGGGAACTGTAGATGCAGGAGTTGATCAGCCAGTTTGTGGAACAACAGCAAACCTTTCTGCAGTAACTGTACCTGGTACCTGGTCAACAGGAATAGCAGGTGTTACATTTTCTGATTCTAAATCTTCGACATCAAAAGTTTCAGGATTACAGCCTGGTATTAATGTTTTGACTTGGACAGTAGATAATGGCGTTTGTCAATCTATGGCGAATGTTACTATTACTAGCGGTTCTCCTGGTGTTGTTAGTGCAGGTGTAGATCAGTCCGATTGTACAGATACATTTACATTAGGTGGATCAGACCCAGGACTAGGGACTGGCGAATGGACAAGAAGAACTGGAAGTGCAACTTTTGTGAACGCAAATCTACGCAATACGGAAGTGACTGTTGGTATGGGAGTCAATACATTAAGGTGGACTGTTACGGTCGGGACTTGTTCTGATTACGATGAGGTTGACATTATAAATAATCAACCAAGTGCAGCAAATGCTGGTACAGATATAAATGTCTGTGGAAGTGGGACATTTACACTGAATGCAACGACTCCAACTGCGGGTACAGGAAAATGGTCTTCGACAGATCCTAATATTCAGTTTGAGAATACGGCAGCAGTTAATACAAGAGTCTATGAATTGAAGAATGATGTTAACGTGTTAACTTGGACTACAACTCTTAACGGCTGTACGCTTTCTGATGATGTAATTGTTCAGAACGACTCTGTTTCTGCGGCAAATGCAGGCCCTGATCAACTGGACTTATGCGCTGATAATTCAAACTTAAATGCAAATGTACCAGTTTTAGGTGTTGGTACTTGGTCTACAGTTACTGGTTCTGGTTTTGCAACTGTTCCATCAAAAGAAAATTCACCTGTAGAAAACCTAAGTTTTGGTGGTAGTAATAATGTGTTGCGTTGGACAATAAGAAAAGGAACCTGTTTTTCTGAAGACGATGTTATTTTGACAAATAAAGAAGTAATAGCAGATGCGGGTGTCGACCAAGATGTTTGTACAAATACAGCAACATTACAAGGTAACAGTTTGGCAACTGCTGGTTTTGCACCTGTAACTGGCCAATGGACTACTACAAGTGCAGCTAATATAACAACGGATACAGATCCTAATTCTACAGTAACAAATCTAGATGATGATGTTAATGTCTTTAGATGGGAAGTTACGAACGGGGTCTGTACAGATTTTGATGAGGTAACAATTAATAATTATACTGTGAAACCTGCAGCAGATGCAGGGCCAGATCAAGTTTTGTGTTCGTTCAATGCGGATCTTCAAGGAAACCTTCCTGCCCAAACAGGAGCAACAGGACGGTGGAACTTGGACAATGGATCGGCTACTATTGCAAATCCTTCGGCGCACAATACTCGCGTATCAAATTTAGGGTACGGAGATAATTATTTCACATGGACTATTACATATAAAAATTGTACTTCATTTGATCAAGTGCTTATTAGTAATGCGCTGCCAGATACTTTATCTATTGCAGAGCAGGAACTTGATGAACAGGTTGTCTGTGCAGATTTTACATACATGGAGGCTGTAGAACCCGGTCATGGTACTGGTGTTTGGAGTGTATATCCTCCTTCTGCAGCAGTGACAACTCATTCAAATGTGAACATCGTTAATCCAGGTGAGTTTAATACAAAAGTTGAAAACCTTCCTTATGGTGATAACCCAGCAGGTCCCCCTGGAGCAGAGACAACAATGATGTGGACAGTAACCCACACATTGCATGGGCAAACATGTGAAATAACAGACTCAGTAAAGATCACAGCTTATGGTTATACAGAAACTGATGATCCTCGATTTGCAGCAGTGTTTAGTAATGCTGGTAATAGTGAAGTTATCTGTACAAATTCCTTGGGGCAACTAAAAGCTGTGGATACTCCAGATGCCTCTTCATATGGTAGTTGGACTGAAATTAGAGGTGCAGGTACATTTAGCGCTCCTTCTAATTACGAAACAGCTGTTACTAACATTGGTTATGGAAGTAACATTTTCCGTTGGACTTTCTATACTGAACTTCCTGCGCCCCACGCAGGTGAATTTTGTTTGGCAACAAAAGATGTTGAAATATATAATGCATCACCTTCGCCTGCCGATGCCGGTGTTGATCAAGTTGTTTGTACTAATACAGGACAGTTAAATGCCCGAGAACCTAATATTGGTTATGGTAGATGGTATGTGACAACGGGTGATGGTGTCATTTTTAACTCTTCAACTTTTAACACTTCAGTTTCTGCTTTAACAAAGGCTGATGAAAATAAAACAGGTGAAAATACATTTGAATGGGTAGTAAGAAATACAGGGACGATTACAAGAGATGATAATTCTGTTGATACTCAAACTTGTAGACTTAGTGATTTTGTTACCATTTGGAATTTTGCTTTAGATGGAGTTAATGCTGGAGTAAATCAAATAGTGTGTGATAATAGTGCTCAGTTAGATGCTCAGGGAGTTCCTAAGGGAGGTTCTGGACAATGGAGTTATCTAGGAGTCGGAGCTACAATTTCTGATATAACAGCTAGTAATGCAACTGTCTCTAATTTAGCATCTCAAACCAATACTTTGCGTTGGACTGTAACTAAGGCTTCTGTGCTTGGTTCGTGTACTAATTTTGATGATGTCATTATATACAATAACCTTCCAACTCAGCCGACTTTGGGGACAGATCGGCCAATTTGTGGTTCTACTGCTATTTTATCCGGAAGTCCTCCCGCTTGGAATGAAGTTGGAGTTTGGTCTAAAGAAGGTAGTGGAATGGGTTCTATAATTACTGGTAGCGATGGTCTAACTGGCATTGTATCAGGGGTGACGAGTGGAACTACGACATTCCGTTGGACAATAACAAAGACAACGACAATACCATCTTCTATTGGAGATTTAACAAATGTCTGTTCTTTAGACGATGATATTTTGATAATTAATCGTACTGTAAATGCAAGTGCAGGTGTTGATGTAGATGTATGTGGTGATACACAAATACTGGATGCAATCGCTCCTGGTGCTGGGGAAACGGGTACATGGTCTACTTTGGGGGTCACTAATGGAACGATAGCTGATGTTTCACTTTCAAATATCAATGACCATAAAGCTACTGTTTCTGGCTTACCACAAGGAACCACGACATTACAATGGTTAGTAACCAATAATACATGTACAGATACAGATAATGTTTTGGTTACTAACTTAACTCCTACTCCTGCGAAGGTTAATTCTGGAGCAATTTTGTGTTCTGGCGCTATGGATTCTTATAATTTAATAGGAAATGTACCTATAATAGGAGTAGGAACTTGGACGCAAGAACAAGGAACAGGGAATATATCAGATGTTAATTCTGCCAAAACTCTGGTTACTAATTTAAGTCGAACTCAAGACAATGTTTTCAGATGGACGATAGATAATAGTACGCTCAATGTGACATGTCAGGATTATGCTGAGTTAACTGTTGTAAACGATAGAACAGAAGCTCACGTTGAACCAAATCAAGATCGTACAGTTTGTGATGAAACAGTAAATAACCTTAAAGCAATTACATATGACCCAGTGGGAACTGGGCAATGGTCTTCTCCAACTGGTGGTACTATTGATAACAAATCATCACTAACGATTAATGTCTCTGACTTGTCTGGTAGTGATATTGGGACAGATAATATATTCACGTGGACAGTAACAAAAGGAACGTGTTCTGCTAGCGCTTCAATTACATTGAAATATGTTGTATTTACTCCAACGATTTCAAGTTTACCAAACGATGGAATTTCCTGCGATGGAAACATCACATTAAATGCTACACCTACAGATGGTATAGGAACATGGTCTACTGTCTCAGGAGGTGGGGCGTTTTCTTCAGATTCAAAACCAAATGTTACTGTTTCCAATTTGCAACCTGATGTATCTAAATTTAAATGGACAGTTGATAAAAATGGTTGTACTTATTTTAAAGAGATAGATATCACGAATAATAAAGTAGTCGCAGAAGCTGGCGCAAGTCCAGCAACAAGGTGTTCTGATGCAAACACTCTCAAAGCTCAGATAGGAGATGGTACTTGGACAGTTACAGGAATTGGTACAGGCACTTTTACAGATCCTACTTTATATAATACTGCGGTATCAGCTATGGATTATGGACAGAATCGTTTTGAATGGACAGTTCAAAATGGAAAATGTTCCGATACTGATTTTGTAGATGTTTATAATTACGAACCTGAAGATATTGTATTGAACCCCAATAGGGAGGAATGCTCAGACATGACTAATTTAATTGCGAATCCTCCAAAATATGGGGCGGGAGAATGGTCTACTACAGGTTCTGCTTCTATCGATTTTCCAACTAATGAGTCTGTTTCTGTAACGGGAATGGATTTAGGGAACAATACTTTTACATGGACAGTTGCTAATTTTGAATGTACGAAAGATGAGGATATTGTTATAACGAATAATACAGTTGTTCCTCAGGTAGCTGCGGGACAAGATGAAATAGTTTGTGATGGTACGGCTGATTTAATAGCTATTGCTCCTGTAAATACAAACGCTTATGGACGTTGGTCGACCCCAGGTTCAGGTGTGATTGATGATGCGTCCGTAACATTAACTACGGTGTCAGGCTTAGACATTGGAAACAACCTTTTCTATTGGACTTTGAAAGCGGGCTCATGTACGGATGATATTTTAGTGACTAAAACGAATAATGATTTTACTCTTCCTGTTGTGCCAGATGATGAGTCTTGTGATGGAACAATTACGTTGACTGGGCATGATCCTGCATTAATTTTAGGTACAGTAGGTGCTGATCCAGGATCGGGTGTATGGAAAGTTGAACAGGGATCAGGATCTTTCTCTTCAAACACTGAATATCTAGTGACAATTACTGGTTTGCAGCCAGGTGTTAATGAATTTAGTTGGACTGTGACCAAGAATGGATGTTCAAAGGTTCAAAGTCATATTGTTCATAATAATGCAATTACTGCAGTGGCGGGAACAACTCCTGTTTTACGTTGTTCTGATACCAATCAATTGAATGCGTCTTTACCTGCGGGAGCAACGGGTAAATGGTCTAAAGTTACTATTGCAGCTGGTGTCATTGATACGCCTACTTTGTTTAATACTACAATAAGTGGATTAGCTCGAGGGGCAACACATACGTTCCGTTGGACAATAAAAGATGGATCTTGTGAGGATTTTGCAGATGTCGATGTAATAAACGATAATCCTTCCGATGCTCTTATTACAACTGTAACTACTGAAATCTGTAATACTTCGCATAACCTTGCAGCCGATGCCCCAATAATTGGCTCTGGCGAATGGGTTCTTCCTGCTACAGTTGATCCAGTTGCAATCTCTTCACAAGCAAGTATAGTGGTAACAGGAATAGGGGTAGGTTCTCACGTCTTTAAATGGAGAACATCTAATAAAGGTTGTACTTTAGAAGATGATATTACTATCACAAATAATACTGTAACCGTTGAGGCTGCGTCAAAATCTACTCAAGTGTGTGCTAAAACAGCAGATCTTAAAACTATCACGCCATCAAATGGCATAGGACGATGGTCGACAACGGGAGGAGCTAATATAGCGAATGCTTCATTAGCAATAACAACAGTATCTGATTTAGGGACTGGAGCAAATAGCTTCAAATGGACTGTTACCAAAGGAGGATGTAATGCTGAGATGGATTACACGATCAGTAATAATTCATTTAACCTACCTGGAGGACAGGATATTGGAGTTTGTGGAAATTCAGAAATAGTTAGTGCAACAGATCCTTTTACGGTATCGGCAGGAGCAGCTCCAATGGGGTCGGGATATGGACGATGGACTGTTATCGCTGGTGATGCAGACATATCTGATAAGTCTACTTTTAGTACAAATGTGAATTTACCTTCATTAGTGAAGAGTACACTTAATTGGACAATTACAAAAGGTGGTTGTCAGGATACTGAAGTATTTACAATACAGAACAATTCTGTAAGTGCTAATGCGGGAACAACACCTTCAGGGGAATGTTCAGATACAAATACTATTAAGGCAATACCGACTGCTGGAACTACGGGAGTTTGGACAGTTGATATTTCTACAGGTGTGATTGTAGATTCAAAGAACGCAGAAACTACTGTCTCGGGGTTACAGTTTGGTGCGAATACGTTTAAATGGACAGTGACATCCGCTGCTTTAGGTAATTGTACCGATTCAGATGTGGTAACAGTTTACAATTATAAACCTAGTGATGCAGTTGTTACAGATACGAATATTGAAATATGTGAAGATAAGTCAGTTGTATTGAAAGCTACTGAGCCTTTGAATGGAACTGGTATGTGGTCTACGACTTCAGGGGTAACTATACCACAGGCATCAAAAAGTGAAGTAACGGTTGATATCTCAGGTTTTGGTACGAAAATTTTTACTTGGACTGTGACTGAAAAATCATGTTCGTTGTCAGAGAATGTGATCGTTACTAACAATGGTATTGTTTCAGCCCAAACAGATCAGGAAGATATTGTTTGTGCATCTACCGCTGATTTAAAGGCTTTGGTACCACCTTCTGGTACTTATGGAAGATGGACTGTACCTACAGGTGGTAAAGTTATTACAGACATTAGTGCTCATGAAACTACGGTATCTGGTTTATCAGTGGGTGACCATACTTTTACTTGGACATTGTATAATAGTAATAATGCATGTCCAAAGTCGTATACTTTCAAAGTTTCTAATAATTCATTTACGCTTGGTTCAACAACATCACAGAGCATTTGTACTAATACACATACTTTTGATGCTACTCAGCCAAGTGGTGTTTATCCTGGTAGTCGTGGGATACCGGTAACAGGTAAGTGGACGATAGAAAAAGGGGGAGCAAGTATAGATGATGATACAGCATTTAATACGAGTGTAAGCGGGCTTGGAGCAAGTGAAACAGAGTTTCGTTGGACAATTTATAATGATGGTTGTCAAGCTTATGAAACTTATTTATTGACGAACAATGAAGTTACTGCCAATGCTGGGGTATCTCCAAGCGATAGATGTTCAGAAACTAACCAACTTAACGCTATTCAACCAACCAATGCTACTGGTAATTGGACAACTGCTAATAGTGCAAAGATTACAACTCCGAGTTTATATAATACTACGGTTTATGACCTTGAAGAAGGAATCAATACATTTACTTGGACGGTAACATCTGATATTGATCTAAATTGTCAGGCTACTTCTACAGTTGAAGTGTATAATTATTCTCCTACTGGGGTTACTGCTTCTAGCTCTGACGTCTGTAACATGGATGGAGAAGTTGACCTTATAGGTTCTACTTCTACAGATCCTCTAGTTTCTGGTAAGTGGGAACATGTTTCTGGAGGAGCTTTCGATCCGTTCAAAACTTCGTTAGCGAATGTAACGGTTACAGGATTAGCGAATGATAAACACGTGTTCCGCTGGACATTATCAAAAGATAACTGTAAGAAATCGGCGGAAGTAACTATTTACGAGATTGTAGTAAATACAATGGCAGATGATGAGTTCTGTGTTGATAATGGAAATATTTTCGCTGACCCGATTGGTGTAATTGATGCTGTTGGAGAATGGAATGTCTTGAATGGCGGACCTGCTCAGATTACCAATTCCAATGCGTTAAGTACTGCAGTTAGTGATTTATCATTGGGGAGCAACCGTTTTGAATGGAGGGTTAATGTAGGTTCTGGCCTTTGTGTAGAAACTGATGAGCTTGTGATAACAAATAATTCAGTAGTTGCTTCTGCTAATGATGTAGCAAGTTGTGGGCCTATAGCAACATTATCAGCCAATACACCTGCTCAAGGCAATGGAGTGTGGTCTACTACAGAGCCAGGAGTATTTATATCTAATTCAAAATTGCAAAATCCTTCGGTTTCTGGCTTACCAGAATCCTCAATTACATTTACTTGGACTGTAACTAAGGGAACTTGTAGTGATTCCGATGATGTTAAGGTTTCAAATAATGCATTTACTCCAAATGCAGGTACTTCACAAACTGTATGTAATAATTATACAGATATGCCAGCACCTGCACTAGGAGCTGGTTTTAAGGGCAAGTGGACAGTGAGTACTGGAGGTGGCATTTTTATTAATGCAAGTCTTAATAATACTTATGTGTCTGGTTTGGATAAAGGAGCCAATGTATTTAAGTGGACTGTAACTGACTTGACAACTGGGTGTGTAGGTACTGAAAATGTAACGATCACCAATAATAAGCCTACAGATGGCTCATTTTCTATAAAACCAGACTTTGTGGTTTGTGGTAGTACAGCGGAAATTTATGCTAGTAATCTAGGTGCTGGTGTAAAAGGAAGTTGGTCTAATACTGATGGTGCTACAATTGATAGCCCTAGTACTAATATCACTATTGTAAGAGCTCTTCCTGTGGGTACGCAAGTAACATTCAACTGGAAAGTTAAGAATACTACTTGTACAGAAATACATAAAGTAAAGGTTACAAACAACCTCGTAGCAGCGAATGCTGGAGTTGATGATGAGGTATGTGGAACAACTGCTAATCTGGATGCGACAACTCCTATATTGGGAAGTGGACGTTGGACTGTTGTTTCTAGTAATGCTGTAGTAGTGGATACAGCTTCTCCTTCATCAAAGGTTACAGGATTAAACCTTGGGTTGAATAAATTTCAATGGAGTGTTGATGTAAATGGAGCTTGTCCAGATTCAGATGAGGTGACAATCACGAATAACTCAGTGATTCCTAGAGCTCGTGATGTAGTAGGTTGTAGTACAGATATAGAACTTGATGCTTATGGGTTACTTGTTGGAGAAACAGGTGAATGGACAGAAAAGGGAACAAGTTTTACAACAATTGATAACACTGCTCAAATTAATACTTTCGTTAGGGGCGTACCAAATAATGGCTCAGGAATAACTTTTACTTGGACAGTAACTAAGGGTAAATGTACAGAGCCGATCGATGTAAGAGTTGAGAATAATTTAGTGACAGCTAGTGTTACTAATACGAAAACTACAGTCTGTGAAACAACAGCAACATTAGAAGCTGATTTGCCAATTGTGAGTAGCCATGGCTATTGGAAGATGGAAACTGGAGGAGGTAACATTGCAAACAGTAAAGCATTTACTACAGATGTGAGTAACCTTAAACTAGGAACCAATACGTTTACTTGGACTGTTGAATCCGATGAAGGAGGTTGTAGTGATAATGTTTCACTTTCTATTGAAAATAATGGTGTTAAAGCTGTAGCAAGCGATGTGTATACATGTTCATCTACAGCTGAACTTGCAGCTATATCCCCTGCTACAACATTATGGAAAGGAGAATGGACAGAGTTAAGTGGTACAGGAGCTATTATTGTTTCATCTGATAATAATAAAAGTGTTGTAACGAATCTAAGTCCAAATGACACTAAATTCCAATGGAAAGTTTCTAAAGGAGCGTGTACTGATGCGGTTGAAATCACGGTTAGGAGAGATGCATTCTCGTATACAAATACTAGTACGCCTGTTTGTTCAACTACTGCAAAAATGACAGAGGCACTTAATGCAGGGGAAGTAGGAGAGTGGAGAACATCTGGTACAACCGCGACAATTCAAAATTCAACCGATCCAGAAACGGTTGTACAAGGTTTATTGCCAGGTTCTAATAAGTTCATATGGAGAGTAACTCGAACTTCAGGATGTGCTGTAGAAAAAGAAGTTGAACTTATTAACAATTCACCTGATAATGTAGCTCTAGCGAATCAAACAATTTGTTCTGGTAGTACTACTATTACTGCTCCAAGTCCAAGTGCTGGTACAGGGGAATGGTCTACGAGCACATTGGGAATAGGTATTGACAAACCTTCTTTGGAATCAGCAGTTGTTAGTGGAGTTGCCCCTGGGCAAACGGTCATATTTACTTGGACGGTTACGAATCAAAACTGTTCTAAAGGGTTTAATCTTGTGGTGAAAAATAATTCGTTCACTATCGATGCTGGAGATGACGATGTAGTTTGCTTTGGTACAGCTAAACTTACAGCAGACCCTCCTCCTGTAGATGGAAATGGAGAATGGTCTGTAGAAAGTGGTGATGCTGATTTTTCTGATAGTACAGATCCTTACACAACAGTCAGTGGATTATCGAAAGATGTAGATAACGTTTTGAGATGGACTGTTAAAAGAAGTGGTGGAGGATGCGAACAATTTGATGAGGTTACAATAATAAACAATGATGTAGATCCTGTTGCATTTGATGTTTCTGAATGTAGCACTACTGTAGAACTATTTGCTGTAAAACCAGGAGATGGGGAATCAGGATTATGGGAGACATCTCATCTAGATCCTGTAATTGATAAGAATACGCTATATAATTCTAAGGTTACTGATATGCCAAATGGTGATGTCGATTTTAAATGGACATTAATTAATGGTGCGTGTTCAGAATCAGTATCTGTTACAGTTTCAAATAATACTGTTGTTGCTGATGTTTCAGGAAACAATACAACAAGTTGCGATGGTAATGCCTCAATTTATGCAGAAGCTCAAAAAGTTCCTTCTTTGGGATATTGGAAGGTAGAAACAGGAGATGGATTGATTGCGAATAGCGAAGCAATCAATACAACACTGACTAATTTATCTGTTGGAAACAATAAATTAAGATGGTCTGTAGTAGCTGCAAATGATTCGAATTGCAAAGACAATGCAGAGTTTGTTATTGTAAACAATAAGGTTGAAGCAAAAGCATCATCAAGGACAACATGTAATGGAGAAGTAACTATGGACGGTGAAAATCCTGAGGGTACAGGCTGGAGTGGCGAGTGGACTCAAGTTTCTGGAGGGGCTATGGCAACTATAGAGAAAAACAGTTTGGTGTTCACTAAGGTAACTGGTTTGGCGATCGGTCAAAGTGAATTCATGTGGACTGTAAAACGAGCCAATTGTACAGAAAGTACTACGATTTTTGTGACAAATAATGATTTTGTAGTAGAGGCAGGAGCCAATCAGACTATATGTGAAACAACAGCTTCTTTGGCCGCTAATTCATGGGCGGGATTATCAAAATCTGGAGAATGGTCTACTACGATTTCATCCGTGACATTTACCAATTCAAATTCAAGAGTCACTGATGTATCCGGCTTAGAACAAGGAGTTAACAAATTTGTCTGGACAGTATTTGATAGTAGTACAGGATGTCAGAATTCTGACGAACTAATAATTACAAATGAATCGCCTTCTTTATTGTCTCCATTGAGCAATCAGGTTGTTTGCGATACGAAGGCTCAGATTAGTGCCAATCCACCAACGATTGGTACAGGAGAATGGAGCCATGATGGTTTGACTACGGTTGAAATTAAGTCTCAGTTTGAGGTGATATCTGATATTACAAACATAGAGGTTGGAAAAACGACGGAGTTTACATGGACTGTTACCAATGGAAAGTGTAAGGATGAGTATAAAATGTTGCTTATTAATCATGGTTTAACAGCTTTTGCAGGTAAGGATCAAAATGTATGTGGAAAGACAGCTACATTAAATGCAGATGAACCTCCTGTTTATGGACAAGGATATTGGGAAGCTGTTACTGGAGGAGCAACTTTTGATAATAGTAAGTCAGCTAAAACAATTGTACGGAATCTGTCATTGGGAGCCAATAAGCTTAAGTGGGTTCTTACTGCAGCACCAAGCTGTGAATCTACCGATGAGGTTGTTATAACAAATAATTCAGTAACGGCTTCAGCTGATAATGTTGCAGAGTGTAGTGGGACTATGAACCTTTCTGCTGGGAAGCCAACCTCAGGAGCGATTGGGGAATGGACTACACTTAGTGGAGCATCTATTATTACTAAATCAGCATATGATTCTCAGATTACAAACTTACCTGTAGGCGAGTACTTATTTACTTGGACAGTAAAAAAAGGTAATTGTGAAAGTGTTGCTTATGCCCAAGCTGCGAATTACAGTGTAGAAGCAGATGTCTCTGGCAGTGATACAAAAGTATGCGGTGGAACAGCGAACCTTATAGCTTCTCTTGTAGCGCAACCACAATTACTTAGCACTTATGGAGAATGGACACGTTTTGCTGGTTCAGGAAGTATAGCTGATGATACATCTAGTAGTACAACCGCTAGTGGTTTGGATATAGGGCCAAATACATTTAGATGGACAGTATTTGCGGAAAAGAGACCAACATGTACGGATATAGCTGAAGTGACAATACATAATGACGAGGTTACAGCTTCAGTTGCGAATACAATAATAAATGAGTGTGGTACCACAACTCAATTGGTAGCAAATGACCCAACAGGAATTGGTTGGGTAGGTAATTGGTCTGTAAAAACAGCTGGAGCAAAAGCTCTGATTGCTGATAACAGTAAGCTTGTAACTGACGTTACAGATTTGGATAATGGAAGTACTGAATTTACATGGCGTGTTGAACGAGGAAGTTGTTTCGATGAAATTGGAGTAACAGTTAACAATAATGGTTTTCCTGTTGAAGCAGGGCCGAGTGAGACTGTATGTGAAACAACAGTTGAGTTGTCTGGAGATGATTTGAGTGGAACAACGAAGTTAGGGATATGGACAACGACGTCTTCTTCTGCAAAGATTGTAAAAGCTTCGTTGAATAATACTATTGTAACTGATTTAGGACAAGGTGAGAATAAATTTAAATGGGCTGTAAAAGATGGTGTTACGGGGTGTGAAAATTCAGATGAGGTAATTATCACAAATAGCTCACCGTCTAAGTTGACCGCATTGAAAGATTTCTCAATATGTACAACTAGTACGAAGATTAAAGCTGGTGTGCCAACATTTGGTACTGGCCAGTGGTCTAGTGTAGGTTCTGCTACGGTATCAATCAAGTCTGAGGATGAAGCGATCACAATGGTTGATGGCTTTGGGGCGAACGAGGCTGTAGAATTTATTTGGACTGTAACCAACGGAGCTTGTACGGACGAATACAAGATGGAGGTTACTAACATCACATTAACTGCTGATGCAGGTACAGATATAGATGTATGTAATCCTACAGCTACTTTATCAGCAAATTTAGTTGGTGGAGCTACAGGCTATTGGACAGTCTTGGAAGGTAATGGTGAAATTGCAGATTCGAAGGAGGCATTTACTACAATAACGAAACTATCCAAAGGAACAAATAAGCTTAGCTGGACAGTTGAAAAAGAAAACTGTTTAGATTCTGATGAGCTGATTATAACCAATAATGAGGTTGAAGCTATTGCAAAAGATGCTACTGTTTGTGTTGCTAATACTGTTCTTGAAGCGGGTGCTCTTGCTACTGGCGAGACTGGCTATTGGACAACTACAGCTACGAACGTGGAATTCGATGATTCAAAGAAACCTAATGCGGTAGTTACTAATTTACCTCCAGGAGCAAATGATTTCCGTTGGACTGTAGTGAAAGGAACAGGTACGGATGAATGTAAGAGTTTTACGGATGTAAGAATTACTAATAATAAGGTTGTGGCTGATGCAGGAACAGACTTTGTAGTTTGTAATGATGAGGCAGTTCTTTCAGCCAAAGCTTTGGATATAACAACAGGTTCAGGATATTGGACTGTAACATTAGGCAGTTCGACGATTCAGAATAATACATTGTTCACAACTGCTGTTACAGACCTTGTTGTTGGTACAAATAGCTTCTCTTGGACAGTTGAAGCTCCAGGTGGAACAAAAAAGTGTACTGATATAGATAATATTTCGATCACTAATAATTCGATTCAAGCAGTAGCCAGACCTGTAGCAACTTGTTCAACAACTGCTAATTTAGATGCAGATAATCCAACATTGCCAGGTGCGAGTGGTTATTGGACAAAATCTGATTCTAATGTAAAAATAACATCATCATTACTAGCTAATTCTAAAGTATCAGATTTACCTGTTGGTGCAACTGCATTTACATGGAATGTATCTGTAGGAACAGGAGTTGATGAATGTTCTGATACTAAAACAATAACTGTAACAAATCAAAGTTTTGAACCAATAGTTGGAGGTGTTAATCCAACTTGTTCAACGACAGCGACGTTAAATGCGTTAGCTCTATCAACAGGACAATCTGGAAAATGGTCGCTTGTAAATGGAGCTGGCATACCAACTACGCCTTCGCTATACAATACAGAGGTAACAGGTTTAGATACAGGAGACAATGTTTTTGAATGGACTGTAAAAGATGAAAATACAAATTGTATAGGTAAAGAAACCGTAACAGTTACAAATAATAGCCCTTCAGTAGTTACTATAGGGTCAGGTCAGATTACTTGTAGTGACCAATATCCAGTAACAGCACAAGAGCCGACAATAGGCGTTGGTGTATGGTCTGCGGATAACACATCGGTTGTATTTGATGATTCTGCAGCAGGAAACACAATAGCTCGTGGTCTTGTTTCTGGGGATAATGTCTTTACTTGGACTGTGTCAAATAAAGGTTGTGCTGAAACGTATCAAATGACGGTAACTAATAATGATGTTGTTGCTAACGCTGGTGCAGACGATGAAGTTTGTACGGATCAGGCTACTATAGAAGCCAATATCCCTCAGGTTGGATATGGGCGTTGGTCGACATCCTCTGTAGTTGCTTCTATCACAAATAGAAGTTCAAACAAAACAACAGTCACCAATTTAGCAGAGGGGGTAAATAAATTTACCTGGACAGTTTATGCTGATGGCGGTTGTGTGAAGAGTGATGTAGTAGAGATCACGAATAACTTTGTTGAGGCAAAGGCTACGGGTGACAATGTATGTAATGATACAGCAACATTGGATGGCAATAACCCGACTTTAATTGGGGCAACAGGAGAATGGACATCGTTGGCTGGAGATTTGGATTTTGATGATTCTACTGTTTACAATACTACAGTACGAAACTTGAAACAAGGTGCAAACAACCTTACGTGGACTGTAACCAAAGGAGGTTGTACAGACGACGTAGATGTGATCATTAATTATGAGGGCTTCTCGTTGAGTTCTGGAACTCCAAAACGAGTTTGTTCTGATAATACCACTATGAATGCGGTACAGTTACCTATTGGTTTTAGTGGAAAATGGACGAATGGAACAGGATCAGGTGTTATTCAAACTCCAACATTGTATAATTCTGTAGTATCAGGTCTAGGGTTGACTGAGAATACATTTACTTGGACTGTTACTAAGGAAACAAGTGTGAAAAAGTGTTCTGCTTCTGCTTTGTATACAATTTATAATGACCTACCTTCTGATGCTATTGCTCAGGCAGATGAGGAAATATGTATGGGAACATATACTATTCAGGCAAATGCAGCACCTAAAGGAACAGGTATTTGGACATCATATAATTCAAGTGTAGTAATTGAAAAAACAGCTGAAGCTACATCTAAAGTTACAAATCTAGCTCCTGGAGAAAATCTATTTGTTTGGACAGTAACTTATAATAGTTGCTCTGATAGGGATTCTGTGATAATCACAAATAATTATGTAGAAGCGGAAGCTGGTGTGAAACAAGAGGTATGTACTAATATAGCTGTACTTGGAGCATCTCCAATACCAGTAGGTTCTGGATATTGGACATCAGGAACATCTGCAACTATAGATGATCGAAGTAGCTTGGGTACTGTGGTTAGAAATTTAGAGCCAGGTAGCAATACATTTACATGGAATGTTTCTGTAAATGGAAAATGTCCGGATTCTGACTTTGTTGAAGTTGTAAACAATGAGGTTGAGGCGCAAGCTGATAATTTAGTAGTATGTGGTCAGACAGCTCAGTTGAAAGCAAATAACCCAGCTCTAATCAGTGCTGTTGGAGAGTGGACTTCAACGACAAGTTCTGTGGAATTTGCAAATCCAGCGTTATATAATACTTCTATTATAAGAGGATTGTTACAAGGAGCTAACGCCTTGAAATGGAAGGTCACTAAAGGAAAATGTTCTGAGGAAGCTAATATTATTGTTAGGAATATATCTCCTAATGTTGATGCAGGACCATCTCAAATTTATTGTACAGATAGTGTTCAACTAGAAGCAAATATTCCTGATGTAGGGACTTATGGTCGTTGGTCGATAGTAAGTTCTGTCGCGAGTTTTGTAGATCGAAGTATGAATAATACTTATGCATACAATTTAGCAGAAGGTGACAATATCTTCAGATGGACAGTGACGACGAAGGCTGAAAATTGTAGCGATTATAGGGATGTAACTATAACCAATAATGCACCAAAGGTATCCGCAGGTGCAGATCAGGCGATATGTGGTACTACGGCTCGTCTGTCTGGCACTAACTTGCCAGGTGGCACATGGACACATGAATCTAGTGGAACTGCTACGATAACAAATCCAACTCTGTATAATACAGATGTGACAAAGCTATCAGCTGGATTGCATATTTTCAAATGGACAGTTGATAATGGAAAATGTATAATTGGAGATGAAGTTCAGGTTGTTAATAATTTACCAAGCCCACATGCAGGTTTCGACAGACCAGTTTGTGAGGATTATGCACAACTGACAGCAGCAGACCCTGCACCATATAAAGGAGAGTGGTCTCAAGTTAGCAATTCTGCGACGTTTGATAATAAGACGTCTTATATTACTATAGTTAGAGATCTTGATCCTGGTGTGAATACATTTAGGTGGACTGTTTTCTCTGAAAATAACTGTAATAAGTCAGATGATGTTGAGATTACTAATAATTCTGTTGTTGCAACAACGCAAACTGAGCAAAAGGTTTGTAAGCCAGAAGCAAGATTAATAGGTAATAATCCACCAAATGGGGCAACAGGATTTTGGACAACAGAGAAATCTGGTGTTCACATATTATCATCTCAGACTTTTGATACAGATGTTTCTGGTTTAGAAGAGGGCTTGAACATCTTTAAGTGGAATGTATCTAATGGAAAGTGTGAGGATGAAGCATTACACAATGTATTGTACATTAAAGTGTCTGCTAGTGTAGGTAAGAAACGTGAGATATGTGAAAACGAGTGGACTCTATCAGCGGCTCAACCTGATAAGGGAACAGGAACATGGACTGTGATTAATGGAACAGGTAAGATTGTAAATTCTACTCTTAGGGATTCTAAGGTTACTAAATTGTCTCCTCTTTCGAACACTTTCTTATGGACTGTAAAGTATGAGAAATGTACTGCATCTGATGTATTTGAGATAATAAATAATGCTGTATTTGTAGATGCAGGATCTGATCAGAACCTTTGTGATAACACTACTTATTTATCTGGAAATGATCCTTTAGGAGGTACTGGAGCTTGGACTGTACGTAGTGGAGCTGGAAAAATTGAAAGTTCAGCCATATATGATACAAGAGTTACCAATTTGGGAGCTTCGACCAATGTATTAAGGTGGACAGTTAAACGTGGTGAGTGTGAAGATCATGATGAAGTGAAACTTATAGTCCAAGATTTAATGATAGATGTGGGATCCAATCTAAAAGTATGTTCTACAAGCGCAAACCTTTCTGCAACGAACACAGGAGACTATCCTGGTTACTGGACTGTTGTAGGAGGGCAAGGTATCATAGCTAATACCTCGGATAGAGATACAAAAGTTACAGAGCTTGGATTGGGAACTAATGTGTTTAGATGGACGGTTGAGCACGGGGGCTGTATAAAATCGAAAGAAGTAGCAATAACAAATGCTAATCCAATACAGGCAAATGCAGGAGCTGATGATAATATCTGCCAGAATTTCTATTATCTATCTGGAAATAATCCAGTTGATGCTATTGGTGAATGGGATATAGTCAGTGGATCTGCAAAGATAGCTGATAAATTCAACCCTAACACTCAAATTACTATGTTACCACCAGGAACGCCAACTACATTTACCTGGGAGATTTCAAATGCTGATGGATGTTCGACTATTGATGAAGTAGTACTTACAAATAATTCAGCTCAGACTAATGCAGGTATAGATTTTAGTGTTTGTGGTACAACTGCTGAACTAAATGCCGCGGAGGTTGAGAATAATGGAAGAGGAGAGTGGTCTGTAGTTGGAGGTACTGCAACATTTGCTAATCCAACTCTGTACAATACAGCAGTATCCGGTTTAAGCCCAGGTATGAATGTATTAAGGTGGAAGGTATTTTCTAAGAATTGTGATACATCGGATGATGTTGTGGTTCATAATGATTTTCCTTCCATAGCTAAAGCCGGCAAGGATCAGCCGTTATGTGAAGATCATACAAGGCTTAATGGAAACAATCCAATTCTTGGCACAGGACTTTGGACATTAGCAGGAGGTGATGAAAATGTTGTGATTGTAAATCCAAGTCAATATAATACAGAGGTTAGAAATTTAGGCCCAGGGACTTCTAGCTTTATTTGGACAATTACAAAGGGCGAATGTCCTACATCTGATAATGTTTTAATTACTAATAATGAAGTGAATTCTTTTGCCGGTCTTCCTTATGAAGTTTGTGGATCTACTGCAATATTAAATGCAAATATTCCAGATGCTGGCACTGGTGTGTGGGAATTAGTAGCAGGAGCTGGTACTGTTGCTGATGTAAATAATCCTAGTTCTGATGTTACAGGTTTAGGTTTAGGTACAAACACCTTTAAATGGACAGTAACGGACAATGGATGTTCTGAATCTAGTACAGTTGTGATTAAGAATAATGTACCATATCCTCCAGCTACTGTTCAAAAAAGTCTGATCGAGACTTGTGAACCAGAAGTAAGGGTATCTGGAAATGATCCTGAATTTGGTACAGGAAGGTGGGAATTGTCTTCTGGTTTAGGTACAATTGAAGATAAGTCTTTATTCAGTACAAGAATTACAGGCTTAGGTTCTGGAGAGAGTTCCTTTAAGTGGGTAATAACAAGAGGAGAATGTCCTTCTGAGGCTGAGATAAAAGTTATTAATAACTCTGTAGATGCTAGTACGGTTCGAGACTTTGACGTTTGTGGAACTTCCACGGTTATACTTGCTAATGCTCCAAGTGCAGGAGCAACAGGTGAGTGGTCTAAAATAAGCGGTACTGCAAATATCGTTAGCTCAAATGAATACAGAACAGTTGTTGATAACCTAAGTGTTGGTATAAACAAATTCCGTTGGAAAGTTAAGGGAGCAAAGTGTACAAGTAGTGATGACATTATTATTACGAATAACTTGTATCAAGTGGAAGCTGGAGTTGACCAAGACTTTGTTTGTGATGCATCTGCTAGATTAACTGCTAAACAGACACCAATAGGGGTTTCTGGAAAGTGGGAAATTTACGGAGGAGATGGAACGTTTGAAGATAAATATAGTAATGTAACGTCGATTAAGAATCTAGTTCAAGGTGTTACAACGGTACGTTGGATAGTAACAAAACAAAATCAAGACGGAACGCAATGTGAAAACTTTGAAGATGTTCATATAACAAATCTTTCTTTGGATGTTAATGCTGGCGCAGACCAAGTAGTGTGCGGAACCACTGGACAACTTACAGGAAATAACCCTGGAGGAAGTGGGGTTGGTGTTTGGACAAGAACTTCAGGACGGGGAACTATTGAGAATTCAATGGCCAATGTAACCAATGTGACGAATCTAGGCCAGAATGTGAATACCTTTAGGTGGACAATAACAGAGCCAGGAGGAAGATGTGAGTCTTATGATGAAGTTGTGGTTGCGAATAATTACATACAAACTTCTGCCGGTTTTAATCAAACAGTTTGTGGACACTCTGCGAATCTGACAGCTGTGAATCCAGTAGGAGGTTCAGGATCATGGGAAGTTGAAGCAGGTGGAGCTGTTATTGTTAGCCCTACAAACTATGCAACTGTTGTGACTGGTCTTGTTCCGGGAGTAAATACTTTCCGCTGGAGAGCTAATGTAAAAGGATGTTCGGCAGAGGCAACAGTTCAGGTCACGAATAATTCATTCCCTGCAATTGCTGGAGGAAATCAACCAGTTTGTGAGCCTAAAGCGTCTCTTAATGCAACACCTCCAGGAGTAACACATACAGATTGGACTGGAAAATGGTCTATAGTAAGCGGTTCTGGTACTTTTGATGAATCATCAAAATTCAATACGATAGTAAGAAATCTTGGACCAGGAGAGAATAGTTTATCTTGGACAGTTTCTGTTGGTGATTGCTCGAATTCAGACTTTATTGACATTATTAATAATACAGTGGTATCTAAAGCAGGGACTGATAGAGCTGTTTGTGCTAATTCTGCACGTTTAAATGCTGATGATCCGGGCAATGGTTCAGGAAGATGGGAGCGTTTTGCAGGCAATGGAATCATTGAAAACCCATCTCAGTTCAATACCAAGGTTACAAACCTGTATGAGGGTGAGAATACCTTTAAGTGGACTGTGTACGAAAATGGTTGTTGGGGATCTTCATATGTAAAAATCAGTAATAATGAGTTTGAGACATATGCAGGTTCTGATAAGTCTACAGAGAAGTCTTCAGTACAACTTTCAGCTGAAGATTTACCTTCTGGAGCTGTAGGAACTTGGAATGTTATAGCAGGAGGTGCTACTTTCTTGGATAATAAAGCAGCAAAGACAACAGCTCTTGGATTGAAGTTGGGTATGAATGTGTTCGAATGGTCTGTAGATTATAACGGTTGTGTTGCTACAGATCAGATGACTATTGTTTATACAAACCTTCTGGTAAGCGTTGTAAATGAGCGGATAGACGTCTGTACGGATACAACCACTGTTCGGGCGGTAGAACCTACAAAAGGTGAAGGTATATGGTCTTTAGTTAGTGGATCAGGTGATTTTGAGAATGCAGAGTCGCATATTACTAAAGTTGTAGGCCTTGGTAGAGGAGAAAACGTTCTTAGATGGTCTGTAACTAAATCTGGTTTTACTAAATCTACTCTGGTTAGCGTATTTAACCATTCATTTGATGTTGATGCGGGTAAAGACTTTGAAAGTTGTAGCTCAATAGCTCAGTTGAATGCCAGTTCGCACGATGATAATTATGTGAAGACATGGAATATCATTTCAGGCCAAGCAACAGTAGAAACATTAGAAGCTCATGATTCTAGGGTAATAGATTTGGGAGAGGGTGAGAATGTTTTAGAATGGTCTGTTAGATTTGATCCTGGCTCTAATCCTAACAACCCTAATAATCAAATTAATATAGAAAATGGAGAAGGTTGTTTGTCTAAGGATCAGGTTACAATTACTAAATGGCCTACTCCAGAAGCTAGTGTTACGCTTGATAGAACTGATGGTTGTTCACCTCTAGAGGTTACCGCAACGAACAGGTCTTCGACTGGTGCAGGATATAGATATCATTGGAGGTTTACAGATAATACTAGTTCTGATAAAACTGACTTCTCAACATCAGTTGATACAAAGCATACGTTTGAAAATACTTCAGATATAGACATGCCGTATGAGGTGCGTTTAATTGCAGAAACAGATCACGGTTGTAGAGATACGACTATTGAGAAGGTTACGGTTTATAGAGTTCCGAAAGTTAACTTTATAGCATCGCCTCTAGAGCAAACAGTTCCAAATGTCACAGTTACAATTGAAAATCAGGTTGCTACAAAATACAGTGAATATTTGATCAATTGGGGTGACGGTACGAAGGATGAGAGCAAAGGAGGACTGGAGACGATATCTCATGATTATATTCGTGCTGTTGATGGTGAGTACCTTTATGGAACGCATACCATTGGTATGACAGTTGTTACTGACAAAGGGTGTGATAACAAGTATGAAAGAACAATAAGTATTATACCTTCTAAGCCTTTGCCAAAAATTAGCGAGAAGCATGAAGGTTGTGCGCCATTACCTGTTACGTTTACAGCTAGTTTTGACGCGGATCAAAATGGTGATTTAGACGAAGACTTTGCTGATTCGTGGCTATGGACAATTAGAGAAACTGGACGTACCTTCTTTGGACAGCAAAAAACAATTACTTTCGATGAACCAGGAACATACTTTGTGAAATTGGTAAAACGTGGACCTGGTGGTGTTGAGGATTCGAAGGTAGATACTGTGGTTGTTTATAAAGTACCTGAAGTAGATTTCACGGTTAAACCTGATACTGTAATGATTCCAGATCAGATTGTTAAGTTCACAAACCTTAGTGAGTCTGCAGTTCAGTATCGTTGGGATTTTGGGGATGGAGTTACTTCTTCTGAAGTTGAACCTAACCATCGTTATGAAGATGCAGGTGTTTATAATGTGAAGTTGACTGCAATTGCAGAAAAGCGATCTGATAAAGTGGATGCATGTAGTGCAGAAAAGACTATATTGAAAGCAGTAGTTGCTCTGTCTCCTGGTGCTATTGTCTTCCCTAATGCCTTTATTCCACGAGTTGGAGGAGGAAATGGAGGAAATTACGATGCAACAGCTCCAGCTATTGAAACTATGCATATTTTCCATCCTAAATACAGGCATGTTGGAGAATATAAATTGCAGATATTTAATAAATGGGGAAATAAGGTGTTTGAGAGTAATGATGTCAATGTTGGTTGGGATGGTTACTTATCGAATGGTGATTTAGCTCCATTAGGAGTATATATCTGGCGAGCTGAAGGAAAATTCACGAATGGAGTTCAGTTTACCAAGGTTGGCGACCTAACCTTGTTGAGATAGAAAAAAAGCAGCTGGTTGCAGTTTTGTAGCCAGCTTTTTTTCTAAAACTTGATATTGACTGCTTACCTTGTGCTACGAATTAATGAGAGTGGATAATTAAATCTATTTAGGTAGCTTTGAGAATCTTTAATTCAGGGAAAAATCTATCGACAACTAGGGCTCTGGAGGGCTATAAATACCCATAGACAAGACTATTCTTGCCAAAGAAAGTTGCATCTATTGGTTTAATTTATAGCAAATTTGGTGTGCTGTTTGCTTTATATATCCCAACTACGATTATTCCGCTGTAATACGATAATATTCTTTGTGTTGAAGCGTTATAATTTTGTCTGTATCAACAAAGTTGTTCACTGAAAAAATCGTGTTTTGAGAGAATTAGTTCATAAAATACTTGTGGGAGTTTTGTTTTTGAACATTGCATTGTACAGTGGCGCACAGAACTCACAGTTTTCGCAATTCTATTCTTCTCCAACTATTTTGGGGCCTTCTTTTGCTGGTATAACAGGTAACAGCAGGGTTGTCATGAACTTCAGGGATCAATGGCCCAATATGCCAGCAACGTATGTAACCTATGCGGTTTCTTTCGACCATTATTTGCCAAAGCTGAATAGTGGTATTGGAGCTGTGATTTATAGGGATCAGGCTGGGTCAGGAAAGCTGGCCAATACTTTGTACGGCGTGCAATATACTTACAATGTAAAGCTTAATCGATACTGGCGTTTAAGGCCAGGTATTATGTTAGCCTATCGGCAAACTAGCCTTGATTTTGCAAGTCTGAAATTTTTAGATGGGCTTCGAATCGATGGAACTTCAACTCAGACGACAAATATTCCCCCTCTAGAAAACAAGGGTTATATTGATTTTTCTGCATCGATGTTAGCTGTGAGTTCTAAGCTTTGGATTGGAGCCACGGTTGACCATCTTTTACAACCAGATGAGACTTTGACAAAACAGGGTGAAAGTCGTATCCCAATGAAACTTTCTGTATATGGAGGCTATAAATTCTTAATATCGAAAAACCGTAGGCAGAGATTACAAGAGAATGTTATTGTCTCTTTTTTGTATAAGGCTCAGGCTAATTCTGATCAATTCGATATTGGAGCTTACTGGAACAAAGATCCGTTGACATTAGGTTTGTGGTTTAGAGGATTTATTCCAGGAGTAATGAATAGTTCAGAGGGGTATGGAAACTTGGATGCTTTGGTAGCATTGGTTGGTTACAAGCTAGGATCATTAAGGATGGGATATAGTTATGATTTCACTATTTCTGATCTTATAGGAACAACAGGAGGAGCTCATGAGGTATCTTTAATTTATGAGTTCAAGTCAAGATTGTCTATGAGGAGGAGGAAAAAACATACTGTTGTTTCCTGTCCGACATTCTGATACTCATTTCCAATGATATCTCAACCAAGCTTAGCTACAGCTTGGTTGTTTTTTTTTGATTATATTTACTAACTTGCCTTCTCTACTATGGCATTTTACTTGCTCTGAGCTATAGTGGTTGTCATTCGATTTTGTTTATGACCAATTCTTCAAATGTAAGGCCTTAATTTATGAAGCTAAAAAAGCAGAATAGTAGATTAGCAAAAACTCTATTTCGTTTTATTGTTCCAGTCGGTTTAGTAGGACTTGTTGCTTTTAGTATTGCTGCTATCTGGATTTTTTATGATAGTTATTTGAAGTTGAATAAAGAGAAGGTTTTGCGGGTTTCAGAAAGGGTTTCAGCCTTGCTCTCGGAGGAAATTAATGGTGCATTATCTGCTTCGGAAGTATTGGCAAATAGCTTCTCTACATTGGGAAGCAGGCGGTCTCAGGTAAATTCGTTGTTGCAAGTTGTTTTAATGCAAAATGAAAACTTCGAAGGGGTTTATTCTATTTGGGAACCCAATGAATTTGACCAGATGGATACAGCTTTTGTTGGACTGAAGGGGCATGATGAAACGGGACGTTTTATGCCTTATTGGACAAGGAATGAGTTTGGTATGGTGGCAATACAAGCCTCCGTGGATTATGAGACTTCTGTTATTGGGGATTATTATGTAGTTCCTAAAAACACATTGAAGAAAGCAGTGATAGATCCGTTCTTATATACCTCTAAGGGCAAAGAAGTGTTTATGTTTGCTTTGGTGGCGCCGATTAAGTATGGGCGGAATTTCTATGGTGTAACTGGGATTAACCTTAAGTTATCTACTTTACAAGATCTTATTGTTGAAAAAAAATATTTTGAAGGGAATGCAGTGATTCATGTTTTTTCAAACAATGGGACGTATGTGACGGCTACTGAAGATCCGACTTTGTTAGGAAAGAACGTTATGGATCTTATGAATGATGCTGATCCGTTATTGGATGAGATTGCTAAAGCACGCCAATATGTGTATGTTGAAGGAGGAAAAATAGTTGCAAAGTCACCAGTAATAGCTTATGGGCTTTATACGCCTTGGATGGTAAAAGTAGAATTACCGCAGAATTACTTGATGGAATCCGAAGTGCTTTTTGTATTCTGGCTAATATGGGCACTAACTATTTTAGTTTGGATAAGCTTATTGTTTAGCGTTTATCTCTATATCAAGAAGCGACTGAATTATATGGAGGACATAGTAGATAAGACTAAGGATTTTGTTTCAGGAAGATTCAATGCATTTAATGCCAAAACAGATGACGAACTACAGATGATGTGTGAGGTGTTGGATGAAGGTTATCTGAAGAATAAAGAGCTGATAGGAGGCCTAGAGCAAATATTAGAGCAAAACTATGATCATAAAGTTATGCCATATAGTGTGAGCGATAAGTTGAGCCACACGATGAACAATGTTTTTGAAGTGCTTAAGGATCGATTGTCTGAAAGTGAGCAGAAGATGGAAGAAGCAGCTCAACAGAAGTGGGTCCGGGAAGGAGTTGCAGATATCAATAAAGTACTTCGTTTACACTTCAATTCCTTGGAAGAGTTATCTGCTCAGTTGATTAAGGTAGTTGTAGACTATTTAGAAATAAACCAAGGGGGGATTTTTGTTTTAGCAGAAAGGGAACAGAGAAAACCTTACTTAGAGCTACAGGCCACTTATGCGTATAGTAAGTTTAAAGCAATGTCTAAGAAAGTGAATTTGGGAGATGGAATTGTTGGGACATGCGCGCTTGAGAGGGAAGTGACTTATTTGACCGAGATTCCAGATTCTTATCCGTTTATTACATCCGGGCTAGGTGGGGCATTGCCGAAGGCAATTCTAGTAGCTCCTCTTATACACGAAAATATGGTATATGGTGTAATTGAACTTGCATCGTTTTCTAAGTTTGAACAGAAAGAAATTGATTTGATTACCGAAATTTCGGAGCAAATTGCAGCAGCTATTGCTTCTGTAAGGATTAATGCTAAAACGGCAGCCTTGTTGAGCGAGTTGCAAAGACAGCAAGATGAGGTATTGGCTCAAGAAAAAACCACAAGAGAGAACCTCGATAAATTACAGCAAACACAAGAGAAAGCAAACCAGACAGAAACAAGGTTACGGAGAGAGCTTGAGAGTGCCCGTCTGGATATTATCCGATTGAAAACAGGAATGTCAGCAGAGATAGAATGACATTTTTTCATTTTTTTAAGATTGAACCTTCGTGTTTGTGCTTTTTTGACAGTCTTCTTTAGTTGGCATATACTTTGAAAAATCCGTTGCAGAAAACAACGGAAAACTAAAATTCAAAGAATATGGCAACTGGAACAATTGGTGTAACTACAGAGAACATCTTTCCTATTATTAAGAAGTTTCTTTACTCTGATCATGAAATCTTTCTTCGTGAACTCGTATCCAATGCAGTAGATGCAACACAAAAGCTGAATACTATTGCCCGTTTGGGAGATTACTCAGGCGATGTAGAAAATGCAGTAGTGGAAGTTAAGCTGGATAAGGATGCGAAAACGATCACAATTTCAGACCAAGGTATTGGTATGACAGAGGAAGAGGTTGAGAAATATATCAATCAAATCGCTTTCTCTTCAGCGAATGATTTTTTAGAAAAATATAAGGATCAGGCGAATGCTATTATTGGACACTTCGGTTTAGGCTTCTATTCATCTTTTATGGTTTCCGATAAGGTGGAAGTACTTACCAAGTCGTATAAAGAAGATGCGAAAGCTGTGAAGTGGTCGTGCGATGGTAGTCCCAATTATACTCTTGAGACAATTGAAAAAGAGAATGTGGGTACTGATATCGTTTTACATGTAGATGAAGAATCTGTTGAATTTCTTGAAGAAGGCCGTATATCTGGTTTGTTGACTAAGTACTGCAAGTTCTTACCTGTACGTATTGCTTTTGGTGAAGAAACAGAATGGAAAGACGGAAAAGAAGAGCCTACTGGCAAAAAGAAAATTATTAATAACCCTGAGCCAGCTTGGGTAAAGAAACCTGCCGATTTACAAGAAGAGGATTATAAGAAATTCTACGATGAATTGTATCCTATGCAGCAGGAGCCTCTTTTTAATATTCATTTGAATGTTGACTATCCATTTAATCTTACAGGAATTTTATATTTCCCAAAGATTACAGATACTATTCAGGTTCAGAAAAATAAAATTCAACTATATTGTAATCAGGTGTTTGTGACTGATTCAGTAGAGGGGATTGTTCCTGATTTCTTGACATTGTTACATGGAGTGCTCGATTCTCCGGATATTCCATTGAATGTTTCACGTTCTTATCTACAGAGCGATTCGAATGTGAAGAAAATTTCAAACCATATCACAAAGAAAGTTGCGGATAGGTTAAGTGAAATTTTTAAAAGTGACCGCGAACAATTTGAGCAGAAATGGGACGATCTTAAGCTGTTTGTTGAGTATGGAATGTTGACAGAAGAGAAGTTCTATGAAAAAGCATTGAAGTTCTTTTTGTTCAAGAATACAGACGGAAAGTGCTTTACTACTGAAGAGTACAAGGAACTAATCAAAGGTAATCAGACAGATAAGGATGATAAGCTGGTTTACTTGTATGCGACTGATATTCAGGAGCAGTTCAGTTATATTGAGGATGCTAAGGCCAAAGGCTACGACGTATTAGTTCTTGACGGTCATTTTGATATGCACTTCCTTAATCATATTGAATCTAAGTTCGAGAACTCAACATTTAAACGTGTTGATGCCGATGTTGTTAATAAGTTAATCATCAAAGATGATGGTGAAGAGGTTTCACTTTCTACTGATGAGGTAGCAGACTTACGTCCTGTTTTCAGTTCTCAGCTTGACATGAACTATTGGGTTCAATTTGAGGATTTAGGAGAAACATCAGCGCCAATGATGATTACTCAGTCTGAGTTTATGCGCCGTATGAAAGATATGGAGAAGACTAGTGGAACTAGTATGTACGGTAGTATGCCAAACAGTTACAACATTGTAGTGAACTCGAACCATCCTCTTGTGAAGTCTGTTATTGAAGAGAAAAATGAGAAGGTGAGTGAAGAAGTAAATCCGATAAAAGAGGAGATCAAGTCTTTAGAAGTTAAGAAAGGAGAGCTAGAGAAGGCTAAAGAAGGTAAGAAAGAAGAGGAGATTGCTCAAGCGGATAAAGATGCGCTGGAAGGCGTTGAAAAAGAGCTACAGGAACTTAATGACAAGAAAGATGGCGTTCTGAAGGAATTTGGTAAAGATCATCAGATTATTAAGCAGATGATTGACTTGGCTAAACTTTCTAATGGAATGTTGAAAGGCGAGGACTTAACTAAATTTGTTAAGCGTAGCGTTGAACTAATTCAAAAATAATTGATGAAGAAATGAATAGGGAGAGTGATTGCTCTTGAAGTTTCTTAGTTTAATGAAGGCGGTATCACTTGATGCCGCCTTCTGTATTTGTTAGAATTTTTTTAGCAGGTCATCGTCAACTGTTTGTGGAGTACGATAGCCTTTCTTTAGTAGTGTAACGTTGTAAGTTTTGTTGTTTCTGGTAAGTTTCTTGTCCAGTATCCATGGATTAAGGTGACGAAGAAGTTTATAGCTTGCATTGTGTTTTTTTGCCCAAATAGCCCAATCTGCAATAGGTTTCTCCACTTTGATTTCGTAGGTGGGCAAAGGTGGGTACTTGTCTTCTGGTGTGATATAAAAGCCATACTTCTCCGGCTCTTGCATAATGTATTTTAATGCAATTATTCTGGACACGTACCGTGCTGTTTCTTTGTTAAGAAACAATTCCCAGTAGTCGCTGACTTGCTGGTGCTTTAGACCTCTTCTTAAGCCTGCTCTTCCACGATTATATGAGGCTGCGACCAATGTCCAGTTTTGAAACTTTCGGTAAGCATCTTTGAAGTATTTACATGCAACAACTGTTGATTTCTTTAAATGATACCGTTCGTCAATTTCCCTTGTTATTTCAAGTCCGTATTCTCTTCCTGTTGTTTTCATTATTTGCCAGAAGCCGGCAGCGCCCGCACGTGATTTTACATTTAGCATCCCACTTTCAATAACCATTAGGTATTTGAAATCATCGGGGATTCCGTGTTCCTTCAGTATTGGTTCTACGATAGGGAAGTAGCGATTAGCACGTTTCATCATAAGTATTGTGTTCGATTGCCAGTATGTATTGATGTGAAATTCCCTGTCAAGTGTTTCTTTTACGTCGAATAGGTGGACAGGGACGCGTTCTCCTGCAAGTATGGGGATTTTAGGGAGCTGTACATTAAATACTTTATAGTCAGCAGGAACACCCTCCGTGATTTGTTGCTTATCTTTGGGTGCGTAGGCAATCAATACTTGACTGATGAAGAATAGAACAAAGACAATAGCTACTGTTGAAGTTAAGTATTTGAGGTTTTTGGTGAATTGTATAGGCATAATGATTTCTTTTGGATTGCTTGTTCATTAGTAAAATACATTGTAATGATATTAAGTAGGCTTTTATGGGCATTATAAAAGGACTACGTTTTTTTGAGGTAAAGGAAGGCTATGTAAGCAGGAGTTATTGGTTTGTGTTTTCGGTGAAGAAAACTTTGTTTGGTACGCGAGTAAGGAGTAGGTGTCCTTACAGATTGGTTTGCTCTTTGGGTATTCAAACCGCTTTTTTGAAGGATTTTCATAAAAACTGATCTTCAGCTGGTTTGTGGATTAGGTAAAAAAAATGTGAACCTCATACGGGGTTCACATTAGCTTACGGATATGCAGTAAAATAGTTTGGTAGGCTATACTGTTTTTCCTATAGGGGCAGCATAACTGCTTACGTCTTTTTCTGTGATTTCAGTGTCGCAAAGAATAATGAGCCTTTCTATTACGTTGCGGAACTCGCGTACGTTACCAGTCCAATTTATCGCAGCTAGTGCTTTTAAAGCTCCTTTAGAGATAGATTTAGGAGCCATACCGTATTCGTTGCAGATTTGCTGAATGAAGTGTTCTGAAAGCAGGCCTAAATCTTCTTTTCGTTGGTTGAGGGATGGAACTTCGATAAGGATAACGCTTAATCTGTGATATAAATCTTCTCTGAAACGATTCTCTTCAATTTCTTTTTTGAGGTTTTTGTTTGTGGCAGCGATAACACGTACGTTGACATTTATTTCTTTATCGGAACCAACGCGTGATATTCTGTTTTCTTGTAGAGCACGCAATACTTTTGCTTGTGCAGAGAGAGACATGTCTCCAATTTCATCGAGGAAAATAGTGCCGTTGTTGGCAACTTCAAATTTTCCTTTGCGTTGTTTGTGTGCAGACGTGAATGCTCCTTTCTCGTGCCCGAAAAGTTCACTTTCTATAAGTTCTGAAGGAATAGCTGCGCAGTTAACTTCAACGAAAGGTTGTTTTGCGCGATTGCTTTTCTCGTGAATAGCATGGGCAACAAGCTCTTTACCAGTTCCATTGGGACCGGTAATGAGAACCCGGGCTTCGGTAGGGGCAATGCGCTCGATCATATCTTTCACTTTCTTAATAGCGGGAGATTCTCCCACCATTTCATACTTTTTGTTGATCTTGCGCTTGAGTACCTTTGTTTCCGTTACCAGTTTAGAGCGATCTTGTGCGTTTCGAAGAACAACAAACAGTCGGTTAAGATCCAGTGGCTTTTCGATAAAATCGTAGGCACCCTTTTTTATAGCTCCAACAGCAGTTTCTACAGTCCCATGTCCGGAAATCATGATCACGGGTGTTTCTTTATTTATCTTGGTGATGTGCTCAAGCGTCTCCATACCGTCCATCTTAGGCATTTTTATGTCGCAAAGAATAACGTCGTATTCATTCTCCTTTACTTTTTCAATGCCCTCAAGACCGTCTTCTGCTGTGTCTACCTCGTAATCTTCATATTCCAGCACATCTGTGAGTGTGCGCCTAATAGGTCTCTCGTCGTCTATTACAAGAATTTTTGCCATAGAGCTTTCTGTTTAGAAATTCTGTTTCTGTTCTGCCTGCAACTGGTCTATCACCCAAGAGATAACACCTTCTTTGAGCGCATAGTCCGAGAAGTACACTTTTTCGAATTTAATCTTTTTCACGATAAAGTTAATAAAAACTGCCGCAGGAAGCATCATTTTTACACGAATCAATTTAATGCCAGGTAAGAATTTTCGCTCTTCGTGAGTAGAGCAGAGTATCTTGTCTTTAACAGTTTCAAATGCATCCATAGGAATTTCGATACCTACTTCCTCCTTAAGGGTATCGTGGTTATATTTTTGAAAACTAGCCATTCTCGACAATGTGCTGAACGCCCCAGAAGAGCCAATAAGATTGGTTACTGGATGTTTATGTATTGCTTCGAATAATGGTTCCAGCTTTTGGTCGAAATATTGTTCCATTTCTACTATTTCATGGATTGAAATAGGATCTGAGGTTGTGAACTTTTCAGTTAAGCGCGATGCTCCTAATCGAAAGCTTTGCTTCCAGACAATGCCGTTTTTATTGCCAATGATAAATTCAGTAGATCCACCGCCAATATCGCAGACAAGGTAATTTTCCTCTTTGAATTCGATTGCTTGTTTAACGCCCTCGTATACTAACTCAGCCTCTAGGTTTCCAGTGATGATTTCTATGTTGATACCAATGTGTTGTTTTACATAATCAACAAACCACGTCCCGTTGGACGTTGAGCGTATTGCAGATGTTGCAAAAGCAAAGACTTGTTTTACCTCAAAGTAATCAATGATGTTGTATTTAAATGTATTTAGGGCATTTATTCCCCGTTGAAATGCCTCAGTAGTGATGATGTTTTCTTTGAGTCCTCCTTCTGCAAGCTTTACAGGGATTTTGTTCCGTAGAATTACCTTATACTTTCCATCTGCTTCAACATCGGCCAAAAGAAGTTTGAAGGTATTTGTTCCTAAGTCGATAATTGCGATTCTCTGCATTTATTTTGGGCTTTCTAGTTCTTTTCGTGCAAAAGTAATTAAAGTGATTTGAAAATAACGAGTAGGTTGGGCTTTTTGTTGCTTGAAGAAGGGATGGTCTGATATTTCGTGGAGTTTTGTTGCTTTTTTGTTGCAATTCTTATGGCGTGTTAATCTGGTATTGTGGTTGGATTGATTTAGAATGAAGTTGTTTGATTGAGGGTGGATTTCTAGTGGGGTAATCCGTAGGTGAGTTGTTGATAATTGTAGAAGTGTTGGCTGAAAATAAAAAAGCCTGAGCGTTAACTCAGGCTTCAAGAGCGGAGAGAGAGGGATTCGAACCCCCGGAGGTGTTACCCTCAATGGTTTTCAAGACCACCGCATTCGACCACTCTGCCATCTCTCCTTGCAATTGATATTTTACATAGTATTCTCCGCTCAGAATTATGTTGCGGAGAGAGAGGGATTCGAACCCCCGGAGGTGTTACCCTCAATGGTTTTCAAGACCACCGCATTCGACCACTCTGCCATCTCTCCAAGCAACTATGTTTTGCTGCTCAATTGCGGGTGCAAAGATAGAGGCTTTTTATTTACCTGCAAGTTTTTTTCAAAAAAAAGGTGCACATTTTTTTGTGCGCCTTTTTATGCTTAGTACTTCTCAGAACAGTTGAAACTGCCTATGTATTGGCTAATCATTCTGAATCAATAAGGAAGCCTTTAATTTCGTGAATGATTATTTCTTGATAAATGAAAGTTTTTCTGTTTTTTGGCCGTCAGTGATAGAGAGTATATATGTGCCAGCCTGAAGTTCGTTTACTGAAATTGTTTTGTTCGAACCTAAAGTGGTGATTTTTTGAAGTTCACCTTTTAGGGTGTAGATTTTAACTTGCTGCGCTCCATCTAATCTAGTGTCGATACGTAGATAATCGATAACTGGATTCGGGAACAGTTTTATACTGTTGTTAATGGTCTGATCGGACAATTTTTCGGAGCTAAGAGCATTTGCCATTTGTACAATCGCAGGAGCAGAATCGGAAATTATTACTGTGTAATCCTCAGTTTCGCCATATTCGTAGCTGCCGCATGATGATGAAATTTGGTTGTAGCTCATAGTTACTCTTAGGCGGGTTGCTCCAAGGCTTGCGGATGCTGGGATGTCAAGTTCGGTCCGTGTACGATTGCCATTTGATGTAGAGCCACTTTTCAGTAATTCTCCACTGTCTTTAAAATCACCATCTTGGTTGAGGTCGATCCAGATCTTCCAGTTTTCGCGGTATTGGCTGCCGCTAAAGCCTGCACTAACGAACATTTCTGTAATTGCTCCGCGTTGAATTGTGGTAGATTTTTCTGTCATATCGACATAACCACCATCTGATCTGGAAGAGCGGTTGATTGATCCTATTTCTACAAGATCGATCCATTCATATCTTGTTGATTCACCGCCTGTAGCGCAGTAATCGACAGGGGCAGTGTCAGTTGTTGTGAATGTTTCTATACTTGAAAAATCAGAAGAGCCAAATGAACAAGATGTACGAACACGAACTTCATATGTCGTTTTTTCAGACAGGCCGCTTAGGGTATAGCTAGTAGTAGAAGCTCCTTCTGTAGTCCAAGATCCGCCAGTAGCACGGTATTGAAGTTCGTAAGAGTCTGCGTCATTAACTGCACTCCAGCTGACACTGGCAGAAGTTGCTGTAACATTCGAAACAGATACAGAAGATGGAACATCGCATACCTGAGCCTTTGTCGTTACTGTTTTTATAGAAGAATAGGGGCTTGTGCCAGCCGAATTTTTGGCACTAACACGGTATTCGTATGTAGATGTTGAAGATAAGCCTTTGATGACAATGCTGCTCTCAGATGTATTTTCCTTAGTCCAAGAAGAATTTCCTTCTTTGCGGTATTGAATATCATAAGATGTGGCTCCAGCTACGTTGTTCCATTGTGCAGTGAAGCTGGTTGCACCTACTTGGCTAGTTTGGATTCCAGTTGGGGTAGTTGGTACTGTGGCTGGGGAAGCTGTAAGGGCTTTGTAAGCATTTAGGCGTCCGCTTCCTAATTTGCCTTCGTAGCTCTTGTTCTTGGTGTAAATATCATCAGTATTATTTACCAGTATGTCCCAAACTTCCTTAGGTGTGATTTTTCCTAAATTTTGAGATATGATCAGTGCAGCTACACCGGAAACGTGAGGGCATGCCATTGAAGTGCCATAATAAGGGCTACTTCCATATTTGTTGTTTGGCAATGTACTTACAACGTTTTTCTTGCTATCGCCACCTGGAGCAGAAATATCGACCCATGTTCCATAGTTGGAATAGTCAGCTCTTATGTCTTTGTTGTTTGTTGCAGCTACAGATAGTACTTTGTCATAATAGCCAGGCCACCATTTACCATCTGAATTTGAGTTTCCTGCAGCAAAAATTACAAGTCCACCTTGCATAGGAGCGTCTTTTCCACCAGCATTTGCAATGAAGTAATCTATGCCGTCAAGAATTGCTTGGTCTATAATGTCGGCTTGTCGGTATCCCCAGCTGTTTTGTGAAATAACTGCACCGTTATCGGCAGCGTATGTGTAAGCTTCAGCAAAGCCTCCTGTACTATTACCAGAGAATACTTGGCAGGACATGAGGCGGACGCCGTCGTCATTTCCTGTTCCCCCAGCTACGCCGGCAACACCAATGCCATTGTTTGATTCTGCGGCAACTGTACCAGCTACGTGAGTCCCGTGGCCATCGCCTGTTACTTTGCCAGAGTTAGATACAAAGTTCCAACCGTTCACATCATCAATAAAGCCATTGTTATCGTCGTCGATGCCGTTTCCTTTTATCTCTCCAGGATTCACCCACATGTTACCTTTTAGGTCAATGTGATCTACATCAACACCTCCATCTTCAATAGCAACAATAACATTCTTGTTGCCAGTTTCTATTTTCCATGCGTCTAATAGGCTAATATCTGCATCTGGAGTACCGCCGAATTGCCCTGTGTTTTCATAGTGCCATTGGTCGCCGAATTGTGGATCGTCCACACCATCTAGAGAGCCTTGTCCTTGCCCTTCTCCTGGGGAAGAAAGTTTCGCTTTTTTGCCAACGCGTTGAACTTTGTGGCTTAATTCTGCAATTTGGACTTGTGGGAGATTTTGGTACGCAGCACGAATTTGTTGCAATTCTGCTTGAGATTCATATTTAACTTCATACCATAAGTGTAGTCCCCAAGCTCTGTGTTTTGCTTCGTGCTTGCCAGCATAGCGATAGACACGTTTCATTTTGCTTACATCGAAGGTCTTGTTTAGGCGGTCGATAGCAACAATGTTTGTTTTAACATAGCCTTCTGGGCCTGCAACAAAGACATTTTTCTTGTCGAAACCGGCACTCTTTTTTGTAGCCTGACTTACCGTTTGTGCTGATAGTTTTATGCGAATGATGCCTTTTTCTGCTACATCATTTGTTGATTGAGCATTAAGATTGTGGTTAATTCCTATAAATAGGATTAATACGGCTAAATAAGTAGATTTTAGACTCATAAAATGTAGATTAAATTAAAGATTAGGTAATAAAGTTCTAGGTTTACAAAAAAATATGTAAACGAGAATGCTGTAATACAAGTTAGATTCTTGAATTATGGTGTTGTTGTGTGTGTAAGTGAAATTTATGTATGGGTATGAGGGTGTAATTCCCCTTTTTCCCAAAAGGAAGGTGTTGTTCTCATTGTAGTTGTGGTTAATTAGGTTTTGTAATGCAATAACTGTGAGGGTGGTTAATCCCATCAGTATATCTACAAAACTAAAAAAAGAATTTGGAATGCAAAATTACATCAAGAGATTTCGGAATGGAGGAATTGTATTTTTTAATGTATAAATAGTAGGTAGCTGTTTTTTTTTCTGCCAAGGACTTTTCTTAACGATTGTGAATTCTTATTTAATTGCTTTTTATGGAAAATTTTTTTCTTCTTGTATAAGGAAAAAAATAGTAAATGTTTATTTGTGCCTTTTTGCGACAAAATGAGGCTTTGTGATGATAAGTGCAATCAAAAAAAAGTGAAATAAATATATCAACCTAAGTAGTCTGTTAGGATTAATTTAGCCTTGTTTAGGCGTTAAGTGGTTTATTACCAGTGAAGGGTAAGCCTTAAATAAATAGGTTGGAGGCTTGAAGTGTCTTTTTATAATGAATCGAATTGTAGTGGAGGTAATCATGTTGACATTGTGTTTGTATTTTACTGTTAGCTAATTCTGGCTGCGGAAAACGAATAGGAGTGAAGATTTGAGGACTGGGTCAGCATTGAATCTAATTTATGTGTGGTTTTGTTTTATGGAGATGGGGATGTGGATTTTCTGTTTTTGAGTTTTTAGCTTTGGGATTACTAGGGGGCACTTGTTCGTTCAGAATGTGGTCGTCTTTATCCTGCTACAAGCATGGATACGGTTAAGTGAGTCATGGTTCTTTTGTGGATTAATTGAAATACCTTTCTATGCATATTTAATTGGTGTCGTGTTTTCGTTGATGATGACTTTACCATTTACACATCTGGGCATGAGTAAATGTTTGGTTTTGGATATTGTACATCTGGAAAAAAGAAGATAAATATTTGTTGTTCGAGTTAATTTAAAATTGTTTATTAAATGTATTAGTTACTCATAACTAATCTCTTTTTTGTTATAAACTTCTCTATGTATTCTTTATAATAATGAAGTTTATATTATCTGTTTTTACTTTTATTTTGATGTTAACCTAGGAGGTTGATTTGTGAATTCAGAATGTGTTGAACTGGGTGTTTTTGTAATTGCTTGATATGTTTCGAATTATCTAATGTATTTTGGAGAGGTGTTCTTTTTTTGCAGAGGAGGGTGTTTTTGTTTTCTTCATGAGGGTGTGGTTTGGTTAGGGTTTAGTAGAGATTTTATCATTAGTTAGTGCATAAATAACATATTATAAACGTAGATAAGTTGGGTGTAAGGGAAAGGGAATTGTCATGTATTTGTGCAATAGTATTTTATTTGATTTTACATTGTCTAAAGTTGAGGATAGCTTTTGTTTTTTTTATAAAAACAAAAAAAAATGATTTCAGAGGACTTTTGTAGTGGTGAAAATGGCTGCTACAATTACATGAATGCTATTGTTTATAGATGATAGCGGGGAATAAAAAAATGAGAGTTATGTTCTGTTTTTTAACCTTAATGTTTGGATTAGTTAATAAATAGCATATATTTGCAAAGAAAGCTGGTTTCTAAAATTTAAAAATTATTAACCCTCTTAAATTAAAACAACATGAATAAAGCACAACTTATCGATGCGATTGCAGCCGATACAGGCCTTTCTAAAGCTGATGCGAAAAAATCTCTCGATTCAGTATTGGACAATGTTCAGAAGACTTTGAAAAAAGGTGATCGTATTTCTTTGGTTGGTTTCGGTTCGTTCTCTGTATCAAAACGTAACGCTCGTACTGGCCGCAACCCACAAACTGGAAAAGAGATTGAAATTCCAGAAAAAAATGTTGTGAAATTCAAGCCAGGAAGTGAATTGAATGACAGCGTGAATTAATTTTCTTTTTATAAAGATTTGACAATCAGGGAGTGCGGTTTCGTGCTCCCTGTTTTTTTTTATAAAGTAGGGTTTTTGATTTTAGTTAAATTAACTATGTAAATTTTTAAATCTGTCTTTGTTTTTAAGTAAGATGTTAATCTATTATTTTATACTAGCGATATTTCGTATTATCTATATAAATGAGTGCTAGAGATGATTGATCGAGGTTTGATAGAATACTTAGAGGAGTTTGTTACGGAAGGGCGTAATGAGTTGTTTGATAGGGTGTTGAAAAATAGAACTAGATATGTAACTGTTGCGCTGGAAAATATTTTTCAGCCTCAGAACGCAAGTGCTGTTCTTCGAACTAGCGACTGTTTTGGGGTGCAGGATGTTCATATCATCGAAAATAGTAACGAGTATAGGATTAATCCTGATGTAGCTTTGGGATCATCGAAGTGGATAAACATGTTGCGTTACAACAGAGAAGCTGAAAATACTCAAGAGGCTATAAACACCTTGAAACGGAATGGGTATAGAATTGTAGCTACTACCCCGCATACGAATGATGTGGATTTGGAAGATTTCGATATACATGCAGGGAAATTTGCTCTTTTCTTTGGTACTGAGCAGGACGGGCTTTCTTCTGGAGTGCTAGATGCTGCTGACGAGTATCTGAAAATTCCAATGTATGGCTTCACAGAGAGTTTTAATATATCTGTTTCTGCGGCGATAATCCTGAACCGTTTGACCGAGAAACTGCGATCTAGTGATATAAGTTGGGAACTTTCTGATGAGGAGAAACTTGAAATTAGATTGGATTGGTTACGTCAGACCATAAAGAAGGTGGATGGGATAGAAGCTGAGTATTATAAGCGTTTCCACTGAGTTTATTGGATTATTGAGGCGGAGTGCTTCGCCTATCCACGCTGTGGTAGCTTTAAAGTGTCTTCATTATTATTACGCCAACTTAACTGTAAGTTCCAATTTTTGCAGTAGCTTGCGTTCAGTTTCAGTACTGTTAAGCTATCGTTGTTGCGGCAGGAGGATTCTATTTGATATAGTTCATAAGATTATTATTGCTACTAGCTTTGTTTTGCAGATAATAAGTGACAGTAC
The DNA here is from genome assembly GCA_965230435.1 of Bacteroidales bacterium. Classification (GTDB taxonomy): domain Bacteria; phylum Bacteroidota; class Bacteroidia; order Bacteroidales; family JBDKHP01; genus JBDKHP01. Next base: position 628,832 of record CBDDLB010000003.1, read on the forward strand.
TGCTAGGTGTTGCTTAATATTACAATATACAACCATATGATTTCCCAGAGACAATTGTTTTTAAACCATGTAGGCCAAACTTCAGAAGCACCATTGATGCTGGAGGTGGAAAAGGCAGATGGAATCTATTTATACGAGAAAGAAAATAAGTATGTCGACTTAATAGCTGGCGTGTCTGTGAGTAATTTAGGACATGGACATCCCGCAGTAGTTGAAGCGGTAAAAAAGCAGGCCGAAAAGTATATGCACCTGATGGTTTACGGGGAGTATATACAATCGCCTCAAGTTGAATTTGCAAGGCTATTGGCCGATCAGCTGCCGGAGACTTTGCAGAGTGTTTATTTTGTGAATTCAGGAAGTGAGGCCAACGAAGCAGCGCTTAAATTGGCTAAGCGGTATACGGGGCGTTCAGAGGTGATAGGGTTTAAACATGCCTATCACGGAAGTACACAGGCTCTGATGAGCTTGATATCAGATACAGATTGGACTAAAAATTTCCGTCCACTTTTGCCAGGAGTTAAGTTGCTTGATTATAATGTTGTAGAGCAATTGACCGAAATTACAGAAGATGTAGCTTGTGTAGTAGTGGAAGCGGTTCAGGCTGAGGCTGGAATTATTGAAGGCGATTACGAATTCATGCAGGCATTAAAGAAACGTTGCGAAGAAACGGGAACTTTGCTGCTTGTGGATGAGATACAGACAGGTTTTGGGCGTACAGGAAGTCTGTTTGCTTTTCAGCAGTACGGCATAACGCCAGATTTGTTTACGATAGCTAAAGGTATGGGGGGTGGTATGCCAATAGGTGCTGTTGTAGCCAGTAAGGAGATAATGGATAGTTTCAAAACAAACCCGGTTTTGGGACATATTACCACTTTTGGAGGGCATCCTGTTTCAGCAGCAGCAGCATCTGCAAACTTAAAAGTGCTGATGGAGGAGGGGCTCATTGAAAAGGTGAAGCAAAAAGAACAACTTTTCCGACAAGGATTACAGCATCCGAAAATCTTATCCGTAAGAGGGCGTGGTCTATTTCTTTCCGTTGAGCTAGCTGGTTTTGATGAAGTGCAAAAAATGATTCAGTTGGGACTAAAGCATGGTTTTGTAACAGACTGGTTTTTATTCGAAGATTCCCGATTTAGGATTGCACCACCGTTGATTATCTCCGAGGAAGAAATTAAAGATGTTTGCGAGAAAATGCGAAAAGCTCTCGATGAATTATAATTTTTTCCGATCACATAGAGTTTAATAATTTTAAGGTCAAGAACCTGTTTGTCGGAACTTGTTAACCCACGGATTTATGAGTGGTGTGTAAGTTTCTATACACGATCACTTTAGATTAAGTACTTAATTCAAAAACAAACCATGGAACTGCTTTTAGAAATAGTGAAGTACACTCTCCCAGCTCTGATAGTATTCTTAACAGCTTATTTTTTGCTGAAAACTCTATTGGACAGCGAACAGCTTCGTCGAAAACACGAGCTTAATGTTTCTAACCAGAAGATTACAACTCCCTTGCGCTTGAAGGCCTACGAACGTCTGGTGTTGTATTTGGAGCGTATTTCCCCAAATTCTATTTTACCACGTTGTTTGAAAGTTGAAATGGATGCTGTGCAGTTGCAAAAAGTACTGATACGTACAATTCGAGAGGAGTTTGAACACAATTTATCTCAGCAGGTATATCTAAGCTCCAAGGCTTGGAATGCAAGCGTGTCAGCAAAGGAGAACATGACGAAAATGGTGAATATGATAGCAGCAAAGGTACAGGCCGAAGGAAAAGAGAAGACAGGAGCTGAATTTGCAAAGGTGATGTTGGAAGCCGTTATGGATATGAAAGAGAATCCAACAAGTACAGCTATTGAAATAGTGAAACTCGAAGCCAAAGAATTATTTGGCTGATCGGGATAAGATAGAATTCAAAAAAAAGGGAGGTTACTGTGTAGCCGCCCTTTTTTCGCTTTAAATTGTTTTAATAACCTCACGAAGGTCAACCTCTTCTGGAAGGCTCATTTTCTTTTTCATGCGGTAGCGCGAAACTTGAACACTCCTAGGTGTAACATTCAAAAGGCGTGCAATTTCTTTTGTAGAGAAACCAATTCTCATATAAGCACAATGCTTCAGGTCTGTGTCCGTAAGGCTCGGGTAGCGTCTTTTTAGGGCTTCAAAGAAATCAGGGTGCACCTCGTCGAAGTGAAGTTTGAATTGCTCCCAGTCCTTGTCCAAGTTCAGGTTGTCCTTAATAATCATTGAAATCTTACGGTAATGTTTGCTTGGGTTGTTCATTGAGTTGCCCGTAAGCTCTTGCAATACATTGCTGATTTCTTCTAGAATCTTGTTCTTATTATTTATCTGAAGAGTGGTCGAAGTTAACTGTCTATTTTTGTGGGCAAGATCGGCCTCGTATTTTTCCTTTTGTAGGCGGTTGATTTCCTTTTCGTTAACAATTTTTTCCTGTAACCTTTGCTTTTCAAGTTGGGCAATGCGCTTTGCTGCGGTGATATCACGTACAGTAACAATAACGGCATCGTCTGTTTGGTACTGAATTTTTCTCGACAAAAGGTTAAGTATTTTATCCTCGTCGTCAGAAGGGAATTCGTATTCTACCTGAACCGAGCTGGCTTCTCCCCATTGAGGTTTTGGGAGCCATTTGTAAATATTTTCGTTCAGTACATTTTCCTCTGCACTTCTCAGTATTTTGCTCAGTTGTTTGTTGTGGTTCAGAATAACCCCCTCGGGGCTACAGATGGCCACACCTTCCAAAGTAGCGTCGGCAAGGTGCTTATAACGCATTTCACTTTCGCGCAAGCGGAGGTTGGCTTCGGTTAGCTCGGTATTTATCGCTTTTAGCTCTTCGCGGTGTTCTTTCAGTATCTCGTTCTGAATCCGTATCCGCTCCTGATACTCAATCAGTGCCAGTACGGATCGCATTCGCGCCAATAGCTCAATTTCGTTCACCGGCTTGCGGACATAATCGATAGCTCCGGCCTGAAACGCCTGGTCTAGGTTGTTATCCGTAGTCATTATGCCTGTTGCAATAATTACAGGAATGTTTTTCAACTTCGGATCAGCCTTTATGGTGCGGGTCATTTCTATGCCTGTCATCACAGGCATTTCCCAGTCGGAGATAATCAAGTCGGGATTCTCTTTTGCTGCTACATCAATTGCCTCTTTGCCATTTTCTGCAACAAAAAGCTTGAAGTTTTCACCACTATTGTTTAAATGCACCTGCATGATCTGCAACGAAAGCGGATCATCGTCAACCAGAAGAATTTTTTTTGTTTCAGCCATCTTGTGTACTAACTAAGTTGTGGAGATTGAATTAATAACCGAGCAAAAGCAGACTATACTTCTACTACAATAATACTAAATATTATTACGGCATGCACAAAGATTGTGCGATTTTTTAACGGTTCTAGCTCTTGAACTCGTTCATAAGCAATAATAATGCTAGAATATACATTCAAAATAAGATCATATCGTTAGTTGCAAATACTTGCTATGTTAAACGGGTAAATAGATTTAAAGTTGAAATTTATGACCCAATAAATACGCGCAAGTTCACAGAAATATTTACTGTGATTTATTTCGTACAGCATAATCAACAGGGCGATTGCCTTTTGAAATAATGTTGTATGCTACATACTTGTATTATTTTTCAGAAGCATTGCGTCTTCCTATAACAAAACATTTGCGCGTTTTCCGCTGCAAGTCCTCGCTATCCCTTTTCATAACTTTCCTGTTTTCGTTTCGGATAAAATAACACGGTAACTCCTCTCTGTGGACTAAAACCTACGTTTCAACCTACAACACTGTTTCGTTATTTTTTTTAATTATTCGAGCTGTTTGTGTTTGTCAGCTTACAATTATGAGTATTATGTGAGGTTAAAAATTGATTACTAGTATGCTACGAAAGAGATACAACGCGTAATTTTTTTTATGATTGGGTTCTTTAAAACCTCATTTTATCTCAACATTAGGGCTGTATTACGAAAAAAACTATTTTTAAAGAGTTTATTCACTAACACAATCAAAATGCATAGAAATTACAAGTTGTTATGGGCTTTGTTACTCAGCCTTGTTTTGTTAAACCTGCATCAGCCAGCTTATTCCCAGCGGAAAAAGAAAGGGGCAAAACAGAAGCAGGAAAAGAAGTTGCTTAACTCAAGTATTTTTTCAGGATTGAAGTTCCGATCTTTGGGCCCTGCTTACGCTTCTGGTCGTATTGCCGATTTTGCAATGAACCCAAGTAATCCAGCCGAGTATTATGTAGGTGTTGCAGCAGGTAATGTTTGGAAAACAGAAAACTTTGGGATTACCTGGAAGCCGATTTTTGATAAATACGGTGCATGGTCAATTGCCGATGTAGAAATAGATCCGAACAATGAGAACGTAATCTGGGTAGGGACAGGCGAATACAATTCACAACGTGCCATTGGATATGGCGATGGCGTTTATGTTTCGAAAGACCGCGGAAAATCGTTCAAGAACGTTGGCCTGAAGAAATCCGAACACATTGGTCGTATTGCCATTGATCCAAGAAACTCACATGTCTATGTAGCAGCACAAGGGCCGCTTTGGAACAGTGGGGGAGATCGTGGACTATATAAGACGAAAGATTTCGGTAGAACTTGGAAGAAAGTATTAGATATATCTGGGAACACAGGAGTTACAGATGTAGTTATTGATCCACGAAACCCAAATGTTGTTTATTGTGCAAGTTATCAGCGCCGTCGTCGTGTTTGGACATTGATAAATGGAGGGCCAGAATCAGCCATTTACAAATCCATTGATGCAGGAGAAACATGGACAAAGCTGAAAGGTGGCCTTCCGGGCGGTGATTTAGGGCGTATTGGGTTAGCAATATCACCAGTAAATCCAGATCATGTTTACGCAATTATTGAATTACCGAACAAAAAAGGAGGAGTGTGGCGTACAACAGACCGTGGTGAAAGTTGGGAAAAGCGTAGTAATCATGTTTCAACTAGCCCACAATACTACAACCGTTTGTATTGCGATCCTGTAAAAGTTGACCGAGTATATTCGATGAGTACATACACAATGCTGTCGGATAATGGAGGAAAAACATGGCGACGCCTTGGTTTAAGCCACAGACATGTTGATGACCATGCGCTTTGGATTGATCCCAAATTTAATAACCATATTATTATTGGAGGAGATGGCGGAATTTATGAAAGTTGGGACCTTGGTGCAAATTGGCATCATAAAGAAAACCTTCCTGTAACGCAGTTTTACCGCGTAGCCGTTGATAATTCTAAGCCTTTCTACTATGTATTTGGAGGTACACAGGACAACAACTCAATGGGTGGGCCATCTCGGAACACTTCTACACATGGCGTAATTAACGACGAATGGTTTGTAACACAAGGAGGCGATGGTTTCCAGTCGCGTGTTGATCCGGACAACCCGAATATTATCTATGCGCAGTACCAGTATGGTGGGCTCACGCGTTACGATAAGCAATCAGGCGAAAAGACATCGATTCAGCCTCAGCCACCAAAAGACGAAGCTTATCGATGGAACTGGAATGCTCCGTTGATTATCAGCCCACATTCAGGAACCCGTCTTTATTTTGCAGCAAACAAACTTCTGCGCTCAGACGATAGAGGAAACACTTGGAAAGCAGTTAGCCCAGACCTAACACGTCAGATCGACCGTAACCAGTTGAAAGTAATGGGTAAAATCCCTAGCCCAGATGCAGTAGCAAAGAACGTTTCAACTTCGATTTTCGGAAACATTACAGCTTTGGACGAATCGCGCTTGAAAGAAGGTCTTATTTATGTAGGCACTGACGACGGGCTGATTCAGGTAACTGAAGATGGCGGGCAGAACTGGCGAAAAGTTGAATCTGTTGGCAGTGTGCCTGCTCAAACCTATGTGGCTTACCTTGTAGCGTCAAAACACGACGAGAATGTGGTTTATGCAACTTTCGACGGACGTAAGAATGGCGATCTAAAGCCTCATGTTTACAAATCGACCGACAAAGGGCGTTCATGGAAAAGTATCTCATCGAACTTACCAGAGCGTGGAACTGTTTATAACATCAACGAAGACCATAAGGATAAGAACTTACTCTTTGTAGGAACTGAATTCGCTTTTTATTTCTCGGTTGACGCTGGTGCAAACTGGGTGAAGCTTACAAGTGGCCTGCCTGTTTCACAGATGCGTGATCTGGCTATTCAGGAGCGTGAAAACGATTTGGTGATTGCTACTTTTGGCCGTGGATTTTATGTTCTGGACAACTATGCTCCATTGCGCGAATTGTCCAATGAGACACTTAAAAAAGAAGCGCACCTGTTTAACGTAAAAGATGCTTTACAGTTTGTACGTTCGGGACCAAAGTACGGACAAGGTGCTACTTATTACGCTGGTAAGAACCCAGCCTACGGAGCTGTTTTTACGTATTATATAAAAGACAACTTTGAGAGCCTGAAATCAAAAAGAAAAAAAGCGGATAAGAAAGGTATCACCCGTTTCCCTTCTTACGAGGAATTGGAAAAAGAACAGACAGAGAAAGCTCCATACCTTCTTTTTGTTGTTAGAAATAAAGCGAACGAGACTGTACGTAAGCTTAAAACGGCTTACAAAAAAGGAATTCATCGTTTGGCGTGGGATCTCCGTCACCCTTCGGTAAGCCCTGTTTCTAGGTCAACAAAAATTAATACGGCGAGCCGAAATATGGTGGCGCCAGGTGAATATAATGTAGCTATGTATAAAGTGCTTGGCGAAAAAATGGTACAGTTAGGAGAACCCCAGACGTTTAAAGTTGTTCCATTAAATACGGTTACGCTTCCGGCAAGTGACCGTGCAGCGGTAGAAAAATTTCAAAACGAGGTATCAGATATGGCTAGGGCTGTATACTCTGCTTCTAAAATTTATGGGGAGCTGAATACTAAAGTAAGCTTTTTGAGTACTACTGTCTTGCATACGCCTAAAGCAGATCTTGCATTAATTGGTAAGATTGAGAGTTTGAAAGATCGCCTTTATGCAATTGATAAGAAATTGAATGGTAATAAGATCATTTCTAAGCTTAACGATGCCCAATCACCTTCTATTAAGCAAAGGATGGGTACTTTGAATTGGAGCTTTAGTCAGTCGACATCTTCCCCAACAGGGACGATGAAAGAGCAATATCAGATTATAGAGAGCCAATTCAGACCTGTTTACGAGGAAGTGAAGAAAATTAATAACGTTGAAATGAGAGAGTTTGCCAAGATTCTGGAAGATGCAGGAGCACCTTATGTGCCGGGCAAGCTTTATGAATGGGAGTAGACTGTTATATAATTTCCCAGAAGTCCTTTTTCAATGAGAGAGAAACTTTTGGAAAGTTTTTATTGAAAGGGTGGCTATATGCTGAGCATAATAGACACCCTTTCTATATGAAAGAGATTATTTTTTTCGCATGAAAATCTGAATAGGTACTCCATGGAAGTCAAAGTTCTTCCTTATCTTGTTTTCCAAGAAACGTTTATACGGTTCCTTAATATACTGAGGAAGGTTGGCATAGAATGCAAAAGAAGGCGTGTGTGTTGGCAGTTGCGTTACGTATTTGATGCGGATATACTTTCCTTTTAGTGATGGAGGCGGAGTACGCTCTATCTCTGGCAGCAAAGTTTCGTTCAGTTTCGAAGTCGGAACTTTTTGTCTTCTGTTTTGGAATACTTCAACAGCAGTCTCTAAGGCTTTGTGAATACGCTGCTTTGTAAGAGCTGATATGAAGATGATTGGAAGATCGATAAAAGGCGCTATTTTTTCTTTGATTACTTTCTCTAATTGCTTCGCAGTGTTGCTTTCTTTGTCTATCAGATCCCACTTGTTCACAAGAATAACCACGCCTTTTTTGTTTTTGATGGCGAGGTTAAAAATGTTCAGATCCTGAGCCTCAACTCCGCGTGTAGCATCGATCATTAGAAGGCAGACATCAGCATGTTCGATTGAGCGTACGGCACGCATTACTGAGTAGAATTCGATGTCCTCGTTAACCTTTGCCTTTTTGCGCATTCCTGCGGTGTCTACAAGGTAGAAGTCGAGGTCGTATTTATTGTAGCGCGTTTCTATAGAATCGCGGGTTGTTCCAGCAACATCGGTTACAATGTTACGCTCTTCGCCAATAAGCGCGTTGATCAAAGATGATTTCCCTGCATTCGGACGTCCAACCACTGCAAAGCGTGGAATTTCACTATCGTTAGCATCTTTTTTCTCAGGCGGCAATTGGCGGATTACTTCATCAAGAAGCTCACCTGTTCCACTACCATTGATGGAAGAAATTGCGAAGTAGTCGCCCATGCCCAACGCATAGAATTCTGTAGCTTCCATGTAGCGCTGTGAGTTATCTACTTTGTTTACCACTAAAATTACTTTCTTCTTCGACTGGCGAAGCATCTGAGCCACTGACTGATCTAGATCGGTGATTCCGCTTTCTACCTCTACTTCGAACAGGATAAGGTCGGCCTCGTCCATTGCCAATTCAACCTGACGGCGGATTTCAGCTTCGAAAATATCATCAGAACCAACAACGTATCCTCCTGTGTCGATTACCGAGAATTCCTCTCCGTTCCAGATCGCTTTTCCGTACTGGCGGTCGCGTGTTACCCCACTCACATCGTCGACAATGGCCGCGCGCGTTTCTGTTAGGCGGTTGAACAATGTCGATTTTCCCACATTGGGTCTTCCTACTATAGCTACAATTCTACTGCTCATTCTTGCATATATTTTGAAACTGGTTGGAGGATTTTTGGAATTATAAATTATTAATTACGAGTTATGAATTTAGCGGAGTGGTCTCACGAAGACCTTTTGCAAAAAACTCCACTGAATAATTGACTTGCGCTTTATGTTGCACAAAGCAATTTTAGATGCTCAGTGATTAATTGTTTAACCTTCCTAAATGAGAGTATCTTTTGTTTCAGAACTGCAATGAATCCTATTTCCAGTTTTCTTTTCTGACTAATTTATATTGGATTGTTCCTGTAAAGTGACTTTACAAACTGATGATATTAAGAGTCGAAATATCCGAATTGGCGAAGATTGTTGTTTTTGTCGCGCCAATCCTTCGATACCTTTACGAATAGTTCGATGTATACTTTCTTTTTGAAGAAAGCTTCGATGTCTTTGCGGGCATTTGTACCCAGCTTTTTAATTGCATCTCCTTTGTGACCTATGATGATAGCCTTTTGGCTTTCGCGCGCTACATGAATCGTAGCCATGATGCGGATTATTTTCTCCTCTTCTTTAAAAGCCTCCACAACTATTTCGATAGAGTAGGGAACTTCTTTTTTGTATTGCATCAACGCTTTTTCGCGGATGATTTCTTGTGTGAAAAAGCGTTCTGTTTTGTCAGTAAGTGCGTCTTTGTCGAAATATGGAGGCGATTCTGGCAAAAGCTCTTTTACGCGTTTGAGCAAAACATCGAGATTAAATTTTTCCAATGCCGATGTTGGGATAATTTCAGCATTAGGCATTACTTCTTTCCATTTTGCAACAAGTTCTTCAAGTTCTTCCTGCTCAGTGCGGTCTACTTTGTTGATAACCAGAATAACAGGTGCTTCTGCTTTTTTAACTTTCTCAATGAATTCGATGTTCTTATCAAGAGTTTCGTAAACATCTGTTACATAAAGTAAAATGTCAGCATCACTTAAGGCAGAGTTCGAAAACTTCATCATCGACTCCTGTAGCTTGTATGCTGGCTTTAGCACACCGGGTGTGTCGGAGTAAACAATCTGAAAGTCTTCGCCGTTTACGATACCTAAAATTCTATGACGCGTAGTTTGCGATTTTGATGTGATGATCGAAATCCGTTCTCCTACCAGTGCGTTCATCAGAGTCGATTTCCCTACGTTGGGGTTTCCTACTATATTTACAAAACCTGCTTTGTGTCCCATTTCTTTCCCAATTTTTTTGTATTCCTGACGAAGCGACCTGCCGAATTTAGTTCACTAATTTCTTGTTCGTTGTACGAGGGAGAAGCCAAACGCTAAAGGAGTTTTGCATGCAATCTGCGATCCTCTAGAAACCGTTTCCCTGACCGGTCGGAGTCGATTCATCAACTTACGCTACTTTTCAGCCCGCAAAGATAAGGAAATGAATTCTGAATCGAATAAGTTTCTTGGATTATTAGTTGTTGGGCAATTTGTTGAGGGATGATTGTTATTGAGGATGGGGATTGGATTTGCTCTGTTTGGCTAGGGGGTGTTTATGAAAACTAAATTCGGAGAGAGTTTAGTAGGGTGTGTTTTCAATATGAAATACTTAGTTTTGTAAGATTAAATTATCGTAGTTATGCAGGAGCAAGAATATAGCATAGAGCATAGGAAGTTTGACATTATCAGTATGATAACTCAGCTTGAGGATATAGAAACTCTAGCTGCTATTGAAATACTTCTTAGGTCAAAACAAGAAGAGAAATGGTGGGACACTATCAGTGAAGAGGAGAAAGAAGCAGTAACTGAAGGGCTTGTCGAGATTGAAGAAAGTAAATCTGTGCCAGATGATGAGATTCAAGAAAAAATAGAAGAACACCTTGAATATAGGATGACCTGCCACAATGAAAATCAACAGGGAGCAAAGGAAGGTTTTCAGGTATTGGACGACATTGCCAACAAGTTTGATTATGAAGTATAAAATTATTGTTTCGGAGATTGCCCAGTTGGATATTGCAAATGCTGCTGGATACTATGAGGTTAAACGAAAGGGGTTAGGGAGGCTCTTTCTACTTTCTGTAAAGCACACCTTTAAACTACTTGCCAGAAATCCTTTCGGCTACATGAAAATTTACAAAGCAGTTCGCCGCGCTTTGACCGAAAAGTTCCCTTATGCTATTTTTTACAAAATTGATGTTGAACAAAAGGAGGTAACTGTTTATTCGGTACAAAACACTTATCAACATCCTGATTGTTGGAAAAAGAAGCATCCTGATTTAGACTTTTAGTTCTTGTGTGATCATTTCGTTTTCTGTTGGCTATGTTTTGTTGTAGATGCCTTGTAGGATGTGTATCTTTCTATTAATGTGTAAAATGCCATCAATTTGGTCTCGAAAGCCTTAGTCTGAAATTGATAGTGGCTCATAGTTAGATGACTATGAACCACTGGATAATACCATTGTTTACTTATGCTTCAATGTACAGAAGTCAGATACTAAGTATCCCATTAGTTTAGTATTTAACAATTTTCCTGAAGTTATAGTAATTGGAACCGTTATAGACATTCAAGAAATAAACACCATTAGTTAAGCTTTGCAAATCGACGGTTAACCTGCCTGTAAAAGAAGAAGAATATACCACTTTGCCAGCGAGGTCAGTTACATTTACAGAAACGGACTCCCTCATATTTGGGTCTAGTTCAATGTTGAAAAGCCCAGTACTAGGGTTGGGGTAAACCTTCAAAGAGTTTTCCTGAAACGATACGATCCCTGTTGAAACATTAGCAAAAAGATGAGGAAAATATTCTCTCATAATCTCCATGTCTTCAATACCTGCCTCTTTACATGGGTAAGAAGGAGCAAACTTATAAGTCTCTATCAATTCAGGATCTATTTGAGAGGCGATAAACTCAGGTTCTCCAAAATAGGAGTTGGTTTCTAAACCTGTGCCCGTTATAAAGTCCTTAAGGGTATGATAATTCACATCGAAAGCCTGCATTTGGACTTTCCCGCCGGTTGAAAAGCAATTGTTATCAGCAACAGTTTTCTCCATGTTGTAAGAAGTAAGCCAAATGGATTTATCAGATTCTGCATGAACCACGTTGTTCAGAAATGAAACCGTTCCAGTTCTTTGATCCATTGGATAAACAGAATCTTCCCTAGGGCCTGCGATATGGCTTTCGAGAGCAGTGGTGTGCGCTCTGTGGTCTTTCAAGTAAAATACATTGTTGTAGATTTTGATGTCATCTGGCCCAGTAAGCCATACACCTCCAAATCCTACATCTTTTATTTCGCCAGAGTTAAAAATATTGTTGTAAACATTTATGCCAGCTCCGTGGTAAGCTCCAAAACCTCTGACATTATACACGTAGTTGTTCCTGACTGTGTCGCCATAATCCTCGTTCGGATCGTAGAAGTGTCCCTTGTCTCCGTGGTGAATGTAGTTGTATTCTAAGGTGATACGTTTGCAAAATTCATATCCTGTCATGCACTGGTCTCCACCAGAGGGAATTCCAAAAGGAGAATAGGCCACTTCTGACATTTCGTTCCCACGTATCAGGATATTATCGGAGTATAAACAATAGAGCGCATTATTACCTGTTTTGGAAATGAAGTTGTTCAGAACCTTTATGTTCTTTGAAATGATTTTAACTCCAAGTCCTAGGTTCTCTTGAGTGTTGCAATTTTGCAGGGTGATATCGCTTCCATATTCGATGAATATTCCATCGACTCCACTTCGGAGGTTGAAGTTTTCAAAAACAACATTTTCACAAAAGCGTAACGAAACACAACCAGAGAAAAATAAGTATTCCGGAAAACTGGGAGGATTACCGTCGACTGTTCTAACAACAATGCGGGAAGTATATCCAAATGGACCGCAAGTGTTAGGCTCAGTTAAGACGTCATTTACGTATTCAATCAGGCCATTGGCATCTGAGATGTTATGTCCATTTAAAGGCTTAATGCTTAGGGCCTTTTTGTTGTGGGCAGCTTTTAGCAGTTCGCTTTTGTAGCCAAAATCGTCTGTGTAGTAGACGTCGTTGTAATTTGTACCCTCTAATTTAGACCAGACGAATTTTTTGCTATTGGCCACAATGTAAGGGTTTTCACCTTCTCCATAGGCTGAAAATACAATTGGTTGCTCTTGGGTTCCTTTTACTTTGAAAAGATGTAGTAAATTGCCGTAGAAGTAATCGCCCCGTTTGAATAGAACGGAATCGCCAGGCTGTAAATTGACAACTTTATCCAAGAGGTAATTTACGTGATGTACTGTTTTCAGAGCAGTTTCAGGACTTAACCCATCGTTTGAATTATCTCCTTCGGAAGATGATACATAATAATTAGTTCCGTAGATTTTCGACAGGACTAACATGAGTGTGAAAAGAATTGATAGTTTTTTCATCTAATTGGTATATAATATTTGGTTAATAGTTTAATCCTTAACGTTAAATACTATTTTCTTATTAAGAGGAATGGAAGATGAGGTATTCCTGTTATGTTGTATAAGTTGTGTTGTTATTGTTAAATATATTGTATTATTACTTTGATTGCTAATTGAATAAGGGAATAAAACACTTAATGTTGTTTGTGAATGAATATTTTTACCTTGTGCAGGTTTAGTAGTATGTTGGTGAAAGAATGTTGTTTTTGAGAGTTTTTGGTCTTTAAATAGGTTATCAATGGATAGTTTTTAAAATTATTTAGGTGAATATTATCTCTGTAGAGTATTAATATGGTTTTTGTAAGCTTTGCTTGTGTAGTAACTGTATTAAGTATGTTGTTTATTATATGTTTTGATAATGAGAAGTATATGTTGTTTTGGTGTAGCGTGTTTTCCTTGTTAATCGTTACAGAAGCAGGTTTGACTTATTTCAGATTTTGAAATAAGTCAGTTTGTTTTTCGTTATATTGTTTTTAAGTGAAAATATTAAACTGTTTGTGTTTTTTTATAATGTTAAAAATCAGAGTAATTGTATTGTTATGATGATAAATATTGCATGCTTAAAAAACTTAATCATTTTTTTAATTTAAACTATCAACCATGAAAAAACAATTGTTTATCTTGACTTCAGTTATTCTTTTTAGCTGCTTCTTTCTTACCTCTACAGCAGCACCTCTTGATGGTATAGTTACTGATTTCCTTCAAAAAACTTCAAGCATTGAAGAGGCTTCTGTTGGTCAACCTATTGTAGCTTTCACAAAAGAGGCCGAGACAAAGGCCGCAAAGAAAATTGCGCTTACAAAAGACAACGCAGAAAGTGTTTGGGCGGAAGCCAAAAACTACAAACATTGCGTGATTGTAACTGGCAACCATACTATCGTAAAAGTTACCGACCTAGAAGATTGCAGGGCGTCTGGATCTTGGGGCACTTGCATGCCGAAAGGCGAAGGCTACGTGAAAAAAGGTTCAATGACATTTATGCAAGATTATGTGAATATGATTATGGGACGTCCTGATTCACAGACGAGGACTGTTTACCTTTTTAAGTAAGATACTTGACCTTTGGCTCCCCCACTTGTAGTAGTGAGAAATAGTTCATAGTTGCTAAGTATATAGATTGTGACTACGTTTTCACTATCAGTGTTTAAACGAAAAAGGCAGAACGCTAAGAAACGGTGTTCTGTCTTTTTTGTTTTGTTGCGTAACCAGAGTTTCGGAGAAGCGTGTGGGAAGTAAAAAACAGCACTGTCTTGCTGGCCGTTAGACTGTGGCTAAGCAAGAATTCAACAACTATGGTATTGAGTGAAGCTAAAGTCTAGTGCTTGACATGTGTTTGATGTTCTGTTTGTTTGGAGATTCGTTATAGTGCGACTGGATAGAAAAATGATTCTTCCACTAACCCAACAGCCAATGGTTTTACTAAATTTGAGAAAAATTTTTGCTATGGTTCAAATAAAACAAGACGAAGTAAAGAAGGTATTGCTTCTGTATTATAGGCAACAATTACAAGAAACCTTGGAAGAGATGTTTCATTTTGAGCAAAAGTACCAAATGACGTTTGAGAATTTTTCTAGCGAATTCGAACAGATTGAAAACAACGAATTTGAAAAGGAAGATGATCTTATTGAATGGAAAGCAGCAAGAGGTTTTGCCCAAACCTATAATGACTATCTAAAACAAATCGGAGATGGATTTTTTGAAATTGTTGAATAGTAGTGACTTTGTTGTAAATGTTACGATCTTAAAGCATAGGGCGACAATGCACGAATTATACTACAAAGTAGCTGTTGAAATCGAAGATAAAAGCCGTTTTTTCGCACGTGAATATGTAACCAAACAGACGCGTGATTACTCTTTTCATTGGCAAGACCAGAATAATCGCTTGATAATTCGCTGGGATAATGTTGAACATCATAAGCACCTTAAAACATTTTACTCTACCCGACTGTTTTTAAATTATTGCATATTCTCGTGACGGCTAGTTCAATAGCCATTTTAACAGGTTCAGTTATTTTACGTTTGAAGAACTCCCTCATTAAGTTCAACCCTCTTCTGAACACGCTATACTGAGGATAACCGTGCTTTTTTCTTTTGACAGGGTTCTTTTTCCCGTCCTGAATACCTGTTGCCCAGCACAAAGTATAGGCTATCGACACTACGGCAAAAAGCTTTCGGTATTTTTTCAGGTCCTGCAGGCAGGAGTCTTCCATATTAAAACCTCTTGCCTTCAAGGCCTGAAAGAATACTTCTATCGGCCATCGGCGTTTATAGGACCCCGTCAGTTCACCGCAAGGTACTGTCCCGATCAAAAACAACAGTTCGCCGTCCTTACCATAAGTCAGGGACAGGTTAACAATTACGTTATCAACAATCACATTTTCGGCATAAAAAGTTTTCCTGTCCCCCAGTAGTTCCTCTGCACTGGCAACCGTTCCCTCTGCCAGTGTTATCTTATGGTTTTTCGGCACTCTTACACAGAAGTTTATCCCTTTCTTTCTTAACCATGAAAGCCATTTGTTGCCAACGAATTCACGGTCCATCACCAGCATGCTGATCCTATCGGGCCCGACAATCCCAATGATGGATTTCAACAGCCCTATTCGGTCGTCAGCATTACTGTTCCCGCTATTATTGTCAAGCATTTCAAAATAAATGGGCACTGCCATTTTTCCGATACTCACAACCGCGCACAGGATATTTACCCGTGTCCTGCCGAAGTCCCATTCCGTCCTGTCTATACTGATCAGTAGGCGGTCATGGTGCACAAAGCCCATCAGAAAGACACCTAACATTAGATAATCAAAATTGACCTTCTCGAAAAAATCCTGTATCCGCCTTTCTATCGATTCTACCTTGGCACCGCTTTCTATTTTGTCCGCTATCTGTGAAAAAACTACAGAGCGGCTCTTGATAATCCCTGCTGTCAGTTCACATATAAACTCCTGCCTCTTTTTGTGCTTTACTATCCCTAGGTTACGAATTAATTCATATATATTTGTTTGTGGACATTGCTCCATGCTGAAAAGTTGTTTTTTTGGTGTAGGAACCACAAAATTCAACTTTTCTTTTTACCTCTCGAAATCAGAATTCATAAACAGTCGGGTAGAGTAAAAACATTTCCCCATCATAAACATTTCCCAGATAGTGTTGAAGAAAGCTTCGAAATGACACTGGAGGAAGCTTTAGATTTTATAGAAGCCTATTTAAATAGTACTCCTTCCTGCTCGTAGCGCAAGCTCTACCGACACTTATATCCATACACCTTACATACTTGTCGAGCTTCAGCCTGTGGCTACGCTCAATATCATAGTTGTCGAATTGTAAGGTATCGAGCGTAGTCACAGGCTAACGCTCAGCGAGACGGTGCTATTTATTGCTTCGCCGAGCGGGGGGCTTAGCAGCTATGCTATAGTCTAGTTTTCGCTACTGCGAGCGGGGGTACTTAAATAATCCTTCGGATCAAATGGTAAATCAAGAACAAATATTTCTTTTGAAAAATATAGAATTCTCTCTTTTATGAATACTTCATCTTGACCATCTACCTTCTCAATTACCTCCTTCTGTTCGCGAATAACACCTCTAATAAAATTCCGCCCTTCACTTAATGATTTGATTTCATGTAAAAAAACAAAGTCTTTTATAGGCAAAACGGTTCCTTTAGTTCTATCTAATAAGTGAAACTCTTCATCCATCTCTGTTATTACAACATCCATTTCCCCATTCCAAGCCGATCCAAATACTTTTCCCGATATTCGGTAAGTTTCTGTTGACAAAATCGTATCCCTACTTGGCATAAATTCAAAAGTGTTACTTCGCTCCAAGTCTAATTCACCGTTACCTTTATATACCCATACTCGATTCAAATGAGATGCTCCTCTCACCCGCAAATATTCTCGTTTTACTCTTAATTTTCCGTTTTTACGATACCAAAAAGCTAGACCTGACGGTTGATCATTCTTAAAATTTTTTAATTCCTTTAATTCTCCGGTGTCATAATAGTCCCTAACTATTCCGTTTTTTTTCCCCATATTCATAATATATTCTGCTTCTAATTGTCCTGAAGGGTAAAAAAACATAGCCTTCCCATGGGGCAAAGAATCTTTGTATTCTATCTTAGATAAAACACTCCCATTTGGATAATATTCGTATTCATAATTTCGACAACTATAAAAACTGATAAGGAAAAAGAATAAAAAAAAATTCCAATACATAACTGTGTAATTAAAAAGTTGGTGCTGCTGTTCCTTCGTTTTTCACATCCTGCGGTACATCTCCTCTATGTTTCTCCCGCACCTCGTAGTATAAACTCTTCCAAAACTTATCCGTACATCTCACATACTTGCTGAGCGGGGTGTTACGAATGAAATTTGATTAATTCCGAGCAAAAGAAGTAATCACTTCCTCTTCTTCTTTATTTTCAATTATTTCATCTATATCTTCAGGTTCCTCCTCATTTGGATACCAATCACCATTTATTTTCTTGTAGCAATCAGATCTGTGTGGAAACCTACTAATTATTAGTTCAATATCTTTATTAAACCTATCCCTATTTAACCAAACAACTCCAGTTTCATCACATCCCCAAAATGGTTTTTCATCAGAATTATCAATATAAGTAACAAATCCTGTACATCCTGCTATTGGTGACCGCCATACATATTCATTGCCTCTGTTTTTATCTGTAATATCCTGAGTATTAATAGGGAAACTATGCCCGCAAATACTACACTTTAGCATTGCAAGCTCAGCTTTTTTAGACTTTAGGTTTTGAACCAATTCAATTTGCGTTTGATCCAAATTGAATTGCTTTTTGCAAGTGAGACAAGTTACAGCCATATTATATTTAAAATTTAAATCATAAGTTTTTTTCTTCTGGATACCAGTGAAGCTTCCTATTGTTTACTAGGTGATAACTTTTTATAAGCAAGATTAAATTATAAGATGAATTATCCTCTCCCTAAAAAAGTGGTATTCTATAATACTCTGGTTGAAGTGATAATAATTGTTTACCTAAACTCATCATAAATTCTCCTAAAACCAAGGACTCTCCATAGACTTAAATCTTCAGCTACAATTGAATCACTTTCTGTTTTATATATATTCTCAACGTGCTTATCAAATAGTATCCTATGCTCGTTCGGATTATTCTTCAAATATGCAACATAAAAATGTCCACCTACTTCTCTATAGATTGGATTAAAATATGGCTTACCTCGTCCTGTGTACCTTATTTCATTAACTGTATATTCATATTCAATATAGGAACCACTTCTTCCGGTTGTTCTACCAAAAGTATATTTCCCATTTTTTACATATTCATTCGTCTCCATTTCAAGGTAGAGGTACGAAAAAAAAGTAAAACCGAACAGAATGAAATACGAAATAAGTCTATCATATCTATTGGACAGATATTTCACTTTATTGTAAAACGTTGATTGCCCTTTCATACCCTCCATGTTTCATCAGAATTTAGGATTATCAATTGCATCTAATAACTCTATTCAGACTAAAAATATAAGTGTTATCCCGAGGGGATTTTCTACTCAATGGGTCAATTGGTTATCATTTCTTTTAATTTATAAAAGCTCGTATTACCTTCCAAGATCTCCGTTTCACTCTCCAGCTCCCCTAAACAATAATCAAAAAAAGCCCCTAAGCAAAGCAAAGAGGCCTTTCAAAAAGTTCAAACAATATCTTAATTCAGAACAGGATCTTCAATAGGAGTACCAAGCTCTTCCAAAAGTTCTTTTTTCATATTCAGCAAATCTTGCTCTGTAGGCTTATACTGAATTTTAAATACCGCACGAGTATCGAATTTGCAAGTATCCATATAAGTCTGGATCTCTTTAAGGCTTTTACCGTTCCAACCATGCGAACCGAATACAATCGCTTTGCGGCCACCAACAGGAGCAAGACCTTTCAGGTAAGTAAGGAAAGCCCCAACGCTAGGCATAATGCCGTTGTTCAATGTTGGCGAACCAACACAGATGTATTCAGCGTCGATTACGTCTGTCATAACGTCAGACTCATGGTTCGACTGTAGAGGACGTAGAACAGTTTCGTAACCAGCCTGAGAGAATGTGTTGCAAAGCGTACGTGCCATTACCTCTGTAGACTTCCACATGGTATCATAAACAACAACAGCTTTTTTGCGCTGGTAATTGGTTGCCCACTTTGTGTAAGCCTCTATGATGTCTTTAACGTGCTTGCGCCAGATAACACCGTGGCTGCTACAGATCATCTGAATATCCAGAGCAGATGCTGCCTCAAGCTCCTTCTGAACTTGCTTCGAAAAAGGAAGTACGATGTTGGCGAAGTATTTCTGAGCTTCCGACATTACGATATCTAGAGGCGATTCGTCGTCGAAACGTGCGCTAGATGCATAGTGCTGACCAAAAGAGTCGTTCGAGAATAAGATTTTTTCCTCTGGCATGTAGCAGATCATGTTGTCTGGCCAGTGTACCATTGGAGTTAATACAAACTGGAAGCTGCGCTTGCCGATAGAAAGAGTATCGCCACCTTTAAGAGCTTTGCAGCCTAGGTCGCCGTAGTAGTTCGCAAGACCTTTTACACCGCTTGGGCTAGTGTAAATTTCGGCCTTTGGGCAACGTTTTTTTACTTCAGGAAGAGCGCCCGAGTGGTCTGGCTCTACGTGGTTAGAAATAACAATATCGATTTCGGCAGGATCGATAATCGAAGCGATACGCTCGAACATTTCCTCTGTGTGTGTAGCCTTTACAGTATCTACAAGTGTTACCTTTTCGTCAAGAATTAGGTAGGCGTTGTAGGTTGCACCTCTTTGTGTCAGGTAACCATGAAAATTACGGATATCCCAATCAATTGCTCCTACCCAGTAGATATTCTCTTTTACTTTTACTGCTTCCATATGCATTAACTTTACTAAATGTCTTCGAACAAAACCCTTTGTTCTTCTCTACCAGATTCAAAAGCACAATAAGCACCATGCGGCCTATTTACAGAGCTCTGTACGGCCGTGCATACCAGTAGATTGTAGCTGTTGATTGATTAAAAGGGTTGCAGGGGGCAAAAATAAAGTAATTTCAGGTATTTTTAAATAAAATATGATGCCCTCAAGAATGTTTTACAGAACATTACTAGAAAGGAAAACGTGGAAATTGGTAATTAAGTGTGAATCTGTTACATTTGAGAAGATGTATTAATACTGTTTCTTGGATAAGTGAGTAGTGCAATTTTCAGGAAAAGCGTTGTGCTAATTTTCAATATTGTGACAAATCAAATTTGTAATGGTATACACTATGTCAAGATAATCATGTTCATTTGTCAGAAAATCAATAAATTATCAAACATAAGAAGAAACACACTTTCTAAATCTTACCTAGTTCGTACTTTACGAAGTTGAAGTTTAACTTATAATTGTTTCAATTTCATTGGCTTTTACTTTGTCATTAGTTAATTAGTCACTAGTGTGTCTGAATACGGAAAACCATTAACCAATGACCAACAGACTTTGAAAATTAACCCATATGGAGACAAAACTCGAAGTAGAGAAGAGGCTAAAGGCAAGCGAATTTCTGGATTTTCGCTGGGTAAGTGCTAAAGATATATCTGTAGCTCAGTGGGTACGGGTGAAATGTGAATTCGGGTGCAGCAGCTATGGTTCGGGAACTTGTCCGCCCAATACACCTTCTGTAGAAGAGTGCAGGAATTTTTTCGAAGAATACAGCACGGCTGTCGTTATCCGCTTGACAAAAACGGCAGACAAAGAAAACTATCCGTCAAGTTGGTCACGGAGGATGACAAATCGGCTTTTGAACTTAGAGAGGCAGGTGTTTTTGCTTGGTTTTCCTAAAACATTTCTTCTAAACCAGACCTGCTGTGGCGTATGCAACGAATGTGTTGGAAACAGGCACGACTGTATCGACAAAAAGAATGCAAGGCCAAGTCCGGAAGCTTTTGCTGTGGATGTTTATAAGACAGTTCGTAACGTTGGATTAGAGATCAATGTAGTAAAAGAGCCTTCCGGTGTTATGAACCGCATTGCAATTCTTTTAATCGAATAGTATCCTAGTGCTGAATTTGAAAGTAAGTATGACAATGGTACTGTAGTTGTTGTCGAAAAAAGAAACACCCAATATTTTTTTGATACGCTTATCACACACAAAAAGACACAAGAACATGAAAAATGTAATGATCATTTTGCTTTGCTTGACAGTTACACTAACTGCATGTTGGAGCGATGAGAGTAGTGAGGTTGCGATCGACCGTTTGCCACCGCTAGAGATTCAGATTCCGGCAGAGCTGGAAAGTAAGACTGAAGTTGTTGACTTTATTAAACGTTCAGAAAAGTCGATCAACGATTGGACTCGTAAAATTGAAGATTTGATCGCTGATTATCAGCCGTATGCTGGCAAAAGTGATGAAGAACTAACGATGCGAGAAAAAATAAAGGTAGCAAGTATTGCAGGTCGCTTTGTTGCGAATTCTTTTAAACTATTGGCCGATGTAGCTGAATTTGAATCAGAAGCCCAGAGGTTGGAAAACAATTTCACGAAAGAAGAAGAGAAGGCTTTTGAGGTTGTTTTGCATTCGTTTGTAAAGCGGATTGAGGAGCTGAATGAGAGATACGAGAAATACGGAGAGCAACTTGGCGAAAACGACACTCCAGAAGATCCCACGTAGATAACATCCGAAAAAGAGCCTGAGCTACAAATGGCTCAGGCTTTTTTATGCACATAATTTTATTTGCTAAAGAAGTACTATGTTAAATGCAAAGTAGGTTGTAATTCCACATCTACTTTTAAGTTCTAGTATTGAGTTACAGGGCCAAACAATTTTGGATCTTCTCCAAATTGATTTTCGCCATCAGTTCCTTCCTGAGCTAAAAGAACAATAAGAATAATTGGACCTGCAATTGGAATGAGAGAAATGAATATCCAAGGCCAAGGACGGTCTGTGTCTTGCAGACGACGTACTGTTACTCCTAACGAAGGGAGAAGAACTGCCAACGAGTAGAGCCCTCCAAGAAACGGCATACGTATTATACCAGAAACAGCTCCAATTACTACGGTTGCAATGAGGTTGAACAGTATAAAAAACCAGAATTCAGGTCTGCTCGCACGGCCCGAAAAGTTTACATAATTGTTCTTGATTACATGTAAGTACCAATTCATAATGTTTAGTTTTAGAGTTTACTAAAAAAAGGGAAGATTGATTTGTTGGTTCGTTTTTATGCTTCGATTGTGTTCTTCATTTTGATAAGTGTAGTACATCGATTTCGTTAAATCAGCACTCTGATCAAGGAATTGTTCAATTTAAAGAATAAGAAAAGTAAGTAGCCGAAATAGAAGTTTGTAGAATATTTCTACGACAAAAGGTCTGAGGCATCTTAGATTAAGAACAGATTTCCAGTTCTTAAGAACTGGAAATAAAGAGCCTCAGGTCTACAATGTTACGACATTTTGGGATAGAAAGAAAGGGGGAGGAGAAAAAAAAGCAGCCTTATTTGGCTGCTTGAAAATTAGTTACGTACAAGTTTCTTATACTTGATTCGCTTAGGGCCTTCGTCACCAAGGCGCTTCTTGCGGTTCGCTTCATAATCGCTGTACGATCCTTCGAAATAAACTACCTGTGAGTCACCTTCGAAAGCAAGAATGTGAGTTGCAATTCTGTCCAAGAACCAACGGTCGTGCGAGATAACCACAGCACAGCCAGCAAAATTCTCAAGACCTTCTTCCAGCGCACGTAGAGTGTTTACATCGATGTCGTTCGTAGGCTCATCCAGAAGTAGAACGTTACCCTCGTTCTTAAGTGCCATAGCTAAGTGCAAGCGGTTGCGCTCACCACCAGAAAGCACATCACATTTTTTCTGCTGATCACCACCACCAAAGTTAAAGCGGCTGATGTAAGCACGTGCATTCATCGCACGGTTGCCAAGCATAATTTCTTCCTGACCACCTGAGATTACTTCATAAACCGTTTTCTCAGGATCGATATCTTTATGCTGCTGATCCACATAAGACACCTTCACAGTTTCACCCACTTCGAATTCACCCGCATTAGGCTCTTCAAGTCCCATGATCATGCGAAAAAGTGTCGTTTTACCAGCGCCGTTAGGGCCAATAACACCCACGATACCGTTCGGTGGAAGCTCGAAGTTCAGGTTCTCGTACAACAGACGGTCGCCATATCCCTTGGCAACATCCTTCACCTGAATCACTTTCGCTCCCAAGCGGGGGCCATTCGGAATGAAAATCTCAAGCTTCTGCTCTTTCTCCTTCATATCCTGGTTCATCAGCTTATCGTAGGCTGATAGACGGGCTTTCGATTTCGACTGACGCGCTTTAGGAGCCATGCGCACCCATTCCAGCTCGCGCTCAAGAGTTTTGCGGCGCTTGCTTTCCTGCTTCTCTTCCTGAGCAAGACGTTTAGACTTCTGCTCCAACCACGACGAGTAGTTGCCTTTCCATGGAATTCCCTCGCCACGGTCAAGTTCTAAGATCCAGCCAGCTACATTATCCAAGAAATAGCGGTCGTGCGTAATTGCAATCACAGTACCAGAATACTGCTGCAAGTGCTGCTCTAACCACTGAACCGATTCTGCATCCAAGTGGTTAGTAGGCTCATCCAGCAGAAGAACATCTGGTTGCTTCAAAAGCAGACGGCACAATGCCACACGGCGGCGCTCACCACCCGAAAGGTGCTTTATCTGAGCATCACCATCAGGAGTACGTAGCGCATCCATCGCAATGTTTAGCTTCGTGTCGAGGTTCCAAGCATCAAGAGCGTCGATTTTTTCCTGAAGTTTGGCCTGCTCGTTCATCACAGCCTCCATTTTGTCTGGATTTTCAAGCACATCAGGATCGCTGAACTTTAGGTTCACTTCCTCGTAAGCCTTCAGTACATCAACAGTTTCCTGAACGCCCTCTTCCACAATTTCCTTCACCGTTTTGCTCTCATCCAGCTCAGGTTCCTGTTCAAGGTATCCAACAGTGTAGCCCGGAGAGAAAACCACCTCGCCTTGGTACGATTTCTCAACACCAGCAATAATTTTCAGCAAAGTCGATTTACCTGATCCGTTCAGACCGATAATACCGATCTTTGCACCATAAAAAAACGAAAGCGAAATATCTTTCAACACCTGTTTTTGCGGAGGGAACGTTTTGTTCACCCGCGACATCGAAAAGATAATCTGTTTATCTTCACTCATAGTTATATATCTTGTTATTGTTGTTTTTTCGAAGCAATTTTTTTTTAGGAGCAAAGCGCAGTTGCAAGCTCTATCTGTCCTCCCGTCTCCACTGCAAGTCCTCGCCCCGTGCCCGGTTCAGCATCTGCATCGCGGTGTCTTCCT
The DNA here is from genome assembly GCA_965230435.1 of Bacteroidales bacterium. Lineage (GTDB taxonomy): Bacteria > Bacteroidota > Bacteroidia > Bacteroidales > JBDKHP01 > JBDKHP01. The sequence continues at coordinate 653,255 of CBDDLB010000003.1, forward strand.
TCGTCAGCCCCGCCATGCAGTGCTTCACACGTGCCCGTTGCTGTGGGCTTTCCGTTCCACCGGGGCTAGGCCAAAGCACTATCCCATCTTCCGGCACTCACTAATTGAGCGGCAAATATAATGGGTTTCGTTTGTTGAATTGCCTAATGTAGTAGAACTTTTTCTTTTCCCGTTTGCGGCGGCTCAGGTCTTTATATTCATCATACAATTCGGTGTCTGTCATCAGTGCTATGGACACATTTTGCCTGTTGTAATGCATTATTTTACCGGTTTCAAAGTCGAAGATATACTGAACAACTTCTTGCGTAGGCTGTCTGCTTGCATTATCATAGCCATTGCTATGATAATAACCATTATGCATAGTTGGGTTCATCATCACTTCTTGCCCTTTTACCTTACATACAACAAACTGACAAATAGTTCCCACGATAGGTATTCTATTAAATTCGTTATCTTTGTTAATGTATAAAACTCCCTTATCTGCAAACCCCCAGATACCTTTGACATCAACCTCAACTACCTCTCCCAAATTGCCATACTTTCTGAAAGTTTCATGTTTGAGTATTTTCAGAAAGAAATCAAAATCTTTAGGATCTACGTTTGTTACAATTCGCTCTTTAGGTATTGGTTCGTTTCGTTTTACTGCCTCAAAAGTCAGAAATATACCGTCTTTAAACTTAAAATCAGGAGTATATTTTATTAGGTTGGCACTATCTTTTTGTGCCCAAACTGTTTGGAACAAAAGCAGAGTAATAAATGTAATGCTTAGTGATTTCACATATTTGAATTTAAAAGTGGTTCTCCAACTAGTACCAACAGCCAATACTATATTGCTCCAATGCTAGTTGAGCGGCAAATATAATGGGTTTCGCTTGTTGAACTGCCTGATATAGTAGAACTTTTTCTTTTCTTGTTTTCGGGAGCTTAGCTCTTCGAACTCATCGTGCAGTTCCGGATCTTTCATCAGTGCTACAGAAACACTTTTGGCGTTGTACTCCATTATTTTTCCTGTTTCAAAGTCAAGAATGTACTGGGTCATTTCTTTTGTAGCATATCGCGTTGTAGGGCTGTTGTAACTATTGTTGTAGTACGAATAGTTATTATATGCACCACTTGGACTTACCGAAGTTTCGTGTATGGTGGTTTTATTAGCCACAAAATGACATATCGATCCCAGAATGGGAATTCGGTTAAACTCATTGTTCGCATTAATGTATAGGACACCGTTGTGCGAAAATCCCCAGATATTTTTCACTTTAACCTCAATCAGTTCTCCCAGGGCATCGTATGTACTGATGGTTTTATTTTCAAGTACTTTTTCAAAGAACTCAAAGTCCTTTGGGTCTATACTGGTAACGATGCGTTCTTTGGGTGTCGGATTATTGTTTTTTACAGCCTTGAAGTTTAAATAAATACCATCCTTAAACTTATACTGAGGAGTGTATTTTATTTTGTTGACACCATCCTGCTGTGCCCATATTACCTGAGATAATAATAAGATAATGGATGTAATGCTTAGTGGTTTCATTGTGTGCTTCCTTAAATATGTTTAAAAACTGTTTGAAAAATTAAGATACCGGGTATCTCACATGTGAACCGGAGTGTGTAAAAGATACATGTTCCTTTCTAAATGTTTTATTTAGATTGTTCACCTCATTTCAACTTAATACGGCTTTGGAAGGTATCACCCTCCTCAGAGGGTAGCCCAAAAGCTTTTCTTTTCGTTGCGACCTTCTCTTGCATTAATGCTGATACAGCCTCTCCTAAACCGTATAGAGCTGTTGAGCCTTCCTTTTCTTAGCGATATATCTCGCTGCACTGTTATAACTAAATTAAAAACAATGCTCGATTAAATCTTTAAGCTATTCTGAATGTACGTTAATTTGCTTTTTTTATCAATTAAAACCAAATATTTATAAGGTTTAATATCGTGCATTTATGTTTTAATAATCAGTGAATTAATGATGTCTTTGAGGAACTCTATACACACTGTATTTCTTCATTAATTAGAATTGTTTGTTACACTTTTGCTGTGTTCCTGTTTGTTCATGAGGATGTTGTAGTTTAGTAGAAATGAATAAGACGTTTATTTTAAGGTTTCCTCAATTATTTAAGAGCAGAAAGTAAAATGATAGTGTGGGTTATTAGCAAAGAGATTGATCGTCCCAAAGAGAAATTAGGAGGTATTGGCTGAATCTCGAACATATTATACTTCATGGCTTATACTCGATGATCAAGTTTTTTGTAAATATCTAGCGATCAAAGGTGATTTACTAAGCATCACATTAGCTTGAGCTTTGAAAATCAATTAGTTAAAAGAATAGTAGTAATTTTGTAACTGACTGTATTTCAGTCTAAAATAAAAAACTTGATCATCGAGTTATAAGAAAAATAGTTTGTTGAGGGAAATGAGAATATGATTTATAGAATTCAACTCGGCAAGGATGATATTTTGATATCTTTAAGATGATAATTATTTTATTTATATGGGATATTTTCATGCTCAATTTTATTTTTTGTTTTTAATTGTGAAATTTTCAGAAAACGTTTTCGGTTAATGGTATTTTTATAATGTAATTTTATTTTTTGATTGATAAAATGCATAGTTATTGTAATAATTACAATGATTGAGTACGTCTTTTGTTGTTTCTTATGATGATATCTGAACTTTTTTTATATTTTTCAATGTCGATTTAGTTCTTTTGGCTATTTGTTTAATTGATTTATAATCAGAGTATTACATTTACATGTATTTCTTTGATTATCAAAAAATTAAAAATTCATATACGAAATGATTTGCTGATCCGATTATTATTTACATACATTTGCAATCTGTCGATAAATAACATTATTCATTATTTTGTTGTGATACTGTACCTAACTACGGTTACTATTAGCTAAAATTTATTGAGCAAAGTATCCTCGCCATTTTTGACGTAGCTTCTGTGGAACTAGATTCACGTGTTTCTAAAAAGTAAAATACTTGGTGAAGTTAAAAAGGCAACGTCTATATTTTTCGAATACATGCATTATACTTGAAGTGAAAGGGACTGCCGCAATTACACAGAAGAATGCTTCTGTGTAATTGTCAGTAATAAACAATACCCTTTCTGGGTGATTTTTTACAACTATTTCTAAAAGGATGTTGCCTTATGCTGTTGCTTAGAGCCTTGAGTCCACGCTAAGAGACTGAAGTTATTATTTACACCTTCACTTATTTGATTGACGCAATATGCTTGAATATCAACTTTATATATTCGATTGGTATTCTAAATACTAAAGCTGCGATTCGGAATCGGTAGGCAATGGTGTAAGTGTTTTCTTGAGTTTGTCATATGCCTCGTTCATGCAGTAAAAGTTCCTATTCACTGATTAAATGACCTAGCTTGTTGATTCTAATTGATTTTAAAAGGATGTTTCTTCAATTTCGTAATGTGAAAGACTAAATACGACCTTTTATTTGTCTTAGAACTAACAAACAAGCAATAAAGACTTATCTGTGTGATAGATACGTAAAGAACAGTCGCTTAACTTAAATATACTATTGTGAAAGTGGTTTTCGGTTTTTCAGAATCTTGCGCAAACTGCATAGCAGTGACAGGTTTGTAGACAAGGATGTGAATCTTTGTAAAGAAAAAGCCTTACCTGTCCTGAATCGCGTAGCGATGATACTGATTATAAATGCCATCGCTATGCACTTCGGTTTATTTTCCGAAATATTTTCCCATGGTTTACACCATGGACTACAACCCTTTCACCGCTATGCGGTTATTTCAGATGTGCAGAAAAACCGAAAACCAAAATCACTTTAGTATAAGTTCATAGAACTATTTGTTAGAGTTCATTTTCTGCTGAATATCAATAAAGAGAGAGCTATAGAGTGTCTTATATCAGAATATTACCTTAATGTTTTTTAGGTATTAAAGTTCTGCTTTGCATTAAATCTCAAACACATAACTACAAGAAATGGATCAACCATCATTTCTAGAATCATAACTGAAATCATGAATACAAAAAAAACAGTGAAAGATGACCGTTTCGAGGGGCTGAATAAGTTTCTCAGACAAAATCAGAAAGTTGACTTTAAAAGCACCAACTTTCTTAATCCGAAGAATTTAGAAAATCTCAATTGGAAAGGGCTGGTAGATAAACAGGACGATGTTCTGAGGCAAGTAAAAGCATATCAGCGCCTTGCACGTGTCCTTGGGGAAAACAACTCAAAAGTGATAAAAGCTTTGCTTAAAGAGAATATCCATTCTGCTATCCAAATTGCAGCTATGCAAAAACAAGAGTTCATGCAGAAATATGAAAAGGCTTTTGGAAAGGATAAAGAATTAATGACGAAAGCTCACCAAAAAGCTGTTGCTATCCGCAGCCGTCTGCTTCTGAAGCATATGGAAATAATCCAGAATGCACAGCCACACGCCAAAGTAGCACAAGCAAACAATCTTAAATAACCGAGACAACATACCATAATGAGCACATACAACAATTTACCGGACTATGAAACCCTCTTTGGAGCATTGGACTTCAAAGAAGGTGACGAAGCCCGCTCGGTATATTCACCAGCGGCATACCTTGCGGATCTACTACAAATGATGGACGACGAATTTACATCTACCGACGATGTAAAAAGCCGCCGTTCCGACATCCGCCAAATCCTTTTGGATTCCGAAAACACTTACGAAGAAATACCTTACTTAGAGATAGTAAATGAAGTACTGGAAAGTAAGGTAGATGGCGAGGTATACGATGAAGTTTTAAAGGAAGCCAAATATCCGTTCAATGCGCCGTTCAATCTAAGCCAAGAAGAGGTTAAGCTTTACTTGAAATACCTTGGTATTACTCAGGAAGAACTGCACAAAATCTTTGTTGTAGACCAGAACGATACTTTGATTTCGAGAGAGTATCTGAATCTTGTTGAGCAAGAATACGATTTGGTGATAAAGCAGGACAACGACAATGATGAAATAGAAGAGTATTACGGCTATTCGGGAACGAACTTTCAGTCCGATATGGCCAATGTTACAACCTTTCTAGAAACTACAGACCTTACGGGTGTTGAAACACGCGAATTTCTTTTCCAAAGTCTCCGCGAAGAAGAATATGGTTTCCAGACCAACTTCTTCATCAACTATAAATTAGATAACGATGGCGGTTATGCCACTTTGGACGATGCAGAGGAAAACATCATCTGGAGCAATAACAACTTCGTTACCGACGAAACAAAAACAGGCACATTACCTTATGCTTGGTTCGACCGCGTAAACCGTTTTGTCCGCCTTGCTAAAAAAGCAAACATCAGCTTCACCGATCTCGACCTTATTCTTCGTCACTGCTGCGATACAAACATCGACGAGGATGCTGTCCAGATGATTGCAACGGTGAAGAAAGCAAAAGAGCTTCTCGATTTGCCATATGATGAGGTAGTTGCTCTATTAACGTCTATCAATGAAGTAGGCCAAACAGAAGAAAATGAACCAGCCGATCTATTCAACCGCCTGTTCAACAACCGATACGTAGAATTCGATAGTCGCTACATTTTAGGTTCTAGCGATCCAGCAGAAGAATTTGTTGATGAGGAATATACAGAACTTGAATACTTCGATGATCTGTTCTCGGACGACAACTACGATTTCAGAAAGCGTATCCGTTACGTCTTCAGCATTTCATCAACCGACCTAGAAAAAATTATTCAACGTCTAGATGATCATGAAATCAGCGATGATCTATGGATGTTGAAAGAGAATAAAGTAAGCCTGCTGAATTTCCTATATCGCTTCACAAAGCTTGCTAGCGCGTTGGATATTTCGCACGAAGAGTTATTCACACTTTTCAATGTACTGGAAAAAGATCCTACCATTGCAGGAACCAACCAGCGCAACATTTTCTTGAGTTATCTTCCAAGTCAACAAGATTGCTACGATATTTTCTTGGGCAGCGATGTGAAAGATATGCAATGGCTGTTGCAAACTTTGCATTGGGTAGTGAAATGGATGAATGCTCACGAATTTTCAGCAGATATTCTTTGGAGCATCACTACAGGTAAGTTTAAGACAGAAGAGGCCGAGGAGACTGTCAAGAAGCAGAAGATTGCTGTTCTTAATACACTTTACCAAGGTTTTAGGCCTTTGATGCTGGATGCTGAGCTGTTTTATACAGATCCGTTCACTGAGCGCGATTCGGAAGTGATCTACCGTTCGCTTCGGACCATGAACAAATACAGCAAAAACCCTAAGGACATTCGTTTGGTGAATGTAACCGATCAAGAAGCTATTGATGCTTTTGCTAGAAAAGCCGTAGATCAGTTGAGCTGGATTACAAAGCATGATTTCATGGGCTTAGGTATTGAGGAGAAGCTAAGTCAGAAGATCTTCGATAATCTTGTTTTCCGTGGTTACATCAATGAGCAAGGTGTAATTCTTCCAGATAATCTACCTACAGAAAAAGAAGAATTCCGTCTAGAAACAGATTTTTCGGATTACAGAGATAAACTTTTCCACTTAATTCATGAGCTTTATACAAATGCAGATGAAGAAGCTGGCGAAGAAACAGAAGAGATAGAGTTCATGCTATATCCTTCCGATCTGAAAGATTTGGATTTGGAGGAAAATGAACTTAACGAGATTTACGACAACCTTATCTTCAACAATTACATCGACGACGAAGGTAATGTTCAGCACCCTTACTTCTTCTCGGAAGAAAAGAACAGCAAAGATTTCGATATTAATACAGAAATCAATGAGGAGGCAGAGGAAGTATACGAAATGTTCCAGAAGCATCTTAAGATGTTCAACGAAGGACGCTTGGTTCTTAATAAGAATATTTTCGGTGAGTTACCATTAGACAATATCGAAAGAGGCGATCTTCTAGAGAACTTGAAGTTCAATAACTATGTAGATGAAGATTTTGTAGTACAAGATAAAAACCGAATTCTTGGTGAGAATCCAGAAACATTTGCATTAGCACTACAGTTCTATCCTCAGCGTCATTCTATCTTCGAGCTAGTGAAAGGTGCTGTTCAGGCACATCAGTACGAATATATGGCTTTTGACATTGATGATCTAGCTGAGTCTGCCGATAGAATAGTTGCAAATTGGGCCTATCAAGACTTGCAGGGCGAGTTTATTAATGGTGTTAAGCTTCTGCCAACAGCTAGGGCATTCTTCATGGACGAAGAAAATGCAAAAAATTTCGTTTTAAGCTATTATTTCGACAATCAACCTGGCAATGCTGTTTTCAACCGTGTTGCTGAGATTATTAAAAGCTCAGAATCTTTCCGTTTAATTCCTCAGTCATTCGAACCGCTTAAATTCTCTGAATCTGAAACAGAAGAGGTGTTTGAGGTTCTGGAAGAAATGGAAGCTCTTACAAAGAGCCATAGTATACCAACAGAGTCGTTGGATTATTACTTAGACTCTAACAATGCCCTTTCTTTTAGTGTTGAAAATTTCGAAGATTTCAATAAAGACATCTTCTTCTTATTGCAAGCAGTTGCTAAGAATGTAAAAGCTGCCGAAGATGCGATTAAGCTTGTGTTTGCCGAAACTGCTAAGAAGCAGGATCATTACCTTTTCAGTCAGTTGCAAACAATATTTGGTTTAGATGCCGATACAATGCGATCTATTTCTAAGGAGATGTTCTTGGGAGTGAAAGATCTGAAGTCAGCTTGGTTACAGCCAATTATGGCAACGGCTGATGCATTGGATAACATAAGTAGCGAGCCAAAAGATCAGGCGTTTAATACTGTTTTCAACCGCATTAGACAATTCGCGCAACTGGCAACGAAACTTCAGCTTAGCAAAGAAGAAGTAGAACTTGCATTCAGAGATCAGAACATTGTTGCGAAGTTTCCAGAAAAGCTTGAGCTGGACGGAATCGACAGTTTCGATGCTATCTTGGAAAGCAACGACTTTGTATACCTTTTTGCTGATGGTCAATATTGGACTTATCGTCAGTCGGATTACGAGTTGATCGACAAAATGGATTTGTACGAAAAGTCGGATTGGACAGATACGGAACAGGATATTGTAGATCTACAAAGAGACGATGACGATTTGCGCGAAGTTCTTGAGGAAGATTCTATCCGTTTGCTTTTCGAGAAAGAAGAAGGCATTGATGTTACTGCGGCCTTTAAAGACAAAGAAGGCAATACATATATTCTTTCAGGAGATCATTACTTCTTGTTGCCAAAAGACAGCGATACTTGGGATAAGCGCGACAACGAATTTGGGAATGTAGACAACAACTTCGAAACGTTAACCGATGTTGATGCTGCATTCAAAGATGAAGAAGGACGCTTGTTTTTATTCTCTAACCACGAATATGTTCGCTATTCTGATGATTACGATTATATAGACGAAGGTTATCCTAAGAAGATTGACGAAAATTGGAAAGCTGAAAATCTAAAATTAGAACTTCCAGAACGTTTCCATTGTTCTCCAGGTGCTGGTTTCGAAGGAACAGATGGTAATACTTACTTCTTCCACAAGCACGACTTCGTTAGCTCAGAGAAGCCAGAAGAGGTAATGAGCGTTGCCGAGCATTGGGGTAAATTGGAGCATAGCTTCAAGGATATTGATAAGATCGATGCTGCATTTACAGATGGCGCAGACACGTATTTCTTTGCAGGCAAAAATGTGGTGAAGTATACCGATTGCATAGAAAACGAAGGTATTCAAGTAGCCGAAGGCTTCCCAATGCACATTATGGATCTTTATCCTTCGTTGCCACACGAATTTTCAAGAGGAGTTGACGCTGCGTTTAAAGGCGAAGATGGAAAGATTCACTTGTTCAAAGATGAATATTCGGTAAGCTTTACTACAGGCGAATCGGAGATTAATATTGCAGAACTTGCTGATGTTTGGGGGAAAGTAAGAAACAACATCCAAGAAAACGGAACTGTAGATGCAGTCCTGAATGCATTGGATGGAAAAACTTATGTCTTCAGCGGCGATCAGTATTTCCGTTACTCAACAGCCGATTACTCGAAAGTAGATTCAGGCTATCCACGTCTAGTTTCAGAAGATTTCGAAGGTCTGATGCAAGTAGAAGCAGCCTTTGTGCTTGATGGAAAAACTTACCTATTTGGTGTCAGCGATGCTGAAGAGCAAGTTTACGTACGCTATTCTACTTCAGATTATACAGAAGTTGACGAAGAGGACGAAGACGAAGCAACATATGTAACTCCTGTAGAAAACCTACCAGATGTTGAGGAGGTAGAAACATTCCCACGTCCACAAGACGATGAGTTCTGGAGCCTTCCTACTTCTCTGATTGATGCAGGTTTTACTAATGTAGATGCAGTATTCAACGGCTTGGATGGTAAGACTTATCTGTTTGCTGATGAATACGTAGTAGAATTCGAACAGGCTAAACGTTGGTGGTCGGAGCCAGAGAAAATCTCAGAGAAATGGGAAAATATTGGCTTCACTTCGGTAACGGCAGCTTTTGCAGGAAAAGATGGTAAAACATATCTATTCTCTGGCGATGAGTACGTTCGTATCTCTGATTCGGAATTCTGCAAGGTAGACAATGGTTATCCAAGATCTATCAGTAAATATTGGGGAGAAGTTGAAAACAACATCAATAAATATCACCGTGTTGATGCAGCTTTTGTTGTAGAATCGCGCGAAGACGAGGAAGATGACCAAGGTGATGATATCGAAGAGATTAACATGCACACTTATCTATTCGCTGGTGATCAGTTCTTCCGCTATGTGGGCGACGATTACAGCGAGGTAGAGGCAGGTTACCCAAGAAAACTCGAAGAATTAAAAGAAGAACCTCGCTTTGAGGAATTGAAAGTTACTTTGGAAGATGGCATCGACGCAGCAATTGCCGACAACCGTAACGTTTATCTTTTCCAAGGACAAGATTGCCATGTAATTGCCGATGAGGAACATTGGGAATACGACGGTGATAATTACTCTGGAATTTCTACAGTTGTTCAGGAATATGGAACAACATATACTTTAGAAAGTGGCACTTGGAAGCGCATGTCGAGCTTAGAAGGCACTGAAATTTCTAAGGTTGAAGAAACTCCAAACTTCTTGAATGATGCACCAGATAATTTCAAAACAAGTGCAGATGCAATTTTAAGAGGCACAGACGGCAACACTTATCTTTTCAATGGTACGGAATGCTATAACAGCCTAATGAAGCTGTCTTATGACACGGGCGATGAATGGGGACGTGCACGTAATAATATTTACTTAAACGAAACTATTGATGCAGCATTCGTAGGTCGTGATGGTAAGACATATGTTTTCAGTGGCGATCAGTATTTTGTTTACGAGGCAGATACTTATGTTGGAAAATCAACACAAGATCCTCCGCAATCCATCAGCGAGAAATTCGGTTTGGATTCTGTAATGTTGGCTTACGTAAAAGACGACCTTACGTACTTGTTCGAGAAGCCGGACGCAGAAGGATACTTCCGCTATGTGGTTTATTCTAACGACACATACGAGCGTTCGAACAAAGGTTATCCTCGCCGTACCGATATTGGTTTCTTCGGAGTTCCTTCAGCTCAGCAACGGGACGGTTTCGACCGCTTCGATACTATCTTGAAGCATGGAGACAATATGATCTTCATTAAAGATCAGGATTTCATCCGCTACAATACCTTGGAAGAAAACTGGTCGTATCCAAAGCCACTGGATCTTATTTATAAAGATATTCCTTTCAATAAAACAACTTTCCAAGACATTAAAACAGCTTTTGTAGGAGCCGACGATACCGTTTATTTCTTTAACGAAGACTGTTACACCGCTTATTCAAATGGAACATTTACGGATGTTAAGGAGATTAAAGACGACTGGGGCTTAGTTCAAAATAACTTCGAAAGTTCTGTAGACGCTGCTTTCGTACATATGGGACAAACAACTTATTTGTTCTCAGGTAATAAATATGTACGTTACTCAACTTCGGACTATCGTTTTGTAGATGAAGGTTATCCGAAAGAAATCGCAAAAGATCTTCGCACGGAAGAGCCGTTTAAGTTCATGCCAAAAGAATTCCAATATGCAATCGATGAGATTGAGGAATCTATGGGCGAAGCTAGCATTACGGGTGTAGTTTCAAATGCAAGAAACACCTATGTTTTCCTTAACGGTACGTTGTATGTTGGTTCTAAGAACCAGTACGACACGCTAATGATGGCGAACATTGGCAAAATCCGCAATAACTTCCAAGAAGAAGGAGTTATCGATGCTTCTTTTGTTGATAATAATGGAAAAACGTACCTATTCTCAGGTGATCAGTACATCCGTTACTCAGACGATCGCTACGACTTTGTAGACGAAGGTTATCCTAAATCAATTGTTGATGATTTAGCTGGCGAATTGGGAATTGATTCAGTTCCTGCCGACTATCATTATGGAATCGATGCTGCCTTTACAGACGAAGAGGGTGTGGTTTATCTTTTCCGCGACGAACATTACCTTACTTCATCTACTGGCACAGAGCAGGAGATTACAGAGAACTGGGGTAAGGTGAAAAACTGTTTCCTAGAAAACGTAGAAGATAGATCTGTTGATGCTGCGTATATCGACGATGAGGGGCGTCTGTTTGTGTTCAAAGGCGATCAGTTTATTCGTTACACAGATCCTAAAGAGCTTTTCACAGAAGAAGATCCGGGAGAAGAATTGCAGAAATATGTAGATGCTGACTATCCTATGCTGATAGAAGATCACCCTGCTATGTTGCCTGCAAGTTTCCAGTCCGACTTAGGAAGTGCATTCCGTTTCGAAGGCCGCTTATATTTTGTGAAAGATACAGAATATGTAATGGCTATCGACGATCATCATAGCTGCGACGATAGTATTTATCCACAAAAATTCACGTATCGTTGGGGCGAATGGTCAGATTACTTGATTAGCGATATCCATATCCTTTCACGCTTCAAGAAGCTTCAGGATACATTCAGCACCGAAGATTATAGCCTAACCAATCTTCTGCACGGCGGCGCAGGAAAAACCAAAGAACCATATTTGGCAGTTGCCGAAATGTTCGAATTCGATAAAGAAGAAGTCCGTTGGATGAAGCAGCACAATGCTTTCGTTCAATCGATCAACCAATTCGAAACCGACTTCAGCATAGAGCAGATTGTGAAGCTTTACGATGTAATGCGCAAGGCACAGGAGATGAACGTGGATGTGTCTAAGCTTTACGAAGATGTATGGGTACATATTTATGGTGATACTCAAAACTTAGCTACAGCAGCAGCGAACATCTACGAAATGCTGGGCACTATTGAGTACAACGACAACTACAAAGCCCTAATCGACGAAATCGAAGGTGCATTGCATACTTTGAAACGCGATGCATTAGTTCCATACTTAATTTCAATTGATCCTGATGTTGACGATGCGCGCGACCTGTACGAGAAGCTGCTCATCGACGTGAAAATGGAAAGCGGCGCTACAACTTCGCGTATTGTAGAGGCAACTCAAGCTATTCAATTGTTCTTCCACCGCTATTTCATCAATCTAGAAGAAGTAGACTTAAGAGGATCGAACGATGAGGAAGTAAAAGAAACGCTGAAGACACAGTGGGAATGGATGCGTAATTACCGTGTATGGGAAGCAAACCGTAAGGTGTTCCTATATCCAGAAAACTACATCCGTCCAGAACTTCGCGATTCTAAAACTCCGCCATTCGAAACGCTGGAGCAAGACCTTCTCCAAGGTGAAATTACAGAAGATGCAGCAGAACGCGTATACAAGAAGTACTTAGATGAGTACACAGAAGTTTCGCGTCTGAAAATTGCAGGTGGTTACGTTTACGACGAGCCAGGATCTAGCGGTACAGATAAAAACCTAGTACTGTTTGGCCGTACGAAGACAGACCCAATGCGCTACTACTACCGCTTTGGAAACTTTGCAAACGGTGAAAGCAGTGGAGCTACATGGGAAGCTTGGGAAAAAGTTGAGGTAGCTATCGAGGCAGATCAAGTATATCCTGTTTATGCTTTCAACCGTGTGTTCGTATTCTGGGCAACAACAGAAAGTTATATAGACGAGGAAGATGTAGAAAGTTCGGAAGTTACAGTCATTGATGATGAGAAAGACACAACAAAACAGACAGCATCTTCAGATAGCAATACGAAGTACAAAGTAAAAGTCTACTACTCGTTCTATAACCTGAATGAAGAGTGGGTGCAGCCTCAGTTGTTAAGTACGGCGATTGCCAGTACAAGTGCGATCACGAGTGTTGACCTTTTTGCTGAAAACTCAGAGAAACTGGGCGACGATGAGCATGACAATATCGTAATCACATGTACTTATACCAATGATGATGGTAAAAATGTAGTTGCCTATCATTTAACTCCAGAATTGTATTCTTCTGAAGAAAGCACCATCCCTTATTACGAAAATAAAGGAGAAACAATTTTCAGTCTTCTTTTCGAAGAAAGTACTACTCCAGATTCTGATGATATCGTAATGCTGAACACCATCGAAAACAACTTAGATGGACCTTGGTTTACATACGAACATAAAGGTGGTGGTTTCTTAGCTAAGCCAGATGTTCCGGCATTGTCTAGCGATTTGTGGCCGCAGCAGTTGTCTTCAAACTCAGATAAATTACCAAAGAACGAAAGCAACATAACAGCTGCTTTCGACGACGGTTCTACTAGATATTATTTTGCAGATAAGCAATACTTCTCAGCAAATGACATTGTAACCTCGGAAGATGGTACCGAAACGTACAATAAAACCAATAACAAAGAACGTTGGGGGTTAATAGAAAACAACATTCAGGCGACAGGCGAGGTAGATGCCTCTTACACAGATGGAAATTATGTGTATGTTTTCTCTGGAGATCAAGTTTTCTTGTACACCAACGAGATCAACGGCGATCTTGATGCTTTCCAAGTTGAGGACGGTTATCCTCAAAAATGGACAGATGACTCTGAATTTCCTACTAGTTGGGAAAGAATAGATGCAGCTTTCAAAGGAGCAGATGGTAATGTGTATTTATTCAACAACACAACCAAGAAGTACGTTATTAAAGGCAATTCTTCAAACGAACTTAATATTGCTGACAAATGGGGTATTACCGTAAATAACTTCACAAACTCTAATGAAGCCATACAGGTTGTTGCATCATTTGTTTACGATGGTAAGATTTATCTTTTCAACGACGATCAGTATATCCGCTATTCTTCAACCGATTTTACTTCTGTTGACGATGGATATCCAAAAGCAGGTTACATTGCTGATTTATTCCGTGATTTAGGTGCAACCTCAGATCTTTCAGACTATGAAAATAAACGTTTAGATTCTGCTTATGTCGATGGCAATGTGCTAAAAATCAATTACGATGATGAATCAGAAGTATCATTGGATCTCACTACAAAAGCAATTGAAAAGTCGACAGGTTCAGAAGACTCAGCATTTACTTATTCTTATTCGTGGGATTGGGACTGGCATTGGCACATTGGTGATGGTACTAGAAAGATAATCTTCAAACACAAAGATGGTGACGACCCAAAATTAACTGTTTGTGTATACACCGATTACGAAAAAGTTGCAGATACATATAAGGAACATAATTTCTATTTTCAAGATGAAAATGGTAATAACAAAATGATTCATTCCGCCTTTGTGTGGGGAGATAATGCTTATCTGTTCTCTGGACAGGAATACATGGTTTGGCCAATATCCAGAATGTTCAACATAGACGGGAATACAGGGAGTTACACTGTTGATAACCAACTTTGGTCAGCAACAGGTAACATTGCAGATACTTTCGGGAATGGTTCTTCAAACTTCGATAACAGTAAAATAGATGCAGCATATGTTTCTGGTAACTACTCGTACTTGATCTCAGGAGATAGTTACGTTCGTTATACAGGAACAGATTACGACCAAACTACGAACTTTACAGATTTAACTAAGAATCTTATCGATAGTTATCCAGAAGGATGGAATCAGATAGACGCTGTTATTCCGGCAACGGACAACTCCATTCATTATCTTATCAATAATACCAATAAACAATTTGTTAAGATAAAAAGCAATGCCGTTGTAACAGGTGAGAAAAATACTGTTGATTACTGGGGATTATTGAATACCAATAATTTCGCAGAAGATGGTTCAATACATGCCGCTTTTGTTCGTGGTAGTGAAGTGTTCTTATTCAGTGGCACACAGTTTACAAAACATACTATTGAAACAGAAGAAGACGGTGTCACTAAAAAAGTAAGCGAATACGCAGTAAATGCTTATTATCCAAAAACAATTGGTGATGGCATAACTGAAGTTTCAGCAGCCTTCATGCTAAATGACTATGCTTATATTATTGTAGGCGATAGTTATTACAAACTAAGTAGCGACAACGAACCAGATGATTTAGGTGGAAGTAATAATGCAACTACTGGTGCAATCTTAACAAGCCAATACATTAAAGGTAATTGGGGTAACTTCCCTGGCGATCTTCGTACAGACATGAGCGCAGCTCTTGTTAGTGAGATTATGGATGCTAATGGAAATATGATACCTCAACTGTATTTCATCAAAGGTAGCGAATACATTGGCTACACGTTAAACGACGATGACGAGCCGGTACCTTACGAAATCGAAGATGTAGATTACGAG
Organism: Bacteroidales bacterium; assembly: GCA_965230435.1. Taxonomy (GTDB): domain Bacteria; phylum Bacteroidota; class Bacteroidia; order Bacteroidales; family JBDKHP01; genus JBDKHP01. Next base: position 668,857 of record CBDDLB010000003.1, read on the forward strand.
GTAATCCGCCTAACGTCCAGTACAGCAGATTCGTTGAACCAAGCGCTGTTTGCTAATGGAATTGATGGTTTGTTAAGCGCAACAACGCAACAGATAGATGAAGTTCCTTCGTTCAGCAAAACAACATCTTCTGCAACAAGTATTAAGGTTACGGATAAAGTACCGAACCCACCAGTTAATACTCACTTGGATTTCAACAGTGCCAACGGTATCTATTATTGGGAGGTATTCTTCCATGCGCCGTTCCACATTGCAATGTCGCTGAATGCAGATCAGAAATTCGAGTATGCAAAAGAGTGGTACGAATACATTTACGATCCAACACAGGTTTCAAACTACTGGAAGTTCTTGCCGTTCTTAGCGGTAGATATCGAAGGTATGCTGAATTCTATGGAAGGTAGTTTGGAATATTTTAAAACAGACGATAGCAAAACAGTAAGCGAGGAATTTTCTACTTACAGCAATTTCGCTAACGAACTAGAAGAATATAAAGACGCATTCCTTGGGTATCAGTCTTTGACCGATGCAGAAAAAACTACTCTTTCTGAAATAGAAACGTGGACAACATACAAGAACTTCTCAGATACAATCAGCGGTCTTGAAACAACAGATTTAGAAGATTCTGACAATCAGACTAAGCTAGAAAATGCTAAAACTAACTTAGAGGAAGTATTAGCAATCTGTACGAAGCTGTATTATCGTTACACGCTCATCACTAACACATCGTCGCAGTTAGATACGTACTTAGATGATCCGTTCGATCCGCATGCAATTGCCGAATTGCGTAAGATTGCTTACCGTAAGACGATTGTGATGAACTACATCGACAACCTATTGGATTGGGGCGATATGTTGTTCAGACAATACTCAAGGGAAAGCATCAACGAAGCGCGCATGTTGTATGTATTGGCTTATGATCTGCTTGGCAAGAAACCAGAGAACCTAGGAGAAAAAGTACTTACAGACGAGCGTTCTTACGATGAACTGAAGCACTATTACGATGGAACAGACTTCAACTACGACTTCTTGTTGCTTGAGTTGGAGAACTTGGAAGACCCTGAAGTAATAAGCTCATCATACGATAGTCTTTCGTTTACAGGTACGGTACACGATTCTATTGCTAATCCATATTTCTTCATTCCTGAAAACAGTCAGTTTATCGAGTATTGGGATCGCGTGGAAGACCGCTTGTATAAGATTCGTCACAGCTTAAACATCATGGGCGAGAAACAACCACTTGCGTTGTTCCAGCCAGAGATCGACCCAATGGCACTTGTTAATGCAATTGCTGGTGGTGGAAGTTTAAGCGCAGCATTGGGCGACTTGAATATTGCAGTGCCGCATTACCGTTTCGATTACATGTTGGGCAAGGCCAAAGAATACGCTCAGAAAGTAGAGCAGTTCGGTGGCGACCTGTTGGCAGCCATCGAGAAGAAAGATGCTGAAGAGTTGAACATCTTGTACAATAAGCAGGAAACTAGCATATTGAACCTGACGACTCAGCTCAAAGAAAAGCAGATTGAAGATTCCGAGATAAACATTAAGAGTCTTGAAGAAAGCCTTAAGTCAACAGAAAAGCAACGCGACCATTACAAAAACTTAATCAGCGACGGACTTATCAGCGAAGAGGAAACGCAGATTAATATGATGATTGCAGCGGCATCTGTTCACGGAGCAGTAGTATTAGCTAAGATTATCAGTGGTCTATCGTATGTTATTCCACAAACAACATTAGGAGCATTTAGCTTTGGTGTTACAATGGGTGGAGAACAGTTCGGTGCTATGCTCGATAAGTTTGGGGAATCTACAGAATCAATAGCCGAAGGTTTAAGCCTTGGTGGCGAGGTTGCTGGTATCTACGCACAGCACAAGCGTTCTGTAGAAGATTGGACACTGCAACAACAAATGGCAGAAGGCGAAATTGAGCAAATTAAATATCAGATTGCAAGCGCCAAGATCCAGAAAGCCATTGCTCAGCGCGATCTTCAGATCCACAAGAAAACCATAGAGAACAACGAATCTGTTGCAACATTCATGAAAGAGAAGTTCTCTAACAAAGACCTCTATCAGTGGATGTCCGGTAAACTTTCCAGCATGTTCTATCAGTCGTACAAGCTGGCTCACGATATGGCAAAACAGGCCGAAAAAGCATTCCAGTTCGAAACAGGAACTAAAGAAGCCGAAGTAAGCTACATCAACGGAATGTACTGGGATAGCCAGAAGAAAGGTCTTCTATCGGGTGAAAGCCTAAGTGTAGACATCATCCGCATGGAAAAAGCTTTCATAGAGCAAGACCAGCGCACAATGGAGGTTACGAAGAACATTTCGCTTCTGGAACTAGATCCGCTTGCATTCATCGAGCTGAAGACAAAAGGATCGTGTATGTTCCGCTTCACTGAAGCAATGTTCGCTTACGACTTCCCAGGGCACTTTAAGCGTCAGGTGAAAACTATCTCTATCGCATTCGATATAGGCGAAGGTCAGTACGTAAACGCTACGCTAACGCAGTTGAACAACAAGGTAATCGTGGAGGACGATATCAAAGCGGTTAAGTACTTGTTGAACCCGAAAGGTTCGGAGCCGTCAACTATCCGTAGCGACTGGAAACCACAGCAGCAGGTAGCGCTTTCGTACGTAGATCAGTACACCGAAAACAACGGTCTGTTCGAACTACGCTACTACGACGACCGCTATCTTCCGTTCGAAGGCACAGGAGCTATTTCTCTTTGGAAACTAGAACTCAACGGTGGCTCATACAACCCTAACGACTTGTTGGATGTAACAATTAAGTTGCGCTATTCTGCAAATCAAGGAGGAAGCGTCTTTGCTTCGGCAGTAAAAGGTGCACTTAAGCCATACAACACAACTAGCTTCTTCGATATAGCATTCAACTTCCCAACCGAGTGGAACACATTTATGAATAACGATGAGAGAGATCTTAATCTAACGTTCACAAAAGACATGTTCCCGAAAATGAGCGGTGGTAAGATTATGGCCCTGTTCTTACGCTACGAATACAACGGCGATAAGAAAGCTACTTTCGAACTCAACGACGAAGTGAAACTTACCGATAGCAAGTACATAGAAACAAGTAACCTAAATGTTACAAAAGACGGTACTGACTGGAAGTTCACAATCAAGGGCGACAAAGCTAGTATCAAGAACGTTGAACTGATCACGGTTTATAAAGCCAAGCCTTAATTCTAATTCATGGGAGCGGGCACACGTCCGTTCCTGTGTACCTTTCTAGGTTGATAAATCCTTTCAGCCATTTATATCTAATGTGAATATGGAGGGGGATCAATGATAGAATAACCAACGCGAAGCCATTCTTTTATTCGCTTATTCATTGATTCACTTATTGGATAACAACCAATTCACCAAAGTATAAAGCACAATAAAAGACAAATAACATGTCATTAGGAAAGAAAAGAAAAAGAAGACAGAGCGAAAGCGATATAGATACCAGTTCACTTTCACAAAGACAACGCAGCGCTTCAGCAGATAGTACCGATAGCTTACGACAGAAACGCGCATCAAAACTAAATAAAACCGATGCTGAGTCAGACGCAAACGAACGTCGCGAAAGTCGCTCATCGCGCTTAACAGCCACAGCAGGCCAAAGAAAGCGTTCTAAATCAGTACCCAACCGCTCAACAAGAGACGATGCCAGTGGAGTTTCACAAGCAGGTCTTAATAAACAAGTGCAAAGCCGCACCGATGCCGCACAAACGCAAGGAAGAAAGCGCTCCGCTGCGATAGGATCTGACAGCGATTCGCGGGCTCCAGGGCGCGATGTAAAAGCACGCCCATTCGAGCAAGCAAAAGATGGCACCGAGCTTTGGGACGGAAGCACAATTCCAGAGCTTAGCCAATCAGTAGTGAAAGATGTGCTGAAAAAGCAAACGCCAAAATATGATCTTGGTAAAGGGCGAATGGTTTATCCCGTCGAAAACCCAGAAGGAGGCGAACCACTCTACTTGCCATTGCCCGAAGATGCAACAGATCTAGAAAAATCAAAAGGCATTTTCGTCAGTATAGTTCCAGAAAAATCTCTAGCAGAGTTTGTAAAGGAAAAGCTGGAAGCCAAACGCTATGAAGTAGACGGTGGTGCTATTGAGGCTATTTCTGTGGAAGAAATCAAAAAAGCCTTTGAAGCAGAACCTAAACTGATATTGCGCGCGCAACATCAGTTGGATGCACAAGCCCGACAAAACGAAGTTTTACAGCAAAAGTGGGTGGAGTAACCACTTAGTAATGTTTTAAAAATATCTTCGGTTAAGGCGCGTGAGAGTGTTCAATACCGGAGTGTACTAGAGTACGTAAGGATTTGAATATCCGAAACGAAAATTTAGAAAACGAAAAATATACAATATGGCAAACAAAGCATTGCGGAGAAGAAGCTCAGCACAAGAAAGTATACATGGTATCGCTCAGGTACAACAGCCAAGACAACTATCAAAAAGACAACGTTTTGAGCAGAATGTAAATTCACTTCAGATTGAGTTTAATCTGCTCAAAACAAAGCTTCTCCCCAAAAGCCAACAAAAATTAGATGGCATTTTGAATGCATTAAGTGGCGGAAATGCTGAAGATTCGCAATTAGCAAGAAGGTTGCAGAACTTACAGCTCAATTGGCCGCGCATGGGTGAAGAAGCTCGAGCAGATATGATGCAAGCGTTTTTGGAAATTGGAATCAATGAGGCGCCCAGTGCTACATCGATGTTTTCTGAGGCTATACAACAAATTCAATTACGAGATAAAAGATTAAAACAACCTTCAGACTACGGGATTAAAGCAAATACTACAAACGAAAGTTTGCGAAAGATAGTCAATCGTATGCAGGAGTTCAATTTAGCTCGTCTGAATGACCCTGCTATGACAATCGATGATTTTCTTGAACAGGCAAATGAGTTAAAAGATGTGCTTGAAGAAGTATTGGGCACAGTTGAAGATTTCCAAGAGGACGCAGAGAAATATGCTCAGCAATTAGACGAAATGGATGAATTGTCTGATAACGAAGAAAACTTGCGAGAGATTCTGGAATCTGTTGAGGCTGAAATAGAAAGCCTTGAAGAGAATGGGCAATTTGCCGATGGCCAAGAAGTAAGAACTATAAGACGAAGAAAAAAATCTAATGCAGATAAAACACAAGCAGATCTGAGTTGGGACGATTATGTTTTATCAATAGCAGTTAAGAGCCAGAGAAGTAAAGAAAGAACAAAACACTTTGCCATTTTAAAAGATTCAATGACCAACCAAGAAGTTGCTACTCTCATAGCAAAGGAGATAAAGGATGGTCACTTGGTTTTAATGAATGATGGTCATGGGAGTTCTCAAGCTCGAAACGAAGAAATTTTAGAGGCTGTAATGCAACAGGTAGATGGGGGGCTACTTATGGTTGAAGCACCTAGTGAGATTGAAGACGACTTAGGTGATGTTGTTGACAATATTGAAGCATGGGAAAAGAGAAAGCTTAAGAAAGCTACAAATATAACCCCATTTGCAAGAATTGCTAGGGACAATGGTAAAGACTGGAGTGTACTGCCAATAGATGGAATGCCTAAAGATGGAGATAAGGATACAATTGTCAGGCATATTTTCACAGATTCCGCTAAAGCTACACTTGACCAATGGTGGACAGACAATGGTCAGTTTAGAACTGTAGGTAAATCGAGAAGAGAAGCAGCAACAGAGGCGAAGAGAAAGTTTCAAAATGATAATAAAAGCCAGTATGGATCGGCACTACGGCAAGAATGGATCGGTAATCATGTTGGAAAAGGGTTTGTAACAGCTACAGGAGGTGCATTGCTGGTCATTGGAACTCTTCATATCGAAGGTAAGCCAGGAAACGGATTCAGGCACTTAAGGTGGATACTTACGGGAAAGGATGACAAGAAACTTAAACCAAGTGAAAAGATACTTCAGAGGAAAAATGATAATCTTAATATACAGATAATCAAAAAGGACAAGGTGCAGGATAAAAAACAATTTGATGATGCCATCGATGTATTAGACGAAATCAAAGATGAATAATAGGTTTCAAGTATTAGAAACTTTCACCTCATCATGAATAAGGTGGATATGTTTGATTATTAGATTGTTTTTAACACTAAATGTTTTAAAAGTTTAGTAAACAGAAAAAACAACTAGGGCAGACACATCAAAAATATTTAGTAAAACTGAAAAAATAACTTTGGTTTTCGTAGCACTGTGGTCGTCCAAATCCTCACGTACTCTAGTACGCTCTGGTATTGAACGCCTTGTGTGCCTTAACCGAAATTATTTTTTACACTTTACTTACTTCTGAAAAACAAAGGTTTTCTAATAAAAGGCAAAGCCTTTTAATTCCCCTCCAGAATAAGGCTGGGAGCCGAAAGGCTTCGTCTTTCGGGAGAACCTTCGGTTTTCATTTTGATGCGCCTGCCCTAAAAAAGCAACCTCAATGGCTCAACAAAAAGTAACCAGAAAAAAAGGCAACCAAGCAAGGCTACGGTTAAACAGTGACGCAGCTAAGAAACGCACATCAAAAAAGCACACCAAAAAAGGCGTAACAGATCTAGACGCATTAGGACTATCAGCGGATTCTCCAAATGAGAGCGTACAAAGATTCGTCCGCGCCGTAGCAGATTACAACCAAAGAAGAACACAAGACCTTACGCAAAGGGGCATAGGCAACCTCAACGATCTTAGTTATGCGGAAGGACGAAGTCTTGCTGCTTACTACCGAAACGGAATGCTTGGGCTAATGGAACTGTTCGAAAGTATAGACGATGGAGTTCTTGATGATCAAACATTGCTAGCTATTGACGATGCTCTCGGAGCAGAATTTCAAAGCCTAAGAGACAACGAAACTTTCTTAGTGCGCAGAGAAGTGCAGGAATCTCAAGACAGTAGCGGTATTAAGAAACGCCGAGATACTTCCAGCCAAGAAGATTTAGATAGTAGTGCAGGTGATGCAGCAACAGTTACAGATCAATCCGAAGATGCAACACAGGCTCAAGAAAGTACGGTTGATCTTGAAGAACTAACCAGATTAAGCGCAAAAGAACAACAGTTATACGCCGAGAAAAAGAAGACACTAGATAAAATGGTGGATGAAATAACGGGTGGCAATTTAATAGCCATAACCGACAGACATAAAATTTCAGAACCATTTGATTATGCAACCTTATTAATGAAACTTGCTAGAAGGAAAGGAGTCACCGGAACATTCATGATTGAAGGTCCTCAAGCAATGGATACATGGGGAGCAGATGATTTTGAGACAAATCATAGGGCATGGAATCAAGATGCTTTTGGAAATAACTTCCAAGCTGATGCAGCTCAGGAGGCAATTAATCAGGGCTGGGAAGTCAAGACTGTCGATACTTTATCAATGAGTGGAACCACAAAAGTCACACCACAAGGTTGGCCTTATGGTGGGCCGGATAGGCAAAACTATATTGGTGATAAAGTACAGGAAGTGGTTGACAGTGATTCGGTAGGGAAAGTTATTGTTATAGGAACAGATCATGTAAAAGGCAATGGGCCATTTAGCCAAAGACAAGGTGCTGGTGGATTGCATCAAATGTTAAGTACGCAATTTAAAGCTAGTCCAAAAATCAGTAAAGACACTAAGCGATCAAGATTATATGTGATCAACTTAGAAACTGATGGAGAGTAAAATTCAAAATTGAAAAATAATATTGAAAGGCAGACTTCATTGTGTGTCCTTTCTCAAATCTCAAAACAGATAGAAATATATTGAATATCTCTACCCTATTTTCGATTATAAAACACTTATTCTTAACCAGCATTCAGGTAGATCTTTCAGCCAACAATACCCAAGAAGAATTGTGTCAATTTATACACAATTACCAAACGACAAACAACGCATTTAAAGAATATTCGCTTAGTAGTGAATAATGTGTTTCTCTCACTAGGACGATATATAACCAACTAATGATCAATCATACTTTTAAACTTTAAACAATGGCACAAAGAGCATTTAAAAGAAGCAAAGCAAATCAAATAAGACAGCGATTAAATCAAAAAGGCAAAGAGAAATTCGCGGTTGAAAAATATATGAAGAGAGGCGTGCAAAAGCTTTCGGATTATGGAATAGATACAAATTCTGCCGCAATACATGATGATGTGAAAAAGTTTGAAGCTGAATTGGCGAAGTTGAGCCAAGAGATTGAGAGCGGAACTCATCCAGATGGGTACATTAGAAACATGGTGCTGAATATAATGGATCTTTTCGAAACTTTAGATTTATCATCTATTGATGATTCAATATTGCTAGATATAGATGAAAGACTAGAAATTACATATGAAGATCAAGGAGGAGTCTTCAGTTCCTTAAGTTCAGAAACGGTAAAAAATACAAAATCAGCTCCCAAGAAAGGAAAGAAAGGAGTAGATAGAAAAGAACTAAGGCATACTATGAGTTGGGTTCAAGGTGAATTCAAGAGAATAGAGAAAAATATGAGTTCAGGTAGTAAACAGCGACTTGATTATATTTTGAAGCGTTTAAGTAGGGTTGGTTCACAGAATACAGAGTTGGCCAAGGATTTCATGAAGATAACTAAAGACTGGTCAAAGAAAGATGCAGGTACAAGAGTTAAAGGACTAGATAAATTTTTGAAAAATAACTTCATAGGGCCACGTCCATTTGTAGATGGGCTAAAAAAGATCTCCGATTATGGTATCAATACTAAGACAAAAAACAAGAAGTTAAGAGAAATTATTGACGAGGTAAATCAGTTTAGATTTGATAGAAGAGATTTTTTTAAAAGAGAAGGAATTGAAAATCTGGATGAACTTGGTGATCTCGATAGAGACAAAGCCGCAATTTATTTTGAGAACAGATTATTAGACGTAATTGAAACCTTGGAAAATGCACAACAGGAAATAGATGATTACGATAAAAACCCAGCCAATTATGATGCTAAAGAATTAACAGAACTATCTAAATATACAGTTGAAATAGAGCAAATTAAAGATGCACTAACTAAGGAGCAGGAAAGCCTGAAAAAGAATAAAGGGTTTAGGTCTCGTAAATTTAGAGATAGTTCTACCCTTCAAGATAGTAAAGGGATTAAGAAAGATGATGGTACAGCTGAGTTAGATTGGAATGATTATATAAAAGAAAGTAAAGGCCAAAAGGCTGATACTAGAGCGATTTTAAAGGATAATATTTCGGATACTGTGATATTTGACCTTATGGCACAAGAAATAAAGGCTGGTAACTTGGTGATAATTAATGACAATCATTTATCTGTACAGGACAGAAATCAAAGATTCATAAAAGAATTAACAAAACGGGCGGCAGATGGGATACTTATTGCAGAAGCACCAAGTGAAATAGGTCCAGATGCCAGTGAAGATGAAATAAGAAAATGGGAAGAAATTAAATCGCACGGAACTGCAACCAATATCACACCTTATGCAAAAGAAGCAATTCAGGGTGGATGGAAGGTAATGCCTGTAGATGCTACTAATCCTGAAAAGAAAGATTTTATTTTTGAAGAGGTGAAAAATGAAGATATAAAGGTGTGGATGGATGGTCACTATGATAACAAAGGTAATATTAGATACGACGATTCTCTCAAAACAACAAAAGCAAAGAGAGAAGAAAAGGCACAGATAATTAAAAGGCATATTAAAAATAAACCCGCAGAGGATACTGCAAGTGTTCTTCGTCAGGAATGGATAGGAGCTCAAACTGTCGATCGTTTTCTATCTCAAGATGCAGGTGGACTAATGATAATTGGAACAGCCCATATCGATGGCGCTCCAGAAAAAGGATTTAGACATTTAAAGTGGATGCTTACAGGATTAGATGATAATAATCTAGAAACTAGAGAGAAAATTTTTAAAAAAGGAAACCTTACGTTTCAGGTTATTAAAAGAGAAGATATTGAAGATAATAAAAAAATGTCAGCAGCAATACTGCAAAGTTTGAAAGATCTAAAAGGAATAAAGACTAAATAATAAACATTTGTTTATGTCAAGTTTCGTTATCATCTGTTTTGGTGGTTTTCCTAATTAAATGGAGTGTATCGAAGGGTTTTATTATAGTTCTGATTATCCCCATAATCAAATATCCTAACCAAAAACATAGGATTAAACTCACAACAAGACGAAACCGTCAGCGCAATAAAGCAAGGCTGCATTCAGATGCAGATTTAGGTTCAGTTACCGAGCAGTCCTAATTGTCCGTGATACCTTTCAGGACAATGAATTATGTAGGCTATACGGATTCAACAGCAACGAAATCAATAATTGATAATAACTTATATAATAGTTCAATTGACAACCAAAATGCGTCAATTGAACTTTTTATAATTTCTTCTATAAGATTATGAAGCAAAAAAAATACAACTTCGCCCCACCATCAACCTTCCTAACACAAGATTTCTCAACAGAATGCGCAGATCAGATCAACCAGCGCATACAATGCTTCAAAAAACAGCCGATGCACAGGGAAGTAAACACAGTAAAACCAGATGAGATAATCAAACACCAAGCTTTTAAGATGGATCCACACCCGCATCGCTTACATGCTATGATAGAAGTTCGAGAAATAGGCGATCATCTTCATTCTGATAGAGAGTTGCAACAAGCTCGCGAATATTTCAGAAAACGCTCTGTACCAGAAGTTTGGCAAGCATATCTAGAAATGGGAGAGGGGCTACCGTATCACTTCGAGGAAGTCAGTTTTATAAATCTGTTCAGCGACCGTGCCATCGGCATTTTAGATATCTACCGTCCACCTTGGAAAGAGTACTACACAAGCGATGTTTTTTTCAGTCAGTGGCTGGAAGCTACAGGAAAACCATTGGATGTAAATCACTTGCCCGATGCATTCCCAAAAACAATGTACATCAATAACGTAACCAATGTGCTTACAATAGATAAGCTGAAGCCTTTGGTTGATGCAGGTCATAAAGACCATTGCCAGTTCGATCCCAATTACAGGCCAGAGTGGAAAAGTCTGAAACAAACGCCTCATTTTAAGTTTGTGGAGCATGTTCTTGATGCTTACAACCGAATAAAGAACAGAAAGTGCAGTATAAGCGGTGTACAGTTATACCGTAAGATGGGGACTTATAACATTAAGCTGACTGTTTTATAATTGTTTTCTCAGTAGAATAGGTCTCTTTGATCATGGCTTTATTCGCTAGGTTTTCTGTATCAAAATCAGAAGGAAATAGTAAAGCATTAGCATTAGATTTGTAAAAGTCAGCGTAGACTACATGGACAAACAGGCTATTTGCATAATAATTACTACCACTCACGCATTTTTATAGTGAAAAAATAACTGATAATGATAAATTAGTAAATATATCTTCTACAGAAAATAAGAATGAAACTAGTGTCAAGTCAATTTTAAATTGACGTATTAATTTATATCTTAGCATAAAAAATATGATAAGATATAAAGTCACATTAACAGAACCGGAGCGTGCAGAGTTGATGGAAATTATCACCAAAGGGAAGCATAGTACTCAAAAATATCGCAATGCTTATATTCTTTTAAATAAGGATGAGGGTGATTTTTCTGATGGAAAAACAACAAATGAAGAGATATGCAGGGTATTAAAGGTAGGCATGCGTACTATAGACCGGGTTAAAAAGCGTTTTGTGGAAGAAGGGTTTGAAGCCTGCTTAAACCGAAAAGTAAGTTCACGTGTTTATGACAAGAAAGTTGACGGGGATGTTGAGGCACACATTGTATCAATAGCCTGCAGTGGGGCACCCGAAGGTTTTGCTAAATGGTCGCTGCGTTTAATCGCAGACCAGATGGCCGAACTTAACTATGTCAACAGTATCTCGCATGAATCCGTCCGCCAGGTTTTAAAAAAACGAACTGAAGCCCTGGAAAGTAGTTGGATGGGTAATCCCTCCAGAACAGAACTCTGATTTTGTGGCAAATATGGAGAACGTATTAGACGTTTATAAATGAGAGTACAATGAAAAATATCCAGTTGTCTGCATGGATGAATCCCCCAGGCAGCTGATTGCAGAAACAAAAGTCCCAATAAGGAATTCGGATGGAAGCACAAGGATCGATTATGAATATCTTAGGAAAGGAATCTGTAATATATTCATTGCCAATGAACCGTTAGCAGGAACTCGGATGGTGAAAATAACAGAGAAAAAAACGAAGGTAGACTGGGCTGAGTTTGTGAAAGACATTTCGGACAGGTATCCATATGCAGAGAAAACAACTCTGGTAATGGACAACCTGAACACACATAAATCAGGAGCATTGTACGAAAAGTTTCATCCGGAAGAAGCGAAAAAAATCTTGGATAGGTTTGATTTTGTATACACTCCCAAACATGGAAGCTGGTTGAATATGGCCGAAATAGAACTTAATGTACTAAATGGTCAGTGCCTTGACCGACGAATCGATAACATAGATACAGTAAAACAAGAAGTTCAGGCATGGGCAAATAAACGCAACAGTAAAACCGCTAAAATTAACTGGCAATTCACAACGAAAGATTCAAGGATAAAACTAAAGAAACTTTATCCGTCAATTAATTATTGACTTGACACTAGCGTATTTGCTGAATCTGAAGATAGGGTTACGGATGAGACTAAATTTATAGAGATGTTTAATTATATGAGAAAAAATATTTTAAGATTTATAGTTATTACAATTTTTTCTTTATGGTTGCTTTTAATGAAGGAATCGGTTTTGCCTTATTATTTAAGGGTGGCAATTGTAATAGCAGCTTTCGTTATTTTCGTGTTTCAAATAAAAAAACAAATTGACTCTTAGTTCAATTGGATGCAGCGAATATTAGATAATTACATTAGTCAGTGTCGTGCAAATATGTAGTTGTGTTAAAGTCATACTTCCTACTATCACTTAAGTCCTGTGCATAGTAGCGAAAAATTAGATGATAACAGGCTGAGTACACTTATTATCGGTGCGTATTAAGAAAGTCAGACCATTAAAGATCAACGTTCTGACTTTGATCCTTATTCCAAAAATTTAGAATCACGAGCCTGATGCCTAAAAGCTATTATTTCGACAAGCTTAGCATCCTCATCAATTCTATAAAACAGATTATAAGGAAACGGATTAACAATTGCCCTTCTAATATCTTTATAAACACGCATATATTGAAAAGGATTCTTGGCCAAAATCTTTAATGTATCTTCAATTGAAAGCATCAGAATGCTACCTAAGCCTGCCTTTTTGAGCTTATACCATTTTTTAGTATCACCGATCTCATCAGCAACGCTTTCTTTAAAAACGACTGCGTAGCTCATTGTGCTGAATCTTTTATTTCGTTCCAAGTTAGACGCTTGGGATTTGCTTCCATTTCTTCAACAGAGCGATCTAAGAAATCAAATAAGCTTTCCTCTGTTTCCTCTATAGCAATTGGATTTTCAGATACGTATTTGGATGTCAAAAACTCAATGAAATCAATTATCTGAATTTGTTTGTCTTTTGGTAGCAACGCAGCTCTTGCAAATGCTCTTTTTAAATCTTCCATAACAGTATGGGTGTTATTCACAACAGGAGCAAAAGTAATATAAAATCAACAGAAGTCAAATTTGACTTCTGAATTTTGATAAATAAGCGAAACTTTTGTGTGAAATGCTAACAAAATGGACGAAGCACAAAAGAAATTTTTACAGCAACTAGGCCTGCATATAAAGAAATTGCGTACAGAAAAAGGCATGTCTCAACGGCAATTAGGCTATGCTACAGGTAAGGAACAGAAAGCAATAAATCGAATGGAAAATGCACAAACGAACGTAAGCATCTTTTTCCTTTATGAGATTGCCGAAGGTTTAGGTGTTACTTTATCTGAATTACTTGATTTTGAATATGAAGAGAAAGTGAATTAAATGTTTTAAAAGAAACACCACATCAAATCTGTTTCATTTATTTCTTCCACTACGATTGCTTCTGGGTAAAGACCTCCTACCGCTTCCATTTTCTTTTCAATTCTATTCTTAATGGCTTCTTGGTTGGCTTCTTGGTTTTGAAATATTCCAAGTACAAAAAGGTGACGAAGTTCATTCCCGTCATTTGCCTTTTTTCTTAGCGAGTAAACTTTTTTAACGTCATTAACTATGTTGCTAATGCATGTTTCATAACTAGGCGCTTGTTTTAATTCAACACCAATGAATTTATTTGCAGCACAATGTTTTTTACGAAAACAAAGGTCTATAGCTGCAGACTCTTGTTTGCTACTTGTGCTTGTTCTTTGATCTACATTAAATCTCCATTCAACACCAAACTCTGCAATGTCTGGTTGTTTGGAAATATACATGGCCAACTCGATTTTTAGCCAGTTTTCCCAACCCGTTAATTTGGATTCTTCAATTAGCTGAAATCGTTTAACAATATCTCGTTTCTTAAAAAAAGAGGAGAGGAGGTCGGTTGAGAATTCAAAATCTGCTTTGTAATTTTTGTCCATTGGAATATGATTAATTGTAAGGTAATTACTCGTATAGGTTATACAATTGGAATAGAAATTAGATACTTACTTCAGTTGTTTGATACTAGAGGTTAGTATTGATAGACTTGCCATTTTCGCTATCAAATGACAAGCCTATCAAAGTTACTAAAAGAATTCGATTAGAACGATACAAAGTTCTAGTTTAGCCCCGATTGGAGCGGAAGCCCGCAGCTTCTGGGAGCTAGTGGAACACGGTGCGGCAGCTATGTAGCGACTAGCGGAATAGACTGCCGTGCCGATGTGGAACAGCTCCCAGAGCGAGGACTTGTAGCGGAAAGCGGGCTGGCAGCCTATAGAAAGCAATGCAGCCCCGCTCCTAAAAAATAATTACCAGATTAGGTGTCATAAAATTAATAGTTGACTATTAGGTGTTTATAAAGTTCTGGTTTTCAAGTGTAAGTCAATTCATAACTAATAATTTATAATTCTTTTATTCTTCAACGATAGCCCCAGCATTCATAACCAAAGGCTTAAACTTGAGCGACGGCGAAGGAATGAAGTCGCCAAGGCCATATTCCGCCCAGCGTTCATCTACGAGTTTGATGGTAGCGTCGTCCATGGTGACGATGTTTGGCCAGTCGCGCTGAAATTTGTCGTCCTTGGAGGTTTTGCGTGTGCCGTCGATGGCGATGTGCGAAATGGAGTTTTCGTCTTCAGCTTCGATGATGAGGCTGTCGCGGCGCGGGTCGATGTTGTTGGCTACTACCCAGATGGCGGTCATCAGGTCGGAAACATCTACAACGTCGTCTACGAACACTGCCATTTTTATGTGTTGCATTTCGTCAGTGGTGAACAGCTCTTTAGCCAATAGTTTGGCGTGTTTTGGCTTCGATTTTTTGAAAGCTACGAGTACGACAGGAATTCCTTTTTTCAGTAGATCGGTGTTTAGTGCTGTGATCTCAGGATGATTTTTTTGCAGGGCTTCGAGCGGGATGGTCAGCTCTTCGGTTGGGGTTTCCTTGATGGTTTCTGAGCGTATTTCCTCGGGCAGTTTCTTGGTGGCATCGATTCCTACTTTTCCTCCGAACGAGAATTTACTCGACGAGTGATCGAGCACGTCCAATGGCCCTTGTGCGAAATGGATATCGGATTCTGGATCGACATGCTGACCTATGTAACGAGCCAGTTCTTCGTAGTTATGAATTTCTGCATCTTGGTCGACCACAACCAGAACTTTATTGAACATCATCTGACCAGCGCCCCAAAGTGCCGACATTACTTTTTGTGCCTGCCCCGGAAATGTTTTTTCTACCTGAACGATGGTGAGGTTGTGTGCCACGCCTGCCGCAGGTATGTCCATGTCGATGAATTCGGGTATCATTACAAGTTTGATGGGGGCTAGGAAGATGCGTTCGGTAGCCAGTGCGATCCAAGCGTCTTCCATTGGTGGAATGCCGACGATGGTTGCTGGGTAAACGGCATCTTTGCGGTGTGTGATGCAGGTGACGTGAAAGCGCGGATACCAATCGGCCAAGGAATAATAGCCTGTGTGGTCGCCGAACGGGCCTTCCCAGATGAATTCTTCTTCTGGATCTACGTATCCTTCGATAATGATGTCGGCATCGTGCGGCACTTCTATTGGTTGGGTGATACATTGGACGAGTTCGACTTTCTTTTTGCGGAGGAAGCCTGAAAGCATGTATTCGTCGATATTGTCGGGCAGTGGGGCGGTGGCGGCGTAGGTGTAGGCCGGATCGCCGCCGAGCACAACGGCAATGGGCATTTTTTCGCCCCGCTTTTTGTATTCGTTATAATGTCGCGCACCTACTTTGTGACGGTGCCAGTGCATGCCAGTGAGGTCTTTTTCGAACACCTGCATGCGGTACATGCCTACGTTGCGGATTCCTGTTTCGGGATCTTTGGTGTTTACGCACGGAAAGGTGATGAATGCTCCTCCGTCGGCTGGCCACGTTTTAAGAACGGGCAGTTGGCCGAGGTCTGGATTTTCGTGAATTACCTCTTGGCATTTGCCTTTTCCCGATCTTGATTTGGGCATAAAAGACGCGATCTGTCCCAATTTGGGCAACATTTTCAGTTTTTCGAGTAGGTTTTTCTTTGGCCCTGTCAGTTCCTTGAAAAGTTCTTCTATCTCTGCGCCGATTGTATCGAGATTGTCTGTTCCTAATGCCAAACAGATGCGTTTGTGCGAGCCCATTGCATTCATCAGTACAGGAAAATCGGTGCCTGTGTTTTCGAAAAGGATGGCTTTGCCGCCTCCTTCTGCTTTGGACATGCGGTCTACTATTTCGCACATCTCCAGCTCTGTGCTGACTTTTGTTTGTATGCGCAGGAGTTCACCTGCTGCTTCTAGGGCTTTTATGAATTCTTGGGTGTTATTGTATGCCATTTTTGTTTGCTTGAGTTTGTTTTTTGTTTGGCTCACTCTCTGAATCTCCTTAAAGGTGGAGACTTGAATTATCGAATGTTTTTTGACAAGCCTTTCTGGAAACTGTTCATGATAACAGGTTTTCAGAAAGGCAAAGTAACTTAAATCCCCTAAAGGAGATCTGAAAATTACCAATCAGATCGTGATTATTCATAAAAAATGTTCATCGGATATTTCAGAAAAAGTCAGTAACCAGAAAGCCTCTGGTTACTTGTAAAGAGTAAGTCTAAAATAAATAGGTCTGAAACTTTATACAAATCATTACAGACATTCTATTTTTTCAACAAAAGTTGTGTATAAAGAGTGGTTTTTTGGCGGAGAGTCAAAAGAATTTGCATTTTGTTAGGAAGCCTTTGATTTTCATGGGGGAGTGTATTTCTCCTAATAAAGTAGAGCAGCCCTCATTTCTAGGGGCTACTTTAAATTAATTTCTGGTTTCGCAACCTCCATCTAACGCGAAAAGTTCTCCAAACTAGGTAAAATCTGATCGATGAACTTTGCCAAGTTCGACATGAAAAGCTTAATGGAAATGGCCAAGAGAATAATTCCGAAAAGTTTTCTAAGAATCACCACCCCTACTTCGCCCAATATTTTTGCTATAAAATCTGTATATTTCAATACCAAATAAACAATACCTAAATTGAAAACCAAAGCAATAACAATGGTAATCCAATGAAATTCGGCACGCAAAGAAAGAAGGGTAGTCATGGAACCAGCTCCCGCTACCAAAGGAAAAGCAATGGGTACAATAGAGGCGCCTCCGGGCGTGTTGCTTTTAAAGATTTCAATTCCCATAACCATCTCAATAGCCAATGCAAATAGAATCAATGCCCCTGCAATGGCAAAAGATGAGATATCTACACCGAACAAGTTCAAAAGACTTTTCCCCAAGAAAAGAAACGAAATCATAATCAAGAAAGACACAATGGTTGCCTTACCTGCTTCTACCTCGTTGCCTTTTTGCTTGATATCGATAATAATCGGTACAGATCCAGTGATATCAATTACTGCAAACAGTACCATAAACGCCGAAAACACATCCATAACACTAAAAGCCATAATAAATTGATTTAAAGAATATTAAAACTACAAATACAATTCTACTTTTTAGGATGGCAAATGTAGAAGTAAGTTCTATAGGACAGAAAGCTTTTAGTGGAATATATTTCTAAAAATGGACGAGAAAAAGCAAGTGATTAGAATAATATTCTATAGATAACATTGTTGCAGCAAATAAAAAACTGCACAATTCAGGATATAGCTTAGTAATTTCTTTTTGAATGAATTAGCTGCTATTTTTTCAGTACGCAAAGTGTGAGAAATAATTTAGGAGAAGGCACACAAGGTGTTCAATACCGGAGCGTACTGAAGTACTAGAGGATTTAGGCGGCCGCAGTACAACGAAAACCGGAGTTGTTTTTCAGTTTTACTAACAAGGAGAAACGAATCCGTTTGGGATCGATTATGGATTCAAGTTTCCTAACAACCTATCCTTTTTTAAGGCGGTGAGTCAAAAGGTTATGCCTTTTATTAGAGAGCCTTTGGTTTTCAGGGCGCAATGTTTTTGATGCGTTTATCCTATTGAATAACTGACCTTTCGCAGTCCTAAAAGTTGCGAAAGAAATAAATTACGTTAAAGCAAAGGTTTCCTGCTTGAGTTCTAATTGCTGTTCCAGTTCAGTTTTTAAAGACTGGAGTTCATTGAAAGCTGCTTTGACAGCACGGATATATAGCCTTGATTTGAGCCCGAAGTGATTTGTGGCATGTGCAAACTTTAAAACTTCGAGTTTGCAGAATGCGATCATCGAAGCAAACACATGATTGGACTGTGTGGTCTCATTTTTTGTCGGAGACTTTTCCAATGCTGCGTTCTGCTTGAGTGATTTATGGAAAACCTCTACGTTCCACCGTTTTTTGTAGATAGTACAGGTTTGATGATGGGTAAGTTTCAGGTCATTGGTTACAAGGTAAGCTTCCCCGCTGCTCCCGTCTATGTTTGTAAAGACCTGTTTGATAAGTTTTACTGGAAAGTCCAGTCCCTTAATCCAAACTTCATACGAGCGGTTTGCCTGAAAACCCTGTTCCGATACTTTTTTGAACTTACCCTCACGTTTGTCCTGATAGCTTAGGGCAACAGTCCTGTTTTCTTTCAATGCCGCAACAAAAAACTTCTTTAGTTTTTTGTGCACGAACTCAAAGTTCTCCTTGGAAGAAAACCAGGTATCCCAGCTTAGGTATCCATATTTCACTTTGTTGTGAAAAGTCAAAATGGTTAAGCGTTCGCGTACCAGTTCATTTTTACTCACACTGCTACGCCGCTTTACCTTGTCTGATTTTTGGTCATAATAGGAGTCCGTTTTTTCTATGATTTCATATGCGATCGGGAGGTTCACATCCTCTCCGGAATCGTTCTGAGCTACATACAAAAAGTTCAATAGGTTGATCCCTTTGATGTTCCTGTTCTTTGAATGGTCCCAATGCCAACAGACAATATCGTTTTCTGTGGTATGTGGTTTTTCCTCGATACTGTCATCAATGGCGATCACACCCTGATCGGATTCTATGGCTCGGACCAACTTTTTGATCTGTTTCCAAAAGTCTTGAGGAAGTAATTTCTTCTGGGCTAGGAAACGGCTGATCTGATCGTGGCTATATCCGTTGTCCAGCAGCTCAGATAGACCTACCGCCGTGGTAAGCGTGAATGACGATATTAAATAATCGCTGTATAAATCTAAGAGCTGTGGGTTTTTCATCGGTTATCTTTTTTTGACGAAATCGAAGCTAGGGAACATCCCGTTATTTATAAAATTTTTAAAACACAAACTTTAGAGCTGCAATAGCTCAGTGAATAATAAGATATCCAGTACAAAACCTAAAAAAGACCCGAACTGTGCCGAGCCTTTTTTGATTACCGAAAATAAGCTATGAGAGTATATAATAATGAATGTATAATGGGTCTTCTGAAAATTAACCGTTCGTTTTAAAATACCGTTACTGCTAAGTACTGCAATAAACTGTATGATTTTGTATGTATAGCTTCAATGATACGCATTTATAAAACAAGTGAGCACCGTTTTAGTTTACTGGTTGTTGACATCAAGTATAGTTCCTGCTACAAATAGATTCCGTGCTGTTCCGAAATCTGAACTTGTACTATAATCTGACCGGTGCTCACCTGCATAGTTCGAATATGAAACTGAGAAGCTAATCTGCATCATTTTTTTATGCAGTTCAACTTCGGGGGCTATGAATAGATTGGTTCTCTTATAACCTTAGCCAGCAAATGCTGAAACGGATAAGAATGTAAATACCATTGTTACAACAATAAGAATAAACCTTTGGAAAGCTGAACATTTGTCACAAGGTAACTTGCTGCTTTTATATTTCTTTGTTCTACTTTTTGAAGAAGATGCGTTTTTGGTTTCTTTGTATGTTGAATATGAAGTGTTGCTCATTGTCTTGGGATTTCAATTTCTTTTGTTACAAAATTACGCTCAAGAAAGCCTCCGAATAAGAGGAAAAACACTCATCCTTGCAGAATAGGTATTTATACCTAAGGTCGAGGGTGGTATTTATTTTAGATTTCCTTCCCTCATGTAATCAGATACTTAGGCTAAAAATAGTTCTACATTAGTTTTATCTGGGTACTTACCGGACAGGAAGCACTATACGAGCTATGTAAATCGAAGAGTTGCAGTTTGGGAAATAGCCGCGATTGGAATGAAAAGCCCGGAGCAACGAAAGCCTGTGACACACGGTCTGGCAGCTATGGAGCGTGAGCGGAATAGACTGCCAGACCGATGTGGAACGGCTTACGGGGCGAGGACTTGTAATGGAAAGCGCGAGCTCTGCAAGAAGAAGAGATACAGTCCTGCTCCTAAAAAATCAATAAACAAAAAAACTGGGGTTAAAGGAATTTCACCAAAGCACCCCACTTCTTATCTACTTTGAAATTGAGTTTCAGATAGAAGTTTCCACGAAGGAAGTGGGCTTTGATTGCCTTGATTCCGTCGGCAGCCATGCGGGTTGAAAAAGCCTCGATCATTGCGGTGCCAATGCCCCTGCCTTTTAGCTGATTGGAAACAGCTGCCCCATCCAATAGAACTACGTTATCTTCGAGTGGAATGTAACACAGGCCACCGATTACACGCCCTTGCTCGTCGAGAACAATGAAATGTTGATCCATCTCGGATATTGACTTCGGATAGTTCTCCTCGAAAAACAAATGATACAGTTGTCCTATCTCATGCGGTTCTATAGGTTCACGGAATGTATAATTGTTACCTTTTCTGTCTTGTAGGTAGTTCTGAATTATGACCTCTTCTTTTTGTTTGGCTCCTACTTTTAGAATATCGAAACGTTCGCGGCGCTTTAAGCGAGGGAATACCATTTTGCTGAACACTTCCAGATCTTCTTTGTCTATGATGGAATCCTGCAAATAAGATAGTTGTATGTGACGCGTTGCAGGAAGGTTCGGCGCTTCGCTCATTTTTTCCAACAACCGATCGAAGGCTTCCCTTATGTGCGGCGGTGTTTCGGTGAAATAGGTATGACGGTACAGCATCAGGCGTCCTACTTCTGGTAAATGGAGCAGTTTATAAAGGTCTGACAATTCGTAGATGGTTTCTTCTTTTGCCCTTGGTGTAGCAAAAGGATTCATGTCTTTCCATTCCTTGTATTTATCGATTGCATTATAAAGAGCCAACGGTACGTAGTAATGTTTTTCGGCGTGCTCGCGATAGTCATTAACAATATTCAGAAGTGAACGGTCGGCATAGAAGATATCCTCTTTTTCCAGATCGGCTTTCAGGTCTTTAAGGAATTCAGTTATTTTTTCCGATGAAAGAACCTCGTTGGCAGCATCGAAAATCCAGCTGATCTTGAGCTGTTCTTTGAGCCAAGGATAAAAAGCACTTATTTTTTTGTAGAAATTGTAAACAAGAGGTTCTATAATAGAAATTGGACTTTGATAACGCGAAAATCCTGCAATAGAAACTAGAATAGCACTATCCAGATAGTCCAGCTCTGGGACAACTACATTTCCAGGGGTTGTGTTTCCTGGTACTATCTGATAACCACTATGGTGCCATACCTTGAAAAACTCTGCTATTGCTTTTATGTATACTTTTCGAATATCGTTTTCGCCGCGCAAGTGCCCTAGCGAATTATGTAGGCCAGCGAAAGCTCTTACTTTTTCGGCCACGGTAAGGTCGCTCACGTACTTATTGGCCAAAGCTCCATGTTTTACAGAATAACAGCCTAGCGCGGGCAAACTTTTAGTGGCATAAGGGTGCGATGCGATAGCTGCATGCCAGTAAACACTCATGCGGCCTTCTTCGGTTTTCAAATGGTCTGCAACCATAAAGTGAAGATCGAAATGCTTTCCGCCTATTGTATTGATACTGATGCGGTAGTGGTTGTAATCTTTAATGTCACGGATTTTAGTAATCCAAATTCCGTCTTCCGGTACATCGTAAAGCGAAATGTCTTTTTCGTTGTAGACCAAAATGATGGTTTTCTTAAGGAAGCGTGTATTCACCAAAACCTTTTTCAGCTTTGAGACTTCTTTGTCCGGTATTTTTTCATCGAAAACCAATCTTTTGTCCCATTCGGAAACCGGAGCTGCTGGAGTATTGAGGATCAGGTAGTCTTCGAAAAGTTCGAACAACTGACGGAAATATCTACGGGCAATACTGGAAAGCTCTGGATCCTGCTGGTGTAAAACCCAACTGGCAAATTCTCCTCGGATGGTACTATAGTAATCGACAACATGCTTGGATGCAAAGTTGAATAATAATTTAAGGATGTTGTCGAACTGTTTGCGAATTACGTTTGTAGCTGGCCACTCCAATTGCGTTCTATAGTAATATAGCCGTTGACGCAACGATTCTAAATGTTGCTTGCCCATATCGTAATTTGCCAATAATTGGATAGATTCCTCATTCAAAAAACTTAACCCCGACTGAATGAAAGTAGGAAAGAGTTTGGAATAATCCGGTTTCGGATCTTGCAGTAACAAAATCCGATAAGCTAATGCACGCACCCTTTCTTCAGGGTGCCGCGAAAGAGCCTCTAAACGGCGACGTATTGTTTCTACTAGTTTCTCGTCGTATTCGTTGAAGCTATCTCCGATCTGCTTGGTACACATGTATGACGGTTCGCCCTGAGTGTGCAATGAACAGCAAACCATTTCGTTTACAAAAATCAGATGAGGATCGCTCACGGACAGCATATCTGGCATCTGATTTTTATTGTATATCACCTTAACATCTTTAGGCAAAAATACCTGTGGAGAAACCTGCTTAAGTGGTAAATCCCAACCTTCTTTTACAGGGCAAATATCTATAAGCGATGGATTTCCTACCCACAAACGTGGTTGGCGGGCAAACACCCCCAAATCGATTATATCGTTATAAATGGTGTATTTTAAATTTCCAATTTGATAGATATGCTCTCCGTGCCCTTTTTTAACTGTCAATAACTGGTCGGTTCTTGGGCTATAGATACCTTCACCTACTACTACGATATCATCTTCGAGCAGTCCCAGATCTCGATAGAACCATCGCGGAATAACCACTTCGATACCGTTGCAATCCAAGGTGACATGATTGCTGATGTAAAGTTCTTCTACTGATTCTGCGAAATGAAGAATAATTGTTTTTCTGTTAAATGTCCCCTTTGCTGTAAGTTCTTTTTTCTCTTGCTCGAAATCGCGATGAAGAATTTTGAAGTTAATAACCCTTTCGTAAGGTGCCAGTTGTCTGTTGGCTTCCATGATGATGCGATGAAAGTATTCTCTTTTGTTTTCTTCATCTAGCCCCACCAACATAGGATCTTCGTTTTCGGGAACAATGAAAAGGGTATTGTATGGTTTGCCGTCGCCAACTAAAAAAGCACGTTTCACTCCGGGAACATCTGCAAACAATTTTTCTGTAGTGCGCGGAGCTACTGTCTGTCCTTTGTTGTTTTTATAAATGTCTTTTACACGGTCGATAATTTCATAATGCCCATGTTCATCGCGCTGAAAAATATCTCCTGTTGGTAACCAGAACTCTTCGTCTGTTGTTCCGGGAAAAGCAATGATATCATCAGGGCCAGCGTCTTCCAGATAGCGTGTAATATAGTGCCCCCCGATCTCCAATTCTCCAATTTCGGTTAAACGGCAGTTTGTGCCCGGTAGAGGTTTCCCAACACTCCCTGAAATGTAGTCCCCAGGAGGAGTCATTGTGATGCCTCCTGTTGCTTCTGTCATGCCGAAACCACTGCACAGTTCGATCCCATTTTTCTGAAAGAAGAGAAAAGTGCTGGGAGGCAAATAACCTGCAGCCGAAAGTCCCCAATGCAAACGGCTACCTGTAACCTCGCGCATGATCTGAGTAGCATCGGCATCTGGAGCCTCTGCTATTTTTGCCATAGATTTCTCATAGAGCTGTTGCCAACGCAGTGGAATGCTAATGAAAAGGGATGGATTAATTTTGGGGAACAAAGCCAATAGAGTATCGGAGGATGGGTTCCCTGCAAAAACGTATGTGCCACGCCAATAAATGGAGCCTAGGAGTTCGAGATAGCGACCGAATGTGTGAAATAATGGTAGGTAGCAAAGCATTACTTCCGATTTGCCAACTTTCGGCACTGCGGCATGGCGTGCAAAACGTTTGCTGACCAAATTGTAAATACTGAACGAAACACCTTTAGGTATTCCTGTACTGCCCGACGTAAACATGGTGGTTCCTACTTGATTAATTGGTCTTCGGGGACGATCGGAAAGAATGGTTTCAATTTCCTTCAACGACAATTTCGCGGTTTCGCTGTCCAAAAGAGAAATTTTATCAAAATGCTTGGCCGTATCCTCTGTAAATGCAAAAATTTTAACAGACAGACCTGTTTCTTTTACCACCTTCAATAGTAATTCTGCCCTGTCCTTGGTATCAACTACAACAATGTTGATTTCGAGCCGTTCAAAAATACTTTTTAAGTTTTCTAATGTGAAGTGAATGTTTAACGGTGTATCGAATATATCGTACATTAAACAGGCAAGATCGCAAATTGCGCTATTGTAAGAATTTGAAGAGAAAATCGCTACACGGCTCTCGCCTTTCACTGCCCTATGAAAAACTGCTGCTGTCTGTCGCACATACCTATTCACTTGCTCGTAAGACCAACATGTAGGAACAGAAGAGGCCATATCCTGAAACAAAACCTTAAGAGGCTGCTCTTTTAACCGCTGTTCGAAAAGATCCTTCAGTGAATATTCTGTTTGTTGAATAACCTTAAAGACAACCTCTGCCCAACGCTCCCTGTTTTCAATATCTCCTAAAGCGATAAGGTATTCAGGCCGACTTGTTACGTCCAACCAATCAAACCAACTGCTCTTGGCGATGCTATTTCCTTTGTCTAGAGAAGCCTCTGCCGAATTCAGTAACTCAAGCGCTTCTGTTTCTGTATAAGTTTCTTGCTTCTGGAAATTCAAAATCTGCTCTGCCTGCATACTCTGCTTCTTATTGAGTTTAGGTTTTAGTAGGAACTCTCACTTGGAAAACAAACAGATAGCGGTTTGTTGAAAGATTTTCTATAAAAAAACTCTGAACCAGAACTTTTGAACAGAGATAGATTAAAAAGCAATACCTGTATGTTTACCCAAGATGTATATCACGAAATTATAGAAAAAAGACATGCTATTTATTTCAAACGTCCTAAAGGTAAACTAAAACAAAAAACGGAACCTTCACCTTCTTTACTTTCAACCCAGATTTCCCCACCGTTCTTTTCTATGAAATCTTTACTCACAACAAGCCCTAACCCCGTGCCCTGCTCCTCATGAGTACCTTTTTTGCCAAATTCTGGATCGAATGTAAAAAGGCTATTTAATATGTCCTCACTCATTCCCACACCTGTATCTTTTACAGAAATAACTACAACACCATCTCTTTCCTTAGCTGCAAGGTATACCTCGCCCCCCTGTTCTGTAAATTTAATAGCATTGGAAACTAAATTTCGAACAACTGTACTCACCGAATCTATATCCGCAAAAACCACACACTCTTCTGGTACATTATTATGAAGTACAATCTGTTTCTCTTGAGCCCTGAGTGCATTTAATGAAAAAACATCATGTATAAGAAAGTGCATACTGAAATCCATAGGCTTTAAATAAATTCCGCCTGATTGACTACGCGACCATTGCAATAAATTCTCTAAAAGTGCATATGCTCTCTGGCTAGCTTCGTTCAACTGCCTGATGTATGCCTTGCTCTGATCCTCAAACTTATTTTCTATCGCTTCCTCTACCAAAGCTCCAAAACCAAGGATTGTATTAAAAGGGCTTCTGAGGTCATGAGCTATAATGGAGAAAAAATGAGTCCTAGTGAGGTTAAGGGCAATAAGATCTTTCCGTTGTCTTTTAATAATTTGTTTGGCAGTTACTGTGTAAGCTAAAACGACTATAACCAAGAATAGCAGCACTACAGATATCATGATCTGGATGCTCAAGCTACTTAGCATATGCGGAAGCATATCATTCTTTTCAATGGAAAAGAAATAGCCAACGTGTTCATTCCTGAAATCGTAGATAGGGCAAAAAGCCAATACAAAGCAGTTTTTCCCATCGATGATATACTTAGAAAAAAAACTCCCTTGACTCATACTTTGCTGTATATCCTCAAGAAAATTTTCTGTTAACAATTCTTCAACCCTACTGATATAACTGTGAGTACAGTAATCGATTATCATCCCTGAATCTTTCAAAAAATAATCGGAATTAAGAAAACATTCGGTATAAGTTCTCTTTTCATTGACAGACATAATACTCTCTGCAACTTCGCTTTTCAACGCAAACAAATATTCTGTCTGTTCTTCTTTACACAGTTGTTGTGCCAATGCTTCAAACGAAATGCTGGTTTCTACAGTACCAACATGCTCACCTTCGAAAGATAACGGAAACACAAAGCGGAACCCATTATAAAAGCGGCCAGTTTCAAAACCTGAAATAAACTCCTTTGTCTCGTTTGCCTTAACAACAGTTTCCCGGAAATCTGTTAAGTTGTCGCCAAATTCTCTGGGCTGGTGAAAGCGCAGGTAGCTTCTATTGTCTGGAAAATGAAAATGCAACTGATCATAATCCGATTTCTTCATGCGCCTATATGTCGGCATTAAACTCACCAATAACTCGTTGCGTAATTTGTTTTGTTTAGAAAGGTTGGCTTTGTATGCCTTTGATAAAATAGAGGTAACAAGGGAGGTGTTTAGCACCTCATCATAAATCAACTTAGCGGTTGTATTGAATGTTTTAAAAACTCCCTGATACTGTTTTTCTAAACTCCTCGCTTCTTGTTGCAAATAAAGCTCTACCTGTTTCTCATGCTTTATATTCAGTAAGCCTATCATTACTGCCTCAAGCAAAACAGCCAATACAGACCAAATTATAACCCGACGTAATACATATTTTCTATCTGTTTTATATTTCATCACCCCACAAGTTCAAGAACAATCCTGCATTTACGCCTAAGGAACAAGACCTTTTTGTCTTAAATTGGTTTATTCATGCATAAGCTCTTGGTATTCATTCAACAAAAATTCAAATGGTTTAAGTGCTTATAATAATTAAACGTATACAGAACTTAAAAGTTAACTACTCTAGCTAACGCGTCAGTGCTACAAAGGGCTTCCTTGAAATTGGTGTTTTATGACATGTTGTAGTTTTGTAATGCCCGTTGATCGTTTAGAAACAGTTTCAGGAAGGCTAATGAATTGTACAGAAAAAAACTCCAATAAGATATTGAAAAACTATCGGGGATTAGTAACCCAGAGAGATGCTTCTGAAAGGAATTTGTTTGAGAACAGTTAATCGAATTTGAGAATAAACGACGCCATCCAATCACTCTGATTCACATCCAAAAATATTGTATCCCCAACGTCATTGGCATATAAATAATCCACTCCTATACCAACTGAAATTGCTCCTATTTTTCTCATATACCCCAATCCTGCTGTCAGGGAAAACACTTGTTTTCTAGCATCGTATAGTTTATCTTCTGGGTAGAAATATATACTTTCATCAACCTGTTCTGTTTCTTTCGATACACGAGTTGTGTGGTCCATAAATAAATTCAAAAGGACTCCTCCCTTGAAGAAGACATTATTTTTCTGAGTTTTCAAATTCAACTTTCCTAAAATCGGAACAGAAACAATTGCTTGATCAATCTCTGCCTCAATCTCTGTTCGGATAGGTTTCCGATACACTTCTTTTGAAAAACTTTGTTTACTAAAAAGCACTCCCGTTTCCAGAGCCAAGTAATCCCCCGTACGAGGAGACGAGATATCCAATAATAATCCACCCTGAAAACCTGTTGTTGAAAACTTATCTGGATTAATACCATCGAACTTTCCCCCACCTTGCTTCTTAATTTGAATTTCGGAAAACCTTTTTCCTAACTGAACTGTATATTGTAGGTCTATCCATTTTTTTGTTGACTTCGGTTCTTCAAAAATATCACCTTCAAGTTTGTTATACTTTGCAACTAACGTTGTAAGCGGCCGTTCACTAAAATGAATCTTAAAAACTTTCTTTTTCAACTGAGGGTATTTCTCAACAAGTAAAGCTAGAACACCTCTCCACCTTGAACTCTTAACCACCAATTCTCCCTTCTCTGTGCTGACCTTATTTTCCGTCTCACTGAGAGTGTAGACTTCTTCTCCTTCTTTCTGCACATAAAAGACATTTTCCTTGGAATAAAGACTCATTGTTCCTTTCACCAAAAGTTCCAAAAAAACGCCATCTACTATCTGAGAGGCAAAACATTCTCCATTAGTGTATCCGTAACCTTTAATTTCGGATGCTACATATTTCTGTACCTGTCCTTCTTTTTTGAACTTGCACTCTGAATAATTATTTAAAAAGGTTTTGCTCACCTCTCCATAAATAGTATCATTCTCTGCTGTAATGATATACCCGGGTATAAAGTTTAACTGGGCAAAAACAGGTGTTGAGAGAAAAGAAAAAAAGAACGTAAATGAAATTAGACGAAATGAGGAACTTAAGTTCATATTGATCCTTTTGGAAGTTATGTGATTAAAAAAACTCCCAAATGTAATAAACCTCCAAAAACTTCAAACAGTTAAATCAAATACATTACACAATATTTAGTTATTTAACTTTGCATTCTTCTATTTAATACTCTTCTTCACCAATTCCACGAACAAGGTTGTTCGTCCGCAGTAGCGAAATAATATCTTGTACCAACTTATTTAAAGGCGAAACTCCTTCTCCACTATTATCAATCACAGAATAGTTTTCTATTTTCAGCTGTTTAAGCATGTCTGGCAACCTGTTCATCAGGTTGTATTCCAGAGCCTCCTTAGTGAAAGTCTGACTAAGTTCACGTTGAAGTTTCTCGAGTTCAAGCTTTTTCTTTCCGATTTCATTATCCAGCTCCTGAACCTTAAGTTGAGCTTCGAGCAGTTCGTTTTTTTTGGAAAGCAACTGCACCTGCAATTCATGTTGCAACTCTTTATATCTATGCTCTTCCCTTTCCTTTTCTATTTTGAAATCAAGTTCGTGCTGAAAATCCTCTTGGGTATGCTTTTGCTGAACAAGCTTAATCTCCCTTTGATTCTCGGCATCTTTCCTTTGCAATTGTTTGTTTTTCTCTATTTCGCGCAGTCGAAGTTTTTCTTCGGTCTGCAAAGTTTCTAGTTCTAACCTCTCGCGCGATTCCAGTTTCTCTAGTTCTATCTTCTCCTGGGTTTCTGTCTCCTCTTTTGAAATTTGCCTATTGGTTTCAATCTGTACTTTTTCGGCATTTAATCTTGTTTGGCTCCTGTACTTTGCCTGCAAATCTGTAAACAAACGGTTGGACATGATGCGAACCTGCTCAATACCAACTTGATCGAACAATATCCCCCATTTCTCTTCAACATTTTTCAGTTCTTTCGTCAACCGCTTTGCTATTTCATCTTTATTCTTCAGGGCGTCTTCTATGCTCATGTTGGAAATCACATGACGAACAGCTTCAATACAGATCGTTGTCAGATCTTGGTTCGTACGCGCCATTGGGTCAACATCGTCGAAGAAATCCAAAGTGGATATGGCTATTTCAGGTTTTTCTGGATTGATTCTCCAAGTAGCATACCCTTCTATGCCAATTCCCTGAAAATCTTGATTGGCATTATCTGTAGAAAAGCGAAGTTTCTGTACCGACGCTGGTATGTGCTGAAACTTCCGTCCTAATTTGAACATACGCCCTCCCAAAACAGGTTTCAACGTTTTTTGTCCAATTTTTACAAGATATTCGTTTGGTAGAGCAGACTCGTAAAGGAGCCCCGATGCTCTTTTTCTTCGGTTGGAGTAATTCTGTTCCATTGGTATGGGTTGTTGGTTAGTGAGTCTGGCCTTTTCCATTGCCAACTTTTAGGAAGAACCGACACTCTTAGCGGTCTATATACAATAGATTTCAGCCATGTGGATGTGCCAATAAGTTACCAAAATTTCACCTAATGCCTGTACTCTCAATCAAACTTTTTCCAACCAAAACCACCTTATTGCCAATCTAAAGATTTCTCCTTTTTGATTTATTCAAGATTCCCCGTAAATTTAATCGCATCAAACCAATAACCCATGAACATAAAAACTGCTACCCTCTGCGACGAATTTGAAGAACAACTTCAGGCAGCAGATCCTATTTTTAAAACATTTGGTGACAAAACCATATTTTCTGGCGAAATTATCACGTTGAAGGTCTTTGAGGAAAACGGTCTTATAAAGAAAACTCTAGACGGCCTTGGAAAAAAAAGGGTGCTTGTTATTGACGGTGGCGGTTCGCTACAACGAGCCTTAATCGATGAAAACCTAGCTGAGCTAGCCATTAGGAATGCATGGGAAGGCATAATTGTGTATGGCTGCATCCGCGACTCTGATGAAATCAACACAATGGATATTGGGATCAAGGCCATTAATTCCTGCCCCTTAAATAGCAAAGAAAAAAACAATGGTGAGAAGAACATTACTGTAAGGTTTGCTGGCCTTAGCTTTGTTCCAGGACAACATATTTATGCTGATAACGATGGAATTCTCATCTCCGAAAAGAAACTTATTTGATCGGTATTTTTCCGATACCAAGATATCTAACCCCATAACATCACCTCAAAATGACACCACTAGAAATAGTATTGCAACTCAAAGGCCTCAAATACACATTTGGCGAAGAAGAGCAGGAAGTAGAATTTGATGAAGGTCTAACGGAAGAAGACTTACAGGAGTTCAGGGACGAAATGCCCAACAACTATATTCCAAGCGAAATAGAAGAACTCCTTAAAGAAACAAGTGCCCTGTCCTCGTACTTCATCGGAAGTGTTGACTTCGATTATTATTTCTCAACCAGTAAATACCATAAAGATCTTTTTCCCTATTCAATATACCTATCCCCTGTGGGGGACGACTCTGATGCACTTGTAGACATTAATCCAATGTCTGGCGAATGGGAAGATATTTGGGCACTTTCCGAAGAAAGTTGTTTTCTTTACAAATGGGCCAACTCTCTCAATGTTTTTTTGGAGGAAAAAGTTAAAACACAAAAAGACAACATTGAAGACGAAGACGAAATACATGAAGCGAAACTGAATTCAGGTTCTAAAAGAAATGCAATCAGTATAGACGGAGCTATTGGAACTGGAGACGACGCAATAAGAAGTTTCGCAAAAAACTTAGAAGAAGGATATCGCATCTACGATCTTAGAAACGCGGAAATTATGGATGGCTTCTCGTGGCAGGACCTTGGCACAGAAGTGGAATTCAAACGTCATCCAAGTGAAAAAATCTGGGCGGTGAGGAAGAAAATAAAGAAAAGTTTCTGGCAGCGCCTTTTCGGAAAATAGATAGCCAAAACCCGAACGTTCGATAACACACAAGGGTTTAGCCAACAGTATTTTAACGAAAAATAAAGTTATTCTTCTCTTTCACAAAGTTTTAAAGCAAAAAATAGAATTATGAACCGCGAAGAAATAATAAACAGCTACATAAAATTATCTGTAGAACATCAACAGATTCCTTCATTAATCCGTTTCTCGAACTGGATCGATACCGATCTGCCAAGCCTACGCGAACACTTCGGCAGTGCAGATGATATACAAGGGGCAATCTGGGAAAAAATCATCGATCGTACCTACAATGCATTACAGCAAGATGCTGATTATGCTGAATATGCCATCTATGAAAAACTACTTGCATTTCATTTCACTTTTGTACAGATAGCCAGCGATTACCGCAAGTTTCTTGAATTGAAACTAACAAAAATGGGGCCGATAAACTGGGAAAGCAAAGACATGAACGGCATCAAACAAATCTTTCTTCGATACGTAAACCAATTATCAGCTCAGGGTCAGGAAAACGGAGAAATCCCCAAACGGATGATTGGGAGTGAATACCTCAACCGGATCACATGGCTCCAGCTTCTCTACATTTTACACTTTTGGGCTAGAGACGAAAGCGAGATGTATGGACAAACCGATGCAGCTATCGAGAAATCTACGCAATGGGTCTTCGATATCTTAAGAAGAAATGTAGTGGATACATCTCTGGATTTTGGAAAATTTTTCTTTCAGAATATCAGCCTAAAGAACTGGATAAAATGGTAAGCAAACTAAACTTGCTGAGCATGCGGTGAATTAATTTTTTTTTAAGAATAGAATGAAGTCATCAATAGACTGATTCTAAGTTTTTAAACTAAATTGGCGCATTGCAGTTCATCTAAATTCCCAACGAAGTGAGTTGTCACTTTCTGGTCTGCTGTAACATTCAAAAACGGGGCAATGCAAATGACTTTAAATAGCACCCTGTACTTAACCGAGTCATTACATCATTTTCTTTCTTCGAAATGGACGAACAGGATAAAATACCGACGAGTAAGATAAAGCGGGCATCGAAATTTATGTCGGCAGGAGCTAAAGTAGGAGGTAATTACCTTAAACACTTTTCGAAAAAAGTGATAGGTGCTGCCGACGAAGACGAATTACATAAAGAAAACGCAGAAGATATCTACAAAGCTCTTAGTCAGCTTAAAGGTAGCGCCCTGAAAGTTGCCCAGATGCTAAGCATGAACGACGCCCTGCCCGAAGCTTACAACGAGCAATTTGCAATGGCACAATACAATGCCCCGCCGCTTTCTTATCCGCTAGTCGTAAAAACCATTCAAAAGAATCTAGGGAAAAGTCCTAGCGAACTCTTCGACTCGTTTACCAAGCAGGCTGTTAATGCAGCATCAATCGGCCAAGTTCATCAAGCTGAAAAAGAAGGCAAACTACTGGCTGTAAAAGTACAATACCCTGGTGTTGCTGAAAGTGTACATTCCGACCTGATGATGGTAAAACCCTTTGCTACCACGCTGATGAATATAAAGAAGGACGAAGTAGATTATTATCTGGAAGAGGTTGAAAAGAAGCTATTGGAAGAAACAGATTACGAACTCGAACTAAAACAATCCATAGAACTTTCTGAAGCGTGTTCGCATATTCCTAATATCCATTTTACGAAATACATTCCTGAATTATCTTCGAAACAGGTACTTACAATGGAATGGGTAGATGGTGTTCTCTTTCGCGATTTTATCCAATCTGACCCCGACCAAGCAACACTAAACAAAGTCGGTCAGACCATTTGGGACTTTTATATTTATCAGATTCATGTTCTAAAGAAAGTACATGCCGATCCTCACCCTGGAAATTTCCTTATCCGGGAAGATGGGACTGTTGCCATTCTCGATTTCGGCTGCGTAAAACAAATCCCCGAAGATTTCTATCAGAAATACTTCAGAATGTTGCGTGTTGAATTCAGCGCCCAAAACGATGAATTCATAGAAACACTCTACGACCTCAACATGCTGCTCGACAGCGATACCGAAGAACAAAAAGAATTCTTCATAGCCTCTATTGCACAAATGATGGGACTCGTTGGCGAACCTCTAAAACGAGATTCTTTTGATTTTGGCAAAGAAGATTTTTTCAAGAATATTTTTGAAAAAGGGCGGGAATTCGGCGAAGATAAGCGCACACGCAAAGCTAAAGCTGCACGCGGCCTACGTGATGCTATTTATGTAAACAGGACTCATGTGGGACTTTACGGCATTTTGCATGAACTAAAGGCTGAAGTACAAACTTTTATTCCCACATCTGAGCAATAGGGTTGAAGATTTATTACATTTTCTGCAAGTAACCAACAATATAGATTAGAAACCTCAGTCTAACATAGACAATAGCGTAAAAGAGCCGAAATCCAGATTTTGACTATTAATCCAGTGAAAACCCCACTTCAATTTAACATTTAAACTCACTCAAAGAACTAACATGTTACCACAATTGAAGTGTACAATATTTGAGGGTACCCACTTATTTTAATGTGTTTTTTATACCTTTAGAATTCAAACCAATAAGTGACTTGTCGTTTGGGCACTTTGTAAACACTTCTGTGTATTTCACTCATCATAAATATCTAAAAACTAATCATTATGACAGGTTTTAATGTAGACGGCCGTATGACGGTTAATTCTCTTAAAGCAAAATTCAAAGAAACTTTTGGTGTAACCCTTCGTGTATATCAAGGCAATAACGCAGGTCGTGGTGCTCGCCCAGCTGATGAAACCAAACGCCTTGGTGAAGTTGCTGACGAGCGCGAGAGCCTAGCCGATCTTGGCGAACTTGAAATCACAACTGAAATGACTGTTGAGCAATTCGAAAAAGCATTCCAAGAAAAGTTCGACATTGCAGTTCAAATCGCCGATGCCGAGAACTCTAAACTCTTAGAGAATAGCCTCAAACTTACTGAATTATCAAACGCATAATTTTAACTCCTCACCAACAATGAAGCATATAACCCAAGTTATATGCTTTTTTCGTGAAACAGTAAGTACCCAGATAAAATTAAGTTAGATCTTTTATAGCCTAAGTTACTGGTTACTTAAAGGAAATAAGTCTAAAATAAATAGGTTCGCGACCTTAAACCTGAAAACATTATCACAAACAAAATCTAAATTTGCAAAAACTAAACTACTCTTAATAGCAGGAAACTTACCTGCACAAGCTTTTAAACAAAATGAAAAAGATTCTATTTTTTCTTGCTTTTACCGCACTGTTATTTGGGTGCAACGACGACGATTCCGATAGTAAAAACCTCGATCCACGATTAGTAATTACAATGATCGATGCTCCTGCCGACTACGACAAAATTCTAATCGATATCAAAGACGTTTCAATCTCCTTTGCCGAAAACCCTGATGAATGGATAAGCCTAGGCGCTGTCCCCTCTGAGCCCTTCGATCTTTTGCAATATGTTGGAGGAATTGAAATCGTATTGGCAGATTCCAAAACTACAATAGGTCAACTAAAACATATAAAGTTAACCTTTGGGGAAAACAATAAACTTGTTATCGGAGAAAAAAGCTACAACCTTGAATTTTCTAGTGAAGAAGCCTCAAGTGTTACTCTTCAGGTTGATAAGACCATTCTTGAAAATTTCATCTATAAAATCCAACTTGACTTTGATGCCGCCAAATCAATCATCGAAGGTGAAAATGAAACTTACAGCCTTACGCCTGTGGTACGACCTATTTTTGAAACTAAGAGCGGTGCAATCCTAGGAGTTGTGAAAAACAGCCCAAAAGCTTTCATATCAATAACCAACGGCACTCTAACATTCAACTCTTACGCCAACCAAAATGGCCGTTTCATTATGCCAGGTATTCCAGAAGGTACATATACCGTAACTATTATACCTAAAGAAACAGAAAAGTTCGAAGTACATACAGAAGAAACAAAAATTGAGTTAGGAGATGTCACCAACCTTGGCGATATTAACCTCAAAACCAAAGTCCAATAATACAGTTCTAATTTGAGCGCAGTTTATTTCCGATTGCGCTCATTTTTCCCCCACCCAAATAGCCTCTTATCATTCAAAGTACCCCCGATAAAATTGTATTAGATCTATTTCTAGACTAAGTAACTGGTTACTTGATGGAAGAAAGTCTAAAATTAAATAGGTCTTCGACCTTAGTTTATTTCTTTTAAGATAAAAAGATTAAGAATGTTGGAAAGGTGAATCTCTAATAGTTCATCTTTTTATTTTCTCATCATTATTCGTTTTTTTAAACTGAAAATCAATCCTTTACAATGTAATTTTACAAACTGCCATTCAACAGCAAAACTTTCAGAAAACTTGCATAATAAACATATGCTCTTTTCGTGATGTCATCACAATTGAACAGTAGTAAACATCAATAAACCAAATCACTACCACCAAAAATATATTTAAGAGCACATTATCCGAAATACCAAAATCTTGGTATATAATATGAAATTTGTTACATTTGCATTTCGATTATTTAGATTAAATCTAAATAAGAATAATTAAGTCGAAATAAACAGGTTTCAACATAGATCCATGAGCAAGGACAATCAAATATTAGACGAATATGCCAGCAAGAAATACGAGGCCGGTTTCGTAACAGAAATCGAGTCCGAAGTATTTCCCAAAGGCCTGAACGAAGATATTATACGTGCCATTTCAGCAAAGAAAGAAGAGCCTGAATGGCTATTGGAATTTCGCTTAGATGCCTTCAAAAAATGGCAACAGATGAAAGAGCCAAAGTGGGCGCATCTCAATTATCCTGAACCAGACTTTCAGGACTTAAGCTACTACGCAGCTCCTAAAAACACACCGAAATATAACAGTTTGGACGAAGTTGATCCTGAGATTCTTGATACCTTCAACAAACTTGGAGTACCACTAGAAGAGCAAAAAGTATTGGCAGGTGTTGCCGTAGATGTTGTTATGGACTCGGTTTCCGTACACACAACATTCAAAGAAACTTTGAAAGAGCGCGGAATTATTTTCTGCTCAATATCGGAAGCAGTGCAAGACTACCCAGAACTGATTAAGAAATACATGGGCTCGGTAGTTCCACAAGGTGATAACTTCTACTCTGCTCTGAATTCAGCTGTTTTCACCGACGGATCGTTCTGTTACATCCCTAAAGGCGTGCGTTGCCCTGTTGAGCTATCAACTTATTTCCGTATCAACGAAGGCAGTACTGGTCAGTTCGAGCGTACACTTATCGTTGCCGACGAAGGCTCTTACGTTAGTTACCTAGAAGGCTGTACAGCTCCAATGCGCGACGAAAACCAATTGCACGCCGCAGTAGTAGAAATCGTTGTGGAAAGCGACGCAGAGGTAAAATACTCTACCGTACAAAACTGGTATCCGGGCGACGCAGAAGGAAGAGGCGGTATCTACAACTTCGTAACCAAGCGTGGAATCTGCCGTGGCGACAACAGCAAACTTAGCTGGACACAGGTAGAAACCGGTTCGGCCGTTACTTGGAAATATCCTTCTACAATCCTTAAAGGCGACAATTCCGTTGGCGAATTCTACTCTGTAGCTGTTACCAACAACTACCAACAGGCCGATACAGGAACCAAGATGATCCACATTGGCAAAAACTCAAAGTCGACCATCATCTCGAAAGGTATCTCGCTCGGAAAATCGAACAACAGCTACCGTGGGCAGGTGAAGATTAACAAAAAGGCTGAAAATGCACGTAACTTCTCTCAGTGCGACAGCTTACTAATCGGTAGTACTTGTGGTGCGCACACATTCCCATACATCGACGTAGATAACCCAACTGCAACGGTAGAACACGAAGCTACAACTTCAAAAATCGCCGAAGATCAGATATTCTACCTCATGCAACGCGGCCTCGACATGGAAAATGCCGTGAGCCTAATCGTAAACGGATTTGCAAAAGAGGTACTTAATCAGTTACCTATGGAATTCGCTACTGAAGCGAAAAAACTGCTTTCTCTTACATTGGAAGGAAGTGTAGGGTAACAATAATAGAATAATTGATTAATTGAATCAATGAATACCAGCAAGGCTAAAGTTCGATTGATCAATTATTAAATTTTGTATCTGAATAAACAACTTCTCTTAATTGTTTATTCAATTATTCTATTAATCACTTATTCATTTATTGAAAAACAACATGCTCAAGATAAAAGATTTACACGCAAATATAAACGGGAAAGAAATTCTTAAAGGTATCAACCTAGAAATAGGTGCTGGCGAAACGCACGCTATTATGGGACCAAACGGTTCTGGAAAATCTACTCTTTCGTCGGTTTTAGCTGGCCGCGAGGACTACGAGGTAACTAAAGGTGAGGTTGAGTTCGACGGCAAAGAGCTGCTTGACCTACCTGCCGAAGACCGTGCCCGCGAAGGTCTTTTCCTTGCGTTTCAGTATCCTGTAGAAATCCCAGGTGTTAGTATGGCCAACTTCATGCGTGCTGCACTAGATGCCAAAAACGAATACCTCGGAAAAGAAAAGCTTTCTGCAGCCAAGTTCCTAAAGCTTATGCGCGAGAAGAAAGAGCTGGTTGGCATTGGAGCAAAACTAGAAGGACGTGCCGTTAACGAAGGCTTTTCTGGCGGTGAGAAAAAGAAAAACGAAGTGTTCCAGATGGCAATGCTAGATCCAAAGTTGAAAATTTTGGACGAAACTGATTCTGGTCTAGATATCGACGCACTAAAAACCGTTGCAAACGGTGTTAATGCACTAAAATCAGACGACACTTCTTCTATCGTCATCACGCACTACCAACGCCTATTGGATTACATTGTCCCAGATTTTGTTCACGTGCTTTACAACGGCCGCATTGTAAAATCAGGAGGCAAAGATCTAGCGCTTGAGCTTGAAGAAAAAGGCTACGACTGGATTATTGAAGAAGTTGAAGCAACCAATAATTGAATAGCGGAATAATTGAATAATAAGCACGCGGTGCTATTTATTAGGGAAAGCATCCTGCTCAATATCAAAGCAGTGACAGCCTCAAAAGTGTCGTTTATTTTATTACATCTACTTAGAATGGCTTAGCCAGCTCTATTGTTTATCAAGAAACATATTCAATTATTCGATTAATCATTTATTCTATTATTGAGAAGAATCATGAGCAATATATTAACAAAACAAGATTTACTGTCGGTTGCAGGTGCTACTAAAGCCTCTCCTTTGGCGGACGATGCACAGCGTCAGGCAGCTATCGACTATATAAACACAAATGAACTGCCAACGGGCAAAAGCGAAGCTTGGTTAAAGACCAACCTGCGCCCTTTGTTGCAGCACAATTATAAAGCGGCTTTGCCTGCCGAACTTTCTTCGGAAGAGTTTGCGCAGTTCAATATCGAAGGTCTAGAGGCGAACACATTGGTTTTCGTTAATGGTTATTTCAGTGCTGAACTTTCAAAAGTAATCAGCCCAGTTTCGCAATTGGTTGTGAAAAGTATTGCTGAAGCAAAAGAAGACCATGCCGAGCTTTTAGCAAAAAGCTACAGCCGTCCAGAAGACAGCGTGTTTTCTGCATTGAACACTGCTTTTGCTGCCGACGGAGCATTCATTCATGTTCCTAAAGGAAAAGCTGTAGAGCACCCTGTACACATTATCAACATTGCGAAAGCGGATAGCGAAGCATTGATCCAGAACCGCAACCTTTTCTTGGTTGAAGAGAATGCTCAAGTAAAAATCATCGAGAGCTTTCACTCTGCAACAGAAACAGCTTTGTTTACCAACGTAGCTACAAGCATTTATCTTGAAAAAGCTGCTATCGTAAACTACAATCTGCTTCAACGTCAAGCAGAAACGGCTTATCTGTTCAACAACGTTAAAGTGTGGCAGAAACGCGACAGTAACTTTTCGGCCAACACAATCACATTGAAAGGCGCTATCGTACGCAATACGGTAAACGTAGAACACGGTGACGAGCATGTAGAAACCGATTTAAACGGTCTTTACCTAGTAGATGGCGAGCAGCACGTAGACAACCATATTTTCATTAACCACGCCAAAGCACAGTGCAACAGCAACCAGTTCTACCGTGGTATTTTGGATGATTCAGCTTCTGCTGTTTTCACAGGGAAAGTTTACGTAGCTCAGGATTCGCAGCAAACAAACGCCAATCAGTCTAACAAAAACATTTTGCTGACTGATACAGCCAAAGTAAGTTCGAAACCTCAGCTAGAAATCTATGCCGACGATGTAGCCTGTTCGCACGGTAGTAGCACAGGACAGCTCGACAAAGATGCTTTGTTCTACATGATCCAACGCGGGGTATCACCAGAAGAAGCTAAAATCTTCTTGCTTTTTGCTTTCGTGGCCGATGTTGTAAACAAAATCAGCATTGAACCTTTGCGTGAGTATGTGGATGCTTTTGTAGCTAAACGTTTACGTGGCGAATAATTGAATCAGGAATTATAAATTATGAGTTAGGAATTTCACTGCTCATAATTTTATGATATAGCTCGCAGTGCTTTGGTGCTGCGGGTATTTTCATTTTTAGATAAAGAAACTGACATGAGAATCGAGAAACTTCATTTTAAGAATTACAGAGGATTTGAAGACTTCGAACTTAACTTGAAGGATAACATGCTGGCTGTTTTTGTTGGAGAAAATGGTTCTGGGAAATCAAGTGTTTTTGACGGCATAAGATATTTATTTCTCAAACTGCTAGACGCAAAAGCACCGTTTGGTTCTGATGATGTTTTACATGGAAAAAAATATTCCGAATTAAATGCTAAGCTTGAACTTATCTGGCAAGAAAAAAGTTTTCAAGCAGAAATAAGAGGAAAAGAACAAACAGGCGATAGTCTTTTAGACTACCTTAAAGATTTGACAGAAGAAAATGTAGAAGAAAACATTTCAATCTTTGCTTATTATTCATCTTTAAAATCCTTTGAAGAAAAGGATATTGAAGACAAAGCTTTCGATCTATTAGACGATCAACTAAAAGCTTACTATCGTGCTGTTGCTACAAAATCTCTTCGTTACGATCTTTTTTATTCTTGGTTCAAAGAAGAAGAAAATATAGAAAACGATTTTATACGAAATGAGGATGAGTCCTTCAGAAGCAAAAAGTTAACGGCTGTCAAAGAATCCCTCAAACAATTTCTTCCAGATGGTATTGATTTTCAAAAACTAAGAATCAAGCGACATCCAAAAGAAAGGATGATGCTAAAGTATAAAGACAAAGAGCTGTTCTTTGATCAGTTATCCGATGGGGAAAAGTCAATATTAGTTTTAGTTGGAGATATCGCCCGTCGTTTAGCCATTGCAAATCCATCTTTAGAAAATCCGCTAGAAGGTGAAGGCATAGTTCTAATTGACGAAATCGACAGCCATCTTCACCCCAAATGGCAAGAGGAAGTTGTTCCAGCTTTACGAAGAACATTCCCCAACATTCAGTTTCTGATTACTACGCATTCGCCACATGTGGTTCGAAACATCCAGAGAGAAGATTTGTTCATACTAAAAGATTTCAAAATAGTTGAAGGAAAACCAAATACATACACTGTTAATATTGAAAATGTATTGTATTCTGTTTTCAACCATGACTCTAGGCATCCTTTAATGGAAAAAGCTGTTAATGAAATTGTCATGTTATTAGAAGAAGAAAAACTAGAAGAAGCTGCTCAGAAACTAGAAGAATTAGCAAAAGTAGTAGGTGATTTAGACCCGGAAGTAACACGGTTGAAAACAGCAATTGATTTTTGGTAAACATGAAATACATTCCTAAAAACAAAAAACCAATACCAAAATCTCTTGAAGATCACCGTAAATCTCCAGATGCTAATTATGCTAACTATAAAAAAAAGGATGATTTGCGCGATATTCTCCTTGAAGAACAAGGATATATCTGTGCCTATTGTATGCAGCCTATATCAAAATCGAATATGAAAATCGAACATTGGGCACCGCAATCTAAATATCCAGAAAAGGAACTTGACTATTACAACCTATTAGCAGTATGCAAAGGACAAGAAGGACAACCTCCAGAATTACAACACTGTGACACAAAGAAAGGAAACCAAGAGATAATCGTCAACCCTACTGAACCTCAATATGAAAGTCAGATAAAATTAAATTATGATGGGAAAGTCTATTCTACCAATCCTGAAATAGAAAATGATTTAAAAACCTTGAACCTGAATCAAAAGTTCTTAGTCAAATATCGAAAAGAAACTATAGATGAACTCGATCGGGCTTATCGCCAAAAACAAGGCGACATAAAATTCCTAAAAGAAAAGCTAAGAGAATACACAGAAAAGCCATACAAACCATTCGCAAGATTTGTAAGCGACTGGCTAGAAAAGAAAATAAGAAAAAAACAGAACCAATAAGAATGGACAAACAAGCCATTCAATTATTCAGTTAATCACTTATTCAATTACTGAGCACAAATGTCATTAGACGTAAACAAAATAAGAAAAGACTTCCCGATTCTGAACACTGAGCAAAACGGGAAACCATATATTTATCTAGATAATGGTGCTACTACCCAAAAACCACAGGTAGTAATAGATGCCATTTCTGATTTTTACAAAAACATAAACAGTAACATACACCGTGGCGTTCACCGCAAAAGCCAAGAGGCTACGGATGCATATGAAAATGCCCGTATTACTGTTCAGCAATTCATTAATGCAGCCGACAAGAAAGAAGTCATTTTCACTTATGGAACAACTTCTTCTATCAATCTTGTGGCAAATTCGTTTGGTGAGAAGTTCATTGGCGAAGGCGACGAAATCCTCATCACCACAATGGAGCACCACGCCAACATTGTGCCTTGGCAAATGCTGTGTGACCGCAAAGGAGCAAAACTAAACGTTATTCCAATTACCGACGAAGGTGAGCTGATTCTAGAAGAAGTTGACAAGCTACTGACTGATAAGACGAAACTATTCTCGTTCACCTACGTTTCAAATACTCTTGGGACAGTTAACCCTGTGGAAGAACTTATTGCAAAGGCCAAGGCAAAAGGCATTCCTGTAATGCTAGATGCCGCACAAGCCATTCAACATATACCGATTGATGTTCAAGAGCTTGATGTTGATTTTCTGGCCTTTTCAGGACACAAAATTTACGCACCAACAGGAATTGGAGTATTGTACGGAAAAGAAAAATGGCTTAGTCAAATGCCTCCTTACATGGGTGGTGGCGACATGATTGAAAAGGTTAGTTTCGATGGAACTACCTTTGCAGAATTACCTTTCAAGTTCGAAGCAGGCACTACAAATTATGTCGGTGCACATGCCCTAGCTGTAGCTATCAAATACCTTCAGGAAATTGGAATCGAAAACATTGCCACCTACGAAGCAGAACTGTTGGATTATGCTACTGAAAAAATATCAGCGATAGAAAACCTAACCATTTACGGACGTGCTAAACACAAATCGGCAGTTGTTTCCTTCTTAATCGATGGCACACACCCTTTCGACTTAGGGATGATTCTCGATCAATTAGGGATTGCAATCCGCACAGGAACTCATTGCTCCGAACCATTAATGGACAGATTAGGAATTCCGGGAACAGCACGTGCCGTATTCAACTTTTACAACACAAAAGAAGAAGTGGATGCTCTGGTAAAAGGAATTGAAAGAGCTAAACGGATGTTATTATAATTTAATTATTAATTGGCTGACGCAACGGCTCTGGTCAATTTATAATCTCCTAAGACCTCAAAACAAAACAGCAATGACACTTAAGGAAATACAGGAAGAAATCATAGATGAATTTTCGGTTTTCGAAGAATGGATGGATAAATACGAATACATCATTGATATTGGGAAGGATGTTCCTGAAATAGCATCTGAACTTAAAACTCAGGAAAATTTAATAAAAGGCTGTCAGTCGCAAGTTTGGCTTCATGCAGAACTAAAAGACGGGAAAGTGAAATTCACGGCCGATTCCGATGCTATTATTACCAAAGGTCTGGTAGCATTGCTAGTCCGGGTAATGGACAACCGTAGCCCGAAAGAAATTCAGGACGCAGATCTTTTCTTCATCGACAAAATCGGTTTGCAACAGCATTTGTCCCCTACCCGCGCCAATGGTCTTGTATCTATGGTGAAACAGATGAAATTGTATGGCATGGCATTTCAGTCTATGTCGAATTAATGATTAATCAGTTAGAAACAAAACAGAGAAATGGGTGAGTCAAAAGATAAAATATCACTTGAGCTTGAGGCTGAAATCGTAAAAGCTCTCAAGACAATATATGATCCAGAAATCCCAGTCAATATTTACGAACTTGGGTTAATTTATGAGGTAGATGTCGATGAATATGACAATGTAGATATCAAGATGACACTAACCGCACCAAACTGTCCCGTTGCCGATATCCTTCCTGGAGAGGTTCAGGAGAAGGTAAAATCAGTAAAAGGGACTAACAAAGTAACGGTTGATCTTGTTTTCGATCCACCTTGGGATAAGGACATGATGAGCGAAGAAGCCATGTTAGAACTTGGTTTTCTGTAGAAAAAAGCCTCCAAAGGCTTTTTTCTTTTATATTATCGTAGGCTTTTTGTAACTTTTGGTCGAAGTTTTGCATATTACCGACTCGAATGTTAATCAGAAAAGCAAAGCCTTATGAGGACAGTAATCATATTATCAATCAGCCTACTACTTGTTTCTATGTTTTCAAGTTCGTGTAAAGAAGCAACGGCAGGTCATCAGCAAGATGTTGTCAAGAGTATTTCCATCGCGTTAGGCAAAGGAGATGCCGCAGGGATAGCCGTTTTTTTTCCAAAGAGTGTAGGTATATCC
Source organism: Bacteroidales bacterium (assembly GCA_965230435.1). GTDB lineage: Bacteria > Bacteroidota > Bacteroidia > Bacteroidales > JBDKHP01 > JBDKHP01. Next base: position 713,349 of record CBDDLB010000003.1, read on the forward strand.
GTACTACAAAAAGCCCCCGTATACTATAGTCCCAACCAAGCACAGCAAGTCCTTACAGATTTCTTTGCAAAGAACAAACCCCGCAAATTCGAAAAAGCCCACGCCGGAGGTAAAAGCAGCGCACAGTTCACGATGGGCGACCTAACCACATCTACTGGCGTATACCGTGTTACCTTCTTTCTAAAAAATGAAGGTGGAAAGACTGTTATCCAAAACCTGATTATCGACAAGAAGTAAGGCAAAGCAAAAACAACTTAAAAAACGTATTTTAGCCCCGTCAATCGGGGCTTTTTTTGTGTTCTCGATCATCGAAAACAGCAATATTCTTTGCCCCAAATGCTGATACACAAATTCAACACAATGAATAAGTTAATAGACGAATTAATAGAGCTGGCCATCAAAGAAGACATTGGAGATGGCGACCATACATCACTTTCCTGCATACCAGAATCTTCTAGAGGGAAAGCTCAATTATTAGTAAAGCAAGACGGTGTTCTTGCTGGTGTGGAAATCGCAAAACGCGTGTTTGCCCGTCTCGATCCAGACTGCAAAATAGAAGTACTGATCAACGACGGAACAGAAATAAAGAAAGGCGATATCGCATTCTACATAGAAGCCAAAACCCTCTCTTTACTACAGGCAGAACGTATCGTACTTAACCTTATGCAACGGATGTCTGGCGTAGCAACACAAACAAAAATCTATGCAGACAAGTTGAAAGGACTAAAAACAAAAGTGCTTGACACCAGAAAAACAACCCCGGGTATGCGTATGCTCGATAAAATGGCCGTAAAAATCGGAGGTGGCGAAAATCACCGCATCGGACTTTTCGATATGATCATGCTCAAAGACAATCACGTCGATTTTGCAGGCGGCATTAAACAAGCCATCAAAGGAGCTAAAGAATACTTGAAAGAAACAGGACGCGACCTTAAAATAGAAATTGAAGTTCGTAACCTCGACGAACTGAATGAAGCTATCGAAGAAGGAGGCATTCACCGCATCATGCTAGATAATTTCGATTATGAAACAACCCGTAAAGCAGTCGAAATAATTGATGGAAGATTCGAAACAGAATCATCTGGCGGTATCACCTTAGATACATTGCGTGGCTATGCAGAATGTGGAGTTGATTATATATCTGTAGGTGCACTTACGCATCAGATCAAAAGCCTTGACCTTAGTTTAAAAGCCATTTAGTAATCGCACTCATCTCTTCAAGACTTTCGAGACAGCAGATAAAACCTGCTGTCTTCCTCCCTAAATAAAGACAATCCAGTCCTAGATTTAGACTTTCTTAAACAAAGTTTAAAAAAGTTTAGTTTTTAGTTTGCCCCACGATAGTTTATTACCTTTGCCGCATTAATTTTTAAAGATTTTGCATCCTCTTAATTATCAAGAGGAAAGTAACATAAAACACATCTAATCGTTGTACAACAGACTTTCAAAACCTCTTGTGACTATGTGTAATATGGTATTGAAAGCCTATATGCTGCAACAGATTTCACTTTTTCTATGTTACTAAGGCAGTAAAAAAACATTCTAACATAAAAATACGACGACGGACTTATGTGGAATTTCATTGCAAAACTCATTTTGCGCAACCGCATCATTATTCTTCTTTTAGTTGCAATATCAACAGCTTTTATGGCCTATCAGGCTACCTTTATTGAAATGGAATATGGCCATGCCCCGCTTCTTCCTCAGAACGACTCGGTTTCTATTCAATATCATGAATTCAAAGAAAAGTTCGGATCGGATCGAGGCCTTATGCTTCTGGCCGTACGGGACTCTGACTTTTTCGAAGTTGAAAAGATTAGAGATTGGATGCATCTAAGGGACACACTTCTGACTTTTGATGGTGTAGAAAGTGCTGTTACCATTACCAATCTGCTCTACCTAAGAAAAGATACCTCGAAGCAGAAGTTTACGTTTGAGCCTATTTTCAAAGATTATCCAGAAACCAAAGCAGACGTAGATTCGCTGAAAGAAAAGATCATCAACCTACCTTTCTACGAAAACCGACTATACAAAAGTAAATCAGACCTATACCTGATGGGCATTGCCCTGAACAAAGACATTTTGGCCACCAAAGCTCGCGAGGATCTTGTTGACAATGTTGTAAACGCCAGCGAAGAGTTCCGCCAGAAGCACAAAATCGAATTCCATTATTCTGGTATGCCATATATTCAAACGCGTACAGCTCAAATGATACGCGAAGAGCTTGTCATGTTCATTGTGCTGGCTGCAATTGCCACACTTACAATTATGTTCCTGTTTTTCCATTCAGGAAAAGCAACCTTTTTCTCCATGACAGTTGTTGCCATTGGAGTTATCTGGGCATTTGGAACAATGGCTCTCTTTGGGTATAAAATGACAGTACTTACGGGAATTATCCCTCCACTATTGATTGTAATAGGTATACCAAACAGTATCTTCCTTCTGAATAAATATCATGCAGAATATTTATCGCATGGAAACAAAACAAGAGCATTGGTAAGGATCATCCAAAAAGTTGGGAAAGCCACCTTACTCACCAATGTCACAACAGCTTCTGGTTTTGCGACTTTTATTTTCACTGAAAGTAATATCCTAAAAGAATTCGGGGTAGTTGCCTCCTTAAACATCTTAGGAGTATTTCTATGGTCACTTCTTCTGATCCCTATTTTCTTTAGCTTCTACCCACCACCATCGAAGCGCCATACCAAACACCTCGACAGAAAAGGACTTCGGAAAATTGTAGAAACATTACTGCACATCACGTTGCATCACCGCAAAGCTAGCTACATTGCCACTGTTATTATCGTTACAACAGGTTTTGTGGGAGTATTCCAGATTCAAAGGGAGGGAAAAGTTGTAAACGACATTCCTCACGATCATGACCTTTTCGTAAGCTTAAAAATGATAGAACACGAGCTTGGCGGAGTTATGCCTCTCGAAATCGTGGTGGATACAAAGAAACCTAGAAAAGCCCGTAGCCTAGGCACAATGAAAAAGATTGAGCGCCTAACAGAAAAGATTCAAAAATATCCTGACTTTGCGAAACCAACATCGATTGTAGACGCAGCAAAATACGCACGACAAGCCTTCTATAACGGAGATTCGAGCTTTTATTCGTTGCCTTCCACAAGGGAGATGTCTTTTATGGGAAAATACATGCCTAAGATCGAAGGCGAAGGAAGCGATCTTGTTGCTAGTTACATCGACAAAGAACAGCAAATTGCCCGAATAAGCATCCAGATGAAAGACGTTGGGGCACAGCGCATGAAGATACTAAGTGATAGCCTTCGATCTGACATCAATTCCATTTTCAATCCAAAGAAATACGATGTTAAACTAACTGGCTTTTCGATGCTTTTTGCCAAAGGAGCTGATTATCTGGTAGAAAGTATGTTTTTAAGTCTTTTCCTTGCAGTGGTACTGATTGCTCTGTTTATGGCGGCAATGTTCCGTGAATGGCGTATGGTTTTGGTTTCGCTTATTCCAAACCTTATCCCACTTATACTTACAGCTGCGCTGATGGGGTTCTTCAACATACCTATCAAACCATCTACAGTGCTTGTATTTAGCATTGCTTTTGGTATTTCTGTAGACGACACTATTCACTTTCTTGCTAAATACAGACAAGAACTTAAGGTATATAATGGAGCCATCCGTCAATCTGTAATCAGTGCCCTTCGTGAAACTGGAATCAGTATGATGTATACTTCTGTGGTGCTATTCTTCGGTTTCGGAATTTTTGTTGCTTCAGAGTTTGGAGGAACGATTGCCCTTGGACTACTTGTTTCTTTTACACTTTTAGTAGCCATGTTTGCCAACCTTATCCTTCTGCCATCGTTGCTTCTTTCTTTAGAAAAGCTTATCACAACAAAGGCTTTCCGCGATAATCTTTAAGAGTACTACTGAAACAGAAAACAGCCAGATAGAAAAGTCAACTATCTGGCTGTTTTGTTCATCCAATATTCTGATAACAACTGCGGGTAAGGTAATGGATCAATTTAGGGATCATATAAAAAATAGATTAGGCACTTAACAATATATATCGAACCTCATAGCTGATGTGCCATATGTTTCCTTCCACTTTTTCCTTGATGAAAAAGTAGCAAAAAATCAAGGCGAAACCTTTTCTTAACGCCGAAGGCTTACGCAGACTCACTGATAATGAAAGCAAATGTGTTCTTTTTATATTATTTTTTTTCAGTCCCTTATTTCAAAAACTCAATCTGAATATTAGCATTTTAACATTCAGAAAAAGTCAACTTAAATATGGCCACTTACTTATATCCCTCGAATTGTAACTTCTGTATAAATGTAAACGTTTGCGCATCAAGAAACTATTGCAAAATGCGTGTTTCTTTCTTTACTTAGTGAAGTTGAAAAAATTTCCATTGCAACTCTCAAACCTAATGGGTCTTCATTGTGTACCAGAACCTCAAGTCCTTTAGAGCTACTAGTGGAAATTACATTTACGCTTAAATACTAATCCTCAATAAACACTACCATATGAAACGTCATTGGACATGCCTGCTTGTTGTTTTGATTTTTGCATGTCAGCCAGAAGAGATGAAAAACGAACAAACAGAAGTAACCGTCCCTTACGAAATAGAGAAAGAGAAGGTGACAGAAGGAAAGATAACAGCAAAGGCAATATCAGCAAAGCACCTCGTATCGAATTACCAAAGCCCTGCCAATGCAAATATCAACCGTCATATCGAATTCAAATTCTCTGTAAATGGCCTCGACAACGAACTTCCCTTTGGCGTAAACCACCACGCTGTGATATCTCCGAAAGATGGCACATACGAAATTCCCACAATAAAATGGGGCGTTCCCGACAAACACAAAGTCAAAGAAATAGAAGGTTTTCTTGAACCGAATACAGATGTTGTATTTCGAGTCGACCTTTCTGCTGTTATCAACAGTTTCGAACAAAAAGGCTTTTATGTGTTCGCCAACGGTGAGAAAATCATGAAACAAGACTTCAAAGGTGTTTGGGTAGCTGGTGGAACCGAGCCTTTGAGCTGGGATTTCGAAAATATGTTCAACCGAGAACATTTGAAGCTGAAAGATTCTGATGGTGATGGCATTTACGAAGTAACTGTAAAAATGAATGTCTACAACAAAGACAATTTTACAGAAACTGAATGGCAGCCCAACAATGATATTGAGAAATACCCGACCTACACCTCGGAATGGCCAATTGTTGATGCGCTCTACAATCTCTCCGTAGATGAAATGATGCAAAACATAGAGCAAGATGGTACATTCCGTACAGGAGCAAAATGGCCTGGCGTGTGGACCCGCGACATTTCTTACAGCGTATTGCTTGCCCTTGGCGCTATAGAGCCAAAGGTTTCTCAAACAAGCCTGATGCGCAAAGTAAAAAACAAAAAAATCATTCAGGATACCGGAACTGGCGGAGCTTGGCCAGTTTCTACCGACCGCTTGACTTGGGCACTTGCAGCTTGGGAGGTGTATAAAATCACAGGCAATCAGCACTGGTTGAACCAATGCTACGAAATCGTAACCAATAGCGTGGAAGATGATCTGCGAACGACTTACGATCCTGAAACTGGATTAGCTTACGGAGAATCGTCGTTCCTTGACTGGCGAAAGCAAACCTACCCTATCTGGATGACTCCCCGTGATATTTATAAATCGCAATGCCTTGGAACAAATGCTGTTCATTTCCAAACCTACAATATTTTGAGCCGAATGGCTCATCGCCTAGGGATGCCTACTGAAAAATGGGACATGAAAGCTAACGAGCTGAAAACAGCAATCAATAAATACCTTTGGAATTCTAAGAACGGCTACTACTCTCAATACCGCTACGGATATAACTATCTTGTTACCTCTCCGAATGCAGAACTTTTAGGAGAAGCATTTGCTGTGCTTTTTGGTATTGCGGATAATGAACGTCAACAGCAAATTATAAAGAACAGCCCGCTTGTGCCGTACGGTGTGCCCTGTGTAGAACCACAGATCCCGAATATTCCTCCCTACCACAACAATGGTATCTGGCCTTTTGTTGAGGCTTACTTTGCATGGGCTGCGGCTAAAGCTGGCAACGAAGCTGCTGTTAGTCATGCTATAGAAGGCAACTTTCGTCATGCAGCAATGTTTCTGACAAACAAGGAAAACCTTGTGGCTGAAAGTGGCGATTTTAAAGGAACAGAAATTAACTCGGACAGACAATTGTGGAGCGTCGCTGCTGGTATATCTACGATTTACCGAGTTTTCTTTGGAATGAATTTCGAAACCAATGGTATCGAATTCCGTCCGTTTGTTCCAACAAAATATGTTGGGAAGAAACAGATAAAAGGCTTTCGCTACCGCAAAGCAGTACTTGATATTACTCTGGAAGGCTTTGGGAAAGAAGTAGGAGAATTCAGAGTAGATGGGAAGCTTATGAAAAATGCATTTCTCCGCTCTAATCTTGAGGGTGCTCACACCATTGAAATCAAGCTTATGAACGAACCGCTTCCCGAAAGCAAAATCAACCTGAAGCAGGTAGAGTTTGCATTAAAAATGCCGCAAGTAAAACAGGAAGACCTAACCTTAAGTTGGGATAAAATAGAAAATGCGAAAGCCTACCGTATTTTCAGGAATGGAAAAGCTGTTGCTGAAATCAATACCACCAGCTACCAAGCTCATAACGGTGCTTATGCAGAGTGGCAAGTTCAAGCTGTTGCTGTAAATTCTCATTTGGACTCTTATCTTTCGAGACCAATATTAATTGTAGATGATAGTAAATTGATTTACAAAGAAGCAGAAAGCTCAGCTAAACAATCGGATCAAGGCCTTGCTGACTTCACAGGTGAAGGTTTCGTGGAACTTTCGAACAAACAGAATACCGAACTGACATTTTATGTCAGCGCGAAACATGAAGGAAAATACCTCATCGACTTTAGGTACTCGAACGGAAGTGGCCCCATAAACACAGATAACAAATGTGCTATCCGTACCTTGATGGTAAACAATGCCGAAGCAGGAGCTATTGTTATGCCTCAGCGTGGTAGTGACCAGTGGAGTAACTGGGGGTACTCTAATGCGATAGCTATGCAATTGAAAAAAGGTAGCAACAAAATTGTGTTGTGCCTAAAACCACATAATGCGAACATGAATGTGGAGATTAACCGTGCGATGCTAGATCATCTTCGAGTAACTCCTTTGTAAACGACCTATTAAAAGGGTGGCTTTTCTTCTTATAAAAGTGAATTAGTTTATTGGTCATTAGTCATTGGTTTGTTTCTAACAAACAGATCGTTACAAAAAACCAAAAACCTTTTTTCACAGTAGTATAACGAATAGCCACCCTTTCGATCCTCGCCTCTTTACTTCACCCTTAAATATGGTCGTAATCTGCGTAACTGATCTTCTTCCAAAATTTCTTCTGAGACCAACTGATCTAAAGATGTGAAGAAGCCAATGCTATGTCTTCGTTTCAAAATTGCAATGGCTACTTTGTAACCTATGTACGGATGTTTGATCATGCGTTCTCTACTGACCGAATTAATGAAAATAGGGGTTATTTGTGTTTTATCGGCCTTAACCTGATCAATGAATTTTTCCACACTGCCTGGTCTGAACTTTTGTATTTCATGAAGTTGCTCAGTACTAACAAAACCGCCTAAACGATTGCGATACCTGATAATGTGATCAGCATAATATGCTCCAACACCTTTTATTTTCACTAACTCTTCTTCGGTTGCTGAATTCAATTCCACACTCAACACCTTCTTCTTGGCCTTTATTGCTTCAAGTGCTTTTGTGATTCGGATGTAAGGCTCTAATTTCTGAAAATGCTTATCGGACACAACAAACACCTTTTTAAAATCTTCTTTTGTTTTGAAACCCGAAGACTTGTTTCGATACTTTAGAATAATCTTTGCCTGCTTCTCGGAAAAACCTAAACGTTGGAAATCTTCTTGACTCGCTTGATTGGGGTCAAACGTAAATGGTTCGAACTCCTTCTTCTTGGTCTTTTCTTTCGTTTCCCAATTAGGTGCTTTCTGTTTTCTCTGTTCTGGTAGTTGGATAAATGGTCTCAGAAAAGCAAACTGGACTGGTGAAAGTCCATACATCTTTCCTAGATCGTCTTTTGTTCGGAAAACTCCGCCTTTGACACGGTAGTTGTTAATGATGCGGTATTGCTTGTCGGTAAGTCCAAGTTGAAGGAACTGTTCTTCTGTTGCTGCGTTTGGATTGAAAGCAAACAGAATAAGGCTGTCGTATTTTGCTTTAAGCTTTTCTGCTTGCCGTAATTTGTTGGCTTCGCTCTCCTTTGTGCTTCTTTTTTTGAGCGACGCTAGAAATACATCGACATCTTTTTTAAGTTCTGCTTTTTGTTCTGAAGAATATTCGAATGGAGCTGGCTCGAAGGAAAAATGTAATAACTGGATAATAATAATGAGAGTCGATAATGTAACAATGCCTTTTTGCTGACGAGGGAGCAATAGGAAATACTTTTGTAGCCATGTTGATAATTTAGCATCCTTCATAAAAACAAAATGTATCTGTTATTCTTTAGGGTGAACGCATCAAAACGAAAACCGAAGGTTTTCTCGAAAGACGAAGTCTTTCAGTTCCCCGCCTTTTTAAGGAGGGGTTAGGGGTGGTTTTTTATTTCCAAATCATAAGGTGTTAATAATGATACAAATATGTTTTTTGTGTTATACAACCACCCCCACCCCTCCTTTTTTAAGGAGGGGAGTCAAAAGGCTACGCCTTTTATCTGAAAACCAAAGGTTTTCAATATGTAACATTTTTGATACGTTTACCCTAGTTATTCTTTTATAGTGTATTTAATCTTATAGATATCGCTATTAATTCATAAATATCTACATAATCTATCATAAACTACTAATTTTCAATATTGAAAGAAGAGATAGTTGTATGTTAGTTTGGCCTAAGACAATAAGCTTAGTGAGATTCCTTTCTGTAACTATTCGGCAGGTCTATCAATCAGAAAAGGAGCAGTGTTTTGGGAAGAGATGAAGTTCTGGACTAGCCGCGACTGGAGAGGAAAGCCCACAGCCACGGGCACGTGTGATGCACAGTATTGCGGGGCTGACGGTAGGAAGACACCGCAATGCTGATGCAGAACCGTGCGCGGGGCGAGGACTTGTAACGGAAGGCGCGCTGCCCGCCTGTTTTATGCAGTACAGCCTCGCTCCAAATTAAAAAAATGGTTATAAATCTTCGGAAGAAATTTGGTTGCCTTTGTCGTAAACAACACGTTTTGTTGCAGAACCGTCGGCCTTGAAGAATTTCCACTCGCCATGAGGTTTGCCCTCGAAATATTCTCCCTGATAGTTTACGCTGCCGCTACGGTACCACATGGTGAATTCTCCATGAAGCTGATCGTTTTTGTAGTTTTCTTCGAGATATTTGAATCCGTCATTTTTGTATGTCAGCCATAAGCCATTCTTTTTGCCCGCTTGAAGTGAGCCTTCGGTTTCGATGTTACCATTTGGGAAGTAGCGGGCTTCTTTGAGTACTGTTTTGCGGTCGCCAATGTATTTTACGAATTCAACCCTCATCGGCTTACCGTTGGGGTATGATGCTACGACCTGCTGCTCTAATTCTTCGTCGCAAGCTGTAAAGAAAAGGGCGATAAAAGTAATTGAAATTAAGAGTAAACGCATATTTTAAACTTTAGAAGGTCTTATTGACTCGTTTAAGCAAAGTGGTTTTTATAACAAGGTTTAACTTAATAAACCGATGATTATTGTGGAGTCAATGTGTCTGTTTGTTTGGGAGTGCTGTCTATTTCGTCTTCGAACTGTTGCAGCACCTTTTCTAATTCGGAATTTGAAACTGAACTGTGCAGTGAATCGTTTGACGAGACATTCTCGAATGCATGGTCTCTGTAATCTTTTCCCGTCCCCGATATGGAAACAACCGAGAAAAAGAAATAATACACCAATACAAACATGAAACTAAATACAGAAACGGTAAGGGCAGATACAAGCAGGCCTTTTTTGCCATTGCTTTTTCGTGCCCGGATCCACCCGAAGAAACTCAATAGTAAAGCAAAACCTGAAGGAACTGTTGCCCAGATACCAATAAACGGTAAAAGGACAAAGAACGAAGCTGATAAGCCTAGCAATATACTGATGATGGCAAACTCGCGACCAGCATCGGTCTTCTGAAATTCGAGATCATTCATCCGTTTTAAATATTTTCAAAGCTGGATAAGTTTTCATTATCCTTGTGTGGGTGAAGAAATTTGTCTCCAATATACAACACTGTCAACCTAAATTTTTGAACTGTTGTTTTCTCAGGACAAATATCTGATTCCTATCAGAAAAAGCAAAGCAACTGTTGGAATATATATTGAAAAAAGGTTTGTTAATGCTACACTGGATTAGGCTTTGTCCTGTTCTTCTGATGGTTTGTCGGTTTTGTTCTTTCTTACTTCTTTTGTTCGCGTAAGGCGGTACACTAATACTCCAATTGTAATACAGGCATGTATTGCAAACAGAACGGCAAACAGGTAGATAATCCAGTCTCCTCCGTCTCTCATGATGTGTATGTTTTGAGAAAATGCTTCTTTTGCTACATCGAAGAAAGGCAACGCTGAGGTGTATTGCCTTGTAAACAAATTTACTATAAATCGTACAGAATGCAACATCCTAGGTTTGAAGATATTTTGGTGGCACATGAAAGAATAAAGCCGTTTATTCACCGTACCCCTGTTTTAAGTAGTGTAGCAATTAATGAGATTACTGGTAAGGAGCTGTTCTTTAAGTGTGAAAACTTTCAGAAAGCTGGAGCTTTTAAATATCGGGGGGCGTATAACTCGATTCTGCAACTTAATGAAAAGGAGGCTCGGGCTGGTGTTGTGACGCACTCTTCGGGGAATCATGCTGGGGCTTTGGCTAAAGCTGCTAAGGAAAATGGACTTAAGGCTTACATTGTTATGCCTGAGAATGCTCCGGAAGCGAAGGTAAAAGCTGTGACTGGTTATGGAGCTGAGATTACTTTTTGTGAACCTACACTAGAGGCACGTGAGGCTACGTGTAAAAGTATTCAGGACAAAACTGGGGCTGTGTTTATTCCTCCGTATAACTTTTTCGATGTGATTTGTGGACAGGGAACTGCTGCGATAGAGCTTCTTGAGGAACAGAATGGTCTGGATGCAATTATAACGCCCGTTGGAGGTGGAGGTTTGCTTTGTGGAACTGCCATTTCGGCCAAATCGCTTAAGCCAAACATAAAAGTATTTGCTGGTGAGCCTGAAAATGCTGCGGATGCTTACCGTTCGTTCAGATCTGGAAAGTGGGAACCTTCTGTTGCTCCCAACACGATTGCCGACGGTTTGTTAACTTCACTTGGTAGTCTGAACTTTGAGATTATTCAGAAGCATGTTGATGATATTTTCACGGTACAGGAAAAGTCGATTGTGGAGGCTATGCGGATGATATGGGAACGGATGAAAATTGTAGTGGAACCTTCTTCGGCTGTTACGCTTGCTGCTATTTTGGAGAAGAAAGTTCCTGCTGATCTGAAAAAAATAGGGGTTATCCTTTCTGGTGGAAATGTTGACCTTGAACGGCTTCCGTTTTAGTTTGGGTCAATAGTCGTTAATTCTACTTTACAAAGTTTATTGCCTCTGAAAAATAGCCTGTCCTTTATGTAAAAGCTCTTTTGTCATTGTTCATTAGGTAATTAGTCATTGGTTTTTCGTATTCTGAAATACCTAATGACAGATGACAAATTAACTAATGACAAAACGAAAGTTGTGAAATTGAAGTTATTATAGGTTAAACTTTAACTTCGTAGAGTAGAATTAGGTTTTGTTATTTTAGGAATAATGGTAGCCAATTGTATTGCAGAACTAGAACCATAATAAGGATAAATACCGATCTGATAATATCGACTTGCGTGCTATCGCGGTCGATTTTTTGTGTGTTGCGCAAAAACACCATAATCACACTCGCTGCTCCAAGTCCCAAACTTCCGATTAATAAAAAGGCATCGGCATTAGGGTATTTTGCAAATCGAAACCAAAGACCTATTAGTGCAATGCACTGTGAAAGTCCTGCTAGGCGGAATACTACTTTCTGCACCGCTGTGGCGTCTGCCGGCCGCTCGCGAAAAGAAGAAATGTAGTAGAGAACAACTAAAATATTGAAGGCTACTAGAAGTAGGTGTTCGAAAATTTTGGGCTGAATTTCTTTTACAAAGAAAGCAAAGACAAGGAACAGCAAAGCTCCGAACTCGATCTTGAAAACATAAGGTTCTATCCTTTTGTAAATAACTGTCAGTTTTCGGCTGAATAAATCTTCTCTCATTTTTTTGTTTGATTTTGTGGCACAAAGTTAAAAACAATCTTTGGTGAGCTGCCTTAAAACGACAGAGTCTAGTTTATGAACTAGACTCTGTTGTTTACTTCGAAGTGCGTTTTATCCAACGTTAAAGTTTTGCCTTAATCATCGCAAGTGTTTTTTCGTAATCATCGGTGCTTTCTCCGTTTGCTTTTGCTTTAGAAACAGCTTCTTCTGCGAATTTAAGCCCTTCGGAATATTTCCCTAATTTATAAAGGAGTGCTGCATAAGTGTCTAAATATGCTGCATCGCGTTCTTTTGGCAAAGCGATTTTTTTCATCCAATTGGCAGCTTTCGACAGGGTTGTTTTATCATCTATGTGCTCATAGATTGTCCAAGCATAGCTGTTAATTGTGCTCGGAGAGTCTTCTTTGTATTTCTCAACTAGAACTACCATTGCATCTGCTGCTTTGCTCATGTCTTTGTTGAGATATTGATAGTAAAGAATATCGCTCTGAGCGATTACCTGTCCTTTGTTAGGAATGTTCAGTTTCTTCACCTTTTCAATTTCTGCACTGTAGTTGTCTTTGTTGATTTTGCCTTTTCTCATCCCTTGATAAATACCTGTAAAATGAACTGCGGCAATGTAATCGTACACTTCTTTTTGTCCGTATTTCTTTAGGTACTTCTTCTGGTTTTCAACTACATATTTATAGCGTGCCGATTCTGGGCTCTTCTCAAACTCCTTTATCATTTCCCAGTTTTCTTTGTTCAAGAAATCCTTTTGCGAAGCCCAGTATTTTTGAAGTACTTCTTCGTATGGCATGTAGCCATCTTTGAGCAGGTTTGAATATCTACTTATGAAATCGGCAGACAGATTTCCTGCTTTGTAGCGCTTTGTCATGCCTTGGTAGTTGTTCTTATCGTCGAGCGCTGCTTTAGCTTTAGCGATTAATTGCTTGCCATCCATGTAGCCCAAAGCAAAGTGTACTTTCTCTCCATTTCCGTCTATGAAAAGCAAGGTCGGATATGCACGGACATTGTATTTTTTTGCAAGATCCTGCCCTTCGCCTTTCTCCATGTCGAATTTGGCGTTTACGAACTTGTTGTTGAAAAAGTCTGCTACTTCGTTTTGTGTGAATGTATTCTTCGCCATCTTTTTGCATGGACCGCACCAAGTGGTGTAGGCATCCATGAAAATAAGTTTGTTCTCTTTTTTGGCTTTATCCAATATTTGTTGCCAAGCAGTGTCCTCAAATTTTATTGAGCGATCTTGTGCTAGAAGTCCGTTCGATAAGAACAGGCTTATTGAAAACAATGCTAATACTAGAGTTATTTTCTGATGATACTTCTTATTCATGATTGTTTTATGATTATGGTTATACATTAAGGATCAATTAAAAATGATTCTTAAAGCTTTGGTAACTTATACAAAAACTTCCAGAAGTTCAGAAACTCAGGATGAAAAACATATTGATCTGTAATCTCATGTTTGCGTTTCTGTTTCTTTCCGTTTTGCCAAACGGTAACTTCTATTGTTTCCCATTCGGCATAAGAATCTGGTTCGTTTGTTTTTCCTATAATTATTGAATCCGTTTTACTTACATAAAACATATCAATGTATTTAGCCATTCGCTTAAGGATAATGTCTTCCGTTTCTTGACTTGAATAATCGAAACGTTTATCTGTAATGAACAGGGTATCATGTGTTAGTCTATAATGATAAGTGTTAGCCTGCTGTGCACACCAATATTCGATATAGACTTTATCTGGACGTAGTTCTTTATTGGAACTTCTTTCCTTTTGTCCAAATAAAAGAAAAGGTGAAAGAGTTAGCCATAGAAAGAACAATTGCTTTTTGGCATATCTTAAATTCATACCTTTCATCTTTAAATAAATACAGTTCTGTCCTCTCGCTTACAATATACTAATATTTCTTACGCGAAGTGAAGTCCAACAAAGCATCAGCAACAACGAATGTACTGCCTCCGATAAAGATTAAATCATTCTGTTCCGCCTTTGCTTTTGCGGCATCAATAGCTTCTTTAACATTACTGAATGAAATACCATTCAAGTTGTGCTTTTCTGCTTGTTCACGCAAAACATCTGCATCCAACGAACGGGGGATGTTTGCCCGCGTAAAGTAGTATTCGGCCTCTGTAGGAAGCATTCCCAAAATAGTTTCAATATTCTTATCGTTCACCATTCCGAAAACCATGTGTAGTTTCTTATACGGTGTATTTTGAATCTGTTGTAGCAACTGGGCTATACCATCTTCGTTGTGTCCTGTATCGCAAACTATCAATGGATTATTTCCTACAATCTGCCATCTGCCTTGAAAACCTGTGTTATTAGCCACATTTGCCAACCCTTCGTAAATGGACGATGACGTGATTTTCCAGCCTTTTTCACTTAAAATATCCAATGCTAAAAGTGCTGTCTTCAGATTATTTTTCTGATAACTGCCTAGAAGATCCAGTTCCAAATTCTCATAAACTAACTCATTATCTTTGCTCACGTTCAAGCTTTGTTTTCCCTCGGTTGTGGTCATAGTATAGGGAATTTCATAAACCTGATCGGCAAAATAAATAGCAGTTTGTTTTTCGTTTGCTTTCTGAAGAAAAACATTCTCTGTTTCCTGTTGAGTCTGGCCAATTACAACAGGTGTATTCTCTTTTATAATTCCAGCTTTTTCTCCAGCGATAGTTGCAAGGTCTTTCCCAAGAAATTCTGTATGATCCAAGCCTATGTTTGTGATTATGGAAAGCTCTGGAGAAATGATATTCGTAGAATCGAGACGTCCGCCCATACCTACTTCAACAACTGCGATATCTACCTGTTGCTCTCGGAAATAATCGAATGCCAATGCTACTGTCATTTCGAAGAACGAAGGTTGAATTTGCTCAAATACTTCGCTGTGTTTTTCTACAAACTCGACAACAGCTTCTTTTGTCATCATTTGACCATTTACACGGATGCGCTCCCTGAAGTCCTGCAAATGCGGAGATGTATAAAGTCCTACTTTGTAGCCAGCCGTCTGTAAAACCGAAGCAATCATGTGCGAGGTAGATCCTTTTCCGTTCGTTCCTGCCACATGAACAGTTTTAAACGTTCGGTGCGGATGGTCGAAATAACGATCCAGTGCTTCTGTGTTGTCCAAATTTGCTTTGTAAGCAGCTTTTCCCTGCCTTTGGTACATAGGAAGCTGACTGAAAAGGTATTCTAATGTTTGTTCGTATGTCATTATTCGTCAATTAAACTTTAATTTCTGTTGCCTGATTTCAGCAATACAATCGGCCAAAATTATTACATTTGTCCAGAATTCATCAGAAGCAAAGAGCAATTGACTGACTTCCATTTATTCTAGGACCTTCAAAATAAGACAGATTAAAAATGCTCGATTTTCGGCACGACACTACATTTTGGCTAAAAATCCTTTCTCGTCTTCGGTTCGAACTGACCAAATTCCAAATTAATTTGAAACGTAATATCATTCTATATGCTGGGGGGGTGCTTGTCCTGACTTTTATTTTTGTGACCCTAAAAACCTGTACCATTCCCCAACGTTCGGCACGTGCTAAATCCAAACTCGAAATCGTAAAGAGTCAGGTTCCGAAGAAGACTCATTTCCGTAGGGTGGTCGACGATCCAAAAATCGAAAACCTGACCATGATCGGCGAAGTGTACCGCACGGGTGTTCATGGCGATCGGCTAAGGGGAACGATTCTACGTGCAATGCGTTTTCAGAACATCACAAAGAAAGTCGAATTTAAGTACGGCCTTCCTGACAATATGGTTTTGGCAATGGTGATGCAGGAATCTATGGGCGTGGACTTGCTTCCAAACAGTAGCGACGATGGCGGGCTTGGACTTTGTCACATGCAGCCATCTACTGCATCGGAGTTCCATTTGAAGACGCTGGACAAATGCAAAGACCTGCGCAACTTCAAACACGGTAAAAAGCTCCGCAAGCTGATCCAGAAGTACAAATTCGACAAAAGCAAACTGATAAAGTACGACGACCGCTTTCACCCCATCCTAAACCTTGATGCTGCCGGACGTATGCTTTGGTACTACAAAATGGGCCCTCAGTCCAGAAATACTCCTGTTAAAACAGCCATTTACCGATATGCTGGATACAGAAACTACAAGGAGTATTACAAAATGGTAGAGTACTACCGTGGGCTGCTCAACGACCCGAAAGTGATTGACGATGTGCGCAAGGAATTCAACCGCCTAAATCCTAAACTGAAAATTAATGGGGAGAAGGGGGATTTTGATCTTTATATTAAAACGCATCAGGAGCAGCATCGGAATTATGGGTTGGATGAGTATTAGGGAAGATACTGGTAGAGACGCAAGATTTTGCATTTTTCAACAATACACAAGATGGAGTTGCTACCTTTGAGTGGGCACAACCTTAGATTGTCCTTTTGTTTTCTTCGCATTATCTTTGTCTGGTCTTCTGTATGCGTTAAAATTCACCAAAACAGAACTTATGTTTAACATTACGATTTATACTGATGGAGCAGCACGAGGAAATCCAGGCCCAGGAGGGTATGGTACTGTGCTGATAGCAGGTCAGCACCGAAAAGAGCTGTCGGCAGGCTATAAGCACACGACAAACAATCGAATGGAGCTGTTGGCAGTTATTATTGGTCTTGAGGCATTGCGCAAAGAGGGGAGTCAGGTAACCATTTATTCCGATTCTAAATATGTTGTTGATGCAATTGAAAAAGGTTGGGTTTTCAATTGGGCTAAGAAAAATTTCAGTGGTAAAAAGAATCCCGATCTTTGGATGCGTTTTTTGCGTGTCTATCCAAAGCATAAGATTCGTATGATATGGGTGAAGGGGCATGCTGGTAATCCAGAAAACGAACGTTGTGACACATTGGCAGTAGAAGCATCTTTGGGCAATATTTTGCTCGACGATACAGGGTACGATGCATAATTTTTTGCATATTGCTAATTGTTTATATCCAAGGTATAGTAATTGGTGAACGTGGCCTTTAGTTTTTTATAAAAATTTATTTTCTAGAACAATTACTAAGAAGTAAGTAGATGGACAAAATCATTTTCAACGTATAAGAAATGTAATTGACTGTTTTTTAGATGAATAATCATTCAATTGTTCTTTTATTCAGTCATTCTATTATTGTTCACCTACTTAGATGTGTTGATATAAATGACATTTTTATAGTTGTCACTATATTGAATATTAGCACTATGCTTTTCTTAATAAATTGCACCATGTGCTTATAAATAGGTCTATGACCTTAGAATCATAAAAATCACGATCATGAAATTTGACAAAACATCTAACCCCTCGTTTGGAAAAGATGTGTTCCGTAAGGCAGCAGATGAACACGCAGGAGGGGGAGTAATGACTATCGAAGGAGCCGCCAATAAAACATTTATTCTACTGTTAATCGCTGTTGTTACAGCAACCCTTACATGGAGAATGTTTTTTGCAGGAGCAGCCGTTGGGCCTTGGCTTGGTATTGGTTTGGTTGGAGGTCTCATTTTTGCTTTGATCAGCATCTTCAGCAAACGCTGGGTGCATATTACAGCTCCACTTTATGCTGCTTTTGAGGGGTTGTTCTTGGGTGCTGTGTCTGCAATGTTCAGTGCTGCTTTTTCAGGAATTGTTATGCAGGCCGTAGGTTTAACATTTGGTATATTTATAACCATGTTATTGCTCTATCGTTTCAAAATAATTGAACCAACAGAAAAATTCGTATCCGGTGTTGTTGCAGCAACAGGTGGCGTTGCTCTATTGTATATGATAACGTGGATATTGGGTATGTTCGGTGTTCAAATGCCATTTATTCATCAAGGAGGATTGATTGGGATTGGCATTAGTGCTGTAATAGTAGTTATCGCTGCGCTAAACTTGATACTTGATTTTGCACAGATTGAAGAAGGTGCGGCTATGGGCGCTCCTAAGCAAATGGAATGGTATGGTGCATTTGGCCTTATGTTAACCCTAGTGTGGCTATATCTTGAAATTCTACGTTTGTTATCTAGACTTTCTGACTAATTTATATTTGATATAAAATCAACAAGAAAAGGGGCGTTTCTTTAGAGGCAGCCCTTTTCTCTTTTAGGGATTTATTAATGTACTTTTTCTTCAATCAGTTTCAGAAATTTGTTCATTGCTTCCAGTTTCTTTGAATCTAGATTATACTGAATGTTCTGCGTTAAGTATTTCCTAAGATCAATGTCCGATTTATTTTCTTTTTCATACTTCTGAATAACAGTTTCTATATTACTGATGCCGTACTTTAAGGCATTGTTGAAAGCATCAGTAAAGTTTTCCGGTAGTTTAGAGTTGGCTATCCAAGCTGCAAAAACAAAGGGAAGTCCTGTGTATTTTTTCCATTCCTCTGCAAGGTCGTAGCGGTATCTATATTTATGTTCGAGACCAAATGTCCTATCCCCAATGACAACGGCTCCATCAGGTTTATTTATTGTAGTTTCAAAACCTCGAACCGCATTTTTCCATTGAGGCTCAATATGCCAAAATTTCCGAGCTAGAATTCGCACAAGTTGAACAGAAGTTCTTGATTGGTAATCAAGATGGACACATCGTATTTCTTCTTTTGGCACATCGCTAAGTAATAATACTGTTTCTACTTTGCCATCTGCACCAATGCAAAAGTCAGATATTATTTCAGGATGTTCTACTTGTGGTATTGCTGCAACTGGAATAAGACCGATCTCTACTTCGTTTTGTATTACTTTTTTAGCACATATAGAGGGAAAATCGAGAGAAAGCTTTACATGTTTTTGCAA
Source organism: Bacteroidales bacterium (assembly GCA_965230435.1). GTDB lineage: Bacteria > Bacteroidota > Bacteroidia > Bacteroidales > JBDKHP01 > JBDKHP01. The sequence goes on from CBDDLB010000003.1 coordinate 732,419, forward strand.
AGTTGCGTCGTGCTGAATGCCAAATATGAAGGGTAAGGTATTTAAATATGAAACTGCTGATATTCTTATTTTGCACATCTTTTCTTTATTTTTTGATTGTTCGGGAAAAAGATGCGAAGATATAATATTTGTCGGTTCATGAAGTGAAAAGAAAAACATAGTAGTTTGCGATCTCTAAGGCCAATCGTTTAACGAGTCCGCAACAAAACATGAGTATACAGGTGCATCTCATGGATACTTTTTCTCTTAGTAAGGTGTGAAGATTATTTTAGTTAAGGTTTTTAATGCATTTATTATCAGGGTATACTGAAGTTTGTTGGGATTTTGACAATTGAAGTAAAACGAAAACCGAAGTTATTTTTTCAGTTTTACTTATTGCCATTTGAAAATGTTGATACTATGTTTTAGGTTTTCTGCTTGCCCAGACATCTCTTCTGCCGAAACGCTGAGTTCTTCTGCCGAAACAGAGTTTTTGTTAGCTATTTCTGCAAGTCCTGATACTTTCCCTTCCATCTGTTCCAGATCGTTAAGTTGGCCTTTCGATACTTCGCGGATAAATTCGCTGTTGACTTGGTTAATTTCAACTTTAGTAATCAACTGTTCTAGGTTCTCCGCAGAACTTTTGGTACTATGGATAATGGCTCCGTTGATTTCTTTGATAGTATTGGCCATTTCGGCACTTGTTTCAGCTAGTTTTCTAATTTCGTTGGCAACGACAGAAAAACCTTTTCCTGCATCGCCAGAGTGAGCTGCTTCAATTGCTGCGTTTATTGAGAGCATATGGGTTTGAGCGGCAATATCTTCAATAGTTTTTGCCTTTTGTCTGGATGTATTTACATTCTTCTCTAGTTGCTGGAAGGTCTGTTGAAGGTTTGTAAGGGCAGCAATCGTTTCTTGGGCATTTTGGGCTGCTTCTTCAGACATGGCATCGTTCTGCATACTTATTTCCACTAGGTTTTTAATGCCCGATAGGAGTTCTTCAACGGCTCCTGCCTGAAAATTTGCATGCTCGGATATGGATTGCCCAGAACTGTTTACTTGGGAGCTGGCAGAGAAAAGGCCTGTAGTGCCTTCATGAATATCTTTGATCATGTCCGAAAGCCGCTCTTGCATATGTTTTATGGATCCAAGAACTAGGTTAACTTCATCTTTATTGGTTATGGTAATTTTTTTTGTCAGGTCACCTTTGGCGATTTCATGAACAAGTTTAACCATATTGCCCAACCTTTTCGAGAAGAACTGAAATACGATAAGTACTGTTATTATAATAACAATGGTTGCGAAAACAATCCTTTGAATCACATTGTCTCTGAACTTTATAATCGGTTTGTTACGTTCTACTACCCTTAAGGTTCTCGCTATGTAGGTTTGGGTTGGTTCGTGGTATGAATAATAGAGTACTCTTTTTTCTCCATCTTTATTTTCTGGCCAAGTATACTCTATATGTCCTTCCCGTTCGTTTTTTGCGATTACTGTTTTGTAAAGCTTTGTAGAACTGATGTTTTTACCTTCGTGTGTTGGATGCACATACATAACACCGCTGCGTTTAACCATAAATGGATATCCGGCAGCTTCACTCTGCCTATCGAACACTCCTTTCAACATGCGGTAGTTGTGTTCTTCTGTTCCTGCGAAGTACATACCTATAACTTCGCCATTTATAGATATTGGTTTATAGGTGGTGATATAGTATCGGTCATGTATTTTTGACCGTCCTTTGTATTCTTTGTTCTGCGAAATAATGCGCGCTATTTCCGAAGTATTGGGGATGAAAGAATTTATGCCCTGAGTCTGATCTGATCTTCCTATATTGCTACTTAAGAGAACATATCCATCTGAAAAACGTTGGAAGATGGAAGCCTTTATACCAACTAACTCATTTACTTTGTCTACCACAGCGGTATTGTTGTATAGAGGAACATCTTTTAAGGTGGAGATGGGTAATTGAATTGAGGAAGTTTCTTTGGTATCTTGGTTGGTTACTGTAACCTCTTGTGTTTGCTCTGTAACTTTAAAATCGTTCTCGAAATCAACAATATTTTCAAAGGTTCTCAGTCCTTGTTCTAAAAGTCTCTGGTTTTCTTTGGTTTGGATGTTAATTAGGTCACTCAATAGTTGAACACTGTTTTTCAGTTCCAGTAAGCTCGATGCTTCTAGATTGTTTTTTATGAAGCTGAATTGTAGAAGTCCAGAAACGGTTAAGATAATAAACACAGCCGTTCCAATGGGAAGAGCCAGTTTTTGGCGATATTTTAGATTGGAAAATCTTTCAAGCATGTTTCTAGGTTTTAGGCGGTATGATAAGGGTTATTTAGAAACTATTGCATCCCCAAAGGTAGATGCAGGCGTGGAAAATAAACCTATCTCCTTAGTGAGCCGGAAATTCTATTCAATCTTCTCATTGAAGAACGCAGAGGGTTCATTTTCAAAAGAAAACAATACAATTAAATAGCTTCTAGACCCTAGTCAAAAGTTACAAAATTTATTCCGAAAGAAAAGCTACTAAGTTGTTGTAGTAATTATAAACGATACATTTAGGTATCGCGGAGCATAAAAAACTGAATGAAGTCGGTTGTACTAAATAGCACAGCGATATTCTTGCAACAGAGAGTTGTAACAAATAATTCTACATTAGATGGAAAAACACCGTGGAATAAGGGATTTTTAAGAACTCATTTGATACCGCTGCGATAAGTCGGACAATTAAAAAAGCCTAGCTTCTCCTCGCTAGGCCTTTTTACTATACATTTTCTTATTTGTTTCTTAAGAACCTCTTTTTTCAATTTTAGTTCTCTGTAGGTAACAGAGCATATTTTTCCGAGTAATCAAGCATTTGCTGCGTAAAGTCCTCTGGGTATTCTACTTTTATGTCTATTATGCTGTCATTCTTAGTTACAGGTACAAGTCTTGGGTTGATGAAACCTCCGTAAGGAGCTACATTTAGTTTCTCGTAACGTTTAAGAACTTCTGCATGAATTTTCTGATCTACTTTCACACCGTACGTTTCAACCATTTTTTTTCCAGCTTCAAAATCGCCTTCAGATTTTATGCGTTGTATTTCTTGAAGAAGTTGTCCGAATAGTGTACGTAGCTTATCATAGTCGTTGATTTTGATATACGTTTTACCTTCTACCTGAGTCATTTCCACGATTTTCTCTTCTTTGCCTTTCTCGTATGCCCAGCTAGCAATCAGCTGACGGTTGCGCATGTGAGCTTCTTCGATATCTTTTCCTGGTTTTATCCTTGCCAGTTGGCGCATAAGACCGTTAACCATGAAGCCGTCGTATTCAGCCTTCATCACATCTGTAGATTCGCTCAGTCCCATGTCAACAAGATGTTTGTCGCCGATATAGTAAAGAGCAACAAGATCTGCACGTGTTTCTTCAAGAGTGCTGGCATAATTTTTAAGCGTTTCTTTTGGTGTACCAACGCCGGCCATCAATTTGCCAGATGCGTGCCCGATTACTTCATGAAGACCAGTACTTAATTTGCCAGCAATATTTCCGTATTTTTTTAGGTACTCTTGCTGTTCTGGAAGGTAAAACTCCTGCAAAGTCCCCGATGACTTATAACCCATTTCGTAAGCATGTTCGATATTACCTATCGAAACCGCTTTCGATCCATGTTGCGCGCGTATCCAGTTAGCATTAGGTAGGTTCACTCCAATTGGTGTAGTTGGAGAAACGTCACCAGCTTCTGCAACAACATTGATTACCTTATAAGAAATACCACCTGGATTTTCTCTCTTGTGTTCGTCCTTTATTGGCGAGTGTTTTTCAAACCATCCAGCTTCTTTACCAAGTACGCCAAATATTTTTGTGATTTCAAGGTCTTTAATGTAAACCATGGATTGCCAAGCTCCACGGTAACCTAGCGGATCACCATATACTTCAATAAAACCATTTGTGAAATCAACCACAGGTTCAGTATCTTTTACCCATAGCACGCTGTATTCATCGAATGCTTTTAAGTCGCCAGTTTCGTAGAATTCAATTAATTTCTTAATAGCTTTTGCTTGAGTTTCTGTTTCTGCCACTGCTTTTGCTTTATCTAACCAATAGATAACTTTTTCGATGGCTGCGCTGTACATTCCTCCTTTTTTATATACAATCTCTTGTGGTTTGTTATCAACTTTTGCAAGTTTGCTGTTTAGCCCGTACGAGATTGGTGTCGGATCGTTTTTGTCGATTATCGAAGTATAGAAATCTGTAACTTCTTTTTCTGTAAGCCCTTCGTAGTAGTTGTTTGCCGATTCTGCAACTTTGTCAGCGTCGGCAGCAAGATTCACTCGTTTTGCTCCTACTTCTGTGCTGAACATTATTTCAGTTAGTTCTTCAATAAATTTCTCAACCTCTTGCCCTTGGGCTATTGGTAGCTTATCTTGAGGTACAGCTTCTACTTGTTGGGCAAAAAACTCCTTCGAAAACTCAGGCAAGAACTTATCTGTAGAGTAGTGATGGTGTATGCCGTTCGAGAACCACAGACGCTTAATGTATTCTTCAAGCTTTTTCCAATCTTGGCTTTCTTCTTCTTTATTGTTCTTAAGAATTGCTTCTATTGTCCGCTTTATCTTTAGGTTGTGCTTATAATTTTGGTCAATGATGATCTCACGTCCAGTATAGGCAGCCTCAGAAAGAAAATAAGCAAGTTTTTTTTGCTGTAGACTTAGCGCATCCCATCCTGGAATCTGGTACCGAAGTACAGCTAGGTCAGCAAACTGTTCTGTTTTAAATTTGAAATCGCTTGTTGTTTCGTGTTTTTCCTCGTGCTTCTCTTTGTGCTTTGTTTGTGGTTTATTATCACAGCTCCACAAAAGAAGTAGGGATAAAACACCAATTGTTAGAATGCTTCTCATTACTATTGCTTTTATATTAAGATGATTTTAGAGACTAGTATCTTTTGATATAAGTAGAATATGTAACTGTTTTAGCGATAGCAGGTAGACAAGTTTTGTCAACAGAAATCAACATATAAATATTCAGTTTAGAACTTATAATGCTAAAAGTGGATTTGTTATGCGTTGATTTGTAACTGATCAGGCTGCTTGGGGCTGGCTGGTTAAACATCAATTTTGCTTTTGGGTCGGCCAAAGGTAGAAAAATGATTTCTTCATTTACGTCTTAATTTAAGGAATCGTTTTCTCAGTTGAATTCGTTGTACTAGTATCGGGTAGGAGATAATTGCTTGACTTTCTGTGGTGCATCGTGTAATTTGTATTTGTTTTAAATAAAACGTTGGGGTGGATTGGTTTTCCACGACCGCATTTTGAATTTATATTTGCACCGTTTTTATTCTTACGTACTACATTAGACACAATTGATGTTTAATGTTTTAGGTTTTCTTCTTAGAATTTTTTGTCAATAACCCATTTAAGTGCAAGTATTTGTAATGGGAATGCGTATAGGAGAGAAAACCCTGAGAGTTATGTTGCAAAAAGGTGAATTGACTATAAATTAGACAAAATGAAGATTGTTATTGCAGGGGCGGGCGAAGTTGGGACTTTTCTCACCAAAATGTTATGCGATGGAAGTCATGATATTGTTGTTATTGATACCAATGAGGAAAAGCTCAGAATGATTGATTCGCATTTCGATGTATTGACGGTTAAGGGGTCTGCTTCTTCTCTTACCGTATTAAAAAGTGCTAATATTCATAAAGTAGACTTGTTCATTGCCATTACAGAATTGGAAGAAATGAATTTGACTGCTGCTATTCTTGCCAAACATTTAGGGGCGCAGCGCACAGTTGCACGTGTTGACAATCCTGAATACGTAGAAGAGGAGAGTCAGCAATATTTTCACACCTTGGGTATCGATCACATGATATACCCCGAAATTTTAGGTGCTAAAGAAGTTGTCCGACATTTGAAACAGAGTGGTACATCGAAAGTTTTTGATTTTTCAGAGGGGAAGTTATCCCTTGTTGCAGTACGTTTAGAGGAAAACACTCCTATCGTCAATAAAACATTGAAAGAAATTTCTGCTGAAAAGTCTCAATTCAAATATCGCTTGGTTGCACTTACGCGCAATAACGAAACGATTATTCCTTCTGGTGACGACCGTTTGCTTCCCGGAGACTTAGTTTATATTATCACAACTCCGGAAGGACTTCCTAATCTTATGGAGCATTCAGGGAAAGAGAAGCACACAATTAAAAACTTAATGATACTTGGTGGTAGTCGCATTGGCAGTAAGACGGCTACAGAGTTAGAAAGAAACTGTAACATCAAACTTCTTGAGATTGATAAAACTAAGTGTGAGAGTTTAATGGAAAAACTTACCGATACGCTGATCCTTAACACAAATGGAAGCGACATCGACGTAATGATGGAAGAGGGGATTCAGGATATGGATGCTTTTATTGCTGTAACTGGGAATTCTGAAACGAATATATTGTCGTGTTTGTTTGCTCAAAAGCAAGGGGTTAAAAAAACGATTGCTGAGATCGAAAATATCGATTACATCGACCTTGCTGAAAATATGGGCTTGGACAGCATTGTAAATAAGAAAAGAATTGCAGCTTCACGTATTTTCAGTTTTGCAATGAACTATCAGAATTTAGATGTAGAAGTTGAGCTTCTAACGGGTACAGATGCTGAAATCATGGACTTTGTCGTTCACGAAGGATCGAAAATCACTAAAAAACGCTTAAGCAAGATTAATTTCCCAGAGGGAGCTATTATTGGTGGTATTGTAAGAGAAAATCAGGGGTATATTGCAACAGGCGATACTCTTATACAACCTAACGATCATGTTGTGGTTTTCGCTTTGCCACATGCTGTCGATAAGGCTGCTTCTTTCTTTTTATAGAACTTTGAGGTGTTGAATAGGTGTTATACCCTTGACATTTCCTCAATATTCAGCAGATAGTAAACCCAAACAAACTCTTCAGTATACTTTACTACTAAAGTAGTTTTCACGAGAGGCAGGCAGATGGGATATAGGCAGTTGCGTCAATGTAATTGTCGCTTTGTATTTTCTCACTACATTGAAATACAGGAGAATGGCGATTGAAACTAATGGTACAACACGCCTAACTATGGTTATAGTAACTCAAACTGCTTATTTCAATTGAAAACCTCAAATTAAAAAGGTTCATGTCTTTACTGAAAGCCTAGTTCAGGTTTTAATGAAAGAAGGCATTTATAATTTAGAAGCTTTCTTTAAGAATATAAATGATGACTAATTATAGAGTGATTATCCGTATTTTAGGTTTGTTGCTTCTTTTAGAAGGAAGTTTCTTGCTTTTATCCGCTGCCATAGCTTTAATATATGGTGAAAATGATTTTCTTCCTATTCTTGCTTCTGCTGGAATTACCGTATCTGTGGGGCTGACAGCTTTAGTTACTACACGCAAGGCTCTCAATAACTTTGGAAAACGAGAAGGCTATTTGATTGTGTCCCTTGCTTGGACTTTGTTTTCTGCATTCGGAGCATTGCCATATGTTATAAGTGGATACATCCCTACATATACCGAGGCCTTCTTCGAGGCAATTTCCGGATTCACAACAACAGGAGCCTCCGTTCTAACGGATATTGAGGCTCTGCCACATGGCTTGCTCTTTTGGCGAAGTATCACCCAGTGGCTTGGTGGAATGGGGATGATTGTTATGTCTTTGGCTGTTCTGCCTATGCTCGGAATCGGGGGAATGCAGCTGTTTGTGGCCGAGGTGCCTGGGCCAACACCAGATAAACTGCATCCACGTGTTCGGGAAACTGCAAAAAGGCTTTGGGGAATATATCTGTTGTTTACTTTTGTACAGACTATTCTGCTGTGGTTCAGTGAAATGAACTTCTTCGACGCACTATGTCATTCACTTACCACAATGGCAACAGGTGGATATTCAACACAAAACACCAGCATGGTGAACTATTCTCCTTATGTTCAGTATGTTGTTGTTGTTTTTATGTTTATCGCAGGAACGAACTTTACGCTATCGTATTTTGCTCTGAAGATGAAACCTGGAATGATATGGAAAAATGAAGAATTTCGTTACTATACATTCTTTACTTTGGTGGCGACAGCAATTATTACCCTTGGGCTTATTTTCGTACACGGAGAATATACTGAAAAGGCTTTTCGGGATGCTATTTTTCAGGTTGTATCCATCGTAACAACTACAGGTTATGCTAGTGCCGATTACGAAGTCTGGCCATCGTTTCTTATGGTTATCATTTTTATTCTCATGTTTTTTGGGGGCTCTGCAGGTAGTACTGGTGGGGGAATTAAAATTGTTAGGATAACTTTATTGTTCAAGAATAGTTGGTTGGAGTTTCGTAGGCTTATGCATCCACAGGCAATAATTCCAGTGCGTTTAAGCAATAAAGCAGTCCAACCTCAGATTGTGACCAATATTTTAGCTTTCATTGTTACGTATGTTTGGATTTTTCTGATCGGAACCTTAGTTATATCAATGTTTGGTTACGACCTGGACACTTCAATGGGAGCTGTTGCTGCAACTTTGGGGAATATTGGTCCAGGTATAGGCGAAGTTGGCCCCATGAATAATTTTGCACACATACCGTCTGCTGCAAAATGGATACTTTCTTTTTTAATGCTAATCGGACGTTTAGAACTCTTTACCGTCTTAGTATTATTCACAAAGGCATTTTGGCGGAAATAGGAAATAAAAACGATAGAACACGAATGCTAAAGGAACAAAGAATGTGTTCGTTTGTTCCTTATTTTTTTGCTGTGATATAAAAGAAATATTTCTTTTATATCACACGGCTTTTATTCCAAAAGCAGTGATACTTTAAGAAGTATAGTTTCATTAGGATGTAGCAAGAAGCAAATCTGCTGATTGGTGTAGATAGTGTTTAACCAAATTGAGGTTTATCAAAGTTTAAGAGTCCGTCTCAATTGAGTAGATCTATTCTGTTGCTAAATTGTTGATTGGATGAAGACAGTTAGTCAATAACAAAGGTCTGAGACCTTAGCTTATTTTATACCTTTCTTATTTTTCCTTTCGTAAATATAGATATAGCCGTCAGCGATGTCTTCTGTGAGTACCAACTTGTCGTGGTTTATGTCGATCAATGTTCTTATACCTCCAGCAGGTTCAAATAAGATGACATGTGCTTCTTTCCCATAAATAAACGATTCTGCGTTGAAAATGGAATAACGCCCATAACTCTCAAGGTTAGATTCGGCATTGTTGGTTGTTGCTACGAAATTACCTTCGAAGAAAGATAAAGTTTTGGATATATCAAGTTGGTTCGGCTCCAAATTTTCTCCAGATTGGTTCACTAAAACCCACTCTCCTTGAATTCTAGAGTCCAATTTCAATAAGTCTTTTTCTTCAGTCTTCTCACATGCAATAAAGCTGAAGATGGTAGCCAGAACAAGTATAAAGTTTTTCATAAGCTATTATTTGCCTGCATTAATAACGCAGGATTTATCCATGGATTGTTTCTTGAACGGGATAATCAGAATCAAAGAACAATAAGTTGATGTAATAATTGTCAACAATACTTCTTGGCTATCACTATGTGATCTTATTAATAGACCTAGAGTATTTGGTCTAATTCTGTCTTATCCTATATTGATTTTTGATGCGTTTCTCTATTGACTATTCGATTATTTTTCCAGTCACTTTGTACATAAACGAAGCTTACCATTTAAAAGTTGGGAACTATTATGTGATATAATTCTTATCTGTTTCTTTCCCTATAGAAAACAACGAGTTGAGTAGCTGTGTAAGGAATAAACTTTAGTTGTAAATTTATACAAATTTAATCATTTTGATTTTAGATGCTAGCTCACGTTTGTATACGACGTGAAAAAAAGATTTTCTACTACAAAAAAAGTAAAAATAATGCATAGTTCTTTTATCTTATTTCATAGTCTTTGTAGTTATTATGAATAATATGACGCGAAGCATTTGACATTAAGTGTTGTGAGTACTTTTTTAAGATCTATGATCTTTGTGCAGGAAATTTATGTTTGTTTATCTTCGGCTGCCAAAAAGGAATATGAAAGTTTTTAAAGGATTCGCAAGTGATAACAATGCTGCTGTTCATCCAGCTATTTTAGAGGCTATGAGGACGGTTAATATGGGACATGCAATAGCTTATGGAGACGATCCCTATACCGAAGAGGCAGTTGCAACTTTAAAATCGCACTTTGGCGATAACATAGAAGCGTACTTCGTCTTTACAGGAACAGGTGCCAATGTATTAGCCTTAAATGCAGCTACTGAAACATTTCATTCTGTGATATCAGCAGAAACAGCCCACATACAAGTTGACGAATGCGGAGCTCCAGAAAAGTTCATTGGTTGTAAGCTATTGAGTGTGCCTTCTCAAGATGGAAAGATACAAGTAAGAGATATAAAGAAGCATCTTCATGGTTTTGGGTTCGAGCACCACAGTCAGCCAAAAGTAATTTCAATATCTCAAACTACAGAGCTGGGAACGCTTTATACGCCAGATGAGATAAAAGAAATTGCAGACTTGGCTCATTCATACAACATGTATCTCCACGTAGATGGCGCCCGTATTGCAAATGCAGCAACAGCATTGGGTCTGGAAATGAAAGATTTTACGTCTGAAGTAGGAGTTGATATTTTATCTTTAGGAGGAACCAAAAATGGAATGATGTATGGCGAGGCTGTAATCTTTTTTGAGCCAGAACTTGCTGCAAATTTTAAATATTATCGGAAACAGTCCATGCAGTTGGCATCAAAAATGAGGTATATCGCAGCTCAATTTTCAGCCTTGTATGGCACTGATTTATGGAAGGAAAACGCACAGCATGCCAATAAGATGGCGCTTTTGATGGAGAAAAAACTTCAAACAGTTCAAGGTGTCAGAATTACTCAGAAGGTAGAGGCCAATGGTGTTTTTGCAATTGTACCAGAGCATGTTATAGAAAAATTGCAGAAAGATTTTTTCTTTTATACATGGGACGAATCCACTAACGAAGTACGTTGGATGACCTCATGGGATACTACAGAAGAAGAAGTTCTTGGTTTTGTTGAAAAGTTGAAATTTTACCTGCTTGATTAAATGGGTGTGCAAAATGGATGTTCATTTTAACTATCGCAACTCACTTGTTTTAAGAATTATGTTCATCTGTACTTAGGAATAAGAAATCAACTGGAAAGGAAGTTCGATAATACTTTCCAGTTCTTCCCCTCTAATCTTCATAAGGTCATCATCTTCGTGATAATACCATTTCACAATCACCCTTTCGTCTTTGTTTGGTATATTTTCTAGGCAGATAAGGAGTTTTACAAGTTTACTATGGGAAGCTGAGTTAAAGTAGTCAAGACGGAAGACAAATTTCGTTTCGTTTTTGGGACGGCGGGCATATTCGTTCAGCCATATTTCTAATGGATCATAGAATGAATTAGCATTTTCAGGTAACGAACGCCCGGAAATTTCAAATACACCGTTTTCGGGGTCGAAAGAAACTGCTGGTTTATCATCCGTTTTATCGTATTGTATACTTTCTAACATAACTTCTGAAGTGGTGAATTGCTCATTAATAAGTTGGTGCTGCAACATAAACAACACTTTTGAGGTTGCTATAATATTTGATATTCAGCACGAAGTGACTCATAGTTGTGAAATAGATGAACCCAATGTGATATTTAGCTTACCGATCTGAAATATAACTCAAAAAAACGGAAGTTTGAAGCATCGCATCAATCAATTACTGTTATGGAGAAAAAAGACTTGCTCTTGTCAATATCAAATAGTTTGTATTCCAATTTACTTTTACTGAAACGGGCAAGGTCAATCAATCCAACTCCAGCTCCCTTAGACTGCGAGTTCTGGCTGTTTCGTAACTTATGCTTGTATAATTTCTGAAGTTCTTCTTTAGAAAGAGAGTTCACTTCGTCGATACTTTGGCGTAAGGTTGGGATCTTGTCTTTAGCAATATAGTTTCCTGCGGTAATGAAATACCCATCTTCATTTTGTCCCATATAAAAAATACCTTCGTTCTTTCCTTTTTCCGTCTCAAATGAATGATTACTAATGTTTTGAAGAAGTTCTACAAGTAGGTGGAATAGAATTTTCTGTTCCGTCATCATCTCAATATGCGACACTAAATTGTTTTCCACCATATTTAGCATTGGCTTGATTGCCTCATGTGAGAAATTTCCTTTGTTCAGAACGAATATTCCCCGTTCTTTCAGGAATTGGTGTATAGAGACTGCATCAATAAGAGAAGCTCTATTTTCAGGTGTGCGCATTTCGTTTTTTTTACCATCAAGCGAAGTCTGTAAATAAAAATAATGCTGGGAATCTATGGAAGGAATAAACTGATACATTAGTTTTCTGCCAGATTTTCTGGCCATTTCTATCAAGCCTAGTCCTGCACCTCCCTTGTCCGAAAGAGAGTTCTTATTCAAGGCGTCCATATAAAGTAGCTTCAGTTCCGTTTTGTCAAGAACATTTAATTGATCAAGCTTCTCTTTCAGTTCGTTTATCTTGTCTTCAGATACAAGGTTAGCTGAGGTGATATAATAAGTATTATCTTGGCTTCTCACCTGAAACGATTCTGCATGTTGTAACGAGTGGTTGGGCGTAGGGTCAGCATGTCTGATAATGTTCTGAAAGCTTTCAACCATTAGAAATGAGACCTTGCTTTTCAATCGGTTCATACCAGATTGTTCTGCATTCTGAAAACTTTCTTCAATCAAGCTTATGATCATACTGGTTACTTGATCACTGAAGTCCCCTTGGTAGGTAAAGAACTGCTCGTCTTCGCTTAGGCGCTTAAACAGGCCATATGCTGTGTCATGGTGCATGCCAAGTTTTGTTAAATGGGTAAATGGCTTTTCGATTGTGTCAATAGTATTCTTTTACGAAAACTTAGGCTTTTCAGTTGGTTGTCCTATCAAAATAGTAAGTTCAAACAATTAGCAAATGAGTTCAGGTTCTTTTAGCTACTATACAACTACATTCTAAATTATTGAATTCTAGTTGTATTATAACAAAGTTTGGTTTCGTGAAATCGTGCTTACTTTTAGTGTAATCACCTCCAAACTTTTAGAGTATTAGCGAGATAGAATTTGATAATTGATCATCTTGGCTTTCAAGTGTCAGTAAATTCAAACTCATATTTTCCTTATTAACAACAGAGGTTTGTGCACTTGCACATTCCAAAACTGACTGTGGGACGGAATTAATCTATTTTCATACGGCTTTCAAAGTTCTAAGTACTCAAGCAAAATTAAAGTAGATTAATTCTTAATGTAAGCTGCTGGTTACTTGCAGAAACTTAATCTAAAATAAATAGGTTTGCGGCCTTAAGATCATTATTTCAAATTTTTCATCCTACCAAAGATACAAATTTTTAATTTTTGTCCTCTCTTCACACTTGAACTTTGCCGCATTATTGAAATTATACGAATCAATTTAGTAGTGTGTTGTTTTACAGTGTGTTATCCATTATGTTTAAAGTTTTTTGTATTCTCAGTATTATAATCTGTTTAGTTTTGGGTTCAATAATCCTAAATTCAACTTTCAGCTCAGAAAGGTTCTGTTTTCTCTATCTTTTTTCGTATATTATATTGCTTTTATCAATAAACTCATTGTATCGAAAGGTATCTTATCGAAAATTTATTATTTTTCGGAACTTAAATCTCAAAACCAAGCTCATGATTACAGATTACAAGACAGCAGTAGAAAACATTCGGGCCGAATTTGAAGACTATCTTTCCAAATACAACATCGAATCCATCATCATAGGGCAGTCTGGTGGTATTGATTCAGCATTAACAACAGTACTCGCAAAGCCAGTTTGTGATAAGCTAGGAGTGAAACTCATTAGCCGTGCTATCACAATTGTTTCCAATAAGCCAGAAGAAATAGCTAGGGCAAAGAATATAGGAAAATATTTTGCGAATGATTTTGCAGAGGTTGATTTGTCTGAGAATTTCGAGCTATTGGCACGCCTAGTAGCGGAAGATTACGGAAAGGCAGACCCCGATTCTGTGGCATATAAAATTCGGTTGGGTAATATAAAAGCCCGTACCCGTATGCTTTATCTTTACGATTTAGCTCAGGCTAACAATGGAATGGTGATGTCTACCGATAATTACACAGAACTATTACTTGGCTTCTGGACTCTTCATGGTGACGTTGGCGACTATGGTCTTATTCAAAATATTTGGAAAACAGAAGTTTATAGCATGGCAGTATATCTAGCCAAGCAGATGGAGGACAAGGAGGCAGGTCAGGCTCTTCTAGATTGTGTAGATGCAGTAGCTACCGATGGACTAGGTATCACAAATAGTGATCTCGACCAACTTCAGGCATCTAGTTATGCAGAAGTAGACGAAATCCTTATCGATTATCTCCGAAACCCATCAAAATACGAGGGCGAAAACCTTCACCCTGTAATAGAACGCCATATTCGTTCCGATTACAAACGCGAGAATCCTTATAACATACCTCGCGAAATTATAACAGATGCACCTGCGATATAAGTAAGTGGATGTCTTTTGTATTCAAATGTACTGAAGGTAAGTAGCTTATAGGCGGCTAATATATTTTTAGACAAATAGGTCTAAAGTCCTAGGTGTAAGGTCAGTGACATCTTTGAAATCTGTCAAAACACTGAACTATTAACAGAAGTGCTTTTTCTAATGAATGGCATCTCTGTTAATAGTAAATCGGCGAGAGAAATCATTTCTTTGCGTCTAAATTATATTCCAATGTTTATTCGTCTTTTTGAAGAAAACCCAAGCCTCCGTCACATTCGGAATATCGTTAATATTCTAGAGCAGGGAGGCATTGTTGTATACCCAACAGACACTGTATATGCAATAGGTTGTGATATCAACAACAAATCGGCAGTAGAGAAAATTGCCCGCTTAAAAGGTATTGATCCTAAAAAGTCCAACTTTTCAATAATATGCGCAGATCTGTCGCAGGTGTCAGAATACACAAAACATTTAGATACGCCTATATTTAAGCTACTCAAGCGAAACCTTCCAGGGCCTTTCACGTTTATTCTTCCTGCTGGACAAAAACTTCCTGCCCATTTCAAGACCAAACGTAGGCAGATTGGAATTCGAATACCGAACAATAACATTGTTCACGAATTGGTTAAAGAATTTGGGCGTCCCATAATGACATCGTCCATAAAAGATGATGACGACACTATTCTAGAGTACAACTCAGATCCTGAACTGATATACGAACGCTTTCAAGATATAGCTGATTGTGTTATCGATGGAGGCTATGGAAATCTCACTCCTTCTACCATTGTGTCATGTGTCAATGGAGGAGAGTTCGAAGTTATCCGCCAAGGGTTAGGAGAGTTGCTCAATTGAAGAATACCAAGGAATTTACTTAGCTTTAGCTATTATATCCGGCTCTATAAAATCATAGCTGATTTACTAATAGTCTATATTATAAGTTAGTATAACAATTTGACGGAGGCTTTTTGTATTTATCATCCTGCTGATATTTAGGAAAGTACGGTTCAAATTATTTTATTAGAAATTTAAGGAGCCAGTCGTTTCCACTTTTCCAATCCCAGTCGCGTCTTCCGTTGCAAGTCCTCGCTCCTAGTTTGGTTCTGCATCGTAAGTCGCTGTAGCTTTTCGCAGCCGTCCCAGTTATTTCTATAAGAGCTCCATTTACCAGAACAGCACCAGCCCAAGCCATGAATAGTAGATAATACCGTTCCCCAGATTCAGTGGCGAAAAATCAGGGTATGTCAATTATCTGGGAAAGCAGGCATTTTCAGATGTGTATTTTACTTTTAAAATAATCCCGAAAATGCACACCGACACAAAAAATATCGTTCATGATCCGCCATACTGCACCATTTCCACGTTCCGCAGGGGACATCCCATCGTGATAAAAGACAGATCTGCCCACAAAAGCCACCCGACAGAGGCCATTTATAACTTTTCCCACCATAGAAAAATCATTATATCAACCACTTACAATTTTCTTTCAAAAAACTTCAGGGCAAGCCTTGCATAAACGGAAAATAAACCGTTATCTTTGCACCCGCTTTCGGAGAGAGGGCGGCGCACATTGAGGTACTGAACGCAATCATAAAATGCTGATAAACTGAGGTATTACGGCACATGCCCGAAGACCGGAGGGGAGCAGGAACGGTTCAAAAAAAATCAGAAAAAGATTTGGAACTGAAGCTTAAAAAAGCTTAACTTTGCATCCGCTTTCAGGGGTTACCCTGGGGCAGGAAACAGCACTGGCAAAAACGTTGCCAGAAGATCTTTTCCCTCTGTTTTTCAGAAGGAAAAAATCAAAAAAAAGTTTGCGTTTCCGGAAATAAAAACCTTACCTTTGCACCCGCTTTCGGGGACGCCGGGGCGGTCATAAAAGACGGAAAAACAGTACAGGGGGCAACGGCATAAAAACCGCGTCCGCATTTGCACTTTAGGGTGCAGGAAGTTCTTTAACAGATATGGAAACACAGAGCGTAATATAAATAAGGGAAGCAGCCCGGAAAGAACAGAAAAAGTATATTTTATACAATGAAGAGTTTGATCCTGGCTCAGGATGAACGCTAGCGGCAGGCCTAACACATGCAAGCCGAGGGGTAACAGGGCTTCGGCCGCTGACGACCGGCGCACGGGTGAGTAACGCGTATGCAACCTACCGTACACAGGGGGACAGGCCGGTGAAAACCGGATTAATACCCCATAAGACATTACCCCTTCCTGGGGGTCATGTTAAAGGTTTACCGGTGTACGATGGGCATGCGTGACATTAGCTGGATGGCGGGGTAACGGCCCACCATGGCAACGATGTCTAGGGGTTCTGCAAGGAAGGCCCCCCACACTGGTACTGAGACACGGACCAGACTCCTACGGGAGGCAGCAGTGAGGAATATTGGTCAATGGGTGAGAGCCTGAACCAGCCATGCCGCGTGCAGGATTAAGGCCCTACGGGTCGTAAACTGCTTTTGTACGGGGATAAAAGTGCCCACGTGTGGGCACCTGCAGGTACCGTACGAATAAGCATCGGCTAACTCCGTGCCAGCAGCCGCGGTAATACGGAGGATGCGAGCGTTATCCGGATTTATTAGGTTTAAAGGGTACGTAGGCGGCCCGTTAAGCCAGGGGTGAAATCCGGTGGCTCAACCATCGGACTGCCCTTGGAACTGGCAGGCTTGAGTAGTGACGGGGTAGGCGGAACATGTGGAGTAGCGGTGAAATGCATAGATACCACATAGAACACCGATAGCGAAGGCAGCTTACCAGGCACTCACTGACGCTGATGTACGAAAGCGTGGGTAGCGAACAGGATTAGATACCCTGGTAGTCCACGCCGTAAACGATGATAACTGGTTATGGGCGGCACACAGTCCGTGACTGAGCGAAAGCATTAAGTTATCCACCTGGGGAGTACGCCGGCAACGGTGAAACTCAAAGGAATTGACGGGGGCCCGCACAAGCGGAGGAACATGTGGTTTAATTCGATGATACGCGAGGAACCTTACCCGGGCTTAAATGGTGCACGGCCGGCGCAGAGATGTGCCCTCCCTTCGGGGCGTGTACCAAGGTGCTGCATGGTTGTCGTCAGCTCGTGCCGTGAGGTGTCGGGTTAAGTCCCATAACGAGCGCAACCCCTACCGTCAGTTGCCAGCGCGTGAAGGCGGGGACTCTGGCGGGACTGCCACCGTAAGGTGAGAGGAAGGCGGGGATGACGTCAAATCAGCACGGCCCTTACGCCCGGGGCTACACACGTGTTACAATGGCCGGTACAGAGGGCAGCCACCTGGCAACAGGGCGCGGATCCCGAAACCCGGTCCAAGTTCGGATCGGAGTCTGCAACCCGACTCCGTGAAGCTGGATTCGCTAGTAATCGCGCATCAGCCATGGCGCGGTGAATACGTTCCCGGGCCTTGTACACACCGCCCGTCAAACCATGGGAGCCGGGGGTGCCTGAAGTCCGCTGCCGCAAGGGGCGGCCTAGGGTAAGACCGGTAACTGGGGTTAAGTCGTAACAAGGTAGCCGTACCGGAAGGTGTGGCTGGAACACCTCCTTTCTGGAGGGCGCTGTCCTTATGACGTTCTGTGTATTTTCCATGATCTGGGCAGGATAGAGTTCCGTAGCTCAGCTGGTTAGAGCGCTACACTGATAATGTAGAGGTCCCCAGTTCAAGTCTGGGCGGAACTACGCCCGTATATATATTTACGGACTTGAGGGGGATTAGCTCAGTTGGCTCAGAGCACCTGCCTTGCACGCAGGGGGTCATCGGTTCGACTCCGATATCCTCCACACGGCCCTGTATATGGAAGCATATACATAATAAGGGGCACAAGAGTTCATTGACACGACAGGCAAGAGAAAACGAGTAAGAAGAGGCAATATATGATTGCAAAGAAGCGAACAAGGGCGTACGGCGGATGCCTGGGCTCCCGGAGGCGATGAAGGACGTGACAAGCTGCGATAAGCCACGGTAAGGCGCAAATGGCCCTTGACCCGTGGATCTCCGAATGGGACAACCCGCCATGCTGAAGGCATGGCATCCTATATGGAGGCCAACCCGGAGAACTGAAACATCTAAGTAACCGGAGGAAAAGAAAACAAAAGTGATTCCCTTAGTAGCGGCGAGCGAAGCGGGAACAGCCCAAACCGCAGGTGTTCCGGCACCTGCGGGGTTGTAGGGCTGCCATGATCCGAGCGATGCGAAGTGGAGGCCGTCTGGAAAGCGGCGCCATAGAGGGTGAAAGCCCCGTACACGCAAGCAGGACTCGGAGGGCAGTACCCTGAGTAGGGCGGGGCACGTGAAACCCTGTCCGAACCCGGCGGGACCATCCGCCAAGGCTAAATACTCCCGGGAGACCGATAGTGAACCAGTACCGTGAGGGAAAGGTGAAAAGCACCCCTGACAGGGGAGTGAAAAAGTACCTGAAACCGTACGCCTACAAACGGGCGGAGCACGCAAGTGTGACGCCGTGCCTTTTGCATAATGAGCCTACGAGTTGCTCCGTGCCGGCAGGTTAAGCCCTTCAGGGGCGCAGCCATAGCGAAAGCGAGTCTTAACAGGGCGCAGGTCGGTACGGGCAGACGCGAAACCCGGTGATCTACCCATGGCCAGGCTGAAGTTGCGGTAACACGCAATGGAGGGCCGAACCAGTTCACGTTGAAAAGTGTTTGGATGAGCTGTGGGTAGGGGTGAAAGGCCAATCAAACCGGGAAATAGCTCGTACTCCCCGAAATGCATTTAGGTGCAGCCTCGCGCATGAGTGTCACAGAGGTAGAGCTACTGATAGGGCTAGAGGGCTTCACCGCCTATCAACCCCTGACAAACTCCGAATGCTGTGACATGCTCCGCGGGAGTGAGGGCATGGGTGCTAAGGTCCATGTCCGAGAGGGAAAGAACCCGGACCACCGGCTAAGGCCCCCAAATGTATGTTAAGTTGTTTAAACGGGGTGGGGCTGCATTGACAGCTAGGATGTTGGCTTGGAAGCAGCCATTCATTTAAAGAGTGCGTAACAGCTCACTAGTCGAGCGGCCCCGCATGGATAATAATCGGGCATAAACATACTGCCGAAGCCGTGGACTTGTGGTAGGGGAGCATTCCGGTCAGCGCCGAAGCTGTGGCGCGAGCCATGGTGGAGCGTCCGGAAAAGCAAATGTAGGCATAAGTAACGAGAATGCAGGTGAGAAACCTGCACGCCGAAAGACCAAGGTTTCCTGATCAACGCTAATCGGATCAGGGTCAGTCGGGGCCTAAGGATAAGCCGAAGGGCGATTCCGATGGACATCCGGTCAACATTCCGGAACCGGCAATATTTTCAAAGGGGTGACGAAAGAGTGAAAGTCCCGCGCACTGACGGCTTAGTGCGTTTAAGGGTGTAGCCCCCCGGGGCGAACCTGAAAGTACACCGAACCTCCGGGTAAGGTGAGCGGGCGTAACCATATTTCCGAGAAAAGCCCCTGCGGTAAAGGATATTGCCGCCCGTACCGTAAACCGACACAGGTGGTCGGGTAGAGAATACTAAGGCGCTCGGGATATCCATGGCTAAGGAACTCGGCAAATTGGACCTGTAACTTCGGGATAAAGGTCGCTCACTTCGGTGAGCCGCAGAGCATAGGTCCAGGCGACTGTTTACCAAAAACACAGGGCTTTGC
>CBDDLB010000004.1:0-1370000 GCA_965230435.1 Bacteroidales bacterium
CATCGAGGTGCCAAACCACTCCGTCGATGTGAGCTCTTGGGAGTGATCAGCCTGTTATCCCCGGAGTACCTTTTATCCTTTGAGCGATGGCCCTTCCATACGGGACCACCGGATCACTATGCCCTACTTTCGTACCTGTTCGGCCTGTAAGCCCCACAGTCAAGCACCCTTGTGCCATTGCACTCTTCCGCCGGTTACCGATCGGCGTGAGGGTACCTTTGGGAGCCTCCGTTACTCTTTTGGAGGCGACCACCCCAGTCAAACTACCCGCCAAGCAGTGTCCCCTTTTACGGGTTAGGGCCCAGATAAGCAAAGGCCGGTATTTCAAGGACGGCTCCACACGGCCTGGCGGCCGCGCTTCAAAGCCTCCCGGCTATCCTACACATCACTTACCCGGAACCAGTGCTAAGCTGTAGTAAAGGTTCACGGGGTCTTTCCGTCCCGTTGCGGGTAGGCGGCATCTTCACCGCCACTTCAATTTCACCGGGCCCATGGCTGAGACAGTGTCCAGATCGTTACACCATTCGTGCAGGTCGGAACTTACCCGACAAGGAATTTCGCTACCTTAGGACCGTTATAGTTACGGCCGCCGTTTACCGGGGCTTCAGTTCAATGCTTCTCCTTACGGATAACATCCCCCCTTAACCTTCCGGCACCGGGCAGGTGTCAGGCCTTATACATCATCTTGCGATTTGGCAAAGCCCTGTGTTTTTGGTAAACAGTCGCCTGGACCTATGCTCTGCGGCTCACCGAAGTGAGCGACCTTTATCCCGAAGTTACAGGTCCAATTTGCCGAGTTCCTTAGCCATGGATATCCCGAGCGCCTTAGTATTCTCTACCCGACCACCTGTGTCGGTTTACGGTACGGGCGGCAATATCCTTTACCGCAGGGGCTTTTCTCGGAAATATGGTTACGCCCGCTCACCTTACCCGGAGGTTCGGTGTACTTTCAGGTTCGCCCCGGGGGGCTACACCCTTAAACGCACTAAGCCGTCAGTGCGCGGGACTTTCACTCTTTCGTCACCCCTTTGAAAATATTGCCGGTTCCGGAATGTTGACCGGATGTCCATCGGAATCGCCCTTCGGCTTATCCTTAGGCCCCGACTGACCCTGATCCGATTAGCGTTGATCAGGAAACCTTGGTCTTTCGGCGTGCAGGTTTCTCACCTGCATTCTCGTTACTTATGCCTACATTTGCTTTTCCGGACGCTCCACCATGGCTCGCGCCACAGCTTCGGCGCTGACCGGAATGCTCCCCTACCACAAGTCCACGGCTTCGGCAGTATGTTTATGCCCGATTATTATCCATGCGGGGCCGCTCGACTAGTGAGCTGTTACGCACTCTTTAAATGAATGGCTGCTTCCAAGCCAACATCCTAGCTGTCAATGCAGCCCCACCCCGTTTAAACAACTTAACATACATTTGGGGGCCTTAGCCGGTGGTCCGGGTTCTTTCCCTCTCGGACATGGACCTTAGCACCCATGCCCTCACTCCCGCGGAGCATGTCACAGCATTCGGAGTTTGTCAGGGGTTGATAGGCGGTGAAGCCCTCTAGCCCTATCAGTAGCTCTACCTCTGTGACACTCATGCGCGAGGCTGCACCTAAATGCATTTCGGGGGAGTACGAGCTATTTCCCGGTTTGATTGGCCTTTCACCCCTACCCACAGCTCATCCAAACACTTTTCAACGTGAACTGGTTCGGCCCTCCATTGCGTGTTACCGCAACTTCAGCCTG
Source organism: Bacteroidales bacterium (assembly GCA_965230435.1). Lineage (GTDB taxonomy): Bacteria > Bacteroidota > Bacteroidia > Bacteroidales > JBDKHP01 > JBDKHP01. The sequence continues at coordinate 1,738 of CBDDLB010000004.1, forward strand.
GCCATGGGTAGATCACCGGGTTTCGCGTCTGCCCGTACCGACCTGCGCCCTGTTAAGACTCGCTTTCGCTATGGCTGCGCCCCTGAAGGGCTTAACCTGCCGGCACGGAGCAACTCGTAGGCTCATTATGCAAAAGGCACGGCGTCACACTTGCGTGCTCCGCCCGTTTGTAGGCGTACGGTTTCAGGTACTTTTTCACTCCCCTGTCAGGGGTGCTTTTCACCTTTCCCTCACGGTACTGGTTCACTATCGGTCTCCCGGGAGTATTTAGCCTTGGCGGATGGTCCCGCCGGGTTCGGACAGGGTTTCACGTGCCCCGCCCTACTCAGGGTACTGCCCTCCGAGTCCTGCTTGCGTGTACGGGGCTTTCACCCTCTATGGCGCCGCTTTCCAGACGGCCTCCACTTCGCATCGCTCGGATCATGGCAGCCCTACAACCCCGCAGGTGCCGGAACACCTGCGGTTTGGGCTGTTCCCGCTTCGCTCGCCGCTACTAAGGGAATCACTTTTGTTTTCTTTTCCTCCGGTTACTTAGATGTTTCAGTTCTCCGGGTTGGCCTCCATATAGGATGCCATGCCTTCAGCATGGCGGGTTGTCCCATTCGGAGATCCACGGGTCAAGGGCCATTTGCGCCTTACCGTGGCTTATCGCAGCTTGTCACGTCCTTCATCGCCTCCGGGAGCCCAGGCATCCGCCGTACGCCCTTGTTCGCTTCTTTGCAATCATATATTGCCTCTTCTTACTCGTTTTCTCTTGCCTGTCGTGTCAATGAACTCTTGTGCCCCTTATTATGTATATGCTTCCATATACAGGGCCGTGTGGAGGATATCGGAGTCGAACCGATGACCCCCTGCGTGCAAGGCAGGTGCTCTGAGCCAACTGAGCTAATCCCCCTCAAGTCCGTAAATATATATACGGGCGTAGTTCCGCCCAGACTTGAACTGGGGACCTCTACATTATCAGTGTAGCGCTCTAACCAGCTGAGCTACGGAACTCTATCCTGCCCAGATCATGGAAAATACACAGAACGTCATAAGGACAGCGCCCTCCAGAAAGGAGGTGTTCCAGCCACACCTTCCGGTACGGCTACCTTGTTACGACTTAACCCCAGTTACCGGTCTTACCCTAGGCCGCCCCTTGCGGCAGCGGACTTCAGGCACCCCCGGCTCCCATGGTTTGACGGGCGGTGTGTACAAGGCCCGGGAACGTATTCACCGCGCCATGGCTGATGCGCGATTACTAGCGAATCCAGCTTCACGGAGTCGGGTTGCAGACTCCGATCCGAACTTGGACCGGGTTTCGGGATCCGCGCCCTGTTGCCAGGTGGCTGCCCTCTGTACCGGCCATTGTAACACGTGTGTAGCCCCGGGCGTAAGGGCCGTGCTGATTTGACGTCATCCCCGCCTTCCTCTCACCTTACGGTGGCAGTCCCGCCAGAGTCCCCGCCTTCACGCGCTGGCAACTGACGGTAGGGGTTGCGCTCGTTATGGGACTTAACCCGACACCTCACGGCACGAGCTGACGACAACCATGCAGCACCTTGGTACACGCCCCGAAGGGAGGGCACATCTCTGCGCCGGCCGTGCACCATTTAAGCCCGGGTAAGGTTCCTCGCGTATCATCGAATTAAACCACATGTTCCTCCGCTTGTGCGGGCCCCCGTCAATTCCTTTGAGTTTCACCGTTGCCGGCGTACTCCCCAGGTGGATAACTTAATGCTTTCGCTCAGTCACGGACTGTGTGCCGCCCATAACCAGTTATCATCGTTTACGGCGTGGACTACCAGGGTATCTAATCCTGTTCGCTACCCACGCTTTCGTACATCAGCGTCAGTGAGTGCCTGGTAAGCTGCCTTCGCTATCGGTGTTCTATGTGGTATCTATGCATTTCACCGCTACTCCACATGTTCCGCCTACCCCGTCACTACTCAAGCCTGCCAGTTCCAAGGGCAGTCCGATGGTTGAGCCACCGGATTTCACCCCTGGCTTAACGGGCCGCCTACGTACCCTTTAAACCTAATAAATCCGGATAACGCTCGCATCCTCCGTATTACCGCGGCTGCTGGCACGGAGTTAGCCGATGCTTATTCGTACGGTACCTGCAGGTGCCCACACGTGGGCACTTTTATCCCCGTACAAAAGCAGTTTACGACCCGTAGGGCCTTAATCCTGCACGCGGCATGGCTGGTTCAGGCTCTCACCCATTGACCAATATTCCTCACTGCTGCCTCCCGTAGGAGTCTGGTCCGTGTCTCAGTACCAGTGTGGGGGGCCTTCCTTGCAGAACCCCTAGACATCGTTGCCATGGTGGGCCGTTACCCCGCCATCCAGCTAATGTCACGCATGCCCATCGTACACCGGTAAACCTTTAACATGACCCCCAGGAAGGGGTAATGTCTTATGGGGTATTAATCCGGTTTTCACCGGCCTGTCCCCCTGTGTACGGTAGGTTGCATACGCGTTACTCACCCGTGCGCCGGTCGTCAGCGGCCGAAGCCCTGTTACCCCTCGGCTTGCATGTGTTAGGCCTGCCGCTAGCGTTCATCCTGAGCCAGGATCAAACTCTTCATTGTATAAAATATACTTTTTCTGTTCTTTCCGGGCTGCTTCCCTTATTTATATTACGCTCTGTGTTTCCATATCTGTTAAAGAACTTCCTGCACCCTAAAGTGCAAATGCGGACGCGGTTTTTATGCCGTTGCCCCCCTGTACTGTTTTTCCGTCTTTTATGACCGCCCCGGCGTCCCCGAAAGCGGGTGCAAAGGTAAGGTTTTTATTTCCGGAAACGCAAACTTTTTTTGATTTTTTTCCTTCTGAAAAACAGAGGGAAATGATCTTCCGGCAACGTTTTTGCCAGTGCTGTTTCTTGCTTCAGGGCAACCCCTGAAAGCGGATGCAAAGTTAAGCTTTTTTAAGCTTCAGTTCCAAATCTTTTTCTGATTTTTTTTGAACCGTTCCTCTTCCCCTTTAGTCTTCGGGCATATGCCGTAATACCTCAGTTTATCAGTGTTTTATAATTGCGTTCAGTACCTCAATGTGCGCCGCCCTCTCTCCGAAAGCGGGTGCAAAGATAACGGTTTATTTTCCGTTTATGCAAGGCTTGTTTTACAATTTTCTGTAAGAAAATTGTAAACATCTGATAACGTGTTTTTTCTACTATATAATAAAATAGATCTGGACTAGGGTGGGTGTTTTTTATGGGGTGATCTGTCCTTTATCCTTATAAAGCCTTTTCTCTAATAAAATTAAAAAACGAACGTTATTAAACATACCGTACACACAATTATTAATTGGTGAGGTATTTGTTTTCCATCAGTGCAATAATTAGAAACTCAAATGTATATGATTTAGATTCTACTCCCCTAATTTATTGATTTGTTTCTTATTACCTACTGTAAACCTTATAATGATTTAGGTTGGATGTATTAAAAGATATAGGCGCTGTGATTGAACAGATTCTTATACAAGGAGTTTGTTGAGTTGCAAAATTAATGCTGTTTGGTATACGCACCTTTACGGGTTCTAAATCCATGGAGGTGTTACACCAAAGAAAAGCTCTTCGCGCTGAATAAGTATTATAAACTGCTTAGTTTATGATTCGTACATCCTGCCAAATACTTATCTGTATTTGATTTTCTATCATTCTTAAAACCTGTTTTATGAAAAGTTATTTCGTATTAGTTTTTGCATTATTATCCCTAACTCCTTTTGCCCAAACAAAAAAAGAAGCTTACACAGTCGATTATTATGGTCGGCAGGTAGTTCCCGATCAGTATGTACGCGAAGCTGATGTGCTTTGGTCGAAAACTGTTTGGCGTATGCTCGACCTAAAACAGCGGCAAAATCATCATTTCTTTTTCCCAGAGAGAACCCTTGGAAAACACAAAAGCCTGACCAATGTACTGATGGAATTGGTGAAAGAAAAGGGTGTAAGTGTATACGATGAAAATTTAGGTAATGAATTTGCCCTTGTAATGACACAAAAAGGGCTTGACAATCGTATTGGTAGAAAAGAAGAATTAATTCCAGTGATTGATCCTGTTACTGAGCAAGAGCGTTTAGAGAAAATAACTCAGGAGTTCAATCCATCGGAAATTACAAGATATTTGTTGAAGGAGGTTTGGTTTTTTGATAAGAACCAATCCAAAGTAGATGTGAGGATTGTAGGAATTTGTCCCGTGAGGGAGTACTATCGCGAAGACGATACTGGTCAGGAAGAACCAAAATTTTCAAAAGTAGGGTGGTTCTATTTTCCTGAAGTTGAAAAACATTTGATCCATTACCCCGCAATGAATGGTAGTAACGAAGCTTGGAAGTGGACTTTTTTCGATGTGTTCAAACATCGCTATTTTGAGAGTATTATTGTACAGGTAGGGAATATGTACAACAACCGACCGATTAGCGAGTATGCCATTGGAGAAGCTGCACTAGTAGAGAGCCGCCGCATTGAAGAGGGAATTAGAAATTTCGAACTCGATTTATGGAGCTATTAAATTTTGCGTTGCCCGCAGCTTTGGTTGCGGGTTTTTTATTTTTGACCAGTAGGTTAACTGTCGTGCAAGAAACAAGATGGAAATAACAAAAGAAAAACTAGAAAAAGATTTAGAGGTTGAAGGCTCGTATAAAATAACGGTAGAATTCAAAACAAAAAGAATCAACTTGAGGCTAGATCCAGATGATGTATCAATTGAAGAGACTATATTGTTAGCTAACAAATTTCTAGGCAAATTTGAGTTCTATGAGAAAAAAGCGAAGGATGTTATTATCAGAAATTTTTTAGACAATTATAATGAGAATTGGGCTGATGATGAAGATGGGTTTCCACAACTCGATGAACAAGGATTCAGGAATAATTTAGAATTAAATGGTATCAATTTCTTATCAAAGGATTCTATTGATATATTTTATAGTGAAAATGGAATGTTTGGAAATCACTCTTTAATTGCACAATCGTTTGATGGAGAGAATTTTGATGATTCAACAATGTATGGATAAAAATACGTTAGCAACAAAGTGTAAAATGTATTAAACGCATTTTAAACAGAACGTTATTGGTCATTGACTTTTTTTCACAGTATGGTAATTGTTGATATTCGAAACAAACATCCAAAGCCCTCGAACCTTGGATGTTCGAAACTAGTTTATTTGCCGTCTTAATCCTTTGGCAGACCATATTTTTCCACAACAAAATCAATGTCCTTATCACCACGCCCACTTAGGTTTACTAAGATAGATTTGCGAGGATCTTCTTTGGCAAGTTTCATTGCATAAGCCACAGCATGAGCACTTTCTAGAGCAGGAATAATACCTTCGAGGCGACTTAGTTCGTAGAAAGCATTGATGGTTTCCTCGTCGTTGGCAACGCCATAGTTAACGCGACCAAGATCTTTTAACATACTGTGTTCTGGACCTACTCCCGGATAGTCAAGGCCGCTGGCTACAGAGTAAACTGGTGCAGGTTCGCCTTTTTCATCTTGCAACATGTAGCATTTAAAACCATGAATGATGCCTGGTGTTCCAAACGACATTGTTGCTGCGTGATCACCAACATTAAGTGAACGTCCGCCAGGTTCTACTCCGTGGATTTCACATTCTTCTTCTTCCAAGAACGCAGAGAATATGCCCATTGCGTTGCTACCACCACCAACACATGCAACAACTTTATCTGGTAGTTCGCCTGTCATCTCGAAGAACTGCTCTTTGGATTCTATGCCTACAACACGCTGAAAATCGCGCACCATCATTGGGAATGGGTGAGGGCCAACTACAGAACCGATCGCATAAATTTGTGTAACAGGGTCTTTCAGGTAAGCTTCGAAAGCTGAATCTACAGCTTCTTTCAAGGTTTTAAGACCGTGAGTAACTGGAACAACTTTTGCACCTAGAATTTCCATACGTACAACATTCGGACGTTCTTTGGCCATATCTACTTCGCCCATGTGTATTTCGCATTCAAGACCAAAATAAGCTGCTGCTGTGGCAAGTGCAACGCCGTGCTGACCTGCGCCTGTCTCTGCGATAAGTCTTTTCTTGCCCATATATTTTGCAAGAAGAGCTTCGCCCATACAGTGGTTTAGCTTGTGCGCTCCTGAGTGGTTCAGGTCTTCGCGTTTGAGATATATCCGGCCTCCGTATTTTTCCGATAAGCGGTTACAGTAATAAACCGGTGTCGGACGGCCTTGGTAATGTTTGCGTATGCTTCGTAATTCGGAAATGAAACTGTGCGATTTGCTGATTGTGAAGTAGGCATCTGTTATCTTCTGCATTTCTTCTTCCAGCACAGGAGGAATGTACGAACCTCCGTATTCTTTGAAATATCCTTCTGAGTTAGGGTACGTTTTGAAATAGTTTTCCTTCATGTTTTTTAATTATTTAAGGTCGATATTTATTCTAATGTCGTATCAGTCCCGAATGATTTTGAGATTATTTTCACTAAGATACGGTTTTTATTTTGGGTTGAAAATGGGTTGAGGAGATACTTTGGGGTGTTGGGTTTGTTGATAAGATGGAGGTTTTATTGCTAAGGTCGGTCAGTTTGATTTGTGTGTAGTTGTTATTCCTGTAGAGGAATTAATACTTGTATTGAAGGCGTGATTGTATCAGCAAGAAAAAATCAGCATAATGATTTCTATGGAATTTAGGAATACGTTCGAGAATATGACTATCGTATTTATTACCCGAACATAGCCAGCCGCATATCTAACGATATGTTTTTAGCTATGCTAGTGAAAGGCTGCCCACTTCGGGGCGTATTCGTAAGCGTTAGAAAGCTGATGTTAGCAGCACCCCGTGGGCAACCTTTCCTAGCGCAGGTCAGGGATCACTTAAAGTGATCGGTGGCCTGTGTTTTTCAGAATTTAGGTATTCAATACGATATTGGATTGATAATGTGTAAAAACTACAAGTTAAAAGCCTGTGTTACATGTAGCGTAGGTTTTCAACCTGTGGCTTTACACCGTAATTTTGGTAATTCTCCATTCATTTATTTCCAAATTAGAAATTGCTGTTACTCAATGTTGTTGAGCAAAAAATCCTGTTGGTTAATCGCTTATGATTTGTTTATTTTATTCCTTAATTTTCCTATTTCTATACTAATCATAGGCATGTAAGTAGATCTCTCAGGATTAAAATTCGCCTGCAAATCTATTCCGATGGATAAAAATGGTAAAGGGATAATCTTAAGCCCAAGTTTAGTTGTTAGTCCTGCGGTGAAAAACTGTTTACTATCATATTTTTCAGTAAACGAAAACATTCCGGGATCTTTATAAATTAGCTCAGTTCTTTTTATCCCCCAAAAGGCAGCTACTCCAGCTTGATATTGGAGTCTGAATATTTTGTCTCCCTTGTATTTCCCGATCATTACTCCAATCTGGTTATGATATTCAGAAGGAGTTGGCCCCAGAAATGTAAATTCTTCGAATTGATAAAAATCGGCGCTGTATATGAAGTTGTTCTGTAGAATATTCAATTCAGCACCTTTAATAAATCCACCATCAGCATTAGTCCAATAGAAAAAGCCGACTTTGGGATTAATCGAATATCCGTCAATATTTATTTTAGAGTTTTGCCCAGATGCTTTACCACAAAAGAACAGCATAAGAATAATTAGACTGAGATGTGTTTTCCGAAATCCTAGCAGAATATATAAAAAGTGTTTGTTTGCTTTCCAATTGTGATTCATGACCTATCTTTTAAATATTTAAGTACATGGTATGTATATGGTTGAAGCATTGTAATAAGTTACTTTAGAAGTTAGGTAATTAAGGTAATTTAACAATCTAGGGTAGAAAGAGTCCAATTCAATTCAAGATATCCTGTAAGTTATTGATGGTTTATGCGTCTATTGTAGCAATGTCCTGAACATTGGCGATTATTTATATTTTTCACCTAGAGAAGTTGAACAATAAATCCTAGTGGAATGAAGAGGTTCGTTTTGTTAACTATTGGTGTTCTAGTTTTTTCATTTGGGAGTAATGCCCAGAAATTAGAAATTGTAAAGTATGAAAAGCTAGAGGAGATTGTAGCAAAGAGTAAGGGTCTGACTGTGTTTAATTTTTGGGCTACGTGGTGCAGGCCTTGTGTTGCTGAATTGCCGCATTTTGTTGAGGTGGCTAAGAAGTATAAAGATGAGGTGACGCTGGTTTTGGTGAGCCTCGACTTTTCGGAGAAGGCAGATTCGCACGTTGTGCCTTTTCTGAAGCGCAAACATTTTGATACGAGATGTGTACTGTTGGATGAAACGGACGGGGAAAAATGGATTCCGCAGATAGACAAAAAGTGGGATGGAGCTATTCCTGCAACTCTGGTTGTGAATCACAAAAAAGGGGTGAGGGAGTTTTATGATACTGAGCTTTCTAAAGAGGAATTGGAGGGGATTGTTAGTCAGTTTAGGTGAGAAGTAGACGCTAAGTGCTATGTGAGTATAGGTAGAAGAATTGACTTTTCGTAAAAGGCCATGCCTACAGCATTCTGCATATGATCTGTATATTTTCCTGTGGTTTCCACCACAGGCTACCAATTTGTCATCCCTACGGGATTTAGATATCATGCAAGGTTAAGTTGTATCTTTTTGTGTGATATCTTTTTAATGTGTTATTGGATTGTTTAGGCAGGTTGTATTTGTATGTTTATTTAGTTGAAACATTGGACAATAGAAAAGGCCACGGTGCTGGTTTATTCAATTATTCATTTAGTCGATTATTCTATTATTGAACGTAATAAAAAGAGTTGGAGTTCTAAATTCAGCCGCGATTGTAGCGGAAAGCCCACAGCCACGGGCGCGTGTGAAGCACAGTATGGCGGGGCTGACGAAGGAAGACACCGCCATGCTGATGCTGAACCGTGTACGGGGCGAGGACTTGTAGTGGAAAGCGCGACGATGTTGGAGGAAAGAACTATCGTTTTGCTGCCAAATAATATAAAATAATCTCATAATCTTTATTTATCGTAATCTAAAAATGACTGAAGTATGAAACGTTTTCTAGGATTGTTGTTTGCGGTGCTATGGAGTGCTGCTGTTTTCGCCCAATATGAGGTGGGTGATAAGGTAAAGGGTTTTAAACTGAAAAATGTTGATGAAAAAATGATTTCGCTTGATGGTTTTGAGGGGGACAAAGGGCGGATTATCATTTTTACGTGTAATCATTGTCCGTATTCGGTTCTGTATGAGGACAGGATAATTGAACTGGACAAGAAATATAAGAAGAAGGGCTATCCTGTGCTTGCGATCAACCCGAACGATAAGGAGCAGTTTCCGGATGACGATTTTGAGCATATGAAAGTGCGTGCTAAGGAAAAAAAGTTTACTTTTCCGTATCTGCGCGATGAAAGTCAGGATGTGGCGAAGGCTTTCGGGGCTAGGAAAACTCCGCATGTGTATGTTGTTGAGAAGGACGGGAAGGATTTTGTGGTGAAGTATATTGGGGCGATAGATGACAACGCGAAGGATGCATCGGCAGTGAATAGTAAGTACTTGGAAAATGCTCTTGATGAACTGTTGGCGGGAAAGGATGTTTCTAAACCGTTGACGAGGGCAGTGGGCTGCTCGGTAAAATATAAGGATTGATGATGACAGGCTTTGGGAGACCAGAATGACGCTGCTGGTCTGCCCGAAGCTGATTTTTTGAATTATGAATTATTAATTCGTAATTACCTAAGCCATGATGGCTTCTATTTCTTCAACTGTTTTTGGAATTGGCTTTCCTAGTACGCGGTTTCCGTCTGCTGTTACAAGTATGTCGTCTTCGATGCGGACGCCTCCGAAATCGCGGTATTCTGCAACCTTATCGTAGTTGATGAATTCGCTGTGTTTGTTTTCGGCCTGCCACTTGTCGATAAGTTCTGGGATGAAATAAAGCCCCGGTTCTACTGTGATGACAAAGTTCTCTTCCAGCTTGCGTCCTAGGCGAAGGTTGGCTGTTCCGAACTGTTCTGAGCGTTTGATTTCTTCGTTGTAGCCTACGTAGTCTTCGCCGTAGCCTTCCATGTCGTGAACATCGAGACCGATCATGTGACCAAGTCCGTGCGGGAAGAACATTGCGTGTGCTCCTGCTTCTACGGCTTTGTCGGTGTCGCCTTGCATGATACCAAGCGATTTCAGACCTTCGGTGATGATTTTGGCAGCCTCTAGGTGAATCTCTTTGTAGGCGATTCCCGGCTTAATCATGTCGATGGCTGTTGTCTCGGCCTTAAGAACGATGTTGTAGATCGCCTTTTGCTTTTCGGTGAACTTTCCGCCTACTGGGAATGTGCGTGTGATGTCTGTTGCGTAGTGTCCCAGTGACTCAGCTCCTGCGTCTAGCAAGAATAGACGGCCTTCTGTAAGGGTGTTTTTGTAGACATTGTTGTGCAGGGTCTGTCCGTTTATTGTGCCGATGATAGGGTAGGCAAGTTGTGCGCCTCCTGCTAGGGCAATTCCTTCTATTTCTCCTGCAATTTCACGTTCGTTTGTGTCTGGTTTGGCCATTTTCATGGCTGTGATGAACATGTCGTAGGTGACGTTGCTAAGGGTGTCGTCCATTTCGCTGATCTCCTCTGGGCTTTTGTACGAGCGGATGTCTACAATGGCTTTGATGAGGTTTTCTGACGAGTACATCTGGATTACACTATGGTCGATACCAAGCAATTGTTCAAGAAGAAGTGTCTGTTCGCCACGGTATGGTGGTAGGAAATGAACAATGCGGCGGTCGCGGATTACCTCTTTGAAGAAAGATGAAAGTGAGCTGTTCGACATCCAGTTGATAACACCAACGCTTTTTACCATGTCTTCCATTGTTGGCTGTGGTCCCATCCAAACTACATCGTCGATGGTGAAATCGTCGCCGAAGATATAGTCCTGATTGTTGTCGATGTCCATTACGCCTACAAGATTTGGTTTGTCCAAGCCATAGAAGTACAAGAACGTGCTGTCTTGACGGAAACGGTAGTGGTTGTGCGGGTAATTCATAGATGCTTCTTGGTTGCCCAAAATAAGCACTAGTCCGTGATCGAACTGAGCGCGAAGCTTGTTGCGTCGCTGTATGTAAACCTGTTTATCGAACATGATGAATGATGTTATTTGTTGTTTATTGTAGTTTGGATATTGGTCGTTTGGGTTATTGGTCATCAGTCAATAGTCATTGGTTGGGATAACAACTGACCAATGACCATTGATTGATGACCAATGACTTTATATTTGAATTAAAAAAGTCCGTTTATTTCGGCGTCTACCTTGTCGATAACTATGCTGAGGTCGTTGTCGCTTTCCGAGAAATCTACTTTGTCTACATCTACAATCAGCAGTTTGCCGTAGTTGTAGCTCTCGACCCAAGTGTCGTAGCGATCGTTTAGCTTTGCTAGATAGTCGATGCTGATTGTGTTCTCGTAATCGCGTCCCCGTTTTTGGATCTGGCGTACAAGAGTAGGAACAGAAGCTCTTAGGTAGATCATCAGGTCGGGTGGTTCTACTAGGGAGTTCATTAGTTGGAAGAGCGAGAAATAGTTTTCGAAATCGCGCTTCGACATCAGTTTCATTTCGTAGAGGTTGGGCGCAAAGATGTAGGCATCTTCGTAAATGCTCCGATCCTGAATAACTGTTTTTCCTGAGGTGCGAATGTCTTGTACTTGACTGAAACGGCTGTTGAGGAAATAAACCTGTAGATTGAACGACCAGCGTTTCATGTCGGTATAGAAATCATTGAGATATGGATTGTCGTCTACGTCTTCGAAATGTGCGTCCCATCCGTAATGTTTTGCCAAACGCGATGCTAAAGTTGTTTTGCCAGCTCCAATGTTACCGGCTACGGCAATGTGCATGTTTTCTACAGTTTGTTTATAATTATGGGTCGAGAAAATAACTAAAAGGTTTCTGCCCATGCTAGTTTATGTAATGGCTAATGTATTGTGTTGAAGTAAAATTTGTTTCCCTTCGTTCACTTTATTTTGAAACAATAATAATAAGACTTGAAGAGATAAGCTTGAGTGCTACCTATTTGTTTAATAGAAAAAATAAGTAAGTCCAAGACATAAATTCAGATTTTAACCCCAAGTGTACTTTTCGTACGCGAAGTTAAAATTTGGAACGCAACGCTGATGTTGCTTATTTCTTCATCTTGAAATGAACATCAATCAAGAATACTCACTTACTTAAGACCTTATTGCCCTATTTTAATTACGGGCTGTTTCTATGATTTGATCAGCTACAGTCTTCTTAGGCTTTCTGTTTTATTTCAGCCCACTAATTTACTAATTAATTAAAACTTGATGGTGTTGGATTTCCTGTTGTTCAGGGAAAATCTATAATCTAACGAAGCTAGTTGTACGAAAAAAGTGTTGACTAAGAGAGAGGTTGTACATCAATAAGATTAGAAAGAAGAATGGAATTATTGATTATGCGCAGGGAGCCAATATTGGTGATTTTGTAAAAGTTGCTGATGCTATGCTTGCTCAGTTTTTTAGCTATGAACTTTCCAAAAGCTCTCAGTGTATTAGAAAAGCTTTTGGAAAGCAGAAGTTAAATTTATGGTTTTATTCTTTGGGTTGCAGCATTCCTCTAACTCTGTTGAAATCTCCATCATTTGGCGCAGATTCAAGGTTAAGTATGTGCGATATAAGCGAATAAATATCTACGTTCTGAAATGTGGGGTGAACATAGTTTGTTTTAAAAGCTGGCCCTTGTGCATAGAAAATACCATGCATATCTTTATTCGTAGGGTCGTAACCGTGGGTACCACCAGACCAATTGCCTTTAGATTTACCCCAACCTACGCTCCATGCCGAATCTGCAACTACAACAAGTTCAGCAATGCGTTTGTTTTCGTTGTAGTGCCAATGACTTGGGCGTTCCCCTTTTCGGGTTACACTGATGTGCTCTACTTTGCTCAATGCTGCGTATACTTTATCTATTTTTCCTTGTTCCGGTTCCAAAAATACAACTGGGTTGCCTGGAATTACGTAACTGAGGTCTTCTTTTTCTAAGTATTCACTTAATGCAACATAACGTTCGGAACTGGTTGCTCCCATGCCATGATCGGTTGTTAGGATGAAGTTTATTTGGTTGGCATGAGGAAGGGCTTCTAATTTGTCAAGAAAACGCCCAAGGAACTTATCTTGTTGCTGCACAAGTTCTGCTATCTGTTTACTATCGGGGCCATACTTGTGGCCATAGCTGTCAGGTTGATGCACATACCACATTAGCAAATGTGGACGTTGCTTTTCAGGTAAAGACAACCATGAAATGATACTATCGGCGCGGTCGTTCCACGGAAAGTCGTGGTCGTACTTCTTCCAAATGCTAGGACGCATACCTTGAACGGGAGCTTCCGATCCGACCCAGAAGAAACAGGCCGATTTTACCCCTTGTTTTTCCGCTGTGTTCCAAATTGGTTCTCCACCGTAAAAGTCCTTATCTTCAACTGTTCCTCTATCTGAAATTTTATATTGTATCTTTTTATCATAGTCGTAGAAAGAGTTATTCACCAAACCATGATGACCAGGGTAAAGTCCTGTAGCAATCGTATAGTGGTTTGGAAATGTTTTCGAAGGAAAGGATGACTGTAGAGATTCTGCTTTTACTCCTTTCTCTGCTATTCGATCGAAATTGGGGGTTTCTACATCGTTGGTGTAGTCCCAGCGGAAACCGTCTAGGGATAGGATTACTAAGTAGGGAGTATCGTTCAACCCCTTGTCCCTAGGTTTTTTACTGTTATTTTGCCCTTCGCAGGCGATAGTTAATAAGGCGATAAACCAAATTAATATTATTGATTTGCTGCTCATAGATCTAAATCGTTATTTGGTCTAAAATAGAAAAGGCTGCCATTGGCAGCCTTCCCTTTTATTTTAAAATAAGTTTAGTTGTCTTCTACAACTTCTAGCTTAATTTTCCAAACTTCAGCGATGCCATTATAGACCTTATAATCGACTTCATATACATCACCAAGTTTTAGTTCATAGTGAGACTTTAAGATAGTTGTTATTTTTGCAATACGAACACTTTCACTTTCTTCATCTTTCCCTTCGCGAACGTCAAAGTTCTTGTATTGTCCATTACCTACCGATTCATAGTCCTCATCCGTCAGAACATATGTTTTTGTTGCAACTTTTTCCGTTACTTCTAACCTCAGCGGAGGAACAAATTTCCATACATCAGCTTTGTATGCAAAACGTGATGTTTGAGGAGCAGTAAAGCTATTGGTTTTTTGTTTCCAAATAGCTTTTTCATAATCCCAGCTGTATGAAAAAGCACTATTTGGTCCCCAAACACCTTCTTCGGATTTTTTTGCAGCGATACGTCCTTTGTTAGAATAATCGTAATATTTGTATTCTACAATTACCTCAGTATTTGCAACTGCGTCAGCATATTTAGATGCCAATAGAGTCTGTAAACTATTTTTCTTATTTGAAGAACTGAAGTTTTTGTATTTCTCAATATTTCCTCCTAAACTTTTGTAATCATCGTCTGAAACAGTGTATAAGTCTTTAGGAATTGTTATGCCAACACTACCTCCTAGTTTTGCTTCTGCATCTTCTGACCATTCAGTACCATTAAAAGTCCATTTTCCATATCGGGTTTCAACTCCAGTATATGCGAAATCAATAATTGCAGAGTTTTTTTCAGTATCATATGCATAAATATGATTTGCAAGAATAGGTGTAATTTTCTGAGCATCATCAAAATTACCAAAGTTTGCAAACTTTAGTCCTAACTCTATTTTATAATCATTTTCGTGAAGCGTATAATCTGCATTTGGAGATTCTTCTGTTACACTTGAAGTATAATAATTATAAGTTACAGCCATTTCAAAACCCTCAGTTTTAGAATAAAACATAGAGTTAAGGATCGCAGGCAAATGTTCATTTGCAGGAACCGAGCTGGAGAAGTTCTTGTACTTAACTACATTTTCGTTCTCTGCCTTTTCGTAGTCAGCTTCCTGCAATGTGTAAGCTTCAGGTGCAATTTCTTTACCTATATACTTTGCGTCGTTTTTGTTTTGTTCTTCACGAGCTTCATCTAGTTCATCGTAGAACTGATCGTTATAATCTTCGCAGGAAGCAATGGTGATTGCTGCTATAAATAGAAATAATATTTTTTTCATTTTTGTAAATTTTCTTTAGAAGCCGCAAGAATGAGATGCTTACGACTTTCTTGTTTAACGTAAGTGTAAATTTTCTAAAGAAAAGTTTAGAATTTAACTTTTAATCCAGCTGACCAAGTGCGACCAAATCCATAAAATACAGTCGCTGTATCCCAATCATTTGAAGAACCATTAACGGCGTCTACTATGTATTCTTGATCAAACACATTGTTCATATTAAATGAAAATGTACTTTCTAATCCAGAAATCTTAAAGTTGTAAATAAGGTTTGCATCAAAATAATAGTAAGCAGGAACCTCCCAGGTGTCTACACCGTCTAATTCTTTAATGTCAGTAGTTCCTTGATTATACTTTGCATACAGTCTATCAAAATAGCTAAAATCAGCACCTAGCTTAAGACCATCCAGAAGTTCATAGTTAACACCTAAAGAAGCAGTAGTTTGTGCCGCATCTCCAATATGGACACCTGCAATATTTAAATCAACTTTATTATGATCTTCCGAATTAGAAGCAACAATATTACCTTTGTTATCTACAGGTTGGCCATCCCGATTAAATACATAGGCAGATACATCATTATCCCATTTCCAATCTCCATAAGATACCATACCTTTGATATCTAGTTTTTCAATAGGTTTAATAACAAAATCAAACTCAATTCCCCTATGTACAGCATTTACACCTTGAGCATTGTAACTTCCCTTATCTGGATCTCGAGAATCAGCTAGTCCAGAAAGAGATTTATCCAACCAAAGTGTGTTATATAAATTCAAGTTTGCGGAAATGATACCATAACGAACTCCATATCCGAATTCAGCAGAAAGAACTTTTTCGTTAACTGCATCATTATTTATTTCATTGCTAACATCTTTAGATAAGAAAACACTACTAAAAAAAGGAGCTCTAGAAAAGTATCCACCATTAACAAATACATGATGGTTCTCTGTTAAATTATAATTGGCACCTCCTTTAATACTATACCCTGTGAAATTAACTTGGTCAGACTTTTCCTGTCCCGAAGCAGCATACATACGATCGTATCTCCAATACGTAGTATTAGAAAGAGCTCCAGAAACAAATGCACTTAATATGTCATTTGAATATTCAACTTGTCCAAAAGCACCACTCCAAAGTACGTGACCATCGTAATCACGGGAAATCTTATCTCCAATATTCAATTTCTCATTAACATAAGCTACATCTGAACTTCTATGTTGAACATTTACTCGGTCAGGATCAATAAAGTATTGACCACCCATCAAATCAACAATATTGCGATTGTGTTCTCCAATATAGTAACGCACATCTACCCCCCCGGAGAAGTTAAGGTTCTCCATCAGTTGCGTTTTTACGCTTGAAATCACACCATACCATTGGTGGTTGTTATTCGAACTAGCAATGATAGCTTGTGATCCATTTGGGTCAGCTGCATTTTCCTGCATTATTGCAGCATAATCTAAATACCCATCTAAAGTTCTATATGTACTGCTACCATATAAAGCACTACGATTATTGCCACGAGGAGAAGCCCCTCCACCGGTTCCAAATGAGGCATATACAGAAGTAGTTAATGAAGTTAAATCACTTATTGTCCAGTAGTGATTCAATGACATTTGAGGCTTGTGATAATAGTTTTTTGCAGAAGCTTTTCTTTCTCCTCCTATACCATAACCATATGTCGGATTGTAACGAAATCCATCTTTGAAATTTCTCCAGTCAGCTATTGTTTGCATATCATATGAAGAACGTTGGTTGTGCCACTGCTGTGCCCCAAATCCAGTAAATGCAAGCATATGCTGATTATTGATTCTTTTTGAAATATTTAAAAAGTATGAATATCCTTCAAACTCAGTGCCTAGAATATAGCCATCCCCTTTAGTTTGAGTTCCTAATAATGTCACAGCCCACCCTTGCTCATTAAGACCAGTAGAAAAAGAGAACCCTGCTTTTCTGTAACCATTGTTACCAAAACGCGTTGAAACAGCTCCTCCGCGTTCTGCATCTGTTGTATTAGTAATGATATTGACTGAGCCCCCAACAGATGGAACGGCTACTTTAGATGCCCCTAGTCCACGCTGAACCTGCATTGAACGTGTTACATCAGATAGACCAGCCCAGTTTGACCAATAAATACCTCCCCATTCCATATCATTGACGGGGATACCATTGATCAAAACAGCAACGTTTGCTGATTCAAAACCACGGATATTGATACGTGAATCACCAAATCCTCCCCCTTGTTTTGTAGCGTACACTGAAGGTGTTGATTTTAATATTTCAGGGAATTCCTGGGTTCCTAATTTTTCTGAAATAACAACAGGGTCTATTGTTGATACTGCAACAGGTGTTTTTCGGTCAACTGCAACATCTGCGATAACTGAAACTTCTGCTAAACCAACAGCATCACCTTTCAGCATTATAGCACCAATATTGGATTCTCCACCTTTAACAGTAATTTCCTGAGCTAAATATCCAATAAAACTGACAATTAGAGTTTGATCACCATTAGGTACATTTAAAGAGAACCCTCCATCGATATTAGTCACAGTTCCGTTTGTTGTTCCTTTCACCACAACAGAAGCGCCAACAAGGCCTTCTTTATTACCTGCGTCTTTAACAACACCGGTAACAGTACGCTGCGCCATCAGCACGTTTGCTGTAAGCACAAAAAACAGCGCCAAAGTAAATTGTAAAGATTTACGTCCCATTTCTAACAATTTGGTTAATAGAAAAAGATTTGTAATAAAAATTATAGAATCGGTAAATGGGTCGCTGACAATACAGAGCTGGTATGCTTGTTTAGAACCAGATATATCTCACCCATCTCGACTGTTTTAAGTAGTCTCCAGAGGAATTGCTTTTTCGGGCGCTAAATTAGAAACGATTCTGATTAATAAAAGCCTTTCTACTTTAAGTATAGGTTAAGTACTTGTTGTTGTAAATAATACGAAAGAAACTGTAGCTGCCGAAAATGCTAGGAAAATGCGACAAAAGAAGGTCTTTAAATTGAAAATAAAATCGAAGAACTATTTTAGATAGCTAAAAAACTGAATATGATTTTATACGAAACAAAAGTGGAGAGTTCTGGACGATAAACCGCAGGGAGGTTTAACCAGAAGAAACATAATGGGATATATAAAAAAGCCCCAGAAAAAAGACTGGGGCCAAATACGAAAAAAGTATTATGCTTGTAGTGCAAAACGCTTGAATTCAGTAACAGTAAGAGTTTTGCTCTGATCTGCAAGATATTGCTTAATGCTTTTTTTGTTGTCTTTAACAAAAGCTTGCTCCAACAACGTAGATTCTTTGAAGAATTTACCTAAGCGGCCACGGGCGATTTTTTCAGCCATTTCAGCTGGTTTGCCTTCGTTGATCGCTAGTTCTTTACCAACTTCGATTTCGCGGTCGATAACTTCTTGAGAAACTCCACTCTGGTCAAGGGCAACAGGAGCCATAGCCGCAACTTGCATTGCTACGTCTTTAGCAACTTGATCTTCGCACTCTTCGTTGAAACCAACCAAAGTAGCAACTTGGTTACCTGGGTGAATGTAAGCCACAACTTTAGCAGCCTCGATAGTAGCATAGTTGCCAAGATCGATTTTTTCGCCAGTAACACCAGTTTTGTTAGTGATAGTGTCAGCGATAGTAGCTCCGTCCAACTCAATAGCTTTTAGGGCTTCTACGTCTGCTGGTTTGTTTTCCAAGGCAGTGTCAAGGATAGCTTTAGCGAAGTTTACGAACTCTTCGTTTTTGGCAACGAAGTCAGTTTCGCAGTTCAACGCGATGATCGAACCACTTTTGCCATCCGCAGAAACTTTTGCAAGAGTAGCGCCTTCTGTAACCTCACGGTCTGCACGCTTACTTGCTACTTTCTGACCTTTTTTACGAAGCAAATCAACTGCTGCGTCGAAATCACCTTCAGTTTCGCCTAGTGCCTTTTTGCAATCCATCATGCCGGCACCTGTCATGTTTCTAAGTTTGGCAACATCAGCTGCTTTAATAGCCATTTCTTTGTGGTATTTATGAAATTTAACTGTATGTAATTCTTTGTTGAAGTAATCCCTAGCCCGACGATCCGTTTGTTCTCTAATACCCTAGGCGGCCAGATTGAACAGGTTTGGCTGCGTTCTGGACAAGGTGAGCAAAGATGATAGGCTTTTCGGGTTACCTTCGGTCTTGAGAGCAAAAATAATTTTTTTGCTCTAAGCAGAAAACAAAAAAAGCGTGTGCAAAGGGATTCTTAAAGAAGCCTTTACACCCGCTTGAAAGGTTAGCCTTGGAAATAAGAGCCAAAACCTTCTGTTCTAGATCAACACTGGTGTTCACAAACTGCAAATCAATGTTGTGTAGACATTTCGGTTTTTTAGGCTTTAATGGCTAACAAAAATATCTAGAGAATTAATCTTCTTTTTTCTCTTCCGATTTCTCTTCTGCAGCAGCTTCTGCTTTTACCTCTGTAACCTCAGCAGCAGGCTCTTCGTCCTTGCGGGCTTTAGCTTTGCGGGCTTTTTGAGATTGCTGTTTGTCCTTTGGACCTTCTTTTTCGCGCTCAGCTTTACGCTCTGTAAGACCTTCACCAACAGCTTGGGTCATTACGTCTAAGATAAGTGCGATAGATTTAGAAGCATCGTCGTTAGCAGGGATTGGGAAATCCACGCTTGGATCTGAGTTTGTATCAACGATAGCAAACACAGGAATCTGAAGGCGTTTAGCCTCGCTAACTGCGATTTTCTCTTTCAATACGTCCACAACGAACAATGCAGCTGGAAGACGAGTAAGGTCAGCGATAGAGCCCAAAACGCGCTCTAGTTTTTCACGCTGACGTGAAATCTGAAGACGCTCGCGTTTTGAAAGCGTATCGAAAGTTCCGTCTTTCGACATCTTGTCGATAGAGTTCATTTTCTTGATCGCTTTACGCACAGTTGGGAAGTTGGTAAGCATACCACCCGACCAGCGCTCAGTAATATATGGCATGTTCACTGCCGCTACTTTTTCTGCAACTATAGCTTTCGCTTGTTTTTTAGTGGCTACGAACAATATTTTACGGCCTGATTTAGCAATCTGCTTCAAAGCAGCCGCTGCTTCGTCGATTTTTACAACGGTTTTATTCAGATCGATGATATGAATACCGTTTTTCTCCATAAATATATATGGAGCCATTTTTGGATTCCACTTGCGCTTTAAGTGTCCGAAGTGAGCGCCAGCTTCCAATAATTCTTGAAATGATGTTCTAGGCATTTCTTTTTTGTTAATCTGTTTACCTTCCTGAAAATTCAATCACTAAGTAGCGATAAAATTCGGTCTCAGCAATTTGGATACTAAACAACCAGTTGCTTGTATGTATCGCTTAACGTTTGCTAAACTGGAATTTCTTACGCGCTTTTGGCTGTCCTGGCTTCTTACGCTCAACCTCACGTGGGTCACGGGTAAGGAAACCTTCTTTTTTCAATGCAGGACGGTCTTCTTCGTTGATTTTGATAAGGGCACGTGACAAAGCAAGGCGAAGAGCTTCTGCCTGACCTTTTGAACCGCCACCATCAAGATTGGCAACAACGTCGTACTGACCAGCTACGTCTAGAGTATTCAAAGCCTGTTTTGCAATGTATTGCAATTGGCCAGTTGTGAAATATTTCTCTAGCTCACGTTTGTTAATAATAAATTTTCCGCTTCCCTCTTTTACGTAAACACGGGCAACAGCGGCTTTTCTTCTACCGATTGCGTTTATTACTTCCATCGCTCAGTTTAAAGTTTAATTTCGTTCAAATTAATAACCTTTGGCTGCTGAGCTTCGTGAGTATGTTCCGCACCTGTAAATACGCGCAGTTGAGTAAGAAGCTTGCGGCTAAGACGGTTCTTAGGCAACATTCCTTTTACTGCGTACATCACTAAACGCTCAGGATGCTTTTGTAACAGTTCTTGTGCTGTTGCGAAACGCTGTCCACCTGGGTGGCCAGTGTGGCGCACATACTGTTTTTGTGACCATTTGTTTCCGGTCAATACCACTTTATCTGCGTTGATAACAATGATATTATCTCCACAGTCAGCGTGTGGTGTGAAGTTTGGCTTGTGCTTGCCGCGTAGCATTTTTGCTATTTTAGCAGCCAGACGTCCCAATACTTCGCCTTCTGCGTCGACAACCAACCATTCTTTTCTGGCAGTAGCTTGGTTAGCCGAAACAGTTTTGTAGCTTAACGTATCCACTTGACTTTCTGTTTTTTAATTTATAAATACTATAGTTGCAAAACCGCTCAATTGCGGTCTGCAAAAGTATACATTATTTTGATAATAAAGAATACCTGAAAGTTTTTTCTTCAGAAAAACAAGTCTTTAGCGTTGATCTTGAGAAAAGAAACATTTCTATTTAAGCATTAAAGTATTGGGATTATATGTTTTTTGATACGGATAGAATATAGATCAGCTTTATTAAAAAGCTGTTTCTATGAGTTTAAAGACCGACCGCATACAGTTAGAGACGCCATAGGCAACGACAAAACTCATTTACATAAACTGAGAACGAAGTAAAAAAAACACCGATAAAAGTAATAAGTTCAACAATTCTATGCATTAAAACACATTAATAGTGGTAAGTTTGCACTTCATGATTTTTAAAATAGATAGTTATGAGTAACGGAACAGTGAAATTTTTCAATGAATCTAAAGGGTTTGGATTTATAACCCCTGACGATGGCGGCAAAGATGTATTTGTACACATAAACGGCCTAATCGACAACATAGCTGAAGGAGATAAAGTAAGTTATGATGTTGAAGAAGGACGAAAAGGTCCGAATGCAGTAAATGTCAAAATTGTATAAGTTACCACTTTAGTGAAGAAGCCTACCTGATCGGTGGGCTTTTTACTTTACAATCGGCTATGGGGGTTTTTCCTTTTGGGAAGAGCTCCCTGTTCTTTCTGACAGCGAATGGGCACTGTATATTCCTTTCAAAAACATGCAATAAAAACTAGTCTGGACATGTATTCGCTCTCAAGCAGGCTTTCGGATTGCTTGTTTCCTATGTTGTCAACAAAGCTCTAGACTTCATCAGCCTCACATGGCGGTATAAAAAAGAGTATAGAGTTCTTATCTATTAAGCACATGGTGTGAAAAACTGTCGTTTGGCAGGTTTGCCTCTTTATATTCCAAATCAAGTTCCGATGACAAAGACTTCCAAACGATATCGCATTGAAAATCATAGTTTTGTATGAGTTCATATCCCATGCTCGCTTCCTCACTTTTTTCAAGAAGGTTATATATTTTCTTTTCCATTATCGTCGCAATAATTTTCCACGGACTCCATATCGATTATAACATTTAGGTCATCAGGAACTTTCTAGTAAACCGAAGAGATAAATTTCAGAAACCATTTGAGACTAACCTTTACGCATCTACAGATACCCCGCGAGGAAATTCGTTCCAGCAAAAGAAACCTGATCAATTCCCTATATTCTTTTGAAACAGGATTTTGATTCGAGTCTTTTACGAATTGACAACCACATTCTTTACAGCGGTGGTTTTGTTTTCCTCTGTGGATGCGCTCATTCAACTTAATATGTTTACTTTGACAGCGTGCACGAAAGGTGCTCTATGTTCATGCCTGAAAAATTAAAAAATCGATTAATGTAGCCTTACATGATACCTTAATTCCGCAACGAAAAAATAAGCAAAGTATATAAACACCTGAAAAAAAAAGACCTGCAATACTTGCAGGTCATGAAAATTTTCACCTATCTAGGTGCGTGTACAAAACTTTCGATTCAAATGTAACGCCATTTGGTGGGATCCACCTAATACATCAGCAACTTTCTGCACATGGCGCAGTTGATTTTATTGACAGTCAACTAGGTGTAAGAGTGAAAACAATAGGCTACAATTACTCTGATATTTTATTGAGTCGTATCTATACCAGCTTTTGTGGCGGGAATGCCACTGAGGATGTAAACTGCGTGCGGGAAAATACGTTGAACTACCTAAAAGGGATTGATATACCATCGGCAGACACAATCCTACGTGGCGATGTGGAACTGTCCATCCCCTGTCAACTAATAGAGACCGCCTCTGGGGCGACCAACAAGATTAATGTCAATACGAAGATGAACAGGTTTCTGGTTGAAAGTGCCATAAAATTTAACCAGCTCGACCCCAATAACCAAGAACTCACATACGACTTTGACCACCAGTTCATCCCTGCTGAAAAATACGATGCAACATATGGTTATAAAAATGAGAGGGGGTATTTTCCAGGTGTGGCCACCATTTCGAATACCCCGGTTTATATCGAGGGGCGCAACGGCAACTGCAACGTAAAAACAGAGCAGTTGGCCACGCATAAAAGGGTCTTGGGGCTACTTGCTTCCAAAGGGGTAAAACCCCGCTATGCACGCATGGACTGCGGTTCGTACATCAAAGAGGTCACCGATTATTTTCATGAACAGGGAATCTTCTTCTCAATAAGGGCCAAACAATCAGGACCTTTACTGAGCAGGGCTGTAGATAGCGAAAACTGGGACCCCTGCACCATTAACTTTCAGGATATGGAAGCCTGTAGTTTTGACTACGGGTTTGGTAAACATAAGCACCGCATCATAGCCTATCGGGTGCCCAACAATACGGGACAAAGAAACCTGTTGACCGGAGATGCTAAAAAGTACCTGTTTATCATCACAAACGATTGGGGCACCGGCGAAAAGGAAGCTATCGAATTTTACAATGCCAGAGGAGGGAGCGAAAGGGTCTTCGATATACAGAATAATACCAATTAAATTTTTAAATTACACATATAATTTTCCAAGTATAGTTTATTGTGAACGATTGATTTTACGGTATCAGCCGATAACTTTTCCTTTACAAAATTGGCAATCCAGTTTTTGACATCTTCAAGGTCATCGAATACCCTGTTCTTAAAATATTGTTTCATGTACTGCCAGACCCTTTCGGCCGGGTTTAGTTCTGGGGCATATGGGGGAATGTTCACAAGGGCAATGTTCGGGGGAAGTTCCCTCCCTTTAAGCGAATGGAAAGCAGCATTGTCAATAATCAGCACTTTAAACTCGTCAGGCCTATGCATGGAAAGCTCTTCAAGGAAAACATAGAATATATCGCTGGTGGTACCTTCCACCTCCATTGTGAACATATCCCCATCAACTGGCGAGAACGCCCCATAGAGATAAGTATTCTTAAACCCCTGCCTGAACGGTGCTACCGGTTTGACGCCGAACGCGGTGATACACCTGCCGATATAGGTCATCAGCCCGAACCTGCTCTCGTCCATCATCATCAGGTTGACCGAAGAGAACTTATCTTTATTTAGACCGGTTCTAATCTGATTGAACACCTCCCCGATTTTTTTTAAAGTCCCGGACCTTGGACTCATCTTTTTTGTAATGCGATTTGCGCGGCTTTTTAAGTTTTGTGCCGAAATTACGTATCATATAAGTCCGCACCGTATTGTATTTTATCTGTTCTCCGAAATTTATATATATATAATCCACCGCTTCCTCATAGCTGTTAAATGGACATTCCGAATCCTTAACCTTTTCATTCAGTGCATCATGGACGTCTTCCGATATCACGCCCTTTTTCTGGCCGCCCTGCCGAGAAATAATGGCCTCTTCTAGGCCATCCCTTTTATAACAGCCAAGCCATTTGTCCAGTGTCGATTTTGAAACATCAAGTTCATTGGCCACATCTATACGCCTGGTGTGTTTACCTTCTTTCAAAAGGATAAACGCACGAAGACGTTCTCTGGTCCGATAATCCTTTTCTTTTTTATAGCGTGATTTCAGATAATCTAAATCCTCTTTTATTGATATCTCTGCATGTCTTCCCATGCTTTGAAGTTAATGAAAATATATGTAAATTAGAAATTTAAATGGTATAACGATTTCAACTGGGATTCCATGCCACATAGTTTTCTGGAAGAAAACACTGTTTATTTGATAATCATGGCAGTTGCGCATATAGTGTACAAGTGGCTGCTGGGCATTTTTGCAACAATTGTAGATGGACTGACCAGGACTTCCAGACTCAAGAAGTTCATCTTCGGGGTGGTGTCCACTGTTGCCAAATTTACACGTAGCGGGCGCAGAACTATAGTGCACCTGGCGACCGATAATAAAAAGCTGATCAAACTCGCTAACTCAACCTGACAAACAGATTTCGCGGTCTAATGGATTCCCCACAACAGCCTTTTAAAAAAGTGGGTAAGGGGGACTGTTTCATATTCTAAAAAAAAGTGCCAAAAACTTGCTTCGGCACATCATTTTGCGTTTATATTGGCCACAGGAGTGTCACTCAACTACTGGAGATACCTATTTGCGGATTTTAGGGTAGACTTAATAAAGACGAAAAGTATTGACCTTAACTTTTTTTCTGTATTTGCAGAACAACTCGAATTTGAAGACTGGAAAGATAAACTAGTGTCAAGTCAATTTTAAATTGACGTATTAATTTATATCTTAGCATAAAAAATATGATAAGATATAAAGTCACATTAACAGAACCGGAGCGTGCAGAGTTGATGGAAATTATCACCAAAGGGAAGCATAGTACTCAAAAATATCGCAATGCTTATATTCTTTTAAATAAGGATGAGGGTGATTTTTCTGATGGAAAAACAACAAATGAAGAGATATGCAGGGTATTAAAGGTAGGCATGCGTACTATAGACCGGGTTAAAAAGCGTTTTGTGGAAGAAGGGTTTGAAGCCTGCTTAAACCGAAAAGTAAGTTCACGTGTTTATGACAAGAAAGTTGACGGGGATGTTGAGGCACACATTGTATCAATAGCCTGCAGTGGGGCACCCGAAGGTTTTGCTAAATGGTCGCTGCGTTTAATCGCAGACCAGATGGCCGAACTTAACTATGTCAACAGTATCTCGCATGAATCCGTCCGCCAGGTTTTAAAAAAACGAACTGAAGCCCTGGAAAGTAGTTGGATGGGTAATCCCTCCAGAACAGAACTCTGATTTTGTGGCAAATATGGAGAACGTATTAGACGTTTATAAACGAGAGTACAATGAAAAATATCCAGTTGTCTGCATGGATGAATCCCCCAGGCAGCTGATTGCAGAAACAAAAGTCCCAATAAGGAATTCGGATGGAAGCACAAGGATCGATTATGAATATCTTAGGAAAGGAATCTGTAATATATTCATTGCCAATGAACCGTTAGCAGGAACTCGGATGGTGAAAATAACAGGGAAAAAAACGAAGGTAGACTGGGCTGAGTTTGTGAAAGACATTTCGGACAGGTATCCATATGCAGAGAAAACAACTCTGGTAATGGACAACCTGAACACACATAAATCAGGAGCATTGTACGAAAAGTTTCATCCGGAAGAAGCGAAAAAAATCTTGGATAGGTTTGATTTTGTATACACTCCCAAACATGGAAGCTGGTTGAATATGGCCGAAATAGAACTTAATGTACTAAATGGTCAGTGCCTTGACCGACGAATCGATAACATAGATACAGTAAAACAAGAAGTTCAGGCATGGGCAAATAAACGCAACAGTAAAACCGCTAAAATTAACTGGCAATTCACAACGAAAGATTCAAGGATAAAACTAAAGAAACTTTATCCGTCAATTAATTATTGACTTGACACTAGTCTAAACATTCACTTCCATTAAAAATAAGTAAATGACAAGCGAGAAAAACAATAAACCTCCTGAAAGAATTGAGGAAATAGTAAATTGGACATTGCCTGGATTAACGATGTACTACAGGGATTCAAATTTAAGTCAAGAAATCATTGATAAATATGAAGTTAGAAAAATATTTCGCTCTCAATGTTTTGTTGATGTTTCAAACTATGCTGGAAAACCAACTACAAATTGCAGATTCATTTTTGCATCGAGTAAAGCTGCTCCTGTTTTTCGAATAAATCCAGAGACAGAAAAATGGGGGTTCCATACACTAAACTGTGATAGTTACTTCAAGGTGTTAGATGTTTATAAACACCAAGAAATAACCCAAATTTTCCTTTTGCACATTCCTTACAAAGGAATTGATTTTTTCAGTCGAACGGTATTAAAATTAGGAGAACAGAATATTGAGGAACAAATAATTGAAAAAGCAAGAGAGAGTCTAAACCAGAAAGTCCAATCGGAAATTCCTCCTGCATTAAACGAGAAGGAATGGATAGACAAAACAAGTTTCCCTATTGGGTTAGATGACAAAAACGAATTCTTCAGTTTAGAACCAACAACTCCTTTAACTTCATTCGCAATTCAAATGCACGAAGGAATAAAGAAAATGACAAATGATTTGAGTGATTTGAATGAAGCCCCAATTCCTAAAGAGAAAAGTAGATTCTGGTCTAAATTATTTGGAAAAAACAAATAGTTGTATAGAGGTGTTTACTTAGAAACAATTATATTTGCATGAAATAAAAACAATTATGCAAGAATTTCACGGAGAAGATCTCATAAAGTTCATAGAACGTTTTCCAGACGACAATAGCTGCTATCTTTATCTGTCTGAAATCAAGTGGACTAACGGTTATAAATGTAAAAAGTGCGGTCATACACACTACAGTAGCGGAAAAAAACATGAACGTACCTGTACCCTTTGTAAACACAGGGAAAGTACAACGGCAGGCACTCTTTTCCACAAGTTGAAATTCGGCATCCGCAAAGCTTTCCTGATCTGTTTTGAGCTCAGTGCCACGACCAAAGGGATGTCCTCCTCCCAGCTTTCGGAACGTTACGGCATCTCAAGGAAAACAGCCTGGGCATTCAGCCATAAAGTCAGGCTGGCAATGGAGAGTCAAGGAGATCAGCCGGTTGAAGGGACAGTCCATGTGGACGAGTTTGTTTTCGGTGGCAAAGAGAACGGCAAACAGGGGCGCAGTTATGATACAAAAAAGAAAAAAGTGGTCTGTGCCGTGGAACTTGATGACAAACAGCAGATTAAAAGGGTGTATTCACAGAAGATCGAAGATTTTTCTTCCAAATCTCTGCGGGGGATTTTTGAAAAACATATCAGCAGGCAGGCCCAGGTGGTCACTGATGAGTGGAGGGGCTACAGACCGGTCGCTAAAGATTATAATATTGAGCAGATACCCAGTAGGAAAGGGAAGAATTTCATGCAGCTGCACAATGTGATACATCAGATCAAAAGCTGGATCAGGACGAATTTTTCCTGGATCGCACCAAAACACACCGATAAATATTTAGCTGAATATTCTTTTAGGATCAACAGATCTATTTTCAAGGGCTCTATATTTCATAAGCTCATTGAACGTATGACAAATAGACCTCCTGTGAAATTTATTGACATAGTGGATTGTACTTAAATAAACACCTCTATAGTTGTAAACTTAAATGCAGATAATAATTCCCTGACTCTAGCAACTACAGAGATAATTGGTTCTGAGCTACAGAACGCAGTTGGGTTCTTGAACTGGAGAGCATTGATGATTATTTGAAAAGATCATTAGAACTTCAGTAAATCTGAAGTCCCAAGCAAGCTACAACTAAAAAATTAGTTCAAAAAAAAGAAGCTCTGGTATTTTGCCAGGGCTTTTTTTATGCAACCACTGTAGCACCTAAAGCAATATTTACCGCTTGCAAAAAGAAGTAAACTTTCCGCTAGGTATTACAATTTGTCCGAAATCTCTTAATAATATAAAAGCTGTTACATTTGTCACAAAAGGAAATAAGCAAATATATATCAGCAAATTACAATGTAACAGTACTCTCTTTTTTGTTACAAGATTTGTTACAGTTGTTACAAGAAAAAAAAGAAAAAGAGTAAGGATGCAACAGAGTAAAAATAGGCATCTTGATGCATTGATATAAATAGATATTATTTGTGCAGAGAGTGTTACAAAAAATCAAGGTAAGACCTATTTTTATGTAACAGAGGGCTGTTACATAAAAACAATCATCTAAACTAATTGTTTTTCTGAAAGTTACAGTGTTATTTTTTGCATTGCAACAAGATGTAACAGTCAAAAAGTCGTTGGCAAAAACAGGACAAATAGGAAGGGCATGTTGTAGGTGGTGAATAATCCAAACTAATATTTTAGTCCCTTATTTTCAGAAATATGCTTTTGTAAGTAGTATGTTTTTGGGTCAGTTTTATTATAAACTGCCAAGAATGAACATAGCTCATATAACTTTCAGTCATCCTTTGTTAGAATCTTACTTAAGAAAAGCATTTCGCTCTACAAATGGACCTGTAAGAATCACAGAACACTCTTCTTTTAGGCGCATTTATTTCGCGTCATGTAAGAATTACGGATATTCCGCAAAAATCATTTGAAAACAGTTTCCCTATTCTGATCCCGGACGGCGGTGGGAAACGTTCATTGCACAGACATTTTCTTTACTTCCATAAAGTAGACATTCCAGAGATATGCTGGGAGGACTGGGAGAGGTGGATGGAAACGCGCAGGAAAGTGGAGGCGGAGATCCACGGCAGCAGGGCATGGGCATTCCTGCGCGGATGGAAGGCCACAAAAAAATACAGGGATGCCAACGGCCAGCATTATATCTTTACCGAGGTTACCGAAAGTTATGCCGCCGATAGGATACTTACTGTCAAACTGGTGGGGTGGACGGTCTGGTAATTAATCCATATTGGGGTTGTTGGATTTTCCAGCCTCCCCCATTGGCCGCATGCCTTCGTAATAATCAGACTTATCAGCCCTTTTCAGTACATCCACATAGTACTGTGTTGTTTCAATATGTTTATGCTGCATTTGGCGGCTGATATCGACCAGGTTGATATTATCCTGAATTGCAACAGCGCCTCCAGTATGTTTCCAGTTATACAGTTTATAATCGTCTGGAACACCTATTTCCTGAACTAATTTCCTATAATGATTAGCAAAGTAATTCTGCCCTACCGGTTTTTCTCCTGGTATTTGATCCTTCGTAAAAACATAATAATCCCTAGGTAGTTTATTCAACCCCAGCTCTAGCAGTTCATCCAAAAAGACTTTGGGAATAACCACTTTATCTTCCAATCGGTTTTTGGCACTTTTATCTGAAAGTAGTACTGTGCTTTCCCAAAAATTAATATGCTTAATCTGTAAAAAACGCAAGGCACCTGGACGAATATGCGTATAGTACTCAAACTTCATAACCAAAAGGAGCATGGGCATTTTCTTCCCGATGTGTTCCATTATCACACGGGTCATTGTTTCATTGTAAAACTGAGGAATTCTGCGCGTTTCCTTCATGCTCTTAATGCCATCAAAAGGATTAGAAGCTATAACCTTCTTCTCCCTAAGCCATTCAAAAAAAGCTTTCAGTACCTTGATATACTTATTGTAAGTTGCCGCTTCAGCTTTTCTTTTTTTCAATAAGTGAGTAGAGAATCCCTTAGCTTCTTTTTCAGTAAACAGTGCTGGGTGGATATCAGAAAGTTTCTTGCTGTTTAGCCAGTTACCGAATATTCTGAATTTCGATTGATAACCTTTGAACGTTTTTTCTTTATAGAGCGGAGGTTTGAAATTTTCCAAGTAATCGGACATGTATTGAAAAAGCTGCTTGTTGCTTGTTTTCAGACGTCCGTACCTTTCTACGATTGCCTTATATTCCAGATTATCCTCATAGACTTTATCCTCTGGCGCAAAAGGTGACCAGCCGTTTTTTAAACGTCGGGTATATTTCCTTTTGACCTTCAGTGCTTCCTTATAACGTTCCTCTACAGTTTTGAACTGGTTGATCCCTTCTTTATAGCGGAAACGCTTCATTCGGTCGGTAATGGGATCGCGGTAGGAGAACTCGACATGCCAAGGTTTGTCGAGGCTTTTTCCTGCATCAAAAATTCTGGGCATCGAGACAATCTTCTTTCTCAGTTTGCCATCTTTGACACTTTTAACATTAAGGTTTTTGACACTCTTTTTGTAAGTCATTGATTTGCAAGTGATTGCAAAGGAATTGTGGAGCCGGCGGGACTAAAGCCTGCCGAGGTTACCAACAAATACTATCCTAACTTCAGAAAACATCACACGGTAAACGGTTCGTTCAGTTCCGCCATCGATAACCAGGGGATTGGAGAGGTGGATCTGCACTCCATCCACATCGAAGACTGTAATCCGGATATGCCTTTGGACATTGAAATGGATTTTGGTGATATGTGTTCCTGCGCTGTTTCCCAGACGCACGGACGCGAAGAACGCTACATTGCTTCGTTTGAGGTGTTGACCCCGCTGGATGAAAAAGACCTGATCAAAATCGTCAGCACCTTCTTTAAGTTCCACCGCAACCGCGAAATCCATGTGTATAAAGATCCTTCGGGCAATGCGATGCAGAACAAAGCGAAGAACAACACTTTTGGCGCAAGCATACTGGAGGAACTTCGGGCAAACAACTGGTTTCCTATCGATGAAACGCCTATCGGTTCGTCCAACGCACCGCACAACAGCAAGTATAAACTCATTGCAAAAATTCTACGGGAGGATGATTATCGTTATCCCACCGTGCGCATCATACGCTTCACTTGCGAGAACCTGATTTCTTCTATTCAGTTAGCACCGCGTATCGTAAAATACTACAGCGATGGCGTGAAGGAGATCCACAAGGATAAATCTTCTGAGGCGAAACTGGAGCTGAATAAAAAGCCTGGGTTTTCTACTGACCATTCCGACCATTTTGATATTAAGCTTTGGCATAAGTATCATCATCTTCTGCCTGATGCTACTTCTACTTCGTTTTATGATTTATAAATTTCAGGAACTGCTTTTGTATCTTCCAAACTTGTTTGCAAATTTGAAGTGTTATGTTTGTAAATGAATAATATGATACATGGCGTTAACTACAAAGCAAATAAAAAGATTAGAAGAGTCAAATTGGCGTGAAGACAATTCTGTTTTTCATAAATTTCACAGTCAAGATGAGTTACTTGCCTATTTAAACCGTTCTAGTACAGGAAAGTCTTGGCGGGAGGAATATGGTAAATATGATTTTGAGCAATGTGTTTTTCAATTCGAAGTTTTTCAGTGGGAAGGAGTTTTTAATGAACCTGTGCATTTTTTAAATGCAACATTTCAAGAAAAGGTTACATTCCGAGGTATTATATTCAATGAAAAAGCTGATTTCAGAGGATGTCAATTCTTAGGTGGGGTTGATTTTTCTGGATGCAAATTTACGAAAGCTTTTGATTAATCGTCTTTTCATTCTGAAGTGAGTTTTAAAGGTGTACATTTTTCTGAACACATGTATTTTGAAAGTAGGCGTTTCTTGGGGCTCGCGGACTTCAGCTATACAACTTTTGAAGGCGGTGGCGACTTCGGAAATGCTTCATTTGAATCAGAAGTGTATTTAAATAATGCAATAATCAAAAATATAGCGTCTTTTTGTAATGTTGAGTTTAAAGGGAAAGTAAATGGCTGGGATCTTAACTGTAATGATGGAGTTGATTTTAGATGGGCAAACTTCAGGGGAAAGGTAAATCTATCTCACATGAAAGTGAAGAATGATTGTGCGAACTTTCATAAAGCTAACTTTGAAAATAATGGATATTTCTATGGAAGTGAGATAAATAAAATAGTATTAAGGAAGAGTGTTATTGAAAAAGGTCTCTTCTTTTTAGATTCTAAGATTGCAACAGCAGATCGTGAGACGTGGAGGATAATAAAGAATGAGTATATAAAGCAAAATAATAGGATAGAGGCTTTAAAGTTTCATTCTCGTGAAATGGCAGAATACGAACGAGAACTGGTTTCCAAGCATGATAATGTGAGTGATAGGTTTATACTCTTTTTCAATAGGATAAGCAATGGGCATAACCTCAAGCCTGCGAGAGGTGTTGTTTTTACTTTCATTGCAACATTTTTTACCTATCTGTTATTCATCTGTGTTTTAGCTGAAGAGAATGATTTAAAGTACATATATTCAATAAAGTACTTAGGGGTTAATCTTAAGCAGTTACTCATTGTGTTAAATGTAACCAAATGGGATTTTAAACCTTTCGATTATGAGTTCAATTGGGCCTATCCAATACTATTTCTTGGTAGGGTTGTTATTGGATATGGAATATATCAGACTGTTCAGGCTTTTAGGAAATTTGGAAAATTGTGAAGCTTTTTTATTACAAGCTATAGGTATGCCTACGGCATGTCCCTTGGGTGCGCGACCGCCTAAAACTCTCCTGTTCCTTTGGTTTGTTTACTGACCATTCAGATCTTCCTGATATTAAGCCTTGGAATAAGTATCATCATCTTTTGCCTGATGCTACTTCTACTTCGTTTTATGATCTTTAAGTCTGTTATTATTTCCTGAGAAAATTAGCGCTTAAATGTTTGTTTATTCATCTCCTTATGTACATATTTGAGAAATCAGAAGCAGCAACTTACCTTACCATGTTAAAGACAAGTTTTCCTAAGTCTGAGGGGAAAATTAACTAACGTAAAATGCTAAGGCATTCTATGAAGAATATTTGCCGTTTGCAAAAAAATCATTGATAAACTTCTAAACCAAACAATATGATAGAAATTACACGTAATATTGAAGATATTGAGTATCATTATAAAGAGTGGTATAAAAAGATGACAAATCTTATTGGGACACAGTTTGATACTACAACTCAATTTGAAAACAGCTTAAGTGTAGGTCATAAAATTCATATCGACATGGAAAATCCAGTTTTACCGAATGGAATGACTATTTCAGCAAGTTCAACAGCTACTCTTAATGACCTTAGGACAAGTACTCTTGAAGTCTTAAGTATTTCTCAAGTTGGAGATTCAAAGACAATAAAGGTTGGAATACGTTCAACCGAAAGTAAAGATTATCAATAATAAAGAACAAACCGCTAATAATACCCCATAAGCAATTACTGTATAGCGGTTTGTATTTACTTTCTGTCATTAACAATGGCTAAACGCAGTTGTCCTCATTCGGTCGCTATCGTATTTAGCAAGACTATTCATTACTCTTTGCCTGTTTAATTGAGTGCCCTTGGCACGCGTTCTTGGGTGCACTACTTCTTTAAAAAACTGCCCTTCCTCCTACATCAGTTTGCTATTCGTTCTGTAACAAAAGTAACCCCCAAAAACCGCCTATCGGATTTTTCGCTTAGTGTGTATGCATTACAGGTTGAGAGCGTGTCGCTCTGTTACGTGTATGAACACGTTTTTCGTATGATTCCGAAAGTTTACTTCTCTAAAAAACAACAGCTTAAATCTATTTTGGTGGGATTTTTATAAGACGCGCAAACCAAGACATATCAGGCTCTTGGAATATTCACAAGAAAAATTCACATTAAATATTTGAAAATCAATGAGATATATTTTGAATTAAGAATATTCTCATTATATTTGTGTCGTGAGCGATATTTAATAACAAACTAGTATTAACAATAACCGTTATAACAATGCAATCAATTCAAGAACTGAACAGCGTTACTATTAATTCTACACCCCAAGTAGTTAATTTCAATAAGATTAAAATTGTCTGCCTTTCTGATCAAGGACAAGTTTTGGTTTCTGTCAAATCAATTTGCGATGGTATTGGTCTTGACAATGAAAGAGCAATCAGAACCATTAATGCAGATGAAGTTTTAGGAGAGGTTAGCTCAACTCATTATATAAAACTAAAAGGTATGGATCAGGCAAGGAAGTTTGTATTTCTTCCTATTTACTATATTCACGGCTGGCTTTTTCAGATAAGAATAAATAATTCAATGAGTGAGGAAGCTAGAACTGCATTAATTTATTTTAAAAAGGAATGCTATAAAGCCTTGCATGATTATTTTTTTGGATCAGTTAAGAAGCAATTAGAAAGCAGTAGAAAAGAGATTCAAGAAATGAAAAAAGAAAATGATTTGTTGGAAGAGCGAAATCGTATCAATGATGAACTGAAAAATACGAGAAAAGTGCTTGATCACATCAGAAAGCAAAAGCTTGAAGAAGAAGAATGCCCCACTTTGTTTTGACAAATTGCAAGCATCTGATCCAACATAATAAGTAGGGTCAGGTGTTTCCTATCCCTACCTGACCTGTTGTTTCAGACAGGTCAGGCAGGGTTTTGAAAGCTATTTTATGTAAAATGATAAGCTAACCTGTTCTATTATGTTGGGTCAGATATTAGATAATAAGAATAAAACACTTTTCATTATGCATATGAAGAAACAAAAGAACACGTAACATACCTATTTCTCACAGAGCCTTAAAAGACTCAGGCGGAAAATTTCTTCTGAAATAGCCAAGGAACAAGCTAACATTGATAAGTTTCTTACAGTGATATACGAAAGAGGTCCCTCAGAACAATACCCTGTTCAGCAAACAATGGGGCTTTGATTTGCTCAAAGAAGTGCGCAAAATATGCGCACTTTTTTTGTGATTCTTATGTACCATAATGTAGATGAATTGGTCTACAATAATGCATATTCAAGTTTCTTAAACTACCTGGAGTATCTCAGAGATACTCCAGGTATCCAAAATGTGAGCTGGAGTATAAAACCGCAACGCTTCAATTTAATTTTCTTTCGACCTTCCTATATAAAGGAAACTTCACTTCCCAAGTTGAGAACGCAGCTCCTCATTTTCTTTCTTCAAAAAATTGGTCAGGGTTTTAAGGTTATCAATATCCTCTTTAAGCTCTTTATTAGCGTTCAAAATATCAGTTACAGGGGAAGTTCTTCCAGAATCAACAATATCCAAACCTAATGCATCCGCAATCTTTAAAAACGTATCAAGGTTCATCCCTGATTTACCATTTAGGCTTTTATTTAGAGTTGGATAACTAACCCCAATATCTATAGCTAATTGCCTAACAGACATATTATTAGCGTCTAATTTATTTCGAATTATCTTCACTGCGTCAATAGGCATGATTGAAAATGTTATAAAAAATATAATCAAAATGCTTTATATGTTGAACATTTTAAATTACATTTGCGATATACAATTAGTAATAAGTGTACGACTGAGTAATAAGCAAAAGTATGAAAAACGAAGCATTTGCTACTTATTATAATAGTATGCCGCGAATAGGCAGGCAGCACGTGAAGATGCGCGATAAGATTGTAGCGGCCTGCGCCGTCAGCACACACGTTTTTTACAACTGGGTACGCGGCATTACTAAAATTCCTCTCCACTTACAGGATAAAATTGTGGAAACCACAGGCAAAGACAGGAACGAACTTTTTCCGGAACAATAATACATTCTCAATGGGACTAAAAAAGGAATTACTGCCAGCAGCCATCAAAAGCCTGCGTAGCCATTTGGGGGAATTTTTCCACTACAACCCCAAGCTCGAATCGATAGCCTTAACAGCAGAACAGGTAGATTCGTGGTTCTTCGGTCAAGGAAAAGCTTGGACAATGTGCCTTGTCAGCTATTTCGAGGAACTGGGTATAATCGCCAAATCAAATCGCGCATAAAAATAATTCAAATTGTACATTTAAACCGCGTTTAAAGCCCGTTTAAACGCGGTTAATTTTAGGTGACTAAACCTTGTAATTCATTACCATTAACTCAACCTGTTTCTTTCGTGTTTTAGACGCGGCAAGCGTTTTTTCAACCTCAACAACCCTCCAGCTGTGTTTCTTTACATAAGCATCAAGAACCTGAGCGGGGTACATGGTAAGCATCCACTTTCCTTTCAGTCCGATCAGAATATCTAATAAAGCCACGAAATCTTTTTCCGTATACCCTCCATAATGTCCCTGATTGGTATTTATATAAGGTGGGTCAACAAAGTGGAAGGCATGTTCGGAATCATACCTCTCCAGTACCTTCAGAGCGTCCTCGTTCTCAATAGTGGTCTGTTCAAGTTTCTGTTGAAGGGTATCATCAAAAAACAAAGCAGCGTTAATTATACGTTTTGCTGTTTTATTACCTTTTTTCTCATACCCGAACGTACCGCCAAGTTTTGAACAGAAAGACATTTTTGAAAGCACCCAGAGCGCCCATGCCCGCCTGACAGGATCAAACAGGTGCGGGTTATGGTATATGACAATGGCATCGGAATGTAATGATCTTGAATGAACAGTGGCCTGTACCAATGCACTGAGTTCTCCATGTTTGGTTTTGGATATTTCATAAAAATTCACAAGTTCCCTGTTCCTGTCGTTGATGACATTCAAACGTGCAGGCTCTTTGGCAAAAAAGAGAGCCGCGCCGCCCGCGAAAGGTTCAATATATGTAGTATGTTCCGGAACATAAGGTATAATATACTTTAACATGTTCTGTTTTCCACCGTAGTAGGTGATAGGTGTTTTCATTCGTTTTTTTATTTAAGATTGTTACTTTTGTACCTGCTACAACAAAACACAAAAAACGCGTATTCGTGCAGAAGGCATTCAGCCCTCGGCATGCGGATACGCGTTTATTGTTGTAGCAGATAATAAAAAAGCCGAGGGCGTTTTACTTCCCCCGTTAACTATATTCTAGGACATTACATATTCAATCAGAACAACGGCATTGCCCTTTGTCCCGCCGCTGATGTTACCTGATACAGTGGGCAGGGTATTTGACGATTCCCGTTTGTAGGCAGGTACTGGCATTTTAGAAACTTCGGAAAGGTCAAGCATGGAAAAGTCAACAAGGACATTCCCTCCGAATTCCAGCTTTAAATTGTTGACCGTACCGTCAAAAGCTTCGTCCACGATCACTTCCGCACCGATGACGTGGGCATTGGCAGGGATATGTTCAAGCCCTGTCGGACTGCCCGAACTGTCAATGACAACGGGCAGTTTCTTACAGTTGTTGGCCTCACTGGCCACAGCCCCGTTATCGTAAAGCTGCCCTGTAGGTTCATTGTAGATATAGACATGATCCGTAAACAGGTCTGCCCCGCCGTCGATAATCTTGCCTTTGTTGATTTTCAGTCCCTGGGCTACGGTCAACGGTGTTCCGTCAGCGGGTGTGAAAATCTCCGTTCCCTTGGCCGTTTTTATCTGAAAGCCAAGATCAGGGGTTATGCGGATCTCGCTGACACTCCAAGGGTTAGAAGAGCTTACAAGGTCTGTTATTACCAGTGCCCCCTTTTTGGAGAGTTCCCCGAACTTTTCGTTGAGCTGTTTAAGTGTGACCGCATCTTCATCGGCGACGGCGTCCGCAACGGCCATGTTTGCCAGTGCCGTGCCGTCCTTTCCGTATGAATTTAATTTACCGTTGGCAAATGCTATGATGCCGCCATCTTTGCCAAGGCGTAATTTATCCGCCGAGGCCTCCTGAAAGAAATTTTTCTGTTTCATTTTAACATTTACTTTTTTACCGACTGTTTCCAGTCCTTTTTTTGAATACAGATAATCGTGTTGGTCGTCGAGATGGATATTTTTAGCGGGTTCACTATTATCATTGGTCGTAGGCACATTGTAGTCCAGCACCTGCAAGAATAGTTCTCTTGCCTCCGGGCCAAGTGCCCCGGTTCCCGGTTCGAAGTCTGTCAAGGTAAAATTTAGAGTGCCGTCCGTGATCCCTGCTTTCCTCTTTAGCCTAACGGGCAAAATGCTCCCGTGGAACGGTTCAGGGTTCTGTATAAGCTGGATGTCGATTTCGTGTTCCGGATTGAAGCCTGAAATCTCTATTTTAACATCAGCCTGCTTAAAAGTTGCCGGACTGTTCATGTTAAAGGTGAACAGGAAGCTGTAGTCAAGAATTTTGATAGTTGCCATAAGAATCTATATTGATGAAATGATTTTGTATTTGAGGACGCTGACGCCCGCCGTGTTCAACATTAATATTATATTGTCCCCGTCGTACCGAGCCATGATCTGGCTTGCAAGCTCCGGATCGTAGCTGACATGGTCGGGAATGTCAACCCTTATTGCTGCCTCTGCATTGGAACCATAGGCAAGGATTACGGCCGAACCGCCGAATATTTCGCCCTGTTCCTTCCATGCCAGATGCAGCCCGATACGCCACTGTCCACGTTTGCCCACAATAATCTCCGTTAGCCCAGTTGGATTTTCAATTTCGCCTTCATCGGGCAGGCTGAAACCAGAACTGCCTTCTTTATAAGTACTGTTAAGCTCCTTCCCGTAGAAAAAGCCCTGTACCTGACTGTTAGCAAAAGGCGCTTCAGTCCTGACTTTTACGGGTACGCCAGCGGGGACAAGCGTTGTGATGCCGTCAGGGAACACGGCAGGGTTGTCCCCGACAAGGGCGTTCATGGCCTTTGCCGCAATGCTGCCGTATGCCTGCAATGTAAGATCGGCAACGGTCTGCCCCGCCTGTGTTGTGATTACCCTGTAGCCCATGTTAAAGCTTGATTATATAGGCAAGTGCATAATATGGGGGAAGATGGGTTGCCGGGTTCCCTTTGCCCTTGTACCCGGTATTTGCTGTATTGCCTTTATGTACAGGGTGATAGTCGGGACTGCCTAGGCCTTCTTCCCACGGGTGTCCGTAACCGTCATTTTTTGCGGTATTACGGTTTCTTATCCATTGTACGGTACTCGTTACCGTACCGCCCCCGTTGATGTATGTAACACCTTCATTTACATTACTGCCTTCTTTTGTGCCGTCGGGGACAATTGCGGTGTATTCATGATAGTGGGGGGGCATATTGTCCGACGTTAACTGTACGTAGTTCTTCCCCCCCGTAGACCCGATCGGGTACAGCCTTTTCTTGCTGCCATGATCAGTCCCGATAACAAACCGTCCCCGCAGGTCGGGCGTACCGTTTTCGCCGTTACACAATGCCCAGCCCGCCGGCGGTGCTGTCCCGCTCCACATTACAATGACCCCGCTGGGAATATTGTTTGCGTTCTCGGAAATGCCAGCCAGCTTGTCCCTTTCGTCCTGTGTCATTACCACTTTGCCGCCCGCCTCGCTTATCATCGTGATAGGGTGTGATGGCGGGTGTTCGTAATTGGTTGCCCCTGTGGCTATGCCAGCCAGCTTGTCCCTTTCGGTCTGTGTCATTACCACTTTGCCCCCTGCCTCGTTTATCATAGTGATAGGGTGTGATGGCGGGTGTTCGTAATTGGTTGCCCCTGTGGCTATGCCAGCCAGCTTGTCCCTTTCGGTCTGTGTCATTACCACTTTGCCCCCTGCCTCGTTTATCATAGTGATAGGGTGCGATGGCGGGTGTTCATAGGCTTCGGACTCATGCAGCACCTTGACCCGCTTCGTGATCTGAACACCACCCGGGACTGAATAATGATAAGGGACGGCACGTTTCAGTTTCCAAGGTTTTACATCCGTGCCCAGTTCTGTTTTTTACGGTTGTCCGGTCATCGGTTTCGGTTTTTATCCACCATATAGCCTGTCCCTGTTTGATCGGAAGTGGAGTTCCCCCGTGCTTTAACAGTTCCCCGTTAAGGATTATATAACCTTCAGAAACGCCCCCATTATTGGTGTGACAGCCCGAAAGGATTGCGTACGGGTGCTTGCTGATTATCAACGCAAGTGCGTTAAATAGGCTCTCTGCTGAATCCTGCATGAATTCAAGGTCCGGAAGGTCGAAAGGAAGACCGCCCACTATGTCCGTTTTTATCCTGTCCATTGTTTTAAATTTCAACGTTGTACGTAAATCCTGCTGAGTTATAAATCCCTGTGACGGCCGCGATACGCTGTGCCGTTTCCTGATCCGCTGGCTCTAACAGTTTGACCGTGTAATCGTATCCGCCTATACTGCTCAGCCCACGGCCGTACAGGTAAACCCAGCCCTGTCCCCGTTTGTGGAGCTTCGCCCCCCTTAGCTGTTCATTGCGCTGTTTTAGGTAGATCCGTCCTGTATAATTAGGCTCCGTGATCTTTACTTTTTTGTTGAACTCCGTTTCAATGAGGTGTTCAAGGGCTATGATACTGCCGTCGCAGGCGGCGCGGCGTTTGAGTTTTTCATAAATGCCCGTGCTTTCCGTGTAAAGCTGTGCAAGCGGTTCCGTTATGGATACCAGTAGCGCTAGCCATCGCGGTTTCCGCCATATGGGCGGCAGCATCATCTCTATGTAGGTCTTAAAGTTCACGGTGCAGCTCAAGGTTTAAATGTTCAACATTGCCTGTGTCCTTATAGACTTTGAAATAACCGCTTGCCGAACGGTGGCGGTCTATGATGTCCTTTGCCGCGCTTGGGCTTTCGGTGGCCAGCCAGCTCCCGCCCGAGAGCCACACGCATTCGTTGACCCCTTTGACCGTCTGCACTTCGTCGATCAGTTTTGTTACCGAGAACACGCCGTTAAAGACAATGTCCTTCAGATAGCCTTTTACCTTTCCGGTCACTTCACCGCGTACCGTATCCTCATAAAGTTCACCGTCGAAATAGACCCGAAGGTTTATCCTTATTAAATCCGCATCGTAGTTGATAAAGCGGATAGGTGTCCCCGGGCGTTTGATCTGGTTGATGTAGCTTTTGAACATGGCCATGTCCGCATCGCTTACGCGTGAAAGTTCGCCGTTCTCTTCAGTGGCGACCTTGAACCTGAGTTCGCGGTCAGCGACTTCTATGGCGGCCTGCCTGATGACATATTTACTTTCGTCCTTTTTTGCGTAACCGAACTGGCCGTTGGGCAGGAGTTCGAGCATATCGCCCCGTTGAAAAGCTTTTGCCCTTTCGATGTACCACGCGGCCGTTGCCCAGCGGCGGGTATTTACGAGATCCTCCAGTTCTTCCCTGAACGTTTCCCATTGTGAGAACATCCATTCGGCCACGGAGGCATAAATGAAACTGATCTGTACCCATACCCCCGCCCTGCTTTTGCTGGTCACCCCCAGAAGTGCGCCCTGTTGCTGTTTTTGGTTTTCTATGATGCTCCTTGCTGTTTCCGCGTTCATTTGAGTCCCACTTGAAGTTTTCCGTCCTTTATCCGTACCGCCGACGGTGTCTTGCCGTCCGCTTTTAACTGTACCCTTATCCGTGTTTTCAGTGCGGACATGTTTTCCGAACTGACAAAATCCGTTAGGCCGACACCGATGAACGGTGCGTTCTTTAAGTTGCCCTGGGTAAGGGCAAGGATCGCGGCGACTTCCTGTTCACCGCTCCCGCCCGTAACGAGGTCGCCGTTTTCGATTTTCAGGTCGAGGCCGTCGTCCAAAAGAATGTCCGTCATACTGCTGCGTTTATGGTTATTCAACAAAAAGCTTTTTCAGCCGCTGTTTTATCTGTGTGAATGTGGCCATGTTCACCGGGACGGAACTCGTGCCACCTGAAGGGGGCACTGTCACGGTCAGCTGTTCGACCGCGGCCAGAATGTCCGTCAATATTGCCATCAGGCTTTCGGATTCGGATTTCAGCACCAGCCCTTTTTTTACCGAGAAAACCGCCTCTCCGATTTCCGTATGTGCCGCTATATAGTAGCTGTCCTTTCCCTGTAAAGGGGCAATGATCACCCAGCTCCCTTTAAGGGGCTTTATATAGCTGCCCGACTTTTCGGAGGCACACAGCCTGACGCCGAACACTTCCAGCCCTTCCACCGTTTCCACATCGGCCAGCAGCCCT
This sequence comes from Bacteroidales bacterium, assembly GCA_965230435.1. Taxonomy (GTDB): domain Bacteria; phylum Bacteroidota; class Bacteroidia; order Bacteroidales; family JBDKHP01; genus JBDKHP01. The sequence goes on from CBDDLB010000004.1 coordinate 44,153, forward strand.
TCCACTTTTTTAACTTTTGCGGGCAATGCCCCGACAGGCAACTGCCTTGAAGCGTGAAGGGCTTCGGCAAGCTGTGCGTCTATGTCCATCAGCCCAGCTTTATACCGAGGTGCACCTCGCGCCTTGCCCCCGAACGTCCGAAAGTTGTTTTCACTTTTTCGACCAGATACCTGCCGCTTCGCCCGAATTCCGTATCCGTGACATCGGCGGTCATGTTCGGGGCGGCATAAGGGATCAGGAAGGTGGTGATACTGCCCTCGTAACCGTCATAGCGGTATTTTTCAAGCTTTTCGTTCGCGGCATTTTTCAGTGCCTCCTTATCCTTGAGGTCGTAAAAGAAAAATGTCCGCTGTGCACCGTCGGGGTCGCCCACTTCGACCTCTGTTTTGGTGTTGTCGCCTTTGATGTGCACGGCCTTTACCTTTAATTTCACATCATCGGCCGACCTGAACTTTAAGCGGCCATGGATCACGTTCCGCAACAGGTCATATCTTACTGTCCGGTCAGGGGCGGTATAGGCAAGCCCTACGTAGAGTTTCCCGTCGGTATCGAAGTAAGCGGTCAGGCCGTATTCGTCCCTGAGCTTTTGCAGGGCTTCTGCACCGTTGATATTTTTAAGGTAAAAGGGTGTCAGCCCCACATCGGGGATTTTGCCTTTCAGTTCGATTCCGGAGCCGTTTAAAAGGTGTTTCACGACCGTTTCAAGGGTTGTGCTTTTCCAGCTTTCCTTAAAGTTTTTCTGCCTGAGCAGATAAATGTTGTCCTCGCATTCCAGCACGGTAGGCCTGCCCTCACGGATGCGGCGTACAAAGCCTTTGAACTCCGTCCCGCTGTAAACATCTTCGTAGCCGAGCGTTATGCTCACAGGATCGCCCTGTTTCAGCACTTTGGCCAACTGTACTACTTCATCTTTGTGCACGGCCTTTGTCGGCATTACGATCCTTGCCGTTGCGCCCACCTGATGGATGCCGCGCTCGATCTCCACGGATGCGGCCTTTGCGAATGTGTAGTTCCCGATGGTAAGGGAACTGATAAGGGTGAACATGAAAATTCGTGTTAGGTTTCTCATTGTATCAGTTTTGGTTTTCAAGCAATAGTTCCGTTGTAAAATCGTCGTCACTGAGGCCGTTGATCTCGTAGGCCTGAAAGTGCAGCCCGCGTACCTCGGGCAGGCTGAAATCCGTTATCACCATTTCGGCAATGTCGAACAGTTCACAGACAGGGCAGTCGATCAGTACGCTTTCGCGTGCCTCGCACAGTTCACGGATGCGCAGCACATAGTCCTCCGGGTAGCTTTCGTTTTCGGTGTTCACGATAATGCCCCGTATCTGGATTTTGTAATCGTCCACCGAGACCAGTTCTTTTACCGAGCCCCGCATTTCACTACCTGTTAAAGGCGTTTCAACTACCGTTTTTTTCCCTGTCAGGCTGATTACCGCGTTGGGCAGTTCCGTACCGTTCAGTTGCACGGGCATCGGTACAGGCCTGCCCAACAGGTCTTTCCTGAATACATTTTCAGTCCCTGAAAAAGGGTTCAGGTTGATCTCGCCGATCGGGAACGGTAGCCCGACGTATCCGAATACGTTTTTATACAGTATGTTCAGGTCAATGTCCATTATTGCGCCGCTATCTGGTTTGCACTGTTCAGCACCCTGAGCAGGGTCTCTTTTACCTTCTGTTCCATTTCGTCCACGCCCTCGGCAAAGCTTTCTTTCTGTATGGTCAGGCTGTCCATGAACTTTCCGAGGTTGACCGTGATGTTCGTTTGCCGTGCCCCGCCGCCGTTGATGCCCTCCGAACCTTTTGCAAGCTCCGTGGACACGGGGCTTATTGGGGCTTTCGGGCTTGTGGGCTGAAACGGGGCGGTCAGTTTCGTCGGCGTTTTTTTAGCCCCGCTTTTTTGTGGCGGTGACGGTGCCGACCATTCATTTTTGAAATCAAGTTTCAGCTTTTCCCAGCCTTCTTTTGCTTTGCCGAAATTTCCGCGCAGGGCATTGTTCACGACCTCAAAGGCGTTGTGGGCAAGTCCTGTGATGGCCTTGAATTTTCCTGCAAGCTTTTCGAAAAAGCCTTTGATCCGTGTCCATAAACTGTCCGTCCCGCCGAAAAGCTTTTCCATCAGTGAACCTTCGCCGCCCATTTTGTTGTAAAGCCAATCAATACTCTGGCCGATCTTTCCCATTACCCAGCCCGTCAGTTTTTTAAGGCCGATAAAGGCCGAATTGACCAGCTGTACACCTTTCCAGATGCCGTTGAACGTCCTTTTTACCGAGAACCATACGCCTGCAACAGCGAGTTTTACGACCGTCCATGCGGGGCGCAGCCTGTCGGTAATGTGGCCTGTGATCTCCTTCAGGGTTTTCTTATTATCGCGCAGCCAGCCGACCGTTTTCTCAACAATACCGTAGGCGAAGGATTTCGCTTTCAGTGTCAGTACATCGACCTTTTCACGTACACTGTTGAAAGCGGGGGCAAAGCCCTGTACCTTCTTCGAGATTTCCGTCTCCAGCTGTAAACGGCGTTCCTGACTTTTTATCAGCGGGTCGGTGGCATCCAGTAGGCCTTTCATTTCCAGTTTCCCCGAAAGGACTTCCTTAAAGAACCTTGCCCCTGCGTCCTCGCCCGCACCTTTGAAAATGTCGGCGATGACCTTTTGGCGCTTGGCCACGTCCTTTGTTTCGCCCATCTTGGCGGCGATCTGCTTTACTACATCAATGCCCGTCAGTTTGCCCGAATTCAGCCCCGACATCAGTTTTTTGTAGTTTATCCCGATGCCCGCCAGAGCTTCCTGTTGCGCCTTGTCCATTTCGCGGATCGAAAGCCCCGCCTCTTTCAGCGCGTCGATCGGCTTGTCCATGTAGAAGCCCCCTTTATAGGATTTCACCATCAGGGCGACGGTCTGTTCCTGTGTCATGCCGAGCTGGTTCATCTGGGCGGAATATTCCTTGATGTTGTCAAGGTCGAACGCCCCGCCCGTGGCCTGTATGCCCTTTTTGATCAGGTCGAGCGTGCCCGTAAGGGTCGCCCCTTTGGCCTTGTATTCCTGAAAGAACGCGTTGGCCGAATCCTGAAGCTCCTTCTGGTCGACCTTCAGCACTTTGGACATGGCACCGAACTTTGCCGTTGTGTTTACCAGTGCCTGCCCCGTCAGGCCGAACTGGCTGCGTACGGATGCCTGTGACTGTTTGGCCGCTGCCGATACCGAAAACAGGTGCTGACCCGCTTTATAGGCCAGTGTCCCGATAGCGGCAACCCCCGCACCGATAGCCGCGACAGGGCTTTTCAGCATCCCGCCGCCCGGTAGTGCGTCCATCAGTGAACCTTTCAGTTTATCAAGGCCGCTTTTTTCAAGGCCGAGGCCGTCAATATCACCGAGCTGCTTTTTCAGTTTTGCGATCTCCCTGTTGGATTTTGCGATCTCCTTGGGGTCAAGGAGACCTTTCCGCTTTTTCTGGAGGTCACCGAGCTGCTTTTCCAGCCCTTCGATAAGCCCTGCCGTTTTTTTTGCCGCACCGTTGGAGCCTTCGGCCTTGTCGCGGATGTTGGAAAAAGCCTTTCCCCCTGTTTTCTCAAGCGACTTTGTCTGCCTGCCGAGCTTGGAAAGGCTCACGCCGAGCTTTTCGCTGACACGCCCGATGTTTTCCTTTATCTTTATTTTAAACTCGACGGTATTGTTCATTGTCCTTGTTTAGCTTCCTGTTCGCGTATGTCCAGTAAACACCTGAACTTCTGAAAAAACACGGGGTCGGCCACATCGGCGGGCGACGGTGCGATGATGCCGTGGTACTGCATCAGGGTCTCGATATAGAGCAGGCTGCCCCGTCCGGCCTTTGCCGTGACACCTGCTAAAGCTTTTCCACGGTGGCCGTGGCTACCTCTACGATATCGGCCAGCTGTGCCGAGACACCCAGAAATTTGCGGTCTTCGTGCCTGATACTTTCATCGCCGCCGAGCCAGCAGTCGGTCAGCAGTGTTTCGTTGTAATTGATATTGTTGCCGTTGCTCATTACCTCGGCGTGGGCAAGTTCGGTGCGCCCCGGGCGTTTGACATAGCCCACGGAGTTTTCAACTTTCAGGGCGAACACATCGCCGTGTTTTGCTTTCCATTGTTGGATCTGTTCGGGCGTTGCCTGCCCTGTCAAATTTTCTTCCATGTGTTATCCTGTTTCGATACCGAGTGCGATGAACGGCAGGCTGATCTCCGCGAACTTGTCGTTCTGCTGCATGCCCTTTTCGAACTCGGTGAATTCAACATTTTTGATCGTGTCCGTTACCAGCGGTGCGCCCTGTTCGGGGGCATAGGCCACCACGATGTTCACGTTGCGCAGGTCGGTAACGTCCTTTCCCTTGCCCGCCGAACGGTTCAGGGCTTCCAGTTCGCTCTGCAAAAGCGTGATCTCGCCCTCATACGACCTGTTCCCGCGCTGTATGGCTCGCGGCTCGTTTCCAGCTCCGTAGACAGTTTCCTTTTCCTGTGTCTTTTTGTACTTCACACCGCGAAGCCCGCCGATAGGGCGCCCGAGCATTACCACTTTGATATCCGCCCAGCTGTATTCAGAACTGTTAAATGGCATAGTGTTTAGGAATTAAAAGGGTTTTCGAACCCGAGGTTCACAATGATCTGTTTCATATAGCCCACAGGGGTAATGTTCAGCCCGATCTCTATCTTATCGGTGGCCAGTACGTTCTGCTCCGTGTCGATCGCCGCTTCCACCGAACTGATCTCGCCGTTGGCGGTCATCTGTTGGTTGACGGTGTTTTCGATTTTCGCTTCAAGTTCTTTCAGGCGGGCGGCATCGATCTTACCGTCCCCGTCCACTTCGATCTCGTCGTTGACCTCTTCTATATAGGTCTTATAGGCCAGCAGGTAGGCCTTGTCTATCACGCGGCCGCGTGCAAAGCTGGAACAGTCGTCGGCATCCGATGTCGCCGTGGGGTCGTCGGTAAAGTAAAAGCCCGCCTTTCCCGTAAACTGGCGTATGGCCACATAGCCTTTTTTGTGGACGGCCTCAACCTTGGTCAGGTCGCCTGCCGACTGCAACGAGCCGTCGGTCAGGTAGGCCGCCGTAACGGGCAGTGAGCCGTTTTTAACGCGCCCCGGGTTGCGCTGTACGGGCAGTCTGGCATATGTCCCCGTCAGCAGCCCGATCGCGGGGCGTCCGCTTTTGGAGGCCGAACCCATTAAAATCTGTACACGGTTCCTGTCCCATGTTTTCAGGTCGTGCAGCTGCGATACGTCACCGGAAAAGGCACGCCCCCCGATGATCACGCGCAAAGGGTTGACCTTTGCCGTTTCCGCTTTTGCAAGTTCATCGGCACTGACCGCCGCGTCGTATACATCTTTGTCGATGCCCGCCGTCTGGTCGGGCGTATATGATGCCCCGGGCACGCGGTCAATGGCCAGTATCCGTATTCGGCCTTTTGCCGCCGATATCAGGGCGGGTGCGTAAGGTTCGGAACTGTCCGTCATTTCGGCAAGGGTTACCGTGTCGGCAACCAGCATCAGCCACAGTTCCGCACCGTCGCCCGCTGCCCGGTAGAATTCCTTTACCGTGGAATGGGCATCCCTTGAAGCCGCAAGCCCAAGGTTTTCCGCTTCTTTCAGCGTGAAAACGGCTTTCGGCGCGTTCAGTGCGAGCCCGCTTATGGCCGTGCCCGAAAGGATCATGCCCGTAATGCCGTCCTCTGTACCGGGCGTGCGGCCAAGATTGCCGTTACTTACGTTTATCTCTACCCCGGGTAGTCCCATTTTCTTCTGTTTTTCTGTTGGTTAAAATCATGTCCATCGCATCGGCCATCATCGTATCGGTCTGCATCAGTACCGTAAGCCTCAGTTCTTCGTAGCCCAGCCTGTGCCCCAGTTCCTTCAGTTCAACGATGGCGGCCGAGATCGGGGCGTAAAAGCCCAGTATATCGGCCTCTTCCAGCCCTTCGAAATGCACGGACAGGCATGTCCTGCTGGAATAGGCGATGTGGTCGCCCAATGCCTCTTTGGCGTTCTGGAAAAGGTCGCGTGTGCCCACCCTGAGCCTGTCCGTTATTTTGTCCTCGGTCACATACCCGCCGCGCAGGTCGCTCAGTGCCGCCCATGCCACACCGATAAGGTGGCGGCCTACGGACACATAGCGCCCGTAGATGATATCCGCTGCCGCCTTGTCGCTGACATAGTTGGCGATGCGGTCGCGTTCCCTTTCGTCACTGCGCTGCATTTTGCTTTTGAGCCACGGCAGGCCGATGTCGTTATAAAGGTTCGTCATCAGTTTGTTGAACCCTAACAGGCGCAGTACATACGCGGAGGAGATCATCCACGACAGGGGCAGCAGCCCTTCCCTTGCGTATTCGAGCAGTATGCCCATTTTATCCATGTCCCCCATTGCGTCAAGGTTTCTTACGGCTGTACAGTACGGCGTCCTCGCCGAATTTCAGCTGGGTGTCCGCCTTCATCAGCATTTTGAAGAAACAGCGTTCGCCCGCGTTCGTCACTTTGTCAATTTTCACGGCGGCCGCATCGTTGACATAACTTACACCTGCCCACAGGTTCGAGGTGAGCTTGGTATTGCCTATCGTACACAGGATATCGTCTTTCGGCATGGCCACCAGTGGGACAAGGCGGATGTTCTTAAAGCTGGCCTTGTTGATCTCGTCCCAGCCCTTGCCCTTGGTCGATCTGGTGATCACACTGTCATAAAGGTCAAAGTCCTCGTGCGAGGTGAACATTTTCAGGTCTATATGTTTCCGGATGGCCTTGGGGACTTTCCCCGCTATGCTGCCAAGGACATCTATAACATTGCTTTCATCGATCACCGCAGGGTTCGGGATTTTCAGGATATCCTTATCGGCCTTTGCACGGGTAAGGATACCGTTAAAAAACTGGGTGTCCCCTGCACCTTCTTCCCCGGTGACAAAGTGTTCCCCGAGTTCAAAATCGACGATCTTGGCCAGTTCGGCCAGAAATACATTCTGTACATGTGGCGGGAGTTCCGAAAAAACCAGCTCCCCTTTGGGCTGGAACGGTCGCCATATCCTTTCAAGGGAACGCGGGTTGAACTCCGTGTAGGCCATGAACTCCAATGGCTTCAGTTCCCTTTCATCGTATTCGAAATCCCCTTTTGAATCCTTACTTTCCGGCTGCTCCTTCCGTTTTTGCAGGACTTTGCCCGCCCTTACACGTGGCAGGGAAAGTTTATCGCTCACGTTCGGTTCCAGACGGATATGACCGCCCTGCACAAGTTCGTTGCCCGTTGTTGCCTTTACCAGTAGGTGTTCGAGTACCTCGCCCCCGTAATTGCTGCCGTTTATCTTTATTGCCATATCGGTTGTGCTTTTTTATTGTCCGTTACGTTCCTGTATCTGGGTGAGCGCCTTGTCAAAGGTCAGGAACTCGACCTGTGGGGCGTCTTGCCCTTTTTCCTCCCCGCCGTCTTTCCCGGTCTGTGCGGCCAGTTTCTTCACGGCATCGCTCAGGCGTTCACTGTTATCTTTACCGTCCCCTTTTTCTTGGTCTCCGTTCCCGCCGCCGTTGTTGTCCAGCTCTTTATTTTCAAGGTCTGCGCCTTCGCACATCATATCGACCGCAAGGCCTGTGTCGGTTTCTGCAAGTTTGCGGACGGCCTTTTCTATGGTCTCGCTGTTGATCAGGCCGAGTTTTTTGCCCGCTTCGACAATGTTCTCGGCGGATTCATCGGCGCGCAGTTTCTGTGCCTCAAAAGCGGCGGCAATGCCGTCGGCGTCCGTTCCTTCGGGCAGCCCCAACTTTTTGTTAAGCTCTTTTAGGTTCATCGTATCTTCATCTTTAGGTTCTTCAGTTGTTAAAGGCGGCAGTACCATGTCGAGGCGTTCCTCTTTGAAATCGCCCGAAAGTGTAAGCCCTTCATTGGGGAACTCAAGCTTTACAGCTGAAGGGTTGCCCGGTACGGTTACCAGACTTACCTCGTAAAGCTCGGCCCTGGTCACTGTCGGTCGGCGCTGCCCTTTTATCACGTTCTCTTCTGAAACTTCCAGCACACGGAAACCGATCGAAACGGCCTTGATAATGCCCTGTTTTACTTTCGCCTCCAGCTTCTGTGCCTCTTCGCACTCTTTGTCGAACACGGCATCGCCGAGAAGTTTCCCGTCTTCTATCCTGAGGTTCTCCCAGCGGCCTATGGGCGCACGGTAGGTGTTGTGCGCAAAGACCATCACAGGGTTTTTCAGGAATGCGGTCAGGTCGATGCCTGCCGTAAGGACACGGTAACCGTAGCGGTTAAGGGTTTCGTCCGATAGGATAAATGTGTATGGCATAAGCTCTGTTTTTGGGGATGTCCCTGTGGCTTTCTGTTTCGTTTCCGTTGCAAAGCTCCGATGAAAAGCCCACGGGGGCAAGGATTTCGGGGGCTTGCCCGCATGGTGCGGGGACTTCCGTTCATAATGGGACGGTCTGGAACCACTGTGCGGAAAGCAGGGCGGAAACGGCCGATCGGGAGGCCTGTCCACCTTTTCTTTGCGGGAAAAAAGATGGAAGTACGTGACGCGGCAAGATGCCTTTTCATGAACGGTTTTTCACAACAGTTCATAGCAAGATCACTGCGCAAATCCGACAACACGATCAAGGACTGGAAACGCAGGGACGGCTGGGAAGAGGCAAAACTCAAGGCCGATACCCACCAGCAGAGTTCCGAGGAGGGCATAAGGGAACTTATCGACTACCAGCTAACGGCGCTCAAAGAGCTGAAGGATATCTGGATCAGCGAGAGGAAAGCAGGGGAAAGGCCAAAACTGATAGAACGCGGCGAAATTGATGCCCTCCAGAAACTCTATTCGGCCATCAGGCCGAAAGAACAGGGCTGGGAGAATGCCGTCCGCACCGTGAAGGATATCATGGAGTGGCTGGAACGGGAATACCCGGGACTTGCCAAAGAATTCGCTTCCGTAGCCCCACTTTACACTGAAAGCAAAAGGAAAAATGGCTAAAAAGTTAACGGAAAAGGAATATTTCGAATTCCTACAGACATGTGACCGTATCAGGACGGCAACGGTAGTCCGCCGTACCGAAACACCCAAAGAGAAAGCGGAACGTAAGGAACGGCTGCTGAAGAGCTTCCCCGATTTCTGCGAATATTATTTCTCCCACTATATGGACGACGGGAAATCCGCTTTCGGATGGTTCCACCTTAAGGCCGCCCGCGATATTGTCCGTGACCCTGCCATTTTCGCGGTGCTGGAATGGCCGAGGGAACATGCAAAATCAGTTTTTGCCAATGTTTTCCTGCCGATGTTCCTTAAGGCAAGGGGCGAACTTACGGGTATGATCGTCGGGTCGGCCAATGAGAAGAAGGCCAACGGCCTGCTTTCGGACATACAGGCCGAACTTACCAACAACCAGCTCTATATAGAGGACTGGGGGAAACAGAAAGGTTTCGGCAGTTGGCAGAACGGGCATTTTGCAACGGCGGACGGCATCGGGTTCTGGGCATACGGGCGGAACGAGTCCCCGCGCGGTGCACGGGAAAGTGCCAACCGCCCCAATTACGGGGTGGTCGATGATATTGACGATAACGTTATCGTGAAGAACGGACAGCGTGTCGATGATGCCGTGAACTGGGTGCTCGGGGACTTTTTCGGTGCCATGTCGATAAAGGGCGCGCGCATGGTGATCGCGGGCAACAGGATACACAAAAAATCCATCCTTGCCCACCTTGTCGGCGATGTCGAACCCGAAGACCCCGTCAAGGACGGTATCTACCACCTCAAGGTCTTTGCACTGGAAGACCCGCGCACCCGTAAAAAAGACCTCAACGGGCGGCCTGCATGGAAGGAACGCTATACAGGGAAAATGATCAGGGACAAAATGAAAAAGCTGGGCAGGCGCAATTCCCTGCGCGAATTTTTCCACGAACACATCGAGGAAGGCCACATTTTCAAACATGACTGGATCGTATGGTCAAAGCTCCCGCCGTTAAAAGAGGCCGATGCCATTGTGACCTACAACGACCCCTCGTTCAAGGATACAAAGAAAAACGACTTCAAGGCCATACTGTTGCTGGCACGCAACGGCAGGTTCACCGATGTTTACCGTGCATGGGTACGGCAGGAGACCACGGGCGCAATGGTACGCGGCCATTACCGGATCGCGGAGGAAATCGGCGACCTGAACGCACGGCACTACATGGAGGCCAATTTCATACAGGACAGCCATATAGAACACTACCAGCAGGAAGGCGAGAACAAGGGGTGGCAGCTGCCGTTAAGGGCGGACAGACGGAAAAAGCCCGACAAAACGGGGCGTATAGAAAACCTTTCCCCGCTGTTCGAACAGCGGCTCGTACGCTTCAACATTGAGGAAAAGCACTCGCCCGATATGCAGGAACTCGTTGCACAGTTCCTCGGCTTCCCTTATGTGCACGATGACGGCCCCGATGCCTTCGAGGGCGGCAACCATTACCTCAACAAACTGAAAAAGGGGAAACGCAAACCCCGCACGGGCAACAGTTCCGCAAGGGAAAGGGGACGCTCGCGGACAGGTTACAGAAACTAAACACCAAAGCTATGTTTGTACAGGAAAGCGATTTCAAAAACAAGATACACTACAACGCCTTACAACAGATCCTTGACGGCGATACGGAAAAACTGGACGATGCCGAGGCCATTGCGGCCGCAATGGTAACAGACCGGTTGACAAAATATTACGACCTAGGGGCGGAATGGGGGAAAACGGGCAGGGACAGGAACAGGAGGCTGTTGAAATGGATGATCGACCTGATGGCCTATTACCTATATGAGGGCATCGCCGATGACGATGTGCCCGAACGCATCATAAAGGACTACGACGACACGCTCAAAGAACTGACAAGGATAGAGGACGGGAAAACGGATGCCGACCTGCCCCGACGTATTAAAGAAGAAACACAACGCCCGAAAACAAAATTCCGCTGGGGCAGCCAGCCGAAAAGGTCGCACAACTGGTAAAAGAACGGATCATGAACTTATTTCAGAGATTGTTTGCAGGAAAGACAGGCGAGGCCGTGGACGCCAAAAAGAAACGGCTTTCGGCACAGCTGCGCCGTGAGTTCCGTTCGAGGGTCGATCTTAGGCTCGACACACTGGAGCAGGCGGTGAACAGGGCAAACGACGAAATGCAGCCCGATTTCACACAGCTTTACCTGCTTTACGATAAGGTAGGGAAAGATTCGCATGTACTCACACAGCGGCGCACGGCAATAAACATGGTGCTTGCCGCACCGTTCACGGTCAAAGGGGCGGACGAAAAGCTCTTTAAGCGCCCTTGGTTCAGGGATTTTGTGAAACATGTGCTGATGAGCGAATTTTATGGACATGCACTGATCGAATTCGGGGAGGCCGATAAGAACGGGGAATTCACGTCGTGCAAGCAGTTCCCGAGACTGTTCACACGTCCGACCACGGGCGAAATTGTACTGAACCAGACCGACCGCCACGGCATACCGTACCGCGAAAGCCCCGAAGATTTTTTCCTGCTTGAGATCGAGGGCGAAGACCTCGGTATATATGAGATCGTGGCCAAAGAGGTAATATTGAAAAGCTATTCCCGCAGTGACTGGTCGCGTGCCTCGGAACGCTTCGGGCAGCCGTCGCTTGTCATCAAGACCAGTTCGCGCGACGATGAAGAACTCGACGAAATGGAGAACATGGCCGCAAATTTCGGTTCTTCGGGCTTTATGATAATTGATGATGAAGATGACGCGGATGTTCTGGAGTCGGGAAAAAGTGATTTTTACAAAATCTACGAACACGGGGCAAGGTATGCCGACGAGCAGATCTCGAAGGCCATCAACGGCCAGACCATGACCTCCGATGACGGCGCGTCACTGGCACAGGGACAGGTACACGAACGCGTACTGAACGGCTACACACTGGCAAGGCTCACCACGGTTCAGGACGTGATCAATTATAAGCTGATACCGTTCCTTGCACACCACGGCTACCCCTGCGCAAAGGCAGAATTCCGGTATACGGAACTGTTGAAAAAGAAAAAGGAAAAAACCGAAGAAACACCGCCGCCACCTGAGGACGGTGAAAAAAAAAAGTAGCGCCCAAAAAGCTTAACATCACCCCGTCCGCTTATGATTATAAATCGGTTGATGTGGGGGCGTTTTACCTGCCCACGGGACACCGTGAACTGGACAGCGGGAAAGGGCTTTCGGAGACGCTTTTTGTGCGTGCCCTGCTTGAGCTGTGGAAGGCCGTTAAAAAAACGGGAAAAAAGCCGGACACCGAAACCATAATGAAGGCAGGCGGCGGGCTGCTGGCCACAACGGCAAAGCAACTGACCGCCGCTATCGGTGAAGGTTTCAAACTGGCAGAAACGGAGGTAAGCAAAGAACTTGAAAAACGCCTGTTGGATGACGTCTGGGTGTTTTCGGGTCTTAAGACACATGCCCAGCTGCTGGAAGCTTCGGAAAAGCTTTTTGAGGACGGGAAGGTGCGCCCGTGGTCGAAGTTCAAAAATGATGTGCTCGACCTGCACCCGAAATACAATGTGCATTATCTGGAGGCGGAATACCACCACGCCGTCGGCAATTCGCAGATGGCCGCACACTGGGAAAAGTTCGAACGGCAGAAAGACCGCTACAACCTGCGTTATGTGGCCGTTGACGACGGTAAAACGAGGGCTTCGCACAAAAAACTCAACGGCATTACCCTGCCCGTTGACCATCCTTTCTGGAAAAAGTATTTCCCAAAGAACGGCTGGCGCTGCCGCTGCCGCGTGATTCAGGTGCCGAAGACCGAACCTGTGACCGACTCGAAAACGGCGATGGAACTTGGCGAAGAGGCAACTACCATGATCGGGAAGGACGGAAAGAACCGTTACGGGATGTTCCGTTTCAACCCGGGCATTGATAAGGCCGTTTTCCCTCCGCACCACCCTTACTATGAACAGAAGGGCAAAAAGGAAATTACGGACATTTCGAAAAAGGAACAGGAAAAAAACACAGGGAAGGACAAAAAATGATTCCCGTGGAGGGGCTGACAAAAACTTTTCCGTTGACCAAAACTTAAACCCATGAAAAAACAAGCAGAAGAATTCGTAATGAACCTGACGGATGACATCGAAAAACTTGCCCTTGAGGAGTTTGACAAAAACTTTGACAGGGAGGGCTTTTTTGACCGGAAATGGGAACCGTCGGCGCGGGCTGAGGACGACCCCGACGCCCTGACGCTGACAGATACGGCGACAATGAGAAATGATATAACGGGAAGGGTCGAAGGGCCAGGGGAGATACTGATCTATAACTTTGGCGCAGCGCCCTACATCCATATGCACAACAACGGTTTTAAAGGGAGGGTGAATGTACCTGCCCACCGTGTACGTGCCCATAAGCGTAAAAACAAATGGGGGCGCACGGAAAAAGTGAAGGCACACACCCGTAAGGCACACACAAAAACAATCACCATGCCCCAGCGTCAGATTATCGGTCAGCACCCCGAGCTTGACGGTAAGATCGAAAAGCTGATCGAAACCGATACGCTGGAGTTCCTGAAAAAGGGGCTTGGATAAGTGGTGGATAACTTTTCGAGGCGGGGGCACTGGTTTTGTCTATTTTTGCGTAAAATAACGAAAAGCCAACAAAACCCCTGCTTATGTTCTATTCTGCTTATACGGCCATTAAAGAGCGCTTAAATACGATTGAAAGCGTAAAAAATGTTGCGTGGTACAGCGGTGGGGCAGTGAAACTCGCAGTCCCGTTACTATATATAGAGATATTGCCATCGAAGACCGACAGCCTTTCGCAAGGGCACTTACAGGCCAGCTTTGCCGTTAATATCCATTGTTTCAGCGTTTCCGTTTCCGAAATGGACGGCGATATCAGGGATGCGCCCCTTGAGGAACATTCGAGGATCGACCAGCTTGTTTACGATGCAATGGCCGGCTTCGGGGTGCAGGGCATTTTCGACAGCCTGCAACAGAGCGATTATGCAATTGTATCGGCCGAGGGGATGATACATTCCGTGCAGCGCTTCCATTCCTCTACTTACCGCACGAAGACAAAGAAAACCGTAACCGTTAAAAGACCTGAAGCTCATGTATCAGTACGAAGGGAGGGCTAAGAATATTGAGCGCAGGAATGCCGACATTGTCAGGATGTTCAACGAGATGCCCCGTACTTGCCCGAACACGGGGCTGCGCTTCGACATTAATTCGATCTACGAAAAGATTGCTTTTGAATTTTATCTTTCCACCCAGCAGGTCGAGCGGATCCTTTCGGGGAAGGGGACGCCGAAGAAGCAGCCCTTGCAGATGGAAATGGATTTTGGATTGTGAAAAAGCCCTGACGATGTCAGGGCTTTTTTGTTGGCCGCAGACATTCAAGTTATTTAAGTTCCCTTAATATTTTATCTCAAAGAAACAGACTGATCCCACCTAAATGATAATCTTGTACGATTTTTTGATTTAGAACCTTTGCTTAATTTAATCATAACACCTAATTTGCAGGCACAAAAAAACAAAACACATATCATTTCTAAATGATTTATGTTATTTATTTCGCAAATAATCTACTAACAAGACTTAATAGTATACTCTGTAAAAAGGTGGGTTACAGTTCATATACTACAATTAAATTTTACTAAAATGGAACCGGTATTCGATCCAGAACATACTGTGATCAACAGTATAGTTCTTCATGAAATCAAAATGGATGGGCGGCAATTGCAAGATCCTGTTTTTAGCCAAAAAGAGTTGAGCTGCGACGAAAAAACTAAAAATGCAATTAAATCGAGGATTGTTGATGTTATGGGGGTTGAAAGTAGATCTTTTGAAGCTTTGGTCGACGAATCTCAAAAATCACTACTAGTCAAGCTTACAGAGGAATTCTTTGAAGAAGATGACGCCGATTTTTTTGATTTTACAAAAGAGGCTACAATGATTTACAAAGAAGCTTTACAAACATCATCGACAAAGAAAAAAGAAGGAATCCTGATTTCGGTTTATGCAACTGAAAATTTTCCCGGAAATAAACCAAAAGAAATAGTAGTATTCATAAAGGCAACTAAGATCAGTGCTATTAGACAAGATCGCGACACACTTCAGCTAGTTGATGATCTATTTCTTTCTGCTGATAGCCGTTTCTATAAAATAGGTTTAATTATAAAAAAAGACAATGGTGTTCCTGTTGAAAATATCAATGATAATTTTAAATTCTATGTTTTTGATGATCAAATAAAAGGTGGGTCAGCCCGGTATTTTTTGAATACTTTCTTAGGGTTTTCAATCGATAAAAACTCAAAAAAAAGAACACAACATTTTTATGATACATGTGTTAGTTTCATGTTAAAATACATCCCCCCCAGTGATGCTTATAATTTTGAGGGGCATTTAAAATCCTACCTTAAGAACGAAGAAAAAGTAATATCGGCAAGTGATTTTAAGGAACGACATATCCCTGAGGATTTAGGTGTATATTACGATATGTACATTGAAGATGCAGACTTAGAGACTTCATTTATTAAAAATAATGAATTAATAAAATACCAACTGAAGACAAATACTATCCCATTTTCAAATAAGGTTAAAGTCAGTTATCCTTCAGGTGATGCTGATGATGTTAAAATAATAACCGAGGAAGTTGACTTCAACGACATGGAATTTGATCCGGATTTTACTATTGTCAGGGTCAAAGGTATTCCTTATAGAATTCCAAAAGGAAAGAACAAACCAAGTTAGTTTTCGTTTCTATTATTAGAACAGAACATAAACAGGATTGATTATTCAACAGATGGAGCTTGCCGTAGTTTAAAACAATTTTCCATCTAAAACCCTTCGATAATTCGACATGAATATTATATTGGTTATTTTTTATAGATTAACAATAGGAGTATTAGGAGAGATTGCGTTATCAGATGGAAAACATAGGGCTACATAATGAACTGTCGTTATTATTGATAGAATATCATAACTCTATCAATCCGGATCTCCCTATTCTATCTATCAATCTGCATGATGAATTATCAGAAATAGTATTAAACAATTACCCTCCAAGAAAAAGGGATATCGAGTTATTGCCCGTTTTCTTTCATAGGATAAAGATACTGATTCAGAAAGTATACAGACATAATAAATTGCTGGATAAGAAGCCAATAATCATTTATCTGGTCTGGAGGTTTATTGAAAACAAACGGAAGTTCTGTTTTAACTGGCCGTTTGAACATGTGGAACTGGAAAGGTTCCTAATGAACATAAACCACTCGATGCCGAACAACGTTAGCTTTGCATGAGAATAGTTGCCAAAAGGTATAAATGTTTTAATTCCGATGGGATTGACATTACACTGAAACCCGTAAATGTTTTAATAGGAAAAAACAATACCGGAAAAACCTCGTTCTTTGATGTAATTAAGTTTATAGCAATTAAAAGACATAAACTGTTTGATAATTCCTCTGTCATTGTTGAAGAAGACAATTCTGAGGATTTATTCTCTCATAGTGAAAATCTACCTGAGCGTTTTTTTAGGGTTGATTATGAAAGAATAAGGTACGAGATCATAAAAGGCCTCGATGAAAAAGATGAACCGCAGGATTCGAGTATTATCCTTAGGCCGTTAAAAGAAGATCTTAGAACGATAGATGATGAACTGACCAAGCTGTTGGAGACTAAAAAAGCAGAATTACAACGGCCTTTGGACGGTGAATTCTATATAATTGGGGCAGAAAGAAATATTGTTCCTGAGCAATTGCCTGTCGATGATGATAAGTTGATCATTCTGGAGGACGGTTCAAATCTCACTACATACTTAACTCATTTAGAACACTACAAGGAAAACACAACTTCGGATATAAACCTCATTTTAGGTTATTTGAACTTAATTTTTGAACCTGAAGAAAAGTTCTCCTGTATTAAAACAAGGTTTATCGGGGATAATAATTGGGAGATCTATTTTGAAATTAAAGGGGACAAACTGATTCCTATCAGTAAATTAGGGAGCGGGGTTAAGACCGCTTTTTTTGCGTTGACCCTAATGTATTTAAAAGCGTGTAAAAGTAAACCTACTGTGTTTGTTTTCGAAGAACTCGAAAACAATCTCCATCCTTCCGCTCTTAGAAAACTTTTGGGAATTATAAAAAATCATGCACAAGAACGCCCCAACAACTACTATTTCATTTCCAGCCACTCAAACGTGGCCATAGATGTTTTTTCTACCGAAGAAAACGCCCAGATAATTCATGTCCAAAAAAACAAGAAGTTCTCGCAGATGACACCAATAAAATCACTTGCAGAGACTAATGAATTGATTCTGGAGCTTGGATATAAGGCAAGTGATATACTGCAAACAAATGGTATCATCTGGGTAGAAGGCCCAACCGATAGGGTTTATATCAATAAATGGTTAGAACTGGCTGGATGTGAACACAAAGAAGGTATTCACTTTTCATTTATGTACTATGGCGGAAAAGTTCTTTCTAACTTTGAATTTAACATAGAAAACGAACCCGATAACTATATTGAACTGTTTAAAATCAATACAAATGCTTTTATAGTAATGGACAGTGACTTATCCGAAAATCAGACTTATGAAGATTTAAGAGAGACAAAAAAAAGGGTAGAGACTGAAATTGGAAAAGAAAACTGTTGGATAACTCAAGGCCGCGAAATAGAAAACTATATAAGTTCAGATATTATTTACGAATGGATAAATGAATTGTATTATGAAGATAAAGATGGTGTAGAGGAAACAGGAACTTTAGAGTTCAAGGAGTTTGATAATATAGATAAATTCCTGCAAGATATCGTTGATTATCGTGGATCTATCAATTGGGATTTTAAGGCCAGAAACCGAAAAACAATTAAATACTCTTCTGATAAAATGAAGCACACCAAAGAACTGATCAGGTATATTAACGAAACCAACTGGAAGGAAAAGGATATAGAAGATAGGATTGTTAAATTGATGCATTCTATTAAGATTTGGAATTCGTAGATTAAATTCTATCATATACATAGAAGTAAAAACGCCGCTGGCGATCATGTCGAACCAGCGGCGTTTTAATTATCAGTGTAGTGAGAGACATTAAATTTTCTGTTCTTTTTTAACACACTTTACTTTTTGTTGACTGTCTATAAATAAGGCCACAAGGTTTTATTTCAAAGCGGCTTAAGTACATGTGTACCCCGATGTGCATGGAGACAAGTAAAAAGAAATTAAGCTGTGCGTTATATTTCACTGTGACCGTACTTATCTGAAGGGTCGTTTTGCGGCCAATAAAACGGACTAAATTACCATGGCCGCTATTTCCTTTTTTTCAACGGATACCTCCAATATCCCGTATTTATAGCCTCTAACAAATAACCAGTCACTTATTTTATCTAAATTTGACAATCCACTGTCCAGTATCCATATTACATCATCAATACCAAAAGATTCATAATCCTCTGTCCTGTTTTTTAAGTCTTCCAAAGTCAAATTACTAATTTGAATTTCATATACTTGCTGATTGTCTTTATATCTGCAAAAAACATCCGCAACTCTATGAATATGTTCATTTTTAAAAATTTTTTCGATTTCCACATCTTTTTTTTGCTTTTCCAGCATAGTTGCAATATTCATTTTAGTATTAAAATGAAGGGCACTTTCATCTCCCGTTTTGTGTTTAAAATCCAGTTCTGCTAAAATTCTTGGGTCATGTTCAAAATTTGGGGGATATCTAAAAAATTCCGTTTCTCCACGGATAACTTTAAAGAGTTTGACATCAATTTCAAACTGCTTATAGTGATCGCACCAATAATGTGTGTTCGAATAAGCGTCCTTGACTTGAATTTTATTCCCGGACTGCGATTCAATGGCTGTTAACTTCATGATACTTTTAATTATTTTATGTGTTTTGTTCTTTCTGTTCTTTGCTGTGTGCGTAGCTGACATATGAACCGAACAAGGTGATTGCCCAGAAAAAGACCGTAAAGCCGCGTGTGTCCTGTTTCCAGTTGTGAAAGTCTATGGTAAGCTCGAAGAACGAGGCCAACAGGTAGACCAGTAACAGGACAGCGGTTGTGGCTGCTGTCCTTTTCATCCTTTGCCCTCCTTTTTGCTGTCCGGAACATATCTGAACATCGCCATCCGGTCTTTTGTTGTTTGCGAAATACGGTCGAACCGGGACAGCGAATCCATAGGTTTATCGCGGAATATTTCAGTTTCGCTTTTGCCTGCCGTTTCGCATTCATGTTTAAAAAAGTCCTTGATTTCGTTTTCCAGTGATATAAGTTCGCGCTGGCAGCTTTCATCGCTGGAGTTATCTATGTCTGCCATTGCATCTATACAGCTGCCGAAGCCTGCGAAAAAAGCGCGTTTAGTTTCAGTCTTCTGTACGGGGTGTATTCCTGATTCTTCCAGTTTTGAAAGCTTCAGGTAATACCGGTATGCTTTTTCTACTTTTTTCATTTTTTGTTTTTCTGTGTTTATCATGGCCGCAATTTCCCCTGCCGAAATTCTGTGCGAACGGTTGTAGCCATTGGTGACAGGACGGAAAACCTCAGCCCCTTTTAATAGTTTTTTACCTGTCCGTTGGCAGGTGCGGTCATTGCCGAGTTTTGCCCTTGACCAGATCTGACAACCGTAGCTACTGTTCAGTACCACGTTGTTTTCGTCCAGTATTGTTTCTAGTTTATAGTCTGTCATGATTTTTATTTTCTTGATTTCAGCATAGGTATTAGGCGTCTTTGCAGAGGCCTTCGCAATCACAGGGTTCGCCTGTTTTGTAGCAGGTGTTTGCCTGTTCTTGGCTGTTGGGAACGTATTTGTACAGTAGCCGCGTGACATTGGGGGAGGGCAGTACGCTTTCAAGTTCGAAATCGCCCACCCTGCCCGGCATGGACGTTGGGCAGTTTTTCCGTCTGTTGTGCAGGTCGAAAACGCAATAGCCCATTTTGGAGCTTATGTCTTTATGATATTCGTCCCTTATCTGTTCTTTGAAAAGCCTTATTTGTTTTTCTTTGTCAGCCTCGGGGGTGCTCGGTATTATGAATTCGTCTGTTTTTTGAGCTTTGGGTCTATCGTAATCGGTGTACAGTTGTTCGTATAGTGATAGGATGTCGATATAGTTATGGTTACCGAGAGAGGTGGCCTTTTCGATCTGTGCCACAGCTATATCTTCGGGGATGTCCATTTGCCGTGTCCTGTCGATAATGATCAAGCCCGTACCTTTATGGATACCTATCCATTTTATGATCACGGCATACCACTTAAAACCGCACTGCGAAGCGGCCGCCTCTGTGATTATCTTGAATTTTTCGAGTTCTGTACGCCCATCGGCAAACTCTACCGTTATGCGAAAGTCTGTTTCTCTATTGTATTTCATTGTTTTTATTTTGATGGTTTATGCTTTTTTTCGGAGGCAGGTCATGCCCTGCCTGTACTGCTTGCGCGTTTGGCTTTGGTCTGTTTTTTTATTTGTTAATCAGATAAACAGGCCGAAAAAGGCCAGTAAAAGCAGTGTTTCAGCCCAGCCGAGGTATTTCATCGAGAGGGCTGCAATTGTGGTTCGTGCTGTCATGTGCCGGGTTATTGTATCCTGTGAAATTCAGTTTCTATGTGCGATCTGAGGTCGGCAGCGCCTTCCCTGTATGCGTCCTTTAGGCAGTTGGTGATAATGTCAACTGCGAGTTCGGTATCGGGGGTCTGTGCATCGGGGAAACCTTCGGGCAGGTTGAAGAGTTTCGCCGTTCTGGCAACTGCATGAAGACATGCGGCCGCGTTTCTTTTGATTTCCGTGTCTGTTTGCATGGTCAGCCTTCCTGATTGTACAACTGTTCGGCCTGTGTGGTGCGAAGGCCGCGGTCGCTGGTTACGAACCTGTCCAGATCGGAGAATACCCTGTCGATCCAGAAATACTGTTCGCGTAACGGGACAGATGCCTTTAACAGGCAGTGAAGGGCGTAGGCCTCCGAGGGTGAAAGCTTTGCGCTGAAAGGTTTCGGGATGAACAGGCGGCCTGCCCTGCGTTCTGCCCATTCGCCCATCTGGATGCCCGCGAGCTCCATTGTGTGGGTGGGCATCAGCGGGGCTGCCTGACCGAAGTAAAGCATCAGGTCGCCGAAAGCGGTGGCGTCCTGAGCTTCGAGTTTTAATGTGAACTTATTCATTTTTCAGGCTTTCGATTATGCGGTTGTAACGGGCGGCATAAGGTTCGCTTGTGCTCATATCGGAGCTGAAGGCTTTCAGTGCGTGTGTGACCGTCGAACGGTCGCGCTCAAAGCTTTTTGCGGTTTCCTTGTTGCTGGTAAAGATGTATTTGCGGCTGATGATCATTGCCATCTGCCTTGCACGTGCCACATTTCCGAGCCTGCTTTTGCTTTTGATGTCCTCTACACATACATCCCATTCGTTCGCCACGGCCTGTAAAACCGTGCTGAGATCGAGGTAATGTTCTTTTGGGAGGCTGTTCTCCCGGGGCATCGCTTGCTTTCCGTTTTCTGTGTCTTCTTTCATCGTCTCGGAGGTTTTAAGCCCGACGGATCACTGACCCGTCGGGCGGTGTTCTAAGCTTCGGGTGCGGCTTCTACAGTGGCAAAGGAGAGCGGGAGGGCTTTCCATTTTTGAGTTAGCCCGCTGCGTTCCCTTACCTCTACATAAATGGCCGTTTCTGTGGGTTTGTAGGCGCTGAGCACAATTTCGACGCCTTCCTGAAAGCGTGAATCCGAGATCTGCTCTTTGAGCTTGGCCAGTGACATTACCCTTTGTGCATCGAGCTGGCCGTTGGCGTCCCTTCTGAGCACTTCGGTGAGCACGGCCTTCATTTCATCGTCCAGCACTTTTTCTTCCAGATAGGTGTCGATAAGCTCTATCCCTTCTTTTTCCGTCCCGTCCCAGCGCATCAGTTCGCGCCTGCCAATGGTGATCTGGCGTTTACCTTCTTTGTCGGTGAAGGTGTGGGACTTGTTTTTGCGGGTGGTGTTGTACACCTCCTTTTTCAGTTCGACAAGGGTGTTGAACGAATCGTAGATCTTCCGTTTTTCCTGTGACAGGTAGGCCGATATTTTTTCAAGCGCGATAAAGGCTTCGTCCACGGTGGTCTCGGAAAGCTGTTTATAGCGGTTGCGTTCCTGCGTGACGGCCTCGGCCTTTGCTTTCTTTTCCTGTTCTGCAAGGCGGAAAAGTTCCTCTTTATCCTCTTGCGTTATGTTTTTCCAATCAATTCCCATTTCAATGGTCTTTAAACATTGTTTAAACTGTTTTTAATTCAGGTTCTGAAGTGTACCGATCTCCTCGGACTTTACCATTTTCACGCTCTCGGCGTCGGTGCTTTTGTTGCGGAACTCGTTGTAAAGGTTGCGCAGGCGTGACAGGGGTATTTCGTTGAAATTTTTCTTTCCTGCTGCGCGGCAGGCGATGGCCTTTATTTTTGTGGCATTCTGTTCGATCTTACAGCGTTCCAGCCATCCGCCTATTGCTGCCATTACGCGTTTGCGCCAGATATCGCCCTGATTTTTTGGTGTATGTTTGTTCTGTGCTTTCATTTCAGATTATGTTTTCGAATTCGTTTTCTTTTTCATCAACAGGCCTTGCGCTGCCTTCTACGGGTTTCAGATTATCGGGTACGGCGTTCGGGTCGTAGGGGAACACGTCCACAATAGGGCTTGCCGTCACGCTCGGGATTTCGAACGGTACGACCATTTCTTTCAGGCTTTCCTGTATGCGGTCGTATGCTTCTTTTGCATCGTCGGCGGTAACGAGCATATAGTTGTTCACCTTTTTTTCTTTGCCGCTTTCTTCGTCAATGTCTACATAGCTCACTTTGCATTTGAACCAGAGTTCGCCCGCTTCGTAATTGAAAACATCGGAAATGTTGGATTTTGCGATGCTCTTGACATTGAATTCCCCACTGATGATTTCTTCCAGTGACTTATAAATGCGTTCCTCGGCTTCGGAGAACGTTACGGCGTCGATCAGATAGGCTTCTGTTACCTTCTTTGTTTTTCCCGTATTCTGGTCGATTTTCTCGAACCTTGCCTTGCACTCAAACCAGTTGTTCATATTGTAGTGTGTTTGTGATTATTGATTCAAATGATTCTTTCCACTGTTCATTTTGGAAAACATGCCCCCTGTGGGTGTAATAATTCTGTAGGTGTTCCGCAGGTTCGCCGAAATCGGTAAAAGGGGTAAAGGATATCTGGACGATAGGGCACAGCAATTGCACCGTGCCGAAAGCTGCATACTGTTCCGACCAGACGATGGCGCAGAAACGCAGGCCGACGCCCGGTACATCGTACGACACCACATCGCCTTCGTAAATCTCTTTTTCACCTATGTTAAAGCCTGTGTACTGCATTACCACAGGGTCGCCGTATTCTTCGGGCAATAGTGCCTGTGGCCTTGCCACGGGGTAGAAAGCGGCGTTTGTGAAAACGTTCGACGGGGTGTCGCAGACAGGCAGCATTTCGCCGCCCACGGGGTTCCAGATGCGGAATTTTATCTTTCTCATGGTTTCGGGGTGTTTTTGGGGTTATCGGTTATGTTTCCGTTTATGCTGGTGCTGTATATTTCCTTGGTTATGGACACTTTCAGGTTGTTGCCTATTGTGCTGAGGTGCACGCTCAGGCCTTTTGCCCTTGCCTCGCCTGCCACTTCGTTAAGTATGCCCGCTGCTTTTGCCATTTTTGCGGCTATTTCGGCGGTCTCGTCGGGCTGTGGCTCTTCGCCGAAAAGGAATTTTCCTAGTTGTTTGAACATGTTGCAGGTCGGTTTATGGGTTGCGACTGTTTTATGTGTGCGTATAATCGGCCTCTTTGGTCGGGTATGTAGATGTAAAGCCATTCTTCGGTATCGTACCGCTCTTTTTCTTTTAGTATCTCCAGTGTTTTTTGGGCCAGGGATTCGGCTTCGATACCCTCTTCGGCCAGCCTTTCACCTAAAAGGAATTCGTCGGGGCTTAAGGTGCAGATGGCCTGTGCCGTTATTTTGCTGATTTTTACTATTCCTTCCATTTTTAACCAAAGATTAAGTATGCCCTGTTTGAGATATTAAATGCAAGTTTCCACTTGATGAATTTCACTGCGAACTCACAGCGCCAAAACCCTTCAGCATTTTTAGGATAAAGAAGGATGTGAAACATCGGAGTAAGATAAATTCCAGACATGCATTGTTTCGGTAGGTATGTAAATCGGAATGCGGTGTAATTTTTCATAGTTTTTTAGTTTATTTGGTTTGTTCAGCAGACGCGATGAATCGCGTCTCTACAGGTCTTCGATTTCGCCGTGTATGCGTTCTGCTTCTTCTGGCCAGATGTCGTAAGGGCGTCCGCCGCCGAACCTTGTGCGGATGAAGGCACGGAAACCGTCGACCCGTATTTTTACATCGGCGTTGTACATGATGCTTTTGGCCGTTGCGCCCGCGGGCATTTTTCCGTCGGCATGTGAGATGGTGATAATGGTCTTGCGGGGGAATTTTTCGCGCAGGGCTTTGTAATCCTCGTAAGTGAGGTTGCTGTACTGTACGGAGTCGATCGCATAGGCATTGGGCGAATTCTTGCGCGAAAGGCGGTCGGTCATTTCGTCCATGGGTTCTTTGTCCCCCAGTATGAACCTGCCGTTGACCTCGGCCATGTTCAGGAGCGTGTATGTGTCCTGAATGGTCTTTGAAAGCCCTTCCTCCAGTGAGTTGTAATAGAAGCGGTCGAAGGTCGCGAGGTACTTGCAGAGCTGGAAGGCAAAGGTTGTTTTCCCGTTGCCCGAATCGCCCCAGATGGCAATGGAACAGCCGCGTTCGGGCTGACCGATGCTTTTTCTCCAGTTGCCCTGAAATCCGTAAACATCGGGCTTGTAATCCAATACGTTTGCTACGCTTTTGGCTCGTTTTGACATGTTTATGCGTTTTTGGTGTGTTTCAGTTTCTGGATTTCGAGGTATACGCGTGTGAGCGAGCCGTTCGTTTTTGCATAAAGCCCCTGCACTTCGTCGATACCGTTGACCTTTGCGACCATTGCCACCTGTCTTTTGTGGAAGGCCTTGACCTCTTCGCCGCCGTCGGGCGTTACTTTCTGGTATTTTTCTC
Source organism: Bacteroidales bacterium (assembly GCA_965230435.1). Lineage (GTDB taxonomy): Bacteria > Bacteroidota > Bacteroidia > Bacteroidales > JBDKHP01 > JBDKHP01. The sequence goes on from CBDDLB010000004.1 coordinate 69,145, forward strand.
CGTAGCGGCGGAAGATTTCGGCATAGCCTACTTTTTTGCGGCCTTTGTTGCGTTCGATCTTTTCGCGCAGGCCGTCCGCGCCCATCATGTACCAGCCAGTGACGCCTTCGGTGGCGTTCCAGAGGGCTTTAAGTTCTAGGAAAGCGGGATAGTCGAGGTCGCCAGCTTCGTCGAGTATGATCAGAAGGTCGGGGTTGGCTTTTAGGTAAAATGTGAGGTCTTCGTAAACATCGGCATAGCGCCCCTCGCTGGTGACGCCGAACTCTTTGGCGATCTGGCGGACAAGGCGCTGTTTGCTTTTCACCTGTGAGCAGTCGATATAGACCGCGCCTTTGTTGGCCTTCACATAGTGGCGGGCGGCAAAGGTCTTTCCTATGCCCGCTTCGTCGCACAGTACAAGGCTTATGGAGTTCTGCTGGCAGATGGCAAGCTGTCCGTTCACAAAATCGAAAGTCTGTGTCCGGGCGGCCTTGATCTCAACGCGCCCGCCCATCGGGACACTGAGCTTGCGGGCGATGCTGTACCAGTTGCCGTCGCTCAGTACCCCGTTAAGTTCTCCTTTGAGCGTGCGGGTTGCCTGTGCGGGGCTGATGCCGAGTTTGCGGGCGAGTTTGGCCTTTGTGCCGATCTTTTCCTCTTCGGCCTTCATGACATCTACTATGTTTTTCTTTGTTTCCTGTGTTAACATGACCGTTCGGGGTTGAAAAGTTCTTGTTCCGGTTTATCCATTGGGAAGTTGCCGTTCTTATGGTGCTGGTCTTTCTTGTGCTTCCTGAACTTGTTATTCAGGTGTTCCGTCCCGCTGATCACTGACACTTTCAGGCCGTGTTCAGATATGCCGTTGACCAGAGTATCGGAGGCTATTATCTGAGCTATGAGAGATTTTTTGAATTCACAGTTTGCGGGTATCTCAATTACTATTTTCATTTCGGGCGAAGGTTTTAAGGTTTAATAGTTCAATGGGTCGTGGCCTGATCCGAACTCACTGCCGACAAGTTCCTCGATGCCCGTTTCAACAGCTACGGGTTCGGGGATCTGCTCCACGGTTTCGTCGGTTTCCGCAAGCGGTTCGCTGACATGCAGTTTCGCGATTTTCTTTTCAAGCTTTTCCTTGACGCGTTTGTCGTAATGGGCTGCGCGTTTGGCCTGTTGCAGACGTATCTCTTCGTCGTGTTCGGTACGTTCGGCCATTGCCTCGTTGAAGGTTTCGGCCTTGGTGGCCTTACCGATGTAGTTTTCGCCCTGAAAAAGGTACACTTCGGGGATACCGCCGCCCTCGGCGGGCATCCAGTAGGCCTCGACCTTATAGTTGTTGGCCTTCAGTATATCGAGCATATCGAAGGACTCGATGGCGTAATTGGCGTACTGTACGCGCACATAATCGCGGTTGCGGATTGATGTTTCGGTGCGGAAACCGATGTTCTTCATGATCAGGTGGTCTACGGGGGCGGCATAATCGCCCTGATTTTCCAAGAGCACCTCCCAGCGTGTTTTGCCGGGGAAGCGTTTCTGATCCGAATGCAGCGTGCTGTTGTGCAGTTCGACATCGGCGCGGTTGTTGGCAATGATGACCTCACGTGGGAATTTCTTCTGTTTGGTCTTGCCTTTTTCCTTTTCCTGTGGCAGTCTGTAGATGCCACGGCCATAGAAGCGCCCACGGTCGGTGCGTTTCTTTTCCGTGCCGTATTTCAGCGAACGGATGGCGTGCTCGGCGCGTTTCTCGCGTGAGTTGGCAGGGTTGCAGATGCGCACATGTCCGAAAAGCCCTTCGAGCACATCGGTTATGTCGGTCATCAGGTGGCGTTCCACCTCTACCTGTGCAGGCCACACAAGCCCGTGGCGTTTTACGGTGCGGTACATGTCGCGGAAACATTCGAAAATGATATCGAAACCGGGTTCGCCATAGGCCGCGCCGAGGAACACCTCGCTGGTGACGTCGTAGGCATAGTAAGCGGTGACGCGTTCGCCGTTTGTGTCGAGTTCGGGTATTGTGCGGTCGTCCATCGAAATTTTCGAAAGGGCGAATTCCCCACGGTGGCGGTGCACATGCGGACGGTACAGGGTGTTGTAGTCGATGCTGCTTTTTGTCATTTTGGCTATGATATCCTGATTTTCCGTTGCGTTGATATAGCCCCACACCGTGCTGTCGCTGATGGTGATAGGTTCGCCGTCCTTATAAAAGTCGTCGGGGTTGAACATTTCGCCCGTTTCGCCGTCCGCCACGTCGAGGCCGTGCCCGAGGAACTGTAGGTACATGTCGCGCACCACGGAGGCGAACGGCCTGTTTTTCAGACAGTAGAGCGAAAGGATCAGGCGTTCGAGTTTTTCGTCCACTTTGAGGCTGTTGATGTTGCCCTCGTTGCCGTGGACAAGTGTGGAATAACCGAATTCCACAAGTTTATCGTGCCGTCCGCGTACCCGCCGCCAGTGCAGCGGCAGGGTGTGCGGGTGGCTGCGCGTGTCGAGTACGGCAAGCATATCGGCGGCGCGCTGCCAGAGCTTTGTTATCCCGATATTTTTTCCCGTTTTGCGGTTGCCCTGCGTCTGCTGTACATAGCGGCCGAGCGCCCAGAGTACCGAGGCGTTCCATGTGTATTCCCTTATCTTTTCTTCGGTGAGCCTGTGCCCGCCTTTTTTGATGTAGTTGCTGAAATACTCGAAACCTTTGGTGTCCCATTGGATCAGGTTCTCTAGGCCTTTGCGTTTGGCCAGTTTGTAGGGGTCGCCTACCAGTTCTTCTATTTGGCGCTTGATATCTTCCTTTATGCTCTCGTATTCAATCCAAGCTTTACGGCCAGGTGCTGGTGGAACAAGAACGTTCATAACCCTGTCTTTCATGATCTTGACATTGACAAGTTTGTCATAGTTAGACCTTGAAATAATACCAGCGTACTTTTTTTCGTACAGCCAGTCTGCCCTTACCGCCAACCTGTTATCATGGTATTCGAACATTGTGGTCTGTTTAAAATTTGCAATAGGGATATAAAATGAAGCGCGAATTATTCTTCGCTGCTATCCGATTCTTTATGACAGTGTTTTTTGGAATCGTCCGTTCGGCTGAGCAGCCCAGTTGTAGGTTGTATCCGGTATAGGCATTTACGTATCCACAGATCGGTAACTTCGGCAGGGTTGCGGTCAATTGCCCACAGGCCTACAGTTGTGTCGTGGTGCATCTGTAGTTCGGCAAGCTTTTCGGAATATGAGTGGTCGTGGTTTTCGTATGCCTCTATCTGATCCTTTATCATCTTCAGGTGGCGGATTTTTCTGGACAGTTCGGTGCAGATATCCTCTTGGCCGATAACGTTGATTGCTTCGTCGATCCCATCTATTTCGTGGGCTATATCGAACTTCACCCCACTGAATAGGCTGTCAGTTTCATTTCGGGCTGTGCTTTCAATTATTGGGACAGGGCAGTGCTTTTGGTTCTCCACCTCTTCAGGACGGCACTGTGATGAAGAGTGTTTCGGAATGCTGTTGTCTGCAATTTTGTTTACATAACCGCACCCGTGATTATTTTTATTTGTGGGGATGTGATTTTTTTTCTTATTTTCCATCTTGATATCCTTTCTGTTAAAAGGGTGTGATAGTTTTTCTCAAGTATTTGTTCAATTAACAATTGAGAGATTAATTACTGCCGTTTAGTGTTCTCGAAAACACTTTTATAGGCTGAAATTGCAATATCGCGCTCATTGGCGGGGAGTATATCTAGCATTTCGAGGGCTTTTGTGGGATCGGTCTCTATTTTGGCGAATAGCCGTTCCCATACGCCCTCGATATCTTTTTCTGTAATGAACTTACTCATTACTGCTTATGTGAAAGCGTATAGGACAAAAACGAAAGCAATAATGCAGGCTCCTCCGATTTTTTTCAGATAACGAATAAAATAAGGGCGTGCGCATTTTCGGCATAATATCCGTTTTCCTGCAAAATGAACTTCTGTTGCAGGGGTCGCGCCACAGCTGCTACAAACTTTAATCTCAATACCTAGTTCCTCTCGTATCTCTGTTCCTGTTTTCACAGTTTTAGGGCGTCCCGGCTGTTTTTTTTGTTGTCCGTCTCCGTTGTTCTCTTTTGTTTTCATAATTGAACCTCCTTTTCTCGTTCACCTCGATTTTTCAGATCTTTTGTCAACTCACTTTTGGCTGTCTTAAATCTTTCTGTTGATTTTTTTGCCTGCACTGTAAGTTTGATCGCTTTTTCGCTCATATCTTTCATCATAAGCTCGGCTGTATAGCGAAGTGCATCAGCCATAATTTCGAGTATTCGAATGAAATGCTTCTCTGGTATCTTTTTACCTTTCGAGTTGAAATACTGTGCAACAAGGTTTGTGTCCACAGGGCGATGTTCAAAATATTCGTTCATAAACCTGACGAGGTGCATGTTCTTTCTGGGTGGAAGAGATTTGTAGAGTTCCCCGTCCAGAACGATCGCGTATTGCCTCCTAAAATCAGGGTCTTGCAATAGTTCGTTCTTCTTCATACTTTGCGGTCTTTGTTCAAAGAATTATGTTTAATACTTGTTCGTTTAACAACAATGCAAGAATACAAACATCTTTGTTTAAATACAAAGATTTGTGTAATTATTTTTATAGATGAGCGACATTCCTTTGATTAATGCTAGAGTAAAGCAAGTTGTTGATGAGTTTTGTGGAGGTGTTGTTCAGACACTTGCGGCAGAAATTGGCGTATCGCAGCAAAAACTAAATCGTCTGTTCTTAGTAGATAAAAAATCTGGAAAATATCCCAGTATGCCAGTTGACATCCTTGTTGGTATTACAAAGAAATTTGTAGACGTCGATCCCGCTTGGTTATTAACTGGAAAAGGGGAAATACGTCTAAAAGAAAAAAGTGCCCAGCCAGCTTCTAATAATGAAGCGATAATGATACTTAGAGAAATGCTAAAAGAAAAGGATGAAGAAAACAAGAAGCTAATAAAAGAAAGTGGAAAATTAACTAAAGAAATCGAAAGTCTAAAAGGCATTATCGAAGCTCTAAAAAAAGAGTTTCCAGAAGTTCACGTGCGTATGCATAAATATGAATTAAAGGGAAATGATTAATTGTATGTTCCTGTACATGATAAAACACACTAACAAACTGATGTTTAGTAATAAAAATGTACAGGAAATACACTTTTGTTACACTTTTATTTCTTTAAACAAGACATACTGTTGATAATTAGCGAATTAGCTCTTTACTGCTACTCCTTAACTTGTTATTTTCTACACTTAAAGGCTATAGTACTACTAATTTTTACCGCATAACCACCGTTGAACTACATGCAAAAAACACAAAAAAGTAAGTCCGTTAGTAAGTCCGTTGGTAAGCCCGTCACCCCAAAACAGCCATTTTCCCCCAATTAACAGCACCGATAATTTTGTTATGAAATCGTTTAACTAGTGGAGTTGGGTTTTAATTTGAGGTGGTGTGTTTTTCTTGTGTTCTAGGGTGTTTGGTGTGTTTGGCTGGTATTTGGTTTTGAATCGCAGTGTAATCGCAGTTGGGGGTTTAAATTGGGGTGTTTTGGTGTTTTGAATCGCAGTGTAATCGCAGTCAATCGCAGTTTTTTGCGCGGTTTGTTTTGGGAGGGGTTTTGTTAATCTGTTGTTTTATTGGTATTTATATTTTATCGGGAGTACGTTTTGTTTTGTACCCCCTATGGGTTTCGAAAAAATAAAATTCCCGAACGAGGGCAAAGAGGGTCATCCCTACATTCGGCCAGACCGTGTTCCTTATCAGATCGACCGTAAAAAGCTGTTCAGTTCCGAACCTTATACAGAAGAATGAAAATTTTGCTACAGATTACAGTACCCGCATCCTGAGCCGTTGGCTTGGGGGCTTAGAACACTCTTTCAGAACACAAACAAAAAGTAATGAAGAAAAATGAAAACTATTTCGATGTAGAAGACGAACTTCTCGATGTTGAAGCGCTTTTACAGGGTCTTGAAATTATTGCCGCAGCTGCAAGCGAGGCCAGTGCTATTTCACTGGGCAATTACGACCAACTGCACCGCCTTAGCAACATGGCAATAGAAAAGCTCAAGAAAATCCCTACAAAAGGCTGGCTGGAGAAACCTGTTGCCAACATCGAAATGGTGGAAAAGAAAAAAGCCCCAAGCGAAGCTGCTTAAGGGCTAGGAACTTTAAATATCTTTCCGAGGGACGTTTAAAGCTTCCACAAAGTTAGCAAATCTGATCTAAACCCACAGCTTGGGTACTTCTTTTATTTATGCTCTTACACCGATTAGGGCGACCAAAATCAATTTGTCACTTTTTTACATGAACTTTTCGGCATCTGCCGAAAGCCTGCAAGAGAAACTTATGTTTTTTTCATGTGCCCCCATTTGCTTTGCTTGTGGGGGTTTGTTGTTTAAAAAAAAACAAATTATTTCGTGTTACATTATAAAATATATAGTATATTTATAGACAAGTATAAACCTTCCGTAATCAAACTGCTTTGATAAAAAAGACTACAAAGTCTTAATTAGACTAATCAAGTAAACAGTTTCTCAAAAGAGCTTTCATATCGTGAGTTTATGAAAATTCTAAAATAGATAAAGCTAACCCCTAAAACTAAATCATTATGGATGACAAAAAAGTTTCTAACGAAAAAAAATTCGTAAAGGTCGTGGTTAAAGACAAAAGCGAATCTCTTCTACAATGTGGAGGTGGACATTTGTGTAATGAACCCAAATAAAGCTCTATCCAAAGGTGGTTCTTAAATAGGAGAACCACCATCAAAAAAATCATTAAATGAACGTATGGAATCAATTATTAGAGAGATTGGCGACGTTACTATAATGGTTAACCCTCATGCCTCCAATGAAGTTTTTTTTGAAGAGAGTTTTTTAAAATCAAAGTCGATTAAAGACTCTTCTCTTTCTCCAAGCAGAATTTGCCAAATTATTGCGGAAGAAAACTTCATTCCAATGCTATTAACTTGGGAGTTATTGGACAAGTGTAGTTTTGCTTGTCCCTTTTGTTATATAGTTGGACATTCAAACAGTCAAGTTGTACGATTTAAGAATATAGAATCAGAATTACAAAAACTTATAGATAGAGGGCTATTCTATTGTATGATAACAGGGGGAGAACCTACCTTACACAAAGATTTCTTTGAAATCTATAAATTTCTAAAAAAAAGAGGTGTCATTGTTGAAGTCTATACGAATGGCTCTTTGATCAACGAAAAATTAATTGACTTATTTCTTGAATACCAACCGTATCGTATCGAGATATCAGTCTACAGTATAACTCAGAATAATTTTAATATAGTTTCTGCAACAGATAGCTTTGATTGTCAAAAAGTATTAGACAATATCCTAAAACTTAAAGAAAAAGGGTTTAATATCAGATGTAAAACCCCCATTAATACCTTAACATTAAAAGAATTTAGCCTAATTCAAGAATGGTGCAGACAAAATGGTATATTTCATTATTATTCAACTAACACATACAATGCATATGATGGAACAGATTTGAGTTCTTACGAAATAGATTTAGAAACATCAATCATATATGAAATTGCTAAAGAGCAAGAATTCAAAGAGGAACATTTCGACAGTTCAGAAAAGCCAAAGCGAAAAACTTGTTTTTCCTGTGGCGTAAAAAACTATGGTCTAAATATTAATTCGAATTTTGAATTAACCCCTTGTCCTGAGGCATTTTTTTCTGAAAGTAAATCAAATATACTTGATGTAGGTATTGATCAAGCAATTTCCAAATATAGAACTTTCATTCAGCCATTTATAGGAAAAGCTATTGAAGGATGTATAGCTTGTGAAGCAAGCGATCATTGCAAAATGTGTTCAACAAAAGCAAAACCAATTAGAAATAAGTTAGGTGACATAAGCAGCTTCTATGTGCCAAAAGCATACTGCAAAACCCAACGAAGTAAATATAAAATGCTTCGTGATAAACAACTAAAACATTAAATCATGAGCTTACCAGAACATAAAAACAACTGCTTTTTTTGCGGAACTAGAATTACCACCTACGGCAATACAGTTAACAAAATGCCTGAGCCTGCATATTGCGACAGCTGTGATGGATATCCCTGTTATTGTGAATATCACGGAGCTTTTGTTGTTGCTGAAAATCCTAGATATAAAAACGTTAGATGTCCAGAATGTGGAAGCTTGGATGCCTCTGTTCAAGTTGAAAATGGTTGGTATTAAATCAGTCATTGCTATCCAGAAACAATTAATAATGAAAAGTACACTTAATGGATAAAGAAACTGCTATAATCATAGCGGCCTGTATTACTGCCACTGCAACCACAATTTCTGCATTTATTGTTAAAAATGATTACTTAAATATCTTCAAGCGTAGAAAGCTAAACTTAACAGGAACGTGGCTAGGTATATCTTCTTATATACCTATTGATTCATACAGAAAAGGGAGTGAGTGTATTTATAAGTTTTCTGCTGAAATAAAACAATTAGGAAGTCGAGTGACACTTGAAGAATCTATAACGGAATTTTACACTTTAGAATTACAGAGAATAGATGGCCAAAGCATAAGGAAAATAGAAGGAAAGGGAAAGTTATTCAGTGATTGTGATTTAATGATTCAATTTAAAGAGGCCGACAGTTTAACTTGTGGAACAATGTATTTAACATCTTGTGCTTGGGGAAAAGAACTGAAAGGTATAATTGCAGTAAGAAATCCTCATTTGGGTACTTCGGTAGCTGTAAAAGTACTTATGAGGAAATCAGGAGGGGCAGAAATCAACGAAAAAGATATTGATATTGAGCGAATTAGAACAATAGCTAAGACACTAAAGTCTTCATAATAAACATTATATATCATTTTAATCAATTAAAATCTATAACTATGGCAACAAGAAATCCTGTAACATGTGAATACTGTGGAAAAAGAGAAGGTTATTTAGGCTGTTTTAGCTGTAAAAATCACATCTGTCATAAATGCGCAGAAGCAGCAGCTAAAAGATTCAATTCCAATGATAGACATGCATGTCCTAGCTGCGGAGGTACACAATTAGCAGCAAATGCTGGAGATAGATGGTAGAAATAATCCACTATTAGGAATTTTCAATAAAAGAAAGCCTATGTTAAAATGCAATATCTGTGGATCAGAAATTCATCGTTTTGGTAATGATCCATTAGGAAAATATGGAGAGCCTGCTTATTGTGATAATTGCGGTGGTTTTCCATGTGAATGTGAACATTGCGGTGGTTTTATTGCACAAGATAATCCAAGAGAAATTGATGCTCGATGTTCGTGTGGACGTCATGATGTATATATACTAACAAAGAATGGACTGGGCGGATAGATAATTATCCAACTTTATGGTTTATTAAAGGATATTGTCCTTTCCCAACCAACCGCAACCACCCAAATTGCGGTATGGAAACAAACAAACCCCGCATACAGGAGATTGACTTCTACCAATGCCTAAAACGCATCCGCAGAGAGCAATCTCCCTTTTCAATAAAGCACACAAAGCTCTCCCTCGAAAAGAAAGAAGGAGGCGAGACCAACTGGCTAGAGCAGGTAAAAACAGGCCCCAACAGGAACAACATCAATTCCGATGTAATGATCGGTTTTGAGAACACCGCAGGCCAGATCCGTCAGATATATATCCATTCCATTTTGGAGGTACAGTTCGCCACAGGGGAACACTACCGCCTGAAACTAAACTTTTAAGTTATGTTATCACGGGGCGACAGTGGCGATGTGGCAATACTGCCAAAATCGGGTTCGGTATTTTACGCCGCATCCGATCCGCGAGAGGAAACAGGCGCGGGCACAATGGAGTTCACCGACCTGAAATACCTGGAGGACAACCGCAGGGACAGCTACCTCCTTTTCGGCAACGAGCGCATACTGCCCAACGGCCACGACAACAACTTTCCCAGGAACTACAAAAACCTCCTGGACCAGGTATACATCGGCCACGGCATCAAACGTTCGCTGATCAACCTGCTGCTTTCTGGAGGCGTAGGGCTGTACCGCGAACGCAAAGAGGGCAGCAACGTAGTAAAGGACTGGCAGCTCCTTTCCGCACATCCCGAAATCGACGACTGGCTGATGGGCTGGGGTTTCTTCACCGACTATCTGGCAGAGGCCGCCACCGACATGATCTATGTGGAGAACAACACCGTGCTCTTTTCGCGCAACAAAGGCGCAAGGCACGGCTTTTCGCCAAAGGTCGCCTCCATGAAGCTCATCAACGCAGAGGAGAGCCGTCTCCAGTACACCGATTTCAACCGCCCGCGCAAATACATCTATCAGGGCGACTGGACGTGCTCCGACCTACGCGGACAGCACATCATAAAATACCCGCTGATGGACGTGCAGCGCCCGTTCGCACACCCGCATTCGGCCATGTTCGTGAAGATGCCCACCTTCGCATCGCAGGCATACGGACGGCCGACCGACATCGGGGCAACAGAAATGCTAAAGCTGTTGGCCATACTCCCGCAGTTCCACCGCGCCAACCTAACAGAAAAGCCCATACGCTGGCTCATCAAGGTAAACTCCGCCTATTACGACGAGATTCTAAAGGCCAAGGGCTGGTCGAAAACAGACCAGAAGTTCATCGACTGGAAAGAGGATTTCAAAACATCCATCGACACATTTCTCTATGCTGCCAAGGGCGACAAGGTGCAGACACGTTTCTTCTCCGAGTTCACAAAAGGCGTAACGGGGCAGCTGGAGGACAAGATCCAGATCGAGCAGCTCGACGACAAGACCAAGGAGCTTTCCGAAACAGGGCTCGCGCTGATGGACTCCGTGACCATAGGCTACGTATCGGCCAACTCCATACACCCGCAGCTGGCCAACATCCACCTGAAGAACCACGCACTATCGGGCTCCAACCTAAAAGAGGCCTACGACATGCACATACAGACGGCAACACCAACCATGCGCAACCTCCTACTATGGCCGGTCAACCAGGCCATAAGGATCAACTGGCCAAAATCGGGACTCAAACTCGGCTTCATGGACGCACAGCTCAACACCAAGGAAAAGCCCAAAGAAAAAACAGATAACGCGCCAGCCAACTCATAATTCATAACTCATAATTCATAATTCCAACCCCATGTTGTTTGATAAAAACGGAAACGGCGACGAAGAAATAGCAGAACTGGCCAGCTGGGCAGCAGGTCACGAGTTCCGCAACCTCAAAGAATCCGTGATACTCGCAGAGGAATGGCTACGGTTCGTACTCGGTCACGATGTGGCAACCGCGCTCGATACGTTCTACCATTCCGCCGATTACGACACGCCCACAACCGACGTACATGCCCAAAAGATAACGGCCGTTGAACACACCCAGCGCGCACTGCTCAATTACGCCTACAGGCTATATGCACCCAAGGGAACGGTGCATTTCGACAACACGGGCGTTTCCGTAAAATGGGACGATGAATACCGCCCCGCAAAAGACGAGCTGCCAACATTCCTAAAAGCACTCGAAAACGGGGCGTTCGCATTCCTGAACATGCTCATACGCCACATGGACAGCTCGCCCGCCATCTTTCCCGAATGGGCAAACGGCAGGGCGAAGAAAAAAATAAAAGGGCTGCTGATCCGCTCCGCACATGAGTTCTCCGAGCTGTTCAACATCAACAGTTCCGAGGCATTCTATTTCTACACCGCCGACAAACAGCGCAGGGCACAGCGCGAGATACTGCAACCTGCCGTGGGGAAATACTGGGCAGATCTGCTGACCTATCACGCAAACCAGAACAGCTTCGAAAACACAGCCGAAACCGACATTGTGGACAACCTCCCACCGACAGGCAGCACAAAGCTCTGGCTGGTAACAGGCCTGCGCGAGTTCTGGCAATGGGACGGCAACGGTACATGGCATCGCTACTGCGCCGATGTACGCCAAATGCACCCGATAGCACTGCAGCTGGTGGCCGAATTCACCATCTACCTGAAAACCCGTTCCGATATCACAGAGCTGCGCGAAAACCCGATCGGATCGATCGCACGTATAGAATCGCACCTGAAATCCGTGGAGGCAATGGCCGCACACCAGAAAGAAGTTTCCGATGCCCTTGCCGCCAAGCTGGTGGAAATGCGCGGAAAGCTCGAAGCCGCCACCGAAGAGGAAAAGCCGACAGAAAAAGTTTACATCCCGTCATCAACAGGAAATTCGTTTATGCTATGAGACAGTACAGCAACATATACCCACAGTCAACAGTGCGCACAGCACATTTTTTCGGCTTTCAGGTCGAACGCGCACAGTCAGCAACCGCCAGAAGCTTCCGCCTGAAAATCTGGCTCAGCCACGCCGCCCTCTACCACCGACGCAAAGTCATAAAACTGAAATTCCCGTGGTTCGCATGGGCATCCGCACGTTTCATCCGCCGCACCGACAGAAAACTAAAAGCACTCTGAACACAACACATCAAGCGCCAGCCCATTCATAACTCATAACTCATAATTCATAACTCATAATTCCAATGTTGGACGTCAGGATAAAAAACAGGCCAATAAAATTCCCGGAAAACTGGGAAGAGCTAAAAGCCGACAAAAAGCACTGCTCCAAAATAATGCAGCTGCTCGCAGAACCAATGCAGGCCGACGTACTGCTGTTACAGGCCCTGCTCCACATCCTGGATATACCAAGATGGAAAGCCTTCATGGTGCCAAGGGACGCGGCCGCCATCCTGATGGAACACCTGCGCTACATCATAGAGGAGCACCCCGGTGCACTTCAGGAAAACCGATTCGTAAAACTCGGACGCGGACTCCACGGCACGGCACACATCTGGCGCGATATGCTAACATGGGAATACGCAAAAGCAGAGAACCATTTCCTTAACTTCGGGAAAACAGGCACTGCCGACCAGCTCGACCTCTTCCTTGCCGTATGGTACAGGCCGCGCCGATGGTTCACCCGCAGAAAAGACAGACGCATAAAATTCGACGGTTCCAACTATCAGGAACGCACGCACAGGCTAAAGAAAATACCCCTCTGGAAAAAGCTGATGGTATGGCAGCACTTCCTCCAGCTGCGCGAAGATGCCGTAAAAACACACCCGCACCTGTTCTCAGGAAAAAGCGGTGGCGAAGAAGCAGAATGGACGGACACCATCATAGCACTCTCGGCACCCGGCAACGAGGACATAACAGCAGCAGTGCCCATAGCAGTGACCCTGCGCCGCCTCGAACTAAAGGCCAAAGAACAGAAAGAACTACAGAAAACAGAAGAAACCTAACAATAACAGCAGCTTCCAGAACCATTAACCATCTATTTCTCAAGCGCCAGCCCATTCATAACTCATAATTCATAACTCATATAACTCATAATTCAAAAAATGCGCATTTCAGACTACACCAATTATTTCCAACAGATAGCCCACACCTACACACGCATAACCTCCTTTTTCGGGGCATCGCTGATGGACGAGGAGATGATGAAGGAAAAACTGCGCGGCGGACAGGTAAAGCCCCTCGCGCTGGTACTCGAACCCTATTCACGCGTATCGATGAAGACACAGCACGGCAACGAGACCGACGGCTTTGCATGCGGCTACACCGTGCTCGACAGGCTGGCAAAGAAGGACCACCTGAACTTCTCCGCACTGGCAGCGGCCGAACACGCAGCCCTACAGATCCGCGCCCGCATGATACTCGACTACGGTACACAGTGCGGCACGCTCGACGGGCTGGATGTTACCAGCTTCCGTATAGATGCAGTGGGGCTGGTGGCCAACGAATGGGCAGGCTGGCGCGTGGAGTTTTTCCTCTCCGACGAAGAACCGCCAATGCTAAACGATAGCGAATGGCCACAGTACACACCTTTCAAAAGCCTGCGATGAGTACAAACGGACGTGTGTTCACACCAAAAGAGGCTTTCGTCGCACGTGAGCTGGAACGCCACGGCAGGTACCTCACCGAACTTTTCGCTAAGGATATCAAACGCCGCAGACTGAAGGACTCCGAAACACTGCTTGATTTTATAGAAGCAAACCCCTTCTCCGTGGATGCTCACAGCCAGAGGCTCAGCATGGAATTCCCCGACTATGGGCGCTTTATCGAGATACGCTACAACAAAAAGAAACGTGCCTACAAAGTTCTCGGCACTGAGGCACGCCGCGAGATATGGGGGATGCGGGGCATCGGAAAAAAACGGGGGAAGTTTGCAAGATGGTATGCGCATAACCTTTATGGTTCGATCAATACACTGATTGGTCGGGTTTCTTGGGGGTATACTGAGGAGGTGGCTGGGGAACTTAAGGGGGCTTTGGAGGATGGTTCTCTTGGGGTGTCTTAGCTTGTATATAACGTCTCAAATATGCGTAGTGCGGGATTTCAAGGCACTTCACTCTCAAACCGCTACAGTGTTTATTAAATGATTTAAAGTTTAAATTTACCAAATCGCCCCGCATTACGTATATTTATTGTTGTGCTTAGTTTAATTATTCAGCTGTATGCCAGTTATGCATTACATACCTGTCTTCATATTCAATAACGTGCATTTTATCATTCCAATCTTTTCTCATCAAATATGCATTTAAAGGATTTTTCAAGTCATTATTTTTCGATTTAATCTCATTAGTAACTTCCTCTATTTCATCTAAGTCCATTGGTATGCAACTACCACTAGTTAAGTCATATGAGTTGACATAGTCTAAATATGTCAAACCTTCCCCCTCCAATTCGCCACAATTGACCCAAAATAAACATGAAACCCAAAAATCAAGCATTGTCTTAAATTGAGTTTTCAGTCCATAGTACATATCAGTTTCTTGATATTCATATTTCCCAATTTCAAGTATTTCAGGTTTTAGAGGAATTACTTCATCGTTAAATGAATCAAGAAAAGACTTAATATGCATCGGCTCAATTTGACGAGCAGATTTACTTATTTTCAAATCTTCTTTATCAGTTAGGGTTTCTAAATAGTACCAGATATTTCGGTTAATACTAAAAAAGTCTCTAATGAGAGTTACAATCTGTGGTTCTGAAAGTCCATGTGAAGGTTCCCAGTTTGATTCATTTTGAATAAACACACTAAATAAATTTCCTTTAGGATTCCAGACTTTTCTAAGTTTATACGATTTGTTGTCTGGTGATTTAATCAGTTGATTTTTTTCAAAATCGGGACATAAATATTCTCGTCTCCATAAATGCATTTGAATATCATCCAGCACTTTAGATTTCATCCATTCGTGGGATGCAAATTTACACAGGCTATTGATTCTCCAATATTTCATTTATTGATTCTAATTAAGCACAACGATAAGTGTAAAAAATATAGACGGTTGCGGGCGAATCAACTATCAATGCGCTACAAAGTTGGAGCGGGAAATAAATCCGCGATAAACCACTACAAACCGGATATGTTTTTTACACACTGTTATGTTTAGTATTAATCCACTTTTAATGCTTTCTCTGTGAGGAATCCATTTTCGCATTCAATTCTAATAAAATATATCCCCGATTTTAAACTTGATAAATCAATAGAATTATTGAAACCAACTTTTTTCAACTTTGTTTGCCCCATAATATTATAAACCTCAATAGATTTGATTTTTGATTTAGATTTAATGTTCAAAATTGTTTGTACAGGGTTAGGAAATAAGTCCAAGCTTGATACTTCATTAAATATTTCAGTTGTGTCATTTTGGAGTGAACCTGATTTTCGGGAATTGTCATATGAATCTATTCTTAAAATATCTGTCTTCTGATCTCCATCAAAATCCCCAAACATTAAATTGTCTATTCCATATGAAGATGTGTTTAAAATTGTCCAATCCGTTATTCCAGCATACGAGACGTACCAATTGTTTCTTTCTTGTATAAGAATATCTGATATACTGTCACCATCAAAATCATCAACAACAAAATTGTTTACTGAATAATCTGATGTATTGAGATAAGTCCAATCCGATACTCCTCCATAAGAAACACTCCATTGCCCGCTTTCTTGGCGGACAATATCAACTTTATCGTCCATATTAAAGTACCCAAACTTAACATCATTAAGAGTGTAGTCAGAGGTATTAAGATACTGCCATTCTGAGGTTCCACTATAAGACACCATCCATTGACCATTTGATGATTTAAAAACATCAGTTTTTCCATCTCCATTAAAATCCTCAAACGCTAAATTGCTTGGTTGATCCCAATATGAATTTATAATCTGCCATGATGAAATTCCATTAAAAGACACATACCATTTTCCTCCACTCGACCTAATTATATCTGTTTTTCCATTGCCGTCAAAGTCGCCAAAACCAATCGAATTTGTTTTGATTGTTGATACGTTTAGTTGTGTGAATTCGGATACTCCGTTATAAGATACAAACCATTTTTCCCCATCAGCATAAAAAATGTCAGATATATTATCACCATTAAAATCACCGATTTTTATATTTTCTTTGGGTATTAAAAAAGGGGTTAATATTTTCCAGCTGCTTTTGCCTGACCACGAACAATATATTAGATGCGTAAAATGATTATAAACATTATTAGATAAATACATGTGGTCATTGCTTGGATCACTCAAGTCTCCATATATACGTAGATTAGCGCATTCAGTTTTTGTATATTTTAGTTCTTGTTTAATAGCCTGTTCTTTAGGTAAAGAAAATTTATTCCCCATTATTAATGCTCTATCTGTTGGAATTCCCCGCACCTTAATCGAGGGATACATATCGAAAATAAATGTGTTATTTAGTATTTCATAACGGGTTCCAGCATAATTACACGCATCAAATGGATCAGGACAATTTATTGGATCGTCACAAGTATAATTAAATCCTGTTATATCTCTGTATCCGTGTACGTCAAATGAATGATTTTGTCCTCTCTGTAAAATCAAGTTATATTCAGCAATGTACCCTTGTCCCATTTCACCAGTTGCGGCAATGCTATGCCAATTATTGTCAAATACGTTACGCATTATTCGTGGTGAAACATCATAATTAACAGCAACTCCATACCCTCCACGCCCAATATTATCATGTATATAGTTATATTTAACCACCACTTCGCAGGGATTTGATTGTGTTGCAATTTTAATAGCCTGTTTGAATCCCCAAAGTTCACAATTATCTATAATTACATTTTTTGCATTCCACGTTAGATAAATTCCAGTGAAATTAATGGAGTCGTATAATGAATAGTTTTCAAGTCCTTGAAATCTAATACCTGAAATTCTACAAAATGTAGTAACATTTTTAGTCTCAAGGAGGATTCCACCAAATTGATTATTTGAGGGTGGTGCTTGAAATTTTATCATCCCTCCTTTACTTCCATTGATTCCTCTGTTACTTGCAATAGTAAGGTTATTATGTAAATATAATTTTTGTCCAATTGGCACTATAATTTCTGACCCACCTTCTATATAAATTTTGTTTTTTTTATTTTGAAGAGCATTTATTAATTCGTCATAATTATGAACTAATTCGTATTCCATTGTAAAATCAATCAAATCGCTGTATCCCTGACCTCCACCAATAGGACCAATTTGGGATTTAACAGTAATTGTAATTAAATTAATTAAAATAAAAGTTAATAATCTTTTCATGGTTGAATAATTTATTTTGTTCACTGATGTCAAAATATTAAACATAACGTTTGTACTGTGAACACTCAGAGTGTTCTATATCCAATTTAATATACACTAAGTGTTTTTCTGTCAACATATAGGATATCAGCCTAGTATGTTGTTGATATAAAAAATGTCAGTTGTACTTAGAACACTTTTAAGAAGGCTCTTCATTATCCCCCTCCCCCAAAAAAACAAAGCCACTCGACAGAAACTGTTTTAAACAAAAAATTGAACTAGATTTAGCATCGATTTCATTCACCTCTCACACGTTTCAATTCAGCCTCAATCTCTTCTTTTTCCTTACGTAGATAATTCGCTAAAGCCCTTAAATTCTCATTATCCTCCTTAAGTCGGTTAAACTCCTGCTCTCGCTCTGGGTTATCTCGCTCCTCTCCGAAAAGTTTTATATCCAAAACCTCAGCAATTTTCAGAAAGGTAGCGAGGTTCATACCTTTTTTTCCACTTAGACTATTCAAAAGGTTTGGGTAACTCCCTCCAATTATACCATGTAAATCCTTAGCAGTTAAAGATTTAATTTTCATCTTCTCTTTTATAATTGGAATAACGTCAATCATTATTTTCTGTTTTTAGAAAACAAATACACAAAACAGTATGTTTTAAAAACTCTTTTTTGTATGTTTGCGATATACAATTAGTAATAAGTGTACCACTTAGTAATAAGCAAAAGTATGAAAAACGAAGCATTTGCAGCTTATTATAATAATATGCCACGTACAGGCAGGCAACATATAAAGATGCGTGATAAGATTGTTTCGGCCTGCTCCGTCAGCACGCACGTTTTCTACAACTGGGTACGCGGCATCACCCAGATACCGCACCACCTTCACCAGAGCATTGCCGAGACCACGGGCAAAGACAGGGACGAACTTTTTCCAACACAATAATTCCACGTAAGCACATGCAAGCGATCAGAAAAGTAAACGGGGTGGATATCATCATCGCCGACCAGCAGGGGGAGAAACTTATTCCAATAAAACCGATCTGCGAGGCTCTTGGTATTGCTGCCAATATGCAAATTGAGAAGATTAAAAATGATGAAATTTTAAGTTCAGTTAGTATGCTGGGCATATCAACTGGATCAGACGGGAAGCAGTACGAAATGTTCAGCCTGCCCCACAAATATGTTTACGGCTGGCTATTCACCATCAACCCCAAAAACGTAAAAGAAGAGGCGCGCGGTGCAGTGCTCAAATACCGTCAGGAATGTTACGATGCACTGTACGACCATTTCTATCTGGGCATCCAGAAACAGCTAAACTCCAACGAGGCCGAAATAAAACTCCTACAGGAGCTGAACACCATCGGCGAGGAGAAAAGGAAACTGGGCGACCGCGAAAAGGCCATCAGAAAAAACCTCGAAAAAGTGCGCAGCGAACGCCTCGACGCCCAGCTGTCGCTTTTCGACACCAAGAATTAGGCTTGCTAGGATTACAGTATGTTGAACCAGTGCAGCGGAAGCGTCCGCTGCCTTTTTCCGGACAAACAATCTATTCGTATGAAAAAAGCTGATCAGAACACCTTAACGCCCGACGAGCTGGACGAAAAGTTCCATTCGCTCCGTGGCATACTCGATTCCTGCAAAATGTTCGTGGTAATGGCCACAGAAGTAGAGCAGGAAGTGGCCTTGGACAGCTACTCGGATTTCTGGCGGGTGGTGGAACTGGCCAAAAAGGAACTCGACACCATCCAGACGGATGTGGAACAGAAAATTGAAAGGCAGAATGAACGGAAAATCGTGCAAAAAAAAGCCCCGGGCGAAGCTGCCTGAGGCCTTTAACTTTAAATACTTTGACGAGCGTTTAAAGTTCCGTGAAATTTTGTATCCGATCCTAAACCGAAACGGTTTACATCTCCTTATTAAGAAGAGGGCGAACAAATCAATTTGTCACCGCAAGGACACAACCGATACACAATCGCTTCTGAGCCGTCCCAGATTATTCATGAGAGTCTGCACTCCTGAATTTAGGGAATGTTTCCTACCGCATTCCCTTGTGCTTGTGTAATCGTTATTTGTTGTAAAGATAATGTTTTTTCGGTTTGTTTTTGCTGCCCCGGCTTTGGTCGGGGCTTTTTTGTTTTAAAGGGCTGAACGTTTATGCTGTGGAGATGAAAATGTTTGAGTTTTCTGGTCAGTCCTGATTAGGGCAAAAGTTAGGTGTGCTAGTGGGATCACAATCCCGTTAGCCGTCTACTCGATTATACTTCGTTAATTTTTTTCCTCTTAATGAAGTATAACGTTGAGTGTATGATTTCGTAAGGGATAGCGGGCTTCAAACCTATCAAGTTGCCACCCAAATTTGATGTGGGAGATAACGCTCGAAAACCTCTGAAACCCTTATGAATTATACACATTGTTAGTGGCTGGCATTTATTCACCTTCAATTTTCTTTAATATATCTTTTGCTCTTTTATTCTTCGGATTTATCTCCAAGGATTTTATTAAGTTCAACCTTGCTTCTTTTTTATCTCCGTTCAAAAAATATGAATTACCTAAATCATAGTATGCATTGCTCGAATTTGGATAATTCTCAATATTCAATTTAAAAATCTCAATTGCAGATTCAAACAAAGGTTCGTTATTCGTAAATAACCCTTCTGTATGTCCTTGCAAATATCCTTCATTACCGTAGAATGATAAAATATCTTCTGGATATTTATGTTTATACCCATAAATTACAGATAATGAATCAATGTGCTTACGGAGTTGATGAATATCCGCTTTAATCATAGTTTCCATTGGAACTCTCCATGAATAAAATATATAATCTAATCCTTTATATATCCCTATCAAAGGTTCAGACCAATGGTCTTCTCTTTCAATAATTTCAAATCGAATTTCCTTTATCTTATCAGGGTAAGCTTGAATTAGGCTATCAATCCATAAGTATGAGGACTTGTATGCATTATTTTGATATCTATCTGAATCTGAAAATCCGAGATATATTTTATTCGTAATTTTCTTTTGTTCAGACATAAATTCACTGAAACTATTCTTTGCATACAACGCATGTTCCCACGTTATGTGTGGCGTAAGATTTATATACGAATTAAATAATTCAGGTGACTTTGATAATGCATATAAACTAAAGTGACCTGTTGATGAATGTCCAAATAAAATCCTATAATTCTCAGTTCGGTAAGATTTATCAATATATGGAATTAATTCTGTTTCAATAAATCGAAGCATCTTTTCAGCTCCATCGGGAGTTTCAAAATCACGATTTCTATTTACATTATTTATACCAACCACTATCATCTCAGGAAAATGTGCATTATACATTGACTTTCTCCTTGAAATGATTGCAGCACTTTGAGCGTTTGAACCTGCATCTAATATATAAAACACAGGGTACTTCTTTGAACTGTCTGAATAACTATCAGGTAAATATACTTGAATTGGTCTTTTTTCATCAAGTATTTTAGATTCAAATTTTAAGAGGTCTCCAATAATTATTGGTTCTTTCTCAACTTGACCTAACAATTCATGTATAAAGGAGAAAAAAAGAAAATTAATTAGTATAAATCCCTTTGTTGTTTGTTTCATGTTTATTTGTGTTTAGGTTATGTAGTTCATTTTGCTTGCCACTAACGAATACGGCTTGGCGGCGGGCTGGCAGGTGGCTTGTGTAGTGAAGTGGGCGAAGCCCACGAAACGGAACAAGCTACCTGCCAGACTGACGACCAAACTGCTGTTGTGTGTTTTCTATTTTCATTGCATTTGTAATTCGTATGAAATCTAATTCTTTTTCTTCAAGTTGGGTTAAGCAGGTGAAATGCAAAAGGCAATTGTTTAACTTATTATTAATCTTACCTTTCAATATTTTCAATTCGATATAATCACAATAAATGATTAATATATCAATATCCGCAAAATTATTTCTCTTTAAAAATGACCCAAAGAGATAGACTTCATTTTTTTTGAAATAATCATTAGAAATAATAGTCTGAATACTGGTTATGACCTTTTCTAATTCCATAATGAATTTAATTTTCCTAAAAAATCGCCCCACTTACAAATTGAAATATTCATTAATTTTGCCACATTGTAAGCATCAGAAGTTACTCTTGCATTGGGGTTTGTTACAATCATTACTTGGAATTGATTAAAGCGCTCTTTAAACGTCCTAACTGAATTTGCAGTAAAATCATAATCGTTATTCATTACTGCAATGACATTTTTCAAAGCGTATCTCTCTATTTTAATCCGTTTATTGTCTAATTGAACTATATTCTTAATGGCTCTATGTTGTTTTAATCCTCTTTGAACAAAAGCGAATTCTTTATCTACAAACAAGGTATTGTCTTCTTGATTTGAAAATCTCATTAAGTCACCCACGCCGCCAAATGATATATTTTTTGAATTCAGATACCTTAAACAATCGCCCGATATTAAATACTCCTTTTTAATATTGACAATGAAATTGATATTATTATTACTTGTCGCAATCTGTCTTATGTATTCCTTGTCTATCTTTTCTTTCGACAAAGTAAAAACCAAAAAGCTTGGCGCATCTTTTCTTCTAATCTGAATGATATTTTCTCCTATTAGCTTGACATTAACAACTTTTTCCAGTTTAGACAAACTATTATTTACAATATTTAGCATCCAACTATTGTCACTCATAAATATTTGTTATTTCGATAGGAAATTGAGTTCCATTTTCCTCATTATTAAATATATGTTTACTTTCAAAATCAAATACATGTTGCTTGAATTTATTAAAAACTACCTTTTCATCCGTTTTCAACAAACCATAATTAGCTTCTATAACTTTTAGTGTTTTTCGATTGTTGGGGATTATTACTTCTCTTATCTTTCTTATCCACAAATTCGGCATGTTACTTTCAGGGTTAAATCTTTCATCCGTATTAGGACCATAAATATCAAATACCGTTTTATTCTCTAAAAAAATAGGCTCAATAATTTCTCTCACTTTTACCCTTGTGTTGTACTTTAAAACACCAAACATTTGATTGAGCTTTTTTTCATGTTCATTTTTCCATTTTATAATTAGACTTTCGGGAAAATCATTTTCTGCTTTGTCAATCATTGTATGGCAGTTTGGACACAATAAAATCAAATTATCATAGCTTCCTTTTTGCTCTGGTGTAAGATTTTCGTTTTCTCTTGCTCCCTTATTTACACTTATAATATGTGCAATTTCAGCAATATGTATCTCAGCTTCCTCGAAAGTTTTAAATAAATTCTCGTTACAGTTAGGGTTTTGACAAAATCCCCCTGAATGAGCAAATAATTTCATCTTCGTAAAATTATTTGGCGAAGCTTTTCCTCTTGAACATTTCATTATTTTCTCATTTACCTTTTAGTTAATTCAAATTACACACAACGTTTGTACTGTGAACACTCGGAGTGTTCTATATCCAATTTAATATACACTAAGTGTTTTTCTGTCAACATATAGGATATCAGCCTAGTATGTTGTTGATATGAAAAATGTCAGTTGTACTTAGAACACTTTTAAGAAGGCTCTTTTGATCTTACGGGGTTATTTCCCTCCTCAATATTGCCCATATCACATACGTGAGGAAAACTCAAACGGATAAGTAATTGACTCGCTCTAATATAAGAAATAAAAAATGTGCTAATAGTATTGTTTGTGATATAGTTGAGACAGAAATAAAATTGATTTCAACTACTCTTAATTTAACTTTAAGTAATGATGGCATTAACCCCTGTCGATGAGCAATTGATAACATTGAAGATAATGTATAAGTCAAATATTTGTATGTAAATAGTTAGGCGGTATTATCTGTATTGGTTACAAACGTCCTTCCCCCACCCAAACAAATAAAACAGCTTTGTTAAAAAGCTGTTTCTATGAGTTTAAAGATCGACCGCATACAGTTAGAGATCGCCATCGGCAACGACAAAGCCCGCCTGCGCCTGCGCGAACTGGAGAACGAGGTAAAGAAGAACCACCGCGAAATGCGCAAGCTCAAGCGCGCAGGAAAAGAGAACACCGAAGAGTTCCAAAAACTGGAACAGCAGACAAAAGAGCTGGTACAGGAACAGGACAAGCTTATCGAGGGCATCGGCATAAATGCCCTCTCGATGAAGGAACTCACCCAGCGCAGCCGCGAACTGCGCGCCATCCTCAATAACCTCGACCCTAACTCCGAACTTTTCAAACAGTACTCCGCACAGCTTGCCAAAGTGGATGCCCGCATGAGGGAACTGCGCGGTACAGCACGCGCCACAGAATCCACATTTTCACGCCTTGCCGAACGCTTCAACAAATACGAGAGCATTTTCACGTGGTTCACTGCCGCACTTGTCGGCGTCATCTACTCCATCAGCCAGTTCGTGCGCGGCATCGCTGAAATGTCCGACGCAATGGGCGAGGTAATGAAAACCACAGGGATGACGCTCGATCAGGTACGCGAGCTGAAACAGGAGTTTAAGACCTTCGAAACGCGCACCGCCAGCCGCGAACTGCTCAATATCGCCTATCAGGCCGGAAAGCTGGGCATGAAGACCAAAGAGGAAATAACGGGCTTTGTGAAAGAGGCCGACATTGCCGTTGTGTCACTGGGCAAGGCCCTGGGCGGGAATGCAGAGGAAACGATCAATACACTTGGTAAGATCATCGGTGCGTTCCAGCTGGAACAGACAATGGGCTGGGAAAAGGCCATGCGCCACACTGGCGCGGTGATCAACGAACTCGGCAAACGCTCCACCGCTTCAGAGGATGCTATTGTTAACTATATGGCACGGCTCGCATCCGTAGGCGTCTCGCTGAAAATCCCGATGGAGAACATCGCGGGCATCGGTGCCACGCTCGACTCACTGAAAGTACCGGCCGAACAGGGATCAACGGCCGTGCAGAAATTCCTGCTCACCATTGCCTCCGAAAGTGGCAAGCTCTCCAAGTTCCTCGGCGTAACGAAACAGGAGTATGGGGAAATGGTGGAAAAGGACATCATGGGCGTAATGCTCATGCTGCTCCGCACGGCCAAAGCGGGCAACAAAGGCCTGTTCCAGATGGTACAGCAGCTCGACAGCATGGACGTCACGGGCGTGCGCATGATCAGTACCGTATCGCAGATGATCAACAATGTGGATACCCTTGCCGGGCAGATGAAAATTGCAGGCAATGAGTTTAAAAAGGGGACATCCACCCTCAGCGAGTTCAACATCATGAACAACACCTTCGCGGCGCGTATGGCCAAGGTGAAAAAAGAGATCAATTCCATTGTTTACGGTCTGGGAGTAAAGCTTGAGCCAGTTATCCTGTCAACCGTTGAGGGCTTCGGGGCTTTCCTGAAATTCCTCCAGCGCAATACGGAAGCCCTTGCCTTTCTGGGCAAACTGATCACCGTTTCCATCACCTCGCTGATCAGTTATGCAGCAGCGGTGAAACTTGTGGAACTGTGGACAGAACGCGCCACGGCCGCCAAATGGCTACAGGTAACAGTGGACAAAGTGGCACTGGTAAAAACAAAAGCCCTGCGCGGCGGTCTCCTACTTCTGTCGGCCGCACAGGCACTGCTCACGGGCAATGTAAAAAGGGCCTCGCTGGCCATGAAAGTATTCAACCGCACAACAAGGCTCAACCCTGTGGGGCTACTGGTCTCCGCCCTGACCACGGCCATAGCCCTGTATGCCGCATTTCGTGAGGAAACAAAGAAAAGCTCCGAAGCGGTCACTGCCCTCAATACAGTAAATGAAATTGCGGCCTCCAGATATGAAGAGGCTTCCGGAAAGCTTGACAATTACCGCAGGGCACTGCTGCGCACAGAGCCCAATTCAAAGAACCGTATCGAGATGGTAAAGCGCCTGAATGAAATCTACCCGAAACTGCTGGAAAACATCGATGCGGAAAATGCAGGGGTAAAAGAGCTTTCGAAGGCATTCAGGACCTATGCGGAAAACCTGAAAGAAACCATAAAAATGCGTGTGCTTTCCGAAGAGTTCGGGCGCACCTATACCGACGAACAGGAGCTGATCCGACAGCGGAATGCGGGCGATATCGGTACGGACGAATTTTATCATAAAAACAGTGCAATAACAGAACGTAGGGAGGCATTACAGGAGCAGCTCCAGTACCAGAGCGATGTGGTACAGTACAATAAAGAAGTGGCAGACCTGCTGAAGGAAAAGCGGAAACTGGAGGAAAAGCTCACCAGTCCATCGCAGGCACTCATTGACGAACTTGACGGCGCAGCGCTTACCTATGCCGAATATTTCAAGCTACAGATGCAGATCACAGGGAAAGGCCGCGACGAACTGATGGAGGAATACAATGAATTTGTAAAGGCCGCAGAGCAGGGCGGTCATGAAGTTTTCGACTTCGATACGTGGTTCGACAACCAGGCGGAATTCCTTACCGCCAGTTCCGCCCTGAAGACCCTTTTCGAAAAGGAATATGCCGAATATCTCAGGCTCTCGGTGAAATCCCGAAAAAGTGCCGACCGGGAAAAGGAGCGGCTCATAAAAATCAATGAGGAGCTGGAGGCCTATTTCAACAGCGAAGGCCTAAAGGGTACGAACAGGCGGCAAAGGCAGGCCACCCTTGAAACGGAAATAAAATTCAAGGTCACCCCCACCGATAAAGAAGACCCAAGGCAGCTGATCGAGGACGCACTGAATGCCGAACCGCCCAAAGCCGAAATAGAGGTGATCCCTGTAACGGACGAGGAATATACCGACAAAGAACTTGAATACTGGTGGAAAAAAACCTTCGAGGGCAGGGCCGTCTATGCAAAGGTACTTTATGAAACAGGCCAGATCTCCTTTTTGGAATATCAGGACAGGCTCACCAAGATAGAAGAGGAAAAAGAGAGGGAGCGGCTGAAGATCGCAAAAGAAGCAGCGGAGAAACGCAAACAGCTTTACGAAGGCGTAACCAACGGGGCAATGCGCCTTTTCGAGGCACAGGCCAGTTTCAACGAGGCCAACATGAACAGGGAGCTGGAGGCCGCTGGCGACAACGAAGAAAAGAAAGACCAGATCCGCAGGAAGTATGCCCGCAAACAGCAGCAGATCGATATCAAACAGGCACTGATCGACCAGGCCAAAGGTATCGTAAAGATATGGTCGGAGTTCGGCAAGCTGCCGCCTCTGGCCGCCGCCCTCACGGCCATTGAAGTGGCACACACCGCCTCACAGATCGCCGTGATCGAATCCCAGCAGTTCGCCAAAGGCCGCTACAACGTAAAAGGAAAAGACGACGGCCATATATATAAAGATGTACCTTATATAGGCGAAGCAAAAACAGGCATCCGCACCCGCCCCGCCCTGATCTCCGAACGCGGCTCGGAAGGCATAGTCGACCACCGCACCCTCTTCTCCGGAAAAACAGACAGCCTCGGCATGACCGCTATGGACCACTTCCGCGCGA
Organism: Bacteroidales bacterium; assembly: GCA_965230435.1. Lineage (GTDB taxonomy): Bacteria > Bacteroidota > Bacteroidia > Bacteroidales > JBDKHP01 > JBDKHP01. The sequence goes on from CBDDLB010000004.1 coordinate 96,069, forward strand.
TCACCGCCTTGCGCTACAATACAATATCTGTCCCCCAGTACGCAGAAGGGAACTACAACAGCGCAACAGATACGGCATCCCATACCACCGTAAAGCAAAATCACGATTTTGCTACCCGCGACGACCTTGCAAAAGTCCTCAACCTGGTAGCACAGTCCAACGAGGCCAACCGCCAAATGGTCCACAACCTGAAAGTACACGTCAATGCCCGTGAGGTAAAAGAGGAAAACGACAGGTACGCCGAGATCGAGAACAGGGCGGATGCCTAGTGTCCTTTAACCCTTTACACCGAAACCCCACCTTTGAAAAAAACAGAAAAATGGAAACATCACTTATCCTTTTAGCAACGGGCACACAGGCCTTTTCGCTCAACGACCTGATCGGGATCGCCGCCTTCCTGGTTTCGGTCGGCGGCATCGTCTTCAGTGCGGGCGTACAGCGTGCACAGATCTCCCACAACACCAATGCGGTTGCCGAGATAAAAAAGCGCGAGGAGGCCGCCCAGAAAGAAAAGCTGGCGCAGGCCGTTGCCGACGAGAAACGCCTTGGCGTGATCGAGGGCAAGCTCGACACGCTGATCGCGCTGATGGCCGAGCTGCTGCCGAACCTGAACATCGAAAAACTACCTATCCAAAAGAACTGAGATGTCGATAAGCCTGATCTCACGCCCCAGGGGCAATATCCTGTTCTCGGACGACCCGATGCCCTTCGAGATACAGACGGGCGGCCACGGCGGTAAAAAAGTACAGGTGCGCTGCCTTGTCTCCCTGGGTGCCAATGGGAAAGAGGTGCACCGTTTCACCGTGCGCCGTTCCCCTTCCGGTGGCAGGGCACATTTCGACCCGCAGCTTATCGTGGACAGCTACCTGCGCAGCCTCGGACCGCATTTCGACCATGCTGCACTGGGGAAGGACAACCGCGTAAAGTCCGACGGTTACGTGAGCATGTACTGCAGTTTCAGGAACATTGATGCGGTGACGGGCTCCCCCATTTCGACCCTTTATACCGACTGGCGCTACCATGTAATAAGGGGGCGTACTTCGCCGGGCATGGAACTTTACCTGGAGCAGCTCAATACCGTGGGGGCACTGCTGAACACGGTACCCTCCCCGCATTTCATCACAAAGGGCATGTCCGCCTATCTGAGTTACCTGGTAAAGGCCGACAGCCTACGGCTGGCCGTGATGGCGCAGTTCCTTTTTTCAGGGGGCACAGGGAAAACCGTGTTCCTGCTCAGGGCAGGCTTTGATAAAGGGGTGTACCATTTCAGCTGGACATACCCACAGCTGGAAACCGCAGCGGGCAGCAGTTTTGAAACGGTAAGGTTCTGGATGATCAACCTCAGTGAGGACCCCGTTTCGGACGTGGTCACCTATAATGCTTTCAGTGAGACACCGGAACATGCCCGCACCCTGGTATTCGAGAACAGCCTGGGCGGCCTTGATACCGTATGCCTGTTGGGGAAGGCCGCAGAAAAAAACAGCTACAGCTGGACGGTCAACGGCCGTGAGGGCAACATGCGCAACACCCATCTGGAACGTACAAAGGATTTCGAAATTGCTTCCGGTCATTTCATCCGCCGGACGGAAGACCGCAAAGCCTTACAGCAGTGGTTCACCAATGAGGTGATGGCCGCGGAAAACGCCTACCTGTACACAGAGGATTACCTTTTCGAGGTACGCATGTCACACGAAGAAGCGGAGGCCTATAGGGACAAAGACCATCTGGCCTCTACCGATCTTAAACTTACAACAGTGAAGGTACTGAAGGCTTTCAGGCAAAAAGAAATTGAACTGCCGGGACCTATACAGCGCTACCATGAAAAAGGGCGCATACAGGAGGGCTATTACGAAATTGACAGCCCGCCATTGAAAACAGCGGCAGCCGCACAGTCCGCCCCACAGAAAAAGCCCGCAGCGGTCTCCGATAAACTGGTGTACCGTATCCCCAAGGGCACAGAGCTGACCTGGGCGGAGGGCGACAACAACCTGCGGCTGCTCTCGGAGCGTATTGCGGGGCTCGAAGGTTTCACGGAAATTACCTCACCAAAGGCAACAGAACAGATCGGCCTGGGCATGGTCTGGCGCGCACATCTCGAACTGGTATGGAGGGAAAAGGGCACGGTGTACGGAGCCACGGTAACGGTACTGGGCGACGGCACCACAGCAGAGGCAGGGGCCGGACTGGACAGTTTCGACAGCTCAACGGACATCCCCGCACTTGTGCAGAACATCATTGCGGGATACCGTAACGGCAGCCTGAGACTGGTACTGGACACGGCAGCAGTGGACAGGCTGAAGTACAAAACCGTGCTGGCCATATAGCGGAAGCCGTGTCCTTTGGTACCCGCAACGGCAGCCCTATCATTGCAGCGGATGACGTCACCGATTGTTTATGTTTAACCAATTTTTTTGCAATGACATCAATTGTTTTTAAAGACTACAGTGTTGACCTTGAAGTTGACGGCAGCGGGAAGACAAGCTGGAAGAAGGCCGACATCTCGGTATCACTGTCAGGGAACGACCCGGGGGCAAGGATCAACCTCAGGCTGAAACAGAGATTCCCCAAGGGTTCCGTTAATATACTCGTGTTCAACCAGGTCATAAACCGGACCGATGTGGACCTGGACTATTCCCTGGGTGACCTACCGTTTTCCCAGGACCCGAAACCGGAAGGCCTGTTCCTGGAGTGGGAACTGGAAGTAGTAGGCGGGGCCTACAAAGGGACAAAAGAAACGAAAAGGATCATAGATGCGCATAAGTTCAGTGCGGGCAGTTACTCAATCACCCCGGGCGCGGGGCTTGTTTCATCATCGGGACCGACCGGCCCGGCAACAACAAAAAACAATATGAACAGAAAAAGTTTATTCCAATCGGCCGTTTCGGCAGTATTACAGTTCGGCAGGGACGGCAGTTTTATCAAGTGGGACAGCGGTAAGTTCATCTTTACCGACAGATCGGGCACGGAACAGAACGTTGCCGTTGCGGCGGCAAAGGCCGATGAGGACGCGGTGAACCTTGGGCAGCTCAAGGAAAAGCTTGCGGAGCTGGCCAAAAAAGGCGGCATGACCGTGGCAGACCTTGACACATCCTCCAACCCGTGGGGCGACAATGAGGTGCGGGTCACCACCGGCCTGAAGTTCAAACGTAAAACACCGACGGGAACGGAGGATTTTACCCCTGCCGACGGCACGGTCTTCTCCGTGGCCAAAGAGCTGACCATTGCCGCCGGGCACATTGCCAACGGCACGGGCAATGTGCTGAAGGCCGACCACATCTTTATCTACGACGCCCCTACGGGAAAAGCCTACGATAACGGAGCCATCGGTGAGGCCTACAACGAGAAGGGCGTGGCCAAGAAAATGGCCATCGATATCGACAGCTCCGGCAGCGGGGCAGGGATGGATGTTATCCCCAAGGACAGCAGGATCACAGGGTGCACCGTTTATGTCAACGGGGCCTTTGACGGGGTGCCGAACAACCTACAGCTCAAGCTGGGATCTGACGTACTGCTCGATTTCGGCAGCCTTGACCTAACGGAGCCCGCGCTGATCCCTGTCGACCTTTACAGTAAGCTGTCCGCCGACAGTACCCCTGCCATCAGCGGTTCGCTCACGGGGGGATCAAAAGGTGAGGCCGTGGTCTTCCTTGAATATGTGGCAGCTTAAAAAGCCCTGTCATAATCCAATGTGTCAGTACGGGGGTACCGGTAACGGTGCCCTTTTTCCATTTCAGACAGAAAATGAGGAAACTTGTCATTGACGGCCATGTGGCCGATATAGCTGCGGGGACGGTGATCGAGCTGAAGCTCCGTTCGTCACTCCTTCAGTTCTCGAAACTCCAGGGCAGCTTTTCCCTCTCCTTTAAACTGCCCTACAGGAGATCACCGCGCAACACGGTCATCTTCGCCCATTCGGGAAACCCTTCCAGAGGGGACAGGAGCGAAAAGCAGTACAGGGCGGAACTGTATTTCAGCGGCCACCTGATCTGTAGCGGAAAGCTCACCGCACAGGGTTTCGGCAGTGATGTGGACTGCGCCATCCTCTGCGGCAACGGCGAGTTCAACGATGATTTTGCGGAAAAGAAGATCACGGAACTGGCATGGGGGAACGGTACCGGTGACAACGGCTGGAAACAGGCCAGACGGCATTACCCGCAATCGGGCTGGACGCTCCCGTTCGCCAACAACTCCCGCCCGGGCAAGTCGGATTACCTGAACGCCTACAAAAGCAGTTACCTGGTCAGGGACACGAAACTGCCCGCCCATTACAGTGATGTGATGTCCCTGTATTTTCCACTGGTGCCGATGCTGTACGTGCCCTATGCCGTGCGGCGTTTCATTGAACTCACCGGAAGGGGCAGGGGGAAGTTTGAACTGACAGGGTACGACGATGCCGTGCTGCTCTCCTTTTTCGACATTGCCCAAAAACACACCTCCACTCAGGGCAGTACCGTTACCGTTGAGTTTAAGCCGCCGACCGTTTTTGATCTGAAAAAGTGCCTCCCCGAAATTTCGGTAAAGGACTTTGTGCTGGGCATCGAGAACTTTTTCAACGTCAAGTTCCTGTTCCGTGACGGCAGGGCCGACGTGATCAGCCGCAGGAAGCTGCTGGAAAAGGAAGCGGGGCGCAGTTTCACGGTCACTGACCTTTCACTTTCGGTAAAGAAGGGCAAAGGGTATAAATACAGATATACAGTGGATCGGGATGATGCCGGTTATGAACGCTGGCAGGACATGGGCAGTGACGGACGTAAACGGGTGTACCTGAACTTTCAGCCTTCCGGTAAACCCGTAAAAGGGCAGATGGACAGTAAGCTCTACATTGACCCCAACGGCCGGTTCTACGAAAAGGAGAAAGACCCGAAAGATATGGGCAGAATATCCTATAAGTTCCTGTCAACTTTCAGCCTCCAGCCGATCGGGGAACCCGAAGGCGAAGAGATACCCGTGCCGCTCACGCCCTGGGGCATGGACAATTTCAGGACCGCACCCAGCGGCATCAGCTCGGCAAAGATGGCCGCTGAGTTTGAAGAAAAGGATACCTTTAAAAACTTCAGGGTGGGTTTTGTTGTGGACAACAGCAGGCAGCAGGACCTGGAAACAGAGAATGCGAAATACTGCACTTTCAACAATAACAAAGGTGGAAAAACGCCTGTTTTCGAACGCGAATGGTCGGACTTCCTGCACTGGCTCAATGAATACGCTGAAGAGGTGACCGGTTATGTGGCCGACAGGTCACAGGGCTCCTTCCTGCTCAACCTGGATTTTTCGGAAAAGTACAGTGACCGGGACGGGCAGAACTATATCCTTGAGGAGGTCGTTGTGCCCGTCCATCATGACAGGATCGGGAGGATCAAGTTTTCTGGGAGGACGGTTTGGTAATTAATCCAAGTTTGGATTTCTATTCCTTCTTGGAGCCCCCATTGGCCGCATACCTTCAAGATATTCACTCTCTTCTACCCTTTTTAATGCATCAGCATAAAACTGTGTAGTTTCTATATTTTTATGCCGGAACTGTTGCATAACGTCATAGATGCTAAAGTTATCTTGTAATGCAACCGCAGCTCCGGTATGTTTCCAGTTATATAACTTGTAATCATCTGGAACCCCTATTTCCTGAACTAGCTTTCTGTAATTTCGTGCAAAATAGTTTTTCCCAACCTGTTCTTCCCCTGGCATTTGATCTTTGGTAAAAAGATAGTACTCACGTGGAAGTTTATTCCATCCCAACGCTATCAGCTCTTTTAAGAAATCCTTGGGGATAACAACTTTTTCTTCTTCCCCGTTCTTTGCCGTCTCATCAGGTATCAACACTGAACTTTCCCAGAAATTTATATGTTTGATTTTCAACTGTCTTAATTCCCCAGGTCTTATTGCTGTGTAATATTCAAATTTCATAACCAGCAAGAGCATTGGCATCCTTTCCCCAATATACTCCATAATGACCTGTGTCATTGTTTCATTATAAAACTGTGGCATTTTTCTGGATACTTTCAGCTTCTTGAAATCCTGAAAAGGATTGCTCTTCATCCTACGTTTTTTCTTACAGAACTCAAAGAAGGACTTCAATAAGGTGAGATACTTATTATATGTTGCATTTTGAGCCTTACGGTTATCAAGCAAGTAACGCATAAAAGCCTTTGCATCATCTTCTGTGAACAATGCAGGATGTATATCTGCTTTGTTTTGTTTACGTAACCAGGCTGCAAAAATTCTGAATTTTGATTGATAAGCTTGAAAGGTTTTTTCTCTGGAAACGGGAGGTTTATAATCTTCCAGATATTCAGACATTAAAATAGTCAGCTTCTGCTTTCCTGTCTTTAAACGTCCATATATTTCTACAGTAGCTTTGTACTCCAGATTATCCTCATAAACTACTTCGTTATTATCAAAGGGGTTCCAGCCATTTTTCAGGCGCTTGGTGTATTTGCGCTTTATACGTTGGGCGGCTTCCATCCGCTCTTCATATGTTTTAAAGGTATTGATGCCTTCTTTCGGGCGAAAGCGGCGCATTTTGTTGGTCACTGGGTCACGGAAAGAATATTCAACATGCCAATCTTTATCCAGTCTTCCCTTTGCATTATAAATCCGAGGCATCGAAATCTTTTTATGCCTCATGTACTTCATTTGATCTAAATCTTCCTTTTGATCCAAATGATCCATTTGATCCGATTGTCGAGACAAATCACCTTTGTAAGTCATTGGTTTTAAACGTTTTATAAAACCACCGTGGAGCCGGCGGGAGTCGAACCCGCGTCCAAATGAGTGACCCATCCGCTTTCTACATGCTTAGTCACAACTTGATTTTCGTGTCGGGGCTAGCAAGTGACAACTTACCCAGACCTTATCTCTTAAATTTCGCAACAGACCCAGAGCATGCCTGAAGCTATCCCTTAATTAATTGCATCCCATATACTAAAAGGAAAAAGGAGGAACCCTTAGCGGGATGTCCCGTTCTACAATCTAATTGCAGAATTAAGCCAGTAATCTACTATAGCTTCGATTAAGCTGCGAGAGCATAGTTATTGTTGCCAATTAAAAAGTTTGTAACCTTGTTGAAGGGAAATGTTACGTTACCCTGCATGCTTACAAATACATCTAACCCACTGTCGAAACCATTTCGGCCCCTAAAAAATGGGATGCAAAGATAAGAAAAATCAACCTTATCATCAATACAATTCCTAGAGATTTTGAAAAATGATGAGCATCCCAGCGTTTTGTTCAGAATCTAGGCTGTTTGTTCGTCGTATACTTCCAGTATAGTTTTGAACATAACGAACTTACCTTTAAACTTTTGCATCATGCTGCTATCCAAAGCATCGCGGTAATTGTCCTCGTACGCACGTAGCATTAGCATACTGGGGAGGAATAGTTGAAGGGAGAAAGTAAGTCCGCCCATTTCTTCTTCTACGAGCACTCTGCTAAAAATGTGCTTAACAAACAGACCCGTGTCGTACAACATCGGTATATACTGATCTTTTAACCAGGCCTGCCATTCGGTAGCCTCGGATTCTTCAACATTGAAAGTGGTGTTGTATATTACCATATAATTTAGAATGAACGACTTCACCTAGGTTATTTGGGTGAAGTCTTTTTTTGAGCAGGCAAATTTAATCTAACTTCTTAATTTCGGCCAGATATAAGTCGCGGATAGTTTTCAGACTATCAATACTGGCTTCTTTGTCGGAATAGATGCGGATCATATCAACAAGCCCTTTTTTTCTGAAAATACCTCCAAGTGCAGCATCATAATCTTTGCCTCCTGTGTTGCGTTTTATTTTCACGGTCATGGATACAAATTCCAGCCAACTGATTTCCCTCGGTATCTCGAAATATTTTGAATATTCATCTTCGAGATCAACATAAACACCAGGTTCAACTTCTTCAGCCAGTAGTATTTTTTGAATCTTGATCACAGCTTTCGTATCGATATCCTCCTTTTTTGCCAAAGAAACACCGTTGTCCATGTACCATTTCTGAACGGTTTCGATTTGCTCATAAGAGCTAAGTCCACGAAGTCGGATAGCTGAATACATATCATTGAAAAAGAACAGTTCAGCCCGTGCAGGATCAAAATCAATTCCACATTTTTGCTTTACTTTCCTGCTTATGTGGGCAACTTGTTCGGCTGCATATCTTTTCTTCAGGACAAGAAAAATATCCCCAGGAGTCATTTTCTTCGAATTTGGGATATTTGCGCCGTAATAACCAGGATAAGGTTCCTCGGCCTCTATCACAAATGTATTGGGTTGGGTGTGATGGCCAATAGAAGTAATTAGTTCTTCTTTTATAATGTAGGCCACAGTTTCGAGTTGTGTTTCTGCCATAAGTTATTGTATTAAAGGATGGGTATTGTTTTCCTAAAGATACAACATTTCGCAAGACGAAGCAGATGTACTTCTGTGGTATAGTGATATTTTCGTAGGTTTGTTCTTCCTCTGTTATCTGAGGTTTAGCTCACTTGTCATTTCTTTTATCTTAGATTCAATTTCACTTCTGTATTGCATCAAATCAAATGTTATTGATCCCAGCAACTCATCTTTGAAGTTCCATATCATAAGACCATTTTTGATATGGTAATTAATGGCAACTCCAGAACAATCTATATCTCCACATTGACATGTGTAAATGGGAATTTGACAGGTATAATCGCAAGAAAAAGATTCATAACGATACAAGACGTTCTTTTCAATTTCTTCGCCCATTAAGATTTTTTTTGATAGCTCCAGATCCTCTAAAGACAAACTTTCATTAAGCCAGCCTATGAAATTATTACGGTCTATGAAGTTTTGAAAACCATAAGCTTTATCAATTATTTCTTTGAAATTAACCTGATCGATGAAATATTCATAGTGTGATGCCTGAGGAGTGTTCTTTAATGATAATTCACTCCATTTTAACTCAAACTTCTTTACTGTACTAAATGACTTACTAGTATCCATGTGAAATATCTTGCTCCCAATCAATTGCAAAAAAAAGAAACCCACCAAAGTTGGCAGGTTTCCAGAAGAATCATCTTAGTAAAACTAAATTAATCAAGGTACTCGAAACCAGTATAAGGAACCAGTGCCTCAGGAATACGGATTCCTTTATCAGTTTGATTATTTTCTAGCAAAGCAGCCACAATACGAGGCAGTGCAAGTGCGCTACCATTTAGAGTGTGTGCAAGCTGTGGTTTCTTTTCATCTTTTGATCGGAAACGTAGTTTTAGGCGGTTTGCCTGATAAGTTTCAAAGTTAGAGATAGAACTAACCTCCAGCCAACGTTCCTGGGCTGCCGACCAAACCTCAAAATCGAAAGTAAGAGCAGATGTGAAACTAAGATCTCCACCACACAAACGCAGTACTCGATAAGGTAGCTCTAGTTTCTTCACAATACCTTCTACGTACTTCACCATTTCGTCTAGTACTTCGTACGATTTATCTGGGTGAGCAATCTGTACAACCTCAACTTTATCGAACTGGTGAAGGCGGTTAAGTCCTTTTACATCTTTGCCATAAGAACCAGCCTCACGACGGAAGCATGGGGTGTATGCTGTGTTTTTGATCGGGAAATCTTTTTCTTCCAAGATAACATCGCGGTAGATGTTCGTAACTGGAACTTCTGCTGTTGGAATCAAATAAAAATCGTCTGCCAAGATATTGTACATCTGCCCTTCTTTGTCTGGAAGCTGCCCTGTTGCAAAACCAGAATCCGAATTAACAACGATTGGAGGCAGAACTTCTAGATAACCTGCATCACGCGCCTCGTCCAAGAAGAAATTAATTAGGGCACGTTGCAGACGGGCACCTTTGCCTTTGTATACAGGGAAACCAGCTCCGGTTAATTTCACCCCTAATTCAAAGTCGATAACATCGTATTTTTTCACCAAGTCCCAATGCGGAAGGGCTCCTTCTCCCAATTGTGGTTTCTCGCCAAAAGAACGCTCCTCAATATTGTCTTCTTCCGATTTTCCAGAAGGAACAGAAGGGTGAGGAATATTTGGGATCTGTGTCAGTACATCTTCCAACTCAGCCTCCGCCATTTTCATTTCCCGCTCGTAATCGACTGATTTCTCCTTTAATTCGGAGGTCTTAGCTTTTAAAGTATCGGCTTCTTCTTTTTTTCCTTGTTTGAAGAGCATACCGATCTCTTTTGCCAACTTTTTACTCTCAGCCAATGTTGCATCTAGTTCAACCTGAGCTTTTCTACGTGTCTCATCAAGTTCTAGTACTTTGCTGATAGCATATTCAGCATCAAACTGTTTTACTTTCAATTTCTCGATGATCTCGTCCTTCTGTTCTTTGATTTGCTTTAAGGTGAGCATATGTATCTAACTTATTTCAATAATTGAATAACAGATTAAAAGGATAACAAACAAATGGTTGAACAGTCGTTGGACCGATAGATCTGCGCTGGACCATTCAATCATTCTACAAGTTTGTTATCGTACTTTTGGCTATGGGAATAAAAAAATCCCCTATAATTTCGGCTTGAAATTACAGAGGATTTTTAAAAATTCCGTACTAATCTGTAAATTAGTTTTTCTCTTCAAGTGGCAAAACAGAAACGTAAGATTTGTTTCCTCTTTTTTTCTCGAACTGAACTGTTCCGTCGATCAACGCGAAGATAGTGTGGTCTTTGCCCATTCCCACGTTAAGACCTGGGTGGTGGCTAGTTCCACGCTGACGTACCAAGATGTTACCTGCTTTGACAGATTGTCCGCCGTAAAGCTTAACACCGAGGCGTTTACTTTCTGATTCGCGTCCGTTCTTCGAGCTACCGACTCCTTTTTTGTGTGCCATGTTTTTCGAATTTGGGGTTAAGGGATAACTGTATTGCAAGTCATTGCCCAACTCGTGTTTACCGCTACAGCAGACAATTATGCTGTAATTTCTTCGATTTGAATTTGTGTCAAGTACTGACGGTGACCGTTCATTTTTTGGTAACCTTTACGACGCTTTTTCTTGAAAACAAGAACTTTGTCGCCTTTAAGGTGATCGATCACTTTAGCTTTTACTTTAGCACCTTCTACTACAGGAGCACCAACTTTCACATCTCCCTCGTTGTCGATAAGCAACACGCGGTCGAATTCTACTTCGGCACCTGCATCAGCTTGCATACGGTGAACGTACACTTTGCTGTCTTTTTCAACTTTAAATTGTTGACCTTGAATCTCTACGATTGCGTACATAGTCGTAATTATTTGTGTGAGGCGGACTTACGTCACTTCGAGAGCCTCGGTTGCACTTTCGGCCTGCAAAAGTATAAAACTTTCTCACGATTAGCAAGATAAGTGAATTATAAATTTAAATTGATTTATCGTTGATTGATTGGCATATTCAATAACGGAATCGTTTTGTAAAGAGGTGCAGTTCTAAAACTAGCCGTGATTGCAGCGGAAAGCCCACAGCCACACGGGTTTGTGAAACACGTTGCGGCGGCTATGGAGGAACGGAATAGACCGCCGCGACGATGTGGAACAACCTGTGGGGCGAGGACTTGTAGCGGAAAGCGCGACGATGCCGGCAGGTGGGATGCTGCCCTGCTCCAAATCTAAAAAAAGATGAATAAAGCATCCTGTTTTTATGTATTGGATTGTTGCCCCGATTTTTATAATTTGAATGCCGAAAGCTTAACCAAAGAAAATAAATGGAACAAGCGCCCACTTTTTGTTTCTTCATTTCCAAAGCCCCAGAATGGCAGGGTGCGCTGCTTCGTGACTTTTTCATAGAAAAAGGGCTACAAGAGGCTTATGATCAGAAACATGCAGACCTAATAGTACATGACTCCTTTTGTAAGGAAAGCGTGTCGGCAAACCAATTCTGGGTGTTGTTGAATACATGCACTGAGGATGATTACGAGGGGCTGTTCGTTGTTTCCCTGCCTAAAGAGGAGAGTGCAGTGAGACTGACTCTTTCGCAAATACTGAGAAGTTTTTATGTATGGCACAAGTATCAGCAGACAAAGGATCAGTTGGTGGTTCCGAAAACTTACCTTGAAATTTTCTCGAAACAGATACAGGTACAGTTAAAAGGGATGTCGGGACTATCGAACATTCTTAAGGCCGGTTACCTGAGCGATCTTCAGCGTGAAAAGTATGCCGATTATATTTCGGGAAATGCCAACCGCCTTCAGAATTTCTTTGCCAACCTTTGGGAGTACTATGAGTACAGGCACAGGCAACGTAGCCTGAAAGTTCAGAAAGTGCAATTGGATGAATTTCTTAAAGAGCTTCATGAACGTTTTCAACGGATCCTAAAAAGTCAAGGCAAAGAAGATGTACAGTTTTGTCTTGAGGTGAGCAAAGAGATAAAAGAACAGCTGGTGATCCGTACGGATAAACGAAGGTTGGTAATTATATTAAGTAACTTGTTGGACAATGCGGTGAAATTTACTGAAAATGGGCAAATCTGCTGGAAAGCTGCAGTGGTGGATCATCAGCTCGAAGTGCAGGTGGAAAACAAGAATATCCCGCAGGCCAATTTAGGTCAACCACATAGAGAGGATGGACAACTTGGTATCGGCCTGCTGGTGGGGCATTACAATGCAGAAATCATCCGAGGGAATTTGGCCGTAGATCATAACGAAAATGAAACCTGTGCCACTTTGCGGATACCACTTGAGGTTAGTGCTTAATTTATTTCAAGACTTTGTTGGGTTGAATAAAGAAAGCATCGAGGCCAAAAGCTAAAAAAACACCTAAGGTATAGGCCAACAAGTCGCTCCATAAGAAACCTTTGCCAAGAACCAGAGCAAACAGTGGGTTTGCGCGCAATGCATTTATCCAATCGGCCTGATAGAGCTGGCTACATTCTATGCAAAAGCAAAACAATAGAGAGGCAATTGCTATCTGAAAAATATCTGTTCGGATGGCCAACGTTGCAAAAAGCCAATATATCATAAATGCCCATATTGCATCTCCTACATACAATTGGTTCCAATCTGGTAAATGATTGGCGAATTTTCTTGTCGCAAGGCCACACAGAATAGCTATAATAAAAATAATGATTGTTTTTATTCTCCTCATCGACACTCAACATTTAAAATCAATCTGCCCTTAACTGCCTTCTCTGAATTTTGCTGCTTGCAACAATTGCTTCAAAGAGTTTTCCTATTTTATCGTAGTATTCCTGCTTGTTGTGGAATGCTGAAACCACCCAACTTTCTAAGTTTTTTATTCCTTCGTCTACTAGCCAATTGTATTCAGGAAATACTGGCAACAAAGGCGACTCTCCTTCTTCTTTCCACCTTACTCCCAACATTGGTTTGCCAAGCTTCTGAGCTATTGCTATTTCATACTCCACGAAATGACGTCCCTGTGTGTTATCTCCGATCACCACAAGAACAACATCGGCTTTTTCTACTTCTTTTTCTATCCAGTTGTATATTCTTGGAAAACCTTCTTTCTGCATCAACTGTATCTCTTCTTCTTCGATAAAAGCTGTAGCAGCGGCTTCCGGAAAATTCAACCATACATCCATCATTTCTTTGGCCAGCAAAGCATCTTCGGAGAAATAGAAGCTCAGAAACAGTCTCATAACTTGTCGAACTATTTGTTGGGTTTGCAACTCCGCATTGAATATCAATCAAATAAAGTTATTTATTCAGAATCAGCATCTAAGTAAAATTAATGAAATTGACGAAAAAACTAAAATACAACTGCAGCATTCATAGACTTTCATGAAAAACTCTGTTTTGGAAACATTGCTCATTATTTTTCACTTACACAAAAAACTTATGTAACTATGTTTACTTTTTAGTCTACAGAAAACTAACTGGCATTATTAACACCCATTTATGTCTTGCAACATTAAATCTTTCTGTTCTATTGTTTAATTTAGTCCTACCATTAGGTTATATTTGAATATTGGAAGTTTTCTGTGATTCTGCGCATAGAGGATCCCATTCCTTAAACGCTGCTACGACAATCATAGGAGCACATGTCCAAACATCTTACATATTCACAACCATCATAAAATTATAATAGGCTTATTTTCAATAAAATAAAACCATACAGATAAAACATACAAAAATATACATATAAATATGTTTTAAAGCATAAATACCTACTCTGACTTAGGTTATCTTTGAAAAGAAAGTTTATTTGCAACATACAGAACCTCTGTCTTAACAATTCTGTTTTTAAGCAAGGAACATGAAAACAACAAGACGCGATTTTATAAAAATTTCGACTGTCGGAGCAGGAAGCTTAGCTCTTACCTCTCCCCTCCTTAATTTTTTTGAATCGAAAAACACAAGTCTCAAAGACGATACTAAAGCACAACGCTACCCAACCTACTGCGAAGTATGCTTCTGGAAATGTGCAGCATGGACTTATGTAGATGAGAAAAAGAATATATGGAAAGTAATTGGCAACGAGAACGACCTGCATAGCGAAGGAAGGCTCTGCACAAGAGGCACTGGTGGCATTGGCATGTATTACGACGAAGACCGTCTTAAAACTCCCCTAATTAGAAAAACAGTAAATGGCAAACAGGTTTTTGAAGAAGCAACGTGGGAAGAAGCTCTTGATCTGATTGCGAACCGCCTGAAAAAAATCAGAAGTAAATACGGAGGGGAATCAATCGCTATGTTCACACATGGCTCTGGAACTGAACTGAAAACATTAATAAATGCCCTTGGTTCGAAAACCATAACAAAACCATCATATGCGCAGTGCCGAGGGCCACGCGAAGCTGCTTGGCTCGCTACATTTGGCGTTGGCGTTGGGTCGCCAGAACCTATTGATATAGAAAACACAGATTGTCTTGTACTCATCGGCTCCCACATAGGGGAAAACATGCATAAAGGTCCTGTTCAAGAAGTCTCCCGTTTAATGGATCGTGGAGGAACAATCATAACAGTAGATCCACGCTTCTCAACCATAGCCAGTAAATCGGAGTTCTGGTTACCAATTAAACCTGCCACCGACATTGCCCTACTTCTGGCCTGGATACATGTTCTGATAGAAGAAGAACTCTACAACAAGGCTTATGTCGAAAAATACACTTTTGGCTTTGAACAACTAAAACAACACGTAAAAGATAAAACACCAGAGTGGGCTTATGGAATTACAAAACTTGAGCCTGAAAAAATCCGGGAAACGGCACGTGCCATGGGCAAAGCTGCTCCCAAAGCTGTAATCCACCCCGGACGACATGTAACTTGGTATGGCGACGACACACAACGGCTGCGCGCTGTGGCCATAATAAATGCCTTATTGGGGGCTTATGGACAAAAAGGTGGAATATATCTGGCCGATCGGATCAAAGTACCCAAGTTACAACACCCAAGATTCCCCAAACCCAACTGGACATGGAAAGATTGCTTCCCTGGTAAATATCCACTTGCAGGCGAACCTGTTGCAAATGCAATACGTGACGCTAGCATACCAAACCTTCAGCCTGAACATCTTTACAAGGCTTGGATCGTCAACGAAACAAACCTCACTCAAACACTTCCCGACCAAAAACGGACATTGGAAGCTCTCGACGCGCTGGAATTTGTTGTGGTAATCGATACCATGCCAATGGAAATTACAGGCTATGCTGATGTTGTTTTGCCAGAGTGTACTTATCTGGAACGATACGATGATCTGCGGATTTCAAAGCACAGAAAGCCACAAATTGCGCTTAGAATGCCTGCTGCAAAACCACGATGGGAGACAAAACCTGACTGGTGGATCGCTCGGGAACTAGGGCTCCGTTTAGGATTTCAGGATTATTTCAAATGGGAAAACTTCGATGAAGTACTGGAATGGCGCCTCAATAAAATCGGTTCGTCACTTGATGAAATGCAAAAAAAAGGCGTGAAAACATGGGAGCGAGAATTTGACGATCTTTATTTTCAACCTAATGAAGATATAGAATTCAACACCAACACAGGCAAAATAGAACTGTTCTCAACAACCCTACAGGAAAACGGTTTTGATCCAATGCCAAATTACACCCCTCATCCAGAGCCAACAGCTGGCTTTTACCGTCTGAACTATGGACGGGCTCCTATGCACACATTTTCCAGAACAGTCAATAGTCCTCACCTCAACGACCTTATGGACGAAAACACACTCTGGATAAATCCACGAGCAGCAAAAGCTGAAGAGTTGAAAAACGGACAAGAAGTATGGCTTAAAAATCAAGATGGGGTAGCTTCGAAATATCCGATCAAAGTCCGCATTACTGAGCGCACGCGTTGGGACAGCGTTTACATGGTACACGGTTTTGGCCACACCAACAAAAAACTTAGCCGTGCACATGGCAAAGGGGCCAGCGACTCCGACCTGATAACGCAACAGGCCATAGACCCAATAATGGGAGGAACAGGAATGCGCGGCAATTTTGTGAGAATTCTACAAGAAGAACCAAAAGAGGAGGCAAAATCATGAGGTATGCAATGGCCATAGATACAAAGAAATGTGTTGGCTGTAGTGATTGCGTTGTAGCCTGCCAAACAGAAAACAACGTTCCGATAGGGTATGCTCGCGATTGGATAGTAGAGGTAATGGCAGGGAAATACCCTAAACTGGAGATCGAACTCCGCTCCGAGAGATGCAACCACTGCGACAATTCCCCATGCGTCCGCTGTTGCCCCACAGGAGCAAGCCATTATGGCCAAGGAGGAACTGTATTGGTCATCCACAACAAATGCATTGGTTGTGGAGCCTGTGTCCAGTCTTGTCCTTACGATGCCCGCTATCCACATCCAGATGGTTACGTAGACAAGTGTACTTTCTGCCTACACCGAATAAACAATGGGCAGCAACCTGCCTGTGTTGCGGTTTGCCCCACCAACTGTATGTTTTTTGGTGATCTGGACGATCCCAACAGCGATGTCAGTAAAGTGTTATCGGTCCGAAAATACAAAGTACTGGCTCCAGAAGCAGGAACAAAGCCTCATGTGTACTATTTAATTTAAAGAACATGAAAGAAGAATTAATTATAAGCGGTAGAATGATCCCCAAGGTAGATCCACATCTGCAACTATGGGGGACTGAGATTGCTATTTATTTATTTCTTGGTGGATTTGCTGCTGGCTTGTTGTTTTTTGCTTCGCTGTATACAATCCTTGGGAAAGAAAAAGAATACCCTACAGCGGTTAAGTTGGCATCGTTTTTTGCTCCGGTAGCTCTTGCTATAGGCCTTGGGGCACTATTTCTTGATCTACATAATAAGATATATTTCTGGAAGCTGTATACAACCATCCGTTTCCAATCGCCAATGTCTTGGGGAGCTTGGACACTAATGGTTATCACTCCACTTTCTGTTATCTGGAGTGCCAGCTATCTAAAAGAACTATTTCCCAATTGGGACTGGAAGTTTTCAATCCTAAATACGTTTGAAAAATGGGTTGTCAAAAACCGTAAGAATCTGGCATATCCGATATTATTCTTTTCTGTTGTCTTAGGGATTTATACAGGCATCTTGTTATCAGCATTCAATGCCCGTCCACTGTGGAACACTTCTATATTGGGACCTCTGTTCATGATCTCTGGATTATCTACGGCAGCGGCTACAATTATGTGGACGTCCACAAACCCAATCGAACGCAGATGGTTCAACCAAGTTGATCTGTTCCTGATCATTATAGAACTGTTTCTGATAACACACATGATCATGGGTTTTCTGGCAGGTTCTCAAACTAGCCAAGAGGCAGCAGCATTATTTCTAGGTGGTGAGTTTACTATCGTGTTCTGGGTGTTTATTATTGGGTTAGGTCTTATTGTTCCGTTAATTCTTGAACTCCTTGAACTAAGGGGCTATCATGTCCCTGTTTATATACCCGCGAGTTTAATCATTATGGGCGGTGTAGTTTTCCGGTTTGTGATGGTAGATGCAGGGCAGGTTACCCGCTATCTGTATTAACAAGTCAGTAATCCAGATTTATTCTGATGCTAAGTAGCTGGTTGCTTGTAGAAGTAAGTCTAAAACAAATAGGTCCGAGACCTTACGAACTTAAATGGCTTGTTTATGAAAACAAAAAAATACATGAATCCTTTCCTTGCTGGATTTCTAATTGGACTGATGCTTATTGCCGCATTTTATTTTTCAGGCAGGGGACTTGGTGCCAGCGGAGCACCCAAATCTACCGTAGTTACGGCTGTTCAGCAAATTGCTCCTGAACACACCGAAAAATCAGCATTCTACAGTAAATATACCAAGGAAGAAGCAAGTCCTATGAAAAGTTGGCTTGTATACGAGGTACTTGGCATACTGATCGGCGGTTTCATCTCCGGAACTATATCTGGACGCTTAAAATGGAAAATAGAACACATGCCCAAAATTACGGCCAAGCGCCGTTTGTGGTTTGCTCTTGGTGGTGGAATAGCAACAGGTATCGGCAGCCAGATAGGACGAGGGTGTGCCAGTGGAGCCGCACTTACAGGAATGACCAATCTTTCTTTGGCAGGTTTTATTTCCATGTTTGCTATTTTCGGAACAGCGGGAGCGCTAGCCTATTTTTTTAGAAAAAACTGGTTGATGTAAATCTTAACCATAAGAAAACTTCAAACGAAACTTTAAATACAAAAATATGGGACCTTTAGTACCACTAGGAGTAATCGGATCGGAATGGGACTATGTTATAGCCCTTCTAATTGGCGGACTGTTCGGTTTTGCATTGGAACAGGCAGGCTTTTCATCTTCCCGAAAGCTTGTTGGCGTTTTCTATGGTTACGATTTCGTTGTACTGAAAGTATTCTTCACCGCAGTTCTTACAGGTTCTACAGGATTATTCTTTTTGAATCTATTTGGCTGGATCGATCTTTCAATAATCTACGTCAACACTCTCTACTTGTGGCCGGCAATTATTGGAGGAGCTCTCGTTGGGCTTGGTTTCATCATGGGAGGTTTTTGTCCAGGAACTGCATTTGCCGCTATCGCAATCGGTAAGATCGATGCCATTGTTTTTATTCTCGGCATTGCAATCGGTATCTTCTTCTTCGGGGAAACCTACGAAATGCTATGGCAGGATTTTCACATGTCCAGTAAAGTAGGAAAAGTTCTGATACACGAATCCTTAGGTATATCGCGCGGTCTTTTCATGATGTCGCTGATTCTTATGGCTCTTGCTGTTTTTTGGGGCACTCACTTCATTCAAAAGCGTGTGTCTACTGGTGTGAAATATTAAAAAGAAGACAAACATGGTAAGAAAAGAATACTATTTCATGACCGTACTTGGCGCTGCCCTTGCCCTTGCAATGGCTTTCGTTCCCGACAGTGGTAAGAATATAGAACGCACCCCGGAACAACTTCTGGCCGATATCAATTACGACACCCGCTTCTGGTCGACTGACAGGGTTGCTCAGATGATCATTCAAGAAGATCCATTACTGATGGTGGTCGATGTACGCAAACCAGAAGAATACAATAGTTATCATCTGCCCGGAGCCATCAATGTTCCGCTGAAAAACATTTTGGACAAAAATCAAATAGAACTATTCGATCAGGATATCAATGAAATTGTCCTTTACTCCAACGGAACAATCTACGCAAACCAAGCTTGGATGCTACTACGAAGAATGAACTTTTCGAACCTGAACGTAATGCAAGGTGGGCTGAACCATTGGGTAGAAACCATCATGCGTCCCCCCCTTCCCCCGCACGGTGCTTCTACTTCAGAACATGAACTTTATCAGTTGCGCAAAGGGGCAAGTATGTTTTTTGGCGGAGGTTCATTGTCTGGAAAACAACAAAAAACGTTTGCCCCTATCCCAACTATAAAAAAACGCAAAAAGAAAGCTGTTGAAGGAGGGTGCTAGAAAAACATCATTTACAAGGGACACTCAGTGCATTCATTTAAAATAAAAAACAATGCCAGAAAATAATCAGTCAAAAGAACACGATAATATTTCATGGGTACTCCCCACCTTGATCATCGTATTTGTATTCTTGATTTTCATGGGTTTTATCGTTCGCGAAACACCTAAGCACAAATTCGAAATTTCTGTACTTGAAATGAAAGATCAGTTGTTGCTACCGCAGGAAAACACAATAAGTTTTAAAAAGGCTGCCAGTATTATAAAAACCGAGAACCCAGACTATCGCTTCATCGATCTGCGTACTCCGCATGATTATTTAAAAGGTCATATCACCAAAGCCATAAATATTCCCATCCACCGGATCCTGGACGAAGAATACAAAGAAATTCTAAACCCAGTAGACGGCACAACCAACATTCTCTACTATCACGAACACTCAGGAGCTTGTACCCCGTGGATGCTACTATACCAAATGGGGTATAGGAACAATAAAATAATGATCGGTGGATATCAAACTGTTAAGAAAAACATTATTGACCGAAACAATGTTCAGGGTGTGAAACCAAATGATGAGGTTGCCAAATATGATTTTGCAGAAATCGTATCAAAAACAAAAGGAACAACTATTCCTAAAACTACACCGAGCCAAGCCCCTCCTAAAATCAAAAAGAAAAAGAAGAAAAGCGTTGAGGGAGGATGTTAGGCACGCCAAAAATAATTAGCCAAAGGCGCGCGAGGCTACTAAACTAGAGCGTACTTTCCATACGTGAAGATTTGCCCCTCCTCAGTGGAACGAATGGATAGTAACTTTTTTGATGTGACTCAAATACAATGTGTTATTCATCACAATCGACATTATCTTGTTTTTGATATTTTGTTGAGTTCTTTTCTGTATGATTCTCAATCAACATTTTCCTTATCTTGCGGTAAACCATAAAAACTACCATAATGAATACCTCTAAACTTAATTGGCTGCTGGCTCTAACTATCGCACTAATTCTAACTGCATGCGGTGGCTCACAAAAAGACAACGAAACCCAGAAAAAGGATCAAAAAGAAGAAGTTCAAACACAAACGTCAGAAACCGACCTTTTACTGACTTACATTGAGAAAACAGGAGACTTTATCAACAGTCCTGCTGTTCCTGCAATGATTAAAGCCAGTGAGGTAAAAG
Organism: Bacteroidales bacterium; assembly: GCA_965230435.1. Lineage (GTDB taxonomy): Bacteria > Bacteroidota > Bacteroidia > Bacteroidales > JBDKHP01 > JBDKHP01. The sequence continues at coordinate 116,981 of CBDDLB010000004.1, forward strand.
AAAACATTGGCAACCCTAAATATCTTGTTTTGGATATCCGCAAAGAAGCTGATTATCTCGATGGTCATATAGAAGGTGCAGTTCATGTATCTGAAGACAACATCTTGAACTATCTCACGACAAAGAGTCAGCCAGGCAACTATAAAAAAATTGCTCTTGTGTGCTATTCTGGGCAAAGTGCAAGCTACGTTACATCCATCCTGCGCCTAATGGGCTATGCAAATGTTTATGCTATGAAGTGGGGCATGTGCGCTTGGTCTCCAAAATATGCTCAGGAAAAATGGCTCAAGAACATCAATACAAAATTCAAAGACAAAATCGATACAATATCGCACGCCAAAGCACCCAAAGGCAATCTACCTACAATTTCTACAGGAAAAACTGATGGTTTAGAAATATTGGAAGCTCAGGCCTCTGAAATACTTAAGACTCCTTTCAAACAAATTATCAGAAAAATAGATGCTGTTATGGAAAAACCAGAACAGTACTATATCATCAACTATTGGCCAGAGCAGAAGTACAAGGTAGGCCACTTACCTAATTCAGTTCAATATACACCTAAAAAATCTTTGAGCCGAGCTGCCGACCTCAGTACTCTCCCAACAGACAAACCAATTCTGACTTATTGTTTCACAGGGCAACATTCTGCATTCGTAACGGCATATCTTCGTTTGCTAGGTTACGACGCTTACTCACTAGTGTTCGGAGCCAATAGTTTCATGTACAAAACAATGAAAGAAGGAGGCGAAGGCTGGAAAATATTCTCAAAAAAGGAAATCAACAATTTTCCTACAGTTAAGGGAGAAAAAAAGGAGAAAACTGCAACTGCATCTAAACCTTCTGCGTAGATAGACACAGAAACTTAAAGCTTTCAAAAAATTGGGATCGCCTGCCTGGGCGGCCTTTTTTGTTGCAATGCAACTTTCCAAAAGTTCGTAACTATTAAGAAAACTTTTGGAAAGTTTGTCAAGGCAAAGATATCGCACCGTGCTCAATTACAACCAAGCAAAATACGGTATCCTACTCAGAATTAAAACTATTCCAAGCAAATAAAAGATCGCAATCTGTTTATGTTGCGCAACTCCTGCCCTAGCCCTTTTCATACGACTAAAACCAACAGTAACCAGCACTACACCAAGCAACATCATCAGTGGATGCTCTAAAAAATATAGACGTGTTACTGAATCTTTCATTGTACCTCCAATATTCGACATAGCGGCCTGTGTAATCGGAGACACGAAATACAGAACAAGCCCACCTAACACCTGAATATGTGTTGCGATTAAAGCAAAAAGTGCTATTTTTCTATTTGCAGCAGAAAACTCTTTTTTACCAAACCATCCAATTAATGCCGATACAACTGCTACCAAAATCAATAGTAAAACAAGGTATGCCCAATATGAATGCAAGTGTTTTATTCCTATATACATAATCAACTGTTTTTTAACATGTTTACATTATCCCTCAACCATAAGGAGATGGTCTCTTCGGGATTTTTCAAAAAAGGACATTAAGATATGATATTTTTTAATTTGGCAAGAATGAAAATCTAAATCGCATAAAAAAAGGGAACAACTTATTAGTTGCTCCCCCTTGCTTTATCTAAAATGAAAATAGGAAAACTATTCCACTCCATCAATATCCGATAAGTAGCCAGAAAAAATAAGTTAAATCTATTTCCAACCTAAGTGACTAATATTAAGGTTCCAAACGGCCATACATACGTGGAAAAGGAATTGTTTCGCGAATATGCTTCAATTTACACACCCAAGAAACCATACGCTCCAAACCAAGTCCGAATCCGGCATGTGGTACCGATCCAAAACGGCGAAGATCAAGATACCACTCAAATGCAGACATCGGTAATTGATGCTCATTGATTTTCTCAATCAGTAAATCTTTGTTTGTTTCGCGCTCACCACCGCCAACGATTTCTCCATACCCTTCTGGTGCCAATACATCCACACCTTTCGCATATCGACCCGTTTCATCACGCTTCATGTAAAAAGCTTTCACTTCGTGTGGCCAGTTATAAACCATCACAGGAGAATCATACATGCGCGTTAGAACAGTCTCATCAGAACCACCAAGATCGTTGCCATATTCAAACGACTTAGCCGACTCTAACCACTGTGGGATATTGCCTGCCTGAACTTCCAATTCTTTCAAGTCGTTCTTCAGAGTATCTACCTTGTTCTGTAAGAAATTGCGTTTGCCTTTTTTCATATTACCATCAGCAAGTTCAGCTTCGCGATCTGCAATATCTTTCTTAGTAGCTTCTATTTTAGTATTTACTTCTGCAAGATCGTTCTCAAGAACCTGAATAGTAGTTTTGCCATCTACTTCTTTCTCTCCTTTCAGAATAGCAATAGCATCATCATAAGTTACACGTACAAAAGCATTGTCAACAACCTTTTGCAACGCATCTGTATCGCGCTCCAAGATTTCAAGTTCGGCTTTAGCATTTGCCAATACATCGTTAACAACGCTCTGAAGGAACTTCTCGATCAAGTCCATGTTGTCATCGTTATCGAAAAATGCCATTTCAGGCTCAATCATCCAGAACTCCGATAAGTGACGGCGTGTTTTCGATTTCTCGGCACGGAAAGTAGGCCCAAATGTATAAATCTTGCCCATTGCCATTGCCATTGCTTCGCCATACAACTGCCCCGACTGTGTTAGGTATGCTGGCTTATCGTAAAACTCTGTGCTGAAAAGAGTAGTTGTTCCTTCAACCGCATTACCTGTAAAGACAGGAGCATCCATCTGCACAAAACCTTCGCGCTGAAAGAAGTTATGAATAGCGAAAATAATCTGGTTACGTACACGCATAATAGCCCACTGACGGCGTGAACGCAGCCACAAATGACGCTGATCGGCCAAAAACTCGATGCCGTGCTCTTTTGGCGTGATTGGGTATTCTTCTGAAAGCGTAATTATATTGACATCAGTCACCTGAAGCTCAAAACCACCAACTTGTTTTTCGTCCTTAACAACCTTTCCTGTAAGGCTTATAGACGTTTCCTGCGTTGCCGATTTAGCTGCTTCGAAAGCTTCTGCACTAACAGTATTTTCGTCTACCACGCACTGTGCAAAACCACTTCCATCTCTCAATACGATAAAAACCAGCCCTTTGCTGGTACGTTTGTTCATCACCCAGCCGTTGACAGTAATAACCTGCTCCGCGGCCTTATGAAATTCACAAATCTGCATAAGTTTCTGTTATATTGTGTTTTAAGACTGATGTATTTTCTTTTCATGAAAATTTAGAGCCAGTTCGTTTACAGAGCTTCTACACAATTACACCTCACAGTCTATTATTACGGCATCGCAGAACTAAACCTCTATTCCTTAAACTCTAAACGGGCTACAAATATAATTTTAAATACAGAAAATGAAACGTTCAACACTGATGATTGTTTGGCTTAAATAAAAAAGAGGATAGCTCTCTGAACTACCCTCCTCTATTTTGATTTCTTTCCACTCACTATTCATGTACTAAACGACTACCTTCCCACAGATAACCATAACGACAAGCTGCGCCATAAATATTGACATTGTTTCTCTTCTGTCTCCGATTTCCTAAGGCTTTCGTAATAGCTTGTAAGTTCTTCGTTACTACTAAAAGGCAATGTACATTCTGCAAACTTACTTGAAGTATTTCACTGTTTGCAACAAACAGAGCAACCTCAGTTTCTTAATTTCACAAGAAGCTGAAATACAAAACAATAAACTAAATTAAAGTTTCATAATTTAATTCTCACTTAAAAAACGTATAGAATTAGAATAAAAAACCAAGATTAATTGAAAATGTAGTTACTCTACCCGACTGTTTATGAATTCTGATTTCGAGAGGTAAAAAGAAAAGTTGAATTTTGTGGTTCCTACACCAAAAAAACAACTTTTCAGCATGGAGCAATGTCCACAAACAAATATATATGAATTAATTCGTAACCTAGGGATAGTAAAGCACAAAAAGAGGCAGGAGTTTATATGTGAACTGACAGCAGGGATTATCAAGAGCCGCTCTGTAGTTTTTTCACAGATAGCGGACAAAATAGAAAGCGGTGCCAAGGTAGAATCGATAGAAAGGCGGATACAGGATTTTTTTGAGAAGGTCAATTTTGATTATCTAATGTTAGGTGTCTTTCTGATGGGCTTTGTGCACCATGACCGCCTACTGATCAGTATAGACAGGACGGAATGGGACTTCGGCAGGACACGGGTAAATATCCTGTGCGCGGTTGTGAGTATCGGAAAAATGGCAGTGCCCATTTATTTTGAAATGCTTGACAATAATAGCGGGAACAGTAATGCTGACGACCGAATAGGGCTGTTGAAATCCATCATTGGGATTGTCGGGCCCGATAGGATCAGCATGCTGGTGATGGACCGTGAATTCGTTGGCAACAAATGGCTTTCATGGTTAAGAAAGAAAGGGATAAACTTCTGTGTAAGAGTGCCGAAAAACCATAAGATAACACTGGCAGAGGGAACGGTTGCCAGTGCAGAGGAACTACTGGGGGACAGGAAAACTTTTTATGCCGAAAATGTGATTGTTGATAACGTAATTGTTAACCTGTCCCTGACTTATGGTAAGGACGGCGAACTGTTGTTTTTGATCGGGACAGTACCTTGCGGTGAACTGACGGGGTCCTATAAACGCCGATGGCCGATAGAAGTATTCTTTCAGGCCTTGAAGGCAAGAGGTTTTAATATGGAAGACTCCTGCCTGCAGGACCTGAAAAAATACCGAAAGCTTTTTGCCGTAGTGTCGATAGCCTATACTTTGTGCTGGGCAACAGGTATTCAGGACGGGAAAAAGAACCCTGTCAAAAGAAAAAAGCACGGTTATCCTCAGTATAGCGTGTTCAGAAGAGGGTTGAACTTAATGAGGGAGTTCTTCAAACGTAAAATAACTGAACCTGTTAAAATGGCTATTGAACTAGCCGTCACGAGAATATGCAATAATTTAAAAACAGTCGGGTAGAGTAAAATGTAGTATAATCATATAAATCCTTATCTCCATTATAACCTGAATCAATACGAGGAATGTTAATGGTAGCTTCTGAAAAAACTGATACAGCTTTAAATACTGTATATTTATATCCAAAACCAAGCCCCAATGACTGACCTTTCTCATATACATCCTCGATATGGACAAATGAAGAATACTGACAACTAAAAAACATACTCGAAAGAGCGTCTTTGTTATACCATTTTAAATCAAAATGAATAGGAACTATTTTGAAATCTGGAGATATATAATTTTGAAGGCCTAAACCTAAGCCAAGACTTAACCTAGGTACTACAAAATAACCTACAATTACATTTGCTCCCAATATACCAGATGAGGAAGCATCTAATTCGTCTGTTCTATTTCCAACATTGGGGATGAAATATGAATGTTCTATTTTTAATGCTTTCGAAACATTAACGTATGGTTGAATGAAGAAACCTTTTTGCCCCGTTTCCTGATTTTTGGCAAATACAGAAGAACACAGCAATATCAATACTGCGCTAAGAATTTTAACTTTCATAAAATGTGCGATTAAACTTGATAAACTAAATATTATCACAAAACTAAGCCAATAAAGAAACACCTAAATTCATGTCCCAAGTTTCCATTGCAAGTCTGTTTTTGTATACAGACTTCTTCCACCTCTGGTGATATTCATTCTATCGTAACCAATATGCAGAAATAAAGGGCAATTACCCAGAAGAACTTATATCCGACACCAACACTCCCACATATCCCCCCCCCGAAAAAAACTATATCCCAAGTCTGCCAACAATGCCAATCGATGCAATTTTTTCTGTAAAATAACAACCTACAATCCCTCTTAAATCATCCTTTTTAGAACTTTGTTTGTACGATAATTGACTTGAGATATCTGCTGCTTTATATGTCTTTCTAAAATTCTCAGAACTAAATAACCTTTCAGAATATCTCTGTATCCTTCCTTGTCGTGTTTTGTAATGTAGGCAAACAATGAAACCTTCGCACAAAGACTTTCCTACCAACCAATACCTTCATTATTCTCCAGTACCTACAAGCTTTAAAAGCGCGCAAAATGAACAATTATTTACTTCAACAACAAATTAAAGTGACGGTAAAAGACAAAATAATGAATCAAGGCTTTAGATTCTCCATGCTTTAATATCTAAAAATAAATCAGTTACGACAGTCCCTTCATCTCATGATATGATAGATGATATGAATTATACATTTCACACCCCAACTTTGTCAATTCACCTCACAGATGTGATAATTCACCTTTCAAAAACAACAGTTCACATAAACATACTTATCCAGTATTTACTTCCACGTTATATTTGCATCAGTAAATCGAACGAAAGAAAAGAGATTTATAAAAATAGTGTTTCAGAAATCAGGTTAGTAGATAGTGAATACTGATTGTTTAGGGTTAAAGCTTACCTCTCTCAGGCGTGACTGAGGTAAGCTTTTTTAGTATCCAAAAGGAAGCATTATAAAATTGAACAGGTTAATAATCAGGAAGTTTCCTGAATCAAATAATATCGAAAAAGAAGCTTTTAATATAGAAGTGGTTTTATCAAAATCACTCCATAGAGGTTTCATGCAGAAGAGGAGGTGACAAGAGCTGCTGTTGAGAAGAAGATTCTGTACCAAATATTTAAAATGGATTCTGAAACATCCATTCTAGTTTTTCCGATTTCATTTAAGACAGCAATGCTTTCATAAGAAAGTCACCAAAATTAGCTTTGACTTTTAGAGTATCTAAACTTTTTAATAAGAAAAAGTTATTCAGACTAAGATAGGCTCAAGACATAACCATATAATTACAAAGGGAGTCTGGCCAGTATCATAAAAAAATAGCAAAACCACGATAGTTTTGATTTTGTTTCTATCTTGCGCCGTTGATTTTGTTTAAAATAGGCTGCGAGATATTGCAAATTAAGAGCATATTGAAGCATTTCAGCTCGTTTGGAACATCAAAACGTTGGAATATTTGCATTTTATAGTCAAGCTTAGAGGTAAAAAGATGTTTTCGAAATTTATACCAAGTCTGTGGTTGCAATTATTACTGGTTGCCTTTCTGGGCTTCTTTGTTCAGTTGGTTATCAATGTAATATTCAATTTGGTCTACATCAACTATCCTGTTCTCTCCACCTATACATCATACCTTTTTGCAATAGGGTTTTCTTATGTAGCCGTATACGGTCTCCGTTTGCTGAACTTATACCTGCGCAAAAAATTCGTCTGGCGTAAAAATATATACCTCCGTTTTTGGACACAAGCCTTTGTCGATCTGACATTTGTAATGGGTCTGCTCTTTCTGTTCCGTTATCTCCTGTTCAACATTATCATTTCCGATCAGTTCAACAGACTTTTGGATGAGGTAATCGTTGCCTCGGTGGTATCATTTATCATGCTACTGTACCTTTCTGTTGAAGTTGGAATATACCTACTCGAACGCTGGCGGGAATCCTTAGCCGACCTAGAACGTTTCAAAAAAGAAAAAGCCGAATACCAATTCGAAATGCTGCGGATGCAAGTAAACCCGCACTTCCTTTTCAATAGCCTGAACACCCTGTCGTCCTTAATTTTTCATGACCCCGACAAAGCCAGTGTCTTCATCAGGAAGCTATCCTACGTCTACCGCTATGTGCTGGAAACACGTAATACAGTAATGCTTTCGCTTGATGAAGAAATGGAATTCGTGAGTGCTTTCATCTACCTCCTAGAGTTGCGCCTGCACGAGAAATTGATGTTCGAAATTAAAATAGACCCTAAGTATAAAAAACGCTGGATTGCTCCCATGACTTTGCAGATTCTGATAGAGAACGCAGTGAAGCACAATGTTGCATCGAGCAAAAAACCATTGAAGATTGTCTTATACACCGACGAGAACGATTATCTGGTCGTTAGAAACCGCCTACAGCGCAAGCGGACAACCCGTTTTTCGTCGGGCATTGGTCTAGAAAATATCCGAAGTAGATACAGATTTATTGTAAATCAAGATATCGATGTACACGAATCTGAGAATCATTTCACAGTAAAAGTTCCGTTAATAGAGCGATATGAAGATACTAATAATTGAGGACGAACCCTTTGCACAAGATGAGTTGCAGCGCCTGTTGGCCAAGGCGATGAAGGAAAACGAGTATGAGATTGTTGCTTGTCTCGACTCTATTGAAGATAGCGTTATTTGGTTTGAGGAAAACCCTCAGCCCGATCTTGTGTTCATGGATATTCAATTGAGTGACGGCCTTTCATTCGAAATATTTGAACACGTTGATATTCTTGTCCCAATTATATTTACAACCGCTTACGATGAGTATGCTATTAAAGCATTTAAACTCAATAGTATCGACTACCTTTTAAAACCGATCAAATTTGTTGCCTTAAAAAATGCAATTGCAAAATTTGAAACCATAAAAGGACAGTATGTTAATTCTGCAATCTCTACGAACAACGAATTGCGCGATAAACTTCTAAACCGCAAAGAACCGGACTATAAACTTCGGTTTGTTGCTAAAATTGGCGATCAGATCCGTCATATCTCAATAGAAGATACCTCATATTTTTATGCTGAGGACAATCTGGTTTATCTGGTTTCAACAGACAATAAGCACTTCATCATCGATTATTCGTTGGAGCAACTAACAAAAGTGCTCAATCCAGACCTCTTCTTCCGTGCTACACGGAGCCATATCGTAAAGATCGATTCAATAAAGAAAGTACATAAATATTTCAACAGCCGACTAAAATTGGAACTTATACCACCCTTTAAAGACGAAGTACTGGTGCCGCGTGCAAAAGTAAACGCCTTTATTGAGTGGATGGATAAATGAAGAGCAATGATGCAGCGCGTGCCACCTTCTTTATATGAAACATCTATACGATGGGTAAAGTCATTTCTTTTTACCCTTCTATGCGTGGTTTCTTTTTTGGCCTGTCATCAAGTGACAGTGAAGATTGAATCTTTACCTGAAAATACGCCTGCTAATGCTAATATTTATGTTGCCGGTAACTTCAACAACTGGTATGCCGGCGACCGAAACTTCCTACTCGAAAGGGATAGTGCCGGAGGATATTTCATCGACCTGCCCAAAGGCTCCGGTTTGTTGAAATTTCGCTTTAACCGTGGCGATGCGAATACCGTTGAAGCAGACGAATGTGGTTCAGTTATTCCAGAACGTGAGATACAGTACGACCGCGACGACACTATTGCTGTCCGTGTAGCAAGCTGGAAAGACCTTGATCCTCTGAATTGTCAGAGCATTACTTTCATCGTCAAATCACTTCCGCAAAACACTCCATTTGGCGATTCTATTACACTTGTTGGCACATTCAACAACTGGGATGCAACAGAAGGTGATTATACACTACGTGAACAAGGAGACGGCACATATGGCATCACCTTACACAAAATTGTACCTAGGGATTTCCATGAATTTAAGTTTTCACGGGGATCGATGTTCAGCCTAGAAGGCGACCGTTTTGGAAGTAGTCTGCCCAATCGGGTTTTTCGCTTTGGAGAACGCGATACTATATTCATCGACATTGCCACTTGGGAAGACCTTTACGGAACCGACGAACAGCTGCGAACCGTTATCTTAACCAAAATTCCTAGCACAACGCCTAAGGATGCAGAACTGTACCTTGCCGGAAATTTCAACGGATGGTATCCCCGCGACAAGAAGTACCGCTTCATTGAAAACAAAAAGGGACAGTTAATGCTGCAATTTCCTAAAAAAGAATATGATCTTAAATTTAAGATTACACGCGGCGATTGGTCAACACAGGAAGTGGACAAAGAGGGTGTAAAGTTCAAAAACCGAAAATGGGCAATAGACGAGCCCGATACGCTTTTTATTCAAATAGAAAACTGGTTCGACAGAATGGCCAGCTCAAAAGACCGTGTTACTTTGGTTGTTAATAACGTTCCTGATAACACACCAGAAAACGATAAAATCTACTTGGCAGGGAATTTTAATCGTTGGAAAACTGGCGATCCCCGTTATCAGTTCGAGAAATTAGAAGACGGGGGATATATTTTTCATTTTAGACGGAGCAACTCCGATCTACATTTTAAGCTGAACCGAGGACAAAAATCGTCTATCGAAGTAGATCAACATGGAAATCATATCGTCGGGCGCCTTTTCCGCTTTGGGAGTGCCGACACGGTGAAAATTCAGGTCGATAACTGGCTCGATCTTGCCGAATGGCAATACAGCGAAGTTACCATAGTACTGCTAAAAGTTCCACCTGCAACTCCAGCTCATTCCGACATCTATATCGTTGGTAATTTTAATGGTAGAAACTACAAAGATCCAGAGTATAAACTGAAAAGAAACCGTAAAGGAGAATACTTCATTACTCTTCCGCGTAAACGGAACGGGAACCCTCTTAGGTTTTGGTTCTCACGCGGATCTAAGAAAACTGTTGAAGTTGACGAATTCGGAAAGGATCAAAAACGGACATACAACTTTGCATATAATGACAAAGTTTACATAGAAATCCATGGTTGGAAAGATTTACAATAATCCCAGCCTTACAAGAACTCTAATTAAATCGACTGATACAAGAGAACGTATCAGTCGATTTCTTCATAGTCAACATACTCTCCACTATCACTCAACTTTGAACCTTTTTGTGCCGATCGTTTACTTTCATTAGTAATCGTCACAGATCCTTCCGGTTGAGCACTTTCATCTTGCCCTTGTCCATATGTTGAAGCTGAGGGATTGTTCATCTGCTTCATTGTAGCACGGATAGTACTGATCATTTGACGCACAGGTGCTGGTACAACCAACTGATATAGTAACCTCACTACTAAATAAATAAGAAAAAGTGTTAGAATAAATTTCAATATTGCCATAAGTCTTTTTTTTATTAATAAGGTCACAGACCTATTTATATTGATTCACTTTGTTCATCCAACCAGTAACTTCGCAGCAGAAAATTCTATTTAATTTAATGGCTGACTACTTAAAATAAATCTTTGAATCTAATTTTCCACCTTCACTTGCTAAACAAATAAATTCAAAAACAAGCCTGTAAAGAAACGAAATCGTTTTTATATTTCATAAAAACAACACATAACATAACGACAGCAAAGTAGCTCTGTTTGTGACAAACCTACGAATTTAGTTTCTTTTAACAGAACTATAGCAGCTCAAAGATAAAGGAATTCAAAACTGCTACATGCTGAATCCTTGACTTTTATTACATTTGTCAGAGACAGGCTATAGTAGAAACATTATCTACGCATTCTACTCAATATTACCTTTAATCGAAATACCTATGGAACGAATTGAGAAACTCCCTGTGTTCATCGGGTGCGAAGAATACGAAGAGTACTTTTTTAAATGCAAACCCACAGGCGAAGCTGGGCATTATCTTTACAAAGGCGAAACTCCTTGTGGAGGAACATCGATCTTATTCATTTTTATGCGCGATGGTCAAAAAGTAAGTATAGAAAAGGCTCAGTTTGTAGAGCTTCAGGAACTTAACGCCCAAGGCGCGTTGATACATATAGAACACGGCAAGGCAGATATTTATGCCTCGTGGGAAAACCAATTCTAAGACCCAACAAAATCGTATTATCCGTTGGCCTAAAACAACAGCAGCAACAAACGGCTTCTGGGAATTACGACGTACAAAACCATCGGCATCTCAGAATCTCAACTCTGAGCTGTCTGTCCTATTTGGAATCTTTACCTAAGAATTTTCGAAGACTACAGCCTTTTTCATGGCTGTAAAAAACACTCAACTCATTGAAAATGGATAATACTTACGACATTACCATTGTGGGAGCAGGCCCAGTAGGGCTATTTGCATCTTTTTATGCCGGAATGCGTGGAATGAAAACCCTTGTGGTTGAAAGCCGCGACGAAGCAGGTGGCGCTTTAACTGCCATTTACCCCGAGAAATATATTTATGACATGGTGGGTTTTCCTAAAATATTGGCGAAAGACCTGATCAATAATCTAGAAGCCCAAGGTTCGCATTTCAGTAACGAAACCCGCTATGAAACTACCATTACAGACATTATTCGGCGCGAGGATAAACTTTTTGAACTTGTAGTGAATGAAGGCGAAAACATATTCAGCAAAACTGTTGTGGTAACTACAGGGATGGGTGCATTCAATCCGCGTCCACTACCGGCATTGAAGCCTTTAGGTAATAAATTCCAAGATCAAGAAAACAGCGGTGTACGCTACGTAATTAAAGGCAAAGAAAACTACTATGGCCAAAACGTAGTTGTGATAGGCGGCGGCAACTCGGCTCTGGACTGGGCTCATGATTTCGATGGTAATTCGAAATCTGTAACACTTGTCCACCGAGAGAAAGACTGGCAAGCGCACGAAGAAAGCATTACAACACTTCCTGAATCTGGCATAAAAGTATATCAGCCTTGGAGTGTTGTATCTGTAAATGGAGAAGACAAGCTAGAGTCTGTGACCTTAGAACACATGGAGACAAAGGAACAGGAAACCGTTCCTGCCGATCTTCTAATTGTTGCAATTGGATATTTACCCAGCAAGACTAAGTTCTCTGGCATACCGCTGAAATACAAAGCAGGCGCTATTATCGTAAACCCTGCAAGTTTAATGAGCGAAGAAGTTCCTGGTATTTTTGCCGCTGGCGATTGTGCATCTTTCGATGGGAAGCTTAAACTGATCTGTGTTGGATCGGCAGAAGCTGCCATTGCTGTAAACCATGCACTTAAGCATATCGATACTAAAGCGACTTTAAAGCCTCAGTTTAGCTCTAACTTCTTCTCGGAAGAATTTACACAAAAGAAGAAATAGAAACTATCTGGAACTTGTAGAGTAAGCGCATCAAATATGTTTTGATGCGTTTACTTCATCTAAAAGTTTCTTTCTGTACCAACATAAAATGTGCTTTAACTACCACATTCATAAGAAATCATCATATGAAGATTGGGATTATTGGAGCTGGCATATCAGGGCTTTCTGTAGGGCAAATGTTCAGTACAGATCACGACGTCCAGCTTTTTGATGCTCAAAAAAAAGGTGGGCTGATCCGTTGCGCACGCCATAAGGGACATTTATATCATTTAGTAGGAGGCCATATTTTTAATTCCAAAAATCAAGAAGTCTTAGATTGGTTCTGGTCTTTCTTCAATAAAGAAACTGAATTTATCAAAGCCCGCCGCAATGCTAAAATCTGGCTAAAGGAACAACTTATTGGATATCCTATTGAGAACTACCTCTATGAGCTACCTCCATCAATCGCCAAGCAAATCATTACTGAACTGCTCCAACTCTACCAACAAGGACGCAACTACTCCACTTTCGCCCAGCTGGTAACAAACTACTCAAACTTTGGAGATTTCTTACAAAACAACTTCGGCTCTACTCTCTATAATCTCTACTTTGGTCCCTACAACGAAAAAATATGGCAATGCTCCCCTTTCTCCATTTCACTGAACTGGCTCGAAGGCAAACTGCCCATGATGAACATTGCCGAAGTTCTCACTAACAATATTATCCGTTCCGAAGAACAGGAAATGGTGCATTCAACTTTCTTTTATCCTAAAGAAGGGGGATCGCAATTTATCGTTGAACGACTTGCACAAAGTCTACCTATTCTAGAAAACACGCCTGTTGTTTCTATCGAGCTAAGGGGAGACAAACTGGTACTTAACGACACATTCGAATGCGATCGGATAGTCTACACAGGGGATATCAGAAAGCTACCAAAGCTTCTCATTTCAGAAAATTTGAAGAAAGCCATTTCTCCATTTGCCCAGCCACTCTCTGAATTAAAATCTACAGGAACAACAAACATTTTATGCGAAACAGACGACACCGATATATCGTGGCTTTATCTACCTAATAAAGAAATCCGCCCTCACCGTGTAATTTATACTGGTAACTTCAGCGAAAGCAACCAGGCCCCAGGGCAGAGAAGAAATTGTACTGTTGAGTTTTCTGGTTATGTAGATGAAAAATCTGCTCAAACTGAACTTCAAAAATTAAATGGAGAATTAAATCCTTTATCTTATCATTTTCAGGAAAGCAGTTATGTTATCCAAAAGGAAAACACCCGTAACCTTATCCTAGAAGTAAAGAAAGCTGTGGAGCCATTTGGAATTCACCTGCTTGGTCGATTTGCTGAATGGGAGTATTATAACATGGACAAGTGCATGGAGGCTGCAATGAAGCTCAAACAATATATTGCAGGCTGACTTCAATTCATTTGAAATATAATGGATTAGGTTTTCATAAAAAGCTAGTTCTTACTAAACATCTGTCTGTATTTTCCAGATTGATTCCTGTCTGCTTACAACAATTCCTCCTCAGAAATTCTTGAGCAGTCAAATGTCAGCGCCGATACCAATAAGCAGATAACAGCAAACCCGAAACAATGTGCCATATTCCCCACCAAGCAGCAATAAAAGCCATTCCACCAAGGCCATCAAATAATTTTGGGTTAAAAATAAGCACAAGTCCAAGCCCTGAATTCTGTATTCCTGTCTCAATAGTCAACGTTCGCATATCAGGTCGAGGAAGCCGAAAAAGCCTCGCCAAACCAAACCCGGTAAGTAATGCCAACAGGTTGTGCCCCAAAACCAGCAAAAAAATCAAGTGAATATATCCGATGAAGAAATTGAAATTCGCAGCCAATGCCCCAACAATAAGTCCTAAAAAGAATAAGACTCCAAATATCTTGATTGGCTTCTTTAGGTACTCACTCGTACGGGGGAAAAAAACTGAAAATCCAATTCCCAGAATCACTGGCAATCCCAAAATCAACATCACTGTTTTCACCATTTGTTTAATGTCTATACTTATAGGAACAACATCTGCCGATGCTCCAACGTATAAATTCCCCCAAAAAGAAAAGTTCAGTGGAGTCATAAAAACTGTAACAATTGTAGCAAATGAAGTTAGACTAATAGACAGCGCGGTATTGGCCTTCGATAAAGAAGACATAAAATTGGAGATGTTGCCCCCGGGACAAGCAGCAACTAAAATCATCCCCATGGCAACGCTCGTTGTTGGTTTTATAATAAGGATCAGCACAAACGAAACCAGAGGGAGCATTATAAATTGAGAAAAAAGGCCAACAAGAAACGACCTTGGACGCTTTATTACATCTCGAAAATTATCCACACGCAGCTCTAAAGCAATTCCAAACATAATCAAAGCCAAAGCAATGTTAATGATATGTATTCCTGTAGTTGTAAAATTCAACCTCATACGATCGAACTTCTCCATCGTTGCATAAGCTTTTAAATCTTTTGAAACAACTACTCCGTTTTCCAGAAGGAGCTGTTGATGTTCCCTATAAAAGCAGAGCCTGACCTCATTTGTGCTTCGAGGTTTTCCTAGCAACTTTTTAACCTCATCTGCATTTAAGCCAATCTTTAGTTTCTTCCATCCTTTAGCTAAACGTTCGGCCTCTCCAGAATAAAAACAGCCACCACGAGATTGTAAATTTATTCCCTCTTTAAAATCGAAAACAACACCATCACCCATTAATACTTGATTTTCATTTACATACACCCACCTATCTAACCGCTTTATCTTTGTTGGTTTACCAACCTTTTTTACAAGCTGATCATAGGAAGTACCCACCTGAACCGTTTTCAAAGCTTCCCCATCATAACTTGGTGACTGACAAGCTCCGAGCATTAACAAGGTTAGAACTATTGAAATAGTTAGTAATATTCTCATTCATCTATATTTTAAAATCTACTGTAGCATGAAGTTATTTATAAGAAATTCTAATTTTAGCAGTGCTACACAGATGTTCAGTTTACTAATAATCAGAAGATAACTCCTGCATATAAATAAAAATAAGTACATGGGCAGCACTTTGTACCCCTACCACACAAAACAGCGACACTTTCATTGAATTATTCAATGGTTACAGGCCAACCAACCCTTACCTACATCAACTATAGAATATAAGAGCTGTAGTATCCCCCACTCTCTCTTCAAAAAAAGTGCAACAAACTTGGAGAGGTCTTTGTAAGACTAAGAGCATGGGAGACTTACATAACACGGCTTTAAGAGTCGATACGTAAGTTGACGTCATTTAGGCTTAATCAAAACTCAAAAAAAGGTGCTACCACACATCATTCAGGCATGGGAGCACGTAAAAGCAGATACTAAGTTGTTTTTTTAGTATCAAATAGGAGTTCAACAGTGTTCCCAAAAACAAACAAGCACAACGGTCTGCTTGTGCTAAATTGAACGCTCTTCAGGGACACATTTTCTAGAATTTATTATCAAGATTCTGAAGCGATCTTAAACACGAGGGTAAAGTTTTTTCAGGAAGAATAGTTTTGGTCTATCGATTGAAAACACGACCTTTGTGCGCTCGTTTTCAGCGACCTTAAAGCTGGAAATTAACATTATGTTAGAAACCTGTTAATAACTTTTAATTTTATTAACAGGTTTTTTAATTATAAAACACTACAAATAAGAACCTTATGACTTTATAAACAAATAAAAGATTTTACTTCCAAGGATGTTTTTAACATTCGGGATTTTAGCTTAACGTCCCTTTCCGTACTTTTAAAGTCTGAAAAGTCACGGGCAAATAATCGTGGAATTCCTTCAAAATCAATATAAAATATGATCACGGGTACAGAAGAAATGTCAGTAGAACAGGAAATTGAAAAGAAAACATACTCATTCGATGAAGCCGTACAAGGCGCAATAGAGTATTTTGATGGAGATGAGTTAGCAGCAAAGGTGTGGGTGAACAAATATGCCCTAAAAGATTCGTTCGGGAACATTTACGAAAGTAGCCCTGATCAGATGCACCGCCGCATAGCAAAAGAAATAGCAAGGGTTGAGAAGAAATACCCAAACCCACTTTCTGAAGAGGAAGTGTACGACTACCTGAAAAACTTCAAATATATAGTTCCCCAAGGGAGCCCAATGGCCGGAATAGGCAATCCATATCAAATTGTATCACTATCTAACTGTTTCGTAGTAGGCAACGATGGAGATTCGGATTCCTATGGTGGAATCATGAAAATAGATCAGGAACAGGTGCAATTAATGAAACGCCGTGGAGGTGTTGGACACGATCTGTCGCACATCCGTCCATCTGGCAGCCCAGTTTTTAACAGTGCTCTTACCTCTACGGGTGTTGTTCCGTTCATGGAGCGTTACTCCAACTCTACCCGTGAAGTTGCCCAAGATGGCCGCCGTGGAGCACTGATGTTAACAATTTCAGTGAAACACCCAGACTCAGAGCAGTTTATTGATGCAAAGCTTGAAAGTGGGAAAGTAACAGGCGCGAACATCTCTGTAAAAATCACGGACGAATTTATGCAAGCCGTAATTGAGAACAAACCTTTCGTTCAGCAATTTCCACTAAACGCAGAGAAACCACTTTTCAGAAAAGAAATCGATGCAAGAAAGCTTTGGAATAAAATTGTACACAACGCATGGAAATCGGCAGAACCAGGAATTCTTTTTTGGGACACTGTGATCCGTGAGTCTGTACCCGATTCATATGACGACCTTGGCTACCAAACAGTATCAACAAACCCTTGCGGCGAAATTCCTCTTTGTCCGTACGATAGCTGCCGCTTGTTGGCCATCAACCTATACTCTTTCGTTGAAAATCCATTCACGAAAGATGCAAAATTTGACTTCGAGAAATTTAAAAAGCACGTTGCCATTGCTCAACGTTTCATGGACAACATCATTGATCTTGAGCTTGAGAAGATCGAACGCATACTGAAGAAAATAGATGACGATCCGGAAACTACAGAAATCAAACGCATAGAAAGAAAACTATGGGAAAACATCTACCAAAAAGCTAATGAAGGGCGCCGTACAGGAGTTGGTATTACTGCCGAAGGAGACATGCTTGCTGCTCTAGGGCTTCGTTATGGAAGCGACGAAGCAGTTGCTTTCTCAGAAAATGTTCATAAAACAAAAGCTCTTGCAGCTTACCGCTCGTCGGTTGATCTAGCAAAAGATCGTGGGGCTTTCAAAATCTACGATAGCACACGCGAAGAAAACAACCCATTTGTTCAGCGTCTTAGAGAAGCAGATCCAGAGCTTTACAAAGACATGACGAAGTATGGCCGTAGAAACATTGCCTTGTTAACAATTGCACCAACAGGTTCTACAAGCTTAATGACCCAAACATCGTCGGGCATTGAACCTGTATTTTTACCTGTTTATCAGCGCCGCCGTAAAGTAAACCCTAACGACAAGGATGTTACAGTTAGCTTTGTTGACGAAACAGGCGATGCTTGGGAAGAATACAATGTATTTCACCATCACTTCCTTACATGGCTTAAGACCAATGGCTACAATGCCGAGGAAGTGAAAACAATGCCTAAAGAACAGGTTGCTGAATTGGTCGAAAAATCGCCATACCACAAAGCAACATCTAACGATGTAGACTGGGTTGCAAAAGTAAAAATGCAGGGACGCATCCAGAAATGGATCGACCATTCGATCAGTGTTACCATCAACCTTCCTAACGATGTAAAAGAATCGCTTGTAGGCACACTTTACGAAACAGCCTGGAAAGAAGGTTGTAAAGGTGTTACTGTTTACCGCGATGGTTCACGCGATGGTGTTCTTCTTACAGGAAATGAAAAGAAAAAAGACGGAGAAGAAGGCTGGGCAACAAAGCGCCCTCCAGTGCTTGACGCAGATGTTATTCATTTCCAAAACAATAAAGAGAAATGGGTTGCCTTCATTGGTATTCGCGACGACAAACCTTATGAGGTTTTCACAGGTATGGCCGACTTGGACATGCTTCCAGTTCCTAAATCGGTGAAGAAAGGTAAAATCATTAAAAACCGATTGAAAGACGGCACAAAACGATACGATTTTCAATACCAAAACCGTCTTGGATACAACGTTACTATTGAAGGACTATCGTACAAATTCAATCAAGAATTCTGGAACTACGCGAAACTGATTTCAAGTGTATTGCGCCACGGCATGCCGATCGTTAATGTTGTGAACCTAATTTCGTCACTTCACTTAGACAGCGATACGATCAACACTTGGAAAAACGGAGTTGAACGTGCACTTAAACGCTATATTCCTAATGGAACAGAAGCTTCGGGAAGCGAAAAATGTCAATCTTGTGGTTCTAAAAACTTGGTTTACCAAGAGGGCTGCCTTACATGTCAGGATTGTGGAAATTCTAAATGTGGTTGATATTTAAAACTATAGAGCAATAATATTAGAAAAAAAGGGAGCCGAAAAGTTCCCTTTTTTCATATCTTGTTGAATATTCAGTCTTGCGTCTCACTCTTTTTACAGATACTATGCTTCGGCGTCATTAAATGCCTACAAGGCTTAGCCAAAATTGCTGCCCAGAACATCTGTATCTCAACAGCAATTTCCAGTTTGGAAATAAATGGATGAAATGTTAACAGAACTACAATATAAAGTTGAGGGCTAAAAGCCTACACTACATGTAACACAGTAGCTTTTATACATTATTAAGCCAAATTTAAAACGGCTGTCATCTCAATTAAGAATATCTATAAATCTGATTTGCAAAGGTCTGCCTAAATAACATATCAAGTAATCGAAAAAACAATTAAAAAAGGCATCTACTTTGCTAAGAGTTTCGTTAATGAAATCGTTTGATGGCTTATCTCCATTTTTTCTGAGAACCTAAGTTTCTCAGATTGAAATCTTAGAAAATCCATAATCCGAACGACGCAGAACCTAATATTTAAAACTGTAAGCTGAGCATTCATGTATTTTTTTAGAATATTTCCTCTTTTGATTATTGTTCTAATATTCAATATCAGTATCAAAAGCTGTACAGGCAGTAGAGATGTAGAATATCACCATGCACAACGTGTAAAATCCCAAACCAACGATACTGTCTATTACTATGTAGATAAACGTGCTCAGTTTCCAGGTGGTGAGGATGAACTAGGAAAATTTATCGCCAAAAACCTAAAATACCCGCAGCATGCCCGCAAGGAGAAAATCGAAGGGCGAGTTATTGTTCAGTTCATAATAGAACCAGATGGACAGGTTTCTCATACTAAAGTACTGAATAAAGGTGTCCATGAAGATTTACAAAAAGAAGCAGAAAGGATAGTGAGTATGTTTCCTCCTTGGACTCCTGCAATGCACAACGATAGCTCGGTTAGAGTTTATGTAACCTTGCCAATTACTTTTCGGCTAGATTAATGAAAGCTATTCTGTCGGGAGTATTTCGTATTTGAATTCTCTGATGTTCTTCAATTCGCTGTCGAACTGCATTCCGATCATATAAATCGGCTTTTCTTGGTTCTGATATTTCTCGTAATAGCGTTTGTCTTTTATTTGTTGAAGTGCATCTTCGGCTGGCATATCAACTTTAAATTCTATGATGAAAATTGAATCACGGCCAACCATTGTCATGTCGATACGTCCGTGATTGGTAGTATCTTCTGCTACAACTGCAAAGCTTAGGCTAGATAAGAATGAATAGATTACCGAAGCATAATAGCCTTCGTAATTAGCCATTGGGTTATTCGCGTAGTTGTGATATGGAATTGCAGAAAAAACTCCATGAATGGCTTGTCTGAACTTATCCATATCTCCAGAATTTAAGGCCAATCGGGTTGCGTAAGCAAAATCTGTTTCTTTGTATTCCAAACCGCTTAGGTAATTGAAGAAAAGATAATTCAAAGACTTTTGTATCTCTAGGTTAGGCACTTTCATGCGATAGAACACGTCCCCTCCATCTCCTAATTTTTCATCAAAAGTAAGATAACCAGTTTGCCAAAGTAAGGCCGTTAGTCCGATATGCTCTACATCAAAAGCATTGAGCATTTCTTTATTTACAAGTTTTGTCTCTAGATCAGGAAGGAAACTAGGTCTAGCCTTAAGTTTTTCTACCAGAAAAGAAGGGTTGCCAGTTTCCCACCAATAATTCTCAAATTCATTTCCGTTAGAAAAAAATAATAGAATATCGTATGGGTTATACACAGGTTCTCCTAAATAGTTATAACCATCATACCAGCGCCTAACCTCTTCCAAATCGACATCTACTGTGTAGTCAGAAAAAGTATCTATTAGATCTTTATGTGTATAGCCTGTAATGGTAGTGTAATTTTTATGAAGTGTGATGTCCTGAATATTATTCAGCCCACTGAAGAGATTTAATTTTGAAAATTTACTTACACCTGTCAGAAAAACAAACTTCAGATACTGATCGCTCCCTTTTATTGCAGAATAAAAGTTCCTTAACACCTCTCTAGCAGCTAAAGCCACTGTTTTATCTTCTTTGTGGATGTTATCCAATATTGGCTTGTCGTATTCATCAACAAGTACAACAACTTTTTTATCAAGCGTTTTACTTATCAGTCGGATGGTCTGCTCCAAATAGGTTCCAAGATCGTCATTTTCGCATAGTTTATAATCAACACCTAGTTCTTCACAGTTTTGAACGAGAATAGAGGCAACCCGCTTTTTGATTGATTCTTTTGTTGAAAAATCACCAATTGCAAAATTGATTTTTATAACTGGGAATGTTTCTGTCCAGTCCCATTTATCGTAAATGAAAAGCCCTTCGAACAGTTCTTTGCTACCTTTGAAGATCTCAGAAAGTGTATCGAGGAAAAGAGATTTACCGAAACGGCGGGGACGAGATAAAAAATAATACTTTGCACTGGTTATCAAATTAAAGCAAAGAGCACTCTTGTCGACATATGCATAATTCTCCTTTGAGTCTCATGTTTGTATACCTATCGGAAGTTTTTTTTTCATCTGCTATTACTTTCTCTTTTATATAGCAAATGTAACGAAAGGGTATGACAATACAATAAGCTGAAACTAGGTACTCTAGACAAGAAATCGACATCAAACAATCAATGACAAAACACAGGTCTGTTTTTCAACATAACAACTACTCGTCAAACACACCAAATACTCATCTTTAATGCTGTTTATCAAAAGGATGTGTGTTTTAGAAGATTACTAAACAGCTAAAAGCAAAACAATTCGTTAAAATTCGCATCTTAAAAAATTTAATAAATTTGACCTGCTCTCGCTGGAGGGCAAGGGGGAATTATGAATTATTAATTATGAATTATCGAATTGGCGGACGCATCATGTCATGCATTTGGCCAACCTTAATGACTAATTATTTAGTTTGTTTTCCCGTATAGAACCGGATTATATTCATTCTCCGATCTGACTCGTAATCAGATCTTAAAAAGGAAAAACAAATGAGTAAAATTGACAGCTACAATTTTGCGGGCAAGAAGGCTATCGTGCGCGTAGATTTCAATGTACCTTTGAACGACAAATTCGAGGTAACTGACGACACTCGTATCCGTGCGGCAGCTCCTACCATTAAAAAGATTATTCAAGATGGCGGTTGCGCAATCTTAATGTCTCACCTTGGCCGCCCGAAAAACGGTCCGGAAGAAAAATTCTCTCTTAAGCACGTTCTTCCACGTTTGTCTGAAGTACTTGGCGTTGACGTAAAATTTGCAGAAGACTGCATTGGCGACGCTACTTTGGAAACAAAGAAATCGCTTCAGGCTGGTGAAGTTCTATTGTTGGAGAACCTTCGTTTCTACACAGAAGAAACTAAAGGAGACAAAGGCTTTGCTGAAAAACTTGCAGAAGGTGTTGACGTATGGGTAAACGATGCATTCGGTACTGCTCACCGTGCTCACGCTTCTAC
The DNA here is from genome assembly GCA_965230435.1 of Bacteroidales bacterium. Lineage (GTDB taxonomy): Bacteria > Bacteroidota > Bacteroidia > Bacteroidales > JBDKHP01 > JBDKHP01. Next base: position 139,638 of record CBDDLB010000004.1, read on the forward strand.
AACTATTATTGGCGAATTCGTAGGCGAAAAAATGCCTGGATTCCTTCTAGATAAAGAAATCAAATTCCTAGGCGATACAGTTGAAAAAGCTGAGCGTCCGTTCGTTGCTATCGTTGGTGGTGCAAAAGTTTCTGGTAAGCTTGAGGTACTTAAAACTTTGATCTCTAAAGTTGATACTATCCTTATTGGTGGTGGTATGGCTTACACTTTCTTGAAAGCTCAGGGACACGGCATCGGAAACTCACTTGTTGAGGACGATTTGGTTGATACTGCAAAACAAGTATTGGCTGACGCTGAGAAAAACGGTGTTAAGTTCATGCTACCTGTTGATAACTTGGCTGCTGACAAATTCGGCAACGATGCAGACATCCTTGTTGTTGAAAACGAAATTCCAGAAGGTCGCATGGCACTTGACGTAGGTCCTAAAACAGCAGAAGCTTATGCAGCTGAGATCGCAGGTGCAAAAACTGTTGTTTGGAATGGCCCAATGGGATGTTTCGAAATGTCGAACTTCGCTAAAGGAACATTCACTGTATGTCAGGCTGTAGCTGATTCTTCTGCTGTTTCTGTTATTGGTGGTGGTGATTCTGTTGCTGCTGTAAACCAAAGCGGACTTGCAGACAAGATGAGCCACATCTCAACTGGTGGTGGTGCTTCTCTTGAGTTCTTGGAAGGAAAAGAGCTTCCTGGCGTAGTTGCTGTTCAATAAACTAATTCATATTCAAAGCATCGCTGTATATCGGTGCTTTGAATTTCTTTTGCCACTCTTCCGATCCTCTCCGAATACTTAACGAATATACTGCTGATAAAAATAATCAGGATTAAGTTCCTCTCCTGTAGCATGCTTTACCAGTTCTTGCCAATGATAGCGGGCTCCAGGCTCAAAAACTTCCTCCCGCAAATAATTCCCAAGAGCTTCTTTTCCAAAAAGATCTAAAGAATCTGCCTGACTACTGCGCGTCAAAATACTACTGGAAATATGATGCTGTAACTGAGCGGCAAACAATTCTCCTAAAATGTAATTATGGTATTTACACGGCATTACCACAAGGTGTTCTTTCGTTGCCCAATCTGGTTCATCGCGACCCTCTGGCCGTTTAAGCAACTGATAATTCTCCACAAGTTCCCACCAAAGATCATTAAGGTTCTGATCTGGATTTTCGTAAAGCGATCTTTCAAAACGATATACTACTTGCGCCCATCGGCTAAACACAAACTTTTTCAACCGCTGATCTGCAATAAAAGTTTCCTGCAAACGCTTTTGCTCCTCTTTAGATAGTGTCCGAAGCCGCCTCAACCAAACAGGATGAGTAGAAAGTGAGCTAAACAATATAGCTATCGCATCGGTAGTGAAAAAATGAGCTGGCTGCCGCAAAACATAAGGTAACTCGGGAGATATATTCTTTAAATACAGCGCAAAGCCGAGTTCATACATCAAAAGGCTCATTGAATATTCATCGGACCGTAAATTGATCGACACCCGAACATCACCTTCATAATCAATATTTTTCGTAATCCCCAATTGACTTTTCTTGGCTTTGGGATACAGATCACTATTGCGGATAAGGTGTTCCACATCAAAACCTAGGCTGGTATAAAAAATGTTCCCTAGCTTAACGATGTCCTGACCTTTGTAGAAATCATCGTAATTAGTATTATGTATCCGAGGAGGATTCTGAAAAAACAAGTCCTGATAGTGCCACGATCGTAAATCCTCTAAATCAATATCATAAGTTTCGCACAGGTAATTATCGATATCTGCCTTTAGCTGTGTGTAAGGCCCTCTTGTAAGAATGTCTAACTCGTCGTAAATTCGATCTACCTGTTCCAGATCCAGATCAGAAACAAACAACTGCATCTCGAAATAATTATCGAATCCGAGCAAATTGGCAGCCTTGTTTCGTTTCTTCACAAGCTTGATCAAGTCTTCGGCTATTACTGATCCAATCAATTTCGAAGCTCTCCATACAGCCTCCAGCTTGCCTGTTGACTTGCTTGTTTTTAATATCTCCCTAATCTGAGAATTGTTCAACTCTTTACCATTGAAAGAAACCCTAAACTGAGAAAACTTCTTCTTCAATTCTTTCTCTTCATTTACTAATTCTCGCCAAACTTTCTGAGGTATCTGGTGCTGTAAATACTCGTAGTACAGCAGACTTGCCTGACGGTTAAGCAACGGATCTGTTAGGAATTTTTTTTCAACAATCCGTTTCAGCGTCTCGTAATGATTCTTATTTGAGAAAAAGCGCCCCTGTTCAAACTGTAACTCAGCAGCCTTTTCATAAGCCTCAGAACTACCTGTGGCCACGGCTTTGTAACTCTGTAGATTATAATCTTTTCGTATCGGAATCAGCTCCCGTTCGTATTGAGTTACAATGGCTTTTAAATCTTTAACAGCATTTTCTCTCTGATTATCAGCGCACGAAACCCCTAAAATCAATTGTCCAACGAATACATAAATTGCTAACGAACGGTTCATAGTAAGGCAGCTTGGATTTGACTTTAAAATTAATAATTTTTGCTATCTATGGCAGTGTCAGACCTTTTTAATGCTCAGGCTATTTTTCTTATACCTGAGCGTTGGTTGAAATTAAAAAAGCTAGTCCCGTGTATACCCTAGGTAAATGTGAATTAAACGCAGAATTCAACACTGGAATAGGTTATTTTTCGCTTTCACTAAAAAACGATAATCCAAAACAATCAATACTCTCGATTTAAAGAAATAACATAAATGCAACATAAAATAGTAATTGCAGTAACCGGAGCAAGTGGCTCTGCTTACGCAAAGCTTTTGCTCGAAAAACTAAAACAATATAAAAACCAGATTGAAGACATTGGCTTAGTTTTCTCAAAAAATGCAAAAGATGTTTGGCTTCACGAAATCGGAGATGAATCGTACAACGATCTACCGTTTAAGATTTATGATAGAACAGATTATTTTGCTCCATTTGCATCTGGTTCGGCAGGTTATAAAACAATGATCATTGTTCCTTGTTCTATGGGAACACTAGGAAGAATCGCCCATGGAATATCAGACGATCTTATCTCGCGGGCAGCTGATGTTATCCTAAAAGAACGGAGACGGCTGATCTGTGTTACAAGAGACACACCCCTCAATCTGATTCATATTGAAAACATGCAAAAAGTAACGCAAGCGGGTGGAATTATTGCTCCTGCAGTTCCTTCTTTTTATAGCAAACCCAAAAATGCCGACGAAATATTAATGACAGTAGTTGACCGTGTGCTTGATCTGGCAGGTCTTGATATACAGACCTATCGATGGAGAGAAACAAACGATGAATAATGAACAGGTTAACTTTCCAAAAGTTCTCCCCTTCAAAAAAGAGACTTTTGGAAAGTTTACCCCCCTAATAACCTGGCCCTCGATATTTTTCATCGTCACCTTCCAGAATCTGGAGATAACTATCATAACGAGTTGGCGAAATAATATTTTCTTCAACAGCAGCTTTTACGGCGCAGCCCGGTTCATGAGTATGCGTACAGTTATAAAATTTACAATTGTCGAGCAAAGCAAACATCTCTGGAAAATAGTGCGATATTTCCTCTTTCTCCATGTCCAACATACCAAAGCTCTTCACTCCCGGTGTGTCAATAATTGTCCCGCCCGAGGTTATCTCAAACATTTCTGCATAAGTTGTGGTATGCTTACCTTTGAAATGAGATGCAGATATTTCCCCAATTTTCAGATTTAACTGAGAATCTATTGCATTGATCAGCGTCGACTTCCCTACACCTGAGTTGCCTGCAAAAACACAGGTCTTACCTTTCAGATGCTCGCGGATTTCTTCTACCCCTGTTTTCTCGGTAGACGAAACGGCAAAACACTCGTAACCAATATCCTGATACAGACTTGCCATTGCCTGTAAATCTAAATCTGCTTCGGAATCGTGAAGATCTATTTTATTGAAAATAATATTAATCGGTATCTTATACGCCTGGGCTGTTACCAAAAAACGGTCGATAAAGCGCAACTCCGTACGAGGTTCGGCCAGAGTAATAACCAAAAGAGCAAGATCTATGTTTGCGGCAATAATGTGCGACTTCTTTGAGAGGTTAGTCGATTTTCGAACAATATAATTCTTGCGGTCGTGTATATGAGAGATATATCCTGTTCCATCATTTTCCTGTACCGTAAAATCAACGATATCACCAACAGCAATCGGATTTGTACTTCGAATTCCATCCTGCCGGAATTTTCCTCTGATTTTACATTCGTACCATTCTCCTTCATGTTTTACTTTGTACCAGCTACCTGTCGATTTATATACCGTTCCGCCTTTTTTCATATTTTATATCGTATCCATTTTTGATTCAACTTAGAAGCTTTCATTATAACCGAAACAAAAGTAAAGAATTTAGATAGCCTCCAAAACTCAAAGGTCAAGGATGCCATCAAGTTTATCAGTTTACTCTATCAGACTATAGATTTTTGAATTCGTCAGCCAGATATCGTTTCGTTACTTTTGCCAAAAACCGATAAGATGACAAGAATATTATCCTATAATGTAAATGGAATACGTGCAGCCTTTAACAAAGGTTTTGTTGAATGGCTTGCCAAAGAAAATCCTGACGTTCTGTGCATTCAGGAAACCAAAGCTCAGCCAGAGCAAATCGACCAAGCCGCTTTCGAAGAACTTGGTTATAAATGCTACTGGTATTCAGCACAAAAAAAAGGGTATAGTGGAGTTGGAATACTTACAAAGCTGGAACCTAAGCATGTGGAATATGGAATGGGTATCGAAAAATACGATTTCGAAGGACGTTTTATCCGTACAGATTTCGAAGATTTCTCAGTTGCCAGCATTTATCACCCAAGCGGCTCTAGCGGTGATGTGCGTCAGGCGTTCAAAATGCAATGGCTGGAAGACTTTCAAGAATATGTGAACGAACTGCGCAAATCTATCCCCAACTTGGTTCTTGCAGGTGACTACAATATTTGCCGCCTTTGGATAGATATTCACAACCCGACCAGACAACAAAACACATCCGGTTTCCTACCCGAAGAACGCGAATGGTTTCAGCGTTTCGTAGACGATGGCTGGACAGACAGCTTCCGAATGTTCAACGAAGACCAGCATCATTACTCGTGGTGGAGCTACCGAGGTGCAGCGCGCAAGAACAACAAAGGCTGGCGTATTGATTACAACATGCTGTCTGAAGGTTTGAAGGAAAAAGCTTCTTCGGCTGAAATTCTTCCAGATGCCGTGCATTCCGACCATTGCCCAGTTGGCGTTACTATTAACTGATATCTGCTCGTTTTTTCAATAAACTTAACAGACTTATCCCATCTAAAGGATTATTCTATTTTAGATTCAATTTAAACTACCAATTCCTCTGCCTCTGTCTTACTCAACAGGGGCTTTTTTTTACCTTTGTCCAGATTTTTTTAAAACATTTCGCCCAGCTCTTTACTGAATCTAATTTTTGAACTTTTCTCTTTGTGAAGAAGAAAAAATCATAAATGTACCTCACGTCAACTTATTCCACTATTTCACTGAACGTTACATTTGATTATTTAAAAATAAACTATAAAATGAAACTAATTCGCCTTGGCCTATTTTCTTTGGCTTTTCTATTATCAGTAACTATCCACGCCCAAAAGCCCAAATTCAAGTTTGGAAAAATCACCCCTAAAGATTTTACACTACCAGCAGGAATAGATTCTACTACAGAAGCTGTAATCCTGTATGATTATGGCTATCTGTACTACGATGCTACAGGAGGTTTCCATAAAGAGCTAGAGCTAAGAAGAAAAATTCTTATCCTTGACAAAAAGGGTTTGAACTGGGCAAACCTAGAACGAAATTTAAGAAAATTCGGCTCGACAAGAGACGAGCAAGAAAAAATAATGTCCTTCAAAGGTGCAGTATACAATCTTGATGGAAATACAGTTAAAAAAACAAAAGTCAGTAAATCAAAATCCATTACTGAAGAGTACGATGAAAATTGGAACACCTTTAAGCTCTCATTTCCAGATGTAAAAGTGGGCAGCATTATAGAATATAAAATGAGGATATCCTCTCCATCTTACCTCATTAACGACTGGTATTTTCAGCATTCCGTTCCAACAATGCTAAGTGAATTCTGGCTTCAGGTTCCAGATTTCTTCTATTTTAAAAAGAATACCAGAGGCTACCAAGGCCTTTCCGACTTCAAAGAACAGTCAAAAAACAGTTCGCTAATGACTTCCAGAGGTTTAATAGATATTGATATTCAGGAATACTATTACGCAATGGACACTGTTCCTGCATTCGTTGGAGAAAGCTTCATCGATTCAGAAAAAAACTACTTAGCCTGCATCGAACACGAACTAAACAGGACACGATTCCCAGGAGATGTAGTAAAAACCTATTCAGAAACTTGGGTTGGTGTTACAAAAGGGCTGTTGAAATATAGCTATTTTGGCAAAAAGCTAAAAAGCAACAAGGCCATAGAAACAAAAGCTGCTGAAATCAAAGCCACCCACAAAGAGCCTATGTCTCAAGTAGAAGCTGCACTGAAGTGGGTCCAAGCAAACATTGAATGGAACGGTAGGAAAAGACTTTTTGTTTACAACAGTTTGAAGAAGGTGATAAAAGAGAAAACTGGATCATCGGCAGAAGTTAATTTCGTTCTGATTCAGTTATTGCGCGAGCTTGGTTTTTCGGCAAATCCTGTTGTTCTTAGCACACGCGACAACGGAATCATTCATCCAACAAGGGTTTCCACCGATCAGTTGAACTATGTTGTTGCCCACCTGAAGCTGGATGACAAAGTTATTCTTTTGGATGCTACAGAAAAGAACTGCCCTGTAGGCCTGCTACCTATCAGAACTCAAAACGGCAAAGGACGCCTGATCTCAAAGTCGTGGAACTGGGTGAACCTTGAAACAGGTGTCAAAGCCTTAGAAAACAACAATTTTCGGCTAAATCTAACTCCTGATGGTACTTTCTCTGGAAAAGCACGCCTTTCGAATTCTGGATATGAAGCTTATAACCTTAGAGGACGTCTCGACGATTTTTCCAACGAAGAAGAATACATCGAGGAGCTGGAGAAAGAAAATTCTGGATTAGAAATCGAAGAATACAAAATAATCAACCGTAACGAAATAAATAAACCTATAAATCTTGATATATCGATTAAACTAACTGATCAAGCTGATGTTACTGGTGATCTTATTTCTTTCTGTCCACTATTGATTGAGAAATTAGACGAGAGTCCGTTTAAAATCGAAGAACGCAAATATCCAGTAGACTTTGCCTATCCACGCAATTCTACGGACATGGTTATGATACAGATTCCTGAAGGTTACGAAATTGAAAGCTTCCCTCAAGCTGTTTCGATAGGACTACCTGAAAAAACAGGCAAATTCCAATTTACTGTCAACCAACAGGGAAGAATGCTTGTTGTACGTAGCGTAGTCCATATCAATAAAAAGCAATATTACGCAACAGAATATCCTTATCTTAAGCAGTTTTTCGATATGATTGTTGCTAAACATGCTGAGCGTATTGTTCTGAAAAAGAAATCTGGTCGATAACATTCCAATAATAGATGAAATGAATTGTTGAATAATTGAATGGGCTGGCACATAAGCCCATTCAATTAAACGGCTACCAAAACAAAAAACGAATGAAGAAATACACTTTCATATTCCTTCTCACACTTTCTGCAGTATCTGTCTTTGCTCAGAAAAAAATAGACCTAGCCCCAATCCCTAAAGCTTTATTAAGTAAAGCCAATGCCGTATATAGGGAGCAAATTGTTGATATTACTATCGAAAGCCCCAAAGCTATTATCAAGAAGACAAAAGATGTTATCACTATCCTGAACGAGAAGGGAGAAAAGCATACAAGCTTCTCTACTATCTACGATTCGTTCAACAAAATCATTGAACTAAAAGCGACAGTTTACGACAAAAATGGCAAAAGAATAAAGAAGTACAAAGAAGACGATTTTTACGACCATGCGATGATTTCCGATGCCACGTTATACCAAGATAATCGAATTAAAAGACTGGCTTACTCTAATTTATCCTACCCACATACCATCGTCTACGAATGCACGAAAAAACTCAAAGGTTCGCTCTTTCTACCTTCGTGGCATCCCTACCCAATGGAAGATGCTTCTATTGTAAAAAGCACATATACGGTTCGGGTAAAATCTGGATTGAAAGTCAATTTCAAAGAACTCAACCTGAAGAGCAAAGGTATAAAAACTCAAAAGGATGGGTTTGACATATACCACTGGGAAGTTAAAAATGAGCCAACATTCGATCCAGAAGAACTAAGTGTTCCTTATATGGATATTTTCCCAACAGTTCTTGTTGCTCTTGATAATTTTGAAATGGACGACTATGAAGGTAATTTATCTTCCTGGAAAACATTCGGCGAATGGCGTTTAAAACTCAATAAAGGACGACAAGAGCTGCCAGAAGAAGCAATAACTGAAATAAAAAAGTTAACACAAGGGATTACAGATCCAAAAGAAAAAGCTAAGAAAGTCTACCAATACATGCAGAACCGGACGCGTTATGTAAATGTAGCCATTGGTATTGGAGGCTGGCAACCTTTTTCTGCAAAAACGGTACATAAAAACGGTTATGGCGACTGTAAAGCCCTTACTAATTATACGCGGGCACTACTTCAAACCGTAGGAATCCGTTCTCATTATTCAACCATAAAAGCAGGACGTTACAAAGCAGATGTTCTTACCGATTTTCCAAGTCAGCAATCAAATCACGTAATTTTATGTGTGCCATTTGAAAAAGATACTGTGTGGCTAGAATGTACAAATCAAGAAATGCCTTTTGGTTTCTTAGGAGATTTTACGGATAATCGTCACGCTTTATTGATAACTGAAGAGGGAGGAAAACTAGTACGCACACCAAAATATTCGTATGAAGAAAATCTTACGCAACTCGTTCTAAAAATCCAACTGGACCTAAATGGAAATATCGAAGGAAAAATGATAACAGAACACACAGGACTTTCCTACGACAACTATTCCTATTATATACGGATGGAACCAGAAAAAAGAGAAAAACGTCTTAAGTCAAGAATCTCGTTACCTGTTCTTAATCTGAAAAAAGTTGAATATACCGAGAAGAAAAACATTCTTCCAAAAATGACGGAGACTATCGATTTCTCCTCTGAGAAATATGCAACGATAACAGCCAACAGAATGTTTGTAGAAATTAATGCCGTTAACAAAACAAGCTACATTCCTAAGAGAATAAGAAACAGGCGGACAGATTTCGAATACAGACGAGGAGCTTGGGAAAAAGACAAAACGGAAATCGTGCTTCCAAATGGTTTTTCTGTTGAATTTATGCCCGAAGCTTTTGATATTAAATCCCCGTTTGGCCACTATAAAACATCTGTCGAATTAAAAGGCAACACACTGCACTATACCAGAGAATTCAAACTTATTGAAGGAAGGTATAAGGCTGAAAAATGGAAGGAATTCAGAAGCTTTTTCCAACAGATTAAAAAGGCCGACGAAGCAAAATTAGTTCTGCAAAAGAAAGAATAAACGATTAGATTTGCTTTTCTTAGTAAAAAATAAACACAGAACTATGGCCAAATACAAACGCATACTACTGAAACTAAGCGGAGAATCATTAATGGGCGAACAAGGTCACGGTATAGACCAGAAACGCCTTAACGAATATGCGCAGCAAATAAAAGAAATCTCGGAAATGGGAGTTCAGGTTGGGATCGTAATCGGTGGGGGAAATATCTTTCGCGGCCTAGCTGGAGCACAGAAAGGTTTCGACCGTGTAAAAGGCGACCAAATGGGAATGTTGGCAACCGTAATCAACAGTTTGGCACTTAGCTCTGCATTGGAGGCAATGGGGCAGAAGGTTCGCACAATGACATCTATCAGAATGGAACCTGTAGGTGAACTGTACAGCAAATTCAAAGCAGTAGAAGCACTTGAAGAAGGAGCTATTGTTATTGTAGCAGGAGGAACGGGCAACCCATATTTCACTACCGACACAGCATCGGCATTGCGTGGTGTTGAACTAGAAGCAGAAGCTTTCCTAAAAGGTACTCGCGTTGATGGTATTTACACAGCCGATCCAGAAAAAGATCCAACTGCTACAAAGTTCGATACCATCACTTTCGATGAAGCTTTTGCCCGCAATCTGAAAATTATGGATTTAACGGCTTTTGCTATGTGCAAAGAAAACAATCTAAACGTAGAGGTTTTTAACATGGACGAAGTTGGTAATTTGAAGAAGCTTATGAGCGGCGAAGCAATTGGAACAAAAGTTCACAACTAATAGTAAACCTTAATTGCATACTGAAGGTGTGATTATTTCAATAAGTAGATAATCACCCCCTCAATTCATCCCCTAAAAACTTTCCTATGGATGATCAACACTTCAGACCTCCGCTATTGAAACAAGAAAACGAAAAAAAACCACTTGGAAATATTGACAGCGATGTGGTATTAATAATCATCCTAGTTTGGATGTTCTGCTCCAGATTGATTTTTTCTCTATTGGTAATGCTCCGTTCCGATTTTTTCACAACTTCTATTTTCCTGATATTCAACGCAAGTATGCAAATAATCAGTGGCTTTATACCTCTAGGACTTTCGTTTATCATTCAGGACAGTTCCAAGAGAACTATCATGATCGTGTTCAGCATTATATATCTGATCATAAATGTAGGTGGCGCAGGTTATCAACTGTTTGAGACAGTACTTCGCGATCTTTTATAAAAAGTTTGAAGTGATAACATTTGGAAAAAGCAGGTTATAATTATGAATTAAGCCGCAGGCTAAAAGCCTACGCTACATGTGGCACAGCCTGCGGCTTAATTAAGGGAATTATAAATTATGAGTTATTAATTGGCTGACGCCTGAGAACCAGCATATAGCCAAGCATAACATAGTCAGTTATTAATTTTATTATCCCTAATTGTTCTCAAAATGCATTAGCCTTACTTTACCTCAGCCGTCCAACTATTATTCTTTGTGTCCACATCAAACTTATGTTCCCCTCCTACTTCAACTTTTACAATATTATCTTGGAATGATACTTCCTGTCGCATCCCTTTCAACCAGAAATCGGCACTATACTCCAATTCCTGTGTTTTTCCATCTTCTGTTTCCACCTTCACATGGAATGCATTGAAAAGTCCGCCTAAGTTTTCCAGTATTAACTTTTTGCCTTCCACACTAGCAGCAATATCTGGATAGTTGCAGTCGTAATACCAATTCCTCCAGAACCAGTTCAGATTCTTACCCGAAACATTGTTGAAAGTGTTAAAGAAATCCTGAGGAATAGGGTGTTTTCCATTCCAACGGCTCATATATTCTTTCAGGCATTTATAGAACAGGTCCTCACCAAGATATTTTCTCAGTTCAGTATAAGAAAACTGAGGCTTGCTGTAAGTCGCCTGACGATACCATTGATAATTCGGGTTCAAATATGTGATCGTCATAATTGGCATTTCCTGTTCACTGCCTGCATTTCTCAGATAGTATTCTTGAGTACGTGGCGTGTAATATCCATCGAAATGTTTGTTTTGGTAATCCGTTGGGAACATATTTGCCCATCCTTCGTCCATCCAAGCATATTTACGCTCGTTTGTTCCCATAAAGAATGGAAAGTAAGTGTGAGCAATTTCGTGATAAGCCAAGCCGACAGTTCTTCTTTTCTTTTTCTGCGACCCGTTGTTACACATCATCGGATACTCCATTCCTCCCGATCCCTGAAAAACAGTGTACTGAGGATACGGAAATGGCCAACGGATGGAATTCTCCATCATATCAATTATCGTAGCTTTCGAGATCTCGGCCACTTCATAAAAATCATTCGCATCCGAATTATATGCAGCATCCAAAAACAGCTTCTCTCCCGTTTCTTTGTTCCTCATGAAACTCAATCCATCCCAAAGAATACGCTTTCCTAGAGCAAAAGCAACATCGGGTACATTTTCCGATTCAAAAATCCATGTTTTCTCTCCCGTTCCTTTTATCAGATTCGTATCATCTAAATCATCTGGGGAGATGATACGCACTACAGTCTCCGATTCATGCGCTTTTTTGTAGCGTTTAAATATTTTCTTGGAAAGTAGATCTTTAGCATTTTTAAGTTCTCCTGTGGCCCATACCTTATATTCGTCTGGCACAGTTACCTCTAACCTGTACGAAGAAAAATCGCTGTACATCTCCGTAAAACCTGTGTAGCTGCCGAAATCCCAACCATCAACATCGTCGTATACCGGAATTTTAGGATAGAAATAATTCATAAAAAAACGCTCTCCCGAATATTCCCCTCCACGTACATTGAAGGTTTCTACCATTGTATATTCCCAGTCGATTTCTAAGCTCACTTTCGATTTTGGCAGAAGTGGTTTTTGTAATGTGACCACATGATTTGTTCCCTTTTTTTGATGTTTCTTTCGGTCGCCCATGTCTACAGGCTCTCCATTAATCAAAAAGCGGCTTATCTCAACACCGTTATTCAACTTTTCCAATGGGAAATACCAATCGCGCTTTGTTTCCTTAGCCAAGATATCCTGATAGGTAGCCACAACAATCTTCTTTAAAGAATCGGGACTGTTATTCACATACTCAATCGTCTCTGAACCTTTAAGCTGCTTCTTCTCAGGATCGAAACTTACCTTGATGTCATATTTCGCATGATTTAACCAATAATCTGCTCCTGGTCGGCCATCAAGTTGCCTTGTCCCCTTTTTTAGGGCTTTCTTGAATTCTAAAGGTTGGGGTAAATGAACATTCTGTCCCCAAGAGGGAGTAAAGATCGTCGCAAGAACGAACGACAGTAAGAAATTTTTCATTGTAGATGTTTGGATTAAGAGTTAAGTTTTTCAATAGTTCTGGTGGTAAACCTGAATAAAAGTAGGGGTTCTACTGCTAATTTCAAACATTATAACATTCTACCCGACAAATGACATAAGTTCTTTTTGAAAACCCCACCTTTCTCAACTTCGACCTCTCGCATAAAGAAAAATTATTCATTAGATGTAATCACTGGTGTCCACTTGTGGATTTTATGGCTCATTTTGTCAATTCAATAAGATTCCACACTTTTGAAAAAACAGAAAAGAGAAGACATGAACAGCATACGTAACGACCTAAGTGCCTCAAAACAAAAAGTAATAATATATATCTTTGCCTGCCTCACTCTATTGGGAGGCGTTGGTACTTTTTTCCCTGACTATCTTGAACCTCAGTGGGCGCTAATACTCCTAGCCGCTGTTTCATTTATTATTTTACTGGCCATGCTGCTTGGTAATCATTCCTACGTTTGGATAGTTGTTGAAAACGATAAGCTCAAAATACGCTACTACTCAGTTATTAGCTTTTTACGGAAATTCCGTGCCATCGAAATACCTCTAGATAGTTTCAAAGGTTATTCAATTAAAAAATCCATACTTGGACTTAGAAAAGAGCTTATTCTAAAACAAAAAGTTAAAAACCAAATCGGCACCTACCCTCCTGTCTACATATCGACCATGTCCACCAAAGAACACAATGCTCTAATCGCTTTATTGAACCAATATTCGCAAAAATAAAAGCTTATGCACATACCTAGCTTTTTGCAAGGAATCAGCCTCGATGTCGTTTCTGCTGTCACTAAACTACATCCAGAAATGATCTGGCTGACAGGTGAAGTTTATAGTAGTCCAGAAACCAACAATATAGCTGATGACAAAAGCATAGGTCAACAGCTCTTTACAGAACTAAGCAAAGATCAGCTGAAAGAGTTCGACCGAACAGCTGTTGGCATTTTGGTTCTAAAATGGCTATTGGAATCTGATTACGAGAGCTTTGTTGCTTGTCAGAGTGAAATCAATCGGCTAAGCAAAACAAACTTCGATCATTTCTGCAACTTCACGCTTTCAGTACTCAAGAATGAAGAAGCTATATCTGCCATGACAACTTTCATGGTGATCAACGACCTCACAAAAATAAAATCGGTAGTAGCAGATATCGAGCGAAAATTGAATATAGAAGAAGTAGATCACGATGTTCTTCTATTGCATGCCCTCAAGAAAGAACCTGCTGTTTCGCCTAGTTTCAATAGGTTATCTTCTTACTATCAATCGCTGATTATAGAAGGCTTAAGCGCACAATTCAATATTGGCCAGTTTATGCAAGGGGAAAATGTGGCGGCCAGTTTAGCAGGTCTTAAAAACCTAAGTGCCGATGCTTTGGATTTCTACATGCTACATGCACTTTGCGATATTGGTGGCGCTGGTGGTCAATTTGTACAGAATGGATCTTTAATACTGACAGAACCAACATATTCCAACTTCCGAATGGCAATTGAGGCTCTACAAGGAATAACCAAAAACAAAACTCTTGGTGAAGTTTATGATTCATACTTGGCAAAAAAAGCAGCTCTCTTCCAACATCCTTTTCAATCGGTAGAAGACAGAGCTTTAGCTAGACTACTATGTTTGTTCCGTCTCGAAGACCAAGATGCGTTTACGCATTTAAAGTCTAGTTTTCAAAACCTTGAACCCAAAAAAAAGAACCTCCTAACCAAAGAGCTGACAATCCATGGCACAAACGACGGCACGGCAATTCTGATATACTATGCCCCTGCCCTACTCAATAACATCTCGAAAGTATACGGACTTGCAGAAACATTAGATCTTGGTTTAGAAATGCTCTTTCATATCTACCAAACATGCCGAACTCATATCGAGAAACGCACTGAAAATGGAGTTTTTACTGTAATGGCTCTTCAACTAGCAGAACTGGCCATCGCATCTCCTAGTAAATTGAAGGATGTTGAATTTAGTTTGATTGGGAAAGGTGGGAATGCAGAAATTAAGGTTCTATAATTGAGAAAATACAAATCTACACCATCAACTTTCCTAAAATTTCTAACCTTTAGAAAGTTCTAAAACTGAATATCAATAAAAATTAATACTTATTGGCAAAGTGTACAATACAGGAACATTCTTGCCCCTTTGACGACCTGGTTGCCATTTGGGCATTTTTTTTACTAAATCAATAACTATATCGTTCAATTCAGGAATATCACTTTTCACAATAGAAGCCATTTCTACAGTTCCCCATTTAGAAACAACAAACCTCACCAATATTCTTCCGTTGTATTGCTCTTTGATCTTAACTTTACGAAGTTGTTTCCAACAATATTTCATAATTGCCCTGCTACTTTCCTCCTGAGTTGAACAATGTTCAGGATCAAACAAAGGCATCTGCTCAACAATAATAAAAGGTTCTTGAAATTCGAACACACAATCTGGATCTAGCTGGACTTTCTCAATTGCCGTCATATTCCGTTGCTGATACATTTCTCTTTCTGCATCATATTCGATGGTTTCACTAATCACAGTATCCAGTACACCGTCTAATTCGGTTACAATTGTGTCAACTTCAATTACCTCATCTTCATAGTTTTCAGCTACCAGCGGACTGATGCTCTTTCTTTTCGCATTTTTTTCCTTAACAAGCCAATGAATTTCAGGCTTAAGAATTTTAGATTGCGGGTCTTGATGTATTCCTATAAAACCAGCACAAAACTCCATATCAAAAACATCGTGAAAATAAAGCCACTTGAAACTAACTTTCGAAATACCACTAGGAATCTGATTAAACCTTACGTCACATTCCAAATCCCTTTTATGAATGTTTCTATTTTGTACAAGCTTTCGCTCTTCATTAAAACGATATGGAAAGAACTTCATAATCCAACCTGTCACAAAAATATCCACGCAATCTTCTTTGATTTTGTAAATAGATTGCCAGAATTCTTTATCAACTTTTCCTTTTGCCGCGAGTACAAACTGATCTAAAATGGGAATCAGTTCTTTTATCCAATCACCAAGACCATAATGCTCAAGCTTCTTAACCTCCCGCCTTATCAGTTTCCAATCTTTTACTTTCCCCGTAAGTTTTACAAAAGGAATTCCACACTCAGTATTCGTCCAGTAGTCGAAATAATTGCTTACTGTACTCATCATGGTTATCTGAAAGGCTATTTTCTCACTCTGTCCTGTTGTAGAAAACTCAGTATCGAATAGGTTGAAAAAATCAGGATTCACACGTGTCTTGATACTATCGGCAAAAGCCGGAAAAACTTCGTGCCACCGATTATCAACAGATGCCTTTACAAAATCATCCCGGCGAATACGTATCGTGTCTTTACCCTCGTGCTGTACTAATATGGAACGCAACTCCTCCGCGTGAAGATTTACATGCTGAGCTACTGCCTGACAAATCATTAGCCACACTATATCTGGAGATATTTCGATAGGACGGTGTTGTGCATAAGAATAGTGAAGTGCCTCAACAACAGCGTGCATTTTTGTACTGACCAATCTTTGCTCGCGGTTGAATATTGAAAAACTTTCAATCTCGTATCCTATCTGATTTTCAATTACGCTTCTTTTGTTTTCCATCCGAAGCGTATCTTCGGCTAATTCAACATCATCAACCTTAAAAGCTATTCCGGAAGTATTTTTCTTAACCACCTGAGCTTTTATGACAGACGATATCAACACCATAATTCCTATCAACACATTTCTCTTCATATACAAGATAAAGTTTGTATGCTAAGATAAACGCCCACCCAACATTTTTCGCTTTTCCTTTACCTTATCAGTTGCCAAAAAATAACCCCGAACATATCCTTTCAAATAAAACAAACGGGAAAATTCAATAAGATAAAAAGACGCAAGAAGCACAGACATCGGAAAATTCCGATCAAGAGACTGCCAATTGCGAAAAGCATTCCAGTACGAACGTAACCCTAAACAGGAAGGAACAAAAAGAAGGAAAAACCACCAAAGCTGATTCAATACCAAAAGGGGGGTACACAATACGAGCAGAAAGAAGAAATACCGCATTCCAGTTTCAACAACATGCGAAACCGTATTCCGTAAATTTATACCACTCTCCCCATCGCCCAAGCCATAGCGAAATGCCTCTTTGGCAAATGCATGAAACGTCCTGTGACGCATCCACGACACATATGGCTCATCTACCAATACACAATGAAAGCCTTTTTTCTTTATCAATCTCCAAAAAATAGTGTCGTCGGCAGCAAGCGTCAGCCACTCTTCGTAACCCCCGATTTCTTCCCATATCAGCCGTTTGTATGCTATTGAGCGCGACGACACAGAAAAGTACTCGTCCATAACCACAGGATAACCATTCTGCAAAACATAATCGGCCTGAGCTGCACGAGTTGCAAGTTCGTCAGTTTGGATACTAAAAGCACCGCCTACAACCTGCACCTTTTCATTCATGAAAGGAGAAATAATCGACTGAAGCCAATCGGGATGAAAACGGCAGCCAAAATCTGTAGAAGCAATCAAATCGCATGAAGCCGCCTGTATTGCCAAATTTCTCCCCCGCGCCACATTACAACCCTTTTCTTGTAACAGCACAATTTGAATTTTCGACTTCTGTTTCCATTCGTTCAAAATTTCCCACGTAGCATCAGAAGAACCTGCATCCGTAATCACTATTTCCAGAGGCTTAAGCGATTGGGCTTCTAAATCGGCAATTGTCTGAGGTAAACGTGCAGCCTCGTTAAAAACTGTTGATACTAGAGAAAATGGTTTCATTCCTGTCAAATTTTTCAGTTCGAAATGCGCAACCTATTGGCATTAGGGTAAAACGTGGCTTTGTATTCTACCAAAGATCTCTTACCCGGTCCGTCTTCAACATTACCATAGTAAAGATTGTATTTAGTCTTACAAGTTTCGCAGATAACAAAATCAACGCCCCCTTCTTCCAATGAAACCTTTGCATTAGGATCTTCAGGGTCATGAGAACAATGTTGATCGAATGCTTTAAACTCATTCAGATCTGTTCGCTTTATGATAATTCCACGAGAACCGCCCACAACAGTAATGGTGCTTCCAACCCCCAATAAATCGCGGTATTCCGGGTCGTGCAAATTGAGTGTGAAGTCCACGTGAATCCTTGGAAACGGCGGTTTCTCGTCGCAAGAAAAAAGAGTAATGGACAAAAGACAAAAAACAAAAGCAACTTTTCGCAACATATTTCAGTATCTTTTAAGAGGTTTTGCTACCTTGCTTCATAGTTACAGAAAAAATCTATAAAACAAGAGTTTAGGTATTTATGTATCGATTAATTCAAATTCTCACGCTGAATATACTTATTTTGCTCTCGTGTCCGTCCTGGGCACAACAAGGTGAAAATCCACACGTTTCTCCTAAAAGCAAAAAAGAGATAAAACGCCAACGGAAAATTCAAAAGAAACTAGCCAAAGATAGAGCTAAAGTAGAAAAAGACCGAAAAAAAAGAGAATCAGCTGAATACGACCGTGCTAGAAAACGTCACGATGCTATTCAGTCTACCGAAACCCGTAAACGGATGAAAAAACGCAGGAAAAATGCGGGTAAAAATTATGGTAAACGAAAGCCAAGTCTTTGGAAAAGAATCTTTGGAAAGAAGAAGCGCAGAAGGAAACGATGAATAAGCATAATTTCACGGAATCAAACTTTGTGGAACACAACTGAAAAATCAAAAGGTTAGAAATGATAAAATAGATGAAAAAATAAGCTAATCCAGCGGTTACATCCCAATCTTTAATCCTCACGTATGATATAAAGTACGCTCCAGATTAAATCCCCAGCACGTCTTGGACTAAGTTATTCTTTCTATCTCACTAAGAAATTTAGGGCATCTAACCGCCCGATTATCTTTTTTTGTATATTTGAATTTACAAGCACATTGAACGTAATTATAGACGGACAGGCCTGTGGCCTTAGGAACCTCTGTGCATAATTATCCACTATAGGATAGAGCCAAACCGAAAAGAAAATCCAGTATGGAGTTCGATGATATTATTAAAATAATAGCAGTAATTGCTTTCTTTGTTGTTAGTACTCTATTTGATTCGAAAAAGAAAAAACAAAAAAGAGAAGCTACCAGACGCAGATCTCAAGAAAACCTGAAAAAACAAAACGAAACTCAGTACAACGAAAGCTCGCAGCCTCAAAGTAATGCTGAAAATCAGGATGACTTCTTTGCTGAAGTAAGGCGTATGCTGGAAGAGGCAGAAGAAAAAAAGACGCTGGAGTATCGACATGAGGAAGAACCAGTAAACGAGTTCGAATCATCCATATCACAGACTCAGTCCATAAGCAGCGTTAAAGAAAATTACTTCGAAGAAGAATACGAAGAAGAGGAGGAGAAACACTTTCCAAAGGACATGCCAGCTCCAGAAGAAGAAGCATTGACACAAACCAATCTCACTCAAGAAAACCAACCAATCGAAACACTGAAAAAGAAGCAAAAACCTAAGGTGAACCTGAAACAAGCCATCAAGCATCAGGTAATCTTAGAGCGTAAGTTCTCCTGATTATCACAGTGTTACCCAAACTTCATTATTGATTTATATTAATTAATTGTATATTTGCACACGCAAAAGAGTCCTATCCTACGGGGTGGGATTCTTTTATTTTTATTAACAACTAAAGAAATTGATTATGGCGAACGTGACGTATTTAACAGAAGAAGGACTAAAAAAACTAAAAGAAGAAGTAGAGCACTTAAGAACAGTGGAACGTCCGAAAATTTCGCAGCAGATTGCAGAAGCACGCGATAAAGGCGATTTGTCTGAAAATGCAGAATACGATGCCGCAAAAGAGGCACAAGGACTTCTGGAAGCTAAAATAGCACTATTGGAAACTACACTTCGTAATGCACGGGTAGTTGATCAGAAAAATATTGATACAGACAGCGTAAAAATGCTTACCACAGTAAGGCTGAAAAACAAGAAGATGAACAAAGAAATGAAATACACACTTGTTCCAGCACGTGAAGCAAATCTGAAAGAGGGTAAACTTTCAATAGAAACACCTATCGCAAAAGGGCTTCTTGGCAAAAAAGTAGGGGACGTAGTTGAGGTGAAAGTGCCATCTGGCCTTATGGAATTAGAAGTTCTAGAAATATCACTATAGGTTTAAGAATCTGAACATGCATGCATCTGGCTCTATGGAACTGGCCTTACCAATAATGCAGGTTCATTCTTACTCATTATCCAAACCGGAATATCATGGCTAGTATTTTCACAAAAATTATCAACGGAGAAATCCCGTCTCACAAAATTGCCGAAGACGACAATTTTTATGCATTTTTGGACATCAGCCCCGTAGCTGTTGGGCACACTCTCGTGATCCCGAAAAAAGAAATCGATTATATTTTCGACATCGATGACGACACTTACGCAGGCCTCATGCTTTTTGCTAAACGTGTCGCAAAAGCGATCGACAAAACAATCAGCTGCGAACGCGTGGGCATTACTGTCCTGGGCTTAGAAGTACCACATGCCCATGTCCACCTTGTCCCACTCAACAAAGCTGGTATTATCGATTTTGCGAAAAAAGTAAGTCAGACACAAGACGAGCTTAAAGCAACTGCCGAAAAAATCAGTGCCAATTTCGAATAATCCATTATTTACAACAGAGTAGAGTATAAAAAGAATTCCAGTAAAAACACATCATTCCAAACACACTCCTGTATCTTAGGTTAGAATGTCGTAGTAAACAAAAAAGGAAGTGATTTTTTATACTCTACAAAATGAAACTTTCACCAAAAGCTTAATTTCAGAACAGAAAAATCCCTGAACGGATTTTCTACCATTATCCATGAAATTGATTGACCCTTATTGAAATGCATAACATCTCAGTAAGGGTCAAACATACATTTTGACAGACCGATGGGTGTCTAGGCTGAAGCCAATTTAGGCTCATTTACCAAATCAACACTGTTCAGTTTGATTCGTATTTTTTCAAACTCGGCTATTAAGATAGCTTCACTTTCATTTAACTTTTCAGCCAATAAACCTATTGAATTTATATAATAATCTATTCCTAGATTAAGGTTTTTTCTAAACTTCTGAAGCACTTTCCGCTCCTTGTCATTCATCCCGTTTATCTTATCCTCTACCTGCTTATTGAAATGATTAAGATAAAGACTAAGTTCCTTAATAAATAGGTTTGGCCTATCAGTACGCTGAATCACATTGGTTTTTCCTTGAATATGTTGTGCCATTTCCTCTAATGACGTACGGCGCGAGAAATAAGCCAGATTAGGTCCAGGACAAACCGAAACGCCAGGCCCTTCCATCTTGTGGTCAATGTTATTTACCAACAAAGCAGGCGTACCCAAACCAACACAGATACAAGACTTTTCTAGAATTTTAGCTTCTTCTTTCTGATGTGCAAATGGATTCAACTTTTTACTTTTAAGCTCTTCCAATTTTATCTTCTGATACTGCCTAGAGGCTGTACAAATTTCACGTTCAGTAAATTCTGTATTCAAAGACGCAAAACGTTTAGGGCAAGGGCTACCTGGATTACCCTCTGCAATCCACTGCTTCATTTCCAAATCCTTGGTATTTCCTCTTAAGCTGTTGAACGGCACACCCAAAGGCGAAATGTTACTTAAGTACAAATCCTGTTCTTTGGCTTTTTCTAACTGCCCAAGTGTTTTATCATCAATAGCAGCTACATCCGGAGCTAGTAAGAACGGAGATCCCCAGCCAATTGAATCCATTTCATATTGTTCCTGTAAGAACTCATGTTCTGCATTATTTCCTACACCTCCCTGTGCTGCAATTCTCATTTCAGGAGCTTTCTCTGGGCAGAAACGGCCTTTTGTCTTCAATGCTGCCTGATACATTTCGAAGGTAGTATCGCGCAACTGTTCGCGGTTCTTTTTGAAGTCTTCCAGAATTGGCCCCATCAACAGACCATCAGTTGCAAATGCATGCCCACCACAATTCAAACCTGATTCTATTCGGTATTCAGATACCCACAAACCTTTCTTTGCAAAGAATTTCCCCTGAATAAGTGCCGAACGATAATCACTAACCTTCAAAATGATCCGCTTCTTCAGTTGTCCGCCTTCATTTGGGTAAAAATCTTCGAACTGCTCACAATAAGCATACAAGCGTGGGTTCATACCTGCCGAAAATACCATAGCTCCACTAAGATCACTTTGAGCAAAACCGCGCAATGCGGAATGAGCATCACGGTATTCATCTGGCAATACCTTGCCTGCACGAGTAATTTGCTTATCGAGCTTTGTCATAATATTGACATCGATGCTTCCCAATGGAAGGTGCTTGTTCAGCCACTCCCTGAACTCTTCTTTTGGAGTGGTTTGTTGTATAAAACCCTGAATTTTCTGCTTCAGCTCTGCACCATCAGGAAGAAGCTTCATGTACTTTTCAAACTCAGCTCCCTGCTCAAGAATAGATTCTTTAAGCCCTTCAAGCTTCTGTTTGGCTATTTTTTCAACAACATTAAGATATGCAGTTATTCTTTTTGCTCTGAAATCGTCTACCCTACTGGAAATTTGTTCAAAAGGCAACTCAAACTTTTCTGAATAAAACTTCCGCATTTTCTCTACCAGAATATCATCTACCAAAGATATTACAGAAGAGATACCATAGTGTGCCACTTTTGCTGGCGTATCTATCGTAAAACCGATTCCCATAACAGGTATATGGAAATTATATGGAGACTTTTGCTTTGTCATAATCCGATGCGTTTAAATTCGATATGCTTTAACCTCTAAAACATCACCACGAACGAATTGTGACAGATAACCTAGAAAAAAAATAAAAAAACTAACGCCATTCTCTTTCAGTAGGAATAAACACCTCTATTGTTGATGGTTATCCCTCCCCTACCTGAAATATAAATATCAATAAAATCCACATCATCAGTATCCGTGTTCCAGCATTTAACCACATAAAAGGTATTATCTGGAACCAAAAGTCTCACTTTTGCCCGCGAAGGAAGGACAATCTTTCTTATTGAAGCGGAACTCTTACTATCAATCATTTCCTCCGTAATCATATTCACTTCCATTTTATAACTGCTCTTGTTTTGAATAATGAAATTACTGATCTCTGATGAGAAGAAATGGAAATGATTAACATTAAGCGTATCATTTACAGCCACATCAACCGTTGTCGCTAATAAACCAAATACTGCCAAACCGACATTCACTCCCGCCATCTGCTCCTTTATCTGCCTTAGTTTCGACTGTGAATACCTACTCTGATAATCATAAATAAAATAATCACTTTCAATGGAGTGATACATCATTTTTTCTGTGGGAGTACACGAAGCTAGAAGAAAACCTATGGCCAAAATAAGTCCAGAAAGGCTAAATATTGAGTAGGGATCTGCTTTCATAATCATATAGATTGGGGTGAATATTGGAATTGTTCACATCAACGACGATTATGTCTACAAGAAGTTGCAGGCCGCAAGAAAGATTAATCTTTTATTTTGTTCGTATTTTTGCCACCCAAACAACAAGCTTCAAGTAGTCAGTCATAATTAAGTTAATGTGTTGGGCTGCTAAATTGTTGATTCATTGAAAAAAGTAAATCAAGACAAATAGGTCCCAGACCTTATAAAACGCCAAAAAACAATAAGTAGATGGCAGTTAGAATCGATAAATATTTATGGTCGGTAAGACTCTTCAAGACACGAAGCATAGCATCTGATGCTGTGAAAAAAGGAAAAGTGTTAATAGGCGGGAAGACGGTGAAAGCCTCACGGACAATAAATAAAGGAGATCAGTTTGAACTGAAAATGCCCATGCTTACACGAAAATTCCAAATCGTTGAGGAACTGGAAAACCGCGTAGGAGCCAAACTGGTAGAAAATTATCTAAAAGAAATAACCCCCGCCAGCGAACTGGAAAAACTTGAGATGTTCAAACAGGTACAATACGGCCAACGCTCACGTGGAACTGGAAGACCAACAAAAAAAGACCGCCGCGATATGGATCGTATCCAACACAGCGATTGGGACGACTGGGAACTAGATGATGAAGAATAGAACAGAGTTCTGTAAAAAATAAGCACTTGGACCATAGGAGTGACAGACTAAAAAATGTCTGTCAGAATTAATACAACTCCTTAACTTTGGTTGAACCCTTGAGCAAAACATTCGAAATTTCATCTTAAACCAAATCTGCTGCCCTTACAAACACTAAGGGGAGTACTGAGAGACTTCAGATTCATCTACAATGCATTCTGATCTAAAACGTTATTTAAAAACAGCAACCTTACAAGATCCTTATAATATGATTATTGCTAAAGAAAAAAAGAAAAACAACATCGCAGAGTATGTCTTATATATGTGGCAGGTGGAAGACATTATACGCGCCAACCAATTTGATATCGAAGCGATTGACAGAAACATTGTAAGGCAATTCGATCAGCCCAATGATATACTTGCAGAAGTAAAGGACTGGTACAAAAACCTCATCGAAATGATGACACGCGAAGGAGTAAAGGAAAAAGGTCATTTGCAAATAAATATAAATACACTCATAGACCTAAACGACCTACACGCCCGTGTTTTGTCTGATCCTAGCCAAACTCAATATCAACAGCTTTTCACTAGAACATATCCACTTATTCAAGAGTTCAGGGAAAAATCGAATTCCAACAGCCAAAGCGATATAGAACTGTCTTTTAGCGCTTTGTATTCATTTTGGTTACTAAAACTCCAAAAACGAACAATCTCGAAAGCAACCCAAGAAGCCATGCATTCGTTTAGTGAATTAGTAGGCGGGCTTTCGCGAATTTATCATCAGCGAGAGCGTGGGGAGATTGAAATCTAGTACTATCAGTTCATGCGAAATTTCCTTGTATTATTCATTTTGCTCCCTACTTTTCTATGGGGGCAAGATTCGCAATTTGTCCAACACTTAATCGAGGTTTACCCAACGATAAAAGAAAGAGCATCGGAAACCCGTACAACTAAACATTCCGATATAACACCGCTCTTGGATCAGATTGCGAAAGAAGGGAAATTCCATGTCAAGCTCATAGGTTATTCCGTAGAAGGACGGAAAATCAAATACATAAAACTAGGAAATGGCCCCATAAAAGTATTAGCATGGAGCCAAATGCACGGTAACGAGCCTACGGCAACAATGTCCCTGTTCGACCTAATGAACTGGTTCCGAAAAGATACAATCGATACATTACTGAAAAAGAAGCTGCTCAGTAAACTAACGATTTTTCTTGTTCCCATGCTCAACCCCGACGGAGCAGAATACTACAACCGTAGAAATGCCCTGGGGATAGATCTAAACAGAGACGCCCAAAGCCTAACCTCGCCAGAATCGCAACTGCTTTACCACCTCCGCGACAGCATAAAGGCCCACTTTGCCTTCGACCTGCACGATCAGAATCCTTACTACGGAAATCCAGTTACAAAAAAACCGGCCACGTTATCTTTTCTTGCTGCTTTCCCAGATGCGAACAGAACCAATTCTCCAGCGCGAAAAAAGTCGGTAAGACTGATTGGACTGTTGAACCATGTTGCCCAACAAGTTGTTCCAGGGCAAGTAACCCGCTACGAAGACAGTTTTATCCATGGAGCATTCGACGAAAATTTCACCCGATTCGGAACGAGTCTTGTGCTTATTGAATCTGGCGGGCAAATCAATGATCCGGAAAAACAACAGGTTCGCATGTTGAACTTTCTACTGCTCGTAAATGGACTAAAAGCCATCGCAAACAAATCGTACCTCAGGTATAGTTCTTCCCACTACAACAAGTTACCTGTAAGCGAACAAATAGGTTTCGACCTTTTACTACGGCAAGCAACATTCCGCCAAGAGGGGAGAGAATATCTTCTTGACATTGGTGTGCGAAGAACGGACATGATCTATGATAATTTCAGAAAATTCCGTAGCCGTTTCTATATTGCTGAAAAAGGAGATTTAACGCATTGCTTCGGTTATCAGGAAATAAATGCCAATGGTCTGATGCTTTGGCAAGGAAAAACTTACCCCAAGCGAATAAATAATATAAACGCCCTACTTGGCTTACAACTAGATAGTTTAATCAATGTTGGATACACAAATTTCAGTGTCCTGCAAAATATTCCTCAAGATATTTCCAACCAATATCCAGTGAACATCGTCAAAGATACGATTCCAGTGGCATTCCCGCTGGCATTACGGAGTGAACCGAACTTCGTGTTGCTTAAAAACGGGGTAGTGGTGTCTGTTGTCATTAATGGTATCTACAGAACCGTCCGCTGAGAGTTCAAGCATTGGATCAGATTAATTTGCATGCATACATGAGCATAAATAGTTCATCTAAGACATGGTGTTTTTTATTAAAAGTATCGTCTAATATTTAGCATGAAGACACTCCCATCAGGGAAGTTTAATAAACAGCACACCTACATAGTTAGGCAAAATTAGTTTTATCATTAACCGAACACAACAGGAAAAACCATTAACGTCTACGCCCGCACGGATGTAGAATAGGATTTTTTTGTGCAATATATTTATAGATGAATTTAGTTGTGCATCCTCCAAAGCTGGTCAGAAGGATTTACCCCAATGGCGTTTGGAAAATCCCTGAGCAGGATAAAAAAATATATTTGACATTTGACGACGGGCCAATTCCTGAAGTTACCTACTGGGTACTTTCTAAACTGAAGGAATACGATGCCAAAGGTACTTTCTTTTGTGTTGGAGAGAATGTTAAACGAAACCCTCACATTTTCGAAGAACTGATCCGAAACGGACATAGTGTAGGGAATCACACATTCAATCATTTAGATGGTTGGAAAACAGGCTTCTTCTCGTATCTAAAAAATGCTGAAGTTGCCAACAGAGTAATCGATTCTAAGTTGTTCCGTCCTCCACATGGAAAACTGACGATGGCTCAGCGCAATGCCTTAGGGTCGCGATATAAAATTGTTCTCTGGGACGTGCTAAGCAAAGATTACGACCGTACTCTTTCTCCTCAAATGTGCTACGAGAATGTTGTACGCTATTCGAAACCTGGCTCAGTTATCGTTTTTCACGATTCAATAAAAGCCAGCAAAAATTTATTCTATGCACTTCCTAAAGTGTTGGATTATTACAGTAAAGAAGGATACTCATTTGAGAGGATTCTTCCTTAATTGCCCTCTTTCTTTTCAGTTCACCCATAATTGGCTATAAGGCTGCTCCCCATGTTAGCAGCCTTTTTTATAGATTTTTTGGTGCCTACGGCATTCCCCGTATGATCTACCTGTGTTTCCTCTACAGAAGACCATCTCTACGCTTTTTCGAATAACCTAATGGATATCTAAAGCCATCAAACGAACATAAAACCATCGAAATCAATACAATAAGAAAACCTTACTTTATTCCTAAAACTGTACCTTTGCCAAGGTAACTTCTCTACTAATTTTGATTCCCAGAAAATAAATAGCTTATAAAAATCGTGTCGTGTTAATGTGCTTAAATAAAAGCTAAACCAAGACGCATTTCGTATTTATACTTATGGCAAAAAGAAAAATCACAACAATTCTATTCATTGCAGTTTTATTATTGGTTCAGCAACAGGCCTTTTCGTGGGGAAAAACTGGACATCGCGTTATCGGTCAAATTGCACAAAGCCATCTTAGCAAAAAAGCTAAAAGAGAGATTAAGAAACTACTAGGGAATCAGAATTTAGCTCATGTAAGCAACTATATGGACGATATAAAATCGAACCCAGCTTTCGATCATACCCACACTTGGCACTATGCCAATATTGATGAAGGTTCCACTTATGCCCAAATGAAAAAGCATCCCAAAGGCGATCTTATTTCTGCTATAGAGGAGCAGAAACAAATTTTGAAAAACCGCGAATCGAGTAAAGAAGCCAAAGCACAAGCGATAAAATTCCTTGTACATCTGATTGGCGATATTCACCAACCGTTTCATGCAGGAAGGGAAAAAGATTGGGGCGGAAATAAAATTAAAGTACAATGGTTCAGGGAAAAATCGAACATTCATGCGGTCTGGGATAGTAAACTGATCGACTCCCACCAAATGAGCTACACAGAACTTGCGGCTGAAATCAATTTTGTTAACAAACAGCAGCTTAAGAAGTGGCAAAGCGTTTCTACGGTAGATATGTTGGAGGAATCCAATGCAATAGCTAACAAACTGTATGAAAACGTTCCAGAGAAGCTTAAATATAAATACGTGTCCGATAACTTGCCTATCGTTAAGCAACAGCTTCTAATTGCTGGAGTTCGTCTTGCTGGGGTTTTGAATGAGGTTTTCAACTAACAGGTCGGCACATAACTTCCCGAAAGTTCCATCTCAGTGAGAACGAACTTTTGGAAAGTTTATCGCAACAGGAATCCGAATCAATAGTTCTCAAAAGACCCATCGCCCTTATCTTCTGCGGAAAGATCAATATTGTAACCCGTTGCATTTGTATTATTAGGCAAATTCGGTTCTGCTTCGGTTTTCGTATTTGTTTCTGGTTTAGTTTTCACCTCTGGCTGCTTATCCAGTTCCTCTTGTTTCTTGATTTTGAACACAGCGATAAGACTTCTTAGGTGTTCTGCCTGAGCTGAAAGTTCTTCGGCCGAAGACGACATCTCTTCTGCTGAAGCCGAATTACTATTGGTGATTTCCGTTAATTGCTGTAAAGAAGTATTTATTAGTTCTGCACCAGCCTGTTGTTCCCTACTGGCCTGAACAATTCTATGAACAAGATTTGCACTTCTTGTAATCTTAGGTATTACTTTTTCAAGTTTCTCCCCCGCAATATTCGATATCTCCTGTCCATTTTTCGACAACTCATTGATCTGTACAGAAGCACTCTTGGACCTGTCTGCCAACTTTCTAATTTCCCCTGCAACAACAGCAA
The DNA here is from genome assembly GCA_965230435.1 of Bacteroidales bacterium. Classification (GTDB taxonomy): domain Bacteria; phylum Bacteroidota; class Bacteroidia; order Bacteroidales; family JBDKHP01; genus JBDKHP01. The sequence goes on from CBDDLB010000004.1 coordinate 168,325, forward strand.
AGCCCTTTCCTGCTACACCTGCCCGGGCAGCTTCTATCGATGCATTTACGGACAGCATATCGGTTTTTTCTGCAAGTTCAGAGATTATCGAAATCTTATCGCTTATTTCGGCCACAGCATCTAATGTTTTTACAATCAAACCATTGGTCTGCTTCATCTTCTTTGCCGATTGCGATGCAATTTTATTTGTATTACCAGCCATTTCCGTGTTGGAATTTATAGTCTGCAACATCTCCTCCATTGCCGCAGCCACTCCGCTCGTTGTACCAGCCTGTTTATTCGCCCCCAGAGCCAATTGCTGCGATATCGATGATAACTGACTTCCCGCACTGGAAACAGAAACAGAAGTTGTTTGTAAAGAATCTATCAGTTCACGGATCTGAACAACAAATGTATTGTACTGCGTAGATATTGTACCTAGCTCATCTTCACTATCTTTTGTTGCATTTTCCGAAAAATCGTTTTCTGCAAGTTTTTCAAATAGCTGCCGAAGATTGTTTATTGTTTTACTCATCCAAATTGGTTGAGCTACAGTACTGGTGATCACAACACCAAAACCAATTATTAAAAAGAACACAAACCAATACCAGAAAGAATTGAGCCTGCTGAAGTTCTCATTTACGTTTGTAAGCAAAACAAACGAATGATAAGCGTCTACTTTTGCATGAGCAAATACATTATTATTGATATTGTCATAAAACATTCCTTGCTCAGTCTGTACTACACCCAATAATTCAACCACATTTTTTTTATTCTTCTGAAACACGCCCAAAGCACTATCCCTAAGAAGAATATTATAGGAACTATCTGTAATTAGCAGAAGTTCATTCTCTGGTAAAGACAACTTTTGGGTTCTGGCCGCCAATTCTTCTGTTGAAACGAATGTACTATCTCCCTGTAGCTTTACATGCTGAATAATAATATTCAATTTATCGAACCTACTGTGCTTGGTTTCTTCCACCATCTGGTTTATCCCTGTGTAGAAACCAAATGTGCCTACCCATATCGTAATTCCAAGAATAGAAAACACCGCAACCAACAGGTTTTTCTTAAGAATACTAACATATGTCCCCGATACTGTTAGTTTTCTATCGGTTAGCTCTGCCGACAACTTCCTATTTACGTTGCTGTACATTAGTGGTAGCACAGAAAACATCATAAAAGGTACGGCCAAAAAGCCAGCTAAACCACCTACCCAAATACTGTTTGCAGAAATAAACCCAAAGTTCATTCTCAGGAACACATACAGCACAACTGTTGCAACTAGCCAAGTAATGGCATAATAAATTGAGACGATGTAATAAACATCCAATACTTTTTTCGATGTGGTAATAAGAACTTCGTTAGTCAGTGTCTTTAGTTGGTCATATTTCTTTTCGAGAGGTCTTACTAAAAATATAACAGCTAGAGAAGATAATACAGCACACGTAGACCAGATTATAAAGTGAACAAACATCATGTGCTCTTTCTGCTCTGGGGTATTGTTCATTAGGGTATATGCAGCAACAACTGCCGGTGCAAACCAAACCAACCAGAATCCGAGAAATGTTAAAACAGTCTTTAGTGTCAGCTTCTCCATCTGAATATTTTAAATTAGGATTTCAATAAGGCAGTTTCCTACCTTTATATATTTATACGCATAAATCGACAATCAATATCGTTCTATACGATACTTTTTTTGTGTTGTTACCACAAAAAAATTATATTTAAATTCTGAACTGCAAGAATAGGATGAAATTTAGTCGAAAATCTAACCGAGCATCATTGAAGCTCTTTTAAATGAAGTTTGTGCCTAAAATGTTTAAAATTCCGCTGTTAAGTAAGGCCGGCAACGAAAGCCCATCAACAAACCGCCTTTCTTTATACACTTATATGTATCGAAAATCAAGCCGTCTTTCACTTTTGTAGGAAGAAAATTTACTGCCTCCCCCACTTCAAACAACATCAAGTTCCCGTACCCAACCGCTTTTTTGTATTTTTGCCAACCAAATCAGCATGTCAAAAACATTTGTCCATGAATATTCTAGTAATTGGAGCCGGAGGTAGAGAACATACATTGGTATGGAAACTCAAGCAAAGCCCACGTACCGAGAAGATCTTCGTTGCTCCTGGTAACGCAGGAACAGCCGAAATTGCAACAAATTTAGCAATAGACCCAACTGACTTTTCAGTTCTGAAATCGGAATTGTTGAAACATCAGATTGAAATGGTTGTTGTAGGCCCAGAAGACCCGTTGGTGAAAGGTGTACACGATTTTATTGCAGATGACGCCGACCTTGCCTCTGTAAAAGTTATTGGCCCACGCAAAGCAGCAGCCACACTGGAAGGTAGTAAAGATTTTGCAAAGCAATTTATGGTACGCCATAATATCCCAACGGCACGTTACCAAAGCTTTTCTAAAGAAACATTAACCGAAGCTTCCGATTTTCTTGATACGCTAGAAGCCCCATACGTACTTAAAGCAGATGGTCTTGCAGCAGGAAAAGGAGTACTGATCTTGGATTCAAAAGAACAGGCAAAAGAAGAACTTAAAGAAATGTTCGAAGGTAAATTCGGTTCTGCCAGCCAGACTGTTGTTATCGAGGAATTTCTTTCGGGCATTGAGCTTTCCGTTTTTGTTCTTACAGATGGGAAATCGTACGTAACCTTACCTGAGGCAAAAGACTACAAACGCATCGGAGAAGGCGACACCGGCCCTAACACTGGCGGCATGGGAGCCATTTCGCCAGTACCTTTTGCTGATGATACTTTTATGCAAAAAGTAGATGAGCGCATCATAAAACCAACAATTGCCGGCTTGGGAAAAGATAACTTACCGTATATTGGCTTTGTCTTTATCGGTCTTATGAATGTAAACGGCGATCCGTACGTAATTGAGTACAACGTGCGAATGGGAGATCCTGAAACTGAAGTTGTTATACCTAGAATTAAAAACGACTTACTGGATGTTTTCGAAGCTGCAGCCAACGGTAAATTGTCCGACATTACACTTGAAATAGACACACGTTCTGCAACAACAGTAATGTTGGTTTCGGGCGGATATCCTGGAAGTTATGCCAAAGGAAAAGAAATTACAGGTATCGACACCACAGAAGATTGCATGGTTTTCCACGCTGGAACAAAGCTAGATGGCGACAAAGTTGTCACTAACGGCGGTCGGGTAATTGCAGTTAGTGCATATGGAAGCAACTTCAACGAAGCATTAGCTAAATCGTTCGATAATGCCGGCCGAATTTCTTTTGACGAAAAGTTCTTTAGAAGCGACATCGGCTTCGACCTTAAATGATAACAATAGCAGCGCATGCGATATGCATGTGCTGTTTTTCACCCCTCCATAAATATATAAAGTTGTATCATGTACAGATTCCTGAATCAATCCAACCTACTCTTGTTTGCTTTAGTTCCGATTTTGGTCATTCTAATGGGATTTTTTCACTGGGGAGCAGAATTGAATTATGTAGAAGTACAGCCTCTGAGTAAATTGTTTGCCAACTTCGAAAAAGGAAGTTTTGCTCACTTACGGGAGATTTTAGGAGGGCTCGCCTTAATTGCAACAGCTTACCTGATCGCAAGCCTAAATGCCACACATAAAATTATTGATGTGCAAGGAACAATGATCTCAACCATTTTCCTATTCCTAACATCTAGCATAAACCTACCGCTTTCTCACCCTGTGTACTGGGCCAATCTACTGATTTTCTTTTCGATTTATCTTCTGATAAATTCAGATCAGGGAGAAAAAGCCATCAATGCTATTTTTATATCCTCGTCCTTAATCACAATCAGTAGTTTTTTTGTCCACACCAGCCTTTTCTTTATTCCCGTTGTGTGGGCAGGACAGATTATCTTCAAGCAGTTCTCTTTCCGCCTTCTATTTGTCAGTATTCTAGGCTACCTACTTCCCCTTATCTATTTGGCAGCTGTTCGCTACCTCTTCTACGAACAACAGTTCTCCGCATTTATCAACGAAATGCTCTCCTACCATCTCCAAGAGGTTAAAAAAGGAACACAAGAACTTCCTCAATACATAATGCTTGCCTACGTGATGTTCCTAAGCGCAATTGCCATTATGGGTTTCTTCGGTAACTATTTCAAACTTGTTATCTACAGACGCAAATCATTCCGGATACTCCTCATTATCGGTCTCATCAGTCCTCTGTTTGCAATCAGTTTCAAATCTGCATCTATCGAAATGCTGATTTTCTCTTGCATGCCGGCCTCTTTTTTTATCGTTAGACTACTATCTACAATTCGTAAAGAATGGATAAAGAGTATTCTGATATGGCTCATGATAATTCTAACAGCTTTAATCCCTCTGTACCATCCATTGATGCGACTGATCATTGGAAGTTAGAAGTCCCTACGCAATCTAAATTAAGAAAACAAACTAATAATAAACAACTTACACCCTTCGCCAGATTATTTCTCAGCATAACGCTTTAAGCTCTTTCCATCAGAACAGAGATAAGTCGCATTCTCAGCCAACCGGACCTGCTGGCAAAAGTCTGGCAGTTCCAGAAGCCGCTGTTTGTTCATCTTCAAATCAATTAAAAACAGGTTTTTCCCCACCTTCAGAAGAATATCATTTGCAATAAACTGAATATCATTTGCTTTTACATTGGGATAAACATGCTTTTGCACAAAAGCTCCATTCATATCAAAGACACAGATGCCAGACGAAGGAACATTTACAAACAAATAGTTCCCAAATTCACGAACAAAAGTAGGAGTATACGGTTCATCTACAAAGTGGCTTATATCTTTGCTTTCAGAAGCCAGAGCAAGATCTTTATCAACAGAGAAGAACCGTAATTCATACGGATCGAAAATCCAGAGCCAATAATTGGACGAGCGAGCCACAATAGTTGGTTCATTGATATTATAATTTTCCAAAAACACAGGAGGGCGTATCTCGTTAAGATTATTATCGAGGAAAACAACACGGTTATCCTGTTCGAAATACACCATAATATTCATCGGATCCAACACATCAATCTGGCTGATAGGCATTTGATAAGCATCGCTATATTGTTTTTGCCGAGAGCCATCTTGAGCTATTTTTGTGAGCACGTTCTGGCGCACAAAATAAAGGTTATTAACATGGTCGATTTCGAAAAAGTCGTGTTCTATTTTGATCTCACTCTGCAGATATAACTGTGCAAAAAGAGGAAAACCAGAGTTTATTAAAACTAAAAGAAAGATTATTCTCATGGATACAAATTTATCAGAGGTACTTGTTCGAATAATACAAAAAGTTGATCATGATATCGCAAATGGGCTTACAAAAAATATACGTCAGGCTATTTGGACAGCCTTCGAAATTGTAAAAGCCGATCCTCTGATCTTTTACCACGATAAAAATGCCAAACTTCTCGGCAAAACCTTAATGCTGGTGCTGCTCTACAACCTCAGCGAAGATGAAGAAGATCTCATCACCGCAGCACACCTCTCATACTTCTACCTGCGGCAGGCAAAAAAACAATCCGAAACCGACAAAGAAATCTTGGAGATCAATAAAAATGCAGTTGCCCTACTAAGCGAATTCTCCGATTATTTCAGGCACACCGTCGCCATGTGCTATCGGGGGCAAGATCAGAACCCCAGCCCAGATGCTTTTCAACGAAGCCTTTCAATTGCCGATATGCGCTCACCTCTCTTGGAATTCCTGCTATTAGAAGAAATTAACCTACTTTTTACAGACTACAACAACGACGAATTTCTTATCGACCGTGAAAACATTGTTTTCTCACAAAACGATACCGAAGATATGGATCTCGAAGAAGCAAGAAAACTAGATCAGGTAATTCTCGGATACATTGCAAAAAAAATTGAACTGAAAGACTTAATATTTTAAGGAGCACAACGCTATCTCATCAACAATCGATAGGCACGCCTTCCACTACAAGTCCTCGCCCCGTGCACGGTTCTGCATCAGCAGTGCGGTGTCTTCCTGCCGTCAGCCCCGCACTGCTGTGCATCACTCGTGCCCGTGCCTGTGGGCTTTCCGCTACAGTCGCGGCTATACCAAAACGCTTCCTCTTTTCATAACACCGCTCCTTATAAGTCCAAACTCACCCAGAATAATTTCACAAACCATCAAGCTTTTTTCTACTTTTGGGTCTGTAAAAAATTAAGAGACAATGTATAGAACACATACTTGCGGCGAATTACGCATTGGTGATGTAGAGAAAATAGTAACCCTTAGTGGGTGGGTACAGAAATCGCGCGACCTGGGCGGAATGACGTTCATCGACCTACGCGATAGATATGGTATTACTCAGTTGGCCTTCAACATAGAAACCAACAAAGACTTATGCGAAGCAGCCCGGAAACTAGGCAGGGAATTCGTGATTCAGGCAACAGGAAAAGTTGTGGAACGCGAAAACAAAAACAAAAATATTCCTACCGGAGAAGTAGAAATTATTGTTGACGAGCTGAACGTTCTTAGCAAATCGGAAGTTCCCCCGTTCACCATCGAAGACGAAACCGATGGCGGCGAAGATCTTCGTATGAAATACCGCTACCTCGATCTACGACGCAAGCCTGTGTTCTCTGCTTTGGCACTACGTGCCCGCATGGCCCGCGAAATGCGCAACTTCCTCGACGGACATGGTTTTATTGAAACAGAAACCCCTGTTCTTATTAAATCGACGCCAGAAGGAGCACGCGACTTTATCGTTCCTTCGCGTATGAACCAAGGGCAATTTTATGCTTTACCACAGTCGCCACAGACATTTAAGCAACTTCTGATGATTGGTGGCTTCGACCGCTACTATCAGGTAGTGAAATGTTTCCGCGACGAAGACTTCCGTGCCGACCGCCAGCCAGAGTTTACACAAATCGATTGCGAAATGGCCTTCGTAGACGAGAACGATGTTATGAACATGTTCGAAGGCATGGCAAAGCACCTTTTTAAATCGATTCTGGATATTGAATTTACCGAAACCTTTCCACGCATGCCTTATTCCGATGCAATAAAATACTACGGCTCGGACAAACCCGATACACGCTTCGATATGCGTTTCGTGGAACTAAACTCTGTTGCCCAGAACAAAGGCTTTAAAGTGTTCGACGACGCAGAAATCGTACTTGGTATTGTTGCAGAAGGCTGCGCAAACTATACCAGAAAACAGCTCGACAAACTTACTGATTGGGTAAAACGCCCACAGATCGGCGCCAAAGGTCTTGTTTATGTAAAATGCAACGAAGATGGTTCTTTCAAATCATCGGTAGACAAATTCTACTCACAAGAAGACCTAAAAGCATGGGCAGAACTGGCAGGAGCTAAAGCTGGCGATCTAATGCTAGTGCTTTCTGGTGAATTGAAACATACACGCAACGCAATGGGCGAACTTCGTCTGCATATGGGTAGCGAGCTTGGTCTACGCAACAAAGACAAATTCTCGGCACTTTGGGTTGTTGATTTCCCACTTTTGGAATACGATGAAGAGACAGATCGTTACCACGCGATGCACCACCCTTTCACTGCTCCAAAAGCTGAAGATTTGGATCTCATGACCACCGATCCTGGAAAAGTTAGAGCAAAAGCCTATGATTTTGTGATAAATGGAAACGAAATTGGTGGCGGTTCCGTACGAATACACAATACTGAACTTCAAAAACAAATGTTCAAACATCTTGGCTTCACCGACGAAGAAGCAAAAGCGCAATTCGGTTTCTTGATGGATGCATTCAAATATGGGGCGCCACCACACGCTGGAGCAGCTTTCGGTTTCGACCGTTGGGTAACGCTTTTTAGCAAACTAGATTCTATACGTGATGTTATCGCATTTCCAAAAAATAATTCAGGGCGGGACGTTATGATCGATGCCCCTGCACCTGTGGACAATGCTCAGTTAGAAGATCTTGGCTTAGGAATTGTTATTGAAAAAGAAAGGAGTGAGATGTAGAACGAAAATTCCGAATTATGATGGAAATCAAAGACACGATTATCCTGGCGATGCATGGAGCTGGTGCACCACTAAAAGCCTCTGAAATTGCTCAGATGACAGGTATTCCAAAAGCAGATGTTGATCAGGCGATCAAAGAATTGAGAAAAGAAGGTTTAATTACATCGCCGCGAAGGTCGTACTACCTTCCAAAAATGTAATTTAAACTATAAGTTTTTCATACAATTCAAGAACTTAATCTAAGGATAACGATATTTATTTCCTCTTAAGCCACCCAAAGCATAGCGTGCCTGTGTTGGTTTCGACACATTGCGCACTATGCTTTTCTATTATTTAATATTTTTTTTCTAGAAACCCTTCTAAATGTAGACGAAGAAATAAGCTAATCCTACATTTGATTCCGAATTTTAATATCACGTACAAAAAATACGCTCTGGGTTAAAATCCAAAACAGATCTAAGATCAACTTATTTCTTATCTCAATAAAAAAAGCTTAGTAAAGCGTAAAAAATAATTTCGCTTAAAGTGTTCAATACCAGATTATATTAGAGTACGTTAGGATTTGAACAACCGCAGTGCAACGAAAACCGAAGTTATTTTTCAACTTTGCTTCATCAAATTAGTTTATACAATTTTCAGCTTCCAACGTCCTTGTTTAAAAATAGCTAGGCTCACCAAAGTCATTATGCTTTCTGCAATAATTATGGAATAAAAAACGCCTTGCTCTCCCCAACCAAGAGTCATCGCTAAGACATAGGCCAATGGTATTTCTATCATCCAGAAGCACAATACATTGATCCATGTTGGAGTATACGTATCCCCTGCCCCGTTCAATGAATTCACCATTACCATACCCATTCCATAAAAAGCAAAACCTAGGCTGACGATTTTCAGGCTATCAATGCCATACTTCAAAACTACTGGATCGGTTGTAAAGAAAGCCACCCATTTTTCTGCCCACAAGAACAGAACAATGCTCAGAAAGCCCATCCATACAGTGTTTACACCACCTGTAAACCATGCGGAACGCTCTGCCCTGTCCGGTTGTTTTGCTCCAAGGTTTTGTCCCACAAGAGTAGCTGCAGCATTGCTAATGCCCCAAGATGGCAGCAGGCTAAATACGATTATGCGGATCGCTATGGTGTAGCCAGCCACAACCTCGTCGCCAAACTCGGCAAGAATACGCATTAACCCTATCCAGCTCGATGTTGCAATTATGTACTGAAAAATTCCTCCTCCCGATAATTTCAGCACCTTACCGATCAGTTTTATATCCAACATCAAGTCTTCGAGAACAGGTTTCACCCTGTAATCTCCCCTGAACAGCAAATAGAACTGGTATACAACAGCCAAGCCACGTCCTGTTGTTGTTGCAATAGCTGCTCCCATAACTCCCAGTTCTGGGAATGGCCCAATACCGAAAATCAGAATTGGATCGAGTATGATATTCAACCCATTCGCTAAGGCCAACACACGCATAGAAACTGCTGCATCTCCCGAACTACGAAATATCGCATTAATAATAAAGAGCAACATAATGAACAGGTTACCACCTAACATAATGGCAGCATACATTGCATGCTTGGTACTCTCCAGACCCATCATCTGAAGAATTTCGCGATAGTAAATAACCCCAGGAATTGCAATGGCAAAAGAAATGAAAGCACCTGTGTAGATTGCATGTACGGCAGATTTTGCGGCAGACCGCTCATCTTTCTCGCCCGTACGCCGTGCAACTAATGCAGTAGTAGCTGTACTGATACCTATGCCGAATGCATACACAATTGTAATCAGCGATTCTGTAATACCAACCGTGGCAATTGCAGAAGCACCAAGCTGCGATACAAAGTAGATATCGGCGACAGCAAAAATCGATTCCATCAGCATTTCGAGCACCATTGGTATGGAAAGAAGAAATATAGCCTTGCCCAAATGCCCCTTTGTGAAATCTTTGTCGGTTCCGCGAATGGCTTCAAGCATTTCACGGAAAAGTGTTTGTATTTGTTGTTTTGATATTTTGTATTGTCCCATTTTAGTCTTTTAATCGTCGTTTATGAATTCTTTTATCTGTTCTTAAACAATTTACCGTTACAAAACACGAGTTCATGTTTGGCTCTAAAGCCACCAGTGCATAAGATGTTCTAGTTTTCATAAATTTAGTTTTACGCATACAAACAAAACCATATGCCTAAGAAAAGGACAATTACAGTCTGCCTATGCAAGATTAATAATTATGTTTATTGGAAAAATAGCTACTGGCCTTCACTTCGATAGTGAAAGCATATTGGAGTTATGCTCGTTTTTAGGTGTTATTGCTCTAAAGAGCAAAGCACCCTTTTACCGTGGGATAATAGACCAGTATCTTCATTGGAGTAATTTATTTCTGTTGCAAAATTACAGTTTTTTGTAGAAAAACAAAACTGGGAAGGGAGTTATTTTAGGGTAAACACATGAAAAATATTATCCCCTGAAAAACAACGATTTTCTAATAGAAGGCGAAGCCTTTTGATTCGCTGCCTTTAAAAAGGAGAGGCGGGGGTGGTTGTATAACGATAAAATCATAACCATCTTATTACTTGGCTCATACAAATTAACGCTGATAAACACCCCTAACCCCAGGGCTGTTAAGTTCCTTTTTGCAAATAAAATTCCGAGAAAAGTGGGCAGAAAGCCTGACACAACATAACCTAGGGCGTTGCCCTACGTTGTGTTGTGTCAGGTTTTCAGCCCTTTAGGCTAAAAAAAAGTACTTTAATATCTTGTTCTGTACAGACGTGTAAATAACACGCCTGCACCTATTTGTTTGACAAAGCATTGGTCAACTTAAATACAACTTTATGTTTTTGGATAAAGAAGCGATTAGAGACAGAACTCAAACAACCGCCCCCAAAGCATCTACTACTACTTTTGCAAACTCTTTAACTCCTCCATATTCATACGCAAGCTGTCCTTTGGTAGGGCCATCATCATCTCCTCCCATAGCTATTGCAAAATTTTTCAGAACTTCCTCTAATTCACTACCTTTAAGTTGTTCCAAATCCGCTATAATTTTCTCAAGTTTCCCTTTTTCAAGAGCATTTGCTTTATCTCGAATAGTCTTCAAATTCGTTATCATAGCCTTGACATATTCTTCATCAAAAAACACCTTATCAGGTTTCAAATGCAGTAAACTTCCAGTTTTCAACGCCATACTTACAAGATCGACTCCACCGTTAGAACCTTCTCCAACATTCCATAATCCTCCAGAGTCCGAGAACTCACCATTAACCCCAATATCTACCAATTTTTGAACTCCACTATCGTTGTATTGTAATCCAAAGAGATTAGCATAGGCCATATTCTGGGCTAATTTGGATGTCATTTGATTTCTCCACTCTGGATTAACATCAACATCCAGCTTGTCCCTCATTTCTGTTTTTACATTTTCATACAATACGTTGGACAACCGTACCCCCATGGCGTCATCTCTTCGTACAGAGACGGCTCCATTTCGTCCTTCAGTATCCTCGGCCGATGTATGTTCTGGAGCAGAAACCATAGATACACCCACCATATCGGGCACTACATTTTCCGCCTGAAAAACATCTTCCACAAAAGCTTTAAAAAGCATTGCATTCTTTTCAATCGTCAACGCTAGATATTCCCCTCCTGAGAAGTTTGAATCTTTTGAAAAACCATATGCTGGTACTCCAGCCCCTTTGAATTGGAGTACTGTTTTCTTTCCATTGTTATCCCAATCGGCAAATTCAATAACACGCTGACTGTTGAGGCTCCGCTTATAGACTCCCGCAGGTTCGTCGGTCATCTCAATGCCTACATCTTCAGGTTTTTCCCCTATTGTGAATGTTATGTCATTATTGTTTTCATCTTTTATTGATATCTCTACTCCACTATCCATCACAGGTACCTGAATATCAGCAAGCATAAAGCTATCACTATTAAACGGAACAAATTCCTTAACCACTTCTTTAGCACGATATTCCTTCCTGTTTAATTCTTCAATTTCACGCTGTAAATTTTTAAGCTCTTTAGAACCATTCTGTAATGCTAATAATTTCTTTGTATTAAGCTTCTCTAAAAAATCTATACCTAATCTCATAGGATCATAGGCAACACTGTATCCATTTTTTGTTTCAAAAATGTGATAAGCCTGTTTTCGCTCCTTAACACGAAGGCGGTCATTAATAAATCCACTATTCCCCCTATGCATTAATGTTACAGAAGGCTTACTGTATCGACACTTACACATGTAATTTTTTACAAGTTCAGCTTCAACTTTTTTTCGGTTTTCTGGCTTTTTTACAATTTGCAAATCTTCATGACTTAGTTTAGAAGGTAGAATTTCATCTATTATTTTATTTATCCACCCTTCCTCATCTTTTGTTTGTAGATGTTCCCCTTTTCGGAACACTTGATATTCGATAAAAGTTTTTAAACCATCAAAATCATTTCTTTCCCTATTTTTATATTTTTGAAGATCCTCCATCACGCGCTCAAAAAGAGTTCCTTCGTTGGAAATAACAGACAAGTGTTTCAATGCCTCCATAAAATTTTCTGTTCCTTGCAAAACATCCGAACCTTCATTGGCAATTTTCACATAAGTTTGTAAACTATCAGTTTCTTCCTTAGTAAGAGTATCTTTAACAGGTAAGAAACTCCTACTGCCAACCTCTCCAAAAAGCTTTTCAATTGCTATTTCTCTTGTTAATTTCCTTAACTGTTTTATGGCACCAGTCCTTGGTCCATTATACTCTGATAACCAATTTGATAAAACCCAACTAAGCTCTATAAGTATTGTCATTTTTTTGTCCTGATCAGTTTCCCGATCATATTTACTTAATAACTTATCTACTTTTAAAATATTTGGCTCGTTTTGCCCTCTGTTTTTATAATATATTGAAGTAGTATTCCTTTTCCATGCTGCCAATAGCCCTCCTGCATTTCTTTGTGTCAAACGTCCTTTTAGTCCAATTATCCCCTTATAAAATATTGACCTATTGGTGCCTCTTTTGGTTTTCCCCTGTATCTTACCATGATGGTTAGATGATCTTTTTTTACTCATTTCTATACAAGATTATGGTGGTTCAATTGAATGTTATTCAAAATAGAATGGTTAGTTACCCATTTAATTAGTAGGTTATTGAATTGATTTATTGTCTTTTTTTCCTGAGCTTGTAATTGTTCTATTTCCCGCTTTTTTCGCTCAAATTCCTGAAGCTCCTTTTCATCCTCTTTTGTAGGTGTAAAATGATCACTTGGCTGCAAGTCATCAATTTCATTAATTATTGTCTGAAGATCTCCTATTTTATTTATCTCATCTTTTATTTTGTTTAGTTTCAGCAATAAATCATGACCAATATTATACAGGATATTCAAATGCCTCTGCTCGAAACCTTCTATTGCTAACATTTTAGGTGTGCCTCGTGAAGGGTGGTAACCTATTTCTGTACCTTCTACAACAAACTCTACAAATGTTTCTTCTGGAGCAATTTTTTCAACTTTTTGTTTTGTGAGCTGGTGTTTTTGTCTTTGCTCGTTTAAAATGAGATATTCTTCATAAGCATTTTCATCTATTCTCTTTTTTTTATCTTTCGTTACGATATAACGCTCAAGCTTTTTGTTGGTAAATAGCTCTACCTTAGGGCCATCTTGGTGCAATAACCGAATGCGTCCTTTGGGAAAATAAATACTACCTATTGCTCCGTTCTCTTCTGAAAAAAACTGGATATCACCCACTTGTATATCTGGATTGTCATTTGTCATCAGCCGATGAATTTCTTCCGCATCGTTTTCTATCTTATTCAAGATTTCTGATAGTTCTTCGTAAGTTACCCCCTGCCCCAGAAGCTGTAGGATTTTTTTTGCATTCAAGTTTTTTTCGAGTTTTATCAGATTCAGTAAATCATTGGCTGAACTGATTTCGTACTTTTGAAGTATCTCAAATACTTCCTGTGTTGTTTTCAAACTAAGCAGCGCACGTAAATCAGCAACTGCCCCTCTACCTCTCTGATCATTGATTAGTTTTATATTGCTAACCGATTGCACATTATAGTCGGCCAAGGTTAAACTATTTCCATTACTACCTTTCTCTTGAAGTATTTTTCCATCAGGTGCCCGCAACTGAACATTTCTATTGGTATACCCCAACATTTCTTTGAGCTGGAGTATTGTTGTGTCTAAAGTGACATTTACAGTTCGTTTACCCAACGGTGTACTAACGAAGATTCTGAATGAGTTAGGTCTTACGCTACCTACTACAGTCTGTTTCCTATTGATGGCACTTTGCCTTCTTGTTTTTCCTTTTTTAGGTTTTAACTTTTTATCTGAACCAGACATAAATGGCTATTATAAAGTATGATTGATTAATTTTAATCAACACAAAATAATAAGAGAATAAGGTCTATATATCTCAATTGAACAGGCAATTGAGATATACAAACTCTATTTCATTGGTTTGCAAATTTCGAACTTAAAAGCTTACACTGTTTCCAGCACAAGCTATATCACTATGGCACTGGGCTTTTTTTATTTTAGGCTTACTTGCCATATGCTCTTAACGTCTATCCACCTAAATTGTCCAAGTTTTGTAAATAAACTTGCCCTTCTTTAATTAACTTAACCAATTCTGTTTTCTCACCTCCAATCATCTGTCCCTGATCCTGTAGAACAGTTGGATTCAACCCATTGTCCATCAACAATTTGTTCAGCACTAAAATTTGGATAGTACGCCCATTAGCATCACTAAACGGATGAATAACACCCAACCTACGGCAACAATCTATAATAACTTCTATTTTTTGATCTTCTGTCTGTGCTTTATTAATATCTGTCTTATACTTTTTAATAGTATATTCTATAAGGCGTTTTGTCACTTCTTTAGATTCTGAAAAACCAGACTTCCATCTTCTTGGGCCGAGATTATCTTTTTCGATATATGTTCTAGATTTCCATTGTAAATTTAAATCACCCATAAGTTTCTTGAGCTCTTCAATACCCTTTTTTGTGCTGCCTTCTTGGTGTCCCCATGAATTACTGCCCTCTTTCAGTCCCCTCTTTTGTAACATAGACTCGTCTATATAAGCTGGCCAATGGTAATACTTTCCAGAATTAAACTCCTTCAGATTAATTTTTCCTTCAAAGCGATCTTCAAGAAGTACATTCTCAGTTGCTACACTATGTAATTCCTCTAGGAAAGAAAATGAAATTTCTTTTCCTACTTCTTTTATTATCTTATATAAGCCCTTCAGCATACCTCCCATAAACCCTCTTGACTTATTGTAGAAATGTTTATTATCGTGTTCATGAACCTTACCATCAATCAAGATTTTCCAATAGTTTTCTTTACTGATATTGCTCAATCCAGCTAGATTCCCCTTTACCTCTGATCCTGTTAATTCATCATGTATTAAACCCTCTAACACTTCAGTCTTTTTTAAGAAAAACGCTTCATGTAAACTTCCAGTCAGACCAATTTCTTTCGTTTTTGACCCCAACAAATCTTTTTCAATATCCGATATAACAGTAAGTGTCTCTTCTGTATTAGGAAGCTTTTCAATAACCTTCTTTATACTTTTATCCTTAGATGAATCCACTGAATACAATGCCTTCCTGATTTCATCTATTGTACCCTCTCTGTTTTCAATAAAATCATTTAGTTTTTCTGCTTTTTCATTGTCAATTAAAGCTAGTTTTTCTTTTGTCGAATACAGCTTATCAAAATCAACCAGTTTAGGAATTTCAGCGATATCTTCTAGTACTTTTTTAATTGCATTCTCATCACTTATTTTTTCTCTGATAATCCTATCAAATTTACGCACTTGCCCTTTTTTAACAAATCCTCTTTTTGATTCTAGTGCGTTGAATTCAATCTTAAATGCTATTTCATTAATGACATTATAAGTTCTGACATCATAACCAAGAAATACATCTCGCAAAGGATGCCCACCAGAAAAAACCTTCTTAAACAATTCAATATCAACAGTAGTTTCATTTAAGCCTTTTAAGTCATTTTGCACCTCTTTTAGTTTCTCTGTACTTAATTCCAGCAGATTTTTTCTAATTTGTTCAAAAATATTTTTTGTTGGAATATTAAACTCTAAGAGCTGAATAAAAATTTCCTCAATTAATTTACCATTTTCACTTTTTATAGTTCCCCAAAAACCCATTTCCAGAAAAGATTCTGTTTTTAGTATTTCTAGCAAACTGCGGACCTGATCTTTACCATTTTTTGCTCGATCCAATGTATCATGCAAAGCAGTCAGTCTTTTTAGTTCTTCATTTTCCAAATCCCCCATGGCCTGAAGTATATCCCTAAAAGGGATACCAAGCGATAAGAAATCAATCGCTAAATTCTCTAACTGTTCCTTTATCGGATTTTCTATATTTCTAAAAAGTAATTCATCCAACCACTCTTTAGATTTTTCTGAATATATTGTCAATGTGCTCCCGTCATCTACAATGCTCTTAAACTCATTAATATCTTCCAAACTCTGCTGAACCAAATACTCCCTAATCTCTTGGGAATTTTCAAATGATAAACCATGGTCAAGAAAAAGTAAAGTGAGAATATCTCTAATCCCCTGCCTTTCTTCTTTTCCTTCTCTCCTGAAGCCTCCGAAATGGGTTAATTCTTTTAATTGTTCGTATTTGTATGCGCCTAAACTATCTTTTAGCTTATATTGCTCCTTCCACCTACTTTTCTTTTTTTTTGACGCAAATGTTACGTTTGGGAACATTCGTTGAAAACTTCTTTTTGAAGATTTTTTTTTACCTTTGAAAGGTGCATTTCCACCGCTCATAATTTTATTTTTTACCAGTTATTCAAATACTGCCATAAACTCAAGTCAAGATCAGGCCTTTAAACCTACATCTCATTCAGCATGTTAAAATAATTTTTCACTCAATTAAAAACTGTCCAATTCTCCAGTATTAAAAGCAAATTATTGTCCACCAGCCTTATACACCTTTGAAAATTTATTTTTAAACATGTCTCAGTAAAGCTGAAAAACAGCTTCGGTTTTCGTTGCACTGCGGCCGTCAAAATCCTCGCACTTCATTATATTTTTGCATTCATCACCTTGCATACTTTATATGAAGGTTGTTTCTTACACTTTACTTATCTAAATTTTAACTTCCTTTTCTATGGGAAATATTGTTTTTTTGATTGCAATAACTTAGGTGAAAAAACGTAACGCTTCTGCTCCAAACAATCTTTTAAGATTACTCTTCGCTATGCCTTCATCTCCAAAATTATTAAGTAACGAATTTACAGTGACAGAATATCGCGTTCTTAAACCCTCTTCGTCTGCCCCACTTGATCTCTTCCTTTCCACTACATAGCTTATTATCTCATTCTTCAAATATTCACTTCCTTGATCATTGAAGTATGTTTCCCAAAGTTTATCTTCCCCTATAAAATGAGATAATGTCCTTATAATAGATACAAATAGAGGATAAGCCTCAGCATCATTAATTGGTAAAAAGCGCAAGTATGATTTTGTAAAATATTCTGTAATTCCTTCCAGAATATTGGTTTTCTGCTCTTTATATAATTTTATTTCTCCGTATTCCCCCGACAGTATATGCACTACTTCGTGGAATAAATCATGCTCTCGCCCTGGGTTATTGCCTGATATCATATATATGTGGCCTGTTGTTTGATCTGTAAATGCTCTAGAAGCATTCCTTGTCATTTGATCTACTTCCTCCTGAATAGTATTCTTATTAACACCCCTTCCATCGGCCTGAACCTTCATTCTTGCTAATGTTTGGACATCACTTACAAAATGAACCTTTTTGTTATCTATGAGATCTAGTAATAAACCGAAAACAGCTGTCGATTCTTTGTACTTTTTAGATTCGTTATCTAGTCTAGAATCTTTTCGTATTTTGATTATTTCTCGTCGAGTACTATTCGCTATTATTTCAACCGCATCAGGATTATCATTGTCATAATCTCTCGTTAAATCTATTTGTTCAGTTACATAATTCTGAAAATATCCTTTTAAATTTTGTGATATAAGAGCATCTTCAATATCTTCCAGAGCTTCAGTGTATATTTTCACCTCTTCTTCACTAAGTTCTGACCTCGGCTTCTCCAATGCATTTTCAAATATGCGTCTAGCGCTAAACAAATTTTTAAATATTGACGCATTTAGATTAGTTTTTCGACCATCCCGAATTTGTCGAATTTCTACCGAAGTCATTCTCAAATGAATAGAGAACAAGCCTAAAGCATAACTCGCAAGCTCATCCGACGATCTTCTTAATCTACCATCATCTTCTAGCTTATCTAGAAAATCTGATAATTCACTCATATTACTGAAATTATTTTGATGCTTGTTCAAAAAATCGTTAAGACTTTTCTTATCTTGTATATGATCGAAACGAGAATTTCCAACTTGTTCAGCTTGCCTAGTTCTATTAACATTTTGCCGTCTATCTCTATTCTGCTGATTATCTGTTCTATTTCTCTTTTTTTTTCCAGAAACTCTACTAAGTCTAGATCTAGTACCCATAATAATCTAATTTTAAAGTAGTTAATAACAAATAAATTTATTAACGATGAGCTATTAATTAACTTACGCCAGAAAACCAGTACATAGCCAAAATAATATGGTCTATTATTGATTTTTCAACCTCAATTAGTTTACTGCTCACGCTCCCTCTGCATTCCTATTGCGGGCAACTGCCGCCGCTTCTTCCGCAACTCTCCGAAATTCGCTACGGGTTATTTTTTCCTGTGCTACCTTGGCAGCTTCTTTTGCAATACTTCTGAACAGATTGCGGCGAATTGCCTGTTGGTCCGGCTGTTGGTCTGGCTGCGGGGTTTCGTTTACATAGCCCGCCTCTTGCATCGCTTTTTGCATTTGCATTACGGCAATAGTTCTTGCCTCTTGTCGGGTGGGCTGGTCAGGTTTAGCTAAAGACACCCCTAAATCTTCGGCCAACTCTGAGAGTATGGAAACGGTTGATTTGCCTTGTGCCTCTAATGCCGCTTTTTGTGCAGCTTCTCGGGCTTCTGTCGCACTGACCTCGTTCTGTTCTGCCAGGGTAATTCCTGTGCTTTCAGTAGTTTTAGCAGCCAGCGCCATAGCAATAGTCTGTGCTTCTTTGCGGCTGGGCTTTCCTGGTATTTTTAAGGAGATACCCAAGGTTTCGCTCATATTGGCAATTGCTAAATTTGCGGCCTCGCGGGCTTCTTTTGCCGTTAGCTTACCGGATTGTAATGTGATGCCTAAACTTTCTACGGCTTTGTTTGCCGCAGCCTGTGCCGTTTGCCTTGCTGTGCCTGCTTCTATTTTTTCAGCTCCTACACTTTGGGCTGCTGTTGCTTTGGCTGCAATAGCCGCTGCTTTTTTTTGTGTTTTTGCCTTGAACCTGTTGCTTTTTTTCTTGGAACGGCTTCCTTGACTTTTGACTTTATTTCTTGACATAATCTGCTTTCGGTTGATTAAAAAATAGGGCTTGGCATGGTGATGTTCCTGCAAAAACTCTTGCGTCGGATTTTCTTCTAACCTGTTCGGAGTAGGGCAAACGCATTGGAATGTAAGTTGAAGTTTTTTGAAAGGTTTTCTTTTCCTTCTTTTTGAGCAATAGTATTTGCTTAATGAATTTACCGGAATAATGAAAGTGCAGTTTTCTAGCAAAAAACAACGTTTTTCAGCTCCCCGCCTTACTTTAAAAAAGAGGGACTGGGGTGGTTGTATTTATTATCAGTTTATCAATAATCTTATATAAACACCACCCCTACCCCCTACTCTGAGAGGAGGAGAATAAAATTACTGAAGTTTCATCCTGGTAAATTCAAACTCAAAGTAGTCCAATCTAAGCCAAAACAACTTCCTACATCTTAATTCAATACCAAGCTCTCCCAAAAGGGGAGTTAAAAAACTCCACCCTTTCAAAAAAACTTACCATTTGATTGTTAATCAAAATTGAATAATTCTTAAGCGTTTGCTATGGCTCCCTTATACATCGGCGGTGTAACTTACTGCCAACTGAATGTTGCGCAGGTTCAGTTTATCGCCCTTAATGCGTAGCAGCCATTCGTCGCCCTGTTTTGAGACACTAAGCCCTGTGGTGTCTACAAACTTTGCATCTGGCAAAGCAAGCTCTGATCCGAGGTCTATGATTACACTGAGTGATCCCTCCTCAATGAGATCGTATTTGGTGAAAATGCCTGCTATTTTGTTGCCCCGCATATTAGTGAACAGGTCTTGGCTTACCGGTAATACCAGTTCGTCGCTATCGCTGCTCACAAAGTCGTTCCATGCTTCTGGGAAATCGAAGTGCATATCGAAGAATCGTACTGCCTGATAAGGCTTCAGTATACTTTTTACTGCATTGGCGAAAAGATCGCCGCCTTGTTTGGCTGTATATTTCAGGTTGATGCTTACTTCGAGCAGGTTGTTCAGGTTGTAAGACCCCTTCTTGCCCTTAAGTTCAAGCCGCCAAGTAGATACTGCGCCAGTTCCTTCAAAAGGTAAGTAGCGCTCGCTGTCGAAACGGAGTTCGAACAGTCCATTGTTTTTCTCGAATTCATCGTGGTGCGAAAGAGCCACTTGCTGGTTTGTTCTCCAATCGCTACGGATTCCTTGGGGCTGTTTGCCTTTGGGATCGAGAAGGTACTTCACTGCTTTTGCATCGGGATCTAACACCGTTTTGTGATTGAGCTGGGTAAGGGTGGCCATAACGCTTTCTCCACCTGCCATATCGAAAGTGATGGCAATGGTTTTTACCTGTCTACAGTAATGTCCAGGGAAATCATAATCGAAATGAGCCTCGTGAAGTGCAAATTCGCAGACTCCTTTGTTTTTCAACTGCAAGAAAGCAACTGGGTCTAGCTCTAGCAGAGAGATATTTTTTGTAATCTCCAAGTCGTAGCTATTGTTGTCCATGTAGGCCTTCTCCATCCTGTTAACATCCAAACTTAGGCTTTCACCTGCCAAGAGCCCTTTCTTTAGGTTGTCCCAATAAGCAGGTTGAATGTAGTTTACCTCGCGCTCTTTCAGTCCACGCTCGAACTGGAAAGCTTTTTCTGCTTGCTTGGCAATGTCGTAAGTAAGCTGGTACATCTGGTTATAAACACCCGATAATTTACTGCTGTACCAACGGTAGAGTTCCTCGTTAGAGAATTTATCTATCATGAACTGACTTACCTCTTCGTGGTGCTCCTGTTGTTTGTCGTGGACTGCAATTTCTTTTTGGGCAGCTTCTTTACGTTTTTTGGCACTCTCGATCTGTGCTTCTATCTCGATCTCGTCGTGCTCTGCAATTTTCTTCTGAATTTCCCAATCTTCCTCCATCCGAATATGCTGAGCTTTCACCCCCATAGTCTCTCCTGCCATACTCAGAGATTCTCCAAGTACTTCTGAAGCCTGTGCACCTGCACTTAATGAAGAACCAATGTTGGAACCACCGTATTTAACCCCCATAATGAAAGGCCCCGCCAATACATCTGGTGCTGCACTGGTAAAAGCAGATCCTAGGTTTAGGCCGGCAGCAATTCCTTGTGTTATTGCACCTAAACTCATCATGGCAAGTTGGCCTTTCTCTAAAGGTAACATCCCCTTTTCAAGAAGCTGTTCGTAGTGTTTTTTTCTATCCTTGGCGTTCTTCTCGCTTGCCCGTAGTGCCTTAAGGCTTTCTTCAACTTCCTCTAGTTGTTTTACCTTAATTTCCCTTGTCATGTTTAAGATTACCCCTTCTTGTTTGCTGTGGAGTGTTCCCAGTGCCTCAGCATCTTTCTTCTCCAAAGCACCTAATAACTCTCCGCCAAAACGGGTGAGGGTAAATAACAAATCATGCGCTTTCATCACCATTACATTAAAACGATAATGCGGAACGGCTACAGAGTTCGGGTTCAAAGCTGCTCCAGCACTTGCCCCACTGCCTATTGCCTGTACTACAGCCATTGGGTCGACAGGAGGCTGGAATAGTTGCAATGGCTGCTTCTCCCCGTCTATATTCAGGCATTGCCTTATTTTGTGCAAACGGTCTTCTACACGATTCCAATATTCTACAAATGCACTATTTTCTGGCACGAAGAAATACGGATTTGCAACAGAATCGTGTACTTGAACAGCATCGCTTTTTGCAATTGATCCACTAGCAATAAGAACAGGAAGCGTTCCTTGGAAACTTGTTAATTCTGAAGAACCAGATACTGAAATGGCAGGAGAAACCTTTATTTTTTCTGAGCTTTCAACATTTTGCACAAGCACTGGTGCTGCTTTTGAACCAGCCTCGATTCCATCTTCTATTTCTAGCAAGAAGTCGTAATCGGCAGAATTTTCCAGGTCTTCCAAAGTGACATCATCAGACAATATCCGCTTTCCTAAATTTTCTGGACGTTTGCCCAATAGATTGTAAGCCAATTGATACAACATGCGCGCCTCGTCGATGCGTTCTATGGTGTACTGCCGGAAATGCATGTCGCCCCAATCTGTTAGGTTGTCGATATAGGACATTACAACGGACTTCTGATAAGCCACGTAACGCAGGTTTGCAATGGCGTGTGGATCGAACGGATCGTTTAAGTAAGCCTCTATCTGTGCATTGTGGTTTTCTGATAAATAACGGACAGGTAGTTGCCCTACTAAACCGATAAGTTCTTTGAGTGCATCAGGCTGTTTTTTGGTAACCAGTTTAAGGTTCTTCAACTGCTGTACCTTTTCTTCTGCCAGCTGCTCACTGCTTGTGCTAATAGATTTTAGTAAGTCCAACAGATCGGTCATGCTTCTGCTAGGAGTAAAATCTATTAGACCTTTAGACGAACCATACCGTAATTTAGACGAACCATACCGTAATATAATTGTAGAAGCATCTAAACTGTGTTCCAGAATCTGTGCTTCAATAGCTCGAACCAAGGCTTTTATATCAACACCCAAGAATGGTAAGAACTTCCAGTAGCTCTTTGTTTCTGTTGGGTCGTAAACATACTCGTACCATGTTTTTGCTTCTTCAAATTTCTGTTCGGTATTGAATGTTTGTGCAATCAGGAATGGCGCATGGAAAAACATTTCCCAATAGTAAAGTCCATTTGCCCCAAAGAAATCCAAGTGCGAACTTACAGGCATTGTCGTTACCTTATCTGTTACCTTAATGGTTGTAGGTGTAGACTCTATTCGGCTAAAAGCTGGCTCCTCGTTTTCTTCCTGTGCGCTGAGGCTTAATAAAGCTGGTATTCCGCCAGCAAATAGCTTCTGGTTGAGCTTTTTCGTTGTACTTGTTGTTAAACGGATAATTTCGAACGGAACTTCCTCTATTTCATAAGGTACAGCAGCGTGCCTGTCCGTAAGGTCGTATTCAACATAATGTTTGCCTTTGAACAAATAGAGTTTTTCACCTGTGTTGAGGCTAGAATCAAATCCTGATAACCTTAACTCGTAAGGAATATTTCCCCAGTTTCCTTGAATATACTTGAAATCCAAATCGATGTCCGGTTCTTGTTGATTCACAAGACTGAAATAGCTATCTCTGGACCACAAATGAACTTTATCATTCAAAGAGAAAGCAGCATCTACTTTATTAACGCTCCATTTATCTCCTATTTCTTTTGAGTTCTCCCACTTAATCCCTCTATAACTATCAGGTACGTGGTTCATCTCCACAAACCGGTCCCCTTTAAAAGCATAGAAGAGTTTTTTCCCTTTGAACTCTGCCTTAAACACTGCATCATAATTGTCAGATTTTTGCAGCTGATTATTATCATTTAGATAAGAGAATGTTCTAGACGTATAATTGTTCTTGAGCCTATAAAATCTCTTTTTTGTTAAATCATAAGCATAAACAGGATACTTACCATTTCTTGACCTAAGATCAAAAACAACCACAATTGTATTGATTTGAGGATTGTAATAAGCGGCCCGCAGCTTGAAATATGGCAATGAAAGAATAATGGATAGAAAGTTATTCAGCCCCAAATCCTTCAATATATAACCAAAACTTCCACCCTCGAGATGCTTAACATTATCGAAAAGTTTTGTCTCGCTTCGGGTATACCTCAATGTTACGTCGTCGCCAACAAGATAAGTCCGATACTCTCCTTTAAAATCTATTGTAAAAGCTGCCCTTACTTTATTAAGTCCTGGCATTTTAAACGATTTAGGATAACCAGAATCTGGTTTGTCACTAATCTGATCGTTAGCGACACTATACCTACTAAACTTATTTTGGCTGATCAGGTAATATTTGCCGTCCTGATAATAAGCGGCGTCTACTGTGTCAAACCCCCATCTTGAACGAATCGGGATTTCTTTCGGCTCACTGGTTACAAAAACACCTTGCTTATCGTTGTTAAGAAAATAAGCCTCGTCATCAACCCCTAAGAATGCAGCATCTACATTATTCCAATTAGGAAGGTTGTCCGGATTACCTTTGATAACCTTTGGGTAGCCCTTGTCTAGTTTATACTCACTACCTGAATATCTTACGTATTCGTTTCCAGAGAATATAAACGTTTTGTTTCCTAGAGAGAATGCAGCGTCTATATTTACTTTTGACTGATCCCGTACAATAATCTGCTTAACCTCGTCCAGAGATAAAGTATGGTCGTATACACGCAGATGAGCTAATTTACCTTGATGAAAATCATTATTATTGTGTACTCCCAGTTTCAGGGATTTTATAGGAATCAGAGGTTTGTGTTTTCCCTCTTCACTATGCCACAGAATACCATTTTTATAGATTTTCATGATACCAGCATCTACATCTTTTGTAAATGTCCAGTGTACCCACCTTTCTTCTATGTCCTCTATGTCTATACGCTTAGCGATCCTGTCGTAACTTCCTGTATTACCACAATCGAAATAAATACGCTCATCTCCCCAAGGCAGGTGAATATTTAATGCTCTACGATTATTTCCCCCCAAACCATAGATAACACTACTTGATTTAGGGGTTTTATCTCCTGCATAAGACCAAAAGCAGATAGAAATCTGGTTACCTGTTGGTATATCATCACCAGAAAGTTCTGAATAGTCGCCATTTCCATCTAAACTTAAAACATTACCAAAAACATTATCTGCAACAACCTCTGGGTTTCCAAACAGTGGGTACAGTTTTCCTTTTTCATCTTGTATCTGTCCATCAACGATACTCTTGAAAGTTAAGTGCAACGTAGGTTTGTTGATTCTTGATCCTACATCCCCTAAACTACTCCAAGCTTGTTTAATATCTGCAATTGTTCCGTCCGAGGTAATGTACTGCCCTTTGTGGTTATTAAAGAAATAGGACTTACCGTCTGGGCCTTTAAATGTTGCATCTATTCTGTCCCAACCTTTAGGAATAATCTCATTAAAGGTACTCAGCTCATGCTCTTCGGTAGAAAAGCCTTCTCCTTCGGTACAGGTGACGTATCTATCTCCTCTAAATAAGTAAAGGGTGCCGTTGTCGAAATAAGTTGCATCTGCCCATTTCTTATTTTGCATGTAATTGTGCAAATGCCTTAACCATATAGATGAACCTTCGTTGAAACTCTCCGTAACGATAAATACCCGTTTGTCGTTGTTGAAGAAATAATGGTTGCCATCCGGTCCTTGAAATGCAGCATCTATCTGTTTCCAATCCTGAAACAGGATACTGTCGTTTAAACTTAGCGGCCAAGCTTTGTCGCTTAAAGTAGGAATAGCAGGCTTACAGAGGAAACTACCTCCTTTGTGATCGAAACTGAACCATGGTGCTTCCGATGTTTTTTCGGTACTGCTGAGCATGGTTACTTTGTCGTCGTCAATCACCACACCTTCTTCAAATAAACTTTCGAAAATGTCCTTGCCCTTATTTTGCTTCTTGGGTTTGCGCACTTTTTCGGAATAAAGCTCGGAAGTGAGAATAAAAGCTTCGTGAGAAGGTTCTTTGAACTCGAACTGATGGAAACCACAATTAATCACGATATGTTCGTGTTTCATTTCCTTATCCGATAGATTCAGGTTCTCGGAATTCTCCACAAACAGCTCAACATCAAATGGTCTCCTTATGTTTTCTATTTTTTTGTCCAGAGTTTGAATCTGCCCCCATTCTTTGTTCAGATCGTAAAAAGAATAATGTATTCTGATGTTGTATTTCGAAGTCTGATTGTTGGTTACCGCTTGTATGTCCTCATCCACTTTTATCGTCAGTTCTGCTTCTTCTACATCTGGAGTAATGGTTTCCACACTTGTCCAGAAAACAAAGATTCTCCCAAAAGCAAATACAGGATAAACCTTTGTGGCTTTAATCTGTACATTTACAGGAAGCCAAGGTTCCCATACAGGGGCTCCGTTTGGAAAACGTGCCAGACGGTAATAGTACCTGTTCGGTTCGCTTTGAGTCCGCCCGAATAGAATAAGCTTTTTCACTTCGCTGAACGAACCTGGTTCGTCATAAACATAACCACCGGCAATTTTCAGAGCCGATACTTCCGTGAACTCATCCAAATACTTTTTGTACGCTTTTTCTACTGCGGGGTCTGTAACGTCGGCCTGAAGTAGGTCGTCTTCGAAAGTCTGGAAAGCAGGCGTTTTTGTATCGCGCAGCTCTGGACGGATATAATTCTCTGGATAAAGGAATACCTTACGGTTGGCCTCCCATATACGATAGCTTTTTAGCCACTTCCAGCGTTCTTTCAGTTTTTGCCTGGTAATTTCATCCTCTTCGCCTTTTAAATCGGCCTGCTCAAGATTGAAGAAATAACGGTGCAGGTAAAGCTGTACTGCTGCTATTGCCTCTTTTATCCTAGATGTGTTGAAGCAACCGCTCATCTGAACGTCGATCAATAACTTTTCGTACAGTTCACGAGGATTTTTCGTTGTACCGTCTTGATGGATAACGTAACTTACCAATGCATCTCTTCTGGCCTGACCGATACCAGTCTGCAATTGCTTTGATAAGATTTCCCAATCTTTTTCACTGTTGCCTGTTGCCAATGCTGTGTACAATACCTCTGCTGCCTCTTTCTGGTTTTTCTTTTCGGAATATAGATTCTTCCACACATCGGTATACAATACGGCTGGGTCTACGCCTGCTTTTCCTGTTAAGTACAGTACATCGTACATCTTCAGGATTAGTTCCAGATCGAACTTCGTTTCGAATGGACGATCCGTTGTTATGAATGCATTGTGCCTTTTCAGCCACTTTACCTCATCTACATCCCATCCGAAAATGTCGGCTACCGCTTTGTAAGGCTCTTTCACATTTCCTTCACCAATATGCAGAAGGTCTGTAAGCGAGTGGTTTTCTCCACGATAAGTATCCTGCAAGTGTTTGTAGCGGGTGATTATCTTCAGGTCGTTCAGCAAGAAATCGTTCCATTCTCCCCAACGATAGGCAAACTTTTGAGGATAAATACCATCCATATACTGATAACTGCTATCTGAATAACGGATATATTCCTCGCCTTTTACGAAATAGGTTTTGCCTTTAAAAACAAATGCACTATCGACAGCCTTTTCAAATTCGACAGGCATATCTCCCCATTCATCTTTAATAGATAATGGATAACCTTCGTCTACATACTCTTGTTCTAAGTCGCAATATCTTATATATTGCTCTCCTTTAAAGACATAGAGTTTACCGTCGGCAGCCATAAATGCAGCATCTATTGTTTTATCTGCTGGATTTTTAATGAATGCATTTCCTGTTTTACCCCAAGTGTCTTCAACTGGCAGTACCTGTTGTTGATTTGTGCTGTAGTAATATTCGTCCTTAAACAAATAATATGTACCATCTTTACCTTTTAACGCAGCATCCAGACCATAATGGAACATATTTGGGATATCTGTCATCCCTTCTTCCTGCGCAAGACTGGTGGCTATTGTTTTTGGGTAACCGTCGTCTACGTATTGATAATTCTCTTCCGAATAACGAACATACTGTTCGCCAGAGAACAGGAACACCTGACCTTGGCCATTCACCAAAGCAGCATCTACTTGGTTTTCTTTCTGAATTCTGTTCTTCACCTTACCCAAATGCTGCCACGAAGATGTATACTCTGCTTCCATTGAAGCTGCATGACAATTACTGTCAATAAAAACAAAAATGGAATTCTCGCTAGCTACCACTGCATCTACATAAACAGATGCTCCTTTTGCTTCTTGGGCTTGTATTGCGTCTTCGAAACTATCCGGTAAGTATCTGAAAGCTTCTTCTTCGCGTAGGTATTTCGAAATTTCTTTAGGATATCCTTGATCTACATATCTGTAATCCGAACTTGAATATCGTATGTATTGATTACCAGAGAAAAGATAAGTGACTTCGTTCTCCCATACAAAAGCTGCATCTACCCTATTACCCGAAGGATTGCTTACGAAATTATTTTCTGTAAATCCCCAAGTTTCATTAATTGGCATTGGCTCGGAAAACATACCGTCCGAATAATAGACATAATGATTCTCCGAAAAGAAATACCCTTCTTTATCCGTTCTGAAAAAGACAGCGTTGATGCGTTTAAAATCATCGTGCTCTAATGAGATGTTTCTCCATATTCTCTCAATTGGTCTAGGGTATGCCCAAACTTCGTCCTCAATGTTGTATTGCAGATAACTCTCACCTTGAATAAAAAATACATTGTCGCCTTCTACAAAAACAGTATCTATTGTATCGAAACCCTCTTCCTGATAGCGCTCTGGTATTTTCCAATAGCTGAAATCATCGTTTTTTGGATATCCCTCATCTGGTTGAGAATAGTCGCTGCCAGAATAACGAACGTAACGGAACTGCCCATATTCATCTGGCTTTTCAAACAGATAAGTGACTTCTTCTTTCACATAGGCAACCGCCACATTGGTGAGTCCTCCCCAATGATCTTTAATTGAAAGAGGAAGTTCTTCGACCTTGGCTTCGGAATAATTCTCTACTCCTTTCTCGTAACTTATGAACTGATCGCCGCTAAAGAGGTAAGTTTTGCCATCAGTACCCAAGAAAACAGCATCAATGGTTTCTTTTGTATCAACATTGTTTCTTATTCGTCCCCACTCCTCGTGCAAAGGATAAATCCTGTCCAGAGATACGTTCAATACCTCATGATCTTTGAAGATATAGGTGTTCTTATCCGTTCCCATCAGAACAGCGTCAATTCCTTTCTTAAAATCATTTGGAACTTCCTGCAACACATTTGGTAATGCACTTTTCTTCCAGCCCGTGTTTCCTTCTATACTACTGTATCTGTTCCATTGGTTCTCCTCTTCCAGATACAATGTTCCTTCTTCAACAAAAGCACAATCTACTTTGTTGAAGCCTAAGTTTTCGTAAGTGTGATCTGGAGTATCTGCTACAACATGGTAACTTTTATCTTTGAAAAGATATACGTTACGATAATCCGCAAAAGCTGCATCGATGCCAGAATCGAAAACCTTGGTTAGTTCTTTGAAACGCGGCTCTTCTTTGAGAGAAGTATGGATATATTTCGGGTAACCAGCCTCAGCTTCATTGTACTGGTCTCCTCTGTAACGGAAGAATTGATTTCCTGAGAAAAGATAAGTGTGTTTGTTTATCTCATCAACACCATCTATTTCCTCTCTAGATTCAACAACCAACGCAGCATCTACCTTACCCGTTTCGTAGATGTTATTCTTTATGTTGCCCCAATAACTTTTTATGTTGCTTGGATAACGGTCGTCTACTTTGCTATAGTTTTCGCTAGAGTAGCGGATGTACTGATCACCTGCAAAAATATAGGTTTTGCCATCGGTTCCTGTGAAAGCAGCATCTACACTTTCAAACGGAATACTGTCCCACTTTGTATTAATTTGCTCTGGTTCCGACCACCAACGATGATTGTTTTCGTACATCACAAACTTATCGCCTTTAAAAAGATAAGTTTTCCCACTTTTATCGTTAAACACTGCATCTATGTTGGCAAACTGATAGCCTTCTTCTACTAAATTATATGGCAGGTTCAACCAATTATCAGCCGAGTCCATCGGATAATCTTCGTCTGGAACACTATAATCTTTGGTGGAGTAACGAACATATTTTTGCTGGTCGTTGTCCACTTTCTCATACAGATATGTTTTCCCGTCCAGAACAAACGCTGCGTCTACTTTAGTTAATCCTTCCCAATCTTCGGAAATAATACGCGGGTATCCTTCGTCTACTTGTTCGTAATTGTCGCCAGAATAACGAACATATTGATCTCCACTAAAGAGATAGGTATTACCATCCAACCCAACAAAAGCAGCATCTACTTTGCTGTTATTAAGAATATTATTCTTAACAAGCCCCCAACTTTTCTTCGTTTTTTTAGTGGTAACTGCTCCGTTTTCCAAATCATAAATCAGTGCCTCATCGTCCTTAAAAAGATGTAGGTTTCCATCTTCTCCAACAAAGGCAGCATCAATGCTAATTTGAAAATCGGCAGGGAGATTTGGCAAGTGAGATGCAATCGTTTTGGGGTATCCCTCTTGTACGTACACCTTTTCGTTTTCGAGACTATCGTGATATGCTACCACCTGATCTCCAGAAAATAGATAGGTGTTATATCCTTTCGTGTAAGCTGCATCTATCTTTTCGGCTCCTTCGAAATTGTTCTTCACTTTACCCCATAAATTGCGAATAGGTAAAGCCGAATTTAGATCGTCGGAAGATACGTACTGCCCATCCTTAAAAAGATGTGTTTTTCCGTTTTTATCCTGAAAAGACGCATCAATAGCCGTTTGGAAAGCGATCGGTAATTTTTCGTTGAAGCCTTCGTTCTTCCAGTTTTCTTCAATCTTTTTAGGGTATCCTCTATCTATTGCCTCGTAACCTTCGGAATATCTAATGTACTGGTCGCCTGAGAAAAGGTACGTTTTACCTGCTTCATCCTGAAAAGCCGCATCAATTCTTTCAGGCACATCGAAATTACTTTCCAGTTTACCCCACTCGCGGTCTTTCTTCTGCCACCAATAGCTACCTTTTTCCCTGCGGTAGTATTCTCCATTGGCTATAATAATTGCATTTCCGCTAAGGTCTGTAAAAGAAGCTTCTACCTTTTTGATATTCTCTGTTGTATTCAATAACGATTGAATAGTATTGGGCTTCTCCAATAATTCTTTCAGGTATTCGCGATCTTCTATGAAATCCGTTATGTCTTCTTCTTCTGTATCCAGAGAAAGAAGTTCGTAGGTTTTCGCGTGGTACATATAATAAGTACTGTTCACGAAAACATAAATCACTCCGTCGCTACCTTCCAACAAGGTATTGAATTGGTCAACCCCTTCAGGAAGTGTTAGTTCTTCTGGGAACTTATCCACAAGATCCTGATCGCGAAAAATAACTTCTACCTCTTCCCTGTTCAGTTTTAACTGATTGGCAAGCTTAGCAAACTGCTGCACTCTCCGAAAAGCAACATTAAAAATGCCGTTACATGGAATTTTGGTAATCTTGTCCTGAAGGTTTACAACTTCCAGAACAGAATGCATAAATGTCTCTACTATATATTCTGGCGCTCTGAATACTTTTTGCAGAAGTATTTTTACTACACCTGTATCAACTTCCAGCTTATCTTTCAAGGCCGATAAAAGAGCCGTTTCTTGATTTACTGCCAAAGTCTCTAACTTTTCGGTAATCTCTGTTATGGCCGCATCTGTTTCTTTGGCCATAGCATGAAGCACAAAGAATACATCCTTGCTATAGTCTTCGAAAAATTCAACCGAAAACTTCAGTGCGTTGTCAATATTCAGGAAATACTCCAGTTTCTCGTACGGAACCATTGCCTGCATGTCCAAACATTCCTTACGCAGCAGAATTTCCAACAATTCATCAGTTTCCGAATCGTCGAAATCCATTTCCAACAACGGATCTATGGAGAAATAATATTTTTCTGAAGTAGTTAGTATAGAATTGATGGTAGTGAAAATGGCGGATGCTTCTGTGGTATCGAAAGAATATCCAGGATCGAATGATGAAGCGTTGGAACTATCCTTGAAGAATGCTTCTTTATCTTCTTTTATGTATGAATCATCCAGATACTTTTCTTCTACACATTTGTAAACTCTACAAGCAGCAATCTCATCGGCAACACCTCTCAATAAGTCTTTTCCTATTTGACAATAACTCTCCTTAAACACCTTAATGTGCTGTTGCAAAGCATCCAGTATTTTGCGTCGGTGAGGGTAGAACTGAAGAGCTAGATCAAAGTCCTTAACTTTCAATGTTAATAATGAACTTTTATTCCACACCCTACCATCAGCATAAAGGTATTCGTTGAATTTTAAGTTCTCAATCAAATCCTCAAGCTCTGTAGCCGTAAACTCAAGTCCTGCAAAAACCTGTTGATCTACAAATAGGTTGTCCTTATCGAAACTGCTTACTCTTTTATAAATAACCTCAAATACAGCGTCTGCATGTTTTTCTAACCCAACATTTACTTCGAAGCTGGCCAATTTCTTTGTGCTCATACAAAAATGAGCTTTCAATACATTACCCTCTTCATCGATATATCCATTGAAAATTAGGTTATCGTAAAGCTCATTAAGTTCTGTTTCCGAAAGAGCTAGCGATTCAAAATCGGAAGGAAATACCTGAAAATCAACAACAGCATGCTTCTCTTCTTTCGTTGCATAAGAGTCTTCATATCCATTGCCTTCGTACATTTTGGTTTCATACTCATCTGCTTCGTAAGAATCGCTCCCATATTCTTTAGCTGGATATTCGTCGGTTGTGTAATCGGAATATTCATCTTCCATATAACCAGACGAAGCTTTAACTTCCTCGACATATAAATTGTGAATAATCTGAAAAATGCTCTCTTTATAAGCACTGAAGTCTGTCTCAACCTTAAATGCATCTGCCGTTTCTGGGAATTTTTCCATTTTCAACATTCCCTTGGCACTTAAGTAGCCCTTGAAAACAAGGTTGCTGAAAATTTTATCTGTTAGCTTTTCTTCCAGTCCCAGACCTTTGAAATCCTCCTTATCAATTGAATACAATTCGTCGATAGCCTGATATGCAAACAGCCTAGCCTTCTCCTCGTGGAAACGTACCAGTCTGTTATCGAACGTAGAAGTAAGTGGACTACCTTTCTGCTGCAGTAAACGATGGATAACTTGCGAGGCTCTTTTTTCGAATCCCTCTCCTTCGAAATCCTTAGGCGTTACAGCCACCTCCTTAAATTGCTGGTACAAATCATTAAAAAAGCGGATCTGGTCTTGCTCTTCTTTCTCCTTCGTATCCTCTGCTTCTTCTGTTTCTTCTTTTTTATGCTCCCCTTCTACAATGCTTTTTAATGTCTCAGCTTCGAAATCATTGGAGTGCATCCATTCTACTATAGCTCCCAGCAACTGTACCAACCACATGTTTTCTGATACATCGCCTTCTGTAATAATCTTATAACAACTCCTCTCCTTGGATGCATAATCTATCAGCATATCGAAGTTGCTATAACTCCGAACTGTTGGATCTTTTTCAAGGATGTCGAAAAGGCAAAACAAAGCCTCATAAGAGATCCCAAAAAACTCCGTCAATTGACTAATTTTAAACAATGTAGAAAGCAACTGTAATTTATACTCTGGGTTTCTCCACAGCTCTTCGTTCAGTTCTTTCTTTTCGAATTTTTCAACAACTAAAGAGATGTTTTTCTCTGAAATATGGAGCGCTTTTTCAAGACGTTTCCTAAATGCTTTATTCTGATCGGAAAGAACATCTCCTGTGTATTGCAACTCATGGAAACCATTACCATAGTATTGCTCTGGAATAATCTCGTCGCCTAATAAAAAGTACGAATCGGCAGGAGTATATTTGGCGTTGAATACAGAATTGAACAAATCTACAGGCTTGTCGTAATTCCCATGACCAAGCGTATTAATAGAACCGAATAAGGCACAAACCCTAGGAATTTCTAACTCGTACTTACTCGCAAGGTTTGTGATGACAGCAATTTTCTTTATCGCCTCTGCATCCAGATTATTATCGCAACAGCTTCTAAGAATAAGGTCGAGGCTTTCAAAATCTACCTCTGTCTTTTTTGCCAGGCGGATAAAACGGTGAACACGCTCATACCAGGCCTCAGGAATAGATGCCCCACCACTCCATGTTATGTTTTCTTCTTTCGCATCCAGTACCGCAAAACCGTTGAGTCCATGGTTGATAAAGAAACGGTGGGCCAGTCCTGCTTCCTGTTCTTTTGTGCTTAGTTTTTGATATAATAATGTACGAAGTTCAGCGCCAGAAATTTCTGTGGTCTCCAAAAACATTTCTACATTCTGTAGATCGCTCCACTTCTTAATGCCTCCATAAAGCTTCTTCAGCGCAGCACCATTACTCTTATGGAGTATTACGTCCCACTCCTCTTCCGATAATCCTAAATGCACTCTTGCCACAGTCTCCTGCTTCAGCAACCTGCGGTCGGCAAAAAGCTTATATAATTGATCTGGAGTGATATTCAGCAACTTTAATGATTGCTTTACTTTCTCGTTATCTAGATTGAACGGAAGTTTGAACGGATATTTTATCTTCTTCAGTTCGCTATATACATCACCGCTAACTTTGCTTTCTAATATTTCATTTACAATGTCCAAATAGGGAGTAAGAGTAAATGTATTTTCGTTATTGAGTAAAATAGACTTAATATCAACTCTTCGCTGATATATTGGGTTTTCCTCAATAATAAATTCATCTTCGATCAACTGAATTAAATCAGCCAGATATGCAGCCGGAGAATATACCGAACGGGCTTCATCTCCTTTTTTAAAATCCAGTGCCCCAAATAGTTCTTCGTAGCTGGGCAGATTTGTGGTTATGTTCATGGGTTTATTTAATTTTTTGTGGTTGAAGCGTCGTGCGGTTGGTTACTCTGCAATCTATCCATATACTGAATTAGAATATGAGAACGGATAGCCATTGCATTTTTATAAAAAGCTTCAATATAATTCCTGTTATCCCGGAAAATCGGTGAATACTGATTTACAAAACGTTGTTTCGGTATAGACGAAATTTGTAGTGCAGAATAGATTCCTCCGCCCAAAAGCGTCATAATAATACTATGCTCCGTACCCGTCGGCATAATATTCAGCAAGCGCCTATAGAACTTTAAGTGTTCGATTATCGTTACTTTCTGCCTCTCAAATTTTGTCCAGTTCACGGCAGGACTTTCTAAAAGTTCAGAAAGATCAACCGTTCTAAAATCCAGATTTTCATTCTGTTTTATGAAATTATCGAGCCGCCGAAGCTGATCGTTTTTAATTTTTGGTTTTGTTGACATAAGAATCACTTTTAATAGTGAAAAAAAGATCCTAAAGTATCTTTTAATATTAAAAATAAAGCAGTTCGCAATAAACTGCAGCACACCATTTTCAGATGTCCAATCACATATCCAATTGTCTTTTTGATTTATCTTCTATCAAGAAACCCAAAGGCCTCGAACCAATGTAGGTTAAAAAAATATAGCTTGAAGTGTTTACATGTGCACATGTATAACGCTAAAAAAAATGATTAGATACAGATTAAGATGTTAATTTTAGTAAAATTCCAATAAACACTTCAAGGCAATAATCGTTCCGATATAGATTTAAATTAATTTATTAATGTCATTAAATTGAATACTAAACAATTGTAGATTTATTTATTGAGTTACAGGCAATAATAGAGATTTATATTAATATCTATATATATTTTAACAGTCTAAAAATAAAACTACTACGACTTTACTAACAATATATTCCCTTAATTATCAAATAACTACAATAAAGTCTATTCATTACTCTACCCGACTGTTTTTAAATTATTGCATATTCTCGTGACGGCTAGTTCAATAGCCATTTTAACAGGTTCAGTTATTTTACGTTTGAAGAACTCCCTCATTAAGTTCAACCCTCTTCTGAACACGCTATACTGAGGATAACCGTGCTTTTTTCTTTTGACAGGGTTCTTTTTCCCGTCCTGAATACCTGTTGCCCAGCACAAAGTATAGGCTATCGACACTACGGCAAAAAGCTTTCGGTATTTTTTCAGGTCCTGCAGGCAGGAGTCTTCCATATTAAAACCTCTTGCCTTCAAGGCCTGAAAGAATACTTCTATCGGCCATCGGCGTTTATAGGACCCCGTCAGTTCACCGCAAGGTACTGTCCCGATCAAAAACAACAGTTCGCCGTCCTTACCATAAGTCAGGGACAGGTTAACAATTACGTTATCAACAATCACATTTTCGGCATAAAAAGTTTTCCTGTCCCCCAGTAGTTCCTCTGCACTGGCAACCG
The DNA here is from genome assembly GCA_965230435.1 of Bacteroidales bacterium. Taxonomy (GTDB): domain Bacteria; phylum Bacteroidota; class Bacteroidia; order Bacteroidales; family JBDKHP01; genus JBDKHP01. The sequence goes on from CBDDLB010000004.1 coordinate 204,386, forward strand.
TTCCCTCTGCCAGTGTTATCTTATGGTTTTTCGGCACTCTTACACAGAAGTTTATCCCTTTCTTTCTTAACCATGAAAGCCATTTGTTGCCAACGAATTCACGGTCCATCACCAGCATGCTGATCCTATCGGGCCCGACAATCCCAATGATGGATTTCAACAGCCCTATTCGGTCGTCAGCATTACTGTTCCCGCTATTATTGTCAAGCATTTCAAAATAAATGGGCACTGCCATTTTTCCGATACTCACAACCGCGCACAGGATATTTACCCGTGTCCTGCCGAAGTCCCATTCCGTCCTGTCTATACTGATCAGTAGGCGGTCATGGTGCACAAAGCCCATCAGAAAGACACCTAACATTAGATAATCAAAATTGACCTTCTCAAAAAAATCCTGTATCCGCCTTTCTATCGATTCTACCTTGGCACCGCTTTCTATTTTGTCCGCTATCTGTGAAAAAACTACAGAGCGGCTCTTGATAATCCCTGCTGTCAGTTCACATATAAACTCCTGCCTCTTTTTGTGCTTTACTATCCCTAGGTTACGAATTAATTCATATATATTTGTTTGTGGACATTGCTCCATGCTGAAAAGTTGTTTTTTTGGTGTAGGAACCACAAAATTCAACTTTTCTTTTTACCTCTCGAAATCAGAATTCATAAACAGTCGGGTAGAGTATCTATTCATAACACCGAATGACTTTTTCTTCCTCAATAAAAAACATGAAACTTCCTTTAATTTATCAACTAAAGGAAATTCAAAAATAAAACTTCAGGTAGATTTGTACTGTAAAATAAAAGGCGCCATTTCGGCAAAAACATACACTATTTCGGCAATAGCATTCTTTTCTGAAAGGCTGCACAAATGAATTAAAACATAAACCAAAAACACAATCACCTAGTAGCCTGATGTTTACAATACTCAGTTATTGCACACCTCTCCAAAAAAACTAATGCTGTCCCCAACAGAGAGCTCAAGACAAAACAGGTAACACCTCTGATTTTCCTCTTAAAAAAAGGTGTGTATCTTAGTTCTTTTATCTGAAAAGAAAGAAAAGGAGTAGACTCAAGAAAAGTTTTTTGACTGTCAGCAAGAACAATGAGAATTTAGAAATAGTATGTGTTATACTATTGTGAAAGTGATCTTTGGTTTTTCAGAATCTTGCACAAACTGCGTAGCAGTGACAGATTTGTAGGCGGGTATGTGAATCCCTGTAAAGAAAAAGCCTCACGTGTCCTGAATCGCGTAGCGATGATACTGGTTATAAATGCTATCGCTATACGATTCGGTTCATTTTCCGAAATGTTTTCCCTTGGTTTACAGCATGGTTTTCTGAAGTATCTGATGGACATTTTAGAAAAAATCATGGTCTCATTGGTGATTGCTGTGTCCCCTTTAAGGGATCTAGAGGTGAAAATCACGGGTGAAAAACAATAATTTTCTAATAAAGTAGTGTATACAGAGGAGTTCCAAGAGAAGGGAAAAGGTTTCTATACAACAGTTAATCATCATCTACTAAAAAAAGAAAGCTGCTCCATAAATCTGGAACAGCTCTTATTTTGTTACACATAAGGCAAAACTGAAATTGCCAGTATCAATCCCGATAAGCTTCAATAAGTTTTTCTAATTGTTCTTTCAGGTCGATTAGGTTCTGAAGTGTCATTTTACTTTTTTTGAGCATCGCTTTAGGAACCTCTAGTGCATCTACCTTCATTTTATGCCCTTGCTCTGTTAATGTAATTACTACCTTACGCTCATCTTCCGGCGATCGTTCCCGCACAATCAGCCCCGATGCCTGCATTCTCTTTAAAAGAGGTGTCAGCGTTCCTGAGTCAAGATAAAGCCTGTCGCCAATCTGGTTCACCGTCTGCTTATCCTCTTCCCAAAGTACAAGCATAACCAAATACTGAGGGTAGGTAAGCTGAAATTTATCCAACAAAGGAGTGTAAGCCCTTGTCATAAACCTCGAACTTGAATACAAAGCAAAGCACAACTGATTATCGAGCCTTAGCGCCTCATTTTTGTCCTGTTCTTTCTCCACTATACAAATATTCAATCCACAAAAGAGCACTTTGGTGAAGATGAAAAAAAGTTATCCTGCACTGCCATCCGAATTTTGATCCTTACGTACAAAAAGAACACTCAGGATCAGAATTCAGAATACGCCTCTGGCCTAACCTCACCTACATCACAACTCGTTAATTTACAATAATTTTTCAATATCCTCAGCCAAATCAATAGGCTTATCTGACGATGAAAAACGTTCTATAACTTTACCATTTCTATCTACCAGAAACTTTGTAAAATTCCATTTTATAGATTTACTGCCCAATGTTCCTTTCTTCTCTTCTTTCAGGAACTTGAAAAGAGGATGTGCCTCATCTCCATTCACCTTCACTTTTTCGAACATAGGAAAAGTAACTCCATAATTTACTGAGCAAAATTCCTTTATGTCATCGGAATCTCCTGGCTCCTGCCCCCCAAACTGATTACATGGAAAGCCTAGAACTACAAATCCCTTTTCTGAATATTTGTTATATAACGTTTCCAGCCCTTCGTACTGAGGAGTGAAACCACATTTACTCGCCACATTCACAATCAGAACTACCTTTCCTTTGTATTCCGAAAGCGATTGCTTCTTTCCATCTATTGTTGTTGCTTCGAACTGGTATATTGAGTTTCCTGTTTTCATCTCTTCACTAAGTGTTTTGTTAGTAAACGATAAGAAGCCCAAAGTAAGGGCTACAGCTACAAATAGAATTATTTTGCTTTTCATCTGCTTAGATTTATTCTTAGTTTGATTGCGTACAATTAGGTTTTGCAATATAAACAAATAAAAGAAATTACGATCTGTTTAACCCCTTTAATCTCTCACTGCCAAACAAAAAAACAGCCCCGACCAAATGAAGAATGGCCAAGGCTGAAGAATAGGTTATTGGAAAAGCCGTCTATTATGCGTTCAAACAGCACTTCTTATATTTCTTACCGCCCCCGCATGGACATGGATCGTTTCTTCCTACTTTTTTTCTGCTGCAAGAGGTGCTTGTGATGTTTGGGAGTTTATAGTCGTCATTATCTCTGTTATTACTGGTCGATGTATTATTAGAATATATTGATCCTATATATACATAAAGCCTTTCAAGAGATGGTAGTTCATTCTCTTCTTTTAAAGGCAGTAACTCACGAGCCTGTATGTCCAATGCACTGCATACTGTAATACCTGCTATTCATGCACTTCCACTCTAAAACTTGGACGAAGTTATACAAATCCGAAACTCCTACTAACTATTGTCCTTATACATTGCCTTAATCTGCGGAAGGTGTTTCGCCACATCTTCGACTTCTGCATACCAAGCAGCACCGTATTTTCTGATAAGTGGCTCTTTTAAGAATTTGTATACAGGAACTTTTAACTTAGCCCCACACGAGCGTGCAGAGGCACAAATATCTTGCTTGTCGTAGTTAATCCCATCGAAATCTGTGTATTGGCGGATGCGGATAGGATACAAATGGCAGGAGATTGGTTTGCGCCATGCTATTTTTTTATCAAAAAAGGCCTTTTCGATTCCGCACGATGCTATGCCGTTTTCGTAAACGGTGTAGGCACATTCTCGGTTGTTTACAAGCGGAGTTACATAATCACCATCCGAATCAACGATATACTTCCCCTGCTCCTCGATTGCAGCAATTCCTGCTTCTGGAAGGTACGGTTTAACTGTTTCGTAAATATCTCCTAGTATCTCAAGCTCTTCTTTTTCTAATGGTGCGCCCGAATCGCCTTCTTCACAACAAATGCCTTTGCAGGCTGCAATGTCGCACACAAACTCTTTTGCAAATACATCAAGACTAATGATCGTGTTTCCTACTTCTACCATTTTACTCTTATTTTGGCCTGCAAAAATACAGTTAATCATTGGTGTATGAAAATCACTATTTCCAATGATTGATCAATCCACAAAACACCTGAACTGACCTACATGGAATCAATTAAAACCTCTGCAATTGAAAGGTCTAGCTGGCGGGTAATTTTAATATTCTCCCTATTGCCTTTTTCTAAGTAGATAGTCTGTCCCATTTTCTCAACAACTGAAGCATCGTCGGTGAAGCTTTCGTCGAAATCCTGCTCGTAAGCTTTTATGATAATTTCTGAGCGGAAGGTCTGTGGTGTCTGCACCAAACGAAAATTCTCTCGGTTTACAGCTTTACTTCCTTTGTCCTTTACCTCACGGATAGAATCATTAAGCTCCAAAACAGGAATCACTGCGCCGTGTTTATGAGCAGCCTTAATACAACGCTCCCAAGCAACAGGGCTTACGAGCGGACGCACACCATCGTGAATGGCAACAATGGCTTCTTCTTTTATTTCTTTTAACGCATTTTTTACGGAATGAAATCTTGTTTCACCTCCCTCAACAATAGTATGCTGAATACGACAGTCGTGCTTTCGGGCAAGGCTCTTCCAGTAATCGATGTGTGAGGCAGGTAATGCCAATATTAATTCAACATCAGCATCAAAAGATGTAATCCGTTCTAGTGTATGCTGAAGAACGGGTTTGTTTTTTAACAGTAGAAATTGCTTGGGAATATTCCCTCCCATTCGTGTGCCACTGCCACCAGCGACAATTACTGCATATGTTCTCATTGGTGTGAATTTTCTATTTCAGATAAAAGCTAAAGTTAAAGTAAACTAAGCTTTCCCAATAGTTGCAATGCTAATTCTTATGCCTTCGCTACAAGAAAGTGCTTCTACTCCAGAAATCAAAGTAGAACCTGTAGTTACAATGTCATCTACCAAGAGAACATGTTTCCCTTTGTATTCTTCTGGATCTTTCAGCGTGAAAAGGTCTTTGACATTTTCTTCTCTTTCTTCCTTACTCTTAGTTGTCTGACTTTTATTGCTTTTCACACGGACAAGATTCCGATGGCTTACCTCTATTCCTAAAGCTTTATTCATTCCCTTTGCTATCATTTCTGCCTGATTGAAACCTCTTTTCAAAAGTCTCAAGAAATGTAAAGGAACGGGTACAATAAGGTCAATGGGATCGAAGAAAGAGGTTCTTTTGAGATACTGTCCAAATAGAAACCCTAATTCTACTCCAACCTTGTAGTTCCCGTTATATTTCAGATCGTGTATCATGTTCTGCGCTATTCCTCCTTCTATGTATTCAACCATAGAGGTAGCTCTTTCAATAGAAACCTTTCCCCAGAACAATTGCTCCACCGGATTATCTTCATCTTTGAGATAGTTCAGATAGGCCAATTCACTTTCACAATATAAACAGATACTCCCTTCGGACTCATTAAGTACACGTCCACATCCCGGGCAGATTGGAGGATAAAACAAATTGAATAACTCACGAAAATAACTCACCATTGGCCAACACCTCTATAATTCCTACTTCGCACTTCTACGATTCTTAATTGAGAATCTACGTGAACTTCCACAATAACGTAAACGACACTTATGTTTGTGTCATCATTCTTAATACGTAGCACGATGCACTGCCTAACAAACAGCATCGCATGCTTAACTTTCCAAAAGTTTCTTTTCTGAACAAGAACTTTTGGAAAGTTTACCATACATCAAGGCTCATTCTACTTCAACGTATTTGTTAACATTGACCATTTGCTTAATCGTATCAGCAATAGCTTCTGCATCATAACCACATTCACGGTACAGCTCTTTCTGTGTTCCGTGCTCAATGAAAGCGTCAGGTACCCCCAGCCTCTTCACTTGTGCAGAGTACCCATTATCTACCATGAATTCTATCACCGCACTACCAAAACCTCCATTGATTGCACCATCTTCCAGCGTGATAACCTTATTGTACCTGCTGAAAATATCATGAAGCATCTCCTCATCTAGTGGTTTCACAAAACGCATGTCGTAGTGTGCAATGCTATAATTTTTGTCTAAGCTTTTTACTGCTGCCGTAGCCTCGTGTCCTATAGCTCCAATTGAAAGAATCGCCAATTGATCACCTTCGCGCAACTGACGCCCTTTGCCTATTTCTATCTCTTTGAATTTCCTGCGCCAATCTGTCATAACACCTGTACCACGCGGATAGCGGATACTCCACGTTCCTTGGTCGGGCAATTGGGCAGTATACATGAGGTTTCGCAATTCCTCTTCGTCCATCGGTGCAGAAATTATTATATCCGGAATGCAACGCATGTAAGCCAGATCGAATGCTCCATGGTGTGTTGCTCCGTCTGCTCCTACTAATCCACCACGATCTAAGCAGAAAACTACATTCAGCTTTTGTAAAGCAACATCGTGAATTACCTGATCGTATGCCCGTTGCATAAATGAAGAGTAAATATTGCAAAACGGAACCAAACCTTGCGTTGCCAAACCTGCCGAAAAAGTAACTGCATGCTGCTCTGCGATACCAACATCGAAAGCTCGGTCGGGCATTGCTTCCATCATAATATTCATGGACGAACCAGATGGCATCGCCGGTGTAATACCAACAATTTTTTTGTTCTTCTCGGCCAACTCAACAAGCGTATGTCCGAACACATCCTGAAATTTAGGAGGCTTAGGTTTATCAACTTTCGGCTTTATGATTGTCCCTGTCTCTTTATCGAAAAGGCCAGGCGCATGCCATTTTGTTTGATCAAGTTCGGCAGGTGCATAACCTTTGCCTTTTTTGGTAACAACGTGAAGTAATTTTGGCCCTTTAATATCCTTAAGGTCGCGCAGTACCTTTACCATATGATTTACATCGTGACCATCAATTGGTCCAAAATAACGGAAATTCAGCGACTCGAACAAATTGCTCTGTTTCAACATAATGGATTTCAATCCATTTTCGAACTTCTGAACAGCGTCACGAATATTTGGCCCATATTTTTTCAACTTGGTAAGCATTTTCCAAGTTTCATCTTTTACCTTGTTGTAAGTATGGGAAGTTGTAATATCCAACAGGTACTCGTGTAATGCTCCAACATTCGGGTCTATCGAAATACCATTGTCATTTAAAACCACAAGTAGATCGCTGTTCTCTATTCCAGCATGGTTTAGCCCTTCGAAAGCCATTCCTGCTGTCATGGCACCATCGCCAATAACTGCAACCACCTGTTTGTCGTTCCGTTGCTTAGCAGCAGCTACGGCCATACCCAAAGCCCCCGAAATCGAAGTTGACGAATGGCCTACCCCAAAAGTATCGTATTCACTCTCAAAACGGTTCGGGAAGCCTGCAATACCTTTGAACTTACGGTTTGTGTGAAATTTCTCACGACGCCCCGTCAAAATCTTATGCCCATAGGCCTGATGACCAACATCCCACACCAACAGGTCTTTTGGTGTATCGAAAACATAATGCAGCGCAACTGTTAATTCTACAACCCCAAGGCTGGCGCCAAAATGGCCTGGGTTCGTGGATACTATGTCAATAATGAAATCACGCAATTCTTGACTTACCTGCGGAAGCACCTCCTCGCTCATTTTCCGCAAATCTGCTGGATATTCAATCTGTTCTAACAAGCTTCCTGATTCCGATTGCATATTGTTTAGATTTTATCGTGGCAAAAGCCATTCTGTTTATTTTAATGGATGACCTTATTATCTGCATACAACAGTAAGATCACAATGATAACGAAATAACTAAGAAATTGATTCGCTTGCACTTGGCAAGTGGCATGTTCGAAAATCCCCCTCAAAAAACCTCGCAACAAAGCTATTAACACCAAACGGTTTATCGGAGAAATATACTATTTTTAACCCTATTTATCTATTGTTTCCATTTCTCAAAAATTGCACAAAACTTCTAGGAACTAAGAAATTACATTCTAATAAACTGTCAGTGAAAAGACTTGTAAAAAGCTAAGAAGTAAGCACGCAGTAGTGTTTATTAGGTAAAACAACATGCTTATGGTCAGCCTGTGACAAACCTAAAAGTGTATTTTATATAAGTCACTTACGTAAAAAAACATTTAGGCAAACAAATGACATGGATATACAAACTATAAAAGAATTATGGTCGATAGTTTCATTCCGGAAACTAGTAAATATACTCTGGGTGTGGCTGGGTTTTTATCTTTCAAAGCTACTGAAGCGCCCTATAGTTATTGGACAGCCTTTTAGTGTTTCTTATGAGCCTACTACTTCCTGCAACCTATCGTGCCCAGAATGTCCAACTGGAACCAAAATGATTACACGTCCCAAAGGACATTTACATCTTGATAATTTTGAAAGAACGCTGAATGAATTAGCTCCAAATCTGTTAAATATTATCTTCTATTTTCAAGGAGAACCTTTCCTAAGCTCCTCATTACCTGATTTTATAAGGCGGGCAAGGTACAAAAAAGTTTTCACGATGACATCAACAAATGGCCATTTTTTAACAAAAGACAACTCACGAGCAATTGTTGATGCTGGCCTGCACAAACTAATCGTGTCTGTAGATGGCGCCACTCAAGAAGTTTACAGTCGGTATAGAAAAGGAGGTTCGTTGGCCACAGTACTTCAGGGAATTGAAACTCTTCAAGCAGAAAAGCGACTCAAAAACAGTTTTTTTCCCATAATTGAAATGCAGTTTTTGGTTTTCCGAACAAACGAACATCAAATACCTGAAATACAAAAACTAGCTAAACAACTGAACATAAAGCTAAAACTAAAGTCTGCCCAAATTTATGATTACCAAAATGCACACAATCTAGTTCCTTCCCTCTCTAAATATGCAAGATATAGGCTGAACAAAGATGGAAAGTACGAAATAAAGTCGAAACTTCCGAACCTCTGTTGGCGCATATGGTCGTCTTCGGTAATAACATGGGACGGGAAGGTCGTTCCTTGCTGTTTTGATAAAAATGCTGTATTTGAGCAGGGTAACCTATCGGAAAACACATTTAATTCCATCTGGACAGGAACAAACTATACCCGTTTTCGAAAAAAGATTCTTTCCTCGCGCAAAAACGTTAAAATGTGTCAAAACTGCACCGAAGGACTTAAACCAGAACTTTAGGTGATAAGAAGTTGAAAACCTTATCTTTTGCAAAAACTCGAATATTTTATATTTTGCGCACCGAAATAGAACAACCAACAAAACCTTTCAAAAAGATTAGCTTTAGAAAGTACCACTATCGAATTGTGATTAAGTCATTTAAATAAATTAATTTTCATTAACCACAAAAACACTATTTATTATGAGTTTGAAAAAAATCGTTGCGCTATTAGTTGTAGGTTTAATGTTTGGGTCGGTAATCGCGCAGGATGAAGTATCGGTTCAGAACCTTAAACGCGAAGGTTCTCTTGCCTACAAAGAGAAAAAGTATGATGTAGCCTTGGCAAAATTCGAAGAGGCTATCAAAGCTTCAACAGAAGCTGGGGAAGTAGACGTAACTGCTGTTTATAAAGCAGGGCAAGCTTCTTACAAAGGAAAGAAATACGATAAATCTATCTCATTCTTCAACACTGTTATAGAAAAAGGCGGCAACAAATGTCAATCCTATTACTACTTGGCAGACATGTATAAAAAGAAAGACGATAGTGAAAAACGAATTGAATTTCTTAAGAAAGGATCTGAAGAATGCCCAACGAAGAAAGGCAAATTCGACAAAGTGTTAGCTAAAGCTTACCTAAAAGCCGGAGGTGCTAAGTATAACGAAGGTGCAAAAATACAATCTTCGGTTTCTAGTCTAAAAACAACAGATCCGAAGTATACTGCCGCAATGGACAAAGCAAACAAAAAGTTCAAAGCAGCATTGGTTGACCTTGAAGCAAGCTATGCAATAAAAGCAAAAAACAAAATGCTTCTGAAAATGCTTAGCACAGTTTACACAAACCTTGAAATGAAAGACAAGGCTGCTAAAATGGATGCTGAATTGAAAGCACTTAAATAAGCAGCTAAAGGTACTGATATACATCTGTGCTTTAACAGATAATATTACCTTAGAGGGCAAAACCAACATACGGTTTTGCCCTTTTTCTTAACCCAAAAGTAGCCTTCTATGGTACTCAATTACATCTGGATTGCTTTCTTTATCATCGCTTTTGTAACGGCACTGGTAAAACTGATATTCTTTGGCGATGCTACTGTCTTCCCTGAAATTGTAAAATCAACTTTTGATAACTCTAAGCTCGCCTTCGAAATTTCACTTGGCCTAACAGGTGTTCTGTCTCTGTGGATGGGAATTATGAAAGTTGGTGAAAAAGGTGGGATTGTAAAAATCTTTTCGAAACTGGTTGGCCCACTTTTCCGCCACCTGTTTCCTGCACTGGGAAAAGATCACCCTGCTATTGGTTCCATCATCATGAATATTTCGGCCAATATGCTTGGGCTCGATAATGCAGCAACTCCTATGGGGTTGAAAGCCATGAAGGAAATGCAAGAGACAAATCCGTCTAAAGACACAGCTTCCGATCCTCAGATTATGTTCTTGGTATTGAACACTTCTGGGTTAACAATTCTTCCGATCAGTATTATGGTTTATCGGGCACAGCTTGGAGCGGCAGACCCTTCCGATATTTTTATACCAATTCTTCTGGCTACGTTTTTCTCTACAATTGTCGGACTGCTTACCGTTGCATTTTATCAGAAAATCAATTTGCTCCATCGTACTGTTCTGGCTTATCTTGGAGGACTAACAGCTATTATTGTTGGAATTATAGCTTACTTCTCCACCTTGGAAAAAGAAGAGATTACAACCATATCGAGTATTGCAAGCAATGTAATTCTGTTCTCCATTATCACACTTTTTATTGTACTTGCAGTTGTTAACAAAGTGAATGTGTACGATACATTTGTTGAAGGAGCCAAAGAAGGCTTTAAAACGGCAGTTATGATCATTCCATATTTGGTTGCCATTCTTGTCGCTATTGGAGTGTTCCGTGCATCTGGCGCTATGGACTTCTTCATTAACGGTATTCGTTGGATAGTAGTTTCCATGGGCATGAATGCAGATTTTGTAGAGGCCCTCCCCACAGCAATGATGAAACCCCTTAGCGGTGGCGGTGCCCGTGGAATGATGGTGGAATTGATGAACGCAAAGGGCGCTGATGATTTTGCGAGTAAAGTGGCCTGCACGGTTCAAGGAGCAACCGACACTACATTCTATGTTATTGCTGTTTATTTTGGCTCTGTAAACATTAGCAAAACAAGATATGCTGTAACGGCTGGGCTAATTGCCGATTTTGCAGGCATTATTGCCGCGATTACTATGGCCTATTACTTCTTTCATTAGTTGGGAGAGGTAAGTTATTGATCGGATATTAGTTATTGAATCAGTTAATCTAAGTTTTACAAAAACCGACTTACCAGAAACCAATCTATCAATAACGATCTTAAATCTTAAATCCCATTACAAGAATATCATCCAATTGGGGGTAAGCATTCTTCCAATCATTAAACTCATGATCAAGTAAAATCTGTTGCTTTGCCATAGGGATATGAACAATGGAGTTGAGCATTGTCTTGAAGCGCTTTGTTTTAAGCTTATCGCCATATGCGCCTCCAAACTGGTCTATAATACCATCGCTGAAGACATAGCAAACATCGTCTTTTTTTAAGTCGATCACATGGTTATTGAAAGGTCTCTCTTTTATATGGAAACTGATCGGCATCTTGTCTCCTTTGTATTCCTTAAGTTTGCCATCACGATAAAGGTACAGCGGATTGTGTGCTCCAGCGTAATGCATCTTCATTTCATCTTTGTCTATAATACAGAGCGCCATGTCCATCGCCTCTTTGGCCGCAATATTGCCCTGCCCATGCTGTTTCAGCGATTCCTTTACCTTCTCTCGAAGAACCTCAAGAACTTCACTTGCCTTCATCTCGCTTTCAGTAGCAATTACTTTACTACTGATTTCGTTAAGAAACGAGATTCCCAACAGGCTAAGAAAAGCTCCGGGAACACCATGCCCTGTGCAATCAACAGCTGCAACGAACAGTTTGTTCCTGACCCGTTTCACCCAATAAAAATCTCCACTGACAATGTCTCTGGGCTTATAGTAAATGAAATATTCTTGTATGAACGGACTGAATTCATCCCGCTGAGGCAAAACAGCATTTTGTATACGGCGTGCATATGTGATACTATCTTTAATCTGCTTATACGTTCCGTTCAACTTATCGAAAGTTTCTGTAAGCTTATCGTTTTGTGCCTGAATTTCCTCCTGCTGAGACATGATTTCCGCAGTACGCTCTTTCACCTTTTGTTCTAGTTCATGATTGGCCCGAGCCTGAAATTCCTCATTTTTTCTTAACTGTATTATCAGCCCCTCTTGCGCCTCACGTTTCTCGCGTTCGTTCAATCGCATCCTATAACCCAACCCCAGTGAAAAAATCAGCACCTCAAGAATTACCCCAGCCTCTCCAAAAAACAACGCATTGACATATCCCATCGAATACAGAATTGTAGAAGTGAAAAAGCCTATCCACAACGAAATAGCACCTGCCATAAAGAAATAAGCCGTCTTTATCCGTGTCATTACAAGACGGACAACCAAACTTATACTAAACAGGGTTTCCACACCAATAACAATATTCAAAAGGCCTGTCAGTTTCTTTACATTACCTGTTAGTGTGTAAGTAAGCACAAAAGCAGTTACAATAGTCAACTTAACGATGATGGCTCCCGATATAATCGTGTTCCATCTTTTAGGTAAAATATGTCTTGTGTTAAGAAAATGCCGAATAAACTGCCAATAGAAAACGGTACCCAACCCGAGCGAACAAATCCAGAAGTAAGCATTCAGATGAGGTACTTCTGTTAACAGTGAAGAAAGTATGTACTTGTAAAAATAAAGAGTATAAAGAGCTGAAGAGCACATGTAAAGGGAGTAATACAAGTATGCCCTGTCGCGGTTGTATAGAAAAACAAGAAGATTGTAAAGGATCATTACCCACAGCATCCCCTCGTAAAATAGGTTTATAAGGTTGGTATCCCTTTCTCTTAAAAGCTGGTTCTCGTGCCTCACCAAGCGGATATTAAACGTGGGCTCGAACTGATAAGGGTTTCTTATGTTGAAGTAAAACGTATAATTCGCACCTTTTTCCAAAAGGAAATCGAACCTGTCCCAGTCTTTTGTGTTCTTTAGTTCTGATTTAGGGCGGCTATAGCCAAATTCAATTTTTTTCTGTAGCTCGTCATTCTTAACAATGTATGCCTCCAGATAATTTAACCGCATGGCAGACATACTGAACCAATGGAAAGTAAGCGTTATGTCGTGTTTTAGCTCCGATTGTACGGCAAGTCTTCCCCAATAACGTCCATCTGGATTTTTCTTTCCAGATTGGATTAACGGGGTGTAATCATCGTTACTGGCCTTAAGGAGCTGCTTTACTGTGAGGTCTGATGAAGTGTCGTTGTAAATGTATATGTAATCGGCCAAAGATAGGTGCTCCGCACTCGCAGAGTTAATCTTAAGCACATTCTGTGACAAAAGATTCCCATTTATAATGAGCAGAATAACTATTAGAAGTACCTTCTTCATTGGCTTAAAATCAGGAAGTAGTTCCGACTTTCATTTAGTTTTTTTCAAAATGAAACCACTTCGATTGAGGAAAAACCTTTCCATGATTAGTGAATGATTAATTCGTAATTGTTAAAGGGCTGACATCAGAGAACCATTCAATCAATCATTTAAGAAGCCGAATTAATTATTTACATCTTTACTTAACGGGCAAATTGCATGCAGAAATCTACAAAAATATCATAGTTTGAACAATAGTGGTCAGATAATTAGCATTGCACAAAAATTACACACTTCTTTTTCTATTTTGCAACTAACTTTACCCTATACTGTCGAAAATCAAACCGTACTTCTACTACCAATACCCTCCCCGATTATCTTAAAAAAGACCCATTGCTTTAAGTTCCATATATTTATTTATCACATTTACATTCAAATCCTTAGGAGCCGTCAGAATTGAATGCACTCCATGTTTATGAAGTTCCTTTACAATCTGTCTTTTTTCGTATTCGAACTTTTCAGCTATAGTCTTAACGTAAATCCCTTCCAAATTGTTAGGCTTTTCCTCTAAAATCTGCCTAATCTCTGTATTTTTAAAAAAGATGACAACTAGCAGATGATTCCTTGCAATTGCCCTGAAGGTACTCAACTGCCTCTGTAGTGAAGACATCCCTTCGAAATTTGTATAAAGCAAGAGCAGGCTGCGCTTCTTCACATTGCGTCCAAGATGTGCATATACCTTTTCATAATCCGCTTCCTCAAAACCAGTATCCTGATTATAGAGTACATCCATAATTTTCATCATCTGAAACTTCTTTCTTTCAGCTGGAAGGAAGCTATGTACCTGTTTCGAATAAGTCATTATGCCGGCTTTGTCCTGCTTATACATTGCGATGTTGGAGATAACAAGGCTTGCGTTAATGCTATAGTCAACAAGTGTCATTTCTTCGAAAGGCATCTTCATGGTACGTCCCATATCGATCAGACTATACACCTCCTGCGACTTTTCGTCCTGATACTGATTCACCATCAGACTCGACCTACGGGCTGTCGCCTTCCAATTGATCGTGCGAATATCGTCTCCTTGAACGTAATCTCGAATCTGTTCGAACTCGTTGTTATTGCTGATACGACGAATTTTCTTTATTCCTGCCTCGGTCAACCGATTGGATATCGCCAACAGCTCATATTTTCGCATTTGCAAAAATGAAGGATACACCTTTACGTTTTTATCGTTATCAAAACGGTAACGTCTAACCACCAATCCTAGTATACTTCCAACATAAACATTAAGTACCCCAAAGCTATACTCGCCCCGCTTCACTGGCCTCAAAGTATACTGATATGTTTTTCCCTCTTTTTCCTTCAACCTATAGGAAAGCAGAAAATCCCGAACCTGAAACTGAAATGGTATCTCATCGATCACCTTCAGTCTTATCAGAAAAGGATAGTTGTTCTGTAAGCTTATCTGAATAGGGTTATGGTCTCCGTTGGAAAGGCGGTCGGCCACCTCCCTCCTTCCAGCAACTCCTTCTTTTGGTAGAAAGATCAGAACACCATCAATAATAAATACACCTATAAACAGCAGAAGCCCCACTTTACTGACAGCATACACAAACGGAAAATACTGCCCAATTATGAACAGAAATATAAAACCACCTGTAGCCCAAAAGAAAGGCGTTCCCAGATATAATGCCTTAATAAATTTCAAAATATTCTAGTTTAGAGTTTCTTGGCATAAAACACATTTTACCTCACTTTAACCTGTCGGACAACCACCAGTATTTCATTACCTTGGAATTTCGACACTTCTCACAATCTGCTGTATTATATCTCTAGGTGTCGCCCCTTCCATTTCTTTTTCGGCAGTAAGCAAAATGCGGTGTACCAGAACAGGCTCTACCATAGCCTGAATATCTTCCGGAGTCACAAAATCGCGACCGCGGATAGCTGCAAGGGCTTTACTGCTCTGCATAATTGCAATAGATGCACGTGGAGATGCCCCTAAATAAAGCATTCGGTTATTCCGTGTTTTGTTGGTGATTTCTGCTATGTATTTCCGAAGGCTTGGCTCTATATGAATCTCTTTTATTTTCTTCTGAAAACCAATAAGTTTCTCTGCTGTCAGTACAGGCTGAACTGCTTCCAAGTCCATTATATTAGCCTGATCATGAAAGTTATCCAATATTGCAACCTCGTCTTCCAAATTCGGATAGTCTACCTCAACCTTAAAAAGGAAACGGTCTAGCTGAGCTTCAGGCAAACGGTACGTCCCCTCCTGTTCGATAGGGTTCTGTGTTGCAAAAACCAAGAAAGGCAGTTTCATCATGTAGGTTGTTCCATCGCTGGTAACTTGCCGTTCTTCCATCACTTCAAAAAGGGCAGCTTGAGTCTTTGCCGGTGCCCGGTTAATCTCATCGATAAGAATAATATTTGAGAACACAGGCCCTGGCTTGAACTCAAATTCGTTCTGTCCCTGATTATATACCGAGGTTCCCAACACATCCGACGGCATAAGGTCGGGAGTAAACTGAATGCGTGAGAAATCTATCGATAGTGTTTTGGCCATCAGCTTTGCCGTAAGGGTTTTTGCGACACCAGGAACACCCTCAATCAGGATATGTCCATTTGTAAGTATTGCTACAAGAAACTGATCTACCATCTCGGTCTGCCCAACTAATACCTTTCCGATTTCTGCGCGGATAGTCTCGGCTGCTTGCTGTAATTCGCTTAAGTCTATTCGGTTTTCGAATTCCATATGTTGTTTTTTTTCTTTGTTTGCTTGTTGGAAAGCTGTTATCAATAGATTCGGTGCATCAATTCATCATTAGGTGTTATGTAACGAACCTAATCGGTGAGCTGTTGATAAAAATCCTCAATCAAAAGGCTAAACGCAATCAACCCCTCATTATCGATCTGATTCTTCGATCGAATAATATTGTAATGTGCAAAGAGCTTTTCTACCAAAGTTCTTCTCATGTCAAGACGTTGTGCTATGGCATGTGCATCTTCAAGCTTTGTCTCTTGAATATTAATGTGAAATTTATTGCGCAGATGTTCACTCAGAAAAGCAAATTTCTTTTCTGCTAAGTTTTTATTGTCACGTCTATGAAAATACAACCTGCCTATTGTTGTAATAAATTCTAAACTATGATTCTTGGGAGGACTAATAATTGGTATTATACGCTGCACACGCTTGCCCTTAAAGAGAATAAACAGTCCCATAACTACCAATAGTAAAACAAATGCTGAACTTAGAGCAGGCTGACTAAGGATATACCGTAGTGGTGTCTGTTTCTTCTTTGCATAATAATGGTGATATTCATCCCAGATTGTTCGCCTGTTGGGCAAATAAGATAAAGCACGCTCTATATATTCCACATTGTCCTTGTAAAGGATATTATAATTGGTAAACAGTACAGGCTGACAATGAAGGAAAAAGGAACCTTTACCAAAAGGAACGCGAATGTAGTTCACCCGATTCCGTGATGTCGTTCCCAAACTGTTTCTATCCAAAGAGTCCTTATCCTCGAAATAATACTGTAAGAAATTTTTTGGGAACAAATATCCACTATCGGCAGCTAATTGAGGGTTCGTAAAGTTCATATACTGAAGGGTAGTGTCAGTAAACCAAGAAAAATTTGAATTGATTTGCACCTCCAACGTATCAGTCAGCAACTCACTAAAGCCATTAGAAGCCATAAAGACATTCCCTCCTCTTGCTACGTGATCAAGCAGCAGAACATTATCAATAGAGTCCATTCTATAGAAATTGTTCGCAATCATAATCAAATTGGAATTTCCATCGAGCAGTCCTTCATCTGCCTCAAAGAAACTATACTCATTCACTTGAATATCAGACTCTGAAAAAAAGTCAGGCAACATACGATAGAGCACATAGTTTCCATAAGGAATTTTATCATCCTTAGCAAAAGAGGGTGTCCAATCCTGAGGCTTAGGGGAATAATACTCGATTAGGACCCAACCTGTGAAAAGACCGAAAAGGATTAAAAACTGAAGCCAATATTTTCTTAGATCGTCCATAGAAAATGGAATCTTAGGTAAGATGAATTAAATAACATTTTCAAATTTTTACAATAAGCGCTGTGCTGCAAGAAAATTATCTCGAATATTCATAAACTTGGATTCATTTACCTGAAACTCACCATACCATACATATTCATACAAAATGGTCAATTCTTTGAATTGTTGTAATATATTTTCCTGCTTAATCTCACGCCAGTACTCGTGGTTAGTTTTGTCTAGTTTCCAATCGATATACTGTTTGTCGCTTAATTGCTTCACAAACTTCAGGAACATGATACGCACTCCATGACGGTATGCCCTCTCACTGATCGCTTTTTCAAGCAATTTGTCCAGGTCGTTTGCATAAATATCATCCGATACCTCTTCAAAATATACCTTGTCCATGTCCTTACCTATCTGAAACAAACCAGATACATAACTACGGAACAAGACAAAAGTCACCGTTCCAATAATAGCCAGTGCTATTCCATATCGGAAAAAAGGGATTGAGCCTTGATTGGAAAAAAACTTACTTAAGAACTCTAGAAGCTTTCTCAACAACCAATCTCCCAAACCACTAGCGGGCTTGGCAGGCTCTTCATAATTGAACCATTGCCTATTTTTATAGTCCTCTATTTTCTGCCGATCGAAACGACGTACTTCAACACGCGTACTATCTACCTGCACAGCCTTAGATGAGTGTGCGGGCAGACATAGACCAAGTGTCAGTAGCAATATGCTAAGAATTATTTTCACAAATGAATAACGTTTAAGTTCACAGAACAGTTCATTTGGAATCCCGCTCTACCATTTGCAGTAAACATGATGCTTAAAATCTAAAAAGCTTCTAGTTGATACGGCTGATACGATCTTCCAAATCGGGACTCTCTTTTCTCTCTATCAGATTAAAATAATGTAAACCCTGAGCAATGTACAGTAAAACATAGAACAGGTATGAAACAAAAGCGACTAAGGATGCCATTACAAGATAAGCTATATCCAGACCAGTACTGCTTGTTCCTGAGATTGCCTGAACACCTGAAATAATTCCCTGTCCAAGTCCCAGAACACTAGAAATTAAACTTATAATAATCGACATTACAAAATACAACCCAAAGGTATACCACCAATAACCACTAATTAGCCTCTGACTCCTACCAAAAGTTTCTGCTACTCCCTGGCCTTCCATTGTCCTTACGACATAAATCAACGAAAAAGCCACATAGAAATATATCCCAGGAATAATGAAGAACAACGTACCAAAACCTACTGCCAGTGAATACAAAAAAGTATAACCTATATAAGCCCCCATATGTTGTTTGGCAGTATTCCAGACGTCGTCTTTAGAGAAATTCCCCCGTCCAAAATCGACGTAGTTCTTTATATAACCTATTGTAATACCGGTAATCATAACCATACTTATTACCCCAAATAACAATAGAAGAAGCAATGGCTTATAGAACTCACGCAGCACCTCCCCTGGGTTGTTGAAGTACGAGTTCATAAAATTGGTTGGATCAAGAGCCAAGTTCTGAAATTCATACTGATAATAAGCTGAAGAAATCGCATACATAAGCACAAATGGCCCAGCATAAATCAGCAACAGGGAAAACAAGCCTTTGAATTCTTGTCTGGCAAAAACAAAACTTCCTTGTATAAGTTCCCCAAAATCACGGACTCTTTTAAAATTGATTTCTGTTTCCATAACTATTTCTGTGTAAGTGTGTTTATTTCCCTGTTAAATCTGTTGGCCAATTTGCTTGGATACCAAAAGAAGTAAAAAATGATAAGTGCAAGCGATGCCAGTATAATTCCTATGCGTACGGCATCCGGCCATTGTGTCTGCCGTGTGATATAACCTTCCAGAAAACCAGCAATAACAATAAAAGGAGCCAAACCGATTGCTATTTTCACGCCCTGCACCGCCCCCTTTCTAAGAGCCGTCAAACGTTTCAGTGTTCCTGGGAAAAGCAAACGGTTGCCCATAGCTAACCCAGCCGCTCCACTAACAACAATGGCAAATATTTCTATCGTTCCATGAATCCATATCGACAGAATGGACTCGTACAGTACTCCCTGTTCATAAAAGAAATACTGAAAACTACCAAGCATCACCCCATTCTGAAAGAGAATAAAAACAGTACCTACCGATGCAAAAATCCCTAAGATGAACCCATAAAACATCACCCTCATATTGTTAAAGGTAATGCCAAAAAACATTCCCGTATGATTCATAGTGCTATAAACCGCCATTGGGTCGCCCCTCTCAATATTATGGAGTGTCATATTCACATACCTGTCCCCTAAAATGAGCCTAACAAAACGATCGTCATTAGCCGCAGAAACAGTTCCAATAAGAACCGACAATCCAAAGATAATTGCAGAATACAACAAAAACCTACGGCTTTCGTAAATTATCAGCGGAAACTCCTCTGTCCAGAATGTCTTTATACGGTTCTTTTTCACCTTTCGATTTAAATAAATCTGTTGGTGAGCCTTAAAAGCCAAGGAGTTTAGATACGTAACAGCCCTACTTTTAGGGTAAAAAGTACGAGCATATGCCAAGTCGTCGGTAATCTGAACAAAAAGTTCAGCTAATTCATCGGGATGCGTTTTTGAAGGTTCCTCAAGAGAAGCTTCAAAACTTTTCCACCGATTAGTATTTTTATTAACAAACACAACTTCGCGCATAGAACTGTTTTATATTAAATAGCAAAGCTAAGAAAAGCAAATCTTCCAGAAAACCCCTTATCCCATGTTTCAGTATTATTTTTTACATTCGGGGTTCGAAAAAAGTAACTTGCTTCACCAAGGTTCCTAAGCTTTACGAACTGCAAGTTAAGTAGCTGTGTAATAAAAGCGATACTTTGAAGTTTGTTACTATGCTAAAATTAGCAGAATGCTTTTCCTAATTTAATGGCACCTCGTGCTTAATTTAAGAAACTTCTACAGTTTTATAATAATAGTCAGCCAACAACAAAACACTAAAGACAAAACAAATACAATATGGAAAACAGATTAACCATAGAAACTGCACAAAATGTAGAAATTGAGCATCATGTGGCAAACTTAGGTGAGCGCATTGCAGCCTACTTACTAGACGGCATTGTCCAAGTTGCTTATATCATAGTAGTCATTCTCATCTTCAGCATTATAGAACCAAGAAGCGACGAAGCCCGCTGGGGGCTGGGACTAACTCTGGGGCTGCCATTTCTGTTTTACCACTTCGTAATGGAAGTATTCTTTCATGGACAATCTGTTGGGAAAAAGGCGCTGAAAATAAAAGTTGTCAAACTAAACGGCAGTGAAGTACGCCTAACCGATTATTTCTTAAGATGGCTTTTACGCATTGTAGACATCAACATTTTCAGCGGGGCGGTAGCAATCATTAGTATTCTGGCTACAGGTAAAGGGCAACGACTAGGCGATATCTTGGCCAAAACTACTGTAGTTAGCACCCGTCCGCGTACTAGTCTACATCATAGCCATTTAGCCCCTGTTACAGAAAATCATGAAATAACAATACCCGAAGTAGCCCTGCTCGACGACGAAGATATAGCAACCATAAAAGAAGTTATGCAATTCGTTCAGACAAACCAGTCCCATCATGCTGTGCAACTAGCTTACAAAACAAAACTAGCATTAGAGGAAAAAATGGGGATAAGTTCGGATATGAAAGCCAGAGTCTTTTTCGAAATCATCCTTCTCGATTACACCTACTATCACACATCGATAGAAGGCGAATGGTAGCGCAAGCTTTTAAATGCATAAGTACCCAGATAAAATTAAGTTATACCTATCTCTTGCCTAAGTGATTAGTTACTTAAAGGAAGTAAGTCTAAAGCATGTTAAAGAAAACAGTTTGCCAAAGACGCACAAGGCGGATAAACTGGAGCGTACTTTTCGTACGTGAGGATTTGTCCGCAGTGGAACGAATGGATAGTTATTTTTTTGATATGCCTAAGATAAATAGGTCTGCAACCTTAGTGGTATGTCAAGTTCATAGTGTCGCATAAGCCCACCGTAGATTTTGTATCTTCGGAAAACTAAAAAAAGTAAGCATAACATTAGTTACATGAGTCTTTTTTTAAACGCGAAAATCAAAATGGGCAAGGTTCAGTACGACATATGAACTTGATAGACTAAAAAACAGTTCAGGAAAAAATACTACACGATCTCTCCTGAACTGTTTCTTATTCTGAACTCCAACAATTCATTATACTCCAATCAATTTATCTTATAAACCATCAGGGCATCACCATGACGGATGAAAAGCTTATCGTCATAAATCGAAGGATGCGACCAATGAGGGCCTTTCCCGTTCGTAATCCGAAAAGAAGATAACAGTTCAAATTGCTGAGGGTTCGCTTTCACCAACGCTAGATTCCCTCTTCGCTCTTCGTAACAAATCAGCATACCATCTGCTGCAATAATAGAACCTTTGCCCAACCATTTATGATCGTATCTGGTTTTGCCAGTCTCCCAATCCAGACATATCCAGTTTCCCTTTCTGATGGAAGTAAAATTCGATCCATAAATATGCCCATCATGGTACACCACACCGCCATGATGCGTATCCAGATCCTCGCTCATCCATTTAACGGTAACAGTACTCAAATCGTCACTCAACTGCAACATCAGTCCAACATGATTATATCCACTGGTAACAAACACTTCCTTGCCCCTGATTAAAGGTGTTATCGGATTAATATCACCACCCATGAAAGGTTTCTCTACATCTGTATACTTAAATTTCCAAACAAACTTTCCATTCTCGGCATCAACTCCAATTACATAATTGCTCGTTACACTGACAATTAATTTCTTTCCGTTCTCTTCCATCAAAGTTGGGGAACAATACGCCGTTTCATCATCAAGGCTTTCTGATTTCCAAACCGTCTCCCCTGTTTTTTTATCCAATGCTATCATTGTCGTTTTTTCACCTCCGGGCGTGAAGATCATTTTTTCATCAACAAGCAACGGAGACTCTGCAATTCCCCAGCCACCACAATCGCCTTCGAATTTCTCAAATGCGTCGTAGCCCCACTTTTGCTTACCCGAAGTCAAATCTATGCAGGCCACGTCTCCACTTCCACTTGTTAAATAAGCGTTCCCGCCCTCTAAAGTTGGAGTACATCTAGCATGATCATAAGAGCCATCCCACGCTTCTCCGTAAATAACCGACCATTTTTTCTTACCATCCATTGTCAGAGCAGTAAGCACTTCTTTTTCATCAACAACCCCAGTTGTGTAAATCACATTGTTCTGCACTATAGCAGAAGAATACGTTTCTGGCAAAGAATCCACTAGCAAAAGTAATTCTGGCCCGCCATCAGGCCACTTCTGCTGCAACTTCCCTGTTTCGTAGAAACCAGTTCTTTTTAAGCCTCTCCAGCCCATTGCGTCTTGAGATTTTGCAGGCAAAAACATCAGCATGATGCCCACAAGGGGCAATAAGTTAATTCTTGAATTCATTGTGTAAGTAATTAGGTTTATAAAAGCAGTCTGTGCAAAACAAAGTTCTCACAACTCTAAACTACCTAAGATCGAGCAAAGATTCGCGAAAATTATCCAGAAATTCTCCCTCCAAAAATGAGATATACATGCTGGCACTCCAGTACTGGAGTATTTTCGTAAGCAATCATAACAATGCAAAGCTGAACAATAATAGGGAAAGTAAAACTAATAACTTATCCATGTAGTTAGGTACTGATTTTCAAGTACTAGCCAATTTACAGTTAAGTCATTATATAAAAGCACCACATATATCAAAGCAAAAGCTCCAACTGATAAGAAACAACAAACAAAAGAAAATCCGACTAGATCGCTGATTTATTGATAATTACCAATTAAAACACTATAATTCAACCACCTATACAAAACCACATCAATTAAACACAAGAAAGATACTTATGGGAGACAGAAAGAATAAAATTTGAATAAAAACGAAAATTAGTTTTTTGAAGAATTATGATTACTAAAAAAAGCCTGTTTTATAACTTCAATGTTTTTTAAAAACAGGCTTTTCATTCAAACATAATATTTCTTTATAAGAATAGGAAGGTAAAATAATTTCACTAACAAGTAAAAATGAAATAAAAAACTCTCTAAGACTTTTTTCCCTTGTCATTAGATTTAACTTTTATAGATTCTAAACCAAATGATTGTAATACATCATTTAGATCATCACTCTTCATTTCTCTTAATTCTTTTTCTAAAAGATTTGACATTTGCTCATTCATAATTATAAAATTAGTTAGACATAAATTTTGTTCTTTTAATATGCATTTTAAACTATAAAAGCATATTACGATGCAATTATAAAAACTATATTAATAAAAACAAAATTATAAAATACTTTTTTTAATAAAAAATATCAAAATAAATAATTTAATGCTAGTAATCAACAACTTAAGAATATATAAAAAATTTAAAAATTATTACAATTAATGTAATCAATTTCAATTTTAAAATTATAATCTATTGTAATTCAAGCACTAATAAATGGGTTTAGATGAACATAAAGTAAATTGAACAATAATATTAATTTGAGATATAATACATCAGAATAGTACAAAACAGAAGTTAAGCATTGAATAAAAAGAATATAATAATACTAATGCCTGTATAAAAAATAATAAATAGCTATACTAATTATTTAATGGAATGAATTAAAACATAACATTGCTTATTATTATTCGTAAAGTAAATTATAGAACAAAAACAATTGAATATTAAGAGGAAGACATAAGGGCGATATCAATACTCCTCCAAAAACGAAGAGAACTTGTATATGCTCTTTTTATGTATATCTTTGTCTGTTTATTGAACCAAAGCCTTTAGTTATCTGAATGTTTAGAGCAAGGTTGGGGTAGAAAAGCGTAGATTTTCTTAAAGAGTGCAGCATGCTGCTGAAAGACGTAATCGGCCAACAAAAGGCCAAAGAGCAACTATTAGATACAGTTAGGCAAGACCGCATTAGCCATGCCCAGTTATTTCTTGGGGCAGAGGGATCGGGCAACCTACCCTTAGCGATTGCCTATGCTCAATATGTCTCGTGCGAGAACAGACAAGAAACAGATTCCTGCGGAAAGTGCCCCTCGTGTGTAAAATATTCGAAACTGGCACACCCAGATTTACACTTTGTTTTTCCCGTTGCAACTACCCCCAGCGTTAAGAGCAAACCAGTAAGCGATAATTTTCTTACTCTCTGGCGCGATAAATTACTAGAAAACCCTTACTTTAACCTCAATCAATGGCTTGAGCATATTGGTGTAGAAAACAAACAAGGGCTAATAGGTAGTGACGAAGCTGCGGAAATCATAAAAAAGCTGAACCTAAAAACCTATGAAGCTGAATATAAAGTGATGATTATCTGGATGCCGGAGAAAATGAATGCAGCATCGGCAAACAAACTATTGAAGATGATAGAGGAACCGCCCAAGAAAACGCTGTTCCTTCTGGTGGCAGAAAATGCCGAGATGATAATCAACACTATTCTTTCGCGGACCCAACTGGTGAAAGTACCAAAAATTGACCGCGAAAGTTTACAGACCACCATTAGTGAACGTTTTGGTATAGCAGGAGATAATCTTCTTGCAGCCGTCCGACTCTCTAATGGAAACTATATAAAAGCGCTTGAAGCAGTAGAACGTTCTGCTTCTGGCAAAGAGTTTTTTGACACTTTTACCAATTGGATGCGAACTTGCTATTCGGGCAAGGTGCTGGAAATTTCCAAACTCATAGATTCGATGACCCAGTGGGGCAGGGAACGCCAAAAAAGCTTCCTTAACTATGCGATGGGCATGGTGCGCGAGAACTTTGTAATGAATCTATCAGACGAAGGCAACTCTTTGAATTACATGAACAGCGACGAGAATATGTTCTCAGAACGCTTTCATCGTTTTATCAACGAAAGGAACATTTTCCAGATCAATGCCGAACTCGAACTTGCGTACAAACACATAGAACGCAACGCATCCGATAAAATCGTGTTATTAGATTTATCACTTAAACTAATTAATTTATTACGAAGCTAAGCCTGTTGCATGTGTTCTTGTTAAGCGAACAACAACTTTTCAGAAAGACTTATACAACAGCAGGCTACTAAATACACATATTATGGGTTGTTGTTCTTCTGGACGCGGCTGTAGCAATGGTAAATGTTTATCTGGCTGCAACAAGCTCGATGTCCACAACTGGCTGGGGGATCTGCCACAAAGCCCCAACGCTACGGATTGGGTGGAAATCCGTTTTAAAAATACACGCAAAGGGTTCTACAAAAATGTAAACAACCTAAAGCTGAACAAAGGCGATGCTGTTGCTGTAGAAGCCTCTCCTGGCCACGACATTGGAGTCGTATCGCTCACCGGGGAACTGGTATTGCGCCAGATGAAAAAATACAACTACAACGACAGCAACGAGCCAAAAAAAATATACCGGAAAGCTAAGCCTGTCGATATAGAAAAATGGGAAGCCGCCATGTCTCGGGAACACGACGTGATGATTGAAACGCGCCGGATCTGTAGGGATATGGAACTGGACATGAAGGTTTCCGATGTCGAATTTCAGGGAGACGGCACCAAAGCCATTTTCTATTACATCGCCAAAGAGCGCGTCGATTTCCGCGAACTTATCAAAGTTTTAGCCGAACGCTTCCGCATCCGCATAGAGATGAAGCAAATCGGGGCACGGCAAGAAGCTGGCCGTGTTGGCGGCATTGGAACCTGTGGGCGCGAACTTTGCTGTTCTACATGGGTTACAAATTTTGTAACCGTTACAACCAGTGCAGCCCGCTATCAAGAGTTATCTCTTAACCCACAGAAACTAGCTGGTCAATGTGGTAAACTTAAATGTTGTCTCAACTACGAGCTGGACTCCTATATGGATGCCCAAAGCGACTTCCCGAACACTACTACTGTACTGGAAACAGAAGCTGGAATGGCCTTTCATTTCAAAACCGATATTTTCAAACGGATCATGTGGTATTCGTTCGATTCGGGTGCTCCTGTAAATGTTACACCAGTACCTGTGGATCGCGTTAAAGAAATTATCCGTCAAAACAAACAAGGGAAAAAAGTAGAAAAGCTTATTTCGAAAGAAGAAGCTGCGAAAATAAACGCGGCTCCAATCGGCTTTGTCAACACAATTGAAGAAGGTGATTTGGATCGTTTCGAAGACAAGGTGGATATTGAGGGTAGCTCAAAACGAAAACCTGCAAACAAACAACGCAGAAAACCTAACAGCCGTCCAGGTGGACGTTCCCAAAGCGCCAAAGACCGTCCGCGAAGACGTCCGCAACGCACACAAAATCCCGAGGAAAAACAGGATGACGAAAAAGTTCAAACAAAAGGGAAGCAGGCAAGTCGCCCGAATGATGCCAACAAAGGTAAAAAGCCAAATATGAAACGACGTCCCCGTCCGTTCAATAAAAAAAAGCAATCCGAAAATGACAATACACCGGAGCAGTAGGTTCATTCTACTTTTCTTGACTGTGCTTTTGTCCGCATGCGGGAACAGTTTTATTTTCGAACAAGAATTTAAAGTTCCTGACAAAGTATGGAAAAGCGATCAGGCTGTTCGTTTCGAGGTAGAAATCGAAGACACAACCGCTATGTATAATCTTTTCATCAAGATTAGCAATACAGAGTTCTACCCCAACAGCAATCTGTGGCTTTTTACAAAAACTACAGCCCCGAACCAACAGGCACAGATAGATACTGTAGAAATCTTTCTGGCCGACCCAACGGGCAAATGGTTTGGAAAAGAAAAAGATGGCCTTTGGACTGGATATTTCCCGTTCAAAGCTTCTATTGGTTTTCCACAAAAAGGAAAATATCATTTCCAATTGATGCAAGGCATGCGGAGGGAGAAACTAGAAGATGTACACACTGTTGGTCTTGCTCTTGAAAAAATAAAATAAGAACTGGCTTTTGCACACCTGTGAAAAGGTGTCGAAAATCCAGTATCAACTATAGAAGTCAACAAATACGAGATAATAGCCAGGTTAAAGAATCTGGCCCTGTTTGATTGCGAATACAATGAGTGCGAAGAAAAAGCTTGAACATTTTGCTGAATTTTCAAGTCTGCCACATACGGTAGAGCCAGACTTGAAAGAAGTATTAAATACTGATTATAAACTCAAAGGTAAATGGGCCAAAGAGTTTTTTGGCAACGACAACCCTATTGTTTTGGAACTTGGCTGCGGCAAAGGAGAGTACACTTTGGCCAATGCCCGTATACATCCTAACAAGAACTTTATAGGTATCGACATCAAAGGTGCCCGCATGTGGAGAGGAGCAAAAACTTCTCATGAGGAAGGACTGAAAAATGTTGGTTTTCTTAGAAGCCGCATCGAACTGATCCGTTCATTTTTTGCAGCAGGAGAGGTAGATGAAATCTGGCTTACATTTACAGACCCTCAAGTAAAGCGTGTCACAAAACGCCTTACTGGATCCCGTTTCTTAGGATACTATCAAACCTTCCTTGCAAACGGTGGGAAAATACATATAAAAACCGATAGCGACTTTCTGTATGCATACACTAAAACCATTGTGAAAGCAAATGAATTCAAAGTACAGACAGATTTCTCGGATCTGTACAACTCTGAAATGAAAAACGATCCGTTGCTCAGCACTCGGACACACTACGAACAAATGTGGCTACAACAAGGTTTCATAACCAAATACCTCTGTTTTCATCTGGACACAGAAAAAGAAATTATAGAACCGGATTTTGAGTTTGATGGGCCACTCCGTTAAAACAAGAAAAGCAAAAAAGGAAATGGCTTTAACTTATGATAGTTAAAGCCATTTTTACTTTTTGAAATATGTAGTAAGCACGAAGTACTATTTATTAGGAAAAGCACCGTGCTAATTTCAATATAGAAAATATAAAAGTGACATTTATAAGCAACCTGCTTAATTATACAACCATCATAGCATCGCCATAAGGGCCAAATTTGTATTTCTCTTTCACAGCCACTTTATAAGCCTCCATTGTTTCGTCATAACCACCGAAAGCTGCTACAGTCATCAACAATGTAGACAATGGCATGTGGAAGTTAGTGATCATTCTGTTCGGCACGCTGAATTCATATGGTGGGAACAAGAACTTATTGGTCCATCCCTCGAAAGGCTTCAAGAAACCATCTGTAGAAACAGAACTTTCCAATGTACGCAGAACGGTTGTACCTACAGCGCATATATTGTGGCGGCTCTCTTTTGATTTGTTTATTGCTTCTACAGCATCTTCCCCAATGAAAATCTGCTCAGAATCCATTTTGTGTTTTGTAAGATCCTCTACGTCTACACCTCGGAAATTACCCAATCCAACATGAAGTGTCACTTCTGAGAAAGTAAGCCCTTTAATTTCACAACGCTTCAATAGATGCTTGCTAAAATGAAGACCTGCTGTTGGGGCAGCAACAGCCCCTTCGTGCTTTGCAAATATTGTCTGATAACGCTCTTCATCGTCTGGTTCCGGTGCGCGTTGAATTGTTTTAGGTAGAGGAGTTTCTCCCAAAGAATAAAGCAATGCTTTAAATTCCTCATGTGGGCCATCGTACAAGAAACGTAGTGTACGGCCCCTGGAAGTTGTATTGTCGATTACCTCGGCCACTAAAGCATCGTTTTCGCCAAAATAAAGTTTGTTGCCAATACGGATTTTACGTGCAGGATCTACCAAAACATCCCAAAGGCGTTGCTCGCGGTTCAGTTCCCGCAATAGAAACACCTCGATTTTGGCTCCTGTTTTTTCTTTGTTCCCGTACAAGCGCGCAGGAAAAACCTTTGTGTTGTTGAAAACTAGCATATCACCTTCATCAAAGTAGTCTAGCATATCCTTAAACACTCGATGTTCTATTTCTCCTGTATCTTTGTGTAGTACCATAAGACGCGATTCATCTCTATGAGTCGCTGGATACTGTGCAATTAGATCGGCTGATAGTTTAAAATTAAACTTTGATAACTTCATATTCGTCTGGCCAATTTATAATACAACTCGTTTTTTCTTATTCCAATTACCAACAGTTTGTAGAAAACATTCAAAAACTGCGGTAAAAAACAATCGTTTAGCCCTATAGGCTATATATAAAGAGCACACACTTCTCCAAAGAAAAGCAGTACATGTTAATTTATTTATCTTCTGATTCTAACCTTTCTAAAAAAGAATCGATAGTATATGCGCTGTTAATGGAAAAATCACCAATAGCAGTTCGTCTTAAGGCAGAAAGGTGCGCACCACTATCTAAGGCCTTGCCCATATCATACGCCAAAGATCTGATGTATGTTCCTTTACTACATACAATTCTAAGTGTCAACTCCAAGTTTTGGAACTTTATAAGCTCAATTTCATGGATCGTGACCTTTCTGGATTTCATCTCCACTGCTTTCCCAGCCCTAGCCTTCTCATATGCCCGTTTCCCATCTTGTTTTATTGCAGAAAAGACTGGTGGCACCTGATCAATCTCGCCAATGAACAGAGCTAACTTTTCTTGAATAAGTTCCAGAGTAATATGTTCTGTAGGAAATCTCTGGTCTATTTCTGTTTCGAGGTCGTACGAAGGAGTGGTTGCACCAAGTGCAAGTGTTGCTATATACTCTTTTTCTTGTGCCTGATAAGTTTCTATTTCTTTTGTTTTCTTACCTGTGCAAACAATAACCAAGCCTGTTGCAAGAGGATCTAGTGTTCCTGCATGCCCAACTTTAATCTTTTTTACACCGAGCTTAATAGATATTGCACGGCGTAATTTATTCACTACATCAAACGAAGTCCACGTCAAGGGTTTATCAACCAAGATAACTTCGCCCTGCTGATATTTACTATTGTTCTGAATCACTGTCACAGACACTATCCTTACTTTTAGGGCATAACGTACCCAAATATACACTAAAAAGTGGGTGCAAAATTGATAATTTTTTTTGTATAGCAAGCAAATGAAATGAAAAAAAATCAAAAAAAACTCCAGCAACCCATAACACTTTAATTTTCAGGGGTTAAAATCATTGTAGTTTATCTATTTTAAGATGTAGTGAGGAAAAAGGAATTGTTTGGATAAAGAAAAAATAAAGTTCACATAAACAGAGTTGTGTAATTCCCTAGGTTATCCCTAGCAATATTCTACTCTACCCGACTGTTTTTAAATTATTGCATATTCTCGTGACGGCTAGTTCAATAGCCATTTTAACAGGTTCAGTTATTTTACGTTTGAAGAACTCCCTCATTAAGTTCAACCCTCTTCTGAACACGCTATACTGAGGATAACCGTGCTTTTTTCTTTTGACAGGGTTCTTTTTCCCGTCCTGAATACCTGTTGCCCAGCACAAAGTATAGGCTATCGACACTACGGCAAAAAGCTTTCGGTATTTTTTCAGGTCCTGCAGGCAGGAGTCTTCCATATTAAAACCTCTTGCCTTCAAGGCCTGAAAGAATACTTCTATCGGCCATCGGCGTTTATAGGACCCCGTCAGTTCACCGCAAGGTACTGTCCCGATCAAAAACAACAGTTCGCCGTCCTTACCATAAGTCAGGGACAGGTTAACAATTACGTTATCAACAATCACATTTTCGGCATAAAAAGTTTTCCTGTCCCCCAGTAGTTCTTCTGCACTGGCAACCGTTCCCTCTGCCAGTGTTATCTTATGGTTTTTCGGCACTCTTACACAGAAGTTTATCCCTTTCTTTCTTAACCATGAAAGCCATTTGTTACCAACGAATTCACGGTCCATCACCAGCATGCTGATCCTATCGGGGCCGACAATCCCAATGATGGACTTCAACAGCCCTATTCGGTCGTCCGCATTACTGTTGCCGCTATTATTGTCAAGCATTTCAAAATAAATGGGCACTGCCATTTTTCCGATACTCACAACCGCGCACAGGATATTTACCTGTGTCCTGCCGAAGTCCCATTCCGTCCTGTCTATACTGATCAGTAGGCGGTCATGGTGCACAAAGCCCATCAGAAAGACACCTAACATTAGATAATCAAAATTGACCTTCTCGAAAAAATCCTGTATCCGCCTTTCTATCGATTCTACCTTGGCACCGCTTTCTATTTTGTCCGCTATCTGTGAAAAAACTACTGAACGGCTCTTGATAATCCCTGCTATCAGTTCACATATAAACTCCTGCCTCTTTTTGTGCTTTACT
Organism: Bacteroidales bacterium; assembly: GCA_965230435.1. GTDB lineage: Bacteria > Bacteroidota > Bacteroidia > Bacteroidales > JBDKHP01 > JBDKHP01. Next base: position 235,981 of record CBDDLB010000004.1, read on the forward strand.
ATCCCTAGGTTACGAATTAATTCATATATATTTGTTTGTGGACATTGCTCCATGCTGAAAAGTTGTTTTTTTGGTGTAGGAACCACAAAATTCAACTTTTCTTTTTACCTCTCGAAATCAGAATTCATAAACAGTCGGGTAGAGTAGCAATATTCACCTTACATAACAGATTACAAAACAAGTTCTTATATCTGGCCTTATTCTTTATAATCTATCAAATATTCAATTTATAGAATTGGGAAGTAACGTTAACCTTTTCATAGAATATTATTTCTTTGATAAGGAGTGTTATTACAAAATTCAACACCGACATTTCAAACAATGTCAAACTAAAAGAATCAAGGTCGCAGACCTATTTATTTTAGACTTACTTGCTTCAAGTAACCTGCTGCTTAAGTTAGAAATAGTTCTATGTTAATTTTATCTGGGTACTTATCTAGACCAGCACAGCTAATTAGAACATCGAATAACGAATATGATGATCCTTGAAGAGGCTCACGTATTGCCTGTCGTCGATCTGGATATGTTCTTTTACCCAAGGTTTTACAAAGTTCATAAGTTCGTAAGCAGCATCTAACTTACCTGCCTGAAATTCTGACTGTAGTTGGATGACCCGATTTACAAACTTACGGTGGGCTGCCATGTGTTCTTGAGTTTTGTGGAATTTAAGCTCTTTGAAGTAGCGTTCCTCGAAACCAAAGTGATAATCGGTATATTCCAGAAGTTCCCGAATGATATCCGTAAGTACCTGGTTACTTTCCCCTTCTTTAAACGATTTGTAGAAACGGTTGATGATATCGATCCATTTTCTGTGCTGCTCATCTATCACTTCTAAACCAAGCTGATAATCGACTCCCCATTGGATAAGCCAATCCTCATTCGACTCTTCCGGTATTTCAATGTTATTTTCTCTCAGCAAGTGTGTCAGCTCATCTATTTTTACTTTGTACTTGAACTCCTTGGCCATCAAACGATCCAGCTCTTTTGCTTGTTTAACCTCTTTGGCCTTCAGTTCAAGAAGCTCGGTAAACGTAAGTACATAGAAAATTTTACCTGATGCACTGATAGGCTGAACAACAACTTTTACCTCTTCACTAACGCCATCTTTCTTAAAAATATTGATACGGTACTCTTTGCCCAGCATCTCTTTGAGTAAAGTATGGTCTTTGTGAACCAACGCCCTGTTTATGCGCTCGAAAAAGTTCTTCTCAATAAAATGCTCAAGTGTTAGGCCTAGAATCTCGCTAGTTTCGTAGTTCAATATCTTTTCCACCGACAGGTTAACCTCTTGAATAATCGCATGTTCATTCAAAAGTATCATTCCATCGTGGCTCAGGTTAATCATATCCTTAAGGCGCTTAATCTCGCTAGTGAGTAAATTCTCCCGTTTAACGAAATCTTTTTCTTGCTGACGGATAAAATCCATCCGTTTCTCTTCGCGCTTATCCGAATCGAGTTTCTGATAATTTATCTCTTCTACTTTCTTCTGTAATTGAGCTATTTCGTTTTTGTACTTCTCTGTTTTATTCAGCAAACCGTTTATCTCATCACGCAAAACATTCTCTTTTTCGTGCATTTCCTTTGCTGCGAAGTTAGACTGCTCCAGAAGTTCTGCTGTTTTACTGTTGATCTTAATGGTGGATAAAGTAGAAGCAATGTTTTCTGCCACACGCTCGATAAAAGCAATTTCAAAAGGCTCGTATTCTTTGAACGATGCAATTTCCATAACACCGTAAACCTCTTCTTCCATTTTAAGAGGAACAACAATCAGGCTTGTAGGATTAGAGCCACCCAGAGCAGATTCTATTGTGAGATAGTCTTGAGGAATTTCAGTTAAATAAACAGTGTACTTTTCTACAGCAGTAGCTCCAAGTAATCCCTCTCCAAGCTTCACAGATTTACTAAGGAATTTTTTTCGGTTATATGCATAAGCCGCAACCAAATCGAGAGTTATGTGTTTCTTATCCTTATCGTTCATAACAAAAATACCAGCCTGATTGGCTTTGATGTACTTTACCAACTCCGAAACAACCTCCGATGTCAATTTTTCTATACTGTCGGTACTTTGCCTTAAGATTACGTTGAACTTTGCAAGACCCTCTGTAGCCCAGTTACGTCTGGTATCTTCAACCTTTCTTCGTTTTTCTTCTTTGGCAGCTACTTGAAGACTCTTACGCATCTCTACAAGTGAGTTACCCAGAACATCCTGCTCTCCCAGTGGCTTAAATTTAGACGAGAAGTCTGATTTACCGATGGAAACCGCAAATTCGGAAATGTTCCTTAAGCCATATATTAATTTGGCCAACGATCGGGAAATTTCGCCAACTTCGTCTATTGTATCTATGCTTTCGTATTCAGGCAAAGCTCCCCTACTCATCTGATCCAGCACTTTCTGCACTTTGGTAAGCTGATTGGTAATGAAAGCCGACACCAAATATGCTACAAGAAAACTGAACAGCGCTCCGAACAAAATCAACAGGATTGCTCTCCGCAATACTTGTTGACGGATATTTGCAGATTCTTCTTCCAGCAGTCTCAAATAATTCTTAACTGAGACTTCTAACTGGGTGGACAGTTGAGAAACGATCTGCTCGGCATATGAATCAATGTTGCTGTAATATTCGTTCAACCCAATTTGTATTTTATTGGCACGAAGCCTTTCTTTGCGCAACAAAGCCTCTCTTGCCAAAGCAACAGAATCATTAACCAACCCAGTAGACCTTATTGTCCCCAGCTCATCTTCCAAAGAAAACAGCTCCTGCTTAAGCTGTTTCAACTGTTCGTAAGAAGGTGTTACTTGATTTTGGTAAGTGTCAACAATATCATTAATTATAGATTGGCTTTTGGAATTCAGAATCAGTCCCTTTGCTTTTGTACTCTGAGATTTACCCACTTCAACAAGGTTCTGCATATCTGCCAAGAAACTGTTCGAAAGTTTAAGGTGCTTAAGCACTAAACCTTCCAAGGTCTCATTATCTGGAGAGTGCAGCATTTCGTGCATTACTTTTACATCTTGGGTGATGGAAAGTTTTGCGTTCTTAACGGAACGTTGGGTCGTGTTCACTTCCAAAATCTCGTCCTGAATCTGACTAAGTCTTGTAAGGCTGTAATACTCATTGTATTCAACAATAACAACGATCAGTAGAATTACAACAAACCCAGTAAGCAATTTGCTTCGGGTATTCAGATTAAGGAATATAAATTTGATACCGTTCATTCCGTCTACAGTTTACTTTTCCAGAGCTTTAAAATTATAAAATATCTTACATTCTCATCAGAAAAGATTTTGGTTTTCTTGCTGTACGCTCTTCCCTATTAACCAAAAAATATGCCACCAGCCAGTAAGCTCTATTACTGCTGAAAACACACATTGCCTGAGCAATACAACTAAGCACAAAATACTATCTTTTATGACTACATCGTTCCGCTTTTCTTAGTAAGCACGTAATGCTATTTATTAGGAAAAGCATAGTACTAATATTCAGTATAGTGACATGCCCAAAAGTGTTGTTTATAATTAGCACACCTACTTATTTTACTTAAAAGCAATATCATATCCTCCTCCGCTAATATACGTCCGGCACAAAAGTTTGGTCGCTTTTCGGAGGTCTTACGTAACTTCCTATTTTTGGCCTTTCAGGCAATTCTACCTCATCTGGCGTACGGTCTTCGTAAGGTATCATGGACAGCAAATGGCTGATGCAATTGAGGCGGGCTTTGCGTTTATCGTCAGAATTAACAACATACCACGACGCCTGTTTCGTATCTGTATGTGCAAACATTGCATCTTTGGCTTTTGAATACTCTGTCCATTTTGCCCTGGATTCCAAGTCCATTGGGCTAAGCTTCCAGCGCTTTGTTGGATCTTTTAACCGAGCCTGAAAGCGCACCTCCTGCTCTTCCATACTGACAGAAAACCAATACTTTAACAAAATAACCCCAGATCGAATCAGCATTCGTTCGAATTCTGGACAAGAACGCAAAAACTCTATATATTCTTCTTCTGTACAAAAACCCATCACTTTTTCTACACCTGCACGGTTGTACCAACTTCTATCGAAAAGTACCATTTCCCCAGCGGCAGGAAGGTGTGGGACATAACGCTGAAAATACCATTGAGTTTTTTCCCTGTCGGAAGGAACCCCAAGAGCTACAACACGACAGATTCGGGGATTGAGGCGCTCGGTAATACGCTTGATCGTGCCCCCCTTACCTGCGGCATCGCGACCTTCAAAAATTACAACGACTTTTAGCTTTCTGTATTTTATCCATTCCTGAAGTTTGACAAGTTCTATCTGTAAACGGTTCAGCTCTTTTTCATAGAATCTGCGATTGAACCTTTTTGTAGGTTTCTTTTCTTCCGGATGTTCTATAAGATCGGCTTCTGAGTTATTTTTTTGTTTCTTGCTCATCTTTGAAAAGATCTATAGTTTACAGGTCTAATTGTTATACATAGGAAAAGAACTGGATGATGTCTGAACTGATGACAGGTTCTTTTATGAGTATGGAGCATAGCTACAAGCTACCTCTCTTTTGGCACAAACTTTAGCGAAAAAAAAGTTAGAATTCAAAAGCATTACAAATAATACACTTAAAAAAACGATCGGAAGCGCAAACACACTCCCGATCGATAATTTACCTCTTTTTTACGACATTGTCAAATACCGCCGCCATCTAGATAAACTGTCTCTTTGGCCCTTGACTGTATAACTCTTGAATTTGGGGGCAGGGTATGAGTAACCCAAACGTTTCCGCCAATTACAGAGTTCTTTCCTACAGTAATACGTCCTAGGATTGTTGCTCCTGAATAAATTACAACATTTTCTTCTACTAGTGGGTGTCTTGGAATTCCCTTTATTGGATTGCCGTTCTCGTCTATTGGGAAACTTTTTGCGCCCAATGTCACCCCTTGATAAATTTTCACATTGTCACCAATAATACATGTTTCGCCAATTACAACACCTGTTCCATGATCAATACTGAAATACTCACCGATCTTTGCTCCAGGGTGAATGTCAATGCCCGTTTCCGAATGTGCCATCTCTGATATGATCCGTGGAATTAGAGGCACATCGAATTGTAGGAGCTGATTGGCTATTCGGTAATTCGTTATTGCATTAATGCCAGGGTAGCAGAAAATAATCTCGCCATGTGACTTTGCGGCAGGATCCCCATCAAACGCAACTTTGACATCGTTGATCAATTTACGTCGTAATTCTGGCAGGCATGCTATGAACCGGTTGGTCACCGTTTCAGCATCCTGTTTACAATCTGGACTTGTGAAATTATGCTGACGCTCACATGCAAAACAGAACCCGCGCATAAGCTGCTCAAGGAGTTTTTCATACAACCGGTCGACATAAACCCCCATGTAATATTTTAAACGCTCTGGCGTCATTGAAGAATGCCCGTAAAAACCTGGAAAAATAATCTGACGACAAAGCTGTACTATTTCCTTCAAATCATTAGTAGAAGGCATAGGCTGCCCATGGGTTGGAGCCTGATATGTCCATCTGGAATTGCATGTATCGGACAATTCTTCAATAACCTGATGGATATCCGGATTTAATTTTTTCATCTGTTTAGGCTTATTTTCTCCATTTAAGATCTTGGACCTATTTATATTGATTTGCTTAATCCATACAGTCTGAAACTTAGCAAGAGAATAAATCTATTTAATTATGACTGTCTACTTCTTTAAGGGCACAGCCCCATTCAATTCCTCAATATACCGAATACTTGGTACAATACTTTTTTATTAAGATATCATGTACTAATAAAAAAATCCGATAGGAGCTTCCTATCGGATGAATTAATGTGTTGTTATTATTATGACTATGTCAGATTCAGAAATTGGCTTACAAACTTACTGTAAGCTGCCCTAGCTCTTCTTCGAAATTATAAAGAGGTGTGCTCAAGTAACGCTCACCAGTATCGCAAATAATTACTACGATATTCTTGCCTTTGTTTTCTGGTCGTTTCGCCATTTCTAAAGCAGCATACACATTTGCGCCAGATGAGATGCCAGAAAGAATCCCTTCTTTTGTAGCCAAGGCTTTAGCAGTTACCAAAGCCTGATCGATATTTACATGAAAAACTTCGTCTACAATATCAGTATTCATAATATCCGGGATAAAGCCAGCTCCGATACCCTGTATTTTATGTGGCGCTGGGCTTCCCCCTGCCAATACAGGACTCTCTTGTGGTTCTACAGCAACAGAATACAATTCTGGTTTACGTTGCTTGATCACTTCAGAAACGCCTGTGATTGTTCCGCCGGTACCAACACCAGCTATGAAGATATCTACAGAACCTTCTGTGTCGTCCCAGATTTCATTGGCTGTTGTGCGCTTGTGCATCTCAACATTCGCTTGATTTTTGAACTGTTGAGGAAGAAAGCTATTAGGTATCTCAGCAGCAAGTTCTTCTGCTTTGGCTACAGCACCCTTCATGCCCAAAGAAGCTTGTGTTAAAACAATCTCTGCACCATAAGCTTTTAAGAGATTTCTACGTTCGCGGCTCATACTCTCTGGCATTGTCACAATTAGGCGGTAGCCTTTTACAGCTGCAATCATTGCTAAGCCAATGCCTGTATTTCCACTCGTAGGTTCTATTATAGTACTATCCGGTTTGAGTATTCCCCTCTCTTCAGCATCTGTGATAAGGGCATATCCTAAGCGATCTTTTACAGATGCCCCTGGATTATAATACTCTAATTTTGCGTACACATTTGCCTCAATACCTTCTGTTAGTCTGTTTAAGCGAACAAGTGGTGTGCCTCCCACTAGATCTGCAACGCTGTTTGCTATCTTCATTGCTTCCGATTATTTATTATTGTAATTGCTGTGATTATTCTTTATTTATATCAGCCTAAGTTTGATTTAAGCTAAATTATAAAAGCAAAGATAATTATTATTTGGAATTAATCTAAATAAAGAGGATTGGTTTTTACAATGATAATAAAAACAAGTAGCAATTTAAGAAATTTAGACTCAAATAGCTTTTATTAAAAGCTAAAAAAGCACTGCCAACATTAATACTGACAGTGCTTTTTTACTCTAGGGTCTTGACCCTATTTAGTTATAGCCTCACTCTTCGAAAGCATTCAGCCACTTGGTACTGAATTATACTAAAGTGATTTTGTTTTTCGGTTTTCTGCCACCTGAAATAACCGCATAGCGGTGAAAGGGTTGTAAACCATGGGAAAACATTTCGAAAAATAAACCGAATCGCATAGCGATGGCATTTATAAATAGCATCATCGCTACGCGATTCAGGACAGATGAGGATTTTTCTTTACTGGGATTCACATCCCTGCCTACAATCCTGATACTGCTACACAGTTTCCGCAAGGTTCTGAAAAACCGAAAACCACTTTCTCGACAGGTATAAATCTAAATTAATTACTGAGCTATTGCAGCTCTAAAGTTTGTGTTTTAAAAATTTTATAAATAACGGGATGTTCCCTAGCTTCGATTTCGTCAAAAAAAGATAACCGATGAAAAACCCACAGCTCTTAGATTTATACAGCGATTATTTAATATCGTCATTCACGCTTACCACGGCGGTAGGTCTATCTGAGCTGCTGGACAACGGATATAGCCACGATCAGATCAGCCGTTTCCTAGCCCAGAAGAAATTACTTCCTCAAGACTTTTGGAAACAGATCAAAAAGTTGGTCCGAGCCATAGAATCCGATCAGGGTGTGATCGCCATTGATGACAGTATCGAGGAAAAACCACATACCACAGAAAACGATATTGTCTGTTGGCATTGGGACCATTCAAAGAACAGGAACATCAAAGGGATCAACCTATTGAACTTTTTGTATGTAGCTCAGAACGATTCCGGAGAGGATGTGAACCTCCCGATCGCATATGAAATCATAGAAAAAACGGACTCCTATTATGACCAAAAATCAGACAAGGTAAAGCGGCGTAGCAGTGTGAGTAAAAATGAACTGGTACGCGAACGCTTAACCATTTTGACTTTTCACAACAAAGTGAAATATGGATACCTAAGCTGGGATACCTGGTTTTCTTCCAAGGAGAACTTTGAGTTCGTGCACAAAAAACTAAAGAAGTTTTTTGTTGCGGCATTGAAAGAAAACAGGACTGTTGCCCTAAGCTATCAGGACAAACGTGAGGGTAAGTTCAAAAAAGTATCGGAACAGGGTTTTCAGGCAAACCGCTCGTATGAAGTTTGGATTAAGGGACTGGACTTTCCAGTAAAACTTATCAAACAGGTCTTTACAAACATAGACGGGAGCAGCGGGGAAGCTTACCTTGTAACCAATGACCTGAAACTTACCCATCATCAAACCTGTACTATCTACAAAAAACGGTGGAACGTAGAGGTTTTCCATAAATCACTCAAGCAGAACGCAGCATTGGAAAAGTCTCCGACAAAAAATGAGACCACACAGTCCAATCATGTGTTTGCTTCGATGATCGCATTCTGCAAACTCGAAGTTTTAAAGTTTGCACATGCCACAAATCACTTCGGGCTCAAATCAAGGCTATATATCCGTGCTGTCAAAGCAGCTTTCAATGAACTCCAGTCTTTAAAAACTGAACTGGAACAGCAATTAGAACTCAAGCAGGAAACCTTTGCTTTAACGTAATTTATTTCTTTCGCAACTTTTAGGACTGCGAAAGGTCAGTTAATTATGACAGACTACTTAAAAAGTATAATACGAACACAGATATTAAGCAGATGTGCACATACAAACGATACTTTTAGGTTTATTACAACACTGAATATTAGCACAGTGATTTTCTAATAGTAGTACCACGTGCTTAATATCAATTGTTCCCGAAGCTTTCAGCTTTCACATCGAAATCTGTACGCAAAACTTTGAACTCTGTACGACGGTTGATCTGGTGAGCTTGTTCCTTAAGATCATCAGAAGATAGTTTCGTAATGTACTCTTCTGTAAGCACCTGATCAATTGGAAAATCTGGATACTGTTGATGAAGCTTCATGCCAATGGTACGCGGAACACTTTCTCCATAACCTTTTGCTACCAAACGCTCTTTGGCAATGCCATTTTTTATCAGGTAATCCACTACAGACTGAGCTCGGCGCTGAGACAGATCCTGATTGTAATCGTCGCTTCCTCTAAAGTCGGTATGGGCACCAAGTTCAATTTGTAAATTCTTATTCAGCTCAAGTAAATCTACCAGTTTATCTAAAGAAATTTTAGATTCGGGACGAAGGGTTGCTTTAGCAAGATCATAGAAGATGTTCTGAACCTCGAAGGCCACTTCTTTACGAATTCTATCCATTTCAATCTTCATTTTAAGCACTTTGCTTTGCTCCAATCCCTTTGTAGTTTCTGTTGCTTTACCCGTAAAGTAGTTATTCTTAGATGTTACTGTTACATAATCTGTTTCTTTCTTTAACCTGAAACGGAATTTTCCGTCGCTTTTGGTTACAGTCTGAAGGCTTGAACCATCCGTTCCTGTTAAAACAACTTTCACCCCATCCAAAGGTCTGTCGCTATCCTCATCTACTACCAAGCCGCTAAGCGAGAACTTTAGCTGCGGAATCTCGAAACCGAAAATATTGTCGCTCTTTTTGCCTGAGACCTCACGGGTAGAACTGAAGAAACCTTTCTTTCCTGTAGAATCGAAAGAAATCCCGAAGTCATCTTGCGGTGAGTTGACCGGAGCTTTCATATTCTCAAGAGCAACAACGTTTTCTTTGTTCTTTCCATAACGGAAAACATCTAGCCCTCCCATGCCCGGATGATAGTTCGAGGAAAAATAAAGCGAACCATCGGAATGTACATATGGAAACATTTCGTCTCCTGGCGTATTTATCTTTTTGCCCATATTTACGGGCTTGCCCCATTTGCTGCCAGACAAAGAAGATTTCCAAATATCTTTTCCTCCCATGCCACCTTCCATGTCAGAAACAAAATATAATGTATTCCCATCTGGAGATATTGCGGGGTGAGCAACAGTAACGCTACTATCTTCAACTAAAATAACTTCACTGACATCGACCCACATATCGCTCGACTTACGGGCTGTATAAATTCGGCATCCTGAATTTGCGTTTTTCTTTTTCTCGCAACGTGTGAAGTAAATCGTTTCAAGATCGTCGGAAAGAGAAAATGGACCTTCGTCGAATCCGGTATTAATGTCGCCTAAAACTGGTACTGGTTCACTCCAGTCACCTTTTCTATCGACACTAGTAGAGAAAATATCTGAGAAATTCTGCCCTGAAGCATTACTGAACTTGTTTCCTGTTGCACCTTCCCGAGTGGAAATAAACAGAATGGTTTTATCATCGCGCTCGGATACAATGGGAGAATAGTCCATTTGGCGGGAACTAACAGATTTTAGAAGTTCCACTTTTATATTGGATGGCTTCTTGAGCCATTTTAAAGACATTTTACAGGATTCGATTCCAATTTTTCCAGCAGGGTCATCTGGCACCATTTCGTTATAACGCTGGTATTCGACTACTGCATCTTCGTAACTTTCGAGCTTTTTCAATCCATCGGCATAATATAATACTGCTTTGGGATCTGGATATTTCGAACGAATCGCTCTTTTGAACCACGATATTGCTTTTTTAGGATCATTGATTGAACGATAACACAGCCCTGTTTTAAATGCGATTTTACCTTTATCTTTCTTACCTTTTGTTTTGGAGTAGAGCTTTTTGTACTTCTCAATGGCTTTAAAAAACTCACCCGACTCGAAAAGCTTGTTGGCCTTTTCTATCTTCCTGTTTTGTGCCAGCGCAGGCAAAGAAACAGTTATGGAAATGGTTAGTACCAAGAGCTTCAGAAACTTCATAATGATTACATTTTGAGGAGCGTTCGTATCTATTTTTTTGTGTCGTACTCGTTTAAGTTCATGGGAACTTTTATTTAGTGCAGAGAGAACTATAAAAGTACCATTCGTATCGCTGCACCTTCTTATCTATGTTTTTAGCCACAATTCCTATACCTAAATAAGGTAGCTAAAAGTATTTAAAAAAATGCAGGGTCAAAACTTATCTTGGAAACTCTTAAAACAGGTTTTCCGTTGCATTGCATGCGTTGCCTGTTGATGTCAACACTCTTCATAACGCTGCAAAATACAGTTTCTTGTGCGCAGATAAATTGGCCGATTGCTATGAAAACAAAGTCCGATTGCTATGAGTAAAATAATTTCTAAATCAAGATCCTTATTTGTTGTAAATTTCATAATCTTATTGATTCTCACGAAATTTCACTTTACACACTCGAACATAAATCCCTTTATTATCAACCCACTACAACACCCAACTGTAGGGCATCTAACCTAGATGTGGTGGAAAAATGTTTATCATTCAGCATTATAATCTTTTATTGAAAGGAACAACACTTTTATCTGGGCATCATTGCAACGGAAAGTCACAGGAGATGCGGAGAGAACTAGAAACAGAGAGTGCGACTATAGCCCAGTTATTAACAACAGACCTTGGCACCACAAATAATTTCTAATTGCATCTAAAATTGTTGTATTTGTAGCAGATTTATTGAATCTGTTACAATATAACCACTCAGCTATTTAGAATCGATCCAAATTACAATACCTGATATTTGATCATTGGGAAGGGCAATGAATGATTCTAAATTTGGGAGGCAAATTAAACCACAAGCTATTAAGTAAAGTAAAACCTTTGCCTAGGAGATTTGTTATAGAAAAACACCTCCTCTGCAAAAGACAATGCTTGAAATTAACATGATTTAAAAAGCATGAAAGAAAAACCTTTCGCGGGGCTACTGCGTAATGATCTGAATCCACATGGTACCTATGTGCGATCTGGTTCCGAAAGATTGCCACGCCCTGATGATTTTTTTCTTGGCTTTACTCAATGTGCTGGAAATGATAAATTAATCCCTTAAAATTATGAGCAGTTTTGTTAGTAGTTCGATCGGTAAAAAGGTCGTGATGGCGCTCTCGGGGTTGTTCCTCATTGTGTTCCTTCTGGTTCACTTGGCGGCCAACCTTACGCTATTTTTAGGAGAAGAAGCATTTAATGCTACTTCGCATTTCATGGGTACTAATCCCTTAATTCAAATTATGCAGCCTGTACTTGCATTGGGCTTTATTGTCCATATAGGTTTGGGCATTAAATTCGATCTACAGAACCGTAGTAAAACCCCAGTAAAATATGAAGTAGAAAAACGATCGCACGCAAGTTCGTTCGCTTCGAGATATATGCTTGCGTTGGGCATTGCTATTCTCGCTTTTCTGATTTTTCACTTGCAGATTTTTGTTGAAATGAAGTTCGGGGCCTATTCTGTAGAAGGGGCCAATCACTTTGAACTTGTAAAAAATGTGCTGAGCAACCCACTTTCGGCAATCGTTTATGTTATAGGTTTTGTTGCTCTGGGTATTCACTTAGATCATGGTTTCCAGTCGTCGTTTCAGAGTATTGGAATGAACAACCACATCTGGCGCAGCCGCCTTGTTGTACTAGGGCGCCTGTACAGTATTGTCGTAGCTGGAGGTTTTAGTGTAATTGCACTGTTCTTCTTGATTAAAAGTTTTCTCTAATCATGTTCTAGGATGAAGAGGGGGAGGAATTATTAGTTATGAATTTAGCGGAGCGGTCTTATGAAGGCCATTAAAAATAAACTCGGCTGAATAATTATGAATTGGCTTGCGCTTGAATAGTATTTGGACTAGTTGATAGACCTTATAATTTAAAGCGTATGTTCCAGTAACTCCCGTCATTCAATCATTCTGAACACCAAAAAAGAATTATGGCAACTTTAGATTCAAAAATACCACAGGGGCCAGTGGCCGAAAAGTGGAGCAAATATAAAGCACATCAGAAGTTAGTGAACCCTGCCAACAAACGTAAGCTTGATGTTATTGTAGTTGGTACTGGTCTTGCAGGAGCTTCGGCTGCTGCCAGCCTTGGCGAAATGGGTTTTAACGTTAAGAACTTCTGCTATCAGGATTCGCCACGCCGTGCACACTCTATTGCAGCACAGGGTGGAATTAATGCCGCAAAAAATTACCCTAACGATGGTGACAGTGTTTACCGTCTGTTTTACGATACAATTAAAGGTGGTGACTACCGTGCGCGCGAAGCAAACGTACACCGCTTGGCCGAAGTAGCCAACAGTATTATCGACCAGTGTGTGGCTCAAGGTGTTCCGTTTGCGCGCGATTACGGCGGCTTGTTGGACAACCGTTCTTTTGGTGGTGCGCAGGTATCCCGGACTTTCTACGCGAGGGGTCAGACCGGCCAGCAGTTGCTTTTGGGTGCTTATGGTGCATTGAACCGCCAAATTAAAAAAGGCAAAGTGACAATGTACAACCGCACAGAGATGCTGGATGTTGTTTTGGTTGATGGACGTGCGCGTGGTATTATTGTACGTGACCTTGTAACTGGAAAGATCGAATCGCATTCAGCACACGCTGTTGTTCTTGGAACTGGCGGTTATGGTAATGTGTTCTTCCTTTCTACCAATGCAATGGGGTCGAACTGTTCTGCTGCTTGGCAGGCGCACAAAAAGGGAGCTTTCTTTGCTAACCCTGCTTACGTTCAGATTCACCCTACTTGTATTCCTGTTCACGGTGAATTCCAGTCGAAACTAACACTGATGTCGGAATCGTTGCGTAACGATGGACGTATCTGGGTACCTAAGAAAATTGAAGATGCTGAGGCGATCCGCGAAGGAAGAAAACGTCCGCAGGATATTCCTGACGATGCCCGCGATTTCTACCTAGAGCGCCGTTACCCTGCTTTTGGTAACCTTGTTCCTCGTGATGTTGCTTCGCGTGCTGCTAAGGAACGTTGCGATGCTGGTTTTGGGATTGAAAACAATACGACCAAGGAAGGTGTTTTCCTTGATTTTAAATATGCGATTGAGCGCGATGGACGCGATGTGATTGAGGCTAAGTACGGAAACCTGTTCCAGATGTACGAAAAGATCACAGACGACGATCCTTATCAAACGCCAATGAAGATTTATCCTGCAGTTCACTACACAATGGGCGGCGTTTGGGTAGATTATGAATTGCAAACTACTGTAGATGGCCTTTTCGTAATTGGCGAGGCTAACTTCTCCGATCACGGAGCTAACCGTCTTGGTGCTTCTGCTCTGATGCAGGGTCTTGCTGATGGTTATTTTGTGCTGCCATACACAATTCAGAATTACTTGGCCGACCAGATTAATGTTCCTCGTTTCTCTGTTGACCTGCCTGAGTTTAAAACTGCCGAAAACACCATCAAAGCACGTGTTGATAAGCTGATGGGTATTAAAGGTAAGCAGTCTGTGGATTCTATCCATAAGAAACTGGGCAAGATTATGTGGGACAAAGTTGGCATGGGTCGCACAGAAGAAAGCCTAAAAGAAGCTATTGAAGAAGTTAAGGTTGTTACTAAAGAATTCTGGAGCGACCTTCGTATTCCTGGCAAAAAAGACGGACTTAACATTGAGCTTGAAAAGGCTCTTCGCCTTGCTGACTTCTTGGAACTTGGTGAACTGATGGCACGTGATGCACTGCACCGCGAAGAATCGTGCGGTGGACACTTCCGCGAAGAGTTCCAGACTGGCGAAGGTGAAGCTAAGCGTGACGATGCAGGCTATATGTATGTTGGAGCTTGGGAATATAAAGGCGAAAACAACGAACCGGAATTGCATAAAGAGCCACTTAATTACGAGGAGATTGAGGTTAAAACTCGTAACTATAAGAACTAGGTTTGAATTATTAATTATGAGTTATTAATTGGCTGACGCTTGATAGGTTTAGTTATAGCCAATGATGTTTGTAATTAATGTTTATAGTTTTTTGGGGTCGTTGACCTGTTTTTATGAATTTATGTTGTGGTATTAAGTTACTGCAACTTTTTTGGCCGAGTAATGAAGAAAGTACAAACCTGTTGTCCTGCACGTTATGTTCCAGGTTCTGGGGTTGAGTACGTCTTCGAAAATTATACGACAATGGCAGGAAAAAACATCAATATAAAAGTAAAAGTCTGGAGGCAAAATACCCCTTCGGACAAAGGTGCGTTTGAGATTTATGATCTTAACGACGTGTCTACTGATAGCTCGTTCCTCGAAATGATGGACGTGCTGAACGAACAATTAATCACCGAAGGCAAAGAGCCTGTGGCATTCGATCATGACTGCCGCGAGGGTATCTGCGGTATGTGCTCGCTGTACATCAACGGTCAGGCTCACGGGCCAGACGATGGTGTTACTACTTGCCAGTTGCACATGCGCAAGTTTAAGGATGGTGAAACTATCACTGTGGAGCCTTGGCGTGCAGCCGGTTTCCCTGTTATCAAGGATTTGATGGTTGACCGTACGGCTTTCGATAAGATTTTGCAAGAGGGTGGTTACACTTCTGTAAACACTGGTGGTATACCTGATGCGAACGCTATTCCAATTCCAAAGCCTGATGCCGACGAGGCTATGGATGCTGCTGCCTGCATTGGTTGTGGGGCTTGCGTGGCTACTTGTAAGAACTCTTCAGCTATGTTGTTCGTGGCTGCTAAGGTTTCGCAATTGGCTCTTCTGCCACAAGGTAAGGTTGAGGCTAAACGCCGTGCTAAGGCTATGGTGGCGAAAATGGATGAACTTGGCTTTGGTGGATGTACCAACACTGGTGCTTGTGAAATTGAGTGCCCTAAGGGGATTTCTATTTCGCACATCGCACGTCTTAACCGTGAGTTTTTGATGGCTAAGCTTGCGGATTGATTTTAATTATAATTATGAGTTATAAATTATTAACTGGCTGGCGCAGGAGAAGTTTTGTTTTGGCCGAATTGATATAAGTTTTTGGGCGTGCCTTGGGGTGCGCCTTTTTGTTTCCTACAATTTTTGAGTAAATTTGAAGCAAACTCAATGCTATGGACTTATCATTACCGCTTAACGAAAATACAAGCGAACGCTTCAGCAAGTTCTTGAGTCTGTATAAAAATGACGTGGATAAACTTGTCAATGATCTGATTGACTACAAAATCAGAGAATTAGAAAAAGGAATACGCGCTATTGAACATGACTTTTATAAATTTGAACAAAAGTATGAATTAACCACAGAAGACTTCTATGCTCTATTTGAGGAAGGTAAACTAGATGATACAAATAATGATTACTACATCTGGAGTGGAGAATATGAAACTTATAAGGAGTTTAAACTGGAGTTAAAGCAACTGGCGTGATAAATAAGTACTTTGCAGAGTTTGATACTGTTCTAAATGATTCTACTTACATATTGAGTTCTCAAATTGAGAAAAGAAAGATCAACGATTTTTTAGGAATTATTGAGGGAATTGTCGTTTTTGAAAAGGGAAAATTGGACGTTCTTGAGGTCATTAGAGAGCTTAATGGCAAAATTACCAAAAAGAAATACAAATATCACTTCAGGAACTTAGATAATGAAATGATTTTTCGATATGATAATATGCCACATCACAAACATTTAGAAACTTTTCCTCATCATAAACATACATCTTTAGGAGTAGAAAATAGCAACGAGCCAACCTTGGAGAAGGTGATGTTTGAGGTTGAGTTGCACTTTGATGAATAAGACGAGAATAGTTTTGAAAATAAAAACCTTTCATCCCCTTTTTCAGAGAACTTAGAAAGCCAAAACTCTTAAATGAGCTTGTAAATTCCACAACAGTTCGGTAAAAGATCATAATAATTTCCCCTTTACAAAAAGGGGCTATTCTCTTCAATCAACTTACCACCTCATCTTAAATATTTAATTTTCAAACCTCACCGAACTATTGTGTAGAATCTCTTAAAGAAACAAAACCTTTATTTACCACAACACTTTTTATACTTCTTCCCGCTACCGCACGGACATGGATCGTTCCGTCCTACTTTAGGTTCAGTTCTTATTGGTTGTGGTGAAGGTTCACCTTGCCAGTCTTCAGACTCTTGCGGTAACGAGAATAGGTCCGAAAATATATCTGGCATAGACTGCTCCTGCTTTTTCAATCTTTTTGCAGTCTCAAGCACTTCTTCTCCCAATTCGCCCAGTTCTAATATTTCCCCGTTTATTTCACTTCTTAATTTACTGAAAGTTCCTTGTTTTAACTCTATAACTTTAGAAAACAGCTTTTCTTCTGCCTTAAATTCTTCTTCCGAAACATAGTTTGCCTTTTCCCATTGATGAACAAAGTTCATGTTCCACAAGGTATTGATTTTTAGAACTATTACTTTTGCTCTTACTTTTCGGCTAATGACCTTGAAAATTTTATACGTGTCTTCCGTTATAAATCCTGTTTCGTAAGCAAAATCAAAAAAGTGTGCACTTCCCCAAAGAATAGCAGCCATTTCCGGTGTGTTACTAATCAGAAAACCACCATCTAGGTCTGTAACAAAATCAGTAAACCTTACTAAATCATTACTAAAATAATGATCAGTAATAACGTCATCTTCAGAATTATTTTCCTCAAAGAAATCAATAAGCCTATCCCATATTCTATACGCAAGAGGGAAAGAAAAACCTCTTTTGTTCATAAATTTTAAGAACAGAGCTTCTAATTGAGGAATCACCTTCCATCGATCTTCATAAAACCTCTCCCTAACCGCCTCACTTTCTTGATTTTCTTCAAATAGAGAACTTATTAGGATAGAAAAATATTCTTCCTTTATATCAAAATTTTTCTCAATAAATCGGCCGATCAATTCCTCTGGAGTAGGGCGCATCTCAACATTCCGATAAGCAGCCTCTAAATGACCATAGACAGAAAGAAGAACAAGTTCTTTTTCCGCACCACTTATTAAACCATCAAAATTCTGAACCGCTTCAAGATTTTGATTAACAGCAGAAACTAACAGTTCGTCATGTTGACAGAAGAGAATCAGATTGAAAACCTGTACATAATAATCATAATCGTTAAATGGATCATTAATAAAATTTTGAAACAATTCCTCAACCCGCTTCCAGTCCTTGCGAAAACAATAGAATTCTATAAGCACCTTATCCAAAAAGGTATAACATTTTTTGAACAATTCAGGTTGGTGATTAAAAATCAGTTCCCGAAATTCCCATAAATCTTTAAATTTCTTATTATCGGCAAGCTTGGCTGCAGTTTCGACAATGATTTCTTCCACGCCATACTCTTCAATAAATTCTCTTGGCAATTCCTTCGAAAAGAGTTCACATGTATCGTCAAAAATGTCAAGGGGATGTTCCGCTATATACTTCTCCCAATATTCTTTGTAGTCCATTGTTTATCTAGTTATGTGCTGCTCATCTATGCTTAGT
Organism: Bacteroidales bacterium; assembly: GCA_965230435.1. Classification (GTDB taxonomy): domain Bacteria; phylum Bacteroidota; class Bacteroidia; order Bacteroidales; family JBDKHP01; genus JBDKHP01. The sequence continues at coordinate 254,208 of CBDDLB010000004.1, forward strand.
CAATATCTTTCAATCTATCTCCCAATTCTTTGTGAATGTGCTTTAGCTGTTCAACAATACCCTTCTGCCGTCCAATCTCATTATCAAAATCCACCAACTCTGCAATGGACATTCCTAAAACTGCGGCTATACTTTCTAACTGCTCTGTTGTGAACCTATTTATTTTCTTGCAGTGAGATAATGTGCTCTGACTGATTTTAGTTTTTTCCCCCAATTCTTTCCATGATGATCCTTTGGCTTTAAGAATCCATGTTATGCGATCTCCGTAATTGTGCATATTATTTAGATTTAATCTAAACAATACATTTCAATGAAAACTAAAATCAATTAATTTTTATTTGATTGAAATTTTCAAAAGTATTGCATAGGAAAAATTACAAGCTATTGGAATATTGACTATCAAAGATAACAATAATGCAAAACACAATAGAAATCTGAAGCTCCAGAAAGCAATACAAGGCCAAGAAAAGTTCCACGGTCAGCATCCAACCAAATTTTAGTACTTTCAGCCACCAAATAGCAAAGCCATGAGCGAATTAGAACAAACAAGTAATCTCCTAAGGCTTTTTCGTCCTGAGGAGCTGCTGGGCGACCGTCCTTATCTTCTTATTGAAAGGCAAATCCTGTTTTTCGACGAAGAGACAGGTTCGTATGTCATTACTCAAGTTTCCGACGAAGAAGAGTACACAGCAACAGATTATCAGCTTTTGCCAGAAGGCGCTCCATTTGAACTTATTCAACAAAAATTAATTTACATGGCTTCTCCTGAAGAGATTCATCAGAAAATTGCATCGAACTTACATCTTGAAATTGGGTACTTTGTCAAACAAAACAAACTGGGGGAGGTGCGTTTTGCTCCGTTGGATGTGCATTTTGATAGTGAAAATGTTTTCCAGCCAGATTTGTTGTTCATTTCTGTAAAGCGTCAGTCGATTATAAAGCGCTGGATTATGGGAGCACCAGATTTTGTTGTGGAGATCACTTCGGGAAGTACAGAGAAATACGACCGCAACCAGAAGATGGAAGTTTATGGCAAGCATCGTGTTGTTGAATATTGGATTGTTCGACCTGTGGATGAGAAAATTGAGGTGTACCACAATGAAGAGCAAAGTATGAAGCTAGTTCAGGAAGCTGGAAAATCCGACACTATTGTTTCGAAAGCTATTGAAGGTTTTTCCTTACATTTGAAGAGGGTATTTGAATAACTTTGGGTATCAATCTTTGGCTTAGGTATTCAGTTACTATTCCTTGGCCTTTTACTCTAAGATGTAGTCTAAAAGCCTACGCCACATTTCTCAGCATCTGATATTTTGCTCTTAAAGGAAAGAGACACATATTGTCAGTGGAGCTTTCTCCATACCTTGATAAAATTTCATTTTTCGATTGCCAGTTTTTAGGTTGTCTGTATTAAAACAAGCCTGAAAACATCTACCCATGCAACCCTTTCTTTTATCATTTTCTCTTACTTTTAGATTTCAAACGAGCGATATTCCCTGTATCCATGAAAAAGCAACTACAAACAAAGACACAGAAGAGTCAAAAAAAGCAGAATAAGACTAAACAACTTCTTGTAAGTCCATTAGTTAATTCTATATGGCCATATATCATAGTCAGTGCTTTTGCTTTTTTACTTTATGCGAATTCAATCCCCAATGAATATGCTTTCGACGACAGTATCGTCATCACGGAAAACAACTTCATAAAGCAGGGTATCAAGAGTATTCCTGACATTATGACCACCGATTTCCTGACCGGCATGTGGGGCCGCCAGATGAAAATGTACGATGGAGGACGCTACCGACCACTTAGTCTTGTTACTTTTGCAATTGAATACGAATTCTTTGGAAAGAACCCGCACATAAGCCATTTTATTAATGCCCTTCTGTATGCCTTTACTGCATTTTTGCTTTACATTGTTCTGCAAAAGTTATTTGCAAAACATCTTTGGCAATTCCCAAAAAACTTTGAATGGTATGTATCTCTTCCATTTGTAATTACATTACTGTACATCGCCCATCCTCTACACACGGAAGCGGTAGCCAACATAAAAGGGCGGGACGAAATAATGGCATTCTTGGGAATGCTGGGAGCTTGGTGGTTCGCAATAAAATATATCGAAACCGAAAAAGCCCGTCAGTTGCTCTACAGTGCGCTAATGCTGATGTTTGGAATGTTATCAAAAGAAAGTGCAATTACATTCCTCGCCGTGGTTCCGCTTAGTATTTTTGTTTTCACAGATACTGACCGACGAAAGTTAATGTGGATTACAGGAGTTTTGTTAGTTTCTTCATTAATATTCCTTCGCATCCGTGGAGCTGTCTTAGGCGGATTGCCAGATAATGACATTCCCCCTACCCTACTTACAGATTCATTTGTGGGGATGAGCGCTGTACAGCGCTATGCTACTACATTCTACACGTTCCTTATCTACCTGAAATTATTATTCTTTCCTCATCCTCTTACGTATGATTATTATCCTTATTACGTCCCTATCAAAACATTTGCAGACTGGGAAGTGTGGGCATCTATATTATTAATGATAGGTCTAGGAATTTATTCGGTCGTAAAGCTTAAGGCCAAAAGCATTTTCGGATTCGGTGTGCTGTTTTTCTGGATTACCTTCTCTGTGTATTCCAACCTCCTGTTTTCAATTGGGGTATTCATGAGCGAACGTTTTGTGTATGCACCATCTCTGGGCTTTATCATTGCTCTTGTAGGAGCCTCAGTCTTTATTGGAGAAAAAATTCTTAAGACCGAAAAAGCTACCAAGATAATCGTCGCTGGTTTTGCTCTGATGATCATTGGTTTCTCTGTAAAAACAGTTTCTCGTAATTTCGCGTGGAAAAACAGCTTCACATTATTTACAACTGATGTTAAAGTATCTGGTAAAAAAAGCTTTAAGAGTACAGCTGGAGCCGGAGAACTTCTACTTTTCAAAGCGCGAAAAACAAAAAATGCAACAGAAAGAAACCTTTACTACGACAATGCCATCAAATACTTTTCTGTCACACTCGATGTTTTTCCAACCTACATTTATGTGATTCAGTATATGGGAGATGCGTATCTAGAGCGTCACAGGGACTACAAAACAGCACTAGATTATTATGCTAAAGTGTTTCAATACAGACCAGACTATACAGATACCTATAAGCGGATTGAGCGATTTTTTAAACTCTCTCCAATAAATCTGATAGATGCTGATTTTAGGATTGCGTATTGGGAAAGAATAAAAAAAATCAGCCCAGAATGTGCTGAACGTTTTGAGGTGAACGCAAGTCTTGGACGCCTTTATGGAGCATACAGAAACGACCTACCACTTGCTTTAACTTACTTAAAAAAAGCTGAAAAGATAAACCCCAACGACGTAGACCTTCTTACTGATTTAGGTGTGGCTTATAGTCTGTCCAAACAATTTGCACTGGCTTCTTCAAGCCTAGAGAAAGCCACCCGCTTGCAACCAAACAATAAGCAAGCTTGGTCTAACTTATCAGCAGTATACAATGCTTTGGGCGAAAAAGCAAAAGCAAATAAAGCACGTCAGCGTGCTGCTGATATTAAATAATGCCACTATGTAAACACGTGGTGGTGTTTGTAAAAAAACGTCGTGCTAATAATTTGGTATAGTGACAGAACTAGGCATACCATTCATTGGCACAGCAATAACTAAAGAAACCTTTGTAAAGGATGATCAACAACAAAAGCATAGCAATAGTGCTTCCGGCATACAATGCAGAAAAAACCTTGGAGCGAACTTATAATGAAATACCTTTCGATATCGTGGACGAAGTTATCTTGGTAGACGATCTTAGCAGCGATAATACTGTAAAAGAAGGTGAACGCCTGGGGATAAAACACATCATCCAACACAAAAGGAATCGTGGCTATGGAGGTAACCAGAAAAGCTGCTACAACAAAGCGTTGGAACTGGACTGCGATATCGTAATTATGCTTCATCCCGATTATCAGTACACGCCAAAACTAATACATTCAATGGCCTACCTAATTGCCAACGATGTGTATAAAGTAGTTCTTGGCTCACGGATACTGGGCAACGGAGCTATGAAAGGAGGTATGCCCCTATACAAGTACATAGCAAACCGTTTTCTGACCCTTTCCCAGAACATTCTGATGTGGCAGAAGTTATCTGAATATCACACTGGTTTCCGTGCTTTCTCCAAAGAAGTACTTCAGGCTATTAATTACGAAAAAAACTCAGACGACTTTGTGTTCGATAATCAGATGTTAGCTCAGATTTTCTATGCTGGCTATGAAATTGCAGAAATCACCTGTCCTACTAAATATTTCAAAGAGGCCTCGTCAATCAATCTTGCACGCAGTATAAAATATGGACTTGGTGTCCTGAGAACTTCTTTCCAGTACTTTTTTCAGAAAAGGGGGCTATTCAAATTCCCTTATCTTAAGCCCAGAACTCAAAAATAGCTTACAAATTTCATCCGTATAAGATTAATTATCAACACATACATTCATCATTTATCAATGGTTGATGATAGAAAACAATAGTATTTTTAAATCGCCGTGACTGTAACGGAAGGCGCGTTGAATGTTTAAGATTGAATCCCGCTTTAAATTACTAATGTTATAGTAATTTAACAATTGGGATATTTCAAATTACTACTTTTCTAGTAATTTTGAGGTCAAACTTATAAACCCCAACTGAAATGCAAAAAATCTATCTTTTTTGTCTTCTAGCAATTATTTTCACAAACCATTTACACTCACAAACGGTTAATCAGCTACTTCTACAGGGCGAATATGAAAAAGCATATGAAGAAGGACTTGAACAATTGGAAGGAACACCAAACAGCCTAGATTTATTATTTAAAACAGGGCTTGCCTGCAAAAAAACCGACAGACACAAAGAAGCTGTGGAACTATTCAGAAAGGCATCTGCTTTAGATAGCACAAATCATCTTTTCAGCATTCAGTTAGGCGAATCGTACGACCAGCTTGGCCTTTGGTCAACAGCTACTAAATGCTACCAGAAAGCACTAACTCAAAAGTTAGACGATCCTGTGGCATTGCGGGCATTGGCCAAGATACTTTTCCGCGAAGACAAATTCTCACAAGCTGGTACTTGTTATGCTAGCCTCGAACGTTTATTTCCCCAAAAGAGTCTTTACTCAAGAATGTTAGCGATTTGTCTTCTTAAAAAAGGAGATCCTAAAGAAGCGTACGCAAAAATGCTTGAGGCATACCAGAAAGATACCTTGGACATCAAAACCATCATCAACTTATCTAACATTCAAATTCGGGGAGGCCTTAACAATAAAGCATTAGAGGTATTGAAAAATGGGCTGGATGCACATCCCGATCACCCAAAACTAAATTATCTGGCAGGAAAAGCACACTACAGCAATAACCACCATTTCCGTGCACTTCCGCATTTCAAAAAACTTTTACAACAGGGCGATTCTTCTTTCAATGTATTGCGTTTTGCAGGCAACAGTTTCTATTCTACTAAAAGAGACAAAAAGAAAGGAATAGAATTGATGGAAAAAGCGTACCCAATGGATTCTACTTATCTTCCTTTGCTAAGAGAACTTTACAATATTCACCAGAAAGAGAAAAACTATGCAAAAGCTCTATATTATAGGCTACGGGAAGGGGACGAACTTTACCCCACTGCTGGCGAAGATTACCACTACAAAGAAGGCCTTGCATGGAACTATAAACTTGTTGGTGATTACACAAAAGCATTAAGAACCTACAAAGACCTTGAAGCACTAATTCTAAAGAACCCAAAGAAACATTATTACATCACCAGAGCCTACGTCTCGATCGCCCGTATATACGACGAAGGCCTAAAAGATAAAAAGCAAGCTATCGTCTACTACAAAAAATACCTGAATACTTTCCGCAACATACCCAAGGTTGGTTACTACAAGAAACTGTATGATGAAGTTGAACTTAGGATCAATTTCTTGAAAGAAGAACAGCATTTCGAAGGGAAATCCGGGAAATAAGTTTTGGGCTATTATTAGGCCCTGCTTTTGCTGCTCATTAAAAATGGCTGTCCGAAAAGGCAGCCATCTTCGTAATCACCCGCCATTTTGCCTACGTCGTTTTTCCTTCAGAATTAGTGAAAGCTCACGGCTTGTCTGCCCTGCAACGGAAGTATTCTCCTCTACACGACGGAAAAGATAAGGTAGAACGTGCTTTACAGGACCATAAGGCAAATATTTCGCAACATTATAACCTGCATCGGCCATCACAAAACTAATATGATCGCTCATACCATAAAGTTGCGAAAACCAGCAACGTTCATCATTGCGTGCAATCCCCTTTTCTTCCATTAGTTGAGCCATGTAGGCCGAACTGTATTCATTGTGTGTACCATTGAAAATTGAAATGTTGTCGATATTTTCGATGCAATATTTCAAAGCGGCATTGTAATCGCGGTCTGTAGCCTCTTTGTCCGGTTGTATTGGTGAGTCATATCCCATTTCGGCAGCTCGACGCCTTTCGCGCTCCATATAAGCTCCCCTTACAAATTTTGCCCCCAGCCAATAGCCCCCTTCATTTGCTTTTTTGTGAGACGCTTTCAGAAAATCCAACCGGTCCCACCTGTACATCTGGAACGTATTGAAAACAATCGGCTTTTCCCTATTGTACTTCGCCATCATAGCATCCGTAACATCGTCTATGGCCTGTTGGAACTTGTAATCTTCTGCATCGATCATAATACGTACGTCTTTCTCATAAGCTGTACGGCAAAGCAATTCGATCCGCTCCCAGAATTTCTTCAGTTCCGCTTTCTCCTTTTCATTCAGCTCTTCGCCTGTACTTTCCTTTACAAGCACCTCTTCCTTGGCAAATGCAGTAGGTTTGAATACAGAAAAGGGTACGTTCGGGTCTGTAGCTGCATTTTCTACAGCTCTAAGCGTTTCTTCCAATGCAGCCTGTATTCCGGCATCATCTTCAACTCCCTCTACCGAATAGTCCAGAATAGAACCAACCCTGAATTCTGCAAGCTTTTGGGTCACGCTTCTACATTCCGGAATTTTCTCGCCTCCCACAAAATGAGAGTAAACGGTAGGTTTAATAATCCAATTGATAGGCAAACGCAGGGACAAAGCCACATTGATCCCCAAATTTCCCAAAGCAACGATGGTATTGCTTTTAATAGTGTTAAACAGAAAATAGGCTCGGTTCAAATCTGTATTAGACATACGCCGAAAAGCCACCTCTGTGTTTTCGAATGATAGCATAATATGAAACCTTTAAAGTTCGCAAACAAATAAGCATATTATTTTCTATGATCAACACCTACCTGTTTTTCAACGTTATGGAAGAACAAAAAGTGAGGATCATATTAACATACCTACTTAAAAGAAATTTAATACTTTTGTTATAGAATTTATCGCACGGTAAATTTAAAAGAAAATTTGACTTACACACGCATTCAAATATAGTTGTACAGCAATGCAGATCAGCTCTCTAAACTCTACCGTAATCATCGGAGAACCTCTTGATAAGGCCCTAGAAAAAGCTTTAAACCATTGTAAGCCAAGCAAGGTCTTTATCCTAGTAGACGAAAACACCTCAATCCACTGTTTACCTGTCTTAACAGAGATAGAGGAGGTGAAACAAGCACCTGTACTAGCTATCGGTGCTGGCGAGAAAAACAAATCTGTAGATTCTGTCGCAAAAGTATGGCAATTCCTGACAGACAATGGAGCCGACCGTAAATCCCTATTGATCAATCTGGGAGGAGGAATGATCGGTGATCTGGGAGGGTTTGTTGCAGCAACATTCAAGCGCGGTATAGACTTTATAAACATCCCAACAACCCTTCTGGCCCAAGTAGATGCTTCCATTGGCGGCAAACTGGGGTTTAACTTTAATGGACTAAAAAACCAGATCGGGCTGTTCAGTGCTCCTCGGTTTGTCATTGTATCGCCTGTGTTTCTTAAAACTATAGACAAAGACAATCTTCTTTCTGGCTACGCAGAAATGATGAAGCATGCTCTTATCTACAGCGTAGAACATTGGAAGAAACTCAAGGAATTCGATTTAAATGGTGAAGAACTCAATCTAAAACAATTGGGCACTCTGATTACAAAATCGGTACTTATCAAAAACGATTTTGTTCAAAACGATTTCCGCGAAAAGGGAGTTCGCAAGGCTCTAAACTTCGGACATACTTTTGGTCACGCCATTGAAAGCTTACTGATAGAACAAGGAACACCTATCTTACATGGAGCTGCGGTAGCGCATGGCATGGTCTGCGAGATGTACCTTTCGCACTTGAAACACGCCATTCCTATAGAATTGGTTGAGGAAGTAAAAGAATTTGTGTTCGAAAACTATGGTAAACTAGAAAACTTAACAGATCAGTTTGATAAAATATTTGAATTGATGCTCCATGACAAGAAAAATGAGAAGGAAAAAATAAACTTCACCCTCATTTCCGGCCTTGGAGATGTCGAAATAAACCAGAACTGCGATAAAGACATGCTTCGTAAGGCTTTGAGCCTTTATGAATATCAGAAGGTTTAAAAAAAATTTAAAATGAATAATTGACCAACTTTTTTGAATCTACAGACGGCTAATTTTCATTCTAAATAAAACGTCCAAAGTTCTGAAAACCTTGGACGTTTTTGATATAAAAGTAATGCTGTCTATTACGAAAACAAAGCAAAAGAAACTGCAATAACTCCAACTATTGCGCAGTACAGTGCAAAATAAATCAGCTTACCACGTTTCACGATATTGATCATCCAAGTGCAGGCTGCCCAACCGGAAACAAATGCTGCTACAAAACCAACAACTAAAGCAGTTATCCCCACACCTCCTTGCTGGGTAAAACTACCATCTAGCATATCTTTTAGGTTTGCGCCAATTATCGGAATCAGAACCATAAGGAAAGAGAATCTCGCGATCTTCTCTTTGTTCACTCCAAGCAACAAGCCTGTCGCGATTGTAGAACCAGAGCGCGAAATACCCGGCAGAACTGCCATTGCCTGAGAAAGACCAATAATTAGGGCATCCATCCACCCCACGTCTTTGAATTTATCTTTTGCATAATAAGTAAATGCAAGCAAAGCTGCTGTAATCAACAACATTGATCCTACTAAAAGTAAATTACCATTAAACAGTTGCTCTAGGTCGTCTTTAAAGAAAACCCCTACAATGCCAACAGGAATCATCGACAAAGCGATCTTAAAAAGATACTGTGTTTCCTCGTTCCATTTTATCCTGAAGAAACCTTTCAGAAGGCCTAAAATATCGTTACGAAAAACAACTATGGTACTCAATACCGTTGCTCCATGTACAACAACAGTGAACGACAAGCTTTCCTGAGCTTCAACACCAAGTATAGCTTTTCCAATTTCTAAATGCCCACTACTGCTAACAGGAAGAAATTCTGTAAGACCTTGTATCAGGCCAAGTATAAGCGCTTCAATCCAATCCATAATGTATAAAACTGTGATTTAAAGAGCCTAGTCCTCTTTTGGTTTACGCATAATAGCCCAGATCTCGAAACCGAAGCCAAAAAGAATAACAAGCGGCGCTAATGTGATACGGCGAAACGAGAAAAGTTCATCTGCATTGAATACATTAGGGTCGTCGCTGCCTCCACCTGCCATTAGAATGAAACCTAGAATAATGATACCAAAACCAATAGCCAGAAACTTATAATTCTCTGGTGCTAGGGCAAACTCAGTCTTAACTGTTGTTTCAGACTTTTTAGCTGTCATTTTTTGTTTTGCCATGCTTAAATTATCTATAAAGTTGATCTAATTTTATGTTCAAGTATTTTCTAACTGCAAAAAACGATGCCATTCCTGCAATAAAAGACCCAAGAAGAACCGTTGCCGCATAAACCCCCAACAGATTCTGGGTGTTCAGAAAGCCACCTGTTCGGCTCTGTACCAGCAGAATAAAAGCTGTGAGAAGACCAATTGCAATGATACCTCCGCTAATTCCCTGCAATATAGACTGTACAATATAGGGTCGGCTGATAAATGAGCGGGTTCCTCCTACTAATTCCTGAGTACGTATCAGGAAGCGATCTGCATAAATAGATATCCTCACCGAATTGTTTATCAGTCCAATAGTTACCAGCATCAGTAGACCTGCAAAGAAGAGAAGTACAAAACTAATCTTTCGGATGTTGGCACTCAAGGAATTAACAATCGCTTTAGGATAATAAACCCCCTTCACCCATCCTGCTTGCGTCAGGCGTTTTTCAATCGCCAATATACTATCTGGATGCGTATAATCTGCCTTCAGATGAATATCTATTGAAGACGGAAGTGGATTATAACCAAGAACATCTATAAAATTCTCCCCCAGTTCTTTCTGTAACCTCTTAGCTGCATCCTGTTTCGAAATATATTTTGCTTCCAGAATGTAGTCTTCAGTATCTAGCTGTTTCTTAAACTTTAGAATGTCTGCCTGCTTCGCCCTCTGTTCAATAAGAAGGGAAAGGCGTATACTCTCACGCAGGCTTGTGGACAGGTGCCCGGCATTAAGCAAAAGAGTCATGGTAAGCCCGACGAGGAACAGCACTAGCGAAATACTAACAGTTGTTGAAATATGTGACGAGCGGAATTTAATGTCCATAATAGTTTAAGTGTCGGGCAAATATAAGAAAAACCTTAGGCTATGTGCTATTACGATAAAGTCTAAATGTGGAGAAGCACATCGCCGCGATTCTGCCACGAACAAAAATACACAAACAACCCATTCATTATCAGCAAACGTAACGGAACAAAATCTGTTGTGAACCTTGCTGGTTGTTCTCCTATAGTTGTTACCAATGAACCTAAAATTCAGTTTTTTTGTCAATGTCCTGCCACAAATTGCTGGCCACAATTCCAACTTAATTTCAGGGGCTTAGGTACGGCTATTCTTTTCGTATATTTTTGGGTTACTTATTTCGCGTGATGGTATACTCCACAAGTCCTTGCATTGCTTTGAGGGTATCTCCTTCTGGAAACTGTTTGAGCACAGCTAAAGCCTTATCCTTAAATTCCAGCATCTTTTCCCTAGCATATTCCAGCCCTCCGTTCTGAGTTACAAACTCAACTACCTCTTCTACTTTTTGCTTGTTGTGGTTGTAGCGGCTTATTATTCTCAGAATTCTTTTACGCTCCTTTTTTTCTGCCTTATCCAGAACATAAATCAACGGCAACGTCAGTTTCTTTTCTTTGATATCGTTACCTACAGGCTTTCCGATCATTCCTTTTTTCTGATAATCGAACAGGTCATCCTTAATCTGAAAAGCCATTCCAAGATATTCCCCAAAGAGCCGCATCTGTTCTACAGACTGATCATCGGCATCAACAGACCTTGCTCCAGCTGCCGTACATGCAGCAATTAATGTAGCTGTTTTCTGACGGATAATCTCATAGTAAACATCTTCGGTAATATCTAGCTTTCTTGATTTCTCAATCTGTAGCAGCTCCCCTTCGCTCATTTCTTTTACAGCTGTTGATACAATTTTAAGAATATCATAACGTTCTTTGTCCACAGAAAGGAGTAATCCGCGCGATAAAAGATAGTCTCCAACTAAAACAGCTATTTTTGTTCGCCACAGCGCGTTTATAGAGAAAACGCCTCGCCGCTCGTCAGCTTCATCGACAACATCGTCGTGAATAAGCGTAGCGGTATGTAGGAGCTCTATTAAAGAAGCAGCAACGAAAGAGGGTTCTCCTATTGTTCCGTGCAAGCGTGCAGACAGGAAAACCAACATTGGGCGCATTTGCTTGCCCTTTCGGCGTAAAATATAATTGGTAATAATCGAAAGCAATGGGACTTTCGATTGCATTGTGTTTTTGAAATATGTTTCGAACTGCCCAAATTCTTTTTCTATGGGCTGTTTAATATCGGCTAAAGAGATCATGCAATATGCCTATGTGGTTCCTCTGCTTGGTTTTCTAAAATTAACAAGTAGCAAAGTTAAAAAATAACTTCGCAGAGCTAAGTCAATTGGTTTTTTTCCACTTTTAATTTCAAAGGCCGACAAAACTTAGGATTAACATACCATTTACACAACCTAAATTTGCCGTCTAACATCGAATTATTAAGATTTTTAATCTTATCGATGGATTGTGTTCTAAAAAAATTGATATGCAAAGTATTAAGTAAATTATTATATAAATACTTTTGCATTTTCATGAAATTCAAGGAGCCTATTGAAATTAATTTATACCCTGTTTTATTAAGTGTTAAAAAACCTAAAACTATGAAGATTTCAGATTTAGATATTAACCAGTTAGAGGCTGCTGCCAATATGCTAAAAGCTATTGCACATCCTATGCGAATTGCTATTCTTAGCTTTTTAGACGGAGGAAGACGTTTAACAGTTACTGAAATTCATGAAAAGCTAGAAATAGAACAATCTACAACATCGCATCACCTTGGAATTTTAAAGGACAAAGGTGTACTGTCTTCTAAACGTGAAGGAAAAAACACGTTCTATTTCTTAAGACACTCTAGCCTTAGCCACATTGTGGAGTGCGTGAGTAGATGTACAGAAGCAACCTATTAATTCGCACGTAGATGCTTTTTAATGGAACAAAGGTCTTGCTTTACCGATGAGTTTTTTCATCAATTCAAGGAATCTAACTCAATGATTCTAATGTGTAAACTGCAAGGCCATATCCATATTCAATCATGCAGGTCATTGGAGTGACCTGCATTTTTTATATCCTTGCCCATCCTCAAGTCATACAAACACTACCTCAAGAAAATCAGACTATTACAAAATAAGATACTACTAATTATTTCGTATCCTCCCATACTTCTGCATTAAAAGCATCTTACAATTGGCTTCGTTCTGCTTTTAAATATTGTATCAGGAACCAAAAGTGATAATTGTATAGACACACCAACTTATCTGTTAAAAACAGAAAAACATTTTCATTATACCAGAATATAACCGAAATAATTTACCTTTGCCATCTTATTGCAGAAGGAAATATAAATAAAGCACTTAACCACTTCGCAAAAGAAAACTGTGCGTTTTAGAAAACGAATAATTCTAGTGAAAAATGTATTTGGAATCGGTATAAAACGCAACTTAAGCATGTAGTGCTATTTATTATGATCGCAACCATTCTGTTTTTCACTATTGTGACAGACCTATACGTGACGATTATACTAACACGCCTACTTAAAGAACAGGTACAAAACCTATGTAAAATTTGTTTAATACTATGGCTAAAATTAGGCTTACGAAAGAGTTTGGTTTTGAGATGTCCCACGCATTGTGGAAATACGACGGACTGTGCAAAAACCTTCATGGGCACTCTTATAAATTATTTGTAACAGTAATCGGCACACCCATAAAAGATGACGATAACCCCAAAAACGGTATGGTAATGGACTTTGGGGAGTTGAAACAGATTGTAAAAGAAGAAATCGTAGACCAGATGGACCATGCCGTAATGTTTTACTGTAAGGCTCCTACAGCGGCATTGTTACAAGCTCCAGAAATGTTCGACCGGCATCACATTGTGGATTACCAACCAACGTGCGAAAATATGGTGATCGACTTTTCTGAACGCATAAAAAAAAGGCTGCCGGTACATATTCAACTACACAGCCTCCGCCTGCACGAAACTGCAACCTCTTATGCAGAATGGTATGCTTCGGATAATGAATAGTTACGCTTAAAACAAGATACTACAAAACCCAGAGGGAGTTCACAATATTTGCTTATTTTTACATCAATAGCTCCCTCTTCTGCAATCAATTTTCTAAAAGGGAGAGATTTTTGTTTTGTGCTTAAATGAACTGATCCTCTGGATGTCTCATTTTTTTCCGTTACTAATTCATTACAAGTAAAGCCAATAGACATTTTCTCAATAATAAAAAGTATGGCCTTATTCAATTTCCAAACTCACTTATGAAAACGAGCGAGTTAAGGTCTTGGATCTATTTAGATAAGACTGAACTGAATATCGTTATCCATTTAAAATCTGTCTTTTGCGACCTTAGCAGTTAATTCGACGCACCAGAGTCTCTTTAACGTTTTTTTCTGTAGAAATGCGGGTAACATCGACGAGCCACAGAAAACTTTGCTAACATTTTTCGAATACACGACCTAGTACAGAGGGATTTATAAAATATTTAATCTCTCTTCGAAAGGGAATGCTTAAATTCAAGCGCTTAGCTGAAATTTAAACATATGAAACTGCTTTCACACCTATTTTCCCTTGTCCTGATTTTTCTCTGCCTGACTGCATTGCCACAGCAGGTAGGTTCGCCATTTTTGCGAAATTACACTCCCGATGAGTATCGGGCCGAACCACAGGTGTGGACTACGGTACAAGATAAAAGAGGTGTAATGTATTTTGGCGTTTATGGAGGAGTTCTTGAATTCGACGGAACTAACTGGCGCATGATCGATCTCCCAGAAGAAAACGTTGTCCGCTCCCTTGATATTGATAACGATGGACGGATATATGTTGGCTCGCATGGTGAATTTGGCTACTTACGCCCAGATACATCCGGACGTTTACACTACCAGTCGCTCATCGCTGAATTGGATTCTGCCGACCGCCAATTTCTTGATGTGTGGAACACATATGCGCATGGAAACATTGTTTACTTCAGTACCACCAATGCCCTGTATGCTTACTATCCCAACAAAAAAGAAAAGCCTTTCAAAGTCCACAAGCGCGACAATATTTTCTTTTTGATGTACAAGGCCTCTGGGCGCCTGTTCGTGAGTGTTATGAATGAGGGGCTGTTCGAACTAAAAGATGGTCAGCTTCACCCAATGCCACACAACGATATTTTATCGAAGAACGTCACTTGGATCATGTTGCCGTATGGCAAAGACAGTTTTCTTTTCAGTCTGCTCCGAAAGGGATTAATGGTGTATTCTCCCAATGCAACAGATTCTACTAGCGTGTTAAGTACACTCCCCTTCGATTCTGCATCAATTACAAAAACCAATCAAGTTCTTCTTGAGAAACAATTGTATCATGGCGCACTTCTCCCCGACAGCACTTTTGCTGTATCCACTATTAGCGGTGGAGTAATGCTTATTGATAGAAAAGGGAATATCACACGCTATATTTCCAAGGAACAAGGAATGAAAAGCAACACGGTTCATCATTTATACCTCGATCGGCAAGCAGGACTTTGGGCATCGACAGCATTTGGTATTTCTCACATAGAAGCCACGCAGCCCATAAGCAACTGGGGAGAAACAGATGGATTACTTGGCAGTATCTACAATGCAATCAGGCATAATGGGAAAGTCTATGCAAATACAAATGTAGGACTGTTTTATTTGGCAAACGGAGCTTTTCATCCCGTTAAAAGCACAACAGGCCGGAATGCGAAACAAATTTTCACGCTGGAATCGATTCATCTTCCCGATGCAAAAAAAAACGTACTCCTATTCAGTTCACCCAAAGGAACATTTCAAGTTGAAGGCGACAAGGCCAAACTCATCAGTAACTATTTCTCATTCGAATTTTATCAATCGAAACAACAGCCTTCGCGCATCTACCTCGATCACGACAACCAACTGGCTTACATTGACTACAAAGATGGTGCTTGGATTCAAGGGGATACATTGGCCAGTTTTAAAGAAAGTCCTGGTGCTTTCGAGGAAGATGAAGCCGGCAACCTGTGGATGATTATCGACAACAAACCCTGCTATTTCTCCCCAAAAGAAAAACGTACCATCTGGCCAGAATTCTCAACGCTAGATACAACAATTCTTTTCAATGATATTGAAGTCTATACGGAGAAACTTGTTTTTCTTACCACAAAAGGCATCTACAGCTATAATAAAGGCTTCATAAAAGAAAATACATTTGGCAAGTTTTATAATGAAAAAGACGTTGTTCAACTACACAGCAACGATCAGCAAAATATCTGGATTGCTTATCATACTAAAAACAAAAACTACTTAGACCGACTGTACAAAGTTAATTCTGAATGGAAACAAGATACCTTTGCACTACGCCGGCTTCCCCCTTTCGAATCCTTTCGCTTGGATGGCGACAGCCTCGTCTGGATACTATCGCCCAACAAACTGTTTCAGTACAACATAAATAAATCGTTTCCCGAGGTACAGGTTCCCCCTGCCTTGAACCGCGTTGTTAAACTAGGGGTTGACTCTACATTGTTTTTTGGTGCTTTTTCTCAGACTAAAAGCTCTTTGTTTTTTCCATCGGCAACACAACCCGAATGGCAAATCCCTTCCGTTCAGTTCAATAAGAACGACATAACCTTCGAGTTTGCCCTGCCTCAGTATGCCAACCCCCAGAACAACAAATTCAGCTATTCGCTTTCCAGAGCAGACGAAGAAGCAGAATGGTCTATCTGGACAAAAGAAACGAAAAAGGAGTATACAAATTTATGGGAAGGTAACTATGTTTTCAAAATAAGGGGCAAAGATACCTATGGACGTGTTAGTAAAACAACAGAATATAGGTTTCAGATACAACCTCCTCTGTCGCGCACCCCCCTAGCCTATCTGCTTTACATAATCAGTTTTTGGCTTTTCATAGTCTTGCTACTGAAGCTTAATTCACGCCGTATGAAGAAGGAAAATGCCAGATTGGAAACTATTATTGCAGTAAGAACTTCTGAAATCGTTAAACAAAAAGAAAAAATACAGCGTCAGGCAGACTTTCTCCAGCAGGCCAACCATCAGCTTTCAGAAAAGAACGAAGAGATAAACCAACAAAAGGAGCAGATTCAAATAATTGTTGAAACCCTCCAAGAAGCCAATGGACAAATCACCGAACAAAATCAGTTGATAACAGACAGCATCCGCTATGCCAAGCGGATCCAAATGGCTGTTCTTCCACCTGAAGATTTGTTGAAAGAATATTTCTCCGATTCGGTAATCTTCTTCAAACCAAGAGATCTTGTGAGTGGCGATTTCTTTTTTGTTCATGAAGTAAGGGGGTATTTGATAATAGCAGTTGCAGATTGCACAGGTCATGGTGTACCCGGAGCTTTCATGAGTATGCTCAGCACCACCCTTCTGAACGAAATTGTCCGTCGAACGGAGATTAACTCTTCTGCTGCTGTACTTGAAGAACTGAGAATAAAAATAAAGGCAGCCCTTCATCAGACAGAAGAGGTTTCTGCACAAAAAGACGGGCTGGATATTGCACTTTGCAGCATCAACCTAAAGACTAAAGAGCTTCAGTTTTCAGGGGCAAACACTCCCCTCTATCTAATCCGCAATGGTGAAATAGAGGCTTTACCCTTTATTCGAAATCCTATTGGAATTTACTTGAAAGAACGCCCTTTTATTAACAAAACCATCCTTTTACAAAAAGACGATGTCGTTTTTATGAGCACCGATGGCTATCCCGACCAATTTGGTGGACGAAAAGGAATGAAGCTGAAATATAAACGATTCAGGGAACTGCTTGTTCAAGCCCATACATTATCTGGAGAAGAGCAATACGAACTGTTTGCAGATTACCTAAAGAAGTGGAAAGGCGGGGCTTTCGATCAGGTAGACGATATTCTTGTTATGGGATTTAAAATATAATCACAGTATAAAATTTCTGCGCAGAGGAACTTGTCCATAAAAAAACTCAATAGGGAGCCTCCAGACCCTATTGAGCTTATGATATATCAAGGATTTCTTACCCCTATGATTTTATTCAATTCGTATTTAGAAAGTGCTGTTAATTGCACCAATATCCGTACGAGAAAGTCCATCACGCTGACCTCTAAATGGCTGACCATTATCTCTTCTTACCATAGACCATCCACCGTTATATCTGTTGTTACTAGAATATAGCATGATAGAGTTGAAATCGAATGATCCATAATCGTACCCTCTATAGCGATTAGAGTATTTACGGTACTGACTATGCCACCCTGGATCAATATTATTGAAATTTACAACGATATAGTTATCTCTATCATCACGAGTATGCTCGTGGAAAAGACCTAAAGCATGTCCGAATTCGTGGATAGTGTTTCCTGTAGTCGCCCAATTTGCAAGACCAATTCTCTGGCGTCCGCCTAAACGACCTACACCAGAAGAGTAAGTACCGTTACTACTGTATACCACTTGGATATAATTACGTTGATTTGTTCTTCTTCTAAAGTCGATACCTGTCTTTGCTTCGATATGAGCAATTGCCTGAGTCACACGCTCTTTATTAGGCAAGTTACTGCTTACAGAATAGTAAACAATACCATTAGGCCAACCTCTGCCACTAACCACAGCACCTTTTTTGCTGTTGAATTCTTTCTTATCTATAAGAATATCGCCTTCAATCAGGTAATAATCTTCATTCTCTAGAGCTGTAAACTCCATTCCCATGTAGTTGATCTTAGTCTCCTTAACATCACCACTCAAAGTTACACCTTCATAAACAGTATTATCTATCTCAGGTTTTACTTCTTTTTGTACTTGTGGCTCTTTTTCGCAGCTAATCATGAAAGTTACCGCTAAAGCCAGCGATAATATTTTCAAAAAGAATGATTTTTTCATCTTTAATTAAGGTTAGGTTTTAGTTTATAAAACAAAGAGGCTATTATAGGTTCAAAACAAAAAATCAAATAAATTGAAAAAATTCCATAGGACACAAAACTCCCAATTAGATGCATAAAATACAATAAGCATCTATTAAAGATATTAATAATAAATGTAAAGACATAAATAAGTTAATATTCAATCACAACGCTAATATATAATTAAACATCATAACCACAAACTTTATTGTTACAAATGAAATGAAAATAACAAAAAGTGACACAAAAAGGCAATTCACGCAAGGTTCGGTTTGGCATCAACTCTACAACCAAAATCATAAAACATCATTCAGCTAACTTATTTGCAGATTGTAAAAAAAAGGGGGGGGGGGTTACTCAAAGAAACAACAACTTAGAACACCAATCCACCTCGTAGAAAAGGACAACGTAGGATATTTTCACATAATATTAGAGCCCCAAATTCTCCCACATGAGACATTCTAATATGCGAAAACTTCAAACCTTTGAATTATTTCCTCAAAATAGAAGCAAAAACTACGAAAGATAAATATGACAAGATAAAAGCAATTAAAATAAGAGAGGGAATGAGAATTAAGACCGCTAGATGGTATTGCACCTAGAGCCTTACAATCAAGAATTGTCCATTGGGGTTTTGTAGTAACACCCTACACAACATCTAATTTTCATTTAGAGTGCGACATACTTACTCAAAAAAAACACTAAACACAAAATACCACTCAGCCATCGCCTAAGGTCGCAGACCTATTTATTCTAGACTTACTTCAAGTAACCAGCCACTTACGTCACAAATAGATCTAACTTAATTTTATCTGGACACTTAAAACTACAGCACGAACTTCAATATTGGCTTAGTATTTGGCAAAAGAACTACCCTGAGTTTTCTCAACCACTTCTGTATAAATGGTTTCATTTTCTCGTTGCACCAGTATGAAATAGTAGCCATCTGCAAATTTGGAAATATCGAAAAATTGAGACGTATCGCTACCTAACTTCCCAGAATGAACCAAATGGAATTTAAAATCATAGATTTTAACATCACAAGAGGCATCAGCATCACAATTATTCACCCATACACGAATCGCCCCAAGACCATCATAATCCACAATAACGTCTTTACTCACCCATACTGGCTTGTTGTCGGCAAATGTTTCGTTCACACACAAACCGATCATTATAATAAAAACACAAACTAAAGTTTTCATCTTTGTAACTTATTTTCTGTTATTGGCTGCAACACCTAAACTAAGGTTTCACAGCATTTTCTAATTTGAGTTAAAGTGTTTGAGAAAGCTATAGGCTGAAAACTTCAGTTCAACCTAGTTCACTATTGATTTGCTTGTTCTTCACTCCCTTCAACCCCACATATGCATTCCCTAAAATCAATATTGCTTTAAACCTCCACATTGCCTCTCTCAAGGATTGCATTAGCAAAACACTAACTGTCGATAAACTAACTCTCAAATTATGAACTGTAAAATCGTTTGCGAAAATAAGAGCCCACAAACAACCTCATAAAGCCGTTCAAAATCAAAACAAAGAAAAACAGCCCGCAAAATGCGAGCTGTAACCCTAAACAATCAATATTCACTATTTACTAACTGAAACACTATATATAACCCTAAAATATTTTATTTAACCTTTTGGATTACTTCTGTATAAACAATCTTACCACCTTCAAGCACTTTAAGGAAGTAATGACCAGAAGCAAGTTTAGAAATGTCGAAGTACTGAACTTTTTCGTCCCTAATACGCTCAGTATGAAGCAACGAAAAATCGTTATCGTAAATCTTTACAGTCACAGCAGCCTTTGGTTCATTGAATGCTACTTTTACTAAACTGTAGCTGTTATGTTCAATTGTTACGTTTGCTTTAGTGACAGGTTTCACATTTTCTGCAATTGCAACATTCAAGGCTAAACCAATAATGGCGAAAAATATAATTAACGTCTTCATAACTATCTGCTTTTAAAGCCCAGGGGTTGAGCTGTTATAGTTTAATTCCGGTTGATTTTTTTGCCATCTTTCCTTCTGATGACGATACAAACATACGCCGACATCTCAATTTTTGAAATCAATTATATGTGAACTGTCATTTTCAATAGGTCAAGTGTCAAAATACTATGCCTAATTCAAACTCAAGCTTCCAAAACCATTTAACCTGAATCGGATAGTACTATACATGTAATGTTCGTTCGAAATGCCCCCTATCCCCCCCTAAAGGGGGACTTAGTTACCCAATAGTCCTGAAAGGTGTGCGAATCAATACAATACAATCCAGGAACATTCACATTTGAGCCCTCTTTTATGAGGGCGGTGGGAGGCCATTTCACAATAAAAGCATTACATGTATAACACCATTCACTATTAAGCCATCAACCTCTTAATACAGAAAAAACAACAATAAAGGCGTTAAAAAATAAAATCATAAAGCCCTAACAATCAGATGATTATTTGTAAAATTGAAAATTTAACAAATAAAACTGCCCTACCTTTGACACCTTTTTAGATTTGCTCCGTATGAGAAGATAAACACATAACTGGTAATTTTTACACAATGTGAGTTTCCCCCTGCACAGAGCTGCTTCTTAAGAAGTAGCTCTTTTATTTTCTGCATAATAAGCTCTGATTTTAATTTAAGCATATAATGCTATTGATTGAGAATCGTTTTATTTCAGCTCCATAGTCAGCCCACTAAAACTAAGCTAGATTACTCATTTTATTTATTCTCCTAATACAAATCCGCAATTCAACAGAGAACAAACGCCTGAAACGAAAAACGCCTGCAAATGCAGGCGTTAAAACTAAATACCATAAGAGAGAACATGGATTGCCCTCTTCAAATTCAAAAAATTAATCTCAAAACACTTTTTAGAGGCAAACAGAACCTAAGGTAATCTGAATTATCAACTTCAGGAATCGCAATTGAGCACGTGGTGCTATTTGTTAGAATTGACAACCTTAAAAATGTCGTTTTTTTTAGCACACCTACTTATCACAGTTCTCTGCGCCATACATCAAAATCAAATTACTTTAAAACCTCAATTGCCTCCGTGTATACGTAGACTCCGTTTACTTCTACCTTTACGATATAATACCCCTTCTCTAATTGAGCAATATTAAATGTGCGACTGCTTTTAGCCTTAAACGCTTTTGATCTGTGTACTAAAGCAAAATCATTACTAAAGATTGTTACCCGCACTACATCATCGGCATCTTTATCCAGAGAGACCTCTAAATAATTGAAACCATTATGACGCACAGTCACATCACATTTTTTTGTTGGTTTTATATCATTTGCAAAACTTGCAGTTAATGTCATCCCAAAAAACAACACGAATACAAAAAAACTCTTCATCTATCTCTAGTTTTATAAAAACCAGCCTTCCCTTACACTCACATTCTCCCGACTAGTAGAACATTTGCGTAATTTTCTGCCTGTAATTATTATTAAAATAAAATTTCCCTGATTACGGATACAAAACTAGAGCAATATAAATATGTGGAGGAGTGAAAAATGGTGAAATCAATATTTGGAATAGCGAATTGTATTTTTCAAACTGCGAACTGTCAAACACACCCTGAGTTCGTTTTCAGGCATAAAAAAAGGTAGAATCCATTTCTGAATTCTACCTTGTAAAAGGTGGTGCCACCAGGAATCGAACCGGGGACACAAGGATTTTCAGTCCTTTGCTCTACCAACTGAGCTATGGCACCTTCCGTTTTGCGGGTGCAAATATAAGGACATTATTCTCCCCTCCAAACCTTTTGGTGACTTTTTTTCAAAAAAAATCGTTCCGAAATAATCACTTCAAAAACAGAAAACTCTATTGATTTTATTATCAATGCACTCCAAAAGAATAACGAATTCCTAAAGTACCACTTGGCCAAACACGAACATGAGCACCTGAATTTGGTTTGTGTTCATAAAGCGAATAAGAAGGAGCCGCAGGAGCAAATTCCTCTCCATTGGAATATTCCGATACAAGAACGTTGAAATCTGCCGCAACAAAAGCCTGCCAATTACCAAATCCTTTTCCTATGGCCAACCTCAACTGATTGTTTAGGTTCAATTTTTCCATTTCCCATTCACCTTCGTAAATCCCCATGCAAGTAGCTTCTATATTCGCAAATAGTTTCTTTGAACTGTTCATGTACAACTGCGAACCAAAGCCCAGACCAAAGCCCCAACGGTTAGAATCGTCCGCCTGGAACCCAAAAGAATAAATGTTGTACCATTTTCTCCCTCCATTGCGGAATGCCAGCTGGGTATGCATAAAGTTTGATATACTCAGCTCAAATTGCCTTAAACGGTCGTTTTTGACAATTGTAATGAGACCTATTGGCAAACAGCCATTCAAACTATCAATTTTATTGATTGGAGCTATTAGAAGTCCAGAAGCTTTTTCAACTTGGTTGTACAAACCCGCAATCTGTATTCCTTGTGTATAAGAACATACATTTGTCAAACCTGCAATATTTATCCCTTGCGTTTTCGCACCGGTAATATTCGCCAAAGAAGCAATGGTTAGCCCCCTTGTAACACCTCCGGTTATGTTAACCAGTCCCGAAATGAAAATTCCATACGATAGTCCTCCAGTTATGTTTGCAATAGAAGCCACCTGAATCCCCTTAGCAACACCACCTGTGATATTTGTTAAACCGCCTACCTGCATTCCGTAACTTGCTCCACCTGCAACATTACTCAGTCCTGCTATCTGAAAACCAGCTTGCAATCCTCCGGCAATGTTCGTCAAGCCTCCAACCTGAATGCCATTTTGCACACCTCCCGCAATATTTGCCAAACCGGACACTTGAATTCCTGCCTGTTCAGCTCCCGCTATATTTGCAAGTCCCGCTGCTTGAAAGCCTCGAGCATAACGATCTTGTATATTTGCCAAAACGCCTACCTCAAACCCCGTCAACGCCCCATTGTACCCTTGAACTATATTCAAAGAGAGGTTGTTGGATGTCTTTTTGTGGGCAGAGCCGTTGGTTGAAATTTTGTTGAAAATCGAAAAAGAAAGAACCCGATGTCCCGACAATTCCCCAGAAGTTTGACCTAATTTATCTCCAACCCAATCAAACCTGTTCGCTTTTTGTGTCTCCTTTCGCTTTTCTGCTTCCTTTTTCAGATCTTCAAACTCCTGAGCCTTAGAAAGAAATATAGAAAAAATAAAAAGAGATAAAATACCTAATCGTTTCATGTTTTTGAGTGTTTTCTACAGGTACATAAGCCTGAATTATTCATTAGATATTGCAATTCTCCAAGGTTCACCCTAGCATGAATCATTAAATGCAGGATAAATCTGCAACTCAATATATCATATACAACATTCACTTCAATATATTATAAACAACTATTTATACATAATAATAGCATAAATAAAAGCAAAATACATGCAATAAAAAGACACTAGGTGTCCAATAGCAATTACAGAATTATAAATAGAGACAAAAGAAATGAATAAATCTTAAAAAGAGAGACACGTAATGCCTCCTCTGATACAAAGACGATTTTTTTTTCGTGATGCTGCATCATGTTTGTTTATATTCTGAATCCCTTGTGTTTACAGGGCTTCAGAAACTTCAAGAGATTGATATGCACTGGCTTGAACAAAGGCAACCGAACATTTTTTCATCGAAAAATTTGGATTCTATTTTTTTTCTACCGTAACTTTGCAGCGCAATCAATATAAAAACTAAGTATTATAACCCACTGAAATCGAAGATGAATCTTAAGCACTTGAACAGCTACATATCGGATTCTATTTGTTTAACTCTTTTCGCCCTACTCCCAAATTAGGAGTGCTCTTCGATTATTTTTTTTCTTGTACCAAATCATTATGTAAAAAATCTAACTTTTTGTAAAGCTATTGGCTACATATGGAGCATTCTGTTTTAATTCAGGTAAATTTATTATAGACTATTAAACCTGTTGATAAACACTTATAATTTCTAAAATGCTTCTCCCGTAAATTACCTGAAATAAGGTAACATAGGATGCCTTTGGCTTAAACCTTAACATTTAGGCTTATGAGAAAGTTTTTTATACTCTTTATTTTACCAGTTGTTTTTGTTCTAGTGGGTTTTGGCCTTGTTAATTCTTCGGAGAATAAACCTGTTGAACAGACAGAAGTAACAATATCTGCAGAAACTGTAGAAAACACAGAAACAGAAGTGCCTGTCAAAACTATTGAAAATGCAGCACGTACTGCAAAGAAAGAAGTAAAACCAGCTAATGAGATACTTAATGGCAAAGCGAGCTATTATGCAGACAAATACCATGGCCGCACCACGGCCAATGGAGAAACCTTTGACAAAAGGGCTATGACCGCTGCTCATAAAAGTTTGCCATTCAACACCAACGTTAAAGTTACCAATCTTGACAATGGAAAATCTGTGGTTGTCCGCATTAACGACCGTGGCCCGTACATAAAAGGACGCATTATCGACCTATCTGAAAAAGCAGCAGAAGACATCGGTATGATAAGAAAAGGCGTTGTTAATGTTGAAGTTGAAATTCTAGAAGGCAGATAAAACATACTTCTATGCAGAATATCAAGAGTTAAACATGTGTACTTGCATAGAGATGCAACAAAAAGAGACGCAATATCTGCGTCTCTTTTTTTATTCTTAATAACAGGAACATAGTCCCTGAATGAACGTTCAAGCAATATTAACACAAAACCGATGCATTATGGTTTATATTGTTTTTGACCTAGAGGCTACTTGTTGGGAAGAAAAGCAAAATAAAATAAACGAAATCATAGAAATTGGAGCTATTGCCATTGACGAAAACCTCAACAAACTAGGGTACTTCGGAGAATTTGTTCGCCCAAAGCTAGAACCTAAACTGTCTGATTTTTGCACTACACTAACAACCATACAGCAACAGGATGTTGATAATGCCAAGCTGTTTCCCGAAGTTTTCAGAAATTTCGAAACGTGGTGCTACAGCTTTGAAACCCCTGTTCAGATGGTTGCTTGGGGTTTTTACGATAAAAAACAAATAGAACAAGATTGCCAACTGCACCAGGTCGACCAAACTCTTACCAAACGCTATATCAGCCTCAAACATCAATATTCGAGAATCCGCAAACTTAAACGTCCCATAGGGCTAGAAAAGGCATTAAAAAACGAAACACTTGTCTTTGAAGGAACACCCCACCGTGGCATTGACGATGCTATAAATATTGGCCGAATCTTTCACCTTTACTTCAAACATCTTGATTTTTAATAAAATAAAGAACATTCCCGATTATCGATTTAAAACTTTACCTTGCGCTTTTTTGAGAAAGACATAAAAATATTAGATAATATCCATGCAATACGTTTACGAAAAGCCTGATAATCTAGTAGATTGGTTCGAAAGAGGAGTAGACAGGTTTCAGAACAACCAACTGTTTGGGACGAAAAACCAAGACGGTGAATATGAATGGCTCAGCTATTCTGAAGTAGGGACTATGGTCGATAACTGTCGCGCAGGCCTAGCTGCCATTGGTATAGAAAAAGGTGATACAGTGGGCTTTATAGGCAACAACCGCTACGAATGGGCTGTTTCTGCTTTTGCCACTTATGGCCGAGGAGCGCGTTTTGTGCCGATGTACGAATACGAAAAACCGCACACGTGGAAATTCATTATTGAACATTCAGAGACAAAACTTCTGATTGTATCGAAGCGGGAAATTGCAGAACAAGTTGCAAAACTCACGGAAGGAAGCCCATTTTTGAAGCAGATTTTAATAATTGACGATAACGCCTCTGAAAACAGCTATGCTAACCTTCTAGAAACAGGAAAATCGACCCCTATAGAATCATATAAGCCCAGTGCTAACGAGGTTGCCGCCCTTATTTATACTTCAGGTACAACGGGTGAGCCCAAAGGTGTTTTACTGTCACATGGAAATTTCACTCATGATGCTCGTGCGGGATATCTATTCTACACTAAATATCTTGTTGAAAAGTCTACAAGCCTGTCGATACTTCCATGGGCACACTCCTACGGACAAGTTGCAGAATTGTACAATTGGATACAATTCGGAGGCAGCATTGGCTTTATGGAAAAGGTTGATACTCTGGCCGACGATATGATGAAAATAAGGCCAACTTTCCTTCTTGCTGTTCCACGTGTTTTCAATAAGATATATGATGGTCTACACAGGCGGATGGCAGAGACTGGGGGAATAGCTGAGAAATTATTCAACTGGGCGGTAGAAAAGGCAAAAAAGAAAAGAGAGCTAAAAGAAGCAGGAAAATCATCGTTAATTACAAATCTCCAGTATAAAATTGGTGATCAACTTGTTTTCTCGAAAATAAGGAAACGTTTTGGGGGCCGTCTAGAAGGTGCCTTAACGGCAAGCGCAATGATGAGCCCAGAAATCAACAATTTCTTCTGGGACATTGGCATTCCAATAGCTGAAGGGTACGGACTCACTGAAACATCCCCAGCTATAGCCATGAATCGTTTTGAAGACTTCCGCATAGGATCTATTGGCAAACCCCTAAAAGATGTAACCATCAAGATAGACAAATCCGTTACTGGTGAAAGCTCCGAAGATGGTGAAATTGTAGCCTATGGCCCCATCGTTATGCAGGGGTACTACAAAAACGAAGAGGCTACAAAAGCCGTTATGACTGAAGATGGAGGACTACGCACCGGAGATCTTGGGCATTTCGATAAAGATGGCTATTTGTACATTACAGGCCGTATTAAAGAGCAATACAAGCTTATAAACGGAAAATATGTGTACCCTGCTTCCATTGAAGAAGATATCAAAATGCTACCTTATGTAGAAAACGCAATGGTCTATGGAGAGAACCGCGATTTCAACATCGCCCTTATTGTACTAGACCTTAAAATTTTAAGCAAATGGGCAGAACAGGCCAAGCTAAAAACAGATTTGGATAAATTGGCCCATAGTCCTGTTGTACAAGAATTTGTAAGTATTGAAATCCACAGGCACCTCAAAGAAAAATTTGGGGGGTATGAAATACCTAAGAAATATATTTTTGTTGACGACCCCTTTAGCCTTGAAAATGGACTCCTAACCCAGACTATGAAGCTAAAGCGTAATGAGGTCTTCAAAAAATATAAAGAGGATATTGAACAGTTATACTAGTGTTATTTCTAAATTAGACCAGAGCTTCTTACAAAAAGCATCTGTTGTTTTTCTATTCTTAGGAACGATGTAGAAATAAAGTAACGGATTTTTTATGCGCCGATATTTTTTTCTTTAACAAATACTAAAAACTGCGAATAGCGGGCTATTTAAAGCGTTTTAGTGTGCAGGTAAAGGGAAAAATATCAAGCAGAAAACGTTAGGTTATTTTGAAATCGTTCCTTAACTTCTCATAAGTATACATTAATATAAAAATCACACTTCCACACTTCCACACCTCCAAGTATAAAAAATTGGAGGTGAAATTTTCACTACTACAAAAAAGAAACAATAACACGCTAAAAATACATTATCCTAGTGTTATTAACTCCTACTTCTATTCATATTAGCTATAATAAAAGCTTTTTCTCTTCTCACAACTCCCTCCTCCTTTAAAATACACTAAACACCTTATTTACAAATAGATAAATTATAAATATTATTTTGTTTGTATAATAATTTGAAACCATTGAAACCATTACTGCAATGATTATGTATACAGATAGTAGTAATGTTCAGGGATAGTTTTACTTTTAAAGGATTAAAAAAAACTAATTAAATAAATCAATCTGTACAGGCATCGAATTTCAGATCATATATTTAAAGAGTGACTATTGTAGAATTAATCCCAAAGATTACAATCATCAATAAATTACTTATTATCAAACTATAAAGATTACCTTCTTAAATCTAAGAAGTCGTAACCTTTAATTTTTCTCATAATATCTATAGAAACGGTTCAGTCTTATTTTTGATATAACACAAAAAATATTCGGTACATATAGATTTTTAATCGCCTAAAATTTAAACCTATGAGAAAAATATTCTCTTTTTTGCTTAGCCTAACTATTTTCACAAGCTATGCGCAAAAAGATTCCACCGATATTTATGATATGAATCTTGAGCAACTAATGAACATGCAAATATCGGGAGTAAGTCGGTACAAACAAGATGTCTCAGATATCCCCAATACAATCACAGTAATTAACCACAAGCAAATCGTTGACAGGGGATATTTCGATTTATCAGATTTACTAAAAGACATTCAGGGTTTCGACATCAGCGCTAATGCTGCCAGATTTGGAGAATTCTACTCCTTACGAGGTATTGCAGGTAACGATAGATTTCTAGTTTTAATAAATGGACACAAACTGAATCCCGCTACTGGGACTTTCCTTTCTGTTGGCAAATCGATATCGATCCGTCATGCAGAGCGAGTGGAGGTTGTATACGGCCCAGCATCTGCTGTATACGGAGCCGATGCATATTCGGGTATCATTAACATTGTGCTTGCAGACGAAGCTATGGAAGAAACAAAAGCTTCTGCTTATATTGACTACGGCAACCTCAATTCAATGGATGCCGGGGCTTCGGTTGCGTCTTTTCTTGGAAAAGATTTCTCAATCTTCTTAAGTTCCCGCATTTATAAATCTGAAGGATATGAAGTTGTTGGAAGCGATCCGATATACGACATCATAAAAAACTACACAGCACCGATCAAAAATTCAACCGAACAACCAACCAACGACAAAAATATTTTCCTGAAGTTTCAATACAAAAACATGTCCTTGAACTACTACCGTCAACAGTTTGATCAGGGAAATGCAATTGGACACGCCCCAAACATCTATATATTCGACAAAGAAAACAAATGGAAAACCACAACAGATATCATTTGGTACAACTACAAAAAACAGATAGCAAGTGATGGAGAATTGATGTTCGACCTTAGCTACAAATACCATTATCAAGATCCAAACACAATATTTCATAAATGGAATAAATCTGGAGAAATAGGAAAAACCTACAAACAGCATATGACAGGGAAAGACAATACCCTACATGGCGTTTTAACATTTCATCATCACCTGGCCGAGAATTTTCAGTTCATTATTGGCATCGACAATGAATATACATCCAGCATACCACCATATGCAAACGATGAGGTTCTTGGTGTATCGGACAAATACACCGGTGAGAGTAAGACTAAAATAGACAACGAACTTACCCTCACCGAAAACCGTTTTTCAGCCTTTACTCAGGTTACTTACAGCCCAATAGATTTGTTCACATTGGTGGCTGGAGCTAGATATGACAATTCCTCACGTTATGGAGATGTATTAAATCCGCGCTTTGGTTTTATAATTTCTCCTTTTGAAACAACAGCACTTAAATTCAATTATGGAAGAGCATTCCAAGCTCCTTCTCTTTTTCTCCAATACGAACAATTTGGCACACCAAGGATTGTAATGCTCTCAACAAGAGAACTGAAAGAATTATATCCTAGCTGGAAACTGGAAAACCAGATTGTGAACTCTTATGAAGTTAGTGTAAATCAAAATTTTGGAAAAAACATCAAATTTAAGGTTGGTGGCTATTATAATCAATTGAGTAATCTAATTGAGCGTAAATTATTCAATAACAGCGCATCCACCTACAACAAGTATTTTGATAAAAATACTAATGGACTACGAAACGAAAACATTGGTTCGCAAGAAATTTATGGTGTCGATTTCGCTATAAATGCCAAGGTATTGAGAAATCTCATTTTATATACTTATTACTCATACACCGATGCAAAATCTAAATTAGAAGGAGGAACAGAAACTGGAATACCAAGGATATCGGAACACAAGGCATGGGTAGGTTTTTGTGCTCAAAACCTTTTTGGTCATTTAACCGTTTCGCCACGCTTTAGATGGATAGGCGACATGTATAACGCCAACACAAGTGTTTATTCAGACAACAAACAACCTGGTTTTCAAACCTTAGACATAAGCCTATCGCTTAATAACTTGAGCCAATACGTTCGATTATATGCCAATTTTAATAATATACTAGATGAAAAAGCTGCTCATGGAGGACTATATGGGCAAAGTGGTATCTATACACCTACAATTCCACAGCCTGGTTTTAATTTTAAAGTCGGATTGGAATTTTTGTTGAATTCTTATTAGAATTTCACTTTCCCAAAAGCTTTCTAAAAGTTCTTTCTCATTAATTAAGAACTTTTAGAAAGTTCACATTAGGGCAAACCATTTGAAATAATTAATTTTGAAATAGCAACCATCAATGATCAGCAAAGCCTAGAACTGACTATGAACATAGTCCTATCCCATTCCGGTAAGCAACATTCCTACCATGTCGCAAAAGCAATGAAACAGCTTAGTGTTTTAGAGCTTTTCTACACTTCTTCTTATGTGAAACACAAATCTATTCAGGACTATTTTACAAGACAAGGCAATACATATTGGACACGCCGTTTTATTGAAGGCGTCTCTGGAATTGATGTAGATGCTAACTGGCGTTACGAAGCAAAAGAAGTACTACTGAGGCGTTTCTTGGGAAAATCGCCACAAGTTCAGCAAGCGGTATACAACCGTGATGTAAAATTTGACCAGTACGTTGCAAAACGCCTTTCCCGACATAAAAATACGGATGTTTTCTGGGGTTTTCAGGGCAGCTGCCACATTACACTGCAAAAAGCCAATGACCTCGGACTACTGTCGGTCTGCGAACTAGCAACAGCTCATGTTGAAGAAGCAAAACGTCTCCTAGGAGAAGAAGCGAAGTTGTTGCCAGAATGGGCAGATAGCATTGATAATTTGGTCTTCGAACCTGTTTATGAAAAAAGGCTACAAGAAGAACCTCATTTAGCGCAGAAAGTAATCGCGGCCTCATTATTTACAAAGCAAAGTCTTCTGAACAGCGATATTCCTGAAGAGAAAATTGAGGTATTGCCCCTTGGTTTCGACATGGATCATATTCCTTATACAGAACGCACAATTCCAAAAGCAAATAAACCATTCCGCCTATTGTATTCAGGAACGGTAACTCAACGAAAAGGAATTGCTTACCTTCTGGAAGCCATGAAAACATTCGACAAAAAAGATGTAGAACTGCACATTGTTGGAGGAATTCAGGGAAGTGGTGAGGCTTTCGATAAAATGAAAGATCGGTGCGTTTATCACCCTCCTGTTTCGCAGCACGAGATGTTTGCGATGTATCAGGATTTTGATGCTCTTGTGCTGCCAACCATTTTCGAAGGTTTTGGTTTGGTTATCGTAGAGGCAATGGCGGCTGGTTTGCCTGTTATCACGACCAAACACTCTATGGGACCCGATGTGATTTCGGAAGATAAAAACGGTTATATTGTTCCGATACGAAGCAGCCAATCGATCGAAGAAGCGATCTGTAAGTTGGTAGAAAAAACACCTGAAACATATTTAGAAATGCGAAAAGCAGCGAGAAATGCTGCAATGAAGTTTACTTGGCAGCGTTATCAAGAGAATCTTGCAACATTACTCAAGCAATTCGAGCTTTAAGTAAGATTCTGTTTCGTCTATATTTGCCCCAAAACTGAAAACTAAATAGTACATTTGTAGATTATTCTTAAAATATAAGTTGGCTTCGTAACATAAGCGACACTTTTAGGGTACTACAGCTCTGATATATAGCACGAAGCAACTCCTGACAAATAGTCACACGAACTTAAAAACCAAATACATATGTCTGAAGTATTAGTAAACAATTTGCCTTATAAAGTTGCGGACATTAGCTTGGCCGACTGGGGAAGAAAAGAGATAGAACTAGCTGAAGCAGAAATGCCTGGCTTAATGGCTATACGCAAAAAATATGCTGACACGAAGCCTTTGAAAGGTGCTAAAGTGATGGGTTCGCTGCACATGACAATTCAAACCGCAGTTCTTATTGAAACTCTAGTTGCACTTGGAGCTGACGTTCGTTGGGCAAGCTGTAACATATATTCGACTCAAGATCAGGCTGCTGCTGCTATTGCACAGACTGGCGTTCCTGTTTTTGCTTGGAAAGGCGAAACTCTTGAGGAATACTGGTGGTGTACACAACAGGCTTTGATCTGGCCAGATGGAACAGGTCCAGACCTAATTGTTGACGATGGTGGCGATGCTACTATGATGATCCTTAACGGGGCAAAAGGAGAGAAAGATCCAAGTCTTTACGATCAAGAATACACTGTTGAAGAAGAAGTTGCTTTCTGGGGACAGTTGAAAACTACTTATGCTGAAAACTCAACGCTTTGGCAAGGTGTTCAAGATAAAATTAAAGGTGTATCGGAAGAAACTACAACTGGTGTTCACCGTTTGTACCAATTGATGGAAAAAGGAGAGCTTCCTTTCCCTGCAATTAACGTAAACGATTCGGTTACAAAATCGAAATTCGATAACCTTTACGGATGCCGCGAGTCGTTGGCAGATGGTATCAAGCGCGGTACTGATGTGATGATCGCTGGAAAAACTGTTGTTGTTTGTGGATATGGCGACGTGGGTAAAGGATGTGCTACATCGATGAAAACTTACGGTGCAAAAGTTCAGGTTACTGAAATTGACCCGATCTGTGCTTTACAGGCTTCAATGGAAGGTTTCCCTGTTGAACTTCTAGAAGAGGTTGTTGAAAAAGGCGACGTTTTCGTTACTACAACAGGAAACAAAGATATCATCCGTATTGAGCATATGGAGAAGATGAAGGACAAGGCTATTGTGTGTAACATCGGTCACTTCGACAACGAAATTCAGGTTGCGCAACTGAAAGCTTATCCTGGCATTAAGCACGTGAACATTAAGCCTCAGGTAGATCAGTACACTTTCCCTGATGGACACTCAATCATTCTTCTTTCTGAAGGCCGTTTGGTGAACCTTGGTAATGCTACAGGACACCCATCGTTCGTGATGAGTAACTCGTTTACTAACCAGACTTTGGCTCAGATCGAGTTGTGGGAGAACGATTACAAAGTAGATGTTTACCGTCTTCCTAAGAAATTGGATGAGGAAGTTGCACGCCTTCACCTAGAGCATGTAGGTGCTAAACTTACTGAACTTACTGAAGAGCAAGCTGCTTATATTGGTGTTGAGAAAGATGGGCCTTATAAGCCTGAGCACTATCGATACTAGACTCTATTTAGTGCCTTGGTGCTTATTTAGAAAAATTTGCTTCAAAAAGCAGGGGGAGGAAGAATTATTAATTATTAATTGGCTGGCGCGTGAGAGTCTGTCTATTAATATTTTATAGAGATAATTTTAATAATAGTCTACGCCCCTAATTAACTTTATTGATATTCCGTTTTTTTGATATTATGTGGCCGTTGCAGCTTCTGTGGCGGCTTTTTTTCAATAATGGAATCATTGAATAAGCGAATAATTGAATGGGCTTGTGCATGAGTTCATTCAATTATTGCTTTTCATTCTTTGTAAAAACCAATCGTTGACTCTGTTTTGACTCTTCATTTGCTGAATCTAGGCTGATTTAGAAAGCAATGCAGTCGTAAAAATAGCCGTGACTGTAGCGGAAAGCCCACAGCCCCGGGCACGTGTGATGCACAGCATGGCGGGGCTGACGGTAGGAAGACACCGCTATGCTGATGCAGAACCGTGCACGGGGCGAGGACTTGGAGCGGAAGGCGCGAGGGGTGTTCGGAATGAGAACTAGCGTTGCGCTCCTAATTAAGAATATAATTGCATCAGAAATATTTCAGATATTGAATATTGAAACCAACGAAATAATCGCTCTTTCCATCGATAGTTGTAAGTTTATCTGTATTGTTATAAAGATCCAGTTCGCTTCCTATTTTGTAACCGCCTGAAAAAACAAGGCCAACGTGGTCGAATACTTTTAGCCCCAACTGCAATGCAATATTGCTCTGTAGCTGAACCGCATTGTTGTAGCGGTAGTTCTCGCCAGATGCCGATATCATTTCGCTTGGAAAATAGGTGGACGCGCCTGTTTGTATTCCTGCATAATGCAACGATAGACCTACTTTGGGGGTGAAATTATATGTCACGAAAGCATTTGTTTCGTCGAGCATTACCTGCGAAAAGTATATGTCCCATTTGGGGCTTACCGACCATTCGATGCCGAACAATAGCGGTGCTCCAGCGGACATCACTACGTTTCGTGAAGGACTGTAGCGCAATTGAAAGGCCGGGGTGAGAACCGAATTCTTGTCGCTCTCCATGTTGTCTTCGAAATAAGCTCCAAATACAGTTAGGCACCATTTGCGGTTGAAAGCATGGGACGCCATTAGGAATACCCTTTGGGCATTTCCAATTTCATTGAACAAGGACTGGGACTTTCCCGCCAAAAGGCGTTCGTACAGAAAAGTGAATTTCCACTGATCTGTATTGTACTGAATCGGAATCCAAAACTGACTGAAGCCCATTACGGGTTCGTTCAGTTTATCATCTTGGGACATGAAAAAGTTACGCGAGAAACCTGTCCCGAACATCGCAGTAAGTCCACCTTTATTGAATATGGGCAGGTAGAGTTCAACTGTGTTGTTTGTTTTCTCAAGGTCGGCATTATTGAACATCAGCTCTGAGCCGATGAAGGCCTGATAAGCATTGATTGTCAAATTTTGACGCAAGATCCACATCGAAATGGCATCGGTGTACGGGCTGTGGGCTGATACAAAATTGCTTTCTGTATCTACTGCCCAATAATCGGTTTCGTTCTGTGCTAATGCAAAGTTGATTACACAAAACAGAAATAAAGTAAGTTTGAGTGGTTTCATCTGTCCAAATAATTTGTGTTTAGATTTTGGAACAAATGAACTTAAAGTGGACTTGATAGGCGTCTCAGCAAAGAGTGAGCAGGTCTCAACCTACTGAAAACAGGCGAAAAATAAGGCTCATTAATCTGAGACCTCTTTTAAATAGGCGCTTGGCGTTGCTCCTGTTGTTTTTTTGAATACCCTGTTGAATGTTGCTTTTGAGTTGAAACCGCAACTGTATGCAATGCTAAGGATGGTGAGTTTCTGGTTTTCGGGAAGGAGACATTGAGCTTTAAATTCATCGACACGATATTGATTGATGAAGTCGAAGAAGTTGCGGTTCAGCTTTCCGTTGATGACTTTTGAAAGGTATTCTGGCGTAATGCCTAGCTCTTTGCTCAGTTTCGCGATGTTTATTTCTGGATCTAAATAAGGTTTGTTAGCTGACATGAAATCTGTAAGCTGTTTTAGAAAAGCGTCGTCGCTATCGCCTAAGGTTTTGTCGGCAGGCTGCTGATCTATCGGCTCAAAATTGAAAGCAATTGGGGATGAAGAGAAGATATTGCCCTGCCGATGTCCATAAAAACCAAGAACAAGGATGTAAACGGATGCTATAATGAAAACGAAAAGTTCTTGTACGTGATAAGGTACAACGCCGAATGATGCATCAATAGCATAAAGGGTGCTGATGGCCGCAAAACAGATCATTGTTGCTATGATGAAAAAGCGCAACCATCGTAAGTCGATTTCTTCAGTTTTTGAAAAGTAGTCCTGCACTTGTTTGTTGTATCTTCGAATAAGTGTCAGTCCCCAAATGTAATAGCCTTGTGTTGAGATTGCTATGCTGATGACTGTTATTGGATAAATCAGGCTTTTCTTGAATGATTCACTGGAATCGATCTGTATTTTCTGCTCATCGGGAAGCCTGTAGATGTCGAAATAGATGTACAAGGTATACAGCACCAATGGGAGAAGATGAAAAAGATCTGTTCGTCGGAATTGGAACTGCTGTGCTGTTAGCGATCTAATATAGAACCATATTGAGGGGCCATGTAGGAAAATAATGGGTACTGAGATGTGAATCAAATCTGGATATGGATAGTTGTTGTTCCTGTTGTACAGCTCTAGGAAAAGTAAAAAGAGATATGCTGATAGCAGAAAAAAAGTACAGGAGAGAATGTAGTCTGAGGTGTTCTTTTTTTTCTTCGATAGGATTAATGCAATCAGGAAAATTCCTTCGATTACTCCGAATATCGGGAGAGATTCCATTTTCGATAATTTAGTGTTTGCGAGTTCTTTTCCTACGGTTTGTGAGTTCAGAAATCACTGGCAAAAATAGGGGAAACATCAGACATCTCCTCAATTTCGGTACTTGGCGCAGTAATCAAAACACCTGAAATCGGATTCTTGTCCTTAGAAATCAATTGCCCTCTAACTAGAATTGAATCAGCAGTTTGACAATTAGCAATTAACCCAGCCAAAAGTCCAATTATTAGTGTTATGTTCCTTTTATTCGTAAGGCCAGCCCAACAAGTTATATTTAAATTTACCTGTGGTCTTCACCACAGGCTACCTATAGGATGATATGTAAAGTAAAATCGTATATCTACGCTATGGTTTTCGTTTTAAAATCCCATCATTTTTCGAATCATATCCGCATTGGCCTTCGTTGTCAAACGCTCCAGTAATAATAAAGCAACATTTACTGCTGTTGCAGGATTCCACGATGTGATGATGTTGCCGTCCTCTACAATAGGTTCGTCTATTACCTCAACACCAAACCCTTTTAATGCTTCTCTGCGGACAGTGCTATTGTATACTGTTCCCTTTTTGCCTTTCAGCACTCCACTCTTTGCTACAGGTAAAGCCCCAACACAAATAGACGCGATTGGTTTGTTTTCTGCTTTGAAGGCACGAATTAAGTCAAGGAATTTTTCGTTATAAGCATCATTATAAAACCCATATTCTTCGAATCCCCCAGGAATAGCTAGAGCATCATAGGAATTCACATCAATTTCATCAATTAAGAAGTCGACGATAGATTTCTGATTAAACGAAGTTTTGATCTCTTTATTCAATCCGCATGTAAACAGTTCTGTAGAACGATCGCCATCGACAAGGTTCCAGCCAATAACATCTATAAAAACGCCAGCCTCGAATGTTTCAAATCCGTCAGCTAATAACAACAGTACTTTCTTCATGAAGTGTATACCTAAGATTGTGGATTAATGTGATTTCAACATTGATATAATCGGTGTTGTTTTAGCCATTATTAACCCCAGTAAGTGTTATTGCAGGCTGAGTGTGGTAACTGTTTCTTTTCCAAAATCGAAGTAGAAAATCGGCATAATCTAAATACATTTTCCCCTCATCAGTTTTGAAAAATGGCAACTGAGCCCCGTAATTATTAACACAATGCATCGCCAGTTCTGAAGATATGTCTTCCTCTGTAAACAAACCTAATATATCATCTCCACTCTGTGCCTCATCGAAGAATGGATTGTTTGGCAATGGGAAAGCACTGTTTACGCCTAAAGCTATTTCAACCCCGCTTTTTGGATTGAAATATACCAAAGCACTTTCTGCAACTTCCGAAAAATCCACAGACTCTTCTTCTGTTTCCAAAAAACCTTCTTCCTGCTCCCTTTTGTATGCCTGTATGTGTTCCTGCTCCGAAACCTTTAACGAAGCATTGAAATGCTTTATGTAACGATCAACGAAAGGTTCAACCTGAGTAGATTCCATAAACGCCAAAGGAGAACCGTTGTTGAATTCCAAGAAAGCCTTATTTTGATCTTCCAGTATTTCTTCTACATCATTTTCCTGATGATCTAAAAAGTCAACCGCTTTTCTACTTTCTTGTGAGTTCTTCTCGTCCAAAATAAGATCTGCATCAAAATCCATACTTGTATAGACACCCGAGAACCACCATTCGCTTTTCCAGTTTACTATACCAATATATAATATCGTATCAACTTCTTTAAGAGTCCTGTAGTTGTCGAACGATTTTTTTACTATGTTGAATTTTTTTCCAGATGCAATGTGCTCCAAAAGAATACTCTTCTCATCCTGACCTTTATAAAGAAAATACCCTCTTATTTTTGGAGACATCTCTCTATAATCCTTACTCAGCGGGTGGCCTTCTCCTAAAATTTCGGCAGCCCACTCTTTACCAGCTAAGCCAAGTAATCGGGTACGCACGTTGAGGGTCCTGAAATCTCTGTTTTCGTTTAAAAGTGATATTAAATTCCCATCGTCTTTTTTGCCCTCGATAATATTATGCTCGGTCTCTAACAAATCCAGAGAAGTATCTGGCCAAAACAAATAAGTACCAAACAAAATAACATCTAAAAATCTACGGGTAGTATAATAATCTGTTTCTTTCTTGTCTATAGTATAGTATTTTTTCAGATGTTCGTTCTCTGGTGCATAATCCCAAGCTTCTTCGAAAACCGCCATTACCTTTTCGGCTATTTTAACAATGAAGTCGTTAAAGGGAGCTATGAATTTATCTTGCTGTAAAGTGTTTGAAACGTACCAGATCAGAAAACAAACGTCAGACAAGTTGATCTCTTCTTCGTAATATTCTGCCAAGTCGTAAAAAGGAAGTTGCTTGCCATATAGTTTCTTATGAACTCTTATGTACGAATTCCATACATTGGTTCTTGAAACTAGATCTTCAAAATATGAGGTCAATAGGCAAGACATCATTGCAACATCATCCCCATCCAGATATCTGTTGAGAATGAAAGATTCCTTAGTGGTTATAATGGCCTGTTTTACCTTGTTACTAAGTTTCAGATAGTACGTATCCGTTGAGGTTTGCTTCTCGTATGGCTTTAGAAGCAACCAATCTTTGATGTAAATTCGATCTTTTGGCTTATTCATTGGCTGACTTTTTTTATTAATAAACCGTGTTTCCTCAACTACTACCTTTAACTTATTAAGCTACCCTCTACCAATTAACACGCGAGTGCGAAACTAATAAAACTTTATAGCTATAATGACTGAAACAGTATGAAACTAAATCAAACACATCAAAATTATCCCTGTTAGAACTATTTTGATGCGTTTTTGTTACAAGAGAACAAAAGAGGCTGCCCTCTTTATAATTAAGTAAAGAGAATATGTTCCTTCTATGAAGTAAAGCAATAGCATAACCTCCCTTTATCAAAAGGCCATACAGTACAATCCGCATCATAGATTTCACCAATAGATATTCATTCCTTTTTAAAGTCGCATTCTTTACCCCGTTATTTAAGTATCAGTCCGCCTGTATCTAGTTTAACCGATTTATATTACACAACGCCTACATCAGGTAAAACATTGATAATTAATACCATTAAACACTCTTCTACTATATCAAAGTCTATAAAATGCAAGGTTAATAACATTGCTTCTTTAATGAAGATTCTTGTTTTGACCTTAAAACTTATTTCAGGGCAACTCTACTTTATAGAAAATTTACTTTTTTGCCGCATAATTCTTTGATGTTCAAATATTCATAGCTTATAACCTACTCTGCTTCTATGTTGCAACAGATTTAAGGGAATTATAAATCATAAGGCGGCTTATGTCTAAAAATTAACATACAGCCAAATTAAATGACGGCTAAAACATCATCAATTTTTTTTCAAACTTAAGGGATAGAGAGGTTTTCAATCTAAACTTTTAATGATCAATTATCATGAAAAGAGTATTTTTAATCAATTTTATTTTCGCTTTGATATTTTCATCATGCGAAAAAGATTCTGATGGAAATGGCGAAGACAGTAAATTCAGTATTTTGACATGGGACGATATTGAAGCCAGTTATTCAGGAAAATTCAAATTGCCCTATGGTGGAGAAGGTGTGCAGAATCAGAACTTCTATTATTCTTCGGGAGCTTTTTGTATGCTTGATAAGAACACTTTAATTGTTGAAGGTCATGATTATTCCCGTGAGGCAAGAAAAGTTGTTCTACCAACCATGCTGAATGGTGCTGAAGCAACTGCTGAAGGCAAATGGTTTGATCCAACAGGCGGCTTAATGTCTACAGGAATGACAGACGATGAATATTACAGACTTGGCGATTTATTAAGAATTGATGATCGGATATACTTCACAAAGTATGTATGGTATAATGCTAGCGGAACTGATCATGAC
The DNA here is from genome assembly GCA_965230435.1 of Bacteroidales bacterium. Classification (GTDB taxonomy): domain Bacteria; phylum Bacteroidota; class Bacteroidia; order Bacteroidales; family JBDKHP01; genus JBDKHP01. Next base: position 294,519 of record CBDDLB010000004.1, read on the forward strand.
AGCTTTGGTTATCTACAAAAAGGAGCTTCATTTGAGGACGGGACTACCAAAGGAATGTGGAATGCAGATCACAAACTAGCCAATAATATGCGGATTGGCGGCTACCTATGCCAAGCTCCTGAGAACCTAAAAGCCGATGGAGTTACTTTTCTTGCTGGCCAAGAAGGAATTTCTGGTGCTGCTTTAGGACGCTGGGGTCCCAATCTTTTTGCCGTGAAATTTGACGACACAAAACCAACGGGTGAAGAAATGAATGTCGTACCCTTGGTTGTACACGATTCGGAAGAAAAAAGCGCAGGTGATTGGTGGATTTCTAACCATATTTATTCTATCGTATGGATTGAAACTGAAACCAAACGTGGTGTTCTGGTACTCTTTACCAGAGGATATGGAGATACTTGGTATGGCAATCCAGACGATAATACCCCTCCAGACCCTTACGGTGGCTACAAAGGCTACCACTCGACAGGCAAACAGCTTGTTGCATGGGTATATGATCCTGCTGACTTAATGAAGGTATATAACGGAGAAGTAGAGCCACATCTGGTAAAACCAGTTTCTGAAAAAATCCTGATCGACTTAAAGCCTGGAGACAAAAAAGGTCAAGAAACTTACTACAGTAATTTCTTAGAAAGAATTAAACCTATAAGAATGGATATGTACGGAAACAGGTTGGTTTTTCTAGAAAAAAGCGAAGATAGTTTTCCTGTTGGTTATGTTGTTGATTTATAACTCTTGATTATCCGTTCCAGCCAACCTCGCGTTTGATGTTTAATGCGATACAATTCTTCAATTGGAAAGCGTGCACTACCTGTTATTCAGTAAAGCACTCTTTCCTATGAACTTATCCAAAGTGGGAAATGTAAGTTTCCATATCCTTATCTCCACGTCCTGAAACTGTTAGCACAACCAGATCGTCTGATTTAAGTTCCATAAGCGGCAGACATGCCAAAGCATGTGCCGATTCGAGTGCTGGGATAATTCCCTCTAAACGTGTTAATTCCAAAGCTGCATCAAGCGCCTGTTGATCGGTTACGCTATAGAATGTTCCACGCCCTGTATCGAAAAGATGTGCGTGCAATGGACCTACTCCCGGGTAATCCAGACCAGCCGAAATTGAATATGGCTCAACAATCTGCCCATCTTCCGTTTGCATCAATAGGGTTTTGCTCCCGTGAATAATTCCTACAGAACCGATTGCTGTTGTTGCCGCAGTTTCACCACTGTCAACACCTAATCCTGCAGCTTCTGATGCTACCAGCTTTACGTCTTTCTCCTCTATGAAATGGTAGAATGATCCTGCTGCATTGCTCCCTCCGCCTACACAAGCTACAACGTAATCTGGATTTTCTTTTCCTACCTTCTCCTTCAGTTGTCTCTTAATCTCTTCGCTAATGATGGATTGGAAACGGGCAACCATATCTGGGTATGGATGGGGGCCTACTACAGAACCAATCAGGTAATATGTATCTTCTGGATTGTTGATCCAGTCGCGGATGGCTTCGTTTGTGGCGTCTTTCAGCGTTTTGTTTCCACTTTTCGCTGCACGTACTTCTGCTCCCAACATGCGCATGCGAGCTACGTTCGGTGCTTGGCGTTTCATGTCGGTTTCGCCCATGTACACAATGCACTGTAAACCCATCATGGCTGTAACTGTTGCTGTTGCTACTCCGTGCTGTCCCGCTCCTGTTTCTGCAATAATTCGCTGTTTGCCTAAGCGTTTGGCCAAAATGATCTGCCCAATTGTATTGTTTAGCTTGTGTGAGCCTGTGTGGTTCAGGTCTTCGCGCTTCAAATAGATATTTGCTTTGTACTTCTCTGAAAGGCGTGGTGCAAAATACAATGGACTTGGACGTCCTGCATAATCTTCTAGCAGCTCCTTGTACTCCTTCTTAAAATCTTCCTGACTAATGATGTCAAGGTACTTTTCCCTTAGCTCTTCTACATTGGCATGTAAAAGTTCGGGTATATATGCTCCTCCGAATTGGCCGTAAAAGCCTTTTTCGTTGGGTGAAAATTGATTTGCCATGGTTTTATTTAATTTTAAGCACACTGTGTTACTTTATTATATCCTATTTTTCAACGCAGAAGAAATTCTAAAAAAAAAACACCTTTATGGACAGTTCCTCCATACCTACCCGATTTTGATGTCATTTCAATTGCATCTGTTGCTTCTACCCAACGTTTGGGCGTAAGAAAAAAACTGTTTGAGCCAACCTCATTTTTAAACGCATCGAATTTGATGCGTTTAAAATTTGGATAATGCTAGTTTCGTTTGTTCTTGTCGATACTTACACCTCCAAGGTTTTGAAAACCTTGGAGGTGTGGTTCTTGATAAAACGAATTTCAGACTAAATAGCATTACATGTAGAACACTACCAAAATTTGAGTTGAGTATTAAACTGACATCTTTTTATTCGATTTTTATCTTTCTATCAGTCCGTAATGTTAATCCCGTTTCATCTTTAAAACGCTGAGCAGCTACATTGTTTCCTGTCCTAGCTAAAGGTTTTTGTTTATTACAGACATATGCCTCAACCTTATCAAAGCTACTCATATCATGGTTTTCCTTAAACCTATTCAACATTGCAGATATTTGTTTGCTTCCTTTCGCCAGCCACCTAGTACTTGCTCTATCTTTTAGCTCTACAAATATCAATGAATCACCATAGTGCAATATACAGTCGCAACGATTTTCCTTTTCTCCGTTTGGCCTTAATACTTCTACGCAATTATCAATGGCATGAAAATCTATAGATACTTCATCCTTGTTTTCCACTTCAGCAATCCATTTCTCAGGAGAAACTTCATCGATATATGCTGGATCATTAGCTGGAGGAGGATCATCACATAACCCAAAATTGTCTTTTGAGGTCGTAGATTTACAACCAGATGTAAAAAAATCTATTGGCATAAGTCCTCGATATCTAACAAATTAGCAAACAAAACATTACTTTCCTCAAGACCAAGGTTAAGAGAATTCTCGTCCGATGGTAATCCTTTATAATCATCTAAAAGATTTATCTCGCCCAATTTCTCATTAAATTCGTATACTTTGATCTTATTAGAAGGGACAAGAGAAGAGGAAGGGACTATTTCGTCTATCTTTCTAACCAAATCATCAGTTTTTGCTTTCGACCTTAGCTGACCAGCTTTAATAATTACTGAAAGATAATTTACTATATATGGGCTATGTGTTGTAACTAATAATTTGTTATCAGCCTTATTATTAAAGCTCAATAAGCTTTTAAACATTTCCCACTGTGAGTTTGGAAAAAGATTTTGCTCTGGTTCTTCGACTATGTTGATAAAGCATTTATTATAGTACTTCGCTCTGATTTCTTCAATTTTTATCGATTTCAGAGGTTCTACAATTTCTCTATCCAACACTAATTCTGCAATCTCATTATCCATTCGGATGGATTGAGTTACACTCATATTCTTCCTAAGGATTTCTTCCTTTTCAGAAATTGAAGATGATAATTCTCTGGATACTAAAAAGAGTGGAGTAAAAGATTGCAATCCACTTGAAGCTTCAAGAAGGTTGATTTTATAGTCTTTTCCTATCACAAACGATTTGTCTTCATCCTCATCGTATTCGTATTGATATGCCCCAAGTTGCAAATCAACTTTTTTCCCTTTTAAAGCTTTCTGAGCTTTTTTCAACTCTTCAGCAAATGTGAATAAATTATCCGGTAGTCCTTTTACATTGTAGGCATCGCCAATTGTACTCAGAAAATTCCTTTCGGATGGGATGTACATAATTTTTGGAACAGTATAGCCTGTCTGTTGTGTCTCTTTAATCTCTGGAAACTGTTCCTTGGCATCATATGTAATCCGATACTTCTCACCTATATAATCAATAAAAGTATCGTTCTTAAAGTAATTATGAATATTCTGATATCTGGTAAACTCGATAAATTTAGCGACTGAAATCTTGTTTTTATTCGTATCTCCCCTGTTAATTGATTTCTCAAGCCAAGACAAAACAGAAAATAACTTAGCAACGGTGCTTTTTCCACTCCCTTGATTTCCTATAAATACAGTAACTTTTTCAATATCAATCCAACCATCATTACCCTGTAATCCTTCTTTTATTGGACCGAAGTTTTTTATTTTTATTTTACTCATTGCTCCCGACATTTTAGTTTCTGGAAATAAGGCTATTGGAAATAATGTTTTCCTAATTTATCAGCACTTTTGTTCTAATCTTTGTTTCGCATTTTTCACAAGTGTGTTCGCCAATGACTCGACAAATTTTTTGAAATCATCAATGCCGAATTCTGCAATCACTCCTTTTCCATATTTATTATCGCTAAAAATCAATTTATCTATTTGCTGTTCATCATTAGGTTCAAATTTAATATCAAAATGAGCCACACAATGTCTTAATTGAATTGCAAGTTCTTTTATTGTTTTAATGTTACTATATGGAATGTTACTCCTTTCTAATTCCCAGGCCTCAATTTCATCATCCGGCAAATAGTTTTCCAAAACCTTTCTCTTTCGGAAGAATTATCATACCTACCAATGAATTGATATACATTGTCACATCAAAATGTTCTTCCTCTGATTTCTGCTTTAAGTATTCCCGATATTGCTCAATAATTTTAACTGTTCTTTCTATAAAATCGATTTCAAGATTTGTATAATCCATGTTAATCACGCTTTTAATAGATGTCTATTTTCAAAAGGTCATTGAGTTAATCCGCTCATTTAACAATTTCTTTGTACAGCTTGATTAAAATTACCAAGCATCTCAACATCCTTATCAGCAGGCGCCCGCTCAAATTTACTGTTCAGGTCGATACCGAACAAACGTGGATGCTCAAATTCAAGAACGCTGCCTGCATCATCAGCACCAATTCCTCCGCTTAAGAGAAACGGCTTGCTAAGATTGTATTGATTAAGAGTCTCCCAATTGAATTTTTGTCCAGTACCACCATAATTCACGCTTTGAGTATCGAACAGAAAGAAATCGACATGACTTTCGTAGGCCTGTAGCTGTTCAAAGTCAAATTCTTGATTTATGCCAAATGCTTTAATGATTTTGATGCCTTCAGTTTGCAGTTGCTTGCAGTATTCAACAGATTCGTCACCATGCAATTGTGCGAAGTCGAACTTATAGTGCTGCATAATGCTTAGAAGACTATCGGAATCTTCGTTTACAAAAACACCAACTGTCTTTATCGGATCTTGGATGGATTTTGGAATTTCAGGATCGAAATGCTTACCTACATATCGCTTGGATTTTTTATAGAAAATAAAACCCATGAAATCGATCCCTGTTTGCGCAACATCTAAAACATTCTGCTGGTCGCGCATTCCACATACTTTTATCTTTAGCTGATTTGGCATTTTTGTCTCCTTTTGGGCAATAACTGAATAAGCGATTAAGGGAATCATAAATTATTAATTATGAGTTATTAATTAGCTGACGCCTGAAAACCAGTGCATAGTCAATTATTAATTTTATTATCCTTAAAAGAATAATTGAATGAGTTTAGTGAAAATGAAAAAATCACTTCACGTCCATTCATTCAATTATTCTGTTATTCAATTAATCTATTATTAAACTTGTTAGCTCTTAAGTTGAGAAATAAAGTCCTTAGCTGCCAAACCCGGATCTTCAGTTTTCATAAAGTTTTCGCCCATCAAAAAACCTTGATAACCGATTTCTTTTAAAGCTTTCACAGTATCTACAGAACTGATTCCGCTTTCTGAAACTTTCACAAATTCGTTTGGTATTTTTTCTACAAGGTCGATAGAACGCTGAACATCGACTGTGAAATCTTTTAGGTTACGGTTGTTTACACCTACCATGTCGATTTCTGGACAAAGTTTGTCAAGCTCTTCTTCTGTGTGGATTTCAAAAAGGATTTCCAACTCTAGAGTTTTTGCTTCTGCCGCAAGATCTTTCACTTGTTGCTTTGTGAGAGCTGCTGCAATCAACAGGATTACATCCGCTCCGTATGCTTTTGCTTCGAATAGCTGGTAGCGGTCTACCATAAAGTCTTTGCGCAAAATAGGCAACGGACAAAAGCTTTTAGCTTCGAAAAGGTCTTTTATTGTACCTCCGAAATATGGAGTGTCTGTTAAAACGGAACAACCTGCTGCACCAGCATCTGCATAAGCGCGTGTTATGTGGTATACACTTGCATCAGCATGAATATCGCCTTTGGATGGCGATTTGCGTTTGAATTCCGAGATAATACCGCTTGATCCTTCTTCTGTTAATGAGGCTTTTAGCGAAAGTGTATCTCTATTAAACAATTCCTCTTGCATGAAAGAACGGATGCCTACCAGTTCTTTTTTTTCTGCTACCTCTTTGTGCTTTGTGGCTATGATTTCGTCTAGTATTGTCATTGCTTTACTTTTCTGATGTTTCTAGAAGAAGCTACAGGCTAAAAGCCTGCGCTACATGTTGCAGTTTTAGCTAACTGCAATAAAATTTTTAAAACATTTATTTGCCTTACCAGACTCTATCGATTCCGTCGCAATCTGCATGCACTCCTCAATAGTCTTTTCTGGTTCAAAGCATTTTATCGCTAACGCGGCATTAGCAACCACTACGGTTTTCTGAGCTTCAGTTGCTTTGTTTTTTAGAATGTTTTTAAAAATCGCAGCTGCTTCCTCAATGCTTGTCCCTCCTACTAAAGCTTCAGGTTTAAGGGGTTTAGTTCCGAATAGCGATGGAGTAATTTTATCCTTAATAACATTCGAATAGCTAAGTACATTGGCGGTTAACGATACCTCGTCGTAGCCATCTTCGGAATGCACAATCAAGTATTTCGCTTTTGTTCCTTCAAAATGATCATGGTAAAGTTTGGCAACTGCCGGACTGTAAACTCCTGTGAACTGAAATTCTGGCGAAGTTGGGTTGAGCAAAGGCCCAAGCATATTGAAGAATGTCTTCACACCAAGTTTCTTACGAATTGGAGCTACGTGCTTCATTGCAGGGTGAAATAATGGAGCATGTAGATACGTAAAATTACTTTTCTCTACTTGCTCACGCAAAACACTTTCGTCGTTCGTAAACTTTGCGCCATAATATTCCAAAACATTAGATGAACCACTCTTCGACGACACACCATAGTTACCATGTTTCACAACTTTGTACCCAGCACCCGCAACTACAAAAGATGTTAGTGTTGAAATGTTGAAAGTTGATTTTCCGTCTCCACCAGTTCCACACAGGTCTATTTTCTGAATGTCAGAGAAGTCTGGCTTTATGGCAAGATGGAAGAGTGCATCACGGAAACCTGTCAGCTCAGTAGCCGTAATTTCGCGCATAATGTATGCAGTAATGAATTCTGTAACTTCCTCTTCGGTATATTCACCGTGCGATATTTCTGTCAAGCGCTCACGAGCCTCTCCATAATTCAACGCATAACCTTCGTGTAAGTAATTTAGCGTATTCTTAAGCTTTTTCTTCTTTGTCTCAGCTTCAGATTCGTCTTGGTTATTCTCTTTCACTGGTATATCCAACCAGTTTTTCAACATCTGCTTACCTTCGGGAGTAAGGATTGATTCCGGGTGGAACTGAACTCCCCTCACATCATACTCTTTATGATAAAGAGCCATTATCTCTCCATTATGATCTTCGCTACTAACTTGCAAACTTTCAGGAACAGACTCACGATCTACTACCCACGAATGGTATCTACCAACTTCTAGTTTTGGTTTAAGTCCTGTAAATGTAACATCACCCTTATCTACAACATCTACCTCTGTAGCTACCCCATGATATACTTCGTCTAAGTTATTCAGTGTAGCACCAAAAACTTCCCCAATTGCCTGCATTCCTAAACACACTCCAAAAATGCTTTTCGTAGGTGCATATTTCTTAATCAATGGTTCAAGAATACCTGCATCTTTCGGCAAGCCTGGCCCTGGCGAAAGCATTATTTTATCGTACCTTCCAACTTCCTTTAGCGTGATTTCATCGTTGCGGAATACATCTACTTTTTCATCAACCAGTTCTTCAATGTAGTGAACCAGATTGTATGTGAAAGAATCGTAATTATCTAATACTAATATCTTCATGACAGTCTTTTCTTACAATACTACATTAAAAACGAATTGCTATATCTAGAGCCTTTTTAAGGGCTGCCAATTTATTATTTACTTCTTCGAGCTCACTCTCTTCTACAGATTTGTCCACTACTCCAGCTCCAGCCTGATAAAACAGAGTTCGGCCTTTGCTCATGAAAGAACGTATAGTGATAGCATGGTTCAGATCGCGGTTAAAACCTAAGAAACCGATCGCTCCTCCGTAAAAACCACGGTCTTGATTCTCGATCTCCTCAATCAATTCCATTGCTCTATATTTCGGTGCGCCGCTGAGTGTTCCTGCTGGAAAAGTATCAGCATAAACCTGAATTGGATTCGCCTCTTCTACAAACTGCCCAGCTACTTGCGACACCATATGGAGAACGTGACTAAAATATTGAATCTCTTTGTAGGTTTCCACTTCTACTTGATCACAATTTCGGCTAAGGTCGTTACGTGCCAGGTCGACCAGCATCACATGTTCTGCATTTTCTTTTGGATCGGATGCTAGTTGCTCAGCTAGTTTTTTATCGGCCTCGTCATCGCCAGTCCTACGGAATGTTCCTGCAATTGGGTTGATGATTGCTTTCCCCGACTCCACCTGCAATTGCGCTTCGGGCGAAGAGCCAAAAATCCGGAAATCGCCAAAATCGAAGTAAAATAAATAAGGCGATGGATTAATGTGGCGAAGAGCACGATATACATTGAAATCGTCTCCAACAAAATTCTGTTTAAACTGGCGCGAAAGTACAATCTGGAAAACGTCTCCAATACGACAATGGTGCTTTCCTCGCTTCACCATTTCTATGAACTGCGAATCTGTGAGATTGGAAGTCTCCTGCCCCATCAAGCCAAAACCATCCAACTCGAAGTTCATATTGTTGAGCAACTGCTCTATATCGTCAGCTTTGCTCTGTTCGTTAGAGAATAGGTTTTCTTGAAGGAAAAGTTCGTTCGTAAAATGGTCTATCGCAATAATATACTTGTAGAAATGGTATTCTAGTTCTGGAACTTTGTGTGTTGGATTTTTCTTCTCGCCAACAGCAATTTTTTCGAAATATCGCTCAGCGTTATAGGCTGTGTAACCGAAAACTCCATCTACCCGATCAAAAGAAGTTTTCGACATCACCTCGAATCTGTCTAAGAATCCAGCTAGACGGTCAGTCGCCCGATTGTCCGAACTTACATGGCTTACATTAGGTGACTTCCCAGGCAAAGTTTCCCTAATAACACCGTCCTGAACAATAAAATCGGCTATCGGATGAAAACAGATAAACGAGAAGCTTCCCTTCTGTCCGTGGTAATCCCTACTTTCGAGCAAGAGCGATTTTGGGAACTGTTTCCTTACATTTAGGTAAATACTGACTGGGGTTACGGTATCTGCCAGCTTTTTTCGAATGACTTTGTGAATCTGTATTTTTTCCATAGTTGAAAACGAGTTTCTTATACGTTGAATATCTCTTCTGGATCAAAACCTTCACTCACCTTCCCAACACCGAAAACAAAAAAAGCCCGGCGCAGAGGCGTCAGGCTTTTTTGTATTATATTGCTTACTTAAGGCAATAGGATTACGCTCCACAGGGTTGAAGTCTGTAGCTGCGCCACCACCAGGCCATATTTGTAAGTTGTGTTATCATTCGTCTTTTTTGGTATACCGACAAAGAAAAGTTATTCCTTTCAGTTTTCCAAATGATTTTCGACTAACATTGTCATAATTGCTGTATCTCTTGCATTTATACTAAGGCAAATTAGTTTATTAGTCATTGGATTGTTTCGGATAACCAGATCGTTACAAAATTTCAAAACCGAAAGCCAATTTCACTCTAGTATAAGTATATTTGTTACAAATTCAGAATCATGCAAGAACGCAAGGAGCTACCTATTGGCATACAGACCTTCGCAAAAATCCGCGACCCGAAAGAAAACTTTGTCTATATCGACAAAACGGAGATGGCCTATAAGCTAACCAGAAAGACAGGTTATTATTTTCTTTCACGGCCACGAAGGTTTGGCAAATCGCTTTTTCTTGATACTCTTTCTGAATTGTTTAAAGGTAGTAAGGGGCTTTTTGAGGGACTTTATATTTATGATAAATGGAACTGGGATGAAAAATACCCTGTTATCAAAATTAACCTTGGTTATGGAAACTTCTCTACAGAAGAAAAACTGCCTGAAGTAATCAGAACTATTCTGAAACAAAACTGTGAACAGCTAGGTATAGATACTGCTCTTTGTGAACATTCCGACCTTGGATTCTTTTTGGAACGGGTTATTCATCATACACACAAAAAATACAGCCAAAACGTTGTTGTGCTTATTGATGAATATGACAAACCTATACTGGATAATATTCATAAAGACGATAAAACAGTAGCCATCGCTGCCCAAAAAACGCTGCATAGTTTTTACTCAGCCATCAAAGCCAGTGATCCGTACCTTCGTTTTGTTCTTCTTACTGGTGTTAGTAAGTTTTCAAAACTGAATCTATTTAGCGGACTGAACAACCTTGATGATATTACACTGGACGAACGTTACAGTACAATAACAGGTTATACACAAAAAGAACTGGAAGAGTCTTTTTCGGAACATATAGAAGAAACAAATATTGAAGAACTGAAGCGGTGGTACAATGGTTATAACTACTTAGGCGAACCTGTATATAATCCCTTTGATATCTTGTTGTTTTTTGCAAAAAATAAACGTTTCAATAACTATTGGTGGGAAACAGGCAATCCTTCATTTCTGATTCAGAAACTAAAAGAACAACCCCAGTTCGTTCCTGATTTTGAGACCAAGCTTGTTACCAAAGAAACTCTAGATGCATTTGACATAGAACACATAGACCTCACGGCACTTCTTTGGCAAACAGGCTACCTTACCTTTGATAAAAAACTAGGCGATGAAAGCGATGTTTTCTACAAAATGAAAGTACCGAACCTCGAAGTTCAACGATCAATGAACCATTTGTTCTTCAACTACCTCAGTAACATCCAACATCAGACTTCCACACTTGCATACACTGCAAAAATTGCACTGGTAGAGACGGATATGGAGAAACTAAAGCAGGCCCTAACTTCTGTTTTTTCGGCAATATCACACCACAATTACACCAATAACCCAATGGCAAATTACGAAGGTTATTATGCCTCTATTGTTTTTACTTTCCTTTCCAGTTTAAGCTATAGTGTAATCGCAGAAGACACCACAAACCATGGTCGTATCGACATGACAATGGTAGGACATGATTCTATTTTCATTCTTGAATTTAAAGTGGATATGCCTTCAGAAGACGCCCTGCACCAGATTAAAACTAAGCGCTATTACGAGAAATATTTACATCAATCTAAACCAATATACCTGATCGGAATTCAGTTCGATAGTGAACTTAGGAACATAAGCGAGTTTAAACATGAAAGGCTTGACCCTACGGCTTGATCCAAGTTCGTTTTTTCATGCCCCCTGAAAAGATGATTGCTGCAAATAAAAAAAAACCAGTAAGGCTCCTCTGAGTCTCACTGGCATGGTCGTAAAGTAGGTTTTAGGTAGGTTCTGAGGTTAGGGGCGCCTTACTTCAGCGCATTTAATGCCGCAATATCCATTTCGGAAAGGGTCTCCCGCTGAACACCGAACGGCTTACCGTTCAGGGTTGTCATGGACCATCCTCCATTGTACATGTTACTGCTAGGGCAAAGCATGATAGAACCAAAATCAAACTGCCCATAATCGTAACCGTTATAACGATCGGTATATCTATAAAACTGACTTCTCCAAGTTGGATCAACATTATCGGTATTTACAATAATATGATCATCCCTATCCGCTCGGGTGTGTTCATGAAAGAGCCCCAAAGCGTGCCCAAATTCGTGAATTATGTTCCCAACAGTAGCCCAATCGGCCAAACCGATCTCTTGATAACCACCACTCCACCCAACGGATGTAGAATAAACACCCAAAGAGCTGGGTACAATTTGAATGTAACTCTCCTGAGTAGTTCTTTCAACAAATTTTATGTCTGTTTTACTTTCAATATGTGAAATTGCCTCTTGTACAAGTTGTTTTTTTTCCAGAGAGCGGCTTATTGAATAATAAACCGTATTGTTTGGCCACGCCCGTTTGTTCACCAATGCTGTCTTCTTTAAATTTGCGTCCTTTATTTCTTCTTTGTTCAAAAGAATATCTCCCTCCAGAATATAATACTTTTCGGTTTCAATAACCCAGAATTCCTGACCACGATAAGTAATCCTTGCGTCCTTAGCGCTGCCATAAAAAGATACACTTTCCGCTCTTGTATTATCCAACGGTAAAGCATCTTTTTTTTCAAACTTCTGCGATTTTTCTTTTGTTTCTGCCTCTTTCTCGCAGCCCACCCAAAAAGAAAAACACAGGAGAATGCTTATTGGTTTAAAAAAATGTGATTGGTTCATTTTTTTCAAAAGTTAAGTTAGGTTGAAATATAACAAGTAACGATGTTCGCAATTGAGTAATAACAATCATAATTGCACATGGTAAAAATACTCCAAGAAAAATAAATTACTTTCAAAAAGGAACCTAAACAACTAAATTAAACAAATAAAACTATTTATTTGTCATTCATAAATGTCGAATCAATAAAACTTAACTAAGTATACCTAGCTAAAGAACGATTTAAAAACGGACTCCCCCTAATCTTTATTATCGCAATTGCAGATTTTAAACCAAAAAATCGACACTGTTGTTGATAGGCTCATGATTAGCAGAGCATTATACGGAATAATTTTTATTAAATCAATTATATTAGAATAATATCAACATAAATATATCGATATGTGCTAGATAAATTAGTTAATATAACAAAACTAACTGTCTATCAGTTAAATTATAAAATTCATTTTAAAAATATCACTAAGCTGATGTTAATTTTAGGAGAAATAAATATTGAACCTGAATTTTAAATCATAGGACATTTATTGGAACTTATTACCCTCCTTCAACTTGTAAAAATGTTCATTCATTTATAACACTATGGTTTACAGTAACTTTTATTATATTATTGATTAATCACCAACAACAAGAAAGCCGTATTAAGTCAATAATTTATGTCCCAAAACTTTAAAGATTGAAAAGTAAAATATTGTATATCAAGAGTACGACAATTTTTTAAAGCAAAGCTATAATTACAACTCCAACTTATCCCATAATTTTATCAAAATAGCTTGTGCAGAAAAAGAAATCATAGGCTTGCATTTCGTCCTGAACTGATTACTTTTGTGCTCCAATTAAGCAATGCCGAATTAAAGCTCTTTTAATACACAATCGAATCATGAACAAAGCTAGTCACCTCTCCGATCGTTTTATCATTTCCGAACTTCATAAGAAGATATCTCCCTTGAGGTTGCTGGTTTATTCATCAAAGAGTGCTTTGTATCAACTTCCAAAGCAACTATAAACCTAAAAATGCTTCTTTACTATTGCAGCTCCCACTCATCGTCCTGAACGACCTTACTTATGCTCCTTTGTTTATGGAATTTCAAGAGAAACATCGACGTACAAAACTGAAAACAAAAGAAAAAAGAAAGTTACTTTCTCTACTACCAACACTTTCGTTGCTAAAAAAAATGAGATATCTTAGTGAGATAATAAGTAGGTACACCAATATAAAGAACACGTTTAGGTTTATCACTCTGCTGAATATTAGCACAATGCTTTTCCTAATAAATAATACCACCTGCTTGTGCCAAGACACCTTTTGTTTGCCATACATTAAAGGATCAAAGAGAACAGAATGAGTGTATTTAACGACTTGTTTATTTCCTACGGGCGTAAACACAGTAAAGATTTTGCGACCAAACTATATAGCGACCTTACTGAACGTGGCTACGGTGTTTGGTTCGATCAGAACGACATTCCGCTAGGTGTCGACTTTCAAAACCAAATTGACGATGGTATAGAAAAAGCCCACAACTTCTGCTTTATCATTTCACCGCACTCAGTTCGTTCCGAATATTGCCTGAAAGAGATTGTTCTTGCCAAAAAACTAAAAAAACGCATCATCCCCATTCTACATGTAGAGCCTAAAGATGAATGGGATATGATGGATGAAACCATCGCCAAACTTAACTGGATTTATTTTCGGGAGGGAGAAGACGACTACGACAAATCGCTCGAAGGACTTACAAGTCTTCTAGAAGATGAAAAGGCGTACATGCGCCAACACACCGAAATACTTGTGAAGGCGTCGGACTGGTTGCGCGACAACAAAGTAGGCTCGCACCTATTGGTAGGCTCCGAAAGACAAGAGGCCGAGAAATGGCTGTTAACAAGGTTCAAAGGGAAACAACCTCCAACTATCCCTTCGGAACTACAGGCCGAATTCATTACCGAATCGAAAAAGAATGCAAATAATCTCCAAACCGACATCTTCATCAGTTACGATAGAGATAATACCGATTTTAGAGATCAGTTGCGCCAGCGCCTTGCCCTAGAAAACCTAACTTCTTGGACGGATACTCACGACATAAAAACCGGGGTGAAATTCGAAGATGCCATCCGCGAAGGCATTGAACGGGCAGACAACCTTGTTTTTCTGATATCCCCAGCCTCCATTAAATCTGATTTTTGCCTTTGGGAGCTTGAGCTGGCAATAAAATATCACAAGCGCATAGTTCCTATTCTGGTACTGCCCACACCTTCGAAAGAAATACCAAAAGAGTTATCTGTAATTCAATATGTCGACCTAACGGACAATCAGAACGAAGAAGATTTACATGAAGATTTCAGTCGGTTATTAACCATACTACAAGAAGATCAGGATTATTACAACAAAGCCAAAGTATTCCTAACACAAGCTCTTAAGTGGGAGCGCCAGCACAAAAACAAAAGTATCCTTTTGCGTGGCTACAACTTAGAACAGGCCGAAACCTGGCTTAAAATGGGCAAACAGCGGAAAGACAATCCGCCCTTGGAGATACATGAGGTTTTTATCGAAGAAAGTGCACAACAAACGGCCGACCTTACCACTGAAGTATTTGTTAGCTATTCGCGTAAAGATGGAGATTTTGCCCGCTTAGTAAACGAACAACTTCAATTGAACGGTAAAACCACTTGGTTCGACCAAGAGAGCATTGCAGCAGGCAGCGACTTTGCCGCAGAAATTTACAAAGGCATTGATAATTCCGATAACTTTCTTTTCCTTATATCCCCAGCATCGATAGAATCGCCTTATTGCAACGACGAAGTTGAATACGCTCAAAAACAAGGCAAACGCATTATTACCGTTCTGCACCGCCCAGTTGATCCAAGTACCCTACCTCCTGCCCTTGCTTCTGTACAATGGATCGATTTTCAGCCAGTAAATACCGATTTTAAAGTTGCATTCAGCGAACTGATCCGCACGCTCGACACCGACCGGGAACACGTACAAAGCCATACCAAATGGCAGAACTTGGCACTGGAATGGCTCACCCGCGAGAAAACTACCGACCTTTTGCTTCGTGGTAGTGCCTTTTCGGTTGCAGAAGTCTGGTACGAATCTGCAATTTCTGAAAAGAAAAACCCTCAACCAACAGCACAACAAGGCGAATTTCTTGAATCTAGCCGAGCAGCAATTTTTGCAGAAGAGAAACGCAAGAAACGCGGTGTTTTTATTCTTAGAATTTTACTGATATTCAGTCTCTTGGGAATGTTCGGTGCAATGTACGCAAGTTACCGCGCCTATCTTAGCAGTATCGAAGCCCAAGAGCAAGCCCGCATTGCAAAAGAGAATGCAGAAGAAGCAGCCAGAAACGCAGAAATAGCTGAAAAAGAGAAAGAAAAAGCATTAGAAGAGAAAAAGCGTGCAGATAGAGAAAAAGAATTAGCAGACATCGCTAGAAAAAAGGCTGAAAAAGAAAGGAAAGCTGCCGATATCGCCAGAAACAAAGCCGTAGAAGCACAACGAGCTGCAGAAAAAGCCCAGCAAAGAGCCGAAGAAAGTGAGAAAAAAGCAAAAGAAGCACTTGCTGAAGCTGAAGAAGCACGAAAAAAAGAGCAGGAAGCTAACCGAAGAGCCAAATTTCATCTCTATTTGTTCAATGGGAAGGAACTGGCAAACAAATCGTTAATGGAGGAACAAGATTCTGAACTTCGTTCTTTGCTTGCCCTCACCGGCCACGAACTGACTGAATTTGCCCTGAGCAACTTTACGGAAGTCAGCAAGGGTTCTACATTCGACCCTGAAATTCTGGAATCGACCCAAAGAGCACTACTTTCGTACGAGGACAATGTACTCAGAAAAAGCTCTGTTTTAGCACTTTCCGGTGGTACGCAGACATTCATGTTTGCAGACAAACGCAATCATATCTCTTGGTGCAGTCTTGAACATGAAAAACATACGCTTAAGGTGCTGAAAGAGTCCACGTTGGATGTTCCGATCATCAGAAGTCTAGCAATAGATGTTCCTAACCAATTCGGAGCCGTTGGTTCTACAAACGGCGGGGTGTTCTTAAGCGACACTTCTTTCAACTTCCAACCTGAATACTGGCACGATGGCAGTGTGATTGCCCTACATTTCGTTTCGTCTGAGCGCAAACTGGTCACCTCTGGTCTCGATAACCGTATTATTATTTATGACATTGACAATAAGAAGAAAGACCATGTGATAAAAACCCGAACCGGAGTGCGCTCAATAACAATAAATGAGAAAAAACAAATGTTCTTCTCTGACATCGCTGGAGCACTCTGGGTTGCCGACCTCAATCAAAAAACAGATTCGGCTAAACGCTTTGGTTCGGATAAGTTTCATTATTTCAGCCTAACCTACCTGAACAGTAAAGAATGGCTGGTGGCAGGAACAGACGATGGGCAAGTAGTCGTATACGACTTAAAAAAGAATGGTGAACCAACTATTCTCACAAGAGGGCACTTTGGAGCAGTATCGTCGATTTCTTTCGACAGAAAAGGACAACAACTGGCAACCGCCAGTCTTGATGGCAGCGTTTTCTACTGGCAACTCGATCAGTATTCCGAAGTGAAAGACCTCACACCTGTTACGATACAATACCCGGATATTGCAGGTGACCTGAGAAAAGTTTTTATCGTAAACTTCCTAGGTTCGGATCATCTGGTTCTAGGAGACAACCAATCGCTGCGGTACAGTATCATCAACGTAAAGAAGAGTTACGATCGTCTGCGAAAACACATTGGCAAACAAGAACTTTCTGATGAACTGTGGGATTATTATATAAAAGGGGCATTGCGAAGACCTCAAGATTACCTTAAAGAACAAAAATAGAACGAATGCGATACCTATACTACATCACTTTTTTACTTAAGCACGTGGTGCTATTTATTAGGAGAAGCATTGTGCCAATATTCAGTACTGTGACAAGCCTAAAAATATCGTCTAGATTAACGCTCCAACTTATAATTCTGCTATCTGCCAGTTCTGTTTTTTCTCAGGAAACAAAAGAAGAACAGAAAATCGAAAAAGCTGATTTTGGGGAAGCTGAAAATTTCTATAGACGCGGGCGTATAGACGAAGCCATTGGAGTTCTTAAGTTCTGGCTTGGCAATAAGAAAAATATGGCCAGAACCAACAACAAAACCATACGTGCCAACATCTATCATCTTGCATCTCAATGCTATATTCTCGACGACAAACCCGACACAGCACAGATGTACATAGAAAAAATGCTAAAAATTTGGCCAGACTATAAAGAACGCCGCCTGAAGACAAGCGACCTTGACCGCTTTGTTATTGCCATTGACACATTGTATACGCTACCTAGGTTTCAAATTGGGTTCCGTATGGGTATGAATTATTCCTTTATTAATACCATAAAAGAATATCCAGTATTGCTACAATCGAATGAGACTTCTATTGAGCGCAGTAGCAAAATCAATTTTCAGGTAGGGCTGATTGGCGAATATGAATTTTGGAAATACACCTCTATTTCCCTAGAACCTAGCTATACTCGACTAACCCACAGGCTTGAAAAAGATTACGTTTTTACCGATAGTGAAGAAGATGGGGAGGACGAAATACGTTTCGATGAAGAATTAGAGTATTGGGAAATGAACTACCTGGCAAATTTCAAGTTTTTTCCTCGGTCGAAAACACGATTGATCCTGTCCGCGGGAGGAACTGTAGGCATACTGACTGGAGCACGCAAGGAAATTGACCGTTCGAATGCACCACTTACAACCACCAATTCCATGGAATCGCTCTCTTATGGTATTGTAGGGAGAATTGGAGGAACACGGCGCTTTTATAGTTTTGCTTTAGGAGCCAATATTAGCTACACACACTATCTCAATCTTGCAAACGATCCGAACAACCGATACGTTAACGACCCACAGGCCACGTCTTTTACCTATGGTTACTATTCTGTTCCCGACGATTTTAGACTGAGTAATTTACAGCTGAACTTTTCGATACACTATTTCATCGACTACAAGGTTTATCATTGATAATTAAAAGTTGGATATCATTTCTCTAAATTGAAATACAGACACCCGTATAACAATGAACAAGATTCTATTTACCATATGTACCATCGTACTACTAGGTCTGGCCTGTCAAAGAGACGATTTTGCTAAAGTTGACTTTGTAAAAATTTACATGAGAGA
Source organism: Bacteroidales bacterium (assembly GCA_965230435.1). GTDB lineage: Bacteria > Bacteroidota > Bacteroidia > Bacteroidales > JBDKHP01 > JBDKHP01. Next base: position 313,155 of record CBDDLB010000004.1, read on the forward strand.
TAACTCTTATGAGAAAAACCTTTTGGTCTTCGATGCTTTCCCAACTGAAGATAATGGATTTATTGTCTTTGCTGTGCAAGGAAATGTTCAGAATGTATTCGAACGGGTTAATAGAATCGGGGTCATGAAAATAGATAACAAAGGCATATTGAAATGGACAAAACGTTTCTCCGATCTTACCTATGGTTTCCCGTCCAACATAATTCGGGTAGACAACGATAATTTCCACCTATTCTGGAGTGAAGAGGGTAAAATTAAAAAGCTGGCCTTCCAAACCAATGACACCGATACTATGTCAATGGAAAAGACAGTGATTACCTGCGACTTTATTGATGATGATTACACCTGCGATAAAGCTTATAAAATTGCTTCAGACGTTGGGAAAGATCCCTATATTTATATGAATACCTTCAACAAAAACACCTTGGATGACCCTGACGGTTTTATAACCTTGATCGTCAGCTCGGAGGCCAACACCAGCAGCTTTACCCAATATGGCTGCGATCCCGCTAGTATTTTCCCCAATATAGACCAATACAACCCCGCCACTAAATTCGAACGAAACTTCTGGTTGAGGACATACAAAGGTAAACGTTATGTGAACACTCCATACGAAAAAGGATTCGCCTTATTAGAGGTAGGAAATGAAACACCTATCTATAGCGACGAAACCCACTGGATCGGAGATTTTTACTTCACCAACAATAATACAATTGCTACGATTATCACCCCTCAAAACGATAGAACGGAAGAAGGTAGAGTATACTTTGTTCCTTCAATATCCCTTGATCAAATTAATCAAAACTTTTCCTCAATCAGTAAAGACCTAAAAGTAGACCTTCCCAATATTGACACAGATTATAAAATAACCATACAGTACCTAGAAGAAAAGCAGCTGTTTGCAATAGCAGCAACCACGCTTAGCGGTTCTGCTGCCCTATACATTATTGATGAACAAGGCAAAATTTTGAACGAGCACTTCTTTGGTGAAATCAACAACTATCAGGTAGGAGCCTTACGGCTAACCAGCACAAAAAAAGATTTTGCATTATTTGGTACTACAAAAGTGAACGGAAAATATCAACGTGCGTATTATATAAAAATACCAGTAGTTGAAGCCTTATAGTTTTTATTATCAGCTCAATCGAAAAACAATGGCGCATGAAAGTGTGCTTTAACCGAAACAAGAAATTCGCAAGGGCTTTGCCCCTCTGCTGTTCAAAACAAACAGAAATGTTTGGATGTAGTTAATCAATAAATATGATTCTCTACTGGTATCCTTTAGGAATTAACACGGAGTCTAACAACTCGTGCCATTAGACGAAGATTGCAATTTTAAAGTATTTGATCATCGGTCGTTAGTCATTGACTTATTACAAAATAAGTAAAACGCAATTAAACAGAAATCATAACAAAGACCATGAATCAATTTCGCTTTAATTAAGGGAAAAGTATAGAATCGACTTGAAGGCTTTAGAGATACCAATTGTACCTCTACAAAATACTTCTGTACAATTCCCAAGGATTCGTTTGGCACCAAAAATTGATGGGATATCATGGACAGAAAAACTCAGGGAACAATCTGCACAAGCTTTTTCACCTTTCTTTTTATTTTATTATCTGTAGTAATAACCAATGCTCAACCAATAGGTGTTTCTGGAACTATCTCCTCGAACACTACATGGAACCATACTTGGGGGGGTGTTGAATTTACTGGCGATGTCACCGTTCAAGCAGGAGTTACATTAACAGTCGCTAACAAAACAGACATTAACCTTTTAACACATCGGCTTATTGTTAATGGAAAACTGGTTGTCGCAGGAAGTTCATCTAACACAACTGAAATCACACAGCAGCCAGGTTCTGAAATCTATTTTGAATCTACAGATATCTCAGAACTAACATACTGTAATTTTTCAGATGTTAACCATAAAGTTACCCTTGTTAACTCAACAGTTAACTTCAATGAAGTATCAAAAGGAGGTTTTTCGTATAGAAATTTCAGCTTAACGAACTCGACAATCAATTTTCAAGGTGGCAATTTTATTCTGGATGACACATACTGTAGCTTCTCGGAAAGTACCATGAACGTAGAAGATGCAAATATTTACATCGATCGCTTTACCCTCCCCGCTCAATCGACTCTTAATTTAACCTCTACTCCCAGTACCAATGTTATCGTAAGAGATGTAACTCCTGGCTCCCCTAACTTGCTTACTGTAAATGGAACTTTAAATACTAGTTCTACAGCGACAAACCCAATTAACCCTGTCATTTTTGAAATTGAAACTACCAACGATCATGGTGTTGATATTGTTAATGCAGAAGACTGTCAGATTGATTATTGCAAAATTAGAAATGGAGGTAATCCTCCTTCATATGCTTTTAGGGTGATTAATACCAAAGTAGATTTCTCAAACACAACAATCTACTATCAATCGGCTGGTTTTCTTACCGCCATTGATGCCCAGCTCACAATTGCAAATGCAAACATTGTCAGCACTTTATCGCATAGCGACTCTGCACTCATAAAAGCAAAAAACGGAAGCCTATCAGTAACAGACTCTGAAATCAGTGCAGATCATTTGCTTCTAGGATCAAACACCAATGGCCTATACCTTGACAATGTAACTGCTAATTTCACCAACACCAACTTTTCTCATTTGGGCTCTTTTACAACTAATGAAAGTAACCTAAACTACAATGGAGGTGCAGTCTATGCAAATGGGGGTACTACAAGTTTCTCTAATTGTAACTTTACGGAATGTACAGCTTACCAAGGAGGTGCAATTTCTCTTAATAACACATCAGGAACAATATCCGACTGTTTGTTCGAGCAATGCCTAGCAGCTACCAGTACTAAGTTTCTAGACGATTATTACTGCAATGGGGGAGCTGCATACCTGTTCATGTCCGATTATCAAATTCTAAGAACTAATTTCAACAACAACGGAGCAATAAAACACGGCAACGCCATATGTGCGATACAAGGAAGTTCAGTCTTACTGGAAGACAATACCTTTTCCGGTAACAATTTCATCATTCCTGTTTCTGAACCTAATTACGACTTATTGGGGGATAAAAACCTCGGTACGGTTTATTTAAGTGGAACATCTACTGTGGATATAAAGAACAATACCTTCAACACCAATAGTACCAACAAGGGAGGCGGAATATATATAGCATCTATAGACAACTTCAATATAGAGAAATCTACCTTCAATGGCAATTCATCAAATCAATCTGGCGGAGCTGTTTATCTAGAAGAAAGTAAAGGTTCTCTTCTATTCAACGAATTCAAAACAAACTCTGCAAACATGTATGGAGGAGGCATTGCTGCCTACAACAGTGAATTACTTGTAGGCAATTCTCTTTTTAAAAGCAATACCAGCATACAGACAGGCGGAGGAATTTATCTCAACAATAGCGGAACTGCCACCAACTATTCCAATTCTATTCTCAACAATGTTTTTTATGGAAATGACATTGGATATTTCAAATCTGGATCGGCACTTTTATCACAAGGTGCAAACCTACAGATATCCAACTCTATTTTCTGGGGAAATACAACAACAGGAATTGAAGGAAACGTGTCGCAAGTTGAAATTTTCATTGGCAACCAAATGCCCTTGGTAAACAACAACATCATTGAGAACAATGAACTGAATGTTAATTTGAATGTGGATCTGTCTGGTTCTGTTTACGCCAACAGTTCAGATAATCCTTTATTTACCAATCCTGCAACTTCCGATTTTCATGTAGCACCAACATCTCCTGCTATTAATGCCGGATACGAAGATATAAGCAAAATAAGTTGGACTAAAGATTATGAAAATGAAGTTCGAATTTTTAATGGAACCCGCATCGATATAGGCATATACGAATCAAAAGCTACAATAAATCCAAGTGACTCCCTAGCTCTTGTTGCAATTTACAATGCTACAGGAGGTACAAACTGGACAGACAACTCAGGATGGTTAACCACTAAAGTATCAGGTTGGTTTGGAATAACATTGGACGGAGGAAATGTAACAGCCATCAACTTAGCTAATAATAACCTTGCAGGCTCTTTCCCAGAGGAAATAGATCAGCTACTGTCTCTTGAAACGCTAGATGTCTCAGGCAATTCCATCACTTCGATGCCTGCTTCTATAACCAATGCATCTAAGCTGAGAACTATTGATTTCAGCAACAACCTACTTTCTTCAATGCCCGATATCACCACCAATACATTCTTTCAGCTCGAAAAATTGGATGTGAAAGGCAACCAGATGACTTTTGAAGACCTATTGCCGAACTACACTTTTGCAAACTTCTTATATGCACCTCAACAAGAAATAGCACAAACACCGTCTACCGTAAATATTGCAACAGGAGAATCGGCCACCCTATCTATGGATAATCTAATTTCTGCCCCTACCGAGATTACCTACTCCTGGTATCAGGATGGTGTACATTTACAAACGAACAGCTCAAATATCTTAGCGATCAGCAATGCATCTTATAATGATGCAGGCGAATATATCTGCAAAGCAATACACACAAAACTACCACTGCTTTCGTTGGAACGCTCCCCTATTTCTGTCTCCATTATTCCTCCTCCTGCCAACAATCAAGATTCCATTGCCCTTGTAGCACTATATAATGAGTGCGGAGGTGCGAACTGGACATACAAACAAGGGTGGCTTACAGATGAGGTAAAAGACTGGTACGGTGTTTACATGGTAGATGGTAGGGTTGTAGGGCTATATTTAAGTTCGAATAATTTATCTGGAAGCCTGCCAAGCTCGCTCAACAATTTGGAGATGCTGGAAACACTCGATTTAAGTTACAATCAGCTTTCGGGCAATCTAACTCTTGACTTCAGTACACTACAAAAACTAACCGATCTGAACCTATCCAACAATCAGATCACAGGAAGTATACCAGCATCTATTCCAGTTGGTTTTCCTTTGTATAACATCAATTTGTCGAACAATGAACTATCGGGAGAAATTCCGTCCAATATTGGAAATGCGAATAAAATTATCTACTTAGACTTGTCTTCAAACTCCCTAACTGGAGCCATACCAAGCTCTATTGCTTCTCTAACGGAGCTTTTTAGTCTGAAGCTGTCCAACAATGCTCTTTCAGGAAGCGTGAACATTGATTTCAGTTCATTTCCTAACCTACAACATATAGATCTGTGTAAAAATAAGTTAAACGGAAACTATCCAACAGGACTTACCAGTTCCAATCTTACGATAATAAACATCGGAAGTAATTTGTTTACAGGCACCTTGCCAACAGATTGGACAAGCCTTAAAAAACTGAACACCTTAGACCTTAGCAACAACTTATTTTCAGGAGAAATACCAACAGGGATTTCACAACTACCTGAAATAGAATACCTACATCTGGATCACAACGATTTAAAAGGAGAAATCCCCAAAGAAATAGGACAACTGGTTAAACTGAAATATCTATGCCTGGACCATAATGAGTTCTCGGGCAATATACCCCTTGAATTATCGGATCTGAATAAGCTGGTAGAACTCAACCTAGGGTTCAATAAACTATCTGGGACAATTCCTCTGATTTTCGACAATTTATCTGTCCTTCGAAAATTGTACCTCAACAATAATAGTCTAGAAGGAGAAATTCCCAGCCAAATAAGTTTGCTCGGCAACTTAACTACCCTTAGTCTTTATGCCAACAACCTAACCGGTTCCATTCCTCCAGAAATAGGCATGCTGTCGTATCTTGAAGTGTTGGAACTGAACAAAAACAAACTCTCTGGCGAACTGCCCGCAGAACTGGGGAACCTTTCGGCACTCAAGACCTTGTCATTAAGAACAAATCAGTTGTCGGGGCGTATTCCTGCCAGCTTCAATCAGCTCGAACAATTGCAGAACTGGTACATATACGACAACCAAATTGTAGGAATCCCCGATCTTACAAACCTTAAAAATTTAGAAGCGTTCCAGATTTTCAACAACTGGATTCAATTTGCCGACATTGCACAAAACATCAATGTCTGCGACGACTTTCAGTATACACCACAACGCGATTCTTTAATCGAAGTATCAACTTCGCTGGCGCAATCTTTAACTATAGGGAAAACCATAGCAGGAAACAATAATGCGTATTTCTGGACAAAGGACTTGGTAGAACTTGGCAACTCTACTGCCTCTCATACAATTCCGTTCATACTATCTGAAGATCAGGGCAAATATCATCTGGGGGTTTCGAACCCATCTGTTCCAAATCTAACACGCAACTACATATATAATATAGTTGTACCGAACGGTGATTTTCCTACGAACACATCAGACTCACTCGCGCTTGTCGATTTATACAATGCGTGCAACGGGGCAAACTGGGAAGTAAAAACAAATTGGCTATCTGGAAAACTAAAAACCTGGCATGGAATAGAACTATCCCAAGGTCGCGTTGTTTCTATCGATTTATCACACAACAACCTGATAGGATCCATACCAGAGTCTATTAACAATCTGGACAAACTTGGTCAGCTTCTTCTTTCGAACAATCAGCTCAATGGAACATGGCCATTCGACTTCAACAAGTTACCTGTTCTTCAGCTCTTCGACATAAGCAACAATTCACTTTCGGGCAGTATTCCTGATAATTTCCCTGCAACAAATCAGATCAGAAATTTCTATATCAGTAATAATGATTTCGAAGGAGATATACCTACAACTTGGGGGAATTTAGACAAAGTAAGCGTTATTGATTTTAGTTCGAATTCACTTTCGAGTACACTACCAAGAGAACTTACCAAATGCGTCTCCCTTACCAAGTTTAACGCTGCGAACAACAAGCTGACAGGCTCTGTAAATGCCGACCTCAGCACACTTATGAAGCTGCAAGAACTGGATTTGAGCAAAAATTCTTTTTCCGGCGTTTTCCCCATTAGTTTAATTACAAGCGGAATACCATTGGTTGAGATAGACCTGTCCGACAATGCTTTCACAGGAGATTTACCCAACGGGATTTCTCAGCTCAAAGAATTACAAACCCTGAAACTCAGTCAAAACTCGTTCTCCGGTTCGATACCTACTGAATTTGGAGATCTTCCAGAGCTGAAATACCTTGGCCTGAACAACAACAAATTAAGTGGAAGCATACCAGACAATATTGGTTCGTTATTGAACCTAGAATACCTAAAACTTGAGAGAAACGAACTGTCGGGCAGTATTCCAGAAACACTTTCATCGCTGGATCTGTTAGTTGAACTTAATCTAAATTTCAACAAACTCACAGGCGAAATTCCTGAGATTTTCGCACAAATGACAAACCTTCTGACTTTATCTCTCAGTAACAACAAGTTAACAGGCTCTATACCTGCTCAGCTTGGTGAACTTAAGCACCTAAAACAGCTATGCCTATATGCCAACCTGTTAACAGGAAATGTACCTCCTGAGCTGAGTGAGTTATCGTTCTTGGAAGTATTGGAAATAAACAAAAACGAACTGTCTGGGGAACTACCCGAAGAGCTTGGAAAACTACGTTCTCTGAAAACCCTATCCGTACGTTCCAACAAATTCACCGGAAAAATACCCGACAGCTTTGCCCAACTAACGCAGCTTGAAAAATGGTATATGTATGACAATCAATTCACGGGTATTCCTAATCTCAAAGGCCTTGTGAACTTAGAAGCTTTTCAGATCTTCAACAACTGGATTCAGTTTGGGGATATCGAACCTAACCTGAATATCTGTGACGATTTTCAGTATACCCCCCAACGCGATTCGATAATTGATGTTACCATTAGCCTTGCTGAATCGCTATCCATTGGCCAAACTGTCACCGGAACTGGTAATGTTTATTCGTGGACAAAAGACCTACAAGAACTTAAAAACGACAAGCCAACCTATGCTATCCCTTTTATTTTAACAGAACACCAAGGGGAATACCACATGAGTGTTACCAACTCTTCTGTTCCTGACCTAACACTCAATTACATCTATAAAGTACAGGTTCCTTCTGGTGATTTTCCAATTGAAAAAACAGATTCATTAGCACTTGTCGATTTATACAATTCGAGCAATGGGCAAAATTGGGAGATCAACACAAACTGGCTGACAGGTAAACTTAACAGTTGGCATGGAGTGTACCTCTCACAAGGCCGTGTTGTTGCAATAGACTTATCGTACAACAACCTGAAAGGAGAAGTTCCTGAGTCAATAAACAACCTAGAAAAACTCGGCCAGTTGAACCTTTCCAACAATCTGCTAGAAGGGAAATGGCCATTCGACATCAGCAAGCTATCGATTCTACAGGGTTTAAATATCAGCACCAATGCTTTCTCTGGCGAAATCCCCGATAATTTCCCAGAAACAAACGAAATGAGAACATTCGATATCAGCAGTAATAATTTTGAAGGGAGCCTACCTGAAACTTGGGGATATTTCACGAAAGTGACAAAATGCGACATAAGCTCCAATTCATTCTTAGGCTCTCTGCCCGAAGAACTAACCAATTGTAAATCTATTGTTGAGTTCGATGCTTCAAACAACAAGCTCAACGGTTCTATTGAAACTGACTTGAGTTCATTTGTGAACCTTCAGAAATTGAATATCAGTAAAAATTCTTTCTCTGGTGGTTTCCCTCAAAGCCTGATTAAAACCCAAATACCGATCGTAGAGCTAGATTTATCAGATAATAATTTCTCTGGAGAACTACCATTAGAAATCTCTCAACTAAAAACATTGGAAACCCTCAAACTAAATCAAAATGGCTTTTCGGGTTCTATTCCAGCAGAAATAGGCGACATAACTAAATTAGAATATCTTGGCCTGAACAACAACAAACTATCAGGAAGTATTCCGAGCAATATTGGCTCTTTGGCAAACCTTAAGTACCTAAGGCTCGACAGAAATGAACTAACAGGAAGCATTCCAGAAGAACTTGCTTACCTAGACCTGCTTGTTGAGCTAAACCTGAACTTCAACAAGCTGTCTGGGAACATTCCGGAAATTTTCGACCTGATGAGCAGCCTTCAGATTTTGTCCCTAAGCAACAATAAACTAACAGGTACTATTCCTGCACAGATCGGATATCTAAAACACCTCATCAAACTTAGTTTATACGCCAACCAACTTAGCGGAACCATACCGCCTGAACTTGGAGAGCTATCCTTCTTGGAAGTTTTGGAAGTAAATAAAAATGCGCTATCGGGAGAATTACCAGAGGAACTGGGCTACCTTCGCTCATTAAAAACCCTATCGATACGATCGAACAAATTCACGGGAAGAGTACCGGACAGTTTCTCTCAACTGACACAACTGGAGAAATGGTATATGTACGACAATGAATTCACTGGAATTCCTGTTCTTGATAAGCTCGTAAACTTGGAGGCCTTACAGATTTTCAACAACTGGATAGAATTTGGGGACATTGCTCCCAATTTAAATGTATGCGACGATTTTCAATACAGTCCACAAAAGGTATTTACCGATATTATTTCAACGCCACTTGGTACACCAATCCAAATAGGTAAAGAAATTTCCGGAGAAAAAAACATCTACAAATGGTATAAGGATTCAAAACTGCAAACATTCGATGATCCAGTATATAATTTCAATGCATCTGAAGGCATATATCAACTTCAAGTAACCAACTACTCTGTTTCTGACCTTACCATTACGCGTACATACGAGATCGTAACAGATCCCACACTTCCAATAATAACACAGCCGCAACCGTACTGTTTGGGCGACCTAAATGTGCATCTGGAAAATACCGATTCTATTGAATCTTATTGGTATTGGGACAGCTCACTTACAAACCTTATAGAAGTAGAACAGCCCGCCAATCACATCGACGTTGATATTGAGGCCGATCAGGATACCATTTATGTAGTGAACCGTGTCGGCTCGAAAATTAGCAGCAAGGCAATTGTGCCAATAAAAAAACGCCCTACAATAACCATTAACGGATCCACATTTGAAGCCACCGAAGAACCTGACGCCGAATACAAATGGTTCTTAGACGGTATTCTTGTAGGTACAGGTTCGAGCATCAATGCAACCGAAGATGGTGCTTATCAGGTAACATTATCTCTTGATGGCTGCTCATCGTCGTCGAAAGCTCTTTATTGGTATGGTGGAAAAGTCACTGGGATAAACGATAATTTCAGACTGAAAGATTTCTCGATTTATCCTAACCCAACAAGTAAACACATCAACCTAGAATGGGAAAACAGTTTTATAGGAGAAATAGAAGTGAAAATCATATGTTTTGATGGAAAATTGCTTTCAACACAGCGCCTTAGTAAAGCTACCAAACTGTTTAAGCATATTGTTGACATAGAACACCTACAGTATGGCAAATACTTCTGCTCTTTTAAAATCAACGATACTATTGTTACTAAGCAGTTTATTAAGCTTTAGTTTTTGATATTGATGGGCTTGCTATTCTTGTCTTGAAATAGCAGACCTATCAATAGCATCATCTAAAATTATATCTTTGATAGTATCAAATGATACTATCATTCTGCTTTTTGCAGAACTATGTACCAATATCAATTTATCCAGTAATCATTCGTCTGTTCAATTCAGAACGATAGTCCTAAAATTCTATTGCTAATCGCCTTGAACTAGCTGTAACAATTTTTATACTAAAAATTCCACTTTTACCTTTTTTATTATTTTTTCTAAAAAATCACCCCCCTTAGCACTAAAAATAACAAAATTAAACTTCCACTTTAACACACTTAAATACTGATTACTAATTATCTACTATCACTTCATTGCATTAGTATACTTTTTGAAACATCGCTATTTTTTTTAATTTTACACACGTTTGATACTGAGTCAAAAACAAGACAATTATCAATCACTTTTAATACAAACACATCTTATATTGGACGTTAGTTTTATAGTCAATAATAATTTAATAAAAAATGAAAAGGTTAAAAATTACAATTGGAATCATACTGTTTTGTTCTATTTCTACATTTTCCCAATGGCAAGGAGATATAAATTTTCAACACTTTAATGGAAAAGTTGGAGTTGGTACAACAACCCCATTAGCAAAACTTGAAGTAAAAGGAGGAGACATACTAGTTCGCAATTTGAGCAACACTGATAATTCTTCTGCTATTATGATAGGGCATTCAATAAATATAGGCGAATATAATACCTTCGGGACATCACTTAGGACAATAACTGAAAGCGCGGGATCCAACATTTACGGAATGCAGTTCTTTACCCAGACCAACTATTCCTCTGGACAAACTGAGAAAATGAGAATTACTGGTAATGGGAAAGTAGGGATCGGTACAACAAACCCATTAGCAAAATTTGAAGTGAAAGACGGAGATATACTTGTTCGTAATTTGAGCAACGCTGATAATTCTTCTGCTATTATGATAGGGCATTCAATAAATATAGGCGAATATAATACCTTCGGGACATCACTTAGGACAATAACTGAAAGCGCGGGATCCAATATTTACGGAATGCAATTCTTTACCCAAGCCAACTATTCCTCTGGTCAAACTGAGAAAATGAGGTTAACAGGTAGTGGTAATTTATTAATTGGCAAAGCGTCTCAACAAAATTCGATTTACAAATTAGATGTAAATGGATCAATACGAGCAAATGAAATAAAAGTAAATCTTAGTGGTGCTGATTTCGTTTTTGAGGATAATTATCAGCTAAGGCCTTTAAATGAAGTTGAGAATTATATAAAAGCACATAAACATTTACCAGAAATAGAATCTGCAAAGGAAATGGAACAAAACGGTACAGATTTAGGTGCCTTAAATACGAAGTTATTACAAAAAATTGAAGAACTGACACTTTATACAATTGAGCAAGAGAAGAAAATACATAGATTAGAAAAACAAGTTGAAAAATTATTGGAAATCATTGAATAACAACTAAGCTAATCTAGTAGACGACTAGCGGGGCAATAGCCCCGCCAGTCCACCTTTCACACAACACTACGGGCGAATTACATACTATACAGTTCGTTATGTATCGGCTCAAGCACTCTTTACTCCGTCTGAACTTTTCCCCTCATTTAGTCCTAGCTAAAAAACCTGAACACTTTGTCCCCAGACCATATTTCGCACAACACAACATTCAGTCCTTCCCTGTGGGACAGCCCAACTGACACAGTTCGCTCGTGTGCCGCAACCAGCCAAATGAATCAAACGTTAATAACACAGGCAGTTCAGTTCAAGGAAACATTACAAAAATAGATCGTATACTCTCATACATGGAAGGCAACAACTGTTTTACAGAGGAGCTTTCCCTTATATCGAATAATTCAAAATCTCTATCCCTTGAAATGGAGATAGAGTATCTGATTATCATAGTCTAACAACTTTCCATCTAGCTCTATTGAAACAGCAGGCCTTACTTGAAAGGTAAGACCTGCTGTTTCTTTTCCTAATGAAAAATCAAAATGATAAACTATGAGACTGATCTTACTTGTATTCACTATGTTCACTGGCTTTTTAGCATATACTCAGGAAACGAACATCTTAGCTATCGACACAACTGGGACATTGATTGTTGCAGAAAATCAGGAAGCAGAACTAGCTTTCAACGCGGGAGTTAAAGCCTTTAAAAAACAGGACTATAAACGCGCCATTGAAAGATTCAATGAAGCAATTGCTTACAAAGCCGCCTTTTATCAAGCATTTATATACAGGGGAATGGTGAAACGCGATTCGAAAGACTGGCAAGGTGCAATGAAAGATTTCGATATGGCACAACGATTCAAACCAAATATAGAAGGACAGGTATTCTACTTGAAAGGAACCGTAGAAATGCAACAAAAGCATTATGAAAAGGCTTCGGACTTTTTTCTAAAATCGCAACGAAGTGGTTTGAAAGATGTAAAAGCCCCCTATTACGAAGGCGTTTGCTTATTTCAGTTGAAGAAATATGACAATGCGGTGATGGCATTCACAAAAGCTCTCTCCATAAAAAGCAAATATGTGTATGCTTTGAACGACCGAGCCTCGGCATATAGAAAGTCGGAAAAATACGACCGTGCACTGCACGACTACACACGAGCCATTGCGATCGATCCAAACTTCGCACTACTATACAACAACAGAGCTTCTGTGAAAATGAAACAGAACAAATACAAAGCTGCAATTCTGGACTATACCACAGCTATTGAAAAAAAGCCTGATTTTGCACTGGCCTACAACAACCGTGGAATCGCCAATACCAAGATTAAAGAATACACAGCAGCACTATCCGATTTTAAGAAAGCAATAGAATTAAATCCCCAATATGCTTTTGCTTACTTCAACATTGGAAAGTTGTATCAAGAACAAAAAAAAATGACAAAGGCCATTGAATGGTTCACTAAAGCCATTCAGGTAGATGGCGGATATGCCAATGCGTATTATGTCCGTGGAACCATATACGAAGAAATGGGAAAGTTTAATAAAGCCATAACCGATTGGCAAAAAGCACTGGCCAATGGGATGAAAGTAGCGAAATCGAATATTAACTATTATAGAATTCCTTGAAATCAACACTTTTCGTACAAACCTAATTGATAGGCTTGCCTTTTTATACTGAAAATTGCAAGCCTATCAAAGTTCGTGACTAGACAAAAACAAAAGCGATGAAAAACATATTTCTACTTATTTTCCTCACTTGCAGCATATCGGTTTTTGGCCAAAATATCCTTAAGGTCAAAAAAAAGAGTTTCAAATTGGACAAACCTGGCTTTGGGCATGCTTGGGATCAGATAAAAGAGGGAGAGTTTTTTTTGGAAGAAGGAACAAAGGCTGGAGCCGAAAGAGCAGTTGAGTTTTATCTTAAAGCCGCAGAATACAACGACGACTGTCCACCGCTGAACTATAATATTGCACAGGCCTATATTCTGATGAAGAATTATAAAGAAGCCATAGACTTTCTGAAAAAAACCTATGATACTTCGCCGTGGCTCACAGATAACCTTCTCTACGAACTGGCCAAAACCCAACACAAGAATGCATATTTCGAAGATGCAATCAAGAACTACGGATCGTTTCTGGCATCTGTAGATTTCGATCTGGCCACCGAAATGGGACCGATTGTAGAAAAGCGGATCAAAGAGTGCAAAAACGGAATTGAACTTTACAAGAATCCTGTTCGGGCTTATGTTAAAAACCTCGGAGAAAATATCAACACTAGCTTTGCCGAACACAGCCCCATTATTTCGGCCGACAACCGCTTTCTGTATTTCACATCGCGGCGCCCACTGGACGAAGATTCCAGAAGAGATAGGGACGGAGGCTTTTTCGAAGATATCTATGTATCCGAACAGCAGAACGGCATCTGGCTAAAAGCAAAATCTGTTGGTGAGCCGCTTAATACCAACGATCATGACGCAACAATAGGACTTTCTCCCGATGGACAAACCATGTACGTTTACCGATCGGACGGCAACGGCGATATATTCGAAAGCGTACTCGAAGGCGACCACTGGACTGAAGCTCTTGAGGTGGAAGGAGAAATCAATTCACCATACCGTGAATCATCGGCCTGTGTTTCTTTCGATGGTAAAAAGTTATACTTTGTTAGCGATCAGGAACTAACTGGAGCAATGGGAGGAACGGACATTTACGTTAGTGAATTACAAGGCGATAAAACTTGGGGGACACCTCGCAACCTAGGGCCTGCTGTGAATACAAAATACGATGAGGAACAGGTTTTCTTAATGCCCGATGGCAAAACAATGTATTTCAGCTCACAGGGACATAACACGATGGGTGGCTTTGATATTTTTGTTACATCGCTTCAAGCAAATGGCAAATGGAGCAGACCAAAAAACATTGGTCCTCCAATGAACACACCTGGCGACGATGTTTTCTATTCATCTACAGCAAGTGGCAAGTATGCCTATTACTCGTCGGCTGCCGAAGGTGGTTTTGGCGGATCGGACATTTACAAAATCACCTACTTAAGCCCTGTGTATTCTTCTGCCATGGACGGAGAAGATCCTTTGATTGCATCGCAAGTAGAGCCTATCAAAGAAACAGAATCGGTAAAACAGATGGAAATAAAGACTATCCGCCTAACGATTGTAAAAGGAATGATTCGGGATGCTGTGTCCAAGAAAGCCGTGGAAGCCAACATCGAAATTGTGGACAACGAAAAGAACGAGATTGTTTTCGTAACACGGTCGAACAGCGCAACAGGGAATTACTTACTCTCGCTCCCTTCTGGCAAAAACTATGGTATTGCTGTGCATCAGAAAGGTTATATGTTTCATTCTGAGAACTTCGACATTCCACCTGCTCAGGATTACACTGAAATCAGTAAGGACATTGAGATGCTGAACATAAAAGTAGGTTCAAAAGTTATTCTGAAAAACATCTTTTTCGATTCAGGAAAATCGACACTACGGAGCACATCGCAACCAGAGATTGATCGGATTGCTGAATTTATGAAACGCTACAAGACAGTAAAAATCAAGATTAACGGTCACACGGATAATATCGGCGACAACGCAGGAAATAAAATTTTATCGCAAAGTAGAGCCGAAGCCGTTATGCAAGCACTAGTGAGTAAAGGTGTAAACCGAACAAGGGTTAAAGCTGAAGGTTTTGGAGAAAATCAACCCATTGCCGATAACAAAACCGAGGAAGGACGCCAACAAAACCGTCGGGTGGAATTTGAGATTCTTCAGCAGTAATTGCGATTCAAAACAAGATACGTTTTGGAAAGTTGTACTAACTAAAAGAGGCTGCTCCATAAAAACGGACAGCCTCTTTAAAATCTCAACAATAACAACGATTATTCAACAACAACTTTCTTCGTAACGTTGAATTCATTGCTAATCATCTTAATATAATAAATCCCCTTACCTTGGCCTGTCAGGTCAATTTCAGGATTGCTCATATTGTTTTCTTTGTAATTCGAAATCAATTGACCTTTCGAATTGAACACCACCACCTTCAAGTCTGAAACAGGAAGCTTGTGAAGATCGATAAAGAACTTGCCCGAAGAAGGGTTAGGATACAACGAAATCTGTCTTTTGGCAGGGTTGAAATTGAAATCTTCTGCCGCCAGTACAATGTCCGATTCCAAAGTATTACCTGAGAAACATTCTTTACCCTCTTCGTTCGATGCTGCAACACGAACCAGAATACGGCCAGAACTACCTAAAGTAACTGGTTTTGTAGTTACAGCCGCCCACTGCTCGCCGTTGTTGAACGACACCTCATAAGCAGAAGCCTCCAAAAATTCAGGAACACATGTAAAATCGAATGTGTCGTTATATTTATCAACAACTGGAATTGTTGGAGCTTCTGGACGCGCAGGCACTTTCAATTCCGTTGCTTCCGACTTGAATTCCGTCTCTGTTGCCTTCACTCTAAATTTTAGGCTTGATTCAGGTTGAAGTGCCAACGTTTCTTCTGTTCCAGCTTCTACAGTTGCAAAATTATCGCTACTGTATTCAACTGTTGTAGGAACCGCTTCTTTTGTAGCTTCTGCCACATAATCGATGCTGAAAGTTGGGGCTACAGGGCGAGCTGGAATTGTCAGTTCAGTTGTTTCCGATGTAAATGCTGTCGCTGTGGCTTTCAGTCTAAATTTCACAATTGATTCTGGTTGAAGTGCCAATGTTTTTTCTGATCCGGTAAATGCATTCGCAAAATCATTGCTGCTGTATTCTATTGTTGAAGAAACAATTTCTTTTGTTGTTTCGGCAGCATAGTCAATGCTGAAAGTTGGAGCTACAGGACGGGCTGGCATTACGAGTTCTGTTACTTCCGATCTGAATGCTAATTCTGTAGCCTTCACCCTAAATTTAAGGTTCGATTCAGGCGTTAGTTCCAGTAAATTATCCGTACCCAATGTTGTAGTTACAAAGCCGTCTTTGCTGTACTCAACTGTTGAAGGAACTGCTTCCTTTGTTGTTTCTGCCACATAATCAATACTGAAAGTTGGGGCTGCTGGACGAGCTGGAACTGTCAGTTCGGTAGCTTCCGATCTGAATGCATTTTCAGTTGCTTTCACTCTGAATTTTAGGTTCGATTCCGGCGTTAGTTCCAGTAAGTTGTCCGCACCCGATGTTGCAGTTGTAAAACCGTCCTTGCTATACTCAACTGTTGAAACAACTATTTCTTTAGTTGTTTCCGCTGCATAATCAATACTGAATTCTGGAGCATTTGGCCGCGCAGGAACCACTAATTCTATTGCTTCTGACTTAAAAGTATTTTCAGTCGCTTTCACCCTGAATTTAAGATCGAACGATGGAATCAGTTTCAATGAACTTCCTGTTCCAGTGGTAGTAGTTATAAAATTATCGCTACTATATTCAACAGTAGAAGGAACCACTTCCTTCGTTGTTTCTGCAATATAATCGATACCATAAGCTGAAGCTTCTGGACGTGCAGGAACTTCTAAAGCAAAAACTTCTGAACCCAAAGAGCTTTCATTATCCAAAAGCTTAAAATAGACCTTACTATTTGGTTTTAAAGAAATTACCTCATCATCGCCCATTGTTGCACTGGCTAAATCTGCACTAACACCATACTTAACATTCTTCCGTACAATCTCTTTTGTAGATTCGTTTGCATAATCGATGTTATACGTCAAAACAGGACGGGTAAGTGCAGAAACAACACCAACTTCTGTAGTAGACATCAACAATTTATTGTTTTCGGTATCAATACTTCCCAATTCTTTCCAAATGGTGTTTTTGAATGCAGGGATCAACTTCGATTCATCAATATCTGCTACGTCTGCATCTGAATAAGTCAATTTAGCATCCACTTTAAAATCACCGAAGCCCTCTTCTGTGGATATTCTCCAACTTCTGTTTAGCGAAGCTCCTGCAACAGAATCATCAGCTTTATTGATCATGCTAAATGCAAAATATTTACCCGATGGTGTCACGTTGGTTATATCAAGTTCAACCGGTAAATCCTCTGTAGAATTAGCAATTGGTAAGTAAAAACCTTTCAGCTCTGTTTCACCCATTACTTTTCTGATTTCTTCTGCCTTTTCTGCAATAATTACATTAGGAAAGACTGAAGAAGAAGCATTTTCAATAACAGCAGCTTCTGCCAGCGTTAAGTTCTGACCGTTTAAGCGGAAACTACCTTTTGTCAAAGTTAATTTCTGATCTATAGTAAAATCATTGGATAGTTGCACACCTTTCTCATTACTGACTTCTAAGTTCGGGATTGAACTTGCGGCCTCTAAAGTTTGTACTTCTGTTCCATCTAGTACAAATACCGAAGAATTTTCTGACAATACCTTTCCTTTTATAATAAGATCCTTCTTGAAAGAATGTATGCAGTCTCCAGTAATAAGCTCACCGCTTTCTTCAACAATAGTTTTTCCTTCCACAGAAACAAACGAGTTAGCAGCTCCATTGTTCACAAAATGTGCTTTCCCTTTCACTGTCAGGTCGCCCAAAATCTTCACTCCTGATTTTTTACTTGCTGTGTTCCTACAAAAAACAGCTTCGCACGACTCTTCGATAACAAGGTTATAAGCGGCCATAGCTGCATCTTTTGATCCCCATGCCCCAATTTTTCGGTTGTTTTCGAATATAAACGTCCCGTCTGAAATCTGCCAACCTCCGTCGTAATTGTGGAATGTTCCTTTAATTCTAATCACTACCGGCCCATCCATAACAACAGTACTGAATTTGGAGAACTGAAAATCGGAGACACTAATATCACCTCCTCCAAAATGAATATTCCCTAATGCCCAAGAATTATTTGGTTCTCTTTTCCAGTTACCTATATCAACATAGCCATCTAAAATTTCTACTTTGGAATTTTTAGGTGTAAAAATGTCCCCTAGTATGTGCAATGATCCATTCTCCATCAGAAATTCCCCTCCATCACCTTCTCCTATGTATAGATTACCTGCTATTGAAGTAGAACCATTTTTAAGATTCAGTTTACCTCCGTTCTTAATTCTTAAATCACCATAAACAATAAATATAGAGCCTTTATTGTTTGTTAGGTTCGCCCCTTCGTTAATCTGTACATTGTATACACTTATCTGAGATTTTGTCTCTGGATAAAAAGCAGCTCCACTAACCAGTAAAATCGAAGCTCCATAATCAGGTACAGTCTTATCTTCCCAGTTTTCAGGCTCGTTCCAATCCGAAGAAACCGTACCGCGCCACACCCCATGAGGTTTTGCATTTGGATCGATAATCAGTTTATAATCTTCTATAGATCCACTTTTCGATGGTGTTTGATCGCAAAAAGAAGGTTTAACCCCTTTGGCATAAGTAACCCTCATTGTTGTCCATCCCGCATCAACATCTTCCGGAACAGTAATTTCCACATTAACCTTTCTTGTTCCCTGAACCATTCCCATGTCAAACTCTTCGTTTTCCTCAAACCAACCGTTTTTATTCCAGTCTATCCAAGCTACCAAGTAGTATTTTTCGTTACCCAAAGGATTGGTCCCAACTGTTAGTTCATATGTTTCTCCTGGTTTTACAATGGTATGATAATCATCTCTATAATCGACATAACCTAGCTTTGCTCTTCCCCAATTGTTATAGAATGAATTGAACCGAACAAATTCTAAAACATCTGGTGTTTCGAAGGCCTTGGTTGGATATGTACCATAAGGTAAAGTAGTTATCTCTGTTTCTTCAGGCAATCCATCAGTTTTATAAAGCACCTCGTTGCTCCCGTTTACATATGGAAAAACCTTGAAGTAGTACTTCGTATTCTCTTTCAATGATTCAAGGTGAACATTTTCAACGCCATATTTCACAATTGCAACCGATTCACTTTCTTGTTCTGCCACACCATCAACAGGGGGTTCTATTTTATCGTATCCCTCAATACTCCATTTTATAATATAACCGTGCGGCAAAGTTCCCTCTTCAGCATCTTCCCAACCCAAGTTAATTATTGAGCTTGTTACGAGCCTTTCGTACAATCCTTCTGCATGATTGGTTGGGCGGTTATGAGAATAGGTGATGAAATCGAATGTTTTTTCGGAGTATGATTCCCCTATGCTATTCGCCGCATATCCTTTGGCATAATACGTTGTATTTTCTGCTAATGAAGTAAGGTCGAAAGTAAACCCATCTTCTGTAGAAGAGCTTTTCAACATTGTCCACTTGCTCAATTCCAACGAAGGATCGGTAGTGTAAACAAGCCCTCTTTTGGTAACAGCTTCGCCCCCATCAAAAGTGATAGCAACATCGATTGAGGCTGAGTTATAGGAAACATCTTTTGTCCTAACCACTTCTACATCTGGCTCTACATTTTCAAAAGCAACAGAATAATCTTCCACCTGCCCAAATTGAGGGCTATAGCATGCATCTGTTATCTTATTCCCTTTAAAATCGGAAATAACCCGCAGCCGAACTACAGCATCCGCTGGTTTCTGTGCAACTGTTATGCTTCCTTCCATGTAATTAAAAGGCGTTACATCCTTAACCCTTTCAGACTCATTATCGAACTCTCCATCATTATTATAATCAATGAAAATAGTCGCATTTTCTTGCAACCTATTGCCTACCCTAAGCTTAAAGGTTTCCTCTTTTCCTTTCTTCAGGATGGCAACCTTGTCGGTAAAATCCATATACCCATTAGTTGCTTTTTCTGCGACAGAACTCCGGCTGGCATTATTCATTCTCCCAATTTCAATGTAGCGGATTCCATAACCATAATCCTTGTCCAGTAGTTTCGTTATCGGTCTGCACGAAGGTTCCAATATTGTTGATTCAATAACTTCTACGCAGTCCGCTTTAGTAACCTTACGACTTCCGTTTGAATTCGTAGCT
The DNA here is from genome assembly GCA_965230435.1 of Bacteroidales bacterium. Taxonomy (GTDB): domain Bacteria; phylum Bacteroidota; class Bacteroidia; order Bacteroidales; family JBDKHP01; genus JBDKHP01. Next base: position 333,897 of record CBDDLB010000004.1, read on the forward strand.
GTAAGGCTAATGGTGTACGTTCCAGCTTTTTTAAACTCTACAATCGGATTTTCGGAGTTCGCATTAGTTCCTTCTGCATATTCAAAATCACTTGGTACTATTTCCCATTCGAATGAAGTTGGGCTATAGGTTGTTTTGTTTGTTAAAAGAACACGTTTCAACTCAGCTCCTGTATTAACAACCTTATTGCTACTTACTAAAAATTCTGGCTGTGGTATATTTGTACAACCTTTTACCTGAATTTCTGTAACAACTGGTTTATGACTGTCCGAAGATATTGTCAACATCAATGGTAGCCTATCATCAACTGCCTGAAAAGTAAGGCTTGCAGAATTATCAGACAATTCAGTTCTAGCGATCAGCAAATCTCCTTGTACAAGAGTTACCACACCATTATCGACAGAAATATCCGACACATTGAACGTTGTTGTTCCACAACTCACAGCATTTGCATACGTAGCAGTTATCTCTTGAGGATTTCTCACCCACATTTTCAAGGCTGGATCGCCAAAATAATGAAACAAGCGGTGTGTATACTTATAACTTTGGGGAGATCCGTTAAAAGTCTCGCGCATTCTAATAAGGCCTTGGTTCAGGACATCTCCCATCGAACGGATATTCTCCTGATGTCCTGGAAGCTGAGGGCTATTCTTCTGTGCACTTCCGAAATTTGGTTTTATTCCTGGGCTGGACCATATTGCATCAAACATGCCAACAGTCAACCCATCATTATATCCACTATAGCTAACCTGTGAAGCTCCAATCACACCAACAGCACCTCCATTTTCCTGTCTCACAAAAGCTTCTGCAAAGCATTCATCATAGAAACCTCCTGTTTGGCAGTTCATTGAGAAAACAATAGGGAGCTTATCGCCATTCGTCAATTTTTTCACATTTGAAACATTGAAACCTGGACTGCCCCAACCTTGAGTATATCCGTGATCTCTATGTAGCACATAAAACTTACCTTCATTTATTTCCCTGATAATATCTGTAGCATTTCCATCCCAATTGAAACCATTTGAGCGTAGCAGTTCGTCGGGTATCTTTTGTCCATCGGAATACCATCCGTTGTTGAAATTGGTTGGATTATTTGCTTTTCTGGTTTTATAAACCCTTGTCACTTCATAACCTTGCGATTTTACATAGTCACGAACTTCCTCCGAAGTATGGCAAAAGCGCCTTGCTGCATATCCATCCGGTTTCTCACTTGAGTTATTTGGGTTCACCTTATCCTGAAACTCGGCGCAGTTCAGTGCATTCTTGTAGAAACTTTCATCGCTTATAGGATTCTTTTCATAATTGATCCCTTTGTTGATAATCATCAATGCCTGTTCTGGAGTACGGCCAGAAATTCTCCCCTTTGCCATATCTGGGAAATAATCGTCCTCGCCTCCTGTACACACATAATCCAAATCGGAAGAATAAAGTCCATAATTACTTGGGCGTACTTTTCCTGGAACCTGTTCATGATCGCCAATAATCGTAAGGTAAGATGGTGGGATACTGTATGAATTATACCTTGTATGTACTGCCTCCTTTACTTTTTCATAAGTCCAAGAGCTACCCAAAATAATTTCAGTTCTGTAGCCCAGTTGCGATTTCCACTGAGCCAATGTTTCAGCAGCCTCTGCAAAATCTGTTCTGGCAAGGATAAGGTAGTTGGGGTCTTTTGAATCGTAAGAACTCTCTGTGTTATCAGTGTCTAAAACATCCTCGTTTATGATCACATCTTCCATTAACTCCAAATCCGAATTTCTCTTTGGAGCTTTACCACCATCATAACTAACAATATAAGTTATCTTTGAGTACACCCGTATCTTTTTTGTCACCGGATTGTACTGAACAGGAACTACCCTAACAGAAGAGAAATAATTTCCTCTGTATTCCAATGCTTCCTTTAGCTTCACAATCCTCTTCGGAAAAAACTCATTGGTGCTGTAGGTTTTTTCGTCTTTAACAAACTCTACATTATCCCCTCCCTCTAAATCCACTGGAGGAGCAAGAGTTGGATGAATGTTGAAATTGTCGTACTCAATGTATTCAACATCGACAATCTTAATCGTAGGATTTTTTGTTCCAAGCGTGGCCACCATATCGCTGTGGGCAGGCAGGGCAGGTTTGCCCACTTCGCTCATTTTTCCAAAACCCTTTACATGGATATACTCATACACATTTTTATCCATTCCAATAACATCAGCTATATATCCTCCTGTGAAAGTATAGCTTAGTGTGGTAGAGTTTTGGGTTGAAGAAACTTTGAGTTTTGGAATGATTTCGTTCTCCGTAACATCTGTTGGAGCATCAATTGCAGTTTTTTTCTTAACGCTCCTGAAAGATAAATACCTGTTCTGAGCATAAGAATAGCTACAAGCCAGTGTAGCAATTAACAAAAATAATAATGTTCGTTTCATAAAAAACAGTGATTTAGGATTAGTAGCCACAAGAGTAAAAGATTATTGTTTGTTCGAAGTGGAGATTCTTTGCAAATAAGTGGACAATTTCTTCACTGTTAGAAACTACAAGGTTTTCAGGACGTTAAAAACCTTAATAAATATTAAAGCGAGAAAAAAATAAATTTGATGACAATTTAAGTGCTGTAAATTGAGCAAAACAGAACCCATATAATCCAAAATGCCATTTAGGCTGAAAATAGATCTAACTTAATTTTATCAGGGTACTTACTGCTTAGTAAAATCACCAACAAATATCTCCAGAGCTACACTGAAGATTTCACAAAGTATCTTTGAGTCTTTTAATGAGGAGAATACAAGAATCTATTTTGCTTCGCAAAACATAGAATAAGAAAAATGGCGTAATCTAAATCAATGATAGAATTTAAACTAAAGACAAACCTATAAGGTATCATACCTATTTATTTTATACTTACTCTTTACAAGTAACCAGCAACCTAGCACCAGAATAAATCTGGATCAATTATGACAGAATACTTATGATATGCATTCTTACTTAATTCAACTTGTCCCTATATTTCGATGGACATATACCCATTTCTTTAGAAAAACAACGGCTAAAATATTTAGGATCGCTAAATCCTACCATGTAACTAACCTCATTTATTATCAACCCTTTATTTTCCAAAAGTTTGGCTGCCCGTTTCAAACGGACACTTCGTATATATTCGTTTGGAGACATCTTAACCTGCTCCTTAAGCCTTCTGTACAACTGCATTTGACTAAGTCCCAACTTCTCTCCCAGCTCATTCTGTCCAAAATTGGGATCCGACAATTCCTTTTCAACAACTTTCTTTATTCTATCCATAAACATATCATCGAAAGTTTTTACTTCCGCATTTTCAGACCGCATCCTTAACTCTGCTTCCACAGCATCTCTAATCTGGCTGTTACGCTCCATGAGATTAGCTATTTTCAACTTCAAAAGTTCAACATCCAACGGTTTAATGATATATCCATCAATTCCTGCCAAATATCCCTCTTTCTGATCGTGTATTTCCGACAAAGCTGTAAGCAATACAAATGGTATTGTACAATAAACAACATCATTTTTCAAAGTTTTACACAGCTCTACCCCACTCATTTCTGGCATCATCCAATCAGACAAGATCAAATCTATTGTATCGTTTCTCTTAATGTATTCCAGAGCTTCCTTTCCATTTGAAGCCTCTATCACATTGTAATCTTCAGATAAAATTTCTTTCAGGTACAGCAGTAAATATTGATTATCCTCTACCACTAAAACCGTCTTTCTTAATGCACACAGCCCTACCTCCCCATGCTCTACGCCCTCTTTTTTCGTGGATACCCCACCCGTAATGTTCTTTTTTCCACACGCGACCTCCTCTTGGTTTATGTGTTCAATAGGTAAACAAACCCTAAAGCAGCTTCCTTTGCCTTCAGTACTTTCCACACAAATAGTTCCTTTCAATATCTCTATACAGTCCTTTGCTCGCGCCAAACCTAAACCCTCTCCCTCTATATTGGCTTTTGTGGACTTACCTACCTGATAATATCGGTCGAATACATACGGCAAACAATCCTCTGGAATTCCAACTCCAGAATCACATACCCAAAGCACGATATTCCCGTCTGAAAAAGACAATTCACAAATGATATCCCCCCCCTTAGGAGTGAACTTTATGGCATTAGAAACTAAGCAAGCCAAAATATTATTCAGCTTTTCAAAATCAAAATGACAGCGGAACTTTCGTTTTTCTGCCGAAAAGCACAACTCCAACTGTCTCTCTCCTGCCCTGCTCATAAATGCATTCACCGTTTTCCGGCATTCATTCACAATATCGCCTTGCCTCAGATTTATCTGCCTATGCCTCATTTCCTGCTGTAGCTTATCTAAGGTTTTATTTAAAAGCTGCAAGATGTACTTTGAATTAATTTCTATCCGTTGCAATTCCGTAAACATCTCTGTAGAAATCCTCCGCCTTCTAACAATGCAACTTAAAGCCCTATCTATCAACACTAAAGGCACTTTAATATCGAACAGTACATTGGCACATGTTTTCTGCTCAGAACATGTAAAAATACCACGCTCTTCTTTCACTTCTCGCAAATACTCCGATTGAGCCAACAACAGATCTGATTGAGTACTCAATTTTTGACTTTGTCTTTCCAAATCCTGCTGTTGATTTTCGATTTTCTGGGCATACTCACAAACAAGTGCTTCTAGCTCTCGTGCTCTCCGCCTTACTTTGCCAAATCTAACTCCTACAACCAACAAGCAACAACCAAGACAACAAACGATTGATGTAAAAAAATAGGGTTCCATTTCAGAAGAGATATAAGCCTTAAGGACAAATACCCAGCAATTTCTGCCAAGTTCGCAGGTTTATTTAACTAGATTTACTTTGTACATTATCTATTACTCATCGATAGAATACTGCCTACTAAGTATGTGGTACCTAGTATTAGCAATAAGCACAGTACAAATATTCAATGCTGCGACAAACCTAAAAGCATCGTTCATTACTAACACATCTAGTTAACTAGATGAACAACGATAACAAATGTAAATATAAAGACGTACTTCTAATAATAACACCCCTCAGAAATTACACCTGTCATAATTTTTCTTTAAAAAAATCTGGTTTTCAATAGTTAAGCAACTATTGAAACAACCCAAATCAGGGGCAAACACCAACACTCATAGAAGATAAATCAACAATAGAGCAACAATCCAATCAAAAAACAAAGTTGAAAGAAACTCTATAACTGAGTCCTCTCATGTTCCTGCTATCTTTGAAAGGAATAAAATAACCTATTTTATTGTCAAGCAGTATATACTTAGTTTTCAGCAGCTCCAGCCCTATAAAAGCACTCATGTACCAGCTCCTCCATTTACTATCCTCACTTGTTGCCAAAATATACCCACCGTTAAAACTCGAATAAAGGTTCATAGACATTTTTGCCCCTCTTCCAAGATACCTCGAATAGAAATCCTGTCCCAGAGCAAACACAAACAATTCATCGATGTGTTTCTCATTGGCTTCTTTTTCAAAATCTTTGAATGCCCCTATCAGTCCATACGTTTTTCCTCGCGTGAACATGTATTTCAGAAAAACACCCTGATATACATCTGCACTGAAATCTTCTTTCGGTTTTTCTATACTCAGGTACGAATATTCAATACCGGGCATGTTCACCATAGAAAAGCGCGAATAATCTTCCGTTGGATTTTTCTCTTCGTAAACCTTTATGTGTATTTCAAATCGTGCATGCTTATCTTTCTCCTTGTCTATTGCTTTCTGTTTGCGATGAATATTCTCGTCAATTTTTCTTATTTCCCGCCAGATACCTAAATATTCGGCATGATCCTTTGTCAATGTTGCAATCAGCTTTTCATACTCTTCCTTTCTACTTTTCAGGTACAAAAGCTCGCTCTGCATCTCGTTCACCTTGCGCAAATAATTCTCAGAATTCACGGTTTGTTCATTCGGGTTCCCCCAACCTTGAGTTTTTTGAACAAAATCATCATACTGCTTTTTTGACAAATTGAAACGAACATCTATCGATTTCCGAGCTACATTCATCGAAGATACATCTATCTTGTGTTCCTGTAAGTAAGTATTCAACTTCTGCTTAAAAACTGACATATCCAGTACATAATAAACCCGATATACCTTTGTCGTTAGGTTTTTATCATTTTGTCCCATTGCACTGAACAATATCAGTAAGAATAATAGGGTAATCTGTCCTTTCATAACTTTTGGTTTTAGTGAGGTTTACTACATATACATTTAGCATTGCAACACGAACAACACTCTTGCGGCTACCATTTCTTAGTATTGGGTAGAAAATACGTTCTAGCAAAAAGGTCTATAAACTTAAATAGGCAAGCATATTTCTTCTCTAAAAATAATAAAAAATGCAGTGCCCTAGCCGGACACTGCATTAGTTTATAAAAAGATAAGAAAGCTTAAGTGAAGCCTAGCTTCAAACTAAACTGTCATTACTTCTTCCTCTTTGGCTTTAATATGATCTTCAATATTCTTGTTGTATTTATCAACCATTTTCTGAACTTCTGCCTCAGCATCCTTAGCAAGATCCTCAGAAAGTCCGTCCTTTTGCATTTTTTTCACCTCATCGTTCGCTGTCTTACGAGCCGAACGAATACTGATGCGTGCTTCCTCTCCCTCGTGGAGTACCTGCTTCATAAGATCGCGACGGCGTTCCTCTGTCAGTGGTGGAACATTAATGCGAACCATCTCCCCGTTGTTTTCCGGGTTAAAACCAAGGTTGGCATTCAAAATTGCTTTTTCAATAGGTGCAATCATGGCTTTCTCCCAAGGCTGAACCGTAATTGTGCGCGCATCTTGCGTACCCACGTTCGCGACTTGGTGTAGTGGCGTCATCGATCCGTAGTAGTCAACCATAACCCCTTGTAACATAGAAGGCGATGCTTTTCCAGCGCGGATCTTTACCAATTCTTTTTCTAAATGTTCGATGGCGTGCTCCATGCTGTCTTTTGCCATCTCCATAATCATATCTACGTCCTCGTTCATAACGCTTAGTTTTGCTGTTATCTACTACAAATATAGAATTATTGAACAAAGTGGAGGGTATTTCCTTCCTTCAACCAACAGTAATATTCATAAACACCAAGAATATAAAATCGAGATGCAAGGCTCCGCATTTCTACCAATAACTAATAAACCAATAAACTAATGACCAATTAATTTTCAAAAAAACTACCTTTGCAAACGCTAAAACCGTAGCAAACCGCAAATTACATGATTGAAAGAAAGAAAGTTAAAGAACGTACCGTTCTGGTGGGCATTATTACCCCCGAACAACCTTTAGAAAAAGTACAAGAATACTTGGCAGAACTAGAATTCCTTGCCAAAACTGCTGGTGTGGAAACCGTTCGCCATTTTACACAAAACCTACCTGTTGCTAATCCAAAAACCTTCGTTGGATCTGGTAAACTTCAAGAAATCAAGACTTTTATCACAGCAGAAGATGTCCCGATGGTGATCTTCGACGAAGAGCTTTCGCCTTCTCAGCTACGGAATGTGGAGCGCGAACTGGAAGTGCATGTAATGGATCGTACTGGCCTCATCCTCGACATTTTTGCTCAGCGCGCACGTACAGCACACGCAAAAACGCAGGTAGAACTTGCCCAATACGAATACATCCTCCCACGCCTTACCAGAATGTGGACCCACCTAGAGCGCCAACGAGGAGGTATCGGTATGCGCGGACCTGGTGAAACCGAACTTGAAACAGACCGCCGTATCATCCGCGATAAGATTTCGAAGCTTAAGGAAGACCTGAAGAAGATCGACAAACAGATGGCCACCCAACGCAAAAACAGGGGGCGCATGATCCGCGTTGCTCTTGTTGGCTACACCAATGTTGGTAAATCTACCATCATGAACATGCTTGGCAAATCTGAGGTTTTGGCAGAGAATAAGCTTTTTGCTACTCTTGATACCACAGTACGCAAGGTGGTAGTAGACAATCTGCCTTTTCTATTATCCGACACTGTTGGTTTCATTAGAAAACTGCCGCACGGTCTGGTAGAGTCGTTCAAATCTACATTGGACGAAACCCGCGAAGCTGACATTCTGCTTCATGTTGTGGATATCTCCCACTCCAGTTTCGAAGATCACATAGAAGTGGTAGACCGCACCCTTCGTGAAATAGGTGCTTCCGACAAACCAACATATCTTATCTTCAATAAAATTGATGCCTACACCTTCGAAGAAAAAGAGGAAGACGACCTAAGTCCCAAAGAGCAAAAGAATTTTTCTTTGGAAGAACTTAAGCAAAGCTACATGGCAAAAACCAATGCTGAATGCATTTTTATTTCGGCATTGCATAAAGAAAACATAGCTGAGTTCAAACAAAGACTTTACGACCATGTAAAGAAAATTCATGTAACGCGATATCCTTACGACAAGTTTTTATATTAAGTAGATGTGCTAATATAAGCGACACTTTTAGTTTTTTCACTACGCTGAATATTAGCACAATGCTTTTCCTAATAAATAGCACCACATGCTTAAAACTATTATTTTGAATACCCAAATTCAGAAAACACAGGCCGCCGATCACTTTAAGTGATCTCTGACCTGTACTAGGAAAGATTGCCCACTCCGGGGCGCTGTTAACGTTAGTTTTCCTGAGCTTACGAAAACGCCCCGAAGTGGGCAATCTTTTCCTGCATAGTTAAAACATATCGTTTGATATGTGACTGGCTACGCTTAGATAGGGCAAACGCATAAAAATATTACCTCCTGAAAACCAAAGGTTTTCTAATAAAAGGCAAAGCCTTTTGACTCACCACCTGAAAAAAGGAAGATATTTAGCTCCTGAGAAACTCGATCATTATTTATCAACAATAAAAATTAAGTCCAAAAATGGACGCATGAAAATAAAAGAAAAGTTTCCAACAATTATTAAGCGGATTTCTAAGAGTATAAGAAATTCTGAGTTTGATAAATGCTTTAAGTAACTAGGCTTATGTCTTGGTGATTATTATTGATTCTATTCTTAATAGTTGTCCTTTTTTCTTTAAGTGACTGACAAAAGTTTTTAATTTTAATCAATATTGAGTATAGTGTAAAAGAAGAACTTAGAATAAAACGAATAATATTTGAATAATTTTTAGTCAAGGTACAAGATGTTCAATACTCAGACATAAAAGGAAGTAAGGATTAGAATTAAGGAACCTATCTAATACAAAAGTTAATATAGAATGATTTCAATACGAAAATGTAAAGTTTTTATTTTTAGAACGGTAAAGCAATTTAGATTAAGTAAAAGTGAAATAGAAACATTAAAATTTCTAGAATCTGAATTCCCTAATAATGTAGATGTATCTACAATTATAAATTGTGTTTTTATTGGAAAATATAACGAATCACTTTATGAAGTATTGGAATATCTTGTACATAGCGGTTGCATAAATGCACTAAGAGATCCACGTACGAGTGAACCGTCATGTTATCATATAACATCTCGTGGAAAAAAATGGCTGAAATCTACGCTTATTTATCAGCGGATATTAACGCCTATTACTGTCTTAAAATTATATTTACAGAGGGTAACTTTTTTCTATACAAAAGAAGACAAACTGATGGTTCAGTTTCAAAATTTTAGAATTAGATATGCGGATATATCTTATGAAAACTTCCCAAGTGTTTCGACCCCTATATTCCTAGAGTATTATTTTAATTTTTCTAAAAAAGTGTTGATCACCGTTTTATAGGGTAATCAGATCTGAAATGAAAAGTTATTTCCGAAATATTTTTTTTGCTTTTAGAGGAGCAAAAAATATTTCAGAATAACTTTTTTCTCTATCTCCGATCCCATATCCATTTTGTTATAGCTTTATCCTTTCTCTTAAAAATGAACGTTTTCCCTATTGAATGACAAAACTTCCTTTGTGTTTTTACTGGTCAGTTTATGCAACATCCTTACGGAATATGACCTGATGTTTTGCCGACTCCCATTTTTCCTGTGGCGTATTCCATTTCAGGCCTCCGTGCAATCTTTCATTATTGTAAAACTGTCTGTACCTATTAAGTATCTGCTGTATCTGCCCAAAAGTACGGTACTCGAACCTGTCAAATATTTCACGTTTAAGGATGCCGTGATAAGCTTCAATATGGGCGTTTTCCTCGGGTGTCGCAACATGTGTGAACTCCTGTCCCACACCGATAAGTTCAAGATACTGCCTCACGTCAGAGGCTATGAACTGACTTCCGTTGTCGCTCCTGATGACAACCTGTTCAGGGTATTGATACTCTTCCAGAAGCTTCTCAAGGCAGGTAATCACATCCTTTTTCTTTACCGAGAATGCTAACAGGTCTGTCAGTATCTTTCTGGTAAACACATCAATCACTGAAAATAGGTATGCGTTCTTACCTTTCTCTGGTATCCATACCATCTTTATATCCATTTCAAGACACTGGAACGGGCGTTGGGCCTTAACTTTCCTGAACCTTACAAACTTACGGCCTTTTCTGTCTGCCATGATCCTGTTGCTGGTCTTTAACAGCCTGGCTTTCTTCATGATCCTGTACACCTTTTTATGGTTGATCCGGTAGCCGTCCCGTTTAAGGTAGGCCGTGACAACTTTATAGCCACAGTCCAGAAATTCATATTTCAGGAAAAGCCCTTTTATGGCCAAGACCACTTCTGCTTCCTCGACAGACCTTTTCGCATTATGCAGCGTGTATTCACTGGGCTTTCGCCCCTTACGTCCTGTTTTTTCACGGTAATAAAACGTACTTTCGCTCATTCCCGCATATGCGATCACTTGACTAAGGCTACATTTGCGCTTTGCTGCGACCTTGCGGATCAGATCTTTCTTGGATCCGATGTCCCAAACTTTTTTTTTAACAGTTCCCGTTGAACTTCAAGTTCAACCTCTTTATCTGCTAGTAGTTTACGCAATAATCGGTTCTCCTCTTCGGCTTCCTTAAGCTCTTTGCTTCGGTTGTCGTAATTTACTTTTAGGCCAGCTTCGCCCTGGCTGTCAAACTTCTTTTTCCAGTTGTAATAAGTAGCCGTGCTAACATTGTGTTTGCGGCATACCTCCACAACGTCTCCGTTTTCTGCCTCTTGAAGTATTTCCAACTTCTTTGATGCTTCCCATCTCTTACGTTTCATGATGCTAATTTACTTGTTTGAAATTTTATAATTTCACTCCAAGCATTTAGGGGGCTAAGATACTCTATTAGTCCCTGAGATATTAATAAATTGTATACTTGTACTACTTGATGCTTCAGAATCTAGATTAAAGACTAGTTCTGTATAAGTTGAATCACTACTGCTATCAAATGCTGTCCCTTTACCTCTAAGGACGATGGAGGAACCATAGTTAGTATTATTATTATTATAATAGCCTAGGCTAATGGTTTCTCTGAAATAATAAGTGCCAGATTTAAATTGAATAACAACAGGGCGATTAGTAGCTGATTTCAAAGCCCATGCTTCATTTATTTTTGCTCTAAGGTTATCATCATTATTATTGTCATCTGGTTCATCCATTTCAATAATGTGCTCGAAATTTGATGGTAATTTCTCTCCACCACGATATCCAGCATTCTCCCAGTCAAATTTTTTGTTTTCAGGAATTGTTTTTACAAAGGTTAATGGAGTATGTAGTTTATAGGTTAATACATTTCCAGAATTTTGGTAACTCCAGACCTCTTTATTACCATCTGAAGCTATCATGTCATCTGTATTATCCCCGTCAATATCATTAAAATATACAGTTCTATTGATACCATCTCTTAGAGTATTAGTAATTTCATAATTAAATCTTGCTCCATCTGACTCAAATAACCAAAGCTTTTTACCGTCTATTGAGTTACCGATTAGAACTAAATCAAATTTATTGTCTTTACCGGCATTTGAGTTTACAAATTTCACATCTTTCCATGCACTACCTGCAATATTGGTGTAGGCTAAATACTCAAATGTTGAACCTGTAGATTTACAAGTCCAAATTCTTTTGTCTTCACCGTAGTTTTGAGTAAGGATCAAGTCTTCTTTTCCATCTCCAGTAATGTCAGCGAAATATTCATTCTTTGGATTTCCTGAAGTTATTAATGAATCAATCAAAATAAAATCGCCGTTTAATTCATATGTATAAATACTTTTGTTCGTTCCTTCATCTTTGACAAGAATTAGTTCATATTTCTCATCATCATTTATATTTGCGAAATGTTCCTTAGCACCAGACATGTTTTCAAGTAATGTATGTCCGATATAGGATATCTCATCTGGCAATATTTCAAAAAACCATAGGTGTTTATCATTTCCTTCATTTAAGAACTTAACAAGGTTTACCCTTCCGTTACCATTTACATCTGCTACATCATAACTATCAAAATTAGAACTACCTTTAAAGTCAAAATCATTTAGGTATGTAAACTTCCATAGTTTTTCTCCTGTGTAAAATTGTTTGATTTTAATATCTTTTTCATTCTCAACAGTAATTGAAAGAATATCTGCCTTTGAATCACCATTAATGTCTTTAAAAAATAAGTCTTGTGCACTTAAGTTAATTATTGGTATTAACCAAAATGAAATAGTAAGAATTTTTTTCATTGTTGAATTATATTATGAATTAGTACATTATGCGAATTAAGGGTTAGAAAAAGTCATAACACTCTAAAGGTTAATTACTTAAATTTGTTTATGGCTGTAGTCTGGAAAATGACTGATGTTGTAATATTCAAAAAATGAACACATTGCACATGATGTTTGTAATGTTTTTCTGACTTATCCTTATGGATTCCTATGAATTTAGGAATAGGATCGTCAAAAATCAGCATAATTCCAGACTACAGCCTTGTTTATTTGCTTAGTTTCAGTAACTTAATGTTAGTATTGACGTTAAAGTTCATGATATGATCCCAGAAGGCAAAGACGATTTATTGATAGCAATCTATTTTTATATTTGGAAAAATTCCTTAAGCTAATTTTGAAATCGCTGTTTCTTCTTTTTTATTTTCTCTGGATACTTGTATCTATTATAGATAAGCACTTAGCCTTATTAAGCAAAAAAGATTCAGAAGGTGATGATTTGCTTACATATTATATTTTTACTAAAGTCATTTTTTAAAACATATGTTAATTTGGTTTGATAAAACTGTCTCTGGATCAGAGTTAGGGGATTTGAGTTTGCAATATCAACAAGTAAGACCAGAGTTTGAAAACGTTGAAAAATGGATCGAGAAAGTATTGTAAATACTAGTTGATCTGATTAAGTGTAAAACGAATTTCACATTTTTTGGTATGAATTTAACCTTCCCTTGATGATGGACAGTATATATAACAAAATAAGTTTCACGTACAGGTCGGAATCGTATATAAAAATCGAACTTGAGCAGTTGGCTTATTTAGACACTCCAGAATTACAAGTGCAGGTTGCAGGACAGCTGTTAAGGAAATTGGCTGGAGTAACCTGTTCCCCAACGGATAAAGAAAATGAATTGGATCTTTTTATAAAAGATGAACTACATAGGTTTTGGCAGACTTATCTGGATGTGAAAAACCCTCAAATAGGAGTTGAAATATTAGTGAACGATATTCATTTCGAGAAAGGAAAATCGTTTGATATTGTGAAGTATGCTTTAGGCAAAGCTTTTTACAATTTGCTTGCACTGAGGTTTAGTGAATGTTCTTTGAATATTAGCTTAGACAGGTGGGATAATCAGTTTTTCTATGAACCAGATGTAATCAGAAAACGACTTTCCCATTTTAAGTATAATTATCAGAAGAAAGTTGTATCAAACGAAGTTAAATCCATCCGTTATTTTATTGGACATGATGTAGGCCGAGGCGAAATAGATATGGTAATGTGGCAAATTCATTCTGGTCGTTTTATCATAGACCTTCCCGAAGAGAAAGTCTCACGCTTAAACGGAATGGCTGTGTTCGGGTTGATTGTTGCTTGCTTTTTTTGTAATTTACATAAAAAAAGCAGATGGACAAATTAGACGAAATCAGAGCTCTTTTTGCAGACCTATCACCTTCCGATAAAAATAGTTTACTTGATGAACTTTATTTATGTACAGAAGAACTTGAACTGACAGGCAATACAGTTTCCCATTGCCCTCACTGTGCCTGTGAAAAAATGAGCAAATACGGATTCAGTAAAGGAGTTCAACGCTATAAATGCAGTGGTTGCGGCCGCACTTTTACAGAAACTACCGGTACTGTATTACATGGACTTAGAGACAAGGAGAAATTTTTAAAATTTGCCTGCCATATGCTAGAGGAAGATTATACCCCTCTTCGCAAAATGGCGGGTAAGTTTCAGATACACCTTGAGACAGCATTCGAATGGCGTCACAAGGTATTGGTATCCATACCTGAGCTGGATGAACGGTTTGAAAAGGAAACGGAGCTGGATGATTTATGGTTCAGGTACAGTCAAAAAGGAAGAAAAGGACTTGAGTTTTCCAAGGTGAGAGGGGGAAGTAAAAAAAAAGGGGATAATGAATACAGTGTCAAGCTGGTTGCTGCAAGTGATGGGGATAAGTCCCAGTTCAAAGTAACCAGGATCGGTCGCATAAGTGCTGCGGATTTACAACAGACAGTAGGGGATAAATTTAGCAAAACAGCCTCTTTAGTTTCGGACAAACACCCCAGCATCGCTTCATTTGCAAAAAATAACAGGCTTGAACATACAACTTTCAAAGCCAGTGAACATACAGATGAAAATGGGAAAGGTGTTCAACTGATAAATAACATCGCAGAAAGAATAGACACATTCATTAACAAAAGGTGCAAAGGAGTAGCGACTAAGTATATCCAGTCATACGCCAATTGGTTCAAATATAAAGAAGATGCTAAAAAGAACCGGCTTGAGGATTTCTTATCCAGTGCACTCAAAAACAAGAATGGCTGGAAAGTGTTTGCTAATATTGAGAAAATCTACAAAAAGTTCATCAACAACCATTCTCAGCGAACATATAGGTGCCCAACTGTAGATAGATATAAGGCGAACAACTGGGAGCAAGAGCAGGCAATGCAATATGCTTTTTTTTGATCAAAGTCAATTTTTATTACCAACATTAAAGCCGAACACAGCCAACGGAATTATTTGGGGGCTGAATTATGCATATGATATTTATCGCGAAGAAGTAGAAGAGCCTGTAGGTATTTTTCTGGAACTTATCCCCACTTGTGAAAGAACAGGCTATAAAGATAAAGCAATGGCATATGCAGCCGCAATGTCCCTTTGGGAACTTTTGGGATTCTCACCTAATGAGGGTATTTACTTCGATGAACACGAAAATTTTTATGGAGGCAGTGAAGAAAAAGGTCATTTCAATTTTCCAAAACACAAAGAATGTCCTCCGAGGGCTAACATACATTATCATGAACTATTCACTAACGAAGAGCAGTTCTTCGAAAGAAGATGGTCGAGCCTTACTATGAGGGGAATGCATAACCCATTGGAATATATGCAGCTAAAAGATCTAATTGTTTTAGATTGCAAAAAATACGTGAAACCAGTTGCCGATTACATTAAAAAAATTCATTTGTTTTTAGAGGCCAAGTTGTATCGGCGTAAATAAAGCTAAAAGTATTTATAATGAGTGGTTTATGTTTGATTTTAAAATGGGCTTAATTTGCAATATTTTATCATTAATCAGGAATTTATAATTCCACTTTACGAAGTTAACGTTTAAGCTGAAAGCGTTTCAATTTCATCTGCTTTCTTAAAGTCATTGGTTAATTGGGACATCGGTCATTAAATCTGTCTAAATACGGAAAGCCAATCACAGAAGTTTTTTTTGAAAATCAATAGTCCAGTTTTCTGCACAAACTTCAGAAAGTAAAGATAATATCGGAAATGAAGAAATAATATGACGTATTCAGATAATGATCTCGAGACAATATTAAAAAAGGCACTTAAGGATAATAGATGTAAATTGAATATCTTTAATTTCGAAATATCTATACTTCCTGATTTAATTTATGAATTAGTCGACTTGAAGGAGTTGATCATTTCGGAGCCTATTTTTTCCCTTTCCAAAGAGATACGAAAACTTAAGCGACTTAGAGCTTTAGATTTACTAAATACCAATATAGAAGAATTACCTCCTGAAATTGTTTCTTTAACGAACTTGAAGCGTCTTGTTTTATCAGGAAGTCCTGTTCAAAGAATTCCTGATAACATTCATTTACTCAAAAATATCAGACGGCTAGATTTGTTAGGAACTAAAGTTGAAGAAATCCCTTTTAATATTACTCGGATGAAGGAGCTACAACATCTTAATATTGCGCATAGTAATATTAAGGTAATTAATGAAGAGGTAGTATCAATGCCATCTTTGACCACTATCTATATAGATCGGACACAAGCGGAACAGAATAGCACTTTAGAATTGAGAAATATTGTTAAGGTAATAATTTAAAAAATTGCCTTCGTGGATTCATCCATCTCTCTTTCTATTGAATTTTTCCTAAGTATATTACTTACTATGAAACACACAATACAAATCCTATTTCAGCAATTTATCCAGCTTGGTTCTAGCAGAAATTATCTAAATGAAAAGCAAAAACAGCTATTGTTGCAATATCGAGAAAATAACCCTTCTATTTGTGGTGAAGATGAGCTGATTCTGGAGGATTGGCTAAAAACCAAGCAGAACCTTTTTTTTATAGTAGAGTTGATATTAGTTGTTAAAACTTTACAGAAGAAGTTACTGCCTCCTCTGGTATTTTGGGCACTTGATATACAGGATCACGACTTCGATAGAAGAATTATGGAGGTTTGTGTACGGATCTTTGGTTTCAAAGAGGTAGATGATTTATTATTTACTGTTTTTAAAGAAGGTGATGATGAACAAAAAACGAAAGTAATCCAACTACTTTACCATGTAACAGATGAGTCATACATTTGGGACGAGGCTGGAGGTTATTATGATGAGTTAGGTATTTGTCAACAATGTGATGAAAATCAAGATTTCTTATAGGCCATAGTCGTATCTTTTTTTGAGACGAAGTGTCAGAACCTAAAGAAAAGTATTTGTTTAATGTTTCGGGAATTTGAATTGAGAGATGATTTCTCAATAGAATTTAGTACCGCAGTAAAAAAACTAAAGGCTGGTTGCCGTGAACAAAGTTGATGCGCAAGATGGCTAAAAAATGGAAAGAGTAGAGATTCTGCAGATAACGATATTGAGTTTAGCTACAAATTATAATGTAAAGTTCAGAGATAAGTTTCAAGGCAGATTTTCACTACAAGTAACAGGGGGGGCAAAAAATGACTCTTGATAAAATAGGAACTGATGTCGAAATTCGATATAGTTATGACTACCCTGATAGCTATGGATCTACAAGGGAATTGCGTGAGAAACCGATCAAACAGTGACAGGCTGATTTTGAAAAATTTAAATAAGAATATTTATGGAAAAGCTAGCTTGTTTAATAAATTTGAGTTCTTCTTTAGAATTTGTTAAAAAGTCTGTACCAGAACTGTATGTAGAACAATTAGGTAAAGAAAATGTATATGTTTTGTCTAAAATTGGCTTGCCCAGAAAAATATTAGATTTTTCATTTGATAATAAGCTAGGGGTGAAAGAAGAGTGTTTGATTTTAGGGCATTGGGGGGAAGAACCTGTTATATGCGATATGAAACTAACAGCTATTTATGCCGGCAGCTCCCATTTTTATTTAGCCAAGTCTGTGATGAATTTGTTATCCCAACTTTTAACTATAGAATATTTTTGGACAAAAATAGTTGGTGAAAATAAGTTTGGGAGTTACAGAGAGAATTTGAAACTCTATGCATCTTTTCTAGAGAAAAGCCTGTTGGAAATAGATAAAGATTTACTAAAGAATGATAATTCTTATTTCTGGGGAGCGATGATAGAGGATATTGAACATGGTATCGTTGAGTGACCCCCCCGATTAGAAAAGCAAAAACAGCACTGTTCCACAGAGCGTTAGCCTGCGACTACGGTTGATACCATACAATCCAACAATTACGATATTGAGCGTAGCCACAGGCTAGCGCTCAGCTATAATGTGAAGTTTAAAGATAAGTATTGAAGTCGCTTTTGCTACAAGGAGCGGGGGATTTGGAAAATTATGAGGAAGGTTTCATTCCTGGGCCAATAAGTAAAATTATTGGGGAATGGTGTCACAATAACATAGTGAATTTGAACTTAAAGTGGTGTAATTATAGAAGAAATATGAATGGACATTGGTTTAAGGTTGATTGAATATTTCACAATTGAATAAACCCTTATTCAATGAAAAAAAAAATAACTTTCAAAAGCTCAGCAGATTTTCAAGGTTACAGTTACTCTATTGTTGTAGATATTGAGTGCCAAGATAAAAAGCAATCTGAATCGGAAAAGAAGCAAAATTTTTCAGTATGGCTAAATGAAAAGCCATGTTCTGACAAAGATGGGCTTTTTCAAATTCATTCTGATTTTTCGAGAAGTACTATTGGCCAAAGGGCAAGCTTGATTTCGATACATATAGTCCGTCCTCAAATAGAAAACCATTGGGGAACATTTACATCACAAAAAAAACTTTTAAAGTATGCTTTAAACGAAATATCGAACATCTTCACTGGCATAGTATCACCTTATAACTTTTTTGACCCTTATTCTTCTTTATCAGGAGAAGCAAACAGTCTTCTCAGGTATAAAGAAAAGGAAGCCAATGTAATCGTATCTGAGTACGGAATCGGCGAAATTGAATTCCATAGAGGAGGTGTAAAACTGTTAATCCAAGAACGAGAAGAGCCAGGTTTGGATGTTTTTTTTACACCAAATAGCTTTGTCAAAAGAACGCCGGAGTGGTACAAGAAGTTAATGCAATGCAATAATATTCAAGAACAGCGTTTTTTTTACAAAAAATTCAGAACCCCAAACAGATGCGTGTTTCAGGATATGGCAATACAGGGTATCACTTATGCTTACGAACAGTATGTGAAAGAATTTCCTGAGAAGAAAAAACGGGGGCTTTGGGTTAACGTCATTGATATACCTGTCTTTTCTGGAACACAGCCAGAAATGGCTCTTCTGGCAGCTTCGAAAGCTTTTTTCCAGGCTGTGGACTTTGAACATAGTCAAACTGTATACTTTGACAAAGAAACAGAATGCATTATCGCTCCAGGTTACCGAAAAACAATTCCTGCACCTTCCGGTTTTGCTTTAGAACTAATTTCTAATTATCCCTATCCTGAAAAAGAAAATCCATACATTGGTTGGACATACGATCAGTTTCTTCAATGCAAGCCAAGGTTATTAACTAAAGACAAGAAAATAAAAAGATATTTACTAGAAGTAATAAGTGCTATTACTAAAGAATTGGCTGTTTATCATAAAATTGAAAAGGATAATTCTGGTTTTCGGTTGGGTAATTAGAATATTATCACCCCCATGGCAGTGTTCCGCCGAGCGTTAGCCTGTGGCTACGCACGATACCATGCAATTCAACAATTACGATATTGAGCGTAACCAAAAGCTAACGCTCAGCTATAATGTGTAGTTTGAAGATAAGTATTGAAGTCGCTTTTGCTACAAGGAGAGGGAGTAAGACTATAGATAAGTTTGATCCTGCTGTATTTAAAGAATTACAGAAGTATTATTTAAAAATGATGAAGTTACATGGTAAATATTATCTTAAAAAATAAACTTTGGAAATGATGAATAATAATAAATCTGGATATTGGGCTATTGCTATGATTATTACTTTAACAATTATATCCACGATTGTAATGGAATATTTTAGAGGAACTCTTAAAGAAAATCATAAATACACAGTAGGAAAGACCGTTAAGTTTATTTATCCAAGAAATGGTACTATCATAACTTACCAGTATCATGTTGAGGGCAAACTGTATACAGGAGAATTGGGAGTGAAACGAGATTATGCCTTACTTGAAAGATGTTTCATTGTTATGTTTAATCCCGATCACCCTTGGGTTTGTAAATTTTTAATTGACAAAGAGGTAATTGATACGGTTGTTCCTCCAAGTCTAGGTTGGGATTCTATTCCGCCAAATATTTTAGTTGATACCCCCCGCTCACAGCACACCTACAAGGAGCGGGGGGCTCCCAGAAAATGAAAAGCATAACCTTGATGTCCTATGGCGGTGGGAAGGAGCTGTTTTAATACCAGTGAGATCTTGTTCATGATCCTGCTAGTTGAGTGTTTGATGTTTTGCAGGAGCAGTTGCGGCTATACCTGGCGCTGTATTTGGAGCAGGTACAGCAGGTGGATATATTGCTTTAGCTGGTATTGCCAATGGAGTTGATGATATGATAGAGGCAGCTGGTTTTAATAATAACAAATCTTTAACGGTTAATTTAGCTTCGTTAATTGGTGATGCCCCCGAGCTTAATGAAGCGGTTGCAACCTCTATAAAAACTGTTGGTACTATTATTACATTAAGAGACGGAGTTTTCTCATTGCGTAAAGTTTCTGTAGCACCTACTACTAATGTAGTTGTCATTGGAACTGTAATAGGTTCTTCGAACGATCTAAGATCATTTATAGATTTAGCAAAGGAAATATCTTCTGATGAAAAATAATCCATTTAAGTTAAATAAACTTGATTATCTTGTCTTGTATTGAAAATGATACAGGTCAATTAATACTATTTTTACTGCCATATGAAGAAAAAAGGCGAAATATTCTTTTTATTATTTTTTCTCATCCTATGTGTTGATGTTATGTTGGGACATTTATATATTAGATATCCACACTTATATAGTATTGTTGTAAGATTATATTTTGTTCCAATAGCACTTATTATTTATAATATACTACATCACAGAAATAAAAATTTATTTTCTACCTAATTATACAGTGAAAGTATTTAAAATTATCTTTTTGTGTATGTTTTCTTTAGGGCTAGTGTTAATAACAATGCAATTTACTTATTGGAATAGAGGACAGGAAATGAATAAATATTGGGTAGGAGTAGTTATAGAGCAGGATTATACGTTAGATACAGTTCGTGTAACGAATGGCTTTTTGATAGAAGAAACAGGAACAAAATCTTTGGTCAAAGAGAAGATTGCACAAATTTCGTACTGTATTCATGGCGATACAGTTGATAATGCATTCATAGTTAAACGAGGCGAAACAATTAACAAAGGTGATTCTGTGGTCATAAAAATATCCGCCAAGTTTCCTACTCTTTTTCAAGTTGTTGATAACATAAATAATAAAAAAAGATAATAATGACATTGATGTATATAGAGCCTTGACATACCCCCTCGCTCAGCGAAGTAAAAAACAGCACTATTCCACAGGCTAACGCTCAGCTATAATTGTGAAGTTTATAGATAAGTATTGAAGTCGCTTTTGCTACAAGGAGCGGGGGAGAAATATTATTAGAAAAATTTCAAGAATATGAAGTTCGTCATTTTAAACGTACTGTTATTGAGGTCGATAAGAAAATTCTCTTAGGTTTCAATATAAAAGTTAAAGTAAGACCAATAACAAAGTGATGATAGATATCAAAATAACTTTCCTTACAACATGCAAAGATGATGTTCAATTCTGGCAAGACTATAAGGAGATTGAAGAATGGCTAATTGATTTATATGAAATACGCCCCTCTTTTTCTTTAAATGTAGAAGAACTTAGAGAAAAAAATAACTTTTTGTTTTACCCAGGTTTTGTGTTGCCAGAAAAGTATATGGTCTATTTAGATAGAATCTTTTTTTTTAGAACCCCAGAAAACGTTACGCTCGAAAATGTAATTGCTAGGAATCATCCTAAAAACGCAATGTACACTTACCCGAGGTTCTTTGGCCGAAGATGTGTTGCAAGTAAAATTGGACTTGAACATCTAGTAGCTAGTGCAAGTAAAAATTGCTATATCTGGGATGATTCGTATGATAACTTGATAGACATACTAATACCTTACCTGTTAGCATACAAAAATATGTTTCTTTCAAATATATAGGCTGAGTTATGATATTGTCATCAGATTTGAATTTCTATTGGGTATAGAAGTACTCCCCCCGCTCAGTGAAGTAAAATCCGTTGAGCGTTAGCCTGTAGCTACGATCGATACCATACAATTCAACAAGTACGATATTAAGCGTAGCCACAGGCTAACGCTCAGCTATAATGTGGAGTTTAAAGATAAGTATTGAAGTCGCTTTTGCTACAAGAAGCGGGGTGACAGGATCAGGGACAGCTAAAGGAATTCGTAAATTAGACACTTACGATAAGAAATCACTTGTTGTTAAGGGAAAAACTATTAAGGTTCGAAAGATTGAACCTCCAGTACCATCTCGTTTCATTGTAACATATGATGCGAGGAGAACAACAAGAGAAAAATTACGCGTTTCTCCAGAGTCAAGAACTTATTAAATATTCTGACTGTTAGACTAATCTAAAAACGCAATGGGACGTAAAGAAACTCAATTTTATGTTGAATGTATTCTGATGTATTATGTTATGTATCATTATCCTGACCAGATTGAAGAAATTGTTCCCGATACGATCATTGATAGACTTGATGAGTATGCTAATATATCCGATCAGTCAATAGGGTGGTTGGCGTTTAAAAAATTTGACCCAGAAAATTTGATCTGGCTTAAATCTGATTTTAGTGCCAACTCTTTTATTAGAAAAAAAGCGAAATATGTAAATTTATTTTATGAACATTTCCGAGATCAGAGCCATAAAGATTTTGAAGGAGAGGATATCGCTTATGTTTTATTCTTCTATGAAAATGGTTTTCTAATCCATATGTATGAAGTTTTTGATACAATAGTATCTTCCTCTGAATATGGAGAACTTGGCAATCGATATCTTCAAATAAAGCCTGAATTCGATAAATCTAAGAATTGGCTTGTAAATGAAAATGAAAATCTAAAAAGTCATCATTTACCCAAAGCACAGCTAGCTGAGTTGGAGGCAAGGTCTTTGGAAGCCAATCAGAGGTTTGAGAAGATTTGGCGTGAAGTTGTTGCTGATACAACAAAAGAGATATGTGAAAAATTCACATAGGTATAACAATGGTTTAGAATGTCTGCTTTTCTCAAAGTAAGTAATACAGGTTTGGGCGTGTAGCCAGATACGTTTAGCAGCTTTGGTAGTTGTTGATTCACTTCGGCGAGCAAGGGAATTTTGTTATACATACGTTTTTTGATTTAGTCATTTTTTTGTAATTTACAATACTTGATAATGTGTAATATTTGAATTAATGATAACAGAAGAAATGAGTTTAGCGTATGCACGATTGATCAAGATGGAATTTGTTTGATATTTTTAGAGTCACCAGTAGATTGTATTCTATTCTATGATTATGAGGTGTTTGAAGAAACGCTAGATAAAATATTGGCCGTATGTGCCGAAGAATCTGAAGTGCCTAAGAAGATGTATATTACAACTGATATTGGAGGTGAAGCAATAATAAATGTATGTAGCAAAGATTGAATCAGATATTACAATGCTAGAGTTTGATTGTGATCGTATTGATGCATTGTACTTTGACGTCAAGATTACAACTTCAGATTCAATAAATTTATGGTTTACTTTGTCTGATAAGAAAACATCTTATTGGGTAAAGCAACTGATTAAGGCCTATCGGCAGGAAGAAAGAGTTTTATACATATTCGATCAGGCGACTAATGAAATTCAGGACTTATCTTTTCAGATAAATCCTTTGTGAAAGGATAGATGACAAATCATATAATCTCCCCCGCTCAACGAAGTAAATCCAGCCCCAGCTTCTACATAATTTTACTCTACCATTGCGTTATCTTTGCTTGGTCACATCACTCATAAAACAGGAACCAATGAGAAACACTCTACTACTGATTTCCTTATTCATATTTTGTACTGGAACAGCTCAAAAACAATGGGTACTCGCTAGCAAACATCTCGCGAAACAAGATACAGTATGGCTTTTCTGTCCAGAAAACAAAAAGGAGAAGCAATTGTGGCCAACCATAATCCTCCTGAATGGCTACGGTGGAAATCATAAACAATGGGACAGTCTGCTCGACTTACAAAAAATGGCCGACGAATACGGATTCGCATTTATTTGTCCAGATGGTCTGATCGATTCGTGGTACTTCAATAGCCGTAACAAACAAGGGAGCAATTACGAAAGTTTCTTTTTTGAAGACCTTCTCCCCACTCTTCTTAAAGATTTCCCTGTTGACCCAGACAATTTATTTATCGACGGCCTAAGTATGGGAGGACACGGGGCAATACGCTTTTTTCTAAAAAAACCGCATCTGTTCAAAGCAGCGGGTAGTACAAGCGGGGTTTTGGATTTGAAATGTTCCGGTCTGCGAAATACAAACCTGAAAAAGCACTTGGGGACTTACAACAGAAGCACATGGAATTCATATACTGCAATAGGTAATTTGAGACGATGTACTACGCGAAAAAAGCCATTGATTATTGATTGTGGTCGGCAAGATCATCTGATTTCGTGCAACCGTAGTTTTGTGAAAGAAGCTCTGGGACTAGGCTATAATATCACCTATATTGAGCAGGAAGGGAAACACAACCGTAAGTATTGGAAGGAGAATTTTTATTTACACTTAGCCTTTTATAAGAAGTTGGTAGGGGAAAATTAATGAACAAGCCTGCACAGGTTCAATCATAGCGTTTCCAACAATCACCCCATATAAAATAAAAAAGCAGCTCACTCTTGAGCTGCAACCCTAAACAATCAGTATTCACTATTTACTAACCTGATAATCTGAAACACTATTTACTATAACCCTAAATATAGTCTTATTTAATTTTTTCTATCGCCTCTGCGTAAACAGTTTCCCCTTTTGCTGTTACCTTTAGGAAGTACTGCCCTGCGTTTAGCTCTGAGATATCGAAACCGATAGAGCTTTCTTCTCTTACTACTTCTGAATGAAGAAGACCGAATGTTTTGTCGTAAATCTTAACACGAACAGTTTCTGACTCAACCTCACCAACCTCTACTGTTACAAGGTTATATCCGTTGTGTTCTACTTTTACGTTTGCTTTAACGGCAGGCTTTACGTTCTCTGCAACTGCTACATTCAATGCTAAACTTATAATGGCGAATAATATGGCTAACTTTTTCATTGTTATCTTAATTTAGGGCAACCCTAAGGCTGCGTGATTTTAGTTTTGGTTGATCTGTCACTCAGTTTGTTTCCTGATGACGATGCAAACATACGACAGGTTTCTGCGTTTTGAAATGTATAATCTGTGAACTGTCGGATTAAAGGTGGGAATTGTAATTTTATTACTGTGAATTGCACATGAACTTTTCGGGAGACATCAGGCGTCATAATAAGCTGTATGTTAAATCAATAGAGATGTAGCAGGTCTGTTGTATTTTCTACTTTCTTACCCCCATTCAGAACTACAAGTAATCTAATCTGAACCAACCTTCGAATCTGCCATAATTATTCTAGCACTACAAATGCCAATTTGTTTTGATGTAATATTGATAAGTAAGATGGAAGAAATGACCTTCTGGAGTTCTGTTCCCGTTAATTCAAACTCAAAATAGTATTTGTGAGTAGTTTCGTATCTGAACTAAATTGTTTTTAAAAACTACAAGATTAAAGCCTTTGGGTTCATTCTTTGATTTTGTCAAAGATCAATTCAAACTTCTTTAAATTGAGAATTGCTGTGTATTAATTGACACTCTTAAATAGCCGCTAAATACTGACTTCAAACACAAATTAAAATAGCAATATAAATCAACACTCATTTGTAAATAAAGTCGCGTACCTATTTATTCTGGACTTACTTCTTTCAAGTAACCAATCAGTTAGGCTAGAAATAAATCTTATTTATTTTTATCGGGAACTTAGAAGGGAAAGAAATGATGGAGAGAAGAAGTTGGTTGTCTCTTAAATAGTGTTTTGTACGCAATTAAACTACAAATCTTGAATTCATTGTAACGGCCCAATGATTTTGTTTTTCGATGCCTGATTGATACAATAAAAAACATCCTTATCCGAAATCAATATTCAGGTTCATAATGATTTACTAAGTAAAGCTGAAAAAAAGTAACTTTGGTTTTCGTTGCACTGCGGTCGTCCAAATCCTCACTTACTCTATCCTGTATTGAACGCCTTGCGTGCCCTAACCGAAATTATTTCTTATACTTTACTAACCTATATAAAATAAAAAAGCAGCTCACGCTTGAGCTGCAACCCTAAACAATCAGTATTCACTATCTACTAACCTGATAATCTGAAACACTATTTACTATAACCCTAAAATATAGTCTTATTTAATTTTTTCAATCGCCTCTGTGTAAACAACTTCTCCTCTTGCTGTTACTTTTAGGAAGTACTGTCCAGCATTTAGCTTTGAGATGTCGAAACCAATAGAGCTTTCTTCTCTTACAACTTCTGTATGCAGAAGACCGAATGTTTCGTCGTAAATTTTAACACGAACAGTTTCTGACTCAGTCTCACCAACCTCAACTTTAACAAGGTTGTATCCGTTATGTTCTACTTTTACGTTTGCTTTCGCAGCTGGCTTTACATTCTCTGCAACTGCTACATTCAATGCTAAACTTATAATGGCGAATATTATGGCTAACTTTTTCATTGTTATCTAAATTGGTGGCAGCCCTAAGCTGCGTGATTCTAGTTTTGGTTGATCTGTCGCTCAGTTTGTTTCCTGATGACGATGCAAACATACGACTGCTTTCTTCTTTTTTAAATATATAATTTGTGAACTGTCAGATTGAGGGGGTGAATTTCAATTTTAATACTGTGAATTGCACAAGACTATTATTTCACATAGCCAACACTCTCCTACTATCTATTTTTACACATTGAACCCCCAAGAAGATAGGGTTGCAATAGTCTAAATTCATTTTTGACTGGAAAATTAGACTCAAAAGAGGGGGGGCACGATAAAAAAAAGAAAAAAACAAGATGGTAAATTAGAGGAGTTCTACTTAAATTCCAGTCTCATGTCTTAAAACAAGTAAATAAAAATGCATTAGTAATGCCACACATACTGAGATAGAAAAAAGGCTATCCCAGAACAGAACAGCCTTTAATTCTTTCGCGGAGATAAGGTCGTAAACCTGTTTATTTTAGTTTTGTGTTCTGCAAGTATACTGAAGTGATTTTAGTTTTCGGTTTTTCTGCACATCTGAAATAACCGCATAACGGTGAAAGGATTGTAGCTCATAGTGTAAACTATGGAAAATATTTCTGAAAATAAACCGAATCGCATAGCGATGGCATTTATAATCAATATCATCAATCCGCGATTCGGGACAGGTGTGGCTTTTTCTTTACAGGGATCCACATCCCTGCCTACTCTTCTATAAAATCTGGATGAGTTATATTCATAATCATTTTGCACACTCCTGTAATGTTTTTCCATAAAGGTTTACAGCACCATGCTCTGTTATTAACCAGTGCATATCCGAACGCGTTGTTACCACGTCAGCTCTCATTACTGATTCAATCTTTCTGTCTTCTCTTGTACTGTCAATTCACCTACTTTAGTCTTTGGTTCCTTGACCTTTTTAGGCTTTTGGGGGAGTTCTTGCCTAAGTGCATTATTGCCAGAAAGAGTTTCATAAGCCTGGTTATATGCACCAACATCATTCAGATCCGATTTAATTGTAGTATTTGGCAATAATTTCTTTCCTTTTTCCTCTGTATAAGGATCCCATTCGCGGACTTCACAAGCAAAATTCGCTCTAGCCTCTTTTATGCTTGGATTTGCATCTACCTCAACCTTATAATATACAGGTTGTCCCTGCCATACGAACTTTTTCACAGCATTCTCTACATAACCCAAGTGGTCGCTGTTGGCTGCTTTTGTGATGGGGTATAAATTGTAGTTCATCGCACTTCCACCCAAATTATCGTTCCATAAATGTCCCTTAACAAGGCCTCCCCCATTGATTCCCCATCTCTGTCGTATGGCAGTCATCATTTTATCTTGCGATTTGTTAAGGTTCGCACTTTGTCCCCTAGGAACATCCAATGGATCGATACCTACTTCCATTGTATCTCCAACATTTATTTTTCCAGTTCCAAAATCATAGGTCTGATCAGTGTGTTTATAGTATTTTGTCTTTCGCTGAAGTGTTTGGTTGGAATCCTTTGAGCTCCGTTTTTCGGTAACACTAGGTAAATCGTTTACAAATTGAAGATTCTTTTTTTCATCTGCTTTTTCGTACATAAGTGAATTTGCACCTCCACCTTTTCGGTTATTCTTTTTTATTCTTGGTTCTTTGAACATATCCCGACTCTGTTTTAAGCACGTAGTGCTATTTATTATGATCAACACTGTTCTATCTTTCCAGCATAATGACAGCCCAAAAGTAAATGAATCGCATAGCGATGTTGTAGAAATTAAAACTCCATCACTACACGATTCCTTTTGATTTTAAACCATCAGGAGTTATTAATTATTCATTAACCATCTTGTGTTGGATATATGCTAGTTTTTAATCAATTCCCGTATTATGTTCAATAATGTAAAGCTGTCGCTTTGAGATAATTAAAATATCTGCTCCTCTACTTTTCCAGCTAAGTCTTTTACTGTATCTATAACATTTATTTCTGGGTAAGTGATTTGCAAATCGTCAAAAGATAAATTAAAAGGTTTACCCTGTTCGTAGTGTACTGGGAGAGCTATGCCAAATTCCATATCCGATCCCCATGCAAATGATTTGAGATTGTGCCTCCAAGATTTCTCAAACCAACCTAAACTACCTTTGAGTATGGCATTTATGTCAAATATGAACTGAGGGCTCACGGTTATACTCGCTAAAGCATCCAAGGTTAATCCCGTTCTTGGACTCCAGTTTACTTCTGCCTGTGCAAGGGCTTCTGCATTCACTCCTAATGTACCCGCCAACTCGATGCCTCCTGTAACACTAGCGATTCCAGCACTAACACCTGCGGTAAGAGCTGCAGAAAGGGATAGCCCAGCATTTGCTGGTACGACAAACTGTCCGAATCCATGTATGCTGGCATTTTCTGGATGGCTAGGGTTGAAGGTGCCTTCAGCAAACAGTTCTCGCAACTGACCTGGGCCAACACCAGCAAAACAGCTAAGTTCGCCGCTTATCTGTGCTACTAACCCAACATTTGTAACACCAAGTGGTATGGCAAAAAGAGGTATCTGTATACTTGGCGGTCTAAATATTGTTCTATTAAATTCGTAACGCTTGAACAAGTCCATACTCTGAGGCAGTCCTATTTTTCCATCCACTTCAATTTCTGCATTAGGCAATATTCTAGCCCCTACCGAAGCCTCTAACCAAGGAGCAAGGCGCATGGCAAGCATACCGTCGCCATAGAAAGTGAATTCTTTTTCTTCCCGGCCTTTAGTAGCTCCAAGTTTTATTCTTCCGCTAAGAATACCCTTGTCGTATTGAGCAGATCCTTCTAAGGTCATATCTCCGTTGTCGTAGGCTACCAACAGGCTGGTATCGATACCTGGTATGTCTGGTGATGCTGTTCCTACGGCCGATATGTTAAAACCAGCCTGTCCATTCGTTTTGGAAACCCGTACAGAAATCTCCCCGCTTTTTATTCCTTTAATGTTTTTGGAAAGACCGAAATCACCTTGCAGATAGAATCCACTTTGATTAATTCCTCCAGATATGGCTCCACTTTCTACCCCTGGGATGTTTAGCTCAGCATGTGCTTCTGCCGAAAAATTACTTGCACTTGCATTTGCTGTAA
The DNA here is from genome assembly GCA_965230435.1 of Bacteroidales bacterium. Lineage (GTDB taxonomy): Bacteria > Bacteroidota > Bacteroidia > Bacteroidales > JBDKHP01 > JBDKHP01. The sequence goes on from CBDDLB010000004.1 coordinate 363,529, forward strand.
TGGTGGCATTTTGTATCCCCAGTATTGTGCCATCCGGTATTTGGGCAGTTCCCCCGATCGTTAAAACCCCATTGATATAGCTAACTGTGAGAGTTGAGTCAACACCAGGGATATCCAGTTCTGCACTACCCGAAGCTGATACGCTAACTCCCTCCTGCTCTGCTTCTTTCGAAATGCGTACCGCTACTTTTCCACTCTTTATGCCTGGGATATTTGAGGCAAGACTGAAATCGCCTCCTAATGAAAATCCACTATTACTCACCGCCCCAAATACATCGCCCTGTTCCAAACCAGGTATTCCCAGTTTAGCCCTTATCTCTGCTGAGAAATCTGTTGCATTACCAGAAGCGACAATGACGGCATTTTGAATTCCTGGGATTTTTCCTTCTGGTATTTCAGCAGTACCACCAATTGTCAGTTGTCCGTCTTCGTATGTCACCTCAAAGCTTGAGTCAACACCTAGAATATCAAGATTCACAGCTCCTTTAACAGCTACAGTTATATCTTGCCCCGCTTCTTTTGAAATCACGACATTGGCCATTCCATTCTTAATGCCAGGGATGCTTTGAGTAAGCTGCAAATTACCCTGCAAAGCAAACCCACTTGCGTTTATTTCTCCCGATAAGGTTCCCTGCTGAATGCCGGGAATATCTACAACAGCATTTGCCTCTGCTAAAAAACTGTTTGGCCCTGCTGTACCAGTAATTGTAAAATCTTTAATTCCTGGTATTTTACCCTCTTTTATTTTTAAGGTGCCTCCTATCAGCAAAAATTCCTGACTATAATCCAAATCAACGCCTGCCATTTCAAAGAAATCGTTATCGAAACTTACAGAAGCGTTAGTTTCACTAACAGCAAACTCTACTCCTTGTAGCTTACCGCCAACATTCCAAGATCCGTTTTCGTATGCAACTGATACTCTTTCATCTTTTGCTCCTGTACTCGGTACAGCCGTGCCTGAGACTGCCAGATCGAACCCTTCCGCTCCTTTTTCTTTGGTAATACGGACAGACACATCTCCTTCTTTTATACCTGGGACATTCCTACCTAGTTTGAAATTGCCCCCAAGGACAAATCCTTTGTCGTTTATTATCCCTAATAAATCTCCTTGTTTTACTCCCGGAATATCAACCTTTGCAGTCACCTTAGCTGAGAAACCATTTTCTCCTATAGAGGACTTGATGGTTGCTTTTTTAACGCCTGGTATTTTCCCCTTACCTATTGTAAGTTGAGTTTTTGCCTCCAGAAATCCTTTTCTAACATCTACACTGGCTTCTGCAAGTTCAAAGAAATGGTTATCGAAACTCACCGCAGCCTTACCATCTCCAACTTCAAACTCCACTCCTGCAATTTCACCCCCTACTGTCAATGAGCCGTTGTTATAGCCAATCGACACATTGGATTCTTTCCCATTTATTTCTTTTACTGCATTACCTGAAGCTGAAACATTGAACCCCTCCTGTTCTTTTGTTTTGGTTACGTTCACGGTAACATTTCCGCTCTTAATACCAAGCGTTTGAGGATCGAGATCGAATGTGCCACCCAAAGCAAAGCCATTGTTATCTATTGCTCCAGAAAGAACACCACTAGCTATGCCAGATATCGCAACATTTGCTTTTGCCGTTGCTGAGAAATTGTCCGCACTTGCATCTGCTGTAATGGTCATCCCCTGTATTCCTGGGATAACGCCATCTGATATATCTGCTGTACCTCGGATCATCAGAAGTCCGTTTTCGTAAGCAACAGAAAGGTCTGCATTAACTCCAGGAAAATCCAACTGAGCGCTTCCCGTAGCTGAAAAAATAAACTCTTCTTTCTCTTTAGTTATATTCACAGCCACGCTTCCGCTCTTAATACCGGGAATGCCCTGCGCAAGGTCGCAGTTGCCGCTTAAAGCTAAACCATTGTTTCCCAATTTTCCCGATAAGACTCCATTTGCCAGTCCCTTTATATTTACTTTTGCGGTTGCCTCTGCGGAAAAGTTGCCTGCACTTCCTTTAGCTGTGATTGTTGCTCCTTGTATTCCCGGAATTGTCCCCTCCGGTATACTAAGCGCCCCCTTAATCATCAGTTTGCTATTTTCATAAGAAACCGAAAGATTAGAATCGATACCTGGGAAATCGAACTTAGCTGCTCCAACTGCCGTAGTTATGAAATTTCTATTCCCTTTTTCTTTGGTAACCTTTACGCTAACATTTCCACTTTTTATCCCTGGAATATTCGGACTAAGATTGAAGTTCCCAGTTAGAACTAAGCCATTGTTACTAATGCTTCCAGACAGAACACCATACTCGATCCCAGATATATTGACCTCAGCATCCACAGTGGCTGAAAATTTACCGCCTCCAACTTTTCCAGTAACCGTGGCATTTCTTACCCCTGGTATTATACCATTCTGTATTTGAAATGTGCCTCCTACTTCCAAAAACCTTTTTCTAGCTTGGATGTTGACATTGGCAAACTCGAATAAATCGTTATCAAAACTTACTAAAGCTTGGTTTTCCTGCACATCCAACGTAACTAACGGTTGAGATTCTGTATCCGCATTCGATCTGGTAGAGGGAACTGTCGAATGATTTCGATCGGTGTCCGCTGCCCTGTTCTGAATTACAGCATTACCTGTTGAACCTCTTTCTAAGTTCATGTTACGGTGGCTATGTGAAACAGGATTATGAGTAGATAATGAATGGTTATTCGTAAATGTATTATTATTCGAATTACTATTCTGTTGATTGGAGAATTGACTCTCGGAAGAGCCGCCAAGTGTGTCAACCGTCCTTCGCTGAGTATTCATTGCTGAACGGTTTTCCCTAGAACTTGAGCTATTCGACCGACTTTTATTCTTCTTTTCTGATTTTTCTACTTGAGCATACATATCTTTTCATTAATGGTTGATTTTTTTCTTGAAACTTAAACTGGTAGTAGTATTTGGGGGAATCTATCCTGTTCAGTTTTTCTGAACTGTGGTAAATCCACGAGAAACAATTAATTAACAAGCCACCGTATTTGAGGTAGGACAGAAAGATGAAGTTTTTCAATCTCAGCCTTAGCGAAGAAAAACGGTGGCAGTGAGGTGTTGATCTGTAAATGATAATTCGTAATGTTTTATTGAAGTACAACTACCGTAATCCTTTTTCTTTGAAATCAAAGAGTTAAGTAACGTGTAAAAACGGTTTCGGTTAAGGCATTCAATACAGGAACGTGCTGCTGAATTAACCTCCTTAATTTGACTACATACTGGTTATCAGGAGTAAACCAATTTATTATTCCCTTATTCGTTATCCTAGATACACTTTGCTGCAACTTTAGTCATGATCGTTGCGTTTTATTTTCAGCTACCAGCTAGCAATGTGAGGAAGAGTTTTTTTCTTGTTACAAATCCCCACATGGTAGTCTTACGTCTAATAATTTGAGGATAACAAGTCCACTCCATAAAAAAGCAGATTGAATAAAAACAACTTGGAGGCAAAAAAGTTAGCTTAAATAGGCCTTCTTGCTTGAATACCTTAATACAATTGTCACTTTTTGAACCGACATAACGTTGATATACAATACCGTTCATAATAAATAACACCACGTGCTTAAAGAAGCAGTTAGAGAGAATAAGCTCCATTAATTCAAATTAAACTTTTAATTATGAGAACATTAGCCGTCATTTTCATTGCGCTTACAATATTTTCTTGCGAAATATTAGATGAGCAATTGGAAGAATTGAATTTAACAGAATCTGAAGTAGCACAAGGACTACGGGAAGCCTTAAGAGTTGGTACAGATAGTGCAACTGTTCAACTGGGACTTGTGGATGGTTATTACCGAGATGAAGTAGTAAAAGTATTACTCCCTCCAGAAGCCAATGTGATTGTAGAAAATGCCTCTGTGATTCCCGGCGGAGATGCTTTAATTGAAAAGGTTATACTGAACATTAACCGTGCTGCAGAAGATGCTGCAAAAGATGCTGGCCCTATCTTCTGGGGAGCAATAACAGATATGACCATTACGGATGCATTTAATATATTAGAAGGTGAAGACAATGCAGCCACAGAATATCTTCGCTCGTCGACTTATGATGGTCTATTTTCTTTGTACAACCCTAAAATAGAAACTTCTTTGAACAAAGATATAATTGGGGGCGTTTCGGCAAATGAGTCTTGGTCCGAATTAACAGGACTATGGAATGATTATGCAAACTCTTTTATTGGAAAAGGATTGGGACACAAACCAATAAACACCGATCTTGATGCCTATTTAACAGAAAAGGCGTTAAACGGCTTATTCCATAAAATTGCAGAAGAAGAAAAAAACATCAGACATGACCCAATTGCACGGGTGAATGATTTGCTGAAACGGGTGTTTGGAGACTAGCACACTGTAGAGACAAATAGACTGTGCCTCTCTCAGTCTACTTTGGTATTGGGAGGGCATAGTCTTTACATTTAGTTAAATGCAAAAAGTTAGCTCTTAAAACTTACCTGTTGGTTCAACAGCTCTTCACCCAACAAATACTTCATGAAAAGGTTCTTTTTGCAAAAGGAGTAATCGGTCGAGGAGACTCTGCGCCCTAGTTCGTACGGAAGAATAAGCAAGCTTGGTGCGGCTCAGTTTCTCAGTTTCAAAAATAAAAATTTCTAATTCCCTTATAACCATCGGTAAATCTTCCCGTTCCAGTACAATCCCCTCTTCGAAATGGGGCAACCATTCTAATTCATTGGCGCGAATGATTGGTTTCCAGAAAGATAGAAATACTCCTTGAGTAGCTATAGGCTGATCCTCAACATCCTCTTTCCCAACATCCTTAGTTATCAATAACACTACAGACATGCATTTTTACTTTTGATGTTTTTTGTGTTCGAAGAATTCTTTAATCTTCATGTTTTTCCTCTTTAATGGAGTCTCCATTCGGTATTGGAGGTAGAACCGGACGCAAACCAAACTCAACTGTAAATTTCCAGCCTGGGAAATTTGTCTTCAGAACAGCTATTTCTGCAAATACGGCCGCTTGAAGCGCTGGACTGTTGCCATCTAGCTTAAAATGGATGTGTTTGATTCCTTGAATATCGGTTAGATTTGGCACACTGTAATCTGCTCCATTAGCTGCCCGGGTAGACGATGCCCGTGACAAGTTATTGATCCTTGTTGTGCTTTTTCTTGTAATTTGTTTTTGAGCCCATTGCTGTGCCGTCTGCGCAGGACGTCCTGTTCTTGGATTGACACGGGACAACCCCGAAGCTGATTTGTTCTCGATAAACAATGAATTCCGCATGTCAACACCATCAAACTCCCCAAGTGGACTGCCATTGGAATCGACATACTCTACACCACGGGTAATACTGTTGAACACATCCATAGGGCGACGTAGGGGGGCTTCTCCGGAACTAAATCTGCGCACCCGTTCTGTTAACCACTGTCCAGATTTAGTTTCGCCCATCGATTTACCCATCCTAGAATTTCGCAAAGCGCTCATTCCCTTAGCTAAACCAACACTTGCTGCATACATCACAACAGCTTCGAGTAAATTCCCAATAAGAACTCCAATTGCATCTGCAAATTCCCATGCTGCCTGGTCAATTTTCTCTTCGTCGCCGTTGGCATTCCAAACCGTTCCAAAGAAAGTAGCAAATGCAGCGCCCGTTTCCCACAGCGCCTGACCTACCCATGCAATCAACATACCCAAACCTAGCCATTCCAGTATAACCATACCAACTTCGAAACCAGCCGCTGCTCCCGGTGCCGCGCCAACACCTCCAGCAAGAGCGCCCAGTCCTGCTCCAATAGCTGTGGAAACAGCTAGAATAGCGATAGCAGCTATTACCATCAATGCAAGGGAAACCAGCACATTAACCAAAGCCTCTTCTACATGGCGCGCTATAGCCTGAGCCATATATTTTGTTGAGGCTTTTATTGCAGCTTTAATGTCCTCCAGCCTCTGAGCCATATTCTCGACAAATTCCGCTAAGCCTATGTCGTCCATGGCTTCGTAAGAAATTGATCCCGAATTGACAAGACCTTTCATACCATAAGCAAATGGTTGGCTGGGAATCCAAATTAAATCATCTGCATCAAAACGAACCTGCTTCCAACCATCGGTGGTATCTGGTACATCCTTTTTATTTAACTTTCCAAGAATATTTACATAGAACCGAAGATCCTGCCCCCAGTCATCTGCCTTGTCTCCATAATATTTTTCCGCAATGGCTATTGCTGTCCCTTTTCCCCCAGCTTCTACTTTATGGAGTTTGGCATTCGGCTCGGGAAGGTGAGTCCAAATGTATGATTTGGCTACATAACCCATATCTCCATCTTCGGTGGTGATATAATACCAGTCCCCAGGGAATTCCTTAACTACATAGACAGTGGTATTAAATGACAAATCTTTAATTTTATTATCCGTATTTGTATCGGGTGAGCTCCGTAATCGTAGCTGTGGGGTTCCAGTCCAATTCACAATACCTATTTGGTCTACTTCGGTGCCTCCACTGGGGATACTCTGTTGGGTGTCTTCCTGTAGTTGAAGTACCCCACTATTCGCCACAGTCTGATGCTCTTTCATATACCATGGGGAAATCATTTCCTTTTTTGGTTCTATGCTTTCGCCTTCTTTCAACTGTAAAGGAGATGAAAGAGGGCTTATATGGTGATCTGTTTTCAGAGATTCTGAATCTAAGTGTCCATCATTGTTTTGCACTTGGTCATATGAACTCAATTGGCAAGGCTCATCAGAATTAACCCCTTGTTCCTGAAAATCAATCAATCCCTCATTATTTTCTTTCCTCTGCAAGAGAGATTCAACTGGGGCTGTTTTTGAAGACAAAGACATTTCGCTCTGCATGCGTGAACTGTTGTTAATCACCTCTTGCATATGGCAGACCCACAAATTCTCTGGCCGTTCGTCCATTATACGACTAGTTGGAATTTCTCTACTTTTTCCTTCGAAGCCCTTACTTGCTTGAGATCGACTTTTATCTTTTGATTCTTTTTCTACGTACTCGCCCACGATTTTTTCTTTTAAAGATTATAGGTTCGTAAAGCGAAGTCAAAGTCTTCGCCCAGCAGCTGGAATTGTTTGTACTATTTTCAGATAAAAATAAACGTATTAAATATTATAAACAATCATTTTTAGAGTTAACATCCTATTTAAAAGATAATAAGTTATTGCTTAATTTAAAAAACAAGCGTGTGTTTTTCACTCTATACTTTTATTATGACTATCGTGTTGAATACCTAAATTCAGAAAACAAAGGCCGCCGATCACCTTAAGTGATCTCTGACCTGCGCTAGGAAAGGCTGCCCACTTAGTAACATCAGCCTTCCTAAGCTTTCAAATGTGCTCCGAAGTGGGCAGCCTTTCACTAGCATAGCTAAAAACATATCGTTAGATCATTATCGATAAGTATTTATACCATCTTGTTTATATCCCTCACAGTAAGTTTCAATTTTTCTTAAAGACCTTGGTAGCTTTTCTTTGTTCACATCATACCATTTTTCCCACTTTAATACATCTTGCTGTGTGACAGTCCGCCAACCAATAAAGTTTATATCGCCTCCCGATTCAATATCCGTTAGGTTCTCTAAGAAGCATACCGAATAAGGAAGATGGTATTGTCCTGTATAAACAAAATTCGTATCATGCATGATAATATTAACATGCTTTGTAACAAAACTAAGATGTTTCTCAATCTCCAATTTCACATAAGTGTTCTGAATAGGTTCAGCAGACGAGCAAGAAATTTCCAAAACAATGAATGCTCCTATTGTGAGTAGGTTAATACGGTAAAATCGTAACATTTGTAATATTTCCATTTGAAATGGTTAACATTACCAGATATTTTTGTCTACCAATCATATATGCTGTTTATAGACTTTATCATCGCTCATAACAAAACCTAAAAACCTTTTTTATGTTTTTAGGGCAATTCATTTAAGGTTACAGATTTCCAACTTTCTTTAGTAAAAACAAATCAGAATCACTAATTCCAAATTGTACATACAAGCTATTTGATAAAACATTATTTCTTGCAAGAGGACTATTCTTGACATTATTATAAAAATTGTCAAAACCTCCATGATCATCAAAAGAGTGTATATTTAGACCTATTTTATCTAAAAAAAAACGAGTAGCATTCGTATGATTGACTAAAAAAAAGATAAGACTATAATGCCCAACTAAATTCAGATCTTCCAGATCATTCACGATATCAATCCAATCATCTTCCGATAGTTTTATTATCGTTTTATGTAAGCTTAGTAATAGTTTAATAGAGAGTAACGTAGGATAGTTATCTAGAAAATACGATAAAAATTTTTTCTTATCTATTTTTTCTAATGTTATAGCTACATTCCGAAAATCAGGAATTAGATGATTAGCTTTTTCGTGCATTGCATTTCTAATTTCCATTGAAGCTTCAACTGAATATCATTTCATCAGGCAGCACAACTGCCCCATTATTAGTTATATACACTCAAACTCACCTTTGCATCATGTATTGTTAGAGTGTAGTGTTCAGGATTATTATCAATATTGCCGTCAGCCATAGTTACCTATACAACTTTGGACAGCCCGACAGGCTATTTTTCGCCTGATAGGTTCACCGTTTGACAATGAGAATAGCGCCTCTATAAGATTTACGAAGTGTCCGACTTTATACAGATAGCTTAAATTTACTTAGGGAATTATGAATTGCAAATTGGCTTGCGCCTGAAAACCAGCACATAGCCAAAATAAAATAGTCAATTATTTATTTTATAATCCCTTATTGATTCTTCATTCCTTTTTCTTCTAAAAATTTATCAAAATATGTAAAGAAATTATTCAACGCATTTGATTCGTCCTGAGAATAAAATAATTCTTTCCCAGCCTCTGGTATCATCTAAATTATAGATCGTGTTAACCATGTAATGCTATTTGTTTATTATAGTCCGTGATAAAATATTTAATCGCCCCAATATGGTTGTCCAGTTTTTTAGAAAATGAGAGCGTCTGTCTGACCAACCTGCTACAACGTTGCCTGAGGGTGTTGTTAAAGCGTTCGATGTGGTTGGTAAACCTTGACTTAAATGACTTATTAATAGGGGTATGCTTTTCCTGTGGTATCACATTCTGATACGCTTTATAAGAATCGGTGAAGAACATGAAGTTCTCTTTAAAATATTCCGGGATACTGTCCCATAGTTTCCAGGCCGACTCTTGACTTCTGTCCCCGATATGGAACCCGATTATCTGTCTGTCAATTACATTCATGGCCAACCAGATCCACTGCTTATTGCCCTTATTATCAACGAAGCTCCATGCTTCATCGGCCTCACATGGGGGCATGAAGAAAAGGATGGAATTTTTATCGTCAAGGATATGGTGCGAGAAGCTGTCGTTGGGCAGGCCTGCCTCTTCCTGTTCCAGATCAAGCCCGGGACAGGTATATTCCTGTAAGTCTTCAATTTGATCACACTGTCCTTCTGGTATGAACTCATGTTCCATACCCGATTTTTCGTTGTTTTCCAGGAGATTATATATTTTCTCATCCAGCTTTGCGTCCGAATAATTTTCAACAGATTCCATATCAATAATAACATTCAGGTTGTCAGGAACTTCTTTGTATACTTCTCTGATAAATTTCAACAGCCATTTAAGGCTGATGTGCACACACCTACAGATACCCCGCAGGGAAATGCGTTCCAGTAACAGTGACTTTACAAAGCTCTTATCCTCTTCTGATACAAGCTTTTGTTCCGGATTTTCAACAAATTGACGGCCGCATTCAAGACAGTAGTGATTCTGCTTTCCATTGTGAATATGCCCGTTCAGTTTTATATTTTTACTTTGGCAACGCGGACACAAAAGATGATCTTTGTTCATGATCACAAAAGTAAAATTCTTGATTAGATAGCATTACATGGTTATCACTACCAAATTATACCTGTCCTGTAGCCATTTGCTAAAATCATTCAATAAATCCATCCCAACCTCTTCCTCTTCGTTTCTGAAATACCAGCCATCAATGAATGATTTTAAGCATGAGATACTTTTACTGCTTATGTACATTGCAGGCCTTGGCCTGATCATATTTATTAATTCTATAATATTCATCTATAATATTTTTAAAAGTTAGTTCCTGTGATAGAGTGACCGCTTGGAGAAAACAAATCGTTCATCCAACCTTTGAAATCTGTTCCTTGTGGATTTAGATTATCAAAGACTGTATCTCCAACTTTTATAGCCTTATGTGTACCATTCTTTGAAATATTATCACCTAATTTATAACCCCCTGACTCCTTGTAGCAAAAGCCACTCTGATACTTATCTCCATACTTCACATTATAGCTAAGCGTTAGCTTGTGGCTACGCTCAATATCGTAATTGTTGAATTGTATGGTATCGAGCGTAGCCACAGGCTAACGCTCAGCGGAGATGAAGCCAAATATTGATGCGGTCATGAAACTGGTCTAGCAAGTAGGTGCTACCGTAGGTTATCTCTTGGGAGAGACTATAAGAAGTACTGAAAGACTCTGGGATACTAAAAAGGTTTAATTGATATATGCCCTACTTGATACGGATAAGTCGCGCAGCTTGTACACGATCGATGCTCCATTGGCTTCTGTAAAAAACCGACTGACATACAAAAACCTTGCATTTCTGCAAAACTGGCTAATTTTCTGGCTTTAATTTATGACCATGTCCAGTATCATGGTTACTGAACTGCATGGCACCTACCGAAGTAACAGACTATCAAACAGCAAAATAGCACTATCATCAACTTCTTGAGTGAAGGCATAAAACCACTGCTGAACAAATGAGGCTTATCCAACAGCTTGACGAAGACAATAAACAAACCATCTTTAAACTCATTGACAAGATGCTTACCAATAAAAAGTTTAAAGACTTCTTCAATAAAAGATTGCTGGTTTGTAATTTAAGAAGTTTCTACAGGCTCAAAAATACAACCTTTTATATCAGCAGCCTCTAAAGCTTCTTTTGCTACTTCAGATACAAAGATTTCACTAGCTTTTTCCTCTATTCTAAAAATGGGAGGAAAACCATTCTGTGCTTTTTTCAATACTAATTTATTGATATGTCCCACTGGTAGAATAAAATCCTCTTCATATTTTGAGTTTTCATAGTCAAACGCCTTCAAATAGGACATTATTTGAACTATTTTATATTCTGTATTTACTGGAACTTCAGGTTTTAAATTATTACTAGAGTCGAACAATTCATCGAAATATGTATCACTTATCATTACAACAGGAATTAAGCGAATATTAATTTCACCTAAACTACTTATTATCTCTATCATCCTGTCACTTAAAACAGGCACCATAAGGCTTGTCAATGGATAATCATATTCTGGTATTAAATTAAAATTTGCTTGCAAATAAATTTGTTTTGGAAAATCAAAAGCCCTTGTACTGATAATATCTGCACCAAATTCATTATCATTCTTAAAAGGCAAATGAAATGCGTCTTTTTCAGGGTCACCTGAATGATTAAAATCCCAGTTAAGTTTATATACTTCTCCCATTGTTAATTTAATTTTCGTGATTTCCATCCTTTCAGAATACTCCCAGCTCTATTTTCTATAGTCGTAACAACCTGTTTCAAAACATCTTCTGGCACTTTATCCAAACCGGGATAATTCTTCTTAAGAGCATTCGTATACTCATTAATAACTTTATTTAACTCAACATCATAGTTTGGGTGACTTCCAGAATGTCTTGGTAACTCTTTTGTAACTCCAGTTACCGCATCCTCATCAGTCTTGGATAAATACCGACCATTACTCTTTCTGTCAATATCATATAAACCTCGTTTAATAGCTTCCTGATGAAGTGGACTATCTCTAACAACATTATCTGGAACGAGATGATGAGCTTCGTGATTCTTAGCAGGAGGATTTCCAAGATTTTTCCTTAATTTCCCAGACTTACTTATTCTTTGTGAACCTGTGTATTTAACAATATTCCCATTGTTATCTACAGTTAAACGTGTTGGGGTCCTAGGATCACTTGTGTTTTTTCTCCTTATCCTCTTCTTTCCACCTCGAATGTAAAACTGAAATCCCTCGGGAGCCTCTTTTAAATCATTAATATTTTTACCAATCAAGTTATCAACTTCATTGGTATTTGATGCTTTCCAAGTCTTATTCCCACCTACAACCGTTATTGCATCTGATGGGTTTCCTGAGGAATCTTTTTTATAAAGGTAATCTAAATTTTTAGACTTGCTACCAGAATCATCAACCTCCATGAGCAATACCGTAGCATTAAACTTTCCCCAGAGTTGAATTCTAGTCCCCTTCTTCTCAAACCACATCCGTTTAAACTTAAACCTTTGTAGGATACGCTCTCTCAGATCACCGAAGCTCTTTGCGCCCTTTCCTACTTTGCCCCGAAGTGCCACGACCAGTTTTGAGTTCTTAATCTTGGCAATGCCCTTTTGAACCACTCCCTTGGAGGCACTTACACCCCGCTTTACAAAACCGCGTGCCTTTGTCAGTCCTTCGAGTACTTTTGTGCCAGTTTTAGTTGATTTTAAAAACCTTTTGAACATTTTACCCATCAATGGTAAAATCTTATCCATAAAGAACTCCGAAACAATGATAGCTAAAGCTTTAGCTAAGGACTGAGCTGCTTTTCGGGGATCTCCATTCCATGCGTACCTGACATAGTCCTCAATAGACTCGTATGCATTAGAAATTGCTTTTGCCCCAAAATAATAGGTCATGGCTTTAGCAAGAATGTTTACAGCAAAAGCCAGTCCTGCCCCTCCAGTAAAAAATGCAATAGCTCCAGCAGCTATTAATGCAGTTGTTAAACCCGCAATAATCCACCCTTTGTATTGCTGCCACATCACCTGGATACCAGTCAGCATTTGTTTTCCCATAAATATAAGACGTTGGCCTACGCTCAAACGGCCTGTCTTCGTGATAAGTGCCTCTTCTGACAACTCTTGATTTGGAACAGTTGTTTCGGATTCTTGGGGTGATGGTTCCTGTGCCCCTGCTTCCTGTACTGGCTGTAGCATTTGCTCCAAATAATAATCCAGCTTTTGCTGATCTGTCATATTGCGCCAATCTGGATCACTTCCTCCTGCTACTTCTGTTTCTTGCTGGTTAGCTATAACATCGGGAGTTTGAAGTGAGCCAGATGAAAAGGTATCGTTCAAAGTTGTCATATTGAATCCAGCTTCATAAGCAGCCGTAGCCTGAAAATCTTCAGTGGTAACCCCTTCAGATCCGGCACCTCCCAAATCCATTTCTTGTCCATCCTGTAAAATAGACAATTGATTCAGAATCGTTGGTTCCAGATGAATTGCTGGGTTTGGATCAATGATCACATCTTCATCACTTAGCTCTTGCTTAGTTAACAACTCCTGAATGGCACTAGAAACTGTCGCTGTGGTCTCATTAGTTTCTAGATTGACCTGTTCCTTCTCTTCCGTTATTCCCATTGCCTTTGCCCAGGCATCCTCCTGTCCTAAAGGAACTTCAAAGTTGGGAAGGGGCTGGCTTGGATCTCCCCCAAGTGATTCTTTGGCCAGTTCACTTGGGAAAGCAAGTGGAGAAAGGGCTATTCCCTTCAAAAGATTGACCAGAAACGATAATACCTTCAATATCGCCAATGCAATCACCTTCAATGCATCTATCAACAGGTTATAAAAGGCCTGATAAGCGGCCAAGATTGAATCCAATACCGTCCCAAGGAGATCCAACATTGCGCTAACGGTCTTTTTTAGTCCTTCGGCTAAAGTGTTAACCACCTGCGAGGCTATCGACACCGCTTTATCAATCAATGCATTGAACTTCTGTCGAAGTTTAGGAAATGCAGCCAGAACCACATTAACAAGTCCTTTAAGTACCTGTCCAAAGGATTGAATCATTCCGGTAATCACATTACGGGCTGCATCAATGAGATTATTGGCGAGTTTCTTAGCTCCCTCAACAATGTTTTTCACCACTTTTCTAAGCCCATCAAACAAGGCATTAATACCTTCCTTCAGCTTGTTAAATAAATTTTTAGTTGCATCTACCGCACGGTCGAACCAGCCTTTTTTCTTGGCCTCGTCCTCTCTATTTTGGGCTTCCTTTTTGGTAATAGCTATTTGTTCATCAGTCTGCTTTTGTGCTTGGCTGTAAGTAGTAGCTACCTGAGTATCGGTTTCTCTTACTTTGGCTTCAATGCTGGCATCAACCTTTGCCTTTTCCGCAACAGATTTATTGGCAAACTCTTCTTCAATGGCTTGATTCTCCCTCTGCCAGTCGGCCCTGTAAGCTGATACTTCGGCTTGCGCTTGTTGCTGGGCTGCTTCCTGATTTTCTTTGACTATTTGAGTTTCAGCACTGATTTGTGCTTCGGTGTTGGCTCGTTCCTGCTGCTCCTGAACCTTCATCTTTTCATATTCGGCAGCTTGTTTGGCCTTTTCGGGTGCCAGTTGCTTATCTAGATGAGCCTGAGTTCCCGCATCAAAACGATCCTTTATTTCTGGAGGAATGGGCGGGAGATCTTCTTCCAACGAAGAGGGAGCCTGCACAGGTGATAATTCCACAGAAGGGGACAAGGTTTCGGGCGATACCTGTGGGAAAATATCGTTTTCCCCTCTAGATACCAGACTGGCTGCATCGCTGTTGGCTTTAAAAGCTACCACCTCATGACTTGATGTTTCTAGGTTGGACTGGTTCTGGACTGGATTGGCCTGACCTGATAAATTCACCTTTGGTGGCTGCCCCATTTCGACATTGAAAGGATCGGTGGTTAGAAGTGCCTGCTGACTTTCTTCATGAACCTGCTGTTGTTCTTTTTCTCCAGAGGGCAACTGAATATCTAAATTGATTTTTGAGGAAATTGTAGGTAGAGTTTCCATTTTTTCCACCACCTGTCCTGCCCCTTCTGTCTTAGCTGGCAGCCCAGTTGGTTTAGGGATTTCGGGAAGGCTACTTTTCAGGGAACTCTTTTCATTATCGTATGCCTGCTGAACATCATTTGTTGACTGCCCCAGTTTGTCTACAAAACTGATCGGTTTTAGATTGGTGAGCCCATCAAAATATTCCTGACTATTTCCTGTTGGTAGATTGACTGTCTCCTGTTCTTTCGCAGGCTCAGTATCCAGTTGAGAGCTAGGGACTGATTCAACTATCTCTGGTTTTTCCTGTGTCGTTGAGGACACTACACCCCCAAGTTTGGTATTTTCCCTTTCTTGCCCTTTTTCTTTTTCCCTTTTAACTGAAATCGGTTTCTCTTCGCTTCCTTTTTTGACGACATCCGCGATTCCATTTTCCCCTGCTTGTTTTCCATGTTCTTCTTTCTGGAGTGCAGACTTGTTCTCTTGTCCTGAAGCAACACCACTATCAGTCCCTTGTTCATTGACATGTACTTTTGATTGGTCTGGATTATCCGGGTTGTGATGCTCATTTACATCATTCATATTCAGACCAGAAAAATTCTCAACTCCCAGCCCCGATTGATCGGGCATGTCTGTTTTACTGACTCTTCGTTGCTTTGCTTTCCCCCGCTTGGGCTGAAATGCATCTCTACTGGAAGCCGCACCTCTAACTTTAGGCTTTCTGCTATTTTGTTCCTTTTCTTTGTACATAATGGGATTTTACTATTTAATTATCAGCACAATCTTCATGGGACTAGGGTAGACACACCCAAATGAAAACTGAAGGTTTTCTCAGAAGACGAAGCCTTTCAGCTCTTTGTCTTGATTAATGAAGGATTAGGGGCAGTTCGTTGTTTGAAAATCATGAACTATCTGCCGATTTTCATTACCCCTCGCAAATGAATTTGAAAGTATTTAAATCACTTATTTTTAGTATGTTTTCATTCTGGACTAAACAAGTGTATCATTATAAAAGCGGTAGAAGTGCTCAATATTCTTATTTCGCAGCTCTCTCATCAATTCTTTTGAATCTGTAATAGGCCGCAACAGATTGAAACAATAAAACACTTATTGCTAGCTATATATCTAACATCGGGATTCTGAAATAAGGATGACGAAAATTAGGTGTAGGTTCGTTTAGCCAGATAAGTCCATACTCTGTGAAAAAGCGTAGCTACAGCACCTAACAGTTATTCTATAATCGGAGTTATACTATGAAAAGCAAGAGAGGGGGAAATTATTAAAGTTGTGAGGGAGAAGAAATAAAATACGTTCCACTGCGAATGAAAACAACACTTTCTCATCTTCAAAAGAAGCCTCATTTCTTTTCAACTCAAGGTGGTTCCAAATTATTTATTCAATACTTCAGCCCATTTCTTTTCAATTTCTTCCCTTTCTTCAAAGTTATACTCTATTTTTCCGTTAGATTTTAATTCTACGCTCAGACCATTCCATTTCTTATCAGCAATTATATTCCGATCATACTTCAAACATAGAATGACATGCGCAAAAACGAATTTTTTTTCATCATTTAGATAACTTAACATTTGGCTATCACCATCCTCTGGATAATTGTTCCTAAAATCAATAGCCTTTTCTGATAAAACAGGAAATAAACCAACAAACGAGCCTTCCCATTTTACATCGTGATTGGAGAAATCGTATCCTTCATTCATTTTGAATGCTTTTTTTGTTTTTGAAGAAGAAGTGCAGCCCATAAATAAAGCCACATAAAGCATTGATATTGCAATGGTAGATTTTAACATATCTAGCTGTCTTTAGTTAATCCCCCACTCAGAAGAATTCACAACATTATTATTTTTTATCACTAATGTAGTTATTACTTCCGCTCCATTTTGTCTACATAAGGAATTTCAACAGTAAGATCTATTGTGCCATCTGGATTTACTTTTTGAGAAACAGGGGTGGCAGAACCTTGAGTATAAGCATGAGCTTGCACTGCTGCTGATTTAGCGGAATTGTAGTGCACTTTTACATCATCCATACTCAAACCAGAAAGGCTCTCAATTCTGATTTCAATTGGTCGAACATGCCTGTTTTTGAAACCTTTCAAGTTCCTGTCTTGATTAATGAGGATGAGGGGGCAGTTCGTTGTTTAAAAATCATGAACTATCTTCCGATTTTCATCAGCCCTAGCGAATGAATTTGAAATTATTTCAATCGCTTGTTTTTAGTATGTTTTCATTTTAGGTTAAACAAATGTATCATAATAAAAGCGCCAAAAGTTCTCAATATTCTTATTTCGCAGCTCTTTCGTCAATTCTTTTGAATCTGTAGTAATACACAATAGAGCAGAAAGACAACAAAAAGCTCATTATTAGCTACTCATAAAATATCAGAATTCGAAAGTAAGGATAACAAAAACCGGGTATAGATTCGTTTACCCGCATAAGTTCACACACTACGAAAGAACTTATTTACAACACCTGACAATCATTCTACAATCGGATTTATACAGCAATAGAGGAGGAATTATTAAGAAATAGGAGGAGCATTTTCCTCCTCCTTCATTCTCAACATTCGAAATATTTATGGAATATTCGTTTTTTAGCTTTAGCATTTTTTCATTTTCTCAAAATATTAATCTACCAAGACATTAAAAGAATATAAAAGAAAGAAAAATACAATTATACCAAATAAAGAAAACAATAAATTTCGTTTTGAAATCTTAAATAAAAGGGGAATTAGTAAAGGAAATGCTCCTCCAATAGCGCTAAAAATTTTATTCTGATTCAGGAGTTTATCTACCCAGGTTCCAAATAAAAACCAATGATTACCAGAATAAAAATAATTATTATAAAGAAGAAGTCCCAATACTAATAAACAGATCGCAAATGAAATAGTTACACATATAATAGGCAATATTTTTTCTATACTCTTCATATTCTAAGAATTTGGAAAATAATGAATTAGTATTGCATCTGTATTCATAGAATTCCATACATTCCGACCATACCATGAAGGCCTTGCGTCTACAGCAGATGTATCAGATGGGCCTAAATTATATTCTGAAGCAACGACTCCTACAGCATTTTGGTTTGTCGCGAAATCTCCTTTTGTTAATGTAGGAAATCTGTTGGCTCTATTTTTTAAAGTGGTCAATAGTCTTGCTGCCATTAAAATATTAGATTTAGGCCACCTTAAAAGCTGATAAATGGTAGCTTTTTCATCAGCACTCAGCGCTTCAAAGTTTGCTTCAGTCAGATTCCTAGTAGGTTGTCTATTTCCAGGCTCCTGATCTATCCAAGGCGTTGCTCCTGTAACCATCGCGGCAGTACTAAGCCGTATTTGTCCTACCCCAATCGACCTGTCTACTACTTGCCAAGGATACAACCAATTTTCTCTTTGCAATTCGCCAATGGCTTCCCCTACTCCTTCAATCTCACTTTCACGTCCCTCCTTTGGTCTATTAAACACCTCAATAAATAAAACCGAAGCTAAAAAAAGTGGGGTTATTCCATTAGAGCCTGTACTATTAGCAGCATCAATTATATAAGTTCTAAAATCATTAATAAGTTCCCTGTAGGTTCTAGCTTCATCGAGAGAGGACGAGCTTAAACTAGTAGTTAAAAAACCATCTTCAGGAACGACTGCCTGTTTCATAGAAATTGAAGTTGCAGCTGGCTCACCATCTCCCAAAACAGAAACATTAACTTCGTAATTTCCTGGTATATTCGCTTCAAATCTTGTCTCTGGTTCATTAGTAGTTACCTGAAACACTATATTTCCAGAAGTTAAATCAGTAATAGTCCATCTGTAAGTTATTTCTGTGTCAGTTGCCCATAATTCGCTCCCATGTTGAATTAATTCAAATCTTGGTTCAGATCCAACTACAATAGGAGATGATAAATCACTTATCAAGTGACGTGTATTACCAGTTGAAGATTGACCAAACTCTTCACCTTCTGTCTGCGTCTTTTGCAAAATTGTTTTCTGGCTAACAGTATCAAGTTTCTTCTGGACAGTTGAACTATTAAATGAACCAGAAGAAGAATTGGCCTTAGCCCCCATAACATCAGCCTCCTGCTCAAGACTTTTACTGTCGTTGATGCTTACCCCGTTGTGTTCCGTTGTTGGCTTTACACGCCCCTGCTTTTGTTGTACCACGTGCCATGCTTCATGAGCAAGGTGTTCTTGTTGCCCTGGAGCAATGTGGATGTCAGAACCTTGAGTATAGGCATGAGCCTGCACAGCGGCGGGTTTAGAGGAATTGTAGTGCACTTTTACATCATCCATATTCAAACCGGAAAGACTCTCAACTTCCGATTTTAATTGGTCGGGCATGCCAGTATTGTTGGCACGCCGCTGCATTGGTTTTATTCTCTTGGGCTGAAATGCCTCTCTGCTAGAAGCTGCTCCTCTAACACTAGACTTTCTGCTATTTTGCTTCTTCTTTTCTTTATACATGATTGAATTCTATTACTTAATTATTACTACAATCTTCATGCTACGATACTATCGAA
This sequence comes from Bacteroidales bacterium, assembly GCA_965230435.1. Lineage (GTDB taxonomy): Bacteria > Bacteroidota > Bacteroidia > Bacteroidales > JBDKHP01 > JBDKHP01. The sequence goes on from CBDDLB010000004.1 coordinate 382,879, forward strand.
AAAAAACACACTGCATGAACTTTCTTCGCTCAGGCATTTTAGTATAACATTTAGGCTAAAAGTCTATTAAATGAACTTCATCTTTTAAAACAGACTATTTATTGCCATGTATTACAATAAAAAGAATAGCCAAAATCTACGTCTAGTGACAATAGAATTAAAAATTTGGCTGATCTTTCATTATTATATTATGGTTTGCATCAAGTTCAACAGCAAAACCCAAACTTTTATTTCCAAATGCATCTCTATGTTTATTGATCAAGTTATGATCCTCAATTATTGGTATAATTCTTCCTGTTGAAAGTTTAATAAATTGTCCTGTAGAAGGAAGTGTTCCATGACCAGAATAAGAAACAGAATGAAAGTAGATCATAAAACCATTCTGTAAAGTATCAATATCTGCACGAATATAGTAATCAGCACATTTTTTAAACCAGCTTAAATGTACTTCACTATGGCTGATATCCAAATCCAATATAATATTATTGTTTTTTTGCTGGCAACCAACAAAAAAAGCTCCTAACAGCATAATAAATAACACCTTACTCATTCTTCAACGCATTTTGGTTTTCTAATTTGACTTGAGCAGCAAAGCGTAAAAGTTTGGGATAAAACATTTGATTTTTCCCCTTCAAAAAATCCTCTGTCATGCCAAGCCATTTATTGTATTCAAGTTTACCTGTCCTAAACGAATGATATACTCCAGAAACATATTTGAAATTAAATGCAACATTAGGCGCACGAAGTTCCTTTGCTGTACCTCCATCACGCCTATTTGCATAAGGATTAAAAGGAGTGTTGGTTTTAGGGTATATTTCTCCCACTTTAATGCCATTAGGGTGTGTATGAATGACATATAGAATCAACAGTGTTTCTTCTGTATCCAAAAAAGCATTTGTTCCTGTTACAGACTTAGGCTCGGGGACGAAGGATAAATCATAATCGTTGTCACTATCATCCACCCGTCGCAAGTCAAGAGTCATTTTTTTTAAATCAAGAACAGCAACCGCCGATTGCTCTATTCTTCCATCACCTATCTCTTTTTCGGGGTGACTGTCCTTCCACATCTCTCTAAATTGCTCTACGGTTATGTTAATCTTTACAGGTTCATTTTCTACAAAAATACGGTCACCTTTATCGTTTTCAACATGTTTAACCAGTTCACCGGATTTATCAAAAAAGAAATCATCAGGAGGAGTCAACGCAAAATCTCCTTCCCTTTGAACAACATCACCAGTTGTTCGCTTTTGTAGAGTAGCTGTACTCACCATTTGTTGAAGTTTTTTTTGCTTTTCAACCTCAGACCTATTGTCTTCAAAATTAGCCAACTGCATCACATCATTTTTTTTCGGAACAGTTGAACTACTAAATGAACCAGAAGAAGAACTTGCCCTAGTCCCCATAACATCAGCCTCCCGCTCAAGACTTTTATTGTCGTTAATGCTTACTCCTTTATATTGCATTGTGGGTTTTACCCGCCTCTGCTTCTGTTGCACCACGTGCCATGCCTCATGAGCGAGATGTTCTTGTTGTCCTGGAGCAATGTGGATGTCAGAACCCTGAGTATAAGCATGGGCTTGCACTGCTGCAGGTTTAGAGGAATTGTAGTGTACTTTTACATCATCCATATTCAAACCGGAAAGACTCTCAACTCCCGACTTTAATTGGTCGGGCATACCAGTATTGTTGGCACGCCGCTGCATTGGTTTTATTCTCTTGGTCTGAAATGCCTCTCTGCTAGAAGCTGCTCCTCTAACACTAGACTTTCTGCTATTTTGCTTCTTCTTTTCTTTGTACATGATTGCATTTCACTATTTAGTTAATATTACAATTTCCATGCTATAATGCTATCAAGAAAGATATAGAGCATGAACTTCTTCTCTCAGAGATTATTGGGATCATGAAATTAATAATCAGCTAGATGTTAATTGTTCAAGAACAAACTAGCGTTTTGTTAATGGTTATTAGTTAACGTTCTGGTGAGGAAATATGGTTTTGCCCGACATTCTAAAGATGAAACAACACTAGTTTATATTAAGCACCAAGTGCTATTTAATGTTACTTACACGATGATCTAAAATTTCTATTAATCAAACATTTAGACAAGTACACAATATAAAACACTACAACACATCGACTTACCTTCTTTGATTTTATTGTGCCTTATAAAATGAATAAGGTATCTGACCTATTTATTTTGGATTTACTTCTTACAAGTGACCAGCTATTTAGCACAAGAATAAATCTAGCTTAATTAAGGCCGACTGCTTATCTAAAACTATTCAGCATAGATTTTTGAATTCTTAGGAGCAGGAAACTTACCTTTTCCATTAAAACTAGATGTTGATGACGGTTGTGGCCCTGTAGAAGTGGGGACTTGCGCTGGTGTGTTTACTGTAAATTTCGCATCGAACTGATCTCCCTTTGTAATAACCTTCTTCTTTGAGTCTTTTGTTTTACTGGTTTTTTGGGAAGAACCCAGGTCCGTTATTTCAAGTATACCTGCTCCAGGAATAGGGTGACTTGGAAGCATATAGCCGCAATTTAGCTTTATCTTTTTCTCGTCTCCTTCAAGACAGATTTTTGCATTGATACCCTTTGCCTTTCCACTGGCCTTTATTACAGTTGTTGGGATGGGCGGAATAAAGATTACTGGCGAAAAGGTCGATGGATCGAAAAGAACAGTATCGTTATCTATTATTATCAGTTGTTCTGAACTAGGCATGTTTTTAATTATTAGTTGAGAATTCTGTTAAGGTGGCTTTTTTCACTTGGAGTTATTTACCATTGTAATTCAGCAATTTAACAAGTTAACAGTTCCACTTAATGTTAAAAAAAAGACTGTAGGCTTTCCAGAAAGGCTGAACCTTTCCAAAAAACCTTCAGTCTTAATTTGAACTTGTTTTCCCTATTCTTATGGGTTTAACTTTGTCCTTCTGTTTTACCAGATGTGTTCTCTTTTGTTTTCGGAGTTGTGCTTGTTTTGGCTTTTGGCTTTGCAGGTGTTGTTTTGGCTTTGGTTGTTCTGCTCGCCGTAGCCTTTGTTGCAGTACCTGCTTTAGTTACAGTACCTGTTTTTGTTGTAGTGCCCGCTTTTGTTCTAGAAGCTGCTGATTTTGCTGGTTTGGCCGCTCCCTCTAGAAGTTTAATCCTTTCTGAAAGCTCTTCAACTTTATCCAATAACAGTTCCCGATCTCGCTCCAACGACTCCAATCTTGGAATCTGGTTGTAGCTGGCTCCGTTGATCAGAAGTTCTCCTTTTATTTCCACTTTGTCATCAGAAACAACAACTGTGCTTTCATTATCATCAACTCCAATTCTCAATTCCTTCCTGCTATCGTTATATTCCAGCCAAGCTGAATTTGCACCTCTTTCCTCATTAGCGTTTCCAAATGTGATCTTATTTTTCAGCCTTAAATCACCTTCCACATCTAGTTTAGCAAGAGGATTAGTGGTACCAACACCAACATTTCCAGAATTTACTATTGTAAGGGCATGAACATTAGATCCGTACTGGTCCGGTTGTGCTACAAAGAAGTTATTCAAAGAGGCATCGGTTCCGATAGACCATTTGGAAATGTTTGCTTCACCAAAACCAAAACCAATTTGATTGTTAACCCGCATGCTGCTGTACACATCCAGCATTGATGTATCATTTGTACCGATCTTCACATCGCCTTTCTCTACAACTAATCCGAAGTGCTGTACCCCTACCTTGTCGTTATCATAGAACTTTGGATTGATATGCAGAGCGGTAAGTGTATCATTATTTTCAGTAGCCTCTATGTCTCCATTCACATACAAGTGGGTTTTGGATTTAATTGCACCGAAACCAATCTCTCCTTTCGAAGAAAATTCCATTACGTCTTTGCCCTGTCCTTCTATGTTGCGAATAATAGAAAGTTGTCTTTCGTTACCTGCGTCGAAAATAATTCTGTCCTTAAGCTTTATGTCTCCATTTACATCCAACTTTGCTTCAGGAGTATTTGTGCCGATACCTACCCTATCTGTTCCATTTTCCTCAACCTCTCTCAATGGGCCTTTACTCACTGGTACGAAGACATATCCATCTTCCACTCCAGGAATATCCTTATGAAAAACGTGTATGTTTGTCTGACCTGTAGACAGGTTGGTTTTAATGTTGGATAAAACAATCTCAATTACTTCATCTTCGTGTATTGTATTCTCATTTGGTCGGATCAGCACCAGCTCAACACCATGTGCAGTCTTTACCGATTGTGCTGGTTCAGAATCCACAGAATCTTCAGATTTATGCGAAGCCATCACCCCCCACCCATTTTCATCGGCAAGGTCTGACACTCTAAAATCTATTCCCTCGCTAGTAAGTCCATTTCTGTCGTAAGAAATCAAGAACTTAGAGACAGTATGTGTTTGTCCGTATGAATTGAAGTGCATTGCTTTGCCCTGCATATTCTTTATTTGCAGCCTTAGTTCATTTGCGGATTTTCCATCATTCAGAACAGTATCTGTACTAACAAGACCAATCTGCAACATGGACATCACCTCCGTTTTATCCTTATTAGGATCGCAGGTTGTAACTTCCCCCTTTATACACGGGTCTGTCCAGTTATAGATATTTCCGTGAACATACAAATCGCTATTGATCTCAACTCCAGTTCCTCCACTAAAATATGCAGAACGTCCGTCTCCTTCGTTTCGCACTTCCAATGTGGTTCCGTTACCTTTGTTTTCAATTCTCACCAAAGGTTCCATCTCAAAATCACCATCAATGTTCACCGTACCCAAACTTAGGCGGTCGAACATGCTTCCCATAGTTATTATGCCAGACGGATTCGTATTATCCTCTCCCTCTACCGAATCATTCTCTTGATAACTACCATAGATACGGTACTTAGTTTCAATAATAGTCCTGTTTAGTTCTACTGGCTTTTTGCCTTCCAGATTTTCAATAACAAGTACTATTGTTTCGTTGGGCTGTAGTTGGATATCTCTCTGGGCTGCAACGAAAATAGCTACAGAATGGTCGTTCCGGTCTCCCATTTTGTGTTCTTTTACCGCATCACATTTCCATCCGTACTCAGACTTTTGCGATAATTGGATGGCCGACAGTTTTTTTGCCTCGTCTGCTAAAACGCCTTGAGGAAAAACCAATTTGAAATGATAGTTACCCTCGTTAGGGTTTTCATTTGCCTTGGTTAAATTCACCAACTGACCAGAGATGTTTTTAATCTTTACCTTTAGGTCGTTGTTTCTCTTTAAATGAAAAATGGTTTCCAGTTGATTTTCGTGATAAAAATCGGCTGCGTAATGCGGATTCATATCTAATTCTTCTGGAAACATCATGTTGTCGATTGCAACAAGATCTGCCAATCTATATTTCCAGAATTCATACAACTGAACACGATAATTATCTATACGCAAGCGCGATATGTACCCTTTAGATTTTTTGGCAACAACAACCAAAGGGTGTAACTGAACTGCAACGCTCTCAGAAACATTTGCAGCTCCCTCCTCTGCAACATTCTCAAATTGGAGCGGTGCATTTTCTTCGTGATTTACATAAAGGCGCACCCGATAGAAAATATTATCGCCACTTAGTTTCTCAAACACCAATGCAATATGGTGCCATTGATTAAGCTCCAAGTTTTTTTCTGCGCGGGCTATCTTTCCATTAACCTTAATTTTTAGTCTTCTCCCATCTTGACCAAATATAAAATGATCATCGCCTTGAGTTTGTTCCAGAATGGATGTTAACCCTTTATTAGCTGATTCCGGTTTATACCAAAAAGAAAATGTTCTGGAAAGTGTGTCCTCAAAACCATTCGATAGATTAATTTTCAGGTGGTTCTCCTCATTGAGATCCATGTGTAAGCAATCGCCTACTTCAACATCTGGAAAAAGGTTTGCTGTTCCAACGATCACTGCGTGATTGTCCAAACCTGAACTGTCGTAAAAATAAGATACACTTGCATTGGTAGAAATTTCATCCAACAACAGGTGTGCTTCGTTTTTTTCACTCTCCTCAATTATAGGCTGTTCCGGTTCACCATCTCCACCAAGGATAGAGAAAGAAAACAATTTGATGTCTGCTATTTCCCCATAAAACTGGTGGCACTCTGGGTAATTATTATAACCATTGGTACAGTTCTGAGGACAATCCGTATCGTTGAAAGCTCCGAAATGCATTACCTGACTAACGGACGTTGATTTGCCGAATATCTCCCTAAGACTTAGCACAACGCGATGATCGTTGTCGTACATTTTTGTACGGACAAATCTTTTCCCATCTTGTATAATGGAAGCCAGTTCTACACGATACCATTGGTTTTCCTGTATTTGCTCTTCTGTGTACAAACGATGGCACGATTCTCCCCCCAAATAAACTGTATTATTTGAATAAATCCCCATCTCTACAAAACAGTGCTGTCTAAATAATCTGAAATGATGGTACTTGTCGTTCAGTTCACTAAATTTCACCCAAAAGGATACCGAATATTCTTTTTCTAACTCTAAATCTGTGAGTTCTATTTTTGCAGTTGTAAACCTTTCTTCTGGCATATAACCCAATGGGGTTTTCTCTTTTTCTGGGGATAAATCAATTTTAACAGGATTTCCTACAATTTCACCATTTTTGTACTTTGTTAATTGTGCCATGTTTTTGTTTTTTGTTATAAATTTAAAATATCGGATTTCTTTATTCGGAGTTGTTTCGTACAGTATGCCACAATGCAGCAGCTATCAAAGTGTTACAACACCTGTTTGTTTGATTTTTATTATTTTTCTTGATTTTTTCAACACAGGCATAAACCTATGTTCTTTTTAAAGTGGAAGGAATTCCTTCAGTTTATCTATAGCATTGGTGATAAAACACCTGCTGTACCATTTTTTTAGAGCAGTACACCCTCTTTAAGTAATTCCTTATGTACAGCATTGTTAATATCGGCCAGTCCCAATTGATTGCGTCCGTGTTTTATCGCCTGCAACACACACGTAAACACAGCATTGTTGATCACAGCTCCAGAAACGTCGTAGCGGTTTGCCAGTTCGGCCATGCTAACATCTACTTCTGGGAGAATAGATGCTGGAAAAGCACTACGCCACAAAGCCTCACGTTCTTTTTCTCCTGGCTTTGGAAAATACACAACCGATTGGAAGCGCCGTAGAAAAGCCTTATCAATGTTCTCTTTGTAATTCGTAGCCAGAACAACCATTCCGTTGAAACTCTCGATCCGTTGAAGTAGAAAGGCTACGTCTTGATTGGCATTTCTGTCGTTGGAGGTGTTAACCTCGGTGCGCCTTGAGAAAAGGGCGTCTGCTTCATCGAAAAAAAGGATCCATTTCTTATTTTCAGCTCTATCGAAGATTTTTGCTAAATTTTTCTGTGTTTCCCCAATATATTTCGAAACAATGCTGGACAGATCTATCCTGTATACATCCCGCCCTGCCGTTTTCCCTATCATTGTTGCCGTAAGGGTTTTTCCTGTGCCGGGAGGGCCATAAAATAAGGCCCGGTATCCTGGTTTAAAACGGCGGGCAAGCTCGGGGTCTTGAAACATCGCACCGTTATACTCTAACCAATCCTGTATCTCGTTGATCTGTGCTTTTGTGGTACTGTTAAGAATTACTTCTTTCCACGTTAGTTCCGAAGTGATGAGCCTAGCTGGAAAATCGGGCCTAAACTCTTGTATTCCCATTTCTCCTGTGATAAAATAGCTTAAAAACTCTTGAGTTACTCCCAAACGCCTATCGATCAGGTTCTGTTTATGATTGGATATTTCTTGTGTGAACACTCCATCTTTTATGAAAAAATGTGAGTCTGCAAATAAACTCCGATAGGCTATGGATTCGTTGAAGCGCCCTGCCGTTAGTATAAATATGGCAGTGCCTACTGTTGGAACAAAACCATTGTGGTTGTCGTCTATAACTCCACTAAATTCTGTGAATGGCCTATCGTACCGTTCGTTTCTTACAAAGAAAACATCCAACATCTCTGGTTTGACTTCGGGAGCTAGAGCCAGAATGAGCACCAAACGCTCTTCTGCTGTTAGACGATGCTCCTCAATAAAACTACCATATGCACCTTCATTGCCCAATACGGGCGGCATTGGTACTTTAGAAGTGGTATCTTTTCCTTCTAAGTAAAATGCAAGAACATTGTTAATCACCTGCCCCAGCCATAATAGTTCTTTCTTTAAGCATTCGGCATGTATTTGTGTTTCCATTTATTGAAATTTTATTGAAACGTGTTGCTTTTTTGACATTCCCCGCAACTAAGCAGCGAATTTTCCCAAAAAACTTTACAGATAATTAGGGGTTCATTGGGGTTTGAAAATTTTAAAACAAGAGAGATGTAAGTCAAGTATATATCTGAAACATGTGATGCTCTTTTTGTCTCAAGAGTTGTCTCAGTTTTGGGAGAAAATAAAGTAATAAGGTTTGATGATGGTATTATTTCTGATTCTACTAAGGTTCAATTTCTTTGGATAAGGTTCTGTTCATGAAAAACTTGTCCATTGAAGGAAAACTGTTTTTTTTGAAATCAAACCATAACCAGACTGAACCTCATTTTTTTCTATTTAATATCCGGCCTTCGTTCAATAGCTTTTCAATAGCCTTTGCAGCTTTCAAATGGAGCCTTATGTTCATTGAAAATCTAATTTATTAACTGTTATGATCAACCTTCCTCTATCTGGTATTTTTTCGCTTGCCAAATTCATAACTAATAATTCTCTTAAGCTGTCCAATGAACATACATTACATTACTCATCCATGGCAGTTTAACAACCTCGGTACTCCAAGGCAAATGGTCGAGTACCACATCGTAGGTTTGTTTATTGATGTTTAACTGCCATACGTCGTTAACTATAGACAAAGCTCCTTCGCGCAAAACATGAGCCTGTCGCAGGCCATCTACCGACATATTCTTCCAGAGAGGACACATCGTCAGAATGGTATGTATCAACATGTCGCACTTCTCTTTCTCACTATCTTTCAGTTCTATAAGAATATCTACGAAGTCGTCAGGTTCCAGACCGCAGAGAATTTTGTTCAGCGACAGTTCAAATTCGGACGGATCGCATAGCTCATCGGCAAGATATTGAAGAACCATAACTGCTTTCTGGCGGGCTTCTAGGCTGAGAAACTCGCGCTCTTGTACTAGTCCGAGATCGGTGAAAAGTTTGTTGAGAAAAGGCCAAAAAAGAATTAAACCAGCATTGTTGATAAACAGCTTGTCGGTTTCATCAAACTGTTTCGATTGATAATTCAAGTTCTTAAGGTTCTGCATTATTGGCTCCATAGTTTGCGAAGACATTTGCCCTTTTTCTGTTTCTATGAGTTTATGTAGAGTGGAAACCTGATTGCGTACTTGCTGGATGTTTTTTTGAAGCGTATCTGGTTTCTTTTCCAACTGTAATAAAATATCATCTATACGGCCGATCAGCTTCTTAAAAGCACGAAGGTCGTTCTTGCCATCTCCCCTGAGCGAATCCATCGATTTTATGATGTTTTCTAATTGTTTCGACTCCTTTTGCTGTTCTTTTTTTTGCGTTGTTTGCAATTTATTACCCACAGAATCCCGGACTTTTAAGGCAAGTATCTGCATTTCTTTGGTCAACTCTTTTTGCGATTCGGACAATGCACTTTCTATATCTTCAATGCCTTTTATTTCGTTAAGAATTGTTTGTAATGTATTTGCAAACTCCAATACTTCGGAAGGCTTTGGACTGCTTGTTCTATTGATTGTCTCGTTTACATGACTTTTGAGTTCATCCAATTCTGCGGTTGCTGCCTGAACCTGCTTGGCCCTGTTCTGAATACCATAACTTTCCTGCAATAGAACTAGCTGTTGTTTTATCGTTGTTGATCTTTGATGTATTTCCGACAACTCCCCGATATTTTGAATAGATGTACAAAAACGTTCGATTCCTTGAATGGTTCTCTCTATGCTTTTGCTAAACTTACCCTCTTCCATGTCCATCGTCCCCTCCAACCTTGTCCACTCGCCAACACCGTCTGTTGCTGTTGCCAGCAGTTTTTTGAAATACTTCAATCTCCGAGTAAACTCAACCGTGCGTTTTTGAATAGCATTCTTTTCTTTTGAAAAATCCTTATGCTCTTTGGTTGATTGTGTTTGTTCTTCTTGATTATCTGCAGATTCAAAAGATTCTATTGCCTTAGGTATTTTCTCCAGAATACTGTGTAGTTTATCTGCTCTGTATGCTAATAGTTTTCTGGTGGTCTGAATTGCTTTTTTTTCTGCTTTGTATTTAAGCTGTGATAGCTCATACCCTGTAGCATCTTTAACTTTAGGGTATTCGATTGGGATATTATCAGTATCGACTGAACTTTCTTCTATCTCATTGAGGAGACTATTGAGCTGATTTATTTCCCGCAATGCATTTGACGATACCTTCAGACCTTTCAGTTCTTTGAAAAAAGCCTTGAAATCGGAGATAAAATGCTCTATGTATTTTCTTGAATATGCGAACTTGTGTATATCGCTTTTGGGGTCAGGAGAAGAAGAGGATATAACTTCTGTTTCCAGTCCCATTGCATTATAAAAAGCAGTAAGCTCTATGCCATCCAAAGACTTTAAAAGTGCACCTATTCCAATTTCGGAGAATGGTTGTTTAATGGCTGTTTGAGCAAGGTTTCCTTTGTAAGCCTTCTGAAGGGTACTTTTCTTGAACTGATTCTTTTTCTGCTTATTGATCTGTTCATTTTTTTGAACAAGCTCCTGTAATATTTTCACTACAAAAGGTAAATAAGTCAAAGATTCTTTCCCTTTGCTGATTCCAGCATTAATAATTTCTACTAGCTCGAACAATTCGTTAATAACCAACAGGCGTCCTTTTCTGTTTGCCTTACAATTCTCTGTTTCTTGTAATTTTTGCTCAATCCACTTTAAGCCCCTAAGCATTGTCTGTGTTGTGTGGCTTTCTTCCTGAACCTTCAATGTTTTTATTACACTACTTACTTGTTTAATCAGTGCGGTTAACGACCTAACAGAGGATAGTTTTACTTTGGGCTGTACTACTTCCTTGACGATAGCCAATGTATTTTTGTAATCACTTATCAATTCCGTTGTTTCTGAATAGTGAGTATTCAGGAAAAAACTCTGATTAGTCTCAGGATTGTTGGCATCCGACATCTCATTGCTTTCTGAGATCGCCAACTTATTTATTGCCTCTTCCGTCAGTGAACCTGCAACATCCAGAAATGTACTTTCTGTGTTTGCCAATAGCTTTTGCATTTGGGACAATTGAGTTTCAGAAACACGTTGCTGTTCGTCTACTTGTTTTCCAGACGGCTTTCTTTGTACTGCTACAGATGTGCTTTTTCCAGTATTGCTTGTATTGCCCTCAATATGGTTCCATAAATCTAATAACAGTTTTTTAAGAAGATCTAAACAGGTCTGAACCACTTCACCCGCAATACTTTCTGTGCGCATCTCCTGTACTCTATCATTTGCATTTGGCTTGGAGCTAATTGTTGTTTCAATATCGGTTAAACATGTAAGCAGCTCTTGCTCTTTGGCAGAGGTATTTGATGAGCTACGCTGCTGAAAAAGCTTTATCGTTTTCTGAAGTAGATCGGAATACGGCATTTTTGTCTCCTGAGCCACATGCCTTAACAACAGTTCCACGAAAGCTTTTGAGTCCATTTGTGTAGGATTTACAACCTGTTCAATTATTGCTGTTTGAACCCCTCTTGATACATTTACTTTCGAAACATTAGGGACGGCAACCAACCTGTCTACGATCGGACGAATTGTATTTAATCGCGAAACATGTTTCGAAGTTGGTAAATAGGCGCCCATCAACCGAACCAATTGCTGCATAGTAATGTGCGAGAATAACCTCTTGCGGTACTGATGATGGACCAAATACTTTTTGCACAACATCGACACTTCGTCCGGAGTAGAGACAACCATTTCCATCAAAGACTTATACACTGCACCTTTCTTGGAAGTAACCCACCAAGGAAAGTTTCCGAATTCTAAAAAATACTCTATAAACTCAATCTGCCTGCCTGAAGAATTATGTGCCTCGCCCGTAGATGACGGGTTCTGAGATTTGAGAACATTCTGAAAAGTTCTGGCAAACTCATGCTTAAACCGCTCTACAAACTCCTGTCTAGAATTAGCTGTACCTAGTATGCCCAAATCCAATTCTATGCGATCGATACTAATCTTCTTATTACCGAGCTTGAGGTTTGATAGGTAACCGTCTAACCATTGATACAACTCCTCTTTTTGAGACGCAACAATGGCATCCTGTTTTTTATCCTTCTCATTTAAATCTGCAAAGTGCAATTCAAGAGTGTATGTTTTTAAGATGTGCTTTAACATTTTCTTTGTTTTATGACATTTGGACGTGGCTAATGTTTGCTCAACGGCTATTATCATTGACCATTAGCTGATTTTCTGATGAATAGATACAGTTTTACCTGACACTCAGAAAGAGAAAGAATATTAGTTCTGATTGAACTAAGAAACGAGGTATCGTAAAATGGGGGCTGAAAACTTCTTCGAAAGGTTGTTCGTAATGTAAAGTGCTGTCAATTACCTACTATTTAAGTATAACACTTATAATCAAATCATTAAACATTCACATTTGGACTCTCTTTTAGGAGGACTGTGAAAAGCTTTTTTTAACAAAAGCATTGCGTGTTTATCACGATCAAATTTTTCACTAAGATGTACGCGGCAGGAGAACAATCAATCCTCAAAAACAAAAATACAATTAGGCATTTTCTTCCTTAATATATTGACCTCACTCTCTTGCATATCTGTTGCTGTCAACACCAAATACTCTAACTGGTTTAACTCACCAATAGTTTCTGGCAAAGTTTTAACTGGATTTGCATAAAGATATATCCTCCTTAGTTTAGTTAATTTCGAAATTTTGCATGGTATTGTTGTAATAGCATTAAAATTAAGAATAAGTACCTCTAATTCTTTTAATTGAAGAATCTTATCTGGAAATCTAACGAGCCTTTGAGAAGTTAGGTTTAAAATTCGAACTTTATCGGACTTTTTTACAGCAAGTTCAAGATCTCTATAAACAATGATACTATCTTTTGTTTTTTGAGAAAAGCTATTTATTGACAAAAACAGAAGAAGTATAATATAGATTTTCATCATCATTTGTTTTTTAAATGGTACAATAAAAATTCAGGAGGTGCACTGGAAACCGACTTATTTCTGTAAGTGGAATAAGTATCAGGATCTTCCCCCCATTTCTCCATTGAAGATTGATAATTATTCATTGTACCCCTAGAATTAAGTCTTCGTCCAAATGCCATTGGTATTGAATTACTTTTTGAAACAATAGGAGAATATCCAGCCTGTGATTGTATGAAGCCAGCAAGCGTTTTTGCTTCAAATTCTGTATTGGTTACAGGTTGTGTTTTTTCTGTACTACGGCCATATTTGTGAACATAGTAATCATATTGAGCTGCGTGAATAAACTCTTCCAATAAATGTGTCTGCATTGTTTCAACCCATTCTTCTTTTGAGCTATAGCTCATGTCAGCCAAATCGAAATTTATGCCTATTCTTCCTCCACTAGGAAAATCTGATTTAATCAGATCTGGTATGTACTCTCCTGTTTCTTCATCCTCTTCAAATACAACCGAATCATATACACCATGAAAATCCCCCCATGCACCCTTATTTATAACAGTGTTGTTAACTGTGTATACAAAGTCTGAACTTTCTAAAATAGACATTATTTCTCTGTACGCATTACTCTTCATATTTTTTCCCAAAGCAGCTTTAGTATACTCAATTTCTTTAGATTCCATGTTGTCCCACTTAAGCTTTCTTTGTATAATTTCACCTTTTCTTATCTGATCATGAGTATTTGCATCAAAGAAAGATGAGTCCTCCTCTGGCTTCCCTCTCAAAGACCAACCAGACACAATCTCTCCTAAAGCTTTGGGCTTAAGCATAACAGCCCCCTTATCTTCCCCTCCTAAATTCCACCTTCCTTCTCCTTGTAAAATAGGCTTTTGCTCTGAACAAAAGCCAAGAGTTGATTTCGCACTGCCTCTTTTCTGGGCTGCACCAGCAGCAGCCCTACTTCTATTTTCTTTCGTTTTATCTACCTGTTTATACATATTTCAATCCTATCAATTGCACCTAGGAAATTATGAATTATAAATTGGCTTACACCTGAAAACCAGCACACAGCCAAATTAAGATAGTTTATTTTATAATGCCTTAGTATGCTGTTGATACACTTTTCCTAACCAATAGCACCCAACACTTATAATCGCCAAACAAGACACACATCCTGCATCTCATTCGGCATATGGTTATTTTAGCATACTACAGATATATAGAGTCGATCTGTCTTGAGCTAACTTCTTCTATTTCATCAATCCATGTTGCATGAATTCCCTGTCCCATAACAGATTTGTAAATATTACCATCCAGATATGGTCTGGTGAAACGCCAGTACGCATAGGGTTGCAATTGCTCTTCTGGAGCAACATTGCGTAAGCTACTAGTCTTTCCTTCTTGACCTGTTGGTATTTCCTCTTGCGTTACATATTCGCTATAGACCTTGTAATTTTCTTCTATCATTTCTTCAGTCAAAGCCACATCCCATATTTTGACCTCTGCGATTTTTCCTTTAGTGTAGGCAGATATCGAATTATAAGTTCCCATGTACAAATTGCCAATGATATTGGATAGCTTAAAACTACTGTGGACAGGATTGCTGTCTATTTTTTTTCCATCGAAGAAGCTTGCACATTCACCGCTGAACCTGTCGAACACAACCGCTATGTGATGCCAGTTATTGTCATCCAAACCTTTGGAGTCAGGTGTTACTGCTAGATTTATCAACTGATTGCCCGATTTTAGAAAATGTCCGCTATTACCAGCAAATGTCAGGTAGTTTTGACCTTTTCCTACTCTTAGAACACCTTCGTGGCTTACACCTCGGAACCAAAACTCCACAGATAATTGACCAGAAAACTTACCGATCTTCAATTTGTCATTTACTTTTAGGTAACGCTTCATATCCAGTTCGAAGGAATTTTTATCCAGATTGTCTGTGAATTCTGGCAGTTGGAATTTTGAATCCAACAGTAAAATCAACAAACGGTTACCTGCTTTAAATTCCAATTCTGCACTTATGCCACTTCCTCTCAGAGCATCCCACTCATCGTATTTTTGTTTTATATCTGCAAAACCACGGCTATTGCACCAGATAATGTTCATCCTTACATGTGCTGGTACCTCATCCTGAGCAACTCGTTCTACTTCTTTACGATAAGACTCTCTTCCGAACCTTCCCTCTTTGTTCAGTACCAAACTTATCTGGAAAGAATAAACATCAGCCTCATAATTACTTAAAACAGAATTGTTTTCAACTATCAAATACGGATCTGAATTTTTCACACTTCCATGTCTAGGTCTTAATAAGAAATGATCCACAACCAATAGCTCCTCAGCATCTTCTTCTTGTACACCGAACAGATGCTCCAAGCGCTCCTTGAATCCCCAGTCCTCAGTGGGCGATGTGGTTTCCGATGCTTTTCCTCGGTTTGCGCCTAAAACCGGCAGTTTCTGTAAGTATCTTTTTTTATCGGAGATAAGCTTTTTCTGTAATTTGATCTTTTTTTGCTCCAACAACTGTTCTATCGATTCGGGAAGGTGCTTGAATCCCTTGCTTTTTAAGATTTCTAATTGCTTATTCAGAGCTTTCCTTTCCAGATTTGTTAATTGGCACAGAAGAAAAGAGTAATCGGTGAAAATTTCGCCAAAACGAGCCAACAGGTGGTTCAGGAAACGATTTTTACGCAGTAACTCATCGTCGTTGTTTTTTACACTGGCAATTGGATCATCCAGATAATTTTCTGCTAGAAAATCTTCCGACCTTGGCACAGCAGAGCGTATCGATTGAAAGAAATAAGTAGCGTCTTCCTCTGAAGTAAACGAGAAAAGGTCTTTCACATGTGCTACTTGCGAGAAATAGTTGGCCAGTATCTGTTCCAACAATACCAAATAGGCAGAAAGCTGCTTGGACTGTGCTTTTCTCCTCTCTGGCACATCTGGAAACAAGCCCGTTTTTCCGATACCGTAAACTACTGGAAAGTGGTTCTGTACAGAGAAATATTCTGCAATATCTCTATAATCCCCTTCCTTAAGAGCCAGGTCATTATTACAATTTCGCGGTATTTTCGTTACCGCCTCATCCATCTTTTGCTCGTAAAGCATTATTGCTTTTTCCGTATCTACCTTAATAATAATATTGTTGCTTCTGATCGTAATCTTGGAACAAAGAGGATTGTACAACGGGAAAGCCTTGTCGTTAATAGGAGTACTCCAAACAGGAATCCCATCTCCGAAGTGAATATTTTCTACTGTCTTCACTCCATCTACATCCATAATTTCGTTGATGATATCGGACATGTGCAATTCTTTTCTTTTTGGGAAATGCTCCAGATCATCGTCCAATAAGAAACCATGACACAGCAATGGCCCCTCCATAATGCTTTCCAGATCCATTCCTTTATCTAGAAGTTCTTCCAAGGCATAGAACCTTAACTGAGGATTGATGCTTTTCTTAATTTTGTAATACACCTCAGCTAAAAGTTTAGCGTTGTCCTCCACGTCTTCAATCACTATTTCGGCTCCTAGCTGAATGGTCTGCTTTTGCAGAATTACAATTTCGAACCCCTCACACAGGTTTCTGTGTTTCTGTAACTTTTGCTCTAAATCTACCTTTAACTGTTCTTCTTCTGGGGTGTCAATAATATCGTCCTCTGGCTGTATAAATACGGAATAGATTCCCTTCAGGTCGATGAGTGCATTTTCATCATTGGGTATTTTTTCTTCTATAGTTGAATAGGAATACTCCCCTTCCTTGGAATTGTAGAACGTATAACGAACAGAGTCTTTGGGTATATAATCCTCTTTTTTTGGAAGTACTGTCACATCCTTTTTTACAACCCAGGCGTTTTCTACACCTTTGGTATCTATCACAAACTTACGCCAATCCGCTAATGTAACTGGGTTGCACGGCAATATTTGTTTTGGTGTGAATATGTCCTTGAAAATAGCGCCCTGCTCTTCTGCCAACAGATCCGGAATAGAATAGTCTATGCGGTAACTCAAATCGGTGAGAGCAAACACTAATTGCTCCAATATGGTAATGCCCGGATCGTGCAGGTTATGGTCTGTCCACACATCCCCCGCCAGTTTTTGTAGATACTGGACTCCTTCCGCCCTTAACAGTTCGAAATCCATTGCAGGCTGTTCGTAAATATCGCTTTTTATTGTTTTTTGTTCCATTTTAAATTGAATTTGACACTGGGGTGCTGTTTTGTATTGTTCGCACTTGGATAAAGCGTGTCCGTTCTGGATGGTATGCGCATAGTGCTACTTAAGTGGATGGGCAATAATTACACAATCCACGTATTTATGCGAACTAATTTTGTAAATCTGTAGTTGAGAATATTGAAGGTTATCAGTGGCTATAAGCAGTTCATGAAGAATAAAAAAATTGTTATGAATTGCGAAGCTCATCATGAAGGAAAAAAAACCAACACGACTTAATAACTGGCTGATGTCCCAAAAGAATAAATGCTTAACTATTGATTGGATGATATTTGATTGCTGATAAACATAACATCTACTTCGCATGTATTACCAGCTTTCAGACCTACTACGTTTATTTGCAATTTATCCTCATTGTTTTTTGACATGTGCGCATTAACTACATTGGTAGTTTGAGAAGATGCTCCGTGGGAAACTTTGATTCCAACTACAGCAGCATTATAATCCGTAGATGAAAAACCTGTAGGAAACGTTATTGTATCATTTTTCGATTCACTGTGGGGAATAGAATGTCTTTTTACTGAAATTGGAGCTTTCCCATTACTAATCAGCAGGCTTTTCTCTAACGTGACATTTTCTTTGAAACTGGAGGCGCCGTCTATATCAATTCCATCACTGGCGTTCTTATCAACTTTCTTAGCAACTTCAGCGTCTACATAGTTTTTAACAGCCAACTCCGATGGTGCGGTGTTTTTGTCGTCCGCCATATTCTCCTGTCTGAACTCTTTTATCGTACCTGCCCCAATCTCTATCCCTGCACTGGATATGTTCAGTTTCTCATTGTTGGCATCATCTTTTACCCTTAGTGTTGAATTTTGTAGCGAAATTTCTCCTCCAAAACTAGAACTCCCAACTACACTAATTCCGCCGCTAGGATTCAGCTCTATTGTCTTCGCAACTTGAGTTGCAACATGATTTTTAACCGCATACTCCGATGGAACAGCATTCTTACTTTCCCCCATATTCTCCTCGTTGAATTCTTTTATCGTGCCTGCCCCAATCTCAATCCCCAGGCTTGATATGTTCAACTTCTCATTGTTACCGCTATCCTTCACCCGCAGTGTTGAAGCCAATAGATAGAAATCGCCTTTGAAATTTGAATCCCCTTCTAAGTCAATTCCTTTATCTTTATTGAACAAAACCTGACCATTAACCTTATCGTCTATATAACTCTTCACCACTTTCTCTACAGGCAAAGCGTTAATTGAATCACCTAACCCGCTTACAGAAAAAGCCGTTATCTTATTACCTCCTATTCTGATACCCTCGCTCGATAAGCTTATCTGTTCATCGTTATTGCTATCTTTTAGCCTCAGGGTTTTCTTTAGGGAAATATCTTCTTCGAAATTGGAAACTCCTTTGAAATTGGAAGCTCCTTCTAGACTTATACCATTGTCAGTGTTCAGTACTACTTGGTTTTCGACTTTACCATCTATATACTTTTTCACTACACTTTCTACAGGCAAAGTACTGTTAGAATCCCCCAACTCGCTTACAGAAAAAGCTGTTACCGTATTGCCCCCTATTTCTAACCCCTCGCTTGAGATTTTTATTTTTTCAATATTACCACTAGCATCCTCAACTATTAGTGTTGAACCTTTAAGAGAAATATCTCCTGAGAAATTGGAAGCACCGGATAGATCAATTCCTCCATCTTG
This sequence comes from Bacteroidales bacterium, assembly GCA_965230435.1. Lineage (GTDB taxonomy): Bacteria > Bacteroidota > Bacteroidia > Bacteroidales > JBDKHP01 > JBDKHP01. The sequence goes on from CBDDLB010000004.1 coordinate 401,875, forward strand.
GTTCTCGACAATTTGACCGCTAACTTTTTTGTTTACATAGTCTTTTACTACTTTCTCTACAGGAAGAACTTCTGTACTTTCTCCTAACTCGCTTACAGAAAATCCAGTTGCTATGTACTGCCCCATTTGAATTCCCTCGCCAGATAAACTTATTTGCCTTCCGTTGTTGTCCTCTGCTTTTAGTACAGAACCATCCCTCAAGAAAACACCTCCATCAAAGAGGCTGTCTCCAGTTACTTCAATCCCCCCTTGGGCAACTATCAACTTATCTGAGAAAGTAGCACTTCCTGCTTTCAAGGTATTTGCACCTACAGCTTCCCCACTTCCTTGTACTACAGATAGCGGGCCTATTATTTCAAATTCTTTCTCTCCGTTTAATTTTCTATCGATCTTATCGTCTACCTTATTTAAGTTCGAGTCGATTAAATTCACAAAGTCGGCCTCTGTCGGTTTATCGCCTGTATTGAACTTTTCTTTTAATGTATCTCTTTTTTCTATCATTGTATTCTATTTTTCTAGTTATTTCATCTTTTTAAAACTGACCTTCCTCTATCATTTCAACCATTTCTGTATATTAATTTAGCATACTAAAAATTTACGGTTGCTTGATTTATGAAAATGGTCTTGCCTTCTTTATTCTCAACTTCATTATATTATTCTCAAAACAAAGAGATGACCGATAATCATCTAACTATTTAATAGAATCGATATTGAACTGATTATTAAAAACATTAACAACACTAAAGGTGTCAATGATGTAACAACACCAGTTCAATTCTCTGTGATCATTTTTTTTAAAACACCCGGAATATTTCAGAACCGCCTTCGCCAACAAACATGTTTCCGATTCCTTCTGGAGAATCATCGTTGTAAGAAGGCCTTGCGATATTATTGATTATATGACCAATAGCAGAACCAATCACAACATCTGGCTCCAGTTCATTCACATTGCCAGAATTCTCTGGCGTTAATTTCACGACCAGTTTTTTGATGTAATCGATATAAGGCAATTCCTCTATAAAATCCACAAGGATGCTTTCGTGAATTTTCCTTCCTACAACAATATCAACACCGCCATCGTATGCCCAAGGAGATAAGAATTTTTTCAGCTCTGTATTTAATTGACTGATGTAGTACCCTTCGTCTAACCCTGCCTTGAATTCAACTTCAACCGTTACCTCAACCTGCTTGTAAACTGGATTGCAAACAGAAATATCAACATAAGAGAAAGCGTGTTTTTCCATGAACCGCTTCATTTGTTCTAGCTTAGCTTGTGTAAATTTCGGTTCGAAAGGATTAAACGGCACCTTACCTTTAAGATCTGGGATAACAATCATTTTCACACTGCCCACACTTCCGGTTTTCTGAACCACGCACTTGGCTTTGTGTACATCCGGAAATTGTTGCAACAGAATACGTTCATAGTCCCACATGCTAACGGCCCTGTTTTTATGCCGTAACCGTTCGCTGACGCGTCCATAAAAAACATCGTCCATTTCTACTGGTCGCTGACCAAAAGATGTATAAAGTTGCTTGATGCTGCCTAACTGTGGTATATCTTCTACAGAAGCTTTAATGCTCTTGGGTACTAATGGTTTTTTATAATGCTCGGGTGAATTGTCGTTGTCTGCAAACGTTGCACTTATCGCTTGAGTATCGATAGAGATTGTCTTGCACACAGCCTGCGTGTTGGACCTTACACTTGCTTTGATCCAGTGTAGATTATTTGGCAGAAGCGTATTTTCCTCGTTCACAATTGCTGGCATTTTGAATTCTATGATTCCAGGGTTTACCAGCCCATGGGTTCCGTCGCGGAGTATATTCCCGTTGTGTAGAGTTTTCCATTCATTATTTTCAAGATAGTACCATTCTACCGGAGGCATACCCAAATCTGCATCTGTACTTCCTTCTGACAGCTGAAACAGAATATTTAAGTTTTGAGGAGGCCGCAAGTCTTTTAGCCCCAACAGTAGCTCTCCTTGATAATCGAAACTTTGAACCATTTTCGGATTTCCCGATACTTCGTCATTTTTAACTGCACTTTCAAGATTTACATCCTTGTAGCCAAAATGAAGAATCTGATTTACAGTTAAAGGATCTTCCATTACCTCTGACGAAACAGAAACGGAATACCCCAAGGTCATTTTTTTTACCCTCGGCGTATACGGAGGATGCTCCAGCAACTTCATGTATTCCTTGTTATCGATGGTGGCAATGTCTCCGTCTTTTATCGATAAAAGAGATTTCTGCGAATAGTACTGTAAAAGGAAAGGGTAACGTTTGTGATAAAAATCTGTGTCTGCCAATTCGAAGCGATAATAACATTTCCTGTCTCCAATGTTGAAAAGTTCGTTATCGCTTACTTTCTCTGAATAATCCAAAATTCCAGGAAGAACATCTATCTGACATCCAGCCTCTGAACCTCCATAAATATCTCCAAACAATGGCGTTTCTAAATCTGCCAAATTGTCTTTTGCGTTTTTCGATACAATAGCCTTTAAATTATATACAAGTTCTTTTCTAAGAAGAGCCTTTAAAAGCTTTTGAGTTCTCTCATTTACACCGATCTCTTCCTTGCTGAAATTCCTACAGGTAAGATTGTATTTTGTACCATTAATGAACTTCAATTCACAAGCTTCCTCAACATTTAGTTTTACTCCTACGTTCAACGACAGTTCAATATCCTCTTGGATTGAAATCTCGAATGGTTTTTCCCCTACATATAAAACCTTTCCCAGAGTTCCTTCTTTTATTCTTACTGTTATATCATAAGAACTGTCTTTCGTAACTTCTTTTACCGTAGCAATCTCGCCTGCAACTGTAAATTCATAATCATTGAAGTAGCACTGGTAATAGTCGTTCAGGTTTTCTGGTTTCTCCATCCACTCCATCTCTAAATTCAGATGCGAGATGTTTTTATAGCAAACTTCTGGGTGAGCCAAATAGAATGGAGAACCTACAACGGGATCGTTGCCCAAGAGTTCAAAAGGCTTTTTAGGGTCGATACTACCCAATTCATTTTCCATAGAAAAATCGGCAATGCCTTTAACATCAATAGCAAGATCTGCTTTCCTGATTTTTACATTCCTGAAAACCTCATAAGCTTTAACACGTTTGAACTTTTGTTCTTCCTTATCATTTCCTTCTGTTTCAACTTCTTCAATACCCGACTTTTTTATAATCTTGTAATTGATAGAGATGTTGTTGATGGAAACCATCAGAGCTGGGTCTTTTTTTGCAATTCCAGAAAAAACAACCTCTTCTTCTATGGTCTGTACAGATGGAAAAGATTCAGGCAGAAGCAATTTGATCTCCAATCTTTTCTCGTCTGCGGCTGTATTGGTCTTCGCATATAGAATATTTTCCTCTGTGACTTTTTCCCATCCTGCCGCAGTACTCAGACTTATACCGAAGAGATCTTTAAAGTTATTTTTCAAGAGTACACCATCGCCGTCAACTCTCTTATTTTCAATCTCCTTAATATATTTCCAACCTTCGTCCTCCACGAACAACTGTAGCGTAATACTTCTTTCACCTTCTTTCATTTTCAAGGCTGGAGTTGCCATGGCCATTCCCATGAAACCTTTTTGTGCAGTACCGCTCAGTTCATCCCTGGTTCCGAAAGTATTCCACTCATCGAAATTTTTGAACTGGTCGTATACCGATTCAACAATATCTTCCCTAGCCTCTGGCACAACAAATACCTCATCTACAATCAAAGGTGTTTTATGTGGATATTTTTCGCGCTTTTGGTTCCATGCCCTTGTTAAAATCTCGTATTCTGCTGTTTTAGAAGTAATACCAACCGACTTCATCACCATCAAGAACTCACTTACGGTCATAAACAAATAATCATTGATATAACCTGTAGCTTTTTCTTTGGTATATTCCTCCTTTTCCAAAGCCATCTTTAAACGCTCGAGTCTGGTTTTCTTCATATCAAGTGACTTAACACTCTCTGGCAACTCTGGCAGCGCATACCCTTCGTTTGGGTTTCCGAATACCCTCTCTATGGCTTCTGGGCCGTTAAGCCCCTCGATTCCAACTTCATGCTTAACATAAATTGTCTTGGCCTGCTCTATTGTCGCTTTGTTCAATACGATTTCCTTGTCGGTCTCGTAAATCAGGTCTTTTCCAAGAGCATCTTGTCCAGCAAGAAGTTTTGTGCCTTTTTTGAGCAGTAATTGATCTACACCATCAACCAGTTCCATAATCAGGTTCACTTGGTCCGGTACTGCCTTTTTATGAACCAGTCTCAACGATTCACGGTATAAAAAATCCAAGTGACGTTTTGTAAGCTGATTGGTCTGCTGCTTTATAAAATCCATCAGCAAAAGAAAAGTAAAGAACAAAGCACGGTGTGGTGTGGAAAAGCTGGTGTCGGTTCCGAATTTTTCAGGGTTTTCAATGAACTCCAAGGCCTTTTCTCTCCAATTTTTGTCTAGGGTAGGATTTTCTTGTACAGAATCGCTGAATATTCTTTTCCAACTACCGTCTTCTTTGTTTTCTGTATTGAAGAATTTTACTTCCTTGGATAGTGCCTGAGCAAACTGCAACAGATCGTCCAAGGTGCGTTCATCTACATGTATATAATCAGGATTTAAGGCTTTCAGTTTTCGTTGGCCTTGAGTTACACCATCCCGAGATAAAATATTATCCATTTTTATTGTTTTTTTGTTGTTTAGTTGACCTACTATCCATTTTTAAAGAATCCGCACAAAAATTGAATGCAGTTCAGAGAATTACGACATAACAAGGAAGGCTCTCCGAAGAAAGAATCATCTTTATTGGTTAATTCAGAAAGGTTTATCATGAACTCATGAAAAATCCTGATCTGGGTATTCAGAAGGTGAGTCTGAGTAAAAACAGGAACTTACAAGGATGAATTTGTCGTAGATGGAACCTGCCCCACCCTCTGTTCATGAGGGTTGCCGGAATAGAAAGCCATTGAATAGCACAGTGCATCTGAGTTTAAGCACGAGATGCCAGTCGTTAGAAAAATAATTGTTATCCTCAAACATTTACAGTAGAAGCCTCTGTGATATAGAAAGGATAAACCATGTTCAATTGAGAATTGGTCTGTACAATAGAAAAAGTGACATCGATAATCAGTAATCCGTCGGTGTTCTCGTCAAAGAAAGTATTTACTGAAATTAGATTAATTCTCGATTCATGAAGAAGAATTGCATCGTTTACCGTTGTCTGTACTTTTTTCAAAAGAGCCTCGTCTGCTTCTTCGAAAAGGTAATCCTGTAGATTACATCCATAATTAGGGCGCATTACGCGTTCTTTTAGAGAAGTAGAAAGAAGAATATAAAGCGATTCCCTTATGTCCTGCTCGCCATCTACCATTCTTAAGTCGTCTCCGTTATCATAGAACTCTGGAGGAAATCCCCAGCCCCGTCCAATTATATCATTTGCTAGATCCATATTTTTAGTTTTTAATTAGAAATCGAACTTCTTAAGGTCGTAGACCTATTTATTTTAATTCACTTTCTGCAAAAAAGAGAATCCTGAAAGTGTTGTTTATAGTTAGCACATCTATTTACTTCATGTCAATTGAAGAGCCTTCAATCTCAACTTTTCCTTTACTCTTAAGGCCTACTTCGCCGGCTTTTATGGTGAATTTGCCTTTAATATCCAGCTCTAGGTCATTATCCGTTTTTAACACGATGCCTCCATCTCCCATTTTGATACTGTTTTTGTTCACTCCGTCTTCAATTTCCAGAACTTTGTTTTTCTCGTCGAGGATTATTTTATTTTTCTCAACAGTCTGTATCGTAATGGCGTTATTTTCATCATCGAACAGAATCAGGTTACCCTCTCGGCTTTTGATGCCCTTTTCCATATTCTTATCGGTTACTTCCCAAGGAGTAACATTTTTTTCGTTGAACATGGATCCTAGGATTACAGGCTGGCGGGGATCGTCGTTGAAAAAACCAACAATCACTTCATCTCCCGATTCTGGTCTGAAAAACATCCCTCTTCCATTACCTGCATCAATAGAACTTAACCGCGCCCACACAGGCTTGGCCTTTTCTCCCAATGCTGGCAATTTTACTTTTACTCTGTAGTATTTGTCGGGATCCTCCTCAAACTTATCCACAACACCAATCTGTAACCCATGCACAGGCGGGATCAGCCCAGCAGCAGGCGTATCGCTGATATTCTCCCGATCTGCATACCATTCGGCGGGGGCTCCAAAATAGTAATCTGTTACCCAACCGTTCACATCCAACAAATGTGATATACCTGTTACAATAGCAGTTCCATTAAATAACTTTCCAGAGCGGGCTATCTTGATCGTCTCACCTAGTTTCACATCACTTTCACCATCTACCCGAATCTTTCCTTTTAGCAACGAGAGCCTACCCTTGACCATTTGTGCATTCGCCCATTGTTCCAACTCTAGAGGATCTACGGAGACACCACTAACCAACTGCATGCCTGTTGCACCAATAGCCTTAGCTTGTTTCTCTGGATCTACTGGGCCTCCAGTAGCTTTGAAATTTTTGGCTTTTTTGGCCGGGGTCGGTTTCTGCTCTTTTACATCCCATCCAAAACTTTCAATTTCTTTGTACTGCTCTTGGTTATCGATCTCGGCATCGATTTCATGAATACGAACCTTTTTGGGATCAAATGTCTTTTTCTCCTTTTTTAGTTCTGGTGCAATAACCTGAATTTTCTGTTCAGAGTCTTCATAAACCATCAGGCCGTTGACCTCCGCACGTGTCATGATAAAATCCCAATTGGTACAATAATACTGAACCAACTCCTTGTGCGTAATTTTTGTAGCAGAAGCAACATTACTGGTGAGGCCTGCATCTTTGATTAGGCTCTCGATGACCTCGCTATCCTTTTTGTCGATAAACAATGCGTTTTTTCTGCCTTTGGTGAGCTTTATGGAAGCTCCTTTTAAAGTAATCGACAAATAAGCTTCGGCCTGAACACTTTTAAGTGCCTGCTTTACAACTATACCTTTAAAAATAGGTGTTTTATTGAATTTTATTGTTATTTCTTTACCCGGTTCAAAATGTCCACCAACCCCAACATAATCATCTTCTTTGTGGATTTCATTTTCGACCAGACCGATTTCTGCACAAGGTATTCTGTTCACCTCCCTTTCTATGGAAATATAGCTTATCGGCAAACTAGTTTTCACCTCTGCTCCATCGCTTAATACGGTGACTTTAGTTGGTTTCATTTCAACTTTACTTTAGTGGTGGAACTTTAATTTGCTTTCCTGGCTTTATGTTTCGGAAGCTGTTCAACTTGTTATGCTTAGCTAATTTGATGTAAGCACCAAGCGAACCATATATTGCAAGCGCGGTTAAAGGAAGGGAGTCTCCTGCGGCCATAGTTTTCAGATGTGTTAGATCGGCCAACGGAGGTTTTGCTACAACCTTTTCTACAGGTACATCGCCCCCGAATGTAGCATCTAATTCTGCCCTTAGGGGCGTGCCATCTCGGTCGAATAGTTTATAAGTAATGTCCACCTTCATCAAGCGACAGTCGAATTTCAGGTCGCCCCATTCTATTCGAAGATAATTGGGTTCATCGTTGTCGTTTTTGTTATAGGTAAGGTCCATGAACTGGCTAATCTGTTCTGTTACGCTAGGGCTTTTGTTAACAATGGAGAAGCTATTGGTGACATTAGTGCTGTCCAGTACAAATTTGAATGTCATTTTACCTGTTTCAGCACCTCCATACGTCAGCTCCGTAGTTTCATCTATGGATTTATCTGTTCCATAACTAATCGCAAACTTCTTATGATAGCCCGCTGGGTTGAACATCATCTTCATCGACTTCCCCCCCCCAAGACGCTCTTTTTTATCAAAAGCTAAAATATTGAGCTTCTGAAGTTTGAATTTATTTAATAGATTTCCCATAATTTATTTACACTTTTTATTATTTGTCTTTTTTATCTCTCTCTACTTTTTCTCAGGATTTTCAATACTTCTTTTACACATGCTTTAACTAGCTCTGCCTTATCTATCTTTTCTGTATCTGAATCCAGATCTGTTTCCTCCACATCTTTGGTCGAGTTTCCGAAATCGTTTTCCATTGTATTTTCGGATTTACTCGCTACGGTATCTGCGGAAACAACAGCTTTAACTATCAGCTCTTTTATCTCTACTGCCATACTTTTTATAATTATTTTTTGATAAACGGCTTACCACGCACAGTATACACATAGCGCCATTTAGTAGGAAAAGTGTTGTTTGGATTAATAGTCCTCTACTTTGATAATTAAGGTTGCGTACCTATTTTATTAAGGATAGCCACTTACTTATAAGTATGAGTTATGAATGACGGAGTGCATCATGAAGACCTATGAAATGAACTCCACTGAATAACTGAGCAGAGCAGTCTCATGAAAACTTCAAAACCGCTTACAGACTAATGACCTGCATGCGCTGATAAGCCAATTCGAGGGTTTCGATTACAAATTCGTTTGAAGTAGCGTCTAAATCTGAAAATGACCAATTTACAGGGTAAGTATTAACGAAAAGCCATGCAGCAACAGGAAAAAAAGAGATACCTGCCTTTTCGTCCATTAGTACCACAAGCACATTGCCTGTAAAGAAGTCAAAAAAGCTCATGGTTTTGTTAAATTCCATACTTACAGGCGAAACGAGCTGTTTGCCCCGTTCGAGTATAAGATTGCCATATTCTACCGGATTGGGAAGTTTATGTCCGTATAAATTCTGCCCTCCTTCGCTTACTGTCTCCGTTCCAACAGTTGCCTTTAGCCCCCTAACACTTTGAAAACCAACATCAATTGGATTAGGAACTAAGCCTCCCATTAAAAAAGTGACCAGAAACTTATGTCTGACAGGAGGTGCTTGAAAGTTTTTTAATTGTCCTATTACATTCATATTTATTTGTTTGTTTAAATCCTAAATGAACTGCCTGTTTATAGTTTTCAACCCTGTTCAGCCAAGTACTCTGTGCTATAGGCACTATACAGATGTTCAAAACTGTGACAGACCTAAAAGGATTTGCCTAATTATTAGTTACATCGATACTAAATGCCAGCACCTCCAACGACTCTATAGCGACTTCTTTAGAAGATGCATTCACCTCTGGCCCTGTTATTTTCACAGGATAAGCTTCGCGAATACTCCACGACACCAAAGGGGTTCCTTCGGAATCGCAAAGGCTAATGTCGATTTTTTTGAATTCTGGGTCTTTTAACCAGTCGTAAAAGAAAGTAGACCCTTTAAATACTGCTCTTTTAAATGTTAGGTTAATCGCTTTTTGTCTTCTGAGCGGCTTAAATGTGTCGCCCGCCATAAAGCTTAACCCGTCGGTGTAAGTGAGAATTTCATAATTCTCGACCGCCAAACCATTTATTTCACTAAAAGATTCATCTTGATTGTCGATGCTTACTTTGTAGTTGTAAACCGGTAAGGGGTAATCTTTGGTTGAACTATTGCTTGATGAACTCATGATTGTTTATTGTTTATTTGCACACAAGTGGATATCTTAAATTAGTATTCGCTTTAATTTTATCTTTTTTAGAAAAATAGAATCGTGCCTTTACAGTTTCATTAATTGAGGCAAGTAATTGTAATGTAAACTGAAGTTTTATCGATATAGATTATGTGAAGGTATAGTATTCGAAGTATAGAGGGGGAACGCTAAAACTCTGCTATAGCATAGACAACAAACATAGGCTCAAAAATTCAATCCCTTTTAAAATGCACTCTTATCGTAACAAAGCATTTTACTGCCCGTCCTTCATTATGAGCTGGAATCCAAGGAGGCATCTTCTTGACCATTTCAATTGATTTAAGGTCAAAGAAAACATCGCCTCCTTCCATAATGACAGATGTCTGTCTATTCAAATTATGATGAACAATACAAAATACAATGATAAGAACAGTTCTTATTGATTTTAAACATTTCGATTTATCTGACATAAAATTACTGCTCTTTTTCGTCTGTTCCATTTGTTCATACATACCTAAAACCTTTATTTTTAATACTATGGTAAAGACGCGATTGATCGCGTCTTTACCCTAATTTCAGATCAAGCACATAACAATTGAGCTAAAACCAACTTTAGTAGCTTTAACCTTTGTTATAAATCTACAATTACATATAGATGTAATGAAAATCAAGTACTTATTCGCTAATTTTTCTATCTTGGACTTATAGCAAATGTTGCTTGTGGATCTGTTGGTTTTTGCTTTGGAACATCAACACTTTCAGGTGTCCATATTAGCTCTGGAAGTACAGTATAGTTTCCAACTTCGGTATGTTCTGTACTTTTTAAAACTAACTGAACTTTTGTTGTTTCTTGAGGGTCTAAATTGTCTTTTTCGATCATTTGATCAACCAATTCAATATCACCCTGTTGAAAACTACCACCAACTTCTAGTATCTTAACATCTTTGAAACGTGTAAACGCCGTATTGTTCTTAAATGTAAATTCAAGTATTGCAGTTTCTCCTGGCTCAAAGTCCTTCTCCAAAATTTCTACATCACCAATAAAAGATCCACTAAGTTCGGTCATAATCGCAACTCCAATAACAGAACCACTGTCTGGAACATTTACCCAATCACTGTCAAGCTTTGCTCTAGTGTAGAGCTGTTTATTCGTCCCTATGCCAAGAATGGATCCGTCTTGCATGATCGTAACTCCAATAACAGAACCACTGTTTGGAACATTTACCCAACTGCTATCAAGCGTTGCTCTGGTGTAGAGCTGGTTATTCGTCCCTATACCAAGAATAGATCCGTCTTGCATGATTGTAACTCCAATAACAGAACCACTGTTTGGAACATTTACCCAACTGCTATCAAGCGTTGCTCTGGTGTAGAGCTGGTTATTCGTTCCTATGCCAAGAATAGACCCGTCTTGCATGATTGTAACTCCAATAACAGAACCACTGTTTGGAACATTTACCCAACCACTGTCAAGTGTTGTTCTGGTATAGAGTTGGTTATTCGTTCCTATGCCAAGAATAGATCCGTCTTGCATGATTGTTGCTCCAATAACAGAACCACTGTTTGGAACATTTACCCAACCGCTGCCAAGCCTTGCTCTGGTGTAGAGTTTGTTATTTGTTCCAACTCCTAGAATAATTTCCATTTTTATTTATCTTCTTTTAGATAATTTCACATTAAATTATACCATAGATGCTTAGAACAAGCTACCTATTTTTCTAATTGGAAATAAAATGATTGCTAAAGACTGCTTTTAATCAAATTTGAAATCCACGCTTTTTGCGCGTGGATTTTTTTTACTGTTTTTCTTGTATTGTCTTTAACGCACCCTATACATTAACTAACTTACAGCATTATGCTTCTTCCATAGTCACGAAATCAGCAGATAGCTCCATAGATTCGATAGCCACTTCTTTTGAATTGGCATCAAACGTTGGCGCCTCTAGTTTAAGAGGGAAAGCATCTTTAACTTTCCACGTAACAATAGCAGCACCTGTTTCATCACACAAGCTAACAGTGATATCCTTTTTTTCTATTTGATTAAGCTGAGTTTGGCTGATCCAGTTATAGAACACGTTGATATTGTTCGCCTTAACATAGCCTTTTTTCAATGTAATTGAGATTGGATCCCAGTTCGCCATAGGCATGTTCATAACCTTAACGCCAGTTCCATCTTTGCTTTCTTTGTAAGTGTGGTTCTCGTAAGTAATGTTTAAGCCCGATACTTCCGAGAAAGAGATAGTTTCGCCGTTGATATCTACTTTGTAGTTGTAAATGGGTAATGGATAGGTGTTTTTAATATCGTCTTTTGTTAGTGCCATGATTTAGTATTTTAACTGTTTATGTTTTTTTTAATTATCAGATTGTTAAGATCACAGATCTATTTATTGCGAAATATTCGCATGTCTATCAATAAATTGATAGTTCCAAATTTGTTTTTGATTTTTATAGAATAAGAAGCTCTTTCGAGGTTGCTTTTGTGGTGAACATGAAACAACTCCAAAGATGAGCTGTCCTACGATTCTTGGATAAAGTGAGAAAAGCGAAGGATGATAAATTCAGCAGGACGAACAGCAGCCAGACCGATTTCGATGATCATTCTACCTTCAAGAATATCTTGTTGAGTCATTGTGCTACCCAAACCAACATTAATGAAGTAAGCTTCATCTTTCGTGCTACCGCTAAATGCGCCTTGTTCCCATAGACTGAACAAGAAGCTGTCGATCATAGATTTCACTTTCAGCCAAGTGATCTGCGTGTTAGGCTCAAATACAGCAAAAGCTGTTGCCTTTTTAATCGATTCTTCTACGTAGTTGAACAAGCGGCGTACTGGTACATATCGCCATTCGTTACTGTTGCCATCAAGGGTGCGCGATCCCCAGATCAGCGTTCCTTTTCCTGCAAAACTACGGATAGCATTGATTGACTTACCAGCCTCTGAATCTATGTTCATGCGCCCCTGTTGCTCGTCGTTGATAAGCAGACTAGGTGCTGTAACTGAGTTTAAGCTCACATTAGCTGGTGCTTTCCAGACTCCACGCGAACGGTCTACAGATGCATAAGCTCCTGCAACAGCACCACTTGGTGGCAATTCAACTCTTTTCTCATCAAGTGCTTTCTTAAGAGCATTGTAAAGACCTGTGTTCTTAAGCACTTCGTTAACAGCCTTAAGTGTTAACTGATCTGCAACTTCTCCATTTACCTCAGGAACAAGCACTTCGTCTTTGCCATCTCTGAACGTAATATCAAATCCTTGCTTATCTGCCTCAGCCATCCATGCTGTTTTTAGATCTGCTACTGTATCAGTATTTCCTACAGTAATTTGAAGTTCGCCGTTGACGATACTCACCGTTACGCTTGCTCTTGTTGTAGCCTCTTCCTTAACAACTTCAGCTTTTTCAGAAGCAGGAGCAGGCGCAGCTGTTGTTGCCTCTATAGCATATTTAGGAGCTGTTACCTTACCTTTATAGGTAATGGTAAATAAGGTATCTTCACCATTCTTAACTTCACTGAAGAAAACGCCATCAACATTTACTTTATCTGCTTTAACAGAATAATTCAAAGTAGTCTGAAGGTAAGGGTAATATGCTGCACCATACGATAGGTGGTTACCTACGTACTTTTTCATGTTACCACCAACGTTTCCGTCTGCATCAACATCATCTTTCTGAACGTCGATGATTGCAAAGCGATCCATCAGTTTATAGCACTGTCCCAAAGCCATCTGGCAGAAAGAATAGTACTTGTCCGCACCTAAATACAATGCGTCTGGTAATAATATTAATGTAGGTTCGTCTTTCTCAGCAAGCGCTTCGATACCTTTCTTGAAGTTTGGAGAAATTGCATCGAATGTATCATAAGTTCCCACAGAAACAATATAACAAGGACCACCACCATTGTTGAAGTAGTGCTGCACGGCATAATACATAATCAAGTTGCCGTTATCAGCCTCTACAGAAACAACATTGTTGCCTGCATCAACCTTAGCTTTGGCTGTTGTTTTACTGCCTCCGAACAAAGCTTTGTATTCGAAGAAGTTAGTAATCCTCCTTATTTCGACTTCAGCCGTCGTTGTAGAGGAATTATCCGGTTGTTTTTCAGTATACCCAATAAAAGCGGGTACAGCTGTAGATACCCCTGCCACAGAAGGAGGCAAAAGAGATATCTCCTCAACGTACACGTTGGGTGTTTTGTAATTACTCATTGATTTCTTTTTAAGAATTATATTTAGAAATTAAGATTTTGAGATTATCTATGCTGAAGAAAATTACCTTATCGGCCATTGGTTTTATTTGGATATTTACGTCATGCGAGATAGCAATGAGGTAACAATCTTTAATGTGTAGTGTACATTACGGCTCCAGTCCAAAGACCTCAAAAGCACTTTTCAATAGCATAATAACCAGTGATTCACATAAAGTTTCCAATCACCTATCCTGCTATACTTGTACAAAATGTGAGAAGCGCAAAATGATGAATTCAGCTGGGCGTACTGCTGCAATACCGATTTCAACAATCATTCTTCCTTCCAAAACATCCATTTGCGTCATGGTGTTTCCTAGTCCAACGTTTACAAAGTAAGCCTCAGCAGGACTTGATCCTGACATAGCACCTTGTTGCCATAGACTGTAAAGGAAACTGTCGATCATCGATTTCACTTTCTGCCATGTTGCCGCTGTATTCGGCTCGAAAACAGCAAAGCTACATGCTTTGTTCACCGACTCTTCGATCATGATAAACAAGCGGCGTACAGGTACATATCTCCACTCGTTGCTGTTGCCGTCCAGAGTTCTTGACCCCCAAACCATTGTTCCTTTTCCTGTGAAGCTTCGGATAGCGTTAATTGACTTTCCTGCATCCACATCAACGTTTAAGTTTTCCTGCTTGTCATCAGTAATGATCTGGGTAGGCCCTGAAACAGAGTTTAACGATATGTTGGCCGGCGCCTTCCAAACCCCTCGGCTAGAATCTACTGCAGAATATACACCTGCTATGGTTCCCGATGGTGGCAGTTTCATTCGCAATGTCGACAATAGCTTTACAGTGGCATTGTATAATGGACTCTTCTGGTTTTTAAGGTGATATAATTTAACAGGCTTATCCTTCACCAATGTAATAGTGTCTCCATTACCATAAAGATGGCTACCATCTCCTTTGCTGAATAAATCTAATCCACCTTTCTGACCAGTATACCTATTCCATGCATCTACGATTTCACTTGCTGATTTTTTTGCTGTAGAAACATTAATTTTCAGCACATTATTAGCAAGAGAAAAATCAGAATCCATGGTAACAAACTCGAATGTCTCTTCTCCGAAACTCACTATTTCAAGTCCATTATTTTGGTCTTCTGAAGAATACAACTTAAATTTAGGCGCATTTTGCTTGATGATAACATCACCTTCGCTATACAAGAAACTCAAAGTTGTATTCAGATAAGGCGTATATGCCGCACCATACGATAGGTTGTTCATACCAATCATATTTCTGAAATTCAGTACATCGTCTTCAGCGTCAGTTTCCTGCACATCGAAAATTGAAAAACGATCCTTAAGTCTATTGCACTGAATTAAAGCCTGCTGGTAAACTGGAAATGCATCACCACCTAACACCGGAGCATCTGGAAAAACGATCATAGTTGGCTCATCAATTTTTTCCAGTTCTCGCAAAGCGTTGAGATGCTTAGCCTTTAGGTTATTTCCATCCATTGCATTCACCGACAATATGTAGCAAGTTTCACCACCATTACGGAAAAACATTTGCAAATGGTAATACATTAGGTTCCTCTTCTTTGGCTCTAACATTTTGTCATCCAACAATTCAGGGGTCCAAGCCACAACTGTGCCTTCGCTATTTTTTTGAGGATTAGCATTTACTTCGAAAGGAAATGCCTCTGGTCCACCGAAATACTGCTCGTATTCAACCAGACTTCGAATTCTTGCTATTTTTTTCCTCATAGCAGTTGTTGTCCCGATAAACGCGGGAATAGCCGTAGACACCTGTGCTACAGATGGGGGCAACAAAGAAATTTCTTCCGTATATACCCCGGGCGTTTTGTAATTGCTCATAAATTGAATTAATTGATTAATATAAACTTAGGGCTGTTTGTTTTGCCCGATTTATTTTAGTTTCAGTTTGATCATAAGCACTAAGTGCTATTTATTTCATAGATATTCGTAATACACTGCAATCAATTAACGCTGCTTACGCTGCGATATAAAATTTCTACTAACCAATCACTTTTGAAAAAAGCAATTGAACTATTATAGTGTATAGACTTAAAATGAATTGATTGGCAATAAGAGTTAGTTTTGTTCAAAAACCGAAGGCCACCTTGGTGAAGTAAGAGTTAATTGATTACTTCCTTGATTTTATGGAAATATTTTGAATACTTAAGCAAGCATAATCGATAATAGTTAGTTATCAGTAAACTTAAATATGATTCTGATTAAAAATCAATATTATTGCAAATAGAAATAATAATATTTCAGCCTTACTTAGGATCAGAAGCCTTAAACGCAATAGCATAATTGGCAGTAGTTACATCTCCCATTTCATGATCAAATTTACCCTCGGACTTGTTCAGTAAATATCCGGCAAAAGTAAACTCAAGAAAACCAAAGGCTTTTGGATGATTTCCCTGTAAATCTGCACCATTTTCACGGAGAATAAATGATTCATTTTCATTATTCCAATATCGTACTTGTTCTCCAGATGGCATTAAATCTTCCAAATCGGTAAAATCTTCAAAAGTATCATTTCTTAAAACCATCTTAAACAATAGCTTATGATCCCCAATTTCGTCCAACCGCAGTTTTTCAGGAGAGTTGAGCTTTATTCCATTTGGTAGCCTTTCTACTTTAATCTGTAGTTTCTTCAATAATTCAGGAGTATGCTCAATTGGTACGATGTTAAAATCCAAACACCTATTGTTTCTGTAGTAGGTGTGAAAAATTCTGAATGAAAACATCTCCGTATAATCGTATTTGTAACGACTTCTGTACTCGACATCTTTGCTGACTTCCAGAGTTTTGTATTCCCTTGTTTTATCTTCGAGCGTAACTACACTAACTTTATAGTATGCATGAGGCCAAGAGGCGCTGCGCAAAGAATTCCAGAGTTCATTTTGCTGAGCAAGAGGCAGTGTAACCAACTCAACACGCAGATTATCTGCATCTTCTGGCATTTCATTTTTCTTCCCCTGATAATTCTCTCTCTCAAACAACCGTTGTCCCTGAAAAAACTCTACTACCAACGATATCATCTCAAGTGCATTGGTATAATCCCCGGTATAATAAGCCACAAATAACATGTAAAGATTAAGGCGTATTGGCGGCATAGCCTCTTCATATTTACCTTCTTCATTTACCGTCTGATACCTGTTGGCAGGACGTATAGAAGCCTCTTCTTCTACATTAATTAACAAAGGCGTTATTTTATTTGGGGTTAATTCTATTGCACTACTTGTGCAGATATCCTTAACAAATTGGACTGGATTTTCTAAAGCACCCAGCTCTTTCCCTTGTTCCTTGTACCTCCAATTGATATAATCGTTAAGTTCTTTTTGGAAGAAAACCACAACATCTTTAAACATATCTTGCTAGTTTTATTTGTTTCTTATTAGGTGTGCTAAACGCACAGCTTCGCCTCCTGAGTCCCATGTTCGCTTTTTTTATGGGGCCGTTTTTGTTCAATAATAAACTGATATTCAGTAGATGGCTTTTAAGTTCCTTTTGTATCGGGGACAATAATTGTTGCCAAGTTTATTGAACGTGCCACAGAAAAACTGCAGCTATATTTTTGAGAAAATACGTACTATACGGACATAGAAATTCCAGTACAGATTTTCTGCATTTTTAATTTTATTAACAAGAAAATGGATTTCAAGCCACTACATGTAGCTTATACACTAGCTTATGTTTCTAAAGAACTATAAGCCAAATTGATTTTCGAAAAGATTAAAATTCACTTAGAATAATTAAGTACGTGATGTTAAGGTCGCAGACCTATTTATTTTAAGTTTTTTTTAAAAACAACCATTTAGGTTAAAATAGATCTAACTTAATTTTATCTGGATACTTACTTATTTTAACTTTCATTCTATTGACAGTTCAAGAAATATCGCCTACATCAACATTTTCAATTTAAATGACCAAACAGAAACATGACTCATTAGGTGTCATCAGATCATACACATGTATTTTCAACATTATTCTGCTCTTTGTTTCTGAAATCTTATTAAAGCAATTTCGATTTATTTTCGCCATTTTTCATTAAAAATGTTTTTTACTTGCTGAATTACATTGAAACTGTATATTGTTTTCTTTCTCCACAATAAATGCCTAGTAGCATATATCACTCACTACAAATATATAAAACCAAAATTGAATGAATATAAATAACCTCTTTATTTTACTTTTTATAAAATAATTATTTCTATAAACAACCTTCAGCTAGGCCACCACATAACACTCAAACCACCATCCTCAACATAACACCCTGAATTACTGACGCTTTAAATCTTAAAGATGAATAAAAGCAACCATTTTTTGAATGAATAGAGCGCAATAAACACATGTCAATTTCTGACATATACTTATTTCCGATCTCTATTTGTAATGCATAATGACCTCAAGCCAATACTTCATTCCCTACATGCCTACATTTAGATTAGACAAAATGTCAAATACTGCAAATCGGGAAGATTTTATTGAAAAGTAAGTTCGAAATCAAAAAATATTAATAGATACATATTGCCATAAGAATTAACTTCTTCAAATCCGCTACTTAGCTGATTTCTTGATCACAATCGGGATTTGAAGGCAAAATCATACGGCAATATAGCTATCGTTTTGCTGGGGTAATTAAAACTGATAGTACAAACAATCATATATAAACTAGCTCAAAAACTAATGAATAAAAAGAGGGGCTAATCTTTGTAAAAAACAACTGCGGTTTTCGTTGTACTGCGATCGTCCAAATCCTCACATACTTTAGTACGCTCCAGTATTGAACGCCTTCCACACTTCAACCAAGGTTATTTTATGAACTTCACTTAATCAACAAAAAAAGCCTGTAAAAACAGGCTTATGAATAGATAGTATGGATACTTATGGGCTATTTCCTCCCTCCTATTCTGAAGGAAATAAATCAGGTCAATGATACTATGAACTTATTACTTCTTATGGATATAGACTTCATTTTTTAGTTCTGAATTTTCCTTTTCAAGCTGTTTCATTCGCTTGTTCATAGCTATCATATAAAGAGTTAGTTCTTCAATCTTCTGAAGTAATTTTGCATTCATATCACCCAAGTTGATTCCATTCTCAGTTACTTCTTTTGCGCTTGGTATTTCTGGAAGATGTTTGTTTACAGATAAATAAACCTCTACTTCTTCTAGTGTTCTGAGTTTATAATCATCCTCAAACACAAAATCTGACCAACCTTCAGGCTCTACTCTGACTTCCCTTGCTCCTATTGAGCCTTCGACTGCTAATTTATGAGAACCTGTTGATGTTGTTCCTATACCAACAGTAGAATTATTTGTGTTAATATATAGAGCCGTATTAGTAGGTTTACCATCCGCAGAGTTAATATCTGTAAAGTAGATATGGTCATCAGTCATTATTCTCAAATTGCCATTATAATCATCAATTCTGCTATAAAAATTTGCCCAATTCGAACTTCCCCAAACCAAACCTTTCGTTTGAGTATTATTCTTAAATCTGATCTCATTTTCGGAGAAAAGGTTACCATTGAATTGAGTATTGCCATTCACATACAAACTCTTTCCGCTAACTACATTAGAACCAATCGCCAAAGAAGGAGTATTGGTATTTATGTGAACTGCCGTTGCTGCTGGAAGACCATTATTTATGTTTATATCTGTAAAGTGAATATGGTCATCGGACATTATTCTCAAGTTTCCATTATAGTCGTCGATTCTGCTATAAAAATTTGCCCAGCCTGCATTTCCCCAAATAAGACCTTTCATTTGGGTGGTATTTTTAAACCGAAAACCATTTTCGGAATTCACCTGACTAAATGCTTCGTGTAAGAAGAACAATAGAGATAATACAATTACTAGTTTTTTCATTAGATTGATTTTTTAGATGTTGATTACGAAAGTCCACGGAGTTTAACTGGACTTATTTTTCACTGGGAATGTTATATAAGCGCGTGGTGCTATTTATTAGGAAAAACATTGTATTAACATTCAGTACAGTGACAGGCCCAACAGTATCGTTTATATTAGTACACCTACTTATTTGAATAAAATTAGGCAATAGAGAGGATTAGGTGTCCCTAAACAGCCTTAGCCATCAATTCATGCCGTTTGAATTTTTCCTTTCCTATTTCTATTGAAGCATTATTAGAATCTAAAGTAAATGCTAGACAAAAAGAGATTTTCTTATTCTCTGGAGCGCTTTCTGTTGCTCTAACAAACTTCTTTTGCTGTTCTTCAGATTCAAGCCTGAGTCCTAAGCCTACTAACGCGTCTGCATTCATTGGATCCTTGGCTATAACCCTTTCCAACAAATCTTTTGGAGTGCATTCACTATTTCTCACCAGAATTCTGATTTCTGGAGAAAGAACCAATCCCGGAAGCAAATTATAATCTATTTCTTCCGAGGAATAAGATAGCGCCTGCCCAAACAACTCAACATGACCATATTTTGAATTTCCAACCTTCATCTCACTACCATATTCTAAAATCAGGGCTGCAACAAAAAATGGAAAACCATGCTTTGTTTCGGAGTTGTTAATTAACTCAATAGACTTAGCAATCAACTCCTTCTGAGACATATTCTCTTTACCTACCTTCACATCTTCCCACACTTGCACTGCAAGCGCAAGTGCCGCATAGGCCAATGCATCATTTCCATTTTTGGAAATCGTTTTTAGAATTTCCTGTTTTGTCAGTTTTCGTCCGTCTGGTAATAGAATCTTCCGATCGGAAGATTTGTATTTCTCACGGAACTGACGGAAAACCGAAGCCCTGTCAAATTGAACCGATTTCAAGAAAAGTTGATTCTGATTCTGCTTTTCCCCATTGTTGAGCAAAATGGTGTCTGTTGGTTTTTCTAAAAGAAGAGCCAAAGTGCTATAAGGCATCGATTCGTAAGGCGAAACTTCGATTGCTTTCAGTATTAGCTCTTTCTTTCCAAACTCCTCATTTTCTATAGCGACGGTCTCTGCTTCCTGTAAATTGTCCTTTAAACTCAGATATGGATATATATTTGTTTTATCGGCAGCTATTGCCATTAAGAAAAGTTTATTCTGACATTTTTTGACATCGTTATCATCTCCAAATAGTGCTTCTTTGCAGATATCTATTTTTTTGCCGAACCTATCGTTATGTTTTCGAATTAACTCATTCACCAGTTTAAGCAAATAATTACCATTTTCTTCAAGCCTATATTCTACATTATCAACATACAAAATGCCTGATCTGGCAGGCAGCATATACGCAATCAGCATATACAGCTTTGCTTTTTTAGGGGCTTCTTTATTGGTTATTTTTTCTGCTAAGACTTCTATATTTATTCCTTTGGACATGACTATAACTTATTTTGCAAAAACATTTAAATTCTTAGGAGATGGAAACATACCTTTCCCTTGATAGCTCATTGTAGGAGAAGGCTGCGGCCCCGATGGAGTAAGTACCTGAGCTGGGGTGTTCACTGTGAATTTGGCTTTGAATTGTTTTCCTTTGGTAATAATTTTCTTCTTATTGTGTTTTGTATTGCTGGCTTGTTGTGATGAGTCGAGCTGAATAATTTCAAGAACACCAGCCCCAGGAATTGGATGGCTCGCTGTCATATAAGCCCAATTTAACTTTACCTTTTTTTCATCCCCTACAAGGCAGATCTTATCCTTGTTTGCCTCGGCATTTCCACTGGCTTTTATGACAGTGGTAGGAACAGGCGGAATGAAAGTGACTGGCAAAAAACTAGAAGGGTCGAACATCACAATATCGTTGTCTATTATTATCAGCAGATCTGAACTAGGCATATGTTTCTGGTGTTAAGCACGTGGTGCTATTTATTAGGAAAAGCATCGTGCTAATATTCTGTGTTGTGACAAACCTAAAAATGTCGTTTATATTAGCACACCTAAGTAGATGGACAATAATAGAATGACTGAATAAAAGAATAACTGAATGACTATTCAGCTGAAAAACAGTAAATTATATTTTTTTTGTTAATTGAAATTAATTCTGTCCTACTACTTACTTAATTCGATGAATTAGCTTCAGTATTTCTTTGGAGTATTTCTGGTTGTTTCTTTGATTCTAAGCACGTGGTGCTATTTATTAGGAAAAGCATTGTGCTAATATTCAGTATAGTGACATACCTAAAAGTGTCGTTTATATTAGCACATCTACTTACCTAGGGTAAACGCATCAAAATGAAAACCTAAGGTTTTCCCGAAAGACGAAGTCTTTCAGTTCCCCGCCTTTTTAAGGAGGGGTTAGGGGTGGTTTATTAGTTGACAAACCTATTAGTGAGACAATTACACCTTTGAAATTATACAACCACCCCCTCCTTTTTTAAGGCGGGGAGCTGAAAAGCGTTGCTTTTCGTTGAAACCTTCAATTACGTTATTACTATAAATTCAATTTTTATATATTGACCAATATCTTGATTTGCTAACAGTTCAACTCAATAGAACTACCATTGAGTGCAATTGCACCAGAGGCTTTAACTGTCAGTTTTGAGCAGTCAAGTGTAACACTACCATCGTTTTTCATTTTCACAGTACTTCCTTTTGCATTAACAGTGATGTTGCCCTTGCCATCCATTTGCAGCTTTGTTTCACCGTTTACGTCGATCGAAAGCTCTTCTTTTCCACTTGCCGCATCAATCTGTACGCTTACTTCCTTCGCCTTTATACTGATAGCCTCTTTGTCTTTTTCTGCATTAAGCTTAACATCGATATCCTCTTTTATCTTAATATTTGCATTTTCTTTGTCTTTTGTAGCATCTACTTTTAAGTCAATCGTTTTGTCTTTCAGGAAGGTTGTTTGAAAGATGTGAAGTTTTTTATCGTACGAAATACTTGTGTCATCTTCGTAATGAACATAATACCCACTTGTTTCATCTTTATTTTTCTCATCATCGCTAGGTTCTTCTTCTCCTTCTTCCAGCACCCAACGTTTCCCTTTCTTTGGGGGCGTAACGGAATCTTCCAATCCTGAATAAGGCAATGCTCCTACAATTATCGCACGGTCCAAATTACTATCGGGACAAATAATTAATACCTGTTCGCCAACTTCGGGCGCCCACCAAACATAATCTTTACCTGCGCGCTGCCTTATCCACGGCAGATAGTATTCGTCGCCATCGTTTTTTTTATCTGCTATTTTCACACGTACAAGTCCTGTTTTCTGCTTATAATCAGTAGCAGTGACTTTACCCATGATTGCAATATTGCTTAATAATTGCTCTTGTGTTACTATGTTGCTTTGTTCCATTCTTGTTGATTGGTCGGTAATTACTCATTGCAGCTTTTGCCCCTAATTCTCCTAGCAGGACCAAAACACCACAGCTTTAATCATCTTCAGGAATATATATTTCCGTAGTATTAATTTCGTTTCCAGAAGAATCCACTCCCCCTGTGATATAAAAAATCCCATTTCGTTCAAGCACAGCAGCATTTTTCCGAGCCCGTTGCAAGGTTGCCAAAGAGTTCCATTCCTGTTCAAAAAAGTCGAAACAATAAATAGCATCACTCACGCCTTCTTGACTTCCCCCGCCGAACACGTACAGTTTCATGTTATGGACAATGCTACATGATTCTTTGAGCGCTTTAGGCATTGGCTTCTGCTCGAACCATTTTCTTTGAATGGGGTGATATGAGGTTAAGTTATTGAGCAACTTACCATTTTCGTCAACTCCTCCTACCAAAAACATCAGGTTGCCATTGCTGCACAAACCAAAGGCTTTTCGTTTAAAAGGTGGTGCCTTTGGAGCATTGGTACTTGTCCCTTCATCTTCGTTCGATAACCAGCCACTCTCAATACTTTCACACTCAAAATCAAAAACTACCAAGCCTTTTGTCAAGCCATTTTCATCGGCCGTAAGTGTGTAGAACTTATTGCTAATTGCAGTTCCTGTCAAAGCCGTTTTTTTCGGTAAACTGTACTTATATTCATTTTTATTCTCATCAACACCTACTGGAAAACGACATAAGCTGAATGATTCGGAGCCTTGTGAAAGAAGGTAGACCGACTCTCCATAACTACCAATGCCACAAACCTTAGCAATACCTGAAAATGCTCCTTCGAAAGCCATCCAGTTTCTATCTGAGGTAAGAATTTCAATATCAGATTTATCCTCTAGTTTATTCGAAAATACATGAGGTACACCAGCAACAACTGCTGAAAAATGCTTCGAACGTGCTTTATCCATAGGCTTCCCCTGTACAGTAACATCCGTAATTTTTACATGGGCAAAGTTGTGCGAATGCCCTTCTGAACTATATGCAATGGCTGTGATATATTGAGCTTTCGAAGGAACAGCCTTTAGGTGGAACGTATGAGTTAAGTTATCGCTGTACAGGCGAACAATTTTAGCCCCACTTTCGAAGCGCTTTCGATCTTTATCCGCCCAATAAAGGGTACAATATCCGAAAGGGTTTTTATGCCCATCTGCGAAAGTTATTTTTACATCACCAGATATCACCCTTCCCAATCCGTTTTCTTCCAAGAACAAATTATCGGTTTCTATGTTTTTAATATCCTGAATTACAGTATTAATATCCTCTGGTAGATCAAGCGTGTGGGGATACTTAAACTCAGGGTGAGGATCACCGAACAAATCGAAAACAAGTTCCTGCTCCCACGTTACTGCCCATATCGAAAACTGCGGATCTTTCGATTCGTCAATTCCGTCGAACAGATCGTTAGCTCTTGCCTGTAAAGTCGGATTCCAACCTTCGGAACCGATTACCTCGGAAGGACTACGGAGAAGTCCGTGCATATCAAAGGCTTTTACCTCTTTTGTTGGCAATGTATAGTCGAGTCCCCAGCGCTGGTCGTACAAAATATTGGTCATCTTGAATACCAGATGGCGAGCCAGTTTGTCGCGATCCCGCGCCAATAGATTATATATCAACATAAAACTAACAACCTGAACCTCGTTTTTCACCTGTCCAGATTCTAAGCTTTCGACACCGAGCACATCTGTTATTGTGGTATAAATCGCAGGGGAATAATTTTTAAGGTTGCTCTTTTCCTTGGTGCTCAACACTCCAGGGTGAACGTCGCACAGACCAACATCCGTCTTGAAATAATTGGTCAGCATAAGGCATACTTTTTCTAAGAAATGTTCAGGGTGTGTCATGTTGTTATTCTATAGAAATAGGTTTTTCGTTTTTTTCGAATTCGTCGTTTATTGCAGCCTCTATAAACCTCATATTCAGACTACAATCTTTTTCAGCTGCGAAAAATGTAGCATTCACAGCAGCGTTTTTAATTTCACCTCCACTGAGACCGTAGCGTGCCAGTTTTTTTAAATCGATTTCTTCTTTCGGAACCTGTAGTGGAAAAATTCCCTTCCAGATCTTGTAGCGCTCGTCCACATCGGGCAAGTCGAATGGGATCACAAAACGTATACGCCGCATAAATGCCTCGTCGATAGAGTTTTTGAGGTTAGTTGTAAGAATAGAAATCCCAGGATGTGTTTCTATTTTCTGTAGCAGGTAACTGACCTGTTGATTGGCATGCACATCGTGACTATCGTGGATGGCTGTCCTTTTAGTGAAAACAGAATCTGCCTCGTCGAACATTAGTATTGCGCCACTTTGGTGGGCTACATGAAACGCATGATCGAGATTTTTTTCTGTTTCGCCAATGTATTTGCTTACTGTCTGGCTCAGGTCTATTTTTAGAATGTCGAGTTGTAACTCACTAGCAAGCACCTCTGCTGCTGTAGTTTTTCCTGTACCGGAAGGGCCATAAAACAATGCTGCTATGCCAAGTCCCCGTTTCAATTTATCGGCCAGGCCCCATTCTTCATAAACCTTATAACGACCTTGAGCCTGCGCAAGAAACTGATCAAACAGTTTCTTTGACTTCTGGGAAAGCACCAGACCATCCCGCTTTGTTGTCGATTCTACTAAATTAATACGGTCTGTTGTGTTCCTACGCAAGTTCATTCGGCTCAAATTCCAGAGTGTATCAAAGCCGTTTTTACCGCCTGTTTCATGCTTCATCTGACTGTTCCACTGGTCTGCAATGGTACCGGTCTGTTGAAGCGAAAGCTTAAAATGTTGACTGGTCTTATCAATTTCTTCTTCTGAAATCAATTCAGGATAATAGGCCAATTTCTGTTTCCAAAGTTCACTTTGTTCAATGGGTGTGCGCTCTTTGAGTTCAATTAATTCTACAGGAATTTTATGTTGCGACAAAGGAGCTGGTGCCGACAGAATTATTCTGGAAGAAAGCTCCGCAGCCATCTTGTTAACGAACGCAAACAATGCATAGCGCCTTTCATCTGTTGCAGAAACTAACTCATTGCAATCTATCCAAAGCATCGCTCTGTCCATCAGTATCTCACGCCCAAGCAAACGATGATCTTGCTGTTTCTTATCCTTCCCAAAATCTTCGAGCGAAAATTTATACAGTTTGTATCCCTTCTTTTGTGCAAAAAAAGAGGCTGCATGTTTTATCTCTTCTGCATCCCACGATTGCATCTGTATTGGCATTGAGTTTTTCTCCGAATCTTGCACCTGAAGTTCGTACTGCTGCTGCAATCTCTGCGAAGGTTTTATCTCCAATCGATCAACTTCCAAGTCGGCCAATACATCTACCACCTTCTCTTCTACTGTTTCTACTCCCAGAGCAAAATGAATTACCTTTTCTGAAACGTGGAAATGGGAATGAAGAAAATGCTCTGGGTTCTTTAGTTCAACCAAACGCCAAAAACGGAGAGGAGATCTGTTTGTAATTGCATGTTCGATTTCCGGGAATAGTTCTGAAGCAAAAGATATTGAAGGAGCAAAATTGTTTCCCAGTCTACTGAACAGAAGCGATATTATAGGGTCTATCTCAGTAGCAATACAAAGTAGCAGTATATTCAGCTCAAATTCGGACAAGTTGAAAACCTCGACAATATGTTCGATCTGTTTTTCTGAAATCGCGTATGTCCCTTCCTGTTCATACTCTATATCAGAAACATCTACAGAATAATGACCAGAGATATGCTCAAAAACTCTATTGCGCATATCCATTACCAAATCTTTTGTCCGATTACCTGATTTATATGTCTTATTGAGTGTCTGCATCATATTTAAAAATCGTAAAATGCGCCTGACTTGAAGTTATTTCGCGAAGCGCCGCCCCTATCTTTCTGTTTCTGAATAAGGCGTATGCTTTCTATTTCTTTGCGGATTGTTGCAAACTCTTTAGAAATGTCTGCCAATATTTTTTCCTGCTCTTTCTTTTGCTTAATAATCAGGTCGGAAACCTTAGTAACCTGCTCCGTATTATGCTTTGTTTCCGTTGCAATAACCCGATTTATCGATTGCAAAAGATCTGCATTAACCTGTTTCTTAGAATTTCGATAAAAAGGATTTAATGAGGCTTTGCTTTTTTCTGATTCGGAACTTCGTAGAGTATCTTGAAAAACTCTTTGTTTGAATTCTGATAAAATATTTTTCAGAAAAAGGTGGGAAGAACTGTTTTCCTCAAATGATATTGCCTGTAAATGAGTGTCTAAAATCCGACGTTCAGATCTGTTACTTTCCAAATACGTTTCATCTGAATCTTTTCGGTTATATTCCGAATATACATTATCAACTGTATTGGTTCTTTCTTTTGTTTTTTGATTCTGTACAACTTCGCTGTGTTTTGAAAAAGAAAGGCTTTCCTCAGATTGTTTTTTTGTAACAAGGTCAAAAAAAGATGGTCGTTCGAAATTGATTATTTGCCTAAAATTGTCTGCCTTCTTATTCTGATTGCTAACCTTTTTAAAGATTTCATTTCTGCTATGAATCCCGAATATACTATCCCCTATTTTTTTTGAAAAATCATATATAATTGAATCTATTTTCGCTTCTTTGAAAAGAATCGTTCTTTTTAAAAAATTATCGGCAAAAGACTCTCTACTATAAATCGTTTCATAAACGCTTGATACACTATTATCGATTGTTCTCTGTTCAGACTTATCTGTTTTGTTAGAAATTTCGGATACTTCGATTCTTTCAGAAAGCGTTTCAAATTTCCGCTCACTATCATACTTCCAATGAGTCGCTCTCTGAAACAGCTCTAAAAACGATCGTTTTTCAAAATTTACTTTCCTATGAAATTCATCGGTAGTTTTATTTGCCAGAAACTCATCCCGATGTTTTATCCTTACTGTGGAGTTATCTTGATAATCGGCTTTATAACTCTGAGAAACCTCTGTATTTGATGAAACTTCGCGAAGTTCGCTTTTCTTCAACGAAATGCTTTTGCCTGTAATGTTGGAATTTAATTCTGAGACGTTTGATTTTTGAAATAATTCAGAGAACTTTCTTTGTTCAAAAATATCTTTTTGTTGAAATAGATTTGACACACTAGATTGTTCTGTAACTGATTTAAAGCCTTCTTTTATTGGGTTTATTAAAATTGGTTGATTGATTATTTCTTGTTCCGTATTTATTTTCTCGGTATAGTCTTCTGTATAATTGTCGCTTCCGCCTAAATACTCCCAAGTTTTCTTATTTATGTTTTTCGAAGCAGAGGTATTTACTTCTGTTTTGTTTGTCGCAATATTGGTTTTATTCTTCTGTTGGATATTTTTCCAAACTGAATTTTTATTCAGCAATTTATCTGCTAGAACAAGTTGGTTTGAAGAAGAATTGTATAAACTGTTTTTTACAAATTGCTTGAATAATAAGTTTCTCTCTTTTTTAGCATGCCCCAAAGGATTCGCAACATCAATAGAAATGTCATTGTGGTGTTTCGTTACTTGGTATAAATTATTGATGCTTTGAAGTATTTCTGTTTCATCTACGTCCTCGCTTTCTTCAGTCTGAAAATAATTGTCAAAAGAAATTTTATCTGGAAAGAAAGAAATCCAGAATGCTCCCGAAAAACAGTCGTTAGTTTTAAAAAGAGACGTGTTTTTCAAAGAAAACTGTGACAAAACACTTCGTTGCGACTTAGAGAACAAACAGCTAAGTTTACACGATCGGTCTATCGTGTTCCACAAATTACCATATGTTGCGTTGTTGTGCATCATCTCATTTCGCTCATTTCTCCTAAAGAGGTTGTATATCCCCCAACAGACAATGTGTGTGTAACATCTGCAACCAACCATTTGCTATCAACGTGGTTTCTAACTCCTTTCACCTCGAGTGGCGTTAATGGTCTAATCTCGGGATCGCCCAAAACTTCAAGTGTCAGATGGTTACAGTCGCGCTCTAAGCGTAAAAATTCGGCTTCGGCCATTTTTTTTGCATTTTCTGCAGAACTGGAAATACCTTTTACTATATATTCCTTGGCATTTTTGGATTTTGCTTTCGGATTGGTAACTTCTTCAACCTTCAACTCTGCATTTTCCTCGTCCCACCATTCTGCTTTAATTTTTTTGAATTCCCAACGATTTCCAAACCTTACTTCCCACGACTGAATCTGGTCGGGACCAATCTCTTTTTTCGGTATATTTGCCCCACCGACAGTCTTGGGATCTAAGCGTATAAAAACCAGTTTACCTACATAAAACTTCACTATAGCCTTATGTTTTTCTGCCAAATACCTAAGAAAACTTATATCAGATTCGCGCCGCTGTACTTCCCTAACAATTTCAATTTTTTCCAATTCCTTACTGATTGAACTTTGCAAGGAATGATCTTTAGCTATTTTTTTAACAATATCTCCTAATTTTATTTTATCCCCCTTCTTTTCTGCCTCCCATACTTTATATTTTCTGTCGAACATCTTACCTAAAGTATCGATAGCCTTTGCCTCAACAGTATACTGATCTCCAGAACTGGTATCTCCACGAAGACTAACGCCATCGATCAGAAATGTCCCCATAAACTTAAGGTTGCCTTCATAGCCCATCCAGAGCTTTATTTCGTCGTTAGTTTCAGGAGCTATTAGCCGCTTACCCTGATCAGTATCTTCCAGCACCATAGTCAGGCTATCGCTTTGTGCTCCTTGAAACATCCGCACCGTAAGGCTTACCAACCTTTCCCTTACTACGCCTGTCTGGTTAGCTCCTTTTACTTCTATTTTGTATCCTGGAATGTGCATTTTTGAATTATGAATTATGAGTTATGAAATAGCCTCCCACCGCCCTCCTAAAAGAGGGCCCAAATGTGAATGTTCTGAAATGTATTATGCTGATTATTGTGCCCTTCAGGACTATTCGGTAACCAAGTCCCCCTTCAGGGGGATATAGGGGGCTTTTTAAACGAGTATTACAGGTGCAGTCTTATTATTCTAGTATTTCCTCAATCCCACAACTGAACCATATCCTCACTAGTGTCATGCAAATCGATATTGGGAAGAATAACTTCCAGCCCCGATGGTAAATGCGCACCATAATCCGCTATCCCAGGGTTTGCCTGAATCACTTTTGAAAGCACATCGCTCAGTTTTGCATCGGGGAATTCTTCGTTCAATCCCATATTGAATACCTCGGTGAGCTGGTTTGTTTCTTCATACCACCGTGCCTCATGTTCAAGAATAGAATTTCTGGTCGATGACTGGAAGTAGTACTTCCAACAGATGTAATCCAACATTTCGTTTTCTTTCGTATAGTAAACCATATCAGAGCACACCTCCTCCCTCTAGCGATAAGCCTGCATCGTATGCATAATCAACAAACCGTTGCAGTTCAATGGAAAACTCAATTTTTCTGGGTACCACTTTGTTATTGATTTTTGCGTATTCGTTTTTGGTTTCGTCTACCTGTTTGATGATCCATTTTCCCATAATATCGCCCTCGAAACTCATAAGTAGCTTGGGCTTTCCTGTTCCGGCCATTGCCCTGATGGTTACCAATGAAGATTCCATTCCGCGTTGCCGTGGATAAATGGTTCCGTTTAAGGAAATTGTTTGCGATCCAAGCCCCATATACTGAAGCGCAGCACCGCCAATTCCAACAGTTTTGTATTTTGGGTGTGGTAATCTTTCCAGTTCTGCCCATTTATATTGAAAACTCCGCTTAAGTGTATCGTAAGCCGCAGTTTTTATCATAAAAGGGAAATCACCCAAGGTTAGCATTACGTCCATAATGGTTATGAATTATTTAGTTTTTTCTTGAATCTTTATAAAACCTCTCTTAATTGTTCAAAAAACCACCTAAAGTGAATCTTCAATATGTTTTAGGTTTTATTAGAGATTTATTTCATTTTTATTGAGTTTTCATCAGGGTAAACCTCTTATACTGCCCCCCCCGCTCTTTACTTAGAGTGATATAATATATTTTGAATAAAAGTTCGTTATAAAAAATAGATAAACGCAGAAGTAAGCACGTGGTGCTATTTATTAGAAAAAGCATCGTGCTAATATTCAACACAGTGACAAACCTAAAAGTGTCGTTTGTATTAACACACTTACTTAAGTAATGAGCTTCACTTTCCAAATTAGCTGCATTCTTCATAACCATTAATCCAACCTAAATTGTATAATAAAAGAAGGCTTTACGTTTATCGTTGAATCAACTTCATAGGCATCATACCGAATAAACATACCATACCTGTCTTCTATATTAATGTGCTGAAATATCGAATCCCGTTCTATCAGTTTAATTGAATCAGAATAAGTAACCAGCGAATTAAAAACCCTTTTTTTGAATTTTGTAGTTTCACTCTCGCTTAAAGGGTATTCTGCCCCTATCCAAACATAATAACGGAAAAGTAAGCTGTCGATAAAACTAAATTTTTCAGACATTTTTATCTGTAAAGAATCGTATGTTTCAAAAGAATGTTCATAAATGAGTATCTGATTACCTTTGCACTCTTTAGGCTCAATAAACCCAGCATATGTATCAGATCGAGATACACTATCTTTTTGCTGAGACTGTTGCTTTATCTCATTGATACTTTGCCCCAATAGTACAAAAAACCTCTATCCACAAAAAAGTATCAATCTGATATTCAGGCATTTTAGCACCTCTAAAAGTATAACATTCTGTTTTTTTATTTTGACAGCTTACACTGCTCAAAATGACAAATAAAATTGTTAATGAAACTAAATACCTCATAACAGTAGAGTGTTTTTAGTTGTATTCTTTTTGAATTCGATCACTTATTCTACGGATAGGATTTGCTTCTCGCTCTTTATTCTTTTTCTCGTAAATGCAGATATGAATACCCCTTTATGAAAGGGAAAATTTTATTTGTAATATTCTTTGAATAGCAGTCACTTCTAACAAAAAGACCATAATCTTTATTATATAACCTTAGATACATTGAATCTTGTGTAGAAAAATCTAAAGAATCTGAAATTAAAGAGAAACCTGATATAATTTCGTGCCTAAAGACACAGTACTCTCTTAAATCTAAAGCTCGCTCAGTTTCATAGCGAAACTGATATTTAAACAACATACTGTCTATAAAATAAAAGCGTTCTGACACTGTAATAATAATCGAATCATCAACAGTTGTTTTAGACTTATACAATAAAATTTGATTTCCCTCACAACCAGAAGGCTCTTCAAAGTTTGCATAAGTATCACTTCGCGGAAAACTATCTTTGGTAAAAGAACAACTTTTAACTTCATCGATAGTCTGCCCCCAGTAATAAACATATTCTCTTCTATTATAAAATGTGTCCACCTCAAACACAGGCATTTTCATTCCTCTAAAAGTGTAACATTCAGGGGTGTAATTACAACTCTCAAGGCAAATAATTCCTAGAAGTACAATATGAAATATAACACGATTCATACACAGCATTAATATCAATAAGGTCTCGGACCTATTTATCTTAGATTAACTTTCTGCAAGTAACCAGTGACTTACATTAGGAATTAATCTACCTTAATTTTGAATGAGTACTTATAATTTATTAATGAACAAACACTAATTCTTAAGTTTCTGTTTCTTCAACACACGCTCAGTAGAATCCAACCATTCAAGTAGTTCGCCCTCTGGCAGCTCCTTAATTTCATTTAGTCCCCAACCAGTTTGTTGAGCCAATAGAACCACAGCATCCCGAATTTCGTTCGGGCTTAGGATAAAAAATCGTTTACAGCCTCCTGTATTTTTATGTAATCGGCAAGTGATAGTTCGGCAATTGTTTCAGGTGTTACATCGCACAGATTTGCAATAAAACCCAACTCTTTTTCTGCTGCCCCACCAGACAGTTTTTCCGCAACTAACCGATCCCTTACTTTAGGCTCGCGCATTACCATTTCTTCTATTCTTTCTCCGTCGATCTCTACAGGAGATTTTAGTTTGATCACTTTTGTTGTCATGTGTATTTCTTTTAATAATAGAATCAGTGAGTGATGGAATAACTGAATAAGGTTTACGCGCCAGAATAATTCCATTATTCATTTATTCTCTTATTCAATTATTGAACTCAGCCTTCCCTTCAGAACTATAAAATACGCGGTCTGGTCTTAGTCATGAAATACATGATTAAAACTGACTTTTTTTTATGTGAAATCCTTGTTTTACAGCTCTAAAGAGAAGGAAATGTTTTAAGCTACTAGATGATGAGAAAACTTTTACGAAATCATATTGCGGATATCCTGCAACTGATCTTCACCGTTGATCTTGCGTACCATATTTATGGCATCAACCTCAACAAGTTCCGCATCGCCGATAGTTAGTTTGTAATAACGTACGGACATAGAAAGTGAAAGCGACTGTTTTTCGTTCGGTTTCCAAGCTCCCATATCCACCTCTGTGAACATACCGCGTAGCTCTACTTCTACTTTAGTCACCTCATCTTCATCGTGAAGAGCACCTTTCAGTACCGCTTCCACAGGATTGCGTTTTCCCAATCCGAACAGTTTGATTACCTCTGGGTTGTATTCATTAAGAACCATCGTAGATTCCATTTTCTGCATCCCCATATCCAAATCGATAGGAATGTCCATTCCGCCAGCGCTGTATTCGTCGGCCTTAAGCGCCAACTTTGGCAGGATAACTTCTCCAACACGCCCCGCAAGACCTTTACCTTTAATGAAAAGGTTGAAGCTTTTTAATGTCTTAGGTATTTTGAATTCGTATGCCATATTACAATACCTCCTCTAAATAATTGTTAACTAATTGACTTCTGAATGAAACCTTCTCGGCCGGATATGGTGGCGTGAAATCGAAATCGAAACTAACACGGCCAAGCTGAATCTGGTCTGGTGTGTTTCGCTCTGGATCTGCCCAGCACTCGCCACCAATAATTGCTCCCAACGATTTCAGATAACGCAGATAATCATTTACACCACGCACCACATTTTCGATATAAGAAGTTGTGATGTTGTTGTCAACAGCCCAAAGGTGCGACCTTAAAAGAGCATCGTTGATCATATCGGCAGTTCTACGTGTACAGATGAACATCCATTTGTTGTCGCTGCTACAGCTTCGGTTGCCCCACAAGCGGTAGCCATCTTGCTGAATGATGGTAGCAACATCGTTCTCGTTTAGCAGATTGGCTCTTGCGTTGATATCGCCCATTACAAAATCAATTGGGCGGGCAGTACCTGTAATTCCCAACATCGGACGGTTAGAAGGGCTATACCAGAACCCACGCTGATGATCTGACTTGGCAATGATTCCAGCTACACGGGCTGAAGCTGGCTGCATAACTTCCGACTGCGAAACAGCATCGAACACCTTCACATAAGGATCTACAAGGTATAGACGAGCGCTGTCAAATAATTTGCGGAACGATTTTGCATCATCATCTGTCGTATTTGGTCCGTCTGCAATTACAATTGCGCGCAGTCTTTCTGCTACTGTAATAAGGTCAGAAACAAGATCCTTAGAAGCAGCATCAAAATCGCTACCATCCTTTAAGCCAGTAAAACCTGGAGCAATAAGAAGCCTTGGTTGTACGTGAACAGTACTTTCTGCAGCTAACAGAGCCTGTACACCTTCGTACTGCCCACTGGTAGCATTCACACCTCCCTTAATATCTTCTGATCCATCTGTTTTAAATCCCTCATAATCTGGGCAATTATACGATACATCGTATTTTTTTTCTTTTGTGATTTTGCTATTATCCGTCAGTTTTATCGTATTCTCACTAACGACATAGTCTACACCATATTCATATGTCTCACTACCACCAGCCAATTCTACTACTAAAGAATTTCTTATGGCGCCAGCTTTGCTAAGCTTAAGTTCTTTATTAGTAAAAGTCTGATCCGTTAGATTTACGCTTTTTTGTTTCAGTACATTGATAACAACGACAGCAGCACCGATCTGATCAAAAATTGCATCTAATGCATCTGGTATAGTTGACTCACCATCTGGTGCACCAAAAATCTTGACAGCCTCTTTTCGCGAACCTGCGATTAGTGTCGGAACATTCACTGGCCCTTGAGGAGCCGTCCCGACCAGACCTATCACCGAGGATTTTGGGGTTTCAATTGGTCGTGTACCTACATCTATTTCCACGACTTCTATTCCATGTAAGAAGCTCATTTGATTGTTTTTTTAATATATTAAATAATGATTTGGTGTCAAACTCTGAAATTGGACAGCTTAAAAAACTGATTATTACCAACCCAATACCCTTCAATGTAGAGTACAAGGCTACCGTTCTGTACTTCGTCCACTTTAATCTTAGTAAAGCGAACCCGGGGCTCATATTTATGAAGTGCCTCTGAAACAGCAGCCTGTATTCTAGCTATGATTAATTGATTGATTGGCTGGTCGATTAAATGAAAGATCCGGCATCCGTAGTTCCGACGCATCACACGCGAACCGATCGGTGTTGTAATTATGTCCCTGATCGATTGCACCAAATGTTCTTCATCAGAAACTGCTTTTCCTGTGTTTACATCCATCCCTTTCATATACTTGATGTTATTTTCTAATGGCTATGTATTCTTTTCGAAAAATCATTATGTAGTAATCACACGTAACCCTCTGACTCTAGCCCTATTGATCGCATTTCCGTAAAGCAGCAATTTTATTCGGGTACTCTCTTGACTAATGTTTTCCTGAGTATATTTCTGCTCTACCCAGTTATCACCAACGGGCTGTCCAATTGGGTTCGTCATTTTTTCCCATTGCTCGCCAACTTGATAGTAAACCTCTACACCGGACTGGCCTTCGGAAAAACTCTCTAAAGTCACAGATAATTTATTAGCACCTGTGCAGGTAATGCTTCGACTAACATAATCTGCCGTTTCCTGTAGTTTTCCTTGTGCTAACTGTGTACCTTGGTAAAGTACAGGACTATGCTTATCTGAACCAACGAAGTGAGCTTCAACCGCAACATCGCCAGTTATTCTATGAGCCAAACTGACAACCTGATTATCATGAATTTCGTACTTCTGTTGATTGGTTTGATCGGTGATCATGAAGCGGAGATCGGTAGCACTGCTAGTTCTTTGCACGGAAGCCAACACCATTAAATCACTGATGTTTTCCGATTCCAGTGTTCCAAAATTCAAAACACGACTTGTTTCTTTAAATTTAGCCGCAACAAGTCTGAATGTGAGATCGGAATTCTGATGTGGTGTCCATGTCACGGCATTGCTCGATGACAGCAAAACCCCGATTTGATATGGCTGACGTGTTACCCAACCTTTTTCCAGATCGAACTTACTAAGCTCTGCTATCTGTACTTCATAATCTGGGTCGTCGGTTAATATAACAACCGCATATTCCACCCCAGCATCAAGAAAAACAGGACTGAACCTTATTGCAGTGTGCGATCCGTCAATATTAATTTCATCGCGCTTGATGATTGCCTCACTCAGCACCTCTTGAGTTGGCAGCCCCAAAGCAGTCTCCCGAACCTGAACCCTAACATCTGCAGCCCCAGCCTTTGTAAACCAAAGATCTACTCCAGATAGATGACGGGACTCATCCAATGTAAAAGTCTGTGCAAGAGGATCGGAGCGTCGCCAAGTAGTAATCACATTTCTTTGTTCACGAATTGTGATCGTTCCCCGTCCTGTATAAGTTGTTTCAGCCCTCGACACAACTTTACCTATGAAAACAACGGATTTTGTTCCCGCAGGAATGTTCTTCGGTATTTGGAAAGTTCCTCTTACTATTCCTTTATCATCCGCAACGATGTCATCGCAAGGCAGATTGATGCCATCGAACAGTATCTCAGACAACGGTTCTCCATAACCAAATCCACTTACGATATACCTTACACCTCTTGGGCGGAGAAACTCTGCCTGCTCAGTTCGGGTTCTCACCTGTTCTACTCTCACCTGGGTATTCGAACGCCTAATATTCCGAACCCAAAAACGCCTTGTTATTGAGCTTAGCCAGCGTGTCTGTGTTTGAGTCCAACGGTCTACCTGTGGGTATAGAGTTGCTTTGGGAGGAATCGGTTCAAAAGCCTGATACGGGTTCACCTTCATGCTTCCTGTATGCATCGGCTGATTGATAATCACCTCATCTTCATAAGCTAAAGTGATAGGATTTATAAATCCCCCTAGATCAGCTATATCTACCAGTATCGGAAGCACCAACTCTCCATCAATAATTGCTGCAGTTTGTTCGATTCCTTGATCGCGCATGTCATCGTCGAAAAAAGGATCTACAAAAACCCCTTTTTTCACCGTTGGGTCTTGCATGTTAGCATCATTTTTCAGACGCTCAATCGCCACCAGATCATACAGATCGCTTATTTGTTCCTGCATCAATTTCAATTCGGACATAGAAACCGTTCGGACAGCATGGTTAGTAACCTCTGCGGCTTCCAATTGGCTCCATATTTGCCTGATCTCGGCCAGCGAAAACTGATGTGTAGGCACGCGCGGTACTTGTGGTCGATATGGATTAGGAATACCTTTTAAACGTCGAACAACACCCTCTTTATCAACCGTTATTAGGTCAACCCTTGGCATTTTCCATTGATAATCCGCGCGCAATTTTGTGCCAGCAACAACATTTTCGACCGTAAACCCTTTTTCATCAACATTCTTAAGTGTCAAACGGGTACTGTACCTATAAATCACCGTGTAAGTACTCCCAGGAGCTGGTTCATCATGTTCTAGGCTCCAATCGACAGTGTTTTTCGTTAACTTATAATCTTTCCCTTCTTTATATAGATTTCCAGCTTGTTCAACAGACACAATTTCTTCTACAGAAGTATTTTGCAACGGATCCATAACACCAGAATAAGACCCATGCGTTATTGTTTCCTCAACCTGTAAAGTCCCATCAACCTTCAAACTTTCTTCATCGATAGGTGCAAAAGATAGGTCTACCCGCATTTTTTTTTCTGCATCAGGTTTAAAAATATGCGGCTCCGAAACTATGCCCTGCATGTCTGGATCCACATCGAACAGTTTCCGCAAGGCAGTGGTGAATTCTACAGTAAAACCGTCGATATGAGATTTTCCTTCGCTGATACAGACAACCTGCTTATCTCCCTGATAACCACAATCAATCACTTCCATGCCTTCAACCACATAACTGCCTCCGTTGGATTCCCTGTCGAAGCGGGCTATTGCAACAGTAATCGAATCTAACTGCGGTGGAGGCTCGTTGGTGATATGCACTCCGTTGTCGATGCGGAAAACTGGATAAAAAGTCCCCTCGCTCTTGTCTGTTTTCAGTCCCCATGTATGGAGTACCTGCAGACGTGCAGCTCCTGGTTGCTGGTAATTATGAGTACCCGTTGCTGGATCTTTCAAGGCTGGGTCTTCAATTTCCGTAATCACCCGCTCTATTAGCCATACCCCAATGTAAAACGTATCATCGGTTGGGATTACAAGATCCTGAGCTACAATCTCACGAAGGTAACCTCTCAAATAAACAGAAGCTTCTTCGATATGAGTTTCTCCTGTTTTTAGATTGATTGAAATGCTACCGCCTCGAATTACATCGCCATCTTTCAGAACACTGTCGGCAATACTGTGTAACTGATGCTGATACTGTTCCTGCAAATCGTTCAGTTCTGCACTTTGGAGCCCCTTACCTGGTCGGAAGAGAAGCTTTTCGTAGTTTTTTTGCGGATCGAACCGTTTATAATAATCATTCAACATACCTCTAGGTTAAAATGATACAACAAATTCGAAAGTTTCGCGGGCACCCACTTCACGATAAAGTGGTTTGCGGTATTCTATCAATAAAAGGCTGCCTTGATCTTTAATCTGGTCTACTTCGAAATATTCCTGTCCTTCAGGCATATTGTCCTGAATCGCCGTACCTACCAACACTCCAATCTCTTGGATCGTTTTTCCTTGAGCATCTTCAAAATCGAAATTGAACTTAAAATGCAGGTGATTCGTAGGTGCTTCTGAGATTTTGAAACGTCCGGTAGGAATCACAATATCACCCTCAGTAGTAGGTTCGCAAAACTGTACAGTGGATGCTTTTCTGTATCCAACTGCTTGTGCAAGCTCTGTAGATTCTATAGATTCTTTTGGAGGATTTTCACCCCAATTTTCCTCTCCTTCGCCCCAGCACATGAATATTGGTTTTTCCGCAATTGCTTTTGCCATTGCTATCCGTCCAGATTTAGTTAGTATTGCCATGATGTATTACTCCTATGTTAAAATTAAAGTGATAAAGACCATGTACGATCATTCTCAAAGTCGAACCAGCTGGTGACTGAAGAATGAAGCAGTTCTTCGTTTTAATTGTTTATTTTGTATAGTTTTATTTTTCTTTTCGAACCTTGTACTTATCTAGGACAGACGCATCAAAAATATTACATGCTGAAAACCAAAGGTTTTCCAATAAAAGGCGAAGCCTTTTGGCTCCCCGCCTTAAAAAAGGAGGGGGTGGGGGTGGTTGTATCGTAAAAAACATAATTATCTAGTTATTAATATCTTATTATTTAAAGTGATAAACCACCCCTAACCCCTCCTTAACAAGGCGGGGAACTGAAAGACTTCGTCTTTCAGGAAAACCTTCGGTTTTCATTTTGATGCGTCTGCCCTAGTACTTGTTCAGTGCAAAAGTTTCATTTTATGAGTATAATTGCTTCAACATGTCGGAATTTCAACTGAATTAAGTATTAAATCAAAAAAATTGACACATAAATATCTTCATTGTATTTAAATATTCCGATGTTCTCAACCAGAATATCAAATCAAAGCAGTGTTTAACCATCATCAACTAGCTATTGATAATCAGATAAATAAGAATTAATGCAACTTTATAGTTCTTACGAAAAGACTTTCTTTAATTAAGGCATGTTAAAAAAAATAATTAGCCAAAGGCGCACAAGGCGTCTAAACCGGAGCGTACTTTTCGTACGTGAGGATTTGGCCGTCCGCAGTGGAACGAATGGATAGTTATTTTTTTTGATATGCCTAACACGATAACTTATAGTCTATGGGTACTATGCACGTATGAACTATGTAAATTGAGAGAAACATTCAGAAGAGACATATATGTTCTAATATTCAACTTTTCAACATTACTAAAACCATGTGTCCCCCAGTTTTTTTGGTTCCATGTCCCGAACCATTCCAAACCGGAAAGAGATAAAGGCTGATCTTCTGATCTTCCCAGAAAGACATTTGATTGTTGAGAACAGGCTATGAGAGTATCAGGAAGCAGTCCGCTCATCTTAAAAGCATCAGCTCCCACGGCACGTAGCCCACAAGTATTGAAGCTATTTCTATATCCAGATATTCCCGATAGAGAAGTATAAACCCTCTTCTGTAAAATTTTCGCATTAACAAAACCATGCACTCCCCAGCTTTTTTGGTTCCATATCCCGAACCATTCCAAACCAGAAAGAGATAAAGGTTGATCTTCAGATCTTCCTAGTGACACATTAGACTGTCGGAAACATGAAATAAGGGTATCAGGAAGCAGTCCACTCATTTTAAAAACATCAGCTCGTATGGCATTTACTCTGGAAGTACTATACGCAACTTTGTAACCAGATAGTTTTAAATGGGATCTATAGGTTTTCGTTTGTAACGTTTCTGCATTAACAAAACTATGCGATCTCCAACTTTTTTCGTTCCAAGTACCAAACCAATTTATTCCAGAAGAAACCAATGGTTCCTCTTCTGCGCCTTCCAAACCAACAGAAAAAAATCTCATTTGCTGTGCAGGCCAATTGGGAAGCGAAACGTCGCTAATTTGCATATAGCTAAGCAAAGGACAGCTAAAATAAGCTCGTATGGCACTTACTCCAGAAGTACTATGTTCAACTTCGTAACCAGATAATTTTAAATGAGATGTGTGGGTTTTCGTTTGCAAGGTTTCCGCATTAACAAAACTATGCGATCTCCAACTTTTTTCGTTCCAGGTACCAAACCAATTTATTCCAGAAGAAAACAAAGGTTCCTCTCCTGTACCTCCCAAACCAACAGAAAAAAATCTCCTTTGCAGTGCAGGCCAATTTGGAAATGCAACATCGCTAATTTGCATGTAGCTAAGCAGAGGATAGCTAAAATAAAATGTCTGATTTGCTATAATATACGTTCTGAATCCGTAGGATTGGACTTCAGAAAAAGAAATCTTCGATTTATGCCCGCGCCCAAACGAAAGTCTTAAATTTCCATAACGGTAACCAGAATAATCCGAAAGAAACTGCCCAAATGTTCCTTTTGATAAAACAAGGATCCGCTTGTCGTACTCTTCGTTATAAAGCCTCGCTAATCTCGCCCTTACCGGTGCAGACAATTCCGCAAGATGATGAATTTGATCTACCGTTTTCAGACGGGGGATTTCTTGAAATTTTAGCTGATATTGATAAAAATATAGTCCCGGAGGTTCCTGTTCTATCTCCACCTCATCGACATTTATCCAGCTCAATGCCATCTTAAGGCTATCACCAGTACCACGCTTTCGCTGCCATTTCAGACCATCCAAAATAAGCTTGTTCAAATCTGAAATGTATGGTAGGATTTCACCCAGGCCATACTCCCATATCAGCCAATAAAGAATCTGTGGCGGTGGATCGCTCTTAATGTCTTTTATGCTCTGGAGAGCTTTTTCAATATCGAAACCGATGTCATTCGCAACCTCTAGGTCACGCTGTAATTGGGTCGCATTAGGTGGCAGGATAGTCATCAAAAATCCCTCCCTTTCAATACTATGTCAACATTATTTAGCAATGCCGACTGGTTCGAACTGATACGGATAATATCCTTAGGCTCGATAAGGTTCACACTGTGTACCCCAGCATGGTGCAACTGAGCATTTATCCAACTAGGGCTAACATCCCATGCAAGTTTGGCTTCTGTTGCCCACTTAGTTTCAAAGTCCGCTACAACTTTTTCAAAAACAATTTTAGGTGTTGTCGGTTGCAGATAAATTTCAGCCTTTACATCAACCATCACTTTCTCAGAAGCATCTACTATCACCGTATCGGTCAACATTTTCACAGAATCAGACTTAACATGATCCTTTATCTTTTCAATCAACTCACTACTTAGGTTTTCAAAATCTGGACATCTGTTATTCTCCACATCACCGATCCCCTTTGTTTTGGTGCAGTAATCAGAACATTTGAAAGTGGATAGCTCGCTCAACAAACGGCCTCTGTTGAAACAGAAATCCGACCGCACCAAAACAGAAATCCGGACCAATCCCCCTTCTGGACTATCGATAGCAATATCACGGATTGCAGAAGGGTTTACTTCCATTGCGCGCGTACGGTAATGAGCTGTACTACCAGCGGTACTCGACCCCATTATCCTATCACGGATACGTAAACGGTACGAAGAGTCATTTTCCTTTTCAAACCTCTGAACACCATAAAAATCGCCAAGATGATCCAAATCTGCTTCTGTAGCCTTTGCAAGCAACCTAGCTTGAGCAGCCTCATTTACACGATGCCGTACAAGAAATTCCCTATATGCCCCTACCTGTAAATCGATCGTTAACGGTTCCGACTCCAATTCCAGAACCTCGCGATATGCCGGGTTTAGCTCAATCAGCTTTTTTTTGCGTTCCTTAAACAATTGTTCATAATCCAGCTCTTCGATCACATTTGGGGTAGGCAAATCGCTTAAATTAATCTCATTCTCGTTCATAACGATTGTGTTCTGTTGTGGTGAATGATATTGGTGTGTTTGGCTTAAACAAGACTGTTCTGTAGAATAACTACAATTCCTCTATCCTAAATTTTTCTTTAGTTTCTTCTGTTAATTCCTGAAGATCTGCATAAAGTAGATCCAGATCATTCGCATCATCAATCAACTTTTTTGCCTTCACCTCAAAAGCTGCAACTTGACCGATAGCTAGCAAAGAATCCTCATTTTTTTGAACAATTACATTTGCAAGCGATACAATGTCCAT
Source organism: Bacteroidales bacterium (assembly GCA_965230435.1). Taxonomy (GTDB): domain Bacteria; phylum Bacteroidota; class Bacteroidia; order Bacteroidales; family JBDKHP01; genus JBDKHP01. The sequence goes on from CBDDLB010000004.1 coordinate 444,685, forward strand.
CTCTCTAGCCTCTGCTTCCAAAATAAGCACCTGATAATGTATGTTTTTCGCATTAACCTTTCCACCTTTTCGCGCCAATTCAATGATATTCCTTGCAGCCTCAGTCTTAATGCGATATTCTTCGCTTTTTGAATCACCAGTAGATAAGATAGTTTCCCGAAAACGCCCCGCTATATGTTTGGTCTCTCTTTTTAAGCCAAACTTTGCATTTTCTAACTCTTCAGCTCTTAGTTCTTCATCTTGTAATTCAACAACTGTCCCTTTTTCATCAAGACGGTACAATTTCCCCCAGCTAAAATTCTTAGGCGCTTCTTTCCAATTTTTTCCTGGATGATCGTTGTAAGTGCCTGCTTGTACCTGCTTTCTGTTTTCAAATTGTATATAGATTTTCATTTTTAGTTCCAGATTTCGTGAATATTTTGTGTTCTACATTGTAAAGCCTTAATTGTTCGTTTGTGATCTACCAGTAACCCTGGCTTTAGAAAAGCATCAAAACTGTAAATACCATGAGTTATTATGAAACCACAATGGTTATTTGAATTAGTGAATGGCGTATATGCAGATGAACAAAACACAATGGCAACAGTTTTATTAGCAGGAATAATTATATCAATTCCTGCTGTTCCATTATGACTTGCGGCTGTGTGATTATGTAGAGTACTCCATGCTATTTCTTTAATTAAAGAGAACTCTTGATTTGTTTTATCTGGAACACCTAAATATAACCTTGATCCATTATAAGCTGGCTGATATGTATTGGCTGACATATAACGGTAAAACCCTGTAAAAATTTCGGAATTAGTAGTATTCTCCACAAAAACTACACTCGCATCGTAGGGTGGATAATTATACTGATTTGCATTATTCCAATAATCTAACCAACCATCACTTTTTAACCAACGTGCATTTTTTCCAACAAACTGTAACGATGGAGGAAAAGCGTATACATCATAATTATTATCATGACCTCCTATTAAATTTTTAAAAACATTAGGACCATCTAATTGTAACTGACTAGTAAAATGAAACCCACCCCAAGGAGCAAGATACCCATACCGCTTTACCCTACAGTAGATAAATGGGTTTGCATCGGGATGCCAATACCCCTGTATAGTCTTTTCAACATCAAGAAAATGATCATCTATCTGTCCAAAATTTGTATTGTTGCTATTTTGATTTTTTGCTTCTGTTTCTTTAATCAAGCCTAATTCAGTATCTACTTTTTTGAATTGCTCATCCGAAAATTTTTCATGCTCATTTACTTCTTTGAGCAGATCGTTTACATCTGCATCAATTTTGTCAATTGCACTTTCGATGTTCTCAACATCATCTTGCAGATAATTATTAACATCTGGCTTTGGGTATTTTCGAAACTGACTATATTTTTCTATCATAATTCTTAGTTATTTAGTGATCAATAAGGGTCGAGATGCTAATTTTTAAGCATAGAAATTCCAGAACAGAAAATTCTGTTTTATTAATTATCTAATAATTAATATTTTATTGACTTATACCACTTCTAAATAGAGTGAGAATTAGAAACTAATTGAGTGTTCTAAATTAATGTTCGGGTAGTACTATACATGTAATGTTCGTTAGAAATGCCCCCTATTTCCCCCTAAAGGGGGACTTAGTTACCGAATAGTCCTGAAAGGTGTGCGAATCAATACGATACAATTCAGGAACATTCACATTTGGTCCCTCTTTTAGGAGGGCGGTGGGAGGCCATTTCACAATAAAAGCATTACATGTATAACACCATCAATGTTCGTTTATGCTATTGTGAATTAGGGTAAACGCATGGAAATTATTATCCCATGAAAACCAAAGACTTTCCAATAAAAGGCAAAGCCTTTTGACTCCCAGCCTTAAAAAAGGAGAGGGTGTGGTTGTATAACGCCAAAAACACAACGACCTCACTACAATACCCATACGAATTCAGACTAATGAATCACCCCTACCCCCTTTCTTAAAAAGGCGGGGAACTGAAAAAGACTTCGTCTTTCGGGAAAACCTTCGGTTTTCTTTTTTATGCGTTTACTTTAATTGCGAATAGCAACTTTAGTTATTTAAATTTTTGAATTGTCAAATTATCCAAAACAGACTAACAATTGAAAATCAACATAATAAAAACAATGTTAAAGTGAAATCTTTCAGCTCCCAATGAATAAAATAGTAGTCAATTCTAGGTTTCATGTAAAATATATCACTATAAAAGTCATACGACTGAAGCAGTCCCCTTCTTTAACAAAGAAGAGTGGAGCAAAAAGACTCACCCTAATCAATTCGTTACTACTTTAGTAAAATATTCTAGAAAAGAATAAAGTGCAATCAACAACTAAAGCAGTTCCCACTAAATCTTATTTGATTTTAGTTGTTCATCAGATTTTTACCATGTATTCTTAATATTACTTTGTAAATTGTTATTAAAAGATTCTATAAACACAAATATTTTCTTTTTACTTTATTTCTTTAAAAATACCTCTCTGTTTTCAGATTGCATTTGAATTGTAAAATGTCTTTCTTGAAATAATTAATTATCATTACACTTAATGAGTCATTACAAATATAACAAATACCACCCGTTAGGTGATAAAAAAAATAATTATAATCATTATTTTTTCTCCAATTCTATACAACCATAAGTTCAGCCTAAGCTAGGCTCATTAACACAAGTCAATCAAACATCTGATTATCTGCATATTTTACTCTAAAAAAAAGCAGACCCAACTCTTGTAAAGAATAAATTACGACCAAACTCACACTGTCAACTTGTAACACATCTCTACTTTCTTTTCTTTTAATTAATAAACGATAAATCCAATATGCCTTTGTTTTTCCTACAAACCTACATTTTGCAAAAAAAGGATTGTCGACAAGAAAAAGCTCAACAACAGAAGAAACAAAAAGTTAATGTTTGGCAACCCCCTGTTTTTTACAGAACTTTGCAGACAGGAATTATAAGCGGGGCTGTTAATAGAATTATCACTTTTAGGTCTGCCATTACACTAAAAAGCAGACCTTAGCGCCGCGTACTTAAAGAAAGGAGATATCATGCTGATCAAAACTGCCGAATTTATAATGTCCAACACAGAGCTTGACAAATGCCCAAAAACCGACAAGCCTGAATATGCTTTCATTGGCCGCTCGAATGTTGGTAAATCTTCGTTGATCAACATGCTGACCAATCATAGCAAGCTGGCAAAAGTATCGGGCCAGCCAGGGAAAACTCAAACCATAAACCATTTCCTTATTAATAAGGAATGGTACCTTGTCGACCTGCCGGGCTATGGCTATGCCAAGACTTCGAAGAAGCTAAGGAATGTTTTTGCCGGGTTCACAAAAGAATACCTTATGAAACGCCCTAACTTGGTTGCCGTTTTCGTTTTAATCGATTCCCGCCACGAACCCCAAAAAGTAGATCAGGAGTTCATGGAGCAGCTTGGCATAAATAAAATCCCGTTCATAATGGTGTTCACCAAAATGGATAAGCTTACCAGTTCGGAAATAAACAAGAACATCAACAGCTATAAGAAGAAGATGTTGAACAAATGGGAATTTCTTCCGCTATCGTTCACCACATCGGCCACTACTAAGATGGGGCGCGATGAAATGCTGAACTATATTGAGAAGCTCAACGGAGAAACCAAAGGGCAATTCAAATAACAACAATTTCTAGTCTGGCGAAATTTGAATAAAATCCCGTCAAAAATCAAAGCGTAAAGCCACAGGCCAAAAGCCTGTAGCTATTACAGCTTTTAGTTCAAACAGAAATTGCAGAAATTCCACTTTACAAAGTTCAGAGTTCTTGTAAACAAGATAGCTATCGATTCAACTTTGTAAAGTAGAATTAAACTCGTAACGATAACAATACGTTAATTGTAAGAGCAACAACCTTCAAAAACTATGAAGTTCCCAAAACCACTAAAAGCAGGTGCCACAATAGGGCTTATACAACCGTCAGGCTCAATTTCTGAGAAAGCTTTCGTAAAAGCCTTGGCCAACATCGAAAGTATGGGCTTCAAAGTTTATCACCAACCAGAGATGCCACGCAAAAACGGTTATTTGGGCGGCACCGACCAACAGAAAGCCGATGAACTACACCACATGTTCAGCAATCCAGATGTAGATGCCATTTGGTGCGTACGTGGCGGCTATGGAACCCAGCGCCTGTTGCACTTGTTGGATTACAAACTTATTGCAAATAATCCCAAACCCTTTATTGGTTTTAGCGACATTACAGCCTTACTCAATACAATTTCGCAAGCAACAGACTTGGTAACCTACCATGGGCTAATGGGAGTGTCGGAGTTCAGCACTTTCGACAGAGATATCTTCCAGAAAATGGTAATGGAGCAAAACCATTCTATTACTTTATCACCATTACAAAAGCATATAGAAAGTAATGACGAAGCCTTCCATCCCTATGTTGTTAATGAAGGAACCGCCCTTGGCAAACTAGCAGGTGGAAACCTCGCTCTATTGGCCTCAGCAATTGGGACGCCATACGACATAAACTGCGATGAAAAAATATTACTCATTGAAGAAGTTGGGGAGGCACCTTACCGGATAGACCGAATGTTGACTCAACTGCTCCGCGCTGGCAAGTTCGACAAGGTAGCGGGTATAGCCCTTGGTATTTTCAAAGGATGCCATCCAACCGATCACGATTGGAAAGAAGAAAACAGCTTTTCGGTAAAAGAAGTTATCATGGATAGGCTCTCTTCGTTAAAGATTCCAATAATGTATGGATTACCATTCGGCCACATTGCAGAAAATGCGACTTTACCCATCGGGGCCAAAGCAAAACTAGACACAAAGAAAAAAGAATTATCTATTTACATGGGCTAACCCCACAAAAACACTTCCGCCTGCTGGGAAATGTAATAAAAAAACACACGCACCCCCATTGTCACAAGAAATGCACTATGATATTTCTTTTGTTTTTGCTGAATACTCTTCTATTTTTGCTTACTAAATACAGCTCTTCTTCTAAATTATAAAAGATAGTTCAAAAGTGAGTACTACTTTTCGGTTTGGTTGAAAAAAGAAAGAAGTCATAAACGTTTAGTCTGACAAAATGAGAAGTGAACCTCTATTAACAAACGACGCAAGCGTATTGGGCCTATTGCTCATGCTACTTGCTGCTATTTTTTACACCTCGCAACTGGAGATAAAAGCTTGGAAACGTTTCTACACCATCATTCCAATGCTACTGATGTGCTATTTTATGCCATCACTCTTCACAACCATGGGAGTAATTGCACCATATTGGTACGATAGCCAAGCAGTTGTTCAGCACCTAATAGCAGCAGGGCACACCATAACGCCCGAGATGAGTTGGAGCGAGGTAGTACATTATATAGAAACCAGCAACATTCCCATAAAAGAGTTTAAGCCCTACATGAAGGAGTCGCAACTGTACTTTATGGCTTCCAGATACTTACTGCCTGCCTGTTTAGTTCTGCTCACCATGAGTGTCGACCTACGCGAGGTTTTCCGCCTCGGCCCTCAAGCACTTGTCATGTTCTTCACTGCAACCGTTGGCGTTGTCATTGGAGGACCACTGGCCATACTTATCGTTTCCACCTTCTCGCCGGAAACCGTTGGAGGCGCAGGCCCCGATGCTGTATGGCGCGGAATGACCACCATTGCTGGTAGTTGGATTGGCGGAGGAGCTAATCAGGCTGCCATGTACGAAATTTTCAAACCATCGGACAAACTCTACTCAATTGCCATAACGGTAGACGTAATCGTTGCTGAAATTTGGATGGCCTTCCTCCTACTGGGCGTTGGTAAAGCTAAACGAATCGACGAATCATTCAAGGCCGATTCTTCTTCGATAGACCACCTTCAGAAAAAAATGCAGGAATTCAGCGAGAAAGTTGCACGAATTGCCTCTACAAAAGACCTTTTCGTAATTCTTGGTGTTGGTCTGGGCATCACTGGCATATCGCATCTTCTTGCAGACAATATTGCACCTTGGGTAACTGAAAACGCACCATACCTTAAGAAATTCAGTCTCAACTCCACATTCTTCTGGCTCATTGTTCTGTCTACAACTGGCGGAATAATACTTTCTTTTACCCGCCTCAAAAATTACGAAGGTGCGGGAGCCTCAAAAATCGGAAGTGTATTCATTTATGTTCTCGTAGCTACTATAGGCATGAAAATGAACATCATAGAGATATTTGATAATCCGGGGCTATTTCTCGTAGGACTGATCTGGATGGCCATTCACGTTGGCTTATTATTTATTGTCGGGCGTATTATACGTGCCCCATATTTCTTCTTGGCCGTTGGTAGCAAAGCCAACATCGGAGGGGCGGCAAGTGCCCCTGTTGTTGCTGCTGCGTTTCACCCATCGTTAGCTCCAGTAGGTGTACTATTAGCCGTATTGGGATATGCACTGGGAACTTACGGCGCTTGGCTTTCTGGTATTCTTATGCAGATTGCCACACCATAAACAGAGTGATCTGGAACTTTCCAAGAGTTTTTCCACTAAAAACGAGAGCTTTTGGAAAGTTCAATACTAATTACCGCCGTGGTTCATGTCCACTTACAATATCACGAACCTGAAGAAACTGATCCAAGTTTTTCTCCTCGTTGAAAAACAAACGGAAAAAACGCTGAGCACGCTTCCAAAACCTAAAATAACCATAAGAGAATGCTCCCAAAGCCAGAAAAACAATAAGAATAAGCGAAGTGTAATACCATTTAAAAATAAACGACAGGGCAATTCCATATATCCCGTAAAAAAAAGGGAATAGTAAGAGTACAGAGAAACCAAAATGAAGAGTTGCGCGAAAAACCTTGTCTTCCACCCTACTACTTATCAGAACAGGCAATTTGTACGGCAAATAGTTTAAAAAAACTCCAACTGCAAATATAGGAAAGCCCAATAGCAACAATAAAAACCTTCGAAAAAGCATTGCATTCTTGTAATTGACAAGCGTATAGTCGTCAATCCTAAGATGGGTCAACAATAACCGATATTGCATAAGTTCCCTCATCAATGCAGGATTGTGCTCATTCCGTTGGAAGTACAGAATGGCCTTCTTTATAAGGCGTACCTGCTCGGAAGTTTTAATATTCTTCCTATTGTTGATCCAAACATCTGCCAGTAGTTCTACAACATTGTATTGGTTATCTTTGTACGGGTTATGGGGAAATAGTCTTTTCATTCTATCTGCAAGTTCTGCATTCAACGCATTCAGACACCTAGCTTTGTTTTGTTTATAGAGTTCAAGAAAAGGCCTCACAGAAAATGGTTCTCCATAATGGATCAGTGCTTCAGACCTCATAAAGAAATAATGGCGATAGTAAATCCCAACTGGCACAATCATTACCTCACGGCTATCGCCCAGTTCTTCCTGCGACTGCAAGGCAATCCGAGCCAGTCCTTTTTTCAACGGTCGCAAACTCCTATGGTGGTGATGGTTCGCTTCTGGATATATCATCAGTCCCCGAGGGGTTCGGAGAACATCTATCGTCTTCTTGAAAGTACCGTCGTTCTTATGCAAACTATTGTAGCCATCACGGATACGGTACACAGGCATTATTTTTATGAGCTTCAGGAAAAACGCCACAACAGGCCGCTTAAATATGTCGCCACGCCCCAGAACAACAAATTGCTCCCATCGTGTAAAAACCCCCAACAGAGCATCCATAAGTGCATTCTGATGATTGGGTGAAAAAATATACGCTTTGTCCTTTTCTTCTTTGAAATCCCAAACTGCCTCCACTCGATAAAAGTAATAGAAAGCAGCCCCTATAAAGACTTTTAGGAAAGCATAAATATAAGAAAATCGCTCAATACCTCTGAATGTCATACTCAAACGATTTAGGGAATTATTAATTATTAATTATGAGTTATTAATTGGCTGACGCCTGATAACCAGCATATAGCCAAACATAACATGGTCAGTTATTAATTTTATTATCCCTTAAAACTTACAAAGAAGAGAGCCATTGTCCCCAAAAAACAACAGCCCATCATATATCAGTTGCTCAACTACAGAAACTGCCGTTTCATAAAAGCTCTTTCATCTCCTCCTGCACCAGCTTTGCTGCCTGTCTAGCTTTTTCGGCAAAATCCTGTTCTTTCGAAGCATAAATAATTCCCCTCGAAGAATTCACCAACAGACCACAAGAAGCGTTCTTGCCATATTTGGCAACCTCTTGCAAGCTTCCACCCTGTGCGCCAACACCAGGCACCAACAAGAAGTGTTCTGGAGCAATATCACGAATACCAGTAAGGTTTTCGGCTTTGGTAGCGCCAACAACATACATCAAATTACCAGCAGTGCCCCATTCTTGCGATTTACTCAACACTTTCTCATACAGCTTACCAGCTTCTTTGTTTTCTTCGAACTGAAAATCGAATGCTCCTTGGTTAGACGTGAGTGCTAGAAGAATAACCCACTTGCCTTCATACTCAAGAAAAGGCTTCACACTGTCCGATCCCATATACGGAGCTACAGTAACAGCATCGAAATCCATGTTCTCGAAGAACGCTTTTGCATACATTTTAGAGGTATTGCCTATATCGCCACGTTTTGCATCTGCAATAAGAAACTGTTCCGGATAATTTGCACGGATATATTCTACCGTTCTAGCCAAGGTTTCCCATCCTTTTGCTCCCAAGCATTCATAAAATGCAATGTTCGGTTTATAGGCCACGCACAAATCCTGCGTTGCATCTACGATAGTCTTGTTAAACTCAAATATTGGATCTTCTGTATCTAGCAAATGCGGTGGAATCTTTGCTAGATCAGTATCGAGTCCTACACACAAAAAACTCTTTTTTTTCTCTATTTGCTCAATTAGCTCTTCTCTTGTCATAATATCGTATTACAGCATTAAGTCAAAGTACAATAAATTCAGTTTAGATACCCAAGGAGGCAAAACTAAGATCACAGACCTATTCTTTTTAGACTTCCTTCCCTCAAGTAACCAGACATTTAAGTTAGAAATAGTTCTGTGTCAATTTTATCTGGGTACTCAGTATATAATATAAGAATTTGGACTCCACCAGTACAATGAAAACCGCAGTTATTTTCAACTTCACTAAAACACAAGGTTTCATCGTCCAATGAGCCGAAATGCATTATCCGTATTTGTCCCGTATTAATTCCTATCTCATATCGATTTCTGCAAAATTGCAAAAAATGATTGGTTACATAGAGATCAAATCAATACATTCGCATTCAGTTTGTAGACTTAACTAACTTTCAACTGAAACAAATTTCACTCATCAATATACCAACACAGAAACGACAAAGTCACGAACCTTTTTATTTTAGAATTACTTCCTTCTAGTAACCAACTAATTAAGCAATAAATAAATCGAATTTAATTCTATCTGGGCACTTAACTCGTTTCAAACACCTCTAAACATTTATACAACAACAAGGTATACTAACAAAGAAATAACTCCAGATCTAAGACTTATAAAACAACCTTTTCATGCCTCGTGAAAGCACTCTATCTGTTCTCTTCAACCCTACATTAACAAATTCAACAGATCAGAAACACTCCTATAGAATATTTCATTTATACAACATCAACGGACAATTTGCGTTCTTGACCATATCGTAACTTCCCTTCAATCAGTGATCTTAAGTACAAAATACTATTCGCTATGAAATATTCTCAACTTTTCATTAGTATAGCGACAACTACAGAGGACAAATCCAATTCTGTTGAATAATCTGCGGCCTTAGCGTAGGCCTCGCTAACTATGTAAAGAAGGTTCACAAATAAACATCAATAAAAACATCACACTATGTTATTCATAAAAAAATACTGGAAAACAATAAGCTGGATGTTAATCATTGGCATATTAAGCCTTGTAAACATTAATAGCAAGGAAAGCTTCGATTATATATCCCATAAAGATAAAATCATACACTTTTCTATGTACTTCTGGATGGTGTATCTTTTTTTATGGGAAACTGGTAACTACCCACAGGTACTAAAACAATTCATTGCAGTTGGGTTCGGTACCCTATATGGAGGTCTTATGGAAGTTCTACAGTCGTTAACAGGATACAGATCTGCAGATTGGTGGGACATACTTGCCAATGGCCTAGGGGCGGTGACGGGCATGTTAGCCTTTGGTCAATTACACAACCGCCTGGAAAACCTACGCCTCTCATGGCAACGCAATAGAAAAGATAAGCATCTTATTCAAAATCGATAACCCAATAGACATGATTTAGCAGAAGCAGAGCTTTTAAATCGAAGGAAAACCTAGGAGTATTTTCACTGCTGCACACAAATAAAACAGGGGATACACTTAAAAAAACAAAGTAAACAAAAAGAAACCCCTATTTCATTAGGGGTTTCGCTGTTCTAATCACTCTGTTAAAAATAACACTCGTTTGCTAAATGCTAATCAAGTGTTCTACTTTTCCAATGTCCTTTGCTAATGCCCCAACTGTCTGTCCTTGAAACATGTCGTACATATTTTGCCGTACAGGATGTGAAACAGGATGCATAGGGCAGAGCGCCTGTTTGTCAGGATCATTATTGCAGATTGCCAACCCCAAAAGGCAAGAATCGAAAACTTCTGTACCATCAATAATCTCAACGATATCCATCAGCGATATTTCATCTGCTGGCCTATTCAGTCCAAAACCTCCATGCGGCCCTTTTGTTGAAGTAAGGATCTTATGTTTAGCTAGTTGCTGTAGGATTTTACCAAGAAATGGCGATGGTATAGTGAGATCCTTTGCTATTTGCTTAATGCCAATCCTCTGCCCTTCTTTCTCATTGACAGCCAAATAAATAACTGCCCTAATGCCATACTTACAAGTGTTCGATAACATGCTTTTCTTTTTTCCGGTTTGTTCTTCTTCCCTTATCGTTCTCTTATCTTTATTTCATCTGTTTAAACTTCACCTCCATTTGTCAGATGTAACCCCGATAAATTTTAATCATGATCGTGTGTGAGTTTATCATATTAAATTCACGGTTGTTTCATTTGTCTTTATGAAAGCCTTCTATTGATTAACAATACATCCAACAGAATATTATACAAAAATAAGTAAAATAGATTTAATACCTAAAGGTATTAAATTAGATATGTAGTAATTAGATACCTGAATTTCTTTATAGAAACAGACAACCTACATCTCATTCCATTCATTTTGCTAAAACACACAGGAAAATGCTGAATTTATATGAGAACTTGATACAATGCTTGATAAAGCTTTATACGTAAAACTGAATTTTCTTTATTCGTAGTTTTCAAGAATCAATAGCCTAATATAATTCTATACGGGAAAGAAAAGGAAAAGGGTTAACATTTTACTCTAAAAAAGAAGTCTTTTAGTTCTATAAAACTTCGCAAAACGGAGCCACCCCCCAGATTGGATCTCAAAAAAGTGCACAACAAAGACTACATAAGCCTGATAAACAAAGAAGTAACTATTTACCAAACTTAATTTTCGAAATCCGATCTGGGTTGTATAAAATTCAATTTCTTTCAAAAAAAATACTATAAAAACCCGATCAAATTGATGCAGTAACTCAAAATACTTAATTCATTGCCCTCTCGCAGCACTAAAACGGAACAATATTAATCATACTCATCTTCTTCCTCCCGAATGTTTCACTGCACATAGAAATGCACCAATAAAGTATACTATTGTGAAAGTGGTTTTCGGTTTTTCAGAACCCTGTCACTGCTATGCGGTTATTTCAGATGTGCAGAAAAACCGAAAACCAAAACCACTTTAGTATATTTTCGACTTACTCCTTACAAACAACCTGCTACTTAGCTGCCTGCATAAATCTAAACTAATTATCACAGACTACTTAATATGATTAACCTTAATTAATTACGACCACCTGCTTACAATCGATAAATTTGAGGCTTATGAGATATCGGAGAAATTATTTCTGATTTGCAAAAGGTATCTTGTCTATTCTACGCTGATGGCGCCCACCTTCAAACTCAGCATCAATAAAAGCTTGTAAGATCTCTACCCCTTGCTCATCTGTCAAATAACGGCCTGGCATAGAAACTACGTTTGCATCGTTGTGCTGGCGAGCCAAAGATGCGATTTCTGCATTCCAGCAATAAGCTGCACGTATTCCTTGATGCTTGTTCGCCGCCATTGTAATGCCGTTTCCACTACCACACACCGTAAGGCCAAATCGAAACTCTTCCTTCTCTACGGCCTCCGCCATTGGATGGGCGAAATCGGGATAGTCCGCACTTTCCTCTGAATAAGCACCGAAGTCTTTCACTTCATGCCCTTGATCGGTCAGATATTTCTTAAGCACTTCTTTTAAGCGATATCCTGCATGGTCGCTTGCCACTGCAAATGATGGTTTTGCTGCCATTATTTTATAATTTTTTGCATAGCTAAACAGAGAAATTATATTCTATAAGCTATGTGGGTTGTTAACACTGAATTCAGCGCGAATATACCGTTTTTTCAGGCTAAACCAAGCCTAGCTCTAGGATTATATTCGTTGCATTCTCCTGACAGTCAAAGCGTGGCTTTCTGCCCAATAGCATCTTCTGAATTCATTTGTTTTTTTACCGATTTAGTAATTTTAAAATTCAATAGAGGAACTTCACATTGCTTGCTGAACGTGCCTCAAAAACAACTAAAACAAAGCGCGTTATGAATAATAACTATGTATGCCCTCATTGCGAAGGCCATATAAGAGTCAACAGAAAGGTAATTCTGTCGGCAGAAACGGAAAGTGGAAAAACGGGGCTTATCCTGCTTAGCCCGCAAGTTGGGAATTTCGAGGTTATCGTTCATTCCTCGTTTCGTCTTGTGAAAGGGGAGCAACTTAAAATCTTTTGTCCCATCTGCCATGCCAACCTACAATCGAAAAAAGACGAACATCTGGCCAAAATCCTTATGTTCGATGAATTTGACCACGAACACCAACTCTTTTTCTCCGAAATAGTAGGTGAACATGCGACTTATGAAGTCTACAACGACCAAATAAAAGCATATGGCGAAGATCAGGATCATTACATGAACCACTGGGGTGAGTCTTTTGCCAATTACTAAACACCACTAACAATCTGTAAGCCGTGGAACATTCAGTTTTCATGTTCCACGGCTCGATATATCACATCTACCCTTTAATTATTATCAATTATCAGAGTCATTACCGTGCAATTTTCTCTTCTAACAGGCCAACACCCCACACTTGCATTTACAAACCCACCTCAAACAGAAACCTCAAGCTTCAAATCATTAAAATAAATACCAAAAACCTTACAAAACGTAAGAGTACATTTTTCCCATATTATTTTTTACGATAAAAACACCTAAAAAATTTGGGGTATACATGTCGAAAATTTATTTTTGCATCAATCATACGTCAAAAACACAACCTCTAAACCGTGTAAAATGTCAAAATTTAGATTCAGAGCGTTAGAGAAACTGTTATCAAGAGAGCCACTTGAGGTTTTAGGAACAGAAGAAAAGGCATCAGAATACTTTGCAATTAATGTATTCGACAAGCCAAAAATGAAAAAGTATCTTTCGGACATTGCTTACGATCATGTAATCGACTGCATTGACCAAGGTACTAAAGTAGACCGCAAAATTGCTGATCAAATAGCGGCAGGTATGAAAGCTTGGGCTATCGAGCGCGGTGTTACTCACTACACTCACTGGTTTCAGCCTCTAACAGACGGTACTGCAGAAAAACACGATGCTTTCTTTACTATCGATGGTAAAGGTGGTAGCTTCGAAAGCTTCAGTGGTTCGTTGCTTGTTCAACAAGAGCCGGACGCTTCTAGTTTGCCAAGCGGTGGTATCCGTAACACTTTCGAGGCGCGCGGTTATACTGCATGGGATCCTTCTTCTCCTGCATTTATTGTAGGTGACACGCTTTGTATTCCTACTATCTTTGTGTCATACACTGGCGAAGCATTGGACTACAAAACTCCTCTATTAAAAGCATTGAATGCTGTAGATAAAGCGGCTACAGAGGTTTGCCAGTATTTCGACAAAAACGTTAAGAAAGTACACGCTAACCTAGGTTGGGAGCAAGAGTACTTCTTGATCGACGAAGCTCTTTATTTAGCTCGTCCTGATATTCAATTGACAGAGCGTTCACTAATGGGACACGCTTCTGCAAAAGATCAACAGCTTTCAGACCACTACTTCGGTTCTATCCCTGTACGTGTTTCTGAATACATGAAAGAATTGGAAATTGAAGCTTGGAAACTAGGTATTCCTTTGAAAACCCGTCACAACGAGGTAGCTCCAAACCAGTTCGAATGCGCTCCTATTTTCGAAGAATGTAACTTGGCTACAGACCACAACATTCTTGTAATGGACGTAATGCGTAAAGTTGCACGTAAACACCGTTTCCGTGTATTGTTGCACGAGAAGCCATTCAAAGATATTAACGGTTCTGGAAAACACAATAACTGGTCGCTAGGAACAGACACTGGTGTTAACCTATTGAAACCGGGTAAAAACCCTAAGAGCAACCTACAGTTCCTTACTTTCTTGGTGAACACCTTGAAGACTGTAATGGACAACCAGGAGTTACTGTTAGGTAGCATCATGTCTCACTCAAATGCACACCGTTTGGGAGCTAACGAGGCGCCACCTTCAATCATTTCAGTATTCTTGGGAGCTGAGCTTACAAGAATGTTAGACGAGCTTGAGGTTCGCGTTCCAGACCGCAAAATGACTCCAGCTGAAAAAACCGAACTTAAACTAGATATTGGTAAGATTCCAGAAATCTTGCTAGACAACACAGACCGTAATCGTACTTCGCCATTCGCATTTACTGGTAACCGTTTCGAGTTCCGTGCTGTTGGTTCTACTAGCAACTGTGCCCTTCCTATGACAAGTTTGAACGGTGCTTTAGCTAAGCAGCTGATCGAGTTTAAGAAAGAGGTTGACGCTAAAATCGATTCTGGAATTAAGAAAGACGAAGCGATCTTCCAAGTTATCCGCGAATATATCGCTTATTCTAAAAACATCCGCTTCGAAGGTAACGGCTATAGCCAAGAGTGGGTTGACGAAGCTGCTGCACGTGGCCTAGAAAACATTGGCAAAGTAACTGAGGCTTACAAAGGTTTTGTTTCTGAAAAAACAAAAACATTGTTCGAAGGCCTAGGTGTATTTACTTCTCGCGAAATGGACGCCCGTTACGAGATTTTGAACGAGAAATACACTATGAAGATTCAAATCGAAGCTCGTGTTCTTGGTGATCTTGCGCTTAACCACATCGTTCCTACTGCATTGGAGTACCAAAGCATGTTGATCGAAAACGTGAAGAGCTTGAAAGACATCTTCGAAGGATCAGAGTTCGAAACTCTTGCTGGAGACCGCCTAGTAACTATTCGCTCAATTTCGGAGCACGTAACGGCTATCAAGTCTAAAGTACACGAAATGGTTGAAGCACGTAAAGTTGCTAACAAAATCGAAGACGTAGCTGCACAGGCATCTTCTTACGAAAACGAAGTGTACCCTTACATGGACAGCATCCGTGAGCACATCGACAAGTTGGAGCGCACGGTTGGTGACAAGTACTGGCCACTACCAAAATATCGCGAGTTGTTGTTCTCGCATTAATCTTTTTGACCACAACAGTTATTGGGCTGCTCCTCGGAGCGGCCTTTTTTGTTGACATTTATGTAGGAGAGACATTCGTGCATAATTGAAAATTTATAACTGATGGCATTTCTGTATCTTTGTACCGTATGAAAAATGCGATTGACTTATATAGCGGAATTGGTGGTTGGACACTCGGAATGAAATTATCTGGCATTGATAATTTGGCTTCTTATGAGTGGTGGAGTGAAGCAAATCAAACACATAATGCGAACTTTAACACTAATCATAAAGAGGTGGACATAAGAAGCATTGACGTAAAGACAGATTTGCAATTTGATAAAACAATTGATTTTGTAGTTGGCAGTCCTCCTTGCACTCAATTTTCTTTTGCAAATAAAGGAGGAAATGGAAACATTCAAGATGGATTAATAGATATTTATAAATTTCTAGAGGTTGTTGACTATTTGAAACCCAAATATTGGGCAATGGAAAATGTCCCTAGAGTTGCTGGGATTCTGGAAAGAGAAATAAATGAAGGTGCATTACAAAAGTTTAAACATCTCGTTAAACATATTTTGGTAGTAGACTCAGCGGATTATGGCGTTCCTCAGAATAGAAAAAGAATGATAGCTGGTGATTTCCCATTGAGCCTATTTGAATCATATAAGTCAAAAACAAAAAGTTTGACATTTGGTGATGTACTTGATGCATTGAGCAAAGAAACAGTTGTTGATCCAAACTTTGGATATAAATTACCTAAACCCGAGGTAACAGAATTGGAAAATGAAGCTGACTTAACAAAAGAAGAAGCTCGTATAAATTTGGACTCAAAGACCTATCATCCTGTTTATAATAAGATGTCTTTCCCTGACCGTTTGGATAGACCTAGCAGAACCATAACTGCAACTTGCACAAGAGTCTCACGAGAAAGTATAATAGTTAAATCTGAAACTGGATATAGAAGATTAAATGTAAGGGAAAAAGGTGTTTTGCAAGGATTCCCTATAACGTATCAGTTTTATGGAAAAACTTTGAATTCAAAATTTAAAATGATAGGTAATTCAGTTCCGCCAATTTTAACCTACTTCATTTTCCAAAGTATGCTTGAGGTAGAACTAGAAGATTTGAAGTTACCTGCGGAAGTTGACTATTATCACAAAAAACCAGAATTTAAGGCACATAAGTCAAATTTGGGGTTGCCTGCAAGAAAATATCCTGCAAACCGGAAATTTCAGTTTTCAGTTCCAAATCTAAGATATGGCAGTGGGGTGCGATTTGAACTTTCAAACAACCCTAAATCTAAAGAACAAGATTGGTCATTTAAGTTTTATCATGGGAACTCAAAAAACATAAAACAAATACCTTTGAACTCGGATATAAAACAAACCTTAGCGCCAATTATTAATACTTCAAAAAATACAATCTTCACTGATTATGTGAATTTATTGTGTGAAAATTACAAGGGATACAATTCACAAAAACTACAAGAATTATGGACTTCTTCAAACTCTAATTATGAAGTATTTTCTTTTCTTGATAAAGTGGGTGAATGTGTTTCCGATTTATTAAAAAGAACGGATTTAAACGATTCAAGTGAAGAATTAATTGAAGCAATCGCTAATGAAAAAAATAAAAAACTTACTGACAATAAAGATAGCCTATTAGTTGGTTTTTATTTTTTGTCGAGCTTAAACAACAAAATATTTAATCAATGAGAATAGGGGCAATGTACTCCCATCTTAATGGATTTGAATGGATTCAATATCACCAAAAGAAAATGTGGGATGAGATAGTGAAAATAATCGATAAAATTAAGGCTGAAGATTACCGAACAAAGATTAGTGAAGAAAAACCATGAAAGGAAAAAAGCTTTTCAGTACTTCAGGTTTAAACAAGAGAATGAAGGAGCGTTGTATGACTTAGCAAGACAAGGAAGAGGAGTCCCAGCGGTACCACTTGTTTTGATTGGAATTGAACCACAGAAAGCACGAAACGACAACACGGTATAGGTGAAGGAATTTCAAAAGAATTATTGAACTGAAGGTTTCAACGAAAAGGGCACTTTTCAATTTCCCTCCTTTTTAAGATCGTAAGCACGTGGTGCTATTTATTAAGAAAGCATAGTGCTGATATTCAACACAATGATAATTCCAAAATGTCATTTACATTAACACCCCCTACTCATTCCACTAATTAACAGTCAGTTAAATACAAACACCACCCCTTAATACACAAAGTAAAATTCAATACTTTGATGATAGTTTTATCATACACCTTAAAATACCAATAGAAAAGCTAAATTTGCCCGCTTATAAAAAAACACACTTTTTCTATGGAAGTTTTTTGGGAAGTACTACGACATTCGCTAATGATCAGTGGTTTTGTACTGTCGATGATGATTTTGGTAGAGTATATTACTATCCAGAGTAAAGGACAATGGACGAAGCATTTCGAACGATACCCTTGGCTGAAGATAATACTTGCTACTTTATTAGGTGCAACTCCTGGATGTCTAGGCGGCTTCACTGTTATCTCTTTGTATTCCCATAAAGTAGTTGGCTTTCCTGCGCTGGTAGCTTCAATGATAGCTACATCGGGCGACGAAGCTTTTCTTATGTTTTCCATGATACCCGGTCAAGCCCTCGAAATACATTTCTACCTGTTTGCCATTGCCATTGTTACAGGACTTGTACTTTCGGCTTTTGGTAAAAAATGGACATTGATGCAAATGAAAGGCAAACACGAGCAGTACCATGCCAATGAGCCTCAGTGCTTCTGCTTCAATAAAAAGGCACTGATGCCTCAGTTGCGCCAAATGAGTTTTTCTAGAGCTTTACTCTTATTTATCGGGGTTGCCTTTCTCCTACTGGTGCTTACTGGCCATCACCATGAACACGATCATAGTCACGGACATGGCATTAACTGGCAAGAATGGTTGTTTATCAGCCTTGGAATTATTTACCTGTTCATAACAGCTACTGTTCCCGAACATTTTCTGAAAGAACACATGTGGGAACATACCATCAAACGCCACCTTCCTAAAATTTTCCTTTGGACATTTGGGGCGTTTCTCACTATTCACCTGCTGGAAGACTACATCCAGGTTAAAGATTGGATATCCGAAAATTCGTGGGCTGTGTTAGTGCTTGCTGTTCTTGTTGGAATGATCCCCGAATCGGGACCACACATCGTTTTTCTTACTCTTTTTATGCAAGGTAGCCTCCCTATCAGCATTCTTCTGGCAAACTCAATTGTGCAAGATGGCCACGCAGCTTTGCCTCTTTTGGCCGAATCGCAAAAGAGCTTTATCTGGATGAAAACAGTCAATTTTATTGTTGGACTTCTTATTGGAGCTGCCCTATTGGCAATCGGTCTGTAATTCGGCCTGTAGTAGTACAGCTTTCCAAAAGTTATGATCCCGACCAGAACTACTTTTGGAAAGTTAAGTACTATTCATATTACCCCAATAGTACTTCCACAGTGCTTCTATTCCAAGGTTTTCGTTTAACGACTTAATGGGCGATAAGCTTAATCTTTCTTTTCGTATTGTATTCACAACATCGATATCAATGGAAGTTATGCCTTCGAACAACAAACAAAGAACTGTTTTGAGCTGGTTTGCTTTCACCCTCATCGTAAACGGCGAATACCTTCCTGGGTGGATATGAACATACTTTTCTGGCTGATCGCCAAGCCGAAAAACCCACTTGGAGCCATCTGAGATTGTTGTTGTGAAGAAGCCCCCATTTTGCAGTATCTTCTCAAGATAATTGTCATAGCTCACAATTCCATTTGAAATCAATCCATTGATACAATCCTTCATAATCACCTGAACAGACAGTCCTCCTAAGTAAACATCCATCTGCGATCCTCCCAACTTCAACAACGATTTATAAAAACCTTCTGTTCTAGCCTCCATCACAAAAGCAATTTGGCTGGGGAAATGATGCTTCAAGGTATTTAACAAAAAATTATTCAAGGCTATTTCCATCCCAAAGTGAGATTAAG
The DNA here is from genome assembly GCA_965230435.1 of Bacteroidales bacterium. Lineage (GTDB taxonomy): Bacteria > Bacteroidota > Bacteroidia > Bacteroidales > JBDKHP01 > JBDKHP01. Next base: position 464,253 of record CBDDLB010000004.1, read on the forward strand.
TAGTTTTGATTATCATGGAACTTGACCTTAGATGTTCCTCGCACAAAACATCTAAGGCTAAATAGATCGTACTTAATTTTATCTGTGTACTTATTAAAATTACTCCAATGGCCGAACATTATAAATCGCTTACTCCAAAACATATCGACTTCATCCAAAAGCAAAAGCTATTTTTTGTAGCCTCTGCAAGTGGACACGAGGTGAACCTTTCGCCTAAAGGTCTGGACAGCCTCAGAGTACTTAACGACAAAGAGCTTTTGTTCCTCGATTTTCCCGGTAGTGGAAATCGTACTGCCCGCGACATACGCGAAGGTGGGAAAATAACATTAATGTTCAATGCATTTGATGGACCACCACTCATTCTGCGAACCTTTTGTTCTGGCGAACTCATTGATAAGGATCACGAACGGTTTGACAACTGTAAAGAAGCTTTTTCGGAAGTGCCTTCGGACTGGATACGCCGTTTTATTCTCTTTCGCATAGAAGCAGTGGAAACAAGTTGTGGATATGGAGTCCCAATCATGAAATTTGAGAACAACCGACCACAAATGACTGCTTGGGTTAAGAAAAAAATAGAAAAAGGTAAACTGGAACAATATATCGAAGAACATAATCAGCCAATTGATCTTAACCAGATTTAATAATATTTCAATTAACACTAATTTTCAAATACTTACAACCTCAACGCACACTCTTTAAATGTATATGAAACTTATTGTCACCAAATATCATTTGGGAAACTTAGGGTTGCACAACAAAATCAAACAACCAAAAGAGTTTCATCTTTGTTTCGTTTTCATTAAATTGCTAGTGGCGACGTTATCTTTTATGCTAAGATACCTAGTTAGACCATTAATAAATAACCAGCTAGATAACAGTCATTTGCAAAAATGCATGTGACTTACGAGGCGAAGCTATGATTTGAAGAACCATTAATGAATACAGAAGAAAAATAGCACATCTGAAATATGGAAGAACAGTGGGATAGGGTTATCCGCCCTAAACGACATCTACTGGATATTAATTTGCGTGAGCTATGGGATTATAAGTTCCTGATTTATCTGTTTGTGCGCCGAGATCTTGTTGCGCGGTATAAGCAGACTATTCTTGGGCCGTTGTGGTTTATCATCAACCCGCTTATCAGTACCGTTATTTACAGCATTGTTTTTGGTCAGATCGCAGGTATATCTACCGACGGACTTCCACATTATCTGTTTTATATGTCAGGAATTGTCGCTTGGAACTATTTTGCTGGTGCGCTGAATGGTACGGCTACTACCTTTTTGTCCAATGCTGCTATTTTTGGTAAGGTGTATTTTCCGCGTCTGGTGTCGCCAATTTCTGTTGTGATATCGAACCTGATGCAATTCGCTGTGCAGTTTGGGCTTTTGCTGAGTTTTATGTTGATCTATTATCTACGGGGAGCAGATTTCTCTCCGAATATAAATATGCTGTTTATCCCATACCTTATTTTTCTGATGGCGGTGATGGGACTTGGCTTTGGAATTATCATCTCTAGTCTTACCACAAAATACCGCGATCTGGTAAACTTGGTTGGTTTTGGGGTGCAGCTCTGGATGTATGCTACTCCTGTGATTTATCCTAGCTCGGCTGTTCCTGAGAAGTTTCGCGATTTTGTGGCGTTTAATCCTGTTAGTCCTATCGTGGAAATGTTTCGGTATGGAATGCTTGGCGGAACTGATCCTGGGATGAATGGATTGGTTTATAGTTCTTTGTTTGCTTTGGGGGTGCTTAGTATTGGTATTGTTTTGTTTAATAAGGTGGAGCAGACTTTTATGGATACTGTTTAACTAATACCAAGAAATCTCTTTGAAACGATTGCTGCTTTTTATTCTAATCCGATTCTTTCTAATCATGACCAGTACAGACGCAATGCATTGCGTCTCTACCAATCAATGACCAAATTCGCTTCTGTATAGTATGTCTATTCATCAGTAATACACCAAACCCTATTCGGGCGCAGGAAACATCCTCTTTCAGGAACAAGATATTTTCGTAACAGAAGTACCCCTTCGGCAACTTGAAGAAAATACGGCAACAAATAAAAGTGTCGCAAAAGATGTCACAAAAGGCGCTAAAGCACGCAAAGATGAAATTGTAGCTTTGATCAGAGAAAACCCCACAATTACCACAACAGAAATTGCCTCTGCCCTTAAGCTTGCACGACGGACAATACAACGAGATATAGAAGACCTGAAAACTGCTGAAAAACTGAAACGGATAGGCGGCTGAAAAGAAGGCCATTGGGAAATATTAAACAAGCAAGAAGATTAGTTGGCCAACAGTCAATTAGCCATCGATCAGTATTCACCTATTTACTTATTGAACTTTGAGCACAGTAATTAAAATAGAAAACCTTTCGAAACGATACCGATTAGGGCTAGTCGGCACAAACACTCTACATGGCGATGTAAAGCATTGGTGGGCAAAAATGCGTGGCCGCGAACAGGAACTTTATAAAATCGGAGAAGAAAACAAACTCACCGACGCCTCTGGCGAATATGTCTGGGCTTTGCGCGATATCGACCTAGAGGTGCAGCAAGGCGAAGTTCTTGGTATCATCGGTAAAAACGGTGCTGGAAAAAGTACTTTGCTCAAAATCCTCTCGCGTGTTACTGGGCCAACACATGGTAGTATTAAAGTTAAAGGACGTATTGCTTCGTTGCTCGAAGTGGGTACTGGCTTCCACGGTGAATTGACAGGGCGCGAGAATATTTTCCTTAATGGCGCTGTGCTTGGTATGCGCCGCCGTGAAATTCAGCATAAATTTGATGAGATTGTTGATTTTGCTGGTGTTGCTAAGTATATTGATACTCCTGTGAAACGGTATTCTTCGGGGATGTATGTTCGGCTTGCGTTTGCTGTGGCGGCGCATTTAGAGCCTGAAATTCTTGTTGTGGACGAGGTGCTGGCTGTTGGTGATGCTGAGTTTCAGAAGAAGGCTATTGGGAAGATGCAGGATGTTTCTACTAATGAGGGGCGGACTGTGCTTTTTGTTTCTCATAATATGGCTTCAATCGAAAAATTATGTACTAAAGCGATAATTTTACAAAATGGAAATATTCACTTAAAAGGTAATGTAGACCAAGTTATTGAAACATATTCTTCAATTAATGCGAGTTTAGCTACTCAAAACTTAAAAGAAAGATTTGATAGAAAAGGTAATGGAAAAATCTTATTCCACCATGTTGAGCTGTTTTCCGATAAAGGTGTAAAGATTCGTTCAGTTCACACGGGACATAAAACCATAATTAGGGCTCATTACACTAAACAAACTCAAGAGATACTAACTAAGTGTAGAGCAAGCATAGCTATTACAAAAAATGATCATCCGTATATAGTGTTGTCAACAGAATTGATAAATGATCAAGTGATCTCGATAACAAAATCAGGCTATATTGATTTTGAAATAGAAAAAATGCCTCTGACTCAAAGTATCTATCAAATTATGTTGTTTATTGAATCCAACAATGAAATTCTTGATTGGGTAAACAATGCTTTTACTTTAGAGGTTGAAGATGGAGACTTTTACGGATCAGGAAAAAGCAGTCCTGTAGGATGGAAAGGAAAAACAGTCTTAATCAATCATAAAATATCTTTTAGAGATGTATAATCTTTTAAAATTTATCTTTAAAGTTTTCTTTATGTTTTTGCCTAAAAAACACCATAAACTCGCTTCAGATATTTTTAATGAATACATACCTCCGCCAAGTCTTTTAGAAATGTATAGATCAATTGGAATACTAAAATGGGAAAATGAACAAATTAGTGGTGAGGCATTTGTAAAAAAGGATATTTTACCTAAATACTTCCCATATAAATCGAAACCTATAATTTTCGATGTTGGTGCAAATAAAGGTGAATATTCAAGTTCCATTCTGAATTATCTACCTTTTTCGAAAGTGTTTGCCTTTGAACCAAACCCTAAAGCATTCCTTGATCTTCAAAAAAAAAAGGAAATCAACACCTATAATGTTGCCTTAGGAAATAAAAAAGGTAAAGAAAAAATACATGTGTACAAAGATACCCCCAATAGTCAACATGGATCATTATTTCCTAACTTTGCAAAAGTTATTAATTCAGAGCTAAGCAAAAAAGAAACTTTCTCCTTCGACATTAATATTAATACTATTGATAATTTTTGCTCAGAAAATGAAATCTTTCAAATAGATTTTCTCAAAATTGATGTTGAAGGTTATGAATTTTCAGTTCTGCAAGGCGCAAAAAAAATGTTGGATAATAATAATATTAAAATCATACAATTTGAATTCAATGTTTCTAACATTCTTTCAAAAGTTTTTTTGTTTGATTTTTACAACTTATTAGAAGACAAATACAACTTTTACAGGCTAGATACTAATAGGTTAATCCCCTTAGGCGAATACAACTCAATGAACGAGATCTTCAAATTTCAGAACCTATTAACCATCCAAAAGAGCATTGATAATGAAAAGGTTTCTTAAAATGCTAACACCCTTATTTGTTTTTGAAATAAGGAATAGACTAAGAACAAAAAAGAAAGACATAATATTCTTAGAAAAAATCAACAATATCCTTAATCGAAAAGAAATTTATGTAGAAATTGGATCTGGATCTAAAAAAGGAACTAATAATTGGATTACAATTGATCTTGCTAATGGAGCAGATATACAAATGAACTTACTTCAAAAATGGCCTTTTCCTGATAATACAATAACCAAAATCTATTCTTCTCATTTTCTTGAACATTTTTCAATAAAAGATATTAAATTCATCTTATCTGAATGTCATAGAGTACTAAAAGAAGACGGATCACTTATCACCTGTGTTCCTGACGCTTCCATTTACATCAAAGCATATACAAATAATGAAACACTAGATCTGGATAATTGGCTTAGATATAAACCTGCTGTCGATTTCAACACAAAAATAGACTACATTAACTACATTGGGTACATGGCAGGTGTGCATAAACATATGTTTGACATTGAAAATCTTATACAAATTCAAAAAAGATGTGGTTTTAAGAATGTTACCGAACGAAATATCGATCCAGCTCTTGATAAAATAGAGAGAGACTATGAATCAATCTATACAATAGCAAAGAAATGACATTTGAGACTCCAATTCTATTTTTGATTTTTAACCGACCCGAAACAACCCAGATTGTTTTCAATATTATAAAAAATATTAAGCCTAAACATCTATATATCGCTGCTGATGGCCCTAGAAATTTGCACCCCAAAGACTCTGATTTATGCAAAAACACCAGAGACCTTATTATTAATCAAATAGATTGGGGTTGCGAAGTGAAAACTTTATTTAGAGATGAAAATTTAGGTTGTAGAAAAGCCGTAAGTGAAGGTATAACATGGTTTTTTAATAATGTCGAAAAAGGAATTATCCTTGAGGATGATGTATTGCCGGACATTAGCTTTTTTTCATTTTGTGAAGAACTTTTGATTTATTACAAAAACGACAAGCGAATATTTCAGATAAGCGGGTGCAATTATAACTTACCGAATATTTCAAACAAATACTCTTATTTCTTCTCAAAATATATCAGTATTTGGGGATGGGCTACTTGGAAAGATAGATGGGAGCAATACAAAATAAGTGAAGAGGTTTACAAAGAAATCCTATACACAGAGAATGAAACATTGATATTTGCATATAATACCCCTGATGAATTAAAAATAAGAATTGATCAATTTAAAAGCACCTTTTTAGGAAACATAGATACTTGGGATTACATTTGGTCTTTCACAAATATCATACAAAATGGCCTCACGTGCATCCCCCATGTAAACCTTGTAAAGAACATTGGCTTCTCTTCTAACGCTACTCACACTAAAGATTCTTCACATAAATATTCAAAACTACATACAAGCAAAATAAATCCCCCTATCAAACACCCTCCATATATTTTAAAATCATACACATATGAAAAAAACTACTTTCAACAGACCAATATCCAAGAAGCCGATGAATCATTGAAGTTGATACTTAAAAAAATATGTAAACTAATTAAGAACAAATTGAAGTGATTATTAAACGAATTTTAGATTTAAAATATAGAATAACTCAAATTTTAACAATCTATACCCGTATCATTATCCGGTTATTGAGGTTAAAAACAAACTCATTTCAACAAAAAACTTTGCATCAATACTTTCCTGAAAAGCCAGAGGTAATTAATCTTAATGCTACAGACATTTGCAATTCAGGCTGTAAGATGTGCAATATTTGGACAAGAGAAAAAGAGTTCGAATTCTCCCCTTCTGAATTAAAAAGTATCTTATCAGATAAATTATTTTCGGAAGTTAAGCATGTTGGTATTACAGGAGGTGAACCAACTTTACGGGATGATCTTGTTGACTTATATGAATCAGTAATAACTACCCTGCCAAAACTTCAAGGGGTTAGTATTATAACTAATTCTATCGATAATAATCGAGTTTATACCCAAATAAAAAAAATAGAAAATCTTTGCAAAAGTTTCCAAATGCCCTTTTCTGTGATGGTTTCACTAGATGGCTTAGGTGAGGTTCACGATAAAAATCGTGGTAAAAAAGGAAATTTTCAGTCATCAATAAGTTTAATATCTAAGCTAAAAAGCAAGACAGATATCCCTATCTCAATTGGATGCACAATCACAAAATATAATGTTTGGGAAGTAGATGATCTTTTATTTTTTCTAAAACAGAATGAAATTTACGGCCGTTTCAGGGTAGCTGAGTTTATAAATCGACTCTATAATCAAAATAATAAAAATGCTATTCGATCTTTCACTGATGATGAGCGCTATCATTTACAACTTTTCTTCTTTAAGCTCCAGTATGCTTTCGAAACTAATCCCACCAACAATAGAACATATAATAATATTGTGGAAATGCTCGAAGGAGAGAATAGAAAGATCGGCTGCCCTTACCATTCTAGAGGTATCGTTCTTAACTCAAAAGGTGAATTATCATACTGCGCGCCTAAATCTAAGATCATTGGAAATGCATTGAAAAAGTCAGCCCACGATATATTCACAAAAAACCTAAAAGAACGAAGAAGAATTCTACAACAAGATTGTAAGCAATGTATTCATGATTATCATGCACCTATTACATATAAAGAGGAATTATCAGCACTAAAAGAGCAGCTTTCTCGATATATTACTCGATACCATTTTGGAAAATTCCTTAAATTCTATACATGGCTAAGTCATAAAAAAAAATCTAATAAAGGAAGGTACACTATTTTTATTATAGGATGGTATGGTACCGAAACTATAGGAGATAAGGCAATACTAGGAGGAATTATTTCTAGCTACAAAGAAAGAATAGGTGATGGCCTCAATATAGTGATAGGTAGTATTTATCCTTTTATCACAAAAAGGACAATAAAAGAGTTAAACATCGATGCAAAAGTAGTTAATTCAAGAAGTCTTGACTTATTAAAATACAGTGCTATCTCTGATGAAACAATTATGGGAGGAGGTCCATTAATGGACTTAGACGAACTATTTATCCCATACACTGCTTTTTATTCAGCTAGTTTTAATAAAAATAAAACAACAATTTATGGGTGTGGTTTAGGCCCATTAAAGCAAGACAAAAACATAGAGTTAGTAAAAAAAATATTTAAACTAAGCACTGATATTTTCTTACGGGATGAAGATTCCAGACGCACTGCAATTGCATGGACAAACAGAAGTGATATTAAAAACATTGAAGATCCAGCAAAATCATTTGTTGAAACTATTGGTGAAAACACAAAATCATCACCAAAGTCTGAATTAGCTTGCTTTCTAAGAGAATGGACTCATGAATATGCGCAAGAACTATCTAAAAGCGAGTTTTATGAAAAACGTAAAAAGCTAGAAAAAGGCATTGCCAATAAAATTAAGAACCTTGCTAAGGAAAAAAAAGTTGCGACTATAAAGTTATACCATATGCATAATTTTCATATCGGATACGACGATAGAGATTTTAGTAGAAGGTTTATACACGAAAACTTCCCCAACGACAATAGCATTAGTTTTCACAAAGAGTTATCTTCCGTCGATAACATAATACTTGCTATGAAATCTGCAAAATTAAATCTGTGCATGAGGTTTCATTCCGTCCTATTTGCACATACAATTAATGCTGATTTTTATGCTATTGACTACACTCAAGGCGGTAAAATTAAAGGCTTTTTAAACGATAACAATGCACTAAATAAGATTATTTCGATTCAAGATTTACTCAATGAAGACACTGTTAGTTAATCACTATGACACAGGTGGAGCAGGAAAAGCATGTGTACGCCTACATGAAGCATTGCTCGATAGAAAAATGGATAGTAATTTACTTGTTCTAAAAAGACTAACAACTTACAATAAGAGAATTTCAAACTTCACAAAGGCTAGTGTTCATTACAGCCTAAATAGTAAACTAAAGTACAAGATTATTAATATTTTAAAAGAATTAAAACTATACTCTTCAACACCAAAAGAAAGCAAAGAACAGGCTTTCCTAAAGAATAGAGAACCTGCCCTAGAGATGTTCAGTTTTCCATATTCGGAATTTAACTTACATGATTCACCTCTAATTCAGAATGCTGATATTATAAATTTACATTGGGTAGCAAATTTCATTGATTATAATAGCTTTTTTAAAAAAAACACCAAGCCTACTATTTGGACTTTGCACGATATGAATCCATTTTCTGGAGGAGAACACTATGAAGAAAAATATATAGGAATGGGTGAAGATGGTTACCCAATAAAACGCAAATACAAAGAAGAAGAACTACTCTGGATATCTAAAAACCTCGAATACAAAAAAAGAGCATTAGATAATTTTGACAACTTACATATTGTCACCTTGTGTCATTGGATGAAAAAGCTAGCGGCACAAAGTGATTTATTTGCAAGCAGACCAATACATATAATACCAAACTCTCTTGATTTTTCTGTGTTCAGACCAATTGATAAAGAGTTCTCTAGAAATCTATTAGGAATGCCTCAGGATAAGAAAATAATCCTCTTTGTTGCTTTTGACTATACTGTCATAAGAAAAGGACTTCCATTTCTTACTAAAGCTCTAGAAAAACTTCCAAATGAAAATTTTATTCTTTGTGGAGTTGGAAATAAACCTATTCAGCTGAAATCATCCCTCCCCTTTTACTCTTTAGGTACAATTTCAGATGAACGATTGATGAGTGTAGCGTATTCTGCCGCTGATGTTTTTGTGATACCATCATTGGAAGATAATTTACCTAATACAGTATTGGAATCTTTAGCATGCGGTACTCCTGTTGTTGGCTTTAATGTCGGTGGAATTCCTGACATGGTAAAAAGCGGGTTTAATGGACTATTATCAAATGAAATTTCTGCAGATGCTTTAAAGTCTACTATTGAGCTTTTTTTTAACACACCTCACCAATTTGACAGACAAAAAATCTCTGAAGATGTCGTCAAGAGATTTAGCCCTAAATTACAAGCTCAAAAATACTCTAACTTATTTGAGAAAGTAATGTAATAGCCAATCAACAATTAAGATGACAAACAAAATAAAAACAGCATATAATCATTTATCTTTCCTGCTACAAGGCAACAAAAAAAGACTACAAGGGGAGTGTAATGTTATTATATTTAATAATACTTATTTTAAAAACACTTCTATTGAAATAACTGGTAATAACAATAAAATTGTTTTTCACAGCAGCTTTCCTTTAACGAGTCTAATCGAATCTCGAATTTATATTAGCGGCTCCAATAATGTGATAAATATTGGCGAAAATTGCAAACTGAAGAATACAGAAATCTGGATAGAAGATGAATTTTGTGAACTAACTATTGGGGAAAAAACAACTATAGAAAAAGCTCAATTAGCAGTTACGGAACCATATTCAAAACTAACACTAGGTGAAGATTGTATGCTTGCTCGAAATATAGAAATAAGAACGGGAGATTCGCATAGTGTCATTGATAATTCTTCAAAACAACGAATTAATTATGCTCAAAATATCGATATTGGAAACCATGTATGGATAGGCTCACGCGCAATGATTCTAAAAGGTGTGAATATCGGTGAAAATTCTATAATCAGTGCTGGTGCTATTGTGACTACTAATGTGCCAAAAAATGTAATAATGGCAGGAATCCCTGCTAAAATCATAAAAAAAGATATTACATGGGATCGCAAACGAATCTATAAAAAATAAGCTAATGCCTCCTAAAATATCAGTTATTACAGTATCCTTAAACATAAAAACAACGATAGAAAGAACCATAATAAGCATAATAAAGCAAGATTTTAAAAGCTATGAATGGATTGTCGTAGACGGAGGATCTACAGATGGGACAGTCGATATCTACAACAAATACCGTAACTATATCAATGTTTTTTTCTGTGAAAAAGACAAAGGCATTTATGATGCTATGAATAAAGGTATAAAAGCAGCGACAGGAGAATATGTTATATTTCTAAACGGAGGGGATTCTTTTTTTAACATTTCAGTACTAAGTGACGTTTTTAACCAAAACAATTACAATTCACATGTTATATATGGAAACACAAACAATATAGTAGATGGACAAGAGGAAATATACCTCACCCCAGATATTATCGACACCAAAACACTATTTAAAAGAACCATTCCTCATCAAGCAGCTTTCATAAAACGAGAATTGTTCAAAAAAAGGCTATATAGTTTAAAGTATAAAATATCTGCTGATTATGATTTTTTTATCTGGGCCTATTTAAACAAAAAAGCAAAATACAAAAAAATAAACATCACTATTTCAAATTTTTATTTTGATGGCATCAGCACAACCAATAAAGCTTTATCACTCATTGAAAATGATAAAATAAGGCAAAGGCGATTCAGTTTTTTACAACACCTCAGATATAACCCTTATTATATTGAAAAAAATCAGCACCTGAAAATGGCAGTCACGCACCCGAGATATATTGCAGGTTGGATAAAACAAAAAATTATTCAATTATGGAGAACGGTTTTAAAGTAAGCGTTATAATTCCTGTTTATAATGCAGAAGAGTATGTTCAAGAAGCTGTATTGTCTGCCAATAAACTCAGTGAAGTCGGAGAAATTATTTTAATAGATGACGGTTCTAAAGATAAGTCTAAAACCATTTGCTCCGAATTAGAAGGTAAGCTAGAAAAAGTGAGGTTCTTTTGGCATCAAAACCATGAGAATAAAGGTGTTTCAGCAACACGAAACGTAGGCATTCTTAAATCTAGATTTCCTTATATAGCTTTCTTGGACTCAGACGACAAATACTTACCCAATAGATTTAATAAAGATAGAGAAATTTTTGAAAAATCATCAAAAAATATCGGAGGAGTATTTAATGCTACAGATAGTTTTTTTACGAATGAATCTGCTAAAGAGCTTTTTAAAAAAGATGAGCAACCATACTTTGCAACAATGTTTAATCTTGAAAAAGACGATGACATCTTTAAAAAATTAATTTGGCAAAATAACGGTTCTTTTCTAACCCCTAGTATTACAATTAGGAAATCCACACTTCTTGATACGGGTTTGTTTGACCAAGAAATTTATTTGGGGGAAGATGTTTTGTTATGGTATAAAATTGCAGCAATCAGTGAACTATTACCAGGCGAATTAGAAAAAGCAGTTGCAAGTAGAAGGATCCATCTCTCCAATACAATACATACAGATAAATCAAAGTATAAAAAACAAAGAATTCTCCTTTTTAAAAAACTATTTGTATGGATGGCTTTTAGAAAAGATATTCATTACAACAGATTAAATGAACTTTTTATTTTAATCAATGCCTATAACAGGTTTCAATTAAAAAAAAACACTCCAATTAACAACCTTATTGAACTTATACGATTCGCTCCCAAGATTTTATTCACGCCCTTTTTCTATAAGAAAATAATCCAAAATATATTCAAGTAATTAACGAACTCAAGGTAAACTGAATGAGAGCAGTTGTTAAATCATTTTTAAGAAAAGTTGGCCTATTGAATACTTATATCTCTTTAGCAAACAGAATTATTCGATACAAACAGAGTCTATTTCCAGATGAATATGAAAAAGCATATAAACAAGCACAAAAAAAATATGTAAAGTTTTACAAACAGTTCTTATCTCCAAATGATCTGTGTTTTGATGTTGGTGCCAACATCGGTAATAGAACTGAAGCTTTTCTAAAGTGCGGTTGCAGAGTTATTGCTATTGAACCACAACCAACGTGCTGTAAGTATTTAGAAAATAAATTTGGAGACTCAGTTGATATCATTGCAAAAGGTCTTGGAGCAAAAGAATCTGTTGAAGAACTATTCATTCCCGAAGCATCTACAATAGCAACATTCTCTACACAATGGCGTGATGCAGTTAAAAGTCAACGATTTAAAAATTATAGCTGGGAAAGCTCTATTCATGTAGAAGTTACAACCCTAAATAAAGTAATAGAACTTTATGGCATCCCCATATTCTGTAAAATAGATGTAGAAGGGTTTGAATTCGAAGTATTAAAAGGTCTCAATAGACCTATCCCCATGATTTCTTTTGAATATACAATTCCAGAAGAAACTGAAAATTTATTGAATTGCATTGGCCGACTACACGAACTTGATAAAAAATATAAGTTCAACTTTACGCCAAACGAAACAATGCAATTCAGTTTGCAAGAATTCATAAGCTATTATGATTTTTTAAAATATGTACAAAGCAATAATTTTATTAATACAGGCTGGGGGGATATTTATGCAAAAATTTATTAAAAAATTAGTCTATAACATCACTGGTTACGAATTAGTGAAAAAATCATATTTAGAAAAACTATCTGAACCTCGTAATGCATTTCAAGATTTAAAAAAACTATTTGAAAATCATTTAGAACTTTCAATATTTGACATTGGAGCATTTAAAGGTTATACAGTATCTAAGTTTCATTCCTTATTTCCAGAATCCAATATATATGGTTTTGAACCGCACAACGAATCTTTCAAAACTCTAAATCAACTTGCAAAAAACAACTCTTCCATTCAGGCGATAAACTTAGGAGTGAGCGACAAATACGGAACAACAACATTCTACAACAACTCTTTCGATCAAACAAGCTCAATTCTTCCTTCAGATACAACGAACAGTTTCATAGATGGATTGACACTTACAAAAGAGGAATATACAATTAACACAACCACAATTGATTCTTTTTGTAAGGAACAGAACATAGAACAGATTGATATACTAAAAATTGATATACAAGGAGCAGAACTTCTTGCACTGAAAGGAGCAAAAGAAACACTTTCAAAACAAAAAGTCAGAACGATCTTATTAGAAGTTAATTTTGCACCTATTTATAAAAAGCAAGCTACGTTTACAGAAATAACTGAACTACTTAGTGAATATAAATTTAGAATCTACAATATTTACAATTTAAACTACCTTGAAGATGGCTCTTTAGCATGGTGTGATGTAATTTTTCTCTTATCTGAATAAAAACAATAGACATGCAAACAAAATGAATGGAACATTAACCATACAAGCAACTGAAGGATTAGCGAATAGAATGCGCGCAGTCGCATCTGGTTATACATTAGCCAAACATCACAAAAAACAATTTATTATTATTTGGGAACAGTCTTATGGAATGAACTGTGATTTTTTCGATTTATTTGATCTAATACCAGAAATAAACATAAAAAACAGCTCGCAAAATCAAAAGCTTAAAGACTCAAACAATAAAAACTTCATTAGAAAAAATATCATTAGATTTTTGAATAAATATTATGGCTATGATACTTGTTTAATAAACGAAACATCAATCAAAAACTTTAGATTTAATGAACAATTACAAGCAAAAGAACTGAACGGAAAAAAAAACATTTACATCAGAACCTGCCATCAATTAGCTCCTATCAAAGAATGGTTTTTTCAGCCACGACAAGAACTGAAAAACATTATTAAGAAAAGAAAAGAAATAATAGGAAAAAATACCGTCGGTCTCCATATCCGACGAACCGATAACAGAAAATCAATCGAAAAAAGCCCTCTCAGTCTCTTTATAGAGGCTATAAAAGAAGAAATTAAAAACGATAGTACGATAAAGTTCTATCTTGCTACAGACTCAAAAGATATTTCCACAGCTCTTATTGAAATATTTGGTGAATATATTCTATATTTTCCTTGTAATTTAGATAGGAACAGCAAAGAAGGAGTACAAGATGCACTAATTGAATTATATACACTTGCCTCAACAAAGAAGGTGTATGGTTCCTACTGGAGTTCTTTTTCTGAAACAGCGGCAGCACTAGGAGAAATCGAATTAATCACCTTGTCTGAGTTCTAAATCATGCACATTGCAATTGTATCATATGAATTTCCTGATGAAACAGGAGGTGGAGGGATTGGTTCTTACAATCTGCAACTCTGTCAACTATTAAAAAAGCAACATGAAGTTGAAGTATTTGCTGGTAGTAAAAATAAATCGCAAACCTACGTTAAACTTGGAGTCAAAGTTCATAGAATATTCGTTATAAATGAAAAAGATTTTCAAACAAATGTTCTCAGAGTGTTTTCTCAAAGGCATGAAGAAAACAATTTTGATGTAATTGAAGCTCCTGATTACGGTGCAGATGCTTTAGCTATAAAAAAGAAACATATAAATATTCCCTTAATCATTCGTTTTCATGGCCCCAAATTTATTTTTCAAGAATTTGATGATTTCTATTTAAACTATACAGTCAAAAAGAATTTCTTAAAAAAAGCCTATTGGAAACTCAACTCCTTTTTTTACGGTAAAACTAAGAATCATGAAGAATCAGAAGAATATGAACAAGCAATGTTAGCTAATTATCTTGTTAGTCCTTCAAAAGCTTTAGCAAAATTAATAAGTAAAAGGTGGGCATTAAAATACAACTCAATTGTTGTTTTACCCAATCCTTACCAACTTCAAAACTATAATATAGAAAGCTATAATCAAGACCAAAAGAAAGATATTCGGCTTTTATTTATTGGGAAGCTTACTACCTTAAAAGGCATCTATGATTTTATAGAAGGAATTAAACTTACTCAGGCTTTCTGCCCTAATTTATTTGTTGAGATCGTTGGTAATTATTCCTTCTCCAATTATTCGGGAATAAAAATGGACGAATATGTATTTTCTGAATTAAAAAATCTAAAAAACAGAGTTCACTTTACGGGTCTTATTCCACTTCATCAAGTTCACGAACATATTGAAAAATCAGATATATGTATAGTGCCTAGTTTATTCGAGAATTTTCCCACTGTGATTTTAGAAGCAATGAGCTTTGAAAAAGCCATTATTGCAACCAATGTAGGAGGAATCCCAGAAATTATTGAACACAAAAAAAATGGCATACTTATCCCTCCTCGATCGCCAAAGAAGTTAGCAAAAGCGATCATGCAATTAGTCAAAGATCCTGAATTTAGACTGGAGCTTGGAAAAAATGCTAAACGCCACTTCTTAAAGAAATTCACCATTGAAGCTTTAAGGTCTGACTATATTGTCTTTTACGAAAAAATCCAACACGATTTAATAAAACAACATCCTGAAAAGTGAAAATTTGTGTAGTAGAATATAATGATTGGCACGATGAGCTAATACCAAGTTTCGTACTTGCCGCATTGGAATTAGGATGTGAGATCGATGTATATCTAACGCGTAACAATATCAATAAAGCTGTGCTTTATATGATTAATAACCCGAAGCTTAAGATATTTGAAATCAAAGAGAGATTCAATAACAAAACAGCTCAATTCATAGAACGGGTATTTTATCGCTCTTTTTATAACATTAAAACCTACACATCTATAATTGACAATGTGTTAATCAACCACAAGCAATATGAGTTAATAATCTTTAATAGTTCAGAACCTCTTCCTGTTTTCTACCGTCTTAAGAACTTTTCATCCAATATGCTTTCTGTATTACACAATGCAGAATATGCGAAACACCATCATGAATACAGTTCTTATTATAATTCAGCTAAAATAAAACTACTTGTTCTATCTGAATATATAAAAGACTACCTATCTCCTATAAAATCAGATGTTTTTCATCCTGTATTCCTAGGAAAAATTAAACCGCCTCCTCAAGAAAACACCATTCGATTTGCCATACAAGGAAACTTTGACCCTACACGTCGAAATTATCTGTCTTTAATTGAAGCTGCAAAAGACTTAATTAGTTCGAAAATTACAAATTTTGAATTCCATTTCATAGGAAATACTTCTGTTCCGATAGCCCAACTATATAAGAAACAGGTAAACAACAATCAGCTGTCTAAATACTTTATATTTTACGATCGTATTCTACCATATCATGAATATTACGATGCAATACAATCATGTTCTTTTATTCTACCCCTTTTAGATAACTCAAACCTTGCGTACCTACCTTATTTTGAATCAAAATGTTCTTCTAGTATTAATTTAGCAATCGCATTAAATATTCTACCTGTAGTCCCATATTCTGTAGCAGAAACATATAAAATAGGGAATAGCTCTATTACCTACTCAAACACATTAAAAGATGGGCTACAAAAAGCAATCTGCATCTCACCCGAAGAACATAAACAGCTTGTCCAAGCTATCAATAAAACACAAAAGCAAATGCTAGAACATAACAAACGAATTATATCAAAAGCAATTAATAATAAAAAATAATGCAAGTTTCGATATGTATTGCAAATTATAACTGTGGTGAATTTATCAAAGAATCAATCGAAAGCGTCTTAATGCAAGATTACAACAACTGGGAACTCATTATTATAGATGATGGCTCAACAGATGATTCCCAAACAATCATTAAATCTTTTTTACCTAATCCTAGAATAACTTTTCTTTCACACTCTAAAAATCTTGGAGTAGGCACTACTAAACGCAACTGTATAGACGCATCCCAAGGAGAAATAATTGGCTTTCTCGATGCTGACGACCAGCTGACACAAAAAGCCTTAAGTATCATGGTAAAAGAGCATGAAATAAATCTAGAAACTTCACTTATTTTCTCCGACTTCAATGTCTTTGATGCTTCTATGAACTTTCTTTACCCTAATATTTATAAAGAACCTGAAGACTCGCTATTTTTAATGAAAGGGCTTACAGTCAATCATTTCTCAACATTTAAACGTACTTCTTATTTGAAAACTTCAGGTATCAATCAAAATTATAAGCGGTCAGTAGATCGAGATTTGTATTTGAAATTAGAAGAAGCCGGTGCAATAAAACATTTGCCCCAACCATTGTATAAATACAGATACAGAACCGACTCTACCTCCAACGCAACAAACGCATACCGTGCTGAATATTGGGCTTGGAAAGCACGTTTTGATGCTTGTGAAAGAAGAGGTTTGAATACAGAAGATATTTTTAATGAAATAATGCAAGAGCGAGATCAGTTTTTTTTCAGGAATCTCGTTTCTAAAACTTCAATTGAATATAGAATCGGTTCTTTGCTTCTTTGGCTACCTCGCTATCTTAAACGAATAATTCGATAGTTCTCAATGGCTGAAATATCTATTATAATCCCCTGTTATAACTATGCTCATTTCCTAGTAGAAACATTAGACAGCGTAAAAAAACAAAATTTTTCAGATTGGGAATGTCTAGTTGTTAATGATGGATCAACTGACAATACTGAAGAAATATGTATTCAGTATTGCGTTGAAGATTCTAGATTTAAATACCTCTACCAAAACAACCAAGGCTTATCCTCGGCTAGAAATACAGGAATAAAAAACGCAAAAGGAAAATACATTCAGTTTTTAGATTCTGACGATCTTATTTCAAATAACAAACTAGAAAAACAAGTTGCTTTCATGGAAACTTATCCCGAATGGGATATGGTAATTTCATCCGCCAAATATTTTAACGAACAAAACACTTGGGATTTTCACATTGATTTACCTATAGGTAAAGTAGAAAAACCATTTTCTCTTTTCCTTAAAAAAAACAGGATACCTGTAAGTGCTCCATTACTTAGGACATCTGTGATAAAAAAAACAGGATTATTTGATAAAAAGCTACGTTCTCTTGAAGATTGGCAATATTGGCTGCGTTTTCATACCATTACAGAACGATCGTTTTTTGGTAATACAGAAATGGGGTTTACTAGTATTCGTGAGCATGCAAAAAGTATGAAACGGGATTCTTGGCGTATGGATTTTCACCATTTCCTAATTAGAGATAGTTTACATCATATTACTGACAATGTAGAATACTTAAAAATCAATAACTCATTAAAAAAAGACATACTTAAAACCTTAGCTTATTCATTATGTAAACCCGAGATCGACTACACAAAGAAAATAGAACGACTTACAGAATTAATAGAACTGGGAAGGTCACCAAAACTATTAATATTAAGAAATTGGCTAGTTCTCTTCAAGAACTTACCTTCCAAATTAGTTTGGTTCTTATTTGGAGATGCTTACCTATCAATTTGTCAGCTTCTTGCCAAGCGAAAATATCATTAAGTAAACTTTCTATAATCCATTTTGCATAAGATGCAAGTCTCTATAATTCTCATCAATTATAATACATACCGTTTAAGCAAAAACGCAATTCAATCTATATATGATAAAACCAAAAAGGTCGACTATGAAATCATTTTAGTAGACAACGCCTCTACCGAATGTCCTCCCGAACACTTCCAAGAAGAATTCCCAGAAATAAGACTAATTAAAAGTCCAGAAAACTTAGGCTTCGCAAAAGGGAACAACTTAGGTATAGCCAAAGCCAAGGGGAAATACATTCTTTTGCTCAACAGCGATGCAGAATTGAAAAACAATGCTATCGAATTAGCAATAGAAAGAATGGAGCAGAATAAAACAATTGGGGTACTATCTTCTAAATTACTCTATCCTAGTGGGCATTTACAACATCCAGCAGAACGTTTCGATAGTATTTCGAAAGAACTTCGAGAGCTGTTCCGAATAAATAAATTATTAAACGAAGAAAAGCGAGCTAGATATTATTTAGGAGACGCCTTTAACCACCAACTCGAAACTGAATGCGATTGGGTTTGGGGTACTTTCTTTATGTTCAGAAGTGAAATTTTAGACCAACTACCAGACAAGAAACTAGCAGATCATTTCTTCATGTATGGCGAAGATGTACAGTGGTGCTATCAAATAGGGAAATTAGGTTATAAAATCTTTTACTATCCAAAAGCTGAAGTAATACACCATTTAGGTGGTAGCGATAAAAGTGAAGATGATATCAACAGAAAGTTTTATGATCGGTTGCTTCCAAACCTTTATAAGGTTCTTCAAATGGAAAAAGGCAAACTTTATGCTTTTTTTACCTACTTTGTTAAAGCGATACATTTCCTGACACTCCGAACCACAGACAACATTACAAAAGCAAAATACTATTTCCGTCTAATTTTCTCATGTAAAAGCATCCGGTAACTCATCTTTTATATAGCCAAACAGTCAGTTTATCAGCAC
This sequence comes from Bacteroidales bacterium, assembly GCA_965230435.1. Lineage (GTDB taxonomy): Bacteria > Bacteroidota > Bacteroidia > Bacteroidales > JBDKHP01 > JBDKHP01. Next base: position 483,701 of record CBDDLB010000004.1, read on the forward strand.
TACATTAATAAAACTGTAGTTCGATTTTTCAGAGAGAATCACTTCTTAAATATCCTCCTCAAAAATATCCCCAACATCAAGCACAAGCCCCTCAATAGCCTTAGAAACCACCTTATCGTCCTTCTCTGCTTTCTGCACAAGTTTCAGCTTCTTTTCTTCATTATGATACACCTCAATATATTCTTCCGTTGGATGAACAATCCAATATTCCACCACACCGTGCTTGGCATAATTCTCTAATTTCTCTCCCCTATCGTAAAAAGCATTTGAAGACAGCACTTCTACAACAAAATCTGGAGCGCCGAATACCTTACGGTCAATTATCGAACTGCGTTTTATGGAAACAAAGAAAAGATCTGGCTGAACTACATTTCCCTCATCCAAGACCACATCTACTGGTGCTATGCGAACTTTCCCAACTTTATTTTTCTTCAAATAATGCTTAATCTCATAATGAATATTACCCAATACAGCCTGATGAATTTCTTCTGGTGCTGCCATAAAAACAAGTTTGCTATTGATTAATTGATAAGGTGCGCCTTCAGGCAAAAGGTCGTAATGTTCTATTGAATACTCTTTTTCCCCTGATATATCCGTAATTACAAAAGCCTGCCAAGGCTCGTAATAAAACATAATCTGCCCAGGTTGAATTCGATAATGTGTGCTTGAACCTATCAATTCTGCTGGATCTAAACGACGAAAGGGGAATTGGTTATTATTTTCTGTTTCCATGGTTGCAAATCTATACTTTCCTTGAATAAAGCCTGTGGTTATTCCACCATGTCCAAAATGGTATCATCAAACACATCAGAAAGATCCAGCACAAGTCCATCAACAGCTTTCGAAACAATCCGATCTTCTTTAAAGGCTTTCTGCACCAGTTCAAACTTATTGTTCTGATTGTGGTACACCTCAACAAAGAAATCCGTAGGATGAACTATCCAATACTCAACAACTCCATGTTTTTCATAAAGCTGAAATTTTTCACCCCTATCATATATTTCATTTGATGATAAGGTTTCTATTATGAAGTCGGGCGCCCCCATAATTTTCCTCTTAATAATGGACTGTCTTTTAACAGCAACAAACAACAAATCGGGCTGTACTATATTGTTTTCATCGAACTGAACATCAACAGGAGCTTGTAGAAATTTACCCAAACGGTTCTTTTTAATATGGCGGCCAATTGCTAAAGTCAAGTTGAAAAGAATCTCTTGGTGTATCGGTTTGGGTGCTCCCATAAAAACAAGTTTGCTATTGATTAATTGATAAGGTGCGCCTTCAGGCAAAAGATTGTAATGTTCTATTGAATATTCTTTTTCCCCTAATATGTCCGTAATCACAAAAGTCTGCCAAGGCTCGTAATAAAACATAATCTGCCCAGGCTGAATGCGATAATGTGTGTTTGAACCTATCAAATCAACAGGATCTAAACGGCGAAAAGGAAATTGCTTGTTGTTATCTGTTTCCATAAAAACAAAACTACATTTTTTCTAATTGCTTCAGCTCTATTCTCCTATCCTTCTCCCTAAACTTAAGCTATTCTAAAAATTTTGTACCGAACCAACATTTAATACTTTTGCCTAACATGTTTAAATAAGGGAATTATAAATTATTAATTATGAGTTATTAATTGGCTGACGCCTGAGAACCAGTATATAGCCAAACATAACATGGTCAGTTATTAATTTTATTATCCCTTATTCTATAATTCAATGATTCATTTATTCGCAATGGACGAACAACTAACAAAAGATATAGAAAGCCTAGGTTTTGTGAGTGCAGAAGCCTTCCTGCGCTGGCAGTTCACAAAATATCTATTGGAAGAATCGGTCAGGCTAGAAACTGAAATTCAGGTCTACAAAAACAAATACAACTGCGACTACGAAACTTTCGAAAAACGCTTCTCTCCTGAACACGAAGAGGTTTTTGAAGAGTGGGACGACAGTATTTTGTGGGAGTTTTTAGAGATTAGTTTAAAACATACAAAGAGGCTTCTAACCGATATGAACACACGTGAACAGGCAGTATATTCAGAAGAAAATATAAAAAGAGGGGTTGATCCTGATTTCCTCGGATTCAACATTAATGAAGAAGACACTGATGATAACTCAAATACAATCTGAATATAACGACATCATTAAAGAAATAATAATCCTAAGCAATACTCAAAACAAAGAAAAAAAGGTATTCACTGCTAGGATTTATTTCAAAGACACAAGTCAACTGGCAGTGAGAGATATAGCCATCTACTTAAACAAACATTCTGTTAAGCGCAAATACGCCTATCAATGGATGGACACCAATAATCAGCTGATCATACGCTGGGACAATGCAGAACATCATCCACACATAGAAAATGCACCATACCACAAACATATTGATAAAGACGAAAATGTTAAACCAGCTCCAGAAGTTACACTACGTGAAGTTCTCAATATCATCAGATCGGCGATTGATCAAACAATGAACTCATAAAAAGATGCGGAAAGCCTAACCGAAGTAACAATGGTCAATTATTCGCGGACTTATTTATCCATCGAAGTGCTTCATCACGGCTTTCAAAAGCCTCAATTTCGCGTTCTGTTTCGGCCATTTGCTTGATGTAATATTTTTCAAAAAGCTCGCGAACTTTATCATTCGGAGAAAGGAAGGCCATGCGCATAGTGTTATTCCAGCGCGAAGCCTCCATATCCAACGTTCCTATTTCCAAAACTTCTTCCTTAGATAACCTTACATTGGCGGCAGACATATCCAACATCTGAAAAGAAATCTTATCGTAACGCTCGTCGGCATACAAACGGTTATTAATGTGGCCAAGTTCCGTAGAATCGACTTCACCTTCCATTTCAACAAAAACGCCTTTTTTTTCCCAGCGAATACTATATCCCATTTTATTTACAGTTCTTTGCGTAATCTGGCTACTAATATACCTAATTGTTCCCTATATTTGGCAACTGTACGCCTTGCAATCTGATAACCTTTTTCTTGCAATATTTTTGCAAGTTTTTCGTCTGTTAACGGTTTTTTCTTGTCTTCGGTCGAAATACAATCTTGAAGTATTTTTTTTATCTCTCTTGTTGACACTTCCTCGCCCGAGTCTGTCTGCATTCCCTCCGAGAAGAAATATTTGAGCGGAAAAATACCAAAAGGTGTTTGAATATACTTACTATTAGCCACTCTGGAAATTGTAGAAATATCCAACTGAGTGCGTTCCGCTATATCTTTAAGGATCATTGGCCGCATTTTGGTTTCATCGCCCGACTGGAAATAATCTCTCTGATAGTCAAGAATGGAATCCATGGTGTGCATCAAAGTATTTTGCCTTTGCTTAATTGCATCAATAAACCACTTTGCCGAATCCAATTTTTGCTTCACAAAAGTAATTGCCTCTTTATCAGTCTTTGTAGGTTTATCTTTTCTATTCTGATAAGCCAGCAACATATTCTGATAAGTAGAACTTACCCGTAGTTCCGGGATGTTTTTAGAGTTCAGGTTCAAAATAAGCTGCCCATTATTTTCCTCAAGAATAAAATCGGGGGTTATGTGCTGCGAATTCTTATTCAAAGGCGAACTATACGAACTGCCCGGCTTAGGGTTTAACTTCAGAATTTCCTCGACAGCATCTTTAAGCTCTTCGGAATCAACATCTAATCGATTTATGATTTTATCGTAATGCTTTTTAGAAAACTCATCGAAATGATCGCGGATGACTTCTTTGGCCAGCCTAACCGCAAAACTATTGTTCGGCTGTCTAAGTTTAGCATTCAATTGCAGCAACAGGCACTCTTGCAGATCCCTCGCTCCAATACCAGGAGGGTCGAAACTTTGAATAATCCTCAATATTCTCAACACTTCTTCCTCTGAGGTCATGATATTCTGAGTAAAAGCAATATCATCAACTATAGCCTCAATCTCTCTACGCAAATAGCCGTCCTCGTCTATATTACCAATCAGGTACTCTGCCAGTTCGGTTTCTGTATCTGTAAAAATCTGTAATCCAAGCTGCTCGATCAGATATTCATGAAAAGAACTTCCTTGAGAGTAAGGAATATCCGTTTGCTTATCGTCTTTGGAATGGTTATTAACAGAAAGTTTATAGTTCGGATAATCTTCGTCCTGCATGTAGTCTTCAATAGAAAACTCTTCAAGCTCCTTCTCCTTCTCCTCTTCCGTTGGCTGCTCTTCCTCTTGGTTATTCATTCCAAAATCCTCGTCCTCCTGAGCTCCTTCTTCCAACACTGGGTTTTCCTCTATCTCTTTCTTGATGCGCTGCTCTAACTGTATTGTTGGAACCTCCAATAACTTAATTAGTTGTATCTGCTGAGGAGATAATTTCTGTTGAAGTTTCTGCTGTAATTTCTGTTTCAACATATCCGTAGGATTTTAAAAAAGTTCTGTCTTTTTAAGTACGCTATTGTTCTCTAAACAGACAAATCTATCCTTTTTAAAACAACGAACATCTAAAGTTCATAGCGTCCTTATGATTCAAATGTACGAAATAATAAGAAAGATGTTTGAGCGGCTCACGTTTTTTTTGCTCACATTGGCTTGTTTTTTGTATAGCGGACGTTTTCCTGCTTTTTTAACGTCCTAATTATCGACTTGTTATGTATATTTCCAAAAACTAGCAACATGATCTCCGTAATTATCCCAACGTTCAACCGTTTGGAGTTATTGAAAGTTACTCTGGACAACCTCTTCTGTCAGACTCTACCTGCCGACGAAATCATTGTCGTGGACGACCACTCATCCGACGGTACGTATGAATATCTGAAAAAAGAATTATCAAACAAGGTGATTGTCCTAAAAACCAAAGGCAAAGGCCCTGGAGCAGCACGTAATACCGGTATAGAAACTGCCACAGGGAAATTTATCCAGTTCTTTGATTCTGATGACTTAATGACACGGAATAAACTTGAAGATCAGGCTCGGCTCCTACAACAATCACAAAAAGGGATGGTATACGGGACATACATCCCAGCTATTCAGGAAACTAATGAGTGGTTGTTGACCGATACAATTTTGCAGCACAAACCTTTTCCGAACAAAATCTCACTGCGCGCACAACTGCTAAGAGGATGGAACACAATCACCCAAGCCTGTTTGTTCGATGCCAACCTTATAAAAGAAGTAGGTGCATGGCGGGAAGACCTCATGACACACGAAGACAAAGAATATCTTTTCCGCATAAGCAATCATATCGGTTCCCCTGTACATTCAAATGCAAGCGCAGTTATTTACCGACAGCATAAACAACAAATTACCGACAACCAAACAAAAGTTTTAGAACGAAGCAACAACTACCTGAAGGTGTTATCGGAGATGAATCAGAACACAGATTGGGGAAAAATAGATATACGCACACAGCTCCGTTTTAAAGGGAAATATCTAAACGCGCAAGATTATCACGAAAAACTCAAAGGTTCCCCAACCAATCCACCTACATTCACTATGTACACAGAGCGTATTATCAATAAATTCGAACGCTTCCTAACCAAAACCAACTGGGAACGAATGCACGGCCCATGTTCCGCCCCTAGTGTTTTTGAAAAATACATCAGCATGCTATAGCATTACATGATTTTTACATAATACTCCATAGCCTGAAGGCGGCCGATTATATTCCTTTTATCATGCAACGGGGCTTTTTTCAGAATCCGCAGATAGGTTTTTGCAGTTTCATAATCTCCTTTTATTGCATTGAAATGAATAAGATTGAAGAGCAAAAAGCCATACGGATAATCGGGATAAGTTTCAACAACCTTCTTTGCCGAAGCCACTGCTTCTTCCAGCTTGTTCTGTGCAAAAAAGTCATAACTTTCGTTCACAGCCCGGTTCATTTCCTCATCGTTAATAATGCCACCTATGCGGAAACAATTTTCGTCGCAGGCCTCTACAAGATCAAAAACTGGTATATCAGAAGGCACCCTATCGAAAAAAAGACGGAAACGGAGCTTCTCCCCCACTCTTTTAAACGAGTAAACATCTGGACAGGTGGGTATCCCCTCCGATCGAACCAAATGTGCCTGATATGCCTTGGATTGATTACTGATATAAATATTCGTATCCGCACAGAAATATCCACCTGCCAACTGATTGACAATGGAAAGCTCCACAACAGTTTCCTCATCCGTATGCTTAATCGCATGTATTTCAAAAGGGTGGGTTGAAGTTCCAAAATTTACTATGTGATCTGTTTGTGCTGCTAACACAACATGCACAAAAAGCAATGTCATAAAACCTATAAGCCTCATAGAGATTCATTTTCAAGTTTGTAGCATAAGCAAAAACGCCTACCTAAAGCAAGGTAAGCGTTTTCTAGTATTCTCAAAAATACGGTTTATTCTCCAGCGCCAAAACTATAGCTGAAACCTATTGCAAAACTTGTTGCCGATTTGCGGTAGATTTCATTCATTGTAACATTTGGTATTTCGGTAGACATATTGTTCTTCTCTCCATCCTGATACATAATGTGCATAATGCCTATGTCTATAGAAAATGCATCGGTTATCCTTCCTTGTGCTCCAAAAGAAACCCCATTACTTTTCAATATATAAGTTTGTTCATTCTGATAAGCAAGAGTAGGTGAAGTGTTAGTAAACAACCATCCACCACTTAAGGTTATATTTTGAGATACATCATATTCAAGCCCAACTGCTAACTCCCAACTGTTCTGATCCAATAAATCTTCATTTGTGATATATTCTCTATTATTATTTCCATCAGGCTCACTTTGTCTTCCGTACTTAGCTGGTTTATCTAAGTAATAATGAAAACCCGCTGCTGCACGGAACTCAGGAAGAACCTTATAACTCGCACCTAAAGCAAACATACTAGGAACGTCGCTTGGCACCTTCGCTCCATTGGGAAACTGATCTGCAGCCAAACCAATCCCTTTTGTATCATTCTCTATTTCAATTGTTGCCTGATGTTCATATTTCATACCTATGTTAAGTTTATCTTCCATAAGGGTAAGATGAACTCCAACAATCGGACTTATACCAGAACCTGTTTGTGTTGCTTCAACCTCTGTATCTGCTGTTTGTGCAGAAAGCTCACGCATTCCTGATGCTCCATTAGTAGCATCTACAGCACCTTTAGAATAAGCCGCTTGAGCCTCAGCTATAGTCATTTGGTTTATTTGTTCTTGAGAAACACCTAACAGTAACAGGCCTCCCTCTAATTGCTGCCTCTGCGCTGCTGATATTGCCGTAGCTCCTTCGGCCTGTGCAAATGTTAAAGCTCCTGCTCCTTCAACTAAAAGCTGCATACCAGCAGCTGCTCCAGATGCCGCATCCGCCGCACCATCCAAAGTTTCAGCATAACTTTTAGCAAAATCTGAAGCTGCAACCCATGATCCATCAGCATAATCTAAATCTGGACGACTTGGATCTATTAGGACATTCCGTATATATCCTTCGTAAGTATTCTGAACTAACACGTAACGAACACCACCATAGACAGAAATCATGTCATTGATTGCATAACTCACACCACCTTGTATTCCCCAATAAACTGAAGTTCCCTTGAAATATACATCAGCACTGTATTTAGAGGTAGGCACTCTTGCATCTTTTGTAAGTACTTCTGGAATTGCAGCTATACCAGCCTCAAAAGAAGGCAAACCTGTTTTAAATTCCGCGCTTCCTCCTCCACCAATAGGGTTCACCCCAACAGAAAAAGCCAATTTTCCTGTTTTATACGCAGCATAAATCATCGGATAAACAGGAGCAGCCACATCTCCTTTGTATAAGTTATTATTGAGTTCAACAAACGAATTTTCTATCTCTCTACTCTGAATTATAGACTGATTACCCACCTGAATATGAAATCCATCAGCAAGTTTGGTCAAAGCCGCAGGGTTGTGGTATGCAGCATGTATACCTGTAGCTGCGTCCTGTGCCGGCATACGGATAAAGGCGGCACTTTGGTTTGTGTTCGTTACAATACCTCCCGCAAGTACCATCTGTGTGGCAATGTAGGAGCTTAGAAGTGTAAGAATTATTCTTCTCATGTTATCAAAGGGTTTGGTTAATAGTTTTATACTTATTTATAAATATGGGCTACACAAAAATTTCATCAGCCTTTCACGCTACACCTAAACACACTACCTTCCTTATTTAAAGCACATTAAAAAAGAAGCAAAAGGATTCCTGTAGTGTTTTCAACAGGTTATTAACAATTAAACTTTTTTAACAGGTCGGGCGAAATTAAGTATTTCGCAAAGCGCATCAAGTAGAAGAATTGGCTTGGTTTTATTACTTATTCAGATAATTCTTTGTTTTCCAGAGCCGAATTCACTTCTCCTGAGGCCAAAGAATATATACATCTAAACCTAAGTTGTGGATTATATGAATTAAAAACCTGAATAGTCGATTAGTTGGTTTTTCGCCGAACAAAACAACGTCCACAAAACCTACATTTATTAAACACCTTCACATTTTTCTCACTGACAATTACATACATCACATCTAACCAAACCAATGAGAACCTTTCGGACAGTTTTTCGTTTATTTCTAATGCTTGACCTATGGAAACTAATGAAGTGATTTGATAAGAAATGGAAATTGAATTTTTAAAAACGTACAAACATCATCAATATTCAAAACTTCATGAAGCTTTCCATAGCAAGCTGCAATATCAAATTTTATTAAGTTCCGTCTTTTTTAACGATTACAATCAAAATGTTATGTACTCAAGAAGTGATTTTCATTAACGCAGAAAGGCCTTTCTGGCTAATAACTAAGTGTCGTATGTAATGATTCATACGAGCGAATCGACAAACAGTTCGTGATCAGTTAATGATAATTCAACTTGTACTAGTTTTTTATCAGTATTGAACTTTAATTTCTAACAATTTAAAACACAAAGCACTTATTAGAGGCAAAGTTATTTTACAAGCAATTCGAATCAGGGAAAAACACAACATCTAAAAATCTACAAATCACAAACAATTCATTTTTTGCATAATCCATAATTATTTATTCCAGCCTACAGGGCATAAATGTAAAACTTATGAACAAAAGACTATTATTGCTTCTTTTTGTATTTTCTTTTATTACAGCATGTGAATTTAACGACGACGAGGAGAAACGAACATCTGGGGATGCTGACTTTTCAAATTATGTTTCAATAGGTAATTCTCTAACATCTGGTTTTATGAACGGCGACGTATACCTAGCCGGTCAGTTTGCATCTTACCCAAACCGTTTGGCACAACAAATGGCAATGGCAGGAGGAGGAAAATTTACACAACCCTTAATGGAGGACGAAAATGGTTTTGGGAACCGCATAATCTTTGAAATAGACGGAGTACAAAGACCTACATTGAACGGCGGCCCTGTTAACCAAGCAAATCTTGTAAACATATCGCACAAAGGCCCTTTCAACAATATGGGTGTTCCCGGAGCTACAGTCGGAGACCTGATAACACCTACAATGAACAGCGACAGAGCTACAGACTATTACCAGCGCTTTGCCGTGCACTATGGGGTAACAACCATAATGGAAGAAGTGATGGCACAAGAGCCAACTTTCGTAACCCTCTGGATCGGAAGCAACGATGCCATGGGATTTGCTCTTAGAGGTGGAGACCTGCGCGATTCGCCCCGCCAGGCCATAACCGAAACCAGTGTATTCCGTAGTAGATTTCAAGAGGTTGTCGATCAGCTGAACGGCACTCCCGGCATTGTGGCCAACATTCCGAGAATAGGAGTACTGCCACACTTCGATATGGGAAGCCTGCTCGAAAGCAGCTTCATCGGAGTTAATATTTACGATGGACTCAGCTTATCTTCGGCACAAGCAGAAATGGCAAATGCCCGCATTCTTGAGGAAGAAAAAAGAACAGGGCAGACATCAGGCATTTCGTTCTCGGCTGGAGACAATGCCGTTCTTGTGGAAGACCTGAACGCTCCTTGTGGTTTCAGAAAAATAGAAGCTACCGACAAAGTGCTTCTAATATTACTATCTGAATATAGCGACATTGCCGAAGAAATTAAACAGAACGGCCTAGGTTGGGCAAGCGAAACCGAACTTCGCCCTATCCCTCACAAATACATATTGGACAAAGACGAACTGAAGCTAGTATCAGATGCCATCGAAGCATACAACACTGTAATAGAAGACATTGTGAGCAATACACCGAACCTTTACCTTGTGAATGTTGCTGCCGAAATGGATAAGCTTATTGCTGGTATCAGAGTGGAAGACGACGCAAACCCGTTTGTTTTCACAACAGATTACGTTGCGGGAAGTTTCTTTAGCTGGGATGGAATACACCCAACCGGGGAAGGATATGCCTATATTACAAATGTTTTTATTGATGCCATCAACAAAAACTTTAATTCCGACCTGCAAAAAATCAATGTAAGAACAGGAGCTGCTGGGTCCGAACCTTAAACCTATAGAACAAATAGAATTCAACACGAATTGCGGCACTACTTTCCAAGAGTTTCTTTCTTGATCAGAAGAACTTTTGGAAAGTTTTTTAACCTTGATAATTCTACGCAAATAATACTGTTATAGAAAAAAAAGCACCTAACTATTTCGTATCCCGACGGCCTACAAACCACTGAATCTTATTTTCATCGTGAATTGGAAGTGCCAAACTAAAACGCACAGCCACCAAACGGATTACAATCACCAAACTAGCTGTAGCTAATTCATTATACTCCAATGGAACATCAAAAAAACCAAGTAACAAAAAATTTGCACCTCCAATCAGGCAAGCCACTGCATATATTTCTTTCCGAAAAATAAGAGGGATATCATTTGTAAACATATCTCTCAGCGCCCCGCCAAAAACCGCAGATACAGCTCCCATAAGAACTGCAACAACAGGGCCAACCTCATAAGCAAGGGCTTTCTGAACCCCCATTATTGTAAAAACCCCAATCCCGATAGTATCGAAAAGGAACAATGCATTCCTCAATCGCAACATAACATTCGTAAACACAAATGCTAGTAGAAAACCAATAACAATCACCAAAAGATAATTCGCATCCTTTATCCACCCAACAGGGTAAGCACCAAGCAGAACATCACGAATAGTGCCTCCACCAACAGCTGTAATAAAACCAGTGAACAATGCCCCGAACATATCCAGCCTTTTCTGAATTCCTGCCAGAGTTCCTGAAATAGCGAACACCAGTGTTCCTAAAAGATCGAGTGCGTATAATAATTCCATCCTTTACACAATTAAGTAAGTAGGTAGCGATATTTAAGCTAACTTTTTCGAACCTAAAAATGCTCATATTCAGCTTAAGCTCTTGAAACTATGTAGATTCGTTACATTAGATGTGCTAATATAAACGATACTTTTAGGTCTATCACTATATTGAATATTAACACAAAGCTTTTCCTAACAAATTGCACCACGTACTTAGCTAGCAAAAATAGCCTTTTGAATTCACGAGCCTCCTATTGATCAAACGAAAATTCGAACACAAAAAAAGCCTTGCTCAAAAGCAAGGCTTCTCATTTCAATATCTTTAATAGTACTTAGGCAGAAACCAAAGCTTCATATTCTTCTGCAGACATAAGCTCATCTAGTTGAGAAGCTTCAGAAAACTTAAGTTTAATTAGCCATCCCTCTCCATAAGCTTCTCTGTTCACATTCTCAGGTGTATCAGCCAAAGTTGCGTTTACCTCAATCACCTCACCATTTACAGGCATGAACAAGTCTGAAACAGTTTTTACAGCTTCGATAGTTCCGAAAGTTTCTTCCTTCTCTAGAGTTTCACCTTCTGTTTCGATTTCAACAAAAACAATATCACCTAACTGATCCTGAGCATAGTCAGTAATACCAACAATAGCAATATCGCCTTCCACTCGTACCCATTCGTGGTCTTTAGTGTACTTCAAATCTACAGGAATATTCATAACTCTTAGTGTTCTTTGGTTTTATATAAATTTAACTTTATATCGAATCCAAAATTAACTCAATTTTCCCGAACAGAGAAACAGCCTGCTTTATAACAGGAGCAATTCATTCTCTTGTTTTAACACAGAAAATCAGCCCATGGTAAACTGTATAACTCCGCCGTCGACACTTATGGTCTGCCCAGAAATATAACCCGATTTTTCCGACAACAACCAAGTGGCCAAAGAACCGAAGTCGTCAGGATTGCCCATCCGGCCAATTTTCATATTCGCTTCGAACTCATCCATAACCGTTTCTACCAGAGTCCCTGTAGCCTCAGCTTTTGCAGTGAACAATCGCTCCACAGCTTTTGTTTTATGAAAACCTGGCCCCATTATGTTCAATGTAATGCCTTTATGTAAAAGATCTTGCGACAGTGTTTTTACAAATCCCACCACAGCAAGACGGAGCGAAGTACTCAACACAAGATTCGGAATTGGCTGTTTCACCGACGAACTTTCAATATAAACAATGCGCCCATAATTCTGTTCTTCAAAATTTGGTAACAGCGCCTGAGTTAATTGCACCTTCCACCTTACAAGGCTGGCATATGCAGCATCCCAATCCTCAATCGTTGTTTCATGAAATGTTTTTGTCGGAGGCCCGCCCGCGTTTACCAATAAACCCGCCAGTTTTCTGTCGCCAACCTTCTCAACCAAACGCCCTATGGTTTCTTCTTGCGTAATATCACCTACAACAGCCTCAAGCTGATCTGGATACAGCTCTATGAATTTATTAATTTTTTCTTCTCCTCGGGCAACAATTATCACTTTTGCACCCTCGTTTAGCAAAGTTTTTGCGGTAGCTTCACCAAAGCCACTTGTTGCTCCTGTTACAACAAAGAGCTTATCTTTTTGATTTAAGTCCATAATATATAACTACTTAAATTAAACAAGAGACATGTATAGATAAATACTATATTTTCGTTTTAACATTAAAAATTCTTTGCACAATAGACCTACGGCCTTAATTTTGTTTTGTTAAAGGTATAAACTTCAATGAAACCCTCGTGGAGGGACTTGAAAAAACACTTAGACCCTCTACTGTAGGAGTATGGCTAAATTCAAGTGTTTAACTAAAATGTAGACGAGTGAAAAAACTGAGACAACACTATGGGAAGCATTGTGCCGTTCTGAACGGATACAGGTGGTTCGTGTCTCTTATTCTAGGGCTTATTTTTCTAGCCCTCCCCATGTATAGCAAAGCTCCCAGTTTTCATTCTCCTTTTGAAGAACTTACGCATCTTCTAGTATCTGCATTTCACGTGCGCATGAGTGAGTTCTCTACCAGTAAACAAGAATTGCACGATATTCCCCCCATTATTTTTTCAGAAAAAGTTACGGCCAATGCAATTTGGCACAACGATACAATACGTTTAGGTCAAAGCCTTTTCACACAAAAATTTTTTTGCAAAGAAGACAGACTTTCTATTCTTTACCACGAATATCAACACTACCGGAACGAACTGTCCAACCGTTTTCCATGCCAGAAAGACCTCTCGGGCGGTATCGTACAAATTGAAACCGATATTATTTTCACAAGGGAGCTTTCTCATTCCGAAATAGATCAGGATTACACTGCGCTTGTAACTGAGAATATGAGTGAAAAAGAAAAAATGTTGCTTTGGGAAAGCCTGTCCCTGCCCAACCTAATGCGGTTCCGCTATGCGCCTTCGAACCTTGCACGCGAAGAAATATTCTGCTACCGATCCGAAGTGCAGGCCAACAAAGCAGGAATGTTCAAGCACAGCACTGAATACGCAGAGTATCTTCACTACAGAATCAAACGCGAACAGTCTTACTTAAAAATGCGCATCGAATTCGAAAAGAAGAATAAATTACGAAGCGACGGCTCTCCAATAGCTTTCTCTAAACATAAAGAGCAGCCCTGCCCAATAATTGCATCGAAGAACGATTAATTTTTTTGTAATACGACAATAGTTTATTCCGAAGAGTCTTCTTAAGATTACACACTCCTTATAATCAAATCATTACACCCACAGGCAAAAAAAAAAAAAATCGATCTGCATCGTATTCCGCAATTCCACTGGGTTTCTGTTGTCTCTTGTTATTCTGTAATTACCAATAGCCTAGTTACCAGCTCCCCCACTGACCAATATTATCATATGAAATGGTAAAAACTCCTGCTATTTCACACATATTTGAATTATATTTTCAAACATATTTACATAAAACGAATAATAAACTAACTTTGTCTTCAAGGTTATGGAACTACTTAATTCCTTGACTTTACAACTAAGTTGATGTTATAATATAAACATCCCTTAGGGTTGTCATTTTTCTGATATTCAGTATGAAGTCAACCCTAATAGATAGTTCTATGAACTTATTGGACTAAGGGCAACTCACATGTACGGACAATTACAGGAACACTTACAACAAGAACTGCAATCGATTGAAGATGCAGGTCTTTACAAAAAAGAACGCATTATTTCTAGCCCACAAGATGCTGTGATAAAGCTTCAGGATGGCTCAGAAGTACTCAATTTTTGTGCAAACAACTATCTAGGGCTTTCTTCTCATCCAAGAGTGATAGAAGGAGCAAAAAAAGCTCTCGATTCGCACGGTTATGGCATGTCTTCCGTACGCTTTATTTGTGGCACACAGGATATCCACAAAGAATTGGAGGCCAAAATTGCTAAATTCTTTGGCATGGAAGATTCTATACTCTACGCAGCGGCTTTCGACGCAAATGGTGGAGTGTTCGAACCTTTATTCACAAAAGAAGATGCGATTATCTCAGATGAACTTAACCATGCCTCTATTATAGACGGAGTGCGACTGTGCAAAGCCGTTCGCTATCGCTATAAACATGCCGATATGGAGAATTTGGAAGAGCAGCTGAAGCTTTCTCAAGCACAGCGTTTCCGCATTATCGTTACCGATGGTGTTTTTTCTATGGACGGAGATATTGCTAAACTGAATCAAATATGCGATTTTGCAGATAAATATAATGCATTGGTAATGATCGATGAAAGTCACGCATCTGGCTTCATTGGCAAAACCGGACGTGGTACGCACGAGTATCACAATGTAATGGACCGCATCGATATCATAACAGGTACTCTCGGAAAAGCTCTTGGTGGCGCCATGGGTGGTTTTACTGCTGCCAAGAAAGAGATTGTAGACATGTTGCGTCAGCGTTCGCGTCCATATTTGTTTTCGAACTCATTGTCTCCTGCAATTGTTGGTGCTGCAAACGAAGTTTTCGATATGCTTTCGGACAGCACTGAACTACGCGACAAAGTGATCGATAATGCAGAGTACTTCAAAGCAAAGTTATCCAAGGCTGGTTTCGACCTTAAGCCTTCTGACTCTGCTATTGTGGCATTAATGCTTTACGATGCAAAGCTTTCGCAGGATTTTGCAACCCGTCTTCTAGATGAAGGAATTTATGTTACTGGATTCTATTATCCAGTGGTGGGCAAAGGACAGGCCAGAATACGCATCCAGTTGTCGGCTGCTCATACAAAAGAGCATTTGGACAAAGCTGTTGATGCATTCATCAAAATTGGCCGCGAGTTCAAAGTTATAGAGTAGGCTATACTATTCTTTGCCTCTGGCAAAGAGTCTCATATAGTTTTAGCTTTTGGTTTTGAGGTTGATGCCGTCCTGTGGTGGGACGGCTTCTTTTTTACTAGGGCTTTTGAAATACTGAAGGGATGACTACGCTTTTAAAAACAGATACCCCCTTCAATAAATAAAAAAAGCAGCTCACGCTTGAGCTGCTACCCTAAACAATCAGTATTCACTATTTACTAACCTGATTTCTGAAACACTATTTTTAAATAACCCTAAATTAATCTCAAATCGGAAACTATAATCGTCTTGATGCACTGCTATAGCAACATTGCATGAACATCAAGTTATGGTCGGTTTTATTTTACTTTCTCTATCGCTTCTGAATACACAGTCTCGCCGTCTGCTACAACTTTTAAAATGTAATGACCAGCTGTAAGCTTAGAGATATCGAAACGTTTTGCATTTGCATTTTTCCAGTTTTCTGTGTGGATCAAAGCAAAATCGTTATCGTAAATCTTTACAAGTACAGTACCTTCAGTTTCTTTTTTAACAGTTACATCTACGAAATTGTACCCGTTATGTTCAACTGTTACTTTTGCTTTAGCCGCAGGTTTTACGTTTTCTGCAACTGCTACATTTAATGCTAAACCGATAACGGCGAATAATATGACTAACTTTTTCATTGTTTTCAAAGTTTGTGCAGTGGTTAGCTGCAAGGTTTTTACTTTTGGTTTGATGGCTGTCTTCAGTTTGTTTCCTGATGACGATACAAACATACGCCATGATCTTAAGTTGATGAATGTATTTCTTGTGAAGTGTCAATTTTGTGCGGTGAATTGCAAACTAAAGTCGGTGAAACCTCATTTGGCAATTTGTAATTGAATCGGCTTTCAAAATGTTAGTTTTTAATGTCATGTATAGTCAAACAATTACAATTTGAAAGTAAAAACGCTTATTGTGCAGCTTTTGTTAAATTTCGATTAACGTAATATTTCACAAACTTTTATTCTATCCGATATGATTACTAAAAAAATCCTTCTCACCATTTTCGTCCTGCCCATTCTCTTTGGGTTTGGTCCGAAAAAAGAAAAAACAGTAAGTTCGAAGATAGACCGTGTTCTGGTGTTTTACGATGGTGCTCAGATTACTAGGACTGCGCGTGTACATCTGAACAAAGGGATCAATCTTTTTTATTTCGATTCCCTTTCTGTACATGCCCAAGAAAACTCAGTACAGTTGAAAAACAATAGAGAGCTGACCATCTTGGGGATTACCTACGAAGTAAAAGCAAAAAAAGACAAGAAAGTAGAAGCTGAAATAAAGCAACTTAAAGAACGCCAACAAGAACTTCAGTACGAGGTTGATTACCTGAAAGCTCAACGAAAAAATTATCAAGATGAATACGATCTGCTGATAGTAAACAAAAACATCCGAGGCGATGAAAAAGGTGTTGAGGCTAATAACCTAGCTGCCACTGCTGATTTTATGCGTACTCGCTTACAGGAACTGCTCGACAAGCGCAAGCAAATACGCATAGAAACTTCGAAAATACAGGATCAGATAATGGAATTGTCCAAACAGCTAATTAAAAAGAAAGGTAAAGTTGAGCATCGGTTTGGAAGAGTGAAAGTAAAAGTGGACATGAAAAGTGCCGCTTGGGTAGATTTCGAACTGAGTTATCTTGTAGACAAAGCAAACTGGCAACCTGCATACGACCTTAGGCTAAAAGACATTACCCGCCCACTTGATATGACATACAAGGCTATGGTGTTTCAGGAAACGGGAATCGACTGGAAAGATGTAAAAATATCGCTATCGAACGGGACTCCTACCATAAGCAACCAGAAACCTGAACTTCTTGCTTGGCGAATGGATTATGCCCGTCCTAAATTCCGCCGTAGCGAACCTGTGTTCCAAAAAAAGCAAAGTTCCAATAAAATACTTGCAAGTGGCTATGTTAGAGATAACAATGGTGAACCTCTACCTGGCACAACGATTATAGAAGAAGGAACAAGCAACGGAACAGTTACCGATTTGGACGGACGATATGAACTGGAAGTAAAACGGGGATCGGTGTTAAGTTTCAGTTTTGTAGGTTTTGAGGAACAAAGGCAGACCGTTTATTCTCCACGCTTAGACGTTACATTGAATGCCTCGACCGATATGCTAGATGAAATTATAGTTACAGCTTATGGAACTGAGAAAAAAGAAAGGATAAGGAACAAAGGCAAAAGAAGAGAAAGTAGAAAAAAAATGGCAAAAGCTACTGCTAGAGCCTCCTATTCTGCACCTAAAAGAAATAAAAATTACGTTGCTGTTCAACAAGTTCAAAACCAAACTACTTTACAATACGACATTAAAACACGCTACGCCATAAAATCGGGCGATGATGCTTTCTCTGTCGATATTAAAATGGAAGAGATATCCGCATTCTATCAGTATGCTGCTGTTCCGAAATTGGAAAAAGATGCTTTCCTTGTTGCGCATATTCCTAGCTGGGCGAATTACAATCTACTGGATGGTAATATCAATATTTATTACGAGGGAACATACATGGGGACATCGTTCCTGAAAACCGATCTTACAAAAGATACTATGCAGATTAGCATCGGTAGGGACAAAAACATCAGTATCTCGCGTACTAAACTGAAAGACCTGAGTTCGAGAAAGCTATTCGGAACAAAACGCCATGTAGAACAGGGCTTCGAGTTTACTGTGCGTAATAATAAGAAACAGGAGATTAAGCTGATATTGGAAGATCATTATCCTGTTCCTGCATACAAGGAGATTGAAGTTGAGGAACTGGATCATTCGGGTGCTATTGTTGATTCAAAAACAAAAAAGCTTAAGTGGATATTGAAAATTCAGCCAAACCAGACTGTGAAAAAGACTTTGCGGTATAGTGTTAAGTATCCTAAATCCCGAACTGTTTATTTGGAGTAGAATTAGTCATTGGTCAGAATGTTTTACTAACAACAGGCAGACTATACAAATAGCAGAATAACCTTTCTAAGGTTTTGAACCTTAGAAAGGTTTACGTTCCTTCTGAGCATTGATTGGTGATGCAGTTTTCCTACTTTTAGCGAACAACCCGAAAACCAATGAAGCTAGTCATCACTTTGGCTTTGTTCCAATCGCGATTACGAACATAACAAAGATTGGGTGCTGCTCCCCAAGAACATCCCCTATTCACCCTGAAAAGACCTTTGTAACGATTAACAGGATCGGTAGCACCTTTGCTTTGTTCATAATAGCGCTTATGATATAAATCTTCGCACCACTCCCACACATTTCCACTCATATCGTAAATTCCTAACTGGTTAGGCTTTTTCTGTTTTACAGGGTGAATTTGTTTATTGGAATTGTTTCCATACCATGCCACCTCTTCCAGCTTGTTGCTTCCTGAATATTTCTGTTGTTGTGCTATAGGTAGCGAACTTGTTTTTGCTCCTCCCCTAGCCGCATACTCCCATTGTGCTTCTGTGGGCAAGAAATAGTTGTGTTTTGTTTTTTGGCTCAGCCATTCGCAATAAGCTTTTGCTCCGTACCAACTTACCCAAGTTACCGGACAAGTGATATCCTGCATTCTATCTGTGGGTTTAAAGAAAAAGCTTTGCCCGTTGTGCTTTACAGCGCAGCGGTCTGCACCTATATGTATCAGTCTTTTGCCTTGGAAAAACCCTCTTTCTGTACAATCAATATCATTTAAAAAAGTAATGAACTGCGCGTGTGTCACCTCACTTTCACTGATATGATAACTGCTCAAGGTTACTTCATGCAATGGCTTTTCGTCATGCATTCCTTTTTTTCTTCCCATCATGAATTCGCCACCTTCTACATAAATCATTTTGAAACTGATGCCGGCTACAGTTTCGGTGTAATTTTCCTTGATTTTTTTGTCTGGTTTTGCCGTGTGCTGTGGTGTTGCCTCTACGCGGAATTTTACTTTACTCGGCAATCCTTTACCTGGAAGGTCGCGCTTCACATTCCAAACAACGGTCTTCTTCTCTATTGAAGGTGTCACTTTTTCTCCAAACGCATTAGTTCCTGTTAGGCTTTGCAATGGTCCGATTTTCTTGCCAGTGTTTCGGTCGTCACAGTAAATTAGCACACTATATAATACATTGGTATTGGGATCGGTAAGGAAATATGAGATTTCTACCTTGGTCGCGTCATCCGTAAGTTTGAACATTACATTTTCTACTCTTTGTGCCCAGAGCTGATGGCTGAAAAGAAAGAGAAGGAGGATAATTGGATTAGTTTTCTGCATTTTTCCGAATCATTATTTTCGTTTACGCACAAATATAAACGAAACATCTTTTCGACTTCTTGTGAAAGAAAGGTTATTCGTTTTAGCATTTTCTTCCATTACCAAATATTTTTCCCAAATATCCTGCAACTTTAAAACAACTTTGTCATTGGCAGTAAGAGCATTATACAATTTGTCCAATGTCCATGAAGAAGTTGAACTATATTCATTAGAAACATAGGAAGTTATAAACCTTCGGTATCTTAACCGCGTGCGGCTACTTATGTTCATTTCTAATTTATTCAAAATAGGCTCTCCTTTCGAATTCGCGTTATTCTTACTGCCAAAAGGCAAGCCTTTAATTTGCTGGGGACTATGATAAGCATCTAGCAACAACAGCCCCTGCCTTACGGGCATCGAATTAATTGCTTCCCGAAGATCGATAAAAGGAAGAGCACTTCCAGAAATGTCACTTTTTTTTGTACCATTAGTCACCAGAAAAAAACTATTCTCATCCACAAATTCCACATGACTAGTCATCAAAACAAGCAATTGTCCATAAGATTCCATTGTCTTATTCGCAAACTTTTGATAATAATCTTCTAGAGTTGCCCTAATTGTATCTAACGAAGGATTTTCAACTACTTTGGCCTTGAATTTATATTCATTCTCCAAAACGCGGGCAATGCCCAGTGCCTGCTCTTTCGATTTATCAAGCGATTTGTAACTGTCCTTGAATTTATTTGTTACAAAAACAAGCAAGTAGTCATGGCATCCTCTATTTGCAGACATCTCCATATCGCAGTTGAAAGTTATTTTCTTTTCGCTAACATTACCGTGCTTGTCAATTGCCCGTACTTTAACAACGTTTGCTCCACCTTTCAACACTAGTTCTTTAGTATAAAAATAATTCCCAGCATTTGTTACCTCTTCCCCTTGTACAAAAACCTTAAAAATTCCGCTCATATCGTACGCCCGCATACGCAATTGAATACGTTTAGGATAAGTCGCCTGCGGATCGTAATCAAGTATTGCAATATGGGGGCTTACTTTTTCTGTCTTTACACTTTCTTTGCTTTCTGGCAATAAAAGAAATGTCTTTTCTTCGCTTTCGCCTACTATAGTTTGTTGAGCAAAAGCATTGGTAGTAACAAATAAAAGTAACAATAGAGCTATAATAAAGCTTTGCTTCTTGTTGAGTTTTACTTTGTCGTTTTGTCTTATTATCATTATTGCTGATATTTTGGCATTCTAAAGTTATAAGTAGGTGTGTTAATTATTGTCATCACTTTTAGATTTGCCATAATGCTAAAAAACAGAACAATGCCTGCCATATAAATAGCACCATGTGCTTAATATCGAAAATACACAATCTTAAGCAAACCTTTATTATATTAGTCTCCCAAGTTGCGGGTAAAAACAACGGTAGAACTACTTCCCACAATCATAAGCTTAAGCAGCACACCCAAAAATGAACAACCCACTACACAACAATACTTTAACGAACAAGAAAGCATACGAAGTGTTTTTTAAGGAAAACTACAGTGCGCTGTGCCGTTTTGCTTACACTTTTCTAAACGATGCCGATGATGCCGAAGAGGTGGTACAAAGCACCTTTGTGAAGTTATGGAAGGATAAAGAAAAAGTTAACATAACAAGTTCTTTGAAATCGTATCTGTATTCAAGTGTCCGGAACTCCTGCTTGAATCAGAAAAAGCACATCGAAATAAGAGAAAGCTACAAACAGGACAATAAAAGACTGCTCGATGAAGGGAATAATCTTGAGGCCGAAATTGAAGCAAGTGAACTAAAAGCCAAGATCAACACTGCAATTGATAAATTACCGTTGCAACGGAAAAGGGTGTTTGTACTGAGTAGGTTCGAGGGATTGCAATATAAAGAAATAGCCCAAAAGCTGAATATTTCGCCCAAAACTGTAGAAAATCACATGGGACTTACAATTAAATTCTTAAAAGAAGAACTAAAAGACTACCTACACCTTCCTCTTGTGATTTTTCTTATGGAAGAATTGGGGGATAAACTCCTTTGAGTTGTCTTAAAATCAAAGAGCTGTGCATCAAAATCAGTTTAAAGTTGGGGACTTGATTTACAAATAAGAAAATGGGAATTGACGATAAAAATATAGACGATTTATTAATTGCATATTTACTTGGTGAGCTGGAACTCGATACGCAAAAAGAAATTGAGCAATGGATTGCGGCCTCGGAAGAAAACCGAAAAAAATATGAACAAGTAGAACAAATATGGACAGCTTCCGAAAGTGTTGATATCAATTTTGACTCAGATGCCGCTTGGGCTAATGTTTCCGAGCAGATTAGTCACCAAAATATTTTTCTAAAAAACTGGATGAGCATTGCAGCCTCCATCATTCTCTTAATAGCTTTAGGAGCTTACTTCTTGTATACTTCGCCAACAACAACTGTTATTTATGCCAACAACAATTTGCTTCCAGACACACTCTCCGACGGATCGACAATAAGACTGAACAAAAATGCGCAAATCAGCTATCAGTCCGATTTTAATTCGAAGAAACGGGAATTGAAGTTAGAAGGAGAAGCATTTTTCAGCGTAAAAAAAGATCCTGCCAAGGAGTTCATTGTTCACACACCCAGCAGTCGGGTTGAGGTGTTGGGAACATCTTTTAATATCAGTGCCGTTCCTGCGGATAGTTTAGTGACAGTTTTTGTAAAATCTGGAATTGTGCGTTTTTCTTATCTTTCAGGAAATACCGAAAAAGACTATCAGCATATCCGCTTAACGGTTGGGGAAAAAGTTATCTACAATAAAATCAGCCGAAAAATCACTAAAAGCGCCGATAAAAACCAGAATCAGCTAGACACCTACTGGATCAACAAGAAACTTTCCTTTGACGGTACGCGTCTGAACGATGTCATAAAGATTTTGGAAAGTGTTTACGATGTAAAAATTATTCTGGCCACCCCCGAACTTGGCAATTGTCAAGTAACCGTGAATTTCGAAAACAGCGATATCCAAGAAGTTTTAACTGTAATTGCAAGCACTTTCAACCTCGAACTACAAACCAATAACAAAACCTACACCCTCAATGGTAAAGCATGTGAGAACCCTTAGCTTTCTGTTCGTTCTCTTTATTTTCAACTTCGCATCTGCCCAAAATAGTTCCCTGAAAAAGGTAAACCTAAGCGTAAGCCAAAAGTCTATTCGGGAACTTTTAACTTCTATTCAGCAACAGACGCAGTTACGGTTTTCGTTCAACTCGCGCTTGATCGATCAGGACAGTATTGTGAGCTATCGTTGCAAAAACAAAGCTGTTAAGCACGTCATTGCAGATCTATCAGCCAATCGGCTTACCTCCAAAAGAATTGGCAACCATATTATTCTGGTAGAAAACGAACGGACATTGGAGAAGCAGCAAAAGAAAAAGCGGGCAGAGCAGCGTACCTTAAGTTTCTCAGGCTTCATTATTCACGCGAGAACCAATACTCCAATTGAAAAAGCCAGTATTTACGATGCTTATACAAGGGCAACCGTAATGTCGGACAATTTGGGGCGTTTCAAGATAAGTGCAGTTTCCGTTGGCGGAAGAAAAACCTATGTTATTTCTAAAAAAGGCTATAAGGACACCATTGTTTACATGAACACCTCGCGTCAGGATGTTAAAATCCGCCTAATGCCCATACCTGAGAAAATAACCAAGCTCGAAAAAAAAGAAACAAGCTTTGTTACTGTTCAACAACGATCTGATTTTCTTTATGGCATTGTTCCAATGGAAGCCCTTATCACCTCAGAAAACTTGAGGAATGTTTATGAAAATCGCGTTTCGCAGGTTTCGTTTCTTCCGAAGGTGGGTACAAACTGGATGTCGAGCGGTGTGGTTTCCAACAGTCTCTCACTGAACGTGCTGGGTGGTTACAATGGAAATTTAAACGGTGTTGAAATTGGAGGTTTAGTAAATATTCTCAATCAAAATGCAACAGGAACACAAATCGCAGGTTTAGCAAATATTGTAACCGAAAACGTCACAGGCGCACAAATCGCAGGACTCCTAAATAAAAACGGTGGGCGCGTAATTGGAGCGCAGATTTCTGGTCTAGCAAGCCTAGTGTCGGGAAAAATTTCAGGAGCACAAATTTCTGGATTATTGAACAGTGTTACCGACACAGTTACTGGCATCCAGATTGGCGGCTTAGCAAATATTACTAAAAAAGAAATTCGTGGTTTACAGATTGCAGGAACAATGAATATAAACAGAGAGAACGTTTCCGGTGTTCAAGTTGCTGGAATAGCGAACATTCTAGCAACGAAAACCACTGGTTTACAAATCGGTGGATTACTGAATAATCAAAAAAGCTTCTCTGGAGTTCAGATCTCGGGCATTGCTAATATCGTTTCAGAAAACTCGCACGGAGCACAAATTACAGGCCTTTTCAATTGGAACAAAAGCAACCTGAATGGTATTCAGGTTTCAGGCTTCACGAACTTAGCCGACACGCTCAGGGGAGTTCAAATCACAGGCTTCTACAACAAAACAAAAGTCAACAAAGGCGTACAGATAAGTATTGTAAACGTGGCCGATGAAGCTGACGGCGTCGCTATCGGCCTGTTCAATTATATAAAAAAAGGATATCGCACACTTGAAGTGAGTGCCAATGAAATGTTCTTCTCCAATCTGACATTCAAAATGGGAAGCCAACATTTTTACAACATCTACAAAGTTAGTTTTCAACCAACGGAAACTCAAGTTTATGCTGTCGGTTTAGGCTTCGGCACAAATATTTCTCTTAGCCAAAAGCTCTCTGTTAGTTTCGATGCAACAACCTCTATCTTCTCAGAAAAAATACAAAAGCTAAATGAAAATACGAATAACCGTCTTGATGTAACGCTAAACTTTCAACCTAAAGAACGAATCTATTTTACTCTTGGTCCATCTTTCAACGTTAATATCTTCAGCGAAGACGATACCAAATCAAACTTTTCCTCTCTGATATCTCCTTTTTATTCAACAACAGATAATCGAACTGAACTCAACTTAGGAGGTTGCTTTGCTGTTGGATATAGATTTTGATTTTACTGACCTATTTGTAGAGATATAAGATTTCATAAAGAAAACGCTAATCTCCAAACTAAACTACATACTGAAAAGCAAACAATTACACTCAACCCCAAAACTTTTTTCATTTTTCATTAGGGGATCATTTCAGCTGAATTGTCTTGAAAATGTAATCACTAAAAAAGATCAAAATGAATCAGCTTAGAATTAATCTTTTACTGACATTAATAATCTTCAACGTATCGCTTTTCGCACAAGAACAACTTACACAAACTGTGCGGGGAAGAATTATCGACAACGACTCAAAAATTCCTGTCATAGGAGCAACCGCTGTGATACAAGGATCGAACCCGATATTGGGCGCAAGTGCCGACATTGATGGATATTTTACAATAAAGAATGTTCCTATCGGACGTGTGAACATTGCCATTTCGGCCTTAGGTTACGAGAAGCAACTTCTACCGAACATTATTGTAGAATCGGGTAAAGAAGCTTTCGTAAACGTAAAACTAACAGAAACTTTCGAAACTTTAGCTACCGTAACCGTAACTGCAAAAGGAAACGAACGAAAAGATGAAGTTATCAACAAAATGGCCTCCGTAAGTGCAAAAACAGTCACCACAGAAGAAACTGGCAGATACGCAGGTTCTTTGAACGATCCAGCACGTATGGTATCCGCTTTTGCCGGAGTAATGGGCGATGGTGCTGGCAACAACGACATTGTTGTAAGAGGAAATTCTCCTCGCGGTATTCTTTGGCGATTGGAAGGAATGGAAATTCCAAACCCTAACCACTTCTCGAACGAAGGTTCTTCGAGCGGCCCCGTAAATGCACTAAACGCAAATATGCTATCCAACTGCGACTTCTTCTCTGGAGCTTTTGCCCCAGAATACGGCAACGCACTTTCAGGCGTTTTCGATACAAGGTTCAGAACTGGGAATAACGAAAAGCACGAACAAACTTTCTCTCTAGGAGTATTGGGAACAGATATCACTTTGGAAGGGCCTTTTAGCAAGGACTACAACGGCTCATATTTGTTCAACTATCGCTATTCTACCTTGGAATTGCTGGATAAAGCTGGAATTGTAGATTTCGGAGGAATTCCTAAATATCAGGATGCTTCTATGAAAATCAACCTTCCAACAAAAAAACACGGCTACTTCTCTCTGGTTGGCTTGTGGGGCAATAGTTCTATTTTTCAGGACGAAACCGTAGAAGACACCGAAGAAATCTTTCAGAAAAACGACGTAAATGCAGGTTTGGCTTTCGTAGGCCTTAAGCATAACTATATCATGAATGACAATGTTTACATTCAGTCTTACGCCTCTTATTCCGGCTCAAACAGTGGAATAAAATCGTTATCGATCGATGATGAAACAAACTCGTTCTACACAAGCCTGAATTCTAAATTTACCAACAGCACCTACCGACTTTCTACTTTGTTCAATGCTAAAATTAACAACAGAAACACCGTAAAAACAGGAGTAATCTACAGCCTGATGGACTACAACATGGATGTGGACAGAAACGATATTAAACACACTCAGCTATCGTATGTTTTTAATGATGAAGGTAACACATCTATGATTCAGGCTTATGCAACTTGGAAATACAGAATCCTGAAAGACCTTACAATGGTAAGTGGCGTGCATTACACTCAACTGATGTTGAACAATAATTTCTCTGTCGATCCGCGCATCGGACTAAAATGGCAAATGAACCCAAAACAATACATTTCACTTGGAGCAGGCCTACACAGCAAAGTAGAACCAATATCTGTATACATGGCAAACGGAAGAAATAGCGGTGTGCAGAACACAAATAAAAACTTGGAACTATCGAAGGCCGCACATGCCGTTGTTGGTTTTGGTCATCAATTTACAGAGAACCTGTTCTTCAAAACAGAACTGTATTATCAACACCTATACGACGTGCCTGTTGAAAACCTCCCAGGAAGCTCATACTCAATCCTGAACGAATCTGCTGGTTTTATCAACAAGCCCTTAACCAATGGAGGAAAAGGCAGAAACTATGGTATTGAACTGACTTTGGAACGTTTCTTCAACAACAATTTCTATTACCTGATGACAGGTTCGTTATTCGATTCGAAATACACGGCAAAGGACGGCATCGAACGCGACACAAGGTTCAATGCACAATACGCAGGAAACTTGGTTCTTGGGAAAGAGTTTCAACTACCAACCAGAAAGAAAAACAAGACTCTTGCAATAAACCTAAAAGCAAGCTTACTGGGAGGAAATATGTCTTCTGTAATTGATTTAGAAGGATCGAAAGCTGCTGGAGAAACTGTCTATTTCGATGATAAAATCTTCTCTGAAAAAGCTGATGATTTTTTCTACCTAAACTTAGGCATCACCTATCGCTCGAACCGTAAGAGAACAACCCACGAAATCAAGTTGGATATTCAGAATGTTACTAACAATGCTGTATCAGTAGGTCAATATTATAGCGAAGGGCAAGAGAGAATTATTGATATGAAACAATTGGCTCTTACGCCTAATATTATCTATACGATTAAGTTCTAAGCAAGTCGCTATGTGATTGATGTTTATTGTAGAGGCGCGATTAATCGCGTCTCTACAATTTATAGAAATTTACAATCCAAATTCAGCCTTGATAGCATCAACATAATCAAGTTTTTCCCAGCTGAAGAATTCTACTTCGCGGATTTCTGAATGTCCGTTATTGATGTTCAATTTAACAGGAGCAACATAAGGTTCGCGGCCAAAGTGTCCGTAAGCTGCAGTTGGTGAGAAGATTGGATTTTTCAAACCAAAACGCTTAACAATAGCAGCAGGACGCATATCGAACAATTTACCTACACGGGCAGCAATTTCACCATCAGTAAGCTTTTTGCCGTCTTCTCCTTTTACTTTTGCTGTTCCATTTGTAGAAACATAAAGTCCAACTGGGTCAGCAACACCAATCGCATAAGCCACCTGAACCAATGCCTCATCAGCAACACCAGCAGCAACAAGGTTCTTAGCAATGTGACGCGTTGCATAAGCAGCCGAACGGTCTACCTTAGACGAATCTTTTCCTGAAAAAGCTCCACCACCGTGCGCACCGCGACCACCGTATGTATCTACGATAATCTTACGACCTGTAAGTCCAGTATCGCCATGTGGTCCACCAATTACAAACTTACCTGTAGGGTTCACCAACAAACGGTAATCGTTTTTGAACAATTTCTTAAGACGCTGTGGAAGGGCTTTTTTAACACGTGGAATCAATACTTTCTCGATATCGCTATGAATTGTATCCAACATTTTCTGCTCAGCAGCTTTTGAAGCCTCATCAGAATCATTTTCCGGCAAAACAAAATCATCGTGTTGCGTAGAAACTACAATAGTGTCGATACGTACAGGCTTGTTACGATCGGTAAATTCCATTGTCACCTGCGACTTCGAATCAGGACGTAGGTATTTCATTTTCTTACCCTCGCGACGGACTGCTGCCAACTCTTTCAAAATCAAGTGTGCAATTTCCAAAGCAACAGGCATATAGTTATCTGTCTGGCTTGTAGCATAACCAAACATCATTCCTTGGTCACCTGCTCCTTGTTCTTCTTCCGTATCGCGTACAACCCCTTGATTAATATCTTGTGATTGTTCGTGAATTGCAGAAATTACCCCACACGAATCACCGTCGAACTTATACTCTCCTTTAGTATAACCAATACGGTTAATTACGTCACGGGCAACTTGTTGTACATCTATGTAACCTTGCGTACGTACCTCGCCGCTCAGTACTGTTAAACCAGTAGTTACTAAAGTTTCACAAGCCACCTTCGACTCTGGGTCGCGGCTTAGAAATGAATCTAGTAATGCATCTGAAATTTGATCTGCAACTTTGTCTGGGTGTCCTTCGGAAACAGATTCCGATGTAAACAAATAAGCCATGTATCTTATTTTTTAAGATGTTAGTAAACGAAATTGCAATAAGGGAAAACCGATTCGCGAACGAATCCAATTACCTAAACCTCTATACTGCAAAAAATAAGTGTGGAGAAATAGTTGGCGGTATAACTACTGGTGATGACTTAGCATTTAAAGTGGTTGCAAGCCAACGAAAATCTTTCCACAATCTTGAGCAAAGCTACGCATTGTTTAGAATAAATCCAAATAAGATTATTCTAAGGGCACGAACCTATTCAAGCAAGAGCCCCATTCAATAAATGCTTAAGAATACATTCTGCCTCATTTTACAACAAACACTTCAATTCAAAATAAAGATTGTTGAACACTAAGGTACATGCACCAAAAATATTAAGAATTGGAAACCAAAGGTTTTCCTATAAAAGATAAAGTTTTTCAACTATGCTACTAAAAAGGAAAAGCTCTAAAATTACTCTAACTAAATAAAAAACAAACATTTATAACCTCACATAGCAATTTCACTTGCACTACAAACTTCTACCTGAAATTGATATTATTAGGGTAAGTAACTATTTTTTTATATTTTGTCTTTTGGGTTTTCAACATACTATACCAATTAACAGGAAGTAAAGACACTGATACCAGCCTTTATTTCACTATACAAACATTTAACAGACCAATTGAAGTCTTAAAAATAAGACTCAATAATATAACACCATCATAAATTGCATCAACAACAAATCCAAACCAATAAAAAAATCACGTACATCCAACAAATATACTATATGATATTCATTTTTTATAGTATTAACAATAAATGCTTTACCCTTGTGTTTTAAAGACAGCTTAATTGTTATTGACTATTTTATACGGTAGTAAAAACACGATATCAACAATCAAAAAAAATGTCCCCTACATAGAACTATGTATTTTCTAACTGAACTTTAGATTATGAATCAACCAGTCGACCCCATCCCCTTTTATGGTAACACAGGTAAACTTATAGGTTTTACTATATCGTTAATTGGCGCTATGATTATCCTTGCTGACCAACTTGAGTGGTTCAGTTTTCCATATTCCCATTTTGTTATACTCACAGGACTATTGACCATTGCTTATTCGAAAGAAGAAATAGAGAGCGATTCTATAGTAAAACTTAGGTATGGAGCCTTAAAGGCTGGATTTACTATTATGTTCGTTGTTTTGCTAGCTTCGCAGGCAACTTGGGCAGGAATGGAAAATGTTGCCTATGAAACCCTTCTTCTGGTTCCGTATTTTGGGATCAGTATTTACTTGCTCATTTTCAATCTTCAGCTGCTTACAAAGACAGAACTTTCTGAAAACTACTTCCAGAAAAAAATGAGAAGAAGTCCTAAGTTTTATCTGATCTATACGTTGGCACTGATCTTTTTTGTAATGTTTATTACAATTTTACCATAATTCTACTTTAATAAACACTTGACACTATTTATCAGAACTTACATACTGCTGTTTATCAGCAGGATTAAAAGTATTGGCTATATTTATCCATCTTCTTAACATGCAATTGGGAAAATTTCTATATTCTTAAAAAGAAAGGTAAAAACAAGAATAATGTCATTAATATGCTCAATGCTTTGAATAATATCGATGTGAAATTTTGTTGAAGATTGGCGTAGAGCACTACCTTTGTAACTTATGCAGGAAAATTGTCCAAACGGATTACAGTTATAACGCCTGCAAACCAGAACCAAGTCACTTATTTGGGAGAGGCTTTTAAATGAGACTATCTCAAAAGAGAGCCTCATTTAAAAGCCTTAGTGAAACTGAAAAAATAACTTCGATTTTCGTTGTACTGCGGTCGTCCAAATCCTCACGTCTAGTACGCTCCTGTATTGAACGCCTTGTGCGTCTTAGCCGAAATTATTCTCTCAGTTTACTTATTTCACAATAATTTTCTGAGTGTTAACTTTCTTACCAAAAGAAACCTTGATATAGTATACTCCAGGCTCACAAATTTCAGAAGTTTGAATAGTAGTTCTAGCATTGAAAGTTCTAATCTGAACCAATTTACCCTGAGAATCGAACATGGCAACTTTCGAAGTCTCTTCCGATGGAACTTCAATCGTTATGAAATCAGTAACAGGGTTAGGATAAACTTTAAATGTCAGATCTTGCGTTACTGATTCAAAAGCTTTGGCCGACTTTTTCTCAGCAGCCTTTTCTAAACCAAAATCTGTAAAGATCCATTTTTGGTTGCTAGCACCAGACCAACTCCACTGTTGTATGTTCCCGCCATTAGAATTTGACTTACCAGCAACATCAAGAACTTTTCCACTGTGAACAGATTCAAGTTTATATTGTCCGCTGCCTGCATCAATAATTCTCCATTTTTGGTTGTTTTCTCCGTGACAATCCCACTGTTGTATATTTCCGCCATCAGATGTAGAGTTACCAGCAACATCAAGGCATTTGCCACTGTGTTTTGCTTTTAGGTAGAAAGCACCGTCAACTTTTTCCAGCAACCACTTTTGGTTGTCGTTGCCTGTGTTGTACCATTGCATAACGTTTGCGCCGTTATCAGACGAAGCATCTTTTACTTCAAGATATTTGCCGCTATGTGCTGATTTTATGTTGTAAACATGCCCAGAAGAAAGGTAGTGTTCAACTTTTACAGATGAGAGATCATCGTTCCAGTTACCTTCGTTTCTTCCATTGCTATTGTGTACTAGACAGTCCTCGTTAGAAGTGATTGTAGTAGAATATCCTGTAAAGTTATGATGCTCGTAGATTGTGACTTTGTAACCGCTAGTTAAAGTTATTGATGAGATATCGTCGTTTGAAATTCCACGTTCTCGTAGGTCGTTCAAAGTATATTCACCAACACCTAAACTTCCTGCGTAGTTTTGTTTGTTGCAGTCTTTGTAGAACCATGCAACTGCTCCTTTGGCAGAAACTGTTATGAATCCTTTTTTTGCTATCTCGCTGCTACCATCTGTATTTTTAACAATAAGTTTAACGTCGTAAACTCCCTCTGAATCATAAGTTACAGTTGGATTTTGTTCTGTGCTGCGCGATGGTGTTCCTCCGTTGAAAATCCATGTCCACGACGTTGGGTTGTGAGTGGATAGATCGGTGAATTCGACTTGCTTACCTTTTGTTATAGATGTTGCACTAGCTTCAAAAACTGCTTTAGGTGCGTATGTTAGTGGTGCTAATTCTCCTTTTATCGAAACATCGTAAAACATAGATGAAGCATAGTCCGAACTGCTGCTTGAAGAAACTGCCATACCTACGAAGATGGTTTCGTTCATGTCGATATTGTCGGATGTAACTTCAATAAAATCAGTTTTATTCGATGAATAGTAAGTTTTGATGTTGTTGCCTGTACGCTTGATCTTTACGTAAACCTGACCGTTTGTACTAGGGCTTTCAGTTTTGGTTACAGAAACACCGCCGTTTGTTTTCGATCTTTTCTGTGTTCTGAATGTCATATCAGAAAGCACATGGGCAAATACGTTTTTCGAATTTTTGTTCAACGATTCCCTTATCATCAAACCGCCTTTAGTGTAGTGATAAACAGATTGAAGCTGATCTATCGCCGCAACGATTTCGCAGTCGCCTTTCACTTTTTTGTAAAGGAAATAACCATGATCTGCATTTCCTCCAAAATTGCTTCCCAGACCATCGATAACGAATGTCTCTCTGTGAGAATACGTTTTACCTTTTCCGTTGCCAAGGTCAGCTTCGCCCCAACCTTCTGTTTTTGGAAGTATTTCATTGGGATTATCGTTTAATTTCTGACCGTTAACGTTACCGAAATAAGGGTTAAAAATATAGCTGTCTTTGTTTAGTTCAGCATCTAGGAAATTGAATTTGTCTCTGTTTTTGAAGTCTGCAATAGGGTTTTTGAAATATTCACGCTCCCAAGGTGTGTTGCCACCATCATTAACGCTCGATCCTCCTCTGAAGCCAGTGTAGCTTCTGTACACAGAATTGTTACCTCTACAAGCCCAAAGTTCGTTCATAGAAACCAGCTTGTAGCTGTATTTTCTAGCGTTGTTGAATTTGTTGTCGCCAGGGATATCAACATTTGTTACGTTTTGGCCATAGTCTCCAGCTTGAAGAATGATCGCATCGCTACCATGATCGTCTTGGTAACCTCTATTTGTGAATACTTCGATTCCGTGTCCGTGTCCATAAATCTCAGTTGGGTCGAATGTACCATTTGCTGAGATGTAAATTTTTGGATGTGAACCGTTCCAGTGAGGTATTTCTGATTTTTTATATTCTAAATGCTCTCTATGGCGCTGAGTAAGCATTCCTTGAAAGCTTCCATACTTAGATCCATCTTTCTTGATCACCAACATTACCATCTCCCAGTCGTGCTCATGTCTGTCCGCTCCAATATTCGAATCGTCACCAGCATGGTAAAAACCGTAACCTAGGAAGTAAAATTTCTCGCTTTCAACAAAAGAAACATAAGCAGCAGCGTTTAATGCTGGCGTCATTCTATCATTGATTTTTTCTTGTTCCCATACCTGAAAGTGGCTGTTGTCCCAGTTGTTACCTACATAAAGAGGATTGTCGTCTGTGTCATCGGGTTCATTTTCATCAAAGTCGATTTCAACAGGTATATCCCTTGCAGTATAATACTGTCGGTTACCAATAATCCAAGGAGATTTGCTTGAATTTACATCGTGATATACTTCTGGAGCCCAATATTTCAGAATTTCTTTCTGATTCTGGGCACTTAAATCTGGGGTTAATAAAATAATTAATAATCCTGCTAAGATTATTTTAAAAGAGTTGAGACTTTTCATCTTGTTAGCTTTAAATAATTTGCAGGGCAAACATATAATCTAGCTACTTCAACCCGAGAAACTTATATTTAAATGAACTCTAATTAAAGTTTAAGTACAGAAAGAGAATGTTTGCTAAAAAACACCCTTCACAACAGCAATACAACTTTCTAATTATAAATTAATTACAATATTATTCTAACCTCCAATATTTGTTCATTCATTTAATAATTTTGTAATTGCAATTTTACTTTTTGTTCTTCTTGATGAAATTCCCCCAAAGAATTTAGAATCGGATTATATTTTTTTATGAAAACGAATCTTCAGTTTACACCTTTAAAACTACTCCATATTCGAAGAAGAAAGTGTGACCCGGACAATGTGGAAATTGTGAATATTCTGATGCAAGACTACAAATTTATTCAAGTTTCAAACTTAACTCCAAAGACAAATGAACTAAGGTCTCAGACCTATTCATTTTAGATTTACTTTGTACAAGTGACCAGATACTTAGCATCTAAATAAATCTAGCTTAATTATGGCTGGCTACTTATAAAAAACATAAAAAAAGCAGTACCCTCGCTAGGATACTGCCATCAGATTAATAAAAAGGCTCAGGTTAGTATTTTACAATCTTGAATTGTTGCTGACGCACTTTCAAGAAATAAACACCTTTGTTCAAATTAGAAACGTTAATGTTATCACCCTGTCCCTGAATAGCAAGTCTTCCGCTATGATCGTATAGTCTGTATACTTCATCGCTGTTAAGACCTAGGATTCTTACATTATCAGTAGAAGGGTTAGGGAATACTTTCAATTCAACAGCTCCGAAAGTATCTTCTGTGTTAAACACTTTTTTAGCAGGAGCATCTTTAAGCTGACCGTTTATACTTGGGCTGCTTAACAACCAGAAATTACCTTTCTCTGTTTCGTTTCTCCACAACTCTTTGATTTTAGGGTTAGCTTCGATACGAGTATCTCCCCAGTAACCTTCAGGATAAGGGTGTCCCCATTTACCTTGAGTGTTCCAGTTAGCGTTGATGTAAACAACAGCACGGATAGCATCTGAATTCTTGTGAATATAATCTAGGAAAGGTACGAACCACTGATTCCAAGCTTCTTGTCCAGACATGTTTTCGATCCATGTTCCAGGAGCGAATCTTTCTTTTGCAACAGCTTCACCTTCTTCAAATAGAGTTTTAGCTCCTTCGTAAACAAAGCTAGTTACAGCACGTGAGGCATAGCTTGGAGTTGCATCGTACTCGCTGATTTCAAGGTCGTACCCCTGTGGAGTAGATTCTGCAAGCATAACAGGTTTGTTGTGTTTGCGTCCGAATTCAACCATATCGTCGGCCAATTCATCTTGGTTAGGGATGTAAGAAGGTAGACCGAATCTGTTACGGGCTTCGTCCGGAGTGATGAACCAAGAGAAACCTACCCAGTCTACAACGTCATCACCAGGATACCAATCTTCGATGTTTTCTTTAGTTGTCTGGCCACCCCACTGACGGTCTGCAACGTCATCAACAAGAGAAGCACTTCCTTGCCATACATAAGCAACGTTAGTTACACCTTGGCCGCGCATTCTTTCTACGATATGGCGGAATGCAGCTTTGTACTCACCAGTTTTGTGATAACCACCAGAGCTTGGAGAACCTTCGCTCTTGTCTTGGCTGTTCCAACGTCCGTCGAATTCGTAACCAATACGCAAGTAGATTTTCTTGCTAGAGTATTTCTTGCAGAACATTGCTAGTTTGTCGATGTTAGCGTTGTACTGACCGTTAACGATACCGCTAAGACCACCTGGGTTCCAGTGTTCTGTAATTGAAAGTGCCATGATAAGAGCAGAGTTTGTCCATCCATCGCAAGAGCTAGCTGCGTTCAGTGGGCCAGCACCCCAATCTGTATCAACACCAGTAATACCGCCACCGTTGTCTACTCCTAATGCACCATAGTTGATACCATAGTCTGTACCGCGGTTGTTGTAGAATGAAGAGTAAGTAACAACTGCACCCGGATCAGGTAGTCCACCATTACGGTAGCCTGCCAAAGAAGCAAGGTCTTGACCAATTGCTAATAATGTTTTACCGTTTTTAGGAGTGAAAACACCTTCGATTTTATCTCCTGGAGGTGGAGGAGGAACTGTACCTTCTGTAGTTGCGCTCACTGTTACAGATCTTTCGCTTTCAGTACCAGCACTGTTGATAGCGATAGCTGCCATGTAGTAAGTAGTTTCTGACTGAAGACCAGAAATAGAAGCCGAGTTAGTAGCAACAGTAACAGATTGGCTAAGGTTATTAGCGCTTGTTCCGTAGAAAACTTTGTATTCAGCAGCGTTTTCTACAACATCCCATGTTAGTGAAATAGTTGTTCCGCTTACAGATGCAGATACATTCTTAGGTGCAGTTACAGGTCCTGGAGGAGGTGGAGGAGTTGTTCCACATTTACCTACAGTGTGCTCTTGGTATTCTGTTATGTCTTGAGAACCATCGTGCTTCATTACTCGTAGGCGGAATCTGATAACATCGTTTTCCTTTACATTTTGGATAGTGTATACAAACGAATTACCTGATTTGTTGAACCAGTAACCTAGTTCTTGACCACCGTTAACACCAAAGTCGATAAGTACGTCTCTTGCGTCAACATTTACAGTTACTTCTACATTAGATCCGCTTTCTGAAAGCTCAGCTGTGTATGGGAAATCTTGGAATTCGACTGTGCATTCGCCAGCAGCTTTTTTCATAGCAGTTCTAGGTGAGCTAGTGTTCAATTTGCTCAACATATCAGAGCTTCCGTTCAACCAGAAACCAGAAGTGATTTCTGCATTCCATTTTTGGCTGATATAACTGTTTGCTTCAATACGAGTGTCGCCCCAGAAGCCTTGACCAGCGTCAGGGAATTTCCACTGTGGCTGCGACTGCCAATCTGCGTTGATATATGCTACGCAACGAACAACATCATCATTGTTTTTCACGAACGGAAGTAATTGATCTTCCCAGTATTGTTTCCAGATATCTTCAGAAGACATGTGTACACCTTGTAGAGAAGCACCACCGTTAACCCAGTGGAAAGTATTCTGGTCTAGTTCGTAGTACTGGCAAGAAACTTCTGCCATCATGATAGGCTTGTTAAGATCGCGAGCTATTTGAAGAAGTTTGTTCAACATTGGGCCATTGAAGTTCTCGTCGTAAAAGAAGAACGAAAGTCCAACATAGTCTACATACTCAGCCTTAGGATACCAGTTCATGATAGCGTTAGGATCGCTTTCGCCCCAAGCAGCAGATTGCCATACGTACGCAACGTTTGTTACGCCTTGAGCATTCATTTTCTCAACAATATAGTTATACGCTCTTACGTATTTAGCAGGATCGTAATGATTCCATGGGCCATCGAACTCATATCCAACACGTAGGAAGATTGGACGAGGTGCATTTCTCTTAGCAAAGTTGGCTAACCTTGTAATTTGGTTGTCGTAGCGACCGTTAACAATATCAGTAAGTCCGTTTGGATGATCTTCTCCCTTACCGTCGTTATCTTCTACCATGTAAAGTCCAATAGAAAGAGCTGAGTTTGGATAAGTATCCATTGCTTTCTGTAGGTTCATTTCGCCACTACCATAGTCTATAGAAGACTCCAAACCAGCAAGGTCATAGATATTTGTATACTGAGTGATACCTGCAATTTCTGGGAATTTACCACTTTGGGTATAACCTTGAACAGAACCAAAGTCCTGACCAATGATCAACATAGTCTGGCCAGTTTTAGCAGTGAATTTACCTCTGATTTTACCTTGCTCGCCATTTGGAGGAACAACAACATCTGAGATAGTTTCGCTTACTACATTAGAAAAGTCTGATGTTTTGCTTGAGTTGTAAGCATAAACACGGTAGCTGTAAGTATTGCCTTTAGTAACACTATTGTCTGTGTACGATGTTACGTTAGCACCAACAGTTGCATACTGAGAGAAGCTTCCGTTACCAACTTTACGCTCAATTTTATGCCCACTTTCAGCTGTAGATTTATCTTCCCAATTTAGGGTTACAGAAGAAGTAGTTGCAGAAGAACGAAGATTTGTTGGAGTTGCAATGTCTTCAACAGGAGGTTGAGTACCACCACAATTGCCAACAGTATGATCTTTATATCCTGTGATGTCTTGAGCACCATCGTTTTTAATTACGCGTATGCGGAAGTGGATTTTGTCACCTTTGTTTACATTTTGGATAGTGTAAGCAAATTTGCCACCTGATTTTTGGAACCAGTATCCTAGCTCAGAACCACCATTAATACTATAGTCGATAAGAGCATCGCGAGCGCTAACGTCTAGTGTTACATCTAAATTAGATCCGTTTTCAGAAAGAACAACTTGGTATCCATCTAAATCAACAGTACAACTAGCTTTAACGGCAGCCGCACTTTTTTTAGCAACAGCAGTTACTTTTGAACAGTTACCAACAGTATGGGTTTTGAATGGAGTGATATCCTGAGCTCCATTTACAAATACACGAAGACCAACTTCTACAACATCTCCTTTTTTAACGTTGGCGATAGTATAAGTGAAAGTATTACCAGACTGAGTCATCCAATAACCTGATTTTCCACCTCCATTAACACCATAGTCGATGATAACGTCCGATGCGTTGGCTACCGTAACAGAAGCGGTTAAATTGTTACCTTGTTCTTTAAAGTTAACAGTGTATTTGCCAAGTGCCAGACTGCAACCTCCAACTGTAGATCCATCATCTATTTTAGCAGTAGCTGTGTTTGAATATTGGGTTGTAGTGCTTGAGTTGTAAGCAGCTACTTTGTATTTATATGTAGCTCCTTTTTCAAGGCCTGTGTCTGTGTAAGAAGTCTGGTTTGCAGAACTTCCAGTATAAATAACACGGAAAGAACCATTGCCTTTTTTACGCTGGATTTTAACACCAGTTTCTGTTGTTGAATTGTCTCTCCAGTTTAATGTAACTGAAGTTCCAGAAACCTTTGCTGTTAAGTTAGTTGGTTTTGCCAAGTCTGCTGGAGGAGGAGTTTCGCCATTATACTGAACATAGCGTGAGTTGTTGATCACGTTCGACATCCAGTGTTGTTTCACATCCGAGAAATGTTCAACGCGAGAGTCTGCCCACTGTTTTGGCCATCCGTGCGACTGCCAGTCAGAGTTAATGTAAGCAAGTGAGCGAAGGTCATACTTGTCAATAACTGCAAAAAGACGATCCAGGTACTCAAGGAATGCGTTGTTGTGTGGAGAGCTAATGTAGTTTTTCCACTCGCTAGGTGCATTTTGATATGCAGCTTCTGCAACAATAACAGGCTTCTTGGCTGTTGACCATTCTAGAGCTTGCTCCAAGTTAGAGTCGAGGCGAGAACCATCCGAACCTATTTCGCGGATAACCTGATTGTCTTCATCAGTACCCATTGAAATGTCGTGGTTAAAGATAGAGAAAGCAACATAATCAACGTTAGCATCGCCTGGGTAAAGAAGCTTCACTTCGCCAAAACCGCGAACTGGGTGGTAAACGAATTTTGCGTTAGAAGTTTCAGCACGGATAAGACGAGCCATTTTGTTATAAGCATCGTGGTAAGCATCTATATCAATGTGGTCTTTGCTTACTGTGTTATAAAACTCATCTTGTGGAATGTCATAGATGTTTATCCCTTGGTCGTTGTAGATGTTCAGAACATCGCCGAAGTTCATTCCTTTAGCAGCATTACC
Organism: Bacteroidales bacterium; assembly: GCA_965230435.1. Taxonomy (GTDB): domain Bacteria; phylum Bacteroidota; class Bacteroidia; order Bacteroidales; family JBDKHP01; genus JBDKHP01. The sequence goes on from CBDDLB010000004.1 coordinate 522,858, forward strand.
CACTGCCAAAAGGCTTACTTCATAACCCAAACGCACCATGAATTTCAGGTTAGGGTAAGAAGCGAATTTCTTTCCAAACTTCTTGATGTTAGCATCCCACTTAGAAGTGTAAGCGATATCTCTTGTCGCTTTGTACACACAGTTAGGATCGTAGTTTGAGCTGTTTGGATTCAAAGATCCATAACCGCCAGCTTCTGGGTTATCTTTAATACTAATAGCGATAAGTACAACAGCACCTGGGTAGTTATCGTTTATGTATTGCAAATAAGGAGACGAATCATCGAAATTTTTACCATCATCACCTTGGTTTATTGTACCAGTATACAACTCGCCATAATGCGAAGATCCCGCCGGAGCAGTGCCTATACCTGATACATAGTCTTGGAATTCCTGTTGCCAAGTCTGTCCGATAAGCAGGGTGGTTGTTCCAGGCCCTTTATCAAACTGTGCAGATGCCTGCCAGCTAATCAGAAGCGTCAGAAAGACACTAATGGTCCTCCAGTAAAACAGTTTCATACTTTAGGTTTTTAAGAGTTAGTAATAATTGTTAGGGTAAAAATTACGATATAGATATATCGTGTCACTTTTAATATCCCCTAAAAGGATATGGTGCGAATATAAGTCTCAATATAATTTTACTCTTATAGCTTTGTTCTGAAAATATACGCATTCGTCTGAATTGTCGTTTATGAACATATAAACAACCGGGGCGGACAAATATTTAAGGATATATCAATTGGGTTTTATATATTTGTTCAAGACCCTGAACAATTACTTACTTATTCATGATGGCAAAAAGACCTTTTTGGCTGTTTGTGGTATGTATTCATTGTATAACTGAACTATGTGCCCAAGAGAGTATAAAACGTTTTGAAAAAATTTCTGTTGACCAAGGACTTTCACATGCCCATATACTATCTATATATAAAGATAGCCATGGTTATATGTGGTTCGGAACTTACGCTGGATTAAATCGTTACGATGGAAATGCAATCAAAGTATACATTGGACACGATAGCGACTCCACTACTCTTCAACACAATAGCGTACATACCATCTGCGAAGATCAACAAGGCCAATTGTGGATCGGAACAGAAAATGGGCTTCATCTTTACCAAAGATCTACTGACAACTTCAAAAAATTCACTTTTGCCCGCAATGGCTCCGAAGCATCAGACCTTAACCATATCCGTAGTATTTATCCAGATGAAAAGCAAGAGAATATTTTGTGGCTTGCAACCTATGGTGGCGGGTTAATAAAGTATAACTACGAAGAAGACCATTTCACGGCCTACCGCAACATTCCAGAAAACGAAAGTAGTATTCCCAGCGATAAAGTCAATGTGCTGCTTGTAGACAGCAAACAGCGCTTCTGGATCGGTACCGAAGATGGAGGCTTTTCCCTTTTCGACCGCAACACTGGAATGTTTACCAACTACCGCGAGATAATGAAACTTAGTGGCGGGAACGGAGGAGACATTGTTAACTGTATCGAGGAGGATAGCAGAGGCAATTTATGGATCGGAACATGGAGTGATGCTATGTACCGATTTGAACCCGAGCGCGGTAAATTCACCCATTTTCCATATAAGGATAAAGAAAACGATTGTCCGCCGGGCAATACCATAATTGACATGACAACCGATGGAAAAGGGAATCTTTGGATAGCCAGTTACGGAGGCGGACTGTCTAAAATGAACCTTCGGACACATACGTTCCAGAACTTTAAGCACTCCACTAATATGGAGCATACCATTGGTTCGGATTACCTGTGGCATCTGTATTTCGACGAGATGGGACAATTATGGATAGCCACTTTTGGAAGCGGGGTGAATAAACTAGATCCGTTTCAGCATAAATTTCATTTATACAGAGCCGACGAAAACATAAGCAATAGCCTGGCATACAACGACATTTCTTCCATTCTTGAAGACCATGAAGGAATTATATGGATAGGTACACTGGGAAAAGGGCTTACTCTATGGGATAGAAAGAAAAACAAAATGACGCGTTGGTTCGACAAGAAAGACCAAACGATACCACTCATCAGAGAGATTTATGAGGATAGAGAACACAGAATTTGGATAGGCTGCGACGGTGAAATCATCAGAATAGAACCCGATAGAAAAACAATTCTTCGTTATAAGGCCGACCGATCCAAAGGAAACGACCCAAACAGTTTGCCAAATCACGCCATTTATTCTTTGTGTTACGATAAGTTCGGAGATTTGTGGCTAGGTAGCTGGAACAAAGGCCTTTTTCGTTTAAAAGCCAGCGAAATTGCAAAGAAGAACCCTGATGACGCTCAGTTTATCAATTATAGCTATCATTCGAATGACGCCGAACAGATCAATAATAATACAGTATGGTGCCTTTATGAAGATCGGCAGAATAGAATATGGGTAGGAACGAAAAGTTATCTAAAAGAGTTCGACAGGGAGAATGAAACCTTCATAGATCATAAAGTTAAATCGGTCAGCACTCTGTATCAGGATAAAAATGGGGTGTTCTGGGCCGGTACGCTTGGCGATGATCTATATCGTATAGAACCCGAAAAAAAGATATACAAACGCTACCCTTTTCAGCGCCCTTCGTTTTCTACCAACATCATTTACGGAATTCTTCCCGATGACAACGATGAGAACCTATGGATATCGATCAACCAACACATCGCCCGCTTCAATATTGAGGATGGTAAGGTACACTACTACGATAGAAATGATGGACTGCAACGGGGTAGTTTCAGTATTAACGCATATGAAAAACTAAGAACCGGCGAAATGCTGTTTGGAGGAAATCAAGGGTTGAACCTTTTCCACCCCGATAGCATTTCCCAGAACCCATATCCTCCTAGAACTGTATTCACCGATTTCAAAGTATCGAACGTATCTATCTCTCATGAAAAAGGAAAGCCTGAGGAAAAACGAATTCCAAAAACATTGGATGAAATAGATCACGTCGTATTGAATCACAAGGACGATATGATTACGGTTGAGTTTGCAAGTTTGTCATACTCAATTTTAGAAAGAAACCTATATGCCTATAAACTAGATGGTTTTGATGAAGAATGGATTTACACCAAAATACCCAAAGCTACCTATACCAACCTGAGTGGAGGAAATTATACCCTTAAGGTAAAAGCATCGAATAGCGATGGTGTTTGGTCTGAGAGTGCTACTGTGCTTAAAATCAGGATTAAACCCGAACCGTGGCTTACCGTGTGGGCCTATGCACTTTATTCAGTTATTTTCCTTTTGTTGATGTGGATGTTCCGCTATTACATCAGTTCTAGAGAAAGACTCAAAAACGAATTGGAAATACAACGGGTGAAGGCTGAAAACGAACACAATGTCGATGAGATGAAACTTCGGTTTTTTACCAATGTTTCTCATGAATTCCGTACTCCGCTGACGCTGATTTTAGCTCCATTGGAAAAATTGATTTCCATGGAAAAAGAAGAAAACGAAGAATCGCTCCGCTTAACACAGTATAATATAATGCACAGAAATGCGAGACGCCTACTTCGGTTGATTAACGAACTGCTCGATTTGCGAAAGCTGGAAGCTGGCACACTGAAGTTAGAAGCTATTGAGGGCGATATTGTTCTATTTGTAAGGAATATCGCAGAATCGTTTGTGCAGTTGGCAGATCAGAACCAAATGAATTTTGAGTTAAAGACTCAGATAAAGCAGTTGAACATGTGGTTCGACCCAGATAAAATAGATAAGATTGTCTACAACCTGCTTTCTAATGCATTCAAATTTACTCCAGAAGGAGGAAGTATCTGCCTAGAAGTCCGCAGTGATATGAGCGGGCAGGTGAAAATAATAGTATCCGATACTGGCTATGGAATCCCAGAAAAACTACTACCGAAGGTGTTCAACCGCTTCTACCAGGTAGATTCTTCGCACAAGAACAGAAAAGAGGGGTCTGGTATTGGACTAGCCTTATCAAAAGAACTTGTAGAGCTACACCGTGGCACAATAGAAGTAGAAAGCACGCAAAACGAAGGCACTACATTCACCATAACACTTCCTTTAGGAAAGGATCATCTCACGCGTGAAGAGCGTAAGAACTCTACTCTGCCAATCGAGCATCAGTACCTTGAAGCGCCTGTTATTGGAAGCATCAACCTTCATCAGACGGAAGAAACTTTGAAGACAGCATCTACCTCCGACGATAGTCCAACAGTGCTCATCGTAGAAGACAACCCCGATGCAAGAGAGTTCCTTTTTTATGAACTACAGGATGAGTACAAAGTGATACTCACATGTGATGGCAAAGAAGGACTAAGGTCTGCAAATGAACACAAACCCGATCTTATTGTTAGTGATGTGATGATGCCACAAATGGATGGATTTGAACTGTGTAACAAACTGAAAGCAAGCACAAAAACAAGTCACATTCCAATTATTCTTCTTACAGCACGATCGTCTGAAGAGAGCAAAATGGAAGGAATAGAAACCGGAGCCGATGATTACATCACAAAACCGTTCAATGCATCGCTACTGAAAGCACGCATCAAAAGCCTCATCTCTACACGCCAACGTTTGCGGCGCAAGTTCGCAACAGAGCTAAATTCAGACGCCAGTGAACTGGCAAATACAAGTGCCGATGAAAAATTGCTTGAAGAATTAATTAAAATCACCAATGATCATTTGGACGATTTTAACTTCAATACAAAAGCGCTCTGTGAACATGCCAACATAAGTAAAACCCTGCTATACGAAAAGCTAAAGGCCTTAACAGGACAATCTGTAGCAGAATTCATTCGGACAATACGTTTTAGGCATGCTGTTGAATTGATGAAACAGGGCTATATTATTAAAGAAGTAGCTTTTCGGGTCGGATTTAAGTCGCAAGCTCATTTCACCCATAGTTTTTCTAAGCAATTTGGGGTTCCACCTTCGGAATACGTGAAACAGCTCAAAGCAGAAAGTAAAGTTTCTACATAATCTTGTTGATACTACTTTTGTGAAATAAGTATGGGTACGGCTCTGTTTGATTTGTGTACTCAATTCTAAGTACAAATAACATAGGGCCACGCAGAATATTTTTACAGATTTTCTGAGCTTTTTCACTGCAAAGAGAATACAAAGTTTGTTTTACTCTATTGCGGTGCAATCCGATGCGAATTCGTACAAAATATTAGTAGGCACTTAAGAGTTCTGCCGTGTTATAGATAAGCAGAACTGCCTAACTGAAATTAATGTAGGCATTTATAGAATAGTTACGAAAATCTGTTGGTCTGCTCTTCCGAGCTTTTACTGAGCTGATTGGTTTTGTCCTGAAGAGCCTTGGAGATGGATTTTTTTTCTTTTATTTGTTCGTTTACATCATTAATTGCAGCAAGTATTTCTTCAAAATCTTTGCTTTGTTCTTGGGCAGATAAAGCTAACTTTTGAAGTTCAGATTTTGCATTATTAATCTGTTCAGAAACAGAGTTTTTATACTGCTCTTTTTCAATATTTTTTTTCCTATTCTTCTTAAATACCATCGCACTTTTTTTTATGTTTTATGATTCACTTTAGAACCTTACTTCTTAAATGCCTTCTTATTTTTCGAACATGTTGAAAAAAAAGCTGTTTCTATAAGACACTTCGTCTTATACTAAAATTAGACCAATTTAGTACGGAACAAAACATGGTACTTTGAGATAGGTAATAGTTTTCTACGAACACCCCGTCACTTTACTAAGGGTAAGGCGTTATGAATGAGTTATAATCTGTTGGTCAATCAAGATTACACGATGGATAAATGAAAAGTAAGAAAAAATAATAAGCACAGAGAATGCTTAAACTTCCTTCTTGATAAAAGAAATTCTGTTCGGACACAGCAAAGCAGGCAGCTGTATTTAAGCTAACTTATTATGGACATAAAACCCTCAAAATCAAATCGATTCACACCCGTCCTTATACAATTTTAAATTGCGTTCAATTATCGATCAAGCCATTCTTTGAAAGCAGGAGCTTTCAGACGGCTAATTGTAACCGGATCCTGAAATGGAGCAACCATTCGAACAATAAGTTTTCCCCCGAAATAGTTTTCAAACTTACGTATAGAATCGCTATTAATAATATGGCTGCGGTTTGCACGGAAAAATTGTTCTGGGTCGAGCTGTTCCTCTAATTTTTCAAGAGTAAGATCAAGCACATGCTCTTTCCCTTCAAAAGATACAGCAAAAGTACCACGGTTTTCAGTATAGAAATATGCGACATCGGCAGCTTCAATCTTAAAAAACGCTGTAGCGCCAGTTACTAAAAAACGTTTTCTGTATTTCTTCTCCCCACTGCGAATGGCCTCCAATAGTTCTGTATAATCTACAGTGCCGCTTGATTGTGTTATTTGGTCGTAAACGTATTCAAACTTTTCTATGGCTAGTGTGAGCTGGTCGGATTTTATCGGTTTCAGAAGATAATCGATACTGTTTACTTTAAATGCTTGAATAGCGTATTCGTCGTAAGCAGTCGTGAAAATGATCATGCTTTCTACTTTCACCTGATCAAAAATCGAGAAACAGGTAGCATCGGTGAGCTGAATATCCATAAAGATAAGGTCGGGCGTAGGGTTGTCCTTTAGCCAGGCTACAGATTGTTTCACGCTTTCGAGTACTTCAAGGACTTCCCAATCTGCACGAACCTTCTTTAACATGCCTTGCAGTAGACGGCTGTTGTGCAGCTCGTCTTCTATAATTAATACTTTCATAATTGCTTTAAATTAGGGGTACCTTCACCAAGAACCTCTCCTTGTTGCTTTCGTCTATAATTACCTCTTGCTCCGTTAGTATCTGGTACCGTTTAATTAGGTTACTTAAGCCCGTTTGTGTTGAATACGATGTCTCTTTTATCTGTAAGTTATTTTCTACGTATAGGTATTCCTCGTCGGTCCGTATGCTCAGATGTAGAGGATTTTCTCTACTTGTGATATTATGCTTAATCGCATTCTCAATTAATAACTGGGCTGTCAGTGGTGCAATTTCTTTGTTGAGTGATCCATTGTTTATCGAGAAATCTATCTGCAAGCCTTCACCAAGCCTTTCTTTGTGAAGACCCAAATATGCATAAATAAAATCTACTTCAGATTTTAAACTAACCAGCATTTTGTTCTTGCTCTGTAGTACATAGCGGTATACATCAGTAAAGTTCTCAGTAAACTCAACGGCAGTGTCGGTATCGTAAATAATAAGTGATTTCAGTACACTTAGGTTATTAAATAGGAAATGTGGATTCAGCTGATCTTGAAGTACGTTGTAGTCCATTTTTAGCTTTTCCCGTTTCATTTCGTCAATATTTTCCTGAGCCTTCACCCATTTCTCAGTAAAGCGCATCATTAGCAATGTGGTCGATAATATAGTAACGAAAATTAAACCAAGAGATATCGCGAAATAATAGAGCTCCTTGGGAATGTCATGGTCGTGCGGTGCAAATGTTTTGATGATATTATATACAACAGGTATGAGTACTATGTTCAGGCAGAATGCAAGTATAACCCTTATTTTGATTTTATTGGGTATAGGGAAAAAACGTTCCAGAATATTATCCAGTACAATCTGTAACTCGCTGAGTAGATTATATGCAACAATAACAAAGATATAATCTTTGAGGTTAGGCCCTTCTTTATGGGGAATGGATATATCACTAAAGGCCGATACAATAAGTTGCAATGATAATACCCCAATTAAACTAACAAAAATAAAACGTATTACTATTGATATAGGGGCGTATGATGGTAGTTCTGTTCGGAACTTCTCATGAAAGCACATTTTAGCCTTGCTCACGTTACTTTCTAAGTTTACAGGTATGCTCATGTCCTGAAATTTTAATGCTTAATGTAGAGACTTCCGTCTTCTTTAATTCATGTAAAGTATATTCTCTCCAACGATACGTTCTGTTTTTAACGGAGGCAGACTACTTTTTCTTATAGGTTCATTCTCTGGTCGCTTGCGTTTCCAACGTTTGTGCGACCAAATATAATAAGCTGGTTGTTGATGTATACGTTCTTCTAACATTCTTGCATAACGCAAGGTAATTTCATATTCTTTTGTTTCTGCTGGATTATCGCATATAGGGATAAACTCTATTTCATAATGCCCTCTTTTCACTTTTCGCATGTGCTGATAAAGAACGGGCTGCCCCAGTTTTCTTGCAATACGCTCACCTCCTGTATAGAACCCTGTTTCCTGGTTTAGGAAAGTTGTCCAGCAATCGCTTTTTACCGGAGATTGATCGGACGCAAGCCAAGTAATAGCTTGTTTGTTTTCTTTTCTGAAATGCAACACCTCTCTTATTGTGTGGTGCATTTCAACAGGTATACAACCAAAGCGGGCACGGCTACTTGTTACCAAATTTTCAACAATAGGATCGCTTAGCTTTCTGTACACAGCTAGTACTTCGAAGGGTAAAACAAGAGGTGCTCCCACAGCCCACTCCCAATTTCCAGAGTGCGACGCAAACACAATCAGGTGCTGCCCTTTTGCTTTGTATTTGTCTAGCAATTCAGGGTTTACGTACTCTACTCTTTTCAATAATTCTTTTTGGGAAATGTTACTGAGCTTTACTGTTTCAAAGATCAGATCGGTGAGATGGCGATAGAACTGTTTTGCAATCTTTTGTATTTCTTTCTCTGATTTCTCAGGAAAAGAATTTCGCAAATTGTTCAGTGTAATTCTTTTTCGATACTTAAATATGTAGAAATTAAGCAAATAAATCACATCAGAAAAAAAGTAAAGAATTGGCATGGGCACATATGACATTACCCGCATCGATATTACCAATAATTTGCTGATGAAATTCATAGTTTTGTTTATTTCTATATTTTATTCTTATCTGAAACTCACTTGCTATAAGTCTTTTATTTTGATAATAACCAATGTTGATTGTGCTTAGATTCTAATTTTAAGAACTTCTTTATCAGCTTAAATTAAGTTTTTTTTCAATAAAAGACTCATCTATCTTTAATTATCATTATGTTAAACCTAAGTTTTAGCTTTTTAATTCTCACATTACTAAATCTGTTAGTTTAGTTTGCCTTTAGTAATTTTGCCCCTCCCAGCATATAATGTGGAAGGGGACTTGATAACTAAACCTCGGGTATTTATATATTAAGTAGGTGCCTATATATTTAATCTAACTGCGACCTTATGACAGAAAAAAATCTTTCCTTTAAATCTATTCAACTGGTTTCAATTCTCCTGTTACTCGCGCCCATGTTGTTTTCAGCACTTCGTATGTCGATAGTGCCCCAATAAGCCGTGCATTTGCATTTTGCCATGCGGCATTTGCATTTAATAAGTCAGTTGTTGTATTCAACCCAACGTTGAAACTTTCTTGGGTTTCTTCTAAACTCTCCTGCGCTTCTTTAATGTTCTTCTTTGCAATAAGAATCGCCTCGTATGCTTCTTCGATCTGAACTTTTACTTGCTGCACTTCCAAACTGATAAGTTCGTTCGTATTGCTTAAAGTTGTTTGAGCCTGCTGTGTTCTTAGTTTGGCTACTGAATGTTTTCTACGCCCTTGCCCCCATTGAAAAATTGGGATAGTAAGTTGAGCTGCCAACTGTGGTGTGAAATTTATCTCATCGGTCAAATTCTCCAGATAAAAAGCTGAGTAGCTTGCCTGCACTCCCAACTGGGGTAAATAATCAGCAAGAGTTATTCGCTGATTGTATTCCGATATCTTTACCTGTTGTTCAAGAATTTTCAGTTCGCTACGGTTACTAAGTGCCGTCTCTACCCCACGTTGTACATCATAGAGCTTCACCTCAGCTTGCAAAGAATCAGCAATTTGAAGCTCAGTATCAAGTGGACGACCCAAAATTTGATTAAGGCGCATTTTCGACAGCTTAAGGCCGTTCTTAGCTCTCAATAGATTCAGTTCAGCTTCATTTTTCTGTACGCTCACCCTTAATTTCTCACTGGCAGGCCGAAGTCCAAGTTTGTGCATTTCGCTCATCTGGTCTTCCAATTCGGAAAGCATTGCTATGTACTTTTCCGCAAGTTTCACCTGTGCTGCGATAGAGGCAAGGTTCCAGTAAGCTTGGTCTGTCTGTTCAATTATCTGTGAATATTTCAGATTGTAAGAATGGTCGTAGATGGCTACACCAGCATCTGCCTGTTTATTACTGTATCTTATCTTCCCGCCTGTATAAATTGGTTGCGACACAGAAAGTCCGCCGTTTAGAATGAACAGATCGCCCATTTCTATAGTATTCGCAGGCATATATGTTCCGCTATTGGGAATAAACTCCCCGCGTTGTGCAGCCTCTAAACTTGTTGTATGAGGAAGCACTCCTTCTTGAGAAAGGGAAATATCATCTACATCGGGAAGATACATCGCGCTGGCCGATGCACTTACACTTGGCAGATACGCAGTACGGGCTACTTTTTGGTTTTCTCGCGATTCCTGTTTCTGATAGGCTGCGTTCTGTAGCTCTTTGTTGTAGCCTATGGCCATTTCACGACATTCCCGTAAGGTCATTGCTTCTTGGGCAACGCCTAATTGCGCGATAGATAAGAATGCTACTAATATGATGATTGTGTATTTCATTTGTCTAAAATCTCTAAGAAACAGTTTCTGCCTATCAGAAAGTTTATTTGTCTTGCCAGTTGAATAGGCTCCCTGTTCTGTTTTTTTTGTTTTCGTGTTTGAAAAAAGAAACCTACCTACCGCTGTAGTGTAGGTTTCCGCATTATCAAGCATCGCATCAAAATTTTTAAGTAGGTGTGCCAATTCTGAGCTTTAAGTTCTGTCACTGTACGGACATAATGACTGCATCACCTGCTTATCAATAGAAGTCTATTGTTGTTTTTTGTTGTGCGGATTGAGTTCAGAGAGAATCGCCTACCGCTGTAGCGCAGCTCTCTCTGTATTATCAAGCATCGCATCAAAAGTCTTTGTCAACCGAAAGTTGGACTGGAGTGTTTTGTGAGTTAAGTTCAGAGAAACCTGTCTACCGCTGTAGCACAGACTCCTCTGTATTATCAAGCATCGCATCAACACTCTTTATCAAAACTCGATTGTTGTATTTTGAAATTGTTGCGGTTTGTCGCAAGAAGTCTGCCTACCGCTGTAGCACAGACTTACTCGCACTATCAAGCATCGCATCAATTCTTAGTTCGTTACTAATACTGGCTCTTCTTTTCTCGTATCTACCCTGAAAATCACAGCATAGAGAACCGGTACTACTGATAGTGTGATGATTGTACCGAAAAGAAGTCCAAATATGATTGTAATGGCCATCGACTGGAACATCACATCCCAAACCAGAGGAATCATCCCTAATACTGTTGTTGCCGATGCCATGAAAACTGGTCGCATACGCGATAGCGCAGCCATAACAATCGATTCTTTTTTAGATAACCCGTTGGCTAAATTCTGGTTGATCTCGTCCAGCAGAACGATTGTGTTTTTTGTCATCATACCGATGAGTCCAAGTGCCCCGATCATACCAATGAAAGTAAACACCCCACCTGTTGATAAGAAGCCGAACACAATACCTACGAATGCGAATGGGAATACTGTGAAAATGATGATAGACTGTTTGAAATCGTTGAACAGCGCTATCACAATAAGTAACATAATTCCCAGTGCAAGTGGCAGGTTTGCGAACAGGTTCGATTGCGATTCTGCACTACTTTCTCCAGATCCTTTCCAAGAACGGCTGTATCCGTCTGGGAGTGGAATTGCGTCAATTGCAGGACGTAAACGAGCTTCTACATCAGGAGTAAGTTCTCCCGAAATAGGATCGCACTGCGCACGGATACTTCGCTGGCTGTTGTAGCGGAAGATTTCGTCGTTTTCCCACTTAATCTCAATATTGTCGGTCACCTGACCTAGCGGTACTCCTTTTTGTCCTTGGAAACCCCATACCGGGATACTAGACGCTTCGCTTATGTCTTTCCCTAATGCTTTATCTAGTTTCAATTTTACAGGAAGGGTTTTGTTGCCTTCGCGCATTACACCGATCACGAGTCCATCTGTAGCTACAGCAATAGCATTGGCCACATCTCCACGCGAAATGAACAACTGGCGGGCTTGATCTACCGAATATTTAGGAGACAACACTTTTACTTTATTCTTCCAGTTGTCCGTGATAGAAGTTGTGGTTGGTTCTTCGCGCATAATTGCTTTGGCCTTTTCTGCCAAATCGCGAAGAACAGCAGGGTCTGGCCCCGAAAACTGAACTTCTATTTCATATTCGTTAAATACAGGTGCGTAGAAACGCTTTCTGGTTTCTGCCTGAGGGAAATTTTCACTGATATAGTCAACAATACTATCACCCACGGTAACCGAAGCATCGAAATCTTTTACATCAACGATAAGTTCTCCGTAGTTCGACCCACCAGTTGACATTGGACGAATTAGAGAGTAACGCGCAGGGGTTCTCCCAGCTGCGGCAGTTACATTAATAACCCTGTCCCAAGTACCTAGTTCGTCACTAATTTCTTGCAAATCTTTTTCAACAGCGCTAATATCGCTTCCTTGTGGTAATTTATATTCTACAACAAACTGGTTGTAATCCAATACAGGCATGAAATTGAACTTCACATAACGGAACGAGTAAAAAGAACCTACCAGAAGAACAATACTAGCAACAAGGATAGTATATTTGCGTTCAAGTGTCCACTCTGTTGCACTGCGGAACATTTTGTAAAAACGTGTCGAATAAGGATCTTCCGATTCATTATTACCTGCTTTTGCCTGCTTCTTTCTAAAGAAAATTGATGCCATGTACGGTGTCTGCACCATTGCAAAAATCCAACTCAAGAAAAGAGAAATCCCCAAAACGCTGAACAACGAGCTAAGGTATTCACCAGCACCATCGGGCGATAGTGCCAATGGCATGAAAGCCAGAATAGCTATTGCAGTAGCTCCCAATAGAGGCATTGCTGTCCGTTTCACAATAGAGGTAAATGCCACACTTCGTCTTGCCCCCTTTTTCAAGTCGATCAATATACCATCTGCAATAACAATGGAATTATCAACCAGCATTCCCATGGCCACAATAATAGCAGCAAGTGATATCCGCTGTAATTGTATATCAAAAGAATACATTACAATAAGTGTTGCCAAAATTGTGAATACAAGTCCGCTGGCGATAAGTAACCCTGAACGCATACCCATTGCAAATAGAAGAACTACAACAACAATGAGTACAGATTCTACCAGGTTAATGATAAAGCCTTGTATAGCATACGAAACTCGATCGGGCTGAGAGAATACATTATTAACTTCGATACCAGCTGGTAGCTTACCCTTCAGTTCTTTAACTTTTTCGTCGAATGCTTCTCCTACGTTGATCACATTCACGCCGCTTTCTACCGAAACTGCCAAACTAATTGCCCGCTCTCCATTGTATAAAAGTGCTTCGCGTTTTGGCTCATAAAATGTGCTTCTTATCTCAGCAATATCTCCCAGTTTAAAACTTCCTCCTCCTGGAACCTGAACCAGAATATCTTCAATTTCCTTTAATGAACTGTACTTGTTACCCACACTTAAACGGACACGGTCTGTTCCAGAAATAATGCTGCCTGGATTTACTACCTGCCCTTGGTCATAAACAGCCTGAACTATATTAAGTGGGTTAATACTCATGCTGGCAAGCTTTTCTGCCGAGAAAACAATATCCACAGCTTCAGTTTGCGTACCGAACATTTCAATACGCTTAACTCCTTCTACATCCAAAAGTTCGCGGCGCAAGAAGTCTACATAATCATAAAACTCTCTGTATTCGTAACCTTCTCCAGTAACAGCCACAAAAATTCCGTATACATCACCGAAGTCGTCATTTATTATTGGATCCTGAGCTCCAGAAGGTAACTGTGATCGTATTGCATTTACTTTTCTACGCAGGTGATCCCAAATCTGGGGCATATCTTTTGAATCGATTTTTGAATCGATATTGATCGTAATCATCGACATACCTGGCATTGAACGCGACGTAATATCGTCGATGTTTTCAAGCCTTTGAATCGCTTTTTCCAAAGGGTCTGTTACTTCCAGCTCCACTTCATGGGCTGTTGCCCCAGGATATAATGTTACAACAATCGCCGATTTGATAGCAACTTCAGCATCCTCTAGCTTTCCCATTCTTGTGTATGAGAAAAGCCCCCCTATCACAACTGCTATCAAAATGGCGTTTAACAGTACCTTCTGATCTAAAATTCTATTCAGCATTACAAAAGTCCTCCGATGTTACTAGCTTGTGGTTTCTGGATTGGTTTTACCTTCTGGTTTTCGTATAGACTATGAACTCCCGCAGTAACAACTATTTCGTTGTAACTAAGGCCAGAAAGTATTGCCATTTGTCCTTTTGTATGCATGTTTTTTACTTCTACCCCACGTTTGCTGATCGTTTTTGTATCATCGTGATAAATCCAAACATAAGTGGAACCGTCCTGAAAGAAAACCGCTGAACTTGGAATGCTGATTCCTGCTAGATGGCTTTTTTTGTATGCATTTACTTCAGCAGACATACCTGGCTGAATCGGCAGGTTTTTAGTGTTTTCCAATAAGAACTTAACCTCGTAAAGTCCATCGTTTTTAGTTTTTTCACTCACGCTCAGTAGTGTTACAGGAAGCTTTTCTACACCTGCATTTTTTACTGTTAAGTAGTTCTTGTCGCACTCCTTTACATCTAAAATTTGATTTTCAGGAACAGACACTACAGCTTCTAAGCGCGAACGGTCGATGATGGAAACAATAGGGTGACCAGCCCCAACAGTTTGAAAGTTCTCAACAAATTTGTCTTGAATGTATCCAGAAACAGGAGCCTTTAGTTTTGTATCGTTTAGTTGGTTAACTGCACTCTCGTAATCCGCTTTGGCCATTAAGTAGCCCGATTCGATTTTTTCGAATGAATTTGCGGGGATCTTATTCTTCTCGTGGAGTTCTTTGTAACGAGTGTATTCGCCTTTGAGCTGCTCGTACTGAGCTTTTTTTGCCTGAAGCTGAAGCTTGTAGTCGCGGGTATCTATTGCTGCAATTACCTGTCCAGCCCTTACAAAATCTCCTGTCTTTACATTCAGCTGAACCAAAGGGCCTGCAACGCGAAACGAAAGAGAGGTCAAGCTCTTTTCTTTCATCTTACCGTTAAAAACC
This sequence comes from Bacteroidales bacterium, assembly GCA_965230435.1. Classification (GTDB taxonomy): domain Bacteria; phylum Bacteroidota; class Bacteroidia; order Bacteroidales; family JBDKHP01; genus JBDKHP01. The sequence goes on from CBDDLB010000004.1 coordinate 537,956, forward strand.
ATTTTATCCTTGCCGTGTGTACCAGAAACTCGCTCTATTTTTACATACTTAGCTGCCAGCTCCTTTTTCTCATTTCCCTGAGATGTAACGCCGCAACTACTAATGAATAGCAAAAAGCTAAGAATTATTGATACCTGAACAATCGTTTTCATTTTTATAACTTGGTTTTGTGTTTGGTTTCACTGCTTACAAAATTAGAATGTCTCTTAATGTCTTCTTTCACATAGTGCGCGAGTTGATAGAATTCATGCATGAAATGATTATATAGGGTGATGAAGTTTTAAGGACAAAACTGATAGGCTACTCCACCTCTCTCATGAAGAAAAGATTACATTTCCAGAAAGCCTTACCATACGCCAAGCAACTGTCTATCATGGAGTTTTATACAGGTACTTTTCAACAGATCAAACAACCATGCAAAAGCAGCAGCTGAATCGGGAGCTACTACCTCAAAAAGAACCATAATCTTCTTGAAGAAAAGTGAGAAAAGATTTGTATTTGAATCGTAAGTTTTTAGCTTTACCTACTGAATTATTACACTTTTTTATGAATACAGGTAAAGTAAAATTCTTTAATGATGCCAAAGGTTATGGTTTCATCAAAGAGGCCGACACAGGCAAAGAGTATTTTGTACACGTAACTGGTCTTGTAGACGAAATACGTGAAGACGATGAAGTAACTTTCGAACTCCGCGAGGGTAAGAAAGGATTAAATGCAGTGAATGTGAAACTAGTGTAGTTTATAGCATACAAGGTATTTAATGGAATGAGAAGGTCGTGTTTAATTACGCGGCCTTTTTTTATGTTGCTTTTTTAGCTGATAGGTGGGTTATCAAAAGAAAATTCAGAACAGTGCTCATTCCCGTGAACCTATATCATATGGTTTGTGCAGTGGCATTACTAAAAATAATCGCAGAGTGCGATACAAAGTCTCAATAGATGCACATACAATCGTAGACCTGTTTGTACTAGGTCTATTCTCTACAAATAACAAGCAATGCAAATCTAAATAGACCTTACTTAGCTTCATATTGACACATACAAGAGTTTAATGATCAATTCTAACACCACCTTATCAACCTGATAGATTATTAGGACAAATTCTACTTAAAAAAATAGACCGAACAAAATTTATGGTCGAAAGTTTTAATTTCACTCCGTTTTTATTGCAAACCTTCATCTTATCAAGTGCTTAGTTTCATATATTTTTCTCAATTCAGTTTTGCAAGGCTGAAAAGCGTAGATATCTTTGTGCCGCTTTTTGAGACTGTAGAAAACAATTGGGAACTATTCTACAGTTAAGGATTCGCCTCCTGGTATTGAATATTCAGAGAAGGAAGATAAAGCGTGGATATTCAAGGACTTTAAGAACCATTTGCTATTTGTTGCTTAAGTTACAGGTGTAGCTTATTGCAATAACGATGTGCCTGGTTCATAACGAAGCTATTGACTTATTTAAGAAATTCAGGGAAACATGAAGTTGAGATTAACTCACAAGTTGTTTTTGGTTATCATATGTTCTGTTTTAGTAGTTACAATTGTTTCACTTTCGGTGGTTACAATCAGGACAAACCATATTATAAAAGAGAACCTTCTCAAAGAACTTTTTTCGCTAAACGAAGAAAGGGGAAAACTACTGGAAACAAAGATAAACGACCTTCACAAATTACCTCAATCGGTCACAGAAGATCCTTTCGTAAAGGACTTTCTTATTAAGGCTGCTTCAGGAGAAATAGACGAGGAAGAGAAACTTAAGATTCGTTCGCGCCTTACTCAAATTTCCAAGCTACACGGCAAAGTGCTTAGAATAATGTTCTTCACAATGAACGGGAAAATATTCTTTGGTGGTGAAGGTAAACTCTGGGAGGGTTACGATGTTAGCAAGGATAACATAGACTGGTTTGTAAGAACACACGAAACAATGAGACCATGTGTTGGCAGGGTTCAGCAATCACCAAAAAAAGATTTACCCCTGATGGTGGCCACCTCTCCTATTGTACATGCAGACAGTGTACTTTCTGTTCTTGCGATGCCCATAAACCTAAGTGTATTCTCTTCAAAAATCATCAAAGCAAAAGAGAACGACTCTTATAAAACCATAATTGTAGACGAAGATGGGCGTGTAGTTGCAGCAGAAGACACGGCAAAAATCTTCAAGTTCGATCTTTCCAAAGGTGATTCTTCTTTACTCCACTTGCTAAATGATACGCATACGGCCAATAACGGAACTGCATTTTTTACGATAGATGGCGAGAAGTGCGTTGGAGCGTATACAAAAATCGGCCATCACCTTATCTCTATCACATATACACCAGAGGCAACATACAAAGATCCGATAAAAGGCAATTTACTTTACGTACTTGCTATACTAGTGGTTTTTATAGTGGTAATTGCTTTTTTCTCTTTTTTCGCAGCCAAAAGGGTTGTTATGCCAATTGTGAATATTGGTGCGCAGATGAACAAAATGTCACATGGGGACTTAACGGGAAAAATAAAAGTTAAATCAGACGATGAGATTGGGCAATTATCTGTAGCTTATAACAACATGGTTTTGAAGCTAAAACAGATAGTATTCGATATACAGAAGAGCGCTGAAAACATTGAGATGGGAACTTCGGAGGTATCCAGAAGCGCCTCTCTGATTTCACAAGGGACCAATAAACAGGCAGCAGCAAGTGAACTTGTGTCCTTGTCCATGGAAAAAGTAACAGAGCTAGTTACCGAAAATACCAGCAATAGTAAAAAGGCCGAACAGATAGCCGCGAATGTTGACAACGGCATCGAAGTGGTGAAGAAAAGTGTGGCCGACACCGCCGAAGCAATGGAGAGAATAGCAGAGAAAGTCTCAGTTATTAACCAAATTGCAGATAAAACAAACCTATTGGCATTGAATGCTGCAATAGAAGCTTCGCGAGCTGGCGATGCAGGACGCGGATTTGCAGTGGTAGCGCAGGAAGTAAGAAAGCTTGCTGAGAACAGTAGAAAAGAAGCCAAGGAAATTGATGAGATATCTAAAGAAAGCGTGGTTTTTTCTCAGAATTCAGACCTACTGATTCAGGAGCTACTGCCAGAACTAAAGAGAACTACAGATATCATCAGGGAAATATCGGATGCAGGGCCAGCACAACTTTCAAATTCAAAGCAGGTAAGCGAATCCTCGCAACAGCTATATCAGATTATCCAACAGAACTCCACGTCTTCCGAAGAACTTGCTTCTTCTTCTGAAGAGTTGTTCTCGCAGGCTACAAACTTAAGAAACGCTATTTCTTTCTTTTCAGTAAAAGAGGGTAAAGAGAATAGAAAAAAACAACAGCAGGGCGATAAAACCGAACTGAATACAAAAGAGGATGTAGTTGCTCCTCCTATTATGGAAAAGAGAAGTAAACAAAAGGTTGAAACAAATAACGGTGTTAATTTGAATTTATCTTTGGGCGAAGAGTCCGATTTTGAGCGATTTTAATTTTCACAGGTTACGGCAACCCGCTTTGCTTGCATATCAGTTAACTCAATCGGCCGATTGGTCAAATATCGAACAGAGATAGTGCGCTTTTACTGTTACTACCTTCAAAGCATGAAATAGGAAAAAAGACATCGTAACAAAATTTCACAAAAAGAATAAGGTGGTTTCATCAGACACGTGTATTTTTGAGCCTTAATGCACAAAACCAAACGTTCGATGAAAAAACTAATCTGGGGACTAGCTACTACACTGCTATTGGCTAGCTGTGGTTCTGATAACACAAATAAGAAAAAAACAGTTGTACAGAAAAAAACAGTTGAAGTCCCTTCATTTATAGGTGATTCAGCATATACATATGTCAAAACACAGGTAGATTTTGGTCCTCGTGTTCCTAATACAGAAACTCATCAGAAGTGCGCTTCTTTCCTTGAAAACAAATTAAAGAGCTTCGGAGCAGCCGTTACAGTTCAAGAAGCAACTCTTACTGCATTTGATGGCACTAAACTAAAAGCCAAGAATATAATTGGCTCTTATAATCCTAACGTAGCAAATAGAATTGCATTAATGGCACATTGGGACACCAGACCCTTTGCCGACATGGAAAAAAATGAAGCCGACAAAAAGCGTCCTATTCTTGGAGCAAACGATGGAGCAAGTGGCGTCGGTGTGTTATTGGAAGTTGCACGCCATCTGGGACAAAAGGCACCCAACATTGGGATCGACATTATTCTTTTTGATGCAGAAGACTATGGTGCACCGCGTTGGGTAAGAATGGAAAACTCTACACAAACTTGGTGTTTAGGTTCGCAGTATTGGGCTGCCAATCCTCATAAAGAAGGTTATTATGCTCAGTTCGGAATTCTTTTGGATATGGTAGGTGCTCCTAATGCTATTTTTACACACGAAGCCCTTTCTGTTCATTTTGCCGAAAATGTACTTACAAAAGTTTGGGATGTTGCTCACTCTCTGGGTTATTCAGATTACTTCTCTTATGAAAAAACACCCCAGATTGTTGACGATCATATGTTTGTCAATCAAATCATTAACATCCCTACAATAGATATTATACAGCACGAACGTACTACTCCTAGTTACTTCGGTAAATATTGGCACACACATAACGACAACATGGATGTGATCGATAAGAATACCTTAAAAGCTGTAGGGCAGACATTGTTGCACGTTATATATAATGAATAGAGACCTGAAGATGTAAGGACGCCGCTTGAATTCTTGCGTTAGGACTGACACATATACATTTCAACTGACATACTGACGGTTATATGCGGATGGCGTTTTTATTGTGATTGATTTGTGACAGGAGTACATCGCGTATTCCTTTTTTAATTTTAAACTTTTACGAACGCGAAAACAGAGAAGGATATGATAGGAGGATTTCAAAATACACCACCCGTTACCAAAAACCTGATCATTATAAATGCGCTTCTACTTCTTGGTACTTTCACATTACAAAGTACAATGAAGTTCGACCTTACCGATTATCTTGGTCTGCATTTCTTATTAGGCGATAAATTCAACCCATTGCAATACATCACATATTTGTTTATGCATGGTGGTGTTATGCACCTTGTGTTCAATATGTTTGCCTTATTTATGTTTGGTCGTGTATTGGAAGAGATATGGGGAGGTAAAAAGTTTTTTGCCTACTTTGTACTTACTGGTATTGGTGCTGCCATTCTTCACACTGGAGTTGTTTACCTTGAACTGATGCCCGATATCCGATTAATAGATAATTTCCTGAACGATCCATCTGCATTGTCTTTTGCAGAATTGGGACAAAATCACAAATTTAGAGTCGACCCTCATGAAATTAAGAACCTTCAGCGCACATGGGAGGCTTGGCAGAGGGATATTAGCAATGTAGCAGCAAAAGGTAGAGTGATCGATTTTATGATCGATTATCGTGCTAATTTCATGAACGGCCCTACTGTTGTTGGTGCTTCCGGTTCTGTATACGGTATCCTTTTGGCCTTTGGCTTCATGTTCCCTAATGCCCGTATCATGTTGTTGATTCCTCCTATTCCGATGAAGGCAAAATACTTCGTGATTATTTTCGGAGTGATTGAATTATTCATGGGCATTCAGAATAATCCAAATGATAATGTTGCACATTATGCGCATTTGGGTGGAATGATCTTTGGTTTTTTATTGTTGAAATACTGGAAACAAAGAAGAATTCAGTAAATTTATCGGAAAGGTAGCTCAGGATAATTCGGCACATTATTCGTGCGTTATACAGTTACAAAGAAGTGTCCCGCATAAACCTGATTAACTAACTCCGAAATAGTGTAAATGTCTTGTAACAAGAGGTCATTTAGAGTTATACTTCAATACCGTAAAGTGTTTATTTTTAAGTTGAAGTGCCAAACTGAAAGGCCTGAGCATTTTCGTTTATACACCTACATTTCATACATTTGAAATTCGCATAGTGTCTGGCTTTTAGAATGAAAAAATGGGCGTTTTATTTTTAAAATTCACTTGTTCAAAGAAATAGATTCTGAAATTAAATTGGGGCGTGCTCTTAGACGTGCTTAGTTTGAATTGAAAACAAACAATAATGGAAATTCTGGATGACTTAAAAAGAAAATATCGATCAGGAAATATCATCATTAAACTGATTTTTGTAAATGTGGGTATCTTTCTGGTTCAGTTCCTGCTCTCTGTTTTTGGCCTTAGTTCTGTGAACAATTATTTCATGGTACCGGCAGACCCATTACTGTTTCTTATGCGGCCGTGGGCATTGCTTTCTTATCAGTTTATGCATGCCGATTTAATGCATATTCTGTTCAATATGCTCTGGCTATATTGGTTTGGCGAAATGTTCCTCCGCTTCTTCAACCAAAAGCAAATGCTTAGTGTATATTTACTAGGTGGTTTTGCTGGAGCTGCACTTTTCTTCATTACCTACAACCTTTTACCAATACCTCAAGCTGGTGCGGCCGTATTGTTGGGTGCTTCGGCAGCTGTTACTGCAATTGGGGTTGCTGTGGCTGTTTATCGGCCAGATTTGAAAATAAATTTAATGCTTTTCGGCCCCGTTAAGCTGAAATATCTTGTAATTATTATGATTGCAATTGATTTCATTAACATAAAAACAGGCCAGAACGTAGGAGGGCATTTTTCACATATCGGCGGTGCCATATTTGGCTTCTTCTTCGGACAAGAAATAAAAAAGGGAAGAGACATCACGGGCAGTTTTACCCGCTTTATGGATTGGCTAGTGGGCAGTTTCAAGTCGCGACGCAAAACGAAAATGAAAGTCGTTTACGGTACACCAAAAAACGAAAGAGAAAAGGATTTCAATTATAACGCACGTAAAAAAGTTTCACAAGAGGAGATCGATAGAATTCTTGAGAAAATATCGCGCTCTGGTTACGACAGCCTGAATTCCGACGAAAAAGACAAGCTCTTCAGGGCAAGTAAATAATCTGACTATTTTGTCTGATTGTTTTTCTGATCGGGCTTGTTTTTTGCTGTAATTAATACGGCTTGGGTAATGAATTTAATGGGATAACGAAAAGCAACACTTTTCAAATCTCAGCTTAAAAAAGAGAAGCAGGATTAGTTGTATTTTCATAATTCATCTATAGTTTCGCATAAAATCACCCCCTACCCCCTCCATAGAGAGGTGAGGAATAAAATTACTGATGTTTTATTCCTGTAAATTCAAACTTAAGATCATATACAATCTTGCTATCAAATCATTAGGAGAGGTAGATAAATATAGTCGCCACTTTAGGATCTGACAAGATTGGAAAGCAGAACGATGTTGATCATAATAAATAGCACCATGTGCTTAAGTTCCTGTTTATGAGAAAAGCTATTTTTAGGCTGTTCCTCTTAACCAATTATCTCTTTGTTGTCTTGCTCCTACTTGCCCATATGGCTACAGAAGTAAGTCCTGAGCGTATGTGGTTTTTGGCTTTTTTCGGAATTGCTTATCCGCTTTTTGTCCTAGTTAATGTATTCTTTCTTGTATTGTGGGGGCTAAAACGCAAAATGGCTTTTATCCTACCACTACTATTCCTGGGGCTGAATTATGGATATGTGCAAAACTATTTCCCTATCAGCTTCCAGAAAGATAACGTAGAGCAAGGAATCAAACTACTCTCGTACAATGTCCGCATGTTCGACCTGTACAACTGGACAGGAGACAAATACACAAGCTCAAAAGCTGTTCATTATATTTTGGCAGAAAAACCCGACGTTGCTTTTTTTCAGGAGTACTATTCTAGAATGGACAAAAAGAATCAGCCTACAGACCGTTTTCGAGACGAGCTAGGACTGAAATATCATATTGCCCAGACGAACCACTGGAAGAGCCGCGAGAAAGGGCTGGCCATTTTTTCCCGTTTCCCGATACAGAAGCATGCTTTTCTAAAAATGAAGAAACAGCCTTTTGCTTTGTGGGCTGATGTTGCAACAGGAAGAGATACTTTACGGCTACTGAATGTGCACCTTCAATCGATACATTTCGATTACGAACAGTATAATTTCATCGATAGCCTCAGCTTCAAAGACAACAAACAGAAACGTAGGGGGGCATTAAAAATTTTGCGGATGCTAAAAAGGGCTTTTCACAAACGTGCAGTTCAGGCCGATTCCCTGCGCAAGTTTATCGCGGAGTCTCCTTATCCTGTTGTTCTTGGTGGTGACTTCAACGACACTCCTTCTTCCTACGCTTATTATCAGATAAGGTGTTCACTCAAAGATGCTTTTGTAGAGAGTGGTTCTGGAATTGGAGCCACATACCAACGTATCAACTTCCCGTTCCGCATCGATTTCCTTCTGGTAGATTCAGTATTTCAAACTTCGAATTTTAAATTAGATGATGTAGATTTTTCAGATCATAGGCCAATTAGCTGTTTTCTTAAGTTGGGTAGTTAAAATTAAAAATGCGATAGTATTGTATTAATATTCAACACACAACAGACTTAAACATGTCGTTTACAAACACATCTACCCAGAACGCAAACGCTTAACGGTGTTTAGACGCTTTGCCCACACGCCGGTGTTCTTCCTCCGTGCTTTTTACAATAGCGCGAATGTCGGTAACAGGCGTTGGAGTTAAAACAAAATGCGCTAGATATTCAACATTCTTCTTAACATCTATAATTGGTGAATAGGTAAGCTCTTTTAGAAAAAGTCCCTCTTGAATTGCAACAGAAAATACCTGTTCAATTGCACGGACATGATGCTTGAAGTCTTTCACAATGCCGTTTTTAATAAACAGCTTTTCCGTAAGTTCAAACTGTGGTTTAATCAGCGCCACCACTTCTCCTTTATCACAAAGAAAAGCTTTGAAGTAGGGCAGTACCTGTGTTAGCGAGATAAACGACACATCGGTAACAACAACATCAACTTGTTCATTGTCAGTATGCGCTAAGGTGAAATCACGAATGTGACAGTTCTCAATAGAACGCACTTTTTCGTTTTGGCGAAGACTTGGATGCAACTGATCTGTGCCTACGTCCATTGCATAAACCATGTCCGCACCGTTTTGTAAGGCAACATCAGTGAAGCCGCCAGTCGATGCTCCAACGTCGAGTACTCTTTTCTCGTTTAGATCGATTTGAAACATCTCAACAGCACGCTCTAGCTTCAAACCTCCACGGCTGACATATTTCAATGTTCCTTCGCCGATTTCGATTTCTTCTTCGTCCGATACTTTCCTGCTTGGCTTAGTAACAAGCTCTCCTTTTACTTTCACCAAACCATCCCGTATTGCAGCTTGTGCCTTCTCCCGTGTCTCGAAATATCCTTTCTCTACCAAGTAAACATCTAAACGAAGCATTTTTCAGAATTATGTGTTATGAGCATTAAAAAAGCTTTCCAGAAGTTTTTCGTACAAAGAAAGAAACTTCAGGAAAGTCACGAGGCTGTTTTGGATGGAGATCAGTTTGAATGTATAATATTTCGGGAACGATATTATTTTTTATTAGGAGCAGGACGTTCATACTATCTGAAGCACCCCTCGCGCTTTCCACTACAAGTCCTCAGCCCCCGTGCCGTTCCACATCGGTCTGGCGGTCTATTCCGCTGGCCGCTCCATAGCCTCCACACCGTGTTCCACTGGCACGCGTGCTTCCGGGCTTTCCGCTACAATCACGGCTATTTTTAAGACTGTATTGCTTTTTAATCCCGTTCCATCCGTAGAGACGCAAGATTTTGCGTCTTTCAATGATAAACAAGACGCAAAATCTTGCGTCTCTACCAGTCAACCTCATTCTTTCCCATCAACCCAGTCCTGCAAATATGCAAAAGTTGGAGTTAATTTTCCATCTTTTGTTATCGTAGCCCGCTCAATTATTTTCTCGTTATCTGGTCCGAACAAAGATGGAAATACAGATTGAATCAAATCTTTACCAAAATCAATAGACGATGAACGCGGAGCTTCCCCCGGCAAGTTATCAACAGCCATTACCGTAATACCTTTTCCTTTGAACGGTTCAACTTCTTTAGCTTCCGCTATGTCGAAGCCATAAAATGGATCTTCAATAGTTGAGGCTCGCACCGTAGAAGGAATTGGGCCATTGATATCACAACTGATGTCAGCTATCATTTTAAGGCGGAAATCTTCGGCGCGCATGTCGTCTATGGTCATTAAGATCGGTGAGCCTTTGCCCCAGAAATGCCCAGTAATGTACATGTCCGCTTTTTTGGTATAAGGCAGAAAGGTCGATTCGTACAGGTGAGGCTGTTTTAAGAATTGCTTCATATCAAACTGTTTACCATCTTTGGGCTTGGTGTAATGCCAAGGATCAATTTGAGTATAAACAGCAGAGCCAAATTCGTAGTCAAGAAACTGCTGGGGCGTTACTTTTTTAATGCCGATAGCGTCCAGTATTTCCATCGATCCATGAGCAACGCGGCCTCCTCCCGTGATTACTATCTTGTAGCCTAGCGGAAGCTGCACTTTTTTCAATTCCTGATACACTTCTTCCATATCGTAGCATTCCAGAGCGCGCTTTAGCTGATAATCTCCAGATTCCACACCATAACCATAGAGTGCGTTGTAAGCTCCGATAATACCAGCCCAACGTCCGAATGCTACAAGGCGTTGTTCTTCTTTGTTGGTGAGGTATTCGTAGTCGATTAGGGTTATGTTTTTCTCTAAGGCAGCTTTTAGGAGAGGAAGGTTATAGGATTGTTTTTTTGCTGTGTGGGAGAAGAACAGGTAGGTTTTGTTTGGAATCAGTGTTTCAATCTTTACTTCCTTTACTCCTATAAGTATATCACAATCACTTAGATCGTCAGTAATTGTTATGTCAGCTTCACGGTATTCATCGTCTGTATATGCACGAAGTTCGCTTGATTGTACAACTAGATTAACATTTGGAAATTTACGGATCAGATCTATGGCTTCGGTAGGAGCTAAGGCTGTTCGTCTATCAGGTGGTGTTTTGGTTTCGCGTAATACTCCTAATTTAATATTGTTCATGGGTTAAGTTTGTTTCCCTAAATTTCTCCAGAAGGAGGGCAATTGGGGGAGGTTATGTTTCGGTTTTTCAGAAATACGTATTCAATGCCTAAAAGTACTAAATTCGTAGGGCAAACAGATCAAAAAACGGGAGTGTTTAGGCAATGCTTTGTCTTGTAGGGTATTCAAGGCGTGTATTTGTCTTAAATGTTATCTTTGCATAAGAAATCATTGGCTCATGGAACAGCGCAAGAAACTTCCAATAGGTATACAGACATTTAAGGATATAAGGGATGTTGACCAGAACTATATCTATGTTGATAAGACTTCGATATGTAATGACTTGCTTTCTAAGGGAAGATATTATTTTCTTTCCCGTCCACGAAGGTTTGGGAAATCATTGCTATTAGACACTTTTTCTGAAATTTGCAGCGGAAGTAAAGATCTTTTCAAAGGTCTTTTTATCTATGATAAGTGGGATTGGAATGTACAATACCCTGTAATTAAGATTGATTTTGGAACTGGTGATTTTGCTAGCGAGCAAACGATAAGAGATAGAATTCAAACTATTTTAAGTCGCAATTGTGATGCCCTGAATATTGATAAAGCCAGTTGCGAAGATTCGGATCTTGGTACTTACCTAGAACAGCTCATATTGCGGGCAAGTAGTGCTTATAATAAAAAGGTCATTGTTCTTGTTGATGAATACGACAAGCCTATTCTAGATAATATCCGTAGAACTGAGAAGTCGGTAGCCCTTACAGCACGAAAGATTTTGCGTAATCTTTATTCTGCAATTAAGATTAGCGATCCATATCTACGCTTTGTTTTCATTACAGGAGTCAGTAAATTTTCGAGGCTGAACTTGTTCAGTGGTTTAAATAATATTGAAGATATTACTGTGGATGCACGCTATGCCACAATCACAGGATATACTCAAGAAGAGCTGGAAAGCTCATTTTCGGATTTCACACAGGGTGTGGATATGCAAGAGCTAAAAAGGTGGTATAACGGTTATAATTATTTGGGAAAGCCAGTCTACAACCCCTTCGATGTTTTGCTGTTTTTTGCAAAAGGAAACCAGTTTGAAAACTATTGGTGGGAAACAGGAAATCCATTATTCTTGATCGAAAAGTTAAAAGAACAGCCTCAGTTTCTCCCAGATTTCCAAAACAAACTGGTCAGTAAAGAGACGCTGAATGCTTTTGATGTAGAGCATATCGATCTGGTGGCTTTGCTCTGGCAAACAGGTTATCTTACTTTTGCTGAGAAGATTGTGAGAATGAACATTCCTTTTTACAAGCTAAAAGTTCCTAATCTTGAAATTCAATGTTCGCTGAATGCCTTATTCTTCGATTATTTAACAAACTTCCAAAACAAAAAAACGGACACAAAGATTGCTGCCATCGAAGCTCTGCTCAATGTAGATATGCCAGCGTTTGAAAACACATTGAGAAGCCTGTTTGCTTCTATTCCATATCAAAATTATGTAAACAATACCATTGGCGATTTCGAGGGCTATTATGCATCTGTGATATTTGCTTTCCTTTCCAGTCTTGGTTTTACCATCAATACCGAAGACTGCACAAACGTAGGACGCATAGATATGACCCTGATCGGCCCTGATTCGATTTTTATTTTAGAATTTAAGGTTGATATGCCTGCCGAGGCTGCTTTGCACCAAATTAAAACTAAACGTTATTACGAGAAGTATTTAAGCCAAGGCAAGCAGATACATTTGATTGGAATACAGTTCGATAGTGAACAAAAAAACTTGGTAGGGTTCGAACATGAAGTGTTTCAAGAATAAAGGTCAAAATCAAACCAAAAGGACGATTGCTGTTCGGGGATAAACTGAGTTAAAGGTAAACGAGAGTTTTGCAGAACAGTGAACGATGCCGCATTTTCTAACCAGTCGCTACCTTTTCCATCAACAGACACGTAACTGGTAATAAAGTATTTGTTGGGTAAAAGGTGACAATAAGGTAGGCTGAAAACTAATTGCTTACTTCTTATAGGTTCTGGTTTCAGACTACTGCTCAACCAAAATAAGTGTTCGCCTCTGTTATTATCTATCCGAAAATCGAACTGTACTTGTTGAGAAAGAAAATCAACATTTCCTTCTAATTCGAAGATAAAGAGAATGGGTTGACCAGTTTGAGGATTGATGTCTTTTTCTCTATCGGAACTTACGCGGACAAATTTAAGTTTTAGATCTCCTGAGCTGTAGACATTCTTTCTTGGTTGTTGAAGACTGTTGGGGATATCCTTCAAGTAATTGTTTATTACTGACTGTGTTTCTCCTTGAAAATCAATTACTCCACCTTTCATTAGAATTGAACGGTTACACAATCGTCGGACAGATGATAGATTATGACTGACAAATAGAATGCTTTTGCCTTGCTCTTTAGTTAGCTGTTCCATTTTCTGAAGTGCCTTTTGACGGAAAGCGGTATCGCCAAGTGCTAGTACTTCGTCTACCAATAAAATATCAGCGGGCAAGTGTGCTGCAACAGAAAAAGCCAAACGGACATACATGCCACTTGAGTATTTTTTCACAGGAGTGTCCAAGAACTTTTCAACACCAGAAAAATCGACGATTTCGTCTATTCGGGCGCGAATTTCTCTTCGTCTCATGCCAAGTATGGCTCCGTTCAGAAATATATTTTCGCGCCCTGTGAGTTCTCTGTGAAAACCTGTGCCTACTTCTAGCATACTGGCAACTCTACCTTTTATCTTCACTTCGCCAAGAGTGGGAGCTGTTATTCTGGACAGTATTTTTAGCAATGTTGATTTTCCAGCTCCGTTTCGTCCGATAAGACCGATTCGGTCGCCTGCTTGTATTTCGAGATTGATGTTACGCAATGCCCAGAAGTCATCTTTGGAAGAAGAAGGTTTGTTCTGCTTGCGTTCTAACCATAATTTGAAGTCGCCTTGAAGAGTACCTGTTCGGTGTGGGTGGATGGAGTAGTGTTTTGAGAGGTTATTTATTTCTATGACATTATTTGTCATTTAGGATTGTTGTTTTTGGGTGTTGCATTTACACGAAGTAGGCTTTTATTTCTGTGTACAGACGCGCTATACGCGGTTACTATATTCATAACATTTTGGGTGGACTATTTATGATTATGAACTAAGCCGCAGGCTAAAAGCCTACGCTACATGTAGCACAGCCTTTTAGGCTGTAGCTTATTTATTCCATCTCACTAAATTGTACCCAAAATGTTATATCCTCAAGTTAATTCGTCGCAACCTCTTTCATTCCAATGTATTGTTCATATACTCTTGAAACACCATCGTGCAACTCTATTTTAGCTTTCCAGCCCAATTTATTGAGTTTGTCTACATTCATAAGTTTGCGCGGAGTTCCATCGGGTTTGTCTGTATTCCAGACTAGGTCGCCTTTGAAACCAACAATCTCTTTTACCATTTCGGCAAGCTCTTTAATCGACAAGTCTTCCCCTACGCCAATGTTGATGTGTGTGTTGCGTACATCTTTGGCTTCATTTCCAAACATTTCATCTACGATATCCTTAAAACCGATCTGCTGCATGATGTAAACACAAGCATCTGCAAGGTCATCCGAATGAAGGAATTCGCGCTTAGGACTACCAGAACCCCAAAGCTCTACAACTCCTCCTGCTGGATCTTCAGAAATACCATATTTTTTCAGAATTCGTAGCATATCCTCAATCGTTACGTTCTCGTCGTGGTCTTCGATAGGGTTTTGAGCAAAATCACGACGGATGTGTTCGTATTTGCCCTCCATCAGCAGTTTACCGAGGTGCATTTTTCGGATTAGTGCAGGAAGTACATGCGATTTCTCAAGGTCGAAATTGTCGCCAGGGCCATACAAGTTGGTTGGCATTACACTTACGAAATTTGTTCCGTATTGTAGGTTGTAGCTTTCACAGGTTTTTATGCCAGCAATTTTAGCAATCGCATAGGGCTCGTTTGTATATTCTAGAACATCAGTCAAAAGATGTTCTTCGTTCATAGGCTGAGGAGCAAATTTTGGATAAATGCATGAACTGCCTAGAAATAGAAGTTTTTTCACCCCATGAACATAACTCTGGTGAATGATGTTGTTCTGTATTTGAATATTCTCGTAGATGAAATCGGCACGGTAAGTATTGTTAGCAACAATACCGCCTACTTTTGCAGCTGCCAGAAATACATAATCAGGTTTTTCTGTGGCAAAAAAATCTGCGACTTCCTGTTGGTTTGTGAGATCAAGTTCGTTTCGACGGCGCATGACAAGGTTGGTGTAGCCTTGTTCCATTAGTTTGCGTCCAATGGCGCTTCCAACTAATCCACGGTGTCCAGCGATGTATATTTTTGCGTTTTTTTCCATTAGTTCCTTGTGGTTTTCTTGTACTAGTTTGGCGAACTTACAATCCCTTCTAAGGTTTCAAACCTTAGAAGGGATGAGTGTGACCTATTCGAAGTAGTTTTTAATAGTATACCCACCATCTTTTAAATACTGATCGCGTTTCACTTGTTTTATATCGCTGCTCACCATATCGCCAACTAACTCTTCCAGACTATATTCAGGCTCCCAGTCTAGCTTTTCTTTCGCTTTGGTCGAATCGCCAATTAATAGCTCTACTTCAGTAGGTCGGAAGTAGCGTGGATCGACTTTCACAACAGTTTGCCCAACTTTTACCCTTGCCGTTTTTTCAGTGTGAATAGCTTTCACAACTCCAATCTCGTCCACGCCTTCGCCTTCGAATTCTATTTCTACTCCAACTTTTTCAAAAGCCAATCGAACAAACTCACGCACCTCAACAGTACGGCCAGTTGCAACAACAAAGTCTTCTGGCTGATCTTGTTGAAGCATCAACCACATAGCACGGACATAATCTTTTGCATGTCCCCAGTCGCGTTTGGCAGACATGTTCCCGAGGTAAAGCATATCCTGCTGTTCGAACATGATGCGGGCTACAGCTCGGGTGATTTTCCTAGTCACGAAAGTTTCCCCACGGATAGGCGATTCGTGGTTGAAAAGAATACCATTGCAGGCATACATATTATAAGCCTCGCGATAGTTCACCGTAATCCAATAACCATAAAGTTTAGCAACAGCATACGGACTACGTGGATAAAACGGAGTGGTTTCTTTTTGTGGAACTTCCTGCACAAGTCCGTACAATTCGCTGGTAGAAGCCTGATAAAATCGTGTTTTCTCAGTAAGCCCCAAAAGACGGATAGCTTCTAGTATCCGAAGAGTTCCAAGTCCGTCGGCATTGGCAGTATATTCTGGAGTATCGAAGCTTACTTTTACGTGGCTCATTGCCGCGAGATTGTAAATTTCGTCGGGCTGCACTTCTTGAATAATGCGGATCAGGTTGGTTGAATCGGTAAGGTCGCTATAGTGAAGTACGAAGTTTCTGTTTTCAACATGCGGATCTTCGTACAGGTGGTCGATCCTATCTGTATTGAACAGCGACGAACGTCGTTTGAGGCCATGAACAACATAACCTTTTTTCAATAAAAATTCGGCAAGATAAGCGCCGTCCTGTCCTGTGATTCCTGTAATGAGAGCAACTTTAGGGTTCTGAGCCATTTGTATTTCGTGTTTTTAATGTTCTGTGTTGAAACTCTAGACCGCATGAAACTTGATTTGGATGTCTGCATCCACCCAATTAGAATGATGATTACAGTGCTGTTCCAGTTTCGAAAGAGGAAAGAGCTATTGTGTGAAATTACAAAATTGTGTGTGGTTTTGCTAGAGATACTCTTATTCAAGATGGCTTGAAATTCAGAAAAGCAAATTTTGAAGGCTATTTCTCCAGACTGTTAAGTTCAAGTAGTTTCATTGCTAATTCTTTCTTCATCGCAAGACGGACTTCCCACTCCATACTATCGTCTTCTTTCTCAAAATGGTCACCTTTTACTTCATGAAACTGTCTATCGAACTCAGAAAAATTCATCTGATATTTTTCTTCGAATGCCTCTATCTCTGAATTATTTTCTTCCAGTTTCTGCTCATTTATGGTTATCAATTGTTCTAGAGCAAAGGCATAGATGTCTTTGAAACCAAGATGTTGTATATGCTTGTCTATTGTTTGGTGGTGTTGCATTTTTGTAATTTGTGGTTCAAAGGTAGAGAAAATGATCTAATCATGATCGGAGTGAATAATACAAGGGCTTATTTAGATTTTTGGAATCTTATAATTTAACTTCTTTCACATCTTTAGATTGCAGTTCCTCAATATCCAGAACCGCCATTTTCAATCGCTCAACTTCTACTTGCCAATCAAGGCTATCATCTTCTTTCTCAAACATGGGGAAAGCTGTTATTGTGTGGAATTGGTCACAAAACAGACTGTAATCCATTCCATACTTTTCTTCAAACTGTTTGATATTGGCCTGTGCCTCTATTTGCTCTTGTTGATTAGAGAGTATCAGTTGAGAAAGAGCATAGGTGTACACATCCTCAAAGTTTCGCTTCTTGATGTGCTTTATAATGATGTCTTTATGTTCTTCCATTATTCAATGTTGTGAAATGTCAAAAATAGCAAAAAGAAGAAATTATATAACGATTAATCGACAGGAACTTATACGCAAGCCTATTATTCAGAGAGGACATTTTTAAGCTTTTCATGTATGTTTCGCAATTCATAATCAATAAATCACACGTAATAATTCCCCAATAATCGACTTATTAGTACCTTGCCCATCCAAAGTTAACCTATATGGCAAGAAACAAAAAGTTCAAGAAGAAACTAAAGACCATCACCAAGCGGTGGAATAAGCGCAAGTTGCGCAAATATATTATTGAATACCTTAAAGAGAATCCAAAGAAGCAACTCAATTATAAACAGATAGCCAAGGAGTTTGAGATTAAAGATAACTCTACAAGGATACTTATCGTTGATGTGTTGCAGGAATTGGTAGATCAAGATCAATTAAAGGAAGTAGTAAAAGGAAAATATCAGTACAAATCACGTGGAGGGCAGATTACAGGAACTGTGGAAATGACACGTTCTGGTACGGCCTACATCATTTCCGAAGATATACTGGAGGATGTGTATGTAGCACCTCACAATCTAAAGCGTGCTTTGGATGGTGATACCGTAAGGGTACACCTGTATGCACATAGGAGAAGAGGACGCGTTGAGGGCGAGGTAGCTGAGGTTGTAGAACGTGCTCGCGAAACCTTTGTTGGGGTAGTGGAAGTACGCAGGAATTACGCATTCCTTGTGCCAGAAATGAAAAACATGCAGCGCGATCTTTACATTCCTCTAGAAGCACTTAACAATGCAAAAGATGGAGATAAAGCAGTTGCGAAAATCGTAGAATGGCCAGCAAGTGCAAAGAATCCGATCGGAGAAATTACCCGAGTTTTAGGCGCACCGGGCGAGCACGAAACTGAAATACACGCGATTCTAGCAGAGTTCGAACTGCCATACGATTTCCCACAAGAAATTGAAGACGCTGCTAATGCGATAGATCCAGGCATTACACCAGAGGAAATTGCAAAACGTCGCGATTTCCGTACTATACCAACATTCACGATCGACCCATTCGATGCAAAAGATTTCGACGATGCACTATCGTTGCAGCAGTTGGAGAACGGAAACTGGGAAGTTGGGGTACACATTGCCGATGTAACGCACTATCTCGACCAATCGCATGTACTCGAAGGAGAAGCCTACGAGCGCGCAACATCAGTTTACTTAGTAGACCGCGTTGTGCCGATGCTTCCAGAGCGCCTATCGAACTTTATCTGTTCACTTCGTCCCGATGAAGAAAAGCTTACTTATTCAGCAGTTTTTGAGTTGAATGAAAATGCTGAAATTCAAAAAGAGTGGTTTGGGCGTACGGTCATAAAATCGCAACGCAGGTTTACCTACGAAGAAGCGCAGGCAATTATCGAAGGCGGAGATGGCGATTTCAAAACCGAAATACTTAAGCTCGATGAATTGGCGAAAATAATTCGCAAGAAACGCTTCCACAGCGGAGCCATAAGTTTCGAGCGCGAGGAAGTGAAATTCCATCTCGACGACAATGGCAAACCGATCGGAATCTATCACAAGCAGATGAAGGATTCCAATCAGCTGATCGAGGAGTTCATGCTGTTGGCCAACAAACGTGTTGCTGCATTTATCGGTCAGCCAAAAGACGATACCAAGCCAAAAACGTTTGTTTATCGCGTACACGACGATCCAGATCCAGAGAAACTAATGAACCTGTCGAAGTTCATTAAGCGTTTTGGGTACAAGTTGCAGACACAAAGTCGTCAGACAACTATAAAGTCCATGAACGAGCTGTTAGGTAATGTGAAAGGAAAGAGCGAAGAGAACATCGTAACCACTCTTGCCATCCGTTCTATGGCCAAAGCTGAATATTCACCTGATAATGTAGGACACTACGGTCTGGCTTTCCCATATTATACGCATTTCACGTCGCCAATCCGTCGTTATCCAGATGTGATGGTGCATCGTCTATTGGAAAAATACCTGCATGGCGGAAAGAACGAAGATTACACAGCCCATAAAAAATGGTGCGTGCATAGTTCCAAGCGCGAGCAGTTAGCCGCAAATGCCGAACGTGCATCCATCAAGTTTAAACAGGTTGAGTTCATGGCCGACAAAGTAGGTCAGGTGTTCGAAGGTGTTATCTCTGGCGTTACAGAATGGGGACTTTATGTCGAACTAAGCGAAAACAAGATCGAGGGACTAGTACCGTTGCGCGAAATGGAGGACGACTACTACGAATTCGACGCAAAGAACTACTGTATTGTAGGAAACAATAACCGTAAGGTTTATCAGCTTGGCGATATCATAAAGGTTGAAATCACAAGAACAGACCTTTTACGTAAGGTCATCGATTTTGCAATTACTGAGCAAACAGACAATAATAAAGATTGAGTTTTTTATTAGGAGCGAAGTTTTAACCTCAATTTTGAGGCGGACAGCATGTTTTTGTTAAAAGTCCTCTCTCCTTACGTTATTCAACATCGCCGAAACGACCTATTCTACTACTGTTCCATCCTGTTTCACTGGTTTATTGGTAGTAGACTTTACGTTGGTAGTCGCGGCTATTAGAAAACTGTAGTGTTTTTTTATTGTATCTATAGCCCCGATCATTAAAAAATGATCGGGGCTATAGATACAATCTCAAATCCCCTTAAAAAAGCAACGCAGCAAAAATACCAACAAGAATACCGTAAACCAGCATTGCCCGAACCGTCCTTTTCAGAATAAATCCCTCAATATTATCCAAAGCCAGCACCGAAGCAACAGCAACAATATTATTAATACAGACCATGTTGCCCATCGCACCACCAACAGACTGCAACGCAAGTACCGTTGTCCGTTCCAAACCCAGCTTAAGCGCAATAGCATCCTGAATACCACCGAACGTTAAATTAGAAATAGTGTTAGATCCACTAAAGAAAGAACCAATAGCACCAAGAAAAGCCGCAAAGAAATTCCAAGAACTACCCGTTATGTCTGCAAGGTTCTGTCCGATAAGACTAACAGAGGAAGTCTTTCCGCCCATCATCATCAGACCAACAAAAACCAAAGCCGCCAACAACGCCTTCGTAGGGTTCACCATCTGAGTTACAGTTTCCCCAAAAACATTCGTTATTAACTTCGATTTCCGATAAATTCCAAACGTAATAAGAGAAATCAAGAAAAACGGCAATATCGAAGGCACGTAAAGAATCTTATGACTCCAAGAAACCGCAGTTCCAAAAATATTCTTCAAACCAATAACAAGCGCAGGACTTAAGCTAATATCTCCGAGACTTCCCAAAGACAGACCCCACGCATCAGCATCGTATGTCAACATCGCCTTTAGTCCAAGCTGAGGTATCCGCGTCAGAATCAAAATTAAAATCGTTCCCCAAAGTGGAAACGTAGCCTTAAACAAGCTAAGCCCAGTGAGACCATTCCCCGAAGCTTCCTCATCACCCTCCTTCGTTAAAGAACTTGTAGCAACAGTTTCATGCACTTTCACTTCCTCTTTCGAAAGGCCAATGCCCAGTTTTGCCAGCACCGTAGTCAAGATTAAACCAATACCACCACCAACAAGAGCCGGGAATTCGTAATTGTAACGGCTAATAAGCAGATAAGGCAAAACAGTGAACAGAACGCTAAGCAAAATAAACAGCCAGTTTTTCAACACCGATCTGCGTTCTACAATAAACATCAAAGCTATTGCAGGAATAATAAACGCCGCAATACTGTTCAGTAAAGCCGATTTGAACCCGATAGAAAGCGTTTCCTCCACAGAAAGCTCAATGCCCGAAAAACCGAACCAAGTTGGCGTACCCACAGCCCCGAAAGAAACCGGAACGCTGTTCATAACCAACGTAAGAATAGCCACACGCACAGGTGGATAACCCAGTCCCACCAAAATAGGAGCAGCAATAGCAGCAGGCGTACCAAAACCACTAGCACCCTCTATTAAAAAAGGAAATGCCCAGCCAACGATCATCAACTGGGCAATCTTGTTGTCCGAAACAGAATTCAGCCATTGCCTTATCACAGCAAGACTCCCTGTCGCCTCCATCGTTTTGAACAGAAAAATTGCCCCAGCAATAATCAGAATCGGAGTCCAGGCCACCAACAGCCCCTTCACCACCGTTGCATGAACAAGGTTTGCATCTTGCTGAAAAACAATCAGCATTATAAAATAGCTTATAAAAGCGACCAAAGGAAGCGCCTTAAAAGAAGGCATACTGTTTTTTTTGGTCATTAAGAATATGAGAAATAAGATGGGGAAATATGAAAATATCAGTTTTAACACCATTGGAAAATATGAATTATGAATTCCATTGGAATTGATCAATCGTAAAAACACAATCTAGTTAAAGCTACATCATACGGCTTAATGAATTTATCGAAACCAATGAAACCGTAGATTTCAACAAAAAGCAACGCTTTTCAGCTCCCCTCCTTAGAAAAGGAGGGGCAGGGGTGGTTGTATTGTTATACAATTCATTTATAGTATCATATAAACACCACCCCTACCCCCACCTCAAAGAGAGGGGAATAAAATTACTGACGTTTTCTTCCAATAAATTCAAACTCAAAATCGTATGATAGGATTTCTGCGAAAAGTCATCCCAATAAAACTCCGTGAAAAAATCAATTGAATATCAACCAAGAAAGAGCGTAACAAACAGCGTTACACTCTTTCAATAGCTTTTTCTAATAAAATCTACCTAAGCCTTACGAACAGGAAGAACAGCATTTTCGCAGCTCCCCTTCTCAAAATATTCCTTTATGTTGCTAAAAGTAGTATCAGAAATGTTCATAACAGCCTCTTTCGTAAAGAATGCCTGATGCGCAGTAATCAGCACGTTAGGGAACGTCTGCAAGCGCACAAACTGGTCATCTTGAATCACTTTCTCCGAAAGGTCTTCGAAAAACAATTCGCTTTCCTCCTCATACACATCAAGTCCAAGATACCCAACTTTCCCTTTCTTCAGTCCCTCGATTACAGCATTCGTATCTACCAAAGGGCCACGGCTTGTGTTTACGATCATCACGCCTTTTTTCATGGCCGCAATCGCATAATCGTTTATAATGTGGTAAGTCTCGTAAGTAAGCGGACAATGCAACGAGATAATATCACTCTGCTGATAAAGCTCGTGCAAAGGCACATACTGAACACCCTTTTTCTCAAGCTCCTTGTCCGGATACGGATCATAAGCAAGAAGTTTCACACCAAAACCAGAGATGGTCTGAGCAAACACCTGCCCTATCTTACCTGTCCCAATAATACCAACAGTTTTGCCATGAAGATCAAAGCCCAACAAGCCGTCCAATGCAAAGTTACCATCACGCACACGGGCGTAAGCCTTGTGGTATTTTCTGTTCAAAGCCAAAATCATCCCTAGAGTATGCTCAGCCACAGCAAAAGGTGAATAAGCTGGCACCCTCACCACTCCAATCCCAAGTTCCTTGGCCTTTTCAATATCCACATTATTGAAACCAGCGCAACGCAGTGCTATCAGTTTTACACCAACTTCTTTCAGTGCTAAAATAACCTCCTCGTTAAGATCATCATTTACAAACACACAAACAGCATCGAACCCCTTAGCCAGAGGAGCTGTTTTCTTATACAAACGCGATTCAAAATATGATATATCTAATTTAAACTTTTCATTCACAACATTAAACGAGTCCGAAACCCATTTTTTCGTACTAAAAACTGCAACGCTGATTGTAGTCTTGCTACTCGATGTTTTGCCTGCCATATCGTTACATTTTAAAATTGAACATCAAGGTGACAGATCCGCAACAAAGAACCGGTTTTTACATATCAACACACCAATTCCACAAAGCGCGAACTGCTCCTTTATTACAATAAAGATCAGGGTTATTTAAATTGTTCAGGGTGAATCAGCTAAATAATTCAGCAACAACACAATATTAAATAAAGCATTAGACTACCGAATTACTACAATGCAAATATAGTTAATTATTTCACAATAGAAACCTTTAAATGTCATTCTTTTTGAATCACCCAACAAACAACTATTAATCAACACCTTAACATAACATCAATAACATTCACTACAAGTAAAGTTAAGCCAAACGCTCCACTTAAAAAATAACTTGAAGCAGCAACTCACATCCAAACATTTACATGTAGTTTTTTTTGATGATTTTGGAGCAGAACAGTATCCGTTTCTTGAAACATCGTCGCGCCTTCCGCTACAAGTCCTCGCCCCGTACACGGTTCTGCATCAGCATTGTGGTGTCTTCCTACCGTCAGCCCCACAATACTGTGCATCACACGTGTCCGTGGCTGTGGGCTTCCGCTCCAGTCACGGCTATTCCCAAAACTGTTGTGCTTTCTAAACCTGCCCTATTTCATAAGACCCAATTGAATATTAAAACCTATAACGAATTCGCAAGCAATCAACCAACAAAAAATATTGCACAGAGCAGCAATTTCCAGTTTGGAAATAAATGAAGGAAATATTATCGTAAATTACGATGTAAAGCGGCAGGCTAACAGTCTAGAAACTAAATGCAACACAGGCTTTCTGCTTGTAGTTCTTATACATTATCGATCTATATTAAAAACTACTGAATTCAGAGTAAAATCTATCGAAGAAAAGTAGACACCAACACTTTCAATGGAATTAGAGTAGTACAAAAATTAAGAATCCCTACCGACAGAAACAATGTTCCACCAGTAGTTACACATAATACCTTCCTATTTATTCAGCTGCTCTTCCGTTCTTCCAAGTAACAACAGATTTCTTTAGCGTATTTACAATAATAGTCTTGTCTGCTCCTTTAAAATAATACTTCTTAATAATCTTTGAATCAGTAACCTTAAGCTCTTCGTATTCTCCCAAGTTTTCGACAAATTTCTTCTTATCCCAAGCCGTACCTACAATAACATTATTCGCCACCCACTTCTTTTTCCTAAAGAACTCCTTCCTTTCACTAACAGTTCCATGAGGAGTATTCAATTTAACATAGGCAGTATCTGCAACTTCTACTTTTATCTTCTTAGCCTTTTCATTTCCATTATCTGCTCCCCATTTAGGATAAAACCTAACGATAGCTTCATAATCTCCTATTGGTAATTTCTTCTTGCTGAAGTTCAAATCAAAAGAAAATGGCGATGTTTCGAGTTTTACCCTATCGCTGTATCCAATATATGTATCATCAGGAGCTTGCCCCTTAAGATCAATCATAGCCATAACCTCAATTGGTAAAGGAATATTTGTTTTCACATTGAAAGTAACAATACTATCATTAGTCGCTTTAGCTTCCACTTCAATACTTGGGTTTAATTGCTCCGTAGAATCTTCAGAGCCACCACCACATGCATACAGAAGAATAATCACGGCACAAAACTTCAATACAGTTTTCATAGCTTATAGTTATTTAGTTTAAAGTAAGTATACTACTGTAAAAAAGGGTTTCGTTTTTTATTATGTAACAATCTGTTTGTCAACAATAAACCAATGACTAATGACCAATAAACTAATTCACGTTAGTATAGTTAGCCACAATTAAGTTGATTTATTGAAAAGAGGAATCCTGATAAATAGATCCGAAACCTTATAGCTGTCGATTTTTTCATTAAGAATATTATAACCTTCAGTAATGCGCAAAGCTTCGAAACTGGAAGAGACGTTTTTCTTATAAAAGCCCCCTACCAGAAACGACATTCCCCAATGCAAATCCAAGAGCAGTAATCCAATTGGATATCATTAACTCATTATGTTTCTAATCAATACAAACAAGGAAAAGATACTAAGAAAGTAAGCACAAAACAATACAGAAGACAAAACTGAATACAATTAGAATAAAAGAAATCATTGTTAACTTGAAGTAAGCAAGTGTTTACCTAACTCATTTCACTTATATATCCCTTCGATTTTCACTCTTTATCAAAGAAATATATAAATTTACCCCCGATTTACCCTTTTATTCTTACGGATTGTAAATGAAGGAACGAATGCATTTACAATCCATCAACATTTAAATTGCACAACAATGAGAGTCTTAAAATTTGGAGGAACCTCCGTAGGCTCGGCAGAACGCATGAAGTCTGTCGCGCAGATTATCAACGATGGGGTGCCGAAAGTAGTGGTACTATCGGCCATGAGTGGAACAACCAACGCATTGGTAGAACTTTCAGATTACCTGAAGAAGAAGAACACCGAAAGCGCGAACGAGTTGATTCTGAAGCTAGAAAAACAGTACGAAAAGACAGTTGACGAATTGTATGCAGGCGAAACATATAAGAAGAAGGGTAAAGAACTTATAAAACGCCATTTCGATTACATCCGTTCGTTCACACGCAGTCTGTTCTCCGACCGCAACGAGAAAATTATCTTGGCGCAAGGCGAGCAGCTTTCTACAGCTCTGTTTCAGTATTATCTAGAAGAGCATGGGCTGAAATCTGCGCTTCTTCCTGCACTGAATTTCATGCGGGTAGACAAATCGCACGAACCGGACGAATACTATATTCAGGAAAACGTAAAACGCGAAATAGCTCAATTCCCAGACTGTGATTATTATATCACACAAGGCTTTATCTGCCGTACTGCCTATGGCGAAGTAGATAACCTAGAGCGTGGTGGTAGCGACTATTCCGCATCTCTTATCGGAGCTGGTGTAGATGCCGACGAAATTCAGATCTGGACAGATATCGACGGTTTCCACAACAACGACCCACGCGTGGTGGACAACACAAAACCAATTCCTCAGCTTTCATTCGACGAAGCTGCCGAGCTTGCATATTTCGGTGCTAAGATCATGCACCCATCAAGTATTCTTCCTGCCAAGCTGAAGAACATTCCTGTGCGCCTTAAAAACACAATGGCACCAGAGGAAGCAGGAACTGTTATCACTTCAGATTTTGCAAGCGAAGGAATTCGTGCAGTAGCAGCAAAAGACGGCATTACGGCAGTGAAAATAAAATCAGGCCGCATGCTTATGGCTTATGGTTTCTTACGCAAAGTATTCGAAGTGTTCGAGATTTACGAAACGCCAATCGACATGATCACAACCTCTGAAGTTGCCGTTTCCGTGACAATTGACGACTCTAAGAACCTCGACAAAATAGAAAAAGAGCTTAAGAAATACGGTCAAGTTGAAATAGACCGCAACCAATCCATTGTTTGTGTTGTTGGTAACTTCGGTGTTGAACGTGCTGGCCTTGCCGCTCAACTTTTCGACGCCGTAAAAGAAGTTCCTGTGCGCATGATCTCTTACGGAGGAAGCCGTTACAACATCAGTATGGTAGTAAAAGAAGAGCACAAAACCACTATTTTACAAGCTCTTAGCGACAACCTATTGTTGAAACAATAATTTTGGAATTCAA
The DNA here is from genome assembly GCA_965230435.1 of Bacteroidales bacterium. Lineage (GTDB taxonomy): Bacteria > Bacteroidota > Bacteroidia > Bacteroidales > JBDKHP01 > JBDKHP01. The sequence goes on from CBDDLB010000004.1 coordinate 564,675, forward strand.
AAGAAAAGCATAGCTTTTCAATTCTCCTCCTTTTTCCAAGGAGGAGAGTCTAGTTACTGAAGGTTTCTTGAAAAAGACAAGTAAAACGGATGAAAGAAGTAGTTAATAAATTTCAAAATATACGCACTCCATTCTATTACTACGACATGGAGCTGCTCCGCCGAACACTAGATATAGTAAGTTCGGAGGCCAAAAAATACGGCTTTGTAGTGCATTATGCCATGAAAGCCAATGCGAATCCAAAAGTTTTGCGGACCATAGCAAGCTATGGCATAGGTGCAGACTGTGTTAGCGGAAACGAAGTACAACGTGCTGTTGATACTGGTTTTCCCTCAGATCATATTGTTTTCGCGGGAGTTGGAAAATCTGACGAAGAAATCAATATTGGGCTAAAAAACAACATTCTCGGTTTCAACTGCGAATCGCTTCCAGAAATCGAAATCATCAACGAACTAGCAGAGAAAGCAGGTAAAGTTGCGAAAATCGCCATCCGCATAAATCCAAATGTCGATGCAAAAACGCACCACTACATTACTACTGGCCTGGAAGAAAACAAGTTCGGCGTTAACCCATGGGACTTCGAAGATGTTCTGGAAATGGTATCTAGGCTAAAAAATATAGAGCTAACGGGTATGCACTTCCACATCGGTTCACAAATTACCGATCTAGATGTTTTCAAAGGGCTGTGCATCCGCGTAAAGGAATTCAAAGAGTGGTTTGCCAACCGCAACATCAAGTTCGAACATATTAACGTTGGCGGCGGTTTCGGTATCGACTACGAAAATCCAGACGAAGTGCCAATCCCTGATTTTCCAGCGTATTTCGCGCTTTTCAATGAATTCTTAGAGCTTGAAGAAGATCAGACTTTACATTTCGAACTAGGCCGCTCAGTAACAGGTCAGTTTGGTTCGTTAGTGTCGCGCGTACTGTATATTAAAGAAGGCGCAGCTAAGAATTTTGCAGTTCTGGACGCTGGCATGAACGACTTACTTCGCCCTGCTTTATATCAAGCATATCACAAAATCGAAAACTGGAGTGCCGACGGTGCTGCCGATGAAAAATATGATGTTGTAGGGCCAATCTGCGAATCGTCCGACCAGTTTGGCAAAGCTGTTAGCCTTCCAAAAACCAAGCGTGGCGATTTCGTAGTAATGCGCTCTGCTGGTGCTTATGGCGAGTCTATGGCAAACACTTATAACTTACGGACATTGCCTGGTGAGGTGTTTTCTGATGAGATTTAAATTCTTTATTTGCCCTGATAAGTTTCCCAAAACCTGTCGGGGCAAATTTCCCTCTCTATCCCAAAAGTTTTCCCCCTCCTCTTAAACACAAATACAGAACGAATCATATTCTTTCTGAAATTATGGTACTTATCAATTGCTAATACTAAGACCTGCATTCCGCACACCGACCAAATAAAAGTATCTCAGAAGATTCAATTTCATAGTTCTGAATGGAAGGAATTTCAATATTAATTGGCAGACAGAACATTTTGCCGCATTCGGAACATTGAAAATGTGCATGATTATAACTATGACATTCCACCGTACAACTCTGACACCTGACATACCATTTCAATCCTTCTTTCGAAATTATTGAATGAACAATACCATCTTGTTCCATTCTATCAAGAGCCCTGTAAACGGTAGTTTTATTCATCTTCCCTTTCAATTGTTCAACCATATCAATCACAGATATTGCCCTTCTGTCTTGATCAAACAGCTCAAGTATTATTTCTATTGCTTTCGTTTTTCTTATGATTCCCATTGCACAAACTTAATGCATCTCAGTTGCAATAAAAAAACATTAACTATATTTGCAACTTGGTTGCATTTAAACACACAAGTCATGATAGTAAACCAAAAATCAGATCTACTAGGCGCAGCTGCAAGCAGTCTATGCTTAATTCATTGTATGGCCACCCCGTTCATATTTGTAACACAGGCCTGTCTTTCCTCTTGTTGTGAATCGTCGCCATTATGGTGGAACTTAATTGATTATTTATTTCTTATTATCTCGGCCTATATGGTTTTTAGGTCGGTACAGAAGACAACAAAACGATGGATTAAATACTCACTTTGGATAAATTGGTTTGCCTTACTATTTATACTACTTAATGAACAATTGGATTGGGTTCATCTAATAAAAGAAGCCATTTATTTTCCAGCTATAAGTCTTGTATTACTGCATTTAAAAAATAGCAAACACAATAAAAACAACACAGCTGAGTGTTGTACAAACGTTTAAAATTAATTTTAAAATGGATATTAATCAAATAGAATTATTAGGAAACAACCATATACCAACAAGCAACGGAACACAAATAAAAACAGATGTATTTAAAAGATCGGATGAAGATAGAATAGCTAACATTCAACATCATTTCTCAAAGATAATGGAAGAGTTAGGGCTTGATTTATCAGATGATAGTTTGTCGGGCACGCCCTATAGAGTTGCTAAAATGTATGTTAAAGAGTTGTTCTATGGTTTGAACCCAGAGAACAAGCCAAAGATTTCCACATTTGAAAATAAATTTGGTTATCACAGAATGCTGGTTGAACAGAATATCACCATTGACTCTGCTTGTGAACATCATTTTATGCCCATAACAGGAAATGCTCATGTTGGATATATTCCTAAAGGAAGAGTAATTGGCCTTTCAAAAATAAACCGATTGGTAGATTACTATGCACACAGACCACAAGTTCAGGAAAGACTCTGTTTAAATATTCTTAACGACCTCCAATCTATTCTTGAAACTGAAGATGTAATTGTAGTTGTGAACGCTAAACACCTCTGCGTATCTTCACGGGGCATTAAGGACAAAAACAGCTTCACAACTTCCATAGAATATGGTGGCCGTTTTGAGGATATAGCTTTTCGCGATGAGTTTTTCAAGATCATTCAGCCAGAGAATATTTGATTTCAATGTTCTACCTGTAATCATAAACAGCGCTTTCTAATTTGGATTGAAAAAGTAGGCACTAAGTGTCATTTACTTGTTGGAATTTATTTCATAGGTATTCGTAATGCATTGCGCTTAATCGATGTTTTTTATGTGATAACCTAACATCTCTGTTAATCAAACACTTAAATAAAAGAGATGACTATTATAGAACATCGATTTAAAAGCTACTATGTTATTATTCAGATGAAATTTCATCTGCTTATTTCCAAATTAGAAATCGCTGAATGTAAAGAGATAAGTCCTTTTCAGAAAGCTTAATAAGAACAAAATAAGTCATAGAACAACCGCGTGAACTAAAATGTCTATTTTCTTTCTCCTAATGTATAGCGGCCGTGGAAATCCTTCCTAAGCTTATCGCCATTCGAATCTTTATACCTTATAATATTTCTGGAAGTTTGGGCATAAGCATTCACATGATTGAACTTTCTAATTTTACTGTAAGGAATCTGTACTGTTCGCTTCGAAAAAATATATTTGACAATAATAGCATGCTCTCCACAATCTATCTTAACCCAACACCAAACAATCCAAAAACAAATCAGGATTAAGAACGACACAATTCCCAATGCGATCCGATTACCAAGCGCTGGTAAATCGAAGAAATAAACAAGCAGTGAAATCCCGATGATAGCAGGAATTAAAGTAGCCAGATAATCTAATCTGAAATAGGTGTTGCTTTGGTATTTCTTCATATAAACCGATTCTAAAAACAAAAACTCATCTCCAACGAGTAAACACAAATATACACGTGGGCTAACTTAACGCCTCAGACCTTAATAAAAATACACAGCAAAGAGCATGAAAACTAGAAATACTTTTATTTTTATCCCCAGCCCTATATTTCCATCAATACATTTTAAAAGAAACTCACTTTTTTACAGAATCAATCTATACAGAAACAACCCTAAACCTAATGAATCATTAATTCAAAATTTTTCAAATAATATCCTCATCAAACGACATCAAAAACGATCTCATCAGCACCAATAAAATTTAACATTTATAATAGCCTATATTTCTGTAACTTATAAAACAATCAGTTGTTAAGACTAAAAAAAAATGAAGTCGTTTTTGGCGTTATAGTCAAAAAGACTATATTTGTAATGTTCTAAACAATCAAGAGGCAAACCAGTGTATATAAATGCGTTGCCTTACATTTCGTTTTCATTATAGTCAAAAAGACTATTGTTTTCTTTTTGCACAACAGTATTCACACTCTAAACAGTAAGTGTCATGTTAGTTTTGGGTTTAGATTTAGGGAGTTCATCCGTAAAGGTGACCATATTGGACGCAGAAAAAGGAAAAAGCCTTGCCTCTGCCCAATATCCCAAAGACGAGCAAAAGATCGATGCTCCACAAGCCGGTTGGGCTGAACAATCGCCACAAATGTGGTGGGATAACATGAAATTAGGACTAAAAGATGCTATTGCCGAAGCAAAGGTAGATGTTAAAGATATTAAAGCCATAGGTATTAGCTATCAAATGCACGGGTTGGTTTGTGTAGATAAAGACCAGAATGTATTGCGTCCTGCAATTATCTGGTGCGACAGCCGTGCCGTTTCTTATGGCGAAGAAGCCTATAATAAAATAGGGCACGACATTAGCCTACTTGAACTGTTGAATTCTCCAGGAAATTTCACAGCTGCAAAACTAGCCTGGGTAAAGGAAAACGAACCTGAGATTTACGATAAGATCCACAAAATCATGCTTCCTGGCGACTTCTTCGCCATGAAACTTTCCAACGAAATTACAACTACTGCAACAGGATTATCGGAAGGTGTTTTCTGGGATTATTCAGAAGGAAAAGTATCGGAGAAAGTATTAGATGCATTCGGTTTCGAGAAGAACCTGATCCCAGAACTTGTTCCTGCTATTGGCAAACAAGTTTGTGTTAGCAAAGCTGCTGCCGAAGAATTGGGGTTAGTAGAAGGAATTCCTGTATCGTACCGCGCTGGCGATCAGCCAAACAACGCTCTGTCATTAAATGTATTCAATCCAGGAGAAATTGCAGCAACAGCAGGAACATCCGCTGTAATCTACGCTGTTACAGATAAAAACGCTTTCGATCCAGAATCGCGCGTAAATACTTTCATGCACGTAAACAACACAGAAGAGCAAAAACGTAATGGAGTTCTGCTGTGTGTAAACGGCTCTGGAATTCTTTACCAATGGGTACGTAAGCTTATGGCTATGGAAGATCAAACACCGTCTTACGAGCAACTGAACGAGATGGCATCTGGAGTGCCAATTGGAGCAGAAGGTCTTCGCTTTTATCCTTTTGGAAACGGAGCAGAGCGTATCCTGAACAACAAAAACATAGAGGCATCGATGTCGAGCCTTAATTTCAACATACACAACCAGAACCACGTAGTTCGGGCTGCGAAAGAAGGTATTGTATTCGCACTGAACTATGGCTTCGAAATTATGTCCCAGATGGGACTGAACAGCAAAGTAGTTCGTGCAGGAGAAGCAAACCTGTTCCTAAGCCCAATGTTCCGCGAAGCATTTGTTAATACAACAGGTGCAAACCTCGAAATTTACGACACCAATGGGGCTGATGGGGCAGCACGTGCGGCAGCTTTAGGAGTTGGCTATTATGCAAATGAGAAAGAAGCATTCGCAAGTCTGGAATGTAAACTACAGATGTCTCCAGACCCAGAAAAACAAGAGCAGTACAAGGCTGCTTACGAAAGCTGGAAACAGGGTCTGTTAAACTGAATAGCAAAGTAAAGTCATGTTCAGCATACAAAGGCAGGCATTTGGTAAATGGGAGATGTTACGACTCCGCAACGGTTTAGGGACGAAGCTGGACATCATACCAAGTTACGGAGCCTATATCAACCGACTTGCTTTTGCTGGACAAGAAATTATAGAAGGTTTTCCTACAGCAGGAGAACTAGAAAACGACATGGTTTTCCACAATATATGGCTGTTTCCTTTTGTAAACCGCCTAGCTAGTGGAAAATATGAATTCGAAGACAAATCATATCAATTCCCTCTTAACGAAGAAGGATTAGGCAATGCCTTGCACGGTTTTCTGTTTCAGGAGTCATTCGAGCTTGTTCAGGAAGAAATATATGCCGATGAAGCCCAACTAGTTCTGGAATACAACTACAAAGGGCAACACCTGTTTTATCCTTTTCCTGCAAAAATACAGCTTGGGATAAGACTTAAAAGCCACTCCATTCTATTCGATATAGAAATAAGCAACACAGGTAATACAAATATTCCTCTTGCTTTTGGTTGGCATCCCTATTTCACAATGGGGGAAACTATAGACGATCATCTGTTTGAATTGCCTGCAAAAGAATATATAGTTGTGGACGACCAGATGATACCAACAGGCAAACGCCGGAACTATGAAAAATTCGCAGAAGCATGCGAACTGGGCGATGCACCTTTGGACACAGCCTTTGTGCTGGAAGAAGGAAAGCGTTTCATGAACCTGACAAAAGGAAAGAAACAGCTCAATATGTCGTTCAGCAACGACTTCTCTTTTGCTCAGGTCTGCACAACAAAAACAAGAAGTTCAATATCTGTAGAACCAGTAACCGCCAATATAGATGCCCTGAACAACGGCGATGGGTTAAAAATACTGGCACCTGAAGAAAAATGGAAATTGAACATTGAATTAGCCTGCTCATAATATGACTATTAAGGGGGTAATAAATAGTAGTAAGTCAAGTATCTAAGTAAGTTCCAATTCTTGACACTGAGGTTTCCATGCATCAACCAATCAGTTATTTCATGTTCTTGAATTGGACTTGCTTACGATCAACCCTGAATTGTTCGAATAATTGAACAGCGGGTCAAGAGTTTAACCATAAATAATCAAAGATTATAAACACATAAAAAAGTATTCACTATGGCTTTAATAGGAGATAAAGAGTATTTCAAAGGAATTGACGAAATCAAATTCGAAGGACAAGAATCTGATAACCCATTTGCATTCCGTTGGTATGACAAAAACCGCGTAGTTAATGGAAAAACAATGCGCGATCATTTCAAATTTGCAGTTTCTTACTGGCATACATTCTGTGGCGAAGGTGGAGATCCATTTGGCCCAGGAACAAAAGCTTTCCCATGGGACAACGCTTCTGACGCTGTTTCTGCTGCAAAACAAAAAATGGATGCTGCCTTCGAATTCATCACAAAACTAGGTGCAGAATACTACTGCTTCCACGATTTCGATTTAGTACAAGAAGGATCTACACTTGCTGAATCAGAAGCTCGCCTAAGTGCTATTGTTGACTACGCAAAAGAAAAACAAGCTGCTTCTGGTGTTAATCTACTTTGGGGTACTGCTAACCTGTTCTCTAACAGACGTTATATGAACGGTGCTGGTACAAACCCAGATTTCCATACAATGGCTTTTGCTGGTGCTCAGCTTAAGAATGCACTAGATGCTACTATTGCCCTAGGTGGTGAAAATTATGTGTTCTGGGGTGGCCGCGAAGGTTACATGAGCTTGTTGAACACAGACATGAAGCGTGAGCTTGAGCACTTCGCTAAATTCCTACACGCTGCTAAAGACTACGCACGTGCACAAGGTTTCAAAGGTACTTTCTTCATTGAGCCTAAGCCAATGGAGCCAAGCAAGCACCAGTACGATTTCGACTCGGCTACTGTTGTTGGTTTCTTGCGTCAGCACGGTCTGGACAAAGATTTCAAAATTAATATTGAAGTAAACCATGCTACTTTGGCTGGTCACACATTCCAGCACGAATTACAAGTTGCTGCAGACGCTGGCATGTTGGGTTCTATGGACGCTAACCGTGGTGACTACCAAAACCAGTGGGATACAGACCAGTTCCCTATCGACCTATACGAACTTACAGAAGCTATGCTTGTATTCCTAGAAGCAGGTGGATTGCAAGGTGGAGGTGTAAACTTCGACGCTAAAGCACGCCGTAACTCAACTGATTACGAAGACTTGTTCGTTGCACACATTGCTGGTATGGATGCATTTGCTCGTGCTCTTGTAATTGCAGACAAAGTTCGCTCTGAAAGCAAATTCTTGGATCTACGCAAAGAGCGTTATTCTTCGTTTGACACTGGAAAAGGTGCTGATTTCGAAGCTGGTAAACTAGGCCTTACAGACCTTTACAACTTCGCTAAAGAAAACGGCGAGCCTACTCAGATCAGCGGTAAGCAAGAACTTTACGAAGCTATCATCAACATGAAAATATAATTGAACTTATTGAAGTGAATTGGTTTATCGATCCATTACGACAAGCAATGATTTCAAGATCGGGAAACCTTTTCGCAAAAAGTAAAAATAAATAAGCACCTGATTTTTACAGGTGCTTCAAAAAATCTTTAGAGTTAATTTCTGATTGTGTTCGCTGGAAAGCTGCTTAACGAAGCGGTTTTCCCATTGATTTTAAGCTGTAAATTATGGCGGCCTAGCGAGGCTGCCGATTTTTTCTTTTTTCCCTGAATACTTACAAAAAAAAGGTTCGCAACAACATATACATTAGGTCTTTGTGCCTTTCAACATAGGAACAAAGGCAAAATTACCATAATCTGTTTGTTCGAATTCTGTCTCTGATAACCTTCTGATCCGGAGCATTTTCTGCCCCAGATTTCCTCCCAAAGGAATCACCATCCATCCTCCAATTTTAAGCTGCTTTAGAAGTTCTTCTGGCATTTCCTCAGCGCCAGCTGTTACAAGAATTTTGTCGTATGGGCCATAGGTCGGCAATCCTTTATATCCATCTCCAAAACAGAAATGTGCCTTGTAGCCCATGCTTTCGAGAAACTCTTTCGATTCAGAATACAGCGTACGCTGACGCTCGATAGTGTATACTTTCGCTTTACATTCAAGCAAAACAGCCGTCTGATAACCCGATCCTGTGCCAATTTCCAATACTCGGTCTCCTTTGTTCAGTTCCAGTAATTGAGTCTGAAAAGCTACAGTGTAGGGTTGTGAAATTGTCTGACCAGCAGCAATAGGGTAAGCTTTGTCCACGTAAGCATATTCATCCAGATAACTTTCCATAAAGAGGTGTCGGGGTATTCTTCCGATTGCAGTAAGTACATGCGGATCGGTAATACCTTTCTGGATCAAACTATCAACCAGTCGCTGCCTTCTTCCCTTATGTTTGTACGAATCTGTCATGAGTGTGGGGTTCTTTGTACAAATTTACCAAAAAGATAGCTAAAGTTCATTCCTTTTCTACGTATGTTCCAATGAGTTCAAGTAGATTTTAACTTATTAATCCTGCAAAAACCAAAACTTAACAAGTCCATCGAAACGGGCATTGAGCGAATCCATTCTCTGGCGGGCTTCTTCTTCCTCCATTGTAAGTTTTATGGCTACCCTCTTCATGTTTTTATGTGGCAAAACAATTGAAGGAATGCTTTCTGTTTCGAAATAATTAATCATTAACTGAGCCTCTTCTTCACTTGCAAAACTTCCTGCTACAAGGTAATAAGTATGCACCTCGCCTTTTAATTCTTTAGGCCGGTGTTTACCCAATACTTCCGACCTTCGGTTGGTGGTTTTACTCGCTTTAGGAACTACAAGCATAGAATCCTGAAGGTATTTTCGGTCTTCGACAGGCACATCCTCCACCATTCTTCTATACAGTGTCTCGTTGCGGTAGGGTTTCTCTCCTGAAACAGCCTTTGCCTGTTGCATGTTTTCTTGCCCACAGGCTGTTAACAGTGCAAACCATACGATATAGCTTATCTTCATTTGTTTTGGTAATGTATCTCAGCAAAATCAGCATAAATATGCACCTGATCTTACTTCTTCATTGTTGTTAGACTTGAGCAAAAGCGTCCACCACAATCTCTGCATTTTTGCTCCAAGACGCGTAATTTAAATACGCCTGCCAGCTCTGTTTGTTCTCAGAAGAACTAGTTAAAATGTCTATCATAGCTTTAGAAAGTGCTTCCTGCGAATCTGGCTCCACGATCATTCCATTATCATATTTTCTCACGGTTTGCGCAAGTGCACTTTGAGTATTGCTAACAATCAGCTTTTTCTGAAAAGGAGCGATAAGGTTGAGTATAGCGCTTTGAGAAACAAAAGTAGACTTATAATACAACAAAACGCAATCTGCCCGCTCGATAACAGACGACATTTCGGCCTCGGACAAAAAACGCAAAACCCACGAGATGCGTTCCCCTACCCCAAGTTCCTCTGCCAGTTTTCTGTAATCCTCTACATTTACGGCGGAACTCGCCGGACTTCCTGCAACAATCAAATGTGCCGCAGGAACCTTGGCAAGCGCTTTGATGACAAGGTCGGTATTCTTTTCGTGTCGTATATTGCCTATTAAAGCAAAAGTGTAGCGTGTTTGAATTTCTTCATCTAATTTCTCAAGTAATTCTCTATCCGCAGAAGGAGCAGGATAAATGCCATGTGGCACGGCCTCGTATTTCGTTTTCTTCCCTTTATAATATTCTTTCTGAGGGAGTATTTCGTGATAAAAAGCCAGATGCATTGTGCGCATCATACATTTCATTAGAAAAGAAGAAATTTGGGTAGATGGAGGATATGCATCCCGGTTGGGGTCGTGAAGAAAAACTGCAAATTTATGCTGAGGTAGTAAAAAACGGTAAAGAGGTGCCCAGAGCCAAGCACTCAACTGCTCGAAATCGTTCAGAAGAACATATTTCCGCCTTCTGCCCAATAAGTAAAAAAAAAGCAATAAGGGATTTATGAATACTCTACCGATGAACCATGCTTTTCTAAGTAGCTTACTACTAATGTCAATTTTGTCTTTCAGCAAGAACTTTCTGCATCCATCTCCTTCAAACTTCGAATTTCTTGGTAAAATAAGCCGTACCGAATTCGCCTCCGCATGCTTTTTATATGCTCCCAGCAACTGCAAACTGTAATCGTAACAACCACCAAACGAACTCGATTCGTAGATAATAATGTCCATAATCTGTTTCGATTCTCAAAAACTCAAGTACATTTATTGTTTTGTGTAAGATAATACAACAAAAGCAAGAAAATCGCTTTGCCTTCGTGAAATAAAAGCGTAAATTTGAAGTTAGTCAATGGCCCGACAATGGCCGGTCTGTATCCTTAAAATAGAGTCTTCTTATTAAAAATTAATCTGCTTATTATCATGTTTCTGGAGTTTTGTGTTCAAAATTTTAAGTCGATCAAAAACCGAGAGTATTTAATACTAGAGGCGGATGAAAGTGACTTTAAGCCGCAGAACACATTCGAGGTGAAAGCTCCGAAACGACATCAGCTACTCAAATCGGTTGTGATATATGGTGCTAATGCATCAGGAAAAACTAATGTAATTGCAGCCCTAAGTAATTTTCACGATTTCGTACTAAATTCTACCGACCTTAAGAACGGACAAAAGATAAAATGGTACTTGCCCTTTAAATTCGACAGCAAAACACGCCACGCCCCTACTTACTTTATGCTTAAGTTTATAGGTCCAAACAATGTTCTTTACCAATACGAATTTGAATACAACCACTCCGAAGTACTGAACGAATCTCTCGATTTTTTCCCTAGGGGCTACAAGGCAAATATTTTTAAGCGGGAAAAAGGCAATCAGGTAAAACTGGGCAATAATTTCATTGACCGGAAAATCGACAAAAAAATAATTTCGAATCAACTATTCCTTTCTAAAGCAGGTAATAGCGGGCACGATCAGATGGGAGAAATTTATCTCTATTTCCGCACAATGATGCTCTGGAGTATTCCTGCAAAATCGCAGTTGAAATACCTGATGGAGAAAATACAAAAGCTTTACGTAGAAGAAAAAGATTTAGAATTCAAACGGAGATTGAATAAACTGATGAAAGTGGCAGACACCAAAATTGAAGGTGTGTCTGTGAGCAGAAGAGACTTTACAGCAGACGAGTACGATTATCTGGAGAATGACCGTGAATATCAGCGATTCAAGACGATAGCACTGCACAAAATCTACGAAAACGGAAAGGAAGTAGGCACCGAACCAATTGATATTAAAGAAGAATCTGTTGGCACGCAAGTACTTTTTGCCTTGGGAGGCATGATTCTGGATAAGTTAGAAAAAGGTGGAGTACTTGTTATCGATGAGCTTGACAACAGCCTTCACCCGAAATTGAGCAAATTTCTGGTTGAATTATTTCACAACGATATCAGCAATCCGCACAATGCACAATTGATTTTCGCAACGCATGAAGCGACTTTACTTGAGTCCCGGATTTTCCGCAACGACCAAGTGTGCATTGTCCAGAAAAACGAACAGGGAGCCAGTGAGATATTCAGTTCAGCGGAATTTCCCGATATCCCAGATGGAGCTGCTCTTTATCATTATTATACTAGAGGTAAAATGGGAGGTATACCTAATATTAAAGAGGTTGAGTTTATTTATGGCGACACATAAAGAATTACGAATTATATAATTTGTAAAACAATTAAGGTCGCAGACCTATTTATTTTGAACTTACTTCCTTCAAGTAATCGGTCACTTAGGTTAGAAATAAATCTAACTTAATTTTATCTGGGGACTTAATTTATTGAATTTTCTGATTCTCAAGATCATGATAGGATCAAAAAGCGACATCTATAGCACATAATCAATTGTAAATAAGCAATTTACTAGAACCTAATATTTGACTATTCACTTTTTCAATATTTGATTCGTGGCCCGAAGGCGATTAAAAAAAAGGAAGTTAAAAAAGGTACTCTACATTGTCTGCGAAGGCAAGAATACGGAGCCTATTTATTTTAAAGGTCTGATCGAAAGACAGGAACTGGACAAGGCCTCGTATGCCTATCAGGTAGTTGTACACGACACTCCCAAAACCAACCCCCTAGGCCTTATTGAGGTCGCCCGCAGTTTACTGATCGATAACGATGACGAAGCCTGGGTAGTTTACGACAAGGATGGCTACACAAAGCACGACGAAGCCTTCGAACTTGCAAAACACTCCCCAAAAATCAACATTGCCTTCTCCAGCATTGCCTTTGAACATTGGGTGCTGTTGCATTTCGAACGGAGCGAAAAACCATATATCAGATCCAAAAACGTTATCGAACACCTACGCAACCGTGGTTATCTGCGCAACTACAGCAAAAAAAATGGCTATCATCTTTACCCCCACTTGGAAAAACGCACTCATATTGCCATTGAAAATGCTGCTTGGCTGCGCCATAGGATGTACTATAGCTTACAAGAAGCCAAAGGACAGTTTTATGAGGTAAATCCTTACACTACCGTAGATAGACTTGTTAGCAAACTCCTTAATATTCAAGAAAAAATTGTTTGGGTAAATGCCAAAGAGGACATTCATACGAATAATCTACAGATGAGTGTTTCAAATGCCGAACAGACGGGAGCCGTACTTATCGTAACTCTAGAAATAGTTAATAAAAAGCCTGCCGGTTTCATCTTCAACCCAAGCGAAACGGAAGTATACATCCGCGACAAACATTATCGTAAGATATACCCGGAAAATACAGATAGGGTACTGATTGAAAAGCAAGACTCCAACAACCTTATGTTCTTGTTTGAGCTATCGGGTAAGCCAGAGAAATACCGTTTTTGTATCGAAATAGAACGCACTAAATGTATTGTGCAATTGTAATAGCTGTCTTTAACAACTCCTAAAGTAAAGAGTGAACCATTCTAAAACCTCAGGTCTTTTTACACTGAATTACGCTACAAATTTGGTGTCTGAATAAAATCGGGCAACTAAAAGCAAATAATAACTTCAAGGCCTCGGATTTTTAAATTTTAGGATAATGTTAAAAGAGGCCTCCCTGTGGAAAGCCTCTTCCCTAGCCCTTTATTAGTTGAATTCTCTTTCAATTTTGCCTAACTGTGTAGATTTATAGTCGCCACGATCGCATCCTCTTGTTAATATACCTTCACTCTTACAAGGTTTCAAGTTGCAATAATCTCTACCACGGAAAAGAGGACTTGGTGCTGGATTACCCCATTTTCCAGAAAACGACATCCACTCTGGGCCATTGCAACGCAATTCAACCAATGGATTATTTTTAGTTTCCCACTTAGGCCCTGGATTTCTGTAATCTGCCCAGTAGGCACACCCACCAGAACCACCTGAATTATGGTAAGATCCATGTCCTATCTTGCCTACATAAACAGTGGCCCTGTCGGAATGTAATCTTCTTGTGTAATGACCTTTGTGCTGAAAGTAAGTTACTGTCGAAGGCTTCCAAGTGTCTTTATTTACCTGAACTACTATTCTTTCCCAATCGTAATCGTGACCACCTGAGTTCCAGAAACAATTATCCTGGCGGTAATATGTCCACCAATAAGTGATGAAGATACGGCGAGGGTCGTTACTGCAATTTGTTATTTGGTAATATGTTTCAGCTTCAGATAAGCTACCGCTTGTATTGATACCTTTTTTTAGACTCAATTTCTGTCCACAGGTCTTGTTATTAGAGTTAGCAAAAACATTTGCTCCTGTTGTTGGGAATTTAGAAGCAGCTTTATCGAAATAAAGTACAGGAGCGAATTTTTTTGCAGCCCATGCTGCTGTAGATGGACTTAAAATGTCTCCATAAGTATCGGAACATCCGCTACACATTGCTTTATTCGTTGCTTTTTTTGAAGCAGTTCCAGAAATAGGTTGTACATACTCAAGATTTTCACCTTCAAATAATTCTACGCTCCCAGTCAATACCTGATCATTTGAGTATAATTCGAAAGTAAGGATAAGGTTTCCTTCTACACTTGTTATGTCAACTTTACCAGCCTCAAAACCTATAAACCATGTAGTTTCACTTTCCTTTGCCGCGCTAATACCAGCAGCATACAATATCTGTTCATGCTGATCTGAACCTAAGAAATATTCGCCTTCGTAAGCGTCCGAATTATTCGATTGAAATTTGAAATTCAGCAACTTACCATCACCTATTTCATAGTTATTGTTTGCAAAAGAAACCTCTTCTGTGAAAAGTGTTACATCGAAAAAACCGCGTTCATTTGCAGTAATTTTTGCCGATAGTGATTCTTGTGGAAAATCTGTCGCAAAATCTATTTTTTCTGTTTCAGGACTGTTTTTTAATTCCGATTCTGCTGGAGATTCATTTCTATTGCATGAATAAAATGCAAAACTTGCAATAAGTACTAAAAATAGAATTGACCTTTTCATAATTTTTTAATTTTTCACTAAACAATTCACTTTCGCTACCTCACTTAGCTTATGCATACTTATCGCCCACATGTAGCAACACACCGACAAGTCTATGCCTTAAAAAACTGATAATAACACACATGCCCCCAAAATCTTCATTTAAGTTTGGACATAGAAATTCAAGGAGCGCAAAATGCACGTCATTAACCATGAATGAATATTGGAATGTTTCAGGCTATGGAATAGCCTTATTTCTTGAACTTCTCAAGAAGTGCCCGAACAGAATCGGATTTAGCCAGATCATCTTTTATTTCTATTCTATCACGTAAATGATCCAATTCTAAATTGAATCACAACTACGCAAGATCACAGATCAATTTTTATTGATTTACTTCATTCATCCGGCCAGTAACTTAGAGCAGGATGAACCTGCTTAATTATGGCTGACTACGTATTTGAATTATCTGAAATATATGACCTGTACCGTCAATTTTCCCAAGCCTAGGCCAGCCAGAAAGTGACGATTATATAACACCTCCTAAAAGAACCGCCTGAATTTTAAACTGAGTTCTAAACACAAGCTAACTGCGATAATTAAAATGGACGTCAATTTAAGGCACCCACTTTATTACCGTAAGTTCTCTGTATAAGAGATTGCTATACTGGTAAAAGTTTTAGTGAAATCTGTAATTCCTACAGTTTATATGATAGTGTGGAAAAATCAGTCAGGAACACCCTGACTGATTAATTAATCAAACCTATATACACGAAAAAGTGTCATTGAAGAGTAATCTGCCATCGTACTATTAACGCCTGATCTGTATTGAATTACTCTTTTAGTATTATTAGTCTGTTATAAAATTAACAGATTGAACGTTTTTTGCAAAAGAATTATTTAAAGGCTTAAGTCATTTGATCTCTTGAAACCTTTGATATTGATTTCTCCATCTGATACTTCCACAATAGAAAAGCTATTGTTTTCCATCCCCTCGAAATCTACCATGCCTAAAAGTGTGCAATAGTG
The DNA here is from genome assembly GCA_965230435.1 of Bacteroidales bacterium. Classification (GTDB taxonomy): domain Bacteria; phylum Bacteroidota; class Bacteroidia; order Bacteroidales; family JBDKHP01; genus JBDKHP01. The sequence continues at coordinate 580,745 of CBDDLB010000004.1, forward strand.
AATCCCATTTATTTCTTCATGCCGTTCTTCATGAACATGGCCCTGAAAAACGGCTAGCACAGTACCAGATTGTTCCATTATTTTTTGTGCTCTCTCATAATTGGAAATATGGTAGTGTTTTCCATCTCTAACAAACTCAAACAGTGTAAAATGTGAAAACACGAATGTAGGTAATTTTGTAGCCTGCAAATCTTTCTCGAACCATTCCCACTGATGCTCTGGAATATTAGCATCATCCCACTTGAAATTACCGTTGTTGTGCTCCTCCCCATTAGAAGAGAAATTTGGATCGAGCACTACAAAATGATAACCACTGTTATCGAAAGAATAAAAACCACGGTCTTTCGGAATTCCTGTGTTGACTATGTTTTCAAGAAATTCTTTCTTCGAAATGCTATCAATGTCATGATTACCAATACAATGATACCTTGCCCCTTGAAACTTTGCATATTCGCTTTCTATTTCCGCTAAGTATCTGAGTGTATCTTCTCTTTTCTTTCTCTTATCCTGATCTTTGAAATCACCAAGATGAATTACCAAGTCAACATTTTCATCATTAAATACCTGAACTGCTTCTCCCATTTTATCAAGTGCCTGACGGAAAAAACGAACACTTGATGGATCGCGATCTGCATAATGCGAATCTGACATCAGTCCAAAACGGACTACTTTTTTTTCTGAACCTTCGCACGTGCCAAGCGAAATGAATGGAGATGCTATTGTCAGTACTGTTGCGCTCTTTAGAAACTCTCTGCGAGATACTTTCATTTTTAGGATGTAAATGTTGTTGGACACAGTTCGCACTCAATCCAACATGTAACACAAACTACTAAGATTAATTACGAGTAGCGACTGAAAAGTTATGGGGTTCTGGGTAATTTAGATATTATAAAAAGGAGGAGAGAAACTCTCCCCCCATACTAAAAGGATCAATACCCTTGGTTTTGTTCATAATCGTTATTCGCATCTAGCTCATTCTGCGGAATAGGGAAAATTCTACGGAAAGGCTCAGAAACTGGTTTTGCTGTGTAAGCATTTTCGAATGTGCCAAAGCGGATCATCTGAGGTCTTCTTTTTGCCTCCCAATACAATTCATAGCTAATCTCGTTATAAAGAGTAGTTTTGTCAAAATTGTTGACTGGTGTACCTGCATATTCGTTACCATCAATATCTATGCTCGTTCTGCTTGTACGTAATATATTGATGTCTTCTTTTGCACCTGCAACATCTCCATTTCTGAACTTAGCCTCTGCGCGCATAGTGTATATTCCACCTAATCTGAATACAGGAATATCAACTCCACCATTTTTTCTAGTATTCTCTGCATCGTACTCATATTTGAATACACGTACACCACGGTTAAGCTGATCTGGTGTAAGTGAAGCATCGGCTGGATTATCAAAATTTAGTTCTGGTGTGAAATCCAACGGTAGCTTGTCATTCTTCTCTGTATATAACTTCTGAACTAACACTTTTGAAGGATCGTTAGGATCTAGAATAGGTTTCTTTATCTTGTCTACCTTTTCTAAAATTAGCCCATATTGCTGCCCTTGCTGAAAACCACGGTTAAAATGGAAAATACCATCGAAAGGAAGACTACCATCAGTTCCGTCATTTCTAAATACTACACCTCCATTTTTTGTTGTATGCTTATGAAAGCGCGGATCTGTAGTGTTTTCTTTCCAAGTTGCAAAATAGTCTGGAGTTGTACAAGTAGCATTTGAACCACGATTGTCTTTACCGTTTGCCTTTTGAATGCGTCCCATCGACAAATATGTAAAGTCATTCTGACCAGGATTATCTCCTGTTGCAACTTGAATTATTGCAAAAATGTGTTCTGGGTTGTTATTGTTTTTAACTCCAAACACCTCGAAATAATCTTTTTCAAGTTGAAAAGCAAAGCCTTCTTTCCCATCGATAAGATGTGTAGTATACTCAATCACTTTATCCATATCAGCTTTCGAAAAGTTAGGCTCTCCAGCTTTGTAACGATCCTCGTAAACAGCTTTGTTCAAATAGATTTCTGCTAATAAAGCATATGCAGCTTCTTTTGTGAAACGCCCAGCGTGTGTATTTGCTCTTGTTGGAAGGTTTGGTATTGCCTCTTCTAAGAAACTGATACACTTCTGAATTGCTTCTGAACTGGTTAAGATCATATCTGGCTTCTCTGCAAAATTCATTTCTTGCATTGGATCGCGAAACGGAACCTGACCAAAAAGATCGATAATGTAATAAGTATATAACGCCCAAAGTCCTTTAGCCTCTGCCATATACTGAGGGAGTTCTTCTCCTCCAGTATCACTCTTAATGAAATCATTAATGGTGTTGATAGTAACAGCAGCCTGAGCTACAGCGTTATTTAAATTTACCCAGTTACCATTAATTTTTGAGTTCTTGTTGTCCCAAGTGAATTCGTGCATTTGCTTCCAGCGTCCACCATCGCGCCAGTCTTCTCCGCGCGCAGGAAGAACAGCCTCATCTGTTGTAATCTGCTGTAAACACCATATTCCATTGTAATTAGCAAAAATATTTTCACTCTTTGCGTAAGTAGCCGAAAGTTGTTTTTTTGCTGCGTCTTGAACTTCACTGATGTTGTCAATTAAGATTTCATCTCTGATTTCTTGCTCTAAATCTGTACAAGCTGTTGAAACAGCCAGAAAAGCCATCAATAAGATTTTTGACTTATATATGTTGAGCTTCTTCATGTTGTCTTCTTTTTTTGTAACCCCGCCCAAACAGCCTTCATATTTTCTGCGAGGCTGCCCAAGCGTCATGAATTAGATTGTATTAATAGTTAAGCGTTAAGCCGAATAAGTAACTTCTTGAAGTTGGATAACTAGCAAAGTCAACCCCGAAAGAATTGTTTCCGCTCACCCCTTTCGAAGTATTCACTGCAGGGTCAAAACCTGTGTAATCTGTAATTGTAACCAGATTCTGTCCAGATACATAAACAGACAACTTGCTCAGCCATGATAACCACTGAGTGTCGAATGTATAACCAATCCTCATGTTATTTAGGCGGATATAATCCGAACTTTCCAGAAAGTAATCTGAAACCTTCAATGCATCTTGTACCGATTGTCCTGACTCAAGAACATCTTGCGTTATGTTTTTGCTGCCAGGAAGGTTGCCCATTACGTTTGAAGCCAATTTAGTATTGTTGAACAAATAAGCTCCAGACTGACCTGTGATAGTGAACGATAAGTCAAACCCTTTATAACGCATGTAACTCGTTAAGCCATAAGTGAATTTTGGGAGTGCACTTTCAATAATCTTCTTTTCATCAGCATAAATCGATTTGCCTTCGCCATCAAAACCTTGGTGATCTAAAAGGTAGAATGAACCAAGAGCATAACCACTTTTGAAAATGTTTACATTTTCACCAGAAACACCTGATCCTGAAACGCTACCTGAAAGGATTTCGCTTACAGGAAGGTCTCTTAGCTCATTGTCCAAAGTAGCTCCGTTAAGATCCACCGACCAGAAGAAATCTTTTGTATTGATGAGTTTACTACCGATTGTGATTTCTAAACCTCTGTTTACAATCTCTCCCTCCATATTCACATAAATATCTGTGAAGTTTGGCTGAGCAGAAGCCTTTTTGATAATTGCGTCTGTTGTTACTTTAGTAAAGTAATCGATAGAACCGTACACTTTTCCGTTTAAGAAGTTGTAGTTTAACCCAAAGTTCATTTGCTCTACAACCTCCCACTTCAAGTTAGGATTAGCCGTACGTGCAACTTCAATACCATCTGTTATTGCACTTTTTTCACCGTCGAGGTAATACCCTATCTTTGGAGAACGTCTGAACGCAGATGTTGCCGCTCTACTGTCAACCTCCTGATTACCTGTAAGTCCCCAACTAGCTCTTAGTTTCAACTCATCAACAAAGCTTGCATCGGCCAAAAAGCCCTCGTTAGCAATATTCCATCCCAAAGCTACAGAAGGAAAATATCCGTATTTGTTATTTTCTAGAAAACGTGTAGAACCGTCTGCCCTATAAGTAGCAGTAAGCAGGTAAGTTCCTTTATATGAGTAGTTCAAACGACCAAATAACGATTGTAATTCATCTGGTCTTGAAAATCCCCTTAGAGAAGCCGCTTTTTCTGCATTAAGAAGAACTTCTGGGTTATACATTGGATTCTTCCGTCCTTCTAAACTATTGCCTGCGAATGATGTTCCTGACCTATCGAAGTTCTGGTACGAATAACCCGCAAGAACCTTAACATTATGATTATCAAACGACTTATCTAAAGTTAAATAATGCTCTAGAAGATAGTTCGTTGTCTTATTATTTGCTTGGTAATAGGCTCCAACATTTTCAATTTCTGTTGCATTTGCAAAATAAGTGGTGTTCCTTTCTGAAGTAAACCGGTCTAAACCAAACTTAAACTGATACAACAGACCATCCACAATTCTAAACCTTGCGTCAACATTACCCAAAACACGTAATGTGTTTGTTCTGTCGTCGTAGAAATCTAGCATGTAAACTGGGTTGTAGCTTCCTTCTGTAGCAAAAACAAAAGGTTCTCCATTTTCGTGTGTTGGTCTTGTTGGGTTAGCCTTCAACATATGAGTAATCAACTCCCCTGTTGCTCCATTACCATCACTTGTAGGGACACCGTTATCCTTTGTTTGGGAAGCTGTTAAGTTAACGTCCACTTTCAAACGGTCGTCTTCTAAGAAAGACTGATTGATATTGAAGCGGCCAGACAAACGTTCAAATTTGCTTTCTTCAATAATACCTTCCTGGTTCAGGTGACTAACAGACAAATAGTATCCCCCAGATTTCATCTTATTCGAGAAGGAAATATTGTTGCTCGAAGTCATCGCAGTCCTAAAAATAGCGTCCTGCCAATCTGTATCATGAATTTTAGGGTCAGCAGTTGGATTTACCTCTGGATCTACCTCTGGATCTACCTTTGGTTTATAAACATGATCGGGGTTAGCAGCTGCAAATTCAGGGCCTGTAAGTAAATCAAGCTTTTTTGCTACTGTAGAAATACCCACATAAGAGTCAATAGTTAAACTTGCTTTGCCTGTATTTCCACTTTTTGTTTTAATAATAACCACTCCGTTCGAACCTCTAGAACCATAAATTGCTGAAGCAGAAGCATCTTTTAAAACACTGATCGATTCGATATCCGCAGGGTTAAGGAAGTTCAATGGGTTTTTAGACCTAGAGCTTCCAATACCACCTTGTCCACCTGGAGTAGCATCGTCTGAGCTCAATGGAATTCCGTCTACAACGAATAGAGGTGTGTTATTACTACGGATAGAACCAGCACCACGAACCATAATATCGATACCTGCACCTGGTTCGCCGCTTGAACTAACCACTCTAACACCAGCAACTTTTCCTTGGAACAATTGCTCTGGGCTAGACATAACGCCGTTGTTGAACGACTTTGCAGTAACTCCGTCTACCGCACCTGTAATATCTGATTTTTTCTGAGTTCCGTATCCAACAATAACAATCTCTTTCAGTTGTTCTGCATCGGGAGCAAGCTTAACAACAATAGGTTTGTTTCCCGATACTGCAACTTCTTGTGGTACGTAACCAATAAAAGAAACTACCAACGTTGCCCCTTCTTCTACTTCGATATGAAAAGCACCATCAAAATCTGTAATTTCTCCTTCTGTCGTTCCTTTTATTTGAATACTAGCACCAATAAGAGGCTCACCAGTATTGGCATCAACAACTTTACCCTTTGCAATTCTTTTTGCAACAGCCTTTTCTTTAGGCTCTGCCGGTAGTGTTTTTTCAACTTTTACGTAAACAGTTTTGCCAATTGTTTTGAAAAGTAAACCTGCTCTTGAACTCAGCTTATTGAGCACGCTCTTAACTGTAATATTCTTTTCGGCGAATGTAAAACGTGTAGTTTCTTTGGCGATATCCTTGCCGTACATAAACACCAATGAACTTTGCTGTTCTATAGTATTGAAGACTTCAACTAAGTCCGCGTTCGAGACCTGAAGGTCTATTTTCTGCTCTCCATTTCCTTGTGATGCCAATGCTTGAAAGCTGCTTCCCAATAAGAAAACACCTAGCAAAAAGACATAGGAATAGCATTTTGTCGACATTTGCGTCAACAAATTTTGTAATTTTGCGTTCATAAGTAAAAATTTACTATTCGACTTTTTCACGCCCGATGCTGCGCCAACAGCAAAGGGCTTTTAGTAAAAATTTGATCGATAAAACTATATTTGACTCCAGATTTATTTACTTCTTACAACCTTTTCCTTCGATTACAACCTCCTGTTTCGAAACAAACTTGTAATCTATATCAATAATGAACTTTATACCTTCTAATACATTCAACAGGGTATCTTCTTTATATTTTCCACTGATTGTGCAGCTTGCCAAAGCCTCGTTGGCAAACTTTATATCTACACCATACCAGCGCGCAAGCACCTGAGTAACTTCAGACAACGGGGCAGAATCGAACCTGATCACCTTATTCCGCCAAACAGCATAGTTATCAGCGTCAACTGTTTTTCTGAAAAGTTTTCCTGTTACTGCATCGAACCTTGCCTGCTCGTTTGGCTTCAGATCAATAGCCTCTTCTGGCTGTTCTATGCTGGCAACATTCACTTTTCCTGTAAGCACCGTAACATAGCTGCTCTCGTACTCGTAATTTTTGACATTGAAGGAAGTTCCCAAAACCGTCGTCAGAATATCTTCCGATTGGACAGTAAAAGGTTTCGCAGGATTCTTCACTACATCGAAAAAAGCTTCACCCGTTAATTGTACATTACGCCCACCAGCAAACTTTTCCTTATAAGAAATTGAACTTTCATTGTTCAAAACCACTTTTGTCCCGTCTGGCAAAACGATCTCTTTTTGTTCTCCCCTTGTTGTACTCACTACAACCTGTTCTGCCCAATATCCGCGCGAATAAGAAATCCAAACAAGACTGGCAATAAAGCCGGGCAACAATAATGCAGCAGCATATCTGAACAATGGATTTTGTAACGAAAAGAAACCAAAAGCTTGCTTTTTAATTCTCTTATGAATTTTATTCTGAATCCTAAGCCCAACCTCTTTTCTTTCTTCTTCGCTAACTTCTAATGAACTGCTCTGCTCACTTTTCTCAAAGAACGTTTCAATGATTTTCTCCTCATCTTCGGCAGCCTGTTTCGCTGCGTATTTTTCTGCTGCTTTTATGAAATCGCTTCTATCCATATTTTCTTTTGTTCAATACTGAGTACCACATGTTGTGAAATACACGTAGTCGTTTTTTATAAAAATCCCTACATTTTACATAAACATTACAAACTGCTCCGCTTTTTACATTTCGGTAACATTAAAAAAACAAAAAGGAAAAAATACAGAGTAAATCAGGTCGGGAGATGTGCTTTTTCAAATGCCTTAATGCAATACTGATTTGAGTTTCTACAGTTCGGACAGAAATTTTCAGTTTTTGTGCTATTTCCTGATTACTCAGGCTTTCAAAACGGCTTAATTTGAAAATTTCCTGACAACGGGGAGGTAATTGCCCTATAGATGCATCTATTTGGCTGTGCAGCTCATTCAGCACAAGCAAATCCTCAGAAGAACGTTCAAAAGCTATATTCTCTATAATTTCCTCCTGTTTATCTGTAAGTTTTATCTTACGAATATTCTTCGCCACCTGAAACTTCACAGACTGATGAAGATATGAGCTGATGTGCTCAACGCTGAGCTGCTCTTTCTTTTCCCACAACATCACGAATATTTCCTGAATGATATCTTCTGCGATTTGCTGATCGTTTGCGATCTTCAAAGCAAAAGAGAACAACTTTTCCCAATAACGGGCATATAACTCATCGAATGCAGTCTGTGCATGCTTTGTCTTTAGCAATTCGAAAAGTTCTTTGTCTGCAAGTTGCCGCATTTCCTGTAACTTCATCATCAAAAAAATTTATTGCGAATAAAGTTGTTTTTATCTGCAATCATGCATCTACTGAATTATGTTTTTTTTAATTCATTGCTACGGATAGGCCTAAAGTTTGCTGTATTGGATGAAGTTTTTATATTCTAATGGATTACGGTACTTTATTTCATCAGTAGCTTTCATATTTCTGTAAATACCTACAAAAACAAACAGTTTATTTTGTTGAGTTGTTTTAAGCAAAAAAAGATGGATTAACAGTATTAATTATTACTTTAGGCTGTCAAGCAGACTACTTCAGGTAACCTACTGAAGCCCCTACCATAGACAAAGCTGTTAAGCTCTTTCTTTGCATCATTTTTTTCGCATAAATTAATACAGCCGCGCTACCATAGGAAAGTCATGCATCTTTTTCAATGGGTCATTCCTGTAGAATATACACAGTCATTTTATACATAAGCGGATTTACTAATTGTTCATTTGCTATTATGTGCCGATCTCACTCGCTAGCACAATAGCTTTGTTGAGCGGAGTACTTTCTAAAAGCTCTTTAATTGCCTATGAAAACTTTCTGAAAGTTATACCGAAGATATACAAATAGTTAAGGCACTTATTTGCATAAACACTACGACTCAGAGAAGACCTCTACTTCTGATTCTGTGATTTAGTATCAGGAGAGCATCGCTCATTTTGATGGGTGTGCACATTTAATCTAACTAACCTATCTTTTACAAAACAGGAGAAACAAAAAGCCATGGAACAAAATATCAATACCCAATTGGCGAAAGTAATCGGGATAGATATCAACAAATGTGTTAACTGCCACTCCTGTATAACGGTTTGCCCTGTAAAATTCTGCAACAACACGCGCAATGGCCATATGAGTTTAAATGCAGATATGTGCATTGCGTGCGGAAGCTGTATTAAGGCATGTACCCACGAAGCTAGGTATCATTTGGACGATTTTAGTAACCTTCTACACGACCTGAAAAATGGAACCAAGATAGTAGCGGTAGTATCTCCCTCAATAGCTGCAAACTTCAACGAAAAGTATCTCAATATCAATGGCTGGCTAAAACATATCGGAGTAGAAGCTGTTTTCGATATCAGTTTTGGCGCGGAACTGGCCAGCAGATCGTATCTGGAACTAATACAGAAAAGCTCGCCACAAGCTACCATTATCTCACAGACCTGCACTTCGATTGTTTCCTACATAGAACTTTATCGCCCCGAGCTAATAAAATATTTAGCTCCAATAGATAGCCCTACGGTTCATACCATAAAAATGATCCGGGAGTATTATCCTGAATTTAACAATCACAAAATTGCAATACTATCGCCCTGTAGTGCTCAGAAAAGAGAGAATATGGCAACAGGTTTGGGAGATTATAGTATTGCCATCAAATCGATAGATGCACATTTCAAGGACAATAAGATCAATCTGGATTTTTATCCTAAAGAAGAATATACCAACCCTCCACCGGAACGCGCCATCTTATTCCTGACACCGGGAGGGTTGCAAAAAACCTTAGAACGGTCAGTTCCTGAAATAAGAAACAAAACAAGGCGGATGGTAGGAAAAGAAGCCATATATCCATATCTGGATAAACTTTCGGGAACCATAAAAGATAAGAAAGCTGCTTTTTTAATCGACTGCCTAAATTGTACAAACGGCTGCAATGCAGGGGCATTAACTCTCTTCGGCAAAGAATCTTCTGACGAAATTGAGTATTGGCTCCAAAAAAGAAACCTACAAATGCAGGAGCTGTATAGAAAACAAGGTGGCGAGACTGAATTGGCCGTAGTACAAGAAATAGACGAAAAAATTAACGCGCATTGGAAAGAGAACTTATACTCCCGAAATTACACCAACCGCTGGGAAAATGTAAAACTACAATATCCCACGGAAGCTCAACTTCGGGAGATTTTCTCTACCATGCGCAAAAAGTCCAATCAGGATTTCTACAACTGTTCTTCTTGCGGCTATGGAAACTGTAAAGACATGGCCATGGCTATATTCAACGACCTCAACCGTGTTGAAAACTGCCACTTCTACCTACTCAAAGATGCCGAACTCTCCAATGCCGATGCCAGAAAAAGCGAAAGGCACCTGCGCACCATGATCAGCAATATGCAAGATGCGTTTATTCAGGTCGATCCCGATGGCATTATCACCCACACAAACCCCGCAATGAAAAAGCTCCTAAAGAAAAACGACATAGTAGGCCGCAAGCTTTTCGATTTTCTCGACGAAAAGAATGAGCTCACCTTGCGGAACCAGATGGAAATACGCGCCCAGAATATAGAAAGCACTTATGAACTGACACTTACTCAATCCGATGGAAAGAAAATATTCACACGGATAAGTGCATCGCCTTTGTTCGACGACAACAAACGTAGAATCGGCTCCTTCGCCATGCTTGCAGACATTACTCCACTAAAGAAGTTTCAGGAAGAACTAGAAAAAATAAATCACGAACTGGAAAGCAGAGTAGAACAGCGCACTGCCGAACTTACAGAAATGGTAGAAGAACTAAAGTCGACAACCGAACTGATTGAAGAAAGCAACCAGAAACTAGAAAAGCTATCTATCGTAGCCCAGAAAACTGATAATGCTATTTTCATTATGGATCCTCTGGGAAATATTGAATGGGTGAACGATGGCTTCAGCAAAATGTATGGCTGCTCGTTCGATGAACTTGCCAAACAAAAGGGAATAAACATTATCGAAATAAGTAACCTTACCAATATAAAGGAAATCGTAAAAAACTGTGTGTTCGATAAAGAAACCATTACTTACGAGAATTCACCCGATATTAAAACAGCAAACGGTGTTTGGTCCCAAACTACACTTACCCCTATTTTAGATGATAACGGAAACATAAAGAACTTAGTGGCTATTGATTCCAATATCACTGAACTGAAAAAAGCAGAAGAAAGCATACTTCAGCAGAAAGAAGAGATAACCAGTCAAACTGAAATGCTGGAAAAAAGTCTTGAGGCACTAAAGGAGTCGGAACAAAAACTTTCCGACATCATCGATTTCCTACCCGACGCCGCTTTCGTTATCGATAAAGACAGAAAAATTATTGCCTGGAACAAGAGTATCGAAAAAATGACCGGTGTACCCGCCAAAGATATGCTAGGCAAAAACAATTACGAATATGCCATCCCATTTTACGGAAAAAGACGTCCAGTCCTCATCGATCTTGTTTTTGCCAGCGACAACGAACTTAAGAAACACTATACTTCAATCAGTAAAAAGAGCAATGTACTTACAGCTGAAAGCTATGTACCACAAATTAGAAACTCTGAACTGTTCATGCAGGCAAGTGCTTCGCCACTTTTCAATGCAGAGGGCGAAATTGACGGTGCAATAGAAATAATACGCGATGTTACCGAATGGCGCAAAGATACGGAAAACCTCCGCGAGGCATACGCTAAACTACAGGAACAGAAAGATGAGATTACGGAGCAGAGCAAGAAAATGACTGAAATGTTTGAAGAACTGCAAATTTCATCGCGCATTATAGAAGGCTACAACCGGGAACTAGAAAAGCTTTCCATTGTAGCAAGCGAAACCGACAACGCAGTTCTGATAATGGACAAAGGACAGGAAGTAAAGTGGATAAATGGTGCTTTTACCAGACGCTATGGCTACAAGCTGAGTGACCTTAAAAATGGAAATGCCCAAAAGTTCTTCAAACCAGAAGTAAAATCCGCAATAAACCAAGCCCTCTGTGTATGCATAGAAAAAAAGCGCTCTACAACATTCGAATCTCTAAATCAAACAAAAGAAGGAGCTGAAATATGGGCACATACAACCTTAACACCTATTTTCAATGAGAAAAGTGAACTGATCCAGCTCGTTGCTATTGATTCCGACATCACTGAACTGAAGAAGGCTCAGCGGGAAATTCTTCAACAAAAGGAAGAAATTGAATCACAGCGCGATCACATACAAATCCAACACGATATTGCAGCATCACAACGAGACCTGTTCCAAAAACAGAAGAAGGACATCACGGACAGCATTCAGTATGCAAGCCGCATTCAGTCTGCCCTACTACCATCCAAAAGAAGTTTTGCTTCTGTTTTCAAAGAATATTTTGTCTTTTACAAACCGCGCGATATTGTTAGCGGCGATTTCTATTGGTTAAAGAAAATGGACAATCTGGTGTTCTTCACAGCAGCCGATTCTACAGGACATGGTGTTCCTGGAGCATTTGTCAGCCTTCTAGGAATTACACTGCTGAACGAAATCGCCAATAAACTTTTTAGTTCTGTAGAAGACATCAAAGTACTGAAAGCTAGTACATTTTTGGACAAGCTCCGCAAACGTGTCATTCACACTTTGCATCATTCGTATACTTCCGAGGCCACAAAAGACGGTATGGATATGGCCTTCTGCATATTAGACACAGACACCAACCGTCTTCAGTACGCTGGTGCCCACAACCCTTTATTCATCATACGCAATCAAGAACTGATATCCATAAAGGCTGATAAAATGCCTATCGGTATTCATGGAAATAAAGAGAATATAGCTTTTACCAATCACGAAATCCAACTACAACCTAACGACTGCATTTATATTTTCACCGATGGCTATGCAGACCAGTTCGGCGGCAATAACGGATCTAAGTTTTTTCTGAAGAATTTGAGGGACGTACTCTGCAAAAACTATCACCGTACAATGCCTGAACAAAAAGATATTCTTGAAGAAACCATAGCCAACTGGATGAAAGCACCAAACCACGACCAACCAACATATAGCCAAATCGACGACATGCTTATAATTGGAATAAGAATTTAAACATATAGTCCTGTTTATCAAAAAAAACAGTGTCGTTTATATTAGCACGCCAACTCAATTGTCTCTGGTACTCAATGTCAAAAAGAAGCAAATGTTTAAACTCATAGACCTCCATCACGAAGAAAAAATATCTGACTTTGTTAACGATATTCAGACCTTAGATACAGAAAGCAGTGTTGATAGAATTTCACAAATCATTCAACATATCTATGCCGATATTCCTGATAAGAAAAGGATTTCGTATGGCCGTTACAGCATTATCAAGAAAATGGGTATTTGCATGTATCCGTTGCTCGAAGAAAAGAGTGTTGATATCTGTTCGCTTGTGGCAGGTATTTTCGACAATGCTGAATACGACCAGTTTGTGCGGAGTTTTACAATTCAGCTGCTTTCTATTTATGGTCAGGAAACGGGAAAACTGGAAAAAGTACTTCCGCTTTTTGAACAGGCAGCTGTTAGCGAACATTGGGAAATGCGCGAATGTTCGGCTGGTTTTATTCACAAACTGGTGAAAAAATTCCCTGAACCTATGCACAAATGGTATCTGAAAATGGTGAAATCGGCCAATGATAAAGATCGTCGGTTTGCCAGCGAATCGCTCAGGCCAGTTTCTGAAAACCGTTGGCTACATAAAAACCCAAAATTTGCATTCTCCATTCTTGAACATCTTTACACAGAACCGAAAGACTATCCAAGAACTTCTGTAGGCAACAACCTAAGCGACTGGATGAGAGTGAACCAAGAAGTAACTCTCCCCATTGTAAAACAACTGGCAGCAAATGGTGACAAAAATTCATATTGGATCGCTTATCGTGCCTGCCGGAATCTCGTAAAAAAAGACCCTTTATTTGTGATGGATATGCTTAAGATTAACCAGTATATCTACAAAGACCGTAATTTCAAACGAGACGACTATTTATAATAAAATCCAAATTTTATCACACCAAATAAACATCCCCCCTACATAAAAGGTTAAAATATATTTTTTATTATCCTATTTTTCTTTTCATCATCAATTATACTTTTTATTAACAATGATAAACGCCTATTAACCTATAATTAAGCTATTCCATAGTATTAAAATTCTATTTATAAATCGCATATCAAATATTAGTTTTGCTTTGCAAAGTGTCAAAAGGGAAAAACTGAATACGTTGGCTATGGTTCCTTAAATAGGTTCATGCCCTTCCCCAATAGTACACTTGTTTTCAGCGCATTGCTAATTATTTTTATCACTATAATGAAAGAGCTATTGCTTCTTATATGTGCAACCATTTCTGTACAACAAGGAATTGGTCAAAATAATTTTTCTATTCATGACTTAAAGCGCCGTTTTAAGCAAACTGCTTCAATTAAAGAAAAACACCAAATTGCCAATTCAATAGCAAAACACCATTTACTCTACGAAGAAGATGAGTCTATAAAAAAAACCATAGCATACATCGATTCTGCCCTATTGTTGAATAAGATAAACATCGACAAAGAGCTAAAAACAGAATCGTATGCTTTAAAAGCATGGCTTTTTGCATTGCAAGGCGACATTTTTTCTACAAAAGAAAACTTATTAAAAGTCAGTGATTCATCGGAAGAATATCTACCCTTGAAAAGAGGAGTACTGGGCATTGCGGAATTTCATACAGGACAGTATAAAAAAGCAATTAAAAGTTTTAGCAAAGCAATAGAACTCTCTTTCAACAAAGAGAATTACATGCAACAGGCTTTTTTTTACCGATACATTGGACGCTGTTTTGCTCACTTTGCAGATTTCCAATCTGCTAACAATTCTTACAACAAATCCGATTCAGCGTTTCTGAAAATTGGCGTTGCAAAGGGCATGTGCATTAATTCCCGGTTCAAGGGGAGAAACTATCTATTGTATGGCGAAAACGATCCCAGTGGAATTGGTGACAGATTGAAAACGACGGCAATTGAACATTACCTCAAAGGCTTTAACTGCATGAAGGATTTAAAAGATTCTGCACAATTGGCCTGGGATTATACAGTACTGGCAGACGTATACATAAGAATAGATTCCCTTTCGCTGGCACATAAAATGCAAACTGAGGCATTAAATATTGCACGCCATATTGGAACATACCGGGTGAAAGGGCTGAGTTACACCAACTTCGGAGAAATAGAATTAAAGAAGAAAAACTATAAAAAAGCCGAAATATTTCTTAAAAAAGCCATTGCAATTTATGACAGTTCCCAAAGAGCAGATAGATATCTACTTACAACCTTAATCGATTTAAGTAAAACGTTTGTAGAAAGCAATAATCTCCAAGAGGCAACAAAATATTCGTTGTCTGCAAAAAATTTAGCCGAAAAGGGAAATTATAAAAAGCAACTGATCTTAACCTATAAGATTTTAGCCGACCTGTATGAGAAAAAGCATGAATACAAAGCTGCGCATCTATACCTTTCCAAGTATGAAAAGCTAAAGGCCGATATTTTCAGTAAAACACAGACCAACAACCTTATCGCTCAAGAAGTAAGGTATCACGTTGAAAAATATAAGCAACAGGCCGTCTACAATAAGAAGAAACAAATATGGCAACTACGCATAGCAGGTAGTGTAGTGCTTATGCTTGTCCTACTGCTTCTGCTATACAGTAGAAAGAAAAAAGCTGAAAATTTGAGGATAAAAGCTGAAGCTGACCGCAAAAAGGCCGAAGCACAAAAAGTTGAAGCTGAAGCAAAACGCAAAGAGGCCGAGGCAAGAAGGAAAGAAGAAGAAGCCAAACTAAAAGCCGAAAAAGCCAGAAGGGAAGAGCAACAAAAGCTTTCTAGAGATCTGCACGATGTACACAAAGGAGATCTGCAATGCCTGAAATTTATGCTTGAAGGAAAAAACGAACTTGGCCGTCTCTCTTCCGAAGTCAACTTCGTGCTTTTCCTAATCGACCAGATAGCAAATATTGAACAATCAATGGCATCCGATGTACTTAAAGGTTTGAAAACGCTTTCTGTTGGGGTAAGTGAATTGGTGAATCATCCCGAAAAAAGGAAAAAAAACATTGTGTATGATTTTGATCGGTATTCGGTGCCAGAAGAGCAATGGGCAGATATTTCTCCTGTATTACAGCAAGAGGCCCTGAAAGTTGTGAACGAAGCGATTGTTAACATAGAAAAGCATGCTGAAGCCTCTGCCGTTTCAATCGAGATCATTCTCCACGAGAGTCTTTCTATTAAAATAACAGACAATGGGAAAGGATTTGATGAAAAGAAAGTTAGAGCAGGAAATGGCATCAGAAACATGAGAAATAGAATAGAAATTTTAGGAGGCGATTTCGAAATAGAAAGCTACGAAGGTGAAGGCACAACCTTACATATATTTCTCCCCTACAAAAACGAAAAGCTAGTTTATGAAAAAAAAGACTTTGCTCATTGCTGACGATCACTGGCCCATAGTAGATGCTTATGCAAAAGCCCTTACCCCACTTGATTGGGTCGATGGAATGTGGAGGGCCGAAAATGAAAAAGAACTCTGGGCACAACTAAAGGCCAGAAAGCCAGATCTGCTACTATTGGACATACAGTTTGGCGATGCTAATGGAGTAGAACTTTCCACACTCGTTCGTGAAAAACATCCCAATATTAAGATTGTTTTGTTCACTGGAGGAACAGAAGACAAACTTATGAAAAAAGCCCTCTTGAGTAACGTTGACGGTTTCTTCTTAAAAAAAGATTCCAGACACGAATTCGTTGACTTACTTACAAAAGTCATTTCCGGACAATCAGAAATATGTAAAAGCCCTTCTTCCATCAGTGTTGAGGAAGAACTAAAAAAAAAGGAAACTGCACAAAAAGTTAATATAGCCAAGGTCTCTCTTACCAAACGACAACGTGAAATTTTAAAACTTTACGCCTGCAAGGGGTTAACCGTTAAAGAAGTGGCAGAAGAGTTATCCATATCTCCTAAAACTGTAGAAAACCATAGGAATGAAATCTATTTCAGACTAGGTAATCCCAAAAATAAACTTGCTCTTCATAAAGCAATCATTGAATTAGGAATTTGCGAAGAGTCTTCCTTATAACTCCCTTTCTGAAAAAAACTATCTATCAGCCAGTTGCGAGCAATCAATTAAACTATATTCTACAGCTAGATTGCTGATTGGATAATATAAAGTAGACCAATATAAATAGATCTCCGACCTTAAAGTTGAAAAAATTTCATCGCATAGGGGATTCCCCCCATGGAGCAACTTACTGTTCTAGATAATTTTGACACCAAGCAATTAGCCAATGCATTATCAAAAAACACACAAGGGATAAAGTTCCCTTGTGTTGTTCAACGCTTAGTCCTATTTAATATAACCAAACACCTTGGCACCCTTAACACAGTCATATTTTTTGGCTAAACCAATATTCAAATCAACCATTATGAAACGAAGTATTTTTTACCTAAGTGTTTTTCTTCTGGTTATCTTGGCCAGTTGTTCGGAAAATTCGCTAGAAGATGTCAAAAATAGCGACATCCATACAATGCCTCAGCATGAAGGCTTCAACGCTGCATTTCCTACAGGTTTTATTGTAAAAGAAGGTGTTGGTAAAGAACTATTCGCCTCTAAAAAAGAGACTAAAAATTCTGGCAAAATCAACGTGCCCCGCAAGGTTCAGGAGAAATCTTACTGGTGTGGACCGGCCAGCGTTCAGATGGTCAACGATTATTTCAAAATGTACGTTTCTCAAACAACTATTGCCAACCACTGTGGTACTACTGCATCGGAAGGTACCTACGTGTACAAAATTGTTAATTGGCTGAATGAAGCTCCCATGACAGGACATAAAGATTTGCCAAGTTGGTGGCAATGGGAATATAAAGAAGTGAACAGTGCCAGTGATTTTATAAAAAAAATGCAACAGTCTGTAGGCGATTACTCTGCCCCTCAGATCTGGCACTTAAAAACTTATCCTTCATCAGTTCATCATTTGCCCGGCTATACAAATAACTATGGTCACTATGTTGTTGGTAGTGGTTATAGCATGGCTTCATCTGGCGCAAGAGTAATGTACGACGATCCTTGGTATGGAAATGGAGGCGGATCGAACATCTGGGCAGATGCAGAAACTGTTTACAAATGTATCGATGCTCACCACAATTATATCATTTGGTAATTTCTAAAACTTAACATTTATTTTAGGCTTCGGCTACTCGCATAAAATATAACTTGTGGGTAGCCATTTTAGCTTTATACCTTTCCAGTATTTGTAAGTTTTGATTCTCCATAAGGCTAACCCTATAAAATAGCCTCCTTGCTATCTGCTATCGCTTCATATCTGAAATACAGAACAAAACAACTCTCAACAAATAGTTCCATGAACATAGTTTTCGAAAAAATGAATAAAAGAAAAATCATTTTCTTTTGGGTACTAACTGCATTATTTGCCCACTACTCATGTTCCAAAATGTCTGCAAAAGAGCAACAGAAAAAGAACGAATATAAAAGCTATTTCAAAGAAAAGATCTATACTGCTTCTATAGATAAAAACATAGCGGCTCTTTGTGTGGGAGAAAATGAATCGAAACAAATTATTGTAAAAAACATTATAAAAGGAAGAAACTCACTGTTTCATCAGGTAAAAGAAGGCAAACAGGTAATGCCAGTCCGTTTATCTGGCAATCGGTTAGTGTGGGTAGAATACAGAAAAAGAGAAGACGAAAATGCCAAATGGGAATTATGTACCAAAACGATGGCCAAAGGAGATTCTGTTAAAATAATTCTCAGTAACCAACAAGGCAGTTGGGTTAATTTCCCTCATTTCGATATTTTCGAAAACCTTATCGTTTCCGATTTCTTTAAATCTTCATTTACCGATAGTATATACTCTCCTGCTTTTCTATACAATACAAAAACGGCAAAACTAAAAAAGATTACTCCTCCCAAAGGATACGATTTATATACCCCTTCCTTCAATGGAACCAATAAAAACGAGATTGTATGCAATTTGGTTAAACTCGAAAATAACAAAGCCATTACAAAGATTGCTCTGTACACTATTTCTAAAGATAGCTGGAAGATTCTCGACATTACAGCATCTGGGTTTCAACCTGCAATTTACGATCGGAAAATTGTTTTCAAAGAGAGTTCTTCACCTTACGCATACGGAAAAATTCAGCTATACAACCTGAGCAGTGGCGAAAAGAAAACTATCTCAACTCATTCGCTGGGAGGAGAATTTCCACAAATCAATGACAGATATGTTGTTTGGGAGTCCCCATCCTTCAATCAGATTCCTGCGTACGATTTGCAAACCCAAAAGAATATTCATTTCGACAAAGGAACTACCGGAAAACCTTACCTAAGGGGAAAAAGCCTGATCTGGATCGCTGAGGATAGTTTGAAGCGGGTGGCTGTTAAATCTCGCCTTTTATAATGAGGAAGATTTTGAACAATTACATGACAGAAGAGACTGCTTGTAGTTAGTCTATTTTGTTTTTTAAAAAAAACTAAGAAGAAGTTTACTTAGCTTTAATTCAATACCTGTACTAATTCAATGATCAAGTTCACATTGCACAAACGACAGTTACACTCTCCATTTCAGCGATTGTTCAGTAATTTAGTTTCTTTCTCGCTTCAAAGTCGCTCCACCGTATTCCTCTAGTTCGCTAGCCTTTGTTTTTTTCTCTTGCGATTGCGGCTATTTTGTATAGCTATCGTAAACGTTACCTAAACTTTGGTCTGAATTGATTTTCAGCAATAGAGAGACTACTATTAATCTGTCGAACAGATTTTCCTGCATATATCTTCTATTGAAATTGTACGCAAACTCATCAAGATAACCTTGGATGTAATCATCGCTTATTGCGTGATGAATTCCAAGAAGCCATCTCTTGGCATTGGATATACAGATATGCACCCATGGAAGGACTTTACACGAGTCGCCCCCGTGGCCACCACTTGTGTCACTTTCTGTATCTCCTGTTCAAGCCTAAAATAACTTTTGTGTCCGTCGGTAGTAGAAGTTGCATCGTTAGGGACGCGCTGTCCGACCGCCTCCAGGATTGTTTCCTTTTGACTGTTCGGTATTGTTACCATCTTTATGTGCCTGACCTTTCTATCGGACCTGTTCTTTCTCTTTTCCCTGTCGGCTACCTTTGCACTCTCTGCAATTACTAGTACAGTACTTTTTCTTTCTTTGGCACTATTTTCTTTATCGGCGTTTTCCTCTTGTCTGGCCATTTCCGCCCCCCCTTTGCTCCGTGGGTTTCCTGTTGGTCGGAATTATCATTCCCTATGCTGAATGTGGTAAAAAAACCTTCGTCGATTTCAAGTTCGCCTTCCAACAGGTATCCTTCGTCTCTTTTGCCCATTGCTTTTCGAATTTTTCGCACCATTGTCCAGATCGCCTCTTAATGGCCCTGAGCCAGTTGATGCTGGATTTCCAACGCTGAGAAGCTTTTTTCGTGGAACTCAACAGGTGGATTGCAAGAAACCAATATTGGAGCAGAAGTTTGGAATAATGCATAACCGTACCGCTTTTCAAACTTGTGCGCCTACGGCATTTTTTACATTCCCAGCACTCCTTGTCGTTTTTCCAGTAATGGCAGTCATGCCCGCATTTGGTACATTTCAGGCCATGTTCTTCACGAACTTCACGCAAATATTTCTTAAAACTGGCTTCATCGGGATATTTTTCCCCATATTCTGCTATCCTCATAGTCGTTTGGTTTTCAATCCAATATACGACTTTTAGGTAATGTATACGATAGCCACATATAAAAAGAACAAAAATCTTAATTTTTCACAATAGTAGTTTTATCAGTATTAAATAATAGTTAATATATAAATATTTATTGATATTAGTTACAATATACATATCTTTGGTCAGATTTGTTTCTTTTCTTAATTATACATTGTCTTTATTTTGAACTGTAGTTTAAGGACTTAGCATTGCCTATTTGAGATACTTACCGTATCGGAATTTGGTTCAATAGAGTGCATAGCATATTAGAATGCTCTGTGTATATGGTTATCAGCTCTAATATGTTTGTTTCTTGATTTATATCAGTTTTTCTCAAAAAAAGCACTTGATTTTCAGACTATTGAAATCTTTATAGGCTATAGTCTGGAATTTAACAGATATGTGACAGTTATACCCATAAACTTCTTTGCTTTTGTAAGAATGTTTTGGAAAACACTTTGTCAAACAAGCATAGCGATTTTGCTTTAAGTAAAATATAAATCAGTCAAACTATAGACTACTGCCTTTTTTTAAATCAAATAAATGATTTGCGGGGAGTCTCAGGTTCGCAAACTCTCTTTTCTCTAGTGATCTTGTGGGATAAAGAGTAAGTCTGGGTTTGAATAATTTTTTTCAATGAAGTGAGAGAAATTTCATTTCTATATATGTAGTTTTAATTTTATTTCTTAAAAATGAAGTTTAAAGTATTATTTGTTAGTTTTTTTCTAGTTTGTTTCCAGGTGCTTGGACAGGTAGATGTACCTTCACCTCAAACTGCTGATTTTGTCAGGTATGGCAATGTTCCTGTGAATCATTACACAGGAACTTTGGGGCTTTCAATACCTCTTTACCAGTACAAGGATAGAGATTTTGATCTGGACATTAACCTCAGTTATAATTCAGAAGGATTTAAGCCTAATAAAAGAAGTAGCGCTGTAGGACTTAATTGGTTTCTTAATGTAGGAGGGGTTATTACTCGTAATGTTGCTGGTACACCAGATGATTTAGATCAATATGAAAATACTACTGAGTTAAAGCCATCAGGTTTTTATGTTTTATCAAAGCAAAAAGATTTTAAAAATAGAGAACTCCCTTTGCTTACCCAAGGGTTGAGCGACCTAAAAGCAACAGCACTTTATTCTTATAATGGGACACCATATGAAGTTGAACCTGATGAGTTCAGTTTTAACTTTATGGGAGTATCAGGGAAATTTTATATTGATATTGAAGGCAATGCCAGAGTGGTTTCCTCTCATAGGCTAAAGGTGGATTTATCTGGTTTTGCCATTCAGCCGAACGTTCAATCACATTGGGAGATTAAGGAGTCTGAGATTAAAATAACAGATAGCAATGGTTATTGCTATACATTTGGAGGGCAACACGAATACCTAGAGTATTCATTTGGCTTTCGAAAAGGAGGGACTGCAAAGAAAAAAGCTCCTTCTGTAAGTGAAACTGGTCATAGGATTGTTTCATGGTATTTAAAGGAAGTACTGGCTTCCAACGGGCGGAAAATGACATTTAAGTACTCAGAATTAAAAAAGCCTGAGATTGATTTTCAGGTAGAAAAGAGCAATTACTACCAGTTGAATATTTCTCATTATCGTGAACTCTATTTTAGTAAAAAAAGTGGACAAGGGGCTGCCCCAGAGGGAAAAACAGTTTCTATAACCAAACCTGTTTATTTGAAATCGATAGAGATTGATGACACAAATATAGATTTTAGTTATTCAGAGAAAGATCATGAGTTTTATACCCAAAGAGAGTTAGGTGGGTCAACATTAGATGAAATTGAAGAAGAATATTCTAATCCAGAATTACAGTTGGATAATATTACCGTATCTAAAGATGAATATGAGCGAAGAAGTATTTCATTTACTTATAGATATCTAGGTAATAGTGGAGCAACAAGGAAACGACATTTTTTATCCTCTGTTCGGGTGAAAGGTATGCCTGCGTATAAATTTCATTATAATACGGCGTTTAATTTTCCATACCCTTCTACTTTAAGTATAGACCATTGGAGCTATTGGAATGGCGGAAATAGTTTATCCCGCCATGATTTAATACCACAATATACATTAGATCAGAATCATGATGTAACATATAGTGGAACAAAACGCAAACCTTCTTTTACGTATTCTAAAGCAGGACTTCTGTATAAAGTTGAATATCCAACTAAGGGGTGGTCTGAGTTTACGTACGAACCCCATAACTTCTCTTCTGTATTGGATCGTAGGTCGGCTGGAAATTTTCTCCCGAAATTGTATAATGAAACAGGTGTTGCAGGAGGGGCTAGAGTTGCTGCTATAAAAGATTGTTCTGAAAGTGGTAGCTGCAGAACAAAGCAATTAAAATATGTGAAAGATTACTCTTCTAAATCTTCTGCTTCTAGTTTAATAAGTAGTGGAGTTCTACAACATAAACCTAGGTATGTATTACAATGGGAAACCGAAGCTATTCATAATTCTGGTTGGAGTGGATTGCTTTATTATTCAATAAATATTTCCGCAGATACTCGCACTTGGCTGTCAGGAAAATCTCTTAGTACTGTAAATTATCACGATAATTATATTTGTTATCCAGAAGTTGTCGAAGTATTGGAAAATGGAGGCTATACAAAATTCCATTATAGCAGTTATGTTTCCAACCCTGATTTTATAGATGAATGGCCTATTGATGGAAGCAATAAAAATGTAAGTTATTTCAACACACATCTTCAGTATAATGACTTTTCATCTGAAAGGGGCAAAATACAAGAAACTAACTACTATACCAAAGGAGATGTTCCTGTTAAAAAAGTAGCATATAGTTACAATGATGTATCAAGACAAGTTGCACTTGCTCCCCAAGACCCACATCGACAATATAGGCATTTTAAGTCAGTTAGATACGTAAGATTAATTCCTCAGGTTTATAAAGTCATTTTAAAGAACAACCGTTTAATTAGAAAGGAAGCTACAGAATACGATAAGCTAGGAAAGGCTATAGTAAAAACAGAAGAATCTTATATTTACAATTCATATGATCAACTGGCAAGAGTTTCTACAAAAAATAGTTTAAGAAAGGGGATTACTAAAGTAATGCGTTACCCCCAAGATTTTACATCCAGAACAGACATATATGACCCAACTGTACCAAGAGCATTAAGTGAAATGATTAAAAGGCATATAGTTGGAATACCTATTGAGACGTATACCTACTGTCAGTCTGAAGTTATTTCAGCTCAGTTGAACACTTTCAAAAAAGACGGTGATTTAATCGTTCCCAATGCTACCTATAGTCTCAATCTAGAGAAACCTATTGAAAGTGGAGAAACATTTAACCACAAGAACATCAGAGATTTGTCCTCCAAGTTCAATCTGGCTGGAATCTATTTCGATGACAATGAGTACCTTTTCAGAAAAGACATGGCCTACGATGCAGATATAAGATATCTCACTCATGATAAGGTTGGTAACCCAACAGCAATAGAAAAGTCTGACGGCATTTATGAATATTATCAATGGTCCTATAACAATCAATACCCTGTCCTGAAGATCGTTGGAGCAAAAATCCCAAACTATTACAAAGTTTTATCAGATGTCATACGACAAGCAACTTCTTTTTACCCTTCTGCTGATCAAGAGGGTATACAGAGTGGTTTGGACTTAGCCTTAACTAACAACAGTGATTGGGGAAGGTTCGAAACATATATCCGTAATAAACTTGGGAAAACACACCTAATCACAACTTATACCTATGCTCCTCTTATAGGCATGACCAGCCAGACCGATACGAACGGAAAAAAAACCACCTATAAATATGACAGCCTAGGCCGTTTGCTTACAGTATCGGAAGGAAGCAGTGTTGTTAAAGAGTATCACTATCACTACAAAGGAGAAACAATAAAATGAAAATAATAGATATTATATTCGATAAGAGGGTTCTATTGTTGATTATCCTCGCTTTTGCCTTTAATGTACAAAATATTTATGCGCAGCATCAGTATCAGAAGTATAACGTTGAGTGGCCCTGGTATGATTTTATTGGCGACGATCCAGATTTGGGAGACGGCTATATACTTTTTGAAATAAGAAACGATGTTCTTCAAATTGAGTTTTATATTGAGTATTATGATTACCCCCAAGGAAGGACTGTAGAAAAAGAGCTTCATATGGATCCAAAACTACCGCCTATGTCTTTGGGCTATGTGGATGATTATGAACAGTATTATCTGGAAATCAACCAACGGGGGAATCTGGTACTGAAATGTAATACAGATGAGCCGGATTGGGACTCTTACATTGATTTTAACCTTCGTTTAGATTTGGGCGAACCTCAAGAGAAGATCCAGCTTTCGGACAGAAACTACGTATATACGATAACACCTTATGAACACGTAAGCAAATACAATTATTCAAGCGAGGAAATTTTCGGCAACAGAACCGTAACTTACGTTGATGGTCTGGGACGCCCCGAACAGGTTGTCGATTTCGGCAGTACACCGCAGAAGGAAGATATGGTTACCCGTATCGAATACGATAACCTTGGCCGTCAGAAATATCAATTTCTTCCTTATGTGGCTACAGGAAACAAAGGGGCTTTTGATCAGGGGCACAAATCTGCGCAGAAAAGTTTTTATAGCAGAAAGTATGGTGATAACAGGGCATATTCCGAAACTTCATTCGATGACTCACCTCTAAGTAGGGTAGAGACTGTTACAGCCCCAGGTAATAGTTGGATGGGACATCCAGTGCAAACAGAACGAACTGGTAACCGTACCCAAGAAGTTGTAAAGTGGACTGTAGGAAGTAACGGGGAGCTTGTGGCTGATGGTCGTTATAGAGCCAACCAACTTTTTGTAACTGTAACTAAAGACGAAAACTGGACTAAAGCCCTAGCGGATAGAGGAACTGTTCGGGAATATAAAGATAAAGACGGACGTGTGGTACTGAAACGGACTTATTGCCTAAATACATCAACCAGTAAAACAGACTCCCTTTCTACCTATTATGTATATGACGATTTCGGTTTTTTGCGTTATGTGATCCCTCCAAAGGCCAAAGGGGACCTGGGCAGCCTAACAGAACAAACGATCGACCAGCTGTGTTATGGTTACAAATATGACCACCGTAAACGCATGGTCTATAAAAAACTCCCAGGAGCAGATCCTGTGCGGATGATCTACGATAAGTGGAACCGTCTGGTACTGACACAGGATGGCAACCAACGGTTTAATTCGGAATGGATAAATATACTTTATGACCATCTGAACCGTCAGGTTGAGACCAGAAAAGTGAGAAACACAGAAGGGTATGAGAAACTGCGGGATGATTTTATGAAGTCCAATGACCGGGAGAAGACTCTGGCGGGCAGCTACACTATTTTAACTAAAACGTATTACGATAACTACGACTTTATTACCAGTGAGAACCAGCAGCTAAAGTATAGCACGAAAAATTTACCGGAAGGTTTTTCGATCAGAAGTAGCCCTTGGAATGCTAAAGGGGTGATTACAGGATATTATTCTTTTGTGGACGGGGATAAGCTGCAAAACATAGAGACCGCCATATACTACGACTATAAATATAGGGTGATACAGACTGCGACAGAAAACATCATGGGAGGAGTTGAGCGGGAAAGTACCGCTTATGATTTCGTAGGCAATCCAAAATATAATGTATATGAACACGACCCGAACAAAGGGCAAAAGCGCTACTTTGTTAAAACCATGAAATATGACCATGCAGGACGCCTCAAAACAGTGAAGGTGCATGAAGGCAATAGCCTCAAAAATCCGAAGCAGCTTCTTGTAAACAATACTTATGATGAACTTGGTCAGCTGGAAAAAAAAGAATTGCACGGTGGTGTTCAGGAAATCGACTATAAGTACAACATCCGTGGCTGGCTAACACATATTAATGATCTGGAAGGGGGGAACGGTACAAAAAAACTTTTCCGTATGGAGCTGGATTACATAAAGGGAATGTCATCGCTAAAAGCTCAACCCCAATTCAATGGAAACATAGCTGCTATGAAATGGGAAACGTATGAAACACAGAATGCTGGGAAACGTGCATACGGCTTCACTTATGATGAACTCAACCGTCTTACCGCTGCTTACTATGGGGAAGGTGTTGGTTATTCCAAGAGAGGAAAATACGATATGGATGCAGGATACGACCTGAACGGTAACATAGAGAGGCTTTATAGAGTAGGTGATTCTGAGTCTGGTGTGGATATTATAGATGACCTTGAATACAAGTACAACGGCAACCAGTTACGGTCAGTCTCCGATCTTGGTGTGCACGACTGGTTAGGTTTCGCAGATGGGACAGATAAGCCTGAAGAATATGCCTACGATTATAACGGTAACATGACCAGTGACGACAACAAAGAAATTTACGTAAGCTACAACCATCTTAATCTTCCGGAAACTGTTAATTTGGGGGACAAAGGGTATATTGATTATTCTTATGATGGAGCAGGTGGTAAACATCAGAAATATGTTTATAATTATATAAACGATACACAGAACATGATGACCAGAGTGGAATTGGACAAGGAAGCTTCCCGTTATTATGTCGGCAATTATGAATACAACGCCAAAGGTGACTTGATGAAAATATCACACGATGAAGGTTATATTGACTCTCAAGGTAAATGGCATTATTTTCTAAAAGATCATCTGGGAAATGTCCGTGTAGATTTTATAGCTAATGGGAATAAGGCCGTGAATGCTCAGGATTATCATTATTATCCTTTTGGTATGGACTTTACGGGACTAAAAACAGGTAGTTCTTCTAACAGTATTAAATACAACGGCAAGGAACTTCAGGAAGACCATGGTCTTGACTGGTACGATTACGGGGCGCGGTTCTATGATCCTGCTCTGGGAAGATGGCACAGCATTGATGAACTAGCTGAACATCCAAATCAAATTGAAAAATCCCCATATGCATATGCATGGAATAACCCTGTTTTTTATAATGATCCAGATGGTAACTGTCCTGTCTGTTTTGTAATTGCAGCAGCGATACTTATCAATACTTTTGGTGCTAATGATGCTGTTGCGCCTACAGGAAATCAACAGAGGGATCATGAAGGGCTTGAGCATTCAAGAAAAAGAAGAGATCAGGTTTATAAGGAAGGCCTTGGTTTAGTGGGTATGGGGCTAGGTATGGCTCTTGATGAAGATAACCAAACTGATCGTGATGTTTCAAAAAATGGTTTTGAGTCAAAGAAAAGTAACGACACAGAAGATAAAACTAAAGAATCAAGCAGAGCTGCGAGGCGTGAAGCAATGAGGGATGAAGGAATTCCTACTTCACAACAACCCGATTCACAAGAGAAGAACTCATCTGGTCGTGAGTACAGATATGGTAATAAGTCCGTTCAAGAACAGACTATGGATGAAAGTCATAAAGACCAACCACACTGGGAAGCTGGAGATGTCAAAAAAGATCCAAGAACAGGAGAAGTGAGAAAAAATCAATATGGGCGACCAAAGCTGGTAAATGATAAATCAAAGGTGAATTATCCTAAAAAGAAGTAACAGTAAAATGAAGAAAGAATCAATTGTTTATAAAAGGTTTTTGCCTTTATATCAGAGCGAGATGTATCGTTTATTAGGCGATAAGCATATAACAATGGATGATTTAGTGCCTTTGGATAGATCAAGAGAAATTAGCGGTATTAGAATCGCGGACAATGCATCAGTCTTTAGTTTTAATTATAAAAATGAAACTAAGGATATTGAATTGTTTTTTGATAATTTTCAACAGAAAGTTGGGGACGACAGTTTGTCGTATTGTTATACATATTATTCTCAATATTGTGGAGCTTTTTCAGTATATACCCAAAGACTTCTGGTTAAATTCGAGAATATAATAAAATTGAGAAGTTCAATTGTCAGTTTAATCTCTTATGATCTTAAGAATGAGTTAATCATTGATTTTTACTATGAAGACGCTATATTAAAGTTAGATATAGAGGTTAAAGGTAATTTTTGGAAAAACTGTGCAGTATTAGCTTAAGATCGCTACGACTATGAACAGACCATAGAATGGCCGCTGAGTGTTAGCCTTTTGTGATGCTTTTCAAAATATGTTTTACAAAAAAGCAGGGTGTTTGTCCTGCTTTTTTGGGTTAAGGAAATATCCGTTCAGTGTCCGAATTGCGCGCATCGCTGATCATCAAGTCGAGCACGTAAAGTATCCTTTCCCTGTCCTGCACGGCCGCCGACGAGCCTCCCGTGAGGTAGTCGAGTGACACGCCGAGCGCCTCCGCGATCTTTTTGGCCTCCTCTAGAGGTATTTTATTCTTTTGGGAGAGTATTATAAGGGTATCAGAAAAAAAACGATAACCAGAAAAGGGTTCGGCCGAACAGAAAAACCTGTTATAGAGGTGTTTATTTAAGTACAATCCACTATGTCAATAAATTTCACAGGAGGTCTATTTGTCATACGTTCAATGAGCTTATGAAATATAGAGCCCTTGAAAATAGATCTGTTGATCCTAAAAGAATATTCAGCTAAATATTTATCGGTGTGTTTTGGTGCGATCCAGGAAAAATTCGTCCTGATCCAGCTTTTGATCTGATGTATCACATTGTGCAGCTGCATGAAATTCTTCCCTTTCCTACTGGGTATCTGCTCAATATTATAATCTTTAGCGACCGGTCTGTAGCCCCTCCACTCATCAGTGACCACCTGGGCCTGCCTGCTGATATGTTTTTCAAAAATCCCCCGCAGAGATTTGGAAGAAAAATCTTCGATCTTCTGTGAATACACCCTTTTAATCTGCTGTTTGTCATCAAGTTCCACGGCACAGACCACTTTTTTCTTTTTTGTATCATAACTGCGCCCCTGTTTGCCGTTCTCTTTGCCACCGAAAACAAACTCGTCCACATGGACTGTCCCTTCAACCGGCTGATCTCCTTGACTCTCCATTGCCAGCCTGACTTTATGGCTGAATGCCCAGGCTGTTTTCCTTGAGATGCCGTAACGTTCCGAAAGCTGGGAGGAGGACATCCCTTTGGTCGTGGCACTGAGCTCAAAACAGATCAGGAAAGCTTTGCGGATGCCGAATTTCAACTTGTGGAAAAGAGTGCCTGCCGTTGTACTTTCCCTGTGTTTACAAAGGGTACAGGTACGTTCATGTTTTTTTCCGCTACTGTAGTGTGTATGACCGCACTTTTTACATTTATAACCGTTAGTCCACTTGATTTCAGACAGATAAAGATAGCAGCTATTGTCGTCTGGAAAACGTTCTATGAACTTTATGAGATCTTCTCCGTGAAATTCTTGCATAATTGTTTTTATTTCATGCAAATATAATTGTTTCTAAGTAAACACCTCTAACCTGTTACTTTTGGGGCAACGGATTTTTGCGTCCTAAAAACATACGTAAGGAGTTACGATTACAGAGCCAGGTTCTATGATGCGCAATTAGGTAGGTTTCATGCCATTGATTCAAGAGCAGAGAAGTATTCAAATCTTTCGCCTTTTCATTATACTTATAATAATCCTGTTAAGTTTATTGATCCAAATGGAGATACGATTAGAGTTTCTGGTTCAGCTAAGTTTAAAGCTCAATTTAATTCTGACCTCGAAGTATTAAGGAATGATGAAGATTTAGTTCCAATGATTGACTATCTAGATTCTCATGAAATAGATATAAACATTAGTGAAGCTAAAAGTTTAGTTGGAGCGATCAAAAACTTAGTTAGTGAAGGTAGTGGAGATAGAGATCATGTAACATCATCCATGACAGATTTGACCCCAGAAGGAGTTAGTATGAAATACTCTCAAATAGGTGGAGTTGAGGTTAATGGTGTAAAAAGTGAATCCACAGAGATACTCGCTCATGAGCTGACACACGCTCAAGACATTTTAAATGGAAATCACTCGAAAGACTCGGAAGCTGTGAGAAGTGACAAAAGTATTTCTGTCTCAGATAGAGAAGGTGCAGTTAGAGATAGAATGGAAAAAAGAGCCATGAAGAGTGCTAATATTTTGAGGATAAAAAGAGGGAAACCTATCCGAACGAAATATTTGGGTAAAAAACTTATAAATCAGCGCAGGCTTCACGATGATAAGCACTCAACCCGAACAATTAAAAAATAACAATTCTCTATGTTAAATCAACAAAATAATTTTACTTTATTTTCAAAACCTAGTATAGTCCTACATTTGGCTATAATCACGTTGTATTTAATTTTGAGTGCATATGATGCATGGCAGATAGTTATAAAATACGATAATAATTTTGGATATGAACCTCAATCTTTTGGATATCCAAAGCCTTTTGTTCCTTTAGTTTATGTAGCATTAGTAGAAACCATTGCAATAGTGACCTCAGTTATGATGTTTTATAGACTTAGGTATAGTTGGGTTGTTATGCAATCATTCATTATTGCTGGTACTGTTGCTTTTGGAGCAAGTGAGATTTACTCTTCCTTTATTACCAAACATATATCATTGCTTTCGGTGCTGAGAATCATAGTTTTTATTTGGATGATATTCTTTTTTTATAACAAGAAGGTAATAAAAGAATATATGACTATCGTCGAAATTACCTAAAACTTCGTATCTTATAGAAAAACAGTAAGATATGAACCTGATAGATTTTCCAAACCGGTTCCCGGATGAAGAATCCTGTAAGCAGTTCCTTAAATCATTGCGGGAAGAACAGGGGCTAAAATGTAGCAGATGTGGCCATGAAGAACATTACTGGAAGGGGGACAAACAGTGCTGGGAATGCAAAAAGTGCCACCGCCGTACCGGCCTGACCAGCGGGACGGTCATGCATGCGACCAAACTGCCGCTTCGCTACTGGTTTCTCTGTATCCACCTGTTGAGTTCAACGGCCAAAAGTTTTTCGTCGTGTGAGATCCAGGGCCAGCTGGGGCATAAATACTATGAACCGGTATGGGCAATGTGCCATAAACTGAAGGCTGCGATGGGAAAACGTGACGACCGCTACCTGCTTGGCGGGGAACTGGAAATAGACGAAGGGATGTTCACCTCCTTCTGCGCCGGCAAACAGGAAGGTGGGGGCGAAGATGGAGAGCAGGGGAAGCGCGGGCGTGGGAGCCTTTCCAAGACCACGGTCGTTGTGATGGCCGAAAGTAAAAAGGTTGAAGGGGAGGTCGGAAAAGGGAGGCCGGACAGAAAAGTCGGCCATGTAAAAATGGTAGCCGTACCTGACGCCACAAGCGGGACCCTGAACGAGACCGTGGGGCAAAGGGCGGAAAACAGCTCACAGGCAATAACCGACGGGCATAAAGGATATATCAACATTGAACAGGAGATCGAAAAAGTGACGCAGCAGACTGCTTCCGGGGCGGAGGCCTGCAAAGTCCTCCCCTGGGTACATATCTGTATTTCCAACGCCAAGCGCTGGTTCCTGGCCATACACCATGCAGTTTCCAAAAAATATATACAGAATTACCTGAACGAATTTGTCTATAATTTCAACCGGAGATATATGAGGGAAGTACTCTTCGAAAGGCTCTTAATTGCCGGTGTCGCTGCTAAAAACACATTTAAACCTGATTTTAGGTAATTTCAACGATAGTCATAAAAGAATATATACCTGATTTTAGATCATCTTACAATTTGCTTGTAGTTATTGGAGCAATGCTTTGGTTGTCTTTATATTTGGCGTTAAGATGGTAATGGATTATTATACAAATACTTAATCTACATATAAACTATATTGAATCAAATAAGGCAGAATCGCAAGGTTCTGCCTTTTTGCTTACTCTACCCGAGCGTTTCGAGTTTTTCTCTTAATTTCCCGATTGCTCAATCTATAGCCATGGTTGCCGGTTCAGCTATTTTATTTGTAAGGAATTCCCTAACCTGATTCAATCCTCTTCTAAATACACTGTACTGAGGATACCCATGCTTTTTGACTTTAACAGGTTTTAGTTTGTCGCTTTGAATTCCTGTTGCCCAACAGATTGCATATGCCACCGAAACAACAGCAAAAAGCTTTCTGTATTTGTTAATGTCCCGTAAACAGGATTCTTCCAGTTTAAACCCTCTGTTTTTGAGCGCCTGAAAAAACACTTCGATTGCCCAACTCCGCCTATACACGGCTTTTAATTTGATGGAATCCGAAGTTCCAATAAGGTACAGTAATTCCCCGTCCTTACCGTAACCCAGTTTTATCCAGTCATCGGAACTGCTGTTGCCGCTGTTGTTGTCCAGCATTTCAAAATAAACAGGGACAGATTAAACATTAGTTTGAGCATAGACAACTGTATCATAGCCTCGCTGGTATCAGTCTTAAATCAAAGTCTTTACTTAGCCTCTTGTTGCTTTTGAACCATGCAAGAAGTCCGTTCAGCAACCCACTGTTTTGGGATGACGATGAACTTTGGGGAATCCCCCTCGCTACAAGTAGTGAATAGGTGTCCGTTGAACGTCAGCCTGCAGCTATGTTTTCTGAAATATGTTTTACAAAAAAGCAGGGCAAACACCCTGCTTTTGTAATGAGCTAGCTTCTAAAAAAAGTAGATCCAATAGTATACTCTCATCATTTTACAATAGTCAAAAAAGAAATATTATCGCCTTTTTCCCAGGCAAGTTTCCCATTGTACCAGATTTTTGTAATATACTGAAAATTGGTTCCTGATTCTAATTCAGTAACAATGGTATCAGTTACATTATCTGACAGTTTTAAAAGAGTAGTGTTTTTAACTAAGTTTACAGATAATGTATAAAATCCCCTTTCATTGGAAAGTAAGTCTGAGCTATTGTTATTTATGATTTTCTGAATACCTGATTCCAATGCCCAAACTTCAATTTCGTTATGATTGTAAGATCCAGAAGTTTTAGGGTTGAGCATGTCGTCTCCATTTTTGCTTTTGAACGAAAATTCGAAGACTGCGTTCATAAAAGCGTCAGGTTTTTGTTTTATTTCCTTTTTTTTGTCACAGCTAAAGAGCATCGTTAGTGCAACAATTATTAGCATTATATATTTCATAGTTTAGGGTTTAATTCCGATAATGCATTTTTGGCTGTATTGGTAGTTACGGGGTTTGCCATCTTCAAAATTTCTTCCGTCTATTTCCCAATCGTCATATTTAAACCAGCCATTATTATCATAACTGGTCATACCAGCGCCACTCCAACCCCAATTCATATGAAGGAAATAACCACTGGTTGTTGATGTAGTATGTTCATAGCGTGTGCCAGGGTTATGAATAGACAGATATAAAGTTCTCCTATAACCGTCACATACCCATGCATGACCTGTTTCATAATGACGGGCATTACGTTCAAATATCCACCAACCTGTTGTAGTTGTATAATGCGTATGATAACCTTCCATTATCACAGGCCTGTTGTTGTTTATTTCCATAATTACGGAATTGGTATTGTAGGAAACGTGTTTAGCAGATGCTGAATAGCCAAAAGTGTTAATTAGAGCTTTTCTTGCTTCTTCAACGTTTGCTCCAGAACCATCAAGAGAGTAATCCATTTTTACCGCTACTCCAATATCTTTCATTAGTTTAGCAGTTTCATATGTACCACGGTTGTCTAGCATTGCAGACCAATCATAGTTAGCTGGAAACTTATGATATTTCATTACTTGAGCAATTGCAGTAGCAACGCATCCTGCTGGAGGAAGTTCCCCATCAATAGGTTCAAGTAGGGTGTTAAATCCGCTCAGTTGCCCCCATTGTGTGGTTAAGAGTGGGCCTTTCTGTTCATGTTCAGTTCCTCCAGACACTACAACTTCTTTGTCTTCTGGAGGGGCAGCTTGAGCCCATTGCTTTTCAACTTCATCAGGAATTTGAAAGCCTTCTGAGTATTTTAGAACTTGAATTTTATCAAGTCTACCAGATAACCAATTAATCATTCCAAGTGGTATGTTTTCCAGATCAAAGATGGCGTTTTCTGAATAACCTAAAATTGGACTTTCTCTTTTTGTTGCAGAAACAACTACATATCCTTGTGGAATGAATGTTACGACATAGATGGCAGGAGAATCGTTTTCATCTGGAATAATTATAACCTCGTCTATTTCTTTTTTTTCTAAATCAGAAATTGAAGGAACGGAAGTGTTTCTTTTAGAGCTTTTTTTTAAGTAGTTAATTTCGGCAGTGAAATTCTGGGCGACCTTTTTTGCTAAAATAGTTGAAACATCAGGATCTTTCTTTCTGATTGTAGAAGCCTTTTCAAAGTTTTCTTTCTGACATGCAGAAAGAAAAAAAGTCAATACGATTAAAAGTCTAAAAGCAGAATGTTTTAGTTTGTCCATAAAAATGTGTATAAAGTTATGTAAATAAAGAATTTGGCTGTTTTTCTAAGTAAAGTGATGATTATAATCAACTCATATTAAATACTATAAAATTCAATAGTTGATTTTGATGTCTATTTTACGCCGCAATGATAGAAAAAAATAATTAAAATTAGTTTAGTAATAGTATAAAATTAATGTTTATTGTAGACAATAATGATATGGAGGGTAAAAGGGATAAAGCTGATGATTTTTGTTTAAGAGGCTTTTTATAACTATTTCTTAGGTCATTCTAACCTTGTAGCTATTTGTTTATTATAGTTCGCGATAGAATATTTAATCGCCCCAATATGATTGTCCAGTTTTTAGAAAAAATACATTATGTCAATTTAAATTAGTACTGAAAAGACAGTTAGCCTTAAGTTATATATTCCAGTACAGATCAGAAATACCTTATCTATCCACATTACCCTTACGCAGTCAGCACTAGAAAGTGCGAAAAAGTAACTCTGTATAACTTTCCAAAAGTTTCTTCATTGGCAGTAAAAACTTTTGGAAAGTTCACTTTATCAAATCACTTCAAAAAAAGCGTCAAGAATTCTGTAGCACCTTCTTAATCAAAAGGCTATCCTCGGTTAATTGTCTGCGAAGTTCCTCAACAGAAGGAAATTTCACTTCGTCGCGCATACGTTTTACGAAATACACCTTCACATCGTCTCCATAAATATCCTGATTGAAGTCGAAAACATGAACCTCTATCGTTTTATTTTTCCTAGGATCTTCAATGGTCGGTCGCATGCCAATGTTCAGCATTCCACCGTAAGTTTTTCCATTGTGAACAACCCTAACGGCGTAAACACCATCTTTAGGAATCAGCTTAAAACGTTCCACATCTAGGTTTAGAGTAGGAAAACCTAGAGTGCGACCTAGTTTTTGACCAACAACAACCTCTCCTGTTAGGTAGTAAGGGTGATTCATGTAGAGGTTGGCCGTTTTTACATCGCCGTCGGATAGAGCTTTTCTGATTTTTGTTGAGCTGACATTGATAGTATCCACATGCAGCGCGTTAACTTTTTCTATAGAGAAACCGAAGCTGTCTGCACAACTCTTCAAGTAGTCGTAATTGCCTTCGCGGTTGCGCCCAAAAGCATGATCGTAGCCAACAACAAGGTGTTTTATGGAAAGCTGGCCGATCAGTATTTTTTCAATAAAATCGGTAGAGCTTAATTGCGAAAACTCTTTGGTAAAAGGGTAAACAATCAGGTGGTCGATCCCTGTACGCGAAAGCATATCAATGCGCTCTTCGAGTGTGCAGAGTAGGCTCAGACTAAGGTCATCTGGTCGAAGCACCAAACGTGGATGTGGCCAGAATGTCATCACAGCCGATTCGCCACCTAGTTCAGCAGCTCTCTCCTTCAGTGTCGTAAGCAACTTATTGTGTCCCTGATGTACTCCGTCGAAAGTACCAATTGTTAAAACTGTATTGCTTGCATCGAATGCGTTTAAATCTCTGTGAATCTTCACCTTTTCCGACTTTGTAATTATTCATGTTAACAGCTCCGAGATAGAACCGAAAATTGCTGCTCGCAAAAATCTCAAAATAGTTATGAAGAAAAAAACTAAAGTTTAGGAATTGGGAACTTAAGCACCTGTTTATTTCATCTCATGAACTGCTCTAGCCTTCCACAAATTAAATTAATTCAATACCAATTCGTCGTTCTATGATTGTTTACATACCTTTGTGTTGACTTTATCCTAAAAAAGGGACGCTCTCATCGTGATTCGCATGACAAACTACGTTATCAATAATTTTCACAACACTTGCTTTTTAGATAAAGCGGGTTGGTGTCTTGTGTCTTTAAATTTCAAACTACAAACAGCAAAAGAAAAAAACTATGGTTGAAACGCAAGTATTTACGGAAACGCAAAAACCAAGTAACGAAGAAAAAGAAGAAATTGCTAATTTTTTGTTCGAGCATTTAGAAGAGTTCGGCGACCCAAAAGCCGACATCATCAAGGCGATGAACTTCGCGCTTAAAGAATCCGAATCGTTTGGGGGATTTGTGCTAAAAGCTCATGAGAATGGTGAAACTCTTGGAGCTGTGGTTGTTAACCGCACAGGCATGAAAGACTACATTCCTGAAAATATCCTTGTTTACATTGCTACACACCGCGAACACCGTGGTAAGGGACTCGGCAAAAGACTCATGAAAGAAGCTATTGAGCTAGCCGATGGCGACGTTGCCCTTCACGTAGAACCTGACAATCCTGCTAAATTTCTTTACGAAAAGGTAGGTTTTACAAACAAATATCTGGAAATGCGCTTTAAACGCGCTACTCAAGCAAACTGATTGTTTTTACGGCTTTTAATCATTGCAATTATTAGTTTTCTAATGATTGTGTGATTTTTTATTGTTTTTATTCTAGGATATTAGTAATTAGATAATGCTCTATGTTTCAGTGATTATAGCTTTAAATAATTACTAATTTTCTTCAATTAGCTTATTAATAGAGTGTATATGCTAAAGTGAATTTGTTGGTTGGTAGAGACGCAATGCATCTGTACAGATCTTGGATTGATCATTACCGAAAACACATTCTCATTAGTATACAATCATCTGCTCTATTTCATTAACAAAGGAGTTTGCCATGAGTATTTTAGATATTATTATTTTCATTGTGTATTTCGCCGCCATGCTCGGCGTTGGTTTATATTTCTATCGGAAAAATAAAGACGTTGACGATTATTATGTAGGTGGCCGCTCATTAGGAAGTTGGCATATCGGACTTTCTGTTGTAGCAACCGATGTAGGAGGCGGTTTTTCCATCGGCCTCGGAGGATTAGGTTTTGCGATTGGACTTTCTGGTTCTTGGATGCTTTTTACGGGACTAATCGGAGCGTGGCTGAGTGCTGTTGTTCTTATCCCAATTATCAGTAAATTATCTGGCACTCACCGCTTTTTTACTTTCCCTCAGATTTTTGAACATTTCTACGATAAAAAAGTAGCGCTGGCCGCAGGCATAATCTCGGCAATCGGGTACATCGGTTTCACCAGTTCGCAATTGTTGGCTGGAGCAAAATTAGCCTCTGCAACTTTTAGCGAAATTGATATACAAACCGCACTCATTATCATGGGCATCATTGCTGTGGTTTACACTGGAATAGGTGGACTTAAAGCGGTTATTTACACCGATACCGTACAGTGGATCATTCTCATGTCGGGGCTTATTTTTATTGGGATTCCTGTGGCTTACACTCAAATAGGAGGAATTGAAGCCATTCGTGCAACATTACCAGCAGAGTATTTAAGCATTTCGAACATCACTTGGCAACGGATGGTAAATTGGGCTGTTACCATTATTCCCATCTGGTTTGTAGGTATGACACTTTACCAACGGATCTATGCCTCACGCAATACCAAACAGGCTCAAAAAGCATGGTTTATTGCAGGACTGTTCGAATGGCCACTGATGGCTTTTATGGGCGTAACATTAGGACTTTTTTCTAAAGTTGCTTTCGAACAGGGCATGTTTACTGAACTGGGACATGTTGCTGGGGCAGCTTTCGATGCAGAGATGGGCTTACCTGTTTTGCTAAATTCAGTCTTACCAGCTGGGCTAATGGGGCTGATGCTTTCTGCCTATTTTTCTGCAATTCTTTCTACGGCCGACAGTTGCCTAATGGCTGCTTCTGGCAATGTACAGACCGATATACTCAAAAAAATTATCCCAATAGGCAGCGATATTAAAAGCGAACTTCGTTTATCGCAAATTATCACTTTATTGATAGGTGTGCTGGCTCTTTTTCTGGCCTCGTACATGACCAATGTGCTGGAACTGATGCTTTATTCGTATGCGTTTATGGTTTCGGGGCTGTTCATACCAGTTCTATTTGCGCTTTATAGCCGAAAGCCTAACCCAAATGCTGCTCTGCTCTCTATGATTGTGGGTGGAACAACAACTGTTCTGTTAACCACCTTGAAGCTAAAATTACCCTTCGGTCTGGATGCTAATATTTTCGGTATCTGTGGGGCTTTACTCAGTTATGGTTTAGGAACGTTTTTATTTCGGCAAAAAACTCATTGAGGAATTTCATGAGAGAGATGCTTATACCATTGTGAAAGTGGTTTACGGTTTTCTGATTTTAGTAACGACCTATTCTGTACAGACGCAATGCATTGCGTCTCTACCAATCAACGACCAAATTCACAACATAAAACCAACAACTTAACCCAAACCTAAACACGACAAAGTAATGAACGATATAATTGCATTAAGGCGTCAGTTACACCGCTACCCCGAAATTTCGAACCAAGAATTTTCGACAGCAGTCCGTATTCATGAGTTTATGATGAAACTACTGCCAGACAAATCTTATGAACTGGGAGCAACAGGACGGGCTTATGTTTTTGAAAGTGAAGTTACAGGACCTACTGTACTTTTTCGTGCAGAACTGGATGCTCTTGCCATTCAGGAAAATAGTGAGAATAGACATTGCTCCAGAAATCAAGGCATAGCACATGCTTGTGGGCACGATGGACACATGGCAATTGTAGCTGCACTCGCAAAAAAAGTTGCAGAAAAACGGCCGCGCAAAGGAAAAGTAGTTATGTTGTTTCAGCCTGCCGAAGAAATAGAGCAAGGAGCATTTGATGTAATCAACGATAAGAATTTCGTACATATCGAACCAGATTATGTATTTGCTCTTCATAACATTCCCGGTGCACCCAAAGGTGAAATTCTAATCAAAAATGGAAGCTTTGCTGCTGCTTCAAAAGGACTAACTGTAAAATTAATAGGCAGAACCTCTCATGCTGCTGAACCCGAAAAAGGAATTAGTCCCACCAATGCGATTGCAATAATTATAGAGGAATTACACGAACTAAGGGCAAATAAGAGTTTATTCAACGACTTTATACTGCTAACTATCATTAATATACAACTAGGAGAAATCGCTTTTGGTACTTCACCTGGCTATGCAGAAATGCGCATTACACTCAGAACTTTCGAGAATCAGGACATGGAGTTATTAACTCAAATGACACAGGAGGTAATTGAAAGAGTAGCTCAGGAAGAGAAGCTAAAAACTGAATTTCAGTATTCCGAGGTTTTTCCTGCGGTTGTAAACGATCCGGAATGTGTAGAAATAATAAAAGAAGCTGCAACAGAAAACAATCTGAAATTAAGCGAGCTAGATGCTCCTTTTAAATGGTCGGAAGATTTTTCTTATTACTCGCAAAAGTACAAAGGAGGCTATTTTGGCTTAGGAGCAGGAAAAAACCAGCCAGCACTGCATCATCCAAATTTTGATTTTCCCGATGACATTATTGAAGTAGGTGCCGAACTGTTTTTCTCGATATATAAAAGCATTATTTGAGGTTGTTAGCTAGTTGGTCATTAGTCAATGGTCAATAGTCATTGGTTTTTCGTATTCAGATACACTAATGACCGATGACCAATAAACCAATGACAAAGCAAAACTGTTATAGGTTAATTTTTAACTACATAGAATAGAAACAAATGATAGACAGTTCTATTATAAAAATATCATCATCTGCTGTAGCCAACAACATTAAAGTGTTGCGCCAGCTTATTGGCGAGGATGTGGAATTTTCTATGGTAGTAAAGGCCAATGCTTATGGTCATGGTATTGAACAATATGTTCCGATTCTGGAGGAACAAGGTATTCGCTCTTATTCTGTTTTTGACTACAACGAGGCCGAACAGGTTTATAAAAGTTTATCCGATTCGGCCAGTATCATCATTATGGGGTGGATTCCTGAAGTGTACATGGAGACGGTTATTACTAAAGGATTTGAATTTTTCGTATTCAATATAGAACGCCTCGAACTGGCTCTGCTTGCTGCTAAAGCGCAAAATTCTTCGGCTAAAATTCATTTAGAAGTTGAAACAGGCATGAATAGGTCGGGACTTAACAATTCTGAGTTTCTTGAGGCCATAAAAATCATTAAAGCAAATCCAGAGCATTTCGAACTAAAAGGATTTTGCACGCACCTAGCAGGACCAGAGAGTATTGCCAATTATTTTCGCCTTCAAAATCAATTGAAACTGTATGATGAGATGCTGGACATACTTACGTCTCATGGGTTGAAGCCTGAAAAACAGCACATTGCTAATTCGGCCGCATCGATTGTTTATCCTGAAGCCCGCAGGGATATGGTGCGTATCGGGATTATGCAATACGGCTTTTGGTCAAGCCCAGAAACCTTCATCCATTATTGCCAAAAAGCCAACACCACAATAGATCCATTGCAACGGGTACTGAAATGGGAAAGCAAAATAATGGCAATTAAAAAAGTGAAAACAGGAGAATTTGTTGGCTACGGAAACTCATATCTGGCGCAGCATGATATCACAACGGCGTTAATACCAATTGGATATTCAGGAGGCTACACCAGATCGTTGAGCAACAAGGGACGGGTGCTTATTGGAGGTACGCGTTGTGGAATAATAGGAGTTGTTAACATGAACATGATTATTGCCGATGTTACCTCATTAGAAGATGTAGAAGTGGGCGCTCCTGTTGTATTAATCGGCAAACAAGGGAAATTAGAGTTGAAGGTACAAGCCTTTAGTAATATCAGTGAAGAATTGAATTACGAGATACTGGCTCATTTACCTCATAATATAGAGCGGAAAGTTACCTAAAGCAGCAAATACGAACGCTTCAAACACTCTTGCAGTATGTTTGATTAATTGAAAGAATAAACGCTGCTATCATCAAAACACAAATACAATGGCTTACATAACACTTGATACAAACCGATTAAAGAAAAACTACGATTACTTAAACAAACTCTTTAAGCGAAATGATATAAAATGGTCGGTGGTAACCAAAATTCTTTCGGGACACAAAGAATATCTAAAAGAAGTACTAAAACTCGGGGTAAAACAAGTATGTGATTCAAGGGCATCGAACTTAAAAATTATAAAGACACTGAATCCGGAAGTAGAAACCATTTACATAAAACCGCCAGCAAAACAGGCAATAGAAATGGTAGTGAAGTATGCCGACATCAGCGTGAATACGGAGGCAGAAACGATACAACTTTTAGCAGAGGAAGCAAAGAAACAGAATAAAACCCACAAAATCATTATCATGATAGAAATGGGGGAGCTGCGCGAAGGGGTTATGCGCGAGGATTTTATCGAATTTTTTGCCAACGTTTTCAAGATGGAAAACATTGAAGTAGTTGGTATAGGAACTAACCTGTCGTGCCTGTACGGAGTTTTACCGAACAACGATAAATTGATACAGCTGAGTTTATACGAACAGCTTGTAGAAGCAAAGTTCGATCGTGTTATTCCTTATGTATCTGGAGGTTCATCTGTTACAATTCCTCTTATTTTTCAGAATCTTCTGCCTAAAGGTGTTAACCATTTTAGGGTAGGAGAGACCCTGTTTCTTGGAACAGATGTTTACAACAACAAACCGTTTGAACAGATGCACCACGATGTTTTTCTTTTGTATGCCGAAATCATAGAACTTATCGAAAAGCCGATGGTGCCAACAGGCGATATGGGAACGAACGTCGATGGCCATGCATTCGAATTCAATGAAAATGAAATAGGTAAAACATCTTACAGGGCAATTATTGACCTTGGCCTGCTCGATGTCGATG
Source organism: Bacteroidales bacterium (assembly GCA_965230435.1). GTDB lineage: Bacteria > Bacteroidota > Bacteroidia > Bacteroidales > JBDKHP01 > JBDKHP01. The sequence goes on from CBDDLB010000004.1 coordinate 623,002, forward strand.
AAAAACATATAGAACCTGTGGATGGCGATTTAAATTTTGTAGGGGCAAGTTCTGATATGATTGTGGTTGATCTTGGAGAAAACAAAAAAGAATACAAAGTTGGTGATACTTTGGAATTTAGAATGGATTATATGGGTGTTTTGCGCACTGTGAATTCTAAATATATTGAGAAGCGCATTAAGTCTTAAGGTTATTTCAAAATGACTAAATTATTGATTTTATATTTTTTAATGATCCATTCAATATCTGTACAGACGCGCTACTAGCGCGTCTCTACGTGATGGACAGTCGCTTAATGACCAAACACTAGAAAAAACGAGTGTTAACAACTTTCTTCGCCCGAAGCGATAAATCGTAAGAAAGCATTACCTCATGAGTTCCAGAATTGTAAGTACGTATATCGCTCAATGCAAAATCATAGGAATAACCTACACGGAAGTTTCTATTAATCTGATACTGAGAAATCAGTGCAACACCATCGCCAATCCGCAAGGTAGAACCAAACCAAAAACGGTCTTTTATGATAGCCATTGCCGATACATCAATTGAAGGAGGCGCATTGTTTACCATTTTAGCAAATACCGATGGTCTGATTTTCCAACTTTCGCTAAGGTTTAAGACATAGCCTCCCATTACAAAATAGTGACGCTCTTCCCCACCCTCTTCCTTTTCTATAGGATGGTCGTACCCGAACGAGTTCTTCAACAATTTCGGTGTGGAAACACCAACATAATAACGATCGGAATACAGATACAACCCAAAACCAAAATTCGGGTTAAATCGGGTTTCGCTGGAAACCAAAAATGTAGGATCGTCAGCTTTAATTGTCTTTAAGCCCGAAAGGCTAGGCTGCTGTAGGTTCGCACCGCCTTTGATACCGAACGATAGTTTTGTACTGGCCGTTAAGTGGATATTGTACGCAAAATCGACATAAATCAGCGTCTGCTGAATTGGCCCCACTTTGTCATGAATAAGGGTCATGCCAAGTCCCATGTTATACCTCAACAAAGGTGCGTTCACCGTCAACAAATTTGTATTTGGAGAACCTTCGAAACCTACCCACTGGCGGCGCGACAGCACCGTCGCACTTAAGTATTCCGACGAACCAGCATAGGCCGGGTTCGTTGGAAGAAGGTTGCTCATGTATTGGGTCAACATTGGGTCTTGCTGTGCCCTTACTTGTCCCAACTGAGCGAACGCAAGGACAAGTAATATTATGTGTAGAGTTTTCTTCATATACTTTCTTTTCAATTATTGAATAACTGAACCTGAGAATAATTAACAACCAATCAACCTATTTACAAACACAAGATTTTACGTATCTACAAATGACCGACCTAAAACTTCGATCGGCTTTTGTAATCGATCCCATTCAGCTTCGTTACCTTAACTGTGGTTCGTCTGTTAATCTGATATTCTTCCTCAGAGCAGGATACGCCATCCACGCAATGATTCAGCGGACGCGACTCCCCATAGCCTTTGTAAGTCAAACGCTTTCTGTTTATTCCTTTTGTTGACAAGTATTTCACTGCCGATTTTGCCCTTCTCATTGAGAGCCACCAATTGAACTTAGTACCACCGCGACAATCGCAATGCGACCCTAGCTCCACTTCCATTCCTGGATATTTGTTCAAGTAGAAAGCGAGGCTGTCCAGAATTTTTGCCGCATCGGGACGTATATCGGCTTTATTGAGGTCGTACAGAAGGCTCAGAGATAATTCCATGCCTTCTGACAATGGCACATCCATTACTTCTGCCCGAATATCGATGAAAACAGTAGCTGTATCCGAATTGCCTTTCTTATCATAAACTACATACTGAAAAGAATCGCGCCCCATGTGCTGCGAAGTGGGCACAAAATGCATCATCGAGCCATCAAGTTCTAACTTCTTTGCTGATAGTGGTTCTTGTAAGATTTTAACCGTCGATGGATCTAAATCTCCATCAGAGTCGGAATCATTATGGCAAACATCGATTGAGGCCATTTCCTTCTCGCCCCAGATCATAATTATCGAATCTGGCAAAGCCAATGGCGGATTCTCGCCCTTTCTATGGATATAAACCTGAGCTTCGGCAGATAATCCCTGATGGTCGTAAACTTTATATGAGAAACTATCGATACCACCATCTCCTTTATCTGTTGTATACCTGATGTTACCATCCTTTAGTTCAATATTACCAATAGCAACCTGGTTAAACAGTTCGAGATCCTTCAGTCCGCTTTCCTTATCGTAATCGTTATTTGTGATGTCAAAATCGGCAACAACTGTCGAATCACGGAACACTTCAATATAAAAAGTATCATTAAGCGCTGTTGGTGGAGTGTTTGGAATTACAAAATAGATATCATCACCCTTGTCTGGAAAGCGGTTTGTGCTGAAATAACCTTTACCTTCACGGAAAATAAGTCCAAAATCGTCGAGACTACTATTTATAGGCATCCCAATATTTCGGACTGTCACAATACTATCAAACCGTGGCTTAGCTAAAAAAACATCCAATCCACCGAGCCCTGCATGACCATCCGAAGCAAAATATAAGGTATTATCGTCTGCAATACTTGGGAACAGTTCATTTAGCTCCGTGTTCACTGTTTCCCCTAAGTTCATAGGTTTGCTCCAGCCCGATTCGGTTTTTCGGGTCAAATAAAGATCTGTACCTCCGAAGCCCCCGGGCATGTTAGATGCAAATACCATTACATTTCCCTCGGGAGACAATGTAGGATGTGCGCAGGAATATTCCCTACTATTAAATGACAGTTCTCGAACATCGAGCCATAAACTATCTACATATTGAGCTGTATATATTTTAAGCAAGTTGGCCTTATCGCTACTCAGCCCTCTACGCCAACGTTGGGCATTGTTACGGGTAAAATAAACCGTCTTCATGTCCGGCGAAAACACTAATGGGCCTTCATGATAACGGGTATCGATCAGATTGAAGAATTTTTCTGGAGAAGCGAACGCTTCTAAAGAATCCTTTTCCGAAAAGAAGAGGCTATAATATGGTTCATCAGTCCAACCATAACGCTTCATTGAACTGGTATCCCTTGAAGACACAAACACAATTCCCTCTCCGAAAAATGCAGGGGAGAAATCCGAAAACTGGGAATTAATATCCAAGCTATCGATCACGAAGTTGCACGTGGTCTTCATGAATTCGTTGATATCTGCGGCTTTAAGCCTTGCTACGAAGCTATTGTCCGGCACAGCTTCGTCGTACTCATCGAGCCATATATCCGCTTCTTTATATTTACCTACGGATCTCAATGCCTGTGCATAATACAGCCACATTTCAGGACGGCACCCTTTAGCATATACCGATTTTTCGAACCACGCTAAACTCTTCTGGTATTTGCGCATCCAGTAGTAACATTCTGCAATTCTTGAATCTACATGTTCTTTGTCTACTTTCTCGTAGCCTTTTTGAGCCAAAGTCTCGTAACCTTCTACAGCTTTGGCATATTCGAGTTTATCGAAGTCAAGGTCGGCGCGGGTTAGTATTAGGCGCTGCGCTCTGGCTTCTGGATGAAAAGTAAAAACTAACACTGCAATCAGTGTTAGCTTTAAATAAAGTAAAATATGCTGCATTCTATTGATATTGATCCTTGATTTTACTGTTAATATTTCAGGTAAACAGTACCACGCAAAGGCTTTTTTATGTCTTCAATTTCAATTACATAAAAATAAGTTCCTTCTGGTAGTTTGCCCGAACCTAAAGTAATCGAGGTACTTGGAGTTCCGTCCCAATCGTTACTTATATTGCGGTAGTTAGTAGTTTGAAAAATCAGATTTCCCCAACGGTTGAAAATCGTTACTTTGTTCTCGTACTTCTCTATGCCTACGATCTCAAACCTATCGTTCATATCGTCGCCGTTTGGAGAAAAAGCTTCTGGTATGAAAAGTTTACTTAAATCTTGTTCTGTTAAATCAGTGATGCCATCGCCATCAGAGTCCGAATCGCGAAAATCAGGAATACCATCCTTATCAGTATCAATAGTGCCTTCTTCTATATCTGGAATATTATCATTGTCAGAGTCGGTGTCTTCGTAGTCGGGAATACCATCTTTGTCAACATCTGGTATACCTCCACCCATGCTACTGTCGTCAAAATCAGGAATACCATCTTTGTCAGTATCGGTACTAAGCTCTATTTCGTCAGGAATACCATCATGATCGTGATCATGCGTTATAATTTCAATATCAACAGATCCTGAACCTTCCGACCAGTCTGTACCGTCGCTACCTGTCCAAATAAAATCGGTTTCTCCAAACCAGTTGTGATCAGGTATGAAGGTTAAGTCATCTAGGTTGTCGAAATCGACCTCCATACCTTCGGTTACTTCTTTTCCATCAAGTTTAAGAATTCCGTCTGTTGGTAAACCTCCAATTACAATTTTTTTAGGATTTGTTCCATCTGCAAAAGTAAAATCCGTTGAAGAAAATTTAATTTCCTCATTTTCAACACCCTCTTTTTCTATATCTTCTTCGTCTGGAGTATCATTCTTATTGGTGATTTCTATTATGTAGTCCTGCGAATCTGTCATACCACCACCATCAGTTACCGTGACTGTAACTTTGTATATGTTGTCACCATCACTATCATCGGGGTTATCGTAGTCAGGAGAACCCTTCCACTTGAGCTCGCCCGTTGTTGAATCAATCGTGAAGCTATCTGCATCGTCTCCCAAAAGCGTGTATGTTAACCCATCTCCTTCGCTGTTTTTATCGTCCTCTGATGAAACATCGATAATATCCGTACATCCATCACAACCTTCCTCAAAAGTTTTTTCTATTGGATTTCCTCCGTTGGTTGTGATTTCTGGACTTTCATTGGAATCAAGTAAAGTTATCGTGTAGTTTTGTGTATCGGTCAATCCAACATCATCAGTCACAGTGACAGTAATTTCATATTTGTTATTACTATCTTTATCTGTCGGATTTTCGTAATCAGGCATTGATTTCCATGTGATTACCCCCGTTTTTTCATCTATATCAAAGCATTTTGCATCATCTCCTGAAAGAGTATATTTTAACCCCCCTTTTACAAAAACTACATCAAAATCATAAATTTTACCGGCTTCTGGTTTTATTTTCCATGTATACAAACCAGTCTTTGGGTCTACATCAACTTTGTCGCTATCAGCTCCTATAGAAATACAAATCAAGTCGTCACCTTCTACTCCCATGTCGTCGGTAGCATCAATATCGACAACTGAATTATTTCCATTTTCTACATAAGTGATATCAGTATCTTTACCATTGTTTGTTGTAATTATAGGAGCTTCGTCATTATCATAGTTTGTGATTTTAATGCTGTTAACCTTCATTCCGTCGTAAGCAGGATCATCACTTTTTATTTCATCGAATTGTATTTCATAGGTTGTATCGCCGTCACTTTTTGAGTCATCTACACCCGTTACTGTAATTGTTTTTGGCTCATCCCAATTCCATGCAAAAAAAGTTAAATCTGACTGATCAATAGTTCCTTCTTGTATATCACTAGAACTCAATTTAATATTTACAGCATAGCCTTTGGGTTTGGAATTTAGCACAACAGTAAAAGTTGCTTTTTGTCCCCACTCATTGGTATTTTGCGAAACCTTAGAAACCGTAACTCCAGGTTTTCCTGATGCATTATCCATCTGATTTTCATACCCTCGAAGAGCACAGCTCTTTAAGCCAGAAAAAGAGACTTTATGCTCCTTTTTTCGATCTATAAATGGAGTCTTTTTTTTGTCTTTGCCTTCGGCTTTTGCCAAAGTGAAACCAAAGACCAGAACCAGAACCCACAATGTCCTTAGAAATAGTAGCTTTCTTGTCATAGTTTTTTGTGTTTAATTCATGATAAAAACAAAGTATAAAGTACTCTTTGGTGCTTGTTATAAGAAAATGCGAAAGATAGATAGGTGAAAAGTAAAATGTGATCAGAGTGAAAGTGCAGGGGGATGTAAAACAAGATTCGATACTTGTTAAACTTTCTTATTTCCAGCTTTTAAAAGCTTCTCTATCACAAATCTGACAGTTGTTAAAATTAATTATCAAAACAAATTCAGTTAAATATTCTCACTACAAATACATCATAATATATTATACATAGCACAAGCAATAAAACAACATATTTTATATCAATACCAACGAATTCAAGTGCAAGTTAACAAATCATTTCCTTCTTCTTACACAAGAAATACATCAAATTCCATATCATGCAATAAGCTTCTGCCTTGAATATTTAAGTAAAAAAACACTCTAAAGCTCTGCTAAAATACGTCTCAAAATTCTCTAAGAACCTAAAAGAAATAAAGAGTTTAATATAAAGATCGATCTATATATGCAACACTCATTCCTTGGTTTCATGAACAAAGTGTGTTCTAAAAGAATATTACTATAGTCATTTAGCCATACCTAACACCGATAAATAAGACAAAAAGATATTGCCTATAATAGAATTATAAAACAAACATTTCGCGTAACACACTACAAAAAATAAAAAAAACAACACAAAGCTAACATTTAAGTCGCCATCGACAAGTTTTTTTTTAGGAAGAGGTATTACATACTTTAAGAATTCACAAAAACAAAAAGCCACTACTTAGCAAAATCAAACAAAAAGGATATGTTTATAATATACTACATCTCAATTTTCATTGATCTCCTGACTGTAAAAGCAAAAAAAAGGTTGCAGTAAATGATTGATATTTTCTCATAAAAAAAAAACTAAATAACAACACAAATCATAACAAACTAAATATCTTTCACTTACAAATACATTAGTTAATGTAGATTGATGCTCAGTAAGAATATATTTTCAATCCCTCCAGTCGGATTCACAATAAAAAGACATATAAATATAAGATTAACGACATCGCTTCTCTTTTATTAATAATTCCTCAAGTGCCACAAAAAAGCATCCTAAAATTGAATCATGAACCATTTATTATAAAATACATAGATGATTTTTTTATTTAAAAAATAACAAAATTTATCAAATCCTCATTTCAGTATATTTCAACCTTAAGGCTCAGAATATTTTGCAACTGCCCAAATCAAATTTGACCTTATTGTAAGAATTCCGAACTTTGCGCACTTGAAATAATAAACTTCTGGAGCCATGACAAGTGAATCAAGGTACAATCAGCGAGGGGTTTCGGCCTCGAAAGAAGATGTACACAACGCAATAAAAAACATAGATAAGGGACTTTACCCGCAGGCCTTCTGCAAAATCATTCCTGACATTCTTGCTGGTGACAATGAATACTGCAACATCATGCATGCGGACGGAGCTGGAACAAAATCTTCCTTAGCTTACCTATACTGGAAAGAAACTGGCGACATCTCAGTTTGGAAAGGCATTGCACAAGATGCCCTTATTATGAACATCGACGACCTGCTTTGTGTAGGAGCTACCGACAATATTTTGGTATCGTCTACCATCGGGCGCAACAAAAACCTCGTTCCAGGGGAAGTAATTTCGGCTATCATCAACGGAACAGATGAGCTATTGGCCGAACTTCGCGAAATGGGCGTAAACATTTACTCAACTGGTGGCGAAACTGCCGATGTGGGTGATTTGGTACGTACAATTATTGTCGATTCTACGGTTACAGCACGTATGCCTCGTAAAGACGTGATTAGCAATCACACTATTCAAGCTGGTGATGTTATCGTTGGCCTTTCGTCTAGCGGAAAAGCGACTTACGAGAAAGAGTACAATGGTGGCATGGGCAGCAATGGCCTTACTTCAGCACGTCACGATGTATTTGCACACTACCTTGCGGATAAATACGCAGAAAGCTTCGATCCGTCTGTACCTAACGAATTAGTATACTCTGGAGGTTACAAGCTAACGCAAGCTATTGAAGGGCTTGATATTGATGCCGGTAAATTAGTGCTGTCTCCAACGCGTACTTATGCTCCTATCGTAAAAGCTGTCCTTACAGATCATCGCGACAAGATTCACGGTATGGTTCACTGCTCTGGCGGTGCGCAGACCAAGGTTCTGCATTTCGTTGATAATGTTCATGTGATTAAAGATAACCTGTTTGAATTACCACCTCTTTTCCGCATTATTCAGGAAGAATCGGGAACATCGTGGGCAGAGATGTACAAAGTTTTCAACATGGGACACCGCTACGAATTCTACACTGATGCTGAAACTGCAGAGTCTATCATTGAAATTTCGGAAAATTTCGGTGTAGAAGCAAAAGTAGTAGGCCATATTGAAGCTTGCGAAGGCAAGAAACTTACTATTGAAAGCGAATTGGGTACATTCACATACTAGAGCGTTAATAATTGAATAATAGAATTGTTGAATAACTGAATAAGGGAATTATAAATTTGCTGACGCTTGAAAACTAGCATAGCTAATTATTAACCTTTATGTTCCCTAACTGAATAAGCTTGTTTTGAATAATTGTAAGGAGTTCGTGTAATTGTTTTCTATTTCACTGAGCAAACAAAACTCAAAACTCTAACACTCAAAACTACTAGTAGGTCTATTCTATTATTCATTTACTCAATTATTCTCTTATTGAGCAGTTTGTCTCAAAACTTTTAACTAATTTTGCGCCACAATTTTTTCGGAGATAAAGCGATGGAGAGTACACAGCTTATAGAACGTTTGGAGGGTTTGGCCGTCCGTTATAAAGAGGTGGGTGAGTTGATCACTGACCCAGAGGTAATTTCTGATCAGAAACGCTACGTGAAACTGATGAAGGAATACAAAGACCTTGAGCCTGTTTTGCAGGGGATGGACGAATACAAAAGCCTGATCGATAATCTGGCAAGTGCAAAAGAAGTCCTCAACGAAGAGGACGACGATGAAATGCGCGAGATGGCCAAGATGGAGATAGACGAACTATCGGAGCGTAAGCCTGCTTTAGAAGAAGAAATCAAAATAATGCTTTTGCCTAAAGACCCAGAAGACGACAAGAACGCCGTGCTTGAAATCCGTGCAGGAACAGGTGGCGACGAAGCAAGTCTTTTTGCAGGCGAATTGGCGCGTATGTACACAAAATTTTGCGAAGATAAAGGCTGGAAAGTCACCACAACGAGCTTTACTGAGGGTACTGTGGGCGGTTTCAAAGAGGTCGTTATGGATATCGAAGGGCAGGGAGTGTACGGTATTTTAAAATACGAATCGGGCGTACACCGTGTTCAACGTGTTCCACAAACGGAAACTCAGGGCCGCGTACATACCTCAGCAGCTACTGTTGCTGTTTTACCTGAGGCTGAAGAGTTCGACATTGAGCTGAAGCAAAGCGATATACGAAAAGATACATATTGTTCATCTGGACCTGGAGGTCAGTCAGTTAACACAACATATTCAGCAATTCGTCTTACTCACATACCTACAGGTACTGTAGTAACTTGTCAGGATGAAAAATCGCAGTTAAAGAACTTGGACAAAGCGATGAAGGAGCTACGTACACGTCTTTATAATATTGAGCTTGAAAAACACTTGAGCGAAATTGCCTCGAAACGTAAAACATTAGTTTCTACAGGCGACCGTTCTGCTAAGATCCGTACATACAACTTCCCGCAGGGGCGTATGACAGATCACCGCATCAACTTAACGATGTATAACCTTCCTGCGATTATGGATGGTGACATCCTGGAAATTATCGACAAACTGATTATTGAGGAAAACGCAGAGCGTCTCAAAGAGGCTGGAATGTAAGCCACTTTGCTTAATGATGATATTTGAAGGGAGCGCTTGGGTGCTCCCTTTTTTATTTCCTTCCTCCAACACCTTGAAGTTATCCTTTAATAGGGCTTCTAACGTTTTATTGTTGTCTAAACTACTTATATTACTTTTGCTCCTTTCGAATTCGACTACCTGCTCTAGAACTGAGCTATTCGTAGCCTCAAGATTCATCATGCAGAAAAACTATAAATCAAAAAAATGCAACAAGTACAAGATTATATCCAACAGCACAAAGACCGTTTTTTAGAAGAATTATTCGAATTGATTCGCATCCCAACCATCAGCTCGTTGCCAGAGCATAATGAGGATATGGTGACAGGTGCAGAAAAAGTAAAGGAATGTCTTTTAAGTGCTGGCGCAGAAAAAGCAGAAGTTTATAAAACCAAAGGACATCCGATTGTTTATGGCGAAAAAATTATCGATTCTGCAAAGCCAACTGTATTAATCTACGGACACTACGATGTTCAGCCTGTAGACCCGATTGATTTGTGGAAAAGTCCACCATTTGAGCCAGAAATCCGTGATGGAAAAATTTATGCTCGTGGTGCCGACGACGACAAAGGCCAAATGTTTATGCAAGTGAAAGCTTTCGAAGCGCTTGTAAAAACAGGAAACCTGAACTGCAATGTGAAGTTTATGATTGAAGGCGAAGAAGAAGCAGGATCGGGTAGTCTTCCTGCTTTTTGTGCCGAATATAACGATATGTTGACTGCGGATGTTATCCTGATATCTGATACGGGAATGATCGCTCAAGACATTCCTTCGATAACTACCGGACTTCGCGGATTGGCTTATATGCAGGTAAACGTAACAGGACCGAACCGCGATCTACACAGTGGAATTTTCGGTGGTGCAGTTGGTAACCCAGCCAATATTCTTGCTCAGATGATTGCCCAACTAACAGATGAGAACAACCACGTAACCATTCCTGGATTCTACGACGACGTTATTGAGGTTAGCCCTGAAGAAAGAGCTGAAATGGGAAAAGCTCCATTCTCTTTAGATGCTTATAAAGAAGCGTTGGACATTGAGGATGTTCATGGAGAGGCAAGTTACACAAGTCCAGAGCGCACTGGAATCCGTCCTTCTTTAGATGTTAATGGTATTTGGAGCGGTTTCACTGGCGATGGGGCAAAAACTGTACTGCCAAGTAAAGCTCATGCGAAAATATCGATGCGACTTGTGCCTGCTCAAGATCCTGAAAAGATTGCTAAGCTTTTCGAAAGACACATTAAAACAATTGCTCCAAAATCGGTAAAAGTTGAAGTAGAGTATCTACATGGAGGGGAAGGTTATGTTTCTCCGATCGATATTCCTGGTTATCGTGCAGCTGAGCGTGCTTACGAAATTACTTTTGGCAAAAAGCCAATTCCAGTACGTAGTGGTGGTTCTATTCCGATTGTTTCGATGTTCGAAAAGGTGTTAGGTATTAAATCTATTCTGATGGGCTTTGGTTTGGAATCTGACGCGATCCATTCTCCAAATGAAAACTATCCGCTTTTCAACTTCTATAAAGGCATTGAAACTATACCATACTTCTATCAATATTTTCCTGATGAATTAGGTAAATGAATTGATTGATTGGTCATTAATTGAGTACATCCCTTCTGGGGTTCAAAAACTAGAAAGGGATGCTCTCAGCTTATTTATACTGATGTGCAAGTAGTGTTAGGATTTTATAACGACCTATTCTTGACCTGTACAGATGCATTGTGTTTCTAGCAATCAATGACCAGATTCACTACTATCCAGAAATAATCATCTCCCCTTTTGATACCTCTTCTTCCTCCGGAATAATCATTTTCTCAACTTCTTCTTTCGCTTTCTCTATGTCCCAATCTTTTCGCATGCCGTTTACAATAACCCCAACAATGAAATTGATTGCCTTGTATTCAAGTATTCTTGGCAGGTATGGGATATCTATAACATTTGTAGCCAATTCTGAAATCCTCGCAGCCAGTTCCTTTGCTTCGTCGTCTGTAAGGCCATCTTGTGAGTTCTGATAAAGCTGATAAATCTCATCAGGAAGGGCTTCGCACAGAAATGAGTCTACTTTACGTACAATGTTCGTGAGTATTTTGCTTTCCTTACGCTCTTTCATGAAAGGAATATCGATGCGCTGATTTAGCTTTTCTGCAATACTTGCAATCTGTTCTTCGCTCAATCGCTGGCGGACGATCTCTGTTTCGTTAATGGCAGTAAGTACAGCCTGTAGTTGTTGGTCGGTGAGTGTTAAGGTAACTTGTTTCATTGTGAATGGTTTTAGTTTATCTAATTGGTTATTGGATTATTCTATGATGTACAGTCCTGAAGTTTTGAATTAGATCAACGTAGCATAAGCTCTAGGTTGACAAGATAAAACATAGAATTTCAAAACTCAAAACGTCTGGTTAGAATACCAATTTATAATTCTCTTGCTAACTTTGTAGCCAAAACGAAGAAGATGTTTTTGAAGAAATTAGACAAACCGCTTTTGGCGGCTCTTGAAGAAGCAGGATTTGAAGCGGCAACAGGTTTTCAGAAGAAGTGCATTTCGCAAATTAAAAGTGGCGGCGACCTGATTGCTATTGCTCCTGACGGGAAAGGAAAAACAACGGCTGCTGTTATCGCCCTTATTCAACAGTTGAAACGCGAAATTGACGACGTTCCACGTGCGATAGTTTTTGTTGAGGATGGCGAAAGGGCTGATGCCATGAAGGCTCAGTTCGACATTCTTGCCAAGAATACAAGCTTGAGAATACATACGGTCTACGAAAAAGCTAAGCTTGAGGATCAGCGCGATAGGGTTTATTTCGGATCGGATATCGTAATTGGTAGTCCTCTTGCTCTGGGACGGATTTACTCGAACAATGGCTTAAATCTGAACGAACTAAAAATTATTGTGGTTGATAATGCCATTGCTGTTTTCAGAGATAAGAACATTCCACAGATCGACCGACTTACAGAAACAGCACCTAAGGCTCAGCACATAATTTTTGCAAATCAACCTACAAATAAAATAGACCGTTATGCTGATGAGTACATGAATTTTCCTCCTGTGATTGAGGATGAAGGGTGATTTGTATTTGATTATCTTGCTTCTCTACGTAGACCGATACAACAGCACTGTTTTTAAAGCAATGCAGTCTTAATCTAGCCGCGATTGAAACAGAAATCCCACAGCAACACGACCTAGTGGAACACGGTGTGGTGGCTATAGAGCGACAAGCAGAATAGACCACCATACCGATGTGGAGCAGACCGTAGGGCGAGGAGTTGTAGTGGAAAGCGCGCAGATCGTATTTCACGAGCACTGAAGCACTGCTCAAAAAAATCATTTTACTCAAAAACGTCTAAGATCGGTTGAGTTGAACTGATATTCTGGGGAATCAAGTATCTCGCCATCTTTGAGCTGGTACCAAGGCGATTGCTGACAAGCTGGATTTTTCAGAACATGAATATCCTGCGCTGGCATATAGCTCTGGGCAATCATAAATATCTTCTGACCAGCAGCATTGATGGCCACATCGACAACTATCACGGCATGCCCAGGAGAACCTCCGATGATGAAAACGTCACCGATCTGAATATCTTTCATAGTTCCGACAGGGGTGAGCTCCTTAACGAGAGAAGCCGTTCCTGCATAGGCGAAAATCAGGTTCATATAACGACGAAAAATACGGTATGTGCTGTCTGGTTTTGAATTTTTCACCCAACGGGTTTTGTTGCCCTTAACAATCATACGATGCCCTGCTGCGTATTTTGTGTAATTGACACGCATACCATTGACAAAGTTGAAATGGATTTCGTCTTTTCTTCCCTGTGCAAAAAGATACTCTGCACGTAAACGCATCACGGCATCAGCACATTGCTGTAAGTTCCGTTTTCCTACATCCATAGTTAGGACTGCAAATTGGGCGTCTTGATTGTGCTTTGGCTGCCTGTTGTGATAAAATACTATGTTGTTGTTCTGTTTCAGCGATAGGGAACGTAGGTATGTGGCAAATGAATTGTCTGGTTGGTTTTTGCGTGTATAGCCTTCTGGACAGGGTATTTCGGATATTTTGGCGTATTTTAGGGGGGTGTGGTTTCTTAACTCTAAATGTGATTGTGCAAAAGAAACTAAACCTAATAAAAGCAAAAGAAACAATGATATGATTCGCATTTCATAGAATTTTTACGCTGAATTTACCCTGATATTTTTTTTAAAAATCATTCATCAGGTTCTGCCCCAGAGCTTATTAGATACAGTAGCAGTCCCAATAATCCTTATTTAATTACCGCACCGACTCAAATACGGAATTAGAAACTAGTATTATGCTCGATATTTTCCACCAAAAGTCCATAAAAACTGAGCTTTTATGAAAACCAATTACACAAAGAAGCGTAACCAATGGCATTTAATTACAAAAATCATGCTATAATCATAAAAATCAACGTTATATGATATATTTTATTCAGATTTAAAACTTCTAGTTCCGCATAACAAGGGGTAAAACACTATCAAAACAATAGACAAATGGCAGAGTCTACATGGTAAGGAGTGTATTTACAATCAACTGAGACGCATTTCCTACCCCATACAAGCTAATATCAGGAAAGCTATTAATATCTATTTCCTTAACCGTTTTTATAATCTCCTCCTTTTCAGCTAAAGTGAGTACTGCGAGGTTATTGTCTACCAGCTCTTTCCATTCTGTATTTTCCCTTAGTACAATTGACTTCTTTTTAAAGAAAAAAGCCTCTTTCTGAAGACCCCCACTGTCTGTTATTACGAGATAGGCATTCTGTAAAAGCCAAAGCATCTCTAGATACCCTACTGGTTCTAATATTTTTATGTTTTTGTGGGCTAAAATATCTTTAAGAATAGCTGGAGGTAATTTTTTTCTGGTTCGAGGATGTAAAGGTAAAATGACCTTTCTCGTATCAGCTAGAACGTGAAAGGCATTGAAGATTTCGGTTAAACGAGTCTTATCATCTGTATTCTCTTGTCTATGAACTGTAGCTAATATGAACGGTTGATTATTGAATGATTTGTCTTTTACGTCTGGCTTCACTGCCATCTTTTTATAGTACAAAGCGGCATCGTACATTACATCTCCAGTGTAAATTATTTGCTTATTCTTATGCATATGAAAACCTTCGTTATGCAAGTTTGCTATGGCTTTCTCTGTTGGGCAAAAGAGTAAATTACTGAGATTATCTGTCAAAACTCGGTTAAGTTCTTCAGGCATTTTTTCGTCATAACTTCTGAGACCGGACTCTACATGCGCTACAGGGATATGTATTTTTTTTGCTGCCAATGCTCCTGCTAACGTGGTATTTGTATCACCATAAACTACAACAAAATCTGGTTTTTCGTCTAATAAGATGGCTTCTATTTTCTCGAGCATTCTACCTGTCATGGCTCCATGTTGAAGTTGGTTAATGTCTAAATTATACTTAGGCACAGGAATCTGCATCTGTTCAAAAAAGATATCACTCATGTTCTTATCGAAATGCTGCCCTGAATGAATGATAACCTCATCAACTCCAACTTCTTTCAAAAGATTACTAATACGGCTTATTTTTATAAACTGAGGCCTAGCACCTACAACTGTTATTATTTTCATGTCTTATTATTTACGCTTTGGGTTCACTTTTATTAACGAACTAAAACTAGACTTATACTTCCTACTCAATGGTTGTTTACAATAGTTGTTTTCTTCTGAAGAAGAAAAACTGTTCTAGCAACTATATTCAACATTACGTAGTCCTAATTTCGGATTGGATAAGAATTTTAAGGAAGTCAAGATACCAACTAATTTAACTATTTTTGAATATAGGAAATCTTTCCTCAGGTATTGCGTTTAGCATTTATATCATGCCCGACCAATTATTTTCAGGGAGTTTCCCACATTTGTTTTTAAATCTGGTAGCACATCTTACGAGCTTATTCAAAAGCAGGACTACTTGATTACCAAAATCACATTATGAAATCTATTTCAATTGTTATTCCAGTGTACAATGAGGTTGAAAACATCAAAAACCTCTTTGAAGAGATAAAAGGAGTATGCCAAAAACAAGCTTATGACTATGAAGTGATAATTATTGATGATGGCTCTTCGGACGGAACTCCTGAACTGGTAAAACAATTTAGACCCGTGAAATTAATCGAATTCCGAAAGAACTTCGGTCAAACAGCAGCTTTTGATGCGGGAATAAAAGCTGCGTCCAAAGATTTTGTAATAACAATGGATGGTGATGGACAAAACGACCCTAATGATATTCCAAAGTTATTCAGTCATCTAGATAACAACAAACTAGATGTAGTTTCGGGATGGAGAAAAAACCGCAAAGATTCGTTTATGAAACGTTTTGTTTCGCGTGGAGCAAATCTTCTCCGCTTTTTCTTGATCAATGATGGCATCAACGATAGTGGTTGCTCATTAAAACTTTACCGTAAAGAATGTTTCGAAACAGTGTCGTTGTATGGAGAAATGCACAGATTTATACCTGCATTACTTAAAATTCGGGGGTTCAAAGTTGGAGAAATCGTTGTAAATCATAGAGCACGAACCGCAGGTGTTACAAAATACAACTGGCACAGAACAGTAAAGGGATTTGTGGATATGATTTCTGTCTGGTTCTGGAATAAATATGCAGTACGGCCATTGCATCTTCTTGGAGGAATGGGACTCTTTTTTATTTCTCTGGGACTATTGACAGCCTTTTATGCTTTGTACGAGTTTATCTGGCTCAAGCAGTCAATGTCCGATTCTGCGACCCCTATTCTAACCACGTTCTTTTTTCTAACCGGTATACAGCTTTTTGTTTTTGGACTCGTTGCAGATGCCCTTCTGAAAAGCTATTTCGAAACCACCAAAAACCAACCTTACCATATAAAAAACACCTTTAACCAAAATTAAAGATGAGCAGAAAGAAAAAAAAATACACCCCAAAGTCTCCCAATAATAACTCCAAACACACTTCAGAAACGCAAAAAAAAGAGAAGGGAAAAAACATATTAAATAACATTCTTTATCAAACTTCAGCTCTTGGGGTGTTCACTTTCATTTTATTATTGTGGGCTTTACCTGAAGCTATTGAGTTACGGAAGCTAAAGGTTAATATAGGCTTATTCAATGTAATTGCCTCTATTCTTACAGGCATATCGGCACTTACGTTCTTCAAACAAACTCTCTTATTCTATCGTATTCAAACAATTCTCTTTTCGTTATCTATTGCCCTTTGGGGTGGACTTAGCCTAAGTCTTAACCTAAATGAGTTAAAAGAATATCAAAACTTCTTCTTGGCTTTCAAAGTCTTTGGGGGTACAACTATTTTAGTTTTAGGACTGCCATTAGTTCTTTCTAAAAATCCAAATCCCATCAATACCTCAGACAATACTACTTCGCATAAATTGAAGCAATACTTAATCTGGGGGACATTACTTCTTGTTGTTATCGGGGGCACAGGATTATTCTTGTTCGAGAACGATCATTTCGACCTGTTTGATGATGAATTCCAAATGGTAAGCACAGGTAAAGGTTTTCAAGAAACCAACGATAATATTCAGTGGGATTTTGTAGAAAATAAGCCATCTTCGTCTTACTATCACTCCGCATATCCTCATACTGTATTATTAGGAACCAGCTTCAAAATATTTGGATATTCTATCGATACAGCCCGCGATTTATCTGCTATTCTTGGAGGTCTTTTCTTGGCAACATTTTTTTTCGTAGGTAATTTCTTCATTCGAAAACCAAGCTTGGTTCTTTTTACCCTAGTTATACTTATCTTTTGTTTAAACTATCTACACCTTTTCCGCTACATAAGGATGTATGCGTTAATGATTCCTCTCGCTCAGATAGCTTTCATTCTATTATACAAGACTATAGAAGAATCAAAAATATTATCTGCTTGGCAAAACCATAAAGTGTTCCAATGGGCAAACTTCAATTATCTTTCAATGTTAATTGCCTTTCCTTTGCTTTATATAAACTACAGAACACATCAAGTCTCACTTGCAATAGCTGCTGGTACAGTTGTTTACTTCATCCTAGCAACAATAATTTTTCGAGAACGGAAACATATTCTAGGCCTAGGTGTCATCGCCTTATTGGTCATTTGGATTGCTGTGTACAAACCTTCGTTCTTTCCGTTTCACGTACTAAGCTTTTTCCAGAACCGCGACTATGACTACTTCGGATGGCTTACAGGTTTTCCATTCTATTACGAAATGACTTTCGCAATACTGTTATTGGGGGCTATTCTATTTTTTTCAACAAAAAACAAGCCTATTATTAAACGCTACCTCTTTGTTGTATCCTTAATTATATTCTCTTTGGTCTTTTTTACTTTTATTGCCCAATACTCTGGCCACGGTTTTCGTTTCATATCTCATGTTGCTCCTTGGGTAATACTCTTAAGTATAGTAAGCTTATATTATATTTTTAAACAACAGCTTAACTCCTTCATAGTATGGGGACTATTATTAGTGTTAGTATTACCTAGAGTTTTCATTCTTTTTTCTTCTAACTATGCAAAAATTTTTGAATACGACCCCATTAGACCACAATACTCCAAAGTATATAACAAACTAGATAATCTTTTCGACTACAAAAATGATGTTCTCTATGCCATTTATTTCAGAAGATACTATGGTGCTTCTATGTTAAAAAAAGGAGTAGATGTGATTGGGATGAAAAAACAAAAGAAATACACCATAGAAGAATTCACTTCGGATTTAACCAAAAGAAACTCTGGATGGGTAGTATGGGCTACTCAGAAAACATGGCACTTACATGACAATGTAAGATCATACATCAACCAAAACTTTAAACACATTTCTGGAAAGCAAATAGATTCAAGCGGAATCGAAGTTTATTATTTCAACCGCGAGATGCTACCGGGATCAGTTGAGTTCAATGAAAAAGCCAAAGACAAATTTCCGATCAATGCTTGGCTAAACTCAAAAAAAGAATTCACAGCTGTTGTAAAAATAAAGCCAAACAATTCCAATGGGCAAGCTCCTTTAGTATTCGACAAAAATGATTCATTATTCTTTAACCTTGAGTTCTCTGAAACAAGTACCAATGATGAAATAAACCTCAACTGGAAAATAAAAAAAACAGACAATTCATTTTCGAACATAAACATTAACCTTGCTCCTAAACAGACTTTCGATCTTGTTATGCATTGGCATCCTAACCAAAAACAAACTACAGCAACAGTCTACTATTTTGGAAAAAAACAAAATGAACTTAAGCTAAAAAACGTTGCTAATGGTGAACAACGAGTCTTTTTACCCAAGTTTTTCCCCGGTAGTATAACATCAGTAGCAATCTACATAAACCCATTACAACAAACCGATTTAGAGAAATTAGCTTCGGGACAAAAGATTGAATCACCCCCTTATCGGGACTTTTCAAGACAAAAATAAACATGAGGGTACTTATACTTAATTATGAATACCCGCCTCTTGGCGGAGGTGCAGCCAATGCAACCTACCATATATTAAATCAATACTCGAAGATAGAAAACCTTCAGGTAGATCTGATAACATCATCTTTAAACGAAACAAGAATCGAAAAACATTCTGAGAACATCAAAATCCATTTTATTGACATTGGCGGGATTCAGAATTTAAACTATCAACCACTGAAGAAGCTTCTTATCTATGCATACCGTTCACAACAATATGCAAAGAAACTGTTGAAAGACGTCGATATTGTACATGCCTTTTTTGGTATTCCATCTGGCTTTTCGGCCATGCTGATGCCCAAACCTTATATTGTATCTTTGCGGGGTAGCGATGTGCCTTTCTATAACAAACGGTTTGCTTTACTCGACCATTTAGTATTTAAACAATTGAGCCAGATTATTTGGAAAAAAGCAGCCTACACAATTGCTAATTCCGAAGGACTTAGGCAACTGGCATTAGAAACAGATAAAAATGCACAGATTGATTTAATACCCAATGGAGTAGACACAACATTCTTCTGTCCAGATGATTCAGCTCTGAAAAGCGGCATATTCACTATAATTAGTGTTGGAAGGCTTATTCCCAGAAAAGGTTTCGATCTAATTATCAATGCAATAAAAGGAATATCACAAGTGAAATTTCAAATTGCAGGAGGAGGTATAATTGAACAAGAATTAAAGGAACAAGCTGAAGAAGCAAATGTTTCTCTTGAATTATTAGGTCAACTAAACCGGAACCAATTAAAAGCTGCTCTTCAAAAAGCAGATTTATTTGTCTTAACCAGTTACAATGAAGGGATGAGCAATGCTGCTCTTGAAGCAATGGCTTGTGGCCTGCCTGTTATACTAAGTAATGTAGGAGGCTCCAAAGAATTGATAAACAATAATGGAACTATTGTTCCGATAGGTGACGTGGAAACCTTACGCAACAAAATATTATTCTATCAAAAAAACAGCAACATAAGAGAAACCCATGGTAAACGTTCTAGAGAAATTGCAATGAACATGAACTGGGAAAGCGTTGCAGGGAAATATTATAATGTCTATGAAAAAGTTATACAATCCCTTTCTGATGAAATAAGCTTACAAAGATAATTGTACCAACAAATTAGACTAAGGTCTCATACCTTTTTATTTTAGACTTACTTTCTACATGAAACCAACTACTTAACACCAGAATAAATCTAATTTAATTATGGCACAGTACTTATTACCCTTTGATTGAGATATTCAATTATAGGCTCAAAAAACACATTTACAACAATAGTTCATGACTTCAAATTTGTTCAATGAAAATACTCCACATTATAGACACATTTAGTTACGGTGGTGCGCAAATACTGCTTAAAGGTCTTTTAGAAAGACAAAAAGACTGGGGAGATAATTTTCATCATCACTTATTTGTACTCCGGAGAACCAGAAATGAAATCCCCAATAAGCTTACAACCATCACCTTCTCTATTTGTAGAAACAAATTCTGCTTTTTTTCTTTTCTTGAGCTAATCTTTCATATAAAAAAACACAAACCCGACATCGTACATTGTCATTTACAGAAATCTATAATTTTGGGGGTTTTCATCAAATTACTCCTTAAAAAGAAAAAACTAATAATTCATGAACATGGCACCATTTTACAAAAAAACAATGCTGTGTATATAAAGGTATTGAAGAAATTCATAAAGAAAGTCGATCTTTTGATTGCTGTTTCAACAGCAATAGAGAAAAAACAAAAGGTTCTACTTACTCCAACCAACCAACAATGCCTTAAAATAGCCAACTACATAAACATCGACAAATACAAGTTCATTCACAAAGAAAAGAAACTTACTTCCTTTACGTTAGGTTATCTTGGAAGATTGAATAAAGTGAAAGGTGTTGATATCTTATTAAAATCGTTACTACACGTAAAACAAAAAACTCATTTATTAATTGCTGGTGATGGCCCAGAAAGAAAAGTCCTTACCGAAATAGCTCAAAGATGCGATCTGCATAAAGTTGAATTCTTAGGTATGATAAATAACCCAAGTGATTTCTTCAAGAGAATAGATTTAATAATAATTCCATCTAGACATGAATCGTTTGGGTTAGTTGCTTTAGAAGCAATGGCCAGTGGCGTTCCTGTTATTGCATCCGATGTCGATGGCTTAAGGGAAATGGTAAAACATGAACGTACAGGCTTATTGTTCGAAACAGAATCCATTACCGCTCTTTCTGACTGCCTGAACAAAATTTTACAACAAGGGTACAACTTCGATAATATAAGACAACACGCAAGAGAGTTTTCACTGCAATTTAGCTTTAAGAATTACATAAAAAAGCTAAATGAAGCATACCTAAGTGTTCTTGTCTAGATAATCTGAATAGTAAATTATGAATAAACTGAAAATACTTGCTATTGCATATTATGCTCCACCCTGCGGAAAAGTAGGCGTTGTACGAATGGCCAAGCTGATAAAGTACCTCATGCGGTTAGGGCACGACATTACCCTTGTTTCAGCTAAAGACAGTGGCGGTTCTCAGGCCAATCAAACATGGCTCAATGATATAAAAGGAGCAAATCGGATTGAAATACCATTAGCTGACAATTTATTGAAGAAACTGGATGCAGGTCTGCATTGGTATTACCCTCTAAAAACAATTCTAATAAAACACTTATCTCAAAATTCTTACGATGTTTCTCTTTGGACTGGAAGTCCTTTTTTCCATTGGCGAATAGCACCAATACTAAAAAAACGCTTCAAACTACCTTATGTTTTGGATTTTCGTGACCCTTGGTTTCTATATCCGTACAGAAAAAAAATCCCTGTAATCGGCAAACTGCGAACTCTCATTTATGGGCACTACGAGAATATTGCTTTAAAAGAAGCATCTTTTGCTATAAACGTTTCTCAACAAGGATCTGTTTTATACCAAACATACTACAAAAAAATGCCTGCTAAATTCATATGCATTCCAAATGGTTTTGACCCAGAAGATGTTCCTAAATTGGAGGGGAATTCAAAGAACAATAAACCATTTCTTATTGTATATACGGGCAGATTTTCAAATTTCCGAAATCCAAGACCATTCCTTTCTGCCCTTAAGAAACTAATCACTAACAAAAAACTAACACCCAACGATATAGTTTTCCGTGTAATATCAGAGCCAGAAAAAAGAATCGTTGATATTGTTACTGAAATGGAATTAAATGCATACTTCGAGAATACTGGTTTTCTACCATATAACCAAGCTCTACAAAAAACAGCAGAAGCAGATCTATGTCTTCTCATTACTGGAGATAACCCTCTAGAACAAACCACAAAGATTTTTGATTATTTATACCTGAAGAAGAAAGTTCTTGCAATAAGTCCAACAGACGGCTTTATAACCGAACTCCTGGAGGACAGTAATACCCCAGCTCTCAAACAATCGACCGAAGATATATTTACACGTATTGAACAAGACTACACGGATCATGAACCAACTAAAATTGCAACTGAGATTTTGCAAAAGTACAACCGAGAAGTCATTGCCAAAACATTCGAAGAATATCTTTATTGTGCATCTTCCCGTTCATAAAGGCTAACAAGCCATCTTGTAGTCAACGTTTTGGGGTATAGTTTCTTTAAAACATTTACTACCCCTGTCTTTTTCTCATACAACTGATTGACATGTGCCTTACCCTTAATCACAACACCACAAACAGGACAAGCTAAATCTACATTTCTTTTGTCTTTTTTCTTCAGCACATTATACTTACGCAAAAACATTATCACCTGATAAATACCCCAGTAATGCTTATAAAAACCTGTCTGTATTGTTTTGACGTGTTTAAAACCATTATCTTCAAACAAGACCTCCATTGTTTTTTCGGTAAAACAATGAAGATGACAGTAAGGATTGAAACGGCTTTTACACTTAGGACACTCAACAAGGTTCGTTTCTAAATTTTCATTAAAAGGAACCGATACAATAATATGCTTCTTTGCCACCCTTGCAAGCTCAGAAAGAGCTTCTGCATATGCCTCTTGAGGCAGATGCTCTATAACCTCAAGAGCTGTTACGATATCGAAACTATTGGCTGAAAAAGGAATCTCCGTAATCGATGCTTGCTGATTTGGTACCTTCAGACTCTTCAGTGCCGTTTCACTGATATCTATACCATAGAGTTTGGCAATATCAAAATGCCCATTAACATAGTTAAGAAACAAACCATTCCCACACCCAGCATCCAATAACGAAGATGTCTGGTGTGGTATAAGCTTCGCCGTCTCATCTATACGAACTTTATCCTGCTCATCCAAAGAGTCCCACAATTTTTCATTTTCATAATAAATATGCGACATGCTATCTAAGTTGGTGTTATAATGAAACACAGTTTTTCAGGTTTGTACTATATAATATCCCATGAACTTATTTACTTTTCCCGAGAGCCAGTTTATATGAACGATAGAGGTAGATCAAATAAACTAACGAATAAGCAGCACTGAAAAAAAACAATGAATACTCAGGCTTACTGAAGAAGAAATCTCCTAAATAAAGTCCACCCCCTCCCAATATCAAAACAGATAATTGAAGCAAAAGGTTCTCTTTTTGTTTTTCAGCAATGTAAAAAACATAACTTAATGGACTTACAATCAATTTTAAAAAAAACATACCTCCTAATATTTGTGCATAAACCCCAGAAACCCGCCACTCATCGCCAAAAACAAAACCAAACAACCAAGGCCCAAACAGTAAGAGTAACACAATAGGAAACAAGGCACTTAAAAAGAGGGTTTTAAATGTTTCGCGATAAGCTGTTCGGCAATTCCCTTTTGCTAAATAATCATTATTTGCTCTTTGTTTAAACACCTGAAGGACAGAACTACCTAAAAGCTGAATTGGAGCCCCTAAGCTTTTTTGAGTTATGGAGTATGCGCCTGTGATGTCTTTCGTATAGAAACCCGATAAAAACAAAACAGGTAACTGAGCAGAAAGTGTACTCACAAAAGCAGACGGAATATCATATAACGGTAGTTTTTTGTAACGCAAAGCCACGTCTCTCATATCGGCAATTGAAACCCGTTGCAAATTCGCAAAATCATTTTTCAGATTTCTTAGTTGAAGAATAAGTGTTGATATAAACCCTAGCATATAACCAACAATTAGCCCTCCCAATAATTTTGAAAATAAAGCCAAAACAACATTAACTGTTTCTTGAACAGAATTTTGTACCACTTTTGTTCTCGCAATAACAGTAAATGCTTTTCTACGCACAAGCATGCTATTTACCAAACGATAAAATCCAAGTAGAAAAACAGCTAAGGGGATAAGGTGCAGCCAATATCCAATTGAAAAATTAAACGCCTCTTCCACCATCTCCCGAAATAAAAAAATAGGAAGAGCGACTACTATGGTAGTGATAACGAGAATGGAGAGACAAAGTAACACAGCAGCGTCAGCAAACTTCTGCTTTTCTGCTATTACCACAGCGTGTTCAAAACGTCCTGTAGACACAACAGAAAGCACAGTTGCAATACTAATATACAACGCCAATAACCCAAACGACTCTTTGCTATACAAACGGGTAAGCAATGGACTGATGGAAAAAGAAATAACTGTGGCAAAAGTGTTCCCCGCAGTAAGCTTTGCTATGTTTCTAATGTATTCTGACTTAATTCTCACTATTTATCCCCGATTGAATATCACGCTTTAAACCTCCTACTTTCCCCTCCAAGGCAGAGTAAACAAAAAGGCATAACATAACTACAAACAAAATATTAGTGTACACAACGTAACGATCTAAAACTCTATGTACAAGAGCTACTACAGCAATATTAGAAAAAGCTAGAGTCGCAATCCAAAGTAGAAGTTCGGCTTTTGTCGATTTACTTAAAAATGTAATAATCAAAGAAATGAGAAGCGTAATCATAAGTAGAATAGTTCCCATAAGCCCAAGGCCATGAAAAATAAAATCGATTAAATAGACTTTCAGAAAACGGCTAACATTTACCTTGATTAAAGGATATGCTATTCTTCCTAACGACTGATTGACATTCAGTTCTGCTAGCCCTGTTTTATTTGGTGTATTTTCCAATACTCGATGTGTTAACAACGGAGCATTATAATAATGCATAGATACCTGCTTTGGACTTTTCTTCTCTAAGCTCTCGTAATTCGCATCAAGCAATATTAACTCATTATAAACATGGTTGAATACCAATTTATCATCTGCATTATCAAAGAGTGTCGAATCTGAAGCTTTAGCTATATAAAATGCTTCGGCTGCAAACTGAGAAGAAGTCCTAACCGCTGTTGCTGTTTTATTTGGGTGTAATTCCCAATAAATAGTATTTATCCCTCTTTTAATTACGAAACTTCCTACAACAATAAGAATAAAAACCGAAACCTTCTTCAAAGAAAAAAGACCGGACAAAAGCTTATACAAAACAAGTAGAATTAAAACAGGATAGATAAAAATAAACTGTCCACGAACAAGTAACAATAACGTCAGCAAAAGAGAAAAAAACAAAAAACTTCTTATGTTGTTATGTAAAACAGTTTTGAACAAAAAAGGGAGCGAGAAAAAAAACAAAGGATATGCTAACCCTTCTGTTAGAAGTCTATTGCTCAAGTTCAAACCTAGAATCAGAGGAAAAACAATGATAATTGCCAAACACCATTGCATAAAAATGGGGAGACTAAATTCATCTTTTAAATAGTTTATAAAGAAAGCTATAGAAAAAAAAGCTAACAAAACCTGTATATACGCTGCTACAGTTAAGTACCATTGTCCAAGTGAAAAACTTAAAAGTTTTAAGAAGATAGGGTACAATGGATCCAAATCGGCCTGCATTGCAATATACTGCTTTGTGTCTGGAGCTATAAGCGCACCTTTGTAGAGTAAAAAAGCTACTATTGGAAAAAAAAGCAACAATAGGTGCCCTTTTGTAAAAAGTCTCTCTAATATAACCCTTTGTATCATTTACACTTGTCCTTATTATAGTCCATATCCATCCAGATAGCAAACAGTATCGATTGCAAAGAGATTAAAAGCGTCACTGTTAGTATAATCATCGTTGTCATCGGAAACTCATTATATGTAAAGTACATATAAAAAAGTCTAACAATGAATGGCAAAACCAAAAATAGAAGGTTAAAGAACCCGAAGAAGTAAAAAAGAACTAGTGGGTGAAAATCCAATATTAAATAACGCTGAATCAGTCGCTTAAAGAACAATCTTGTGAGTAGCATACTTACCTTACGGATATAGGGCAAAAGTTTTATTCCACTTTTTTCTTTTCCATAAACAGGTTTAATCTCAACATCGGCCACCCTATAACCCTGAATGTTCAACATACAGAGAATGTCTGCATTATAGCCATAACCTTTGGTCATCTTCTCGATAGGTATTTTGGCCAGCACATTATTCTTAATAGCAGTATAACCCGATTGAGGATCCATCACGGAATAATAACCTGTTGCAAATTTGGTGAGAATTGTAAGTATCGAATTTCCAACAAACCGATAACCTGGCATCGCTGCAATATTAGCATGTAGAAGTCGGTTGCCTTTTACATAGTCAAAATCATGATCAATTACTTTGTCCAAAATCACAGGTAAATCATCAGGATCCATTTGATTGTCTCCTGCCATAACAACGCTTATCTCAACGTCTGTTTTTAAGCTCTCAAGATAACCATCAATAAGAGACTGTCCCAATCCCTTGTTCACTTCATGATCAATTATAGTAATTCTATCGTCTTTTGCCTTCTGTTCTTTAATTAATTGGAGCGTATTATCACGGCTACAATCGTTTATGACAAAAATTTCATCAATAAAACTAGGCATACCATTTAAGGTATCCTGTATTAGGAGCTCTTCGTTATATGCAGGAACAACAACTCCAATCTTCTGATTTTTATACATTTCTTAGGTTTTCGAAATAATCTTTTGCCCAATAAACTGTTTTTTCTAACCCTCCCTTAAAATCTGTCAAGAACCCTATTCCAAGCGCTTCTCTTATTTTTGTATTATCAATATCAAACACTTTTATATCGCCAGGCGTCCAGTCTTCATGATTCACATTCAAAGGTACATCTAAGATTTCTGCCA
This sequence comes from Bacteroidales bacterium, assembly GCA_965230435.1. GTDB lineage: Bacteria > Bacteroidota > Bacteroidia > Bacteroidales > JBDKHP01 > JBDKHP01. Next base: position 650,227 of record CBDDLB010000004.1, read on the forward strand.
CTGCATTAGCTAACTCACCAACAGTAACTTTTATACCTGAAGCACAGTTATAAACCTCCCCTTTTGTCCCTTCTGTAACAGCTGCCAATAAATTTGCTTTCACAACATCTTTAACATAAGTAAATGAACGTTGTTGTGTTCCATCGCCAAAAATAGTGATCGGCTCGCCCTTCAACATTTTTCTAATAAATATAGAAACTACACCTCCAACATCGCTAGATTCCTGTCTTGCTCCATAAACATGAAAATATCGTAGAATCGTAGCGTCCAAACCATACAAGTGCTCAAATGTCTTCGCATACCGTTCTCCTGCTAATTTACTTACTCCATAATAAGAAGTCGGTAAATAAGGATGTTTTTCATCTTGCGGAAAATACTGCGCCTCTCCATAAACAGAACCTGTGGATGCGTGTACATATTTCCTAACGCCATGCTTTAGGCAAAGCTCCAATAAGTTAAATGTACCCTTGGCATTTATATCTAAATCTAGCCTAGGATTATTTAAACATATCGTCTTCTTAGAAGCAGCCTGATGAAATACTACTTCAACTCCTTCAAACAAAGCATCTAACTTGTCATAATCTAAAACATCACATTTTTCTTCACGAAAGTTGGGGTATTTTTTTAAATGAGCAAGATTTTCGTGTTTACCTGCAAAGTAATTATCTATACTAATAGTTTCAGCCCCTAATTCAACAAGGCTTTCAACCAAATGGCTACCAATAAAACCGGCTCCTCCTGTTACGATAGCTTTCTTATAGGGAAAAAGGTTGATCATCTAAATTTCTTTTTATTAGAATTGCCAATCAAGATACGTAAAAACAGAAAAAAACACATGACCTTTTCGATTCTTTAGTTATCTTCGTTCTTGAAGTATAAATCTTATGAACCATGTGTGGAATTTTTGGAATTGTAAAAACACCTAAATCAGATATAGATAAACTTACTGTATCAAAAATATTCAACCAGCTACTCATTCTTTCAGAATCAAGGGGAAAAGAGGCATCTGGTGCTGCAATTACCAACTTAAACGAAACACAAATAATAAAAGCACCATGTCGGGCTTCAAAACTTATAGACAACTCCATATTTGAAAAGGCTGCAAAACCGAAAGAAAACAGCTTATATCACACAGCTATTGGCCACTCTAGACTTGTCACCAATGGGTTTGAAAATGACAACCTTAACAATCAACCTGTCTTAAAACACAATACTATCACTGTACATAATGGTATTATCGTAAACGAAAGCAGCTTATGGGAAAAGTACGGACAGAGTGAACGCATTAGTAAATTAGATAGTGAACTAATACCGACAATCTTCAACAGATCTTTTTCTAAAAAACCAGATTTCTGTAACGCAATCGAAGAAGTATACAAAAACATATATGGAATGGCTTCTATCGCAATGCTGTTCGAAACCTATGATAACCTCCTTCTTGCTACCAACAACGGATCGCTATACTATTTACCAAGTATTAATAACAATACTTTCATTTTTGCTTCGGAACGAATGTTTCTGCTTGAAATCACAAAACAAAAAGACTTAGCAAATACTTTCAGTGCATCAATGATACAGCAACTTAAACCTATGCATGCCTGCTTAGTTTCTTTAAAGAATGCTGAATTTCATGTGTCCCAAATGCAATCTCACTTCAAAGAAGAAATCACAGAAAATCGAGCAGAAAGAAATCCGCATAAAGAAACGAATATTGAAATAACTGATTTCAAAAGCATCAACAACCCATTTATCACATACAACTCTCTAGTACCCGATACATTCAACAAAGAAATAGCAGCTACAGAAAAAAAGGTTGCTGAACTCAAGCGTTGTTCCAAATGTTTACTTCCAGAAACTTTTCCGTTTATAACTTTTGACAATCAAGGCGTTTGTAATTATTGCCACAACTATAAGAAAAACGAAGTAAAGGGTGAGAATGCCTTGCATCTAGTTGCAGACAAATATCGAAAAGCAAATAACGAACCCGAATGTTTAGTCCCCTTTAGTGGAGGCCGTGATAGTAGCTTCGCTCTACATTACATAAAAAAAGAACTCGGATTAAAACCAATCGCATTTTCGTACGATTGGGGAATGCTTACCGATCTGTCAAGGCGAAATCAGTCCCGTTTGTGTGGAAAACTAGGTGTTGAACATATCCTTATATCTGCCGACATAAGAAAAAAGAGAAAAAACATTCGGAAAAACGTACTAGCTTGGTTAAGACGTCCCCGCTTAGGAACTATACCTCTATTTATGGCGGGCGACAAGCAATATTTCTACTTTGCTAACTTACTGATGCGACAAAACGATCTTCATTTATCGGTGCTTGGAGAGAATTTACTAGAGACAACCAACTTCAAAACAGGTTTCTGTGGGATAAAACCTCAGTTTAATGCCTCACACACTTATACGTTATCTAGCATACAAAAAGTTAAAATGGCATCGTTCTATGGAAAAGAATATCTACTTAACCCCAAATACCTTAATAGTTCGCTGCTAGATACTCTCGACGCATTTAAAGCGTACTATCTAATAAAGCACAACAACCTTAATATATTCGATTATATTCCATGGGAACAAGAACGTGTAGAACAAACTATTCTAAACAATTACGAATGGGAAACTGACCCAGGCACTGCTACAACATGGCGCATAGGTGACGGTACAGCGGCATTCTACAATTATATATATTATGTAATTGCTGGCTTTACAGAAAATGACACATTTAGAAGTAACCAGATACGTGAAGGCCAAATATCTCGGAAAACAGCAATGAAGATGATTGAAAATGAAAACGCACCTAGATGGGAATCTATAAAATGGTATTGTAACATCATCAATATTGACTTTGAAGAAACAATACGCACTATAAACAATATACCTACGCTATTCTAAGATGTCTATCTTGTCCAAAAAGAAAGAGGTTGGAAAATTCGGTGTCGATGTTATATGGAACATGGCCAGCTTTGTTCTAGGAGGTATTATTGGCATACTACTCAATGTGCTTATACTTTGGTTTTATGATACGGAAGTATTAGGTGTTTTTAACTTAGTCGCAGCTACATACTTCATTCTGTCTCAAATCGCAGTTGCTGGAATTCATCTTTCCACACAAAAATACGTTCCCGAATATCAACAAAAGCAAAAAACAAAAAGGGAATTAGTTTTTTCAGCCTTATTTCTTGTTTTCATCTGCTCAACACTGGTGTCAACATCTGCTTTCTTCCTACGCAAACCACTAGCAAATTTGCTAGATAGTGACCTATTCTACAAATCTATTGTCTACGTCCTTCCTGGTCTTGTCTTTTTTTCCCTAAACAAAGTCCTGCTATCTTATATAAATGGAGTTCGGCAAATGAAACAATTTGCAATATTTCAATTCCTAAGGTATTTTCTGATGCTTGGATGCTTCTTGTTTTTGATTATTATCGAAACAGATATACCTAAACTCTCTGGCATCTTCAGTTTAGCAGAAATGTTCTTATTTATCTTGATCTCCACAAATCTAAGGACTAAAATAAAACCTTTAAACATTGAGATGGTCTTGTCTCATTTTCCACTCCACATTAACTTCGGTAGTAAGTCTGCAATTGGTCATATTCTATTAGATATGAACACGCGCATTGATGTTATAATGCTTGGTGTCTTTACTGAAGAATCATCTGTTGGAGTTTATAGCTTTGCTGCAAGTTTTGCAGAGGCATTCAGCCAATTACCATATATTCTTAGAACAAATATCAACCCAATATTATCCAGATGTATAGCTCAAAACAACAGAGATTTACTACGCAAAGTAATAAATAAGAATATCCTTTACTTCTACAAACTTCTAGTACCTTGCGCTGTCCTAGGTATAGCAACTTATCCTATTTTTCTAACGGTAATACAAGCTGACACAAATGTGTATGAGAGTTGGAAAATATTTTCAATTTTAATTGCTGGCATTACCATCGCAGTAGGCTATATTCCATTCCAGATGGTGTTAGGCCAAACTGGTTTTCCATTTCAGCAAACTCTATTTTTAATCTGCTTTGTTGGAACAAATTTCATCCTAAACCTTATCCTGATCCCGTTACTAGGGACTACAGGCGCAGCGCTGGCATCTTCTGCATCTTTTATAATGCAGGTTGTATGTCTTAAAATATTCACTAAAAAAATATTAGGGATAACAATATAAACAAATGTTGACAATGCTATAATTTTTTTTAGGGTAATCACCAGAATATAATGCAAATGGATGTACGATTGTTTTATTGACCTTATAACTTGTAATTAAGTAAGCACCTCGAACGTTTTATTTTATAATACCCCGAAATAAAGCGGTCGGCGATGTTCTAATAACTACCTAAAAACCATTTTAGATTTTTAGGATATATTGTAAGCGAAAACCTGTAGCTGCCAGAGAATATCGTTTGCCCAGAAATCATCCGTTAACGTTTTGCCTGCCATTAACTGGGCCTTGACCTGTTCAATCCATGTTTCACTGGTGGAACGCTCTTTATAATAGTCATGTAGTACTACCGCATCTATTTCTATATTGCTCACATAACAGGCATATACATAAACCGGGACCAGCTGTTTTGTCCCGAGGTATTCAACTTCCCGGTATTCTTTTACAGTCCTTATTGCCCTGAAGGTTCTCGTTTTTCCCCATTCTTTGGCTTTGTACTCAAAGTCGCAGACCGATGCACCGCTCTTAGAGGTCACGGGCAGCCATACCTGTTTGTCCAGCAGCTGCTGAAGACCTTTTAGCTTTACTTTTATCAGGTGTATGCCTTCAGCGATCCCACTACCCCTTATTTTCAGATGTAGCAGCCTTCCAGTTTTTTGGTAAGAGTTCTTCTAGCTGCGAGGATTTGCAGCTCGGTAGTTTATCAAGGATATCAACAAGCCATTGATAGGGGTCGACATCATTAATTTTACAAGCGGCCATTAGGGAATAAATAATTGCACCACGTTTCGCACCCTCTGGCGAACCTGCAAAGAGGTAATTTTTTCTGCCCAAGGCAATAGGCCTGATTTTGTTTTCGATCGGATTGTTGTCAATCAGGTACTCCCCGCTGTCAGTATAAGCAACCAACCTATCCCACGCGTTGCCCATATAGACCAGGGCCCCGCCCAAGAGGGATCTGGGCAATACTTTATTGCGTTGTTCATCGGTCCATTCTTTGATCTTGTTTAGAATTGGAACAGCTTGCTTCTGTCTGATCTGGTAACGTTGTGTATTATCCAGCTCTGCCACCGTTCTTTCAATGGCATATAGGCGCTGAATCTGCGAAAGGATATAATTCACCCGGTCGGGATCTTCATCCTTAGCTTTCTCAAAGTACCTGCGGGCGTGTGCCATGCAGGCCAGCCGTTTTATTTTATCTTTCCGGGGTAATGCTTCGTACCCTTGATATCCGTCGGTCTGTAAAGTTCCGGTGTAATCTGCTAATGTCTTTTGAGGTACTGTCTGTGCCCTGCCGGGATCATATTCAAAAAACAAAGCGCCTGTTCCAGGTGAGTAATAAACCCAATAATATCCTTGGTGCGTGCTTCCTTTCTTGGCGGCAAGCTGTACTTTAATGGTTGTTTCGTCAGCTTGTATATAATTGCTTGCCAAGGTTTGCTTTTTGAGTTTTTCGTAAAGCGGGGCCAGCAGGAGTGCCACTTTTGCAAACCAGTTGTTCACGGTCCCTTCTGCCAATGTAACCTTTGTGCGTTTGAAAATACAAATGGTCCTGTAGAAAGGGATATGGTCTACAAACTTGCTTACCACAAAGTGTGCGATTAGCGAAGCCCCTGCAAGGCCTTTTTCAATTGCAAAGTCCGGCAGTTCCCCGGTGATGATAGTTTCACTTTTGGGGCAGGCATATTTAGGGCGTATAATTTGGCGGACCCATAATTGCCCAGGGGTGTATTCCAGCTTCTCTGTAATGTCCTCGCCTATTTTTCTTGCCCCTTCGGGAATGAAATCCGGTTCAATAACCTCTGTCTTACGGGGCAGGTCTTTTGGTAGGGCTTTGCGCCCGGGTTTCTTACGGGGAGGTTTTGCCGGCAGGGTTTCCTGGTCTTGCCCGGGGAGTTCTGCCCGGGTTAACATCTCCTGCATTTGGAACAGTGATAATTGATCTGCATCTTTATACTGTTCTGATTTTGTCCCGAACTTTTGGCGGATTAAATAGGCTAAATGCGCCCGTAGCTTAAAGATCTCATCGTCTTTAATGCGCAGCTGTTCGTCTTTTTCTTCCAGTTGCCTGCTGAGTTTTTCAAGCTCTTTCCCACTGCCGTTTTCTGTGATTTTATGTTGTTCCCCTACCTCTTGCATCTGACAGTAAAGATAATGAAAACCCCAGTAAAACCAGCGCTTACAGCTGATTAAAGCGCTTTCTTTTGTGATATTTTTCTACTGTAATCCCTTCTATGAGAAGTACCAGGTCCATCCAGCTGATTGCCGAGTGGGATCCCTTTTGCGACAGGGTATTCCGGAGCGTCCCCTGCTCCAGGCGTTTGTAATAACAGACAAAACCGCCTGTCTCCCAGCGCAACATTTTTATCTTGTCCCGTCGCCTGTTAATAAACACAAACACATCTCCCGAGAGTGGGTCTTTTTTGATTTGATTGCGTACCAGGGCGTAAAGGCCATTGAAGCCTTTACGCATGTCGGTTGCCCGGTTGTAGAGGTAAAAGTTTAAGTCCGCCGTCAATGAAAACATATACCTAAAGTTGTATTAAGGAACGTATTTGTGAGGTCGGACTATCTGCCGGGAGTTCAACTAAAACACCATTGGGATATACAATACGGACGTTGCCTGATGTGCCTGCATCAGGTGGCGCAATAGTAATGAAGCCGCTTTCTTCTGTATTTGACTTTGCTTTGTGCTTCTTTAGCCAATAGCGGAATACGTGTTGAGCCAGACCGGCTTCTTCACAATAGGATTTTATGCTTACATTACGGCATTCCCAAGCCTCAATGTGGGCTTGCATTTCAATTGATTTGTCCATGCTTTTGCTTTTTTGAGTTCAGCTACAAAGCAAGGGCTTATGGGAAATCTTGGCAAGATGGGTTAGCTGAAGGCATACTTTTATCAGGTAATCCCAGCCCATTTTTTCTAAATAATCCAATAGTTTCCCACTGAAAAAACCACTGTCGGCACGGAAGAACACTTTCTCGACGCTGCCGGGAAGGCTTGCGCGGACCTGCTTAAGAAATTCAACAATCCCATTGGATGTATAGGCTGCCCCTGTCCTGAACCAGCTATGGTACAGTAGTTTGATCTCGCTTACAAAAACCAGTAAGGGGTGATAGCTTTTTGCCCCTTTTTTCTTATCGCTATATCCTTTTGCGGCACCTTCCTGATTGCCGCACACCAGGCTGACAGTGGAATCCGCATCTAAAGTAATCTGCTTAAGCCCTGACTTTTCCGGCCATAACGAATGACGCCGGAGCAATAGTTTTTCAAGCCTGCGGGCTCCGCACTGGCCAAGCTTCTTTAATATCCCTGAAATAGCATCTGCGTTAATACCTTTAACCAGACGCAATTGGTATTTTACCAGCGCATCACAGGTGAAAACTGCGATACGCCGTAAGCATACGGCCTGTGGCTCTCGGACGAAAAAACTACCTCTTTGCAGGTTCCCGCCAAGCTGCTCAAAATGCGGCAATGTTCTATACTTTTTTCGCTGCATGCAAGGTGAACCAAGTAGAGCCGTTACGGTGGCTAACCTATGTGCTCAACAATATCCTGGATACAAAAGCATCAGAGCTCGATAAACTACTGCCGAATAATTTCAGACCCTAGACGCGACAAAATCATTGAACTGGTAATGATGTAGCGCCCCGTATGCTTACGCATCACCTGCCCCCCAATTTAGAAAAAGGATTAACTGAAATTAATCGTATTTTAAAGCCAGGAGGATATTTCTGTTTCTGGGAGCCAAGTGCCAAATCTTTACTGGATTTATTACGATCAATCTGGTATCGTTTTGATCCTGATTTTTTTGAAGATAACGAAAAGTCTATTGATGTTCCATCAATAAAGCAAGTATTAGGAAACGAATTTGAGATTATTAATACGATTTACGGAGGAAACCTTGCATATCTTTTTGTTAACTGCTCAATGGCGTTCAGAATTCCCCAGCGCTTTGTTCGAATGTATTCTCCTTCCTTAATGCGATTCGAAAAAATGTTACATCCTTTGCTGCACAAATCGCTGTCTTCATGGGTTCTGTGCCTAATGAAGAAAAGAGAGTAAACTACAAAAGAAAGATACTAACAAGTGTTGTATCTTTCCCTAAATATCATCAATGTTACTCGTCGGATCACAAATCGCCTATATTTAGAATTGAAGACACAAAATTCAGACTTCACTTTCAACTCTATTTCTTCTTAAAGAAGAAAACTAAAAGCACAAAAGCAACTAAAGCCCCTCCACTTATAATTAAACTAACGAAATAAAAAGGAGGATTGAACTCCAGTACCAATTTATGACTGCCTTTAGGCAGAACTATACCTGTAAACCCCAGATTTGCCCTGAAGAGCTTTTTTTCTGCTCCGTTCACTTTCACCCCCCAGCCAATATCGAAAGGTATTGAAAAGAATAATATTTTATTTTCAGTCAAAGAAATATCTCCTTCTATTTTACTATTGCTGAAATGTGAGATAGTTAAAGTATCCCTACCAAGAAGCTTAACATCTCTTTGATAGTTAGCAAAAGTATAAGTGCCCGCTGTATCTGTTAAATTAAATCCAGAAATCTCTACTTCTTCTAAATTAGTAATAGAATCTAATATACATGCTTGCATCAGGGTTTGATCTATCTTTTCTGGTTTCAATTTCTTAAAATCCTTCAACTTCATATACCGATCATAAGTAAAACCCAACGGTAAATACTGTTTGCTTCTCTGAACAACAATTCCCTTAACAGATGCAATTGAATCTGCATATCCATGTTTGCTATAACTAGTTTTTCCACTTCGCCCAAGAATATACTTAACATTACCAATAGTTTGCAACAAAGGTCTTCCGTACAATCCAGGAGCCCAACGCGTAGCTGTTTCTACACCTTTTTTGATAACACGGGTCTCTTCCAGAAAACGGATATAATTAGCCTGATTGAAAGATGAATAGCACGCTGTTCCATAAAAACCTTGAGCCTGTGCATCGTTCAAACTACCATGCATTCCTGTTCCCGACCTATATTCTTTATCAATTCGGAAAAAATTAGAATCTATACTCTGTATATACTTTACAGCTTCAGCTGTACCATCTTTATAGCCGCCCTGAGTTACCTTAAACTCTCTATATCCATAAGTTTTTCTCTTAGAGGTTGTAATCTTTGAAGCATAAGTTAGTTCTATTCCAAAAACAAGAAGAAGCAAATAGAAGATGTAACCTCCATATTTCTTGTTCCCAATAAATGCCAAACATAAAGAATAGGTGATTAGAAAAGCTGTAACTACAAACGATATCGACTTATCTATAGGATTATCACGGGGAGGAAAGTTCGGATTTCGAGGGTAATCCAAGTGCAAAGCAATTAAAAACAATACTAAAGAACCAACAAGTAGAGGAATGTTAATTTTTTTATTCTCAATAATTAAATGCAAAGAATACGTAGCATAGAAAATAACAGTAAAAGGGACATAAAAATCGACAACTCCCTTGTAATAATTACCCACATAGAACTGTACGGCATGTCTCATTTCTGGAACAAAAGCAATTAAAGTCATAAAAAAGACAAATGCTGCATGTACGTATTTCTTCTTCCCTTTTATATGTACAAAAGCCTGAATAAACAGAAACAACGTTAACAGACCTGCGTAAAAGATTGGCGCTTCAAGATAATTGTACCAGCCTTTGAAATTGGAGCCATTACCAAGTATATCATTTGAAAAGAAACGAAGTATAGTTGTTTGAAATTCAGAATAATTATCAATATTGAAAACATTCTCTACATTGCCCCCTGTTGTATTAGAAACATTTCCTCCAACTCTTGGACTTTGAAAAATCTTCATATAAGAACTAACTAGGTTAACAGCATTCATTGCAATTCCTAGTATTCCTAACCCTAGCATCTTTGCCGAAAGAATGAAAAACTCTTTCACCTTTACTCCCTCAATCTCATAAAAACGAACGATAAAATACAGCAATAAGAATAAAGTGTAAGCATATAAGAAGAACGGGTTACCACTCATAAAAGCCACAGCAAAAGGAAAAAAATACCACCTTTTTTTTACAAACAACTGCTCAAATGAAAAAAGATAGAATATACCATAAAGAAATTTAAAGCCATGAGCCCAAGCACTACCTAATATGGAATAGCCAACAAAAGCAACTGTCAGGGCTCCAAAAAAGGAACTATTTTTATTAAAACCAACAGTACGAAAATATACAAATGTCAGCAAGCCTGTAATAACAACGCCAAACGCAAAGAAGAAATGAAAGTTACCATAAACAAGAAAATCTTCTCCCAATAAAACTGTCAGAAATTGACTGATAAGACTTCTTGGATCTAAAGGAAATCCAGAGAACCAATTCTGCCCCATACCTTCATAAAAAGACCATTTGGTGATTATTCCCTCTTTCAGCAAATTACTATATTGTACCCAAGCTGGGTATGTTCCATTAATAACGTCTGAACCTATATCTTTGAAAATATAGGTACGTTTCAGATTCATGAAGTCCCCAAAAGCGATTGAACCTATCAATATCATAGTCAGAAACAAAATAACAACAGCATATTTGCCAAATGAAGCATCAAGAACTTCTAGTAATTTACTCTTTTTTTGTTCTGACTTTATATTCGTGTTAATCTGCTCTTTAGTTCGGGGACTATTTTGTGCAGATGATTTTGTTTGTTTATACTTCTTTTTCCTTTTACTCATAAGTTATATGCTTACAAACTCAAACAAATATAAAAGCTTTAAGGTAGTAATAACCAAATATAAAGTTTTTGTTCCGGTAGAAAACAAAACCAATCACAATAAATTTTGCAATCATACTTAACCCAAGTTAAGGGAGAAAACTGACTACTCTACCCGACTGTTTTTAAATTATTGCATATTCTCGTGACGGCTAGTTCAATAGCCATTTTAACAGGTTCAGTTATTTTACGTTTGAAGAACTCCCTCATTAAGTTCAACCCTCTTCTGAACACGCTATACTGAGGATAACCGTGCTTTTTTCTTTTGACAGGGTTCTTTTTCCCGTCCTGAATACCTGTTGCCCAGCACAAAGTATAGGCTATCGACACTACGGCAAAAAGCTTTCGGTATTTTTTCAGGTCCTGCAGGCAGGAGTCTTCCATATTAAAACCTCTTGCCTTCAAGGCCTGAAAGAATACTTCTATCGGCCATCGGCGTTTATAGGACCCCGTCAGTTCACCGCAAGGTACTGTCCCGATCAAAAACAACAGTTCGCCGTCCTTACCATAAGTCAGGGACAGGTTAACAATTACGTTATCAACAATCACATTTTCGGCATAAAAAGTTTTCCTGTCCCCCAGTAGTTCCTCTGCACTGGCAACCGTTCCCTCTGCCAGTGTTATCTTATGGTTTTTCGGCACTCTTACACAGAAGTTTATCCCTTTCTTTCTTAACCATGAAAGCCATTTGTTGCCAACGAATTCACGGTCCATCACCAGCATGCTGATCCTATCGGGCCCGACAATCCCAATGATGGATTTCAACAGCCCTATTCGGTCGTCAGCATTACTGTTCCCGCTATTATTGTCAAGCATTTCAAAATAAATGGGCACTGCCATTTTTCCGATACTCACAACCGCGCACAGGATATTTACCCGTGTCCTGCCGAAGTCCCATTCCGTCCTGTCTATACTGATCAGTAGGCGGTCATGGTGCACAAAGCCCATCAGAAAGACACCTAACATTAGATAATCAAAATTGACCTTCTCGAAAAAATCCTGTATCCGCCTTTCTATCGATTCTACCTTGGCACCGCTTTCTATTTTGTCCGCTATCTGTGAAAAAACTACAGAGCGGCTCTTGATAATCCCTGCTGTCAGTTCACATATAAACTCCTGCCTCTTTTTGTGCTTTACTATCCCTAGGTTACGAATTAATTCATATATATTTGTTTGTGGACATTGCTCCATGCTGAAAAGTTGTTTTTTTGGTGTAGGAACCACAAAATTCAACTTTTCTTTTTACCTCTCGAAATCAGAATTCATAAACAGTCGGGTAGAGTAAAAACTGACATGTTTACAAATAACATTTCTGGAATATCATCAATTTAGTATCAGAACAAATGTCTTTATAAGAATCAAACAGATTCTTTCCCTTTGATCTAAACTGGAGATAATCAATTTCTTGATCTATCTTGCAATTTTCGTCAGTTGCGACTTTCTTAATTTTTCTCCATTCTATATGATCATCTAGCCAGACATGGATATCCCCTTCCCGCTCATAACGCTTATTTATAAATAATTTTATCCAAACTGCTTTATAAAGCGAAACACAGAATATCTCTTTCGTCAAAATTATTTTTCTCAAATAACCGTAGAAGTTTTGTTTTGTCTTTAAACGCCATTCTCTAAGAGCTGGATCTGGATTCCAATGATTTTCATTAGCCTCATGATCAATATAAATATATCCATTTGGTTTGCAAACCCTTATCATTTCTGAAACAGATGCTAGGTAATCAGGAATATGATGAAGAACAGAATAAGTACTCACAATATCAAAAGTATTATCAGGAAAAGGAAGCTCCTTTCCTCGAAGCACTACAGTTTTAAGCTTTTGTGAATAATTGTTCATACGTTCTAAAAGCTGAAGGCTTTTAGGAGAAACATCAAGAGCAATTACTTCGCACCCCTCTCGTAAAAATTTAAGACTAAGATTTCCTGTCCCAGCCCCCATATCCAAAACCTTTATGTCATCTTCCTCTACTTTTTTTACTAAATCGCCAATAACCTTCTGCAATCGGGACTGTTCATAATGATTATATATTTCAGGATGTTTAAGATTATAGACTCTCGCAATTTTATCATGAGCCTTTTGATTGTGCTGGATGTCTTTATTCATCTTTACTTTCTAAATTTTAGATTTCAATGAAGTTCAACCAAATAACTTCATTCAAAGAGCACAAAGTACTCAACTCCTAAATGTTCTTAAGCACCTTAGGGATTTAGCCATCAACAGTGTAACTAAGACCAAAGTTGTTTTTCGGCTTTACTTATCAAATATCTTCAAAGAAAATTTACAATACCCATTAATAGTTGCATAACCGTACTTTTTTTGATTGCACTAACTGTCAAAAGGATCGTTTTTATAATCGGTTACTGATCCGTTTCTGTATAAAACCCCAACTCTCAAGCTTTCTGTGTTTACTGTAAAAGTTTAAATCAGTTATCAGCACAGAAGAATTCATAACTCTACTTTTCAACAAAACAACATTAACGTTAAAATTCGTTTCCTTGTATATTTACCGCTTGCGTCCGTTTCCAAAAGAAATTTTTATTTCTAAATAAAAGTATGATTTCCCAAACCAACAATATTGAAATAAGAAAAGATAAATACTCAACAAAAGACATTGTGTAGGCATAACGATTTATCGCAGTTTCTACTAGAGCTATCAATAAGCCTTTAAGAATAGCAACAGTATTAAATATAAACAATGCAAATACTTTAGGGTTTTGTCCAAGTTGCAGGATCAGCAAGATTAACGATACGATGAAATTAATAAAAAGCAATGTCCGCATCAATACTGTTTTTCGGGTAAAAGAAGTTAGTGAAGCCATAAAGCGTTCAAAACTATATGCCTTTCTTATTAGCTTTTGATGTTTTATATTAAACCTTACCTGATTGCTTTCCACAGTTATATGTTCTGGCAAAGGAGGCATTTTCTGATAATGCAGCTCCATCATTATTCCTTTTTTCCGCTCATTATAATCTTCTTCTTTGAAATACTTAAGACTACAACGATATAGCAATTCCCGTCGAAAACCATTTAATGCAGTATAGGAAAATTCTCGCTTGTAGTAATACAAAAATTGTGATATAAACCGTTGAAAGTATATCGATGGATTGTTTTTGATCGCATCATTTGAAACTTCGCTGAAAATTTGTTCTAATACAATCTCTTTTCGAACTCCTGGATAAAGGGAATCAGTTTCTTGCTTAAATAACGAATCCTTCATTAGGTAATATTTAAACTTATGACAGGTATTATAATTTGCACTGGGTGTAGAAAATTTTTCAATCGCATTATTTACAGAAGTAAGGTAATTAGAGTTTGTTTTCTGAAAATTTATTGTTGCGCCCAACATATTCAATGAGCCAAAAGCCGATACTTTAAAAAAACCTGCCGATACATAGTTATAAGCAGAAAATAAAAATAATAAACTTACAATTGGAGCTAATAGCGATAAATAAATTTTGAGTGAAGATTTTCGAAACCATAGAAATAGAACAAAAAGCACAAAAAAAGGCAAAAGAAACATTGATGCCGGTTTGATCATGATCGCTAGAAATGTTGAAATCGACAATAGTATCCAATACCTTCTCTTCTCAGGCTTGTTTAACGCCAAAAACGAAAAAGCAATAAATACAAATGTCGAACTTACAAATAGGCTCTCTGTTAAATACGTCGTTTCATATTGAAAAAAGATAAGTCCATTAACAAAAACCGTCAGAAAAAAACTAAAGATCAACGTGACTGCTGGGAATATTCTATGTATAGCATAAACTAGAAGAAGCGTAGAAATAAATGCTAAAATAGTTTGATAACAAGAGACCGCGATTATAGAATCATGTAATGATGTTACAACCTTTATAAACAAAGGATAACCAGGAGGACGAATTTCAAACCGCGGCAGCCCATTTCCCCCTAACTGTTTCATAACTTCATAATATGAACCAGAGTCGGCCCGAAATAAAACAACAGGACTATATAAATAAAATGGCAATCGTTTTAATAAAAAAGTGACTGTAACCCAAATCAATGAAACCAGTAAAGAAATCCACGACAAGGTCTTTTTATTCTTCTGCAAGAATCGATATGAGATTTTCCAAATGCTTTCTTTTTCTTGCAAAAGCTGTTCTGTAGAAACTTCCTCAGTTTGTTCTTTTTGTTCTCTCTTCTTTTCTGTCATTACTGTCAATTTTTAATCTGCGTCTGTTGAGAAAGAAGCTGTTTTAATTGTATTGAAATAAACCCGAATCCTAAATTAAGAAAAGCCAACATTGTGAAACCAAAGCTAACCTGAAGAAATATTACATTATTCAAAAGAAAGTAAGCTCCAAAATTGCAAAACGCTATGATGAATAAAAATAGAGAAAAGGCTATAAATAGTTTGATCGGGTTGTAATACATAATTGCCTCAACAATGTATTGTAAAGTCCGGATGGAATCTTTAAATAATTTTACTTTAGTCTTACCTTTTCTTTTATGATAATCTATTGGCAGATAATTCACCATCTTTCCCGTCATCATATAGGCTAAAGTCGATGATGTAGTAAAACTAAAGCTATCCGATAGAGTATTGAAATATGGTGTTATCGTTCGCTTATCAAAAACCCGTAACCCTGAATTTATATCTGGTATCTTCCGGCCAGCAGTAAACTCAACCAAAAGCTTCAGTATTTTGCGGAACAGATATTTAAATGGATTATCCAGTTTGCTAATATTCTTTCGCGTACCGACTACCATATCTATTCCTCTTTGGAATTCAGCAATTAGCTGTGGTGTAAAGTCAATGGGATATGTACCATCGGCGTCAGTAATTACAATTATATTATTTTTTGCTTTTCTTATACCATCTTTCAAAGAACGGCCATATCCTGTGTTTAATGGATGATGAACAACCGTTACTCCAAAATTACTTATGATTTCTGCCGTACTGTCAGAAGAATTATCGTCTACTATTACTATTTCAGAGTTCTCATCACCTATTTCGCCAATCACTTTCTGACATTGTAAAATAGTATCCTTGATACCCTTTTCTTCGTTGTATGCTGGAATTACAAAAGAAAACATTAATGATTTGTTTTTTTTAGAACACAAATAAGAGACTGCCCCCACAAATATCGAGTAAATACATTAATGGCTTTTGAAACTGGAACCAGATATTTGTCGAAAATTTCGGTCTGCGTATTCAAATTTTGGCTATCCAGATTAGTATGACTCTTAAATTTGTTCACCCACCAACCTAGAGCTCCTATAGGATTAAAATATTCTAATTTAACAATTTGCACTCCTTGCTTAGGAAGTATACTCTTCAAACTTCGTTTGGTATATCTTCTATGATGACCAGCCAAACGATCCATATCGTTGTACAAAGCCATAAATGCTGGAATAAATAAAAGTAAATGCCCATGCGGTTTCAATATCGATAATAGGTTTTCTAACGCCAATCTATCATTATCCACATGTTCCAATACATTTACCATCAGTATGGAATCCTTAAATTCTTCTTCAAAAATTGAAATAAAATCAGAAGATGACACATCAGCCGCATAATAACTTGCTGAAACATCTTTTTTTTGCTCTTGCCGAATTAATTCTTCTTCGATATCAACACCTGCATAGCTCTCAATTTGGTTTTGCACTTTTTCTTTAAAATTGCCAAAACCAATTCCTACTTCCAGAAAATCTCCTGTAATATAACTTTTAAAGTTATCAACTATCCAGTTGTTATAATTATGCGCTTCTGCAATAGCCGATGTCATTGTAGAAAAACCTGTTGGCATTTGGTTTTCATTGGTATTCATGCCTTTCAGAATGTTTTTAATTGAAATATCTGCCTACTTTTTGAGAGAAAACATGATAGTTGAAACTCTGAAATTCGTTCATTCCTGTATTATCAATCCATTTATGAACAGGGGCGTTAAAACCACTCTTCTTCTTATGAATCACAGATACAGGTAATAGCTCACTAACTGCCTGTTTCAGAATATACTTCATTTTCCCTTGGTTCAATTTCAGATAATCTGGTATTGAAGCAGCAAAGCTTACGAGATCTACATCTAAAAATGGACAACGTGCTTCTATACTACTGTACATCGACGATCTATCCAACTTCACTAAAATATCATCAGCAAGCCACGTTTTTGCATCAACATACAAGTGCTGGTGTAACCGTGACAAATCGTTCACCTCTTCATAATGCTTTTTGAAAATGGTATAAGGGTCTGTATCGTAAACCAAATCCTTATATTCATCACCTAAAATACTGATACGCTCTTCTGGCCTAAAAAATAAACGCCAAGCATAATGTGCTTTTCGGTAATCAAAGAGAGTTCCGTAAAAGAATTGTTGTGCTTTATATTTTTTTCCTATTTTTTCTCCTCCAAAGACAGGCTTGCTTCGTGCTAAATATTTCCGCAATGGAAGAGGAGCGTATTTTGCCAAAGAATAATACCGGTCAGCCTTGTAAGTAGGGTAGCCTGCAAAAATTTCATCAGCACCATCTCCCGAAAGCACCACGGTAACTTCTTTCGACGCTAATTTCGAAACTTCCACCATTGGAATCAATGAGTTGTCTGCAAACAATTGATCATAGACAGATATAGCTTGCCCTAGCATTTGAGAAGTGTAATCATCACCCAATAACATAGGATGATGGTGAGTTTGGCAGAAGTCACTAACAAGTAGTGCATCTGCGCTTTCATTGTAACTATCCTGATCGAAACCAACACTAAAGGTATGTAATTGTTGCTGAAAGCTCTTAGCAAAAGCCACAATCGTACTTGAGTCTATTCCTCCACTAAGAAATGCACCTACTGGCACATCGCTAATGAGTCTTCTTTGAACGGCTTTCTTTATATGCTCTTTTAAAGCTTCTGCAATTTCATCGGAATTAAGTGTTGTTCTTTTTCGAAAAGCATCAGCATAATTCCAATAGGAATGCTTGATAAGCTCCCTCCCTCGTTGTCGGACATACATGCAATGGCCAGCTTCCAACTGAAATACATCTTCATACATAGTCTGAGGACTAAGAATATAACCAAGACTTAAGTAATGGTTAATGCCCACATATGAGATTTTTTGGGGAACATCTGGATTCGCCAACAAGCCTTTCAGCTCAGATGCAAACGCAAAATATCCAGATTGTTTGTGATGATAAAAAAGAGGTTTTTGCCCAAACCGATCTCTTGCAAGAAAAAGCTCTTGTTTTTCCTGATCCCAAATCGTAAAAGCAAACATTCCATTCAACCGCTCCAGACATTTCTGACCATAGAAAACATACATCTGCAAAAGTACTTCCGTATCAGATTCTGTTTGGAATTGAACACCTCGGTCTTTCAATTCACTTTTTAATTCTCCAAAATTATAAATTTCGCCATTGTAGCTTATCGTATATCTGCTATTGGCCACACTCATTGGCTGATGTGCAGCAGAAGACAAATCAATAATAGAAAGCCTTCTATGCCCTAATACCACATTTCCTATTTGTGTAACCCCTTGATTATTCGGTCCACGATGGGCAAGAGCCTGACACATTTCCTGAACCTTTTCGTAAGTCCTTTCTGTTTGGTCCGAACTTAAAATCCCTGCTATACCACACATAATTGCCTATTTGCAGAATTGCTGAATGTACTTGCGGCCTTGGTCCGTATTCGATTTTTGCCAATCTTGACAGGCTCCCGCTTTATCATTCCTAAAAAAATAACGTAT
The DNA here is from genome assembly GCA_965230435.1 of Bacteroidales bacterium. GTDB lineage: Bacteria > Bacteroidota > Bacteroidia > Bacteroidales > JBDKHP01 > JBDKHP01. The sequence continues at coordinate 668,846 of CBDDLB010000004.1, forward strand.
AGTACCTCTGTTCAGGTAAGCAAATTGATGATCAGACTTCAATTGCAAACAAAAACCATAATCACGAAAAGCCTTATCGTGGTCTTTTCTGTTATGATAAAATAATCCCCGATAAAAATATGCTTCTGATAATCCTGGATTTTCCTTTATTGATTTATTGTAATAATATTCTACATGCTTCAACTTATTTTCTTTATGAAGACTCATCCCTTTATTTAAAAAGAAAGTACCAGGATCCACCAATATGACAAAACAGCTTAAATCTTCTCCCTTAAAACGCATTTCTGTATTCACGATCTCATCATCATCAAGAAGATTTCCAAAAACAACCAACTTCTTCAAGTTAGGCAACAGGAAAAGGCTGTCTGGTAACAATTTGATTTGATTGTAAGCCAAATTTATTTCTTCCAATTGGTGCATTTGAAAAAGTACAGGAGGCACATGTGTGAGTTTATTCCAAGACAAATCTATTCTTTTCAGCTTCTTTAACTGGGACAACTGTAGCGGAAGTGACTCTATATTATTATCCCGAAGTGTTAAGGCAGTACAATGCTGTTGTTTCAATACATCACTAGGAATTTCTTTTTTATTTTGCCCTGTTAGGTTAATCTCCTTGATTGAGGAATTTGAACATGAGCAGAGTACAATGCAATATATAATAATGACAAATTTTGTCTTAATCATCTTGAGGTTTAGTTTTAGTTCGTTGACACCGCAATATAGACCACACTTTGCAACTGTCACTTTTGCTATACATAGGTAAAGCAACTCCTTCTTAAATATAAGGATAATTAGTTCTCAATAATATCAATAGCAATCAAAACTTCTTACCTCTTCAATAAGTAATCTAGTTTAACTATAATCAGTAAATGAGTTGATTATAATATATCAAATTTGGCTATTTGAATTCTTGCGGTGCTTCTTAGTAAAACAGTTAAACATGAATATAACCTTTTATTTTTTGAGATTGGCATAAAGAATAAATCACACAAATCGATATGCTACAAAAATTAAACAGTTGCAATCATCCCTAGGTGTAACTACCAAATAAAAAATTGGACATTCAAAAGTGAAGACCTATATATCCTTTGAATGTTGCATTCCAGTAAATATTTTTATAGAAATAGCATAAAATCAAAACTCTACACCTGAAAGTAAGAAATACTCCCCTGCAACTTAGCTGCCTTCTCCTTAAGAACTGAAGCAAAACGAGCATTATGCTGAGCCTCACCAGCATTCGATTGAATAGTATTGTTCAATGTATTTACAGTAGCGTTGATTTCTTCGGCATTAATATTCGTAGAAGCCAGATCATCAGTAAGCGTTTTCAAAGTATCCGAAATTCTCACGACTCCAACAGTTAAGCTCTCGAACTGCTTCTCAGAAAACTTAGCATGCCCAACACCTTCCTTCGTTAGCATATTTATTTCTGTAGCCGTATCCTTCGTTCTATTAGCCAAAGACCTAACCTCTTGGGCTACCACAGCAAAACCTTTCCCATGCTCACCGGAACGTGCAGCCTCCACAGCAGCATTTAACGCCAACATATCTGTTTCCGTTGTGATGTTATTGATCAGCCCATTTTTCTGATCCACTGTAAGGATCGATTTCATTGTTCTTCTAATGGCCTCACTCCCCTTCTCTATCTCACCCACAGCTTCATCAATCAAGTTATCATTATCCTGTTTTCTCGCTGCTTTGTCAACAATCTTTTCCACTACCTCGTTCAGCGAAGCGGACAATTGCTGAGCCAGTGCCGCCTGCCTCAATGCTGTTTCCGACATATGTTGAGCATGTGTACTCATGTCATCACTCGAAACCAAAAGTTGGTCGGACTCCTGTGCAATATCAGAAATCAGAAGCCTGAACTTATTCATCACATAATCCAGCGAACTTGCCAAATTCCCAAACTCATCCTTACGCACCATTAACTGAACAGGTACATCCCTCCCCAAATCCCCCTTGGCCATACAGCTCAACAGATCCACGGTCGAACTAAGAGGTTTTGTAACCTGCATTGTTATATAATAAGAAATGAACAATCCCAAAAGAACAGAACCAATCAACGAAATCAGAACAACCCGAACACCATTGGTAAGAAGATTCAGTACAATCTCCTGCTCCATCTTCACAAGTACCCCCACAGGCACTCCAATAGCTTCTATATCTTTTTCTGCATACTCATTCAAAACCGCCTGTTCAATCGTCAGTTCCTCGATCTTCCCTAGACACACCCGGCATCCCTCAAGGTTCGATGTCATCTCGTCCAAAAAATCCGCTGATTTCCTTTTTACAAAATTACCCTTAAGGTCACCTGTTTGAGAAATTATTGAAGAAAATAGACCATCAATCAACTCCACCTTGGCTTCGTCACCACTTTTAAGATAATCAGAAAATTCAGAATTCAGCTTTCCCCAAACTCCCGCTATATCTTCCCTTACAACAACCTGTAATTTTTTGATTCTCTCGGCGGCCTCCTTCCTGCTTAAACGCCTATTCGCAAGTACCTCATCCACTACAATACTATTCAGGCTGTTTATGCTACCACTGATATTCTTTTTAATCGGTACAGAAGAGTCCGTCACTCCTATTTTTGCTTTCTCCCGCTCAAAAAACGCCTGCATTGTACGATTATACTTCTCAATAGCAGCCTTTGTCTCATCTGTATACTTAGGAGCCTTGTTCGTAATCAAAACTTCGTCTATACTACTATTCGCAAGAAGAGCCTTTTGTATTGTCTGCTCAAATTCCTTCAGGTAAACCTCCTCATGAGTGAGAACATAATTCAATTTAACCTGCTTGGAACGCCCAATCAGATCATTGATCTCCATCAAGTATTCGAAATTTTTGTTCACCCCCTTAATCGGTTTCATTGAGTAATAGCCATATATTCCAGCTATCGAAGCCATCAGAAGAACCACAGCAAAACCACCAGCAATCTTAACTCCTATAGAAAACTTCATCCTACTCCAAGCCTTTTTATCCATGTCCTCAACAGTTAGTAATTAACCATTCTCAAGTAATCTTTTATATTTTTGGAGAGAATCCCTTAATAGCATGTAATTCCTAGGAAAACAGAAATACTAACAAAAAACAATTCTGTTTTTCCTATTTAGTCCAATTAACACAACATTCACTCCATAGTTTCGAAAGTAGCCCTGTCTAATTTAACACTATTATCTTGAATATCACCTAACCGATGGTTAAAACATACACAAAAACTTTACAAAAATTGTCTCTAAGCCAAAAGCATTACCACCTAAAAGCAAACAAGCTTTCCCTATGAAAGAGAAAGCTTGCATTCTATAAATGAAAAAATTCTATTTGCTATTTACACTCCCACACAACTCCGTCTTTAGTGTCTTTAATCTCTATCCCAGCTGCCTTCAACTGATCACGGATAGCATCAGCTGTAGCCCAATCTTTACTAGACCTTGCATTAGATCGAAGTTGAATAATCAGTTCCATCACCCTCTCCAGCTTCATATCACTTCCGCTTACGTCAGCAGCTTCAAGAACAGTTAGCCCTAGAATTTTGTATACAAAATCGTCATAAAGCTTCTTAAGCTTATCCAAATCGCTAACCGTAAGCTGAGCTTTTCCATCAGCAACAGAGTTAATCAGTTTAACGCCATCGAACAGGTGTGCGATAAGCACTGGCGTGTTAAGATCGTCGTTAATAGCAGTATACAGCTTTTCTTCTAACTCGTCGACAGAAACACTACTCGTATCAGATGCCTTCAGTTTACCTAAAGTCTCCATAGCCGCAGCAAGACGGTTAAAACCTTTTTCTGCTGCCTGAAGTGCCTCGTTAGAAAAATCCAATGTACTACGGTAATGTGCCTGAAGAATGAAGAAGCGTATCGTCATAGGCCCATATGCCTGTTCGAGCAGGTCGTGCGAACCATCGAACATTTCTTCCAGTGTGATGAAGTTACCCAACGATTTGCCCATCTTCTGTCCATTGATAGTAATCATATTGTTGTGCATCCAATAGCGGACAGCTGCTTTGCCTTGCGCAGCAGTATTTTGTGCAATTTCGCATTCGTGGTGAGGGAAACGCAGATCCATACCACCACCATGTATATCGAACACTTCACCAAGGTACTTACGGCTCATAACAGAACATTCCATGTGCCAGCCTGGGAAACCATCGCTCCACTCCGACGGCCATCGCATAATATGCTCTGGTGCAGCCTTTTTCCAAAGCGCAAAATCAAGTGGGTTGCGCTTCTCTTCCTGACCAGCGAGTGAACGGGTATTGCTCACCATGTCTTCAATATTCCGTCCAGAAAGAATGCCGTAATTATGATCTTTATTATAACGCTCAACATCGAAATATACCGACCCATGGCTCTCGTATGCATAACCGTTATCAAGAATCTCTTTCACCATCTCCTGTTGCTCAATAATATGTCCAGAGGCAGTTGGTTCAATACTAGGGCGCAATATATTCAAATCGTCCATGTAAGTATGATAACGATTGGTGTAGTGCTGCACCACCTCCATCGGTTCCAGTTCCTCCAAGCGGGCTTTCTTCGCTATTTTATCCTCACCCACATCGGCATCGCTTTCTAAGTGCCCCACATCTGTGATGTTGCGCACATAGCGTACTTTATAATCTAAGAACTGCAAGTAACGGAACAGAATATCGAAAGTTATCGCAGGACGGGCATGCCCCAAGTGGGGATCGCCATAAACAGTCGGTCCACAAACATATAGTCCAACAAACGGAGGGTTCAACGCTTCAAATTCTTCCTTATTCCTACTAAGGCTATTATAAATCAATAAGTTTTTATCCATGATTATAGCGAACTAATATTATCCAGTAATGTAAAATGATAAATACAAAGAGAGGAGAGGCCGAAAGAAAGGCTTTCAGCAACAACATCGCTTGCAACAGCAGTTGTTATATGGAAGGTAGTTTGTCATCAACGGCAAAGATAAGGAAAGTTATGCAATTAGACTGCTTTTTTTTGTAAAATCCATTTCTGCCCTTGAATACGGAGATATATTTCATCTCAGAACAAGGAAAACATCATTTAACTATAATAAATATATATCATCATTCCAGTTACTTAAAATGAAAATTAACAATACATTTAGTCAATTAAAAGTCACCACTATTAACCAATAAAACAATTTACAATCAATTAAAAAAGGGGCAATTCACACACCCACAAATATTCAAACAAATCGATACCAGTAGATTAAACACTTGTTCCTAGACAATCGTCAAATCTAACCTGTATTTACACAGAAAAGAAATGTAAATATTCAACATTTCAATCTCATTCATATCCTCCAAAGGATCGTCCGCAATTTTAGCTTGCAACATTAGAAATACTAGAAAAAGCTCCCATTCCCTCTCATCCCTATTGACTAAAGTGAATTCACGCTTCAATCTTCTTGAACTATTCTAATTAAATACCCAAACGTGCCTCTCTCAAAGTTCAAGTTTTTAGTAAGCACGTGGTGCTATTTATTAGGAAAAATATTGTGCTAATATTCAGCATAGTGACGCACCCAAAAGTGTCGTTTATAGTAGCACACCTACTTAATAGGGTAGGAAGAGTATAACGTTCATATTCTTATCTGACCAGACTCAAATCATTCAACTTTAAAAAAAACGGTAAAAAATCACCTCTAAACTCAATTAACAATGCAAAAACAATTGATCTTATTATTAATCTGTGTCATACCAGTACTTGGGTATACACAGGAAGGCTATTACTTGGAAATAGTAAAAAAAGAACCCATTGTGAAGAAAAAGAAAAATCATAAGTGGGGAAAAGCAACATACCCTCTTTCAAACTACGACCGCAAAATTGTAGCATGGTCAACTGAATGGCTAGACAGTGAAAAAGGAGTAGCAGACAGCATGTTTATAGTCTTCCCCAATAGAAAACGATTCGATGTGGAACCCGTACCTGGGGTATTTATATCGGACAAAGCAGAATTAATCGTGAAATTTGGTCAAAAAGGCCTTAGACCAAAAACCACAGCACGCCTATTGATATTTTATGATTTTGATGGGAATATTATCAAACGGTACGAAAATAAGCACACAGATATGAGAGGTGCAATGTCCGAGAACGGATACTCTTTTATCGTCAGCAGTTTGTACGCAAAAAACGATGAAAACAAGTATATGTTCTTATACAACAGCTCCGGAAAAGAAATCCAACGTAAAAATATAGGCAATGAAAGGATTGAAAAAGAAACAATTAGCCAAAATGGAAACTATATTGTCTATTCATACTCAGACATTCCTTTCTCACCTCTAAACCCTATCTGGCACAAAGCTAAAATCCTAAATAGAAAATTAGAAACCATCTGTTCATTTACAGATAAGGGGGGAGTTCAGGATTTTCTGTTTTCAGAGAACAATGATTTCTTAGCTATCTCCAGCAGTCAGTTCACGTCTATAGTTGATCTTAAAAAAGAAAAAATATTATGGAAAACTGACAAATCATATATAACAGGCAACTATTCAACACTACTCATCCCAAGTAAGAATCTTTTTTTAATTTTTTCAAACAACAGAAAAGAGACGAAAATTTCCATTTTAGACATAAAAACAGGCATAGAAATATCCTCTTTTAACTTTCCATATGAAAAAACTAAAGTTTACAATCCAATGACCCTCGTCAACGATTCGCTATTGAAGGTCATTGGAAGAAATGACGTGTATTTTCTTGAAATAAAACAACAATAAATTCACAAAAATTAGTAAGATGAAATTATATAAACTTTACAATCGATTACAAAAGGGGCAATTCACACACCCACAAATATTCAAACAAATCGATACCAGTAGATTAAACACTTATTCCTAGACAATCGTCAAATCTAACCTGTATTTACACAGAAAAGAAATGTAAATATTCAACATTTCAATCTCATTCATATCCTCCAAAGGATCGTCCGCAATTTTAGCTTGCAACATTAGAAATACTAGAAAAAGCTCCCATTCCCTCTCATCCCTATTGACTAAAGTGAATTCACGCTTCAATCTTCTTGAACTATTCTAATTAAATATCCAAACGTGCCTCTCTCAAAGTTCAAGTTTTTAGTAAGCACGTGGTGTTATTTATTAGGAAAAGCATTGTGCTAATATTCAGCATAGTGACGCACCCAAAAGTGTCGTTTATAGTAGCACACCTACTTAATAGGGTAGGAAGAGTATAACGTTCATATTCTTATCTGACCAGACTCAAATCATTCAACTTTAAAAAAACGGTAAAAAATCACCTCTAAACTCAATTAACAATGCAAAAACAATTGATCTTATTATTAATCTGTGCCATACCAGTACTTGGGTATACACAGGAAGGCTATTATTTGGAACTGGTAAAATCCTAAGGCTATAGCTGGACAATGGTACGCCTCTCATGGTGCACCAGAATTTACTCTAAGTTATCCAGAAGGATACACTTATGCGCTTTCACTTGGTGCTTCCTCTGAGTTCCTCAGCAAACAACTAATAAAGAAATCTACAGGGCTATACTATCAAATGCCCCAAAACCTGAACTCTGGCCAGGTATATGCGCTCCGTTTTGTGATTGACGGCCGTGGTATGCCTCGAAGTTTCGATCCTCCCCTTGACTGGAAACTTGACAAATTAAATATCTGCCTTACCTCAGGTCTACAGCCATATACCTTTAAACCAACAAACTGCGAATCCGATCCAGGCAACAAAAAAGGTATTAATGAATTTTTACCATCATACCCATTTGTTCTATATAAGCTAGGCGAATTTAATTTCTTCGGTGAAGATTGGGCTTGTGCAGAAATCTTTTTACCGTTCCTCCCAATGGAAACTTCGATCAGTTGTTCATTTATCCAGAATCAGTAATTGGACCAGATTCATTTACCGAAGGAGCATATTACCTCGATTGGGCTGTAATTGACGATTTCGAACTAACATCAACAAATTATCGACCTGAAGAAATAATAAGCAACAACTTAGTTCATGCAAAACAATCAAAAAGCTATCTGAACGGCAATACAGTTCAATATGAAGGAAATACCTGTCAATGTTCCATGAATGATTTTTCTCCAATGCAACATTTCCCAAGTGTGGAACACAATCTCAATAGCCGCTCAATTGGCTCTGTTCCTGACAACAGGAACAATCACTGCTCTTCGGAACAAATTAAAAAGACAAAAAAACATTCAGCTTTATCCAAACCCTAATAACGGAACCTTTACTATTCTAATTGATGCTAACAATCGTAAAGATTATCATTTGGAAGTATTAGATTTATCTGGCAAGATAGTCTACAGAAAAGAAAATTTACCATCTTCCCATGAAGTACTAAACCTAAAAGGTATCCAATCAGGATTTTACCTGATTAAAATATTCAACAGCAAAGACGAATTATTTGAAAAACTTATCATTCGATAATCATTTGGGGTTGCTTAGGAAAAGTCTGAGCAACCTTGTTTCATATCTCCATAGTCACAAAAGGAACTCTGAATATAAATAAATTAGATTCAAAATTTTATACGACCTCCTAAGTAGAAGGACATATAAATTATTCAGCCTTATTTTTCACCTCCACAATCTTACCTTCCTTATAAATTCGAGTCTGAATAAGATTTCCCTGTTCATCATATACATAGTGCTTACCATTGTAGAGTTTTCCTCCACGGAATTCCCCTTCACGGCTCAGCAGAGAATCCTTGAAAAGCTTATGAAAACCTTCTCCCGTGAAATAGCTTGTGACCTGTTTTTCTGTGCTATCTGTTTTATCCTGATTACCAGGAGGAAGTGTCTTTATTAATAAAGAATCTTTTTTTGCAATATCAGGCTTTGGTGGTTCGTAGAATTTGGTCTGCTTATGATCCACTCTTCCATTTACAAAAGTGCGTTCTGCTTTTACACCTCCATCGGAATAATACTCAACCAGCTTCCCCTTTATTTTACCCCCATCCCAATTGCCTTTTATCATCACTTTTCCATTTGGGAAATAATATTTCTGCTCACCTACTTTTTTCCCGTTTTTGTTGTAGTTCCAATCGTAAGCAACCTTTCCGTTTTCATGATAGGCCTTATAATTGCCAGTCCACTTATTAGCATCCCAATAACCTTCTTCCGAAACCTTTCCATTGGGGTAATAAGTTTTGGCAAGTCCCCGCTTTCGTCCAAGTTTAAATGTTATTTCTGCTTTTCGCTTGCCATCGGAGAAGTACGATATCCAAAGTCCCTCTTTACGGTTTGCTTTATAAGTACCTTCAGACTTTTTCCTCTTCTGCTTATCGAACAGAATCCAGTGTCCCACACGCTGCTTTGCTGCATTACGACGATTGATCGTATCACCATTGTAAATCTCGAACTGCTGCGCTGAAAGCTTCCCAAATACAAACAGCGTTATTAAAATAAAGAATCCAATACCTTTCATCAGTTATAATTTGCTTACTGTTGCCAGATGTAACTTCCACATGATTCCTATCACCCCACGTAGCTATAACGGATATCAGATTCAAATGGTCGTTTCATGAGTCAAAAAAAAACACTACAAACAATCACATATAAGAGAGTTATGAACTAAAACTGGTTTACACCTGCAAACCAGCATATAGCTAGTTGTTAAATGTATAATAAGGGGACACCCCTATTTAATCTGTGACACCACTTACCTGCCAAAGCATAATCTTCGCAGGAAGCCAAACCTTACTTGATTTGTTTTCTATATATTAAAGCCATATACATCTGCATAGCCAACATTTTCAGCAATTATTTTCACAAAGAACCTGTTTCTGTAGAACAATAGTTCTTAGTAACATTGACAGTGAAAATACTAATTATTAAGCTCTTTTGCTAAAAACAAATAAATCCTATGCCCAAAAATATCGCCCTGCTGTTACTAAATAGAGATGTACTAAGGTCATGAATAAATTTTTACACGATTCGAAACCCGAAAACAACTTCTACTTAATAAATGCTAGACTATGTATAAACAACAATTAATAATAAAAGAACCTATAGCTACAATACTCGTTAATTTTCTTTTTTGTTGCTTACACAATAGTATTTTGAACCTACCTAATTATTCAACAGGGAATCATCAAATGTTGATTATTAACATATTGTAAGGCATTCTTACAAAAAACACATATTGACTGTCCGTTCGCGTGAGTCGAATCATCAGCCTGCAATCTTTTAAACATTTTCGCCTCAAAAAACTGTAATTCTTTCCATAGTTTCTGAATTCAGATAGCAACACACAAACATTCAAGCAATTAAAGTTACACAGAAGGCCACACTTCAAGTTATTAATTGTTTTTACAGAATTGCTGAATTCTACCATCCACCCCGTTCATGCCCATCTGCTTGGCCTTATTCCAATCCTGACAAGCTAAATCTAAGCGCTGAAGGTTAAAATATACATTTGCCCGCTGATAATAGGCATTGGGCAGATTTGGGTTAAACTGAATAGATGTATTTAAATCATTAAGAGCCAATTTCCACTTTCTTTGTTTCTGATAGATCAGACTACGGTTCATGTACGCAGTAATGAACTTACGGTCGAGCTGAATAGCCTTTCCATAATCTTTCAGTGCCTGATCGTAATTTTTTGAATGATCATTTGCCAGTCCCCTGTTTGAATATGCAGATGCGCTATTGGGATCGATCTCCAGCGCTTTATTAAAGTTTTTGATCGCCTCTGGAAAGTTCCCCATCTTACCATAAGCAACTCCCCTGTTCACATATACTTTCTGCTCCTGAGGTTTGAACTGAACCGCTCTGTTAAAATCCTTTATCGCCTCCTGAAATTTTCCCAGCTTATCTTTCACCAGACCACGGTTGTGATAAGCATCCCCCATTGTCGGGTCGAATTTTATCGCTTCGTTGAAATCGGCCATCGCCTTATCGAACTGTTTCAGATCGTGAAAAGCCACACCACGGTTATACAGGGCAGTTGTGTAATCGGGTTTTATCTTCAATGCCTCATTGAAATCTAGAATCGCAGCCTGCATCAGTTGAGGATTCTTTACTTCTTCCCCTTCTTTGGCATTTTTTTCTTTTAAGCTGCCCCTATTGTTCCATGCAACTATAGATTTAGGGCTTACCCTCAGGGTCTGGTTCCAGACAGCCATACTGTCCTGCCAGTGGTCGATCTGCTGAAAAGTATAGACACCCAAAGCAACCACATAAACAGCAACCAGACCATAAGCAACTTTTATTGGGAGTTTAAACTTTTCGTAAAGTGCAATGAAGCCAATTGCCATAATAGCGTGGATACCAATAGAAGGTATGTAACTGTACCTATCTGCCATAACTGCACTACCTACAGGAATCAACTGCAATAGCAACACAATATTGACCAAGAAAAAGGCCAGGCCAAAAGTTAGGTTTCTGTATTTTTTTCTAAATGCCCACACACCAAAAGACAAAATTCCAAGGGTACTGACCATATGCAACCACATGCTCATAGTAGGCTTCATTTCTTTAAGAATAGGGTACGGATATATAGGAGCTAAATCATGAGGTATCACAAGCTTGAACAGGTATTGAGAGAAGCCTAAACATGCGAACAGTACACGTATAAAGTATGGATATTCGCCTATTCGGTGAATGGCCTGACCGTGTTTCTGAGCTTCGATAGCTATAAGACCAAACACAAGTCCAAGTATAAAGAAAGGCACCTTCTCTAGTATTACTTTAAGTGATAACAACTTTCGGTTTCGAAACCAATCGATAAGTACAATAGTTGGGGCTAAGGAAACGGCCTGCCCCTTAGACAACAGAGAAAAAGCAAATGCCAGTAAACTTAAAACCAACCATTTTGCTTTTTCTTCGGCTATGTAACGGATATAAGCTATCAGCGATAAGAGGAAAAAGAAAGTGTAGAGTACATCCTTCCTTTCGGATATCCAAGCTACCGACTCAACATGAATGGCATGCACCCCAAAAAGCAGAGCTGCTATAAGAGCAAAATCGACTCGCCCCCACAGTAAATAGATAAGAAGGAATACCAAAAGCGTATTCAACACATGAAAAACAACATTGGTTGATATATAAGGCCAAGAAACTATTTCCTCTTTCCCTGTTACTATTTTCCCAATCTGATAATCTATGTTCAAGGACAACATTGCTAAAGGGTGATAGTTACCCATGTGATAACGCACCTCTTTGTTCTTGGAAAAGAAGATTTCACTTACAGTCTTTCCGCTTAGGTCTCGTATTACAGGGTTATCGTTTACATAGAAATTATCATCCCAATTGGTCAATTGATTATCGAAAGCTGAACTATAGGCGACTAAACTAGCAATGGCAACCAATACAATTGCAATCCAGACTCTCCCCTTTCCTATCGTATCTCGGTCTTTTGGTTCTGGAGGTTTTTGCTCGGCCTGTTGCTGCTTAGCTGTACTTAAGTTTTTCTTGTTCGCCGTATTCTTTGGCCTATTCGTAGGTTTGTACTTTTTTTTCTTATTCGAAGCCATATTGCTATCCCTCTTACAATTGGGTATTATTGATTTAGGTAAATAATCGAATACTAAAATACAGTAAAGTAATCGACTTATTCTACCTGAAGAACCTTCAGTTAATTACAATCTCCAAAAATGAGAACCTTTCTCTTTGGCAAAAGGATGCCTCACTTATTTCTCAAAGAAAACAAAATCAAATAAGCTAAAAAAGATTTTAATGCGCCCGAAATTGTTCATAGAATACAATCGTTAATCGTCGCCCATTGGCCTATCTACATTTCCATGGAAACGATCCATATCTTTCTACAAAGAACAAATAACCTAAGGTTATGAACCTATTTACATCGACTTATTTTATTCACATAATCAACAACTTGCAACAGCACAAATCTACTTAGTTATAACCTACAGCTTATAATCAGTATCCCCACTTATTCCAGACAAGGGTTTCCGATATTTCGTCGATAAACGATTGAGCTACCAATTGGGCTTTATCTTCTTTCTTCAATATATGCCATTTGATACCATAAATGTCAGTGATTTTCTTTGCCCATTTCACGCTCTCAGCATCTTCTGGACTGCCAATAATGAAAGTGCGCTTGTCTCTGTTTTTGAGATATTCCTGAAAAAAGAACCCAAACTCCCAACGACTCGTTGGTCCAATATTAGCAGGGAACTCCCCAGCTGTTTCCTGATCCCAATAAGTAGGAAGCCAAAAAGCAGTAATATCACAAAGGTTTAGATATTGCCATTCCCAAGGAATCTGTTTGTCTAGGATTCTTTCTTTCTCGGTCTTTGGGTCGGGGTTGTCGATGTCCGACCAGTAACCACTCTCCGGTTCTGGCGAAACAACTGTCATACTTGGATCTAGACGGCTATCGCCTTTTAGTCCCTCTACAACTTTCCGTCTCCAACCGTTTGCCATTTGTCCATTTTCTGGTGTTGGGCCAGCGAGAAAAACACCGAGTTTTGGAAAAACGGTACTGTGTTCACGGGCAAATAAGGTTCGTATGGTTTCTTTTACCATCTGCTTATCCTTTTATTTTATGTTGAATAGAAGCAATACCTACACAAACGAAAACCTTCCTTCCCAAAATCTCTTTGGTACTAAACAGAACTAAGGTCGTACAGAGGAATTTTTACAGTGTTTCTCAGGTTCTTTTTGAGCCGCGAAAAGTACACTGTGTTTGCTTTGCTTCTTATTGTTTCGCATGTAGAAATCTGATTATCAAAATACAATAATTTTTCAGTGATTCTATTAATAATGTTGCTAATAAATGAGGAAACGTTGGGAATTAGCCGTGACTGTAGCGGAAAGCCCACAGCTACGTGCACGTGTGATGCACAGTATTGCGGAGGCTGACGATAGGAAGCCCCCGCAATGCTGATGCTGAACCGAGCACGGGGCGAGGACTTGTAGCGGAAGGCGCGACGATGTTGTAAAAAGTTACTTACACTGTGCTCCTAAAAAAAATAAAAAAACGGCCGTGAAGCCGCTTCTTCGAATAAGAAAAAAATATAATGGAATGGAACTTAGACTTTTCCTAAATTATGAGTTATGAACTGCGAAGCACATCATGAAAACCATTGAGAATTAAATTCACTGAATAATTATTAATTGCGAAGCACTCATGAAGACCTTTACAAATATACTCTATGAACAATTGGCTTACGCTTGAAAACCATCTGTATGCCTACTAGTTCGCCAGTAAAGCCCCTTTGATGTTATCTTCGAATGCTGATAGGGCTGCTTTTGAGCCTTCGCCCATTGCAATTACGATCTGTTTGTAAGGGACAATGGAAACGTCGCCTGCTGCGTAAATGCCTGCTTTGTTGGTGCGGCAATGTGCGTCTACAAGGATTTCTCCTACTGGGTTTGTTTCTACTACGTCTTTGAATGCGGTGCTATTTGCCTTTAAACCAATCTGAACGAATACCCCATCTAAATCAATGGTTTCGGTGTTACCATTCGTGCGGTGCTTGAACTCCAAAGAGGTTACTTTGCTGCCATCGCCATTGATATTGAGGGTTTGTGCGCTGGTTACGATTTTTACGTTCGGAATGCTTTTTAGCTTTTCCTGTAATACTTGGTCGCCTTTAAGTTCGTCCAGATATTCGAGCACGGTTACTTCTGATGCAATAGAGGATAGGTCGATAGCGGCTTCGAGACCTGAGTTTCCGCCGCCGACAACGGCCACGCGCTTGTTTTTGTAGAATGGGCCATCGCAGTGTGCACAGAATGCTACGCCTGAGCCTATGTATTCTTTCTCGCCGGGAACGCCTAACTTTCTCCAGCTGGCTCCTGTTGCGATGATTAAGGCCGGAGTGATTATTTTTTCGCCAAGCGAAGTGCGTAAGTGTTTTAGTCCGTCGATAATTTCAACGTTTTCTACCAATCTGTTTTCTAGAATGTCGATTGGGTAATCGCTAAGGTGATTTTTTAGATTGGCCGTAAGTTCTGTGCCTGTGGTTTTCGACACCGATATCATGTTCTCGATACCTACGGTTTCTACTAGCTGTCCGCCTACCTGCTCTGCTACAATGGCAACAGACAAGCCTTTGCGGGCTGAATAAATTGCTGCTGATGCTCCTGCTGGCCCTCCGCCAACTACTACAACATCGTATTCTTTTGTTTCTGAGGAGGAAACCTGAAATTCTGTCCCAACTTTTGCTTCCAGCTTTCCAAGAAGTTCGCCCAGTGATGAGCGGCCGACGTGCAACAGTTCTCCGTTTGCATATACTGATGGTACGGCCTGAATATTCAGTACTTCTACTTCTTGTTGATTGATGCCGCCATCGATAATTTCGTGTGTAATGTCTGGATTTAGGAACGACATTAAGTTGAGTGCCTGAACAACATCGGGGCAGTTGGTACAGGTGAGCGAAATGTAGCTCTTGAGGTGGATTTTTCCTTTTAGGGATTTTATGCGCTGTACTGTGGATTCGTCTGGAAGATTTTTTCCGATACCGTCCAAGTTGAGTACAGCTAGAAGAAGGGTTGTGAATTCATGTCCGTTGGGAACTGCCCTGAATTCTACTCCTGAATCTACTCCGTCTTTTAATATTGAGAAAGATAGGTTTTCGCTTTCCGAAACTGTTAGCTCGACTTTTGGAGAACAAGAAGAAACGTCTTGTAGCAAATCCAGAAGCTCTTTTTTGCTTGGGTGCGATTCCGATACCCTGACTTGGAATGTATAATTGCTTTTTAGTCCTTCGAAAAGGCTTTTTACTTGGTCTTTTAGCGCTTGCTCTAACATGACTGCAATAATTGAATAAATAAAAGAATAATTGAATGAGAGATGCCAAAATCAATAATTGATTAAGAGGAGAATAATTGAAGTGGACAACTGTGGTCATTCAATTATTCTTTTTATGTTTTATTCAATTACTGACCTTAGATTTTGCCTACTAGGTCGATGTTTGGCTTAAGTGTTTCTGCGCCTTGCTCCCATTTTGCTGGGCAAACCTCTGCTGGGTTCTCTGCTACGAACTGAAGTGCTTTCAGGCGGCGAAGTAATTCGTCTGCGTTACGGCCTACGTTACCTGCTACTACTTCGTAAGCAACGATTTCGCCTTGTGGGTTTACGATGAAAGTACCGCGCTCTGCTAAACCAACTTCTTCGATCATTACTTCGAAACCGCGTGAAAGAACGCCTGTTGGATCGGCAAGCATTGGGTATTTGATTTTTTTAATTGTGTCTGAAGTGTCGTGCCATGCTTTGTGTACGAAATGTGTGTCTGTTGAAACTGAGTAGATCTCTGCTCCTGTTGCTTTGAACTCGTCGTATTTGTTTGCTAGATCTTCCAACTCTGTTGGACAAACGAAAGTGAAGTCTGCTGGGTAGAAGAAGAAGATTGACCATTTGCCTAGTACGTCTTCTTTTGAAACGGTTTTGAAATCTTCGTTTACGAAAGCTTCTACTTTGAAATCTACGATTTGTTTTCCGATCTGTGACATGGTATAAAGTTTTAATATGATTTAAAAATCTGTTTCTCTGTTTTGTTGATACAAAGGTATACGGAGGTGGGTTATCAATCAAACTGATATTATCTATGGGATTATTAGCGAAATTTATTATTTCTGTTTTTCAATAAGTTACACATGTGAAATGCATGAATTTTTTTTGAAAACTCAATACAAGTTGAGATTGATATGCTTTGTTGGAGTACAACATGGGTATTTAAAACTAAAAAAGGCGACCCAACAGCCGCCTTTTTCTTCTAATTCATTTGTTGCCTTACTTCACACGGTGCCAAGTCTGCGTGCGGTAGAAGAAAGCTATATAGCCACGAACATTTAATACATTTGGCTTATCCTTATCGATCCAGATTTTACAATCATAAACTGTTCCGTTGTTTGGATCTAAGATTGTGCCGTCTGCATATTCGCTCCCGTCTTTTTTCATATTGCGGATAATCTCCAAACCAATCACTTTTTTGTTCTTGCGGTCATCTTTACATTTATCGCAAACTGGATTTGGATTGGCATCTGGTTTTCGGTTAAGAAGTTTTGTGATCTTACCGTATAACTGTCCGCCCTTTTCAAAAATCTGCACATAAGACTTTACTTTGCCTGTTTCGTCATCAACCGTTTTCCAAGTTCCCACAACCGACTGACCGTAGCTAAACGATATGGCTGTAAAAATAAATGCTAGCGTAAAAAGTGTTTTTCTCATGGGTAAAATATTTGGTTTCTTTTCGAGGTCACAGACCTTTCGAATTACATTTTACAGATTATGACGCATAAAAAGGGCGATTTGTCCAAAGCTAAGGTCGCAGACTTATTTTATTTTTAACTTTCAGTTTGAATATAAGCACTTTACAGTAAAATTAAAATAACTTAAATATGGCCACCTGCTTAACAATAATTGCATCGTCTAAAAAAACTTAATTGAAGTTCCCTTCCCATTCAAAGCGTTAATTTCATTCAGCAAATTATTAGCCAAAGCGCTTGCACCTATACGGAACCAATTGTTGCACAACCAATCTTCGCCTAAGATATCGTCTACAATCGTAAAAAACAAAGCTGCATCTGTTCCTACTCGAATACCTCCTGCTGGCTTGAACCCAACTTGTCGGCCTGTTTTTTCTTTGTACGCCTTAATTGCACGGCACATAATAATTGCCGCTTCTGGTGTTGCAGCCGGATCCATTTTACCTGTTGAGGTTTTTATGAAATCGGCACCTGCTTCCATTGCCAGTAGGCTTGCTTTCCAGATTTCTTCTTCTGTTAGTGCCCCAGTTTCAAGAATTACTTTAACGTGAGCCTCGCCTGCTGCTGCTTTTATGGCTTTTACTTCGTTGTAGATTGTTTGATAATCGCCCGATTGCATCACTCCAATAGAAATTACCATATCAACCTCGGTAGCACCTGCTTCTACGGCCATGCGTGTTTCTGCAGTTTTGATCTCAAGAAAAGTTTGAGACGAAGGAAAGCCGCCAACTACTGAAGCAATAGGAAAGCTCTTTTCCTGAAGCTCGTCGCGAACTGCCGCCACCAATGAAGGGTATACACAAATTGCAGCAACGTTGTCTGTCCCTTCGAATTCTTTCGGAAAACGGTTTACGTTATCCGCAAACATTCTGGCACGGGCTTCTGTGTCTGTACTATTCAGTGTAGTAAGGTCGATGCACGAAAAGGCAAAACGCAGCACATTTTCAGTATAATTTGCTTTCGCTTTTGCTTGAATAGAAGTTAAATAATTAACAACTTCAGATACTTGTGGTGCTTGTGGGTACTGATTCAGAATCTCCATAATTTTCAATTTAAATGCCTAACATTTTCTTTGTTTTCAGAAAACATAAGGCATTTCTATTTAACAAGTTAATCGTATTACAAAGTGAATTTACTTTTCAATAATTGAATAATGGACTAAAAGAAAAATAGAATGGATTGATATTCCAACCAATCAATCATTTAGCAATCCATTATTAAACATAATCTCCAGAAACGAAAAGGCTTTTTCTTTGTGTTACTTAAGAGTGCTTCCTGTTTAATTCAAAACTTCTATCTGAAATTGTTTGCGTTCAGAAATAGTCACATTAAACAAAAAGCCCCCTTTACTTGTATTGATAGTGCATTTATACCAAAAGGAATCCGTCACAGGTTCTACTGGTGTTGTTTCTACTGTAGAAAACAGAACGCCAAATTCACATCAGTACACTAAATTGTATCTACCAAAGTTGAGAGCAAATTTACAATACCTTCTTTAATTTGAGACGACTTTCCTTCGTAATGGTTCACCGAAAGGAAAAAAGCAAGGTTTTTATCGTTCTTTGTCTTTATATAACCAGAATAAGCACGTATCTGGTTCATGGAGCCGGATTTTGCCCAAACACGGTTAGCAGCGCTTGTTCCGCGGCCCATATATTTCAACGTACCGGACTTGCCCATTACGGGCAGGGAGTTCTTAAAGCCAAAACGGTGTTTCGCATCCAAAGCCATATAACGCAAGAGAAAAACCATTTGCTTGGCAGTGATGGAATTGTAGTGCGACAAACCAGAACCATCGTAAAGATGCATTCCTCCAGTGTCCATACCTTTGCTTTCCCAAAACTCCTTTACAGCTTCAATAGCCTTACCAATTTCAGCAGACTGTTTCTGCTGAATACCAATCTGGCGCAACATATGCTCAGCATATAAGTTCACACTGCGTAAATTAGTAGTAAGAACAATCATCTGTAGATTAGGAGATGGGTATTTAAAAAACTCTGTCCTGGAATACTCTTTTTTATTGAAAAGAGCCTGAACTTTTCCTTGAACATTCACCCCTGCTTCTTGAAGATGATTACGTAATAAAAAACCCATAAACTCTGGGGGGTTCGGCATAGAACCTTTTACTGAAAACATGGTTCTATTTTTAGGGATATCGCCCAACGTATAACGCTGATTTTGATATGGTGCACCAAAAATATAGGCATTATCGCGACGCCCATCAGCCGCCACTACGTTATTATCGAAACGGATAGGAAGAAGTTTCTGGTTGATGGAGCTGATCACGGTTTTCTCCCCTACTTTTTCTGGGGAATCGAAATAAATTGTATAACTGTTATCATAAACAGAAAGAGCCTGTGGCTGTGCACCCCAATAATTGCCCATATCTTCCCATGTCCATGTTGGTGGTGTTTGGTATTTCCCGTAAAGACTAGCATCTGCAACTATATTGCCTTCTATATGGCGGATTCCTGCTTTCTTGACTGCATTAACAAAGGCATCAATAAAAAGCGGGCTCATATAGAATTTGCCAAAACGAGGAGAACCTAAAGCTGGGTCACCACCGCCAATGATATGGAGATCTCCTTTTAGTGTTCCATTAACCAGCCTTCCAGAATAAGCCAATTGAGTATTGAACTGAAAGTCTTTACCTAAAACTTCTAGTGCAGTTGCCGTTGTCAACAATTTAAGAACCGAAGCCGGTATAATACTTTGATCTGCATTGATTTCTACAATGGCATCGCCACTTTTCACCTCGCTAACCAAAAGACTGAAACTGGCATGTTGCATTGGAGCAGACTTTCGAAACGACAGGACAGCATCTTCCGCTTTTTTATTCTGAGAAAACAGAAAAAGTGGTATTATCAGAAAAAATAACAATGTTGTTCGCATAACAAATAAACTATAAAATATATGGGAGTTAGTGAATTATTCATCAACTTTAAATATTATCTCAAAAAACATGTAAGTGGACAAAAAACGAACTAATCTTACGTTACATTCTAAATTTTAATCTTTACACCAAAAAAGTACAATCAAAGCAAAAATCTACGTACTCTTTGGCCTAACTTTGTTTTTTCTATCTCACTGAAACAAAAAAGATATATCCTGTTCGAAGTTTTTCTTCAGTCTTTGATACCTGCCCCAAATTTCATTGAACAACTAGCTATACACTATTTATTATCAAAACATTAACAAACAGAACTATCTACATCATTATCTAAATATTTCTGATAATAATTACAGTCTCTTAAAAAACTTAGATATCTTACTTTTATATACTTAGCCCCACCATCTAAAGTTTTACTTGTATGCACATAGATAGTGCTACATTCTTTTATCGAGTCCGATGCTTAGACGTCAAAGCAAAGCATAATATTGTATAGGAACATTTTTATATGCGAAATTCAAAAAAAACTCTTTCTCTGTTGGCAAGTAGAGTATATGCCTTTTGAGGGTATAATCACAGGATGATTTCTAAAGAATATGAAAGCATTTATTGGTGTTACTGAGCATGCCTTCTCTACCCATCCAGAAAGATACTTAATGTAAACTGGATTCACAAAACAAACAAGAGAGATTAAAAAGATACGAAAAAACTATTGCATCATATACAACAGAAAATATGAGAACACAGCATATTAAATGCATAATAACACATCAAACAACTAATTGTGAGAACGTTGGAAGATTTTACAAACCAATAACTTGACGATGAAATTAATCTTACTTGATTTTATTACTTACAAAGTGGATGCATTAAACTAGCTCATAATTTAACTGTCGTAACTTACTCGTTTCATAAAACTTACAGTTGATCAATTATGAAATAATCCGAACCATACACTGCTCTACAAAGGTCATTTATGAACTCTTATATACCATTCGTTTTTTTACTATATTTTATCTACTATTTCCTTTTATTTTTACTTAACACAAGGCTATATATGAAAGAGAAGTGTTCATTTAATTGCACAACAAAATACTAAAAAAAGAATGGAGCTGCATAGATTATACCCATCGAATTTGTTTTTCTCCTGCTCTAATGCCTATGTAATCTCTCAAAAAGAACCTTTTCAAGCAAATAGCATTTCAAGCAATGTATTACCCAAAACATAAACAAAACTTCTCACCTTAAAACTAATCTCAATGAAGAAACTATTCCTATTTGCAGTGGCAATTACGCTAAGTGTTCTTTGTGTTAATGCCCAGAACCACCCAATAGAAACAAAAAACGGCTACTTCTACCTGAATGGCAAAAAGTTTTTTATGAAAGGTATTGGACTTGAAACGGTAAGACCCGGACAGAAAATCAATTCTGAAGAAACTTACAATCCAGATTGGTTCCGTTTTGATGTGAAACGCCTGCTTGATGCTGGCTACAATACGATTAGGACCTGGAATTACCAGACCGAAGAACAGTTGGAGGCTGTGAAGGATTTGGACATGAAAATATTAATGGGCATATGGACTCCTCCACATGAAGATTTTTCCGACCCTAAATTTGTAAAAACCTCGCTCGACCAAGTGAAAAAGGTATTGAGCTACAGCAAAAAATACGACAACATTATCGGATACCTGATCATGAACGAACCTTTCTCAGAGGACATCATGCGAAACTATTCCAAAACGCAGGAATTGTGGAAAGCTATCGTTGATGAAATTCATAAACAACACCCCAATACACCTGTCGGGATATCGGCGTTTCAGTTGAATACTTACTTGGATATGGAACTGTTCGATTTCGCTGGGTTTAATTCCCATCCCGGTTATCACCCTACCGATCATTGTTTCGATTACAAAACTCATATCGGCCTCCATAAGTCAATCTGTGGGGAAGACAAACCACTTCTGATTACAGAATACGGAATTTCAGTATCTCCAGAGGCAGACAACAGCCGATTTGAAGGCAATACACAGGAAGAAAGGCAGACAAATGGGCTGCTCTCGATGTACCGTGCATTAATCGACGGTGGGGCTTCAGGTTCTTTTGTATTTATAAATGCCGACGGTTGGTATAGTGACGGCGATGAAAACACACATAGTAACCATGTCGGAGAACACGCCGGACTAATCCGATACGAAAGTGTGACCGACCATGTAGGTACTCCCCGTCCTGCCTGGTATGCTCTTGAAAAATACCAAAAGGCTCTCATAACATCGCCAGTAAATGCTGGGGTGTACCAGAACAAAATTCCTGTAGAATTCTTCACAGATAGTACTGTTAGCAAATTTGTAATAAAAAATGAAGAAACTGAACTTCTTACAAGTAACATTGAAAACAGATATTATTCGGGGACTATAGAACTAACTTCCAGCTTACAAGATCTCGAACTGGACTTTATTTTTTACGGCCAAAACAACGAAATTATAAAAGAAGAAACTATTATCTGCTTATCGTCGGATGAAAAGATTGAGATACCAACACTGGAACTGAGTACGGATCGGGATTATGTTGAAAATTCAGAAAATATCACAGTTCAATATGAACTTTCGGACGTTGGCGTCTTTTCCGTCCCTAATGAAATCCGCTATACTTCAGACCCATACATTGGTTACGACTGGGCAAATATTTTCATGACCGAAAAATATACAGAGCAAAAAAACTATACATTCAGCAAAACTTATGGGACACATTTCAACTCCGGTGTCGACATCTATTCTTGGAACAATCACCCTATACTTATGTTTTATGGGGGAACGGACATAAGTTATGGAAAATTCAAAAAATACATCCCAGGGTTTCATGCCCTATGGAAAAAAGACGTATTTGTAGAAATACCTGCCAAAATCGAGGCCGAAGACTACTTTAATAAATCTGGTCTGTACCCCGAACCAACAGCTGATATTGATGGTGGCTGGAACATGGGCTACTTTTATGCCGGTAACTGGCTGGAATACCTCGTGGATATTCCTGAAACTGGCTTCTACAAAACTACCATTAGATATGCTGCGCCAGAAGAAGGTACAAAGCTGAGCCTGAAAAGTGGTGGGGTTAAATATACATTTGGTCTTGACTCTACTGGAGGTTGGCAAAACTGGGAAAACCTACAAGTATATTTATTCTTAAAAGAAGGTAAACATAGACTCTTTTTCGAAACATCGACTGGAGGCCTAAACCTAAACTGGTTTGAACTAAAAAAGCCTCAAATTTGCACGCCTAAAAAAGCTCTTCTACAACAGGTAAAAGTTGGCCCCAACCCGGTCTGTGATGGAGATTTAAAGATTGAACTACCTAGCGAACTTCAAACTTCTGGAGATCTACAAATCAGCATTATAGACATTAGTGGCAGAACTTTTTATCAAAAATCAGTTATTGCTAGCCAACAGAACGTAATACGTATTAATGCTTCTGACATTCCTCTGCGTGGTTCATATGTTGTTCGGATTAAAGGAAGTGATTTTTGTGTGCATAAGAAAATAGTATTTAAACAATAGTAGCTGCTCTAAGTAGTCAGTCATAATTAAGCAGGTTTATTAAGTTACTGGTATATAAGACAAAACAAAGCCAGATAAATAAATCCGCGACCTTAACTTTTCAAAAGCTTCATCCTCTACTATCAGAAGCTTTTGGAAAGTTAACTCAGTAAGTAAAGTGTGAAAAATAACTCTGCCTACACTATAATCAGACTTTATACTCAGATCCAAAGATGCAATAATAGCTCTGCATGTTTTCTACTATAGAGTAAGAAACTAATTCAATTACAAACTTCTAAAACAGAATACGATTCTGATACTTCAACTCTGGATTTTCAATATACACTGCCTAAACCTACACATACCCATTTATGATTTCTTAACATAAAAAAAACACTGCAATTACATCTGAGACATATTCCATTCAATTTCAACACATAAACATTATTAAATAAGGCTTATTTTTGTCTATTAGTCTTCCTTCATAAATTACTATACGAGCCTAAGTGTAATTCAACAGACTGAATTATTTATCTTCATTTGTCATCGTAATAGGATTTATTATTGCCATAAGACAACAGATAAAATCTCGAAGTGTATAAATAATCGGGAAAATATTGTCTTTTGGAATATGTGAGTGAACACTCAAAATCTTGGGTTATCATTTTATTATTTCTGTACCAGTTTACGTTTAAATCGAACAAGAAAATTATTCATTATCAATCTGTTTTAAATAAACAGGGTATGTCTGTACCCAAAAATATAAATGAATTTCAACCACGGCACAATGCCAAATTCTTACAAATTTTAAACTAAACCAGAATGAAAAAGAACATTTTACGTCTGATGGCCATGGCTACAATTGTAGCAACACTTTTCTCTTGTGAAAAAGAAGAAGTAAAGCAAGTTTCTCAGCAAGATCAGCCTGAGGCTGAGAAAAAAACCATCAAAGATCCTGTTACAGGAGAGTACATGTATTCAGGATATGGTTACGATCCAGTAGAAGACCGCGCATACCTAAACGCAGTAGATCCGTTGGATGCATTTGAAAGCACTGACATTAAAGAAGCACTTACTGTAGAGGTTACTACTATTGAAACTAAGGAACAATTGGAGAAATTTGTTCAGAGAAACTTCTCAATTGAAGCAGACTTTACTATTGCACCAGCTTTCAAACTCGGTATTTCTATTGAAAACGATATTCAAAAGAAAACTACTATCGATGAAAACCACGTAACTGTAATCGCCCGTATCAAATCTAAGAGCCACAAATACATCTGTAATAAGTACCCATTCTTAACTGCACGCGCAGAAAAAACAGTTGAAAGAGGAAGCGCGAGCCGCTTTATCCGTAACTACGGACACATGTTCGTAACTACACGTGTTGTAGGTGGCGAAGTATATTACGTATACACATACGATTACAGACAAGTTAGCCATTGGAACAAATCTACTTTCAAAGCAAAAGTTACTGCTGGTATCTCTGAGAGATTCGGTGTCAGCGCAGGTGGCGGTGTTTCAAACGAAGATAAGAACCTTATCGGCAATGCTCAGAAATCTGCAAGCATTACTTCTACTATCCCTGGATTTGCTCCAGCCATTATTACTGACATCAATCAAGTGAATGGTCAGATTGCGTCTATCCAAAACTACTTGAACAGCCATCCAGAAAAAGCAACTACTGTAGAAATGGCATTGACTCCTTTCCACACTTTTATGGAAGTAGATTATCCTGAGTTCGGAGCTCAACTAAGAACTGAGTTCGAGAAATATGCTGCTGAATAAGCATCACACGATTTCTAATTAGGACAAATATCGAATTAGGGGGAGCAATTCCCCCTTTTTTCTGTTAGGACGATGGTCATTAGTCGGTGGTCGTTGGATGTTTTCTGGTGACTGACTGTTTCTACTGAGCATTGCCCTCTTTGTGGTGAATTTGTCAATTGGTCATTAGTCATTGATTGGGGAGGCACTATCGCGGTCTGTACAAGACTTGAATAGATCGTTTGAAACGCATAATAAATCGCCTAATTACCAATATCTAATGCCTGACAAAAAAGCCAAATACACAAACTGATCCGGCTGTGTTCCAATTTAATATTGGTTTTGAAATTTTTCAAAAAAGGAAATCATACAGTTATACTAAAGTGAATTTGGTCATTGGTTGGTAGAGACGCAATGCATTGCGTCTGTACAGGTCATAAACAGATCGTTGCAAGATTTAAAAACCGAAAACCACTTTCTCAATAGTATGAAGAACCATTTAGATGGCTTGTCCTTTTTCTGCGCCGAAGGTGCTATATCAATAGCGCAGGGCAACGCCCTGTGTGAAAAAATCCTGAAGGGATAAAACCCTGAAAGGGCATAAGCCATCGGGCAAATAAACGGTTCTGCTTATGCCCCTTCAGGGCATAGTTTCCTGATGAACATTTACATAGGGCGTTGTCCTATGCTAATGCTTAAAGCCCGTTGGGCTTGTTTGATACGATTTATGGGATTTGAATTTACTGAAATAATAAAACTGAAGGTTTTAATGAAAAGCTACGCTTTTCAGCTCCCCTCCTTAAAAAAGGAGGGGCAGGGGTGGTTGTGTTTTTACATGTTATATATAACACAATATCGTATAAACACCACCCCTACCCCCTCCTCAGAGAGGAGGGGAATGAAATTACTGAAGTTTTATTGCTGTAAATTCAATCTCGAAACCGTATGGTGCTCAGATGGAATGCCTGATTTTCAATTGAAGAAATAAAATGTTTCGACCAAGATTAAATAGAATAAAGCTACAGATCCATAACCTTAAAGTACACTAACTATGCTTAAGCTCAATAAACTGGTAGGAGCGGCATCCGTGCTCCTTCTACTTGCTTCGTGTACTAAAAACGAACCTGTTGCTCCTGAAACAAAAAAGGAAACAGGACATAACGAAGCAACAAAAAAAACAATTATCGTAGACGGAAGCCCAATGTACTCTGGGTACGGATACGACCCAGATAAAGACCGTGCTTATAGAAATGCCATTGACCCATGGAGCACTTTCGAGAGCACAGACATTAAGGATGCCCTTACTGTGGAAGTGGAAGCTATCGAAACCAAAGAACAACTGGAGCGTTTCGTGGGTAGAAACTACTCGGTATCGTCTGGCTTCAACATTGGTATTTTTTCTTTGGGGATGTCTATTGTTGACAACCTTCAGAGAAAAATCACGATCGACGCCAACCACGTTTCTGTTGTTGCCCGCATTAAATCGCGTAGCCACAAGTATATCTGCGACCGCTATCCTTTTCTAACGGAGTATGCCGACCGCGTGGCCAAAAGAAACGATGTAACACGTTTCGCTGGAAACTACGGATTGATGTACGTAGACACGCGCATTGTTGGGGGCGAAGTATATTATATCTACAACTACGACTACCGTTCGGTAAACCAATGGAGCAAGTCTTACTTTAAGGCCAAAGTGACGGCAAGTATTGCTATGACATTCGGTATCAGTGCCAGCACTGGGGTTAGTCAGGAAGAGAAAAACCTGATCGGTTCGGCACAAAAGAAATCCGGTATCACATCTACCACTCCTGGTTTTGCTCCCCGTGTCATTACTGAGGTGGGACAGATTAACCGCGAGATTCAGGAACTGCAAAATTACCTGAACGCGCACCCTGAAAAGGCAACTACTATTGAGATGAAGCTAAGGCCGTATCATCATTTTCTTAAGTACGATTATCCTGATTTTGCTAAGGTGATGGAGGCTGAGTATAACAAGTACATTGCTTCTAAGCAGTAGGTTCTATAGACCCGATGGTTTTTAAAAAACCATCTGAATCTAATACTATGTATGTGACGAATTTACTGATTGAATGAAACCGAAGGTTTCAACGAAAAGCAACGTTTTTCAGCTCCCCTCCTTAAAAAAGGAGGGGAATAAAATTACTGAAGTTTTATTCCGGTAAATTCAAGTTTGAAACCATATAACAAACGGCGTAGAAAGCACTGCTGTTTTAAAAATAGCCGAGGACTTGTAGCGGAAGGCACGTGGATGCTGGGAGAAAGAACTGACGTCCTGCTCCTAATCTTAAGACAAAAAATTATATCCAAATTAGAAATACTGGGTAATGAACATCACAAGAATATTTTGGACTGCTGCACTGGCAGTTCTTTTTTTGATTTCCTGCGAAAAGGATAAACAGTTCGATAAAGCACAGAGCAAATCTGATATTGACAAGAAAACGATTATTGTAGGGGGCAAGGCGCTTTATGCCGGCTATGGCTACGACCCTGTGGAAGACCGTGCTTTCCGCAATGCAATTCATCCTGATGCTGTTTTCGAAAGTACAGATATACAGCCTGCCCTGAGTGTACAGATAAGTAAGGTAACTAAGCTGAAAGAACTGGAAGAGCACGCCCATACGACTTATTCTGTAAATCGGAAAAAGAGCAGGTTTTTGGGGCTGATGAAAAGTTCGTACAATATCATGCGGACGCTTGAGACTTATGTGAAGATAAACGAAGAGTCGGTAACCGTTATAGCCAAAGTGAAGGCGCAGCACCAGCGTTTCTATACCAATGCCGAACCGCAGCTGATCCCTCCTGCCAAACGCCTGTTGGAACAAAAGAAGTATTCCCAGTTTCTGGACAACTACGGCCATTTTTATGTAAGCGACCGCACTGTGGGGGGCGAGGTGCAGTATGTGTACCACTTTAGCTACTGCAAAATTGACCGCTGGAGCCGTGGTACTTTTGTAGAAAAGGCAAAAAAACGTGTGCTGGGCATTTTCGGGAAAAACTCTGGTGCTGATCTTTCGATGGAAGACCAGATGCTTCTGGAACATGCTCAGGAAAGTGTCCACATGCTCTCCAGTGTTCCTGGCTATGCTCCTAGAATGGTACATACTATTGAGGATGCCAATTCGGAAACTGCACGCCTACAGGCATACTTACAGGCTCATCCAGAAAAAGCGACTACTATAAAGATGGAGCTGAAACCGTATAGCGAACTGATAGAGGATGAAGATTTTAATCGCATGTCTTTTTTCGAGGAAACATACTTGGAAAAGGTAAAAAGCTACAAACTGTTTCTTGAGCGTTCACACTTTGTTTATCAAAATGCCAGTTCTGCAAAAGTACGGGAAAAAGCTTATAATGACATTCAGGCTATCAATTTCATTCTCAAAGAAAGGGGTCGCTACATACCTCCCATAGACCTAGATGCAAAATACCATAAAGACTACCGCAATCTTAAGCTCGGACAACCTTGTGGCAATTATTCGAGCGATTTCAGGATACAACTCAAGCTGGGCGATAGAGACCTAGGTGCAAACGCAGGACCAGTACAGTCTACGGTATTGGCAAACGAATGGTCGCATTGGGCAGGCGACAGTAATGGCACTGACCCAGACTGGATACAAGTTGGCCTTGCTTTGGATGCCAACCTACCGATGAAACTTATTGACAAGGATTTCAGGCTGGCAATTCAGATAGCAGACGATATGGGATCGTCGCAGCACGGAACAGTAATGTACACTCCTTGGGCCAGCGAAGGCGGCGGATGGTCCGAATGGGCTAATGATACCAACGACTACAATTTCGATATGGTGAGGGTAAGGCTGGAAACACGCTACAAGAAGGATTTCATGGTGAATGACATGCGTATCGGAATACAGAGCCTTGATAAAAATAGGTCTCATCCAGCTTTTACCCCGCTCAAAAGACCTATTACTTCCGAAGAAATGTTTACCCCATGGATGAAACAAGGTGGCGGATGGTCGGGCTATGCCGGCAGAAACTATTTCGGAGGAATGGACAGGGTACGGATTAGGCTGGATGTGCGCTTCTAATCTTAAGACAAAAAATTATATCCAAATTAGAAATACTGGGTAATGAACATCACAAGAATATTTTGGGCTGCTGTGGTGGCAGTTCTTTTTTTGGTTTCCTGCGAAAAGGATAAGCAAATCAACGAGGTGGAAAACAGAGCTGATGCCGACAAGAAAACAATCATTGTTGGTGGTGAACCGCTCTATGCGGGTTATGGTTACGATCCGGGTGAAGACCGTGCTTTCCGAAATGCGATTTATCCTGATGCGATTCATAAAACTACGGACATACAGCCTGCATTGAGTGTTGATATACGGGTTCTGAAGGATGAAAAATCCGTTAACGAATTTGCGCGGTATAGCTACAAGGTGAGTTCTAGCTCAAGTTTTTTCGGTGTTTTTAAGAGCAGCCGTTCTACTACTCACGAAATTCAGGCTCGTACGAAACTGAACGAGCGGCATGTTACAGTAATTGCGCGCATAAATGCGAAACACCAACGCTTTTTTACCGATGCCAATCCAAAATTACATCCTGCTGCACAAAACCTGATTAAACGCGACAGATACGACGAGTTCTTGGAGAATTACAGCACTATGTACGTTAGCGACCGTACCACAGGGGGCGAGGTGTATTATATCTACACCTTTAGTTATGGTGAATGTGAGGCATGGAGCAAATTTACTTTCGAGCAAAAAGCATCGGCCAGTATTGCTTTCTTGTTTAATGCGGATGGTGCTACAGGTGCTACAGACGAAGAGAGGCATTATCTTGAACAGAGACTGGAAAGTGTAAACATTATTTCTTCTGTTCCCGGTTTTGCTCCTGCTATTGTTAGGAGTGTGAGCGATTTTAACCGCGAAGTGGGCAAACTACAGAATTATTTACGAAACCACCCAGAAAAGGCCACTACTGTAGCCATGACCCTGAAGCCATATAAAGACCTTGTTAACAATGAGAAGTTCGGACAGCGTTACGAGCAGAAGAAAAACTCTTTGGCCAAACTGGACAAATGGCAGGATGTGAAGCAAAATCTACGGCTATTGTACCCACAGGCGGTAGTTCCAAGTCACAGAACAGAGATCGGCCAGCTTATTGGCATATGCAATGCAAACATAGCTAGGGCTGAGCGTGGCGAAGGTGTGGGTGAGCCTGATGGGCGTTTTCAGAATTTAATCCACAAGGTAAAGAATGCAAGAGTGCCGCTTCATGTGTATACTCATCCGTCCAGAGGCAGATACGAAAACTTTGGTTCACTAAATACCCGTATCGAGACCGACTATAACGTGCGGAAGGATGGCGATGGCACGTTTGTTTACCGTGGCCTTATCGGGTACCTTCTTAAAGAACAAGCTCCTGGTACGAAACCTTTGTTTGCTACGGATTTAAACCTCCTATGGCGAGATCCGGAGGATGTTGTGCTTTATAGAACAGCGGCATACGATACAGGGAATGTTAAACCTGTGGTTTTGGGTTATTACTATGCTAATCCTGTTCCGGGCAGTGTACCGCTTGTTGAGTATCATCATAGCATGTCCTCTTATCTTGAATGGTATGAGTTTATTCTTTATTCGGATGCTACATGCAAAGTGCCTCCGATATATCTGGGAACTTCTACGGGTATTACTATTGGCCATATTCTTCAGCCTTAATTTTTGGGTGGCTGATTGTTGGCTATGATGCTCGTTATAGGCCGTTAGGTAGAGACGCAATGCATTGCGTCTGTACAGATCACGAATAGATCGTTACAAAATTTAGGTGCTGAATATATATGAAGTGCTTCCTGCAAGTTGCAGCACGGTTTCGGAACGCTCCGACGGCTTCCTGCAAGTTGCAGGACGGTTTCGGAACGCTCCGATGGCTTCCTGCAAGTTGCAGGGGCTTAATAATCAATAAAATAACTTTTTTATAAAAATTAGATCCGACGGGTAGGGTGTTCAGAATCATTAAAAGGTATTGTTTGAAAATAAGGTAATAAGGTTTAGTTTTTTGTTGAATGAAATTGCTACTAAGGTTGAAATGATCAAATAAGGTTTTTATATACAGAACCTTATCGACAGAAATTAAACCTTAGTAGAATCTGGAATATCATCATCATCCAACCTTATTTTTCTCCCAAAACTGGGACAGCTTTTGAGACAACCCGAACACCCTACCCGACAGGCTTTGAAAAACCATATGGGGCTAATACGGTTTATGTGATGAATTTACTGATTGAATGAAACTGAAGATTTCAACGAAAAGCAACGCTTTTCAGCTCCCCTCCTTAAAAAAGGAGGGGAATAAAATTACTGAAGTTTTGTTCCGGTAAATTCAAGTTCGAAACCATATAACAAACGGTGTAGAAAGCACTACAGCTTTAAAAATAGCCGTGACTGTAGCGGAAAGCCCACAGCCACGGGGGCGTGTGATGCACAGCGTTGCGGGGCTGACGGTAGGAAGACACCGCAACGCTGATGCAGAACCGCACACGGGACGAGGACTTGTAGCGGAAGGCGCGAGAGGCGCAGGGAAAAAGAACTTACGTTCCGCTCCTAATCTTAAAACGAAAAAATAGGGTATATCTAAAAAACTAATTATTCATTCGTTCCACTGCGGACGACCGAATCCTCACGTACGAAAACAGAAACACATAGTAATGAAAACTACAAGAGTATTTTGGGCTGCTGCGCTGGCAGTTCTTTTGGGGGCTTCCTGCGCAAAAGACGATAAGTTTCAGGAAACGCCCAAGGAGCAGAACACGGACAAGAAAACAATTATCGTAGGCGGTGAACCTCTCTATGCGGGTTATGGTTACGACCCGAGCGAAGACCGCGCTTTCCGTAATGCAATTGATCCGGCTTATGTTTACGAAAGTACGGACATACAGCCTGCGGTAGGTGTGCTGGTAAGCAAAGTAAGCTCGAAGGAAGAACTGGAAGAGCATGCAAAAGGAACGTATTCGGTTACCCGAAAAAAGAAGAAATTCTTTGGTCTGGTGAAAAGTTCGCACACCACCACACGGACGCTTGAAACTTATGTGAAGATTAATGAAGAGTCGGTTTCTGTGATTGCGAAAGTGAAGGTACAGAGTCAGCGTTTTTATACTGATGCTACGCCGAAACTGATCCCTCTGGCACAGCGCCTGCTGGAACAAAAAAAGTACGCACAGTTTCTGGACAACTATGGCCACTTTTATGTCGATAGCCGTACTGTGGGCGGCGAGGTGCAGTATGTGTACAACTATAGCTATTGCAAGATTGACCGATGGAGCCGTGCCACCTTTGCACAAAAAGCAAAAGGTAGTATTCTGGGCATATTCGGGAAAAGCTCAAGCGTGAACCTTACAGATGAAGACCGTTTGCTCTTGGAGCAGTCTCAGGAGAGTGTGCACATGCTTTCGAGCGTACCGGGATATGCCCCAAAAATGATCCACACGATTGAAGATGCCAACGCCGAAACCGAAAATCTACAGGCATACCTACAGGAACACCCAGAGAAGGCCACCACCATTGAAATGGATCTGAAACCGTACAGCGAACTGATCGCAGATGAAGCGTTCGGCCAGATGTCGCTAGAAAAGGAAGAGTGCCTGAAACTGGTGGAAGCTTACGAAAAGCATTACGACCGTCTGCACTTTGTGTATCAAAACGCATCCGATCCTGCCAAGCGCCAAGAGGCTTACAACGACATGCAGGTGAACCGCGAGCAGCTCCAGAACCTGAACTGTGGACAGGCAGCGCCTTCGTTCGATGCCATTTTCGAACAGAAATACGGCGATGTTCTTTATGGAAAGCCTTGTGGCAATTACTCCAGCGATTTTAAAATTCAGATACGCGTTTCCGATCTATATCCGGGAGGGGAAGCCCGAATGCAATCTACAGCTCTGGCTAATGTGTGGTCGCACTGGATTGGTGATGCTAACCTGTATGATCCCGATTTTCTCCAAGTTGGATTGGCTCTGGATGCAAACGCACCTACCAAATTGGTAGATACCGATTTTAGGATCGCCATTCAGATAGCTGATGCGCAAGGATCATCGGAACATGGTGTTGTCCGTTACACCCCGTGGGCAAGCGAAGGCGGCGGGTGGTCTGCTTGGGCCAATGATGCCAACGACTATAATTTTGATGTGGTTAGGGTGATGCTACAGACCCGCCCGAAGAAAGATTTCTTTATAGATAACCTCCGTATCGGTATACAGACCTACGATAAAAACAGAAGCCCCTACACATCGCCAGAGATGTACAGCCCTTGGATGCGCGATGGAGGTGGTCTTTCTGGTTATGCTGGGCACGACAACTTTGAGGGAATGGATAGGGTGAGAATTAAACTGGATATAAATAACAGGAACGACCAACAAATTCCCAATAAAGTAATCGCAAGACCAAATGATAAAACCTTATACGGCGATGTAAATGGCGACGGAAAAGATGAGCTTGTATTTATTAGTTCCAACAGCAATACAACAGCTATTTATGTTACAAATGCAATTTCTGGCGAAACAACCCAAGTGGTAAATCATGTGGGCACTAGTTTTAATGGGTGGCTGGATTCTTCTGATAAAATGTTCGTTGGGGATGTTAACGGAGACCAAAAAGAAGATCTGGTTCTTGTGAACACTATGTATCGTGACGGTGCTATTAGGGCAATCGACCTTACAACGGGGAAAAACATTACGTGGGTTAACCATTCGGGTTCTGGTTTTGGTGGCTGGATGGATGCTTCGGACAAAATGTTTCTGGGTGATGTAAACGGAGACCAAAGAGAAGATTTGGTTCTTATTAACACGGATTACAACGGTGGAGCAATCCGTTCTGTTGATATTATGTCTGGCAGTACAATTAAATGGATCGACCACAATGGAGGTGGATTTGACGGTTGGATGGACTCATCCGATAGGGTGTTCCTTGGCGATGTGAATGCTGATAATAGAGACGATCTAGTGTTGGTTAACTCTGACTATCGCGGGGGAGCAATCAGGGCTGTAAATCTTACTACTGGTGCTACCCTGAAATGGATCGACCACAATGGTAATGGTTTTGGTGGCTGGATGGATTCCTCCGATAGAATGGTTCTTGGGGATGTAAACGGAGACCAAAAAGACGATCTGGTTCTTGTGAACACGGATTACAACGGTGGAGCAATCCGTTCTATTGATATCCTGTCTGGTGGTACAATAAAGTGGATCGACCACAATGGAAATGGCTTTGGTGGCTGGATGGACTCTTCCGACAAGTTATTCCTTGGCGATGTAGATTCCGACAATAAAGAAGATCTGGTATTGGTGAACACTGATTATAGCGGAGGAGCAATCAGGACTGTAAATCTTCTTTCCGGTAAAAACTTAAAATGGATCGATCACGGTAGTTTCGGCGGATGGATGGACTCTTCTGACAGAATGTTTCTGAGTGATGTGAATGGAGACGAGAAAAAAGATCTTGTTCTTGTGAATACCGATTACAACGGTGGAACAATCCGTTCTGTTGATATTTTGTCTGGTGGTACTATATAATTGAATAATAGACTAAGGGAATAATTGAATTGGCTTACGCGTGAGTCTATTCAGTTATACGATTTATGTGATGAATTTATTGATTGAATGAAACCGAAGGTTTCAACGAAAAGCAACGCTTTTCAGCTCCCCTCCTTAAAAAAGGAGGGGCAGGGGTGGTTGTATTTTTATAAACATATCAGCAGTATTGAGTAAACACCACCCCTACCCCCTCCTCTCCGAGGAGGGGAATAAAATTACTGAAGTTTTATTCCAGTAAATTCAAGTTCGAAATCGTATTGTTCTGTCTGTAAAAAAGCGTAGTCAGAGTCTATGCTTAGCAACAGACTTTTAGTCTTATCGAATATACAAAACAACTCTATAAAACAGATAAAAAACACCTTTTCAAAAATGAAAACAAATAACGTCTTATGGATCGCCATACTGGCCGTTCTATTCTCTGTTTCTTGTGAAAAAGAAAAGCAGTTTCAGAAAACAGGGAAAGAGCAGAACACGGACAAGAAAACGATAATTGTAGGAGGCCAAGCAATCTATGCCGGTTATGGTTACGACCCGATTGAAGACCGTGCTTTCCGCAATGCCATTCACCCGAACAGTATTTATGAGAGTACTGAAATACAGCCAGCGCTGAGTGTAGATGTTAGAGGCATTACAGAGCGTTTGGAGCTGGAAGACCACGTAAAAGATACCTATACCATTACGAAGAAGAGCAGTAAATTCTTAGGCTTATCTAAAAAAACACATACTACTACGCGCGAAATAGAATCGTTTGTTAAAATCAATTCGCAGTCCATTGCATTTATTGTAAAAGTGAAGGCAAAGCACCAGCGTTTCTTTACTGATGCCACTCCGGAACTGATCCCACCGGCGAAGAGATTGCTGGAACAAAAGAAGTACGATCGGTTTGTGGACAACTACGGGCATTTTTACGTTAGCAACCGCACAACAGGAGGCGAGGTAACATATGTGTACTCCTACAGCTATTGCATGATAGACCGTTGGAGCCGCGAAACCTTCATTAAGAAAACAGAGTCGAAACTGCTGGGCATTTTTGGAAAAAAAGGCACTACCTCTGTTACTGAAAGTGACAAGCAGCACATCGAAACCGCCCGTACCAGCGTGCACATGCTATCTAGCATTCCCGGTTTTGCCCCACAAATGGTACTTAACGAGCAGGATGCCAATAGGGAAATACAGCGGATTCAGGATTATTTGAATGCCAATCCGCAGAAAGCAACTTCTGTACAAATGGAACTGAAACCTTATGCCGATCTGTGGGATGCGCCAGAACTGAAACAGAAGCTAGCCGAAAAAGAAAAGTGCATCAAAGTGCATCAGAACTTTGAAGAATACCACGACAAAGTAAATTTTGTATACCAAAATGCCTCTGGTTTCGAATATAGGCTGGCCGCCGAAGAGATGATGGAATATGACATCAATAAAAGCGGCATCGACTGCAACGATGATCCCGTGCCAGCGGAAACATTTTTTAATGTTCGCTACGGCAACGCAAATTACAATAGCAGCCCTTGCGACAATTTCTCTCCAAAATTTAGGCTGAAATTCTACGTGGGCGATGAAAACAACAAAAGAACAGGTGCCACACGGTACACCAACCTGTTCAACGAATGGTCCGCCTGGGCTTCTATGACAAATTACGACACACCGGACTATATAAAGATCGGGCTGGAAAGAATAGACAATAAGCCTTTCCGAATGGTAGGTCAGGATTTCCGCATTGTGGTGCAAATGGCCGATTTCGAAGACGGACGTGTGGTCGATGTGGGCACGCCAGCTTACAGCCCTTGGTTTTCGGAATATCATGAAGACAACGAATGGTCGGACTGGGCTTATTCGGACAACTGGAATTTTAACCTTGTTCGGTTCAAGATTGAAACCCGTTCCCATAAGAATTTAATCGTAAAAGATTTCAGGGTCGGTATTCAGATGTGTGATAGAAACAAGGACATAACTCAAGGGCATGCGCGGTACACTCCTTACATGCAGGAAAACTCTACTTGGGCGCCCAAAAGGGCTACTGACAATAATTTCAATACTCCTAGTCAGGTGCGGGTGTATTTGGAGCCGCTTTATTATTAGGGAGGATTGGCTGATTGGTCATTTGTCAATGGTTATAGGTGGTGTTTGGTAATTTTTGTTCGAAACGCCCTATTTCCCCCTAAAGGGGCAGGACTGTTAAGTTCTTTTTACAAATAAAATCTGGAAAAAAG
This sequence comes from Bacteroidales bacterium, assembly GCA_965230435.1. Lineage (GTDB taxonomy): Bacteria > Bacteroidota > Bacteroidia > Bacteroidales > JBDKHP01 > JBDKHP01. The sequence continues at coordinate 705,951 of CBDDLB010000004.1, forward strand.
TGGGCTGAAAGCCCTAAACAACACAACCTAGGGCAACGCCCTAGGTAACAGTAGCATCAAGGAAAAGCTCTGAAAGAGCGAAACAAATTTCTCAAAAAATGTTCCGCTCTTTCAGAGCTTTAGCCAGCATAGGGCAAATACGTAGGGCGTTGCCCTACGTTGTGTTGTGTCGGGCTTTCAGCCCTTTATATGGTTTATGTGATGAATTTACTGATTGAATGAAACTGAAGGTTTCAACGAAAAGCAACGCTTTTCAGCTCCCCTTCTTAAAAAAGGAGGGGCAGGGGTGGTTGTATTTTTACAAATCGAGAATAGTACAGTATAAACACCACCCCTACCCCCAGGGCTGTTAAGTTCTTTTTTGCAAATAAAATTCCGAGAAAAGTGGGCTGAAAGCCCTGAACAACACAACCTAGGGCAACGCCCTAGGTAACAGCACCATCAAGGGAAAGCTCTGAAGGAGCGACACATTTTCTGAGAGATTTGTTCCGCTCCTTCAGAGCTTCGGCCAACATACGGCAAATACGTAGGGCGTTGCCCTACGTTGTGTTGTATCGGGCTTTCAGCCCTTTAGATCATGAAAAAAAGAGCAGAAAAATTTTGCAAAAAAAGAACTAACAGCCGTGCTCTTTTAGGAGAGCCAAGGGAGACCATTTCGCACCAAAAGCATTGCATGTATAACGCTATCGGTTCATCTACATTATAACCAATAGCTGATGACTAACGAACCAGTTAACCAATAACCAAAATGTTCACAAACCGGAACTAAACCACATTACCAAAATGAAAACTGTAAATTTTCTATGGACCGCTCTCATTCTAGCGTCCTTATTTTTTGTTTCCTGCGAAAAAGACAACTCATTTCAGAGCATACAGGAAGAATCCAACAGCGATAAGAAAACCATAATTGTACAAGGTAAACCGCTTTACGCCGGTTATGGTTACGACCCGGGCGAAGACCGTGCTTTCCGAAATGCAATCTACCCGAATGCCATTTACGAAAGCACCGATATACAACCTGCTCTAAGCGTTGAGGTAATCGCCATCGACGACCAGAAAAACCTTGACCAATACAACAGAAGCTACAAAGTAAGTACTAAGAAGAAGAGTTTTCTCGGGCTGTTTAAAAAAAGCCGTACCACTACAGAGAGCTTGGAGACACGTACCAAGATAAACAGTACACAGATTGCCGTTATTGCACGGATCTCTGTCAAGACGCAGCGTTTTTTAACGAACTCGACACCTAATTTTATACCACCTGCAAAACGGTTTCTTGAGAAAGGGGAATATTCAAAATTCTTGGATAACTATGGCCCATATTATGTTGCCGACCGTACCGTGGGCGGCGAAGTTTATTATGCGTATGCCTATAGCTACTGCGAAATAAGCAATTGGAGCAAACATGAATTTACGGAGAAAGCGAAAAGCAGCATTCTGGGTATTTTCAACAAACAGTCCACGGTGAATGTTACCAACGAAGACCAACGCTTGCTGAACCAGTCGCTACAAAACACCTCTATCCACAGCAATATCCCAGGATTTGCCCCCAGAGTGGTACAGAGTGTAGAAGATGCGAATGCCGAAACGCAGCGCATTCAAGACTATCTGAGAGCAAACCCCACCAAGGCGACTACCATCGACATGGAGCTGAAACCTTACGAAACGCTTTTCGATGCACCTGCCCTTGCTTCTTATTCTGAGCAAAAGGAAACATGCCTAAAATATCTCGACGGCTGGGAGCGCCTGCACCAAAAGATACACCACATTGCTATTTCCACAAAAGAGGCTGCGGTAAGGCAACAGGCTACCGATGCCCTGCACACGATCCAAATGGAAATCGCCAAAGCTGCATCGTGCAACAACCCAACGCCTCCGAATTATCAGCCTTATGAAGCTTTATTGCGTGAAACTAAGAAGAACCAATTCTTGGTTCCAATATACAGGTATTGGAATTTAAGTAATGGCGATCATTTCTATACAACAAACTTTAATGAACTGGGGCATGGTGGAAAAGGTTATAAATCCGAAGGCATCACGGGGCATTTGTTCTCTGTACAGTTAGTAGGTACTGTTCCTGTTTACAGATATTGGAGTTCAAAGCATACAGACCACTTTTACACTACGTACTTTAATGAATTGGGGCCTGGACGCGACAGTTATCGGTATGAAGGCATTGTTGGTTATGTCTACCCGAACTTCGATTGCGACCGTAAGCCTTTGTACAGGTATTGGAATTCTGGTAATGGTGATCATTTCTACACCACGAACTATCATGAACTGGGAGCTGGTGCTTTTGGTTGGAAATACGAAGGGATCATGGGCTATGTTGTGCCTTAAGCTCCTGTGTGCATTGCCCCCTAAATCCTCCTAAAGTGGAGAGTTAAGTTATACGATTTATTGGTGAATTTACCGAATATAAAGAAACCGAAGGTTTTAACGAAAAGCAACGCTTTTCAGCTCCCCTCCTTAAAAAAGGAGGGGCAGGGGTGGTTGTATTTTTATAAACATATCAACAGTATTGAGTAAACACCACCCCTACCCCCTCCTCGGAGAGGAGGGGAATAAAATTACTGAAATTTTATTCTGGTAAATTTCAAGTTCGAAATCGTATTACTGTGGATTTCTGAAAGCCTGTTATCATGAGATGTTTTCAAAAAGGCTTGTCACGGTCGTTTGGTGATTAAACATCCCCGCTTTAGGGCACTGCTGTTTAGTTCAATTGAAAATTAGGTCTGTTATCCGAGAATAAAACAAGCCCAAAGGGCTTTAAGCATTAGCATGGGGCAACGCCCTATGTAAATGTTCATCAGAAAAATACGCCCTGATGGGGCATGAGCAGAACCTCTTTTTTTACTTTATGGCTTATGCCCTTTCAGGGCGTTTATCCCTTCGGGATCTTTTTCACAGGGCGTTGCCCTGCGCTATTGCCATAGCACCTTCGGCGCTAAAAAAAGAGAGTCATCTTAGTGATTCTGTATAATTATCTTCTTTGAAAAATTTCAAAAACAATACTGAATAGAACACAGCTTAGAATTTTATTTAGGCATATCAAAAAAAATAACTATCCATTCGTTCCACTGCGGACGGCCAAATCCTCACGTACGAAAAGTACGCTCCGGCTTAGCCGCCTTGTGTGCCTTTGGCTAATTATTTTTTTTAACATGCCTTACAAAAAAGAACTTAACAGCCCAGTGCTTTAGGATTTATGGGTGATCTGAAAAAACAAACCATAGCATAACACAAAGCAAAAGCTACCGATACCGTAGACACGCAAGATTTTGCGTCTCCACACCAACATCACAAAAACGAAAACCAACTTCATTAAAAATAATTCAAAAGTGAAAACTGTAAACCTTCTAAAAATTACTGTCGCTGCAGCAGCAATGCTCTTTGTTTCCTGTGCAAAAGACAACAAGTTTCAGGAAACACCCGAAGAACAAAACGGCGACAAAAAAACCATTATCGTAGGTGGCAAGCCGCTCTTCGCAGGCTATGGTTATGATCCTGCGGAAGACCGCGCTTTCAGAAATGCCATATATCCAAGCAGCATCTATGAGAGTACCGATATACAACCTGCTTTAGGCGTACAATTCAGCACTGTTACGAACAGAACAGAAATAGAGGAGCACACAAAAGTGCAATACAGCATTACCCGAAAGAAGAAAAAGTTCTTTGGCCTCTCTAAAAGCACACATACCACAACACGCAATATTGAAACTTACATAAAGATTAATGATGAATCGATATCCGTAATTGCGAAAGTAACGGCCATTGCACAACGTTTTTTTGTTGATGCAGAACCTCGTCTGATCCCTCCTGCGCAACGCCTGCTCGACCAGAAGAAGTACGCACAGTTTCTGGACAACTACGGACACTTCTACGTTAGCGACCGCACAGTGGGCGGCGAACTGCAATATGTGTACAACTTCAAGTATTGCAAAGTCGACAAATGGAACAAAGCCACCTTTGCCAAAAAAGCAGAAAGTAAGGTGCTGGGCATTTTTGGCAAAACATCGAATACTACTTTAACACACGAAGAAAAATCTATTCTGGAAAAAGCACAGGAAAGTGTACACATGCTTTCCAGTGTTCCGGGCTATGCCCTACAGGCTATACATAATATTGACGATACCAACAGAGAAACACAGCGGCTACAAGAGTACCTGAAACAGCACCCGGAAAAAGCTACCACTATCGCAATGGAGCTGAAACCGTATAGCGAACTGGTAGCCGATGAAGCTTTTAGCCTGTTGAGCGAAGAGAAAGAGCAATGCCTCGAACTAATGCAAGCCTACGAGCTTCAATACGACCGCTTACACTATGTGTATAACAATACCTCCGATGCAAACAAACGCAAGCAGGCTTACAACGACATGCAGGCCAACCGTGCTGCACTGAACCAACTGAACTGCGGACAAATGCCTCCTTCGTTTGACCAGATTTTTGAACAAAAATACGGGAACCTTAAATATAGCTCGCCTTGCCATTACCATTTAACCATGAGACGGTGGGCAAGCCGACAAGGTGGATACTGGGATGCGCAAAAGTGGTTAGTGGGCGATTTTAATGGCGACGGAAAAGATGACCTTGCCAAAGCGTTTGTAGATCATATTGATAAAAGTACGGCCTGTATCGACGTACACCTATCAACAGGAAGCGGTTTTAGAATGCAACGGTGGGCTACACACCAAGGAGGCTATTGGGGCTCACAGAAATGGATGGTTGGCGATTTTAATGGTGACGGAAAAGATGACCTCGCCAAAGCGTTTGTAGATCATATTGATAAAAGTACGGCCTGTATCGACGTACACCTATCAACAGGAAGCGGTTTTAGAATGCAACGGTGGGCTACACACCAGGGAGGCTATTGGGATGCCCAAAAATGGATGGCGGGCGACTTTAACGGTGATGGGAAAGACGATGTGGCAAAGGCATTTGCCGAAAACCAAAAAGCCAGCATAGATGTACACCTGTCCAATGGCGGCAGCTTCTCCATGCAAAGGTGGACTACGCAGCAAGGTGGATATTGGGATGCCCAGAAATGGATGACAGGCGACTTTAACGGTGATGGGAAAGACGATATGGCAAAGGCATTTAACGATGCCCGAATCAATTCTGACGCAATAATCGATGTACACCTGTCCAATGGCGGCAGCTTCTCCATGAAAAGGTGGGCTACCTATCAGGGAGGATACTGGAATTCGCAAAAATGGATGAGTGGAGACTTCGATGGAGACGGCAAGGATGATCTGGCAAAAGCATTTAACGATGCTAGATTCGATTCTGACGCAATAATCGACGTACACCTATCCAATGGTGGCAGCTTCTCCATGAAAAGATGGGCTACCTATCAGGGAGGATATTGGAATTCGCAAAAATGGATGAGCGGAGACTTTAGAGGTGATGGTAGCGATGATTTTACGAAGGTCTTTTCCGAACAGAAAGCAGCGAGTATCGATGTGCACGAAACAAAACGGTCGAACTAAACCTGTCATAACATTGCTGTTATACTGATGTGAATTTGATTATTGGTCATTGGTCATTGGTCATTGGTTTTTCGATCATTGCGAAAACCATTTTCACGAAGGTGTAAGTATGAATTACAAGCACGCTTTCATTATCTGTGTTTGGCTGAAAAAGGCTGCCGATACCGTAGGGACGCAAGATTTTGCGTCTCTATACCAAACAAGATATCGCTGCAAGTTGCAGGAAGGCATTGAACTCAAACAATGGCTCGCTGCAAGTTGCAGGAAGGTATTGAACGCAAACAATGGCTCGCTGCAAGTTGCAGGAAGGTATTGAACGCAAACAATAGCCTGCTGCAAGTTGCAGGAAGGCATTGAACGCAAACAATGGCTTCCTGCAAGTTGCAGGAAGGCACTGAACGCAAACAATGGCTTCCTGCAAGTTGCAGGAAGGCATTGAACACAAACAATGGCTTCCTGCAAGTTGCAGGGACTTAATAATCAAGAAAATAGCTATTTTATTAAAAATTAGACCCGACGGATTTTGAAAGCCCGTCGGGTCTAATACGATTTATGTGACGAATTTACCGATTGAATGAAACCGAAGGTTTCAACGAAAAGCAACGCTTTTCAGCTCCCCTCCTTAAAAAAGGAGGGGCAGGGGTGGTTGTATTATTACAATTCGTGAATAGTACAGTATAAACACCACCCCTACCCCCTCCTCAGAGAGGAGGGGAATAAAATTACTGAAGTTTTGTTCCGGTAAATTCAAGTTCGAAATCATATAACAAACGGCGTAGAAAGCTCTACCGTTTTAAAAATAGCCGCGACTGTAGCGGAAAGCCCACAGCCACGGGGGCGTGTGATGCACAGTGTTGCGGGGCTGACGATAGGAAGACACCGCAACGCTGATGCAGAACCGCACACGGGGCGAGGACTTGTAGCGGAAGGCACGTGGATGTTGGTGAAAAGCACTGCGGTCGTGCTCCTAATAAAAAAAAACTTATGACTAACGATTCAATACTTACTGATTAATCAAACAATTAAAACACCATGAACCTACTTCTTCTTAAAAAAGCATGTCTGCTTGTTGCACTTGCTTTTGCCGGTATTTCTTCAGTACTGGCTCAATCGTATTTATCGAATGTGCGTGCTGTTACGCCACAAGGCGAAGAGTACAGCACCCCGAAATGGTCGCCCGATGGTATGCGGCTGTTGTTCACGAACCACAATAACGATGCACTGTATGTGGTGGATGTGGCCTCGGAAAAGCTACAGGAAGTGAAAGCTGCTGCGGGCGTGGGCTATGGTGCTAAATGGTCGGCGGACGGAAAGAGTGTGGTCTTTAAGGAAAAGCAGCCTGGAGGCACTTTTTCGCAGGCTGTGGCGAAAAGCATCGATCTGGAGACTAAGGTGGAGAAAAAGGTGGCTGCCCTGAAGAAAAGTGCGGAGGCGGAACTTATGGTTTACATCAATTCGAAAACCCTGCGGCTTGAGGCCAAATACGGTGAAACGGGAACGCCTTGGGTGATCACGAAAGAGGACGGGCAGTTTTATCATCCGATTCTTTCGCCTGATAAGAAATGGGTGGTGGTGCACGGGGGTGCCGACATGTATTTGTATGCTGTGGATGGTAAGCAGGAGCGGAAATTGTTGGGAATGGGGCTGGCTAGCGGTTGGCTGCCTGATGGTTCGGGCATTGTGACGTTTGAGGATAGAAGCAAGGATGGACATACGGTTTCGGCCTCGGAACTGTTTGCTATCCGAACTGTAAACGGGCGTAAAACTCAGCTTACGGATTCGCAGGAGAGTATCGAGATGTGGCCTAGCGTGTCGCCCGATGGTAGGCGGATCGCTTTTTCTGATGAAAGGACCGGGCGGATATTCGTTGCTGATTTCGATCTGAAAAAATAAGCTCTGTGGAGGTGTTTGCCGAAAGCGACTTATACTGTTTAGCTTCAACTAAAAGCAAAGCTTTTCAGCTCCCCTCCTCGGAGAAGAGGGGAATAAGGTTACTGATGTTTTATTGCTGTAAACTTCAGAATCAAATTAAATCCATTCTTAAAACAAAGAGTCAAAATTCAAACTCATGAAATCTATATACAACAAAATAATCGTTTTGGTGGCTTGCACTCTGCTGATGGTTGTAGAGGGTAATGCCCAAGTTATTGTGATTGATCCCGGCCACGGATATGCTTCGGATGGCAGCAACCCAGACGGCAGAACGGATACTGAGATAGCAACTGCTCTTGCTGTAGGCCTGAAACTGAAAAGTAAAATAGAAAACCGTTGCAGCGGATGGACTGCACACATGACACGCAGTACGCGCAATGGCTGGATTTCGTTGTCGCAGCGCAGAACGATGTCGAACAGTTGGGGGGCAGACCGTTTTATCAGTATTCACTGCAATGCCGGTGGCGGTACCGGAACGGAGACTTTCTGGGGCAGAAGAAGTAATGCGGCCAAGCAGAGCAATGTCGATTTTTCGGGCGAAATACAGGATAGAATGGTGGAAATGGGTGAGTGGCGCGACCGCAGATCGGCAGAGGATTATTCTTATCTGGGGTATCATTTGGGAGTGCTGTCGGGTAATAATGCGCCTGGGGTGCTGAACGAGATTGGCTTTGTGGACCACGAAAACGACAAGCCGAAATTACTTAGTGATAGTTGGCGCGACATTTTTGCCGATGCTTATCTGAAGGCTCTGGAAAACGATCTTGGGAGTCCTTGCACTGGCGGAGGAGGAAGTACTGGTGGGGATACTACTGCTCCAACTACTTCGGTGAGTGCTCAGGGGGGGTATCACTCGGGAGACTTTAGGGCGACATTTTCTGATAATGATAACAAAGGGATCGGTCAGCGCTTTTATCGTGTGTTGGAGAAATATGGCGACCAGTGGTACACAAACCGTAGGAACGGTTTCTTTAACGACGATTGCGATGTGCTTTATTCCCAATACATCGAAAACTCTGGCGAATGGAGTACATCGTGGGGAACTCTGCGCCAAACCAGTTCATCGAATTCGAACACTAACCTGAGTACTTATCTGGTGCAGAACGGTAGCCAGCCTTATTTGTACCAGTTCGATGCCAGATCGTTGTATAGCTCTGGAACGCGCAAATTTGGTATGCACATTATGGCCAGCGATCCTGATCTTGATCAGAGGGGCAATTCTTACTTGGTCTGGTTTTATGGTGGATCGGATCAGGTGATCATTTACGAAACCATCAACAACAGTTTGTACACTAGGGTTACCCGCACTTTCGATATGCCAAATGGTTTGACCAATTATAAAATTGTTTACGACCCTAGTTCGGGATTGATTGAGGTTTTCTGCGGAAACAAACTCATCGCCTCGTGGAGAGACAGCAGCCCTCTTAGGTCTGGCAATTACATATCGTTGCGAACCAATTCTACGGAAGCGGAATTTGATAACATCGGGGTGTATAAGTACCGCAGCGGCAGCAGTGTGACAATTACGGCTGGTAGCGAAGATAAATACAACGACATCCGCACTAGTTCCGGTAGGGTTGAGAGTGCTGTTAGGGATCTGTCGGGCAACTGGGGCTACTCCCCCACTCCACTTGATGTTAGTATCCGTACGCTTAAACGCTCGGCGCTGGAAAGTGAGGATGTGCTGGATGATGCTTTTTCTGTGTTTCCTAATCCTGCTTCGGGCGATCAGTTGAAGTTATCTTATCGTGCTTCTGCTCTACAGCCTGCTCAGGTTTATTTGTACAATCTTCAAGGCAAATTACTGAATTCTCTTACGGATCGGCCTGCTGCTCTTGGACAGCGTACTGTTGATGTTTCTTCGCTGGTGAACGGCTTGAAAGGTGGTAGCTATTTTATTCGGGTTATTCATGGTGATCGGCAGTTTCAGAGTACTTTGATTTTGCGGTAGGGTTTGATAGCACATCCCCCCTAAATCCCACTTTAGGGGGATTTAGGGGGGAACCGTTACAAAAACAAAATAAATCAAATACAACACATTCAATTCCAACTCAAAAAAACAAATGAAAACAAACCGCATCGTTGCACTATTGTGCACAGTTGCCATCTTATTTTCCTGCGAAAAAGAAAAGCAGTTTGAAAAATCACAACAAGAGCCGAACGGCGAAAAGAAAACCATCATTGTAGGTGGAGAACCGCTTTATGCTGGCTATGGTTACGACCCTAGCGAAGACCGCGCTTTCCGAAATGCTATTGATCCGAATTCTGTGTATGAAAGCACGGATATTCAGCCTGCGCTTGGTGTGCTGGTAAGTTCGGTCAAGAACATGAAGGAGATCGAAGAGCATGCCAAGGGAACATACTCTGTTACCCGAAAGAAGAAGAAGTTCTTGGGGATTGTGAAAAGTTCGCACACCACTACCCGTACGCTCGAAACTTATGTAAAGATCAATGAAGAGTCGGTTTCTGTTATTGCAAAAGTGAAGGTGCAGAGCCAACGTTTTTATACTGATGGTTCGCCGACACTGATCCCCCCTGCACAACGTCTGTTGGAGCAGAAGAAGTATGCTCAGTTTTTGGACAACTACGGCCACTTCTATGTGAGCGACCGTACTGTGGGCGGTGAATTGCAGTTTGTTTATAACTATAGTTACTGCAAAATAGACCGATGGAGTCGCGCTACTTTTGCTCAAAAGGCCAAAAGCAGTATTCTTGGCATTTTTGGTAAAAGTTCCAGTACCAATGTCACTGATGAAGACAAAATGCTTCTGGAACATGCTCAGGAAAGTGTACATATGCTTTCTAGTGTTCCGGGTTATGCTCCGAAAATGGTACATACCATTGAGAATGCCAATTCCGAAACCGAACGGTTACAGGCTTACCTAAAAGCCAACCCAGAAAAGGCTACTACCATTGAAATGGAGCTGAAACCGTACAGCGAACTGATCGAAGATGAAGCGTTTGATCAGCTATCGTTAGAAAAGGAAGAGTGCCTGAAATTGGTGCAAGCTTACGAACTGCATTACGACCGCTTGCATTATGTCTACGAAAATGCTTCCGACCCTGCCAAACGCCAAGAGGCTTATAACGATATGCAGGCGAACCGCGATCAGCTCAGAAATCTGAACTGTGGACAGGCACCTCCTTCTTTTGATGCAATTTTCGAACAGAAGTATGGCGATGTGCTTTATGGAAAGCCTTGTGGGAATTACTCAAGCGATTTCAGGATACAACTGAGACTTGGTGATCGTAATCTTGGACATAACGCAGGCATAGTACACTCTACTGCCTTAGCCAATGTTTGGTCGCACTGGGTAGGCGATAGTAATTTGGGCGATCCTGATTGGATACAGGTAGGGCTTACTGTAGATCCTAATATGCCGATGAAGTTAATTGATACGGATTTCCGTTTGGCAATTCAGGTTGCCGATCATCAAGCATCGTCGCAATACGGAACAGTAAGATACACTCCTTGGGCTAGCGAAGGTGGTGGATGGTCTGCCTGGGCAAATGACACAAACGACTGGAATTTCGATGTGGTAAGGGTGATGCTTCAAACACGGCCTAAGAAGGATTTCTTTATCAAAAACCTTCGTATCGGGATACAAAGCTACGATAAGCACAGAAGTCCGAATACTTCTCCTGTAGGATACACCCCTTGGATGAGCCACAAAGGTGGATGGTCGGGCTATGCTGGGCATAATAATTTTGAGGGATTGGATCGGGTTCGTATTCGGTTGGAGGTGCAGCGGTAGTGTTTTTGGGAATTAGGGAATTATAAATTATTAGTTATGAATTATGAGTTATGAGTTATGAGTTATGAATTGGCTTACGCCTGACAACCAGATCCGATGCGTGGGGTGTTCAGAATCATTAAAAGGTATTGTTTGAAAATAAGGTAATAAGGTTTTGTTTTTTGTTGAATGAAATTGCTACTAAGGTTGAAATGATCAAATAAGGTTTTTATATACAGAACCTTATCGACAGAAATCAAACCTTAGTAGAATCGGAAATAACTCATCATCCAACCTTATTTTTCTCCTAAAACTAGGACAACTTTTGAGGCAAACCGAACACCCCACCCGTCGGGTCTAACAAACGGCGTAGATAGCACCACCGTTCTAAAAATAGCCGCGACTGTAGCGGAAAGCCCACAGCCACGGGTGCGTGTGATGCACAGCGTTGCGGGGCTGACGATAGGAAGACACCGCAACGCTGATGCAGAACCGCACACGGGGCGAGGACTTGTAGCGGAAGGCGCGACCGGTGCTTTTGAAAAAGCAGAGTGTCGTGCTCCTAATCTTTTAAAAAAAAGGTCTGATTATGATTTAAGCCGCAGCCTAAAAGGCTACGCTACATGTAGCACAGTCTTTTAGGCTGTAGCTTCATTATTGCAGCCGAAATGATATACTTCTATTGATAGGCTTGCCTTTTGATGCTGAAAATAGCAAGTCTATCAATGTTTTGGGATTATTCGGAAACTTTGAACACGGCTTTTAGGTTGTCCTGTAATTTGCTTACCTCGCGGATGATGTTTTTTAGGGTCTCCTGATCCAATGCCGTTAAGTGGCGCAGTATTATTTTATTGTCGGGAATGTCGTTGTCCAGAATAAGTTCCACTTGCCACTTGATGCGCAGGTGCATCAGATAATTGTACATTTTTTCTATCTCCTCGGCTTTCATTTCAGAAATGACATCGAGCGCTATGAGCTGTTTTAAGCGCAAAAGACTGTTGGTTTCGTTGACCGAATTCCGAAGTGCATAGATGCGCAGGTAGCCGATTATTGGCACAAGAAATTGCTTAATGTCCACGTTTTTCTTGCCGATAGTAGGTCGCTGGCGGGTTACTGTTTTTGCCAGCAGGTTGAAGAACACACTGTTCCCGTTTAGCTCGTCGTAGATGTGTTTCCACAGGTCGTCGACAAGTTGCTGATTGCCATAGATTAGTCTCAGGTCGAAGAATATGGAGCTGTCCAGCACTTTTGCCAAGTCGTGATTGTTGACCCAATCGGAGAAATATCCTTTCCAGACTCCGATGGCATTGCACCATTCGGGATTCCCTGCCATCAGGTCGCCCTTGCAGCGTGAATACCCGATGGCGTGGAGGTATTCGTTGATGAGTTCCGAGAAGTTAAGGAAGTAGTTTTTGTTTGCCTCTGTGTCTTCGGCAAAAATAAGGGCGTTGTCCTGATCTGTTCTCAGAGTTTGTTCGCCACGACCTTCGCTCCCCATTGCGATGAAGGCAAATTCGCACGGGGCTTCGCCGACTTCTCTTAAAACGAGTTCGATGATGCGCCTGCTAATGGCATCGGCAATGGAAGTGATAATGCGCGAAACGCTGTTGATATTATCGGTGCTGGTGAACACGGCCTGAATGAGCAACGGAACGCGGTTGTAAATCCGCTTAAGCTCCTCGATTACGGTACACTGATTGATTTCCTGAATCAGATACGCAAGCGAATTGCGCTGCATTTCCAGACATTGCAAATGGTTGATATTTCCTACGGTTTGTCCGTAATTATTCTCGACGAGTAAATGCGAGATATTATTCAGCTTAAATTTCAGTATGGCCTCGAACAGCAAAGCGTCTTGATTGATGCCAATGACAGGGGATGTCATTATTGAAGCAACAGGTTTGTCTTCCGAATTCCCTTTGGCCAAGACTCTATTGCGTAGATCCTTGTCGGTAATCACCCCAATAATATCGCCATTGCTGCTTATACAGAGCAGGTCGGTCTGTTTATCGCTCATCAGGGTAGCCGCTTCTTTTACAGTGCGGTTCAGCTCGCACAATACGTTTGGATTTACTAAGTGCTTCACGGGCTGGTTCATCAGCTGTAGCGATAGTTGAACATCTTCGGTCAGCTTCTGGGCATCGAGCCTCATGCGGCTTTTTTCCGTGACATTCTTCACCATTACAATGTACCCCGTCTGCCCCGAATATTGTACTCGGGTAGTTGAAATCACAACGTTCTGCAATCCTGATTTTGCTAGCAAAAGTTCAGTTTCGAGCGTATAGGTCTTTTTAGAATTACTTATTTTATCGCTCAGCTCTGTCCACTCCATTTTGAACAGTTCTGAGAAATTCATTCCAACAACAACCGTATCTGTATCTCTTAAAAGAGTAATGAAGCGAAGGTTCGAAAAAACAACTTTTCCGTCTACAACCATTAATGTCCCTTCAGTGGAAGCATCTACCAAACTTTTGTATCGTGCCATGGAAATACGCAACTGCCGCTCCGCCTCTTGCCTTTCGTTTTCAATCTTTCGGGTTTGACGCAACACATAAATCAAAATCACGATAATAATCAAGGTGATAATGGCCGAAATTTTCAGCAAATTTGTTTTCAGTTGCTTTATCTCCTGTTGAACATCTTCTATGTAAATACCTGTTCCAACGATCCAGTCCCACTCTTCGAAACCTTTTACGTACGATAACTTCGGGACTACTTTCGATGCATCGTCTTTCCACTGCCAATAATATTGAATCATGCCTTCGCCCTGTGTTTTTACCAGCTGGGCAGCATCGGCAAACAGGCGGTTTTCGTGGTTATCGGTGTAATTTCCCAGATCGGTTCCGTTCAGATCGGGACGGTATGGGTGCATTATCATTTTCGGATGGGAAGAAATTATCCAGAAATAATCTTTTTGCTCTTCCCCATAGCGCATTTTTCCGACATGTTCGGCTGCCCGTTGTTTTGCCTCTTCTAAGTTAAGTGTTCCTTTTTTGTGGGCTTCATTGTATTCAACCAGTACACTCCAAGCTGCGTTCGTAAGTTCGTGGATGGTTTCTTTTTTTCTGTCCATCATACTCTGCTCGAACATCGGGATCAGAATAACATAAAACGAAACAACAAACATTGTGATGGCTAGAATCGTTGGAACTACAATACTGTAAATGAAGTTTTTTGCTTTTTGATCCATCACATTTAGTTTTTGTTGGTTGTTGAGAGTTTGGTGTTTGTTCGTTGGGACAACCCATTACCACCTAAAATAAAATCCAAAGCACTAAAGTAGGGAAAACAAAGCGCTAAACGTATAGAAATTATACAACAAGAGATACAATTATGAAACAGATTACTTTATTTCTAATCGTGGCATTTCCGTTCATTTTCTTTGCCTGCGAAAAAGACGAAACCAAACCTAAAAACGACCGCAAGGTGATTATTAGTCCAGAACTATACAAAACTGCACCTCAAGATCAGCTAACAATCAACTCTGTGAAAATTGAAGGCGATAGTCTGAAAATAAATTTCACCTCCAGTGGATGTTCTGGCGACAGATGGGATGTAAAACTGATCGACTCTGGAGCAATATCAAAATCAATACCTCCTTATCGGCACCTGATCCTTTCTCTTAAAAACGACGAAGAGTGCGATGCTGTTATTACTAAAGATATTTCTTTTGATATTAGAGATTTACAGGTAGAAGGAACTCCCGTTTATATAGATATTGAAGGCTCAGACACGAAGCTCCTATACAAGTACTAAGAATACAGTAGCGAAACCATAAACGAATCAATTATGCAACACAGATTCAGATCTATCATAAAGCAAAATATAAGCACATTAGGAGCATTCACATTAGCACTCCTTTTTCTACTCACAGCAATCTCATGCGAGAAAGACGACGAAACGGAACACGATTGCGACGGACAAGTAATAGTAGATTCAGAACTTTACAAAACAGCACCAAAGGACTATGTGACAATAAACACAATGGAAATCGAAGGAGATTGCCTAAACATAAACTTTAGCTCTAGCGGATGCAGTGGCGACTCTTGGATAGTAAAATTGGTAGATGCAGATGTAGTAATGGAATCGAATCCCCCACAACGGAATTTGGTATTCTCCCTGAAAAACGAGGAACTGTGCGAAGCTGTTATCACCAAAGATATTTCCTTCGATATAAGCACATTACAGATTGAAGACGGTTGGATTTTTCTAAATGTCACCAACACTGACGATAGGATTCTTTATGAATTCAAAAAGTGAAGTTCTGTGTATATCACATCCAGGGTATATGATCTTTTGATAATGCCTATGAATTTTGCTACTGACTAGACTTCTACATAGTAAAATTTGAGCTTGAAACAAGGCCTCACATCTGCCTGTTTACCAAAGATATTCAACTTAAAACATCGCTAACTGACCACGATAAAAATTCTAGCCAAACTGGTGTTAATCAATATACACAGTAGTTAAACAGTGGCGGCAGATAGAGCGGCTATGCAGAAGGTAGCAATTTCAAAGCACCTGATACCTTGCCCTTAAACTAAAGGTTAGACAGTAAAAATCAAGAATAAAAAACTTGCTCCGTTTTGGAGCAAGTTCAACTAAAAATCAACTCAATTAACGAACCGCCTTCAAGGCATTAATATTACCATAACCAAACTGACTGTGTCTGTTCGGATACAGATCAGCAGACTCTTTTAATCTTTTATACACCTGACCGCGTGTCCACGATGGATAGCGCGACCATACCAAAGCAGCAACACCTGCAGTAAAAGATGTAGCACAAGACGAAGCTCCTTCGTACCTTACATCTCCAGTGCGATACCCCAGAATAGGAATCTTCCTCCTCAAATTAGAAGCTCGCTGAACTACAACCGTAAATTCTATTTGTTTTCCTTCGTGGCAAACATCACATGCTGTATAAGTATTTGTATCTCTTACACCAGTTACCGCTATTACTTCATTCATCCAAGCAGGAAAAATCACACCTGCAAAACTGGTGTACGAAGAAGATGTTCCACCTGCTGCAAATATCAGCTTCCCTTTAGAATAGGCATATTTAATCGCATCCGATATTTTCCCGATAGAAAATACATGCCCAACAGACATCGTAATAATTTTCACATCGGAGCGCTTAGCCAAGGCAATTAGGGCATTAGCCACTCCTGTTTGTTCATGCCCACCATTCAAGATTACATCGTATGTACCTCTGTAAGAAATTAGGTTACAATTATAGGCTACACCAACAGGTAAATAATCATTATTTCTAGGGCTAGCTAAATTAGCAGCCATTGAGTTCCCATGTCCACATTTATCGTTAGGGCCATCCGTTTCTGTAGCCCACGGCCAATACGAATTTACATACGTCCCATATTTACGGACATACCGTCCTTCCGAAGCTCCATCGTTAATGCCATCATTCAATAAATATTGTTCTGGAGAAAGCCCAGTATCAATCACCCCAACACCAACACCAGCACCTGTAGCATAATCCCATGCCTGTGGAACTTTATGATAATCACTTACCCATGAAACATAACAATTGGGAGGAATAAGTCTATAGTCGCTCGGATGAATTGAGTGTGAATCTTTATCACACCCTGAATCACTTTTTTTAGCTGGCTCGTAATCAAAAAAACGGTAGCCAATAGGCTCTACATAACGAACATTTTTATCGTTGCGCAATTCCACAACAGTTTCCAGACTCCAAGCCGTTACATCTAACACGTTAACTGCTTCGTGACTGTAATGACGTAAATCTTTTTTCTTTTTCTTAGAATAAATCTGCTCCGATTCCCTTACCAAATTCACAATATAATCCTGCAAATTAGAACGTTTCTTGGTATTCTCTTCAGAAAAAGAAGTTGTTCCATACCCTACAGAAACAAGCCCCTGACCATGCACAATTGCACTCCACAAAAGATGGTCGCTAGCATCCTTCCAGTCAAAACTACCCGACTCAGCAATTGCACTGTGTATTTGGGCATTAATTTCATAAGGCGTTAGAGGTGTTAACGAATTTGCGCTTTCTTCCGTCAAAAAATCTTCATCATCTCGATTACACGCAGTGATCAAAACTAAAAACATAGCAACAAACCGAACAGTCGTTTTCATACAGATTAAAATTAGAGAATTAGTAGTTTATTCAACCAATACAGCACTTAATAAAGCTTACCATACGCTTATTTCTTCAAAAAAATGAGATTTATTAACTCTTCTAAAGTTGCAGCATATTCATTCTCGAAATTCACATTTAAGAATAAACATGTTCGCTTATTAAAGTACAGTTTAAGTTACAATAGACAACTGATTATTAATATAATATACAACACTTCGAATTCGATCTGTACCACGTTATGGGCAGCATGCCTCAAAATGGAAAACAAAGGCTTCTATCAATAATTTCCACTCTTTACCTTCAATAAGTGAAATGGAAAAAATAAGCTAAGAAACATCATAATCCAGTCTGATGATTAAACTTGGCTGACTTTAAAATTAGAGTTCAAAAATATTACTAAGTCCCTGATATAACTACATTTTGACAGGCGTCATTTCGGCAAAACAATACATGATTTTGGCAATCCGACTTTAATAAAGGGAAGGAGAATCGTACTGATACACTTTCGAGCTTGGCTCTACAGGAATAAAATATCATTCATTTATTATATTGGTAACTTAACACCCTTAATTATATAGTACAGATAAGTTAACATACATTATACAACTATTGTTTCCTATCTTGAAATGAAGTAGATTTATACGAATAATTTTAAACATTCATCATTCTTGCATTAAACCATTCACGTAAAAACACTCATTAAAAGAAGCAAAAAGGAGAGCATTTTCAAGACAATCAATAAGATGAAAGTAAATTGAGAACATGTTCAATCTGAATATTATGAACACTAAACTTTATAATATATAAGTAGCCAACCATAATTAGGGGAACCCATTAAGCCTATAAACCACTGATATACAAATCAAAAAAAAACACAACGTAGCTATCAGGAAAACTAAGAATTACTAAATATTAAAACAAAAATGAACTATGGAGCAATTTGCATTGGATTTCATTAACACGATTGCAATTACAATAGCTTTTCTTTTTATTGGGAAATTTATCTATAAAAAAACGATCGCTTTCTTCAACTTTGTTATTTTAGTTTTAATGATAACGGTAGTTGTACTACTAATGAACGTAATAAATAAGTTTGGAACTTGGCATACATTCTGGACAACCCCTGTTACTCTATTAGCTATTATCCTATTTTTAAAATGGTTCAATTGGCACGTTAGTAAGCCTTTGAGGTATTTAACAGAGATTGTCAGACAACTTTCCGAAGGAAACTACGGTGTTACATTCGATCCAAAAACACTAAAGAAGAAAGATGAAATCGGGGTGATAGCTTCTGAATTATCAACTATGCTAAACCAATTACAACAAAGTGTTAAAATAACAGAGTTCGTATCTCAAGGCCAACTCTATGAAGCAAGGTTGGCTACTCAACAATCTAACAAACAAGGAGATCTGAATACTGCCATCGATAATATGATCGAAAAACTTAATGGTGTTATTCGCTCCATAAGCACAGGATCCGATGCTGTTGCTTTAGGCAGTATGGAAATATCGAGCAGTGCCCAAAATATCTCACACGGTGCCGGCATGCAAGCAGCATCGACAGAAGAAATTCAGGCCTCTATCGAAGAAATCCTATCCTCAATATCGAGCAATGCCAACAATACAACAAAAGCACAGAAGACTGCCCAAACAGCAGCAGAGGGTATACAGGAAGGCATGAGAGCATCGGAGAAATCTTTACTAGCAGTAGAGAAAATAACAAACAAAATTCAAATTATTAGCAAAATAGCAGAAAAAACAAGCATGCTTGCTGTTAATGCTTCTATTGAAGCTGCACGTTCTGGACAAACAGGAAAAGGCTTTTCAGCCGTCGCTTCCGAAGTACGTAAATTGGCAGAAGAAAGCACCCATTCCGCCAACGAAATTATTCTCTTGGCCGAAGAAAATTTAGAAATAGTACGTCAATCCAAAGAAACTCTGACCACAGCCGCTCCTAGAGTTGAGAAAACAGCCCTTATCATTAATGAAATATCGAATGCCAGTAGCGAACAAAAATCGGGAATGCAACAAATACAGCTTGCTATAAGCGAATTGAATTCTGTGACCGTTCAAAATACATCTACCGCAGAAGAATTAGCAACGGGGAGCGAAGAACTTGCATCACAAGCAAATTTACTTAAAGACGCTATTTCATTTTTTAAAACTGAAAAAACTGAAGATGTAGACGAGAAAATCAATGAATTGGAACTGGAAATGGAGCAAATACTGGCTTCAATCAGAGATCTGAAAAATAAAAAAGCAGAAGACGATTCAAACAATAACCTTTTCTCCCCAAAAACACAAACTCCCGAAACGAAGAAAGCATCTCCAAGAATTAATTTAACTCTAGATGAAGAAGACAAGAAAAACTTCACAAACTATGATTAAGAGAGCTGAAGTATCAACAAACCGTTTTGTGAAATTTAAAGAAAAACTGACTGTTGGCCATTGATCATCAGTCATTTTTTTATTCAGTGGAAATTTAAAAATTCAGAAACTATTGAACAGAACTACGCATCATACGATGGACTAATTCTTACATTATTAATTCTTCCAGTAATTTAAAAATCAGAAAAAGTCGACCAACTGAACAAAAACATCCTACCCTGCCCCCACTATTCAATGCGTTATGGTTAGTGATTGCTTGTCACTATATTTTAGACACTAAAACCCAAGCCTTTATTAATCAATAAAATAACTACTAAATCTTATTCTAAAAATAGAAAATAAGATAACTGGCTGAAACGTAATTTCAGCTAAACAAAACAACGGACATTAAGCTCATAAAAACACAATAGCGTACATGAACTTCGCAAAAAAGCAATCTAATGTTAAAGATTTGTTCATAAGATTACTTTCCCTACATTACTCTCTAATACCTACTTTTCAGACCTCAAAGCTAAAACCACCACGCTTTAGTTTCTGATACACTTTCTCGTCGAAACGGTAAAGGTTGGCAGCACGGTGCGATACGTTCTGCTGTTTCTCTCCTGTATCGACAAGTAGTTTCATCTTAAGAATCTTGCGTCGGAAATTTGGCTTGTCGAGCTTTATCTGCAAAATTGCTTCATAAAGAGACTGTAGTTGCAACAGCGTAAAACGCTCGGGTAGCAAATTGAACCCGATAGGCTCGTGTTTCACTTTGTGCTGAAGGTGCGCAAAGCTAAAGTCCAGTATTTCCTGATGATCGTATATCAGTCCCGGGGTATCTTTTATGTCGAACCATCGGGCGTCGGAAGCTGTGAAACCCGGAAGCAGTTCATGACGATCCTCTTTTACCAAAGCATTGTATGCAACAGTAATTACACGTTTATCGGGAAAACGGTTTGGATTGCCGAATGCTTTCAGTTGTTCTAGATAGATATTCTTGATACCTGTCAGATCCGTTAGCAGCCTATACGCAGCAGCATCCAAACTTTCGTCGTATTGGATCCAACCACCAGGAAGGCCCCATTTGCCTTTGCTGATACCCTCGGCGTGTTCTACTAGCAGAATGTGCAGCTTAGAATCCTGAAAACCAAAGATAATACAGTCTATAGACAGGGCCTGTATTTGTTCTTTTGAGAACTGGTTATTGTACTTCATTAACTCTACAAACATTTTCTACAAAGTTCTTGATTTAGTTGCAAATATTCAAAATAAACACTAATCTTGTAGTCAAGAGGACTATAAGACTATACTCAAATATATGAAAAGATTTCTGAACACAACTATAACCCTATAAAATATATTGTTTTATGAATCAGTCTTCAAAAGCCTATGTGATGGTCATAACCCTTGTGGCGACACTGGGCGGATTACTCTTTGGTTACGACACGGCCGTTATTTCAGGCACTGTTGCAGCCCTCAAAAATTTCTTCGTAGATCCACTAAGTGCCAATGCAGAAGTGGCCCGTGGAGTAATGATCAGTTACAAGTGGATTGTTAGTATTAGTTTTTTGGTTGTATTGGGACTAGTGACCCGTTTTTCATTTAAACTTTTCGGAAAAGCAAAAGGAGGCGCCGTTGCAGGAATTATTGCTGCTGTTGCAGGAGTTGCTCTATATACGCAGTTTCTTTCTCAACCTTCTACTCTAAGCGAAGGAATGATAAACGCTATCAACGGATTTATTATCTCAAGTGCGCTGGTAGGGTGTATCATCGGAGGTTCAATAGCTGGTTACCTCAGCCAGACTATGGGACGAAAAAGAGGGCTTATCTTAGCTGCTCTTCTTTTCCTTATCTCTGCTCTTGGTTCTGCACTGCCAGATACACTTAATATTTTTGGGCAGGAGATCGTAGTTTCTTTCATTATTTTTAGAATTGTTGGTGGTATAGGCGTTGGAATAGCCTCGATGCTTTCGCCAATGTATATCGCAGAAATAGCACCTTCTGAAATTCGTGGTAAATTGGTTTCTTGGAACCAGTTCGCTATCGTATTCGGTATGCTTGTGGTTTATTTCGTAAACTTTTTCATTGCTCAAGGACAAACAGATGCTTGGATCGGTACAATCGGCTGGCGATGGATGTTTGCTTCGGAAGCTATACCTGCTACTATATTCTTACTTGCACTTTTTATTGTACCAGAAAGTCCACGTTTCTTGGTTCTTGCTGGCAAAGAGCAAGACGCTCAATCTGTTCTTGAACGCATTAACGGAGTAGCACGCGCCAACGAACTTATGAAAGACATCCGCAACAGTCTTGTTGATAAAAATGCAGGATGGCTTAGCTTTGGTGGTCTTGTGATTGTTATTGGCGTACTAATTTCGGTTTTCCAGCAGTTTGTAGGTATCAATGCTGTGTTGTACTATGCTCCTGAGATTTTCCGCAACATGGGAAGCAAAACCGATGCTTCGCTCCTAATGACTATCGTTGTTGGGGCTGTAAACTTAGCCTTCACGATATTGGCCATTTTCACAGTAGATAAAATGGGACGTAAGCCTCTTATGATTATCGGTGCGCTGGGTATGGCTGTGAGTATGCTTGCTCTGGGGATGACATTCTATATGCAGCAAATCGGAATCGTATCACTAATCTTTATGCTTACCTACACCGCCTCGTTCGCAATGTCGTGGGGACCTGTAGCTTGGGTACTTCTTTCTGAAATTTTCCCTAACAGTATAAAAGGAGCTTTATCTATCGCTGTTGCTGCACAATGGTTAGCCAACCTAATGGTATCGTGGACATTCCCAATGATGAACGACAACAAATGGCTTACAGATAATTTCCACCACGGATTTGCATACTGGATTTATGGTGCAATGGGAGTTCTGGCTGCATTATTCGTATGGAGATACATTCCAGAAACCAAAGGAAAAACACTTGAGGAAATGGAAGGCCTTTGGAAAAAAGACACTACATCTGAAAACAACATAGAGACTGAACACACAAACACAACGGAAAAAATTGTAAACTATTAAAACAAACCTATCATGAAGTTTTTTATCGATTCGGCAAACCTTGATGAAATTCGCGAAGCACACGCTCTAGGAGTACTAGATGGCGTTACTACTAACCCTTCTTTAATGGCTAAAGTTGGTGTGGCTGGCGACGAAAACGTAAAAACTCACTACAAAGCTATCTGCGATATTGTTGAAGACAATGTAAGTGCAGAGGTTATCTCTACAGATTTTAAAGGAATGATTGCTGAGGCTGAAGAGTTGGTGAAAATCAGCCCAAAAATCGTTGTTAAGATTCCTATGATCGAAGACGGCGTGAAAGCTATCAAATACCTTTCTGGAAAAGGAATCCGTACTAACTGCACGTTGATTTTCTCTGCTGGACAGGCTCTTTTGGCTGCCAAAGCTGGTGCTTCTTACGTATCTCCTTTCTTGGGTCGTTTGGATGACATTTCTACAGATGGTATCGCTCTTATCGAAGAAATCGTTACTATTTTCGGTAACTATGGCTACCAGACTGAAGTGCTTGCTGCTTCTATCCGCCACCCAATGCACATCTTGGATTGTGCTAAATTAGGTGCTGATGTTGCTACTTGTCCACTTAAGCCAATCAAGCAACTATTGAAGCACCCACTTACAGACCGTGGTTTGGAGCAGTTCCTTGCTGACCACAAGAAGAATGTTGAAGCTAACGCTCTTGTAAACTAGGGTTTTGAATTATAAATTATGAGTTATGAATTATTAATTTAGCGGAGCGGTCTCATGAAGACCTTTGAAAATAAACTCCACTGAATAATTGGCTGACGCGTTAGTTTTTGTGCCTACTGATTTTTAGTTCGTATCTCATAAATTTACAATAGACTTCTCTTTAAAATACAGTAATAAAAGAAAAGTAACACTTTTCTCAACTCCCCTCCTTGGAAAAAGGAGGGGTTAAGGGGTGGTTTAATAATACCATATTTTTCAGGAAACACCACTCCCACCCTCTCTCAGAAGGGGAGCTTAATTACTGAATGTTCTTTGAGGCTTTGTTTTAATATTGATCCTGATATTTTCAAAATACAGAACCTAAGATGGTTACCAATTTCTTAGCGCCAAAGGTGCTACAGCAATAGCATAGGGCAATGCCCTGTGTAAAAAATCCCAAAGGGAAAACGCCCTGAAAGGGCATAAGCCATCAGATAGAAAATGTGGTTCTGCCTATGCCCTTTCAGGGCGTATTTTCGAATGAACGTTTACATAGGGCGCTGCCCCATGCTAATGCTAAAAGCCCGTGGGCTTGCTACGTATGCGAGCAGTAATAACTATGTGTTCATATAAAAAACAGATAGTATTATAATGTAATACTTTTTTTCAAAGGCCTCCCACCACCCTCCTAAAAGAGGGCCCAAATGTGAATATTTCGGAATAGTACCGTACTGATCGATACATCTTTCGGAACTATTCAGTAATCAAGTCCCCCTTTAGGGGGAAATAGGGGGCATTTCGAACAAGCATTACATATAATAACACTATCGAAAAATATTCGACCAATATTAAACTTAAGCAAAGCCTTTTCTCGACAATTTTAGAAAACTAAATAAACTTATTTTTCTATGGTAAAATGGCCTTCATATCCTGTCAGTAGTTATTCACAACCAATGACTAATGACCAATAAGCCAATTTACCATAGCTATAAAACGATTCAAAATGAGTATTGCCACAGATATCAGCATCAGCCAGCGCGCAGCCGACAATATCCGCGTTTTGTCGGCAGCAATGGTAGAAAAAGCAAAATCGGGACACCCAGGTGGAGCAATGGGTGGCGCAGATTTTATCCATATTTTATTTTCTGAATTCCTTCGCTTCGATCCTTCGAACAGCGAATGGTTTCTTCGCGACCGCTTCTTTCTAGATCCAGGGCACATGTCGCCAATGCTTTATGCGCAGTTGTCTATGATCGGTAAATTCTCGATGGACGAACTATCGAATTTCCGTCAGTGGGGAAGCCCAACTCCGGGACACCCAGAGAAAGATTTTGCACGTGGTATCGAAAACACTTCAGGCCCACTTGGTCAGGGACACGTAATGGGTATCGGTGCTGCAATTGCTGCTAAGTTCTTAGCTTCTAGATTTGGCAACTGGATGGATCAGACGATCTACGCGTTTATTTCTGATGGTGGTATTCAGGAAGAAATCTCACAGGGAGCTGGACGTATTGCTGGTCACTTAGGCTTGAACAACTTCGTAATGTTCTACGATGCTAACCAGATTCAGCTTTCTACAAAAGTAAAAGACGTAACTTCTGAAGACGTTGCTAAAAAATACGAAGCTTGGGGATGGAATGTAATCGAAATTGACGGTAACTGTCACGAATCTATCCGCAAGGCTTTAACTGACTCGAAAAGCGAAACTGAAAAGCCAACAATTATTATCGGCAATACGATAATGGGCAAAGGTGCTTGCACTGCCGAAGGCGAAAGCTTCGAATCGCAAGTGAGCACGCACGGACAGCCATTGTCGAAAGCTGGTGCATCGTTCGAAAAAACTGTTGAAAACCTTGGTGGCAGCTCAGAAAATCCATTCCAGATTTTCCCAGAGGTTGCAGATTTCTACGCAACTGTATTGAAAAGAAAAGCTGAAGAGGTTGAAAAAATACAATCAGCAGAAGCTGAATGGGCAGCAAACAACAAAGAAGCAGCTGCTAAACTAGAAAACTTCATCTCGGGCAAACTTCCTCAAATGGAGTGGGACAAAATTGAGCAAAAAGAAGGCGTGGCAACACGTGCTGCTTCATCTGCTGTTTTGGCTCACCTTGCCGACCACGTCGAGAACATGATCGTTGCTTCTGCCGACCTTGCCAACAGTGACAAGACTGACGGTTTCTTGAAGAAAACAAAAGCATTCACACGCGATGATTTCTCTGGTCAGTTCCTTCAGGCTGGTGTTGCTGAGTTTACAATGGCTGCACTTGCTAACGGTATGGCACTTCATGGCGGTGTAATTCCTGCTGTGGGTACATTCTTCGTGTTCTCCGATTACATGAAGCCTGCTCTTCGCCTTTCTGCCCTAATGGAGCTTCCTGTTGTTTTCATCTGGACACACGATGCTTTCCGCGTTGGCGAAGATGGCCCTACTCACCAGCCAATCGAACAAGAAGCTCAGATCCGTTTGATGGAGCAGCTTAAAAACCACTCAGGCAAACCATCGACACTGGTAATGCGTCCTTGCGATGCTGCCGAAACTACTGCTGCTTGGCGTATGGCTCTTGAAAATACAGAAACCCCTTCTGCGTTGATTCTTTCGCGCCAGAACATCATGAGCCTTCCTGCTGTTGAAACTACTCGTGTTGCCGAGGCGGCTCAGGCTGTAAAAGGTGGTTACGTTGTACGTAAAGCTGAAAACCCTGATGTGGTTCTTGTGGCTAACGGTTCTGAAGTGGCTACTATGTATCAGGCTGCTGATCTATTGGAAGAAAAAGGAATTAAAGCTCAGGTTTCTGCTTTCATCTCGGAAGGTCAGTTCCGTTTGCAAGATGCAGATTACCAAGCTGCTGTTCTACCTGATGGTGTTTCTAAGGTTGGTCTTACTGCTGGATTGCCGGTTACACTTCAGGGATTAGTTCGTGATGGATTAGTTCTTGGCCTCGACCATTTTGGTTACTCTGCTCCTGCTGGTGTGCTTGATGAGAAGTTTGGATTTACTCCTGATCAGGTGGCTGGTAAGGTTGTTGAGTTTCTTAAGTAGTTGGTGACTAGGATTTTGCCCCCTATTTCCCCCTGAAGGGGGACTTGATTACTATATGGTCTCGCTATGGTATAGTGAAATTTAGTTAGATTGTTGGTAATTGAGTTTTTTGTTGGGGGTAATGAACAGTCGCATTTTCTAATGCTCTGCCCAATTAATAATTACGAATTAATAATTCATAATTAAGAGAATCCCATACTATATCTTTCCTTTCATTCTTGGCAATGCTGGTCTTTTGACTGGCATTGCTTTAATTCTCTCCTCGATTCTCTCTTCTATAGGTATAAGTTGTACGGTACGTAGGTGTTCCAGACCAAATAAGAAACATAAAGCTTCCAACTCCATACCCGACAGAATCAATTATTAAATTCCCGGTATTATCGATTGCAAGCCTAGAACTCAAATACTCATATCCACCACAAATGAAAGGAAGATTATGACGCTTAAAGTTCTTTTTCAGGTAAATATAATTGCCCTCAACTAGTGTAATGGGAATTGTATCTGTCACCAACGGCTCAAGATTCTCAACAAAAGTCAAAACAACAGCCTTGTCACCAATAACTTCTACGTCTAAATTATGTTTTCTTGATAAATCCAGCTCTTGACGATATCCAAACCTTGGATTTATCAACACGATGTTCTCGCTAATTTGTCCGTAATTTTCGTCATCAAATCCAACCTCATACCTTCCATTAAACATATCAAGACTTTCGTTAACCCTTGTTTTAGGAATCTCCAAAGAATCGTAAGGAAGCGATGCACAACCAACATTCATTATCAAAAAACTCAAATAAAGATATAGAGGTGTTTATTTAAGTACAATCCACTATGTCAATAAATTTCACAGGAGGTCTATTTGTCATACGTTCAATGAGCTTATGAAATATAGAGCCCTTGAAAATAGATCTGTTGATCCTAAAAGAATATTCAGCTAAATATTTATCGGTGTGTTTTGGTGCGATCCAGGAAAAATTCGTCCTGATCCAGCTTTTGATCTGATGTATCACATTGTGCAGCTGCATGAAATTCTTCCCTTTCCTACTGGGTATCTGCTCAATATTATAATCTTTAGCGACCGGTCTGTAGCCCCTCCACTCATCAGTGACCACCTGGGCCTGCCTGCTGATATGTTTTTCAAAAATCCCCCGCAGAGATTTGGAAGAAAAATCTTCGATCTTCTGTGAATACACCCTTTTAATCTGCTGTTTGTCATCAAGTTCCACGGCACAGACCACTTTTTTCTTTTTTGTATCATAACTGCGCCCCTGTTTGCCGTTCTCTTTGCCACCGAAAACAAACTCGTCCACATGGACTGTCCCTTCAACCGGCTGATCTCCTTGACTCTCCATTGCCAGCCTGACTTTATGGCTGAATGCCCAGGCTGTTTTCCTTGAGATGCCGTAACGTTCCGAAAGCTGGGAGGAGGACATCCCTTTGGTCGTGGCACTGAGCTCAAAACAGATCAGGAAAGCTTTGCGGATGCCGAATTTCAACTTGTGGAAAAGAGTGCCTGCCGTTGTACTTTCCCTGTGTTTACAAAGGGTACAGGTACGTTCATGTTTTTTTCCGCTACTGTAGTGTGTATGACCGCACTTTTTACATTTATAACCGTTAGTCCACTTGATTTCAGACAGATAAAGATAGCAGCTATTGTCGTCTGGAAAACGTTCTATGAACTTTATGAGATCTTCTCCGTGAAATTCTTGCATAATTGTTTTTATTTCATGCAAATATAATTGTTTCTAAGTAAACACCTCTATAAAGATATATCCTATTCATTACAAAAAAATGAAGCACAGCTCAAAGCTTAACAAAAAAGCTCCCCAACAAAGAATAACTATTTAGCTCTTCAGGCACCCAAGGAATAATATCGTAACTAAAGCTAACATAACTCTGTATACCAACATCAATTCTAGAATTCAACTTAAACAGCAAACCAGCAGATACGAAGGACTAAGCAAACTGAGGGAAACCGACGGTCTAACTTTGTAAGTATGAGGAGCCAAATATCCGATATGAACTGGAATGTACAAGTGACCTAAACTCTCACTGGTTTCACTATCCTCTGGCTGAGAATATAACACCCCTGCTTTTAGAAAAATCTTCTCGTTTGTTCTTGAAGCCAAGAAATGAACAATCACACCATTTTGCCAATAATACCGATCCTTTACACTCTTGTATCCGTAACGTATCACACCACTAACAGCTTCTATGTTTACATGCAGTAGAGGGTCGTTTTTAGCATAAATAACACACTTCTCCCCCTCGCAAACAGCGTTGTGATAACTCTCCGCCAGCTTAATCAAGTTCTTGCGTTCCGGCCTTCTCATTCCATTTACTTTTGGCTTCAGGTTAGGGACATCAAGTATATAGTAGTTCAATATTCCAACATGCCTCTTCGATTGATAAAAAACCGTTCTGCCATCAATATCCCGTATTCCTTCCTCGTATGAAATTTCCTGTAAATCCTCACCATCTTTTTCAATGAAATAATGATCCCCAGTACTTCCCCTTAGATAATAAATACTTATTTTACCTTCAATCAGATACTCCAAAAACCTCTTCCTTCCATCAACCTCCTTAGCTACATAAAATTTGCCACTAACAAAACGAAAAGCCGAAATATCATTTGGAGAATAATCCCTTACATCCCCCTCTCCCACTCTAAACCTACAGTTCGTACTCATCAACAGATCTTTCCGATAATCTATTTTCCCATATACGGTATCTTTTTCATTGGTAACAATATAGCCAACTCTAAAATCCCTCTGAGCATAAAACGATGATGAGAAAAACAGCAAAAACAATAAAGTAAAATACCACCTGTTCATTAAAAACATATTATATCCGTTAGAAATTGAAATAAATACAACAACCTACTTATCAAAGCAAAAAATAAATCGCTGGCAGATATCGCATAAAAACACCTTGTAGTAAAGTAGACCTTCTTCTAAGTAGAATTTCAGAGAGAAGTTTCATTTTTTCGAAAGCCGAAAATAGAAAAAAACATCAAAATCAGAGAACTTATTCATTGTTCGAAAATGAAACTTTTTAGAGAATTCCACATTGAAGAAAAACAGAATGCAGCTAAAGATTAACATTGTCCAAAAAGTTTCTTTTTGCTTTAGGCTAACAGCCATTATCCTTTTAACCATAAAACCACGCAAAACTACTACAGCACTAAAAACAACTAAATCACAATGCCCTAACAAACAAAACCTTACATTAGATATTAAAATAACAAACAAATTAGACACCAAATGTCACGATCAAAAGTCTAAAACTATCGTATTAATATTGAACTAATTATTAGAAAATATCTCAATAAAAACCTTTCTAGTCTGGCTCTTTGAGCCAATTCCTTTTTAAGGAATTTATAACCCCACTAACCAATAAGATTTAGAAATGAAAAACACTCAAATAAAATTGAAGAATCTTGCACTGTTCATGTTCGCTGGAATCTTTCTGTTTACATCATGTACTGAAGCTGAAATTGTGAACAAAGAGATAGAAGTCAACGAAGGAGAACAGATTGTAGAATACACAATGAACGACCTACAGGTAAGTTCAGATTTCGATTTTTCAACAAAATCAACCGTAAACGTAGAACTAACCACGAAACGTACCAATGGTGAACTTGTTGGGAATGTATACGTTGAAGTGTTTCATAACAAAAGCAACAGGCCTATTTACAAAGGTATTACAAACGAAATGGGCTATTTGTTGGCAACAGTCAATCTTGCTACTCAAGTGGAGCAGCTGGTTGTAGTTCCACAAACGCACGGTTTCTACGAGCCGGTTATAATAAAACTGAACGGACAAGAAAACATTGCAGCCAAAGCTTCCGCATTCTCCACAAAAGCTACGAGCAAAAAGAATGGAACGGGTTGTAACATCGAAGCAGGACAGTTCAGAACTCAGACTCAGGGCGGATGGGGTACATCGGCAAAAGGCAACAACCCAGGAACATACCGCGATGCCAACTTCGGCAATGCGTTTCCGAATGGCCTAACTGTTGGTTCAGTACACACGCTACACCTGAGCAATTCTGCAGCCGTAGAAGCATTTCTACCGCAAGGGGGCAAACCTGCAACTCTTACCTCCAGCCTAACAAACCCTAAAGGTAAAGTCAGTGTATTGGCTGGTCAAATAGTAGCCCTAACTCTTTCTGTACATTTCGACGAAGCCGACCCTAATTTTGGAGCTTCCTCAACTGCATTGGGAGATTTGGAAATTGCCAGCGGCACATTTCAGGGCTGGACTGTTTATGAACTTCTGGCTGAAGCAAATGTTGCGTTTGGAGGCGGAGTTTCGCAGTATTCTCTTAGTGCCATAAACGATGCTTTAAGCTCCATTAACGAAAACTTTGTAGATGGAACCATGACTGGAAATTTCCTAACATGCCCCAACGGAGTAGAACCAGATCAAGATGGTGATGGAGTACCGGATACTCACGATGATTATCCAGATGATCCGAATAAAGCATTCAACAACATTACAGACGGAACTTTGGTTTGGGAAGACCTATGGCCAAACAAAGGGGATTTCGATTTCAACGATTTAGTGACAGATTACACATACAACCTAATCAGCAATGCCAACAATCTGGTTGCAGAACTAGAAATGGACTTCGAAGTACGGGCAATCGGTGCTGGTTTCCATAATGGCCTTGCTGTTTCGTTAGATATCGCCCCTAGCCTTATTCAGTCCGTAAGCGGCCAACACCTTTCCGGTGCTTATGCGCAGGTTGCAGCCAATGGAACAGAAATAGGACAAACCAATGCAGTGATTATGATTTTTGAGAATGCGTTTCACATTCTACCGCACCCTGGTAGTGGACACCGCTTTGTGAACACTTATCCCGATGAACCGCATTTCGATCCTAAATCAACGAACACAATCCGTGTAACATTCACAGAACCTCTTGCTTCTAGCACAT
Source organism: Bacteroidales bacterium (assembly GCA_965230435.1). GTDB lineage: Bacteria > Bacteroidota > Bacteroidia > Bacteroidales > JBDKHP01 > JBDKHP01. Next base: position 737,265 of record CBDDLB010000004.1, read on the forward strand.
TGGGCGAATTGCCATTTAATCCGTTCCTGATCCGCAACCAAGACCGCAGCTACGAGATTCACCTGCCAGATTTGGCCAACTCTGCACTAGCTGATATCAGTTTGTTTGGAACGGGTAACGATACAAGCGATCCTAGCACAGATCGCTACTACCGAACAGAAAACCATATGCCTTGGGCACTACATCTGCCTGCCGGATTCGAATACCCAATCGAAAAAACAGACATCAACTCAGCATATCTGAAATTTAAAGATTGGGCTGAAAGCAACGGTCAATTATTTAAAGATTGGTACGAAGACAAACCTGGCTATCGTGTTAGCAACCATATATATCAATAGATTAAACTAAATCGGGTACAGAAGGCATAACTCTGTTGTGCCTTCTTTTTTGCCATAAACTTTACTATCGCACTGTTGTACAAACTTCTGCTTGATTTTTTTAGGAATAGTTTACAAAGTGAAACAAACTCTAACAATCCTTCACTACCAAAAAACTCAACAAAACTTAATGGAATCGTTAGGATAGTTCGGAGGTAATTCTCCCTGTAACTTGATTAAACAAACCGCATTGTGCGGTGGCTAATTCAAAACCAGCATCCAGGGTCTTTCGCGTGGAAATTTTCTTTCTCAATGTAAGAAAGGCACTTTAGGCCACCTTGACAAGAAGTTTTGTAATAGCACGAAGCACATGCTTCATCTTGGTTCTCGTCTACCTTCCTAAGTTCTATTAAAGTTTTGTTATTGGCATATACATCCAAGAGCTCGTCATCGAGAATATTTCCGATAGGAATTGGAAGACGCCTACAAGGGTACAGTTCACCCGTTGGCATAATAGCAAGCAGACTCTTACCTGCAGTACAATGATAAGCAACTCCTCCCGATACCAAAAACTGTAACGCCCGATGTGCTGAAATCACTGTTTTTGTAAAACGCAGTTTATTTCTTTTTTGCTCCTTAGCAAGAATTTTAAAATATTCTTGAGTTTGTTCAGCATTCAGTTTCAACGGATCTTGAGAAGAACTCGGCAGATAACGGTCTGTCCACAACTTATTTACTTTATTTTTTCTTGCAAATTTTGCTACAGCGGGAAAAGATGTATAATTTTTTGCATTTGCTGTAAAAGACAAAACTGTTGGTATTTTCAGCTTACGATAAACAGCCAGTGCATTCTCCACTTGATTTAGACTACCTTTTCCCCGGATCTGTTCGTTTATTTTCCGGTCTCCTTCCACACTCAGTTGAATATAAGAGATGCCTATCTTTTGAAGGATATCTAGCTCATTGACAGGAAGTAAATAACCGTTCGATAGAATCCCTATTGAAAAGATACCTAAGTCATGAGTCCTTTTTAGAAGATATATAAAGTCTTCCTGCAAAAAAGGTTCGCCCCCTGTAAAATTGATGTGTGCCTTTATCTTTCCATTTTTTTGCCTAGCAGCTTCAACAAAACGTTCTAATTTGTTGAGTATTTCCAATTTTTGATCAAATGGAAGTCCCTTTTCGGTATAGGAAGCCTGATAACAGTGCAGACAGCGCAAATTACACTGGTCTGTAATGTGCCATTGGAATGTAATATTTGATGGAAAACGAATCTTGTCAATCACTGTTCGTAAGTAATAATTGAATAATGGATAAAATGAATAATAGAATCAGCTTGCACATCACAATCTTCTATAGAGCTTTAGAAACTAGAACTGGTTATCTACAAGTTAAACAAGTACCGTTTGTCAAGCACTAGTCAATTCCATTATTCATTGATTCTATTATTGTTGGGATTATCCACAACCACCGCAGCCTCCGCCACAACCTCCGCCTCCGCAGCCTCCGCCGCAACCACCTTCGCCACCACAGCCTCCAGATGTGCTGTTCGGGGCATTCAGAAGTGTTGTAGGGTCGCCTATTGAAGATCCCAACTCACTCCCAATGACAGGTGTGACACCAAATATGGCCACTGCATAAAAAAGATCTTCCTCTTGATATGAAGGCGCTCTACTGGATTCTTTGGCCCAACTGAAACGTCTTTCTGCCGCTCCCAATAGTTTCTTGCCCAAAGCAGAAGTGCGCGAAAGTCCAGGGCGAACAACCACAAATAGGGACAAAAGGGCAACAATCACAAAGAAAATAAGAAACCCGATAGGTCGATGATTGACAATACCTAAATAAAGCTTTGTGCAACCCAATCCCATAATAAGCGAAAGTCCAAAGAGAAAAGCCATCCATTGTCTTTTCTTTACAGTCGAATCCAAACACAAACGGTGTTTTCTTAGTTTAAGAATATTATAGCCAAATGCAACCTCTGAACTTACAAGATTCTACTGAGAAAAGATATCTGCATATGTTCTTTCTGTACTAAAAAAGTTTAGGATTTTAGTTCTTAGTCTGTCGTTGGTGAATTCTTTTCTTTGTGTTTTCACCTGTACTTTTTTACCCTCGTTTTTTATACTGAGCAGCTTCTTCTTCGCAAGGCTCATGGTTATTGTAATAATTGAACCTTTGATTCCTTTTTTAAGATAAGCAAGTTCTTCGGGCAGAAATTGAGTTGGCTCCGGTATAGGTTCTCTATGGGTTCCATCTAAACGAGCCAGTTTTTTACTAAGGAAAATTACCAAAAAGGAATACAAAGCAAATAACAATAAAAAAGTTGATCCAGGGATGCTTCTTATAAGCTCAAGCATGTCAAAAGTTTTAAGTATGAAAATGTTGAACAAACTTTGTGAAAGTTACTGATTTATTTTTATTATTACAAGTTATCGCATGTAAATTAACTTTTAATAGATATATATCTTTATTATTATACATTAATTTTAATCATAAATAATTTTTATTACTTTAAAAATGAATATGAATTCCTATTCAACTTTAATAAAAAAACAAGGAACAACTATAAAACAATACCGAAACACTTTTAGTTTAATTCAACAATAATTATATTAAATACTGATTTACAACAACATAAACTTAGAACTACTAAAATCCAATAGAATTAGTAGCATTTAATGCCGATAGGTCTTTTATAGTAGGTTTGATTTATTCCTATTAACCCAAAAAGAAAATCAGCATAATTACACTGTTATTCATATTGCTGGCCTGTTCACAACTCAAAAACAGTCAGTTACATATGCAATACCAATTAAGATATTGCTTATTTTTGGACGCATCCGTAAGAACCAGAAAGTCGATAACCACACCCCAGATAATTTTATGATTATGGACTTATAAGTGAAAGTAATTATAGACTGAAATAAAATAATCATAAGATAAGGTTTCTAAAATTTAGAAAACCCTATCTTTTTGAAAAATCAAAGACCAACCTGACTATTTTGTTACAAAAATGAATCACCAACAAAAAAACTAAGCAAAGTGTAAAAAATAATTTCGACTAAGGCGTTCAATACCAGAGAGTACAAAAGTACGTGGGAATTTGGCCAACCGTAGCGTAACGAAAACCAAAGTTATTTCTTCAGCTTTACTAAGGTCTCGGACTTTTTGATTATAAATTTACTCCTTGCAAGTAACCAACTACTTAGCATCAGAATAAATCTGAATTAATTATGGCTGACTACTTAAAGTCGCATAATTTACACATATAATCATCAACATCTTACAAACAAAACACAAAATATATCTCAATACAACTGGGATACATTTAGCTTGTTCAATAGCTCATGAAAACAAAAATAAATGGAATAAGTGTATAAATTTTATCATAAAACTGAATGGTAAGAAAGAGTTCATGAATAACCTGAAGAAAAACATGAACAGTTGATATTATTTCACGAAGTCCCAGACCTATTTATTTTAGACTTATTTCTTACAAGTGGCCAGCTACTTAGGGTCTGCTAATATAAGCGACACTTCTAGGTCTGTCACTGCGCTGAATATCAGAACATTACACTTCGTAAATACTACGTGCTTAGATGGTTTACAGGCGGATTCCCATAAAAGTAATGTCATCGCGCTGAAGTACTCCGGCCTCGTATTCTTCAAGAGCGGTTAGCATCCTCTTCTCCTGCTCCATAGCTGGAAGGGATGCTATTTCCTGAAGTAGTTTAAACAGCCGTTCGGAACCAAAACGCTTACGCCTTCTGTTGTTCTGATCTACGTAGCCGTCTGTACTCAGGTATAACATATCGCCACGGTGCAGCGAAATTTCGTGCTGGTTGAAACTGTTCTTCGCCTGATCGAAGAAATGTCCACCTATGTGCTTGCGGGTTCCTATTATCTTGTAAAGTTCTTTTTTTGTAGAATCCCAAAAGAACAAGGGGCGTTTGGCACCTGCAAAAACAACTTTCGGATTGTTTGTGTTGTAGTTGTCTATACGACAAAGGCAAATGTCCATTCCGTCATGATTATCGGAAGTTTTCTGTTTCAGTTCGCGATATACACCGTTGTGCAGGTTTTCTAATATTTTGGCAGGTTCGTAAATGCCACGTTCACGCACAATTTCATTCAATATACGGTTACCGATCATAGAAACCAAAGCCCCTGGCACGCCATGCCCGGTACAATCTACAGCTGCGAAGAATACGGAATTTTCCTTTTCTATGGTTTCCGGAGGTGTCCACCAATAGAAGTCGCCCGAAACAATGTCCCGAGGAAGAAAAAGTACAAAATGCTCAAAAAGCTGTGAAATATTGGCTTCTAGCGGCAAAGCTGCCTGCTGGATTGTGAGGGCATAGTGCAGGCTGTGTTTGATTACCTCGTTTTGTTTTTCGATACGGGTGTTCTGCGCCAATAAGATTTTGTGTTTCTGGGTAAGGTTCTCTTTCTGTACCGCAATTTCTTCTGCATGCTGTTCCAATATAGTATTCTGCTCGCGTATCTCTGTAGTTCTCTGTTCTACTTGACTTTCTAAGCGTCGGTTCGCGGCTTTCAGCCTTTTTGCGTTGTATTCCACAATAGTCCATACCAGTAAGGCAGAAAACAGAACATAGAGGAAAAAAGCAAGTTTGGAGGCATACCAAGGTGCCAAAACCGAGAATGCAAATTTTGCCCTTCTGCTTTTTTCACCATAGATATTAAGAGCCTCTACCTCAAAAATATAACTGCCCGAAGGAATGTTTGTGAACTCTTTGTGCCTATCTGTCCGCCAGACCGACCATTCGTCGTCCAAACCAAGCAGACGGTAACGGAATTTTAACTGATCGGAACTTTCGAAATAAGTAGCACCGAAATCGAACGTTAAGGAATTGTAACGATAAGGCAGCTCTATTGGTTTTAAACAACTGGAATCACCATGCCCTCCCCAGAGAATAGAGTCTGAGGCCGAAGAAATAGCAATCCGGCTCAATAGAGCTGGAAACTGATACGATTTGTGCTTATATCGTATATCGTAGCGCGCAAAGCCATCCAATAACCCATAAATCATACTTCCGTCCCTTAGGAAGGTAATGTTCTCGAAACCGCGTGGCAATGCATTCTCGTGTTTTAGAAAAATATCTTCAATGCGCTGATAGGTATCATTGCCCTTTTTTTTCAGCAATGTTAAATAACCATCGTTCACAAACCATAAATTCCCGTACATGTCCTCTGTAGGATAACCGATCCAATCTTTTTTCCCAAAAAGCTGAGTGTAGTATTTATTCGGCTCGAAACGCTCTTTTTCTTTATTGAAAGAGAAAAAGCCGTCCTGTGTACCAAAAACGAGTTCTCCATTCAGACGGTAAACATAATTGAACAGGTTGGAAGGAAGTCCGTGGTTCACATCGTAGAATTTTAGACTGATGGCCGAATCTAACTGCTCATTCATCTTAAAATTATAGATTCCTTTGTAGCCATGACACACCCATATGGAGGAGTCGCTATCTTGGAGCATTGTACGGGCCACGTCATAAAATCCTTTTAGGGCTCCTTTGTTTTTCCACTGTCCGTTTTCTTTTTTGTAAAGTATTATATTGGTATAGGTTCCGCCAAGCATAACTGAAGAATCCTGCATAAGCGGTATAAAATTCCACCCACCATCGACATGTGAAATTTCCTTCAATTTTCCGTTTTTCACTTGTGAACTTCCCGAATTGTGTCCGCAGAACAATTGTCCGTCTACTACGGATAGGTTCCAGATCTGGTCGTAAGAACCATTGAGCTGATTGAAGGAGGAAAGAGTCGCATTGCTAGATCCGTCCCAACCTGTTGAGTATACGCCTTGGTTTGTTGCGAGGTAAAGCTTACTGTCATGATAAACTGCATCGTAACCAGTCCCTTCTACGCCAACACCCGAGTTGAAATATGTAAAAGCTGAATTGATCTCAAGATAACTGATACCATTGTCCAACCCCAACCAAACTTGCCCATAACGATCTTTAAAGATGGCAAGTACGCTATTGTTTTGCAAACCTGCCGCTTCATTTATTATCTGTACAATGTTGAATTCGCTATCCGTAATCAGTAGGCCACCGTACAAGGTGCCAAAAAAGAAATTGTCTTGAAGTTTGAGAAAAGAGTAGAGCTTCGAAGTTTTTAACAATCTGCTCAGCTCATTATTCAATGGCTTGATCTTGCCGTCTTTGTATTTGTAAATTCCTTGATTATAGGTTCCTATCAGAAAAGAAGAATCTTTTAGAAGAGTAACATTTCTTACATCATTTTCACCAACCAGAAGATCGTATTTTAAGATAAGTTCCAGTTTGTTTCCTTTTAACTCAAGAATTCCACGTTTCCTATCCTGTACAAAAAACCTGTCTCCTACTGTATGAAAAAACTTCAGGTCCTTTTCCGAAGTTAACACTTCTACAGTGTCGTTATGAAATTTGAACAACGCGGAAAAAGATTGGGCATAAACACAGGAATCGGTTGGATGTATTCTCCATATTTCGCCAAAATCACGCTTGTCCGGTGGTAATTTCCCTACCCAGCTTTTGTAGGTCAACTGTCCTTTTTCACAAGCTGAAAATGCGCCTATTTCATTATAACCCGCTGCAATAATGCTCCCATCGTGCCCTATTGCAACACTTCGTACAATTGCCCCATTGCCAATAGGGTAAGTGTTCCAACGAACTCCGTCGTATTCTAGAACACCAAGGTTGTTGCCAAAGTATATCCGACCATCTTCCGCTTGGGCAACAGACCAGTTCTGATTACCAGCCATATATTCCCGCTTGGAAATATTTTTAATTGCCGGCAAACCGATGGTCTTTACCTGAGCTTTGGAAGTGAAAAAAATGCCCAGAAGAAAAAGTATCAGGCAACAGCGCATTTGAAAATTGTTTAGGGTATTCTAATACTACAGAAGCCATTTAAAGACAGCTCTGTATTAATCGTATAAAAATAGTCATTACGACCATAAGAAGGAAATATTATTTACTTTTATTGAGTCCTTTTCAGAAAAAAAATTAACCATCATGAAGACTTCCGATAAGAAAGAAAAGAGTAATCTATCAACGTCTATTTTCACCTTTATGCTTGGTGCTAATCACGTGGTGCCATTTGCTGGAAAAAGCATTGCGCTAATACTTAATATAGCGACAAACCTAAAAGTACCATTTACATTAACATACCTGCTTATAGTACTTTTTGCATGCAATAATTCCTCCAAAACTACTCTAAATGAGAATTTAATTTTGCATTTAGACTTCGAAAACTCTACAAAAGATAAAGGAGCAAACCAATTGCATGCCGAACCCATTGGAAACATTGTATATACAAACGATGCTGCTGTTGGAAAACATGCTGCCCTATTCGACGGGAATCGGTCTTTCATACAACTTCCCAGCAACAAAACGTACTTTAATGGCAGTTACACCATCTGCGTGTGGTGCAAATGGGACGAAGCCAAACAATGGTCCCGCGTTTTCGACTTCAACCAAAGTACCCCTCAAAGTGGAAACGCAGTTACCCTCACCATAGGAAGAAAAGAAACAGAAGCAAATCCACTGTGGTTTACTCAATGGATTACGCACAAAGGCAATGTTATTGAAAATATTCTTGATTTCGAAAACCGCAATCCTGCCGATGCTGATCTTCTGTACAATGTGAAAACCCAGAAATGGCAACACTATGCACTGGTTTATAACGCAGACGCAGAAAACACTTTAGGCATCAAAACGAATGCAAAACAGCAGGAAGTACCTTATTCTGGTCGGGTGGATTTTTATGTTGATGGAGAAAAAGTAAAAAGTACTTTTAATTGTCTTAAGCCACAGAATATGCCAACAGAGAACAATTGGCTTGGACGTAGTGCTTATCCTGCCGATCCTTTTTTCAAAGGTGCTATGGACGACTTTAGGGTTTATAACCGTGGACTTTCTCCAAAAGAGATTGCAGAACTTTTTGAACTAAAAAAGGAATAATAGAAAAAGCGCAAATCAACAAATATCGATAGCATTTGTTGATTTGCACTAAGCAAATTAATTACAACAGGACATATCCTTAACTGACCGACCTTCTGTACATTTTAAAAAATAAAATAGGAAGGAATCCAAGATTTAAAGATGCTAAAGAACTAAATAGCAAAAGGTTCGCCCCAGGCCAATGCATAATTTTGAATAAAAAGCCTACTAACAACGTTGCCAGACACAGGTATCCGATAAGGTATTTTACTCTATCTATCGGTAACTTATTAATTTCCTGCTTGTACAAATTCATTAGCAGAAGTGGCATAAAACCGAATACGGATAAAACTGTCCCTATAAGGATTATAAAACCCGAACCTTCTAAATGCATCATCGACATTCCTAATCCCACCATAGATGTTGTGATGGCAAGAAAGCCAAAAATGAACAGTGATTTTTTCATGATCCTAATTTTTTTCTCGTTTAATAAAAAAACAGTTTCCCGCTGAATCTCGTCAAATCCATTAGGAGATATATTATAATAGGCCTCATTATAAGCATCATCGAAACTCTTTCCTTTATTCATTTCATCCTCAACAACACAACAAAAGTGATCGACCAAATCTTCTTTCAGTTCAGAGGTAGTGATAGAACTTTCCGAGATTTTCTTTTCAATAAATTCTATTTCTTTTTCTGATAAATGACTCATGCGATCTGGATTTTATGGTTAAACAGACGATCTATTATAAACATCGTGTTCTGAAGTACTATGTTGCTGTTCGAAACGAACTGATTAACTGTCTTGAAAGAAAGAATATTTCGGAGGGTTTCCATAAAGGATTTTATTTCTTCTATCTTTTCGTTCATGGCAGTTATGCCTTTTTCTGTAAGTGTGTAATACCTCCTTATTCGTTTCCCGATATTCACCGTTTCTACCTCAATAAGTTCATCTGCCAGTAATTTATGCAATGCGGGATATAACGATCCTTCCTTAATAAGGATTTTATCTGCCGAAAGCTCTTTCACCTTCTGTGTTATCTGATAACCGTACATCTTCCCATTCTCGGCCAGCAACTTTAGAATGATAACCGATAGGGTGCCTTTTAAAAGTTCTTTTGAATACATAGTGCAAATATACATAGAAAAACTATGTATTAAAAACAAATACATAGTTTTTCTATGCATAAAAACACAATTCACTAGTAATGAATTAGATAATAAAAAAGCCCGAGAACCAAAGTCCCCGAGCTTCACCCTATAACATAAATCAAAGCGGTTATTTCTTATGCCACAGCTCATCGAAAAGCGTTGAACTGGCATGTATGTAGTTCGGTTTTTCCATTTCTTTTGTCCAGCGCTCTTTCAGAGTTGCATTTTGTTGAATGCGTGAGTCGATCATAGAAAACGGAGGCTTCTGCCACATGGCCTGCGAACGCCAATCTACGTTGATGTACGAGAAAGCTTTTATGACATCTTTATTCTGCTCTATTATTGAAATAAAACCTTTGAACCATTTCTCCCATGCCATTTCGGCCAGTTTTGGATCGTCGAAATCTACTTCCTTGAATTTTACATCTTCTGCGGTACTTCCCGACTCTACAATCATCGGTGTTGCTTCTGCAATAAAGACTGGTTTTTTGTGCTCTCTGGCAAATTTTATCATCTCGCCATCGGTACTGGCAAAGTGAGAATACGAACACCAATCCACAAACTCATCACCGGGGTAATAATCCAGCATTTTCTCTGCTGTAGTTCCATAGCCTTTGCATTGCCATACGTAAGCTACATTCTCTATTCCCATCTTATCGTAAGCTTTACGGATGTGTTTAAATGCAGCAACATATTGTTTGCTATCGTAATGATTCCAAGGGCCATCGAACTCATAACCGATTCGCAAAAAAACGGGACGCGGATGTAGACTCTTTATCCATTTTCCAAGCTCAAGCATCATCGAATCCCTCTCGCCAGCAGCCACAGCCGCTTCGTGATTCACGAGCTCTAGACCAATGGCCAGAACACTATTTTTGAAATCTGGGTCGTCAAGCTCCATCTGCATATTGCAATCACCAGAGCCCCAATTGTCAACTGTTGTCACTCCGTCGGTACCTTTGTAGGTATGCCCGAATGATTCATCTCCAGGTCGGAAATTCGTGTACCCGGTAAAACCAGCAGGAGTTTTGAAATGATCCCAATAGCCATCGTTGTACTTCTCTAGCCCTCCGATAGCTCCTAAGTCCTGCCCCACTATCACCAAACATTTGTCTTCGGCAGGTTCAAACTTTGCTAATTGCGATGTCTTTTGTTTTTCTTTACCCTTGTCATCGTCCTTATTGTCGTTTTTGAAAGCAAGTATTGCCCCCAAAGCCAACACCCATATTATAGATCTTTTCTTCATAGTAAAATTGTATTTAAGGTCTCGAACCTATTTATTTTAGATTTACTCTTTACAAGTAACCAGCTACTTAGAACCAGAATAAATCTAGATTAATTATCGTTTTATTTATTAAGCTCGTTTAGCTACATAATCAGTAACTTTTGTTCTTTCTTCTTTTCTTCTGAATTTAATGCTGAAATCCAAATAAGTCAGTGCCCGCCACAGCCATTCCAATGGGCCATAATGAAATCTTTTAATCCACATTCTGCTTGCAATAACCTGAAGTGTGAACAATGCCAAACCGAATATAAAGCTCCATGTTTGTCCAAAATAACGGTACATTCCCAAGCCCAAACCATAGAAGAAAAACACACCGATAATGTCGTGCATTACATAGTTAGTAAGGCTCATTTTTCCATAAGTAGCCATCCAATGAAACATTTTCAGCTTTGGAAAACGATGATAAACTAAAACAAACAGAGCAAGTACAGTTGCTGCAAGCGAGAGGTTCAGGTAAGAATACAATACATTCGAAAGCATATGAACACGGTACTCTCCAAGGTTAAGAACCCGAAGACCATACATAACAGAAAAGCCAACAGCTGCAACAGAGCCACTTACAATCAATATTTGCTTCATCAGTTTTGAATTCTTTTCCGACTTTTCGAAAAAATTCACCTTACCCAAAACTATACCTGTAAGAAAAAGGGCTATTAGTTGCAAGTGTCTTCCATTGTCAATTATCCACTGCCATAAAGTGGGGCGGCCATGCCAGAAGTTATAACGCACAGCCTCCCAAAGTGTACCTGTGTCATTGATACGGTTTCCTTCTAACCATAACTGAACATCAAATAACGGAGTACGCATAACCGTGGGATCTATGAAGTTTCGGACAATCCAATAAATTGTAGGTATTTGAAGCACCAAAATCAGAGACAGCCACAGCAATACCGATGTACGGACTCTGTAGAAAAAGATCATCGAAACGCCCAACAAGGCGTAAACGTTCAGAATATCAGGTTTGAATATCAATACATTAAGCGTTCCTATTGCATAAAGAATGAAAAGACGCCAAAGAAACCGCCCACGAAAGTCGATACCTCTGTTCTGGTTGTTCTGCATCTGCAAAAAGAAGCTAAAACCAAAAAGCAAAGCAAAGACTGAATACGCTTTCCCTGTGATGAAGAAATGCGTAAAACCTGTAATTGCCTGATCAAATGATTTTGGAAATAAAAAATGAACTATTGGCTCTTTCATAAAATCGAAATGCTCTACGCAATGAACCAACACAATACCTAACATGGTGAAACCGCGAAGGGCATCAACTACTATCAGCCGTTCCTTTTTTTCGGTTTTAGGAGATAAACCGACCGTGTCAAGGGTTTTCTCTTTGACCAATGTTGTACTACTCATTTTGTGAATTTTTAGTGAAGTGGGTGTGCAAAAAGAGGTCGTTAGGTCAATAAGTGAAGTTGAAGAAACAGTTCTTTTGTTATTGGTCATTAGTTATTTGGTAGAGACGCAATGCATTGCGTCTGTACAGGTCGTGAATAGATGATTACAAAATTTTAAAACTAAAAACCAATCTCACTCTAGTGTAACTTATTGGTTTTTAAAAGCCTAATGGCCTGCTGCCAATTAACCAATGACCAGATGAAAGTCAATGAAATTAAGATTGTTACTAGTTAAGCTTCAACTTCATAAAGTAGAACTAAGAAAGGGAGAGAAGTCAGCAACTTACCAGGGCATATAGCCCCAGTAAAGTTGCATCTGAAAATTCCGAACAAAACACTAATTTTTATCGGGTAGCTTTTGGGGCTTCTAGGTGATCTTTTTTGTGATATAGATAATCGAACAGATCAGTAGTAGCCTTAATGTATTTTGGTTTTGAGGTTTCTTTCAACCAGTTTGTTTTCACATAGTCGTTTACGTGCAAACGTGCATCAATCATGCTAAAAGGAGAATCTTCTCCCTGCCACATTGGCTCAGAAGGCCAGTCCATAGCAATGTAGCTGATTGCTTTTACAACATCTGGGTTATCGTCTACCACTTTAAAGAAAGAAGTAAACCATTCATCCCAAGCTTTTTTAGCCTGTTCTGGATGTTTTCCAATAAAACATGGTAGTTTGCCTGTAGAATCCTCGAACATAGGTGTAGCTTCTGCAATGAAGATAGGTTTCTTCTTTTCGCGTGCAATCTTGAACATTGGCTTAGCCTGATCTCCACGCGAGAAGTGAGTATAAGAACACCAATCCACATATTCATCACCAGGATAGTAGGTCATAAGATCTTCATAAGTAGAATTCCAGCCCATTGACTGCCATACGTAAGCAACATTGGTGATCTGCATTTCATCGTATTTGTCTTTGATACGACGATATGCAGCTTTGTATGCTGTGCTATCGTAATGATTCCACTCATGAGCATCGAACTCATATCCAATACGTAAGAAAATAGGACGTGGAGCTTGTGCTTTCATCCATTTGCCCAGATCAACAATTAGGCTATCGTGTTCGCCCTGTGCAACTTTAGATTCGTGATTAACTAACTCTAAACCAATCGCTAAAGCACTATTTTTTAACTTTTGGTTCTCTACAAGTTCCTGCATATTACTTGGGCCTGCGCCCCAGTTGTCAGTAGTTGTCAGTCCGTCATTTCCTTTAAATTTCAAACCAAATGATTCATCGCCAGGACGGAAGTTTGTGTACATGGTGAAACCACCAGGAGCTTCGAAATGGTCTAGGTAACCATCGCTGTACTTATCAGAACCACCAATGGCAACCAAATCCTGACCAATGAAAAGGATGCATTCCCCATCCTTCGGCTCAAACTTAGCCAGTTTCTGCTCTACAACGGGCTCTTTATCAACAACCTTTTGTTGCTTCTCTGTAGTTTTTCCTCCGCCACAGGCCACTACAGAACCAATGGCAAACGCTATAATGAAACGGGTTACTAACTTCATTTTATCAACATTTTAAGATCACTGACCTATTAGGGAATTATAAACTATGAGTTATTAATTGGCTATTGCCTGAAAATCAGTATGTATTCGGACTAAAGTGGTCGATTATTAATATCTCCTCATTGAGATTCATTTACTACTAATAATAAGCAAGTTACATGATCATAAACAGAACAGCCTGTCTTAGCAAACACCAAACAGGCTGTTCTTTTATTAGCTGTTTATTATGCAGAAGTGCCAATCAGCTCCGCAGAATCTTTGTCTTGCGAAGCTTTCTGGCTTTCATCCACATTCAATTCTTTGTATTCGAACCAATCGAAATCGGCATGTAGATTATTTCCTGAAAGATCCTGAACACACATACCCACGAACGAGCCTGTAAATGCAGCACGGTAGCGTCCGTTATCGTCTTGGATATAGTCGTCAGAAAGGATGCTGTAATCCAATACATCGCCTATTTTCTGGAAGTTTTCGCCGTCTGTAGAATAGAAGAACTGTAGCTTATCGCGACGTACTTCAGCTTTCATCCATATGCGATCTACACCTGTAATATCTACTAGTTGTTCTGGTATTTCTGTGTAGTTGCTCTTGTCGTTCGAAAGTATCTGAATGTGCTTCGTTCCTTTATACTGGTCGAAGTATACATTCAGATAGTGGAAATGCGTAGTGTTGTAATAGCAGATAAGACCTGCTACTTGCTGGAAGTTTTCTGGTGCAAAATCCATTACACAGCTAGCATCGTAATTGTAGGCCTGAGCACGGCGTGCAATCATACTTGTGTCTTGGAACGAACACAAAGACTGACGACCGTGAATGCGTAAATGCCCCGAACGCTCGTTTAAGCTCACCCAATCCTCTGTTGCAGGAACGCGCAACGAGTTAAAGTGAAGCGGTAACTTGTCGCAGTCAAAGTCTTCTTTTTCAGGAGTTTTATCCCAAACAACTTCTGGTAAATTTGGTGCTGGAACAAATTCCTGTGCGTGTTTTCCTCCATGCTCTAGGTACAACCAATCGTCTTCTTTCCAAACCATCTTCTCGATAGCTGTTTCTCTACCTAGTGTACAGCGGCCTTTTTCTGTTAATGGACGACCAGTTAGGAACGCCATGTACCAATCGCCATCTGGAGTGTCGATAAGGCTTGCGTGGCCAGTTTTCTGCAAATACGCTTCTGGAAAATCGCGAGAAGAGATAACAGGGTTCTCTGGGTGAATTTCGTAAGGGCCAAGAAGGTTTTTCGAACGCGCCATTGTTACAGCATGTCCATATTCTGTTCCTCCTTCGGCAGTTACTAGATGATAATAACCGTTTCTCTTATAAATATGTGGTCCTTCTGTTAATCCAAGTTCCGAACCTTCGAAAATATGATGAACTGGCCCTACCAGTTTCTTTTCTTCTACTGAATATTCCTGAGCGATAATGCCACCGAAGAATTTTCCTTTACGGTGATCTACAATCATGCTCAAGTACCATTTGCGGCCATCTTCGTCGTGATACATCGAACCATCGAATCCACTACTATTTAGGTAAATTGGCTCTGACCACTCACCGAAAATGTCGGTTGTTGTTGCAAGATAATTCGGGGTATCTTTCCAGTAACCATCGAACATTTTCACATTGGAATAAACCAAATAGAAAGTGCCATTATCGTATGTTAAGCATGGTGCCCAAACGCCGCACGAATCAGGAGCGCCCTTCATATCCAACTGCGAAGTGCGTGTAAGTGCATGCGAAACCAGACGCCAGTTTTTCAGGTCTTTAGAATGATGAATCTGTACTCCAGGAAACCACTCGAATGTTGATACTGCGATGAAATAATCGTCTCCTACACGGATCATTGCAGGATCTGGGTTGAATCCCCTTAATATCGGATTTTGTATTTTGCTCATTTTCAGAAGTAGTTAGATGATTGTGTTTTGGAATTATTGTCTCAAAAAGTATTGTCAATAATTTGAAATAGGGGCTATCAGTTAGGCTGATCGATGATCAGCCTAATAAGATAGCCATATCAAACTTTAACTCACTATTTCAGTGTTATGCTACAATTAATTCTGCTTCAATTTCCTCAAGCGACTTACCTTTAGTTTCTTTCACCTTGGCCATTACAAAGAAGAAGCTAAGTACCATGAAACCAGCATAGATGTAGTAAGTCATACTAGACCCTAAGTATTCAAGCTCAACAGGGAATACCGTTGCCACAACGAAACTTGTAATAGCGTTCCATGTTCCAGCCACAGAAATTGCCAAACCTCGTAGTTTGTTCGGGAAGATTTCAGAAAGCATTGCCCACATTACAGGACCTAATGAAATTGAGAAACCTGCTATGAAACCTAGAATACCTGCCAATACAATACTTGCATTGATCTGGATGCTATTGTTAAGTAACAAAGGCTTATATTCTGAATATTTAGCTCCAACAACAGCAGCCGTTGGGAATGCTTCTTTATTCTGCTCAAGATACAGACGGAACAAACTGAAGAATTCAACCTCGCTATTGTAGCTGATGCCTTCAAATTTCTTTAGGATCACTCCCAGAGCTTCTGTTTCTAATTTACCTTGCTTCATAGCTGGACTGTTGAAATCGACAGTCGCTGTAACTACTCCAGCTTTATACATTAATGCCTTATCGGCCTGTATATCCAACTTATCGTACTTATAGTTAGCAGGGTCTTGCTTTGTAGCTTCTGCCACAATCGCGTTTTTGAAAACAACTTCTTTCACGTTTTCTACCGACTGAGGAGTAACTTTATATTCCGCCTGTTGGAAAGCCCAACCAGCCAAGAACAACGAAACGGCCATAATAGCAGAACCAGCCAAGAGAAGAGGTTTACGCCCCAAACGGTCGATAAGGAACATAGAAAGAATAGTAACTCCAACGTTTACAACACCAAGGATAATGGCCTGCATAAATGCAGCATCCTTACCACCTCCGGCCATTTCAAAGATCAAAGGAGCATAGTAGAAAACAGCGTTAATTCCTGAAATTTGCTGGAAGAAAGCCAAAGCAAGACCAATCATCAAAACAGTACTCATTTTCTTTGTGAACAACTCTTTGAAAGATGCTTTTTCTGAGTTAGCCTCTGCATTGATATTTCTTTTGATCTGTACGAATTCTCTTTCTGCTTCTTCTTCTGAATTGAACTTCTTAAGTACATCGTGCCCTTCACCCTCACGGCCGTTAGAAATCAACCAACGTGGACTTTCTGGAATAATGAACAACAAAAAGAAATAAGCAGCAGCAGGAATAAAGCCAACGCCGATCATCCAACGCCAGTTCATCTCTGGGTTTTCAATAAGTTTAAGTATGAAATAGTTAGAGAAGTACGCAATCGAAATACCCAAAATAATGTTCAGCTGGTTGAACGTAACCAAAACACCACGTTGCTTAGAAGGGGCAATCTCTGCAATGTACATTGGCGCTATAAGAATCGCCAGACCAACAGCTACCCCACCAAGAATACGGGCAAGAATAAATAACGTAATATTATTGGCAAAAGCAGCCAACAATGTAGTTACCATAAAAAGAACAGCCGTAAGCAAAAGTCCTTTTTTACGCCCCAATCTATCGCCAGTTTTTCCTGCGATCATATTCCCTAAAATACTTCCCAGAATAATAGATCCTACCGAAAAACCAATCAACCAAGGACTATCTGGTAGGTTAAACGAAACTTTGTAGAAAGGTACAGCACCGGATATTACCGCCCCCCCAAAACCTAGCAAGAAGCCGCCGATCGAAACGATCAGAGCAATACTAGCTGCGTATAACTTTTTGTTTTGCATAATGGAATTTTTTATTGTTATTGTTCGAAGTTTCTATGTTTCAAAACTATGTTGTAGAGGCACTTCTGTTATCATCACCGCTATTCCTTTCTTTTCAATATCTGTCGTTCGTTTCTCGAAATTTGCACATTGCGAATTTCTCAAAGTGAGATTATTTAGACTGGAATTCCTTTTTCCGAAAATACATATGTCAACATGCCATATAGGCAGCCAGACAGGAACCACATTTACAGCATTATCGTCGTTTAATACTGTTTTGATGTAGTAAAATGCTTTTTGATATGAATCTAGATCGTATTGTGTCCGCAGACTATTGGTAGGTGAGCCAGTAGAAGTAGTTAGGCTTGCGGGAATAGTTTTCAGTTTGTTGCAGAACTTATTCTTGGTAGAAGAGTTAAAACCTCCCATAACATCAAAATCTTGCTCTACAATAAGAAGGATTTCATTCTGAGATAGAATAAACTTCTGAGCATAGGTAGAAATAAAACCTTTTACTAAGAAAAGGATCAATATCAGACCAGTCTTGTACATTGTTTAGGAGTAAAGAAAAAGTTGAAATTGTAATGAACCAGCCCAAAGGCCATTCATTCCCCGATTGTTTCCCTTCTAAGGTTTTTAAAGAGCTCCAGAGCCTCACGACTCCGGAGCCAACACTTCAAAACCCTATAATAAAAAACACTAAAAAAATAAAAAACACTATCGTTATTCTATCAGAGAGAGTTTTAGAACTCCCGCCGGTTGCCCCGGCGGGCTGTCTCTTGATATGAAATAGAATCTGGGTTATTTGCTTAATATTCCGGTTACGTGTGGACCTTGGAAATCGTCGAAATATACAGTAGTCTCGCTTTGATTACCTGGATTAATAAAGAATGTAATATCATTAAATATCAGAGGTACATTTACATCTTCTTTTCCTTCTTCTTTTATTACATAAAAGAATTTTTCTCTATCATATCCATCTACTTTAGATAGGTCAAACTCCACAAATTCCCATGTATTGTCTCTTTTAATTTTGTATTCAAAATTAAGATTATATTTATTCCAAAACTCTGGAGCATTTTTATCATATAAGTGGGCACGAATAACTGTACCTCTTTTTCCATAAACTTTATATCTAAAAACTCCTTTCTCTGGATCAAATTCGCTCCCTTCAGGAAGAGTTATGTAGGCATTGCCGTACCCATCACCTCCTGCATGTTTTGTAGCTTTCAGCACTTTAGAACTGATATTTGGGAATTTAACTAGAGGATTATCTACAATCTCAGTTGCACCATGAGCCATTAAAACAGGAGCCTCTTTCATTTCAGCACCATTAAAATCATGATAAGTAACCGTACCAGGTAAAGAGAAAATGTATTTAGGGTGATCTTCTGCAAATGTAACCACATACTCAGCAGTATGAGTTAGTCCCCACTCATCAACAACAATTGCTGTAACTCCATGAGATCCTTTAGGAAATACAAATTCATATTCAACAGCAGCATCAACTCTACCAGGTACAGCTTCCTCTATGAAATCCCAAGACACTTTATTAACAGCAGAAGGTGAATTTGCATCAATTTTCAAAGAGAAATTATACAGGTATTTGTTCTCTGCATTTTGTTCTGCTACAATCTCAAATTTAGGAGCCTCAGGAGCAAACCCTTCTTCAATCAGTTTAATCTGAAAGACAAGTCCATCTACTGGTGCAACAGCACCAAGTGTTATCATACTTTTGTTATAACTAAGTATTTTGTACCTATTATCTTTCGCACCTACATCGTAAATAGGGAACATTGGTTCTCCTTTTGGACCATCAGGTAAGCCCAGATAATAATTGCCGGCATCGTCTTCAGAAATATCCCACGTTGCATTTTCCGGAGGTGTATAGTCTACTCTAAATTCGTACTTAGCACCTTCTATATGCGCTTCCGGATTAAGCTCGTTAGTGTAAAATTTACCTCGGTTACCTTCTTTCAACACATTGTAACGGATCAATGATTGCCCATTGTTCTCATACTTTACAGAAAAAGCTTCATCAAGATTAAAAGTGATCTTGTCGTCGTAACAATTAAACTTATCTCCAGCTTTTTGTCCTGGAGATGCAGCCCACTGACTATCGTATGCAATGCCATTAGCTGGAAAACCTCCTTTTTTAATCTCATCTGCTTGTCCCAAATGACCTACAGCTCCTTTATTAAGTACCCAAGTCTTGCTCTTTCCGCCTGTCAGGAACTGGAAAATATCTGCTTTGAAGAAATCTAGATCTGTACTCTCTTGTGGATGTATTTTCTGATGTTCAACTACTCCACCTTCTGTAATCAAAGTCATAGTAATTGTATATTCTCCAGCACGAGGATAATAAACAGTAGCTTTCTCTGCTGTTTTTCTGGTTCCATTACCAAAATTGAATGAAGCAACACCTGTTGCTGTTGAAGTATTCTCAACTACCCAGTGGAAAGCATCTTCACCTTGAGTAATTGTAAACGAAACCTCCGATTCATCAGGTAAACCACCCAAAGAAGGCTCTTCTTCGCAACCTGCTAACCCAAATACCAAGATTGCAAAAACCAATATATATTGAAATTTATTTTTCATTTCTTTTCTTTTTCAAAATTCGTAAATGATAAAATATCAAATGTTTATCCCTCCAAATTAGGAAGGACAAACACCTGCACCATATTAATACGGTTTATTCTGAATCCAACCATTTGCAAGATCAATCTCGTTTTGAGGTATTGGCATCAATCCCTTTGCAGCTTCATTGAAAGCAGTTGAGAACTCACCACCTTCGTTTGTAGAATTTATTTTATCTTTTGCATATTTCATCCCACGGCGCAATAAATCCCAATAGCGATGTCCTTCACCTGCCAACTCAACACGACGTTCGTGATAAATTATATCCAGATCAATAGAACCTAGCTCCTCTAGTCCAGCTCTTTTACGCAATTCGTTTACGTAACCTAGAGCTTTTGCAGGATCATCATCAAGATGCAGCTCTGCCGACATTAACATCACGTCTGCATAGCGGATAAGAACCTCGTTCAAACGCCAGTTATGTTCAGAAGTTCCAGAAGTTGAAGCATCACTAACACGTGGATAGTACTTCTTCAAAAAATACCCAGTATTCTGATATCCAGTTTGATATTTTTTAATTCCTTCTGCTGGGTCATTCACATCTATAATAGTAGCGAAACGTCTCTTGTCCCCGTCTTCAAACTCATTGTAAAGAGAAGTCGAGATTGTTGAATAAGCCCAACCAGCAGCATAATCTTCACTATCTGGAGTACGCATACCTAAAAACTGTTGCAACATAAATCCCTCTTGTCCAGCAAGATTTGTCCAGTCACCCCATTTAGAACCTTCAGAAAACTGCACTTCGAAAATTGATTCGATATTATTTTCGTTACCACTTTTAAACAAATCATCATAATCTTTTACCAGACCATGTCCACTTTTGTTCAATACTTCTTCTGCAAGTTGTTGAGCTTTAACTTTATTGATTTCGGTTTCGCCAGCCATCAATTTTTCTGCTACTGGATCCAGATTCCCTTTATATCCATCAAAGAACATGAAAACACGAACAAGAAGAGCTTTTGCCGCCCATTTTGTTGCACGACCAACGTCTTCATCAGCTACCTCTTCAGGTAATAAGTCAGATGCTTGGTATAAATCCGAAGCTATAAGGTTGTATATTTCACCTGGCTTAGCCTGAGGCATTGCTTTTAATTCTTCTAACGAGTAAATTTTATCTACCAAAGGAACACGCCCCCACATACGAACTAAGTTGAAGTAATATTTAGCACGTAAAAAGCGAGCTTCACCTTCGAACTGTTTCTTAGATGTTTCTGGTAAAGAAGTAGCACTTTCCAACTGATCTAGAACAATATTGGCTCTATTTACCCCAAATAATTCAGTAGTGTAACGAGCATAAAAATCACTAGAAGCTGGATCTGCTTTTCCATTTTCTGCCTGAATATAGCCAACACGGTCGTTTGCATTACCACCTCCAGACCAAGCATCGTCCGATAAGATGTTTGAGAGCATTCCAAAATGATGATATTCAAAAGTTCTAAAGTTTGTTCCACACCATTGTAATGGATCGTATGCAGCTATAATAGAGCGATAAAAGTCCTCTTCTGTTTGGAAATGGTTATCCAACGATTTATTAGACCTTGGGTCCAAATCAACCCAGTCCTCAGAACAAGAAGAAAAAATAAGACTAAGTAAAAATATAGATATTGTTATTTTTCTCATCGTAATTCGTTTTTAAAATTAAAATGCTAGGTTAAGACCAAAAATAAATGTTTGAGCCGATGGATAAACACCATTGTCAATACCACGGTTCATTGTAACCTTTGGATCTAGATTAGGATTACGGCCACCTGGAGTAGCTCTACGGCTACCTGCAGAACCAATTTCTGGATCCATACCAGAGTACTTAGTAAATGTTGCCAAATTCTCTACAGAAGCATATACACGAAGTTTAGAAAGCTTCAACGTGCTTGTAATACTCTCTGGTAATGTATAACCTAACGACATTTTTCTGATGCGGATCATATCTGCATCCTCAACGAAATAATCAGACACTCTCGACCTATTTCGGTTAGGGTCGTTCATCGTAACACGTGGGTGCTCGTTTGTACTACCTTCACCTGTCCAACGATCAAGCACAGTTGTTTGCCAGTTCATGTCGTTCATGTCATAACGATGGATCGAATTGAAAATATCATGGCCAAGTGCACTGTAAACGAAAATGCTAAAATCAAGACCTTTATAATCAACAGAAGCATTCAAACCAATTGTATGGGTTGGAATTGGATTTCCGATAATGTCGCGGTCGTTATCATCTATCTTTCCATCTTTATTTGAATCTACAAACCTCAAATCTCCAGGCTCTGCCGTTGGTTGAAGCATTGTTCCATCTGCATTAACGTAACGATTAATTTCCTCTTGATTCTGGAAAATACCGTCAGTCTCATATCCATAAAATGCTCCAATTGGGTGCCCTTCTATTGCCATAGTTGCATTAATCAACGAAAGCCCAGCATCTGCTCCAATAATAGATCTGTTTCTATTTTTGATGCTAGTCATTTCATTTGTGTTATAAGCATAAGTAACACCTAAACTATAGTTAAGCCCTAGTTCAGTTTTAGCTTTATAATTTGCCTCAACCTCGATACCTCTGTTCTGTACATCACCGCCATTAATAGCAGGAGGGTAGTTTCCTGCATGTGCAGGAGCATCCGGTCTAATAAGAATATCTTTAGTTGTCTTAATATAGTACTCAGAAGAAAGTGTAAACATAGCATCGAAAAAGTGCAAGTCTACACCAATATTTGTTTGTTCAATAGTTTCCCATGTTAACTCTGGGTTTGCAATAGAACGAGGAGATAGTCCAGTTACTACTTCAGAAGTCCTTCCTAAAGAATAAGTATAAGGATCTAATAACACAGTATAGCCAAAATCACCTACTCTATCATTACCGTTTTGTCCCCAACTAGCACGAAGTTTGGCAAATGTCAGTACATCGTTTTCTGGGAAGAAATCTTCTCGTGAAGCAACCCAGCCTACAGAGATTGAAGGGTAGTAGCCTGTTTTCTTACCTTTTGCAAAACGAGTCGAAACATCGGAACGAACAACTCCCGAAAGCATATATTTCTCTTTGTAGTTGTAGTTGAAACGTCCGAAAAGAGAAGCCAAACGGTACTCATTTACACCACCTTGAGCAACTGTACCAGCTCTATCGAAAGTGGCTGTAAGATAAGCGTTGGAGAAATCATTGAACATCATTTTGTTCGCAGCTCCGTCTGTAAAATCGATCTTCTGCTCCAATGCAGACTGACCTAGAAGAACAGAGAAAGAATGGTCTCCAAGTTTTTTCGAAAAGTTCAATGTGTTTTCAACCTGCCATTGTATAGTGCGAGAGCGGTTTTCGTACATACTTGGGCTATCGTTCTTTAGGTTGGCTGTAAAGAAGTACTGTGGGTTAAACTGCTTTTGGTCAACATTGTTCCAGTCTAATGAAACACTTGATCTAAAGTTAAGTCCTTCAATAATTTCAACATCTGCATACAAGTTACCCAACAAACGGTTAACGATCGTTTGGTTGTTGATAATGTCTAACATTGCAACAGGGTTATTGAATTCGTTCGAGCTTCTGCCAGAGAAAAAGTATTTGCCTTTATTTTCACCTTCTTTATAGCGGATCGGGGCAGTTGGGTCGTAGTTCATTACAGCCGCTATAATCGATCCTCTGTCAAGACCACTGTTAGGAGAAACACCATTTGCTTTAGATCCAGAATACGAGAAATTGTTTCCGAATTTTAATATCCCGAATTTGTGTGTAGTATTCAAACGAGCAGTAATACGCTCATAATTAGATTTTCCTTCAGCAAAAGTACCATCTTGACTAAAATACGACAACGAAGAACTGAAAGTTGAAGTTTCGTTACCTCCCATGAGGCTAATTGTATGGTTCGTAATAGGCGCATTTGGATAAACAACTTCATCCCACCAATCTGTTCCATCGTCCATGCTACTAATCTCTTCTTGAGAGAACAAAGGAGCAGCGCCATCATTAAGGCGAGCTTCATTAGCAATAACAGCGTACTCTTTAGCATTCAACACGTCAGGCTTTCTCCATGGATTTTGAATACCATAGTAACCATCGTACGTAATTTTCATGCTACCTTTTGTTCCTTTCTTTGTTGTAATAAGCACAACACCGTTACCACCACGAGATCCATAGATACTTGCAGATGCAGCATCTTTCAACACCTCCATAGACTCAATATCTGAAGGGTTAAGGAATGAAACGTCACTAACTGGCATACCATCAACAACGTAAAGCGGTTGTGAGTTACCAGTTGTACTTACACCACGGATATTTACAGAAAGGCCATCACCTGGTTGACCAGAAGCTGCCTGAACAATAACACCTGCCGCACGTCCTTGCAACGATTCACCAGGAGAAAGTACAACACCTTTTGTAATTTCGTCCGACTCTACTTTAGAAATTGTACCTGTCACAAGACTCTTTTTCTCTGTACCGTAACCTACTACTACAATTTCATCAAGAGTTTTAGCATCAGACTCCATTAAAAGTTTGATTGGTGAGTCATTCAACACTGTTACTTCTTTCGTCAAGAAACCAACAAAAGAGAATATCAAAACATCACCTTTAATAGCTTCCAACTCGAAGTTTCCGTCGAAGTCGGTAGTGGTACCTTTACTTGTACCTTTTACTTGAATAGTTACACTAGGCAGTGTAGTCTTAGCTGCATCAGTAACCGTACCTTTAACTTTAATAGGGTTATTCGCCTGAGGAACACCCGCCTGAGCTTCCACAGCTAAAGTCAAATAGCTAGTCAACAGCACTAAAACGAGAGGAAAGTAATGCCATCGAATTGAATGGGTCGAGAATAGTTTCATTTAGTTTCC
Source organism: Bacteroidales bacterium (assembly GCA_965230435.1). Lineage (GTDB taxonomy): Bacteria > Bacteroidota > Bacteroidia > Bacteroidales > JBDKHP01 > JBDKHP01. The sequence goes on from CBDDLB010000004.1 coordinate 762,066, forward strand.
ATTTTAGGGTTATTAAACATTTTAAATTTTTGGTTTGAATTTCACATTCCAAGGCACGACAATAAGTCGTAGGATCGTTATTCTTTAGGGTTTAATCTATATTCTAACTAAATGATAAACATAAAGGTGCGAATCATTTCGCAAATCGTAATTTCACCTTTTGCAAATCGCTATCGCGAGATGAATTTCCTACCATAATCTCAAAATCTCCCTCCTCTGCTCCATAAGTCATGTCTGCCCCATAGAAGCTCAACATCTCTTCGTTTATGGTAAATTTTACGGTCTCTTCTTCTCCTGCTTTAAGGTCGATTTTTTTGAATGCCTTTAACTCCTTGACAGGTCTTGTTGAAGAACTAAGGAGGTCACGTATATAAAGCTGAACTACTTCTGATCCATAGTATTTTCCTGTGTTCTTGACATTTACACTAAGCTCCACTGTGGTCTTTAAAACATCACTACTAAGTTTGGGTTTGCCCAAAGAGAATTCTGTGTAGCTCAAACCAAAGCCAAAAGGAAAAAGTGGGGTAATATCTTCGAACAGATAACCACGGCGCGATGTTGGTTTATGGTTGTAATAAACAGGTAGATGAGCGGCCGAACGGGCAATACTGATTGGTAGTTTTCCACTTGGCGAAACCTCACCGAACAGCAGGTTTGCAAGTGCATTTCCAGTTTCCTGTCCTAAGTACCAGCAATTCAACACTGCTGTGTTCTCCTTCAAGAACTGGCCAACAGCCAATGGCCTACCACTCATTAGCAGCAGAACCGTTGGCTTGCCTAGCGTTACTATTCTATTAACCAAATTTTTCTGTGCATCTGTAAGTTCCATGGTCGTGCGATCGCCCAAATGCGAATCGCCCCATGCTTCTCGCGCAATTAATTCGTTTTCGCCAACAGCTAATACCACAACATCAGCTTTCTTTGCTTTTTTTACTGCCTCTTCTATTAGCTGTTTGTTATCTTCTACAGATAAGAGTTCAATCTCGTCTTTCGTATACACGGCTGGTTTGGTAATCCGCACACCTTCTGCATAACTCAACTTTGCTTTATCGCCAACATATTTCGAAATACCATCCCATACTGAACTGTAGTACTTTGGAGTAGCGCTATAGCCTCCCAACAAAGTGTCTTTAACATTGGGGCCAACAACAGCAATTTTTTCAAACTTCTTAATATCCAAGGGCAATATGTCACCCCCGTTATGCAATAGAACAGCACTTTCTTCGGCCACCTTCAGTGCTAATTCTTTGCTTTTTTGAGATTTAGATAGCTCAATGGCTTTATCTGCCTTTATCTTTGGTTGAGAAAAAAGTCCTAATTCAAACTTCTGTTTCAGTACCCTGCGGACAGCATTATCTACGTAATCTACATTAATCTTTCCCGATTTAACAGCCTCAATTAAAGTTGGGTAAGAACGAGTATCTGGTAATTCAATATCTACTCCGGCCTTTAGCGCCTGTATAGACGCATCCATTTGATCTTTTGCAACACCGTGTCTTCCAGCCAATTCACTTATTGCATAATAATCTGCCACAACCACACCTTCAAATCCCCATTCTCCACGCAATACGTCTTGCAGTAACCATGTGCTCGCATGGCAGGGAATACCATCAATTTCATGAAATGCTGGCATTATCGCGTGTACATTGCCATTCTTTATACAGTGCTTGAACGGTGCAAGGAAAATATTGCGCAACTCGCGCTCACCAACATGAACAGCTCCAGTGTTACTACCTCCTTCTGGCTCGGCATGTGCTACAAAATGTTTCAGCGTTGTCATTACGTGTGTACCATTCTTAACACCTTCGCCATTACCGCTAAGTCCCTCTACAGCAGCCAACCCCATTTCTCCAACTAAATGCGGATCTTCGCCAAATGTTTCTTCGATCCTTCCCCAGCGGGAATCGCGTGCTACATCAACAACAGGAGTCAAAGCGAGATGCGTACCGCGCGATCTGGCCTCTTTGCCCGCTGCGTCATATACATTTCTAATCAAATCTGGATTCCAAGAGCTAGCCATAGCTATTGGCTGTGGAAAGTTGGTTGCCTCACGTGCCATTAGGCCGTGTAGACATTCTTCATGAAAAAGTGCGGGAATTCCTAATCGGGTATGTTTTGTAAAGTACTCTTGCACCTGATTACCAAATGCTACATGGTCTTTTACATCGCGCCCCAATTGACCAAAACCTCTAGCACTTTCACTTGGACGTGCAAACTGACCTATACCATGAGGGAAATATTTCTTAAGTGAATCAAAACTTAATTCACCGTTTTCCGTATACAAACGGGGCTTATCTAGCCAAACTGCAGAAAGTTGAGCAACTTTCTCCTCTAGAGTCATTAGTTGTAATAGCGAATCGGCCTTCTGATACGCTGGCTCGTTGTGCGTGTTTTCTTTCTGAGAAGATGAGCAGCTTGAGGAAAACAGAATAACAAATACAAAAGCAGTATTTACAATCAGTTTTAGCATTTTTTTTTGTTTAGGGTCTAGAAGGAAGAATTAAGAACTAAAAACAATCGTTTGTGTAATTGTCTTTCCCAATCTTACCTTCTATGCAAAGGATGTTAATCCAACTTACTATCCAAAAAAAAAAAACTCTTCAAGACCACTACATATAGTCAAATAGACTATTTATATACTACTTCATTAGTACTTCAAACACTACTTCTAAAAGTATAAAATACTGATTATCAACTATTCAAATTTTATGATAAAATCTACAAGATTTACGTCGGAAGCTAATTCTAATTTCTTACGAAGCCTATATCTGCTTGTTTCTACCCCCCGAACACTCAAATTCATCAAGCTCGCCATCTCTTTTGTAGTCATATTCATGCGAAGAAGTGCACATAATTTCAATTCCTGAGGTGTAAGGTTTGTATATTTGTCCTTGAGGCGCTTGAAAAACTGCTCATGAATCATATCAAAACGCTGTTGAAAAGAACTCCATTCCTCCTCGTCGTTGATGTTCTTATCGATTTCTTTCATCATCCTACGAAGCTCTGCATTCAATTTTCTCCGTTCATCTACATCGATAATTTTTTCCATCTGCTTTTTCAATCCGCTCAGGAACTCATTTTTCGTAACCAAATGCATGGTTGTATTCGTAAGCTCGCGGTTCTTGAACTCTATCTGTGCTTCCAGCTTTTCGTGTTTAAGCCGCTCTATTTCTTCATCGGCCTGCCTACTTATCTGTTTCACCTCAACGTCACGTCTGGTAAGCTCTTCTTGCTGTTTTTGCTCCAGCTCGGCTTTTTCCCTTTCATGCTGAAGTTTCTGACTGAAGACCAAAATTGAAAGACCGGCAAGAATAAGTATCGCATAAACAAAATAAGCAGCAGGAGTTCGATAAAGTGGTGGTAGAATCTCGAAATGATATTCCAACACCTCGCTTTCTTCTCCAAATACATTTTTCGACTTCAGATAGAAAATGTAATTCCCAGGATTCAAATTGGCATATTCCTTAAAGTTAATGCTAGACCAATTCGACCACACCTTGTCGTAATTCTGCAACATGTACGAATACTGGTTCTCATTAAGTCCCTCATAAAACGGACATGCAAAACGTAAGTAAATTCTATTCTGATCGAAAGGAACCTCAACCTTTTTCTTTACTCGTACAGAAAGGCTGAACTGATCAAAGTCGGAAAACCCAGCAATAACCTCACGTAGAAGAACGGTAGGTTTATCACGTTTTGCATTCAGTGAATTTGGGTTAAAAGAAATCATGCCTTCTTTGGCTCCGATCAGGTTGGTGTTATAGTCTATACAAGTTACATTCTCTAGATCATCACTAATATTCGGAGCAATCATCTTGAACAAACCCGTATTAAGCTCAAAAGTATTGAAACGTGTTTTTTTAAGTACACCGATTTTATTTGAACTCACAAAGTATAAATCTCCGCCCGGTGTTTCCTCTAATTCAATAAGACGCTCGTCGGCCGTAAAATATTTCATCCACCTTTGATCTAGTACAAATCTCTCCGAAGTTTTATCGAAACGGTACACCCCCTTTTCTGCTCCGAATATTGCCTGATTTTGCACAACAAACATGTTAATAAGTCTATCGGAAGGAAATCCATGCTTACTATTATAATAATCTACCTTTACGATACTGTCTTTTTCCGCTGTTAGTTGTACACGATAAACTCCTTTAAATCCGTGTGATACCCAAATCTCATTATCTTTTTGCCAGAATAAACGCGACGACTCATCAAACCCCTCTAGTTTTTTCCATTCTTTCCACCTTCCATTCTTGAACCTGTAAAGGATAAAACCATTATAATATCCCTGAAGAACGAAATCCTCCTTCCCTTTTACCTTCTGAAACATCCAAGCACCTGGCCTCGACGAAACCTGACGAGCTCTACCGTTTTTTATCTCAAAGGCTCCTCGGTGGTGACCAAGAAATAGAGTTTTATCTATTTTTTTAATCGACCACACCTGCCCTTCACTTCCTTCTACAAGTTTGAATTGCCATTCCGCAGCAGAAAGGTCTCTATAATACAATCCGTTGGAAGTACCTATGTATTCAATGTCCCCATCTCTTAATGCTGCGTATCCAACTCCCTGCACTCCATAGGTTTCTCCTATATGTTCAAAAGGCGAACTTATTTCCACATACGAAATACCATTGTTGAGCGCAACCCACAGATTTCCAACTTTATCTTCCAGCAACGCAAACACAGATTGGTTGGCCAATCCCTTTTTTTTATTAATGTGTGTGATCAGTTTTCCATCCCATGAAAAAATATACAGACCATTATTTTGTGTTCCAATAGCATAATTACCGTTCCGCAAACGAACTACAACATTTACCAGTACCTCATGAAAAAGAACCTCTGTTTGCTCATCTGCCCAAGGAATGGCTTCTTCTCCGTTATAAATAAAAAGGCCATCGGATAATGTAGCAATAAGCCATTCCGAATTGCTGACTGGCAAAATAGAACGTATCTCTTTCTGTTTAAAAAACCCTCCTCCCCTAGCTAACGAAAAGCTGCCGTCTTTGAAAGTCAAAAGTCCAGATTCTGTAGAATTGACAAAAATAGTATTACCAATAACGTAGCTGTACTTTATTTCTTCCTCTGGATCGTGAACAACTACGCTATCTCCGTCGAAACGGAAAAGATAACGATGAGAACAAAACCAAGCTCCATCGTTATCTGTGTAAACATTCCATATTTCGTCGAAACTAATTCCTTTTTCCCTTATTGGTTTAGCCAGCGAAGTGTAAGAAAGCCTCCCCTCTTCATTATATTCACAATAACCGAACTCCTGCTGTGCCCCAATGTAAATCCTACCATTCTGGTCTATTGAAACTGCTTTCATACTCCCAATCGACAACGGATAAAGCTCCCAATCTGCTCCATCGAAACCCAATAGCCCAAAATGGTTCGCAAAATACAACATCCCATTTTGTCCTTGGGCTATTCCCCAATTCTGTGTGCCTGCATTGTAAGTATCTGTATAGAAATTCTGACTATAGGGGCTCCCCCTAAAACCCTGTTCTTGAGAATAGAGATTGATACTCAAAACGTAAAAACAGAAAAGAAGAACTAATGTTTTCATAAAAAATCAATTTGATAGTAGATAGTGTGCGTATATCAAACTTAACAGAGATTCAGCAAACACAAAAAAATATGTAGAAGAATTCAGCAATAAATAGTGGTAGGTGAGATAGAAAAATAAGATAGTCCAAAGCGCAATTCCGATTTCAATCCTCATGTACAAAAAGTACACGAGAGCAGAAGCTGTTGTTTTGTATAAAACAATGAAAAAGTCAATCATTCAATCAGACTCTTATTCCCACTACCAGTATATCATCTGTTTGCTCAACAGTTCCACGCCATTGTTGATGAACTGTTAATAACCGTTGTTTCTGCTCATTCAGAGGTAGTTCACAAATTTCCAATAGCAGCTTTTTAAAATTCCCGATTTTGAATTTTCGATCGTCCTTTTCTCCTAACTGGTCGGAATATCCATCGGAAAACAGGTATAACATATCTTGTGGACAAAGTTTCACTTCCTGCTCTGAAAAACTCTTCTCTTTAATGCCAATACCTATGGGCTGCCTGTCTGCTTTATGAATCACCAACTCCCTATTTCTAATGATAAACAGTGGATTATACGCACCCGAATAAAGTAACACTTTACTCCTATGATCGATAGCACAAAGGCATAAATCCATACCATCTTTGGCCTCGTCCAGTTTTCCTGTCTGATGCAGTGCAGCCTTAATTTTTTCCCGCAACTGATTCAACATTCCTGCTGGACTTATTTTCTCGTTTGCCGAAATCTCATTCAACATAGCAATCCCCAAAGCACTCATAAAAGCACCAGGAACGCCATGCCCTGTACAATCTGCTGCTACAACAAAACTCAGATCACCTACTTGTTTTACCCAATAGAAATCGCCACTGACAATGTCTCGTGGCAAATGGAGAATAAAATAATTAGATACAAGACGTGTCAGCTCATATTCATCTGGCAGCAAGGCCTGCTGAATACGTTGCGCATATTCTATACTCGATGTTATTTCTTTTTTCTGATGTTCAAGCATTTTGTTCTTCACCAGAATATAATCGTGCTGAGTCTGTATTTCCTCGTTCTGTTGTTGAATGATCGAATTCTTATCAATCAATATCCGATTGCTTTTGCGTTTGTTGCGATAAAGCACATAAAGCAACATCACAATTCCCATCAACAAAATGACGCTTATCAACAGTGATATCAACAAAAACCGTTGTTTCTCAAGTTCTCTCTCTTGAGCAAAAAGCCGACTTCTGATAGCGCTGATTTCTTCTCTAATAATGTGTACCTGCTGTTCTAGTTCCACCAACAAAGCCTGAACCGTGCTCAATGAGCTCAATTCTAGCGTTCTCTTCTGTGCAGACATCTGTTTAGCCAAATCCAAACGAAGTTCCTCCACAATGTTTTGTTTAATCTGAAGTAAAGTGCCTAAATACCAAAGCGAATCTAACGCAGTCTCTAATTTCATCTGCTCTAAACTGTCCGCGTAGCTTTTCAACATCTTCTTATTGACAGGAAAACCATAAGCTTCGAGCGCCTTCACTTCACTATCGAGCGAATAGTTAAACATGCTCCTTCTGAAATCAGAAAGCAAGCTATCTTTCTTCAGTAACGGAGTCGATACTGAGAGGTACTGACGGTTATCAACAGTGTCAATAACATCACTATCTTCTTTATTTATAGAGTGTAACGTTCTCTTCTTAGGTTTGTCAACCAGTTTATCAACACGTTTATAAATGGTATCCTTCGACACTTTGTCTACTTTCTCAACTTGCTTTGCTTTCGCAGTTCCCAAATCTTCTACTGTATCTACAGTAGCTACCTTCTCCGATCTTTTTTTGGGTTTATCAACACGTATCAAACGTCCAGATTGAGGATGAATAACATAGTACAATTCTTTTCCATTTTCCTTTCCATCAGACATTTGAAGGTTTACATATATCATCTTTGGCTCCTCTGGTGCTCGGAACTTGGCCGAAACGGCTGTTGATATGTGAATGGTTCTGAACAAATAATCTGGCTTACCAAACCTAATCGTGTAATTCCTGTTGTAATAAAGTTGAAACTTGAAGTAGCCAGTGTCAAAAGATTTATCGCTGTCGATGAACTGTTCGCCCTCATAAACATTAATTTTCGTACGCCCCATTAATTCCCCGTTGTACTTCACCATTCCATGAACTTGATATTTCGACACCTGTGCATGAATATCCAACTCAAGAAAAAGACCTAGAAAAACACTAACGACTAAGAGTTTCAACAACTTGTTCATAAGCCTATAGGTTTTGATTTCCAACTACTTAATGCTCATTATTAGACTCTTATTAACACGCTACTCAAGAATAACAATAGATAGGTTCAAGTATTTTCTTCTAAAAGAACCTTGCTACTTCGAACTCTACAAATTACAAAATAAAGAAAGAGCAACTCCACGCTGTTCAGAATTCTTCAACTTGGATAAACTTGAAGATTAATATTCAACAATCAGAATCACTAATAATTATGAACATTGTTAAAATATAGAATAAATAGCTATAAAATAATCTTTTATAATAAACACATACTGTTCATACAGATTTAATAACCATTGAAACAACCTCTCAAAACTGATTTTTCAGCTACCTTGGTAGAGAAAAGGATACTAAAACAATCAAAACTAGCGAAAAGAGTTCATAACATGTTGGCAATAGTGTGAAACAAGTGTTAATAGCTGATTGAAGTGAAAATTAGATCAAAAAAATCAGAATCTTATAAATTAACACCTGTTAATTCTCTTTACAGAAATAAGTGTTGAAAACAGAAAAAATGGAGCTTTTTCAATGATTGAACCTATTTTCCTCTCAGATAAAATAGGTTTGAAGCATCACTTTAGGTACTGCCCACACTACTTGAAGTATTACTTCCGATAAATAGGTTGATCACAAGCAACTTAACAGGCTGTTAATTTCGTATAGCTCTATCAATGACCTATTTACATTTAGTTAACTTAAGTGCTTTTTAGCAAGGAGTTGGTTTACATTAAATTAACACTTCAACAGTCTGAGGTGAATAACTGTGGAAATCTTCTCGTATAAAATTATAAATAGGCTTGTGTTTCTCGGGAAAAAAAAGGAAGCAAAACAGAGGTGCTTTTTTGCAAATTATTTTGTTGTTTTTCTTTCTTCAAGTTTCAACAGTTATTCACACAAAAATGACAATGTGAATTACAAGAATTTTATTCGTGAATTTGTTTTTCAACAACTGTTAAGAAAGTGAAAATATATATAGAAAATTAGGACTTTAGCCTGTTGATGGGGTGTTAGTAAAGTTGAAATGACTTTTTAATATTGTAAATTGCAAGTACCTTGCGATAATTTTTCAAACCATTTCAACCGACTATTATTATCATCATAGAATATATATTCTTTTAAAATATTAATAAGTATATAATGATATAAACAAACGGTTCAATTGTCAGCAACGATGATTGTGTTTGTTTGGGAGTTGATCCCAATCACTGAAAGTAAATTTTAGAACAAAGAAATGACAGACGGAGAAATGCCGATCTGTTATTCGTAAATGACAGCGATATGGAAATAAACAAAACTGATCTGGAAACAAAAGGTTATCTGAACATACCAGTTGACCCAAGTCTGGATTTGGTAGCGGAAATCAAGCGTTTGAAAGAGGAAAAGAATGCTGTGATTTTGGCTCACTACTACCAAAATGCTGATATTCAGGATATAGCCGATTTTGTTGGCGACAGCTTGGCACTAGCTCAACGTGCTGCCGATACGGAGGCTGATATGATTGTTTTTGCAGGTGTGCACTTCATGGCCGAGACTGCAAAGACGCTTTCGCCTGAGAAAAAAGTGGTTTTGCCAGACATGAAAGCTGGTTGTTCGCTAGCCGATTCGTGCCCTCCAGACGAATTTCGCAAGTTTGTGCAGGCACATCCAGGCCACATGGTGGTGTCGTATGTGAACACTTCGAATGCGATAAAGACAATGACCGATGTAGTTGTTACTTCAACTAACGCTAAGCAAATCGTTGAAAGTCTGCCAGTTGACCAAAAGATAATTTTTGGGCCTGACAGAAACCTTGGAAGCTACATAAACGGGATTACAGGACGCGAAATGGTTCTCTGGGATGGAGCATGCCATGTTCACCAAGATTTTTCGTTAGAAGGGATTTTAATGCTAAAAAAAGAGCATCCGGATGCGAAGGTGTTAGCTCACCCGGAATGTACCGGACCGGTTCTGCTCGTATCGGATCATATCGGTTCAACCAAATCTTTGCTTGAATACTCGAAATCCGATGACAGCCAAAAGTATATCGTGGCTACAGAGTGGGGAATTATCCACCAGATGAAGAAAGCCAGTCCTGGGAAGGAATTCATACCTGCTCCACCGGAAACTTCGGAGGAAGGGCCAAATTGTGGTTGCAACGAATGCAATTTCATGCGTCTGAATACGCTTCAAAAACTTTACAACTGCATCAAGTATGAACTGCCAGAGATGGTACTGCCAGAAACTGACATTGAGAAAGCCTACAAACCGATAAAACGGATGCTCGACATCAGTGCCGACCTAGGTTTATAAACAATGTTGATAAACTGTTTTCAACAGCCTCTGATTTGTTTCAGGGGCTTTTTTTAGTTTAATTTCGAAGGGCTGAAATGATGATGAAAAGTTCAGTATATGTAGTGCTAATCGTAATTTCGATAGCATTTTCTGTCTTCGCTTATAATGGATATAAATTTCCTCTCTTTTTCTATGGGAAGACCGAACAAGTCGTTGCGTTAATTTACGAAACAGGCACAACGGTGGTTGACCCAGAATCCTCAACTTTCCAAGTAATAAAATATGCCTATCGTGTAGGTGGAAAAGGATATTCAAGTGTTGAACGTATTACTACTCGTGCAGAATTTCAAGAGGTAGGGGATACAATATTAATCGAGTATTCAGTTTCAAAACCTTCTGTTAATAACGTTGTTGATTTCTCGTGTAAGTCGCTTGATAAGAGCGCATTAATCTTTGTTAATGGATACTCAGGAGGTTATAAGCAGAGGCTGTGTTCGGGTTGATTGTTGCTTACTTTTTTTGTAATTTACATAAAAAAAGCAGATGGACAAATTAGACGAAATCAGAGCTCTTTTTGCAGACCTATCACCTTCCGATAAAAATAGTTTACTTGATGAACTTTATTTATGTACAGAAGAACTTGAACTGACAGGCAATACAGTTTCCCATTGCCCTCACTGTGCCTGTGAAAAAATGAGCAAATACGGATTCAGTAAAGGAGTTCAACGCTATAAATGCAGTGGTTGCGGCCGCACTTTTACAGAAACTACCGGTACTGTATTACATGGACATAGAGACAAGGAGAAATTTTTAAAATTTGCCTGCCATATGCTAGAGGAAGATTATACCCCTCTTCGCAAAATGGCGGGTAAGTTTCAGATACACCTTGAGACAGCATTCGAATGGCGTCACAAGGTATTGGTATCCATACCTGAGCTGGATGAACGGTTTGAAAAGGAAACGGAGCTGGATGATTTATGGTTCAGGTACAGTCAAAAAGGAAGAAAAGGACTTGAGTTTTCCAAGGTGAGAGGGGGAAGTAAAAAAAAAGGGGATAATGAATACAGTGTCAAGCTGGTTGCTGCAAGTGATGGGGATAAGTCCCAGTTCAAAGTAACCAGGATCGGTCGCATAAGTGCTGCGGATTTACAACAGACAGTAGGGGATAAATTTAGCAAAACAGCCTCTTTAGTTTCGGACAAACACCCCAGCATCGCTTCATTTGCAAAAAATAACAGGCTTGAACATACAACTTTCAAAGCCAGTGAACATACAGATGAAAATGGGAAAGGTGTTCAACTGATAAATAACATCGCAGAAAGAATAGACACATTCATTAAGGGAGAATAAAATAAATAATTAGCTTTTTTTATTTCTTTTGTTACGTGAAAGCATCAAAAGAAAATTTTTCAGACCTGTTACCAAGTCTAAAACTAGCAGCGAACAGTTTAAAAGGCAGTGAACGAAGAATGTTTTTGGGACAACTGGCTAAAGATATTGGCCATGGAGGCATAAAACTGGTTGCTGAAGCTTTTAAAATCAGCCCTATGACATTGCGAAAGGGTAAGAAAGAAATAGAAAGTGGACAACCGGTCAAAGATGACTTCGGTTCTCGCGGCCGTAAGCCTATAGAGGTAGATCAGCCCGGCCTGTTGGATGATATGAAGAAAATATTGGACGAATCAAGCCAGACCGATCCCCGGTTCAAAAGTACAAGGTTATATACAAGGCTCAGCGCAAAGGCTGTAAGGTCAGAACTTTTGAAACTGGGCCATGATGACGGTAAGTTACCCACTAACCAGACTATTTGGAACAAAATGCACCAGCTGGGCTTCAAAAGAAAAAAGGTGGCCAAAACAAAGCCCAAAAAAAATTAAAGAGACAGATGCAATTTTTGAACAGCTAAAAACAGAAAACCGTCAGGCGGATGAAAGCCCTGAAACCCTTCGTATTTCATACGATGCAAAGGACAAAGTTAGAATAGGAAACTTTTCGCGGGGCGGGAAAAGTTGGACGGGACTGGAAGCCGGGGACCATGATTTCTGTAATGAATTTATAACACCATTTGGACTGTATCTTCCTGAGCTGGGAGAAAGCCACCTTTACATGACAGAATCCAAAATTACGGCTGATTTTATTGTTGACGTACTGGAGCACTTCCGGGCAGAAAACAGGAGGCGTTTTGAAAAGGTGAACACACTTTTGATCAATTCGGACAACGGCCCCGAGTGCCATAGCCGAAGAACCCAGTTTATCAGGCGAATATGTGAATTTGCACAGCAACATAACTTAACAGTGAAACTGGCGTATTATCCGCCCTACCATAGCAAATACAATCCTATAGAAAGAGTATGGGGCGGGCTGGAACAGCACTGGAATTCATCAATCCTAGAGTCAAAACAGACCGTGATGAACTTTGCCCAGACCTTTGTTTGGAACAAAAAACAGGCTATTGTTCACTATTGGGAAAAAACATATGAAACAGGAGCTAAGTTGAGTGCGAAAATGATGCAACGTTTCGAGAGTGTTATTGAACGAATCGATGAAAAGATTGGAAAATGGTTCGTTACAATTAAACCCGAGAAAGTAAAGGCAATATTTGAAAATGGCTAGTTATTTATTTTAATTTCCCTAACAAAAGGTGCAAAGGAGTAGCGACTAAGTATATCCAGTCATACGCCAATTGGTTCAAATATAAAGAAGATGCTAAAAAGAACCGGCTTGAGGATTTCTTATCCAGTGCACTCAAAAACAAGAATGGCTGGAAAGTGTTTGCTAATATTGAGAAAATCTACAAAAAGTTCATCAACAACCATTCTCAGCGAACATATAGGTGCCCAACTGTAGATAGATATAAGGCGAACAACTGGGAGCAAGAGCAGGCAATGCAATATGCTTTTTTTTGATCAAAGTCAATTTTTATTACCAACATTAAAGCCGAACACAGCCTAAGCAGATAACAATGTCCGATCCGTTTTTTAAGTTCGAAGAGTTAGTTGGAGGAAAAAAGAAACAAACCATTATTGGGTTTTTCCATCTTTCTTATGATACAATTCTGGTTCGGCCTGTTTATGAAATGCCACACCTAAATGAAGGTAACGATCTGAAGTTTTTGTATCGGGATAGCCTCGTTTATGATTGGAAAGAAGAAAGTGTGTATAAATTGATCAAGACAAGAGATAAAAGGAAGCCATCACGACCATTGAGGTTGAAATCCCATAGTTCGGCTAACTAATTCAACGTTATTAACAATTGTTAAAAACACATAAAACTAAAGCTATCAGTTAGTTTAGTGACTTTTGATACCTGCAATGTTAGTAAATCAACAAACCTTTTTTTAGCTTTGTTAGCTTCTGCAAATTGATTCAATCCGTATTTTAGAAGAGATAAACAAGTGGTTATCCTAATTTAGTCTGTGTTTCAATGTTCGCAATATGTTCAATATTTGAATTTCGAGATTAAACAGGTTCATGGACTTATCTTTGTCAAACATCAAAACTATCGGTACGATGAAAAAATATACGTTGCTTTTCTTATTTCTATCTGGAGCAATATTATCTATTGCTCAGGACATTAATCCTAATGGATACAACAAATTCTTTTACCCCAATGGTAATCTGGCTAGCGAAGGAACAATGCGCAAAGGAAAACCAGACGGTTTTTGGAAGACTTATTACGAAAACGGGCAGTTAAAATCCGAGGGGCGACGTAGAAAATTCAAGCTGGATAGTGTCTGGACATTTTACAGTTCAAAGGGCGATACTTTGGAGAGAATAGAATATAGGAGAGATAAAAAGAATGGCTACGCTTACAAATACCAACCTGCAAACGATACCCTGAACAATATTCCAATTTCAATAGAGCTTTGGTTGAATAACGTACGCGAAGGGCAAGCCTCTTATTATTATGCATCGGGAAAGTTGAAAGAAAGAGTAAATTATCAAGAAGGCATGCGTCAAGGTGAAGGGCGTTTGTACGATGAAGAAGGTGAGGTGATTGCCTTGAACGTTTACAAAAATAACTTCTTGGTGTACAAAGAAAGAATCAACCGTAGGGATGTACGAGGAATGCGACAAGGTGTTTGGCGGCAGTATTATGCGAATGGAAAAGTGATGCTGGAATCGAATTATAAAGACGATAAATTGCATGGTTATGTGAAGACATACAATGAGCGGGGAAAGATGACGCAGCAGGTACGTTATAAAATGGGTGAGCTGGTTAGGAAGAAAGACGAACAAGGACCACAGGTTGTAAAAAAAGAAAGTTTCTTTTCGAATGGGAATGTTAAAACTTCAGGTGGTTTTCTCAATAAAAAACCAGTGGGGGTACACCGCGAATTTAATGAAGAAGGTAAAGTTGTAGCTGCCAAAACTTATACCGATGGTGGTGTTCTAAAAGCCGAAGGAAAAGTATTGAAAAGTGGTCGTCGCTCTGGAAAATGGAAAAACTTATATCCCGATGGAAAAGTGAAATCGCAAGGAAAATACAGAAAAGGACGTAAGCAAGGGGCTTGGAAGTTCTATTTCCCGAATGGAGTAGTTGAGCAGCATGGAAACTACCTGAACGGCAAATACGATGGTGAATGGAAATGGTATTACCCTTCCGGCGAACTTTGGCGTGAAGAAGAATACTTCGATGGCAAGCGTGAAGGCAATTTTGTTGAGTATTCTAAAGAAGGAAAAGTAATTTCGCAAGGAAAATACGTTCAGGGTGAGCGCGAAGGTGTTTGGAAACTAGCAGTGGGCGATCATAGCGAAGCTGGTGAATATGTTGTTGGTTTGCGAAATGGAGAATGGAAGTTTTACTTTGCAGACGGAACACTAAAGTTCGAAGGACGTTTTGTTGATGGAGCACCAACAGGAAAGCAAAAACACTTTTTCCCAGACGGAAAACTCAAGGAAATACGTCAGTATGTGGCAGGCTTAGAAACAGGAACGTGGAAAAAGTTTGACGAGCTAGGTAACATCACCTTTGAGATCACTTACAAAAGCGGTAAAGAGATTAAGGTTGATGGTGGCGACATCACGAACTAGAAAAAATAAGTGAATAATTGATTAAGAGAATAATTGAATCCATTTTCTGGTGCTGCTTATTCTTTTAGGAAACATAAATTATTAATTGACGATGTTGGTTTGGCTATGCGCCTGAAGACAGGCGTAGGCCAATAATTCTGTAGGGTTATTTTCAAAGGCCTTCATGAGATCGTTTCGTTAAATTCATAACTCATAATTAATAATTTATAATTCCGTTACTCAATTATTCCATTATTCAATTATTGAAAACATGGATCTAAGAGACATAAATTCCCTAAAGAAAGAAGAACAAGGAGATGTAGAGAAACAGTTGAGACCTCAGGACTTCGGCGATTTCAAAGGGCAACCCAAAATTGTTGAAAACCTTCAGGTGTTTGTTAAAGCTGCAAAAATGCGGGGTGAGGCACTTGACCACGTTTTACTGCACGGTCCTCCCGGGCTAGGAAAAACAACATTGGCAAATATCGTGGCCAATGAATTAGGCGTAGGTTTCAAAGTCACTTCAGGGCCAGTACTTGACAAACCTGGCGATTTGGCGGGACTGTTAACTAACTTAGAGGAAAAAGATGTCCTTTTCATAGACGAAATTCACCGCCTAAGCCCAATTGTGGAAGAATTCCTATATTCTGCAATGGAGGACTATAAAATCGACATTATGATCGATAAAGGTCCCAGTGCACGGGCTTTGCAGTTAACTCTAGAGCCTTTTACTTTAGTAGGGGCAACTACCCGTTCTGGTTTGTTAACAAGTCCGCTTAGGGCACGTTTTGGCATTAAAGCTTTACTTGAATATTACGATCTTCCTTTACTGAGTACCATAGTAAAGCGTTCATCAGGAATTTTGAATGTTAAAATCGAAGACCAGGCTGCATTGGAAATCGCACGCCGTAGTCGTGGTACCCCCCGTATTGCCAATGCTTTGCTGCGCCGTGTTCGCGATTTTGCTCAGGTAAAAGGAAGTGGAGATATCGATATCGAAATTGCACATTATTCACTTGATGCCCTGAACATCGACAAGAAGGGACTTGACGAAATGGACAACCGTATCTTGACAGCCATTATTGAAAAATTCGGAGGTGGTCCTGTTGGGTTATCAACAATTGCAACGGCTGTTGGTGAAGATGCAGGTACGATAGAGGAAGTTTATGAGCCATACTTGATTATGGAGGGCTTCTTGAAACGTACTCCACGTGGCCGTGAGGTTACTCCTTTGGCTTTTGATCATTTGGGAAAATTACCTTTGGGTGGTAGTGGTCAGAGTACTTTGTTTTAATTTTTTAAAACATTCCTATGAGTTACCTGAGTTATATTACCGATGAGCATTTATTTGCTTGTATTGCAAATCTTCATAATGCATATCAAAATGCTAAGAGCGATATTTCTAAAAAGAAGTTCTACAAGAATAAAGTAGATACAGTGAAGTTGATCTTTGATTCAAAGTTTAACAAACTAGATGGCGAAGCTCTTATTCAAACAGAAATTAATCGACAGATTGATAAGTCCATCAATAACTCAATCGGAACTTTTCACGAAGAGATTTTAGGAGGAATTGTAAGGTATGTAAAAGGCGATGGAGGTTATGATATCAAAGCAGAAGATGATACTTTGTTTGCAGATATCAAGAACAAACATAACACTATGAATAGTGGAGCTGCTGAAAGCTTGTTTCAGAAATTAGCTCAGTATGCAAATACTTTTAAGGCCGCAAAGTGTTATTGGGTTCAGATCTGGGCAAAAGATAGTTTTTGCGAGAAATGGAGAGGCGAAATTCAAGGGAAAGAATATAGCCACAGCCGTGTTTACAAAATTTCAGGAGATCGATTTTATGCTTTACTGACAGGCGAACAAACGGCCCTGTTCGATTTGTATAAAGCTTTGCCAAATGCGATTGAAGAGTATTTAAGTAGAGAGGAAACGCATGAACATTCTGGAGAATCTGCACTTGAAGAGATAAAATCAGGAGCAGATTCTTCAGGAAGAACTATTCTCGACGAAATAACATCTGAGAATTATCCTTACTATTTAGGCTTCGATAAACTATTGTGATATTCGTTTAAGAATTGAATAATCGAATATCCAATTTCACGCCCTAGATTTACAGGTACGGCATTTCCTATTTGTTTATATTGTTGAGAAACAGAACCCGCGAATTTCCATTCATCAGGAAAAGTCTGAATCCGTGCATATTCACGTACAGTAAACGGTCGTGTTTCATCAGGATGACAGCGTTCAGTTTGTTTTTGAGCAGGGCTGCAAGTTAAGGTCAAGCAAGGCTCGTCCCAACCGATTCTGCGGGCCATACCAGTTTTGCCTCCCCCTAAGTAGAAACTTCCTCCCATGTATTCCTTTTGGATATCAATAGGCAGATCGCGCCAGTACCCTTTAGGCGGAACCATATCTAGAACTTCTTTTTTATGTTGAGGATATTTTGAGCCTTCAGATTGTGGAACATCGCAGTTGTAGAGCTCTCCTTCTTTTAAGGCATCGGATAGATTGTATATTTTTTTGTACGGTTCTGGATACTCATAGTTAATTGGGATATCTTTTCGAATGCCCACAAGAATGAGCCTTTCCCTTTTCTGAGGAACTTTGAAGTTAATGGCCTTAAGTACCTGAACAGGAACAACTCTATAACCAATCTCATCTAAAATAGAGATCATTCCTTCCAATGTTTTGCCTTTTTCGTGACTAAGAAGACCGCGGACATTTTCGCCAATACAAATCGCTGGTTGCACTTGTTGAACAACTCTTGCAAATTCATAAAAAAGTGTACCACGTGCATCGTTGAGACCAAGTTTTTTTCCGGCATAACTAAAGGCTTGGCAAGGAAAACCGCCTGTCACAACATCTACCTTTGAGTGGAAGTCTGAAAAGTCGAAATTGGTAATATCGCCTTCCATTACGTTCCAGTTTGGGCGGTTTTTGCGTAGTGTTTGGCAGGCCCATTTGTCAATCTCATTAAGACCAACACATTTTAGCCCTGATTTTTCAAGCCCTATCGCTAGTCCGCCAGCACCTGCAAATAGTTCTAAAACAGTGTATTCTTTATTGGGCGTTACAAAATTTGAAGTTTCTTCCTCCTCTTCGAACATATCACCCAAAAGAGACTGAATATCATCTCGTTTGTATACTCTATAATTTGATATCGGTTCACGAACAGCGGATAATTTACCTTCTTTATCCCATCTTCGTAGTGTTTCTTTACTCTTACCAAGAATTTCTGAGGCTTCAGCCAGTGATATGTAATTTTTTGTAACCATATTATTCAACATTGCACATTGGTTACAAATATAAGTCTATTTTTAGTGAGTTTAAAAATGAAATTTTGTTCTACTATCTGCCTTTTTTTGAACTGTTTGTTTATCAATGGTAGTAGAGGGAGATACTTGAATCAGATAAGTTGGTAATGCTAAAAAGTATTATAATAGTCTAGTTTATTCATGAATAAACTCAATAGGCATAAAACAAAAAAGCCACCCCAAAATGGAATGGCTTCTTGCTCCTGTTCCTGGACTTGAACCAGGGACCCTCTGATTAACAGTCAGATGCTCTAACCAACTGAGCTAAACAGGAATTTTTATATTTTTGATAGCAATTATCCTCTGATAATGCTTATGCTCCTGTTCCTGGACTTGAACCAGGGACCCTCTGATTAACAGTCAGATGCTCTAACCAACTGAGCTAAACAGGAGTATGTCATTTGTTCTATTGGGATGTCGTTTCCCTCAAATGCGGTGCAAATATAGGTGCTTCATTAATTCTATCCAAATGTTTTTCGAAAAAAAAAATACTTATTTTCGCATTAAATTAGAAATCAGACAAAATGAGTTTAACAATAGTTGGAACGGTTGCCTACGATGGCATCGAAACCCCTTTCGGTAAGCGCGAGCGTATTCTAGGCGGCGCGGCAATGTATGCAGCTTTGTCGGCATCTTACCTAGTAGAGTCGCCACGTATTATTTCTGTTGTCGGTAACGATTTTGATAAAGCCGATGCTGAGCTTCTAGAACGTCACTCTGTAGACCTAGAAGGCATTGAGACTATCGAAGATGGAAAATGTTTCTTCTGGAAAGGCTTTTACCACGAGAACATGAACCAGCGCGATACTTTGGCCACGGAGTTGAATGTTCTTGCAGATTTCGACCCTAAAGTGCCTGCTTCTTACCAAGACACAGAGTATCTTCTGTTGGGTAACTTAACGCCGGCTGTTCAAAGTGCTGTGCTCGACCGCCTTGAGAAGCGCCCAAAACTAGTAGTGCTAGATACGATGAATTTCTGGATGGATATTGCGCTAGATGAGCTTTTGGCTGTAATAAAACGGATTGATGTACTGACAATTAATGACGAAGAAGCTCGTCAGCTATCAGGAGAATATTCGTTGGTAAAGGCTGCTGAAAAGATCCTGACAATGGGACCAAAATACCTTATCATTAAGAAAGGTGAACACGGAGCATTGCTTTTCGGTGAGGGAAAAATGTTCTTCTCGCCAGCACTTCCTTTGGCCGAGGTAACTGACCCAACTGGTGCAGGAGATAGCTTCGCAGGCGGTTTCATCGGTTACCTAGCTGCTACTGATGAAGTTAGTTTCGAGACAATGAAGACTGCTGTTGTCTACGGATCAATTATGGGATCGTTCAATGTTCAGAAATTTGGTCCAGAAGGCCTTACTGATTTAGGAAACTCAGCGATTAAAGATCGCTTGAATGCTTTTGTTGAATTGTCTCAATTTTCGCATTAATGACAGAACAAAAAAAGGCAGGGAAACGGTTCAACCGTTTCTTTGTCATTATATTGATTATAGCTGCGCTGACAGCCGTGCTTACTTTTACCACAAATCAGATTGCCCGAGAAAAAGAAGCAGTACAAGATTCTACAATTGTCGTAACAGACACAATACCTTCTCATTAATATATGGCTGGAGTATATATTCACGTGCCGTTTTGCAAGCAGTTGTGCTATTACTGCGACTTTCATTTTAGCTTATCCCTACGTTTTAAAGACCAGATGATAGCTTCTATTTTACAGGAGCTTGAATTACGGAAGAACTATTTACCCGAGAAACAAATCTCTACAATATACTTCGGAGGGGGTACGCCTTCAGTTCTTGAACTTTCTGATATTGAGGTTGTTTTGGCGAAAGTTCATTCTCTCTTCAGTGTAAATAAAGATGCAGAGATTACTTTAGAGGCAAATCCCGATGATCTGAGTAATGAATATTTATTTGGGTTGAAGCAATTAGGAATTAATAGGTTAAGTATTGGTATCCAGTCTTTTATTGAAGAAGAATTAAAATTGATGAACCGTCGCCATACAGCAGATGAAGGCTCAGCGTCGGTATTTAGGGCGCTGGAAATCGGTTTTTCGAACATTACCGTAGATCTTATTTACGGATTACCTAACTCAACTATAGATAGTTGGACTTTCTCACTGGAATCAGCTCTGAAATTACCAGTAGATCATTTCTCGTGCTATCATCTTGGAGTTGAGGAAAAGACAGCTTTTGCTAATTTCAAGCGAAAGGGAAAGATTAAAGAAGTAGATGAAGGAAACAGTTGGGAACAGTACGAGTTACTTTGCCAACGAATGAGAGAGGAGGGGTACGAACATTACGAAATTTCGAACTTTTGCAAGCCTAACAGGGAATCCAGACACAACAGTTCTTATTGGAATGCAGTGCCTTATTTAGGCATTGGGCCTTCTGCACATTCTTTTGATGGTGCGAACAGACAGTGGAATTTGTCCCATAATTTACGTTATATGGAAGCGATTTCACGTGGAACATCTTTTTCAGAAAGAGAGGACTTAAGCCCTTCTGAGCGTTATAACGACTATTTAATCACACATTTACGAACATCAAAAGGCATAGATTTTAACATAATAAAGAGTAGTTTTCCAGAGTTTTTTCCAGAACTAAAAGGTGGAATTCTAAAATATACAAACTCAGATTTGGCCACAGAAACAGTCGATAGTTTCAAGTTAACGGAGAAGGGGATGTTTCAATCGGATGCAATAATTTCCGATCTATTTCATGTTGTAGAATAAAACTTGTGGTAAGACAATAACTGAGAATCAAATTAACCAATGACCAATTTACCCAAAAACAATATTCAAATTCAAATTCAAATTCACAATTGCACAAACAGATAAAAATAGACAATGACACCAATAAAACGTCTCTTGCAGCATACCGCAGTTTATGGACTTAGCTCCATTCTTGGCCGTTTGCTCAATTATTTGCTAGTCCCTCTGTATACGAATGTATTTGTACCTAGCGAATACGCTGTTGTCACGGAATTATATGCTTACGTGGGATTTCTTATGGTTTTCCTAACGTTTGGTATGGAAACAGGTTTTTTCCGTTTCGCAAACAAAACCGAGAACTGGAAGGAGGTATATTCTACGCTTCAAATATTCATAACTGTTCTTGCTTTGCTCTTTTTGGGTGGTGTCTTTTTGTTTCGAGATCAATTGGCCGTTTTTCTTGAGTATAGAGGGCAATCTCATTTCTTGATTTACCTTGCTGTGATTGTAACAATAGATGCCCTTACAGCGCTGCCTTTTGCCCGTCTGCGTTTCGAGAATAGGCCTATGCTCTTCGCGGGTATCCGTTTTTTCAATATAGGTGTTAATATTGGGCTAAATCTGTTGTTAATATTGCTGATACCTTATCTTTTTGCACAGGGGTCATTAGACTGGGAAAACTTCAAGACTCCGAAGCTAGAGTATATTTTCTGGAGCAATATGATTGCTTCATTTGTTGCTTTGTTGCTGCTTATTCCTGCAATGATGGACACAGGCTTGGTATTCCGGGCTAAGATTTTCCGAAGAGTATTTGCTTATTCGTTGCCTTTGTTGATCATGGGGCTTGCAGGTATGATCAACGAAACTTTTGACAGGGCAATTCTCAAACATTTGATTGTTGTGCCAGAAGGAACCATCAATCCAGAAAAATATGTACTGCATCAGCTAGGTGTTTACGGGGCAAACTATAAGTTGTCGATAATGATGACACTGTTTATTCAGGCATTTCGCTATGCTGCCGAACCGTTTTTCTTTGCTCAGGCTAAGGAGAAAGGGGCGGAAAAGCTTTATGCAAGGGTGATGAATTATTTCGTAGCATTTGGCTTATTCGTCTTTTTGGGCATTCTGTTCTATATCGACATTGTAAAACATTTCATCAACTCGTCATATCACGAGGGACTTGGGGTTGTTCCGATCCTTTTGATTGCCAACCTGTTTTTGGGAATTGTATACAATTTATCAATCTGGTACAAATTGAGCGATAGAACCAGAATAGGAATGTGGATAGGTCTTGTTGGGGCAACGTTAACCATATTTTTCAACCTACTTTTAGTGCCAAAATATGGATACATGGGAGCAGCTTGGACAACGCTTGTTTGCTATTCGGGAATGGCGTTGATATCGTATTTAATGAGCCGTAGGTTTTATCCCATTCCTTACGATATGAAGCTACTTGCAATGTTGTTTCTTGGAGCGGTATCGTTGTTTGCAGTTTCAGTTTGGACAAAAGGGGATAATGCACTGTTAAATTACGGTTTAAACACTGTTTATTTGTTGATTTTTACTGCTTTAGTTGCCTTTGGTTTCAGAAAGGATATATCTAGAATAAGAACCAAGGCTTAATGCTTTTCGTAACGGAATGGGATAAGTAGTTGTGTTGTGCCGCATGCAAGAATCGAAGTGCAAGTAATAAGTATTTAGTAAGTGAAGAAAAAAAAGATTCATAAAGATAAAAACGGACGTGAATACATTAAGGAATCATACTTTGTTGGAGGGAAAATGAAAATTCGTAGGATTTATGTAATTGATGGGATTCCAGCAGAAGAATTTTATGAGAAAAACGCGACTGACTTAGATTTCTATATAAATGGCGATTATCATTTAATGAGTTGCAATATAGAATCAGATAATGAAACTGATAAGCAAGCTAAAGTAGAGACTGATTTGCTGTTTTAAAATACATAAATAGAAAAAATAACCTAAAATTTCGATTTTATAATTTATAATAGACGATAAAATGATTGAGAAATTTTTAAAAGCAAAACACTGGCAGATTTTTCTTTTAACAGTTGCTTTGCAAGCCTTATTGCAGTTTAAATTGATACCGATTATAATTGGTTTACGAGATTCGAAAATAATTTTAATTGCAATACCATTACTGATAATTATTTCGTTTAGTGGATTCTATTTATATTTTTGGTCAGTAGTGATTGGATTGCAAAGTAAGCTTTCACAAAGTTTAAAACTTAAGTTAAAAGGATTTAAGATTAAATACTTCTACTTACTGATTCATTTAGTTGGATTTTCAATAATTGGAATTATTTCTTTTCTTGGACTATTTGATAATTATTTTGCAAATAATGGAGGGTTTGTTTTTGGACCTCAAAGGATTTTTATTCCTTTTCATCTTTTAGCTATATATGGATTTTTATATTACTATGTATTTTTCCGATTGGAATATGGTTTCTTCAACCAACGATTAATAAATTGATTGAGGATAAAGAATAAAGCTCGACGGCACAACACACAATATAGCCAATAAGGGGTTCAGTGGTATCTGAAGGTTTGTAGCCCGCTTCAACTTTTTGTGTACCTTGATAGATAATCGCCCGCAATCCCTTACTGACCATATTGTCAACCGTTGTGCCGCATGCGAGGAAACGATACTGCAAATAACAAATTACTGAAAACTGATTATATGGAAGAGCAAATTAAATACTACAAGCAGAAATTAGAATTTGAGATTGATTCTTGGGATTTGTTTGAGTCAATTAACCGAGGAGATAAAATAATAGTGATTGATGCGAGGTCATTGGAATCCTATAATAATGAGCATATACCTAACTCAATTAGCCTACCTCATAGAAAAATGAGTATTGAAACAACGAGTGATTTTGATAAATCTATTCTGTATGTTACTTATTGCGATGGGATTGGCTGTAATGCATCTACAAAAGGAGCCTTAAATATGACAAAATTAGGATTTAGAGTTAAAGAATTAATCGGTGGATTAGATTGGTGGAAACGAGATGGATATGAAACCATTGGAGAATTAGGAAATCAGGGAAAACCTATTACTTGTGGCTGCTAAAAAAAGCATTATGATTTCAAAAACACCAAGACCACCATACTATGCCGTGATATTCACTTCTACAAGGACTGACGGTGATAATGATTATTCACAAATGGCTGATAAAATGGTTCGATTGGCAAAAGAGCAAGAAGGATTTCTAGGAATTGAATCGGCAAGAGATGTACTTGGAATAACAGTTTCATATTGGTCAGATTTGGATTCAATAAAATTATGGAGAGAAAATATGGAGCATAAGATTGCAAGACAAAAAGGGAGAGAGACTTGGTATCAGGCTTTTACTGTGAGGATTGCAAAAGTTGAAAAAGAGTGCTCATTTGATAAAACACAAGACAAATGAAAATCTTGATAAAAATAAGATTGAGCAGAATGTAAAGACAAGTAAGCAAGCACGACGGCACAACAATGTGTATAATTCATAAGGGTTTTAGAGGTTTTCGAGCGGTGTCACCCGCCTCAATTTTAAGTGGTAAACTGATAGGTTTGAAGCCCGAAATCCCTTACGAAATCATACACTCACCGTTAATATAAGCGACAGTTTTAGATTTGTCATTATACTGAATTAGCATAATGCTATTTCATAAATAGCACCCCGTGCTTAAGAAGGAAGAATATATTGCAACCTTACCAGTTTTGGTTGCTTTTCGGTGTATGTAAATGGGGATTGCATCGAAGGTTGGCTGCGATTCTGTTTTTCAGAATATTAGTTACCTAGAGTCAGCCAGCTAATAATATCATAATTAATAATTTATAATTCCCCGGATTTGAATATGAAGGTTAGAATTGTTAATAAATCGAAGCACGATCTGCCTGCGTACAGTACTGCTTTATCGGCAGGTATGGACTTACGTGCTAATTTAGAAGAACCGATTACGTTGAAACCTCTTGAGCGTACTCTTATTCCAACAGGGTTGTTTATTGAACTCCCTGAAGGTTACGAGGCTCAGATACGTCCACGAAGTGGATTGGCTTTCAAACATGGAATTTCTGTATTGAACTCACCAGGAACAATAGATGCTGATTATCGGGGGGAAATTAAAGTTATTATCGCAAATTTGTCCAACGAACCGTTTACGTTTAACGACGGAGAACGTGTTTGCCAAATGGTGATCGCAAAGCACGAAACTGTAACTTGGGAAGAAGTTGAAGTATTGAACGAAACAGTTCGGGGAGAAGGTGGATTTGGTCATACTGGTGTTTAAAATTAGAGCCTAAACCAAGAATTCAAACAATTATAAAATGAGGCGGTAGTACACCGTTTCAGAAAAACTACAACATGAAAGTAATTGTTCCAATGGCAGGTATGGGAAAACGCATGCGTCCTCATACCCTTACTGTGCCTAAACCTTTAATTCCAGTTGCTGGAAAACCTATTGTTCAGCGTTTGGTTGAAGAAATAGCAAAGGTAACAGCAGAAAAAATCGACGAAATAGCTTACGTTATTGGCGATTTTGGCAAAGAGGTAGAAAATAAATTGATCTCAATAGCTGAGAGTCTAGGTGCAAAAGGTAGCATTTATTATCAAGACGAACCTCTTGGTACAGCACACGCTATTTATTGCGCAGAGCCTTCTATCGAAGGAAAAACTATCGTAGCTTTTGCTGATACTTTGTTTAAGGCCGATTTCAAAATGGACGATTCTGCCGATGGTCTTATTTGGGTGAACCAGATCGATGATCCAAGTGCTTTTGGTGTAGTTAAAATGAACGAAGAAGGCGTAATTACCGACTTTGTTGAAAAACCAAAGGAATTTGTGTCCGACCTTGCAATTATTGGCATTTACTATTTCAAAGAAGGTGAAGTATTGCGCGAGGAGCTGAAATACTTGATCGATAATAAGATCGTTGTAAATGGGGAGTACCAGTTGACTGACGCTCTTGAAAACATGCAGAAGAAAGGCGTTAAATTCATGCCAGGTCAGGTAGATGAGTGGTTGGATTGCGGCAATAAAAATGCAACAGTTTACACCAACCAACGCATTTTGGAACATCATAAAGATGAAAACCTTGTAGCTTCTTCTGCCGAGCTTACCGATTCTGTTATTATCGAACCTGTGTTTATTGGCGAAGGTGCTGTTATCCGCAATTCGGTAGTTGGTCCACATGTTTCCATTGGTGCAGGTTCTAAAGTAGAGCAGTCAGTTTTGAGCAACAGTATTGTGCAGGAGAACTCTCAATTAGAAAACACAGCAATGACCAATTCAATGATTGGTAACTATGTGATATATAAGGATGAAGCTAAGGATGTGAGCATTGGCGATTATACGTCTGTAGGTTAAGTTTCAAACTTAATAAGTAGGTGTGCTAATAATAAATGACATTTTTAGGTTTTCACTATGTTGAATATTAGCACGATGCTTATTCCTAATAATTAGCACCTCGTGCTTATTAAACTGTTTAAATGTCCCGTTTGTTTTAAAATGTTAAATAGACGGGACTTTTTTTTTGTTTTCCATCTCTACAGTCCGAAAGTTGTAACTTAGCGCTTGATCTATACGCAAAATATCTGTTAATATGGACTTTATGGGAATGGTGTTTGTTCTGTTTTCTCATAAAATGATCTATCATAAATAAGTAGATTTATTTGGCTATTAAGTAAAATGTAAACAATAATTTCGGTTAAGGCGCACAAAGCGTTCAATACCGGAGTGTACTAGAGTACGTGAGGATTTGGACGACCGCAGTGCAACGAAAATCGAAGTTATTCTTTCAGCTTTACTAAGTTACCATAGAGGTTATCTGGGCTGAATAAATCTTGACAAAAGATCTGCGATCTTATTCAGAAATGTTAGGAGGGTTTAAATATGTGGCGAAGATTTAATCTGTTTGTACTATTCCTATTTGTTGTATTACAGACAGTTGCTCAAAAATCGAAGGATTCACTTGAGTTTGCAAGTTTCTATTACGATGCCTTACGCTATATGGCAATTGATAATAAGGATATGGCTATGCAGCATCTCGAACGTTGTTCGAAACTGATAGACGACAATGCAAGCACGTATTTCCTTAGGGGTCAACTTTTTGTTGAACAAGGCGATTTAGAAAGTGCGACCAAACTTCTTGAAAAGGCGTATAAAATCGATTCCTCTAACTTTTGGTATTTACGTGCTCTTGCTGGTCTTTATATCCAAAAAGGTCAGAACGAAAAAGCCTACGACCTATATTCCGATCAGCTAAAAGATACTCCAGATAACGATGAGCTTCACTTAGCATTGGCCAAGTTATTTGAAGGAAACAATGAATTTGCAAAAGCTCTGGAGCATTACGATAAGTATTGCGAATTAACAGGGTATCCCTCACAGGAATTAATGAAGTGCGTTAAACTCAATTACGAACTTCAGCACTTCGAAATGGCCTTAACAAAGCTCGATCAGCTTCTAGAACGCGATGCTAACGATTTTAATTTATGGATTCTAAAGGCAGAACTTCTTCTTAAACTCGATAAGAAGGAGGAAGTGAAAGTATATTTCGATTCCATGACAGCCCGTTTTCCTGATATCCCAGAGGTTCGTTTCACCTATGCCGAATACCTTTACATCGTTCAGGATTTTTCAAAGCTACGAAAGCAGCTCACCGTTGTATTAGGAGATCCTGTTTTGGGTATTACAAAAAAAATTGAACTGCTACGCAAGGTTATCAACACGCAAATTGTCTTATTTTCTGATGAGCAGATAAACGAGTGGCTTGGCGTATTGGTAGAAGTGCATTCGGATTCCTACGATGTAAATTTCATTGCAGGAAGTTTTAGTTACGAATCCAAGAAATTCGATAAGGCAGCCAAGCTATTTGCTAATGCGCGCAGAATACAGCCAAACCATATGAAAGTGTGGCTGATGGAAATGAACTCGTTGGCAATTACGGGAAGCTTTCCTAGAATGAACGAGGTGGTAGACAGTGCTTTATTGTTGTATCCATCTTATCCAGATGTATACTTCTTCAAGGCTTTGGCGTCTTATAGAATGAAAGATCATTCGTTGGCAATCGAAAATATTGAAACAGGAATCGATTTCATTTTAGATAGTGCTGCAATTTGGATTGACTTTAAGAATCTTGAGGCCGAAATTTATTACGACAAAAAGGATTATGTTCGATCTTTTTCCATTTATGAGGAAATTCTTACTAAAAATCCTGAAAATGAAATGGTGGCCAACAACTATGCTTATTTCTTAGCTCAGCAAAATCAAAAGCTGGGGCGTGCTGAGTCGTTAATCGTCGGTTTACTTAAGCGAAATCCAGCAGATCATAAGTTTTTGGATACCTATGCTTGGGTTCTTTATAAGGGAAAAAAGTATAATAAAGCGTTGGAACAAATTGAGTTGGCACTTAAGAGTGGAGGAGAAAGTTCGTCTGTACTCAATGAGCATCATGGTGATATTCTCTCGGCACTCGAAAGGTTCGAAGATGCCCAAAAGGCTTACGAAGCTGCATTGAAGCTTGATTCTTCCAAACAAAGCCTTAAGGATAAGCTAGAGAAAATAAGCAGCCAAATTCAACATAAGTAAGTTGGGGAAGAAATGAACATTATGTTCATGATTATCAGTAGATAGTAATTTCTATTCAATAGTTCAGTGAAATCAAGCATAGTTCGTATCCCGTGTATTAAATCGGTATACTGTTTTAGCTTTTTATACCACGAGAATATATTTAGATACCAATAATTTATTTTATTTGGGGATCAAGATACTCTAATGAATGAGTATCGTTTGTTTCGATTGGTATTCCTACAATGGGTTTATAATCAGCAAGTATCTTTCATAAAGGAGAGTTAGGTGACAATCTTTCATGAGGGTCACTAGGAATGTTAATGCTTAAAATACGACAAAAAGAAACTTGATAATGAGTAAATTAATTTGGATTTTAGTATTGTCTTTTAGCCTATCCGCTTGTAGTAGTAAGTATATCGCTTCGGTGTTTACATCGACTAGTCGTCAGAAGACCGAGTTAACGAAGAATGTAAGGCTGCTTACCAAACCCGAGAAACAATGGCAAATATCCTATTCGCTTGATGTTCCTAAAGAAGGATTGAGAGTAGAGGGAAAAGTGAGGATTATCCGCGATAGTCTTATCTGGATGAATGTAAAGAAGTTCGGAATAGAGGCCATGCGAATAAAGCTGACAAAGGATAGTGTCTGGATTTTGGATCGTTTGAAGAACAAGTATTTTGCAGGTTCGTATACAACTTTTGAACGT
Organism: Bacteroidales bacterium; assembly: GCA_965230435.1. Classification (GTDB taxonomy): domain Bacteria; phylum Bacteroidota; class Bacteroidia; order Bacteroidales; family JBDKHP01; genus JBDKHP01. The sequence goes on from CBDDLB010000004.1 coordinate 791,489, forward strand.
TTTGCAAAAATTCCGTTTGATTTCAATTTGTGTCAGGCTGTTTTTTTAAATGAACCGTATTTAGATTTAGTTACACCAGAAAATGCTTTGGTAAATGATTCTTTGGTGGTTTATTCAAGTTCTCTTGAGAAAAAATCGAATTCATTAGATATAACTCAGGCTTATTTTCTTGATCCTGTTTATCTTAGCGGTTTTGTTTTTTTGAGTAATAAACTCAACACGAAAGCCGAAATTAGCTACGATTATGCTAAAAAGATGAAATTGAAAGGCTTTCGTCTAAAAACCACAAATAAAAATTTACCAGAGGCATATTTTAAAATGAAAGAAATTGAAGCAAAAGATAAGCTATCTGTTAAATTTAAGATACCACGAAGGTATGAAAAAATTCGTTTTAATTAACGTTTTTATTGCTTGTGCCTGCACCTTTGGTGTAGCACAAGATACGCGCTCAGAGGTGGAAAAAGTAGGTGAAATACTAGATGCTTTCACCGTAGATACAATAACCTCTGTATACGATCTACAGCTCATTCGCCAAAAGGTTGAACTGCGTCAGAAAGCAGTTTATCGACTGGAGCAACAGATCGACAAAGTAAATTATCAGATTACGGTAAACATCGCCAACCAAAAAGAGATTCACGATCGAGTTGAACTGACCAGACAGGAACTCGAAAAAATTTTGTTAATAACTTATAAGAATCTCGATTTTTACTCTCAGTTTGGTTTTATTTTTTCTTCCGAAGATTTTTCACAGGCATTCAAGCGCTTTTTGTTTTTGCAAGAACTTACCGCTTACCGGGAATTTCAGATTGAACTTTTGAATCAGTACAAAAAAGAAATCGTTCGGTTCGATTCTTCAGTTTTCAATTTGCGGAACGAACAGCGAATGCTTTTGGAATTAAAGACAGAGGAAAAAGAGCGTCTAGAAAAGGCCATCAGAAAGCGTCAGACAGTCCAGATATCCATAGAGGAGAAAAGTAGGCTATTCTCAGCGGCTTTAAAAAGCGAGAAAAGGTCTGAAAAGCTCATGAATAGGGAGATAGAGGACAAAGTAACAATTTACAAGACTACGATCGAAGGAGACCGCCCTTTGGTGTTTTCGCGTTACAGCAAGCAAAATCGTAAGTTTTTTTCCAAGAAAGGTAAGCTGATGCCTCCTGTGAGTAATAGCATTGTCGTTAGTTTCTTTGGCAGACAAAAACATCCGGTTCTCGACAACGTAATTATTAAAAACGATGGCATCATTTATCGAACTCCCCTCGATGCAGAAGTTGTCGCGGTACACGACGGAGTTGTTAAGAGCGTCTTCCAGATTTCAGGAGCACAAATCGGCGTTCTTGTTTCACATGGAAATTATTTTACACTTTACGCGAATTTGGATAAGGTAGACGTTGTAGAAAATGCAGAGGTGAAGTTAGGACAGCGGTTGGGAAAAGTTGCAAGGATTAAGAATTACGGACTATTGAAATTCCAGATATGGAAAGAGCTCGACCAGCTAAATCCTGGCGAATGGCTGCTTAGCTATTATCGTTGACCGAAGCATAAAATAGACCTTGGCTCTTAACTCGTAAATTGCTATTTTACGTTTTTACTAACTCATTGTTTATTAGATCACTTTTTCTGTTCATTCATTTAGGTTTATCAGAAACGATTAAGGCGGATTTTCGGTTCAGGGACATTTTTGCACTTTACCAGTAAGTCAGCTTACGATTGTTTCACAGACAGATAGTTATGGAGTTTGAAAAATTAGAACACAAGATAGAACAGTTTTACAGGAAGTATTATTTCAAGAAATTTTTTCTGAACCTGTTCACAAGTACAGCGGGGCTAGCACTTTTTCTTCTTACAATTTCAGGATTGGCCTATTTCGTTGGTTTCGAAATGTGGGAGCGCAAAATGATTTTTGTTCTTTGGACAAGTGGGGCAGTAGTTTTGCTGTTTTTTGTTTTGATACCGTTGCTGAGAATTTTTCGTGTTTTCGAGCGTCTTGGTTATGACAAGCTCACAAACTTGCTCAATCGCTACTTCCCATTGTTACAAGATAAACTGATCAATGTCGTAGAACTGAAACGGGTTTATCAAGATTCACCAAACGATCTAGTAAGAGCTAGTCTTGAACAGAAAAGCTCCGAGATCTTGCCGCTTCCGATTTTGCAGGTTCCGGCATTGGCTTTTCCTTTAAGGCAGTTTTTGTTTATGCTTGCCAGCCTTTCGGTTTTCAGTGTGCTGCTTCTTGCTTTCCCAAATTTTTACGAACGTGGGGCACTACCAATTATTGACTACGGACGTGAAGTAAAGCTTTTAGCACCTTACGATGTTACTTTAATTAATGAAGAACTAAAAGTAAAGCGAGGTAACGACTTCGAGCTGAAGGTGAAAGTATCAGGCGATTATCTACCCGATGAGTTAAAGGTTCACTTCGGGGGTAATCAGTTCTACATGCGTCAGGTTGCCAAGAATGAGTTCTCTTATCAGTTTAAGAAAGTGAATTCCAGTTTCGATTTTTACCTCACGGGCTTTCGTTACGAGAGTGGAAGGTTTAAACTAGAGGCTTTGCCTGTTCCAACCATTTTCAGAATGGATGCCGAGCTGGTTTATCCGCCTCACACTGGTTTAGCGACTCAACGTATTTCTGACAAAGGTGATTTTAATTTACCCGAGGGGACAACAGTTCATTGGAATGTTCATGTAGGCAACACAGATAGTCTTTTGTTTCAGGTCGATTCTTTAAAAGAGTCAGTTGTGCCGACAGATGGCATTGCGAGCTATAAAAAACGATTCCTAAAGTCTGCGAGTTACTCCTTGCAACCAAAAAATGCTTATTTCTCTTCGGACAGTGGTATGTTCTACAAAGTAACAGTCCGCGCCGATGAATATCCAGAGATTAAAGTAAACCAGTTACCAGATTCAACGCAGTTGGGCTTATTCTATTTCAATGGTCTTATTTCGGACGATTATGGTTTCCGGTCGTTGAAATTTTGGTTAGAATATGATTCTGCTGGTGTTAAACAGAAAAGAAGCTTTGCTCTTCCTTTGAACAGAAATTTATCTGAAAATGAGTTCTTCCATCAGTTCGATTTTAAATCAATCGGTCTTAAAGGCGAAAGCTTAAAATACTATTTCTCAATCACAGACAACGATGGAGTAAATGGAGGGAAAACGGCTTACAGTCAGTTCTTCTCTTTTTTCATGCCTACACAAGAAGACCTCGAACGCATAAGCAACGAACAGCGCGAAGCCAATGTTAAGGATATGGAAGAAAGCCTTAAGTTGGCTAAAGACTTAAAGAAAGACATCGAGAATTTGAAGCAAGCCCTGAAAACCGATAAGCTAACCAATTACCAGAAACAGGAAATGGTAAAAGGCATTAAGCAGAAGCAGGAGCAATTGCAGAACATGTTACAGGAGCAGATCAAGAATGAGAACGACCTTATCAACATGAAAGAAAACTTCGGCAACGAGAAGATGAATGAACTTCTCGAAAAGCAGAAGATGATTAACGAATTGGCCGAGCAGTTGCTTGACGACGAACTGAAGGAACTTCTCAATGAACTTGAGAAAATGCAAAACGAAGGCAACGATAAAGAGCTGGAGAAGTTAAGCGAGAAGTTGGACATGTCGTACGAAGATATGGAGAAGCAGCTCGACAGGAATTTGGAGATGTTGAAACGTTTTCAGGTTGAAGAAAAATTGAGTGGTCTTCAGTACGAGATGGAGAACTTGGCAGATCAGCAGGAGAACTTAGCTGAAGCAGAAATTCAAAAAGGAGAAGCTACTAAGAAGCAGAAAAAGGCTGAAAAAAGTGGGGATAAAGGTGGAAAAAATGCCAAGGAGAAGCCAGAGAAAATGTCGAAAGAAGAGCTAGCAGAGCGGCAGAAAAACATAAAAGAAGAACTAGAAAGAATAAAAAAGGAATACGAAAAGACCCTAAAGAAGAACTCAGAACTTAAGCAACCGATGAATATGGATTCCTTGAAACAGGAATTCAAAGATGCACAGCAGGAGCAACAAGATGTTGAGCAGAAGATGCAGAAATCGGGAAGAAAAAAGTCTTCGAAGAGTCAGAAGAAGGCATCCGAGAAGATGCAGAAGATTGCGAAACAAATGCAGCAAATGCTTCAGCAAATGCAGCAGATGGGCATGGATGTGAATGAAGAGGAGATGCGTCAGTTGCTCGATAACTTGGTTTGGTACTCTTTGGAGCAAGAAAAATTGATGAACATGCTTGGAGGACTTGCTTTTAAAGACCCTCGTTACAAAGAGTTCACGGTTTCTCAGAAGCGTTTACACGACAATTTCAGCATCATGAAAGACTCGTTGTATTCACTTGCAGAGCGTTCAATGCAGATCAAAAAGCCGATTTTTGATCAGTTGAAAGAGCTGGAATATCAACAACGGGTGATCGAAGGATACTTCCAAGACAGGAAGCAGAACGAGATTATGCGAGCTCAGCAACGGGTAACGACGGCTGCAAATGAACTAGCTTTGTTGTTTGACGAAGTGCTGGATCAGATGCAAAATATGTCAGGTCAAGGAGGGGGAAATCCAAAGAAGAATCAGAAAAAGAAGGGGGCAAAAGGCCAAATGCCAAGCATCAGAAAGCAACAAGAGCAGCTCAAAAAGCAGTTGCAGGAGATGATGCAGCAGATGAAAAACGGCAAACTTTCGCAAAAGCAGATGAACAAAAAGCTCGCGAAAATGTTCGGAAAGCAAGAAACTCTCCGCTCAAAAATACAGGAACTGATGCAAAAAGGAAAGTTAAGTCCAAAGGAACAACGCCTGTTGAACGAGATAAATAAGCTTTCGGAAGAGGTAGAAAGAGACTTAATTAACAAAAGAATTTCGCCTGATCTGATTCAGCGCAAACAGAAAATCCTAACAAGAATGCTTGAAGCCGAGCGTAGTATGAATGAGAGAGAGAAAGAAAAGAAGCGTGAGGCGAAAGAGAATAAGAAGAAGTTTGTACGACCAGACAAGATGTTCGAACAAGAGAAAATGAAGAAGAATTCGTTCCCGACTTTGCTAAGAAAACAGAACATGGAACTGAGTCCGTACTATAAAGATGTGTATAAGAATTACCTAAAAGAACTGGAAAAAGATGGAGATTAATTTTGTTCACGAGAACGTTGATGTAGACATAAATGAAGAATATACCTCAGAATGGGTGGAAGAAGTTATCGTGAACGAGGATAAAGAGATGGGAGAAATCACCGTTATTTTTTGCGACGATGAGTACCTTCTCGATGTAAACCGCGAGCACTTACAGCACGATTATTATACAGATATCATAACTTTCGACTATGTTGTTGGCGACCTAATTATGGGCGAATTGTACATCAGTGTCGATAGGGTGAAGGAAAATGCAGAGGAGTTTAGCATTCCTTTCCAGACAGAATTTAACCGTGTAATCATTCACGGAGTCCTGCATTTGTGTGGTTATCCAGATGCTACCGACGCCGAAAAGGAGATAATGCGGGCGAAGGAAGACGAGGCTTTGGAGATGTTCCAAGCATAGAATATTGTAACTTTTAAAAACAATTTCCGTCGAAATAGTTGTGCCAAATAGGAGAGTATTCCTGTGGCACAGCTAAGAGGGAAATTGTTTTTTTACATTTTGCTAGATCATTTTTATACTTTTGTAGGCTTACTTTCAGCGCATTCAAGGATACATAAATTTATGTATTGATGACCTAACTTTGTAAAAAGTTTGTTTCAATGCATCAGTCAATTTATAAGTTAGAAGCTTGTAATTCCACAAAGTTGCGTTGAGGAAAATGGGAAAGAAAATGGAATTATTACCAACATATGATGTGATCGTTGTAGGAGCTGGACATGCTGGATGCGAAGCCGCAGCCGCTGCTGGCAACATGGGGAGCAAGGTGCTTTTGATCACAATGGACATGAATAAAATTGCACAGATGTCGTGCAATCCTGCCGTAGGAGGTATCGCAAAAGGTCAGATCGTAAGAGAAATTGATGCTTTAGGTGGGCAGATGGGACTGATTACGGACAAAACTTTGATCCAGTTTCGCATGCTGAATCAATCAAAAGGCCCTGCAATGTGGAGTCCGAGAGCACAATCTGACCGTATGCAATTCTCAATGGAATGGCGAAGAGTACTCGAACAGATACCAAATGTAGACTTTTGGCAGGGGGCTGTAACGAGTCTGATCATCGAAAATGACTCGGTAAAAGGAGTTGAAACCGACCTCGGAATATCGTTTTTTTCCAAAACAGTCATCCTAACAAACGGCACTTTTTTGAATGGAAAGATCCATGTAGGACAAAATCAACTCACGGGAGGACGTATTTCAGAGCCTCCATCAACAGGAATTAGCGAGCAATTGGCTAACTATAACTTCGAAGTTGGACGGATGAAAACGGGAACTCCAGCTCGTTTGGATGCCCGTTCCATAGATTTTTCCAAGCTGGAAGAACAGCAAGGAGACGATGCAGAATGCAAATTTAGCTACATGCCGCACAGCAAATCGGTACTAAAACAACGTCCTTGTTTCATCGGAAGAACCAATTTCACCGTTCACGAAACACTCAGAACAGGCTTCGAAGAGAGTCCACTTTTTAACGGAACTATCGATGGAGTAGGGCCAAGATACTGTCCGAGCATCGAAGATAAGGTCGTAACTTTTGCTTCAAAAGACAGCCACCAGCTCTTTTTAGAACCCGAAGGAGAGGATACAGTGGAGTATTATATCAACGGATTTTCGAGTAGTTTGCCTTGGGAAGTTCAGCTTAGAGCCTTGCGCGAAGTGCCCGGATTGGAGAATGTGCGCATCTTCCGACCAGGGTATGCAATCGAATATGACTTCTTTCAGCCGACACAATTGCACCACACTTTGGAGACAAAGTACGTGGAAAATCTGTATTTCGCAGGTCAGATAAACGGTACAACAGGCTACGAAGAAGCGGCTGCTCAGGGGATGATTGCGGCAATAAATGCAAGCCTAAAAACACAAGGCAAAGGTGAATTTGTACTCGATCGGGACGAAGCTTACATAGGTGTTTTGATCGACGATCTTGTATCGAAAGGTGTAGATGAACCATACCGAATGTTCACTTCAAGGGCGGAATATCGCATTCTACTTCGTCAGGATAATGCCGATTTTCGCCTTACAAAAAAGGGGCGTGAGATAGGTTTGGTGAAGGACGATAGGCATGAATTGTATCAAAAAAAGAAGGAGGCTGTAGAGGCTTTTGTTAAATTATTGCAGAAGCAAAGTGTAGAACCGGACGCTATAAATCCACTTCTTGGAGAGAAAAAGTCATCGCTTCTGAAGCAAAAAACAAAGCTAGACAAGGTGCTTCTCCGACCTGAAATCTCGCTCGAAGAACTCTATCCTTTTGTAAAAGGGGCGGAGGAAATCGTGAGTAAAGACGATATTCGCTTCACTGAAATCATAAAATCAGCAGAGGTGAAAGTGAAATATCAGGGCTATGTAGACCGCGAAAGGGAGCTTGCAGACAAGGCAAAAAGGCTTCAAGGATTACGAATTCCTGATAATTTTGACTTCAATAAACTAACCTCGCTAAGCACAGAAGCGAGACAAAAACTTTCAAAACAACGGCCATCAAGTCTTGCTCAGGCTTCTCGAATTAGCGGGGTAAGCCCTTCTGACATCAATGTTTTGCTAGTGTATTTCGGCCGTTAATCTTAGTTGTTTCACGTGGAACTTTAAGAAGTATCACTTTAAGTGTTTCACGTGGAACTTTAACTCGAACCCATATGTCGCTTGAAGTAAAAGTTAAAAGCCTGCCAGATCAGCCCGGTGTTTATCTCTATTCCGACAATACAGGCAAGGTAATTTATGTAGGCAAAGCCAAGAGTCTTAAGAAGCGCGTAGCTTCTTATTTTGTTTCTAGGGTAGACAATGCCAAGACTAGAATCCTTGTCCGGCAGATTGTAGACCTCGATTTTGTGGTCGTGGAAACCGAGTTCGATGCCCTTCTTCTGGAGAATAATCTCATCAAAAAATACCAGCCGCGTTACAACATTCTGCTCAAAGACGACAAGTCTTACCCTTGGGTTTGTGTAAAAAGCGAACCGTTTCCACGAGTGTTTATGACCCGAAAAATGGTGCGCGATGGTTCTCTTTATTTCGGACCTTACTCATCGGTGAAGTCGGTTAGGGTGGTTCTTGGACTCTTCAAAGAGCTGTTCAAACTACGTACATGTAAGCTCGATTTGTCTCCCGAAAAGATAAAACAGGGGAAGCACAAAGTCTGTTTGGAATACCATATCGGCAACTGTAAAGGTCCATGCATCGGAGAGCAAGCAGAAGAAGAGTACATGGAAATGGTGACAGATGCGAAGCAAATTTTAAGGGGAAATGTCCGTGAAGTGATCAGTCTCGTGAAGGGAAAAATGGAGAAAGCGGCAGAAGAATTTCGCTTCGAAGATGCCCAAGAAGAGAAATTGAAACTGGAAGCACTTACAGATTACTATAGCAGATCGGCAGTAGTTAGTCCTTCAATTTCCAACTTAGATGTCTTCTCGATTCTCGACGATTCCAATGTTTGTTACGTCAATTTTCTTCACATCGTTAACGGAGCAATTCTTCAGGCATACACCACTGAGGTTAAAAAAAGACTGGACGAATCCGTAGAGGAAATCCTTCCAACTGTAATTTTGGAATTGCGGGAAAGATTCCAGAGCAATAGTCGCGAACTGATTTTACCGTTCGAACTCGCTATCGAATTACCCGATCTCAAGGTGACAGTTCCACAAAGAGGAGAGAAGAAAAAGCTGTTGGAACTCTCCGAAAAGAACACGCGCTATTACAAATTGGAGCAGGACAAACAGCGTTCTATTGTAGATCCGGAACAACACACTAACCGAATTTTAGAACGCCTTCAACGCGATCTGATGCTCGACGTTTTACCTCGCCACATAGAATGTTTCGACAACTCAAACATTCAAGGAACAAATCCCGTGGCAGCATGTGTTGTTTTCCGAAACGCAAAACCGTACAAAAAAGATTATCGCCATTTCAATGTAAAGACGGTTGAAGGGCCGGACGATTTTGCATCCATGCGCGAGATAGTTTTCAGAAGATACAAAAGGCTACTCGACGAGAAAAAAGATCTACCACAACTCATCGTTATCGATGGAGGAAAAGGACAGTTGAGTGCCGCAGTCGAAGCTTTGGATCAACTCGGACTTCGAGGCAAAATTGCAATTATCGGCATCGCAAAAAAGCTCGAAGAAATTTATTTCCCCGAAGATTCCGTTCCGTTGTATCTGGACAAAACATCAGAATCGTTGAAAGTAATTCAGAATGCCCGTAACGAAGCTCACCGTTTCGGAATCACTTTCCACAGAAAGAAACGTTCCGATGCATTCATCAAATCCGAGCTAGCAGAAATACCCGGAGTGGGGGACAAAACTTTGGTTCAACTCTACAAAGCTTTCAAAACAATTGTGAACATCCGCAACGCAAACGAGGAACAGTTAGCAGAAGTCGTAGGCAAGGCAAAAGCAAAAACAATTATCGAATACTTCGGGAAAGAAAGTTAGTTTTAATTCCACTTCATGAACTTTGAAAGGCTTGCTATTTTCAGAATAGAAAGGCAAGCCTTTCAATAAAGTTTTACGAAAATACATTTCACAAAAGGCAAATTCCGTAAAGACGAATTCAAAATTCAACCTCCCTCCTACTCCTTTCCAAATATCATTTTCTTTTCCTGTAACGATCTATTCACGATCTGTACAGACGCAATGCATTGCGTCTCTACCAAACAAAGATCAAATTCATTTCAGCATAATTTAAAAAACTAACCTCCCTCCTACTCCATCTCAAATATTATTTTTTTCAGTTCCTGTAACGATCCATTCACGATCCGTACAGACGCGCTACTAGCGCATCTCTACCAATCAATGATCAAATTCACATCAGCATAATTCAAAAACACGCCCCTCCTACTCTACCACAAATATTATTTTCTTTTCAGTTCTCGTAACGATCCATTCACAATCCGTACAGACGCGCTAGTAGCGCGTCTCTACCAATCAAAGATCAAATTCATTTCAGCATAATTCAAAAAACTGACCTCTCTCCTACTCCATTCCAAATATTTTTTTCAGTTCCTGTAACGATCCATTCACGATCCGTACAGACGCGCTACTAGCGCGTCTCTACCAAACAAAGATCAAATTCACTTCAACATAATTCAAAAACACGCCCCTCCTACTCCACCACAAATATTATTTTCTTTCTATTTCCTGTAACGATCCATTCACGATCCGTACAGACGCGCTAGTAGCGCGTCTCTACCAAACAATGATCAAATTCACTTCAGCATAATTCAAAAACAAAACCTCCCTCTCACACCATTCAGAATACCATCCTCAAAAAAAATCAGAACAAAAAAATCCCTTCCAAGGTTTCAAACCTTGGAAGGGATATCCATCTTAAAAAACATCTTCTCTATTCCACCCAAAACTTCCAAAACAAAACTCCGAGCAACTCTGTGAAATCCTCAGTGAAACTCTGTGGTTAATTTCGATAAATACATTACACAAAAATCCTCCACCAACCAAAATCAAGCACAAAACCCAATTTCCACAAAAAACACACCCATCAAAAGCCAAAATTCCCAATTCATCCTCCCAAGCCCAATTTTCGATCTATTTCACCCCCATTCAATGTAAGCCCTCAAAGCTCCCCTACCCCTTACAAATAAAGGCTTCCATAGCTTTCAATGCAGATTTTTAAAGCCCTGAGAATCGCACAAAGAAGCCAAATAAGGGTAAAGGGACACAATAGCCCCCATTTTCACCCTTAAAAAATCATCGATATTCAATCAAACGGAGAGAGTCTTTCCGAAGTCGGACACGAAGCCATTTCGAAAGAGCAATTTTATCTTTTCTAATTTTTCGCCAGTGCGTTTTATTTTTCCATTTCAAAATTATTGTCGGCACCGTATCCTTCCGTTCAGAAAAATAATCCATCGCATCCGCATAAATCACCTGTTCAATATTTGGGTGCTGAATTTTTATTTCGTTCGTCAACTGAAGAAGTGGAATTGTATCCGGTGGTTTCGAATATTCCAGAATCTTTTTTTCGAGCACATAAATTTTCTCATCCTTCGATTTTATTATCTCTTCATTTTTTTTGTAAATGTCCTCCAAAATTCCGAGCCGCACTTTTTGACTCATCTCTCCTAACCGACCAGCAAATTCCGATCGCAGTTCATCGCTCGCATCTTTTGCCTGATGAACCTTCAAAACGGTTTTTTCCGTAAGCGGCAAATTCCGTCCAAGAAAACTCTGATTCGGCAACAGTTCATATTCCCCCATTCTCGATTCAATTTCTTGAATTTTATAATCAGGAATCAGTTCCCCGATCAAATAAACATTAATCGTAGAAACAGAATCCGTAAATTCAATATTCGAATTGATCACTTCGTACCCATTTGCATCAAAGTTTTCCAGAATAAATTTGCGAGCCATATTTCTGTACTGACTTTCCTGAATCACATCAAAGAAAATCTTACCACTAGGCAAAGCCACCAGAATCACAAAGATGAAGATATATCGGTTCACAAGTCGCTCACGCTTAGGATCATCCGCATGTTTAGGGAAGTTAAAGTATCTGATAACTAGTACTGTAGCTAACGAAATAAACACACTGTTGATAAAAAACAAGTAAAAAGCACCAATAAAGAACTCCCATTGCTGAGTCGCAATTCCATAGCCCGACGTACAAAGCGGTGGCATTAAGGCAGTTGCAATAGCAACACCCGGAATCACATTACTTTTCTCCCGCCTCGAACCCGCCAAAATACCTGAAGCACCACCAAAAAGAGCCACCAAAACATCCAGAAACGTAGGATTAGTTCTTGCGAGCAATTCTGACTGTGCATCCGAGATCGGACTGATCGTGAAATAAACCGTCGAAGTCAATATGGCCACAAAAACGGCGATTCCGAGGTTTTTAAGCGCCCGCTTAAGCTTCGTCCAGTCAATGGTGGCGATTGCAAGCCCAATGCCTAAAATCGGGCCCATTAGCGGCGAGATAAGCATCGCGCCGATGATAACAGGCGTCGAGTTCTGATTTAGCCCAATAGAAGCAATAAAAATCGAGAAGATAAGAATCCACACCGTATGCCCCTTAAACACCATATCCCGCTCAATTCCCTCAATCGTTCCGTTCACATCCGTTCCTTCGCGCACACTCAGCGTCTCCCAAACAAAATCTTTCAGCGGTTTCAGGGCATCCCTCACCCTCCGCTCCGGCTTATGCTGTTCATTTTCTTTCTTTTCCATAAAATTCTCTCTAATCCGTGTCAGACAACAAATCGGCTAAGACAATCGAGGTTAAGGTATTCTCCACCCCATTTGCCTAAACCATTTCGGAAAATACCACTTTTTTCAATTCCATCGGGCAACACCAAGATTCAGATAATTTTTAGGAGCACAGCAACAGTGCTTTCTACAGACGCGCAGCGCGTTTTCCAGTCCAAGTCCTCGCCCCACGGCCTGTTCCACATCGGCACGGCGGTCTATTCCACTGTCGTTCCATAGCCGCCCCACCGTGTGTCACTAGGCCGTGTTGCTCCGGGCTTTCCCCTCCAACCACGGCTAGTTTAGAACGGCATCCCTTTCTACAACAACCAATAATTGTGAATAATCAAATCACTGAATCATTGAATCACCAACCAGCAATTCAACAACCATCGATCGATGACTAATCGACCAATAATCCAATCCATTAAAAGTGAAGCTTTCAATCGGTTTTTTATATTTTAGTCCACAGTTCTGATTAGAGCCACGGGAAAATAAACTGGAGGTGTTTGTTATTTAATGCCCCTATTTCCCCTAAAGTCCACATGATTTTAGGAATCAAACTTTGCAATATATAACTTGGGAATACACCCGAACCTGAGCAAAGGCCGGCAGTCCCACTGGGGTTAAGTTTACCCCTTCCTAAAGTTTGGTCTTAGGGCATGGTTAAAATTCTGATTGGTTGCAAAGACACCGTATAGTAGAGTAAATTTTTGTCGATGCCCTTCTTCGGGTTCACAAAAATTGATCTGATGGAAGAAAAAAGGCGAGTAAAAAAGGAAAAGGTAGTCTACAATAGCGGCCTACCTGTGCTTAACGCACATGCGGCAGGGATTGACGTGGGCGACACCAAGTACGACGTAGCGCTTTACGACCGTCGGGGGCGTCTTGTCACCCGTGAGTACGGAGCATTTACAGAAGATCTCTGTGCCCTTGCCGGGTGGCTTTCTCAAGAGAAGATCACCACGGTAGCAATAGAAAGTACAGGGGTTTATTGGCTGTGCCTATACGTGATGCTGGAAGAGGCAGGCATCGAGCCCTGGCTGGTCAATGCCCGTCATGCCAAGAACGTTACCGGGCGCAAAAAGGATGATACGGATGCGATATGGCTACAGAAGCTCCACAGCTGCGGCCTGCTGAACAAAAGTTTCCAGCCCGATACGGACACAAGAGTACTGCGTACTTATGTCCGGCAGCGTAAGCAACTGGTGACCACTTCCTCTGACAGTGTCCGCAGGATGCAGAAGTCACTGGAACTGATGAATATCAAACTTCATACGGTCATCAGTGATATCCTGGGCAAAACAGGGCTGTCCATGGTCAAGGCCATACTAGAGGGCGAGCGAAGCCCCGATAAGCTGATCGCGTTCAAGGACTGTAGGATCAAGGCCAGTGATGAACAAGTGAAAAAATCATTGAAAGGCATATGGAAAGGAGAATACCTGTTTATGCTCAGGCTTGCATATGACCAGTATATGTTCTCATATGCCCAGGTCCAGCAATGCGATGAACATATAGCACAGGTGCTACAGGAGGCCGTTGCCAAAAACAACGGGGGAGAACTTCTGGAGATTAAAAAAAAAGCGGAAAAAGAATGACCTGACCTTTAACGCAAAGCCCCTGCTGCAGGCATTTGCCGGGGTAGATCTCTGCCGGATAGAAGGCATAAGCCAGATCAGCGCACTTGAACTGCTCTCGGAAACAGGAACCGACATGGACAAATGGGAAAATGCAAAACATTTCAGTGCATGGCTAAATGTGTCACCAAACACAAAAATCACAGGGGGCAAGGTGATAAGCAGTAAAATGCAGAAGAAAAAGAACCGTGCAGGCCAGGCACTCCGCATGGCATGCTGCAACCTCTCACGGAGCAAGGGGCCTATAGGGGATTATGCACGTAAAATGAAGAGCCGGCTCGGAAAAAAAGGCGGAGTTGTCGCAACCGCCCACAAGTTAGGCGTGATCATTTTCACAATGCTTAAAACAGGTAAGGAATATGACATTGAACTGAACACAAAAAATCAGGAAAAATGGAAACTACAACGGATAAAAAGTTTAGAAAAAAGATTAGAGGAGTTAAAAAAAGAAGTCTAAAAACCCCTATATATCAACCAATTGCAATTTAGTTATATAGTAGGGGAGCTTGATTACCAAATGTTCCCGAAAAGTATGTAGATCAGCACTGTATAATTCATAAACATTCACATTCGAGCCCGCTTTTAGAAGGGTGGTGTGAGGCCATTTCGTAACAAAGGAAAAGTTGAATCACTTAAGCATTCGCCTCTCACGCATTAGCCAATTAACAATTCATAATTTATAACTAATAATTCATCACGCTGTTTTTTGTAGCAGATACTTTTAGATTAATAGCGGAGATGTTCCATAAGAATCAAAACCTTCCAACATCCAATCAACCATGCGAGTAATCAATATCGTAGACAGTTTAGATAAAGTTAACTTTGGAATATATAATGCCGCTGTTTTCACCGCAAAGCACCTGAAAGCCAAATACGGAGTAGAATCGGAACTGTGGTTTCCCGAAACCCATTACGACGAAGAAGAGCTGAACGGTTGCATACCAGTTCCACTCAACGACACTTCCTCCAAAGGGCTCAAGTACCGTTTACAAAACGTAAAACTGGACCCAACTAACGATATGGTTGTCACTCACGGAGCATGGCGATATCCAACGCGTTGGGGAAATGGTCTCAAGAAACACGGTTTCAACTGGGTATATGTTCCGCACGGGATGCTCGAACCATGGAGCGTTAAACAGAAGCGACTAAAAAAATCAACCTATCTGCGTTGGTTCGAAGTGCCAGCTGCTAGAAATGCCAATGCCATTCGTGCAGTAGGCGCACCGGAACAGGAAAACCTAAAAGAATGGTTCTCAAAAACGGTTCTCATTCCCAACGGAGTCGAAGCAATATCAGTACCCGAAGTCGAAAAGCCAGAGCGAACCAAAGTGCTTTTCATGGGGCGTCTGCATTACAAAAAAGGCATTGTTCCATTGGTGAAAGCATGGCAGGCCTCAAGCTTATACGCAAACAAAGACTTTGAACTCGTTTTAGCTGGGCCCGACGATGGAGAACTCGAGGATCTCAAGGCACTTATGGCCAAAGGCGACGACAATATATCGTATTTGGGAGCTGTTTATGGTCAGGAAAAAGAACAACTGTTAGCGCAGAGTTCCTTCTACATTTTGCCATCGGTAAGCGAAGGCTTTCCTACGAGCGTATTAGAAGCCCTGCAATACGGCTTAGTACCCATCATTACCGAAGGGTGCAACTTTCCAGAGCTTTTCGAAGCAGAAATAGGCTTCAGAACCGAGCAGGACGTCCAAAAAATCAAAATCTCTCTAGACCGTCTGCAAAGCATGGACGATGAATGGATAGACTCACAAACAAAAAGAGCCAAAGCCTTCGTAAACAGAAACTACAGCCTCGAACACATTGCCGATCTTCAGTTCGAACTTTACTCCAAAATCATGGATGGAATAACTGTGTAAACTTTTATGAATTAATATATTGGTCATTGATGAAGACAGATCTCTCGAAATACGACAACAGTTGGTACAAACCAGGCAAATCTGTTTTGGTGATCGGTCTTTGGTATCTAATGAATTTACTTTTTCTACGAAATTCCTTTTTCCCATTCATCAAAGTAAAATCGTGGATCCTAAGACTCTTCGGAGCAAAAATTGGTAAAGGAGTCGTAATAAAACCTTCAGTAAACATCAAATACCCATGGAGGCTAACAATCGGCGATTACACATGGATTGGCGAAGGCGTTTGGATCGATAACCTAGCAGACGTAAAAATCGGAGCCAACGCCTGTCTCTCGCAAGGAGCAATGCTTCTCTGCGGAAACCACAACTTCAAAAAAAGCACATTCGATCTCATGATCGGGCAGATTACCCTCGAAGACGGCGTTTGGATCGGAGCAAAAAGCATAGTCTGTCCAGATGTAAAATGCGAATCCCATGCTGTATTGGCAGTCAATTCCGTTGCAACTTCCGATCTACTCCCCTACTCCATTTACCAAGGCAACCCAGCCCAGTTTGTAAAAAAAAGAACTATCGAAACGTAGTTTTTGGCATTTTAAAAAAATAATTAGTCAAAGGCGCACAAGGCGACTAAACCGGAGCGTACTTTTCGTACGTGAGGATTTGGTCGTTCGCGGTGGAACGAATGAATAATTATTTTTTTTGATATGCCTTATCTACTTTTATCCAACAATAATCACAAGAGTTATTGTTCATAACATCGAAAATTGAATCGTAAACATCAGAAGATTAGTGTGAGTCTTTTGCTCTATTTTTTGCGATTGATAAGATGATTTACTGGAATAATGAAACCAAAGGTTTCAACGAAAAGCAAAGCTTTTCAGCTCCCCTCCTTTTTTAAGGAGGGGCAGGGGTGGTTGTATTTTTATAAGTTCATTGACAATCTTGTATAAACACCACCCCTACCCCTCCTCAGAGAGGAGGGGAATAAGATTACTGAAGTTTTATTCCAGTAAATTACCTAATTACACGGAGCAAGTATTTCATGTATGGTGCTAGAAAAAAAATTCTATAGCATTCACATGTAATAGCTTTTGTAGTGAAATGCTTTCCGACGGCTCTCAAAAAAGAGAGTCCAAATGTGAATGTTTCTGAATAGTATCATACTGATTCGTATAACTTTTCAGGACTATTTGGTAATCAAGTCCCCCTTTAGGGGGAAATAGGGGGCATTTCGAACAGACACTACATTATAGCACCTCCAAAATTTCGATGTTTAGTTGAGCAAAACCAAAGACTCTAAAGAAATCGAAGCAAAATGAACATCGACATCGTAATAATTGGCGCAGGATTAACAGGACTAACAACAGCCTTCAAACTGAAACAAAAAAATCAGAACTTCTTAGTTCTCGAAAAACAGAACCGGGTAGGCGGAGTAATTGAAACCAAGAGCGAAGGCGATTTTGTTTACGAAGGAGGTCCCAATTCTGGAGTAATAGGAAATGTAGAAGTGATAAAACTCTTCGACGAACTAGAAGGAAAATGCCAACTCGAAATCGCCAACGATGCCGTGAAGAAACGCTACATCCTAAAAAATGGAAAATGGAATGCTTTACCAATGGGGCTAGTTTCTGCCGTAACCACTCCCCTATTCACCCTTAAAGATAAATTCCGAATTCTAGGCGAACCATTCCGGGAGAAAGGCACAAACCCACACGAAACGTTGGCCGAACTCGTAAAACGGAGAATGGGAAAAAGCTTTCTGGATTTCGCGATCGACCCTTTCATCCTTGGAGTTTACGCAGGCGATCCAAACAAATTAGTTCCAAAGTATGCCCTCCCAAAACTCTATAACCTCGAACAACAATACGGGAGTTTCATAAAAGGAACTATGAAGAAACGCAAAGAGCCTAAAACTGAACTAGAGAAGCGTGTTACAAGAGGTGTTTTTTCTGTAAAAGGTGGCATTCAGAATCTCACGGATGCGCTTTACAATGAGATCGGACAGGAAAATGTGCAGCTAGCAGCCGAAAACATAACTGTGAATCCAGCAAACGGAGGCTTTGAGGTAATTTTTGAACAAGACGGACAACAGAAAAGCATTCTAACAAAAAAAGTAATCACCACAACAGGAGCTTACACACTGCCAAAGCTGCTACCGTTCGTTGCTCCTTCCGATATGGAAGCTATCGCATCTTTACATCACACAAGAGTAGTCGAATTACAGGTAGGCTTCAAAACTTGGAATGGAATACCTTTAGACGGCTTCGGCGGACTGATTCCTTTCAAAGAAAATAGGGATATCTTGGGCGTAATGTTCATGTCGTCACTTGTAGAAGGCAGAGCACCTAAAAACGGAGCATTGTTTGCAATTTTCGTTGGAGGAGTACGCCGTCAGGACATATACGAGAAAACCGACGAAGAAATCCGAAAGATAGCCTTGGCCGAATTTGCCAAACTGATGCAGACCGACCTAAAGCCCGATATGGTGAAACTGCACCGCTACGAACACGCTATCCCTCAATATTACGAAGATAGCGGCGAGCGTTTCACTGCTTGCGAGCGTGTAGAAAAGCAATATTCAGGTCTTTTAATTGGCGGCAACCTTCGCGACGGAATTGGAATGGCCGACCGTATTCAACAGGCGGCTAAGTTGGCCGAAAAAGCTGTTGAGGAGATTTGATTCAAGCTTAAGAGAGTTTTAGAGAGGTAATTGATCATTAGATTAACGGAGTTATGAGCGGAACATTGTCAGTCGATTTCAATTTGTCCGTCACTGACGGACAAATTAGAAGATCTTGAATATCAGATAGAAAATTTTATTCCAGTTTTGTTGACACATCATTATGAAATACTCTTGTACAAAACATCAGAAACACTTCCACCTAAGTACAAAGAGGCGCTACCCGATCCAGAAACGCTGAAAAGGTTGTTGGACTGATGTTTTACAAATATTTGCAGAATGATCCAAGGTCGGATAAAACAAAAAGAAAAGCTGAAGCCATAATATCTCTTGTAATCAATATAAAATATACGCTTAAGTTACTTTAATTTAATAGGTTACGACTAGTTTAAAAGTAAAGCAAACACTTACTCAAGTTTAGTAGAAGAAGGCGAAATGAAATAAATTTTCGGCTAGATGCTCAGATTAACGTATATTTGCATCGCTTTTGATACTGATCTTGATATGCCTAATTCAGACCAAATAACACCACAGGCTCTAGGTGAGCCTTCACAAACTAAGGCCTCATTATCTACCGGAACACCTCCAGATTCTACCTCTCTTCTCTATTTCATGAGGCAAGAAAAAGCGTCTGAATTTCAGTGGTTAGAGGTGCTAATGAAAAACAAAACATTACACCTGAATCAGTCCAAAGCTCCTTCTTATAATCTTATTGCATTACGTCGCAATCTTCTTATTGAGGAACGTACAGGAAAAAAAGTAGAACTAGTTGTCGAAGAAAAAGATACGACAACTGTAACAGATGCGGATACAACGGCAGTAGCTGTAACCGATACTGATTCTACAACAGAAGTCTCGACCCAAGACACTATTCAACAAGCAGTTGAAGATTCTGTAGAAACACAAGTCGTTTCGCCTCAAGTAGATACTCTGAAAAGCGAGCCAACAGAGGAAGTAAAGCTCGTAGAAGAAGTAGCGACGAAAATAGATACGCTAAAGGAAAACGTTAATTCAATCATTCCATCTTCCGATCTGATGCTGATAGTTTTAATATTCAGCTTCTTCGTAAGTACATGGGTACGTGTTCGTTTTCCGCTTTTTATGCGTCAAATGTTTTTATCCTTATTAGCCTATTCCGAATCATACAAAGTATATCGCGAGAGTAACCGGATGGCGCATCAGTTCTATTTTGCGCTCGGTTTTGTGTTCTCTATTAATGTTGCTCTGTTTTTGTTGCAGAACATAGAATTCTACAAACTACCGACATTCGGTATGGATGGTTTAGCACTCTTTGGTATTCTGTTTCTGTTGGTGCTGACAGTGTATTTTGTTAAGAAATTAGCATTGCGCACCATAGGGCAGTTGTTTATGGCATTTCGTGTTGCGGAAGAATATTGGTTCTCGGTTTCCACAATCAATCGTGCATTGGGAATTATCCTGTTTCCATTTCTGATAGCAATACCTTATGTACCAGATAATATCAGGCCATATGTTATGCAGGCCACTTGGGGAGTTGTTGGATTGTCTTTTATTTTCCGCATTTTACGCGGGATGCGTATAGCTTTTGAAAAACATCTTTCAGTTTTCTTTATGTTTTTATACTTTTGTACCCTCGAAATCTTACCACTAGTGATTGTAATTAAGTTTCTTATGGATCAGGTTTCGGGTTTCTGATTAACAGAAGGTTTAGGTGAGGAGAGGACATTGCTTTTTCAGGGAGCATGCTCAAAAATCAGATTGTTCAACATAAAAAATCACGGTTTTGAAAATCAAGAGGATTCTAGTATCACAGCCGGAGCCAAAAGATAAGTCACCTTATCACGAGTTGGCCAAAAAAAACAACCTACAAATTGATTTTCGCCCGTTTATTCAGGTGGAAGGTGTACCAACCAAGGAGTTCAAACAGCAAAAAATTTCTTTGTTAGACTTTACGGCGGTTATCTTTACTAGCCGGACGGCAATAGATCATTATTTCAGAATCGCAAAAGAACTACGCATCACGATTCCAGACGAGATGAAGTACTTTTGCTTAAACGAAGCTACGGCGTATTACCTACAGAAGTATATTACCTACCGTAAGCGTAAGATTTTTCACGGTAAAGTACGTTTCGACGATCTAATGCCGATGATCAACAAACACAAAAGCTGCAATTTCTTGATCCCTTCTTCGGACGTGGCTAAGAACGAGATTCCTGTCGCACTGAAGAAAGCGAAAATCAAACACACGGTAGCAACAATGTACCGCACTGTAAGTAGCGATTTGTCAGATTTGGCCGATGTAGAGTACGATGTTCTTGTATTTTTCAGCCCATCTGGGATTAAGTCTCTATTCTCGAACTTCCCAGATTTCGAGCAGAAGGATAAGAAAATCGCATCTTTTGGTAACTCAACGGCAAAAGCTGTAGAAGATGCAGGTCTGCGTTTAGATATTCAGGCTCCATCGCCACAAAACCCGTCGATGACGATGGCGCTGGATGCATATATTTCAGACTTTAACAAAAGAAAATAGCGACAACGTTCGCATAATTAGCGTAGAAGGCTTTGGAAGTGGTTCGCGAACCATCTCCCAGAGCCTTTTATGCTTTTTTATGAAAACTGTTAGGCAGAGCGTTATACGTATTGGATAATAATTGATTACCTTCACCGCCCTCAGGATCCAAAGGGATGCTTCTGGGGGGTGAACAACAGGTTGCGTTGATTCATAGACAAGAAATGGAGAACAGACGGTTTACATTAAAAAAGAGTGAGCGGTTGACGGATAAGCGGATGATTTCGGCTCTTTTCTCTGGGAAAAATTCCAAAACACAATTCCCGTTCCGTTTGCTGTACCAAGAAACTGAACATAACGGCGAAACGCCCGTAAAAGTGGCATTTGCAGTTCCTAAGCGTAATTTTAAACATGCTGTAGACAGGAACCTTATTAAGCGTAGGATGCGCGAAGCTTTTAGGCTAAACAAGCATGCTCTTTACGAACAACTGGAAAACCAAGGCGTATATCTTAACATAATACTGATCTATATCGGAAAAAAGGAACTACAGTATCAGAAAATTGAAGTTGCTGTGGTGAAGTTATTGACTTGGTTACAGGGAAAGTACGAAATGGATGAAGCACCTATTGAGGAAAGCTGAAGCCTGGGGAGCGAAAAGGAAGTATTTTAAACGAGTGGTTTAGCTCAAAGAAGCAACTGGTTTAAGAAAAAGGCTTAATTGTTGATATACATCAAGTAGTATTTGATTAATGAGAATAATTCAAGTAATATTCAAAGCTCTAAATGCTGTTTTTGTTGGGCTTTTTGTTTTGTTGATACGTTTTTATCAAAAAGCAATTTCGCCTTATTTAGGATCGAGTTGTAGGTATTATCCAACATGCTCATCTTATAGTTTGCAGGCCTTACAGAAACACGGATTTCTGAAAGGCAGTTATTATGCAGCGAAGCGTATCTTGTCTTGTCATCCTTGGGGAGGGAGCGGCCATGATCCTGTACCTTAGCCAGAATGGGTTGTAGAGTACTAAGCGGATGTTGTAATTCATAAGCAACACTTTTAGGGGTGTCGTAATACTGATCTATAAACGATGAAGCAACTCCTAAAGAATAGTTCTATGAACTTATCTTCTAGCAATGGCGTATGACTTAGATAGACAAGTTACCTCGTAAACAGTATTTTGAGACACAAGCAAGAAAACAGACAAGAATGAAGTGGTATTCAGCAACCCAAAGAGGCTTACAGCATAATGTTCATTGCGAGGACGCAGCATTGGTGAAACAGATTGGTAAAAACAGGTGGCTTGCTGCGGTTATCGATGGAGACTCCAATGGACAGGAATCGCACTTTGCCTCTACCCTATTTGCTAAGATATTGCGCCGGATGGGCAATGAATTTCAGTATTACGAAGAAAGTGACCATTCCGAAAGGAGTCTGAAAGAATTACAGGTAGTGGCCTTGATGTTGCTGATGGAAGAGTTGGAGGCCTTTAAAGATCTGTTGCATCTCGAAAACCAAGAGCTGATGTCTACCCTTGTGCTGCTTATGGTCGATTCGAAAGCATGCGAAGCTGAAATCATAGTTATTGGTCAGGGAATGGTTGCAATAGATGGCAAGGTTCATTGTTTTCAGTACAATAAGAAACCGGATTATTTGATCTATCATCTCAAGGACAATTTTGGCAGTTGGTACGATGCTCAGACACAGCGGATTTCTATCGAAAAATTCTCCGATATCACTATTGCAACAGATGGGGTGTATTCTTTTCAACTCCCAGAAGAGAAGTCTGTCTGCGATGAAGCTTTTCTACAAGATTTTCTTTTCCGAAACAAAGATGGCGAAGACAGTGCTACAATGATGGAAGACAAACTCCATCGGCTAGAGAAAGAGCATAAGGTTCTTCACAAAGACGATATTGCGTTGGTTCGTGTTTTAGTAAATTGATGTTGTGCGGTAAACAACTCTTTTGAACTGTTGTAGTTATTGATATGCAGCGGAAAGTGAGTAGCCTGTTATAATTGAGTTGACCACAAAGTTTTTGATTTATCGAAAAGAGCAAATCATAATAAAATAGATCTGAGACCTTAATTTCTAAAAAGACAGTTCTATGAACTTACCAGAATAGATTGTGTAAATTATGTAGGTGACCTGTTATTTTCAGCGTAGAACAGATGGAGAAAGCTTTACTGGTTGAGTTGAAGTTGTAGGAACTAATTTTTTTGGCTTGTCAATCGTTTTCTAAACCTAGAAAATAATTGTTAAGCAAATAGTTCAATGAACTTAATCCGAGCAGGTGTGTTGAAAAATAGGTCAGCGATCTTAAATGCAACTGAAAATGAAGTTAAAGAAAACTATACTGATTGTTTTTATTGCTTCGGCAATAACAGGGCTTTTTAGCTTTAATGATCCTTTTTTTGAACTACAGAAAAACGTAGAACTTTATATTTCTGTACTAAAGAACCTTCACATATACTATGTCGATAAAACGGACGACCCCAAACTAATAAAAAATAGTATCGATGCCATGTTGAAGGGATTAGACCCATATACGGTTTATTATCCTGAGTCGGACATTGAAGACTACCGTTTTATGACAACAGGAGAGTACGGAGGTATTGGAGCGGGAGTTGAACCACGAAATAAAAAATTTATCATATCGGAGCCAATAGAAGGTTTTGCTGCAGCGAAAGCAGGTCTGCGTGCTGGCGATGAAATTATCAAGATCGAAGGGCAGCTTCTCGAAGGAAAAACGATGGAGGACATCAGTAAAATGTTGAAAGGTCGTCCTTCTACAGCTGTACGTTTACTGATCAAGCGCAATGGAAAAACGTTTGAAGAGCTTGTCGTACGCGAAAAAATATCTGTGAAGAATGTTCCCTACTACAAACTCCTCGACGGAAAATATGGTTATATAAAACATACTGGTTTCACCGAAACAGCCTCGAAAGAAGTACGTCAGGCGTTACAAGATCTTAAGAAAGAAGGTGCCACATCTATCATTCTCGATCTTCGAGGAAATCCTGGTGGGCTTTTAGCCGAAGCAGTAAACATTGTAAACCTTTTCATTCCGCAGGATAAGCTTGTTGTGGACACAAAAGGAAAGATCAAGGAGTGGAACCGTTCCATAAAAACGCGCAATAATCCAGTAGACGAAGAAATTCCTGTTGTAGCCTTAATAAACAGCTCTTCAGCTTCGGCTGCCGAAATTGTTTCTGGTGCGCTGCAAGATTACGACCGTGCAATTGTTGTTGGCCGCCGCAGCTTTGGAAAAGGGCTGGTGCAAACAACTCTGGATTTGGCCTACAATGCAAAAATGAAAGTGACCACCGCGAAATATTATATTCCGAGTGGGAGGTGCATTCAGGCACTGGATTATGGTCATCGCCGTCCGGACGGCAGCGTGGGAAAAGTACCCGATTCGCTGATCACACAGTTTGAGACCATGAACGGCAGAAAGGTTTATGATGGCGGTGGCGTAATGCCCGATGTAGAAGTGAACGACCTAAAACTAAGTTCATTTACCCGCCACCTGATTGGTAAGTATGTTTTTTTCGATTTTGCAAACAAGTACCGCATAGAGCGAGATAGCATTGCAAACTATATGAATTTCGAAGTGTCGGATGCACTTTACAACGAGTTCAAGGAATACGTAAAAAGCAGCAAACTTGATTACAAGACAGAAAGTCAAAAAGCACTAAAGGATTTCAAAAAGGTACTCAAGAACGAACAGTACGACAAACTTGTGCAGGCTCAGTTAGATGAAATTTCGAAGAAATTAAGTTCCGACGCGGCGAAAGATCTGGAGCTATATAAAGAACAGATAATTTGGGTACTAAAAGAAGAGATTGTTGCGCGCTACGGGCTTCAGACAGGACGTATTGAGGCTGCTCTGGCGCACGACCCAGATGTAGCAAAAGCAAAACAAATATTAGATAAACCAGAGGAATATAAAGCAATTCTTTCTGGCAAATCAAAATAATTCTTTCATGTTTTCCTTATGAGCAAAACCGCCAGAATCATCTGATTCTGGCGGTTTTCTTTTTTGTTTTAGCTGTGTGCTAAACTTGCAGGTCAAGATTCTTAAAGAAACAGCATTACCAATTGATCAGAACAAGTCCCACACTGAACGGGTGAAGTTCAGGCCCTTTATCTTCTTCAAAAAGAGGAACCATTGAGTAATTAGCATAGAGATGGAAGTAGCTGAATCCAACACGAACAGTTGCTCCGTATCGAAATTTATTGAGTAACAGACCATCTTTGTGGATCCGTTCAATTTCTTGAGTATCAATGTCCCATCTCACTTTCTGTTTCGCACTCAGAACATAACTTACCATAGGCCCAGCCCCAATATGAAACTGGTGGTGCGCATTTGCAGGAAATTGAAGTTCCAGCAATAGTGGTACGTTTACCTGTACGGTATTCAGTTGATTTCTTGTCAGCTTGTATTCAGGTTCTATAGCCTGTATCTTTCCATCTTGCTGACCAAAAATGAAGTTCTGGGCAAATCTGTAATGGTTCCACTCAAAACCAACACCTGTTGTAATGCCAAAATTTGGCCGTCTGATAGGTAAATTGAATTCAAGTATATTAACACCCAGAGCCCAGGATTGAATGCGCTCAGTCTCCATAAAAGCGGCCTCTCCATCTGGTTCAAGTTTATTCTCCGGTGTAAGAAATCCATTGAGACCAATTTCAAGACCTGCCCAGTGGCCTCTAAATTTGTCTTTTTTACGTTTGAAGACAAACTGTTCCCAATCAAGCGAGGCCATCCATTCCCCGTGCACACCGTCGCTTTCTTCAAGCTCTTGGGGGCTTACCTCAACAAGCTGTTTTTTCAGTTCTTTTTCTTCAGCTTTCTTTACTTCAATCTTTTCCTTCAGTTTTTTGATTTTTACGGAAAGCTTCTGCACTTTTTCAGGTTTGTCACTCTCACTTATCATTTCATCTATCAGAGCATTCTGCTCCATATTTAGCTTGAGCAGTTCATTCTCTTTCGCAATAATCTTCTTCTTGATAGATTCTACTTTGTGCTTATTATGATGTTTTTTTTCAGTTTCCTGTCCTATCAAAACAAAGGGCAGAAATAAGAATAAGAAAACTATGGTTCTTCTCATCTGTATTGCTTTTTCAGTGAAAACGGTTTTGCAAAGTATATAAACTTCTTAGCAGGAACAACGGATTTGCCGTTGCACTACTTGAAATGACGAATTGCGTTAGTCTAATGTTGTAAGACGTTATGAAAAGCGTTTTCGTATGAATCGATTAAGAATTAGGAGCAAAGCGTTTGTTGCCCGAACGAGCGATAGGCGCGTTTTCCACTACAAGTCCTCGCCCCGCGAGCGGTTCTGCATCAGTATTGCGGTGTCTTCGTTCCTCAGCCCCGCAATGCTGTGCATCACACGCCCCCGTGGCTGTGGGCTTTCCGCTACAACCACGGCTAGATTAGAGCTGTATCTCTTTTTATAGCATTTTTAGACTGGTCCGGTAAAAAAATAGTCCTGTCTACAGCGATGATTAGAAATCATAATAAGCATTATACAACGACGTCCGTACGCCAAACCCCAAATAGTCAGTTTCGTGTGTTGAGGCTTCTGTTTTGTATTGGCGTCGGTTGAATTGTACGTACAGTTGAAGGTTTGTGCGAGGATTGATTACAAAGGCAATTTTGCCGCCAATATGAATCAGATTGGCCGAACCGCCCTGTTGCATTGCAATACTTTCTGTAGTGCTGGCATCAGTATCGGATACGTAAATGTTGCTGCCCCAATGTTCATTTTCAGGGTCGGTTCCTGTTGTGGCATACGATACCTTTCCGTAGAGCTGAATATCCCGCCACTGGTAACGGCCAATCACAAGAACTTCACTGAAATTGGCACCAAGCGGATGTGCCAATGGCTGATTGGAGTGTGTCCAGTTGGCACGTGGATCGTTGTGGGCGTAGGCAAAAGGACGCACATAGTTGAATTCAGTTTGCAAGTAAAGATTGTTTAAGCGTGCTACATCCCAATATTTTAGGCCAGCCTGAAAGCCGTACTTGTCTCGGACAGATTGCTTGAAATTTACGTCGTCTACCATGAATTGAGTGTAGAACTGTAGTTTTTCCGGTAAATCTATTTTTAGGTTCAGCCCCAGCAGGACATTGTGCTTGCCATTTAGGCCGTTCATTGCGGTGTGCAATAAAGGGACAGGAGCATAATAAGCAGTCTCAAGTTTATCCGTATTACTGATGGTGTCCGTGCTTTGCCACATGGTTGCCTCATAAAGTCCTATCTCTATCTTTTTGTGAGGCTTATAGCTGATGTAGTTGGACGAGGCATAGCGGCGGTAGTGATATTCGTAGTGCCATACTTTTTCAGTTTGGGTAGGTTTCCCAAAATCGCTGAATTGACTACGCATCATTGTCCATTGCCACTGTTTGTAGCGGAGCGAAATTCTCAAATACGGATATACGAGTGCGTTGTCTGATAATAACAGCGAGCGGTAACCTTCGCCGATAAAATGCCGGCCGTGGCCTAACTGGGCTGTCAGCCATTTCGTGGGAGAAAAGCAGATGTAGGCTTCTGCGCGGGAGTAGTCGTGGCCTGTTTCCTGAAAAGGCTTAGGGGTTCCCTGCCCAGGTATCATCCCCACCGACGAAGCAAACTTATCGATGTATTCAGGAAAAGTAGCCTGATTTTCGTAGAATGAAGTGTAGAAACCAAACTTCTTCCCTACTCTACCTTCAAGCATAATGCCGCGTGTGTTGATCAGGTGCGAACTGCCTGCAACACGATCTCTGCCAGCTTCCAGCTGTAAAAGAGGATTAACCAAGAGTTGGAAATTATCTTTTTCGAAATCGATGAAATCTTCGTTGCGCAGTTTTCGCCAAAACCACGATTGCTGAAAACCAGCGGGGATAAGAAAATCCTTAGTTTTTCGGTACAGTACGTTCTCTTCTATGTTTTCACTGTATTGTGATCTTAAAAGAGGTTTCATACCTGTATGAATTTCAGGAGCTTTTTCCTGTAGCGCTTCTCCCAGCCATGTATAGTCTTTGTGGTTGAGGTGCTGAAAAGTTTGTTGTGCGTATGAAATTGTTGGAAGAAGTAATACGAAAAATGCTAGAACTCTTCTGGTCATAGTGCAGGATTGTTTAATGTTTTTCAACCTCACTTTTCAGTTTAAAAGTTTTTCTAAAGCATAGGGGCATTAGAAGAATGTTGAGATCGATTGTAAGTAAAATAACATATTCGACTTCAAGAGAAATTCTCATTGAGGGAGTTGATAAAGAATCAACCCACTCAATGTGTTGTTTAAATCCAGACACTTTA
The DNA here is from genome assembly GCA_965230435.1 of Bacteroidales bacterium. Lineage (GTDB taxonomy): Bacteria > Bacteroidota > Bacteroidia > Bacteroidales > JBDKHP01 > JBDKHP01. Next base: position 819,769 of record CBDDLB010000004.1, read on the forward strand.
ATTTGGGTTTAAACACGTGAAATTACATGTTGTTCTCGTTATTTTTTTTTGCGTCACCTCTAAGCTTTCGAAACGCTTTTCTGGCCTCGGGGATAAAGACACTGCCTTTGTAATCCATCATCAGCTTTTTATACAGTTCCATTGCTTTTGTTGTTTCACCAAGCCTGTGTTCGTTTAGCTTAGCCAATCGGAAAACAGCATCGTCTGCCCATATGCTAAAAGCATAAGTTTCTATTAGTGCCTGATAATCCTTTGCTGCATCTGCGAAATGTCCACGTGTTTCGAGCAGTTTTGCCTTTTCGAAAAGTGCATATTCTGCTATAGTTTCTGTTTTGTACTGACTGGTAATGGAATCGAAAGCAGTGATAGCTTTCACATCTTCTTTTTGTATAACCAGCATCTGTGCTTCGGAAAAAGCTGCCAGCCCTGGAGCGATAGAATCATCTTCGGAATAATTGTCTTTGATCAGTAACGACATAGCAAAAGCATCATTGGCTATAAGTTTTGTTGTACTGGCTTTTAGGATATCCAGTTGTGCCTTTGCCCATTGAAAATCGCCTGTAAAAAAGGCCACTTTTGTTTTTCTGAACTTAGCCTCATGACCTATTTCGTTGTGTTTGTTGGCCTTTTCCACGCGGGCATATGTGAGGATCGCTTCCCAGGGATCGCCACCGGTAAGCATTACATCGGCAAGCAGAAGCTCTGCTTGGGCTTTATCGGTGCGGCTTATGTTTGGTGTTTGCAAATATTGTTTCAGGGTTTTCTGTGCAGAATCAGGATGGTCGAGATAATAAGCCTGAAGTTCGGAAAGCTTACTTACCAGACTGAAGTTCGTACTTGGTAGTTCAGCTTGCTGCTTAAGAATATCCTGTTCAAGCTGAACCAGCTTGGTTGTATCAAGAGGCGTTTCGCGGCTAAGCTGCATATATCTTGCTTCCAAAAGGCCGTCTTTTGCAAAGATGAGCGTTGTTGGCTCCGCTTTCCGCCCAAAACCAATAATTGTCTGAAAAGCTTTTGCAGCGGCACTATAAGCTTGGTTCTGCATGGCAACGTCGGCAAATTCGAGTAGGTGATTTCCTGTAGATCCTAATCGCATATCGAGAGCCCTCACCTGCACATATGCAGCATTAAATTTCTTCTCCTGCAAATAGAGCCACACCAACAGTTCTGTGTAGCTTGCCACATCTGGGTGCTTGCGTGAATATTTCAACAATTCTTTTTTAAGGATGTTGGAAAGGTTGTTGTCAACATCGTATGAAAGGTAGTATTGTAAGTTGTTCTGTACTACGTTGTAGTAGCGTTTGTTTTCTTGCAATATATCTAGGTATTGTGCTATCATATTAGGATAGTCGCGTTGCATGGCATACAAGCGGGCCAGATCGAACCGGAAGAGGTTTGGTTTTCGAAGAATTTTTGCTCCACGCTTATAACACTGAAGAGCATAGCTATATTCATTTTTTGAGATAAATGAATTGGCAGCTTTTGTAATCAGGTAGTGATTTGTTGGAAGCTCTTCTACTACTTCGTTGAATTGCTTTTGTGCTTTTTCTTTTTTCCCTTGTAGTTTTAACAGCGATCCGTATTCTATTTTATAATCCACATCGTTACGATGTGCACGCATGGCTTTTTTGACCGCTTTTTCTGCCGTTGTGAAATCCTTGAGACTGATAAGGCTTTTGATGTAGTAATTGAAATAATTTCTGTCACCGGTAGATTTATATAGCCGTTCGTACAGAACAGACGCTTTTTCGTAGTCATGTTCCTGATAATATTTCTGAGCAAGCTGTCCGTCGTTTTCTTGCGCTAGAATAGCCTGATGACCAAGCAAGATAAAAACGACTGAGATTATAATAAGTCTGATATTATGTGCCATAAGTAATAGATATTGAAAATATTAAGTCCCCAAGTTACACACTCAACATTGTGAACGATTCTGCGATGTAAGCTAAGTATTTTTTCTTTTTTAAGTGTTCTGTGATTCAGATACAAAAACTACTAAGAGAATTATCAATTGCGAGCTATGAATTGAGCGAAAAAGTCTTGCGAAGACTTTCAAAGATATATTCCACTGTCATCTGAAAACTAGCATATAGCCAAACCAAGATGATCAATTATTGATTTTATTTTCCCTAATCTAAAGTATACACCAAACGCTGTATATAAGTTGTGAATTTATTTGGCAAGGTTGCATTTTATTTTCGGTTCATAGAATAGTCTGTTAGGAGTGTTGTGTACTGTTTATTGATATCCAGACAAAACTTATGATGTCTTTCTGGTTACTGTGTTAGTGTATCTCTTTCGTTTTCAGTAAAGTATTTTTTTGTTGCCGTTAGGCACGGTATAGCATAAAAAGAGAACAGTGGGTTCTTATTGAGCTTATGAATGATTATGATCCAATATTAGTAACTCATTTATCATGAGGGCATTGTTAGGGAAGGTAAATATATATAAATGACAATAATTTAGAATAGAAAGTGATGTTTTAATGACTTGATTAATAATGTTTTATGCTGAACTTGAGAATGAAAAGAAAAATTTATTGCAACAAATGTTCAAAAACATCGTTCTGATTGTTAAGCTAAGGTTAAATTTTTATATCTTTATGTTTACGTAAAGGTTAAGTCGAACACTAAAAATATACGTCATGAAAAATATAGCACTTACACTCGTAGCACTTATCGCTTTCACAGTTGTTGGACTGGCTCAGATAGAAAAGGGTCAGGATGGTTTGTTTTATTCAAAAGATGGTAAGCTTTACTCTGGAGAATATGCAGAACAGTATGATAATGGGAACTTGAAGTTGAAGATGACAGTTGTAGAAGGAAAGAAAGAAGGGCAATTGGCACTTTATTTTGAAAATGGCCAGGTAAACGAAATCCGTTCGTATAAACATGGCGTTAAGCACGGTGAATGGACAGTTTTCAACGAGAATGGTGTTAAAACTGCTTATGCAGAGTTCGAAATGGGTAAGAAAGACGGCAACTGGAAAATATGGAACAACAAAGGCATATTGGTTAGCGATATGCAGTATAACAATGGTATGAAGATTGGCACTTGGAAACAGTATAACGATTTGGGAAGACAAGTAGCTCAACAGAACTACTAAGATCGATTATTTTATCGAATAAGGAAAGCTACTCCTCTTGGGGTAGCTTTTTTTATGTTGTAAGAATCAATTTTTTACATTAAATTTCGACCATTAGACTACATGGGTCTGCATCCGATATTTAGTTTCATTTTTGAGCATAAGATTAATACTGTAATGTTTTTTTGTTTCGGAATACCAAAATGCTTTAGCCCAATGTAAGAGTATGTAGTTAGTTATATTAATTTTAATGTTAAAGTGTTGGTTTATAAGACGAAGTAAATTCTGATAATAATCTACGACTTTAACAGCATACATGCTATGTATGTGATGCTATAATTACGGAAAACTGTTTTTTGAATTTTGCAGTAATTAATGTCATTGGTTCTTTATGGACGGTGTTTGTTTCGTATTAATTTTGCTAGTCAAAATTTCAATTAAGCAAATTAGCAGATATCGGATAGCTGGCTGCTAAAGTAGTCATTGTAAGGATTAATACTTTTAAAATTAAGAATTGTGGGACAACGTGAACAGACTCGTGATCAGATCGTGAAAGAAGCAGCAATAATTTTTTCTCATTTTGGTTTCAGAAAGACCACAATGGACGACATTGCCCGTGCTTCTAATAAAGGAAAAAGTTCACTGTATTACTATTTCAAGAGCAAAGAAGAAGTCTTTGAGGCCGTCGTGGAAAAAGAAGTTGTGCATTTAAGAAAACGTCTTCGTTTGGCCATTAATAGCAGTGAAGATCCTAGAGAAAAATTAAAAAACTATGTACTAACGCGTATGCAGACAATTAAAGAGGTAGTAAACCTGTTTGCTGCGTTAAAGAGCGATTACCTGAACAATCTGGATTTCGTGGATAAAATACGTCGTAAATACGACAACGAAGAGATTGAGATGTTTCGTGAGATACTGGAATATGGAATTCTGCGGAATTATTTTCAGATACACGATATTAACTTGGCTGCTATAGGAATTGTAACAGCAATGAAAGGAATGGAGCCTCAACTTTTCGAGGATGATGACAAAGTTGAATTTGAACAACGCTTGGTGAATATTATCAACATTCTTTTTTATGGTATTGTTAAGCGCTGATTTACAAGCCAGAAAACTTGAGCATCTGTTAGCTCAAGTTTTCTGGTACTGGCTTTAAAAAACACTGATAATAAGAACTTTTAAAAAATGGTCTCAGATAAAATACGACTGAGAAATAAGCTACAATACGATTTCAAATTCCTCTTTCCTATCGAGTTCCTTGCTGTGAATAAGTACAGTTTCAGGAAAATTCCCCTCTAAATATTTTTTGAAATACTTGAAAGAGTCTTTAGCTATAAACGGGTCACTGTTAGGAAACTCGTTGTAGATAAGAGCATGTAGATTGACGTTGTGCTGCTTGCATAGCTCAAGACTAAGTAAAGTATGATTTATGCTTCCAAGCTTGGAGGAAGTAACCAATATTAGCGGTAGTTTGTGTTCCCTAATGTAATCGATGGTAAAATAACTGTCAGTAATTGGCACCATTAAGCCGCCAGCCCCTTCTGTTAGGCAGATGTCGTATTGTTGTAAGAGAGAGTCTGTTGTTTGGCGGATAAGTTTTAGATCGATTGTTTTTTTATCGATTTGCGAAGCAAGATGTGGCGATGCTGGGAATGTGTAAACAAATGGGCATGTTTCACCCGATCGGTCTTCTGGAAGAATGTCAGTTTCTGACATTTTCCTGTGGGTAAGAATATCTTCAGAAATTCCTTTACATCCTGTTTGTACGAGTTTGGTTGTGATGAAATTTTTGCCAGTTTTCTTTAAATGAAAAGCAAGAAGGCCTGTTATGTATGTTTTGCCACAATCTGTATCTATTCCGCTTATGAAGTATTCTTTCGAGGTCATTAAATGAATTATGAATTATGAATTATGAATTGGCTTATGTAAGGCCAATTCAATCATTCAATTGGTTTATAGGTTTTAGCAGTCCATGCATAATTAAGTTGACTTATTTGGTTGCTAAGTTGTTGATTTATTGAGGGTAATTAAATCCAAACAAATAGGTTTGCGACTTTAAACTATGTTATAGCGAAGCTGTTCTTCAGAATAATATCAATATTTATTCGAATAAAGAAGGACTACCCAATTGTTCGTTCATCTCGGGAAAATCTACATTGAAATGCAGACCACGACTTTCGCGTCTTCTGCGGGCCATCTTTATTACAATGTAGGCAACGTTGATGGCGTTGCGCAGTTCGCAGATTTCTTTCGATACGGTTGAGCGTTGGTAAAGATCTTCTGTTTCGCGATAGATGATTTCCAGACGGTCGAAAGCCCTCGTTAGACGTAGGTTCGAGCGTACAATTCCTACATAGTTGGACATGATCTGTTGCAGCTCTTTGAACTCCTGGGTAATCAGGATCATTTCTTCCAGATGGCGTGTGCCTTCGTCGTTCCAGTTTGGAATTCCTTGCCTTATTTCGATGTTTTTGGACAGTTCAATCGATTTTTTTGCTGCACGGTCGGCATAAACAACAGCTTCTAACAGAGAATTCGAAGCTAGGCGATTGGCCCCATGAAGTCCAGAAGAAGTGGTTTCTCCAGCTGCAAAGAGGTGGTTAATAGATGATTGAGCGTCTTTGTCAACTCTAATACCACCGCAAACGAAATGAGCAGCAGGAACAACAGGAATGTAATCTTTAGTAATGTCGATACCTAATGACAGACATTTCTCGTAGATATTCGGAAAATGCGATTTAAGCTCTTCTGGGGCTATGTGGGTTGCATCTAGATAAACATGGTTATCTCCTTTTAGTTTCATTTCAGTGTCGATAGCTCTTGCTACAATGTCGCGTGGGGCCAATGATTCGCGTTTGTCGTATTTGTGCATGAACTTCTTGCCGTCCATGGTTTTTAGTATGGCCCCAAACCCGCGCATGGCCTCGGTAATGAGGAAAGAAGGCCGTTCCCCAGGGTTGTAAAGCGATGTGGGATGAAACTGAACAAACTCCATATCTGATATTTCACCCTTGGCACGGTATACCATTGCTATGCCATCTCCTGTTGCGATAACGGGATTTGTTGTAGTTTGATAGATATTACCAATGCCGCCAGTTGCCAACATGGTTGTTTTGGCAAGTATGGTAAATACTTTGTTGGTTTCTATATTGAACACATATGCTCCATAGCACACAATGTCCCGCATATAGCGTGTTACAGGAAAACCTAAATGGTGCTGCGTGATGATATCGACGGCAAAGTGATATTCGAATACTTTGATGTTAGGATGTCTGCGGACGGCTTCCGTAAGTGCACGTTGTATTTCGGCGCCAGTTGCATCTTTATGGTGCAGGATGCGATGTTCGGAGTGCCCGCCTTCTTTTGCAAGATCGAAATCCCCTTCGGGAGTTTTGTCGAAGTTGGCACCGTAGCGAACCAGTTCGCTGATCTGTTCGGTTGCTTCTTTCACAACCATTTCAACCACATCTTTGTTGTTTAGGTACACTCCGGCATCCAGCGTGTCTTCAATGTGTTTTCGATAACTATCTGGTTGGTAGGTAACGGCAGCAATTCCACCTTGGGCATATTGAGTATTGGTTTGGTCTAGTTTCGATTTGCTCACTAGGCAAACTGTTCCGTGTTCTGCAACTTTTAAGGCATAACTCATTCCGGCCACTCCAGAACCTATCACTAAAAAATCAACTTGCTCTGACATCTGTTCAAAAAATTACGAAACAGCTACCAATTTGACGAAAACCCTTTTTATCTTATACGTGTTTCAAGGTTGTTTGGGTATCACGTAATTAATATCGGATTAACTCCGAAAGTGGAAGACAGTACTTTTGGTTTGTACTGGGAAACGGGTTTTGTTTTGTCCTGAAATCATAATCTATGAGCTGTGTGTCTTTGATTATAAACAGGCATGGTCTGTTTCATTCTATCCGTCTCAATAACAATTGTATTCAGAAAAACAAAGTTAAATAATATCGCGTAAACAGAAGTATTTTGCTGCATTTCGAATCTTGTAGGCCCTTTTGTTTTGTTTTAATGACACAAAATGAGAAAGGTAGGCGAAGTATTTGTGATTATTTTAGTAGAATTGATCTACAAATGCTTCGAACCCAAAGTTTATATTATACATGTTTGGTGTTGTTGACTGGTTTGGTAAATGTTGGATTTGGCCAATCTTTGCGTAGCCGCGTGGATACTGCTCTATTATTAGAGAGTGATACTGTAGCTTTTTCTGGTGGCTGGTTGGTACCGGGTACTATGGAGCTACTTCCAGAAAATCAATTGGTTCTGGGCAAAGATGTTGTTTGGGATCAAGAGAATGGAGTTTTTATTCTGAACAATAAGGACTATAAGGGGCGTCTTTTACATGTAAGCTATCAAAAGGTTGATTTACAGGCATTAAATATTCCTTCCCGTTATTCGATTGTTGAAAAACTGGATTCTATATATCAGGATACGGTTCAGTTTCTTAGGTCGGAGACTTCTTCGCGTACACGAAATCCTGTTTTTTCGAACCTACAACGTAGTGGTTTATTTTCCCGTGGTGTGCGTTTAGGGACTAATCAGGACATGACAGTCAATTCGAATCTGCATTTGCGTTTAGATGGAGCCATTTCCGATAAGTTGAACATAAGGGCTGCTGTTTCGGATTATACCATCCCCTTGCAGCCAGATGGCACAACTGCCCAGATCAGTGAGCTCGACCGCATTTTTATTGAAGTTTATACAAAAAAGCACTCATTAACTGCTGGGGATTTTTTATTGCGCGACAGTTCTAATTATATGCGATTGCGCAAGAAGTGGCAGGGGCTGTATTACAAGGGAAATATGCGGATGTCGGAGCATTGGAAGATGAAGCAGCAAACGGCTTTGGCAATAGCAAGGGGCGTGTTTCACCGTATGCAGTTCCGTGGAATAGAGAGCAATCAGGGGCCATACCGTTTGGTTGGAAAGAATGGGGAACTGGCTATTGTTATTCTTTCTGGTTCGGAGCGGGTTTATATAAATGGCGATCTGATGAAACGCGGGGCAAACGAAGATTACACCATAGACTATAATACAGCAGAGATTACTTTTACGCTGAACCGGCCAATTCTCCGCGAGAGCCGGATTATTATCGAATTTGAGTATGCCAACCGTCAGTACAACCGCTATTCTATTTTCAACAGTAGTGAGTGGGGCAGTGAAAATACACGCTTTTTTGTGAAATATGTCAATACATTCGACGACAGGTTTGCTCCATTGCAGGGCGAATATACCGACGAGCAGATCGAGATATTGAAAGCCGCAGGGAACGATCCCACAAAGGCTGCGGGTTCTTCTGCCGAACAGGTAGATTTTACAGCTACAGAGGTACTCTACGAGCAAGTGGATACCATTACAGAAGGGATAACTTACCAAAATATTTTCAAGAGGAATTACGATTCAAATGTCAAGAGCTACCGAGTTAGGTTTACCTATGTTGGAGAAGGAATGGGCGATTACCGCATTGTTGCCAGTGCTGAAAACGGACGGGTCTACGAGTGGGTTCCTCCAGAGGGAGATGTTCAGCAGGGCGATTATGTTGCTGTGCGCTTTTTTGATACTCCGGAACGGCACCAGATGTTAGCCGCTGGTTTTTCTGCTTTCGGGAACCGTTTAGAAGTAGAGACAACGGCTTCGGAAAGAGACCTTAATACGTTCTCCAGTTTAGATGATAAGCATAATCTTGGTTACGGAGGAAAGGTTTCTTTGGGCGATAGCCTTGCCTTGCGCGATTCTGCCGATTATTTTAAATATAGGTTGAATTATGAATACACCACAACCGATTTTCGTTCTTACGAGCCTTTTCAGGAAGTTGAGTTTGCTAGAAACTGGGGATTGCCACAGCAGTTTCAGTTTTCTGGTCATATTGGTTCTGCTGAAATCGACTGGAAAAAAAAACATGGAAAACTCCGTGTAAAACCTGCTTATTTGCGTGGTGATACAGGTAGTTTGGAGGCATATAGAGCTTCTATGGAATATTTTTTTCGGTCTAGGAAATGGAAAATAAGGTCTGAAAATAATGTTGCAAAGAATATAGATCGGATGACTTCTATCTCTTTCGTAAAAAGTATAAATAAGTTTGAAAGGTTCTATCGCAAATGGAAGTGGGGAGGGTATCTGAAATACAGGCAACGCGAAATGCAAGGGGATACTTCTGTTAATTCAAACTTCCAGTTTATCAACTACTATGCTATGCTCGGGCTACTGGGCAAAAAGAAAGATCACATAACACTACAGGTAGGCCAGCGCTACGATTTTTTGCCCACTGGTGATGGGTTTATATTGGATGAAAGAAGGGATGTCGTAAACACGTCTGGACAATGGGCTTCCAAGAATAATCAATTGTCGTTCAAAGCCAACTTTAGACGGATATTGCCCCAATTGGAGGAGGAGAGGTACCGATTGGGTACGCATTTTAGATATAACTGGAACTGGTGGAAATCGCGTCTACGGGGAGGAATCTTTTACGAAAGTAATCTTGGGTTGGAGCCTGGGCGCGAGTTTCAATATGTAAAAGTTTCCAAAGGGCAGGGAAATTTTAAATGGATCGATTACAATGGCAATGGTGTGCAGGAAACCAATGAATTTGAGCAGGTAGTTTTTCAGGACGAAGGCGAATACATGAAGATATGGTATCCGAGTAGCAATTATGTGGAAGTGCGTCAGAATAAAATGAGCGCTAACCTGACATTTCGGCCACGCTTCAAGAAGAAAAAAGGCCTGAAGCGTTGGCTATCGCAGTCTATTTTTAGTACAACATACAGAAACACCACAAAGTACGAAGGGCTTCCTTGGTACGAATTTTACACGTTGCCCACAGATACTTGCATGATGTTATCGGCAAATGGACGCTTCAATGGGCGCTATATTTGGCGTAGTGGTAAGTCTGGCTGGTTGTTGGAACTGAACTATAGAAACCAACAGCGTGTAATTACCCTCACCAATGGGCGCGACAATAAACAAAGCAATACCTATAGTGTTCGGGTGGAAAAGCGGTGGAAAGACTGGCAGATGGGCAATACGTCCATGTATATCGACGATAATTCGGTTTCAGAGGCTTTTCCTGACAGGGATTATAGTATCATTACCTATCAGAACAGGTCTGAACTAGTCTGGAAGGGAATATACCGTGGGAAAATGAGGCTGTTTTACCGCTACGCAAAAAAAAATGCAGAAAAAAACGATCTAGCGCTTCAAATTCATCATACTGGCATTGGTCTTGATTGGAAGTTACCAAACGCCCTGCTTCTGAAAACAGAAGTGGCGCATGTGTATAACGAGTTTAATACTGCTGCCAGTACACCTGTTACGATTAATATGCTCGAAGGCTTTCAGCCAGGTAACAATGGGCATGGAAGAATCCAGTTCAACAGGAGATTCGGTAAGTTTCTAGAGCTGAACCTTATTTACGAGGCGCGGTTTGCCGAAGCTTCCGAACCCATTCAAACGGGTCAGGTGCAGCTAAAAGCAATATTCTGATGAACCCAACAGCCATAATATTATCAGGAGGCAAAAGCTCCCGCATGGGACAAGACAAGGCTCTTTTGCCATTCTGGGGAAAACCCATCATTAAGCATGTACTGAAAAACCTACTTAAGCTCACCAATAAGGTTATCATTAGTGCCAATTCTCACGACTATGCTTTTATCAAACAACCTCAAGTACCCGATATTTATAAGGAACAGGGGCCATTGGCGGGCATTCATGCCAGTCTGAAGGCTACAAAAACAGGATTTGCATTTATTGCAACCTGCGATGTACCTTTGGTATCGCCAGAACTGTACCTGTACCTGCTTGAGAACCACGTAGAGGGACTTGATGCAGTAGTTGCAGTTCACAAAGGTCAGGTTCATCCGCTAATAGGTATCTATAGCAAGGCTAACATTGAGAAGATAGAAAGAGCTTTGGAACAGGGAAAACGCTCTGTAATACATTACCTTAAAGACCAAAATGTGAGATATGTTGAAATCGATAGCTCTCTTCCTTTTTACTCTGAGCACCTTTTCCTTAATTTGAACTCCCCAGAGGAGTACCAAAAACTATTACTTATGGAAGCAGGAATAAGAGTGCTATACTTTGGCATTACAGGAGATATATCGGGCAAACCGGAAGAGTTTTTCTCTGAAATTACGAATGTCGCCGACCTTAAAAGTGAGCTATTCACCAACTATCCGAAACTAAAAGAACAACCGTTCAAGATATCCGTCAATCAGGTTTTTGCTAATGATAGCTTTAGGCTGCGTGAAGGTGATGAAATTGCGCTTTTACCTCCTTTTGCAGGGGGATAAGGTTGCGGATTTATTTTAGACTTACTTCATTCTAGTAACCAAGTACTTAGTGTGGAAATGAATCTATCTTAATTTTATCTGGTTATTTAGTACCTTTCCTTAAGACATAAACATCTTAATAGGCTTTTAATTTATTACTTTACGTGTGTTGTAAAGTCGTAGATTAAAAGCCTTTTGTGTAAGGAAATTATAAGTAGGAGGATAATACGAATTCTAGGAAAAAGCCCCGTTAAAACACAAACCCAACATTAGCAGACCAGACCAGATCATTGTAATCGGAAGATTTTCCAAATTCCATGAACACAGGGCCAAGAATCGAAAGAAAACCGATACCGACACCATAACCCCAGATGGTATCTTCGAACTTGATAATGTCCTCGGCTCTAGGGCTGAACATGGCGTAGTTTGCATTCAAGTAGACAAACTTATCTTTCCATGGCTCAAAACGGATTTTACCTTGTCCACTTAGCAGGTTCGGTGAAATTTTATCGCCATAATGAGCACCTGCAAATGGAACGATCTGCTGCTCGAACACAGTTCTCGCTCCCAAAGCAAATCTATCCAGAAGAGGGGTGTTTGATTCGCTTGTCCATCCAGCATTGAAATTGGTACGAAGAACAACACGCGAAGCAATTGGCCAGACTTTATCGAAGGTTGCCAGCCCAGTCCAATAAGTTTCTGACAGATCCCGATTCGATGCACGTTTAAAAAGAAAGTTATAATTCACTTCCCCATAAAACCGCTCACCCTTATTTGGAAAAAATGCCCGATCATAAGTGTCGATATGAAGAAACTGATGTGCTCCAATGCGGGCATCGCTCAGATCATATTCGGTAAGATGGTTTACATCCACCCTACTCGATCTAAAATGTCCACCTATGCCATACTTGAAGTTATTCGTGAAACTTCGTTCGGCATCAAATTTCACTCTAAAGTCGGTAAAGTCCTGATAGTGTTTAATCAATTTATCTTCTGTACGTCTATAAATAGGAAGTTCTATGTACTGAAAAGCAGCTTCAAAATTTCCGCTCATCCGCACTTGCCGGGCAATAAAGAAGCGATAGGATAAGTTCATTCCTGGATTTTCACCAAAACGGCCTGTCAACATTATACGCGAACCTTGTTTCCGAAAATTTCGCACCGTGTAATTTACCAATATCCCTGTTTTATAGACGTTATCGGCATGCAATGCAAAACGTATTGTAGCATAGGATGCTTCTTCAACACGGATAACCAGTTTCGAATCTTTGCCAAGCCCTTCCACTCTATAATCAATCTTTTTGAAAAACTGAGTTCCATAAAGGCGGTCGATAGCCTTTTCTATTTCTTTAATGGTCAAAGCCCTGTCCGCTCTCAGCCGTAAGCGTGAAGATGCCAACCCTTCCGAAATGCGGCTCAACCCTTTGAACTCAATTTCCTTAACCATAACTCTTTTTTGTACAGGCATAAACGGACGGACTTCTGGTTGTGGATAGTATTTTTCCAATGAATCCTTCAGTTGCTGCAAGAAAGGACGTTGAGCCTCTGCTGCGAGCCTTCCTAGGGTCATCAAAGTATCTGCTTTATTGAAATCTGCCGCGCTCAGTTCCCCTAATTCAGGACGGATATACACATTGCAATCATTTTCCTGTTCTATGGCACTTTCTACAACCTGTAGGCTCGTTATCTGATCCATAATCGCTAGAGCAGATGTCAGTTTTTTTCTTTCGTAAAGTATACCACCAACATCGAAACCTATCACAATGTCGCTTCCCAATTCCTTCACTTCCTTTATCGGAAAGTTCTGTGCAACACCACCGTCAACCAACAAGCGTCCATCTATCTCCATAGCAGTAAAAGCAGTGGGGATGGCCATACTTGCGCGTACTGCATCAACAAGGTCACCAGTTCCTAGGGAAATTGTCTCGCCGGTCATCACATCCAAAGCCACTGCACGAAACGGGATCGACAACTGCGAGAAATCTCTGATATCATGAGAAGGCCAAAGCAGCCCCCCCAGCATAACCCCCAACCTTTGCCCCGAGAGCATACCTGTAGGCACTTGTAACTTAAAGCCATCAAAACCGAATTTCAAGAGGTAGGCCTCTGCCAGATTTTTTTCTTCAATTGCAAAATCGGTCCGCTGCATGCGGTCAAAGAGTATCACATCCCAATTGATAGAATCCGCAATCCGTGTCATATCCTTGGCACTATATCCCACTGCATACAGTGCCCCAACAATGCTTCCCATACTGGTTCCCGCAATTTTATCTGGGTAGAGGCCAATCGACTCCAGTACTTCTATAGAACCGATATGTGCCAACCCCTTAGCCCCGCCGCCACTAAGCGCATAGCCGACGGTTGGTCTTGGCAGACCGTTTATTTTCCGCAAACGAATAGAATTCAACAATGAATCGTGGCGTGCTGCTATGCGTTCGCCCATTTCACGTAAAGAATTTTCCGATAGCTCGTGTTTATTTTCTTGGGCATTTAAACTCAGAACAAAAAACAGCATTAAGAACAAAAGAAGTTGTCTCATAAGTGATTTCCTGTATATGTGTCGATTAAAAAAGTTCAGATCTCCTTGCAAAAATATTTTGCTTCCCCATGTAATACTATTCAAAATGTATGAACCGCTGTATAAGTTACACAAAGGGAAAAATAGCAAGTGCGAAATGGAGTTTCTCTAAGATTAAGCACCACTCATTTTTAAGAGCGAATATGCGAAGTAAATATTGTTCAAAGGTTTATTCTACCCAGAACGTTAGAAATTTAAAGCATATATTTTTTCTGCTGGAGCAGAAGATCTTCTCTATCTACAACACCTCACGCACCTTCCGCAATATGTCCTCGTCTCGTGCATCACTCATGCCCTTGGCTGTGAGATTTTCGCTACAGTCACGGCTATTTTTTAAACTGTATTGCTTTCTATTACTTTGCTTTAGATTCGAAGGGGGTTTTAGGGCTCTTTGGGTCTGAAATTTTCAAAAACACAAACCCTTCTAAAGTTCAAAACCTTAGAAGGGTTATACCAATTCATTAACTCCGATTTAAATTTTAACGAAACATCAGAATCACCCCATAATCCGACCAAGTTTATCCGAAAGCAGATTCTTAATATTCTGGAGTTGCTGCATCTGTGCCATAAGTTCCATGACGGCCTCTGGAGCAACAGCCTTAAGCTGAGTTTGGAGTTTTTCCCATTCCTTTTCAACCCATAGGGCTTTATATTCCAAAACCTGACGCAAAACCCCTTTCTTAAGGTTCAACTCGTCTGATTTAATAAAGGGAGATTGCTTCTTCCAAAACTCACTCAACTGTGGTTCTTTGCTTATAAGCTCTGTGCATAGCTGTTGAATATCAGTGTCCTGACTTCGGATGAAGAATCCCTGTTCAGGGAGTTGTCCAGTATCGGCCTTTGCCTGATAAATCTCCATTATTTTTTTGCAGGTAGGATCGGAGAATTCAATATTATCTTCTTCAAGTTCAAAAATTATAAACTCGCCTACTTTGATCTGATCTTCCTCCTCTTCAACTGGCATTTGTTCATTCGCATGTTTCAACATCAGGTACACTATCTGTCTCTCCACGCGATCCATCCGCGAAAGCTCCTCTGCACCTCCCTGCTGATCATCAGGAACAAAAATCGGAGGTTCCTCTACCTGCTTCCTCGTTTTTTCACGCTTGGTTTTCTGTTGTCGCTCAACATCCTTTATGTTCTTGACCTGCCTCGCCAGATGCTCCTCTTTGATGCCAAGCAACTGATAGGTTTCTTTTATGTAAACCTGACGTTTTATCTCATCGTCGATCTTCGAAACAGAAGAAACAATATCTTTAATCGCCTGAGCCCTCGTAACCGAGTCTTTCGCATCTTTCAACAGCAGACCTGCCTTAAAAC
Organism: Bacteroidales bacterium; assembly: GCA_965230435.1. Lineage (GTDB taxonomy): Bacteria > Bacteroidota > Bacteroidia > Bacteroidales > JBDKHP01 > JBDKHP01. The sequence goes on from CBDDLB010000004.1 coordinate 835,037, forward strand.
GGATAAAATCAGTCTCGTTTTGTACAATGAAATCGGTAAGTTCATCGGCAGAATGCGACTTGGCAAAAGAATCCGGATCTTCCCCCTCTGGCAGAAGCATCACTTTCACGTTAATATCTAACTGAAGAACAAGGTCGATACCACGCAAAGACGCCTTTATTCCAGCAGGGTCACCATCATAAAGAATCGTTAGATTATTGGTAAAACGCTTAACCAAGCGGATCTGATTCTCGGTAAGCGATGTTCCCGAAGAAGCAACAACATTATGGATTCCTGCCTGATGCATTGATAACACATCCGTATATCCTTCGACCAGATAACACTTATCTTGCTGAATAATGGAACGCTTGGCCTGATAAATTCCATAAAGCACGTTGCTCTTGTGGTAAATCGGCGACTCTGGAGAATTGAGGTACTTGGCAATCTTTTTATCCGTGCGGAGGGTTCGCGCACCAAAAGCAATCACACGGCCTGCCATGTTATGGATCGGAAAAACCACACGCCCCCAGAAACGGTCGGCACGATAATTCTCCTTATCCACCGAAAGTCCTGCCTGCGTAAGATACTCCAGCTTATAGCCAGAAGCTATTGCTTTAGTTGTAAATGCATCGCGCTTTTCTGGTGAATAACCAAGTTCAAAAGTCTTGAGCGTCTCATTTGTAAAACCCCGTTCCTTAAAATAGCTTAGCCCAACAGCTAGTCCCTCTTCCGTCTCCTGCAACTGATCTACGAAATACTTCTTAGCATAATCCGTAACGATCATCAAACTTTCACGTTCGTTCTTTTGCTGTATTTGCTCTGCCGATTCCTCTTTCTCGGCTATTTCGATATTGTATTTTTTGGCAAGATAACGCAGCGCATCCGGATAAGACAGCTGCTCGTGCTCCATAACGAAATTCACAGGATTACCGCCCACACCGCATCCAAAGCACTTATATATCCCTTTGGCAGGAGAAACCATGAAGGAAGGCGTTTTTTCGTTATGAAACGGGCAGAGACCAAGGTAATTAGTGCCTCGTTTCTTTAGTGAAACAAAATCTCCTACTACATCTACAATTTCGGCAGCATCGAAAATTCTATCTATAGTTGCCTGATCTATCATGCTAGCCTTTTGAATTTATGAATTATTAATTGGACGAAATAAGATAAGTGAAGTGTATATCAATGCAAATATGTTTTCGGGGTTCAACTTTTTGTAACAACCTATTTATGATCTGTACAGACGCAATGCATTACGTCTCTACTTAATGATTATTAAACCGATCCACTTCAATATAAATCAATAACTTCACCAACCAACATTTAATGTCCATATTAATTTGACAATTGGATAAGACACAAAAGTAGATAAAATCTAAAGATTGAAAGGCTCGCTATTCAATAATGAAAATAGCAAGCCTACCAAGTTTACCAATATATGGAAACGCAGAACTATATAAATCAGATTATTTTATTGATTCACTTTCCCAATTTTCTCCTCAATAGAGGCAGTTTTACTATTAATGCGATTGGACTTATTTTTCTGGCTATCAATTGTAATTGAGGAATAAATGCGGTCGGAATCGGGTTCTAGAATATCATGAGCTTGTTGAACAATGGCTAAAGCTTCGGCCATTGTTTCAGTTTCGATAGTGGTTCCCATTGGATTTAGCTTATAAGGCACACCACTTTCGCGTATCATTGCTATTACTTTGGATACATAGGCACTAACGCTAGTTCCTTTGTCGGTAGGAAATATAGAGAAGTTTAACAATACAGACATAAGCATTTCGGGTTAAATTCGGATTTTACTTTTGCTAAAATCTGAATTTAACCCGAAACAGTAAAGGCCAAGCCTCTGTATTTTGAAAATACGCAGAACGTATCTGATTATTTCCGTCCTTTCTTCTTCCCTTTTTTACCTTCTTTCTCGTCCTCTTCCACAGGACCAAAGGACTCACTGTATTGCGACAGATCCCAAGTTTCTTCTGCTGTCCAGCCTTCTTTAATTTTAATAACAGTTCTGTAACGGTACATCCGCTCTGGCTGACGTTTTTCAAGGAAATTACCACTGTCCCACTTACTGTTCTTATTTCTATCTGCAAAAACGCGTAGCTGATAATCGCCCGGCTCAAGAAGTTCGATTGTCAGGTTGCTCTCCGTAATAGTTCCTATGTGACGTACAAGTGCTTCTCCCTGGCTGTCCATTACTTCTAGAATGGCATTTTCAGGATAATTCGACAGTTCTAGCTCAAGAATACCATACTCGTCGTCGGTTTTCATCTGAAAATCGATACTCACACTATCGTTATAGGTTTGCCAATATGTATTGAAAGCCATTGAGTCTAAGCGAATTCTATACTCCTTTTCAGGAGCAAGGTCGGCACGCAACCAGAATTTCCGCATTTGTTCTTTGTCTTTCTCAATGGTAAACGGAATCTTGTTCAATGTTTTAATCTCGTATTCCCGCGCAATTTCTTCTGGCTTCTCTACTTCTTCTTTAGGAGGTAAAGACACATCGGTGCTATCCACCACAGATTTTTCAAGTTCTTCTGGATTTAGGTTCTGCAATGAATCTGGTAAAGTTATAAGCATCACTTCCTCTTCTGCAATTCGTTCTACCATCAACGAGTCTAAATACGTATACGAAAGCAACATTTGTAAGCTATCTTGCTCAATGTTATTCTTCTCAATAAGTGTTGCGCTAAATTGAGAACTATCTGCATTAAACGAAGCTTCGAACCACTTTTGTTTCGAACGGAAGTTCATCGGTTGCAGTTCAGGAACCTTTACCAATGGCAATTCAAAATCGAACACAAGCTGTGTGGAGTCTTTTCGTATGGATTTCAGGAGAGCCTGTTTTTTGCTTTCGAAACCAATTGGCAACATCAGGGTTGTGTCGTTCCCATTTGGGAGCTTATCCTGAATTTTCACGTTAACGAAAATGTTGTTTAAAGCTGCTGTCTGCTGATTTACCCAGAAATCTATCCGTAAACTATCGTTGGTTAAGCTTCTGGTCTGTCGGGTAATCCAACCCGATTGACCAGAAAAATTCCCAGCCTCAATCGAAAACGGATTGCCTGAAATTTTATTGAAATAGAATACGCAGTGGGCTGAATCTACCCGTTCTGCTTTTATGATACTTTGCAATGAATAAGGAATCTTTACAAATTTTCGATCCTGAACAATTGCATCATTATAAAACAAATTCGAGAAATGTGCTTCTACTGCTATAGTATCGCGGTTAGAAACGGCAGTGTCCAAAACATGTAATTCTACCTTTCTTCTCTCGCTATCCATACTATAGTCAAACCACTTATAGTCTTCACTTGCAGTTGAGAAATATGGCTCTTCGGGAAGTGCTCTTTCGAACCAGAAAATCAACGAATCCGGACGCGGACGCTGATATCTCAATAGGTTCTGTTTTCTAAGGTCCGTTACAGTTGAATCTTTCAGTTCGTACAGATGGATTCTTTTTTCATTGAAGCCTTCAATAATCTGTCCTGCATAGAAATATATACTTTTCCCAAAACCTAATTGTCCACTTCCTACATTTACATCGAAGTCGATAAAGTTTGTAGAATCTACTCCCGTTTCCGGCACTTTCCAAGCTATTTTCAAGGTGTCCGTACGTGGAATCACTTGCTCTAGGCTATCCAATGTTTTGAACTCGGCACTTAACAAAAGCGTATCCTGTGAAACGAGGCTAGTGTCCGTAATCCAGAGCATAATGGTATCGTTCGTAGGATTGGGCTCTTTGATGAACCACTCTTCGCTGGTATTTTCTACTGGCTTAATTAGCTTGACTTTTAGGTCTTCGTCTAAAAGCCGGTTGAATTTCCACTGCAACTGATGTTTACGCGGACGCTTATATTCTTCTATGTAAGGCCTACGGTGCTCTTCTTCAAACAGGAACATTTGAATGTTGTTTGGCGAAAGCAGGGTCTGGGCATTGGTAACAACACTATCGCGCTCTCCAGATTGGCTAACCAGCGTATCGGACATTACAATGCTTTCGGCTTTTGGAATTACGATAGAATCTAGAAATGCTACTTTCTCCGTTGGCATATCGAAAAGTAGATTGCGGTTCTGATCGTGTAATGCAAAAAGATGATAGTTTGCTGGGTGCATATGAGAAATCAGGAAACGTCCTGCCGAATCTGTTTTAGCAACATAGTCTGGCTTTTGTAAATAAGGCGTTGAATCCTGCATCGTCTGGAAAACACCAACGTATACTCCCTCTACTCCCTTCAGGGTAGAAGCTTCGAACAATTGCCCTCCTATTGCCATTGTATCTATGGTTTCACCAGTAGAAAACACAAAAGTGAGATCTTCCATTGGGTTCCCTTCTGTGAAGTCTACAATGGCATCGGCAAACTGTAATGTGTAGGTTGTATTTTCCTTTAGCGAGTCAGGAAGTTTTACAGTGAGTTTTTTGCTCCAGATTTTCAGTTCTGGCTCCTCTTCTGTGGGAGGTGACATCACAAATTTGTTCTGGGCATTATCCAGCTTGAAGTATTCATCAAAATACAACTTTACCTTTTTTCCATCGAAATTAGTGGTGTAGTTCAATGGTCTACTTCCTATCCAGGTAGGCGGTATACTATCTTTTTTTCCTCCTTCAAGCTGCCCAACTTGCGCACAAGAATGAAATAAATGAAGCGCCACTATGGCCAAAAGTATAATCGTCAGGTTTCTTCTCATATCCTAATCGCTTACGTAGACAAAACATTCTGCTCCTTTGCGAAGCCTCAAATATTTTGCCCCTAAATCTAATTCGGGGCAAAGTAAATAAAAGGCTACCAATTCTCTGCACTGTTTCGGGGGCTTCTTTTGTTAAAAAAAACAATAAAAGAAAAGGAATCTGTGAGTAAGTCTAAGTAGGCAATTGAAGATAAAAGCTGAAGATTTTCAGATAGTAGCACCAACAATGCCTATACTCTAGACATGGATCATTGAATCACAGAACCTCCAACCAATGACCGATGACCAATAAGCCAATGATCAATTACCTTCAGAAATTAAGGCTTAAAACAAAATGCACCTGGAATAATTCCAACTTTAAACCGATCTATTTCTGTTCCATCGGGCCGAAAGCGATACACAACACCTTCTTGCACATAATCTATGGCATCGGACACGTAAATTTCCGAGGTGTACGGATCTACATCCAAACCGTAATATCCTCCAGAATAAGTCCCTGTATACGGACTTTCAATAAAAAGCTCTGGTTCGTCGTCCGAAAACACGGCATGGCGGTAAATGTGCCTGTTGATGTAATACAGAGTATCCCTTGTGCCGTTGAGCTTAACTTCCGACGGCCAATCGCCCAATTCGAAACGGTACGTTTTTTCAACTTCCCCTGTTCTGGCATCAATACAGATCAGCCCTGGTGCTTCATGTCCATATGGACTTCTGTAATAACCACCATCTGTGACTGTCCATATTTTATCGTATTTATCAATGATTAAAGAAGTTGGCTGTTTCAACACTTCAATTTCGCTGACTACCTGATCGGTTTCTGTATCAATAACCAAAACTTTATTGTCGTAGCTCCAACAATTGGTAAATACAAAATTCTTATACTGAACCATTTGTTCTGTAGGATGTTGATAAAACTGCGATTCTTTGTTATCAACATTAATTGAACCTGTGACCTCGAATGTCGTTGGGTTTACAATTGCGATCGACTTCGCATAAAGATCGGTTACATATGCCTTTGTATCGCTGATAAAATGAATATAGCGGGGAGATGTAAGCCCTGTAATTTTCCCCACATACTTAAACGTATTGATGTTGATTACATAAATTTTACCGCTGTTGTTCACCACAACATACCCTAAACTATCGCGGATAGCCATCGACTGTGCCACATCGCCCAACTGAAGAGCGTTGGCGTTATAAAAAATATCGTTATGAACTTTGCCTGTCTCCAAATCGTAATACGAAAGTGAAGCGTTGCCATACATAAAATTCCCTTCGTTGGTGATGAACACACCTTTGTTCCGTATTTTGTAATCCGTTTTTTCAAAATCCCACAGTTCATCATCTTTCATGCACGACGAAAGCATTATGAACAAAGAGAATATAACATACTGTATTTTTACATTCATAGCCTTAAATATTGAAAATTAACAATGCCATGTAATTTCTGCCCGGCATTGGGCGATAAAGAACAGAATGGTAAGTTTCGTTGAAAAGGTTGTAGACTTTTAGTTCGGCAGACAGTTTCACTCTTCCCAACTGGATTTTCTTTCCTAAAACCAGATCGTTCATAATATACGGATAAAGCCAATCGCGACGGGTTGTTTTATTGCTTGAGGTAGTGAAACGCTCGCTGTAATGATTGAACTGATAGGTAACAAAGAACCCTGCATAAGATATATTTGCGATTACGTTGCTTGAATGCAATGGCACATACACCAATTGTTTGCCGTAAGATGCATCGCCCCAAACTTCTTTTTCTCCATAATTAACGGAAGGTGTAAAGGTGTACGTTCCTGAAAAACGATACTTCATTTTTCCAATTCTGCCATTTACCGAAAGACGCCCCTCCAGTCCTTGAGACAACACTCTTTTTACATTATGAGGCTCCCAGAATCCTTTGTAGTTCGGAATCCAGATTATCCAATTGTCGATATCGGAACGATAGGCGGTAAGTTCGGCTTCCAAATTTTGCCTCCTGATCCGTTTGCGGTATTCAATTCCCAGTTCGGCACTAACGCCATCCTCGGCTAACAAATCCGGATTTCCGCCGGGCTGCCAATACAGATCGTTCAACGAAGGCTGATGATAATTCCGCGAGATATTTCCTTTAAAAATGAAATTCTTGTCTCTAATAATGCGGTAATCGAAACCAAGGAAAGGAATAAAAGGAACAAAACCATCATCAACCCAATCCTGACGGAGCATTAAGTTTAGGTTCAAACGGTTAGCAAAGCTTTTTCGAATGGAAAGAAACCCCGACACCTCTAAACGTTTTTCTTCGTAACCTGTTTTCTTGACCGATTCGTGCGAAACTACATCGTAATAGTTGGCATTAACACTTGCTTCGATAGAAAAATCATGTGTAAAATCGTGGACAATCTCCACTGTATTGAACAAACTCTGTTCTTTACTTCTGGAATCGATAGCCAGTGTTGGCCCTCGCCCGATCACGAAATTCTTCAGTGTATAATCCAGTTTTTTATCGGAATATCCAGACCGCAAGGTCAATTTCGATTTATCCGAAAAGTGTTTCCAGTCTACAACAAACTTGTTGTCGTGGTCGATCTGATTGTTCAGGTTAGAGTTCTCAGGCCCTTCGTAACTGGTTGGTCTGGGAATAGTGCGGTCTGCCCATTGTCCCCAATATTTTGCTGAAATGATGTTGTTCTGGCTTGGACGGTAATATACTTCCTGCAAGATTCCATATTTTGTAAAATCGGCATGATCATTTTTATCCGAAGGATTCGAGACTTCTCCCGTTTTAGTGTCGATGTCCTGTATGGATCGGTTTATGAATGGATAATCGTTCTTGGAATAATTATGATAAACCCGTGTATTGAACTGAAGCTTTTTATTTCCGCCTCCCACTTGTAAAAACTCATCGAAAGTGTTGTAACTGCCTATTCCCTGTAGATATTTTACGTTGAACTTTTTGTTCCAATCAACCCGATTGCCAATGTTAATAGAGCCTCCCAATCCTCCGCTCTGATCGGCAATGGAAGCTCCACCGTGTTTTAGGTTCAGATCGTCGATTATGTAAACAGGTATCAGCGAGAAATCGACCATTCCCAACATTGGGCTGTTGATATTTATCCCATTCCATTTCACCTGCACATGCGATGCTGCTGTTCCCCGAAACGATGCCGTTGCCAAAGCCCCCCGTCCATTACTTTTAATAAAGACAGAAGTATTTTCGGAGAGCAGTTCTGAAAGCGACGAGTTCATCTTTTCCATCAGTACCGACGAATCTACTTGGGTTTCCTTCATCCCAGCTTCTTCTTTCTTAAACAAGCGCTTCGCAAATACATCGACAGTTTTTATCCGAAAAACAGAATCGCGCATTCCCTGCGAATAAGAATGTGAAGCAATCGTTAGAAAAAAAACAATTGCCACAATACATTTTACTTTGCTACTTCTTAACAAAACGGACTGTTCCCTCTGCATTCGAATCATTAATTTTTATCGTATAAATGCCTTTTGGTAGTGCTTCTACTCTTATTGATGTTTTGTAACCAACACTATTGGTCTGCAAAACTTTGTTACCCATAATATCGAAGATCGAAATCGTAGATTTTCCTATACCTTCAATAAAAATAGTCTCCGACACAGGGTTAGGATACACCTTAAACTTCATTGCATTAACATCTACAGCGGTGGAAATGGCTTCGTATTCAAGTTGAGCAGATACGCTGGTCTTTATTTCGGGTTTACTGGCAAGAGAAGCAGTTAGGGTTAATTCTCCCGAAGTCGAAAATGTGAGCTGGTTATTGTTATCAACTTCTGCTGTTGACAAATTCGACGTCCAATTGATTACTTCATCTTCAACCCGCTTTCCTTTATGATAAACAAATGCTTCGAGCTGAAAACTTTGTCCTTTTATTGTTTTGGGCAGTTCTTTTATAACGATCATGTCTAAATTGCCCGTCAATGTTTCATCTGCTTCTACATCTACAGCACCTGTGATTTCGGTTGAGACTTCGCCCAACCATCCTGCATCTGCAAGTATGGCGTTGTGTACTTTTACAAAGTGAATTACGTCTAAGCTTATGTATTCGCCATTTTCATCAACAGCCCAATCGATATCGAAAGCATCGCCACCCGAATTTTCTTTCTCTAGGGTGTACGGATTATCAGGTACTGTATATGGCGCTGCTCCCCTCAACCGATTATCAACATACCCGAACGGCTTTCTGTACGATTTAATGTACGTTGGTATGGTGCGGTCGACAGCATCAGCTATTTTTGTTCCAGAGAGGGTGTATTTTTCTTCAGGAATATCGTTGAATTCATCTACCAAAGGATAGTAAGGCTGTTCATGAAAACCGTTTTTTAGGATGAAACCTGTGTTGCCCTGATTGTCTGCCCAAGCTACATCTGCTGCTTCATCTTGCTTGGGGTTGGTGTAAGTAACCTCGTAGTTTTTCAGCGTGGTTGAGAAGAAATAATCGCTGCCAGCCAACTCATACCAAGTGTCGTCGGGCAAACCGTTGCCGTTCTCATCTTTCATTACCGAAACAATGCCTTGCTCCGACCATTCTTCCAACGGATTACCAAATATCGTGAAATCAACACCAAACGGATTATCAGGATGATTCTCTACTGGTTGTTCGAACTTGAAAACAACATATCCCCCAAAAGCTCCAAGACTCAATGAACCTGTTACTCCGCCAATAAGCGAATTTGCAGAGCTTTGCATTCCCCAAGGAGAAGAATTTATGAACTGCCCGGGAGCAGGCCGATATTCCAAAACCTCCGATATGTACTGTGCTTCTGAAGCAACAGCACTAAACAAAAAAAGTAGAATGAAGCGTATTTTTCTAAACATGATAAATGATTATTAGCTGAGTAAGGTTGAGCTATTTTAGAAATTTATGAGTTGTGAACTGCGAAGCTCACCATGAAGAACTTAAAAATAGGTAGTGCTACCTTATGTTTGCTAAAGTGAATTTGGTCATTATAGACGCAAAATTTTGCGCCTGTACAGTTCCGGCAAATAGATCGTTACAAAATTTAAACACCGAAAACCATTTTCACTATAGTATAATGTTTGAAATGCCACCAATTTCTCCCAAAAGTGCTGGGTTATTAGGTTCTAATTTTATATGAATTTTTCATCATCAATGTAAGCGCCAACGGTGCGGAGTCTGTTTGTAAATCGCCTGAACTAAATTTGATTACGCACCGTTGGCGCTTACCAGAATACGATAACAATTCATCATAGGGCTTGCACCCTATACTATTAGATACCACACCTTTGGCGCTGTTGTTCAATAAAAATTAATTCACACAACTAAGTAGGCGGACAATAATAGAATGATTGAATAAAAGAATAATTGAATCGTCTTTTGTTTGAAAACCAACCAATTACATCCTTAACAAAGTGAAGTTAATTATGTCCGCCTACTTATCTTTTGAAGCGCCCCGATTATTGAATTATGATTGACTTAGTAACTCGTAAATCGTTGTTCAGCAATTCAATCACATACTGACCAGCAGCATATTTGCTAATGTCAATCAATTCAGAGCTAGAGTAGTTCGGGTTTGAATAAACTATATTGTTACTCAAAGAATAAACCTTCACCTGTAGTTTGCCATAATTCTTTGTACTATTTATTCTAAATCTACCATCAGTAGGATTAGGCCAAAGTACGATATCACTAGGTGTTAGTTTTTCCACTGCTGTAACAGAAGTCACTTTTACATTAAATGAGGTTGTAACTGTTTTTCCGTTCGATTTACCTTCGATTACAATATCTGCGCTTCCTTCGGCATCTGCCGCAAATTTCAGCGTGAGCTTATCATCTGAAATACTTGTAGAAACAAGCTCTTCGTTACTATTGCTCTTAACCGATTTCTCAATAGGAGCTTCGTCATCTTCATCTACAAAAACATTGCTTAGGTCGATGTCCATGCTTTCTGTATTGATTTTCGCAACCACGTTTTCTATTGGTTCTGCAACCTCAGGAACAGCATCTGGAAGCACTTCGAAATTATCGGCACAGAAATACATCGGAGTATTTATTCCCCAGTCTCCAACATCCGAAGAAGCAAGGCTGAATTTAATCTCGTCAACTTTACCTAAAGAAGTTAGGTCTACCCACTGCCAAGTTTTTATGATGTAATCTTTTGTGTTGTCTTCGAAACGGAAATCAGCAAGGTAGAAATCGACAACATCAGTTTTTTCACCATCTTTCACTCCCCAAACAGACAGCTTAAACCAATCGGGATCGTTTCCATCTTTACCACCAAACTTCTTGGCAAAAGCATCGCCCTGTTCCATTGACAAAGCTGCCCAAGTACTATTGGTAACATAAAAGCCTTTTACCGCATATGCTGAACCATCGTTAAATGATGCTCCGATAGGCGCAGCTTCATACGTTGCAAAATCTGTAGGAACATATGCCAAACCATAATTCTTACCTCCCGATTCTTCTGGCTCAAAACCAGCTCCTGTAATAGCACTATACTGGTTACCGAATCCAGGTGTTGAAACATCTGAAGTATTAGAATATGCCCATTCACTCCAAGATCCGAAAGCATTATCGTAACTGTTCGAAAATTTCACCAATCCAGTAACGAAACCTCCTGTTTCATCAGATCCATTCCAAAAACTTTCATCTTCCAAAGTCAAGTCTTCGAAATTTGAAACCGTGCCACTTGTTGACGTTGACGAATAAACACCTACGGTAAGCTTATCGGTAACAGATTGTCCATTAGAAGTAGCTTTAACCACAATTTCTGTTTGCCCAGCAGATTTTAGGTCTACAGTAAATATATTTCCTGAAATAGCAGAAGCGGCAATCTCTTCTGAAGAATTTGAAACAAGTTCATAAACCAAAGGCTCAGTATCGTCAGGATCGGTAAAATGTTTGTTCAAGTCAATTTGAATTTGCTCGTTCTTACGTCCCACGATTGTTCCTAAATTGGTTACTGCTTTAGGCGATGTACTTTTATAAACTTCAGCAACAGGTCTTCCCATCGATAACACCAAAACTTTGTTTCCTTCTTCTTCACTATCAATATTTCCTACCGATTTAATCATGCCCAGCCAGTCCATTACATCGCTTGTTGTCGCCAAAATATCGTAGTTATTACCATCGCCTTCTACACCATTCCATTTTGCCAAAAATTTATCGGTAGAAAAACTGTTCGAGTTGAAAATCAAGTTTCCAGCTTCATCAATTTCACAATCGTAAGGGCCATCCGACAAATCAGATAGTTTTGTAGCATCCGCTACCGTAAGAACCTTGCTGCCTTCCGAAGCAATTGCTGCATCGATATCCTTTTTATTCCAACGAAACAAAGCCGTTGGCCCTTCTGTAAGAGTGTAATATGTTCCATAGTAAATATTTCCATCTGCATCAGCAGCCAAACCAGCCGAACTACCTCCAATTTCAATCACCTTCTTGTGTTTGTTCTCACCAGATGTATCCAAAATGAAAATTGAGTTTGGGTCGTTCCAATTAGGACTGTTTAAGCCGGAAATCAGAATGTGGCCGTTCCAAAATTCAAGATCAAAATTACAAGCAGAAATAGCCTCTAAAGTCCATTCACCTGTTTCTACATTGATACTGTAAATTCTATCGTCAGTATTGCCACTGTTTGTAAACCCAGCCCATATGGTTTTAGCATCTGGCGACAAGGTTAGAAAACTTGGCCACGATGTATAATCGCTCGGTTTATCGTAGCTTTTTACTTCCTCGCCTGTTTTCAGATTTAGGCAGCGGATAGTATTTCCTTCATTTCCATAAAGCAAATCCCCAGCAATATCAAAAGCCGAAAAAGTATCGTAGTTAACAAGGATATCTTTCGTCTTGTAGCTTTCCGATGGCGTCAGATAGCTCTGTGCTGTTACAACCAAGTTGAACAGCAATATGGATATTATCAATAATGACCGTTTCATTAGTTTATTTTTTAATGACAGGCGTCACTCTCACAAGTTGAACCTGACCGTTACATTCTGGTTTAATTATTCAATAATTACTTTGCAGATTGATTTATTATCAGCGTTTTTCACGATATAAGCACCTTTGTCAAGCTGATTAAGGCGCTTGTCCCTAAGGCTAGATACTTTCAATGCGCTGTTGCCTTCTACATTGAACAATTCAAACTTGCCAGTAATGCCCTGTGCCGAAGAAGGGTAAACAGAAACTCTGCGAAGTTCAACCTTCTTTGCTTTAGCTTTCTTTTTTGCACCGCTTGCAGGAGCAACATCAACTACACCACGGATTTCTGTTGACACTTCGCCCAACCAACCGCACATACGGTTCAGGCCAGTTTGGATCTTTACAAAGTCGATTTCATCTAACGAAACAGAATTTCCCTCGGCATCAATAGCCCATTCTATTTTCATTGCATCGCCTCCTGCTCCTTCAAGAGTGCCAACTGTAGACGGGTTATCTGGTAGATGAACATAGTCTCCATCTTTTTCCGCTGGGTGGTTGTCGGCATAGCCATAATCCAACGCAAAAGACTGAATGTAAGATGGGTTGCTGTCGTCAACATTACCAGAGATCAATGTTCCACTATACGACTCACGGCTTGGGTTTACATTCGGGAAAGCATCCGAAGACGGATAATAAGGCTGTTTATGATAAGCATTCACTAGAACAGCACCTCTTTTGTTCAAAACATCGCGCCAAGGTACATCTGCATAACCGCCTGGATTAACATAAGTCAGCGAATAGTTTGGAAGCGTATTGGCTTTTGAATAGTCGCTTCCCTTTAGCTGATACCAAGTATCGTCGGCTAGTCCGTTGCCGTTCTCGTCCTTCATTACATAAACAATTCCCGGCTCTGCCCAACCATCAAATGCATTGCCGATAATTGAGAAGTCAACACCGTATGGGTTGTTCGGATCATTTTCAATAGAGTGGTCGAAACCAACTATAACATAGCCGCCAAAAGCACCAAGGCTCAAAGTTCCTGAAGCTCCACCAATCAGCGTTTCTGGAGATGCTGAATTTCCCCATGGATCAGAATTGATAAACTGTCCGGGAGCAGGCTTATACTCCAATACTTTTGACACATAAGGACTTGTTTGGGCGAATAGTCCTACATTGAAACATAGACATATCGCCAGAAATAAGTAATTTCGTTTCATCTGGTTTAATTTTTCAGAAAAAGCTTTGGCTGTGAGAAAGAGCTTAATCACGCTCGTATGTGTCTCAATAACAAATCGAGCCATGCTTGTTTCATCTGGTTTAAAATTGATTTTCAATTGTCAGATGCAACTTCCACATAAGTTCAACTTTCCTCGTATTTTGCAAGAACAGGACAATCGAATTTACATGGTCGTTTCATAATGCAATTTTTAAGAACTAATTAATTGTGTTATGGTTAAGTGCGAACGGCAGAAGGTTTTGGCGAACACTGCCGTTCTTTTTTATTTTAAACTGAAATGAATTTGGTCGTTAGATAGAGATGCATTGCGTCTGTACAGTTCTCGAATAGACAATTACAAAATTTGAAACCACAGAAAACAAAGCAGAAGCAGAAAGCGATGCCAGAAGGATTTTCTTAGGTTTAGTTTTCTTCAGCAACAGAAAACCTAGGCCTCCGATAAAGGCAAAAGCAAGATATGTCCGATGAAAACCTTGGAAGAAAAACACGAATGCCTCGAAGTATTGAGCATGCGACACATTGTTTATCACAAAGTCGCTCAACCACAACGATAGCACAAGAATCAGTAAGGCAGTATGTTTCTGTTTGAAATAAGCTGCACCAAACAAGGCAATTGCTCCAAGAGGTGCAAAGTTGGGCGGATGTGGAATCAGACGGCTGAATGCCGCCAACAACACAAAAAGTATCAGAAGTCCAAAACGAATGTCGATTTTTGACTTTTCCATTGTACTGCAATTTTGATTGTACACCTGATTACTAGATTTTGCAGCATACGATGGGCATAGTAAAGCCAATGAAACATCGTCATGATCAGCTATCTGTTCTCCGCAGACTGCAAAAATCTATGTTTCACTGGCAGGTCTTCTGACTTACCCCTGTTTTTAGCACCTTCCCCTTTTGCAAAGAGTGGCATTTTGCTAAAACATTTCCGAAAACTATCCGGAAGGGCTTACAGCAGCGGGAACTGTTGCCGAATTACACGGCATTCCCTTTTAATTTCTCCTCCAATCTGTATTTCTCTACAGATTAGATTAGAAAACCAATGAGGCGGCAAAGTTAATAATTTTGTGTATTAATCTATTTTGCATGCGAGAGTAACTGAGTTTATTTCGGAATAAGGGTAAGCACAAAATGGATCAACCTCTAATCGTAATCATCAACTAACTTTTTTTGAAACAAAACACAGTCAAATAATTGAACTATCGAAAGAAAACCCTACCTTTGCGCCCGATTTCGAGCAGTCATCGTGTGATGGAAAGTTGGCTTTGCTCGAATTACAGCCAACTTTAAGTAGCACAACAAATTATAAAGAAATGAAGACGATTGAAATTTCTGGTGAAATCAGAAAAGAATTAGGCAAAAAAAGCACAAAACAACTTCGCCGTGAGGAGAAAGTTCCTTGTGTAATGTACGGAGGTGAAGAAAACGTTCATTTTTCTGTTACTGAAAAACAAGTATTGAAATTGGTTAATACACCTGATGTGTATATTATTCATTTCAATATCGAAGGAAAAGAAGTAAAAGGTATTATTCAAGAAACTCAATATCATCCAGTTTCTGACAAACCTTTGCACTTCGACTTCTTGCAAGTTACAGACGATGCTCCAGTAATAATTGGTATACCTGTTATTCTTGAAGGTTTTGCTGAAGGTGTACAAGCTGGTGGTAAATTGCAGCTTATGCAACGTCGCGTGAAAGTAAGAGCTATGATCAAAGACCTTCCTGAATCTCTAAAGCTAGACGTAACAAACCTTGGCCTTGGTAAAGTTATTAAAGTAGGTGAATTGGAATTTGAGAACCTTGAACTTCTTTCTCCTCCAAGTTCAGTAGTAGCTGCGGTGAAACTTACGCGTGCTGCTCGTGGTGCTTTGGCTGCTGCTGCTTCAGAAAGCAACGACTAAGCATTACATACAACATATTCAAAAGCCAAGACCATCGCGGTTTTGGCTTTTTTGTGTTTTAAAACCAACGTTCTATTCGTCAATTTATCTAATTTTGCATCTGCTCTTAATCGAAGAGTTTTTTAGCAAGTGTACACAGGTTCAGAAAGTGTCTGCTGAAAAAGTAGGTATTTATGAAATCTGAACGAATTTAAACAAACCAAGCCCTTCATAAAAGGACATGCTTAAATTCAAACACCTAACTAAAATTTAAACACGTGAAATATTTAATTGTAGGCTTAGGAAATATCGGCAAAGAGTACGAAAACACAAGACACAATATCGGTTTTCAGGTAGTGGATGCTTGGGCAAAAGATGCTGGGGCTACTTGGGAATACGAACGTTTGGCCTATAGAACAGAAGTGAAATCAAAAGGCCGCACTTTCGTACTGATAAAGCCAACCACATACATGAACCTTAGTGGAAAGGCTGTTAACTACTGGATGCAACAAGAAAAACTCGACAAAGAACACGTTATGGTGATTGTTGACGACCTTGCGCTCGATTTCGGTACAATCCGCATAAAATCTAAAGGTAGCGACGCTGGACACAACGGATTGGCTGACATAGCAAAAACACTAGGACACTCGAATTACAACCGACTACGGTTTGGAATCGGCAACGGTTTTTCGCGTGGAAAACAGATCGACTTTGTTTTAGGCGAATGGACTTCAGACGAAAGTGCAACTCTACCAGAACGTATCGACAAAATGATAGAAGCCCTAAAAAGTTTCGGTTCTATCGGTGTTTCGCGCACAATGAATTCTTTTAACGGCAAATAAGTTCATTAGAACTTAGGGATTGGTTTTATGCTGCATACCAGCAAAGCGCCTCTCCAAGAAGTGACGTTTATATTACGACACCAACTTAATAAAGCATGGAATATCAAAGCTTTGCTTTGCCCAATGGTATACGTCTGGTACACGCCTACGATGTTTCCTACGTTGGCCATTGCGGATTTTTTATCAATACGGGTTCTCGCGACGAGAAAGAAAACGAACTTGGTATTGCACACTTCATTGAGCATACCATTTTCAAGGGGACGAAAAAACGCAAAACCTATCATATCCTGAGTAGACTGGACGATGTTGGTGGAGAACTCAATGCCTATACTACAAAAGAACAAACGGTTGTTTACGCGTCATTTCTAAAAGAATACTTTTCGCGTGCTCTGGAACTAATTTCGGACATCGTTTTCAACTCTGTTTTTCCGGAAAAAGAAATCGAGAAAGAAAAAGAGGTTGTCATCGACGAAATCAATTCGTACAAAGACAGCCCATCGGAACAGATATACGACGATTTTGAAGAGCATCTTTATAAAGAACAAGCTATCGGGCGTCAGATATTAGGCTCATACGAATCCGTTAAGGGTTTTAGTTCCAAAACCATACAGGAATTCATACGCAACAACTACTACACCGACCAAATGGTTGTGAGTATTGTTGGCAATGTCAGCTTCAAAAAAGCCCAAAAGATGGTGGAAAGCCACTTTGCCCACATACCATCTAGGTTTAGCCCCAATAATAGACGCCAAGAGCCTGTGCATCATATTTTTTCTACAAATGAAAGTGCAGATACGCATCAGGCGCACTGTATAATTGGTAGTGGTGCTTTTGGTGTATTCGATAAGCGAAAAACAACGCTTTCTTTGTTGAGCAACGTACTTGGTGGTCATGGCCTCAATGCTAGGCTGAACCTATCGTTGCGCGAAAAGCACGGCATAGCATACAATATCGAGTCTAACTATGTATCGTATTCCGACACGGGGCTTTTTTACGTGTATTTTGGTACAGATAAAGAAAATTTGGATCGAAGTCTAAGCCTGATTAACAAAGAATTTAAACTACTTCGGGATAAAAAACTTGGAGTCCTGCAATTGAGCCGTGCAAAGAAACAACTTGTAGGACAGATTGCGATCAGTGCCGACAGTAACGAGAACCAAATGTTATCGATAGGAAAAAGCATGTTGCTCTTCGACAAGGTAGACCCACTGAAAGTGGTTTACAAACGAATAGATGATATTACAGCAGAAGGATTATTGGAAGTGGCAAACACAATACTTACAGAAGAACGGTTATCTACTTTAATTTTTCAGTAAGCAAAGTAATCATGGACAGGTGGGCTGTCGGTTCAATGTATTGAGCAGATTAATTCGCCAATTAGATAGAAAGAATAAGTTAGTCTAATGCACATTTTGTTTTTAAACTCAGTGCGTATTTTGCGTAGATAAAAGTTAAGGAGCAGATTGTAGGCTAGAGTAGCGTTATTCTTTTACCTCTACTGCCTTTTTCTTTCTAAATTTCTTTATCCAAATATACCACAACAAGAATGTGCAAGCATAAACAGTATATTTAAAGACCATATGGTGGTTGATATTCATATATTGGGGAAGGTACTTATTGGTAAGGTATAGCCCTACTATACGTAAAATATTGATAATAAAAATAATGATAAGCCCCATAGGGATAAACCAGAGCTTCGTATTTATTCTCCCCGGAAACACCACAATGAAACCAGCAAAAAGCCCCATCAGGTTCCGTCCAAGGCAACCCTTGTCTAAATAAATTCCATTACCGCCTATTTGTTGAAGGGCTTTTCCATAAATAAGACTTTGCTCACCTACAAGCGAAAGGAAGAACTGAGATATCTCAAGAAGGATATGGGTGAGCCAGCCTGAAAACTCATCATAAAGAGGGTCGATAAAAACCAACCTACGCACAATATAGAAGAATAAATACCAAAATAGTCCGACGCAAATTGTATTAACAACAAACTTATTTAGCAGGCTTAAGCTTTTGTAATGCTCAATGATTTTCATGCAGTAGAATTTTCCAAAACGATTTTGCTCACATTCAATAACCAGACCAATAGAAATGGGAACATTTAGATCATCGGTCTTATGAACTGGTTTTCTAACTGCATAAAAATAAAAAACTCTTTTCTTCTTCTTTAAATGAAGAGGAAAAGAGTAGAATCATATCTCATTATTGAGTAGTTACTCTTTTTCAGCTTTTAATTTACGCGCCCCATATGCTAATCCTGCGAGTAAAAGTGCAGTTAGCCCACCGTCAATCGGTACTTCTGGGTCAATATCTGGTGGAACAGGTTGTGCTACTGCACTCTCTATAAAACTTGGAAAGAACATAAGGATTGTCATTATAACTAATATGCCAATTGCTTTTTTCATCTGTTTCATAAATTTACTTCCAATTACCAGATGTAACTCCCAAACCGATTTAATCACCCCTGTCAATGTATTGAATGACCAAACTAGCTTAGTCGTTTCATTTTCGGAATAGTTCGTTATGGTACTTTTGTCTTAAGATTTTTGAAAGTCTGTAATCACCCTTGTATTAACTCATTACAATAACCATGCTATAAAAAACATGTCGATGAGATAAGGGGGGTAACTTATATAACTTTCATTTAGGAATGATACGTTATCCTTTTGTTTTTGTGCCAGATTTCAATGCTATTTTTCTCATACAAAAGTACTTTCATCAATGACTCAACAACAACAAAAAGAGTTGCTTGAGTATTCTGAAAATCACTGTTATAAGCCTATAAAAAGGAAGAAAATAAAAAAATCAGAATAATAAAACAACATGCAAACGAAATAACTGGAATCTACAAAACGTAATTCCGGTGGAATAAGTTCGCTATATGGTAGAAATAAAATTCAGAATGTGGTTTGTGAAGCTGGGAGGGGAGCTGGATTTATAATCTCAGATCTTGTTCTTCTGGATCACTTTACTTAAACGGAAGTTCTAAGCAGCAACGAGGCATATGATAAATTCATTTTAACAACTTCATTAGCTAAAAAAAAGCTGATCGAAACCGACCAGCTTTTTAATACTTTATTTGCGCATTGTTGTGATAATCATACGTTTTTCGGTTTTAGCATCCAACCGCTTTTTGGGCTTGAACCCTCTTGTTTTGAACAATACTTCTTTCAGGTCTTCCACAATGAAATCGTAGCCATACTCTTCTTTTGTAACCAATGGAGTGAATTCTTCTGTTTGTGCATTAAGCTGGAGCGTTTCTACCCCAAACGGATCTGTACACTCAAACTCTTCAGGTAGTTCTATTACTTTATTAGCATTCGCATTGCTGATGTGGTAATTATCCAAGAGTGATACTTTTTGTCCATCGGCAAGGTGATAAATTAGACGTATGTAACAGGCTTTATTAACACGTACGAACACTTTCATCGTTTCGCCTTCTGTAAAGATAAGCCCATCGTTACCTTTATTTGTTGAAAGGTCTACAATCAGCCCTCCGTTCGGTTTTTTCTCATTGTTGAACTGAACCAATGTTTTGATAGCGTTATCATAATTCGCAGGCTTGTAGCTGATGTTATTGTTGGTAAAGTAACTTTTGTCGATAGTAGCCTCACTGCTGGCCACAGTTTTTCGGGTCAGCATATCGCGGATGTTGGCTATGATCTTAATTTTATCGCCCTCTTCCCAATACGTACCTACCATATTGTAATACTCGCTTTCGTCTACATTGTCTATCATAGAAGGTTTGTGTATGGTAACCCTGAGGTCGTTGGCAGCTAGTTTACTCTCTAAGCTACGGGTAAACCTTTTCGAGAAAATGCTTGCCATCTTTGTGTCCTGAAATGTAAAATTGTTCAAACGGATTTCTCGTTTTATCGAATCTGCCTGATATTTCAAACCCATTGCAATAAGAAATGCAGCGTCGTCTATCGAAAGATCCTTAGCAGCTTGTAGCGATTTTACCCCTTTATTGGCTTTCAGTTTCAGGTCGTTTACTTCTTTGAAATATAAATGCGCAGCGTCGGTACTAACCCCCTCGAAGGTCATGATAAGTGTTTGTGCTTCTTCAATCTCGCGGAAGAGCGGCATACACGAATAATAACTCTTCAAGGCACTCTGGTTGTCATTCTGTTGTAAATAGGTAGATGCATTGTTCAGGTTTTGTTCGACGCGCGCTTTTTTACTAACTATTTTATTGCGGTAGAGCTTCGAGATTTCTGCTTTTTCTGCATAAGAAAATGCAAAGCCCTGTCTTTTTTTCTTGTCGAAATAGGTTTCGGTTTTCAGCCCCTGTAATTCGATGTTGGACAACGATACACTCGTGCGGCGAAAGGAGCTGTGTGCCTGCTCGTTCTGTGTCATCATTTGTGTGGTAGACATACTGCGTATGTTTACTTTTATCGATTCCACCAACTCTGTCCGGGCATCGCTCTGCAACCGGTCTTCAAGCTCATCTGGAACTCCAAAAGAAGTATAGGCTTCCGAAGCGAAACCTACAACGTATTTGTCTTCTGGAAACATCGATTCACGTTGATCGTATTCAACCCACTTAGGAGCCTTTTTTCTTTGTGCCATGCTCGGAACCGATACTAAGAGAACGGCTATTAGCAAGGGAAAATTTTTTTTTATTGTATTCATTTTGCGAAAGTTATTGATTTGCAAAAAAGGTCATAGACCTATAACTAATTAACAATGCCGTGTATTTAAATCTTCTGAAGAACCATGTTTTCTTCTTAAGTACGTGGTACTATTTAATTATGATCGCCACCGTTCTGCTTCTCAGTATTGCAACAGATTACAAAGTGGCGGTTATATAAACTCATCTGCTTCATAACAAGTTTACAATAAATGGCTTTATCAGTAAAGCAATTTATTTTTGAAACCAAGATTTCACAGACTGTCTTTTTATCTTTACCTCTAATTCTTAAGCATGTGGTGCTTTTGTTAGGAAAAGCATTGTGCTAATTTACAGTGTGTTGACAAGCCTTAAGAGACTTTTATATTGGCACACCCACTTACTTGTGTTATCTAAGTTGAAAATTGTGAGCTTATTAAGCTTGGATGTTTTAATTTGAAAATGAATATTTTAGGATAAAACAATGCAATTTTAGTGCTCAAAATACAACTCTGATGTTTAGATAAAACTCTGGCATAGGCCTGTGATTAGTTAAGTTAATTGAACTGGTTATTATAAGCAGTCAGCTATATTTGAATAGATTTGTTGTGTTGTTAAATCACTGATTACTTGAATGTTAAATAAATAAAATAGGTTCATGACCTTAAAATCTGTAATGGTTTAGAGATAACTGTTAGGTCTGTTGCACTTCATCCTCCAAAATCTTGTGCATCTTACCAACAATTATTTTTATACGTTTACTTAAAACGTGCCGTTTGTCATCTTGACACCAACTTAAATTACAATTTGTTAAAACAACTTCACATGAAAAATCTGCTTCTACCTGTTGTGGCGTTTGCCTTAAGCTTAATTGTTGCTTGTGGCGGCCCTAAACACGATGGGTTTGTGATAAGTGGGCGTTTCGACAACGCCAAAGCTCACAAAGTATATTTGAACAAGGCTATGGGCAACTCTCTCATTGCAGTTGATTCTACCGTTCTTATAAATGATGGAACGTTTTCGTTTAAAGGCACTAATGCCTCAACTTGTTTCTATATTGTTTCTGTCGTTTCGGAAGACGGAAAAGTTACAAACAATATTCAGCTCCTTGTTGGTCCAAAAGAACAAGTGCAGCTTTCAGGAAACCTTTCGGGAGCTTTGAAACAGAATTATTTGGTAAGTGGTTCGCCTGAATCGCAAACGATAAAGAAACTACAGGATCATCTGCAAGTTACCATAAAAACAATGGATTCTATAGCCACTGTATTCAGAGAAGCAGCAGGTACAGCTCCTATTGACTCAGCCTTGAAATCTCAGCTCGATCTAAAGAACAAACAGACTTATGAGATGCACAGGCAATTTAGCAAAAAGCTTATTCAAGACAATGATAGTTCACTGGTTGGTGTTATGGCTCTATTTCAACACCTAAACCGTCATGAGGCCGTTTTCAATATTCAGAACGATTTTGAGCTTTATAAAACTGTACTGAAAAAGTTAGCGCCACTGTATCCGGAATCTGAACTTATAAAATCGCTACGGATGATGGTTACTGCTCAACAAAGGCAACAAGGGGTAGATCGATTGAACAAAGCATCCTTAACAGTTGGTTCTGTTGCGCCAGAGATTGTTCTGCCTGCTCCCGATGGTAAAGAAATTGCCCTTTCTTCCCTAAGAGGGAAATATGTCCTTCTTGATTTCTGGGCTTCGTGGTGTTCTCCATGCCGCAAAGAAAACCCTACGCTTGTAGATAACTTTAAAAAATACAAAAGGAAAGGTTTTAGGATCTATCAGGTATCTTTGGATAAAGAAAAGGAGAAATGGACTGAGGCGATAAAAAAAGACCGTTTAACATGGTATCATGTGAGTGACCTGAAGCATTGGAAATCGGACGTTGCGAAATTGTATAATGTCCGTTCTATTCCGTCTAATTTTTTGATTGATCCTGATGGTAAAATTGTTGGCATAAATCTTCGTGGCGATAGGCTTGGTGAGAAGCTTGGTGAGATTTACAAGTAATATTCGTAGTTTAAAGAAATCACTAAGGCATGTTAAAATAAATGATATGCCTAACCCTTCTAATGTTTTGAACTTTAGAAGGGTTAACAACTAAAATAAAGGCTTCTCGTAACCTCAACCAAAAGCCAATTATGAATGCCTACAAAAAGCTCATTGTATTCTACTTCTCTGGAACGGGAAATGCCCTAAGAACAGCAGAATGGATCTGCAAAGAGGCCAAGGAAACAGGACTAGAAACCCAATTGGTGAATATTGAAAAAGGAACTTTCGATTTTGCATCCATCGACAAACAAAGTTTGATCGGTATCTGTTCACCAACGCACGGTTTCAATCTACCTCCTTTGGTAATCGATTTTCTTTTTAAAATACCCAGTCAGAAATCGGTAAAGGCTTTTTTGATAAACACCCGTGGGGGCACCAAACTGGGCCGCTTTTTTTTGCCAGGACTTAGTGGTGTTGCGCAAATCTTTCCAGCTCTGGTTTTGTGGACAAAAGGCATTAGTGTAGTTGGTTACAGACCTGTTGATCTGCCATCGAACTGGATATCTCTCCATCCGGGACTTCGGGAAAGGGATGTGGAAAAAATCATTGAACATTGGCACAAAAAAGTTGTTGTTTTTACTCAGCGTACTCTTTTAGGAAAGAAAACTTACACTGGACTTTACGCGCTTCCAATTGATCTTCTTATCGCTCCTATCTCGATACTTTATTATTTCATTGGAAGGTTTGCCTTAGCCAAAACATTCGTTGCTACGGATGCATGTACAAACTGTGGCTTTTGTGTTAAAAACTGCCCTGTAAATGCAATTGAAGAGCGAAAAAGCTTGTTCTGGAGTTATCGCTGCGAAAGCTGTATGCGCTGCATGTGCAACTGTCCGGAAAGGGCTATTGAGACTGCACATGGAATTACTTTTCTGCTCTGGTGGTTAGTTTTTGGTGTTCTTCCTGCTTTCTTGTTAAGTGTTCTGATAAAAAACGAACTTATCGGATCTGCTGATTCTCCGTTATCGAAACTGATAGAGTTTGCTTTTGTGGCTGTTGAAATGTTTTTGCTTTTTGGTGCGTATAGCATTATGAATTATCTGATGCGTTTCAAATGGTTCAATCGCCTGATTACTTATACTTCTTTAACGAAACTCCGTTTTTGGAATCGATATAAGTTTCCCGCAAAGCTTGCCCGAAATTTTACGAAGAAAAGTTAAGGTGAATTTAGTGGAGTGGAAAATCACAGAGTAATCTTCGGATGAGATTAATTCCCGTTCAACTTTACTGTTGTGCCTGCTTCGGATGGTACTTGGTTGAGCCCATTGTTTAGGTCTAATGCCCGAAACACTGACATGATTGTGTGAATAGGGGTGCTATCCATTCACAATGGTTTCGTTCAAAAACGATCCATGCAAGATTCGTTGCACAGACCGTTTTGTACCTAAAATTGAAATTCAATATTTTTAGTCTAGTTGAAAATTAATAGGAACAGTATACCAAACAGGAACTTTTTTCCCTCTCTGTTTTCCTGGAGTCCAACTTTCAAGTTTCTGCAAGGCATCTATTGCAGCTTTATCAAGTTCAGGATCAACACCTTTTACAACCGTAAAATTAGACATTGTACCATCAGGTTCTACTATAAAACGAACAAAAACTCTTCCCTGAACACCTCGCTGAATAGCTCCTTTGGGGTATACTACATTTTTAGCTATTGTTTTCAGTAACTCATTGGGACCTCCCGGGTATTGTGGCATTTCTTCAACAATTACAAATGGTTGTTCGCCCGATTTGGATACTCCTGGAGTCATTTCGATAGCTTTTTCTGTACGTATTGTCTCTGTTCCATACCCAACTACTACGACCTCTTCTTTATATTCCTTTTTATCATCTTTTGTTTGCGATTTCTCAGTATCCACCTTTTCTTTATTGCAGGCAAATGCAAAGAAAAGTCCAATAAGAAGCGAAGCCATAAGGCCAATGTGAGACGACTTTGTTTTTGAAATATTTTGTATCATGATTAATCTCTTTTTTGTAAACTGTTTGTTAAAGAAGCTTGCCATCTGCAAGCCCTGCTGCCGGTAGGCTGCCGAAACGAGGCTACGGCCATAATCCGCAGGATCTGTTCCTGAAAAAAGAACTTCCTGATCGGCCAAATATTCGTGCAGTTCTACCAACGCTTGGCGCCATAAATACACCACTGGATTGATCCAAAGCAAAGAAAGTGTAAACTCGGCCACGAGCTTATCGACAGAGTGCAGCTGTCGGGCATGAGCCATCTCGTGTGTGAGCATTTCAGTATTGTGACGCTGTTTGTGTTGTAAAAAAATGTAATGAAAGAATGAATAGGGCAGATTTGCATCGGGATCGAAAACCAAGCGATAACCGCTTTGGCTCTCGCTTGGTAACTTTTTAAGTTTTTGTTTCAGCTTGAACACACTGAAACAGACCCTTAGCATACCTAAAAATGATACTAAAGAATAGAGAATGATCAGCATAACACTGATTGAGAGTTCTGTACCAACTTCTTGAGGCGCTTTTCCGCCAACCACAATTTCTTCCAACATGAAACTTATCCGTGGTAACTGTACGTCTGAGCCGCTGAATCCAAAGTCAATCGTATTCAACTTTGGTAACAGAATAGCCAACGGTAGGCAGGCTAAAAGATAAATACGCTGCAATGTAAAATTCCTGCCCCGTTGTACAGTTAAACGATAAACGGTGTAAAGCAATGAAAAAGCAAGGTTTGCCTCAAAGAAATACAGAAACTCAGTCATCTTCTTCTCCTTTCTTTTTTTCAATCTGCTCGTCGAGCATTTCGCGTAACGATTCCAAATCGCTTAGGTTCATATCTTTTTCTTTCATTAAGAAAGAGAGGGGTGTTGGTCGGTTTTAATGCTCGAAAACGCAGAGATAATTATAAAAATAGGGGGAGCAACGCCTTATTCATGCTAATTCTATTCAAAAACGATCCATGCAGAATCGCCTGCACAAACCGTTTTGTATCTAAAATTGAAGTTCATTACTTTTGCTGTAAAGTGAAATTAACTGGAACGGTGAAATATACAGGAACTGCTTTTCCCCGTTGATATCCTGGAGTCCATCTGCCTAACGTCTTAATTGCATCAATAGCTGCTTGACTTAATTCCGGATCAGTTTCTCTTACTGCCTCGAAACTAGACATTGTGCCATCTGCTTCTACCACAAAACGAATATAAACACGTCCTTCTATACCTTTTGCCATGGCTCCCGCTGGATATTTCACATTCTTTGCAATGATCCTAAGAAGCTCCTTTGCCCCTCCTGGATATTGTGGCATTTTTTCAACAATTATAAATGGAGACTCACCATACTCCCTTTCAACAACTTCTTTTTGCTCTGATGTTACCACCTGCTTTTCCTCGCGACTAATAGTTTTCTTTTTTCCATAACCGACAACGTGAATTTCATCCGTAATTGCCACATTCTTAGATGGAATGGAACTATTGTCAACTGTATCTACCTCTTCTTTATTGCAGGCAAAAGCAATAAAAAGCCCGATAAGGAGCGTAGCCATAAGGCCAATGTGAGACGACTTTGTTTTTGAAATATTTTGTATCATGATTAATCTCTTTTTTGTAAACTGTTTGTTAAAGAAGCTTGCCATCTGCAAGCCCTGCTGCCGGTAGGCGGCCGAAACAAGGCTACGGCCATAGTCCGCAGGATCTGTTCCCGAAAGAAGAACTTCCTGATCGGCCAAATATTCGTGCAGTTCTACCAAAGCTTGGCGCCATAAATACACCACCGGATTGATCCAAAGCAAAGAAAGTGTAAACTCGGCCACGAGCTTATCGACAGAGTGCAGCTGTCGGGCATGAGCCATCTCGTGTGTGAGCATTTCAGTATTGTGACGCTGTTTGTGTTGTAAAAAAATGTAATGAAAGAACGAATAAGGAAGATTTGCATCGGGATCGAAAACCAAGCGATAACCGTTTTGGCTCTCGCTTGGTAACTTTCTAAGTTTTTGTTTCAGCTTGAACACACTGAAACAGACCCTTAGCATACCTAAAAATGATACTAAAGAATAGAGGATGATCAGTATAATACTGATTGAGAGTTCTGTACCAACTTCTTGAGGCGCTTTTCCGCCAACCACAATTTCTTCCAACATGAAACTTATCTGTGGTAATTGCACGTCTGAGCCGCTGAATCCAAAGTCAATCGTATTCAACTTTGGTAACAGAATAGCCAACGGGAGGCAGGCTAAAAGATAAATACGCTGCAATGTAAAATTCCTGCCCCGTCGTACAGTTAAACGATAAACGGTGTAAAGCAATGCAAAAGCAAGGTTTGCCTCAATGAAATACAGAAACTCAGTCATCTTCTTCTCCTTTCTTTTTTTCGATCTGCTCGTCGAGCATTTCGCGTAGCGATTCCAAATCGCTTAGGTTCATATCTTTTTCTTTCATAAAGAAAGAGAACACTGCGCTTCTTGAGCCTTCGTAAAAATTATTGACCCATTTGCGCAAAAGACCCTTCGAATACTCAGCTTTGGCAACTGTTGGGTAATACTCGCGCAATTTGCCGTGAGCATTGTACGCAATAACCCCTTTGTCTACCAAAACCTTTATCACAGTCGCAACTGTGGTATAGGCCGGTCGTGGTTCTGGAAACTGAGAGATAATATCTTTCATGTATCCTTTTTCGATGCGCCACAGGTACTGCATTACCTGTTCCTCTGCTTTGGTCAATTCTTTCATGTTTCAAACTTACTACTATTTTTATAGTAATGAAAATATTTTTACTATAAAAATAGTAATAATTCAACTATTTGCTCAAAATCAATGAATTACAACATGCCTATTGAAAGGGTGACTATTGGTTGATCTTAATAGTCGCCCTTTCAATATTCAATAAACTACTTGAAAATTGATCTGATAATAGATTCAAGGAAAGAGAAATTCAGCTTAACTCAAAGAAAAGCCAGACTTAGGAGAGGTTAACCAACAAATATGTTTGCCAAATCTAAAACAAAACCTTCGATAGCTTTTGATCGGATGCTATCGCCTTTGTTTGCTTTTTGTACAAGCTGCATTTGCTGGTTTTCGTTGTGGTAAACTTCGATGTATTCTTCTTCGGGTGCTACAATCCAATATTCCAACACATCGTTTTCTGCATAGAGCTGCATTTTGCGGATACGGTCGTCGTCCTCGTTTGTTGATAAGATTTCCACAATAAAATCAGGAGTTCCATAAGCCCGTTTTTCACCTACTATTGACGATCGTTTTATTGAAATAAAAATCAAGTCTGGCTGAACAACATTTTCCTTATCAAATTCAACATCATATGGAGCATAAAACATTTCTCCTAACTGATTGTCTTCTACAAAATTGTCGATTTGTCTTGTCAGACGACGGGATATACGTTGATGCTGAGTACTCGGCGCAGCCATAAATACAAGTTTTCCGTTTATTAATTGATAAGGTGCTAGTTCTGGTAATAGGTTGTAATGATCTGTTGTATAATCCTTTTCCTCGTCGATGGTGGTTATTACATAACAGTCCCACTCTTTGTAATGGAAAATTATCTGGCCTTCAGGAATTGGGTAATACCCTCTGGGCGACACGAGTTCTTCTGGGTTCAAGGAACTGAACAGATGTTTTGCTGGGTCTTTCATCGTTAACTTTTTGCTGGGCAAATGTAGGAAATTGAGAAAAACAAACAGCAATCTAAAACTCAGTTCAATAACACTACCTCCTCTTTGTAACTCTTAATCTAAAATTAACACATAGATTACCCTTTATTTTTCAAAATAGTCAACTTTACTATCGTAATAAAACAAATAAGACTCATATAAAGTTGTTTAAAAAATATAAAGCAATAAATTATCATTCAACATAAAATTCTTAGTTACACCAACCCTACTTAACAAGTTAAATCACAAAAGATGAGAAAGTTTGTTCTAATCCCATGCTGCTTATGTCGCTGTGTATAAGAGCACAATCCACAACAGAGAACGGACAAACTACCACAACCGATCAAGTTGGAATTGGGACAACCTAGATCGTTTCAAACAGCAAACTAACAATTGGAGGAAACCTCAATGTTGGAGGAGAAAGCAATGGCATTATCTCCGCCAGACACGTTAATGGTAAAAGTCATTTAAACTCCAACCTCAACAACCTGTATCTTAATTACAACACAAACAAAGCTATTTATTCGAATGTGAAGTTTACTATGACGACAGCACAATGACAATGAGTTATAGTTATCCGACTATACATTTGAAACCATAAAAACTAAGTATATTGAAGTGTTTTTAGTATAAAATGAATTTGCCTTATGTTTAAGATACTTAAAGTCCTCCTACTCTTGCTTGTTTTTTCGCTGATTGGAATAAGTACAAAAGCTCAAGTTGAAGACAAACGAAGTATGCTCCAAGGCTATTGGCTTGCAACAACCATCCACGATTGTTGCCCGTTCTACATGTGTTTCGAAGATTCTTTAGCTGTTACAATGTTCGATTACGTTTACTGTCCTTACCAACTAAAGGGAGATACGATTGTAATAAAAAAAACTGATGCACCTAGGTTCTTCTGTAAGGGGGATTTTGTGTTTACAATACACCAAATAAGTTCGGATAGTTTGTACTTAAAAGCTATTGATGAAAACACAAAAGCTATGACTAACAGATTCTTTGAGACAGATTCCAATTTTCTAAACTTGAGACGATATAAAGGCGCAGCTGATAATTATGAAATCGAAAGAATCAGCTATTCCAACCGTCGCTTAACAGGTGTAGGTGTCCACTATTTTGATGTAGAGTTTAACAAAAATGGAGAGGTGAAATATCGGAGAGTACAATCTGATCTGACTAAAGAAGGGTTGATGGGTGTTTCCAGAGAAGATTACAAAGGAACAATCAGTTCTCAACAATTTAAAGCCTTCTGTAATATTTTTAATGCTATGGGAAAAAAATCTTTTAAAAAGATGGACACTCGCGGAGGAAGCAGTTATCTGGCTTGCACAACGAGCTCGGGGAAAAAAATTGAGCTTGAGTTTAATAGAACTATGGAAGAACCTTTTTTATTCGGACTTTTGGTTGAAAAGATTTATTCAATACCATATGCTATCAAACTCGAAAAGACAGATTGGGGCAATTATGATTTCGAAGACCATAGCAGACATTAACCAGTAGAGATACGATGCTTCATGTCTTACAAGAGCAATCCTAATCAACCTCCATTTTCTTACGGGCAATAACAATAACAGGATGATAAGTCAGACTAACATGCCCTTTCTCATTACCAGACCCCTCCCGGTATTCTTTGTCAAATACCCGTAGTTTTTCTTTCCCCAAAAAGCCACCCGAAAGTCCATTCACCCCAGTCTTTTTAATATGTCTGAGTACAGACGTTGGAGTATCGAAAAACAATTGTTCTGTCCATTCCTCGGCATGTAGCATTTCGAAGTTTTGGCTAAGCATTGTTTTCAATTGTTCGAGCGGAATATAGTTCAGCCCAACATTCAATGTTTTTCTGATTTCTATAAAATTCTTCTCCCCGAAAGTGCTAAAGGCCAAGTAGCCATCAGGAAGTAACAGCGTATTGACTTTTTCCAGAAAAGAAGAAAGGTCACCGAACCATTGAAAGCACGATGCCGAGATAACAGCATCGAGTCCATTAGGGAAGCTGACTTTTTCCGCATCTCCACCAATAAAAGATGTGTTCGGTGGCCTATGTCCATTTAGGCGGTTCATTACCTGTAGGGCCGAATTATCAGCAAGATCATTCAGAAAATAGTTCCTGACATCGAACCGCTGAACAATCTGTTCGGTAAGGAATCCAGTACCACAGCCAATTTCCAACAAGCGACCTGTTTTCATACTTCCTTTATTCTGAAGGAGCATGGCCAATTTATGTGCAGTTTTCCACTGAACGGAAGCTTCTGTGTTGTAGGTCGAAAAATTCTGTTCGAAACGTTGCTTTACTTTTTTCTTCTTCTGTTCGATCATTCTATATCAGTCGTAAACCCAATACAACATCTAGAAATTGAAAAATCAAGCTCTTCAACATCTAGCTGTTGCTTTCGGAATGTATTTTTTGTTTTGTGGTATTTTTCTAGCTACAGGGAAACGATCTCATTCCAGCTCAAAAATCCAGTAAAAGGATAATGCGCAAGATTATGTTCCACAACTTTGGTTTTAGCCGTCCAATAATTCCATTGATTTTTTGCTGTGAAAACCATGTCATCGCGTCCAATCAGCACTGTACTGAACTTAAAATACTGCCTTTCGCCTGTGGTGATTTCTTTGTGTAAAAACTCCAGTTCCTCCTTTTGTTCACTTGCTCTTCTATGTGGTAGCCTATGTATCAGCTGTTCATATTTTTCGTTGCCGCCCATCATCCGTAAGTTGAACTTCTTTCGGTTGCGGTCGTTCCAACTTTCCAGAGTCATTTCAAAAACCCGTGGCTGAATACCATTTCGGGCGTCAATAGGTGACAGAGTGCCGTTTATGGCAATCGATTTTGCGAAACTCATAGGTGTATCTTTAAAAATTTGGGCACTTGCCCACACACCCATCGACCACGAAATAAGGTGAAGTTTCTTGTAGCCAGTAAATTCGTCTTCAGAGAAATTGAAATTGCGATAATTATAGAACATGCAAAGGTCAAAGCCATTGGTATCAAGGTGGTT
Source organism: Bacteroidales bacterium (assembly GCA_965230435.1). Taxonomy (GTDB): domain Bacteria; phylum Bacteroidota; class Bacteroidia; order Bacteroidales; family JBDKHP01; genus JBDKHP01. The sequence continues at coordinate 866,857 of CBDDLB010000004.1, forward strand.
GATGGCATGTTCGTCCATTCCCCAACCATTGAAAAAAAGAATACATGTGGAATTGCCGTCTTTATTTAACCACTTTTTTTGCATAGGACACTAAAATTTGTTTTATCTGTGTTAGTTCATCTAAATCTAAGTCCGCATTTAGTGAAAACCGGAGCCGGGCAGTTGATTTTGGTACTGTTGGGTATCTAATCGGCAATACCCGGAAGCCTGCCTCTTTTAGAGCTTCAGAAGCTTCTATTGCTCTTTTGTTTTCTCCTAAAACGTATGGAACGATATGGCTGTTCGCTTTTTCTCCCAACATTTCCGCAAATTCCATGCTGATGCGTTTCAGACGTTCGCGGCGGCCAGAGAACTGTTCCAGACGATCAACAAGAAAGCTCGTCCACGCTATGTTAACAGGTGGCAATGCAGTGGTGAAAATTAAGGTGCGTGAGTGGGCTACTAAATACTGTTTGAAGAGGGAAGAGCAAACCACAAATGCTCCAACAGAGCATAGGGCCTTCCCAAAGGTACCTACAATGAAATCTATGTCATCGATAACACCTTCTTCCTCCGAAAGGCCAAGGCCAGTTCTGCCCATGGCTCCTACCCCGTGTGCTTCGTCGATGTAAAGAAAACAATTGTAACGTTTTTTTATATCAACCAGTCTAGGTAGATCTGCCAGATCGCCGTCCATGCTGAAAACACTCTCGCTGACAATGAAAACGTTCCGGTATAAAGAGCGTTTTTGTGAAAGAATTTTCTCTAAATGTTCATAGTCGGAATGTCGGTATCTGACAAAATCAGCTTCGCTCAGTTTGAAACCATCAATCAAGCTTGCATGAACCAGCTTATCGGCCACAATAAGATCACGTTTATCGGTTAACGTAGTTAGAATCCCTAGGTTCGCATGATAACCGCTGTTGTACAGCAGGCAAGTTTCCTTTTGATATCTAGCCGCAATTTTTTCTTCCAATCGGATATGTTCGGAAGAATTTCCGCTTAATAACCGAGACGAACTAGAGCTAAAAGAGTGTCTTTCTCTCGATAAAGCATCCAGAAATTCATGATAAAGATTTCCATCATTATTCAGTCCAAGATAATCGTTCGAACAAAGATCTATCAGTTCAGTTTCGGCTTCGGGTAAAACCCTTAAGTTCGAAGTTGCTTTTAGTTCTTCCAGCCTTTGTTTATAGTTGTCAAGCATTATGAATAAAGTTTAAACAAAGTGTTGCAGATACCGTCCGTTAGCTGTTTCAGTTCATCATCCGAAATCACAAAAGGAGGCATAGTGTAAACCAGCTTACCAAAAGGCCGCATCCAGATACCTTGTTGCGAAAACTCATCCTGCATCAATTTCATATCCACAGGCTCTTTCATTTCCACAACACCGATAGCACCCAATACCCGAACATCCTCAACAGCGTCCAGCTCCGCTAAAGGCTGCAAAGATACTTCTAGTTGGCGTTCGATATTCATGACTTTTCCCTGCCAATCGCTTTCCAGCAGCAAGTCGATACTTTCCGAAGCCAATGCACAAGCCAAAGGGTTTCCCATAAAAGTAGGTCCGTGCATAAAAACACCAGGCTCCGCCCCAGAAATTGTTTCTGCAACATTTTTCGTGCAGAGTGTTGCCGCAAAGGACATATAACCACCCGTCATAGCTTTGCCTATACACATTATATCTGGCGATATATCAGCATGTTCACAGGCAAACAATTTTCCAGTTCTGCCAAATCCTGTCGCTATTTCATCTGCAATAAGAAGTACACCGTATTGCTTACAAAGCCTACCAACAGCCTTCAAATAGTCCGGATGATAAAAACGCATCCCGCCAGCACCCTGCACAATAGGTTCAAGAACAAAAGCCGCAATTTCATGATGATGTTCCTCGAAAAACTTCTCAACAACACCAATTTCACTCTCAATAAATTCCCCACCGAACCTAGACTCTGGCGAAGGCAAAAAATGCTGAATCGGAAGCTTCTGATTAAAAATATGATGCATTCCCGTAACAGGGTCACAAACCGACATCGTGTGCCACGTATCACCATGATAACCACGCCTTACCGTCGCAAACCGATTCTTCTCTCCCCTACCCGATGCATGCCAATATTGCAGCGCCATTTTCATCGCCACTTCCACCGCCACCGAACCCGAATCGCAATAAAAAATACGGTCAAGCCCCTCAGGTACAATCTTCAGAAGACGTTCCGTAAGCTCAACCGCAGGACGGTGAGTAAGCCCCCCGAACATCACATGCGACACCTCCGAAGCCTGTCGCTGCAAAGCCCCGTTCAGCCGGGGATGATTATAACCATGAATCACCGACCACCAGCTCGACATCCCATCCACAAGCCGTCGTCCATCTTCCAGTTCAATAAACACACCTTCAGCACGCTTCACTACCAACGGATCCACCGCGTTATTTGCCGACGCATACGGATGCCAAATATGAGCCCTATCTATCGCCAAGAGTTGATCTATCTCCATACAATTCAAATTATAAACATTTCATTATTAATGATTAGGAGCACAACACTACCTCCATTTAAATCGCCCCTTCGCGCCTTCCGCTACAAGTCCTTGCCCCCCGCACCGTTCAGCATCGGCGTGGCGGTCTATTCCACTCTCGTTCCATAGCCGCCACACCGTGCTTCACAGGCGCGCGTGGCTGTGGGCTTTCCGCTACAGTCACGGCTATTTTAGAACTGCATTGCTTTCCTATTACATTTTTAGACCCGATGGGTTTTAACAACCCATCGGGTCAAGCATGCGTCAGCCAATTCAACTATACTATTTATGTGATGAATTTACCGATATGATGAAACCGAAGGTTTCAACGGAAAAGCAACGCTTTTCAGCTCCCCTCCTTAAAAAAGGAGGGGCAGGGGTGGTTGTATTTTTATAAATACATCATGTTATTATATAAACACCACCCCTACCCCCTCCTCAGAGAGGAGGGGAATGAAATTACTGAAGCTTTATTCCTATAAATTCAAGTTCGAAACCGTATTATCTGACCTTAAAACCACATTTTTCAAAATCACGAACATCATCATCAACATCCGAACCAGTAGTAGTAAGATAATCACCAGTAAGCGCAGCATTAATACCAGCATGCAAAGCCTTATCCTGAAAAGCCTTTATTTTCAAACGGCCACCAGCAAAACGCAATTTAGCCGTAGGATTCAAAAAGCGGAAAATTGCAATTGTAGTCAGGATTTCCTCTTCCGTAAGTTCCTGAGTATTCTCCATCGGAGTTCCTTCTATCGGCATCAGCACATTAATCGGGATCGACTGAACCTCAAGGTCACGCAATGCAACAGCCATTTCAATACGGTGTTCCATCGTTTCGCCCATTCCGATAATACCACCAGAACAAATATCAATGCCTAACTTCTTAGCTGCCTTAATGGTCTCAATCTTCTCATCAATAGTATGCGTTGTACACACCTGATCGAAATACGATGGCGCAGTTTCCAAATTGCAGTGATAATGCGAAAGACCGATTTCATTGTTCAACCGCTTCAGTTGCTCTTCAGAAATAAGTCCCATAGAAGCACACAGTTCGATATCGCTTTTCTCCTGAATCTCTTTGTAAATCGGAATCAGCTTATCCAAGGTTTTGTCATTTACCTTGCGTCCGCTAGTCACCAAAGAGTGGCGCTTCACACCTTTAGCAGCATTAGAAACAGCCTCGTTAACCGTACTCTCACGGTCAACAATCTCATACTCCTCAACATCGGTCTGAAAATGCGCCGACTGACTACACCATTTGCAGTTTTCAGGGCATTTACCAGATTTAGCATTCGTAATCGAGCACAGATCCATTTTATTTCCGCAAAGCTTCTCACGTATTTCGTCTGCGGCTTTATAAAGAGCGTTTTTGTTTTCGGTTTTGCTTAGCTCCACTGCTTCATCGTAGCTAAGTGCATAACCTCCGAGTACTTTTTCTTTCAATACTTCTATCATAGGTCATTACATAAAAAAGTCCATAAACTGCTAATTGCAGAATATGGACTTCATGGGGTTAAAACTAAATTTTAATCCTTCAAACTCTTTCGGGCATGGTTGTACAGCTACTTCGCATTGCAGTAGCTCTAGCCATTCTATTTCTGAGAGATCCCTTTTTCGATCCCGTTCTTCTTCATCTTCTACAATGTCTCCATTTTGTTTTGGAAGCAGACAAAGCTCATCCGCTCCAAAAACAGAGGAGTACAAATCCATTTTCAACTGCCCGATATTCACCACACGCTTCAAGCTGGCAAATGTCGCATAGCTCTTCCCCGACCATTGTGTAAACACAAAAGCTTTTGGGATACTATTTCGCAGTTTTCTTTTCATAAGTGGGCAAAGGTAGTTTTTCTGATTTACTTTCTGGGCTTCTAACTTCAATACTACATCCCAGTTTTTTTCAGTCAATAATTGTTCGTTAAAGTCTTTTCACTTTATCTTCGCATCTTTAATTGTAAATTGATGGTTCTTTATAGTTGTCAATTCGTAAATATTCAGTAGAAAATAAATCGTATTAGATAGCTTTGTGAACTTAATTTGCTATTTGAAGAAAACTAGCACTGCCTTTGTTTGATTTTTATTAAAAATATGTTGATGAGAAAAATTTTAATGCTTGCATTTATGGCGATTAGCCTGCTTGCAAATGCTAGTCCCGCTGACAGTTGTTTGTTCTCTAATGATTTTGAGAGGCAAGTGTTTCAAAAATATCAAAATGGAGAAAAAGTTGCTCCTTTGGACATGTTGGCTTGCTTTTATTATAAGCAGGAAGACTTCAAGGTCATTCAGCAAAAGATAGAGGAAACTAAAACATTGTTGGAAAGCAAGAAGATAAGAAAGAAAAATCGGAAGAAACAGATCAAGCTGATATATAAGTACGTTCATTCAACTTTACTTAAAAAATATGTTGAAGATGCGTTCTTTAAGGATCTATTTAAACATGGTCAGTATAATTGTGTTACAGCTAGTGCCCTATATGCGCTTCTTATGGAGCACTACCAGATAGACTATCAGATTAAAGAAACCCCAAACCACGTTTATCTTATTGCAGAGCCTTTGCGCTCCAATATTTTACTTGAAAGTACCAACCCACGGAATGGATTACAGGTTATGTCCGATGATTACAAACGGAAATACATAAACTATTTAGCTGCGAACAAGATTATTTCAGAAGATGAAGTAGAATCAGAATCGCTCCATAATTTGTTTGAGGAGCATCATAATAAAGACGTTACCATCGATATTTATCAGTTGGCCGCATTGCAGTACTACAATAAAGGAGTTTTTCTGCTTAAAGCAAAGAAAACAGATGCAGCGATTAAAAACCTAGAAAAAGCTAACCTAATCTACCCTTCGAATGGCGTTAGGTTTATGTTGAATCTGGCCATTGGAAGTAGTTTAGATGAACAGGTGCAGACAAAATCATTTGACGGAAGAAAGTTTGCGAAATTTCTCAACCTGAATGCAAGCAATAAAGAGGTTATTCAATACGGAGAACAGTTCTTTAACACTGTAGCGCAAGAACTGATGGTAAAGCATCCTAACCCCAAAGCATATGATCAATTTTATACTGAGTTTACAAATGAATTGGCCGATTCGGTAAACAGAACGCCTTATACACTTAGCTACAATTATTCTTGGGGTTACTATGCTACAAACCAGACAGAGTATGTAAAAGGACTAAGGCATCTCAAGAAAGCATATGAAACAAACCCTAGTAATCTAGAAATTAAAAATATAATAGAGCACGCAGCATCAAAGCATTTGTTTATAAATAAGGATTTTGAAGCAACGATAGATTCTTTGGAGTATTATTACGAACAGTTCCCGTTTCTAAAAGAAAAAAATAATTTTAAAACCTATCATGCATATTGTCACATCAATGGAGTAGACAAAGCATATGGTAGAAAGGAAGAGGAGATTGGTTATAAGCACCTTGTGAGTTTAGAACGAATGCTTCAATCACATAAAGATCTACGCCTTGAGGAGCGGCAGATAGAATATGCTTATTTAAAAGCAGCAGAGTTTTATATCTCGAAGAACGATGAAAAGAATGGACTGCAAATGCTCAAGCGGGGATTGCAATTTGTTCCAAATTCACAAACATTCAATGCAATATTGAAGGAAGCTAACAGACCAAAAACATCATACAATGCTCCGTTCCTTAGGATGGACAATACTGGGAAACAAAAGAAAGCAAGGGCAAAGAAACTAGAAACAGGTATTAAGGCTCATTTTGCTAAAACATGGAAGCTGAAAAAAGTAGAGAAAATCGATTTGAAATTGCCTGGAACTGCGCCAACTGAACTTAGGATTGTAGCAAGAAAAGATAAGTCTGTTGTGTTTACCTACAATAAACGTAAAAACATTAAAGGCAGATGGGCAGTGCGTTACGGAAGTAGACTTTTGTATTTAATTCCAGATAAGGGCAAAAATCAGTTTGAACTGTTCAAAATAGAAGAGTTTTCAGCTAACAGAATGGTACTGATTCCCTATGAAAACGACCGAGGGATACCTTTTAAGTTGATTCTTCAGCCAGAATAATAAAAGGTGGTTAGAAGAGACTGTCCATATAGATAGTCTTCGAGAGTTGTTCAAAGTTAGGCGAACAGAATTCTAAAAGCATTACCCTAAAATTGAAGAGAAAGTACTGATAGGCTTTAAGTGTGGTTAGTTTCTTCATTTACACAATTGAAAATCTAATAACTCCCTGCATATCTATGATAAGCGAGGGAGGTTCTACAAAGAGGTTACTTTTCGTATATTTGTAACATGGATTATGTCAAAAGAATAAATACAGATTTAAAGCCATACATAGATAGTAAGTTAAACAAAACTGTTGTTGACTTATTTGCTGGATGCGGTGGATTATCATTGGGTTTTGAAGCTAATGGTTTTGAAACCATTGGGTATGAAATGGATAAAAACGCATCTAATACATATAGAAGTGATTTAAACTTTTTTACAAAGTTGTTGCCAGTGAAGAGAAACGTGAACTTTTCACTTTCCTATTATTAGCTCGCAACAAATGAGTTACAGAAAAAGTTTAAATCAGTTCACTTATATCTTCATAGGGAAAAATTAAACCAGCTGAATTTCTTTGAATTATCGCATGAAGAATTACCCGATGTAATCGCTTATTCAAAAGCAAAGAATTGGTTATACCTTATTGAAGCAGTTTACTCTTCTTGCCCTTAGTGAGTTAAGGTTGCTTCAGCTCAAAAAACTCACCGAAAAATGTAAGGCTGATATTGTATATGTTACTGCTTTTTTGGATAGAAACAAATTTCGTCAGTTCATGACAGATATAGCTTGGGAAACTGAGGTTTGGATTGCTGATAATCCAGATCATTTAGTACACTTCAATGGCGATAAATTCTTGGGGCCATATGAAATCTTAAACCCAAAAGCTGGTCAAAAGTGAAGGATATTAGTGTTTCTCTTATACATTATCTGGATTTTTATGTCGACATAAGTCATTGAAATTAAGCGATATGCATTAATCATGGGTGATGTGGCTACTAAGCGCAGCCTTTGGCTACACTTTACAAATATATTTTTAAAAAGTAGGCTGTGTGTCCTGCTTTTTTAATACCTGTACAACACTTATAACGTAGCATTTCATTAAAGAAGTTCATAAACTTGTTCCATTTGATCCCACCAATTAACAAGTGCAATGCATCAAAAGCAGCGCAATTGTCGTAACCCTAAAAAACTAATATTCAGTTTGAACTGAAAAATATAATACCTGTAATCTATGCATTTAAAAAAGGCGCTCAATTTCTTTTTCATTCTGCCGTTGCTTTTTCTTGGTGTTTTTCTCCCCAGTTCACCAAAAAGTACAGGAGCTAAAGAAAGTAAATCGGATACAACTGCAGTAAGTCAGGCACAAATAATACAAGAATATTTATTCTATGCGGCACAGTTACGAAGGAATTACCCAAAACTTCAGCCCTACATCAATAAGATGGCGATGTTTGATACCCTAAATTCGAAAGGAAAAATCCTTCCGAAGCAAAATTATGAGAAATACCTGATTGCGTTGGTTACCCAAGAGTCGAATTTTATTCAAAAGAAGTACGATGGAACCATATTAAAATCGTATGCCAATGCAGCTGGGGTTGCACAGTTTACCTCGGAAGGTGTAAAAGCGGTAAATAAATATCTGTCGCAAAGGCGGGATACAACAGGGAAAACCGAAGCTGAAAAACTTATCAGTGAGCAATATGCAAAGCAAAAAGATGTAGATCTTGAACTGTTGTTGGACACTGGTAAAAAAGGTGTCGAGGAAGGATATAGGGCAGCTAGTTTGCTATCGAAAATTCAGTTGTTGCGTCATCCCGATTCATGGAAATTTGCTGCTATCGAATACAATTCAGGAAGAATGCGTAGGGGGAATTATGAACGCGTTAAGCGCCGCATACCACGGGAAACAAGAGATTATGTAGAGCGGCTGGAACAACACATGGCGCATTATGAGAAGGGAAATTATTTACGTTACCTCATACTCAGGTGGGGCGTTGTAATGATCGAGTTGGAAAATATGCGGGGAAATCAAGCCATGAAAAAAGGAGATTCGGAAGAGGCTAAGCTGCACTATGAAAATGCATTGATTTTAAACGAATATCTTATTCAGAACAAACTCGACACCACCATGCGCTACCATGATAATATGATACTGCATGTCAATTATGAACTTGGCAACCTAAAAGCTGCCGAAGGAGATACTATGGCCAGTTTGGACCATTATTTCGAAGTCATAAAAACAAAGAACAAGAAGAAGCGCTACGAATATCGGAATGCCAAGTTTTACTTGAACAAAATAAAAGAACGAACGAATGATACAGTTATAAAAGCCCGTACAGGAGAGATTATTCAGTTTTCAGACTCTATATAGTTTTAAGTTAGTTATCTAAATGTCACTTTTATGTTTAGTGCTACGCTGAATATTAGTGCAATACTTCTTCTGAAAAATAGTATCACAACCTAGCAATTTTGGGAGAAAGTTGCTAGGTAATCTATGGGTTATACATTGCAAGCATTCATGCGATTAGAATTTCACTCTTCATCTTCACGAGTAAAAGGCACAAACCGAACAGAAAGCACATCCTTTCTTTTAACCTTACCATCTTTTTTTTCCAATAATACAAGTCGTTGAACACGATATTGCGATCCAACAGGAATAATCATTTTTCCGCCCTCTTTCAGTTGTTCAATTAAAGGCGGAGGAATAGTTTCGGCAGCAGCAGTAACAATAATAGCATCAAAAGGAGCCTGTTCTTTCAATCCTTTGTAGCCATCTCCAATAACCACTTCTACATTGTTGTAGTTTAATGTTTTTAAAAGTTTTTTTGCTTTTAGCCCAAGCGGTTCCACAATTTCAATAGAGTAAACCTTTTCAACAATTTCAGCAAGTACAGCAGCCTGATAACCCGAACCCGTGCCAATTTCTAAGACTTTATAGTGAGGCTTCAGCTCCAATTTCTCTGTCATAAAAGCAACGATATACGGTTGGGAAATGGTTTGCCCTTCGCCAATGGGCAAAGGGCCATCCCTATAGGCAACATGAGCTAGTTCTGGGGGGACAAATTTGTGGCGTTTTACTGTTCGTATAGCTTCTAAAGTTGCTTTGTCTGATATGCCCTTTGCAATGAGCTGATTTTTAACCATGGCATTACGTGCTGTTGTGAAATCGTCCTGCATGCACGCATTCAATATCAGACATATGCCAATAATGAGGTTAACCATAAGCTTTTTAGTTTTCGAACTTTAGTAAGTTACGAAAATGCATGGGGGCGTTCAAGAGTAAAGCTCCGTTTAAGAGAGCTTTGTTCGTAAACTTTCGTTTGGAGAAGAAAACAAGGGGGAGGAGATGTAATTTAAAGAGCAAAAAAAAGCACCTCTCTGAGAGGTGCACCTACCTAAAATGAAGATCTCTGATCTTTTTATCTTTGTTAGAGCATAGCTAATCTAAACCTATAGTGGCTGCTATTTCCGGTTATGATTTTCAATGAATACTTTTTTCCAATATTCAATATATGCTTTGTTTTCGTCTATTAATTGTTGAGAAAGCTCGTGTTTTTCAGTACTTACTTTATTGCTTACTGAAAACTTAGCTGTTTCAATTTTCACAAGTGTCTCTGGTTGCATCATTGCTATCGATGCGTAATCCACATTTTCTTCCATTTGTGGTTCCATCACTTCAAACTCTTCTAAAAAGCTGTCGTCGCTTTTTGGTTGTATAGGATTGTTGGCCGCAACTTGTTTCGATTCAGTTGTTGTTTTGGTTGTGGCTGTGTTTTTATCTGTTTTTACTTGTTCTGTTTTTTCAACTTTACGGGCTACCTTTTTACGTTTTACGGAGTTATCTGCCAATTGTTCATTTCCATCGTTGGTAACCATAGCAAATACTATAATTGCGGCAACGATAGATGCGGCGGCAGAATATCCCCAGAAAACCGGGCGGATTAGTTTTTGTTTCAGCTTCGCTTTATCTGGAAATGTTACCTGCATGGCAGGCTTCTGTTTCGTAAGAGCAAAAAGCTTTATGTCGTGTTCTATCTCCGGTTCATTCTTTTTGATCTGTTCGAAAAGAGCTTTCTCTTCTTCGCTAAGATCTCCCTCCATGTCACCGATGCATAGGTAATCGGCTTCGGATATACCGTCTTTTCTAAATTTCAGTTTCTCTTTTAGAGGAAACATAACGGGCTCGTCTGATAACTGCATGTTCTCAATGCTTTCGAATTCCTTTTTTATCTCTGGATTCATCAAAAGGAAGTTCTCAACATCGGACTTTTCCGAACCTTGTAAGTTTCCATCGAGATAGTCAATTAAGAATACCTCGTAATTTTCTTTGTTAATTTTCATTGCAGCAGCTTCTTTTAAATCTTGATACAGTTTAGATTACCGTTTCCAGAGAGCCGATGAATTTTTTCAAAGCTACCCGAGCCCTATAGATGTACACTTTTACCTGAGACTCGTTTAACTCGGTGATCTCACCAATTTCTTTATACGAATATCCCTCGTAATCGCGCAAAAGGATCACTGTCCTTTGGATTTCGGGAAGCTGTTTCACCGCCTCACTGATGATTTCGGAGAGATCGGTATATTGCTCTGTATGCGAAAGGCTACTGAAATCTGCGGCTTCAAGTCCCGACAAACGGTTCTCTCTACGGTAGTGATCTATCATGGTTCTGTATGCAGTAGTGAATAGGTACGATTTCACTTTTTCTGCATTTACCTGTTCTACCTTATCCCACAACTTCATAAACGTTTCCTGAACAATGTCCCGAGCTACATCTTCGTTTTTCGTGTTTTTCAACAGAAAACGGTAGATGTTATCCGAAAACATTTCTACGCTCTTGTTGTATTCCCTAACAGTCATAATAAGAATTGGAGGATTTTGCCTTTAAGACGTTAAGCTGTATGTTTAGTTACAGCAATTTAGTTTTTTTTCTTGAGAAAGCGGTTAGTATGATGATACATCGTTGTCTATCTGAAACTTAAGTGTGGAAACTTTATTGTTTCGAAAGCTAGAAGTTAGGGTGAGGTTCTTTTTTAAACTTCTATTTCATGTTTCATCTCTTGATGCTTCAGATGGAGATCAATCATTCGCATCGATTTGTTCAGATGTTTAGGTTTTTCCAAACTTACAGCCTTCTGCTTTATCCTCCAAATTTGATTGTTGTATGGGGAAATTTCAAATTCTCGCTTTGTTGGTGTGGTGTTGGAACGAAATCGTTAGTTGGTTTTGTTGTGGTAATTCTTGTTAGGGTAGCATCTTCTTATTCGTCTTTAAACCTAAAAAAACGAATGGAGTTCTCAGTTGATTTGCTGTGCAAGTTCAGTTCTTCGGAACTTGTAGATAGCTCTTCTGCTATTGCGGCATTTTGTTGTGTAATTATACTAAACTGTTGGACAGCTTTGTTAATTTGGTCTGAGTTTATTTTCAGTTCCATACTGGAAACTGAAATATCGCGGAGTAGTTCTGCGGTGCTTTGCACTCTGGGTGATATTGAAGATAACAGTTCTCCTGATTCTTCAGCTATGTTTACTCCCTCGTTTGTAAGGTCTATAATTTCGTTGGCATATTTCTGAGTATAGGCAGCAAGTTTTCTTACTTCCGACGCAACAACAGCAAAGCCTTTTCCATATTCTTTTGCCCGGGCAGCTTCTATTGCAGCATTTATTGCCAGCAGGTCGGTCTGCGACGCAATTTTATCTACCTCAATGATCTTTTCTGCTATTTTTCTAATCATTGTAATGGATTGGTGTGTGGTTTTCTTCACGGCTGTAATTCCTTCCTCTGCTGTAATTGCAATAGATTTTGTATCGGTTGTTTTTCTAGTATTCCTATTAATTGTTACTGCGATTTCTTCGGTAGCACTACTTATTTCTTCAATTGCGGCAGTTTGTTCATCTGCTCCAGACGCTAGTTCTTCGGAACTGCTTAAAATTAGTTCGCTACCCATGTTTACTGTCGCAATGTTTTGGGTGGTACTTTCAATGGTTTCTGTCCATTTCAGGGATAATTCATTGGTGGCATTGCCCAGCTTTGAAATCTCGTCTTCTCCATTCACTTCTACGTGCTGTTTTAAGTTCCCATTACTTAAGGATATAATTGCTTTCATAATCTTCTTAAGGGGAGAGGTTATTATGAGCCTTGTTATGATATTGATCAGGGTAAATGTTATTATGGAGGCTAGTGTAAAGCCCATCACGACAATAGCTGTAAGTTGACGGATGCTTTTCTCAATTTCATACTTGGGAACGGAGAGGCATAGAGTCCAGTTTGGGGAATGTTGAATTGGACGAAAGAAAACAATCTCTTCTACGCCATCTGGTCTGAGTATTGAACTGTAGCCACTTTCTTTTTCTGTATTGTGGGCGTTTTTTGATATGAATGTATTGAATTTAGATGCTTTTTTTTCCAGTAGTGAAGTCTTGTAAAGATGAACAGAGGTGGTGTGTTCTGGGTAAATTATACTGCCATATCCAGAGGCTCCGAACTTCATCCGTTGTGCTATTCTAGATAAAGTTCGAAGCTCAATATTTGCAGCAAGAACTCCAAGTACTTCTCCCGATGAATTTTGGATAGGTACTGCAATATTGAATTTTTCAACATTTGTAGTTCTCGAAATAGTTGGTTGTGTAATGGAGAAATGTTTGCCTTTGGATATAATGTCTATGAAATATTTTCTGTCAGCTACGTTGGCAGATGCTTTCCCTTTTAGGGTTGTAAAATATGTGCCGTCTGGGAAACAGATAAAGAGCATTTGATACGTATCTTCTCTTCGTTTTGCAAATGTTTGAATGTCTGCTTTCATGGTATTCCAATCCATTGTTTTTACAGATGATTTTTTGGCTATCAATTGTAGCTCGTGGGTAAGGGATTGAAGCCAAATGGATATTTGTCCACTTCTGGCAGCGACGATCTGAGAACCTAAAGAATTAACAGTTTCTTTTTGATACGATTTTCCTACGACGAAAAGTGAAATAGCAAGTAAGGAAAAAACGATGATCAGGACTGGGGTGATGAAGATTAGGTATTTGGTTAGGATGGATTTCATAAGTGTTGGTATCTGTGGGAAATTGAAATGTTGGATTTTCTCTTCCCGTAACAGGTGTTTGAGTTTTATTTTCGGAGGTAAGTATACCACAGGTTAGGCTCAAAATCTGAGTTCAGGCTTTTCTTCCTATTGTTTTTGGCGTTCGATTTTCCAAAAATGGGGTACATATATGTTGAAGAAGTAAATTATTGGGGTATATATTACTGTTTTTCAAAATAATATAAGACCTTTGTGGTATCACCGATTAGTTTCTGCACTTCAGACCTAAAACTCAATAAAGTAGCCGCATCAATCTTGGAAAGTGTGTACATTAGCCCGTTTCTATGAGCTATTGAGTGTGCTTATATATTATGAAATTTGAGGTAAGATTGGTACGTACCACAATTGGCAGCTCAATTTTAACTGGACTGTGATTGTTAAAGCCACCTTTCTTCTTGGATTTAGTTCATTTTAATAGAGCTTAAGAAATTTTGGGGTATGTAGTAATCTTAAATAATATGACAAAAACAGACAGATGAGAACAAATTTTACGGTATTGATTTTCTTATTTTTTTCTTTTGTCCTTTCGGCTCAAAATGTTGTTCCTGTGTCGGGAGAGGTTGTTGTTGATGAAAAAAAGTTTGGCGGGGTATTGGTCACCGTAGAAAATCACAATTTGGGAACAATCACAGATGCTTCTGGTAAATTCGAACTTATGGTACCAGAAGGAAGACAGACCCTTATGTTTAGGGTGAATGGCATATTGAGGCATCATCATAGTGCCGATTTCAGTAAAGAGAACAAGTACAGTTGGGATGTAAAGGTTGGGCCAAAATATAGCAAGGCACACCTTATCCGAATGAAGAAAGAAGGACGGGAAGATGAGCTTGAACTTTCTACTATAGAGGTGAAAGCCTATACAATGGTGCAGGGAACTGTGGGTTTTGACGATATGTTCTTGCCTAATTCCACAGTTACGGTAAAAGAAACAGGAGACCAAGCTACAACAGATTCGGAAGGGAAATTTGAGCTATGGGTAATAGAAGGCTTACAAACGTTGGAATTCAGTTTTCATGGTTTCGAACCTTTTACATACAAATTGCAGGTTGACAGTAAGAAAAAGTACGACGTGGAGGCGAAATTTGGACCTGCTTATAGCAAAGAATTTTTAGAACAAAAAAAGGCTGAAGGAAAGTTGAGCGAACTGAAGCGTTCTGAGTGTACCATAAAAGTTTCGGAATAGACCTATAGGTTTTGTAATTAGGTAGTTATTGAAGTTTTTTTGAAATTGCTAGTTGTAATAAATGATTTATGAGATAAAACCAACCTATTGCGTTAACGAAACGCTATATTAATATATAGACTTTACATTTGGGCGCTGTATAAAAATTCGGATTACTGGATATGTACGATTTTATTTTGTAAATCGGTTGTACATTGTAGTCTGCGGGTTTTTATGTTGCGCCCATTGTTTTTGTGTAATGGGTACTTTTGTACTTTAATACTTCATTCTAATGGAATCGATAAAAGAGATTTATAAAATAGGTTATGGGCCTTCGAGCAGCCATACAATGGGGCCTGCAAAAGCTGCCCGTTCGTTTAAAAAGAAGTACCCTATGGCTTCTAGGTTCGTGGTAACGCTTTTTGGTAGTTTGGCGGCAACAGGAAAAGGGCACATGACAGATCATGCGATAGAGCAGGAGTTGAAGCCTTTGGATGTTGAATTTATTTGGGAGCCCAAAAAGTTTCTTGCCCGGCACCCAAATGCTGTGAAGTTTGTAGCATTCAACGAAGGTGAGTCGCTAGGCGAGTGGACAGCCTATAGTGTTGGAGGTGGCAGAGTAATTGATGATGAGACAGAAATTGAGGTAGAGGACATATATCCTAAAACTCATATGAAAGAGGTGTTGCAATATGTGCAGGATAATGGCATGAGCTTTTGGGAGTATGTTGAAATGATAGAAGACAAAGAAACATTGCACAGCCACCTGGAAAAGGTGTGGAAAACGATGAAAGAATCTATAAAAAGGGGAATTGAAAATGAAGGAACTTTACCTGGCATTTTGAAACTGCCCCGAAAAGCAGCCTCTTATCACGTTAAAGCAATGAATCAAAAAGCAATGCGTAAGGAAACAAGCTTGATTTTTGCTTTTGCACTTGCGGTATCGGAAGAAAATGCGGCGGCAGGTGAAGTTGTTACTGCACCAACTTGTGGTTCGTGTGGGATTTTGCCCGCTGTATTGTTATCTTTACAGAAGCGGTTCAAACTTTCGGATGCAAAAATAGTCCGTGCATTAGAGACCGCAGGCCTTGTTGGCAATTTTGTGAAAGAAAATGCTTCAATATCAGGTGCAGAAGTAGGATGCCAAGGCGAGGTTGGTACCGCAGCGGCTATGGCGGCGGCGGCGGCCACTCAGCTTATGGGCGGAACTCCTGCTCAGATTGAATATGCTGCGGAGATGGGACTAGAGCACCATCTTGGGCTAACGTGCGATCCTATTGCCGGGCTTGTTCAGATCCCGTGTATAGAAAGAAATGCACATGCTGCCATAAAGGCTTACAGTGCTGCAACTTTTGCTATCATGTCCGATGGTATGCACTATGTTCCTTTTGATAGTGTAGTGGAAGCAATGAAGCAGACTGGAGACGACTTACCACATCTCTATAAAGAAACTTCAGAAGGCGGGCTTGCCCGTTTTGCAAAGCGAAAATAAACGAAATGGGAAAAAGGATTTTGCTGGTTTGGGACAGATTGGGTGATTATCACCGTGCCCGTGCTGAAGCTCTTCGTACTGGACAGGCTAAATATGAGGTGCTTACTGCCGACCTTGGAGGTGCTGATGAACTCTATATGTGGCAGAGCAGCAACGATCCTTTCCATTTTCAACTTTCGAAGAATGATGTCGACGAATCTGATTTTTGGAGAAGAACGTTGCGTTTTCTTTGGCTGATACTTTTTAAACGGGTGAGAATTGTTGGTCTTGCTGGCTATGGACGTTTCACTTATGTGTTCTTTATTCTTCTGGCGAAATTACTCGGAAAGAAAGTAATTGTGTTTGCAGAGTCTTGGTATGGGAAAAGAAATACGAAAAACTATTTTAAATCTATTTTTCTGAACCTTTTTGTGAATGGTTTTTTTGTCTCTGGCAAAAGAGCAGAAGAGTTTTTTCTTAAGACGTTGAAGTTGCGAAGGAAGCGCGTAAAAACGGGTTATAGTGTTGTGGATAATGAACATTTTAAAGCGCGGAATGTAATTATGCGCAGTTTGTTTGAATATCCACACATTCTATGTGTAGCACGTTTCGCTCGGGAAAAGAATCACGAACGTATGATCGATGCTTTTTTGCGTTCAGAGGCAGCCAAACAGTATCATTTGAAATTGGTAGGTACCGGCCCCATGTTATCTACTCTTCAAAAACGTTTTTCGCAACGCAAAGAGATAATTTTTGCACCATGGACAGACTATGCTGACCTTCCTAATCTTTATCGTCAGGCTACGGCCTTTGTGCTTCCTAGTACTTTTGAACCCTGGGGGCTTGTTGTTAATGAGGCTATGGCGACGGGGCTTCCAATTTTACTCTCAAAACAGGTAGGATGCGTACCAGAGCTATCAACAAGGGAAAATTCGTTTGTGTTCGATGCTTATCGCACACAGGAAATTCGTCAGGCTTTTGATCTGTTCTATGCTTTAGATCATGAGCAGTGCTCGGCAATGGGAAATGCTTCGTTCAACTTAATTAAAAATCTGAATACAAGGACTTGGGCGAAAACATTCTTATCTTTAGCAAAAGAGAGAGATTTGATGACGAAACAGGAATGAACATTATCTGTTCAGGGAATGGTGTGATAAACCAAAGTCTGTTTATAAACGGTATTTTATTGATGGTTAATTAGATAAATGATTTAGCGAACTTAGGCCAAAGCACGAAGTGGAGTTGTAATTTCCAGATAACTTACAGACGCTGATTTCGTGATATTTAAGTTGGCTCAAGGAGTGGTTTGGCAATGCTTTTTAGTATCGAGATAATAAACATATTAACCTTTGTTCTGTTTGGATTAGTTGTTGCCCATTATTTTCAGCGCAGCGATGAGTTCCTTTTCCTGCCTATCTTCTTCTTCATTGCAACAGGTATATTTCGTTACGAAGCTGTTATTTCTGGTGAAACAGAATGGGCTAAAGTAGCTTATGCACTTGATATTTTTAATCTTACAAATGAGCTTGGTGAGGTAGCTTTGAATTATTTTTTCTTTGGTACGGGCACTTTCATTTTGGCTTACCTTTTCTTTAGCGGAAATGTCGAAGAACGAAGGGTGGTGTATGATAGTATGGAGCTATTTAGGAAGTTCCTAGGGCAATACAGAAGGTATATTATTTATCTTTTCATCTTGGTACTGATTGTAACTACGGCAGCAAATAGTGTTATCAGTGGAGTGACTGCAATTGCGTATGGGATGAGTTACTTTTACCTGTTTCAATTGGCCATAGGTGGGATGATCCTTTTAATGTATCTGGTATTTGATACAGTTTCTTGGAAAAAAAACCAGACTGATAAATTGCTTTTTGGTACTGGGATATTGTTTGCTGCTTATATGTCTTATAATCCTAACTTGCGGTTTCAGTTTTTATCATGGATGTTGGCCCTTGCCATTTTTTGGGGCAAGGGGCGTCGACCTATGGATAAAATAAGGTATTATATTGTTGGGGGAATTACCGTTCTTATTGTTTTTTCGATGGCAGGAAATGCCCGTCATGCTAAATTCAATCCACTCAGTTTAGAGGAAAAAGTTGGTTTGGCAGTAGAAAGGCTTACTATTGCCGAAGATTTGAACATGTTGGATGGTATGATGATGGTTTTGCAGGTTTATCCCGATCATCTGGAATATCACTATGGCAGTGAGCATCTCGAAATATTGATGCGCCCCATCCCACGTGCTCTTTGGCCAGGAAAGCCAGTAGGAGGATATGCCAATAAACTCGGCCTCAACGACAATATGGCTACAACTACGGTTGGTATTTCACAGACCATCTACGGAAGTTTCTATGGCGAAGGAGGACTGATCGGTATCATTATTTTCTCATTTATTTATGCAGTTCTGTTTGTTAAAATTTTTCAGTATGCCTATCGATTTCATTCCCCCATGCGGTATCTGATTAAGGGAGTTGCTTTTGCTTCTTGGGTTCCGATGTTGCGGGGAGGTGACCTGCCTGGTATTTATGCCTTTATCGGTATGAGTTTTTGGCCCATATTTTTGTTTCTCTGGTTATATATACGCTTTCTGAAGAAAGAAAAAGCTATTGCTGAAGCAGAAAAAAGAAAACAAAAGAAATTGGATTTGCAGCGGAGGTAGAGGCTTGTGTCGGAACCGAAAATATTGTTCTATGTGTTTGGGCGTAGAACTTTCCAAAAGCCTTTTTCTTGAATGTATAGCTTTTGGAAAGTTTTTTAGATGTGTCGTTGAGGTATACTAAATCAACTTATGATGCAACAACAAGTTCATCTTTCAGCCGTCCATCAACAAACATATCGGCTACTTCTTCGTCCGAAATATGGATATGATAGGCTTGTATCCCTACCTTTTTAGCAGCTTCTACATTAATAGCAGCATCGTCGATAAACAATGTTTCTTCGGCATTCAGGCCATTTTCTTCCAATACTAAGCGAAAAAGCTTTTCGTCCGGTTTGCGAAGGCCTACCCTTTGAGAGTAGTAGATTTTGTTGAAAATATGGCTCAGGTCGTTGTATCCGCTGCTTTCTTTCAATATTTTCAGATAAGCTTCTAAATGGATTTCGTTTGTGTTACTAAGCAAGAAAGTAGAGTAATGTTTCTGCACCTTTTCAAGAGCTTCTAGGCGGCCGGCAGGAAAATCGAGTAGCATTGCATTCCAGGCCTTGTCAATTTGTTCGTTGGTGAAGGGCATACCAAAAAGTTCGCGCAGTCCATCGCGAAATTCGGCGGGTGTTATTTTTCCAACTTCGATATCGTCGAAAAGCTCTACCTGATTTGGGAAATTATACTTCTGTCTTACATTTTCTAGACCGTAATTTTCAAAAGCTTCCACAGTCAAATTTGGATCGATATTGAGCACTACGCCACCTAAATCGAAGATTATGTTTTTAATAGCCATTGTCGAGGTTTGTTATTATGGAACTGTAGCCAAATGTCTTAATTTACAGCGACCTTCATAAGGCCACTGCGTTAAATTTATATTTACAATCAGCTTAGCGAGGCTGTGCCTCAATTATTATACTTGTTATGGTATCAGTTTCTGGTCGCGCAAATAGTTACGGTAGAATAGCAGAATGATGAATACTCCTATCGTAATCGAGGAGTCAGCAATGTTGAATACAGGGCGGAAAAACAGAAATGGTTCGCTGCCCCAGAACGGCATCCAACTTGGGAAAGTGCCTTTTATCAGCGGAAAATATAACATATCCACAACCTTGCCTTGTAGAAACGGAGCGTAGCCTCCTGCATCGGGTAGTAATTGAGCCACTGTATAGTAATCGCTCTTGCTGAATAATACGCCATAGACAGCACTATCGACAATATTGCCCAATGCCCCGGCCATAATCAGGCCTATGCTTATCATATAACCCAGCGGGGCTTTTTCACGGGAAAGGCGTACAGTGTACCAGAGTAGGAAGGAAACTGCAACAATCCGGAACAGGCTAAGTAGGATTTTTCCAATTATACCTCCGAGTTCCCACCCGAAAGCCATTCCATTATTTTCGGTGAAGTGTATGATGAACCAATCGAAAATTCTGATTTCTTCGCCCAGTTTAAAGCTGGTTTTTATCCATACTTTTATGATCTGATCTAGAAGAATAACAAGTACTGTAAGAGATAGTGTTTTACTTAGCTTAGACATTTGACTTCTTCGTTTAATAATTTAAAAATTAGGTCGTGGATCTTTAATCTAAAGAACCCAATCTGAACTACATTCAGAATAAGCGGATTGAATTTTAGTATCTCCACTTACATTTTCAGAAAGAGTTTTGCCGTCTGTATGTAATCCCCGATTAATTTCGTTTCTTGGCAAAAATTAAGTTTGTTCTCATTCTGTAGTTAATACAAAATAATATGTATGAATACTTTTTGAGTATTCAGATTGATATATTTTTATTTTATTCAATGTAGTTTCTTTCGTTTGAAAACTGCTGTGTTACAGACCGATTTAAAACATTCTGAAGCACATTGCTGCAAAACTATAATATTTGGAATGAGCAGAAAAGCATTAGATACTTAATAATATCAAAAAAAGCCAACGTGGTTCACGCTGGCTTGTTCTGAATCTTCCCCGAAAACATAAGAGTCAATATTGCTATTATCACATTTGTTTCGTATATGGGCAGAGCTTTTAAAAGAAAAGCAATGCTAATTAAGGTCTTGAACCTATTTATTTTTGGTTACGCTTAGCTTCAATGCTTAATGTTGCATGTGGAACAGCCATAAGGCGTTCTTTGGCAATCAGCTTACCGGTTTCGCGGCAAACTCCGTAGGTTTTGTTTTCAATGCGGATAAGTGCCGACTTTAAGTGCTGGATAAATTTTGCCTGACGTTGTGCAAGACGTCCTGCTTCTTCTTTAGATAGGACGGCTGCTCCTTCGTCCATCAATTTAAAAGTTGGAGAAGTGTCCTGCACGTCGTTGTTGTCCTGGTGCGTAATGGCATTACGATAGATTTCGTAATCCGCTTGCGCCTTTTTAATCTTCTTATCGATCACAGCTCTGAACTCCTCAAGCTCTGTGTCTGTATACCTTGTCTTTTCGCTCATAATGGGTAGTATTTAAACTTGGGTCACCGGTGATAAAACATAGGCCCTGTTATACGTTTACTTGAGCCTTTCAGAACCCGCTGTACAGCGACAGTTCCAATCGAAAAAATCGATTTGCGAATATGATAAATTCTTTTTCCTTTGCAACTCTTTCTAACAAAAATATGCTTTTGAAAGTGTCACTTTTCTACAGTTGACATTTCGTTTATGTTGTCATATTTACGAAAGGTTTTGTTTTTCGTTGCAACAGGAGCACTAAATCGGCACATAAACGGTGTTACAAATACTTCTACAAATCGATTAGCTTTCTAGTGTTTTAAATATCAGGTAGGTAGTAGACAAAACTTAGGCCAGTTTTTATGAGTTGTTAAACTTTTGATTTGTTTGAAAAGATTGGAAACTGAATGCCATGCAGTGAAAGGGTGCTGTGTAACTATATTGAATTTCAATTTGGTACATGTCGCATATCTTTTTTACGATCGCCAGCCCAAGTCCCATCGATTTAGAATGACTTCCTTTTGCAAAACGTTCGAATACTCTTTCTGTGTCAAGGGCCTCTCCTACTCCATGGTTTTTTATTACTAAGTGGTTCTTTTGAAGGGAAATATGAAGTTCTCCTTGTTGAAGGTTGTGACGTATTGAATTTTTCAATAGGTTGAAAATGAGTAGCTCTGCTAAGTAAGGGTTCATGGATAGCTCATTGGCAGGGGCAAGTTCGAGTTTTACGGATATCTCTTTGTCTTCGATAAATTCATAAAGGTTTTCGAGTTGCTGACGGATGATGTCTGCAATGTTGATCTGTTTTACTTCTGCAAACTGGTCGTTTTCAATTTTTGTAAGCAATAGGAGTGCTTTGTTGAGTTTCGAAAGGCGATCGACGGCTTCTTGTATGGTGACTAAATTGAGTAATTGACCTTCAGTAAGGGTGTCGTCCTGAAACATCTGGTCTAGTTTCGTAGAGATAATTGCTAGAGGGGTCTGTATTTCGTGCGATGCATTTTCTGTGAATTCTTTTAGGTTGAAAAAATCGCGGCGGATACGTTCTGTAATCTGATAGAGTACTTTGTTCAGTTGTTCGAATTCGTCGATGTCTGTTTGCGGAAGATCAAGGTTTTCTTTACGGTCAACTTTGATGTTTCGGATTTTGGCAATAGTTTCGAAAAAGCCCTCCAAACTCTGCATTGCAACATAACGGTTTAGAAGGTAAAAACTGAGCATGAAGAAGATTATGAGACAGCATAAAACAAAAAGGAGCCGTATTGTTAACTCATCAGCATGCCTTAATGACCTGAATATTTCTACCTGATAGGTTCTGCTAGAATAATCGTGGGTGAATTTCAGTTTGCGGAAGTAGCCTTTTTCCTGTTTCACAGCCAGGGTCGTATCCGAAAACTGATCTGTAGAATGGGAATTGGTCTGCTGGATGTTGATAAGAACATCGAAATAAACGAAACGTTCGGGGTATGACAGTAGCTCTTCAAATTCACCTTGGGTGACTTTTTTATAGCGCTCCAGTTCGCGGTCGATATTATTGAGGGTGATATTGCGCAGTAATACATAGAATATGACACAACCTGCAAAAAGAATGAACGCAGCTGCAGAAATGAAGTTGAGGTTTATTTTGGTGATCAGTTTCATGTAGTTTCGAACTTATAACCTATTCCATACACGTTTTTCACGTAGTCATTGGCTCCTGCTTTGAGCAGTTTTTTTCTTAGGTTTTTGATGTGCGTGTAAATGAAATCGTAAGAATCGGCCGAGTCCATATAATCGCCCCAGATGTGTTCCGACAGGGAGACTTTTGTTAGTACACGGTTTTTATTGGCAAGAAAATAGAGCAGAATGTCGAACTCCTTTTTTGTTAGGCTCAATTCTTTTTCATGGACGAAAACCCTGAATTCATCTGGGAGTATCCTAATTTCGTTGAATACAATGGAATTGTCGCCGTTGAAATTCAGTCTGCGGTTCAGGGATTTTAGTCTGGCATTTAGTTCGCTCAGATGAAAGGGTTTGGTTAGATAATCGTCGGCTCCCATTTCGAGCCCGGATACGCGGTCGTCCACAGCGTCTTTTGCAGATATTACGATGATACCTGTTGTTTTGCCTTTAGCCTTTATTTCCGGTATTAGGTTGAGACCGTTCCCGTCCGGTAGACCGATATCCAGTAACACAACATCGTAATCGTAAACTGAGATTTTCTCCTGGGCAGTTTCGAAATCTGTTACACATTCGCTTACGTAGCCTTCTTTACGTAAAAAATCGGCAATTGAATCGGAAAGGCTAATCTCATCCTCTACAATCAATACTTTCACAAATTTAAATTTTAAAATTGCAGACCTATTTAAAGTTCAAGGAACTTAACTTGAACATGATCGGGTTAAGATCGTGAATCTATTTATTTTTAGGTTTCTTAACTCTACAAGTAAGTAAAAACTTAGTCTGAAATAAATCTATCTTAATATTCTTCTGTGTACTTTTTTTACCTTCAGAAAAGGTTAGGCTAAATATTCACTTGCTGTTTCGATATAAGCATGTCCAAAATAAATTCAGCTGCAAACTTAGGCAATTTTCAAAAGGTTCCCCCACTGATGGATATAACTCATAATCATTTCTGTGTCCTACAGTGTAATATGAAATATTATGAATTTTATATATCTGAAATACAAATGTTTCAAAAGAATACTTCACGTAAAACTTTAATAGATTTTAGGCTGGATATGCTTTCAAAATGTATCTGATAATACTCAATCCATAAGTCTGTCAGTATTTGACGTTCTTTTCGTTTAAAGTCTTTATTTTCAGGAAAAAGTGATCTTGAAAATAGTGTGCTTTCTTCTTTTCTGAAGAACATAGGGTGCATCGGTTCTTTGGCTTTGAACTTTCCATTTAGCAAATCGAAAAATAAGTCTTCTGTTCTTTCTTGTAGTTGAGGAACAATACCGAGCACTACGCTGTATCCCCTCATGAAATCGATTGGAAAGAATCCAATATTTGTGTTTTCTTCTTCTAGCTTTTCTATACTTTTTAGTAGAAAAGAATAAATAGAAGAATCGGCAGATTCAATCCTCAAGCTTTTGTGGAGTAATTCTGATATGAAAAGAGCTGTAGTACTTTTAGAAACATTACCCAGAATGGAGTGGTTGGCTTGTTGCAGTGTTACTTCTTTTATACGCTGCATGCTTTTGTTCTGTTTGAAATAGACTTCCATATTCAGTATGGTAAGCGGCTGGAACAGAGCTGCCCTAAATTTTGAGTTCTTCTTCCAGACTCCATTCACCAAGTAGCTCTGCATGCCGAGTTCGTGTGTGAAAATATGCACTACAAGCGAGGACTCGCCATATTTGTAGTGCGTGAGTACGATTCCTTGTGTTTTGTGCAGCAATTTTTGTCGTTTTATGTGAGCTTGGGCATTGATTAAGTCCCATTTAGTTGATAAATAGAAGTTTGAGTACTTCTCTTTCTTCGCCCTCCGCTCCTGTTAGAAAAATGAAATATACCCCTGATGCAACCCGTTCGCCTCTCATGTTTTTGCCATTCCATGTTGCCTGCCCTCCTATGCTTTGGGTTTCAAAAACAAGTTTTCCGGCAGTGTCAGCAATCTTCACCTCGGTGTCTGTCATTAGCCCTGTAATAGTAATGTTTCCAGTGTATTCAGGTCGTACTGGATTGGGGTAAATATAAGCATCTCCAAAGCTGATTTTGCCTTCTATCGATTCTGTTCTGTAAGAGACGAGACCTTTGGGAGTACTGATAAACAGTTCGCCTGATAAGTTATCAATAGCGAGATGTGTTATTTCATTGCTGAGCAAAGGTGAATTATTGCTGGTGAAATTCCTTAAAATTTGATTACCATCAGCCGATAGAAGAAACAACCCAGCCCTTCTTGTTCCGATCCATTTTCTGTTGCCACCATCTACAGCAATGCAGGTTATAATATTATCCTTTAAAAGGTAGTTTGCTTCTTCATTTTCCTCTACTATGGCTCGATAGGCAATGGGAGCACCTTCTGTATAAAAAACAGAAGCCGGATTTGGGTAATAAAACAGTCCATTGTTGGAACCGCACCAAATAATGGATTCTTTATCAAGAGACAGACAATTAATGACAGGGCTTAATGTTTTGCTATCTTCGTCTATTGCAGAGAAACTCTTGTGTTTAATTTCAGTGTTGTTTTCGTTATAAACATGGATTTTGCCATTAACTAACATCCATTTATCCTCGGATGGTAATAAAAGCAATTGGCTTATGTTTAAATTGCTAAGTCCGGGGTCTGTAAATTTTCTTTGTTCTCCGTTTGGGTCTATTGATAGAAGCTGAAAATCTGTTCCTCTGTTGGACACCCAAATTTTCCCTAGGACATCAGCTTGTATATCAGTGAAGTTGCCAACAGCGATTTCTTCTAACGTTTCCTGTTGTTTTTTGTAGAGTTTGCCTTCAGAGGAAATAAGCCATGTCTCATTTGATACTTTGGATGGCAAGGCTTTAAGGTATGAATTCTCGTTTGTCCACCATTGTTCCTCGTTGAAGCTCTGAGCGAAGTCTGTACCAGTTATCCAAACAGTACTGTTGTAGCTATGGAGGCTATTTAAAACATCACTTTTAGGGCTTCTTAGGTCAACAGAATTACCATTCAATAGAAGACCTTCATTTCCTGCCTGTAGCAGATCGCCAGAAAGGAAACTTCCTATTGAGGAGCGTTCTGTTGTGGTTTGAGAAACTTCGTTTATCTCCCCATTTTTATTTATGCTGAAACCTTTGTTTCCGCTACAAAAGAATAATTTGTCATTACTTTGGTTGATGCTATTTATAGTTTCCGTTGCAGTATAGGCTACAGACCAATTGTCTGATAAATAGCTGTATAGTGTATTTGACTCATCTGTAGTCACACCAAATATTTTATTGCCAAGCGATTCTAGTTTATTGAATTTTCTATTGTCAAGTCTTCGCCAATTAGCAAAGTCCATTAGGTTTTGCCCATCTAGTTCACCTTTTAGTATGCCCCTTTCTGTAGCTGCCCAAATAGCATTTTGTTCTTTGTGAAAGATAATGTCATAGACAGCAATTTCTTCCCCGGTTTCACCTAAGAAATAGGTTTCCTTGACTTCCCTTCTTTGAAGATCGATGTGCAACACACCAAAATTTGTAGCTAAATATGCACTTTGATTTATAAATGCACAATCAAAAAAATGTGTCTCCCCTACCCTTTTTTCTTTTACAGATTTTATTGAATAGATTTTATTTTTAAAAATCAGATCGATTATCCCTGAAGAAAATGTAAAAATCCCCACTTTGTTTTCTTCGGAATATGCTGCCAGATTGAGGCCATTATCGCTCAGTCCGTTTATCTTGGAGTAGAGCTGAAAATTACCATCACTATTGTAGACAAGTGCCGCATTTTCTGCGGCACAAAACGCTGTGTTGCCATTTATAGACATGCTCACAATTTGGCCATATGAAGGGAATGCACGCCAATCTCCTATTTTTGTCTGAGCTTGAATAAGCAGCCCCAGCAAGAGTAAATATGCAAATGCTGTTGTTTTGAAAAAGATAATCTTCATTGGTTCGAAATTTCTTAGAAAAAGTTTTGGTGTGCACTGAAACATCATAATAGACTATGCTGACAATAATTGAACAACTGATCAAGTGAATTCAATTATTGGTGAGCAAGGTGTGCATGAGTTATAGCAACACTTAAATTATATCTGTTTAAGGTGATCGATAAATTTACGGACAGCTCTGCCACGGTGACTGATTTCGTTCTTGGCATCAGCTGGCATTTCTGCAAATGTTGTAGGTAAATTTTCTGGGTAGAAAACTGGATCGTAGCCAAAACCATCTGTTCCACGTGCAACATTTCCTATTTTGCCCTCTACAACTCCTTCGAAATAATACTCTTGCCCTTCCGAAATAAACGCGATTACGGTACGGAATTGTGCTTTTCTGTTTTCTTTACTTTTTAGTTCCTGTATAAGCTTTGCTATGTTTGCTGCTGAGTTTTTGTCTTCTCCTGCGTAGCGAGCAGAATAAACGCCAGGTGCTCCGTTTAGTGCTTCAACTTCTAGCCCTGTGTCGTCAGCAAAAACGGCCAGCTGTTTGCGTTCCCAGACATACTTGGCTTTTGCCATGGCATTTTCTTCAAGAGTTTCGTAAGGCTCTGGAATATCTTCTGTTATACCAATTTCGGCAAGGGTTACAATCTCGTGGCGGTTGCCGACAATTTGTTGGATTTCCCTCGCCTTGTTTGTGTTGTTGGTTGCAAATACGATTTTCATGGTATACTTATGTTCTAAGTTTTCACTGTTATAGTTCTTCGTTACAAAGTTATAGCTTGATTGGTTATCTGTATGAAAAAACATGGATTTGTTTTGAATCTGGTAAATAGTTCTGAATTGTTAAAGCAGTATTTTTTAACTAGGTAGTACTTTTTTTACTATTGTGGTGTAACATTTACGGTATGTTTGTAGTCAGTTTACTTTGCCCTACCTAGATCAGGTTGTTTTGAAATATGATTTTTAAATGATTATTCCTGTAGGATAAAGCAAAAATTACTTCACCAATAAAGACATAGCAGATGAAGAAACTATTCTTAAACTTATTCTTTTTTCTCACTATTGCGAGTGTTTCCCATGCACAGTTGGGCATTCCGCAATCGGAACACGACGCGCTCGTGAACTTCTACAATGCCGCAGGTGGTGGCAGTTGGAACAACAACACAAATTGGCTTTCGGATGAACCAGTGTCGACCTGGTACGGTGTTACGGTCGCAGATGGTCATGTAACGGAGATCATTATGCAGGACAACAATCTGGTTGGACATCTGACAGACCAGATCGGAGCACTTACTGAGTTGACCTTTCTTCAAGTATCCGCCAATAAGCTTTCTGGGGAGCTTCCGTCGCAGATCGGAGCGCTGACCAAGCTGAAAGGTCTATTGTTGCAGTACAACCAGTTTACGGGGGAATTGCCATCAGTAGTGTGGACACTTAAGGATCTGGAGAAACTATACCTTTCAGTGAACAGTTTCACAGGGCAAATCCCCAAAGAGCTAGGCAATCTATCGAAATTGGTTTGGCTGTTTCTAGATGTGAATAAGTTTTCGGGGCAACTGCCAGATGAGTTGGGGCAACTGACAAACTTGACTCACTTGTTGCTAGATGATAATAATGAATTTACTTATCTGCCTGACTTATCCGCACTTGATAAACTTGAATATTTCCAGGTAGATCGTAATGCTTTTACATTTGAGGATCTTATTCGTGCAAATACGAAGGCATCAGTACGTTTTAGGTATCAACCACAGGACAAATTTCACCTTGGGGTGGAAACTGAATTGTACAGTACCAAGCTTTCTGTTGCGTTTGACGCTCCCGGAGCCACATACTCATGGTATCGGAACGGGATTGTTATTGAAGGAGCATCGGCTGCTACTTTCTTTGTAGATGGTTTCAATTCTGGTAGTTATTACTGCAAAGTTACGCACCCTAAATATCCAGATCTGGCGTTGATATCGGAATCAGTTAAGGTGGATCAGAAGCAGAAGATTCCACAGGCGGAACGTGATGCACTTGTGAGCTTTTACAATGCCGCTGGTGGTGACAATTGGTATAACAACACGAATTGGCTTTCGGAAGAACCTGTATCAAGCTGGTACGGCATTACGGTCACGAATGGTCATGTATCGGAGATTATTATGCAGGACAACAATTTGGTCGGTCATCTGACAGACAAGATCGGTATGCTTACTGACCTGACCTTTCTTCAGGTATCCGCCAATAAGCTTTCAGGGAAACTTCCCCCTCAGATCGGTTCCCTGACCAAACTTAAGGGACTCCTGCTAAACTACAATCAGTTCTCGGGTGAACTGCCAGCTGAAGTATGGACGCTCACCAATCTTGAGAAGCTGTATCTTTCAGTGAACAAGTTCACAGGACAGATTCCCAGAGAACTGGGGAACCTATCCAAACTGGTGTGGCTGTTCCTTGATGTGAATGAATTTTCTGGCCCTCTACCAGAAGAACTGGGACAGCTAACAGGTCTAACACACTTGTTGGTGGATGACAACGATAACTTCACCTACCTTCCAGATCTGTCTGCACTGGACAAACTTGAGTACTTTCAGGTAGACCGTAACGCGTTCACCTTCGAGGATCTTATTCGTGCCAATACACAGGCATCGGTGCGCTACAGATACCATTCTCAGGCTAAATTCAGCCTAATTCAGACAACAAGCCAGCGTAGTACTGAGCTTTCGGTACCGTTTACGGCACCTGGTGCCACATACTCATGGTACAGGGATGGAGTGCCCATTGAAGGGGTATCCGTTGCCACTTTTACTGTTGAGGACAGCAATTCTGACAGTTATCACTGTGAGGTTGCCCATCCTGATTATCCTGAACTGACACTGACTTCGGAGACTGTAACAGTGGAATGGCTGTTGGATATTCCACTGTTGGAATATGATGCGCTGGTGAGCTTTTACAACGCAGCTGGAGGAGACGACTGGTACACCAACACGAATTGGCTCAGTAAAGAACCTGTATCGACTTGGTATGGTATTACGGTTACTAACGGCCATGTGACAGGTATCGAGCTTAAGAACAATAATCTTAAGGGGAGCATAACCGATCAGATTGGAGCCTTCACGGAATTGACAAATCTACAGGTGCATTATAACGGGCTTTCTGGCGAACTGCCGCCGAAGATCGGTGCACTGACCAAGCTTCGTACTATGTATCTGCAATACAACGCTTTCTCTGGGGAGCTTCCTGCTGAAGTGTGGACGCTCACCTCTCTGGAGCACTTGTACCTTTCAGTGAACAAATTTACAGGACAGATACCAAAGGAATTGGGCAATCTGAGCAAACTGACGAGGTTGTTACTTGACGCGAACAAGTTTTCTGGTCAGCTTCCTGATGAACTGGGTCAGCTGACCGACCTGGAGCATCTTATGCTGAACAACAACGATAACTTAACTTACCTTCCGGATTTGTCTGCACTGGATAAACTTGAGCAGGTGCAACTGGATCGTAATGCGTTCACCTTCGAGGATCTTGTACGAGCCAATGTAAAAGCTTCGAAGAAATTTAGATATAGTCCACAGGCTGAATTTGAATTGATTCAGGACAATAATAATACTGAAACTGTATTATCTCTTCCCTTTGAATCGACAGGTTGTTCGTCATCTTGGTTTAGGGACAATGAACAATTGAACACAGAAACAGTTAGTAACCTTAAACTAAATACCAATGAATATGGTGATTTCCATGTAACGGTTTCAAATGCAGATTTTCCAGATTTTTTTTTGCGTTCTAAAAAGGCCACAGTGCTAAACGGTTATCTGCAAATAAATAGTTTAGAGGCCGATTTTAATCATACAGTTTTTCCAAATCCTACGACAGGTCGAGTGACTATAACGTCCGATGTTTTTTCTATGCATGAAGAAAAGGATTTGTCGATTTATCTTTTTGACAATCAAGGAAAGGTAGAGAAATGTAAACTGGAACGACTTGATGCCAGAACGTATTCTGTTAATCTTGAAAATGCAGAACCAGGAGTACATTTTCTTAGTGTAAGAATAGAAAAACAGCATGCAAAAATTGCACGGATTGTAATTCTCAAATAGATTTAAGAGGTAGGTAAGAAATATTTCGTAAAGTCTTCAATATAGAGCGTGAGATGTATAAGATAAGATTCAAAAAATTATAGTATAACGCGAAACGAAATTATTGTTTGCACCTTACCAAAGTAGGCGAACCTTATGTTTGCCTGCTTTTTACCTCTTTTAGAAGTTAGTTATAAGCAAAATTAAACCCGTCAATAAAAGAAAAATGGATCCACTATTTTTGTATCTTGCTTTTGTTTCAAAAAAAGAACAAAAGAGGAATTCCTATGAATATAGATGCATTTTTCAAACTATCATATGGCCTTTATATCGTAGCTGCAAGAAATAAACAAGGCCTCCTGAACGGACATATCAACAATACCTGTTTTCAGATTACATCCGATCCCCCTCAGTTTGCAGTTTCCATTAATAAAGATAATCTCACAGCAGATTATGTTAAGGAAAACGGTGCTTTTTGCATTAGTATTCTGCATGATAAAGTAGATCCGGATATTATCAAAACATTTGGGTTCAAATCGGGTCGGGACACGAATAAATTTGAAAAGGTCGATTTTGAACTTGGGAAGAGCGGTGCCCCTATTGTGAAAGAACACGTTGCTGCTTTTATCGAGTGCAAAGTTGTGCAGGAAATTGAAGTCGATACACATATCCTTTTTATTGGGAAGGCGTTAAATGCAGATGTGATCGACACTGAAGCTGTAGCTATTACCTACGAGCGTTATCGCAATGAGATAAAGGGAAGGGCTCCGAAAAATGCACCAACTTTTTATAGTAAAAAACTAAAGGAGAAGTTAGAGAAAGAATTGACCGAAGCGACACCCCCCTTAAATATCAATCGGAATATGAAAAAATGGATATGCAACGATTGTGGCTGGGAATATGACCCCGAAGTTGGAGATCCTGAAAATGGGATTGCTCCAGGTACTCCATTTGAAGATTTGCCAGATGATTGGGAATGCCCAGATTGTGGAGCACCTAAAGAGAACTTTGAACCCGTAGAGTAACAGAACGCGCAATGTAAACTGAAGCTGGTGTGAGACAATCTTATACCAGCTTTTTATTTTATAGAAGGCGTTGCAAACTTTCGGTTTAAAAGTTAGTTTTGTTTTTCAGCTTCGATACAGAGAAAGATCATTGTCTGTAGTTCCAGTTTATAAGCTTTTTGATTGGTAAAAGCCGCATTGTTTCATCCTAATTTCAAAGAAGAAGCAAGTATGGCAGAAAAAATATCCAAATGAATATACCAGAAATATTTAAACAAAAAAAAGAGACACAATTCTCATTTGAAATACTTCCTCCTTTAAAAGGAAAAAGCATTGACCAGTTATATCCTGCTATTGACCCTTTAATGGAGTTCAAGCCATCTTATATCAATATAACGGCTCATCGTGAACAACTTGAGTATAAAAAGCTAGCTAATGGGCTTATTGAAGAACGGATTGTAAGAAAGCGCCCAGGAAATGTTGCTATTGCTGGAGCTTTGCAGCATAAATATGGAATTCCAGTTGTTCCCCATATTTTATGTGGTGGCTTTACGAAAAGCGAAACAGAATATGCACTTATTGAGCTTGCATTTTTAGGAATCCGTAACGTGCTTGCCCTACGTGGTGATGCGCTGAAAACAGAAGCAAGCTACAAGCCCACGCAAGGCGGACATGAACGTACTACTGGTTTGATCAATCAGATTCTTGATTTAGGAAAAGGGAAGTACCTAGATCCGGATTTAGAAAACACTACACCTCTTGAATTTTCAATCGGAGTGGCTGGATATCCAGAGAAGCATTATTCTGCTCCAAATAAGCAGCACGACCTTGAGATGCTGAAGAAAAAAGTTGATGCTGGCGCCAACTATATCGTAACACAGATGTTCTTCGATAACCAGAAATATTTTGATTTTGTGAAGGACTGTCGAGAAATAGGAATAGAAGTGCCAATTGTACCGGGGATTAAACCTTTAGCTGTTAGTTCGCAATTGGAGCGTTTGCCTCAGATTTTTTATATTGATATTCCAGAAGCATTAGCGGCAGAAGTACGTAAGGCTAAAGATAAGGATGCTGTATATCAGGTTGGTGTAGAATGGGCTATTCAGCAGTCTAAAGAACTTAAGGCGGCGGGTGTGCCTTCTATTCACTTCTATACTATGGGTAAGGCTAAGAATGTTTATCAAATTGCTAAGGAGGTTTTCTAAACTAGTTGAAATATGAAAACTGATGGATTTTTATTAATTGTTGCTTCTGCTTAGATAAATATTAGAAATGAATGACTTAAAATTATTTTTATGTAGTATTCTAGTGGTAGAATGAATTGTTTAATCCAAGAATTGGATATTGAAAAGCATAAGATAATAACTATCTTATGCTTTTTTATTTACTTTCGTATCTTGCTATTAAACTGCATTTTGTTTAATAGTTTTTGTGTGTAAATACGTTTAATTCTTCAATATAAATTATTCTATAATAGATTATAAATATGAACAAATTGTGTTTGTTTGCATGTCTAATATTTGTAGGTCAATTAAGTTTTGCTCAAACTTTTGATCAAAGTGAAACAGATAAACTGAAAGATTTTTTGTCGCTGCCATCTAGTGCTGAAGGTAAAAACAATGCAGAAGTATTGCGAATAGGCGATCTTGATGATCCATCAAATTGGACTGGAGTAAAATGGGAGAATACGAAAAAAAATAAACGCGCAGTTTCGATTAATTGGAGTCCTGAATTCATGAATCCAAACATGCTTGCCTTAGCTGACTTTGATGGGGATGGAAAAGATGATATGTTCGTTTCTTCCCCAAGTGGGCCAGAGGGAACAGGCTGGTATGTTTCATTTGGAGCTACTGGTTCATGGATAAAGATTAACGGATCTGGAGCAGCTTTGTCGGAAATCAAGATTGGCGATTTTAATGCAGATGGGAAGGCCGATATCCTTTTTCCAACAGAAGATGGTTTTGCGGGGGAAGGTTGGTATATTTCATATGGGGGTACCAGTAACTGGGAAAAAGTGAACAGTCTGTTTTTTCCCTGCGAGAGAATTACCCTTGGGGATTTCAACGCAGATGGAGCAACAGATGTTCTGGTACCGCAGGCAAACGGTGCTGGTAGTGGTTGGTTTGTTTCGTGGAACGGTACTTCGGATTTAGAAAAGATAAACAATTCGGGTATAGAGGTTGACGAGATCCTTATCGGTGACCTAAACGGAGATAAGAAAGATGACATTCTTTTCCCAAAGGAGAATGGTTTTGCTGGGACAGGGATGTATGTTTCTTATCAGGGAACAACGGCTTGGGACAAAATAAATTCTTTTGATCAGCAGGTAGGACAGATTGAGCTTGTAGATGTGAACGGTGATGGTACTGATGATATCCTTTATCCTACGGGAAAGGGAGCGGAACTGGCAACGGGCTGGTATGTTTCATACAGTGGTACGGAAGCCTACACCATGCTGAACACATCCGGAGTGGAACGGCACAGAATGGTGCTGGGGGATATTGACGGGAATTCAAAGACCGATATCCTTTTCCCTACTTATCAGGGTTTTGCCGGAGCAGGGTGGTATGTGTCTAACGATGTAGAGGGTAACTGGAACCTGATTAATACAGATATCTTTTTTGATCATGAACGTTTAGCTGGTGAACTTGATATTAGTAGTTTTTCTGCTCTCTCAGAACTATACATAGAGGATCATGATTTGAGTGGGCTTGTGCTTGGGGAAGGAAAAGAGCCAAGTTCTGTTCATTGTGAACTTAATAAGCTTAAAATTTCAACACTTCCGAATATTGATACTGAATTATATGATTACACTTATGCTCCTCAGCAGAAACTTCCGATTGGACAGAAAAGTGGTGAGGATACCTATGTCTTGGATAAGGTAGATTTGAGTACGGAACTTGAGGTGTCTGGTAGTAAAACTGTGTTTACGTGGAAAGATAACGAAGGCAATATCATAGATCCAAATGAGACCAGTGGAGTTTTCAGTTTTGGCAATGACTTATTGGGGAAGTCTGTTTACTGTGAAATGAGAAACGAACAGTTCGATGGTTTAGACAAAAAGCCAATCCAAACAGTGAATGCAATTGTTGCTGACAAAACAGGTCTTATTACACTTTCTGTTCCAAAGCAGACACAAAATGCTTCAATCGATACTGAATTAAGAACGATAACGATATTCCCAACGGTAGGAACGGATGTTACAAAGCTAAAGCCAGAGATTGTTGTGATGGCAGGAGCCACGGTAACGCCGGCAAATGGTATAGAACAAGATTTTTCTTCGCCTGTTAGCTATACGATTACGACTGTGAATGGAGATAGTTATGTATGGCAAGTCAAGGTGCATAAAAGTATTTTACAAACTTTTGATCAAAGAGAGGTTGATCAGTTAAAAGAGTTCCTGTCCATGTCTTCAGGTGTAGCAGGTAAGAACAATGCAGAAGTACTTGGAATAGTTGACCTTGATAATCCATCGAGTTGGACTGGAGTAAGGTGGGAAGATGTAATTAAGGATAGGCGTGTAGTTTCTATTGATTGGCGACCAGAATTCATGAACCCAAACATGCTTGCCCTAGCGGATTTTGATGGAGATGGAAAAGATGATATGTTCGTTTCTTCTTCAAATGGTCCACAGGGAACGGGCTGGTATGTTTCATACGG
Source organism: Bacteroidales bacterium (assembly GCA_965230435.1). Taxonomy (GTDB): domain Bacteria; phylum Bacteroidota; class Bacteroidia; order Bacteroidales; family JBDKHP01; genus JBDKHP01. The sequence continues at coordinate 902,440 of CBDDLB010000004.1, forward strand.
AGCTATTGGTTCATGGAAAAAGATTAACGCATCTGGAGTGGCCTTGTCCGAGATCAGGATCGGTGATTTTAATGCAGATGGGAAGGCCGATATCCTTTTTCCAAAAGAAGATGGCTTTGCTGGGAAAGGCTGGTATATTTCTTACGGGGGTACTGGTAACTGGGAAAAAGTTAACAGTCTGTTTTTTCCCTGCGAGAGAATTGCCCTTGGGGATTTCAATGCAGATGGAGCAACAGATATTCTTGTACCACAGGCCTATGGTGCTGGTAGTGGTTGGTTTGTTTCGTGGAACGGTACTTCGGATTTAGAGAAGATAAACAATTCGGGTATAGAGGTTGACGAAATCCTTATCGGTGACCTAAACGGAGATAAGAAGGATGATATTCTTTTCCCAAAGGAGAATGGTCTTGCAGGAACAGGGATGTATGTTTCTTATCAAGGAACAACGGCCTGGGAGAAAATAAATTCTTTTGATCAGCAGGTAGGACAGATTGAGCTTGCCGACGTGAACGGTGATAAAAAGGCTGACATATTGTTCCCAACAACGGATGGATCTGAAGGAACGGGGTGGTATGTTTCATATAGTGGTACTGATGCCTACAGCAAATTGAATTCTTCTGGTCTGAAGCTTCATCAGATGGTACTTGGAGATATCGATGGAAACTCAAAACTAGATGTTGTTTTTCCTACTTATCAAGGTTTTTCTGGAGCAGGGTGGTATGCATCTTATGATGTTGTTGGAGATTGGACGCATATTAACACTGATATTTTCTATGAACATGAGCGTTTAGCTGGAACATTTGATGGTATTAGTTTTGCTTCTTTGTCTGAACTGCATGTAGAAGACCACGATTTAAGCGGGCTTGTAATACCTGCGGGTGAAGTACTGAAATATGTTCATTGTGAGCTTAATAAGCTTAAGCTATCGACGCTTCCCGATCCTAAGACAGATTTACAAAACTTCACCTATACTCCTCAACAGAAAGTTAGTATTGGACAGAAAGGCGGAGGAAATAATTATATTCTAGCAGAGATAGATTTGAGTGCAGAACTAGAATTCTCTGGCGAAGAAACTGAGTTTACGTGGAAAGATTCGGAGAATAATGTTTTGAATCTGGATGGAGTTGATGGAGTTTTTAGTTTTGGTGAAGATTTATTGGGAAAAACTGTTTACTGCGAAATGAGAAATGGGCGTTTGGGTGATTTAGAGGAGAAGCCAATTCTGACAGTGAATGCTGTGGTGTTAGACAAAACAGGCCTGGTCGCATTTTCAATACCAGAACAAGCTCAGAGTACAACGATTGACACTGAGACTAGAACAATAACAATATTTCCTAGAGCTGGAACTGATATTACAAAACTTACACCTGAAATACTTCTAGTTGCAGAAGCAAGCGTAATGCCAAGAAGTGGATCGGAGCAAGATTTCTCGTCACCAGTAAGTTATACCATTACTACACCAAATGGAGATAGTTACGTTTGGGAAGTTAAAATACAAACATTAAATATAGATCGGATAGATTCCAATACACAGGAACTTATTGACGTTATTGTTTATCCGAATCCAGTTAAGGATTATATAACTATTGATCTTTCAAAGAAAAATTTGAAGATTAGCGATGTTTCTTTAACAGATCTTGCAGGAAAAGTTGTTTATTGTAAAGACATCTGTGGCCAGAACAACGAACGTATCGATGTGAAAACATTGACAAAAGGGGTGTATATACTTAGTTTTTTCGCAGGTAGAAAGAAACTTTACAAGAAGATATTGATAGAATAAGAAAATGAATAGTGGAGACTTCTGCCGTCTCCACTATTACTTTTTAAATGCTTCCTTTGTATAAATGGTTTTCCTTTCTCTAGCCAATTCGATCTGTTTCTCGAATAAAGGTTTTGCCTGAGCAGTAAAAAAGATCATGCCTTTAATGTTTTTCGACAGGCAAATAGATTTGGGAATATAGCGGTCGAGAAATTTCTTTAGATTACGGTAACCAATTCTGATGTGCGGCACAAGAGTTTCTACAATAATTTCTTCTTTATTTTCATTCAACACTCTGGCCTTGAAAACTTCACCTGTCCGTGTTTCTATCGGAAAATCCTTTTTCATTATGTCTTCAACACAATGTAAAAAAGTAAGGCTTTGGTAGGCTGCAACTCCAATCCCTATTATTATACCTTGCTTTTCTACCATTTTATAAAAAGGAGAAAGCTCTCCACAAGGGTAAATAGAGTTGTGATGTTCGTTAACAAACTCTTCTGCATTTTTTCCAATAGCCACTACTGAATAATAGGGATGTAAACTACGCTTAGCACCTTTCAGTCGCCGTGCAAATTCAGGAAGAAGTCCCATTTTTGTAGGAGATCTGCGTACATTGAACACAGGATTGGTACGTAGGTGATCTTCTGCTCGAATATCAATGTGGAAAGTAGGGAAAAGAAGGGTGCCTTCTTCTCCGACAATATCTCGTAGAATTTCTATAACCTTTGTTGCTGGAAAATTGATAAGCAAGTTGTTGACAGAACTGTGGACAAATACAGTACTCCCTTCCTTTACATAAAGTTGTTCGGTAAGAATTGCTCTAAACTCAGCTTCTGAAACCTTACGTAGGTTATCTTGCCTGAACGAACGGTATTTTTTTTTCATCCAAGCAAAGAAGTCGTTGGGTAGCCATTTCTGAAGATGGTCGTGTAACTCTTGCTTCATCTCATTTTAAGTTCTTACTAATTATATTGCGCAGATGTACGCTATAATTAACGGCATCTGTTCTAAGCATAAGGTGTATTATTTTTGGAGTTCGTTTGCGATTACTTCGGAAAGCTTTTCGATGTTAGTTAGATCGGCCATGTCCATTTCGTCGAATGCAATTTCGATATCGAACTCTTCTTCTAAAGTGGTTAGAAACTCAATGAAACTCACAGAATCGAGCACTCCCTGCGTTAATAAACTCTCTTGAAAGACAACCTCTTCTGGTTTCATATCAAGAAGGCTTAGTTTTTCACTTAAGTTATCCAGAATTTTTTCTTGAATTTTATTTTGATCCATCTTTCTTATTTTTTGTTATCCAACAACACATAAAGAGCATTTCTGTCGATCTTTCCATTTGAATTTAATGGCATTCGTTCTATGAAATGAAAACGCGAAGGAACCATATAATTTGGTAAACTCTGTGCACAATGATCCATCAGCTCTTTTTCGCTCTTAGTGCTTTTTCCCGACACAAAAGTGTAAATTTTTGCGGCAATATCGTTGTGTGGATATGCAACCGAAACAATTTCACTGTTCGGCAAGGCTTTCATAAGTATATGATCAATTTCAAGAAGCTCAATTCTGTGTCCCTGAATTTTCACTTGAAAATCTTTTCTACTTACAAAGAACATATCTCCTTCTGCATCTTCAAAAACCAGATCTCCTGTTCTGTACCAATTTTCATTACTATCTTCGAAACGTAAGAAATGTTCTGCTGTTTTCTTGAGGTTTTTCCAATATTGATCTGTCACCTGAGAACCTCCAAGCAGTAATTCGCCTGTTTCGCCTTGCTTTACTTCGTTACCTTCGTCATCAACAATTTTCACCTGCTGCGTATCGTATCTTTTCCCGATAGAAAGAAGTCCATTGTGCGATTTATTATGTTGGTCGTCTTTATCCCATCGATAATTTGTTATTGCGATTGTGGCTTCAGTAGGGCCATATAAGTTTTCAACAACCGAGTTAGATGCGGCTAACTGCCATTTCCGTGTAATTTCTTCCGGCAATGGTTCTCCACAGAAAAGACTATAACGTAGGCTTGGGTAAGTATCCGGTTTCAGCATTCGCAGTTTATTCATAAAACCAGCTACTGAAGGTACAGAAAACCAGCATGTGATTTCGTTGGCTCGTATGAATTTTCCAGGAGCTAGCAGGTCACTTTCCGGAATGCAGTATAGGCTTGCTCCATTTGCCCAAGCGAGGAACATATCGTGTATACTAAGGTCGAAAGTCTGTTCGAAAGTATTTGTAAAGCGGTCTTCTGACGAAAATTGATAGCGTTTAAGGCTGTAATCGACATAAGCGCAAAGGTTTTTATGAGAAATCGGTACTCCTTTGGGCAAGCCTGTGCTTCCTGAAGTAAAAAGCATGTAGGCGTATTGAGTTTCGGTAACGCTTACACTTTGTCTTAGTTTGCTTGTCAGATCGTTTTTTAATAATACCTGATGACCATCTAGTTGTAGTTCTCCGATTTCCTCAGTCGTATTATCAGGAAATATCAATAAAAACTTTTCTGTGGTGTTTGTTATAAATTCGGAAAAAGTACCTAAACACTCCTCTCCTACTACGATAGTTTTTAGCCCTGCAATTGAAGAGATTGAATGATTCCGTGAATTTGGAAATTTAGGGCTTAGAGGAACGTAAGCTTTCCCTGCTTTCATAGCTGCCAGAACCGTAGCAAAAGAAGTTTGGGAACGATATGCAAAAAAACCAATGAAGTGCTCTTCCTGTTCCGCTAAAGGAGCAGCAATACGTTCCACAACTTCCGACAATTCTGCGTAAGTATACGCCTGCTTTCTAACAACTAAAGCTGTATTTTCAGGATACCTTTTATTAGATTCTTCGAAATATTGAAATGCGTTCATTGTTTAAGCTTATTTAGATTCTTTGGGAGCGGTTGGTTTCTTCATGCGGAATAGTTCTGTAGTATACCCATTCTTTTCCCAAAACTGAACAGCTCCAATGTTTTGTTCAAGTACTTCCAGTTCTATAAAATCGACATTACGTGCTAAAAAACAGCTTTCAAGATGTTTCACGAGTTCATTCCCCCACCCTCTTTTCTGTGAAGCAGGGTCTATGTAGACGAAAGAAACGAAGCCTCCTTTTTTGCTTCCAAGATAGTCTGGAGAAATACGGATCATGCCCTGTGCAAAACCATGGATCTCTCCCTCCTCTTCTACGATAACCAGAAAATTGATGCGTCCAAGTGTGCTTTTAATCGATTTCAACCACATTTTTTCACCTCCATCAACCAATGTCAGCGAAAGCCCTTTGGTCTCCATAAAACTATACATGTTGCGGAAGAGTTCCCCTACCCGATCGAATACGGAATCGTCCTCACCTTTTAGTATCTGTCTGAAGTTTGGCATTGGAGAATTAAGTTGGTGTGTTAATATGATTGACCCTTTTTAGATTGGCACTATGCTGAATATTAGTATAATGGTTTTCTTAATAAATAGCACCACGAGCTTATCTTAAATCTAAGCTTCTATTTTCTTTGTTTTCTTCAAGTGTTCATAGAGTTCAGCAAATGTCGAAAATTCAGCAACACCTTCAAAATCGCGTTGTACTGTGGCGATGAAATCGTGCATCATTGAAATGTGATAATCGCCCATTGCTTTGGGGTGGGATATTAAGCTGAGGTGCACATCTTCGTAAGCTTTATACTTGTTGATGTTGTGTTTTAGAATATTTACTAGATCTTCTGTTTCCTGAAAATAATTATCGAAGCCAAGCATACGCGGAGAAAAAGACAACTTAACTATATCCATAAATGATTGTTGCTGCCCAATATGCCCTTTGCCTGTATGATCATAAATACGGTCGGTGTGTTTTTTCTTCTTGAAACGGGCAGGTAAGTTTGTTATGAAATTCTTTGATTTACCAGCTACTGTTACCTCGTATAAACCTTTTTTTGCTGCTTTGTTTATTGGCCCTTCTGTGTCAATAATCCAGTTTGGAGCTTTAGGCATGCTTCTGTGATCGATTGTCACGATATCAGTTCTTAGGTAATAATTCTTAGGGATCGAACTATCTATTCGGATACCGTTATCGTAGAGTGCTGTCAGTATGCGTTTTGTCTCTGGAGCTAAGTTGAAACTACCTGCGCGGTATGCAATACATTTATAATCTGGCTTAACTTCCCTGCATATAGCTGTTAGTTCGTCGATGCCAGCCTTTACGATGCCTTCAATATTGTTTGGAGCTTCGGAATCTTTGAAGTGACTCAGCATATTCATATTAGATGGGATGAAAGTTTCTCCATTATATTCACTTGTCATCCAATGTGGGTGGATATGTAATTGCACGTCGTGCCCTGCAAGTAAAGCATCTTGCATCTGTTTCTTAAAAGGGAGGTAATAACCTTCGTAATCCCACTCTTTAAACTGGATTGCACTACAAATATCAGCAAAAAGAACAAGAGGTGCCTTTAATTGGTTTGCTGTTTCTAGAATTTTTTCCGACGGACCAAATAGCCCTTTGTCAAAAGAACGGACACCGCCTAAGGGTAATTCGTAATCGTATGTTAGGTAAAGTTTCATCTAGCTAAATTATTTTCAATTGCCAATCGTAGCGGATTCTTGAACTGAATATCAAAAGCAAATGTAATAGGAAAAGCAGGTAATTTACGAATAGGGATAAAAGAAAAGTCGATTTTCCATAAGACTTCAGCCTTTTAAGGAGACTGCGAGGTCTAATGAAAAACCGACTTTAGGGAACGAATCTGAATTTATCTTACCTTATCTAAAAGGCTTAAAATTATAAGATTCGGAATTTATTAGTTTACAGAACGAATTTTCTTCCAGCCACTTGTTGCTCCCCAAGATACATACCATCCTGAACCTGCAAAACCGTTAGCTGTTGGGTAAAACACATCGGCTTTTCCATCGCCATTCAAATCTTGCAAACGAATCTGTGATTTACTTACTCCGCTTGATACTAGTTTTTTCCAACCATCAGTACCAGAGTATGAAACATACCATCCAGCTCCAGCAAAGCCATTAGCTGTTGGGTATAATACGTCTGCTTTCTTATCTCCATTAACATCTCCTACATAAACTTGTGCGCTTGTTGTTCCAGAAGCATTGATACGGCTAAGAGTAGATGTTGCTGATGTTGAAAGATACCAACCACTGCTCTTTCCGGTTGGTTGTAGTACCAATACGTCGTCTGCTCCGTCTGCATTGAAATCCTGAACAAGAAGCTTTTCTACAGGTTGGTAATCACTGTTGATTTTTTTCCATCCGCTAGTACCAGAGTATGAAACATACCATCCAGCTCCAGCAAAACCATTCGCTGTTGGAAAAAGTACATCAGTTTTTTTGTCACCATTGAAATCACCTAAAATAAGATCTTTTGCTACTGTAGAAGATGAGTTGATTTTTGTCCACCCACCAGTTCCTGAGTATGAAACATACCAACCTGCTCCAGCAAAACCGTTTTGTGTTGCAAAAAACACATCGGCTTTTCCGTCGCCGTTGAAGTCGCCTAGAAGAAGATCACTTGCAGTTGTACCTGAAGTATTAAGTTTTTGCCAGTTATCTGTGCCAGAATATGAAACATACCAATTAGAGCTGTCTGGATAGAAAACATCATCTTCTCCATCGCCATTAAAATCGGCAAACATTAGTTTAGAGACATCAACGGCTCCAGCTGCTGCTGCTTTTTTATCTGTAGATTCTGTTTCAATCTCTTTTTCTGTGTCAAATGATCGTTCACACGATATAATGCCTAATGCTAGGCTTAAAATCAATAAAATTTTTGTTTTCATTAGTGTTTTATGTTTGTTTAAAATTAAAAACACCGCAAAAGTATAGTTAATTATGTATTTTGTAAAAAGTTATTTTTATTTTTTAGGTGTTTATGTGGATTGAAAAATGCTAATAGGAGGGTGTTAGATTTCTTTGTAGTTTCTCAATATGACTTGAGCTACATATTAGTTTAGAGTATATAGTCTAAGACTTGCTTCTCTTCAAGTGAAATTTTAATAGTAAATATTAATTTACATCTACTGCGTCTAATTTTTATTGTTCAAAACTCTTTTCTAGAATGAAGAATAACATTCTAAAGAACAATTCTACTTATCGTTATACAGAATTTTTTCAAATAGAGGGATGAAAACTCATACTTTTAGCTTCGCATTGTTTCTGAATATATTTCATTTCCCGTTCTTTCAGGTCTGATTTCGATATAGAACCTATATTAGAGGGATTCGCAAACTATTTTGTTACACTTAGGTGTTATAAAATTATTTTGAGACTTCAATACTGAGCAAATTTTGGCCTTTAAGAACTTGTACATATTTTATTTTATGATCATTTTTTTGTAAGCTCTGCAATATCAGAGTGTTTTTCTGATGGTTTCATTATAACAGTAGCAACGGCAAGTAGGTACACTAGAATAACGTCATTAGGATAGAATTGAAATAGTGATATTCCTTAAGGCTTCAATCTGTAAAGGGCAAAACTATGAAGATGAAGCTCTCAAGTGTTTCGTTGTAGAATACAAAGAAAGAAAACAGAAATAACGATAAGGGGAAGAGGTTGGAATGAGGAAACCCCCTAGATAAGTCTAGGGGGGTAGAATTTAAACCAAAGCAACACCAGACATATCTTCTGGCTGCTCAATACCCATCATTTTCAATAGAGTAGGAGCAACGTCTGCCAATTTTCCATTTTTCACTTCAGAGAAACGATCCGATACGATAATGTTCGGAACTGGGTTCATAGAGTGAGCTGTGTTTGGAGAACCATCAGCGTTTACGGCATTGTCTGCGTTTCCGTGGTCAGCAATGATCATCACTTCGTAACCGTTGCGTTTTGCAGCTTCTACAGTTTGCTCAACAACAGAATCGATTGTTTTTACTGCCTTTTCAATGGCTGGGTAAATACCTGTGTGGCCTACCATATCGCCATTAGCGAAGTTCAAACATACGAAATCGTATTTTTGAGTATCAAGAGCAGCTTCCAGTTTATCAGAAACCTCAGGAGCGCTCATTTCTGGTTGAAGGTCGTAAGTTGCAACTTTAGGAGACTCAACAAGGATACGCTCCTCACCTTCAAACTCGTCGTTCTTGCCACCGGAGAAGAAGAAAGTAACGTGAGCAAATTTTTCAGTTTCAGCAATGCGAAGTTGCTTAAGCCCCTTGTTTGAAAGAATTTCGCCCATTGTATTGGTTACATTCTCTTTATCGTAAACGATGTTCACGCCTTTGAAAGACTCATCGTAACGTGTCATTGTTAAGAAATGCAATGGCATGGTAGACATTCCGTGCTCAGGCATATCTTGCTGTGTAAGAACTGTTGTTGTTTCGCGAAGGCGGTCTGTACGGAAGTTGAAGCAAACCACAACATCGTTTGGCTGGATTTTACCAACAGGCACACCATCTTCATCAACACGTACAATTGGCTTGATGAATTCGTCTGTAATGTCGTTTTCGTACGACTTTTTCACAGAAGCAACAATATCGTTAGTAGCCTCGCCAATACCACTTACCATAGCATCGTACGATACCTTTACGCGCTCCCAACGCTTGTCGCGATCCATTCCGTAGTAACGACCAACAAGAGTTGCGATAACACCGTTAGAAGTTTTTAGGTGGTTTTCTAGAGCTTCTACATAGCCCAATCCGCTTTTCGGGTCAGTGTCGCGGCCATCGGTAAGAGCATGAATGTATACTTTGTCTAGACCGAATTTCTTGGTCATGTCGCAAAGAGCGTACAAGTGAGTGTCCATTGAGTGAACACCACCATCGGAAACCAAACCGATAAAGTGGATACCTGCGCCTGTATCTTTAGCCTTGTTCATGGCTTCTACCAACACTGGATTTTCGAAAAAGCTTTCGTCTTCAATAGCCTTGTTGATTTTCACCAAATCTTGATATATCACACGGCCTGCGCCAATGTTCAAGTGGCCAACTTCTGAGTTACCCATTTGTCCATTAGGCAGCCCAACGTTTTCACCGTCTGTCAACAACTGAGCATTTGGGTATTTTGCTTTTAGAGAGTCTATGTAAGGAGCTCCAATAGTGGAGATTACGTCAGATTTAGAACCGTCGCCAATGCCCCATCCATCTAGGATCATTAGCAATGCTTTTTTTCCAGTCATGTGTATGTAAGTTTAATGTTTGTCCTAAATTCGAAAATGCAAGACGCAAATGTAATCTTTCTCAGGATTTTAGAAAAGTGACTGATGTTAGGTTTTGATTAAGTGGGAGGGAGGTTTTTTGCGGATACGATGTAGAGACGCCCATCTAGGGCGTCTTTAGACAATATCAGGTTCGCCGAAGCAAATTCAACCCATCACGAAAAGGAAGAATCATATTTTCGACACGAGGGTCGTCCAGCGCCTTTTGGTTGAAATCCACAATTCCTTTCGTGTATTCGTCGAATGTAGAAGGATCGTCGGTTACTTTTCCATCCCACAGTACGTTATCGGCGATAATCCAGCCGCCTTTTATAACCTTATCAACAACAAGGTCGAAATATTTGGGGTAGTTCGGTTTGTCGGCATCGATGAATACAAGATCCCAATCGTTGTCCAGTTCAGGGATAATCTGAGTAGCATCACCAATTTGCATTTCAATGCGGTCGGAGAAACCAGCTTTTTCAATATATTGTGTGGTGAAGGTTTCCAGCTCGTCGTTCTTCTCCAGGGTAAGGAGCTTACCACCTTCCTGTAGTCCCTGAGCTAAGCAGAGTGCGGAATAGCCAGTAAAAGTTCCGATTTCAAGGATTTTCTTTGGACGGATCATTTTTGATATAAACTCCAGAAACTTCCCCTGAACATGCCCCGATAACATGCGCGGCATAAGAATCTGTAGGTGCGTCTGACGGTTCAGTTCGGATAAAATCGGATGTTCAGGTTCCGTTAAATCCTGAATGTACTTTTCTAAATCAAGGTCTATATTGAACATTCTTTATTGGTCTAAGCGGTTGTTATTCTATTCTAAAAAAATCATTGTCAGCGATACGAAGACTAATGACAGTGCAATTGAATCGTATACAAACAGTGTACGGTGTTTGTTCTGCGCCTTTTTTGTGTTCGATGCAATGATAAATCCCATTTGTGCTGTTAAAAGCGCAAATATCATAATAAAAAAGTGTTCTATTGGCCAGAAACGCAAATCCGTGGGTTTTTCGAGAGAAGTGCCAGACTGAAAATAACGCGCATCGAAGAAAAGGTACAGCCCGAGGATTAATTGCATATACATGGTGAGCACAACGGTAAGGGCAAAATAGTAATCGCGCTTGTACCAGTTGTGAACCTTTTTCCAGCCGATATAAGAACGCACAAGAACAAACAATGTACTTGAAAGAAAAATGACACTAATACTGTTGTGAATATATTGAATTACAGACTCCATTGGATAAAACATTGGGTGATATTCCTAGCTAATAGGATATTTAAGAGGTAAAAGTACGAATTATACTTGATCTTCAATTTCTCTTTTTTAACTCTTGCATTGTAACTTTTGTATGCCGATGTTCTTCTTTTGCATACCGATTCTTCACTTGTTATTCTATTTATGAAAATATCCTGTTCAGTAGCGGTTTTTGTTCGTAAAATTGGATAGGATACTAATCTGTAACCTAGGATAGGTACAGCAACGCGATTATCAAAAACGGTTAGTAAGTTGATGAGGAACCGAAAGTGTTACTTCTAAGCTTTTCATCTTAGTGATGATTATCATGAAGCAGTTCTTAATTCTACAACTTTACAAAACCTAAAGTCAAAGCATCACATCAAAAACAATTGTATGAAAAGTACATTATTACATCTTCTATTTTTGCTTATGTCTGTGTATGGTTTCGCCCAGCGCTACACAATAAGCGGTTACGTAGAAGAAGCCGAAACAGGAGAAAGACTCCTTGGGGCAAACGTATACAACGCAAATTCCCCTCAACAAGGCACTATTACGAACCATTATGGTTTTTTTAGTTTAACTGTTCCAAAAGGGAAAATGAAACTGAGGGTTTCTTTTGTCGGTTTCGAAAATAAGGAGATGGAAATCGACTTACAAAAAAACCATTCAATGACGGTTCAGCTCTCCAGCAATATTACATTAGACGAGGTTGTTGTAACTGCCAGAAGAAGAGAAGTTGAGAATACGCAGATGAGCAAAATTGATGTCCCTGTTGAGTTTGTTCAGAAAATGCCTGCTCTGCTTGGAGAAGTGGATATTCTGAAAACGATTCAATTGCTTCCTGGGGTTCAAGGAGGAACGGAGGGCACTAGCGGTATATACGTAAGAGGTGGAGGGCCTGATCAGAACCTGATTCTGTTAGACGGGGTTCCTGTTTATAATGCCAGTCACTTATTCGGCTTCTTCTCCGTTTTCAATTCCAGTGCTATTAGTGACATAAGCCTGATCAAAGGGGGATTTCCTGCGCGTTACAGCGGCCGGCTTTCATCTGTGTTGGATATTAGAATGAAAGAAGGAAACATGAAGAAGTTCAAAGGGGAATTTGATATAGGTATCATTTCATCGAAGCTTACATTGGAAGGGCCCATTATTAAGGATAAAACATCTTTTATTGTTTCTGGACGAAGAACTTATATCGATATTTTAGCTGCACCATTTATTAAGCGCAGTACAGGTGAGGAGGCTGAGATGGGCTATTTTTTCCATGACGTTAATGCAAAAGTAAATCATAAATTCTCGGATAGGGACCGTTTATACCTAAGCTTTTATACAGGTCTTGATAAGGCAAAAGCTAATTCGACAGAAGGTGATGATAGTTATCAGAAAAATGATTTAAAGTTTTCTATGGATTGGGGCAATTATACAACGGCGCTCAGGTGGAATCATGTTTTTTCTCCAAAGCTATTTAGCAACACCACCCTCACCTATAGCCGTTATCAGTTTAATGTAGATGTGGCTGATCGTACGTATGAACAAGGATATGGAGGGGATGAGCCTAAGGAAATGAATGCAGAAGTTGGTTACTATTCGGGCATTAATGATTGGGCTGGCCGTATCGACTTCGAATATACACCCAGTCCTGTGCATGCCATTCGTTTCGGAGTGTCTGGAATCCACCATACATTTAGGCCAGGAATAACAAGCTTAAAATATAGCGAGACAGGAGAGGTGGATATCAATCAGTCATTTGGTGAAAAAGATTTAAATACAAAAGAATTGGATGTGTACATTGAAGATGAAATCCGATTCAGCAATTGGTTTACTGCAAATTTAGGTATTCATGGATCTAGCTTTTTGGTACGGGATACTTCTTTTTTCTCTGTTCAACCTCGGGCTTCATTGCGCTTTCTGGTAAACGACAATTGGTCTGTTAAGGCATCTTATGCGAGCATGCGTCAATACCTCCATCTGCTAACAAATTCTACAATTGGGTTACCTACCGACCTTTGGCTTCCTGCTACCGACCATGCATTGCCACAAGAGTCGCAGCAGGTAGCTTTAGGTACTGTTGTTCAGCTTTCTGACCATTATAGCATTAGCCTCGAAGGTTTTTACAAAGGCATGGATAACCTGTTGGAATACAAACCGGGCGCTAATTTCTTTAGTGGTTTCGAAGAAACAGGAGGTTCGAAAATGGCTTGGGAAGAAAAAACAACACAAGGGAAAGGTTTGTCCAAAGGTTTAGAACTTCTTGTACGAAAAGATCTTGATAGAAATGGAGGGTGGTTTGGTAAATTATCCGGTTGGATAGGTTACACTCTTTCCAGTTCAACCAGACAGTTTGATGAGATAGGAAAGGAGTTTCCCTACCGTTACGACAGGAGGCATGACATTAATGTGATGCTCACCTATCAGTTAAGTAAGAAGGTGGATTTTGGACTTACGTGGGTGTACGGAACAGGAAATGCAGTAACTCTCCAAATGCAAACCTATGCATCATTAACCCCAGATTTACTTAGCGGAGGAGTAACTTCTGGTCCGGGCTCAGGTTCAAGTGCTGGTATCAGTTACTACGAAAAACGGAATAACCACCGCATGGAACCATACCATCGTTTGGATGTTGGGGTTAATTTTCATAAGAAAAAGAAACATGGTTTTAGAACTTGGAGCATTGGAGTTTATAATGCTTATAACCGAAAGAACCCTTTCTTTGTCGATTTTCAGGATTTGGAGTATGGGTCAGATAAGCTGATTCAATTTTCACTTTTCCCTATTATTCCTTCTGTTTCTTACAAGTATAAATTTTAAGTTATGCGAAAACTCATATACATAGTCCCAATATTATTCATGTTAGCGTGCGAAACCGTTGTACATGTTGATTTACCTAAATTAGATGATAAAATTGTTATCAATGCAATTTATTCAACAGACACGACATCTGTGGTTTCTCTTTCGAGAACCAATAGTGTTTTGGATGGAAGTGTTACATTTAAGTCTATAGAAGATGCTGAGATTATATTACGTGATGAGAACGTTGCAGATGTACTGACTCATGATAGGTCTGGTCTTTACCGTAGTCGTTTCCGACCTAGTGCTGGTACTGATTACACCTTGGAGGTTATTTCGAAAAGATTTGGCAAAGCTTCAGCTAAATTTAAGGTGCCGGAAGTTACCCCAATTAAATCTGTAGAATACAAAAAAGGAAGAAATAGAGAACACGAGTTTACCCTTAAGTTTAATGATCCTGTTGATGAAGAAAATTACTATGCAGTAGCAGTATATACATATAATAAGCGAATAGAAGATTTAGACCAGAATAAATATAGAAATTATTACACGTACGAACCAGAGCCTCCTTTTGACAGTCGTACGGAAGAATTTGAGTTAAGGGCTGGTCGTTATGTAAACATGTTTGCTGATGGTTTTTTCGATGGAGAAGAGGTGGAATTTTCTATGAACTTATCGTATGGCTCAATGGATTCAGCGATAGATAATGAGGTTTATTTTGAACTTTATACCATTAGCAAAGAGTTCTATGATTATTATAAAACCAAAGAACACCAAGCAAATGTAGGTGGATCTCCTTTTACCCAACCCGTAATTGTTTATTCTAACATTGAGAATGGAGTGGGTATTGTAGGGGCATATTCTGTAGATAAAAAGATTGTGGTCGTTGATAGTTTTAAGTTGTAGATTGTATTTGTTCTATTGATAATTAATGAGTTAAATTCAAAAAGTGAAATATTGTAGGACTGGTAGAAATACTAGTCCTTTTACAAAATAGTTAGTTGCTCATTTTCCTATACTTTTGCGAAACAGATCTATACCAAATAAGATAACCATGTTTTGCAAGCCTCATAAACCAGAAAGCATCAAGAATCAGAAATTTGATCTCATAGTTCAAGGATCAGGTTTATTGGCGGCATACGTAACGTTTCACGAAACTTTAGCTGGTAAATCTGTTGCTATTTTGCTTCCAAAGGAAAAAACGTCTGTTCTACCTGTGGAGCTTTTCGAGAAGCCGAAAGCAAAGACGGCACAACAATTTTTCGATCATCTTATAAAGCAGGCACCGCATTTAATCAGAAAACAATCGGCATTTTCAGCTTTGGGGCCGCCTACAGGTTTACTTAAATTCATTCGGCAAAGAGTGAAGGCAAATGAGCTTCGGGCACATGTTCCCAAAGACCTGTTGCCCGTTTTTCAACGAGCGGTACATACCGAACTATATGCCGTGGCAACCCAGCGCCTATGTAATGAATGGATAAAAGAAGCCATAGGCAAGGGCGCTATACTTTTGCCATCCGTAGAGGTTTTAGAGGTAGATACTAGAGACGATGGTTTTTCTATCGCTATAAGTTCCCAAGGGCAAAAAACAAAACTTAGAGCAGCGCAAATTTTGCGGGAACCGGCTTCTCATTCTGGACATGAGGTGAAAGTTATAGAACTAGAAAATAAAGATAATCAACTGAATTGCGGATTGGTAAAACAAGACCAACATTCAAGCTGTATGTTGTTTCCTGTTAACGGTTTAATTTATCAACAGAGGGTAGGGCAGGAGAGAGCATTGCTTTCGGAATACAATGCTTTGGCAAAGCACAGTATACCTCCCCCGGTCTTCTTTGAGCAGGAATTGAATTTATTCACTGCCTGTTCGCTATTCGAAACATTGCACGAAGTTGTACCATCGGTTTTAAAGGGACTAAAGTCTGATTTTCAAATTGGGAAAGAACAATATAGTTGCAGCCCGTTTCAGAATACAGAAGCTACTTCATTGGAGGAGATTCTAGACGAGTGTTTCGATGAGGCAAAATCGACAGGGATACCTTTCCCTGAGTTCCGAAAGTTGTTCTTCACTTATGCTCATGGAGTAGAATGGATTACGAACGAAGCATACGAACTGCACTCCAAGTATGCCGATTGGCGAAAGAAATGGCTACATGCCGAAGTAAATTATCTGTTGCAGTTCGAATGTTTAGAAAGTAGGAAAGACCTTTTGGAGCTGAAGCGGCCTTTCTCTTCTGAAAAGATTTATGCAAATGATAGTGAATTGGTTTTTATTCAAGAAATTATAAAACAAAACGTATAATCATTATTCTACCATCAGATTACAGCCTCGAACATCTGAATTGTCAAATCTGCCCAATACTTCAAATTGGCCATCGTCGTGAATTTTCCCCAAATCCATCGTTTCAATAAACGAACAGGAGTATAAGTTGGCTAGGTCAATTACGTTGATGCCGCCAGTTCTTCCTTGTGATAAAAAGCCAAAAGGATCATAGGTATCGCGTATCATAATCTTCATCCAAGGAGGACATGAGAAGCGAAGGTTTCCTAAAGAATAAGCTTGGGACAATAGTTCAGTCATACCATATTCCGAATGCACATTATCTACACCAAGGCCGTTTTTAATCTCTAGGTGCAGCTCTTGGCGTGTGAGTTCTTTGCGACGGCCTTTCATGCCTCCAGTTTCCATAATTGTTGTATGGCGGAGCTGTAGTTGGTATTTCTCAATCAGATCGAGCAAGGCAAAACTCACCCCAATAAGCAATGTTTTCTGTTCAGCCTCTTCATTCCTCTTTATCAGATCTACCAATTGGGTATGGTCATGCAGATAAAAACCGCTGTCAGTGTGCTCAGAACGATCAATCAGATGTTTAACCATGTAGACCAGCGAAGAGCCTTCACGTTCCAGATAACCGGGCAAAAGGGCAACAATACAATAGTCAGTTGGCGAACCATAGAACTGTTCAAAAGCTGTAAGGAAAGACCGTTTGTATATTTCAGTTTTCCATACAAAATGTTGGCTTGTGGTCATACCTGTTGTACCGCTGCTTGTGAAAATTTCCTCATGGTCACCCTCGAAAGCCTTCACTTCGTGAGTTTTGAAGAAGTTTATTGGTAGAAATGGAATGGTATCTATGTTGTTTACTTCTTCAGGATCGATATTTAAGTGCTCGATATATTCTTTATAAACAGAGTTGTTTTCTGCCTGAAATCGGAATACCTCTAATGTGATTGCTTGGAACTCTTGTGCCGTTCCTATGTTGAATATTTTGCTTATTAGTTCATTCTTCATTGTTGCTGGTCAATCCCCTTTTATAGTTCTGTTTTTTCGGATAGATTTGAAATGTTCCGTGAACCCTGAACGTTGCGGTTAATTTTTTCTAGTAGCGAAACAGGAGATAAAGATAACCACAATAGACAATTTTGGAACTATCCATTATCATTGCAAAGCAATCATAGAAAGAACCCCTGCCGCGAGTCCAATACCAACACCTAAAAACATTCTCCGGTTGCGTTTTCGTTTAGCCACGCTTTTATAGCCCGATACAAAGTATTTATTATTCAACATTTCAGGTTCTTGCGCGTGTATCTTTTTCACAGGAAAAAGTGTAGTCCCCCAACCGGCACCAGAGGCCAATATGGGAGAATAACCCGTAGATAAGGTTAAGGCTGGCATGAGATAGACCGAGCCAACACCAATACCGATTCCTCCCCAGAGAAAACCCTTTGGACGGTAGTTGTACCGCGCTTCTTTCTCCCCTAAAAGATAAAAGTGCATTTCTTCAGCCGAAAGCTGATTGTTCAGGCTGTCCTGAATGTAGAACATTCGTTTGGGTTTTCCTTTTATTTCTAAAGAATAAACTTCATCGTACCGTACTTTTCGTACTTTTCCGTTGTAGCAGTTATAAAAGATAAAACCTAAACTATCGTTTTGTTCTACCACATTCACATATACTGTTTGTCCGTTCATCAGCCGCAAGGCAGCTTGTGCGTGAACAAAATATTGCGACGCAACAAGTATTAATATAATCAGTGTTCTTAACATTTTTTGTACGAATTAAGTTTATCTGTTTTTGACAAAAGCATTTCTTTATTGAATGTAATGATTTGGATAGCTTTACCGCTAAAGACATAAACTGACAAAGCTGGCGATTGTTTGAAAATCACCATTGTGTTGAAAATCAATATGTAATGATTGATGTATATATTTCTTCAAAAGCCACCTTTCTTTTTCGTAAAGTTTGTGTTAAAAAGAAAAACATACTTACTAATTTTGCCAGCTCAGTAATGAAAACGTTGAGCGTCTTTTGTTTTGGAAAAAAATTTGGAGTATCCGTTTTCCTTTCGACAGCTCTAACTTTTCATTTCTGTGCTATTATTTTCAGTACAAATTGATTGTTTAAAAGCCTCACATAAATGATACAAGAACAATTTGTTTCGCGCCACAATGGGCCTAGGGAAAATGAAATAGCCCCAATGTTGCGCAAAGTCGGAGTTTCATCGATGGATGAACTTCTTCGCGAGACATTTCCAGATAGCATACGTCTTACTTCAGACTTAAATCTGCCTGATGGTATCACTGAGTTTGCGTATGCAGAGAAGATACGCAAAATTGCTTCTAAAAATAAATTGTACCGTACCTACATTGGTATGGGCTATTATAATACCGAAACGCCAGCGGTAATCAAGCGTAATATTCTTGAGAACCCAAGCTGGTACACATCTTACACTCCTTATCAGGCTGAGATTTCGCAAGGCCGCCTAGAAGCCTTACTCAATTTTCAGACCACGGTGATGGATCTTACAGGAATGGAGATCGCAAATGCATCGCTTCTTGATGAAGCTACTGCTGCTGCCGAGGCTATGATCATGATGTTCAATGCCCGTCCGCGTGCAAAAGCTAAAGCTGGTGCTAACTGCATTTTCATCGATGAAAAGATTTTCCCTCAGACTTTAGATGTTGTTCAGACGAAAGCTAAGCCTCTTGGTATTGAAATCGTGTTGGGCGACTACAGAACGTTCGAATGCAACGAAAAATTCTTCGGGGCAATGGTTCAGTTCCCAAATGGCGATGGAAGCATAGAAGATTATACTGCATTTTCTGAGCAGGTGAAATCTTGTGGATGTATGTTCAGTGTAATTGCAGACCTAATGTCTCTTGTGCTGTTGACACCTCCGGGTGAATGGGGCGCAGACATTGTTCTTGGAACAACACAGCGCTTTGGTATTCCAATGGGATTTGGTGGACCACATGCTGCTTATTTTGCTACGAAAGAGAAATTCAAAAGAAATATCCCAGGCCGTATCATTGGTGTATCGAAAGATGTAGACGGAAGAAACGCCTTAAGGATGGCCTTACAGACACGCGAGCAGCATATTAAGCGTGAGCGTGCAACTTCGAACATCTGTACAGCTCAGGCACTTTTGGCTTCTATGGCTGGAATGTATGCCGTGTATCACGGAGCAGATGGACTTCGCCGCATTGCTACAAACATTCACGAACTTGCAGGACTTTTAGTACAACGTGCGGAAGAGTTTGGGTACAAACAACATAATCAGAATTACTTCGATACGCTTAAATTTAGTATTTCTGCCTACACTTCAATGGAGCAGGTGAGAAGTTTAGCGTTGGGTAGTAAAATTAACCTTCGCTACTTCGACGATGAATTCTTTGGTGTAAGTATCGACGAAACTACTACACTTAAGGATATTAACCGTATTGTAAAAGTACTGGCAGCGGCAACTGGTGAGAAGGCAAAGAAATCGAAAAAGGTAAAAGAAGGCTTTTATTTCGATTCGAAATTTGGCCGTCAGTCGGACTTCCTAACGCTTGAGGTGTTCAAAAAATACCGTTCGGAGACTGAGATGATGCGCTACATCAAAAAACTTGAGCGCAAGGATTTCTCTCTTACTCACTCTATGATTTCGCTTGGCTCGTGTACTATGAAATTGAATGCCGCTAGCGAAATGCTTCCTATTTCGTGGGCTGAGTTCGGTGGTCTTCACCCATTCGTGCCGATTCACCAAGCTGAAGGCTACATCGAACTGATCAAGGAGCTTGAAAGTGATCTGTGCGAAATAACAGGTTTCTCAGGAATGTCGCTTCAGCCAAACTCTGGTGCGCAGGGCGAATATGCTGGTCTGATGGTGATCCGCGCTTATCACGAAAGTCTTGGACAGGGACATCGCGATGTTGTTCTTATTCCAACGTCGGCACACGGAACTAACCCTGCAAGTGCTGTAATGGCAGGTGCTAAGGTGGTTCTTGTTGAGTGCGACGAGAGTGGAAACATCAGCCTTGAAGATCTTCGCAAAAAAGCTGCTGAGCATAAAGATAACCTATCGGCCTTTATGGTGACTTATCCTTCTACTCACGGTGTTTTCGAAGCTGAAATCATTGAGATGATGGATATTATCCACGAAAATGGTGGACAGGTATACATGGATGGTGCAAACTTAAACGCGCAGTTGGGTCTTACTTCTCCGGGAAAGATCGGTGCCGATGTTTGTCACCTGAACTTACATAAAACATTCGCTATCCCTCACGGTGGTGGTGGTCCTGGTGTTGGTCCTATTGGAGTGGCATCTCACTTGGTTGAATTCCTTCCTACGCACCCAGTTGTGAAAATGGGTGGAAAACGTGGTATCGGAGCTGTATCGGCTGCACCTTGGGGAAGCGCAAGCGTATTGCCGATTTCGTATGGCTACATCAAAATGATGGGTGGAAATGGTCTGCGTCAGGCTACAGAAATTGCGATCCTGAATGCTAACTATTTGCGTGTTGGTCTACAGAACGACTTTAAAATTCTTTACACGGGAGCACGCGGTATGGCTGCTCATGAAATGATTATCGATTTCCGTGAGTTTAAGGCTTCTGCTGGAATTGAGGCTGTCGACATTGCAAAACGCTTGATGGATTATGGTTTCCACGCACCAACAGTTGCATTCCCAGTGGCTGGCACGTTGATGGTAGAGCCTACTGAGAGTGAGTCGGTTCGTGAATTAGACCGCTTCATTGAAACAATGAAATCTATCCGCGAAGAAATCCGCGAGATTGAAGAAGGAAAAGCTGATAAGCTGAACAACGTGCTGAAAAATGCACCGCACACAGCCGAAACGGCATTGAACGACGAATGGACACGTCCATATTCACGTAAACAAGCTGTTTATCCGTTGAAATGGTCTTCTGAAAATAAATTCTGGCCTGCTGTTGCTCGTGTAGACGATGCTCATGGCGACCGTAACTTGGTTTGCTCTTGTGCTCCTATTGATTCTTATCGTGAGGAGTTGTTTGAGGAGGCTGAGTGAATTATTAATTCGTAATTATTAATTATTAGTTGGCTGACGCTTGATTGTCGCTGATTGGTAATATGATTTTGGACTTGAATTTATCTGGATAAAACTTCGGTAATTTTATTCCCCTCCTCTCTGAGGAGGGGGTAGGGGTGGTGTTTATGCAAAGTTGCAAATGAACTTGTTGAAATACAACCACCCCTGTCGCTCCTTTTTTAAGGAGGGGAGCTGAAAAGCGTTGCTTTTCGTCGAAACCTTCGGTTTCTTCAAGAAACGAATTATTTACTTTTTTTTACTTCAAAACCTGTATTCAAATTGGAGGGGGCTTCGGCTCCCTTCTGTTTTTTGTGAGGTTACTGAAGAAATAACCACAGAGTTGCTCGGAGTGTTTTCACTGAGTTTCGCTGAGTTTTTTTGTTGCGAAGAGGACACTGGGTTTGTTTTGCTTTGCAAAACTATTTCGGTAAAAACAGAAACGAATTTATAGACCCGGTGGGTTTTCAAAACCCATCGGGTCTATAAATATCGATGTAATAGAAAGCAATGCCGTTTTAAAAATAGCCGTGACTGTAGTGGAAAGCCCACAGACACATGTGCTAGTGAAACACGGTGTGGCGGCTATGGAACGAGAGTGGAATAGACCGCCACGGCGATGTTGAACAGCGCATGGGGCGAGGACTTGTAACGGAAGGCGCGACGGGGTTCTAAATTCGAACTGGTGTTGTGCTCCAAAAAATTATTTTTCTGTTAGTTCGTGTTGTTTTTGGTTTGCGTAGAACTTATCCAGAATTGCTTCGAATGCTTTCGGGTTGTGCTTCCAAGGTATGTGCCCGCACTTTTGTATTACATTGACTTCGGCTGTTGGATACCTTTTTGTTAATTCGTTTTTACTTTCTCCGTAAATGTCGTTATCGCCATAGGTGACAAAAATCTGAAAATCTGGGTTTGGGAGTTCTGGCAGGGGCTTGTATGCTATGATTTCTTTTCTTGTTTTGTTGATCGGTTGCGCATGTATTTTGTTTAGGAATTCTTGGTCGATGGTTATCGCGGAGTAGCCTTTGTGGTAGTTTTTCAGAACCTGTTTGAACACCTTTCTATATCCTGCATCGCTTCCCATCATTCCTAAAAAGGAGTTCCAGCCCATGCTTATCCATTCTTTGTTTGTGGTTACTTTTTTGTTGAATTGCATGACTTCGTTTTCTGTTTTTTTCCAAGTTTGGTTTGTGCCTGAACTTGGACTGCACAGGAATAGGCTTTGTATTTTTTCGGGCCTTTCTGTTGCATAGATCTGGGCATATAGGCCTCCCCACGAATGTCCGAAAAGGTGGAATTTACTTGCATTCAGATGTTTTGCTATTGCATCTATATCGGATATGTAGTCTTCCATTGTGAAATCGCATGGATTGCAGTCCGACGATCCGACGCCTCTTTGCTCGAAGGTTATTACTCTGTATTTGCTTTTTAGATTGTTAACAACCTCCAACATATTGTCGGGAACTCCTGGGCCACCGTGTAATAGTATTATGGTTTCGGATTTGTGACCTGAATAAATGGTGGTGTTCAGGATTGTATTTCCGTTTTTTATGAATTCTTGTTTTTGTGCTTTTGTTCCCATCGCTGCCAGTACTAATAGTAGAAATATTCTTGTTTTCATAATTGTTAGGTTGATTTGGGTTGAACGTTGGTTTGAAACATGAACTATCTGTTTCGTAAATGGTTCTATGAACTCGAATCTTGACGCAAAACAAAAATATGGTGGAAGGCAATAGTTTCCATTAACAAATGATAAAAGATGCTGATGGGGTGGGGTTAATCCAATAAATTTTTGCGGAGTCGGCTGAGTGAAATGTTGGTGATGCCCAGATAGCTGGCTATATCTGTGTGGGGTATTAGGTTTTCTAGGTTTTTGTAGTTCTTTCTGAATTCAATCAGGCGTTCTTTGGCGGAAAGGGAGGCCAAGCCGATTTCTTTTTCGACTTTGGATTTTAGTTCGTTTTGAAGGACTGTGTGGGCGAAGTTTCTTATTTCGGGATTCTGAGCCATTAATTGGCTGAATTCTTTTGCATTTATAGTTGCTAGTTCAATGTCTGTTAGTGCTTTGAAGTATTGATTGGAAATTCCGTTGGGGGTTCTTATGGAGTGGGGGGACAGTACTGTTTCTTCGACAAAGAACGAAATTGTGGTTTCTTCGCCGTGGGGATTTATTAGGTAGCTTTTGCAGATTCCTTCTAAGATGAAGTATTCTTTGTGGTTAGCTTGGTCTTTTGATATGAAGGTTTCGCCTTTCGAATAGGTTGTGAATTCGAGGTGTTCCGCTATGTCTTGAAATGATCTTTGGGATATTGGGTGGACTTTGTTGATTGTATTTTTTACTTGTTCTGTCAATTTTAGTTTTGTTATGCTTGTACGGTTCGTGCACTATAAATGATATCCATTAATTCTTCGGCTGTTTCTCCTTCCCATTGTCCAGTCGAGGCAATTTCTGCATCTTTTGAGGTAGGTAACTGAATTGATTGTAATAAAGCAATTGCTAACCGCATTTTTACACGATCATCAAGATGCTGCATCCAAAGCATATAGCTTTTTATAAGGGTATCGCTTGTCATGAATTTAGTTTTTTGCGAAGATAAATAAATTGTAGGTCATGCAAAGAGCTGTTTCTTGAGGTCAATTAAGGTGTTGTTATTGTTTCATATCTTTGGCAAAATTTCAACTATATGCTAACAGAGCACATCAACATAATCAACAAACACATCACCTCATTAGAATTTGAGGATGTATATGCTTTTGCATTAAACCAGCTTATAAAGCTGAAACATGGACAACAACGGGAAAATGAGGATGCTATATCGGGCTTCGAGGAAAAATATGGCATGATGTATCAAACATTTTCAGAGCAATTCCATGACATAGAAGGAGAGCTTTTCGAAAAAGAGGAAGATGATATGGAGTGGGAGGTGCGTTTGCATATGCGGAAAACTTTGGAGAGTAACCTTGGTGAATTAAATCAGATTTTGTTAAAATCATCTCATCAACATGAAGAAGAATGAATTCCTTGCGCTTATTGATGAGTTTTCAAGTATAATAGAATGTCATGAACTGACTTATCATTCCGTGACCGATGTCGAGGTCTTGTTTAAAGCCAAACTTAAATTTGTCAATACATCAAAGCTTGCAATATCGGATCATCAATTTGAATATGACCGAAGAAAGTATTCTTATCAATGGATGGGCGCGGACAATTCACTAATCATACGTTGGGATAATGTGAAGCATTACCCTAATTTAGAGAATTTCCCACATCATAAGCATGTTGGTAGTACTGGAAATGTTTTTACTTCTGAAGAGATGGATTTAAAAAAGATTCTCAGTCTGATTAAAGAAGAGATCGCAAAAAGCTGAATCATCTGAGGCATCGTTTCTGGCGTTGTAAATGTCGCTTATTATTTCCTCTCCAGATTTGTTAGATTGCCACGCTCCAAAAAGAGAGAATATATCATCTTCTTTTTCGCTTTCTTCTGTATAACTATGTTCAAAGTTCATCTTGCGTCTTTTACAAAAGTTTTGGTTAGTATTTTTAAAGCTATTGCCCCTTCCTAAACCTCCATAAGCTCAAACTCAAACCCACAAATGTTCCTCAGCTCGCTATCGAACTGAAGTGTCCAGTTAATTAGCACCATAATAAATCTAGCTGGCTACTTATTGAGTAAAGATCAAGAGGAAGATGCAACAGGAGCGGTTTGGTAAGGACAAAACTTGATAAAACTTAAAAAACAAAACCCTCGCAAATACAAGATTTACAAGGGTTTCCAACACTAGAGGGTGGTCCCACCTGGGCTCGAACCAGGGACCCTCTGATTATGAGTCAGATGCTCTAACCAGCTGAGCTATAGGACCGCGCTATCATTTGTTAGCGGCCACAAAATTAAGCAAAGAGTTTACACTTCCAAACTATTTCTTAATAAATTTTGAGTAATCTTTTATGCGCTTTTCTAAACGTTCTGCTAGATAGGCGTTTGCACTTCCTATTTTTTTTAAAATAATTTCAGCCTCTGCCTGATAACTTTCCCTTTTTTCCGCAGACCAGTAATTTGGCGGGGACTGAAGGTTTGTACAGCGGTCTGCCATTTTTACCAGAGCAATCTCTTTAGGTTGTTTAAGTATCCGTTCCAAGCTGTCTTCCATCTGCTGTTCTTTTGGCAATTCTTCATCTTTTGTAAGAGCCAAAACCCCATCTGCCACATCTTGGCCAAAACTTTGTAAAAGATCTTCATATTCGGCGCTGGTGTCTTCAATCGTATCGTGAAGAAGAGCACAAGTTCCAGCCAATTTAAGGTCGAAATCGGGAGAAGCCGAGTAAGCTGCCGTAACTTCTGAAAAAACCTGTGAGAGGTGTAAAAAATAAGGTAAAGCCAAGCCAGGATATTTTTGCTCTCCATGACAAAGAGCTGCATAGCGGCTTACTTTATGAAATAAATCTGGATCGTACATAAATTGATTTTCGCGGTAAGGTAAGATATTTTTATTCTGCTCACAATTCCTTTTACTTTTGAGGCCTTTATGCGGTATCGAAACAGCTTATCTAATAGAGTAAGACCATAACTGACATACCCACAAATAAGTAAACTGGCTGAGATTGGTGAAAAACAAGAAATATGAATGCATAGACGGAAATAAAAAAACAATCTCATTAGACTGGGCTCTTTAATGTCTTAGAGTTGGTACTCAACATATTGTTTTACAGTTTAACTTTGTTTTTTAGAGTCTTACTGTTTGAACAGATTGAGCTGCTGCACTACGCCCAAACGATCTTTAAAAAGTTAACATTCAATAAAACACTTATCTTGATAGGAGATATGTTTGTTTTTTGAAGTGTGAAAATCTAACGATAAAAACATAAAAAGAACAGACTATGGAAACGAAAAAAGGAAAGTCTAATTCTAGATTACTGCTTGTGGTAATTCTAGTAATACTTGCATTAACAGGCTGGCTGATGTACGATTGGACACAACTGAGAAGTCAGAACCAGCAATTGCAGACCGAACTAGAAGAGGTTTCGTCAGAAAAAGCCAATGTAAAATCAGAATTGGCTGATTTGCTCGTAGAATACGAGGGCATGAAAACCAATAACGATTCTTTGAACTCGCAACTGAAAGCTGAGCAAGAAAAGATTCAAGAACTACTGGAAGAAGTGAAAAAAGTAAAAGCTTCTAATGCCTATAAAATTGCGCGCTATAAGAAAGAAGCTAAGACGTTGAGAAAAATTATGCGGAGCTTCGTTCAACAGATCGATTCCTTGAACACACTCAACAAACAATTAACAGCACGTGTTGAGAAGACCGAATCGAAATACAGACATGTGGTGAAAGAAAAAGAGGATCTGGTTAATAAGAGCGATAGCCTAAGTTCACAGGTAGAACTTGCATCAACATTAAAAGCAGATGGCATTACAATTCAGGCTCTAAACGAGCGTGGTAACAAAACCTCCCGTGCAAGAAAAGCGGTGAAGGTGGAAATATGCTTTACAATCCGAGATAATGCAGTAGCAGCAGCTGGCAACAAGAACATTCATCTACGCATTGCAGATCCTAAAGGAAATATTCTAACAAACAGTCAGATGGGCTTCTTCATGTCCGAAGGTAAGGAGCTGGCTTATTCTGCTAGCCGTAAAGTGAATTATACTGGTAAAAAAACTCAGGCCTGTTTATATTTCGATGCCGCAAATGAATTTGAATCGGGCTCATTCAGTGTCGATCTGTTCGAGGATGGCAAGAAGATAGGAGTAAGCACATTCAAATTAAGATAAAAGCTGAATCCTCAGATATTAAAAAAGGCTATCCAATTCATGGATAGCCTTTTTTATTGACTTTTTAGTTCTAGAGAACAATGTACCGTAGCTAAAAGTGCTATTGGCGGTTACAACACCAATTTATTTCCACGGATGATTCTCAAAACCGTAATTTTCTACTAGCTTGTTAAGAACGAATACCCCAACACAGCCACGTTTGAGTACTTCGTCTGTAGCTTGTGGAGTTCTTACATCTATAATAATCTCAAGCTTGGTCGTGTTTTCTGGATGGAATTCAAAGTATGGATGTATCATCCTGTCTGCCAAAAGGTAAGGTCGCAATACAGCTGTGCCTTTCGCATTATTTTCACTTTCACCCGGTAGATCCACAACTACTTTTCCACTGCTCTTATCGATAATTTTGAACTGAATCTGATTATCGAAAATTGCCGATGCGTAAAAAGATATTCTATAATCTTTACCTTTAGAAAGAGTAAGAACCAACTTATAGGTCTTACCTGCCTGACAAGTAGCGCTTTTGGTCTGGCTATCCAACTTATAAGGAGGAAGCGGGTTTCTGTATATCAAATAATCTGTACAGTCTTGAGCAGAAAGCTGAACAACTGTAAATAAAAATACAAATAAAGCGAGCAGACTTAATTTGGGCATTTTTTCCATGTCTTTATTTAAATTGCTTTCGGTTCACACATGCTATCAGAAATACCAACAACACGTTTCAATTATTTACAAAACGGATACTTGATCAACCTATTGTTCAAGTACCTACACGAAGAAGCCGAGTTATCATTGTAAATTCCAATTCCAATTGTTCAAATGTAGGGTTTGCGGGAAGAAACCACAAATCAATCATTCATTGTAAGCTTCATTCTTACTTGTATAATTGCATTTTTTAGGGCTTTGTACTGTTCTTCGGTAATCACAATTTTACGTGTACCTCCAACTACAAGCTTATCGGAATTTGGCTTGGCACTTGACTCTGTTCTTTCCTCTTTCAGCGAATCGTAAGCTTCTTTAATGCTCGACATTTCTATCAGTACATTACTGATATTAGAGTCAGTTTTATATTGGATCAGGTAATCCATGAGGTTTTCAAACGTAAGTTTCTGGTCAGCAATACGCTGTATGTTAATATCGTTTTCTTTGTAGTCCCCTACCAGCACAACAACTATATAGAGGCTCTCTACCCATCCACCAGCAGAAATAAGAGCCAGTGTTTTTCCACGTTGATTCTGCTCTAGGTGACGAACAAAGCGGCGATAGGTGTTGTTGGTTACATTCATAAGAGAATCTGAATTCTCGAAAATGTTATGTACACGGGCCAAAGTCGCCTCGTCGAAAACAGAAGAGATGCCCACTTCCGTACTCAGTTTACGAACTGTTTCGATATAATCATACGATTCCTGATAACGCTGAAAAGCTGATGTATATGCTAAATCGGCAGAATAAACTCCAAAGTTAAATTCCTTGCTTTTTGTATCGATGTATTTTTCTAGGTTAGATGCAGGGTTCAGTACTTCGCTGGAATAGGCTATATTTCCTGCACTAACAAGGTCGAAGAGATCTTCTGGCGATGGAACACGGTAAAAAGTGTCCGAGAATCCATCAGTTAGCCTATCGAATGCATCTGAATTTCCAAGATTCCTGTCTTTATTTCCAGGCTGATTTTCTGACTGACAGCCCAACATGACTACTGCTATAGAAAACAGTGCGATTAGCTTGATTTTAAAAAGGTTTACGCTCATGTCACTTACTTTATCTGGGTGCAAATGTTAACATTATGTCGGGCAGCCGTTCTCTTTTGTTATGAACGACCTTTTATCCCATTTATTTTATATTAAAGCTTTTTACAAATTAGTTAATTTTTAAGCAGCACCGCAATTATGAAGCCGAAAAAATCACAAATAGTTAAATAATAAAATTAATGGAATTAAAATACCTGCCCCTACTAACCATTTGCCTCGTCCCATTAATCCTTTTTTTCCTCTAAGAATAAACATGCCAGATATGGCGAGTGTAACAAGAGCTGCACCGAAGAGGTCTGAAAACCATTTCCATATAACTCCAGGGTTATAGTGCAATAGGTTCATATGGTAGAATATCGGTCTGCGTTTTACTATTTCGAGTATAGCTTTTTTTGTACTAAGATCTACTTCAACCGAACCACTTTCAAGAAATATCTTTAGCTGCCCTTCCGAGGGGGTATAGTGTTTTTTATACTTCTCTTCTATTTCCGATTCTTTTAACCAACTTACGAGCTCTTCTTTTGAAGGTTTCTCTGTGGTTATTGTATAATGAAATTCCTTATTTGTAATCAAATAACTAGGGTTCCAGTCATCAAGATGATTAAGTGCTATTCCCGATAGTCCGTAAATTATGCACATTCCAGCAAAGAAGTATCCTAAATCACGGTGAATAATAATGTTCCATTTACGTAATGTTTTCTTCTGCATATTTTTTGATTTGATGTTTTTATAATCACCTTTCTATCTCTTTTGAGATCCATTTTTCTTTTGTTCTTTACCGATATTTTCTTTCACAAAAAGTTTTTATGTTCAGAAATCTATCTTTCTTGGCAAAACAAAAGTCATCACAATAAAGGTTAATGTACTTGTTTACTTTTACCTCTAACGATTTTTCCGTATCTGTTGTTCTGTATAGATTTGGAAGTGATAAGCATGAAAATAGTCTGTTCGGGCATTCAAACTTATTAAACTTGAAACTTCTTCAGGAATTGGTATCCGGAATTTGTCCAGTTCATAATATTGCATTTATCGGTCTGGAACATATGCCACTTCTCTTAGACCGCATATAACCTAAAAATGAAAGGCTACCCAATAGGAATAGCCTTTCAAATATGTTCTTAATAAGGATTCTAGGCTCTACTTTCAAGATACCTATATTATTCAGCTTTTTTCTCGTTATATTCTTTAGCTACAATATGATATTTCGAGATATAACCTTTTTCACTTGCCTTAACCTGTTCGCGCATCTTTTCGATATTCTCCTGGTCTTTATGGAAGGCATCTTTTTCTTCGTCTTCTCCGCCATGATCGCTGTTTGCTATTTCCGCAGCCCATTCGTTTAGGTAGGCTTCGTCGATACGCTTTTCTTTAACAACACCGCTAAGTACGATATCGCTTCCTTCTAGTTCACGCTTGAACTTACCCATGTCTTCAGATGCAAATACAATAACACGCTGGTCTGGGTTTGTACTCGATATGTGTAATTTTTTTCCTCCATGCTCACAAACATGTACTACCGTACCTTTTAGAGATACTTCTTTATCGACAAAAGTTGCAATATCCTTTAGCAAAGCATCTGAACTAAGTGCTTCGGCTTTTTTAGTAACTTCTTCTTTTTGTTCTGTTTTCTCTTTTTTTTCTGTAGCTGTATTGCACGAAACGGCAACACATACGGCTAAAACAAGCAATAGTTTTCTCATGTTTTTTTTGTTTAAAATACTGAAGTATATAACGTTAAAAGAATAATAGTCAATTATCTGTCAAGCAGCCAACATGTGCCGAATAGCTATTGAAAACTACTCGTTCTCAAGAAAAATTATGCTTGAGGTACTGGCTAGGCTGTTTGTTTCCTTTCGCCAATAAAATAATTTTATTGACAATCAGAAGCTTGACAGCGAAATTAATCCCACTTAATTATGACTTACTACTTATTCAGATCTATCTTGTACTATTTAATAAATAAAATGATGGATCTAAAGACATAGTTCTGACTACAATTCTAACTTAATACTCCATCCCTTCCGTATTAGTCTTAAATAATTTTCTTTACTGGTTTATTGCTTGCAAGGTTACACATTTATTGTTTTATCTGGAGGGTGCCAGTTATATTTTTTTGTAAACTTACTGTATAACTAACCTCAAAAAACTGCTCTATCCCTTGTCGCAAAAGCAAAGTCCGGGGATTTATCGAAAAGCACATTATCATACATTTCAAGATTGAAACAAGGAGAACCAAAAACGATTTGCGGTATGGATTCTGATGTCTTAAAGTATGTAAAAAGTTAACCTTCTTTAGGTTTGATATTTTGGATGTAGATATTCGTTTTTTAAGTTTATAATCTGGAATTGGCAACGTGGATGTTGAAAATTAGATGGTTCCGTTCTGAATTCTGATTGTTCATATTCAGTTAAAGTTTTTGGATGTATCATTAGTATTGCAGAATGGCTCCGTTTATTTATAAACTTGCTCTAAAAACAAAAATGTTGCGTTAGCTAAGTAGGTGTGCTAATATAAACGACACTTTTGGTTTGTCAGGATACTGAATACTAGCAATATGCTTTTCTCAATAAATAGCACCATGTGCATAATACTAAGTACCCAGATAAAATTAAGCTAAATCTATTTCTAGCCTAAGTGGCTGGTTACTTAAAGGAAATGAGTCTAAAATAAATAGGTCTGCGACCTTAAGAAGTAGAAAATATGATACCTATTGTAAGTTATGTATTGCTTTTCACAACACTTTTATCTCCTGTAAAAGCAAAGTTGGAATTCAAGGAATATGAAAAAAGCTTTGGTTCTATTAAAGAAGGCAAGATTATTAATGTGGTTTACGAATTTGAAAACAGAGGGAAAGCGCCATTGATTATAAAAGATGTGCAGTCGTCGTGCGGTTGTACTGCTGTTGCTTTTCCTTCTTACCCGGTTGCAGCTGGCACAGGTGATTTTATTACCGTGAAATTTATCTCGCTAGGAAAGAGTGGGGTTCAGGATAAAGAGATAAAGGTGATCAGTAACGATCCGCGGGGAGTTGTGAAACTAAGGCTTACCGGAAAAGTGCTCGGGCACTGAAGGGTTCTGCGTAAATTGATTCAGCTTCCGTAGGTTCTTAAACAAAAGCGTATACCATCCTCCGAAGCTGTTTTTGTGCAGAGCGCGGAGGTCGTCGTTCATTTTTACCAAAATGTTGCCCAAACTTTTGTTGCTGGCTCCTCCCATGCGCATGCGTACGAGAACTTTAGGTAAATAAGCGACCTTTATTTTTTTTGTAAGTAATCGCAGCATCCAATCATAATCTGCAGCAATTGAAAACGTGAGGTCATAATCGCCATTGTTCTGAAGAAGCTCTCTGCGTACATAAACTGTTGGATGGGGAGGCATCCAGCCCAGCATCAGCTTTTTTCGGCTGAAACTTCCCGATTTCCAATATCTGATAACTTGATTGATGTTTCTTTTGTTCACATACATCAGGTCTCCGTAAACAAAATCTGCTTTCGATGCCCCAAAACACTCTACGATATTTGCCACAGTGTCTTTTTCTTCAAGCATATCGTCAGAATGCAGAAGCCCTACTATGTCCCCAGTTGCTAACGCTATTCCTTTGTTAATTGCATCATACATACCCCGATCTTTTTCAGAACTGACAACCTGTATTCTATTTCTAAACTGATCTACAATCTCCATTGTGTTATCTGTTGAGGCTCCATCGATAAGAATATATTCTATATTTGGATAACTCTGAGCTAACACAGATTGAATGGCAGAAGTTATATGTTTGCTACTATTATAAGTGACAGTTATGATGCTGATTTTCATGATCTAAACTTACTTGTTAAGTTCATAGAACTATTCTTAGGGGGTACTTTTTTCCCAATATAAGTTATTTGGTTGGCACTGTAGGGGGCTCTAGTTATTTTACCTAATAATGATGTGATTTTTCATTCAGAGGCTACAGCTCTTCTGTTTATTATTTAGGAGAGTAGGTTCAATCAATCTTAAAGGTTTAGTTCAGTTATACATGTTTTAAAATAAATAGTTTACGAGTTCTGGATTAAGTTTCTGTAGGTAGTTTTGGGCTTGTTTTATTCAGATAATCAGTCATTTAGGGTAAAATGGATTTGACTTCATTTTATATGGGTGCTTAAGTACTTGTATTTGGACAAATTAGCTTAACTGTGGCCATCAATTTATATGTAAAAAAGAACATTAGTGTCTCAGGAATCAATCTCTATAGTTGCTAGATTAATTTCTGGTCACATACCTGTAATCGTTCCTGATATTATTATTATCAATGCAAAGTTTACTAAATGTATATGAGACTATTGTAATACAATTGAGGTGCGAAGTTCTCTAGGTTTGTAAGTGTCCATAACATCGTTTAATTCTTTTCCTGAAATATCTTCATAAAATTATGTTTTTTTTCGTATTTTAATCTGACGCTTTATAGCATAATCCAGTGCAACTAAAAAATGCGTATAACAGCATGGGCAACAACATACAATGGGACAACAAAGTGATCTTGATCACTGAGGATACACCAATGAATTATAAACTGATTGAGATAATTCTGAGGCGGACGAAGGCCCAACTCATCTGGGCGAAGAATGGCTTGGAGGCTGTTGAAGCATGCAAAAAACACCCTGAAATTAGGGCTGTATTAATGGATATTCAATTGCCTGTGATGGATGGATATGTAGCTACTACGAAGATAAAAGAAATACGGCCAGAGCTTCCTATAATCACTCAAACGGCTTTTTCTCTTAATAATGAACGACATAAAAGTATCGAAGCTGGAGCTGATGCTTTCTTAACTAAACCTATTGATGCAAACAAACTTATTGAAACGCTAAGAGAGTTTATGGAATGATGTTGCCCCCCCCCATACTATCTAAACTATCTTTGATCGTTCCATGTAAAAAAAATAACTTTGATTTAATGTTAAAATAAGATTGGAGAGCGCTTCGATTTAATTACTCGCATTATCTTTGCAAAAATTCTGAAGACAATGCATAAGGTATTCACAATCATTCTTTTCCTGCTTATCTCAACCAGCAATTTTGCTAATGTTATCGATGAGAAAAAAGCAACAGTGAACATCACTGGTCATGTATGCGATGCCAACACGAAAGAACCTCTGGAAGGCACAAAAGTATTTATTAAAGAACTGGATCTTACATTATACACAGATGTAAACGGAAACTTCAATTTCGATGGTTTCCAAGGAGATGTTTACAATTACAAACTTGAACTTATTTCTTACGAGAAAGTAGAGGTTTGTCCTAAAGCAAAAAGTAAAGAGTTCATTATTGAATTAGAAGAAGTTGACTAATACCTTAGTGAATATTCGAAATCTGAGCGAGTAACAATTGATATAGAATAAACATCCGAAGCTTATTGAGTTTCGGATGTTTTGTTTTATAACATTTGGCTTTTCTATGAACATAACCCAGTTGGACTGTTCATTTATAAATAAGCACGTGGTGCTATTTATTCGGAAAGTCATCATGCCAGTTTCAGTGCTATAACAGACCTAGAAGTATTGTTTATACTAGCACGTCTATTTATAAGTTTGCTTATCTAGCAATTCGTTTCTTTAACTTTTCAAGTTCCGGGTGGTTATAGCCCTTTTCTTCCAATTCTTGAATATGTACTTTGAGATAAACGCTAAGGTTCTTTGCATTATAGGTGAAGCGTTTCAGCTCTTTCAATCTCGATTTAGCTGCATCATAACCATTGGTAGTTAAGAGGTGGAGCACTTCTAAACTTAATGCATATGGCTTATCTCGATCTATTTCTTTTGCCACAGATATCCACGTTTTAGCCTCAGCAGGAGCATTTTCCAGTATTTGCCACTTGGCCATTTCGATTGATTGCTTATAGCTCAGTGCCTTTAACTGAACGCTTTTCCAAGTTCTACTTGTTAGTAAAACTGCTAGACTTTCATCTATCTGCCTTTGGTATTCGATGCGGTAACCTTTCTGTCCTTTCAATATGAAATCTGTCCATTTTATTACCTCTTCTTCTTCTTTGAATAAGGAAATGTTCTGCCAGATTTCTGATTGAAAAGCCAGAGCTCCACTAGGATTGAACATTTGCCAGCGTTTCGAAAAATTCCAGGCTTTTTTTGCATAATCGGTGGTAGGCTTCAGTCCTAATAGCTTTTTATAAAGAATCGCTTCTTGAGCTGCATATGAATGCTGAAGCTGTTCGTCGCTGTTTTCATTTAACCATTCACTATACATGGTAATGGCGCTTAGAATCTCGTCTTCTTTGTTGAGCTGTGCCAACCCATTTTCTACATTTTGGATTTGAATTTTTATGTTCGGGTTTCTAGGGTCTAGCTTTTTAAGCTCCAAGACTATACGGTGCATTTTACCAAGATATTCGCTGGCTTGTCCTAACTTCGACAACTTCAAGAATAATGATAAAGAAAGGTTAAGCAGGCTGATTTTTTGCTCTTTATCTGTTGTAAAAGAAACTTCCCTATCGAAATAAGCAGTGGCTACGAGCAGTTCGTTTTCGTCGTTAAGCGATGTGAAGTGTTTTAGATTATGCGTTATTGACGCTTTTATTTTTTCGTCGCCCGGGAAGAGCCTTTTTAGCCCTAAGAGTGCCTTTCGTTTGCTGATCAAGTAGGCAGCCTTTGGATTTGTTGTGTATAATGTTGTGTAAAGTGTTTCTGCATTGAGCAAATAACTCCTTTTTCGGTTTATTGAACTTTCTCTTTCTGCTTTTAATGAAAAACGATCAGCTGCATCCTGAATTACAGCTGTTTCTTTTAAGCTATAAAGTTGTACCGATAAATTTTTGATTCGGTTATTTATTGCAGTGTTTTTCGGCTCCAGCTCTTGCTGATGAAGCAATACCTCGAACAGATTTACATAACTATCGCCCGTTTTTTCCTTTTGAAGCAATAAGCTATATAATTTATTAGAATAATTTAAATAAATCTGTTTTGCCCATTTCTGTTCAGCTGTCTCTGCATTAAGGAATAATAATTTAGCAGCGTTTCTGATTTTTTTGGAACCACTTTGCTTAAAGGCTGTTTCAAATTCTTTACTCCGGGCTTCAAAAATGGAATCGTTACCTCCGGACATCATAAGTTCGGATGAAAAACGGCCAACGAGATATTCTATCTTAGAATATTCCAGATAAAGTTTGCGGTATAGCATCTCTGCTGCCCTGTAGTTGGTATATGATGTTGCAACAAGAACTTCACTCTGTGCTTTGTTGAATAAATACTTAGCAGCCTGTAGTGCTTCCTTCTCATTATCACTTTTTATCATTTCGCCCAGAAGTTTATCTGTCTGGGATTCTAAAACATCGGGTTGTTTTTCGAATCTAGCCAAGGCCTTTATCACCTGGAGATGTTCTGCGAAATAGATAGGCCTGTGAGAGATACTATGCAGTTTCTGGTATAAACTATCTGCATATATCAGGTAGCGTAATTGCTTACCTCTGTCGGGTTGTAAATCTGCATTATTATAGAAAAACAGTCCGCCTTCGCTTAATTCTTTTTCGGTTTTTAACTCTTCGTAAAAGATAATCTTTAGTTCCAGCATTTGGGCAATACTAAGAACCTCGTAGTTATTATCCTGCTGAAATTCGGACAACAGTTTTGGAACTGTCAACTGATAAATATGTCCGTTCTGTAGGGCAACAAACAAAAGGCTGTCTTTTGTCTGAAAAGCCATTTTTGAAACAGGATACTCGAACTCTTCCGCTTTAATTTCATAACCACCAATTTCCCATAGTTTGATAGAGCCGTCGGTAGCGCCACTTGCCAGATACTTTCCAGTTTTGCTAAAAAGAATTTGATTAATTACTCCATCGTGACCAATAAATACCTTGGATAACTGCCCCTTGGATGAATAGAGGCGTATTGTGCCGTCGTTCGATCCTGTGGCGAAAGTGTTTCCATTGGCAGAAAATGCCAATGCATTGATCTGACCTTTGTGCCCTACCAGTAAAGTGTCGAGTTTATTTCCATTCCATAGCTTGACAGTTCTACCAATAGAACCTGTCAGTACCCTTCCTGAAAGGGTATCGAGGGCAACGGCTGTAATGGCACTTTCGTGGGCTTTAAAAGAAAGGGTGTCGTGCGAAGGACGATATCGGCGAAGCAAGCCGGACTTTGTTCCAACCCAAGAGGCCTTTGCCGTATGTACCAGTGCCGAAATTTCTTCCGCTGTTTCAGAAGGAAGTGTATCTGTGTATCTGCCTGTTGCAATGTCTTCGTAAAAAACATTATTCAACAAACTGCTAATGACAGGACGTTTCCTTGAGATGAACTCAGTGCGTTTGTTGAGTAATGTTTTGATTCCTTGAGCATCTCCCCATATAACGTCACCTTCGTTCTCCGCATCAGAATAAAGCGTCCAAACAGCGCCATTGCCTTTTGCGTAGAGCCGTGGCGACATTCCAGAAAGGTCCCAAGCCTGGATCCGTTTGTCGTCCGAGGCAGAAACGATACCATGTCCGTCTTTTGTAAAAACAACAGCATTAACAGGCTGCTCGTGCCCGTAAAGTTTTCTTACCAGTCTGCCTTTGTATGTCCATATCGATATGCTTTTGTCTGCGGCGGCGGCGGCCAATAATTTATTGTCTGGTGAATAACAAAGTCCACGCACTGCATCGTGGTGAGCTGTAAATCTCCTGATTAAATCTCCACTGGAGCTATATTGCCTGATCTCTCCATTGGGCAGCGCCACTGCAAACCTGCTTCCATTTGATGCAAAACAAATATCAAGAGCTGGTCGGGGAAGATTAATGGTTAGGAATTGTTCCCTGTCTAGGTTCCATATCATTAGTGTGCGGTCTTCTGCACAAGATACGATCTGCCTACCATTGGGCGAAAAAATGGCTTTGGTAACGGAAGCTGTATGCCCTGTTAGTATTTTGAGCATATCACCAGCTACAGACCATAGAATAACTACTTTGTCCTGTCCTGCCGATACAATCCGTTTGCCCGATCGCGAGAATTCTGCGTAGTTAATACCCTTCTCGTGACCGCTCAGAACGTTGGTGATATCGCCTTCGTGGTTCCACAATCGGATGGTCTGATCGTCAGAAGCTGTTAAGAACATCATTCCTTTGTGCGATGCATCTGCTGCATTTACAGCTGCGGAATGGCCTTCTAATGTCAGCGTTTCGTCGTTTGCTATGTTCCAAACTTTAGCAGTCTGATCTTCGGAAGCCGAAATAAGAATATCTGTGGATGAGAGGTACTTCACTCCGTTCACCTGAGCCTGATGGCTACCAACTGTACGGTAAAGGATATTATTTTTATAAATATCGTAAAGCGCTTTTACAACTCCTTCGTTTTTATCTAACTGATCCGCTTTTTCAGCCAGACGCATTGCTATCGTCGGATTTTTTTGCTCTAGCTGTCTTGCAAGGGCTACTAAGTTGTTCGCACTTGCTTTTTTATAGAGCCTGCTTGCTTTAGAGCGTTCCTTTTCTGCTTCCTCCAGAGCCTTATTGGTAGTATAGGCCAGAAATAAAGATGCAAAGAATGCTATTGTGATCCCTGCCATAAGACCACGCTGTAAAAAGACCAGTTGCTTCTTCAGTCTTCTTCCGGCTTTGAGTTTTTCTTCGCTCTTACCTATGAATTCGAAGTGCTTTTCTGTAGGCTCCGGTTTAGTACCTTTTTGCTTAGCTTCGCGAAGCCATGTTGCCGCTTGTTCGCATTCTTCTCCAATAAGAAGAAGGTCGTTACTTTGTTCGGCATCTTCCCATTTTAAAGCTCTAGAAAGCCAAATAGTGTGCTCCTGAACGTGTTCGCGGTCGATGTTAAGTAAGCGGATCAGCTCGCTAAAACTGTATTTGAAGTTGGAATACCCTACAGGGAAATTAATCGGGTCGTATTCGGAATAGTTTATTGGTAAATCTTCTTCGCTGATCTCTTCGAAGGAAAGGAGTACGACCCTTTTTTTCAGCTTTCTCGCATGACCAATCTGTGCCCTTAGTTCAAGATCCTTCAGGCCGGCATTGGTAACTATACAGACAATATTCTCGCTTTGTTCTATCCCTGCAAAAACAGCTTCGCGAAACTGATTTCTGGATAAAAAGCGATGCTCGAACCATGTGGTTTTAGCATGTAGAATTAGTTCTTCGTTCAGGTAGCGGGCAAAGTCGTAGTCTGTTTTGGCAAAAGCTATATAGACATCGTAATTGAGCTGAGCCTGCATTTCCATTGATCTGTCAATGAAATCGAACTGAAAATCTACTGGCTTATTTTGTGTTCTAATCGTTGATGATTCTTTCCAGACCTGCGCCTGATCTAACAAATTTCCCCGAAGCAACAAAGCAGGATTTGCCTTTTGTGCTTTCCAGTTTTTAGCACGGATAAGCAGCTTCTGATGCTTGGTGAAATAATCATCGTCGTGTTCTAAGTGGCGGTTCAGTTCATTTATTCTGTCTCTGTACGAATCGCCGATCTGTACATCGTCCATCGACAGTTCTCCAATTGTCCCCAAAGGATTAGGCACATCTACTTTATCTAAGGTGACTTTTATAATCGGTTTGTTGTACTGCTCCGCCAAACGCAGCTCTGCACGGTTTTTCGTATCGTTTTGGGATTCTTCGGAAATAAGGTAGAGTATGTATTTGGCTCCTGTGATATGAAATCCACTGGATTCGTTTTGGACAACATTA
The DNA here is from genome assembly GCA_965230435.1 of Bacteroidales bacterium. Lineage (GTDB taxonomy): Bacteria > Bacteroidota > Bacteroidia > Bacteroidales > JBDKHP01 > JBDKHP01. The sequence goes on from CBDDLB010000004.1 coordinate 941,839, forward strand.
GGGATGCTATCATTTCTGTCTGCAACAGTTTTCCCCTGCCTTAGCAGTGAAAATTTTATCTTCTTGTTCCAATAGCTTTCCTCTGAGGCTGAAATAATATAAACATCCGAAGAAAAACGATCAGCAAGCCATCGCGATTGCGAAATATATTCGCACTGAAGATTGGTGACTACAACTGGAGCTTGCCCTGTTTCGAATTCTTTCTCTAACCAAGCCTGTGCATTATTCCGATCGCTACCAAAAAGTAAATAATTTTCTCTCTTTTTATTAGCTTTCCAGAGGTTAGATTTATACTGGATGTAGGTATGCTCCCGAACATATTCAATTTCATAGAGAATAGGCTCTAGAAGATTTCCTAATGCAAGATCGAAATTCTCGACATCGTCGCGGAAATAAACCCAGTTGAGTTTTGCGAGCTTAGGGTGTAGGAAACGATCAATAAGGCTAGGCTCTGGTTCTACGTGTAAAACAGGGATGATCCTTTTTTTGAGGCGTACTGCTAACTCGATCTCTTTCTTAACGTATTGCGATTGTATGGAGTGAGGAGAAATAACACAAATGAAGTTGTGTGAGCGTAAAATGCCTTCGTTTATTTCTTCTTGGAAATCTACAGCCATAGGAATATCATTCTTATCGAACCAGACTGTTAATCCTTGTTCAATAAGGGCTTCACTCAGTTTGTGAACAAAATTGAGGCTTTCTTTTCGGCCATATGAAATAAAACAATCGTACATTCTATCGTTCGTTAGCATTAAGCTCATTCAAAATTTGCAGATTCTTCGGATACTCTGGATTATAAAACTTTTATAATTGCAGAGTACGGTCGTGAATCTATCTGTCTGGATCTACTTTGTCTTGTAGACTAGTAATTAAATTGTTAAATAAATCCACTTAATTATGCTTGACTACTTATTCGTAAGAAAAGCAGTAAGGTCTCGAACCTATTTATTTTATACTTACTTTTTACAGAAATCATAAATTATTTATGATAGACTACTTATATGGGCATCAGAATAAAAAATTGAACAAGATCATTGTTTAACAAAATCGAAAGATAAAAATATATCTTCAGAGGTATTTGTCCAGATTCTATCTTCGCCTATCCGAATACTCTCAAACGCTTATACCGTGACGTAAGCAACATTAAATAGCACTTAGTACTTACCCCTCAGTTTTTGTGCCTAAATGCTATTCTTCAAGTAGTTCCTTAGCCTGGCGCCGGTAGCGTGCATACAGACCTAAACTTTCCAAGCGATTGATTTCGTGTAAAAATTTAGACTTAGCTTCGGAATCCTTAACAATCCACTTCTTATACAAAGCTTTGGCTTCGTTCCATTTTCCTAAATAAAGCAGAGCAGTTGCATTGCGAACAGCGAGATAGAGTTGTTCTGGAAATAGATCGTAACCCAGACCAGCTGTCACTTTTGCACGGAGGTAGTCCTTTCTTTCTAAATAATCCCACGCCAATTCATGATAAGCTGAAGCAAGCCGCTGTTTAAGTGCTTCATTGGTATTATCGAGCGCCACAGCGTTTGATATCAGAATAACAGAATTTCTTTTGAACTTAAGGTTCTTCTCTTTGTCGTGCGAAATAGCCTTACTGAGATAATAGTTTCCTCCGTCTATAAGATCACTGATAACTTTAGATTTCTTTAGAGAATCGAATTCAAGAAGTCCGTATGTTAACTGATCTGCAATAGGTAGCTTTCCAAAACCGAACATCTTAGAATATTCTTCAAAGGAAACACTTCTGTTCCATCTGCGGATTGTATTGTCCCGTGAAGCTGTAATAAGACTTCTTTTTGATCTTGTTTTTAACGAATTATCAGACGATTTATTTCCCGATGAGCTAGAAAGTGCGACATGCGTAATCAGGTCTTTGTGTCCGGTATAAATCTGCAATTCATTGCCTTGTAAATCCCACAAGCGTGCAGATTTGTCATCGGAAGCAGATACGAAAGTATTGTTATCGTCGAAGGTTTTCAGGGTTCCTATTCTATGTCCATGTCCACCGAAAACTTTAATTATGTTTCCGTTCTGATCCCACAAACGGATCAGGCCACTTTCGTACCCAACAAGAAAATTACTGCCTACTTCCTTAAAAGTACCGGCAGAGGCAACACCCTCTTTCGGGGGGAGATTAAGAAGGCGTTTGGCTTCCATATCCCATATATCAACAGATCCATCTTTGGTAACAGTGAGCAAAAGGCTACCATCGTGATTGAAATCGGCGTCTATCGCCATGCTGACAAGTCCTGCAAACCGTATATCGACCCAACCATCCGTTGTCCATAGGTTCAAGTTCCCATTGCTAGCTCCAACTAGGATTTTATCTCCTTTAGGTGCTACTTTCAGCAAGGTTATTTCTGCTGCTCCTACCTGTATCGATTTCATTTCGTTTCCATCCAGATCCCAAATCTTCATTACCCCCTCATTGTCACCACTTACCATGTAGGTGGCATTGGGAGCAAATGCAATTTTTTGGACTTTACCTTTGTGGTTGTCCAGCACCCTGATAGAAGCTGCATTTTCGTCTAACTGATAAATCTTATCGTCTCCTGCAGCAACGGCAATATGACCATGCTTAGAGATTGCAAAAGCAGACAATGCAGGCGTTATCGTTCGTAATACCTGTTGTGCTTCTGTGTTGACAAGCCATATTTTTAATGTATGATCGGAAGACGCGCTTAGTACAAAGTTTTCGTCCGGTGAGAAAGCTACTGAAGTCACTTCTTCTGCGTGACCTTTAAAAAGCTGAAGCTCTTCCCCGATGATTGTCCAAAGACGCGCAGTTTTGTCCTTGGAAGCGGATATAAGGTATTTTGAGTCGAAAGAAAAGGTGATGTCGTTTATGCTCAGTTCATGTCCGGAAAGCAATGAATGTACTTCCCCGTCCAGGTTCCAGACAATGATATCGCGATCGTCGGAGCCTGTTGCCATATACTTGCCATCTGGACTAAAGGCAACTGCGGTAACTGCTCCATGATGTCCTCTGAGTTTCTCTTTTTTTCCACCGCTTCTTTTCCAGAGAATAGCCATTTTGTCTTCAGAACCAGATAGTATGTATTTTCCATTTGGGCTAAATTTTACTGCGGTTACAGCTCCTTTGTGCTTTCCTGAAAATGGTAGTTTGAATCCATTGAATGTCCAAAGCCCTATTGTTTTGTCGTCAGAAGCCGATGCAATTATATTCTTTGTAGGACAAACACTTACATCATTGACAACTCCTTTGTGCACGCCTACTATTTTGCCAAAGCCTGTTTTTAGATCCCACAAACGCACGGTTTTGTCGAGACTCCCTGTAACACAGTGTTTGCTGTCGGGGGAAAAACTTAACGATGTTATAGGCGCCTGGTGCCCCCACAATGTTCTGGTTTTCTCGCCTAAGGTATTCCATATCTGCACCTGATTGTTTTTGGTGACAACGGCAATGCTATTCCCATCTGGCGAATATGATACTGAAATCACTGCACTTTCCAGAGATGCAAACGGATAGTAAAAGTTGTTTTTATAATAGATATTGCGTATTGTGTTCTGTATTTTCTGATCCTTGGGTAGAATTTTCTGCGCAGCAAAAGCTAATTGCATGGCCAATGTAGGGTTTTCACGCTCGACCTCTCGCGCCTTGGCAATAAAAGCTATTGCCCTACTTTCTTTTAAGCTCTCTTGGGCTAACTCTGCATTTCGGATTGCCTTTTCTTCCTGCATTTTAGCTCTTGTCGCATTTTTGTTGGCTCTAGTTTCGTTCTCGTTCGCTTTCTGCAAATTGGCCTCAGCTTCTTCGGTTTTAGATTTAGCAATGGCTTCGTTTCTTTCTGCCCTTAGTTTTTCCTTTTCTGCTCGTTCGAAGTTTTTCTGAGCTTTCTTGGTTGCTTTTTCTGCTACTATCCTTTCTTCTTCAGCAACTTCTCTCTGATAATCGGCATCTTTTTTTGCCTGTTCAGCCTCAATTCTTCTAGCATCGGCACTCTGGCGGGCCACCTCTGCTTGTTCACGTAACATAAAACTCCAACCGGCCAAGAAGAAAGCTGCAATTGCCAAGAATGCCATAACAATTGCCATTATCCGTAACCGTATAGCAGCTAGTTTTTTTCTGCGATGATAGGCTTCTACGGCAGCTTTGCTGGCCAGAATAAACTCGTTTTGCGCAGGTGTAGGCTGGGGGCTTTTGTTTTCCTCGATTGCAGCTGTTAACCAAGCTTGAGCCATTTCGCACTCAATACCGCGTAGAAGTAATTCTTCTACTCTTGCTCCTTCTTCCCATTTTTCTGTTGCTTGTGCCCAGCGTGTGTGAGCAGCTACGTGTTCGCGGTCGGTGTCGAGTGAACGGAGCAGTTCGCTAAAGGCAATATGGAATTCGCGCTGGCCTTTTCTAAAGTCTATCCACTGAATATCTGCAATTGAAGGCGGAACAAGTTGGCTTTCCACTTCCTCTAGCAGAAGTGTGATGAATCTTTTGTTGAGTTTCTGTGCATACTGAATTTCAGCTTCACAATGTGAAGAAGTTAGGGAACGTTCGGTTATCACAAAAACAAAATTATCCGAACTTTTAATGCCCTTGAATATCTCTTCCTGAAAATCGCTTGTTGGAGCAATGCTTGCTTGATCGAACCAAGTTGTTTTTCCGTGAATCTGAAGTTCTGAATTCAAATGGCGAGCAAAATCAGCATCTGCCCTAGAATAAGAAATAAATACTTCGCTTGGGAGGCTATCTCCTTTTTGTGAACTTTCTTTTAAAAAGTCCAATTGAAGGTCGGTAGGTTGTTGGCGCCGTCGTTTCTCAGCTATTCTCAGCCAGTTTTCGGCCTCCTGTAAATTGAACCCGCGAAATAAAATACTCTGGTTATAGTTCTGGCGTTCCCACTTAAGAGCAGCAGTAAGAATGTTCGTATGTTGTGTCAGATAATCTTTGTCGTTAGAAATCTCTGCTAAAAATTCATCTAAATTGTTGTCATTTTGCCACTTAATAAGAGTTTCTCCCTGTAGGGAATTTGGAAGCTTTTTCTTCTCGATTTCTTCAGTAACAATCAGTACAATACGTTTGTTTAGGTTGGCAGCATATTCAACCTCTGCAATTCTATCATCGTTCTCTAACGCTTCTGGTGAGAGCAGCAGTACATAATTATCGGCCTGCTCAATTCCCATTCGTATCTGGGTGTACTCTTTCATCCCAGCTTTTAGATCGTAGTGAGCCCACCAAACTGTCCAGCCCCTTCGCTGTAGCATAAGACGTACTTGCTCGGATTTATCTTTGTCTTTAGCCGATTGGCTTAAAAAAACATCGGTGTGCAGATTGAATGCATTCTTCTTGCTTTCTGCAATAAAAGTGCATTGCAGGTCGATTGGGTGGCAAGGAGGAAGTTCATTTGCAAAATCGTGCTTTAGCCAGTCCTCCGCCTCGTTGCGTTCGTCACCAACAAGCAGTAAAGTACTTTCGAAATTACTTTTTTTCCAGCGCAAGGCTTTGTCTAGAAGAAGGGTGTGCTTATAGACGTATCCCTCATGCGTTTTTAGAACATTCAGAAGCCCATGATAGTTTTCTTCGAATTTATCTTCTTCTTGAAATGGCGTCCAGTTGATCCGTCGAATAGCGGGGTGGATTTTCTCTTCCTGTTCGGCAGAGGTAGGGGGGACGTGCAATAACGGGATCATGCGCTTGTTATAAGAATGCGCGAGTTCTATTTCTTTTGCACAATATGCAGAATCAATGGCATGAGGGGCTATAATGAAAATGAAGTTGTGCGCATTGGTAATGCCATCATCAATCTGATCCTGAAAATCGACACCCAACGGTATGTCTTCTTGGTCGAACCATACCTTCAGCCCATCGGAGACCAGACGATCGTGCAATTTTCTAGCGAAATTTTTGCTTTCTTTCCTCCCGTAAGAAATGAAAACGTCGTTATAAGACATATGCAAGATCCCTTTTCGTCCAATTTTAAGCGTGCTGCGCTATTTTAAGGTAATGAACCTATTTCTGTTGATTTTTTTCGTTCATTCAATCAGCTACTTAGTTGCAGAATAAATCTACAACATTACGACTGACTGCTTACTTAGGAAAAGCATTGCACTAATTTCCAGCGCATTGAAAAACCTAAAAGAAAATTATATATAGCACACCTGCTTTAAGAGCACAATGCCCCAATGTATAGCTCCTAATTAGCTAAATTAATGATTTATATTGAATAAAATGGGGATCGTACCGATTTTGTTACTCTTTGTGTGTTGAAATACTGAAATTAGAACGTTAAAATATTAAAAAGTTGTTTTTGATAGGCAAGAAATATACAGATTGGTTGTTATTCGAACTTCTAAGCTCGTCCATATTTGCAAGAAGTCGGTTAGTGAACTTCCCAAAAGTTCTCGTTTTTAGTGAAAAGAACTTTTGGAAAGTTTTGTTTTCGAAAAGCCAAAAGCAAGATCAGTCACTATCATTCAACGACTTGAAGCCTTGCCCAAAGATTTCGTTGGCATTGATTACAGTGATGAAAGCATCTGGGTCGATGAATTTGATGTAGTCTTTCAACATTTGCACCTCGCGGCGGTTTACGTTGGTGAAAATAACATTCCTCTCTTCCATGTTGAACATACCTGTGGCGCGTAAAATTGTTCCACCGCGGCGCATTTCACCGATAAGTTTTTCACGGATCTCATCGCATTTATCAGAAACGATAAAAAGGGATTTGTCGTAGTTGATACCTTGTATCACCACATCGATTGCTTTTCCCATAATGAAGATAACAAGCCACGAATAGAGCGGTATTTTCCAGTCCTGAAAAACGAACAGCCCGAGCAAAACAATGGAAGAATCCACAATTACCATCAACTGAGACAATGGCCAGTGGGTGTACTTACTTAGAATCATCGCAATAACATCGCTTCCGCCGACTGTGGCCTTAGCCTTGAAAATAAAACCGACCCCGACCCCTACTAGCACACCTCCGAAAACTGCCGAAAGAAGGGCATCGCCTTCGACAAGCTTGGCTCCTTGAGTGAAGTAGTTGATCAGGTCGATGAAAATCGCCGTAAGTACAAAACCCAAAACTGTTTTAATACCGAAGCGGGGCCCTAGCAAGCGGACTCCGACTATTGTTAGCGGAATGTTAAATGCCAGCGCTGTGAGTCCCATGGGTAGGTCGAGAGTATGGTGTAGCATAATGGCAATACCATAAATGCCACCGGGGACAATTTTATAGGGGCTGATGAACAATGCATAGCCCAACGACATCGAAAAAGTGCCCAGCAATATGAATCCATATAGCCTTAACCATCCTTTTTCGAAGAATTTCTCTTTGAAAATGAAAGATTCCATAGCAATTCCTTAAAGCAATATTAACCTTGATTTCGCGCGGCAAATGTAGCTGAATTTGCTTCTTTGAAATGTTGATTTTGATCAATTTTAGGTTAAACCCGTACAGAACAGATTTTCAGTAGACTGCAACCTCATTTTAATCAGTATTCACACGGCCTTTTGGGGTTTTGGGAGGTTCTGAAAGCAATACTGTCTGTAGAAACGCTTATGCAAGCACAAAGAGCTATTCAATACGAAAATTATCGTTTTGATATTCAGCTTAGTGACATACCCAAAATGCCGAATTACTTTTGTAAGACTACTTATTATGAAGAGAGTTTTAGTTAGCCCCCTCGATTGGGGTTTAGGGCACGCGAGTCGTCTAGTTCCCATTATCAGACAGTTGAATGAAGATGGGCATGAAGTTATTATTGCAGCAGACCAGCTTCCATTGGCTTTTTTGCGGAAAGAATTTCCTGAACTGGAATGGGTGCGTTTGGGTAGTTATCAGGTGCATTACACCAAAAAGGCGAGTAGCTTCGCGTGGAGTATAGCAATGCAGGCACCTAAGATTCTTTCGAAAATTTGGGAAGAACATCGGGCACTGAAAAAGATTGTTGCAGAAAAGAAAATAGATGTGGTGATATCCGATAACCGTTTTGGACTTTACCACAGGGGAATTAAAACAGTTTTCATGACGCATCAGGTGGCCATTCAGGTGCCGAATGAAAATCCGATTCTGGAAAGGATGATTTTTGCAATGAACAAGTGGTTCATCCGAAAATATGACGAGGTATGGATTCCAGATTACGAAGGCGGACAGTTAAGTGGAAAGCTTACCCAGAAATATAAACTTCCCGTGCCTGTTACGTACTTAGGAAACTTGTCCCGCTTCTACAAAACAACACCAGAAGAAGATCCTAGTCTTAAAGCTGAAATAGTAGCAGTACTTTCTGGTCCAGAACCTCAACGTACCTTGTTGGAAGAAAAACTGACCCAACAAATGCTAGAGAGTGGAAAGAAATGTGTTTTGGTACAAGGCTTACCTTCCGATGAAATTAAAGAAGAGCAGATAAACGAGAACTTCAAAAAGATCAACTTCCTGACAGCAAAACCGCTGGCCTCGTTGTATTCGCAGGCCGAAACTGTAGTCTGCCGTGCTGGTTATTCGAGCATTATGGATTTGATTGCATTAGGGAAGAAAGCTTGCCTTATTCCTACTCCTGGGCAAACAGAACAGGAATATCTTGGCGAGTATCTTAATGAGCGAAAATGGTTCTATAGCGAAATTCAGGATAAATTCGAGCTGAAGACGGCTTTGGAGGAAATTCAGTCAGTTAAACTTCCAGATCATTTTCAGCGGGTGGAGCGGTTGCCTATTGAGTTATAGGAGAATTTTGATTAAAGGGGAAGTTTTTGAGCTTCCTTTTTTCCTGCTTTTATTTTTTCAATTTATGAGCTTTGGGAGAGTTGAATCACTAGCTCAAGATAGCGTTGAGGTAATTCTGGTTCTTGCATTTCACTTAAAATTCATCAAATCAAATGTAATACGGTTTTTCAGAAAACATCGTTTGATAATCTAAAGAAACTTTTTTCGATGTGATATTAACATCAAGATGACTTGAGATCTCACTTACCATTTCTTCTCGGTCTTCATCATCAGGGTCGTGAATTAGGTAAAAATTGATATTAGGAACGATACGTATTCTTCTGATAAGTTCATGGATTTTCTTTATTCCCATCGTGTTAATGTAGAGAAATTGGAAATAGAAATCAGTTTTTTCGTTTGGCTCATTTATGTATTCATCTATCCAGTTGTTGATCTTTATGAAATGTGTATTTGTTTCTTCTTTGTTTTCTAACATATATCCATAAACCTTAAATACCTCCTCTTCTTTGTCTAATGTTGTACAGAGAAAATGTCCTTTTTGTACTATTGATTTATCAATTATTAGTTTCTCCATAACTTGGTGTGTAGTTTGGGGCTTTTAATTCTTTTGGGTAATTGAAAGGTAGCTTATTAATTTGAATGTATAACAAATTGGCTGTATTAAGCAGCATGAACATATAATTCATGCTGATTTCTATCGATAAAGTATTGCATGTATTGGTCCCAATCTTCGTTCTTTTTTATAGCTCTTGCATCCAACATTTTTTGTGCCCCCTTGTTTCCCATAGCCGTTAGGCTAAGGCAAATTAAATAGGTAGGTATCAAGAAAAAAAGTATGGTTAAGTGTCAAATCCAACGTGTTTCTTTTCACTATCTGCTCTTTTTACAATAAGCTCGGCTCTGTATGTTGGTGAATTGCATAATGTAATTTGTTCTGAACTTTTGCAAAGAAAGATCGGGTTGTTGGGGCATCTTTGTTGTAATCTACACTTGTTGCATAAATGTCTGTTACTTTCTGGTAAAAACGCCTTTCACTCAACCTAATTTCACGAATTTCTTCGAGTAGATGTTCAAAGTAGTCTTCATCTAAGAACGTTCCGTTTTCCATTCTCTTGCGGTCAAGCACATAGCCTTTAATGGCATATTCTTTCAAAACTTGCGTTGCCCATTGCCTGAACTGCGTAGCTCTTGTGCTGTTTACCCTGTAACCTACCGAAATAATAGCGTCAAGGTTGTAATACTTTGTATTGTAATTTTTTCCATCAGATGCAGTTATTCGGAATTTCCGAATAACTGAGCTTTCATCAAGTTCTCCACTTCCAAATACATTCTTTAAGTGCTCATTTATAGTAGGTACACTGACATCAAATAATTCTGCCATAAGTTTCTGACTCAACCAAATGGTTTCATCTTCGTAGCGAACCTCTATTGTTGATGTTTTGCTCTGTTTGGTGAAAACTAAAAATTCGGCAGTACTATTTCTGATTTGGAGTTTCTTGTTTTTCATTTAAAATGTCTAGCTTTTTGAATCTTGTAATCTCTCGTTAGCAGACGAAAGAGAATGTCACTATTGTATAAGCTGAAAACAGAGGTTTTCCTCGTGATCATTAATGCAATGGAGAAATATGAATGGCAAATAATCCAGATTTAAGTACTTTTATTTTGTTCTGAGTAATCTGTTCAGAGTATATTCTATTTTGGTTAAGACTTCCTCAACTTGTTTTTTAGAATAATTAAATTCTCCTCCATGCGCTGCATCATTCCGCATTTTTGCTATCACTTCTAATTCCTTAGCCTCAAAGGCTGTCAAAATCCCAACCTCTGGTGCTTTTAATTTCTGAATCAATGGGTTTAATGTTTCTTTTTGTCCGATCTCAATTGATTCGGATCTTGCTCTGCTTTTTAATCCTTCTTCAAGCGCAGCTCCAGAAATTATTGCTGCTGCCCTAAGATATTTTTTCCGAACTAAGTAATCTGCTTCATCAAGTAGTCCACTGAAAACAGTTGCAGAAACTGATAAATGATAGTCTACTGCTAATCCAATCCAATATTCATCTTTGGCAGATTTAAGGACTCCGAGTGCAGCTCCTATGTTCATTTTCTTTTCAGGTCCGCCTTCAACCCAAATCTCAAATTGTTTTACAAACCGATTTGTTGATATTGATAGTTTATCTAATATATTTAAGCAACTTGTTGACCATTTTGTGAAAGAAACAATGTCCGTAATAATTCCATCTTTGTTTGATTTAAACTCTTCCCAGAGCCTTTCACCTTCAGAGATTAATGTTTCCATTCTTTCCAGAATAGATTCATTTACATATGTTTTATTTCTATTCATTTATCGTTTATTTTCAATTTTCAGACAATTATATCTAACGGTTAGTATATGATTTATGAGTTCAGACCTATCAAATTACACACCCAAATTGATGCGGGCGGAAGCGCTTAAAGACCTCTGAAACCCTTATGAATTACATATATCAACAGAGCACAATTGCCTATTTGTCAATTCATTAAAAATTTATCACCATCAAAAATGCGAACATCATAAATCCACAAACAAACATGGCGAAATATAAGAATTTACTGATATCCTGAAGTTCTCTCCCTTCTTTAAGTACGAAACTCCTGAATCCTTTTGAAGTTAGCATCAATAGACATGTCAGAAAAACTAATCCCAATGCACTTATCACCCCATTACCTAAAGGCATCCCATTAGAATCAGTTGATGTATTATCTAAAAATCCAATCTGCTGAATCTGCCGAATTATCTCGTTTGGATTCTTAAAAGTCCAAAAAATCACTTTATCCTTATATGTTGGAACACGATGATTAATTTTTAGACCACTACTCATCATTTCTGAGTATGGTTCAATAGAAATAATATCTTCAGGTCTAAAAACCAAATTTCCGATAATCGTTGCATTTAAATCAAGTCTGTCTTTTGTGACTTTTAAGCTTGCAAATGGCCATGTTGCGTTCGCCATTCCAATTCTTGCTCCTCCAGTAAAGCTTATTTGTGTAATCATTCTTTCAATATTATTTAATGGCTGTGCTGAGTTTCTGCCTATTCCCTTACCATGATACCCAGAGTGTTCATAGTACAGCTAAACATCACGCCTAAAATATCTGATAAACAAGTACTTGAGAAAATACAGAAGCCTCGAATACAAAATATTAAAGCAGAAGGCTAACCTCTGGTTATTTTACCCCACAAAACATTTTAAGATTCCATTTTTCAGTGATTACTTAGCCAGTATAAAATAAAGAGATATGAGTACAAAAGAAATATGCAGCGCGATAATTAGGGCATACGAAGAGCCGAAAGATCAACAGGAAAGGAATGAAGCTTCTAGGCTAATTTTTTCATTAGCACCCGAAATTAAAAAAGAGAATTTTGGAGACGAAGATCTACAACCAATTCTAGAGACTTATAAAAGAATAGCGACAACCAGAAAAGAATCCCATCAGATACTACAGAATGAACTTCTAAAAATTATTTTCTATTCACCTCACTTAATATGGGAGAATAAGGAAGTCCGTTTTCAAAGAGGCACTAGTTCTAAAGAAGCAAAGATCGCTGAACTTTTAATAACGTTTGCACACGAGATATACGAAATAAAACAAAGCAGGGATGCTTTTGGCGGGAAACGTAGAGGCTATTCCCTGATGATTTTAAAAAGCTTGTCCTCGTACTTCGATGTTCCTGAGTTTATAGAACTATGTTCGAAATCTCTTAAGAGTAAAAGCAAGACCGAGTTTATTGAATGTGTGGAATGTTTGAAGAGTTATTGTTTGGAGAACGATGTAATCCCAGATGAAAAACTGATCGAACTGATTGATAAACGAATCGAAAAGACTAAAATCAGAACCGAGGCCGTGAGCGGTTTGGATCTTCTGGTGCAATTGGGGCTAATAAGCGAATTCGAAGCACTGAATAGGATAGGCAAGTGATCGACATAATTGATGATTACAGAGCAATGTGGCACTAATGCTAGAGTCATCCGTAAAATAAACTAATTTCCATTTTCGTTATCAGAAGACTTCCAAGACCTACTTTAGTTTCTAGTTGAAAACCTAGAAGGGACTTATTTTTGATTAACCTTGCTTTGTGAGTCTGAGAAAATAAACGAATCCAAGGTGCATTTCGTTTTCTTAGCCGAAGCGTAATTCTCGTTCGAGAGAATTTAGAAATCAGAATGCAACGTTGGAGTTGTTTTTTTCATCTTCACTTATTCTAATAAAAGTTATGGCTATGCGGAAGTTCTACATTTTATTTATACTCATATTTATAACTCTAGTAGCTAGTGCTCAGCGTCCGCTTTGGCGGGTTGGAACTGCGCTTACTTTGCCCCAAGGCTGGTTCGATAAAGGAGTTTTTCAGCCTTTGCGGTATGGACTGCTCAAAAAGACGGAGCTGTCCACTTATCCGCTCCTGAATATTTATGCTCCGAACATTGCGGTGAAACAGCGTTGGTACACCACCGAAAACCAATGGTTCTTTTCTACCAAACATGGAATTTACCATCCGACGAGGGCGCTCAGGAAGCTTTCTGGCAATGAGAATTATCATGTGCTTCCGGATACTGCAAAGGTACCTTTTCTTTTGCCGAGTTATCATGAGGTGCTGGCGAGTAAGTTCCTGAAATCAAAAACATCGTGTACGTTGCCAGACCTGTTGCTCACACTGAAGTTGGGGGTTAAGTTTTCCATTGGTTCGGCTGAAGAGGTGGATATGCCACCAATAGAAGACCCATTTGTTTATCACCCTACGCAGCCGTATTACGGAAAATTTATGTGGTATACCGGTGCAGATCTTGAAGGAAATTTCACGGAGTTTATTAACTATTCTGTGGACATTAACTTTGAAAACATAAACTGGTTCGATAGCTGGAATGTGTCGCACAAAGGTCTGCTTGTAATTCCGTGGACAGATAGATGGACTTTGGCAGCAGGATACACAATGCAATATGGCGACTTCCCAGGCGAGAAAAAATTCACTGTTCTTCCGATGCTTGATGTTTCGTACAAATTTACTTTCCGTAGAAAACGGTCCATGCAGCATGGCCTGTTCCAGCGTATGGAATTTAAGTATGACGATTTCCAGGAGAAAGACGATCCGATAGAGACTGATCCTTATCATGAATTCTATCCAGAAGAAGAAAAATACAAGAAGAAAAAGGAGGAGAAAGAGGAAGAGAAGAAGAAATAAGTGAAATGTGAATAATAATTTCGGTTTAATATGGTTGTTAGTGGATTGAACCGCAACTATTGACTTGTTGTGGAACGGGATACTGTTGTTAATCTAGTTGTAACTCCAACGGAAAGCCCACAGCTACGGATGCCAGTGAGGCACTGCATGCTGAACGGTGCACAGGGAGAGGACTTGTGGCGTAAGGTACAGTGTACGTAAGCATTTGAAATACAGTTCTGCTCCAAGAAAATAAAATTTTTTGTTGCCCTCTAGAAGTGCTCTTCCTGTTAAGTTTGTGAGACTTATTTTTTTAAGCGTAAGGACTTTTATACTTTCGGTGCACACAAATTAAATTACATTTGCTAGCCAAACGATAGTTTATTGCACAACAGATGATTCGGGTGAGTTGAGACAACGAAATTGTGTCGAGGACAGCACCCTGATCGAGAAGCACAATGATGATGAACGTAAGAACTTTTTTTGAGAAGAACTGGTATTACCTGGCGATACTGCTCGGTTTTATCGTGATCGGCTTTCTGTATTTTAGCCCTCTGCTTTCGGGAAAAACCCTGCCTCAGATGGATGACATCCATGCCAAAGCGATGGCTAATGAACTTGTAAAACATAAAGAAGCTACTGGAGAGGATGCTCATTGGACGAACTCGATGTTCGGAGGAATGCCTGCCTACCAGATTAAAGGAGGGACCTCTTATTCCATTTTTCTTTATTTGAACCGTTTTCTTCGGTTGGGTCTTCCTTTTAGTACCGTTGCTTTGATATTTCTGTACATGCTCGGTTTTTTTGTTTTGTTGAAAAGTTTGAAGGCGGACACGTTGCTGAGCTTGGCCGGATCGGTGGCTTTTGCGTTTGCATCGTATAACATTGTCATTATCGGGGCAGGACACATTACCAAGGCGTATGCAATTGCTTTTATGGCGCCGGCGCTTGCTGGAATGATATTGACTTACCGTGGTAAGTTCCTGGCGGGTACATTGCTTGCGTTGTTGGGTATCGGGCTTGAGATTTCGTCGAACCATCCACAGATTGCTTATTATCTGGCAATCACGATGTTTATACTTTTTATATCGGAGCTTGTGCTTGCTGCAATGCACAAAACATGGGCTGTGTTTGCAAAGGCTACAGCAATTATTGGTATTGTTGGTATTCTTGGTCTTTTGCCAAACATCACTACGATATGGACAACTTATGAATATGGCAAGGAGTCGATCCGTGGAGGTTCTGACCTTGTGAAAAAAACAGAAAATACCGGTGGTCTTGATAAAGGGTATGCTTTGGCATGGTCTTACGGTATTGGTGAAACGGCTACCATCCTGATTCCTGATTTTATGGGAGGTAGCTCCTCTAAAGGTTTCGATGAAGATTCGGAAACATATAAGGTACTGACACGCAAAGGAAATGTAGACCCAAGGCAGGCAAAACAGATTGCCAGTAGGGTTGCTTACTGGGGAGATATGCCTTTTACGGAAGCACCTGTGTATTTTGGGGCTGTTATTATCTTTTTCTTTGTGCTGGGAATGTTCATTGTGGAGAACCGTTACCGATGGTGGATTTTTGCAGCAACACTGCTTTCTATATTTCTTGCCTGGGGACGGAACTGGGAGACATTCACGAATATTTTCTTCTACTATGTACCAATGTACAACAAGTTCCGAACGGTTTCTATGGCGCTTGTGATAGCTAATGTTCTGATGGTACTTCTTGCTATCTTAGCCATAAAGGCAGTTTACGATGGTAAACGCAATAAAGACGACCTAAAGCGCTATGCGATTATCTCTTTTGCAATTGTAGGTGGTTTCAGTTTGATATTTGCCCTTATTCCTGGGGTCTTTTTCGATTTTAAGTCGGTTAATGATCCACCAAATTTCCCAGATTGGCTGATGAAGGCTATTTATTCCGACCGTGAAAGCTGGCTTCGTCTAGATGCTGTCCGTTCGCTTATTTTTTCTGTACTATCGTTTGGATTGGCTTGGTTGCTTATCGACGATAAGGTAAAAAAACAGGCTTTTGGTATTATCCTTATCTTACTTATGTTTATTGACTTCTGGCCTATTGCAAAACGCTACGTAAACGAATCGCAGTTTGTTAAGGCTACAACGGCTAAAGCCCAGTTCGTTCAAACGGATGTCGATCAGTTTATCTTGAAAGATACCGACCCGAACTATCGTGTTTTGAACCTAACGCGCAATCCATGGAGCGATGCTTACACATCGTACTACCACAAATCAATTGGTGGTTATCACGGAGCTAAATTGAGCCGTTATCAAGACTTGATCGACCGCCAGCTGAGCCGTAATAACGCCAACGTGATCAATATGCTGAACACAAAGTATATTATCACTTTCGATAAGAAATCGGGACAGCCTGTTGCGAACATCAATTTCGATGCTCTTGGGCATGCTTGGTTTGTGAACGAGGTTGAGTTTGTTGAAGATGCTAATGCAGAAATGAGCGCACTGGATACGTTTAACCCAGAGAAAAAAGCAATTGTAGACAAGCGTTTCAAAACTCAGTTGGAAGGTTTGAAAGAATATGAATTCTTTGCTAAGGACACAGGAAAGATAACACTTAAAGAATACAGACCTGATTATCTTCACTACGAAACGGACAACAAGAACGACCAGTTGGCTGTATTCTCGGAGGTGTATTATAATCGTGGCTGGAATGCTTATATCGACGGCACGAAGGCGGATTATCTGCGAGCAAATTATGTTCTACGAGCATTAAGGATTCCAGAAGGTAAGCACAAAATCGAGTGGAGATTCGAGCCGCAATCTTTAAAGACTGGTAATACTTTAGCTATGATCAGTTCTGTTATTGTTGGGCTGCTTCTTGTTGGATTGATCTTCCTTTTGATCAGACAAGAACTTCAGTCTGATGTTAAAGGTATAAAGGATATTTAGCGGTTATAAATTTCCGTTAATTACAAAACACACTGTCCATTGGATAGTGTGTTTTTTTATGCTGTATTACTGGAAAAATAACCACAGAGTTGCACGGAGGATTTTCTCAGAGTTTCACTGAGTTTTCTCTCGGTGAAGAGTACACTGAGTTTGTTTTACTTTGTAAAACTATTCGGGCATCAATTTCTAATTTGGACTAATACGTTTAAAAAGCTACAGGCTAAAAACCTGTGCTACATATAGCGTAGGCTTTCAGCCTGCGGCTTCACTCCTTAATTTTGACCAAATTCTATTTAAATTTCACCAAATTATAAATTGCTGCTATTCGAGTAAAATCAACACGAATTTGTATTACGCAAAGCGTTTACCACAAAGCTGACAACTCTTTTTGCCGTTGTAGAAACTATCGTTTTCTATACAGTTTTGGAGAGCTGTTACAAAGTCTTCGTCACCGTCGGGAACATTTACGCGGGAAATCTTTTTCATACCCAGTCCTTTTTTTGCTGTCGGGATAATTACCTCGTCCATGTCGTAAAGGGTTTCGAGGTTTTCGTTCACAAAACTAATTGGGATAAGTACAACTTCTTCACGGCCTTGTTTGGCTAGGTCTTCAATTACATCTTCGGTTACTGGACCAAGCCACTTTTTTCCGATCTGAGACTGATACGAAACCGTATGTTCCATTCCTAGTTCTTCTGCTATTAAACGTGCTGATTCGGCAATTTCTTTGGGATAACAGTCGCCTTTTTCCAAGAAGGTATTGGGTATGGAATGCCCACTGAAAACCAACAAAGGTTTTTCGTAACCTTCCTTTTTTACATGCTGCTCTATTTCTTTTGTCCAGAAACGGATGTAGGCAGGATCTGAGAAGTATGGAAGGGCAATCTCTGTTTTTATGTTGAATTCCTTTGCTGTTGCTTCCGAATCGTCACGAACACTTTGTAGAGTTGTAATGCTGTAGTGTGGATATAATGAAACTACTTTGATCTCACTCACACCTTCTTTTGCAAAAGTTTCTATCTGCTCTTGAATCAATGGGTTGTTGTATGAATAGGCTACTTTAACTTTGTAATTAGGCAAGCGCTGCTGAAGCATTTCTGCAATTCTATCGGTCGATTTCATCAATGGTGTACCGCCTATCAGTTTGTACTTTGCCCACGATTTTTTGTAACGGACATTGGTAATGATGGTGGCCAAAAGATATCGAAAAACTTTGGGGAATGGTAAGATATGCTTGTCGGTGAACATTTTCCATAGAAACTGCTTCATTCCTGCGAGCGATTGTGGACCGCCCATATTTACTATTAGAATTCCTTGCATCGTTGTTGTTTGAGAGTGTAGTCGGTCAAAGACTTTTATTAAAAATAAGAAAGCTTAGTTCGTTTCAAAAGTAAAAGCCTTTCACTTTTTTGTTTATTTCTTTTGGGGAATAGGCGGCAGTGTTTATAGAATCATCAATTTGGGGAAGACATAATGTTGAAAAACAGAGCAGTGCATGCCATAATGAATAGTGCTGCGTGCGTATCTAACAAACGCTGAGGAATGGTTTTATCAGCTTGATTGTATGTAAAGGTAATGAGGAAGTTTTATTTTTTTGAGAGAGGTATTGATAGGCCTGATGTTTATCTAAAACAGCAAGCCTATCACAAGTTTAGCTAGAGTTACTAAACTGTTTTTATAGAAACGCTATCTTAAAAGCCGTATTTTTCCATCAGTTCGTCTGTAAGTTCTTCAGAAGCCATTACGTCACCCGAACCTTCCAAATAGTTTTGATGATAGTCTATTTCCTCTGGCAGCTTTGAATCAAGCTTGTTTTTCGGTTTTTGTTCTGCTAGGCTCGATAGATCTACAAACTCATTTACATCCTTAAATAGAGCTGTAAAAAGCTGTATTTTATCATTAAGATTAAGCTGTTTGGTTAACGAATTTACTTGCTCAAAACTAAATGCAATAATCGGTTCGTCAATTTCGATCTCTTTTACTTGGTCGGCCTGCTCTTTAGTTAGTTGAAAAAGGATGGGTTCTAGTTCTTCTAGGTTCATTCTGTTGCCTTATTTTGTAGATGTCTAATTTATATGTGTCAATTTTCTTTATACTCTTGTTCTCAAGAATGAGTTTCAATATTAAAAAGCCTCACAACCTTTATTTCAAACTCAAACGTTTTTCAAGTTTTTCTGGACTTCTGCTATTGTGCCAAACTGCTGCAATTACCACCTCTTCTCGGGCTTCGTTCAGGGCATAGAAAATCCCGAACGGAAAACCTCTTGTTGAAGCTTTACGGTACAAGTCATTGTGGTGAGGAAACATCTTTGGGTTTTGTTTCAAGAATTCCCGAACTTCCTTATAGCTCATGTACATTCTTTTTCCTAAACCTTTACACTGATTCTCATACCATTCAAATGCATTATCCAAATCAGTTTCTGCTTCAGGCCAAAGTAAAACCTTAAAATCCATATTTGTCCTCCATTCTTTTTTCAAACTCTTCGGCTGTAATTGCATCGTCTGGGTTTTCCAAATAGTTTTGATGACGACGGTCTAATTCTTCAGCCAGTTCAGGATCAAGTTCATGCTTGATTTCTTTTTTTCTGAAATAAGACATATCCACAAACCCATTCACATCTTCAAACAAAGCTGCAAAAAGTTGAATCTTATCGTTAAGATGAAGCTGTTTGGCCACCGAGTTTACCTGTTCGACACTTAGCTCTATGGCCGGTTCTTCAATTTCGATCTCTTTTACTTGGTTGACCTGATCTTTATTGAGTTGAAGAAGTATTGGCTCTTCTTCTTCGATATTCATCCTGCTGTCTTGCTCTTCCATTTTGAATGATATTCAAGTGCATATTTTCCTCTCGGCAAAGTAAGTGATTCTTACCCTCTTTAAGTACAATCTTTTGAGGCTAAATGAAATTTCTGTTTGAATTTATAATGTCCATAAAAAGCAACAAAGGCGGTTATTATTCAAAATTAAGAGCTTGCGTTAATCAGAATTATTCTCCGTATTGCCATTTTGTGACTCTTACTGTTTGCTGGTTTTGACAGGTCTGAACATCATTTTTGAGCAAATCAACCCCTAAATGCTAAGTTTTTCTAATGTAATATTGTAGATCTGAAAATCCATAATATTCATTACAGATGATAAAACATAAAATATTTACACTTCTAATTTTAGTATTCACGCTCTTAAATACTGCGCTCGCACAAAAAACAGGCAGCATAGAAGGCGGAATCATTGATGCAACATCGGGCGATGAAATTCCTTTCGCTACGGTTTCACTCTTAGAAAACAACGGGAAACTTGTAAATGGTGCTATTTCCAACGATCAGGGGAAGTTCAAAATTGGGAATGTTAGCCAAGGCAAATTCACATTAGTAGTTTCCTTTATGGGCTACACTCCAGATACAATTAAAAACGTAGTGCTTGCCAAAGGACAAGCAAAAGTCGATGTCGGGGTGGTAAAAATATCACCATCAAGCGTTGCCCTGAAAGAGGTTCAAGTGAAAGCAATGGCACAGACCGTAAGCACTAAAATTGACAGAAAGACTTACCGTGCTACAGATTTCGAAACCGCAAAAGGCGGAACTGCTGTCGACGTGCTTAATAAACTGCCTTCAGTTTCGGTTTCGCCCGACGGAGAAGTGGCCGTACGTGGAACGAACGATTTCATAGTCTATCTAAATGGCAAACCTACCCAAATGGAACCTTCCATGTTGCTGGCTCAAATCTCTAGCGATGCCATTCAGAACATTGAAGTAATCACTGTACCAACAGCAAAATACGATGCTCAGGGAAAAGGAGGCATTATCAACATCACCACAAAAACAAATGGCGTAAAAGGTTTTTCGATGTCTGCAAACGGCATGTTTGGCGATGCTCCTTGGGGACACAAAACAGACAGGTACAGCAACTATAAAATGCTGGACGAACGCTACAACGGAGGCCTCAACCTAATGTATGGAACGGAAAAACTGAACTTGCATGCAGGATTAACATATAGCTACAAAAATGTAAACGGAAAACGCACAGGCGACGCCCGGGTTTGGGACGAAGACAAAAATGCATATAAGCACATGGTAGCCGCAGGCGAACGCCCAGAATGGTACGAATATTACTCGGCCAATGCAGGATTAGATTACCGTATCTCAGCCGCTACACAACTATCAGCTTCGTATTTTTATGGCAACCGAACAGAAGGCCGATCGGCATTTTATGTGTACAACAATTTCTACGGCGACAAAGACAAGAACCCAATTGCTGGTGTAGACCGCGACGACGAATGGATTTACAACCCCAACACAGACAACCGCTACGGTGAATTCCACAACGCCAATGTCGATTTCTCGCATAAGTTTGCAAATAATAGCGAGATCAAAGCATCGTTTCTTTACGAACACTCAAACCTAAGCCGCGAACTCGACAACCTGAACTACAATTACGACCTAGCAACAGATCAAGCTCAAGAAGTAACATTGCACTTCAACCAGACTGACGAAACCCCTTTGGATGGTTATCGCTTTTCATTGGATTACTCAAAGGAATTTGACAATGGAAATACGTTGGGCGTGGGAATTCAGCCTCAGTTCTTCCAAATAGAAGGAAATTTCGACTTCGAAGTTCCAGTTGAAGATGGTGGTGAATACAACGGCTTCGATAATGGCATCGACCTAACGCGTGGCATTGGCGCTGGATATATTGATTATTCAGGCAGTTTCGGTAAACTTAAGTACATGGCCGGACTCCGCTTGGAATATACCGACCAAAAAATGGATATCGAAAACCCTGATTATTTCACCATTTTCTCACGTGAAAAGAAATCCAGATACGAAGTTCAGCAATTGGACTGGTTTCCTACTCTACATTTGAGCTACCCGATCAATTCAACTAATAAGCTGAGCCTTGCTGGTAGCCGTAGAATCAGCCGTCCGCCTATCAAAAACATGGCTCCGTTCTTATACCGCCGCCATTTGGAGGTTTATGTAGTTGGTGATCCTGCGCTTAAACCTGAATACATCACCAATGTAGAGCTTAATTACGAAAAGACATTTGGCAAACAGAAAGTCGGCCTTACTGGTTTTTACCGTGGTGTGAACAACGCAATCTTTAGGGTAAACACCATTTACGATGTAGAAACTGTTCTGATAAGAAGCTACACCAATTCTGGCGATTCAAGAGCATTAGGTGTTGAGCTAAATGCTAACCTTGAGGCTGGTAGTTTCGCAAAATTCTTCATTGGCGGTTCTCTTTACAACTACCACGTCGAGGGCGATATCTTTGGCTATAGGGAAGACAACACCAGCACCAACTGGAGCTTGAAAGGAAATGCAGCTTTTATGCTTTCGAAGCAACTGAAACTAACGACCGATTTCAATATGAAATCAGCAACCGTAACCGCTCAGGGGCAGAACGATATTTTCTATCAGGCCAACACAGCGTTTAGTTATACTCCTACAAAAATCAAGGGCTGGAACTTTTCGCTTAGGGTGCTCGATATCTTGAGTTCGAATGTGAAAGGACTGGATACACGTGCATTCAACAGTGCTGGAACAGAGATTTTTTATCAGGAAACGGAATACACTCGGACTGGCCCTATTGTGACTGTGGGTGTTGCTTATTCGTTGAATGTTAAAGGTAAATCGAAAAAGAAGGCTGAAAGTTCGTTTGGCAAGAAGGAATTTTAGGTTTGATGAAAGGGGGCTTCGGCTCTCTTTTCCCTTACTATAAGGAAGTCAGCTCGTTCTTATGGTCAGCAATTTCTAATTTGGTGAAATTTGAATTTTGTCAAAGTCAAAGAGTGAAGCCGTAGGCTAAAAGTTAACACTACATGTAGCACAGACTTTTAGTCTGTGGTTTTTTAGATATATCATATATTTCTTGGATGCTATGTTGCCTCAAGCACGTAATAGCGTAAAAATTGGTTATTCGGCTTATAGATATCCGTAAATTCACAGGCGAAGGCCCTTTTACGATACCTTTTACAAATAGCTCTCCTCCACATATCTGTATCTGGACAGGTTGGCAGATCGTTCGGTCTTATATGAAAAATCATCCTGAGGTTACAGTAAGGGAGTTGATGCTGAATGATGATTATCAGAAAATTTTGCGTTACTCGCGATATCGTCCATAATTGTTTTTCCTGAACGATAGAGTAGGGGAGAGGTGGTTGTGAAATGCGGGAAGAGCATCAGGTTTGTTGGTAAAGCCTGATGCTTTTTTTCTTGCAGTTCTTTTGGGAGAAGCTCAGTCCAATATTGAGCCATCATAATCTCATCTTTTTGAATATCAAGTAACTCTATCTATTCTGATTCTGCTTCGGCACAAGGAATTAAGCCAATGGGAAAGGCTTCATCCTATTTTAAAGACAATAGTGTGATAATAATCGTCCAACTCAATTGTCGTATCACTGATACGACAATTTCAGTATTGGGATAAAGTTCTGCAAACTGCATCAGATATTGAAAATTGCGTACTTCGAAATTGAGTCCATATTACTGTACCAATTGTGTCGACATAATTGGTTTTCCATACTCTGCCCGTTGATTATCTAAAACATCCATGTTGGTAATAACAATCTTCAGTAGTAATGTTGGAAGTTAGTACAATCAACTCTCCTTCGTTTTGTTGGAAATGATATCAAACTTTCTTCAAAGAAAAACCATAGTTATTGGGAGGGGGAAAGCAGTTCTTATAGGCTTTTTTCTACTTTTAGCAACTATTTTTATGGCTCTCTAAAGATTTTAGTGAACACACTCCTGAGGATTTAGAGATATTACTTTGCCCCCCAATTAACTTTATTGACTGTTAATGTGTTAGAGTTGAATTTTCAAGTGTCAATGTGGTTTGATACATTACCTCTACTAAAATCTTCAGAGAGCCTCTTTTACTATTTACCATGTTATGACTGATTTAGAGCGCATTCGAGTTATTGAGGAGACTTTAGGGATTACAATGTATTGTGTGCCTTTGGAGGAGTTGTTTACTGCTCATAAGATTGAGCATTATAAATTTTCTTATGAAGAAGGGACTTGCAATTATAGTCTCGGTGAAAATCGGCAATTAATAGGATTAAGTTTGTTTGATGTTAATTTTAATAGGTTGCCTTCTGGTTTGTTAGAGTCGTGTCTGAAATTGGAGCGACTAAGTTTGAGTTATACTGATATACACGATTGTAGTTTTCTTGGCGCTTTGACTTCGCTCAAAGAATTGAATTTGTCGTTTAATCAGCTATGGGATATTTCACCACTGAGTACCTTGGTTTTGCTCGATAAGTTAGATTTATCATGTAATCTGCTTCAGGATATTTCTCCGTTGAATGCATTGATTTTGCTTAATGAATTGAACTTATCATTTAATCAGCTACGGTATATTTGTTCATTGAACTCCTTGACTGTGCTTAAGAAGTTGAATTTAGCATGTAATCAACTACAGGATGTTCCCTACCTGAATGCTTCGGTTTCGCTCAAAGAATTAGATTTATCAGAGAATCAGTTGAAGGATGTCTCTTTACTTAGTGCTTTGGTTTCGCTGGAAAAATTGAATTTAGCTGGTAATGGCATACAGGATGTTTCTCCGTTGAGTACGCTAGGTTCGCTTAGGGAACTATGTTTAGCTAATGTTCAACTTCAGAATATTTTTCCTCTAAGGAATTTGGTTTCGCTCAAAGAATTAGATTTATCAGATAACGACCTACAGGATGTCTCTCAATTGAACACCTTGGTTTCGCTGGAAAAATTGGATTTAGCTGACAACGGCATACGGAATGTTGCTCCCCTGAGTACTTTGGTTTCTCTCTGTAAATTGTATTTAGCGAACAACTGTTTACAAGATGTTTCTTCACTGAGTAACTTAATTGTGCTGAAAGAATTAGATTTAAGAAGTAATCAGTTACAAGATGCCTCTTCTCTAAGTAGCTTAGTTTCGCTAAACAAATTGGATTTATCGGGTAATCGACTGCAAGATATTTCTCCACTCAGTACCTTGGTTTCGCTCAAAGAATTGGAATTATCGGGCAACACCTTAAAGGATTTCACTCCACTGAAAAACTTGACCTCTCTCAAAGAATTATATTTATCGCATAATGACCTACAAGATATTTCCTCACTGAGTAATTTGTTCTCACTCGATATTTTGTACTTATCTGGCAATGGCCTACAGGATATTTCTTCGCTCAGTACTTTAGTAACACTGAAGGAATTGCACTTGTCGGGCAATAGCTTACAGGATGTTTCTCCGTTAAGCCCATTGATTTCACTCACGAAGTCGGACTTATCGCATAATGGCCTACATAATGTTTCTCCGTTAAGTACTTTGATTAAAATCAATGAGTTGGACTTATCGAACAATGAACTACAAGATGTTTCTCCACTTAGAGCCTTGAATACACTGGAAGATTTAAGTTTAGGGAATAATCGGCTACAAGATACCTCGTCACTAAACGGCATAGTTTCGCTCAATAAATTGTATTTGTCGGGGAATGGCATACAGGATGTTTCTCCGTTGAGTACTTTGGTTAAACTCAAAGTACTGGATTTATCAGACAATGGTTTACAAGATGTTTCTTCACTTGGTACCTTGAGTGCACTAGAAAGTTTGAGCCTAACAAATAATCGACTACAAGGTACCTCGTCGCTAAGTGGCATAACTTCGCTCAATAAACTGTACTTGTCAGAGAATGGCATACAGGATATTTCTCCGTTGAGTACTTTGTTTAAAATCAAAGAATTGAATTTATCAGACAATGATATACAGAATGTTTCTCCATTGAGTAACTTGGCTACACTCATAGAATTAGACCTGAGAAATAATCGACTGAAAGATGTTTTTCCACTGCATACTATGGTTTCACTTAGAGACTTGGATTTATCGGACAACGAAGTCCAAGACATTAGCTGTTTTAGAGATTGGAAAGGCTCGTTTTTATCGTTATATAACAATCCAATTCCTAATGTCGAAAAAGAAGTTTTTGAGGGGAACTATCCCTATAATTGTTTAGAAGGTTTACAGGATTACTGGCGAACAATAGAGAAGTATGGCGAGACAGAGAATCGACAATTCAAAATATTGCTGTTAGGTAATGGACGCGTAGGAAAAAGCTCGGTTGCGGACCGCTTATTAGATAAGGGATTTGATACGGAAAGAGGGTCGACACATGCTATCTATCTTGAAAATTGGACTTTGGAATACGAAGATAAGCCGTTAGATATAAGGATCTGGGACTTTGGAGGACAGGATATTTATCACGGAACACACCGCTTGTTTATGCGTAATAAAACCCTGTATTTATTGGTATGGGATGCTGTTTCGGAATACAAAGAAACCAATGCCGACCCAAAGGGCGATAAATACAAGAACTTCCGTTTGCATTATTGGTTAGACTATATCAAACGTTTTTCGCCTGAAAGTCCAATAATCATTGTTCAGAATAAGGCAGGGGAAAAGGAGGATAATGATAAACGTGCCCCTGATGAAATAGAAAAGTTAAAAAACGAATACAACATAGCCGATTACATTTGTTTGAGTTCTAAAAAAGGAGGCGAGGAAATTGAGGAACTTATCAAGAAGATAAAAAAGACGGTTCCACAAATGACAGATTGCTTACGTATGATCCCCAAACCGTGGGATGCTGTCAGAAAACGTATTGAGCAAATTGCGGAAACTCGAAACATCATCTCTTATCAGGAATATCAAGAAATTTGTGTGGAAGAACATATTTCTGAAATTAGTAATACTTCAGAAAAATCTCTAATTGAATTCTTACACAATACTGGTACTGCCTATTATAATTCAGAGCTTTCGGATGAAATTATTCTTAACCAGCAATGGGCTATTGAGGCCATTTACACGCTTTTTGACAGAAATGAAGCATATCATCAGCTTTTAGGGAAAGGTAAATTTACAAGAAAAGATTTGGCAGCGGTAGCATGGAAAGACCATTCAAAAGAAACTCAAGAGGTGTTCTTAAGTTTTATGCTTTCTGCTGAACTGAGCTTTCGACTGAATGGGCGCTTGAATGAAGAAACTGCTTACATTGCGCCCCAATTGCTCCCAGAAATGAGCGGAGAGCATTGTAACAGAAGAAAAAGCAAATATACAGGTGCTCTATATCTGCAATACAGACATCGATTCTATCATGAAGGTGTTATGTTCCGCTTTATTGCCCGCCTAGGGCAATTGGTAGGGGATAACGATAATTTCAGGAATAGGAATTTTCTTGAAATAGAGGATGGGAAGGGTAATCAGGCATACATTGAAAAGCTTCCTCAAGGCTTAACAAATCAAAATAGCTTAAGTGGTACAATTGAGATTGGTGTCTTGGGAAAAACACCGAAAGATTTTCTTGACCGTATTCGAAATGAATTTGAAAAGATGGTTGAGGGAGCCATTATTGAAACCTATGTTTCTGTTAATAGTGTTGATTATGTTGAAATAGAAGAGGTAAAAGAAAATTTTGAACAGGAAATACCTGTAATGCTTAACAGGGAGAAAAAGAAAATTAAACCTTCCGATTTTCAGGCCTTTTTCAGTAAATCAACAGAAGATAGCCTTACTGAACAAAAAGAAAAACACTCACAAGAAGGCACAGAAATTCAAAAACACAAATACAAAGCTCTGCATAACCCAGCACAGCATATTTACTTCTCTTATGCTTGGGCAAACGGAGAATATCCGCATATTGAAAAGACGATAAACAAAGTTTATGATTCACTTAAGGAGGATTATAGTCTGAAGCGTGATAAAATGGACTTGGGTTATCAGGGGGTGATTAGTAAATTCATGGATGAAATAGGAAATGGGAAATTGGTTGTTCTTGGTTTGAGTAAGAAGTATTTGTATTCTGAGTATTGTATGAACGAACTGCATAAAATGTATCTGAATTCTCAGGGTAAAATTGAGAATTTTGCTACGCAGGCTTTGCCTATTTGGGTTGAGCAGTTGAATATTAATGATATCAGTTTTAAGCGAGAATTATTTACTCACTGGAAAAACAAAGAGCAGGAAATGCAAGAATATATATCCGATTTTCCTGATATGATAAGTCCGCAAGAACATAAACAGCTCGATATGATCCGACAAGCTAAGCAGAACATCAGTACTTTACTTGCTTTTGTAGCTGATATTAATGCTTTAAATCCTTTGCTTTTGGCTGAGAATGATTTTGAAAAACTAAGGTCAAAAATTGAAAAAAGATTAACCTAAAGCACATAAGAGATTAAAATATTGTAACAATGAGTTGGACAAAAAAAAGCACTAGAGGAGATAATTAATAATGCTTTAACCGAATCAAACACTCTAGAATTCAAACGAGCGGAGTCATTAGAACATTCATTGAAAGGTGGAAAAAAGGATGAACTATCAAAAGATGTTTCTGCATTTGCCAATTCAAATGGAGGAACACTAATTTATGGTATTGAAGAACACCGAGATGGAAAGAATAAAGGGAAGGCTAAAGGTTTTGATTACGTAAACTCTCAAAAATTCTCATCTGAATGGTTAGAGCAAGTTATCAATTCAAGAATTACACCAAGAATTGCTAATGTCCAGATTCATCAGATTGATTTCAAAGAGAATGAATGTGTTTTTGTTATTGATATTCCCAAATCAAATACTGCCCATCAAGCACAAGACAAGAAATACTATAAAAGATTTAATTTTCAATCTATTGCAATGGATGATTGGGAAATTAAAGATATATTCAATAGAGGGAATAAGCCCGATATTGACATAAAGCTACGGGCTTGCTGCGATTCTGAGCTAGTAAATAAGAGTTCCTTTTTTGAGTTAGATATATTAGCACATAACAAGGGAATGATAGCTGCGCAATACATTAATTGTTTTGTAGAGATGGAAAGAGAAGTGCTAGGAGCAATAAATAAACCCGAACCAGTCTATACAGATTCTCATGTAAAGTTCTCGTTTGATAACAGAAAAAAAGATTATTTCGATCCATTATTGCCGCTTGTATATAGAAATATAGGGAGAATAACTTTTAAAAAATGGTTCTTTGAAAACGAATATCAATTAAAGATTATAGTCGCCACAGAATCATCTTTAAATGAGTTCACTTTTAAATCGAATGAAATAATAATGGTTGGAAAGGATGGTTTGATTTACAAAGATTGATTTTGGTGTAGATTAAATCTTCTGGAACAGATTTTTGTAGGTTCGTCAGGTTTTGAGAAAATGATCATCTTAAAATACTTCAAGATGCTCTAATGAAAAATGACAACGTTTCTATATCCACACTCATAATGTTGAAATTCCTTGTAAATCTCATATTTACAAGGAATTTTTCTAACAAATTCTGCACTACAACTATTCCACCGTCCACTAAACAGTCTTAGAATAAACCCCCTGACCAGTCTGCAAAGCAGGATCAAAAGCCATAGCAATATTTCGAACAATCAAACGACCAGCTTCACTGATTTTAACCGTATCGCCACTTAATTCAACCAGACCATCCTGAGCAAAATCGAAGACTTTCTCTGGTGCGAATTGAACAATCTCTTTCACCTTCTCAACTGGCAGTTGATAATTGTTTGCAATCGCTTCGAAATCTAAGAAGGCGTTGCACATTACCTCGTTGATAACATCGCGACGAACCTGTTCTTCCTGATTTAGAGAATAGCCACGTTCGACTGCAAAATTTCCAGCCTCGATAGCATCTAAATACTTCTTCGTCACCTTGTGATTCTGGCTATATGCACCTTGCAACTGACTGATGGAAGAAGCTCCGAATCCATACACCTGACCAGTAGTTTCGCGGGTACAATAACCTTGGAAGTTTCGATGCAGTTTTTTTGTATGAAGCGCTTTCGTGAGGCTGTCCGATGGTTTTGCATAGTGATCCATTCCGATGGTTTCGTAGCCACGTTTATTCAACAGTTCCATCGACTGGATCAGCATTTGGATTTTATCTTCTGGCGAAGGCAATCCGTATTTTTCCAGCACTACCTGACCTTTTTTAACCCAGGGCACGTGCGCATACGAGAACGTAACCAAGCGGTCGGGGCCAATGTTAATGATTTTATCAACAGTATCAATAAAGCTGTCTACAGTCTGGCGGGGCAGGCCGTATACCAAATCTAGGTTTACGCCTTCGATGCCTTTTTGCTTCATGTAAGCAACCAGCTCATGAACAGGATGTTTGGCAGGATCGCGGTTTATTGCTTCCAGAACGTCCAAGCGCAAATCCTGAATCCCCATGCTGATGCGGTTGAAGCCCATATCGTGCAACGCATCAATATCTGAATATTCCAGATAGGCAGGGCTGCATTCCATCGCAATTTCGGCGCCTTCTGCTATTGTGAAATGTTCGTAGATTTTATCCATGATGCGGCGGATCTGCTCCATCGGAATTGAGTTTGGAGTACCACCGCCCCAGTGAATCTGGGTTACTTTTCTCGATTTGTCCAACAGAGGTGCTGTCATGTCAATTTCTTTCAGCACAGCATCTACATAACGGATAATCTGTGCTTCCCGACCTCCGATCTGGGTTGTACAACCACAGAAATAGCAAAGCTTAGGACAAAATGGGATATGAACGTACAGTGAAATAGCATTTGGCTGTTGCGTATTCGAGGCAATCAGTGCTATTTTATGCGATTCTGTATCGAAAGCGTCCGTAAAATGATTTGCAGGGGGATAGCTGGTGTAGCGAGGCCCTGGTTTATTGTATTTTAATAGGAATTCTTGTGTTACTTCCATTTTCTCAATAATTGAATAATGGAATAATTGAATGATAGAATAATCTTTCGCACGATACCGTCTTGTTCAATTATTCTTTTAATCAATTATTCTCTCATTGTTTTAAGTAAGTGTGCTAATATAAACGACACTTTTAGGTATGTCACTATACTGAATATTAGCACAATGCTTTTCCTAATAAATAGCACCACGTGTTTACCATGTTTGGGCTTTAATCCAATCGACAACAAATTTTACGTTCTCATACGGGATACCCGGAACAAGTCCATGCCCAAGGTTGAATATCCATTTGTCGTTTTGTCGTCCGAAATCCAAATAACTTTCAAGTTTTTTTCGAATTATTTCCTGATCGGCGAATAAAAGCCTTGGATCTAGGTTTCCTTGCACTCCAATTTCGGGATGTAGAATTTTGCGGGCGGTTTCCAGTGGCGTTTGCCAGTCGATACTGATGAAATCGGCATCATCGGGAGTGAAATGATTTAAGCCTGTTCCTGCTCCTTTGGGCAAGAAGATGAAAGGTGTTCCTGTTGCCCGTACTGCTTTTGATATTTTTCTAACGTAAGGCATTATAACTTCAAAATAAACATCTTCGGGAAGTAGACCCGCGTGTGTCTCGAAGAGCTGGAATGCATCTATGCCGTGCTGTATTTGTTTCAGAGCGTACTGAATTGATAGTTCGGTGATGCGCTCTAGTAGTATTTCAGCTTCTTTTCGGTTCTGATAAATGAGTTTTACGGCCTCTGGAAAAGTATGGTTTGTACCCAAGCCTTGAACCATGTAACACAACACAGTGAAAGGTGCTCCGCAAAAGCCAATTAGTGGTGTTCCTTCTGGCTTTGTGGCATTAATGGCATCAATAGCTGCATAAATATGATCTAATCGCTCTAGTCTTTCTCCCAAAGCAGTACTTGGCTTTTCGAAACCAGAAAGTGGCTTTGGAAAACGTGGACCGCTCTCTGTCCAGACGAGTTCCATTCCCAACGCTTCTGGAATAACAAGTATATCGGAGAAAAGAATGGCGGCATCTACTCCAAGGTCATGAATTGGCAATAGCGTGACTTCTGCTGCCAGTTCTGGCTGTTCCATCATTTCGCGAAAGCTGTACTTCTCTCTAATTTTTAGGTATGATGGCAACACACGGCCTGCCTGACGCATAAACCAAACTGGTGGACGTTGTGTTTTTTTGCCTTGTAGGGTATCTTTGAATATCATGTTCGGTTCTTAGTTTTTGGAATTAACGTTTAGTTCAACCCAGTTTACGAGTTCAAGTTCCTCAATATGCTGAAAGTGCTTTGTATTGTTTGTTGCTAAAACTAAGTTGTTATCAATAGCCGTAGCTGCGATTAAAACATCAGTGTGCCCTATTGTAATCCCTCTCGTTCTTAGATTAGCGAATATTTTAGCAGCCTTTTGAGCTATACTTTCTGACATAGGGATGATGTTATTGAGTTTTGCAAACTCATTGAACTGAGTCATTTTTTTCTTAGCATCTTTATACATCAATCCATTTAGAACCTCGTAATACGAGATTACAGAAATATTTAAGTAACCAAATTGTTCGAGGTGAGTTTTGAATTTCTCAATTACGGCCTCATTGCCTTTAAGGAAAAAAGATATCGTGTCAGTATCTATAAGTATTTCTTTCATCTCAAAAATCGATTTCGCGGTCAAACAGGTTGTTTCTAGTTCGGTTCATTTCATCCTGCATCTCTTCATATTCGTCATCTGGAATATCGCTCCAAGAACCAGCAAAAGCAAGAATTGATTCTATCCTACTTTGCTTTTCTTCATGAGCCTTCCGAATTTTTTGTAAAGCATGAAGAGTGTCTTCTAAAAGAAACTGAGGCATTAAGCTTATTTCTTTGAGAATATCTTGATATATGTTGTGTTGGTTTTGCATGGTTTATAGTATCAGCATTAGAGACTAGTTTGTAATCTGTCGGGTTCAATAAATTATATTTCTCAGGTAAAGATTTTCCGATTTATTTTACCTGAGAACGTCCTCATGTAAAAATTTTGGCCTTTTTTTTACATGAGAACGTTCTCATGTAAAAATTTCGACGTTTTTTTTACATGAGAATTTTATAAGAAGAGTTTATACAACTCCTCATTTATATAATAGTTCGTTTTCCAACGTTTTTCTTTTTTCAAAAGCTTTAAATCAATAAGTCTATTTAAATATTGCACAGCCGTTGGTCTACTCAATTGCAAATCACTCATAATAAACTCAACTTTAGTGTATGGATGCTTGAATAGATTTTCGACCAAATCTTTAGAATACATTTTAGGGTGTTCATTTCTAATCTTTTCGATATATTCTTTCAGTTTGTCCATTACTATCATAGAATGTGAATACTTTTTTAGGGTAAACGCATCAAAAAGAAAACCGAAGGTTTTCCCGAAAGACGAAGTCTTTCAGTTCCCCGCCTTTTTAAGGAGGGGTTAGGGGTGGTTTATTAGTTTAAATTAATATAAATCTAGTAATAAGGCGGTTATGTATTTGGCGTTATACAACCACCCCCGCCCCCTCCTTAAAAAGGCGGGGAGTCAAAAGGCTTTGCCTTTTATTAGAAAACCTTTGGTTTTCAAGGGATAATATTTTTCATGCGTTTACCCTAATACTTTTTCGAACTGATAATGAATGGTGTTGTGTTCTCGACGGCTAAAATATAGTTCTTTTAATCAAAGTCTTTAACTTTTTTATTTGCCTATATAAAAGATCTGTATTTCTTAAAATACTAGACGAGCAAACCTAAAAAACGATTCATTAATAAGGTGATTTCACAAGAACGTTTACTATCGATTTCCATATGTGAACCTTTAGTATTCCTCTCTTAATTCTTTACCTGATACTCCATGTCAGAACCTCACTATAAATGAGAGGTTCTGATTGTATGAAGAATTTCGTATATGAAAAACTTAAAGAGCCAAAGTTACAGATTCTAATGCACTTTAAAATTTTCCTAATCCAGCCAAACTAACCTCAATAGTCCGCTCAATATCCTCGTCACTATGAGCATGAGACACAAAAGCGGCCTCAAACTGCGAAGGAGCAAGGTAAATTCCATTGTCTAACGATGCTTTGAAGTATTTTGCATAGCGATCGGTATCACAGCCCATGGCATCGTCGAAGTTTTGAACCGTTTTATCGGTAAAGAACAATGTCAGCATCGAACCAACACGGTTAACGGTAGCAGCAACACCAGTTTTCTCAATGTTCGAAAGTAGACCAGCTTCCAACTTCGCAGCTTTAGTTTCCAATTCGTCGTAAACTGACGGAGTATTTTTTAAGGTCTCTAACATTGCTTTTCCAGCGGCCATAGCCAACGGATTTCCAGAAAGTGTGCCTGCCTGATAAATCGGCCCAGCTGGAGCAATCTGTTGCATAATTTCTTTTTTGCCACCATAAGCACCAACAGGAAGTCCACCGCCGATGATTTTTCCCATGGTAGTTAAGTCTGGTGTTACACCGTAAATAGATTGTGCTCCGCCAGAAGCTACACGGAAGCCTGTCATCACTTCGTCGAAAATCAGAACTGCTCCGTATTTGTCGCAAAGTGTACGGAGGCCTTCAAGGAAACCTTTTTGAGGAGGAACACAGCCCATATTTCCAGCAATTGGTTCAACGATAACCCCTGCGATGTTTTCTGGTTGCTCTTCAAACAGTTTTTCTACTGAAGCCAAATCGTTGAAATCGGCAATCAAAGTATCTTGTGCATTGCCGGGCGTTACTCCCGGGCTATCGGGCAAACCAAGCGTTACTGCTCCCGAACCTGCTTTAATTAGAAAGCTATCGCCATGACCGTGATAGTTCCCCGCAAACTTGATGATACCACGGCGACCAGTATAACCACGCGCCAAACGGATAGCCGACATTGTTGCTTCTGTTCCACTGTTTACCATGCGCACCATTTCTACTGAAGGCACCATACTGATAACCAGCTCGGCTACTTCGCTTTCGATCATAGTTGGTGCACCGAAGCTTGTTCCATCAACGGCCATTTTCTGCACGGCCTCAACAATAGGTTCGTAGGCGTGACCTAAAATCATTGGCCCCCAAGAACCCACATAGTCGATGTATTCGTTGCCATCGATATCGTATATTTTCGATCCTTTTGCTTTCTTGATGAATACTGGATCTGCCCCTACGCTTTTAAAAGCGCGAACTGGCGAATTAACCCCGCCTGGGATGATTTCTTTGGAGCGTTGGAATTCTTTTATGCTGTTTTGATATGACATTGGGTATGTTTTTTATTGGATTAGCCGATCGCAAATTCCTTATTTCGCTTTCAACAAATTTTATGAACTTCTTTTAATTGAAACCTTAACAAAGATGGTGTTTCTTTCCGGTTTTTGAATAATGCAGTAATTGCTCTGAATTGTTGATGACTTAATTTGGGAGACAATGTCCCCCCCCGAATTCCATAACGTTAAATATGTGCAAGATTCAATTTAAGCAAGATCAGAATCCTGAGCCAAACGGTCATTCTCTGCCTGAATCATATTCACTCCACTTTCAAAACTATCGATATCCAATAAGGCATGAGTTGTCTCTAAATCCTCAATCTCTTTATTTAGCAGTTCTGAATAAGGTTCTCTATCAAAAACACTAACATCTTCTACCAGCTTAACTAATTTAATGACTACTAGCTCTTCTTTTAATTTGGCAACTTCTTCGGAGAAAGACACAATACTTTTTTTCTTTTTCTCAAAGTTAGTTTCGTAATGCCTAAAGATGTTTCCTTCTTCAAGGTTTCGTTTTGCAAATTCGTCTTTTACCTTCAGATGTGTTATTGCAGGTTGATTGTTTACTGTTCGTTCGAATGAAACAAGCTTTGGAAGCATGTTTTTTACTTCTTTAATCTTCTTATCGAAATCAGTTTCTGCATTTGATGCTTTAGCTGTTTCTAGAATTGAAGTATATCTGTCCTGAAGAGGTAATAACTTAGCTTCTAATAGCTTTACTTCTATATTCGATAATTGCTCCAATAACTTGATTAGGGTAGAATTTAAGATGCTAAAACTTTCATCCTGAGCCTTAGGATCTGAGAGCTTATCCTGAACCATAAGGTTTTGATCCAAATTAGTTTTGATTTTTTTCCAAGCCAAAGATTGTTTTTCTAGAAGGTATTTTTCAATATGATTTATTCTTGAAGAAAGAGCGTTTGATACCTCAACCTCATGATATCCCAAGCCTGTAGTATCTGTCTTTTGTTGCTGATCAATATTTGTAGTTTCAATCTTATTGCTTCTTGAATAATCATGTTGCTCATCATCAAATTGCCAAGCTCTTTGCTTTGTATGCGGCCTATCTTCTTTTTTCTTTTTTTTAGAATTAGAGTCTTTATATTCAGCAAATCTTTTCTTTACGTTCTGCGATATAGACAATCTCATCAAGAGGAAATTTTCTGTCATTAACAAACCAACAAAGCTAAGGAGAATAATTGACGGCCATTTAAGCTGCGGGAAATCGTACATGTCGAAAACTTCAGAATATGCAGCATTATCTGATAGAAAAGAAATAGATGCAGGAATAACTATAGAAAAAAGGCCAATGCTGCTTTTATAGGGTTTTGTAAGGTAAACAATTGCAATTGGAATAGAAGTATATATGAGATTGAAGCTCATATAACGTGCAAATATGTGTGCACTTTTTTCAAAGTTAAACGGCTCAAAAGATGTATTTAAGTGTGTGACTGCTATAAATAATGTTGTAATGATAAGAAGTAGGAGAAATAAAAAGAGAAATTCTTTCCATCTCATAGGGAATAATTTCTTGGTATACCAATAAGCATCTGCTTTTTCCCATAAAGCTACCAAATATGAAAGATTTATAAAAATAACAATGAAAATCAAAGCAATAAGATCTCCTATAATCTTAAAGTTATGTAGAAAATAAGTTATACCACAACCTATCAGCATTATTATTAGAGTGGGTATGCTTTCTATAAAAGGAGCAAAAATATGAGATATAATATTAAATATAAGGTTAGGTCTCTTTTGTTTGCTTAATTCTTCCATGAATTCTTTATCGAACTTGTTTATATGTTACCGTTTTCTTTGAAGCTATAGAACTAGAATTAAATTGTATCAGATATTTCGTTCTCAATCGAAATACGAATAATTTCGCTTTCGACTTTACTAAGGTTTACTAAGAATTTTTTTTCATCAATTAACTTTCAAGTATTGGAAGCGTTTGTTCATGACTTTTATTCGGTCATTGGTTAATTGTTTAGCCAAGACCCGAATCTTGAGCCAAACGGTCATTCTCTGCCTGAATCATATTCACTCCACTTTCAAAACTATCGATATCCAATAAGGCATGAGTTGTCTCTAAATCCTCAATCTCTTTATTGAGCAGTTCTGCATAAGGTTCTCTATCAAAAACACTAACATCTTCTACCAGCTTAACCAATTTAATGATTACTAGCTCTTCTTTTAATTTGGCAACATCTTCGGTAAAAGATATAATACTTTCTTTCTTTTTCTCAAAGTTAGCTTCGTAATGACTAAAGATATTTATCTCGTCAAGGTTACGGTTTGCAAATTCCTCTTTTAATTTCTGATGTGTTAATGCAGGTTGACCGTTTACAGTTTGTTCAAACGTTTTAAGTTCTGGAAGCATGTTTTTTACTTCTTTAATCTTCTTATCAAAATCAGTTTCAGCATTTGATGCTTTAGCTGTTTCTAGAATTGAAGTATATCTGTCCTGAAGAGGTAATAACTTAGCTTCTAATAGCTTTACTTCTATATTCGATAATTGCTCCAATAACTTGATTAGGGTGGAATTTAAGATGCTAAAACTTTCATCCTGAGCCTTAGGATCTGAGAGCTTATCCTGAACCATAAGGTTTTGATCCAAATTAGTTTTGATTTTTTTCCAAGTCGAAGATTGTTTTTCTAGAAGGTATTTTTCAATATGATTTATTCTCGAAGAAAGAGCGTTTGATACTGTAGTTTCGTGATGTGTTGAAGTTGTGGTATTTACCTTTTGTTGCTCATCATCAAATTGCGAAGCGCTTTGCTTTGTCTGCGGCTTGTCTTCTTCTTTCTTTTTTTCTGAATATTTGGATTCATATTCAGCAAACCCTTTCAGTATATTTTCATCAATTAAAGGGTTTTCATCAATAGTTTTGTATCGGCTAAGAGATATTGACAGTCTCATCAAGAGGAAATTTTCTGTCATAAACCAACCAACAAAACTAAAGAGAATAATTGACGACCATTTAAGTTGCGGAAAATTGTATATGCTGAAAACTTCAGAATATGCAGCATTATCTGATAGAAAAGAAATAGAGGCAGGAATAACTATGGTAAAAAGTCCAATGCCGCTTTTATCGGGTTTTATAAGATAAATAATTGCAATTGGAACAAAAGTATACATTAGGTTATAAGCCATAAAGTGTGCAAATATATATAGGCTTTCGTTAAAGTTAAATGGAACAAAATCTGTATTCAAGTATGTAACAGCTGCAAATGATATTATAGAAGTAAAAAATAGGAAAAGCAAGAAGAGAACATCTTTCCATTTCAAGGGGAATAGCTTTTTATTATACCAACCAATACGAGCTTTTTCCAAGAAAGCTATCCAATAGGAATAGTTTATAAACATTATAATAAAAATCAAAGCTGTGAGGTCGCCAATAAAACCAATATAATGCAGAAAATATGTAATTCCAGAACCTATTAGCATTACTATTATAGTAGCAAAAACAGTATAAGATATAATAGGGAGAAAAATATGAGATATAATATTAAATATAAGGTTAGGTCTCTTTTGTTTGCTTAATTCTTCCATGAATTCTTTATCGAACTTGTTTATATGTTACCGTTTTCTTTGAAGCTATAGAACTAGAATTAAATTGTATCGGATATTTCATTCTCAATCGAAATACGAATAATCTCGCTCTCAACTTTACTTAGATCTACCAAGAATTTCTTTTCATCTATTAACTTATCAAGTATTGGAGGCACTTGTTCATCCACTTCTTTTGAATTATCAACATCTCTTAAAGAGGCAACAATGCTTCGCTTGACAAGATCGTCTTCCAAATCATCACAAATTTTGATTTGATAATCAATATGCTCACTTTGTTTTTCAGAAAGCTTTTCTTGTAAGCTTTTCCCCTCTTCAATAATAGTGGTCAGGCTTTCAATAGTTTCTTTGTAGTCATCATCAGAATATTTTATCTGATTGAAGTATAGGGGTTGAAGTTTATTTTGAATGAGAACGATGTCGAACTCCCATAATTTAATGTGCAAAGCTCCTTTTTGATGTTTTACAGCTTTATAAGCTTGCTTTAGCATTCTGAGTACAGTGTCTTTGTTCTTTTCGGAGAGTTCTTCGTTCGCTTCTCTAATTCCATTTTGCAATTTTAGAAGTTTAGAATCTCCCCATTTTATCTTCTCGATGATAGTTTCCTTTGTTTTCATCAAGTTGTTTTTTCCTCCACACTTGGGGCATTCGCTATCACTTGACTCGCGCCAATATTTACACCTAGAACACTGATGGAATTTTGTACTCATTCTTTTGAATTTTAATAATCTACAAATCAGCCTAAAGTAGAAAATATTTCATTTACAGGAGAAAAAATATCGGTATTGTATGAATGAAGTATCACCCATACGGCCAAAGGACTGCTATTCGGCAACTTTCAGTGTTTAAGGCTATGTGTTTTAGTGAATAAAGGGTCTTGATTTATTTTATTCTGTAAAATTGAAGATTAAACAGCAACATACTTTTCTAATAAGTTATTAGAGCGGACGTATCAATAATATTACATCCTGAAAACCAAAGCTTTCCCTTCTTCGGTATTGTTGTCTATTTGAAATGTATGTATTATAATCTTTATTCAAAAGATGCCTCAATAGCATCAAACAAACCCTTTTCAGCAGGTTTTTCTGCAATGCTCAATGCCTCAATATCATTCTCCTGTAAAGCTTCGGCAGTAACAGAACCAATGCAAATGCATTTTTTGTTTAACTTCTGCCAAATATCGCCAAGAACCGACCGCATGCGGTTAATTGCAGAAGGGCTGGTAAATATTACCCTATCGAAACTTCCGCTTTCTACCAGAATGCGCAAAGCTGTTTCGTCGATTTCAGTAGGCTTTGTTTCGTAAACATTGATACGATGAAAGTTAACATAATCTTTCAGGCCTATTTCAAGAGTATCAGGAGCA
Organism: Bacteroidales bacterium; assembly: GCA_965230435.1. Lineage (GTDB taxonomy): Bacteria > Bacteroidota > Bacteroidia > Bacteroidales > JBDKHP01 > JBDKHP01. Next base: position 981,516 of record CBDDLB010000004.1, read on the forward strand.
AGGTTGCCAAGTACTGCCAATACTCGGGAATTCTTCCGAATTACACCTTTTAGCTCGTCTACAAAATCATGAGAAGTGTTACCTGTGTTTATGTAATTAGGTTCGTATCCGTACTGCTTTAGTGTTTTGGCAGTTTTCTCACCTATCACGGCAATTTTCTTTTTTGGGAAATCATATTCCAGTTCTTCCAAAAGGGGAAAAAGGTGACGGATTGCGTTTTTGCTTGTGAAAATCAACCACGAAAAGCTATTGATCTCCTTAAGAACATTGGAAAGGTCTTCGTCCGGTGCTACTCTTTCTGTCTGAACCATTGGAAAACGTATAACCTCGAAGTCATTTTCGTTCAGACGTTTCTCTAATTTGCTACTACTACTCAAAGGCTGTGTAAAGATAATCTTCTTCATCGCTGTACTTTTTGGTGAAGATTGGTGTTAGGAAATTGGAAAAGTTTACAGAGCAATAATCGTTTTTTTAAGTACTAAATGCTATTTGACATAAAATACATTGCTCTGACATTCAGATTAGTGACGTGCTCTAAAGATTGAATTGCTTTTGTGCACCTATTTAACTGATGTTTACATCAACTTCCCTGTTTAGTAAAGTAAAAAAAATTGTCGGCAAAGCGTGCAGGGCTTTCAAATCGGAGTATACTACTGTACCTGAGGATTTGGAAGTCCGAAGCACAACGAAGCTGACAGTTATTTTTTAATCTTTACTTACTCTTTCGTAAAGAAGCTGTTAACAATTCCTTAAATCCTCCATGATTTCTTTTCCGCCAGTTCTGTATAAGTAATCGGCCAAAGATGCACCTAGTACTTCTGGATGTGTCCCTTCAACTTTAGAACGTAAAAGTCTTTGGCCGTCTACTGAGGCAACAAAACCTTCGAGTATCATTTTTCCACCTTCGAAACTGGTAAACGAACCTATTGGAATTTGACAGCCACCTTCCAATTTATTCAAAAAAGTACGTTCCGCAGTAATAGCATCAACGGTTGCGCTATCATTTATTTTTCCGATGATTGCCTCTAATTCCGGATCATTATCCCTGATTTCAACAGCAACAGCTCCCTGTCCGCAAGCAGGTATCAGGTCGTTTGGGTCGATGATTTCCGTGATGTGTTTTTCCAGTCCAAGACGTATCAGGCCAGCCGCAGCCATAATCATTACATTGCAGTGTCCATCCGCCATTTTCTTTAAGCGTGTGTTCACATTGCCACGGATATCTACAATGTTCAGGTTAGGATTGCGGTGCAGCAGCATTGCTTTTCGGCGGAGGCTCGATGTTGCAATCACGTCATTTTCATCGAGAGTATTTAATGTTTTTCCATTTGTGCTAACCACAGCATCGCGAAACTCTCCACGCTTCAATATTGCGCCAACTTTAGCACCTTCTGGCAATACGGTCGGCATATCTTTCAGGCTATGAACAGCCATGTCTACATTACCGTCGAAAAGTTCAACCTCTAGTTCTTTCGTAAAAAGACCTTTGTCGCCAATTTTCGAGAGGGCAACATCTAAGATTTTATCGCCTTTGGTTTTAATGATTTTCAGTTCGAACTGATGTTCAGGAAAGTGTTTTTCTAATTCAGACTTTACAGTTTCTGCTTGCCAAAGAGCCAAAGCGCTTCCTCGCGTTCCAATGCGGATTGTTTTCATTTACAGTTGCACAAAAAAATGAGTAATGAATGGGGGTTATTGGTCATTGGTAGAGACGCGATGCATCGCGTCTTTACAGGTCATTAGTAAAACTGATTCGCCAAATCAAAGTTGAAACAATTGCTGCACCAATTTAAGACTTTCTTCGTCCTGTCCATTTTGGGTCAGTTCACGGATGTTCCTAGCCAAAAGGTGCGCGTATTTTTGGGCAATACGTTCGCCGAATTTGTCCAAGTCTGGATTTTCGTCGTTGCGCGTAAACTTTTTAAAGCCTTTTACCTCTTCCCGTTGAATGTCGAAAAACTCTTGTTGAATTGCCTTAAGTGTAGGGCTAAGCCTTTGAGAATTTCTCCAATTAGCAAAATCAGTAGCAAATTCGTTGATAATCCGCTGTCCTGTGTCAATCTGTGACTTTCTTCTTTCGAAAGTTTCAGCTACCACAGCCTGCAAATCATCCACATCTTTTACTGTGATGTTTTCTATTTCTTCAACTTCGGTAGCGACATTTCTTGGCACAGACAAGTCAACAAAAAACAATGGCCTTCCGTTACGCATTTTCATTACACGTGTTGCCATTTCTTCAGTAATCAAAGCTACTTGCGAGCCAGTTGATGTTAATACAATGTCAGCTTCCGTCACTGCTTCTTCCAATTGATCGAAAGGTTTAACCTTGCCTTCGTATCGGGCAGCAAGGTTTTGAGCACGTTCGAGCGTACGGTTAACAATAGTCAAGTTCTCACAAACGCGCTTTCGGAGATGCTGAATCACCAATTCGCTGGTTTCGCCTGCACCTACAAGTAGAATTTTCTTTTGAGACAGATCCTTGAACGTTTTCCCTGCAAGTTCAACAGCTGCATAACTTACCGATGCAGCACCTTTGTTCATTTCAGTTTCCGTGCGCACCCGTTTACTTGTTTCAAAAGCTTTATGAAAAAGGCGTGTAAGGGATTTACCTGCCGTTTGAGCTTCGTCACTAATTCGGAAGGCCTCTTTTACCTGCCCAACAATCTGATATTCTCCCAAAGCAAGAGAATCGAAACCACAGATAACACGGAAAAGGTGCTGAACAGTATCAGTTTCGCCGTAAGAATAAAAGCAGTCAGAAATATCAGAATCAATCTCTTTATACTGTTTCAGTAGTCGGGTGAGTTCCTGAGGTGCAGCTCCATTGATTGCTGCTGAACCTTCGTAATAAAATTCACTTCGGTTACATGTAGAAAGAACAACGCAGCCTTCAAAATGTTCGTTATTTGCTATTTGAGTTGTAAAATCTATGATTTGTTCCTGCGTGAATGCAAACTTTTCACGAACAGAAATTGGTGCTGATTTATGATTTATTCCGATTACTCCGATCATTGTTTCTCATTTACTTTGGCAATTCGAATATACGGTGGAAATCTGAAGCAAATTTGAAGTTTTGTTCAGATTTCAATATTAAAAATACTTTTGGGTGTGAATTACCTAAATATTAATCTGAGTTCTAGTCAAATAAAAAATTCACAACCTACTAGATTAAAAACAAATTTGTTAGCACTTTCAAAATCGCAATTAAACGTATTACTAAATTTCAAAGTAGCGAAAATGAAAGGTTCGCAAAGATAGTGCTTACTTTTCAGATTCGTTATGATAGAAGATAAGTCGTAGTAATTTCAATATACTTACAAAGAAAGCTATGCAATATCCATTTCAGAATAAAGACATTGCGTTAACGCCCCTTGCCAAATCGGACTATCAGCAGATATACAACTGGCATTCCGATCTGCGAAATCTTCACTTATGGCAGGTGGATCGAGATGTGCGTAATTATGACGATTTCGTTGATGATTTTGAACGACGTCTACGCAGAAATATCGACTTCTATTTCATCATCCGCCGAAGAGACGACGGGAAACCTGTTGGAGTAATTTATAATTACAACGCCAGCATTGTAGACCAAACATGCTATCTCTGTGTATTTCTGCAGGCCGATTTCACACATACAGGAATGGGAACGGTAGCGAGTGAACTTTTCCTGAGGCATCTATTCCACGATCAGGCAATACGAAAAGTTTATATCGAAGTGTTTGGCTACAACGAAAAAGTTGTCCGCTTGGCTCGGATGAAAGGCTTTGAACAAGAAGGAAAGCTGAAAGAACACCGCTGGTATGGCAACCGGTATTGGGATTTGAATATTTTAGCAATTACAAGATCGGAATTCACAAAACGATATCCGCCCACACTGGATTAAGTTTCTTTAATGTCGTAACTTTACATGTAATATTATGCAGGTGGTCTAATGAAGTGCATTTTGCATAGTTCTGAGCAATTTGTTCTTTTCAGATGTAAGTTTTGAAATTAAGTACCTAATTTAATTAGGTCGATGACCTTAAATTCGTTTAAAAAATGGCATTCTCGAAAAACATTCACCTCCTATACGTGCCCACCATTTATTGCAACTTAGGTTGCCGTTATTGTTATCTCGGAGAATTAACAGATACCGGAAAGTTGAAACAAGATAACGAACGGGCGGTGTCGACCCTAGATTTTGCAGTGAAAAAGTTCTTAGATGCAGACATCCAGCCTTTCAATGTTTCGTTGCATGGCGGAGAGGTAAGTACATTGAACCAAGAAACGTTAGGTTCGCTTTTCGGGTTCATCACTGGCTATTACGAAAAGTATAAAACCGATCTCGATGCTCTTGGCTTCAATAAACGGGATCCGCACGTAAAAACGAATCTGTATAATTTCGATAAGCAATACGATCTGTTTGTTGAAAACAAAGTTTCGGTGAGTGCCAGTATCGATTTACCTCTATCGCAGCACGATACTTATCGCCGTACAAAGTCGGATACTTCAACTTTGAGTAAAACTATCGAGAATCTGAAGCTGCTTTCTAAATATCCACATCGGAAAAAGTTTTCTTCTACGATTTATCATACTCACTTCGAGAAAATAGATGAACTGATCAAAGATATTTGGTACATCCATAAAGAAGTTGGGTACGATATGAATTACTACAACTTCATGTTTGGCTTTGAGGCGGAGTTTTGCAACGAGAAGTTTGAAGGAGAGATGCTTCAGGAGCTGAAACCGCTAACAGAAGACCAACAGGTAGAGTTCTACGAACGGATGAAAAAGGAGTTCATGGGGACTGAACTTGAAATGGGACTTCAAAAATATTGGTTCGAAGAATTTACACCCGATTTTTGTACGAGTTCTCCTAACTGTGGCGAAAAATTCTTCTTGCTCCAAAGCGATGGAGAAATATATTCCTGTGTGCGTGGCCAAGGAGTTAAGGAGTTTCACTATGGAAATATCTTTAAAGATGATGTACAGACGGTTCTAAGCAATGCAAAGAATAGCATAAAAGCGATTATCAATAAAGCAGGAATGCACGAAGACTGTCGTAAGTGCGAATACCTTTACATCTGTAATACAGGCTGTCCGTTTGTGAAAGTTCAGCAAAAAGAATCGAAGTCTTACACGTGTTTGTTGCAAAAAGCAATCTATCGTGATCGTCCGGCTGAGTACCCGCCTATTCGTTTCCCAGAAGAAAAACGGGCAGCACTTTACGATTACATGCACAAGAACCATCCACAACGGTTGTTCGATGCTTTCGATATCCATCATCCAGTAGGTGTAAACCTGCCAAGCGACATGGACGACGATAAGAACACCTTGGTAGCTCTTATCCGCAATGATGAAATATTACAGGAGCTTTACAGTAGCGGCAATTTCAGCCTTTGGATAGATAATAAAACGTATGTGCTAGAGTCGCAACTTCTGAAACAGAAGCGGCAGATTATAATGATTTCGATTTATAGCAACGTATTCTTAAGGGTGAAAAAAGATTTGTTTACGGTCAATTGCAAGGAGCCTGTCCGTAATACGTTATACTTGCAAATGTTACGCGATACTAAAGTCATATATGGAGATGACAAGCGCGAGAAGCAAGAACATACGTTTACCAATATGGTTTACTATAACAGCCTTCTTACGAGCGAAGAAAATACCGAGACCCATTTCGTGTACGACCTGATGCCACTCTTTAGGGCATTTCAAGGAACATTCAAGGAGAAAGTTGTAAATAATTTGTTTGTAACTACGGGTGCCCTTCGAGATTATCATTACCAAAAGCAAAAAGAAAACGGATTTTACCATATTCAGGCAATCAACTTACCGTTTCAGAATATTGAATTTTTCTGGATAGAAGATGAGGATTATTAAGAACGTGGATCAATGATTAATATGATTCTGTTTCCTACGTTGTGACAAACATGGAAATATTGATTGTTTAACAAATCTACACAACAATAAAGGCTGTCTAATTATGACAGCCTTTTTTCAGTTGGAAACCGATAAAAATTAGTTGCTTATTTCGCATATACAAGTGTCTTCGTACTTGGAGCCCTTGTACACTTCCAAGATCTCAATGCCTAAAAGGTATTTATAATCCTCGTTTGCTTCCCTAAGTTTATTGAAGTACTGTTTTTTCTCAAAAGCTGGTATCGACAAAGGCTGAAATGAGTTTTTGTCTTTCAGTGAGACTGTTGATTGTGCGATCGTTGTAATTTTTTCGTATATAGTTCCGTATTGAGTTACATCTTTTATTTCAGCTTGTATTACGTAGATTTTTGCAGTTTTCACCCTACCATTAGCAGTAAATAATTTTGGAGATTTACCATACCCATTCCAGATTTTAACAGGTTTCTGAAGATCTAGACAAGGAATAAGCACCAGTTCTCCAATACCGTATCCTTTGATACCTTCTACCCAAGCTGTTTTGGGGTTCTTGTCCGCAATATTGCCAGGGTTGTATCTACATGTCCAGCTTTCATAACGCCCCCATGTAGGGTCATCTGGATCTTGAGCTTTTCGTGGAGGTCTTCCCGAAGGTTTCAGGAAAGAAGTAGCCATTTCGTCCATTCCTTCTCCATAGCAGTCATGTACGTATAGACTTTCTATGGTTTGTCCCTTAGTTAACAACTTCAATTGTTCATTTCCGTTTTCGCAAGGAAATAGCTCCATCTGTGCCAGAATAGCAATGGGCTGCCAAACGCACAGAAGGACAATTAAACAAATTAGTCTTGGTGTTTTCATAAGCATAAATTTTGCAAAACCATTTCCTAAAATTAAAGTATGGAAATATTGGTTTTCGGTTGAGTTTAAACGAATCAGTTATAGCCGGTACTCTTAACCAATGAAGAAAACAAGATAAATAACGGTGCTTTCTATGTAAAAGTCAACTGTTTAGCGAAGTAAATAGGTGAACGTAAATTTTCACCGACCATTTTTATACATCTGGCCGTGTATTTTTATTGTGTTTCTAAATAAAGGAGAACGGAATTCTTATGTGAAAAATATATCTTAAACAACCCAAATTTACAGACGTTTGTTTTTTTCAATCTCCTGTAGAGAGTAATGTTGAGTATAGAAGAGAATTAAAAGAAATGATTTTCTTCAGGAGGAGATGCTACCTGATTGGCTCACAAACTTTTTTGTGGCATTAGACGTTATTATAAACAGATGCTCACATGCTTATTACCAAGAAAACTTTCTGAATAAATATTCTATTAAATTTCAAAAAAGAAGTTATGACAAGTATGTTGAAGAAAAGGATTGTTACCTTTTTGCATTATGCCCAAGCAGAATCGGAAACTCTACAACAGGAACTATGTGATTTTTTTGCTCTGGATACAGCAGAAAAATATGCTGTTGTAAATGGTAACCTTGCCCTTTTTAAGGAGGATGAGTTACAGAGAATATTAGAACTGCCTCTAACCCGACCAGAAACAAAAGAAGCCTATCTTTTTGATGGAGTGGATATTTCTATTGTAAACTCAAGTGAAACAGACCAAAACAAAAAAGGTAGATCAAATAGTGGAGGAGTAAGTTCAAACAACAATAACAATAATAATAACAATAATGGTTAGTCGCTTTTAAGCGAGGGTATTCTTGGGCTCTAATGATTAGGTTAATTTTTGATTTTGAGAAACAAAAAAGGCTTTCTTCTAATGAGGAAAGCCTTTCTGTTAGGTGTTAACCGAAGCTTTAGCGGCTAGTTTTTGTATTTTCTTTGCGACTATCAATTGTAGTAGCATATAAATTATTAGCATCTGTTGGGAAAGGAATTTTCAAAAGCTCTTTTTGCCACACTGTCTTAACAGAATCGAATTTCGCTTTGTAGTTTTCTTTGATTTTGCGTGTCGAAGAAATTTTTACAGCCTGAGAATTTACTTGCTTTCCATTCATCCAAAAGCGGTAGCATACGTGTGGGCCAGTAGCCAATCCTGTACTTCCGATATAACCGATTACTTCGCCTTGTTTAACAGCAACGCCCGGTTTAATTCCCTTAGCAATTTTACTCATGTGAAGATACTGAGTCATAATAGAGTTATTGTGTTTTATCTTCACGAAATTTCCATTGAATTTGTTGTATCTAGCAGCGATAACAGTTCCGTTTGCTGTACTCATAATTGGAGTTCCGCGAGGTGCTGCAAAATCGGTTCCTAGGTGAGCTTTCCAGCGTTTTTGCACTGGGTGAAATCTGCGGCCTGAAAATCCTGAAGAAATTCTGCTGAACTTAACAGGAGCTTTCAAGAAGTCGGCTTCAAGACTTTTACCATTAGCATCAAAGAATCCAAGGTCGTTGTCTTGCTCAAAAGGAAATGCATGGAAATCTTTTCCTCCGTGATGAAAAAGTGCTGCATGAATATTCCCCATGCCTACACGCTCGTCGCCAACCCATTTCTCGTCGAAAACAAGCTTGAATTTATCGCCTTTCTGCAACGCAAAGAAGTTTACTGTCCATGCGTAGATCTCAGAAAGTTCTACCGCTACATCAGGAGAAATACCGTTGTCTACAAGAGCATTCCAAAGCGAAGATGTGATTTCGCCCGAAGCAGCTCTTTGGCGCGTCTCTACAGGGCGTTCGCTTTTTTGTACTTTGAAAGAATCTTGAAGAGAAATTGTGTAGTATTCAACTGGGTTAGGCTGATAAACCAAGTAACTATCGCGTTCAGAAGGATCTTTTCCTTTTACAATGTAATAAGGTTTGCCTGCGCGTATGCTTTTATAATTCAAAACACCTTTGCAGTTCTTAACTACTTGCATTACGTTTTTGTAATTGACATCCATCGATTTCAACAAATCCCCGAGTGTCTGACCGTTGTGAATTTTTTTCTCTTCAAGCCGAAAGGAATCTAAACGGAAACCAAATTCGCGTTTTATCTCAACAGCAGCTTTTTTAACGATTACTTTTTCAACAACTTTCTTTGTGGTTTGTTGAGAACTTACGATCACATGTACGTAAGGTAAGACCGTAAAGGTCATCAACAACGATAGGATAATGTCTTTCTTCATGCCAATTAACGTTCGGAACACCTAGATAATTAAGTACTTCTACTTTCTGCTTCCTTCCTTAGCAAACTGCTTGCCAAGGTTTCCCGACCCCTTTGGATCGGGAACTCCCCTAGAATTAGACTACTATGTTAATAATCTTACCCGGAACTACAATAACTTTTTTAGGAGTTTTGCCATCGAGCCATTTTTGAGACGACTCATGTTCCAAAGCTAACTTTTCAACTTCATCTTTTTTAGCGTCTGCCGAAACCTTTATTTCGAAACGACGTTTACCATTGAAGGACACTGGATAAACGACAGAATCTTCAACTAAGTATCTATCTTCATATGTAGGCCATTGGGCATTGCTTAGGCTTCCTTGTGCATTTCCGAGTAGCTCCCAAAGCTCTTCGGTAATATGTGGTGCAAACGGCTGTAGCAGTATTACCAAGGGTTCTAGCACTTCGCGCTTGTTACATTTCAGATCATTTAGCTCGTTCAAAGCAATCATAAATGCACTTACAGAGGTGTTATAAGAGAACTTTTCGATGTCTTCAGACACCTTTTTTATTGTCTTGTGTAGCACCTTTGCTTCATCCTCATTCATAGCTTCATCCGAAACAAAAAACTGCCCGTCTGCGTTAACGAACAACCTCCAGAAACGGCGAAGGAATTTGTTTACCCCTTCAATACCATTCGTGTCCCAAGGCTTAGACTGCTCGATAGGTCCCAAGAACATTTCATACATGCGAAGTGTGTCTGCACCGTAGTTTTCTACAATTTCGTCTGGGTTAACGACATTGTACTTCGATTTCGACATTTTTTCCACTTCCCATCCGCAGATATATTGTCCGTCTTCTAAAATGAATTCGGCGTCAGCAAATTCTTCTTTCCAGTTTTTGAAAGCTTCAGTATCCAGAACATCATTTTTCACGAAGTTAACATCAACATTCATGCGCGAAGTTTTGTAGTCTTTGCGCAGGTTGTACGATACATATTTGTTCGTATCCTGAATACGGTATACAAAATTCGAGCGTCCTTGGATCATACCTTGGTTCACCAATTTGCGGAAAGGCTCGTCTTTGCAAACCATACCAATGTCGAACAGGAATTTGTTCCAGAAGCGTGAGTACATCAAATGTCCTACAGCGTGTTCTGTTCCACCAATGTAAAGATCCACATCTTGCCAGTATTCGTTGGCTTCTTTCGACACCATTTCGTTGTCGTTTGTTGGATCCATGTAGCGTAGGTAGTAAGCCGATGAACCAGCAAAACCAGGCATTGTGCTTAGTTCGTACTCGTATTGGCCTTCTGCTTTCCATTCTTCGGCACGGCCAAGTGGCGGACGTCCGTCTTCTGTAGGCTTGTATTGATCGATTTCAGGAAGAAGCAACGGAAGTTCTTGTTCTGGAACAGGCGTTACAATTCCGTCTTTGTAATAAACAGGGAATGGCTCGCCCCAATAGCGTTGACGGCTAAAGATGGCATCGCGTAGGCGATAGTTGATCTTGATTTTTCCAAGACCACGCGCTTCAATTTCCTGATTGATTGTTTTGATGGCATCTTTCACCTCTAATCCGTTCAAGAAACCAGAGTTGACCATTTTGCCTTCTTTCAGGTCGTGCGACTCGTTTTCAACATTCTGTCCTTCAATAACAGGAACAACTGGCAGTCCGAAATGTTTTGCAAAAGCATAATCGCGGCTATCGCCCGATGGTACGGCCATGATAGCGCCAGTTCCGTATCCTGCAAGAACGTAATCGCTGATCCAGATTGGAATGATATTTCCTGTGAAAGGGTTTGTAGCAAAAGCTCCTGTGAACACACCGCTTACAGTTTTCGTGTCCACCATGCGGTCGCGTTCCGAGCGGAGTGAACTTTGCTCTACGTATTTTTCTACAGCCTCGCGATGTTCTTCTGTTGTAAGTTTGCTTACCAGTTTGTGTTCTGGTGCAAGAACCATGAAAGTTGCTCCGTAGATGGTATCAGGGCGGGTAGTGAAGACTTCGATCTGTTGCTCTTTGCCAGCAACAGGGAAAAACATCTGTGCACCTTCCGAACGGCCTATCCAGTTGCGCTGCATTTCTTTTAGCGAATCTGACCATTCCAGTGTTTCAAGGCCGTCTAGCATACGCTGAGCATAGGCTGTAACGCGAAGCGACCATTGCTTCATTTTTTTCTGGATCACTGGGTGACCACCGCGCTCTGATCGGCCGTCTTTTACCTCGTCGTTGGCCAACACAGTTCCTAGTTTAGGACACCAGTTCACCATAGTTTCGGCAAGGTAAGCCAAACGGTAGTTCATCAATACATCCTGCTTTTCGCTTTCTTCCATGCCTTTCCAAACCTCGGCATAGAATTTTGGTACGTTTCCGCTGGCTGCATCAACTTCTGCATTTCCGTTTCTTTCAAATTCTTTGATAAGATCTTCTATCGGCTCTGCTTTCTGGGTTTTGTTGTTGTACCAATGCCCATAAAGCTTAAGGAAAACCCACTGAGTCCATTTGTAGTAGCTTGGATCGCTGGTACGGAATTCTCTGTTCCAATCGTACGAGAACCCGATTTTATCTAACTGTTCGCGGTAGCGTTTTATATTCTGATCTGTTGTTGCTGCTGGGTGCAGTCCGTGCTCGATAGCATATTGTTCGGCCGGAAGACCAAATGCATCGTAGCCCATTGGGTGAAGAACATTGAAGCCATTGTGGCGTTTGTAGCGGCTGTAGATGTCCGACGCGATATAACCTAGTGGGTGGCCTACGTGAAGCCCAGCCCCGGACGGATACGGAAACATGTCCAGTACGTAAAATTTAGGTTTCTCGCTTTGGTTTTCTACTTTGTACGTGTCGTTTTCTTTCCAGAATTGTTGCCAACGTTGTTCAATTTCTCTGAAATTGTATTCCATTTCCGTCGTATAAAATGTTAGGTGCGGTGGCGTGATTGCCAAAAACTCCGCAAAAATAAAAAAGTAAGGCACGTCATCAAACGGTAGAGTATAATATTCAATACTATGGCTCGTTGTTTTTTTAACTTTCAGAAAACAATTTTTATAAAAAAATTTGTTCGTATTTTTGTCAAGAAGGCCTGAGGCTTAATTTTTTTTACCTTTGAAACTCTTGCAATTTTTTTGATGTTTTGTGTGTAAGACAGGCATAGTTCCATAGAGTAAAGAGGCTTTGTGTTTTCCAGCTAACAATAAAAATCCAGGGTATGAATAACCACAAAAACCTTTTGATCCGATTTGCTACTCTTTTCGTTTTAACTGTATTTACTTTGCCTGCTTTTGCAGACGGAGGCTTGAATGCTTACTATAAGGTCGGCGATTTTTCTGGTTCTATGAGAGAGGCCGAGACAGCAGTAAAGACAGCTTTGGGTACTCCCGAAAAACCGTTTAAGATCATCGGGACTTATAATCCAGCTAAAGATCGTAAATTGACTGTAATTGCTTTTTCAAGGCAGGATCTTATTGACATTTGCTTGAAAGTGGGGAATAAAGCGATTTTGGCCAGTGTAATGAAAATTGGCCTCCGTGAAACGGCTCCTAATAAGATTGAAGTATCCTTGTTAAACCCCGACTATATTTTCTACGCCTACCTTCGCGAGTCTTTTGAAAAGTACCAGATAGAGCTTTCGCCGATTTCTATGGATGTTCGTATTGCCTTAATCAATATCGGACATCAGTTTATGCCTTTCGGCGGTGCTGCTCAGGTAATGGAATTGCAACGTTTCCGTTTTGCCCCTAGTTGGCCGAATTTTGAAGAACCGGTTACAATCCGTGAGTTTTCTTCATACGATCAGGCTATTACAACAATAGAGAAAAACCTGCGTCAGCGTAAGAGTGGAGCAACAAAGGTTTATGGTCAGGTTTTTCGCGACAAGAAATTGGCGATCTATGGAGTAGGTCTTACAGATCAGCGTATGGGAGAATCTAAGTTCCTTCCACAATTGGGTAAGGAAAACTTGGCAGCATTGCCTTATGAGTTGGTAATAGATGGAAAAAAAGCTATGATTTTGCATGCTCGTTACCGTTTACCTCTTTTCTGGGTCGATAAGCCTTTGCGTACGCATCAGCGACTGTATAAGACACCGCGGGATATTACGGAAGTAATGAAAACGATCACAAAATAGATATTGTACGATTTGTTAATCATCTCAATTAAGTGTTTGATTCTACAGATGGATATTTATTTTCACAACCCTTTCTGTGTGGATACACCTACAAAAATTAAGATGAAGAATTAAACTTTACATAAGGTATTTTTCTTTTCGTGCCCAAGCTGTTTGTTTGGGCATTTTTGTATACTTGTTTTGGGTTGTGAAACTAAATGGCAGGTGGCCTTTTTTATGTTGGCTTTTCTGAACGTATAGTACACAATATTTCCATAGAGTTTTTATAATCAAATAAGTTAGCGATCCTTTTTCATGTAAAAGACAGATATTATGAGCAACAGCAAAACTGTTGTGAGCCCAGATTTAAAAAAGGTTTATGACAATTATTACGACGATAGTTTGGAGGAATGGCGCGAAATAGGTGCAATTCAAAAAGTAGAGAATATCTTTAAGGTTTGTCAAGAACAACAGTTTACAAAGGTTCTTGAAATTGGTTCAGGAAGTGGGATTATTCTAAAGAAAATAGGGGAAACTGATTTTGCCAAGGAACTAACAGCTATTGATATTTCTGAGAGTAGTATAGAGCAGATAAAGAAGAAGGAAATTAATAAACTAGTGGACGTTTCTACTTTCGATGGTTACAACACAAAATATAACGACAAGGAATTCGATCTTGTGATTTTATCGCATGTGTTGGAACATGCAGAACATCCACGTATGTTGCTGCGGGAAATTAAGCGTATTTCCAAACATTTGGTGATAGAAGTCCCCCGCGATTACAAATCTGGGGTAGACCGCCGTTGGGAATCCCTTACGGACTATGGTCATATCAACTTGTATACACCAACTTTACTGAGGTTTTTATTAAAAACAGAAGGCTTTGAAATAGTACAGGATCATATGAGTTTGACCTGTCCAGAGCTGTTGCGTTACGACAGCAAAAACAAGCCGTTTGTATCGAGATTGAAAACAGAGTTCTTTTTGTTTGCAAGAACAATTGCGTATTCAATTTTCCCAATGTGGAGGAAAGAAACCATGATCAATGCATACACAGCATTCTGTAAAACGTAAGAGAAAAGAAGACCAAAACAAAGAATTCAATGCAGGTTGATGATTTCGAGGGATGTTTTTAGCCGACAGTACTGAGATGAAAGAGGCCATGTGGGATTAATTTTTTACCCACGCGGAGCATTGAGTTTTCCAATAAAACTATACCACAACATGATAAAAATTCTATCGATTGATGGGGGAGGTACTAGAGGTATCCTTCCTGCTGCTGTTTTAACCAAGTTAGAACAGGAGATGCAGCAAACCGATCCGGATTTCCGTATACGTGATGCTTTTGATATTATTACAGGTACATCTACAGGTGGAATGATATCCATGTGTGCAGGCCTTGGGGTTCCGATGCAAAAGCTCGTTGATATTTACTTGAACGATGTGAAACGTATTTTCGCAGATTCTATTTGGGATAATATCAAAGATATGGGCAATACACTTGGGGCGCAATATAACCAAGATGGGTTAGAGAACTTGCTATCTAGTGATGATTTACTTGGAGGGCGCACCCTTGGTGATATTTACAACTGGAGAAAGAATGGAAAAGGCGTTACGGTGATGGTGCCAACCTTCGATCTTTCTCCAAAACCGAACGGGCCTAACCGAAATTTCCGTCCTAGGGTTTACAATTCATTTTATGAGCGCGATCATAATGAAAAGCTTGTAGAACTTGCGTTGAGCACTACTGCGGCTCCAACTTTTTTTCCAGTTCATAAAAGCAAGTACATAGATGGCGGCGTTGCTATGAACAACCCTTCTATGGCTGCTGTGGCGTTTGCACTTAACCGTAAGGCTTCTATAGATGGAATTTACGGAGGGAGTGTCAAAAAGCGTAAAGGGCTTGCTGTACTTCCTCAGGATATTATCCTAATTTCTCTTGGAACGGGTACTTCGGGCAAGGAACGTATCGAGCCAGAAGATGTGGGAGATGGCGATTGGGGATCTGCGAAGTGGGTGATGCACATGGGGGCGTTGTTGACCAATTCAAACATGCGTGCAGCGGAGTATTATGCAGAAAGCGTTTTGCTCGAAAGGAATTATTTCCGTCATCAGTTCGATTTGCAAGATGTAGTTGAAAGTGGGGAGGTGGATTTCGATTGTACAGACGATGATTTGATGAAATCAATGAAAGCTGTTGGAGAGAAGGATTTCGAGAAGAACAAGTCAAGATTAATGGAGCTATTGAGACGCTAAGAAATGAAATATTTACTTTAACGTTCCGTAATCAAAAAAACTACTTGCTCTATACAGGTCTTTGAGGGCAGGTAGTTTTTGGTGATGTTTTTAAAGGAGTTATTTATTAAGAGTTCTTCCCATTAACTTTTTAGGTTCCCTTCTAATGGCTTGCAAATGGGGCATTTGCATTCTGTTTTGTACAGCAAAATATACCCGATGTACTTTTGGCTACGCCCCCTTCAAAATTCAGTAACCTTTCCTGCCAGCTTTTGAGTTACTTCTCAGTGATGCATCTCAAGAAATACAATAGCATTATACGTGATGCCCTACCAGCTCAACCAATGTTGTATGTTTTATGCAGCTAGATCGAAGAGGAAAATATACATGCACAAAACTATTTTGATGTCGGTTCGTTATCAAAAACAACGAAGAAGAAGTTGAAATATTGGAATTGCATCCGTGGAGCTATTTATAGGATTATGGCATGTACATAAATCATGATGTGCTGTTTTATGTAGTTCTAACTTAAGGGAAAGGTTGAATGATTCCGATATTTTGGGTTGATATTTATTATAAAGTATGGATTGGAATTCGAGAGTTACTGAATTTGAAGAAAAGGGATCTTCTATAATTAAGTTTGATTTTTCTAGGTTACACGGCGACGATGTCGTTGAAATGGCCAACTATGCACTGAGCTATGCGTTGACAAAAAATCGAAGTGACTTATTGTTTCTTTACGATGCTACAGATGCAAAGCTGTCATCACAAGTGATTCAACGCCTAAAGTTCATCACCAAAAACTACGGCTGCGTCCGAAAAAAATCAGCTGTGCTGGGCATATCCGGTGTCCGGAAAGTTTTTTTTAATGGTTTGATGATGTATACAGAAAACAAGATGCGTGCATTCAACTCGCATGATGTTGCATTAGAATATTTAACTTCCGACTAATGATTATTTCTTCTCAAAAGTCGCAGTTTTTGCATCAAAGTTAATGAAATAGTCACCTTTGGCTAGCTTCGATACGTTCACATCGGTGCCACGACCTTTCATAACCAAGGTGCCATAATAGTTATAGATTTCATAATCGGTTTCGGCACTGAACTTAATTTCACCTTTGACTTTCTTAGGAGAAAAGCTCACAGGTTTGATCATCGTCCGCAGGGTTACCTCTTTTGAGTAACGTGGTTTTTTGGTATAGTCTACTTGCTTTACCCTAAAGCGGTTTGTGCCAGAATGAGGGTGAACTTCGATGCTGTATGCATGTTCTTTGTTAGTTCCTTTTCCCTCTACAGAAGATACTTTTACCCACTTTTTCCAACGGTATTGTTCTACGATGAATGGCAGGCGTCCGTTTTCTCCAACAGTTTTCCAGCTTAGCTTATTGGTTTTTCGGTCAATGCTAATGGCTGTTACAACGAACGTGCTTTTTGGTTTTAGTACTTCTGCATTTAAAAGTTTTGGGGTGCAGCCATCTTTGTGTTTGATGACAACTGTTACCGGATCGCCTTTTTTGAGATTGAAAAAGGTGAAATCGATTTCAAAGGCAGAGGAACTGATTTCGTCGGTTGTCACCTGGCCGTTTACGGTAACTTCATAGATACAAAAACCTACCCCAGTTGAGGAAAAAGGGTTCATAACATATAAGTTTTCCCCTTGATAAATACCTTTGATCTCAATTTCTTTTGCCCAACTTCCAAAAGGGATAGAAAACAGAATGGCCAGTAAAATAAGCGCTTTTCTCATCTGTTTAATTTAAGTTTTTTTCAAATCGTAGACAAAGCGTCTGTTAATAGGGTGATTGCTAACTAAAACCCTGCCCGAATTGTATTCGGAACTTATGGGCTTCTTGTAATTGTATGTTTGCGTTTTATAGAACAAGCAATAATAATGCGCTATTATTCACGAAACAGAAGGCTATAGTCTATTTCAATTGTTGTACCGACTTGTGAGTTTATAACATCTTCTGTGTCTTCAAACGTAAAATTACAAGATTTTATATATAGATAAAAAGCAAATTCCGTACAAATTAACTGAACTACTAATACTTTCACAAATTAAAATTCGTGCCATAATATGGAATGAAAAGCAGAAAGACTGCTTTTATTAGTTCTTGAGCCTCTGAGGGCTCAGGGTTTCTTACGGTTTTGGGGATATTGCAACCTGCATTTCTTAATGCTATAAGAATGCAGGTGCTTGCAATAAAAAATTATTTTATTGCGACAGGCGCTTCTGTCCAATCTCCATTTTCTTTTATCAGTTCAATAAGTTGATCAACGGCTTCTGAAGAAGGAATGTTTCTTCGGACGACCTCTTGTCCTTTATAAAGCGTAATTTTTCCGTGCCCTGTGCCAACGTACCCGTAATCGGCATCGGCCATTTCGCCAGGGCCGTTTACAATGCAGCCCATGATACCTATTTTTAGGCCTTTCAAATGTGAGGTGACTTTTCTTATGCGGGCAGTTGTTTCCTGTAGGTCGAACAGTGTACGCCCACACGAAGGGCATGAAATGTATTCGGTTTTAGATATTCGCACACGGCTTGCTTGTAATATGTTGAAAGCAAGTTGGTTTGCTTGTTTGTATTGTACCTGTGGGTTATGATTGTTTATCATGATACCATCGCCGAACCCATCCACTAGCAAGGCTCCCATTTCTGTGGCCGATTGAAGCTGTAGCTGTTCAAAATCTGTGAGATTGTAATCGTTCATGATTACGACAGGCACAGTGCATCCCAGCTTCTGAAGGGTGAGGAAGAAAGCGCGTTGTTCTGCAACCGAATTGATACGGTGCGAAGTCTGCAACTTATCTTTTACTTCTAGCAGTAAAACCACATTAGTGTCGTTTTTCAGGCCTTTTATAAGTTCTTCCTCCAGATCGCGATAATTTACCCTTACAAAAGTAATTTTATTGTCGGCATTTGGAGTAGGGGCATAGTTTCCGATCTCAATGATTGGATATACCTCTAGGCCTCTTGCTTTAAGTTCTTGGTATACTTCGTACTCTGCAATAATTTTAAGGTTGGGAGGGAGGGTTGGCTCTATGTAGTTGGTGCTGACATAAAGGAATTCCGGAGCCTGATCGCCAACAAGCCATTTATCTTCTTGGGGAAGGTAGGTGTAATCGATTTTTTGCAGGCTCTCGGCATCTATTGTTTGTTCGAAGGTGAAATCGGATATTACAATGACGGGATTGTCGCCCCCGATGTTCTGGACAGCATGTGTTTTTCTTTTGGTATATGAAAACGGGTCGAAATCAGTTACATCTACAGGAGTGATAGGACGGTGGTTTTCCATTCCCTCAAAGTGTTCCGCTAGGGCTTTTGCCACTGGAATTTCTTCCTCTGGTGGTTCTGTGAGAGAAACCCTGATTGTGTCGCCAAGTCCATCGGCAAGTAAAGTACCTATGCCAATGGCCGATTTTACGCGACCGTCTTCCCCCTCACCAGCTTCCGTTACGCCAAGGTGAAGTGGGTAGTGCATGTCTTCTTCGAGCATTTTTGAAACCAGTAGGCGGTATGCCTGTACCATAACGTGCGTGTTGCTGGCTTTCATCGACAGAACAACATCGTGAAAATTGAGCTCTTTACAAATGCGCAGGAATTCCATGGCCGACTCCACCATACCAAGCGGAGTGTCGCCATAGCGCGACAAAATACGATCCGATAATGATCCGTGATTCGTTCCAATACGTACCGCGGTGTTCTCTTTTTTACAAAGTTCGACAAGAGGAATGAATTTTTCGCGGATACGTAGCAGTTCTTCCTGATATTCAGCATCTGAGTATTCAATGTGTTCGAACTTCTTCTTGTCTACAAAATTCCCAGGGTTTATTCGCACTTTATCCACCTTTTGAGCAGCTACAGTAGCTGCATTGGGGTTAAAATGTATGTCGGCAACTAGAGGGGTGTCGATATTCTGTTCTTGTAATTTCTGTTTTATTGTTCCCAATGCTTCAGCATCTTTTATGCCCGGTGCAGTAATTCTTACAAGTTCACCACCAGCTTCGATAATTTGGATGCTTTGCTGAACGGATGCCTCTATGTCTTGAGTATTGGTATTGGTCATGGACTGTAGACGGACAGGATATTCGCTGCCCAGTTTTAATGTGCCGATGTTTACAGTGTTGGTTTTTCTCCGGCTATATTGAGTAAGGCTTTCGCAATAAAGAGTTTTTTTTTCCATATTTCTATAATTTGGCAGGTTGTGTAAACCAGTTAGTGATGCATTGTTCTGCTTTGGCGTGCTCTGGTTACAACCAAGTCTTCCGTTTTATAAGTTCTTATTTGGAGCTCTTTAAATGAAGGTGAAAAAATAATCCATTCAGCTGTTTCATTTTCCTTTTTCGGCCTTTACGCACGGAAAGTACGCTTGTGGTTAATAATTGGAATCTGCTTTGAATCAGTTCATTTTTCAATTTCATAAAGAATCCCCGTTCTATAATGTACCCTTCTTGCATGGCTGTTTATTTTAGTAAAAACAGGTACTCTCTCAGAAAACTATTTGGGGTACAGTTGAAAAAGTTTGGGATCCTAGTTATGTTCCTGTTTAGAAAGCTCACTTGCTATGGGTAAACTTAAGAAAAAAGAACAGGTCAGCCCCTTATTTTTGTTTTTTAGTTGTTTAAAAAATGGAGGTGGAATATATCATGTTCTTATATGCTTTTTCTGTGTTTTGTTAATATTGTAGGCATAAAAGCTTTGCTTAAATTTTTCGTTTTGTTTGCTGATGGGTGATGTCGGAATATACGTTCTGATGAAATGGTATCAAAACTTGAATTTAGTATCACTTTTTTTAGCTCTCCAAAGAGAAGGTTAAGTCCAAGGAAAGTTTATAAAACTATTCATTGGAATTGTCCTGTACTGTTTCCCCGAGCCGTGACAGACTTTAAAGATGATATTTGAAATCACGACACCAGCTTGCGCCTTGCATTAAAAGTAAGGCTTTATTTATCAAAATATTGCTTGCTGTCTTCCTTTGTTTTATCAGATTGTTGCACGGAAGCAGGCATTCTGTCAAACAAGCAAGTAATATAGCAAACAAAATTTATGAAAGCGAACGAAAACCATATTACTGTTGAATTATTTTTTTGATATATGTTTGTGGAGTTCTGTTGAATTAGTTGCTGGTCAGTAATTAAGCTTTTGGTGCTATGTGGTGTGCTTGGCATTGTTCTGTTTTTCAGAACTGTTACAGACCATGAAGTAACGGTTGTGGATAACTCAACTTTAATTGGGGTAATCAATTTAGTTGCCAAGTTGCTGATTTATTGAACAAAGTAAATCAAGATAAATGGGTCTGAGACCTTAGATCAAGAAAATATGTTGAAAACTATTGCTAAGATTTTGTCGGTTGTGTTGCATCCGGCTTTGATAACGACTTACTCGACTTTCGTGATGTTCAATACAGGAACAGAATATCCATACCTAAATCCAGATCAGAAGTGGTTTATGTATGGCTTTATATTTCTGTTGACCTTTGTCCTACCGCTGAGTGCAACGCCGATTTACCTGAGTTTGGGATGGGTGAAAAGTATTTATATGACAAGCCATAGGGAAAGGGCATTGCCGTTGATAATTTCTTCTGCAGCTTTTTATCTTGCATATTATCTGTTGAAGAGTTTACCAATAACGAATAGCCTTTATCTAGGATTTATCCTTCTTTCGGGAGTGATTGTTTTTCTGATAGGCATTATCTCGATATTCTGGAAAATAAGTGCTCACCTGACTGCAATGGGGGGGATGGTAGGACTGTTTCCTGTGCTGGCTCTACACTTAGGTGCAAATATGAACCCTTGGCTTATCATTGGTATTATTCTAAGTGGAATTCTGGCTTCGTCAAGGCTTTATTTGGGAGCACATACACTCCGACAAGTGTTTGCCGGTTTTGCTCTTGGGTTCAGTGTCATTTTCTGGGGAATGTTGTTTATAGTATAGTTCCTTGGTTGATCAATCGGCATCAGGAGCTATGGTTTCGAACTGAAGAACTGTTTTTTATAGGCAGATAAGAAACCAATTCCGTTGAAATTGTATACTCTTGGAAAGAGTTTTGTAACTTGCTATGTGCTTAATGGAAAAGTCGTACACTGATTCATTCTAGTATCCGGTCAATGGTTATTATCCATTGGTGACGAGTTTATTTTCTAATGGGTAGATGTGATTTTATCCAACATTCAAAACGTAACGCAACGTTAGGGCTAGTTCATTTTTGGAATTCGCCATTTTGAATTCTTACCATAAAGTAACAAAGCTGATTTTGATGAGCAGCTTATTTCATCCAGTAAAATTACTTCGATGAGTGAAAACAACGCCAATTTAGCGCACGAAAAATATAAGCAGGCACAGATTGCCATAGAGAGAAAAGATTATAATCTAGCGGCAGTTCTTTTGCAAGAAGCAATCAAGATGAAGAACGATATGCATATTGCATGGAATCAACTTGGTATTGTGTACGCTAACTTACAAATGGGAGAAGAGGCTCTGAGGGCATATACAAAGGCCGTAGAGTTTTGTCCAGATCAGCGGCGCACTTATGTGGAAAATGCGATTTATCAGGCTGGAAACCTGAAAAAATGGGAAAACCTGATTCTGATTTTTGAAAATGGAGTGCGGAAAAGTTTGGATATGAATTCAGCTCCATTGTTCAATTTGGGCGGTATTGCTTATTATCAGCGAAAGGATTTTTCGAAAGCGGAGCTTTGTTTCCGTAGGGCAGTGGAGCTAGATCCGAATGAAAAAGTTTATAGGGAGAGCTTGAATACGATATTGGGAAAAAAGAAAACTCAGGAAAAAGCACCAGAAAAGGAGGAACAACCGCAAAATCAGGATTTCTCGATCAGCAAGGAGTTTCCGCGTCCATTTATGAAAGACGCAAAGACGAAAGGACACAGTATAGGTGCTATTGCTTTTGGTAAAGAGCATTGGTGTGCTGTTGCAAACCGATTCGAAGCAATGAGCCAACGTTGGTATACAGAAGCCAATTCGCAGGAGAAGTTGATAAAGGAACAGGAACGTGAGGGCTTTTTTGTTGCAGATATGTGTTTTGGTGACCAGTGGGGTTTTGTTTTTGCCAAAGGCGATAGCTTTTTTGCTCAGAAATGGTTCTCTAAGAATGAATTCCCAGAAGAGGTTATAGATGAGGAGTGGGGAAAAGAAAGAAAGTTGACTCAACTTGCTTATGGAAATGGAAAATGGTCGTTGATAACAGCCAATTGCAGAGGTTGGGGAGCACAACGCTGGCGTACAGGAGGAGATTTTCCACAAAAGGAGGTGAATAACGCACTAGAAGAAGGATTTGCAATTACATCGCTGGCTTTTGGCAAGGGGGAATGGGGAGTTGTGTTTACAAAGAATTCTGGGTTAAGTGAACAGAAATGGTATAAGTCCGAAAAACTAGGGCAAAAACTTATTGAACTTCAGAAGAGGGGAGAAAATATTACTCAGGTGGTTTTTGATGGTGAAAACTGGTATATCGTTACTTCGGAGATAGAGCATAACGAAGAAGCTCCAAAGAACCAGTATCAGCAACATCCGGATTCAAGAAATGAGAACCCAGACGAGCCTAAAGAAGTTGAAGCTATTCTTGTAAAAGCCCGAAATGCTTTTGATAAAGAGGAGTGGCATGAGGCTATAAAGTTGTATGAACAAGCTAGAAAGCTAAGCCCCCGAAATGCGAAAATCCTGAACAGCATCGGTGCGGCACATTCGTGGCTGGGCAATTGGGATATAGCAGTGGGATTTTATGAAAAGGCATTGGCCATAAATCCTGAAAACATAAGTTGTGTGCAGAATTTGGTATACGGCTATGCCTCGTTGAAGCAATGGCGGAAGTGTCTCGATTTGGGACTGAAGCAGCCTAAACATGTAGATATGGTTGCCAATGTTTACAATTGGCTTGGAGTGTCGGGAATGAAGTTGGAGCGGTATAGCGATGCTGTTTATTTCTTCGAAAAGGCTGTTGATAAAGAGCCGAATAACCAAGAGTACAAGAAAAGCTTAGAAGAAGCAAGGGAACTGCAACCAAAAGAAAAGCGTAGGCCAACGAATAAGTTCAAAAAAACAGAGAAGACTAGTAAGCAGACCAAGCAGAAAGATTCTCATGCCGACGAATCGCTCGATGGAGCTTTGAGCGAGTTGAACAAGCTTGTTGGGCTGGTAAACATCAAAAACGATGTTCAGGAACTAACCGAGCATATTCAAGTCGCGAAATTACGGAAACAACAAGGCCTATCAGATACGACGCTTTCGTTGCACACTGTATTTATGGGGCCTCCGGGAACAGGTAAAACTACTGTCGCCCGTCTTTTAGGTAAGATATTGAAACACTTGGGATTGTTGGAGGTTGGGCATGTGGTGGAAGTAGACCGTTCTCAACTGGTGGCAGACTATATCGGACAGACTGCGACAAAAACAAACAGGGTGATTGACAAAGCTCTCGATGGAATTTTGTTTATCGACGAGGCATATAGCTTGAAGCCTGAAGATTCAAAACAAGATTATGGTCAGGAGGCTATAGACGCTATTTTGAAACGGATGGAAGATGAGCGTGACCGTTTGGTAATTGTAGTTGCAGGTTATCCTGATGAGATGAAGCGCTTCATTAACTCGAACCCAGGACTGAAATCACGTTTTAATCGCTATTTCTGGTTCGATCATTATAGTGCAGATGAACTGATGCAGCTTTTCCGAATTTTTGCAGAGCAGAGCGATTACATGACAGATGGTGACGCAGAAGGTTTGCTTCAAAAGTATTTCGAATACCTCCACCGTACGCGCGATAAGAGTTTCGGAAATGGACGGGCAGTGAGGAACGTGTTTGAGAAAATTATAAAAGCACAGTCGAAGAGAATATTGCACGAGATAAAGGAAGTGCCAGCGAAGAAGAAAAGCACAGCATTGGCAACGATCAAAAAAGCTGATGTACACCTGAGCATAAAACATGAGTATACCGAAGATTTATCGGACAACATAGAAGCTGTACGTGATGAACTGAACCAATTGGTTGGTTTAACCAATGTGAAGCAGGATTTTGATGCACTTACAAAATATATTCAGGTGCAACAGATGCGCGAGAAGCAAGGATTGCCAGTTAACAGACAGGCTTTTCATTCTGTTTTTTTAGGTGCTCCGGGTACTGGAAAAACTACGGTTGCGCGCATGATGGGACGGGCTTTTAAAGCGCTGGGTGTTTTAGGCAAAGGGCACGTGGTGGAAGTGGAGCGGTCGCAGTTGGTGGCTGAATATGTTGGTCAAACAGCGGCGAAGACCATGGAGGTGATTGAAGAAGCCATGGACGGTATCCTTTTCATAGACGAAGCTTATATGTTGTCTAATTCTGGTGGCAACGACTTTGGGCAAGAGGCTATAGACACTCTGTTGAAACAAATGGAAGACCGCCGCGACCGCTTTGTGGTGATTGTTGCTGGATATACCGACCATATGCAGAAATTCCTGAAAAGCAACTCAGGTATTCAATCGCGCTTTAGCCGTCAATTTGTTTTCTCGGATTACAAAGGGGAAGAACTGTTGGCTATTTTCGAACATATTGCCAAGAAACAAAACTACACGATAGAGCAGGATGCTTTAGCACTGTTGAAATCTCATTTCGATACTTTGTATAGTAAACGCGATAGAAGTTTCGGAAATGGCCGCTTGGCCAGAAACCTTTTTGAGAGGGTTGAACAGGAACAATCGATCCGCTTGGCTGGCCTGCCTTCGCCAACTGCCAATGATTTAAGTCTTCTTTTGCGCGTGGATGTGGAAACTGTGTTGAAGAAGGAACAGCATAAGCCTTCTTCTGGACCTCGGAAGATTGGGTTTTGATGATGTTGACGCGGTAACACAGGCCGCCATGCATCTATGATGCATTCTGACCTGTGCTAGAAGAGGCTGCCCCGTTGGGGCGTTGAAGTGAATGCAGATGTTCAACTTTCAAATGAAAAGTTATGCCTCAGTCGTTAGTTCAGATTTACCTTCACATTATTTTCAGTACAAAACATCGGGAGTTATTAATTGATTCGGTGATCGAAAAGGAACTGTTTCAATACATTGTTGGTGTTTTGAAAAACAATGAATCGCATTTAACAGCCATAGACGGAACTGAAGATCATATACATATCTTGACAAGTCTGCCCAGAACAGTAACAGTTGCAAAATTAGTCGAGGAAATTAAACGTAACAGTAGCCGCTGGGTGAAAAGCAAAGGTTTAAAGTATGCGGCTTTTTATTGGCAGGATGGCTATAGTTCATTTTCTGTGAGTCCATCGAAGGTGAAAGATGTAACACAATACATTCAGAATCAAAAACAACATCACCAAAGAGAAGATTTCAAGACAGAATATCGACGTTTTTTGAAAAAGCATGAAGTTGATTTTGATGAACGTTATGTCTGGGATTGAATGTAATAACCACATGTAACGATACATAGACGCCCCAACGGGGCAGCCTTTCCTAGCACAGGTCAGAACACACCCACGGTGTGTGGCGGCCTGTGTTACTAAATCATTGATTAGATACGGTAACACAGGCCGCCATACATCTTCGATGCATTTTGACCTGTGCTAGAAAAGGTTGCCCCGTTGGGGCGCATCCATTATGAAGGCCTATAGAAAGATTGAGTTTTTTCGCAACCCACATTACTGTAACCTGCATTGCGAAAAATAACTCTAGCAACATGGACACACAACAACGGAAATTAAGTTGTCCCATCGCTGTGTCCATTATTTAGAAAAAAATCATTCCCCAAAAACAAGCTCTCCAATATCCAGAACCTGTTGTCGCGTATCCAGACGAAGCGTAATTTCCTTACGCACCTGTTTAGGAGTTCCAAAGTTGGTAATCAGTTCCAATTGAATGGTCGTTGGGCCAATTAGCCCCTGTTCGCGTGTTCCGTAATAGTTCACTTGAATTTTATATTTGCCATTTGCGGCTTTTTTCAGCATAAATTCTTCAGGCCCATATCCACCAGTATGATCGTGAGGAAACCAGCCTCCCATTCTAGTATCTTTGTGACTGTAGAAGCACTTCTCTTCGATAGGATCAGTTACCCACAAATCCATATCGCTATTGTCAGTGTCCCAGTTCAGAACAATTCTAACATCGACAGGTAGGTTCTTCACCAGTTTAGGGTTCATTTGCGTGGTATTCACTTTATGGCGTCCAATGATGGCGTTCATTTCCATAATGGCCGTTGGAACAATAGCATGGAAGCGCTCCCAATCGCGTTCTGCAATCTGATACAGTGTGTCTACGGCCTGTTGATATTTACCTGCACGTTCGTAAGCAAGTCCAAGGTCGCGGTACGACTGAGGTTCTTGCGGACGCATGCGAAGCACTTCTTCGAAAAGCAAAACAGCAAGTTCTTTATGTCCCCATTGCAATAATTTTCGGGCAAGAATACGGAGCAAACGGTGATTCTCTAAGTCAAGTTCTGCAACGTTGAGCAGAATTGCAAGTGCTTTTTCCTTTTCACCTTTCGCGAAGAAAAACTCAGCAACATCTAAGAAATAGGCAGGAGTAGAGCTATAATCTTTCCGCATAGAAAGATAAAGCTCGTAATGTTCGCTTTTCTTTTTCTTAAGCGATTTGATGTATGGGGTTTTCGGATCCCAAGCAGCCAATTTTATCTGTGCTTTTTCTCCACCCACGGGCTTCTTTGCCTTTTCTTCGTTTCTGACTTCACGATTCCCATTTGAAGAAATAGCCCTTGGTTGTAGTGATTCTGCAGCGTCCAGAATAACTCTTGCAGTTATATCATCTACTCCTTCTATAGTTTGAGTGGTTGTTCGGGAATCATCTTTGTTTCCGTTTCCATTCAATTCTTGTCTTCTTCGATCAGTGTTTCCTCTCAGGCTATCCGCACGTTGGCGAGCAGCCCTTGCAATAGAATCGGCCTCTTTAGCTTTCCGTTCGCGTTCTTTCCACTCTTTTACATCGAAATTGATCTGGCGGCTCCACCAAACAATGCGTTTTTTATACGCAGCAATAGAACGTTCCAGCACCTGATCTTTGTTCTTCTTTTGTTGAGCAACTTGCTGTTCTATCCGTTTAAAGTATTCTTCTTTGAGTTCTTTGGGAGGCACAATGCGATGTTCCAGATAATCTTCCAGTCGGTCGAGAATAATCAGTGAGTTATCCGCTGTTACAATTGTATAATCCTTTGCCAGTTCAGCAATTGCAGATTTGTTTTTTTCAGACTGAAGTTCAAGATCCGAAAGCTTTTTGTAAGCCCACATCCGTTCAATCAGGCCTTTGCTGTCGTTGACCTTTGAGGCATCAATTTCAATACTTTTCGAGTAGGTAATCTTTGACCCAAAACCAAAATTAAGCTTCAGTTTAGCCTTGTTTGTTTTCAACATTCCTGCAAAAGAGAAATCGGAAACGATGGTTTGTGCCACGGAGGGATAAGTTTCAGAAAAAGCACCATCTTTAAATTCAGCAGAAATGAAACGGAACGGCTGTTTCGTTAACAGATCCAACGATTGAGCTATTGTAAGCGATGTCAGGTTCAGAAACTGTCCACCAGTTTTCATAGCAACATATTTCAGGAAAGTATAATCGGCCTGAGTCTGCGAGTTGATGCACATAACAGGAACATTCCCAGCGTTGAAATCAGCTGTTCCCAAGGTCGAAAGGCCATCGCTAAAAAAGAGGATTTCATCAGTCTTCAGAGCAGAAAAGTCTAGCTTACGGAAATCACTTGCACTTTCGTGTTTTATGCCTTCTATTGCAGTGCGCAATTCCGTCCAATTGCCATTGTTCACCTTAAAAGTCTTGCTTTCGCCCAGTTTATAGGAAAAAGGTTGAAGCTGAACTTTTACAGAACCAATTTCCTTGAAATAAACATCCAGAAGTTGCAGTTCCTTTTTCAGGTTTCGGTTTCGCATAGAAAAGGAAGCATCCCAAACCAAAGTGATATGTTTAGGCTGAACCTTCGCCCTGCTTTCTTTCTTCGGAACAAAATTCAAATAAAACGCTTTCCCAGATTGATGCTTTGCCTCTTCGAGATAATATTCTGGCGTCTCAGCAGGCAGCGGAACAGCAAAACTAAGGAGCTTTTGAGTCTTGAAATTATTCTGCTCAAATTCAGCCTTGTAATTCTCGTTCCATTCGCTGAACTGGAAATTCTCTAAACTGTTTTCTGGGTTTAGAGAAGCCTTCTTTTTAAACACCTCCACAGTCAGTTTAAATTTCCCGACTTTCTTTCCAAAGAAAAGCGGCAACTGATAGAGCAGCGATTGGTTTTCCGAATTCAGTTCCTGTTCATAAGCAATCACTACCCGTTTATGTCCCTTTGCAGGAATAGGATACACACGGGCTTTGTAATTATTGCCCTTCGTTTTTTCGAGCAATCCCGGGTCTATGTTCTTGCGGACGATGCTTTCAAAAACCTGCTGGCCTTTTTGTTTGGGAACCACCACAGCCTCGCGGAGCTTACCGTTCACATCCATTGCAAAACGCGAAACGCGCTGACCATCGCCAAGCGGAAAAGTGAATTCTCCTTCATAAATGCGGCTCTCAGGATTGTGAAAATTAAAATCGAAAGTAGTCGTTGCCATTTTACCGATCACTTTCACATCAATCGTCAGATCTGAAATTTTTACCGTCGTACCAGTTTTCTTTAATGTTAGACGGGGAAAATTCTTTTCCAAAGTTTGTGAATAACTCTGGCAGTGCATGATTAAAAATAGAGCGATAAGCCAGAGTGAATAAGTTTTCTTCATGGATATTAGTTTTTAGGGAGAGCCGGAAGGAAGCAGGCTGAGGCTGCTTGCGCTCAAAGATATACTATTGGTTTATATGAATGTGTGTTTGGCTGTTGGTTATTTAGGGCAAGCAATATGGGAGTAAATTACGTGTTTTTTTAGGAGCAGAACATTTTTTTATCTGAAACTTCCCTCTCGCCTTCCACAACAAGCCCTCAGTCTCATGCGTCACAGGCGCACGTACTTTCGGGCTTTCCGTTGCAGTCGTGGTTATTTTTAAAACGACAGTACTTCTTAATTTCGCCCTGTTTGTAGAGACGCAAAATCATGCATCTCTACTAGTATAGTAAACGTTTTATGAACAGGGCAGGCGCATCAAAATGAAAACCGAAGGTTTTTCCGAAAGACAAAGTCTTTCAGTTCCCCGTCTTGTTAAGAAAGGGCTAGGGAACATTACTTTAGATTATTAGATGCTAATAACAACTAAATTGTGTTCTTTGTTATACAGTCTCCTCCTTTTTTAAGGCGGGGAGCCAAAAGGCTTCGCCTTTTATTGGAAAACCTTTGGTTTTCAGGGCGTAAAATTTTTGATGTGTTTATCCTATTTTAGGAAATACTATTTTTCAAAAATAAGCTCTCCAATATCAAGAATCTGCTTATGTGTACCCAGACGAAGCGTAACCTCTTTTCGTTCTTGTTCAGGCGTTCCAAAGCCAGTAATCAGCTCCAATTGAATTGTAGTAGCCCCAATTAAGCCCTGTTCACGCGTTCCATAATAGTTCGCTTGAACTTTGTAAGTTCCATCAATAGCCTTTTTCAACATAAATTCTTCAGGGCCATAACCACCAACGTGGTCGTAAGGAAACAAACCTCCTATTTCTGAGTTTCGACGGCCATAGTAGCACCTCTGCTTTATTGGATCAGTTACCCACAAGTCCATATCGCTGTTGTCGGTGTCCCAGTTTAGGACTATCCGTATATCGACAGGTAGGTTCTTGATAAGTTTAGGGTGTATTTGCGAAGTATTCACATCATGCCGTGCTATGATGGAGTTCATTTCCATAATAGCAGTTGGTACAATGTTATGGAAGCGCTCCCACTGACGGCCAGCAACTTCATACAAAGTATCCACAGCCTGTTGGTATTTGCCTGCACGCTCGTAAGCAAGCCCCAGATCGCGATAAGACTGCGGTTCTTGTGGGCGCATACGCAATACCTCTTCAAAAAGCAAAACAGCAAGTTCCTTGTGTCCCCATTCCAGAAGTTTACGTGCCAGAATTCGAAGCAAGCGGTAGTTTTCCAGATCAAGTTCGGCAACGTTCAGTAGTATTGCAAGAGCTCTTTCTTTTTCGCCTTTTCGATAGAAGAACTCTGCCACATCTAAGAAATATGCAGGCGTAGAACTGTAATCTTCGCGCATCGAAAGGTAAAACTCATAGGGTTTGTCTTCTTCCTTTTTTAGCGAATCGATGTATGGAGATTGGGGATTCCAGGTTGCTAACTTTATTTTTGGCTTCTTTGCTTTTGTATCTTTTGCCATTTTTTCCGTTACAAAAAATGGGCGTTCCTCCTCTTCCTCTTCTTCTACTTCGACAATTTCGATTTCGATCTCTTCATCAACTTCAGCATCTTCTACTTCTATTTCATCAACTATATCGCCGTTTCTTGCTTTTCTCCGTCGCTCAGCTTCTCTGGCCTTACGCTCTTCTTCGCGTTTTTGCCATGCTTTCAAGTCGAAGTTGATCTCACGTTTCCACCATTCAATACGTTCCTGATATGCAGCTATGGCACGTTCTAAGTATTGATCTTTGTGCTTCTTTGATATAGCAATTCGCCATTCAATTCGTTTGAAATATTCTTCTTTCAGTTCTTCGGGAGGTACAATCCGATGCTCTAGATAGTCTTCCAATCTATCAAGAATGATCAGCGAGGTGTTGTCCGTTACGATGGTATAATCTTTTGCCAGCTCATTAATTGCCCTTTTATTTCTTTTAGGCTGAAGTTCAAGATCCGAGAGTTTTTTATAAGCCCACATCCGTTCCATAAGTCCTTTGCTTTCATTGATTTTTGCAGCATCTACCTCTATGGTTTTCGAATAAGTGATTTTCGATCCCACACCAAAATTGAGTTTCAGTTTGGCTTTGTTTGCCTTTAGAATTCCTGCAAAAGAAAAATCGTAAACAATGTTTTGCGTCACCGAAGGATAAGTTTCAACAAAAGCACCATCTTCGAATTCCGCCGAAATGAAACGGAAAGGCTGTTTAGTCAATAAATCTAGCGATTGGGCTATTGTAAGCGCAGGTAGGTTCAAAAATTGTCCTCCTGTTTTTGCGGCAACATATTTAAGAAAAGCATAATCGGCCTGCGTTTGCGAATTGATACACATTACAGGAACATTTCCCATGTTGAAATCCGATGTTCCCAAAGTTGAAAGGCCATCTGAGAAAAGCAGAATTTCATCGGTCTTTAGTGTAGAGAAATCCAAGTTACGGAAATCACTTGCGCTTTCGTGTGTTATGTTTTCTATTGCGGTGCGTAGCTCTGTCCAGTTACCATTTTTAACCCTAAACGTTTTGCTTTTGCCTAGTTTATACGAAAACGGAAGAAGCTGAACCTTTACCGAACCCACTTCCTTGAAATAAACATCCAGAAGTTGCAGTTCCTTTTGCAGATCGCGCTTTCGCATCGAGAAAGAAGCATCCCACGCCAATGTAATTTGTTGTGGCTGAGGTTTCGATATGGTTTCTTTCTTCGGAACAAGATTCAAATAAAATGCTTTACCAGATTGTTGTTTGGCTTCTTCGAGGTAATATTCAGGAACTTCTGTAGATATAGGAATACTTAGGCTAAGAAGTTTCTGTGCTTTGAAACCTCTTTTTGTGTATTCAGCTTTGTAATTTTCGTTCCATTTCTTGAACCGAAAACGACGTAAATTGTTCTCTGAATTTTTCTCCGCTTTTTTATTGAACACCTCTACCGCCAGTTTAAAGTTCTCAATTTCTTTTCCGAAGAAAAGAGGTAGCTGGTAGAGCAGAGAACCGTTTTCTGAGGTTAATTCCTGTTCGTAAGCAATTACAATACGTTTGTGCCCTTTTGCTGGAATTGGGAACACACGGGCTTTGTAGTTGTTGCCTTTTGTTTTTTCTAGCAATCCAGGGTCTATATTTTTGCGGACAATGCTTTCGAATACCTGTTGTCCTTTTTGTTTTGGAACTACTACGGCTTCGCGGAGTTTTCCGTTTACATCCATTGCGAAACGTGAAACACGCTGTCCTTCGCCAAGAGGAAAAATAAATTGGCCTAGATGTACACGGCTTTCTGGATTGAAAAAATTGAAATCGAAAGTAGTGGTAGCCATTTTCCCTATCACCTTAACGTCGATAGTCAGGTCGGAAATATCAACAGTTGTTTTTGTCCACTCTAGCGATAGACGAGGGAAATTGTTTTCTTGATTTTGCGAAAAAATCTGGCTGTGTGCAATACAGAATAGCAACAGTAGCCATAATGAATAAGTTTTTTTCATGGATTATAAATAAGTGTATAAAGTATACAACAGCACTTTTAGGAGTGTCACTTTACCGATATTTATCCGAAAGTAACCCTAATTTGCAGTTCTATGAACTTAATTTAAAGGAGAGCCGAGAGGAATCAGTCTGGGACTGTTTCAGCCTTCAAAGATACAATTTAGTTTCAGGTTTGTGTAAGGTTTTGTAAATTGAATAGACTAAATAAGATTTTAGTATTAGATCATTTAGGTCTTGAACCTTTCTATTTTAGATTTATTCCTAGCATGTAACCAGCTACTTAGCAACAGAATAAATCTAGATTAATTATAGCTGATTATTTATAAGATTAGTAATTAACTATCTGATTTGATTGCATGCTGGTTCTTGGGCATAACCAATTATTCTGTGGAGTTCATTTTAAAAGGTCTTCATGCGATGTACTTCGCAATTCATAGCTCATAATTTCCTTAAACCTCTTCTTGGTTATGCCACGAACTTTTAAGCTCTCATAGATTCTTGTATCCAATTGAACAACAATGTTTCATGAGGACATCAAGCAGAAAGGTGGATTCATGTTGTTGATTTAACAAACTTGTAAACAGAAGAACATATGCGATGATAAAAGACGATTTAGGTAGAACGTTTGGGTCGTTGCGCATTAGCCTGACCGATCTGTGCAATTTGGCATGTACTTATTGTACCCCAGACGATAAGCGGCTATCGGTAAAAGAAATATCTGAACAAATAAAGGGAAGGAAATACTTGAAACAGGTGAAGGCCTTGCACGAAATATGTCATTTTGAGGAAGTCCGCCTGACTGGTGGGGAGCCATTGCTTTTTCAAGGGATAGAGGTGCTGATTTCCGAACTCAAAAAAATAGGACTTCCGAAAGTAAAACTTACAACTAATGGAGTGGTGCTTGGAGCTAAAGCCCGATTATTGAAACAGGCAGGTCTGGAAAATGTGAATGTGTCGTTAGATGCTTTGGATAAGGATCGCTATAGTGCTATGTCGAGGCGGAACAATTTAAGTCAGGTTCTAAAGAGCATAGAGATTGCTAAGCTGGAAGGGCTTAATCCAAAGGTCAATGCAGTGATCATGCGTGGAATTAATGAAGACCAGATTATACCCTTGTTCAATTATTTTCATGAGCGAAGAATTCCTCTTCGTTATCTGGAATTTATGCAGATGGGGCATTTGCATACAGATTACGAACGATATCTTTACTCTCAGGCAGAAATTCTGGAGAAATTATCTCAGGAGGCCAACTTCATACCTCTCGAACGGCCAAAAGCGTCTACTGCAAATTATTGGCAGCTATCGGATGGTTATCAGTTTGGGATAATTGCCAACACTAGCCGTCCGTTTTGCGAAGATTGCGACCGTTTACGTATTGGCAGCGATGGTAAGGTGTACGGCTGTTTAAGCAACGAAGTAGGGTTCGACTATGATCCCGATTTATCAACCAAGGAGCAGACAATCAGGTTGTTGGAAAATGCTCTTGCCCTGAAACAGCGGTTGAGCTTTCAGGGAAGTGAACTTTCAATGAAGTTTATAGGAGGGTAGGAGAGAGGTGGGATTTTCCTAGCTCACTAAGGCCATTGATTTATTAAGGTTTAGAATTCATGTCTGAAAATACAAGAATCACGATAACTAGATATACATTGATTTTAGGGCACTAGCTTAAAATAATTTTCAAATAAGAGTGCTTAGACCCTATTTTAATAAACCACATGAAAGCAAAAATAGGAATACTGACAATTTCAGACCGCGCAAGCCAAGGAGTGTATGAAGACATATCAGGAAAAGCGATAGCCTCGACATTATCGGACTATTTAGTGTCCGAATGGGAAAAAGTTTACGAAGTGATTCCTGATGAAAAAGACCAGATCGAAGATTATTTGCGCAAAATGGCAGATGTCCATAAATGCGATCTGATTGTAACAACAGGAGGAACAGGGCCAGCCCCAAGAGATGTCACACCAGAAGCAACAGAAGCTGTATGCATGAAAATGATGCCCGGTTTTGGCGAGTTGATGCGTGCTGAAAGCCTGAAATATGTCCCAACAGCAATTCTTTCGAGGCAAACAGCAGGAATTCGTGGGCATTCGCTCATTGTTAATCTACCAGGAAGTCCAAAGTCTATCAGAGAATGTTTAGATGCTGTTTTCCCGGCCATTCCCTATTGTATCGATCTGATAGGTGGAGCTTTTCTGGAGACAGACGAAAGCGTAATAAAGGCCTTCCGACCAAAAAAGAAATAAGTTTTCAGTAAGTGAAGATGAAGAAATAAGTTATTTCTGTGTTGCACAACTGTTTTTAGCCTCACATACGAGAAGTACACTTCTGGTTAAAAAATAAAATACACCTTGGACTAGCTTATTTTTTCAATCTCACTAAGAATTGAAGAGTGCTGAAATTCAAATTTTGTTTTTTTTCATAGATTTCAGCACTTTTTATACCTTTATCCTATTCCAGAAAATGTTAAGAGAATAGCGATGGTTAGAAATCCGGTATATCACTACATGCGCAATGAGGAATTCCTTAGTTATGCTCGGGGAATATTGGGGAAAATTGGAGATGTTGATACTGTACCTTTTCCTGAGCTCGAAGGGGAGTTGCGCAATCTGATCGATGTACATAAGGTTTCGATGATCGGAAAACCATCGAATTTTTATACCGATATACTGAAAGAGGCCGACCGTCAACGGGAATCTGCTTTTATGGCCCTCCGTGATTATATAAAAGCCTGCAACCGCCGTTTGAAAGTAGATTGGCAGGCGCCGTCTACCCACCTGATCGAAGTTTTCCGTATTTATGGCTGGAATCTTTACACATCCGATTACCACAAGCAGAGTGCTAAGATTGCATTGCTAGTTCATGAACTGAATGATGGAGGAGAAAATCACGAGGCACTACAAAGGTTAAATGCCGTAGAATGGCTGAAGGAATTGGAAGAGGTGAACGAGCAGTTCAACATTCTATTGGCAGAACGGGATAAAAGTCAACCAAAGAAGCCTCCCACAAAAACAAAACAGACTCGTTTACAACTGCGCGATATCTGCAAAAAGATAATCTATTATATAGAAAAAGAAGCATTGCAGAATCCAGGTACACATTGGGATGAGCTAATAGAAGAGTTGAGTAAAGTAGCAGAGGATATCAACATTCAGGTGAAAGAGCGGATAGAAAAAAGTAAGGCAAAGAAGTCAGCCAAATGGAAGCCCAAGAAAAAGCGTTAGCCGTTCTGCCATGGGTTTATTGGTTTTTGAACATAACTCAACGCGATGAGTTCACTATATGGACTTAAGCTTTTTTAGTACATATCAAAAGCAGTAAAGTGAAAGTTAAGAGGGTATTTTCCCGAAACGGATCAACAACGAAATTCACTTCAGTGCATTAAAATAAGCCAGCTCAAGAAATTCTCTACTAGGGGTTTCAAAAAATAATTTTCCTGCCTACATTGCACCGCTGAAACTTACCTAAACAATCGGACAATCGTTAATCTCCACGATTTTACCTATTATTGCAAGCTGAAAAAAGCGAAGAAACGACTTGTAATAAGCATATTCTGAATTAATTGCATTGAAGAATACTCAAAAATATATTCGCATTCAGTGAATATAGATGAGGATTTGGTTGTGCACAACCATATAAAATTGAAATTATAATAAATACAATACGTATGGCTTACAATCTTTTAAAAGGAAAGAAAGGACTCATTTTCGGTGCATTGAATGAAGATTCAATTGCATGGAAAGTTGCAGAAAGAGCTGTGGAAGAGGGTGCTGAAATTGTACTGACTAACGCTCCTGTTAGTTTCCGTTTTGGCAAAATCGAAGAGTTGGCAGAAAAGCTTGGCACAATTGCAATTCCGTGCGATGTATCGAACTTAGACGATGTTCGTGAGCTTTTTGACAAAACAATGGAACATTTCGGTGGTTCGTTCGATTTTATTCTGCATTCCATTGGTATGTCGATGAATGTTCGTAAGAAAGTCTTGTACGATGAGGCAAACTACGATTATTTCATGAAGGCATTGGATATCTCTGCCCTTTCGTTCCATAAAGTACTTCAGGTAGCACGCCAGAAAGATGCACTAAACGAGTGGGGATCGGTTGTTGCGCTTTCTTACATTGCAGCACAGCGTACATTCTTCGGATACAACGATATGGCAGAAGCTAAAGCCGTACTGGAATCTATTGCACGTAGCTTTGGGTACATTTACGGGCGCGATAAGAATGTTCGTATCAACACCATTTCTCAGTCGCCAACTAAAACAACTGCTGGTGGCGGTATCAAAGGTTTCGATATGCTTTACGAATATTCGGACATCAACTCGCCAATGGGCAATGCATCAGCAGACGAATGTGCAGACTATTGTGTTGTAATGTTTTCGGATTTCACCCGTAAGGTAACTATGCAGAACCTGTTCCACGATGGAGGTTTCTCAAGCATCGGGGTTACATCGCGTGCATTTGATCAATTTACAGAGTGCCATCAAAGATTGAATGAAGAGAAATAGAGTACTTGGAATATAAATTTCAAACGGCATAAAAAAACCTGTTCCGAATCACTTCTGGAATAGGTTTTTTTGTTTTGGATAGCTTGCTGTGTAGGAAATTTACTTTTTTTAAGAAAAGCTTACCTTATTTTTATACGATATCTCCACATTTATTAGTTTTATTCCCAGTATAGTGAAGGCTAAAAACTAACTTCGGCGCAAGGTATGCAATGGGCAATACAGAAGGTGCAATATAACGCATGGAAATTTGAATGTCCAGAGTGCAATTCCATAGGAAATTTTTTTTTAATCTTTGCAGAGGTCAAGAACCTTTAATACGAGTTTCTCCATCTTAAAATCAGGTATTTATTAGGTCATAAAAAATAATTCTGGCCGTTTTAAAAGACTTATCATGTTACGTATCTTCTTTACCACATTGCTGGTCGTTGCTGCTCACTTACATTATGCCCAAGAAGTGTTGGTACCGATAGAGCTGCAGCCTCAGAAAAAGCAGTCCCAACGCGCTAAAAAAAACAATTCTGCTCCTCTCGAACTACCATTTTTTGACGATTTCTCCTATCGATCACAGTCGCCAGACCCTACAAAATGGGCAGACGATAATGTTTATATCAATGATGGTTATGCAAAAAATGCTCATTCCGTAGGAGTGGCCACATTCGATTGTTTAAATGCCAAAGGTGCCATCTATGGACATCTTGATTATGAAACTAACAAAGTTTCAGATGAATTAACATCGAAGCCGATCAACCTAGTCGGAAAAACAGATGTGTGGCTTAGTTTCTTATATCAGGCAGGGGGAATGGGGCCTGTACCTTCTGTAGAAGATAAATTGGTGTTGCAATTTTGGGATAAAGATGCCGAGAATAAAGCTGAAGAAACAAAAGGAAATTGGGTAGATATCCAATCTTTTGAAGGAATGCCTGATGACAAGGTGAAGAACGAGGAAGGGCATGAGAATTTTCAGAAAGCTTTTGTACAGATAGAAGAGAAATATCTTGTCGAAAATTTCCAGTTCAGGTTCGTGAATTACGTTAGCTTAGGTTCGGCAGATAAACCAAGTGAGCGGGGGAATACAGACATCTGGAATATTGATAATGTATTCATCAACGACAATAGGAAAGATGGCGAAAATGGTTTTGATGATATTTGTTTCACAAGCCCAACTCAGTCGTTTCTGAAAGATTACGAAAGTATGCCTTGGAAGCATTATCTGAACAATCCTACCGAATTAATGAAGAAAGAACTTGGTGTATCAATTTGGAATAATGGGAACACCCCAAAAAACATTAACGACCTGACATTTTACATCTATGACACTTGGGGAGATCTTGATGCTGGTAAAATCGGAGCAGGATCTCACGATTTATCTGCCGATGATCGTTTAGTACAGAATTTCACGAACAAATCGTATTTATTCAATTCTAGTAATCAGGATTCGGCTCTTTTTACAATAGAATCGGTGATGAAATTGGACAAAACCGATTTCTGGGAATCGAACAATACAATTGTTTACGAACAGATTTTTACGGATTACTATGCATACGACGACGGCTCTGCCGAAAGCGGATATGGCATTAGAGGGAGTGGCTCCGAAAATGCGCAGGTAGCCTATGCTTTTGAAAATAGTAAACCAGGAGATCGGCTTTGGGCTGTGGATGTATTTTTTACCCGTACCCTTAATGCTGCGAACTTAAAATATTTTTTGTTAGTAGTGTGGGCTGACGATGGAGGTAAACCGGGACGGGAATTGTACAAACAGCCATTGGCTGAAACCTTGAAATATCAGGAAGGTTATAATGGTTTTAGTCATTTCCGTTTGCACGAACAAGAGTCTGAGCTTACTGATACTTCGGTTGTTGTTCAGGAACGGTTTTATGTAGGTTGGGAGCAGACATTAGGAGGTCATTTGGGAATTGGTCTAGACAGAAACCGACAGGCAAAAGATAAACTTTTCTATAATACTGCTGGAGTTTGGAATCAATCTGGTATTGATGGAGCTTTGATGTTCCGTCCTGTTTTTCGTAGTCGCGACAGGGGTACATTGTCAGTAGAAAAGCCTAAGCTAGAGAATATCTCTTTCTTTCCGAATCCAGCATCGGATTTCATACAGGTGAAGCTGCCAGTTAATGCAGATAGGTTTACTTTGGAAGTTTTTGACCTTAAAGGAAAGTTGCGTAAAACGAAACAGGTAACACATGGCGACCAACAACTGAATATATCGGATTTGCCCGAGGGAATGTACATTATGAGGGGCAGGAGCGACATGCGCAATGTTTATTCGAATAAGCTAATTATCAAACGGTAGGGTTTAAATGTCTTTTGAACCAGAACATCCAAGGCTTCAAGAACCTTGGATGTTTTAGTTAGGCGTTACAGCTAAATCCAGTTTTTAAGGCTTTTTATGCAGAACAGCCTGAATAATTTTTTCTGCAGTAAAAACGGCCAGTTTTACATTAGATTCATGTGTCCAACCAGCAATATGAGGGCTCAGTACAACATTGTCGGCATTGATAAGGTACTCGAATTCACTCGGCAGTTTATCTTTGTGTAGGTTTTCGAACGATGTTTTCTCGTATTCAAGTACATCTAATGCAGCGCCACGCACTTTCCCTGTTTTAAGGCCAGCTACCAGATCGGACGTTTTTACAACTTTCCCCCGCGAGGTGTTCACCACAAAAATGTCTTTGCGGAAACGCTCCAGAAAAGCACTATCTATCATGAAGCGAGTTTCATCGGTTAGTGGCACGTGAAGGCTAAGCACGTCTGCATCATTAAAAATATCTTCAAGTGTAGCCTCTTTCGCAAAAGGATTGCCGTATGCAATTTTGTATTTATCGTAGGCAAGCACCTCAACTTCAAAACCGGCAAGACGTTGGGCAAACGCACCACCCATGTTTCCGTAGCCAATTATTCCTACAGTTTTTCCTTTCAGTTCAATTCCCCTATTGCCTTCCCTGATCCATTGGCCATTTTTTACTTGTGTCTGAGCGCGGTATAGATTGTTAAAAAGCATCAGCAGCATTCCTACAGTTTGTTCACCCAAAGCATCGCGGTTGCCTTCCGGAACATTGATGCAGACAATACCTCTTTTCTCAGCAAATTCAGTGTCGATGTTTTCCAGACCGGCTCCTACACGGCCAATAGCTTTCAGTCTGGTTGCCTTTTCCAATAAGTCGCGTTTAATCTTGAATTTACTACGGATAACAAAAACATCGTATAAGTGTGCTTTTTCGTAAACATCTTCTTCTGTAATATCTGGGCGGTATTCACAATCGAAACCTTCAGCTTCGAGCTTATCCATCAGAATAGGATGTGTCGAATCTATAAATAAAACCTTCATGGACTTTGGTGTAAATTATATTAACAAAACTAATGCACTCCTTAAGGTAAATAAACCTTAATGCCGGCACGGTAGCGATTCTCCAGACCGTTAATCTCATAGGCAAGCATAACAGCAATAATTCTTTTCGAAAAGCGGTAAGTTTTCTGGTCGAGATACCATTGTTCTTCGAACTGCATTTTTGCGATATTATCGCGCCCGTTGCCTTCTTCGCTTTCCATGGCCTTCACTTCTTCTATTGTCATTGGAGTTTGCTCCATATATTTGTAGGCTTTTAGTTTTCCAGAATATATTCCATCAAAAATCATATCAGCCAATGTTTTATGATCTACTTTTCGGAGCCGGCGCGCTGTCCATTCATCAGAACTGTCTGGGTTTTGGATAACAACATCATAGAGAATTGTGTCAGCAATAAGATAAGCTGTAGAGTCACCCAGCGCTTCAGGGGCAACAGTACGTGTTGCTTGATAACCAGCTGGGGTAGGTTTCTTAGTACATGCGGCAATGGTCAAAACTAGAAACATGATGTAGAGGAAACTCGTTTTATTCATTAAGATCAGTTTTAATTAAGCAAGGTCAAAGACCTATTTGTATTGATTTATTTTGTTCATCTAATCAGCAACTTAGCGGTAGAATAAATCTACTTGATCATGATAGACTATTTAAGACTAAAAGAATAATTGTCAGCAAGAGTTTCAGAACAGTACGTCCTTGCCTTTTGCAAGTGAATGAAGCCCGTAGTGTTCCTAGGCCAACAGTTATTTTTAATCTACACTAAGGCATATCAAAAAAAATAACTATCCATTCGTTCCACTGCGGACGGCCAAATCCTCACGTACGAAAAGTACGCTCCGGTTTAGACGCCTTGTGCGCCTTTGGCTAATTATTTTTTTTAACATGCCTAAATGATTATTTATTACATTGTGTAAAGATAATGTCTTGTGAATTTCTTCGTTTGCATTTCAGAAATGAATACAATGTTTGATCTAACACCAAGTAAATTTAGAAAAACAGAATATTTTATTGTAGGACTTATATATAAGTGGATAAGTACCCATGTGAAATTAAGTTAAATTTATTTCTGGCCTAAGTGGCTGACCACTTGAAGGGAATAAGTCTAAAACAGAAAGGTTTGCAACCTTAAAGTATTAAATGAGAGAAAAAATAAGCTAATCTTGTAAATGTTTCGTGTTTCTAACACAAGGCGTATTTTTTATGCAACTTTAAATGTTGAATGTAACGTTAGGGTAGATTATTTTTTTATTGTTCACTAGAGGATACATTCTGCTCTATCGCACTCATTGAAAGGTAGAACAATGTCGATCATAACAAATAGCATTATGTGCTTAATTTGCCTTTAATTGGAAGGTATGGAAAATTCATTCTTTTTGAATTCAACTTCGGGTGTTCGCCTTTTTGTAAGGAAGTGGGTGTCTGAAGATGTTGAAGCTAAAGCAGTATTGATTGTTGAGCATGGAATGTCCGAGCATTCGGCGAGATATGCCAACTTTGCAAATTTTTTGAATGATAAAGGTTTCATCGTATACGCAGATGATCATCGTGGGCATGGACAAACAGCTGGTTCTGTAGAGGAATTGGGATACTTCAGCGATAAAAATGGCTGGTCGAAAGTCCTCGAAGATATAAATAACCTGCATCATCACGCTCTGAAGGAACACCCAAAACTACCTGTGTTTATACTTGGCCATAGTATGGGATCGTTACTTTTGCGTCACTATGTCCAGATTTATCCAGACATGGAAATCAGTGGAGCAATTGTAATGGGTACGGCAACTGATCCTGGCTTGTTAAGGGTTGCAGGACTGGGGTTGACCAACCTTTTGGCTTTGTTTTTCGGAAAAAAGTCAAAGAGCAAGTTTGCCGACTACATGAGCTTCGGTTCGTTCAACGACAAATTCCGACCAAACCGGACACTGTCCGATTGGCTTTCTCGTGACGAAGAGGCCGTAGATGAATACATAGCTGATCCGTATTGTGGAACAATTTCTACCCTTGGCTTTTGGATAGATTTCTTAACTGGAATAGGAAAATTATCAAGTAGGTCTGCAATTCGAAGAACACCCAGTG
Organism: Bacteroidales bacterium; assembly: GCA_965230435.1. Classification (GTDB taxonomy): domain Bacteria; phylum Bacteroidota; class Bacteroidia; order Bacteroidales; family JBDKHP01; genus JBDKHP01. Next base: position 1,023,990 of record CBDDLB010000004.1, read on the forward strand.
AATTGCCTATTTTGTTCATGGCAGGGGATATGGATCCTGTTGGCGATTTTGGTAAAGGCGTTAAAGCCGTATATGAACGCTATAAGCGAGCCAAAATTCAGGATCTGGAGCTTAAATTATATGCAGGTGCGCGCCACGAGTTACTGAACGAATTGAACAGAAATGAGGTATACTTGAAGATATACGATTGGATGGAACAAAGGATGTAAGTAAAGCTAAAAAAACAACTTCGGTTTTCGTTGCTCAGTGATCATCCAAATTCTTAAGTACTCTACGCGATCTGGTATTGAACGCCTTGTGAGCTTTAACTGAAATTATTTTTTACACTTTACTAAATCAGAATAGATTGTTTTGTTCTTTTAGGAGTAGAACTGTTCTTTATAAACGGACAACCGCGCTTTCTTCTATTCTATTATTGAAAACAGATCATACAAAAAAGAGACTGCCGAAAACCGACAGTCTCTTTTTCTGATCGTAGATCAGGTAACTTTTATAGGAATTTACCTCTTTTGTCTTCAACCTCAGCTTTTTCTTTAAGCGCGTTGTAAGCCTCGTAAGAAGCTCTGTTTTGCAATGTGCGCTCAAGATTTGTTTTGTTCGACTTGTACGATGGGTTTTCGAACTTAGGATTAGTGATGCTCTTCACCTGAAGCACATAAACGCCGTTGATACCTTTGATAGGGGCAGTAGCCTTGTCTTTTTCTGCTTTAACAGCCTTACCGATTACAGCAGGCTCGATACCGGCACCTGGGATCTGACGCGAAGCAAACGAAATATTTTTAGCCTCTTTAGCTTCTAGGCTTAGTTTGCCAGCTAAACCATCAAGAGTGGCTGCACCTGTCATCTCTGCAATTAGCTTTTCAGCTTTTTTGTCTTTCTTAAGTTTGCGTGAGATTTCGTTGCTTACTTCAGCAAGGTCTTTGTGACCCTCTTCGCGTACTGTTTTAAGAGTAGCAATAACGAATTTGTTTCCGAATTCATACACAGGAGAGAACGAACCAACTTCTGTATCTTCTTTAAATGCCCAACGAACAAGTTCGCGAGGGCTTTCCAGACCTGCGATACGGTTGTCGATTTCGCGAAGGCGCGAAGCTGTACGTTTTACCAGACCTTGAGCTTTAATTGCAGGCTCAAATTTGTCTGTGCTTGAGTTTTCAGCAGCAAAGCGGTTTGCTTTTCCATAAACATTTTCGAAAGTCTCAGTACTAGGTTCAATGTTGTGTGTAATGAAACCAACTTTGATCATTTCCGACTTTTCGCCAATTCCAGTCATTTGTACCAAGTGAACACCAAATTGTGTTTCTACAGAGAACAGGTCGCCATCGTTAGCAGCGAAGGCAGCATCGTTGAATGGTTTCACCATAGTATTCTGTTTGAACCAACCTAGGTCGCCGCCTTTTTCTTTTGTACCGTCAGTTCCGTGTTCTTTTGCAAGATCAGCGAAACTAGCTCCTTTTTCTACTAGGCCTTTAAGACTGTCAACTTTTGCTTTAGCCTGTTCTAGAGAAGTACTTGCATCTACACGTAAAAGAATGTGACTAGCCTTTACAGAATCTGGAAGTTGTTTTCTTTCGATCAGTTTAGCCAGTTTGAAGGTTTTTCTGTCTTTGTATGGCCCATGTACGTATCCAGTCTCAGCATCGAACATGATGCTATCGATGTTAGCGTCTAGGTCGCCTTTTTTGAAAAAACGCTCTTGGAAAGGCTGTTCTGAGTTCAAGCCAACAAAGCGTGCGTCGTCGTCAGTTTTTTCAAAAGCCCCTTTTAGGTCTGCAACTGTTTTCTGGGTTGCTGCAATATCTGCATTAGAAGCTACAATTTCAAAAGCCACGTACTCAAGGTCGCGTGTTGCTTCTTGCTTATAGTCTTCTTTGTGTTTGTTGTAGTAATCGCTTATTTCAGAATCCGATACTTGCACATCGTTGTCAGAAATAGCGCTATATGGTTTTACAACGTAGTCGAAATCTACTAAATACTGGCGCTGTTCGAAATCGGCTTTTGCCTCTGCTGTAGTTACGTTCAACCCTTTGTTCACAAGGTTAAGGTACTTTTTGAACTCGCGGCGCTTCTTGATATCGCGTTCAAGGTATAGCCAGTATGCTTTTTGCGATTCATTGGCAGTACCCTCAGATACGGCTTTGATGAACTGCAGGATCTGAGTTTTGTTGATCTGGCCAGTTTGAGGGTTGGTGAAAATCTGACGGACAGCAGGATCTAGTTCGCTACCCTGTACCATGTCGTAAAGTTCTTCTGTGGCAACACCAAGACCAATTTCATCGTACTGCTTAGTCATGATAGCACGGTGAATAAGTTCTTCCCAAGCTTGAGTACGGATCTGTTGAGCGCGGAACTCATCGATCTGTCCCGATGTGCTTTTGTAAAGCTCATTTAGCTCATTTTCTTTCGCCAAGTAGTCTTGGTACTGGATTGATTCTCCGTCTACTACGCCTATTTCTGTTCTCGATGAATTAAATAGTGCTCCTCCTGAGTTGAACAGGTCGCCCAACACGAAGGCGAGCAACGCAAAGGCAATGATGCCAAAGAGTAGCTTGCTCCGATTCCTGATTTTCTCTAATGTTGCCATTACTCCAATTTAAGAATGATTTTATAGTCCGTTAATTTTTTAGGGTGCAAATATAAAAATTTTTAAATACCAGCCTGATTTTGTTTTCAATACATCGCATAAAACATGGGAAAAGCTTCTTGCTCAGGTCTATTTTTTTTTGTCAGTGCTGAGTGATTTTTATTAGATGACGGCTTAGGGCATCTTTTGGGTAAAATTAGATGGTCAGAAGATTAAGCGGATAGATGGCTGCTTTAAACAAGTACTATTAGAAATTCCAACTCTGTTCTGAACCTGATTGAGTAGCTATTTGATAGCCATAAATGTTATTTTTATGTGTAGATTGATATCCAGAAACGTAAAAAATAAATTTATAATTTAAAAACTGATAATTATAATAATCAGTTTGATGTTTGGAACAGCATCGGAATTATTTATGATGCTTTGGAGGATTAAGAACAGGCGGAATCTAACGTTTTAGAAGGCATTTATTTCCTCCCAAGATGAGAGAACAAAAATAAGGTTCGCCAAGAGGTGTTGTTCAGCTCTTTTCTTAAAAAGTACAACAATAAATAAGCACGTAGTGCTATTTATTATGAAATGCACCCTGCTAACATTCAGTGCAGTGATAGACCTAGAAGTGTAGCTTATATTAGCACATCTACTTACTGCCAAATAACGCTTAACTCAGCAGTATTAATATAAGATCGGTTTGGTCTATGCACAACAGGTATCGGGTGATTCAAAAAAGCATTGTTAAAATCACCTTTATCCATGATTTTATTTCCTCTTAAATCAAGCAATGTTAACTGTTTCAGTTGCCCGATTTCGTCCGGGAGCTTATTGATCTGATTTTTATTTAGATCCAGCTTTGTTAAGTTTTTTAATTGTACTATTTCAGGAGGCAGCTTAAGCAACTTGTTATCCATAACCTTAAGCACTTCTAAACTTGTTAGGTTTCCGATTTCACTAGGAAGGTTACTTATTTTATTGTAGCTAAGATCGAGTTGGGTTAGTTTCTTCAACCGGCCAATTTCTGGAGGAATGGTTTTTAGTTCATTGCTGGATAAAGTAAGCCTTTTCAGGTTCTGGGCCTGTCCAATTTCAGGAGGAATACGTTCCAATTTATTACTGAATAGCTTTAATTCTTTTAACTCCTTTAAGAGCCCGATAGTTGAAGGTAGTTTGGTTAATTGATTTTTTGACACATGTAGATACCTGAGCCTTTTGAGTTCGCCTATTTCATCGGGAAGATTGTTAATTTTGTTTTCGTTGATGTAGAGGATAAGAAGTTGTTTTAATTGTCCAATTTCTGAAGGAATCGAACTCAGTTCGTTATTATCCAAATAAAGCCCCAATAAATTATTCATTTCAACTATTGCAAGCGGCAGGGTTTTAAGCTTATTCCATCTTAAATCCAATAGATTAGCTTTATTCAGGTTTCCTATTTCCACAGGCAGGGAACTGATTTTATTGTTGTATAAGTGAAGCTTTTTTAGCTCTTTTAGTTGTCCGATTTTGGGAGACAAGGTTGTTAGTTGAGTGCCTTCTATACTGAGTTCTTCCAGTTGATCTAATTGCCAAATCTCAGAAGGAAGAGAGTTCAGTATTTCCCCTTCTATAGAGAGTGATTTCAGCTTTTTTAATTGACCTATTTCAGGGGGAACCGCCTTTAAACTGTTGAGGATAAGCTTGAGTTCTTTCAATTGTTTTAATTGTCCAATTTCAGCAGGGATATGATTTGCATTATCAGACATGAGATATAACTTTTCTAGCTTTTCCAGATGCGCAATTTCGCGTGGAATAACCGTGAGTTTTCTGGCGTAAATAAATAAAGATTTTAAGTTTTTGAGTTGTCCTATTGTGGACGGAATACTATCCGATTTCGATCTTAATTCTAAGTTTGTCAAGTTCTTTACCAGTCCTATTTCGGGTGGAATAATGTTGATATCTTGCAAAATAATCTGAACTCCATTCTTGTTGTTATACTCGTAGCCATGAATGGACATTTCTACAGGAAATGGGAAATAGGAGAATCCTTTACAAACGCTGGCCATACTCAAAGGTTTGTTGTGATCTAGATTAAGCCTTCTTAACTTTTTAAGTTGCCCTATTTCATAAGGTAGGGATGCCAGTTCATTTGAACGTAAATTAAGATATCTGAGCTTTTGTAATTGTCCAATCTCTGGGGGGATGCTGTGCAGTTTATTAAGAGATAGGTCAATGTAGGTTACTTGTTTTAAATTCCCTATTTCAGGCGGGAGGGTTTTAAGGCGATTCCAATCTAAGTCAAGTCGTTGTAAGTTTGTCAATTTTCCAATTTCGGGCGGGAGGGCATTTAACCGTTGGTGGCTTAAGTTGAGCCAGGTCAAATTTTTAACCAATCCAATCTCGGGAGGGATAACGTTAAATTTAGGTAGCGAAACGAACAGTTGATTTAGCTCTGGGTCGCTGTATAACTGGGCTGTGATCATGATGCGAGATGGATGATCGGCTAATGCATGGAAAACACTGCTTAGTTTTAAAGAGTCATTTGATTCCAGATACAGTTTCTTTAATTTTTCTAATTGTCCGATCTCAAGGGGAATGAGTTTTAGTTGGTTCCATGCTAAGTCCAGTATTTTCAGTTGGTTTAGTTTTTTAATTTTTTTGGGGAGCTTTGTAAGCTGGTTGCCCCTTACAAGAAGTTGGGAAAGTTGCTTTAATTGTGTGATTTGAGGCGGAAGTTTTGTTAGTTCATTCCCACTTAAATTGAGCCGTTTCAGTTTCTTCAGCTTTTTGATAGAAGATGGGAGCAATGTTAACTTGTTATTGGATAAATCTAAGTGTGTTAGGCTTTTAAAGTGATTTATTTCGGCAGGAAAGGCTTTTAACCGATTATGATTTAAATTAATTTGAGTCAGCTTGTTAAGCTGATCCATTCCTTTAGGTAGAATGTTAATGTCGTTGTAACTTAAATCAAGAACTTGTAGATTTTCTAGCTGAACGATTAGGCGTGTGTTTATTCTTCTTGCGCCGCTCAGGTAAAGATGTGTTAGAGGCTTTAATTCACTAAACTCGGCCGGGAGAGTGATAAGTTTGTTGTTGTTAAGATTAAGCGTTTCTAGCTTTTTCAGTTGTCCTATTTCGGGAGGAAGCTTTGTTATCTGGTTTTTGCTAAGGTTAAGCCAAGTTAGGCGTTGGAGTTTCTGAATTTCAGGAGGAAGTGAACCGATCTTGTTTTGACTTAGATCCAGATAAGTAAGCTGTTGTTGTTGAAAAATAGTAGAAGAACTGGTAAGGTATGCATCGCTCCAGCCCGATCTGCCAGAACTGAACCCCGTGATTATTTTCCAATAACGTTCAGGAATGGTATCCGGTCTGTTGCTGGTAATCCAAAGTGTCGCTGAATTTGGGAGCTTAGGAAGACTCTGCCCCCAATCTAGTTTTTCGTTATCAAGTAGTTTTATAAGCCGTAGGTTGTGGCATTTAGAAACAAAGCGAGGTAGTTTTGTTAACCAGAAGCCAGAAAAAGACAGGGTGTCGAACTTTAAAAATAGAGAATCGTGGGCAGATTGACAACCTGGCCAATTGGGCAGAGCTTCTCTGGCTGCTTGATCGAACAGTAGAACTTCTGTTCGAAATTCAGCACGCTGTGCCTGTTTCCCGATCTCGGATAGTTGCGCTATTGTAAGGCGCGTTGTTTCTAGGATATGCTCTTCTATTTTTTTCAGCGTTTCATCGTAAGTTTTATCCTTTTTCTTACGGACAATATCCCAAGCTTTACCAATTGTTCGGAGCGCTTCAGACAAATTGCCCCTTTCGAAAGTGCAATAACAGTCTGCAAATACTTCGGATAAGTTGTGTTTTGGTTGTTTGGGAATTAGTTTTTTTAATGTTTCCAGACCATAAGTGGTAGAGTTGGGGATAGGCTGGTTTTTAAATGATAAACTATCGGTTCGAACGGTGCGTAATGCTGGTAGGTTGTCCAAAATTGCATATGTCTGAGCACTGTCTAAGTCAGGATTCCCTTTTAGATTGATGAATTCTAATTTTCTCCGAATTTTTACATCTTCTGGCAGATACACGATGCCTCGGTTTTCGAAATTAAGATGTATAATAGAGTTGTCTTTTTTTTGCATTTTCTCTTTGTGTATCGCCAGTTCATAAGAGAGTTCTCCATGTTTTTTCAACCTGTCAATAATCAGATTAACATCCGTCCGTAATTGTTCGTGTATCAGTTGCAAAACATGCCCAACAGAATCCAAGCGGCTGTTAATAGTATCCCTAAATGCCTTATCCTTTTGCTTTTGTTGAAAAGAAGATTCAAAATCGCGACTTATTTGCAGATATTGTTGGTAGCAGTCAATGAGCAATTCTGGATTTTCACTAGCCTCTGCAAAAGCAAGGTCGGTTTTAGCAACCCGTTCGTTAAAGGCCGCTTTTTGCTGAGCTTTAGCATCTTCTACAGGGCAGGTGATTATTAAGAAAAGTACAGAGCAAATAAGGCTGATATTGGTCTTGAGCATTTTCATCGTTTGTTTTTAGACTTAAGCATCAACTTAGAAGAAGATAACAGTTAAAGCTACTAATTTGCGGTTTCATTTTACTTATCCTAAGCTTTTTTCCGACTAGGCTATTTTTTCACTCTCATTTCAGATAGAAACCACAATTAATTCCTTGGAGCCATAAACTACAAAACAAAGTAATAAATAATCGATTGAACTTGCTTCAGGATAAGTTTTTTGGGTTTTCTTCTTTAACATTCGAATGAATGTAATTTACTCACATTCAGATTAAGTGTTTGGAACTAAAGAGGGCAGTATGACGAGATGAAAGGAAATTTACTGGTCAAAAACAGATTTGCAATCCAAGCAATTATCTGGATGGGAGTATAGGCATGGAAATAAATTGGTTCAGCAATGAAACATGGATTCTGGTCGTGAGGATTAATCGTATTAGGAGTGCGGATACTTTTCCTTACGAATAAAGAATTAGTCAACTTTTCTGTTTCAATCTCAAAGTTAACACTATTTAATTGACATGATATGTCATGATCGTATTTTTATTGAAGCGCATGAGGTGTTCGTTCTTAATTTGCTGATAATATGTAGACTAAGTTCTATATGGCATATAGTAAAATTGAATATAAAACTGTAGTTAAATACAAATTATGTAAGTAGATAATCTATTACAACTGTCTTCTTTATAATTATATTGTAATTAATTGGTTATATTTTTTAATTTATGATTAAATCTATAACTTATAGTTTAAATATGTTGTTTATCTATTGATTTTTAGTTCTATTTTCTTAACCTTTAAATAGGTTGTTTCCGTATATATGAGTGTTATATCTTGATGTAGAGAACTAGTCTGAAGCTGTTTTATTGGATATTACAAGTAATTGTTAATGCAAAAAAAATGTTTTTAGTTATGAAGTATTCTGATGCCTGACAACAAGACCGAAGGATTAGAATGAGGAAATAAGTATCTATTTTTTACAAAAAACCACAATGTTATGGAGAAGCCAATTAGGTTGTTAGCACTTTTTTTTATTTTAATTCCAATTTTATCATTTTCTCAAGACACACTAGAAAATAAGCACACCTTTGTTCTTGTACATGGAGCATGGCACGGGTCGTGGGCTTGGCATAAGGTGGAATTTATGTTGAACAAGAATGGGCATAAAGTATATAATGTCAACCTTCCTGGACATGGAACTAATTGCAGGAATAAGGCTAAGGTTAAGTTGTCCCATTATCGAAATACTGTAGTTAAAGTAATAGATTCTATACCGGAGAAGGTTGTTTTGGTAGGCCACAGCATGGGGGGCGCAGTAATATCTGAGGTTGCAGAACGCAGGCCGAACAAAATTGCAAAGCTGGTTTATTTGGCGGGTTTCTTATTGAAAAACGGAGAATCGGTTATTGGCAAGGCCATGGAGGATCCTTATTCTTATTTGGGATACAACATTCAGGTACAATCCAATGCTGGGGTTGTTTCTGTTGAAAGGAATATAGACACGTTGCGCAGGACTTTTTATAATACAGTAAAGGACACGGCTCTTATCTGGCTGTCTAGGGTGCTTCTGACGGACAATCCGCTTCAGCCTGTTACTACGCCGATTTCCATCACCGATGAAAAATACGGAACTGTGCCCCGCTATTATATAAAAACGACAGAAGACAATGCCATAGCACCTCAGGCGCAAAAGTTTATGGTGGATGCAATGCCTTGCGAAAAAATCTATAGCATCCCAACGGATCATTCGCCGTTTTTCTCTGCACCCAAAAAGTTAGCGAAAATATTTGAGAGAATTGGGGAACACGAACCGGAGCCGGAACCAAGAAAAAAAAGCTTGGCGAAGTTAGAAGTTGCAGAAAGCCCTGAACTGGATTTTACAATTTCATCGAACAGATTGTTTTTGGAAAAAGTGCCACGAGGAGCTAGGGAAATACAAATTAACGTGTATTCTCTTCAGGGACAGTTGTTATCTCAAAGGAAATGTGGCGCAAGTGTAGGAGCTTCCGTAGATGTAGGTTTGTTAAACGATCAACCTGTTATTGTAAAGCTACGTAGTAATGGTGTCGCTGTATCAAGAAAGCTGCATTATATAAATAGTTATTAAAGAACCGTGAATTGTTTCAGGTTTGTTTCATAAATACCTTCCTCCTTTGATTAGGTTTTGCAGTAGACAATCTTTGTGAAACTTAGTCAAGGGATTTTTTCTACCCTTAACTCTTCAATCCACCACCGTTTCTTAGGGCAAATGCGTCTAAATGAAAACCGAAGCTTTTCCAAAAGGTGAAATCTTTTGTTGGAAGCATTTGATTTTCATTGATTAATGTTTTTAATGCGTTTTCCCTGACCGTTTCTGATTTAATTTGTTCAATAATTTCGATTCAGTAACAAGGAGAGAGAATCTATTGTTATACAGGGATGTACTAGTCGAAATTTTACCGAACTATTGCTATATATTATATGAATTTATTTTCTCTTTCAAATTATTTAATGTTATTAGCCTTAAAGTAATTGACTCGTAATATATTTAAGATTAAATTTGTTATCAAATGATGTTTATCTAGATGCCTTATTCTTTGCGCTATTTAATTTGTAATTAAACGCCTTTTAAATGCTTTTTGTTCTTACTTCAGTTTTAGATCCTATCTTGTTTTATGATATAACTTTTACTTCAGAAATACGATAATAACTTCTATATCATAGTTTCAGGCTTGTTGTATTAGCTTTGGAGTTAATTGTTTTCTATATAACCAGATATAATATCCCGATTTTGAAACTGATTTCAATAGTCTTAAAAATCAACAATTACGATCAATTATTAATCAAGAATGGGTTGTTTTTTATTTTTTAGAATTGTATAGTTTTAAATTTAATTAATTTAATGTAGTAATAATAGAAAAATAAGTATCTACTTTTTTAACAAAACCACATTGTTATGAAGAAATTAGTAAAACTATTGTCGTTTCTTTTTATTTCACTCCCATTTTTTTCTTTTTCGCAAGCCCAAACGGCCAAGACAAAACACACTTTTGTTCTGGTGCATGGAGCATGGCATGGATCGTGGTGCTGGTTCAAAATTGAGGATTTGCTAAAAAGGGAAGGGCATAAGGTTATTAATGTGAACTTGCCAGGGCATAGTATCGATGTCACATACAAAAAAACGATAACTATGGCGGATTATCGTGAAGCTGTAATCAATGCGATAGATACTCTAGAAGAGAAGGTTATCTTGGTAGGACATAGTATGGGGGGGGCAGTTATATCCGAGGCTGGAGAGCACAGGCCAGATAAAATTGACAGGTTGATTTATCTAGCAGCTTTTTTGCTCAGGAATGGAGAATCTGTTTTGGATCATGCGAACGCGGATCCTTATTCTTATGTTCCTTATAGTATTGATGTTATGCCTAGTTCGAATCTGGTTGACATAGATAAGAGCTTTACCTCGTTGGAAAATGCGTTTTACAACACATCGGACTCTTCTTATACATGGCTTGCTAGTAATTTGCTCGTGGAAAACCCTCTTATTCCTCTAGCTACTAAGATCAGTATTACAGGAGCATATAATTCTATACCTCGCTTTTACATCAAAACAACGGAGGATCAGGCGATAAATCCTCAGGCACAAAAAGAGATGGTAGACAGTATAGGTAAGTGCGAAATATATGGTATCGTTGCTGACCATTCTCCTTTTTTCTCAGACCCAGTTGGACTTAAGAACATATTGATTGAGATAGCTGCTGTGGATACTAGCAAAGAAAAAAATAAAGTAGAAGATGATGAAATAATAACAATAGAAGATTTCGACTTTTCAATATTGTTCAATAAGCTGTTCTTTGAAAAATTACCTCCTAGGGCAAAAGAAATATTTATCGACTTATATTCGCTTTCAGGTCAGCATTTATCAACAGCAAAGTGCAGCGCCGCTATTGGGAATTCGGTGAAGATAGACACGGCAGGGGAACGGAATGTTATTGTCAGACTTCGTACCGACACAGGAGAAGTTGTGGAGCGGAAACTAATGTTTGTTAACCGCTAAGTTCGAAAAACAACAATTCGGTGAAATTCCAAACCCATCCAAGGTTTCAAACCTTGGAGGGGTTGATAATTAGCTATTTATAAAAGAGTAAAGTTGATGTGTTGATTTTCAAGTAAAAGTCAATTCGTAGTACCCTTATACGATTTCGGGGCGTGTTCTACATGTAATGCTATTCATTCGGCAATGTGCTTTTTGAAGAACCATACCTCCAAGGTTTTCAAAACCTTGGAGGTGTAAGTATCGATAAGAACAAACGAAAATAGCATTACATGTCTAGCACTATCCGATTTCGAACTAGAATTTTCGGAATAAAACGTCAGTAATTTTATTCCCCTCCTCTCTGAGGAGGGGGTAGGGGTGGTGTTCATACAATACTATTGATAGATTATAAAATACAACCACCCCTGCCCCTCCTTTTTTAAGGAGGGGAGCTGAAAAGCGCTGCTTTTCGTTGAAACCTTCGGTTTCATTATATCGAATTCATCACATAAATCGTATTACTGATCGTATGGATAAAAACTCAATCCAATCTCATCAACATGAAATCCCATAACAAGAATATCATCAACCTGAATCTGAGAACCACGATACTTGTCTATAGTTTCCTGTAGGATTTTACCTTGCTCCTTCATCTCCTTCTGGTGAATAGAAAGCAGCAGTTTTCTAAAGTTCTTCATCATAAATTTATGACCATTCTTTCCACCGAACTGATCCACAAACCCATCGGAAAACATGTAGAACTTATCCCCTTTTTGGAGTTCAATTTTTCGGGTGGTGAATCTAGATTGTTCGCGTACGTAGTAACCAATAGGCATAATGTCGGCTTTGAATTTCTCCAGTTCACCATCGCGGATCATAAACAAAGGGTTGTATGCACCAGCGTATTCCAGTACGGTTTTCTCTGGATTAATCATGCACATGGCCAGATCCATTCCGTCCGACACAATGTGGCTGGTATTGGAGCCTTTAAAAATCCGTTTTATTTTCTCCCGCAAAATATCGAGTACTTCCCCTGCTGAAAGATCCTTGTTCATGGCAACAATCTCGTTGAAGAATGCAATACCAAGTACACTTAAAATTGCTCCGGGAACACCATGCCCGGTACAATCGGCTGCCACGATTGCGAATTTCGATCCGATTTTCCCCGACCAATAGAAATCCCCACTAACAATTCCTCTAGGTTGGAAAAAGATGAAGCTTTCCGGAAAAAAGTTTCGTACCTGCTCTCCCGATTTCAATAAAGCCCGTTGCATACGCTCAGCATAGTTAATGCTGTCCGTGATTTGCCTCGACTGCTTTTCGAGCATATTCGTTTGCTGTTGTAGCTCGTCTCGTTGCGCCCGCAGCTCTTCGTGACTTTCAAAGAGCTCAAATGTGCGTGCTTTCACTAAATTTTCTAACTGTTCCTTTTGCTTCTTGTAGTACCGCGTTCGCCACTTCACAATTCCCACAACAAGAGCTATGGTGCCAACTATTTCCAATACGATAGCCCACCACGTTTGCCACCAAGGAGGCAGAATTGTAATCTGTACAGAGTCGCCCTCTTCGTTCCAGACACCATCGCTGTTTGCCGCTATTGCCTGAAAGATGTAATCGCCCGGAGGAACATTCGTATACTCAGCCTGACGACGACTACCAGCCTCGCGCCACGAATTGTCAAAACCAATGAGTTGATATTTGTAACGGTTTCTCTTAGAGAGGTAATAACTAACGCCTATGAAATCTACCAAAAAGTTATTCTGGCTATGCTTAAGCACAATAGGTTTGGTTGTAGAGGTATTTATCCTGAACAGCTTGTTCTTTTCCGTTTTATCGAACACCTGCATCTTTCTAACATGCACAACAGGCTTCACAGGGTTATCAGAAATTTCATCAGGGTAAAATGCAGTTAACCCTTGCAATCCCCCAAAATAAATCCTGCCATCAGGATCGCACCAGCTCGCACGGCGTCTGAAGAGATTGCTTTGTAGTCCATAGTCAGCATCGTAAACCTTTATTGCTTTGGTCTTTTTGTTCAAGCGGAAAACCCCTTTGTTCGTACTCACCCACAGCATTCCGTTTTTGTCGCTTTCTATGCCGTTAATTACATTGTTCGGAAGCCCATTTTCAGAAGAGAAATTCTCGAACACTCCTGTTTTCGTATCAAAACGGTCGAGCCCACTACCATTCGTACCAATCCAGATAATATCCCCGTCGATGTGTATATAATAGATGTGGTTGTTGCTAATGCTGTTCTTTGTACCATCGTGAACATAGCTTTTCACATCGCCCGTTTTAGGGTCGAAATGCAGAAGACCTTTCCCAAAAGTACCAATCCACAGTTTACCATCTTCACCTTCGATAATGTTGTTGATAAGGAATTTATCTCGCTGGCTATTGCCGTTTTTCAGAAGGGTAACAGGTTCAAAATAAGGAGATTTTTCGCCCACATATTTATCAAGGCCAGCAACAGTTCCCACCCAAACATTACCAGCAGAGTCGCAAAGAACAGTTTGTATGTAGGGAGCGGTAAAATATGTGCTTTCGTTTGGAGTATAGTTTCTGAACTTTTCGTTCTTAGGATTCAGTACGCTTACACCTTTGTTCGTAGCAATCCATATTTTTCCATCCAGCGCTTCGCTCATGCGGTTTGTGCGGTTGCTTAGAAGGCTGGTAGGATCTTTCTTATTGCGCCTAAAATGCACAAACCCTTGCCTGTCTTCATCCCAAAGATTTATCCCACCCGTTTTTGTAGCAACCCAAAGTTGGCCTTTCCGATCGCGGATTACGTTGTTGATAATGCTGGAACTTAATGAATTGTCCACCCCAACCTCGTTCTGGTAAGTAACAAAGTGCTTTCGGTTTTTATCGTAGCGCGAAACCCCACCGCTTGTTGCCACCCAGATAGCACCGCTTTTGTCTTCGTAGATCGAGTTCACGAAATTATCGCTCAGGCTGGCATCATTGCGAGGATCGTTTTTGAAGGCAACAAAGCGGTTTTCTTTTTCCAGAAACAAGTTCAGTCCTGTTCCCCAAGTGCCAACCCAGATTATACCTTCGTTGTCTTCCAGAATAGTGTTGGTGTTTCTTGCAGGCAGATTACCCTTTTTCGGGCTGAAATATTCGAAGCTTTTTTCTTTTTCATCAAAAATGTGGAGTGCCTTTCTAGAACTCACCCACACGCGGCCTTTCGAGTCTTTCAAAATTCCACGCACCTCGTTGCCCGATAGTCCGTTTTTAGAATTAAACGTCTGTACCGTTTTCTTCTTGGGGTCAAAAATCTGCAAACCACCTTTAGCTGTGCCCAGCCATACTCTGTTATCAGGGCCAACAGATACAAAATATATTTTCCCCTTCCATATATCAGGGTGTTTCACGCTTTCGAACCGCTGTGTTTTACTGTTCCAGTACTCAAGCCCTTTGTTGGTCGCCAAGTAGATGTTTCCTGCTTTGTCTTCCGCAATCGACCAGATTGTACTGTTCGAAGTACCACTGCCATCGGTTACACCATGGGGAATGCGTGTAGCTTTGTGAGTGTAGCGGTCAAATAGGTTCAGGCCTTCGTTCGTGCCCACCCAGAATCGGCCTTTTTTATCGAAGAAAATAGAATACACACTTGTGCCGCTTAGCGTTGTACTATCGTTAAGCTCATATTCGTAGGCCGTAAACTGGTAGCCATCAAAGCGGTTTAGCCCCTCTTTTGTGCCAAGCCAGATATAGCCCATGTCATCCTGCAAAATGGTGTAGACAGTGGTATGCGAAAGCCCTTGCTCAAGCGTATATCGTTCAAAACCAACGTTGCTAGGCTGAGCATAGCTCTGCAAAAGAAATCCTAACAATAAAATAAGTTGCAATACAGTTTTCTTCCCCATGCGAAAATTGGGCTTTTATTACAGTTTAAAGTATTTTGGGATCGGCTAAAAAACAATCTACACGCAATTATACGAGCCTGCACTTACATATGCTCCTTTATACTTAAACTGTTGAGATAACAATAGGCTATTGTCACAATACGGATAACTAACCATTTTTGATATACTCTACAACGTAAAAAAATCAAATTTCGGATCAAATTATCTTAATAAGGATACATGCCCCACGAACTTAATAAGATAGAAAAATAATCCAGTCCAAGGCACATTTCGATTTTCACCCCATGGCTTACTTTCCGCACGGGAGGGTTAAAAATTAGAACGCAACATTGGAATAGCTTATTTTTCCACCTTCATTTATGTTCAAAGATATCAAAAAATTAACCTTACCTCTTGACAAAAATATTTATAGTTCTTAACTTTGACCAACCATTCAGTCAAAAAAAATATTTCATACAAAATATGTCTCCAAGAACAGCAGAACAGAACGAAGCAATAAGGCAACAAAAGCGTCAGCAGATTTTAGACGCCGCACTAGAAGTTTTTGCCCACGACGGATATCACAGTTCTTCCATGAGCAAAGTAGCTAAGGAAGCAGGTATTTCCAAAGGGTTAACCTACAGCTATTTCGAAAGTAAAGAAGAGCTGCTCAAAGAGGTTCTTCTGCAAGGATTTCAATCGCTCAATGTTTTCAGTACCGAATTCCCGAACGGAATGGATTCAAAGGAAACCGCAGAGCGGATGTTCGATCTCTACATCGAAATGATAAAGAGCAACGGGGCATATTGGAAACTGTACTTCTCCCTGGTACTTCAGTTAGACATCGCCAGCATGTTTGGCCCAGAACTAATGGAGATGATGGGCGGGGTGATAAAGATGATTTCAGTTTATTACGAAAAACAAGGGTGCGAAGACCCAATGAACGAAGCACTACTGTTTGGTGCAATGCTCGATGGAGTTTTTATGAACTATCTGCTCAATCCAGAGTTTTTCGATATAGACAAGATCAAAAAGATAATGCTACAAAGGTTTTTGTAGCAAATTACCAGTAGAGACGCAAGATTTTGCGTCTCACAATAAACATACAAGACGCAAAATCTTGCGTCTCTACATACAACAATTACAAACGACACTTTTAGATATATCACAGCATCAATTAATAGCGCCACACGCTAATAAATTCATAGTCCAATGACTAATCAGCTAGCGATCAATAAAATAATTATTTTTAGGAGCAAAGCCTCAATCTCATTTTGGGGCATCCAGCGCGCCTTCCACTACAAGTCCTCGCCCCGTGCGCTGTTCAACATCGGCGTGGCGGTCTATTCCGCCGAAGCTCCATAGCCGCCACACTGTGTTTCACTAGCGCACGGGAGCTGTGGGCTTTCCGTTCCAGTCACGGCTATTCTACAACTGCATTGCTTTTTAAATAGGTAGCCGTATTTGGTATATTTTTTTGAGATTTCAAATAGCTTATATTTAGATAGACAATTTGAAATCAGACAGATCTGCCCCATAATTTAGCCTTGATTATTAACCTCTTGACACACCTAACTCTTTTGCGTTTTTGGGGTACGTCCCCAAGAATCTCAGAAGAGTATTGAAATACAACACAACTAAAAATCACTTAAACCAAGAAACGTGCATGACCATTTGTTATCACAGACTGGCGAACACAATCTATGGGAAACAGAAAGAGGTTCCCTAAATCAGGCCACGACCGTTTCACAAAACGTTAAAGATGAAAGCTTATGTCAAAACCAAAGAGAAAAATGTACAGATTAGAAGAACAAAACTAATTCATGTTATTCTGGCTTTTATGCTGGTATGTGCTGTAGTACAGATTAGTATTTCGAACACAAAGAACAGTCAAGTCAGGAAAAAAGACGCTGTAGAGGCCTTTTCAGGAGCTGTTCAGCTTTGCTCCAGTGGGTATTGCAACGCAAAGCAAGTAGATAAGGCTTTCGACATTAATGAGACATTTCTTGACACACTTCGTGCTCATCCCCAGATAGCACAAGTAGCTTCAAACATAGAAGCAGCAGTGCAGGTGTCGTACAGAACAAAATCGAAAACTGTACTAACCATTGGTTCCGACCTTGCAGCTAAAAGCGAGAACCTGCGATCTAAACTCATCGAAGGTAGCTATCCCTCACGCCAGTCAGATCGAATTCTAATAGGAGAGGAGTTAGCCAATCACCTTGGCGTTTTGCCAGGAGATAGCATCACCCTGACAGGAGTTGGATATCGGGGAAAGTCTTTCGAACAGACTTTTTGTGTAGGTGGCATACTCAAATTTTCACTCTCCTACCTGAACAATCAGGTAGCATTTGTAAACTTTTCCGTTGCTCAGAAACTACTGGGTTTAGAAGGCAAAGCAACTTCTGTCGCGATTAACATCGACAGCTTACGCAATATTGATACTGTTAGGTCTACTTTGGCAGGTTATACAGATCAGGATTTTGAAGTAGCAACTTGGGTAGAAGTTAATCCCACTTTGTATCAACAAATTGAGAAGAAAGAGAAACGGGCTTTAATGTTGCTCTTCCTGCTCTATCTTTTTTCTGTGGCCGTTGCTGTATATACCTTTTTTCTCGGGTCGATGTATTCGACTCAAACGGCAGACAGTTCGAATTACTCTATGTAGAATTTCTTTGTGAATATAGGTTATGTAGAGCCTGTATAGTCATATATGTCAAAAAAATAGATCGAATGCTTGACAATGAAAAAGAAATGTTTTAGTTTTGACCAACCGTTCAGTCAAAAGAAAAGATGAATTCACTCTTCGAACATTGCAACGATTCATTCATTAACAGTACAGACGCAAAGCATAGCGTTTGTACCAATCAATTTGTGCTTAGTTCTTATCAATGCATTACGCATCAAAAAACATTTAGAATGAAACCAATAAAAAAGAAAAGAAACCTTGTTTTAGCTGCGGCTCTTTTATTGATTGCAGTATCCAGTTCCACTTTTGCTCAAACATTAACAGGGAAGGAAATCGTACAAAAAGCCGACGACAAGTGGCAGGGCACAACCAGCCAGTCGGAAATGACAATGACCATTGTGCGGCCAACATGGAAGCGCACCATCAAAATGAAGAACTGGACCAAGGGGCGCGACTACGCACTTACGCTTGTTACTTTTCCTGCCAAAGAAAAAGGTCAGACATTCCTAAAACGGCAAACGGAAATGTGGAACTGGAGTCCAAAAATCTCTCGCCTTATTAAACTTCCCCCTGCAATGATGTCGCAAGGTTGGATGGGATCTGATTTCTCGAACGACGACATGCTGAAGGAATCTTCTATTGTTGTGGACTACAATCATAAAATTGTAGGCAGCGAAACCATATCGGGCAAAGACTGCTACAAGCTAGAGCTTTTGCCGAGAGAAGATGCAGCTGTGGTGTGGGGGAAAATAGAAATGTGGATTAGCAAAAACGATTTCGACCAACTAAAATCGATGTACTACGACGAGGAAATGTTCTTGGTGAAAACCCATGTTATGAGCGACATCAAGAAAATGCACGACCGCGAAATTCCTACACGTATCGAAATTATTCCAGAGGACGAACCGGGTAACAAAACAATAGTAGTCACAACCAAGCAGATTTTCGACAAACCGATGAAGGAAGCATTCTTCTCGAAACAGAACATGAAACGCATAAGGTAATTTTAAAGAGAAGCGAGGCTTTTCAGTTCCCCCGCCTTTTTCCGTGTTGGGGATTAGGGTGGTTCAATAATACTTGATTTTGATTTTTTCAGAAACACCACCCCCGCCCCCTCCTCAAAGAAGAGGGGAGTCTGATTACTGGAAGTTTCGTGATATAGTTAGATAGGTAATTCATGATTAATAATTCATAATCCCAGCCATGAAATCTTATTTCACAATCGCCTGGCGAAATATCTGGCGAAACAAACGGCGTACGCTCATTACGGCTGCTTCTATCTTTTTTGCGCTGTTCTTTGCCCTGCTTATGCGTTCGATGCAGATCGGGGTGTACGGTCAAATGAAAAAGAATGCTGTAGAATCGTTTTCGGGCGCAATCCAGATTCATGCGAATGGATACTGGAATGATAAAGTGATTGATAAAGCCTTTGACATAGATAAGTCTATGTTGGATAGCTTGCGGGCGGCACCTTCTGTCAGACAAGTGTCGTTGAGAATTGAAACAGGTCTTCTTGCAGCACACTTGAATAAATCGAAGTTTGCGATGGTAATAGGCTCCGATTTAAAAATTGAAGACGAAAATATGAACCTCAAAGATAAGCTTGTGAAGGGAGATATGCCTCAGGCTACATCTAATGACATTCTTATTGCAGAGGGGTTAGCCAAATATCTCAAGTTGAATTTAGGAGATAGTGTCATTTTTAAAGGACAAGGTTATCACGGGCAAACAGCCGAAGGGTTATATAGAGTTGGAGGTATTTTGAAATTTCCAGTTAAGGATTTAAATGATCAAGTAGTTTTTGTGAACCTTCCAACAGCTCAAGACTTATTCGGATTAGAAGACAAAGCCACAACACTAGCTTTAAATATTGAAGAATTAAGGACAGTTGAGTCCGTTAAAGCTCAGTTGACGAAGTACATTAGTGAAGGTCATGAAATCATGACTTGGACAGAACTTAACCCAACCCTTCATCAACAAATAGAATCAGATCAGAAAAGTGGCTTGCTTATGCTTTACATGTTGTATTTAATTGTTGGGTTTGGCATTATAGGCACAGTGATAATGATGACAGCTGAGCGTCGCAGAGAATTTAGTGTTATGATTGCTTTGGGGATGCGCAAAACAAAATTAGCGTTTATTATGGTAATTGAGCTGTTTTATCTTGGTATCATCTCTGTGTTATCAGGAGCATTGGCTAGTGTTCCCTTTCTTTATTACTGGTTTAAAAACCCAATTCCTGTTGAAGGTGATATGGCTAAAACATTCGAATCGTATGGGATGAGTCCTGAATATCCATTTGCTTTTGAACTAAGTTTCTATTTAGTCCAAAGTGAAACCGTATTCATAATTGTAATGCTATGTGCTTTATTGCCAATTTTTTCAATAACGAAATTAAAAGTAGTAGAAGCACTACGACAATAAACAGAGAAAACAATTCATCATGATTTTCACAATAGCTTGGAAAAATATTTGGCGAAACAAAGTGCGAAGTAGTGTCGTCATAATCGCAATAATTATAGGCTTGTTTGGTGGTACGTTTTCAGTAGCGCTGATGAATGGTATGATTCAGCGACGCATAAAAAGTGTCATAAAGCAAGAGACTGCACATATTCAGTTACACCATCCTGATTTTCTTGCAAACAATGATCCTGAATTTTTAATTAACGACTTTGAGAAAGTTTCTTCATCATTAAAAAAACTTGCTGAAGTAAAGGCTATAAGTTCTAGATACATTGTTCAGGGAACAGCGTCTACAGCTCGCAAAACAAGAGGTGTAAAGGTTATTAGTATTGATCCAGAGAAGGAAAAAGAAGTTTCAGAATTGAATGAACTTTTGATTGACTCTGTTAGTTCTTTTTTTGAAAAAAGAACACGCTATCCTGTTTTAATTGGGAAGCAATTGGCAGATAAGCTGAATATCAGAGTTGGCAAAAAGCTTATGCTTACATTTCAAGGTGCAGATGGTTATCAGACAGCTGGGAGTTTTCGGGTTGTAGGCATTTACAAAACAGACAACTCAGGTTTCAACGAAGTTAATGTTTTTGTGAGGCATAAGGAGCTTATCAAGTTAGGAGCTATTGCACCTGATGCAAAGCATGAAATCGCGGTGCTGTTAAACACGACAGAGCATACAAAGAATGTAAGCCAGAAGTTAAAGGAAACATTTCCTGAGTTGAAAGTAGATACTTATTTAACCTTGACTCCAGACATTGCAATGATGATGGAATACATGGATTTCTTCATGCTTTTCTTCGTAGCAATTATCCTAATGGCATTAGGTTTTGGTATTGTAAACACCATGTTGATGGTGGTGCTGGAAAGGGTGAAGGAATTTGGGATGCTAATGGCAATCGGAATGACGAAAGCCCGTGTTTTCTCAATGATCCTGCTCGAAACGGTCTACTTGCTTTTGTTTGGCGGAGGAATCGGAATGGCAATCAGTCATTTTCTGACGCTTTACTTTGGCGAGGTTGGCATCGATATCAGTATGTATGCCGAAGGTTTCGAAGCGCTAGGTTATGCTCCGATACTGAAACCAGAGATAGGTTTCTCTAACTATTTGAGCATCTCGTTTCTTATCATACTTACGGGCATTATCGCTTCTGTGTATCCGGCCGTAAAAGCTATCAAGCTAAAACCTGCGGAGGCAATCAGAACGATTTAATTTAGTGGTCATTGGGTGATTAGTCATTAGTTGGTTGATGACTATAGTAAAACCGAAGGTTTTTCAGAAAAGCGAAGCTTTTCAATTCCCCGCCTTTTTCCAAGGAGGGGATTAGGGGTGGTTTAATAATACTATACTTTTCAGAAAACACCACCCCCGCCCCCTCCTCAGAGAGGAGGGGAGCCAGATTACTAGATGTTTCGTGAATATCCAATGACCAATGGTAGACGCAAAATCTTGCGTCTCTACGGGCTAATGGCCAATAAACCAATGACTAAAATTCAAAAAATATTTGTCATGAATGTAATTGAAGTAAAAAACGTACACAAAATATACAATGGCAGCAGTGTTCAGGTACATGCTGTAAACGGAATTGATTTAAACATTGAAAAAGGTGAATTTACAGCCATAGTTGGTCCATCTGGCAGTGGAAAAACTACTTTCCTGAATATGATGGGCGGGCTCGATTCTATCACGGATGGTAAAATCACAATCAATAATCAGGATATTTCTGAGCTTTCTGGAAACCGCTTGATTGATTTCCGTCTTCGCAATATCGGTTTTGTTTTTCAGGCCTACAACCTGATACCTGTTCTTACGGCACAGGAAAATGTTGAATTTATTATGGAGCTACAAGGCGTGTCTAAGGCAGAAAGAAAGCAGCGCTCATTCGAATTGTTAAAATCTGTGGGGCTTGAAGGCCGTGAAAAGAGCAGACCGGGACAACTCTCTGGCGGTCAGCAACAGCGTGTAGCTGTGGCAAGGGCTTTGGCCTCGAAACCACAGTTCGTTTTGGCTGATGAACCTACTGCAAACCTCGACTCCAAATCGACCTCGACTCTTCTAGACATTATGGAAAAGCTGAACCGCGAGGAGAAGATGACCTTTATTTTCTCTACTCACGACGCCCGTGTTGTGAAAAAAGCCAGACGGGTAATCACAATCGAGGATGGGAAGATTATTAGCGATGAGCGGAAAGGGGATTAGGGAGTTTGAATTATAAATTATGAGTTATGAATTATGAATTGGGAAGCGTTCATGAAGACCTTTGAGAATTAACTCCACCGAATAATCGCGCGAAGCGATTTCATGAAGGTTTTGAAAATGAATAATTGGTAGAGAAGGTCAAAGTTTTTCTAGAGAGGCAAGGAAAGAAAAGGATTAGTTTCATAAATTGAGTAGGTTTTCTACGATTTTAAGTTTGAATTTATTGGAATAAAACTTCAGTAATCTATTCCCCTCTTCTTTGAGGAGGGGGCGGGGGTGGTGTTTTTGTGAAATTCTTGACAAATTGTAAAAACACAACCACCCCTGCCCTTCTTTTTTAAGGAGGGGAGCTGAAAAGCGTTGCTTTTTGTCGAAGCCTTAGGTTTCATTATTTCGGTAAATTCATCACAAATCGTATTAGAAACGAAATGGAGCACGTGTAGCACAGGCTTTTAGCCTGTAGCTTAAAAAGACCGCATTAGAAAGCAATACAGTTCTAAAAATAGCCATGCTGATGCAGAACCGCACACGGGGCGAGGACTTGCAGCGGAAGGTGCGACTAGTGTCCTTGAAAAAGTAGACAGTCTTGCTCCTAATAAAAAAATCACGCGTCAGCCAATTATTCAGTGGAATTGGTTTTCAAAGGTCTTCATGAGACCGCTCCGCTAAATTCATAACTCATAATTTATAATTCATAATTCCAAACCCAAGCCCATGAGACGAATCATCTTTCTATTGCTACAGTTGCTTTTTTTGCCTGTCACGCTGTTGGGATACATTGTTTTTGTGATCTCGATGGTGAACACCGTAAGAACCACGGATGCTGAAATGCCTCAGAATATCAGTTCGCCGTTGCTGTCGCGCTGGTTTATGCACCAGTTGAGGGTGCGGAAGGATGAGGCGGCGGTGAAGCTAAGTGTGGCGTTGAGGGATTATCTGCCTTCGAAATTGAAGCTGATTGTGCTGCCGACAATTTTTTCGAGCAGGTTGAGCGGTTATGTTCCTGCGCGCTTCCGTTTTCCGAGGGAGAGCAAGGAGAAGCCCGGAAATTGGACGAATTCGACTACGCATTTTATTGACAAGGTTGTGGAAAAGAATTCTGCGGATATAGAGCAGGTGGTGATTCTTTCTGCGGGTCTTGACACGAGGGCGTACACTGATTTTCGGCCTAAAGGAATCCCTGTGTTTGAAATAGATATGGGAGATGTACAGACGAAAAAGACCGAAGCGTTGAAGAATGCTGGTCTGCCGCTGGACGGGATCTGTTTTGTTTCCGTCGATAGTGCGGATGATTGGCAGAAGGCTTTGTTGGCAAGTGGTTTTGATTCGGATTTGAAGTGTTTGTTCCTGCTCGAAGGTTCGAGCTATTATCTTACCGAGGAAAGACTGAAGGAACTTTTACGGACAATAGGCACAACCTGCGCGCAGGGAAGTGTTTTGGTTTTCGACTTTATTGCAAAGGACTTTTTGGCGTCGCCAAATTTGATGCAGATGCAAAATCTTGAAACGGAGAATCCTTTCTGGAAAAGTCGCATTACGTTTGGACTGGATGTTGAAAAGGGAGCCGAAGCATGTATGAAAGCTTTGTTGGATGAGGGTTCTTTTGCTCTTGAATCTTACCGCCTGTTGGGCGAGAAACCTAAGCACTTTGCTGGTGTTTTGGAAGCGTTAAAACTTTAGGAATTATAAATTATGAGTTATGAATTTAGCGGAGCGGTCTCATGAAGACCTTTGAAAACCAATTCCACTGAATAATTGGCTGGCGCTTGAGAATGGGCGTTTAGTTAGTTTTTAAGGATTAACTATGTGGGTATAATTCCTCCTTAATTTGGATAGTAATGTATCAAGCAAAATATTATATCATCGTTTTATGTCTGATTGTTATTGGTAGTTCTTCGAAGGCGCAGGTGTCGATGGATTTCAGTGGGTATGTATCTTCGTTGCAATCGGCTCAGTTTATTGACTTTGAGGAAAACTGGAATGCAGAGAACTTTCTGCATAACCGCTTGAAGTTTAATGTTTATTTCGGTGAGCACCTTACGCTGAATGCCGAGGTCAGGAACCGTATGTTCTGGAAGAATGTGGAAACGGAAGGGGCGCGGTTTACGGATCGGGTGAGTGGGCAGAGTGAATGGGCGGACATGGATCATATTTGGGTGGATGGTACTTCTGTGCTGCTTCATTCGAAAGTAGATCGGTTGGCTTTGGAGATGAATGCGGGTAAGTTCAATTTGAAAGTCGGTAGACAGCGCATTAACTGGGGACGGACGTATGTTTGGAACTGTAACGATATTTTTAACAGTTACTCGTTTTTCGACTTCGATTATGTGGAAAAACCGGGATCGGATGCAGCCCGTTTGATTTATTATTTTGGTATGGCGAGCCAATTGGAAACGGCCGTTAAGGTGAATGCTGAAGGGAAAATGACAGCGGCGGGTTATGCGTTGTTCAACGTAAAGGGCTACGATATTCAGTTTTTCGGGGCTTTGGTAGATGAGCGCGAGTATGCTTTTGGTGCAGGGTGGGCTGGTGATCTTTGGAAAATGGGTTTCAAAGGCGAGGCTACTTATCTTCTGCCAAAAGAGGAATTTGAATCGACGTATGATAAAAGCTTACTTGTTAGTGCTGGACTGGAGTACATGTTCGAAAATCAGTTAATGATTCGTTCGGAGTACCTTTACAATGAAGCTGCTCCTGAGATTGGTGATCTTACGACTTTGCTTCTGACGGAGAATTCTGTCCGAAACTTGTCTTTTAGCAAAAACAATGTTTTCCTTGGGATGGATTATCCGATAACGCCTTTGCTGACCACTTCTGTATCTGGGATGTGGATGTCCGAACTGGATGGCTTCTTCGCTGGCCCTACCTTGACGTATTCTCTTAAGGATAATCTGGATTTTTCTTTGGTTGGTCAGTATTTTAATATGAAGCCTGATGGGGGAGAGCGGTTTTCTGTTGTTTTGGGGTTTTTGAAGTTGCAGTATTCTTTTTAGGATAGTGCTGCACATGTAATACTATTTTCGATTGTTCTTATCGATACTTACACCTCCAAGGTTTTCAAAATCTTGGAGGCCAATTACGCAACTTGGAGCTTATTGAACAGAATTTCTACCTTCGCCTCAAATAAAACAAACATGCAACAACAAACTTTCCTGAACGAAGCCACATTTGAAGCTCTTCTTGGATCAAGACCTTTTTTTGTGTTGGATGATGGATTGCTTTTCTATCACGAAGAAATGCAGAAGTATGTCCTTGCCACTTTCGAGGAAGGTGTGAAATATACAGTTGAAGACTTCTATCAATTGCCCGAAGAATCACCTTATCAGCTCATTGATGGGAAGTTTGTGCGTACCTTGGGAGAGACGATTAAGCATCAGCAAGTATCTTCAATGCTTCTTGGCCAAATAGGGCAATATGTTATGGAGAGTGAGCAGGGGCGAGTATTTCATACGCCAACAGATGTTGTTTTAGGAGAAGAGAACGTCTTTCAACCAGATATACTGTATATTTCAGAAGCCCGCTTTTCGCAGATGGAAGAGTTCGGAATTGTTGGAGCACCTGAATTTACTATAGAAATCCTGTCCGAAAGGTCGGAAAAGAACGATCGCAACATAAAAATGACCCAGTACGGACTTTACGATGTAGTAGAATACTGGATTGTACATCCAGAAGATGAGTTTATTGAGGTCTACTACAATGCCAATAAAGAAATGCAATTGGTCCAAAAAGCAGTTTCGGGCGATATAATTACTTCTAAGGCGATAGAGGGGTTTGAGTTGGAGGTTGATAGGGTGTTTTAAATTGAGTTCTGTTTTTAAGTTGTTTAAAGCCCCTAACTAGAATTCCAGTGAATCTGAACTCTGAAAACCTCCGATTAAGGTATTCAGATATTGTTGGTATAGAATTCTTTTCATTTGATAACAATCAATCGCTCAGAAAGATTAACTTTGCGGTAAGCACACTACTATAGATATTTCTATTATAACTGAACATCTCGGTACTTCCTCCGTACCTTTATTATTCTTGTTGTTCAGAATATCCCTCTACTTGTGAAGTATATAATTGGGTATCGTAATGCTAAACGATACTTCTGGAATTGTACTTTGTTGATATATCGCAAAAAAACAATCCCCCTGAAAATAATTCAATGAACCTATTTTCATGAGGGAATCTGATTTTGTGTATCCAGTTAAGTTAATTCAGGATCATGTCTATAGAAAAACAGAATTCAGAAACCACTATATATTAACACATGAACAAACTAAATAGAGCTACAGTAGAAAGCACCAAAAGACCAGTTAAGATTTTGCAATTTGGGGAAGGTAATTTCTTGAGGGCCTTCGTAGATTGGATGATCCATAAAGCCAACAACGAGATTGATTTCAATGCTGGAGTCGCAATTGTTCAGCCTTTGGACAAAGGTCTGGTGGATTTGCTAAAGCAACAGGATAATCTTTATCATGTGATTCTCGAAGGAATCAAAGACGGAAAACCAGTTAGGGAAACTGAGTTGATCGATTGTGTTCAAGATTCCATCAATCCATATTCCGAATACGAAACCTACAAAAGTTATGTAACAAGTCCAGAGCTAGAGCTAGTTGTTTCTAACACAACCGAGGCAGGCATTTCGCGTGTTGACAAGGAAGATATAACTGCCGAACCACCAGCTTCTTTCCCAGGAAAAGTTTGTCAATTGCTCTATCAACGTTTTGTTCATTTCGAAGGAGATCCTGCAAAGGGACTTACTTTTTTCTGTTGCGAACTGATCGAGAATAATGCATCCACGCTTTTAGAGATTGTTCTAGAAATTGCAGAGCAAAACAGCTTGCCTACTGAATTTACTGAATGGGTGAAAGCAAGCTGTACATTCTGCAACACTCTTGTCGACCGTATTGTAACAGGTTTCCCTAAAGATAACATCAAGGAAATTCAACAGGATTTGGGTTACGAGGATAATTTAGTTGTGGTAGGAGAGTATTTTCACTTGTGGGCAGTTGAAGCACCACAACATATTCGTGAGAAATTCCCATTCGATAAAGCTGGCCTGAATGTAGTTTGGTTAGACGACATGAAGCAGTTTAGGGACAAGAAAGTTCGAATCCTGAACGGTTCACACACAGCCTTGGTTCCAGTAGGTTTGCTGAGTGGTCATGATACAGTGAAAGAAGCGTTCAATGACAAAGCCGTTTCCGATTTCATTCTTAAAATGGTGGCCGAAGAAGTTATCCCGAACATCGAAGGCGACAAAGAAGCATTGAAGGTATTTGCCGACGAAATTCTAGAGCGTTTTTACAACCCATACATCCGCCACTTCCTAAAAGACATTTCGCTTAACTCAATATCGAAATGGATGACACGCGATTATCCTTCGTTCATAGAATCATTGGAAAGAACTGGCGAACTACCAAAACGTTTAACGTTCTCTCTGGCAGCGCTTCTGTTGCTTTACAAAGGTGAGATTAGCGGAGGCACATTCGAAGTGAGGGATACAGCGGAGCATGTTGAATTCATCCAGAACCAATGGAAAGCGGGAGCTAACGTTTCTGAAGTTGTGAAGAACATCTTAGGCAATTCAAAAGTATGGGGAGTTGATCTTGCGGCTATCAGCGGACTATTGGCTCAGGTAACACAAAATATTGAGTTTATACAGAAAGATGGAATAAGCTCGGCTTTGCAGCAATTGGAAGCTTGATAGTATGTTAACGCTTCAGTAGAGACGCAAAATATTGAGTCTCTACAGGTGGAGTAGGAATTTTAATTTAGGTTAGAAAGTATGGCACAGTTTCTAAAAATACACTCAGCAGACAACGTAGTGGTGGCCTTAGCCCAACTGTCGGCTGGTGAAGAGATAAATATAGAAAGGAAATCGATAACGATTCAAAGCGAGGTAAACGAAGGACATAAGATCGCAATTTTACCGATAGCAAAAGGTGAACATGTCATAAAATACGGTGCATCGATTGGAATTGCACAGCAAGATATAGCTGTTGGTGAACACGTTCACGTACACAATTTACGGACAGGTTTGGGCGATAACCTAAGCTATTGCTACAATCCTAACGGAAAAGAAATTGAACTACCAAAAGAAGACCTAACCTTCGAAGGTTATCAAAGAAAGAATGGAGATGTAGGCATTCGCAACGAACTCTGGGTGGTTCCAACAGTCGGTTGTGTTAACGGGCAGGCGCAGTTAATTGCAGATCAATTGAAAGAGGAAACCGACACGTCGCACATTGACGATATCGTTGTAATGAAGCACAACTACGGCTGTTCGCAGTTGGGCGACGATCACGAAAATACACGCAAAGCTTTAGCGTCGCTGATTAAACATCCTAACGCGGGAGGAGTTTTGGTATTGGGGCTTGGCTGCGAAAACAATCAGATCGATGCTTTGAAAGAGGCATTGGGAGAGTTCGATGAATCGAGGGTGAAATTCTTGACCTCTCAAGAAGTCGAGGATGAGGTTGAGGTAGGTTTCGAAATCGTACAAGAACTGTCCTCAATAATGAAATTGGACAAACGCGAGGCTACACCTGTTTCCGAACTGAAAATTGGCCTAAAATGTGGAGGAAGCGACGGCTTTTCAGGGATTACGGCTAACCCTCTACTGGGGCGTTTTTCTGATTGGTTGGTAGCACAAGGCGGAACCACTATTCTAACGGAAGTGCCGGAAATGTTCGGTGCCGAAACTCAGTTAATGGACAGAGCTGAATCGGAGGGTGTTTTCGACAAGACAGTTTCAATGATCAACGGTTTCAAGGATTATTTCCGAAATCATGATCAACCGATCTACGAAAATCCATCTCCGGGCAACAAAAACGGAGGCATCACCACGCTTGAGGAAAAGTCGCTGGGCTGTGTTCAAAAAGGTGGCGACGCCATTGTTACAGATGTTCTCGATTATGCAGAGCCTCTAAAAACGAAAGGGCTAAACCTACTTTGGTCGCCGGGCAATGATCTTGTTGCTGCTTCGGCACTTGGTTTTTCGGGATGTCAGATAGTGCTTTTCACAACAGGACGTGGAACTCCATTCGGCAGCTTCATTCCAACAATGAAAATTGCAACCAACTCAAAATTGTTCAAGCACAAATCCAAATGGATGGATTTCAATGCTGGAACTTTGGTGGAAGGTGCGGATATGGAACAGCTTCGCAAAGAATTCACCGAGTTTCTTATTGAGGTGGCTAACGGTAAGCGTCTGCATCATGAGAAAACTAATTTTAAGGAGATTGCTATCTTTAAGAGTGGTGTTACGCTTTAGTTTTCCTTTAGTAAGGTTTATAAAAATTAATTGAGAGCATAACGTTTGGGATATTTTATTTATGATTAAAGATAAGTCAACTAATTGTAAATCTGAAGATTCTAAAATATTGTGCTCTCAAGCTAAATAGGTCAATAACCTTACTAGAGTAACTTTTTAGGCGATAATTGGGTCTATTTATTTTAAAATAACCCAAAGCAAAACCGCTATGAACTTACCTTTAGGATTAATACTGTTTCGGTTTATACTTGCACCTATAATTTTAGGGTTAGCCTATTTTGTTGGCGAAAGTTCGAAGCTTACAATTCTCGTCTTGATGTATCTAGGTTTGATATCAGATATTTTAGATGGCATAATAGCAAGGAAACAGAATGTATCTTCTGCTACACTGAGAAGAATGGATAGCCAGACAGATATGATATTTTGGCTATCAATAGGCTTTGCAACTTGGATACTATATCCAAAACTGATTGCCGACAATTCTGCTTTTGTTTGGACCATTTTGGGAATGGAAGTGGCTTGTTATGTTGTCAGTATTATAAAGTTTGGAAAAGAAACTTGTAACCACGCCTTCCTTGCCAAACTATGGGGCATAACGCTATTGATTGCTTTCACTTCTTTAATCGGTTTTGGTCACGCAGGAATTCCGTTTTATAGCGCAATATTTATGGGGCTAATTTCGCATATCGATAGAGTACTGATCACATTAATATTACCAAAGTGGACACATGATATTCCGAGTGCCTATCATGCATATTTAATTAGAAAAGGGATTAGTTTTAAGAGGAATCAATACTTGAATGGATAAGTATCTTATCAGGTATAATTTGACCTGTTTCGGTAGTTATTTTAGAAATTGAAGGCGAATAGTTGTTGATATTCAGAGTGTTAGATTTTATATAAAACTTTAAACCAAGTCTTTTTCGTCCAAATTAGAAATTACTAATCACAAATTACAGCTTTTAATTTCTATAATTTGAAAGGTAAAGAGTGAAATTAGCCCTATTAACTATATAGGGCAATATAGAAGAGTGCAATGTATATTCGAGAAGTGTGAATCGAAATAAATGCTATCATGGGCAAGGAAGAGATGATCTTGTTGATGGAGTTGATTTGATAATGTCATACTATCGAGGTTTTGGTCAGGTTTAAGGAATATAGAGTTGCGATATATTTCAGAGAACAAGATTGTTGATCTTCCATATATTTATGAAAAGGGAGACTTGGTAATCATCGAATAAGTTTAAGATTTTTTAGGGAGCAGTAAGTGGAAATGTAGTAGAGATATTCCGCAAAAACAATATGAATATAGGCACTTACTGCAACTATAAAAGTCGGAGGAGAAAGCCTTAAAGCTAAGTATGATAATAAAAGCAAAGAACAGAAGGCAACGGAAGAGGAGAATTGGTTGTTGTGCAAGTTTCTTGACGATAGATATTGAGCTGGAGCTGCAGTAGGATCAGCTAAAAAGTTTGGGATGTCAGATCCAAGAAAGATACTTACAGGTTCACGTTCTTGATTACAAAAAAACTGGTGACTGAGTTTCTCAAAGAACTTCTTGAAAAGTATAGTTTCCTTCACTCTAAATTGGGGACTTAACTTTTATTAGAAATAACTAGAATAAATTACACTGAAATATCAGAAAAATGAAAGAAATCACTTTTGCAATTTTATTTTTAATTAATTTATCTTCTTTTTCACAAATTGGCTCGATAATACCAACAAGTAAAAGAGTGGATTGGAGAAATGCTGGTTATCAAGGAAAATTACCACGAACCTACGACCATGTAATTGATTTAAGAGAATATTCAATACAAGAAAATCAAGACATTCATTTTGCCATTGATCAGGCCATGAAAAAATACTCTGATGGTTGGGTACTTATTTATATTCCTCCTGGAAATTATCACGTATCTAAACCTATTAGCATTACAAGAAATAATACTGTGATTAAAGGTGCTGGTTCTGATTATACTCATTTGGATTTCAAGTTTACAGGTAGCAGTTGTGTTTTGATTAAAGGGAGTATATCCTCAGTAAAAACGAGAATTATAGCAGGTACAAACAAAGGAAGCACAAAGATTTCAGTTGAGAGCATTACGAGTAATATGGTAAAAGGTGCTTATGGAAAGATAAGTATTGATGATTATTCTTGGCACGGTGATTTTACTTCAGGGAGTTGTTGGTCTGGAGAAAAATCAGTCCCATCATACGCTAATAATGTAATAGGACAGATTGTAAAGATAAAAGACGTATTATTGGCTTCAAACCAACTCAATTTAGATTATGAATTATCAGATTATTTCCCCATAGGTCAAAAACCAGTAATCTCAATACTATCACCCAAAGAAAACATTGGAATTGAAGATCTTAAAATTACAAGAAATGTAACCTCGGGTTCAAAGGATTCAAATATCAGCTATAGCTTTGCTTCAAACTGTTGGCTTTATGGCGTTGAGCTTGGACATACAAAGAAACATTCAGTTGAAATCTATAACTCATCATCTATTACAATTTTTGGATGTGTTATGAATAAAGTTCAAACTGGAGAGAGTAATAATTATGGAATACAATTAGCTTTAACATCGACTAATTGCTTGATTGAAAATAATATTATAAGTAATAATTCTACAGGTGTACTAATGTCACTTGGTGTCAACAAGAATGTGGTTGGTTATAATTATTTTCATTCCAATCATAGAAGAGGATTTGGACTTCATGGTTTTTATCCATTTTCTAATCTATTTGAAGGAAATGTAGTTGAGACTTCTGACGGTGTTTTTGCCTTTGGATCAGATCATGATTGGGGTAAAAATGGGCCATACAATACATACTTTAGGAATGAGGTTAAAGGAACTAAAAATAGGATTTATATCCGAAGGGCAGCTTACACAAATCATATAGGAAATTCTGGAGATGGAAGCGTTTTATGGTCTATTAGTGGTTGTGAAAACTCAAAACCCACTAGTATTTATTCCTACAATAGTTCAAATGGAGGAACAGCATTTTTATCGGATATTTCATATTATAAAGAAAAAAGGCCTGAATTTATTGAAAACAGTTATACTTGGCCACCTACAGGAAGACGTGTTACATCCCATTCTTCGCTGTCTGGTAAAAACCCAGCATATCAGAGAGGGATAGATGGAGGACAAATGACAGTTAGACGAGGAAATTTACCAGCTAACTTACAACCAAGTGTTTCCTATAAAAATATAGGTTTGATATCTGGTTTTCAATCTTCTGCTCCAGAAATTTCTTTGTATTATAACAATGATCAAAAATCCATTGGTAGAAAAATCTATAATAATACATCTGGATATTGGTCATTGGCTGCAATTGCAACTGGTGATATTGATGGCGATGGTGATAACGAAATGTTAACTTGTTTTAATTCTTCAGGAGGAGCTGCTGTATATCTAAGTCAGAATTTTGCATCTATTGGGACAAGAATTTATGGGCCAGGTTCTGGATTCGAGATTACTGCAATTACAACAGGTGACTTTAATAGAGATGGCAAAGACGAGATTATTACAGCGATGACATACAAAGGTAAAGCAAGAATTTATAAAACTAGTAATTACGTAAATTTAACTCAAGAAAAAATATATTCCAAAACAGGTACTTGGTGGAAGGTTTCAGCATTAACAACTGGAGATTTTGACAACGATGGGGATGATGAATTAATAGCTGGTTTTATTTCTCCCAGTAATTCAGTTATTTGGAGAAATGAAAGTGGAACAAATAGTGGATGGGCTCAATTTGGAAACTTTACAAACAAAGAAGTTGTTGCTTTAACTACTGGACAGTTCAAAGGAAATAGTGAAACGGAACTAATAATAGGTCTAAATACAAATACAGGATCAGAAATTTATAAAAGCAATAATTTATATTCTATAGGTACAAAACTTTTTCATGCCCCTACATATCGGAATTTTTGGAAAATCAAGGCTATTACTTCTGGGGATTTTGATTCGGATTGCGATGATGAGCTTGTTGTTGGATTTGATCATGATTTTACTGTTGATCCGCTTTTTGACGCTAGTGAGGTTAGCAATGTCATTTATAAAAGTGAATCAGCTGAAAAAATAGATCAAATAAAAATTTATAAAAAAACTAACAAATATTGGAATATTTCAGCTTTAGCTGTTAGGAATAAAGCCTCTGATACCTGTTCTAAGAAGAAAAATAATTTATCGTTGTCTGGTTGTTCTCAAGTGGAGATAATTACATTTCCTAATCCATCTAAAGGTATATTTATGGTCAACTATAATTCTTCAATAGCTAAAAAAACTATTAGGGTTATTGATTCTACTGGAAAAAATATAAGATTTACTCATAGAAATATTAACGAAAAGCAAATAGAAATTGATATATCAAATCAACCTGATGGAATTTATTTTATTCTGATCAATAATTTACAAGCTAAGCTAATAAAAACGTCTTCTAATTAGGGTCTGCTGATTTTCTAATCTTCTAATCTTCTAATCTTACAGCGGTATTAGTCTATATATCAGTGAAATAATACCAAATAAACATTCGTAATTGATTGCATAAGTGCACGATTTTGAGTTAATTAGGGTTAAAAGGCGTGCACTTATGATCCATTACACACCAGTCCCGACATGACATGTGAAAATACTGTTCTCCGTGCATGGTGTTTCGACCCCTATATTCCCAGTTCCTTCATTAGCAGGGAAACATAAGGGCGGCTTACCTCCCTGCCTTCCCTGAGCAGCATTTCCCTAATCTTAAGGCTCCTGTAATTTTTGCGGCTTTTTTTCCAAATATCCAATATCCTACTTTTTAACCCTTCTCTTTGTTCTTGTGTCCTGGAAATATTGCCTTGCGTTTTTTTCACTGATAGTAAGCATTCCTGCTTACCTGCAAACATCCGCACATCTTCCCAACAGGGTAAAACTCATAGTTCTCCATTATAAATCGGTAACGGTCCTGTCTTTCGAGGAGAAGATGGCCACTGCCTTTTTTAGTATATCACGCTCCAGTTCCATTTCCTTTAGTGCTTTTTTTAAGCGAAGGATCTCCTTCTCTTCTTCTGGAATGATATGAAAAACGCAACAGGGAACAGAAAAAGTGGATTGGCAGTTTACGGCAAAAGACGCCAAAATAAAGCTAAAAAGGCTTTACCCGACAATTATAAGTTGAAAGAAGACTAGCTGCCAACGATATTCTTTTGCTTCGGTTTGATTTAAGCGCATTCTTGATAAGTTTTCTGTACAAGAATAACTAAAATATTAACATCTAAAGTCAAGTGTCGAGTCTATATTTAGTTAATATTGTTGATTTTCATGCTATCGCTTGCTAATAGACTATATAAAAGACAAAACTATCGTAAATTCAATATTTACAGGAATTTACGATACAGAAGAGTGCACCTGAGCTAGAACCAGAGACCTTCTGATTATGAGCCAGAAGGTCTAACGAAAAGATTTATAGGATCGCACTGTAAGTAGTTGATAAATAGTTGATTTTTTGGTAAAAGTAACCAGAGAGTCTATTCCAAACAACATAAAAGAAAAAGCATCAGGCTTTCCAACAAATCTGATGCCCTTCCATCTTTCTACAAGCACTCCTCATCTACTCTATCGTTCAGGAAAAACAGCTAAGGATGATACCGCGAATACCGCAAAATATTCTGATAATCATCATCCAGCATCAATTGCCTCACAGTAACCTCAGGATGATTTTTCATATACGACCGAACAATCTGCCAACCCGTCCAGATACCAATATGAGGAGGTGAACTGTTTGTAAAAGGTATGGTAAAAGGTCCTTCGCCAGTGAATTTCCGAATATCCATTAAGTCGTTCGAGAAAAGCAGCTTCTTCGCGATCAGATAATCCCAAACATCTTTTTCGTTGTGCTTTGCCCAGCGGATTCCACGCGCAGAATAACCAATCTTTATACTGTCGGGAGTCTGAGGCAGCATAGCATCAAGAAAATACATGATTTTGCCGTGGTATACCATCTGTGAAAGAAGGTTGTTCACAGAGTCGTTATAAACAAATTCGCTAATGGCGATAGCCTGCATACAGTCCGATACTACTTTCTCTTTGTACATTTTTTCCCGCTTATAACGCTCAATACCGGTTCTGGTATACAATGGCTCATCTGCACCAAGATATTTATCCAAGCTAATGCCTAAGTATTTATTCGTAATCACAACCGACTGTTGAAAACCTGAAATATAAGTATACACTTCTGGTATTCTTCGTTTTGGAAAGTGATATTTATAGTGTTGAAATGCAGTATGAACATCTTCTTTTAAAGAGGAAGTATTCGGAAAAACCTTCTTTACGGCCACGTCAATGCCATTTCCGATTACATAACTCTGAAAGTCCTTCAGGTTATTGGCATATTCAGCATGGTTTGTTCCTCCAATGTTGATAATCTGCCGACTGTAGAAATCCAAAAACTCACCATATCGCTCTGCCAATTGGGGTACAGCATCATCCATTTCTTCAAAGGGAATTTGATAAAGCGTGTCGTGAAGTTCATTAAAGCTCAAATTGATATTGACATCGCTGACATCAATATCTAGAGGATTACTATCAGAACAAGCCGTCAATAGCGTTACAAAAGCAGCAAACAAAGCAATACGAAGTCGCGTTCTCATTGATTTCATATGGTTTTATGTCCGAAAGATATGTTTTCAAACGTCCACAGAGAATTATAAATTATAAGTTGTGAATTATTAATTGATTTTAGATTGAAAATCAATTAATAACTCATAATTTATAATTCCAATTTCCTATTTAAACCGCTTCTCAATCTCATCAGTCTCCATAATATTGATCACAGTCTTTCCATCAGGAGTATAATTCGGCACTTGGCAAGCAAACAAGTTATCAACAATCCCCTGCATTTCTTCATCTGTCAATTTTCTGCCATAGCCAATGCACGATGTTTTGGCAAGCGAAAGCGCAACCTGTTCCTTCAGTTTCAGTTTAATGTCGGTCTGCGTTTGTTTATAATGCTCAAGAAGCTGTCCAATCAGATCTTCACCGTCAATATCGCCAAGATCGGCAGGTGTACCCTGAATCATGAACGAGTTTTGACTCAGTTCGCTAATATCGAAACCAGCAAGACGCAAGTCTACACTCAGTTCGCGTAGCAGTTCAGCATCGTCCGCAGGCAGTTCAAACTGCTTTGGGAAAAGAGTCTGTTGCATTACGCCATGTTCGTTCTCCATAGACGACAAGAACAATTCGTACAAAATACGCTCGTGGGCACGTTTCTGATCTATCATCATCAGGCCAGACTTCACCGTCGTAAGAATATATTTCAGCTTAAACTGATAAACAATCCTTCCCGCAGGACTTTCCTCATGCTTTGCGCTGCTTTCCAAGAACATAAATTCATGATCCTGTTCCTGCGAGTCGCTATAGCTGGTTTCATCGTCAGGAATAATTTGGTGCTCTTTCTCAAAAGCATCGTACAGTTCAGCCCAATTCTCCTGATTAGATTTCTCTCTACCGCTCTGCGACGGAGCAGAAGCATACGAAGAAGAACCACCACCTCCGCTACTTTGCGTATTAAACGGGTTAAAACCTTCGTTGTGCATAATTTCCGGAGGTTCTACCTCTTCGCTTTGTGTTTGTGCAGGAATATCGATAAGCCCCTTCTCTCCAAAATCGAGCGATGGCGCAATATTAAATTTCCCCAGCCCTTCTTTAGTTACCACTTCCAAAATCTGAAAAATCGACGTTCCATCAGAGAATTTAATCTCAGTTTTTGTAGGATGGATGTTCACATCAATCTCCCTAGGATCAACATCAAAATAAATAAAGTAGGTCGGGTGCA
The DNA here is from genome assembly GCA_965230435.1 of Bacteroidales bacterium. Taxonomy (GTDB): domain Bacteria; phylum Bacteroidota; class Bacteroidia; order Bacteroidales; family JBDKHP01; genus JBDKHP01. The sequence goes on from CBDDLB010000004.1 coordinate 1,061,348, forward strand.
TGCCAGGCTGTATAATGCCTTCATACGCATTCATTATCGAACGGTGAAAATAGCCGCTCTTAAAAAAGCGGTTGTTCACAAAAAGGTACTGATCGCCCGATCGCTTCTTTGCCATTTCAGGTTTCCCGATAAAACCTTCAATCTTGGCAATACTCGTTTCGGTTTTTATACTCACCAGCTCCTTGTTGATATTCTTACCGAATACACCAACAATACGCTGACGGTAGTTCGAAATAGGAAGATTATAAATTTCCGAATCGTTGTGCAGCAACTTAAACGCAATGTCGGGATGTGCCAGTGCCACCCGTTGCACTTCCGTTACAATATGGCGGAACTCCGTAGAATCACCCTTCAGGAATTTGCGCCTTGCAGGAGTATTGTAAAAAAGATTCTTTATGCAGAAGTTACTTCCAGTAGGGCAGGAGATAGGCTCTTGCGAAATCACTCGCGAACCTTCAATTAGAATGCGCGTACCCAATTCTTCTTCTTGCTGACGGCTTTTTAGCTCAATGTGGGCAATGGCGGCTATCGAAGCCAGTGCCTCGCCCCTGAACCCTTTTGTATGCAGGTTGAACAGGTCGTCAGCATTTATAATTTTCGAGGTCGCATGCCGTTCAAAAGCCATCCGTGCGTCAGTTTCCGACATTCCACGGCCGTTGTCAATCACCTGAATCAGCGTCTTTCCAGCATCCTTCACCACAATGGTAATTTCGTCTGCCTCGGCATCAACGGCATTTTCAATAAGTTCTTTAATAACAGAAGCAGGGCGTTGAATCACTTCCCCTGCGGCAATCTGGTTGGCAACTGCATCGGGTAAGAGCTGTATGATGTCTGCCATATGTTCTCTTTCCTTTCTTTAAAGCGTGTCTGCACCGCAAACAACAAAATTTCTTTATCAATACTATGGTGAAAATGGTTTTCAGAAAACAACAATTGAATCATTGAAAACTAATTAACCAATTCACTATATAATAAACAAAAACGCGAGCCCCAGACCCACGTTCCTGATATTTCCTAATCTGGCGTTGCTTTTAAAACAAAAGCTCCTTGAAATCGCCCAGCAGCCAGTACGCTATTCCGAACAGAACTGCGATAATCACCATCAAACGGAGGTTCGACTGACGTTGAGAAGAGCGTCGCATTTCCCTATCGAAAACGGGTTTAAACTGTCCTTTGATATTCGGCACATAAGTACCATCATCACTCTTACCAGCTTCGCGTTTTGCCCTCTCAATACGTTGCTGAAGTTCTTCTTTCTCCTCATTATAGTACATTGGCTTATAATCGAAAGTTTTGTTTTTCGACAGCCTGAAAAACCTGATTCTCATATCGATTTTGTTTTTATGATACGCTATTGAGCCGGGTATCTTAGAAGGGTTACACACCCAAGGATATATTCTCCCCTTTCTACTGCAAATATACATATTCTTTGCAAGTCAGGGCAGTTTTCTTAAAAAACACCTCGCCAATGCCAATTCTTACCAGTTCAAACCTACGTAATAATTATAATTCAGATTTTTTCTTGAACAATGCAGCAGTGTACTCCAAAAACATCGTCGCGTTTTCCTTTACAAACCCTCGCCTACGGACTTGTGGATTTTCCGTTCTAATTACGGCTATTTTAAGATGGCATTTCGAACGAATATATTAAACCTCCAGTTGTAATTTTGTTTTAATGTTAGGCATATCAAAAAAAATAACTATCCATTCGTTCCACTGCGGACGGCCAAATCCTCATGTACGAAAAGTACGCTCCGGTTTAGACACCTTATGCTAATTATTTTTTTAACATGCCTTACTTATTTTTATTTGACCCTTAACCATTAAGCAGATAGTACTACATTTGAACGCGAACAAATCTGACAGATCAAAATATTCAATATCAATACTTGAACTGTTACAATAAAGAATAAAGATATTTATGGAATCGTCGATTGAGAAAGTTTTTAAAAAAGTTAAGCAACAATATATCAATCCAATTAAGTTCAGGCACCTGAAAGTAGGGGTGAAATGCGAGTTCAAATGGTACGGTGAGCAACACGCAGGATTTTACGTGAACCCAAACTTGGTTAACAAAGATTCCATAGTTTACTCATTCGGTATTGGAGAAGACATCAGTTTCGACAGAGAAATCATAGAAGCACATCAATGTAAAGTCTACGGATTCGACCCAACACCAAAGTCAATCAACTGGTGCAACAGTCAAGATCTACCTGCAAACTTCCAGTTTCATGGTTTTGGCATCTCCAAAGAAACAGGTTCCGTCGAATTTCACTTACCAAAAAATAAGGATTTCGTTTCGGGAAGCATCGTTCAGCATAGCAACGTTTCCAATACAGACAGTGTAACAGTGGAAATGAAATCACTAAGCGACATTTTGCAAATGCTTGGTCACGATAAAATTGGAGTGCTAAAAATGGATATCGAAGGCTCTGAGTACGATGTGCTCGATAGCATTCTGGAATCAAGTGCTCAAATAGATCAGATAGCAATAGAACTGCATGAAAGATTCTTCGAAAACGGAAAAGAGAGAAGTATAAAACTGGTAGATAAATTGAAAGCTCACGGATATGAAATATTCGCGATATCCAATACTTATGAAGAAGTATCTTTCATAAGAAAGGATGCACTATAGCCAATTTCTCAATAGGAACGGCCTTTAGGCCGTTTATTCAAAACAACATGGGTGTATAACATTTCGGGTGTCGTGTCCAAATAGGCGCAATCCAGAAAACAGAGTCCCAGCGGGACGGACTATTGGTAGCCTGCGGTGGAAACCGCAGGTAAAGTTAGACTAACCCGTGAATGCCGTAGGCATGACCTAATTTTCAAAAAACACTGTACTCCAAATTATATTCAAACATAAAAATGACTTTCGTTTTTCGAATTTTATAACTGCCTATTCACCAGAAATAAATCAACGACCAGATTCACGTTAGTTATAGCAGAAACAAAGTTGTTCCTCGAATCTTACTTAGTCAAACAAACTCCCCTGAATAGAAGACTGTCGGATTAATTCCTCCGCATTCTTCAAAGCCGCATCCGTAAGCTGACTACCACTAAGCATCTTAGCAATCTCTTCCGTCCGCTCCTTATTACTCAGCTTCTTAATATTCGATTGAGTTCCAGTTTTTGTATCCTTCTTATACACCTTATAATGAGTGCTGCCCTTAGCCGCCACCTGAGGCAAGTGCGTAATACTGATCACCTGCATGTTCATACCCATGCTTCTCATGATCTCGGCCATTTTGTCGGCAATGTCACCAGATACCCCTGTATCGATCTCATCGAAAATAATTGTAGGAAGCGCCTGTTTCTGGCTCAAGAGGGCTTTCAGCGTAAGCATCACACGCGATATCTCACCGCCCGAAGCTACTTTTGCAATTTCCTGTAAATTACCCTGCTTATTAGCCGTGAACAAGAATCGTATAATGTCTTTTCCCGAAGGCAGGAATTTCTCCGAAGTCGTCTGTTCTATTTTTAAATAAGAACTCGGCATCCCCAACTGGTTCAACTGCTTCTTGATGTTTTTCTCAAGAGAAGGAATAACTTTAGCCCTGTTTTTCGAAATTTTATCAGCATGTTTCCCAGCGTTCTCTTCTGCCGATTTAGCAATCTGGCCAAGGCGCTTCAGTTCATCGTCGAAGTTCTCTATCTCCACTAATTGGGAACGGTATTTTTCTCTTATTTCAATCAACTCTGCAACAGAAGCAGCACGGTGTTTCTGTTGTAGTTGAAAATACAGCGCCAAACGTTGGTTTATCTCCTCAATACGATCCGGATTGTGTTCTACCGATTCCGATAGGTTTTCCGTTTCTTCAGCAATGTCTTTCAGGTCGTAGTACGAATTCTCAACACGTTCAGCAAAAGCTTTTGCTTTCGGATAGTAGTCCTCAATGTTCCTCAGGGAATTCAAAGTTTCCTGTAAGCTACTCAATATGCTGAACTCCTCGTTGCTGAGTTTATCTGTAGCAAGCACTAAGTTGCTTTTTATATCTTCGGCATGCGTTAAAGCTTCCAGCTCCTGTTCTAGTTCTTTAGGTTCTTCGGCTCTGATTTCGCCAGACTCAAGTTCTTCGAACTGATGCTTGATATAGTCCAATTCCTCTTTCGTTTCCTCTGCTCTTTCCTGAAGTTTCTTCAGGTCGTTCACAGCCTTTCTATAATCTGAAAAAGCCTGGCTATATTTCGAGAGCTGTTTTCCATGGTCTGCAAGAGTATCTACCACCAACATCTGAAACTCTCCATCTTGCAGCAGTAGGTTCTGATGCTGCGAATGGATATCGATAAGCTTAGGACTAAGACTTTTCAATTGTTGCACGGTCACAGGAACATCGTTCACAAAAGCTCTCGATTTACCGTTAGGGTTAATTATGCGACGGATTGTAGTTTCATCTTCATAATCAATATCTTCTTGTTCGAAAAAAGCCTGTAGTTTATATTTACTTAGGTCGAAAACACCTTCCACCACACACTTCTGCTCAGGATCTTTCAGCACCGAAACCTCAGCCCGTTGGCCGGTAATCAGCGAAAGTGCTCCCAGTAGAATAGACTTACCTGCTCCAGTTTCCCCCGTGATAATGCTGAAACCTTTGTCGAAATTTATATCAAGCGCATCAATGAGCGCATAGTTTTCTATAGTTAAAGCCTTTAGCATTGTTGCTTTTGTGTTTGAATTCAAAAAGCGAAAGTAATGATTTTCTCCCTATGAATTAACCTTGCTCAGAAAACGGTTACATATGGTAGTATTTTAATAGGCAAAGTTATTTGGCTTTGAGAGTGGTTTCTAAAACAATACATCTACAAAATTTTCAAAGTCTTGAAGATGTATTTGTGCAGATAAGTACACATGTAATAGGCCAAATTACTGTTTCATTTTCTGGTATTTGTCAAGGTTTGCAGGGTCTAGCTGACTGACAATTTGAAATACCCTCTGCTTCTCACTGGACATCGACTGTTCAAAAAGCTTTATAATCTCATCAGTCTTTGCAGTAAAGAAAAGCTGAACCAAAAACGAGTTAGGCTTATTACGATGCACATTTTGCAGCAGTCGTAAACTTTCTGCTATCTCAGCCCTTCCTTGTTCCATTTTTTCGTGCATGACATCGAAACCAAGGCGGTGATAACGGTACGAGCAGCGGCGCAGCGGGCCATAAACAGGATTTAGAAGATCTTCAACAAGCCAATAGCGGTTGCGTGTACTTTCAAACGATTTCCAGCCCTGATATTGACTGTTCTGCATTTCACCAACAATCCTCTGAGCTTGTTGAAAAAACTGTGTTCCCGCTTCGTTACCAAAGCTATCATAATCCAGTCCAATAATAATGTAAGCATAAAAAGCCAAGGTGGCCACTAGCGGATGGTTTGCCGAATTTGGATTGAAGATCAAGGGTTCTCCTTCGTCATATTGAAAATGCAGATCACTCGACTTTTCTTTATAGTTGAGAAGCACCGAATTGTAAGACGATCCGAATACTGGTCTTCGGCTCTGAACCTGACAAAATCCTTTGAAAACGCCTCCTGAATATTCTGTGATGTTCAGTACTATGTTGCATTCTATCCGTTCATCGAACGTAAAGACATGGTTTGTCCAGCGGGTTTGGTTCATTATTTCATTAAGAGCGGTTTGTAGAGTCTGGAAAACCTGTGTGTTAGTTCCTTGTATCTGGCGGTGAAGTACCTGGATACGGCAGTTTAGTTCTTGAGTTTTTGCATGTGTGGCAAAAAGACCTGTTAATAAGAAAATTAAGATAAGTCTCATAGAAAGGCGATGTAAAATAAATATCAATCTTTTGGTTGTCATGTCCTTGGTATGTGGTGCGAAGCTTCTCATAATAATGGTTCTGTAAACTTATGCTATTGTGAAAGTGGTTTTCCGCTTTTTCAATTGTCGTAATAGATTGTTTGTCAATAATAAAACCAATGACTAATGACCAATAAACTAATTCACTATAGTGAAGTTGTGGAATTGAGCTGCGAAAAATATTGAAAATAAAGGCAAACAACAAGATAACGTTGAGTCTAAGGAAGAAATTTTTAACGAGCAGGTTAAAGTTGCTTTTGAGGACTTGATTTTATAAAAGCACACTTATCATTCAATTCTTTATAAATTTGATCTGATAAGCGCAAGTCTAAGCTCAAAATTAGGATTGTCAATTGTATAAAATGTTGCTTCTCGAACGTAAGTCAATTATTCAGAGAAGTTTATTTCTTCAATTGTCTTCATGAGATCGCTCCGCTAAATTCATAAATCATAATTCAAAAAATGAAACTCAAATTAGGATTTTCAACCTGCCCCAACGATACATATATTTTCGATGCCATGGTGCATCACAAAGTAGATACCGAAGGTTTGGAATTCGATCTTCTATTGGCTGATGTGGAAGAATTGAACCGCGAGGCTTACGATCATCAGATCGACATTACAAAAATAAGCTATCATGCCTATGCCCATATTGCACAAAAGTACGTTCTTCTCGATCATGGAAGCGCCTTGGGAAACAACAACGGACCACTGCTCATCAGCAAAACACGTATCTATCCAGATGAAATTAACGACATTCGGATAGCCATACCGGGCGAAAACACTACAGCAAACCTATTGTTAAGCATAGCTTATCCAGAAGCCAAGAATAAAAAAGAATATCTTTTCTCAGATATCGAAGATGCGGTGATTGATGGTGAGGCAGATGCAGGTCTGATTATTCACGAGAACCGTTTCACGTATCAGGACAAAGGTCTTCAGAAGATTGTAGATCTAGGAGAATACTGGGAAGAGTCCACACAAATGCCAATTCCTTTAGGAGGAATTATCGTCAACCGTCAGCTGCCAGAAGATGTAAAACACAAGGTCAATCGGGTGCTAAAGCGCAGTATCGATTATGCTTTCGATAATTCAATGGAAAGCCTCAACTTCATTAAGCAACATGCTCAGGAAATGAACGAAGAAGTGATGTACAGCCACATCAATCTTTATGTAAACGATTTCACCCGCGAGCTGGGCCACAAAGGTAGGGAGGCGATCCGAAAACTTTACGATGTCGCTTTTGCTAAAGGTGTTATTCCTGAAATCAAAGAAGATATCTTTTTGTAAGTTTGGCCTTGGTTACGTAAAACAGCAATTGCTTTGACACGCTATATCCGAAAACCAAAGATTAAAGTTCCCCGCTTCAAAGAAGAACAAGGGTTTTATACCTCCGAGAAGCGTTCGCGGAACATGGGCAAGATCAAAGGGAAGAACACCAAACCCGAACTGCTCTTGCGTAAGGCTCTTTGGGCACGCGGTCATCGGTTCCGTGTAGAAAATAAGCAAATTGAGGGAAAGCCAGATATTGTGTTCTTAAGAAAGCGGGTAGCTATTTTTGTCGATGGTGAATTTTGGCATGGATACCGTTGGAGCGAAAAGAAGCAGAAAATAAGATCGAACAGAAGGTTCTGGATTGCCAAAATAGAACGCAACATGCAGCGCGACCGCGAGGTAACACGCGAACTTTTGGAAAATGGCTGGGTGGTAATGCGCTTTTGGGCAAATGAAGTGAAGAAGAACCTCGACAACACAGTGCTCAAAATAGAAGAATTGCTTAATGTAACCGAACAAAAAAGCTCGAATTCAAAAAGTAGGAAACGATAAACATTAAATATCCATGATAATAGTAACAGGAGCAGCCGGATTTATAGGTAGTAATATGGTAACCAGACTAATCTATGAAGGTTATCGCGATATTATGCTGGTAGACGATTTCTCGCGCGAAGAGAAATACGCCAATTTTCAGGACAAAGCTTACAACCAAACCATAGACCGCGAAGCTTTTATCGACTGGTTAGACGACAATCATAAGTTCGTTCAGTTCATTGTGCACCTTGGGGCAAGAACAGACACAACAGAGTTCGACAAGAATGTTTTCGACAAACTGAACCTAAATTACTCAAAAGCAATCTGGCACAAATGTGTCGAATATGGTTTACCGTTGATTTATGCATCTTCGGCTGCAACATATGGTATGGGCGAGCATGGATACGACGACGGTCATGAAGTTGTTGATAAACTAAAGCCGCTGAACCCTTATGGTGAATCGAAGAACGAATTCGACAAGTGGGCACTGAAACAAGAGAAAAAACCATATTTCTGGGCTGGTCTGAAATTTTTCAATGTTTTTGGGCCTAATGAATATCACAAAGGCCGCATGGCATCTGTTGTTTTCCATGCCTTCAACCAGATTCGTAAAACTGGGGCAATGAAGCTTTTTAAATCGCATAACCCCGATTATAAAGATGGTGAGCAGATCCGCGATTTCATCTACGTTAAAGATGTTGTTGATGTGATTCTGTTCCTGATGGAAGAGCGCAAAAGTTCAGGTATCTATAACCTTGGAACAGGCGAAGCGCGTACTTTCCTAGATCTTGTCCGCGCTACTTTCGACGCTATGGGATTGGATGAAAACATCTCTTTCGTTCCAACACCGGAAGACATCCGCGACAAATATCAATACTACACCGAAGCCAATATGGATAAACTGAGAAGCATAGGTTTCGAACAAAAGTTCCTCTCTTTGGAAGAAGGTGTACGGGATTACGTTCAGAACTTTTTGCTGTTCAATAAACACAACTAGAACTTGGGCATTCCTAAAACTCTATTTCTACACATTAAGAAATTGATTTTTAGGAATGTCAAATACTTTTTGTTTTAAGTTCTTCTTTTAAGTAAGTGTGCTAATATAAACAACATTTTTAGGTTTGTCACAATGCTGAATATTGGCACGATGCTTTTCTAATATAACACCACGTGCTTAGCTTTTGCTTTCCTCAATAAATGTCCCTGCGGATTCGTTGTTTTTCAAAATCACCTTTATTATTATTGTGAATATTAATAAAGTGGTATCCTGAATTAATTTCTGCTTTAATTATTGTAAATAATCAGCTATAATTAATCTAGATTTATTCAAGTGCTAAGTTGTTGGTTACTCGCAAAGAGTAAGTTTATGTATAAATAGTTCGAGATACTTACTAAGTGGCTGGTGACTTGAAAGGAACAAATCTAAAATAAAAAGGGGGAAGGGATATAATCAAGAAAGCACACCTGTAGTTAACACAGTAGAACATTCTCTGATACGTAATTTTTTTATACAGTCTCTTATTCGTATTTTGAATAAAAATTGGTGTATCCATTTGCGGATAAAATCGTTTCGTATAAATAGGTCTTAGACCTTAGAACGACGACCTTAAACAATATTGAATGAATTTTTTCTTTCGGAACAGCGGTGGTAAAACTCCAATTTTTATTGCGCTGCTGATTTTTGGAGCCATTTCGATGTATTATACCAACAATCTTGTGTCCAGACTGGCGATAGAAGAACGTAAATACATTGAGCTTTGGGCCAAGGTAACAGGTGAGCTTCATAACTTAGACTTAGAGGGGTATGTCCCACTTATTATGTTTGAGATTCTTCAGCAGAACAAAACCATTCCTGCCATTTTAGTTAATGATATGGGAGATATCATTGGTTATAACAACCTCGATGAAGAGAAGGCAAAGGATAAATCATATCTTGTAGATCAGCTTCGCGAAATGGATGCTGGTAATAAACGGCCGATTGTAATTGAATTTGCTACGGGACACCAGCACCGTGTCTATTACAAAGATTCGTATCTGATTACCTTGCTTGCCTATTATCCTTATGTTCAGGTTTCTATTGTGTTGCTACTTGTTCTTCTTACCTATTTTGCAATAAGTTCTTCGCGTCGTGCAGAGCAAAATCAGGTGTGGGTAGGTATGTCAAAAGAAACCGCTCATCAGTTAGGTACACCAATTCAGTCTTTGGTAGCTTGGATCGAGCTTCTTAAACTCAATGACGAAGACGAAGATCTTGTGGAAGAGGTAGAAAAGGACGTAAAGCGGTTGGAGACCATTACTGAAAGATTCTCCAAAATTGGCTCTATACCAATACTTGAAGAACAGAAGATTGGCCCTGTTGTGCAAAATGCAGTCGATTACCTTCAGCAACGTAGTTCCAAACAGGTACGTTACCACCTACATTTCAATGATGTGCCGAAGGAAACAACCGTTCCTATGAACGTTGCTCTTTTTGAGTGGGTAATTGAAAACCTCTGCAAGAATGCAATCGACGCAATGAATGGAGTAGGAAAGATTGTGGTAGCATTGCAGAAAACATCATCTGGTATTGCTATCGAAATCAGTGATACGGGTAAAGGTATTTCCAAACGCAATTTTAACCGTGTATTTCAACCTGGTTTCACTACCAAAAAGCGAGGCTGGGGGCTTGGTCTTTCTCTCACAAAACGTATCATAGAACAATATCACTCAGGAAAAATCCATGTAAAACAGTCCGTAATAGGCAAAGGAACAACATTCAGGATTCAGATGAATGCCAAACTCCCTGTTGGGCATGTTATAGGTTCAAGATCCATTTTCAAAAGAGAACCTAAGAATACTTCCAGTTCTTAAGCTTAAATCAGAGTAGAGGGATTTTGGTGAATAGTTTAAATGCTGATATCTAGTTTTTTACCAACCTGCATATTTTTCATTATCTGTGAGCCCGCGTCAGCCTTCGGCCTCAATATATGTTCTATTTCAAGAAGCATGGAAAAGTAGTATCTACATGCTTCTTGAAACGAAATCAAGCAAAAGCTTTTAATTATTCCTCTGCATTTGAATTGGCCGAAATCGAACGAAGTATAATCCTATCGTATAAGAATAACGCTATCACAGCTCCACTTCCAATAACAGCAAACGTATACCAGATCTTAGATGGGTTGTAAGTTTCCCACAAATAACTGGTTAACTCAGTATGGTTCATGCCCATTAGTTCTTCTGCTTTGGCGTAATAATGATTCAGAGTAAACTTCTCTGTTATTTCAGGTATTTCCAAACCTCTTTTCTCAACTTCTTGTTTTAGAAGAGTATACTTGTCAGATGTCGATTCATAAACACGACCAGAAATCAGCCCCGCAAAGTAGTTGCCTGCTGCCACAGGAAGGAATGAGGTTCCCATATACAACGCAGCTTTATCAGATGGTGCAATTCGACCGATGTATTCTGTAAATTTTGGAGAACTACCCATTTCACCAAAAGCAAAAATGATAATGGCCAACCACACATAAAATCCGTTCTGTGTAGCAAAAGACAAGCTAACACCAAAAGTGGCAACTAAAATACCGCCCATCATTGCATTTAAAGGCTTAAAGCGCATAACAAAAGCAGAAACCATCACTTGGAACAGAACAATAGCGCCAGCGTCGAAATTGATCATCATTTCCGGGTTGATCTGCCCTTTGCCGTTGTCAAAAATACTTGCAGCACCACCTAAAACAGCTTCAAAGTTTCGGTACAGAATTCCTGTATCAACCCATTGTTCTATAAAGTTCGGTAGTGTGTAGAAAAGCTGATTGAACATGGTCCAGAAGCCAATCATGATAATTAGGAAGAGTGTGTATTTCCAATCAATCAGAACAGTGTAAATATTCTTGAGTGATTTAGCAAAAGCCTCAAGAAGAGGTTCTTTTACTTCATTTCGTTTAGGTTCTTTATAGAAAAATATTACAATGATGAAGTTAAGGGCAATAATAATGGCAGCCATCAGGAAAACATATTCCCACGACATGTTTCTAAGGGTGGACGAGAAGAAAGGCCCAATAAAACCTCCAATATTCACCATCATGTAAAAAATTCCAAAACCAATGGAGGAAGTTTCGTCGTCTGTGGATTTGGCAATAGTGGCAGAAATAACAGGCTTAAACAGAGCAGCACCAACGGCCACATACATAAAAACCCAGAACATGGCACTGTAGTTGGTCACCTGTCCCATAAGAAAATAACCAGAGGAAAGCATACCAAACGATAGGAGAAGCACTTTCTTGTAACCAAATTTGTCCGCGATAGTTCCTGTGAATATTGGAAGGAAGTACAATATTGCGGTAACAATCCCCATGATGTCACCTTTTTGTGTTTGGCTGAAACCGAGGCCTCCTCCATCTGTAGAGCCCGTTAAATACAAGGCCAAAACGTTGAATACTCCATACCATGCCCATCGCTCGAACAGTTCCATGGTATTGGCTGCCCAAAAAACTTTCGGGAACTTCTTAAATACGCTCATGATGTAAAACTTTGAAATTGAAAAATCGTTCACTTACTCTTAAGTGAGATAGAAAAATACGTTAATCCGAAATGCGCCTTGGATCCGTTTATATTTTCTCCCTCACCAAATCATAGAATCATTCATCAAAGCATTGCCTGTGTTATCGCTTACAGCACAGCTTTAGTTATATCGAAGTGGAATATTTAGGACTACAGATCCAAGGTAAGTCCACTTCAGTAATAAACCGTTGATTTTTAGGAAGAATACCTAATGAGAATCCCAATCCTATTTGAATGAAAGATCAGCTAATGTAGATATATTATTTGTGAAGCATTATTTTCTATAACAGGTGAGTGCATTGTGTTTGAATATATAATGCAGCTCATTCTCAAAATCAATTGCAACAATCAGTTTTACTAAAGCATAACTTAATTGTCAAACGGTTTGCCTGTTCAAGCATTTTTTAGTACCTATGGGGTAGCTTCTTTTCTAATTGGCAGAAATTTTGTAAACCTAGCATTGATGGCGCAGGAGCTTCTTGAGATGGCGATCCTAAGAATTCATCAGTTTCAGTTTATTGAATTAAGATGTCTATTTTATGGATTAGTAAGCAATGGAATCTGATTTTTAGGAGTGCCATAGAATACTCTAAAAAGTTCATGCACGCCCCTTTATTTTGTAATAATGGGGCATGAAGATTGTTCTTTTTTAAAGTCATCTTTTGTTTGCAGCCCTTGCTACACTAAGAATTAGTAATAAGAGTTGTAACTTGAAATAATTTTTTATTTTTGTTCAAAACAAAGCTCAGATAAACATACCAATGGAAATTTTCAAGGCACAAGGCACAGACGATACTCCGGATGTAGTTTTAGATCCTAACACCGGGCACTTTAAACTCACCGGGAAATCATTCTCAGAAGATGTTGCTGGCTTTTTCGAACCTATTCTCGATTGGTTAGAGAAATATGCTAAATCACCTGCAGAGAAAACAATTGTAGAATTGAAACTTATCTATTTCAATTCAGCCTCTTCTAAGCTTTTGTTAGATATTTTGTTGAAATTAGAGGAGATGGTAACCACAGGGCACGATGTGCTTGTGAAGTGGCACTATGCCGAAGACGACGAAGACATGCAAGATGCTGGCGAAGAATATGCAGACATTGTAGAAGTTGAGTTTGAGCACATCAGTTACGAGTTGCCTTTGCGTTAAGATATTATTTATGAGTCAAAAGCCGTCTTCAACAAGACGGCTTTTTTTGCTTGAGCCTATGCATTCTCTGTCCAGACATATTCTCCGTCCGTCAAAATCTCTTTTTTCCAGATAGGTATACGCGCCTTAATCTCATCCACAATTTCCTGCACTGCCAGAAAAACCTGTTTTCGGTGGCCACCGGAAATAACAACAGCCATGGCCGTTTCTCCAACTTTCAGTTTACCTATTGCATGTAATAATGAGATACTTTTAATATCTGGATATCGATTCTTGAATTCTGTTTCCAACTTGTCAAATTCGCTGTTCGCCATGGTTTCGTAAGCAGAGTATTCGATTGCCGCTACTTCTTTATCAGAAATAATATCGGCTCTCACCCTTCCGAAGAAACTAGCCTGTCCTCCAACTTGTTTATACGAATCGTACTTATTCAGTAGGGTTAGCATCTCTTCATTACCGATAGCCCCCTCGTGCAGATAGTTTTTCATTGATTTATATTTCTTGAAACAGCTTGCTTTAGACTGTCCTTAAATATCATTTCCTGTTTGTTGGAGATACTGGACAGATATGGCTTTTACCACTAATATGGTTAGCGGTGTAATTATGAACAACACTTTTTAGATTGTTACTACACAGAGAAACGACATCGAACAATCCCAAACAAGTCCTTATAAAAACAATTTCCAATTCATTTCCTAATTAAGCCTAATAGTCATCTCTGTCGTAGATTTGTTTTGTACGTCTGACCTTCGCCTTTAGGGTAAACTGTCTTTTGGTATTTATTAGGTAGATGATCTACAATAGTTTATATTAAGGTCTCGGACCTATTTATTTTAGACTTACCCTTTGCAAGTAAACAACTACTTAGCAACATAATAAATCTAGACTAATTATGACAATCTACTTATATAAATCGTCTAAGTGTATAACAAAAGTTTTAGATCATCGCGTAAGCAACATTAATTAAGCGAAGCACATTGTGAATGCGCTATGAAATAAACACTTATGAGTAAATAATAGCACTTAGTGCTTAACCGAATATAAATTCTCCTTTAAAGTGTTCACTTACAATTGGACATGCTTCTATTTGTATTTCTGTTATGTGCTAACAATCATCATTTTAACGTTATACAGTTAGGTTCTGTTGTATCAGGTGTTTTCGTCTTAAATAAAAACGCCTACATAAATAAATTATGTAGGCGAAATATTTCCTTAGAATAAGGAGCCTTTGGGCAAATAGGTGTGTTTATGTAACACATTTAGCTCCACTTCCTTATTTAGCGAGAAAGAAAAAGTTTATCCAGAGTGCGTTTCGGATTTTAACCCAGAGCGCACTTTTCGTACGTGAGAATTAAAATTTGGAACACTATACTGGATTAGATTATTTTTTCATCTTCACATTAGTAACGTTCGAGAAGCATTTATTAAAGAATGAAATTCGAACTAATAGAACGGTAACTATATACATTCCGGATAACATTGGCAAAAAGATCTGCAACTGACAATACTTTTATCTTTTCACTTTCTTGAGATGCAGGAATAGTATCTGTTGTAATAAGTTCTGTTAGTGCAGAATTATTAATTCGGTCAAAGGCCGGCCCAGATAATACAGCATGTGTAGCCAATGCTCTTACGCTGCGTGCTCCTTCCTCCATAATAATATCTGCCGCTTTGGTGATGGTTCCCGCAGTGTCGATCATGTCATCAAGCAAAATAACGTTCTTGTCTTTTACATCACCAATAATTTTCATCTTCTCAATCTGATTCGCTTTTTTTCTGAATTTGTGAGAAATCACAAGCTCAGTGTTCAGATACTTAGCATAAGCATTCGCTCTTTTAGAACCACCAGTGTCGGGCGATGCTATTACTAAATTCTCTAGCTCTAGGTTTTTAATATAAGGCAGGAAAATTGTCGAAGCATACAGATGGTCTACTGGCACATCAAAAAAGCCTTGGATCTGATCGGCGTGCAGATCCATTGTAATAACGCGGTCTACGCCCGCAGCCGATAAAAGATTGGCGACCATCTTCGCCCCAATAGAAACACGTGGTTTGTCTTTCCTGTCTTGTCTTGCAAAACCAAAATATGGCATTACAGCAATAACTTTGTATGCTGAAGCCCTTTTGGCAGCATCTACCATTAGCAGAAGCTCCATAAGATTTTCTGTTGGCATAAAGGTAGACTGCACTATAAACACATAATTACCGCGTACGGTTTCGTCGAAACTAGGCTGAAATTCGCCGTCGCTGAAGTAAAGTACAGAACTCTTTCCCAACGTTGTACCAAAACTTGCAGCTATTTTCTCAGCCAAATATTTTGTTGCCGTACCCGAAAAAATCTTGATATTATGATCCATCCTGAATTGATTTTTAAGCTGTTATATCTGATGTACCCAGCCGCAAAAGTAAAGATTTCTTTCACATCGGGAAAGTCTAAGCTGAAAGAAGAAGCGAATTTTCGTTTTGGGGCCTGTTTGCAAGTGTGGTCTGCAATTTATTACTTGCGGTGGAATAATAAATAAAAAAATGGTATTCGTAACAGGTGGAACAGGGGTTTTAGGAGCGCATCTTCTGCTCGGACTAGTGAAAAAAAACACTCATGTTAGGGCAATATACCGTTCTGGAAGCAATAAAGAAATAGTCAGGAGAATATTTGCTTACTATGTCGATGATGCCGATCTGTTATTCGAAAAAATTGACTGGGTAGCAGCAGATATTCTCGATTACGAAAGCTTGGCCGATGCCATGAATGGAGCAACAGAAGTTTACCACGCAGCAGCTATTGTTTCTTTTGCACCGTCTCGGGCAGCAGAGATGAAACAGCTCAACAGGGAAGGCACAGCCAACATTGTGAATCTGGCTCTGGAGTATAAGGTGGAAAAGTTCTGTCATGTGAGTTCCGTTGCAGCACTTGGCGATTCAAAGAATGGAGAACCGGTGGATGAAACGAGCGAACGATCCCAGGCAACATATCGTTCAGCCTATTCGAAGAGCAAATATGCTTCAGAGATGGAAGTATGGCGCGGGATAGCCGAAGGACTAAATGCTGTAATAGTTAATCCATCTATTATTTTAGCCCCTGGCGATTGGGGGCGAAGCTCAACTAAGCTTTTTTTATCAGTATGGAAGGGAGTTCCATTTCACACACCAGGAGTGTCGGGCTTTGTAGATGTGCGCGACGTAGTTGATATTATGATTCAACTAATGGAGAAGGAAAAGTTCGGTCAGCGTTTTTTACTTAATTCTGAGTGCTGGAATTATCAGAAACTTTTTTCAGCAATAGCGGCAGCTTTGAACAGACCTGCACCCAAGCGAAGTGTAAGTAAAGCAACTTTGACTGTTGTAGAAATGTTTTCCCGTTTACCAGCGTTACTTTGGGGAGCGCAGCCGATTGTCACCAGAGACACTTTAGTTTCGGCGTATAGCAAATCGAGTTATTCAAACAAGTTAATAAAAGAGAGCCTTAACTATGAATTCACTCCTGTAAATCAGTCAATAATTGATATTGCAGCTTTTTTTCTGCAAGATCAAAAAGCTATTGCTGTTACATCGCGGTCTTAAAATAGCGTTGTTCACAGCAGTTTATGCCAATAATTTGAGCGTTGCAAGTACCCGGATAAAATTAGGTTATATCTTAGCCTAAGTGGCTGGTTACTTACAGGAAGTAAGTCTAAAATAAATAGGTCCGTGACCTTAAATGAAATTATTCCTATTTTAATTAAGAATAAGTAGGCTATAAAATAGGTGTTGTAAACGGCAGCACTTTTAGGATTGTCATGGTGTTGATGTTCTGCACAAAATAAATTCTTGTAAATAGTTCTATGAACCTAGCTTTGGCTTTACAACCTATCAGTTGTTCAAAAGTGTATTTTCTTTTTGAGGATAAAAGATCCAGTTTGAACACAATAACCTTAAACGGATTTTCAATATGCCCATTTTAAACTCAATCGTTGGCTGGTTATCAACCAAGCGCCTACATCAAATCGACTTGTTTAAAAAGTACCCAATAGAGGTACAGAACGAAACTTTGTACGATCTTATCAACAAGGCTAAGTATACAGAATGGGGGACGAAGTACAAATTCAGCGAGATTAAGCCTACTAGCCTAGATGAATTCAGGAAGCGTGTGCCAATTCAGGATTATGAAGAAATAAAACCCTTTGTAGAGCGCTTGCGTAAGGGAGAGAACAACTTGCTCTGGCCTTCAGATATCAAATGGTTTTCGAAATCGTCGGGCACAACAGCCGATAAAAGTAAATTCATCCCAGTAAGTAATGAAGCATTAGATGATTGCCATTATAAAGCAGGGAAAGATATCATTGCAATTTACAATGCAAACTATCCTGAAAATCAAGTGATAAAGGGGAAGACATTAGCTTTAGGGGGTAGTCATCAGATCAATAATTTCAACAATAGTTCTTATTTCGGCGATGTTTCAGCTATTTTGATACAAAATCTTCCATTTTGGGCACAGATAAGGAGAACACCGGATAAATCCATAGCTTTAATGGAAGAGTGGGAGAGAAAGCTTGATTTGATGGCAAGAACGACGATCGAAGAAAATGTAACAAGTTTGGCTGGGGTTCCTTCCTGGACAATGGTTCTATTAAGACGAATTCAGGAGCTTACCGGTGCAAACGAGATGCACGAAGTTTGGCCAAACTTAGAAGCATTCATTCATGGCGGTGTGAGCTTTGTGCCTTATCGGGAGCAATATAACAAGCTGATCGATCCTTCTCGGATGAACTATATGGAAACTTATAATGCTTCTGAGGGTTTCTTCGCAATGCAGGATGATGCCAACAGCGACGATATGCTCCTGATGTTGGACTATGGCATCTATTACGAATTCATCGATATGAGCGAAATTGATTCGACAGAGCCAAGGGTTCGGGGATTGGATGAAGTTGAAATAGGTAAAAACTATGCTATGCTCATCACAACAAATGGTGGACTATGGCGGTATACGATAGGAGATACAGTTCGTTTTACAAGTATCTATCCGTTCAAAATTAAAATATCTGGACGTACAAAACACTTTATCAATGCTTTTGGTGAAGAGGTTATTGTAGACAATGCCGAAAAGGCATTGGCTAGGGCATGTAGGGAAACAGGAGCAGGCATTAAAGAGTACACAGCAGCACCTATCTTTATGAACGGGTCTGAGCAGGGAGCCCACGAATGGATAATTGAGTTTGATAAAATGCCAAACTCGTTCGATTATTTCTGCGATGTATTAGATAACGAACTGAAGCATCTTAATAGCGATTACGAAGCAAAACGCTATAAGAACAAAGTGCTAAGGCAACCTACCGTTCATATAGCACAGCCCGATCTATTTTACAATTGGCTGAAATATAGAGGGAAATTGGGAGGGCAGCACAAAGTACCACGTTTGGCAAATCACCGTAATTACATAGAACCTTTGTTAGAGATGATGAAAGAAAAAAGCACGGTCTAAAAAGACCGTGCTTCTTTTATAAAATTTCTTAGTTAAGGTTTTACTTATTTTTACCCACAAAAGATAGAATTCCGACAGCACAACCTTTCTGAGTGTCCATCCCTTTCTTAAAACCAATAGAGACGTAATATACTCCAGATTTCTGACAAACAAAGTCGAAACCTTTACGGTCGATCTTTCTTGAATCATCGAAAGTTGAACCATGAACACGGTGCGTGTCATAAAGTTTCATCACAACCTTCTTCTCTTTAGCTCCACTTGGCTCACAAATATTAAAACGATAGTGTGTGCCACGGTTCAACACAACCGAAAAACGAACAACTGAAGAAGGTTTGTTTGTACCTCTCGCTTTCTTAAGCTTTGCGTTGAAATCCCGCAAGTAAATAGCCCCACCGTTGTTGGTAGCACAGCTGTAAACCAATTGCTGTTTACATTGAGCTTTGGCATCGTCAGAACCCGTAAAAACAATGAACAAGGCTAAGCTTATGATCAATAGAATCTTTTTCATAGTTACAGAGCAATTATTTTGTTACGAACTTTTTCGGATAGCGCAATGATTCTGTTTAATTGTTCATCAGTGATCTCTACTTTACTTTCACCATTCTGAACAATTACCAAAAATCCGTCTTTTTCAACAGTTTGAGACTCGCCTGGCACATAGCTGATCGTTACACCGTCAAATGCAGCCTTAAGTTCCTCTATGTCCTTAATTAGTGCGGCAAAGTTTTTGTCTGATTCGAAATTTTTGAGAACCAACAATAAGTCGGTCAATATAATCTTTTGCTCTCCGATACGTTCTGCAATACGTTTGTTCGGTTTGTCTTTATATACTTGAGTTGCCAAGTAAAGACCTTCAATCCAAACCCCAGTTACAATAAGCGTACTAAGGTTGTTACGGTTATTTTCACGCAAATAACGATCCATACGGTTGAAGCTATTTACCGAAAGGAACATCAAGCGTTCTAAATCTTCATTATTTATGGCAAGACGCTTCAATGTTTCAAAATCAAAAAACTGACCAACACTGATACCATCCGCTAATTTCTTGATTACCGTAATATAATTTACAATTACAGTCGTTTTGCTGTAGATGTTTAGGTAGCCAAGATCGGCACTAAGCACCCCCAGAGCTAATGCTTTTTTGAAACTTGTATTGAAGCGGTCTGAATCCTCTGTTCCAGATAAATATTTCTGAGAAAACGGAACACCTACTTCTTTAATAAGAGCTGCCATCTCAACTGGGTTGGAAAAGCTCTGGATGATGTCTTCCATTGCCTCGTCCGAGATGAGGAGTTCGCCTTTAGTTTCCACGCTGTCAATTATTTCATTGGCAACTTTCTCCTCGGTGTCAGCATTGTTGCACGAGGCGAATACTAACATAGAGCTAAATAAGTAAAGCAAATACTTAACCATGACTTTGCTAAATTGTTTTAAAGGTTCCTATTTTCTTACAAATGTATGAAAATTTGCATACAATAAAAACTGTTATTATCAACTACTTACGCTTCTGAAGCTTTTTGAAATTAGCTTCTACTACCCATTTAGGCGGTTTTAAATTGCCTAATCGGTCCAGCGTTTTCTTCAATAAATCAAAATATAACGTAATGTATAAGACTATGGTAAATACCCATAGAACGGTAACATTAAAGTTAAAAGTATTCCACATACGGCCAAACATAAATTTATGTGGCGCATAAAAGTGTGTGCGGAAGTCGACAAAATTCCGAGGTTCAGGATCAAAAAATATTGGGCGGTATTGGCCTACAATATGGGTTTTAAAGCGTACTGTTGGGTATTTTTCAAAGGCTTTTAGGACAATATCACCAAGAGACTCATTATGGTATTTTTTCTTAAGTTTCAGTTCTGAACGCGGTTCTTTCTCCTCCATGCCTTCTACAATCATATCCCGCGAGCCTGTAGCGATATTTCTATTTCTACTATAGTTCTTCTTAATTATTTTGATATGGTTTCGTATTTTTTCAGACACATCAAAATTAAACTTGTCCATTGTTAAATGGCTCCCAAAATTATATTTGAATTTCGGAGTGAACTTTTCTTCCCGTTTTAGTTCTCGGTCAAGGAGGAGGAGGCGGCTGGAAATCTCATCTTTTATAGAATCAGATTTGTTTTCCATATCCCACATTTCCTCAAGCTCATCAACAACAAGATCTAGTTCTGGTAGGTAATAGGTGATCTTGTAACTGCTCATCTCAGACATCTGATCTACCTTATAGAACTTCTTTTCATATTTGTTATTGGTGAACTGGTGAACCATTAATCCTTCATAAGCCCAACGGGAAGGCATGAATTCTGCAATAAACGGCACCCTTCCAATTGTTCCGAATATATTGTTGAGTTTGTCGAAACTAAACATTGCTCCTCCAAGCGCCATCATAGGAATGAGGATGAACGGAATAAGGATATAGATCGTAACGGCAGAGTTGAATGCAGATGATACGTTGAGCCCAATCATATTCGCAAGCACGAAGGTGGAGAACAATACAAGCCAGTACTCGAAATACATACCGTTTATTTCAAGTATTGTATTACCAACGATCAGGAATAAAAAGGCCTGAATTGCAGAAATAAGCGTTAGGATAATAACTTTGGACATTAAGTAGCTCGAGCGGCTTAAGTTCAAAAACTTCTCCCTTTTCAGTATTTTCCGATCCCTGAATATTTCTTCGGCACTAACAGTAAGTCCAAGAAAAAGGGCAACGATAATACTCATAAAAATGTATGGAGGTATGTTTTCGTTATACCTGAATATATATTCTCCAGCCTGAGGATCTGTTTTATAACGGATAATGAACGATAAGATGAACCCCAGAAGAGGCGCTTCTAGTAAGTTCAGTATAATGTATTGCGTGTTACTGATCTTTGACAGTAAGTCACGGATTGTATAAATCTTAAATTGTTGAAACCAAGATGGTATCTTCAGGTTTCTAGGAGGGTCGTCTGTTGCGTCTTGATAACGTTCTTCTTTACTGTTTTCCAGATATAGTTTTGCCCAGCGTTCGGGCGAAACTTTTCTGTTGTTTTGATATTGCCCATATTCATCGACTACCCTTGCTTCCATAATGTTGAATATCAACTCAGGAGTTACATTACCACAGGTAGGACATTCTCCAACTTCGTGGTTTATCTGGTTGTCGAGTTTTTTGAAATGGACAATTGCTTCAACGGGGTTGCCGTAGTAAACAAGGTATCCACCTGTGTCCAGAATGATCATTCTGTCAAACATCTTGTAGATGTCGGAAGAGGGCTGGTGGATAACCACAAAAATTAATTTGCCTTTGAGTGCCAGTTCGGCAAGGAGATCCATTACATTTTCTGAGTCCCGTGACGATAGACCGGATGTTGGTTCATCCACAAACAAAATAGAGGGTTCACGGATAAGCTCCAAGGCAATATTTAGACGTTTACGTTGACCTCCGGATATTTTTTTGTTCAGTGGATTACCCACCTGAAGATCTTTTCTTTCGTAAAGCCCTAAGCTTTTTAATGTTTTATCTACTAATTCTTTGATCTCTTCTTCAGACTTATCTTTAAAACAAAGTTTAGCATTGAAGTAGAGGTTCTCAAAGACCGTAAGTTCTTCGATCAGAAGGTCATCCTGTGGAATGTAACCAATTATGCCTTCTGCTTTTTCTTTTTCTCGGTGCATGTCAATACCATTGATCAGCACCTGACCGTCTGAGGGGGAAGCATTTCCCGACAGCAGGTTGAGCAAAGTGGTTTTTCCTGCACCACTGGCTCCCATAATTCCGACGAGTTTCCCCTGATTTTCGGAGAAAGATATGTTTCGTAACCCTAAGGCTCCGTTAGGAAATTTAAAGTTTACATTGTCGACGTTGAAAGTGAGCTTTACAAGGTTTACGTCCTGTAGGAATTTAGATACAACGTCACTGTAATAGATTGGCCTACCTTTTGGCAGTTTGATCGTGCTTCCTGGGGCAAACAGATAAATCCGGGTATAACTGACACCGAGGCCGTTTAGATAAACATCCTGTTTGCCTGTATAACGTAGAAAGTAAAGCTCAGAACTTTTGATTTGTAAAATAAGAATATTGCCATTCAATGGCTCGGATACGATGCGTTTACAGCTTTCGCATTCCTGTTCGTTACCGTTGATAACAAGAATGTGAGGGTTGTTGAGGTCTTTTTCTTCGTCATTTTTTACGAATGTTTCAACACTCAAATACTCCTCGCTTGAGATATTAAAAGCTTTGGAAACCGTACTAATGATTTCCATCCTTTGGGCAGAAAATTTCTTGTCGGAATTGATAAGTTCGAACAAACGGACAAGAACGACAATCTTCTGCTTTTGGTTTAGCGTTTTATTGATTTTACGGCAAATACCCATTATACGTACGGCATCGTACATCGTAATTTTCTTTGCCTCTAATATGATCGCCTGTAAAGCAGATTCATCTTCCTCTACCTCTTCCCCTTCTTTTTTGCGCTTAGCGATACCTCTTTTATATTTCTTGATCGCTTTTTCTACCGCTTTTTGTCTACGTTCTTCTTCAGCACCGACAAACCCTTTGAATACATCCATGTATTTCAAGACATCTTCAGTACTGAGTTGTTGGGAGAGGAATTTTTGCACATAATCCACCTCTTTTGCTTCCATCCCTTCGTCTTGTTTCAGGATGAGAACAAACAGTTGCATTAGTGCTTCTAATATCTCTTCACTCATAGGTTACATGTTCTCAATTACGGCAATCGTATGTTTTATTTTTGGAGTCCTACGAAACAGGATTAGTCAAGATCGTAAGGAACTTGCTCGAATGGTACTTCTACAATGTCGGCATATTCTTCTCCTGCCTCTTCCATATCTTCATCGTCGCTTGGGTAGTGCCATCTTACGAGAACATCATTACCATCGTCAACCATGTCTTCTAATTTTAGAAGTACGTCAAGAAGTAGTTTAGACGAAGCTGTGTTGAAATATTCTAATTTAAAATCGAATACAGTTTTTTCATTCGGTTCATCTGCATAGTCGTTCAACCATTCAAGTATGGGTTCGTAGAAAGCCGCTACGTCTTCCGGTAGCGAACGACCAGAAATCTCAAACTGGTTTTCTGCTTTGTCTAAAATTACTGTAGGTGTGTCTTCTGAACCTAATATCTTAATAACTTCCATAATTTGCATCATTTATTTTTCGCGTGAAATGCTAGATGTAAGCACAAAAAAAGATGTTTTTTCATCGATTTTCAAGAAACTGAACAAGAGCTTCTCTCCTGTTTTTCGGGCTATATCTATAAACCCTAGGCCAGCTCCGCCTTTGTCGGATATGCGCCCTTCTTTAATTTGTTGCTTATACATCTTTTTGAGACCATCTTTGTCTTGTTTGTTGATCTCGTTTAGCATTCTTGTCAAGCCTTCGATTTTCTCATTGGCGATAACATTACCAGTGGTAATATTATATTCTTTTTCGCCTTTACTTACCAAGAATATACCCCGGCCATCTTTTCCTGCGAGTCCTTCCGTTGGGAAAGGGGCCTCAGCGTGTTTGCTTATGTTCTGCAAACATTCCACCATAACGTGAAACACTTTCCGTTGCACGGAATTGTAGTCTTCTTCCTTTGCCATGTTCGACTCAGTGAGAGAAGTAAAAGCCTTGGTAATCTGGTGGGTTATTTCCCCTTCATAGGCCAGATTGATGTGGTTTTTCTTCATCTTCACGTAGAAGTCATAGACAAATTTCAAAGACTCCTCTTTTTTGTCTCTTCTATCTGTCATAGGAATCCAAAAATTGAGATAATTCTTAATTTTACAATTCTATACCAATCAATAAAACGTCGTCAATTTGTTTGTTTTCGCCTTTCCAGTCGTCAAAATCGGAGGTGAACCCTTGCAATACTTGATGCATACCAATAGGTTGTGTTTCTACGATTTTTTCGCGCATACGGACAGCCTGATACTTTCTGTTACGGGGGCCGCCGACTTGGTCAGGAAGACCGTCCGAGAAAATGAATAGACGGTCGCCAGATAAATAATCAATTACATAATTCTGAAAATCTTTTTCTTCCTTTTTTCCCCTTCGGGTTGGGATTCCACCGATCGACTTTTTGTTGCCTCTATATTCGGTTATTTTCCCTTCGCGTAGGAAGTATAATGGACGGTGAGCACCAGAAAATTGTAACTGCTTTTTCTGTTGTTCAATTTTTACTAAAGCCATATCCATGCCGTCTCTTGCATTTGCCCCTTCTTTGTCCTGTCTGAGAGTTTTCTGAACTCCTTTGTGCAAGAGATCTAGAACTTGTCCTGCCGTATAATCTATGTCGTGATCTACAATATTGTTCAAAAGGAAATAACCAACGAAGGACAACAGGGCACCAGGTACACCGTGTCCGGTACAGTCTACGGCTGCAATATAGATAGTTTCTGAGCTTTTAACGAATAACCAAGGAAAATCACCACTAACAATATCTTTTGGACTATAGAAGATGAATGATTCCGGAAAGAAATCGCGCATGATCTTAGTATCGGGAATGATCGCACTTTGTATACGCTGCGCATAGTTGATACTGTCGCTAATGGCTTTGTTCTTTTCTTTGATTTCCATTTCGATCGCTTTTTGTTCAGTGATGTCGTGGATTACGAAAAGAACGGTTTCCAGTTTGTCTTCGTTGAATTCTGGGATGGCGTTTAACTGCATGATGTGCTTCTTATTATCAGCATCCTTGAAGTTGAATTCAGCGTCTTGTTTTACTGGTTCTTCGAGAATCTTCTGCATTGTTTCCTCAAGAACTTTGTTTACGTTCTCGGGAAGTTCTGCGTTTTCAAGTTTGTTTTTAATTAGCTCATTCTTGTCGATGCCTGTGTAGTCTTTAATAATTGGATTGACGTAGTAGAATGTTCCATCAAGACTAAGGCGGATAATAATATCTACAGAGTTTTCAGAAAGTGCCTGCATTTCACCACTCATACGTTGAGCCTGCTCTGCGATTTTACGTACGGTGATGTCCCTTGTGTTGAAAAGGATACCAGCGATAGCAGCATTGTCGATAAGGTTTCGGCCTACGGCTTCTAACCACATTTGTTCGCCAGAAGGCTTGGTATAAGAAAGCTCATAGGTATGAGATGCATTTGGTTCTGAAAGTAGTTTCTTGTATTTGTCGTATGTAAGTGAGTGAAGAATTGATGTTTGTATCTGGAATGCGTTTTTATCGATAGTTTTTTCTGGGTCATAGCCCAAGATGCTACGTGCCGAAGGACTTTCGTATTTTACGATGCCCGATTCATCGTAAATAGAGATTACCTCAGATGCATTTTCTAAAAGAGAATAAAGGCGTTTCTGTCCTCGTTCTACCTCTTGGATTTGAGTTTCAAGGTTTTTGTTGGAAAGAGCTAGCTCGGCAGAAGCTCGTTTCATATCTTCTGCGTTCTTTTTCAGAATTTCCTCACGATTCTGAAGCTCGATCGTCATTTTTCTAGATTCTTCAAGAAGTTCTGTTGTACGCCTGTTTGCTTTCAGGTTAAAGATCGTTTGTGCAACAATTGAACTTAATTCGTCTAAGAATTTGCGCGTTAGATCAGAGATGGAATCATTAAGCGAAGCGAGTTCAATAATGCCTTGTAGTTTCTCGTCACTGATCAAAGGTACGATTACGAGTGAAGATGGTTTTCGATGCCCCAGAATACCAGATGTGATGGTCATGTAATCCTGTGGTATTTCTCTTCTGTAGATAGGGGCTTTTTCGTACGCTGCCTGTCCGATCAGCCCTTCTCCGATTTGGATGCGCTGCATTGGATATTTACGCCTGTTGTAGGCATAGGTGGCAATGTTTTCAAGTATATCTTTGTCGTCGTCGTACAAATAAAATGCACCTTGTATGGTGTTGGTGTATGTGGTGAGCCTAACCAGAGTTTGGTAAGTTAGGTCTGAAATATCTGTGAATTTGGTAAGGGCAACAGAAATGTATTCTTTTCCTTTGGCCATCCAGTTTTGTTCATACTCTTTCTGCGCGTTTTCCTGAAGGTTCTTATGCATCAGCAAGAGTGATTCTCCTAGAGCATCTTGATTGGTGATTTCACTGAATGCAATATCGGACTCGTTACTACCGATTTTTTTTGCAAGTTCTACGTTGCGCTGGATGTCCTCGGACTTTTGTTCTATTATTTTAGATAAGGTCTGAATGCGGTTCTGGTTGCTCTGTGCAAAGTAGTATGACAATATGAATAACACTACCGGGGCGGTGTCGATAATGAAATGTATTGGGTTTGTGAGGTGCATGTCCACAAGCCCCTGAACTGAGAAGCCGTGCTGTTTTAAATATGAGTCGATGATCCACGCGCCCAAAGGAAAGAAAAGACCGAAAATGGCCCCTGTCCATGCATGATATACAGGAGGACGACTCTCTAGGGTAACAGTATCTATATGTCGTGAATTATCAACGGCCATTTGTTTGTGATTTTGTCTCTGGATAGCCTATTTTAAGACCTAATAATAAGACTAATTCGTTTCTTCGCAAAATAACATTTAAATTTTTTACAATGCCTTAGAAGCAAATACCTAACCAATTTATTAAAATAAATTCAACGTTGGCTTTTATAGTTCGAAAAATATTGAATAAAGATTATTTCAGAAACCGTTTCAGATCGTTTATCCACTTCTTTAGTTTATCCGATGATTCAGCTCTTGGCAAAGATACATCTCTTTTGTAACGTTCAACTTCCTGTTCTGTTTCAGAAAGTCGGTTTTGTGTTAGTGTGTATTGCTTTTGTATTGCTTCAAGTTCGGTCTGTAAATCCTCTTCCTTTTTTTGTTTTTCTTTAAGGGATTGGTTTAATGCTTCTAGTTGTTGTTGTGTTGCATGTATTTTATCGTGTTGTTTCTCTAACTCATGCTTTTGCTCTTTTATTGTTTTATTCAGTTTTGTTTTATCTTCTTTCAAAAATAGGTTTTTGGCTTCAATTAGAGTCTTTTCTTCTTTGGATTCTTTTAGTTGTTGCTGTGTTTTGTTGTGTTCTTCGATTTGATCGGCAACTTCTTTGCGAGAAATACTTTCGCTTTTTATTTGTTCAATTTCTTTTTTGAGCTTGGTAATTTCTCCGTGCATTTTCACGATTCTGTGATGACGGTTCTCAAGTAATTGTTCGCGGCGGTGTACTTCGTCCAGATCGCGAAAGTTGAGAAACAGGTGATCGAGTCGTTTTTTTAGTGACAGAATCGGTACAAATTCAATTTCGAACCAGCGGTCTTCTGTACTGTTTTCGAATTGTAGGGGGACTACACTGCGGTGTATGTTTCCTGCTCTGAAGGAGTTTTCTAGAAGGCTGAGGCGTTCAACAAAATCACTTGGTATGATGTCTTTTAGGTTCAGTTGCTTAAGGCTGTTTTCCTTGAGCTGAGTTTGTTTGATAAAAGTGTTGTTATAGTCCAGTAAATCCCAATCCTTTGAGAATTTTGCATATGCTAAAATTGGGTCCAGGCCTTGTACAATCTGTTTGTTAACCGATTCAACAGATTGAGTAATCTCTTTTTCGCTGCGTAAAAGTTGAAGCTCGCGGGTAGCTAATTCAAGCTCATGTTTGAGTTTACGGGAGGCATCGTATACTTTTTTGAGGTTGGTGTCGTATTCGCCAAATTCGATACCGATGAAGAATACACGGTTGTGATAGATCGTTGACCATGTAAGCGAACCTAATATAGGAATAGCGTCGAGGCTCTGGTTGGTGAGAACTACTCGTTGCAGACCTTTCTTTTGTGTTGGTTTACCTTCATGAAACAGAGTGATTTCATCAATGTTTTTGATGAAGCGATGGAATTTTGACTTTTTAAGTGATACCTCTGGAAATTTACAGATTTCAACAAATTTAGAATTGAAACTTAAAATTTCACCTTTGTCACTTAGCTCTACGACAATGGTATGCGCATCTACAGCTTTTGACAGGCGCCCCAGTTCCTCTACGCTACTTTGTAAGTTGTTGGATTCTATTTTTAGTGCTTCGATTTGACTTTCTAAGCTGGAATTCTGTTTTTCTAGAATATTTATCTTTTTCTCGCTGTTTGTAAGTAGCTTATAGTTACGTTCGTTGGCTTCTACAGTTGAGACAGTTACCGCAATATTAGGTGTTATTTGTTCTAGGAAGTCGAGATAACGTTTTTCGAAATCTGTGAAGGTTGCCAGTTCTATAACCCCTACAACAGTGTCTGTGTGTATGAGGGGGATGATCATCAGTTTGTTTGGTTTTGCCTGTCCCATTCCTGATGAAATTTGGAAATAATCGTCTGGGATATTGGAATGAAAACTGATGTGTTTTTCTATAACGGAAGCACCAACTAAACCTTCGCCTATTTCAACGCGCTTGTTGTAGAGTTTGCGTTTGTCGAAGGCATAGGTTGCGACTAGTTTAAGGTAGGAACCATTATCGTCTTCGTGCATAGCATAGAAGCCAGCTAAAGGAAGTTTTAAGTATTCAACAAGTGCTAAAATCACTTTGTCCGCTAAAACTTCGATGCTAGGAGCCAGTTTGGTTAGAATGTCGTTGAACAGTTTTATTCCGTTGAAGACCCATTCGCTATACTCGTGTGTTTCGACGCTTTGGCTTTGGCGCGCGAGGATTTCATTATTTTTTGCTTTCAGGTCAGCGAGCAATTGTCCGATTTTGTCGTTTTCGCTGACCATCTGAAAGATGATGTCTTCGTCTTTAATTAAACTGCTGATATTTTTGCGTATGCGTTTGTGGTACTGACCGAGTGCATTTATATAATTGTTTAATACACCCAATTCGTTGTAGTTGGTTGGGAGTTCCTCAATGGGTACAATACCAGTGTTGAGTTCTGTTAAATATTTGGTAGTTTGTTGTGTGCCGTTTCTAAGTTCTTTAATTAGGTTGAGAATGAATATTGATATTACGATAAGATAGATAATGCTTGATATGATTATCCAAATGAATTTGTTTGTAACGTCTTTTCTGTTTTTAGTTTGGGTATCATACAATTGTGATTCAGATCCACTTAGGACATCGAGTAGTTTTGTGCGTAAGTCTTTTCGTGCTTTTTCTAATTGATAGAAATCCAATTGGGCTGCCCGCTTTAATTCTTTCTTGAAAATCAGATTGTTGATCCTCAGGTGTAATGTTTTGAGGTCGTTGATGAGCTTTTTTATGCTGGTATGTAGCAGTTCCTCTTCTTCTGTTGAGATATGCTTTTTTAGGTTTGCCAATTCCCGTTCGAGCACTGCATAGTTAATCCGGCGCGGTTTGAATTTTTCGTTGGGATTGGAGTTGAATGCCTGATTTAGTTCTTGTTTTTCAATACTGATGATTCTGTCTATCTCACTAAATACTCGTGCAACCTGAGTTGCTTTGAGGGTAATCTGCGTATAATTTTCTGAAGATGTAGTTTGATTGGCAAGAAGGCTACTGCCAGACAGGTA
The DNA here is from genome assembly GCA_965230435.1 of Bacteroidales bacterium. Taxonomy (GTDB): domain Bacteria; phylum Bacteroidota; class Bacteroidia; order Bacteroidales; family JBDKHP01; genus JBDKHP01. Next base: position 1,091,504 of record CBDDLB010000004.1, read on the forward strand.
TACCAGAAACACAATATAGGCCACAGAAAACGCAGCTATAACAAGCAATCGGGCACGAAAAAGAAGGTTCGAGTTGATGTTAAAAAGTTTAATCATCGTGCTAACGTTGGCCTAAGTCTAGATTTGGTAAAAATAGTATATCAAAGTTAAAAAAAATACATTGACGGTGTACAAGTTTTATTCCTTCGACGGAAGATTAGCTGGACACGCTAATTGAATGAACGTTTCGTCTGTATTTATTCGTATTCTATCCTCGTTCTGAAGTGAATGAGGTGATTCTATGAATTTCAAATTTCATTCCAATACATTGAAAGCCTATTTTTGCAGCCAATTAAATTTTGATTTAGGTGGGCAAAATTCAGGAGCAGACAATTAAAGGTGGGATTTTTTCGTATCTGGGTGCAGCAATGGCAGCCTTAACTACAGGTTTTTTTATGCCACATGTGTTGAGTGAGGGTGAAGTGGGGGTTAGTAGGCTTTTGATGTCGTGGGCTCTCATTGGATCGCAAGTGGCGAGTTTGGGGTTTCATAGTGTTACATCGCGTATGTTCTCGCATTTTCGGGATACAGAAAGTAGACATAGAGGCTATTTTGGTTTGGGTGCACTTGTGATTTCGGTTGGCTTTGTGATTACTTCTGTGGCTTATTGGTTGGGACTGCCTTGGCTTAGAGGGTATTATATAAATGCCCCATTGTTTTTGAAATTTGTTGATTTTATAATTCCCCTTACTTTCTTTACGCTGCTTTTTAATTATGTTGATACTTTCTTTACCCAATTGTATCATGCTGTTCGGGGTTTATTTTTAAAAGAATTTGCTAGCAAAGTATTTGTTTTTATATCGTTAGGTATCTATTATTTTAGTGAAATTGGCTTTGAGTGGTTTGTTTTGATGTATGTTATTAGTTGGTCGTTGCCAGGTTTATTAATGTTTATCTGGGTATTAGTTAGCGGAGAGGTAAATTGGAAATTCGATAGAAGCTTTCTTACATCGTCGCTGAGAGCAGAGATGATAAGTGTTGCAGGTTTTGGGCTGATATTGGGATTCAGTAATTTGGCGATCATAAATATAGACGGGATGATGTTGGCATCTTTGCTGGATGTGGGTGCCACTGGAATTTATACTGTTGCCTTTTTTGCAGGAAGTTTGGTTGTGATTCCTTCTAGACCATTGCAGAAAATTGCTGCAGCGTTTTATGCTGATGCGTGGAAAAGTTCCAATCTAAAAAAAATCAATGAGATATATCGGAAGAGCAGTTTGAATCAATTTGTAGTGGGGGGATTTATGTTCCTCTTACTTTGGGTGAATATAGATAGCTTTTTTGCATTGATTAAGCCTGTTTATGTGACAGGAAAATATGTTGTTTTTTTTATCGGTTTGGCCAACTGGATTGAAATGACTTCTGGAGCTAATGTTGTTTTGATTGCTACGAGTAGACATTACCGTATGTTGACTGCTTTTACGCTGGTTCTTTTGGTACTAATTGTAACGTTGAATTATTTGTTAATCCCTCGTTTTGGACTTACAGGAGCTGCCATTGGTTCAATGTTTTCGGCCTTGTTATATAATCTAATGCGGTGGGGCTTCTTGTTCAGGAAGTACGGTCTGCAACCTCTTCGATGGAAGTATCTGATTGTAATTGCGCTGTTTACTGTTGTGTGTTACTTTCTGGCAGATCGATCTTTTTCGGAAAATATTATTATTGAAGTACTTGTGAAAACAACCATAGCTTCAGTTTTGTTTGGAGTGCCGATTTTGCTTTTGAAAATTTCGGAAGACCTGAACAATATGTTTTATGGTGTGGTGAAGAAAATATTCAGACTTATAGGTCTTTAATTGTTTCGGTTTTATTAATTTTGCGCCTCAATGTTTGGAAAACAAAGTGTTAAAGGATTACCTAGTCGTGCGAAGGTTCTGATTATTCGGCTTAGTTCGATTGGGGATATCATACAGTGCATGTCTGTTGTGGAGGGGATAAAGAATACCTTTCCAGAGAGTGAAGTACATTGGATTGTTCGTCAGGATATGCAGAAAATCTTACAGGCCGACCCGCAGATTGACAAGCTGTTGGTTTTTGATAGAAAGGAAGGTCTGCTTGGCTTGATGAAATTCGCATGGCGGCTTCGGAAAGAAGGTTACGATCTGGTTTACGATGCACATTATAATATACGGTCGCGCATTATCAAAAGCATTCTTACGCCTTTCTGGAAACAGTGGTTTGGAATAAAGCCTTTGTTAGTGGTGCGCAAGAAGCATCGGTTACGTCGTATTTTGTTTTTTCAGTTTGGGATGAAGAACGCTTTGCCAAATCCTTTTCGTGCGATAGCTTCTTTTCAGCTTCCGTTGAAAAAGGCCGGAGTGGATTTCGATGCACGAAAAAAGAAAGAATGGCGTTTTCCTGAGGAGGTAAGCAAAGCGGTGCAGGCTAAGGTTTTTCAGGAAATGCCCGATGGTCAGAAGTGGGTTACTTTGGTGCCTTCGGCTGCGTACGAGATGAAACGTTGGCCTGTGGAGTACTTCAAAGAGTTGGTGACTTCGATGCCAGATTATCATTTTGTGGTGATTGGTGGGCCAGAGGACGTTTTTTGCGAGGAAATTTGCTCTGTTGCTCCAGACCGTACGTATAATCTTGCAGGAAAGACATCGTTGATTGAGAGTTTTTACATTGTGAGCGAATCTCAGTTTGTGGTGTCGGCAGATACTGGATTTCTACATGCAGCGGATCTTTTCCGTAGGAATGGGGTTGCGCTGCTCGGGCCAACGGCCTTTGGATATCCGACAAACGAGGAGATGGAGGTGCTGAAGTCCGATTTGGCGTGTATGCCTTGTTCTAAAGATGGAAGTGGAGGTTGTAAGATGAAGGTTTATAAACAATGTATGTTCGATATTCGACCTGAAATGGTGAAGGAACGTATTTTAAAAGTACAAGGCTAATGGTTCACTTTCTTTTGATTTTGCCGCAAAGTGACGATTTGGTTGTGGCGGCTAAGGTAATTGCCCGTTTGTTGAAGGAACAGGTGGGAGACGCTGAAGTTTCTTTTGTGGGAGATGCTGATTGGGAAAGCAAGTTGCAAGATCTTGCGCCAATTGTTTGCGTTAGTTGGAGTGATGCAGAGATGCGAAAGAAACTAAGTGAATCGTATTTTGATTATGTAATTGATTTTGAAAGCAAATGGCGTAGCTGGCGGTTGAAAAGCTGGTTGGGCGTGCTGGATTTTACTATAGGAGAGAGTTTTTGGCAGAATAGTTTTGGTTTTCGTAAGCCTCCGAAACCTATTACAAGCGAAGAACTGATTGATGCGGCTCTTGCTAAACTGAGTGCTTTCGATATTGAAGATGATGGCAAGAGACCTGAGGAATTATGAATTATTAATTATGAATTTAGCGGAGCGGTCTCATGAAGACAATTTAAAATAAACTCGGCTGAATAATTATAAATTGGCTTGCGCTTGAAGGGTGCTGTAGCTGATTGATGATGGTTAATTATATAATTCATTCCTTCTAGTTAAAAAAATAAGAAGAATGAAAAGGGAAGATATAGAAATAATGGCTCCCGTTGGCTCTTGGGAGTCGTTGGTAGCTGCGGGACAAGCGGGAGCAAATTCGATTTATTTTGGAGTTGAGCAGTTGAACATGCGTACGAAGTCTTCTACTGCTAACTTTACTGTGGATGACTTACCAGAGATTGTAGAGAAGTGTAAGTCGTACGGTATGAAGTCGTACTTGACGTTGAACACGATTATTTATGACCATGATATTGCTTTGATGAAGCGTGTGGTTGATGCTGCTAAGGCGGCCGACGTTACTGCTATTATTGCGGCGGATCAGTCGGTGATTGCGTATGCTTTTCAGCAAAAGGTAGAAATTCATATTTCTACGCAGGCGAACATCAGCAATATTGAGGCAGTGAAGTTCTATGCTATGTTTGCTGATGTGGTGGTGCTTGCGCGCGAGCTGAGCATGAAGCAGGTGAAGAAGATTTACGAAGCTATCGAGAAAGAAGATATTCGTGGGCCGAAAGGTAATCTGGTGGAGATAGAGATGTTTGCTCATGGAGCGTTGTGCATGGCTATTTCTGGAAAGTGCTATTTGAGCCTTCATGAACAGAACTCGTCGGCTAACCGTGGTGCGTGTAATCAGACTTGCCGTAAGTCGTATATTGTTACGGATAAGGAAACTGGTTATGAGCTGGAGGTTGATAACGAAAACATTATGTCGCCTAAGGATTTGAATACGATCGGGTTCTTGGATAAGGTGTTGGATGCTGGTGTTCGTGTGCTGAAGATTGAAGGCCGTGCGCGACCGGGTGAGTATGTTAAAACTGTGGTGAGCTGCTATCGCGAGGCTGTGGATGCTTATTTCGATGGAACGTACAATCCAGAGCTGGTTGAGGGATGGAACGAACGTTTGTCAACGGTTTTCAACAGAGGTTTCTGGGATGGTTATTACCTTGGGCGTAAGATGGGCGAGTGGACGGATGCTTATGGCTCGAAGGCTACGAAGCAGAAGGTTTATATTGGCCGTGGGACGAACTATTTCAAGAAGTTGGGAGTTGCCGAATTTAAGTTAGAGGCTGGCGATCTGGAAGTGGGCGATGAGATTTTGATTACGGGACCAACTACTGGCGTGATTGAAACTACGGTGAAAGAATTGCGTGTTGATTTGAAGCCTGTTGAGAAAGCTGAAAAAGGTGCGTCGGTGTCTACTCCGATTGGTGAGATTGTGCGCCGTGCTGATAAGATTTATAAGATGATCCCTGTGGTGAACCCTGTATAGCCTATTTTTTCTATTTCACTAGGGACGTGATTGATAAGAAGTTTTTAGAAGCCCTTCAGTTTTCTGTTGGGCTTTTTCTTTTATTTTTATGCTGTAATTGGTTGGGTTAACCACAGAGTTACACTGAGTATTTCACAGAGTCTCACAGGGTTTTGTTAATGAGTACTCAGAGTGTTTTGTTTTGGAAAATTTTTCCAGTGAAATTGAGCGGAGTTCTGGAAAGAGATGCTGTTTTAAAACTAGCCGCGATTGGAGCGGAAAGCCCACAGCAACGCGGGCTAGTGGAACACGTTGTGGCGGCTATGGAACGAGAGTGGAATAGACCGCCGCGACGATGTGGAACAGCCCGTGGGGCGAGGACTTGCAGCGGAAAGCGCGATGGGTGTCGGTAGGAGAGGGAACGTTGCGCTCCTAATCAAAAAAATATTGGATATTAATCTTAGAAATCTGAGATTCTGATGATAACATTCGAACACGTAACGAAGTTGTACGGGAAACAGAAGGCTGTAAACGATTTGTCTTTCGATGTACCAGAGGGACAGGTGGTTGGTTTTTTGGGGCCGAACGGTGCGGGGAAATCGACCAGCATGAAGATTCTGACGGGATATATTCCTGCGAGTACCGGACTGGCGAAAGTGAATGGGATGGATGTGGCACAGCATCCGCAGGAGGTGAAGTATTGTGTGGGGTATCTGCCTGAGCACAATCCGCTTTATCTGGATATGTATGTGAAGGAGTATCTGCGGTATGTGGCGAAGACTTATAAGCTGAAGGGAAAGGTGAATCAGCACGTTGCGGATATTGTTGAGCGTGTGGGGCTGGGAAAGGAACAGCACAAGAAGATTGGGGCGCTTTCGAAGGGATATCGGCAGCGTGTGGGGCTTGCTCAGGCGATGATTCATGACCCGAAGGTGCTGATTCTGGACGAGCCGACATCAGGACTTGATCCTAACCAGATTGTGGAAATCCGCGACCTGATTACTGAGGTTGGGCGCGAGAAGACGGTGCTGCTTTCGACCCATATTATGCAGGAAGTGGAGGCTATTTGCGACCGTGTGATGATTATCAAGAATGGTAGGTTGGTTGCTGATGATAAGACTTCAGAATTAAGTAAAAAGGGCGAAAGTAAATATTCTGTACTGTTCGAGGTGGATGGAATGTTGCTGATTGAGAATCTTAAGCAGATTGAGGGTGTGCTGAATGTTACTCAGCTAGAAAAGAACCAGTGGGAACTTGTTGCTGATAGGGATATCCGAAAGTCGCTGTTCGACTTGGCAGTGGAAGAGCGGAAAGCGATTCTTACGATGCAACAACGGGACCGTAGTTTGGAACAGGTTTTCAGGGATTTAACTATGTAAAAAGTCAACTTATGTCAGTTGCGAAGTTGGACACTGCTTTGAAGGATAAGCTGAAACAACTGATACGGCCGAAGGATAAAATCCGGGTTGTGGCCGGTGCTCCCGAAAATTACGCTGGTAGTTTTCTTAGGAGCAATTTTAATGGTATTCCGTATTTGGAGCAGGACGAGAAATGGCCTATCAATCTGCAAACGCGGCGGCCGCTCGATTTTGTTTTTCAGATTATCAACGATGACAATCTGCTTCTGCCGCCTTACATAAAGGTACTTCAGTTTTATTACGATTGGGAAATGCGTCCGACCTCGTGGAAACAGGAAGGTTGGTTGATAAAGGTTTATCCGGAATTGGATGAATCGAAGAGCATTCAGTTGGATAAAACGCCGAAACCTCAGTTCTGCTCTGTTAATTATAAGCGTGGTTATGCTCTGCCTTCGTGGGAGAGTTTGGATGTTTACGATTCCGAAATTGTCAGTTTGTGTCGTCAGGTGGATCAGCAGATTCCTTGGGAGGTTTACGAAAAGCATGTTCAGGAATTGATCGGTCAGTCGGAGATTAAGTCGTTTATTGGTGGTTATCCGCAATGGATACAGGGCGATGTTACGCCTACGTTTGGGTCTTACCGCTCGAAACTGCTTATTCAGATCGATAGTGAGGAACTGGCGGATATCAACTGGGGAACAATGGGATCGTTGTATCTGTTTTATCATCCGCTTAAGATGTATGATTTTGGGTTTGTGATTCAGAATCTGTGAACTTGGAATTATAAGTTATGAATTATGAGTTATGAATTGTGGAGCACTCATGAAGATTTTATAATATGAACTCTACCGAGTAATTGGCTCGTCTCAGGAAAAAGTTTTTTGTGACTACCTAATTTATCTGAAATAAACTAATGACCAATGGCCGATGACCAATGACCAAATTAATGATTGTGTTGATTCTTCTTTTCTGTTCTGTACAGGTTACAGGACAGACGGTTGTAGAGTTTTTTGGTGAGGACTATTGGTTGGCCAAGAAGTTTATTATTGAGCACAAAGATTTGATTGAAGATTCTTGTCCCGACGGCGTGGAGTATTGCAACCAGCCTGATGTTTTCATTTCTATTGTCTTTCCTGAATTGGTTCGTTTGTCGCGCTTCAAGGATTTTTTTGAAACTAAAGCTCTTGAGTATGCTTATGTTAGCGCAGGACGGGATATGGCGAATTTCTCTATTGGATCTTTTCAGATGCGGCCGTCTTTTGTTGAAGATATGGAGGCGTATGTAGTTCGGACAGGGCAGGAGAGGGGCTTCCAGCGTTTGGTGAATTATTCCTCCAAAGATGAAAAGCTCAGAAGAACGGAGCGGGTGCAGCGCCTGAAACAACTAGATTGGCAGTTGTATTATTTGCAGACGTTCCTGAAATTGGCTCATCAGATTGTGGGGGACAGGTCGTTTTCTTCGGCAGAGGATTATCTTGGTTTTATGGCGGCGTTTTATAACTATGGCCTTACGACAGAAATTGACAAAGTAGAAAGGTGGCGAAATGTCAAGGCATTTCCTATGGGCAGTCAGTTTAAAGGCAAGCAATATAGTTATGCAGAGGTAGCCATTTACTTTTACAAGCACGATGCACAGTCGATCTTTCAGAAAGACACGATTGATTAAAGTTTTGAAATATCGTACCTTACGGAGTATGTGAGATAGAAAAATCAAAATGCACCTAGGAGTAGGTTTTTTTTATCTACACATACAATTAAGGATTTCAAAACTTAAGTATCATGAAAAAAACTATTTGGTTAGGTTTCCTTATTTCGGCAGTTTTTCTGTGGAGCGTATCGAGTTGTAAGCAAACTGCCGACCTGCAAGCTCCTCCTGCAATTTTCCCTCCAATGCCCGAATATGTTCCCGAGGCTACAACTTTCAGTTTCGATGCTGCAAAAGGCGATTCGCTGAAGATGCCCAACGGAACGCAGATACAAATACCAGCAAATGCATTTATCGACAGCACAGGACAGATTGTAACAGGAGAAATAAAGTTTACGTACCGCGAGGTGCACGATCCTGTGGATATTTTTCTCGCAGGCGTGCCAATGGAGTACGATTCGCTGGACGAAAAAGGTTATATGCAAACGGCTGGAATGTTCGAGGTGCGCGCTTATGCAGGCGATCAGGAGTTGCGGTTGGCCGACGATAAGCAGATATCGTTAAAGATGGCTTCCTACGAAGCAGGTTCCGATTATAACTTCTACACCTTCAACGAAGATTCCGCAAGCTGGCAATACGAAGGCTACACAGCGCCAGAAGAGAACAGCAACATTGCAGAGATAAAAGAAAAGATAAGGGAACTCGAACCAAAACACCCTTTCCCTTTAAACAAGGACTACTTCATTTTTCAGCTTGGCACGGCTCTCGACCTTTATTTCCGAAACGATTGGAAGAAGATTGAGAAATACGGCACAAAGTTCATGGCCAAAAAGCTGAAAGAATACGGGATGGATTACATCGACATTGGTGCTCACGCCAGTTTCAGAATCTGGGGGCGTTATTATTATGCTTCCGAAGTGTTGTGGAAAAAGCCAGGTGGCGTAAAACTACCTTCGTGGATAAATATGAAGACAGCCCACGTCTACGAGGTAAAACGCGTGAAGGGGAAAACGTACCGCATCGGCATCAAAGAAAGTGATTGGCGCAAGAAGAAACCCAAGAAATACAGCTTTACAGCCGAAGCTTATCTTCCTTTACAAAGAGTTCTGAGGCGTCGGCCAAATCAGTGGCAGGAGGCTTATGCATCTATTCAAAAAGAAATTGAGGTTGAACAGAGGCGGCTGGAAACTCAGGCTCAGGTTTTCCGCTCGTACGACGTGAAGCAGATGGGCTGGTGCAATTGGGACAGGATACAGAAACGCTTCGAAACTGTACAACTAGCTGCCAATTTCACATGGCCGGGCAGCGACCGCGAAACTGGTCAGGAGAAAATGGTGTACTATTTCATCGACAACCAGACCAGCTACATCCGTGTTCGCGAAAACGATTGGCCGATGGTGTCGCTTTCGGAAGACAAAACGGCGTTTTTCCTAGCTGTTATTGGAGCGGATTCCATAGCCATTTTCGACACACAGCAATATTCGGCAATAGATTTCGGGGCGCTCAAAAAGCAGAAAGAACCAAAGCTCGATGTTCCTATGAAACTTTACGTCACGCAAGGCAAGGAAGGGCTGAGGCGTCTACTTGAGACTTTCAAACAACAACCGTCCCGCTAACTATTGAAGGGATGGCTATCATCTCGATCAAAAAGCCATCCTTTCAATATCCACAAAAAAATATTTTTAATTTTTAGGAGAGAAGCGTCCGTTCTTTTCTACAACGACCAGCCCGCTTTCCGCTACAAGTCCTCGCCTCGGGAGCTGTTCAACATCGGCGTGGCGGTCTATTCCGCTCACGCTCCTTAGCCACCTCACCGTGTTTCACTAGCTCCCGAGGCTGTGGGCTTTCCGCTCCAATCGCGTCTATTTTAAGACTGAATTGCTTTCTATTATACCAATTAAATTTTTAAATTACACATATAATTTTCCAAGTATAGTTTATTGTGAACGATTGATTTTACGGTATCAGCCGATAACTTTTCCTTTACAAAATTGGCAATCCAGTTTTTGACATCTTCAAGGTCATCGAATACCCTGTTCTTAAAATATTGTTTCATGTACTGCCAGACCCTTTCGGCCGGGTTTAGTTCTGGGGCATATGGGGGAATGTTCACAAGGGCAATGTTCGGGGGAAGTTCCCTCCCTTTAAGCGAATGGAAAGCAGCATTGTCAATAATCAGCACTTTAAACTCGTCAGGCCTATGCATGGAAAGCTCTTCAAGGAAAACATAGAATATATCGCTGGTGGTACCTTCCACCTCCATTGTGAACATATCCCCATCAACTGGCGAGAACGCCCCATAGAGATAAGTATTCTTAAACCCCTGCCTGAACGGTGCTACCGGTTTGACGCCGAACGCGGTGATACACCTGCCGATATAGGTCATCAGCCCGAACCTGCTCTCGTCCATCATCATCAGGTTGACCGAAGAGAACTTATCTTTATTTAGACCGGTTCTGATCTGATTGAACACCTCCCCGATTTTTTTTAAAGTCCCGGACCTTGGACTCATCTTTTTTGTAATGCGATTTGCGCGGCTTTTTAAGTTTTGTGCCGAAATTACGTATCATATAAGTCCGCACCGTATTGTATTTTATCTGTTCTCCGAAATTTATATATATATAATCCACCGCTTCCTCATAGCTGTTAAATGGACATTCCGAATCCTTAACCTTTTCATTCAGTGCATCATGGACGTCTTCCGATATCACGCCCTTTTTCTGGCCGCCCTGCCGAGAAATAATGGCCTCTTCTAGGCCATCCCTTTTATAACAGCCAAGCCATTTGTCCAGTGTCGATTTTGAAACATCAAGTTCATTGGCCACATCTATACGCCTGGTGTGTTTACCTTCTTTCAAAAGGATAAACGCACGAAGACGTTCTCTGGTCCGATAATCCTTTTCTTTTTTATAGCGTGATTTCAGATAATCTAAATCCTCTTTTATTGATATCTCTGCATGTCTTCCCATGCTTTGAAGTTAATGAAAATATATGTAAATTAGAAATTTAAATGGTATTACATTCCTAGACCCGACGGGTTTTGAAAACCCATCGGGTCTAAGGCGATTTCACCAAATCAACAAAAGCGTACCAACAACCATCAGCAACATCCCAAAAATCTCGTTTCGCGTAACCTTCTCCTTAAAATAAAAGACAGAAACAAGCACACTCAACAAAAATTCCAGTTGACCAAGAGTTTTAACATACCCCACAAAAGCAATCGAGAACGCCAGAAACCAACACATCGACCCTAATCCAGAGAACAGGCCAACAATAGATGGATAAAAAGGCTGGGTGATGATGTATTTCAACTGCCAACGTTTTCGTATCAGCAGGTAAGGCAACAGAATAAGCACCTGTATAACCTGAGCAACAAACAGGGAATAGATTGGCCTCATAAGCGGTTGCTCAGTATCAATGAAACTAAACGCATGTTTAATGCAGACAGTTGCTATGGCGAACAGTACTCCAGAAGCTAATCCTAAAAGTGTCGAAGTTTCCGCGAATGAACCTAGGATAGCATTTAGCCGAACACGTTTCTGGGCAAGCGAAGCAACGAACAGACCAACGAAAGCCAAAGCTATCCCCAACCAGCCTTCAACAGGCAAGAACTCCCCAAGAACAAAAACAGCAAGCAATGCAGTGAACATACCTTCAGTTTTGCTGTAGGTAATGGAGACCGCAAAGTTTTTGTAGCTGAACAAGGCAATCAGCAGGGCATTGGCTGCAATCTGAGCAATAGAAAAAACAGTAACCCAAAGATAGAACGACAGTGAGACGTTCCCAACATCACCCAAAACGACCCAAGCAATAAGCATTGCCAGCGAACTAATTGGCAGGCCATACAGAAAACGGCAAAAGCTAACACTTAACGGACTTAAGTGACCCGATAACTTTTTAGCAAAACTATTTCGGAATGTTTGAAAGATGGTGGCGGAGAGCGTGAGAATAATCCATGTCATAGGCGAGAATTTCGTGGCAAGGTAGGAAAAGTGTGAATGGGTTTAGGGAATTATAAATTATGAGTTATGAATTTAGCGAAGCGATCTCATGAAGACCTTTAAAATAAACCCTATTGAATAATTTGTTTACGCCTGAAAACCTGTATCTGGCAATTTCTAATTTGGAAATAATTGAATGTAGAATTATCAAAGTTACGGTGTAAAGCCGCAGGCTGAAAGCCTACGCTACATGTAACACAGGCTTTTAGCCTGTAGTTTTTACACATTATCAATCCAAATTAGAAGCTGTTGTTTGCTTTAGCATTGGCTGGTTTTATAGCGAACGTATATAGTTTTACCCAGTCATCAACAGGAGAAACAACACTAGCTTAAAAACAAAATCCCGTAGGGATGAACTATTGGTAGCCTGCGGTGGGAACCGCTGGTAGAAGGCAAATTTATAATGATCTGTTCAAGACCTATACAGACGCAAAATCTTGCGTCTCTACCAATCAATGACCAAATTATCTAGAAACGCGCATTCCACCGAACCTCAACACCTTTAAAATCCAGCAGTTCGTAACAAACACCCGCATTACAAGCTGGTCCTCCCCGTCGTTCGCCCACAAACAAAGTGAAATTATGCTTGCTGTTCAGTTTGTAACGAGCCGTTCCTCCGAGCCAAAGTTTCATGTCGTCCTCGGTAAGGAAAGAGTCGTTGCTAAGTTCGGAGATAATGCCGAGGAACAGTTTGGACTTTCTACGGAATGTTAATCCAGCAACAACATTCTGAACATTTTCCCCAGAGCGGTCGAATTGCTGCCATTCGGTATCGAGTTTAAGGCCGTAGCCTTTGGGGAAGGAGTAGTCTATCGTTGTACCTAGTGAGATGCGGTCGTCGATGGAATTGAAAGGATCTTTAGCAAAGTCGGCAAAAGCTTTTAACTCTATGGCGTCGCCCAAGCTTGTTGATATCTCGGCAAACCATTCGTGGTAATCGACTTCCTCTAAGAGTTTGTTGCGTGCAAGAGTGTAGTTTAATGTGAGAACTGTCCACAGGTTGAACTGATAGAAAGCTTCGGCCTGAATCCCTCTTTCGTACGATGGCAGAAGAACGTGAGTGGCGCGGTTCAGTGTTTTATAGGTGTGTTCTTTTATCAAAGCTGGTGGTTCGTTGATGCCGGAACCGATGAGAAAGTTGCGGTAGTCTTTCAGTTCCAGGCTTACACCAAGCTTGTCTGCACTGAAGTTGAGACTTGAATATAGTGCGTAAGCCTCTTCATCGTTGTCAGTAAGAGTTTCGTCGGTGGTTGCGCGGAAGGCATATGCTACGTGATAGGACAGTTGCTTTACGATGCTTCCCGAAAGTTCAGCCATTCCATAATAGCTTTCGGCAGCATCGTTTGACAGGCGCATGGCGCTTGCACCTAAAGTCTGCTTCAGGATTTTGTATGCACCGCTGACGGCTGCTACTTCGTCCGATCGTCGTTGTTCCCAGTCCTGACTAGGAGGAAAGACGTTATTGTAGGCATAACCCCAGAAGGCTTTCACTTCGCCGCGTGTGTTTTTGTAGCCTGCTGATGCCCCAAGTAGGTCGCGGTAGAAATAGTTCTTGCTGCGGAAGCCTTTGTCTTCGAGCAGTGCGCCGGGTATTTCGTAGGAGCGGATGAGCAGGCCGCGACCCAATGTTTCGTTGAAGTTTCCAGCTTTTAGTTCCCAACCTTTTTGTTTGAAGGATACGCTTATCCACGACGGATCTATGTAGTTGCGTTCGTCGTAAGGCGTGGCGTATGCCTGTGCCCCTACCGAAAATTTGAACGCTTTGTAACCGTAGTTTAGCATCAGTTTGTTGTAGACTGAATGAAACTCATCTTCGTTCTGGGTGGCTAACTTTCCGTATTGATATTCGGTAAGGTTTGTTCCAGAAAACTGAGCCTGTGTTGAGAAGAAACTGAAAATTAAGAAAAGAAGAATTAGTTGCTTATTGGTCATGCTGAAAGGGTTTCAAAACATTTTGTATTTGGGAATTTGGTCATTGGTCAATGGTCATCAGGTAGAGACGCGCTATTAGCGCGTCTCTACAGGTAGATTGTTAGAAAATGAAATTTCAAAACTCAAAACGGTCGTATGTTTATTAGCCATGGCCTTATTGTTTCAGCAGCTTGTTGATAACCTCTTGTATTTCTTCATCGTCGCCTTTTGCAAACCCTTCGTGGCGGTATACTATTTTGTTGGATGGGTCAACAATGAGTAGGGTAGGGAGTGCTGAAATTTCTAGGTCTTTCATTAGGTCGTTGTTCATGTCGGTGAGCATGGGGTAGGTGATGCCCAGTGTTTTTGTTAGTGGTGCTGCTTTGGATGCACTGCGTGGGCCATCGCAGTTTATGCCTACGAAGTTTACGCCTTTGCTTTTGTTGGCCTTGAAGAGCTTTTCGATTTTGGGCATTCCTTTTAGGCAGGGTTTGCACCATGATGCCCAGAAGTCGATGACGGTTAGTTTTTCGCCTTTTAGGGCTGAGAATTTCTGGGTTTGCTTGTTGATGTCTTCCAGCACAAAGTCTCTAACTTGTTGTGCTTGTGTTGTTGTGATTATTGATGTGAGAAATAGGAGTGTGATTATTGTTTTCATAATGTTGATCAAGTAGATGAATTATAAATTATGAGTTATGAATTATAAGTTGGCTGACGCTTTAGAACTTATTATTGACCCGATGGGTTTTTAAAACCCGTCGGGTCTAATGTAATAGAAAGCGATGCCGTTTTAAATCTAGCCGCGATTGGAGCGGAAGCCCGCAGCCTTGGGAGCTAGTGAAACACGGTGTGGCGGCTATGCAGCCTTGGCGGAATAGACCGCCACGCCGATGTTGAACAGCTCCCAGGGCGAGGACTTGTAGCGGAAAGCGCGACGCAGTTGGTGGGCGCACTGCCGCTGTGCTCCTTATAAATATTGATCGACAATTTTCTTGGCTGCAGCTAGGTCTTTGCTGGCAAGCTGGGTGCCTGAGAATCGGATATAGCCCTTTTTGTCGATTACGATAAGGCGGTCGTAAGTCGATTTGTAGGCAGATGCAGTTGATGAGGCGTTTAGCAATACGGGAACGGAAAGGCCTGTGCTACTTTTGAAACTGGCTACGGAACTTTTGTTGCCGTCCCATTGGTCGAGCGCTAACAATTGAAAATTGGCGTTGCTGGCGTAGGCTTTTACTAGGTCGGACTCGATTGTTGGTGCAACGGCTTTGCAGCTTGGACAGCTGTTCCCAAAGAAGAATAGAACAACTACTTTCCCGTCGTAATCTGCTAGTTTAACGGTGTTGCCATCGGTGTCCATTAATGAGAATGCTGCCGCTTCTGTAGCATTATCGTCAGGAGTTTTGTCGTCAGGCATTTTGTCGTTGGCTAGTTCTTTATCTACTACTGCTCTTACTGCTGCTATGTCTTTGCTAGCACCTTGTGTTCCAGAGAATAGTATCTTTCCTTCTTTGTTGATCACTACCAATCGGTCGAAAGTAGATTTGTATGATGTTGCTGTTGAAGAGGCGTTTTGTAGTACGGGAACGGAAAGGCCTGTACTTTCTTTAAAGTCTTGTACAGAGCTTAGGTTGCCGTCCCACTGATCGAGAGCCAATAGTTGGTAGTTGTCGTTGTCCATATAGGGTTTTACCAGCTCAGCCTCAATAGTTGGACCAGCAGCTTTGCAGCTTGGGCATCCGTTGCCGAAAAAGAAAAGTACAATTACTTTCCCTTCGTAGTCGGATAGTTGGACTTTTTTTCCATCTGTGTCAGTTAGTGAAAAAACTGGGGCCTGATTTCCTGTTTCGGGGGTTTCTTTGGGATCGTCATCGTCGTCGTCTTTTTCGCAGGCTGTGAAATTTAGTGCTGTAAGTGTTAGTAATAATAAGAAAGTGAGGGTTTTGAGTTTTTGTAAGTTATTAAGAATCTGCTTCATGGTTGTGTATATTAAAATGGTTTTTTTAATAGTTCTGTGCCTGCTTTGACGCTGAGGCGTGGAGAACCTTACACAACCAATGAAGCAAAATTGTAACCTTATTGTTTTACGAACTTCTGCTCGTAGATATCACTGCCTACAATTACTTTTATAATGTACATCCCCGATGGAAGGTTTATAAGTGGAAATTGAACGGAAGTTCTGCTTTTCCCCGCTCCTTTACTCAGTAGTTTTTTCCCGTTTGTATCGAAGAGTTGAACTGTGTCGGGTTGTAGTTCTTGGTTCCAGAATACCTCGATGCGTTCCTGTGCTGGGTTGGGAACAATCTGTATGATTGAAGGTTGATATTCGGACTGTGTGAGCAGTAGCTTTTGATCGCGTATGATAGTGGGGTGGAGAGTGATGATGTCAATGTCGGCATTCAAATCAACTTGTTCGATTTTAAAGTCAACTTGTTCTACGAACATTTGTGTGGTTTTCTCCTGCGGGAGCCATATTTTTTGTTTTTTGCCTTCTGAAGATACTGTTATTGGTATTTTCATTTCGAAAACATTGCCATTGTCTACAGAAGATTGTTGGGTGAGTTCGAATACAGTTTTGTTATTTGTGTCCTGTGCCCACCGAAGTTTGAATTTTGGGTAGCCTTCGTTGTAGATCCAGTCTTCGAAAAAGGCTGATAGGTCTTTGCCAGAACTCTCTTCGTAATGCTTTTGTAGTTCTGCGGTTGTGGCAAAGCTGTGCTGTAATTTTTTGTCGTTCAGGATGGCCTTTGTTGCGTTGAAAAAGGCTTCGTCGCCAATTTGTTTGCGGAGCATATGAATAACCATTGCGCCTTTGTTGTAAGATAATCTTCCATTGAAAACGCGGCGGACCGAGGTGGTGTCGTCGACATAGAGCGACCCTCCAGGTTTACCAGTTATGTCTCTGTTATTGCTACTTAGCCATTCGTGAAACTTCTGATTTCCGAGGCCATTTTCGTAGCAAAGACCTTCGAGATAGGTTGCATAGCCTTCGTTGATCCAGATTTCTTTCCATGAGCCACAAGTGATGTAGTTGCCGAACCACTGATGAGCCAACTCGTGTGCCACAAGACTGAAGTAGAAACCGTACATGAAACTCATGGTCTGGTGCTCCATGCCGCCGCCCCACGAGAATTGGGCATGACCGTATTTCTCGTCGGCGAATGGATATGTGACGAAGAGTTCGTTGAAGAGTTTCATGATCTTCACAGTCTCGGGAGTGTTTCGCTTGGCGCTTTCCAACGAGTGAGGATAAACGTAGTTCAGTATCTCGATTTTCTGGTCGTCTGTTTCCAAGTAGTCGCTGTAGCGCTCGTAATTACTCACAGCAATAGCCACTAGGTAGGTGGCAATGGGATGTCTGTGTTTCCAATGATCCAGTTTCCATCCATTGTTTTTTTCTTCCCGAACAAGAATGCCATTAGATGCTGCGTGGTTCCCCTCTGGCGAAAGGATCAGTACATCGATAGAGTCGATTTTATCGAGTAGGGTATGTTGGGCAGGCCACCATTCTTTCGATGCGTAGGGTTCTGAAAGTGTCCAAACGATCTGTCCAGATTCATGCTCATCTTGCGAGAAGCCCTGAAATGCGCCAATAGGAGGAGTGCCTTTGTATTGAATTCGTATTGAATCGGTTGTGTTTGTTGAAATAGCTTGGTTTAGCTGAAGGGTGATGAGATCGTTTTTGTGCGATATCTTATTTTGTTGGAGTTGTACGCCGTTCCACCAAACGGCATCCACAGTAATGTCTGAATGAAGGTCGAGACTTAACTCTGTCTGGTTTTTTTCAAGAGCTTTCATACTAAGCCTTACCTCTCCCGCTATGTATCTTTTGGTTGGATCAATTTTGAAAAACATGCGTGCATGAGTCATATCCACAAGTTTATAACTATGCTTCTGTTTTTTAACTAATCTCGACGGACGTTCTAGATCAGCAACAGAGATGGTTGTCTGCGCGATGATGGCTTGCGAAAGAAGAAGAGATAAAATCAGGCAAAGGGTTCTCATTTTGAATATAGGGTGTTAGTTTTGTAGTAGAACGGACTGCAATCTCTGCTATTGTTCGTAGACAGGGAATCCAAAAACGGTTACAAAATAATTACAGTTCTATCGGATACCTGTGCTTACTGAAGATGAAGAAATAACCTATTCAAGGGTGCATTCTGTTTCCTATCCTCACTTGGTAAGATACGAACTATTTGCTGTTTGTGTAAGTAAAGTTTTGGAAAAGGGCTTTTATCTCGGTTGTGATTTTGGTGCGAACTTTCAGGTGTGAAATGTTTCGATGCTTGAATTTTTATGTGCGATAAAAGTTGTTTGTTGACAGATGTAAATTTGCTTGCGCAGAAATTGTAAAGTACTTATAACAGAATTATGGAAAAAATAGACGAACGTATTGTTTCATTCCTTACCGAACATCATGTGCTTACGCTGGCCACCAGTGTAAATGCGATGCCTTATTGTGCGAATTGCTTTTATGTTTATCTGGAGAAAGAAAACATTCTGGTGTTTGCTTCTGATACTCCTACAAAACATGCTCAGGATGCACTGAAGAACTCATATGTTGCAGGATCTGTTGTTCTGGAAACAAGTACTGTTGGGAAAATTCAGGGGATTCAGTTCAATGGAGAAATGAAAGTGTTGGAAGGTGAACAAAGAACACTAGCCAATAAAGCATACTTAAAGCGTTTTCCTTATGCTATACTGAAGAAAACAGAACTTTGGAGCATAGAGCCTGAATTCATTAAAATGACAGACAACCGCTTGGGATTTGGTAAGAAATTGATTTGGGGAGCGTTGCGCGAACCTAAATAGATCATGCAGACAAGGCACAATTATTACTGTGCCTCTGTCTCGTTTTTCCCTTTCTGAAATGACAGACGGAAGGTTGTTCCTTCGCCTTCTTTGCTGTCAACAAAAATCTTCTGGCCGTGAGCCTCTACAATATGCTTCACAATGGCCAGTCCTAAGCCCGAGCCCCCACGTTCACGCGAACGGCTTTTATCTACACGATAGAAACGAGTGAAGATATGTGGCAGGTGTTGTTCCCCAATTCCTATCCCGTTGTCTTTTACTTCTATCCATACCCGTTCTTCATCTTGCCAAACAGAAACAACCGATTTTCCTCCATCGCTTCCATATTTTACAGAATTGACTATCAGGTTGTGGAGGGCCTCGTAGGCCTTGTCGCGGTCTGCCAATGCGAAGATTGGTTCTGGCGTTTTTGCAATAAGTTGTAGTTCTACGTTGAACTTTTTGGTGATTCGGTCTTGCAGTTCAAAAATCTCATTAATAATCTCTACTACATCGAAGTCGATGTAATCGAGCATCACGCGTCCCGATTCCAGTCTGGATATCGTGTCAACATCTTTTATCGTTGTAATAAGCCTGTTAACGTTTTTCTCGGTACGCTCTAAGTACCTCATGTTGATTTCGCTGTCGTGAATACCTCCGTCAAGTAAAGTATCAATGTATCCCTGAATATTGAAAATTGGGGTTTTCAGCTCATGAGCAACATTACCAATGAATTCTTTGCGGAGAATATCGTTTTCTTTTAGTTGTTGGTTTTCTTTAGCTTTTCTCTTTGCCCATTCAACCACTTTTGAGTCAAGGTCTGCAATCATATCACGGTCCTCCATCTGAAACGCATCGTCTTCTAAGCTGTCGATTTTATCTATGCGGCCATATAATGGTGTGATACGCTTTATGATGAAGTTGTTGAGTATGTAGCTGACAACAACATAGTTTACCACAAAAACGGACAATGCCGAGAACATTAGATAAACAGGTTTTTCTGCCTGATCCGTATAAAGTGCTGTAACAACAAGCACAAGAGGCATTATAAGCCCGAGTAGACTAATAAGGATAGAAATTGAACGTGGAGTAAGGCTTTTGGGTGTTCCAATCTTCATGTTTTTGATGTTTTGTTCCGTTTCCAAAATACTTGTCTTTGTTTAAATTTCTGTTTCTACTTGTGCGGTTACGTTTTATGTAACAGTTTTAAGCTGTTGAAAATAAGCAGCAGGTGTTTTTTTTTGATGAAATCTGTAATGGCTTTATATTTAGTGCATTAGGGAAAATGTAGAAATGTTGTACACCCACTTAACTTTAGGCAAAAGTAACAATTCTGGAAAGAGAACAAATTAACGTGAGAAAAGGTAAGGTTTTTTGTGGGAGTTAATTCTGGAAAAATTGTTACCTATGCAGCCGAATTTCAGGGAGGCTAAGCTTTATTAACAATGGATGCCTGTTTTTTTATTTTTTTGAACCGAATGGATAATATTCAGGTTATAGGTTGAGAACGAGGCAGAACATTGAGACAACAAGTAGAAATAATCTTGTGAATTGTAGTAAAAATAGGCAAAAGTCAATAGGCTGTAGTAAGATTCAATGTGAGAATTAGAAGAATCAATATAAACACAACTAAGAATTTAACATTAATTTAAGGACAGGACGAATTGCAATGCTAACTCTCTGTATAGTTTTGCACGTTCAAATTCGTTAAAAAATGGAAAGTATTTACATTGGTATACTGTTGGTCTTGTTTCTTTTGGCCATTTCAGATTTGATAGTAGGGGTGAGTAACGATGCTGTGAATTTTTTGGTGTCGGCTTTAGGTTCCAAGGCAGCTCCTTTTGCTGTGGTGATGATAGTTGCTAGTTTGGGGGTACTTGTTGGTGCCACATTCTCTAGCGGAATGATGGAGGTTGCCAGGAAGGGTATTTTCCATCCAGATAAGTTCTTTTTTGGTGAGATAATGATAGTCTTTGTCGCCGTCATGCTCACGGATATTATATTGCTCGATCTGTTCAATACCTTCGGGATGCCAACCTCAACCACGGTATCCATTGTATTCGAGCTTCTAGGATCGGCTGTTGCACTTGCCGTTTTCAAATCTCAGCAAGACGGTGGGGAGGCAGTCGCAGCATACATCAACACGAAAAAAGCGTGGGAGATCATACGGGGGATATTCCTTTCCGTCTTCTTTGCATTCACTATTGGAGCTATTGTTCAGTATATTTCCCGTGTATTATTCAGCTTTAAGTATCAAAAATCCTTCCGCACCTTTGGGGCAATTTGGGGAGGTGTTGCTGTAACAGCTATTACGTATTTTATCCTGATAAAAGGACTGAAAGGTTCATCTTTCATCAGCGAAACAACAGCAGCATGGATCAAGAACAATACAATGGTTCTTTTAGGCGCTAGCTTCGTTGTTTGGACAGTAGTGCTGTATGCTCTTCAGGCCATGAAAGTAAATGTCCTGAAAGTAATTGTGCTCATCGGAACTTTCGCATTAGCGATGGCATTTGCAGGTAACGACTTGGTTAACTTCATTGGTGTTCCGCTGGCAGGTCTAAAATCATATCAGGCATTTATCGCTTCAGAAGTAACAGACCCGATGGCTTTCTCAATGGAGATTCTTTCAGAAAAGGTAAAAACGCCAACCCTATATCTTCTTATCGCAGGGCTAATTATGGTAGTAACGCTTTGGATGTCGAAAAAAGCGCGTACAGTAACCGAAACTTCCATAAACCTAAGCCGTCAGGAAGAAACAAATGAGGAGCAGTTCGAATCTTCAGCAGTATCAAGGGTTCTAGTTCGTATCTCAATTTTTATTGCGAATCTGTTCTCCAAAATTGTTCCTGATAGTACAAAAACATTCCTGAACAGACAGCTAACCCGCCCAGAAACAGCAGAAGTTGGTGGCGACGGAGCAGCAGCTTTCGACCTTATCCGTGCATCCGTGAACCTGTCCGTAGCCAGTATCCTTATCTCAGTAGGAACATCGCTTAAGCTTCCTCTTTCGACAACCTACGTTACATTTATGGTAGCAATGGGAACATCACTTGCCGATGGAGCATGGGGACGTTCCACTGCCGTATACCGTATCACAGGTGTACTATCCGTTATCTCAGGATGGTTCATAACAGGTATCGTTGCCTTTATCGTTTCATACACATTCGCAACGCTTATTCATTCTACAGGACTTTGGATGGTATTCGTGATCCTTGGTTTCGTAGGAATCGGAATTTGGACTCTACGTATTGTCCACAAAAGAAAGCAGACAGAAAAAGAAGAAGACCAGAAGCTAGAAGAAGAAGAGCTGGTAAGAGATAGCGAAGAGGTATTCGAAAAGTGCATCGGCAATGTAGCGAAAACGCTTAAGAGCCTTCATACCATTTACGACGAAGTAACCGTTGGGCTCGACCTAGAAGATAGACAAAGCCTTAAGTCAGCAAATAAGTCGGCCAAGAAGATGACCAAGCGCTCGAAGCGTCTAAAAGAGAATCTTCAGCTTACAATTAAGCAGCTAGAGACCGAAAATATTGAATCAGGATATTACTACGTTCAGGTAGTCGATTATTTGCGCGAGATAGCACGTGCAGTAAACAACGTAACCGAACCAAGTTACAACCACGTAGACAACAACCACACAAAACTGGCAGAAGTACAGTTGACAGAACTCAAAGATGTAACACGACAAGTAGGAGAGTTCATCAAACTAGTTCTGGAAATGATCAGAAAGAGCAACTTCTCCGACATCACCGAAATCGAGGAGCTTCAGAACCAGTTTGCACTAAATATCAAACAATTCCGCCTGAATCATTTCGATCGTATCAAGAAAGACGAAGCCGGACCAAAGAATAGTCTTTTGTACCTGAGTATCCTAACAGAAACTCAGAACATCATACTTTTCACAGTCACTTTGCTGAAAGCTCAGCGTGACTTTGTTTCCTAAATCTTGAATATAATCCAATCCATACCCAAAGGCTGTCCTCATATTGGACGGCCTTTTTTTATAATAAGAAATTATAATAAGCACGTGGTGCTATTTGTTAGGAAAAGTATCATGTTAGTATTGGTGGCAGGCTGCAAATGTTGTTTGCACCAATACGCCTGCTTAAGAGTTAACAGATTTGCTATTTTTTTGATTGAAATAGCCCCTTGGTCTATAGGAATGAAATAGAAAATAAAATATCTATACCTTTGCGCTTCGTACCCTATAAGCAATATAGATGAGTTTTAGTAGTTTATGGGAATTAGAAGCTAAGTGAAAAAGTCTGTCAGGTATTCCGACCGATCGAAAAGATTAAACTTGTGAAAATAGAGCTTAAAGAAGGCAAGAAGGCGTATTTTGTTTCTGACGCCCACTTCGGGCTGCCCTCGCACGGCGAGAGCCTGAAACGCGAAAAATTGATGGTAAAATGGCTTGATGAAACCAGAGATCAGGCACAGGCCTATTTTCTGGTCGGTGACATCTTTGATTTCTGGTGGGAATACAAACGAAGCGTACCCCGTGGCTTTTCCCGTGTAATGGGACGCTTGGGAGAGATCAGTGATTCCGGAACCCCAATTCATTTCTTTTGGGGAAACCACGATATGTGGTGCCGTCATGATTATCTGGAGGAAGAGCTTGGGGTGATCATGCATAAAGATGAACTGGAAATAGAGATCAGTGGTAAGCATTTCTTCATACATCATGGCGATGGATTGGGAGGGAAGGATCCTGGATATAAATTCTTAAAGTGGGCATTTCGTAACCGTGCGCTGCAATGGGGTTTTTCTCAATTGCATCCTGATTTTGGACAGTGGGTTGGGCACACATGGTCTTCTCACCGAAAATATGGACAGATGGAGAAGTATACTTTCTGGGGTGAAAAGGAATTTTTGGTAGAACATGCCCGTGAACGATTAAAAGAAAAGCATTACGATTATTTCGTACATGGACACAGGCACACACCCGTAATATTTCCTGTAGCAGAAGGCAGTGTTTATGTAAACACAGGCGACTGGCTTCAGCATTTCACTTTTGGTGAATTTGATGGAGAAAATTTCAAATTGCTTAATTATCCTGAAAGAGAAGACTTTAGTAGTCATGCATTGAACTTCGCGGTTAATCGGAGCCAAAAAAAGTGAAGTTTTTTTCGCCAAAGGTTTTGTAAATAAAAAAACGTACTTATATTTGCACCCGCAAAACGGTGCCATAGCTCAGTTGGTAGAGCAAAGGACTGAAAATCCTTGTGTCCCCGGTTCGATTCCTGGTGGCACCACCTTTTCAAAGCCTGTCTGTTTCAGACGGGCTTTTTTTATACTTTCAAGAACAGACAAGATATCGGTTTACTTTCTCTAGTTGATATTATACAATTTTGTGTTTAATTCTTACCGTGATAGTTTTGTAGAGTAAAATGGGCTCTGCACACTCTCTTTGCCTGAAAATTCAAAAAAACTCTGTGAAGACCCTCTGTGCGACTCTGTGGTTGTTTTTTCAGTAACTTCATCTCATAAACCGTACTTGAACGATCCATAACCACAAAAAAAAGCCAAGAGAAATTTCCCTTGGCCTAAATACTTTTCCTGATAAATAGCACCACACGTGCTTATCAATTTGAGTCTTTATTCTACAGTAACCGATTTTGCAAGGTTACGGGGCTGATCAACATTGCACCCACGCATAACAGCAATATGATAAGAAAGTAGCTGCAATGGAATAACAGTAAGCAGAGTTGCCAAAGCAGGGTGTGTGTCCGGCACTTCAAATACATGGTCTGCCATTTCTTTGATCGTTACATCACCTTCGGATACAATAGCGATTACAATTCCCTTACGAGCCTTAACCTCTTGTATGTTGCTTACGATCTTCTCGTACGATTTATCTTTCGTTGCAATTATAAAAACAGGCATTAATGCATCGATTAGTGCAATAGGGCCGTGCTTCATTTCTGCAGCAGGGTAGCCTTCTGCATGAATGTATGATATTTCCTTGAGTTTAAGGGCGCCTTCTAGCGCAACAGGGAAGAAATACCCACGGCCAAGGTAAAGTGCGTTAGCAGCGCTTTTATACTGGCTTGCGATTGATTCAAGCCTGTCGTTGTAAGTCAGGATTTTTTCAATCTTTTCTGGGATTGAATTCATTTCTTTTACAAGCTCAAGGAATTCATTGTCTGGTAATGTTCCTTTTGCCCGCCCCACTTTCATGGCAATCATGGCCAATACGGTTACTTGAGCAGTAAAGGCCTTAGTCGAAGCAACACCTATTTCCGGTCCCGCGTGAGTATAAACACCTGCGTCAGTTTCGCGTGGTATACTTGCTCCGACTACGTTGCAAATCCCTAGAACAGTTGCTCCCGCCTCTTTTGCAAGTTGTATGGCAGCTAGTGTATCTGCGGTTTCTCCACTTTGTGAGATGGCTATTACAATATCATCTTCGTGAATAATCGGATTGCGGTAGCGGAATTCAGATGCGTATTCCACCTCAACAGGAATTCTGGTGAACTCTTCCAACATGTATTCGCCAACCATGCCGGCATGCCAAGAGGTGCCACAGGCAATAATAAGAATCCTCTTTGCTTCGATAAGCTTAGGAAGCACTTCGTAAAGCCCTCCTAGGTGCAGCGATTGCAAATCTGGAGCAATTCTTCCGCGGAAAGTGTCACGGATAGAACGTGGCTGTTCGTATATCTCTTTCAGCATGAAGTGAGCATAGCCTCCTTTTTCAATATCGGCTACGTTCAGGTTCAATTCCTGAATCTTTGGTGTTAGTTGGTCGTTCTGAATGTTTTTCAGAATAAGCTCATCCTTCTTTATAACAGCAACATCTTCATTGTTGAGGTAGATCACTGAATTCGTGTATTCTACGATAGGTGTTGCATCGGACGCAATATAGTATTCGTCTTTTCCGATACCAACTACCAAAGGGCTGCTGTTCCGTGCAGCAACAAGTTGATCCGGTTCTTCTGAGCATGCTACTACAATACCATAAGCACCGATCACTTTTGTTAATGCCAAGCGTACTGCAACTTCGGCAGAAACCTCTCCTTTTGTATAGATGTATTCAATTAGATTGGCAAGTACCTCGGTGTCCGTTTCGCTTTGGAAAGTGTATCCTCTTGCAACAAGGCGTTCTTTTAGGGTACTGTAGTTCTCAATAATTCCGTTGTGAATTACTGTAAAAAGGCCATTCATCGAACGGTGAGGGTGTGCATTAATATCATTTGGCTCCCCGTGTGTGGCCCAGCGTGTGTGTCCGATACCGATAGATCCACTTTTGTCGAGATCATTAGTGAAGTTTTCTAAATCACTTACTTTGCCCTTTTTCTTATATACATTGGTGTTTTCTCCAATGAGTGCAACACCAGCAGAGTCATAGCCACGGTATTCCAGACGTTTTAGCCCGTTAATCAAAATTGGATAAGCATCGCGCTTTCCAATGTATCCAACTATTCCACACATATTTTGAAAGGTTTATAACATAAAAGGTTAACATGCATCTGCGCACAAGTTAACCTTTTTATGATAGATGATTCTTAAGCTGTTTTATTACTCTGCGTATGAGTAACTTATTTTAACAAACATTCTGTAATCTTTGTTGCTTGAGGCTGCAGAATGTAAGGTTGTTCGCCCAAAGGTAAGATGCCGATCTTCAGCTGTCAGTACAAGGCCTTTTTCTTCTAGTTCTGGTGAGGCCTTTAGTTCGTTCACATAGCTGGTTATGTCGAACCTGAATTCATTATCAACAGGGTCGTATTCTTCGCTTACGTCATCCCTGATTCTGTCAGATATTATAAAATATTCAGATAACCAGCCCATTTGTTTATCTTCTAGCATCTTATAGATACTCAATTTTTCTAGAGTTGGCTGAAAATCAGAATAATCATTTTCTATAGGACGTATTATCAACTGGGCATTTCTTATGAGCTTATTTTTATTTTCTTCACCTTTTGCCCATTCCTTAATCCCTGGGAAAGTGATAAGGCTTCTTACTCCTCCTAGTGATTGAATGTAGACTTTTCCGTTATCTTCTGTTTGTGCTGCATCGACTTTACCTTCAAGTTCTGAGCCTGTATAATCGTGCTTTATTTCTGTAAAATAACGAGTATAAGCCAGAGCTCTATTCGTAGCCAAATCTACCTTGAAGTCATAATAAACAGTAGTGTCTTTATCTTTGATTGCTTCATTTGTGTAATATATCCTTAGTTTTGTTCCGGAATCTAAGAGGAAGCGGCATAGGAAACTTGGATCTGAAGAGTTGTTCAAAAAGGCCAGCCCTTTCAGTTTACTTTCTACAAAGTTGTCTTTGCTACTAAAAGCAACAGTGTTGTTGTTCAGGAAAGTATCGACAAATTGTTGGTTGTCCACTTTGAATTCATAAGTAAGGTCTGCAGGTGTGAATTTATGCTCTGCAGTACCTAAAGAATGAGTTGCTTTTTCAGCCAATAACGGAGCTATTTCTGTGTGGGCATAGTTTGTAGGAGCAAGGGTGTCGTTCAATAATCGCACCTCAAGCTGCTGAACTAGCGTTAGGTCGCCCATTGTGTTGGCTCTAGTGTGAGCTGTAGTGTGAGCTGTAGTGTCGTAGGCAAGTATAACAAACATCGAGTCTGCTTTGGGAGCTTTCCCAAAAGCATGATAGAAGTACTTGTATTTACCCGTCTCTTCGATTAAGGTAGAGTCCTTTTCTCTAAAAGGCAGTGATCCTCCTAAGTTGAATTGTACAGCAAATTCAGCAGTTGTTTTTCCAAATATAGGGTCTTGGACTATCCCCAGTGAAACAGACTTAGAATAGTCAGTCCGTATTGTATCCTCGCCAATGGGCTGAGTGTTTACTGCCCAGATCGTGTCTGCGCCAGAGGAGAGTGACTGATCGTTCCTGATTAAGTCGAAACCTACCCTGCTGTCTTCTTTACAGCCCTCCGAAACGAAAAAAATGGCCACTAAGGCCACTATCCAAAAAATATTTCTCATTTATTTTAAAATTCTTAGAAACAGTATTGGACTGCCCCGAAATAATAATCATGCTTCTGTGTCCCGATTACAAAGCAGGCATGGTCTGTTTCATGTGTCTAAAACTGTTTTTCAAGGTCACATGTAACTTGCCAGTTGTTATCATACACCTGTTTAAGAAGATATAGCTTGTTTCATCTGTACTTCATTATAAATGAAACAGTGTTGGCCTGCTCAAAACATAATCAAATAAGCTGTATTTGCTCATTATTAAGCAGACATACTCTGTTTCATTTTAATTTTTAAGCCAGATGAAGAACACTTGCTAAGTTATTCCTTTGTATGAGACTTTTTCTCATGGCCTGTTTCATGTTTTGCTCTGAAATTCTTTTATGCCAAAGCTTTTACCCAAATTATTCGTCAGCCGAAAGTAAGACACATCTCTGAAAATAAAGATGATGTTAAACATAATTAACAAAAAGAGACATGTTTAAATAAGGTGGGTTTTAGCTTAATAATGAATCGTAAAGGTCGTTGTAGGCCTGAACATATGTTTCTTTTGTCTGGTAGCCCAAGAAAGGTTTTCCTGTTTGTTCAACATACTCTTCCACATCGGCACGCAGACCTTCGTTTCCTTGAATTACAGCATCCGAATAATCTACTGCAAGTTTATTTACTCCCAGATAGTTTGCTTCTTTAAGGCGCTCTGCATCGGCAAGCTCAACTCCATCAATTATTGCTTTTTCAGCAAAGTTAGACGGCATTGCTTGGTCGAAGCCATCGTCATAGGCTGAGAAAACAATTTTTGAGTCAGCAAAAAGAGGCTCGTCTTTATAAGCTGTTTTTAAATACAAAGGAACAAGACCGGTAAACCACCCATGGCAATGAACAATGTCTGGAGCCCAGCGAAGTTTCATAACAGTTTCCAACACGCCACGCGCAAAGAAAATTGCTCTTTCGTCGTTGTCCTCGAACGGAATGCCTCCTTTGTCGTTAAGTGTAGCTTTTCTGTGGAAAAAATCTTCGTTGTCGATAAAATAAACCTGCATGCGTGCAGATTGTATAGAGGCTACTTTGATTATCAGTGAGTGATCTGTATCGTCAATGATCAGGTTCATGCCCGACAGGCGTATCACTTCGTGCAATTGATTTCTCCGTTCGTTGATTACACCAAAACGAGGCATGAACGAACGTATCTCTTTCCCTTTTTCCTGAACACCTTGCGGCAAGTAACGGCCAATGTGAGAGATTTCTGTCTCTGGTAGATACGGGGTTATTTCTTGTGATACAAATAGGATTTTCTTCTTTTCCATATGGAATTGTCTTATAGTTACCCGATTAACGCCGCAAAATTATTAAAAAATACTGCAATACTCAAGGAAAAGCCTTGTTTGACGAGGCTTTACCAGCAATCTCTTTGTTTTGTGGAGATTTGCCCCTTGCTCTTACACAGCAATTCTTAACAAATTGCTAACTTGCGCCCGATTGTTTAACACTGGCCTTGTCTGGCTTTTTCTATATTTTTTGTTGATGAAGCTTGTTGATACGCATAAAAAACTGAATCAGATTATTGTTGAAGCTAAATCCGAAGGCAAAACGGTTGGTTTTGTGCCTACAATGGGAGCGCTTCATAAGGGGCACCTTTCGTTGGTGAGGCAGGCCAGAGAACAGGCCGATCTTGTTGTTGTTAGTATTTTTGTAAATCCGACCCAGTTCAATGATAAGTCTGATTTAGAAAAGTACCCTCGCACTCTACAGACGGATTTGAATCTCTTGGAGAAAGAAAACTGCGATCTTGTTTTTGCCCCTATGGAGGAGGAGATGTATCCTGAGAAAGAAATTAAGTATCTAGACATCGATTTAGGGGGTTTGGACACGGTAATGGAAGGAAAACATCGCCCTGGACATTTTAAAGGGGTAGCGCTGGTTGTATATCGGCTTTTTGACATGGTGCAGCCGGATGTATCTTTTTTTGGTGAAAAAGATTTTCAGCAAGTAGCTGTAATTCGCTCTATGGCTAAGCAGATGAACTGCCAGACAAAGGTGGTTGCCTGCCCTATTATCCGCGAAGAGGACGGACTGGCGATGAGTTCGCGTAATATGCGCCTTAAGCCTGAATATCGGAAAGCATCACCTTTGATTTCTAAATGTTTGTTTGATGCAAAGGAGCTTTCTGGTCAGAAATCCGTAAAAGAGGTTGAGGAGTATGTGAAAGAGCAGATTGCGGGGAATGAAATTTTAGAGCTTGAATATTTTGAGATTGTAAACAAAGATACTCTTCTCCCTACCAACAGCTGGAATACACCAGGCGGATGTGTGGCATGTATTGCTGTGTGGGCTGGAGATGTCCGTCTTATTGATAATATCCAGTTTTAACAACCTGGCAAACAACTGGTAAAATGTTTATTGAAGTAGTAAAGTCAAAAATACATAGGGTTACAGTGACAGAAGCCAATTTACAGTATGTTGGCAGCGTGACCATCGATGAGGATCTTTTGGATGCCGCGAATATCATCGAAAACGAGAAAGTTCAGATTGTGAACATTAATAATGGAGAACGGCTGGAAACCTACGTTATTAAAGGAGAACGTGGTTCTGGAGAGGTATGCCTGAATGGTCCTGCTGCGCGGAAAGTAGCTGTGGGTGACATTGTAATTATCATCTCATATGCTTCTATAGATTTTGAAGAGGCGAAGGGCTTCAAGCCAACTCTTGTTTTTCCCGATGCTTTAACCAACAGAGTTGTTTAAGGATTGGTATAGGAAGAATTTATAAAGAATTTCACTCTGGAAAGGCATGCGGAAAACTTCGTTTATGCCTTTTTATGTGTAATTTGTGTTCATAAATGTGACAATATCGAATGAAGGGATTTCTCTTATTGTTAGAAGAAAAGAGAACACACTTTTGTTTTACTGGTAAAAACGGGGAGTAAGACTATTGCTTTATAGAAGCTAAGTAAAACATAAAAAATGACTTCGGTTTTCGTTGTACTCTGGTCGTCCAGTTTTTTACGTACTCTGGTATTGATCGCTTTGTGCGCCTTAACTGAAATTATTCATCGTAGGTTTTTAAATTCCGAACCCTATAAAGCATGTGGTGCTATTTATTAGAGAAATCATTGTGCTGATATTCAGTGTTGTGTTAGATTTGAAATGTCGTTTACATTAGTACACCTAACTTATTCATAGGGTTTTCCTTTGCGTGTAGAAATTTTTCAAAAAATAAGATTGGACGAACAATGACAGATCACTTTAGTTTGTTACAAAATAAGGTAGTTGATACAGATCAGCTAGCGGAGAAGCTCAACCGTTGGGAGAAGGAAGGGAAGAAAGTTGTATTTACCAATGGCTGTTTCGATATTGTACATCGTGGACATGTAGAATACCTTTCAAAGGCTGCAAGTTTTGGCGATGTAATGGTAATTGGCCTGAATACCGACGCTTCGGTTAGCCGATTGAAAGGGCCAGACCGTCCAGTTCAGGATGAGCATGCCCGTGCTATTGTATTGGCCAGCATGAGCTTTGTAGATGCTGTGATACATTTCGATGAGGACACGCCGTATGAACTTATAAAAAAAGTGCAGCCAGATTATTTGGTAAAAGGTGCAGATTACAATCCTGAAGATATTGTTGGTTACGATGTTGTAACAGCAAAAGGAGGCGAAGTGAAAACTATAGAGCTTGTTCGGGGGTATTCGACAAGCGCGGTAATCAAAAAAGCGAATTCGTAAAATGTATTTAAAAGGTATGCTCTGTTCGCATGCCTTTTTGATTTACTTCATATATGGCCAAATCGAAAACTGTTTACGTTTGTAATTCTTGTGGATATAATACTCCAAAGTGGGTAGGGCAGTGCCCATCTTGTAAAGCATGGAACACTCTTGAGGAGGAACTGAAAACTTCGAAACCAAAGTTTGAAGCAGCTTCGGCTTATGCTGTTAAGCCACAGAAATTGTCGGAAATAGAGTTTGGCCACCAGTCGCGTTTTTCCACTCAGATAAAAGAATTCGACCGTGTGCTTGGCGGGGGAATGGTACCTGGGGCATTGGTTCTGGTTGGAGGTGAACCCGGTATCGGAAAATCGACATTGGCGCTTCAGTCCGCTTTGCTAATGAAAGGAAAGAGGGTGCTTTACATCTCTGGCGAGGAAAGTGCCCAACAGGTTCGGATGCGGGCAGAACGGCTTTCGCAGAACGTAACCGAAATGCTGATCTTGCCAGAAACAAAGTTGGAGAATATACTTCATCAACTAAAAGAACAGGAGGCAGATTTCGTTGTGTTGGACTCAATTCAAACAGTCTATTCAGAAAAGCTAGAGTCGTCACCGGGAACAGTTAGCCAAATCCGAGAGTGTACAAACGAATTGCTTACCTTCTCCAAGAACCGAAATACAACGATCCTTTTGGTCGGTCACATCACTAAGGATGGTTCAATTGCAGGGCCAAAGGTTCTGGAACACATGGTAGATACGGTGCTTCAGTTCGAGGGGGACAGAAATCATGTTTATCGTATTCTAAGGGCGAATAAAAACCGTTTTGGATCAACCTCCGAAATAGGAATTTTCGAGATGCAGCAAAGTGGTTTGCGCGAAGTATCGAATCCATCGGAGCTTTTGCTTTCCAACGATAACGAGAACCTGAGCGGAATAGCCGTTGCTGCAAGTATCGAAGGAGCACGGCCTTTACTTATCGAAACTCAGGCTTTGGTGAGTTCTGCTGTGTTTGGTACTCCCCAGCGTTCATCTACAGGTTTCGACCTCCGTAGATTGAACATGCTATTGGCTGTTCTTGAAAAGCGTATGGGCTTTCGTTTGGCTCAGAAAGATGTTTTCTTGAATATTGCAGGAGGACTGAAAGTTGACGATCCTGCTGTAGATTTAGCAATAGTAGCATCTGTTTTTTCTTCCGATTTAGATCTCCCAATACCAAGTCAAACTACTTTTGCAGGTGAAGTAGGGCTGTCGGGCGAGATAAGAACGGTTCAACGAATTGAGCAGCGAGTTGCAGAGGCGGAAAAATTAGGCTTCAAGGAAATGTTTCTGCCAAGGCATGCAGCTAAGCAGTTGAGCGGATCGAAAAAGCAGATACAATTGCACTTTGTAAGCCGTGTTGATGAGGTGCTACGGCACTTGTTCGGTAAACGTTAGTCTTATTGTTTCGTTCTGAATAGAATCAGTACATGATAATAAGTGCCATCTGTAGCCTGTTTACTGCTTATGCCAGCAAAATTAAAGTTGCCTAGCAGTTTGCTTTTTTCAATTGGATCACTTCTCCAGTAAGTGAGTACATCAAAAGAAGTAGACATTCCTTTGGCTATGCTTTCGACAACTTCACTTACACTCATGGCTGTTTTCAAGACAAGGGCTCTTTCACTGGCGCCTTCCTTCGAGAATGGAACTTTTCCAGATGCCATGTCCTGTGCGTATTTTGCAGCTTGCTCTTGGGCAAGTGTATTTAGTTCTACGGTTGGTAGCCCGTTCACTTTTCGGAGTTCGTTGATGCTGCTCAAGATATCTTCTTCCAGTTCATTCAGAGAAGCAGATGAATCTTCTTTCTCGCACGAAGAAAAAGATATCAATAGGAAAAGTATGCTTAGAATATAAACCGAAACTTTCATTGTTGCCTTTTTTGAGTTTATAGAACCATTTATTTTGAGCATTCCATTGTTAGTTTTCCAATGTTTCTGCCATTTCATGAAAAGGTAGGTCTCCTGCTTCTTCAGCCATTTCATATTCAAATTTATCCAAAGTTGAATTTACCCATTTCCTAAATCTGTAGAAAACAACAGAAACACCGGTTAAGTAAAATATCACCCAAATGCCTGCTAATATTATACTCATCCATTTATAATTGCTCGTCAGAACAGCAGGAACGGTGGATAATGATAGGGCGAGGCATATTAGGAAAAGTTCATGAAAGCGAAAAGTATAGGAAATGTACAGTACTCTTTCTGGCTTAGTAAAATGGATTTTTGCTCCCGAAACGGCATTAAATATATGAAACCCGTTCCATACCCAACGGAAAGGAGGGGCTTTGAACTCAAAAGAATTCGTGGTGCTTTCCACTTTGGTTATTCCTGTGTCATCTAGCATTTCTGCTATTTTACCGCGATAATGGTCTTTTACGATATCGTCGCCAAGACTCGATACCAACATTACCTGTTTCTTGTATGCTAGTGGATTGAAGGCCATGTTTGTTTGCTTTTTTCAAAGGTATCAAATTTTGAGATCATAGTTGTACTGAGGTCGGAAACAAAAAAGTCCGAGTATAGCCTTGGATTTTTGGTTATGTTTTAAATCTGTTGTTTATGCAGTTTTAGAATAAAGTCTTGTTTTGAAATAGAACTTTTCAGTAAACGAGAACAATCGCGAAGGTCTGTAAACATCATATAAAAAAACCATTCCCACCCAAACATTAGAACATCCCTTCAACTTTTCTTATTTTTGTAGATTCAGGATTAAGAACTGTTGGGCACTCTGCTTATGCAGTTAAGGATTGATATTTAAAACAGGAGAATACTTAGAATATGACAAAAGATATCCGCACAGTCCTCAAAAGCCAGGTGCTGGTTCTTGATGGTGCTATGGGCACTATGATACAGCGCTATAAGCTAGAAGAGAAAGATTTCAGGGGAGAACGTTTTGCCGATTACCCGATCGATCTTAAGGGAAACAACGATTTGCTCAGCATTACCCGTCCAGATGTAATTCAGGCTATTCACGAAGAATACCTAGAGGCGGGAGCAAACATCATAGAAACCAACACGTTCAATGCCAATGCCATTTCGATGGAAGATTATCAGATGAGCGATCTTTCTTACGAGATGAATTTGGCTTCAGCAAAAGTTGCCCGTGTTGCAGCGGATAAGTACAACGAAAAAACTCCTGAAAAGCCTCGTTATGTTGCAGGCTCGATAGGACCGATGAATAAAACGGCCTCAATGTCGCCTGATGTAAATAACCCAGGTTATCGCGCTGTTACTTTCGATCAGTTGAAAGATGCCTATTGCGAACAAGTGACAGGTTTGCTAGACGGAGGTGTGGACATTCTACTTGTAGAAACGATATTTGACACCCTAAATGCAAAAGCTGCTTTGTTTGCAATAGAAGAAGAGCTTGAAGCACGAGGGTTAGAGGCTTTTCCTGTAATGGTTTCAGGGACAATTACTGACGCTAGTGGCCGTACACTAAGTGGACAGACTGTTGAGGCTTTCATGAATTCCGTTTCGCACGTCGATTTATTAAGTGTTGGAGTTAACTGTGCACTAGGCGCTGATGATATGTTACCGCATATTTCAGAAATGGCCGATAAATCTCCTTTTTATATTTCTGCACACCCGAATGCTGGTTTGCCTAATGAATTAGGAGAATACGATGAAACCCCAGAAGTGATGGGGCAAAAAGTCAAACCTTTCCTAGATAATAGTTACGTTAATATTATTGGGGGTTGCTGTGGTACATCACCAGATCATATCCGTGAATTTGCAAGACAGGCCGAACAGGCTAAGCCGCATAAAAATAACGAACACCGTCCAGAAACACGTTTGAGCGGACTGGAAGCACTTTCAATTAACCCACAAGCAAACTTCATCAACATTGGAGAAAGAGCTAATGTTGCAGGATCTCGGAAATTTGCCCGTCTGATCCGTGAGGAAAAATATGAAGAAGCACTTTCTATAGCCCGTCAGCAGGTAGAGAATGGTGCTCAGGTGGTAGACGTGAACATGGACGACGGTATGTTGGATGCCGAGAAGGAGATGGTTACATTCCTAAACCTTCTGATGTCGGAACCTGACATAGCCCGTGCGCCTGTAATGGTCGATAGTTCGAAGTGGAACGTGATAGAAGCTGGCCTTAAATGTCTTCAAGGAAAAGCAATTGTAAACTCAATTAGCTTGAAAGAAGGCGAAGAAAAGTTTAAAGAGCAAGCCAAGAAAATAAAAAGATATGGTGCGGCAGTGGTAGTGATGGCTTTCGATGAAGAAGGGCAGGCAGCTACTTTCGAACGCAAAATCGAGATATGCGAACGCGCGTATCGCACACTTGTAGATGAGGTAGGTTTCCCTGCCGAGGATATCATTTTCGACCCAAACGTTCTGACAGTTGCAACGGGGATCGAAGAACACAATATTTATGGTATTGATTTTATCCGTACAGTTGAATGGATAAAGAAAAACTTGCCTCATGCAAAAGTAAGCGGTGGTATTTCCAACTTATCTTTCTCTTTCCGTGGAAATAATGTGGTACGCGAGGCGATGCATTCGGCCTTCCTTTTTCATGCCATTGGAAAAGGGATGGATATGGGGATCGTAAATGCTGGAATGCTTCAGGTTTACGATGAAGTTCCTAAAGATCTTTTGGAACGCGTTGAGGATGTTATTTTCAATCGTCGTCCAGATGCAACTGAGCGCCTGATTGATTTTGCGGCAACAGTAAAACAGGACGGAAAGAAAGAAGAAAAAATAGAAGACTGGCGTACAAAAGATCTTGAAGAGCGCCTATCATATTCGCTGGTAAAAGGAATTACAGACCATTTAGAAGAAGATCTTGTTGAGGCGCGTGAGAAATATGCTCAGTCACTTACCATTATCGAAGGGCCATTGATGGACGGAATGAATGTGGTCGGTGACTTGTTTGGTGCTGGGAAAATGTTCCTGCCACAGGTGGTGAAAAGCGCCCGTGTGATGAAAAAGGCTGTGGCTATTTTGCTGCCGTTTATCGAGGAAGAACGAAAAGGTCAGGAAAGTTCATCGGCAGGTAAAGTTCTGTTGGCAACCGTAAAAGGTGACGTTCACGACATTGGGAAAAATATTGTAGGAGTTGTATTGGCCTGCAACAATTACGAAATTATTGACCTTGGTGTGATGGTGCCAACGGCGAAGATTATCGAAATGGCCAAGAAAGAAGACGTGGATGTTGTTGGACTAAGCGGGCTGATTACACCTTCGTTGGATGAAATGGTAGGTGTGGCAAAAGAGATGGAACGCAATGGTTTGAATATGCCTCTTATTATTGGCGGTGCGACAACCTCAAAGATTCACACGGCTGTAAAAATTGCACCAGAGTATAGTGGCTCTACAATTTATGTTCTGGATGCATCGCGGTCTGTTCCTGTAGTTAGTAAAATGCTACAAGATCCTGAAAAACACAGTGAAAAGTACAAAGCTGAGTACGAAAAAATCCGTCAGGAATACGCCAATAAGAAACCGAAAAACTTCTTAACATTAGCTAAGGCACGTGAAAATGCATTGAAGATAGATTGGAAAGAAGAAGACATAACAACTCCAAGCTTTACAGGAACAAAAGTTTTCGAAGATTATTCATTGAAGGAAATCGCCGAATACATCGATTGGACTTTCTTCTTCCATGCGTGGCAGTTGAAAGGAAAATACCCAGAAATTCTAGAGCATCCAGAGAAAGGCGAAGAAGCTAAAAAGCTGTTTGCCGATGCGCAGGCAATGCTTCAGAAAATAATTGGCGAAAAATGGCTTCAGGCTAAGGCTGTAGTAGGTTTCTGGCCAGCAAATTCAGTTGGTGACGACATTGAAGTTTGTAATGGTGATGGACAACCACAAGCGACCTTCTATCATATGCGCCAACAGACAGCAAAAGAATCTGCAAACCTGTGCCTGTCCGACTTCATTGCTCCTAAAGATAGTGGACTGACAGATTACATTGGAGGGTTTGCAGTTACCACAGGTGCTGGAATAGATGTGAAGATTGCTGAGTTCGAAGCCGATCACGACGATTATAGCAGCATTATGCTGAAAGCCATTGCCGATCGCCTTGCAGAAGCTTTTGCCGAACTGATGCACTTGCGCACCCGAAAAGAATTCTGGGGATATGCTTCTGAAGAAAATATGGAACTGAAAGAGCTTGTTCGAGAAAAGTACAGAGGTATCCGTCCTGCTCTTGGTTACCCTGCTTGCCCAGAGCATTCGGAGAAACGTACACTTTTCGACTTAATGAAAGTAGAAGAAAATACAGGTATCCAGCTTACAGATAGTTATGCGATGACTCCGACAGCTGCTGTTAGCGGTTTATACTTTGCTCATCCAGAATCGAAGTATTTTGCTTTGGGTAAAGTAAACGAGGAACAGGTAACAGACTATGCAACTCGTAAGGATATTGACAAAGAAGAAGTAGAAAGAATTATATCACCAAATCTTGGATATTAATTTCTGATTACTAGTTAAAT
This sequence comes from Bacteroidales bacterium, assembly GCA_965230435.1. Taxonomy (GTDB): domain Bacteria; phylum Bacteroidota; class Bacteroidia; order Bacteroidales; family JBDKHP01; genus JBDKHP01. Next base: position 1,129,084 of record CBDDLB010000004.1, read on the forward strand.
AATATTCTTTCAGAATTTGGATATCAATATTAATTCAGATACTTCAGAATACAGATAGGCTCACTATTTAGATCGAAAAGTGAGCCTATCAGTAAAACTCACCGATAAATCTGCCGTTTGAATTTCAGAACAATGATTTACATGTAAAGTAACTTAGCCCTTATCTTTAACTGGAAAGCTTATTCAATTTATCTCCAAGAGACTGAAGCTGCTCTAGCAAACTAAGCAAGCCTTCTGCTTCGGCAGCCGTATTTTGCGAATTCGTGTTGACATCCACAATTGAGCCGTTCATATCTTTAATGGTATCTTTTTGTTCAAGGTTAATATCTACAATACGCTGAATTGCGTTTTCTGCGCTTTCCATTTCAGACCTAATCATAGATAAAAATACGCCTACCTGCTTGGAATTAGCAGAGCTTTCGGTTACAACATTCATAATCTGAATGGCGGATTTCCCACTTCTTTCGGCAAGCTTCCTAATTTCTTGTGCAACAACAGCAAAGCCTCTACCATGTTCACCAACGCGAGCAGCTTCAATAGAGGCATTGATGGCAAGCATATTGGTTTTTTCGGCAATTTCTTTAATAATGCCGATGCTACTTGTGATTTTCTTTATATAGTCAAGCGATTCAGAAAAGGCCTGCTCACTATCACCCACAAATTGGTTTGTATTTCGAACAACTTCAAACGACTCGTTCGTTTTCTTAGCATTTTCATCTAAAAGCTGAGAAAAACCTTCCATGGCGTTTGAGATACCAGCGAGACTATTTGCCTGTTCAGACGAGCTTTGGCTTAATGTAGCAGAGGTCGAGTGAATTTGGCCTGCAAGCCTATTTTGTGTAGCCGAAGTTTCCTGAAGGAGACCAAGCTGAGCTACTAGTTGTTGATTTTGGTGGCCAATATGCTCCTGGGTTTCTTTTTCTCCCTCCACAGCACGTTCAAAAATGGAAACGGTAAAATATAGCAGTATTGATAAACAAACAAGGCCAATTAAATAAAAGACGAAAGCTCCATTGGCAGTAGCTGCATTTTCTGCTGAATATATTGGTTTGGAGCTTAAGTAAACGGCAAGTACAGTCCCAATTAAGATGGCAGAGTTTACCATCAGGATTCTTTTGGTTGCAAATAGAGCAGATAAAGCAAGAAAAGGCATGAATAAATAGAAACCTGCGAAGAACGGCCGCAAAGTGTCCTTTTCGTATCCTTGAAAACCAACACCAAAGGCTTGTAGGCCAAGCATCAGAAATGCAAACAGGTTGCCCGCAGTTTCAAGCCCCCACTTTCGGAGTACAAACAAACACGATAGTATGGCCGATGAAAGAAGAGACGGAAGGCCAACAGTTTGCATGAAATTGGGATCTTTTTTCGTAGCTAAAGTTAGGGTCAGAAAAAATAAAACAAGACCTAAAATTATAAAACTGAACCTAACAAGCAGCTTGGCTTTAATTTTTATGAGCTTTGACTCATTTTGTGTTTTTACTAAAAAATAATCAAAAATCTTCATAAGGAAACAAATCAGCAAGGTATGGGAAATTGGTTTTACGAAGCAGATAAGTCGGCAGACATATTTTAAGTTAACTTTTTTCTGAATGTAAAGCGTTCATATTCAGGTTGAGTTTTGAAAAATAAATACATCCATGACCTTAAACCTTTTAAATTGAAGACCTATGAAAATCATCATTCAGCATAAAGTAAGGTTTCGGATTTTTTATAGAAATTTCACCTTCACTTACTTAACGATTGGATGGTTAATAACCCTAAAAGTTCAGAATTATGATTAATAGCCCTTCGGTCTTATCTTGTTGGCTTAGAGTTCTCAATTTACACATTTCTACTTCACTAGATTAAAAAAGTGAAGGAATTCTGATTGATGCAAGAAAGAGAACAAGAATCCATGATTTATATGCAATAGTCCTTCCAAATCCGTCCCCTTCACGAATATTGAAAATACGAAATGGACTATTACAAAAAATACAATTTTAAGATTAAAAGATTACCTAGCTCACTAATTACCAAAGGAACATAAAGCTGTTGTAAATTCAAAATTTGAAGTCGTTTAACTTCATGATCTTTTCAGAAAAAGATTTTGGCAACACACTGTTTCAGATTATGAGATATTTTATTTCAAAATGATATTCTACAACTCATAAATAAGCTGTTCCGATTAAATAATTAATCCCTACCTTTGCCCAGATTTTTTAAAATTAACACATATAAAGTGTTGTTTTGTAGTTGATTATGTTGCTTTATAGAGGTGTGGCGCGTGAAATTGACTTTATGGTTTTTACAAGGGGTAAGCCTCGGCAACGGTAAGAAGAAAACAATTCAGAGTAGATAATTCATAAATTCATAGGAACACGAAACAGGCATAAGGGGGTACTTCTTTTCAGGAGGTAACTCAGAACGCGTTAGTCGTGTAACTTCAACAAACAATTTGAGACAAATGAAACGGTTATTCGTTCTGCTTGGCTTACTGTCAAGCTTTTTTGTGCAGGCACAAGAGCAAACTCAGAAATTTGGAATTAAATTTAAAGGATACATTCGGACTGAAACCTTTTGGGATTCGCGTCAGACGGCTACTTCGCGCGAGGGCAACGTACCGCTTTATCCTAAAGCTGAAGTGTTAGATAAAAAAGACAAAGACATCAATTCTCAGCCAAGTTTCAACATGATGACAATTGTGACAAGGATGAAGGCGGTAGTCTCTGCACCAGATGTATTGGGAGCAAAAACTTCTGGAGCAATAGAAATTGACTTTCTAGGTAATGCGGACGGGACTATCAATATGCCACGTATGCGTCATGCATTTATTAAGCTTAACTGGGACAAAATGGAAATCCTAACAGGTCAGTACTGGCATCCTATGTTTCCGGTAGAATGTTATCCAGATGTAATTGCATGGGGTGCTGCCCTTCCAGTTGCTCCACTTTCGCGTGCTCCACAGATGCGTTTTACTTACAAGCCGACAAGCGATTTTAGAATCTCTCTTGCTGCATTGTCTCAACGCGATTTCTCTTCAACTGGTCCTGCTGGAAGGTCTTCAGAATATCTCCGCAATTCAGCTATCCCGGAACTTCAGTTCCAGTTTGTTGGAGGTGCTAGTTCTAATTTCAAATATGGTTTCACTGCTGGTTACAAAACATTGGTTCCAAGATTGGTTAATGAATTGAAGCAAAAAGTAGATGAAACGGTGAGTTCATATAATTTCAATGCCTTTGCAAAATATAAAAACGATAAGTTTTCAGTTGCACTACAGGGATTGTATGGGCAGGATCTTTATCAGTTCATAATGCTTGGAGGTTATGCAATTGCTAAAGATGGTTCTTCTTTCAATCTGAACCCAGCAGTTAATACTCCTGCCGTTGATGATTTATCATACACCAATGTTCCTGCTGGTTCAGTTTGGACTGAAATTGAATATAAATTCAAGCCATTCAGTGCTGCGCTTTTTGCAGGATACACAAAGAACTTCGGAGCAGAAGAGGAAGTTTATCAAACAGATGCTATCTCGACAGTATTTGCACGAGGAAGCGATATCGATTACATCTACCGTATCGCACCACGAGTAGCATACAAAGTAGGCAAATTCAAATTCGTAGGAGAGGTAACACGTACTACAGCAGCATATGGAACTCCAGACGAAGAATTAAAAGTACAGGATTCAGAAGAAATAAGCTCATACCGCTATCTAGTTTCTGCATTTTTGTTCTTCTAAGACATTGAAACCTGCCTTCGGGCAGGTTCTCTAACCTTTTCAGCTCACATAAGCCCTGCGGATCTCGAACATGTACAAAAGCATGTACAGCACTCCCCACAGACCTCCGATCAGTCCAGCAGTAATAGCAAAGATATTCCCTTTTACGATCATGTTTATTGCAATTTTCATGTCGAGCACAAAACTGAAAACGATGACAAAAATTATCAGCGAATAAAACGCCGTAAAAATCGGGAAGTATATCCTTAACCGCGATTTGTGTAGCAAAAGGTTGATAAATTTTACGATCGGAAAGATGAAGAAGGTCCAAGTGATAAGAACAAATGAAGACCATAACATACCGTAGTCTAACATTTCATTTAGCTTTCCCAAACCATCATAAGTAACTACCAATATTACAGATATCACCCAACTAATGGCCATTGCTATTAACGAATGTAATGTAAAACGGGAGAAAAACCGAATCTTCATGGGTATAGGAAATTTGTTCCGAATACATCTTCTTTTGATGCTGGCTAATATATCCATTGTTTTGGGAATATACGCCAATGGTCAAAAAATGTTTACTACAAAATGGATGGTATATGCTCTTTCCTGTACGCCAGAGAAATAAAGCTGGCATTGAATAATTTATTGATAAGTATATTTTATCCGTAATGTATTGATTGTTAGTTGATCAATGCTACTGAACTTAGGTTGTTGTAGAATTTATTTTGAAATAATACGGTCAAATAATTCTGTTGTTGTAGCTCTTATGATTTTGCTTTTATAGTTTTGTTTTCGAAAACATAATAAAAAATGACCCAAGCAACCCAGAACAAGAACATCAAGGTACTATTTACATTTGGAGGATTACCCCATTATCATAATAAAGTACTTAGCAGCTTAAACGAACAAGAAGGAATAGAGGTCGTAGTTGTTGCTCCTCAGCAGCAAAGTGCTACTATTGGGGCAGGAGTAGAGCAAAGTCTGGATGGAATTAGTTTTAGAGTAATCCGCTTAGAGGAGAAGAAGAAGTGGTACGGGAAAGTATTTTTCGAAGGGTTGCTGAACACGATAAAGGACGAAAAACCGGACATTGTTGTTACCATTTGGCCTTACATACTGGGTTTCTTTTTCGATATCCGATTTAGAAGTTACCTAAAGAAGAGTAATACAAAATTGCTTTTCAAAGATATTCCATTTCTATTGCCTAAATACAAGAAGGCGCTTTCGTATTATAGCAGTGAATATTTTCGTAGTCTGAACGAAGATATGGTTCCAGTGCCAAATACATTTACATATAGAATGCGGATGTGTTTTCTGAACTGGTGCCGCAAGCGGTATTATGGAAAATTGATCGATGCCCATGTTAATTATATAGAAGGGGCAGAGGAAATTCTGGAAACTTATGGGGTGAAGAAAGAATCCGTTTTTGTTACCTACAATTCACCAGACACAGATGCTATTTTCGATATAAAACAGCAGGTACAGAGCTTGCCGGTTTTGTTGCCGCCCAATCCAAACCGTATCATTCATGTTGGCCGTCTGGTGAAATGGAAAAGGGTAGATCTGCTGATAGATGCTTTTGCGGATATCAACAAACATGTTTTTGATGCCGAGCTTATAGTTGTAGGTAAAGGGCCAGAACTGGCAAACTTAAAACGTCAAGTGCAGGATCTGAACCTCGATGGACAAGTGAGGTTTGTAGGTGCCATTTACAAGAAAGAAGATTTGGCACGTTATTTCTCTGAATCTGCAATTTATGTATTGGCCGGTATGGGTGGATTATCCATCAACGAAGCTATGGCATATGGAAAACCTGTCGTTTGTTCAGTTTGCGACGGAACCGAGAAGCATTTGGTTCGCGATGGATACAATGGTTTTTTCTTTGAGGATGGTAATGCTAAGGATTTATCAGAAAAAGTAAGGGCTATTCTGGAAGATGATAATCTGAAACAGAAAATGGGGCAGCGGTCTGAGGAAATAATCCGCAAAGAAATAAACGTAGATGCCGTAATCCAAGGCTATGAGAAAGCATTTAACTATTTAATGAAATAACAGGTTTGAATAAAATCAGCACTTTTAAAATTATTATTGGGTTGATATTGAACCTGTTTAATGGCTCCATGAATTAAGTTCAGATAACTTAACTTCTTTTCCTACTTGACAAGAATATTTTTTTGTGCAACCTTCACACTGGCACAACTCCGTGCAGTTGAGGCCGAAGTTTGTTCGGGTTTCTCGGATGCCGGAGACTTTTTTTATCTCTTTCTAAGTACAAAAAACATAATCTGAAGCACCACTATTAGTATCGTTCAAGGCTAGAAGGTTGGTTAGTGGAATTTTGAGTTATGAATTTAGCGGAGCGGTCTCATGAAGATCCTAAAAACTCCGCTGAATAATTGGCAGGCGTTTAAAAACCTTATAACCAAACCAAGACAGTCAATTATGAATTCCCAAAGTCAAGTATGTTCTGTATTTTATGAATACTAAAACATGTAAACATACCCTCATGCCGCATGATTCTTTTTTAAGAAAAGAAGAAAGCACAAGGCTTGGAATGATAGTACAAACTTGAGATAACAATAGGTGGAAGCTTAATTTCTAACTGCTTGCCAAGAATTAAAAAATCAAAACCAATATTAACATTAACAGTTGACGTTATGAGACATTACCTACTCTTAATCATTTGTTTGTTTGCTTGGAATATACATAAAGCACAAGATGCGAAATCGGATTCTGTACCACCGAAACCAAAAACATTTTGGACGGATACAAAAACTGAGATTAAGCTTAGTTATGCAAATTACCAAGGTAACACAGAAAAAGCGGATCTTGTGTATGGTCTGAAATTTAGCAAAAAGTGGGAAAAGAATAGTTTATCTATAAGTGGATCTGGTACATATGGCGAGGTAAGTGGCGTTAGAAACCAAGAGAATTACAAAGCAGGACTTTTCGATGAACTGAAAATTAATAAAAGTATGGGGGCTTATGCAAAATATGGTTTTTTAAGAAATGTTATTGCTGGTTACGAGTCTGTGAACAAGCTTGGCGGCGGTGCTTTGTTTACCTTGTTAGATAAACCTGTCGTAAGTTTCAAGGCGCGTCTTGGTTATGAGTACAGAAGTGAGAACCGCGTGGCAGTACACGAGCTGGTTGAAATGAATACAGGAAAAGCGGGCTTTCGTTTCAATTTCTCATTGATGAAAGACGTCAAGATCAAAACAGAAGTAAACTATCAGTACGATTTCGAGGACGACCAAAACTATTTTGCAGATGGCTTTGCAAAAGCTGTTTTCGATGTTAATAAGGCAATTGATATTGAGGTGTTATATTCTCTTAATTATAGAAATGCTCCACCAAAGAAAACAGATGGAACCGAATACGAAAAGCTTGACCGCACTTTCAGAACAACACTGAAAATTAAGTTCTAAAAACAATCGTAATAAGTGCCCAGACAAAAATAAGTTAAATCTGTTTGTTGCATAAGCTATTGATTATTAAGATATTGAAAGTGTGCAATAAATAGGTGTGCGACCTTACTTAACTTAAGGAATGTTAAAAAAACAATTAGCCAAAGGCGGTAGAACCAGAGCATACTTCTCGTACAAGGATTTGGATGCCTGCAGTGGAACGGATAGTTAGTTTTTTTGATATGCAAAAGTGGGCTGCTTGTCCGATAATCCATCTGTCAGTCCACTTTTTGTTTTATACATTACACAACACTTCCGAGTGAACAATGTAAAGAATGGCCATATGGTTATTTGGCCGAAATTATAGGATTACCAAAGCTTTGTTCACATAAATATTTCCTCAGCTTCGCTAAGGCAACATAAAATTAGTAATGCATCACTTGAATTCGGTTATGTTCTGGTTATCAGATATAAACTAACTTCAGATTCTTGTGTGATATTTTATAATTATCTAAATTGCCGTCGTTTATCATGAAAATTTATAGCTTTGAGTTGCTTTTATTGCAATTTAGGTGGTGTGTAAAACACTGAAATTCATAATTGTCGAATTAGATAAGTAGGGTACTAATATCAACGACATTTTTAAGATTGCCACTATGCTGAATATTAGCATTATGCTTTTCCTAATTAAATAGCACAATGTGCTTAATTGCATTTGAAGCTGCTTTTTCAGATTGAATCAGGGACATTAGTTAAATCAGAGAGTAGTTTATACAATTTTTTCAAAATGATTAGATCAACAACTGTATTGCTGTTGTGGGTGACAGCACTCTTCTTTGCAGATATATCCAAAGCACAAGACAAACCGAATATTCTGTGGATCACGCTTGAAGACACTTCTCCTCAATTTATAGGAAGCTACGGGAACAAGCATGTAAAAACACCTGTAATGGACGAACTTGCGGCCAGGGGTGTTCGGTTTACAAATGCTTTTTCCACAGCGTCCGTTTGTTCACCAAGTAGGAGTACGATAATAACTGGCTGTAGCACTGAAGCAATGGGGACAGCTCATCACCGTAGCTATTTCCCCATTCCAAATTTCATAGATGGTTTCCCTTCTTATCTAAGAAAAGCAGGTTATTACACCACGAACTGTAAGAAAACCGACTATAACACTAGCAAAGAGAGAAAAATCAAAAAGAAATCTTGGAACAAATGTTCCAAAGATGCAGGTTGGTGGGGACGAAAGGATGGTCAGCCATTTTTCAGTGTCTTCAACTACATGGATTGTCACCAGTCGCGCACAATGACCTGGAGCATGGAGAAATACGAGAAAACAGTTTTGGATAATCTATCTCCCAAGGACATCACAAACGACGATGAATTCGAAATGCCTGACTTTTTGTTGGATTCTCCTGAAATGCGCAAGCAATTCGCTAGAGTTTACAATTCTTTGAATTACACCGATATACGTATAGGGAAGTTACTAAAGCGTCTAGAGGATGACGGTTTGGCGGAGAACACAATTATTTTCTGCTATGCCGACCACGGAGAAGGAATTCCAAAAGCCAAAAGTAACAGTATAGGCTTAGGCTACAGAGTACCTTTCTTTGTTTGGTTCCCCAAAAAATACGAACACCTAAATCCTTGGAAAAACGGAACAGTAACAGAAGAGCTAATCAGCTTTGAAGATTTAGCACCATCAATCTTGAGCTTGGCAGGTGTTGAAATCCCATCTTACATGAAAGGGCGCCCTGCTTTAGGAAGCAAACGGCAAGAGCCCCGGGAATATATTTTCTGCTCACGCAACCGCTGTGGCGAATCTCCAGATGTTGTACGTTCAGTTACTAACGGCCGTTATGTTTACTCACGCGTTTTTACTCCGCAATATCCTTCAATGAAACTGCACAAGTATTTCGATGTAGCGGATATTTCGAAAACGATGCGCAAAGATTACAAAGATGGCAAGCTAAACGAAGGCCAAGCAGAGCTTTTCCAGAAGCGCCCACTAGAATACTTATACGACCTGAAAAACGACAAATGGGAAATGAACAACCTTGCATTGGATCCAAAATATGCAAGTATCCTGAAAGATATGCGTAAGGCAATGTTCGGCAGGATTAAAGAGGTTAAAGACGTTCATTTCTTACCGGAATACGAACTTGATCAAATTGCAAAAAAGACAACAGCTTATGAATACCGCCAGAGCAAGAAGCTGTACCCTCTGAAAAAAGTCGTTAAAGCTGCAAGCTTGGTTGGGCAAGGCAAAGAAGTTATTGCAAAACAACTGAAATTCTTAAAACATAAGAATCCAGTAGTACGCTATTGGGCTTCTGTGGGACTACATGTTCAAGGTGAAAACATGAAAGACCATAAAGGTCTTGTGCTAGAAGCCATGAAAGACAGCTACCCTTGTGTAAAAATCGAAATGGCAGCATTGGCATGGGAACTCTTCCAAGATGCAGCCGCGAAACAAATTCTTAGCGAACAGTTAAAAGGGGATAATGCTTATCTAGCTTGGCAGGTTCTGCAATCGATTCTTTATATGGAAGAAGCGAAAGCAAAAGCATTTCTTCCGAATGTTAATGAGACAATGCAAATTGGGAAAAATAAGAAAAGTCCTTTGAGCGCCTCAATTGTACAAGGAAGTATCGACCTTATTTTGCATCAGTTCGATGGGGCCGATCTACAATATTAAGATATTTTCAAATCTCCAAGGTTTTAAAAACCTTGGAGGTTTAAACTAAAGTTTTTTAATAGGGGTGAAAATTATCATTCTTACTATTTTTATTAGGGAAGCTGCCCTTCTTGCCAGTCTGGAGCAACAAGTTATTAATCAATAGTATAAATACGAATCGAGATTGCTCAGGAAATGTATACTATTTTGATTTTCAGTGCATAATAAATATTTTTATGTTCGCAGAAACGTGTAGTGGCAGAACATGTTTAAGAGCAGCCCACCTTTATTTTTGCATCACTACGGCATCTAAGATTTTCGCTTTCCACCTAAATGTTTGTTTTCTACCCACTTCCCTCTTTTGTATTTTCAGAATTTATCCTACCTTTGCGCGACATTATTTTTAGCTGTTTGTGGAAAAGTTAAGGCAATATGAAATTCCGTTTAGGGGTTTAAAATCTGGCACTTACGAATATAACTTCGAAATCGGCGATGCGCTGCTATCGTATTTCGAAGCCGAATCGCAGGGTGTTTTTGGAGGTGGTGGCACAGCTACGCTCCAGCTCACGAAACGCTCTGAAATGATGCTGTTGCACCTTCGCACGGATGCTCAGGTGGTGGTCGAGTGTGACTTCTGCTTGGATACTTTCGAGACCCGAAGCACATTCGAGGGCGAAATAACGGCCAAATTCGGCGACGAATCAGACGACCATCTTGGCGAAGTGATCATTTTAGGTGCAAGTGAAGATATTTTGAACGTTGCCCAATTCATCTACGAGTACATTATCTACGGGCTTCCGTTTCAAAGGGTACATCCCGAGGGTGCCAATGGAAAACCTGGCTGTAACCCAAAAATGCTAGAACGCCTTGACAATATGCTCGTAGAAGATGACAAGCCCGATGAAGACCCTAGATGGGCTGAGTTGCGAAAGCTAAAAGGTGACTAAGAAATTGAAAGTATCATAAAACTGTAAAATCAAGGAAAAATGGCACATCCAAAGAGTAGGATTTCTAAAACTAGAAGAGATAAGCGTAGAACACACATTAAAGCTGTTGCTCCAACATTAGCAATCTGCTCTAACTGTGGCGCTACTCACCAATACCACCGTGTTTGCCCAGAGTGTGGACACTACCGTGGTAAATTGGCTATCGAGAAAGAAGAAGCATAGGCCAATACACCTCCCAAAATCCTTTTTGAACGGTTTTTGGGAGTTTTTTTTATCTCCCCTCCCCCAAAGATTGTTACTACCCATATTAGAGTTGCACTGACTCATGGTTGTGTGTTGACTTAATCGTAAGCAGGCTCGCAATTAGATAAGAAATGTTAAAAAAATCATCGTTGTTTATTGCACTTTGTTGAGACAGAGCGTGCAGGTACAAAGGCATGTAACACAACAGAGAACCAAACTATGATGCTGTATTTCATTAGTGAGCTCATTAATAAAGGAAAAGCTTCTTTTAAGAAATAGACTCATGACCTTAAAATATAATTTGTAGTTTTGATTCCCGTCAGGAAAACGCAATTCAAACATTGAAAAATATCATTATGAGAATAGGTTTAGATATAATGGGAGGAGACTTTGCCCCCCGTGCTGCTGTACTTGGTGCAATCTTGGCGTCAAAGGAGCTTCCTTCGGAGGTCAAGCTAGTCTTGATCGGAGACGAAAACAAAGCTCATGAGATTATTGCCGAACAGGGCGAAAACGCAGATGACTTCGAGTTCATACATACACCAGAAGTTATCGAAATGGGCGATCATCCGGCAAAGGCCTTCCAACAAAAACCAAATTCCAGTATTGCAGCTGGTTTTCATATGCTCGGCAAAGGTAAACTAGATGGATTTGCAAGTGCTGGCAACACAGGTGCAATGCTTGTTGGTGCAATGTTTACCGTAAAAGCGATCCCTGGCGTTATACGTCCTTGTATTGCTGGTTTTATTCCAAACCCAACAGATGTACCGGTCCTTTTGCTCGACGTAGGACTAAACCCAGATGCCAAGCCAGATGTTCTTTATCAGTACGCTATTCTTGGTTCTACCTATGTTCAGCATGTATATGGTATTGATACCCCTAAAGTAGGCCTGCTGAATATTGGATCCGAACGCGACAAAGGAAACCTTCTTGTAAAAGCTACTTACGACCTGATGGACAGTACAACCGATTTCAATTTCACAGGCAACGTAGAAGGTAATGAACTGTTCATAACAAAACCTGCCGACGTTTTGGTTTGCGATGGTTTTGTTGGTAACGTTGTTCTAAAAGAAGGTGAAGCAATGTACCGTCTTGTAAGAAAGCAGGGGATTAACAACGAATACTTCGAGAAATTTAACTTCGAAAATGTTGGAGGGACACCTATCCTTGGTATTAATTCAAATGTTATCATTGGACATGGCGTTTCCAACGAGAAAGCGATCAAGAATATGATCCTTCAGACAAAAGAGGTGATCAACGCAAATCTACCAGAGAAGTTCAAAGAAATTTTTAAGTAATGGCTAAAATAAATGCAGCAATCACGGGCATTCATGGATATGTACCTGATTACGTTCTGACCAACAAAGAGTTGGAGAAAATGGTCGATACCGACGACGAGTGGATAACAACCCGTACCGGTATCAAAACCCGCCATATCCTAAAAGGTGAAGGAAAAGGAACTTCTGATTTGGCTGTTGGTGCTATCAAAGGTCTTTTGGAGAAGAAAAATTTAGATCCCAAAGAGATCGATGTAATAATCTGTGCTACCATTTCTCCAGATATGCTTTTCCCAGCTACAGCCAATATTGTAGCTGATAAAGTTGGTGCTGTAAATGCGTGGGCATTCGATCTCAATGCGGCTTGTTCTGGTTTTTTGTTTGGGCTAGAAACAGCGCGGAATTTTATTGAAGCAGGCCGTTACAAGAAAATACTTGTAGTTGGTGCTGACAAGATGAGTAGTATTGTCGATTATACAGACCGCACTACTTGTATTTTGTTCGGTGATGGCGCTGGAGTTGCGCTAGTTGAACCAACAGAAGAAGAAGTGGGAGTGATGGACAGTGTCCTATTCAGCGACGGAGCTGGGCGCGATCACCTGAAGATGGTAGCAGGTGGATCTGCAAAACCACCAAGTCAGGAAACCATCGATAACAAAGAGCATTTCGTTTACCAAGAAGGTCAGGCTGTATTCAAATTTGCCGTTACGAGAATGGCTGATGCAGCAGAAGAAATTCTTAAACGCAACAATTTAGTGGGCGACGATATCGCATGGTTGGTACCACACCAAGCAAACAAGCGTATTATTGATGCTACTGCCCGCAGAATTGGTGTTGGCGAGGAAAAAGTGATGCTGAATATCCAGAACTACGGAAACACAACAGGAGCAACAATCCCTTTGTGCCTATGGGACTGGGAGAAGAAACTGAAAAAAGGGGATAATCTTATTCTTGCTGCTTTTGGTGGCGGTTTCACATGGGGCTCTACATATTTGAAGTGGGCTTTCGATTCGGAATAGGCACAAAAGGTTTTCGACCTTTAGTTTAAGCAGGTTGTTTAAGTTCATAAAACTATTTATTAGAAGTTGTTTGTGCAGTTTTGCAGCCTTGTAACAACACTAGCTTAAGTAACCTGCTTAAGTTTTTACATATAGAAGCGGAAAAGGAATAAAACAACAACCGTTTCAAAAACTTATAGCGTCTGATAATAAATATGGGAAACAAGTAAACAACCAAGTTATATCGGACAGAAAGATTTTAGTAAACAATTGTATCAACAACAGGTCCTTGACCAAAACAGGGGAAAAATGTCGACTGATATGGATTTGCAAGAAATTCAAGATTTTGTGAAAGCAATCGCAAAGTCTGGAGCTACAGAAGTAAGTATTGAAATGAAAGGGGTGAAACTTTCAGTAAAAGTTCCGCCAAGAGGAAAAGCCGCACAAAAGACTGAAACTACTATTGTGCAGCAGATCCCTGTAGCTACAGGAATGCCAACAATGCCTCCGGTGCCAATGCCACAAACTCAGGCGAACCCTCCAGTGCCTACTTCAGACACTGTAAAGGAGGAGAAAAAAGAGGAAAGCGAAGATTCTAAATACATCGCTGTTAAATCGCCAATGGTAGGTACATTTTACCGTAAGCCATCTCCAGACAAGCCACCGTTTGCAAGCGTGGGCGATTCTATCTCTGTCGGACAGACAGTTTGCATTATCGAGGCGATGAAATTGTTCAATGAAATTGAGTCTGAAGTAAACGGTAAAGTTGTGAAGATTCTGGTAGAAGACGGAACTCCTGTTGAATTCGACCAGCCTCTTTTCTTGGTAGACCCAAGCTAAGCTCAATTGCTGAAGACAATCGTTTTGTTGGACAAAAAGAAAACTCATGTTTAAAAAAATACTTATTGCCAATAGGGGCGAAATAGCACTTCGTGTTATCCGCTCGGCAAAGGAAATGGGGATTAAGACTGTTGCTGTATATTCTACAGCAGACAAGGACAGTCTACATGCACACTTTGCCGACGAAGCTGTGTGTATCGGCCCTGCACCTGGTCCTCAATCGTACCTTAGCATTCCAGCTATTCTGACAGCCGCAGAAATTACAGCTGCCGACGCTATCCATCCCGGATATGGCTTCCTGTCAGAAAATGCTCAGTTCTCAAAGTTCTGTGCCGAGAACGATATCAAGTTCATAGGCCCTTCTGCTGAGATGATCGACAAAATGGGCGACAAAGCTACAGCTAAGCAGACTATGAAAGCAGCTGGCGTACCAACAATTCCTGGTTCGGATGGCCTTTTGGATTCGCTAGATCATGCAAAGCAAGAAGCTGGAGCAATGGGATATCCTATTATGCTAAAGGCTACTGCCGGAGGTGGTGGTAAGGGTATGCGTGTTGTTTGGGCAGAAGAAGAACTTGAGCCAGCATGGGATTCTGCCCGTCAGGAATCAGGAGCTGCTTTTGGCAATGATGGTCTTTACATGGAGAAATTCATAGAAGACCCACGTCACATCGAAATACAGATTATCGGAGACCAATACGGTGCCGCAGCTCACCTTTCTGAACGCGATTGTTCTGTGCAGCGCCGCCACCAGAAATTGGTAGAGGAAACGCCGTCGCCATTTATGACCGACGAATTACGTACGGCTATGGGCGAAGCAGCTGTGAAAGCAGCAAAGGCAATACGCTATGAAGGTGTTGGAACAGTAGAATTTCTTGTCGATAAGCACCGCAATTTTTACTTTATGGAGATGAATACCCGTATTCAGGTAGAACACCCGATTACAGAAGAGGTTATTTTCCATGATCTAATTCGCGAGCAGATAAAAGTAGCTGCAGGAGTTAAAATCTCGGGAAAGAACTATTTTCCAGAATTGCACGCTATCGAATGCCGTATCAATGCCGAAGATCCGTTCTTGGATTTCCGTCCAAACCCAGGTAAGATCACGACTCTTCATCTTCCAGGAGGAAACGGTGTCCGTATCGATACCCATGTATATGCAGGCTACACAATTCCGCACCACTACGATTCAATGATCGCAAAAGTGATCTCGGTAGGGCGTTCGCGTGAAGAAGCCATTGAGAAAATGGTTCGTGCATTGGACGAAATGGTGATCGAGGGAGTGAAAACTACCTTGCCGTTCCATCAGCAATTAATGAAAAACGAACAGTTCCGTGAGGGTGTTTATACAACCAAATTCATGGAAAGTTTTAAACTGACACCTCAATAGGAACATTTTTGTGCAGACGAGATGGTGTTGTAATCAGCAACGGCACGTTATAAAAATGTCACGTTGTTGATAAACAGCACTAAACAGATCTGAATAAATAGTTCTGTGAACTTATAGAATCATCCCAGTAGAAAGAACTACTGGGATTTTTATTTTATCAATACTTTTTTCCCTTTCCGATTTGGAAAAAAGCAAAGCTTTCCGCTATTTTACTCCATCTAAACAAAAGGCATATCAGACACGTAGATATGTTCACACAGCATTGCTAAGAGTTTGTGTAGCAATTGTGCTTCTGCGTACGAGATTCGGAGGAACATGGAAGTTCCGCAGTAAAGGAGTACGATTATTTCATGTTTTTTCTGAGCTTTGACGTAGCCTTTATTTGCACTCGTGCTAAATCCAAATGTTCGGTAATAAACACCGCGAGTTTTTACATGTACAACGTCCTTTTATAATACTGATTTTAAAGTAAAAAGCTTACTGGTAGAGAGCCCAGGTTGTGAGGTTTGTGAAGAAACGCAACCTTTCTCTCTTGTATTTGAAGCTTTTGAGGCTCATGGGAGCTTTTTTGATAATTACTTAAACAAGTAAAGTAAGTTGGTGTTGTATAAAAACAACATTTTAAGGGCTGTTCTAGTACTGATAAGCAGCTCAATTATACCCTAATAAATTGTTATTAAATAAGTGGGTGTCCCAAATTAATGAGCCTTTTAATTGTCGCAACCCTCTCTTTTTTATAAGCGGGTTAGGAGATTAAATAAGGGTGCGCCCTTAGTCAGCCATAATTAATGAGGATTGATTTTGCTGTCAAGTTGCTGGTTTATAGAGTGAAGTGAATCCAGATAAGTAGGCCTGCGAGCCTATAAGTATGAAATTGCACGATAGTCAGGAGATTTACATGTGGCTATTGAGATCAATTTTGACACATGAAGAAACCATGAAAATTAGATGAAAGTTGTAGACCTATTTAGTTTTAGAAGCTCTATCTGAATATGGGTATTCTACATTCGGATGAAGTTAACGGTAAATATGGCCACTTACTTAGTAATGTGTAAAAAATAATTTCGGTTAAGGTGAACAAAGCATTCAATACCAGATGGTACGTAGAGTGCCTGAAGGTTTGTACGATCGCAGTGCAACGAAGAACGAAGTTATTTTTTCAGCTTTACTTATCTAGTTTTTTAACAATCAATCAGGATAATAAATTACTTGGTAGTTGCATGTGCCAACAAGAAGCAAATTAACACACATGAGACGAGTTATTAAGGATTTTAAAAAATTACCCGACGAAGTAAAAGACGCTATAAAGCTTAAGTATTCAGAAGGTGGGCTTATTCAAGACATTATCACTATTACCAATACAAAAGGTATTGTTGAATCTGTTTTGCCATTTAATACTTCCGATGTTGCTTACTTGGTGCGTCTTCCTGATGAAGATATTGAGGATTTCGAAGTCGATGAGGACTTTACCGCAGAAGATGTTTTTGAGGAAGATTAACCTCTTCTTGCGATAGTAGAACAACCACAGTCTAACAACAGGTTTCAGGGAAATAACACTTAGGGATTGTTTAGAAATAGCCTAGTGAAGTTGAAGAAATAAGCTTGTATTGTTCAAGGAAGGTATGTCGGCTAATGTTGCCATATGTTTTGTATTTTGCTTTATTCAGCAAGTTAGTCTTGTAGACTGGGTTCCCGAGTGAAGCAAATCACAACATAGGATTGATTTAGCAGGTAGTATTACCTTGAAACGAAACCTCCATGAGCTAGTCTGGAGGAGAAAATACTAATTATAACAGGAATTGCACTGTTATTTTTTAACTTTCACTACAATTTTTACCAGTTATTTCATTGTTAATAAGCGTTTAAATTCCTGCTGTTTCAAGTGTTCGTGTTTTATGCTAGGGGCGTGAATCTATTTGTTTGGATCCACGCTGCCGTATAAACCTAACTTGCCAGCGAAATTGAATGGCTTTTGATTGACCAGAAATAACGGAGTATAAAATTATTGGTTCATTTCGGTACAGTTCTTCAGGGAATTTGCACCTTGGCTTTTGCTAATTGTTTTGTCATAAAAACAAATCTTTGTGAGGTAGGATAATTCTGGAAAGGCCAAAATTCTTTTGCCCCAATATATAAAGTATTTCTGTATCTGGAGGTAATATAGTTTTCATGCAAACGATCTGTTTTCGCTGTTCGTATTGTACTGAAAATCCGCAGGAAGTGTCGAAAAACGGAAAGTAATTTAATAACAATGAAGACAGATTCAATAATGTTAAACCACAAAAGTTTTGGAAACGGTGAACCTGTAGTGTTGCTACATGGATATTTAGAGTCGGCTGAAATATGGGGGAGCTTTGCAGAGCGTTTGGCAGAAAATTTCCGAATTTTCCTTGTAGACTTGCCAGGGCATGGCCTATCAGCGCCAGTCCCCGATCAGGACATAGAGAAAATGGCAGATGCAGTCGCGCAACTTATGGAAAAGGAAAATGTAGAACGTATTCATTTAATAGGGCACTCCATGGGTGGGTATGTTAGCCTTGCGTTCTATGACCTTTTTCCCGAAAAAGTAAAAACACTGTGTTTGTTGCACTCCCATCCTTTTGCGGACAGTCCGATCGCCCTGGAAAAAAGAACTCGTGAAATAGAGCTTGTCAGTCAAGGAAAAAAGGATTTAATTGCACAATCAAATATTCCGAATGCTTTTGCAACGGACAATCTGGAATCACTTAAAGCGGATGTTGAAAGAGCTAAAAAAATTGCAAAAGCAACCTCAGATGATGGAATTATTGCTTGTCTGGAATCGATGAAAGGCAGAAAAGATAGAAGCGAACTTTGGGCAAATTGCCAAGTGCCCGCATTTCTTGTTTCTGGCGCAAAAGATAAGTATATTTCAGCCGAGGTACTTCAAAAAATTAAGATGCCACAGAAAGGATTGCGTTTGCATTTATTAGAATCGGGGCATCAGGGTTTTATTGAAGAGGAAGCTGTTTTGGTAGCAAAATTGAAATTATTTCTTGAGGGAAAGTTACAGAAATAACTTTCATTTCTGTTTTATAACAGGTGTTTAGGACTTTTAATTGGTGTATAAGTTCAGGTTTTGAATGGCTTATATATAAGTGGAAATACATTTTAACACTTTATAAATTAAGAATTTAGAATTATCTATTTGACATTCTTCTGAAATATAATTATTTTCATAATTCTTTACTGCAACGCTTTGGTATTTTGGTACAAACTGTTACCACGAAGCGAAACGGTGCAAAATTTGCTTTGTCATGACGGAACAGACCAAAAAAGAGGCAAAAGATCCAGTTGCTGACCCAACACGTATTACTCCAGAACAATATATTAAGGAGAGAGTTCAGGGGCAGATAGACTATTTTAACAGAAAAAGTGGAGAAGCTCAGAGAAATTATAAGAAATATAAACGCTTAGAATTTATATTAGCTGCTTCTATTCCAGTTACGGTTACATTTAGTAGTATGGCGATTGCTAAAGAAGCCGTTTTTGTTGAAGTTGGAAATGCCAAGGTCAATTTAGACTTATTATTTCAGGTTGTTGCTGCTGTTGCTGGCGTTGTTATGGCAATTATTAATAAAGTTACAGATCTTGAAGACTATTACAAACGTTGGAAAGACTTTCGTGTAAACAGCGAAGCCCTTGAACACGAGAAACACCTCTTCATGACACGTTCTGCTGATTATGAGGAAGGAGAAGAGGATGTTTTTAGTAGATTTGTCGACAAAGTAGAATCGATCTTAAGCAACGATGTTCAACGCTGGAAGCAAAAAAACAAACAGCAGGATGAACAACAACAGCAACCGCAATCTGGAGATTTAAAAATGAAGCGCAATTAACCGCCATGGAATTAATTTTAGAGCAAAATATTATGCCAAGAGTATTTTTAGGGGGGACGGTTAACGGATCGCTCTGGCGTGATTATGTGATCCCAAAACTGGCAATCGACTACTTTAATCCTGTAGTAGAAGATTGGAACGAACAGGCTTATCAGAAAGAATTGTATGAGAGAGAGCACTGCGATTTTTGCGTATATGTGCTAACCCCCAAAATGACAGGAGTATATTCTATTGCCGAAGTTGTTGACGATTCGAATAAGCGTCCGAAGAAAACTATTTATTGCATGCTGCTAAAAGATGAAGGGCATGAGTTTACAAAAGCACAAGGCAAATCGCTAAGGGCAGTTGGACGTATGGTGGAAAATAATGGCGGACAATGGTTCGAAAGCCTAGACGATATGGTGAGGTTTTTGAACTCAATTAGCTAAAGATATTCAAAGTTCTTCAATAGAGGCAAAGTGCACCAGTACTTTGCCTTTGCTTTTTTGTCCAATCCCCGAAAACTATGGGCATAATCAAGGAAGAGGGTGTCTTTAGGTTATTATAGTTAGTCAGCCATTATGAGTTATGCCGCCAATTTGTTGGCCTATAGAGAGTAGTGAATCCGCTCAAATAAATCCTTACCTTTAATGTATTCATTTTCAAGAGCGAGTTTAAAAGCTCAATAGGGGGTGTTCCCCTAGATCGTAATATTCGGGTCAACTTTTTTGGGCATAAAGTTTTCCTATTCAGATTAAGTTTTTAAAATTAAGCGGGTCTGCGACCTTGATGCTTTTCTGGGTTTGCAAAAAAATCATAGAATTTACTTTTGTTGAGTATAATAAAGGTGACAGCCCTGAAAGTGCCCTTTGTATTACAACATCAACTTATAGAATATGTCTACACTACAAAAACCCCATTTAATGAAACAGGAAGGCGGCCTAAGAACCCTACCTGATTTTGTTGATGTGGCAATCGATACAGATCTACCTAAAATAACAATTATTACGGTAGTTTTTAATGCCGCAAAGTTTATAGAACGAACTATCCAGAGTGTAATTAATCAATCGTATCCAAATACAGAATATATCGTTGTAGATGGAGGATCGTCGGACGGAACTGCCGATATATTATGGAAATACAACGACTACATCGATTATTGGGTAAGTGAGGCAGACAATGGCCTTTACCATGCTATGAATAAGGCATTAACACTTGGGACGGGAGATTATGTTTGGTTCATGAATGCTGGCGATGAAATTTATGATCTTGACACTCTCACAGAAATATTTCGTACAGGAGAAAAGCCATCGGATGTATACTATGGGGAGACAATGATCATCGACGAGCAGGCAAATGAAATAGGGATGCGCCGTTTGAAAGCTCCAGAAGAGCTTACTTGGTCGAGCCTAAAATATGGTATGCTGGTCAGTCATCAAGCCTTTATTGTAAGTGCTAAGCTGGCTTTTAACTACAATACAGATTATCGCTTTTCTGCCGATTATGATTGGATGCTCCGTGTAATGAAGAATGCCAAGCGCATTAAAAACACTTCCTTTATTCTTGCAAAATTCATGGACGGTGGCATGACGAAGCAGAACATAAAAGCAGGTCTGAGAGAACGCTTCAAAGTAATGCGCAAGAATTATGGGCTGTTCCGCACCTTGTACAATCACCTGTTCATGTCGATGAGGTTTACTACTTATGTTGCCAAACACGGCCGTTTTTGACACTTTTTGAATCCTTTTTCATCCTTGGGATACCACATTAAATTTGTCCAGGGATGTTCCGTTTGTTTTCGATAACAATTTTAAAGATGAATACAAAGCTTTACTTTTTCGTAGTTTCATTATTGATGGCATGCAATTCATCTCAGCCAGATAAGGAGACAACACCATCAAAGCAGCTAGACTATAGAACGTTCAGTTTTCAGAAGCGAGTAACGCTACCGGGTCATCCTGAGGCCATTTACGATGCTATTACTGGCGATGTTAGTCCTTGGTGGGATCACACTTTCGCAGAGAAACCCTTGAAACTCTATATAGAAGCAAAGCCAGGTGGAGGTTTCTATGAGATTTTCGACGAAGAAGGAAATGGTGTTAAACATGCATCGGTCATATATGCCGATCGTGGTAAGCTTCTACGAATGGACGGGCCACTCGGACTTTCTGGAAAGGCGGTGCAGATTGTTAGCAGTTATACGTTCAGACCGGTTGGTTCAGATTCTACTTTCCTGCAATTGGATGTTCATGGTGCTGGGGAATTAACCGAGGATTTACCTGGTATTGTAGAAAAAGTGTGGGAACATTTTATTTTTGAACGATTTGAGCCTTATGTTTTGAAGGGAAGGCTTTAGTGGTTAATTCCATTTTGGATTTAGGTCAAATTCGAAGTTTAAAGGAGGATCATACAAT
Source organism: Bacteroidales bacterium (assembly GCA_965230435.1). Lineage (GTDB taxonomy): Bacteria > Bacteroidota > Bacteroidia > Bacteroidales > JBDKHP01 > JBDKHP01. The sequence goes on from CBDDLB010000004.1 coordinate 1,150,816, forward strand.
TGGGTGTAGGTTGGCTTTTTTATTTCGTTTCGAGTTCTTTCACATTATCAGACAATATTTACCTTTAACAAATCTTGCACAAATTATTTGACCGTTTTCTTTCTAGATGGTTGTAGTTGGTTGACAATAAGTATATTCGGAGTTGTTTTTCTTGGATCATTATGCCTTGCTGTTGATTTAAGGTGCAATATTCATTGTGCTGTTGAAAACAAAACATTCAAAGCTTCGTAAGCAAAAGCAGTATATCAGGGGAAATTCACAACAAGAAGTAAAACGATTGTTCTACTTTTAACGGGTAACTATTCAGAGACATGGTATTGTTTGAACAGGAATATTTAAGGATTAATTTCGATGAGGAACATCGCTTCATTCATCAAAAATGGAAAGGCTTTGCGAACAGTGAAAAGTTTAGGGATGGGATAGACTTTTTCAATCGGAAGTTACGCGAGCATAACGTGTATAAGGTGATTATAGATGTTAGCGAACAACAATCTCCTTACAAATCGGATATGGATTACGCTTCGCAATCGATCAATGAATTTGCTGCATCATGCTCAGAATTGGTACACTGTGCATTCGTGATGCCCAAAAGTGCAATACTACAAGTTGCTCTGCGATTTTTTGGTAAATCGATTATGGGGATAAAAGGTGTTGATGTGAAGTTTGTAAAAACAGAAGAAGAAGCCCTTGACTGGATGAAAAAGATTTAGGCATTATAAAATTAATAATTAGCTATCATAATTTGGCTTTATGCTGGTTTTCAGGCGTAAGCCAATTATTCAGCAGAGTTAATTTTCAATGGTCTTCATAAGACCGCTCCGCTAAATTCATAACTCATAATTAATAATTTATAATTCCCTTAAGCTCATTCTTCCCCTGTTTTTTAGTTTTCTCTTCTTGTTTTTATTCTCGCTGAAGAAAGTTTTTTATTTGATTCTTCAGTGAGCCTTCATTTATATAAGATTCATCATAGCTGGCGTCGAAATTCAAGCAATCAACATTTTTACTTTCCAACAGTTTTTGAATCTTGTTATTCTTAACAAGCATAGATAGGCATTTTTTAAATGCAACAACAATAACTTTATCAATGGAATAGGCTTTTAAGTCTGCTTCCAGTTGTTCTTTATCAAAGTTTGTTTCGCATGCTAGAGCTGTTGTATTCGCTTTTTGCATGGTTATGTCTATGACATTGTCGGTAATACCCTCAGATTTTACTAGACTTTTTACAGTACTGAAATCGTAGTCACCTATTTCGATCCCTGTGCACATGTATTCTCTTACAATAACTCCTCCTGAATTTTCAATCAACCTATAAATTTGGGCAAATGGAGGCATATGACGGGGGCTTATCAGAAGTACACGTTTCTTTTCTCCCGAAGGATCATTACCGATATTGTTTTTTAACTTCTCGGCCAGTTCTGCTTTTATTTTTTCCAATGTTGGCAATAGGGTTTCTGGCGAACTTGCAAGATACATCTGTTGCATCCACATGATGTCCTTCCCGGATACAGGAGGATTGGCTGCTTTTCTAAAGCTGCTGATGTCTTTGTAGAGCGATCTTATTTTTAGATACATCTGGCTGTATTTCAGAAAACGGTCCCGATCGAGTTCTCCAGAGGAAATTTCTTTTAATGCCGTTAGCAGTTCGCTGCTTCGTACTTCTTCATCTTTTTCTATATTTTTGATGTTAAGCGTAACTTTTGGGCTGACAGCGTTCGGAAGCCGCTTAAAAGAATGACATGCGTTGATGTTGATTGCATAGTCTGCAACATTCATAAATACGCACATGCCTGAATTTAAAAAGCCGGTGAGTGAACGGCTCAGAGAGCATGAATCCTGCATCTGATCGGTTGCATGGACTTCCAGTTCACTGGCTCCCATGCACGTGTTTACAGGAAAGGTGTCTGGTGCAGCATAAAATACTTCGGGCGGAACAGCGTGGCAAAAGAGACTGATCACATGTCCACCTTTCTCTCTTCGTTCTTTTAAGGCTTTTATAAAAACGGAATGAGTGTCATCAAACATTTTGTCAACCAGCAACATCGATTTAGGGCGTATTTTATCCTGCCTAAATTCCCGTAGTAAAACTGCTAGCTTTTTATAAAGTTTCTTATTGATCTCTTTCTGTTCTTCATCGGGTAAAAACAAGTCGCTGTTTTTGCCAACAGCGACTTGTTTTATTACCGAGTAGTCTTCATGGTTTTCCATTCCTTTTTTGATTTACCGTAGTTTAAACGTGCACCTACCGAAGGAACTTCGGTTTTATCTATTCGCACGTCGATTACTGCTGGTTCGTTGATTTCGATATGATGTTGTATAATATCTCCAATTTTGTTTGGCGAATCGATTATATAACCAGAAATGCCTAATGACTCTGCCATCCGTGCAAAATTCACATCGGAAAGTTCCGTACCAGCTTTGCGGCCGTACATGCGCATAGAACCTTGAGCCGGCATTGCATACATACTGTCGTTCATTACTATCCATATAACGGCAATACCGAACTGTTTCGCAACAGCAAGCTCTGTACCGTGCATTGCCAGTGTGCCATCTCCAACAATTGCAACAACAGGTTGTTTGGGTTTGGCTAGTTTTATTCCCATAGACGATGCTACGGTGATTCCCATAGCGCCAAGGCCAAATGCAGCGTAGAAATGTCCGCCTTTGTAAATGTCTAAGTAATTCAAAGCCCAGCTACAGTGAGAACCTGAATCGGCTAGAAAAATAGTATCGGCAGGTGTACATTCTCTTATTTCGTGAAGAAGACGTTGCGGCTTTATAGGAATACTCAGGTCATGCATTTTAGCATGTTCATCAAAGTGCGGTTTATCCTTAATTTCGAAGAAATTGGAATTTAAAACCTTAGCATGTCTAGTGCTGATTTTTCTGTTCAGTAATGCAAAAATAGCTTTTGCATCTCCTACCATTCCTACATCTACAGTTATGTTTTTACCAATTTCCGTTGCATCAATATCTATTTGAATGACTTTGTCAACTATCTTCAAACTTTTGTCCCAATTGAGTGTGCCAAATTCATTAAATGAGGTTCCTACGGCGATTAGCAAATCTGAATGTGTAAGATAGTCAATCGTAGTGTCGTGGCCTCCCAGTCCCATCACACCTAAATACAGAGGATGGTCGGCAGGCATTACACCTTTCGCTTGGGGGGTAGTCATAAATGGAATATCCAGTCGCTCGGCAAATTCCAATACTTCAGCAGCAGCATTGGATACAGAGGTTCCCCATCCAACAAACAGTACAGGTTGTTTCGATGCTTTAATCAAATTAATACCCTTTTCGAATTCCCCCTTGTCGATTAATGGCAGGGGTGTTGCGAAAGTAGGTTTGAAAATCTGGATCTCCTGCTCGTCGATTTCTGCTAGCTGTACATCTATAGGCAGACTAATGTGTACTGGGCCAGGCCGCCCAGAGAAGGCTTCTCTGATAGCATACGATAGCAGCTTGGGAACAAGAGATGGATGTTCAATCGAAAAGCTGGCCTTGGTCATAGGTTTGAAAATATCCACCACATTGATGGTTCTTCCAATACCTGTAGATTCCTGAAAAGCCCCCTTGCCAAAGTTTGCAATTGGTACTTGGCCGGAAAAGGCTATCATCGGCACCGAGTTCATGTAGGCCGTAGCAATGCCTGTAAGCATGTTTGTGGCTCCACCTCCCGAGGTTCCAAGACATACGCCAATCTTTCCTGTAGATTGTGCATAGCCATATGCCATATAGGACGCTCCTGCTTCATGTCTAGCAGTTATAAATTTGACATTTTCAATATTCCAACAAGCGTCCACCATTGCTGAAATTGATTTCCCTGTAATGCCAAAAATATAATCAACACCTTCCATTTCATTGAGACACTTCACAATGAAATCTGTTACCCTGATTTTGTTCATACTTGTTTTTACTGAAAAAGCTGCTACTATGTTTCAACAAAAGGGTGCAGTTTAGCTTGTTTGAGGTTTGTATGTCGCTGATATAAAAGTAGTACAAGGCAAAGGGGGAGGGGGTTATTCAAAATCCTGATACAACAGGTATTTTTTACGTTTTATCTTATATTCAGCTAGTTCCATATGCCAAGTCTGCACAATTTGTTCTTCATTAAGCCCCTGATTCAGTTGTATTAAAAGTTTATCTGTTCCAGCCAGCAAGTTAAACCATTTTGGTTTATTGACAAATGATGTCTCTACATTCCAGTTCTTTCTGAATAAAAGAATATATTTCAGGGTAAACTTATGTTTCCAAGGATCAGTGTCTTTTAAGTCGAGGCCAAAACAGGCTTTTCCTTCTTGTATAGGATTTATCTGCATACCAGGAATGTCTTTTGGAACAAACTGGTGTTTGCCAAATTTTGAATTCGGGAAACCTACTTGTTGGAATGGGGCAGTAGTTCCTCTTCCTACACTCACTTTTGTAGCTTCAAATAGGCATAGCGATGGATAAAGCCGAATGGCAGTCATGTTTGGAAGGTTTGGCGATGGTTTTATTGGCAGTGTATAACGTGAAGTATGAGTATAATCGATGCATTTCGCGATTTTAAGCTTAAGACTGTCAGCATTGTTAATCCATTTTTCTCCTTTTATCATTAAAGCCAGTTCGCCAACAGTCAATCCGTGAACAATTGGTATTGGGTGCATTCCAACAAACGAGCGAAACTTTTTTTTCAACACCGGTCCTGCAATATAATCTCCAAGAGGATTTGGACGGTCGAGAACCAGAAATTCTATTTTGTTTTCAGCCGCAGCTTCCATCGCGTAATGCATTGTGCTGATGTATGTAAAAAAACGCACGCCAACATCCTGTATGTCAAAAACCAGTATATCTATCCCTTTCAGTTGTGCCTTTTGAGGCTTCTTATTTTTTCCATGCAACGATACGATCGGAAGTCCCGTTTTCGTGTCCTTGCTGTTTTTTATAAGGGCTCCTCTGTCTGCCTTGCCTCTGAAGCCATGTTCTGGGGCGAAAATAGCTTTCACCTCTATGTTTTTCGATAGCAGAAAGTCTACCAAATGGGTGGAGTCCACGCTAGAAGATTGATTCACAATTAACCCTACAGTTTTCCCTTTGAGAAGCGGTAGGTATGTTTCAGGTAAATTAGCCGCAGGTTGCTGCGAAAAAATTTTTGAGGCAGATAGAATCAACAATACAATAAGGAGGAGTTTATGTGGTAGCATTGTATGTTCTTTTTGAAATCAATAATAAACCAAAAAAAGTAAATAATCCATTAAAAATCAATAGCTCATAACTCATCTTATAACCATTGAACCATATAGGAGATTTTGTGGCAAGTACATACGTCAGTATCGGAGAAATAAGTGCAACAGGAAGAACCAGTTTGTCCAGTACCTTTCGTTTGGTGAAGAGCCCAAAGCTGTATAGTCCCAATAAGGGGCCGTAGGTGTAGCCAGCAGCTGTGAAAACAGCAGAGATAACGCTGTCGTCGTTAAGCGACCTGAAGAGCAAGATTACTAAAAACAGCATGGCGGAAAAACCTACGTGAACAAACAAACGGGTGCGGTTGTTTGTTATATCACTAGAGGCCTTCATGCCAAGGAAATCGACAGAAAAGGCTGTTGTAAGCGATGTAAGAGCAGAGTCGGCACTGGAAAAAGCAGCAGCAATCACCCCAAGAAGAAAGACAGCGCCAGCAAATGTTCCCAAATGGTTCATAGCCAACATTGGAAATAATTCGTCGGCTTTCGCAGGGAGTGCAATGCCGTTTGTTTCTGCGTAAATATAAAGCAGAACTCCAAGAGACAGAAACAGTAGGTTAACAGGAACAAGCGCAATACTTAGCCAGAACATATTCTTTTGTGCATCGAAAATATTTCGGCAGGTCAAGTTCTTCTGCATCATGTCCTGATCCAGTCCTGTCATAACAATTGCAATGAAAGCACCAGCAAGAAATTGCTTCAGGAAGAAACGTCCGCTCCGCCAGTCCCAAGTGAAGGTGTCTGTATATGGATGCTTAAAAAGAGTTTCGGACATTTTCAGAAAGTTCATCTGCAGACTGTCTTTCACAATATAGATTGTAACAGCTACTGCCATTAACATGAAAAAGGTTTGTAAAGTATCTGTCCATACAATTGTTTTTATGCCGGCCCTAAAAGTATATACCCAGATAAGCCCGATCGTAACCAGAACAGTAACCCAGAACGGTATCTGAAAAGCATTGAAAAATGCAAGTTGAAGAACTGTTGCTACGAGGTATAAGCGAAAAGATGCACCAATAGTTCTTGAGAGTAGAAAAAAAGCAGATCCGGTGCGATAAGCCCATATCCCGAAACGTTGATTGAGATAAGTATATATCGAGGTGAGATTTAGTCGATAATACAAAGGGATAAGAATAGTTGCTATCACAAAATATCCAACCAGATATCCGAGCACCATTTGCAGGTACGAGAACCCTTGTGCTTGCACCCAGCCGGGTACAGAAATAAAAGTTACCCCAGAAAGAGAAGCCCCGATCATACCAAAGGCAACCACATACCATGGCGATGCCTTACTGCCAGAGAAAAAAGCAGAGTTGCTTGTGTTTTGTGACGTAAAATAAGCAATAAGCATAAGCAGGGAAAAGTAGCCTGCTATAACGGAGAATACAAAGATCGGTGTCATGCATTATACATTTTTACAAGGATACAAAACTCTTCACAAAAAAAAGACTTTGAAATCTTCAATCACAAGTAGGTGTGCTAATAAATATTAAATACATTTTTAAGTGTTGTCAAAATATGAAGATTAGCATAACGACTTTTCAAATAAATAGCACTGTATGCTTATGTTTCGATTTCATCTGTATTCTATTCTGTTTTTTTACAATGTTTCTTTTGGCCTTATCTAAATCTCGTCAGGATTAAATAAGATTTTAGGAATAAGGTTGAGTAAGGGCTATTGTTTAAAGATGATTTATGAGTTGTGAGAAATTACAGACATAAATGAAAATAGTTCAGTGTAAAAAAGAAAAAAGTATTTGTTAATCTTTAATTATGATCAAAAATACTATTTCTTCTGTCTTTATGATTGTTCCTGACAAGAAAAGAGAAGGTGTATGCGACAGTTGTGGGGTTTTGAAATGTCATTTTTTTCAACTGCACCCCCTTGTTTTAGGTGTGTTGGATCTAAAAAAGGTGTTAAATATAATTTTAAATGCCCGTTTTTATATGTGAAATGACGTGAGTATTACTTACAATCGTGGCCTATCTTCAATGTGTTGAAATTTAGAGATAAAGCAATATGTTAAAGCAGAGTGCTATCTATAATGGTCATATCATTTCTATTTAGAGCTAATTAAGCTTATATAAGAGCATAAAAATTACACATTAAAGTTAGGGTTTAATATCTCTTTATTGTATTGATAATTAGCTTAATATTTCTGAATATCTTCTCGTTTGTAAAGAGCTGATCCAAAAAAACAAGAAAAAAAGTAATACTTATTTTGTGTATGATTATCAAATAATGAAAAAAAATATCATATTAGCAGTCGTTAACCAAAACCTAATAGATTTTTATTTAAAACATAAGTATTTAGACAGCAAGATTACTTTGTTAAAGTGTCATTATATTGATGCATTTTGGCTTAGTTTGTAATTATCAATAGTTTAAAAGTATTGATAATATACTGTTTATCAGCGATTTGTTTTGTTCTGTTTTTTGAGAGTAGAGTTAATTCTACCCTTAGAGAGATATGTTTTGTATTGTTAGTCCGATTTGGAATGTTCTAAATTGTTCTATATGTTTTTTTTTGTGTTTTTTTTAAAAAAATAGCACAAAAAATCAGTTTTCGAGCAGGAATCTCCATTTGCTGAATTTGAATAGATTTATTTTATACCTAATCCTAATTTTAACTATACTTTTTAATTTAACTTAACCATGAAAAATCTATTTCGTGTATCATTGCTATCGGCAGTGTTGTTTTTATTTAGCTGTGAGCAGAGTGACAAAACAGAACCTAAAGCACCAGAAAATGAAGGTGTAGAAACTCTTGTTAGCATGGGATTCGATGCTAAAGATATCCAAGAGTTCGATGATCATTTCATTGTAGAAGGCGACATGATCATCTCTAAAAGCTCACTAACTGATAATGGAAAAAAACAGGCACACGTTGGTAGCCGTTTTCTTATCAGTGCTGAAAACAGAGAAATCAAGGTTTTCCTAGATGATAATTCATTCGGAACACTAAGACTAGAGGATGAATTGGAGCAGGTAATTAGCTACTACAACGGAACAGGATCAGACTTCACATTCGTGAAAGCAAGCAGTGCAGCAGCAGCAGATCTAGTAATCAAAAAAGGTACGCACAGCAATTCTAATGTTTGTGCTATGGCTACTTTCCCAATAAACGGCAACATTGGTCATACAATTTATGTTTACGAGGATAACTTGTTAGGTTTCAGTTCTTCTCCAACTTCTTTTGCTCATATGACTTATCTGTTGACACACGAAATTGGACACTGCATTGGCCTAAGACACACAGATTGGGACAGACCAACATTTTTATGGTTCGGAGCAGAGCCACAAAATGCTCAACACTCAGAAGAGCATCCTAATGAAACTATCTCAGCTGTTACCATCAGTGGAACAGACAGCACAGACGAAGGTTCTATCTTCAACAAATCTCAGTGTGGAAGAACTTGGGGTAGTGGATTTACTGCAAACGATATTAAAGCTATCAAATACGTAAGTAACCCTAACTAATAAGTGCAGTTTTTAGTCGCGATTTAACTGTGCTTATATAATTTTGCCCAAGCCTATGCCCGATATAGGTTTGGGCTTTTTTATATAGCTATTTTTCTTCAAAAAACTCAACCCTCAGCATTCTTCAGTTAAAAAAGCGGGTAAAACCCGTTAGCTCGAAACAAAAAAAAATCTATTTTTACGCTGCTAATCGCATAAGCTAACCAAACAGCTATAAAAGAGTGGGAGTAAGTGTTATTGATATTTTAATTCTTGGAGTTCTCGGCTTTTCAGGCTGGCGGGGCTTTACAAAGGGAGCTTTAATTGAATCGTTTTCGTTTGCAACCCTTATTGTGGGCATATATTTGGCAAGCCGGATTTCTGATGGCACAGCAAATGCTTTGTCTGACCGTGCAGAAGGAAAAGATTTCAGTTATCTTCCTGTAATTATGTTCTCGGTTCTTTTTGGTGGACTGTTGTATCTGTCTACTATTGTAAAGTCGACCGTAGGGAAACAGGTTGCAGATTTAGAGAAGAATAAAACCAGCCAAATATTAGGGGCGGTTTTTGGTGTTCTACATACGTTATTAATTGTAGGCGTTGTAACAGTAATGTTGAAAGCTGCCGATTATAATTTTAAGGTGATCCCCAAACGGGAACACCAGTATTCTTTCTTATTCAAGCCAGTAGGTTATATGATGACGAGCCTATTCCCTGCACTTGATTACGTAGGTGAGGTAGACGAAGAAAAGGTGAAGGACGACCTAAAAGAAAAAGACCAAACAAAGAAAGTAATTGATAAATAAACGCCAACTGATACAAACCAGCGGCGGACAACGATATTATTATGATTGATTTTGTAGAAGAACTGAAATGGCGTGGCCTGCTCCACGACATGATGCCTGGAACAGAAGAACAGCTTAAGAAAGAAATGACCACAGCATATATCGGTTTCGATCCCACGGCCGACTCTCTACACGTGGGTTCTTTTTCGCAGATTATGTTACTGAAGCGTTTTCAGATGGCTGGCCACAAACCACTTGCGCTAATTGGTGGCGCTACAGGAATGATCGGAGACCCATCTGGAAAATCTCAAGAGCGCAATCTGCTCGACGAGGCTACTCTTGAGAAAAACCTAAACGGCATTAAACAACAGTTAATGAGGTTTCTCGATTTCGAAAAAGGTGAAAACAAAGCCGAAATCGTAAACAACTACGACTGGATGAAGAGTTTCTCTTTTCTCGAATTCATTCGCGATGTCGGCAAGCATATCACAGTAAACTACATGATGGCAAAAGATTCAGTTAAGAAACGCCTTGCTTCGGAATCGAAAGTGGGAATGTCTTTTACTGAATTTTCTTATCAGCTTGTTCAGGGATACGATTTTCTTTGGCTGAACCAGAATATGAACTGTAAGGTGCAGATGGGCGGTTCGGATCAGTGGGGTAATATCACAACCGGAACCGAAATGATCCGCAGGATTTCAGGAGGCGATGCTTTTGCCCTAACTATACCATTGGTTACAAAATCGGATGGAGGTAAGTTCGGAAAAACAGAATCGGGCAACATATGGCTCGACCCAGAGAAAACATCTCCATACAAGTTCTACCAATTTTGGCTGAACGTTTCCGATGATGATGCAGAAAAGTACATCAAAGTTTTTACAATGCTCGAACGTGCAGAGATTGAGCAATTAATTGCAGAACATCGTGAGGCTCCACATACGAGAATGCTTCAAAAAACGTTAGCTAAAGAGATAACAACAATGGTGCATTCTAAAGAGGCCTACGAATCGGCCGTAGAAGCATCAGCTATTCTTTTTGGCAAAGGCACAAAAGAACAATTGGAACAACTGGACGAAACAACATTCTTGGATATTTTCGATGGTGTTCCTCAATTCAATGTCAGCATAGAGGAATTAAAAAGCAGCGAATTGAACATTACCGACCTACTTGCCGAAAAGACTCAGGTATTCCCTTCGAAAGGTGATTTCAGGAGAACGGTTAAAGGCGGAGGCATTTACCTGAACCAAGAGAAAATTGCTGATGCAAATGCAGCAGTGGATGAAAGCCACCTAATTCAGGGGCGTTACCTACTTGTTAGAAAAGGGAAGAAGAATTATAGCTTAATCGTTGTAGAATAATCGTTTAAGTGCTTCAGTTTGGATCGAAATGGATGAAGATAGAACATTTCGACCCGAATAAAGCAACTATACAGGCGTTCGTACGTCTACTATGAAAGCAAAGTAGAGATTGTTTTGTAAATTGTGGCCAAAATATAATTGAATGTTGGATTGGCCGAAATAAAATGAAAATCCTATACGGACAAAAATATTGTGTGACCTATATTTTAATTATTAATTATTTAAACATTTATTTCGTATGAAAAAGTTTAGCGTTTTATTCGTGGCCTTGATTATTGCAATGGGTTTCGTAGCCTGCAAAGAGGATGACAAAGAAGCTAAAGATGAGACTAAGCCTGTAATTGTTATCTCTTCTCCAGAAGCGGATGCTTCATTTAAAGATGGTGCTGAGTTTCAATTAAAAGTTAACATCACTGACGACAAAGAGCTTGCTTGGTGGGATTATTCTATTACAATTACAGATGAGCAACCAGCGAAGAAAAATACTCAGGAATGGGTAGTTAAGTTCGAAGATACTAAGGAAGACCTTTCTGGACTTACTGCTGAAAAAACACCTACTGTTAAAGTGAAAGATCAAGCTAGAGTAGGAACGTACCTTATTACGGTTAGAGCTGAAGACAAATCGAAAAATCAATCTCAGGAAACAGTTAAAATTAAAGTTATTCCTGCAGAATAATTATCTTTAAAAGATATGATATACGCCCCTTTGGCAATTGCTGAAGGGGTTTTTTGTTTTCTGTTGCTTAGAGGAATTAAAATAACGAGATATAAATTACTGGAAGATAACTGCTGGGTTGTAGGGAGGATTTTATAGTGTTTTTCAAAAAGTAAAGAGAGAACAGTGTTCAGCTCTCTCTTCGGAGAGGAGGGGAATATATATTACTGAAGCTTTATTCCAGTGAGTTCAAGTTCGAAATCGTATCAGAGAGAGAAAAGCGTAGGGATGGTTATCGCTATAACCACCCCTACAATGTGCAAGTAGGTGCACTTTACTTAAAAAACCCAATCTATTGAAAACCTAAAACCTTCCAAGGAGTCCTTTGAGTTTGTAAACTCCTTGGAAAGTTTGTTGGCCTAGTTGAAGGCAAAGAAGTAGCCTGCCGATATTGAATAAAAAATGGTGTTGTTGTATTCATAGGCAGGATCGAGTGATCTGGGCATATTGTAGCGAATAGCCGCAGAGAAATCAAAGTTACCTAGAGTAAGATCCAGTGGTAGCATTAATTGAGTGTTCATGAGACCTGTTTGCTGCTGGTATGTGAATTCTATATTGTCTACATCTGTGTAAATGATATTTTCAATATCTTCCACACCTATATAAAAGTTCACTCTTGGTCTTGCTGTGAGTTTGCCCCGTTTTCCCATTTTCAGCAGAACAAATTTGGTGAAAATAGACGCTGAATAAGTTGTTTTGAATTCGTCACCCACCAACATAGATGCATCTACACTGGCACCTGCCCATTTGTAACGAAAAGAAGTCCCGAGGTTTACGCTACCAAAATAGCTGGGAGAAAAATCCGTTCCTGTAAGGTTGTAGAAAAAATGATCGTAAGAAGCACGATAACGTAAGTTTTTATAAAACTTGAAACTATTGCTGTAGCCCAACGAAGCTAACGTCATGCTGTAATTTGGGTCTGAGTTGCTGTACCAATATCCTGCAACGCTGGCATAAAGTCCTTTTGAATTGAAATACATAACCTGCGCAGTGGCATTAGTCATATTATCGTTTATTTCCCTTCCTGCATAAAAGGTTTTGGTATCGACATTGGTGCGTGCGTATAAAAAGTGATAATTTGTTTTGGGCTTGAACAGTTCCTCTAGTAGATCGTCACCGAACATTACATCGTTGATTAATGAATCTAGTCTTGCGGTCTGTGATTTCCCTGTTTTCAGTATACCAAGAATAATCCCAATGCATATTATCCACTTTCTCATGACTCTTCCTTTTTTAAAACAAGGCCTCAGCTCATATGCAAGAGGCCTTGCCCAACATAAATCACTAAACAGTTCTACAAGTAAAATAGGGGGGTAATTATAAACGTCACTTTGGTTTTGTTACAGCATTGAAAAGCAGAACAGTGCTGGTTATGATGGATAGAGCTGTGCTCTTATCAGCCATTGTTATTTTTACCACCTTTGTTCTCGCGGTTGTTTCTGCGTTCTTCACGACGCTCGCGACGCTTTTCTCTTTTCTCTTTATGGTCTTCGCTTCTGTTGGCGCGTATCTGGGCTTTTTGCTCTTCAGTTAATGTTTCCCTAAACTCTTTGCGGGCGGCTTTGTGAGATTCGCGGTGAGCTTTTACCATTGTCAGTTGCTCTTCTGTGAAAGTTGCTTTTAGGGCTTCTCTTTTTTCTTCGCGGGTCATTTCTGCGTTTTCAATAATGGCAAGTTGTTCTTCTGAGAAAGTAGCCTTCATTGATTCACGGTGTGTTTTTTCAGCTTCTCTAATGCCTTGTCGCATTTCTTTTTGTTCGTCGGTCAGTTTTACGTGTTCTGGTTTTTCTGGTGCAGGTTGTTCTACTTCTTGAGCGAAAGATGTTCCAACTACGATAGCTAATAATCCTACAAGTGTACTTAGTTTTTTACCTAGATTTTTCATTGTTTTAGAGTTTAAATGTTAATGATTCGTTTTGTTTGTTTTTCGTTCGTTTGCTTATGTACCGAGCATAAATTGCTTTACCCTACCTTTTTCCTCAAAAAAATAAAGAAAAAATCACATTTGTTATTATGCTGTTGATAATGATATGTTTATGGGTTTTTCTTTTTTAAAGAAGAAGATTAGATGCCGTGTATTCCATTGTTTAGGGGGCTGTAGCTCTGGATGTGGGAAGTATTAATTTGTAATTTAGCTAAATGAACCAATAGCCCTGAACAGGAGTGTTTTCAATAGATTTTTGTTTTCATTAAAGATGACCTAACCTTTAGCTTCGGTTTATTTTAATATGTTTATTGAAGTGGTATTTAGATGCATGATGCTATTTGCTGAGATTGGTATTGTGTTGTTTTTCTGTATTGGGGTGAGTTGAAAAGTGCTAATAATATCAGTAATCTAAATATACAGAGGGGTGGGGGACTATCTCTTTATCGCAGAAAATGCTTAAACCAAGTGCTTAACTAAAATTTGAAAAAGTGAAGGCAGACACAAAATTCGTTATCGTTTTATTTCTATTCGTTTTTAGCTCTGGATGTTTATTTGGTCAATGTATTGTGAATGAGATTCATAAAGGCGATATCTTGATCGAAAGAAATAGCTATCTCCCTACAGGACAACTTCTGAAAACTGAGAATTTCAAGAAAGGAGAACCTAAGGGGTTTGATCGCTACAGTTACAATAGCAAGGGGCACTTAAGTTTAAAAGAGCGCATCGATAAATCGGGCAATGTGAAAAGCACTACAGTTTATGAATACGATAAAAAAGGGCGGCGTATAAAAATTGTTGTAAAGAAGAAAGATGTTGTTCAGGAAGAGATTATGTTCACCTACAAAAAAGCACAGATGATTGAACGGAGCAGCCGAAAGAGGAATAAGAAGGGGTTGTACAGAAACCGTGTAACAAAGTTTACGTGGAAAGATGGGAATATTGTAAAGAGCAGAACTTTCAAGAAAGAAGGAGAAGAGTTGGATCTGCACAAGAGCCGGACTTATACTTACGATACCAACAAAAAGCCTTTGGGAGTAGATGGTGATGGTGTGAAATATTTCTCGAAGAACAACGTGGTTTCTAAACAGGAACTCGACCGTTTTGAACGAGAAGACAAAAAAGATAGTTATTTGATTGAATATTCTTATAATAATGAAGGTTATCCTACAGAAATTGTAAAAACATACAGATCGGGGAAGAAAGAAAAATTTCGGTTGAGCTATACTTGCAAGTAATAAAGAGAGAAACTGTTCCAGTGTTGTATTCTGCTTTTTTGCTCAGCTACAACTGGCTTTTTCTGCAAAAGGATTGTTGTAGGGTGGATTCCTGTTCTAGACTAGCCGCAATGGTGCGGAAATCCCACAGGCCAGCGGTAGAAAGTAACGAAGTAGAGGATGTACTGGATGCTTTTTGATCTTGTACTTATTGCTTAACCCACAGGAATTTAATATTTTTAAACAGAGCAACATCAAAACTTAGTTGGTGGATTACGTTTTTTAGAAAAATGCAATTGAATAGGAGCATGCCCTTACCTGTCATCTTGAAATACGCATTTTGAAAATCTAAATTGGTAAATGCTTTTGTTTTTAAGTGTTTTGTAAAATCCTGTGAATGAGACGTATTTCTGTATGCCTGATCTTTTGTTTTTTTTTCCTGTGTTTTCTTTCGGAAGCATCAGCCCAGAGCTATTGGGCTTTCAATAGCAAGCGTAAGACAAGAACTATTATTCCTTTTCGCCTTGTAAACAACCTCATTATTATAAAATTGCAAATCAATAACTCTTCACCATTGAATTTTATTGTTGATACGGGGTTGAAGGCGACCTTGTTGACCGAACTGAGTTATGGTGATTCGTTGACATTGAATGCTGCGGATGAAATTCAGTTGAAAGGCCTGGGGGGAGACAAGACGATAACAGCTCTGTCCGCTAGAGATAATACAATTAGTATTGGTTCTCTGACAGGCTATAAACAGGATGTTGTGATTTTGATGGATAATATTTTTCACCTTTCTGAGAAGTTGGGGATGAAGATTCATGGCATTATTGGGTACGACCTTTTTAAGGATCATGTTGTGGAAATCAATTACAGTACTAAACGGCTGAAGATTTACCGTCCTGATACCTATAAATATAAGAAAAGCGAAAAATACAAGAATTTCCCCTTGATATGGCATCGGTTTAAGCCCTATGTAAACTTGAATGTGATGATGTGCGATACCGGGGAAATTCTACCAATGCATATGCTTATTGATACGGGATCGAGTGATGCAATCTGGATTTTCAAGGAGTCGATGGGGAATACTCAGGTTCCGGAACCTAATATTCGGACATATCTGGGGCATGGTCTCAGTGGGGAGGTTTATGGTTATAAGGCACGGATTAGTTCTATTGTTTTGGGAGATTTTAAGCTGAAAGAGCCTATTGCTTCGTTTCCAGATTCAAGCGATCTGTCTATTGCGCTGAGTTATAAATTGAGAAATGGCAGTATTGGAGGTGAGGTGCTGAGGCGCTTTAAGGTGATTTTTAATTACCCGAAATCACAGATTACGTTGCGTTCTAGCTATAGAATGAAGCGGCCGTTTAAGTTCAATGTAAGTGGTATTGAACTTACAACTCCATACCCGGGAACGCCTGTTTATGTGATTGCTGATGTGCGGCAGGGGTCACCGGCATCGGAAGTGGGACTGAAGCCCGGTGATGAAATTCTTTATATCAACTCGAAGTGGGCTTTTGAATATAAACTTCAGGAAATACAGAGTTTGCTTTCTGAAGAAAGTAACCGTTATGTAAACATTAGTGTGAACCGAGAGGGAAAAACACACTCGTTCCGTTTTAAGCTGAAAAAAGTGCTGTGATACAACAACAATTCCTCCTTATTGTGCTCTTTATGGCATAGCTTGGTGTTTTTGGCAAAAGGCATAATTCGCATTACATTGCAGGTTCAAAAAACGAAGAAGATGCTTACATTTCCCAATGCTAAAATAAATCTGGGGCTTAACGTAATTGAGAAACGCCCAGATGGATTTCATAATTTAGAAACAGTTTTTTATCCACTTGGCCTTTGCGATACGCTTGAGTTTGTTGTTGCTCCCGCTATGGATTTTCAAAATTCTGGAATTGCGATTGATGGCCGTCCAGAAGACAATCTTGTGTTAAAAGCATACTCCCTTCTTCAGAATGATTTTGATATTCCTTCGCTAGGTATTCATCTTCATAAAAAAATTCCTTTTGGTGCTGGACTTGGAGGTGGTTCTTCTGATGCTGCTTATATGTTAAAGATGTTGAGCGATGAGTTTAACTTGGCTTTATCGTTGGATCAGCTTCAGGATTATGCCCGACAGTTGGGTAGTGATTGTGCTTTTTTTGTAGAAAATAAACCTGTTTTTGCAACAGGAAAAGGGGATAAGTTCGCGGAAGTGGAACTCTCGATGTCAGGTTATCAACTATTGTTGATAAAGCCAAATGTGCATGTCCCAACAAAGGATGCATATGGAAAAATAAGCCCTAAAAAGCCAACTGTTTCGCTTAAAGAGATCATTAGGCAACCAATTGAGAGTTGGAAAGGTGTAATGGAGAACGATTTTGAGGTGTCTGTTTTTGAGAAGTACCCAGAAATAGCAGATATTAAGAGGGTACTGTATGAGGCTGGAGCTTGTTATGCATCGATGTCGGGAAGTGGATCGAGTGTGTTTGGGATTTTTAAAGATGAAGTTCCAGAAGTTAGTTTTCCTACAGCCTATTTTGTTTGGCAGGAGACGTTGTAGTGGAATTATGAGTAGTGAATTGTCTTGCGCCTGATGGCTGTTTTAGGGTTTTCTTTCCAAAAGTTCATTCCTTGTTGAAGAACTTTTGGAAATCAATCAAACTCAACACCAATGATAAGGATGTCGTCTATCTGCTCTTGCATACCTGTCCAGGTAATCAGTTCGCGAAGTAGAACAGTCCGTTGTTCTTCGATCGGATGTTCTGACGATTTTCTTAGTAGATCGAAAAAGCGCTTGGTCATAAACTTACGTCCCTTGGGGCCTCCGAACTGATCGGCGTATCCATCGGAGAAAATAAAGACACGGTCTTTGGGGTTTATTGTTACTGTATGGTTTGTGAACTTATGGGCTGGGCTTTTGGTTCCAAGTCCAGTTCGGTCTGGCAAAACGCGTTCGTATTCCTCAGCACCATCGCGAACAATGATGAGCGGGCGCATAGCTCCTGCATATTCGAACATGTGGTGATGTAGAGAAATCTTGCAAAGTGCCATATCAATCCCATCTTTCTGATGCTCGCTAGAACTTGAGCTTTGCATAGTGTTGAATATCAGTTCGTCTACGTGTTCTAGGATTTTATTGGGCGAAGCATGAGGGTTCTGATTTATAGCCTGTTCCAAAGCATTGTGACCTACGATGCTCATAAACGCACCGGGTACTCCATGGCCGGTACCATCGGCTGCCCCAACAAAGAGTGAATTTTCGGTTTTTCTGAACCAATAGAAGTCTCCTGAAACAATATCCTTAGGTTGATAGATAATGAAGCTATTAGGGAAATTTTCAGCCAACTGATAATCGTTTTCCAGAATAGCAGACTGTAACAAATAAGCATATTGTAGACTGGAAGTGACTTCTTTATTGCGCCTTTGTAGTTCTTGATTTTTTTCCTCTAGATGGCTTTTGCGCATCAAGGCAATTTCTTTCTCTTGTTCTAGCTCCAGAGTGCGCGAGGCTACTTCTATTTCCAGTTCGTTTTTCGCTTTGGCAAGTCGGTATACTTTTATTTGATATCCGATGATGAAAATGAAAAGTATTCCACTGAGTAACAGGAAATAGAAGGTGAATGTCTGCCAAAAAGGTTCTTTTACACTGAAAGCAAAGCTTGCTGGTTCATGGTTCCATTTTCCATCTCCATTGGACGAGATCACCTTGAACATGTACTCTCCTGATGGTAGGTTGCCATAAGTTGCTTGGTTCAGTGTTGTTACAGGGCTCCACTCTTCGTCGAAGCCTTCAAGTTTCCATTTGTATTTTATTTTTTCTGGCTGTCGGTAACTTAGTCCTCTAAATTCAAAGGTAAGGTTACGCTGATCGTAGGGTAGTCTAAGGTTTATCGGTAGGTTTGCCCATTTATGGCGTCCATTGGCGAAGTCGAATTCTTCCCAGTCCTCATCCTTAAAACCAATCTTGAGATTGGTGATGTGTGTACGGGGTTTTATGGTGTCGTTCAGTTCTGCATTTTTGTTTAGGCGGACAGCGCCACGTATTGTTCCGAACCAGATATTCCCGGCAGAATCAATGGCTACAGAATTATCCATTGTCTCTACACCGCTAAATCCTTCTTGATAACCGAAGTGCTTCACAAACATCGAATCCTTCTGGTCGATAAGTGCTATGCCGTTTTTTGTGCCTGCCCATAAACGCCCTGCTTTGTCGAAGGATAGAAGGGAAATTTGTTCCGAAGTTAGCCCCGATTCTTTTGTTATGTGCAGAGGTGTTTCTGATATGCTGCCGTCATCTTTGAGTAAAAAAGAGTAAATACCGTTGTTTTCTGTTCCTACCCAAACTTCATTTTCGTGGGTTACAATACTGGAAATATGTTTGATTTCCGAAAGAGAAGGATTTCCTAAATAATGAGTTCCGCTATAAACAGTTAGGCCGCCATCGGAGAATCCAATCCATAGGTTTCCTTTGGAATCGGAAGCAATTGCAGAAACGCGCCTTCCGCTCATGCCATCGTCTTCTGTATATACGGTTCTGCTTCCTAGTTCAATTTCTCCTAAGTTGTCTATTTTATAGTTGATTAGGCCATTTGATGTGCCCAGCCAAAGGTTATTTGTATCGGGCATTAGGATTTCTGTTACGCTGTAAATAGGAAGCTGCTTCAGCACCATGTTGAAGTTCTCGACATCATAGATTGTGATCCCATCGCTTGTAGCTACCCACATGCGGTGTTTTAGGTCGGAGTACATGGTGTTGACCCTGTCGGACATCAGACTGCCATTTTCAATGAAAGCGACAAAAAGCCCGGCATGTTTGCGCATAATGGCCATACGTTCCCATGTTCCAAACCAGACATTCCCATATAAATCTGTTTCGATACAGGTTACCTGATCGCTGGCTAGTCCTCCAGTGCTCCCGGATTTAAACGTGCTGAACAGGTCGCCGCTATATTTCATTACTCCTCCAAAGTAACTGGCCAGCCATACGTTACCAAAGCTGTCGGCGAAGACTTTGCGAATGCGGTCGTTGCTGAGGCCATCTACTTTTGTATAGCTCGTGAATGATTCCCCATCGAACTTGCTTACTCCCATTAATGTGCCGAACCATAGATTGCCCTTGGTGTCCTGCGTTATTGATTTTACACGGTTGTGAATAAGGCCACGATCCATGGAAAATACGTGGAACTGCCTGCCATCGAACTTAATAGCTCCATTTTCTGTTCCAATCCATATATTACCTTCTTTGGATTCGAAAATGTCCAGAATAATTCGATTGGGGAACCGTTTGCGAAATTCATATGTGTAGAATCGCTCGTTTACCCAGACTGACAGTCCTCCATCGGCACCAATCCAAAGCCTTCCGTGCTGATCTTTTGTAATTACACGGACCAGGTTGCTACTGAGGCCATCATCTTTTGTAAAAGTGGTAATTTCCTCAGGTTCTATTGAGACTTTTCCTGAAGTATTGAACTGAAAGAGCGAAAAACGGTTGATACCTCCGCCTTCTGTCCCAAGCCATAGGTTATGGTCTTGGTCTTCATTAATTGCCCTGACAATGTTACTGGATAGCCCCTCGCGTTTGGTGATGTTCGTGAACTTTGTTCCATCAAAACGGGAAACTCCATTATTATCCGAGCCGAACCAGAGATTTCCGAACGAGTCCTCGAAAATGCACCGTATCGAATTCGAACATAGTCCGTCCTGGGTATTATAGGTTTGAAAGGAATATCCATCGAAGCGGGTAACCCCGCCTCCTTCTGTGCCGATCCAAATATAGCCCCTGCTATCTTCGATAATATCGTATACGCCAGCCCGAGGAAGGTCTTCTTCTATGGAATACCTTCTGAAAGTATGTTGCTGTGCCCAAATATTAGCAGTGGCAAACAGCATTATGAGTAAGATATAAAACAGTCTTGTTTTCAAAACCCTTCTACTTTGGACGACACAAAATCATGAGGCTTTTTGCGCTTTCTCTTCTAGCCTGTATGCGCAAATGACCAGTAAAGAGTATTACACAATTATCTTGTGGTAAGACCTATTTGTTCACAAGCGGTTTACCCTGTTGAAATGAGTGTGCCGCTTTCATTTTGCACAAAAAAAGTTTCGACCCTATGGCTTACCAGATACAAATATGCTGATTTGTATTGTTTTTCAAATCATGCTGCAAATATATTTTAGGATCTAAGACCTATTTGATGAAAATGATTTTGTTTGAAAATGAATTCTTCTAGCTCATTTAAATTGCAAATAATCATATTTCAGTACTTATAACTAGTTCGATACGTTATATCTACGAGAAGCAAAAGCCAAGGTAGATATGGTTGGCTTTGTTAATAATTAAAAATAAGAAATCTTTTCTAATGAATGTCTAGACAACACAAAAACAGTTTGTAAGCTGTATGTCCTAAAATCGTTTCTAATAAGAATGCATTGTTTTGCAGAATTTTTAGTCTACGGTACACAATCAAAGCATACGGGTGGGGTTTGGTATTGGTTACAGGTTTTTGTTTTTATTCAAAGGTTGTGTGGAAGATGCTTTCTTGTTATTGATTATTTGAGGAATAAGATGAAGGGGGAAGTGATTCTTTCAGAAAAGAGCGGGTTATGCCCGCTCTTGTAAGAAGTTTTTTTGTTCTCATTCTTAATTGCAGCATTTAAATTTCAAGTCTACTGCCCAAAGGAGGCCAAGAAAATTGGCTCTTAAAGAGCTTGTTTCAACGACATATTATTCACCAATTGCTACCCACACAATATGCCATTTTAGTTCATTCGCCTTAGCAGGGGTAAGATTTGATCCATCATAAAATCTGACATAAACTCTAAATCTTTTAGCAGAAGCACCATATACTGAGCTTCCTCCTGTAGTTGCCCAATGTGAACTTGATCCGTGAATGCTAGTTACGATGTAAGGTGTTGATTTAAAGTTGCAATGTGAAATATCAATATCTATATACACTCCAACGTCATCGCTGTATGCTTGCCAGTTACTGTTGCCATAAAGTGTTTTTCCTGTTCGGATTCGCAAACCTGTATTGTCTGGATTCATTGCAGCACCAAGTAAACTTCCGTTTACTCGGACATCGCCTTTTACATCGAGTTTGTGGGCAGGGTCTGTTGTTCCGATACCTACTTTTCCTGCATTCAGGTTTATTGTACCATTACTTCTAGCCCATAGTGTTACTCGCCCTATACTTTTATTTTTCCCACCTATGTTTTCTGCGTAAAGACCACCTCTGTGATGTCCTTGTCCAGCAAACGCGATACCATATCCACTTGTTAGGCTACTCGAAATCATTACTTGATCATGAAAAGAGGTACTTTCACCTTCTGTCTTAATATGAAGTGCTTTGTTGTTTGGAAACGATTCAGAAGAGCCTTGAATTGTTAGTTTCGAGTTTTCTGTTTCTGTTGTGCCAATACCAACTCTATCTTGGAAAATTGTACTCTGAGTAACAGAGAGTTTTCCATTCACTGTTAGATGATCCCAAATTTTGACAATACGGCCGTTTTCTGTTGATCGGCCTAAGATCATTAATGCATTGAAGTTTTCTGCATTTTCAATGGCAGCATAGCCTTCGGTGTTTCCATAACCGGTATGTTTATGATCTGTGTTGGTAAAATAAACATCTGAGTTGCCTGCGTATATCCCTTCATTCACGCTCAGTTTTTTTGACAAACTTAGGTTTCCCAAAATAGTAGCGTCTTTAGAAACGAGTAGATCACCATTAACATCTAATTTTGTTTTAGGGGATATTTTACCGATTCCAACATTTCCGTTTAATACTGCTAGATTGGTAGAGCCAGAAGAGGTGAGTTTTTCTATCTGGCTTTCACCTTTAATGCTCAAGGCTCCATTTAAATTGAGGTTTCCTTTAATTTCAATATCTTTCTCAACTTCCAGATTCCCATTAATATTCTTATTGCCAACTAAAGTGATGTCATCGTTATAAATCCCGTGAACTCCAAGTCCCATGTTGTTCCAGTCTGACGATTTAATGACATCTCCTTTTCCTACTTTACTGTGCTTGTAATGTGACATAATTACTTGTTTTAAATTGCAGTTTAGTTAAATGTATAGGGTTAACATCTACTTATTTTGTGCTGCTAATTTGTTAATATAATCAAGTAATTTATGTGTTTATAATGTTATTTGACTTTTATTAACTTATGGGTAGGTTGGTTTAGTGGTACAAAACAGTTCTGTAACCACTTTGCTACAAACAAACTCCGAGATACCCTATGGTTATCTTTCTTAATTTCATTTGGATGTAATAAGAAAGGCTGGCTAAAGTCGTTTTCAGCCAGCCTTTCTTGCTTATAAGAGAAGTGGTTCGTTAATAATTCGTTCTATAGAATTCAATATATTTAGGAATATCCTCGTCGTTGATCAGTGTCTTCAAATTTTCATCAGAAATAAGGAAGATGTCCTGTATTTCTTCTTTTTTTGATGTTGCGTCGTCGCTATCTAAGAATCCATCGAGATATGCTTGAGCTTCTAGAGCATCTGAAAATGTTTTGACCTGTATTACCTGAGAAGCTCCTACTTTAATCATATGTGTCTCAAAAACTTTTGTCTTGCTGAAATCTACGCTGTAGTTTACCATTGCGAATTTTAATTGATTCAGCTTGCTTTGGTCTCTCCCCAACAATACCACGTGGTGTGCCTGACCTGGATTTATTTTGTAAATGTCTTCGACTAGGCGTTGGCCTCCAACTTTGCCTTTTTCCGCTACCCTCAGCATTTCTTTTGCTAGAGGTGTAATTGACGATTTTGGATAATCGGCTATAACTTTCCGTAGTTCGGTTTTATAACCTTCCAGATTGTTTTGCTTGCCAATGCACATTGCTTTAAGAAGGGCAAATTTATCTGCCAAGTGATTAGAAGGAAACTCATTCTGGGTACTAACGATCAGGCTCATCGCCTGATCTGGGTTGCGCTCTGCATAAAGGGAATATGCTTTTTGATAATTCTCTTCCGAAATTCGGCGCGAATCATTCAAGCGGTTGGCGTAGTTTGGATCGCTGAGTGCTTTTGCTTTGCTACTGTCTGGAAATTCGCGTATGATGCGTTGCTTGTATGCTTCAGCTTTGGCCGAATTGCCAACTTGGCGGTGCATGAGGTACAGGTTATAAAGTGCTTCAAGAGCGTAATCGGATTTCGGATAACGCTTAATAATGTCCTCGTAAGCTTTTGTTGCTTCATCTATATCACGAAGATCGTCCCGATAAACATTTCCGACTGTCAACAGTGCCTCTTGAATTTTAGTGTCCGAAGTAGCAAAATCCTCTTCCGTTTCTGGTAGGTTTTGCAAATAGTACTCTCGTTTCTTTGGGTCTTTTACTGCACTGTCTTTTCCGTTCTTATCGTCGTTTTCGGCTGTTTCGTCCGTAGTTTCTATAATAGTCTTGTTGCTTCGTCTCCAATGGTCGGCAAGAGGGCGTTCTCCCCATTTGCGCTTAAATTCAGATTCTCCAAAACCCAGGGCCGAAGGATTATAAAAATACCAGCCCCCACCTTGGGTCTGGGTCATGTTGTTCATCTGCCCGGGATTGTAACGCGAGTTGTTGGTCATCATCGCCTGCTTCTTCAGGGCTTCTTGTTGCTTAACGTAGGCAATGGTGCGGTCAATCAGCTCATTTCTTTCGTCTTCAGGCATGCGGGACATTCTTTGCAGGCTATCTTCCCGCTCAACAGTTTTGATTTTCTTACCCAGTGTTGAAAGACTTTTTGCTTTGACTGCAATTTCTGGATATTTCTCGTGCTTTGGAGAAAGATTGGTCATGGTGCTGTCGAAGTAAGCACCTGCTGTTTCGTATTGTCTTTCTTCGTAAGACATGTTTGCAAGTGCAAGGTAGGCTTCAGCTTTAATATTGTTATCGCTGCCTTTTGTTTGCAATGCCTTTTGGTAGTAATCAATAGCTTCTTCTTTCCGGCCTTCTTTCATTGCCACAGTTGCTAAAGCAAGATATATACGGTCTAGGTAATCAGCATTTTTTTCGTCATCGGTGAGTTCTTCTAGACTTTTTACCAGTTCATCGTAGTTACCTGCTCCGTCGCTATATGCTGTTGCTTGTTGTATGCGGGCATTGAATGCCATTTCATAGTCGTTGCTTTTTTTTGCAATTTCATTGAAGATAACAGATGCTTTAAGGAATTCGTTCTGTTCAACTAGTGTTTGTGCCATAATGTATTTTATGCGCAGCTTCTGTTGTTTTTTCTTGGCCTTGTCAAGCGCATCGCGGAGGGGGTCTACAGCTTTGTCAAATTGTTTTTGTCGGAGGTAGTGTTCGGCTTCGTAAGCAGCCAGTTCGAACCGGTGATCTTCTTTGAACCAGCGGTTTTTAAGACAAAATTCCATGTAGCGCTCGGCCTGAACAAAATCATAGGCTTCTAAGTAAGTACGCCATAGCCAGAGATTGGCTAGTTTTTCTGCGTCTGTATTCGGAAATTTCCGTATTACCAACTGAAAGGCCCTAGCAGCTTTATCTAGTTCCATTTGTTGTAGATAGGCCTTCCCGATCAGAAGATAAGCATCATCAACCCACTTGTTGTATTCTGTTTTTTTGTAGAACTCGCGTTCCTTTTTGCTCATCCCTTTTTTAGGGATGTTCGGTTTCACTTTTATACTGTGCTGCTTTATCAGTTTAGACGATTTCTTGATTGCTCTATCCATTTCCCCATACCCAGCTTGGCTTGCGTCTTTGGTTCCAAACTTATATATCGGGATAACTTTGGTGAAATCATCCCGGTAGGCATTTTCAATCTGCATGGCACCTTTTTTATAGGCTTCCTTGCCATTGAAGTAAATGTTGTAGTACGAGGTGATGTTGTGATACGTACGGTGTACCCATGTGTTTTTCTTTGTGCTACAGCTTGTAACAATCGCAAGGGTGCTAAAAACGAGGAGGTAGTGTGTGAAACGCTTCATGAAAAGGTACTTAGTTTTAAAGTCTTAGGTATCGAGTCCGTGATCTTGGATCATGGGTCTTGGACCTGTTTATCATATAAAATCAAATTTCTAGGAAATCAGTTTCTATTTTGAGCCAAACTACTGTTCTGTAAATCGGCCGACGTAAATCGGCCGACTGACCTGTTGAGTTCATAGAACTATTTATTTTTGGGAAAGTAAAGTTATAATTGATCATATGGAATTAGCTGAGTGTTGGATTCAGGCATTAGCTAACGTATATCATAATTAATACTTCATAATTCCCTAGAACTATCTTGCTTGTAGTTCAGCTCATCAAGTGCCGTTTGTAATTAACGGCATTTGCTTATTC
The DNA here is from genome assembly GCA_965230435.1 of Bacteroidales bacterium. Taxonomy (GTDB): domain Bacteria; phylum Bacteroidota; class Bacteroidia; order Bacteroidales; family JBDKHP01; genus JBDKHP01. Next base: position 1,176,768 of record CBDDLB010000004.1, read on the forward strand.
GTGTTCGTTTGTCTCTTTATTGAAGCTGATGCTTTGACTCCGCCTTTTGAGTTCTGTCTGATAAACGCCATACAGCATTACAGATACCAACATTGCACTATAAAAAGCAAACTGAAAACTACTGTTTTCTAATGTGCCTATTTTCTCCAACTTGTCCGGATCGGCAAACTTGCTGTAATGTGTCACAAGAACTGTGAAGCCGTTTGTGACAAAATGGGCAAGTATAGGAAGCCAGAGGTTGCGGCTCCAGACAAACAGATAGCCCAGAAAGATGCCGAGGATAAAACGTGGCAGAAAACCATAAAATTGCATGTGAAGCGCACTGAAAAGAAACGCGGTGACCAAAATAGCAATATGTTCGTTTTTGAACCAATTCGAAAACTGTTTCTGCAACACTCCCCTGAAAAAAAACTCTTCTCCCACAGCTGGCAGCACTGCAATGAGTACCAAATTGGTGATTAGCGATAGGGTACTTTTATCTGCAAGGAATGCCTCCGTGATTTTTGCAGCATTTTCTTCCATTGTCTTGAAAAGCTGAGCAATGCTATCTGGAAAGGGAAATTGTTGATTCAGCGCGTAAGTAAAGTTGACAAGAGGTATGGATGCCAGCATCAAAATAGCAGCATATGCCATACTGCGCATCTGTGGTTTTTGATTCAACTCTAGAAAAACCAAAGGTCGTTCCTTATTTAGTAAGGCAAAAACAACAGGAGGGACAATAAAAAGACCAATTGTATAAAAGCCCTGCATAAATTTCTGGGCAATGATTGCATCTTTTTCAAAACTGAAACTTTCGGGTTGAATATTTGCAAGAAATTCACTTCCGCCCAATAATAAATATCCCAAGCCAAGGGCTAAAAGGCTTGTGGCAATGACCCCAGCAACAGCTATAAATCCAAAAAAAGCAAGTTTAACACCTGGGCCTGCACTTCTAATAGCATCTGTAAACATAGAAAAAACAAATGTGTGTACCCGATGTATGAAGCGCCAATAGGGTACACACACCGGTTTTAGTTCAATTTATTGGCTTTTCTTTTTCTGATCCATTTACGAACCAGCCAGAAAATCAACGCAAATATGAGTAAAAACGGCCAAATGTAGATCAAACCGATGATGAAACTTTTCAGGCCTTCCCATCCGCCAACTACAGCATCGCCAAGTTGCCCAAAGAATGTGGGTTTATAGACCGAGGAGGTATATTTTTGATATACCTGTAAATGAATTGTGCTGTAAGAAACCTGACTCTGTAAATATTTAAGGCGTCCTTCTTTTGCCTCAATTTCTTCGCGCAACTTGCGCAGGTGTTCTTCTACTTGAAGTATATCCTTAATTGTTTTTGCTTTTTTAAGGATTTCAACATACCGTGCTTCTACTTGTTTTTTATTCTTAAGGCGCGCTTGGATATCTACAAATTCTTCTGTTACATCTTTCAAACTTACCTGTTTGCTTTCAACCCTTTTGGCCAATACGGTTATAGAGTTCAGAAGTGTATCGAAGTTTTGTTTTGGCACACGGATTATCATTGAACTGCCTGTGCGATAACTACTGTTTTCTTCATTGTCGGAAGAAATGTATCCTTTGTTTTGTCTCACTGCAGCGATAATCTTTCCGCGTGTTGCTTTATAGTTCTCAACCTCAATGTTTACATAACCAGTTTTTATAAGCTTTTGCTCAATTTGTTTTGTAGTAGGAGGGGATGCTGGTAGGTTGTTCTTTTGTCTGGCGATTTTGGCATCTTTCGCTTCAGATGCCTTTTCGTAAAATCGATCTTCCTCAGCTTCAGTTTTCATTACACTTTCTGTGAATCCGGGAGCTGTAGCAAAGTCGCTATGCTGAGAGCCACAACTTACGATGGAGAGGATTGCAATGGAGAGGATTAGCAAGGTGTTTTTCATAATGGTATAGTGTTGTTTTTTTCGAATTAGATATGCTGTTTGCAGGCAAGTAAGCTGATGTTTTTAATTAAAGCATGTTCTGATCCCCCTAACTCGTTTTTTTTGAGAGAGGTAGGTACTTAAGAGGGTAGTTACTTATCGATAGTTTGCTCTCTGTAGATTCAGTCTACAGTAAATGTGATTTTGCCTATCTATTTCTTAGCTAAGTAAAGCTGAAAAATAACTTCGGTTATTGTTGCACTGTGGTCGTCCAAATCCTCACATACTCTAGTATGCTTCTGTATTGAACATCTTGTATGCCTCAACCGAAATTCTTTTTACACTTTACTAATCAAATATAACACAACTTTCTGTTTTTAAATACTCAGTGAAAATTAAAGTAGATTAATTCCTAATGTAAGTCGCAGGTTATTTGCAGAAAATTAATCTAAAACAAATAGGTCTGTGATCCTATCTATGCGGTTTGTGGACTCAATTGTCAATTGAATGGTCAAGAAATGAGTCGTGGTTGTGATAGGCTACTTTTGCAACAGAAAAACATAGTCATCTTCATCTGAACCAGGAACTTCTTCGCCGTTCATCAACAGATAGTCGTATAGTTTATATTCGCAGCAAACAGTTTTTATTACCGATAAGCTGGTTTCGAGGGTCTCTGGTGTTTCGGAAATATATAATTTATAGTTCACAATTCCTCTTCTGGCCAGAAGAGGCACTTGAGTAGCATTGAAAATTGTTTTGCCAGGTTGAAAAGTGTCCAGTTCGAGCTTCGTACCTCTTTCTACACCATTTTCGGTATAAGTAAGGTAGATTTCGCTTTTGTCAAATTTTGGAGGATCTCCTGCGGTGACATCTTTCCCAAGAATGTCTACAACCTGAAACTTAAGCTCTGTAGGTGGTTCAGGACACTTGGGGCAGTCTTGACATGCTAACAGAAAAAAAAATAGACTGATGAGAAAATAGGCGCTCTGGTTCATGATTCATACGTTTAAATTTTTCCAAAACAGATTTGCATGGCCATTAACTATCTAGTAACTGTTTGATGCAGTATACTAACAACGGTAAAAGCCCAAAAGTGTTTTCTGCAATCGTAAAGCAAGCTTATACAATTCGGTCTGTATTCTTCTTAACGAAATCATCCCAATTTTTGTATTGTTTCTTTTCTCCTGTTTTTCCTTTCTGATAATAGTGGCAGACAGCAGCAGCAAGACCGTCGGTTGCATCTGAATAAGAGGGCATTTTTTCAATTGAAAACATAGACTTTAGGTAATTGGCCACCTGTTCTTTGGAAGCATTGCCATTGCCTGTTATTGCTTGTTTGATTTTTTTTGGGGCGTATTCCGAAATGGGCAAAGAACGCGACAGGCCTGCAGCCATGGCAACTCCCTGAGCGCGGCCAAGTTTCAACATCGATTGTACGTTTGTTCCATAAAATGGGGCTTCAAGAGCCATTTCATCTGGCAGGTAAGAATCGATTAAGCCCAGAGTACGCTCATATATCTTTTGTAATTTGGCATAAGGATCAGTAAGCGATTTCAAGTTGATAACACCTAGGGTTACTAAGTTCAGCTTGCTCCCTTTTACTTCAAGAATTCCATAGCCCATAATAATTGTTCCTGGGTCTATGCCTAAAATGATTTTTTCTTTTTCCAATATAAAACGGTCTTAAAAACTATAAATGTTCGGAATACAACTATGTGATTTTTTACTTTCTCTAGAGTAATTCCAATTTAATATCCACCCTGTTTCCCAGCAATGCCATGATACAGAAAACGATCTGTAGTAGGTAATTTTCTGCTTTTGCTATAGCGTATACGCCCGTGGTCTATGTAATAGAGTGCTTCTTGCAGGCATGCTTCTCTGGGGTTTCCAAGGGGATGGTCGATATCGTCGAAAACATAGGAGTTTGGAGAAAATCCATTGATGTAGTCTCCTTTGTTCAAACTGTTTGTCATTTTAAATGCAACAAGGCCAACAACTTTATCCTCGTAGTTCCACACATACATTCCAAAAGGTTTTCCTGCTGTGCGTTGTCCTACAATTTTTAACCTGATGTAGGGACTCAGTACATTGATAAGCAGTTCGCTGGCCGAACCTGTTGCCGAACCTGTAATGACAATAATCTCTTTCGTGTTTAGATTGCAGGATAAATTGGGAACAAGAATCTCTTTGTCTGCTTCTTTCTGGAAGTAGTTGTGCTTTTTTGTATAAAGCAGTTTGTTAACGTGCTGAGGGCCTAAAATGTGTCCTGCAATCTGATTAACGAGTTGAATGTCGCCTCCAGAATTATAACGCAGGTCGAGTACCAAATGGCGCACTTGATTGTTTGAAAAAAATGTGAATATCTTTTCAACATCTACCTTATCGGACTTATCGAAAGCTCCCAAAGCAAGATAGCCTATGTTTTTTTGTCCGGATGTGATGATTTTGTATTCTAGGATATTATCGATGTGCACAGTCCCCGCAGCTACCCGAATGTACCTTTTCTGGCCGATATTATCGAGCATAACAAAGTCGTGCCCTCCACGGCCAATGTTCTGAATTTTTTTCTTGAAACGGGCGCTTAATGAAACAGATTGGCCATCTATTGAAAGAACTTCCCACCCTCTTTCTATACCAAGAACTCCCAGTGGGCTACTTTCGTAAACGTAAGCTACGCGCAGGTGATTATCGATATCATAAGTAAAGCGAGCCCCTAGGCCAAAGTAGGTGTGCGAATTTAGTAGTTCGAGATATTTTTTCTCATCTTGAATAAAACTCCACCTGTCTACGCGGTTGTTTTTTAGGGTTGAGAAAAGTGTATTGTAGTCGGAAACTCCTTGGTAATCAACACCTGTTATTTCGTCGGACCAGTAATACCATTGCTTGAATAGGGCATAAACATAGCCGTGGAACTCATCAGTCTTAGCTTGCTGAAATTGCTCCAGATCGCTTTGTTTTTCGCATGATAGAAAGAACAATGCTAATAAAATGATATGCCAGCTACGTTTCAAAACCATCTTTCAGTTACTTCCCTAGTGATTAGGAGAAGTTCTTCTTTTTAATATTTCCTTCCCATGAAATTTTTTGGATGAAAATTCCGCCTACAATGAAAAGTAGTCCAATGAAAGTAGACGTATAAAGACTTTCTTTCAATATTGTAGCAATAAATATCAGTGCCACAAAAGGAGAAAGATACACAAGGTTGCTGATTTTATCGGTAGACGTAGCATTGTTCATTGCCTTTAGCCAAAAAATAAACGCTAACCCCATTTCAAAGAATCCAACATAAATTCCTGCACATAAGCCACTCCCGAAAGGTAAGGCAAACGAATCAGTATTCCAAGCTAGGAGTGATATGAATATGCTACCAAATGAAAAATTGAGAAATAGCTTCAAAATTTCATCTCTCTTATCCATTAGATTAAAAAGCCAGTAATGTGCCCATATTAAGGAGCTTCCAGATGCGAGTAAAATTCCTTTAAGATCAGAACCTGTCAAAAAATCAAAGCTATCTTGTGTAGAAATAACAATTACCCCGCCAAAACTAACTAATAAGGCGACGAAACTTTTTTGTTTTATCTTTTGTTTCAGCAAAGGAGCTGACATGAACACAAGAACCAATGGCCATGTGTAATTCAGTGGCTGAGCTATTTGCGCAGGCAACAGTTCATAGGCTTTCAGTAAAACCAGATAATACCCAGTTGGATTCAGCAACGAAAGACCAATAGAAGTGGCCCATTGTTTTTTGCTACAAGCCCAAATTAGGTTTAGTTTTCCTTGTGCGATTAAGAAAAAACCTATCACTATTGTAGAAGTGTAGGTAGCTACAAGAAGCAGCTGTATGAAACTGAGTTCTGCCAGGGCAATTTTGAATGCTGTTGAGGCTGTTGACCAGAAAAAAACAGCAAGTAGCGCCAGCGTGACAGCCTTTTTATCGTCTTTCATCCGACTAGGGCGGTATAGGAAAATCTGCTTTTAGACAGCGAACAATTATTTAAGAAGTTCTTGAATTTGTTCGCGTACAGTTTTCTCAACCATCCCTTTAAACGGAAGTGCAGTTAGAGGCAAATTCCCTTTTAATTCTACTTGGTTTGTTGATACAAGAAGAGTTCCTTTTACAGAAAACCCCATTGCATCAAAAGAAAATGTTGCTGTTTCTGCGTCCCATTCTTCTTGAACATTCTTAATCTGATCAGAAAAACGTTCTTTTAGGTCGGAAAGTAAATTCTTGATTCTCTCTAGTGCTACATCTGAACCTAACATGTGAGGTTCTTGAATAATCATTTTTGGCATAAATAAAATCCCCCATTTTATTTTGTACAGGTTACAAATATAGTTTTTTAAAACCTAAGTTCATCAATGTGGTTTAAGGGAATTATAAATTATGAGTTATTAATTGGCTGACGCCTGAAAACCAGTACATAGCCAAACTAACTTAGTCAATTGTTAATTTTATTATCCCTAAAAGAAAGAAAAATAAGGACATATACCTTTGGTAGATGAACTTTAGAGGTTTGATTTTCAAGACGTAGTTTTTTGTTATAACTCTTGAAACAAGACAGATATTGCCAGAGGAAAGTTACAGGTTTGGATTGAGGTTTGGGGGACATAATCCTTTTTAGTTGAACTTTCACACTTATCTGGTTGATAATTTTCTATTCTATAGCTTTCTTTGTGTAAATAACAATGGACATGCAGGTTTTAAATATTAACAAAAGTGATAGAACGGGCGGTGCGGCAGTTGCAGCGATGCGTTTGGTTAAGGCTTTGAGGAAAGAGGATGTTGAGGTAAGGTTTCTTGTAGAAGAAAAACGAACAGATAATGCATTTGTGGTTGAAAGCAGGTGGGGAAGATTGGGAAAAGGACTCGGTTTTTTGAATTTTGTTGCAGAGCGGCTTTATTTTTATCCTCATGAACGTGATCCTTCTGTTCGGTTCTCATTTTCTCCAGCTTGGGCTGGGCAACAGCGGTTGCACCGTAATAACGAGGTTGCGAAAGCTGGCTTATTGCATTTCCATTGGTTCAATCAAGGGTTCATTTCACTTGCTGGTTTGCGCAAGTTGTTTGGTCTGGGCAAACCAATTGTTTGGACGCTGCACGATATGTGGGCTTTTACAGGTGGATGCCACTACAGTTCGCACTGCGAGAATTTCATGAGGACTTGCGGATGGTGTCATATGCAGAAAAAGGCCAGTGGAGAAGATCTTTCTGCAAAGGTTTTGGAAGCCAAGCAGTTTATTGCACAAACAGATAAGCTTACAATTGTAACTTGTAGTGAATGGTTGGCAGACAAAGCCAGGAACAGCAGTTTGTTACGTGGGAAAAGGGTGATCTCGATACCAAACCCCATAGATATAGATCGTTTTTCTCCTGCGGATGTTACTTCTGTTCGTAAAGAATTACAGTTGCCACAAGAAAAATCTGTTGTGCTGTTCGGTGCAGCTAATATTGATGATCAAAGAAAAGGTTTTCGGTATCTGAAACAGGCTCTGGACAAAATAAAGGAGAAACAAGGCTCCAGCGATGTTCATCTTTTGCTTTTTGGAAAGGCAAAAGAGGAAACTTTGAACAGTTTACCATTTCCTTATACTCATTTTTCTTTTGCCGATGGTGAGCTTATTGTGAAATTGTATAATGCTGCAAATGTGATGGTGCTGCCATCGTTGCAAGATAACCTTCCGAACACTATCATGGAATCTATGGCTTGCGGCACACCAGTTGTTGCTTTCCGGACAGGAGGTATTCCTGAGATGGTTGAGAATGGTAGGAACGGATATTTAGCAGATGTTCAAAATGTAGATCAGTTAGCGGAAGGTATGGAAAAGTGCTGTGTTAATTATGACATTTTTAGTAAAGCAGCAAGGGATTATGTGTTAGAAAATTATAGCGAAGAAATTGTTGCAAAGAGATACATTGCAGAATATAAAAAGTTAATGACGGAAGAAGACGTTTTATGAAGATGAAAAAATGATCTCCAGCGTTGCATCCTGAATTCTAATCCTCATTTACTAGATATACGCTCTGGGTTAAAATCCAAAATACGCCTTGGGTTAACTTATTTTTTATCTCAATTGTAGATAAATCTGTCTCAATATGGCAGCGATTTCATTGAAAAAACACGGGCATTGTCGATGAAAATTATATTTTTGATAAAAACCAATGCCTGCTATCAATGACAGAAGCTTTTCTTCAATACATATGGAAACATCGTTTGTTTGATTCTGAAAATTTAAAAACGGTCGAAGGGCAGAAAATTACAGTTCATTCCACGGGGCAACACAATACCGATTCTGGCCCCGATTTTTTCGACGCCCGTTTGACCATTGGAGACACTTTGTGGGCAGGAAATGTCGAGGTACACGTAAATTCTTCCGATTGGTTGGCCCATGGTCATCAGCATGATAAGGCTTACAACAATGTCATTCTGCACGTTGTGGCAAATCACAATGGCGATGTTAAACAAACTGATGGTCTGGAAATATGTACTGTGGTTCTGTCTTTCCCAAAACAATTACAAAACAATTACCAACGGCTTCTAGATGCTGAGACATGGATACCTTGCGAACATCAGGTTGCAGAGGTCGATAGTTTTATGATCCGTTATTGGTTGGGGCAGTTGGCTGTTATTCGTCTTGAACGAAAAACTATCTACACAGAGCGGATATTGCAACGGAATGTGAACAATTGGGAAGAAACATTTTATCAACAATTGGCACGTTCATTCGGTTTTAGTGTAAATGCCGATCCGTTTGAGCAGTTGGCAATTTCACTACCTCAGAATATTCTTGCAAAAAACAAAGGCAATCAGATTAGTATTGAGGCGCTTTTATTTGGTCAGGCAGGATTTTTAGACGAAGATGCACCTTTACCAGACGCATATTATCAGGAATTACAGAACGAATATATTTTCTTACGGAAGAAGTACAATTTAAACCCTCTCCAAAGGCATCAATGGAAATTTATGCGCTTGCGGCCTGTAAACTTTCCCACTGTAAGGATAGCTCAGTTTGCAGGCCTGATTTATCGATCGCAGCAAATGTTTTCGAAAGTAAGAGAGGCGGAAAGTGTCGAGGAGTTGAAAGAAATTTTTCAACAGCAACCGAGTTCTTATTGGGAAACTCACTATAACTTCTTCAAAGAATCTGTAACGAAGAGCAAAACTATAGGAAAAACTTCGATTCAATCGATCTTAATCAACACTGTGGTGCCTATTTTGTTTGCATTTGGTAAGCACAAAGAAGAGGCTAAGTACAGGGAAAGAGCCCTGCGTTTTTTAGAAGAAATAGAGTCTGAGACTAACCATATTGTGAAAAAATGGAAAAAGCTGGGGATCAAGACAAGGAGCGCATCGGACACTCAGGCGTTGATAGAACTGAAGAGCATGTATTGCGACGGAAAGAAATGCTTAGCCTGTCCTATTGGAAACAAATTGGTAAACAGCTAATGGAAAAAGTAAAAAAACAGCATGGTATAATAAGAAAATCGACACCTGTTCTCACATTGGCTTATATCGTTAGTGCGATAATGACGCTTTCTATTGTCGGTTTCATGATCATTGAGGGCTATAGTCTTGCAGACGCATTTTATATGACCATTATTACAGTGTCTACCGTTGGGTTTGGAGAAGTGAAGCCACTTTCCGGAACAGGACGTATTTTTACATCGTTCATTATAATAACCAGCTTTGGTTTGTTTGCCTATTCAATATCTACCATTACCCAGTACATGTTTTCTGGCGAACTGAATAAATATTTAAAGGATTATAAAGTGAATCAACAATTATCAAAAATACGCGACCACGTTATCATCTGTGGCTATGGACGGAATGGCAGTCAGGCTGCCGAAGAGTTGCAGGTGTTAGGAATACCAGTAGTGATTATTGATGCCGATCCTGTGCTGACAGATGGGGTTTTAAGACAGAAGAACTTAATTTATGTTACAGGGAATGCTGTTCAGGACGATAGCCTTATTCATGCACGCATAAATCGAGCGAAAGCACTGATTACAACTTTGCCTAAAGATGCAGATAATCTGTTCGTTGTGCTTACGGCACGTGAACTAAATCCTCGTTTAACAATTATCAGCAGGGCTTCGGAAGATCATTCTTATTCGAAACTGAAGAGGGCAGGAGCCGATAATGTGATTATGCCCGATAAGGTAGGAGGGATACGTATGGCAAAATTGGTTGCCCAGCCAGATATTGTTGAGTTTGTAGAGAACATCCTTCTACATACACAGGACAGGGTAAACCTTGTGGAAATATCATGCGAAGATTTACCGCAATGCAATGTGAATAAATCGATACGCGATTTTTGTATCCGTGACCAATCCGGGGCAAATATTATTGGGCTCAAAACTGCACATGGGGAGTATGTTTTCAACCCATCACCAGACTTTAAGTTATCTTTGGAAGATAAATTGTTTGCCCTTGGAACACCCAAGCAGATAGAAAGCCTAAGGAAAGTTCTTAACGATGAAAATCCTAATACGCACGAAAACCCAATGAACCGCTTTTCGTTGGATGAGGCTAAAGATGAACTTTAGTCAGTAGTTCCCCTAAATCAGAGATTGTGTATGTGGCCTTGCCGCGCCTTTCTCCTTTGGGAAGAAACCAAACCTGATCTATTTCGGAACGCTTTGCTCCTTGAATGTCGGTTCTGTGGTCGTCGCCTATCATCAAGGCTTCGCTAGGTTGACTGTCCGATAGCTGAAGGGCTACAAAAAAAATCCCTGGACGAGGCTTGCTTGCCCCTGCGCTTTCGGAACTAACGACATGAGAAAAGTATGGGGTCAGTTTCGAATTCTTCAGTTTCTTATGTTGAATATCCTCGAAACCATTTGTGATAATCACGAGCTGATAGCGTTTCTGAAGTTCTGTAAGTACATCTATTGTATTTGGGAATAGTGCGGTTTGCCCGGGAAGCCGATCTATGTAGTTTTCTGCGATAGTAGGGGCAAGGTTTTTTGGCATCCCGAAATGATGCAGAGTTCTTGCAAAACGGATAAAACTTACTTCTTCTCGGTTCGCTTTTCCTTCTCGGTACAGGTTCCACATGCGGTGATTTTCTTTCTTGTACACTTTTAAGAACTTCTCTAGACGCGGAGCATACTTTTTCAATTCGAACTCTGAGTATATTGCTTTCAGAACATTGTCCGAGTTGGTGTCAAAATCCCAAAGTGTTCGATCTAGATCGAAGAAGAGTGTTTTGTATTGTGTTTTGCCCTCTGTTTCCATTCGCGATAGCCATTAAAAATAAACCCAACGACAAAGTTAATATTTAGTGAGGTGTTTTGAGAGGATGAAGCACCCTAAAAATGGGGCACTGGATTTAACCAATAACCCATTTCTTAATTCACATTCCGATATTCAGCGGGACTCATTCCTGTTTTAGCTTTAAAAATTTTACTGAAATGCTGAGGATACTCAAACCCTAATCCATAAGCAATCTGACTTATAGGCTCTGTAGAATTGAGCAATTCAGTTTTAGCTTTATTTATGATGTAAGAATGAATAAGCTCCATTGTACTTTTTCCTGTTTCTTTCTTTAACAGATCACTCAAATATTTAGGGGACATATTTAGTTCACTGGCAAAGAATTTTACCGACGGAACGCCAAGTTCCAAAGCTTTCTTTGATTCGTAATAATTACGAATCAGTTCATCGAACTTGCTAATGAAATCCTTGTTTAGGTTAGTCCGTGTATAAAACTGTCGGTCGTAATAGCGCCGGCTATAATCCAGCAGCATCTGAATGCCCGATACAATTAAAGCCTGACTATGTTTATCGATATTCTGAAGATATTCGTTTTCAATCTTCAGTACCAATTCTCCTATGTTCTGTTTCTCATCTTCAGATAGATGTAGCGCTTCGTTTACATCGTACGAGAAGAAGGAGTATGTTTCGATAGTTTTTCCTAGTTCCGATTTGCGGATAAGGTCAGGATGAAAAATGAGTGTCCAGCCGATATTATCAAATTCACTTTGAGTTTTCCCAGGAGTAGTTACTTGCCCAGGTTTCATAAACATCAGCATCCCTTCTTCAAAATCGTAAGAGTTCCGGCCATAACCGATCGATCCATAAGCTCCATCCTTGAACGCAATCAGATACAGATCCGACGAAAAACGGGCATCGCCAAAATCCTGATCGAAATTCTCGTTGTTGTGGTGCCATACAGAAACCAATGGGTGCTTCGGCTTTGGTAAGTTGAACAATTTGTGCGCTTCCGTAACTGATTTTATTCTGAATATTTCACTCATTTCAAATGTAGTTGTGACAATCTCTAAATTAGCTGTTTAGTTTTGAGTTTTGAATCTATTTTGGAATATTATCTAAAGAAACAAAACTCAAAACGTCACGATACTCTATAATTACAGTTAAATGCAAATAATTCATAATTCCCTACAAATGTTTACCAAACCATTCCAGCATCCTCTCAGGATGATCCCGAAACCAGTTATATCCATCGAAGCGGTGCGTAGGTTCTTCCATCCAGTACATTTCTTTTTCGGCAGGAATGGTTTCGTACACCTCATTCACAAAATCCATATTTGTCCACGGATCTTTTCTGGACTGGCACAAAAGTGTCGGAACTGTTACACTGGCAACCTGTGGAACAATAGGATGATCTAAATGAATGCCAGTGTGCTTTTTATAGTGGTCATCCACATGTTTGTACAAGTTTCCTTTAATGCCGTAAGCCCTGCAAAAGTCACCATTGCCCAAAGGCGACATTGCCACCATAGCTTTCACGTTCGATTTTTCGAACAGTTCGGTATCTTCCCCATAAGCAAAGAAAGTAGCATTTGCTCCCATGCAATAGCTCAACAGGCCAATTTCTTTTCCCTTAGTAGGCTCATAATTTGCAACAAACTCAACAGCTCCCAGTACATCTTTTCCTTCATCTACACCACCAGTGCCAACTCCAAGTTTGCTTTTTCCACTGGTACCATGGTTGCGCAGGTCGTACATCAGCACAGCATAACCAGCATCAACCAACCTTTGCGCGACTAAAACCAGCTCAATTTCCTTTTTGTAAGGTTTTGTTAATCTAGGTTGGTGTTTGGTCTGATAACCAAAACGGTTGGCACGGTAGCCAAAGTGGGTCATTATAATGGTAGATTTCCCGCTTTCGTTCAGCAGCCATCCGGATAGTTTCACGCCGTCTCTAGCAGGAAATTCGACATCTTTATATTCGATTCCGTAATCTTTTGGTGTTTTAGGAAAAGGTTGTTCTGGAGGGTAAAGAAATGCATCTCCTAGTTTTTGTCCTATAAGTTTAAATAACATGGCTAAGTCTTTTTAATTGGTGAAATGAACTCCGATCATATGATGCAAAGCTACTGAGGCCTAGAAGTATGGATGTATATATTTTTCTGTTTTGCTAATACATTTTTCCTAAAATGCAAAAGGCCGGTATATAAGGCTAAATAACTACAGACTGTTATGGGGTACTTAGGAAGCTCCCTAATATGTGCTCTGGGAATATCTATGGAGGTTCAAGAAAAAGATCTGAACAAAAAGGATTTAGGGTTTCAGTCCTATTTATTTTAGACTTGCTCCTTGCAAGGAACCAGCTACTTAGCTCCAGAATGAATCTAAATTAATTATGACAGGCAAATGCATAAAGCGTATGAAACGGAATCAAAAGTAGTTCTTAGTAGATTACTATAAGTTTAAATAGACATCTTTCTAATTCTTAAACAGAAAGATGTTTAATATATAAACAGATTATAGCCTAACAACTGCTACGGACTACATTTATGAAAATAAAATAATTAAATTAAGGATGTTTTTATCTTTTTTTATATATTGCGACTGTCATTACGACAAATAACTTAACTTAACTAAATTTTTAACCACATGAACCGTTTTTCAAAACTCCTAACTCTAGGAGTATTATCACTTGGTGTGACTTTATCATCATGTGAAAAAGAAGAATCAACTAAGCCTAACAACACAAACAACGAGCAAGCTTCTATTCTTGAAGATGTAAAACATGGCGACCTTGTTCCAGGTCAGTATATCGTTGTTTTGAAAGAGACTTCTTCTGTTGCAAAAAAATCAGCCACATTTATCAACTATGAAGCTTCGCAAGATGCTATGCGTGCTTATGCATCTAGTTTACTTTCGTCTAAAAAATCATCTGAAGCCTCTTTGAGAAGAGTTTATAGCAGTGCAATTCAGGGATTTTCTGCAAAAATGGACGATGCAACTCTTGAAAGTTTAAAGGCCAATCCTGATGTAGCTTATGTTCAACAAGACCGCTTTATTAGACTACAAACTAATGCTACAGAAATAACCGAATCTAGTAGCGCTTCGAAAAAAGCGACAAGGTATCCTTGGGGTGTTATTCGTGTAAATGGCGGACAAACATACACTGGTAGTGCTAAGCTATTTGTTATTGATACAGGAATTGATTTAGATCACCCAGACTTAAACGTTAACAGAAGCCTTTCTACTGGTTATTATGGAAGAAATGGAGACGACGATCACGGTCACGGAACACATTGTGCAGGTAGTGCTGCTGCTAAAAGCAATGGTATCGATATTGGTAGTTGGGATATTCGTGGAGTTGCAGCTGGCGCAACTGTTGTTGCTGTAAAAGTATTTAATTCTAATGGCGGTGGCTATTTAGCAGACGCTATCTCTGGTATTGATTACGTAACGGCAAAAGCAAACAGAGGTGATGTTGCAAACATGAGTTTTGGTTTTCCACGTACAACTCCAGGTGTAGATGCACTTGATGAAGCAGTACTGAGTCTTGCAGCAGCAGGCGTACAAGTAGCAATAGCAGCTGGTAACGACAGCCGAAGTGCAGTTAATTCTGTTCCTGCACGTACTAACGGAACCAATATTTACACAATTGCCTCATTTGCTGAAGGTGATGTTTGGTCTTCGTTCTCTAACTATGGTAGCCCAGTAGACTTCATTGCTCCTGGTTCTCAAATTCCATCTACTTATGCGAATGGAGGCTATCGTTATTCAAGCGGTACGTCAATGGCAGCTCCTCACGTAGCTGGTATTCTTCTTTGGGGTAACGGTATTAACACTGATGGTACTGTTATACGTGGATTCAAAGTTGCAACTCGCTAATAATTTTGATGAATAATAAGAAAAGGTCACTAGGCCTTTTCCTATCAGAGTGATATTTTTCTTATAAAAAAGGCCACCTCTAATGAGAGTGGCCTTTTTATAGTAAGTAGTCAGCAATAATTAAGTAGATTTATTCTACTGCTAAGTTGCTGGCCAGATGAACAAAGTAATTCAATATAAATAGGTCCACGACCTTAGCAGAACAAAAATTAAATCTCAATCACAGGCTCAAGTTCTTTCTTGAAAAGTCCAAGGTTCTTCATTTCAAAGTTAGAAATATAGTAAGCTTTGTCTTTGTTTGAAGCTTCTGCTATATTCAAGAATACTTCGGTTACACGGCGGAACTCATCGTTGCGCATAGTATCTTGTAGAAGAAGATGCGTCATGATGATGTTACCAGCCATTTCCACCATACGGCGGGCATGGAAGTCGATGTATTCGTTATCTTTTGTTTCAACCACAGATGCAACCACAGTTTCGTATTCGTTACGCATTTCTACCAGCTTCTTCTGAATGAATTCATATTCTGGCTTCACAGGCATTGCCTCGTATGCTTGCATTTGTTTTGCGTAAGCACCAGTTGTTACGTAGCGGATAGCTGCAACAACTTGCAACTGTGACGTTCCTTCGTAAATGGTTGTGATACGTGCATCGCGGAAAATACGCTCGATCGGATAGTCGCGCATGAAACCAGAGCCTCCGTGTACCTGTAACGAATCGTATGCAATTTCGTTCGAGTACTCGCTGGCAACCATTTTCAACAACGGAGTGAAAGCATCTGCAAGGCGTGCATATTTTTTTGCATCTTTGCGTTCTTCAGGAGTCAGCTTGCGGTTTTCAGCAACGATATCGTAAGCTTTGTAAACATCGACAAAGCGGCCTGTTTCGTACAGAAGGCTACGGATAGCTTTAGTTTTAGCTTCCATTTTTGTGATCATCTCGTACACGGCAGGGAACTGGATGATCGGCTTGCCAAACTGCTCGCGGTCGTGTGCATAAGCAACAGCTTCACGATAAGCAGCCTCTGCAATACCTACTGACTGTCCACCTACACCTAAACGCGCAGAGTTCATCAACGACATTACGTATTTGATAAGACCCAAACGACGGTCGCCCACTAATTTAGCAGGAGCGTTGTTGAATACAAGTTCAGCAGTAGGAGAACCGATGATACCTAATTTGTGCTCGATACGGCGGATAGAAACTGCATCGTCTTCTTTGTCATAAACGAAAAGCGAAAGACCACGTCCATCAAGCGTACCTTCTTCCGAACGTGCCAATACCAACGAAACATCAGCATCGCCGTTTGTGATGAAGCGCTTAACTCCGTTCAGACGCCATACTTTGTTTTCTTCGTCGTAAGTAGCTTTTAGCTGTACTGCTTGAAGGTCAGATCCAGCATCTGGCTCAGTAAGATCCATCGCTCCTGTAGCACCTTTCGGGAATTTTGGAAGGAACTCATCCTTTAGCTCTTCCGAACCGAATTCGTGGATAGTTTCGGCACAGTCCTGCAAGCCCCAGATGTTGGCAAAACCAGCATCGGCACGCGAGATAAGCTCTCCTGCCATAATGTAAGGCACGATAGAGAAGTTCAGACCACCATATTTACGTGGCAACGACATTCCAATAAGGCCAGCGTTTACAAGTGCATCATAGTTTTCTTGAGTGCCTTTTGCGTAAACAATGCGGTTGTTCACTACTTCAGGACCTTCATCATCAACAGAAGCAGCGTTTTCTGCGATGATATCTCCACTGATTTCGCCAGTTATTTCCAACACTTTGTCGTAACTGTCAATAGCATCTTCGAAATCCTGTGGAGCATAATCGTACTCCTCTTTATCTTTGTATTCTTCCTCTTTCAGCGCTACGATCTTTTGCATGAGCGGGTGCTCTAAGTGGAATTTTAAGTCTGGGTTGTCTGTATAATAGTTTGCCATGATTCTTAGTCAATAAAAGAATAATTGATTAATGGAATAATTGAATAACCTTTTCAATAAAAGAATAATAGACTCATGGAATAATTGAATTTCAATGCACCTTTTATTCTGTTATTCGGTTAAACTACTGGGGAAAATAAGTTTAATAATTAGATATCTAAAATTGACTTAGTGCGAGTTTGCAGGCGTCAGCCAATTAATAATTCATAATTAATAATTTATAATTCCCTGATTCAATTATTATTTCGAGTTTGCTTTGTAGTACTTGATCATGCGTGGAACAACTTCGCCCACATCGCCTTTGATAACATAATCGGCGATTTTGTTGATCGGAGCATTTTCGTCAGTGTTCACAGAAATCACCATTGCAGACTCTTCCATTCCTGCACGGTGCTGAACAGCTCCCGAAATACCACAAGCAATGTACAATTTAGGACGAACAGTAACACCTGTCTGACCAATCTGGCGTTCATGATCTACAAAGCCAGCATCAACAGCAGCGCGCGATCCGCCTACTTCTCCGCCAAGAACCTCTGCCAGTTCATAAAGCTTGTCGAAGTTTTCTTTAGAACCAACGCCATATCCACCTGCAACTACAATAGGAGCACCTTTGATGTTCACTTTGCTTTTTTCGATGTGGCGCTCAATGATTTCCACAGCAAAAAGCTCATCGTGTAAGATGTCTTTCAGTTCTAGCTTTTCTACCTCGCCTTTGTAGTTCGGGTCGTGAATTTCTTTCTTCATCACACCTTCACGCACTGTAGCCATTTGCGGGTGCATATCCGGGTTAATGATGGTTGCGATGATGTTTCCACCAAAAGCAGGACGAATCTGATAAAGAAGGTTCTCGTAGTTTTTGTCTTTCTTCTTTTCGTAATGGTCGCCAATAACAAGGCTAGTACAATCGGCAGTAAGCCCACAACGGCAAGCAGAAGCTACACGCGGAGCCAAGTCGCGCCCAACAGATGATGCCCCGAAAAGAACAATCTGCGGTTGGTGAGTATTTAGTAAGTGCTCAATAATTTTTGTGTGCGGAAGTGTCGTGAACGGATAAAGACGTTTGTCGTCGGCCGCATAAACTTTATCGACACCGTATGGGAAAAGCTGTTCGCCAATATTATCTAATTGATGACCGATTACCACAGCCTCAACTTTTACGTTAAGTTCATCGGCCAGTTTTCTTGCTTTCGAGATTAACTCTAGACTGACATCTACTACAACGCCATCTTCTATTTCGCAGTAAACAAATATATTTTTCATTTTCAGAAGGTTAAATAATTGAATAAATGATTAATCGAATAACTGAATGAGCTTTCGCTTTCTTCTAATAATCCGAATAAATGATTCATTGAATAGGCATTTATTCTCTTATTGAATTATTCCATTATCCAATTATTGAGTCTTAGCCGATTGTATGGTTGTCGATAAGTTCTTTCATCAAAAGGTTAACGTCAGCATCGGTTGGTTCCAACACTTTTGCATCTTTAGACTGAAGAACAACGTTTTGGATCTTTTTTACTTTAGTAGGAGAGCCAGAAAGACCAAGCAATTCTACATCTGCCTGAACATCGGCAACGCTCCACTCAGGAATGTTCAAGTAAGGACGACGCCCTAACATGCCAATGTAAGTTTCGCCAGCTTCTTCTATTTCTGTAGCAGTTTTGGCGTGCTTAAATTTCATCAGGTATTTTGCATTGCGCGGACGGCAATCTGGTGCCGAGCTGTGTACGGTTATCAAAGTTGGTGTTTTCACTTTCACAACTTCAACTCCGCGCTCAAGACGGCGCTTAATTAAAACCTCGTTGTCTTCAACAGAAACTATCTCTTCTGCGTAAGTAACCTGAGGTAGGTTTAGCTTGTCCGCTACCTGAGGCCCTACCTGAGCTGTATCGCCATCAATGGCCTGACGTCCTGCGAAAACAACATCGTAATCACCAATTTTTTTGATGGCCTGAGAGATTGCATAAGAAGTGGCCAGTGTATCTGAACCTGCGAATTTGCGGTCTGTTAAAAGAACGCCATTGTCAGCTCCACGGTAAAGTCCTTCGCGGATAATTTCAGCAGCACGACCTGGTCCCATTGTAAGGATAGTAACGGTAGACCCTTCAACCATATCTTTCAAACGTAGCGCCTGCTCAAGAGCATTCAAATCTTCTGGGTTAAAAATAGCAGGCAAAACCGCCCGGTTCACCGTTCCATCGGCTTTCATTGCATCTTTCCCCACGTTTCTTGTATCGGGAACCTGCTTTGCCAGAACGACAATCTTTAGTGCCTTCATAGTGTTATAACTGTGTTTAAGTAAAAATTCTTTAGGTGTTGCTTTTCCTTTTTTTGTGCTCATAGTTAGGTTATGAGTTGAGCATTAGGCTATTATTTCGCCAATGCTGTTAGCTTTTCCGCTTCAGCAAACCTAAGTTGGCCGCTAAATTTATAATTCCCAATGGAGTAAAAAGTTGAGATTAGTCACGTATGGAGTTAATAACTCTAGTTCAGATTGATTAAAAATACTTGTGCATGAATATGATTTCTATCCTTGTGCATTTTCTGGTCTAGACTTTTGATAGCGCTCTCAGTTCTACTTTTCCCTGTTCAAGCTCAAGGTTGTTTAGGTGGTCGATATGCGCCCTGTATTTCTTGATTGTGCCATCGGCTATGCGATTGTCCTTGTTGGAAAGACGTTCGCCTGTTTCTGTGGATAGGATGAACTTTCTGAAAACGTCGGTGAAGAGTGTGGGTTTGGTTTCCTGCGGCCTGACCTCTTTTTCCTAAGATCGGGTTTACTATTTCGGAAATCTGATCTTTGGAATATTCTTCTTTGTTCACATTGCAAGCCAGCTCGTATTGCGTCAAGGCCGATTCTATCTTTCCGAGATAGATGTTTATCATATTGGCTTCTGCATATGCTTTCTGCGGTTTCACGCGCCCTGCTTCCTTATCCCAGTCTTTCATCAGGAAATCTACAGGAATAATGAAGGTTGCCCTGTGGTATTTCATCTTTCCGTTCGCGCCCCTTGTCTTCTTGTAGGTCACATAAAGGCGCAGGCGGGCAAGCGAAGTGTCGTGTTTCTGAGCGAACGGGACGCAGTATAAGGCAAGTTTTAACATTAAATTAACATTTCGTTCCTTGAATCGAGGCATTTTCGACGTCGATTTTTCGCCTCGCAGAAGTCGAACGAAAAACGCTGTGTGAAAAGCTGTGTGAATTTTACCAGTATTCAGGCACAAAGAAACAAAATTCGGGGCATAAAAAAACCGCATAAACACTTGGCTTACGCGGTTTAATGCTTTTTAAACTCGGTGGTTACTGGTGAGTCCAGAGGTCGGTAGCAACCTTCTAAAATAACCTGACAAACAACCTAATAACTATAACACCAAGCAAAAACAGGAATAATTCAGGAAATAGTTCATTTTCGAGTCCACTATAGACCTAAAAATTTCCATATGGAAACGTACTTATTGGGAACTGCCCTGTCTTACAAGACAGCCAGCCTCCTGTTCCTTTTAAGGAAACTTTTCGGCTCGAATTTACTATAACATCAGATATATTATCACCATTAAAATCAGCAACACTCAAATGCTTAGAAGAATAACCTGATGAATTAAGTTGCTTCCAACTTGAAGTACCTCCATATGAAACGTAAAATTTAGATCCATCAGCCAAAAATATATCAGCCTTATTATCACTATTAAAACGTCCCACCTTTAATGCATTCGCTTTATAATTCGACTTATTTATTTTAGTCCAGCCATTTCGGGAATCAACGGAAAGGTACCAAGAACCTGAATCCCCTACAAAAGTATCATAAATGCCATTTCCTGTAAAATCAGCAAATATCAAACTTGACAAAGGATAATTAGTCGTCTTTAATTTAGACCAGCTTCCCGTTGACTCCCATGAAACATAGAGTCCATCATAACTCTTGTAAAGAAAATCCGTCTTATTATTATTGTTGAACCAACCAAATCGCAAATTAGCTAACGGAATACCTGTTGAATTGATCGCTTTCCACCCGTTAAATTTGTTTTCCTTCGTAATTTCCAAAGGAAGAGTGTATAATTTCCCATTCTCAAACTTATAAACGTCCGTTTTCTTATCACCGTTATAATCCCCAAATGTATAGGAAACATTGCCTGCACTCATCAATTTATCATTTGATGAAGGTAGATTCAAATAATTAGAGGCATTATCTTTAGACCAATCATGTCTTACATACCATCCGAGATAATCATCAGTATCGTAAATATTATTCCAAATAAGCATGTTCCCATACCCATTGCTTTTCCTGCTCCATTGTTTAATAGCAGCCTGAGGTCCATCATGTAAAAACCTGTTATTTTCAATTCGACACTGTATTTGAGCGCGTCCCCTTATATATATATTAGGCTTAATTTCATCAGAGGTTCTGTTGTCCCCCTTGTCTCGAAAATCATTGTGATGTATATAAATAAAACCACCTGCCAAAGGTGAGTTTTCATTCCCTTTTTCTGGGTGCATATCAAAGTTGTGCCCTGTTCCACTTAACGTTGTATTACAGGAAGCTTCATAGTGGCAATCTGCAACTCCATACCCTGCGATATCATGTCTGTTACGTATAAAAAGATTCGCTGTTATTTTTGCAAATCCATTGACGACCTGCACTCCATAGCCTAAACTTTCTTGTTTATTGTCGTGCATATAATTATTGTGAATCAAATTCTCGTACGAATTAACAATAAAAACAGCGGCCCAAGGCCACCCATAGAATTCACAATTATCAACTTCCAGTCCATTGCTATTATTTATACGAATGCAGAATTTATCCTGAGCAGGTAATGATATTGATTGTTTAGGACCTTGAAATCTTATACCAGTAAATCTTACATTACCCTCATTAGAAACAAAAACGGCCGAAGATAACCTTGAATCTGCTTTGCCATGAGGGGACATATCCCTTGTTTTGATTAAAGCTCCCGACGAACCACCAACTCCTCTTCCGCTTGCAATCGTCACTCCTTTGGGAACTACAATTGATTTACTTCCTGTTTTTACATATTGATTGGTAAGATCAATCGTAAGATTGTCATTAATATATACAACATCACCATTCTTTGCACTTTCTATCTTTCTCTTAAAATCAATAGCTGACGAACTGGAAATAACAATATCCGCCTGTTCTGGATATACCAATTTTTGATAGCCACTACCACCACCAATTGGCCCCTCCGATTGACACTCAGGAAAAGGAGAGTAGTATTTGGGAGTCCTTGAAGCTGTAGAGCCTGATCCTGATCCTGACGGAGACTCATCTGGTTTTATAATTTCTTTCTCTGATATTCTTTTTTTCTCCACTTCTTCTATTAAAGCATTCTTTTCACTACAAGAGTAAAAAAACAAAAAAAGCAATAAAGCACTAATCCTTAGATTCATATAGAATTATTTTTTATTAATTGTTTGGCAGCAGATCACAAATATAAACCTAAAAACAAAAAACAACCATAAATAAAGTAAAGATTTTTAATTTTAAACATTTAACAATTTAATAAAAACACCATACTACATTCAGTTTATCAAACACTTATAGCATATAATGACACTATTAAACATATAAAATACATAATTAAAAAATAAAATAACAGCATAATTTGTAACTTTTCTCATTCAGCAACGTCGCTGATTTTTTTTCGGTTTTCTTTGTACAGTTCCTCATTACGTGACTAACCATAGTTTATTTCACAATCTACTCCCCGTCCTCCCAGAAAACTTGTCCTCCCCGACCATGTCATGATGGACTTATTCGAGTCTACTATGCCCCTTACCAAACCGTCCTCCCAGAAAACTTGATCCTCCCGATCCTGTCATGATGGACGGGCACAACGACCTCCTCAAGGATATAGTTCTGCCCGTCCCGGTCACTGTACTTTTCCGAAAAATCCAGGTTGAGCAGGAAGGAGCCCTGTGACCTGTCGGCCACATAACCGGTCACCTCTTCGGCATATTCATTGAGCCAGTGCAGGAAGTCCGACCATTCGCGTTCGAAAACAGGTGTTTTCCCTCCCTTACCGTTGTTGAAAGTGCAGTATTTACCGTTCTCCGTTTCCAGGTCCTGCTGCCTGCTGTTGTCCACAACAAAACCCACCCTGAAGTTTTTAAAGGTATCCTTTTCTTCAAACTCAGCGGCCATCTTTGCCGAACTGATGCTGCTGGGAGCTGTCTTAAAATTGTCCATGCCCCAGGGCGTGAGCGGCACGGGTATCTCTTCGCCTTCGGGTTCCCCGATCGGCTGGAGGCTGAAAGTTGACAGGAACTTATAGGATATTCTGCCCATATCTTTCGGGTCTTTCTCCTTTTCGTAGAACCGGCCGTTGGGGTCAATGTAGAGCTTACTGTCCATCTGCCCTTTTACGGGTTTACCGGAAGGCTGAAAGTTCAGGTACACCCGTTTGCGTCCATCACTGCCCATGTCCTGCCAGCGTTCATAACCGGCATCATCCCGATCCACTGTATATCTGTATTTATACCCTTTGCCCTTCTTTACCGAAAGTGAAAGGTCTGTAACGGTGAAGCTGCGCCCCGCTTCCTTTTCCAGCAGCTTCCTTCGGCTGATCACGTCGGCCCTTCCGTCACGGAACAGGAACTTGACGTTGAAAAAGTTCTCGATGCCCAGCACAAAGTCCTTTACCGAAATTTCGGGGAGGCACTTTTTCAGATCAAAAACGGTCGGCGGCTTAAACTCAACGGTAACGGTACTGCCCTGAGTGGAGGTGTGTTTTTGGGCAATGTCGAAAAAGGAGAGCAGCACGGCATCGTCGTACCCTGTCAGTTCAAACTTCCCCCTGCCCCTTCCGGTGAGTTCAATGAAACGCCGCACGGCATAGGGCACGTACAGCATCGGCACCAGTGGAAAATACAGGGACATCACATCACTGTAATGGGCGGGCAGTTTCGTGTCCCTGACCAGGTAACTGCTTTTGTAGGCGTTCAGGTAATCCGACTTGCCCGGACGGGAGTTGTTGGCGAACGGGAGCGCCCAGCCCGATTGCGGGTAATGCCGTCTGGCCTGTTTCCAGCCGTTATCACCGGTACCGTTCCCCCACTTCAGTTCCGTTATTTTCTTTTCCGCAAAATCATCGTTGAACTCGCCGTTGCCGCAGAGGATGGCGCAGTCCACATCACTGCCGAAACCCTGTGCGGTGAGCCTGCCGCTACAGATCAGGTGGCCGCTGAAATACAGTTCCGCCCTGTACTGCTTTTCGCTCCTGTCCCCTCTGGAAGGGTTTCCCGAATGGCCGAAGATGACCCGGTTGCGCGGTGATTTTCTGTAGGGCAGTTTAAAGGAGAGGGAAAAGCTGCCCTGGAGTTTCGAGAACTGAAGGAGTGACGAACGGAGCTTCAGCTCGATCACCGTCCCCGCAGCTATATCGGCCACATGGCCGTCAATGACAAGTTTCCTCATTTTTCAGCTTAAAAGAAAAGCCATAGCGGTCGGGCCATGGCTCTGTTTTAATCTATCCTGTTTATAAAAATGCGTCAGGCCGCCACATATTCAAGGAAGACCACGGCCTCACCTTTTGATCCCCCCGTGAGCGAACCGCTGATGGCAGGGGTACTGTCGGCGGACAGCTTACTGTAAAGGTCGACAGGGATCAGTGCGGGCTCCGTTAGGTCAAGGCTGCCGAAATCGAGCAGTACGTCGGAACCCAGCTTAAGCTGCAGGTTGTTCGGCACCCCGTCAAAGGCCCCGTTGACATAAACTGTGCACCCTGTGATCCTGCTGTCCTTAGGGATAACATCCATCCCTGCCCCGCTGCCGGAGCTGTCGATATCGATGGCCATTTTCTTGGCCACGCCCTTTTCGTTGTAGGCCTCACCGATGGCACCGTTATCGTAGGCTTTTCCCGTAGGGGCGTCATAGATAAAGATGTGGTCGGCCTTCAGCACACTGCCCGTGCCGTTGGCAATGTGCCCGGCGGCAATGGTCAGCTCTTTGGCCACGGAGAAGACCGTGCCGTCGGCAGGGGTAAAATCCTCCGTTCCCGTCGGTGTTTTACGTTTGAACTTCAGGCCGGTGGTGACCCGCACCTCATTGTCGCCCCACGGGTTGGAGGATGTGTCAAGGTCTGCCACGGTCATGCCGCCTTTTTTGGCCAGCTCCGCAAGCTTTTCCTTGAGCTGCCCAAGGTTCACCGCGTCCTCATCGGCCTTTGCCGCCGCAACGGCAACGTTCTGTTCCGTGCCCGATCTGTCGGTAAAGATGAACTTACCGCTGTCCCACTTGATAAAACTGCCGTCCCTGCCGAACTGTAATACTGCCGAAACGGCCGATTGGAATAAACTTTTTCTGTTCATATTGTTTTTTGTTGTTGCCGGGCCGGTCGGTCCCGATGATGAAACAAGCCCCGCGCCCGGGGTGATTGAGTAACTGCCCGCACTGAACTTATGCGCATCTATGATCCTTTTCGTTTCTTTTGTCCCTTTGTAGGCCCCGCCTACTACTTCCAGTTCCCACTCCAGGAACAGGCCTTCCGGTTTCGGGTCCTGGGAAAACGGTAGGTCACCCAGGGAATAGTCCAGGTCCACATCGGTCCGGTTTATGACCTGGTTGAACACGAGTATATTAACGGAACCCTTGGGGAATCTCTGTTTCAGCCTGAGGTTGATCCTTGCCCCCGGGTCGTTCCCTGACAGTGATACCGAGATGTCGGCCTTCTTCCAGCTTGTCTTCCCGCTGCCGTCAACTTCAAGGTCAACACTGTAGTCTTTAAAAACAATTGATGTCATTGCAAAAAAATTGGTTAAACATAAACAATCGGTGACGTCATCCGCTGCAATGATAGGGCTGCCGTTGCGGGTACCAAAGGACACGGCTTCCGCTATATGGCCAGCACGGTTTTGTACTTCAGCCTGTCCACTGCTGCCGTGTCCAGTACCAGTCTCAGGCTGCCGTTACGGTATCCCGCAATGATGTTCTGCACAAGTGCGGGGATGTCCGTTGAGCTGTCGAAACTGTCCAGTCCGGCCCCTGCCTCTGCTGTGGTGCCGTCGCCCAGTACCGTTACCGTGGCTCCGTACACCGTGCCCTTTTCCCTCCATACCAGTTCGAGGTGTGCGCGCCAGGCCATGCCCAGGGAAATCTGTTCCGTTGCCTTTGGGGAGGTAATTTCCGTGAAACCTTCCAGCCCCGCAATGCGCTCCGAGAGCAGCCGCAGGTTGTTGTCGCCCTCCGCCCAGGTCAGCTCTGTGCCTTTCGGAATACGGTACACCAGTTTGTCGGAAACTGCCGCAGGTCTCTTCCCCGTTGTGGGCTGTGCGGCTGCCGCTGTTTTCAATGGCGGGCTGTCAATTTCGTAATAGCCCTCCTGTATGCGCCCTTTTTCATGGTAGCGCTGTATGGGCCCCGGCAGTTCGATTTCTTTTTGCCTGAAGGCCTTCAGTACCTTCACTGTTGTAAGTTTAAGGTCGGTAGAGGCCAGGTGGTCTTTGTCCCTGAAGGCCTCCGCTTCTTCGTGTGACATGCGTACCTCGAAAAGGTAATCCTCCGTGTACAGATAGACGTTTTCCGCGGCCATCACCTCATTGGTGAACCACTGCTGTAAGGCTTTGCGGTCTTCCGTCCGGCGGATGAAATGGCCGGAAGCAATTTCGAAATCCTTTGTCCGTTCCAGATGGGTGTTGCGCATGTTGCCCTCACGGCCGTTGACCGTCCAGCTGTAGCTGTTTTTTTCTGCGGCCTTCCCCAATAGGCACACGGTATCAAGGCCGCCCAGGCTGTTTTCGAATACCAGGGTGCGGGCATGTTCCGGTGTTTCACTGAAAACATTATAGGTGACCACGTCCGAAACGGGGTCCTCACTGAGGTTGATCATCCAGAACCTTACCGTTTCAAAACTGCTGCCCGCTGCGGTTTCCAGCTGTGGGTATGTCCAGCTGAAATGGTACACCCCTTTATCAAAGCCTGCCCTGAGCAGGAACACGGTTTTCCCTGTACCGCCTGAAAAAAGGAACTGCGCCATCACGGCCAGCCGTAGGCTGTCGGCCTTTACCAGATAGCTGAGATAAGCGGACATGTCCTTTGTGATGAAATGCGGGGAGGGTACCGTGTTCAGCAGTGCCCCCACTGTATTGAGCTGTTCCAGGTAAAGTTCCATGCCCGGCGAAGTACGCCCCCTTACCACATGGTAGCGCCAGTCGGTATAGATGGTCGAAATGGGGGAGCCCGTCACCGCATCGATGTTCCTGAAACTGCAGTACATGCTCACGTAACCGTCGGACTTTACGCGGTTGTTCTTCAACAGTGTGCCGTGATCGAAATTTGGACCAAGGCTGCGCAGGTAGCTGTCCACGATAAGCTGTGGGTCAAAATGGGCGGTGCCGTCTGACGGGGAACGGCGCACGGTGAAACGGTGCACCTCTTTCCCCCCCGCACTCAGGATGACATGGCAGCGCACCTGCACTTTTTTACCGCCGTGGCCGCCCGTCTGTATTTCGAAGGGCATCGGGTCGCCCGAGAACAGGACATCGCCCCTGGGGCGTGAGATCAGGCTTATCGACATCTCAGTTCTTTTGGATAGGTAGTTTTTCGATGTTCAGGTTCGGAAGCAGCTCGGCCATCAGTGCGATCAGCGTGTCGAGCTTGCCCTCGATCACGCCCAGGCGTTTCTCGTCGGCAACGGCCTGTGCCAGCTTTTCTTTCTGGGCGGCCTCCTCACGCTTTTTTATCTCGGCAACCGCATTGGTGTTGTGGGAGATCTGGGCACGCTGTACGCCCGCACTGAAGACGATGCCGCCGACCGATACCAGGAAGGCGGCGATCCCGATCAGGTCGTTGAGCGAAAAGGCCTGTGTGCCCGTTGCTAAAAGGATAAGTGGTGTTTCCATTTTTCTGTTTTTTTCAAAGGTGGGGTTCCGGTCTGAACGGCTAAAGGACACTAGGCATCCGCCCTGCCCTCGATCTCGGCGTACCTGTCGTTTTCCTCTTTTACCTCACGCGCATTGACGTGTACTTTCAGGTTGTGGACCATTTGGCGGTTGGCCTCGTTGGACTGTGCTACCAGGTTGAGGACTTTTGCAAGGTCGTCGCGGGTAGCAAAATCGTGATTTTGCTTTACGGTGGTATGGGATGCCGTATCTGTTGCGCTGTTGTAGTTCCCTTCTGCGTACTGGGGGACAGATATTGTATTGTAGCGCAAGGCGGTGATCGCGCGGAAGTGGTCCATAGCGGTCATGCCGAGGCTGTCTGTTTTTCCGGAGAAGAGGGTGCGGTGGTCAACGATGCCTTCGGAACCGCGTTCGGAGATCAGGGCGGGGCGGGTGCGGATGCCTGTTTTTGCTTCGCCGATGAAGGGCACGTCTTTATATATATGGCCGTCGTCCTTTCCTTTTACATTGTAGCGGCCTTTGGCGAACTGCTGGGATTCGATCACGGCGATCTGTGAGGCGGTGTGTGCCACTTCAATGGCCGTGAGGGCGGCGGCCAAAGGCGGCAGCTTGCCGAACTCCGACCATATTTTTACGATACCTTTGGCCTGGTCGATCAGTGCCTGTTTGATATCGATCTGCTGCTGTTTGCGTGCATACTTCCTGCGGATCTGGTCTTTCTTTTCTTCGTTATCGCCTGCGGCCTCAAGCTCCCGGTTCATGTTGGCCTGATTGTAGTTGGCCTGCGCTTCAAAAAGGCGTGATGCCCCGGTGGTGACCGCTTCATATAGCTTTTTCCGTTTTTCTGCGGCCTCCTTTACGATTTTCAGCCGTTCCCTCTCTTTTTCCTCTTCTATTTTTGTGAGTCTGTCCTGATATTCCAAAAAGGAGATCTGGCCTGTTTCATAAAGTACCTTTGCATAGACGGCCCTGCCCTCGAAGGTTTTTTTCCACCAGTATTCAAGTTCTTTGTCAGTATATTCCTCGTCCGTTACAGGGATCACCTCTATTTCGACTTTGGGCGGCTCGGCATTCAGCGCGTCTTCGATAAGCTGCCGTGGGTCTTCTTTATCGGTGGGCGTGATTTTGAAGTCCGTAGATTTTCCCCCTCCGCCACCGCCGCGACCACCGCCTTTATTGCCGTCCTTACCTTTATCACTGAAATAGGCCTTCAGCTCCTCATTGATTTTGATCAGTCGGTCCTTTTCTTTATCCGCACTTTTTCGGGATTTTACAGAAAGTCTGAGGTATTCCGCATATTCCTTTTCGAAAAGTGTCCTCAGGGCGGAACTGGAGGTAAGCAGTTCCGCCTGGTTGTCGAACCACGTATCGAAGTCGAAAACTTCATGACCGCCCTGCTGTGCGGCCTCTACGAATTCATTGTATTCCTCCATCAGTTCGTCGCGGCCTTTCCCTGTGATCTGCATCTGTAGCTTGAAATATTCGGCATACGTGAGCGCTGCGCCGTCAAGTTCGTCAATGAGTGCCTGCGATGGACGGTTGAGCTTTTCCTCCAGTCCCCGCTTTTCCTTCAGCAGGTCTGCAACCTCTTTATTGTACTGTACCACATCGCTCTGGTACTGGAGCTGTTCCTGTAGTGCCTCCCTACGTTCTGTTATTGCACTGTTTTTATGATAGAATTCGTCCGTACCGATATCGCCCGCATTCCGCTGTCGGATCAGCTCCTGTTCGTCGGTATAGGTGCGCCCGAATTCTTCTGAAAGCACGCGCATCTTTATAGTTTCCTTCAGGTTTTCAGCATAGGTCCTGAATGCTTTGGAAAGCTCCTTTACCCCTGCCTGTTCCGCATCGATGTTTTCCAGCAGTTTCGGGTAAATTTCATTCAGGCGCTTTACCATCTCGATACGGTTCTTCGAATTGGGTTCGGTACGTAGCAGCGCCCTGCGGTAATTGTCGAGCTTTCCGGAAGCCTCTTCATATCTGGAGGCCGCAATTTCATTTACCGTATTGAGTGCAGTGACCGCTTCGGAGCTTTTCTTTGTTTCCTCACGAAATGCGGCATACAGGGCTATGGCCGTGGTCAGGGCGGAGACCAGTAGCCCCACAGGGTTGAGCCTTGTTGTGCGGTTGAATACTTTCATGGCCAGCGAGGCCCTTTTTACATTGCCCGTGAGCAGTGCCTGTGCGGCCGACAGAAGGAGGAGCCCGCCGCGCAGGGCTTTTGTTTTTACCAGTGCCACTTTGTCCACTGTTACCTGTAGCCATTTGGCGGCCGTGGCGCGTTTTGTCCACAGCTCCACAAGTTTCACCGCTGCCGTATAGCTGACAAGTGCTGTTGTGGAGACCGCAAGCAGTTTGCCCAGAAAGGCAAGGGCTTCCGTATTGCGCTGGAGGAATTTCAGGAAAGCCCCGAAACCTTCAACTATCGAGAGGATAACAGGCTCAAGTTTGACACCAAGGCCATAAACCACACTGTTGATCTCCTTTTTTACCTTGGCCATACGCGCCGCGAAGGTGTTGTTCATGATGTTGAACTCGTTGAGGGTGGATGTCCCCTTTTTAAACTCATTGCCTGCAATTTTCATCTGATCGGCAAGGGTATCCACATTGTTGATCATCTGCGAGACGGTGTTGATCATGCGCACGCCCGTGACGTCCATGCTGTCGAGCTGCTGCACCATCTGGAACAGGCCTTTGTTGCCCGCTTTGGCAGTGCGCAGGAGCATCAGCATCACGTTCATGATGTCCTTTTCGACCATTTCCTCGTACTCCTGTTTCGTTACGCCGAGGAACTTGGAGAGCTTGCCGCTTTCGGAGGCAATGGTGAGCAGGAATTTCTGCACGGCCGTTGATCCCTGTTCGGCGGGTACTTTCAGCGAGTCGAGCGTGGCACCGATCCCCGCGATGTTCTCCATCGGGATTTTTAGCGAGACGCCGACGGAGGCAAGCCTTGCCATATAGTTAACGATGGCATCCTCGGATGCGGTGGAGCGTTTGCCGAGCTCGTTGATCACCGCGCCCGTGTGGCGCATGGCTTTTTCCCAGCCCATTGTCTGTTCGAGCTGGAACGCACCGATGATTTTACCTAGAGTGTTGATGGTCTCCTCTGCATTTCCCCCGAGTGCCTTGCCCAGTGAGACCACGGCAATATCGGCCTCTTTCACAAAGCCCGCTATTTCCTCTTTGGTCTTCATGCCCAGCTTTCCTGCCTGATAGGCGATGTTGAGCAGTTCGCGGCTGGCGGTGCGTGTTTCGAAGGTCTTGAACTCCTGTTTCAGTTCGCGCACCTGGTCGAGCGTCATCCCCGTGGTCTTCATTACCTCCCCCATCACGTCGGACATTTCGGAAATGCCGCGCACAAACTGGCTGATGGAATAGAAAACCCCGACAAGGGCGGCAGTGAACCAGGTGAAAATGCTCTCGTATTTGTTGAAGCGTTCGGCGAGGCGGGAAAAAGAGGATTCCGTGGCACGTGTCCCCGCGCGCAGTTCGGTAAGCCGTGAGTTGACGGCCGAGAGCTGTCGTGCATAACGTCGGTAGGCTTCTGAATTGGGGTCGAGGTTTTTCAGTATGGCGTTCAGCTCGCCCTGCCTGCGGGTAAGCTCCTTAATGGAAAGGTTGTTCAGCCCGATGGTCTCCACCTGCTTATCGTGGGCAATGCGGGCTTTTTTCAGGGCGGCCTCGGTTTCCTTATATTTCTGGGTGTTCTTTTCCTGCTGGTTTTCTAGATCCTTCAGTTCTTTTTCCAGCTTGGAGACCTGGTCGGCACACACCTGATACGCCTTTTTATTGGATTTCAGGTCGGCCTCTGTTTTCCTGTACTCATCTGTGTTCTTTTTGCCCTGTTTTTCAAGATCCTCTAGGATGGCCGTCATTACCTCGATCTCGTTCTCAAGTCCGGAATATGCCTCTTTGGTTTTCTTTATCGAGGCCGATGTCTCTTTGTGCTGCTGGTCGTTCTTGGCGGCCTGCCTGCCCAGCTTTTTAAGCTCGGAGGTGTATTTTTTGATGTCGCCCTCCAGCTCGCGCATCTGTTTGCGCGCCTTGTCGTTGCCGACCTCTATCTCCAGCCTTACGCGGTCTATCCTTAATTCTGACATGGTTACGGTTTTGGATAAAAATGCGCAGGCAGAAAGAAGGATAAAAGGACAGGGGAAACCGATATTTTTTCAATAACCGATCAACCATTTCCCGGCATCTTCATCTTCCGACAGACCGTAAAGCCAGATCACATACTTTCGGGCATTTTCCCGCGACCTTAAGGGAAAAACCAGTGATCCCAACAACCGAAAAGTAGTATCCCGTGCATAATACTGACTTCTGGCCGTCAGTTCATGCTCAATAATCTCTTGATAATCAATCTTTCTAAAACACTCATCATAGAACTCCTTACGCTGACCGCCATCCCGATAATAGCATGTATACGGTGTCCGGTCGGAGTCATGGTATTTATATACAACCTCAATGGCATATTCATAGCCATCATCTTCATGAAAATCCATTCCTTCGGAAACCCGGTATAAACTGTCGTACAGAAACATTGTACGGTTCGAGTTGGTATACCCCCTTCTCCCTTCGGTATAAATTATTTCTACTTTTCCTTCAGACCAGATCACTCTGGACTTTTTCGTTTGGAACAGCCGTTTAAAAAAAGAGGCTTTCATCCGTGTTGAATATACCCTATGAAGTTGCCGGTCTTTATACGTTAGACGGTATTTGCAGGACTCCCCCTCTACTGTCCTCATGGCACAACTATGGATCATACAGGACGTAACAATCAATAGGATGATCTTTAACAGTTTCATCGTTTTATTTTTAAAAGTATTGCATTGACCGTTCCAGATTCGGGGCGGTTAAGCTGGCCCTACCAGATTAAAAGAAATTTGACTTTACTCATTGGACTTTGCCTCTATCTGCTTTATTAATTTGATATTTTCCAATTCAAAATGAGAAAAATATCTGTCCACATTATTTTTCTGGGGCCTGTACCATTTTTGTTTGTTAAAATAATCACTTAGAGGCCTGCTCTTGAACCTGTATCCGTAACGTGCGTAAATCTCATTCTTCATCAGGTTCAGTTCTTTTTTTGTATACTCCTTAAGTTCTTCTGGGGTTAACAACTTTTCGGAGGCCTGAGTGTAGTTGCCGTTCAGTTCGATATCAAATCTTTTCAGTATTTCTTGGGACTCAATTTTAGAAATCTCACGGAAACCGTAACCCTCTTTTTTAAAGGAATGAAAGCTTCTTGCAATTTCAATAAGAGTATATATGTGAGTGGTGGTGTTTTTTTCACAATATTGAACATATTCATCATAAAGGTAGTCAGTGCAAGAAGTCGGCGCACCTCCTTCTTTATTCGGTTTTCCCACACCTCTTTTTCCTACGTTTTTTTCATAGCTGATTATTAAAGAGTCATTTCTGCATTCCCAGATACCGACACTTGCCTGATCGTCCAGATCAAATTCAACCACTTTTTTATTGTCAAAAAGGAAAATATACGATTCACACTCTGAAGGGGAAACATGAGTAAGGGCTTTGCCTCCAGGTTTGTCAAGAAAATCAGCCAGGGCTTTATAGCTTTCCAGCTCTGATGACATTTTTTCGAACCTCTTTTTTTTATTTTCATTTTCGCTGTTACTGACCTTACACTCTATTTTTTCTATTTCCCGGTGCAGGTCCCGAATAGTAGCTTCCCTTGCAGATATGACATTTGTTAGCTTGTGTATTTTCTGTTTGCATTCCTTATTGTTGGCGCAGGACTGAAGAAAAATAAACAATACTAAAAACGGTATGAATGGTTTCATGATACAATATAAATAATGACGATATATTACTGAATATGATATTTGGTACGAAGTAAACAATTTTTTTAGAAAATTATATGTGACCAATTCCTACCTTCTCAAGCTAAATATCATATTTCAGTGTATTTATAAACTTTGTAGCAACTGTTTAAAAAACGATCAGGTTTTTATTTTCCTGTCTGCCTCCAGCTGCCCCCGTATGACTTTCCGTTTAAAATCCGAAAGCCCGTACATCAGCCTTGTTACCAGACGGTTCTGTGCCCCGAACAGAGTGCGCGTATACCACTGGGTATTCTTAGCACCCTTCCGGTACTTTTTTACGCCCCAGGCAACCTCACGGGCTTCGGCACGCATCCCGCGTAAACCGCGTTTTCTACGGTTGTGCTGTATCTCCAACACACGTCCGTAGCCGAGGAAGCCGCGTTCGAGCTTCATGACATCACCGCCCGAAATTGAATGGCTGCCCCTGGCCACAGAACCCATCAGTTTCCCTTCGCGTTTGAGCTTTCTGCGCACCAGCTTGTCGCCCCAGAGTTCGGTAAGCCATTTGTTGTGATTTTCAAGTTCCTGACGGATGTACTCCCGTTCTATTTCCGCATTCGATGCCATCGGTAATTTCAGTTTTCAATGTTCACACCGAATCAAACGGCAGGAATTCCCATTCCCCCCTGTCCAGCAAAGTTTTATCCTCCACGGTAAGGCGCACGGGCATCCGGAAACCGACAAATTCACCCACCTTTTCAATGCGTGTCAGGCGCAGCGACCTGATGTCAAGGTGTTTCATCAGGTTGCAGCCGTTCTGCTTGTCCACCACCATTTTTGCACGTACCTGAGTGGTGATGTACAGGATATAGTTCAGAAAATCAGTGGGGGAAAGCCCTATCTCGCGCGGGTCGTACTGCCCGAGCACTGCCACCGCGCCCTCCACGGTGTTCACAAAGCTGCCCGACCCGCCGATTCCCGGTACAAGTTCAAAATCCTCCAGCACCAGACATGGCGAGGGCACCTGATTACCGCGCAGGTCATTTACGAACTGTTCCCATTCGTTCATGTCCAGCTCGTAGAAAC
Organism: Bacteroidales bacterium; assembly: GCA_965230435.1. GTDB lineage: Bacteria > Bacteroidota > Bacteroidia > Bacteroidales > JBDKHP01 > JBDKHP01. The sequence goes on from CBDDLB010000004.1 coordinate 1,211,400, forward strand.
CGTTCAAAAGCGAAAAGTTTTTTACTACATCCTCAAAATAAGCGTTGTATTGCGTCAGGTCAACGGCCATCCTGTCCCTTTGCTTCTGCGTGAGCCCTGTTTTCATTTTCCATCCTCCTTAAAATAGTTGCGAGCCTGTTCTTTGCCGTTTCGTCCTCCCTGTTGATGGGCGAAATGGCGATAATGGTATCCGCCCAGGTATATTCCCTGTCGGTTTTATTTTTGTCGCCGCTGTATACATGCGGGTGTCCTTCTGCAATACGTGCCAGTTCGTTTGCAAAGAAATGTGCCACCAGCAGCTTCTGTGTGAAGGGTACTTTCCCGAGCTTTTTGGCGTTCTTTTTTATTTCCGTTTCGATAAAAAAACGCCTTTTATCGCCGTCCCAGTCGTCTTTTTTCATCCTCCTTTTGAGCTGAGATGGGGAAAGTTTTTTCCTGTACCAGTGTGCCAGGAAAAGGTCAAGGCATTCATCGGTGGGGTCTTCCGCCCACTGTCTGAACGCCTGTTCGGTGAGCGCAAACTCCCATAACCGGAAACCGCCCAGTACATCACCCGTGCCCAGCAGCCCTCCCATTTCAGGAAAATGGTTCCTGTCCACGGAAGGGTGCGAGCGCAGCAGCCATCCCATTTTTTCTACCATGATGTACATTGCATCCATCGGCAGCAGCCCGCGCTGCCATGCAGGTATTTTAAGCAGCAGCAGTACTGAGGCCACCCTGAGCTCCGTTTCTTCCAGATCCTGATAGAACAGCCCGATCAGTGTACTCAACTGCTCTTTGGGCACTTCGTCCCATAACGTGGGCAGCTGTTTCAGCTTTCCGAATATCCTTACCTGTTCCATATCACATCATAAAACTGTTCTCACTGCCCCAGTACCATTCGCATTCGGTTTCTTCATCGGCCAGTACTGCCGTTGTGGCAAGGCGTATATCTTCCTGCTGTTTTTCGTAGGCCTTCACGGCCTTTGCCAGTTCTGTTTTTGCTAGGTTTTCGTAATAATCGGCGTTCGCCCTTAATGCGGAGAGCTTCGAATCGTTCGCGCCTGTGAGGCCGTTGACCTGGGCGCGGTATTCAAGGGCGCACACGTGGTAGATCAGCCCTTTTACACAATGGCCGTAAGAACTTCCCATATCGCGGCAGAGTTTCTGCCAGCTGCCCGAACGGTAGCGGTAATACAGCTGCGTGTCGAAAGTGAGCACGGTATCGCCTTCGGCAGGGTTTGCAGGAAAGCCATCGGTAGATGCAGTTGTAACATACTGGCCAATTTCTTTGCGGAATGCCGCAAATTCCAGCAGTTCGCCGTAGCCCGTTCCGCCCTGCCCGCCGAATACATTGGCCACCTCAGATTCCTGCACGGTGCGCAGCCTTGGCAGCAGTTTATAGAATTTCGCCTCGCTGCCGTCCAGTGATACATACATCTCATAGGCCTTGAGCGACCGGACCAGCAGGCCGTGCAGTTTTTCACTTTTTCCGTTCTCCCAGCGCGGGAACACCTTTTTGTCAGTGTTGAAATGTGTGATCAGCAGGCCGATGTAGGAATAGGCATCCTCCAGCAGTGCTTTTCGCAGTTCATTGAGCTGTTCGATGGTGGCAGGCCTGTTTTTGTCCGACCATACCACGTTGATGCCCGAATTGTCGTACAGTACCGAGTTCTTTGCAATGTTGCGCAGGTAGGCAAGGTTTGCCAGTGCGCCCTGGACGAAGGTTACGGCTTCATCGAAAAGCCTTATCCTGTGCAGTTTATCGGCAGGGAACGAGGTGTCCGTGTTCCCGTAGTCGGAGGAAAGGTAATGTGCCTCCAGTTCCTTATATACATCATGCCCGATAATGTCGGTAAGCTGTGGCAGTGAAAGCCGTACGGCCTCCCTGACATGGTAGAACTTATGCGATCCCAGCTGTGAGCTGTAGGGCTGTATCTCCTCAGTGCCCCTGTCGTCCCTGTTAAATATCATTTTCCTTCTGTTTTTCTTTGACGTTTGTTTTCGGTTGGGTAGGCGTAATGAGCAGGCTGTCCTGAAATGCGATCTTCAGCCTTTTTTTAGGCCAGTTCGCCCGTATTGCGGCATTGACGGGGCTGAGTATCTTGTTGCGGATACGCGGTGCCGTGGTACGGATGTGCTTTTCGTACTCCTCTTTCACATCCGAGCCGCTGAGCGCATGGTTCTTCAGGTTGAGGTTGGCCAGTTTCGGCGATATGCCGAGCGCACTGGTGTAGGCCACCGAATAGGAGTCGTGCAGGTCGAGACCTACCTGTGCCTGGTCCTTTGTGTCGTCCTCCAGTTTTTCGATATGCACGCTTTTGTGCATGGCGTCCCCGCGCTGCCCGTTATAGCGGAACTCTGTCTGGAAACGTGTCTGTACCTTTGATCCGTCCTCGGAGATCAGGAAGGTATCAATGGAGGCCAGAAAATCCTTTTTCCACTCCCTGAACTCTTTGCTGTCGGGCTTCCAGTTGTTCTTTTCGCAGATGCCGATGTAATAATTCTGGTCGATGTACACGACCCACTTGAATCCCTTCTGTGTCAGGTTGCCGTAGTGGTAGTTGGGCAGTAGCGAGAGCACGCGCAGCTGCTGTGTCGCGCCGATATCGCGGGGGCGCCCATATCCCTTGCTGGCAAAGGTGGGCGTTTTTTCGAAGGCGAAGGAAATGGGGTGGCGGAACGGGTCTCGGTAGTCGAACAGCGGGTATTCGGCAACGCCCTCCGGTGCAAGTGCGTTGAATCCCCAGTCGGCCATATAGGCTTTTTTCGGCCTTCCGTTTTCGGCATAGCCCAGGCGCATGTCCTCCACACCGAAATGCTCAAGCGCTGTTATTTTCGGTTCTTCGAGTCCGAACCGTGCGCCACGGTTGAGCTTCATTGCCGTCCATCCGTTTTCGACATAGACCATATCGGTAGCAATCTCATCGAGGTACTCTTCGTAAAAACGCCAGGAATCGAGCCAGTCTGAAATCTCGTTGTCGATCACGGGCTCGTTGACCACCTTTCCCTCTTTGATGACCTCTTTACATATTATCGGCCTTCCGGAAAGCGCAAGGTCTACCAGTGTACTTTTTACGCCGCCGAGATAAACGGAATCGAGCAGTTCCTTGAAGTTTTCGGGGAAACGGTTGTCTGCACCGTTGGGCAGTATCTTAAAATCCCCCATGGAAAGGTAATGCCCGCGCATGTTGGCCTCCACATATCGGAGTCCGTTTTTCTGGAAACGGTCTGCATGCCTTTCGCGCGGGTTTTCGGACATGAACAGTGTGCCCGATCTGGGCAGTATGGCCACGTCGAATTCGTCCGTACTGTAAAGTTCCGTTTTTCGGCTCATCTTGTCATCGTCAGTTTGGTGTACCTGCCGCGTGAGCCGAAGCGTACTTCCAGCAGTGCGAGCAGGTAGATGTTGATCAGCGTACCGTCTCCGCGCTGTAGGCCGATCATCTGACGTTTCATCCTGTTCTCTTTGACAGGCTTTACCAGACAGTTTTTTTCAGTGCCGATATGTCCGCCCTCATTTCTTGAGCGGTTGACATGCGTGAATTTTACATCGAAGGTCTCCCCGTGCCTGGACATTTCGCGCATGCGGTCTACTGCGTCGAATAGGTACATTGCTTTTGTTTTTTGCTAATGTACCTGGGGAGTTTGATGGAGGAAAGGACAGGGTCATCAGCCAGAATTAGCTCTAACTACAACCATTTTATTTTTACTGTTCGACGCTTCGTTTTTTTTAACTTTTTTTGATATTTCAGATAGCTTTGGGAGTAAAAAAGGCGATAGACTAATCCGTTTAAAAGCGTGCAGTTGTTGCTTAATGCGACTAAGCAACAACTGCGCCCAGGCAAATCAATTTAATGATGAATGATTACTTATGGCAATTGAATTTTCAAGAAAAACACTCTACGCGCGAGAAGAGTAAAAAAAAGGGTTAAGGTACTGAGCGGACAATCCGAAACCCGAAATTGATGACACGGTAGCTCGGATTCCAGTCGAGACGGTCGGCCACGCGACAGTAGCTGACGTCGAACCAAGAGCCGCTGCGCAAAACCCTATAATTCCCTCCTGAATAATTCACTGGATTTTCCTTGCCTTTGCTCTTTGTATAATAACCGGAACTGTACCAATCATCACACCATTCCCATACATTTCCGCTCATATCGTATAGGCCAAGCTGGTTCGGTTTTTTCTGTTTTACAGGGTGTGTGGCTCCGTTAGCGTTTCTCCAATGCCATGCTACTTCGTCGAGTTTATCACTTCCAGAATATATAGTACGCCCGCTTGCACCTCCTCCTGCAGCATATTCCCATTGTGCCTCACTGGGTAGGTGATAACCTGTGCCTACAGGGTTTGTGGTAACTGTCCATTTTATTTTATCAGATTTATTTTTGTTGTTGCGGTCTTTTCTACTTTTGTCAATGCTGTAGTATAGCTCTAACCCTGCTTTTTTGCTAAGCGCATTGCAGAATTCTACAGCATCGTACCATGAGACTGATTCTACAGGCTTCTGTTTGCCCCGAAAATCACTGGGGTTCTCACCCATAACCGCTTTGTAGAGTTCCTGTGTAACTTCGGTTTCTGCCATATAGAAACCAGTAAGGGAAACTTCATGTATTGGTTTTTCATCACTATCACCACTATTGCTTCCCATTCCGAACGAGCCGCCTTTTACATATACCATGGTAAACGAAACACCGTTTATGGTTTCCACATAGTTTTTTCGCGCTGTATCTTTAGGTTGTACAAGGATAATTTCCGGCAATGCCTCTATACGGAGCTGTATTTCGCTGCGCAGCCCGTTGGGCAGGCCGTCGGTAAGCTGCCAGACCACCGTTTTGTTTTTGCCCCCGGTAACGCCACTGCCATAGGAGTTGCTTCCGCTGAGGCTTTGCAGTTGTCCAAGCTCACGGTTTTCTATTTTGTCTATGCAGTAGATATTTACAGTGTAAGTGGTATTATGCTTTCCTCCTATCAGATCGTAGTGAATGCTCATTGTTTTGGCTGTACGGTCGTACTGAAAGCCTATGTTTTCAATTTTATGTGCAAAAGCTGTGTTAAACAGAAGTGGTAAAACAACAAAGAGAAGAAATTTCTTGGGCATTTTTTGTAGCTTAATTTCGATTGAAAGATAATGATTATTTATAGCGAAAATAGTATTTTCATCTAACTTTCATAGATAAAAGCCCAAAAGTAGTAGCAAAATGGAGTAAAGCTACAAAAAAACAGAAGGATAACCGTATCCCTGTTGTTGAAATACAGTAAAAATCATCCTGGCCGTATCAAAAAAGATTTTTATTGTTTTCAACATGGATAACACTGTGGCAACTGGGCAACTGAAAAAATAACGGTGTAATTGTTATTTATTGATTCTGTCATTGATAATATCTTTGAATTTATATGGATCTATATCGGTAAAATCAAGTCTCAAAATGACGACATCATGAACTTCATGGGGAACGTCGAAAACAGAACGTTGTCGTTTTGTAATGTTACCTTCTACCGAAGAATCGGATTTTAGAAAAATTCCGATCTTCATTTCCTCCCTGACCCTAAATATATCACAACCTGTAATATCCGAGAAAGGTATCTTACTGTACCGGGGGAGGGTATCATAAACTATCAGCCCATACCCGTCAATTTCAAATTCAGGGCTATTGGAAAACAGCTTTCCCCATGACCAGACAAGCTTTTTTATCCCCCAAAGACTCAGGGCGATAAAGAGCAGGGAAAAGTAAAATTCAAGATTAAATTTGTAGGCGTTCTGTATCAGGCCGGTAATGCCTGCAATTAGAAACATCAGGAATACGAAACTTAAGAAAACAGTCAACAGACCTGGGCTTAGCTTTTTCTTTTCTATTATCAACTTTTGATCCTCCATATTTCAAGTCTGAATTAATATTCATTTGATTTTTGAACTAAGGCCTAGGTGTTATCGTTGCCAACAAAAATTAAGAACAACCGTAGATCCGGTAAAGCGGGATACTTATTCAATTCTATCTTTGATAATATCTTTCAGTTCGGACGGGCTTATTTCCTCAGTGCCGACCTCAAGAACAACAGCATCCGGCCCATCCTGGGGGATATTGAATGCAAAGCGGTGCCCTTTTGTAATATTGCCTTTGACTGAAGAGCCGGGCTTCAGAAAAATCCCCATCCTTGTCCCTTCCCTTACAACAAATATCTCACAGTCCGATATATCGGCCAAAGGTATCCTGCTGTACTGCGGGTTGTCATAAATAATCAGGTCGTGCCCTGTAATTTCAAATGCCGGACTATCGGAGGCGGTTTTCCCCCAATATTTTATAATGCTGACAAAAGCGATGAATACAGTCACACATATGTAAGTAAGAACAGTGGATCCAAGATCCAATCCAAAAACAAACAGTGAGAAGCCGGACATCAGTACAAATATTGCCGTGAAGTATGCGTATTTACGTAATCCGCCTGACATCCATTCTTCCAGCGTTTTTCTTTTTATTATCAGCCTTTGATCTTCCATACATTTATTTATTCCTTATCTATTTAAACTAAGGTAACTATATAATTGTTGTTCCCTGAAAAAAGAAAGCCCTCGGTAATTCCTCTCAGATGGTATCCTATAACCTTTGTGCTGTTTCTGAACCCGGACAATAGGTTAAAATTCCTGTAAACGGTTACATTCAAAAAAAATGCACCTTCCTGTTTTTCTGAGCTTTAACCATCTGGGGCTGTCAGTAAAAAGAGTGAGAGTGAGAGAAGAGGGCGACACCGCAAGATCTGAGCGGTTACAATGGGGTGACATTAAAAGTCCGTTTTTACCTTTTGTTGTTATATTTATAACACAAAACAGAAAAATGAAATAAATATAAAAAAATGAGGCCGCGACCCAAAATGAGTGCGCAGCACACCGCTGAAGGGTACGGCCGTACCCCAAAGAAAAGGGGGCGGTGTATACCGCCCCCTTTGCCCCAGCTGATAGGATAAGAGTTGTTGAACTGTTATAGGAATGCAGGGTCGTAGCCCGACCGTCTGGCCTCGATCAGGTGGCCGTACTTGGTCTGTAGTTTGATATCGAAGTGGTCGCCGTGGTCGGTGGTGTTGCCGTCCTGCTTGTCGTTGAGGGATATCTTCTTTTCGCTGCTCTTGTCCTTGTAGATGCGCTTGACGCCCTTCTTGTCCACATCCAGTCTGTACTCGGTGAGCTGTATCGAGTTGATCAGTGCTTTGTTGGTCTCACGTACCACGCGCACCTTCGGCAGCAGGAAGTTCTCCTCGCGCAGGATGTCGTTCACGGTGGTGTGCTTGATGTCGTGCAGGCTGTTGGTCGAGCCTTTCGGTAGGTGTTCGGTGTATGTCCAGCCGTGGTGTCCGAGCCGTTTCTTTGTTTTGGCCACGTAGGAGAGCAGGCGTTCCCTGTCCGTCTGGTAATGGCCAGAGGGGTCAACGTACAGGTTGACGGTACGGTTCACGTGCCCGAGCAGGAAGCTGTTCACCTTGTCGATCAGTGAGTCCACGGTCTGCGGCTGTGCGACCTCGAACGTGCCGATATACAGCTCCGTTGGGCCTTCCCCCATCTCAAGGGTCTGCGATACGGAACAGGTGACCAGGTCGCCGAAATCCAGCTCAATATCGACCTCCGCACGGGGATCGTAGTCCAGCAGTAATGCGGCCTTGAAGAAAGCCTCTGGTTTTTCGGGGTTCACAATACCGATCTCATCAAGGGTACTGTAGTCCCAGTTGCCGTTGATCACGTGTTTTCTGGGGCTCCATGCACCATAGAACGGGGCTTCCACCTGTTCGGGTTCGAGGTTGAGCATCGACGTCCTGAAGACGGGCTTTTTCATTACCCTGTCGTCGGCATTGCGGCGGATGTAATCGAGCGTAAGGATATGGGCGTTCGAGAACACTGAAGCGGTATCAAAGAACACGGAGGCCTTTTTTTCGATCCTGCCGTCCTTGCCGTACCAGTGGCCACGGATAAAGCGCAGGGATTTCGCCAGTTTGCCCAGTTCTTTGTGCTTTGCGGAAAGTTCGGCACGGATCTCCTGTTTCTGCTGGAGATCGTGTTCATGGGAGGCGAGCTGCTGTTTCAGTCCATAGATCTCATACGCTTTCTGCTCATGGACCAGGCTAAGTTCCATGATCCTGTACACCTGGTCGAGCGACATCATTTTTTGGTAATCCTTATAGAATTCGGATTCACCGGGGAACGGCCTATCGGAGGTAAGTGTCATCGACATGTTGTGCGGGTTGTCTCCTCCCCAGAGTGCCAGGTTGCCGCGCATGGCGGGGAAAAGGTCCTGCACCATACGTTCGTCGTTGATGAAACGGAATTCGTCAATGCCGACATGCCCCGTTATCGAGAGCGAATTGACCATACCGGGACGGTCGTTGCTGCCCAGGATAAAAATAGAGCCCCAGCGTGTGGAGATGGTGTTCTTGTAGGAAAGGGGCGTCTCGTAGCCGTACGGCCTCGGCCAGCTTCTGGGCGGTGCGTTATTTATGACAAAATCGCGCCCCTCGCGCAGCCCGAAGCGTATCCAGCCCGCAATCGTGCCGGGCATGGTGCGGAGCTGTAGGCCTGCATAATTTGCGCCGTAAAAGACGTTCACCGAACGCGGAACGTCCATGTTGCCGATGCGCAGCGAACGCAGCGCCTGTAGCACGGTACTTTTGCCCGTGCCCCTTGACTGTATGCCCATGTAAATGGTCGGGTGCACCAGGTACATGCGTTTCTGTGGCGATGTGACATATTCCTCAATGGCCTTTATGTCACTTTCTTGCAGGTAGTCCTCCGAGAACATCTTCGTTTATGATTTTTTCTTTTTCTGCTTCATCCAGTTCGTACTGCTTGGCCATGCCCTCGATCTCGCGGATCAGTTTTCCTTCGGAAATGGCCTTGATGCCGGGTACTTTTTTGGCGTCGTCGTGCAGCAGGAACACGATCTCCTGTGGTTCCTGATCTTCTATCAGTTCGGGTTCGTAAGCGCCCGTGAGTTTTGCGATCTCGGCACTGATCGCCCTGATCTCCTTTGCTGCCTCCAGCGGCTTATGCCTGGCAACGGTCTGCTGGATCAGCTCGATCTGTTTGTAGAGCATGTCCGTGAGCCGCCTGCGGTGCAGGTCTTTGGATTCAATTTTTGACTGTGCGTAATATTGTGCGGCATTGCATACATGGTTGAGGGCATTCCTGCTTGACAGCCCCAGTTCGGGGAATTTGCCCCTGAGCAGGTCCGCGATCTTTTTGTAGGGCAGGAAACCCAGCTTCAGGTGCTGCCATGCCTCCTGATAGATGCGTTCGCGCACCTGTAGCACATCGGGCATTTCTTCGGATTCCCCGTTGGTGTAGAAATCCTCCAGCATCTTATATTCCGCACGCGGGTCGGGCTTAAAGTTCATCGAGCGACCTCCTTAAGCTTTCGTAATCCTGTGCCATCTGTGTTTTTTTGAACTGGAGCTGGGCTACCTGGCTGCCGTTCTTGGCCAATGCGTAAATGGAGTTGTTGACCTCCTGCGCGGCCTTGAGCCGTCCCATATCGTAATATTTTTTTATCTCCAGCTCAGGGTCGTGGAAGCACTCCATAAACTCGGACATGCCCATGCCAAGCTGGAGGGCGATGCCGCCAAGGTCCGTACCCAGCATGGCGGCCGTGTAAATGTTGTCATATTCCTGTTGTGTGAAGTTCATCGTAAATACTGTTTGGTTCGCTTGATTCTGTTCCGGCTATTTTTTCGATCAGTTCCCTGAAGAACAGGGCGCGTTCACGGTCAACGGTAACGGTGGTCAGCTCTATCTTTCTGTTACTGTCCGACCAGTTGGCCGAACCTGAGACCACAACGCCGAATTTTTCGTTCAGCAGTACCGTGATCTTGGCGTGTATGGAGGTGACCTTTACCCGGAAACGCCCCGAACAAAGGTTGTGCGCCTCTTCTTTGTACGTCCTGACCTTGTGGTCGTAGACAAAGGTGAAATCGCGGATAAGCCCGTCGTCCAGCGCCTGCACGATGGCTCGCGAGGCCGTGGGGCCAAGGCCGTAAGTGGTGCTGAAGACCTCTGCGGGACCGGTAAGGGTGAGCAGGTGGAAGACCACTGCTTTGAGGTTCCACTGGCCGAACGATACGAAATCATAAACTTTTCTGTCCCCGATCTCCGGGAGCTGTGCAGCGAAAGCTTTGTACTCAGGTGTGAGGTATACGGCACTTTCGTGGCCCCCCGACGAAAAGCCCTGGGAAACATGTGGGCTTTCTGCGGATTTCTCCGTGTTGTTTTTTATCAGGTCTGTGGAACTAAAGAGCATCGCTGTAAGAAGGTTCGTCAATAATTGCCGCCACCTTGTTGTATTTCACAATGGCGGACTGTCGTTTTTCTTCGCTGCCCTGTTTCGCATGGCGGCCGATCTCGCCGCGCAGGTTCTTGAGCTTTTTGGTGAGCTCCTTGATCAGCTCCACCGTGTTCAGCTCTTTTTGCAGCTTTCCGAGCATGGTATCGTACGGGTCTTTGCGGAAATGCCTTGACCTGCCCAGTATTTTACGGTAGGACTGGAAGTGGTTGAGCTCGTCCCAGATCTCGTTGTTCTCGGCGTAGGCTTCGATGGCGGCCTTTGCATGTTCAAAGCGTTCCTCTGAGGTTTCGGCCTTCTGCTGATTTGCGTATTCATCCTTTGCGGTCTCCCACAGGCTGTAACGTTTTATTACCAGCAGTTGGAGTTTTTCGGGCAGTCTGTCGAATATGATGTCGGGGAATTCGGCTTTGAGCTTACCGGAAAGGGGAGCCTGTTGTTTTTTGCCGCTTTTTTGTGTGCCCCGCTGCTTTTCGAGCAGGATACGCGAGAGCATGCCCGTGAGCACGTGTTTCCTGTCCTGAAGTCGGGTGTTCAGGTAGGCACGGCAGTCCTTTGGGGTGCCGTGCTCTTTGAGCAGTGTATGGCCGTCGGCCAGTCTGCCCTTGGGTCTGTTGAGCCATTTCTCTATTGCTTCCATGATACAATGATCGCGGATACACGGCTCTTGCGAAAGGACTTTACTTTTCCTTCAGTGCGGGGTCTTCGTTCAGTGTGTGCAGGCTCAGCTGCCACTGTACCAGCTTTGTTTTTATTTCCGCCAGTTGGAATTTTACACGTACGGATCCGTGGGTATCGGGTATGGCCTTCAGGATCTCATCCACAAGGCCGTCAATTGTTGAAGTGTCTATTGTACCGGACATTTTAGGTAGATTAGGTATTCGGTTATCACGGTATAAAAAAAGCCGCTATCCTGCGGCTTTCCTGTTCACTTTCCCCACATCGGGTGGGCTTTGCGTTTTCTGTTGGCTGGTGGCTTTCAGGTTTTCATCCGATTGTTTCCCCTGCCACATGGTCAGTGACCTTTTAATATTTGCTATTTCGGCATTGATGGTCTCCTCCTGGTGGCAGCCCGTCATGCCCATATTGAGCAGGCGCAGCTCACGTTCCTGAAGGTTGCCATATTCGCGGCATATGGCAACGCCCTCCCAGTACTGTTTGCTGCAGCCCGTCCATGCTTTTATCCGTTGCTGTAGTGTCTGCATCTACTTTAAGGGATATGGCGCGAACGTTCCGCGAACTCGCCCGCTTTGATGGCCTGTAGGTACAGCTTTGCCCCTGTTTTCGGGCTGAATGCCGATGACAGGTGGAACACCGCACCGTCCTTGATGGTACTGTGGACTGCGGACGAGCCCCATTCCAGCACATAGAGGTTGCCCGGCTGGGCGTTGTCCAATGCGGTGATCTCGGTGGCCTTGCTGTTTTCCGGCAGCATATAGGTACCGGAACCACGGCTGACGTCCGGTGTGGCATCGTCGGGCTGTACCGCAAAGCGTTTGGTCGCTGCCCCGATACCACGGTATTCGGCCATTACGCCGTTCTGTTTGGCCTCGGCCGAAAATGTCCAGCCGCGCGGGTTGCCGTCGTCACCGCTGTCAAAACTGAATTTAACGGTTGCCGGGCAGCACTCGCCTTTGCCCAGCATCAGCGTTTTGTGCTCCTCGCAGTGGGAGACCATTACATAGGCATCCTCTTCGCCGATGTTCTCATCGTTGATCAGTGCACGGATGTTCTCATCGTCGCCCGGGTAAAAGCCCTCGATCTTGGAAAGGTAGGAGCTGTTCTTCCCGTCCTGCTTCTCTTCCGTGATCTTGATCTTTTCGTTCTCGCTGTAAACGGGCATCCAGCCTGCACCGCTGCCGAACACGAAATCACCGGAGATGACCGCTCTGTCGGTATCGTCGGGCACGGGCACGATCAGCAGCTCGCGTTTCAGCCCGATCTTGATGCCCGTATAGCCTGCCCCGGTACTTGTTCCGGAGGATCTGTTCTTTAAACTTGTGGGATTGAATGGCATATGTTTCTGTGTTTTTGGAATTGGAAAAAAGCAGGGCAGTGCCCCGCCTATTTTTTCGGTCTAGATGATCTCCACCCATGTACCATCGGCGCGCTTGGAAAGGGTAATGGATTTCCCCTCTTCGCCCTTCCAGTCGGCGCTGATCGCGCTGAATTTGCCCGATTTTGCAATGGTTGTAGGATTTGTGCCGCCACCGCCGTGGATGGTATATTCCACCTCTGTTTCGGCATCCCCGAAATCGGTGATGGCCGTTGCTTTTGAGTTTTCAGGGGAGGTCAGGAACGAATAGCTGCCCTCCAGACTCGGAGTGGTGGCATCCGGTTCGAATACCAGTGTGCCCTCGCTTTCCTCGCTCCAGTGGGAGAGCAGGGTGTATTTTTTGCCGTCTTTGGAGACCTTGAACTTGGCTTTTTTGCCTGTCGTGAAGGTCAGGCCGCCTTTGGGGATACCGACAAACTTTGCAGCGTTTTCGGCTATGGTGGAGGCATTTTTGTCCGACCCGCCGATCAGGTAAACAGTACTGCCTGCCACAGCGTTTTCCAGTTCCGTGATGGCCGTGGCCTGGGTGTTCTCTGCTGTAACAAGTACGTTGTGCACCTTCATGTCCGGCTTTGTAACGTCGGCCTTGAGCTCCAGCGGTGTGTACGCACTGAATTCGGCATTGGTGAAAATGGCCTGTGTGGTACGCTCCGCAGCCAACAGCTCTTCGAAAGTGCCGTATTTCTGCCCCGAATAGATCGGCGATACCTTGCCCGCGCCGTCCATCCAGACGTGCATGTCGCGCTTGAACTTCTCCATCGTGATGCGGTTGTCGTCGCCGCGTTCGCGGTAACAGCGCACAAAGTTGTTCGGAACGGTGATGATGATCAGCCCTTTTGGCCAGAACGGTACTTCCTCCAGTCTCAGGTTGTCGATGACCGCGTCCTTTTCCTGTTTTGCGTGGTTCGGGTCTTTGGCAATGCCCTGAACCAGGAAGCGTTTGTACATCGCTTTATCTTCCATATTGCAGTAGCACACCAGCTGGAAGGCCTCGCGCATCTGTACGGGGATCGACTTGTAGACCGCCTCCACTTTATAGAAATAGTGGTTTTTGTTGAGCAGCCCCGTGGCAGGGTTGTGGATCTCATAATTCCCTTTCCCGACAAAGGTCGGCAGGATGCGCAGCTGGCGGATGCGCTGCTGTACGCTGTGCAGCAGGCCCGACATTGAGTGCATCAGCTGTCCCGCTTTACCGTCTTCGGGCTTCCGGTACACGCCCTTGATCATCACGCGCGGGCGCTCCACATTGCGGATGTGGCGCAGCATCTCGCGAGAGAGGAAGGCCACCAGCGGCATCTGGTAGGGGTGGTCGCCCTTGGTCATGCGGGTGAGCCATGTGCGGGTGAACTGCCAGATCTCCCTTGCGGTAAAGGAATGCGATACCTGCCATTCGTTCACGGTGATGGTCTCGGCATCGAAGCTGAAACCGCCCTTCTCTGCCCACTGGCCGTTCCGCGGCTGCATGAACTCCTTGATGTACATGCTGATCTCGGAGTATTCGTTCTGAATACCTGTGCTCAGTGCGGGGAACAGCGATTCGATGCGATCGGCAGCATGTGCCGTTTCATCGCGTACCGTTATTTTGGTGTTGACCTGTCTGTGGTTGCCCAGCTCGTCGTTCACCTTTTCCAGGTTCAGGTTGTCCGATGCACCGTAACCCGCCGTGTAATCGGCCATGTCGGCCATCAGCTTTTTCAGGTTGGTGTCGGTCTCCATGTGCACCATCATCGCAGAGGCCTGCTGTTCCTCTCCTGACTGCATTTTCAGCAGGACGGCGTTCCACGCACGGTCGGATGCGTTGAATTTTTCAAGTTCCTTCATGGTTTCATCTGCATGGTTTTCCGCACCGCCTTTTGTTTCGGGCAGTTTCATGCCTTCGGGGCTGGCCGAAAGTTTTACGATCTTTTCGTCGCGTTCTTTCAGTCCGGCCTGCTGCTGTGCGTTTTCGGCCTTCAGTTTTGCAAGCTCCTCTTCGTTTGCAGAGGTCTGCTCCAGTTTTTCACTGGCAAGGCCTGCCAGCTGTGTTTCCATTGCGGCAAGGCCTTCGGGCTTGATGTCGTAGCCGCCGTCGCTGTCGATGCTTGCACTGGGTATTTTCAGCTTTTCGCCGAACTGTGCCTGAACCTTGCTTTTCAGCCCTTCGACCTGTTCCTCCGAAAGGTGGGCGCTGCCGTCCTTGGATTCCAGCTCGGAAAGCTCCAGCATGGCAAGCAGTAAGGGGTATTCTTTCATATCTATGTTGTTTTTGGGATCTGTTGTTTCCTTTCCTGTCACTGTCGCGGCCGTTCCGTCCGAAGCTGAAGCTGTGGCCGTTCCGCGTTTTTCGGCAAGGGTGTCGATATGGGCGATGGCCTCGCGCTGTGTGCCGATACGGTCGATCATACCGTTGGCCAGTGCATCGGCTGCCAGGTACATTTTCCCCTGGAGTATTTTTTCATCGCTGCCAAGATCGGGACGGGCAGCTTTCACAGCCCCGATAAATTCATCGGCCATCTTGTTGAGCGTGCCCTCCTTTATTTCTGTGTAGTTGCCTTTGAGTACCTCCAGATAGGCTTTGTTCTTTTCCGATGACTGGTCGGCAAAAACATCGTGGAACTTCACGCCTTCGGCCTCCCACATCGGCCTTACGTCCTGCACGGAGAACATTACGCCCACCGAACCGACCTGGCCTGTGCTTTCGGTCAGCCAGATCTCGTCGCAGGCACAGGCCGTCCAATAGGCGGCACTGGCCATCAGGGGGCCTACTGCCAGTACAGGCTTCTTTGCTTTTGCATAGGTGATGGCCTGTTCCAGTGGGGCAATGCTGTCGGCAGCACCGCCGCCGGAATTGGTCTTGATCAGTATCCCTTTGATTTTCGGGCTGTCGGCAAGTTCATAAATGTATTCGCTGAGGGATTCCGTGCCGTTGGTACACCAGTCGTCCTCACGGAGCATCACCCCGTAGAGGTCGATAATGGCCACCGAACCGTTGGGCAGTTTATCGGCCGATTTCAGGTTTGCAGTGGTTTTTTCATCGTAAAAGGCCGAAAAAGTGGCCTCGGTTCGTTCGGGGGTGAGCTCCCCGTTGATGATCTTTTCAACGATACGGCCGTAACCCACAGCGAACTGCGGGTGGAACATCCACGGTCTGTTGATGATGTCGGATAGGAGCAGTGTGCTGCGGGGCATTGTAGTGTCTATTTTATGTGTACACTACAATGTTACCCTGATATGCACGGTAAGGAAAGGACTAAGGGTTCACCGGGATCGGGGGGAAAGGCTGGCGCACCTCCCAGTTCAGCACAACGGCATCGGTACCGTGGTGTTCGGCGTCTTTGGAAAAACCTACCTTACAGGTAACGGGTGCGGTGGGCATGCCCAGCAGCCATTGCATGTTGTTGTTGTCGGTAACCATGAGCAGCACATGGCTGCCGTGCCAGTCGGAATATTTTACCACATTGTGGTGCGATGCATTATATATATGTACCGGGAGCGTGCCTTCGTAGACCGTCCCGGCGTCCGTTTCATTGCCGGAAAGTTCAAAAGGGGTAAGTTCCTTTTCCACCGGGAAAGCTTCCCAGGAACTGCCTGTGCGGAGGCCGACATCCGAACGTTTCAGGATCGGGAGCACGGGCTGGTTGAGTACTTTGTTGAACGGGAAGTCCACTTCGTGGGACCTCACCACCTCGATTTTATAGATTCCTGCTATCATTGTCCTTGTTTTTTAAGTTAGGGGTATCATTTGCGGGGACACATTTATATAACTGTTTTATAAATAGAACGTTGGTTGCACGAGTTCAACAGTTCTTTGAGCCTGCGTTCCTCACGGGTCATCATTTTGCGCACCTGCTCGTAGTTGATGTGCAGTTTATAGTCCCCAGCAAGCAGTGTCAGGCCGTCGATAAATTTCAGGATGCTCTCCTTGAAATTCAGGCCGCGGTACCTGCCCCAGACCACCACCAGCTTCATGTCGGTATAGTAGGCCGACATCAGTTCCATATGGATGCGCTGGGCATCGCGTAGGCTGATATGGTGGTACGGGTAACGCTCGAACTGGAAATTCCCGTGTTTGGGTATCTCCAAGGTAAGGTATTTCTGCCCTTCTTTCTGTTCGGGTTTCCGGTAAGTCGGGAAAACGGCGCTGTAGATACTGTAGGCAATAATCTTTTTCAGTGTGATTTTGATATTGCCCTCCCAGCAGTTGAAGGTATAGCGCAGGTAATCCTCCTGCACCGGATCGAAGATCGGAAGTTTTACGGTCACCATAAGTTCAGAAATTAAAAAAGGCCCCACCTGTGTGAAGCCTTTCATGATAATAGCCTAGGCAGTCCCCCATCAAAACTGCGCATTCATTGAATTATGACACTACAATAATAAGTATAGCGCGGGTAAGCTTTTCAGGATAGGAACGGCTACAGGTACATTTCAACGCTTTTAAACGCTTTCGAACGCTTAGGCACACTGTAGGTTCCCTATCCGCCTGCTGAGTTGCCTGTTCCGCTCGCTGGCCAGTGGTGGCCCAAAATACTGGAACAGGATGGCGACATGTGTCTGGTACAGGAATTTCAGGTTGGGGCTGTAGTTGAACTCGTTCAGTATGCCTTTCAGTTCTTCATCCTCGCGGATGTGGGTCTTGATCACCTGCCACGGCAGGTCTATCAGCCTGGCCACCTCCGATTTGCGCATGGTGCGGGGGTGGATGTAGGCCTCACTCAGATACTCTACAGGGTAGTTGATTACCTTCTTCATGCTCCCTTCGGTTTCTTGGTACGTATATAATTATCTAAAAACGGTTTCGGATCTTTCCGGCTGCTCCTGTAGTTTCCCTTCTGGGGAAGTTCCGGGAACGGCAGCTATCCCCTTCTGCCGTTCCGGAACCCCGCGCTGTCATTTAATCCTGTTGGTCTTCGCTGTCCAGTCCGTCGCGCACCCTTTTGATCTCGGTGTTCACTTTGGTCGGGTTTGTGCCCATTACCTTTGCGATTTCGCGCTGGCTCATTCCGGCTTCGTTCAGGCGGAACATCTTTTCGCTTTCCGGGAGGTTCAGCATCAGGATGGCGGCGATATCGTTGGTTGCCCCTGTGATGGAACGTTCCTTGATCTCCACCTGACCTTCCTGCTGTACGCTTTCAGAAATGTGTGCTACCTGTTCTTTTTCCTGTTTCTGCATCATGAAACCGATGAACTCGGCCAGTATGATGGAGGCTACATTGAACACGGTATACATATAAAATGCCTCTTTCCCCATATCCGTATCGCGCCATGCCAGCATGATCAGGCTCTGGTTGAACATCCCCAATAGGATGGTTGTCCAGAAAGCAACGGTCTGGTAACGCCCCATATCGTAACGCTTGAAAAAAGCGGTGCTCAGGCTCGGTAATGTAAGCACGCTCTCCACGATCAGCACGGACACAATGGAGTTGGTGATAATGAGCCATTCGTATTTCAGGAAAGCAAAATGCTTCATGGCCGCCTGTCCCAACGGCACGGAGATAAAAAGGCGTGTGGCGATGACCGTCCAGAAGAACACTTCCGGCAGTATTTTGAACAGTTTTTCAAGCCTGCGGCCTGTGGTATTGCTGAATATGGTGCTGTTTACTGTTTCCATGCTATTTCTACATTATTGGGTAAGATTCCATAAAGCGCGTTCTCGATGCTGTAGCGCGCCTCTTTCAATATGCCGTCCGCAATGGCGCGTTCTGTTGCCCTGTCGCGGCTGCGGATCTCAAGGTGTTTCAGGGTAACGGGGTTCCAGACACCGACACGTTTTTTTATGGTGTACTGTTCGGCCTGGTGTTCGCGGCCTGTAATTTTAGGTATCCGGAGCTGGAGCTGATAACCGCTTTCGGTTTCCTCCAGGTCGAAATCGTCCGTACCTGCTTTTATCAGGTAGGTGCGTGTTTCCCAAAGGCGGTGCGGTATCTCTTTCTCCAGGAACGGAAGGTTGATGCCTATGATGCTGGGAATGGAAACCGACACATAGCCGGTATCGGTTTCGATGGTTACTTTCTGCGAAGCTCCGTTCAGCTCCAGTATGCGGCGGATCTCTTCGGCCGTTACGGTGGTTTTGGCCGTGGCCGAAGCTCTGGTTTCTGTTACAGTGTTAAAATTTTTCACTGCAGACACAATCAGGGAAATAAGAACAAGCAGAATTATATTATTTTTATTATTGCGCACTTTTCTGATTAGCCACATGGTTTTCGGTTTTAGAAGTTAACGGCCTTTTCCAGCAGCGTATCGATACGGTCGAGGCCACGGAAGACCAGCGTCCAGATGCGGGGCTGTCGGTATTCTTCTGTATATTCTATATATAGGTTCAGCGTCCGCGTGACGGTGTTCCTTGACACATCGGTCTGAAACTTTTCGTTCAGGTTGTTGACGATAGGGCGGGGGCAGACTTTTATGCTGCCCGATTTTATCTGTGTGAACAGTTCACAGAAACCGTTCTGTTCTGAAGTGCCGTAAACATCCTGCTGGAGTGCTTCAATCAAAAACCACTTTTCCATAATCTCATCGAGCAGGTGTTTCGGTTCGGGAAGATGCTCACGGGCTTTTTCAATGGATGTTTTCGGGGCGGTTTCTGCCCCTTTCCAAAGTGGTTTTTCACTGGTCTTTGTCTGGTCCTTCCCTGGTCCCTGACTGGTCTTTCCCTGGTCTTTTGCTGGTTTTTCCTGTAACTGGGCAGTTTTTGGGAAAAGCCTCTCCCCCTCGTTTCCGGTTAGGGGGCGGGTGACACATTCTGTCACTCCATCAAGGAGGATTTCGACCTCCATGCCGTCGAGTATTTTTACTTTTTTCTGTGTCATAATATCAATTTTAATAGGCTGAATAGGTTAACGCGCGTCTCTCAGTTTATGGAAAAACTGTATTGCCTTCTCAAGTTCCCCCTGTAGGTATTCCACCCGTTCCTGTTGGAACTTGTGGAACTTTGCTCCTGGGTGCTGTTGCCGGTAAACCTGCCAGCTGATGAAACGCGGTGAAACAACGGGCAAACGCAACCGTTCCGAATCTGTAACAGCTGGAACACTGTTGTTCCGTTTGCGCAATTGTTCAATGAGTCTGTTCTGCGATTCGATCTGCTGTTTCTGGCGCTCCGTTTCTGCCGTTAACACTTTGTTCCGTTGTTCCAGTTGTGCCGTTCCGATTGTTTCAACCCCAAAAACAAGCCTGTTTATAAAGGTTGAAATACCGTCCCTGAAATAGATCAGTACGGGAATGGCCAGTACCGTAAAAACAAGCAGGAACACTTTGTTGATCACATGTTTCTTTAGCCTTGCATTCATGGCCAACAGTTCATGGGGGTGGATAGGCTTATCACTCATGGCTTACTACACGTTTAAATTCCTTCACAGTGATTTTCATATCCCCGTCGGTATCGAAAGCGGGGTTTCGCAGGGCTACTGCTCTTGCAGGCAGTTTGGTCGTCTGTAGTATGAACCCGTCGGGCTGGCCTAAAGCCGCAGGAAAAAGGTTGTACAGCCTGAGGTCTTCGTAGCAGTGCACCTTCCCTTTTGCGGGCTGCCAGAACTTTTCGATCCAGAACAGTTGTTCCGTTCCCGAAACACTTCGTATGTGGGCGGTGTTCGTACCCAGCGAAACGGCCGTTTCGGGCATGAACTGGATAAGGCCGGAAGCCCCGATGCTGTTCCGAGCTTTCGGGTCCAGTCCGCTTTCGTGGAACATCGTTTTCAGCACCCAGACAGGGCGGAACGACAGGCGCGAGGAAACGGCAAACAGCGAATCGAAAAACGTTTCCGTATCACGGCCTTTGTACCTTGCCGCGTACCTGAGCAGACAGAGCTGTTCGGACTGGAACAAAGCTTCCCCGTTTTGTTCCGGATCAGAAACACTTTGTTCCAAAATCGGAACATGTTGTTCCAGTTCAGAAACACCCCTGTTCCACAGCTGTTTACCATGTTCGCTGTTTCGGAAACGCGCGGACATGCCCAGGATAAGAAGAACAAGGAAAACATTCGTCAGTTTCATTATTCCCATGTTTTATAGAGTGTGACAATTCCCTTCCACGAGAAGGTTTTCGATAACGAATAGCCGTTTGCGGTGAAGCTCATGGCAAAGACAAGGATCAGCAGGGCGGCGATGAAATAGCCGATCAGCCTGCCGAAAGCATCGGCAAGGGCATCGGTGGCCTTTTTCCACATGCGTTCCGCTGTGGTGGCCATGCCCCTGCCTATTTTTACAAGCAGTGCATAGACGATCCTCACGAAGATGAAATGCAGCAGCCATTTCAGGCCTTTCCATAACCAGAAGAGGATGATCCCTGCATATTTTTCGACAACGGGCTCCTGATAGCTGCCTTCCACGGTGCTCTCCAGTTCCGTTTCGAAATCGGGGTTGAATTCCGTCTGTCCGTCAAATGTTAACATCGTTTGTGTGTGTTTAGGTGATGCCCGCATTTGGAGTCGAACGGCAGGTAGAGCCGTTGGCCTTTGATGCGGGCGGAATTCGGGATGTCGTAAAAAGCCTTGCACAGCTCCGGGCTGATGCGGCTTCCGCGTTCGGGGGCTTTGCTGTGTTTTTTGAAGAACCAGCCGCAGCATACAATTTCGTTGTCGCTCAGCTTTAGTTCATGGCATTGGCCATTGAATTTTATCTGTCTCAGTTTTTCGATCAGTGGCCAGTAGGCGTCGTACAGTTCGCCTCGGTTGACTCTCCAGTCACGGTCGAAAGCAACGGGACTGGAGAGGCCGCCGTACCATTTCAGGTGGATCAGCCAGTCGGGCACGGCTGTAAGCAGGTACTGCAGTTCGTCGCGTGTTTCCTTAGTAAGCAGCATGGTGTCCGCGTTTGGATTTCAGTTCAACACGTTGGCCGTTGCGCCATTTCAGTTGCTTACCGTTGCGTATAACCACATTGCTGGTCTGGTTGTCGTACACGGCCACAAAGCCGTTGCGGCGCTGTGGGCGGTAGAGGTTGACAAGTGTCCAGGGGGCGGTTTCGGGTTCAATGTCCATATCGGAAGTGGAAAACAGGGTTTCCACGACTGTTCCGCCATCAAGATGCACAAGGCGGAATTTGGAGCGGTAGCCGGGTTTGTAATCATGTCCGCCTTTTAACTGGCGCAGGGTGTGGCCTGTTGTGGCGTCTTCGATAAAGCACCAGATTTCGTGGCTGTAATACTTGCCTTTACGTGCCACGCGGTTGATAAAGGCATTTACGGCATGGTCGCGCATTTCGCGTTTTGCGGCGCAGATCGGGAATTTTTTGGTTTCCGGTAGATAAGTGAATTTGCCGTTTACGTCTTTTACTTTGAATCTTGCGTAGGCTACTGTTGGTTTTTGCTTGGTTCGCATTGGGTTTAGTTTTGAGTTATGGAGTTTTGAGTTTTGGTCAGTCCTGTGTGTCTAGGGCTGGGAGTTTTGCCGTGTGCTTTATTCTTCTGATGAACAGCTGCAGCTGTTTTATGATTTTCTCTGGGGCACGGGACCATTTTATCTGTAGGTTGATGGCTGTGTACCATAGCGTGTTGGCACAGTATTCTTTTGTTACCGCTCTTATTTCAACAAGCTGTATATGTGCCCAGTAGGAAACTTCAAATTCATAGGCTGATTTTTGGGCATTTGAATTTGTATATGCCGTTGTGATCAGCCTTTGAAGCTCCCGTTTGATCAACCGTCGGGCTTCTTTCTCAATCTGCAGGTCTATTGTTTCTGCATCCATATTGATAGGGTTTAAGGATTTCAGTTTTTCACTCCAGTAACAGGCTGCTTTTGGTGTTTTGGGAAAAGCAGGTGTTTGTATACAAAGCCGTTGAAGGTCTTCGGGTCGCGTACTGCTACGGGAGTGTGCCTTACCTGTGGGTCTTTGAACCTTAGGGCACTGGCCAGCGTGTTGCCGTAGTAGCTGTTGCGCTGACGGATGTGCCTGTCCAGTTTGCCGAGGTATTCGTCCTGATATTGGGTGATGTAGCCTTCGGGGTCGAACACGCGGAGCAGGAAATCTTTGTGTTCCTTGGTGTGGCGGATCGATCGCGGACGGTATTCGCCTACCACTGCTTTCTCCAGTAATTCGAGAAACCAGTTCTGGAAGGTAGCGCCGTAGAAAGTTGATATATAGCGCGACACGGGGGCAATGGAAGCTCCGCCGAGTACTTCGGTAAGCAGCAGGTCGGCATCGAAGCGGAACTGTGTACGTTTGCGGATCAGCTCCAGGTCTTTCTGATCCTCCTCCAGCTTTCGGATGCGCTGGCTTTCGCGCTTCAGGTATTCCGGCAGCCATTTGTCGTGCACGTTGGCAAGGCTGAAACGGCCTTTGCGCAGGAAGCGTGTGGGTGTCAGGTAGTCGATGTTGTAGCCTTTGCGCAGGATGGTGCGCCGTGCCAGCTCTGCCGATTTGTAGAGGCGGCGCGAGATGATGCCCAGCTCGTTATCGTTGTTGGCTTTGGCAAAATAGGTGAGCAGGATCTTGAGGGCGTTGCCGTGTTCCTCGAAATGGTTGAGCTTTGGGAGCTTGTGGCGGAAAATGAAATGATGGCCGACAACTTCGCCATAGGTGGAGAATTTCACGCGGGAGGGTGTGAACACCAGTCCCATGATCTCCTTGTACAGCTCCACCACCGTGTTGTACTTGCGTGCTTCGAACTGGAAGGCAAGGCGTTCGTGGCGCTTTTCTGCGGTTTCGCCCAGTTTTTTAATCCGTTCCATTTGGGCAAAAAAACTTTCGGAGGCCCCGCTTTCCCTGTCCTGATTTTTTACAACTTCTCCGGTGTTCCCCGTTTTTGTTGTGTTTTCTGTTTTCTTGAAATCATCGGGCTTATAGCCCGATTCCATATTATCAACACTAGCTGTGTTGTTTTTTTCTTTTTCTCTATTGGTTTCAGTTAGTATAAGCTTGCACTTTGAACGCTTTTCGGGGCAAATGGCTGATTGTGAGGGATTTTCTTGAAAAATCGGCTCGTTGTTTTCTAAATCAATGATTTCCAGAAACTTAGACGGAACTTTCAGCCTGAAATTCTTTATGCCCCCGATGTTGCGTTTTTCGAGCAGTCCGGCATCGACAAGTCGGCGGATATGGCGCCATACAGTAACAAGCGATGGGTTGAAAGGCCGGAAAGCATCTTCCTCGTTCAGGCGCTGGCTGTAGAGGTTCAGGATTTCTGCGCGTGAGGTGGTCACTTCGGTGAGGTCGTCCAGATCGGTAGGCTCCCCGGGCCTGTTCTGGCGGATGAGCAGGTAGATAACGATGTCGAGGATGTCGAGGTGCGCCTTCTTCAGCAGGCGCGAACCGTCCCTGACCACTTTGCGCTCGCCATCGCTGTTGCGGGTGTAAAACTGGGCATTGTAGGCCTCCGCTTCCTGCGTTAACTTACTAATGCTCTTCTGTTTGTGAATGAAAAAAGTCCCTTTCATATAGCTGGTTAAAAAGCATGTTGCATCCGATGCCCAAAACAGCTATCTTTGTGGGAAAGCTGTTTTGACGCCGATGGGGTAACTCCCGTCACAGAGTGTCAGCTCTGGTCAGAGAGGTTTTTTTATGGTAATAGCCAAAAAGTCGGGGTGCAACCCGGCTTTTTACTTTTAGCTATGTATGTGTTGGCACAGGCCGTGGCCTGCGCCTGAGAGTATATTTCAACTTCTCCGGTGGACCCGTGCAGGGTGTCGAACCCTGCTTCCCTACATGCTTTCCCTACGCCTTCAACGGGCTTCCTTCCCTACGAACCAACTCTAGGTACAGGATAATGTGTGGTCGGAGGAGATGGAATTATTAGTTATTAATTGGGCTTGCGCGTTCACCTTTGTGTTGGCGTTGCCTTGTTTCTCGTTATTGCTGCTAGGCTGGAGTTAGCCGTTTTCGTTTTTTTCTTGAGTTCTGGGCAATGAATTCATGTTGCTCTGTATCCTCGTCATCGCTTTCTTCATCATTGCCTTCGATAAGCTTTAGCGCCAGATTTTTTTCAATTATGATGTGTTTGCCTGTTCTCGAAGATGCATCTGCAAGTATCGTTCTGCTCCACTGGCGGACGGTGCGGGCTGTCCGGCCTACAATTTTGGCAAACTGATCGGGCGTTACGTACTCTTTGCCCGTGGCGGCTTCCTGTTTTTTTTGTTCTTCGTTGGTGCGGTAATACACCAGTAAATTGTGGATGTCATGCAGAAAAGCGGGTGTTGCTTCCATCAATTGATTTCCGTTCTGCATAGTCCCTAGTATTTTCAGTTGGTTCATGGGGTTTTGGGATTAGGCGTTTGGAAATAATTCTGTTCTTTCGCGCTGCATATGGTGCGCGATTACTTTCTGTGGGAGTGATGGGACTCTCTCCAGTCGCATCCATTTCTGGAATGTGGACTGCTGGATGTCGCACCAGGTCATGATTTTATTGCGGAATGCGGCCTTCTCGGCAGGTGTATCTAAGGCCTTGTATTCCTCGAAAAATGTTGCCATATTCGTAAGTTGTTATATAATGTATTATCGTTTGTGTTATCAATTGTGTTATACGTTTTACAATTGCAATATTATATCAAATGAGTATAAATTGCAAGTTTAGATGTTAAATATACATTTAATGAGTACAGTTAATGCGCGGATAGATCTATTAATCAACGAATTAAGATTAAACAAAAATTCCTTCGCAAAGGAAATAGATACATCTGCAACAGTTATACAGAATATTGTCGGTGCAAGGCAATCTAAACCAGGGTTTGACCTTTTGAATAAAATCATAACCACTTTCAACGTCAGTGCAGATTGGCTGCTTACTGGTGACGGTGCGATGCTAAAAGAATCAAAACCCAAAAGATCAGTTCTGAAATCTGAATCATCAGAACTTCTTCGACGTGTCGAAGAGCTTGCTGTTGAGAATGCTATGCTAAAAACTAAAGTTACAGAGCTTGAAGCACGGCTGAACGAAAAAAAATAGTTATCGTCAGCCTCAAAAAGTTACCATATTTGTAAGCTATTACACGTTGTATTATCGTTTGTGTTATCCAATGTATTATTCATTTTACCATTGCAAATATGGTGAATTTATTTTCCAAACAAATATTTATGGCAAATAAATTTTCCAATATAAAAGAAAGAGCATTACATATAGCTGAATTAAAAGGAATTAGCAAAGAACTTTTTTTTCAAAGAATAGATATGACCTACGGCAGCTTTAAAGGATCTGCCAAAAACAGGCCTCTCAATTCAGATGCAATAGAAAAGATATTGACCTTTTATCCAGACATCAATCCTTCTTGGTTTGTACTGGGTCAAGGCTCGATACTCAAAGAAAGTGCTCCTGAAACAGCCGTTCAGAAATCTGAATCTTCAGAACTTCTAAAGCGCGTTGAAGAGCTTGCTGTTGAGAACGCTATGCTAAAAGCCAAACTTGCAGACTGTGAGGCACGGCTGAACGAAAACAAATAGAATATTGGCCTCTTCGAAAAAAGTGGCCATATTTGCGACGGTTTTCCAAGGAAATCCATATTCATTATAGGGTGTTTGTGTTATATGTTTTACCACGATGGTAACGACCATCACCTTTCAAACTCAAACCTTCCTATGACTTCATTTTTGTTCAATGCCGCTGCCCTGTGTAGTGGCATTTTTCTTTAGCCCTCGCGACATAAAAATTCCATAAACTCTTCGGGGTCTACAGTACAGCCGGCCTTTATCGGGTATGGCATCTGCGAAAACAGACTGGACAAATCAGCCGTCTGATGCTGCTCTGCGGGTGACCGCTGCTTCTGATAAGCTTTCTTTTTGGGCAAAGGATTGCCTTCTTCGAATATTTTGCTCATATTCGCAAGGTGTTATAAATTGTATTATCGATTGTATAATCGAATGTGTTATATGTTTTACCATTGCAATATTAGTGTAATAAAATCTAATATTCAAACAATAAATTACATTAGTTGGCTGGGGCGAAGCAGAGATTAAAGCAGTATATTGAAGCTAAGGGGATTACAGAGTATGTTTTCTGTAAGAAAAACAACCTGTCCAATGGTTATTTTAATACTGGAGAGAATGTAAACTCCGATAAATTACACGTAATAAAATCTAACTTTCCAGACCTTGATATTTCTTGGGTTATTACGGGTGACGGATCTATGTTCGTTGATACTGAAGAAAACGAAGACCTAAAAGCTCTGTATCAACAGCTATCGCAAGAATCCAGCAATGTTGCGGAACGTATCGAATTACTGATAAAAGAACTGGGTTATAATAAAAATTCCTTCAGCAAGGCCATAGGGCTGACGAACAATGTTACAATTGGAAACATCGTCAACAACAACAGACAACCTAGTTTTGGTATTATTGAGCGAATAATACTGTCTTTTGAAAATGTAAATGCAAACTGGCTTATCACTGGAAAGGGTGAAATTTTCCTTAATAACAAACCTAGCGTCTCTGATTCCGAAGGGGACATACAAGAAGTTAAAGCTCAATTAGAGCAATGCAAAAGCAAAAGAGAAGAGCTTGAAGCCAGAATGCAAATCTGCATGCAGGAAAAAGAAAATCTACAAGATCGTTTAGGAACTTCATTAAAAGCGGAAGGTAAACTGGAAGGTAAACTGGAATCGACAATGGAGGTTCTGGCCAAAACTGAAAGCCTAGCAGATCAGCACAAAACACAAGGCGAAATTTCCCTACAAGAAAATGGAATGCTCAAAGAAAGACTTGCGGATCTTGAATATACTGCTTTTGAAATGCTCAAGAGACTTAAGAAACATCGGGACATCGATGGGCTAGACCTAAACGCTCTCTCCGCGTAGGTACAGCACAGGCAAAGTGCAAAGATATAAACATATTGACATATAACGACATTAAAATTGACGGGAATTTCCCAGTGCCCATGCCTCAGAAGGATGTTTGTTGGGGGAAGAGTTTGGATTCTGAGGATTAATCCTCGCCGATTGCATACGCGACTCGCTCTCTTGTTCGGGAACTTATAGGCTGGTATAAACCAGGAGCGGGATAAGGCATATAATCAGCAAGGATTATTTAGAGATGAGATTTGGATTAACGCTTATTATAGGTAACGACGTCTATGTCAATTAATTTTGTTTATGTATTATCCATTAACATTACTTCACCCTTGTCATCTTGATAACTTTCATTTCAGTTAAAAACAAAAATAGCACACTTTCTCTGTCACAACGTCTTGTCCTAAGCTATAAGGCCTTGCAAAGCCCCTTTTTACAATTAAAGTTAACAGTGACACTGACACTACTTCAATTACTGTTCTATAAGTGTGGGCGAATTATCAAAGACCACACTCTTCAGGAATTTATTAACGACTTCCGAAAACTCGGCTTCTGATGCACCATTGGCATCGCTGCCATATTCAATGGATTCGTCTTTTGGTACGATCTGTTGAAACCATCCTAAAATAGCCGGATTGGGTAATGAAATCGTTTCGAAATAAGTTGTTGTATCATCTTTCTTTTCAGAGTAACGGGATTGGTGAGAAGATTCATTATGACTAGAGGAAAGCCAACTATCACTGCGAGAGGAATCGCTGCTGGATGAACTCTTCTGACTATCACTCTTGAATTCTTTCGTACTGCTTTTGGTGATTTCCACATCCTTGACAATAATAAAACTCATTGGATAGTGAGCAAATTTCCCTACAGATTTTATATTTCCATTTTTTCTAAAATCTTCTCCTTCATTACCCGTAGCTGACTTTAAGTTTGGGTCTACATGAAACATCCCTTCTGTCATACGTAAGATATCGACCCCAAACCAACCGCCACGTTCGATATTAACCTTGGTCGCACGCAGTTTGACCTTTATCTTCAAGTTCTCATTCGTGGACTCGGCACTAGTACTGCTTGAACTGCTTGAACTAGAATGACTGCCGCTGCAAATCCAGTAATCATAACTTCCTCCGCCGTTACTGGCTTCCGACTCCCTTTCCGATCGGCTTTTTACACTACTCTCTTCTATTTCTACAATAATTGTCTGATAGTAGTCATCCACCTCATCGTCTTCTTTACCCAATCCCATTCGTTTTGCCAAAGATACGAGTTTTGCATTTTTCTTTTTCTCACGATTGGTCACTATAGACTGTAGACTTTTTTCAAGTTTTTCTTTGATGTTTTTCAGTTTATTTTTCACAGAGTCATTGTCCTGGAAGTTAGCTGGAACTTCTAACGTTTTAATTTGATCTTGCGTTTTTAGGACATTCACGGCGGCGTCGGTATATACATTTTTGCCTTTGGTTGTTTTTTTTCCTTTGAGTTCTTTTAATTCTTTTTTTGCTTCATTTAACGCTGATGGTTCATCTTTGTTTTGTTCAAATTTCGATTTAATGTCGTCCAATTCTTTCTTAGCTCCTGCATCGCCAGAGAACTCACCTGGAAGCGGTAAGTTTTTGATGCCGTCTTTATCTAAACCCTTCACAACACTTTCCTGGAACACCAGTTGGTCAGTCGTACTTGAACCGTGTTCCATGGACTTTAATGCTTCTTTCGCCGTCTCTATAGCTTTGTCTCGTTCTTCTGCTTCTGCCTCTTCTGGATTTTCTAACTTTCTCACACCTTCTTGTATACTGGAGTCTTCTGTGCTCAGCGCTGAATGCTTTATAGCTCGTTCGATCTGTTCACTACTCGACGCTAACATTTTATCTTCGCTCTCAAGCACCCGCAATTCTTCAGTAAGCTTATTGATTTGGTGCTGAAGCATTGTTACTTGAGATTCGTAATCTGAGCTTTTTGCGAGAGCAAGTTTCGATTGAAGGTCTATACTTTGTTGTCTTGCCCTGTCCAGCTTGACAAAGCTGGTCAATGTTTCTTTGGTTTGTTGAACGATTTCACTTATTTTTCCCTTTTCGCCTTCAGTGTCTGCACGCGCTTGTTTTTCAGCTACTTGTGTTACCTCAGATAGAAGGGCAGCTCCAATACCTCCAGTTGAAGCAGCGGCTGCAAAGCGAGCTGTCTTGGTCAGAGCATCTTGGGCAAATCGAACAGCACTCACCAGTCGATCCTGAAACTTTGATCGGACTTCTACGTAAACTGCATCAATCTCTTTCGTTAAACCTTTTATTTCTTCGCCTAGCTTATCGTGTTGGTCTTTAGATACATGAAGTGTTTGCAGTAAACTCAACTGATGTTTCGCATTGGTTAGCTCCCCCTTTTTCAATTCAATTTGATGTTCTCTGTAACTTGTATTGGAAACCACATCTATGGGAGATGGCGCCTTGATCAGCGACTCAAACCAGTTCGAAGGTGAAAAATTAACAGTATAGACATTCCCACCCCCAATTACAGACCGCTTAACGTTTGATCTTAAATCCCTTTTAATTTCATTGATACGCTGCCCAAGACTGGGTATATCCAGGAAGCTTATAGCAGAATTTACTTCGTGAAGGTTGCCACGAACAACGGCATCGTTATAAAAAGTACTCAATATTTCTTCTTTCGTGGCAGCTACTGTAGACAGCCAGTCCGCGAATTCGGTTAGTCCTTCCCGAGCGCTAACAGACTCGTTCGAATTCGACATCCTCCCTCGGCTCGCGGCTTCTTTTTTTCTGTTTACCAACTCGTTAAAATCTTGGCGTTTGTACAGGTACGTCCGATACAAGCGTGCGGAATATTCCATTCTAGTCCCTTTGAAGGCTACGCTGACAAAATTTTTCGCTTCCTCGTCATAGTCCAACACCTGCCCTTCAATTGGTTGTAGTAACCACCTTTTTAACTTTCCCTTTTCCTCCGCCAACCGGGCTGCATAATGGAGCCGTGGTATATAGTTATTCAGGACAGACTTAAACAGGTTTGAAACCCGTTCTCCGGTTGACCCCTGCACCATTGGTGCGAGCTCAATCATGTTGTCCGAAAGATTGAATTCAGCCTCCGCAACCTGCTGTGGCTTGGTCAGCACTCCAGTGTTGTCTTCGATGGTGTACGCATAATCACGGGCATTGAGATTCCTTGGCGGGTATTCCATGCAAAATGCTTGGCTTCCTTGCCCAAATAGCTTTGTTAGTTGTTTATACAACTCTATTACTATTGAATCGTCATAATCTTGGATTGTTGCCATGGTGTGTTTTAGTTTGTTTATTCATATTTCTTTTTGCGCTATTGCTCGATTCGCCATCCTCTTTTCGGTTTAATCAATGGCTCGTATTTTCCACAGTTCATTTGAACTCTTATCCTTCCTTTAGGACATATGGTTTCTTCATACCCTTCCCTCATCTTTTTCACCTACTATTGAATAGTTTCAAACGGATGTTCCCAGTGTTTGCCTTCACTTAGCGTTATGTATCCCTGTGCACTTCAGCCCTTTCTGGCGTAGTGACGCGTTTAGGCTCAGCGCTTTTTTCTAACGGGTGGCCGTTTCGAGTTATCTTCGTCTTGCGCTCAGTTTTTTTGCCTTTTCTCAGGGCGTCCTCCGCCGTTCCATTATCACCTCTGTCTTTTGTTAAAGCTCTTCTGTGTCTTGTTAGATACTTGCGTCCACACGACCGATCTGTTTCTGCTGATGTCTTTGCCATGCCGTGTTCGGTGCAGATCGTGGTCCCCTCACGCCAGTTTTGCTCCCATAGTTCACCCTGTTCCAGCTGGCGATGCCTGTTGCTGCCATACGACTTTATTTGTGCTCTCCCCGGGTTTCACCGTCCATTTTCCCGCTTAGATCGTTTTGATCGTTCCCCTTCCGTTCCCATGTCATACGCCATTCGGGTATCTGGGTTTGTCCTCTCGTTCGCCCGCCTAATGCAGTTCACCTTCCCCTCGGGTGCGTCTTGCCGCTCACCACCTGCGCCCGCTCTTCTTCCACTTCCCGGCTTCCCTCTGTTTACTTTTGGTTCATTTAGCACCTCAACCAGCTTTTCTTCTTGCCCCTTCCTTCCTTTCCCCTCATGCCCATTTTCCCTTTTTCCCCTCGGCGCGCATCTCGGCTGACCATTATGACTCTTTTTATTCCGACGCCCACCCCCTCCCAACGTCCCAATGGCCCATGTGCCCTACAACCCCTTAGCACCACTGCGCCCCTGGCCCGAGTTCTATTTTGACCTGGCTCCCTATGATTCTCCCACCCAACGACTTCACCGCCATCGATTTCCTCATCTTCGATCGTTGGCGTCAGTAGCAATTTTTCTGCCTCCCGTTTTGTTTTTTCTTTCCCTTTTCCTTAGTTCCGGTTTGGATTTCACCAGTCGCCGTCTCTTTTCTCCCCAGAACTCTTTGTATAACCCCTCGGCGCGTTCGGACCTCTCAGCTGTAGCCCATGTTGTTTTCGCTAACGCACCCTCAAGCACCCACTTCCCTTCCCGTTGATGTTAAAGCCCGTTTCCACGGGCTTCACCTCCTTGTTCTTCTGTGCCCTTCCATCCGCATGCACATTCCCCTTCACTCACTCCTCTTCTGTTTCGATCACGTACCGCACTTCGGATTCGCCCGCATGGAAAGACAAATAGTCTTCGTCTACCCACCATACGTATTCAGCGTCTGCCTGCCATTCTCCAGATTCATATTTCCATACCGCGGGCACTTCGTCACCCCCAAGATTGTTGAATTTTGTTTCTTTGTCCACGTTTATTTGCGCTTCCACTTCTGTATACGTTTCGTCGCCTTTCCCGTATAGCAGTTTTCCCGTCTGTTGTGAGCCGCGCTCCAGTTTAATTGTTACCATTTTCTCGTATTTTTTTTTTGGTTTAGATTTATTTTGCAGGCTGTTCTGGGTCATTCCGCCCTTGCCCGTCTTAATGTACAAATCTCCACTCGCATTCCGCCATTCCCTCCATTCCGGGCGTCGTCGTTTGTTTTAAATCGGTTTCGCCGTCCTTCCGATCCCCCGGCCTGTGGTCTTCTACCTAGTCGACTTCCCGGGGCTTCGTCCCTCGGGCCTTACGGTCATCGGCACATCGTTTTGCTTCGCGTCCCTGTCCCCGCGCGGCCGCTCTCTCACCCCGTGCCCGCGTTACTCGCCCGTTCCATGCCACCACACCGGGCACCCCCTCTTCCTGTCACCCGGTCTTTTTGGCTGTTCAGCTTGCAACCCTGCCTCATCTATTCGATCAATTTGGTCCGCCGGATCATGCACATGTTCCGCCCATACTCACGGTATCCCTTCGATCATTTTATTTGCTTTCCGTTCACGCGTCACGTTCGCATTGACGCGCACATCGTCGTCCCTGTGGTTCACAGAGATTCGCGCCACGTGGGCCTCGTTTGCGAATCATTACGCCCCTCAGTGTTTTTATTTCACCCCTAGCAATCCGTTCGCTCATTCCATTCAGTTCCCATACCCTCCCGTTCACCGTCGTCGCGGTTTTCCGCCGGCATAGTTTAATCATCGCAAGCCGAGTTACCCGCGTGCACAGAACCTGGTAACTTTCTCCGGGTTTGCAAATCATTACCTTTTCAGTGTTCTAGGTTTAGGCTCCCACCAGTGTATTACATTCCACATGGACACATGTGGACTTTATTTTTAACTGTATTTTTATTCGCAGTGTACTTTATTCCCTAAAAACGACGGAATAAAGTTCACTCCCGTTTCATTTCCGAAAAAGCAAATTTGTAGACATTACACCCCCCTTAGCCCACGTCCACCACCTTAACATATAGAGTGTCACCCTTTCGTTGGAAAGGCCCGCTCACTAAGCAGTTCACGGGCCAACTCATTCCGATCACCAGTGCGCCACACCACAGGACATTGCCCAGGGTGGGGTCTTTCATCCGGATTATTTCGGTGTGCCCACCCATGTCAGCATTCGTTTTACCTGTCACCGACGCTATTCCGTAGGGGCATTTAGTATAGTAGCCCAAAGCCAGCTTTCCTTGCTATTTATTTCTTTTTCACTGAAACTAATGCACTCGCAAGTCGAAACACCGGATCGTGAACGAAAGGTCACCTTCCTTTCATTCAAGTGTATGTCTACATTATCATTTTCCCGCAGCATGTGTTGTTTCATCCCGCCCGTTTCCCCCTTACCTTCGAAATATTTACTTGCGACAGAATGCGTCAGATTTAAAGCATCTGCTGATTTATCGTCCGCGCTCTTACCCTGCACCTCCGTTATGAATTTCAGCAAACCTTTCAGCTCCGAAATCCATCCTTTGGATTCCCAAATTTTCAGCCCTCTTAAGGCCTGCCCGAAAGTAAATGGGGACGTGAGATGTAGGTAACCGTCAGCTGATGTCCAGCACACAAACCACCAGTCAACTCCCGTTTCCCATGGGCCGGTCCTAAAGTTTATCGGTGTTTGATGAAAGTAGGATGAAGACCCCTTTCCAAGGCGCTCTGTGAAATCAAGTATTTCTCTATGTCGGTCCTCATATTTGTGTGTTACGGATACACTCCATATCTCTTCTCGTGTATCATTGGTCACCATTACCTTTGCCTCTCTCCTTGTTGCCATGTTTATCATTTTTGGTTTCCGTCATTCATTCTACCGCTTAAAGGGTTTTCAACCTCTCACCGTGTTTTGTAGTTTGGTTTATGTTCCTATTTTAACCACAGCGACCCATATGGAACTTCTGTTGCCTTCAATTTAACCCTATTTTTATTCGCAGTGGACTTTATTCCCTAAAAACGGCGGAATAAAGTTCACTACCGTTTCATTTTCGAAAAAGCATATGGTAGACATTACACCTCCCTTAGCCCACATCCACCACCGTAACATATAGCGTGTCACCCTTTCGTTGGAAAGGCCCTGCTCATAAAGCCGACACAGTTTTTCTATATGGTTGGTAACAGTTGTGTTAGCCATGGTAAGTTTTACAGGGCTGCCGTTTTGGGGTTCGGTGTGTGCTGTGGAGAAGAAAATATGATACCCCAGCCAGTCGAATCCTTTTTCGGTTTTGCCTATAAATGTTTTGTTTTTTGCTTTTTCTACCTGTAGGCTGTTTAGCGGTTTACTCATCAGCCGTGCGGCCTTTCATAATTGCCAGCGTGTTTTCACATAAATAGTCAATCGTCCATGTAACGCGCGTAATACACAGTTCATACTATTATGGCCATCGAGCGGTTTTAGCTTATGTGCGCCCAGATGGGGTAAGAAAACACTATGTCTATTGGTTTGTTAGTCTCTGCAAGTTTTATTGCTGAGATTGGACGTGGGTTCTCAATTTTGGATACGCCCGTTGTTCCTTTTTGAAAGGAGCGGTCTAGTTGTTTATGTGGCACAAAACTTTGCGGTTGCTTCACCGTTTGTTTTGCTTTGGTTTCTGAAACGAAGATTTTCTTAAATGCTTATAATGTTTCATGCTAACATCTCTCTTCATTGCCAATAACAATCTATTAAGCCTCTATTTTTTGATTTATGTTGGGTTTTATGCAACCAAAATCGAGAAACAAAATTTACTTAGACCGAAATCAGTTACATTATTTAAACTTGATTCATTTCAAAATTCGTCCTTTTACAAAACTATTCATAATCCATTGAGTAAGGGTGCTGCTTTTTTGAGCAAGGGAATAGAAATGTTGAGTAATTCAGCTTAGCATTGTTCAATTTAATGAGACCCAACAGGTAGGTAGGACGACCTGTCCTTTAATCCACTTTCAAAAAGAACTTAGTTTAGCGGCAAGGCCGTACCATGAAAAACACAGAACAGGCCAATATAAAAGTCAACATGGAAGACAGATCAGCCTCAAATGAGTCAAAAGAAAAACTGGGAAACAGAGATTGGGATATTAAACTAACAATTGAAAAGCTAGGGGGATTAAAAGATAAAATAACCAGACTAAGGCTGTGGGTCTTTTTATTTTCTGCGAATAACCAATAACTTAGCTTAGAAATAGATCGATCTTAATTTTGTCTGGGTACTTAACTGAACAAAGGCAAACACAAAACCTTACTTTATTCAAGATACCACCCCATATAAGACTATTTATGGCAGCAACTGCACAAAGCCCTTTTCAACGGACTTTACTCTGGGGCATTTTAAGTTGTGATAAAATCCGCCCTCCTTGCTTCTGGAATGTTTCAATCAAAAGAGGATCGTGCTTAAAGAAAAACATAAGGCCATTTTCTATTTTCACCACCTCCGCTATGTTTCTTCGTTGCACCCAATAAAAACCGTCTGCAAAATCATCTCCTAGGGTAGGTAATGGTTCTTTGCCTTTGAAAATAGCACGGTCGGAAAGCATCTTGGCATTCGCATAAGCACCGATACGAATATAACGGTCGAAATGCTCCTCCTTTTTGTGGCCTGTAAGCATCATAATCTGCTTTTTGGGCACATTGTCCAGATATAGCAACGTTGCGCCTGTGCGCCTTGCCGTGTGGGAGCTTATCATCTGGTAGCGCGGCACTATGTTCTTAATGGTTTTGCCGCCCCTGTGTTCACGTTTCTCCTCGTTGCGGGCTATTCCTGCGCGCTGGGCTATTTTCTTTATCTCGCGGTTAAAAACAGGCTCGGACGGGGCTTTGGGCAATTGTCCGTCGTATTTCTCCAGTATCCTCTGCAATTGCCAGTGTATGGGGATTATTACCTGTGTGTCGGTTTTGGTGGTGTTGTACTTTATGTACTTCTCGCGTATGTTGAATTCGTTTATGCTGGAGTAATCGCCGTAGCGCATCAGTGTCCATATGCCTATGATGAAGGTGTCGCGCACCACATCTGCCTGCGGGTCTCCAGAGAGTTTCAGGTCGAAAAGGGCGTTCACCTCCTCCTCGCTCAGGGCTATGGTATCGGCCTCTATGTCCTCTATGCGTATTTTGTAGAAGTCGGTGGGCTGCATCCAGCCTTTTTCCACGGCATAGTTGTACACGGTTATGTAGGTGCGTATGTGGTTTACCTTGGTGTTGTGGGCCAGGTTCTGGTCGTTGAAATATTTCTGTAGTGCCGCGCCCAGTTCTTTGGTAAGATTGGAGAGGGTTACGTCGCCGTGCTTTTCCTCAAAGTTCTCGAAATGCCATAGCGATAGCCTGTAGCGCTTCAGCATGCCCATGCTTATGCGTTTGCCGTCGGCCTTTAGGCGGGTGCCCTCTTCGCTTTCTTTTATCAGCTGGGCGAATACTTCTGTGAAGTAGGTTGGGGTGTTAACTTTTGCCTTGGGCTTTATGATCTGTTCTATGGTGTCCAGAATACCCTCTTTTGTTACCGTGTCGCCATCTAACTGTGCGCGCAGCTCGTATTTATCTAGACTGTTCTTTACGTCCCTTAGAATGCGGTTAATGATCTTTGCGTTCGCGAAGCTTTTGTGCTCTGTTATTTCGCCTTTGTCCCTGTCCCATAATTTTACCGGTATCTTCCACGGCAACGGCACTTTCAGCGGTGTATATTTCTTTTTTCCTGCTCCGGTAATTTCGTATGCACCGTACTGTATCACGAACCGTATTGTACTTTCTTCCTGCTTGGGATAGCGCAATTCTACAAAAACATTCATATTTTAACACTTGTTAACAATCCGAACGGCAAAATCACCTAATTTCGACGTCAGATTTTCAGCTTTCGGGAATGCAAAGATAATTAGCGGGAATAAATCAGGAACAATTTTCGTGCATATGGACGAATTTACACATACACCAACGCACATAAAAAAACCGCTAACTCAATAAAGAGTAGCGGTTTAAATGCTTAATCGGTCGTTATAAAACGCTCTGTAGGAGGTCGGTAGCAGATTCGAACTGCTGTAGCTGGTTTTGCAGACCAGAGCCTAACCACTCGGCCAACCGACCGATTTTCAAAAGCGATGCAAAGATAAGGATTTCCTTTTTACTTTTCCAAATAAAAATCAAACTTTCTTAGGCTTTACAACAGCATACACTTTCAAGCAGCTTTCGCACAAACAGTTGTCGAAGTTAGATTTTAGAAACTTAAGCTTTGCAGCAGGAATATGATACTTGTTGCACCAACATTTACCAGCACCAGTAGTACAATGAAACGTTGCTCCACACTTCGGACAAACCTTTACTTTTGGATGTAGCATACCAATTACTCAACAAATAGTTCGCAAAAAACAATCAGCGGCTCATAGTAACACTAGTGCTCATAATCTGACCACCCATAGGAGGATTCATCTTACGCACTTTCACAGTAGCCTTATGTATCCCTTCCATTTCAGCATAAAGACCATCCAAAATCCGACGGCAAACATGCTCCAACAAATGCGAAGCAACAGCCACCTCACGCGCAATGATATCATAAGCATGCTGATAATTAACAGCATCATTAATATCATCCGTCTCCGAAGCCTTCGTACATTCAGCCTCCAACCTCAGATCCACCAGAAATTTATTCCCTACAACCTGCTCCTCTTTAAAACAGCCATGGTAGGCATAAAACTCCATTTCCTCTATTTCGATAATACCCATTCCCGAATTACAATTTTATCCAACGTACAGGCGCGATGCTTCGCGTCTCTATCAGCTTCCTCAATCATCCAATGACCAATAAAATACAATCAATAACTACCATTAAGAAAAGGATTATCAACCTTCTCCCGCCCAATAGTAGTACTAGGCCCATGTCCCGAATAAACAACTGTATCCTCAGCCTTGGTCAGCAATTTCGTCTTAATCCCCTCAATCAACTCGGCATGATTACCACCGGGCAAATCAGACCGACCGATACTACCACTAAAAAGCACATCCCCAACAACCATAAAGCTATCCTTCTCCGAATAATAAACAATACTACCCGGCGAATGCCCTGGCACATGAATAGCCTCAAGCTCAGAATTACCAAAAGTAATACGGTCACCTTCCTTAATCTCAACAGCTATAGCAGGTGACTGCTCTGTAGGGATTTCATAAGTCTGAGAAACCAACTGCTGATTCTCAACAATAAATGCATCCCCAACATTTGCCTCCAGCTCAAGACCATAAGTCGAAGCTACATATTTATTACCCATCACATGATCAATATGGCAATGAGTATTCAGCAAACGCACAGGCCTAAGCCCCTTCTCTTTAATGAATCCGCTCAAAGTCTCCTGCTCCGCCTGAGAATGGCAACCCGGATCGATAATAACACACTCATTAGTCTCATCGAAAAGAACATAAGTGTTCTCCTGAAAAGGATTAAATGCAAATACTTGTATATTGATCATAAGAGTTTCTATTTTTCTTCCAAAGATGAATTATCCTTATAACGATCCTTTTTGGTAACCTCTTCCTTGCCAGCTACCACAATAACAATCTCCCCCTTCACAGTCTTTTGTTTAAAATGCTCAACAAGCTCACGCACCGTACCACGAGCATTTTCCTCGTACAGCTTCGAAATTTCACGCGACACAGAAGCATTCCTGTCCTCGCCAAAATGTTCAGCAAATTGCTCCAGCGCCTTCACCAAACGATAAGGCGACTCATAAAACACCATCGTCCGCTCCTCTTCAGCAAGCTGTTGCAAGCGTTTCTGGCGACCTTTCTTCTGAGGCAAAAAACCCTCAAAAACAAAACGGTCGTTCGGCAGTCCGGAATTCACCAGTGCAGGTACAAAAGCAGTAGCACCAGGCAAACATTCCACCTCAACACCTTTTTCCAAACAGGTACGCACAAGCAAAAAGCCCGGATCGGAAATAGCAGGCGTCCCGGCATCAGAAATCAAAGCCACATCCTCGCCCCCCTCAATACGCTCAGCGACAGACTCCGCAGTTTTGTGCTCATTAAACTTATGATGAGAAAGCAGCCTGTTCTGTATCTCGAAATGCTTCAACAGCTTACTCGAAGTACGCGTATCTTCAGCAAAAATCACATCTACCTCTTTCAAAATCCTCACCGCCCGAAAGGTCATATCTTCCAGATTCCCAATCGGCGTAGGCACCAAATACAACTTACCCATTTTACTGTGCTTCAATATATTTTACAACCAAACGGAACAGATCCTCATATTCCGTCAACGGTAACTTATCGTACTTATCGTAAACATTATGATATTCCTTATAATCCCCGCGCGTGTAAATAAAGAAAGCCTTCACACCACGAGCCGAAAAAGGATAATGATCCGAGTTCGCAGCCTTTCCTCGCGACGCCACCTCAGGCAACAGATCAAACTCACTGTTCAACTTCTTCATCAACTCAAAATCTTCCTTATGAACAGCCCCGTTAACCACCGTAATACCTTCTCCACCACTACCTACCATATCAAAATTCAGCAACACCTTAATATTTTCCAATGGAAAAAGTGGATTTTTCACAAAATAGTCCGAGCCAATCAACCCGCTCTCCTCACCAGAAAAAGCAATGAAAACATAAGTGTATTTCAAGGCTTTCTTTTTTCCGAAATGCCTTGCCAGGTCCAGCATCATAGCCGTACCACTGGCATTATCGTTTGCACCTGGAAAATACGCATCCGAGCCTATTCTTCCAACATGATCGTAATGAGCCGTAACCACAATAAGACTATCGCTCCTACCCTTTAAGTAGCCAATCACATTATTGGTTGTATAACTAGGAAGGAATTCATTCTTCAGTTTCAGTTCCACTTCCTCTGCCCCCTTGGGCCATTTCTCTTTCAGTACCTCAAAACGACAGAAATCCGCAACAGAAGTAGACGGTGTAAAAATAGGCGTTTTCTTCTTCAACGTCACAATAGCCTTTGCTCCAAAACTATTCGACCGTGCAAGCCCTTTCATAATTTCACGAATATGCTTCTCCTTTTCATCCTCAAAGTCCATCACAACCACTTCCTGGCTATGATCTGCCCTAAAAAAACGAACCAGAGATGCAGAATCCTTATACAACGTACTGTCAACCAATAGTACATTATACTTCCCCTCGCACGAACACGAACTGGCCACAGGTACAAAATCAACACCCACCTCCAATTTTTCCTTATCTACTTTCAGCAATGTCTTTTTCGGGAAAGTATTCGCAGCGAGCTGAAAAGGTTGAAAAAAAGTAATTCCATCAAAACTACTCAGTCCAGCACGATTCATCTCACGGCGTATTAAAACGGCCGCTTTTTTATCTCCTTTTTTCACATATCCCCTGCCATGAAACTCAGGCGAGGACAGTAACTTTATCAAACTCTTTGCATACTTCACATCCTGAGCAGCAAGACCACTAACAAACGCAAAACAAAGAACCAGCAAAAAAATACGCATATCTACACTTCTAAATTTCACCTGCCCCACATACCGATTGCCCAACATGTCAATGAAATCGGGCAGCACACTACCTCAATTCAAGATCAGCAAAGGTAATAAAACAGAGGTTCCAATAGAGCTGTTTTTACGCTTTATCAGAAATCAGATTCTCAAAAAACGTTAAACCAATACATTAATCTTGCAAGGTCATTTGTTTTTATTTGCAATTCACTGTTTAGTAGCAAAATAAAAAAGGAAGAATTAATCAACAAACTATTTAGCACAGTTTTTTTAGGAGCACAACTGTATTGCTCATGAAAAGCATCCGGCGCGCCTTCCACTACAAGTCCTCGCCCCACAGGCTGTTCCACATCGGTGCGGCGGTCTATTCCGCCGAGGCTACATAGCCGCAGCACCGTGTTCCACAAGCCTGTGGAGCTGTGGGCTTTCCGTTCCAGTCGCGGCTAAACCCAAACGCTACCCCGTTCGCCAGCATTCATTCTCAGACAATTGAAATAAGATAATGTATAAACACATTATCTTATTTAACTATTCAACAGCCCTATTAATTAAGAACCAGATCCAATAAACCAACAGCAACTTCAAAATTGTTAGAATTTGAATAGAATTTCATCAAAATCAAGAAGCAAAAAAACTACGTCGCAGCAAAGGCTTTTTCGCCTGTAGCTTTATCAAGCTCTTCAATTCAAACTAAAAACTAAAAAACACCTGATCAATCAAACAGAACAATGTAATATACAAAGTTTTAGAGAAGGGTCAAGGAAAGTGAAAATGAGGCAGGCAGCAATCTAATCATCAAGCATGCTGTTAGTAACATCAGTATTATAATCTTTTAGACAAGCAGTGCCATTTAGCAATGAAACCTTATTCAAACGTTTACGTAACCTCTTTATCTTCAGCATAAGAACCGTACTTTCTCCATGTTTAAGTTCTCCTGAATGTAACCGTTGCTCTAAATGTTCAATTTCAATTACTAATTTTTTCATGAGATCCTTATCCATATTAGCGGCCAATTCGGTAAGTGTATTAGACTGTGAAGGCAGTTACTCAGAAAAGTAGAGGCAATATAGTAAAAGATGCTTTTAAATAAAAACCATGTTCTAATTTTGCAAAAAAAATAGAAAATGTTTTTAGAAAATAATTTAGACAAAGAACAAAAGCGAGGTTGGATAGAGGTTGTTGCAGGGTCAATGTTCTCAGGCAAAACAGAAGAACTCATCCGGCGACTGAAACGCGCAAAGATCGCACAACAGAAAGTTGAAATTTTCAAACCTAAAACAGATACACGTTACTCTGTGGAAAAGGTGGTTTCACACGATGCCAACTCAATCCACTCTACTCCGGTAACCTACGCCCGCGAAATTCTCGAACTGGCCAACGGATACCAGGTAATCGGTATCGACGAAGCTCAATTCCTCGACGACGAGCTTTCCGATGTCTGTAATGTTTTGGCTAACAAAGGAATTCGGGTTATTGTTGCAGGGCTCGATATGGACTTCCAAGGCAAACCATTTGGCCCCTTGCCAAATCTAATGGCAACAGCTGAGTATGTAACCAAAGTTCATGCAGTCTGTATTTGTTGCGGTTCACTTGCCCATTACTCACACCGTCTTTCGGAAGACTCGCAATTGGTGGTCTTGGGCGAGAAAAAAGAATACGAACCACTTTGCCGCTCTTGCTACATTCGAAAATATCAAAAGGCTGAATAATAGCCTTTTGTATTTCATAAAATTCACTAACTGCAAATCAGCCTCTATCCCAGAGCGCTGATTTTGCTTAGCTGATTTTCATTCAGAATCTTAATCTTACGGCCATCAACGGTTATCACTTTCTCGTTCGCAAAAGTAGATAATGTCCGAATTGCGTTAGAGGTTGTCATGTTCGATAAATTGGCCAAGTCTTCCCTAGAAAGCAGAACATTTATTGTTTCACCATCTTCCATAAAACCATAAGTATCTTTCAGAAACAAAAGTGATTCGGCCAAGCGGCCACGAATATGTTTTTGAGTAAGAGAAACTGTGCGGGTGTTAGAAAAACCCAACTCTGTAGCAAAAGAACGAATAATGCGCAACGCAAAAGTACCGTTCATTTTTACAAGCTTCATTATGGCCTCTTTTTCGATAAGGCAGATTGTAGAATCTTCGATAGCCAGTGCCGAAAACATATAACTATCCTCAGCAAACAACGCTCGGTAACCAATAAAGCCAACTGGCTTTACCATACGTACAATTTGTTCCCGTCCACCGACACCTTCTTTAAAAACCTTTACTTTCCCAGCAGAAAGGCAGGTTAGCCCCACTGGCTTTTCCCCTTCTTTATATATAATATCTCCTTTTTTGTAAGTGGAACAGCTATGATTATTAGCAATCAGCTCTTTTTCTTCCTCAGAAAGGTCATAAAAGACCGAACGCTTGTTATCCAAACAGCTCAGACACTTGGTTCGCTTAACCATACAACTACATGTTTTATAACATGCAAATATAAGTCATTCGGTCTGTTTTCAAAAGAAACAGCAATAGTTTTAGTGATTAAAATCCCTACTACCTGTTTGTAAAAACATTGGAAAACAAAGCAAACAACTCTTAATCTAGCCAAAACATAGGCTAATAGCGGAAAACAAAAAAGAGACCACCATTAGGCAGTCTCTTTATATTTACATGTTTTCGGTCTTTATTTCTTTATGAATTTAGCAGTCTTTTGTCCTAGGGTAATATAATACA
The DNA here is from genome assembly GCA_965230435.1 of Bacteroidales bacterium. GTDB lineage: Bacteria > Bacteroidota > Bacteroidia > Bacteroidales > JBDKHP01 > JBDKHP01. The sequence goes on from CBDDLB010000004.1 coordinate 1,254,389, forward strand.
TGCCATTTTTCCAATCCGACACATCTAACTGTGTTTCCGTTCCAGTATATATTTTCTTTCCAGAAATATTATATATGCTGTAAGTTTCACAATCAGAATCTATCGTAAGAACAGAATGTACTGGGTTAGGAAAAACTTTCACTGTCAATCTTTCATTATTTACATCAACCCCCAAAGCACCAAGCTTCTTCGGAAGAAATTCGCACGATGAGTTTGTGAAAGTAAATGGAACCTGCCCTGTTGTGTAATAACCACCAGAATGATTCAATTTAAATTCGTAATTGTACTGCTGTCCCAATTGAGGATTTACATAACTCCAAGTTGTTGTTTTGTTGAAATCGAAATAATAAAATCCATCTTTTTGCTGAGCCGCATAACAGTTACCATTCAAACAAGCATACACATTACTAGGATTTGCCCAGCCCTTGTTCTTCTGATAAACCCTGACAGTATTGTCGTCTACGTACGATACTCCATGATCTTCACAAAGTGTTTCACCACCTGTATCTCCACCAGTATCACCACCTGTGCCACCACCAGTATCACCTGTGCCACCGCCAGTATCACCAGTACCGCCACCGGTATCACCTGTGCCACCACCGGTATCACCAGTACCACCACCAGTAGTGGTGTAACCTATCTTGCTAAATAAGTCTGAACTTGAAAGCAAGAAATTTCCATTAGAAACTGCATTCTTCCAGTTGTCCCTGATTAAAGTGTTCTGGTGCTCCGAAGAGTAAATACGAGAATCTCCCCAGTATCCATGTTCATATGGGTGATCCCACATGCCTTGCGAATCCCAATTAGCATTGATATAAGCTACAGCGCGGATAATATCTTTGTTCTTCTCGATGTACTCGAAGTATCCCTTAAACCAATCGTTCCAGATAGTATTAGCGTTGGTCTGTGATTTAACACCTCTGTTATTTCCTGAAACTGGAGCTTTAGTGTTGTCCGAAAGATCGTAACCTTGTGGAGTAGACTCGCAAATCATTACAGGAATAGACTTTTTCCGTGCAAAATCAAGCATTTCATCTTGCGTTGCCCAATTGCAATCGTAAGGTGTAAATGCTGATAGTCCCATCATATCAACATACTTATCTCCTGGGTACCAGTCTGTAAATGGTTTGTTCAAATAGCTATGTCCACAGATATTGGCTGCGTGCCATACCATAGAAATATTACTCTGGGCACCTTTAGCCTGTATCTTGTTATACATCCTTTTCCAAGCATTAACATACGCTACAGGTTCATATTCGTTATGTGGCCCATCAAACTCATAACCCCATCTTAGATAAATAGGTCGGTCAAGAGCAACAAGGTCATCAATCATCTTGTCCATATTGGCGTCATAAGTACCGCTATTCACATCAGATAACATTCCTTTCATATAAACAGCTACTAGAAGTGCACTGTTTGGATACTTTTGAGCAAGAGTAGTTAAGTTATGAGGCCCCGTTCCGTACTCGGCCGTTGAAGTAATACCTTCTAAGTTATTAACACTTGTGTAGCCTGACAAACCAGCAGGAACATGACCTGCAGCATCAACATACTCACCTATACTTGTAATATCCTGCCCAATGAAAAGAAGCGTACCAGAATCGGAAGTGAATTTACCTTTAACAACATCTCCTGGGTTAGTGCCACCTCCTGTGTCTCCACCAGTGCCACCGCCAGTGCCACCGCCAGTGCCACCTCCTGTGTCTCCACCGGTACCGCCACCTGTGCCACCGCCTGTTGTACCACCAACGAACGAGCAAGATTCTTTTGTGAAAGTAAACGGAACTTGTCCTGTTGTATAGAAACCACCAGAGTGGTTCAACTTAAATTCATAATTATATTGCTGTCCCAATTGAGGATCTACATAACTCCAAGTGCTTTGTTTGTTGAAATCAAAATAATAAAACCCATCCTTTTCCTTTGCCTGATAACAATTACCACCAAGACAAACATACACGTTACTAGGATTAGTCCAGCCAGTATTCTTATGATAAACTCTAACTGTATTATCGTCTACGTACGATGTTCCTTGCTCTGCACATAATTCACCAGTGTCACCGCCAGTACCACCGCCGGTATCGCCACCAGTACCACCACCGGTATCGCCGCCAGTACCACCGCCAGTATCGCCACCTGTACCACCGCCAGTGCCACCACCAGTTCCAGTAACAGGATTTGGTAAAGCTTCGTGCTGTACATTTGCTGAAGTGTTTGATTGATAAGTTTTTTCAACTCTTTTCCAACCACCTTGTCCTGATTGCGCACTAATCAGACCTTGGGCTGCATCGTGCGAAATATAATGTAGCTCAGCATTTTGACCAGGCTGCACTCCAATTACACACTTTAAGTGAGAATACTCGTTAGAGTTAAATGCCGACTGCTCTTGATCTGGATGGTGAGCTTCTTTAGCAACCATTACTGCTTGTGCGGTATATTTTCCTGTTAGCTTAATATCCATTACAGCCTGCAACTCTCCGTTTATATAGAAAGCACAACCATAACCAGGATCTCCAGAAACGAGCGGATCGTATCCTTCGTTGGTATGAAAACCTGCGAAAAGCGTCTTGGTGAGATCGTATTGTCCATCATTTCTTCCGAAAAGAGAACCAAAAGTGTAAGCAAAACCTCCTGTTCCAAAGTCTTTGGACTGATCACCACCTGAGTATTTTGGCGACCAAGAAGAATGTTTCCATCCATGTGCATCAAGCGGATGTAGTCCTGCAACAGAAGAGTACACTTCTGGCACAGCACTCATTGGCTGACCGTTGAAAAGGTTTTTGATTGTCCACCAGTCCTTAGGAGGAATTGGTAACTGAGCTCTTCCATTAGGCTTCACCTCAGTCATTACAATACCAGGTTGCTCATCGCCAGGGAAAACTCCAGCTGTAACTAAATAGCTATAACCCGTTTTGTTAACGATTGCTACCCTGTCAATTCCTTTACGGGTAACAGGCTCTGATGTCTCTACAACTGTTCCATTCTGGTAGTACACACCAGTGTCAGTACCAACCATTTTATATGTCTTTGGTTCTGTCTGTTGCGGACCAATGTAAGGCCAGTTGTTTCCGTGAGTAAATACAGGAATGTGTCCTGTAAAGTTTGCGGGTATTCCTTTGTTTGTACTTAAGCTTGTTCCGTCTCTTCTGAGCGGATTTGTAAGTACGCCTTCCAATTTTGAAGGATCTATCCCCCCCCTTGCCTTATGCCATTCGGCAAAAGCGTCGCTGGGGTAAACCCAATTATCATAACGATGTATAAAGCCTTTTCGGCTTAATCCCTGACCATCGTTACTGCTCACATCGTCGCCACTATACGGGGGAGTTGACGAAACTTGAGCATTTGCAATGTTAAAGCCACCAATTATCAGAAATACCAATAACAGTGCTTTTTTGTGGAGAAACCACTTTTTTCCCATAATTAAAAAAATCAAATAGTTCGACATGTAATACCAACCTTACTAATCTTGGGCTTTATATAACTCATTCACTAAATAGACCTTACAGAGCGAAATAAGCTACTACAATAAGTTTGTTCGTAAATCGACTAGAGTATTTTTTTAAATAGGCATCAATTTTTATCTATTGTGTGCTACAAAAGCACAACAATAATAAGGTGAAACAACGATCCATCTTCCCTTTTTACCTAATAAATGGATTATAACAAATCAAATCTCAATATCATACAAGCATCACAAATATAAAGATGTCATTTTAAATTACAAAGAGACTTTTAAGAAAAATATTTTTTTATTTTTCAGAGATATATCTAATTAATTAGATATTAAATACGTAACTCGTTGATATATTACTAATTAATGGTATAAAAAAAGGTTGCCCTAAAAGGACAACCTCTGCAATTAATTACAAAAAACATTTAAGATATACTCACATATTTAAAAATCTATTGTTTGACAATTTTTAAATTTTCATGCGCCGTTTTCAAGAAATAAAGCCCCTGTTTCCAGTTGGAAACATCCAATTCCTTATCAGAACCTTCATAGATTTTCTTGCCTGAAGTATTATAGATAGTATAGATATCATTAACTGTTTCTATTTTCAAGATAGAATGGACAGGGTTAGGGAATACTTTTGTTGAAGTAGTTATCTCTAACAAAGCGTCGGAAAATAACGTTCCTGAAAGTTTCTTGGTTACAAATTCACACGATTTATTTGTAAAAGTAAAAGGTACATCTCCTGTTGTATAAAAACCTCCTGGGTGATTGACCTTAAATTGATAGGTATAACTTTGACCTAGCACCGGATCTCCATAAGCTCCCGACATTTTGCTGAAATCAAGATAGTAATAACCATCTTTTTCTTTTGGAGGGTAGCAGTTGCCGTTCATACACATGTACGCATTCGATGTGGATGTCCACTGCTTTTTATGATACACTCTTACGGTATGATCATCTAAATACGAAACTCCATGGTCTCCACATGTACCTGTAGGTTCGCCCCCACCTGTATCACCTCCGCCTGTATCGCCGCCTCCGGTATCGCCTCCGCTACCAAAACCAATGTCACTGAACAGTGAACTTGAGCCAAATACAAAATTCCCATTCTGGAGGGTACTCATCCAATTGTCTTTTACTATAGTGTTTGGATGTTCAGATGAATGAATACGTGAATCTCCCCAGTAGCCATTGCTGTATGGAGGGCCCCACATACCTTGACTGTTCCAATCGGCATTGATGTAAACAAAACCTCTGATTACATCTTTATTGGCCTCCATGAAATTGAAATAGCCTTTGAACCAATCATTCCAGATTGCATCTGCGCCTACATAAGTTCCTTGTCCAACACCAGCGCCATACGTAGGAGCTTTTGTGTTTTCTACCAAATCGTAGCCCTGAGGTGTTGACTCGCATATAAATACAGGTACAGATTTCTGACGCGCAAAATTCAACATTTTATTCTGATCAGCCCAATTGCAATCGTACGGTGTAAAAACAGAAACTCCCATTGCATCTACATAGCCATCTCCCGGGTACCATGCTTCTATGCTATGTCCTTGATAAGTTTGGCCGCAAATGCTAGCTGCATGCCACACCATCATGATTTTATCTTGAGCATTTTTCGCTTTTATGCGATTATACATCCTGATCCACGATTGTTTAAATTGATCTGGATCGTAATGATTATGCGGCCCATCGAACTCATACCCCCATCTCAAATAAACAGGTCGGTTCATTGCCACCAACTTATCGATCATAGCATCCATATTACCATCTAAGCCGCCGCTGGCCGCTGCACCTAATTGATTTACAAGATATACGGCTAGCATAAGGGTACTGTTAGGGTAATTCTGAGATAATGTTCTGAGATTGTGCAAACCGGTACCATAAGATGCATCAGAGTCTATCCCTTCTAGGTTATTAAGGCTTGTGTACCCAACAACACCAGCAGGCACATGACCTGTTGTACTAACATACTGATTAATACTATGAACGTCTTGCCCAATAAAAAGCATATTGCCGTCTGCTGGCGTGAATTTCCCCACAATTGTCGCCTTCTCTGAAGCTTTTTTATTGATTTCTTCACCGTCTGAAAGTTGAACTGTACTAGGAATACTTGTAACAAATTCGCAAGTTTTTTTCTCAAAAGTAAAAGGTACATCCCCAGTCGTGTAGAAGCCTCCAGAGTGATTTATTTTGAACTGATACGTATAGCTTTGACCCAATACAGGATCGCCATAAGCTCGGGACGTCTTGCTGAAATCAAGATAGTAATAACCATCTTTCTCGTCTGGAGAATAGCAATTTCCGTTCAGGCACATGTATGCATTAGACGTAGATGTCCAATCCATTTTCTTATGGTACACTCTTACTGTGTGGTCGTCGACATACGAAACTCCATGTTCTTTACATGTTCCTGTTGGCTCTCCGCCACCAGTGGTATCGTTCATAAAGCCGATATCGTCAAATAACGTAGCTGATCCGAATACAAAATTTCCGTTTTGGATAGTGTTCATCCATTTTTCTTTCACAATGGAGTTCTGATGATCCGATGAATAGATTCGGGTATCGCCCCAATAACCATTATTATATGGATACCCCCACATGCTTTGACTGTTCCAATCGGCATTGATGTAAACAAAACCCCTGATTACATCTTTGTTCTTCTCCATGTAATCGAAGTAGCCTTTGAACCAATCGTTCCAGATTGTTGTAGCATCGGTTGGGCTTTTTTGTCCTCGGTTGTTGCCAAATGTAGGAGCTTTAGTATTATCTGAAAGGTCGTAGCCCTGAGGTGTAGATTCACAAATAAAAACAGGAACCGATTTTTCACGTGCAAAGTTCAGCATTTTGTCCTGATCTGCCCAGTTGCAATCGTATGGTGTGAAAACTGAAATCCCCATAGCATCTACATACTCATCGCCAGGATACCATGCTTGTATAGGTTTATTCTGATACGTCTGTCCACAGATACTTGCAGCATGCCACACCATCATAATTTTATTGTCGGCTTGCTTCGCTTTTATACGGTTATGCATTCTTATCCATGATTGCTTAAAAAGCTCTGTATCGTAATGATTATGAGGCCCATCGAATTCATATCCCCATCTTAGATAAACTGGACGCTTCATAGCTACCAATTTATCGATCATAGCATCCATATTTCCATCCAAACCTCCGTTAGCGGCAGATCCAAGCTGGTTTACAAGATAGACTGCTAACATAAGCGTACTGTTAGGGTATTTCTGAGATAATGTTTTCAGGTTGTGCAAACCCGAACCATAAGAATCATCTGAATCAATGCCCCCTAAACTGCTAAGACTCGTGTATCCTGAAACACCAGCAGGCGAATGACCCGTTTGATTAACGTATTGTTCTATACTATGAACATCTTGCCCTATAAAAAGCATATTGCCATCCTTAGGTGTAAACTTGCCTACGATTGTTGACTTTGCAGAAATTTTGGCATCCATAATGCTTTTCACAAAAGCACACGACTTTTTCTCGAAAGTAAAAGGCACATCTCCCGTTGTATAGAATCCTCCGGAATGATTTACCTTAAACTGATAAGTATAATTCTCGCCCAATACAGGATCGCCATAAGCTTGAGAAGTTTTACTGAAATCGAGATAATAATAGCCGTCTTTTTCTTTCGGAGAATAGCAATTGCCATTCAAGCACATGTACGCATTGGAAACCGAAGTCCAATTCTTCTTTTTATGGTACACCCTTACGGTGTTATCATCTACATATGACACCCCGTGTTCGTCACACAGTTTTCCAGTGTCTCCACCTGTATCACCTCCGGTATCTCCACCAGTGTCACCACCCGAACCTGGCTTCACAGCAGGAAGATCAACATGTTGAACTCTTGCAGAAGTATTTGATTGATATATTTTCTCTACCCTTTTCCAGTTTCCAACACTACTATATTGACTGATTAATGCTTTAGCAGTAGCATGAGAAATGTAATGCAACTCTGCATTTTCTCCTGGCTGCACTGCAATAATGCATTTCAGATGAGAATACTCGTTCGGATTAAAGAAAGAACGTTCCTTATCTGGATTGTGTCTGGTCTGCCCTACAAGAACTGCCCGCGCAATATGTGTTCCTGTTAATTCAATATCCATTACTGCCTGTAAGCTACCATTAATGTAAAAAGCACATCCATAGCCGGGATCGCCGGATACCAAAGGATCGTACCCCTCGTTAGTATGGAATCCTGCAAAAAGTACATTGGTAAGGTCGTACTGCCCATCGTTTCGTCCATAAAGGGAACCGAAAGTGTATGCAAATCCTCCTGTGCCAAAATCTTTAGACTGATCTCCACCTGCGTATCTTGGCGACCAAGACGAATGTTTCCACCCGTGTGCATCAAGAGGATTCAGCCCTGCTATCGAAGAATACACCTCTGGCACAGCACTTATAGGTTGCCCATTGTAGATGTTACTGATCGTCCACCAGTCTCTCGGAGGAATTGGCAACTGAGTTGATCCGTTTGGTTTAACTTCATTGATCAACATTCCAGGCTGCTCGTCACCAGGAAACATTCCCGCCATAACAAGATAACTATACCCAGTCTTGTTTACGATTTTGATACGCTCGAGCCCTTTCCTTGTAACTGGTTCTGCTGCCTGTACCTGTCCGTTTCTATAATAAACCCCGGCATCCGTAGCCAACAGAGCATAGCTTCCCGGATTTGTTTGCTGCGGCCCTACAATTGGCCAGTTGTTCCCATGTGTATAAACAGGCACATGCCCTGTGAAATTTGCGGGTATCCCTTTCCCCATACTCAGGCTGGTGCCATCGTTACGGTGTGGATTCGATAATACCCCATTCATTGTTGCAGGATCAATGCCGCCACGTTTTTTGAACCATTCGGCCAGAACGTTCTCTGGATAAACCCAATTATCGACCCGATGAATAAAACCTTGGCGATTCAGTCCTGCTCCATCGCTGGAACTGACATCCCCTCCTGTATAAGGAGGCGTAGAACTTACTTGAGCGTTCGAATAAGTGAACCCGAGAATGAGGAAAAAAGCTCCAAAAAGCAATTTCCTTTTCGAAAAAAAATGCAGTGTTTTCATAAAAAAACAGTTAAGTTAGGTTTTTGTTTAGAGTTAGTGCAAGGTGTCCTAAATAAAACACCTCTGTGAATAATTATCTGGGAAACATAAAGTCAAAACCATCCGAATTAACTTATCTCAAGTAAATATTTCAATAGGCATTACTTTTATTCTTACTAAATCAGTTAACACTTAATAAATATAAAGAAAAAATACATCTTTTCAAAGATACATAACGATAAAATAGAATAATATATTATTTTATACATCATATAATATGACTTTAAAATAGTTTATAGTCAATATAGAGTAAGCGTACATGTAATGTATATTCAAAAACAAAAAAAATGACACAAAAAGACATTTTTACATGAAAAATACACAAAGTATAAATTGAATTGAAAGAAAAGTCAATAATTAGGAATGGGATAAGAAGAGGAAACGCCGCAAAATAAACGCGACATTAAAAAGGTACAATTTACATTTTCAAAGGAGACATAAGGAAAGTTACCAGGCCGAAGAACACAAAGATTAATAGGCAACACATAACAAGAGTTGTCGTAAATCAACTTTCAGAATATCTGTCATTTATCAAAAAAACACCTGTACGGTTCTTCTCAACAAGAGACAAAGAAGGGCATCGCCTTATACAAAGCAACAATAGCCAACAAACACAATGAAACAAAACAAGGTAAGGTGCGGAAATATAAACTGAACAATTACTTTATTTTCAAAAACAACGAATTAAAAAGTAACCTCTGGAAAGAAACACATAACCCAAAATACATATTCCGAACTATTTTTCAGAATATGTCTTCTATTGAATATCAAAAAATGACAGACCTAAATGCATTTTTCAAACTATAACACTAACCTATTAGCACTTAATAAATCTTAGGCAGTGCTCTTTTTCTAGAGGCTACCTTTTTCTACAAACTGGTCAGCTCTTAAGTATTGGCCGTTACGGAATCCAACCACTTTTCTCCTTCACGAGGGTCTGCAAACTGACGACGGGGCATGTTGTTATTTGTAGTTGTATCTTTCATCTGCATATTCGCAATAACGCTCTGAGGCATAATTTCGGCCACTCTATGAACCCCTGTTTCAATAAGTTCGTCTTGAGTTACTTTATGAATAGGCACAAGATCCGAAGGCAAAGTTTTCAGCGCCCTAACATCAGCAACCAAACTATATTTAGGTTTCAGATAACTAATTGCCCTTGTTTGAGCAAGAGCATAACGTTCAACAAGATTCTTATCAGACCAAAACCCTTTTACGCTAATATACAGCCTATTAATACTTTGATCTACATGAATTGAATAGAATTCAGTTTTTTCAATTTCCTGTTTCATTGCAGTAGTTTTTAATTACATTTTACAATTAATATAACCAGAATAAACGCCATTGTTTAGCTGATTCTACTTATGCCAAGGTACTAAAAAAATTTATTCGATGTAGCTAAATAAAACAACGAAAAAACATAAAACTAAGACTTAGCTATATCTTAATTTTCACCTCCCCAAAAAAACAAACGATAAAGAATTGATAATCAGATCAAAGATTTCTTCCTTCTATCGCGGCATGATCCCTCGCAACTTTGAACCCAAGGTTTCTGGACGAATGGCAGTTCTAAAACAGAACTATCTCTCCAAAAAATTATATGCGGACTAAAGTGATTAACATCGTAGTACCTTATAATGATTCACGCTGTTTATCCGATTGACAAATTAGTAGTAGAAATTTTTGATTAGCGACTTATTAATTCAATATCCATCGACAATAAACAAAACACAAACTTGTTAAGATGCAAGGCTTGTTTCACACAAACAATCTTCCCTGTACAACAAACCTGCCTCAGTTCAAAGAAAAAACAAGCTGTTTACAAGCAATGCAAAGTTATGTGCAACTTAAGATACCATACTTTCGTTTTATTTTTGAACACTTTTTGCTTGTTTTATAAACAAACGAAACACATAAAGCCTTTTCTGTTTTTCAATCATTAAAAAAAACTGATTGAATTTCGGGAAGGGAAAAAGGTGTTTATAACTATAAGTGAGATGGAAGAAATAAATTGGTTCAAAAGACATTTCTAACTTCGTTCCAGAGCCTACTTTTTGTATGCAAGGGTAAAAAAAATGAAGTGTATCTAGAAATCGACCTTCAGCTTAGAGGTATTGCCATTTGAACTTGTCAATGCTATGATTTCAGATGTGATCCAATTTATAATTTACCTATTTGGCTATGATAGATTGTTATACGGATGTTAAGCCAAATGGTTGAAAACAGATTTTAACCGATGAACAAGCCATGAGCAAGATCTTCTTGTAACGGAAGTTAAATTCGCCTGGTGAGTTACATGTGATTTCAAAACAATTTTCAACACATGAAAACAAAACAATTACTCTTAAAACTACTCGCAAGCATATTGGCCGCTTTTTTATCCATCGGCTTGTACGCACAAACGGGACCTGCTGGTGTTGGTAATTCAGATGGTAGTAGTGGACAGCCCCGGAATGTTCTCTGGTTAGATGCCAACTCTCAGACATTTTCGAATGGAGACCCTATTCCACAATGGACAGACCGATCGGGCAATAACAATAATGCAACACAGGGCACAGCGGTGAGACAACCTCAATTTATCACCAATAGCCTCAATGGGCGCTCAATTGTATATTTTGACAACAGTGCAGGTAGTGGTGATGAAGAAGACTTCCTGCTGTACGATGGATCAATAATCGTAAATACAGATCTAACTGTTTTCTTCGTGGCAGCTAGACGACAAAATAATCGTCAAATTGTACTTGGAGGTACTACTACTACCGGAAACCAGAACATGCACTTCGGCTGGAACACTTCCTCTCAAGCAATCTGTAACCACTGGAGCAACGATATCTATGGCACGCTAGATGGCGACGGAAGTGGATATATTGGCGATGGCGATACCTCAGACGATTATGGTATATTCATCAACCGGCTGGCTTCTACAGAAACAGATCCACAACGAAGATTGTTTCAGAACGGGAAAGAGCTTGGCAGTAGAAACAACGCAAATAAGCTATCCAGTTACGACGGAGCTGCAATTGCCAGATGGAGCAACGGATCGATACGTTATTATAACGTAAATGTAGCAGAGGTGATTCAATATTCTACAGCACTGAATACAACTCAACGTATTCTGGTGGAAAATTACCTTGCCACTAAATACGATATTGCCCTCAATACAGGAGCAGGAGCTGTTGCTGTCTATTCTGGCTTTGGAACTTTCGACTATGATGTTGCAGGCATAGGTAGAACATCTGGAACAGACGGGCACTCCCGTGGTTCTTCTGCCGGTTTTTATCTTTTCGAAGACGGCGGTTCTCAACTGAACGACGGTGCCTACATGATGTACGGACACAACAACACCGCCAACGACACTCCCGACCAAAGTGCAAATGTGACTGGCAGCGGTGCAGAAGCTGCTTGGCCGCGTTCGTGGTACATTAAAAAGACAAGTGTTAGCAGTGGAACAGTGAGAGTTGTTTTCGATTTTCAAGAAGGATATACCAATGGAGGTTATCCAGAAAACACATCAGATTATGTTCTGTTGAAAAAGACAACGCCTACAGGAGCTTATACGAAAGTAACGGCAGAGATTGTAACACAGGGGCTTGAAGATGCAGATCAAATATATTTCGAAATTGCGGCTACTGATCTTACAGACGGTGCTTATTATACTATTGGCACAAACGACCAAACCAACAGCCCTATTCAGGGAACTGCTGCTCAAACGTGGTATGCTCTAAAATCGGGCAACTGGGACGATTGGGAAACATGGACATTAGACCCTTCTGGCTACCTACCAAATAACCCATCAATGGAGACACCTTCGTCTTCTGGCAACGCTTCTGACAATGTATACATTCCAACTGGAAAAACGATAACCGTCCAAAGTGGCCAGAACAACAAAACAAACCAAAAGCTTACCGTTGACGGCCGTCTTGACTTAGGAAACACAACAGGCCATACTTTTTCCGAAATTCGAGGAAGCGGAAGGATATTAATGGCAGAAGACAATTTTCCTTCAGGAGATGCTACGCACTTCTACACAAAGGGGCAAGGTGAAGGTACAGTCGTTTTTTATGGTAGTGGTGCAACAGTTACGAACAGCCACACCTTCTTTAACGTAGAACTAGAACTCGACAATGCTTCGGATGTAGTGGTTATGAAAAACAACTTAACCGTAAACGGAAACCTGACCATAGGAACGGGTACACTACAAATTAATGACAACACAGACGACAACATCGTTAACCTAACCGTAAACGGAGACGTTCTGGTTGATACAAATGGTAAAATTACTGTTGGAACGGGAAACACAAACGCCACAACTGCCTACTCAATTGGCGGAACGATGCCTGCCAATGATTTTTACCATACTATCTTTCACCAAGTAACTTTCAACGGAAACCTGACCAATAACGGAAGTATCCGTTTTACCAATCAGAACGATCCTATCTACAATCAGTTTACCTCAACAGGGGCTGCAACGGTTTATTTCACAGGTGCGCAGAACTCCGAAGCTAAACTTAACGGAACCACGGATTTCTACAACCTTGTTATTAATAAAGGTTCTGACCAGACCTATCAGTTGAATATCAACTCTTCTAGCACAAGTAACTTTGCATTATATGGCCCTAACAACGTAGGCCGTACAGGTTCAAATGCAGACCCAGAAGTAAGAAAAGCACTCTGGATAAAACGGGGAACTTTAAAGTTAACCGGAAGTATACTCATTCCTACACTTTCTGAAGGAAGCGAGTCCGGCGGCAACGGAGACTACACAATCGGGCGATATTCTGCCCTATGGGTTGCCAGTAGCGGCGTTAGTGTTTACTGTACTGCTTCCGATAACTCAACCTCGGGCAACACTCAGGTAAACGACGGTTCTGGTGCATCGGTAAACACTACTTTAAGCAACCAAGCATTATCGTTGTTTGGTATGTTCCGCATTACTGCTGGTGTATTTGATACCCGTAACAGCGCTGGTTTTATTTTTTGGGACGAAGCGAACGGACAAGTACGTATAGAAGGTGGTAATGTAGAAGCTGCTCAATTCAGAAGTGCCAGCGTAGGTGCAGGTAATGCTTCTTACTTCCAATCTGGCGGAACATTAACGGTAACAGGAAACGGAAACGGAAGTTACGATCAAAACTATCCTCTTTTTGGGCTTGCTACCGCAGAATCTGTTTTTTCAATGACTGGTGGGGAAATAATCCTCCAAAGCCACGATTCCGATACCACTCCTGAATTTTACATACCTTCTTCAGATGGTAACTACAGTGTAACAGGAGGTAAATTGACTGTGGAAATAGACGATGCATCTACCTTCGAATTTTCATCGACAGCTAATTTATGGGATGTTGAATTTACAAACACAACAGGGTCTGGCAATATTGATATCGACTTACTTTCCGACCTAAAAGTAGGAAACGACCTTACTTTAAATCCATATGTCACTCTTGATGTACGAAACCCAGATGATCTTACAACTATTTACGATCTCTATATCGGAAGAAACTTCTCTATACTAGAGGATGGAACAACAACAAACACTGCGACATACGAAGACAGAACCAACACAACGTACTTCGATGGCACAGAAGATGGCGAACTTTACATCAACTGGAAACACGATACCGATTATGAACAACTTTTTTACAATTTAGTTATAGATAAACCAGTAGGTAAAACTCTCCTATTAAAAGGTGACACAGAAAAACAGGCTGCAAATGTTAGCAGTGGTTGGTTTTCAAGAATTGTACGGGTAGAAAACGATTTTAAACTGAAAAGCGGAACCCTTAACCAAGGTGAACATTCAATTAGGCTATTTGGTTCGGCAGAAATTCAATCAGATGGAACTTTAGGGGTTTATACTTCAGGTGTAACCGAAACCAATGCGAGTATCGTTTTCAGAGGAGATGGCCTTACAGTCCAAACTGAAAACGGTGCAAAAATCGGAAACCTTAAAATGGATGTCGATGACCCTGCGAACCATGAAATTGTATTTACAAGCGACGTTGAAATAACACGGATGGGGTATCAAGATGGAAAAATCAATATGGGGCAATATAACCTCAAAATTGATTACCTACATAACGGTTACCAAACGTCCTCCCTTTTACTTACAGATCCAAATATCACTGCTTCCGGTGGTGTGTTCTACTTTGAGGGCAATGCTTCGGATGGAGGTTTATCGCTGTTAATCCCTAGCACTACTACCGATGGAACCTCATTTGGTTTCCCTATTGGAATTTCAGGTAAATATACACCAGCAGAAGTGGAGCTAAGTGGAGTTAGTGACGAAGGATACATAACTATTACTCCTACAGATGGAGAATTACTGACAACAGACCAAACAGGTGGAGACCTGCTTAGCTATTACTGGCGGGTAAAACATGACGATTTTAGTACTTTACCAACTGTTGAGTATATATTCACATACGACGATTCTGATATAGTTGGAATCGAAACCAACTATGTAGCAGGAAAAGTATTAGATGAAAGCCCTTTTACAAGGAGCTACGAAGATTCCAGTGTTCCTGAAAGTGAAGGAGTCGATGCAGCTAATAATACAATCACATTCAATGGAGCAGCTGACAATGGATTAACGCTTGAAAATGCAAACTACACTGCTGGTGTCACAACAAGATTCGTGGGAGCACCTACTGTATATTACAGTCGTGCTATCGACGGCCAATGGTGGGAGTGGCAATCGACAAACAACTGGTCTACCGATGCTGTGAACAAACATATTGGAGCACCAGCAGGAAGCTATCCTGGCTCTGGCGATGTGGTAGTAGTTGGTAGCGATTATGTAAATAACCTAACAACAGGCCCTTACTCTAAAACTGGAGAAGGAAGGCACCAGATCAGAATAGATGGCAGTGTTGGCGATGTCGATGTAGCTCAAATTATTTTCGACTCAAAAGACGGAGCTACTGCTTTGGTTGTAAACGCAATGTCGCGTGTATATGTAAGATCTGGAATTACCTTAGATGCAGGAATCATATCCGGAAAAGGAGAAATGGTTCAAGATGTAGGGCCAGCTGCTGGAAACTTTGGAACAATCAACGCAGATTTAGGGGATTTTGTAGACGACCCAGACAATGGCTGGTTCTTCTGGTTACGAGGAGCAGCAGGAACAACTACCATCTCTGACAGATTCAAATTTCCTAACATGAGGCCATTTGGTGGTGGATCGGCAGGGACGCGCTCTATTACTTTCTCCGAAGATATTGAAGCAACATCGATCGTTGTTGACAACTACGTTACTTTACGTGTCGAAAACGATATTACTTGTGATGGTGAACTTCTAATAGGATCAAACAAAGAAGGTTATATTCTATTTCCTAATAATGGAACAGATAACACATTCGAAGTTGGTTCTTTACGCTTCGATGGCGGTTCAGATGCAGACCCGAATAGCATTACAGTTGAAAATGCGGGAACTGACACTCATATTTTCAAAATTAATGGTGATATAACCATAAATAACGGTACAACTTTCGATCTA
Organism: Bacteroidales bacterium; assembly: GCA_965230435.1. GTDB lineage: Bacteria > Bacteroidota > Bacteroidia > Bacteroidales > JBDKHP01 > JBDKHP01. The sequence goes on from CBDDLB010000004.1 coordinate 1,270,464, forward strand.
ACATCAGCATCTGGTAGTAATGTAATTCTTGAACTTGCTGGTAGCGGTAATCATTCTTTCACAAACAGCACTGGCCTTACTCCAGATCTGTACCGCATCGTAATGAATAAAGGAACAGATCAAACCTCATCATTCTCTTTTGAAAATGATTTCGATCTAAACGGCTCTACCAGTGGAATAGGGGCTTCTAAAGCTTTAGAGTTGACAAATGGTAAATTTATCGTAAATAACTCTGCAATTGACATTGATCTAACTACTGGTGATGATGATTTTACAATTCCAGAGACTACTTGCCTAGAAGTCCGAGACGGAACTGTGAGAGCATCTGGCGACGATACAGGTATTTACCTAGACGGAAAACTTCTCGTAAGCGGTGGTAATGTCTACCTAACAGGTGCAGGAAATGGGAATAACTACATTCAATATTCTGCCTCTGGCAATGCCACTTTAGAAATTACTGGTGGAGAATTGCAGGTCGGTTCTCAGCTCAGAAGAGGAGTGGTTTCCGAAGAAGGCATACTGAACTATACTCAATCTGGAGGCGTTGCCGTTTTCGGTGTTAATGCAGCTCCAGAAGGAGACCGTGGTGTTTTCGAAATCCTGAACACCGGTAGTAGCTTCACCCACTCAGGTGGTGATTTCTACATTGCTAGACAACAAAGCAGCCCAACAATTGCGTCGCTATATTTCGACCCAGAGACATTATCGCTTGGTGCCGGAACACAACTAACCATTGGCCACACTTCCACGCCTGCAGGGCAGGATATTGGCCTGTTTATAAACAAAACCATACAGAACCTGACCATCAGCAACAGTAGTTCCAACTCTCCTGCTGCAACACTCTGGACAGTACCGCTCGATCTGGAACAAACTTTATCCATCAACTCCGGCACTAGCTTAGATGCCAGCGGTTTGCAGATCAGCCTCCAAGGTTTCTTCATCAACAACGGTACTTACACGCACAACGACAACCTTGTGCTGTTCAACGGATCGTCGGATCAGGAAATTCAAGGCTCTGGCACTACAACGTTCTATCAACTGACAAAAAACACCAGCAACGCACTAACGCTTTACAGCGACATCGTTATCGACGACGATCTACGTGTTGAAGCTGGAACGATCAACGACAACAGCAACGAGATCACACTGAAAGGAGACATCTACAATATTGGAACAATTAGCCACGGCGGCACAGGTAATGGGCTTATTTTTCAAGGAAGCATAGAGCAAAGCTTGGACGGTACCGGAACTTATGGCAAAATGACAATCGACAACTATGAAAATGTCAAAGTTCAGGAAGGCTATAACATCACCATTCAAGATGCAATTCAGTTATCGCAAGGTGTTTTCGATATCGGGTCGAAACTGTTGATCATAGAAGAAAATGCAAGCTTTGTTGCTGTAAATCCATATTCAACAACAAACATGGTCAACACCAACCGATCGTTTACCGACAACGGTATCCAAAAGATACTCCCATCAGGAGCTAGTTCTTTGTTTATACCTATCGGTTCTGGTGGAAAATACACTCCTGTCAATATTTCGCTTACACAAAACTCTGCTACCAATGGGGAACTGATCATAAAAGCAGCTGACGAATATCACCCAACAGTTACAGACGATAGCGAAGCTCCCGACTGTGAACTTGTAGACACAGACAATATGCTTCAGTTTTATTGGTCTATAAAATCCACAAACATTACCGATGCTATTGGTATTGTAGAATTCTACTACGATAGTGGCGATGTTGCAATAAGCAATGCATGTGGATACGACATAGCAGACTATATACCAGCAAAAGTTCTTGGCGATGGTTCTGGTAACTGGCTAAAATACGATTGGGCAGATTTCGATGAATCTAACGAAAAAGTAATTTTCCGTTTCGATAACATTAGCGATAGTGAAATCACAGGAGACTACACTGCTGGTATTCAGCCTAGCCCTGTTACCATAAAAGGTGCTATTCCAGACTTAGTTCCTGTATACGAAACTGTTGCCAGTGGCGACTGGTCTGATCCTACAATATGGAATCCGAACATTACAGGTGGTCCAAGCGGAGCTATCGTAAAAGTGAATGCAGCACACGATGTTAAGATAGATCACAACTACATCTCTGTTTTCACCACAGAAATACTTGGAACAATCACACAAGGTTCCACATTCGGTAACCGTCTAGGAAACGTAACAGGAACAGGAACACTTAAAACCTCATCAGAAATAATACCTGCCGGATATTACGAAGATTTCGTTTCAACCTCTGGAGGTACGTTAGAGTACGAAGGTTCAAGCAATATTGATGTTCTGAACAATCTGGCTTTTGTAAACAATCTAATTTTTAGTGGTACAGGCGAACGCCGACTTCCGAATATCGATTTCACCGTTCGAGGGGATTTAACAATAAACGGAGATGATGCTTCGCTAAACGTAGTCAACGAACACAACAAGCGGGTTATACTAAAAGGAGATGTTACCTTCAGCCAAGGAAGTTTCGATGCCGGATCAGGAGCAAATGCTTTCGTTGAGTTTTCTGGCTCAGCCCAGCAACAGCTAACAGGAGACTTCACAGGAAGTAATGCCTTCAACAATTTCGAAATAGATAATTCTAACGGAGTTGTACTCAACAGCACCGTCGAAATTGACGACGAGCTTCACCTAACCCTTGGGAAAATAACAACAACAGCCAGCAATGTTCTCCGCCTAAACAGCCTCTCGGAATCTGCTGTTACAGGAGAAAGTAACGACTCATACATAGCCGGACCTTTGCAGAAGAAGATATCTGCCGGAGGTGATTTTGTTTTCCCTGTTGGTGATGGATCACGCATCGGTAGGGTAACACTTTCCAGCGTAAGCAATGCGTCTGCCGATTACTGGGAAGCGGAATATAACCTCACCGATCCTAGTACTGATAGTTTCGATATCAGCCGATTTAACGCCCCAATACAAGCTGTTAACAGCGATGAATATTGGCGCATCAAAGCTCCTTCTGCAAGTTTAACAGCTCAGGTGGCAGTAGGCTGGACAAATCTTAGCAATTTTTCAACTGCATATTATCAGGATAGCGAAATTAGGATTATTGAATGGATAGGCAATGCCGACGCTGAACCCAATCGCGAATGGAATGAGATAGGAAATTCCGTTAGCGGAACAACAACCTTAGGTTCTGTTGGCACATCAGCAGCACGTACTTTTAACGAGTACACCACAGAATATACACCTTCTGGTAACTTCTTCACCATTGGAGTTACCAATGTACGTTTCGAATGGGACGGCTCTGACGATACCGACTGGAATCTTGCTGCCAACTGGACACGCAATCAGGTACCAACCACATCCGATAACATTGTGATCCCATCTGGGATGCCTCGCTACCCTGCATTAAACTCAGGTTCAGACGCTATTGTTAATAACTTAACCATTGAAAGTGGCGCAACTCTAACTGTTCCTTCTAACCAAGTACTTGATATCAGAGGAGCGTTGTTAAACAATGGGACGCTGCACCTATTAAACGAAGCTCAGCTATTGGATGCAGGCGATATCGACGGCACAGGAAGTTTTAAAATGGATCGTTATGTAACTGGTGGCTATGCATACCACTACCTATCAAGTCCTGTAGAAAACGCAACCGATGCTACTTTAGCGAATAAGTTTGTCCATAGCAATGGCTTTGCTTACATTTTCAAATTTACAGAGGCCAACGCCAACGGCGATTTACGCAACAACTCTGGTTGGTCTCAGCAATCGGGTCTATTAGAGATTGGTAAAGGTTATGGCGTTACCTATCACAACAATGCCACGGAAACCTTCTCTGGTGGGAAATTCAACACAGGAAACCTTTCCACAACCATCACTTATCAGGCCGTTGATGCGGCTTTCCGAGGCTGGAACCTAGTTGGTAATCCATATCCATCGAATCTAAATGCTCAAGCCTTTGTAAATGCCAATACCAAAATCGATGGAACACTCCGGTTCTGGGACGACGACAAAACCCTTGGCGACGGATACCAAACTAACGACTATGCTTATTGGAACTCTATGGGTGGAACAAAGGCCAACGAAGGAACTAAAGAGCCGACAGACTATATAGCTGCCGGACAAGCTTTCTTCGTATCGCACAACAGTGGCGAAGGAACATCCAACCTTCTGAACTTCACAAACGCAATGCGAAATACCGGATCTGCCGTTTTCTTCAAGAAAAACCAAGATACAGAAACCATTCAGCGCCTGAAGTTGGAACTTAAAGGAACCAAAAAAAATGAATATCATCAGACACTTGTTGGTTTCAAAGCCGATGCTACAGAGGGGTACGACAGGCTTTACGATGGAAGAAAAGCTCCTGTACATTTGGAAAATGCCCCTGCAAACTTTTACTCTTTGCTCGAAGAAGATCCTTATGCAATTCAAGGTCTTCCTCTTCGCTGGGAAGGTGCTCCAAAAGATTTAACGGTAAAATTGGGTGTTAACTTGAGATTTGCCAAAGAGTATACATTGAACCTAATCCAGTTCGAAAACTTTGCCCCAGGCTACGACATCTATCTTGTTGACAAAACAGCAGGAAAGACTCTCAATTTGCGCGAAACAACAACTTATACATTCAGTGCAAACGCTGGCCTTGACCAAGACCGCTTCGAACTACATTTCGACCAACAAGGTATCGACTGGACAGGAGCCGTTTCTACAGATTGGAACGAACCGGGCAACTGGAGCACAGGAGCCGTACCGTCACCAAACGACAACGTAGTGATCAAGCCTGTTGCGAACATGCCTGCAATCAACAACCATGTCAGTTTACGCGGATTGTACGTAGAGCCAACTACCACGCTTACCGTTCTTCCAAATGCATCGTTAACAATGAACGGCGATTGGGTGAACGAAGGTACATGTATCTTAAAAGCCGACGCTTCTGGTTTCGGAACACTCATCGATAATGGTACCATCTCTGGCGACGGAATCTTCGATATTGAAATGTACGTGACACCTAACCAATGGCACCTGTTCGGTAATCCGACTCAAAATCCAGATCCAACACTTACGGGAGCATGGGTAAAAGGATTCAACGAAACTGCCAACGAATGGGAATTCCTTACAAAAGGAACCGACCTAGTACAGGGCAAAGGTTACGCTATGTGGGTACAGGAGGCGAAAACATTCACCTTCTCTGGAAAACCACACACTGGTCTTACTCAAGAAGAGCTTTCATCGTCAGCAGGCGGTTGGAACCTTGTAGCGAACAATTATCCATCTTTCGCAGATTGGGACAATGCAAACTGGTCGCGCACAACAACAGACGAAACCGTTTACATGTGGAATGGCACACAATACGGAGCCTACATTTCAGGAATGAACGGAATCGGAACAAACAGTGCTTCGAACCAGATTGCCCCAATGCAAGGAGTTTTCGTAAGATCTACAACGATCGGAGATCTTTCGTTCAACAATCAAGTCCGCAAAACACATTTCGCAGCCAAGAAGTCGACTACCCCAACGCAGATGCTCCGCTTCCGTGTTGAGAAAGATGGCAGAAAAGACGAAACCATCATCGCTTTCAACGCAACGGCGCAACGTAACGCCATCAAACTCTTCTCCGATGCCGAAAAGATACACTCTCTTTATTCGGAAAAAGAAGGAAAGGAACTTGCTATTAACACATATGCAGGCATTGAAACAGGAATGACAATTCCTATCAATCTACATATTCAGGAAGACGGAACATATTTGTTCCATACCGATTTCATTGATGCTTTCAGTGTCAATACAGGTGTTGAACTTAAAGACCTTAAAACAGATAAGATGCATAATCTTCGCGAAGCATCGAATTTCGAATTTGAAGCTCTTACTACCGATGATCCAAAACGTTTTGAACTACATCTAACGAAAGGAGCTTTATCTATTAAAGAAACAAATCTGTCTGGATTCGCAATTTACTCCAACTCCGATAACATCTACATTCGTCAACTGTCTGATTTAACAGATGCAGAGGTAGGTGTATTCAACACCCTTGGAGAAAGAGTTGTAGTTCATCTCATCAAACAAAAAGACCTGACACAAATCGACATGGGAGCTTTCGCTAAAGGCGTTTACATGGTAAAAGTAAAAACTAAGAGAGGCATTCATTCGAAGCAAGTGTTCATAAAATAAAAAACACTGAAATGTGATTCATGAAAGAGGTTGTCTTAGGGCAGCCTCTTTTTTTCTTCAAAATTCAAACATTAATGTACCCGCCATACTTTGGGGTTTTATCGCTACCCTATAAGTAGGATTTGTTAATGCAAACGACATTTTCAGGTTTGTCACTATACTGAATGCTAGTGCAGTGCTTTTCCTAATAAAAGTACCATGTGCTTAACACCAAAAGACCCAATAAGTTTCTAGAACTTATTGGGTCTTATTTATTGGTCTCTTATATAATTCTATAACTTAAGCTTCAGTAGTATCTGGCTTCAGCCCCACGATTTCAGCAAAAGAATCAGAAAGCGAGCTGGCGCACTGTTTCAACACTTTTTCTGTCTGCGCATCGAAATACGAGAACGAAGCTAGTTCAACAACCGCCACCGTTTCGCCATTAATTACCAAAGGAAATATCATCAAATGCTTAGGGGAACTATCTCCCAAGCCCGACATAATGGTTAAGTACTTTTGAGGGACATTCTTCAGGTTAAGCAATTCTTTATTCATCGCTACTTGCCCCGGTAGGCCATGGCCATATTTAAAGCTCCTCACATTGTCTTCCGTAGAATAATAAGCATAAGACGCAGCTAAGGAAAAATTATCCGATTTTATGTCCTTTATATAGAATATCCCCTGAACAATATCATAGTTTTTAGACAGGGCAATTAAGAAGCTTTCTCCCAGAGTTTTCATATCTGAGTTATCTAAACCTTCCAGTATTTTTTTAGCCTTTTCAGATATTTGCTTTTGCTCTTTTGCAGACTCATTCTGTTCTGCATTATCTACACTTGCTTTACTCCCACCATCAAGCTCTACATACTCCTTTATTACCCTTGGCTTTCTGGCAGAAGTATTTATCAATAAAACCATCTGTACCAACACCAGCAATCCAGCTGAAGAAAGAACAAAAATCACTTGCTCCAATTTCACAATGTGCTTCGTTTCTGGGTGCATAGAAATAAGATAGAGCCTAATGTCGTCTATATCAAGAAGAGCATAAACAAAAAGAAAAGCAAAAGCAGCGGTAAGTGCTAATGCCGCTATGACTATACTAGATAGTTTCATACGATAAAATTATATCCAAATGCTTAAATTTCAACATGTTCTTATGTAGAGGAATAACATTACTAATGTATCCAATAAAAGCAAAAAGGCAAAACGTTATTTTTTCTCATCTAGTCCCTACTGTACAAGATAATCAATTATTTCTTCTTTGGTGAATAAGTGATCTGGTTTGGCCAAAGCCAAAGCTGCTTGAGGCATGGCCGACACCTGAGCATCTGTTGGATCTTGAATTATGGTTCCTCCACCTGCTTTCTTCATTGCCAACAACCCTCTTGCTCCATCCCGATTAGCTCCACTTAACACTACACCTACGGCCTTCTCTTGCAAAAAATGAGCCGCCGAACGCAAAGTTAGGTCAATTGATGGCCTAGAATGATTGACAACCTTTGAAGTGGACAAAACAAAACGCCCTTTGTCGCCAACCAAAAGATGGTAATTAGCAGGTGCCAAATAGATTTTCCCTTTCATGATAAGTTCTTTATCCATTGGCTCAACAATAGGTAAGTTTGTCTTTATGGACAACGCCTCAACAAAACCAGAGCGAACGTGTTTTAAGCGGTGCAAACATAAAATAATGGTACTATTGTAATCCTTTGGTATTGCCTCTACAAGGCTAACTATGGTCTGAAAACTTCCAGCCGAACCACCTATTAAAATATACTCATACTTCATGTTATTCCAACGTCTTTTCTCAGATTAAATTTATCCTTACAACAGTCCGATCATTTCTTTAGAAACTAAGTTCGCAGTTTAATTTATCGCACCATTCTGTCTTTCAATATTACGACATCCTCCAAAATAACGATATACCAACGCCTATTATATAATCCTATTTGGCTCAAACTCTTAATCTGAATAATAGTATACAGTAAATTCTAATAGGAGTTCCACGAATTTATCCCTATTTACATCCCTTCAGTTTATCTTTTCCTATATATTCTTTCTGCTAAATTATAAGTGCTGAACCGGAACTTAAACATACTTTCAGAAAAATCTTCGTTAATCCCTATAACCAAAAAACCAGATGGCTTCAGAGCTTTATGTAACTTTCCCAAAGCCTCATTTTTCCACGTAGTGTTAAAATACAGCATCTTATTTCTAAAGATAACCAAATCGTGTTTCCGATCCTGGTTATATTCGAAGAAGTTCGCAGACCTAAGTTTTACTTTCTTCAGAAGTTCGGACTTCAAGTAAATTTTATTTACCCCAAAAACAAAGTACTTCTCAATATCTCCAAGTCCATTGAAGCGCTTATAATTGTCTACATTCAGATTTGTATTCTTGGCATTTATAAACCCGTTCCTTACCGTTTCCAGCTTGTTACGGCACACAGACGAGGCTTCTATGGAAACGCGGTCATATATTCCAATTTCTATGCAGGTTATAATAAAGGAATAAAGTTCTTCTCCAGATACCAGATCGGGAAACCAAACACTTATCTCTCCAGAATAGGTCTGCGCCAATGTGTCGCCCAACAGTTTCCAAAAGGTGGGGTCGCGAAATAATTCCGTGTCATCAACAAGAATAAAACTTAGGAGCTTCTCGTACCAATAACCACTTAGAGATACTTTATCGATCAGTTCTTCCACAGATTGAATCCTGTGCTCATCCATAAAATCTTCAAGAAGTAGAACAAGATGTGGGATCGAATAATTCTCTAGCTGAACCCCTTGGTACTTTTGCATAACGTTCAGCAAACGTTTTAGACTTTTTATTGAGCTCTCGTTCAGCATCAGATCATGTTCTTTTTAGTGTAAAAAGTTCCTCTTTTATTGTATTTATTCGCCATAGGCCCAAGCATGCTTTCGTGTTTTCCTAGCACTAAAAAACCTTTTGTAGCAAGGTTTTGGTAAAACAAATCAAAGATTCTGTTCTGAAGCTGATAGTTGAAATAAATCAGTACGTTTCTACACAAAATTATATCGAAAGGGGTGTCTCCTATAGGATTCTTTTCATTTACTAAATCATGACGGTGAAAGACCACGCGTTCTTTAAGAAAGTCTTTTACAACGAGAGTATCAGCTAACTTATCGATTTCAAAATATTTTGATTCCGGCACATCGAACACCTCCTCGTAGTTGTACGGATTGTAACGCATTGCCTTATCAAAGTTCTTTAAATACTCTTTGTTGAACCTATACTGGTAAACTCCTTTTGCAGCCTTATTTAGAACTGTGGTGTTCAGGTCTGTTGCTACTAGAGTCGTACGATCGAAAAGGCCAAGTTCGTAAAGCATAATGGCCATGGAGTAAACTTCCTGTCCAGTAGAACAGCCAGCATGCCAGATCATTATCCGCTCTCTCTTCTTGAACTTAGATAGTATTCGATACTTAATAGCGTGCCAAGCTTCAACATCACGGAAAAGCTCTGTTGTGTTCACCGTAATCTCTCTAACGGTCTGCTCTAGAAAGTCGGACGATTTTTGGATTTTCTGCACAAGCTCATCGATCGTGAGTTTGTTGTCGGCCATAATTTTCTCAATACGGCGTGTAAAAGATTTCTCCGAATAGTCCGTGAAATCATACGCCGAACAGTCTTTAATCGCGAAAATAATTCTTCTAATATCGCTGTCGGTAACCATAGAGTATCGTTAGCTTCTGAGTCGAAGAAATCAAAAAGTGTTCCTAATTTTAGTAAACGTTTAAGCTTTCAAGACTACTGAGGCCCGTTGGAAGTACTTTAACCTGATCACCTACCCCAAGTTCCTTAAGATTTCTTAACTTTCCCAACTCTGCCGGCAAGGCATCAAGTTCATTGTTCCAAAGGTTTAGTTCTTCAAGTGAGCTAAGTTGCCCCATTTCTTTAGGAACAGACGTTAACTTGTTACCTGAAACAAAAAGGCTTTTTAACAAAGTTAGCTTTCCTATTGCACCAGGCAACTGTTTAAGCTGGTTGTCTGATAAGTATAACCCTTTTAAGTTCCTAAGGGCTCCTATACTTGCTGGTAGTGATTTTAATTGGTTGTTTGCCAGCCCCAAGTTGGACAGACTTGTCAGTTTACCGATTGACTCGGGTACTGATCCAAGTTGGTTTCCGTCCATGTAAAATTCAGAAAGTTGTTTCAAATTTCCAATTTCCAGCGGCAATGTGGTGAGTTTATTATTGGCCAAATATAGTTCCTGTAAGTTAGTCATTCCTCCAACCTCGGGAGGGCAGGTTGCTAACATATTATACGCTAAGTCTAAATTTTGAAGTGATTTCAGCTCTCCAATCTCAGGAGGAAGCGATCTTAGCTGATTTTCGGACAGATATAATATCTTTAATTTCTTGAGGTTGCCTATCTCCTTGGGCAATCGTGTAAGTTTGTTGTTAGGTAAACTTAGCACTTCTAAGTTTTTCAACTGGCCTATCTGGGGAGGCAAAGCTGTAAGCTGGTTTTCGTTAAGGAACAGTTCCTGTAGGTTGGACAGTTCTCCTATTTCGGCAGGTAAGCTCGTAAATTTGTTTTCGTACAAATATAAACGCTGAAGCTTTTTAAGTTTTCCAATGCTCTTAGATAACTGATTCTGCCCGATAATTTCCAAAACATATACTTGATCTGGATTTTGAAGTGCAACCTCTAGGTTGTCGTATATGGTCTGTTCATCTAATTGGGCTTTTGAAAGCAACTGTCCTTGTCCCTGCTGAAAAACAAGTATAAATAGAATCAAAAAGAAACTGCTGGCTAAATGTCTAATACTCATATTATCCAAGATGTTAGGGATTACGATAATACTAATTTACGAAAATCGCCTGAAATGGTTTACAAGATAAGAAAACTCGAAGAATTATCACGAAAGGAATTCTCTTGTCACATTCTTCTTTTTGGGGTTTCCTTATCTGGTTTATAGTAAACCTACCGTATTAGTAAACGTTTAATTTGCTTAAATATGATGGCATTACTTCAATTGGGTTATTTCCCAGCCCAAGTTCTTTCAAATTGGTCAATTGTTGAAATTCTGCAGGTATGTATTTCAACTGATTGTTCCACAGGTTCAAGTGCTCAAGATTAGAAAGCCTTCCCATTTCCGAAGGGAGGCTCTGAAGCTCATTGTCAGGAATATAAAAACTTTGAAGTTTTTTCAACTGTCCTATTTCCTTTGGTAAACTTTTTAATTTGTTTTCTGCCAAGTATAGTGTTTTTAAGTTCTGTAGCTTACCTATACTGCGAGGCAAAACCGCTAACTGATTTCCTTGTAGGCTTAAGGCCTCAATTTTCTGAAAGTTGGTTGCAGGAAGCTCTGTTAGATTATTGTTGTCAAGATATAATTCTTTGAGAGCAGAAAGCTCTCCAAAATCTTCTGGCAATTCTTCAATCTTGTTTTTGGCTAAGTACAACGATTCTAATTTTCTCAGTTTGCTAATCCCTTCTGGCAAGTTTTCAAGATTGTTATAAGACAGTTCAATGTTCTCCAACGACACACATTGGACGATTGATCTAGGCAAACTTTTAATCTGATTTTCGGCAAGAATCAATTGCCGTAGTTTTTTCAATTTACCAATATTTGATGGTAAACTTTCCAACTGATTGTTGCAGATGCTCAGCACTTTCAGGTTTGTAAGTTTACCAAGCTCTTCTGGTAGATTTGTAATCTGATTTCCATCCAGATACAGTTGCTCTAATTTTTTCAGCCCCCCCACCTCTGGTGGTAGCGTAGTAAGTTTGTTTTCATAGAGATATAGTCGCTGTAAGTTTTTCAGCTTTACAACATCTGGCGAAAGTTCAGTAAGGTTTTCATAAAGCTCCAACACGTACACTTCTTCTGGGGTCTGTAATGCCTCAGCCAATGAAGTATACACTTTCGCTTCATCTAATTGAGTGTCAGTTAACGGTTGAGCTTTAGAGGAATGTATAATACCTATCAGCCCTACTAGAAGGCCAATAAAAATATGGTGTCTCATCATCTTCTTTTTTTGGGGCTATACCGCAACAAAAGTAAATACAAACCGTATTCGAGCCTTATAACGTACATGCACAAAGCTTGCACAGGAATCATTTTGTTTATCAGCAAGATATATACGGTGTCAAAAAAAGCCCCGCCAGAATGATGAAATTTCCGTTTTATATACTTACTTTCGTACCCGCAAAATCTGGCTCCATAGTTCAATGGATAGAATGAAGGATTCCGGTTCCTTTGATGTGGGTTCGAATCCCGCTGGAGTCACTAACGATATTTACTAAACCCTTATAAACCTTGCGTTTGTGAGGGTTTTCTTTTTGAGTGCAGAAAAAGTTATTGAAATCTTTGGCGTTTGGGTACAATTTAACAGCCTGTTCTTTTACCTTTCCGTTCCATTCCTTTTCCTGTTCTGTTGCCTTTTTTCCTGACGGATCATTATCCAAACAAACTTATATCTTCAGTTTTACGCATCCTGTTTTCAATGTGGCAGAGATTGGCTAACGTAGTTAGTATGACAGTGGGGTAGTTGAGGCTGATGTTTTGAAATACTCCAAGGAGGTTAAGAAATTGGTAAAATCTTCGGACATATTTAGGCCGTTGTTGTTCCCTTTTTGATTGTAAAATACTTTGGCTTGCTCCGTCTTTATCAATACTTGTTTCGCAGCTCATAACTTTTCTTGTTGTTCTGAAATGCTAAGGCAAAGTATTGTTTGCCATTTTTCTTAACCTTAGAATATGTTTAGCTCAGTTATTCTCTAAAATCGGCAAGTGTATACAGAAGGTTCAATTCGAAACAAGTTTAGTTTTCTTTTTTTGTATAAAATCAGGAGGAGATTTAAATTACACCCTATATTTTGAAGTGCTTTTGAGTTTGTTTTCGTTGCAGGTTTGTGGCAGGATTTTGAGAAATATTGAAATAAAAAAGGCCACCCGCAGGCAGCCCAGAATACAGGTATAAAACCTTAAATATTATGTAAGAGCATCTCAGTTTTTAGAGATGCTGATGTAAGTCAAAATTTCCTCACCAAGATCAACCGATTTAGCGTTGGCATTTTCGGCAAGCGAATCAACAAGCTCAACAACAGCAGCCAAAGTTTGCTGGCCGATGTATTCGCTGTGTGCTTCGATAGCGCTGTCGATAGCCTCGTGCTTTTGGATTTTGATGTTCACCTTGTCAGTAACCTCAAAACCGTTGTCTTTACGTAGATTTTGGATACGGTTGATGAATTCGCGAGCGATACCTTCCGAACGCAATTCCTCAGTAATCGTAACATCAAGAGCCAACGTAATTTGGCCTTCTGTAGCAACTTGATAACCTGGAATATCTTCCGAAGTAATCTCAACCTCAGCCAATGTTAGCATAGTTGCTTGTCCATCTAGTTGGAACTCAAACTGACCATCGCGCTCCATTTGAGCGATATCATCCTGCGACATTTTACCAATTTCGGCAGAAGCAAAACGCATCAGTTTACCAAGTTTCTTACCTAATACTTTGAAGTTCGGCTTAATCTTCTTCGAAATTACGCCAGTAGTATCAGTAATGTACTCGATTTCTTTGATGTTAACCTCAGTCTTGATGATGTCCTCAACTTTTTCAACACGCGTTTTGAACGTCTGATCCAAGATCGGCAACAAGATTTTCTGCAACGGCTGACGAACTTTTATGTTCACTTTACGGCGAAGTGCCAACACCATCGACGAAATTTTCTGAGCAAGCTCCATACGTGCTTCAAGATCGGCGTCGATAGCTGATTCGTCGAAGCTTGGGAATGCATCAATATGTACAGAATCGGAAGTTTCGCCAACTCCAGTTAACAAGTCCGTGTACAAACGTTCTGAGTAGAACGGTGCAATTGGAGCGATCAGTTGCGAAATTGTTTTCAGACAAGTATACAATGTCTGATAAGCCGCAATTTTATCATTATCATACTCACCACCCCAGAAACGTTTACGGTTCAGGCGCACGTACCAGTTCGATAGGTTGTCGTTTACGAAATCCTGAATCAAACGGCCAGCTTTCTTAGGCTCGTACGTGTCGTACATTTTCGTTACGTCTTTCACCAAACTGTTCAGTAGGGAAATGATCCAACGGTCGATTTCTGGACGCTCTTCTAATGGAATCTGATCTTCGCTGTTTGTGAAACCGTCAATGTTTGCATAAAGAGAGAAGAATGAGTATGTATTGTAAAGTGTTCCGAAGAACTTACGTTTCACCTCGTCAACACCTGCTGGGTCGAATTTGATGTTGTCCCATGGATCAGCATTCGTTACCATGTACCAACGAACAGGATCAGAACCTTGCTCGCCGATAAGGTCGAATGGGTTAATGGCATTGTTCAGACGTTTCGACATTTTCTGACCGTCTTTTGCCAACACCAGACCGTTCGATACAATGTTTTTGAAGGCAACCGAATCGAACAACATAGTTGCTAATGCGTGAAGTGTAAAGAACCATCCACGTGTTTGGTCAACACCTTCGGCAATAAAATCGGCAGGGAAATTTCTGTCGAAATGATCTTTGTTTTCGAACGGATAATGCAACTGAGCGTAAGGCATCGCACCGGAATCGAACCAAACATCGATCAGGTCAGTTTCACGGCGCATTGGCTTGCCACTTGCAGAAACAAGAACTACCTCGTCAACGTTTGGACGGTGTAGGTCGAAAATGTCGTAGTTTTCTTTCGAATTATCACCTTCTTTCCAGTCTGCCAATGGATTGCTTTCCATCAAACCTGCCGAAACAGCTTTTTCGATTTCAGCTTTCATTTCTGCCACAGAACCGATGCAGATTTCTTCTTCACCATCTTCTGTACGCCAGATCGGTAGTGGAGTTCCCCAGTAGCGCGAACGCGAAAGGTTCCAGTCTACCAAGTTTTCCAGCCACTGACCAAAACGGCCTTCTCCAGTTGATGCTGGTTGCCAGTTGATAGTTTTGTTCAACTCCACCATGCGCTCTTTGGCAGCTGTTGTGCGGATAAACCAAGAATCCAACGGATAGTAAAGGATCGGCTTATCAGTACGCCAGCAGTGTGGGTAGCTGTGTTCGTATTTTGCAACCTTAAAGGCTTTATTTTCTTTCTTAAGTTTAATTACGAGTTCAACATCCACAGTCGGATCGTCGGCAGTCAGTTCTGGATCGTATTCGTTTTTCACGAAACGGCCAGAGAACTCTTCCATTCCGTCGATGAAACGGCCTTGATTGTCAACTAATGTCAGCGATCCGATGCCGTTTTGCTTACCCACCAAGGCATCGTCTGCACCAAACGAAGGCGCAATGTGTACGATACCTGTACCGTCTTCTGTTGTTACGAAGTTTCCTAGTACTACGCGGAATGCATCGCCGTCAGTTGGCTGATGATAAGGAAGCAACTGCTCGTAACGGATACCTTCAAGGTCAGCACCTTTGAATTCGGCCAATACTTTGAAAGGGATCTTTTTGTCGCCTGGTTTGTAATCTTCCAAAGCCAATTCTGCATTCTTCTCACTGAAAAGAGTACCTTGAAGAGGTTTGGCCATTACAATGGTAATTGGCTCGAAAGTATATTGGTTGAAAGTACGGATCTTAACATAGTCGATTTTTGGACCTACTGCCAAAGCTGTGTTCGATGGCAATGTCCAAGGAGTTGTCGTCCAAGCCAAGAAGTAAACGGGAGTGTCAGATCCTTCGAAAAGAAAAGCTGATGTTTCGTTTTCTACAACTTTGAACTGGGCAACTGCTGTGGTGTCTTTTACATCGCGGTAGCAGCCTGGTTGGTTCAATTCGTGAGAACTTAATCCAGTACCTGCGGCTGGCGAGAACGGCTGAATGGTTTTGCCTTTGTAAAGCAAGCCTTTTTTGTAAAGCTCTTTTAGCAAGTACCAAAGTGTTTCGATGTAGCGGTTATCGTAAGTGATGTACGGATCGTCCATATTCACCCAGTAACCCATCTGCTTGGTCAGGTCTTCCCAAAGGTCGGTGTACGTCATCACATCTTCGCGGCACTTTTGGTTGTATTCCGCAACTGTGATTGTTTTTCCGATGTCTTCTTTTGTGATGCCAAGGCTTTTCTCAACACCCAACTCAACAGGCAGACCGTGAGTATCCCAACCTGCTTTGCGGCCAACGTAATATCCTTGCTGTGTTTTGTAGCGGCAGAAAATATCCTTAATCGTACGAGCCATAACGTGGTGAATACCCGGCTTACCGTTTGCTGATGGTGGGCCTTCATAAAATACGAATGCTGGTTTCCCTTTTCGAGAATCCAGACTCTTCTGGAAAGTGTCTTTTGCTTCCCAATCGGCTTGTACCTCTTTGTTTACAGCCGAGAGGTTAAGTCCTTTGTGTTCTGGAAATTTCTTGCTCATACGTAATCTAATTATGAATTATTAATTATGAGTTATGAATTAACCCCCGATTAATAATTCGATCGGATTTTTTCCGCTTATTTTTATGTTTTAAGTTTTCTGCATCTGACAAAACAGCGCGTTAATATTCAACGGTTTATCGAATCATCGTAATCTATAAACCTTCGATCGATGACCAATAACCACTGACCAAGTACTAAATACCTGATTTTTAATCGTGCAAAGATAATTTTCTTGGGGGGAATTGCAAAGGGGATGTTTTGAGAGCTTTAAGTATCCTCTATAATTTTTCTACCTTTGTTAAAACTTATTACGAAAAAAGCGAATGACAAGCTCAGATCCTATATTTTCAAGTTATGTTGCTTTGATTAATAGTTTAAGTCATGAGATGAAACTTAACCTTCTCTTGGTCTTGGCTGAATCATTACAGGCCGATAAAAGCAAACATAGTGCAGGTGAACCGACTACGGTTGTAAATGAAAAATTCTCATATTTACATTTGTTCGGTTCTTGGCAGTCAGATGAAACTGCTGATGAGATTATCGAAGATATTTATTCTGCACGAAAGGATAGACCTGCTCCTGAACTTTTTTAATTTCAGTAATTTATGATGGACAGAAAGTACCTGTTAGATACTAACATTTGGGTTTATTTTATGAAGGGGCAATTTGGTCTGGGTGAGAAAATAGAAAAAGTGGGTTTTCAGAACTGCTATGTATCTATTATATCCGTAGGGGGATTGCTTTATGGTGCGGCCAATAGTCAGAAAATAAAGGAGAATACAGAAAAGGTAAATGAACTTATTGAGAATCTACAAGTTATTTCCTTAGAAAAAGCAATGGCAATTTATGCTGTTCAGAAGGCTAATTTGCGTAGAATTGGGAAGCTTGTCCCCGACTTTGATATTCTGATTGGTTCGACGGCAATAGCCAATAATATGGTTCTTGTTACTCGAAATGTAAAGGACTTTGAAAATATGCAGGGGGTTGAAATTGAGAATTGGGTGGATGATTGATTTTTTGTGAAGTTGGAATTGCTGATAACTTCAATTTGGGAAACTGGGAGCTATTTGCCAGAAAACTTATCGTCAATATCTTTGCTACCTAATAGATACAGTACAATGTTGGTATCCAACAGTAACTTATTACCACTCATCTCTAATGTTTTTTTGAAATTCTAAAGGGTCAACACTGAGTTTTATTGTGTCTCGAAAATTCAAGAAGTCTTCTTTTTTTTAAACAGGCCATTCGTCTTCCTCTTCCTCAAGAATAGCATTAAAAGCTGTGTTCTGAGATTTATTTGTAGGTTCTCTCCCAGTTCTTTATTCTTCCATAGCCTCCTTCAGCAAAGCTCCAAAATCAATTTCAAGCTCAGTAAGTTTTTCATGAACAAAAACAGTAGAAAAAGGGAAAGAGCTATAAGTATCTTGTTTTTGTTCGAAAAGATGATATTCTTCTCTATGTGGATCAACGACTAAACCAATTTGAGTTCTGTTCGCCATCCAATGTTCGGCCATCTTTTGAAGATCCTGTTGTAGTCCATATTTACTGGATACAATTTCGATAATCAGAAATGGCTGTGCTTTTATAAAACCGTTCTCATTGTATAATTGACCAACTGCGTTTTGGAAGGCAACTAATGAAATATCAGGGATTTTGTGAAAATTTCCATTACCGAGTTTAGACAGCTCATAGCCTGTTGGGTCGTTATATATTTTTCCCAGTTTGTGTTTTCTGTTCCAAAAACCGATTGTCAATAAAATTGCAGCACTAAAAGCACCTATCAAACCAGCTACGGCCATGTTTATTTGTAATTTATTCGAATGAAACTCAAGCTTTTTAAAATTAGGATTACCCTGGCAGAATGAATGAAATGTGTCAGCAGGAAAAGAAACAGGGAATTTTAGTTCCAGAAAGTCCAGTTCCTCAATAGGCACATAAGCTCCAGAAATAATGATCTGTTTGCCTTCTCTGTGCAATTGTAGGCCTTGATTTTCCCATTGCATTTGTTGAAAAAGAGACTTTGTGATCTGAATTTCATCTGGTAAATTGATCTTCAACATAACTTGAATATTTCTCCAAAACTAAGATTGTTGATTTAGATGTTAAAATTTTTGTTGTGAATACATGGTTTAGTAGGCGTGCTAAGGTATTTACCACCTTATTGGCTCTCACTATGTTGAAAAACGTGCCTACTCTACTTCTTTGCCTTGTAAAATAACCCTAGACTTCTCACAAAACACCTTCTTCTTCTCAAACCCATACTTAGAATAAAATGCCTCCAACTGTTTAAAACGCAAAATAGCATCGTAATTCAAATTCCAAGAAAGCTTAACAAGGCAGTCGGGGCAAAGCCAAGATGGTTTTTCGATAGATTCCTCCAAACTATTGCTACCATTCATCAGGCATTTAAATGTAGCACAATGCATCAAGCGAAAAAGGTGACCCGTTTCATGAGCCATAGTTGACATAATTCTCTCCAACCTGAATTTCGAAGAAGTAGGCTCTCCAAATTCATCGTATTTGTATCTCGCCATTGAGGAAACGGCAACGTGTTTTCTTATGTTGGCCTGACCAAACACAAAATTCCAGCTTTTTTTCGGATAAAGATCTGTGTTGGTTATGCAGATATACGCCACGGCATCGTCAGGGAAGTATTTGTGTAAATATCCGTTTAAGATGGTTCTGGAGTGGTATTGTTTTGCTCCGTGGTGAATCCGCTGGGCACCTTTGGGTACAATGCTGTCCGAAACTGAAGGAAGGCATTTTATAGGAAGACCATAGAATGCTTCGAGGAATTCCACAGTCTGATTTACGAGACTATCTTCTACTGCACTGAAAGTGCCTAATGGTCTGATGTAGATCGTACGATTTTGAGGTGTTGGTCGATGTGGTTTGCATGACCTGTAGTATTTGAAACTTTCTGTTTCTTCATCGTTTTGGCTTAGCCAATCTCCAACTTCGATATTGCCTATGGTTTTGTGAAGAGGTTTTAGGCTGTTGAAGTCTGAGACTTTTAACGGTTTGTGGTCTTGTCTTTTTTGTTCGTTGTTGCAGCTTGCGCACAGCCATACCATTAGCAGTGGTAAGAATATCTGTTTTATACCTTGTAATTGAGTTATTGAGCCGTGCATGGCTAAGGTATATTTTCCTTTTCGTATTATGGGACGAATGCTGATGTTTTTGAAACGAAAAATATGTTTGAGAAAATTATTGTAATAAGAGCGAGTGATTTTTACTAAATAAGTTCTGAAAAACAATTAATTATGAGTGAAAAATCCACACTCAAAGGACGAGGATTTCAAATTCGATTAAATTGCACTTTTGGAGATAACTTTTTAACCTGCCCAGCCATCCCGATCCAAACTACGGTACTGAATAGCCTCAGCTAAATGATCGGGGTGGATGTCTTGATGTCCTTCGAGGTCGGCAATGGTACGACTTACTTTCACAATGCGGTCGTAGGCTCGGGCAGAGAGCCCTAAGCGTTCCATAGCGTTTTTTAGCAGTTGCGAACATTCTGCATTAAGGGGGGCATATTCCTGCATCATTTTCGACGACATCTGCGAGTTTGAATAGATGCCTTTCTGCTCTTTGAACCTCTCCGCCTGCACTTCGCGGGCTTTGATTACTCGGGCTCTTACTTGTTCGCTTGGTTCTCCTGATGTGGATTCTGATAATTTGTCGAATGGCACTGGGACAACTTCGAGATGAATATCAATGCGATCCAGAAGTGGACCTGAAATTTTATTTAGATATTTCTGTCTAATATTAGGAGAGCATACGCAATCTTTTTCGGGATGGGTGTAAAATCCACAGGGACATGGATTCATTGCGGCTACAAGCATAAAGTTTGCTGGATATTCTACGGTAAATCTGGCTCGGGAAACTGTTACTTTACGCTCTTCTAGTGGTTGGCGCATCACCTCTAGCACTGTGCGTTTGAATTCTGGGAGTTCGTCGAGAAAAAGTACTCCGTTGTGAGCCATTGAAATTGCGCCGGGCTGAGGGAAAACTCCTCCGCCAACCAATGCGACATCCGAGATAGTATGGTGAGGCGACTGAAATGGGCGTTGCGTAAGCAGTGATGTTTCTTTATCGAGCTTCCCTGCTACGGAATGAATTTTTGTGGTTTCAAGTGCCTCGTGCAATGTCAAAGGAGGAAGGATTGTTGATATTCGCTTGGCAAGCATGGTTTTGCCAGAACCAGGGGCACCTACCATAATAATGTTGTGACCTCCTGCGGCAGCAATCTCCAATGCACGCTTTACGTTTTCCTGCCCGCGTACATCGGCAAAATCGAATTCTAGATGATTTACCTGTTCAAAAAACTGACCCCGTGTGTCAATCTCTATCTTCTCCAGACTTTCCGTATTGCCATTGAAAAAATCTATTACCTCTGTGATATGGCCTGCCGACAATACTTCAAGGTTATTAACAACCGCAGCTTCTTTTGCATTTTGCTTTGGAAGAACAAAACCTTTGTAGCCTAGCTTTCTTGCTTCGATAGCGATCGGCAAAGCTCCTTTGATCGGTTGCAGACTGCCATCTAATGACAGTTCGCCCATGATGACATACTTATCGAGATCGGCATCAGCAATTTGCCCGTTCGCAGCTAGAATGCCAATGGCAAGTGGAAGATCGTAAGCTGAACCTTCTTTCTTGATGTCAGCAGGTGCCATGTTCACAATCACTTTGAAGCCGGGCCATTTGAACTTGTTGGTCATGAAAGCTGATAGGATACGCTGTTGACTTTCCTTAACAGCATTATCGGGAAGACCTACAAGGTGGAAGCCCGTTCCGCGTGTGACATTTACCTCGATTGTAATCATGCTGGCATCGACACCAAAAACTGCACTTCCGAAGGTTCTTACTAGCATAGTGGTAGATAATTGATTAGCTGATTAACAGAACAAGAGAATAAAGGAATTATAAATTTCTAGTTGTGAATTATGAATTGGCTTGTGCCTGAAAATCTGCACTTAGCCAATTCTATGTTCCCTTGTTGGATAGGCTTGTGAAATATCCAAAGACTGATATGATCAATTAAGGCATAGCAAAAAAAGTAATTATTCATTCGTTTCACTGCGAACGACCAAATCCTTAGGTACGAAAAGTCCGCTTCGGTTTAGTCGCCTTGTGCACCTTTGGCTAATTATTTTTTTAACATGCCTGATTTACCAGCTAGTTATTGAAAACGGCTCTATTCTGGTTTAATGTTGGTTCTAACATTTTTTTTCAATTAGAACAACAGGTAGCTATCTGATTATTAATGATCATGTACCTGTTTCTATCCTGAAAAAATTTATAACCAATATTAGATTAGAACACAGCCTTGAAAACAAGCCTAAACATTAGACTCTACGTATTGAATTAGATTATGGATTACTTTAATGTGAATTTCCTGAATCCGATCGGCATAACCAAAGTGGGGAACGCGTATTTCTACATCACAGAGTTCGGTCAGTGCGCCTCCATTTTTGCCTGTTAACCCAACTACTTTCATTCCTTTTGATTTGGCAGATTTGGCAGCTTCGATTACGTTTTTTGAATTACCGCTTGTGCTGATTCCTAAAAGGACATCGCCCTGTTGTCCTACTCCTTCTACAAATTTTGAAAAGATGTAATCGTAGCCATAGTCGTTGCCTACGCAACTAATATGAGTTGGGTCTGAGATAGCGATTGCCGGAAGCGCTGGGCGGCTTTCGCGGAAGCGGCCTGTGAGTTCTTCTGCAAAATGCATAGCATCGGCCATTGAGCCTCCGTTACCACAGGAAATTATTTTCCTTCCTGATTTGACAGCTTCTGTCATTAACTGTGCTGCGCTTTCTATTGCCTGAATATTTTCTGCTTCGCCATAAAACTTGCCCAATAATTCGTAAGCTTCTTCGAAATTGGCTTTTATATCCTTTCTTTCCATAGTATTTTCGTTGGGAGACTAAGGTCTATGACCTTAGAACATTTCTTAACTTTACTTTCGAGACTCTTGAGCCAAAAGTAAAAATAATTAGACCAACCTCTGTTAAGCACGTTGTGCTATTTATTGTGGACGATATTGTTCTGTTTTTCTGTGTTGTATTTTAAATTTGGTTGCTGGTTGGTTGGGATGCTCGATTTTGCGGCTATTTATAATCTGTGAGACGTAAGGTTTTGTGTTTCTACGGAGACGGGAAAAGAAACCGAATAGAAAGCACTACAGTTTTAAAATAGCCGTGACTGTAGCGGAAAGCCCGGAAGTACACGGGCCAGTGACACACGGTTTGGCGGCTAAGGAGCGCAGCGGAATAGACCGCCGGGCCGATGTGGAACGGCACGGGGCCTGAGGACTTGTAGTGGAAGGCGCGCTGAATGTTTGGGATACGAAGAATGTTCTGCTCCTAATCAGAAAAAATGTATTGTGAACTATATCGTGAAAGTTATTGAAAATGAATTTCTTTGTAAATTGATGGTGGATGGAATCTGATTTCCAAATTTGTTTCTAGAAACAAGCGAGCCGCGATAGTTAAGGCCATAGATCTATTGAATTACAGACTATTTACACTAATCTACTCATGCGAAAAAAGATACGCCGCAAACTTTACGTAATCATTTTTGAAGCAGGTACTCCTATGGGAAAGCTTTTCGATGTTGTACTGCTTATCCTAATTGCCCTGAGCGTGATGGCCGTGATGTTGGAAAGTATTGGAAGTGTGCGTGAACATTATGGGATGGCTCTGGAGGTGCTTGAATGGGTGCTGACGATTCTGTTTACGCTTGAGTATATATTGAGGTTGTATGTGGCCAGGCGCTCGCGCAGGTATATCTTCAGTTTTTATGGGCTTATTGACTTGATGTCGCTTTTGCCATCGTATCTAAGTTTATTTTTTGTGGGTACACAGAGCCTGATGGTGATACGCGGCTTACGTTTGTTGCGTATTTTCCGTATCCTGAAATTTACCCGGTATTCAAATGAAAGCCTTGTGCTGATCCGTGCAATTGGAGCAAGCCGACACAAAATCTTCGTGTTCCTGTTCGTAGTTCTCAACATTATAGTGATTATGGGAACACTGATGTATCTTGTTGAGGGGGAGGAACATGGTTTTTCTAGTATTCCGCATAGTATTTACTGGGCCATTGTTACCGTAACAACTGTTGGCTATGGTGATATTGCCCCACAAACAGATTTTGGGAAGTTCATTGCAAGCCTCTCGATGTTAATTGGTTATGCTATTCTTGCTGTGCCGACAGGAATTGTCACTCATGAAATATCCAAATTCTCTCAGGCAAGCTTAAACACCCGTGTATGCTCGGAATGCTTTACCGAAGGGCACGAAGAAGAGGCTAAGTTCTGTAAACATTGTGGTAGCTCACTCGATGATTAAGGCTGTGGTTCTTTATCATTTCTATCGAAATAAGAATAGGCCACTGCTCCCAGTACAGCTACTGCACCTGTTACATATGGTAAATGCTTCTTCTTGATTTTACGCAATTGCTTCATCACTGGGTTGTCCACCAACTGGTCTTTGTATTTTAGTAGATAAGGTAGTAGCTGGGCCAATAGATTGTTTGCATCGAAACCATCCAACGTTTCGGTATAGATTCGTTCTGCGCTTAGGCCAAAATATAGTGCTTCTGTTCTACTCTTCAACGCTGCCTCGTGCTGTTTTGCCTTTTTTCGTAAACCAGCTTTGGCCAGCCGCAAATCTTCCAAGGTTTCTAACCGTTTCTCTATTGTTACTTTCATTTGATTAAAATAGTTTTTTGTTCAACAAAAAGATTTAAGGAAGCGTTTCTTCTTCAACAACAGAATCTCCATTAGAATCACTAGGAAGAATAAGCATTATCAGGTTCTTAAGTATCGGTTTTCTGATAAGTACATTACGAAGCGTATACAACAAAATTGTAAAAATTAGGTATCCCCCGCCAACGGCCAGAAACCCCAATACATTACTTTTCCAAATATCGGCCAGATAAAAGGCGAGACCAAAAGAGAGAAATAAAACAGATGCAAACACCAGAATGAAAATAATCAGAGACATGAGCACAACCGTAGCAACTATAGCTGTTGCTTCTACAACATTTAAGCGGGCAATGTCGTATTTGATTTCGAAATAGGCTTTCAGCTCAATAATCAGTTCTCGCAATTCGTCTTTTAAGGAAAGCTGTTCCATGAATGTTGTCCGTTGCTACCTGCTGGGAAATTCCCCTATTGTTTTAAACAGGTAATACAATTTTTAGTGTTAACAAAAACAAAGCTACCCGAAGGCAGCTTCTAATACTTTTGGTTTACCCCTCAGTTTGGGGTTCTGTTTTACGGGCTCGGTAGCTATCAAAGGTTTCTTTTGCTTTGTCGGTAATATCGTCGATCGTTTCGCGGGCTTTTCCAGTAATCTCGCCTAACGATTCGCGAATCTGACGACGTGTGTTTTCTCCTTTGTCCGGAGCCAGCAACAGTCCAAGACTAGCACCAGCAGCAGCACCTGCTAAAAAAGCAGCAATAATTCTTGCATTTGAGCTTTCCATATTTGTTCTGATTTTAATGGGTAAACACTGTTTGTTTAACAAAGGTACGAAAATAAGGCTCATGAATGGAGCTTTTAATGTCTGTGCTTGCTTATAAAACACCTAGCGTTACTTATTATGACTAGTATCATCTGTTTTTCAAGTTTATAACTGAATTGCCCCGACTTACTTTCAAAGTTATTATTAGTTTATTTTCAGTAAATTATCTAAAAATGACTTATTATTGGCGTTTGATAATCCTGAAAGATTCGCAACCCACACCATCCTTCAGCTGTACTATATAAACGCCTTTAGGGATTGAAGATAAGTTCAGTCTATAACGATAAGCTCCGTGAGCTACCATATGTTTTTCATTGATAACTTTTTTGACCAGCACCACTTTACCTGCTAGATCTGTTACCTTTATGCTAGTCTGTTTTTCTGAGGTTAAAAAGTTAATGTCAACGAAATCCGCTGTTGGGTTTGGCCAATACTTTGTTCCCGTTAGCATTCGATGATGATTATCAGCTGCCGTTGTCTCATTGTTTTGTTCTGGGTATAGCGGTCTTGTTGTTAAAACAAAGGCTCCGAATTCCTTTTCTGTGTGTTTTATGTGTTGGATGTTTTTTCCATAAGGCTGTGTAACATCATGATCCGAGCCATACATCGGAACGTTCAAGTTTTCAGAATAAACACCTTTTAAAAGTGCGCCTGAGAATAAGTCCTGAGAATCGTATAGGTAATAGTCTTGCCCTTTTTTAACAACATCAGAAACATCAATGGAAACATGGTCTTTGTTCTCCCAGTTGTAAACAACAATGTGCGCTCTTCCTGCCTCATGTTTATTTGGTAGCACTTTGACCACATTTTTTTCTGGCAGGCCTACTTTAAAAGTACTGTTGGCATCGAAATGTTTTGCCTGCCATTCGTCCTTCGTAATTGAGCTTGAGGCTATCTGTACCTGATTTGTGTTTGTGCCTGTAAAGTAGCTATTGTGGTCAAAAAGCATTCCCGAAGGAGAACCTGTTGAAATGGAATCGTATCTTAAAACATAATCGCGGAAGTAAGGAGCAACCTTTAAGTCTGGTTTATCCCTACTAACAAATACATTCCTTGTAAATTCAGAGTTGTCGGTATTTATCACTGTGAATGTTCTGTTTCCTCCAACTACATAATTATCGGTTACAGTGATATGCCTGCATAAATCTCGCCAGCCAATCTGTAGGCTTGGGCCATTGATAGTGATTCCCCATTCACTTTTGTAGGTGTAATTGTTTTCTATTGTCACGTACTGGGCGGGTTCTTTTCCTCCCAGAAAAATATCTCTTCCTGCATCTTTACTGTCTCCAGGTTCCGAACAAATTGCGGAATTGAAACAGATATTATCTCTAACAGTGATTCCCTGTAAGAATCCATTTGTAGTGTATAATTTCATGTTATACATGAAACCGGTATGGATCAGGTTGTTTTCGAAATACTTTGGGTTATCCACATCTCCATTCTGGATATACATTCCATGTCCGTGCCCCCTATCTAAATTGTCGAACCCGGAATGAAAAATTATATTCCCGTAAATATACCCTCCAGTTTTGTAGGTTCCTATTGAGGTTCCTCTAACATTATGAAAAATACAGTTAATGATATCCACATTCCCATTGTGAGTAACTATACCATCTCCGCTAGGAATATCATTGGGTCTTCCGCCATATCCGTCATGAATATCCTGCGAAGCCCTATTGTCTTTGTTACTATTCGTAAATACCAGTCCCTTTAATTGAACATAAGATTGGTTGACGTTTAGTTGTGTTCTGTAAAGACTTTCTAAACCTTCTGCATGATTATCAAAAACAACCAAATCATTTTTATAAGGACAAATTACAACGGGTTTCCCCTCTTTTCCCGTAACATAAGTTACAAAACTACCTTTATAAACACCTTCATGAATAAATATTGTATCCCCTGCCTGTACTGTTGCTCCACTCTTCAAAATCGTCTGTAGGTCTATTGGATCGTCTAAAGTTCCAGTGCCAGAAGAACTGGCATTTACTGTTACGTGGAATTGCGCTTTAACCGAAATAGCAGCAACTAAAAAAGCAAAAAACAATTGGATTTTAGTTCTAGTTAACATGTTATTGAAGATTAAGGTTAATTATTGCAAATAAGCTACTTAAGATAGACTTTTTTGATGGATTTAAGTTGCATATAATGTTATTTCTACTTTTTTCAGTTTATAATATCTGTAATGTCTAGATGCAACTGCTCATCTCGCTCTGCAACTAACGTTCAAATTAAATAATGACTAATGCGGTTCTTGCTAAAGCTGCTGTAGTTTAGGGGGGGCTATGTGTTTTTAATGTGGAAATTTGACCTTTATCCCCTATGTTTAACAAGGGCAACCATCTTTAAATAAAACTTTTTTTACTTGCCCTTTTTGGGCGTGAGAACCTTTAAATTATTCCTGATCAGTAACTTTTTTTAAAGTTCTTCTTTCTGAACTTATGAGTGAACAAATAGCTATTGTAACACTAATAACTTAACTTTATAGAGGCAAAAGAATAACTATAGGTAAAAAATCAAAATTGGCCACTCACATTAAAAAAGTTGCTTTATTCAGCGACCTATATTAATTTTACAGCCCCAAAGGCATGAAATTGACATGTAAAATCAAAAATAACCCCATTGCAAACCCCACCCTGTTGAAATTTTAATAATTTTCTATTTGCAATTAACCCTTTTAAAACTATATTTGCAACGTTTTAAATCGTAAAAAAAACAAGGCGTTTTTTATCATATTGATTTTATTTTACGTCTATAAATTTCAAACGCAAACTATGGAGGCGTTTTAGAACCTAAGGATTGCACACTTTGCATACACAACCGAGACCAAATGCACAGTAAGAAATTATTAATACCAGGTGTAGACTTAATCTAAAGCTGTTCTGAACTCTCCGCAATACCGATTCATAATGAAGAAAAAAATCCTATTGACCTTATCAATTGCAGGCCTAGCAAGCTCTGTATTTGCGGCAGAAGGAACAGCTGTCGACAGTGGGGCAACATCGTGGATGCTGACCTCTACAGCTCTGGTACTTTTAATGGTTCCAGGACTGGCAATGTTCTACGGTGGACTTGTTCGCTCGAAAAACGTATTGGGAACCATGATGCATAGTTTCATCGCTATGGGCGTTATGAGTATTCTTTGGGTAGCTGTTGGCTACAGCATGTCTTTTGGAGACAATGTGCTTGGTGGCTGGTTTGGCTGGAACAGCGACTACTTTTTCCTTCATGGCATAGACGATTCCATAATGGAAAATGGTGTACCTGAATTTGTATTCACGATGTTCCAAGGAAAATTCGCGATTATCGCTCCCGCGCTTATTGCTGGCGCATTTGCTGAAAGGGTTAAGTTTAAAGGATATATTCTTTTTATTGCGCTTTGGGGTATTTTAATTTATAACCCTTTGTGTCACTGGGTATGGGCAGAAGATGGATTCTTGTTCAACTTAGGGCCTAAAGGTGCTATTGATTTTGCAGGAGGTACAGTTGTACACATCTCGGCTGGTATCAGTGGATTGGTTGCTGCTATTTACCTAGGAAAACGTAGAGGATACCCACACCGCCAGAACAGACCAAACAACTTGGTAATGACACTAATGGGCGCAGGCCTTCTTTGGGTAGGTTGGTTCGGATTCAACGCGGGAAGTAGCGTATCTAGTAACTTAGCCACAGCTCAGGCATTAACTGCAACTCAGGTAGCTGCTGCTGCTGGTGCAATGGCCTGGATCGTTATCGAGAGCTTCCATTATGGTAAAGCTACTGCTTTAGGTTTTGTATCGGGTGTGCTAGCAGGATTAGTTGCTGTTACTCCTGCCGCTGGCGTTGTTCAACCAGCTGGAGCCATGGCACTAGGTATTATTTCTTCTATCGTCTGTTATTATTTTGTAATATTAAAAGATAAATTTGGCTACGACGACAGCCTCGATGTTTTCGGAATTCACGGCATGGGTGGTATCGTAGGAGCTTTATTCTTGAGCTTCTTTATCCGTCAAAGCTGGATGGACGCTGCTGCAGCTGCAGCACAAGGTTCGTGGTCGATGTTCGAACAGCTAGGGATTCAGGCTGCGGCAGTTGGGATCGCTATTGCTTATTCTCTTGTTCTTACCATCGCTATTATTTTCATTGTTGAAAAGACTATCGGCCTTAAATCTTCTACTCAGGAAGAACTTGACGGTCTGGATCACGCTTATCACGGTGAAAGAGGTTACGGTATGTTGAACCCGAATTAATCATCGGTGTCCTATTTCGGTCTGCTTCTGTCATGTTCTTCATGGCAGAAGGATAATTAACAACAAGTAAATTTCATAAACAAACAGACAACACCGAGCTCACTTGCTCTGTGACAGAAGAAATTAAACATATGAAACTAATAGTAGCCATTATACGAAGCAACAAGCTAGATCAGGTTAGGGAGAGCCTAATCGACGCTGGCATTGAGAGAATAACCGTAGCTAGGGTTTCCGGACACGGTAGACAGGTAAAGGAGGAGCTTTATCGCGGTAAAGTTGTTGTACCCGGCCTTACTCCTAAAATGCGTATTGAAATCGCAGTAAACGAAGAGTTTGTTGACACTGCTGTAGACGCAATTCTAAAATCTGCAAGAAGCGAAAGCGACGAAGGTAACGATGGAACTATCGGTGACGGTAAAATCTTCATTACACCACTAGAGGAATGTATCCGCATCCGTACCGGTGAGCGGGGACATGATGCGATTTAACCGTTTTGTAGTCCGAAGAAAATAAAATATGCCCATTCTTGAACACAGTTTATATATTCTGTTTAAGGTATGGGCTTTTTTATCTCACCTATATTATCAACATAATTTCAATTCCTCAACATTCTAAATACAGCTTTGATAAAGAGCGTTTCTGCATACAAATAAGCATGTGGTGCTATTTATTAGAGAAAGCATCGGATTAATACTCGGTGTTGTGGCAAACCTAAAAATGTCGTTTGTATTAGCAAATTTGCTTATCCTTCCCAAGTAGGGATTACTAAGACTAGCAACTGTTTTCTAACTCATCAAAAACAAGATATTCACTACTGGCTTTCTAGTCTTTTGACCACTGCTTTCTTGAAAAGAATTGAAACTACAAAAAGGTATGTTTCTGAAATTCTAAACCGTCTTTTGATCAAGGCTTTGCCGATATGACGCCAAATATTATTTTTGCGCCGAACTAATTTAGATTATAATGGCATCAACAGCTGATTTCAAAAACGGTATGTGTATTGAGTTCAACAACGACCTATACATGATCGTAAGCTTCTTGCACGTAAAACCAGGTAAAGGCCCTGCGTTTGTCCGCACAAAACTGAAAAGTGTTACAACGGGAAAAGTTGTCGATAACACTTTTAACTCAGGCGTAAAAGTTAAAACGGCACGTATTGAGCGCCGTCCGTATCAGTACCTTTATAAAGATGATATGGGCTACTACTTCATGCACAACGAGACTTTCGAGCAAATCAACCTAGAAGAGAAAAACATCGAAAATGCAGACCTTTTCAAAGAAGGGCAGAACATTGAGATAATTTTTCATGCTGAAACAGAAACACCGATCAACGTTCAGCTTCCACAGTTCATCACAATGGAGGTTACCTATACCGAACCTGGGCTAAAAGGAGACACTGCATCGTCTACTGCACTTAAACAAGCAACTGTAGAAACAGGGGCTACAATTATGGTTCCTTTGTTCTTGAACATTGGCGACAAAATAAAAATAGACACTGCCGAGCGTAAATACGTGGAACGCGTGAAAGAATAATTTTTTGTGTTTTAAAATAATTTTAATTTTGGAGAGCGCTGAGTCTGAAAGTATCATTCTTAACGCTCTCTTTTTATTAGAAGATAAACGCAATTTATGTCAAGCACAGCGGCTTTAGAAAAACTGAAGTTCTGCAACTTTAAATTGGAAACGTTGCTTGTTATTACTCAGAGTATTAACAATAACGAACCGATCAGCAAGTTGCTGGATCGCTATGAACGCCTGCTGCACGACGAATTGAACATACCCAATATTCTACTTTTCAGCCACGACCAGAACTGGCAGCCTATTTTTACATCGGGTAGTGGCGATGAGCTTTTTGATAAGATTTCTGTTGAACGCGACCTTGTTCAATTTAAAAACATATCTACCACTAACTACGAAAAGAATGAACATATCGCCCGCTTCGACATGATCATTCCTGTGTTTCATAAGAACAAGGCAATTGCATACCTACTGATAGGCGACTCCGAAGAACATCCTGGAATGAGCTATAGCATTAAGCACCTACAGTTCATTCAGACAATGACGAACATCATTCTCGTTGCCATAGAAAACCGGCGTTTGGCAAAAGAGCAGACAAAGCAAGAGGCTTTTCTTGAGGATTTGCACCTTGCAGCCCGTATGCAAAAATTACTCATCCCAGAAAATGACGATCTTCCTAAAGATAAATACCTATCGGCTGCGGGATATTACCAACCGCACATGTATGTTGGTGGCGATTTCTACGACTTCATAAAGCTAAGCGATACTGAATACGGTTTTGCAATTGCTGATGTAACTGGGAAAGGCGTTTCGGCTGCTTTGCTAATGTCTAATCTACAGGCAAACTTACGGGCTTTATTTACAACAGAAATACACTTGCCGGAATTGGTTCATAAACTGAATCAAAAAGTAATTGATATTGCTGAAGGTGACCGTTTTATCACGATGTTCATAGCTCGCTATAATGCAGAGACTAGAACCATTAGCTATATCAATGCTGGGCATGAACCTCCTCTTTTTGTCTGCGAAAATCAGGAAATGACCTACCTAAAAAAAGGTTGTGTTGGTCTTGGAATGCTGGATACGATACCTGGCATCAGCCTTGGAGAAGTTAACCTGAACGGGCGCGGACGCCTAGTTTGCTTCACCGACGGGCTTGTGGAGATAAAGGTGGAATCCGAAGTAAAAGACAACACTCTCACAATCGAACAACTTGCTGCAAGCTCTGGCGATATCGACCACATGGTTATTTCGCTAATCAACAGCCTTGGTCTTAATGAAATCGATGATCAGCTTTTTGATGATATCTCTTTGTTGGGAATTGATTTTGCTTAATTTCTTCTCCGTATTTTTGTTATGTCCTTTCTCTTTTTTGATGATGAGAATCAGTGAAGTGGTCGTTTGAATTCAATTGCTAATTAAGCCTAAATAACCAAGATATTTCATAACAATCCCTAACCAACCCACCAAAAACCACAAATCCCACCTAAGTTTGACTCAAGTGATTATTTTGAAGTTAACACATGTTTATAGCAGACGAACAAACAAGAGCCGATTTAGGAATAGGCAACCAATATCAAAACTCCTTTTCATCATTCTTTAAGGCAATCAAAACCAAAGGAGGCACAGACTATCTATTCAAGCTGATCAATAGTCCGACCAACAATGTCGGCAGAATAAAACAGCGCCAAAAAGAGATTAAACTCTTTTGCGACCAAGACGATGTTCTGAAGATCACCAAAAGCGATTGTGATATAATCGAAAGCTACATCGATTTCTGGAAGCCACCGTTGTCCGATTTTGGAATTCGGCCTTTCTCTGAATATTTGAAATATAAGATAAAGCCGAATAATGGATATTACAACATCCAGTTGGGCATAAGGTGTCTGTTGGAGACAATGCAAGATGTGAAGTCATTCCTGTTCAGATTTGAAGAAACAGCCTTCTTTTTCGCAGAAGACGTTAAAAACACTTGGGATTTTCTCAATCTTCCATTTGTAAATACAGATTATAGAAAGCTAAATGCGAAGTCAACAGCAAAGCTAGATAAGTTATTCCGCAGTAAATACAAGAACGAAGTCAGACCATTTTTAGAACTTCTATATAAAATAGATGCATATCAGGCCATAGCTTCCGTATATAAATCTTCGAAAATCGTTTGTTTTCCTGTTTTTGAAGAAGAAGCAGATATGACACTGGAGTTAAAAGGAGTAGTACATCCATTACTCAACAACCCTGTTCGTAACAGCATCGCTTTTGATAAAAAGAAAACAGTTTTGCTTACAGGCCCAAACATGGCAGGAAAATCAACCTTTATAAAAAGTGTAGGTTTGGCCTTATATTTTGCCCACATTGGATTCCCTGTTTTTGCCGAAGAAATGAGTCTTTCCGGTTTTGATGGAGTTGTAACGGCCATCAATCTAAAAGATAATCTAAAGATGGGCTACAGTCATTTTCTTACGGAGGTAAAGCGTCTGAAAACAGGAGTAGAGTTGATTCAAGAAAAGAAGAAAATTGTATTTCTTTTTGACGAATTGTTCAAAGGAACCAATAGTTCGGACGCAATTGAAGGCAGTTACGAAGTTGTAGATAAATTGTCGCGAAAAGAAAACTCCATTGTGATCATATCAACTCATTTGTTGGAGCTGGCAGAGAGGCTCAAAGAAAATTCTAAAGTTTCTTTTTTGAATTTTGATGCAAATATAGATCAGGATAAAATAAGCTTTTCATACAAATTGAATCAAGGAATTAGCAATAGCCGTATTGGCATGCAGATTCTTAAGAATGAAAATGTGTTTGAACTTCTGGAAGGAAAAGCGGGCGATTGAGAGCGAAAAACAATAGAGAAGCAGTCCTAAGATAGACTGCTTCTGCGATATAATGATTTATTTATTTCTCCAACCAATATAAAGAATAACCGCTGCACACGCTACAAGGAATAGCATCGAAGCAGAATAATCATATAAACCAGCAAAGAATCCCATAACAGGCGGAATAATTGCCCCTCCAACGATAGCCATCATCATCAGACCCGAAATCTCATCGGAATTAGAACTGTGACGCCCAACCGTAATTGAGAAAACCAATGGGAAAATATTAGCAATGCTGAAACCGATGAAAAATATGATTGTCCAAGCAGCAATCTGGTAAGGGTTGAATGTCAATGCCAGAATAAAAGCTACAGAAGCGATAGAACTTAGCATCAGCAGACGGTGTGCAGACATATAGCGCAAAATAGCAGCACCCAATAAACAACCAATCAGTTTACCAAAGAAATAAACACTACGTCCCGATGCAGCCACTTCGTTGCTAAGACCGTATTTTTCCATAAAGAACTGACCCGAACTTGAGTTAACACCAACGTCGATACCAACCACCAAGAAAATAGCAAGTACCATCGTCAAGATGTAAGAGTTACCAAGCAGTTTAAAACAAGATGCCATAGAAACACTCCCTTGTTCACTTTTGCTATCTTCAAACTTCACAGACTGCAACCACAAAGCAGACAAAACAGAAATAGCCGCAAAACTAAGGAATACGAAACGCCAGTTTCCAGTCTGCAACATAAAGAAAGCAGTCAACGGCGCAGCCACCATCGAACCAACAGCTTTTACAAATTGCGAAAAACTCAGGATGCTCGAAGCACGATCTGGATTAACAATGCTCACCAACAGCGGATTGGCAGAAACCTGAATAACAGTGTTACCGATACCCAACAACGAAAAACCAATCAATACCGAAGCAAACGAATAGCTAACGAACGGGAACAGCATACCAAGTGCCGAAAGACCGATACCGATATTCAGCATATTACGTTTCCCTATTTTATTCTGTAAAATTCCCGCAGGAACAGAAAAAACGAAAAACCAAAGAAAAGTAGCAAACGAAATCAGCTGAACAAGTGTGTCAGAAAGCTTAAAATCAGCTTTCACATAATCGGTTGCCACACCAACAAGGTCGGCAAAACTCATTACAAAAAAGGCAAACAAAACAGGAATAATCTGCTTTATGTTATTTTGTGTTTTTGTCATTTTAATTTGAAATTTAAATCGCCACCGATAATATCTTTTTTATAAAAACTCTCTGAGAGATAAATTATCGAAAACGGTTTGTGTATTTAAAATATGTTCGTACCGTAATTCAAACGGACATTCATAGAGGTGCGGAATCTTGCGCCTCTACCAGCATGAGTCTATTTACTTCCCCTCGTCAAGTTTAGTAAGCGCATAAGCATAAGCCCCCATAACGATAGCATCGCTAGCATCCATCTGACTTGTTGCAACTGCTACTTTCTGAACAGGATCGTATTCAATGGTCTTTTCGCTAAACGGAATGTTGATGGTCTTGCTCGAAGATTTTAGGAATTCTGCACATTCAGAAGCATCATCAAGCAAGTAGGTTTGGTGTACGGCACGTTTCTGACCGCTTTTGAATGCTCCCCTCACAACATCCATTACAGCAGGCATGTACAAATGGTTCGACGCAGTAATTCCACCGCCGATAACAACCAGCCCGTCGAATAAAGTAATCAGGTTTGCCACAGCATCGCCAAGGTGAGTGCCGAATTCTGCGAAAGCCTTAAGAGCAGCCTCTTTGTCGCCTTCAGCTTCTCCAACAGCGATGTCGTAAACATCCTTAGGCATGCTGGCTTCATCCCCTTTCGAAGTCATACGGTTATACGCATTCGCAACAGCACGTGCGCTCACACCTTCTTCCGAGTTGCGCTCTGGAGTAATGGAGTTACTAGTGTTCCAGATTTCTGCAACAATGCTGTTATCACCATTTATCAATTGTCCGTTAAGCACGAAACCAGCACCAAAGCCAGTACCTAGAGTAAGGCCAACAAGGTTGTTGTAACGTTTGCTAGAGCCAGCATCAGCCAACTGCTTATTGACAGTAGGGAGAATTCCACCTAGAGCTTCACCATAAGCATAAAGATCGCCGTCGTTTTTAATGAAGACAGGTATTCCGAAATGCTCTTCAAGCATGCTGCCTAAAGCAACTCCGCCTCTGTAACCGGGAAGGTTTGTTAAGTCGCCTATAATACCATTAGTATAATCCGCTGGCCCAGGGAATGCAAAGCTAATAGCAACAGGTTCTTCTGTAAGTTTTTCTTTGATTGCCGTGAAGCCCTCAATAATTGTCTTTAGCGATTTCTCTAAATCATCGCCGTAAGAAGGTGTGCGTACAGCTTCCGTTATTGGTTTTCCTTTTTGGATAGCATTGAAAACGAAGTTTGTTCCTCCTGCGTCAAGAGTCATAACCAAGCGGTCGTCTGAAAAAATATCAAGCATTGTTTTAAAGTGTTTAGGGTTTCCCTTTTTTCTTTTACAATAGTTATTGAAATCAAGAAATTAGCTGCCTCGTAAATGTGTTTCTTGTAATGGTGATAAGGTCGAGAACCTATTTATTTTTAGACTTACTTCTTTTAAGTAACCGGCCACTTAGGCTAGAAATAGATCTAACTTAATTTTATCAGGGTACTTATTAGACTAAATCTAATTTATTTATAACTAACTGCTTATGTTTAATTACTCGTTTCTTATTTTTAAGCAAACAAAAATAAGCAGTTAGCATTATTGTGCAATTTATTTTCTTTGAGAGAACAACAGTGCAGTCCCAAACATAGAAAAGCGCGAACACTGAGGCTAAAGTTTATGATCTAAAAAGCGTGCTATTTTTAGAATCATAACTTTATTCAAACAATGAAGGAGCTTGCTTCTTGAATGTTGCAAAGTTAACCGAGTAGGAGAGATAGTGTGTAATTTTATTTTACTCCTAGGATGTCTTTTTTTGTCTTTAAACGAGGTCTTTTCAATTAAGATACTAAATGGAATATGTTTAATAACCTATTTTAAATGTTTGATATTCCAATCATTGTAATAATATTGACCAGCTTGTGTTTACGTTGCAATATTCAAGATCAACCTTTATCTTTGTTGCTAAGCCGTCGTATAATTATTGAACAATCTGTATTTCGTTTTTTATTTTTTCTTGGTTTATAATGTCTCTACCTGTTATTAAACTCAGCCTTCCAACGTTTATAATCAATCCAAATGATAGCTTTCATATTGTCAGGCGGACAATAACATCGAACGAAAATCTTGAATACCACGATCATGATTATGCCGAGATTTTTTGGATAAAAGAAGGGGACGGGGTTCACTTGCTAAATGGTGAGCGGATACCGATAAGTAAAGGTGATTTGTGTATGATCCGCCCAGCAGATCGCCATACGTTCATTGCAAATTCGAACACTACAGGTTTGGTGGTGACGAATATTGCATTCTATCTCGAAAGCCTACAATTGTTCAAAGAACGATACTTTCCAGATTGTGACACTTATTTTTGGACAGAGAACAGGCAGCCTTTCAGTATGAAGCTGAATGCTGACGAACTAAATGAAATTTCAGGTGTGACAGATTATATTCTTCACAAGCCCCGCGATTTTATGCACCTCGATCTTATGGTGCTTCATATTTTTAAGGTAATTCAGGAGGCGCATTCGAAAAGCGATTCGAGCATGCCCCATTGGTTGAGCTATGCAATAGAACAGTATTCTACTCCGATGAATTTCCGGAAAGGTGTTGCAGGATTTGTTGAGCTTACGGACAGGTCTACCGACCATGTCAATAAAATAGTAAGAATGTATATGAACAGAACCCTTACCGAAGCTGTAACACAGATTAAAATGACCTATGCTGCCCACCGTCTAACCATGACAAATGTACCGATAAAAACGATCTGCTATAATTGTGGTTACAATGCAATCGGGCATTTTTATAAAGTATTCAAGAAGCATTACGGCATGACGCCTAAAGATTATCGGCAGACTAACCATAAGGTTTTTTAAACAGATAAGCACGTAGTCCAATAGGACTGCTGTGGTGTGTAAAGCGACTTCTTCGATTTATATCATTCACCTATTATCGTATTACATGCCTAGATGTCAGAAAACATAGGCGCAAATCATCAGTGATCTCTGACCTGGCTGGGAAAGGTTGCCCACTTTTGGACGCATTCGTAATGCTCTGGAAAGTTGATGTTAGCAGTGCCCTGGTGTGGGCAGTCTTTTAGCTATGTTTAGGTAATGAATACGATAGTCATATTATTTTAGCAGACCCAAAGACATAGAAAAGGCCGCATAAAGCGGCCTCGTCCTAACTTTTTTTGCTACTAACTATAATTTAATAACGATGTGCGATTGGGTCGGGGTTGTTATCACGGTCACCAGAAACGAAACCATCGGTGCGGATCCTACCATTTCCAAGCAATAACAAACCAGCTACGTGTGGAGTTGCCATAGATGTTCCTGTCAAAGTTGCATAACGACCATTTCTATAAGTCGAGTATACTCTTACACCAGGTGCACAGTAGTCAACAGGAGGATTACCGTAGTTAGAGCTTCTGTACCAGTAATCGTTAACGTCACAACCAGAAATTGTAAGAACATTACTGTGGTTTACACGTGCAGGAGAGTAGTTTCTTGCTGGTCTTCCGCTATTGCCTGCTGCAACTGCTACTTTTACACCTTTGTTGGCTAGGCGTGTAACGGCTCTGTCTGTAGCTCTTGAAGCACCTCCGCCAAGGCTCATGTTGGCAACATCACCACGTTTTGCATTTGCTGTAACGTGGTCGATACCAGCGACAACGCCAGAGTTTGGCCCTGTACCGCCGCCACTAAGTACTTTAACAGGAATAACAGTAGCTCCTGCGGCAACACCAATAACACCATTTCCGTTGTCGATAGCTGCAATTGTACCAGCACAGTGAGTACCATGTCCGTTACGATCGTCGAAGTTGGCGTCGCTTCCGCTAGAGAATGCTGTGAAACCGCGTGATGCATCTACATTAAGATCAGGGTGATCTAGGTCAATGCCACTGTCAATAACCCATGCAACGTTAGAGCCTTGGTATGTTTCACCACCGCCAACGCGTGTAATTCCATAAGGTACGTTTTGAGCAGCAATGCCTACTTCGCCTTCAGCCATTGGTAGATTGTGGGCAACGACTTGGTCTTGTTCTATAAAGTCGACATCAGGATTGATTTTGAGCTGCTTGAGTGCCTTTTCGCTGATTTTTGCAGCAAAACCGTGAACAGAGCTGCTGTATACATTTTTCAGCTCTACATCTTCGAGTTGGTTGGTTTTAAGGAATTGCTTCACCTCAGTTGCCATGACCTTCTGAGCAGTTGAATAATCGCGAGAAGCAGCTGCTTTTTTAGCAATACCAGTGTTCGATTTGAAAACAACAATGTATTGTCCTGGAATAGGGGTGCCGTTCTCTTGAGAAAGAGTGACTTCGTACTCCTGTGGTTGCGTGGTTGACTTGTTGTCTTGTGAAATTTCTTCTTTTTGACAAGATGACATACTGATGCCAAATGCCAGTACTCCAAAACCTAGGAGTTTACTGAAGTTTTTCATTGTGTTTAATATTTAAGTAGGTTAAAAATAAAAAAGGTTAAGGTTTGTCGTTTTATTGACGTCCGAAATATATATAAAAGTATTTAATATGCAATATTAATTTTGGGGTTATTAGTTATATTAAATCTTTATTCTGTTTAGATAGGTGTTTTTAATAGGGGTATATGTCGATAAGTTGAAAAATGGATGTATTCTGTTTTTGGCTTAGTTGTCTTTTTTATTTTATGTTGAATATTTAGATATGTAAGACTGTTGGATTTTGTCTTTTGTTTTTGAGGAGAGAGAATGTTTGCTGAAGTAAGTTTGTCGAACTGTTAATTTGTGTTCGTTATGTTGTGAACATTAGGTTGACAATAATTCAAAGGGGATGCTTCTATTAAAAATGTGAACTTCAGAAAAGTGAAATCGATTTTGTTATAGACTCAGGTGAACTTGGTCATTTGCCATTGGTTTGTTCGAATAAACAGGTCATTGTAAGATTTAACAAACGAACCCCATTTTTATAGTAGTGTTAATAAGAATCACACAACAAATGTAGTTTTAAATTACTGTTGCTATGTGATTCTTATTTTAGAGATTTTTTCTTAGTAAAGAATATAGATTGATGTATAATTTACTCAGGCGTATACAGGAGGCACAGAGCGAGGAATAGTTAATAATGTGCTATTGGGTCGGGTATTGAATCGGGATCCCCGCTCACAAAGCCATCAGTATTGATGTCACCATTGCCAAGTAATAACAGACCTGCGACGTGTGGTGAAGCCATAGAAGTGCCTGTTAAAGTTGCATAACGGCCATTTTTGTATGTGGAATATACTTTTACACCAGGAGCACAATAGTCAATAGGTGGGTTTCCATAGTTTGAGTTTTTGAACCAGTAGTCGTTTGCATTGCAACCAGAGATTGTAAGAACATTCTTGTGATTTACGCGTGCAGGAGAATATTTTTTTGCTTTTCTTTTATTGTTACCTGCTGCAACTGCTACTTCTATACCTTTGTCTGCAAGACGGCGAACGGCACGGTCTACTGCTCTAGATGCACTGCAAACAAGGCTCATATTAGCAACATCGCCACTTTTTGCGTTTGCGGTAACGTGGTCGATACCTGCTACAATACCAGAAACTGGGCCAGTGCCTCCACCGCGAAGTACTTTAACTGGGATAACAGTAGCGCCTGCTGCAACACCAACAACCCCAATTCCATCGTCGATAGCAGCAATTATGCCTGCGCAGTGAGTTCCGTGTCCGTTACGATCGTTGAGATTAGCATCCTTTCCTTTTGAGAATGCAGTGAACCCACGTGATGCATCAACATTAAGATCTGGGTGATCTAGGTCGATACCTGTATCAATAATCCAAACAACGTTAGAGCCAAGGTATGTTTCGCCACCACCAACACGTGTGATACCATAAGGTGTTTTTTGCGCAGTAAGGCCAACTTCGCCTTCTGTTGCAGGTAGGTTGTGTGCAACAACCTGATCTTGTTCTATAAAATCGATATCAGGATTGGTTCTGAGTTGTTTGAGCGCTTTTTCGCTAATTCTTGCAGTAAACCCTTGTATAGAGCTACTGTATACATTTTTCAGTTCTAAATTTTCAAGTTGGTTTGTTTTAAGGAATTGCTTCACCTCTGCTGTCATGATTTCTTGAGCAATGGAATAATCACGAGAAGCAGCCGCTTTTTTAGCAATACCTGTGTTTGATTTAAAAACTACGATGTACTGCCCTATGATAGGAGTTCCGTTTTCTTGGCTAAGGGTGACTGCTTGTTCCTGTGAGTTTAGCTTATTGCTTGAAATCTCTTCTCTTTGACAAGATGACACACCAATGCCAAATACCAGCACTCCAAAACCAAGGAGTTTTTTGAAATTTTTCATTCTATTAACAATTAAGTAGATTAAAATAAATAATAGTTAAGGTTTTGTCGTTTTTATTGACACTTAAAATATATTCAAAAGTAATTAATAATTAATATGCATATCAAGTTAATTAGCTATATTAAATCTATAATTTCGATTTAATAGGTTAGGTGGACACATTAAAAAATATCATGTCTGAAAATGAGTGTGTTACAATTTCAAAAACTTCATTTTTCAATCAGGATGAAAATATAAAACATTAAAAATCAGATGTGTTTTATTTTTGATGCGTCTGCCCTATTAATAGGGAGGTGTGTTTATGAGTTGAGATTTTAGTGCGTTTTGAACTGTTTATTGTTTTTTGGTTGAATATTTAGATATGTGTAATTGTTGGATTTTGTCTTTGAGGGAAGGAGACAGAAGTAAACTCGTAGAACTGTTTACTTGTATTCGTTCTTTGAGGAATATTCGGCTGGTAATAAGTTCGGGAGGGAAGAATGGGTTTAGTTTTTAACAGGACGATTTCTTTGTCACAAAATCAGTGGGAATATCAATTGCGTGGTGCTCCTAAAAAAAAGAATTGAAATCCCTGTTAATACACACAATTTCTTACATTTGCCTTTCGAAAAAAAATGAGCAAGAATAAAAACAGGATACAATGGCTCTGCAAGAAGATGTGTTTAAGAAGCTGATAGCCCATTCGAAAGAATATGGCTTTATATTCCAATCGAGCGAGATTTACGACGGCCTTAGTGCTGTGTATGATTATGGTCAGTTAGGTGCTGAACTGAAGAACAATATTAAGGAGTACTGGTGGAAAGCAATGGTGCGCCTGAATGAAAATATTGTGGGGATCGATGCATCTATTTTTATGCACCCGACTACATGGAAAGCTTCGGGACACGTAGATGCCTTTAACGATCCGTTGATTGATAATAAGGATTCGAAGAAAAGATATCGTGCCGATGTGCTTATCGAAGACCAGATGGCTAAGTACGAGGCCAAAATGGACAAAGAGGTAGCTAAGGCGAAGAAGAAATTTGGCGATTCGTTCGATGAGGCTAAGTTCCGTGAGACTAACCCGCGTGTTCAGTCGAACCAAGGGAAGAGGGATGCGCTTCATAAGCGTTTTGTGGATGCTTTGGAGAATGATGACTTGGTGGAGCTGAAAACAATCATCGAGGACGAGGGGATTGTTTGTCCTGTTTCGGGTACTAAGAACTGGACGGATGTTCGTCAGTTTAACTTGATGTTCGATACGAAGTTGGGATCTGTTAGTGGCGATGCTTCTACGATTTATCTTCGTCCGGAGACTGCGCAGGGTATTTTTGTGAACTACCTGAATGTGCAGAAGACGGGGCGTATGAAGATTCCTTTTGGTATTGCACAGATTGGTAAGGCTTTCCGCAACGAGATTGTTGCGCGTCAGTTTATTTTCCGTATGCGTGAGTTTGAGCAGATGGAAATGCAATTTTTTGTGCGTCCGGGTGAGGAGATGAAATGGTTCGAGCATTGGAAGGAGTTCCGTTTGAAGTGGCACCATGCTTTAGGTATGGGTGCGGAGAATTACCGTTTCCACGATCATGATAAATTGGCTCACTATGCGAATGCTGCGGCTGATATTGAGTTTAACTTCCCATTTGGGTTTAAGGAGCTTGAGGGTATTCACTCGCGTACTGATTTCGATTTGAATGCTCACCAAGAACATTCGGGCAAGAAGATTCAGTACTACGATCCTGAGACTAAGGAAAGTTATGTTCCTTATGTTGTTGAGACGTCGATTGGTCTCGATCGTACTTTCTTGGCTATTATTTCGAAGGCTTACCAAGAGGAGACGTTGGAAGGTAACGAGACGCGTGTTGTGTTGAAATTGCCTCCTGTATTGGCACCAGTGAAAGTGGCTGTGATGCCGTTGACGAAGAAGGATGGCCTACCGGAGAAAGCGCGTGAGGTGTTGACTAAGCTTCGTGTGGATTTCAATACTCAGTACGATGAGAAGGATTCTATTGGTAAGCGTTACCGCCGTCAGGATGCTATTGGTACTCCGCTTTGTGTAACTGTGGATCACCAGACGCTTGAGGATAATACTGTGACGCTTCGTCACCGCGATTCGATGGAGCAGGAGCGTGTTAGCATTGATGCGCTGCATGGTATGGTTAGTGATATTGTTGATGTGAACCGTTTGTTGTCGCAGTTGGTTTAGGGGAATTATGAATTATTAGTTATGAATTATGAATTTAGCGGAGCGGTCTCATGAAGACCTTTGAAAATTAACTCTGCTGAATAATTGGCTGGCGCATGAATGTGCTTAGTTGATTTATTAAGACTGATTTATAGTTCGTTCTTTTGAGGCTGATTGTTGCATCGGCGTTTGATATAGTGGGCATAGGATAGACATTGGAGTTATTTTTCGGGGACTTCGGTGTTTTTCCTGTGCCTTTTTTGTTTTGATGAGGTGGATTGGTTGTTGGTAATTCCTAAACTTGGTAATTGGATTTGCTGGAATGTGGAATGCTTTGGTGGTGATTTTGATGTAGAAACGTGTCTGAAAGGCGAAGGTAAGAAAGGCATAGCTATTTATCA
Source organism: Bacteroidales bacterium (assembly GCA_965230435.1). Lineage (GTDB taxonomy): Bacteria > Bacteroidota > Bacteroidia > Bacteroidales > JBDKHP01 > JBDKHP01. Next base: position 1,314,066 of record CBDDLB010000004.1, read on the forward strand.
AACAGTCTACTCCAATGACTAATAGCTATGACTGAGCGCTAGTGTATTTTAACCCTACTACCATCAGTTAAATGACGGTAGAAACGCCCTTCTTTAATTATAAGCCCTTCTGTTTTTCCTTTTGTCTTAAGGTTTTCACTGTGGTGGACATCTACAGGGAAAAGTTTGTTGTTGAATTGCGGTTCAATAGTTTCTACGATTGTATGTCCTACCATAATCGCTTTAGCGTCGTAGTAGTTTAGAACAGAATCCAGCCCTGCTTCTGTGATTTGTGCATATTCCTTTTTCTGATCTTGAAAATAGCCTCTGTACCACATTGGGCCTTTAATTCCAAAAACAAGGTCGGCTTTGTCATTTAGCTCTTCTTCGTCGTAGTATTTGCGGCCGAGCTTGTTGATCTCTTTTAGCTTTAGCTCGTTCTTTACCATAAAAGGGCTAATTCCGCCATGTGCAAAAAGGTAATCCCCAATTTTCAGTGTCATGTTCTTTTTGCGTAGCCAGTTGCCAAGAACAGTCTGTTTGGAGAACATGGTGGGAACATCTGTTGCTAAGGCATAAGATACCAATCGGTATTTGTTTCTTACGTAGTTGATAGAGCCAATGAAATTAAGCGCTTCGTGATTGCCGATAACGAAATGCACTTGCCCTTTGGGAGCTTCCTGCTCTAGTTTGTAAAGTAGCCAGAGGCATTGTGTTACTTCGAGGCCACGGTCGAAAACATCGCCAAGTACTACTAGGTGGCCTTTGCCGAATGTCCAGTTAAAATCTTTATCGACAACTTTTGCACTGGTTAATAACTGCTCTAGAGCTGAGAAGTTGCCTTCTAGATCGGAGATAACAAAGATGGAGTCGGCATGGGAAATTTCTGTTTTTGCCCGTTTGTGGAAGCTTTTAACTTTTAGGCTAAAGCTGTTTGCTCCTTCTGTATCGCGGTTGATATGTATTTTTCGACTGTTGTATAAAAGTGTGTCGACAACGATTTCGTATTTGTTGTTTATTTTCTCTATCCGTTTGGAAATCATATCCTCTTCGCGGTAGAAAATATAAGGGCCGTCGTTTCCGAAGCCAGAACTATCTTTAACTTTATAGGTTTTTGCAGGTTTTTGTTCAGAGGTTGATATTACTTGAGCACATGGAATCTGACTTAGTGCCATGTGGTGTAAGAAAACAAAAAAAAGTATTTTAATTATGTAAAATTTATAAATCACAGTAATAAATTCTAAGTTAGGTCAAAAAAAAGAAAAGGCATTCTAATTGAAAGTATCGGCTAGCATACTTTTGCCTCAAAGATAAGAAGCATCTTTCTATTTTCATAGAAAAGATGCTTCTTGTAAAGATAGTTAATAAATTCGTTTAAACGAAATTTACGGGAGGTATTTGCTCCAAAAATGATTTATCTAGGAATAGACACTCTTAAATTGCAGTGGTAAGTGCAATATTGAGCATAAGAAGGATAAGAGGTGTCTATCGCGCGATTTTCTTTTTTTAAGAACATATGCTTTTTACTTATTACTTTGCTGCAATACTTGGATTGCCTATGGCAATTTCAAGCGCCTTTTGGAATCCTTTATCAATTTCGTGTAGAATAGGATAAAAGCCTTTGTTGTCGATGATGTTCCGGGCAATGTATGCATGTATTTGTGTTAGCATAATTTGTCTGGATTCCGAAATGTCTTTTATGTTTCGCTTCAGTCCTTTAGTTTCTGCAAATGAAACAAAGCTGTCCAGAAGGTTTTGGCTTCTTAGGTAATCGGAAATGAGTTTCTGGGATTTAAAACCTTTTAGCTCGTTTCGGTGATTATCGGTGTAATGAAGCGCATAACGATAGATCAGTCCTTTTCTTACGGCTTGTATAAAGTAGTCTGAGTTGCCAACAGTATCTATTGGTACAAAAACATCTGGCATAATACCGCCGCCGCCGTATACAACTTTTCCTTTTGGTGTTGTGTAGCGGAGTGAATCTGGGAATTTCGAGATATTCAAAGAATCGAACTCTCCACTGGTGAACCTATCTGTGAGTTCTTTGTAATAAGCTGAGTTTCCGTTTTGATACGATTTCTGAATACAACGGCCTGTTGGTGTATAGTAGCGCGAAACGGTTAGGCGTATTACGGAGCCATCGCGGAAGAAAGTGGGTTCTTGTACAAGCCCCTTGCCGAATGATCGGCGACCTACAATAAGTCCACGGTCGTTGTCTTGAATAGCTCCAGATACAATCTCGCTAGCAGAGGCACTCCATGCATCGATAAGTACAATTACTTCTACATCTTTACAAGAGCCGCCGTCTGTTGAGTAATATGAAGCTTTTGGTCGTGAGTACCCTTCCGTATAAACGATCAGTTTACCTTTTTCCAGAAATTCGTCAGTAATGCCAATTGCTGCATCTAGATAACCACCGCTATTGCCCCTAAGGTCGAGAATAAGTTTTTCCATGCCCTCTAGAAGGAGGTCTTCTGCTGCTTCTACAAATTCTTCGTGAGTAGTGCGTGCAAAACGGCTAATTTTCACGTAGCCTACATTTTCGGAAGCCATATAAGCCACATCGAGGCTATGGATGGGTATCTGGTCGCGGGTGATTTCAAAATCGATCAGTTTACTTTCCCCGCGTCTTGCCACACCAACTTTAACGGTTGTTCCTCGTGGGCCTTTCAGGTTTTTAATGACGTCTTGGTCGGAGATGCCTTTGCCTGCAAACAATGAATCGTTGATCATCACGATGCGGTCGCCAGGCAATATGCCAACCTTTTCGGATGGGCCACCTGGGATTGTATTTACTACCAGGATTGTATCTTCCTGAACATTGAACTGAACACCTATTCCATCGAAATTACCTTCCAACGGGGCATTTACTTCTTTTACATCAGATGCTGGTATGTAAGTGGAATGTGGATCGAGGTTCTTCAGTAATTCGGGTATTGTTTTTTCGACAATCTTCGCTTTATCAACAGAGTCTACATAATTTTCTTCAACTACACTTAGGATAGCTCCTAGTTTATTTGCTTCGCTGGGCAAAATAAAAGTTGGTTTATTTGTTGAGCGTGGAGCGAGCATATTACCCAAAAAAATCCCTCCTGCAAGAACAAGAGCAAACAGAATTGGTGTTATGACGGAACGTCTGGTATTGTTGTATTGAGCAGTTTTCTCTTCTGTGTAGAGATTCTCCCTTTGGTCGTCATTCATGTTCTTATAAAGCTTAATGGTTTTGTGTGTATTCTTATGTAAGCGAAGGTGAAAAAGCTATTCCAGCGTTACATTCCATTTTTAATCCTTGGGTACGGAAAGTGCGCTCTGGACAAAAAACGAAATGAACCTTGGATTAGTGTTGTTTCAACCTTGCTAGGTACTAGTGTTTGATCAATAACTATAACTCATCGGTCATTGCTCGGGCTTTGGATAAACGACCATATTTTTCTCAATATTTCAATTCTTGAAAGAACACTAGGGTACATTTAAAATTTGTATCGCAATATGAATGCAGTTTGTCCACAGACAAACATTTTCTCGATATACTAAAGTGGAATCAGTTTTCGGTTTTCAGTAACAAGGCCAATAACGAATGGCTAGTAAACAAATTCCCTGAAGTTTCAATAGGTCCACGGCTCTAAAAATTAGTCAATGTCCATTTGTTTGGTAATAACACCTGCACGTTTAAGTAATTCCAGTCCGTCTTTGACGCGGTATTCGTCTATATATACTACTCTCTTTATTCCAGCTTGTATGATTAGTTTCGAACATTCCATGCACGGCGAAGTAGTGACGTAAAGTGTAGCTCCTTGGCTGCTATTGTTCGACTTTGCAACTTTTGTAATTGCATTTGCCTCGGCGTGCAGTACATAAGATTTTGTTTTTCCGTCTTCGTCTTCGCATTCGTTTTCAAAACCCGATGGAGTACCGTTGTAACCATCCGAAATAATCATTTTATCTTTCACCAGAATAGCCCCTACCTTACGGCGCGTACAATATGAGTTTTCTGCCCATATGCTAGCCATTCTTAAATAGCGTTCGTCAAGTAAACGTTGTTTTTCTGTCTTCTGTTCCAGTGTTTTCTCCTCTGTCATCTTTATTTGTGTGTATAAGCTTTATTTCAAAACTGCTTGGCGAACAAAGTTATTATAAAATTGCTTTTAGGCTGCATGTTCAAAGGTAAGAGGATTATATGCAGATACGGTAAAGCAATAGTAGGGGTTTCTTCGCGTGAAAGTCTGGGGGCTTCTGTATTTGTTAAAAACGGTTATAAAAGATGATGTTTCGAAAGGAAGGGGCGGGGGGAATTTGAAAACACACAGGCAAAGGTTGTTGTAAAAGGTGTTATACTAAAGTGATTTTGGTTTTCGGTTTTTCTGCACATCTGAAATAACCGCATAGCTGTGAAAAGGTTGTCACTGCTACGTAGTTTGCGCAAGATTCAGAAAAACCGAAAACCACTTCCACAATAGTAATAATTGGGGAAAAACGGTGTGAATGAAGCTAATACTTTAGATAAGTACTCAGTTTCTCAAACAGTTTGGCTTTCGAGATTGGTTTGGTGAGTATATCGTCAAATTTTGCCTTTCTCATTTTTTCGATATCATCGTGCATTGCGTAAGCTGTCTGTGCAATTATAGGAAGCTTTTTTCTGAATGTTTTTATTTGCTTCATGGCATCGAAGCCATTCATTTTCGGTAGCTTAATATCCATTAACACTAAGTTTATATCCTCGTTGTTGGAGCAGAAATCTACGGCCTCTAATCCATTAACAGCCCTTAGTAAGTTTACATTCGTGTTTTCTAGCAGGCTATATAGGTAGAAATAGTTATCGTCTTCATCTTCAACAATTAATATGTTCTTATTCTTCCACAACAAACTACTGTTGGAGAGCTTTTCTTTTTCCTTGGGGGTATCTATTGAATGTTCTTTATTTTGGGCACTATATGGTATTGTAAAAGTAAATTCTGAACCTTTCCCCAGTTCAGATTCTACAGTGATATCGCCTCCTAGAAGCAATGCAAGTGGTTTCGAAATGGACAGGCCAAGTCCAACTCCCCCGTATAGTTTTGTGGTATCGTCTTCAATTTTGCTGAACCGGTCAAATATTCTTCCTTGATCTTTTTCGGAAATACCAATGCCTGTGTCTTTTACAAAAATGTGAACTGCACTGTTGTCAACAATTCTGCATCCTAGTTCTATTGTGCCTTCTGCTGTGTATTTGAAGGCATTGCTCAATAGGTTGGTAATTATCTGTTTGCACCTGATATGGTCGCTGCAGATTGAAATTTGTTCTTGGGGAGCTTGGTAGGTAAAGCTGATGTTTGTGTTATTCTGAAACTCAATGTTTTTATCAAAAGACTGATACAATTCGTCTAGGAGTTTGTTCAATTGAAAATTGGTTTTCTTGATATTAGTAACACCGGATTGAATTTTGGATAAATCAATAATCTCATCAATAAGAGCAAGTAAAGATTGCCCATTTGAATGAACAAGTTCTATGTATTTCGATTTACTTTCCGGAGCAAGGTTATCTTCATCAAGAAGCGACGAAAAACCGATAATGGCATTCATCGGGGTTCTTATTTCGTGGCTCATGTTTTCTAAAAACGATGTTTTAAGCCTGTCGGACTCTTCAGCTTTTTCTTTTGCAATTTCAAGTTCGCTTGTTCTTTCTATAACAAGCCCTTCAAGATTGTTTTTATGAGCTTCAATCTCTTCTTTCTGAGTTTCAATTTCTTTTTTCTTTTCTTCCAGCTCCTTGTTCATGCTCTGCAACTCAATTGTCCGTTCTTCAACTTTTGTTTCCAGAATTTTATTTCGTTTTTTTATGATGTTGATTCTGATTCTGTAGAGGCTGAGCAGAATTATTATAGTTGAAGAAATAGCAATAAAACGGAACAGGTCGGTTTGCCAGAAAGGAGGTATGATGGTTACTTTTATTGTTGCACCTTCTTTGTTCCAGACGCCGTAGTTATTCGACGCAATTACCTTGAAGGTATATTTTCCAGGATCTAGGTTTGTATAAGTGGCATATCTCCTTGAGGCATCGGTATAGACAAAGCCTTTGTCGAAACCCTCCATTTTATAAGCATACTGGTTTCTACCTTGTTTATTATAATGCAATGCCGAGAATTCGAACGTAAATACCCTGTCGCTGTAGTAGAGGGTGATTTCGTTGGTATATTCTATCGGTTTATTTAGAATGATCCTGTTGTTGAAAAGTTTTCTCGGTTCTACTTCGTTGTTGAGTATTTTAAGAGACGTAATGGCAACGGCAGGAGGGTTCTTGTCTATTTCAATGCTGTCGGGATGAAACCAGTTGAAACCTTTGATTCCTCCAACAAGAATGGACTGAGAAGCTGTGTCAACAAAATGAGCGCCTTCTACAAATTCGTTGTGCTGCAATCCGTCGCTTTCGAAGAATGAATAAAAGTCCTCCTTCTGAGGATTGAACAAAACAAGGCCATTGGCTGTAGGCAACCAGTAATTCTGGTTTTTATCTTTAATTATTGCCATTACAATGTTGTTGGACAAACCATTGCGCATGGTATAAGTCTTTATCTTATTTTTTGCAATATCTATTTTGTTGAGGCCATTGAATGTTGCTGCCCAAAAAATATTCTCACTTTCTTGATAAACCTGAAATACCCCGTTGTTGGACAGGCCATTGGCTTTGTTGTATGTCTTTACTGTTTTTTCTGTTTTGGGGTCGAAGACTGCAATTCCGCCGTATTCTGCCGAAATCCAAAGCAGTCCTTTGTCGTCCAGTAAAATGTGTCGGATGTTATCCATTCCGAAAAGCGATTTGGAGAAGTATCGGAAAGAATGGTCTTTTTTGTTGAATCTGATGATATTGTCCCAATTCGCAATCCAAAAGATACCTTTGTCGTCTTCAGCAATTTGATAAATCCTTGCATCTTTCCAGTTCCCGGTTTCTGCGCGCACGGGATAATTAATGAAATTTTTGTTTTCCCTGTCGTATTCGGATAAAAAGCCAACTGTTCCAACCCACATTCTATTATCCCTATCGATGTAAACATGTCTTACTTTATTGAATGGTAAAGATTTAGGGTCGTTGGGGTTATTTAAATAATGACGGAAAATATTTGTTTTCGGGTCGAATTCAATAAGCCCTTTTTTTTCCGCTGCTATCCAGATCTTCTTTTGTTTGTCTAGTAATAAATCCCTGACATATAAATTCTTGACACTATAGTTGTCATTGGTAAGTTCAATATAGTTATTGAAATTTCTTTTTAGGGAATTGTATTTCAAAATTCCATCGTTGAATTTGCCTAGCCATGCCACTTTTGTTCTATCCTGAAAGACAGTGGGGGTAGATGTTTTTTCCTTGAAAACACCTTCTGTGACTTCTATTATTTTATTTGTCTGTGAGAAATAATAATAACATCCGCCTGCAAGTATTCCTATCCAGTAATCTCCATTATAGGTTTTTTGGAGATTCATGCGTTTCATTTTTATATTTAAATTGAATTTTTGGTCTATTAGCCTCTTCAGTTTATGTCGAAATTTAATGACTTCACGATATTCTTTGGGCATAGGGCTTTTTATAAACTGGTCGTCTTCGGTAATGTAGAATCCTGTTGTAAAATCATAAGTGCACCACAAAACAGAGTCTTTATCCATGTAAAGCTCCAAAATATCATCGAATGGTAAGCTTTCTGGGTTATGGGGAGAGTGGGTGAAATGAATGAATTTTTCAGTTATAGGATTGAATTTTATAAGCCCTTCATTTTTTGTGGCCAGCCATAATAGGCTGTCGTTTACAACGTGTATTTTGTTTATTCTTGAAACCGGAATGCTGGTAGAGTCTTCGTTATTGTGCCGGTAAACTTTAAACTGGTAACCATCGTACCTGTTCAATCCGTCCATTGTACCTATCCAAATAAATCCTTTATTGTCTTGAGTAATAGATTGTACTTTTAAGCTTGAAAGGCCATCTTTTGTGTTGATATTCTCGAAAGTGAACATAGGATTCTGTGCAACCGTTCCCCTGGCAATGAAAAGTATGAGAATAAGCCAATGCACTCTTGTGTATGTGAATATCCGCCACATTATTAAAAGAAAATAATTATTAAGGTTCGTGCGATAATTTCAACAACATTATGGGGCTGTCGTAGCCAAATAATGTATGATAACTCCTTGGAAAATAATTCCATGTACTTATTGAGGGAAATAGTAATTAAAAGACTTGAAGGCTAATACTGCATAAAAAAAGAAACTATCGGTTGCATAGTGTTTTTTATGAACAGTATCTGATGCCCTTAAATAGCTTTTTGGTTTACTAATCGCGGACCGGTTTCATATTTAATAGACAAAGAGAAAATGATTTTAATGTTTATAATTGATTGTTTCAACATTGCTTTATTGTTTCATGAATAAAACCATCGATTAACTGGCAATAAATAAAAATCAATAGAGCATAAATATAGTTTTTTACATGAATATACTTGGAATTATTTTTTTAGTTACCTCATATAGACATATGGGGTAATATAAGCACTACTTTTGGTATTTCATAATGTTGATATACAACAAAAAAAACAACGTCCGATAAATATTGGTTGTGGATTTATTGTAATTTTAAAAACTTAATCTGAACTGTTTACATTCATTAAGTTAACTCAAGTATGGCTGTTTAAGTGGATGGACAATAATTCAACGGTTTCTTGTTTGAAAACCATTCAATTACTATTTTTAATGAAGTAAGATCAATTGTCGCAAATAGTCAGTTATACTAGAAGTGGGCTTATGTAAATATGTGTTTGATTTTACTGGGATAGTTTTGCGGAGCAAAGCAAACTCTGTGAACTCCTTCGTTAATTAAAAAATCAGCAAAGCTTTATGAAATCGTTTGTGAGATTAAGTGACCTCTTGGTAGAAAACAAAAAGCACTTTGGGGTAGCCTATTTCTTCTAAGTAGTCAGGCATAATTAATCTAGATTTATTCTGGTGCTAGCTAGTTGATTGGTGTAAATCTAAAATAAAAAAGTCCGAGACCTACCTAGCTCATTTTAAGTAGATACTGAGCTTTTGAAGCAACATGTTTTTCGCAATAGGTTTTGTAAGTATGTCGTCAAACTTAGCCTTTTCCATTTTCTCAATATCTTCACTTTGCGCATATGCTGTTTGTGCAATTACTGGTAGCTTTTGTCTGAATGCTCTTATTCGTTTCAGCGCCTCGTAGCCGTTCATTTTGGGCAACTTAATATCCATAAGTACTAAATTGATATGTTCATTGTTGGAACATATGTCCACAGCTTCCACGCCATTTGTTGCTCTTAATAAGTTGAGTTGAGTTTTTTTCAATATCGTGTATAGATAATAGTAGTTGTCGTTCTCATCTTCCACAATAAGAATACTTTTGTCGTGCCAGTTGATACTTTTAGCATCATACTTTTCTTCCAGAGAGTCTGTCGAGGAGCTGGAGGCATCGTTAGTGTACGGAAGAATAAACGTAAATTCAGAACCTTTGCCTAGTTCGGATTTTACTGTGATATCGCCTCCTAGGACTTTCGCAAGAGGTTTGGATATGGACAGCCCCAGTCCAACGCCACTGTATAGTTTGGTGTTATCAGTTTCAACTTTGCTGAACCTGTCGAATATTATTTCCTGATCTTTTTCTGAGATGCCAATGCCAGTATCTTTTACATAAATATGAAGCATGTTGTCGTCGGCAATTCTACATCCCAGTTCTACTGCACCTTTGGCGGTGTATTTGAAAGCATTGCTCAATAAGTTGTTTATTATCTGTTTAGCTCTTAGGAAGTCGGATGTAATTTCGATTTGCTTTTGGAGAGGGTGGTAAATAAAATCTATGTCTGGGTTGTTCTGAATGTCTATAGTTTCGCTGAAATACAGGTGTACTTCTTCCAGCAGGGAATTGAGTTGAAAATTTTTCTTTTCAAGGGGAGTGATGCCAGAGTGAATTTTGGATAGGTCAATGATTCCATCAATAATACTTAGTAAAGCCTCACCGTTGACTTGAATAATTTCTAGATATTGCGATTTGTTTTCCTTTGGCATTTTGTCGTCTCCGAGAAGCGAAGAAAAGCCAATAATGGCGTTCATTGGAGTTCTGATCTCATGGCTCATGTTCTCCAAGAAAGCTGTTTTCAGTTTGTCGGACTCCTCAGCTTTTTCTTTGGAAATAACCAGCTCACTGGTTCTTCTTAGCACAAGACTTTCTAGGTTGTTTTTGTGCTCTTCTAGCTCTGTGTTTTGTGCAACGAGCATTTCCTTTTGCGTTTCTATTTCTTCTTTCTGAATTTCAACCTCTTCCTTCTTTTCTTCTAATTCCTTGTTTATTTCCTGCAATTCGTAGGTTCGTTCCTGAACATTGACTTCCAGTTCCTTTTTCTGTTTTTTTTCGATGTTAATTCTGATTTTGTAAAAAGCGAACAACAACAAAACAATAGAAGAAATAACAAAAAAGCGGAACATGCCGGTTTGCCAAAACGGAGGGACAATCGTTACTTTTATTGTTGTACCCTCTTTGTTCCAGATGCCATAGTTGTTTGAGGCAATTACTTTGAATATATATTCACCAGAGGGCAAATTTGTATAGGTGGCATACCTCCTTGAAGCATCTGTGTAGATGAAATCTTTATCGAAACCTTCCATTTTGTAGGCGTATTGGTTTCTATCCTGTTTGTTGTAGTGCAACGCCGAAAATTCAAAAGAGAAAACTCTATCGCTATAATAGAGTGTGATTTCATCGGTATATTCAATAGGTTTGGTTAAGATAATTCTATCGTTGAAAGGTTTTCCGGGTTTTATCTCGTTGTTCAGTATTTTAAGGGATGTAATTGAAACGGGCGGGGGATTTTTGTCTGTTTTAATGCTGTCCGGATGAAATATGTTAAAGCCTTTTATTCCACCAACCAAAATTTCTTGAGAAGTGGTATTTAGAAAGTGCGCTCCTTCTACAAATTCATTATGCTGCAATCCATCGCTTTCGTAAAATGTATGAAACTCATTGTTCTTTTGGCTAAACTGGACAAGGCCAGCGGCTGTTGGTAACCAGAAGTTCTGTTTTTTGTCTTTAATAATGCCCATAACAATATTGGTGGGTAAGCCATCGTCCATGTTATAGGTCTTTATTTTGTTTTCCGATATATCTATTCTATTAAGACCATTGAAAGTTGCTACCCAAAAGATATTTTTGCTTTCCTGATAAACCTGAAACACCCCATTGTTCGATAGGCCGTTTGCTTCTGTGTATGTTCGTACTATTTCTTCTGTTCGGGGGTCGAATACGACGGTGCCTCCGTATTCTGCCGAAATCCATAACAGTCCGGTATCATCAATTAAGATGTGCCTGATGTTATCCATGTTGAAGAGCGATTTTGAAAAGTATTTGAAGGAACGGTCCTGTTTGTTGAACCTAACCATGTTGTCCCAGTTTGCTATCCAGAAATTCTCTTTGTCATCTTCGGCAATGCTATATACTCTTGCATGATATTGTGCCGAATCTTCGTCGTATATAGGGTAATTGATGAAGTTTTTGTTCTTCGTATTGTATTCACTTAAAAAACCTACAGTCCCGATCCACATTTTATCCTTCTTATCGATAAAGATGCATCTTACCTTATTGTTGGGTAGAGATTTAGGATCTGTTGGTGTACTTTTGTAGTGTTGGAAAGCATTTGATTTAGGATCGAACACAATAAGCCCGGTCAGGTTTGTACCCAGCCAAATTTTGTTTTGTTCATCTTGGAATATGCTGCGTATGTACAGGTGGTCTATTTCATGATTATCAGCTGTGAGTTTATTATATCTTCTGAAACTTCTTTTTAGTGGGTTGTATTTTAAAACTCCATCATTGAGCTTTGAAATCCAAGTTATTTTTGTTCTGTCTTGAAGAATAGCAGTTATTGCTGTTGTTTTTTTTAAAGGGCCATTTGTGACTTTTATGATTTTATCGGTTCGTGGCGAATAATAATACAGATCGCCATAAATTAAACCAACCCAATAATCACCATTATCGGCCTGTTGTATGCGGAGACGTTTTGCATCAACATCTAACTTGAAATCCTCTATAAACCGCGTTGTTAGTTTCATGCGCAGTTGTTTGCTTTTGAGGTATTCTTTTGGCATTGGACTTTTAACAAAGCGGTTGTCTTTGGTGATGTAAAAGCCATTTCTCAGATCGAATGTTCCCCATAGCACAGAATCTTTGTCCTGATAAAACTCCCAAATGTCATTGAACGGTAAGCTTTCTGGATTATCGGGGTCGTGTTTGAAATGTGTAAATTTCTCTGTTATTGGATTGAATTTTATTATCCCTTCGTTTTTTGTGGTTAACCAGAACAGCTCTTTGTTGACGATGTATATTTCAACAATTCTAGAAATGGGTATGCTGTTTGGATCGTTTTGGTTATGACGGTATACTTTGAATTGATATCCATCATATCTGTTCAGTCCGTTCATTGTACCTAACCAGATGAAGCCTTTCTCGTCTTGTACTACAGAGGATACTTTTAGGCTCGATAGTCCGTCTTTAGTAGTGATGTTTTCAAACGAGAATGTTGGATTTTGCGCAATAGTTCCCACTGTTAAAGAAAGTAAGAATACAATCAAATATGTTATGTGTATGTTCTTGCGCTTCATTATCAATGTAAATGCATTTTTTTATGTCTCAGAGGAGACGAAATTAATAATTGACCATCTTGGTTTGGTTACTTCAGATGTTAGCCAATTACTCAGCAGAGTTAATTTTCATGTGGATGAAACTTCCTATGGTTTTTTTGTGGTGTAATACATGTGATGCCTGTGTGTAAAATACCCTTTTTTTTTAGAGGAACGGCTAATAAAAGCAATAGCATGCTTAACCATTACCTGAATTTCAATTATATCTGTTTTATCTATTCCAATGAGACATTCATTAGTAATTTAATCATAACTCCTCAATAGCTTGATACGATTTTTAACAATAAAAGTCAAAGAAATATGATTAGTGTTACTCTACCCGACTGTTTATGAATTCTGATTTCGAGAGGTAAAAAGAAAAGTTGAATTTTGTGGTTCCTACACCAAAAAAACAACTTTTCAGCATGGAGCAATGTCCACAAACAAATATATATGAATTAATTCGTAACCTAGGGATAGTAAAGCACAAAAAGAGGCAGGAGTTTATATGTGAACTGACAGCAGGGATTATCAAGAGCCGCTCTGTAGTTTTTTCACAGATAGCGGACAAAATAGAAAGCGGTGCCAAGGTAGAATCGATAGAAAGGCGGATACAGGATTTTTTCGAGAAGGTCAATTTTGATTATCTAATGTTAGGTGTCTTTCTGATGGGCTTTGTGCACCATGACCGCCTACTGATCAGTATAGACAGGACGGAATGGGACTTCGGCAGGACACGGGTAAATATCCTGTGCGCGGTTGTGAGTATCGGAAAAATGGCAGTGCCCATTTATTTTGAAATGCTTGACAATAATAGCGGGAACAGTAATGCTGACGACCGAATAGGGCTGTTGAAATCCATCATTGGGATTGTCGGGCCCGATAGGATCAGCATGCTGGTGATGGACCGTGAATTCGTTGGCAACAAATGGCTTTCATGGTTAAGAAAGAAAGGGATAAACTTCTGTGTAAGAGTGCCGAAAAACCATAAGATAACACTGGCAGAGGGAACGGTTGCCAGTGCAGAGGAACTACTGGGGGACAGGAAAACTTTTTATGCCGAAAATGTGATTGTTGATAACGTAATTGTTAACCTGTCCCTGACTTATGGTAAGGACGGCGAACTGTTGTTTTTGATCGGGACAGTACCTTGCGGTGAACTGACGGGGTCCTATAAACGCCGATGGCCGATAGAAGTATTCTTTCAGGCCTTGAAGGCAAGAGGTTTTAATATGGAAGACTCCTGCCTGCAGGACCTGAAAAAATACCGAAAGCTTTTTGCCGTAGTGTCGATAGCCTATACTTTGTGCTGGGCAACAGGTATTCAGGACGGGAAAAAGAACCCTGTCAAAAGAAAAAAGCACGGTTATCCTCAGTATAGCGTGTTCAGAAGAGGGTTGAACTTAATGAGGGAGTTCTTCAAACGTAAAATAACTGAACCTGTTAAAATGGCTATTGAACTAGCCGTCACGAGAATATGCAATAATTTAAAAACAGTCGGGTAGAGTAGATTAGTGTTGATTGTTTATTGTATTGAATCTGAAATGTTTAGGTCGGAACTTATTTGTCTGGATTCATTTTGTTTTGCGAACCAATAACTTAGCAGCATAATTCATTATGGCTGACTTCTTAAGGTATTTTAATCATCTATTGTTCATTTAATTAGTATGTGCCCAGATGAAATTATGTTCAATCTATTTTAAGTCTGAATGGCTCGCTACTTAAAGGCAGTAAGTCTAAGACAAATAAATCCGTGACCTTACTTCTAGTCATCTTATAATATGTCCTTTCCCTTAAGTTCTTTGTGCTTGAAAACAATGTTTTTACAAAGAACTGGCATGAAAAATTGTTTTTAACGAGTATACTCCATACAAGAGCAATATATGCAGATACGATGGAGCTGTAAATGGGTTTCTTTGCTTGTTTGTGTTGGTTCTGAAGTTTTGTTAAGAGAGTATATAAAAAATAAATTACGCACTTCATAATATGTACCGAATCCTATCGCTAAGGTGCTGTTATTTTTTTCTACCCCTTTTCCCGTGATGAAAAAGGGGCAAAAATCAAGGTAAAAGCTTTTCTTAACCCTGAAAATCAAACTGAAAGGCTAAACGTAAAAAGCTTGCCTGCGGCTCAAACAGTTTTTCGTTCGTAACGCCTTTCATCGAAGTTTCCGACTAAAAAGGTTGATGCCGAAGGCTGACGCATATTCACGGATAGAGAAAAGTGTTGGATCATATAACTGTTGTGTAGATTATTTTTTTGCTAGTCCCCAAAAGAAATTAAGGCTTGAGGCCTATTTGTTTAGAACTGTTTTTACAAGTAACTAAAAACGTAGGGTTGGAATAGATTGAACATAAATTTGTTTGAGTATTCATTGGAAACAAATTGGTGCTAAAGAGAGAATGAAGTCGTTTGTTCTTCTTTTATTTGTAATAAGTAGTCAGCCATAATTATGTAGATTTATTCTGTTGCTAAATTGCTGATTGGATGAGTAAAGTTAAGGCATGTTAAAAAAATATTAGTCAATGGTTTCTGAAGAACAACATAAAGAAGAGCAACAAAAGCTCAAAGAAGAAGTAGCCAAACGTGTAAAAAATGCTACTGAAAAAAAAGGGGTACTGTATGTAGTAACTGGAGATGGAAAAGGGAAAAGTACGGCAGCTTTTGGAACTGCCTTTCGTGCCGTAGGGCATGGGGATAAAGTTGTTGTGGCACAGTTTATAAAGGGGAAGTGGCCTTCTGGTGAACGGCAGATTTTGGAACAGTTAGGCGTTAGCTTTTCCGTAATGGAAACAGGCTTTACTTGGAATACCCAGAACAGAAAGGCGGACATGGAAGCGGCAGAGCGGACATGGACAAACATACGTCCTGCTTTGACAGATCCAGAGATTGATCTTGTAGTGCTGGATGAATTAACCTATATGTTGAATTACGAATACCTGAACATAGATGATGTTTTGGAGGCAATAGCTAGGCGCCCTGAAAAACAGCATGTGATTGTTACTGGTAGGAATGCACACCAAAGATTGATTGAGATGGCAGATACGGTGAGCGAAGTAAAAAATGTAAAACACGCCTTTGAGGCTGGGGTTAAGGCTCAGAAGGGATTTGATTTTTAGTATTTGGTCATTAGAGATTGATCAGTGATCATTCATTGAGATTTGTATGATAATACGATTTCGAACTTGAATTTACCAGAATTAAACTTCAGTAATTTCATTCCCCCTCCTCTCTGAGAAGGGGAATGAAAAGCGTTCTTTTCGTTGGAACCTTCGGTTTCATTATAGCGATAATTTCATCACATAAACGGTATAACTCTGATTGAGTAGAAATAAAAAAGGGTACCCATTGAGGATACCCTTTGCTTTTACTTTGTTTGTTGTTTATTCAACAGTATTCCATTTAATTCCTCTCATTTCGCCAGAGAAGTTGCCTGTTGCGTCTTTGAACTTAACGCCACTTACTTTATCTAGAGGGAAGTAAATACGAAGGCCGTTTTCTGTACCTGTGATTGCTGCATCGAGGTCAGCCTCGCTGCGGACTACATCCCAAAGGCGGAAATCTCTGATGGAACCGTTCATTTTATCCCAGCCGTTTCCTAACCAAATTTCTCCCCAGCCAGATTCTTTTGGTGCGCCAATGTCTTCTTGAACTCCCATTTCTACTCCATCGACATAGATTTTTGTAGTACGTGCTGCATCATCATGAATAATTGCTACGTGTTTCCAATTCCCAGATGGAATTATACGTGCTTCTGTTTTTGGACCTTCCCATCCATTACCGGCATTTGTGTAGTTCCATAGTCCTCCGGATTCCCACATTTTTTCGTCGCTTTCTTCTTCATAGCCAAAGAGTCTGATTCCAAATTCGCCATTGTTGAATAGATCGGCATGTTTGTATCCCGCAAGGGATTTTACGTTGACATCGAACTCAACGGTGTAGTCACCTTGTGGGGTGTAGTTTGGAGTAATTCTTAGACCAACGGCTTCAGGAATTTCTCTGTCAATAAGAACCCCATCGCTATCTGCAACAAACATTTTTTGAATGGTTCTGATCTTGGCAGTTATGGCTTCTGCTTCATCATCAAGTTCGAACTGACGTGTTGCATTGGTTCTTACTTCATTTCCATGAGCAATTATTTCGTCTAAATATGCTTTTGTTCCAATAGGAAAATCTCCATCATTAGGCCCCTCTTTTATACTAACCTTAAAGTTTTCTGCATCGGTAATTGCCAGCTCTAAACTGGTACGGATCAGTTTAATTTCAGGAGGAGTTCCGTCTACTACCCATTCAATGTCGCCGATGAATTTTGCAGTGTAGTTGCCTGTTACGTCAGAAAATTCCGAGCCAAGGTTTGTTTGAAGTGGTAGGAATAGTTTTAGGTTAGTTTCTTCACCCGTTAAGGTGTTTTCTATATTATCTTTAATTTGTTGCTCTGTTCTTACGCCTTCCCAAACACGAACATCGCGGAACATTGCATTTACTGTGCGATGTGTCCATCTAGGGCTATTGCCAAAAACTAGAGGGAAATTAGTCGCTAGAACATGTTTCTTTTCTTGGCTTACAACAGCTTTACCATTAATGTACAGCACTTGTTCGTTTCCAGTATTTGTTAAAGCTACGTGCATCCATTCGCCAGCTTTCATTGCTCCTGAACCAGATTGATCACCGGTGTCTTTCCAGCTACCATCTCCAACAACAATCTGAATTCTACCGTCGCCGAAGTAACGAACTCCAAAACCACTGTCTGGGCCATCTTGTTCACAAGAGAATAGGTTGTTGGAATATCCACGCTGGCTCAAATCTATGACATAGCATTTTACTTCTATTGTAAAAGCTCCTTCTAAGACAGTTTTGATATCATTTGAAATTTCGATATAGGTATCAGGTGTTTGTTTTACCCATGGTATGGAAATTTCAAGTTTAATGGTGTTGTTTTTAAACTTATCGATATATCTTTGAAGTTTAACGCTTGCATCAGAAATATCATCTTGATTTTCTGAATTATCAATTCTCCACCTTGCCCATGTTACAACTTCTTGTAGCTCTGCAATAGACCCTGGTTTATAACTGCCAGGTTCGGTTCCCTCTTTAGAGGTACTAATAAGGGTTTCTGCTTCAGTAATTAATACATCGAGGGATGTTGTTTCCCATGGGCCTTTTTTTTCATCTTCTTCACAAGAGCTTAAAGAGGTGGCTACGACAATAGATAATAGCCCGATTATCCATCTGAATTTATATAGTTTCATAGTTGGTTGCTTTTTAGAAATTAGAATTCATTAAACCGCCCGATTTTGTTTTTGTGTCGGCAACATCCCACCAAACGCGTTTGTCCATGCGGTCGGTGTCTGTAGTATTCATACCTTCTGGCATGTTGTTGCTGTTCATCCGGTGTTCGTTATCAGGGTAATTGATTCTTTTTACCCACGTCTTAGGGGCTACTGTTGAACTACCGCTCACACCGTCAGTCGGAAGTGTAATGTCTGGGTAGTCGGTTCGTCTAAAATCTGCCCAAGCTTCAACACCATTAGGAAAGTTTGCAAGCCATTTCTGAGTAATAAGCTGTTTAAGCTGTGCTTCTTTAGAAGTAAAGCTGTTAAAATCTAACAACCCGTCAATATATGCTTCTGCTTCTGCGTTATCAACTCCAACGTACTCCATCGATGCTCGGATTCCAGCTTCGTAGTGCTCTTTTGCGTTACCTCCGTGCCAGCCTCGCAAAGCAGCTTCAGCCAGAAGAAATTCTACCTCTGCGTAGAACATAACTGGGCAGTATAAACTTGTTGGTCCTTCTTCTGTAAAGTCTACATATCCTCCTTTTAGGTTCATTGTAGCATAACTTTCTTTTGCATCTGTCGGAGGTAGGTTTAGGCCATTTGGTAATCCTTCATATCTTTCAACTTCTTTTTCTTCTTTGGTTATGGCTTCATCGCCATCTTTGTAGGTAAACCATATTGAGGTTCTAGGATCTTCTCCAACTCTAGACTGATTGTAACAGTAGTCTGAAAAAGTTTTCGACATGCGGATGTCACCCCAGTTCCAAGCAGGGTTATGTAGATAATCATAAAAGCCGTTTTTCCATAAAGGTACTTTAGCAACATCGTCGTTGCTGCTTAACAAACCAGCTGGGCCACTGATAGCTTTTTGAACTTCGTTTGCAGCAGCAGCTCTATCTACGTTCGAAATTCGCATAGCTAGGCGTAGGCGTAATGAGTTCCCGAACTTTTGCCATTTTTCCATATCGCCTTTGAAGATAAGGTCGTATTCTGAGTCAAATTCATATTGACCTTGTTTTTGAGGCGTTATATTATTAACGGCTTCATCTAGAGTCCTCAATAAGTCTGAATAAATTTCTGCCTGACTGGTATATTTTACGGCTTCAGCTTCAGAAGCATCAAAATAAGGGATGTCGCCATAGGAGTCCGACATTCTAGACCACCAATAACACATCCAGATGTCTTTTACAGCCACAATGTTGGTATAGTTCTCATTCTCGCCGTATGTTTCTTCTATTGCATTAGCTCTTCTAAGCATGGTGGTGTAGTGTTCTCTCCACTGATTCCCGATCCAAACATCAACATACTCATATCTTCCCGACTCGAATCCTCCAGCTGTATTGGACCAGTATTGGCTGTATAAATCAGGGTAAAGGTTAACATTACGCTGATAATTTTCTATAACTCCCTGTTGCATGGCATTAAGGAAGAATTTTGGTTCAACTTCTGTTGCTGCATCAGTAGGTACGTTCATATCATCGAAATCTTTAGAACAACCACTGAAGATGGTAAGTAGAAGTAGCGATAAAAATGTTATATATCTAGTTTTCATTTGTATACAATGAGTTATGATATTTGTTTTTGAGTTAATAAACATCATTTCGAAACAATGTTAAAAGCCGATGTTTAAAGAAAATCCATATGTTCTAGTTCCAGGAACAGGAGAATAATCGTACGCTTGTGCACTATATGATGAACTGAATGCACTTGCATCTGGGGCTGTACCAGGAGTATCTCTATAGAAATAGAACAGGTTACGTCCAATTAGAGACACTTTGGCTCTCTGGATTGGAGAGCGGGGGATTTTCTTCAGGAGAGATCTTGGAATATTGTATCCAATAACAAGTTCCTTAAGTTTCATATATGAAGCATCATATACAAAGGCTTCATCGATAGAAGAAATGTGTCTCCAATATTCTTCGGCACCAACGATTACATGGTTTCTCTCGCCACCTTCTTCTGTGACACCATCAACAAAGAAAGACATACGGTTATTAGCTGTAGTCCGTTCTGAGTTTCCTGCTGCTGTTGCAGCTTGTTCTGAGCTGGAGATAATGCTTCCACCTTGCTGTACAGCTAGAGATGTAGAAAGGAAGAACCCTTTATAGTTGGCCGAAAGGTTTATTGAGCCAATCCAATCGGGTTGAATATTACCTAACAGCACACCATAAGTTTCGTTAGAGCGCACAGGTAGTCCATTGCTGTCCACAATAATTTTTCCATTCTCATTATAGACAAAAGAAGTTCCTCGGATGTCTCCTAATTTTTCTCCCTCAAAAGCCCATACGTCATTGCCAAATGAGTGTCTTTTTGCTCTCATTTCTTCGGGAACACCCTCTCTTTTTCCCTCTAGCTCTTCAAGTACCCCTTCGTTTTTAGAGAAGTTAAAGTCTAGATTTATAGTGAGGTCTTTGGTTTTAACAGGAACTGTTTTTATCATTAATTCCACACCTCGGTTGCGGATTAGACCTGCATTAGTGAGTTTTGTTTCGTACCCGGCACTTTGAGGGCGTTCGAGTTTAAGGATTTGATTTTCTGTGTCTTCATTGTACAAAGTGAAGTCGAAACCTAGTCTGTTTTTTAGAAAACGTAAATCAGCACCAACTTCCACAGAAGTAACACGTTCTGGAACTAATTCTGGATCTACTCTGTCTGCTGATACCTTACCAATAGTTAGACCGTAGTTCCATCTGTCGAGCTTATATCCTTCATAGGTCAAGTGAGGACTTGTTCCTTTGTTGACTGTAGCATAAGAAAGTCTAGTTTTTACGAAAGTTATCCATGATGGCATGGTGAACATTTCGGATACAATTCCCGATAAACTAACAGACGGATAGAAGTAAGCGTTATCGTAGTCTCTGTTGGGAGCTGTTAGGGTTGAAGAGATGTCATAACGACCTGTTAGGTCCAAATAAACCATGTTTCTAAATGACAATTGGCCAAAACCGTACATTGATCTTACTTCTTCTTCAATGATTTCTTCATTGGCGGAGATGTTAGAACCTGCTTTTAGAAAGAAATCTGTTTCGGTAGGTAATTTACCTGACTCAGCTCTTAGGGTGCGCCTATAATTGTTTCTAAGGTTTCCTCCGTAGTTTAAGCTTAGTTCAAAATCATCATTTATTTTTTTATTAAATGATAACAAGAATTCTAAGTTCTGTTCTGTAAAGTTTGTTTGGGTAGTATTGTAGTTAGGTCTATTGTTATCAATATTGTCTGGAAAGCGATAACCGTCTTGCATGCGGAATGCATAAGTATCGATGCCGTATTTTACTTTTGCAGTTAAGAATTCAAAGATTTTGAAATTTAGGGCAGCATATCCAAAGAATCTTCGTTTGTGATCTTCGTTCGTTGTTTGTTCTTGCAAAAAGTAAGGGTTTCTAACGTTCGCATTAGCTGCGCCTATATGTGTCTTTTCAATATGCCCACCGTTCGGTGTTAAATCGTAACCAGGCTTTAGATCTTGGTTACGTACATTCATGGGCATTCTGTTATAGTAAGAAACGTAACTATATTGGCCTACTTCTGGTCGTTCTTGTCCTTCTGTTACAAAATAGGATACTTTTGTATCTATGTTTACCCAATCGTTAATATCATAGTCCGAACGTATATCGAAGGTTGTTTTATTTACTTGATGGTCTTCGTAAATACCGTTCATGATGTTGTGGCCGATAGAAGCTCTGAAACTACCTTTTTCATTACCTCCAGTAAAAGAGACATTATGGCTTTGGTTTAAACCAAGACGAGTGAAATCTTTCAGTCGGTTTTTCTGTGCTTCATATGGAATCGTTTCACCAGTCCAAGATTCAAGTTGTTGTCCTTCCATTTTTGGGCCCCATGAAGCATCTCCAAATTTATCATATACGCCTTGTGAGCCTTGACCATATTGGTCTTGAAGGTCTAACATATATGCAGCTTCTGAAACATTCAGAGAACCAGAATAATTAATGCCCAAGCTTTGGTTGCGTTTTCCTTTTTTGGTTGTTACCATGATGACCCCGTTTGCTCCGCGTTCACCGTAGAGGGCTGCTGCGTTTGCTCCTTTTAGCACCGAGATCGATTCAATGTCTTCTGGATTAAGATCGAAAGCTCCACCAGCACGAGATGTTCCTCCCCAGATAGACACTCCTCCTGTTTCATTTTCATCTCCATTAGAATTATCGAATGGAACACCGTCTATAACCCAAATAGGTTCGTTTCCAGAATCTAATGAGCCTATACCGCGAATATCAATCCGAGAAGAACCACCAGTACCAGCTCCAGACATGTTAATCTGCACCCCAGCAACTTTTCCCTGAAGCGTATTCACAACGTTAGCGTCTCCGGCTTGAGTAAGGTCATCTGATTTGATGTCTTGAACAGCATAACCAAGAGCTTTCTTTTCTCTCTTTATTCCTAAGGCAGTCACCACAAGTTCGTCCAAAACCTTAGAATCAAGAGCTAGAGTAACATTAAAAGTAGTTTGATCTTTAACTACCACCTCTTTTGTTTGATATCCCATAAAAGAAAACACAATCGTTTGTTCTGGCAAGGCTGCAATTGTAAAGCTGCCATTAAAATCAGTAATAGTACCAATGCTGGTTCCTTTAACGGAAATATTAACCCCTGGTAAAGGTTGATTTGTGTCGTCCAGTACCTTGCCAGTAATTCCTTGTTGTGCAAGAAGATTGGTGACCAACAACACAAAAGACAATAGGGTCAGTGTTTTTTTAATCATTTTTGTTCGTTTTATTAGTAGTGAATCTTATTGTTTAAAGGCTGTTAATGAAAAAAGTGAAAAGTAAAATTTTATCCATGCATAGAATTTTTAGGGTTTAATAGTGTAGTAATCATGTATGTAAAAATATTGCGTTATTAATTCTTTAAAAAATGATAAAATTACTCTCTAGCGGTGTTTTATTGCGTTGCAACGTTGGTGTTTATTTTTTTCATAAATCATAAAAGTTACAGAGCAGGCCATGGGTTAGTCGAACTCTGTAACAAAGGGTATGTGTGTATGAATTAGCGTTGACGAGTGTGAGCCTCAGTGGTGTTTGAAGTTTTATTAAAAATCAAATATGATTGTAGCTTTGTCGGATCTTTTGAAATCTAATGACATCGCTTCAACCTCTATTTGTACCTTCTTCTTTCCAGACAATTCTAAAGAAGGGATATAATATGCATTGGCTGTTGTAGCTCCTAAGAATGAAATTGAGTTATCGCTATTCCGTTGGTAGATGTTGTAACAGAAAATATTTTCACTTTTAGAAGTATCGAACTTTAATCTTAAGCTCCCTGTTGTTCCTGTAGAATCCACTTGACTTGCAATTACCTTAAGGTTGGTAGGTTGTTCAACTGTTTTTTGCCTTGGAATAACAATTCCAATCTGACCGAGCAGTGCATCAAACTTGCGTGCTTTTTTACTTTCGAGCTTAATGCTGATGCATTCAACCGTTTGGTCTTTGATTGATTTTAGGCTGATAGTTTCATTTTTCCAGCCTTTAGTTTTGGAAGACAAAGGAAAGCTGGCTACTTTTCCATTGGCAAGGTGCAGTACTACAGAAAGTTTTCCTTTTTTACGGTTGCTGTATGCTACTGTTAACTCACTGTTGGATGTGATATTGAGCTGTGTGCTGAACAATTTCAGTACTGTTTCTTTGGCTTTTCCTTCGATGTGTAGACTATTGCCTCCATTGTATGCATTGGAGAAATCGTAACCGATGTTCACTTTTCCTCCTTTTACATCGCTTACCCAGCGCCATGTTGGTTGAATGGCTTGTAGACTCATGTTGTTCCAGCCTTTTGTCCAGTTAGCAGGGGTGATGTCTTTCCCGTTTAGGAAGAACTTTTTGCCCTGACCAGTACAGAAGTTGGTTACAAAAGGCAGTTTGTTGATTGTTGATTTGGCAGGAATGTAATGTGCAATACCTTTCCAGTTATGCTCGGTTTCTGTTTTTCTTGGATCGAGATGTTCGCCCACCCAAAGACGGTTTTCTTTTTTGTGGAATTCGCCTAGGCTTTTCGAAGAATGATAAGTCCACGAAGGAACATAAATCCCCAGAGACGCAGCATGGGCTTTTCCCTCTGGAAAAATTACGTCGAAGTTAGCGCCTTGGGGATATTTATAACCGGGTTTGCTGTCGTATCCGTTTGATTGAACATCGACACTAGCGAAAATATCGTATAAATTGCGGTTTGCTTTCTTTGCGGCAATAGCTGTGTTTTCTAGTTTTTTTGCTGTAGAACGGAAATCCAGAAACATATAGTCGGCAACTTTAGTGTTTCCGTGTTGGAAAAACATATCGTTTTTCTCGTTCAGTTCGTGTTGCCAGTGTACAAGTCCGTCTGTCATCATGGCGTCGTACCATTCCATGCCTAGGTCGGACTGCTCTTGATAGTAGATCATGAAGTCACGCATGGCCGTAGCAAGCGTACTGTCAGCCTTTACTTCGTTTACATTTCCAGATTCCTGATTGATGAACCAGCCGTCGAAGCCATAAAATTTTGCAACTTCAATTAGTTTATCGGCTACGGGGAATCTTCCGTTTTCTTTTTTTACGAAATCGTATACCCATTCCCGTTTCCCACCATAAACGATAGGAGGGAAAAATACAGTACCATAAACTGGTACGCCATGACGGTGGGCAGCATCAATAACGCCCGGATTTGGTGATAGAATAATACCTTCGGCAGACGATCCGCCCCAGAAAACCATCAGATCGCAATATTGCCAATAGGTGAAAGCATAGTAGCTTGAATCTAAACTACCTTGCGATGGATTGCCGCTGGTATTTCCAAAAATAGGAAGAATGTTCACTTTGGCTTCATTTGCGTGAGCGTGAACATTCATTTTATAGTTTGGGTTAAAATGTTTTTCAGCTAGAGGTGTTTTGCTGACGTTAAATATAGCATCAGGATCTTTTTCTGGCGACCATTTCAAAAGTTCTTCAATAAACCAATAAGAAGAATATGGCTGAAGCGATTTCTTTTGCGCCGTTGCCGAAAATGACAATGTAAATAAGAATACGAAACTAATCAGGGTAGCTTTTAACATATAAACGATGCTTTTTTATCGCGTTTTGTTAAAACCAAAATTAAGGAGACCTGAGGGTTTGAAAAATAATTCCTATTGCGGTAAAACTTATATTTTGTACGCTATTCCGTTGTTGTACCTTTTTTGCGTTTTTTATGCTCTAAGCAGAGCCTGTTTTCCTTTTCGAATCATAAAAAATAGCTCTTTCTTTGTGAAAGAGCTAAACGATGATAGTGTTATATATGTAAAGCTTTTGTTGTGAAATGGCCTCCCACCACCCTCCTAAAAGAGGGCCCAAATGTGAATGTTTCTGAATAGTATCGTATTGATTTGTACACCTTTCAGGACTATTCGGTAACCAAGTCCCCCTTTAGGGGGAAATAGGGGGCATTTCGAACGAGCATTACATGTATAACACTGCATACAAATGCTTTATAAAGCACTTTTCATCACAAATAATTCATAATTCATAATTCATAAAACCATCCCCTCCATAGACTTCTCCAATTCACGTGCAGTATCCAAGAACTCATCAACAGTCATTTCCTTAAAGTAAAGCAGACCATGAGTTGTACGCAGATAAGCACTTTCGTTCTGATAGAAAAAGTCTTTACCAAGCAACAGTGATAAAGACTGCAACTGTTCAACCCAAATTTTCTGGGTAAGGTCGCTGAATTTTCCATCGTGCTGATAGCTTGGGAACGAAGCATCGACCTGACTTAAGTAACTGTTCGTGAAAGCATTTTCCATAACCCCCATTGCATTGAGCGAAACAGGAACGATAACATTAGCCTCGGCAGGATGAAAGCGATACCACACGTTGCGGTAGCCCCAAATGCGTAAGTTCGAAAGGTCTTCTTCCTCCGACCAAGCACGGATAGCATCTGCAATTACCTGAAGCACTTTATAGTGTGTGTCGGGGCCACTACCTTCTGGATCGAAAGCAAGACTGATGGCCGTTGGCTTTACCTTTCGGAGTTGTTCCAAAACGGGTTTCACGTCGCGCTCACGGTTGGGTTGCTCTGTGAATATGTCGCCAGTGTAGAAACCTAACCGCAGGTGCTGCACATTTTTAGCTTGTACGCCAAAGTATGCCCAAACCAATTCTTCTTCAAACTCACGGATGATACCTTTTAGCGTCTGAATCTTTGGATGATTTTTCTCACCATCGTAACTATTGCGCATTATGGAAAGAACATCGTTGATGCGGTCGTAAAGTTGTTCGATGTTTTTTACATGATACACCTCGGTTACACCCCGTACAATTCTGTGAGCAAGGCTTCGGTTGCGCTCTTTGGGTTGTTTCGAAGCAATGTTGATTAAGAAATGGTACAGGTCTTTATCCGTTTTCTGTTTATAGCCAGAAGAGAAAAAGTCAGGATATTGAACCATCTGTATTAAGCCCTGATTCAATAACTCTTTCGTGATTTTTAAAGATTCCGATAAAAACTTGTTGGTAACCGCAGTAAACCCAGATGTTAATATTGAAAAATATGAAGTGTTCGTTTCGTTACGCTGCTGACGGTGAATGTATGGCAAAATGCCCAACATGATATCGTCGTGATGAGGGCCAGTATGATAAAACGTCTGATCCGTTTGTGGTTCCATGCCCCGTTCTATTTTCTTGCAGACGGAACTGATTACGCTTTCTACTGTTTCGAACGAGAGGTTTGGTATCTGACGGCAATATTTATCGGCCTTAAGATCTTCGATAGTTAATCGGTGGCCGTACTTGTCAATCTTTTGACATAAGTCTATGATGGCACGTTCTGTTTTTTCCTGCGTCCATTCGCCTTGAGCATAATAAGCGTCGATGCTATCGGTAAGCAAAGCCCCAGCTCCTTGAGTAATATAGAAACGTGAGTTTTTCAGCTTTTGTAGTGATGTAGCTGGATATTTGTTCGAAGGAGCAGATTCAAGAGCATCTTTAATAACACCAGCTTTTGCCTCTCCGGCCGCAAAAATAATTGCAACATTGTCTGGATTGTAAGTAATCGTTTCCAGACCGATTGTAATCACAAGGCGGTTGCGCGATATTTCAATCCCTCCTAAATCAGAAGCTGCTACAGCTTGTGTTTCGAAGTTGGTCGCCGTTAGGCGTGTTGTTGAGTAATGGTCAGATCCACGGACATTGAAGGCAATGTGTCCATCGGGGCCAATGCCACCAAGGAAGAAACCTATACCTCCAATTTCCCTGATTTTTCGCTCGTAGTCCGAACACCAATTGTCGATAGCAAGAATAGAATCCTGCTGAATTTTCTCATTCTTCGTTTTTGCCTCGCGGTAACGCAAAGAAAGATCTATGGTAGATTCAGGAAATACTTCGGAAAAGTGTTTGCCTTCTGCCAGTTTTATTTCGTCGGAATTGATAAGAAGCGCTTTGTCTGGGTTCAATCCAAAGCCTTCGATATAATATTTTTGTACGTAATTATAAAAGCTGTTGTGCTGTTCGGAACTGATCGGGAAGAACTCATCGATCTGAACAAAAGAAAGCTCACTAAGGTCTGGTTTTTCTAAATCGCCAAGACCGTTCTTCTTTAGTATCTCACGTGCTTTGGTTTCGTTCCAGTTCTTTAATAAATATTGTGTCCAAAAAATAAAGTGCTCCGGTGTTTTTCCTGTTGGCAAACTGATGACTCCTTTCGGGTTTTCGGCTACCCATTCCAAAAATCGCAGAGCGGTCAATAAGCCTAGAGTAGGGAAATTATCTACCATAATGTATGGTATTCTGCTTGTTGTTTTTTCCCTGTTGCTATCTTTTAAATATGCTTGTTCTACCTTCGATGTTATTTCACTCTTTTTTTTAGTGTTGATATTCTTTGAATGAACTTGTTTTTCCTTCGATATTATTTTACTCTTCATCGTTGCTTCTTTTTAAAATTAAACATTCGGATTATCTGTTAAATTGGGCTTGATGATTGTTTAATTCTCTGAAAATCTATTTGATGTGCGTTTGCTTGATAAAGATTTTTCGGTTTAATAAAGGCAATAAGAGAGCTATTCTAAGTGTAACACCTAGATGGATCGAACATCTTGAATAAGTTTTTTGAAATATTTCAGTTCTCCTCGAACTGGACATGTTAGTCTCTCATAACAAATATTATAGACTTCCCTAACTATCTCGGATTTTCAGAAAACATTCAGTAATCTTACTCCCCTCTTCTTTGAGGAGGGGGCGGGGGTGGTGTTTTCTGAAAAATTCAAAATCAAGTATTATTGAACCACCCCTAATCCCCTCCTTGGAAAAAGGAGGGGAATTGAAAAGCGTTGCTTTTCTTTAGATTACCGTACTTAATTAAAAAAGTCTTGTAAGTTATATACCCAATCGAATAACAAATTTCTTTTCATCAAAAGAAGAAATCTTAAAAGGGTGCGCTTCAGTATTAAAATGTGTTCATCGAATTTGAATTCACTAACTCATTCGAGTTCGAAAACTAAATGTCCTCCACTAACAACATCCCGATGGCTAATAGTAAGCTCATCAAGCACCTTCCCATTCAAAGCAACACTCTTCACCCGAACCTTTTCCGTACTAAAATTGGTGCAAGAAATAGTAAATGTCTTCTGATTAGGCAGGTTCAGAACCGCCTTTTCGAACCAAGGAATACTCAAATGATAAACACCATCGGCAGGATTCACAGGGTACATTCCCACAGAAGAAAAAACAAGCCAAGCCGACATCTGTCCACAGTCTTCATTCCCACAAAAACCATCAGGTCTGTTCGAGTATTGACTTTCGATAATCTGCCGTGTAAGCTTCTGCGTTTTTTCAGGCCGGCCAATCTGATTGAACAGATAAGCCACATGATGAACAGGTTCGTTACCATGAGCATACTGACCGATCATCCCTGTCGAGAAAATAGGAAGCTTATCCTCTTTGGTAGGATAATAGCTGAACATAGAATCCAGTTTCTGAGCAAAAGCCTCTTTTCCCGTTGTCTCTATCAGTCCAGAAATATCATGCTGAACATGCCAGAAGTACTGCCAAGCATTGCTTTCGCAGAACAGTTCCGTGTATTCCTTCGGCACAAACGGGCTAACAAAACCGCCGTCTTTCTTTTTCGGGCGAAGAAATGTT
This sequence comes from Bacteroidales bacterium, assembly GCA_965230435.1. Classification (GTDB taxonomy): domain Bacteria; phylum Bacteroidota; class Bacteroidia; order Bacteroidales; family JBDKHP01; genus JBDKHP01. The sequence continues at coordinate 1,343,047 of CBDDLB010000004.1, forward strand.
GATGAGGCATCCCAGTGGTTTTTCCAGTTCTGCGAGCGTTTCAGGAAGTAATCATAATGCTCAGTCTTGCCCAGTGCTTTGCTAAACTGAGCAATGCACCAATCATCGTAAGCATATTCCAAAGTTTTCGAGATGCTCCAATGACCATCTTTTTCGTCATCGGCAGGAACGTAGCCAAGCTTTTTGTAGTCCGCCAATTGCCAGGCATCGCTTTGAGCAGTGTTCACGCAGGCTTCGTAAGCTTTTTCAACATCCATCGGAATACCTTTGAAGTAAGCATCAACAATCACAGGCACGGAATGATAACCGATCATCATGTTGGTTTCATTACCCACCAGTTCCCAAACAGGCAACAAACCCGTTTCGTCGTAATGCGCCAAGAACGAAGCAATAAAATCGCTAACCTTCTTAGGAGCTATCAGAGTGTAAAGCGGATGAGCAGTACGGTAAGTATCCCAAAGCGAAAAGGTATGATAGCGCGTGTAGTCTTCAGCCTTTTTCACCGATCCGTCCGCAGCCTTAAACTTCCCATCCACATCCGAATGAACCGAAGGCGTAAGCATTGTATGATACAGGTTTGTGTAGAACACCTCTTTCTGATACTGCGTGCCTTCAATCTTAATCTTCGAAAGCTGCTCTTCCCAAGCCTGCTGAGCCTGTGAGCGAGTTTTATCAAAATCCCAATGCGGAAGTTCAGCCTCAAGATTTTTCTTCGCACCTTCTACCGAAACAGTAGAGAGCGCCACTTTCAACAAAACCTGTTCATTGTTTTTAGTGCCGAAAGAAGCCTTGAAATAAGTAGAATCAGAAATTTCGTGTTGAAACGGTTTAGAGAACTTCGCAACAAAAAACAATCGCTGATCCCTAGCCCAACCAGTAGAATGACGGTAGCCAGAAATCGTAACACTATCTTCTACCTGAATAGAAGTTTCAGTAGCATTATCCCAGTTCAACCGATAAGCTAAGTCCAAAATAACTTCCGACTTAGAATCTTCAGGAAAAGTATAGCGGTGAAAACCCACACGCTGAGTAGCCGTAAGTTCGGCCGTGATCCCAAAACTTTTCAACAATACTTTATAATACCCAGGTGAAGCCTTTTCATCGTCGTGACTAAATTTCGAATACGCCCGAAAAGCCTTTTTTTCAGGCCAAAGATCATCCTTAAACCGACTGTTCACAGGCATAAACAAAAGATCGTACAAGTCTCCTGCACCAGTTCCAGTAAGGTGAGTGTGGCTAAAACCGGCAATAGTAGAGTCTTTCCAAAAGTAACCTGCAATCCTGTCCCAGCCCTCAAGCCCATTATCTGGACTAAGTTGCACCATTCCAAAAGGCACAACAGCACCCGGATAAGTATTCCCCGGCCCATCAGTCCCAACAAAAGGATTAACAAACCGAGTTAGCCCCTCAGCCTTTTTCACCTCCTGCTTTTTCGCACCCTGTTTGCAGCCACCAAAACCAACAAACAAAAGAGCAATCAGCCCCCAGAGCACTTTTTCATATTTTCTTCTTTTCATATCCCTGAAAATAAACTTAGATCATGTTTTGCCCCCTATATCTCCCTAAAGGGGACTTAAATTACCGAACATATTCAGACAAGTCTTTCCGAAAACAATTTACCATAACAGTTTTCAGAAACCACAGTAACTGAAGTCCCCACTACTATATAACTAAATTGCAATTGGTTGATATATAGGGGTTTTTAGACTTCTTTTTTTAACTCCTCTAATCTTTTTTCTAAACTTTTTATCCGTTGTAGTTTCCATTTTTCCTGATTTTTTGTGTTCAGTTCAATGTCATATTCCTTACCTGTTTTAAGCATTGTGAAAATGATCACGCCTAACTTGTGGGCGGTTGCGACAACTCCGCCTTTTTTTCCGAGCCGGCTCTTCATTTTACGTGCATAATCCCCTATAGGCCCCTTGCTCCGTGAGAGGTTGCAGCATGCCATGCGGAGTGCCTGGCCTGCACGGTTCTTTTTCTTCTGCATTTTACTGCTTATCACCTTGCCCCCTGTGATTTTTGTGTTTGGTGACACATTTAGCCATGCACTGAAATGTTTTGCATTTTCCCATTTGTCCATGCCGGTTCCTGTTTCCGAGAGCAGTTCAAGTGCGCTGATCTGGCTTATGCCTTCTATCCGGCAGAGATCTACCCCGGCAAATGCCTGCAGCAGGGGCTTTGCGTTAAAGGTCAGGTCATTCTTTTTCCGCTTTTTTTTTAATCTCCAGAAGTTCTCCCCCGTTGTTTTTGGCAACGGCCTCCTGTAGCACCTGTGCTATATGTTCATCGCATTGCTGGACCTGGGCATATGAGAACATATACTGGTCATATGCAAGCCTGAGCATAAACAGGTATTCTCCTTTCCATATGCCTTTCAATGATTTTTTCACTTGTTCATCACTGGCCTTGATCCTACAGTCCTTGAACGCGATCAGCTTATCGGGGCTTCGCTCGCCCTCTAGTATGGCCTTGACCATGGACAGCCCTGTTTTGCCCAGGATATCACTGATGACCGTATGAAGTTTGATATTCATCAGTTCCAGTGACTTCTGCATCCTGCGGACACTGTCAGAGGAAGTGGTCACCAGTTGCTTACGCTGCCGGACATAAGTACGCAGTACTCTTGTGTCCGTATCGGGCTGGAAACTTTTGTTCAGCAGGCCGCAGCTGTGGAGCTTCTGTAGCCATATCGCATCCGTATCATCCTTTTTGCGCCCGGTAACGTTCTTGGCATGACGGGCATTGACCAGCCAGGGCTCGATGCCTGCCTCTTCCAGCATCACGTATAGGCACAGCCAATAAACCCCTGTACTTTCTATTGCTACCGTGGTGATCTTCTCTTGAGAAAGCCACCCGGCAAGGGCACAGAGATCTTCTGTAAATGCTCCGTACTCACGGGTGACAAGACGCCCCCGACGGTCGTAAAGCGCTACGTCGTACTTGGTGTCGCCCACGTCAATCCCTGCCGCATGTGCGTTAAGCACAGGTAGGCCGCTATTGTAGACTACCTTTTCCTTTTTTACTCGCCTTTTTTCTTCCATCAGATCAATTTTTGTGAACCCGAAGAAGGGCATCGACAAAAATTTACTCTACTATACGGTGTCTTTGCAACCAATCAGAATTTTAACCATGCCCTAAGACCAAACTTTAGGAAGGGGTAAACTTAACCCCAGTGGGACTGCCGGCCTTTGCTCAGGTTCGGGTGTATTCCCAAGTTATATATTGCAAAGTTTGATTCCTAAAATCATGTGGACTTTAGGGGGATTTAGGGGGTAATCAATACAAAAACAGAACACCATACTCTCTGTCAATTCAAAAACCTTCCTGCAACCGTCAGCAACCGTTCTGCAATGTGCGAGAGCCTTCCTGCAACCGTCAGCAACCTTTCCGCAACCGCGAAAACCTTCCTGCAACCGTCAGCAACCTTTCCGCAACCGCGAAAACCTTCCTGCAACCGTCAGCGACCATTCCGCAACTGCGAAAACCTTCCTGCAACCGTCAGCAACCTTTCCGCAACATGCAGAACCCTTCCTGACATCATCAGCAACCTTTCCGCAACATGCAGAACCCTTCCTGACACCATCAGCGACTTTCCCACAACCGCGAAAACAACCAAGCCTCAATTCGCACGCGTCAGCCAATTCATAACTCATAACTCATAACTCAAAACTCAAAACTCATAACTCAAAACTCATAATTCCCTTCACAGCGAATTCTCCCTCAAAAAACCAATAATCTCAGAAATCCGCCCAAAAGCAACCCCAGTAACAGTATCAGCAGCACCATAATAAACCGCCACCTTATCACCCTCGGTAAGCGCAGCACATGGGAAGATCACGTTCGGAACATCGCCCATCAGTTCATAAGGAGCAGCAGGAGCAAGCAGATAAGGCTTCGAGCGGAACAGTACCTTATCAGGCTGATCAAGGTCGAGTAGGGCAGCCCCCATCGAATATCGGTAACCACTACAAGTATTAATTACACCATGATAAAAAATCAACCACCCGTCCTCCGTTTTAATTGGCACAGAGCCAGCACCAATTTTCATGCACTGCCAAGCACTGTCTTTAAAATCTGCTACACTCATCACCAAACGGTGCTCCCCCCAATACTTCATATCAGGACTATAGCTCAAGAAAATATCACCAAACGGAGTATGACCATTATCACTCGGACGGCTCAACATGCAGTACTTACCATCAATCTTTTCAGGAAAAAGCACCCCATTACGGTTAAAAGGCAAAAACGCATTCTCGCACTGATGAAACCTCTTAAAATCGAACGTATACCCAATCCCGATCGTAGGCCCATGATAACCATTGCACCACGTCACCCAATAGCGGTCGCCGATGTAAGTCACCCTTGGGTCGTACTTATATTCCGAGTGTAGCATCTCCGTATTTCCTTCCCCCCATACAATCGGCTCGTCCTCAATCTCCCAGTCGATACCATTTTTACTGAACCCCGCATGAATATTCATCTGCACAGCCTTATTATCGCAGCGGAAAACCCCCGCATACCCATCCTCAAAAGGCACAACCGCACTGTTAAAAATACTGTTCGAGGTAGCCGTCTGGTACCGGTCAATCACCGGATTCTTAGAATAACGCCACATTATATCATTACAGCCTTCCGGCCTTTCCTCCCAAGGTATCTGAGTTCTATTCATTTCTGTTCCCTCTTTTTTCGTGTTAAGCACAGATGTCGTGTTTTTGGTCATCGGTCAGTAGTCGTTTGTCGGTTTCATGCACAAGCCTCACTCCCAATTTTTCCTTCCGTCTCTACCTGTCACAAATCCGTAATTATTTAAAATGTTAAATCAATTAAGCTCATTATTATTTTTAGGAGCAGAACAGTTTCTCATTCCGAGACATCGTCCCGCCTTCCGCTCCAAGTCCTCGTCCCCCGCGCCGTTCAACATCGGCGTGGCGGTCTATTCCGCTCTCGCTACATAGCCGCCACACCGTGTTTCACTGGCTCGTGTGCCTGTGGGCTTTCCACTTCAGTCGCGGCTATTTTTAAAACAGCATTGCTTTCCATTACATTCATGGCCTCCCACCGCCCTCCTAAAGGAGGGCCCAATAGCAATCAGTCCTGAACCATTTCGTAAAAATGTTCAGCAAGCACCAAAGGTGCGTAGTCATTAAGCATAGGGTGCAAGCCCTATGATATGATAATTGTTCACCATATATCACCAAGCACCAAAGGTGCGCAGTCAAATCCGATTCAATTGATGTGTATACCGATTGCGCACCGTTGGCGCTCCCGTTTAGATGGTCTACTATCGCAGCGCTAACGCACTGGGCTAATGACTACGCACCGTTGGCGCTTATTCTTTTCACCAATCAGATCCACAGCTAAGCCTAGATTTTGGCTACACATAAACACAAAACCATCATCAACATACAAAGGGCTGAAAGCCCGACACAACACAACATAGGGCAACGCCCTACGCCTTATCTCCATGCTGGCTCTAGCTCTGAAAGAGCGAAACAATTATTCCGAAAAATGTTACGCTCCTACAGAGCTTTGCGTTTGATAATCCTACTTCATAAGGCGTTGCCCTACGTTATATTGTTATGGGCTTTCAACCCTCCGTTTTCAGGACTTCATCAGCAAAACAATACTAACGGCACAGTTCGGCATATACTAAATAGCAAGCACCAAAGGTGCGTAGTCATTAAGCATAGGGTGCAAGCCCTATGATATGATAATCATTCACCATATATCACCAAGCGCCAAAGGTGCGCAGTCAAATCCGATTCAATTGATGTGTATCCCGATTGCGCACCGTTGGCGCTCTCATTTAGATGGTCTACTATCCCAGCGCTAACGCACTGGGCTAATGACTACGCACCGTTGGCGCTTATTTTTTTTCACCAACCAAGTCCACACTAACTTTCTCCTCAGAATAACTCTCCTCCAAAGACTCATCAGGAGTATCCCTCAACTTATCATACCAGTTAACCTTCAAGAAAACACTGGTAGCAACAAACACCACAACAGAAATAATCATGTTAGTGTTTTCGCGTATAATGAAAAACAGCGGCATAGTGATCAAAGTCATCTGCCAAACAACACCAACAGCACTGTTCAACATATCCTTCCCAAACTCGTTATTAGGTTTCACGTACGGTTTCTGCTCTTTCAACTTCAAATAAACAGGCTTCCAAAACCCCCAAGGGCGAACTTTCTCATAGAAGCTGATCAGAATTTCGTCAGGTTCTGCAGGAGTAGCCAAACTCGCCACAATAGACACAATCAACGAGAAAGCGAAAGTGAACGGGAAAACATAGATAGGCTGTGTCTCAGGGAAAATAAAAGGAATAACACCCGACACCACAAGCCCCGAAACCATTCCCCAGAAATAACCATATCCATTAAAGCGCCACCAGATCCACTTCAAGAAGTTAGCAGCAATGTAACCTCCGAACAACGCACCAACAATCCAGTTCAGCACCTTGTCGATGTTTTCGGCAAACAGCCCAAAGATTACACCCACCACCACAACAGCAAACGAAGCGATGTAGCTCAGGCGAACATATTTCTTGTCAGAAGCATTCGGATTAATAAATTTCTTGTAAATATCATTCACAATGTAGGCAGGCCCAGCATTCACATTCGCCGCAAAAGTCGACATAAAAGCAGCCACCAGACCAGCAAGCAACAGCCCCTTCGCACCAACAGGAATGTAGTTGTTCAGGGCATAAGGAAGTATCATCTCAAAATCAAGCTCATCGCCCATTGCCTGAAACTGCGGCAGAAGATAAACCAGCGCGATAATCGCCAGCCCACCAATCATCAAGTAGCGAGGAATAAAAAGAAACAGAGAAACCACACCGCTCATCTTAGCAGCATCGCGTGCAGTCTCAGTAGCAAGAATACGCTGCATGTCGTAACCGGGAACAGGCCCTGCGATACTCACAAGTATACCTTTGAATATCATCATCCCCATCAGGATAGAGAAAAACGAGTAGCCATCTTTATCAATCTTGTTATTCACAGAAGGAAGAATATTGCTCCAGTCCAAGTCCAGTTTCCAACCAAAGCCAAGACTTTTCCAGCCCTCAGGAACAACCGCATTTAGCTGCTCGGCCGACACCATCGTCATCGCAATGTAACCCACAATAAAGCAGGCAACCGTCATAATAAAAAACTGAAGCACCTCGGTAAACACCACGCTGTACATACCACCTTTTACAACATACAGCGTCGTTATCCCCATAATGATGATGGCGTACATATCCGCCGAAGCAATAGTCAAGCCTCCAATGTGGGTTTCCAAATTCCAAGTAAAGAATGTCTCGGAAAATTTACCAACACCTTTAAAACCATAAGTGATAAAGCCGACAACGGCAACAATAGCAAACAGCACCACAACCAGATGCGAAAGCTCGGAACCACGGTTATTTCCAAAGCGCGTTTTTAACCATTCAGCACCCGTCATCACATTAGACCGCCGCAGCCACACCGCAAGAAACATCATCAAGAAAACCTGATTCCAGACAGGCCAGAGCCAAGGCAAAAAGGCACTCTTCACACCATAAACAAACAAAATGGTCACCATCCACATAGTGCCCGTAATGTCGAACATGCCCGATGCATTAGAAGCCCCAAGGATATACCACGGAATAGTGTTTCCACCAAGGAAATAATTGTTCATGTTTTTCGACGCCCGCTTCGAAAGCCAGTAGCCAATAAAAATGGTAAGTACGATATAAGATGCTATGATAAGAATATCAATTAGAGCCATGTTCGATTTATTGTTAGGGTTTTTAAGGGAATTATTCGGTACTAATTATGAATTATGTGAAACTTAAAATCAAACGCCAGTAATTAGACCCGAAGGGTTTTCAAAACCCTTCGGGTCTAAAAACGCTTTATTTACGACTCACAACTGCCGCTAAGCGTAGACTTCAACTACGCTTTCATCATCAATTTTAAAAGCAAAGCAATTCTCTAATTGCCTAAAGCTTTCATAAAACATTCAGTAATCAATTATAATATTCAGAGGATCATAATCCCTTCTAAGGTTTCAAACCTTAGAAGGGATCTCAGCCCAAGCACATGTCGTTTTAAGTAAAATCCGTTCGTTTCCAACTAAAATATTTATCCTTCCAAGTTGTGTTAGTGCTTTGCTTATTAACACTACTATCCTTCCAAGCCGCATTTGCATTTTTCCTACTCACATTTCTACCTCTCCATTCTATATCCGAGCTTTCCTTACTAACATTTCTTTTTTTCCACATAATCTCCGATTATACTGCAGCGAAAATGGTTTTCGACAATTTCTAACGGCCTATTCATAATCTGTACAGACGTGCTATTAGCGCGTCTCTACCAATACTATAATTCACAACCAACAGCAAGCTCCTCAAGCATAGTAATAAGCGTCTTAATACGCGTAGAGCTAGAAACCTGCATAGAGTTCTCAGGCATATTAATCCCAGAATTAAATCTCACAGCGCTATACGAATAAGCCGAAGAAATAGAAATAGCCGATCGCATAGAAGCATGAAACGACTTTATCCCACTGGCCGTAGCAATCTGTTGAATATTATTCTCGCGGATACCACTACCAGCCATTATTCTGATGTCGTCACCAGCATACTCATGAAGCTTCTTAATCATATCCAACCCATCCACAACTTCATTGGTCTGACCAGCTGTTAAAATACGTTGCACCCCCAGCTTCTTCAACTCATCAATTGCACCGAACGGGTCGGCCGTAACATCGAAAGCACGGTGAAACGTAACAGGAAGCCCCTTGGCAGCATCAATCAGGCGTTTGCATTGTTCAGTATCAACAGAGCCGTCCTCTTTCAAACACCCAATCACAATACCATCAACACCAACCTCAACAGCACTCTTCACATCATGAAGCATAACATCAAACTCAGTCTGATTGTAAACAAAGTTCCCTCCCCGTGGACGGATCATCGTAAACACATCAATGTTGCTGATCTCTTTCGATACCTTAATTGTTCCAATCGAAGGCGTAGTACCACCTTCATGTAAGTTTTCGCAAAGCTCCACCCTGTCGGCTCCTCCTTTAGCGGCCTCAATCACAGAGAGCAGATTACCTGCGCATATTTCTATTTCAAAATCTGTCCTATTCATTTTTCAAAATTTCTTTTGTCTGGCATGTAGCACAGACTTTCAGCCTGTAGCTTTTATATTCATTAGGGATAATAAAATTAATAATTGACGATGTTAGTTTGGCTATGTACTGGTTTTCAGGCGTCAGCCAATTAATAATTTATAATTCCCTTATAAAGACATGACTTAGCTTTGCATATCACCAAAATCCCGTAGGGATGACATATTGGTAGCCTGTGGTGGAAACCACAGGAGAACATACAGATCATAAGCAGAATGCCGTAGGCATGGCCTTTTATGCAAAGTCAATTCCTCTATCTATATAGGCCAGAAACCTTGATATATAGGTCTCAACCTTTCATGAAACCATCAGTAACTTAACTCCCCTCCTCTCAGAGGAGGGGGCGGGGGTGGTGTTCTCTAAAAAATCAAGTATTATCGAACCACCCCTAATCCCCTCCTTGCAAAAAGGAGGGGAGCTGAAAAGCCTAGCTTTTCTTAAGAAACCTTCAGTTTCTTTTATCATTACAAATCCTGTGAACTCTTCAGTACAAAAAACTCCAAGCAACTCTGTGAAGAACTCAGTGATACTCTGTGGTTAATCCTCCCCAGACCCTTTCAAAATCAACTCTCCACCATTCACAATTTCCTCATGGTCGATAAAAAACGTAGATTTCTCACGCCCATTAACCAAAACATCCTTAATAAAACCATCACCTTCTTTTGAAATAGTAAAGACATCCCCTTTATAATACCGCCTATCCAAGGAAATACTAACCTTATCAAAAACAGGCCGAGAAACAGCAAACTCCATATCCCCAGGGCAAACAGGATAAATCCCCATCATGCTAAAAGCCAACCAAGCACTCATAGTTCCACAATCATCATTGCCAGCAATGCCGTCAGGGGTGTTTTTAAAATAAGTTTCAATCAATCGGCTAACCTCTTTTTGAGTACGCCATTCCTCGCCACGAACATAATTGAACAGGTAAGGGTAATGCATGTCAGGCTCATTGGCCATGTCGAAAAGCTGCTTGTCAAAAACATGCTGTAGCTTTTGCACGAACTTCTTTTTACCGCCCATCAAACCAATCAATCCCTTAATGTCGTGAGGAACACCAAACGTATATTGCCAAGCCGTACCTTCGTGAAAGCCATGAACAGGAGCAAAGTTCTCGCCCTGCATCGGATCGAAGTCTTTCAAGAAAGTCCCGTCGGCCAGTTTAGGACGTAGCATTTTAAACTCTTTCTTATCGAAGTAGTGCTTGTAGCCAAGAGCCTGTTTGCTGAAGCGTTTGTAGATATCGTTTTTGCCCAGCGCTTTAGCCATCTGAGCCAAATTCCAATCGGCAATGTAATATTCAAGAGCAACAGAAGTAGAATTATCGAAATCCTTCAACAAAGGCATGTAGCCGTTTTCGATGTAGAAATCATGATCAGGCCTGATTTTGTTGTCTTTCCCAGCCGTAGTGGCATGCTTCATCATCGCTTCGAAAGCCTTTTCAACATCAAAATCACGCAGACCACGCAGATAAGTATCCACGATTACAGGAAAAGCAGGATCGCCATTCATGGTGTAAGTCTCCTTGCCATTGAGTTCCCATTTTGGCAACCAACCACTTTCCTCGTACATCCCGATCATAGAACGCACCATGTCGAGCTGTAATTCAGGATAAACCAAGCTCATCAACGGGTGGTAATTGCGGTAAGTATCCCAAAGGGAGAAAACTGTGTAGCGGTTTCCTTTTTCAACCCGACCCACTTCGAACGATTCCATTTTAGGATACTGCCCATTCACATCATTAATAATGTTCGGGTGAATGTGCATGTGGTACAGTGCAGTGTAGAACATCGTCTTTTGATCCTCTGTTCCACCTTCTACTTTTATCTTCGATAGACGATCTGCCCATGCTTTCGAGGCAGCCGTTTTAGTTTTTTCAAAATCGAAATCTGGTTGTTCTGCATTAAGATTTTCTCGAGCATTTTCGATACTAACGTACGAGATGCCTACTTTAACCAACACCTTTTCATTCTTCTTGGTGTCGAAACTGAAATAAGCTCCAATGCTATCACCTGCAATTGGCTGAGTAAAACCTTCGTAATATTTAAACTTCCCACTAGTAGACGACCAAGCACTTTCAGCCTTCATAGTCGGCATCTTCTTCCAAGCCCCAAATGATTTTGCAGGTTTGCTAAATCTGGCAACAAAAAACACTGGACGCTCAGACTCACCAGCATAACAGAACGTTCCTGTCATTCGGTAGCCTTCAACTTCGGAGTTATTAACAATGTTGATAAACGCTCCCGTTTCATTGGTCAGACCATTACCAAGGTCGATGAGGATGTTTGATTGTCCTTCGGGAAAAGAGAAGCTGCTCAGTCCAGTTCGTGGCGTTGCGGTTACTTCAGCCTTAATTCCATACTTATCCAAATGACAGCTATAATAGCCGGGCTTAGCTGTCTGTTTACTCATTTTCGATCCGTACTGTTTCAGGTCGGCATTCACTTTCCCAGTTGTGGGCATAGCAATAACAACCCCAAGCTCAGGACAACCAACCCCACTCAAATTCACATGCGAAAAACCAGTAAGAAAAGTATTGTCCCAAGAATACGGTGTAGACCACCAACGCGCATCTTTGTCCCATTTATTAATGTCGGAACCTGTCACATTGAACGGCACAACCGAAACCATCCCCTGAGGCACAACGGCCCCAGGGTTGGTAGTACCGAAATTCGTAGAACCAACAAACGAATTTACGTATTGAGTGTAATCCTGTGCAAAACCTGCATTCAGAATCCCCCACAGAATTAATATATTAATCAGTATCTTTTTCATTGTTTCAGGCGATCGAAAAATCTTTATTTAAATAGTACCTCTTCAATTGAACACTGTTTAGAGCGAAAACCTCGGTTTCTATAGAAAAGCGAAGCTTTTCAATTCCCCGCCTTTTTCCAAGGAGGGGGTAGGGGTGGTTCAATAATACTGTGTTATTACCTTTTGTCTAAAATAACACCACCCCCGCCCCCTCCTCAAAGAAGAGGGGAGTTAGATTACTTGATGTTTCGTTATAAAAATGAGTGTACATATGGTTCGTTAATTCACAAGAATCTCATCAATAAATATCCAAGGCTTATGCCCAGAAGACCCATGCCATTCAGGCATAGCCATCATATTTCGGGCAATAACCTTCAGGTAACGTCCACCGCTATTTTTCATCGAAAGAATGTTCCGGGTAACAAAGGGCTCTTTAGGATGATTTTCATCAATAAAAATCTTCTCTTCAGCAACCTTCGAATATTCTTTACCATCCTCCGATACATAAACCTCGATCGCTTTAGGAGGGAAAATCCAAACCCCAGGATAAGTAAGGTATCCAACGCTAACGTTTTTGAATTGCTGATTTTTCCCAAGATCCAAGGTCGCAATCATATCTTTTCCGTTCCATCCTGTCCATTTACCATCGGCATAGTTGGTAGATGATACTTCCAAGTCCATAAGTTGACTACCATTGTCAGCACCATAGCCAGTAGCATTATGTTCAAGAGTTAACTTTTTCGCATCGAAAGTTTTTCCTTCCAAGTATTCGCGTTCGAACATTAAGCTTTCTCCTTTTTCTTCAGAGTAGGCAATGGCTTTTAGCACAGTGTTCGCCTTGATGTTAATAGGCGACGAATATTGTTTGCTTTTCTGTGTTGGCGTTTCTCCGTTGAGTGTATAAAAGATCTTCGCGTTCGGAGTTTTGCATTGCAGTTCAATTGTGCGTTGTCCGTCGAATATCGGCACGTTGTTAGGATCGAAAGGTGCAAATGTCATTTTACTGTTAACAACTGAAGTATCAATTGGGATATCAACTTTCGAAGCAGGTAAATCTTCATCGTTCACACCCCAGCTTTTGTTTGGAGTACTGCCCATTTCAAACTCAAGCTTTCCGCCTGCCATCAATTGTTGGTGCGTGATGTACGACTTTGTGTATTCTTTTCCGTTCAGCTTGGCCGATTGGATGTAGATGTTTTCGTCCGAAACACCATTTGCAACGACAGTAAATGTCTTTCCACTTTCAAGCTGAATGCTCGATTGCTTGAAGAACGGAGAACCGATAATGTAAGTCTGACTAGCTGGATTTACAGGATAAAAGCCCAATGAACTGAAGATGTACCAAGCCGACATCTGTCCCAAATCTTCGTTGTTAATAAGACCTTCGGGAGTATCATTATAGAATAAATTAATTACCTGAGGAATCAGAGCTTGTGTTTTCCAAGGCTGTCCCGAGTAGTTGTATAAATAAGGCATATGCTGCGATGGTTCATCACCGTGTCCGTATTTTCCGATAAATCCAGAAATGTCTACGTGCCGATGTCCGCCGATTGCTGTAGTGTCGTTAAAAATCCCATCCAACCAAGCGTTGTAAGCCTCTTTGCCGCCTATCATTTCAATTAGGCTTTCCATGTCGTGAGGCACATAGGTAGAATATCCCCAGATGTTCCCCGATATGTAGTTACGTTTAAGGTCGTCCCAAGTCGACATGCTCATCATTTCCCATTCGCCTGTCGCACGTTTCGGATAAAGAAATTTTTCCTTTGAGTTATACATACTACGATATCCTGTGCTTCTTTCTTTAAAGAAATCTGCGTCTTCTTTTTTATTGAGCATTTCTGCAACTTTGCTTATGCTCCAATCATAGTAGTTCTGTTCTGTAGTTTTCGAAACCGAACACCCAATTCTCGAAGTTATATAACCAAGCTTTAGGTATTCTTCCATACCGTTTTTGTCGTAGTTAGGCGAATGTTTCTCGGTAGAAAGAGCAGTGGCACGGATGGCGTCGTATACTCTTTCAACCTGAACACCTTCAATATTCTTCAGCACAGCTTCGGCCATTGGCGACACTGCATTGTAACCGATCATGCAGGCATTGTCATGTCCAAGAAGTTCCCAAATCGGAAGACCAACTTTCGAAACATGATGACGGCTGGCCAATGAATTCACAAAATCGGCAGTTGCTTTATGTTCAATAATTGTGAACAATGGATGCAAAGCGCGGTAGGTATCCCAAGTAGAAAAATTTGAATAATGAGGGAAAGAAGAATGATATTGTTTGCCTTCGATCACGTATTTTCCATCTACATCCGAGATCAGGTTAGGTGAAATATAAGCGTGGTACATTCCTGAGTAGAATGTGCGTTTGTCGGCAATATCATCTGTTGAAACATCTATTTTACTAAGCTTTTCTTCCCAAAGGTTTTGTGCTTCTGTTAAAACTTGATCAAAATTTTTGTTGGCAGCTTCGGCCTGTAGGTTTTTCTTCGCGCCTTCGTAACTTACATACGACAAGGCAACTTTAACTTCTAGTTTTTGTCCCTTTTTAACATCAAAACGGACAAATGATTTGGTCTTAAGACCACTGCCTGATTTTTTTGAAGAAAGAACGATGTCGTTTTCGGCAATACCAAATTCAGTAAATGGCAGCGAGAATTTTGCATGGAAATAACTAGTGCGTTTTCCTGCCTCACCATTAGACGTTTTATAGCCTCGGATTTCAGTGTCGGAAATAATCTCTACACCAGCATCAAACATACGCTCCGATATGTTGTGCGTTGGGTCTACAATAACATTCAGTTTACCTTCTTTTTCGCAAGTATACCTGTGAACACCAACGCGCGGCGTAGCTGTTAGTTCTACTTGTATGTCGTAATCATCGAGCATAACCGAATAATAACCGGGCGATGCCTTTTCGCGTTTGTGGGAAAAGCGCGAGCGGAATCCACTCTCTGGATCTTCTTCTGTTCCTGCTTGCACTTTCAGTTCGCCATGCGTAGGCATAAACAGGAAATCGCCCAAGCCAGAAAGTCCAGCGCCGCTTATGTGGTTGTGGGCAAAACCTTTCAGAATACTATCGGAGTAGTGATAGCCAGCGCACCAGTCCCATGCTTTGAAGCCGTTTGAAGGGCTAAGCTGTACCATACCGAATGGAGTTGTTGCCCCGGGAAAAGTGTGACCATGCGCACCTGTTCCAATCATCGGATCGGCGAAGTCTATTTTGCGTTCTGGTTTCTTACTACAGGAAGAAATAAGTATAGATAATGCGATAATTAAGATTGTCTGACGTATTGCCATTTTAGGGTTTTTAAGGTTGTGGACATAATATTTCAAAATAAAAGTCCACTATACTTTTATTAAATTTAATTATCAGTCAAAATCGTACTAAACCAAAAATGGATTTTAGTACTTCAATGTTTCTAAAAGAAGGGTTTTCTTAAAGGCTGAAACCAAAAAATCTGGTTCCAGCCTAATCATCAAAACCCAATTCGAATTATTTTGCTGACAAAGAGTATGGGAATGAGCTGGTTTCCGTTCCTCTTTTTTTATTAGCCTTGTTCGACATCCCGAAGCTGATTTTACCTCCTTCTTGAAGTTCGCTATGCGTAAAATAGTTTCGCGTTATTTTCGCTCCATCTTTCACAACTTCGTCGATGTATATGTTTTCTTTAGAGTTCTTAGGTGCTTCTAGCACTAGCGTTTTTCCATTTTCGAGTTGTATCGTTGCTTTTTTGAAAAGCGGTGCTCCCATTACATATTGGTCAGTTCCAGGGCAAACAGGGTAGAATCCCAATGCACTGAAAACATACCAAGCCGAAGTTTGCCCATTGTCCTCGTCGCCACAATAACCATCAGGAGCAGGAGTGTAGAGTTTAGTAAGCACCTCGCGTACTTTTTCCTGTGTTTTCCATGGTTCGCCAGCATAGTTGTAGAGGTACAACATATGTTGAATTGGTTGGTTTCCGTGAGCGTAGTTACCCATGTTCACAATCTGCATTTCGCGGATTTCGTGTATTGGGAAGCCATAATATGAATCGTCGAAAATTGGTGGAAGCTCAAAAATAGTGTCCAAGCGTTGAACGAAGTTTTCTTTGCCGCCCATCAATGTCATCAGTCCGTTGATATCGTGGAAAACGCTCCAAGTGTAGTGCAAGCTGTTGCCTTCGGTAAATGCATCGCCCCACTTAAATGGCGAGAAAGGCTTTTGGAAAGTTCCGTCCTCGTTACGGCCGCGCATCCAACCAGTTTCTTTATCGAACACATTCTTGTAGTTGTTGGCTCTTTTCGTAAAGAGTTCAATTTCTTCTTTCGGGCGTTTTAGCTCTTCAGCCAGCTTTAGAATACAAAAATCGTTGTAGGCATATTCAAGAGTACGTGCAGTGTTCTCATGTATTTTCACATCGTACGGAATGTAGCCAAGCTTGTTGTAATACTGATGTCCGTAGCGACCAACCGAATTAATCTTCGGGTGTACTGCATTTGTGTTTTTCAGGATAGCTTCATATAGAATTTCAATATCATAGCCTTTTATACCTTTCAGATAAGCATCTGCAATCAAAGAAGCTGAGTTCGAACCGATCATACAACCACGGTGTCCCGGACTTGCCCATTCTGGCAACCATCCGCTTTCTTTGTATGTGTTCACAAGCCCCTGCATAATTTTGCTGTTCTGCTCAGGATACATCAGCGTGAAGAATGGGAAAACAGCACGGAAAGTATCCCAGAAACCATTATCGGTAAACATGTAGCCCGGTAGTACTTTCCCATTATAAGGACTGTAGTGTACGACTTGCTCATCCTTATCAATCTCATGAAACATTCGTGGGAACAACAAAACTCGGTAAAGTGTCGAGTAGAAAGTTTTCACTTGCTCCATGTCGTCGCCTTCTACAGCTATCCTTCCAAGCTCTTTGTTCCATCTATCATGACCTTCCTTTTTTATCTGATCAAAAGTCTTGTCTCCAATTTCGCGCGAAAGATTCAGTTCTGCTTGCTCAGGACTGATAAATGAAGAAGCCACTTTTACATTAACAACCTCTCCTTTTTGTGTTTTGAACTTCACGATTGCACCAACATGGTCACCTTCTTTTTCAAGAACACCTTTGGCAGAAAGCGTACTGTCGCTCCAAGTTTGAGCCAACTCAAATTCTTTGTCAAAAACTGCGACAAAGTAATTGTGGAAATTATCAGGCACACCACCATGGTTGTTTCTGCAATAACCTGTTATCTTTCTTTCTTTAGGATAAATCTTAACCTGAGATCCTTTTTTGAAAGCATCTAATACAATGTAAGAGTTCTCATTTTCAGGGAAAGTAAAACGAAATGCAGCAGCACGTTCCGTTGGGGCAAGTTCTACTTTAGTATCATAATCGGCAAGGTATACACTATAATAATGTGGCCTAACAGTTTCAGCTTTGTGCGAAAACCACGAGGCACGTTCTTCTTCCCTGAATTTAGGTTCGCCTGTAACCGCCATTAGTGCAAAGGCTGCATAGTCGTTTATCCAAGGGCTAGGCTGGTGGGTCTGTTTGAAGCCTTTTATTTTGTTATCATCGTATTTATAAGTCCATCCGTCGCCGAAATTAGCAGTCATTGGAGTCCAGAAGTTCATTCCCCAAGGCAAGGCAATGGCTGGATAAGTGTTTCCGTTCGAGAGCGAAAACTTAGAGTCAGTACCCATAAGAGGATTCACCAATTCCGTGTAATCCATTTTTGAGGTAGCGACGGTGCTGTTTTTTTGCTGTTGTGCACAGCTGAAACTAGTCAGTACTAGGGAGATAATTAGGGCTTTTTTCCAAATAGATGTTCGGTTTAGAACTTGTTTCATTCGAGAAAATTTTCAGTTAGTATTTACATGTGTCTCATGTAGAAAAAGTAATAATGATAAATCCTTTTTCTGCTAGTTTGCATAAATACAAAATTAAAGGAGAACCAACTCAGAGCCAACTTTCTCTATTATGTCGAAGCCGTGATTTTTTATTGTATTCCGTTTATTTCTTTTTTACCGATGTCATGAGCGCGAAAAATCGATCAATTCATTCATTTCTCCTTTTCCTTGAACACTTGTTACTTAGAAGAAGTTAAGAAGAGCCTTTGTAATTTTTAAATCAATAGGTGTTTAATGTTTTCATCCGTTTTCGTGTATGGAACATTGCAGTTTCAGCTTAATCATCAATAACTAGAAATTAACACTAGTGGCTCTATTAAAAGAAGTTGTGGATAGAAAAGTCTTTAGTATTAAGAACAACCAGAGTTTGAGAAGTCAGACAGATAAGTATATCTTTCATTATCAGTGAGCCCGCGTCAGCCTTCGGCCTTAATCTTTTTAGCCGAAACGGCTGTCGAATAGCGTTAAAAACGAAATAGAGGTGTTTATTTAAGTACAATCCACTATGTCAATAAATTTCACAGGAGGTCTATTTGTCATACGTTCAATGAGCTTATGAAATATAGAGCCCTTGAAAATAGATCTGTTGATCCTAAAAGAATATTCAGCTAAATATTTATCGGTGTGTTTTGGTGCGATCCAGGAAAAATTCGTCCTGATCCAGCTTTTGATCTGATGTATCACATTGTGCAGCTGCATGAAATTCTTCCCTTTCCTACTGGGTATCTGCTCAATATTATAATCTTTAGCGACCGGTCTGTAGCCCCTCCACTCATCAGTGACCACCTGGGCCTGCCTGCTGATATGTTTTTCAAAAATCCCCCGCAGAGATTTGGAAGAAAAATCTTCGATCTTCTGTGAATACACCCTTTTAATCTGCTGTTTGTCATCAAGTTCCACGGCACAGACCACTTTTTTCTTTTTTGTATCATAACTGCGCCCCTGTTTGCCGTTCTCTTTGCCACCGAAAACAAACTCGTCCACATGGACTGTCCCTTCAACCGGCTGATCTCCTTGACTCTCCATTGCCAGCCTGACTTTATGGCTGAATGCCCAGGCTGTTTTCCTTGAGATGCCGTAACGTTCCGAAAGCTGGGAGGAGGACATCCCTTTGGTCGTGGCACTGAGCTCAAAACAGATCAGGAAAGCTTTGCGGATGCCGAATTTCAACTTGTGGAAAAGAGTGCCTGCCGTTGTACTTTCCCTGTGTTTACAAAGGGTACAGGTACGTTCATGTTTTTTTCCGCTACTGTAGTGTGTATGACCGCACTTTTTACATTTATAACCGTTAGTCCACTTGATTTCAGACAGATAAAGATAGCAGCTATTGTCGTCTGGAAAACGTTCTATGAACTTTATGAGATCTTCTCCGTGAAATTCTTGCATAATTGTTTTTATTTCATGCAAATATAATTGTTTCTAAGTAAACACCTCTAAAACGAAAATTTGTCTGAGCTGCGCAGTAAGTCTTATTTGATCACATAGTAAAATCAGAGACAGCCTCACTACAAGTACAGGCCACGGGCGAGTTATTTTCGTTTAGCTATTCGATAGTCGTTTCGGCGTTAAGAAAAGATTCGAGCCTTGATTTTTTGCCCCTTTTTTATCAAGAAAAAAGGGGGAGATAAAAATATTGAATACAATGTTGATATCGTGATTGTTATTATAAATAGCACCCAAAATTTCCTTCAATAGAGCCCCCACTTATTCTGGAGTAGCAAAAACACTTTTTCAATGTCAGCTAAAACAATATCAATACACCAGAAAGCTAACAACCAACCAATAACCAAACACATCAAACTTACTTTTTCTTATCCCTCGAAAATCCTAACTTTAAGCCTAATAAGTAAGTGGCCAGAAATAAACCAAAAACTATCGTAATGAGAAAAAACGTTTTCCTTTTGTTAATTACTGTTTTTATGTTTTCCTGTCAGCCCAAGCAGAAAGTGGATAGCATTTACTGGGGGGCTGAATTTTACACTGTCGATTCTGCTTTTTCCAAAGCCGAAGCTATGGCTATTACTGATGGAAAAATAGTAGCCATAGGTGGACACAACGAAATCAAGGATCGTTATTCAACCAAGAACCATGTCGATTTAAGCGGAAAGTTTGTTTACCCGGGTTTTATAGATGCCCACTGTCATTTTTATGGTTATGGACTCAGTTTGCGCCATGCCGATCTTGAAGGAACAAAGTCATTCGAAGAAGTAGTTGAGCGTCTGAAGAAACATCAGGAAAAATTTCCAAGCCAATGGATTCAGGGTAGGGGATGGGATCAGAACGATTGGAAGGTAAAAGAATTTCCAACGAACGAACTTCTAGACAAGGCTTTCCCTAAAAAGCCAGTTTATATCACACGAATAGACGGTCACGCAGCTATTGCCAATACAGCAGCATTAAGATTGGCAGGTATTCTAAACGCAACAAAAGTAGAAGGAGGCGAAATCATACTAAAAGACGCAAAACCAACAGGAGTACTTATTGACAATGCGAAAGATTTGGTTTCGAAAATAATCCCAGCACCAATAGAAGAAGAGCGGGAAAATGCACTCTTGGCTGCGCAGGCAAATTGCTTCAAAGTAGGCCTAACCTCAGTTCAAGACGTAGGACTAGAAAAAGAAACCGTGCAGCTAATTGATAAATTGCAGCAAAAAGAAAAACTCAAGATGCGCATTTATGCAATGTTAACTCCATCTACAGAGAATTTCATTCACTATCTAAAGAAAGGCATTTACAAAACCGATCACCTAAACGTACGTTCAGTAAAACTATATGCCGATGGAGCATTAGGATCGCGCGGTGCAAAGCTAATAGATCCATATCAAGACGCTCAACACACCAATGGACTTCTCGTTACAGGCGAAGACCGTTTAAGAGAGGTTTACGTAATCTGTAAGAAGAACGGATATCAAGCCTGTACACACGCCATAGGAGATTCAGCAAACCGAATGGTACTAAACCTCTACGCAGAACTGCTCGATAGCGCTTGGGATCACCGCTGGCGTATAGAACATGCTCAGGTACTCCATCAGGCTGACTTCATGCTTTTCGGTAATTATGCAATTGTACCCTCAGTGCAGCCCACACATGCAACATCAGATATGACATGGGCAGAAGATCGCCTAGGTTCAATCCGTGTAAAAGGAGCATACGCATATCGCCAGCTCTTGGGCGAAAACAAATGGTTGCCATTAGGCAGCGATTTCCCAGTCGAGAGCATAAACCCTCTTTATGGCTTTTATGCAGCCACCGCACGAAAGGATCTAGAAGGACATCCAGTAAAAGGTTGGCAAACAGAAAATGCATTATCACGTGAACAAGCACTGCGTGGAATGACGATCTGGGCAGCAAAAGCAGCATTCGAAGAAAACGAAAAAGGTTCTTTAGAAGCTGGCAAATGGGCAGATTTCGTAATCTTCGACAAAGACATCATGACCGAAGAATTGAAAAACATACCAAACCTAAAACCCCAAGCCACATACATCGCAGGGGAAGCAGTTTGGCAACAATAAATGAAATATACCGAAGGAACGGTCATTAGGCCGTTCTTTCACAATAGTAGGTATGACTTCACGAAATCAAACTTTGCTATTTAACATTCTGAAATCAAGACAACTATTAAAAATAGTGGTTTCCCAACTTTGCAATTGTCTTTTACCTGAGATTCTATCAAAGGAAATTATGGTAGAAAAGCTTTTAGCTTTAAGAACTTTGGTCTGGAGAGTTCCCGTTTGTTGAGAGAATTGCCAGATGTTATACTCATTATCACTGAGCTCGCGCCAGCCTCCGGCCTTAATCTTTTTAGCCGAAACGGCTGTCGAATAGCGTTAAAAACGAAAATTTGTCCGAGCAGTGCAGTAATCCTTTTCTCACCACACAGTAAAATCAGTGACACTCTCACCACAAGCACAGACCATGAGCGAGTTATTTTCGTTTAGCTATTCGATAGTCGTTTCGGCGTTAAGAAAAGATTCGAGCCTTGATTTTTTGCTTCTTTTTTATCAAGAAAAGGATTGAAGGTAATGCGCTTATAATAAGATGATTATTTGCGAAGTTAAAATACTTTCGAGCAAAAGTTATGCAATCCGAATTGATACAGCACTCACAATTTCCTATAATAGAGCCTTCTCTAAAATACGAATGACTGATGACCAATAATCACCCCCACATTAATATAAAAAACAACCAGTCAACAAACGAAGAGAAAACTCCAAACTCTTAGAAAAGATTTCCAACCACAACTCCCACCTGCAAAATACTTGTTGCGAAACAGTTAAAATAATAGTCTAGATTTCCCCAAACTTTTATTTTTGCGCTTTCTTAAAAGAAACGTAACATACACATTTATGGAAACAAAAACACAAAGTTCCAATGTATTCGGTTTTCCAAAAGCATTCTGGATTGCCAATACAGTGGAACTGTTGGAGCGGGCGGCATACTACGGCGTCTTTATCGTTATCACACTTTACTTATCGCGTATACTAGGCTTTAGCGATGTTCAGGCCGCGATGATTTCCGGTCTTTTCTCAGGAGGACTTTACCTATTACCAACTTTCGCAGGAGCTGTGGCCGACAAAATCGGTTTTCGAAACTCACTCATGTTAGCATTCGGGCTCTTAAGTATAGGTTATGCAGGGCTAGCCATTTTCCCAGCAATGCTCGAAGGGCAGGGATTAGTCGAGTACGGACGAAAAGTAGTTTTTCACGGCCTAGTAGAAAGCAACGCTCGCTGGACAATCGTTCCAATAATGCTCATTATTATGGTCGGCGGTTCATTCATCAAAGCCGTAATCACAGGAACAGTAGCAAAAGAAACAACAGAAGCAACACGCGCACGCGGTTTCTCAATATTCTATATGATGGTTAACATCGGTGCTTTCTCAGGAAAAACCATCGTAAAGCCACTTCGCGAATCAATGGGAGATCTAGGTCTAGTCAACCTGAACTACTTTTCGGCAGGTATGACCTTTCTGGCACTTCTTCTTATCTTCTTCTTCTACAAAAGCGGAAGACGTTCAGGCGAAGGCAAATCAATGTCCGAAATTGCAAATGCGTTAGTAAAAGTACTGTTCAACGGAAGACTGATCTCACTTATACTTATCATCACAGGCTTCTGGATGGTACAGCACCAGCTATACGCAACCATGCCTAAGTACGTACTCCGTATGGCAGGCGAGGGCGCATCACCATCATGGTACGCCAACGTAAACCCACTAGTTGTAGTTCTAACAGTAGGACTTGTCACATCACTAATGAAACGCCGCACGGCACTGTTCTCAATGACAGTCGGAATGTTCATCATGCCAATATCAGCAATGGCAATGGCATCAGGCAACTGGCTTTCAGGCGATGTCGATCTAGGCTTCATGCAGATGCACCCAGTAGCCTTTATGATGATCGTCGGTATCGTATTCCAAGGACTTGCGGAATCCTTCATCTCGCCACGTTTCCTAGAGTTCTTCTCACTACAAGCACCAAAAGGCGAAGAAGGTCTTTACCTAGGCTTTTCACACCTGCACTCATTCATAAGCTCCATACTAGGTTTCGGACTCTCGGGTTACCTTTTAGACAACTATTGTCCAGACCCGCGAAAATTCCCAACACACGAAGCATGGGAAGCAGCAGCAGCCAATGCACATTACATTTGGTATTTCTTTGCAGCCATAGCCACGGTTTCAGCAATTGCACTCATCGTTTATGGCAACGTCATCAGAAATCTCGACGCTAAAGAAACAAAAGCAGACATTTAAAGACATATACAACCCAATGGCCATACTATTAAAGTATGGCCATTCTCCCCTCCCTCAATATCCCCACATACAAAAAGGAACAAAGCAAAATACCCCCTCCCTTTTCAATTTTAATTTTTAGAAGCCCAGCGTTCCCCCTTTCCCTATCCCAGTCGCGCCTTCCGCTGCAAGTCCTCGCCCCGTGCGCGGTTCTGCATCGCCGGCGCGGTGTCTTCCTATCGTCAGCCCCGCCCCGCCGTGCATCACACGCGCCCGTAGCTGTGGGCTTTCCGCTCCAGTCGCGGCTATTTCCAAAACGCCGCCACTAACCAGAAGAGCCCTGTCCCTGCCAGCCCGGAACCTATCCCTCCTCCCCAAAACATATCCGGACAGCAGCCCCGCCCAGGCTTTTCCAAAGAACACAGGCCAGTTTGCAGATATGACTTGTGTGTAGTCCCCAGATAAGTACAGTCGGCTTCAAAACGAGCCCCCAAAAGAGTCCCATCGGGACGCCCTACCGGTAGCCTGAGGTGGAAACCGCAGGTAAAAATCAGAAGACCGGGAGAATGCCGTAGGCATGACCTATTGATCATTCATAATAACACAGTACCCTCAAGCCCCCCAACCGATAGTTTTTAACTTTTTCCAAAATAGAAAAATCACCATATCAACCACTTACAATTTTCTTTCAGAAAACTTCAGAACAAGCCTTGCATAAACGGAAAATAAACCGTTATCTTTGCACCCGCTTTCGGAGAGAGGGCAGCGCACATTGAGGTACTGGACGCAATCATAAAACGCTGATAAACTGAGTCATTACGGCACATGCCCGAAGACCGGAGGGGAGCAGGAACGGTTCAAAAAAAATCAGAAAAAGATTTGGAACCGAAGCTTAAAAAAGCTTAACTTTGCATCCGCTTTCAGGGGTTGCCCTGGGGCAGGAAACAGGACTGGCAAAAACGTTGCCAGAAGATTTTTTTTCTGTTTTTCAGAAGGAAAAAAATCAAAAAAAAGTTTGCGTTTCCGGAAATAAAAACCTTACCTTTGCACCCGCTTTCGGGGACGCCGGGGCGGTCATAAAAGAAGGAAAAACAGTACAGGGGGCAACGGCATAAAAACCGCGTCCGCATTTGCACTTTAGGGTGCAGGAAGTTCTTTAACAGATATGGAAACACAGAGCGTAATATAAATAA
Organism: Bacteroidales bacterium; assembly: GCA_965230435.1. Classification (GTDB taxonomy): domain Bacteria; phylum Bacteroidota; class Bacteroidia; order Bacteroidales; family JBDKHP01; genus JBDKHP01. The sequence goes on from CBDDLB010000004.1 coordinate 1,367,773, forward strand.
GGGAAGCAGCCCGGAAAGAACAGAAAAAGTATATTTTATACAATGAAGAGTTTGATCCTGGCTCAGGATGAACGCTAGCGGCAGGCCTAACACATGCAAGCCGAGGGGTAACAGGGCTTCGGCCGCTGACGACCGGCGCACGGGTGAGTAACGCGTATGCAACCTACCGTACACAGGGGGACAGGCCGGTGAAAACCGGATTAATACCCCATAATACGTTTCCCCTTCCTGGGGGTCATGTTAAAGGTTTACCGGTGTACGATGGGCATGCGTGACATTAGCTGGATGGCGGGGTAACGGCCCACCATGGCAACGATGTCTAGGGGTTCTGCAAGGAAGGCCCCCCACACTGGTACTGAGACACGGACCAGACTCCTACGGGAGGCAGCAGTGAGGAATATTGGTCAATGGGTGAGAGCCTGAACCAGCCATGCCGCGTGCAGGATTAAGGCCCTACGGGTCGTAAACTGCTTTTGTACGGGGATAAAAGTGCCCACGTGTGGGCACCTGCAGGTACCGTACGAATAAGCATCGGCTAACTCCGTGCCAGCAGCCGCGGTAATACGGAGGATGCGAGCGTTATCCGGATTTATTAGGTTTAAAGGGTACGTAGGCGGCCCGTTAAGCCAGGGGTGAAATCCGGTGGCTCAACCATCGGACTGCCCTTGGAACTGGCAGGCTTGAGTAGTGACGGGGTAGGCGGAACATGTGGAGTAGCGGTGAAATGCATAGATACCACATAGAACACCGATAGCGAAGGCAGCTTACCAGGCACTCACTGACGCTGATGTACGAAAGCGTGGGTAGCGAACAGGATTAGATACCCTGGTAGTCCACGCCGTAAACGATGATAACTGGTTATGGGCGGCACACAGTCCGTGACTGAGCGAAAGCATTAAGTTATCCACCTGGGGAGTACGCCGGCAACGGTGAAACTCAAAGGAATTGACGGGGGCCCGCACAAGCGGAGGAACATGTGGTTTAATTCGATGATACGCGAGGAACCTTACCCGGGCTTAAATGGTGCACGGCCGGCGCAGAGATGTGCCCTCCCTTCGGGGCGTGTACCAAGGTGCTGCATGGTTGTCGTCAGCTCGTGCCGTGAGGTGTCGGGTTAAGTCCCATAACGAGCGCAACCCCTACCGTCAGTTGCCAGCGCGTGAAGGCGGGGACTCTGGCGGGACTGCCACCGTAAGGTGAGAGGAAGGCGGGGATGACGTCAAATCAGCACGGCCCTTACGCCCGGGGCTACACACGTGTTACAATGGCCGGTACAGAGGGCAGCCACCTGGCAACAGGGCGCGGATCCCGAAACCCGGTCCAAGTTCGGATCGGAGTCTGCAACCCGACTCCGTGAAGCTGGATTCGCTAGTAATCGCGCATCAGCCATGGCGCGGTGAATACGTTCCCGGGCCTTGTACACACCGCCCGTCAAACCATGGGAGCCGGGGGTGCCTGAAGTCCGCTGCCGCAAGGGGCGGCCTAGGGTAAGACCGGTAACTGGGGTTAAGTCGTAACAAGGTAGCCGTACCGGAAGGTGTGGCTGGAACACCTCCTTTCTGGAGGGCGCTGTCCTTATGACGTTCTGTGTATTTTCCATGATCTGGGCAGGATAGAGTTCCGTAGCTCAGCTGGTTAGAGCGCTACACTGATAATGTAGAGGTCCCCAGTTCAAGTCTGGGCGGAACTACGCCCGTATATATATTTACGGACTTGAGGGGGATTAGCTCAGTTGGCTCAGAGCACCTGCCTTGCACGCAGGGGGTCATCGGTTCGACTCCGATATCCTCCACACGGCCCTGTATATGGAAGCATATACATAATAAGGGGCACAAGAGTTCATTGACACGACAGGCAAGAGAAAACGAGTAAGAAGAGGCAATATATGATTGCAAAGAAGCGAACAAGGGCGTACGGCGGATGCCTGGGCTCCCGGAGGCGATGAAGGACGTGACAAGCTGCGATAAGCCACGGTAAGGCGCAAATGGCCCTTGACCCGTGGATCTCCGAATGGGACAACCCGCCATGCTGAAGGCATGGCATCCTATATGGAGGCCAACCCGGAGAACTGAAACATCTAAGTAACCGGAGGAAAAGAAAACAAAAGTGATTCCCTTAGTAGCGGCGAGCGAAGCGGGAACAGCCCAAACCGCAGGTGTTCCGGCACCTGCGGGGTTGTAGGGCTGCCATGATCCGAGCGATGCGAAGTGGAGGCCGTCTGGAAAGCG